>CAVTPU010000001.1:0-1510057 GCA_963736695.1 uncultured Actinomycetota bacterium
TCGACGGACAAAATTCCCCATCGATGGGGAATTTCAACGACACCGCGAGATGATCGCGACAGACGCCGGTTCGCCGATCTACGATTCGACGTATGACGATTCGCGCCGACGAGGGAGGAACGATCATGGATCGGCGCCCCCATAGTCGTCGGGCGGAGATCGGTAGGCTACGGACACTCGATGCGGGAGGACGGCGCCTCACTCGCGGAAGTAGCGGCGGCTGTCGGCAAACGGTTCCGAGTGAACTCGAGAGTGGCGTTTCGTTGCGCCCATGGCATGACACAGCAGCAGGTCGCGGACGCGTGGGAACTCTCTGTGGCCAGACGAGGCCAGCCCGTTGACTCACAAGAACGTCTCATACTGGGAGGCGTGGCCGGCGTCCACCGGACGGATGCCGTCTGCCCGGGTACTCAACCGTTTGGCCCGAATCTATCAATGCCGGGCCGAGGACCTCCTCGACGGCGAGGACCACACCGTGCAACCAGAATCCGTCCAGGTGACCTGGCGGCAGGACGGAGCCGGCGCGGACGTACTGAATCAATTCGATCAGGAAAGCGTGAACGGTGACATGGATAGACGTACACTTCTCGGCGGGTTGGCAACCGCTGCGGTCACGCCAATAACAGCAGCGCAGCTCCTGAAGGTCGGATTCTCCGCCGCATTAGGTGTGCGTCTGCCGGTCGATGAGTGGGAACATCGCGTCCAGTCGCTCGGCACCGACTACATGAGCATCGGCGTCAACAAAGTGCGGGACCGCATCGCAGGCGACCTGGCGGCCTTACAGAGCCAGCTAGAAACCCCGCGCTTGTGGGCGGTCGCCGCCCGACTACTCACGACATACGGCAAGACAATGAACAACCGACGTGAGGCGATACAGTGGTATCGGCTCGCCACGATCGCATCGGACCGCAGCGACGACGAAACAACCCGGGTATGGGTACGTGGCCGGTCCGCCCTCGCACTGGCCTACGAAGCTGCAGAGATCTCCACCGCGCACGATCTGGCCACGCAAGCGTTGGCGATCTCGGACAAGCCGACCCTCGGCCGATTGAACGCGCTCGTCGCCATCGCGCATGTTGCCGCCGTCAACGGCGACCGAAGCGCCGCTGTCCGTCATCTCGACCAAGCGCGACGCACATTCGATCTGGCCGGATCCGACGACCAGGTCTCCGACTTCGCCGTGCCTGCGTGGCGGTTTCACACCTTCGCATCCATGCTGCTCTCCCGACTCGGGGACCCGCGGGCCGTCCTGGAGCAGGACGCCGCCGACCGTACCCGCCCGCCGGAACTACCTCGATTCGCCACGCACATCGAACTTCATCGCGCACTGATGTTCGTAAAATCAGGCGACGCCGACGGCGGTATCGCCTACGCCGATACGGCACTAGCGAAACTACCTGCCGATCGGCGCAGCCTGTCATTGAACCTGATGCTGAGCGAGATTCGCCAGATTGCGGCTTGCTCGACGCCAGCGGCGTACCGAAACAGCCCGGTGTCTAGAAGGAGAGCCGGTTAGCGCCCCGTCGCCATGTCCGCGACGATCTCGTCCTATTTGATGTCGCACCGGCCATTGATATTCTGGACGAACAGAGGCGAATACTTGGAATGACGCCGTGCTAATACCGACCGTGCGGCGAACACGTTCCAGCAGATCGCCCAGAACCCAACCCCGAATTACCGACGCAACCACATCTACTACACAGTGCAGCTCGCCGGGGCAGCCGCGCTGCGAGGAGACATCACCGCAGCCGCAACCACGGCCCGTCAAACAGTAGAGGCGGTCGCCCGGTCGGGTTCAGGTCGCACAAAGAATCTGCTCGCTGGTCTACGCTCCGACCTGGACACACATACGCGGCGCGTGTCGGCTGTCCGGGAATTTGTCGACTCCTACGATGCGGTGGTGACCCGATGACCTCGGACCTCACGTATGACATGATCGATGCCGAGCAGGCGCAACCCGTTCTCGGCAGCCTCATCGCGCTATACCTTGAGATCTATCCCGATCCTGGCGACCAGTTTCATGGCGAAGATCGATACCGCCGTCAGATCACCAGCCATATGGCCGTGCCGGGTTGGCGAGCGGTCACCTGCTTTGCCAATGGCGAACTCATCGGTTACTCATACGGGTTCCCACTGCCACCTGCAACCCGTTGGTGGCAGGGCATGCAGACACCCGTCGCCGATGACTTCACGGTTGAAGACGGGCACCGGACGTTCGCGATCAGCGAGATCATGGTCAAGAACCAGTGGCGCAGGCGTGGAATCGCCCGTGCTCTCCATGACGAGTTGTTGGCCGACCGTCCGGAACTGCGGGCAACACTGCTCGCCGAGCCCGAGAACGCACCAGCGCAGAAAGCGTACGCATCATGGGGCTGGCACAAGGTCGCCGAACTTCGACCGCATTGGACCGACGCTCCGCTGTACGACGTGCTCGTCCTGAGTCTATCGACAAGATCGAGCTGATTGTTGCTCCTACGCAATCGAACCTGGCGACCTGTGTGCCGGATTCTTGACTTTTTTGCCGTACGCAGCGAGGCTCGCGAGGGACTCATCTGTGGTATCGGTTCAGGCGTAGGTGATCGGCTGCCAAACCTCCGCACGGCCGCGCAGGTCCGTACAGGCCAGATCCTGGATGGATCCGCGCTTTCGCCGAAGGTCCGGGCCGAACTATCAAACATCGCTTACGCAAGCAAGCTGAGCGAGGCCAACACATCGAAGGGCCACAACCGTGACCGACCCTGAACGCCACCCGAGCGGCGACGACGAACCCGCCAGCATCGCCAGGTTCGCCTTCGAACTCGGAGTGCTCAAGAATCTGCGCCGTACCGGTTGGTCCCACGCCGGGATCCGCGACGCCGAGACGGTAGCCGACCACAGTCTGCGGACCAGCCAACTCGCCGCCGTGATCGCTGCCCAGGAGGGCGCAGATCCCGTCCGATCCGCCTTCCTCGCGATCTGGCACGACTCCCAAGAGACCCGCACCGGCGACGTGCCGCACACCGCTCGCCCATATCTGGGAAAGGCAGACGCTGTTTCCATTACGAAAGACCAGGTCGCGTTCCTACCCGGCGCCGCAGCCAAGGTGATCATGGAGGCGGTCGCAGAGTATGAGCAGGGTGCGACTCCAGAAGCAGCTTGCGCCCGCGACGCCGACAAGCTCGAATGTCTCATCCAGGCTCTCGAATACCGCGCCGCCGGAAACGCGAGCGTCCAACGCTGGGTAGATTCCTCGCTCGCGGCTCTTCAGACCGCCGCCGCTCGACAGATCGCATTGGCCGCAATCGAAATGCCACCCATCGCGTGGCGTCACGATCGACCGTCGTATCACGGCGAATGAACGCGTGTTGGAGGACGCGCGAAAGGTGCGCGACACCGGGTCTGAAGGCTCTCGCCGGCCGGGCGGGGGTGCTGACGTGACGGGCCAGACCATCCGGGTGGCTTACCTCGTTGTGTCAGCCGCGCCCCCACTACTCGAGATCCAGGATCTGATCAATCCGATGCGATCAGACGGGTGGGATGTCCACATCATCGCCACACCGACGGCCGCGACATGGATTGATCTGGAACCGTTGGGCGATCTCACCGGCCACAAGCCGCTGTCACGGCAGCGTCTTCCCCACGAACCAAGCGCTCTTCCGCCCGCCCACGCGATCATCGCCGCACCAGCAACCTTCAACCTGATCAACAAGTGGGCAGCCGGAATCAACGACAACCTCGCCGTCGGGGTCCTCAACGAAGCCCTCGGCATCGGCGTACCGATCATCGCGGCGCCTCACGCAAAGACTGCACTGGCCACCCACCCAGCGTTTATCAACAGTCTCCGTGTCCTGATCTCCTGCGGCGTGACGATGACCGCCACCGAAGCCCTCCGCCCAACAGGTCCCGGCGAGCCATACCAATGGCAAACTGTTCTTGCCGAGATCCGGCGAGTCTGATGACTTCGGGCCCCGAGACGCCATATGGTCCTGGACCTGCAACTATTCCCACAGGCTGACCCAACGTGGCTGATCCGAGCAAGCAGTCCAGGGCTGCGCTATGCCGCTGAAGGCAGTCACTGTCCGCAGTGCAGACGGCCGTCGACTTCCCACACTCACAGGAATCCCCGATGTTGAAGGATAGGCACCTCCGCGTCATCCTGACCGCTGCCAGTCCAGCTGCCGACGTCTATCGCCTGGTTGCACTGGCCCACGAGGCCGACTGCACGGTCGCGGTCACAGCAACACCATCATCGCTCGCGTTCGTGGAAGTAGCCGATATCGAGGCAGCAACGGGCTTCCCCGTACGGCACGCTTTTCACGAGGTTGCACAACCCAGCGCCCGCGTCGTCCCGACGGTCGACGCATTGATCATCGCACCAGCGACGTTCAACACGGTGAACAAACTGGCCGCCGGAATCGCCGACAACTACGCACTCACCGCAGCGGCCGAACTCATCGGACACGGCGTCCCGACAGTCGTTGTCCCGTTCGCAAACGCTGCGCTCGCCCACCGCCGCCCATTCATGCGGTCCGTTGCCGCACTACGCGACGAAGGCGTACGAGTCCTTTTCGGCCCGGACGACAACTGGGAACCGCACGAACTCGGCGGCGGGCTGGCCAAACGTGCCGTCTTCCCGTGGGCCGCAGCCCTACGATCGGCTCTCGCCGCGATCAAGCAATCTTCTGATCCTCACCACGGCGGAATAGACGATGACGCACGAGAGATCCAGATAGCCGTCATGCTCTTGGCGAGCGGCTGGCTCACGTCCGGAAGGTGCCGGTCTCACCCAGCATCAGCTGGCCGACGCCATTTTCGCCTCCCGCAGCAGTATTGCCGGCATCGAAACGGGCAGACAAAATGCCGACCGCGCCTTCTGGACCCGCGCCGACCAGCTCACCCGCGCCGACGGATCCCTACTCACCGCGTACGACCATCTCCGCCATCTCCAGTCACAACCTGCACGGCAGTCCGGGCATGGTGGACGTACGGTAGACGTCGTTTCGTCCCGTACAGCGGGTGGCGCACTGGCTCGCCCGCAGCGTCGCGAGCTGGCATGCCTCGCGTCCGCGCTCTGCTCCGAACCAGCCGCCCAAGACATCGTGAACGTTCATGAGTCGAGCCCCGGGTGCGACACTGTGGAGGTGAGACGCCGCACGTTGTTGGCTCTGATGGCCAGTATGGGCACCGGACTCGCGGCGAATCGGACCGTGGTTGCCGACGTGCTCGATTGTCTTCTGATCGGCCGCACCGACGTTGACGCTGTGAGTGAGTGGGAGGAAGTCGCGACCTGGGAATATGGGTATCGGTATCTCATCTCACCGCGTGAGGAGTTGCTGGCCGATCTCGTGGTGGACCTGACCAGACTCGATGCGCTGATCCGCGCTGGATTGAATGACGCTGTGGCACGGCAGCTCAGCGATGCCGGCGCCCGTCTGGCCACGTTGTTGACGATGACCTGCATCGATCTCAACCGCATCGGCGAGTCTCGCCAAGCGTGGCGCCTGGCGAGACGTCTCGGCGACGCCTCAGGATCGGCGCCAACTCAACAGTGGGTTCGCGGACAGGAAGCGCTTCTCGGCTTGTACGCGGCCCGGCCCCTCCCCGTCTCTGCTCACCCTCGCCGAGCGCGGCTTGGCGATCCCCGCTGAACACCCCTCCGCTGGAACCGCCGTGCTACTCGCCGCCCAAGCGCAATGCCAGTCGCGACTTGGCTTGTCCACCGATGCGTTGCGCACTTTGAACATACTGCAGGACACGTTCGATCGACTGCCACAGTCCAGTCTGGGGTGTGCCGACTCCATCTACAACTGGCCCGAACGCCGGCTACGTCACACGATGTCGTTCGTTCACGCCAACACCGGACCGTCACGCGTCGCACATGCCTCTCACAACCAGGCGCTGTCGCTGGTCATGCACGCCCGGCAAGATCAGCAATGTCAAATCGAGATGCACCGTGCCACAAGGCTGGTCATCGACGGGCACGTCACTGAAGGAATCGGTCACGCAGCCAGCTCCCTGTCGCGGGTCCCCGAGCATCGCCGAGGACGCTATGTCTTCGGCGTCGCTGTCGACGTTCTACGTCACGTACCAACCTCGCACGCGTCGTCCATGGCCGTCGTCGACTACCGCGACCAACTCGCCACCGCCGGATGTCCGATGACACATGTATAGGAGTACGCAGTGACTGAAGAGCACACCCTCACCGTGGGCGACGGAGAGTCGACCCGCGAGATGCTCGACGACATCACCCGGCTCTACGTAGAGGTCCACGCCGAACCTGACCAAGCAAGCGGCTCCCTCTATGGGCGTGACGCCTTCGTCACCAGAACCAGGAACCAGACCAATCGTGAAGGTTTTTCGATTGTCTACGCCCGCGACCGCGGGGCGGGGCTAGTTGGCTTCAGCTTCGGTGTGCCACTCGGCCCCGGCCAGTGGTGGACCGGGGAGGCTTCGCCTCCGCCGGACACGATCCTCGCCGCAACCAAATTCGCGGTAATCGAACTAATCGTCAAGAAAGACTGGCGCGGACGCGGCCTCGGACGACGTCTATTGGATCATCTCCTTCGCGACCGCCCCGAACCGTACGCGATATTGACCGCAAGATCGAACACGCCCGCCCGAACGATCTACGCGAGATGGGGTTGGCAGCAAGTCGGCACCGCACAGCACACCCTCGACGCGCCGATCATGGATCAGCTAGTTCTTCCCATGACAGCCAACCAAGGCGCGTCCGATCACGAGTCCAGAATCTGAACCCGAGTCTGCAGGGACCTCAGTGCGATCATCAACGTCAACGCGGAGATGTCATAGTGCAGTGGCAAGAAGGACGCTTTAGCGAAGCCGCAATGCGGGCGGCCATGCACATGGTCGCGGCTCAACTCGGCCTGACTCACTCGAACGCCCAACTGCTTCGGCTGACAAACAACGCCGTCTTCGCGCTCCCCGACGCAGGTGTCGTCATCCGCATCACGAGATCGCATCGCCTACAGGATCGAGCCACAAAAGTGGTCCGCCTCGCGCGCTGGTTCGCTGACGTGGACGCCCCCACCATCCGCCTCGTGCCCGGCGTCCACCAGCCGGTCACAGTCGACAATCTGGCGGCCACCGTCTGGGAACATGTCCCGCCGACCACAATGCCGGTTGCCATCGAGGATCTCGCCTCCACCCTCCGCGAGTTCCACGAACTCGGACCGATGCTAGGCGACCTGCCTGTGTGGGACCCGGTCGGCGACGCCCGTCGGCGACTTGCCGACGCTGAAGGACTATCCACACCAGACCACCGGTTCCTGTCCGACTGGTGCGACCGACTCGAACCGAAACTCGCAGCACTGCGCCGAGACCGCCCCGGCCAGGCTGGTCCACGGCGACGCCCACGTCGGCAACCTGCTCCGCGACTCCGAAAGACGGGTACTGCTCTGCGACTTCGACGCCACCTGCGTTGGCCCTTGGGAGGTCGACCTGGTGGCCGTACCGGTCGGTGAAATCCGTTTCGGCAGATCCGGCGTCCACCAGCGTCTCGCCGCGGCCTACGGCTACGACATCACCGCCTCACCGAACTGGCCGCTGCTGCGGGAAGCCCGAGAACTGAAGATGGTCGTCGCGGCGGTACCCCTGATGGCCAGCTCCCCTGCTGCGGCCAACGAGTTCGCTGTACGCCTCGGCACCATCCAGCGTGGTGACACGACCGGCCGGTGGACACCCTTCGCCGACCTGACCACATCCGCCGGCGCCGCCGTGAACGGCGGCGATCAGATGGCGCATTGATCGGTCGCGTTGGCACGTGGATCAAGCACCTGCTCACGGGGCGAGCAGGCGCACGGCCTGACGCAGTTGGCGCCGAACGACCTCCCACTCGCTTGGCGTGGTGGCGTCCAACCGGTCACGGGCGAGTTCGTGGAGGTGCCAGTGGGCGGCCCATACCCGATGCCAACCCGATGCCCACACCTCGGCAGGCAGACCACCTCGGCGGACCAACACGGTCGGATCGCCGGTCCGGCAGGCATAGGCAGCGATCTGGTAGCGCGCCCGGTCCAGGTCGACTCCGTAGCGGATGCCCTGCCATGAAGCCAGGTCGAGCAGCTGCGGGCCGATGAAGGTCGTAGCGAAGTCGACCAGCCGCCACCCCAACGATCCGATGTGCACCGAAGAGGGATGGAGCTCGCCGTGCACCAACCCGTACGGCGGCAGCTCTTCGCCCACCAACCGGGCCGACCCGGCTCGAGCCAGCGCGGCGACCAAGTCGAGCAGGTCGGCGGTCTGGTCGTGATGACCCCTGCGAGTGAGAGTCCGCAGATCTGTACGGGCGCTGGTGAGCGCGGCAGCCAGTCGGGACGCACCGGCGCGGTGGGGCGTGGCGTTGTGCAACGCCGCCGCCGCGCGTACCCCATCGAGGTCGGTAGGTTCCCGGTCCGGCGGCCCGAGATCCTGCATGAGCATCGACAGCGTTCCGGCTCGCCGGCTCGCCGCCAAGAGGGTCGGCACCGGGGCTCCGGCGCGGGCGACGCGACGCAACACTCGCGCCTCGCCCAGGAAAGGCGCATGGGCCTGTTTGACGATCACCCGGTGGCCGTTCGTCCAGCCACAGCCGGTGGACCTGAAACCGTGCCGCCACCTGCACCGTCTCACGGGCCGCGACCGGTCGAGCCCGGCACGGGTGACGAGGTCGTCCACGGCGTCCGGCGGCGGGTCGACGCTCACCGGGTGCGGGTTTCGACGATGCGACGGGCCTCAGCGGTGGAGGCGTCCACGATCCGCATGACCCGATCGAGCTCGTTGGCCATGCTGTCGGGCACGAGACCCCGTACCGTGCAGGCCCAGGCGTGAAAGTACGGGATGAGCCGGAGAAATGCCCGCCGATCGAGGAAGAACACGGTCGCGTGCGGGCTGCGACGCGACCGGGCGACCATCGACCGCATGGCGACGATCTTGTCGGCGGTGGACAGCAGCACAACGGCCGGGTCGTCGGTTCGGATCGGCGGGTCATCGTGCTCCAGATCTTGGTGTTCCTGTTCCACGGCCCGGATGACTCGAGTCACGTCGGCGCCATAGGTGGCGGTCAGATAGGCGTCGAGGTCCAGGTCGGCCGGAGCGAATTCGGGCGCGTCGTGCAACAGGGACGCCACAATCTGAGTCGGTGTCACTGCGGGTTGGTGCTCGGCGGTTACCAAGGCGACCATGACGGCATGCCCCACTGCGGGCCGCTGATCGATGATCCGCCCGGCGCACCAACGGCGGGCGTCTGCGAGTGCCTGGTCGATGAGAGGATGACGTGGTGAGGCCAACGGCATCATCAACGTGTCTACTCCGTCCCGTTTAGAATGTGGTTGTGAGTGGACCGAAACCGCAGTGGTGCGACGACACCTGCGGGGTCTGTCCCGCTCAGGTTCTCGGCCCCGGCAGCTTCGACGTGGTCGAACGGCCCGATCGCCGCTACGCCTATGATCCGGCGGTCGGTTGGCGGGTCGACCCGGCCGGGGTAGCCATCTGTGTGCACCCGTACCGCGTCGGTCTGCCCCCGGGCCGGTACGCCTCCGCAGGGGAGGCGCTGCCCGACCACGCGGATCCGGTCCCGGGCCCGGATCCTCAGGCCCTGATCCTGCCGGACAGTATTGATGACCTGGAAGGGTGGCTCGTCGCGCGACTCCGAACGGCCAGCGATGCACAGATCTTCGCCGCAGTGGCCGCCGCCGAGCGGGAGGCTGCCACAAGGTTCGACCCGGCGCAGGTTGTCACCGCGCTGCGCCGGGTCCTGTCCCACGAACTGGCCCGCCGTTAGGCTTCGGCCAGTTCGCCGTCACGGGCTTCGTCGAACGCGAAGCTGTGACTGCGTCCGCCCGGGGTGAACCCGACCGACCCGTAGCGTTCATTGAGGAGCGTAATGCGCCGGTTCACCTCCCGACTGTCCAACCAGTACCGCAACGGCTGATCGCCCCACCCGGCGGCAGCGTAGTAGTCGTCGGTCACGCAGCCGCGCATGTAATCGAAACGCTCCAACGCCGTGTCGTGGGGGAACACAACGTCCAAGTCTCGCTCGATCAGATTCAACACGGTGTGCTGGGCCAGCACGGCGTGGCACATGTCATCGACCGGGCTGGGCAACAAGAGCTCGGCTGCCACCTCGTCACCGCCGGACAGGTCGAACACCGCAGCCTTCAACGCCAACGCGTATAGCGCCTCGACCAGCAACGGAGCACCGTCCGCGTCCAGATCAAAATGGGCAACCGTCGGCATCCCCGTGAAGGTCGCCCAACACGACGAGTATTTCATCGACGATGTCGACAGTCGCTCGAACAGCGGATGCTCACGCAGCGCCATATGGATCTGCGCCGCGCGCTGCCCCACCTGTGCAACATCGAGATCCGTTCCCATCAGGTCTCCCTTCCAGCACTTCGAACAACCCACCACCCGCGACCGCCGAACTCGTCGCCGACGCGAATGATGAAACGATGCACACGAGTACAGCTGGCTCGATCCGATGTTGGATAGTGTCGCCAACCGACTCCAACAATCCGCCAACATCGATCAAGACACGGGCCTGCTGAGCCGAACGAGCGCCGCCAGCGCGAACTGCCGCCGCGACGTCGAATACCAACAAAAGTCCAACATCACCCGAACGTCCCGCCCGGCGGCGCTTGGAGATTCGAAAGCCTGGCATCGGTAAAATTCGGCCGACGCACCATCACGAACACGGCATGGTAGAAGGGAGGCACCGGTGATCACCCCACTCCACGATCAATCTCAAGAACCCGTGACATTCGCTACTGCGGAAGGTGCCACCGTGTCGCAACCGAACCGACCCCGGGTGGTGGTGTTCGGACTCGGCGGCACGATCGCCATGACCCAGACCACCAACGGCGGGGTCGCACCAGCACTGTCCACCGACGACCTGGTCGCAGCCGTTCCCGGCCTGAACACCGTCGACGCCGCAGTTGAGGTGGTCGACTTTCGCCGGGTGCCAGGCGCGTCACTGACCTTCGACGATTTGCTCGACCTCAACCGTGCCATCGCCGACGCTTTCGCCGACGGCGCTCGCGGGGTGGTGGTCACGCAAGGCACCGACACGATCGAAGAGACCGCGTTCCTGCTCGACCTCTACCACGCCGACCCCGGACCGGTGATCGTCACCGGGGCGATGCGCAACCCGACCATGGCCGGCGCCGACGGACCCGCGAACCTGCTCGCCGCCGTCACCACCGCCGCATCCGACAGGGCAACAGGAATGGGTGTGCTGGTCGCGTTCGCCGACGAGATCCACACCGCACGCCAGGTCCGCAAAACCCACACCACCAGCATCGCCACCTTCCAATCCCCCAACGGTGGTCCGGTCGGCCACGTGGTCGAAGGGCAGCTACGGCTGCTGCATCGACCCGACCCGCGCTTCGTTGTCCCCGCCCCAACCCGTCCGATGCCGCGCGTCGGCCTCGTCACAATCACGATCGGCGACCAAGGCGAACTGCTCGACGGGGCCAGCGATTGTCTCGACGGGCTGGTCATCGCCGCCATGGGAGCCGGCCATGTCCCTGACCGGCTCGTCCCCACCCTGCAAGCCCTCGCCGAACGAATGCCGGTCGTCCTCGCCTCCCGCACCGGTGCCGGCCATGTCCTGACCAGCACCTATGGCTTCCCCGGCTCCGAACGAGACCTCATCGAACGCGGCCTCATCCCAGCCGGTCTACTCCACCCACTCAAGGCGCGGCTCCTGCTGGCCGCCACGATCGCAGCCGGCGCCGACCAGGACACGATCACCGCAGCCTTCTCCGCCATCGGCGGCACCGCCGACCCGTACACATGGCCCTGGCCCTTTTCTGCGGGCACAACGTCGCAGGAGGCTGCAGCCGATGCGTAGCACACAACTCATCACCGGCCGCACCTTCGCCGTCGCCTTCGACCACGGCGAAGACTTCTTCACCGCGCTCGCCGCCTTCTGCCACGACAACGACATCCGTCAGGGATACATCCCCGCCTTCATCGCCGGGTTCGCCCACGTCACCATCGTCGGAACCTGCCAACGTCCCGACGACCCCGACGCACCCGTATGGGACCACGTGCACCTGACCAGTGTCGAAGCGCTCGGCGCCGGCACGCTCGCCTACAGCCCTGACACCGCAACGGTCGACCCACACATTCACGTGTCCGTCGGACTCAAACACCACAGCGCGACCGGCCATACCAGCCACCTACTCGACGCCCAGGTCCAGTTCCTCACCGAAATGATCGTCGTCGAAGTAACGTCGCCCGAGTTTCACCGGACTCGCAATCCGAACCTGTACGACGTACCGCTGCTCACATTCCACCCAGTTCCTGGAACTATCGCACCGCGAGCGGAGAGACAGTCGCGTTCCTGAATCAAAGATTTAGGTTCGGGCGGCATCAGCCATCGACATGGAATTATGTCATCGCCCGACCATCGTAGGTCGAGCCGCGCCGACTTCGGCGAGTAGCCGGTTGGTTTGCCGACGGTTGGTGAGCGTGATCAGCCGTACATGTGGGCCGTGCTCGGCGACGAGGGCTTTGACTTTGGGCCGCATCGTGCGTCGGTAGCCAATGATGTAGCGGACGAAGTTCCAGGTGATGCGATCGAACACGCCATCTTTGAGATGCTGGCCGCCCCGGTAGTGCCAGCGTCGCTGGGCGATGCCCCATAGGCATGTCCGGGCCGGCAGGTCCAGGAAGATCACGGTGTCGGCGGCGGCGAGCCGGATCGGCAGAGTCGAGGCGTAGTTGCCCTCGATTAGCCACCGTTCGCCGGCCACGAGCTTCTCCTGCTGGGTCGCGAACTCCTCCCGAGGCAGCGGCTTCCAGCTTTCGTCGTAGTAGATGGCGTCCAGGTGCGTGACAGGTAGGTCGAGCGCGCGGCCGAGTTGTCTGGCGACGGTGGACTTGCCGCTACCCCCGCAGCCGATGATGGCGATGCGCTCCATGGGTCTCCACGCTAGTCAGGTCAGGGCCCCGGGGATGGGATGGGGGCGGCGAGGCCGGACACCTGGATTGGAGCGGCAGGCGTAGGCCAGGGAATGTATGGTTGCGCGACGTGAGGGAGTCGTCTTTCGGTGTACGCCTGTGGCGTCTGCTGTCGCACCGCGGGCTGACATTCGACACCTCGATCGAGCAGATGTTGACTGTAGTTGCCGGAAAGGCCGGAGTACCGAGCGGTGACCTTTCGGCGGTTGTCAAACGCGGCGTGATACCAGACTCAGACCTTGTCCGGAGACTGGCGCCGGCGCTCGGCATCCACACTGCCGACCTTTTCGTCATCGCCGGGCTGGACGTGCCGGACGACCTGGCCTCGGCTTGGCCGACCTCGCCGTGGAACGTGGGTTCGCTCCTCCGACACGCCGTCCGGATGGGCGCGGACCAGCGCCGTCGACTCGAGGCGTTGGTTCGGGCGCAACCCGTTCAGTCTGGGACCGGCTCTGCGCCAGTCGACGGCTATCCGGACACCCCCGGAGCGCTACTCCTGCGCCTGCTACGTAACCGCAACATTCGTCCACAGAACGCGCGGCTTCTCGCAGAAGTCGGCGACGGTCCATACGTTTCAGACTCCACAATCGCCGGACTGGGCTCAGGCATGGTCGTTCTCACCCCGCAGTACGTGACGGCGTTCGCGCACCTGCTCGGTTACCCGCCCACCGATATGGTCGCACTGACCAGGACCGGGCCGGTCGTCGAGAACGCGCGGACACACCCGGCCAGCGCAGAGATTGCCACCCTGGCCTGGCAGGCCCGACGGCTCAGCAGCGACCAACTCAGCGAGGTGATGACGGCCGCAAGATCCATATGAGCCTGAGGTTCGCCGAACATGACGCGCGACTGGAACGCCTCGATCGCCAGACCACAACCGCGCTGAGCGCGACTGACGGCGACTGGCCGGTTTCCTGGCGTCTCCGAAGTGGATCGACTTCTGTATGCTCGTAGATCTTCCTGGGAGGGGTCAGTGGTGGACTTTCGCGTCGAGCCGGACGTGCTGGACAAGGCGGCACGAGTTGTCGACGACCTGCGTGATGACCTGCAGAAAAGCGCGACGCGCGTTGACGACTGGACCACGCCAGCGGTCACTGGGCTGGCTGGTTGGCGGACCCGGCCAGCGTTGGAGCAGTTTCAGTGGTCGTGGTCGGATGATCTGTCGAAGCTGGTGGACTATCTCACGAAGGTGAGTGAGGCGCTGCACGGATGCGCGACCGACTACCGGCATAGCGATGAAGCCAACGGCGCACGCTTCGACACTTTCCGACGGTGACCGGCGATGCTCGCTTTCACTGACGTTCGTGACGCCCGACTCGGTCCGCTCAAGTCGACCGCGCAGGCGTGGATAGACTTTTCCCAGACATGCGCGAAGTTTCAGGAGCGCTGTCAAACGGAACTGACTGGGCAGTTGAGCTCTTCCGGATGGCAAGGGCGCGCGGCTGATCGAGCCCTGTCGAAGTTCGGCTTTCTGGACGACGAGTTCGAGCTTGCCAGCATGAAAACTCGCACTGCCGCCAGCCTGCTCCGAAGCGCGGCCGACAAGTTCGAGCAGCTGCAGTGTTACCTCCACGACACCATATACGAGGCCACCGGGCTTGGTTTGTTTGTGGATGACACGGGCCGGGTGTCGCCCGGAAGATTGGAGCCAACGGAGCGAAACGATCCAGACACTGAGCTCTTCCGCCGCCGGGAGGCTGAGAACGCCCGCATCTACAGTGACCTGATTGTCACGATCGTCGCCGAGGCGACCGAGGTCGACGAACGAATCGCCACAGCCTTGAGAGAACTCTCGCCCGGGTTTCCCGGGGCCGAGTGGGAATACAACAATGCTCGGGACGGGGCGCGGAATGTCGCCGCCATACTCGGCCTCAACGAAGCCGGCATCCCTCCTCCCGGAAAGGACCCCGCGAATGTTCACGCCTGGTGGAACGGACTGTCAGCCGACCAACGACAGGTCTACCTGACCGCCTACCCCGACCGGCTCGGCGCCCTCGATGGCCTTCCCGCCGTCGACCGCGACTACGCCAACCAACTCGCGCTGCGCGCCTACATCGGCAAGAACGTCAACTATCGGGACGACGTCGGCAACGACCAGCACGACACCGCCCTGATGTTGCTCAACAAGTTGGAAGCCTCGGAGAGCGCACCACCGGACAAACGCCTGTATCTACTCTCCCTCTACCCTCTCGGGGACGGGAAAGCAGCAGTCTCCATCGGCAACCCGGACACCGCCGACCACACGGCGGTCCTGATCCCCGGTGTCGGCACCGAACTGAGCGGCATTCGCGGCCTCATCAGCCGTGCCAACGCACTGCACGAGGCCGCAACACCACGTGGGACGGCTGACCCATCGGTCGCGGTGGTGGCGTGGCTCGGCTACGACACCCCGTCCGTTGACGTCGACATCGTCACCGCACCGTTCGGCGGCAAAGCCGAAGACGGCGCCCTCGCCCTCGACAGTTTCGTCAACGGACTCCACGCCGCACACGACGGCAACCCAACCCATCTGACCGTCATCGGCCACAGCTACGGCTCCACAGTGATCGGAGAAGCGGCCAGCAACGGCGACGGCCTCCGCGCCGACGACATGATCGCCGTCGGCAGTCCCGGCATGCGGGTCGACAACGCCGGCGAACTCAACATCGACACCCATCACGTCTGGGCCGGCGCCGCCAGCGACGACACCTTCGTGGCACGGCCCGAGGAGAACACCCGATGGCTCACCCACGTTCCGCTCGTCGGCAACTTGTGGGCCGGAGGGATCGACGCCATCCACGGACCCGCACCACACAACCCGGACTTCGGCGGCAACGTCCTCACGGTCGACACCTCCGGCCACAGCGACTACTGGAAACCAGGAAGTGTGATCTTGAAATCGCAGGCAGCCGGTCATCCTCGGCGACTACGGTGGCGCAGAACTCGAACACGGAGAGGCGCCCTGACCATGCACCACCACACTCTCAAACCATGGCGCTACACTGCCGCGGCCCTCACCCTGGCCGTGACGATGGCAGGCTGCGCCACCAACCCGTTCAGCAAGGAAGAACCATTGCAGACAAAGCCACAATCCGAAGTGCTCCAACTCGTCGAAACCCGAGCCAAGACGATCACCGACACCGCCGGCAGTCCGTTTGACCGCTGGAGCATCCACACCATGCCATGCGACGGCCCCGGCGGAACGATCTCCGACGACGGCCCATGGTCCATGGCAGGAATAGGCAGCTTCAAAGTCGCCGCAGCCGATCAACTCGCAACACTCTCGCGCATCCGAGACATCCTCCGCCAACAGGGCTACGAGATCACCGGTGACCGCACCTTCTCCGACGGCACTCGCGGATCACTGTCAGCCCGCGACCCGAAGACAGAGTTCACAATGACCCTCACCACCACCGAGGATCTCGGCTACGTATCAGTCATCATCGGAAGCGACTGCTACCTGCCCGCCGCCGGCGAAGACCCAGCCAACGCCTGACAACGCCGACCCTTCAAAACACCCTCAGACTGGTACGGCCGGCGCGAACGCAATACTCCACCGAGCCGTAGCCACCTGGAGAGCCTCGACGGAGGTCGCGTTGACTAGTACCCCGGATCTTGGCCCATTGCCCCAGCGCATCACTGTCGATGCGGAACAGGTTCATTGGCTCATCGCCGACCAGTTTCCCCAGTGGGCGACTCTTCCGATCAAACCCGTGGCTGAAAGCGGCTGGGACAACTGGACCTTCCATCTCGGCGCCAAGATGTCGGTCCGCCTGCCCAGCGCGTCCGAATACGCTCTGGCGGTCGAGAAAGAACACCGGTGGCTTCCCACGCTGGCCTCCCGACTCCCGCTGCCCATCCCCATCCCGCTGGCAAAGGGCGAACCGGGCGTGGGCTACCCCTTCCCGTGGTCGATCTACCAATGGCTCAACGGTACGCCCGCGAGCTTTGAACGAATCGCCGATCCGGTCAGGTTCGCCAAGGACCTGGCCGGTTTCGTCGTTGCCTTGCGGAACATCGATCCTACTGATGGCCCTCGGCCGGGAAAACACAATTGGCACCGGGGCGGAACACTCCGCACCTACGACGGGCTGGTGCAGATCGCGCTGACCAAACTGGACGGCCACATCAACGTCGACCTGGCCCGCGAAATCTGGGAGACCGCGCTGGAAGCGCGCTGGGACGGCATGGACTGTTGGTTCCATGGCGACCTCGCTCAGGGAAATCTCCTGCTCGAAGACGGACATCTGGCAGCTGTCATCGACTTCGGAACCTGCGGCATCGGCGATCCTGCGTGCGATCTCGCGATCGCCTGGACATTGTTGACAGTGGACGGCCGGCAAGCGTTTCAGCGGCGATTGCCCGTCGACGAGGCTATGTGGGCGCGCGGGCGCGGCTGGGCCCTTTGGAAGACGCTCACCACGTGTGCTCAATGCCTTGGTGACTCTGGCGAGGCGGCCGTGAACGCACGGCGTGTCCTTGCCGACATCTTCGCTGACTACTCGGCAGGTGAGTCTTCCGCCGCCCGATAGTACGGCACCACATGCTCCCCGCAGACCAGTCGACCAAGCCGCCTTCGATCGTCAGCGTGGCGGCGGAGTCCTCGAACATGTCTACGCCGAAACCACGAGTCGTCGTCCGCTACGACTCCGCAAAACTCAAACACGGGAAGGAGCATTGACTATGGACCGCCGAACTACCAGACCATGGCGTCTCACCATCGCGGCGCTCACGATGACCGGAACACTGGCAGGCTGCACCACCAACCCGTTGCGCAAGGAAGAACCCTTGCAGACAAAATCACGAGCCGAATGCAGGTTCCCCCGAACGGTGGACAGGTCTTCAAGCAGCTTTCGCTGTTCCTGCCAGGGGGAGCAGAACCCCGACCAGCCCAACCGGCCGATAAACTCACCAAAGTGGAACTATCAGATCACCGCCGAAGCGCTCGCAGTTATCCAAAAATTCGGCACATCAGCGTTTGACGCAGTACGGGCCGACTACCTGTCCAAAGTGCCTGGTTTGAAGGTGCAGTACGCCGCCGCACGAGAACTCAATCGCATCCCGATCACCCTGCCCACTGGCGACCCTTTCACACTATCGCCGGGTGGCCAAAATGTACTAATCAAGCAGATGGTCGAAGAGTTCTGCCCACGGTTCACCCCAGGCGGCCACGTGCTCTACGTCGGCGACGCCGACGCCAAGTGGGCGCTCTTCAAGGCACACCGTCTCGCGGAACTCGGGGTGACCATCGATCAGCATGGCAAGATGCCGGACCTCGTCGTCCACCTCCCTGACAGGGACTGGCTCATCCTCATGGGGGCCGTATCCTCTCACGGCCCGGTCGATGCCAAACGACATGGCGAACTCGCCGCACTGTTCAAGAACGCTACCCCCGGCCTCGTCTATATCTCGTGCTTCCCGGACCGTAAAGAAATGCGGAAGTATCTCGAGCAGATCGCATGGGAAACGGATGTATGGTGCGCGGAGGACCCCACGCACCTGATCCATTTCAACGGCGAGAGATTCCTCGGGCCGTACATGTAAAGGCAGGTCCAGGCAGATCACATCAACTGGCCTGTACGGGGACGGGGACAGACATCGAACTGGCGCTGCCCCGCGCCCCCAACACCAAGACGGCCAACGCCTGAGCAGTGCAAATTCCGTCGAGGTCCAGGCTAATCTCCACGAGGGGACACATCCATGCCCGCAGCCAGGACGGCCTACGCTGGGACCCAGACATGCCGAGGCTACCAACCGGGACGCATCGAATTTGATCCCGCTATACGAGACGCACGCGTGAGAGATTTATCAAACTCCACAGCATTTCACCGCTGGCGTGCTGCGCGAGTGGAAGAAGGAACAACTCGCTGAGTATCGGACTCTACAACGTTCTTGGACGCTGACTGACGTCGAAGTGACCGACGTCGTTACTGCCTTCTTCGCAAAGCTGGAGGAGCTGCTCCTCGGCGGCATTTATGCAGCTCGGAGAACGCAGTATGGCCGCGGTCCGCAACCTACAGTCGATCGATCTTGCGACCAATATTTAATGATGACCCGGCCACGTCAGAACAAGGGTGGGTGACCTGCATCGTCCGGCTCGCCGAGCCATGGATTCGCGAGGTCGGCTTCGACATCGGATGCAAGATCTGGGAGCTTAAAGCCAAGTTCTTCGATGCTTCGTCGGTGTGCTCGTATCTGTTCGAGGTAGGCGGCGAGTTGGCTGAGTACGGCTCGACGGAATCGTCTGCGCTGGTCGAGTGGTTTTTGCGGCCATTGGCGTCCGGGGTAGATGTCCATCCGGTCGTCGTCGAGCTCCCTTAACCGGTGGACCGCGTCGAGGTAGCCGCGGACGAGCAGGCGATGGGTGTCGTAGAGCCTGATGACGGTGGTGGCGTCGTTCCACTGCTCCAGGTCAAACCCTGGACCTGTAGCGGGTATTGCGCCAGTAAACCATCCCCGAGTGCGCCAAGGCGACCCAGCGGCGTCCGGCAAGCAGTTGATCTTATCGGTCTGCCCGACCGGTGCGACCAGCAGGATCGGCGGAACGTTGAGGGCCGCCGCAACCAGCAACAACTCAGCGACGCTGATGTATTCGCGACGCCTGTGTTCCAGGTTAGTCAGAACTGTTGGTGGCACACGGTGGCCTACGGCCGCGGTGGCGTCGGAGAGCTTCTGCGTGGTGAGTTTTCGTCGTTGCCGCCAGTGGCGGATCTGACTGCCCGCAACGGCGGTTAACTCGGCCGGCCACGCCTCAGCACTGTTGTCGGTCGGCTGCGCCGTCGAGCCGTCACCATCTGTAACCTTTACCATGATCCATTCCTGCTTTGCCGCTTGCTGTTGCTTGCACATGCCGCATAAAACACGAGACACAATCGCATTTTTGTCTCTGCCGCAGATCTTGGCGGCTCCGACATCGGCTGTCAACGGCGATCATTGTTGCGGAGCGTGATGGTGAAGGTCTAGGGTACCGAACGGATCGATGGGTCCTGGGCGAGACGCGGCGGCGCGGCGAGGCCTTAGGCCTCGCCGCGCCGCCACTCACATATTGACCATCATGGCCTTCACGCGAATTGCCAGTCCTGCTGGAGTTCTCGCTCCTACAGGACAAGCCAGCCCGAAGAGCATGCGACCCAGAAGTAAGTACCAAGCACAACTTTCGGTCGTCGCATAGTTCCGGACAGGCACAGAGTGACTATCCCGCGTGAGGTCCGCCGTTGGAAAGGCAGCCCTCAGGTGTCGCAACCGCAAGTTGACGACCTGGGTGATGAGACACATCACCGCCCCGCGTCGTTCTGGGCAGTTGACCTGCACGTTCACACGCCCGCCTCGCTGGATGTACAAAACCAGGCGGAAAAGTACGGCGCGGACTCCCCTGAGCAGATCGTACAAGCGGCGCTCGACGCTGGCCTGGATGCGATCGCGGTCACGGACCACAACACCGTGGCGTGGTATCAATGCGTGACGGACGCCGCCGCAGGAACGGACCTACTCGTCCTGCCAGGTGTTGAAATCAGCACCGCTGAAGGGCACCTTCTGGCGATCTGGGAAGTCGGCACGGCGACAGAGCACATCGAGGATGTCCTCGTAGACCTTGGCATCCCTCGTGTCTCGCAGGGCCGGCTTGATGTCGCCACAGAAGGCGGATTTGCCGAAACCGCGCGCAAGGTGACTGCGGCCGGTGGCTTGGCGATCGCGGCGCACGCGGATCGCGATAAGGGCCTGCTGAAGTTGGCGGTGCGCTCTCACATGAAGGACGCGCTGCTCGACCCGGCGCTAGCTGCCGTCGAGGTTGCCGGGGAGGACGGGCCCGAACAGGTCGCCGTCGTGGTGGCAGGACAGCGACAGATGGCCTGCGTTCGCGGATCCGACTGTATGTTCCCCGGAGACAGCTGGCACTCGCTGGCTGGTATCGGTGCTCGGCGCACCTGGATCAAGGCATCCCGCCCGGATCTACTGGGCTTGCGTCACGCGCTGGAGGATCCCAACCTTCGGGTGCGGCTGGAGAAGCCGCCAGCACCCAGTCACATGATCATCAAGTCGGTGCGGGTGAGCGCAGGCTTCCTTGCCGGCCAGACCTTCTACTTCTCGCCCGACCTGAACTGCCTACTGGGTGGAACAGGCGTCGGGAAGTCGTTGCTGATCGAGATTATCCGCTTCGCGTTGGCGAGCCAGCCCGAGGCCGCCGACTTCGCCCACGTCCGCAGCGAGGTCGACTCGCGTTTGGACAAAGCACTCGGGGCCAACAGCACCGTGGAGATCGCCGTAGAGCGAGGCGGCGCACGATACACTGTTCGGCGTGTTTACACCGGGCTATCCTCGCCGCCGCCCGAGGTGGTCAGTACTGACACAGCTCCGACCTTGGATGACGGCCTCATTCCCATCCGAGCGTTCTCTCAGGGCGAGGTCATCGAATACGCACGCACGCCGGTCGGGCGGATGGCGCTTATCGATGCTGCACTGGACCTGACTGACCTCGCCGAGGCGGAGAGCGGCATCGTCGACGAACTTTCCGACAACGCCGACGAGATCACTTCCCTGCGCGCTGAGCAGAACCAGATCGAGCAGCAGCTCACGGCGATGCCTGAGACACTCGCCCGTCTGAACGAACTCGCGATGTTCTTCAGCGCCGACATCATCAAGCAGCAGCAGCGGTGGAGTAAGGAGAAGGCGCGGTTCGGTAAGCTCGACGATGTCGCAGCCCTGCCAACCGCCCCTTCGTTGACGAAACCGCACGCGCCAAAGCACACCGTCGAGAACGAGGCCAACGCGGACCTCTACCAACGAGTTGCCGACACGTACAAGGCGCTCCACGAGGCCATCAACGCCGCGAGTACGACGGTCGCCGCGGCCCACCAGGCCACCCGCGACGAGCTGGCCATGGTAGCCCGGGAATGGAAGGCCCGTAACCACCAGTTCGATCTGCAACTAAGTCAGGAACTCGCAAAGATCGACAACGAAGGTAAGGGCCTCCCAGCTCTGAAACGACGCCTGGAAGAGCTACAAATCACGAAGACAGCCCTCGATGACGCCGAAGCCCGCATCCGCGACCACGTCATACCGGATCTGCAAACCGCACTGCAGACACGAGAAGGCCTCCTCGACCAACTGATCGCTGTACGCCGCGAACGGCGTACCCAACGCCGTAATCGCATCAACGAGCTGAACCGGCTCATGTCCGGCGTCGTGCGCATCAAGCTCGCCTCTGAAGCCGGCGACAGTGGATTCCTCGCCGAGCTGACCGCGCTGGCCAAAGGCTCCGGCTCGCGCATGGACTTCCTGACCCCGCTGAGCAAGAACGCGAGTCCTGTTCAGCTAGTCCGGTCCTACCTCGCGGTTGACGCCGAGGGCGCAGCTAAGGCACTTGAACTCGACCCTAGGCACATGGAGAAGCTGTTCGATCACATCGCCGACCGCGGACTGGAGCGCGAATTTCTAGCCCTGCAGGCGATCGACCTTCCAGACGCGCTCACCGTCGAGTTCCGAAAGACCGAGACCGACACCTACGAGGTGATCGAGCGGCTGGCCCACGGCCAGAAGTGCACCGCCATTCTGATTATCGCCCTCGCCGACGGCGACGAGCCGCTCATCATCGATCAGCCCGAAGACGCCCTGCATGCCCCGTGGATCGAGGAGTACCTCGTCGACAAACTGCGCCAGCTGCGCGGAAGCCGCCAGTACATCTTCGCCTCCCGCAGCCCTGGACTCGTCGTCTCCGCCGACGCAGAAATGATCATCACGATGACAGCTGACGCCACGAGCGGAACTATTGAATCCAGTGGTTCCCTCGAACGTCATAACCTGAACGCGCTCGCCCTCTACCACCTCGAAGGCGGATCACATCCGTTCAAACGGCGCACCATGAAGCTCTCCCCGTCAGTAAGCAAATCATGATCAAATGCAAGGTGTCGCGCAAGGCGCGGTGGGATCGCGTCACCCGTGCGATCGGAATGTTGCCACGTAGGTGCCAAGGTTGACCAAGGAATGGACACAAGAGCGGGAGGACATGGCCGACTTTCATAGCTGGTGCAGGCTTGGGAGGCCTATACCCATTGCCGACCACCGCGCCAGAATACTCGAATCGCACGACGACACCATAGGGGTTGCTGCCCTCGCCGCTGATCTGCCGAACGCGTACGCCGAACCCACGTCGCTCGCACGAATCGCGCAGCGGCTGGGAAAGGATGCCGTAGCGAAGTTCCTTTGCAACAAGCTCCCCACTACTGCAACTGCGCGTTCGGGAGACATGGGCGAGATCCTCGCGACGGCCTACCTCCAAGAAGAGGGAGGTTATGTGGTCGGTCCGAGCCGGCTCATTCAGCGCGATCATCAAGAGTGGGCAATGCGCGGGGATGA
Organism: uncultured Actinomycetota bacterium; assembly: GCA_963736695.1. GTDB lineage: Bacteria > Actinomycetota > Actinomycetes > Mycobacteriales > Micromonosporaceae > CAVTPU01. The sequence continues at coordinate 23,272 of CAVTPU010000001.1, forward strand.
TGTGCTTGGAGCGAAGCTCGACTCCAATGGAAAGCCCTACATCGCGAAGGCAGAGGCCAAGAGCCGCGTCAAACTCGGCAAACGCACCGTGACGGAGGCTCGCGAGGGCCTAGCGCGCAACAATGAGCTGCCGTCGCCGCACTCGCTTGCTCAGTTCGCCGAACGGCTCCTTTCGACAGGTGACAGCGATGTTGGCGACGCCGTGTACGACATGCAACTCTTGGACGGTGTGCGTCCCGACCGCGTTCGCCACCTGATGTTCCTCTTCACGAGTAGCGATACCAGTAAGCACGTGACGGCGGATCTACAGGCGTATTCCGGCTCCGTGCCCCAGCTGACGATCACGCTTCGAGTCTTGCGCCACAAGGAGTTCATTAAGACTGCCTATGAGAAGGTGACGGCGGGTGGCTCGTGAGGCGCTAGAGCTGGCGGAAAGTCTGCTGGCGGCCACGGATGCTAGCTTCCGCGGGCGCCTACTGGCCCAAGGGCAAGCTCAATCGATGATTCGACGCGCTGGCGTCTTGCCGCCGGACGCGCCGCAGTTCAGTCCGTTTCTGGACGCAGACCTACTCCACTACGGATATGCGATGCTGTCCACCAGTCTTGACCTGCTGGAAGCCTCGGCTGATGACACAACCGGGCAGGCCACCCTCGCGGGCCGTGGGTTTATTCAGAGTTCGTACGCCATTGAGGCCGCCATCCGGAACGCGGCGCCAGAAGAAGACCTCGTCTTTCACGGGCTGATCGCTGGCGCGGCCAGCCATCTCGGTGGCTACGCTGCGCGGGCGTTTTCGCTGATCCAGGCAAGTCGGGGATCGGGCCGACTGACTCCGATGGAGCTGACGCTGGCGGATCTGCTGATGCGCGACTTGAGTTCCATCGAGCGCAGGACCCAGTCATTGCGGTCCTCTCCGCAGGTCTCGGATGAGGCTCTGCTCGCCGCCCTCACTGCGGCAAATGATGAGGAGGACGACGAGACTGTGTCGGACCAGGTCGGCCCGGTCCTCTTGCTCTTCAGCGAGAGTTACCTCTCGGCTGTCTCGGCCGCCTTATTCTCGATCGAGATCGGGAGGCGAGATCTGCTTGATGCCGCTGTTGAGGAGCTTCGGCTCGGTGAGCAGGCGGCCTCGGACGTGAGTGCCCCCGGGCCGTGGTGGGTCTATCGCCTCACCCGGCTTCTGCTGAAGGACCTATTCAACACGAGCCTAGAAACCAACATTCCGGACGAACCACCGCCCGGGGCTGCTGAGCGCGTCGAACGGTGGCGATTTCTCCGACGCACCTTCGTCGCGTCGCTGCTGGCACGCGACCGTTCCGAGATCGACCTGTGGCCCTCACAACTGCACGTCGTCGACCGAATCTTCCAGGACCGGCGAGATCTCGTCGTCGCGCTGCCGACCAGCGCGGGAAAGACGCGCATCGCCGAGCTGTCGATCCTGGCGTGTCTCGCTCAACATCGACGGACGGTTTACGTCACCCCGCTGCGCGCCCTGTCCGCCCAGACCGAGCACGTTCTCGCGAGGACCTTCTCGCCGTTGGGGATCCGCGTTTCATCTCTCTACGGAAGCATGGGGACGAGCGACGTCGACGAGGACACCCTTCGATCCAGCGAGATCGTCGTGGCGACGCCGGAGAAGCTGGATTTCGCGCTTCGATCCGACCCATCCGTGCTGGATGACGTCGGCCTTGTCGTCTTGGACGAGGGCCACATGATCGGAGCGTCTGAGCGTGAGGTTCGCTACGAGGCCCAGATCCAGCGACTGCTACGTCGTACAGACGCCTCGACCCGCCGCATCCTGTGCCTCTCGGCCGTGTTTCCCTCCGACAGCGAACTCGACGACTTCGTCGCCTGGATCACTGACGACGAGCCGGACGGACTGCACCGCGAGCCGTGGCGGCCAACAGAGCAACGCTTCGGCCTAGTCGAATGGCGCAACGACCACGCACGACTGACGATCACTCTCGGACCTGATCAGCCCTTCATCCCCCGCTACTTCGAGACGAAGAAGCCCGGCGGCCGGCGCCGAAAAATGTTCCCGGACAGCCAACGCGAACACGTCATCGCGACCGCGTGGCGCCTGGTCGAGGAAGGCCAGACCGTCCTCGTCTTCTGCCCCCAGCGGAACTGGGTGGAGCCGTACGCCAGCGCCATCATCAAGCTGCACGAGCAAGGTCTCGTCTGCTCCGTGCTGCCGCAGGACGTGGACCTGAGCGACGCGCTTGCCGTAGGCGCCGAGTGGTTCGGCGCTGACCACCCCATCCTGGGTTGCCTTGAGCTGGGCGTCGCTATCCACCACGGAGCGCTACCTGGTCCTTTCCGTCGTGAGGTTGAACGACTTTTGCAGCGGGGCTGCCTGAAGGTCACCATCGCCTCACCGACCCTCGCCCAGGGATTGAATCTGTCGGCATCAGCGGTCCTCTTTCACAGCCTCCGGCGTGGCCAGGATCTACTCAAGGGTTCAGAGTTCGCGAACGTGATCGGGCGGGCCGGCCGCGCGTTCGTCGACACTGAAGGGCTTGTTCTCTACCCCATCTTCGAGCCCACCCAGGCACGCCGGCGGGACTGGCTCAGCCTTACGCAAGGTGACGGCGGTAAGGCCCTGCGGTCGGGACTCATAGAAGTCGGTGTCGCCCTGCTACGAAGGATGTACGCCTCACAGGGGCTTAGTTCCGTTGGGCCTCTACTCGCGTACCTCACCGGCGGGCCGGATTGGTCTCTGCCCGTGGTGGCTCATGAGACCGACGACGGGCGCGTCGCCGCAATGGAAAGCTGGCGCGAGAACCTTAAGCTACTCGACATCGGGATCCTGAGCATCGTTGGAGACTCCGACCAGGACATTGTCGCTGACGCCGTGACGCAGATCGTCGCCGATGCCCTGCGCGACTCGCTCTGGGACCGTCAGCTCCGCCGCGGCGAGGACATAAACACGGCCGCCGTGCGCGAACTCGTCTACAGCCGAACCAGGCACTTGTGGCGGACAGCCACGCCTTCCCAACGCCGTGGCTGGTTCCTGGCGGGGTTAGGGGCAGACGCCGGGTCCGAACTCTCCCAGGTGTCCGAGCATATCGTCGCCATGCTGGGCCAAGCCGAGGCCGCCATCCTCGGGGCTGATTACGAAACAGCCGCCAATCTGCTTGTGGCGATCGCCGACACAGTATTCGCTTTGGAGGTCTTCGAGACTGAGACGAAACTCGGCAACCGGCAGGACGTGCTGCGGCATTGGGTCCGCGGGTCGGCCCTCGGCAACGTCCTGGGCGATCGCATCGAGGTAGCGCAGTTCATCGAGTCAGACGTGGTCTACCGGCTGGTCTGGGGCATGGAGGCCGCCAGAGTCTACGAGACTGCCCAAGGGAACGCAGACGCAGAGGCATTGTTGGGCATAGCGGTGACCGCCATTGAGACAGGAACGTTCAGTCGGGCAGCCTCAATCCTCATCCGCTCCGGCTTCGACCACCGTCTCGCAGCAATATCGTCGGTCGCGACCACCGGAGCCAAATTTGACTCGACAGACGGAATGCGATTGTGGATCGACGAGCTTGACCCCGCCCACGCCCTCAGCAAAGACTGGCCAACATCAGAATCCCGGTCAGCCTGGGAAGCATTCGCGAATCCCACGCGGACGCGACGCTCGCGTCGCTGGAGCCGCCAAACCAAGGATGTACAGAACGTCATCTGGTACGGAGCAGCACCGGATCCCGGTACGTGGCTTCGCGTGACCGACGCTGGCCCAGACAAGATCGAGATCTGGTCCACCGGCTTCGACCTTCTTGGCGAAGCTGCCGTTCGCCTTGACCGCGAGCGGCAAGGCGTCTTGCGTGCTCGGCGGCACCGCCCAGACACCGGTATCCGCCTGCTTTTTTGCGGTTTAGGAGACCTACTCGCCAGGACTGGCTGACGTCATGGACCTCGCCGATTGTCCGGTGGGTATCCTCAAGTGAATTGGCCCCCACCTGTCGTCACGCGGATTTCAGCTATCGTCGTAACACTGCGACCTTGATGGCTGGTCAGCGGATGATGGTACGAGCAAGCGCCGCGACGGCGTAGAGGTGTTCCGTCGAGCAACGCCACACATACCTGGCGTGCGACTCTCCTCCCCACGGGCGTTGGGGTGTTCCGCTCATCAGCATATGAAACGCCTTGAACTTCTTGCCTTTCCCTACACCCGAAGCGGTGTTTCGATGCGACCAGCCCCATGGTCGGCAAAGACGTGGGTCCTCCCACACTCGTGAGGGCGATCACCCGTACCTCCGGGACTGCCCCAGGTTTGGTTGACTCGTGTTTTTGAGTGGTTCAGGCCGCGTGTGCGGGCCTGTTGATTGTCTCAAACTCGATGGGCGTGAGTTTGCCGAGGCGTCGTTGCCGTCGGCGGCGGTGGTAGGTTCGTTCCACCCAGGTCACGATCGCCAGGCGAAGCTCGTCGCGGGTTGCCCAGCGTTGCCGGTCGAGGACGTTCTTCTATAGAAGAGCGAAGAACGACTCCATCGCGGCGTTGTCGCCGCAGGCCCCGACCCGCCCCATCAAGCCGGCCAGTCCGTTGCGGTGCAACGCTTTGACGAATTTTCGGGACCGGAATTGACTGCCCCTATCGGAGTGCACCACCGTGCCGGTGGGGCGGCGTAGTTCGACCGCGCTACGTAACGCCGTGACGGCCAGGGAAGCCTTCATCCTCGGGCCGATGGAATAGCCGACAATCCGACCGGAGTACACGTCCTTGATCGCGCACAGATACAGTTTGCCCTCCGCGGTCGGGTGTTCGGTGATATCGGTCAGCCACACCCGGTTCGGAACATCGGCGGTGAAACACCGTTGGACCAGGTCGTCGTGCACCGGTGGGCCGGCCCGCCGGGTCAGTCCCTTCTTCTTGGCGAACACCGACCAGATGCGCTGCGCCCTGCAGAGCCGGGCTACCCGGTTCGGGCTGGCGGTCACGCCGTGGGCGGGTAGTTCATCGGCGATGAACCGGTATCCGAACGTCGGATCATCGGCGTGGATGTTCAGGGCCGTGTTGATCAGGTGGGCGTCGTCCCAGTCCCGCTGGGACACCGGGTTGGCCTTCCACGCGTAGTAGGCCTGTTTCGAGAACCTCAGTACCCGGCAGGTCACCGCGACGGGGATTCCGTCGGCGGCCAGGTCCTCAACCAGCGGGTCGCTCATTTTGGGTTGTGCTCACGGGAGGCGAAGTAGGCGGCGGCCCGGCGCAGGATCTCGTTCTCCTGTTCCAGTAGCCGGTTGCGTTTACGCAGCTCACGAAGCTCTGCCGACTCGCTGATGGTGACACCGGGTCGGACGCCGTCTTCGATGTCGGCCTGTTTCAGCCAACGGTGCAGGCGCGCCTCGGAGATCCCGAAATCCTTCGCGATCTGCTTCACCGACGCCTGGCCTTTACGGGCTACCGCGACCACATCGCGGCGGAACTCCATCGGGAACGCTCTGGGCATGGCAGACATCCTTCCAGCGAGGACAACATCCTCACAGATCAGGAGTCAACCAAACTGGGTGCAGTCCCGACCCGATTAGCCATCCCGACCGACGCGTCGACACCTGTCGACGCGACCATCGCCAGCGTCGCTAACCAGAAGATCCTCGCCGCGTTTACCACCGCCCCAAACGGCATGCGCACCAAAGACGTCTGCCTCGCACTCGGCCACGGCGTCACCGCTAAGGACACCGAGAACATTCGAGCCAAACTCAAACGCCTCGTCGCCCGCCACATCCTGACCGAAACACAGCCAGGGCCTATTCACACTCACGCAGAACACCGCTACATAGCCCCATGATCAGGACCTCTAACACACCGCCAAATTCAACATGGGCATAGCGCTACGAACCACCCTCTCAAGACGCCCTTCACTTATCGCCAAACTTCGAATGGGCATCAAAGTCACAGAGTTTTGTATAGTCATGACTTGACGCCAGCGTCCAGGACGCGATCAGGTCGTCGAGATCCCATTCACGGCGCACCGCAACACCCGCCAGACAGCGACTCCCGCCGATACGGCCCAATTCAACCATCGCCACTACGCTGAGCCGGGACACAGCGACGGAGGAAGTCCATGAAGCACAGGCGGGTCCGCTACGAAGCCCCAGTCATGGTCTGCGTGGCCATCGACAACACCAAACCCTCCCGCGCGGGCTGACCGGCATGGTCGAGTGGATCGAGCAATGGCATCACGACACCACACCTGTCGCGTCCCTGCCCCTGCCGCACGAGCTGAAATACCCGCCGTGCATGGTCGGCCGACGCCTGCGTACCCCGCATCGGATCGCACGCCAGCTCGCTCCCAACGCTGCTGAGCGTAACTGCTGTGAGTACCACGGCCAGGACTGGTCCTTCGCGAGCGAAACCGCGATCCGTCTCCTCGCCATCGCCCAGGGCGAACGGCTTGACGGCGAAGAAGCCTCCGACCGCGTGAGCAAACTCGCCGAAACTGAACGACTCTCCGAAAGCGACATCGCGGCGATCCACTGCCTTGTCAGCACCGCCGACCCGCTGATGCTCGATGACGAGGGCTACATCTACGGCGGCCGTCACCGCATCCAAGCCATGATCGATCAAGGCGTGAAACGGACGATCCTAGTGCGCCATGTACTTCTCGATCCGGCCACCCGCCAACCAATCTGATGCCCGGGCAGTTTCGCCACCAAGATCAAAAATATATGGTGCTGGGACAGCTACACAAGCGCGGAGCCAACAACACTGCGACCGGTATTCGGGCCTGAGCCCCGGTTTGCCAAGACGACTGCTAGCCGTCGGCATACGGCCGACACGGTCACACCGGGCTCCTGAGCTGCGCAAACGCGGTTTGGATTCTGCCAAGTATGGTCCACCAAACTTCATGATCATGCCGTTGACCTGCGTGTTTGCGGTTCGCATGGCGACGACGAGGCACGAATTGATCGCATAGCATCGATATTCGCTGGCTAAAGCGTTGTGGGACGACGCTCGCGCGAGCGGTGAGCATGTCGCTGATCACTGCCGCAGTCATGTTGGCGATCATGGGCAAGTGCCGGCTTGAGGGTGGCTCGGCCGGACGCGTCACTTATCTGATCAAACCGGACCTAGCTCTGCGACGGGTCGTCCCAGTCTCCAGTGGCTATCGGGCGGGCGTGGCCAGTTGATCACTTCTAGCAGTCGACCTGCTCAGCGTTGCGAGTCTGTGACTTCACGTCGCGCCCGACTACGTTATAGCGGAGACTCCGTCGGGCCGGCCCCGAAATTTACGGACAACCTAGGACGAAGGTGCAATGAGAACGACTGACCTTGCGAAGGTACGGGCGACGCTGTGGGCTGCCGCCGATGAGCTGCGGGCCAACTCTAAGTTGACGCCGGTGCAGTACCGCGACCCGGTGCTCGGACTGATCTTCCTCGCGTACGCCGAGCACCGCTTCGAGGCGGTCCGGCATCGAGGTCGAGGCGAAGGCGACCGCCCGCAACCCGGCGACTATCGCAGACTACAAGGCGAAATCGGTGCTGTACGTCCCTGACGAAGTCGCGACTGTCGTACCTCGTGGGCCTGCCCGAGGGTGACGACCTCGGCAGGGCGGTCGACGAGGCGATCAAGGCTATCGAGGCCGCCAACCCCGAGCTGAAGGACGTCCTGCCACGCGGCTACCAGAAGCTCGAACGTTCGACCCTCATCGAACTGCTGCGCCTCTTCGCCCCACTGCCCACGCAGCTCGAAGGCGACGCCTTCGGGTTCATCTACGAGGACTTCCTCTCGAACTTCGCCGGCACAGGAAGGCAAGGGCGGCGGCGAGTTCTTCACGCCGTACTCGATCGTCCGACTCATCGTCGAGATCATCGAGCCGTTCCAGGGCCGGGTCTACGACCCCGCCTGCGGCTCGGGCGGCATGTTCGTCCAGTGCGCCAAGTTCGTCGAGCGCCACCACGAGTCGGCGACCGCAAGCTGTCCGTCTTCGGCGAGGAGAAGACGGAGGACACCGTCCCGCTGGCGAAGATGAACCTCGCCCTGCACGGTCTCTCCGGCGACATTCGGCCAGGCCAACAGCTACTACGAAGACCCCCACGGCGCCGTCGGCGCGTTCGACTTCGTCATGGCCAACCCGCCGTTCAACGTCGACAAGGTCAAGAAGGAGCAGCTCGCCGGCGACAAGCGCTTCCCGTTCGGCATCCCAAGGCCCGACAACGGCAACTACCTGTGGATTCAGCAGTTCTACTCGGCCCTCAACGACACCGGCCGTGCCGGGTTCGTCATGGCCAACTCCGCCGGCGACGCCGGCCACTCCGAGACGGACATCCGCCAGCAGCTCGTCGAGTCCGGCGCGGTCGACGTGATGGTCGCCATCGGCACCAACTTCTTCTACACCGTCACCCTGCCGGTGACGCTGTGGTTCCTCGACAAGGCCAAGACCGGCACACCCCGCGAGGACACCGTGCTGTTCCTCGACGCCCGCCACATCTACCGCCAGATCGACCGCGCCCACCGCGACTTCCTGCCCGAGCAGATCGAGTTCCTCGCCAACATCGTCCGTCTCTACCGCGGCGAGGACGTCGAGACCATCGACGGCAGCGAGACGCCTGCTCAAGGAGCACTTCCCCGACGGCACGTACGTCGACGTGCCGGGCCTCTGCAAGGTCGCCACCCGCGCCGAGATCGAAGCACAAGGCTGGAGCCTCAACCCCGGCCGCTACACCGGCACCGCCGCGAGCGACGAGGATGACGAGGACTTCACCGAGAAGCTCGAGGAGCTCTACGAGGAGTTCACGCGCCTCAGCGACGAGGCCGAGGGGCTGCGCGCCGAAGGTCGACGCTGCCGTTCAAGGGATTCTCGGCGCATGAGCGAGTGGGTGCAGATGCGCATCGACGATCTCGGGACCGTTGAGCGAGGACGTTCGCGACATCGTCCCCGGAACGATCCGAGTCTCTACGGAGACGAAATGCCGTTCTATCAGACTGGCGACGTGAAGGCCGCAGTCTTGCATCTTCGTTATCCCCAGCAGTGGTATTCCCGGGCGGGGGTCGCCCAAAGTCGGGTCTGGGAGCCAGGTATTACGTGCATCACCATCGCAGCGAACATCGCCGACACGGCCGTGTTGGGAGCGCGAGGTTGCTTCCCGGACAGCGTTCTCGGTTTCACGCCGAGCGTCCAGCCGGACGACGCCTACTTTGTGAAGTATCTCCTCGATGGTCATCGTGAACGCCTAGGTTCGGCAGCCCGAGGGACCACCCAGGACAACCTTTCGCTCGAGACAGCTCCTGTCGTTCCGCTTCCCGGTCCCGCCCGCACGAGACCGGGCCGTGATCGCGCGGGTTCTCAGCTCCATCGATAATCTGATCGAGAATAACCAGAGGCGGGTAAAGGTGCTCGAGGAGACGGCGCAGATCGTCTACCTAGAGTGGTTCGTGAACTTCCGCTACCCCGGGCACGAGGACATCCCGCTCGTAGACTCCGCCCTCGGCCCCATCCCTGAAGGGTGGGCTATCCGGCCCTTGGCGGACATCGCTACACTAAACGGCTCGTCTCGCAAGCCTGTGGCGGATGAGATTATCCGAGTACCTCGACATCACCGCACTGTCGGAGCGCGAAATTGCAGAGCTTGAACAGATGCGCGGGTCAGAGGCTCCAGGCCGAGCCCGAAGAGCCCTCAAACCTGGCGACACCGTGTGGGCAACGGTGCGGCCGAACCGACGGGCGCACGCGCTCGTGGTGCAACCAGGCGATGACTGGATTGCGTCTACCGGCTTGGCGGTTCTGACTCCCACTTCCGTATCTACAGCATTCCTGTTCGAGCTGACCTCGACGAAGGCATTTTCCGATTACCTCGTCAGTAGGGCGACCGGGTCGGCATACCCGGCGGTTCGGCCAGTTGACTTCGAGGAAGCGTTAGTGGTGACGCCGCCGACAGCAATTGACAAGTCGTTCGCTGGCGCAGTTACGCCGCTGCATGAGCTGAGCTGGAAGCTGCGATCCGAGTCATGGTCGTTGGCGAGGTTGCGCGAACCTTCTGCTGCCGAAGCTGGTGACCGGGCAGATCGACGTCTCGACGCTCGACCTCGACGCGGTGCTTGAGGAGGCGGTGGCGTGATGGCGCCGAAGGGGCCAGAGGCTCGCTACGTCGAGGAGCCCAGCATGGAGCTGCTCGGCGCAGCTCGGTTGGACTCGCGTCGATGCCTTCCAGGAGACTCTCGGCGCCCAGGGCACGCTCGGTCGTGACTCCCAGCACGACGTGGTGCTTACCCATCGGCTGCGCTTCGCGATGCGCAAACTCAACCCGATGGACGTACCAGACACCTCGATCAACGAGGCGGTCGAGGCGCTCACCAAGGACCGTTCGGTGATGGACCGGGTCCGCGCCAACCGCGAGGTCTACGACCTGCTCCGCGACGGTTACCGGGCCGAGTGGACCGACGACAACGGCGACAAGCGCATCGAGACGCTGCGCTACCTCGACCTGCAACGACTCGGCGAACAACGACCTGCTGGCCGTGCAGCAGATGTGGGTCAAGGGCAACCTGCACAGCCGCCGCCTCGACGTCGCGCTGTTCGTCAACGGCGTCCCGCTGGTGCTGATGGAGTTCAAGGAGCCGAACGAGCCGGTCAAGGTCGGCCTACGACGACGAACCTCACCGACTACCGCGACACGATCCCGCAGCTGTTCATCCCGAACTGCTTCGTGCTGCTCTCCAACGGCAGCGAGGCCAAGGTCGGCTCGACGTACTCGCCGTGGGAGTTCTTCGGCGACTGGAAGGTCATCGACGCCGACGGCAACCCGTGGCGCGATCGCGCTGGAGACCGCGATCTCGCGGCACGTGCGATCCGACGGACTCTGCTCGACCTGTTCGAGAACTTCGTCGCCTACATGGAACGGCCCGGTGGACTGATCAAGAGTCGTCGCCCGCACCCACCAGTACCTCGGCGTCAACGCCGCGATCGAGAACCTGCACCGGGTCCGCGTCGACGGGCGACAAGCGCCTCGGCGTGTTCTGGCACACGCAGGGCTCGGGCAAGAGCCTGTCGATGCTGTGGTTCACCCAGAAGGTGCTGCGCCAGGTCGCCGGGCAAGTGGACGTTCGTCATGGTCACCGACCGCACCGAGCTCGACACCCAGCTCCACGGCGAGTTCGCCGACGCCGGCGCGATCCCGCCGAGGCGCAGCGTGCACGCCGAGTCGATCGACGCACCTGCGCGAGCTGCTGGCGGCCGATCACCGCTACGTGTTCACGCTGATCCAGAAGTTCCAGCCGTCGACAAGGCCAGGGCGAGACGCGAGATGCCGGTGCTGTCGGATCGCTCGGACATCATCGTCATCACCGACGAGGCGCACCGCAGCCAGTACGACACCCTCGCGCTGAACATGCGCCGGGCGCTGCCGAACGCGTCGTTCATGGGCTTCACCGGCACCCCGCTGATCGCCGGCGAGGAGCAGGCGACCCGCGAGCAGTTCGGCGACTACGTCGCGATCTACAACTTCCGCGACGCCATCGAGGACGGCGCGACCGTGCCGCTGTACTACGAGAACCGCATCCCCGAGCTGCAGCTCGTCAACGAGAACTTCTCCGACGAGCTCGACGCGCTGCTCGAGGACGCCGAACTCGACGAGGACGCCGAAGGCCAGCTCGCCCGCGAGTTCGGCACGCAGTACACACTGCTCACCCGACCCGAACGGCTCACGCACCATCGCCAAGGACCTGGTGCGCGCACTTCGTCGGCCGCGGGTTCTCCGGCAAGGCGATGTACGTCGGCCTCGACAAGGCCGCCGCGGTGCGCATGTACGACCTCGTGCAGGAGGCGTGGGCCGAGCACCTCGCCGAGCTGCGGGCACAGCACGACGCCCTGCCCGAGCTGGAGCGGCCCTGGCTGGCCTCGCGGATCGAGCTGATGGAGACGACCGACATGGCCGTCGTGGTCTCGCAGAGCCAGAACGAGCTGCAAGACGCTCGACGACCACGGCCTCGACATCCGCCCGCACCGCGAGCGGATGAACCGCGAGGACCTCGCCGAGAAGTTCAAGGACGCCGACGACCCGCTGCGGCTCGTGTTCGTCTGCGCGATGTGGATGACCGGCTTCGACGCGCCGAGCGTGTCGACGATCTACCTCGACCGGCCGATGCAGAACCACACGCTGATGCAGACGATCGCCCGCGCCAACCGGGTCTTCCCCGAGAAGGACAACGGCCTGATCGTCGACTACATCGGCGTGTTCCGGAACCTGGAGAAGGCGCTCGCCATCTACGGCGCGGCCAGCGGCCGGCGTCGACTCGCCCATCGAGATCATCGACGCCCTCGTCGGGCGAACTCGATGCCGCCGTCGGCGGAGCTGATCGCGTTCTGCTCGAGCGCACGGCGTCGATCTGATCGCGCTGCGCGACGCCCAGGGCTTCGACCACATCGCGCATGCGCGACGCCGCCGTCGAGGCGCTGCTCGTCGACGAGGAGACCCGCAACGAGTTCCTGTCGCAGGCCCGGCAGGTCCGCAAGCTGTTCAAGGCGCTGCTGCCCGAACCCGCAGGCCGCCGCGCAGCAGCGCACCGTCGCGGCGATCCGGGTGCTCGCCGAGCGCATCGCCGAGGTCACCCGGCCGCCGGCAGGCCGACATCTCCGCCGTCGCCGACGCCGTCGACGCGCTGCTCGACCGCTCGGTCGGCGCCGAGGAGTACGTCATCCGCGCCGCCGCCGAGGGCAGCGAACCCGACCCGCTCATCGACCTGTCGCAGATCGACTTCGACGGCCTCGCCGCGAAGTTCGCCGGCCGCAAGCGGGCCGAGACCGACCGGCTCGGCGCAGCTGCTGCAGGCAGCAGGCGATCGGCGCAGCACCGCGCAACCCGACCCGGTACGAGCTCGTCGAGCGCATCGAGCAGCTGATCGCCGACTACAACGCCGGCAGCGTCAACATCGACGAGTACCTCCGCCGCCTCATCGAGCTGTCCGCAGACGCTCACCGACGAGGAAGAGCGCGCCGTCGCGCGAGGGCATGACCGAGGAGGAACTGGCGATCTTCGACCTGCTCACCCAGCCCGACCCCGTGCTCACCGACGACGGAGCGCGACGACGGTGAAGGCCAGCGCCAAGAAGCTGCTCGAGCACCTCCACGAGAAGCTCGTCCAGGACTGGCGGCGAAAGGTCGCCACCACCAACGACGTGAACAGCCACGATCCGGCGCGTCCTCGACGAGGGCCTGCCCGAGACGCCGTACACGCCCGACATCTTCACGACGAAGGTGCAGCTCGTGTTCGACCACGTGCTCACCGCCTACGGCGACAACGGCGAGAGCGCCTACACCGCCCACACCGACTTCCGCTTCTCGCCAAACGTGCAGGTCGAATACACCGGACACCTCGACGTCAACAAGATCGCCGATGACGTCGTGGCGCGCATTCTGGCCGATCCGGCGTTCGCAGCCCAGGTCGCCCAGCAGCTTCGGGCAGCGCCGGCCGAAAACGATGGTTCTGGCTCGCCATGATGCCATCGATGTCGGGTAGCGTAGGTGCAAGCCGGCGAAACCGGAGGTTCTGCGCGCGCGGTCAACTGCTGCGTCCGGTGCCACGGCCATCGGTCTCCGGGCTTCCGTGTGCGCAGCACAGGCACCGATCCGGTGAGTCTCATTTAGTCGGGAACCGTCTGCGGACCGGCGACACGGTCACATATGGCCCGTGAGCTGCGGAAACGCGGTTCTTATTCTGCCATGTTTGGTCCACCATAGTTGTCAGTATGCGAACAATCTGGTCAGCGCACGAGTTGGAATCAACTACAGTTTCCCGCTGGTCGCTCTCGGCGGAGCCCCGCCCTGCGACACCACCGCAAGCGCAACGGGCCAAGCCTTTGAGTATGGTCAGCATGACACTCAAGGTGGTGGCGTGGGCGCTGGCGAGCCTCTTTGTTGCCGGATTTACTAGCGTAGTGCGGAGAACCTAACCGTACTCCGGCCTGTTCCTGCCGCGACTTGGACGCGAGCCGTTTGCCAGACGTGTGGCCCACACCTGAACCCATGAGCGTTGACACCGCACAAGGCGCAGTCCGACGCGACCAAGTCCTCGCGCGGAATATGGCAAGGAAATATGTTGGCTTGGTTCAACTTCATAGCACCTTGGACGGCCCACTGCCCAGGTGATGGCCGCCGAATCCTGTGCAATGGCGAGTCCGCAATGTCGAAAAGCCTTACCATTCGGTCGTGGTGGCACTGGCCCAGTGGATAGAAGCCGTCGGCACATTCTGCGGAGCCCTGTTCTCCGGAGGTGCCCTTGTAGCAACCGTGGTCACACTCCGGAATGAGATCGCCACTCGCAGGGATGAGATGCGACAAATCTCAGCAGCCAGGGCGCAATTGGTGATAGCCGACGTACACCTTGGCCGCAGCAAAGACCAGTTGGTCATGGAGGTCAACTGGGATGTTCACAATTACTCAAACCATCCAATCGTTCGCGCCACATTGTCGCTCGAACGTCTCGATGTTGAAGGCGCAACGCCAGATCCGGTGCTGTGGCAGGCAATTCTCGGACCCGATGACTCAAGGCAAGGAACGTGGAAGCCAACAACACCCATCGCTTGGTCGGGCAGCAGTAAGCCGCCGGTCGAGGCGCTCGTGAAATGGCGGGTTGAATTCATCGACGCCGCCGGACTGGGTTGGTGCCGTTACGGACACGGCCAACCGGAGCGCTGGCCTGATAACAGCCAGCCTCACCTCGCCACATGCTGGCCGTGATGCCCGCTGGCCGTTCGGACCGAGTCGTACCGCCACCTGTTTTTGTCTCGTTTCGGATGGCAGCACAGATGGCTGCGCGCCCACCGAGCTCCTAACACCCCGGCACCGGCCGTCGTCGGCGACCCGAGCACCTGCGGAGCACGCGGTGACCGCCCGCAACCGGAACCCAAAGACACCCAAGCTGCACGGTAAACCGCCCCGGCGTGTCCGGAGACTTTCTCGTTGAGACTCCAGCGGTCGTTGGGGTTTCGGGGAGGGCGTTGTCGTAGGACGAGCCCGCAGCCCCGATCGATGGCCTAATCTCGGGTGTCGAGGCGTTCACTGTGGTCGACGGACAGGTACTGGCTTCCGTGATCGTGGTGGGCAATCAGGTCGGTCAGGCCTTTACCTTCGCGCCGGCGGGTCCAGATGGCCTAGCCGGCGGCGGTGACGCCGAACTGTGAGCGCCCCGCCTCGCCGGTCCATGCTGACACGGCCACCGCCGGAAGGTCATGAGCGTCGTCATCATCATCTTCCACAACGGCGTCTGTGCACTGGGCGGATGCGGGCTGTCAGATCCGGTCAGATCGGCGAACCTGACAGCCCGCCCTTCGCAGCGACCCACGGCGTTAGCCTTGATACCTCTGCTTCTTTCCATCCGTACTGATCTGGCCTCCCACTTTAAAATGAGGACACCACGCCCACCGTTTGCGCGGTCGGCTGCCGCTCGTCTTCTGGTCAGCTCACCGCCACATACTCCGCACGCCCGACGCGCACACGTACCTGAATGCGGTAGCCCCATCCCTTTTACGGCGGTCGCCTTCGGCGGTGGCTGTCAACAGCGGCCGCCTTCTCTATGTTTTGGAAGAGGACAACATGCTCGCACTGGCCTGACAACTGACAGACCGCGACGTGCTTCAGTGAGTTGCCCACCAGCGGCGAGGTCTGCGCCGAGCACCATACAACCCGCGTGACGGCAGCCGTCCTCACCACGACTACCGCCGCCTCCGGCGACAACAAGACCGGCGCGGTTGACAACACCCTGCGCGTGATGGGCGACCCCTGTTCGCCCTCGCCCATCCGGACGGCTCACTGCACGTGGCCGCCCAGAAATGGCGCGACCCACATCGCGCGTCTGCCTTGATGCCCACATCGCCGAACCAGAAGGACAAGCAAATGAGCCTATACACACTGACCACGAAGCCCGGCTGCGAGCGTTACACCGTTCAGATCGACTGGAACCCGCACCGCACCTTCTTCGCCACAGTGCTCGACTTCGCCTGGGACCCGGTAACCGACCCCGACAACGAACCGGCCTCCGTCTGCCTCGGCAGGGTCGAAACGATCCTGGACCTAACCGACGTGCTGATCGCCGTCGAACCATATGCTGTCATCGGTGACGATCTGCCCGCGACGCTGCGCGCCGACATGGCTGCGCACCCACCGCGCTCCTAACACCCTGGTACCGGGCTGCGGTCAGCGACCCGACCACTTACGGACATTGCGGGGCCGGCAACAAACGGAGCCCGAAGGCACCCACCTGCACTGGCTGTACGTATTCGACCTCTCCGTGGAACTCCGGTTCGATCCCGCCAGCATCGAAGATATCGGACGGGATCGAACCTTGAATAGCCTGGCCTGCGGACGCGCCAAGACTTCAAAATCCGCGGCCCTCGCTATCGAGCTGTTCTTGGTGGCACCGCCCAGGCGCCGTCAATTACCAAAAAATGCGCGTCATCGCCGCCGGCAGTCGCGTCCCCGTGTTGAACGGGGCCCGCCCGCGAATTGTTGCGCCGTTTGTCGCCTAGCTTCTACCCGAAGGCAGTTACCCGAGGACTCACTGGGAGCTCGTAGTGGACCGGCCGCTCGATTTGCCAGTGCCCGACCTTACCATCACCATCCTCGACCGGGGCCCCGCACGGACAGGTCCATGCCTCAACGTTGTCCAATTCGGCATTCGGCGGCCAAGCCCGGATCACGATCTGCTGCGCCACCGGCGTTCTTTGGTCTTCGTTTAACTGCTCGATGTGGACGCGAGTTGGGGAGTTCGCATACAAGATGGAAATTATTCCAAGAGGAGCGGTGATATGGCTATCCAGCATAATCTCGCCGCGAACCCGATAGCATCGCTTCGTCTCCAGCACCACGAACACGTTCCAGAGGCCCGTGCGCCGGTCGCGTTCGCCCTCGAAACGCACGATCATGTCCATTGGACTCAGCGCCCGGTGTTCACGGTCGGCTTCCATTCGTGCGACCCTCGCCGTTTCCATCGCTGAGGTCCGCGCAGACTCAGCCGAGTCTGCGGCAATCGTAACGGCACGCTCGGCGATGTCTCGGTTCTCCCGATTGGCACGTTGGTTTGCTCGGTGGGACCACATCGCTACCGCTACCGCTGCCACGCCCGCAAGGCCACCGATCCATTCTCCTACGCCCATGGCCATGCATGGTACGTCAGCCGAGCTGGTGGGAAATTCGCGGCGCAGTGCAAAGCGCCCATCAGAGATGGCAGGCGAGCCCCAGCCGACATCGCGACCGACGCCGCGCGTCCCGGCTCGCGAAAGCAGCTACGCCAGCCGCCGACGCACGGCCGGCACGAGCACAATAGGCCCCTGAGCTGCGGAAACGCGGTTTGGTTCTTCAAGAATGGCCCACCGATGTTCGAGCCCAGCCCGATATCGTTGCCATGAGCGGGATCGAACCTCGGTGGGCCAATGCACTCAACGCGCGTCGTCGGCTACAGTGGAGAGACGATCACGCAA
This sequence comes from uncultured Actinomycetota bacterium, assembly GCA_963736695.1. Lineage (GTDB taxonomy): Bacteria > Actinomycetota > Actinomycetes > Mycobacteriales > Micromonosporaceae > CAVTPU01. Next base: position 40,675 of record CAVTPU010000001.1, read on the forward strand.
GCGCGATCGGGCCAGACGAACATAGGACCGGTTGGCTTTCGGGTCGTGTCCTTCCTCCGACACCAACCAAACCCCAACGGTGCACGCCAAGATCAATCGTGGCGCACCGCTTGCGTCTCCGGATGATACGAATCGCGAACTCCGAGACTTCTGTAGAGCTCGAGCTTTTGCCCACCGCGGTGACCTGCAGCATCCCCCGCCGGTCGGCTACGTCTACGACGAGGATGGGCAGATCGCCAAAGACAGCGGCGAGCAGGCCCGCTGGGCCGTCGGGGACCTGTTAGCCGAGTTCCAGCGGACCGGCTCGGCGTCCAAGACGGTCCGCGCGTTCCACGAGACTGGCCGGCTGTTCCCGCAGCGGGCGTGGGCTGGGGCGTGGGCGGGGACGATCAAGTGGGGCACTCACCCACGCCCGCGTCCTGCAGGCGCTGAAGAATCCGACATACGCCGGGTCTACACCTTCGGCACGGTGCGCTCCACTCGCCGGCAACGGGCACGGGAGGAGTGGACGGTCCTGATCGAGGACCACCACGAAGGCTATGTGTCGTGGCAGGATTTCCTGGCCACCGAGGCGAACCTGACCGCCAACAACACCCAACGCTGCGCCCGGCCGGTCCGGTAGGGCCAGTTCGGCGATGCGGTGGCTGCGACCGGCCGGTCGATCACCGACCCCCGCGGCAGCGGGCGTCCGTTAGGGGACCCTCAACGGACAGCACCTCGGCCCTACGCCATCGTCGTCCGCTCATGCCGACTACGGCGCGTTCACGTATCGATGAACCACGTCGAATGAAGGGGTGCTCTCGGGCGCCCGGACGTCCTGACAGGAGCCGTAGTGCGACGTCACACGGCGTGTACCGACACGCCGCGCGCCCGCAGCGCACCGATGACGCTCAACCACGCCTCGCTGGCTTCAACACTGGCGAGGTTCCAGAATCCAAGCTCGGTCAGGGCGGGAAGACTGACGATGGTATCGAGGTCGCGATGCCGGTCGACTCCGTTCACGGTGAGGCGCCTCAGCCTGTTTAACCCGGCAAGCGGGGCGAGGCTACACGGTTCGACCATCGAGTTGAGGTCAAGCTCAGTGAGCGCCGTGCAATGCCCGATCCCGTCCAGATTCGTGATCGAGAAGGGACCGTCGAGATACCAGAAATCGGGGTAGAGAGTATAGATTTCACGGTCGCCGTCGAGACATAGACGGGTCACTCTCGCCAGGTCGTCCGCGGTCAATGGGAGCGTGAGTAGGAACCGCTCCAGTTCTGGCAGGTGGTCGATCCCGAGCCTCGGGTGGAGATCGTCCCATGCCGGTCCGCCGGCCGATACCTGGTAGGCGGCGTATTCGTTTCGCAGCGACGACAGCCAGTAGTAGTCACCGACGCGATCGGTGTACACCTCGTCAAGCAGCGCAAGCTGGAGGTTGCGATCGGCCAGTTCGATGTTCGCCACCGGCGAAGCGTACTCATCCGATGCTCGTGTCAAAACCCCTCATTCCAGACGGTTGTCCGGCGAACGACGGTCCGACCTCAGCGCACCCGGCGCGCGCCTCCACACCCGCTACACTCGCCCACCACTGCCGCAATGAGCGCGTTTACGGGTGCCCGTCAGGGGAACCTTAACCGAGTCCCTACACGCCGGCCGATCCTGATCGACCGTTGTCGACACGGTACTCATCAAGGTGCGCGAAGAACTTTGCCATTGGATGAATGTTTGCCGCTCCGGCTTCATGCTCAATCTCCGCAGCCCATCCGAGCGAGCTGTGTCGTCCCAACTTCTTCCAAGCCACTCCGCGAAGGGACCTTGTGGCCAGAAGTTGAACTCCTCGGCCATGCCATGGACTTCTAGCGCGACCAGATATCCGATCAACATAGAGTCCAGGTGGTCGAGCGAACGCACCCACATCCCAGGGCCGAGGCCGAAACTCCAGGAAGTCAACGACATCCTTGGGCTCCGCTCAGCTGTCTTGGATCGCGCCTTCCGGCATCCACCTCTGACACGGAGCGAAGCCTATCGCCGATCACAGAAGTCGACCATCTGCGAGCAGCCCATCGCTGGGGCGTGGCTACGGTCAGCGTCCATCTCGCTGGTGAATCCCGTGGCGACTTGCCAGCCCCAGATCACGACGGACCTTGTGATCTGGGCGCGGTTTCTCGCAACGAGACCCACAACGGACGTCGCCTGACCGTGTCGGATTGGGAACCCATCTGCGCAGAGCGGATCATGGTCCAGCTGTGAACTTAACCGATATATCCGATCGTGCCGACGAGCGGGGTGCTTCCCAGATCGTTGAGAAGTGCCCCACCTGCACCCGGTCACGACGACGCGTCGTCAAACCAGTGATCACCGACGGCGGCGAAAAGCACCACCGGCAGTTCCTTGTCATGCTGCCCGACCCCAAGACACACGACGCGGTTTCCTACTCGCCAAACATCAACGTGAACCGCGAATTGTGATAGTTCGTCGGGAAGTGGCGGGATGATCTCGCCCGCGTTAGAACGGTCGAGGACCGGCCCGAGTGGCACCCGAGTCGGTCTGCCCCAGACTGCGGCAAGATTGGCGGCCAGATCGTCACTGTGCCCCAGATACTCGGCCCAGACCGAATCGATAAGGTCACGCTCCTCGTCGTCCCAGAAGTCCTGGCTTTCCCGCAGAAACATGATCATGTATCTGGGTGTCGAGTCCTGGCCGTCGCCAAGCGGCAGCTCGACATCGACCAGCGCGAGGATCTTGCCCAACAGCTCCTCGGCGCCTGGCGCTGAGCTCATTTCGCCTCCAGAGATTGCGGATGCCGCACAGCATAGGAGTCCTGTCGGCAAGTCCGCCCGGTCGACAAGCGCACCCGGGTTCGTGTCTGTCAAACGCCGTTGGGTGGTCGAACAGGCACACGGCACCCTGATGCTGCACCGACGTCTCGTGCGCGAATACGAAAGCAAACCAGTCTCGTCGGTTTCCCGAACGTTGTGGGCGTCCACCGCCAATCTGGTACGCCGACTCACCGACACCATCACCACGTCCTGGCGAACCACATAGGAAAGGACCCCGGGAATGCCGCCGTTGTTGGAGTTGATCGCGCAACAGGAGGCCGCCGCAACCGCGGCAGCCGACACACTGCGCGCACAGGTCACCACCCTGTCCGAAAGCCTTGCCCTGACCGAAACCGAACTGACCGAACTCGCCATCGCCAGCGTCGCCCACCAGAAGATCCTCACCGCGTTCACCACCACCCCAAACGGCATGCGCGCCAAAGACGTCTGCCTCGCATTCGGCCACGGCATCACCGCCAAAGACAGGCGAGAACATCCGAGCCAAACCCAAACGCCTCGTCGCCGGCCACATCCTCACCGAAACACAGCTAGGCCTATTCACGCTCACGCAGAACACCGTTGCATAGCCATATGACCAGGACCTCTAACACACCGCCAAATCCAAAATGGACATAGATCTACGAACCGCCCTCTGAGTCACACCCTCATCGCCGCACGTTTTATGAGTCCTCGCCCAGCTCAACCCACCAGCGCAGAAATCCGTCAGGTCCAACGAGCATGGGCACTCGCCGCCGCATAAACCGCGAAAGTCGAGCACCTATATGATTGCCGGTCGTGAACGAACATCTGCGCATGGTGGCGAGGCTCGTCCATGAAGGGCGGACTGAGGAGGCGCTCATGGTGGCCGAGCAGGGCTTTGCCGAGGTCGGCGGTGCCGCACTGGGGCGCCAGTACGCCGAGTTGGCCGCTGGCATGGATAAGGTCGAATACGCGGTGTCAGCTTTACGGAGCGTGGTCGACACCGAAGCGGACCTAGGCGCCGCGCGTGACCTCGCGGTGCTGCAACGCGATCGTCTCGACGACGCCGACATCGCCCGGCAGACGTGCCTGCGCGGGCTTGCGGGCTCCGCGTTCGACGATACGACCGACGGCCAGGACAGTGACGCGTACCGGCTCGCCCGCTACGAATTGATTACCTTGTATCTTCGACTGTGTCCCCTACGGGAGTTGGATGACGCCATGGCGACGGTGGGCGCTGATCGGCTGCCGCTGGCCGATCGACTGTTGGTGCAGGCGTTTGCGTCCGGTCGGGAGGAGCATGGCAGCGAGAAGGCCCACGCAGTTCGCCTGTTTGACGAAGGCCTCAGACGCGATCCCTACCATCCAGGCGGGTTATACGATCTCGCGTGTACGCTTGCCAGCTACGGCCACCGGCAGGGCGCCAGGGAGGCGTTGTTGGCCGCAATCCGTGATGGCGACGACCGTCTGGCTGACCGGTTCGCCCACGACCGCGACCTGTTTGGACTCGACATTCCCGCCGCCGATATCCGAAGCGCGGTCCGCGGCACGTCGCACAGCCTGTCAGCGTTTCAGGTCCGGCCCGCCTATGAGAACGGCGGCATCCGGTTTCGGATCAGGCCTGGTATACGTCTTCAACACGCCTACGACGCCGGCGCGCAGATCGACGGCGTACTGCGCCTGGATCCCGATCCGCTGGATCCCCGAAGCTATACCGACGCGGAGAACCGAGGCCTCCTGGAGCCACTGGCGGAGGAATACGTGCTGCGCCCGTGTGGCGACCGCTCCTACTTTCGGGGCTGGGACCTGCACTGCGCCCTTCGCCGCCTCGCCCCACTCGTCGAAGACACGCACGGCTTCATCTACGACTGGAACGTTGGTGGTTACCTCGACGAAGTCGCGATCGTTGACGGGCACCTGACATTCGTGCGCCAGTACACGGGAATCTGCGACGCGCCTACCCGCCGCGATTTGCTCAAGGAGCGGATGCGACTGGCCCAGTCTTGGGACCGGTGACGATGCAGCTGGGCCGGCGCGAGCGGTGACCGGAAGCCGTCCGGGTGGTCACGGTTGGAGCCGGTGTCGCCAGCCGTGGAAGATGCGGGCCAGGACGGGTGGGAACAGTGGGCGGAACACGATCGCGAACAGGCCGCCGCGGATAGTGCGGTCGGGCTGATACGCGAAGCGCATGGTGATGGCGCTGCCGGCTGGGTGCGGGTCGACTTGCCACAGTCCACGCATCGTGGTCAGCGGGTAGGGGTAGTTGGAGGTGTCGACCTCGACGGCAAAACGACGGCCGTCGTCCCAGAGGGTGCAGGTTTCCTCCCAGTTGTCGCCGCCGGTGCTGGTGCAGCGGCGGCGGAGCGGGGCACCGGGTTCGCTGATTACCTGCACTGTGGACAGGTTCGGAGCGAGTCGACCGTAGAGGTCGTGGTCGGTCAGCAGCGGCCAGACCCGGTGGGGCGCCGCGGCGACCACAGTGGACGCTTCGACCACTTCGACGTCGGCCAGCGGATCGTCCGGGCGTACGGCGGCGATGCCGGCGAGTTGCCACACCGCCAGGACCAGCACGACGACGGCGACCGCTGTCACCGTGGTCGCGCCCTCGGCTGGGCGGTCGGTGGAGAGGAGCAGCACGGCGCTGCCGGCCGCCCAGCCGAGGTCCGCAGCGACCACCGCCGACGCGAGGCGACGCACCCGTGGCGCTGTTTCGACCGCGATCCGGGCGAGCAGGACACCGAACCCGGCGACGCCGACCCCGACGATGGGTGGAACCACCGCTGGGCCCAGCCCCCACGGTGCGGCCAGCCACCAGCCACCGGCCAGCAGGGCGATGCCGCAGACCAGCGAGAACACCGCGTTCGTGCGCAGCGCGGCGCGCAGCCGGCGGGTGGAGTGCGAGGTACCCACCGTGTGAACGGCGTGTTCGGTTGCGATGGTCATCGTGCCTCCTGTTCGGGGGCCCAACGATCGCACGGTCCACAAGTTTTTCGCAAGTATCAACATGCGATATGATTGCGATATGGCTGGCAAGACATACGACATGTACTGCGCGGTGGCCCGCGCGCTGGAGATCCTGGGCGAGCGGTGGACGCTGCTCGTGGTGCGGGAGCTGCTGACCGGGCCGAAACGGTATGCCGACCTGGTCGACGGCCTGCCCGGCATCGCCAGCAACATGCTCACCGACCGGCTCCGCGGCCTAGCCGACGCTGGTGCGGTCCACCAACGTCGGCTCCCTCCGCCGGCCGCGTCCACCGTGTACGAGCTGACCGAACGCGGCCGACAGCTCAAACCCGTCCTACTTGCCCTCGGCGCCTGGGGCCTGCCCCTGCTCGGGCCGCTCCGACCGAGCGAGCAGTTCCGGCTCGGCTGGCTCATCATCGCCCTCGACGGCTCCTACCAGCCCACCGCCGTGCCCACGCCAACGACGATCGTCCTCGACATCGCCGGCGATGCCGTCACCATCACCGCCCACGACACCGAACACACGGTCACGCCCGGTGCCGCGGACCGAGCCGACCTCACCGTCACCGCCGACGACCGCGAGCCCTTCCTCGCCTGGATCACCGGACAGCTCACCGACCGGCAGGCCATCGCCGCCGGCCTCACCGCCACCGGCGGCACCAGGGGCCTGCGTCGGTTGCGGGCGATGTACCCGGAACCACGGGTACACCAGCAGCTCCCCGGCCCGCTCCGGGCGCGACACACCGGCCAACGCGGTCTCGGCCAAGGTTGACGCGCGTAAGGACCCCCGGACGGGGCCTGGGGCGATCGGGCGGATCGCGGATCAGCTCGGCGTGCACCCGGAAGCGTTACGTACGTGGGTGAAACGGGCTGAGATCGATGAGGGAGTTCGTGCTGGCACGGCGTCGAATTAGGCGGCCAGGATCGGTGACCACGTCGCTCTACACAGACCTGGCGTTGGACGCGTTACAGATGGCGGTCTGGCGCCGACAAGGCGAACACGCCGACCTGACCGGACTCACCCACCACTCGGACAGAGGAGTTCAATATCGAGCGATTCGCTACACCCAACGATTGGCCGAGGCGTTCTTCGCTACGCTCAAGGCAGAGATCGACGCCAAAGTCTGGAACGACCCGCGATGAGGCATGTAGGACGGGGTTTGCCTGCCACGCCTACTACAACCATCACCGTCTACATTCGACACTCATGCGACAGACTCCGCACGAGGCCCGGATCTGTTACAGTCAGCCAACCGCCCTCGCGGCATAGAAGCCCGGTGTCCGGTTCCGGGGTGGAGCTCCAGTAAACCCAACGGGTCTGGGCTGGGCGGGCCATTCCGGAAGGGGCGAGACTGTGGACGACCGACACCCCCGTGACGCGCTGATCGGCAAGCTGGCCGAGCTGATCAGCAACCACCCGCCTCGGGTGCTGCGCGTCGCGGTAGATGGTCCGGACACGGCCGGCAAGACCACACTCGCCGACGAGCTTGCGAATAGCATCACCGCAAAACGTGAGGTAATCCGCGCAGGGATCGATGGGTTTCACCGCAGCAGTGCTGATCGTCATCGGCGCGGCCGCCTGTCGCCAGAGGGCGCTTACCACGACTCGTTCGACCACGTCGCGATCCGCACCGTCCTGCTCGAACCATTCGGACCTGGCGGCAACCGCTGGTACCGCACCGCCGTGTTCGACTACCTGACGGACACGCCGGTCGAGCGGGCCCCGCGTCTGGCGCCAGACGACGCAGTGTTGTTGTTCGACGGGGTGTTCTTGCTGCGACCACAGCTTGTCGACTGCTGGGACCTCAGCATCTTCGTCGACATCAGTCAGGAGGAGGTGCTGCGCCGAGCGGTAGCCCGCGACGCGGAGGTGATGGGCGGAGCAGACAGCGTCCGTGAGCGCTACCTGCGCCGATATATTCCTGCGCAACAACTCTACCGCGCCGACGCCGCTCCCGACGTGTCCGCCGATGTGGTTGTCGACAACACCGACCCCACATGCCCACGCGTGCTGAAGTGGCCGCCGTAAAACCTCGACAATCTTCAGTCGCCGTAGCATCGTCGCGCACCTTTCAGGCTCCCACAGGGCTCGGTGATCTGGTCTGTCCGTCCACAAGGGATGGGCGCATCGACCGGATGCCCCGGCCGAAGGTGGCTGCCAGTGCCGATCCCAACACCGCGACGGCGAAGAGCAGAATCGTCCTCGAAGCGCCGACCGCGCCCACCAGAACGCCCGACAAGAGTGGTGCGACGGCAGCGGCGGACATCGCGATGAGCAGGATGACGCTGACCACGCGTCCTTGCAGACGGTCGGGCGTGATCGAAGCCTGGTAGCCGAACAAAGCTCCGTTGACGGCCGGGCCGAAGAATACCGCGATCCCGATGGGCACTGCGGCGATGATGCTGTGACTGAATAGTGCGCTCACTGCCATGAGAGCAACAGCCGCCCAGCAGATGGCGCGAATCAGCGTGCTCAGCGACATCTTCTTCTGCAGGAACGGCGCGACGAAGGCTCCGAGTAGTCCGCCGACGCCGAGCACGGCTTCCGCAGTGCCGATAACGGCCGGCGGGGTGCCCTGGCGCTGCAGGCTCACGATGATCGTGAAAAGGATCCCGGTGACGGCCAGATTGAGCGGAGCGGCGATGAACAGGAGCGCACGCAGGAAGGAGTTGCCGAAGACAAACCGTAGTCCCTCGACGATGGCAGCGGCGGGTTTGTCCGGCGGTCCGGTCCGCTGCTCCTGCATGGGTTTTCGAATCATCGCGACCCCGATCAGGGACGCCAAATAGGTGACGGCATTGGCGAAGAACGGCAGACTGCGAGCGAGCCCGAACAGAAGCCCCCCAAGCGGCGGACCAGCCAGCGAAGTGCCATACGAGCGCGCCTCGTTGCGGGCGACCGCTGCAGGCAACTGTGGGGATGGGACGAGACTCCGCAGCGAGGCGTGCTCCGTGGTGGCGAAGAACGTGCCACAGGCGGCGTCCAGCACGGCAACCAATGCGAGCATGACGACTCCGACACGACCATTGAGGACGGCGAACCCCAGTCCGACAAACACGAACAGTCGCACAGCGTCGCAGGTCAACATCACTCTTCTGCGGTTGAAACGATCAGCCACGACCCCTGCAGGAAGCCGACAGACCATCCGGGTCACCGCAGCGATCGTGGCGACAAGCCCAGCCTGCACCGCCGAACCGTTGAGTGCGAGCACCGTCAGCGGGATAGCGATCGTGGAGACTGCACTGCCGAGATCCGACAGAGACTGGCTCGTCCACAGCAGATTAAAGTCGCGATTGTGCCACAATCCCGCCGGAGCCGACGCCTGCGCCGGCTCCGCTTCTGTGTCGCCGCTCATCGTTGCGCCCTGCGTGGGAATGCGTGCATGATGACGATCACCTGTTCGGCCTCGATGACGGGCTCGTCCCCACCACCATCACGATTGTCGACAACGGCGGCCCACTCCCCCCAACACGACCCGGCTGCGCCACCCGCCGCGACGTTTCCGTCTATGACGGCACTTCAAACCGGCTCGGCGAGCCGGTCATCCCTGACACGAGTCTCGGTGCCCTGCACAGATTAGCGAACGATGCCACCGCCAGGTGGATTGTGTATAGGAGTCGACAGGTTGCTCATGATGCTGACCGGCAAGAACATTCGGGAGACGATCACTTTCCGCTCGTGTGTCCAAGTTCATGAACGTGCCCTGGCCAGCTCAACGACAGGCGCCAATCGCATTTGGGACAGCTGCAAGCTGGCTGCTGCGATTGTAATCGCCCGCGTCAGGCGCCACGACGTGCCCACCGCGACGGGCCGTCGAGGCGAACGGGGCCAGCAACGCAGTCCACCGAGTCCGCATGCCCTTCGGCAGACCCAGGGGCGCGCTCAAGACGACCAGAGGTACGTCCGACAGGCGCATCCGTTGTCGACATCCGCGCGGCGATCATCTTGTCCATCGGCGAGGATCGTACGGAGCTGGTGTTTGTGCGCATAGCACGTCAGCTCACTCGGACGAGAACTCATGGATCTTGACTGGCCATGATCGACGGACGTGGCCACCGACCGTGGCTCAGATCGTACGGCCAGACCCCGACACAGCGATGACGGCCACCAACGCCAGAGAAGGCACTCGCCCTGGAGCTCTGACCATGCGCAGATCACTCCAACTTCCTGGCGATCTGATAGATCGTGACTGGCAATGTCGAGATGGCAACCGATCTGGCGAGTCAGCGCCTGGCGTGCGGCTATTCCGGTTGCGGGCGGGGTCCATACTTCGCGGTGAGGTCCGCCTCATCCGAGGAAACATCGAGATAACGTGACATCACCTCAGCCTGGGAAGCGTCATCTATGCTAACGAAGATGTCGTAGAGCGGATTGATGTCGCTCTGCCAAAGCAACCGGACGGCTTCGTCGACGAGTACCTCTACATTGCTCGCACCTGAGGACTTAAAGGTAACGCGAACAGATCCCGGAAGGTCGAGACTGTTCTCATAGTCCACCTCGACCTCAACCACATTCGGAAGCTTCGCGAGCTCAACCTCGATCTCCCGCGAAATCGCCTCAATCTCCGGAGTCGTGCCAAAACCGCATCCGGCGAGACCCGACACAGCCATGACGACCGCCAACGCCACGGAAGCCACTCGCCCTGAAGCTCTGACCATGCGCATATCTCGCTCCGACCTCCCGGCAATCCAATAGATCTTGACTGGCAATGTCGAGATGACAATCGATCCGGCGAGACGCGAGCCCCTTCGAGTGGCGGGCCGGCGTGCTCGTCGCGGATGGCTCGAAAACCAAGCGTCAACGCCCCGCTCTCGGATGCGGGCGGGGACCATATTTCGCGATGAGTTCCGCTTCAAGCGAATCGACATCGAAGTTTCGCGATGCGAAGATCTTCGTCTTGGTAGCGTCGTATACATCAACGGCAATCTCAAAGAGCGGATCGATCTCGCTTTGCCAAATCAGCCGGACAGCCTCAGCGGCAAGCGAGTCCGAGTCGTTTGGACTTGCGGTCATATAGATGACGAGGACAGACCCCGGAAGGTTGAGACTGTCCTCATAGTCCACCTCGACCTCAGTCACATCCGGAAGCTTCACGAGCTCAACCTCGATAGCCCGCGAAATCGCCTCAATCTCCGGAGTCGTCGTGCTGCATCCCGCCAGGCTCGACACAGCCACAACGACCGCCAACGCCAAGGAAACCACTCGCAAAGATGATCTCGTCATGGGCATAAGTCACTCCCATCTTCTGGAAAGGGCATAGATCTTAGTCGACATTGTCGAGTTACTGTCGCCGATGAACTGGTGTGCACTGTCGCGAAACGACGTCACGGACGCGTCGGATGAACCGTCAAGAGCCGTGGCGGTCGGCAGGTAGGACGAACCGATTTTGTGATTCTCCCCGAGCGTTCCATGCTGGTCATCGACGGTGACGGTCGTCCAGTTGGCCCGGTCCGGATTGTCGGCGGCGTCAAGGTGCGGCACGACATCGTACGCGTTCTCCAACGCCAACACCTGCACGTGGTCAGGGACGTCGATGCGACCGATCGGCGACGCGGCAGTGACGACGTGGGTCACGTTGTAAGGCGAACCCGCCAGTAGACTGAGTCATGCGCGGCCTGAGCGGCCACGATTCCTCCCTGACTGTGACCGACAAGCATGACCGGATCTGTCGAACTGGCACCCGCACGCCGCAACGCTTCGGCGATGGCATGTTCCCGCGAGGTGACCTCGCCACCCATCGCGTGGATATTCGTCCCTAGATCGTTGAGATTGTCCTCACGCGTGAACGGCGGATCCCACACCTTCGTACCCGGAATATCAACCACATATGCGGTCGAACCATCAGCGTGGGTGATGATCCGAACATCAATCTGATCAGGACCCGACGAGTGCACCCTTCCGTTGAGCTGATTCAACCCGGCGATGAGATCACCGACACCGTGCGGTGGATCAACCATCGTCGGATAGTCGTCGTCTGCGGGCACCTCCGTGACCTCGGGAACACCGTCGGGATAAGCCAGCCCGAGCAGCCTGGCAGCCTCCGGAACGCTCACCGGATTGGGATCGCCGGGCAGCGCACTGAGAAGCCCCGGCGACATGCCGACGAGGATGTCGACGACGCCCGGATGCTCGATGAGCAGTTCCTTCCAATCGAGGGTCGCAACCCCCAAGCCGATGGGCAGCGTACCCGGGTTGAACACCAAGGCTGCCAGGACTGGGGCGAGAACCGGCAGAGCCACACCACCACACCAACGAACACGGTCAACGAGATCCCGATTCAACTCATCGACGGACCGATAGGCCTCCGCAGCCGACCGCAACGCGCCTGCGCGCAGCCCGATCTCGATCGCGAGTTCGGTGAGCCCAGACCGACCGTCGAGTGCGCCCAACAGTTCAACTTCAAACGCCGCGACACCACTCGGATTGAACGGCGCCGAGTCAAGAATCGCCCGATCACCAAGAATCGCATGACAATCGATCGCGAGTCCCGCGAGCTCGCCGGCGATCTCCTCGCTGTGCTGGGCCAGGGTCGCGAGGTCGTCGAGATTGGCCATAGTGCCACCAGCGCCACCATCGATGCGCAGTTCAGGGTCGCTCATTTCGCCCACACCATCCACCCACCCGCCATCGTGATCACCGTCAAACCCCGCCTATGCAACCAGTCCAATCGACCATCTGCAACCCATAGTGATCTGTCGCGCAACTGGCAGGGCTCGGCGCCGACCCGTCTCGCTACACTGGACGGCCATGATGGACTGACTGCCACCCGACATCATCACCGCACCATCGAATGCTTCTACATGCCCGTACATTGTGGATTTTCGAAAACGCGGCTGGTTCGGCATCTCGGCAAAGGGCACCGCCGGGCAACCACATGCTATGCACATGTCCGCAAGGTCGGACTCGCGACTCTCGACCAGGTGGAGTTGGACGAGCCACTCATCGAGCGGCTGCTGGACGTCACGGTCCATGTTCCGGACATCATCGATGTCGAGTTTCACCACGCGCTGCGAGGTCTGCTGATCGGCAAGAAGATCAGCGCCGAACGGCGCCGAACACGCGAGAGACCTTTTCGCCGACACCCCCAAGGTTCGACTGACCGCCCAACCACTAGCCGACCGCATATGGTCGCTACGCAACAACCTCGGCGCCGCCGATGCGTGCTTCATCGCGTTGGCCGAAGCGCTTGACGCGCCGCTGATCACGACCGACGCGAAGCAGGCCACCGCCAGCGGGCATCAAGCCCGAGTGGAGTGCTACTGACCGCCCACCGCGTCACGGAGTGCGCTCCAACTCAGTTGGACTTGCCCTTCCTGCCAAGTTCTTCAGTCAATTCTCGGCGCAGATCGTCGTGTTGAGGGCCGAGAGCCGCCTGTGGTCGCTGCCGGATTCCGACGGCATACGACCAGACGGCGTGACTGCGGTTCTCTGCGGGTTCCCATTCGTATCGCGGCCAGATGTGCGCGTGCAAGAAGGCATCATGGTTGCCGAGGATCTCGTAGTTGATCCGACGAAAAGCGGGTTCTCGCCGCGAGCAGACGCGTTCTACCGCCTCACCGAGCGTGTCCATGTCGCTGAGAAAAGCCAGACGCCTCGCTTGTGGAAGATCGGTGAGTCTGTCCGCAGTCACGTCGTCGGTAAGCAGGACGCAGTAACCCGGGAGGAACTGGACGTCGCCGATAACGGCGAATCCGGCCGTCATCCGTCGAAGGACAGTAGGATTCTTACCTCTGAGAGCGGCGCCAATCCGGTCCATTCGCCAGTCGTCGTCCATAGCCCCATGGTAGAGGTGACTCCGGCTGGACGCACCGCGACGTGCCATTGTTTCAAACAACGGCGAGAAGTCGCTGTTGGTAAGACTCATCGGCAGCCGACACATCGTCCAGCCGAGCGTGAGGGCTGATTATGTCCACTCCGGACGGTTGTGGCTCTATGAATGAATCGTACCCATTGGGTTTTTGGTGCCCGCACCGCGATCGCGAAGGCCGGCGCCCGTCAGGATCGGGCATCCGTGCGGCGGGTGCAGGGCGTGGCCTCAGGCCATGCGCGACGCGACTCGATATTGTGGTTCGGTGACAATCACCCGAACAGTGACACAGCAGCGGCGTCCCCGCGAGGTGGAGGTCAAGTATCGTGTCGGTGACCCGACCGAGGTGGTCGCCGCCCTCGCCACGCGTGGAGTGACGTTGGGTGATCCAGTCCTGCAGGACGATCAGGCATATGCGCCGGGCACGTGGTCCTATGGGTTGTCGAAGATCGGTGTTCCGTTCGCGCGGCTCCGCACCCAGAACGGGCGGCATCTGTTCACGGTGAAGACGCCGATCGCGAACGAGTTGGACTGCGCCGAGCAGGAATGTGAGATCTCCGACCGGGAACAGATGCATGAGGCGCTCATCGCGATGGGGTTCCGGCCGACGGTGCGGCTGGTCAAGCGGCGCCGGGCCTGCAGCGTGGGTGACATGACATTGTGCCTTGATGAGGTGAACCGGCTCGGCGCGTTCCTGGAAGTGGAACGCCTCCTGTACGACACAGCGGACACCGCTGACGTTCAGGAACGGTTGAACGAATTCGTGGCGTCGTTGGGGATCACGGCCGACCGGGTCACTCAGACCTACGACTCGCTGTTGCGCGAGACCTCCGACGGCGTCACACCGGCGTGAGGTCCCGCGTCGCACGCCGTACGGGAACGTCGTCCATCGTAGGTCGAGCGGTCGACGGCTTCGTCCGTGTGCGCCGATGCCCGGATCGCGTCGACGTGAGGCGATCGTTGCCAGCTCGGCAAACACGGCGACTTCGGGATAAGGTTCGGCGTCATGGAAGTCGACCACCACTTACGCCGAAGTCGACCGTACTACTGGGGTGCGATCTATGTCAGCGACGCTGAGTGCCAGGCGGAGTTCGACATCGACTTTCATGGGGACGAGGGGCCGGTGCTCTCCTCGGCTTCTCATGTTGCTGTTGTGGTCACCCATGCTGGCACGGTCGCCGAGGGCGAAGCCGACGTCACCGTCGACCTGTGGGTGAAGGACCAGCGAGCCGACGGATTGCCATACGAGGTCGCGCTCCCTGTGCCTTCCGGACGGCTCTATATTGGTGACGCTGATGGTGACGACGAATTGGTTTTGCGACCCGGACACTGGCTGCTGCAGTTCGCACTTGATGACCCTGAGGAAGCACGCCATGTCGAGATCGTGGTGTCGCCCCTCTCATGAAGTCCGCCTCGTCTCGACTTCGCAAGCAGCCATCATCCTCGACCGCGACGACGCCGTCACAGTCGAGCGGCCGAACGCTGCCAGCCAGTGACCGCAGACATCCCGCCACTACATCAGCGACGGGCCGGGCGAGCTGCGGCGACCCCAACGTACGTCGAGGTGGCGGCATCGACGGACGGCGCCGTTGCATCCACCGGGATACCATTCCTGAGACTCGGAGTCACCGAATGTCAACCCCGGGTGAATCTTGACGCCCTCGTCGCCGCGCGGCGATTCCAGCGGATGAACGCTCATAGCCGGAGTTCCTCTTGAGTGACCGCGGGTTGGTGATCATGCCGATGATGGGGGCAACACTGGCTCGGCTACGCTGGCCCGCATGATAGCTGGGGTTCGTTCGTATCAGGCAGGGACAGGTTGGCGAGGACGAAGTGCGCCAGTGGCTGTCGCGGTTTCGAGAAGAGCCAAAGATCACGAACACCATCGCCGTTTTGGCTGACGTCAAGGCGGGGGATCTTGATGACATACTCGTCGCGTCCGGCGACCTGCACATCACCGGCGACCTCGACCTGGCCGACGAAGGCGCGTTCGTCCTGATCGTTGATGGCCGCCTGACTGTGGATGGCCTCTACCACGATTCCGACGACCCCGAGTCCTACCTTCTCGTCACCGGCGACATGCGGGCCCGCGACGTCATTACCGCAGGTTGGCTGGAGGTGCACGGCAGCCTGACGACCGGCCGCCTCATCGGCGACTACAACGACTGCTCGGCCCACCTCGCGGGTGACGTGCACGCCGAGTTCTTCTACGGGGAGGAGCACTTCTTCACCATCAAGGGCGCCCTGCACGCGGAGGTCATTGTCGGCAGTCGATCCCGACCACGGTTGGATATCGCGGTGCGGCCAGAAGACGTTGTCGCGATGGACGACCCACGACTGCTGGACTACTTCGATCGGGAACTCGTAAACGTCCACGACAGTACGGTTGACGGCTTGAACTTCGACGCGCTCAAAGTACGCGTCGCTGCGGGGATTTCCTTACGTCAAAACTGATCGTTGATCGGCCCTGCTCTCATCGGCAAATCCGGCGAGTTCCGGCGCCGCAGGTGTCTGGAGGCGCGAACGAACCTCTCGTCCTTCCCGCACCATCGCGGCACTGACTCGGACTCGCGCCGAGAAGCCGGCGCTGCTGGCCGATCCGTACAGGCCCCACCCGGGTATGGTGTCGGTTACATCGGGTCTGTAGCCAGGAGTCGTGCGTGAGCATCGAATCGGTACGCCAAGAAATCGACAAACTTGACGTTGAAATCGTCCGCCTTCTCGGCCAACGCCAAGAACTCGTGCGGCGGGCCTCGACCTTCAAGGACAACGAGACTGCGGTGCGGGCACCTGATCGGGTCGAGCGCGTGATCGGCCGAGTGCGTGAATGCGCCGTGGAACTGGGGGTGGACGCGGCAGTCGTCGAGTCCACCTATCGTGCGATGATCGCCGCGTTCATCGACTACGAACTCGCTCGGCACCGAGCGTCAAGCGGCGAACTCGTCGACGGAAGCAGTGACTGAGGATCCGGACGACGCCGGGAGCGCATCCACACTCCGCAGCACCTGGTGATCGGCGACATGTGCGGAGCGACATCCGGCAGAGGCGACGGGCCTACAGCGTCATCTCTCTCCAGGCGAGCGCGGTGCGCCACTCCGACCCGCCGGTCAGATATGACCGGAACGCCTGTCGCACCTGTTCCAACGTGACCTGTCCCTCGGCACGGAACTGCTGACCGCGATCGCGATATTCCAGCACCCATGGGTCAGAATTGTGGGTCTGAACGAAGTTGGCGCTCGCGGCGTCCGGCTTCCATCCGTTGCCGGCCTGGATGAACTCCTCGTCGGACGCGCTGAGAACGGCGAACTTGCCGAAGGCATCCGACGTGAGCACCTCGTCCAGCATCGCTGGCGTCACGTCTATGGCTTCGCCCAGGTTTTCGGTGGTCAAGGTCATCAACACGTAGCAGATCCTAACGTCAAACTCACAACTTCCGGCCACGTGCCGACGGCCCGACCTGGTATGCACGCAGTTCCGCGTTGCACTGCCACATCGCCTGAACCGTCGACTCTGCATAGACGTGTCGGTCAAGTGGAGAGCTGGTCGCGGCGGCGGGTGAGGTAGGCGCGCTCGGCAGCGTTACCGGCGAGTGCGATGGCCCGGTCATACGCCGTCCGCGACTCGCCGCCGCGCCCGAGTCGCCGGAGCAGGTCGGCGCGCGCGGCGTGGAAGGCGTGGTAGCCGTCGAGGACCTCGGTGAGGCGGTCGATCTCGGCGAGCCCGACCTGGGGGCCGTCGATCTCGGCGAGCGCGACCGCGCGGTTGAGTCGCACGATCGGCGAGGGGTCGAGCCGCGCCAGGCTGCCGTAGAGGGCGACGATCGTGGACCAGTCGGTGTCCCGGGCGGACGGGGCCTGCGTGTGGACCGCGTTGATCGCTGCCTGCAGCTGGTAGCGCCCGGGCGGGTCGCCGCCGGCCGCTACCGCCTCGATCCGTTCGCGAACCAGTGCGTTGCCCTCGGCGATCAGGGCGCGGTCCCATGCTCCGCGGTCCTGCTCGTCGAGGGTCACCAGCTCCCCGGTGCGCGACACGCGTGCCGCCCGCCGGGCGTCGGTGAGCAACATTAGTGCGAGCAGGCCGGCTACCTCACCGTCGTCCGGGAACAGTGTTCGCAGCAGGCGGCCGAGGCGGATCGCCTCGTCGGTGAGCTCGACGCGCATGGGGTCGTCGCCCTCGCCGGCCAGATAGCCCTCGTTAAAGATGAGATACACAACCATGAGTACGCCGGAGAGTCGCTCGCGGACATCGTCGGGGGTGGGCACCCGGTAGGGAATGTGTGCCGCTTTGATCTTCGCCTTGGCGCGGGTGATCCGTCGCGCCACCGTGGTCTCCTGCACCAGGAAGGCGCGCGCGATCTCGGCCACGGTGAGGCCGCCGAGCAGCCGCAGGGTCAGCGCCACCCGGGCCTCCATCGCCAGCGCGGGGTGGCAGCAGGTGAAGACGAGTCTGAGCCGGTCGTCCTCGACCGGGCCGGTCGGCTCGGCGGGGGTGTCGTCGTGCATGATCCAGGCTGCCTGGTGTCTGGCGTCGCGCTGCGACTCGCGGCGAAGCCGATCGATCGCTTTGCGGGTCGCGGTGGTGGCGAGCCAACCGCCGGGATTGGGCGGCACGCCCTCACGCGGCCACCGCTGCGCAGCCACGACGAACGCCTCGGCCGTCGCGTCCTCGGCGACGTCGAGGTCGCCGAAACGGCGCGCGAGGCGGGCGACCACCCGCGCCCACTCCTGGTGGTGGAGACGGGTGATCGCCTGCTCGACGGTGGGATCGGTCACGGATTCAGTAACGCTTGGAAGGATTCCTCGGTCTGGAAGGGACGCACCTCGACCCTGCCGCGGCACGCTTTCGAGCCCTCGGCGGCGAGCGCCAGTGCGACGTCGAGGTCGGCTGCTTCGATGACCCAGAAGCCGCCGAGATATTCCTTCGTCTCTAGGTAGGGCCCGTCGGTGAAGGTCGGTTTGTCGCCCTGCCCGTCAACGACGGTGGCGGTTGTCGCAGGCTCGAGGCCATCAGCGAAGACGAGGTGCCCGTCCCTTTGCAGCCTTTCGTTGAAGGCGCCGGTGTCGGCGAAGGCCTGCAGCATGGCCTCCCGGGAAGGGTAGTTGCCGAACTCGTTGCGTTCGGCCGGCCCATAGACGGACAGCAGGTATGTGGGCATCGTGCTCACCTTTCTCCATCGCCATGACGCCGGGCCTGTCCGGGGCCTCGGAACCGGTGGACCTCCTGCGGCCAGTCGAGCACGGTCGCGAGCCGACCAGCCCAATATCGGGCCGCCTCGTCGTCGGGCACGTCCACGACGACGAAGCCGCCGAGGTGCTCCTTGGTCTCGACGTACGGGCCATCGGTGAAGACGGGCTTGCCGTCAACCGCTTCGACGCCGCACACCGCGGTGGACCGGTCGAGCCCGCCATTGGTGAATATCAGGACGTTTTCTGCCAGCATCTCCTCGACCACGACTTGAACAGCGATGCTCTTCTCGCGCAACTCCTCCGCCGTATGCTCAGGCACCCATTCATCGTTGAAGGCGATCAGGTACTCCGTCATGGTCATCTCCTTCCGGTTCCGTGTGCGGCGGCCGCACACTCATTCCACGAACGGCTGCCCCCCGATGCGACACCGTCGCGAAATTTCCTTCTTCAGGGCAGCCCGCCATGGTGACCGAGTGCGCACAAGCAGCAACGATCAGCTCTTCGTGGTAATGCGGTCGAGCACCACGATCTCCGTACCAGGCACGAGCTCTGTCAGCAACAGTCTCTGAGCGGCTTTGGTCACCCGGATGCACCCGTCGGTTGTGTTGTGACCCAGTTCGCCGTCGTGATACCAGGTATGTAGTCCTATGTGGGCGCCACGGAGGCCCGGCGGAACAGCGTTCGGGCGATCGGGCACGGCGCCCAGCGCGAATACGTCGGTGTCGCCGTAGACATAGCCTGACAGAGTCGACCGGCCGAGGACGAACGTGCGCCCCAGCGGAGTCGGCGTGGCGCCCAAACCGAGCGTCACCACCCACGACCGCACGAGCGCGGCGTCGCGAAACCACAGGATCCGATGGGCGGACCGGTCCACGATGAGCTGATCGCGCAACGCGACGGTGGTCCATCGGCCGGGCGGAACCCACCCCACCCGGCGGTTCACCGAAGGCATGAGCACGCTGACCCAACCCGAGCGACGTTCGACGATGGGAAGGGTGATCTCGACGCCCCGAATCGTCGGGTCGAGAAATGCCTTCGGCCGGCCGCCGGGCGCGTCGTAGATGGCGATGCGGGTGCTCGGACGCAGACCGGTGGTCAGCCTCGCGGTCGACAGTGGTGCCGGATCGGCGGAAAAGCCGATCGGGGAGGGCCAGTAGTCGATGACCGGCAGCGTGGAGCTCGGTCGGACCACCCGCAGCGGCGGATCGGCCTTGGCGGTGATCGTCGACGGCGGGGCCTCCGGCGCGACCGCCCGGGTGACCGGCGCCAAGGCGTTGGAGCCGGCCAGGGCGAGGACCACGACCACGGAGACATTGACAGCGCATAGGCGCAACCATGTTGTCGTCGACGCACCACGAGCCACGCACCAATGCTAAAAGTCTCGGAGACTCGACGCGCGAAACTGGCATCGTGTCCTCCCTGAGCGCCGCGCCGATGACGTCAGACCGTGGTACGCATGACCCACCGCCACTTCGCGATCTGCCGAATGCGCGTGAATCCATGTCGCGTATACAACTCCTCCGGTCCGGTATGCAGATAGGAGCCGCGCTGCGGCGCCCGCTGCTCGGTCTGCTCGGGATAGGCCTCGACAATCCCGCCACCGGCCCGCCTGATCTCGTCGAGTGCCGCCGCGACCGCCGCGGCGGCGACACCCCTGCCCCGACTCTTCGGATCGGTGAAGATGCAGCCGATCCGCCAGTCCGGCGGTTCCTCCGCTCCTTGGTCATAGGTGCGGCGGTTCTTGATGGTGGGAAGTTCCGCCGGAGAGCCGAACTGGCACCAGCCGACGCAGTGATCACCGTCGTAGACGAGCACTTGGTGCACCGTTCCCCCCGTCACATGCCGACGCTTCGCCTCCCGATTTCCGTCCGGGGTGTGCCCGGCACCGACGCCCTCCGGGTGAAATCCCATGCACCAGCAACCGCCCCACACGCCGTTGTTGGCCTCGACGAGCGCGGCGAAATCGTCCCAGGTCTCCAAGGTGAGCATCTGAGTCGTCAACGCCATGCCGTCAGTGTGACCGAGTGGTCTGACAGAACCACCCTCGACGGCCACGGCGAATCAACCGTACGAACGCAGCGAGAACGTCACCTAGCCATTCGGGCACGCTGCTGGATCAGTGCTATGACGATTCCTCCGGCGATGCCCGAGAGGACGTCCACAATGCCGGAGACCAGCATGGGGGTGGTGGCGATCCGGGACCAGCCGGCGGTGACCAGGTGGTCTCCGAGAAAGCTGGTCATGCCGACTGCTGCCCCGACGATCGCGCCGTGCCGCCATCCTGTGTGCCCGGTCACCAACCGTGGGGTGAGCCAGGCCATAACCAGAGCGATCACGGCGTATCCGGACACCAGGGCGGGAACGGCCAGCCCCTCGTCGGGGGTGCGGATGTGTTCTCCGAAGGCGGTTGTCAGGAACGGGCCGTATGCCACCGCAACGGCGGCGCCCGCCGCCGAGGTCACCACGAACCCCGCGAAAGCCGACACCCAGAAGGAAGCGGAAGCCACTCGGATCGAGGCCTGGCGCGTCATGTCCCTCACGTTCTTGTTCCTCTCGTCATCACTCGCGTGTCGGCGAGATCGCCGCACGTAGGGTTGGACGCTCCGGCAACGGCCGTTGTGACCGACCAACGGCCGGCAAATGGCTCGAGCAGCCATCGGGAGGTCTGGCAGAAGACACGGCGACCGGTGGGTGCGGTGAAGAAGTCGGGTATCCCGAGCACGGTCGGCTGTCACATCGGCACCGGACATCCCGTCAAATCCTGATGTCGGCCCGCCCCGGGCCGGACACGTGACCGTACTCTTACAGAAAGTGGTGTCCGATGACCACCGCAACGACCCGCACGTTGGCCGTGACGATCAACGCACCTTTCACGGCTGTCGTGACCGACCTGTCCGACCCGCTGACGCACCCGCAGTGGGGCACGGAGTTCTTCTACGGCCCCGCCAAACCGGCTGCCGAGCCGGGCGTGGTTGACGCGAATGTCCCCATGATGGGAGGGCCCGTCCGCATGCGAATCTCCGCTGTGCCCGAGCACGGTGTGATCGACCTGTTCCTAGCGCCTGCAGGCGCGCCGTTCGGCGAGCCATTGCCGATCCGGGTCGTCCCCAACGGTGACGGCGCCGACGTCCTGTTCACCCTCGCCCGCGCCGCCGGCATGCCCGAGCCCGCATGGGACCAAGCGGTGTCTTCGATGGGGCGAGAGTTGGACCAGCTCAAGGCTCGACTGGAATCAGCGGTGCAGTCGTGACGCCCGAGGAACGCAACGCCCGGGCGGAACTGCTCGGTGTTCTGGCCGCCCGGGCTCAGGACGGCGACGGTGAGGCGCTGCAGGGGCTGGTGAGCGCGGTCCGCGACGACGTATACCGGCTCGCGCTACGAATGACCGGGCACCCTGCTGACGCCGAAGACGCCACCCAAGAGGTTCTGGTCAAGGTCATCACGAATCTGGCAAGCTGGCGCGGAGAGGCCCGGATCACGACCTGGATCCACCGGGTGGCGGTGAACCTGCTGCTGGACCGTCGGCGCTCGCGTGTGGAGCAGCGGCCCATGGGGTTCGACGAGTTCGGGGCCGACCTGCTTGAGGGCCTGGCCGCACCGTCCAGTGGCCCAGGCGCTGATCCTGTCGAGCAGGTGCTGCTTGACGACGTCCGGCTGGGATGCACCATGGCGATGCTGCAGTGCCTGGACCGCGACCACCGGATCGCCTACATTCTCGGCGAACTGTTCGAGGTGCCCAGCGAGGACGCCGCCTGGATCTGTGACATCAGTCCGGCCGCCTACCGCAAACGGCTCTCCCGGGCCAGGGAACGGGTTCGGGACTTCATGACCGACTACTGCGGACTGGTCGGCGAGAGCGCTCCGTGCTCGTGCGCCGCCCGAGCCCCGCGTGCGGTCGCCATGGGCAGGGTCAACCCGTCCACGCTGGCACTGGCCACCCACCCCGTCACCGAGGCGGGCGAACTGCGGCGCACCGCGCACGAGCTTCGCGGTGAGGCCGACCGCTTACGCGACGCCGCGGCCGTGATGCGCGCCCATCCCGACTACGCGGCACCCGGACCGCTCAACACCGCGCTGCGCGCCCTGCTCGACGGTTCGGCGCTGCTCGCTCCTGTCTCCAGGAGACCTCAGACCGACGGGCGTTGACATGCCCAATGCGCCTCTGTGAGGCCATTCCTAACGGTTGTCAATTCAACCGACATGACAATCCATTGTGTACGAACAACGACCGCCGCCACTGAACTCGGCCCTCACCGACCCTGGCGGATCATCAGTTGCTCGACGCATCCCTGTCATGGGTGGTTGGGAGTCAGATCGATACTCGACAACTCGCGCTCCGTGCGACATTGAGGCGCGCCAATGATTTGGCATCGACCGATTGTGGTAGCGTGCTCCGGCGCGCACGGGGCGGCCTGTCGGCGTACCCGGCGCATATCCTTTAAGGAGTGATGCCGACGTGTCGACTGAACCGGATTTCGGAGCGCCACTGCGATCCCACCGGGGAACCTTCGCCGCTGGCGGCTGGTTGTGGTATCTCGGTGGGGTCTCCCTGCTCGCCGGGTTTTTTATGCTTCTCCCGGACACCCCGTCGAGCACCCGACTTCCGAACTCCCCACCGCCGCCGGTCGCTACGTTCGCCGAGCGGATGTCGCTCGCCACGTGGGCTTTTGGCGCCGCGGTTGCATTCCTGGCCCTACCGGTGCTGCGGTTGCGCCAGGTCGTCGAGGTCCACGAATTTGGTTTCGTCTGGCGTCGTCTGCTGCGCGGACCTCGACGCGTTCATCGGGGCGACGTGACCGGGGTGACCCTGGAGAGCTCACGGTCGAATGTGACTGTGGTCGTCGCTCGACGCAAAGGGTTCGACCTACGTATGGTCGGGCTCAAGGACGCCGACCAGTTGGCCCGGTTCGTCGCCCCCCTTGCACCGCCGCCCGCCGCGCCGGCTGCACCGTTGTCCGAGGGGGCAGACGACACGCGCGGCCAGTCCGCAGCATGGGTCCCCGGCAGCTGGCAACCGCCCGCGTCAGGCTCCTGACGGAGTTCCCGTCCCCTCTATCATTGGAATATCTCGATGTTTGTCTCGATGATCACATTTCTAATTCCGATAGCCATCGTCGGGGTCTGGTCCCTGCTCATCGTCGTAAACCATCGACGCGCAGCCCGGCGGATCGTCGAAGCCGCCGCCGGCTACGAGGCAGACAACCTCGCCCGCCGACTCGGGCTCGTCCTCGTCGAAGGTGACCCGACCTTCAACCTCATGAACCGCGGATCCAACCGCGAATTTCTGCGGGGAGCGAGACTGTTCCGGCCGGTAGACCTGCGACTGCGGATGGCCGGTGCGATCGACGACGTCGCCGTGGAACTGCGCTATCACTTCGCACAGAAGAAGAGCATTAGTCTCGTATCGGTGACCTACCAGACCGCGCAGGACTGCCGGATCACCGCACGGCCCGCGCGGCCGTTCCCGCCGTTCGAGGTCATCTCCCGGCAGACAACGCGGGGACCCATCGTCGGCAAGACCGGCGTCGCCCAGATGGCGACCGGTCGCCCGGACGTGGACGCGGCGCTCGCTGTGGCCACGCTCGAGCCCGCCATGGCCCAACTGCTGGGTGAAATGATGGGGTGGTTTGCGCCGGTCGCCGCAGCCGGTGTGCACCTGGTCGGAGACGGACAGGAGATCGCCTTTCTCCTGCACGCCGACGGCCCACCGACGATCGAAGACGTGCTGCCGCATGCCCCGTCAATCGTGGCGGCAGTGGCGAAGCTCGCTCGCAAGGTCGGTGGGTGAACACGAGCCGCGACGTCAGAGGTCGGCGGGATCGGTATTGGCTCCACACAGGACGATCACGATGCGTTCGCCGGGCTGCGGACGATATGCGCCGGCGGTGAGTGCGGCGAGTGCCGCCGCCGCACCATATTCGATGGCGATGCGCCGGTGGTCCCACAGCATCCGCCGGGCGGCGATGAGGTCGTCGTCGGTGACGAGCACTGATTGCACGCCGGCACGCACTGCGATGGTGTAGGCGATGTCGCCGATGCGGCGGGCGCCGAGGGTGTCGGCCGCGATGCCGGACACGGCGACGTCTACTGGCCCGCCGGCGGAGAGCGCGGCGTGCAGAGTGGGAATGGTGACCGGCTCGACGCCCACGACGCGGGCGTCGCCTTCCACCGCAGCGGCGACACCGGCCATGAGCCCGCCGCCTCCGACGGCGACGAGAATGGTGTCGACCTCACCGTCGAGTTGGTCGAGCAGTTCGGTGCCGAGGGTTCCCGCGCCGGCCACGATGTCGGGCTGGTCGTAGGCGTGGCAGTACACGGCGCCGCTCGCGGCGGCGTGCGTAATTGCCGCCTCATACGCCTCGGCATACTCCCGGCCCGTCTGTATGACGGTCGCGCCGTACGCGTTGAGTTTGTTGACCTTGACTTTGGGGGCGGTGGTGGGCACGAACACGGTGGCGGGCACGTCGAGGGTGGCCGCGGCGTAGGCGTTGGCAAGGCCGGCATTGCCGCCGGAGGCGACCACGATGCCGACCTTCGGGTCGAGCTCACCGGCTTCGCGGGCGGCGAGGATGCGATTGAACGCGCCGCGGGCCTTGAATGTGCCGGTATGTTGCATGAACTCCAATTTCAGCCAGGCCGGGCCGGGGAACGTGCCGGCGTCGACCTCAGCGATGGGGGTCCGGCGGACGTGGCCGGCGATACGCGCAGCGGCGGCATCCACATCGGCGCGTGTGACCATGTCCACCGTCCTCCAAGCGTTTGAACAACCTTAACGCAGCGGCGACCCGGTCAACGGCGGCAGTTCGGCGAGTGGCTCGGTGAGGTCCCATACGCTGATGGATCCGGCATGGCTGCCAACCATCGCGGCGTGTGCAGCGAATCCCGTCAACGACAGCGCATCGACGATCACGCGGCGCCCGTCGGGGGTGACTGTTGGATCGTGACTGCCCACACTGCCGGCTGAGGCCAATGGCCGGGTGACGCCACCGGACACGCCAGATTGCTACACGTCAACTCGGATCGAGATCGATGCGGATCGTCAACGGCGACGTGGCCATGAGACGCCCTATCGCGGCGTCCCACTGATGCGGCAAAGTGCGGGAGCGGGCATAGAAGTCGTCATCAACAAGCACAACGGCGGTCCCGGCGCGCCACTGACGACCGATCTTCAGTCGGACCCTCGGGTTGGCCCGCACGTTGCGAACATAGTCGGCCTGGTCACCGTGCGCGGCAATCAGCCAGAACGTGTCACCGAGCAGTCCGTTGCCGATCGGGGTATGCCGCGACAGCCCAGAACGTCGTCCAGTCGTTTCCAGGAGCGCGAAGGCTCGCGGCGCGACGCCTTTTCGCAGGAAGAACCGCATCAACCGGTTGTTGAGCCGCTCGATTGCGGTGATCACTCGGTACCTTCGGGAGCGCATGTATTGGTTCTACCGCAACAAGCAGCAGACGTTGCTCGCGAGTCCGCCTCCGGTCATGGCGCGGCAGTGAAGCGGACCCGAAGCGGAAGGTGGTCGGACGGTTCGGCCAACGACGGCAACGCCGTGTCGCGGGTGAGCTTGGGCAACGTGTCCGGGTGCGGGGTGAACCGCCCGGTCGTATATAGCAAATAGTCGAGCTTTCGCGGACGACCGTTGATCGCGCAGGTGTCCCAGGGACGTTGACTTCGGCAGCTGTCGCTCATTCCTCGCCCGAGCGCCGCCGTCACGACGTCGCTCTGCGAGGTGGCGTTGAAGTCTCCCGCGAAAATCCAGGTGGCGTTCGGGGCTTGCGCGTCGCGGTAGGCCAAGAGTTCCAGCATCTGTCGGTGGCCCACATGCTCGGCAGGAGGTGTCGACTCGGGTTGCCAGGCCAAGTGGGCGCAGACCACGTACAAGGGCCGTTCGTTGACTGTGAGGTGGACGACGAGGGCCATGTCGTCGTCGCCGGGCCGGTGTGCCTGGAGACGCAGTTGCTGCCAGTCCTCCCAGCGCAAGCGGCCTCGCCGGGCGAAGACCGCCAGGCCTTCGGGGCGCCGACCACGGCGCAGATAGGCAGCATCGTGGGTAGGGTCGAGACGGGTGTGGAGATCCTGGTAGACCGCCGGCTCGAGTTCTTGGACGCACAGCAGGTCAGCGTCGAGCTCCTGGATGCGAGCCAGCAGCCTCGCGTGCCGCCGGGTAGAGTCGAGGGACTCGGAAGTCGACAAGGGGTATCGATCGGGCCGGGTGTAGGACTGGGCCAGAACGTTGTATGTCACCGCAGAGAATGTATTCATCCAGCACACCGTACTCATGGGCAAAGTTGACTGACCAGGACACGTTTTCGGACATGGCGAACACCGACGTCTCCCCGCTGGGCTGCACCTGGCAGCGCTACCTCGACGAGTTGGCGCGCGAACATGGCGGTTGGGGTGCGCTCACCCACATCCTCATGCGGCGCGCCGGCCCATCAGTCGGGTTGCCGGAGGATCCTGGGACCATCGAGCGCGGATTGCGCCGCCTCAAAAGTCGCGGCAATGCGCCCGGCGGGCAGTACGGTAGCTGGCTACTTCGTTATTTTGGTGTGCCGCAGCCGCTGGAGGACACCGCCCGCTGGATGGGTCAGTATCACAGTCGATTCGCCGATTTGCCACTATCGCTGCGGGAATCGCAACTGCTGCTGTGGGACCGGCCACCGATCGCCGAATCCCCGGCAGCCTGCTGGATCCACCTTGGACTGGCATCGATCGCGATGCGCCGGCAGGATCACGACGGCGCACAGTTGCGGCTCAGTCAGGCGGACACCGCGACGCAACCTGACGCTCAGGTCGAGGCCATGTTGTTGCGGGCGCGCATAGCGATGGATCGAGGAAGTCGAGCCAACGCCGAGAAGACGCTCACTCAGGCGCACACACACATCGAGAGCCTGCCGGCCGGCGTCGACCGGGACTGCTATCACGCCCGCTGGGCGGACCAGCGCGCATATCACTTCACCCATGCGGGACCAGTGCCGCAACTGGCCGAGGCCGCGCGATGCTACCGCTCCGTCAACCCCCACAGCCAAGCCGCATTCGCGTTGTTTCGCCGCGAGCATGGACTGGCTTACTGCCATTGGCGGCTCGGGCAGCACGCACGCGCGGTTGGGCACGCGCGGGCCGCCGTCGAACATGCCGGCGATGCCGGCCTGCTCCGGTTTCGCGCGATGGCCCTGCAACTGTTGGCCCGCATCGAACCCGACCACGCCAGCCGACTGCTGGATCGAGCGAGTCGGATAGCTGCCGAGCTGGAGCACGCGGACCTCGCATCCCACGGGACGGCAGCCTCGGCCGCCGGATCATACATCGAGGTCTAATCCTCTCGACCTCGATCGCATATGCAAACCTGACCGACCGTCGATAGTCGGCACCCGAACGACTGTCGATGTGACTCAACGTATCCGCAAGACTCTTGTATGTAATCGCTCGTGATCGAGAAAGCCGGCCTCGACCCACTCGAATCAGTAGGGAGCGCAGTGAAAAGGGACGACGCGAATAGGAACCAGCAGGCCCGGCAAGAAGCGGCGGCGGCCATCCTCAACACGCTTCTGCCATGGATCGAAGCCCTGATCGGAACCACCGCCAAGGAGGGACGCAACCCAGGCGTCCAGGACAGTCTCACGTTTGAGGAGGTTGTCGCCTATTTCACGAGAGCCCACAACGGGGATCCGGCCATTGCGGGGGGAGCACTTTATCGACGTCCCCACCCACAGGGGCACCTGGTTTTTCAGGTCTTCCTCAATGACAACAACGAGTTGATCTTTAAACAACGCGGATTTCCCATGGGTCGCGTGCTCATTGCCCGCAGATTCGACGACGAACTCGACGAAAAATTTGCCAACGTAGACCTCGTGCTATTTCGGTAGGAATGTCATGACCTTGTTGAGCGTAGCCGCAGGCGCAGCTCTTGGGCTGCTGAGCGCACTGCTGTTGATCTATGTTGTCGCTCGCCGCCGAAGCGGCAACAACGACACCATCAGTCAGGAGAGCATCAATTCCTGGTTTCGCAAACGTCGCTGAGCAACAACCAGCGCCCAGAGAGGACTTTCGCGCTTATGGACCCTGTCACTATTGCCCTAGCCCTGACGTTCTTTGGTGCGATCGTCGTTGCGGTAACCGTGGTGACGATCATGAAGATCGTCGACTGGTTCCGTTCGAGGGGACGCATCAAGACTGAGCACGCGCAATCTCTGGCCTTTACCCTAGCCGTACGAATCAAGGACAAGAAGTACGTCGAGGTCAACGGCGTCTTCGATGGCAAGCCGACAAACACCCAGATCATCCAGGGGTTCTACGACCCGGTCGAAGACAAAATTGTCGACGCTCGAGCAATGGCGAGCGACAAGCCCCCCGCAGACAACGACATTGCCCGCCTCCATGACGAGGGCGACGGCCTCGTCATCTACAACTAAGCACGCCAATGGTCATTCCAATCGCGTGGTGGCTTGCCGCCGCGATAGTCACGCTCATTATCGGTGGCGCGATCACCTGGGCCGTCATCGAGCGGTGGATCGAAAAGAACAAGATCGCACATGGCGCCGCCCATATTGTCAGGACGCATATGCGGCAGGGAAAATATCGGGTGGTCGTCGGCGTTTTTGGCCCCACCGGGTCTGCCGGCGCGACGACTGCCTGGGAGGCTGACGAAATCCACGCCGACCTCAACCGCCGCCTAGACGAAGGCAGAGGCAGTATCGTTGTTTACACGTAAACCCGACCTGCGGCTGACGCCATTTCTGGACGGAACGGTATCGAACGTCCCTCATGAAGACATGGTTCTCTTCCGGACAAGGATTTTCGCTGCGATAGATCACCTGGTCCGCAAACACCAGACCGGCCCATTCGAACTGCGGATCGGCATGGACGGTGGGCATGCCGATGCCGCGCGAAGTGCCTCCAACAACCAGTCAAAGCCGAAGCCGCCGAAGATCACCTTTACAGGCGTCGAACCGCACTACCGGTTTGATCAACTCGTGCTACCAGTGCCCACAATAGAGCGAATCATGGACTGCGTCGCGATTGTCGAGGTCGCGCCACGGGTCTTCGGAGACTGGGGCCTCCGGGTCATCGAGCCGCATCCGTCGATCGCCGTGAACTTTCGTGGCCCACCAGGCACCGGAAAAACGATGGCAGCACACGCGATGGCGCATCGTCTCGGCAGGAAGATCCTCCTGAGTCGGCTGTCCGAACTGGAGAGCAAATACCACGGCGATGGCCCGAAGAACCTCGTCGAGCTTTTCAACTCTGCCAAAGAACAGGAAGCAGTCCTCTTTATTGACGAAGCAGAGTCGCTTCTGTCGCGTCGGTTCGCGCATCCCGAGCAAGCGGCCGAGAGCGCCATCAATTCGATGCGGACAGAACTACTGATGGCGCTGGACTCCTTCGACGGCTTGGTGATCTTCGCCAGCAACCTTCCAGACAGCTACGACGCCGCAGTGGAGTCCCGTCTGCTTCACGTGGAGTTCGTGCTGCCGGACGCGCCATCGCGCCGAGCGATATGGCAGGCGCATCTCCCTCCGACACTGCCGGTCGCCACTGACGTGACTGTGGACAGACTTGCCGAGACCGAAGGAATATCCGGACGTGACATAAAGATGGCAGTTGTATCTGCAGCAGTCGGCGCCGCCCGACGAGGCCTGCCCGAAGTTCCCCTGTCGTTGCTCATCGCCGCAACCAACGAACAGCTGGCCCGGCGGAAACCGACCGGCTCCCCCACGCCTGACCCCCAGATACGTGAGAAGATCCTGCGCGCAGCCGAGCGGGATGGGCTATCCGCTGACACCACATAGTTGTGGCGCGGCAGAAATTGCAGTGAAGCTTGCCCAAACCGCCTCCCTCGACCTGAACCGACCAGGCATCCGGCCGATATGCTCGCATCGGCCGGATGCCTGGTCAGCCCAACGAGAATTGGCAAAAGCCGGTGACACGAGCAACATGCAGCACGCCGTGAAATCGGTCCCGACATCGGTCGTCGCGCGTGTGGGCGCATGCGGCATTTCCCGGCGCCTGATTCAGGGATGCGACGTCGCTTACTCGGACACCGCGATGTAGCGGAATCCCGGATGCGTGTCGGCGCCCTTGGGCCTCAGATCGACGACGACTCCCGCTGGTTCCAACTCGTCTCGGAGTCGCCTCATCATCTCCTCGCTGAGATAATGGTGGCTCAGGTCAAGCGACTTCAGGTGAGTTAACGGCTGACCGGCGAGCAACGCGGCAGCACCGACGTCCGACAGCATCCCCATCGACAGGTCCAGTGTGGATAGTTGGGCGACGATCGGCGCACCGGCCACCGCCGCCGCCACCTGGTCGGTGATCTCCGAATCGCACAGTCCCAAAGATGTCAGTTGCGGCATGTGGGTTCCGGCGAGGATTCCTGCGAGATCCTCCACCGTCGCGTTGCCGCCATATTCGCCGGACCCCAGCCACAGCTCGAGGTGATTCAGGTGGGGCAGTTCGGACTCGCCGACGGCACGCACCACCTCCGCAGGCAGACCACCCGACTCGAAGCGCAGTTCCCCCAAACCCGGATAGGCGCCGGGCACGAATGCCGGATCGCCGCCCCGCGCCCACAGTCGGCGAAGCCGTGGATAGGCGCTTGCCACCGCCGAGATATCACCCTGTTGGATCCAGGAAATCTGGGTCTCTTCCTGCCCGATGTCACCGATGAACAGGGCAGTCAGCCCGGTCAGCCGGTCGGCCGCCTCGATCAGCTCGCCGGTCGGAGCCATCGTTCTGTCAAAAGCGGACCAGTCACCGATGACGAGCGCGGTGATCGAACCGACCCACGGTTGCGCGATCAGCGCCCCCCACCGTTGTTCGAACCGCTTCGACGTCCGCTCCCTCCCATTCCAGCAGCTGCGGTCGTTGGTGGTATATGCATCGATACGCCACGCCACCGCGCTCGGGTCGATGTTCGCGACATCCATCCCAATCTCGAACTGCACCACGGGAAGGTCGTGAAACGTCTCAATCATCGGGCTTCCTTGTCTTCGGCTGTCGCGATCGGACGACCTTCCTACAGCTTGTGGGCACAGACTGGCTTGCCCGGCGCCTCAATCAGCGAAGAGCCGGCTGGGATGTTAAAAACCAGGTCGCCGGGTTGGTCGCACGTGGCGAAGCCATTGATCCTGTAGACCTTATATAGGGGTTCGGTTACATCGTCACCATCGCAGCGGGTCTCTTTGATTTGCTTGCCGTCGGCGTATACGCAATCGCCGACGATGATGCCGGCACCGCCACCCCCGCCTGGGTCACCGGGATGGGGTGGTTCGAGATTGCGAGCGCAGGCGTATCCGAAGGTGGATTGGCCCGCCGCATATGGTGCGGTGAAGTTCGCCGTGCTCAACACGATGTCAGTTCCGTCCGAACACTCTGGGATGGCCAATGCCCCGGCCAGTCCAGGCAGGCCGGGCTGGACCTTTGTCACCTTGGCCACCGCAACCGGATCGGCGCACCAGGCCTGTCGATAGCTGGCCGGATTGGACGTGTCGGTGCCCACACAGTCGTCCACCACCAAGGGGTGATCATCTGGGCGAGAGGCGTAGTCCTGGGGCTCGAAGCCCGAAGCGCAGCCGGCAGTCGCACCTGCCAAAGCAACCAATACCAACACGTATGAGGGAAGCCGAAAGCCAGTCATGCTGCGACGGTCTTACTCGGACACCGCGATGTAGCGGTCCTCGGGATCCGTGTCTGCACCCTCAGCGTGCCTCAGATCGACGACGACTCCCGCTGGCTCCAACTCGTCTCGCAGGCGCTTCATCATCTCCTCGCTGAGAAAATGATGGCTCAGGTTGAGAGTCTTCAGGTGAGTCAACGGTTGGCCGGCGAGCAGTGCCGCCGCACCGACGTCCGACAGCATCCCCATCGACAGATCCAGCGTGGATAGTTGGGCGACCACCGGCGCACCAGCCACCGCCGCCGCCACCTGGTCGGTGATCTCCGAATCGCACAGCCCCAACGAGGTCAACGCTGGCATCCGGAGTCCGGCGAGAATTCCCGCGAGATCCTCCACCGTTGCGTCACCGCCATATTCGTCGGCGCCCAACCACAGCTCGAGGTGAGTCAGGTGAGGCAGTTCGGACTCGCCGACGGCACGCACGACCCCTGCGGGCAGACCACCCGTCTCGAAACGCAGTTCTTCCAATGCCGGATAGGCGCCGGGCACGAATACCGGATCGCCGCCCCGCGCCCACAACCGGCGAAGCCGTGGATAGGCGTTCGCCACCGCGGAGATGTGACCCTGTTCGATCCAGGAGATCTCGGACTCCTCCTGCCCGATGTCACCGATGAACACAGCCGCCAACCCGGTCAGCCGGTCGGCCGCCTCGATCAGCTCGCCGGTCGGAGCCATCGTTCCGTCCGATGCGGACCAGTTGCCGATCACGAGGGCCGTGATCGAGCTGGACCATGGCTGCGCGATCAGCGCCTCCCACCGCTGGTCGAACCGCTTCGATGTCGGCTCCCCACGCCAACGGCTGCGACTGTCGGTGGCGTTTCCATCGATGCGCCACGCCACCGCAGTCGGGTCGATGTTCGCGACATCCATCCCAATCTCGAACTGCACCACGGGAAGGTCGTGAAACGTCTCAATCATCAGGCTTCCTTGTCTTCGACTGTCGCGATCGGGCGACCATAACAGAGGGGTCTGTCGTTTTCGCGGGCCGACTGGAATCGGGCAAAACACCCAGCGGCTTCAACGGCTTATTCTAGTGCTAGAATAGGCCGGTGAATCCCACCCTCACCGACGCCGAACTGACACTCCTCGGGCTGCTCGTCGAGCAACCACGCCACGGCTACGACCTGGATAAGGTCATCGAAGAGCGGGGAATCCGACGCTGGACGGCGCTCGGCTTCTCCTCCATCTATTACATTCTCGACAAGCTCACCGCACGGGGACTCGTCGAACCGGTTCACACGCAGCGGACGGGAAAGTCCCGCACGCCGTACCAGGCAACGGTTGTGGGTCGCGAAACCTGCGCCGCGGCGTCGCTTGACGCGATCGAGTCAGTGGCCGACGCGCGCGCCCGAGTGCTTGTCGGCATCGCGAACAGCACAGCGATCCCTGGACGGGACGTCGCCGCGAGCCTGCTTCGCCGGGCCGAGGCGATCGAGGCGGTCATCGTCGAGCTGGCCACCGTCCGCGCGCGGCAGGAGCCGCTGCCGACCACCGCGACGGCGATCTTCGACTACAGCACGGCACAACTGCACGCCGATGCGACCTGGGCACGTTCCACCGCGGCAACCATGTCAGAGGACACGATGACCAAATACGACGTCAAGACCGCCATGCGCGAGCTCTACTCCGGGTCCCGCAGAGACTTCGTACGCGTCGAGGCACCACCGATCCAATACCTCGCCATCGACGGCCGTGGAGACCCGAACACGTCGGCCGACTACGCCCAAGCCGTCGAGGCTCTCTACTCCGTCGCATACACGCTGAAGTTCGCCAGCAAGAAAACCCTCGGCCGTGACTTCGTCGTCGGGCCGCTGGAAGGGCTGTGGCATGCCGACGACATGACGACCTTTGACCGCCGCCTGAAAGACGAGTGGCGGTGGACGATGATGATCGCCCAACCGGACTGGATCACCACGGAGATGGTGTCCGCTGCGGTCGCGTCCGCGTCGGCGAAGAAGGAGATCCCGGCCGCCCCGCTGATCCGGCTCTTCACCGCCCACGAGGGCAGTTGTGTGCAGATCCTGCACGTCGGTTCCTACGACGACGAGACGCCGACCCTTCACCGGCTGCACCACCACTATCTGCCCGACAACGGGCTGACCTTCAACGGGCATCATCACGAGATTTACCTCAGCGACGCGCGCCGCACCCCGCCGCAGAAACTCAAAACCATCCTGCGACAACCCGTACGGGAATTGGGTAGTGCCCCCGTGACGGGGTGATCCCTTCGGTGATGTGAAATGCTCGGGGCATGGTTGTTGTCTTCGATGCCGTTCTGTGGGAGTGGGACGCCAGGCGCGCCGACACCTGGGTCTTCGTGAGCCTGCCCGCCGAGGCGTCCGACGACATCGCGATGGCCTCCGGACCACGCCGAGGCTTCGGCTCGGTGCGGGTGCGCGTCACGATCGGCGGCACCACATGGGCGACGTCGATCTTTCCGGACAGCACGCACAAATGCTATGTGTTGCCCGTGAAACGCGCCGTCCGACAGGCAGAAAACCTCGACGCCGGAGACACCACGACCGTGCGGGTCGAGGTCATCGACGGTCAGACCGTCACCTCATGACGGCCTCGCGGCTGAATAATTGGCCTCGCGGCTGAATTATTGCCTCGCGACTGATTAATTGGCCTCGCGGCTGAGGTAACGGGTGCTGCGCGAAGGTTCGACGATAGTCGGACGGGGAGACTCCGACGATCCGTCGGAAGTGATGGCGAAGCAGCGCCGCAGTTCCGACACCGCTGAGCGCGGCGATCGCTTCGATGTCGACGGTGGTCTCCTCCAACAGTCGGCGGGCGTGCAGGACCCGCTGCAGCGTCAGCCATTTGTGTGGTGTCGTGCCGGTCTCGGCGGTGAAGCGTCGGGCGAACGTCCGCTCGGACATTCGCACCCGCGCGGCGAGGGTCGACACGGAATGCTCGATGGTGAGGTTGTCGACCATCCAGGTCAGCACCGGTTCCAGGCTGTCACCGGTGCAGGCGGGGATCGGCAGCTCCACGTATTGCCGCTGACCGCCATCGCGTTGCGGCGGCACCACCATCCGGCGGGCGATCGTCGTCGCGACCGCCGCCCCCAGTTCGCGGCGCACGAGATGCAGACACGCGTCGATTCCCGAGGCAGTCCCCGCGCTAGTCACGATGTCGCCGTCGTCGACGAAGAGCACGTCCGGATCGACGAGCGCGGCCGGAAATCGGCGGCTGAACTCCTCGACGTGACTCCAGTGGGTGGTGCATCGACGGCCGTCGAGCAATCCGGCGGCGCCGAGAACGAACGCTCCGGAGCAGACGGTGAGCAGCGTCGCCCCACGCTCCGCCGCTCGTCGCAGGCCGTCGAGAACCGCCTCCGGATAGTCCTCACGAATCGTCACAGCGGGAACGGCGATGAGATCGGCGTCGTCGAGAGCGTCGAGGCCGAACTCGGGAATGAAGTGAAGACCGATGCTGCCGCGTACGGGAATGTTGGGATGCACCCCGCAGGTCCGGAACTCTATCGGTGGCACCCCTTCGGCGGTGCGGTCGATGCCGAACACCTCGCAGACCACACCGAGCTCGAACGGCGCGGTGCCGTCGATCACGAGGACGGCGACGGTTGTGAGCATGCCGCGAGCCTAGCTGGCAGAATCTTGACGCACAATGGCGATCCTGCCACTAGTGGCAGGATCTTGCCCCCTCGCATACTTCACGCCATGGCAGTCATGATGTTGATCGTCCTGCTCGCGATCACCGGTTGGTTGTTGGAGCGCAATCATCGCCGACAGGTGCGCGGGTGGCCTCCGCCGGCGGACCACTCCGATGTCGAGGACCGCGACCGCGAGCGGATCCGCGCCGACCTAGGCATCGCCGGGCGGTGATGATCAGAAGCCATGCGGCTTCTGATCATCACGCAGCCACAGCCAGTCGGCTGACCACGGTGTCACACCGGACACCCAGTCCAGACCCTCGCGGATTGTCGACGCAAGGGTATATCCGAGCCACTGGTCGCTGAGGAACAGCATCTGGCCAGAGTCGCTGACGAAGACGATCTGATTCCGGCCCAGGTATCCAACGGGACACACGGGAGAGTCCGCGAGAGCATCGAGAAAAGGGGGATCACCCGACTCGATAAAGAACAACGCGTCGAGAGATGCCCATTGTACGAATTGCCTGTGGTGCCCTCGCAGTGCGACTCGCAGTCCCGCGAAGGAACGCAGAAACCGCCGTACGGTTTCCGAAACAGTGAACCCAGCCTGTTCGAGCACACTAATGTAGTCATCGATGTCGACATCGCGGGTCGGTTCCCATCCGGACCGCCGCAGAAACGCGGCGGCGGCCGGGCTCGGCAGATGTTCAGGGGCTATGGAAATCCACGTCCTCACATATGATCGGCACCGCACTGACGGTCATCCACGGCTACTCGGAGGAGCGATTTTCCCATACTCCACATGATCGTGAGCGATTGAACCGGCTATCGCCAGTACTACCGCCCACGATCACCGACACCTAGCACAGCGATATGGCGCGCCGACCACTGGCGAGTCGTGGGCGGCACCGCCTGACAGACGGCTACCGACCGCGAAAGTTTGGGGACCGTCGCTGCGCGAAGGCGGCCACGCCCTCGCTCATGTCCTCGCTCCGGATGCAGCTGATGATCCCCCGCGTCTCCAACTCCATCATGGTCTCCAGGTCGCTGTCCCAGGTGCGGCGCACGTGTTGCTTGAGCAGGCGCACCGGAATCGGCGCTCCCGCGGCGACCGTGTCGGCCCATTTCAGGACGGCGGCCTCCAGTTCCGCGTCGGGCACAACCCTGCTGACGAGGCCCGCCCCATATGCGGTCGGCGCGTCCATCCGGTCACCGGTGAGAAACAGATCAAGGGCCCGGCCATGGCCGATCAACCGTGGAAGCAGATAGAGCACGCCGTTGGTGGGGTATAGGCCACGTCGAACCTCCATGAAGGCGAATTCCGCGGATTGCGCGGCGATGCGCGCGTCGCAGGCGATCGCCAACTCGGCTCCGAAACCGACCGCGATGCCGTTGACCGCGGCCACCACGATCTTTGGATGGTTCATGACCTGGCGGGTGAGGTCCTGCAGATCCGCCAGGACACTGGCGAGTTCGGCATCGGACTTGTCGGCGAACTGGTCGGCGGTCTCGCTGAGGTCCTCCCCCGCGGAAAATGCCCGGCCACGACCGGTCAACACGACGACCCGTACGCCGGGATCGTCCGCCGCCCCGCTCAGGGCCGCGCGCAGTTCGGCGAAGGTCTGCTGACGAAAGGCGTTAAGCACGTGCGGCCGGTTGATGGTTATCACCGCTACGGCACCATCAACCGACAGTTCGACGTCATCCATCACCGGGGTGCATCCAATCCCTTGTGTTCCATAGTGGAGGTGTCTACAGCGCAGCCAACCGCCGTGGACAGGAGGTGTTTGGCCACCCGTTCCGACGGCGTCATCGGAAAGTCCTCGACGAACTCGATGTATCGCGGAACCTTGAACGGCGCGAGCCGCTGCCGAACGAATTCGACGATCTCCGCCGCGCTCGGCGAACCGATCGCCCGAATATAGGCCTTCGCCTCCTCGCCGCGCAGTTCGTCCGCGACGGCGACCACGGCAGCCATGTGCACCGCCGGATGCTGTGCCAGCACTGCCTCAACCTCGGCGGCGGCGATGTTCTCGCCCGACCGCCGAATCATGTCCTTGCGCCGGCCGACGAGACGATATCGGCCCTGCGCGTCGACCGTCGCCAAGTCGCCTGTCGCGAACCAGCCATCGTGCAGACGTTCGTTGGTCGCCTCGCGATTGTTCCAATAGCCGCGCATCATCGGCCAGCCGTGCACCACGAGCTCGCCGTCGACCAGCCGCACTTGCATCCCCGGAGCCGGACGGCCGACCAGTCCACTTCCGACAGAGTCAACGTCGTCGACCGCGGTGGCCAGGACGAGCGGCACCTCGGTCAATCCATATACTTCGCGCCAGCACACGCCCCACCGCCGCTCGAACTCGGCGTGCAGTTGCGCCACGATCCCGGAGCACATCACAAGCCGTACCCGGTGTCCGCGGTCCACGACCGGATCGTCCGGCTGCTTGTAGAGATAGACGGGCATCGTGCCAACAAGGTAGATGAATGTGACGCCCTCATCCACGATCGACTTCCAGAACGTCGACGCGGAGAAGCGAGGCAGGATCACCAGTCGCGCACCGCTCCACAGACAGGCCGCCGCATTCCACTGGGGATCGAGATAGGAGAATGGCTGGGCTGTCGCCGCGACATCGGCTTCAGTCAGACCAATAAGGTCGGTGACCTGCTCCGCCAGGCTCAGCCAGTAGCCATGGGTGAGCACGCACCCCTTCGGCAGACCGGTCGTGCCGGACGTGTATTGAATGCTCAGCACGTCGTCACGGTCGACGTTGATCGCGTCGAACTCCGGACTCGCCGCGCGCATCGCGACGTCCACATCGAACATGCCGCCGTCGACATCGGCCTCAGCCAACGCCGCCGCGGAGCCTGACCCGTCGTCCGGCGCCAGCAGGCCGATCCGGGCGACGCCCGCCTCGCGCAACAGACGAGCCGCGGCCACGGTCGTGACCAGTGCCATCGTCGCACCCGAGTCGGCGATCAGGTGCGTCACGTCCTCGCTTCGATAGGTGGTGTTCAACGGCACCATGACCGCGCCGACCTTCGCGATGGCCAACCACGCGACGGGAAAGACGATTCCGTTGGCGATCATGACAGCCACCCGGTCACCGTGCCGAACACCATTGTCGGTGAGCACGTGCGCCAGCCGGTTCGTTCGCTCCTCCACCTGGCCGAGGCTCACCGTCTGGTCACCGAACGTGAACAGCGATCGGCCGGGCTCTCGCATCGCCCGCTGACGCAACAGGTCGCCAAGCCCGCGCAACGTCATGTTCCCCACCTCCGTGACTCCTTGTGGCTCGTTCCTTCGATCGCCGCCGAGACGAGACCGTCGCCATCGACCCGACCGACCACATCGCCTCCGCCGAGCCGCGGCACGGCATCGAGCAACGCCTTGGTGTATGGGTGCGTTGGGCGAACGAAGATGGTCTCGACATCAGACTGCTCAACGATCCGGCCCTGAAAGAGCACGACAACGGAGTCGCTGAGATAGCGGACGATGGACAGGTCATGCGAGACATACAGCAGCGACAGCCCCAGGCGAGTCTGCAACTCGCGCAGCAAATTCAAGATCTTCGCCTGCACCGAGACATCCAGCGACGCGGTTATCTCGTCGAGTAGCAGCACCTTCGGCTGCACCGCCAACGCTCGTGCGATGGCCACCCGCTGCAGTTGGCCGCCCGAGAACTCGTGCGGATATCGCTGCGCGGCCGCGGGCGCGAGGCCGACCACATCCAGCAGATTCCCCACCTCGTCGCGGCGCTGGTGGGCACTGGCGGGCCGATGGGCGCGGATCGCGTCATCGATAGCGGCACCGACGGGCATTCGCGGGCTGAACGACGAATACGGGTCCTGAAAGACCATCTGAAGGTTGTGTCTGACCCAGGCCCGCAGGCGACCCCGCGCGTGAGTGACGTCGCGCCCATCCAGAATCACCGCTCCCTGGGCGGGCTTCACCAAACCGACAGCCGCGCGGGCCAGGGTCGACTTCCCGGAGCCGGACTCCCCCACCAAGCCGACCGTGTGTCCGACTGGCACGGCGAACGAAACCCCGTCGACAGCGGGCGCGGGCTGTCCGGGATAGCGGACCACGAGATCGCGGAGTTCAAGCATCGTCAGCCTCCCCAGCCGCGTCCGGACTCTCGGCCGGGGACGTCGATGGCGGGGCGCCGTCAACCCGCCAACACGCGACTCGGTGTCTGTTCGCGACGGCACGCATCGGCGGCGGCTCCGCACATCGCGCGTCCACCAACGCGCACCGGTTGGCGAACGCGCAGCCGGACGGACGCTCGTCCGGCGCCGGCGGGTTGCCCGGGATCGTGGGCAGCGCCGAACCTCGCGGCGTGGTCAGGCTCGGCACTGCGGCGATCAAAGCGCGGGTATATGGGTGCCGGGCTCGCTCATTGACATCTGCAAATGGTATGTCCTCCACGATCCGGCCGGCGTACATGACAAGGAGCCGGTGACAGACCTGGCTCAGCAGCGGGATGTTGTGCGACACGAGCAACACCGCCGACCCGTGTTCCTGGTTCATCCGCTGAAGCAGCCGCACGATGCGCGCTTGGACCGTCACATCCAGCGCGGTCGTTGGTTCGTCCGCGATGATCAGATCGGGTTGCTTCACCACACCCATCGCGATGACGGCTCGCTGCCTCATCCCACCGGAGAACTGATGCGGATAGTCGAGGACGCGCCGCTGCGGGTCGGCGATGTGAACGTCGTCGAGTGCCGCGACCGCCGCGCGCGCGGCCTCATGTCGACTGGCCCGACGATGCGCCCGAAGGCTCTCCCCGACCTGGTGACCCACGCGCATCGTGGGGTTCAGCGACGTGAGCGGATTCTGAAACACCATGGCCAGTCGCGATCCCAACAGACCCGACAGCACCGGGCGTGAACTCGCGAGAAGATCGTGCCCGTCGAACTCCAGGACATCGGCGTTGGTCGTCATCGACGTGGGCAACAGTCGCGCCAGGGCCAGCACGGTCAACGACTTGCCGCTGCCGGACTCGCCGGCCAACCCGACCAGCTCGCCCGCCGCGATGTCAAAGGACACGTCCTGCACCAGCGGCGCCGAGTCCTGCGCTCCAAGATAGACAGTCAAACCACGCACCCGTACGAGCATCGGTGTGTTCTCTTCGGCATCAGACACCTGCCGCGGCAGCCCGGAACTCATCGCTGCCTCACCAGCCTGCGAGCACTCGGAGTGGGGCGGCTCCAGAGCATGGGATTGACTGCCCGGGCCACCGCGTCTCCAAGCAGTGCCAACGCCAGACCCGTGCCCGCGATCATCGCGGCTGGCGCGATCGCGGCCGCCGGTGTGAGATAGACCGACCGCAGACCTTCGGTGAGCATGCTGCCCCAGTCGTAGTCCGGCGGCTGCACGGCGAGCCCCAGAAAGCTCAGCGATGAGATCGCGATCAGCGCCTGGCCGAGTGCGCTGAAGCCGAGCACGGTGAGGCTGTCGGCGACGTTCGGCAGGATGTAGCGGCCCAGGACCCGCAACGGCCCGACGCCGGTGGCCCGGGCGGCCGCCACATAGTCAAGGCCCGCGATGCTCGCGGCCAACGTGAAGGTCAGCCGGGCGAATGACGGCGCGAAGGCCGCCGCCACCGCCAGAATGGCACCCTTGACGCCGACTCCGAAGATCGCGACAGCGACCACCGCCAGCAGAATGTCGGGAAAGGTGAGCGTCACGTCGATGGCGACCGCACCCACGCGTCGCAACCGGCGACCGGCTGCCGCGACGAGTAGCCCGACCGCGCCGCCCGCCAGGACCGCGAGTGCGACCGCGGCGGTCGCCATTCCGAGCGAGAGTCGGGTCGCCACCAAGGTGCGCAGGAAGATGTCCCGACCGAGCGAGTCGGTGCCGAACGGATGCCCAGGCCCGCCGACCTGCGTCGCGTGAACGACATCCGTCACGGCCGCCTGCTCGGTGTATAACTGCGGCGCGACGATCGCCAGCGCGGCC
This sequence comes from uncultured Actinomycetota bacterium, assembly GCA_963736695.1. Taxonomy (GTDB): domain Bacteria; phylum Actinomycetota; class Actinomycetes; order Mycobacteriales; family Micromonosporaceae; genus CAVTPU01. The sequence continues at coordinate 82,658 of CAVTPU010000001.1, forward strand.
ACCGCGAGACAGACGATGAACGCGGTGCCCCCCGTGGGGCTGCGCACCAACGCGGCGAGCGGGCGTGGAATCCGGAGCCCGCTCATGATCCGGCCACCAGGGTCCGCGGGTCCAGCCGGGCGAGCATGAGGTCGACGCCGGTGTTCACGCACACCACGGCGGTGGCGACCAGCAGCGTGATTCCCTGAACGACTGGGTAGTCGCCGACCAACACCGCCTGCACGAGTGCGGTGCCGATGCCGGCGCGCGCGAACACTTGCTCAACGACGACAGCTCCGCCGATCAGGCCGGCGAAGACGAGGCCGATGAGGGTCAGTGCCGAGGCGAGCACGTGCGGAAGCACGTGTCGACCATATAGCCGCCATGGCCCGAGCCACTTGCTGCGGGCCGTGCGCACGTGATCCTCGGCCAACACGGCCAGCGTCTGGACCCGCACGACCCGCGCGACCAGCGCGACCGGCCACACGCTGATCGCGATCGCCGGCAGGATCGCGGCGCGCAGGGACCCGCTGCCCGCCACCGGGAACCAGCCGAGCACGACCGCGAACAGATAGGCGAGAAACGTCGCGGTCAGATAGTGCGGGATGGCGCTCAACACTCCTGTAACCGTGCTGAACGCCAGCTCTGCGGCGCGTTGGCGCCGGCCGGCGTAGAGGCCGGCGAGCAGGCCGAGCGAGATTCCGACGACCACGACGATCAGGCCGGCGATGCCGGCGATCTGGGCGGTGGGTCCGATGCGGTCGCCGATGACCCGCCAGACCGACTCGCGGGTCACATAGGACACTCCGAGATCGCCGTGCGCCAATCGATCCAGATAGTGTCCGAATTGCACGACCAGCGGTCGGTCGAGCAGCGCCTCATGCCGCACGCGCTCGACCGCCGCCGGGTCGGCTTGAAGGCCTGCGATCCGCCGAGCCGGGTCTCCGGGCACCAGATGCACCATGATGAACGTGAGTCCCACCACCACGGCGAGCACCACGACAAGACGGATGATCCGGTGCGTGATCAGAGTGACCCAACGGCGGGCGCCTGCCTGCTCCATTCTTGTGCTCCTCGCGTGATTGGCTGGTCAGCCCAACGACCGGATGCTCTTGGTGTCGACCACCCAGTACGTTGCGGTGAAAGCTACGCCGCGGCCGAACCACGGCGCGCGTACCTCGACCAGTGGCAGGGCGTCGGCGTCGGCGACCAGGGCTCGCTCGGCCTCGTCCCACAGTTTGCAGCGTTCGGCTCCGGTCGCCGCCATCGCTTTCGGCACCAACGACTCGTACGTGGCGTTCGTGGTTTTTTGGGCGTTGAGGCTGTTCTGCAGCGTTCCGCTGGTCTGGTTGACCAGCAAGGCCGGGGAGTGGCTCGCGGCGTTGAAGGGGTAGACGAACGCGTCCCAGTCGGACCCGCCGAACACGACGCCAACGAATTGGTCGAAGCTTCCCGACGTCACCGTGACTGTGGCGCCGAGCGCCTCGAAGACGGTCTGTAGGTAGGCCGGACCGGAGTTTTGGCTGACGTAGCCGACGATTCGCAGCGTCAGCGGCTTGCCGTTGCGGCTGAGTTTTCCGTCGGGGCCCGCCTGAAATCCGGCCTGGGCGAGGAGCTTCTTCGCACCCTCGACGTCGAGTGGCGGCGAGGCACTGGCGTCGTCGGCGTTGTAGCAGTCGGTGGTCGGCGTGTAGAGGGTCGCGCTCGGTTTGCCGATGTCGAAGGTCGCCGCCTTGACATAGGCGTTGCGGTCGACGGCCATGCTCAGCGCCCGGCGAATCGCCGGGTCGGCGGTCACCCGGCTCGGGTCATGGTTGAACACCAACGAGTCCGCGCCTTGCGACGGCACCACGGTCTCGAAGAGGCCGAGGCTGCGGACCCGGGAGACGTCCTGTCCGAGCACCGAGCCGATGGTGACGGCCGAGGTGACCAACAGGTTCGCCGACGTGGTGGCGTTCGTGGCGACTTTGATGGTGAGCGTCTTCGGCAGGTCCGATATCTTCGTTCCGGTCGGAAGCCCCGTGTAGTCGTCTCGGCGGGTGAGCGTGTAGGTGTCCCCTCGGCGCATGCTGGCCAATGCGTATGGTCCGGATCCGGCGGGCTTTGTCGCCATCGAGCCGGGATCGGTCAGACCTGCCGGGCAGACGATCGCCGCGGAGGTGAGGCTGAGTTCGGAGAGCGCGTCGGCGAATGGCTGTTTCAACTCGATTGTCACGGTCGCCGCACTGTCGTCCGCGCTGATCTGGGAGACTCCGGCGGGGCCGAAGATGCGAGACGCGTATGGCGCGCCGGTCGCCGGGTCGCTGAGTCGTCGAAGCGAGGCGGCGATGTGCGTCGCGGTGAGCCGCGTGCCGTCACCGCAGGTGGCGTCCGTTCGCAGGCGGAGGACTACCTTGGCCGGCGTCTGCTCCCATGAGGTGGCGATATTGGGTTGGACGGATCCGTCCGCGCCCCGAGTCACCAGGGTGTCGTAGAGCGCGTCGATCATCTGCTGGGAACCCTCGAGGGACAGCGTCTTCTGCGGATCGAGTGTGTCCCAGTCGGTCCGCACGGCGATGGAGACCTCGCTCGGCGCCGGACCGGTCTTCGTCGATGGGTTGGACTGGTTGGGGTTGTTGTCGGCGCCTGACGCGCAGGCCCCGAGAATCGCCGCGAGCGTGAGAGCGCCCGCCGTCGCAATCGCCTTGCTCATTGTCAACATGATCGCCTCTGCGTCTCCGGCGCCGGTTGACCGGCACCACGGTTATTGAGAATTTCGAGCGCCGGGTCGGCCTTGATCCAATCGGCCGACCGATCGATCGGTCGATTGGGCTGGACTGGACTCTAGCGATCGATCGATCGTGTGGCAAGATGTCGGCGTGGATTCCGCCAAAATGCGTATTCGGTCAGCCGCCATCGAACTGTTCGCCACCAAGGGCTTCGCCGCCACGGGCATTCGCGAACTGGCCGATCGGGCCGGACTGTCGACCGCGAGCCTCTACCACTACATGGGCACCAAAGACGACCTGCTCGTCGAGTTGATGATGGACGTCAACCGACACCTGCTCGATCTCGCCCACGAGGCATTGGCCCGGACCGACGACCCTGTCGAGGGTCTGGCCACCCTGGTCTATCTGCACACGTTCGCGCACGCCATCTATCGGCGCGAGGCTGCGGTGGTCGACCTGGAGATCCGGGCATTGAGCCACGATCGCCGCGGCGGTGTCGTCACGGTTCGAGACGGATACGAACAGCTGTGGAACGACATCCTCGACCAGGGCGCGAAGAGCGGCGTCTTCACCTTCAGCGATCCCGCTCTCACCCGTCTAGCCATGATCCAAATGTGCACCGGGGTCGCCCATTGGTATGTGCCCGGCCGCCCCGGCGGAGAGGCCCGAGTGTGCGCGAGCTTCGTCGAACTGGCCCTCGGCATGGTTCATGCCACCCGCGACGGGGCGCCAGCTCGAGCAACAGACGTCCGCCTGCCGAAACACAGTTGGTTCGCCGCCCTCCTCCACAACGCCGAACAGGAGGACAGCTGGATTCGACCGCGGCCGAGGTGAACCTATAGCCGGGCCGCGGAGAACAACGTGACCGTCAACGTGTCAATCAAGGCTCGCTATAGGGTGCGCCACGGACACGATAACCTCCACGATCCTGGCGGAGATCGACTCGAGGCCACAGACCCAACTTCCTGGCGTACGCCGGAGCCAGCGATGCTTGCTCCACATCGGACACGCCGGCGACCGTTCGGGGCGAGACGGTCCGCGACACATTCCGCCACCAGCGCCACAATACGAGGCGACGCCATATGCACCGTTTAATATGTGATGTGGCAATTTCGGCATTTCAGCAGAAACCCGTCGCTGGCGAGACCGCTGCGACACAGAAACCACCAACACAGGGCTCGCCAACACCGAGTCCAACGACGCAGCGCTCCACGACGCACGGGCCCACGCGGCACTATGGTCTCGACGCGCTGCGGGTCGTGGCGATCTGCGGCGTCGTCGCCATCCACACCTTCGGCTTGATCGTGTCCAACCGTTCACTCCGCGGCACCCCGACGTGGTGGGTGGCGACCGCCGTCGACCTCGGCGCGATATGGGCGGTGCCGGTCTTCGTCATGATCAGTGGCGCGCTCAACTTGGCGCCCCGCGCACACGCGGCCGGACCCGCCGCGTTCTATCGGCGACGCCTCGGCCGCATCCTGCCCGCGCTCATCGTGTGGCACCTGGTCTATCTGCTGGGCGTTCGACTGGTTCTGCGCGGCGAGCACCTCACCACGGCGTACGTGGCTCGGTTGTTTATTGACGCGAAGGTCTTCACCGCGCTGTATTTCTTTTGGCTAATCGTCGGGCTCTATCTCATCGCACCCGTGTTGGCGGCGTTTCTCACCGGTGGGGGTCGTCGCCGGACTCTCGCGACGGCCGGGATCGCCCTGGGATTCACCGTGATCGTGTTCGCCACTCCGGGTGTCACGAGCCTCGCCGGCTTTCCCCGTCCGATGAACCTCACCATGTGGACCATGTGGTGGCCGTACGTCGGATTTTTCCTCGCGGGGTGGGCGTTGCACCGCACGGTGTTGAGCACGCGCGGAATCGTGGTCACGGCGGGTGTCGCCGTCGCGGCGTTCGTCGAGATCCTGTGGCAATATGGCACGGCCCCGGCCCACCGGCTGCTGCAGGCGATCGCGCCGGTCAGCTATCTCGGCGCGGTGGTGACGGTCGCCGCGCTCTGCGTCTTCGTCGCGGCGGTGAGCGTCGGCGCCCGGATCACCCTGTCGCCGCGAGCGGAGCGGGTTCTCGTGCGGTTGTCGGATGCGTCGTTCGGCGTGTTCATCGTCCACTTGCTGTTCCTCGAACTGGTGCGCCACTGGTTTCCCGCCGTGGCGCAGGGCCGGTCGCTGCCGGCGGTGGCCGCCGCCTACGTCGTGGTTGTCGCCTGTTCGTTCGCGCTCTCCATGGTCGTGGCGAAGATCCCATATCTGCGTACGGTGTTGTAGTCCCCTCGCGACGACCGGCTTCGGGCGACGTTGGGTTGTCACACGGGTGCCCTACGATCCTCGGCATGACCGACTCCCCCGCGCCCCTGCGGTTGTCCTTCGCCGACGCCGATGCCCGCGTCGACGGCGCGCTATCGGCCGCCTTTGAGGGCGACTATCGCGATGTCGTGCTCTTCGATGGAGATCTCACCGTCGATGGCGATTTCCTGAGCGCGCTCGAGGCGATGGGGGCGGGCGACGCCGACATCATCGCGGTCGCCGGCGATCTGACCGTCGACGGGCCGATCGCGCTCTATGAGACGACGCCGGGGCTGTGGGTCGGCGGCCGCACCCGGGGGGAGACGCTGGAGGGTGGCGACTGCGAGATCTACATCGGCGAGGGCGAGTTCACCTATCTCGTCTACGGCTACTACAACGACGGCATTCTCGAGACCGGCACCGTGCGGGTCCCCTGGGTGGTCAACGACAACCATGACCTGCGGGTGAGCGCGTCCGACGCGAAGATGGTGGACAACCACGGCGACGACGATGACGACGCCGACTTCGACCGGTCGAACATCGCCGCGTCTTTCGTCCCCGAGGTGGTCGACCCGAAATACGACAACATCAGGGTCGACGTGTTCCTCGAACGGCTGCGAGCCGGGCAGCCGGTGCTGAGTGAGGGCGCCCGCACCGTGGTGGAGGCGACCCTTGACGTGGTCGCTGTGGCCGCGGCCGAGCGCCGCACCGAGCTCGACCTGACCGGCCGCAAACTCAGCCAGTTTCCCACCGGCGTTCTCGCCATGCCATGGCTGAAGAAGCTCATCCTCGACGACAACCCCATCGGGGAGCTACCCGACGAGATCGGCGCACTCTCCGACCTCGAGTTCCTCTCCGTACGTTCGTGTGGTTTGGCCGCCCTACCCGAGTCGATCGGGCGCCTGTCGAAGCTTCGCGTGCTGCGGATCGACCACAACGGGCGCTACGAGTTCCCCAAAGACAGGATCGAGATCGTTTATCGGCCGATGAGCCTGCCCGACTCGATCGGCGACCTCTCCGGCCTGGAAGAGCTCCACGTCTGCCAGCTGTCCTACAAACCGATCAGCGACACACTGCTTCCCGAGCTCACCCCGTTTGTGTTGCCCGAATCGGTCGGACGACTGCCTCGCCTGCGCCGGCTCCTCGCCGACCACACGAACGTCGTCCTGCCGGCCAGCCTGGCCGGCTCGCGGAGTCTGCGCGAGGTCAGCATGGGCGGCACCAGCTCGGCTTATCTCCGGCGTTTTCCCGAAAGGCTCACCCAGGCGCCGCACATCACCACGCTCAATCTCAGTGGCAACTACTTCGACGAGATCCCGCCCAGCCTGCTCAACCTGACCGAGTTGGAGGAGCTCAACCTCAACGACTCCCTCGCGCTGGTCAAGGCCCCACTGCCCGACCTCTCCCGGCTTCCCGCCCTCCGGGTGTTGCGGCTCAACGGGCTCAGCGGCCACACCAGAGTGCCGGCCCCCCCACACTCGTTGCTGCGTGGGCTGTTCGCGATGAACCTGACCAGGCTCGAGGAACTCTCCATCGACCGGTGGGGCGACTCGGACAAAGGCGGCCGCACGCGGCTGACCGCCGACATCATCGCCGGCATCGGATCGCTGCGCACCCTCACGAGGCTCGATCTGTCGTTCAACGGACTCACGAGCCTGCCCGACGACTTCTACACCCTGCCCAACCTGACGTGGATCGACCTGCGCTACAACGCGCTGCCCCGAGATGTGCGGCAACGCGTCGCCGCCGCCTATCCGAACGCCCACATCGACTTCCGCGACCAGGGCGGAGCCGACAACGCGGCCGAACGCAAAGCCGCCCGGGCGGTCAGTTCCGTGATCGCCGACGCCAACACGCTGCGCGACCAGCGGCGCTTCGCCGACGCCCTCGCCGCCTATGACGCGGCCATCGCCCAGTTCACCGACGGTTCGGTCGACTCGCCAAACGCGTTGCTCTACGCCCACTACGGCAAACTGTGGATCCACAGCACACTGAGCCGCGACACCGAGCTCACCGCGGCCGATCGCGCCGACCACGCCCTCTCCGGTGTCATCGTGGGAGAGGAGTGCCTGCGCCTGGTTCCCCCGGTCTGGACGATCTTCCACTTCACCGACGAAGGACAGTTTCAGCGGGAGGTCGTCTGCGACGCCACCAACCACATCGCGTGGCAGGCCGTCGTCGCCGACCCGCCGGCCGATCAGGCGACCCTCGAGCTACGCGCTCGAACTCATCGAGCGCGGAGTCGCCTGCGCGGACGGCATCCGGCACGTCTCTCTTCACGACACCCACGCCCGGGTGCTGCTCGCCCTCGGCCGCGACGACGAGGCGTGGCGGGTCGTGCACCGGGCACTCGCGCTGGACTCCACATTCAAGGCACTCCACGACCTCAAGGCCGACCCGCGCTATCGGTCGTGGATCGCCCAGGGTGGGACGGCGCGGCTACGATGACCCGAGTCGATGCCATCCCCGGCGATTCGAAGGGTTCCCATGGCCACCGTGACCCCCCGCCCTCGCCCCGACCGAGTCATTGTCTCCGACAACCTGATGCGGCTCATCGTCGCGATCTTCGTCGTGCCGGCACCGTTTGAGGTCATCATCGGACTCGTCACCCGCGAGTCCTACGACTTCGCTCGCCTCGCTATCATCGGCGGCGCGCTCGGCCTGTTCGCCCTGATCGCGGGGCTGGGACGCAGCCAACGCATCCACGCGCAGTCCATCGTCGGCTTCTATCTCGCGCTCGCCGGCGCGGCCATCACCGCGTTCGGTGTCGCGGTCACCTTCTGGGGCCAAGACGTCGTCGGCGCCACCCGATGGTCGCCGACCGTGGAGATGACCGTGAGCGCATTGGCGCCCTCATGCGGACTGCTGCTCATCGCGTCGGGGCTCTATCTCATCCGGGAACGGCGGCAGCGGGTTCGCGAGGAACTGGATACCCCGCCGCCGCCGACTATCGGCTCACCTCGGCCTCTGCGAATCAACGAGAACAACGCCGCGCTGTGGCAGTCGGATCACTTCGCCACCCGGCCGGGCGCCGGAAGCATCGTGGCGGTGTGCAAGGCGCACCTGAGCACAGATGACCTGCACTACGTGGCCTACTACACCAACGACGACCGGTGCCTGTTCTATCTCGACTATCTCGATGACGACGAGTTGGCGCACTTCGACGTCGTCGACAGGGCCGAGCGACGGCGGCTCTATGAGCAGCACGGTCGGCACCTGAAATCTCTCACCATGAAACTTGACGAACGACTGCGCACCATCGACAGCGGACTGATAGTGCGGCTCGTGCTCGACGTCGAGAAGGGTTCGCTGTTTCTCTACAATCTCAAGCGCGACGGATTTCTGCTCGGCGTCACCCTCGACCAGAGCAAGGTCGACCCCACCGATCGAAAGCTGTCGACCCTCGCCAATGAGATTCTGCAGGTGCGAGGCGGTCGGCCCGACGACGACTTCTATCGAAACTGATCCGTTCCTCCACATCTCGACGATCGGAGCCCACCGGCTGTGTTGACGGCGATCACCCGACTGCCGCTGCGGATTCGACTCCTCGTGGTCGTCCTCGGGTGCTGGTTGCTGGCCTGGGCGTTCGGGCTGCGCGGGGTCGACGGATCGGGCGCCTATCGTTATGCCACCGCGGCGTTGCTCACGGTCGGGCTGTTCGCCAGCACGCTCGGCATCGACCTGGCCTCTGCCCGCGAACACCGCCGGCTCATCCTCTCGGCCGTCACCGTCGGCGTGCTCGCCAAGGCCGCCATCATCGGCGCGGTCCTCTATCTCGCCACCCACGACCCGCTTTTTCTCGTGCTCGCGGTCGCGGTGGCGCAGATCGACCCGCTGTCCGTCTCCACCCTCATGGGCGATGGCCGCATGTCGCCCCGGGTCAAGACGATCCTCGCCTCGTGGGCGTCGTTCGACGACCCGATCACCGTCATCCTCGTCGTCTACGCCTCGGCTATCGCCACCGGCTCGTTCGGACTCAACCCGGCGACCGGTGGGCCGGAGGCCGGGGGCAACCCACTTCTCGTGTACGGGCTCGATCTTGGTTTAAATCTCGCCTTCGCGGGTCTGGCCTATCTCGCCTGGCGCGCGCTGCGGCGACGGCCCGGACCGCTGGCGGTCGCGCTCGGCCTCCTTGCGGCGCTGGCGGTGTGGCAGTTCCTCATGCTCGGCGTCGCGATCGCTGGACTATTCGTGCGGCCGAGGTGGCTCGAACCCATCGTCGGCCGGGTGACCGACTGGGCTCTGCTGATCTCCGGCGCGCTCCTCGGACTGCTTCTCGTCAACGGCGTGAACCTCGGCGCGGGCATCCTGCTCGGAGTCGTGGCGTTCGTCGCCCAGATCCCCGTCGCCCTGCTGCTCACCCGGGGCCTGAGCCGCACGGAACGCGTGCACCTCGCACTGGCCCAGCAGAACGGGATCACCGCGATCATTCTGGCGTTGCGCCTGGAGACCCTCTATTCGGGAGTCGTCGCCGTGATCGCGCCGGCGATCGTCGCGACCAACGTGACGTATTTTCTCGCCAACTGGCTCGCCGATCGCACCCGGCGCACACCCACCAGTTGAGGTCCGGCGCCGTTGTCCGCCGGCAGTGACCGTCGGGGCGCTTCGACGGCGAGATTGACGGGAAAACTCTACCTATGTAGAGTTTCCCCGTGGCACGTGATCCGTTTAGCTCACCCCAGACCGCGTCGGTGCTCGTGGCGTTTCTCGCCGACCCCATGCAATGGCGATATGGCTATGACCTGGCCCGAGAGACTGGGCTGAAGTCGGGGACGCTCTATCCCATCCTCGCCCGTCTGGCCGACCGCGAGTTTCTCGAACGCCAGTGGGAGCAGGACCCGCCTGGCGGCAAACCTCCACGACACCTCTATCGCCTGACCGTGACCGGCCTACAGCTCGCGGGACAGGCCACGGCCCGCAGCCACACCAACTCTCGGACGAACACAGCGGTCCGACTGGGCCTGGAAGGAGCATGATGTCGCAACACGCCGAAGGCTGGTTGACCCGGATGGCGGTCGCTCAGCTACATCGCGCAGCGCAGCGTCGGGCCGAGACCGATCCTGAGTGGAGCGCGGCGATAGTCGCTGAACTGCCGAGCGTACCCGCGGGCAGCAGCCGGTTCGCCTGGGCCCTCGGCGGACTGTGGTTTCTGATCGTGCACCGCCCAGCCCTGCTGCACCGGTCCGGAACACGCCTGTCCCGACTCTTCGCCCTGGGCGGCGTCGCGTGGACCGCGATGTGGATCACGGTGTTTGTTAGCTCCATCGTGGACGACGCTCCGGACATCCCGATTGGTCACGGCACGTGGCTTGTCGCCGCACACGCGGCCGTGTTAGCGCTCTTCGTTCTCGCGTTGTGGCGTCCGATTCTGGCCACGATGTTCGCGTTGCCCGCCGTGGCGTGGCTCACAGCGGTGGTCAACAGTCCCGTCGACATCAACGGCAATCGCCTCGAATCCAGCGTCGAACTCGTCATAACGTTGGCCCTATTCACTCTGCCTCTCGCGCTGTTCTTCGGCGCGATAGCTGTCACTGCGGCGAGCCAACCGTCGGAGGTCGCGGAACGGGCACCCCAGCGACGCTGACCACCGGGGTCTTGTCTCGCGACCGCCGCACACATTCAGTCGTGGCGGCTGCGCCGGCGGTGGCGCCGATAAGCGACCATCGCCGGCGCAGCCGCGAACACTAGCGCGGCGGGCACCTGACTCGCTGAGGCCTCACCGAACAGCCACAAAGACTTCGCCCCGGAGAACCGTGCGTCGGCGGACATGCTGATGCGCGCCGTCGCAGCCCCGGACCGGTCCCGCACCATCGCGTTTCGGTCGAACCATCCCAGCTCAACAGCGGCTAATGGCCCACCGTCACTGATGTCCAGGCGCATTCCGGTTAGACCCCACCGTGAGACGATGCACCCGATCCGCCGCCCAGCCTCATCGCCCACGACGACATCACCCGAGCGCGTCGCGCTCACAGTCAGCCGCACCCGGCCACCGACCCTGACCAATGCCAGGCTCGTCGTCACGTCATCGGCCGGCCCGAAGACGGCCACATGCGCCCCCGCCGCGTCGAAGACGTCATAGGAGATAGGCCGCCGATATGACCATCGGATCTCCTGAAACGTGCACCAATGCCCCATCGGGATCGGACGCCTGCCGCCCAGCACGTCGTCGAACGCCGCCACGTTTTGTTCCGCCCGCCCATCGGTCATGGCCGGATCCTATGCCGGGCGACAGGCGGGCGGCTGCGTCAGCGCGGATCAGCCGCTCGCCTCGGCCTCGCGTCTCAACGCCGGCCCCAGCAGGGTGACGAGATCATCACGATGATAGTAGTCGATGGCCTTGGCAAGGCTGAAACTCCGTTCACCGTCCGGTGTGGATGGATCGACGCCGGCGTCGAGCAGTGCACTGAAACACCTCGATGGGCGCACCGACCGCCATCGCCATATGAATCGGCGGCCGCCCATATTCGGTGTTTCCCAGAGTCGCCCCGGCCGCCAACAGCCACGGCACAATGACCGACGCGTCGACGGCGCGCATGAGGTGCGACGGCGCACAACCGTAGTAGTCCCTGAGCGACGGGTCCGCTCCGGCGTCGAGCAGGGCCCGGACAACCGGGGCCGCCGCACCGCCGTCCATCAGAACCTGATGCAAGGGCGTGCGGTCGTGACTGTCGCGGGCGTTGGGGTCCAGTCCGGTGGCGACCAACCGTGGCACCAGGTCGGGAATCTCCACGCAGGCGGCCAGATGCAGCAGCGTGCGACCTCGCCAGTCGCGGACCCCGACCAGGTCAATGCCTGCGGCCAGATAGCGCTCGATTTCGGCGACGTCACCGTGCATGATGGCGCGCAGCAGATCGGTCCGGACCTGCCGCAGCGGTCTCGGCAACCAGGGCTGGTTCGGCTCATCATCGTCGTCATAGTCGCCATTGCCCGGTCGACCGGCCGACACCCAGTTCCAGGCCCTGACAACCCCGAAACAGCCGGCAACCTCACCGCCCAGCGCCTCCAGCACCTCCTCCCGTTGGGACTCCTCGACATCGTGTCCGAGCGCAGTGAGCGAGCCCTCGCGCCAACCCACCTTGTGCCACTCGCCACGACAGCGCACCGGGATCGTGACCGGAATCTTCCCGACCGGCTCCGGGGCGTCCGTGACGTCCGTGTCCAGGTGAGGGAAGAGCGCCCCGCGCACCAGCGGATGCAGGGCGTTCGGAGCGATTCGACCGTGACGCAACAGTTCCAGGTCGACGCTGCGACTCCACCACGCCGACGTGATGGGGGCCGCCTCCGGCGCGCCTTTCTTGCTCATATCGTGGATGGCGAGGGTGAACGACCCGCCCGGCTCGGGCATGAGCACGAGGGCGGGCGAACTATAAGGAGTGCGGGTTGGGTCGGCGATCCGCACGAGTTGTGCGTCGTCGACCGTGAATGATTGGAGCGCTCGAAGCAAAACGTTCGGCACGCACGGCAGGCGTCGGGTGACCCAGTAGTCCCCATACCACCGGACGTTTTTGGCGAGGCTAGGCGGAAGTGTGATGTCGGCGGTCACGCCAACCGCGGCCCACGCCTCGACGACCTGGTCGCGATCCCACAAGGTCGTGACCCACTCGGTGACGGCCGCCGGATCGCTGCCTTCTGGTTGGGTGGTGGGCAACTCGGCTGGGTCGAGCAGCCGGCCGTCCGGCGCGTGAAACGGGATTCGCTCGCCGCCGCCGACCCATTGGCGCAGTCCGCCCGCGTGTTCGTCGTGCCACAGATGCCGCGTCAGGTCCCATCTGTGCTCTCGGCCCGCCCGGGACTCGATCTTCTCGACACGCAGCGTGAGCCGTTGCGGCCGGTCGACCAGATCCGGCGTGGTGACAGTGAGAGCCAGCTCCTCGTCCGCGCCAGATGTCGCATAAGTGCTGACAATCACCGACGTGTTCGGGGCGAGATGCCCGGTGCCGGTGGCGGTATGACGCGGCATGTGCCACCGGACGAGGTCGGGCACGAGGTGCTGGAGATCCTCGCTGACCTGGGCGGCGATCTGCGTCCCGTGCTCGTTGGCCACGTCCGCGAGATCGAAACGCACGTCCATCATCGCGGCGGCGCAGGCACCCGCCCAGTCGCCGGAACGGCGGCGCGCGGTCGCTTGTTCGATCATGGCGACGGGCACGCCATGCCGGCGGGCGACCTGCCACACGGCGGCATGCGCGGCACCGAACGTTGGCGGCAGCGGACGTCGGATGCGTGTCGTTGACCTGCTCACCGCACGGGACACTATCACCAGGGCATTCTGCCACCATATGCGTTGATGACGATCACCTCGTTTATCTTCGATTTATCCTGCTCAGACCCTCCATTTAGGGGTTACGATGCCTCTCATGTCGAGTGGTTCGAGCAGCGGAGTCACCGCCGTCACTGTCGGTCTGCTCATGGTTACCGCAGCCGTGATCGCGTTCGCCGCGCTTCCGGACAGTGACAGCGACCACTGGTCACAGCGGCCCGGTGTCGCACACACCGTGTCGCCGGACGCCGATGTGACTGCGATGAGTGATCTCAATGACCCGTCGGCGACCGACCCCGACGCACCGGCCGTCGCGACCACGCCGCCCGCCACAACGGGCTCGAGTTCGACACGCTCGAAGAAGCCGCCCACCCCTCGGCCTTCCACCGTCACGGCCACGGCGTCGAAGCCGGCCGTGCCCGGGACGCGCGGCGACTTGGCGATCACTTATCTGGGGCGGTGCCTCCTCTCCCGCTCCACGAACGGCGACTATCTCTTCACGCCTAACCTCACCGTCACCTGGACAAAAGGGTTGGCCTTCATCCCGAACAACCTGCGACTGCGGTTCGCCAACAGCTCGCAGACGATCCGCTTGGTGGGCGCGGGCAACAACGGTCCGCAGTTCCGCATCCCCAACGGGGACGGCTATCTCGGCCGGACGATCGGCGTCATGATCGAGGTCGACATCAGCGGAGAGGTCCCCGAACTCAGTGAGACGAACAATCACATCTTGATGGCGGTTCCATTTCCGGCACCGCCGGCGCCGACGAAAGCCGTCGAGCCGAAGTGCTACGTCGCCGGAGGCTGATCCCACAGGTCCAGGCCCTCGAGACCGAGCCCGGTGCGCTCCGCGTGGTGGCGCATCCGCTCGCCATACTCCGGATGATCCATCAGGCTCGTGTAGGTGCCAAAGTCGAGCTCCAACACACCGGTCTCGTGCGCGAGATAGACGTCAAAACCGGGATACATCACCGCAATGTAGGGCGCGTCGTCGATGTCGGTGACCAACACCGGATACTCCCCTACTGAATCCGGTTCCCCAAGATAGAGCAGCCGACGCGAATCAGAACCGCCCACCAAAGGCAGACACAATTCCGGCACCGTCGCCTCGAACATGGCGAACATCTCGGGCCACATTCCCTCGGCTCGGCTGAAGCCATAGAGAAACTGGGTCATCTCCCCCAGCTGTCGCCCAGCGAACATCGGCGGCGTCAGGCTGGCGAACCAACCGATCTCGGCGAGCCAACCCGCATCGAACTCCAGCCACCGACGCAGGCTCGCCGGCAACGGCCGGTCGCCCGGCAGCCGCAGGTCGGCGATCGTCTCAGCCGACAAAGGTCGTGGCGGGGCGGTCAACGACGCGCGCCCGCCCGGCCAGCCGTCGCGGGCCACTTCCGCGATGCACGCGTCGATAAGGCGTTCGCCATGCATGTCCAGATCCACGGCGTCATCCTCGCACCCGCGCCCGCGACCATGTCAGACCTCCCCGCGAGAATGGCGCCGTGACCGACACAGACGTGACCGACGACGACGCATTCTCCGATAACGAACTCTCCGACTTCGGCCTCGACCACAACGGCCATCGGGCGATTCCGGTCGGAAACGCGACCGGCCGACTGTCGTTGTGGGACGGCGGTCGCGTCACCCTGCTGTGGGACCACCAGGGGGCACGCATGGCCCGACCGCCGTCGACGGTCAGTCAGACCCATCCCGGCGAGATCGCCGACGCCCGCCGGATCGCTGCGGAACTGCGGACCGCCGTCGCGGACGAATGTGACCGCGTCGAGGATCTCCTGACGCAGCACCGGCGGTGGTCATTCGAGGCGTGGCGTCGACGCTATCTTGACCATCCCGTGGCCCGCGTCGTCGCCAGACGTCTGCTGTGGACATTCACGCCGCCGTCCACATTGTCGTCGCGAAGCGTCACGCTCATGCCCATCGACGGGGAGCTCCGCGCGATGGACGGAACCGTCGTGCCGATCGACGACCAATGGCGGGTGCGCCTGTGGCACCCGCTGCTCGCCGACCCCGACGAGACGCACGCGTGGCGAGTCTTTCATCTTCACCGCTTCTGCCAGTCCAGCACGCTACGCCAGCCCTTCCGTCAGATTCTGCGCGACACGCACACCCCCGACCACACGGAGGCCGCCGCTTCCTCGTCGGCCCGTTTCGGTGGACGGATCCTGCACTATCGCGAGGCTGCCGCCGCGCTGAAACAGCGACGATGGTCGGTGCCCCGGGCCCGACGCGGTGCTTACGAGACCAGCAAAGACCTTCCCGGGTACGCGCTGCGCGCCCGCGTCCACGTCTTCCGGCTCACCGGTCGAGATGAGGACCACCTGCGCGTCATCGGCCCGGTGCACTTCGAACGCACCGACTCCGCCGAGCCGGTCACGCTGGAGCAACTGCCGCCGTTGGTCTTCTCCGAGGTCATGCGCGATGTGGAACAGGTGGCCGACGCCGCCTCGTTCACCGCTGATCTGAGCTGGGACGGTCGCCCGAGTCATCGCCTGCACGAGTCGTGGCGTCGGGCGGCGTTCGCCGCACCAGGGCCGCCGGCCCTGGTGCGGCGCGACGTCATCACGCGGGTGCGGCCCGCCATGCGGGTCGGCAGCGAGTTGGCGATCACAGACGACTCGCTGCTCGTCACATTGTGGCGGCGGCGTTTCCGGATCTGCATCACGAGCGGCGTTGCGGTGCGGGACCCCGATGGTGACGTCGTGGCGGTCACGCCGTCGAAACGCGCGCTGAAGGAAGCGGCCGGACACGTGCCGTTCGACGACGACCCGGTCCTGCATCGCGTGCTCGCGACGGCCATCGCGCTCGCCGATGATTATCGGCTCGCGTCATGACTGAGCGACGGGGGCCAGCATGACGTCGAGCAGCATCGGGTCGTCGCCGGCGATGGTGACGAGTTCTGCGATGTTGCCGGCGGCGACCAGATCGCCTCGGACCAACGCGACGGCGGCGAGTTCGGGTTCGGACGCCCGCACCAACAGCTGCGCAACCTGTGCCCGCATCGACTGTTTGGCCTCCGACTTCGCCCGGCGGACCGCGCCGAGCACGGTGCCGGCGAGGACGAGCAGGTCGGTGGGGGCGTCGACCGGCGAGCCGTCGACGAGTTCGGCGCGGGTGGGCCATGCGCTGGTGTGCACGGAGCCGGCGCGCCACCATGACCAGACTTCTTCGGTGACGAAGGGCAGCACCGGGGCGAAGAGTCGCTGCACTGTGGACAGTGCCAGGGCGAGAGCGGCGTGCGCCGAACGCGTGGCGGGCGTCTGGGATTCGCCGTACGCCCGGGTTTTCACAAGCTCGAGGTAGTCGTCGCAGAAGGTCCAGAAGAACTGTTCGGTGCGTTCGAGCGCCCGGGCATAGTCGTAGGCCTCGAACGCGTCAGTCGCGGCGTCGACGACGTCGGCGAGAGTGGCGAGCATCGCCCGGTCGAGTGGTTCGGTGACGGCGGCGATCGTCGGCGAGCCGAGGGTGGCGCGGGCCTCGTCGGAGGAGGCGAATCCGAGGACGAACTTGCTCGCGTTGAGGATCTTGACCGCGAGCCTGCGCCCGATCTTCATCTGTCCAATGTCGAACGCCGTGTCGGTGCCGGGCCGGCCGTTGGCCGCCCAATAGCGCACCGCGTCCGACCCGTACTCGGAAAGGAACGCGATGGGGGTGACCGCGTTTCCCTTTGATTTGGCCATCTTCTTGCGGTCCGGGTCGAGGATCCAGCCGGAGATGGCTGTGTTGCGCCACGGCAGGGTGTCGAACTCCTGGTGGCTGCGCAACACCGTGGAGAACAGCCAGGTTCGGATGATCTCGTGAGCCTGTGGGCGCAGATCCATGGGGAAGACCCGGGCGAACAGATCGTCGTCGTCGCCCCACCGGGCGGCGATCTGCGGGGTCAGCGACGACGTCGCCCACGTGTCCATGACGTCGGGGTCGGCCATGAAGCCGCCCGGCTGGTTGCGTTGCGACTCGACATAGCCGGCGGGGGTGTCGCTGCTCGGGTCGACCGGCAACGCGGCGTCGTCGGGCAGCAACGGGGTGTCGTAGTCGGGCTCGCCATCCGGCCCGACCGGATACCACAACGGGATAGGCACGCCGAAGAACCGCTGCCGACTGATGATCCAGTCGCCGGCGAGACCCTCGACCCAGTTGTCATAGCGGGCCCGCATGTGCGCGGGGTGCCAGTGCAGTTCCCGTCCCCGGGCGAGCAGCTCGTCGCGCAGCTGCGGTGAGCGGCCGCCGTTGCGGACGTACCACTGCCGGGTGGTGATGATCTCGAGCGGTTTGTCGCCCCTCTCGTAGAACTTCACGGCCTGGTCGGTGGGGCGCGGCTCGCCGTCGAGGTCGCCGGACTCGCGCAACAGGTCCACCATCCGGGCCTTGGCCTGGGCGGTGGTCAATCCGGCGATCTCCGCGTACGCCGTGCGGGCCGCGTCCGTCTCCAGGCCGTGCGGCGCGTCCGGCAACAGTCGACCATCGCGGCCGACGACCGGTCGCGTGTTCAGGTCGAGCTCGCGCCACCAGATCACGTCGGTGAGGTCGCCGAAGGTGCAGATCATCGCGATGCCGGAGCCCTTGTCGGGCTGGGCCAGCGGATGGGCGAGCACCGGCACCGGCACGCCGAAGACCGGGGTGGTGACGGTGGCGCCGAAGAGGGGCTGATAACGCTCGTCGTCGGGGTGCGCGACGAGCGCCACGCACGCCGGCAGCAGCTCCGGTCTGGTGGTCTCGATGTGGATCGGCCCGGTCTCGGCGTGGAACGCCAGCCGATAGAAGTGGCCCTGCCGGGGCCGATCCTCGAGCTCGGCCTGGGCGACGGCGGTGCGGAACGACACGTCCCACAGGGTGGGCGCGGCGGCCGAATAGGCCTCGCCGCGGGCCAGGTTGCGCAGGAAGGCGCGCTGGGACACGGCCCGACTGTGGTCGTCGATCGTGGTGTAGGTCAACGACCAGTCGACCGACAGACCGAGTCGGCGGAATAGCTCCTCGAAGGCCCGCTCGTCGATGGCGGTCAGTTCGTGACACAGACTCACGAAGTTACGTCGGGAGACGTGCCGCGGTGGGCTCAGCGGCTTCTCCGGCGTGATGAAGTCCGGGTCGTGGGGCAGGGATGGGTCGCACTGCACGCCGAAGTAGTTCTGCACCCGACGCTCGGTGGGCAGGCCGTTGTCGTCCCAGCCCATCGGATAGAAGATCTGTTTGCCGCGCATGCGCTGATAGCGCGCCACCGTGTCGGTGTGCGTGTAGGAGAAGACGTGGCCGACGTGCAGGGAGCCGCTCACCGTCGGCGGCGGGGTGTCGATCGAGAACACCTGGTCGCGACTCGCGGCGCGGTCGAAGCGATAGGTGTCCTGGTCCTGCCATACCTGAGTCCACCGCTCCTCGACACCGGTGAGGGACGGCTTTTCGGGCACGGAGAAACGTCGATACTCGGTCACGGCGCACATGGTAACTGGCGTGGACGGCGCACGAGACACGCGCACCGGTGCGACGCGCCCAAACCCGTTCGCGTGACTATAGTAACGAAAATGAAAATCGCTTTCACAGGAAAGGGTGGCAGCGGTAAGAGCACCCTCGCCGCCCTCTTCGTGGGATATCTACGCTCGACCGACGCGCGGGTGCTGGCGATCGACGCCGACGTCAACGTGCACCTGGCACCGTTGCTGGGAGTGGCCGGCGCGGCCGAGTCGGCGTTGTCGCACCCCCACAACACGACGCTCATCCGCGAGCACCTGTTGGGCTCGAACCCCCTCATCGCCAGCGCGAAGCACTTCGTGCCGACGACTCCGCCCGGCCCCGGTTCCGGCCTGGTCACTGTGGACCCCGCCGATCCGGTGCTGGTCCGCCACGCCCGGTCGCTCGACCCGCGCACGCATGTCATGCACGTGGGCACCTATGAGGCCGACGACATCGGGGCGGGCTGCTATCACGGCCACCTGACGATCCTGGAGAACCTGCTCTCGCACCTGCGCCTGGAGTCGGACGACTGGGTCGTCTGCGACATGGTCGCCGGCACGGACGCCTTCGCCAACTCCCTGCACGCACACTTCGACGTGATCGTCGTCGTGGTCGAACCGACCCCGGAGTCAACCTCCGTCGCGTGCCGCTATCGCGAGCTGGCGGCGGCGGCCGGGGTCGCCGAACACGTGGTCTTCGTGGGAAACAAGGTGAGCGACCAGGGCGACCTGGACTACCTCGAGCGGGTCCTGCCCGAACGACCGCTGACGACCCTGTCGACGCAGAGCGGCCTGCGGAGGGCTCGCCAGACGGGCGCGTGCCCGAGCCTCGCCGACCTCGACGACATCACCGCACTGCGGCGGGTCGCCGAGCACGCGCAGACCCGGGTGATGGCACCGGAGCGGCGGGCCGCCCTCATGCGCACTCTGCACCTGCGGCTCGCCGACCAGGGGTGGGTCCGCAACGCCTATGGCGATGTGACGAGCCAACTGGGTCCGGTCTCCGTCTGAACGCCGCGTCGTCGTTTCGTCCCCACCGAGCGCCCTCGCGAGGACGAAACGGCGACTTGCGCCAGCTTAATGAAAACGATTATCATTTCCGCTAATGATCGACATCGAGGAGACGCGCCGGATGGACCACCCGCTCTATCTGACCGCGCGCACCGAAGGACAGTTGCGGGACCTGCTGACGCAGGCTGACCTGTTGCATACGCTCGTTCGCTCACTCGGATCACCACTCAATGTGGTGTTGCCCGAACGGATCGCCGCCAACGCCGAGGCGTTTCGCGCCGTCCACCACAGACACCGCCTGACCGGCGAGGTGTTCTTCGCACACAAAGCCAACCGTTCCTCCGCACTGATCCGACGGCTCGCCGCGACCCCGACGGCGATCGACGTCGCGAGCCTCGGCGAGTTGCAGCACGCGCTCGGCGCCGGTTTCACCCCCGATCGGGTGATGGCGACCGGGCCGAAGACCCGAGAGTTCCTCTGGCTCGCGGCCCGCTGCGGAATCGTCGTCAATCTGGACTCACCCGGCGAGCTCGACGAGCTGGTCGACATCGTCCGCGGCAACCGACTGCCGCAGATTCGGGTGCTGGCTCGACTGTCGTCGTTCACCTCGGCGGGGACGACCGTCCTATCCCGACGCAGCCGGTTCGGCACCGCAGTGAACGGTCTCGACCCGCTGCTCGCGTCGCTGGCCGAAGCCCGTGACGCGGTGGACTTCATCGGCTTCTCCTATCACCTCGACACCATCGGCCTCGCGGAGAAGGCGGTCGCGCTCGAGACATGCCTGACCGCCCTCACCCGATGCGGACAGCACGGCCTGGACCCTCGGGTCGTCGACGTGGGCGGCGGATTCGGCGTCGACTATCTCGCCGACGGCGAGCAGTGGGAGCGCTGGACGAGCGAACTCGCGCAGGCGGTGTTGGGTCGGCGCCCGGAGCTCACGTGGGGCGGTCACGGTTATGGCTGGCGCGCGGAGTCGGGAACGCTGCGCGGCGCACTGGGCCTCTATCCCGCGTACCGGCCATCGTCGGGCCACCGTTATCTGGCGGAACTGCTCGAAACCACGTCGGTCGGCATGGGGGAAAGGCCGCTGGGAACGTTGCTTCAAGAGCAGCTGTGCGATCTGTGGGTCGAGCCGGGGCGCGCACTGGTCGACCAGTGCGGCGTCGTCGTGGCCCGGGTCGCCGAGGTGCGTCCGGCCGACGGCGATGCCCACGTCGTCAGGCTCGACCTCAACGCCAGCGACGTGAGCATCGAGGAACACGGCGTGATGATGGATCCGGTGGTGTTGCCCGATCCGGCACGGGCGTCGCCGTCGCGGGCCACCGACGAGGCCGCCTCGCCGGGCCACCCGGTCTATCTCGTCGGCAACCTCTGCCTCGAGGCCGACCTCATCACCCGCCGCCTCGTGTTCCTGCCGACCCTGCCACACGCCGGTGACCTGATGGCGTTCGTCAACACCGCCGGCTATTTCATGGACTTCAACGCCGATCACGCTCTGCACCAGCCGACGGCTCGCATGGTCGCCGCCTGGCCCACGAAAGACGGCTGGCGCTGGTGTCTGGACGAGAACTACTGGCCGATCCACTCCGACGACTCGGGCACCCCGGAGGTCGCCTCATGAGATATGACAGCATCACCGACGCGATCGGCGACACCCCGCTGGTGCGAATCGATCCCGCGGTGCATGGGCTCCAGCACATCGACCTATACGCCAAGCTGGAGCTGCTCAACCCGTTCGGTTCGGTGAAAGACCGCACGGCCTGGTCGATGGCCGCGCCGCGCCTGGCCCAAGCCCGACAGGACGGCGCCACGGTCGTCGAGCTCTCCAGCGGAAACACGGCCAAGGCACTGGCCGTCATCGCCGGCATGCACGGCCTGCCGTTCACGAGTGTCACCAACCGCATGAAGGTCCCGGAGATCAAGGATCTGCTGTTGCTCCTCGGCGCGACGATCGAGGAGCTCCCCGGGCAGTCCGAGTGTCTCGACCCGACCAACACCGACGATCCGCTGACTAGGATCCACCGCTCGATCAGCGAATCGGGCTCCGCCTATCTGCACACCGATCAATACTACAATCCGGCCAACACCCAGGCCCACATCGACGGAACCGGGCCGGAGATAGTCAAGGACCTCGACGGTCGGGCGCCGGACTACTTCATCGCCTGCGTCGGCACCGCCGGCTCGTCGACCGGGGTCGCGCGGGTGCTGCGCGACCACGATCCGACCGTCACGGTCGTCGGCCTCGTCGCGGCCAAGTCGGACTTCATCCCCGGCATCCGCAACATCGACGAAGTGCACGAAGTGGGCCTGTTCGACCCGCAGACCTACGACACGATCGAGGCCGTGTCGGCCGACGACGCCATCGACGGACTTCTCACCCTTGTCCGGCGATGCGGCGTGCTCGCCGGTCCGACCGGCGGCGGCGCCTTCACCGGCGCGGTGCGATATCTGCGTCGGGTCGACGCCGAACTGGCCGAGGTCGCCGATGGCGGGGGCGATCCCGGCCGCCGCAGCGCCGTGTTCATCGTCTGCGACCGGGTCGAGAGCTACCTCAGTTATGTTCGCCGCCGCCGCCCGGAACTGCTCAACCAGCCCGCGCGGCCCGACTCCGTCGCCTCCGTGACCGACGCCGAAGTCGCGGCGGTGAAGACCCTTGACGTGGCCGGCGCCCAGGCGTGGATCGCCCATGCCCAGCCACTCATCATCGACCTGCGGGGCACGTTCGCCTTCCGGATCGCACACATCGACGGCGCGATCAACATCGTCGACGAACTCTTCGACGACCTGCTGCGCGGCGGCGTGCCGTTCGACACCCACCGCCCGGTGCTGCTCGTCTGCCCTGTCGGCGAGAAGTCGCGCCGATACGCGGCACTGCTGACCCGCATGGGGCACGCCGACACCCGCAGCCTCGACGGCGGGGTCGTCGCATGGCGCGACAACGGCGCACCCCTGGTGCGAGCGTGATGACCACCCCCGCACAACAGGCTCACCATCCTCATCGGACAGAACATCCACATCTGGTACTCGACGAACTGGCCAACTGGCAACGCGGAGTCCGCGCCGAGTTTCCCATTCTCGCCAACGCGGCACCACAGGCCTATCTGGACAGTGCGGCCACCGCGCAGAAACCGCAGGCAGTTCTCGACGCCGTGCACGACTACCTGACCACCGCCAACGCCAACGCGGGCCGCGGAACCTACCGTTGGGCAAACCAGACCACCACGCTCGTTGACCGGTGCCGCGCCCGTGTCCAGAACCTGCTCGACGATCCCGACCCCGAGCGTTCCGGTCTCCACTTCGTCAGCGGGGCGAGCGAGGCCCTGCGGCGCATCGCCGTCGACTGGCTGGTCGACGCGCTCGTCGACGGCGACGAGATCGTGGTTCCCGGTGCCGACCACCTCGCCAACGTGGCCCCGTGGGAAGAGGCCCGCGATCTTCTCGCCCGACGCGGCGTCACGGCGCGCCTCATCGAGATGCCCTACGAACCCTCCGGCGACTATGACATCTCGGCGCTCGCCGAACTCATCAGCGAGCGCACCCGGTTCGTCGCGCTCACCCATATCCATCACGTCTATGGCGTGGATATGAACGTGCGGCGCGTTCGCTCGATCGTCGGCGACGACGTGGTGATCTGTCTGGACGCGGCGCAGAGCGTCGGGCACCTGCCGGTCTCCGTGACCGAGCTCGACGTGGACTTCCTCGCCTTCTCGGGGCACAAGGCGATGGCGCTGCCCGGTGTCGGCGCACTCTGGGCCCGCAACGCCCGTGGCCCGCGCTATGACCACCGAGGCTGGGCCGGCAGTCCCAACACCACCGGCGTCGTGAGCCTCGAAGCCGCGGTCGACTGGTTCGCGCGTACGGATCTCGAACGAATCTCCCGCTGGACGGTCGCGCTCGGCGCTCGCCTCACCGACGGGCTCAGCCGCCTGCGTGACATCGACGTCCTCGGCTGCCAGGAGAGCCTGACTCTGGACTCGACGGTCCAACGTCGACACGGCGTCGTGACCTTTCGCCACAATGGGTTCGACTCCGCCGACCTCGGATTCGTGCTCGCCGAACACGGCCTCATGGTGCGCGCGAACGCGCACTGCCAGGGGCCGGCGGGCGAGCGGGAGACATCAGTGCGGGCGAGCCTGCACGCCTACACCACCGTCGAGGAGGTCGACCGGCTCCTCGACGTGCTGTCGCGCCTCGACACGTCGGCGACGACCACGTCCTATCGCTGAGGAGCGAGAAGTGAACCACAGTCCCGAGATCCCGACCGCGCGCGGCGGCCCGCGCACCGTGGTGCTGGTCGACGTCTACGCGCCGACGATGCGGCTGGCCCGCGCCTTCGCCAGCGCGGGTTGCGCGGTCGTGCGGGTGCGCAGCACCGCCGAGATCCCCGCCGCCTATGCCAACGACGCCGCCACCCGCGCCGCGGACGATGCCGTCTTCGCGGCGACGATCGTCCACGATGGAGATTTCGCTCGCACGCTGCGGGCCGTTGACGGGCACGCCCCGGTCGCGGTGGTCCCCGGCGGCGAGCTGGGGGTCGAGTTGGCCGACCAGCTCAGTGAGGCCCTGGGTTTGACGACCAACGGCACGGCACTCAGCGCGGCTCGACGCGACAAGTTCCTCCAGATAGAGACGGTACGCGCGGCGGGGTTGCGCACGGCGAGACAGTTGCTCATCACCGATCCCGATGAGCTGGTCTCCTGGCATGCCGCGCTTGGCGGGCGCGTCGTCGTCAAACCGGTGCGCAGCGCCGGCAACGACGGGGTCGCGTTCTGCGACACCGCGGCCGAGGCGGTCGCCGCCTATCATGCCGTGAACCGCGCGACGAACATCTTCTCGCTGCGCAACGACGGGGTCGTCGCCCAGGAATATCTGGCCGGCACCGAATATGTCGTCAACACGGTGAGCCGGGACGGTCGACATCGGACCACCGACGTGTGGCGCTATCTCAAGATATCCGCCAACGGTGTGCGTGACCGGATCAGTGCCGCGATCCTCGTCGCCCCGACCGCGCCGGAATATCCCGCGTTGACGAGCTATGCCCATGAGGTGCTCGACGCTCTGGCCATACGACATGGGCCGGCGCATCACGAGATCATGCTCACCGCCTCCGGCCCCACCCTCGTCGAGGTGGGGGCACGGTTGTGTGGCGCCGACACCGCCGCGCAGGCACTGCTCGCCCTCGGTGAGTCCCAAGTGGAACGCACCATCGCGGCATATCTGGACCCGGTCGCCTTCCTCGCCACCGTCGACGACGACCACCGGGTGCGCCAACACGTGGCGATGGCGTTCCTGACCTCGCCGACCACGGGAATCCTGCGCGGCTATCCGCGGCTCGACCAGGTGCGTGAGTTGGAGAGCCTGCACGAGATCCAGATCGGCGTGCAGCCCGGCGAACGGTTGCCGCTGACCATCAACGACACCACCGAACCGATGATGGTCGTGCTCGCGCATCCGAGCCCCGACGTGGTGCAACGCGATCTGGCGACTGTGGGTTGGTTGGATGGCCACGGTTTCTATGACGTCGAACCCGCCACCGGGTCGGCTCAGGAGCCGTCGACGCTGGTCGGGGTGCGGGCATGAATCCGGCGGCTCCGCGTTCGCCATATGCGTCGCTGTGGCGCGTGCCGGGGGCGCCCCGGCTGCTCGTCGGAGGTGTCGTCGCCCGACTCGGCCAGGGCGTGACCGTGCTCGCCTGGATTCTGCTGGTGCGCCACACGACCGGTTCGTTCGCGATCGCGGCCCTCGTGGCGGCCTCGACGTCGCTGGCGACGGCGGTGGCCGCCCCGGTGGGCGGTCGGCTCGCCGACCGCTTCGGCGCGGGGCGGGTGCTGCCGCTGTTCGGCTCCGCCTACGCGGGCGTACAACTGTTGTTGCTTGTCGCGACGGTGACCCGGCAGCCGGTGCCGGTGTTGTGCACTCTGGCCGCGCTGGCCGGTGCCGCCTTTCCGCCGACGAGCCCCGCACTGCGCGCGGCGTGGACAGTCCTCACCGGGGACAAGACCGGACACGAGGGGGTACGCGGTGCGGCGATGGCGGCCGAGTCGACGTTGTTTGAGCTGGTCTTCGTCATCGGTCCGCTGCTGCTGTCGGCGGCGATGCTGCTGGCCGGTCCCCTGGCCGCGCTGACCGGCTCCAGCGCCGGGGTCGCTGGGCCGGGCGCGGCCATCGCGCTGGCCGCGTTGTGCGCCGCCGGCGGAACGGTTCTGCTCGCCCGGGGTGCCGTCATGCGTGCACCCCACGTTCGGACCGCCGTCGTGACCCGAGGCCTGGGACCGCTTCTCGCGCCCCGGATGCCGGCGTTGTTGGCGTGCGCGGCCGGTGTGGCTTTCTCCTTCGGCGCCTCGCCCGTCGCGGTCGCCGCGTTCACGGCGACACACGACGGCCTGCGGGCGGAGGCCGTGACCGGCGTGCTCATCGCGGTGTGGAGCCTCGGCAGCGCGGCGGCCGGGTTCTGGTATGGCACGCGAACCTGGCGAACCCCGTTGACCCGGCAACTGACGTGGCTGCTCGGCGGGCTGGCCGTGGGTTACGCGGCGTGGGCTTTGTCTCCCAACAGCCTCGCGCTCGGCGTCGTCGCGTTGGTCAGCGGCGCGGTCATCGCGCCGACCATGACCGTGCAGGCCAACCTCATGGCCCACATCGCGCCCGCGTCGATGTTGACCGAGGCGTACACGTGGCTGACCACGATCAACTTGTCGATGGCCGCGCTCGGCTCGGCGGTCACGGGTGCGGTCGTCGACGGCCCGACCGGTGCCCTGGGCGGGTTCGGGGTCTGCGCGGTCGCCGCGGCGGTCGCCGCCGCGGTCGCCGCGTGGCCCGGGGCGCTCGCTCCGAGCCGGCGTCTCCCCGGGGAAAGCGCCGGCGCCCAGCCCGAAGAGCTGCGGGTCCCCTGATTTCCCTGATCCTCCCCACTCACCCATCCACCCGCTCTGCGAAAGGTCCGCATGAACACCCCTTTCCCCGCCCGCCGACGCTCCCGCCCCATGGGACTCGTGGCCGGCGTTGTCGCTGTGCTGCTGGCGTCCGTCGCCGGGATGTCCGGCTGCTCCTCCACACCCGACCCCGCGTCCAACGCGACCTCGGCCCCGGTCTCGATCACCGATCACTGGGGTCGCACGGTGAGCGTTCCCGTCAATCCGCGCCGAGTCGTGGTGCTGGAGTGGGAGGGCCTCATCACGAAGGCCATGAAGATCTTCGGAGTGGAGTCGGCCCTCGTCGGTGTCGACACGGCCACCAAGAAGATGGGCTATCGGGCGAAGATCGTCGAAAGCATCGACAAGGCCGAGGCGCTCGGCTCCGCGTGGAGCGGTGTGAACTATGAACGCCTCGCGGCGCTGCGCCCCGATGTGGTCTTCCTCGAGGCGTGGGTCGCCAGCCAGGAGAACCGCACGATGCACCAGGAGGTCATCGACAAGATCGAGTCACTCGGCGTGCCGGTGATCGTCCTCCTCTCACCGTCCAACTTCGACAATCCCAACATCAAGACAGCGTGGGAACACATCACCATCGCCGGCGAGGTCTTCGGCAAGCGGGCCGAGGCAAAGACGCTCGTCGACCGCCTCAACGCGGGGCTGGCCAAGGTCACCACCCGAACCGCCGGCATCCCCGAAGACAAGCGGACGCCGATGGCGTATTTCGCCACCATCAACAACGTGATGGGCACCAAGAGCATCCAGTCCTATCTGTTGACCGAGGTGGTTCGGGCCCGCAACGTCGCCGGCCCGGGGACCTTCATCACGATCTCCGAGGAGAAGCTGCTCGCGCTCAAGCCCGACGCGATGGTCGTGGCCGGGCATGAGGGTTATCTCGACCTCGCGCACATCTATGGTGGCAAGCACGCCGGGCTTAACTGGGCCAACCTCGCCACCATGCCGGTGATCCAGAGCAGACGACTCGTCGCCCTCGGCTATGACGAATGGCGAGCGACGATCGAGACCCCCATCGCCGTGCTGAAGATCGCCAAACTGGCCTATCCGGAACAGTTCGCCGACATCGATATCGCCAGCGAAGAACTTCGCTTCTATCAGGAGGTCTACGGCCTCGACGAGGCGCACGCGAAGGCCGCCATCGAGGCGCAGAAATACACCGGAGACCTGGAAGTCAAATGACCTCCCCATCCTCACACCCCGTCCCCCTGCGCCGTGACGCGCGGGGGGACGGCCCCTGCGCGACGAACCACTCCGCCCCGCCATCGACACGGGAGATCCCCGCCGGGCGGACCCGCCGGCCGCTCGTGTGGCTGGCGGTCACCTCGATGCTCGCGGTCGTGGTCACCGTCATCTCCGTCGTGGTCGGCGCCTATGTCATCCCGATCGACGACGTCGCCGCCGTCATCGCGGGCAAGGTCGGCCTGACCGTTCCCGTCGGGGGCATCAACGCCTCGGTGGTCTGGGACATGCGCCTGACCCGGGCGCTGCTCGCCGGAGCGGTCGGCGCCGCTCTGGCCTGCAGCGGAGCGGCCTATCAGGGCACCTTCCGCAACCCGCTCGTCGAGCCGTTCATTCTCGGGGTCTCGGCCGGCGCCGCTTTCGGTGCCGGCCTCGCGGTGATGGTCGAGGTGCCGCTGTCGATGCAGCTCATGGCCTTCGTCTTCGGCATGGTCGCGGTGTGGCTCACCTATACGCTCTCGGCGGTGAGAGGCGAACGCCCCACCGTGACCTTGATCCTCGCCGGTGTCGTGGTCGGGTCGTTCTTCTCCGCGGTCTTCTCCCTGTTCCAATACGTCGGGACCGACGAACAGCTGCGCCGCCTGGTCTTCTGGATCATGGGCGGGTTCTATCGCGCCACCTGGGCCGACGTGGCGGTCGTGGTGCCGGCCTCGGTCCTGGGCTGCCTCATGCTGTGGCGATTCGGCTGGCGGCTCAACATTCTCAGTCTCGGCGACGACGAGGCGAGAGCACTCGGGGTCGATCCGGAGCCGGTGCGGCGCTGGGTGATCGTTCTCGCCACCGCCCTGACGGCCCTGGCGGTCTCGGTCTCGGGGATCATCGCGTGGGTGGGGCTGCTGGTGCCGCACGCGGCCAGGCTGCTGGTCGGGCCCGACCACCGGTTCGTCATTCCGTTGTCCGCCACGCTCGGCGCGGTCTTCGTGATGGCCTGCGACGACATCGCACGCACCATCCACACGGGTGAGGTGCCGATCAGCATCATCACCTCGATCCTCGGCGCGCCCTATCTCATCTATCTGTTGCGCACCCGGGCCAGCTTTCTCGGAGCGCGCTCATGAGCCTTGAGGTCTGCGGACTGACCTTCGCCTATGGTCAGCACACCGTGCTCGACGGGATCGACTTCGAGCTGCGCGCGGGCGAGCTCTGCGCGTTGTTCGGGCCCAACGGCACCGGCAAATCGACGCTCTATCGGTGCGTCCTCGGGCACCTGCGCCACGGTGGTTCGGTGACTCTCGACGGCACGGACCTGCGCCGGCTGCGCCCCGCCGAGGTGGCGCGGCGCGTGTCCTACGTCCCCCAACATCACAGCAATCCGTTTCCGTTCACCGTCTTCGACATGGTCCTCATGGGTCGAACACCGCATCTGGGCGGCGTGTTCGGTCCTCGTCGCGGCGACGTCGAGGTGTGCGAACGGGTTCTCGAACAGGTCGGCCTCGCCGAGGAACGCGACCGTCTCTATCACACGCTCAGCGGCGGTCAACGCCAACTCGTCCTCATCGCCCGCGCCCTGGCCCAGGACTGCAACGTGCTGCTGCTCGACGAGCCGACCGCGAGTCTCGACTTCGGCAACCAGATGTGGGTGTGGCGCACGGTGCGCGATCTGGCCCGAGCGGGCCGCACGATCCTGGTCTGCACACACGAACCCAATCACGTGCTGTGGTTCTGCGACCGAGTGCTCGCCCTGGGACGCGACGGCCGACTGGTGGCCGACG
Source organism: uncultured Actinomycetota bacterium (assembly GCA_963736695.1). Taxonomy (GTDB): domain Bacteria; phylum Actinomycetota; class Actinomycetes; order Mycobacteriales; family Micromonosporaceae; genus CAVTPU01. Next base: position 112,246 of record CAVTPU010000001.1, read on the forward strand.
GGGTGCCCGGCGAGGTGGTCACCGGCGATCTCGTGACGCGGCTCTATCCGTCGGTCGGAGCCGTTGCCACCACCGCTGAGGGCACCGTGCTGCCGCGAGACGTGGCGCCGGTGCCCTGAGCAGAAAGACCGGAGTGGCCCGGGTCGGCTCCGAAGCGGAGGCGACCCGGGCCACTCCTAGAGGTGAGGAGGTCAGCGGAGCAGGTAGCCGAGGATTCCCTCGACGATCTGACCCTCGCAGTTGGTCGTGACCGAGTCGAAGTGTTCGGCGCCGACACGGCACCGACGCAACGCGATGTTCGCGGCGGCCGGCGGTGCCGAATAGATGTAGCCGATGGTCCCGACGACGGTCTGTCCCTCACAGGTCGAGCTCAGCGAGGTCATGTAGTCCCAGCCGCCGACCCGGCACTGATAGAGCGGGCGGGTGCCGGCGACCTGGGTGGTCTGCACTCGCCCGAGGGTGGCCTCGAACTGATAGGCCGTGCTGGGCGCGCTGCGCGCGCTGACATGGTCGTTGCTGGAGCGGTAGCGGTTGAAGTTGACCGGCCCCGGAGACACGGTGACGCCGGTGAAGAGCAACCGGTTGGGCGACCCCGTCCCCGGATTGGTGATCTTGTTGAGGGTGGCGTTGGCGAACATCGTGTTCGCGACCTGAGCCGGGGTCAGCCCAGGGTTGCCGCGCGAGGATGAGCGCGGCGCCGCCGGCCACGTGCGGGGTGGCCATCGACGTGCCGCTGAGGCTCGAGGTCGCGGTGTCGCTGGTGTTCCACGACGAGACGATGCCCTCGCCGGGGGCGAAGATGTCGGTGCAGGTGCCGAAGTTGGAGAACGACGCGCGGGCGTCGGTGCGGGTGCTCGCGTTGACGGTGATCGCCTCGGCGACCCGCGCCGGCGTGAAGTTGCAGGCGTCGCTGTTGCTGTTGCCGGCCGCGATGGCGAAGACGACGCCGTCGGCGATCGCGTTGCGCACCGCGGTCTCGACGGTCGCGTTGGCGCCGGAGCCGCCGAGGCTCATGTTGGCCACCGCCGGCGCGCCGGCGGCGTGGTTGCCGGCCACCCAGTCGATGCCCGCGGCCACCCCGGCGAAGCTGCCGGAGCCCTGGCAGTTGAGCACCTTGACGGCGGTCAACGCGACGCCCTTGGCCACGCCGTATTGCGAGCCGCCGATGGTGCCGGCGACGTGGGTGCCGTGGCCGTTGCAGTCGGTGTTGTTGCCGTCACCGGTGGTGTTGGTGCCCCAGACCGCGCGACCGCCGAAGGTCGGTGTGCGTGACGCGGATGCCGGTGTCGATGACGTAGGCGCGCACGTTGGACGCCGTCGTGGCATAGGTGTAGCTGTTGTCCAGCGGCAGGTTGCGCTGGTCGATGCGGTCCAGGCCCCACGACGGCGGGTTCAGCTGCGTGGCCTGGGCGTGCACCGCACCGTTCTGCTCGACGTAGGCCACCTCGGGCAGGGCCGCGAGCTTGCGCGCGGCCGCGGCGCTCATCGTGCCGGCGAAGCCGCGCAGCGTGTGTGAATAGGTGTGTTCGACCGTGGCTCCATAGGTCGTGGCCAGACGTCGCGGTCAGCGACTGCACGCCGGCCGTGACGGCGGTGTCCTTGAAGACCACGATGTAGCTGTCGGCGATGGCGGTCGGGTTGCTCGTGCCGAGAATCGTACCCTGCGCCGCCGCCGCTGGTGACGCGGCCGCGAATGCGGAGATGACGGCGGCGGCGATGACGACCGCTCCCGGACCGACGACGCGTCGGCGCCAGAACGCACTGACGTCCTTCATGCAGCTCCTCTTCTCGTTGGTTGCGCGGCGCGATGCCGCGTAGGCCAGCGCGAAGGTTACCGCCATCAAGCGAAACCAGTCAATACATCGATTTGTACGCCGATCGAGTCCGGCTTGTCCAGATAGGAACACGTGATCGAGCCATTCCGGTGGACATTTCGGATAAATGACAACGACACGGCCAGACCTTTCCGCATGGTGCTCGCCTGCGCTCCCCCCATTGGCCACACTCGACGCTCACCACTGTGGGAAGGGGATCGACGGCCGATGATGGGCCCATCGCACGCACTCTCCGGGGCGGCCGCATGGCTCGCCGGATCGTGGGCACTAAGCTATTTCGATCAATATCACCAAACCCCGCTCGAGATCGCGGTCGGCACCGCGGTCTGCGCGGGCGGGGCACTCCTACCCGATCTAGACATGTCCGGAAAGGTCACGACCGGCCAGGGCGGGGCGACCGTCGCTCGTACCTTCGGCCGGGTCTCACTCTTCCTCGCCGAGGTCGTGGAGAAGATATCCCTCGGCGTCTATCACGCGACCCGACTCTCCCGCGACCCTGACCGGGAAAACGGCCACCGCACCTTCACCCACACGCTGCCGTTCACGGTTGGGGTCGGCTGGCTCACGACGTGGGGCTGCGTGCAGGGTGGCAAGTGGACCGTCATGGGCATCCTCTTCGTCATGCTCGGCCTCGCGTTGCGGGGACTGTTCGACACCTGGGCCGACCGCGCCGGTTGGGTGTTGATCACCCTTGTCTCCGGAGCCGCCGCCTACGGCACCTATCTCTACCTGCCCCCCGATCGGGGCTATCCCATGCTCGGCGTCGCAGTCGGGGTCGGCTGCTTCGCGCACCTTATGGGCGACATCGTCACCAGTGCGGGAATTCCGATCCTCTGGCCGATCCCAACCGGCAAACGCATGTGGCGCATGATCGGCATTCCGAACGCGCTGGCCGTCAAGGTCGGCGGTAAAGTCGAGGTCGTGGTGCTCCGCACCTTGTTCACCGTGATAAGCATCGCCGCCGCCGCCGGACTCGTCGGCCCGGCACTGTTGGAGAAGTTCGACTTGCGTTGATCGACATTCCGGTGAGTGACAGCGAGGTCCCCGCCTTCTGGCGGGGCCTCGGCCTACCCGGCCTCGCCGACCTGCATGTCCACTTTCTCCCACCACGCGTGCTCCGCCGGGTGTGGGCACACGTCGACGGCCAAGGGCCGCTCGCCGGTCGACCCTGGCCGACCATCTACCGATGGTCCGATGAGGACCGCACCGACCACCTGCGCGGCGCTCGGTGTGCGAACGTTCACCGCGCTCGCCAACGCCGACCAACCCGGCATAGCCGCCGACCTCAACGCGTGGACGCTCGACTTCGCGACCCGGACCCCCGGCTGTCTGCCGAGTGCCACCTTCTATCCCGAGCCCGGAGTCAACCGATATGTCCGCGCGGCGCTCGACGCCGGTGCGCGAGTGTTCACGGTGCACGTACAGGCCGGGGATTTTCCCCTCACCCACTCCCTGCTCGACGCCGTCTGGGCGGTGCTCGCCGACGCGGCGGTGCCGGTCGTGATCCACGCCGGATCAGGCCCCACCCCGGGTCGCCACACCGGCCCGGAGCCATTCGCCGCCCTGTTGCGCCGCCACCCCACCCTCACCGCCATCGTCACACATCTCGGTGCCCCCGACCACGGACGGTTCCTCGAGCTCGCCGAACGCCACGACCGGGTCTGCCTGGACACCACGATGGCGTTCACCTCGTTCACCGAGTCGCGGTCGCCCTTTCCCCGGGTCCTGCTGCCCCGCCTGCGCGACCTGGGGCTCGCCGGCAAGGTGCTGCACGGCAGCGACTTCCCCGACCTGCCCTATCCCTATGCGGAACAGCTCGCCGGACTCGCCGGACTCGACCTCGGCGACGACTGGCTGCGCGCCGCGTGCTGGCACAACGCCGCCGCCCTGCTCGACCTCGACTGAGGCGTGGGGCCTCAGCGATCAGGCGATGGGTGTGTCATCGGCGAGACCGTCACAGGGCACCGCCCGCACGGTCGCGGACCGCGCGGCCAGATAGGCCCGGGACCCGACGTCTCCGCTGGCGAGCATCGCAACGCCCGCCCAGTGCTCGCGACCCAATAACACCGGGTGCCCACGCCGCTGCTCATAGGTGGCCGTCACGAGGCTGTCCGGCCCCGCACCATCGACGACGACGCGCACCGCCGCTGCGGTGACGCCCGGAGTGTCGGCCGGCAACACCACCACCGCCGCGGCGTCGGTCGCGGCGAGCGCCTCGAGGCCCGCCCGCAACGACGAGCCGACCCCGCTCTTCCAGCCGGGATTGTCGACCAACACGCAGTCGCCGACGTCGATCGCCGCGCGCACCCGGTCGGCCTCGGCGCCAAGCACGACCAGCACGGGATCGCAGCCAGCGGCGCGGGCCGTGGCGACGGTGTGGGCGACCGACGTCACGCCCTCGACATCGACCAATGCCAACGGCCCGCCATAACGTGGTCCACCGCCAGCGGCCAGGACCAGACCCGCGATGTTCAGCTCACACCCGCCTCGATCCGATGACAATCGACGTGACGTCGCTCCTCGGCGCTGAGAGTAACCCGGCGGGCCGACAACCGCGACAGCGTGGGGTGGACGCCCACGGTAACGTCGAACGATGCAACATGACCACTGTTCGTTCTGCGGCGGCCGCTATCCCGATACACACACGTGGCCGCGCACCTGCGCCACCTGCGGTGAGACGACGTGGAGCAATCCGTTGCCGGTCGCGGTGGTGCTCGTGCCCGTCGCCCACCCGGGTGGCCGCGATGGGCTGTTGGTGGTGCGACGGGGCATCGAACCGTTTCGGGGCGAGCTCGCGTTGCCGGGTGGTTTCATCGAGACCGGCGAGTCGTGGCAGGAGGCGGCCGCTCGCGAGTTGTGGGAAGAGACCGGCGTGCGGTCCGCCCCCGAGGAGGTGCGCCTGTTCGACGTGCATAGCTCCTATCGCGGACGGTCGTTGCTCATCTTCGGGTTGGTGCCGCGACTGCACCCCGATGAGGTGCCGGTCCCCGTGGACAATCCGGAGGTGACCGAGGTGAAGGTCCTCGCCGAGGCCAGCGAGCTCGCGTTCCCCACGCATACCCTGGCGATGGCCGACTACTTTGCCGGGCGACGGGGGGTCGAGCCGCCGGTTCGTTGACACAACCATCGCCCGTACGGGTCGAGGGTCTGCGGCGACGGCCCGGCGCGCCCATCAGCGGGGGTCGTCGCGTCCCAGCTCCCAGAATGCGACGGCCGCCGCGGCGGCGATGTTGAGCGAGTCGACGCCGCGACGCATCGGGATCACGACGCGTGTGTCGGCGGCCCGCATCGCCGCCGGGGTGAGCCCGGCGCCTTCGGCGCCCAGCAGGAGCGCGGCGCGTGACCGGGTCGCGGCGTCGAGGTCGTTGATGGCGAGCGCGTCGTCGGCGGGGGTGAGTGCCACCACCCGGAACCCGGCGGCGCGGACGAGGTCGAGAGCGTCGGGCCAGGGGTTCAGCTTCGCGTAGGGCACGGCGAAGACCTCTCCCATGCTCACCCGCACGCTTCGGCGATAAAGCGGGTCGGCGCACGAGGGCGACAGCAGCACAGCGTCGACGCCGAGCGCGGCCGCGCCCCGGAAGACGGCGCCGATGTTGGTGTGGTTGTTCACGTCCTCGAGAATCGCCACGCGTCGGGCGGCGGCGAGCACGGTCGACGCGTCAGGCAACGGTCGCCGGTGAAATGACGCGAGCACGCCGCGGTGCACGTGAAAGCCGGTGAGTTGTTGCAGCACCGCGGGCGCGGCGGCATAGCGTGGGGCGTCGCCGGTGTCGAGGTCGCCGAGTTGGTTGACGCGTTTTTCGTCGACGAGGATCGACCTCGCCGCATAGCCGGCGCGCACCGCCCGTCGCAGCACGAGTTCACCCTCGGCGATGAACACGCCGAGGGGTTCCTCGGAGCGCACCCGCAGCTGCAGGTCGGTGAGTGCGCGATAGTCCGCGACGCGGGGGTCGTCGGGATCGGTGATCAGTTCGGGGTCCGCCACAGAGGTGATTGTCGCCGCCGGCGGCTCGTCGCGCGGTCGCGGGTCCGGCCTGCGGACCGGCGCGCAGCCACGACGCTGCCGGCATGGTCGCCGCCACGACAGGCCACGGGCATGGGCGAGGCCGCGATCAGACGCCGTCGTCGGGAGAGGTGCCGTCCGGCTTGAGTTTGGCGGCGGTCCAGGACAGGTCCATGCCGCAGGCGAGCGCGACCAGTGCGCCGAGGACGAGCAGGAACTGCCAGCCCAGATAGGCCCCGCCGACCGCGAGGGTCACGGCGGAGATCAGCAGATAGCCGTCGGTGCGGTTGAGCACGCCGCAGGAGAGGACCGCGCACGCGAGGCAGATCCATGAGATCGCGATGAACAGCAGGCCGCCGGCGGCGAGGGAGAACCCGACCGTGCTGTGAAAGAAGTGATCCTCCAGGTAGTTGGCTGCCTCGGCCCCGATGTGGGGGCGCAGCCGGGCGACCGCGGGTCGGGCGACGCCGATGAGACCGAGCACGGGCGCGAGGGCGATCGCCCCGAGCAGCATCGACACGAGCGCGGTGAAGGCCCAGCGGCGGGCGGTGGTGGCGGCGAGCAGCGCGGTGAGCCCGATGATGCCGATGACGGTGAGCACGAGGCCGAGCAGGTTGACGAGCAGCCACGACGCGGGCCACGCGGCGGCGACGACGGAGGTGGCCGTTGGCCAGCCCCACATGCCGGTCACCGCCACGCATGCGGCGCCGAAAGGCAGCGCCCAGATGGCCGCCCGGGAGAAGCGGCGCATGACCCGCCCCCACCCGGGGTCGCCGATGACCCGTCGCACGGTGCCGACCTGAAAGGCGAACCCGCCGATGCCGGCCACGGGAATCGCGGCACCGCTGACCCCGACTCCTGCGGGAGTCCCGTTGGCGAACGCGGCGAAGCTGAGCTGACCCGGTTGGGGCGGCGCGACCGCAGGCAGCACGGTGGTCTGCTCGGCTTGGGCTTGGGCTCGGGTGGTGGTGACGTGGTGGTGGTCGCCGGCCCGAAATTCGGCGTAGTCGATGTCGGACGTGTGTTGGTCGACCGAGTCGACCGGTTCGGGCTGGTGGTGGTCGCGGTGCCGATGGGGCGTTTCGCTGCCCGCGCGACTGTGGGTGAAGGTGGGTTCGGGAGCCCCGTCCGCGTCGGGCTCGATGCGGGTGTCTGGCCCGGATTCGGGTCGGGGTGGCTGATCAGGGTCAGAGTCGGAGAGGGTGGCGACCCCGGTCTCCGGCTGGGTCGCTTCCACTCCGGCCAGCAGCCGGTTCGGAGATGTCTTCTTGTGCCCCCGTGCCATTTTCCGCCCCCGTGAGCCGTTCCGCTGGTCCCGCTGCGGCGCCCCAGCACCCACCACGATCGTGGCAGGGGCTGGGGCGCGATATGCCGTACTTCGCGGTTTTTCTCGCTCACGTGGGCCGCGTGGGGGTTGTCAGCCGCGGGGTTGTCAGCCGCGCGGCGCCTCGTCGGCCGTTGAGGCAGGGGTGGCCGACGGTTGAGCCGGCACGACGATCTGCTCGGTGGCCGGCTCGGTGGCCGGCAGCGGCGCCCCGGCCTGCGCGACGGCTGCGGCGCGTGCCGCCTCAGCCGCGGCCGCCTGCGCTGCGGCGTGTGCCTCAGCGGCCAGCTCGGGCTCGACGATCGGCGGCGCGGGAGAACCCGCGTCGGTTCCGAGGGTGAGTCCACCGAGCGCGCCACCGATGCCTTCGAGCGCCTTGGTCAACTCCACCGGCACGATCCAGATCTTGTTGGAGGGGCCGGCGGCGATCTGCGGCAGCGCCTGCAGATATTGATAGGCGAGCACCTTGGAGTCGGGGTTGGAGGTGTGGATCGCGTCGAACACGGTCCGGATCGCCTTCGCCTGTCCCTCGGCCTGCAGAATGCGGGCCTGCCGGTCGCCGTCGGCGCGCAGCACGGCCGCCTGCTTCTCGCCCTCGGCGGTGAGGATCTGTGACTGTTTGTGCCCCTCGGCGTTGAGAATCGCCGCGCGCCGATCCCGCTCGGCCCGCATCTGCTTCTCCATCGAGTCGCGGATGCTCGGGGGCGGCTCGATCGCTTTGATCTCGACCCGGGTGACCTTGATGCCCCAGCGTCCGGTGGTCTCGTCGAGCACCCCGGAGAGGTGCCGGTTGATCTCCTCGCGGCTGGTGAGGGCCTTCTCCAGGTCGAGCGAACCGATGACGTTTCGCAGCGTGGTCACGGTCAGCTGCTCGATCGCCTGCAGGAAGTTGGCGATCTCATAGGTTGCCCGTACCGGGTCAACGACCTTGAAGTAGAGAACCGTGTCGATGGATACGACGAGGTTGTCCGAGGTGATCACCGGTTGCGGGGGAAAGCTGACCACCTGTTCACGCATGTCCACCTTGGAGCGCACGGCGTCGAGGAAGGGCATCAGCAGGCTGAGCCCCGGATTCAACGTCCGGTGATAGCGGCCGAGCCGCTCCACCACGTCCATGCGCTGTTGGGGCACCACTCGCACGGCCCGCGCCAGTGTGATCACGATGAACAGTGCGAAGAAGGCGATGATCAGCCAGACGATTGCTTGTAATCCATTCATATCTCTCCCCTTATATAGTTATTCGTGTCGGACCAATGCGGTGGCGCCATCGACGCCCACCACGACGACCCGCGCGCCCACGGCGCAGGTCTGGCCTCGGTCGACCGGCCGCGCCCGCCACAGTTCCCCGCCGATCTTGACAAGACCGCCGTCGTCGCCGACCGGCTCGACCACCGTCGCCGAGGCGTTGACCAACGCGTCGACGCCCAGCGTCGCCGGCTCGGCGTTGCGGTGCAACCGGCGCTTGATCGCCGGTCTCAATGTGATGACACCCAGGGTCGACACCACGGCGAAAGCGACCACCTGCACGGGAATCGGGGCGGCCAACGCGGTCGCGGAGGCGGCGAAACACCCGCCCGCGAACATGATCAAGACGAAGTCGAGAGTGAAGAGCTCCGCGATGCCGAGCACGATGCCGGCCAGCAACCAGATGAGGGACACACCACGATCGTGACACGCCCAGTCCAGTAAGGCCGCGCTCCCCCTCCCCCAGACTGCGCTGCCTTCGGCAGACCGCGCGCTGCCTTCGGCGTACGGATGATGTCGTGTCTGTGAACGATTTCCACGACGCTGCGGCGACAACTGCCTTCCGGGCAGGACACAACGCCCACGCAGGTCGTAGTCTTGCCTCCATGTCCTCCGCACGGACCGTGACCGCGGCAACACGCCGCTCCGCGCGCCTGGTCACCTGGGCCCGCGCGTGGCGCGCCGGCACCGTCTCCTATGACGATGTCGTCGACGAGACCGAAGGCGGCGAGGAACACCTCGTCGCAGGCTCACCCGACCCGTGGGACGAGACGCCGCTGAGGCACGCCGTCCGGACCCTGTCCCGGCTGCACCCCGACGAGATCCGACTCGTGCTGCCAGTGCCCGGCGACCCACGTGGCTTGCCTGGCCCTGGGCCGTTCACCGACGAGGCCCTCGCCGTTGGCGAGGCGATGATCGGTGGCGAACTCGGGCTCGTGCCGCACGTGCGCAGTCACACCTCCGGATCGGGAGACACGTTCGAGATCGTCATCTGGCACACCCACTCACTCCCCACCGCCCACCGCGGCGAGCCCGACCTCAGCCCGGCCCAAGCCGAATCGGACCTCTCCGCCGCCATGGCCGAAGCCACCATCACACTCACCCGACTCGACGTCGCGGCTTGGCGCCCCGACCTCGCCAGCGCGATCGCCGCGCTGCGCCGCCCCGACAACGGGCCGTGCCTGCCGCCCGGCTTCTCCCCCCGCGCACGACGGCTCTTCTCCCGCGCCATCGTGCTCGACCGGGTGCTCGCCCTCGCCGCCGAGGTCGCTCCAGGAGGAGCAATCAACGGCTACGAGGCACAGCAGCGCCACCTCGCACTCAAGCCCCTCACCGAAGCCTGCCGCCGCGCCCTCGTCGCCGCGTGCAACGCCCCACTGGAGCCCTGACTTTCGGCGGTTGTTCGGGCTGATTGGCGCCCGGCTGCGTGTTTCACCGGCTGCGTGTTTCACCTTGGTTGTCCACAGGCCGGTTGGTTGTCCACAGACCCTCTCGCGACCATCGTCGGGCGCGACGCCTGTTGAGACCATGCCGACGTGCGAGAAATCCTTCACGCCCAAGCGGGCGTGATCAGCCGCGCGCAGGCGCTGAAGGCTGGATTCACCAGATCGGCCATCGCAAACCGCGTCGGCGGTGGTGACTGGCAACGGCTGTTCGGCGCCGTGTTCGCCACGTTCAGCGGGCCTGTCCCACGAATGAGTCGACTGTGGGCGGCGGTGTTGCACGCTGGTGACGGAGCGATGCTCAGCCACAACACGGCGGCCGAGCTGGCCGGGCTGACCGACAAACCATCCGCACCGATCCATGTCACTGTGCCGTCCAATCGTCGTCGGGTCGCCACACCGGGTCTCGTGGTGCATCGGTCGCGGCTGGCTCACCAGTCGCGCCACCCGGCGCTCACGCCGCCTCAGACCAGAATCGAGGAGACAATCATCGATCTTGTCGACACGGCCCGCACCGCCGACGCTGTCGTAGACTGGCTCGCGAAGGCCGTCGCCGCTCGCGTGACCACGCCAGCGAGGTTGGCGGATGCGGCTCGTCGACGGAGCCGACTGCGGTGGAGATCGATGCTCCACGCTCTGCTCACCGACATCGAAGCCGGTTGCCACTCCGCCTTGGAGTTGGCCTATCTGCAATTCGTCGAACGCGCACACGGCCTGCCAGTCGGGCTGCGCCAGAACCGACGCCAGCGTCCCGGTGGCATTTATTACGACGATGTTGCCTATTCGGGTTATGCGATCATTGTGGAGCTCGACGGGCAGATCGCACACCCCGACGACACTCGACGGCGGGACAATCGACGCGACAACTCCGCTGTGGTCGCTGGCGAACGGGTGCTGCGCTTTGGATACGGGGATGTCATCGATGGCCCGTGCCGGGTGGCTCGACAGGTGATCGAGGTGCTGCGACGCGGCGGCTGGAACGGCCGCCCGAACACCTGCGCAGATCCCCGATGCGACATAACGTGACCGTTAACGTGTCAATCTCGGCACGCTATAGAGTGCGCCACGGCCACGATAACTTCCACAATCCTCACGAAGATCGGCTCAGCCGCGATATGCGCCAAATCACGAGTCACGCGCGCCAAATCAGAGGCCACGTTCGCCAGTTCACGGACTGGTTCGCCGTTCTGGCACGCCACTCCGCTGCGCGAATGCGGCAGCGAAACGAACACCACGCGTATCGCCGCGCACAGAGCGCCGCCCTACCAAAGTCGAAGGCGCCGTAGAGGGCGCGATCGAGGCCACTTCGATGGAGCAGCACAACGTGACCGTTAGCGTGTCAATCTCGGCACGCTACAGAGTGCGCCACGGCCACGATAACTTCCACAATCCTCACGAAGATCGACTCAGGAGTCACGTGCGCCAAAATAGGAGTCACAAAACCCACATTCACGACGTTCGGCCGAGTCAGCGAGGCTCACAACAGGTGGAAGGGCACGTGTGCCAATGCGGCAGCGAACCGAGCGCTGCGCGCCGGCGGTCAATGTGCGCCTCATCAGGCATGATGCGGGGGCTGGACGCGGCGGGTGAGGTCGGGTCGACGCATAGGCGTTCGCGAACCAGGTCCCATACCATCGAGACGAACCGGGGATCGGTGCCGGGTGTCGCCGCGCGCACATAACGCAGACCGACCGCGTGCGCCGTCGCGGCGCCTTCGACGTCGAGGTCCCACACGACCTCCATATGGTCGCTGACGAATCCGATCGGGCTCACCACCACAGCCTCGGTCCCCCGTGTCGCGATATCGCGCAGGTGGTCGTTGACGTCGGGTTCCAGCCACGGTTGGTGCGGCGACCCAGACCTGGACTGCCACACCAGGTCATACTGATCGCCGACTCCCGCCGCGTCGGCGACCAGTCGGGCGGTCTCGGCCAACTGGGACACATACCGTTCCCCGGTTGGACCGCTGGCCCGCTGCGCGGCGACCGGGATCGAGTGCGCGGTGAAGACCACTCGCACCGCGTCATGGTCCACATCGGAGAGTCGCTCGAGGCCAGCGCGCACCGCGTCGGCGTGCGGCCCCACATAGCCTGGATGATCGTGGTAGTGCCGGATCTTGTCGACGACGGGTGCGCCCGAGCCGAGTTCGGCTCGGGCGGAGGCGATGTCGTCGAGATATTGACGACAGGATGAGGCGCCTCCGAACGGGCTGGTCACGAAGGCGAGCGCCCGCCTGACCCCGTCGTCGCGCATTCGGGCCAGCGTGTCGACCAGACAGGGATGCCAGTTCCGATTGCCCCAATATAGAGGCAAATCGATCCGGTCGGGCGAGCCGCGCAGCGCGGCCAGCAGGTCACGGCATTGCTGGTTGATCGGCGAGACCCCGCCGAAATGCTGGTAATGCTCGGCGACGACGGCGAGCCGCTCGTCGGGAATCCCCCGGCCTCGCACGACTGTGCGCAGGAACGGCATGACGTCGTCGGGACCCTCGGGCCCCCCGAAGGAGACGAGCAGCACCGCGTCATATGTCACGACTCATGTCTACTCCGAGAGGTGCGGCCTAAGCTGGTCGGGTGACGGTCTTCACCACGTGGCCCGCCGATGTGCGGTGGCGTCGGGTCTCCCCCCGGTTGGTTTGGGTCGAGGCGCTGACGCTCCTCGGTCTGTTCGCAGTGCTCACGGCGTTGTGCGTCGCAGGCTGGTTGATCTTTCATGCCATGCTGGCCTGGCTGGTCGCCGCGATCGTGTTGGTGGGTTCGGTCGTGCGGCTCGCGCTGCTGCCTCGAACGGTGCGGGCGTGGGGTTATGCGGAACGGGCCGACGACCTGCTGGTGAGGCATGGTCGACTCAACCGCAGACTGTCGATCGTTCCCTATGGGCGAATGCAGTTCGTCGATGTCACCGTCGGCCCGGTGGAGCGTCTGTTCGGCCTCGCCACGGTGCAGTTGCACACCGCCGCGGCGGCCAGTGACGCACGCATTCCGGGTCTGGTCCCCGCCGAGGCGGCGCGCCTGCGTGACCGGTTGACCGCGTTGGGCGAGGCGCGGGCGGAGGGCTTGTGACGACGGTTCCGGCGACCGACACGGAGAGCACCGGCAAAGCCAGCGAGGTGGGCACCGGTGGGACAATCGCCGTCGTTCCGGCCGCCGACGCCGCAGGCGACGCGACCCGTCGACGCCTGCACCCGTTCACCCCGCTGCTGCGTGGTGTGAAGCTGGTCACCGTGGCCGTGGCGGCCGTCTCCTGGCAGGGCTATCGCGATCTGGGCACACGCGGGTGGCTCATCGCGCTGGCCGGCGTGATCGTGGCGGCGCTCGCCGGTTCGGTGGTGATGTGGCTGGTCACCGGCTATCAGGTGGTGGGTCGCGAGTTGCGGGTGCACGAGGGGCTCGTGTGGCGGCGTACCCGTGCTATTCCGCTCGAAAGACTGCAGTCGGTCGAGCTGGTGCGGCCGTTGCTTGCCCGGCTCTGCGGCCTCGCTGAGCTGCGCCTCGAGGTCGTGGGCTCGGACAAGACCGAGGCGCCGCTGGCGTTTCTCACCGTCGCGGAGGCGACCCGGCTGCGGGCCTCCCTGCTCGCGTTGGGCCGACGAGGTTCTCGCGCCGCTGGGACACACGCCGCAGCGACGCTCCCCATGGGGACACTCCCCACCGAACCACACGCCGCTGGGTCCGGGATGTCGGCCGCCGGGGTGCCGACTGCGGACGGGGCGCCGGTTGACGGATCCGTGGCCCATCGTCGCACTCCGGCCGAGCACGTCATGCACGTGACACCGGGCCGGGACATCGTCATTTCGCAGCTGCTGCGCCCCCAATGGTGGGTGCTGCCACTCGCGGTGGCGTCGCAGATTGTTCTCGCCGTGGCCGAAAACGATCTGAGCGGGGTCGGCGTCGCCAGCGCGATCACCGCGACGGTCGGCGCGTTGTCGGTGCCGGTGCGAGTGCTGTTGCGGTCGTGGAACTTCACCATCGCTCTCGGCGACGACGGCGGGCTGCGGTTGACCCGCGGACTCGTCGAGACGCGCAGCCAGCTTGTGCCTGCGGGCCGGGTGCAGGCGGTGCGGGTCGAGTGGCCGCTGTTGTGGCGGGGCTTCGGTTGGCTGCGCGTGCGGATGCAGGTGGCGGGCATGCCCGACTCGGAGGAGGACCCGGGTGCCGGATGGCTGTTGCCGGTCGCCACAGTCGACGTGACACAACGGGTGATCGCCGCAGCGGTCACTGGATTTACCCTCACCGATGTGAAGCTGTGTCGTGTGTCGCGGCGCGCCCGGTGGCTGGCCCCGTTGGGGCACCGCCGCCTCGGCTATCAGCTGACCGACACCGCATTCGTCAGCCACAGTGGACTCGTCACCCGCCGTCTCGTCGTCGCCGGATATCAGCGCATTCAGAGTGTGCGGGTGCGCCAGAACCCGGTGCAGCGGCTCTTCGGTGTGGCGAGCGTGCACGCCGACGTCGCCGGGGGGCAGCTGACTGTGGTGGCGGCGCATCTTGACCTCGCCGTCGCGGGCGAGCTGGCGTTGCTCCTGACCGACGCGTGCCGGGCGCACCGGGCGTCAAACCACTGACCCGTACGGGCGAATGGGTTGTCAGCCCCGAGCCGGGCTGGAGTCTCGACGCGCCGGAGGAGCGGTGAGACGCCTCAGGCGCCGACCGCGTGATAGCCGCCGTCGACGTGGACGATCTCGCCCGTGGTGGCCGGGAACCAGTCGGACATGAGCGCGCAACAGGCTCTCGCCGACGGTTCGGTGTCCGTGATGTCCCAGCCCAGCGGGGCGCGTTCGATCCACGACTCTTCGAACTTCTCAAACCCCGGGATCGACTTGGCCGCCATGGTGCGCAGCGGACCGGCCGACACGAGGTTGACCCGAATGCCCTTGGGGCCGAGGTAGCGGGCAAGGTAGCGGCTGGTCGACTCCAGTCCGGCTTTGGCCACGCCCATCCAGTCATAGACGGGCCAGGCCTGGGTCGCGTCGAAGGTCAGTCCGACGATCGACGCACCGGGCGAGAGCAGCGGCTCGCAGGCGACGGCGAGCGCCTTGTAGGAGAAGGTCGACACGTGCAGTGCGGTCGCGACGTCGGGCCATTCGGCGGTGAGGAACCCGCCGCCGAGCACGCTCTGCGGCCCGAAGGCGATGGCGTGCAGCACACCGTCGAGTCCGTCGACGTGCTCGCGCACGCGGTCGGGCAGTGCAGCGAGGTCGTCGACGCTAGTCGCGTCGAGCTCGACGACGGGGGCCGGTTCGGGCAGGCGCCGGGCGATGCGTTCCACCAACGACATGCGGCCATATCCGGTGAGCACCACGGTGGCGCCCTGTTGCTGGGCGAGGCGGGCCACGGAGAAGGCGATCGACTGTTCGGTGATGACCCCGGTGATGAGTAGCCGTTTGCCTGCGAGTAGTCCTGACACCGAAACCTCCGCGTTGCGTCCTCGTGTTCCAATGTCAGCTTAGAGGCGGCGGGTTCAGTGGCCCATGCCGAGGCCGCCGTCGACGGGGATGACCGCGCCGGTGATATAGCCGGCGTCGTCGCTGGCGAGCCACCGAACGGTGCGGGCGACCTCGGTCGCGGTGGCGAGACGGCCTGCGGGGATGGATCGGAGGATCTCGGCGCGGCGTGCCTCGGGCAGGGCGGCGGTCATGTCGGTGTCGATGAATCCGGGGGCGACGACGTTGGCGGTGACGTTGCGGCTGCCCAGTTCGCGGGTGATGGAGCGGGCGATGCCGACCATTCCGGCCTTGCTCGCCGCGTAGTTGACCTGTCCCGGCCCGCCGTAGAGGCCCACGACCGACGAGATGAAGACCATGCGACCCCAGCGGCCGCGGACCATCTTCGTCGCGGCGCGTCGGGCGCAGCGCCACGCCCCGGTGAGGTTGGTGTCGACGACCCGGGTGAACTGGTCTTCGCTCATGCGCATGAGCAGCGTGTCGTCGGTGACTCCGGCGTTGGCGACAAGCACCTCGACCGGGCCCAGCTCGGCCTCGACGGTCGCGAACGCCGCATCGACCGCGTCACTGTCGGTGACATCG
The DNA here is from genome assembly GCA_963736695.1 of uncultured Actinomycetota bacterium. Lineage (GTDB taxonomy): Bacteria > Actinomycetota > Actinomycetes > Mycobacteriales > Micromonosporaceae > CAVTPU01. The sequence continues at coordinate 128,120 of CAVTPU010000001.1, forward strand.
CACGGCACTCCGAGCACGCCGTCGGGTGCTCCCGAACCGCGATGGGTGATCGCGACACGGTCGCCCTGTTCGACGAAGGACTGGGCGATCGCGAGCCCGATCCCCCGGTTGCCGCCAGTCACCAGCACGGTGCGCGCCACGCTCTCCTCCAGCACATATCGTCGGGACGCGTATCGCGCCCGACACGACGTCGTCGGCGCCGAGGCTACGGGTCGACCGACGCTCAACCCTAACCCTGGCCGCATAAACCATCCATTCGTACGACGAAGTTCGACCGCTACCCGACACTGAGCGTCACAGTCACGCGTGTATCATGAGGACCGTCCGAGGCAGTGCGCCATGCCGACCGCGAGGAGGTGATCGCTATGCGAGATAGCGATCCTCCGAGTCGTGGCCGGGCACTTCGCCAGTCTCGTTGACGCGGGCGCTCAATCCCGCACGGTCCCACGGATCGTCAGTCTCGACGAGACTCGCACCGTGACACGTGTCGCCGATGCGACGCGTTGATCGACCGACCACAACTCACCGTTCACTGTTGCCGTTGCGGCGCCGTGGTGAGATATCCGCGCGCCGATGACCCGCCGGGAGTCGTCCGATGAGCCGTTACGCAGTGCCTGTGGGGTTCACCCTCGCCGCGATCTGGATCGCCGTTGTCTTCGTGTTGGTCAATGGCGCGGCCGGCTAGTCGGCCGGCCCAGGCGTCCGGAACGGCTTCGCGCGAAAACCATTCGCGGCGGAGCCCCCATGGGCGCCTCACACGAACAGTGGCCAATCTATATAAGCCGAGATGTCCACAATAGACTCGCCACCGCTGCGGTGAGCCCGAAGAGCAGGCCGAACCCGACAAACCACACGACCACCTCGCGCGGTTTGGTGCGGAATCCGATAGAGCTGCCCATGTCCTGATAGACCTGCTTGAGCGCGTCGGCGCTGGCCGCCTCATAGAAGTGTCCCCGGGTGGTCTCGGCGAGCTGCCGCAACGCGGCCCGATCGACGGGCACCCGCTGGGTGACTCCGTTGATCTCGACGGAGCCGTCGTCGGTGCCGAAGGCGATCGTCGAGACCGGCACGTTGGCGGCCGAGGCGGCCGCCGCCGCCTCCTCCACCGACCGGCCCGCGGTGCGGTAACCGTCGGAGAGCAGCACGATGCGTGCCGGCGGGGCGCCCGCGGCCCCGTCTGCCGGAACTGCGGCGATCGCGTCGAGACTCGTCAGGACCGCCTCGCCGGTAGCGGTCGCCTCCGCCAGTTGCAGGCCGTCGATCGCCGAATCGATCGCGGCGTGGTCCTTGGTGGGTGAGACCAACACGTTCGCCGACTTCGCGAAGGTCACCAGACCAACGTTGAAGCTGTCCGGCAACTCGTCGACGAACATCTTCGCCGCGTTCTGCGCGGCGGCGATCCGGTTGGGCTCGATGTCGCTGGACTGCATCGACAGCGAGATGTCGATGGCGAGCATCACGGTCGCGCGTTCCAGTGGCTCCCGCACGTCGACCGAGGGCCGGGCCATCGCCAGAGACAGCACGGTGAGGCTCATGAGCACCGCCGCCGGCGGGGCATAACGACGCACCGGTCCGATCCCACCCGGCACCAAGTGGCGCAACAGATCCACATTGGAGAACCGAACGGCGACCTGCCGGCGGCGCAGCTGGATCCACACATAGGCACCCGCGAGTCCGGCCACCACCAGCAGCGCCAGCAGCCACCACGGTGCCAGGAAACGAATCATCGCGCGGTCCCTCTCGTCCGGGCGTGCCGGGTGCCGGACACGAACCTGACGATATCGAGCAGCCAATCGGAGTCGGTGCGCAGCCGCAGATGGCCCGCGCCGGCCTGGCGGATCGCGGCCGCGATCGCGGCACGCTGCTCGGCCGCCGCGCGGGCATAACCGAGCCGCAGCCGCGAGTCGGAGGTCTGCACCTCGTGCACGACGCCGGTCTCCGGGTCGACGACAGTGAGCACCCCGACATCGGGCAACTCCAGCTCACGCGGGTCGACGATCTCCACCGCGAGCAGGTCGTGACGAGCCCCGACTCGACGCAACGGACGCGCCCAGTCGGCCGGGGGTGCGAGAAAATCCGAGACCACGGCGACGAACCCTCGGCGCCGGGGCGGGCGGTTGATCGCGTCGATGACGGCGGCGAGGTCGGCTCGGCCGGACCGCGACGGGGTGCGCGCGATCGCGCTGATCAGCCCCTGGGCGTGCCGCCGACCGGACCGCGCGGGCAGAACCCGCAGAGACCGTTGCGCGCCGGCACCGATGACCGGTGCCACCGTCAACCCGCTCGGCACCGTCGCCGGTGCCACCGTCAACCCGCTCGGCACCGTCGCCGGTGCCGACGACCGCCCCGATGCGGTTGCCGCCCCGCACCCCCAAGTGCGCGACCGCCGCGCTGGCGGCGATCGCCAGGTCGCGTTTGAGGCAGTCGCCGGTGCCGAAGTCGAGGCTCGCCGAGAGGTCCACCGCGAGCCACGCCTCCAGCTCGCGGTCGGCGATCGACTGCCGCATATAGGGCGTGGCGGTGCGGGCGGTGACCGGCCAGTCCATGCGACGCACGTCGTCGCCGGGGCGATATTCGCGTGACTCGCCCGGTTCGCTGCCCGGACCGGGCAGCAGACCCAAATAGTCACCCTGCAGCAGGCCGTCGAGGCGCCGGGTGATCGTGAGCTGAAGTCGGCGCAGCGCGGCGTCGGCCCGGTCCGCCCGCAGTGGCAGCGCCGTCTGACTCATCGTTCTCCTCTCCGCGCGGGTGTGGGGCTCAGCGCCCCGGCCACCGGGGCAACGTCGAGCCTGCGCCGGAGGGCGAGCGGGTCGGCACGACGCCGTCCGCCTTGTGCCCATCCGACGCGTACGGGTGCTGGCCGTGCGCGGCTGGCGCGGGGGGCGCGTCGGGTGTGCTGGCCGGCGTCGCGCTCTGCCGGGGTGACACGGTGGGCGCGGGCACCACCTGCAACACCCGTCGCACGATGGCGTCGGCGGGGACGTCGTCGGCGAGCGCGTCATAGCTGAGCACGAGCCGGTGACGCAGCACGTCGGGGGCGACGTCCTGCATGTCCTGGGGCAGCGCGTAGTCGCGTCCACGCATGAGCGCGAGGGCGCGGGCCGAGCGCACGATGCCGAGCGAGGCTCGGGGGCTGGCCCCGTATTGGATGAGGCCCGCGATGTCGGACAGGCCGTGCTCGGTGGGTGACCGGGTGGCCACGACGAGGCGTACGGCGTAGTCGACGAGCGCGTTGTGCACGAAGACCGCGTCGGCGCGGTTCTGCAACCGGATGAGCTGGTCGGATTGGAGCACCTGGGTCGCCTTCGGGATGCGGACACCGACCCGATAGACGATCTCGCGTTCCTCCACGTCGCTCGGATAGCCGACGACGATCTTGAGGAGGAATCGGTCTCGTTGCGCCTCTGGGAGCGGATAGACGCCTTCCTGCTCGATCGGGTTCTGTGTCGCCATCACGAGAAACGGGGTGGGCACGGGGAATGTCTGCCCGCCGATCGAGACCTGCTGTTCGGACATCACTTCGAGAAGTGCGGACTGCACCTTGGCCGGCGCCCGGTTGATCTCGTCGGCGAGCAGGAAGTTGACGAACACCGGACCGAGTTCGACGTCGAAGGTCTCGCTCGACGAGCGATAGATGCGGGTGCCGATGATGTCGGCGGGCACAAGGTCGGGGGTGAACTGCATGCGGGCGAAGCTGCCGCCGACGACGGTGGCCAGGGTCTCCACGGCGAGGGTCTTCGCCACGCCGGGAACGCCTTCGACGAGACAGTGGCCGCGGGCGAGCACGGCGACGAGCATCCGTTCGATCATCGCGTCCTGGCCGACGATGACCCGTTTGACCTCGAACAACACCTGTTCGAGCAGGGTGGCGTCTTGAGCCGGGGTCGCCCCGTCGTCGCCGGTCGGGTCCGGTGACGGGTTCGCGTCGGACACTGCGCTCCTCCTGCGTGGGACCGGCGCACCGGCAACGGTGCGCGACATCCGGTTCAATTCCCACCCAGCCTCGCATGAGCGCGCGCTGATTCCCCACAACTCCTGATGGTCTCGCCGTCTCGCAGAAAAATTTCTGGAAGCTTTGCCGGATTTCGCCTGTTTTCTGGCGATTTCTCGGCTGTCATCGCGGAGATCAGGTCTGGCGGACCGCCGAGGATTGTGCCTAACATAGAGATGTCGCCGGGCGGCTTCCCCCGTGGCCGCCCGGCGACACTCTTTTGCGCATACAGTCTTCTCCAACAACACCTTCTCCTCACGGACTTCGTCCGGAGGAGTTTTTTGTGTACGCGCGACGCCCCGCGCACTGCGTAGGCTTAACCCATGGGCCCGACTCTTGGTGCACGAGCCAGCATTGACCTGACTGTCACGGAGGCGGACACCGCACAGAGCCTCGGCTCTGGCGACGTCGCCGTGCTCGGCACGCCACGCGTGCTCGCGCTCGCCGAGGCCGCGACGATCGCGGCGCTGGTCCCCTCGCTCGCCCCGGAGCTGACCACCGTCGGGGTTCGGGCCGAGATCGATCACCTCGCGCCCACCGTGGTGGGCCGTTTCGTCACCGCCACCGCCGAACTCATCGACGTCGAGGAACGCCGGCTCACCTTCGCCATCGAGGTTTACGAAGGACCGACAATCATCGCCCGGGGCTGTGTCAGCCGGATGATCGTCGATCGGGACCGGTTCCTGGCCAAGGCCCAAGCGCAGGCCCAGGCCCAGTGATGCTCATCGAGCCGGCCTTCACCGAGATCGCCGACCGGGTGCACGTGCTGCGACACCCGGTGCTCGACGTCAACACCACGCTCATCGTCGGCGACGAGGTCGCCGTCGTCGTCGACACCCTCTCCACCGACGAGCAGGCCCGCGCGCTGGTGCGCGCGATCCGCGCGGTCACCCGCCACCCGCTCACGATCGTCAACACCCACCACCACTTCGACCACTGTTATGGCAACCGCGTGGTCGCGGCCACCACACCGGGCTGCGCCGTCTGGGCGCACACCGCGACCGCCGCCACGATGCGCGACCACGGCAGGCGCTGGCAGCACCTCTGGCACAAGGAGTGGCTGCACACCCACCCCGACCTCGCGGCCGGCCTCGCCGCCGTGGTTCTGCTGCCCCCCGACCGCACCGTCCACAATGAATCCACGATGGACATCGGCGGACGGGTGATCGGCCTGCACCACTGGGGTCGCGGTCACACCGACGGCGACCTGGTGGTCACGATCCCGGACGCGGGCGTGGCGCTCGCCGGCGATCTGGTCGAGCAGGGCGCGCCGCCGTCGTTCGACGACTCCTATCCGGTCGACTGGCCGGAGACTCTCGCCGCGATGCTCGAGACCCTCACGGCCGGCTCACTCGTCGTGCCCGGGCATGGGGCCGTCGTCGACCTCGAGTTCGTCCGCGACCAACACCGGGACCTGGCTCGACTGGCCTGGCTCATCCGCGAGGGCCACGGCGACGGGGTCGACGCGGCCGCCGTCGCCGAGGCCGCCCCCTACGACACCGATGTGGCCACGACCGCCGTGCGCCGCGGCTACGCCGAGCTCGCCGGACGGATCTGACCGAGGGGGCGGGACAGGCAACGTGCCGCCGGCCCGCCCACGGCGTACCCCGTCTAGACCATGGACCCGACCACGGGTTTGGTCAACAGGGCCGACTCGTTGCGGCCCACCCGCGGGTCGAGGGACTTCTCGACGAAGATCGCGTGCCAGATGCAGAAGACGAGCACCGTCCAGACCTCACGCGAATAGTCGCCGTCGCCCCGCCGGTGCGCGTCGAGCAGGTCCCGCGCATAGGGCAGGTCGAGCAGCTCCCCCGCGCCCGAGTTGGTGAGCAGGTCGCGGGCCCACTCATACATCTCGTTCTTCAACCACACCCGCGTGGGGGTGGGGAAACCCAGCTTCTTGCGGTTGACGATCGGTGCCGGCACCACCTGGGCCAGGGCCTGACGCAGCGCGAACTTGGTCTCCACCGACCGGGGCGGCAGTTTGAGGTCGACCGGGATCGTCGACGCCACGGCGAAGACCTCCTTGTCGAGGAACGGCACCCGCACCTCGAGCGAGTGCGCCATCGACATGCGGTCGGCCTTGACGAGAATGTCGCCGCGCAGCCATGTGTAGACGTCGACATATTGCATCTTGGTGACGTCGTCGAGGCCCTCCCACTCGGCCTCGGCATAGATCGCGGCGGTCACATCGGTATATCGCACCGCCGGGTCATAACGACGCAGCAGCCGCTGTTTCTGCTCCTCATTGAAGATGCGCGCGTTGCCATAATATCGTTGCTCGATCGGGGTTGTGCCACGCTCGAGGAAGCTCTTTCCCTTGACTCCGTGCGGAATCACCTTCGACACGGCCCGCAGTCCACTCTGGATCTGCGGCGGCAGGCCGTTGACCGTCGCGAGCGACAACGGCTCGCGATAAATGGTGTAACCGCCGAAGAACTCATCGGCCCCCTCACCGGAGAGGACCACGGTGACGTGTTCGGCCGCCTTCTTCGCCACGAAATACAGCGGCACGAGCGCCGGGTCGGCCACCGGATCGTCGAGGTGCCAGACGATGCGCGGCAACGCCTCCATCATGTCGGTCGGGCCGATCTTGGTGGCGATGGTGGTGACGTTCAACTCGCGCGCCGACTCCTGCGCGACATCGATCTCCGAATATCCGGGCACGTCATAGCCGACGGTGAAGGTGAGGATCTTCGGGTTGAACTCGCGTGCCAGCGCCACGATCGCCGTCGAGTCGATGCCCGAGGAGAGGAACGCGCCGACCGGCACGTCCGAGCGCATGTGCAGCCGCACGCTCTCCCGCAGCACCTCCTCGATGCGCCGATACAGCGCCTGCGGGTTGTCCACCGGGGCCGGACGGAACTGCGCGCGATAATAGCGCCGAGTCTTCACCTGCTCGCCCGGAACATACGTCAACGACTCGCCCGAACCGAGCCGATCGATGCCCTGATGCAGGGTCTGTGGCTCCGGCACATATTGCAGAGTCAGATAGTGCGACAGATTCGCCGTGTTGAGCGCCGTGGCGACGACTCCCGTGCTCTCCGTCGGCAGGGCCAACAACGCCTTCTTCTCACTGGCGAAATAAAGCCCGTCGGCGGTCCGCAGATAATGCAAAGGCTTGATCCCGTACGGGTCACGCGCCGCGAAGACGCGGCGCTGCTCACTGTCCCACAGGACAAAAGCGAACATGCCCCGAAGCCGGTTGAGCACCGCCTCGCCCCAATAGTGATAACCCGCGACGATCACCTCACCGTCGCCCTGGGTCGCGAACTCCGCCCCGAAGGTCTCGACCAGCTCACGCCGCAGCTCAATGTAGTTGTAGATCTCGCCGTTGAAGGTCAGCAGATAACGCCCCGCGTCGGGCCCCGTCGGCGGATAGGGCAGCGGCTCGTGACTGAACTCCACGTCGATGATCGACAACCGCTTGTGGGCGAACACCACGTCGGACGAGACCACCTCGACCCCCGTCTCGTCGGGTCCCCGATGGTGCATGCACTCCAAGGCCGCCGAGATCTCCTCCCGTCGGGCCGGCGCGGTCGCGGTGTCACTGACGAAGACGAGCACTCCACACATGCTGGTCATCTTGTCACGCGCTAACCTGTCAGGTGGGCTGCGGGCACACCACGGCGCCTGCCGCACGGGACTGAGGAGGCCGGATGTCCACGGAAAACCCACCCTCACCAGCGGCGGAGGCCGGCACGCGGACCCACGACGATCCGCACCCGGAGGCATTCCGAGAATTCATGCGTACGGGTTGGCGGGAAAGCCCACTCGACGTGCGCCTGCGGCCGGACGCCGCCCACTACGCCCGCCGTCGCGCCACCGTCAGCGCCGCCTTCCCCGGCGAGATCCTGATCATCCCCAGCGGGGGCGAGAAGGTCCGGGCCAACGACACATTCTTCCCGTTCCGCCCCGGCAGCGACTTCGTCTGGCTCACCGGCGAGCACGACCCCGACTCGGTGCTGATCATGAACCCGACCGGGAACGGACACGACGCGGCGCTGTATGTGCGCGACCGGTCCGGCCGCGACAGCGACGAGTTCTTCCGCAACGCCATCCACGGCGAGCTGTGGGTGGGCCGCCGACACACCCTCGCCGAGAAGGCCACCGAACTCGGCGTCGAGACCCGCGACCTGTGCGCACTGCCCACCGCGCTCGCCGGCTGCGCGCCCGGACGCACCCGGGTGCTGCGCGGGCTCGACTCGGTCGTCGACGCGGCGGTCGCGCCGTTCGACGAGACCCGGTCCGGCGCCCGCGACGACGAGTTCGCCGCCGTGCTCTCCGAGCTGCGCCTGGTCAAGGACGAGTGGGAGATCGCCCAACTGCAGGACGCCATCGACTCGACGGTGCGCGGATTCGAAGACGTCGCACGGGTGCTCCCCGCCGACCGGGGTGTCGCCGAACGGCTCCTCGAAGGCGTCTTCGCGTTGCGCGCCCGCCACGACGGCAACGACGTGGGCTATTCGTCGATCGTGGGCGGCGGCGCGCACGCGACGATCCTGCACTGGGTGCGCAACGACGGGCGGACCACGCCCGGCGAGCTGCTGCTCATGGACATGGGGGTGGAGGGACGTCACCTCTACACCGCCGACGTGACCCGCACCCTGCCGGTCAACGGCCGGTTCACCCCGCTGCAGCGCGACGTCTATGACATCGTCGCCCGCTCACAGCAGGCCGGCATCGACACCGTCAAACCCGGGGTCGCGTTCCTCGACGTGGCCCTGGCCTGCGACACGGTGCTCGCCGAGGGGCTGCGCGACCTCGGCCTGCTGCCGGTCTCGGTCGACGAGGCGTTGAGCAAGCAGAGTCGGGTCTTCAAACGGTGGACCCTGCACGGATTCGGGCACATGCTCGGTCTCGACGTGCACGACTGCGGGCAGGCCCGGGGCGAGCACTATCGCGAGGGCGCGCTGGGCGAGTCCTATGTGCTCACCGTCGAGCCGGGGCTCTATTTCCAGAGCGACGACGAACTCGTCCCGGCCGAACTGCGGGGCGTCGGTGTGCGCATCGAAGACGATGTGCTCGTCACGGCGTCGGGCTCACGAGTGCTCTCCGATGGCCTGCCCCGCACCGCCGATGAGGTCGAGGCGTGGCTCGCCGCGCAGCGCGACGCCGGCCCCCGCCTGCCCGACTGAACCGCTCGCAGGCCGACCGGCGAGCGTTCCCTTCTTAACGATGACAACCTGAGCCCTGTTGACAAACTCAGTCGAAATCTATTTGGGTGGCGGGGAGTGCGGCGGTTATGCGCTGCCGGGTTGCGTGGTTGAAATTGTTCCGCTCCAAATTGAGCCACTCCAGGTGGGGGAGGTCGAGAAGTTCGTCGGGCAGGTCGGTCAGACCGTTCCGGACCAGGTCGAGTCGACGCAGAGTTTGCCACGCGCCGATGCCGGTGAGCATGTCGGGCGTGAGCGGACCGCGGTTTTCGTCGCCCCAAAGTCCGATTGCAATGTCCTCGATCGCGGGAAGCGGCATGGAGAATAGTGGGCGGAGCAGGTCGTGGCCCGGCCGCCGACCCTCGCTGGTGCCGCCGGTGAGTCGCAACACCCGCAGCTTCGGAAGTCGAGACAGGTCAGGAAGCGGAGTCTTCATCGGCCCGAGTGAGTTACCGAGGTTGAGTTCCTCCAAGTGGACCAAGTCGAGCAGGCTGTCCGGGATTTCGAAGAACAGGTTCTGGGCCAGGTCGAGCATGGTCAGGTTGGGAAAACTGGTCAACCCATCCGGAAACCCAGGCAAGTGATTTCTAGAACCACCGCGAATCTGAATCTCACGCAGGCTGGCTAGTCCACGCATTTGCGGGGGAATGACGACACCTGTCCCGTCTGCGACGAGTCGACGCAGGCTGGTAAGACGGCCCAGCGCTTCCGGTAGGGGAAACGGTGTCGCCCATAGCTCACCGCTTATTCCGGCTGACAGAGCTGAGAGTTCAAGTTCCTCGAGGTTGACCAGCTCGCCAATGGAGTCCGGCAGTGGAAAAGGCTCACGCCTCACCGCGTTGTCCGACACTCGCAATATCCGTAGTTGACCCAGTCGACCGATCGATTCGGGCAGCTTGGTCAGCCCACATTTTCGCACCGACAGCTCTTCCAGATGTGCGAGCTCGCCGATGTCGTCGGGCAGGTGGCCGATCGGGTTGTCGTCGACGATGAGGCGGCGCAGGGTGGGCATCGCCGTGACACCGGCTGGCAACGCCTTGAGCCTGCGGTCAGTGAGATCCAGTGTGGACGCTCCGCTTGCGATCGCCGCCGCCACGTGGTCGGCCGTAGCCTCGTCCAACGTACGGGCGCCTTCCCTGAGCACCGGCTGCCCGGCCCGCAGCCGCTCAAGGAACTTGTCGAACCGGATCTCGTTCTCTTCGTGATCCACCACCTCGGCGACGAAAGCCTCGACGAGGTTGGACTCGTCGAAATCGACCCTCGCGTCGGCTCCGCGCCAATAGGGATGGCGGGTGTCGACAATCAACGCCTCACGTGGCTCGCAGGACAGAATTCGCCCATGGTTGATCACCCAGGGAGCAGAGACATCGACATCTCCCATACCTTCGTTGCCGCAGCAATAGACGGCATATTTGATCGTGCCGGTGACGTAAACCTCGCTGTCCTCACACTCAAGCGTCTCGGCCCAGATTAAACCGCCTACATAGAGACACGGCGTGTAGTCATATAAGTCGATTGGACCGTTCACGGTGAGATTACCCGAGATCGCGATAATCGCGATGTTCGCCACACCCAACGACTTCATCGCATCGGAGAAGCTGCCATCGATAGTGAGGTCACCATCGAACAACGCCACATCTTCTCCGCAGGACTGTTGGATGTGGCACGAGAGAAGCTCGTCGAGGCGGGCGTCGGCCTCGTCGAAATCCAGAACCTCCAGAGTGGCCTGCTTGGAGGTGGCGGAGGTTGGGGTGTCGGTTTCCGGGGTGGAGGCGTCGGTCATGTCGTGACGATATCAGCGGCCTCTGACGGTTTGATTTTATTGCATGAGGCCCCTCGTGAGGCTTCGTGAGGCTTGCCTCGGAGTGAAATGACAGGCAACCGTTGCCGCCGACTCACGCTGACGAGGAAGGTGCAGGGAATCGCGAGGCACGGCTCGACCTTCCGGTGTGGACGGTCGAGCTATGCGCGGCTGGCCATCGGAGTTCAGACGCGATAGAGCACATCCAGATAGGTGCGCAGCAGATCGTCGACGTCGGCGCGGGTGTCGGGCATGGCCGCCATGCCATACAGCGGCGCCATGAGGCCACCACCGGGGTCTTTCCGCGCGTCGGCAACACATTCAGCCAGGTCGTCGAGGAAGCGGCGGGCGACCCCGTCCTGGGTGTGCCGAAGCGTGACGCAGATGTGCACGGCCGCCGGGTGTTGCAACCCGTTGAGGCTCCAGCCTCTGCTCGCCATCCGGTCGAGCACGTCATAGATGCTGAATTCGCCAGCGTGCGGCTCGGCGGAGACAGGAGCGTTAGAGTCCGGATCGGCGACGCTCGGATCAGCAGCAATCGAATCAGCCTCGGCAGCAAACGCGATCACCCACAGTGGATCGCCGAGCACCCGCAGTCCACGAATCGCGGCGATGCCGTCGCGGATCTCCGCCGCCGTCCGCAAGACACGGTCGGTGGCGTCGAGATAACCGTCCTCACCGATGCTCACCATCGCCGCCCATGTCTGCGCCGACAACGCCCCGGGCCGACTGCCGGCGAAGGTCGGCGAGAAATACAGCCCGCCCGGCCAGTCGGTGGTGGCGTAGAACTGCCGTTCCCGCAACGCGGCGTCTCGCCACAGCAGCACCGAGGTGCCCTTCGCCCCGAAGCCGAACTTGTGCGTGTCGCACGACATGGACGTCACTCCGGGCACGCGAAAGTCGAACGGCGCCACCGGATAGCCGAGCCGTTCGGCCCACGGCAGCACGAATCCGCCGAGACATGCGTCGGTGTGGAAACCCACTCCGGCGCTCGGCCGCGATCGCGGCCATCTCCTCGATCGGGTCGGCCACCCCGTGCGGAAACTGCACCGCCGACCCGACGACCGCCACCGTGTTGTCGGTGATGGCGTCCCGCACGGCGCCCACGTCGGCCCGCATGTCGGGGCCGACCGGCACGCGCCGGAGGGTGATTCCGAAATATTGGCCGGCTTTGTCGAATGCCGCGTGGGCGGTCGTCGGCAACACCACCTCCGGCTCGGTGATCCCCCGGGTGGCTCGGGCGTGATCGCGATATGTGCGCATGGCCAGCAGCAGCGACTCGGTGCCGCCTGACGTGACGGTGCCGCACGCGGGCGGATCGCACTCGTCACCGTGCAACATCGCCGAGGTCATCGCGACCACCTCGGCCTCGCATTTTGTGATGCTCGGCCACAGGTCGGAGTGCAGGGGGTTGGCTTGGCTGAACAGGCCATAGATCTGGTTGAGGAACTCCACGTGGTCACGGTCGCCGTGATAGACCGCGCCGGAGGCGAAACCGGACTCCCACCGGGGCCGCTCCTCCTCGGCCAACTCGGTCAGTTCGGCGAGCACCTCGGCCCGGGTTCGGCCGGCGGCCGGCAGGTGCGCGACGGGGGCGATCCGGTCCCGATAGGGCTTGAGTTGCGGGGTGAGCATCGCCGCGATGGCCTCACGCTGGTCGGCGTCCATAGTGGTCGAAGACTCCTCGTCATTGCCTGTTGAGTGCGGCGTGCAGTGACCGGTTGCGTTTATAGAGGCTGAGGAATGCGCCGTAGAGCTCGTCATAGCAGCCCCGGTGGGCCGGGTTCGGCTCATATTCGGCGGCGATGGGGGTGCGTCCGTCGAGTTCGTCCGGTCGCAATAGTCCCAACGCGACGAACGCCACGAACGCGGCGCCTCGCGCGTTGGCCATCTGCGGGTCGGCTGCCTGCCGAATAACCCGGTCGAGCACGTCTGCGTGGATCTGCGCCCACAACGCCGACCGCGCGCCGCCGCCGATGAAGGTCAGTGCGGGCATGGGTCGTTTAATGAACCGTTCGACCGCGTGCAACAACCAGCGGGAGTTGAAGGCGGTGCCCTCGAAGACCGACCGCGCGAGGTCGGCGGGGCTCGTGGTGATGGAGAGGTTGTGGAAGCCGGCCCGCACGGTCGAGTCGTCGACGGGGGTCCGTTCGCCGTTGAGCCACGGCGTGAAGATCACCTTGCCGGAGCCGGATGGCGCGGAGGCGGCCATCGCGGTGACCGCCTCAATGATCGTCTCCGCCGACGCGTCGGCGGGCAGCCCAGGTGGCCGCATGAGCATGGTGTCGGTGAGGAAGTTGAGACACGCGCCGGCCGTCTCGTGTTCGTTGGCGACGAAATACCGACCTGGCAGGGCCGACGGCAGCGTGGTCTGGTTGTGGAACAGGTCGGTGCGTTTCCACGGCACGTGGCACGACAGCCACGACGACGTTCCGATGTAGAGGTGGCCGGCGAAGTCGGCCACCGCCCCGGAGCCGACCACGGCCGAGGGCACGTCGCCGCTGGCCGTCACGACGGGAATCCCGGCCGGCAGGCCCCACTCCCGCGCGACCGGCTCCCGCAGCTCGCCGATGACGGTCGCCGACGGCACGAGTTCGGGCAGCCGCCGCCGGTCCAGCCCCGACAGCGCGAGCAGCCGGTCGTCATAACGCACGGCGGCGAGGTCACGGTTGTCGGTCACCCAGTGCACGGCGATGCAATCGTACGAGGAACAGGCCCGCCCGGTCAGTCGGAGGTTGAGATAGTCGGCGGGCTCGAGGAAGACGCGGGTCGCGTCGTGCACGTCGGGTCGTTCGCGCTGGATCCACCGGATGTGCGCGGTCGGGTCCTTGCCGCTGTGGCCGGGCAGCCCGCCGGACCGGGACAGGAACGCGCGGAGTTTGCCCACGCCATAGCCAGCGACGCTGATCCGCCCGCCAGTGACCTCGCGAATGTAGCGGGCGCCGCGGGAGTCCATCCAGATGACGCTGTTCATGAGGTGTCGGCCGTCGGCACCGACCGCGACGGTGCCCGACCATTGGGAGGTCACGCAGATTCCGGTGATCGCGCTCACCGGCACGGCGCCGCGGGCGACGAGGCGGCGCACGGCGGAGGTGATGGCCCGCCACCAGTCGTCGGGGTCCTGTTCGGCGGCTCCGCCGGGGCCGAGAAGCAGCTCGGTGGGCTCTTTGTCCCGGTCCGCGATGGTGCCGTCGACCGCGACGAGCGCCACCTTCGGGCCGCTGGTGCCGAGATCCACCGCCAGCACGTGCTCCAACGCCGGCTCACCGCCTCTTCCCAGCCCCGCGTCCCAGCCCGGTCCAACCCCAGCACCGTACGCATTTTCGGCGTGCTGCGGAACCCGCCAGTGCGCTGACTCACGTCCACCCGACCGACCAGCCCGACCGACCAGCTCACCCAGTGCCGGGTTGGCCCGTGACCGGTCAGCTCACGGGGGCGAGGAACTCGAGGCGATTGCCGTGCGGGTCGGAGGTGTGAAACCGGCGGCGGCCGGGGATCTCGGCCGGGTCGGCCCACGTCACCGGATAGCCCGCGGCAGTCAACCGCTCGGCGAGGCTGTCGAGGTCTGGCCACAGCAGTCCGGGGTGGGCTTTGCGTGCGGGGTGGAAGTCGGCGTCAACGCCGAGGTGCAGTTCGATTCCGTGGCCGGTGAACCAGCATCCGCCCCGGGCTGCGAGCAGCGGTGGTTTGGGCACCTCGGTCAGGCCGAGAAGGTCGGCATAAAAGCCCCGGAGCACCGCTTCGGTGTTCGGGGGGCACGCGATCTGAACGTGATCGATCATGTCACGAGGGTCGCATCGACTTGACCCGCATAGCAAGACGGACGTACGGTTTGTTTTGAAACCACCTCCGCCGGCGGAGCGTCAACGCCGTGAAGGAAGCGCTCTGCGGGAGACTGCTTGACAAACAACCCCAGACGAAGGAGTACGACGTGGCGAGCCTCGACACCTTCGGTGCCAAGAGCCGGCTGAGCGTCGCCGACGCCAGTTACGAGATCTTCAAGATCGACAAGGTGGACGGTTACGCCCGCTTGCCGTACAGCTTGAAGATCCTGCTCGAGAACCTGCTGCGCACCGAAGACGGCGCCAACATCACCGCCGACCACATCCGCGCCCTCGGCGCCTGGGATCCCGGCGCCGACCCCAGCGTGGAGATCCAGTTCACGCCAGCCCGGGTCCTCATGCAGGACTTCACCGGCGTCCCGTGCGTCGTTGACCTCGCCACCATGCGCGAAGCGGTGCGCGTGCTCGGCGGGGACCCGACCAAGGTCAACCCGCTCGCCCCCGCCGAACTGGTGATCGACCACTCGGTCATCGCCGACGTCTTCGGCCGGGCCGACGCGTTCGAACGCAACGTCGAGTTCGAATACGCCCGCAACAAGGAGCGCTACCAGTTCCTGCGGTGGGGCCAGTCGGCGTTCAACGAATTCAAGGTCGTGCCGCCCGGCACCGGCATCGTGCACCAGGTCAACATCGAGCACCTCGCTCGAGGCGTCATGGCGCGCGGCGGCCAGGCCTATCCCGACACGGTCGTCGGCACCGACTCGCACACCACCATGGTCAACGGCCTCGGCGTGCTCGGTTGGGGCGTCGGCGGCATCGAAGCCGAGGCCGCGATGCTCGGCCAGCCCGTCTCCATGCTCATCCCCCGGGTCGTCGGCTTCAAACTGCACGGCAACCTGCCCGACGGTGCCACCGCCACCGACCTCGTGCTCACCATCACCCAGATGCTGCGCACCCACGGCGTCGTCGGCAAGTTCGTCGAGTTCTACGGCTCGGGCGTCGCCGCCGTTCCACTCGCCAACCGCGCCACCATCGGCAACATGAGCCCCGAGTTCGGATCCACCTGCGCGATCTTCCCGATCGACGCGGAGACCATCCGCTATCTCCAACTCACTGGGCGACCGAGTGCGCTTGTCGCGCTGGTCGAGGCGTACGCGAAAGAACAGACCCTCTGGCACGACCCGCTCGCGCCGGAAGCGTCCTATTCGGAATATCTCGAACTGGACCTGTCCACAGTGGTGCCGTCCATCGCCGGGCCGAAGCGCCCGCAGGACCGGGTGTCGTTGCGTGAGGCGAAGACCGCGTTCCGCACCGCGCTGCCCAACTACGTCGCCGACGACGGGGTGGACGAGGAGTCGGCGGAGAGCTTCCCCGCCTCCGACGCGCCGTCCTCCAACGGCCGGGCCACCGCCGGGCGGGCCCACCGCCCCACCCCGGTGAGCCTCGCCGACGGACGCTCCTTCACCATCGACCACGGCGCCGTGGTGATCGCCTCGATCACCTCGTGCACCAACACCTCCAACCCGCAGGTCATGCTCGGCGCCGCGCTGCTCGCCCGCAACGCCGTCGAACGTGGCCTCACCTCGAAGCCCTGGGTCAAGACCACCCTCGCCCCCGGGTCCACAGTGGTCATGGACTACTACGCCAAGGCCGGCCTCACGCCCTATCTCGAGAAGCTCGGCTTCCACCTCGTCGGCTACGGCTGCACCACGTGCATCGGCAACTCCGGCCCACTGCCCGAGGAGATCTCCGCCGCGGTCGGTTCAGCCGACCTCGCCGTCGTCTCGGTGCTCTCCGGCAACCGCAACTTCGAGGGCCGCATCAACCCCGACGTCAAGCTCAACTATCTCGCGTCCCCGCCGCTCGTCGTCGCCTACGCCATCGCCGGCACCATGGACATCGACCTCGACCACGACCCGCTCGGACACGACGCCGACGGCACGCCCGTGTTCCTGCGCGACATCTGGCCATCGCCGACAGAGGTTCAGCAGGTCATCGACTCGTCCGTCTCGGCGGAGATGTTCGCCAAGGACTACGCCGACGTCTTCTCCGGCGACGACCGGTGGCGGTCGCTGCCCACCCCGACCGGAGACACGTTCGCGTGGGCCGGCGACTCCACCTATGTGCGCAAGCCCCCATATTTCGAGGGCATGGGCGCCACTCCCGAACCGGTGAGCGACATCGCCGGCGCGCGGGTGCTCGCCAAACTCGGCGACTCCGTCACCACCGACCACATCTCCCCCGCCGGGTCGATCAAAGCCGACTCGCCGGCCGGGCACTATCTCACCGAACACGGCGTCGACCGCAAGGACTTCAACTCGTACGGGTCGCGTCGCGGCAACCACGAAGTCATGATCCGCGGCACGTTCGCCAACATCCGACTGCGCAACCAACTCGTGCCCGGCGTCGAAGGCGGGGCGACAGTTAACCTGCTCACCGGCGAACAGACCACCATCTACGACGCGTCGATGGCCTACCAGGCCGCCGGGGTGCCGCTGGTCGTGCTCGCCGGCAAGGAATACGGCTCGGGATCGTCGCGTGACTGGGCGGCGAAGGGCACGATGCTGCTCGGCGTGCGCGCCGTCATCGCCGAGTCATATGAACGCATCCACCGGTCGAACCTCATCGGCATGGGCGTGCTGCCACTGCAGTTCCCCGTCGGGCAGACGGCCGACTCGCTCGGACTCACCGGCACCGAGACGTTCACCTTCACCGGGGTCGAGGCGCTCAACTCGGGCACCACACCCACGACGGTCAGCGTGCGCACCGACACCGGCGTCGAGTTCGACGCGGTGCTGCGCATCGACACGCCCGGCGAGGCCGACTATTACCGGCACGGTGGCATTCTGCAATACGTGCTGCGCAAGATGCTCTGAGCTGTTCGTTAGTGGTGGTGGGCGGTCCCGTTGGGGCCGCCCACCGTTGTCTCGGCTCACCGAAACTCTCATGTCACCGCAGTCTCTGTCACTGCGGTCCGAGGTCACTGCGGTCCGAGGTCACTGCGATCTCATGTCATCGCAATCCCGCCTCGGCGATGAGCTCACCGGCGAATTCCTCGCCGTCGGCCTCGACCACCCCATGCGACGCGAACCACGTCGCGATGTTTCGCGCGTCCCGGGCGAGAAAAGTCGCGCCCTGCGGGTTGGCGACGACGTCGATGATCTGCGGCAGATCGATCACGATGATCTGTCCATCGTGGACAAGCAAGTTGTACGCGGAGAGGTCCCCGTGTGCGTGACCAGCCCGCGCCATCACCAGCAACTGGTCAAC
Organism: uncultured Actinomycetota bacterium; assembly: GCA_963736695.1. Classification (GTDB taxonomy): domain Bacteria; phylum Actinomycetota; class Actinomycetes; order Mycobacteriales; family Micromonosporaceae; genus CAVTPU01. Next base: position 146,120 of record CAVTPU010000001.1, read on the forward strand.
CACCTGACGCCACAGGTCGGGCAGTTCGGGCGCGCCGGAACGCACCTGCGCGAGCCTCGGCGCGGCCGCGCCGGTCGCCGCGTCACCGACGAACTCCAGCAGCACCTCCGTGCCGAGCACCTGCACCGGATATGGCACCCGCACACCCAGCCCCCACAGCATGCACAGAGCCGAAAACTCCGCCGCCGCCCACTGGCTCGCGATGAGTTCGCGCCCGAACGCGGATCGTGAAGCCATCGCACGGTTCATCCGGGACTCCTTGACCCGCCGACCCTCGAGATAGCCCGCGTCGCGGTGAAACATGCGGTGCTCGGCCGAGCGATAGCGTTTCGCGGCGAGCAGGCATGAGCGGTTCGAGTCGGGCACCGCCCGCTCGATGAGGAAGACATCGGCCTCCTTGCCGGTCTTGAGCACTCCCAGCTCGGTGTCGAGTGCCGCGAGTTCGGTGACCAGCCAGTCGGGATGGGGAAGGGGGCCACGCTCCGTGGGGGTCGACTGATCCCAGGTCGACCAGCGATCCGCGCCCGAGGCACTGTCATCGTCGGTGGTCTCCAACCGGCGGACCCGGCCCCGTCGGCGGGTCGTCGTTTCTTCGTCGTCGTCGAATGCGCGTTTGCCGGTGCGGACCGGCGAGAACATGCCATCGTCGTGCAGACGCACGGTGAATCTCCTTGGTCGGGTGAAAGGATCCCCGACCGTGGGTCAGCGGCGCACGGATTCGACCAGGACGGTCAGCCGGCTCGCGTCACGCGACGTTCGGGGGGAGGGCAGGCGGCTTCAGCCGCGCGACAGGCGCGTTCATTGTCAGGCCCTCCTCTCTCCAACCGGTGGTTCGGCGTCGTCATGACACCTCAGCGTCGTCATGACATCCCCGAAGATTCAGCCTGCCATCACCGGTGTTCGCCACGCAAGCAGATTTTCCTGACAGCGTGGGGGTTTCGCCGCCACAGTCCGGCTTCGCCGGAGCGGCTGCCTCGGTTTCCCGCTAACGTGTCGCGTTTTTCATGTCGGAGCATGAAAAACGCGACACGATGCGCCACCACACCGACGGGGCGATCCCAACCATCCGCCGGCACGCAGGCTCTGCACCACCTGGCCGGCGACGGCGCATGGACGGTCGACCACGTCGGCGAGACCGTAGCGAAGAACCCGCACGCCCGACACGATGGTGGCGTTGTCACGACCCATGTCGCGCCACCGGGCCTCGGCGGGGTGCGCAGCCCGACCATCGAGCTCAACCACCGTCGCATAGGACTTATAACAGACATCGTCGTAGTAGGTCCCGCCCGACCGACTTCGACGGCTCTGGCGTATGGCACGTGGCAACGCGTGTGCCCGTTCCACTGACCGCAGATACAACGACTCCAGTGGCGAACGGCACCCTTCGGCGATTTCACTCAACGCCATCATGATCACCTTTCGCCAATGCAGCCGGTGTCGCCTGTCCGCGGCGTGAAGGAGCCGCTCCGGCGTGGTCATTCGGGCGCCGACCGCCTTGGCTAACCAGCCCACGACATCGGCGGCGACACGAGCCGAGTCCGCGAGGTCGATAACGGTCTCCTCGAGCCTGGTCCGAGGCGGGGTGGCGACGGGGTGTCGCACGACCTCGCCAAGTCTGGACCGGTGAATCACCAAGCCAGGCGACGCGGCTGGCCGTCGTTGATAGGGCACGGTGACGTGAATGGCGGAGGTCGCGGGCGTCAGCGGCGTCCCTGTTGGCCAAGCGTTGCTTGGTCAGGCGCTGCTCGGTCAGGCGCTGTTCGGCAAAGTGCTGTTGGTGAGGCGCTGTCGGCAAAGTGCTGTTCGGTGAGGCGTTGTTCGGCGAACCGGCTGTTAGTGAACTGAGCGTCAGCGAGTCCATAGAGTTCGGCGGCGGTGAGATGGCTCAGCATGGCCCCCTCGCCGGCATGCAGGACCGCCGCCCACAGGTGACTCAGCCTCGGCACTGGACCGGTATATGTCACATATGTGGCGCGGTGCAGCCGCCGCCACCGACCACTCGCGAGCCGCGAGTCCACGCCGGACCGCGTCATCCCCCGGCTGAGGGCTTGCGCGCGACTGATCACGCCGGCCTGCGTACGCAACAGCTCTCGCACGCCGACGATGGTGCCCGACTCCGCCTGCCGCAACTCGACCGCGCACCACGACTGTGGAAAAGACAGCCCCTTGTGGACAACGAGGCGACGAGTCACACGAGGTCAGCGAACCAAGGAGACAGGGGAACCGACAAAGGGTCCGCGAACCACGAAGACAGGAGAACAGGCATGGGTCAGCGGATCTCCGTCGCACCCCCGCAGATCAGCACACAACACACACAATGCGGGGCTGCGCCCGCCAAAGTCAGTGGAACTGGGCCGGGGCGTGTGGCTCGCGGAAGAGCCGAAACGCCTCCGGGATCTTCTGCGCGTGGGTGCCGAAGAGCGGCAGCGACACCGCCTGCGGCTCGTCGACCCAGCGCAGGTCGACGGTTTCGCTGCTCAGCGCCAGTTCCCCGCCGACGACCTCGCATTGGAAGACGAGGTGATAGGCGTGTGGCCTGCCGGCCGATGAGACGAAGACGCGATTGTCGAAGATCCCGAGCAGTCGGGTTGGGCGTACCCTTAATCCTGTCTCTTCCCACACCTCGCGGGCCGCGACGACCGAGGGTGGCTCGCCCACCTCGGCGGACCCGCCAGGAAGGCACCACAGTCCGTTGTCGGCGCGCTGGGCGAGCAGGACTCGCCCGTCGCTGTCGAAGACGGCGCCGTCGGCTCCCACGTGCGGGGTGCGGAAGGTGAGGTCGCCGCGGAACATGGCGACGATGTCGGCCGAGGGCCGGGTGTCGGCGATGGCGAGCAGTTCGGCGGCGAGGTCCATGGTGCGGTGATAGCGGGCGCGGTCATATTCGTCGGTGCCGTAGTGCAGCCCGTTGGCGGCCATGGCCCGCAGTTCGTCGGCGATCTCGCTGATGCGCGCGCCGAGGTCGATTGTCGCGTCACTCATGCTGGCCTCCCACCCCGATGGTGCCACAGGCAACGGGTCGAGGGCCGCAGAGTGTGACAAACAATCCGTACGTACGGATTGCAGACAGCGTCGGCGGCTGACACGATCAACGGGTGCCTCGGGTGAGTAAGGATCAACTCGACGCGCGCCGGCAGACCATCCTCGCCGGTGCGCGCACGTGCTTTGCCCGATATGGCTATGAGGGCGCGACGGTGCGCCGGCTCGAGGAGCAGATCGCTCTGTCCCGCGGAGCTATCTTCCACCACTTCCGCGACAAGGAGACGCTCTTCCTCGCCGTCGCCGAAGAAGACGCCGTCGCGATGGTCGAGACCGTCGCCCGCAACGGACTCGTTCAGGTGATGCGCGACCTGCTGGAGCGGGCGGCCGACACCGAGGTCTCCGGCTGGCTCGGCAGTCAACTGGAGGTCTCCCGTCGGCTGCGCACCGATCCGGACTTCGCCGGCAGGTGGGCGGCGAACGCGGAGGCGATCGCGTCGGCGACCCGTGAGCGGTTGTCCCGCCAACGCGACGGCGGGTCGGTGCGAGGCGACGTCGACATCGACGTGCTGGCCCAGTTTCTCGAACTCGCCTATGACGGTCTGGTGCTGCACCTGGCGATGGGGCGGCCGAGCACCGATCTGGTGCGGGTGCTCGACCTGGTTGAGGCCGCGGTCCGGCGCTGACCCGACCCGAGCCTCACACACCGACCGGGCCGGTGGCGGGCGAGACCGGCGCAGGGGTGGTGAGGGCCTCATCGAGGTCAGCCATGCGCGGCGAGTCGACTGTCGCGAACTGCGTGCGATAAAGCTCGGAATAGAGCCCGCCGGCGTCGACTAGTTCGTCGTGGGTGCCGCGTTCGACGACCTGCCCGCCGTCGACGACGACGATGAGGTCGGCGTCGCGCACCGTGGAGAGCCGATGCGCGATGACCAGCGCGGTGCGCCCGTGCAGCGCCTCGGCGAGCGCCCGCTGCACGGCCGCCTCCGACTCGGAGTCGAGGTGGGCGGTCGCCTCGTCGAGGATGACGATCGATGGGGCTTTGAGCATGATGCGGGCGATGGCGATGCGTTGTTTCTCGCCGCCGCTGAACCGATATCCGCGTTCGCCGACGACGGTGTCGAGCTGGTCGGGCAGTGAGCGCACGAGGTCGACGATCTGGGCCCGTTCCAGTGCCTCCCACAGGTCGTCGTCGGTGGCGTCGGGTTTGGCATAGCGCAGGTTCTCCGCGATCGTCTCGTGGAACAGGTGCGCGTCCTGGGTGACGACGCCGATGGTGGCGACCAGTGAGCTCAGCGTGGCGTCGCGCACGTCGTGTCCGCCGACGAGCACGGCGCCTTCGGTGACGTCATAGACGCGTGGGACGAGCATCGCGGTGGTGGATTTTCCGGCTCCGGAGGGGCCGACGAGCGCGACCATCTGCCCGTGTCCGACGGTGAAGGAGACTCCGCGCAGCACGGGTTCGAGCACGGTGCGGTCCAGTGTGGAGACTCCCTCGAGCGAGGCGAGGGAGACGTCGGCGGCGGACGGATAGCGGAACCACACGTCTCGGAACTCGATCGAGGCGTTGCCTGCCGGCACCGGTGTGGCGTCGGGTCGTTCGGCGATCGCGGGGGGCAGGTCGATGACCTCGAAGACCCGTTCGAAGGAGACGAGGGCGTTCATGACGTTGACGCGGGCGTTGGAGAGCGCGGTGATCGGGCCATAGAGTCGGGTGAGCAGCAGGGCGAGGGTGACGACCGTGCCGGCGCTGACGGTGCCGCGCACGGCGAGCCATCCGCCGAGCCCGTAGGTCAGAGCTGTCGCGATCGACGCCACGAGCGTCATTCCGACGAAGAAGGCGGTGCCGTAGAAGGTTTGGCGGACCCCGATGTCACGTACCCGGGCGGCTTTGTCGGCGAATCGGGCGGCTTCGGTGTCGGGCCGGCCGAAGAGTTTGACCAACAGTGCCCCGGCCACGCCGAAGCGTTCGGTCATGGTGGCGCTCATGGCCGCGTCGAGTTGATAGGACTCGCGGGTGATCTCCACGAGTCGGCGCCCGACCCACCGGGCGGGCAGCAGGAATCCGGGCACCAGCAGCAGCGACAGCACGGTGACCTGCCACGACAGGGTCAGCATCACGCCGGCGGTGAGGACGAGCGCGATGAGGTTGCCGACGGTGTCGGACAGGGTTGAGGTGAACGCGTGTTGGGCGCCGATGACGTCGGTGTTGAGTCGGCTGACCAGCGCGCCGGTCTGGGTGCGGGTGAAGAACTGCAGGGGCATGCGCTGAATGTGGTCATAGACCTGGGTCCGCAGGTCATAGATGATGCCTTCGCCGATGCGGGCGGAGCAGAGTCGTTGCACGACGCTGAATCCGGCGTCGAGCACGGCGAGTGCGCCGATGAGGATCGCGATGCGCACGACGGTTCCGGTCGCGTCGGGGCGGCCGATGGCGTTGATGACGTTGCCGGCGAGCACGGGCGAGGCGACGGCGATCGTCGACGAGGCGATGACGAGGGTCAAAAAGATCAAGATCAGGCGCCGGTACGGGCGAGCGAAGCGCAGCACCCGTCGGGCGGTTTCGCGGTTGACCTGTCGGTCGCCCAACTCGTCCTTGCGTCGCATGGCCCGCACCATGCCCCACGAGCTTGATGCCATGCCACCCATGGGGTGCCCCACGCGCGCCTCCGCCCCTCAACCGCTGTTCGGCTTCGACCTTACGTCGGGTTGAGATTATTCGCCGAGACCGACAAGATCACGGATTCGGCGCACTTGGGCCTCGCGTTCGGCTGCTTCCTGGCTGGGGAAGTCGCGGCCGGCGGCGGCGAGCAGCAGGGCTTTGATCTCGACGACCGCGTCCCGGTGCGGGGCGAGCACCCGCGCGGTGAGGTCGGCGACGGCGTGGTCGAGGTCATCGTCGGCGACGACCTCGGTGGCGAGGCCGAGCTGGTGGGCCTCGTGCGCGGTGATCCGGCGGCCGGTGACGCACAGCTCCAACGCGCGGGAGTATCCGACGAGTTCGATGAGGCGTTTGGTGCCGCACAGGTCGGGCACGAGGCCGAGGGTGACCTCGGCCATGGTGAATGTGGCGTCGTCGGTGAGCACCCGAAGGTCGCAGGCGAGGGCGAGTTGAAAGCCGGCGCCGATGGCGTGGCCACGCACGGCCGCGATGCTGATGAGGTCGGGGCGGCGCAGCCACGAGAATGCCTGTTGAAATTCGGCGATGGCGTCGGCCGCGTCGGTGTCGTCACGACGGGCCAGGTCGGCGAAGCTGAAGCCGCTCGCCGATTGGGGTCCGACGACGGAGAGGTCGAGGCCGGAGGAGAAGGCCCGGCCCTCGCCCCGCACCACGACGACTCGCACGTCGCCGGTGAGGTCGCGGGAGATCTGGCGCATCCGCGCCCACATCTGGGGGGTCTGCGCGTTGAGGACGTGGGGCCGGCACAACGTCACCGTCGCCACCGGCCCATCACGATCCAGGCGTACTCCGGGGTCATCCATGGTCAACCTCCGGACGCCTCCTCAGGTGGTGCTTGTGTCGTTACCTTACGCGGTCTTCTTGCGGCGCCGCGCGCCACCGCGCTGCCGCAGCTGCACGCCAGACTCGGTCAGAACCCGGTGGACGAACCCATACGACCGGCCGGTCGACGAGGCGAGTGCCCGGATGCTCTCACCGGACGTATACCGCTTGACCAGGTCCTTGGCGAGTGTGGCCCGTTCAGCTCCGACAATCCGGCGGCCCTTGTCGGTGGTGGTGGCTGTGGTACTGGCTGCCATCTGGAATCCCTCACGTCCTAAAAATGGGCGGTTTTGGTGGAACACCACGCCGTGTGAAGTGATGCTCCCGGTCTCACCTATTAGACCGTCTTCGTCGATCATGCGCCAGACATGAGATCCGCGCCAGCAGACACGCGTTGATGTGTCGGGTTCCCGATAGCACTAGCGTGACCGGCGTAACCGTCGATGAACCGGCAGAAAGCGGCGACTCGTGACAGTATCCACTGGCGTGGAGCAGCCTGACCTGGGCAAATCGCCGTCTCGGCCGGACCGACAGTGGTCCGACCTCGTCGCGTGGGCCGTGGTCACCGCCGCCGGACTGGGGTTGGCCTGGATCGCTGTCCGGTCAGGGGCCAGACTCGGCACCCGATCGGCACCCTTTCTCGGCTCATATCGCTTCAATCTGGGCATCGCCACCCTGCATCGCCCCGGCAGTCGCCGCGGCGGTGCTCATCACCGTCGCCCGAGGCTGGTGGGACCGCGCACCATGGCGACTGGTGCTCGTCGCCGGATGGGGCGCCACCGCCGCGTGGGCCGTGGCGCTGGCCCTTGTGGACGGCGCCGCCGGGCTCACCCGGTCGCTCACCTCTCCCGACAACTACCTCACCGACGTCGCCGCGGTCGGCGACGCCCCGTTCGGCTATCTGCCAGACCTTCACCGAATCCCCCGCCAGCCATTCGATCGCCGCCCGAGGCCACCCACCCGGCCCGGTCCTGCTGCTGTGGAGCCTGCACCACATCGGCATCACCGACCGACTGCTGCTCGGCGTCGGCATCACCGCCCTCGGCGCGCTGCTCACCCCACTGACACTCAGCGCGGTCGCCGGAGTCTGCGGACAGGTGGCCGCGCGCCGCTATGTGCCGGTGCTCGTGCTCGCGCCGTACGCGATCTGGATCGCGGTTTCGGTTGACGTCGTCACGGCCGTGCTCGGCGCCGCCATGATCGCCCTCGGAGTGAAGGCGAGCGCCCCGAGCAGCACCGGATGGCGCGCGGGCGGATGGGCCCTGGCCAGCGGCGTCACCCTCGCCTGCGCCGCGCTGTGCTCCTATGCCGCGCCGTGGCTGGGCCTATCGGTGGTATGTCTGTATTTCGCCCGCCGGCGGGCATTCCTCAACGTCGCCACCGGCGTCGGCGCCCTCGTCCCGATCGTCGCGGCACAGCTCGCCGGATTTACCTGGCTGGATGGCCTCTACGTCGCCCGGGCCGACTACGTCAGCCGGGTCGAGCCGAACCGGTCCGCCGTCTGGTGGGGTGCGATCAGCGTGGTCGTGCTGCTGCTCGCCGCCGGCCCGCCGCTGGCCCGCAGCGCGCGACGGATCCGCAACACACCCGGGTGGCCGTTCCTCGTGGGCGCCGGGGTCGCGGTGGCGTTCTCGATCGGCGCCGGATTGGCCCGAGGCGGGGTCGAAGCCGCGTGGCTGCCGTGTTTCGCCTGGCTGACGGTGGCGGCGGTCGCCCCCGACCGGCAGGGCGGAGCACCGCCGCGCAGCCCCCTGCTGCTCGTCGGAACGGGCGCGGCGGTGGCGGTGGTCATCGAGGCGATCCTCGCCGCACCGTGGTGAGAGATCGGTGGTGAGGATCGGTGGTGAGGATCGCCGGCGAGGCGCCGCCGTCAGGCGCCGGCGTCAGGCAAGTTCCACGAGTTCGAGCAGGTCATCGCTCCACGCGTCCTCGTCGCCGTCGGGCAGCAGGATCGCCCGGTCGGGTTTGAGCGCGAGCACCGCGCCCGGATCGTGGGTGACCAGCACGATCGCCCCCGGATAGCGGGCGATCGCGTCGAGCACCTGCTCCCGGCTGATCGGGTCGAGGTTGTTGGTGGGCTCGTCGAGCAGCAGCACGTTGGCGCCCGAGCAGACCAGCGTCGCCAACGCCAGCCGGGTCTTCTCCCCGCCGGAGAGCACGCCGGCGGGTTTGGTCACGTCGTCGCCGGAGAAGAGGAACGCGCCGAGGATGCGGCGCAGCTCCGTGTCGGTCTGTTGCGGCGCCGCCGACCGCATGTGGTCGAGCACGGTGCGTTCGATGTCGAGAGTCTCGTGTTCCTGCGCGTAGTAGCCCACGCGCAACCCGTGCCCCGACACCACTTCCCCGGTGTCCGGGGTGATGATTCCGGCGAGCATGCGCAACAGTGTGGTCTTGCCGGCACCGTTGAGGCCGAGGATCGCCACCCGCGACCCACGGTCCACGGCGACATCCACATCGGCAAAAATCTCCAACGATCCGTACGATTTGGACAGCCCAGTGGCGGTCAACGGTGTCTTGCCGCACGCCGTCGGGGTCGGGAAACGCACCTTCGCCACCCGGTCGTTGGTGCGCTGTTCCTCCAAACCGGACAGCATGCGCTCGGCGCGACGGGCCATGTTCTGGGCGGCCACCGTCTTGGTCGCCTTCGCGCGCATCTTGTCGGCCTGCGCCATGAGGGCACCGGCCTTCTTCTCCGCGTTGGCGCGTTCCCGGCGTCGCCGGCGCTCGTCGGTCTCACGCTGCTGCAGATAGGTCTTCCAGCCGACGTTGTAGGTGTCGACGCAGGCGCGGTTCGCATCGAGATACCACACCTTGTTGACCACGGCGTCGAGCAGCGACACATCGTGGGAGATCACGATGAGCCCGCCCTTGTGGCCGCCGAGGAAGCCCCGCAGCCAGTTGATCGAGTCGGCGTCGAGGTGGTTGGTCGGCTCGTCGAGCAGCAACGTGCCGCCGCCGGTCTCGCTCGCGTCGCGAAACAGGATGCGGGCGAGTTCGATCCGGCGGCGCTGACCGCCGGATAGGGTGCCCAGCGTCTGGGCGAGCGCCCGGTCGGGCAGGCCCAGGTTGGCGCAGATCCGGGCGGCCTCGGCCTCGGCGGCATAACCGCCCAGGCCGGCGAACTGGTCCTCCAACGACCCATAGCGTCGGATGAGCCGATCGTGCTCGGCCGCGTCGCTGGTCGGGTCGGCGAGCTGAGTCTGCAGCGCGGTCATCTCGGCGAGGATCGCGTCGAGTCCCCGCGCTGAGAGCACCCTGTCGCGGGCAGTGACTTCAAGATCACCCGTACGCGGGTCCTGCGGAAGATAGCCCACCGGCCCCCGCCGGTCGACGTGGCCGGTGTGCGGGGTGCCCTCACCCGCGAGCACCTTGAGGGTGGTGGTCTTGCCCGCGCCGTTGCGGCCGACGAGGCCGATGCGGTCGCCGGGTTGCACGCGCAGGGCGGTGTCGGAGAGGAGGATGCGGGCGCCTGCGCGCAACTCCAGACCGGTGACGGAGATCATGGTGGCTCACTCTCGGGGTTCGAAAACTGACTGGCGGACATGCGGCAGTGCCGGCCGGGTCGTTCGGGGCAACGCGAAATCGCGTGGCCCCGGTCCGGGCCGGTGCGGGGCCGGTCAGTCTTCGCAACGTGGCACGGTTCCCAGTGTAGCGACGCCGCCTATTCGCCTGGCTCCCGGATGCGGATCACGACCGCCCGTGCCCTCGTCGCCGCCTCCCGCAGGACCGCGAGGCGGGGCTCGGCGACATCGAGGAATCGCGAGCTCACCAGCGGGGCGAGCGGCGCGAGCCGGGGATCGGCCATGATCGCCTCGACCGCCCGCCGGTCGCCCCCGGTGACCACCGCGTCGAGCCGGGCCACCGCCGGCACCAGGACGCGGACGACGATCTGCGACGCCGTGCCGGCCGCCGCCTTCGCCTGATTCTCCCGACGGCGGGCAAACCGGTGCTGCGACCAGCCGCCGGCCGCCGTCCGCCCCTGCACATACGAGGAGTCCACTTTGGATTCGACGAGTTCGTCGCCGTCGGCGATCCCCACCGCGACCGACGCCTGCCGGGCGAGCAGCAGACCGAGGCGAACCGGGCGCCCGACCACCTCAACGAGTTCATCGAGGCCGTGAGGGTGACCAACGCCGGGCGGTGGATAAAACTCGGCGACCGCTCCGTCCGAAGCGACCACGCACACGGGCGCCGCGTCTATCACCCCCGTCTCGTCGGCCGACGTGTCGTGGCCACCGTGCGTCACCGTCGGCGCACCGTGCCGGCTGACGAAACCGTCGATCCAGCGCGACAACCGTTGCGGTGACACCTCCACCCAACGGCCGCCGCCCGCAGCCGGCTTGGCCACCATCAGCCGATCACCTCCCCCTCGTGACGCCAGGTGCTCGGACGCTTTGCCAGGGTCAGGACGCGCCGCCGAAGTCGGCGTCAGCGGCCTTCACTGTTCCGGCGGTCCGGCCCGGCGCGCTCTGATAGGTCCAATAGAGGTTAGTGTGCGCGATGACCTGCCCGGGCGGCGGCGCGCCCCACTTGCTCATGTCCTCCGTCGTGTGGGCGTCGCTGACGAGAGTCGCGTCATAACCCCGGACGAACGCGCCGTGCAGCGTCGATCGGACACACGCATCGGTCTGCGCGCCGACAACCACGAGACGCCCAACCCCCAACCCTGACAACACGGTCTCGAGAGTGGTCTCCTCGAAGGAGTCGCCATAGTTCTTCTCGACCAACGGCTCCGCGTCGGCCGGAGCCAACTCCGGCACAATCCGCCACTCGTCGGTCTCGCGGGCGAGCTGCGCGTCGGAATGCTGAACCCAGACAACGGGAACCTCTTCCCGGCGGGCCTTCTCGACGAGGCCGGCGATGTTCGCGACGACCGCGTCGCGCTCGTGCGCCCCGGCGACGACACCGTTTTGCACGTCGATGACGATCAGCGCGGTGTTCGGCCGGTTTTCGAGTGTGGTCACGTCTCCTCCTGCTCCTGCTGGACTGCGGTCCGACGCCTCAGCGTAGTCGCCACCACCGACAAGTAACGCTGAGGAAACGAAAGCGCCATGGCTACCCCGTACGTGCGGAGCTCTTTGGGATTCTTCGATGGGCGAGGGATCAACGCAGGCACACCCGACATCGTTTGACGGCCGTGACTATGATCGGCGGACGCAAACACCCAAAGGGACAGCGGCTGCGCGAGAAATCCTGAGGAAGAACGGATCATTGACCATGCCAGTTGCGAAGACACCTGAGAGCCTGTCCGCCATCCGATGGCGGCGCTTCGCGGTCATCGGCTCGTCGCTGGCCATGCTGGCAGTGATCGGTTGCGGACCGTGGAACGCGTTCGAACCGGCCCCGCCCGTGCGCAACAACGAGTGCTGCGCGGGCGTCGATCGTGAACAGTTCAAGGCTCTCGCAGCAGGTAAGGTCATCATGATCGATCCTGACGAGGGTCTGTTGACACATGTTGCGACAGGGGCACGGGTCCGGGTCGACGCCGTGGCGATCTCCGGCTCGTCGCCCACAAAACTGTCTTCCGGCTCGTCTTGGCGCGATGACGGGGGCATCGGCCCGCCAGACAAGACCGAGGAGGCGGTGCTGTTCATGATTACCCTGTTGGATAAGGACCCTCAGCACGGCCTGTTGGAGTTCGTGTTCTGGTCTGGACGTTTCGTCGATCCCGGCGATGACGATGACGGAAATCTCTGCCGCGAGCAGGCGGGCTTTCAAGAAAATCTCGAGTTCGGTTTTGGCTATGCCGACGAGCTCAAGTTTCCTGATAAGGCGCCGCGAACCCTGGTTGTCGCGGCCATCGTTGATCGCGGAGACGATATCTTGCTGGGATCCCAGACCGACAACTGCGGCGACAGATTCTGGGGCCGCGAACTTCTTGACCTGCGAACTGGCACGAAGCGATTGATCGGCGAGCCACGGTGATGCCCCAGGATCGGGCCAGGAGTTTCACCTTCGGACCCCCACGGAACGGAGCATGACAGTCCCCGTTGGACTTGGTGGCGTGTTAGAGGTCCTGCTCGTGGGGCTATGCAACGGTGTTCGGGGCGAGTGTGAATAGGCCTGGGTGATCTGTATAAGTGTAGTGCGACGACGGTAGCGACGGTTTCGTCGAATGTGTCCAACGGTCGTCGGTAGTCCGTGTGGAGGATTACGCACACCGCTGAGGGTCTGCGCCGCCGTGTCCAACGTGATCTGCTCACCCGGCAGATACAGGATGGTCTTTCCCGGATCCTTCTGAAGGAGCACGTTCCCGTCGGCGTCATAGACGAACGACGTGTTCCCGGAGACACCACCGTTGACCGCGGTCAACCGGTTCGCGTCATCCCATTGCATGGTCTGATTCCCGGAACCCGCCGCCCGGGTCGCCATGTTCCCCGCAGCGTCATAGGTGAAGCTCGCACTACTCGTGCTTCCACCGACCGTGGTCGTCGACGTCAACGTGTGCGGCTGATTCCCACCATTACCGTTGTACGTGTAACTGGTAACCGTGTCAGCACCACCCGCAAGAGCATGCTCGTTGAACCCCCACGTCGTCCAATATGCACTGTTAGCGCCGAGGCTGTTACCGACCATGGCATGACTGCTCGTGGTCGGCTCGACAGCACAGTCATCCGTCGCGGTCCACGCCGACCGCATTCGACGCAGACCGTCAGTTCGGAAACACTGGGTCTCCGACGGGGTCCTGTGCGGCGGTCAACTCGTCACCGGGCGGACCGCCGCACAGCAACCAGCTCGAACTCGGATCTCCCGCAAATGGTCAGATTCCCCGTGGGGATAACGCGCGGAAGCTCACCGCGCGACTCAGCGTCGGCAGGACCCGGCCGAGCGCGGCCCGCGTCGAACGCCGGTCTCCACCGCCGTCGTGCAGCAACACGATCGCGCCGGGCCGGCAATACCGCGTCAGGAAGGTCGCGAGTCGACCCGCCGACGGCCGGGCCCAGTCGCGGGGGTCGGCCGACCAGTGCAGTGGCGCCATCCCGAGACTGCGGGCGACTCCGACGACCGGAACCGTCCACGATCCGCCGGGTTGGCGAAAATAGCGGACCCTCGCCTTGGGCGCGGCGGCGTGGATCGCCGCGTTGGTGCGCGCCAGGTCGGCCCTGATGACGTTCCATCCACGACGGCCGAGCCGCACGTCGTGGTTCCACGAGTGGTTGCACAACGTGTGTCCACCCGCGACGATCGCCCGAACCAATTCCGGGTACGCCGATGCCATGGCCCCCACCACACAGAACGTCGCGGTGACGCGCGCCTTGCGCAGCACAGCGAGAATCTGCGGTGTCCACTGTGGGCTGGGCCCGTCATCGAAGGTGAGCGCGACCGTCCGGGTGGTTGTGGCGCTGACGGTGCCTAGCGGACCACGGGTGGCGAGTGTGCGTCCACCTCCGCCCACTGCGGCGTTCACCGGCCGAGCCGGGTCGGCCGGTGAACGCGGCGCCGGAGTGGGGGCCACGGTCGGCGTCGACATGGCAGGCGGTGTTGAGCCGGCCAATACAGGGCGGGCCAACGCTGATCCGGCGGGTGCTGGCGAAGTCGGAGAGTTGGTCGGCACGGCGCGGCCGGGGCGTGGAACGCTGCCAAACGCGCCGCTGCCGGAGTGTGACCAGGCAACCGCGCCGGCCAGATAGATGCCCGCTGCGAGGACCACACTCATGATCACGGCGCACCAGGTCAACACCTCGATGCGTCGGTTGGGAAGTTCGGTGGCCCCCTGCATGCCTCGCACGCTAATGAGGCGTTTCGGCTTATACTTCCGCTTTTGCGGTCATGTCACCCGCTGGCGACCAGCCCCACGGCGAAAGCCGTGATCACCGCGCTCGAGATGAGTGCTGTCGCGAGCCGCCCACGCCGGCCGGTCACGACCCGCCCGACAACGCTCCCACCGCCGGCGAGCGTCAACTGCCACGTGGCGGACGCGACGAACGCCGCAAGCACGAAGACGGCGGCGCCCGCTCCGATCCACCGGCGGTCCTGGCCATATCCGATCACTAGTGCCACGAAATAGATAACCGTCGCGGGGTTGAGCAACGTCAGCCCGAGCAGGGTGAGGTATGTCCGGGCGACTCTCGGCGCGGCTTTGCTCGCGGCGTCGGCAGCGGGTTCGCCGGAACGAGATTCGGCATGGGACTGCACGCGGGCCTCGCGCACGGCGGTCACGGCAGTGCGCGCCGCGAGCGCGATCAGGACCGCCCCTGCTACCCAGCGCAAACCCTCGGCGGCTGGCTCGACGAGCCGTGCCACTGCGGTGCCACCAAGCACCGCCACGAGTGCATAGATCCCGTCGGCGGTCGCGACGCCGAGCGCCGCTGCGGCCCCGATCCGCAGGCCGCTGCGGGCGGTGAGCGTGACGATCAGCGCCGCGATCGCCCCAACCGGCACGGCCACGGCATAGCCCGCGAGCGCACCGGCGATCATCGCCTCGATCATCCCAGAGATCCGTTCATGTTCCGCATTCTGAGGTATCCGAACCGCGCCGCGCATCGCGATTTCCGTCGATGGCCCGTCGAGCTGAAGCCGCCCCAGCGGCGCCTATTGGACGACGTGGGGGTTCGACGATCTTGGTGATCGGACCAGCAAGAACGTGCAGAGGTAATGTGTGTCATCAAAGCCGAGGTCGCCGAGGGTGCGGCCGGAATAGCTGGTGGATCGATGAGATCAGTTCGTGTTCGCGGCACGAACTCGACTGGAACTGCACACGGAACGCCAATTTCCCCTTGTCCGGGTTACTACGGTCCACTGCTCGACCTGCTCGGAGTCCGATCATCGAATGCTGCTTCGAGACAGGAGAACCAGCGGTGTCAACCGAACTGCCTTCATGGATGCCCGAACGGTTAGACGCAGCGTCGCTGGTTCAGGAGCTAGATATAGAACAACTTCGGGCCGATGTCACCGACCTCGTAGAGTTCGCGTTGGCGGAAGACACGGGTTTTCTGGATTCGCTACCGGAAGAGGTCGAATCGGCATTGGTTACCCCGCTTCTACTACTGGGAAGAGTCAACTCCACAAACTCAGATCCGGTGGAACTCGTTGTTGCTGCGCAACTTGTTAGAAGGTCTGTAAACGATTACCTCATCCGATGTCCTGCAGAGTTGACTGCGCGGCTCATGAAACTTCCGCAGTGAGTTGTATGGCCCCTGGAGCAGTGGGTGTATCTGACGCGAAATCGCTGATGTGTTCGGGCACTTGCCCGGCCGGCGCCCGTGAGGCCATTTGAAGTGACAACGTAATTGTCAGAATGGACTCGCAAGGGATGGTCGGAATGAGGAGCGGCAATATCATTACTACCTTTTCCGACCAGATGACCCAGCTGCCTATTTTGCAAGGGAAGGGGCCAGGTGACCGAAAATGCCGCCAACTTCGTAGAAGCATTCTCCAGCTTCATTAGGGCTTCGGGCCGCTGGCGGGACACCACCCCGGACGCGCTCTTGGGGCGCTGGTCGCGGTTTGTTGATGATTGGGAGCAGGGTTATCCACATAACGTTGAAGATTACTACAACGATCTCACCTCAAGGGATTCTTTGGAGCGGGCACTGGCCTCTGTCGAGCTGCAGGTGTTCCCCGAAATGTTCCAACTGCGCGCGAGCGTGAATTCGATCGATTTAAGGTTTCGCGTACTTCTTATTCCAGACATTTTCCCCAGGATCCCAGAAGAATTCTGGTGGGCACGCGGCATTATAACGCGTGGACGGAGACGTTTTGTGGAGGACGTGCGGCGTGAATATCAAATCGACTTGATCGAGATCGAATAGGACTACGATCTCGCGCTGGCCTTTTGACCGCCTCCGAGGATCTGGTAGTTTTCGCCAGATGGGAAATGCATCAACTGGTTCAAAACCCGGCAGCTTTGAGTCGGACTTCCTGGTATCGAGGTGGGAAAACATTGATAATCCATTCGGAGATTAGCGGCGAAGGAATCCTTCCGTGGCGAAGCGGGCGCGTGTTCCGATTGTGGCGGTATGGGATCGGACATTCGCAACTGCTTTTGCGGAGTCCCGGCAATGGCGAGAACGAGACATTAAGTATCCTGTTTGAAGCCGTCGAATTCATGAGACTCCGAAGAAGCTACGCAGATCTCGTTCTTCGACTGGCAGGGGAAGAAGAAGGGGACTGGTTTGAAGCGATAAAGTCGACACAGATGCCCGTACTTCGTGTTGTATTGGCGGGCCGGGCTGATACCGGACTCGTGGCCTGTTCGCGAGTGACTGTGCGAACGGTCAGCAAGGTTGAAGACGACTCCTGGACCGACGGGGCCACCATATTTTCAGTCATTCGTCAAAGCAGTTCGGGATAGCGTTTTCTCCAATCGTAAGGGCACATATGCTCGGCGACTTGTACTACATTCGCAGATCTGGGCCAATATCCCGACTATGTGGACTTGGCCAAGACAACGGGAGCTAATAACTTCAGCATTCCGGACGATGTGTAGAATGCAATGTCTCCTGCGGAGCAGTGGGCGGCGAACCGAAAGTTTCTAGATCGGCGTAGGCAACGACGACACGTTCCTGCTAGCGACGCCAGTAGATGCCATGAGGACCGACTCATGGTACGCGGAGAAGCTCAATTGCCTTATGAAAAATAGATATACGTTCAACACTGACGGCACGGCAATGATACCTGGAAGGTAGTAATGAGCACCGGAAGTATTCCCAGCTACGCACACGAACGCTTGGTGGGCGACGTGGGCCTTTCGGCCGATACGGAGCGTGGCGGTGGCCCCATGGGCAGCGGAAGTTGGCGTCTCACCAACGGCATCGTCGATATTGAAGTCTACAGCGACCGCGGTCGGCTGGGTGTAGCCGCAGGCAGGCATGGCGGACGAACTTTCGGTGTCGGTGTCTGGGCCGGAGCCGTAGGTGCCAGTGTCGCCAACAGCCTGACATTTGAAGAGCAGATCGACTACTTTGCGAGCACGCTAGAGGTCATTACGCGCCTAGTTCAGGCGGTGCCGGAAATTGAGGCGAAACTGCGTGATATCAATTGGGAATCGGTCAAGGATTTGCTCGGCCTACCGCCAGACGCCCAGCGCGATGATCCCAAATCCTGGAATCGGTGAACAATTGAGCCGGGGACGTCGGCGGCTCATTGAGCCATTCCGGGTAACGGTTCGTAACGTTTGGTAGTCATGTTGTGCGGCCGTGGTCGATGTGACAAGTGCGGCGGCGACGATGTCGCCGATCTTCCAGGGGCCGCTGCCTCCCCGCGCTCAGGGACGTCGACTGCCGGAGGTGGACTCAGGGTCAGCGGTGACACCACGTCGTCATGGCCGACGGCACCAACAATCCGGTCGGCCAGATCGAACTCGGTGATGAGGTCCTGGCCACCGACCCAGAAACCGGTCAAACCCACCCCGGTACGGTCGAGAAAGCTGGGTGCACGAAGACGACCTCTACATCACCGGGCGACTCCTTCAACCCCGCCCTGGATCGAGGGACTGCGTTGAGCGATGAAGACAAGTTGACAGAAATCGAATTGGGCTCCCGTCCTCGTTGGCGGCGAATATTTAACGGCGACACGCGGGGCGCGGAAGTCCATGGAGCTTGCCCAGTATGCGGATCAACGACATTACATCGCTGGTATTCGATTGAGCAAGCGGTATCATCGACACGTGGCAGTAAGGTTTATATCGGCCGAGGAAGACTCTGGGAATGGTGCAGCGCCTGCCGTTCATTCGAATACTATCCGGACGGCTACGTCTCCGATTGGTGGTCCGCGCGATATAGTGTCGAGCCAGCGGCTCTTCGATATGATCCCGGTCCGGTTGAGCGCGAGCGTGCCGTGAACGCGACAGCGCCTTCCCCACGTGCAACCCAGATGCCGTCCGCGCAGCCTCGGCTATTCTTGGTTCCGTCCACGAACCATCGGATGCGCGTGAAGCAGGTCATTGCACGACCGTTGGAGCGGGCGCCGCGACACCGCCGTTCGGTGTGCAATAGACCGGACAGTAACGACACGGTCTCCTCGCGCACGCTGAGGGTAGCGATGTATGTGTCACTCATGGCTGGCGCAGAACTCTCATGAAGTTGATCTCGGAAGGACCACCTTCATATCGGAGTCTGCGGCGCTCGCAGCACCAGAACACCTCCAATTGTTGTTGCGATTCCGAATACCGCATCCAGTAAATTCAGACACGAATAGATCAACGACAGTTGACTGCTCTGGGTCACCACCGCAAGTGCAATAGAGCCGTTTACTTTACAGTCCCAGGTATGGTGTCCTGCGGTTACCGTACCTGCGGTATTGAGAGGGGTTAGATAGGTTGATTCTCAATGCATTGATTCACGGCGAGTTGCGTTATGCAGAGAGCCTGCCAGAGATGCTTGCACTGGTGAGCGTGGTTATGAAGGATTCGGCGATCGAATCAAGTTTCCCCTTCTATGATCCTAGCGAGGACGCCAAATTCATGATGTCTGACAGGCGGCATGCGGGGGTTGGGATTGATTGGCCAAACAATTTTCTACAAGTCTCCGTCAACACATCGACTGGCTATGGCGGACTAATCTGGTTCGTTACCGAGGGCTATCCGAAGAAGGGGGAAGTCTATGAAAGTGTGTGGGTGTCGGATAGTCCCAACCCTCCTTGTTTTGATCCACGCGTTGTTTCCGACCCATGTGAGCCAGCCTTTCACGATCCGAGGAGCACAATTCCGATTCCGTTGGTTCGTCAGGCCGTGGAGGAGTTCTGCCAAACGGGAACCGGGCAACGCCCGGAGTGCGTTGGCTGGATTCGTGGCTATGTGAGCGGATATCGTCTGGACCCTGATCCAATGTCGTTCAATTAAGGCGTTTGTGCAGGTCAGCGTGCCGCACTGGCGGGTAGCGTTGAGAGTCGGAACGGTTGCCGATCGTGATCACAGAGACGCGGCCGTCGGGCGGTTGACTGACCACATTGGTCTGGACGTGTTGTCGGCCTGGTTTCATTGAGGGGACTGCGTTGAGCGATCAGGCGCACTGGAAAGTGTCCCGTGGGACTGGTGGACTGTAAGGTTTCCACAGTGACTGAGATTCACCCATCATCGCTCAACCGGTTCATTCGTGCCGTCGCTATCCTGGCGCTGTCTGCGGAAGCGCAGCTCGAATACTTGACGTCCATCGGCGTACCAGACGGCGTGGACGAACTCGCCTTGGAGTTTGACGACGGCCGGCTGCTAGTGCGCCAGTTTGAGGAGCTGGGGTGGATATCCGCTGTCTTCCGGGCGAAAGTCGATCCTCTGAACGCCTTGCTGGAAGAGATGAGTGGTGAGACTCGAGCCGAGTTGTGGACCAGGTCGGCGCTGATGGTGGCGTCCGAGTGGGAACGTGTCAGGTCGCTCGCGAGGAACCTACTGTTCGCCATTTAGGGCAGTCCCGTGTCTCCGTTCGCCGGATTGCCGATCCCTACCGCACGATGTTGGTAGTCGCTCCCCGCACGCGGCGACGGATTCCTTGCCCTATTGGAGATCTCCGGATCAAGGTCCACATCTCCGGCGTGCGCTCGGGCAAGCGTTACGGCGACGGGTTCAAGGTCCAGATTGTCAGCTCTCATCACGACACCCTGGTAGGGACCCTGACCAAGGGTGCGACGACATCCGACTCGGTGATCGAGGGGGGACATTGAGCACGCATGCTGGCTGCCTGGAGGAGTTGCGTGGTGAGCTCGGAAAATATGACTGGTCAGTGTTGAGGTCCTACCTGGGAAGGTCGAGTCAGCTTCCATCGGCGATCGAGGCGTTGATATTTGCTGAGTCAGACCAGGATGCGAGGGCAGCATACTGGCGCATCGACAATGTCGCAATTGTTCAGGGCCGATTGTCCGAGAGCGCATATGCAGTCACCTCGTGTCTTCTGATCGGGCTTCCGTTTGCTAAGGCTGCGAGCAGGGATAACGTCTTCGATTTATTGGCCACCATTGCCGGTGGATACGACAGGCACATAGACATCGAAAGTGTTGGCCCAGTCTCGGCGCGGGAGTGTGTTCGTCTCATGTCGCGATGCCTGTCGACATTTACTGAAGAAGTGCAGAGAGGAAATCCAAGCTGCGTGGACATCGCCCTCATGTGCGCCATCTACATGCCTCCTCTTCGCGTTCGCGTCGCCGAGGTTTTTGAGGAGGCGTTGGACAATCCTACGTGCGCATCCATCGTTGATCTCATTGAGAACTCACTGGTTGATCTTCGAGGTGAAGTGTGATCGGATCTACGGTTTAGTGGCTGAGCCTTAACCCGCATGGCTCTGTTCAGGTATAGGCTCTTGGAGCCGTAGCCCAGGAGTCCGGGTGGAATTTCTTGATCTTTCGCCGTACCAATATCTGAGTAGCCCGACCCCGATGCGTTCGCTCGGCTGGTTGGGTCGCGAGCATGGAGTTCAGGGCAGGGCTCGCCGCCCGATGACCAAAGTCGATCTTCGGCAATTTTGGGCTGCATCGTCGCGAGTGGTGAGCCTTACGCTCGGCTCTCATGAATGTGACTTATGCGCGAACGAAACCGCGTCTCGTGGCAACGGCGAATATCATTACTATCTGGCCAATGGGGATGTCTACGCAGCCCCGATGATGATTCGGCACTACATTCTGGATCACGGCTATCGTTTGCCTGAGGCGTTTCGGAATGGGTTAGATGGAACCACGGAATTAGCGTGGGACAACCGAGCCGAGCTTCTTTGTGAGGTTCTGGCGGACGACTCCCGAGATCCGGACCTTCGATGCCAGGCAATAGCTGATCTGCCACACTGGCTTGATTCTCGGGCTTTTCAGGCCCTGCTGGGTGCGACTCGTGACAAGCAACTCGTAGATATCGTGGGTGACGAAATCGGCCGATCCTTGGTGCCATTTCTGTCCTGTGATTTCGCCGCAGAGCTGAATGCAGGTGACCTGCCGGACATCGTCAAGTATGGGTTGGGATTGATTTTATAGCTGGAGAACGGCGGGGTCTCAATGGATCACTGATCGACCCATCCCGGTAGTTGATCAAACAGCGTGATCAACTACCGGGCGTTGATCGATAGGAGGCCGTGTTGTGTTGGTTTGCGGTGTCCGACGCAACGCGGGAGATCGATCGCAATGGCGTGAAACCGCGAGGCCGCAACGGGTCAGACGTTGAAGCCGAGCGACCGCAGCTGATCGCGACCCTCTTCGGTGATCTTGTCGGGCCCCCACGGGGGCATCCAGACCCAGTTGATTCGCACGTCGTCGACGAGGCCGCCACCCGGCCCGCCGCACAGCGCCTGCCGGGTCTGGTCCTCGATGACGTCGGTGAGTGGGCACGCCGCTGAGGTGAGGGTGAGGTCGAGTGTCGCGACGAGGTCCTGGCTGACGTGAACGCCATAGAGAAGGCCAAGGTCGACGACGTTGATGCCGAGCTCGGGGTCGACGACGTCACGCATCGCCTCCTCCACCTCGTCGGTCGAGGGCAGGGGACGGGCAGAAGCGGGTGCGGTGGCGCCGGTGGGCGCGGCGCTGGCGGGAGCGGCACCGTCGGACGAGGCCACGCCAGTCTCCGCAGAGTCGGAGACTGCGGACGTCTCCGACGGCGTCAGTTCGGTCTGGTTGGTCATCGCTTCTCCTCCGCACCCGCGGCCGTCGCCTGCACGGCCGCGTCCTTAAAAGCCATCCACGACAGCAGGGCGCACTTGACCCGTGCCGGATATTTCGCCACTCCGGCGAAGGCGACACCGTCGCCGAGCAGGTCTTCGTCGGGCTCCACCTCACCGCGACCGCCGACGAGCGCGGCGAACGCGTCGACGCGGGCGAACGCCTCATCCACCGGCTGACCGAGCAGCACCTCGTGCAACACGCTCGCCGACGCTTGGCTGATCGAGCAGCCCATCCCGTCATAGGAGATGTCGGCAATGACGCCGTCGACGACGTGTGCCCGCAGGGTCAGCTCGTCGCCGCAGGTCGGGTTGACGTGACGCACCTCGGCCTCGAAGGGGTCGCGCAACCCGCGACCACGGGGATGCTTGTAGTGATCGAGGATGATGTCCTGGTAAAGCTGTTGCAGTTCCATCAGGCGAAGACCCCCCGCACCCGTTCCAGTCCGTCGATCAACGCGTCGATCTCGCCGGTCGTCGTGTGCACCCCGAATGACGCGCGGGTCATCGCCGGCACGCCGAACCGCAGACATGTGGGCCGGGCGCAGTGGTGTCCGACCCGAACCTGCACGCCGTGCGCGTCGAGAACCTGCCCGACGTCGTGTGGGTGGATCTCGGCGAATCCGAACGAGATCACCGGGCCGCGACCGATCGGCACCTGGGGACCGAAGACGCGCAGTCCGGGCACCCGCAGCAAACCCTCCAACGCGTACGCGGTGAGGTGTTTTTCATGCGCCGCAACGGCTTCCATGCCCAGTGCGCTCAGATAACGCACCGCCGCGCCGAGTCCGACAGCCTCGGCGATCGGCGGTGTGCCCGCCTCGAACCGCGCGGGCGGGCGCGCGAAGGTGGACTTCTCCATCGTCACGGTCTCGATCATCGAACCGCCGCCGAAGACCGGCGGCATCGCGGCGAGCAGCTCACCGCGCCCCCAGAGCACGCCGATGCCGGTCGGGCCATAGAGCTTGTGTCCGGTGAAGGCGACGAAGTCGGCGCCGAGGCCGGCCACGTCGACGGGGCGGTGGGGCACGGCCTGTGAGGCGTCGAGCATGAACAGCGCGCCGACGGCGCGAACCCGGTCGCGGATGCGACTGATTGCGTTGACTGTGCCGAGGATGTTGGAGACGAGCACCAACGACACGAGTCGGGTTCGTGGGGTGATGAGTTCGTCGAGAGTGGACTCGTCGAGTCGCCCGTGGTCGGTGAGGCCGAACCAGCGCAGGGTCGCGCCGGTTCGTTCGCAGAGTTGTTGCCACGGCACGATGTTGGAGTGGTGTTCCATCTCGGAGATGACGATCTCGTCGCCGGGGCGCAGTCGGAACCGGGGGTCGGCGGTCGGGTCGAGGGTGGCGTTGAGCATCGCGTAGGAGACCAGGTTGATCGACTCGGTCGCGTTCCGGGTGAAGACCACTTCGTCGGCGTCGGTGGCGCCGATGAACGCGGCGATGGCCGCCCGGGCGCCCTCATAGGCCTCGGTGGCTTCGGTGCCGAGTGTGTGCACGGAGCGCGCGACGTTGGCGTTGTGCCATGTCAGGTGTTCGCGCATCGCCTCGATGACCGCGAGGGGTTTCTGTGCGGTGTTCGCCGAGTCGAGATAGACCAACGGGCGACCGTTGATCTCGCGGTCGAGGATGGGGAAGTCGGCCCGCACGGCGGTCACGTCCAGTGGGGGGGTCTCCACGCGCGCCGACGCGGGCGTCGACGCTGCCGCCGCCGGGTGCTCCGACGTCGGCTGGGCCGCCACCGGGGTGGTCGTCATCGTC
Organism: uncultured Actinomycetota bacterium; assembly: GCA_963736695.1. GTDB lineage: Bacteria > Actinomycetota > Actinomycetes > Mycobacteriales > Micromonosporaceae > CAVTPU01. Next base: position 169,930 of record CAVTPU010000001.1, read on the forward strand.
ACTCCTCACCGCCGACGGCGCCACCGGCCGTCACGCCGGCCAGGTAGCGCTCGTATCCGGTCTCCTCCAGCTCTTGCGCCAGCTCTGGTCCGCCCTGCTCGACGATGCGTCCGCCGACGAAGACGTGCACGAAGTCGGGTCGCACATAACGCAAGATGCGGGTGTAGTGGGTGATCAGCAGGAGTCCGGTGTTGCCGGTGTCGCGCACCCGGTTGATGCCTTCGCTGACCACTCGCAGCGCGTCGATGTCGAGGCCGGAGTCCGTCTCGTCAAGGATAGCGATCTTCGGCGCGAGCAGCTCCAACTGCACGATCTCGTGCCGTTTCTTCTCCCCGCCGGAGAAGCCTTCGTTGACGCTGCGGCGGGCGAAGACCGGGTCCATGCCGAGCCGGTTCATCGCGGCGGTCAGTTCTTTGGTCCAGGTGCGCAGCTTGGGCGCGGTGCCGTCGACGGCGGTCTTGGCGGTGCGCAGGAAGTTGGCCACGCTCACCCCGGGCACCTCGACCGGATATTGCATGGCGAGGAACAGTCCGGCGCGGGCCCGCTCGTCGACGGTCATGGAGAGCACGTCGGCGCCGTCGAGGGTGACCGACCCACCGGTGATCACATATTTCGGGTGGCCGGCCAGCGAATAGGCCAGTGTGGACTTACCCGATCCGTTGGGCCCCATGATCGCGTGGGTCTCGCCGGCACCGATGCTGAGGGTGACCCCGGAGAGGATCGGCTTGCGGTCGCCGTCCGGCAGGTTGACGGCCACCTGAAGGTCTCGGATCTCGAGCGTGCTCACGGTTGTGCTCCATTGGTTGGTGTCAGGCTGAGATAGACGTCGCCGTCGCGAACGTCAACGGCATAGACGGGTACGGATTGGGTGGCGGGCAGGCTCGTCGGGGCTCCGGTGCGCAGGTCGAACCGCGAGCCGTGCAACCAGCACTCGATGGTGCAGTCGTCGACCTCCCCGTCGGAGAGCGTCACCTGCGCGTGCGAACACTCGTTGCGGATGGCGTGCACCGTGTCGTCGGCGCAGCGCACCACGACGACGGGCACGCCGTCGATCTCCCACGCGCGGGGAGCGCCGACGGCCAGGTCGGTCACCGCACACACGCGGTGCTCATGCGCGATGCCGCTCACCGGTTCTCCTCCCCCACCGTCGCCTGCTCGGCGGCGGCGAGTCGGGTGTCGATCGCCTCGATGAGCCGCTCTCGCAGTTGCGGCACGTCGATCGTGTCAATCAGCTCGGCGAAGAAGCCTCGCACGACCATGCGTCGCGCCTCCGTCTCGGTGATGCCCCGTGCCATGAGATAGAACAGCTGCTCGTCGTCGAAACGACCGGTGGTGCTGGCGTGCCCGGCGCCGATGACCTCGCCAGTCTCGATCTCCAGGTTGGGCACCGAGTCGGCTCGGGCGCCGTCCGAGAGGATGAGGTTGCGGTTGACCTCATAGGTGTCGGTGCCGGTCGCGGCCGCCTCGATGAGCACGTCGCCGACCCACACCGTGTGCGCCCCGTCGCCCTGCAACGCGCCCCGGTAGGAGACGTTGCTGCGGCAGTCGGCGACGCTGTGATCGACGAGCAGTCGGTGTTCCTGGTGTTGTTCGGCACCGGCGAAATAGACCCCGTTGAGTTGAGCGTCGCCGCCCCGACCGGTGTAGTCGACCGAGGTGTATTGCCGCACGAGGTCACCGCCGAGGGTGATCTGTGAGTGCGTGACCCTGGCGTCGCGGCCGAGCCGCAGCCGCAGGTGTTGGGCCTGCACCGTGTCGGCAGTCCAGTCGGCGACCGTGACCAGTCGCAGCTGAGCCCCGTCGCCGATCGTCACCTCGATGTTGTCGGCGAGGGTCGCGCTGCCGTGCTGCACCAGGACGACCGTCACCTCGGCCAACGCCCCCACCTCGATGATGGCGTGACCGAAGGCGAACTTGTCGGCGCCGGGGCCGAGCACCTGGATCGTCACCGGCTCGTCGACGACGGACTCGCGGGCCACCTCGACCCGCAGGACCTTGTCGACGCGGGCGAGCGCGAGGGCGCTGATCCGGTCGAACGGGGTGAGCACCGAGCCGGCGCCCGAGGTCTCACGATCCGCGGTGATGATCGTGACGCCGGGGGGCGCTTCGGCGTACTCGTAGGTCAGGCCCGGACCGGCGTCGGCGGTGAGGTCGGCGGCGGCGAGACCGCGCAGGCGGCGCAGCGGGGTGAACCGCCACTCCTCCTCTTGACCGGTGAGGTTCGGGAAGTCGGCGAGCCGGTGCGAGCGCAGCACGTGGGCGCGCGAGCTGGGCGGGGCCGCCGCGGTGACCGGCGTGGCGGCGGGGGCGAGTGTCGAGGTGCTCATCCGACCGCGCCTTCCATCTGCAGTTCGATGAGCCGGTTGAGCTCGATGGCATATTCCATCGGCAGCTCCTTGGCGATCGGCTCGATGAATCCGCGCACGATCATCGCCATCGCCTCGTCTTCGGCCATGCCACGACTCATCAGGTAGAACAACTGATCCTCACTCACTTTGGAGACGGTCGCCTCGTGCCCCATCGCCACGTCATCCTCGCGAATGTCCACATAGGGATATGTGTCCGATCGGGAGATCGCGTCGACGAGCAACGCGTCACACTTCACTGTGGACTTGCTGTGGTGTGCCCCCTCGTGCACCTGCACGAGTCCGCGATAGGAGGTGCGGCCACCGCCTCGGGCGATCGACTTGCTCACGATGGTCGATGAGGTGTGCGGGGCGGCGTGCACCATCTTCGCCCCGGCGTCCTGGTGTTGGCCGGCCCCGGCCATCGCCACCGACAGCACCTCACCCGTGGCGTGTTCGCCGGTGAGGAAAACCGCCGGATATTTCATCGTCACCTTGGAGCCGATGTTGCCGTCGACCCACTCCATGGTCGCGCCGGCCTGCGCGACCGCGCGTTTGGTGACGAGGTTATAGACGTTGACCGACCAGTTCTGGATCGTCGTGTAGCGGCATCGCGCGCCCTTGCGCACGATGATCTCGACCACCGCGCTGTGCAACGAGTCCGACGAATAGATCGGCGCCGTGCAACCCTCGACGTAATGCACGTACGCGTCCTCATCGACAATGATCATCGTACGCTCGAATTGGCCCATGTTCTCGGTGTTGATCCGGAAGTAGGCCTGCAGCGGGATGTCGACGCGGACACCCTTGGGCACATAAATGAACGAGCCGCCGCTCCAGACCGCGGTGTTGAGCGCGGCGAACTTGTTGTCACCGACCGGGATCACCGTGGCGAAGTGCTCGCGGAAGAGGTCCTCGTGCTCCCGCAGGGCCGTATCGGTGTCGAGGAACAACACGCCCTGCTGCTCCAGGTCCTCACGGATCTTGTGATAGACGACTTCCGACTCGTATTGGGCCGCGACGCCGGCGATGAGGCGCTGCTTCTCCGCCTCCGGGATGCCCAACCGGTCATAGGTGTTCTTAATGTCGGCAGGCAGGTCATCCCAGCTGGTGGCCTGCTTCTCGGTGGACCGCACGAAGTATTTGATGTTGTCGAAGTCGATGCCGGACAAGTCGGCACCCCACAGCGGCATCGGCTTGCGTTGGAACAGCTTGAGACCCTTGAGGCGCAGGTCGAGCATCCACTGCGGCTCGTCCTTCTTCGCCGAGATGTCGCGCACGACGTCCTCGTTGAGGCCGCGGCGGGCGGTCGAGCCGGCCGAGTCCGGATCGGCCCAACCATATTCATAACGCCCCAGGGCGTCGATCTGTTCGACCGTCATCGCCGCTCCTTCTCCTCAACACCGCGCGGGTTCGATGTCGCGCCGGATCGTGACCTGGCCCGGCGCGCGGCAGGCCGCGCCGGGATGTGGGTGGTGCAGATGCCGTCGCCGTTGGCGATCGTGGCGAGCCGTTGCACGTGGGTGCCGATGACCCGGGAGATGACCGCGGTCTCCGCCTCACACAGCTGCGGGAACTCCGCCGCGACCTGAGCCACCGGGCAGTGATGTTGACACAACTGTCCGCCGGAGGCGATCGCCGAGGCGCTGGCGGCATAACCCTCACCGGAGAGGGCGTCCGCGAGCGCCTGCGCGCGCACGAGCGGGTCGTCGCCGGCCCGGCGGGTCGCGGCCTGGCAGCGCTGTTCGAGTCCGCTGACGAGTTCGGTGGCGAATTGGGTGATGGCGGCGTCGCCGGAGAAGCGGGCGATCCACCGCAGGGCCGCGTTGGCGAGGTCGTCGTAGGTGTGGGGGCCGCACCGCAGCCGACCCACGTCGGTGAGCGTGCACTCCTTCGCCGGACGGCCCCGGGTCCGCTGGCCCCGCACGGGTCGTTCGCGAAACTCCACGTCGCCGTCGGCGAGCATCGCGTCGAGGTGGCGACGCACGGCCGCTGGGCCCAGTCCGAGCGCGTCGCCGAGCTCGGCGGCGGTGAGGGCACCACGCTCGAGCAGCAACGCGGTCACCCGCACCCGGGTTCGCCGGTCCCCGCTCAGGGGCGCGGCGCTCGGCGCGGTTTTCACAACGCTAACGTTACGTATATCGCCCCGGCTGCGCAAATCTCGCCCCGGGGAAGGCGCGTATCGTCACGGCGCCAGTCGCCAGAGGGCATCGAGTGGGACCGCCCGAATCTTGTTTCCGAACGACAGAGTCTGCTGACCCGCATAAAGGACATAGCCGGCCACAAACCGGTCACCAGCCACGGTCGCGAGATTTCGCAGGCCGGCGAGGTCCTCCGTGCGCACCGTCGCACCTGCTTTCACCTCGACCCCGACCACGCGTCCGTCGGGAGATTCGATGACGGCGTCGACCTCGCGTTGGTCTTTCGTCCGGTAGTGGTAGAGGCGTCCTCGTTGGTTTGACCAGGTGAGCTGGCGGGCGAGTTCCATCAGGACGAAATTCTCCATCATCGGACCGGCCGCCCCACCTGGTTCCGCCAGCCTGTTGGCATCCTGCCCCAACAGATGACACGCGATGCCGGTGTCGACAAAGGCCAGTTTGGGAGTCGCCACGGCGCGCGAGGTCTGGCCCGAAGACCACGCCGGAATCGATTTGATCAAAAAGACCGAGGCGAGCAGCTCCAGATAACGCACGAGGGTTGTGCGGGCGATGCCCGCCTGGTTCGCGACTGTCGCGGGCACAAGCAGGCCACCCGCTCGCCCGGCGAGCAACGACAGCAACCTGATCAGCTCACCATGCCGTTCGATTCGCGCGAGTTCGAGCACATCTCGCTCGATGAGAGTGGTGAGATAACTGTCGAAGAAGGCGGTCCGGCGGCGTGGGGTCCGGCGGACGGCCTCTGGAAACCCACCCACCGTCAACCGGTCGAGATAATCGCGTCGACGAAGGTCCGATTGGTGATCGATTTCGGACCCGCGAGTGAAGGCTGCGTCGACGAAACGGTCGGGAGTACCGTCGATCTCCCCTTGAGAGAAGGGCCACAGCTCGATGATCTCCATTCGCCCCGGGAGGGCGTCCGGAAGGGTGCGTAACGCCAGGATCCGTGACGAGCCTGTCAACAGAAACTGACCCGGCCTCGGATCGAGATCCACAGTGACTTTGATCGGCCGCAGCAGGTCGGGAGCCAACTGGATCTCGTCGATCACCATGAGTCCGACGTGTTCCGCGAAGGTCGTTGGATCATCTAGTGCTGCACGCAATGTGGCCGGGTCGTCGAGCAGTCGCGTCACTGTGCTCGGCAACCGACTCGCCGCCAACCGCGTCAGGGTGCTTTTCCCCGCCTGTCGGGCGCCGTTGACGAGCACGACCCGGGTGTCCGTCAGCGTCTCCGCGAGCAACGTCTCCGCATGGCGCCCAATCAGGCTGAATTTCTCGGTCACGGGCTTATCCTGACACAAAAATCAAGATCCACGGTCATCTGGCCGCTATACATGTGGTCATCTGGCCGCGTTCATGGTGGTCATCTGGCCGCTCGATGTGTGGTCATCTGGCCGCGCATATGACGGTCATCTGGCCGCTACGCTTGTGGTCATCTGGCCGCAGGCCCCGATGACGGGCAAGGCGAGACTCACCCGACATTCCGCCTGTCCCCACCGTCGCGGCCGGCGACGGCGGTCGTAGCATGGCCACGTGCACCGGCTGCTTGCTTTGCTGGCAGGCCCCGCCTTCCTGCGAAGGATCGCGCGCGCCGCCCTCATCTCCAACATCGGCATCATCATCACCGGTGGCGCAGTGCGCCTCACGGGTTCCGGGCTCGGCTGCCCCACGTGGCCCCGCTGCACCGCCGACTCATATGTCGCCACCGCAGCGATCGGCGTCAATGGGGCGATCGAGTTCGGCAACCGTACCCTGACTTTTGTCTTGGCCTTGGTCGCCGTGCTCGGCTTCGCCAGCGCGATGCTGCAGCGGCCCCGTCGGCGCCGCACCGTGCGGTTGTCGGTGCTGGCCGGGCTCGGCATCCCCGCGCAGGCGGTGGTCGGCGGCGTCACGGTGCTCACCCACCTCAACCCGTGGGTGGTGGGCTGCCACTTCCTCGCGTCGATCGCGGTGATCTGGGCCGCCTACGCCTTCTGGCTGGCCGCGCGCGACGGTGACGAGATCGTCCGGTCGGACGCGCCCGCACCCGTGCGCACCCTCGCCGGCCTGGTTGTCGCCGCGAGCGCCGCCGTCGTGGTCGTCGGCACGGTCGTGACGGGCAGTGGCCCCTACGCCGGTGACGCGAAGGCCCGCCGGACCGGGCTCGATCCGGGCTCGATGTCGCAGCTGCACACCGATCTGGTCTTCCTCTTCCTCGGGCTGGCGATCGCGTTGTGGTTCGCGGTCCGGGCGGTCGAAGGCGACAACCCAACCCCCGGGGTACGCGTGGCGTGGCTGATCGGCGTCAGCGCGGCGCAGAGCGTCATCGGTTTCGTCCAGTACTTCACCCATCTGCCTGCGGTGATCGTCGGGACGCACATGGCCGGGTCCGCGGCGGTGTGGGTCGCGACTCTCGCCGTGTGGTATTCGGTGGCGACCCGCACGACTGCCAGTGACGCTCCGAAACCCCAGGCCGCGCGCGACTCCGTGCTGGCACACTCCACTCCGTAGCGAAACTCCGGAGCGAAGGGGAGCACAGTGCACGAACAGGACACGTGGGAGGCGCGCTATCGCGACAAACCCGCAGTCTGGAGCGGTCGCCCGAACCCTCAGCTCCTCGCCGAAGTCACCGGACTGACCCCTGGGCGGGCACTCGACGTCGGGTGCGGCGAGGGCGCCGACGCCATCTGGCTCGCCGAGCGGGGCTGGCGGGTCACCGCAGTCGACATCTCCACGACCGCGTTGGATCGGGCCGCCGGCCACGCCGCGACCGCCGGACCCGACGTTGTCGACCGCGTCGACTGGGTTCACGCCGACCTGCGCAGCCAACCGCCGACCGCGCTCACCTATGACCTGGTCTCCGCGCAGTTCATGCACCTGCCGGGCGAGATGCGGGCCGAGCTCTACGCACGGCTGGCCGACGCTGTCGTCCCCGGCGGCATTCTGCTCATCGTCGGACACCACCCGTCCGACCTGAACACCACCGCCCACCGGATGCACTTCCCGGAACTGATGTTCACCGCCGACCAGATCGCGTCCTCACTCGACTCCGAGTCGTGGGAAGTGCTCACCGCCGAAACCCGGCCCCGCACCGTGGTCGACCCCGACGGGAACGACACCACCATCCACGACGCCGTGCTGGTGGCCCGCCGTCGAACGAAGCCCTAGCGGCACGGCGACGCCACGAGCCGGATCGGCGAAAATGTTAGGCTCTCGCATCGACGTCGCTCGCAGGTTCGATGGGGGATCAATCATGAACGCCGAATATTCGAGTGGCGGAGTGCTGGATCCAGGCGATGCGATGGAGCGGGTCGCCGCGTGGAGAGGAAAAATCGACAAGCTGGCCTCTGACACCAAGGCCATGAGCGACCGATTGGCGTCGCTGCAGGTCACGGTCGCCAGCGACAACGGACTCGCGGAGGTCACCGTCGACTCCGTGGGCGCGTTGGTGGATCTGCGGCTCGACCGACGAATCCAGCGGGTAGCCCCGGAAGTCGTGGCACGAACGATCATGGGATCCATCCGTACGGCGAGAGAGAAGATTGCCGATCGTTCGCAGGAGATCATCGCCGAGACGGTCGGAACTGAGACCACAGCGGCGCAGGCGATCGCCGAACGGGTCGGAAAGCGGTTGCGCGAAGCCGCCGCCAGTTCGCGTCCGAACGAGGACGACGACCCACATCGCTGGCGGTGACCGACTATGTCCAGTGGTTGGGCAGCCAACGCTAACGAGATCCGAACGCACGCCGCGAACATCGAGACGGTCCGGGGACGTTTCGATGCGGTGCGGGCGGCGAGCGCCCACATCGCCGCCGACGACGCGGCGTACGGGCTGCTATGTGGGTGGATCTCCGGAATCCTCGAGGACCGGCACAAGCGCCAGGACGAGTTGATCGCTTATATCGACGAGAACCTGGCCATGGCGGTCGAGCGACTCCACACGACCGGGGGAAACTACGAGTCCACGGACGCCGACTCGGCGGACTCGATCACCCGTGTCGACCGCCGATTGACACGGTGAGGTTTCGCCATGTCCGACAACAACCTGGTCGCCGACGTCGACTCGACTCGAGAGGTGTGGACCGGATCGTCGCTGGCCGAAGGGTTCGAGGGACTCGTCGACGCGATCCGCAGCGAAAGCTGGGTCGACGATCTGCTGGTTGGTGCCGCCTTCGGCGTCGAGGTCGTCGCGACCGTGATGGATCCGCTCAGCGCCCTGCTCGCCAACGGACTGGGCTGGGCGATGGAGTATTTCGAACCTCTGCGGCAGATCCTCGACGACTTGACGGGCATGCCCGATGTGGTGGCCTCACACGCCGCGACGTGGAACAACATGGCCGGCGAGCTGGGCCGCATGGCTGGCGACCTGCGATCCCGCTTGGGATCTGATCTGTCCATGTGGGAGGGACAGGCAGCCAACGCCTATCAGAGCCTGATGGCCCACAACGTCGACGCCATCGCCGGACTGGGATCCGTCTCGACGGCGATGGCGGTCGCGACACAAGCGGCCGGGAACCTGGTGGCGTTCACCCGCGAGATCGTGCGGGATCTCATCGCCGACCTGGTGGCGAGGGTGATCGTGTGGGCCGTCGAGGCGATCTTCGTGGTGACGATCCCGGTCATCGCGGCACAGATCGCGGCGGCCGTCGTCAAGTGGGGTGGACGGATCCTCACCTATGTGGTCGCGTTGATCACCAGCCTCACAGGCCTGTCCACACTCATCAACGGATAGATGACTGTGGCGAAGCCCAAAGGCCCGGACGGCGTCGAAGGCGACGCGGACGCCGCTGCGCCGCCTCGGTCCGGCCGACCTCGAGGTGACAGCGCGCAGAGCATCGCCGAGGCGCAGGAGACCACAGCCCACGCGGCATTCGACGGCCGGCCGGGCGCCAGCCGGAGTTCCGCCCCTGGGAGCGGTTCCGACGAGTCGCCCGGCGACGGGCCGAACCGGGACTCCAACGACGGCGACAGTCGGGATGGGCGGTCCGGGCCTGACGACTCGGTCACCGTGGCGACAGGGGAGCCGGGCGGCACGCCGACCGGCGGTCCGACTCGCATCAATCCGAAACAAGACGCCACCGTTCGCCGATCCCTCGCGCTGGAGAACTCAGGCGCCGTGACGCTGGCCGACAACGGTTATCGGGTGCAACAGAACCCGACAGCCGACGAGGTCGCCGCCGCACGTCAGAACACCGGCGATGTTGGCCGCCCCAGCTCGGACCCCGACTATCTGATCGAGGGCAGGGTCTTCGACTGCTACTCGCCGTCGGAGAACAAGAGCGTGCGCGGAGTATGGTCCGAGACCGAGGACAAGATCTTGAAGGAGCAGACGCAGCGGGTGGTCGTCAACCTGGAGGGCTGGGCCGGAGACATGTCCGCACTGCGCAGACAGTTCAACGACTGGCCCATCGCCAACGTCAAAGAGGTCAAGGCCATCACCCCCGACGGCGATATCATCCAGCTCATCTAGAAGATCCGCGCGATACCGTGAGAGTGTGACATATGTCGACTGAATACCGGCTGGTCGTCAATGGCGACACGCCCGTTGAGCAGATCGCGGAACGGGCGTTTCCGGACCCGGTCGAATGTCCGACTGGAACGCCACCCTTGCTCGCGGCAGACCTCTATGAGCGGCGGGGATTCGACGTCACCGTCCGTGCCGGACATGACGGCTATCTCGAGACGGAGTCCGACAACGGGGTGTGGGAGTGGGAACCACGCTCCTATGTCGCGGTGACCTTCCGCGTGGAGAAGAACGCCGACCCGGGCCGGGCGATCGTCAACATGCTCACGGTCGTGGGCCGCCTGTTGGACACAGGACAGGAGGACGCGGCCCTCATCCTCAACGGCGACTACCTGCTGCTCACCCGATTCGGCGGTGTGCTCGTCAAACACCGCCGCGCGGCGTGGTGGGAGAACTACGCCGACGTCAACGATGTGATCCGGGGATAGGAGCCGCGCAGTCGGGAGCCGTCAGCTCAGGCGGGCGGCGAGCGCGGCGGCGAACCGTTGGGCGGCGCCGGGCGCGGTGGCGAAGAAGAGCGATGGTTCGGTGAGTTCGAGTTCGATGACGACGGGGTTGCCGTCGTCGTCGCGCAGAAGGTCGACCCGGGCATAGAGCAACCGTTGCGCGCCGCCGGGGACGGCGGCGAGGGCCTGGTCGGCACAGGCGCGTTCCGCGTCGGTGGGCCGACGGGCGGTGATCGTCTCGGGGACGAAGAGTTCGTCGTCGAGACGATCGGGTCCGGTGAGCATCGGGCCTTTGCGGATCGCGTGGGAGAACTCGCCGTCGAGATAGATCAGTGCGGTCTCGCCGTATTCGTCCACACTCGACACGTACGGTTGGATCATGGTTTGTCGGCCGGCGGCCTGCAGTCGCCTGACGTGGTCGGCGGCGAGGCGACGATGCTGTGGGTCGGATCCGTCATAGCGTCCGGCGTCTTTGCTGCCGGCGCTGACTGTCGGTTTGATCACCCAGGTCGCAGTCGACTCGGCCGGAAATGCCCAGGTGGCGTCCGGTTCGACCCAGATGGTAGGCACGACCGGCACGCCGGACCGGGCCAGATCCGACAGATAGCGTTTGTCGGTGTTCCACGCGACGATGTCGGCCGGGTTGATCAGCCGTGGCACCGACCGTGCCCAGGTGAGGAAGTCGTCGCGGCGTGGGCAATAGTCCCACGTCGACCGCAACACGACGGCGTCGAACTGGTGCCAGTCGACGGCCGGGTCGTCCCAGACGACAGGGGTGGCGACGATGCCATGCGCGGCCAGTGGGTCGGTCAGCAGCCGGTCGTCATTGTCGAGGTCCGGCAGGGCCGCACATGTGGCCAGCGCGGCCCGCCGTCGAGTCATGCGACGTTAACGGCTGAACACGCGTCGGCGCATCGAGTGCCAGAGGTCGTTGCTGGGTCGCATCTGCTCGATGAGCTCGCGCTCCCACTCGTTCTCGACCTCGACCCCGGCACGCTCGCAGGCGGCGCGGGCGATGTCGGTGCTCTCCGCGAAGTGGTCACCCCAGGTGCCGTCCTTGCCCACGACCACGATCCGCGCCCCGCGACGTCCGACATATTCGACCACCGCCTTCGCTCCACCGTGTCCGGCGGCGAAGGATTTCAGTGATGTCACGATGCCGGCGGCCGTCGCGGTGGTCGTCGGGTCAGTGGTCAGCGTTGTATACGAACCATCAGCCATGTCAGTCAGGGTAATCAGCTAACCCGCCGGCCGCACGGTGACCATTTGGCCGATGTGATGAGCGTTACGGTTGACATTCGGTCACCACTGAGCGTGATGGGGGGTCAATTCGTGACATTTACCCGTCAAAGCGACAGGGCTCGCGAGATTCGGTGCCACGGATTGGACAACGGAACTTTTCGGGCGAGCCAGCGATAAAGCCGGTCAGAACAGGACACCGACTGCGATCGCCGCGAAGACCAACGTGAGATAAGTCGTCGACCAGTGGAACAAGATCATCGGACGCACCGGTTCGCCCCGACGGATCCGCCCGAACATCCGGTGCGCCTGCACGAGGAAGAGCACACCGGCGATCGCGGCGGTGACCGCATAGACCAGCGAGCCGCTCCACGGCCACAGCAGCGCCGAGGTCGCCACGGTCAGCCACGTGTAGACGATCGTCTCCGCCCCGACCCGCCGCAATGACGCCACGACCGGCAGCATCGGAATGCCGGCCCGGGCGTAGTCGTCCTTGAACTTCACGGCCAGCGCGTAGAAGTGGGGCGGCTGCCAGAAGAAGACGATGCCGAACATCACCCACGCCGGCCACGACAGCGAACCGGTCACCGCGGCCCAACCGATGAGCACCGGCATCGCGCCGCAGACCCCGCCCCAGACCGTGTTCTGCGCGGTGGTCCGCTTGAGCCACATCGTGTAGACCACGTCGTAATAGACGATCGCCGCGAACGTCAACGCGGTCGCGAGCCACGTGGTGAACAACGCCATGAGCGTGACGGAGACCACCGCGAGACTGAGCCCGAAGACCAGCGCCGACCGGGGTTCGACGACGTGCGTCGGCAGCGGCCGCCGAGCCGTGCGGCCCATCAACTCATCGATGTCGCGGTCGATATAGCAGTTGAGCACGCTCGCCGCTCCGGCCGCGAGCGAGCCGCCGAGCAACACGACCGCGATGAGCCCCCACGACGGCCGCGAGCCTTCGCTGGCGAGCAGCATCGCCGGCACGGTCGTGACGAGCAGCAGCTCGACGATGCGTGGTTTGGTGAGGGCCAGGTAGGCCCGAGCCCTCACCCGCAGGCCGGCGAGACCATTCGGCGCCGCCGGACCCGCCGGGCGGGGGCGAAAGTCGACGACGCCGCCGGAGTCGACCGGCGGGTCGATCACGGTCGAGGCGGCGAGCGCGACCGACGCGCTGCCCTCGTCCATGGGGGCACGCGGGTGGGCCCGTCGCTCGGCGAGAGGATTCACCGGCCGGGGCACGGGCACTGAGGCCGACACCGGAGCTGTCACTGGTCGCGGTCACCTTCCCGCACAGGCGGCAGTTGCGAAGACGCGAACACCCACAAACCATGGGCGGTTTTCTGCGGGGTCACGTCGCGAAACAGACTACGCCCAGGCCGGAGCCGGGCCACCCGCCCCCCAACCGGCTCGCCGCCGCTGGTCGCGATCTCAATGGGGCGGTGGCTGCGCCTGCGGCTGGTGACGCCGGTAGTGTCCGTGGGGTGAGCACCTTGGTCTGGTCCGACATTGATCGACGCGCGGTCGCAACCGTGCGCGCCCTGGCGATGGACGCGGTGGAGCGGGCCGGCAACGGCCATCCCGGCACCGCGATGAGCCTCGCCCCCGCCGCCTATCTGCTTTTCCAGCGGGTGATGCGCCATGATCCGACCGACCCGCACTGGGCGGGTCGCGATCGGTTCGTGCTCTCCTGCGGCCACTCCAGCCTCACTCTCTACATTCAGCTCTATCTCGCCGGTTACGGCCTCGACGCTGGCCGACCTGCGCCAACTGCGACAGTGGGACTCGCTGACACCCGGGCACCCCGAGCACGGGCACACGGCCGGGGTGGAGACCACCACCGGGCCGCTCGGCCAGGGGCTGGGCAACGCGGTCGGCATGGCGATGGCGGCGCGGCGGGAACGCGGCCTGCTCGACCCCGACGCCCCGGCCGGCGCGAGCCCGTTCGACCACGCGATCTTCGTGCTGTGCTCCGACGGCGACCTCGAGGAGGGCGTCAGCCACGAGGTGAGCGCACTCGCCGGCCACCAGCAGCTCGGCAACCTCATCGCGATCTGGGACGACAACCAGATCTCCATCGAGGACGACACGGCCATCGCGCTCTCCGAGGACGTGCTCGCGCGCTACGAGGCCTACGGCTGGCATGTGCAGCGCGTCGACTGGCGGGGCCACGACCCGTACTCGGAGAATGTCTCGGCGCTGCATGACGCGCTGGTCGCGGCCCGCGCCGAGACCGTCGCGGCCGTCGTTCATCGCGTTGCGCACCATCATCGGGTGGCCGGCGCCGACGAAGCAGAACACCGGCAAGGCGCACGGATCGGCGCTGGGCGCCGACGAGGTCGCCGCCACCAAGCAGATCATGGGGTTCGACCCGGCGGTCACGTTCCATGTCGCCCCCGATGTGCTCACCCACACCCGTATGGTAATCGAACGTGCTCGATTGGAACGGGTCCGCTGGCAGGCCGATCTGGACGCGTGGGCCGCCGCCAACCCCGACCGGGCGGCCCTCGCCGACCGGCTCACCGACAGGCGACTGCCGGACGGATGGACGGAGGCGCTGCCGGTCTTCGCGGCCGACCCGAAGGGCATGGCGACCCGCAAGGCCTCCGGCGAGGTGCTGCGGGCGTTCGGACCGGTGCTGCCCGAACTGTGGGGCGGCTCGGCCGACCTGGCGGAGAGCAACAACACGACGATCGAGGGCGAGCCGTCGTTCATTCCTCCCACCCACGCCACCAAAGCATTCCCGGGCGACTGGTACGGCCGCACTCTGCACTTCGGAATCCGCGAGCACGGCATGGGCGCGATCCTCAACGGCATCGCCCTGCACGGCGGCACCCGCCCCTACGGCGGCACGTTCCTCGTCTTCAGCGACTACATGCGGCCGGCGGTGCGCCTCGCCGCCCTCATGAAGCTGCCGGTCGTCTACGTCTGGACGCACGACTCGATCGGGCTCGGCGAGGACGGCCCGACCCACCAGCCGGTGGAGCAGCTCGCGGCGCTGCGGGCGATCCCCGGCCTCGACGTGGTGCGCCCCGCTGACGCCAACGAGACCGCGTGGGCGTGGCGGATGGCGCTGCAGCACACCGACCGGCCCACCGCGCTCTGCCTGACCCGGCAGAACGTGCCGGTGCTCGACCGCGACGAGTTCGCCCCGGCCGACGGGGTGACCCGCGGCGGTTACGTGCTCGCCGAGGCCGACGGCGGCCAGCCGCAGGTGATCCTCATCGGCACCGGGTCTGAGGTGGCGCTCTGCCTCGACGCCCGGCGACACCTGGAGGCCGAGGGGATCCCCACCCGGGTCGTCTCCATGCCGTGCCAGGAGTGGTTCCGCGCGCAGGACGCGGCCTATCGCACCCAGGTGCTCCCCGCCGGAGTGACGGCGCGGGTCAGCGTCGAGGCCGCCGTGTCGATGTCATGGCACGATCTGGTCGGGGAACACGGTGAGTGCGTCAGCCTCGAGCACTTCGGCGCCAGCGCCCCCTATCAGATCCTTTTCGAGCAGTTCGGTTTCACCACCGACCGGGTTGTCGCGGCCGCACACGCCAGCCTGACCCGGGCCACAGCAGGAGGACCCCGATGACCGACCGGTTGGCACAGCTCAGTGACAGTGGCGTCGCGATATGGCTCGACGACATCTCCCGGGGCCGACTCATCGGTGGTGGCCTCGAGCAACTGTGTCGGGACCAACACGTCGTGGGGGTGACCTCCAACCCGACCATCTTCGCCAAGGCACTGTCGGTCTCCGGTGACTACGCCGAGCAGCTCGCCGATCTCGCGCGGCGCGGGGTCGACGTGGCCGAGGCGACCCGCATGGTCACCACGTACGACGTGCGGTGGGCCTGTGACGTGATGCGGCCGGCCTACGACGCGTCCGCGGGGGTCGACGGCCGGGTCTCGATCGAGGTCGACCCCCGGATGGCGCACGACACCGACGCCACGATCGCCGAGGCGAAACAGCTGTGGTGGCTGGTCGACCGGCCCAACCTCTTCATCAAGATTCCCGCGACCGACGGCTGGACTGCCCGCGATCACGGCGACCCTCGCCGCCGGCATTAGTGTCAATGTCACCCTCATCTTCAGCCTCGACCGTTACCTGAGGGTGATGGAGGCGTTCTTCGCCGGGCTGGAGCAGGCGCGGGCCAACGGACACGACCTGAGCACCATCGGGTCGGTGGCCTCGTTCTTCGTCTCCCGCGTCGACTCCGAGATCGACACCCGGCTCGACCGGATCGGCTCGCCGGCCGCCGCGGCGCTCAAAGGCCGGGCCGGGGTGGCCAACGCCCAACTCGCCTACGCCGCGCACCTGGAGACGTTCGACAGCCCCCGGTGGGCGGCCCTGGCCGCCGCCGGAGCCCACCGGCAACGGCCGCTGTGGGCGTCGACATCGACGAAGAACCCCGACTATCGCGACGTCATCTACGTCGAGGAGCTCATCGCCCCAGGGGTGGTCAACACCATGCCCGAGCCGACCATCCACGCCTTCGCCGACCACGGACAGACCCGCCCCGACGCGATGACAGCCGCAGCCGACGAAGCCCGCGCCGTGCTCGCCGAACTCGCCACTCTCGGTGTCGACTACACCGACGTCACCGAGGTGTTAGAACGGGAAGGCGTGAAGAAGTTCGAAGAGTCGTGGCTCGAGCTGCTGGCCACCGTGCAGACCCAGTTAGGAGCGGCATGACCGAGGTGGAGACGGCGGCCGGACTCGCGGTCCGGACCGGGATCGACGTCGACGGCGCCACCGCCGCCCGCGACCAGCTGATCCGCGAAGACGCGGCGGGCCTGCTCGCCGCCAAAGACCCAACCCTGTGGGGTACGCAAGCGGAGGCGGAGGCCTCGATCCGGCTCGGCTGGGTCGACACCTTCCACCGCAGCCGAGCACTCCTGCCGCGGCTCGCCGAACTCACCCAACGCTGCGCCGGCCTCGACCACGTCGTGCTTGCCGGCATGGGCGGCTCGTCACTGGCGCCCGAGGTGATCGCCCGCACGCTCGGAGTCGAGCTGACGGTGCTCGACACCACCGACCCGCACCAGGTCAAGGCGGCGCTCGCCGACCGCATCGACCGCACGGTGCTGGTGGTCGCGAGCAAGTCCGGCTCCACCGTCGAGACCGACGCGCAGCGGCGCGCCTACGTCCAAGCGTTCACCGACGCCGGAATCACCGACGTCGGTCGGCACATCGTCGTCGTCACCGACCCCGGCTCGCCGCTGGAGGCGATCGGAGACGAACTCGGCGCCGCCGTCATCCTGGCCGACCCGCACGTCGGCGGCCGATACAGCGCACTGACCGCGTTCGGACTCGTGCCGGCCGCGCTCGCCGGGGTCGACGTCGCCGAGCTACTCGAGCAGGCAGAGTCGTTCGCCAAGTCGCTGTCCAATGGACACGCCAACCCGACCCTCACCGTGGCCGCCACCCTCGCCGCCGCCGCCTCCCGTGGACGCGACAAGGTCGCCCTCATCGACGACGGCACCGGCATCAGCGGACTCGGCGACTGGGCCGAACAACTCATCGCCGAGTCGACCGGCAAAGAAGGCACCGGCATCCTCCCCGTGGTGGTGGAGACTCCGACCGCGCCCGGCGCGACCGGACCCGACGTGCTCACCGTCACCATCGGCGGATCGCTGCCGCCGGCCGTCATGCCCGGCGGCGGGGCCGACCCGCACCTGTCGGTCAACGGCCCGCTCGGCGCCCAGTTCTTCCTGTGGGAGGCGGCGACCGCGCTCGCCGGCCGACTCCTGTTGATCAACCCGTTCGACCAGCCCAACGTCGCCGAGAGCAAGGACAACACGGCGCGCATCCTCGACGGCGGCGAACCGGCGTCCACGCCGCTGTTCGTCGACGGCGCGGTCGAGGTGCACGGCGGGCCGGAGATCGCCGGCGCGACCACCGTCGCCGAGGCGCTCACCCGCCTGCTCGGGCAGGTCCCCGACCACGGCTACCTCGCGATCATGGCCTATCTCGACCGGTTCGGCGACGCGCCCGCCGCCGACGTGCGGGCGCCGCTCGCCGCAGCGAGCGGCGCGGCGGTCACCTTCGGCTGGGGGCCACGGTTTCTGCACTCCACCGGGCAATATCACAAAGGTGGGCCGGCGAACGGCGCGTTCCTCCAGATCACCGGTGTGGTCACCGACGATGTGGCGGTGCCGGGCCGCCCGTACGGATTCGGGGGTTTGCAACGTGCCCAGGCCGCGGGGGATCGGGAGGCGCTGGGCGGCCGGGGTCGTCCCCTGCTGTGGCTGCACCTGACCGACCGGGCCCAAGGTGTCGCCCAACTTGTCACAGCGGCGAAAACCGTGGCGGCCAACGCCGACACGGCTGGGTCGTCGAGCCCGGACGCCGGCACGGAGGCGCGGCCCTGATGCAGCCCGTGGCCGCGCAAACGACGAACCCGCTGCGCGATCCGCAGGATCGCCGACTGCCTCGCATCCCCGAACCGTGTGCGCTGGTCATCTTCGGTGTCACCGGTGACCTGGCCCGCAAGAAACTCATCCCGGCCGTCTACGACCTCGCGAACCGGGGGTTGCTGCCGCCCGGATTCGTCATGCTCGGCTTCGCCCGCCGCGACTGGAACGATGCGGACTTCGCCGACCTGGTTCGCCGCGCCGCGCAGGACAACGCCCGAACCCCGTGGCGTGACGAGGTGTGGAGCCGACTGTCGGCGAGCATCAAATTCGTCTCTGGGGCGTTCGACGACGACGCGGCGTTCGACCGGTTGGCCGTCACCCTCGACGAACTGCGGGACAGTCACGGCATTCACGGCAACGCCGCGTTCTATCTGTCCATCCCACCCGCCGCGTTCCCCGTGGTGCTGCGGCAGATGCAGCGCACCGGCATGTGCGACAACACCCGGTGCGGCGGATGGCGGCGGGTGGTGGTGGAGAAACCCTTCGGCCACGACTTGGCGTCGGCGCGGCAACTCAACGGGCTCGTCGACGAGGTCTTCGGCGCCGAGGACGTCTTTCGCATCGACCACTATCTCGGCAAGGAGACGGTGCAGAACATTCTCGCGTTGCGCTTCGCCAACACGTTGTTCGAACCGATGTGGAACGCCCGCTATGTCGACTCGGTGCAGATCACCATGGCCGAGGACGTTGGCATCGGCTCCCGCGCCGGTTTCTATGACAGCGCCGGGGCCGCGCGGGACGTGCTGCAGAACCATCTCATGCAACTGCTCGCGTTGATCGCGATGGAGGAGCCGACGAGCTTCGACGCCGACCAGATCCGGGCCGAGAAACTCAAGGTGCTGCGGGCGATCACGCTGCCGCCCGACATCGCGACGGGCACCGTTCGCGGCCAATATCTGCCGGGCTGGGTCGCCGGCGAACGGTCCATCGGATATCTCGACGAGCCCAACGTGCCCAGTGACTCCACGACCGAGACCTATGTCGCCGTGCGGCTGGGCATTCAGAACCGCCGGTGGGCCGGAGTGCCGTTCTTCGTGCGCACCGGCAAACGCATGCCCCGACGGGTCACCGAAGTGGCTGTGCTGTTCACGCAAGCCCCGCATCTGCCGTTTCACACCTCCGACGTGGAGCTGCTCGGGCCCAATCAACTCGTCATCCGGGTGCAACCCGACGAAGGGGTCACCCTCAAGTTCGGGTCGAAGGTTCCCGGCACCACCATGGAGGTCCGCGACATCACCATGGATTTCCAATATGGCGAAGCGTTCACCGAGTCGAGCCCGGAAGCCTATGAACGGCTCGTGCTCGACGTGCTCATCGGCGACAGCACCCTGTTTCCCCACGCCGACGAGGTCGAGGCCAGCTGGCGGGTGATCGACCCGCTCGAAACGGCCTGGGCCGACAGCACACCGTTCACCTATCGCGCCGGCGAGTGGGGTCCCCGAGCCGCCGACGAGATGCTCGCCCGCGAATCCCGTGCCTGGCGGCGGCCGTGATCGCGCTCTGGGACACGACGGGCACCGATGTGGTGCGAGCCCTGTCCGCCGAACGACGTAGCGCCGGCGGCGTCACCACCGGGCTCGCGCTCACCCTCATCACCATCGTCGACGAGAAGCGAGTCAAGGAGGCCGAGGCCGCCGCCGCGACCGCCGCCGCCGCGCACCCGTGTCGGCTGCTCATCGTGGTGCGCGGCACCGGATCGCCGGCCACCGAGACCGACGATCGGTCCCGCCTCGACGCGGAGATCGTCGTCGGCGGGCGCCTCGGCCCGGCCGAGGCGGTGGTGCTGCGCATGCAGGGCCGGCTCACCCGCCACGCCGAATCGGTGATCATCCCGCTGCTCGCCTCGGACGTGCCGGTGGTCACGTGGTGGCACGACGAGCCGCCCGCCGCGATCGCCGCCGACGCGCTGGGGGTCGTCGCCGAACGCCGCATCACCGACGTCGCGCAGGCGGCCGATCCGATCGCCGCCCTGCGCCAACGTGCCGACGACTACGCACCCGGCGACACCGACCTGGCCTGGACCCGCACCACCCCGTGGCGCACCCTGCTCGCCGGCGCGCTCGACCCCGCCACCGAACCGGTGGTCGGGGTGGCGATGATCGGCGACGCGGCCGACCCGACCACCGCCCTGCTGCGTGGCTGGCTCGCCGCCCGTCTCGGCGTCAACCCGATCCTGTCCCCCGGCCGCACGAGCGTCGACGCCGTGACCATGCGACTGGCCGACGGCGCCGAGATCAGCGTCACCGGCTCCAATTCGACCGCGATCGTGCACCATAGTGGCCTGCCCGATCGACTGTTGCCGCTGCCGCACCGGCCGCTCGGCGAACAGCTCGCCGAGGAGCTGCGCCGCCTCG
Organism: uncultured Actinomycetota bacterium; assembly: GCA_963736695.1. Taxonomy (GTDB): domain Bacteria; phylum Actinomycetota; class Actinomycetes; order Mycobacteriales; family Micromonosporaceae; genus CAVTPU01. The sequence continues at coordinate 190,375 of CAVTPU010000001.1, forward strand.
ACCCGGACCAGACCTATGCCGCGGCCCTCGCCGCCGCGACCGGCGTCGCCAACCCGGCCATCCTCGCCGCCCGGCCCCGCGCCCGGGTTCACGTGTGGCCGGACCCCCTTCTCGACGACACCGCCGAGCCCGAGTCGTGAGCGAATCCGCCGTTCGCGTGCATGCCAACCCCGAGGTGCTCGCTCAGGCCGTGGCGGCGCGGCTGCTCGTGCGCCTCATCGACGCGCAGGCGGCACGCGGCGAAGCGACGGTCGTCCTCACGGGTGGGAGGATCGCCACCTCGATCTATCAGGCCCTCAGCGCCAGCCCGGCCCGCGACGCCGTCGACTGGACCCGCGTCAACCTGTGGTGGGGCGATGAACGGTTCCTGCCCGCCGCCGCCCCCCGCCGCAACGACAACCAGGCCCGCGCGGCCCTGCTCGACAACGTGCCCGTCGACCCGGCGCGCGTGCACCCGATGGCCGCCTCCGACGGGCCCGACGGCGCCGACCCCGAGGCCGCCGCGAGCCGTTACGCCCGGGCGTTGGCCGAGGCCGCCAGACCTGGTACGGCGGAACTGCCCCACTTCGACGTGGCGTTGGTCAGTGTCGGCGAGGACGGACACGTCGCGTCGATCTTCCCGGAGCGCCCCGGCGCCTATGACGACCGGGTCGTCACCGCGGTGCGGGGAAGCCCGAAACCGCCGCCGGTGCGCCTGACTCTCACCCTGCCCACGCTCAACACCGCCGAAGAGGTGTGGCTGCTCGCCGCCGGGGTCGCCAAGGCCAACGCGGTGGCGATGGCGATGGCCGGGGCCGGGCCGGTCCAGTTGCCGGCCGCCGGTGTGCGCGGCGTTGACCGTACCCTGTGGTTGATCGATCGGGCCGCGGCCAGCGACGTGCCGCCGCGTCTACGCAGTCTTCGCTGAGTCCGCTATTCGCCGCGACGGGCGCGCAGGCGAGCGATCGCCTCGTTGAGGATGGCGTCGGCCTCCTCGTCGCTGCGTCGTTCCTTCACGTAGGCCAGGTGCGACTTGTAGGGCTCAGCCCGTGGCCGGGTGGGCGGATTCTGCTGGTCCTGTCCGGCCGGCAGCCCGCACCGCTGGCAGTCCCAGGTCTCGGGAATCGGCACCTCGGCGGCGAAGAGGTGCTCGGTGTGGTGGCCGTTGGCGCACCAATAGCTGATCATCCGACGCGGGGCGGCCTCGCTGCGTTCGGCACTCGCGTCGACCCAGCGCACTGGGCTTGATCCGACACGGGTGCCTCGGATCGCGTTTCCACTTGCCACGGCTGATCGCTCCTGGGGTCCGGGGTGGGAGAGCGGGCGGAGCTGGTGATCGCGAGGTCAGGCACCACCGGCGTTGAGTTTGATCCACAGGCCGAATCCGACGATGCACGCGAACCAGATGATGCCGACGACCAGCGTATAGCGGTCGAGGTTCTTCTCCGCGATCGACGAGCCGGACAGACTGGTCGAGACGCCGCCGCCGAACATGCTCGACAGACCGCCCCCCTTGCCCCGGTGCAGCAGGATCAGCAGCGTGAGCAGCACGCTGGTGATGATGAGCAGCACAACCAGGGTATAAGCGAATGCCATCATCGTGGCGACGATCCTCTCCGCATCGGTCAGGGGTGGCCAGCGTGCCGGTGTCGGCGCGGCGACCCGTACAGAATAGCGGGCACGTCGTCGGGGTGCCGCTCTGCCCGGCCACCATGGTCGATCACGGGCGGGCCAGGCCCAACGAGCTCAGATCGGGCAGCCCCCACGCGGGATGGATATAGCCCCCACGGATGTTGGATCCGGTCAACTGGAGCCCCTTCTCGTAGAGGATCGGGATGGTCACCGCGCGCTGCTGGATCTGCTGGTCAAGATCGCCCCAAAGTGCCCACTGCCGATCCGGCAGGGTCTCGGCCAGCGCCGTCTCCATCTGCTGGTTGATCGACTCGTCGTTGAGCATGGAGAGATTGACGTTGCCGCTGGCGTGCCCGGTCACCGGATTGAGCTTGGGGATCACCGCCCCGGAGAAGAGCGGAGGAATGATCGCCGAACCGTTGGCCCAGTCGGGCACCCACCCGGAGACCATGAGCGCGTATCGGTTCGCCGGGTCGCCGACCCCGGTGCTGAAGTAGGTCGCCGGGTCGAGAGGCGCGGGGGTCACCGTGATGCCGGCCCGCTGATAGGCCTCGACCACGGTCTTGATCAGCCGAGCGCTGCGCGCCGTGTCCGGATAGGCGACGGTTATCGCCGTGGGGCACGGCTTGCCGGCTTTCGCCTGTTGACCAAGGATCGCGATCGCCTTCTCCGGACTGCCCTCCGGGTTGGCGAGACTCTCGTAGAGATCGAAATCCTTGTGCGCCTTGACGTCGGGGGGAATGATCGTGGTCGCGTAGTCGCCCGTGACCGAGCCGCCGTTGACCGCCCGCCACTTGCGCTTGTTGAACGCGTAGATCAACGCTTGGCGGCAGGCGAGCACCGGAACCACCTTGGTGTTGATCGCCATGTATCGGATGCTGTTGTTCGGCCCACTCACCGCGCGGGTCATGAGCGCCGAGTCGTTGACGACCTGTTGCAGGAAGTTGGGCGCCACATCACCGTCGATCATGATCGAGTTGCGGGCGTCGCCCTGATCCTCGATCAATTCGTTGGTGACCACACCACCCTCGTCCTGACGGAAATCGAAGACGATCCGATCGGGATAGGCCTTGCGCACCTGGTCGGTCGACTCGACCCAGAAATTGTTGCGGACCAGGACCAACCGGTCCCGGGTCAAAGGACCATCCAATTTGTACGGACCATTGGAGAACGGGCGCTTGGCATAGTTGAGCTTCGTGTCCTGACTCGGCGGCACCGGGGCGAACGTCGACATCGCCACCGTATAACCAAAGTCGCCCACCGGGCGGGACAGCACGAACCGCACCCGTTTCTCGTCCAGGCACTGGATCGACTCCAGACCCTTCCCAGCGTTGTTGTCGCCGAACCACGGGCCCTGATAGGGCGACGCGTTGTCCTGCAGATATTCCATCGGATATGCCGCGCCCTCGTCCATCAACTCGGAGAAGCGGCGCTCAATGCCGTATTTCACGTGCGAACACGTCACCACCGAACCGTCCTGCCACTTGAGGTTCGGCTTGAGGGTGAAGTCCCAGACCCGGTTGCCCTCACTGGGTCGACCGGTGTCGGTGGCGAGATCCCCGACAACCTCACTGCTCGCCGTGCCCGGCACCGCGCGATAGGTCGTGAGCGTGCGGGTCACGACCCGCAACACGTTCATCTCCATCGACGAATAGGTTCGCTGGGGATCCAGCAGATCAAGCCCACCCTGCACGTTGACGTGCAGGGTCCCGCCGCGCACCGGCTCGTCGACCGTGAGCTTTTTCCCACCCGCGTCACACCCGCCGACGGCGACGACGCTCAGCGCCGCGACGCCCACAGCCCATCGCCGCATCCACCTCGGCGCCGCCCACCCGGCGGCAGCCCGCGTTCTTCTGGTCGCCGACACGGGTCACACTCTAGGACCCGGTTACGTCCACCGCGAGTCACCATCTGTGACCGGCGATGACCGCGCGCCCGGAACGGGTGGGGGACGCGGGTTTCGGGCGATTCATGATTGTGGGCGGCTTCACCGGTTTAAACCGGTGAAGCCGCCCACAATCATGCGACTTCTCCCGAGTGCGACCGCCACGATCACTCGGCCTCTCCGGAGTGAAGCGGCGGTCGCCAGGATCTCAGAATTCGGCGTACCGGCAGATTTTGATGAAGTCGTCCGCGTCGAGGCTCGCCCCGCCGACGAGCGCGCCGTCGATGTCGGGCTGTTCCATGATCGCGGCGATATTCGACGCCTTCACCGATCCGCCGTAGAGGATCCGCACGCGTTGCGCGACATCCGAGCCACCGTGCGCCTGCGCCACCCGGCCCCGCAACGCCCCGATGACCTCCTGCGCGTCGTCGGGAGTCGCGGTCTTGCCCGTCCCGATGGCCCAGACCGGCTCATAAGCCACCACGACGCCCGCCACCTGCTCCGGTTTGAGGCCGGCGAGCGCCGCGTCGAGTTGCGCCACCGTGTGCTCGACGTGCATGCCGGACTCGCGGATCTCCAGCCCCTCGCCGACGCAGAGGATCGGGGTGATCTCGTTGGCGAGCGCGGCCTTGACCTTCGCGTTGACCAGCGCGTCGTCCTCATGGTGATAGGCCCGCCGCTCGGAGTGGCCCGCGAGCACATAGGCGCAGCCGAGCTTCGCGAGCATCGCGCCGGAGATCTCCCCGGTGTAGGCGCCGCTGGCGTGCGCCGAGATGTCCTGGGCGCCATAGGCGATGGGCCACTTGTCGCCGTCGACGGCGGTCTGCACGGTGCGGATGTCGGTGAACGGTGGCAACACCGCCACCTCCGTCTCCAACCCCTGCGGCAGGCCGGCGGCGAGCTTCTGCACGAGCAGGTTCGCCTCGAAGTGGTTGAGGTTCATCTTCCAGTTGCCGGCCATCAGCGGCCGGCGGGCTTCGTCGCTCTTCACTCACGTCTCCAGCGCGGACAGACCCGGCAGGGTCTTGCCTTCGAGAAATTCCAACGACGCGCCGCCGCCGGTCGAGATGTGTCCGAACCCGTCCTCGGCGATGCCGAGGACGCGCACCGCCGCGGCCGAGTCGCCACCGCCGACGACGGTGAAACCGTCGACCTTGGTGATCGCCTCGGCGACCCCGCGGGTTCCGGCCGCGAACGGAGGCAACTCGAAGACCCCCATCGGGCCGTTCCAGAAGACCGTGTGCGCGGCGGCGAGCACCTCGGTGAAGGCCGCGACGGTCTCCGGACCGATGTCGAGGCCCAAGCGGTCGGCGGGGATCGAGTCGGCCGCGACGACGGCGTGGTCGGCGTCGGCCGCGAAGCCGCTCGCGGCGACGATGTCGCCCGGCAGCATGATCTGATCGGCGGCCCGGTCGAGCAGGTCTCGACAGGTCTCGACCATGTTCTCCTCGAGCAGCGAGGAACCCACCTCATAGCCCTGGGCTTTGAGGAAGGTGAAGCACATGCCGCCGCCGATGAGCAGTTTGTCCACTGTGGGCAGCAGCGCCTCGATGACGGCGAGTTTGTCGGAGACTTTCGCGCCGCCGAGCACCACGACATAGGGGCGGTCCGGGTCGGCGGTGAGCCGACGCAACACCTCCACCTCGCGCAGGACGAGCCCGCCCGCGGCGTGTGGCAGCAGCGCGGGCACGTCGAAGACGCTGGCGTGCGCGCGGTGCACCGCACCGAAGGCGTCGTCGACGTAGAGGTCGGCGAGTCCGGCGAGCGCGCGGGCGAACTCCGCGCGTTGAGCGTCGTCCTTGCTGGTCTCCCCGGGGTTGAACCGCAGGTTCTCCAGCAGTGCGACGGCACCGTCATTGAGACCGGCGACGGTGTCCGTGGCCGACTCCCCCACGGTGTCGGTGGCGAAGGCGACCGGCGAGCCGAGCAGTTCACCCATGCGGGTCGCGACCGGCGCGAGCGAATAGCGCGGGTCCGGTCCACCCTTCGGGCGACCCAGGTGCGACACGACGATCACCCGGGCACCGGCGTCACGCAGCGCGGCCACGGTCGGCAGCACCGCGCGAATGCGTCCATCGTCGGTGATGACACCGGTCTGGTTCTTGTCGAGCGGGACGTTGAGGTCGGCGCGCACGAGCACGCGCCGACCCCGCACCCCCTCGGCGAGCAGCTGGTCGAGGGTCTTCATGCTCACAGGGACGAGCCCACCAGGTGGACGACGTCGACGAGCCGGTTGGAGTAGCCCCACTCGTTGTCGTACCAGCCGACGACCTTGACCTGGTCACCGATGACCTTGGTCAGGCCGGAGTCGAAGATGCACGACGCCGGATCGGTGACGATGTCCGACGAGACGATCGCGTCTTCGGTGTAGCTGAGGTAGCCGGCCAGCGTCGACGCGGCGGCCGCCTTCATCGCGGCGTTGACCTCGTCGACGCTCGTCTGCCGGCCGACCGTGACGGTCAGGTCGGTCGCCGATCCGGTCGGGATCGGCACCCGCAGGGCGAAGCCGTCGAGCTTGCCCTTGAGCTCGGGCAGCACGAGACCGATGGCCTTCGCCGCGCCGGTGGAGGTCGGCACGATGTTGAGGGCCGCGGCGCGGGCGCGACGCAGGTCCTTGTGGGGGCCGTCCTGCAGGTTCTGGTCCTGCGTATAGGCGTGGATGGTCGTCATGAGACCACGCTCGATGCCGAACGTGTCATTGAGCACCTTCGCCATCGGAGCCAGACAGTTGGTCGTGCACGACGCGTTGGAGATGATGTTGTGTGTCGCCGGGTCATAGGCGTCGTCGTTGACCCCCATGACGATCGTGACGTCCTCGTTCTTCGCCGGAGCGGAGATGATCACCTTTTTGGCGCCGGCGGCGATGTGGGCGCGGGCCTTGTCCGCGTCGGTGAACAGGCCGGTCGACTCGATGACGACGTCGGCCCCGAGGGCGCCCCAGGGCAGCTTGCCCGGATCACGCTCGGAGAAGACCTTGAACGACTTGCCAGCCACGCTGATCTCGTCTTCGGTCGCCTTCACCTCGTGCGGCAGCCGACCCAGGATGCTGTCGTACTTCAGCAGATGAGCCAGGGTCGCGTTGCTTGTGAGGTCGTTTGCCCCCACGATCTCGATGTCCGCACCCGAGGCGAGCACCGCCCGGAAGAAGTTGCGACCGATGCGGCCGAAACCGTTGATGCCAACCCTGATGGTCACAGGATCCATCTCCTCGTCACCGTGCGCCGGCACCACGGCCGGCGGCCGATATGGTTACCCGGCCAGCCACGCCAGCGTCCGCCCTGATCGGGTCGACACCGGCACGGTCCGGCCGTCGTCGGCCTCGTCGCCGCACCTTCCAACCCTAGCGAAGCACCGGTCCGGCGGCCTCGGTGGGTGTCGGCGCGCCGGTCATCGGGTGTGTCGACGACGGTTTCCCCGACACGCCACCACGAACGGCCGTTACCAGCCTATATAGCAACCCGTACGGCCGCGCCCGGTTGCTCCAATGAAGGTCCTCGCCGGTCAGGTGGAGACCATGTCGGGGGTGACCACCGACTCGGTGTCGGGGATGCCCAGGTCCCGGGCGCGTTTGTCGGCCAGGGCGAGCAGTCGACGGATGCGACCCGCGATCGCGTCTTTGGTCAGCGGCGGGTCGGCCAGCGCGCCAAGCTCCTCGAGTGACGCCTGCCGGTGCTCCAGGCGAAGGTGCCCGGCAGAGGTGAGGTGCCAGGGGGCGGCCTCACCGAGGATCTCCAGGGCTCGGGTGACGCGGGCACTGGCCGCGACGGCGGCACGCGCCGAGCGACGCAGGTTCGCGTCGTCGAAGTTCGCCAACCGGTTGGCGGTGGCGCGCACCTCGCGACGAACCCGACGCTCCTCCCAGGTGAGCACGCTCGCGTGGGCTCCGACGCGGGTGAGCAGAGCGGCGATGGCGTCACCGTCTTTGATGACGACCCGGTCGACGCCGCGCACCTCGCGGGCTTTGGCCGAGACACCGAGGCGACGGGCCGCACCGACGAGTGCAAGCGCCGACTCGGGTCCGGGGCAGGTGATCTCCAACGCGGAGGAACGTCCGGGTTCGGTGAGTGACCCGTGGGCGAGGAACGCGCCCCGCCACGCGGCGACCGCGCAGCAGGCGCTCGCGGAGACGACGTGTGGGGGCAGGCCGCGCACGGGTCGACCGCGCACGTCGAGCAGGCCGGTCTGCCGAGCCAGGGCTTCGCCGTCCTTGACCACGCGCACGATGTAGTGGCTGCCCTTGCGTAGTCCGCCGGAGGCCAGGACGTGGAATTCGCTCGGCGTAGCCGTAGACGTCGGCGATCTCCCGACGCAGTCGTCGGGCCGCCGCCCCGGTGTCGAGTTCGGCCTCGACGACCACCCGTCCCGAGACGATGTGCAGGCCGCCGGCGAACCGGAGCAGCGCCGCCATCTCGGATCGACGGCAGCAGGGTTTCGCCACGTCGACGCGGCTCAACTCGTCCTTGACCGATGCGGTCATCGCCATCGCTGGTCACCTCGTGTCGCTTGTCGGGACCTCGCGGTCCGGTCTCCGGCGGCTGCCCGGATAGCAGTCGCGCCCCGTGTCACCTCGTGGTGAGGACGTCACACAGTGCCGCCGCGAGCGCTCCCGGGTCGTGCCTCGACGCGCCGTTCGTGACGGCGACCGGGGCGAGCACGACCTGGGCTCGCAGCGATTCTGCCGCAGCCGTCAAGCCGACGGGATCGGTCACGGCGTTCGTGTCGGCTAGAACTACATCGACTCGCAGGCCGGGCAGGTAACGGGCGAGCGCGCGAAGATGGTCAGGAAGGGACAGTCCGACGGTCTCTTGTTCGACCGCGAGGTTGAGGGTCACGAGTCGCCGGGCCGGACTGTCGAGCACGGCGGCCGCGAGGTCGGGCACCAGCAGGTGTGGGATGACGCTGGTGAACCAGGAGCCCGGGCCGAAGAGCAGCCAGTCGGCGGCGGCGACCGCGTCGACCGCCTCAGCGCACGCCTGCGGCTTGGCGGGGATGATGCACACGTCTTCGACGACGCCAGCGCTCCCGGCGACGGCGTGCTGCCCCCAGACCACCTCGGTCTGGGTGGGCCGGTCCGGGTCGGCGCCGCGCACCCTGGCTTCGATACTCAATGGGGTACGAGTCATGGGCAGCACCCGACCGACGGCGTTGAGCAGCGCTCGGGCGTGGTCGAGGGCCACCACTGGGTCTCCGGCGCGTTCCATGAGCGCGCACAGGACGAGGTTGCCCACGGCGTGGCCAGCGAGTTCGCCGGCTCCGTCGAAACGAAACTGGAACAGGTCGGCGCCGAGCTGGGCGACCGGGTCGGTCACGTCGGTCAACGCCACCAGCGCTTGGCGCAGATCTCCGGGTGGGAGACCGCCGCGTTGGGCGCGGAGTCGCCCGCTCGAGCCGCCGTCGTCACCAACGGTGACGACGGCGGTGACGTCGAGTTCGAGATCCGATCGCAGGCGGCGCAGCGCCCGCAGGGTCGCGCCGAGCCCGTGCCCACCACCGAAGGCGACCACCCTGATCATTCGCGCCCCAGGTCGCGGTGCTGCGCGGTGGCCGCCATATCGGCGTCGCGCAACCGTCGGGCGAGTTCCTCGGAGATGGCGACGCTGCGATGTTTGCCGCCGGTGCATCCGACTGCCACGGTCAGATACCGTTTACCTTCGCGTTCGAAGCCGGATGAGGTGGCTTGCAGCATGCGCGACACGGTGTCGACGAAGGTGTCGGCGCCGAGTTGCCCGAGCACATAGTCGCTGACCGCCCGGTCGCGTCCGGTCTGTTCGCGAAGTTCCGCCACCCAGTGCGGGTTGGGCAGAAACCGGGCGTCGACGACGAAGTCGGCGTCGGGGGGCAACCCGTATTTGAAGCCGAACGACAGCACCGTCACCCACAGTCGGCGGCTCTCTTCGGCGCCGAATAGTTCCTCGACGCGGGCCCGAAGTTGGTTGACGTTGAGGTGACTGGTGTCGATGACCACGTCGGCGGATTCGCGCGCCTCTGCGAGGTGTTCCCGTTCGGCGGCGATTCCCTCGGAGAGTCGTCCCTGCGCCTGCAGTGGATGTGGTCGCCGTACACTCTCGAAACGCCGGATGAGCACTTCATCGTCGGCGTCGACGAAGAGAACGCGGGGCACGAAGCCCCGCTCACGCAATGCCCCCACGGCACCGGCGAGGTCGGTGGAGAAGGCCCGGCTGCGCACGTCGAGCACCATCGCCGTGTGTCGGGCCGTGCCACCGGCCTGATAGGCCAACTCCGCCATGTCGAGCATGAGCGCCTGCGGCAGGTTGTCCACGACGTAGAAACCGACGTTCTCCAAGGCTCGGGCGACGGTGCTGCGACCGCCTCCGGAGACTCCCGTCACGATGACCAGGTCGGTGGCCGCCCGCTCGGCTGCGGGGCCCTCGACCTGCTCTTCATCACTGTTGTCCACCGACCGCCCCCTTCGACCGCGGTGCCGCCGAATTCGACTCTACGTCGCTGGAGATCATGGTCGCACGTCGCCGGGGCCGCGGTGGTCGGCGAGGGCCGCGATGATCGCCTCCGCGGTCCGCCGCCCCACTCCGGGCACCTGAATGAGCTCGTCGACCTCCGCGGCGGCGAGGCGGTTGACCGAACCGAACTGGCGCAGCAGCGCTTTGCGCCGCACCTCACCGAGCCCGGGCACGCCGTCGAGCACGGACGCGGTCATTCGCTGGGACCGACGCTTGCGGTGAAAGGTGATCGCGAACCGGTGCGCTTCGTCGCGCAGCCGTTGCAGCAGGTAGAGGCCCTCCGAACTGCGCGGCATGATCATCGGGAAGGCGTCGTCGGGCAGCCACACCTCTTCGAGCCGTTTAGCCAACCCGCAGACGGCGACATCGGTGACACCGAGATCACGCAGCACGGTATAGGCGGCGTTGACCTGTGGCGCGCCGCCGTCGACGACGACCAGTTGGGGCGGATATGCGAAGGCCCGGGGCCGGGCACCCGTCGTGTTCTCCGTCTGACCTCGGGTGAACCGACGGCGCAGCACTTCGGAGATCGCGGAGACGTCGTCGGTGTCCCCGGTGATGATGAACCGCCGATATTCGCTTTTGCGGGCGAGACCGTCCTCAAAGACGACCATGCTCGCCACCACGTCGGTGCCCTGGATCTGGGAGATGTCAAAACACTCGATGCGCAGGGGCACGGCCGGCAGGTCGAGGGCTTCGGCGATCTCCTCCAACGCCCGCCCACGCGCGGTGAGGTCGCTGGCCCGTCGCAGCTTGTGCTGGGTGAGGGCGCCGGCCGCGTTGCGGGCCACGGTCTCCTGCAGAGCTTTCTTGTCGCCTCGCTGCGGCACTCGGAGTGTGACCCGCGACCCGCGCAGTTCGCTGAGCCAGTCGGCGAGCGCGTCGCTGTCGGCCGGCAGTTCCGGAACGAGCACCTCGCGGGGCACCGCGTCCGGTCGTTCGCCGCCGGCCTCCGCGCCATAGATCTGGCTGCAGAAGTGGCGCACGAGGTCGCCGGTGGTCAACTGCTCGGTCTTGTCCACCACCCAGCCCCGCTGGCCCCGGACCCGGCCGCCCCGCACGTGAAAGACCTGAACAGCCGCTTCAAGTTGGTCTTCGGCGAAGGCGACGACGTCGGCATCGGTTCCGTCGGAGAAGACCACCGATTGTTTCTCCATGGCCCGGCGCAGTGCCGCGAGGTCGTCGCGCAGTCGGGCCGCTCGTTCGAACTCCAGGGCCGCTGAGGCTGCGAACATCTGTTGCTCGATGTGGCGTTGCATGGTGTCGGTGCGGCCGACCATGAATTCGCAGAAGTCGTCGACGATGGCCCGGTGTTCGGTTTCGCTGACCCGGCCGACGCACGGGGCGCTGCATTTGCCAATGTCGCCGAGCAGGCACGGGCGCCCGATCTGCCGGTGCCGGGTGAACACTCCGGTGCTGCAGGTGCGTGCCGGGAAGATCCGCAATAGCAGGTCCAGGGTCTCCCTGATCGCCCATGCGTGCGAATATGGACCGAAATATCGCACGCCCCGCCGTTTGGCGCCGCGCATCACCATGAGTCGGGGGAACTCTTCGTTGAGGGTCACCGCGAGGAACGGATAGGACTTGTCGTCGCGATAGCGCACGTTGAACCGCGGGTCGTACTCCTTGATCCAGGCATATTCGAGTTGAAGTGCCTCGACCTCGGTCGCGACCGTCACCCAGTCGACCGTCGCGGCCGATGAAACCATTTGCTGGGTACGGGGATGCAGCGTCCAGGGATCCGCGAAGTAGGAGTTGAGTCGCTGCCGGAGGCTCTTCGCCTTGCCGACATAGATCACCGGACCGGCGGCCTCACCGTCGCGTGGGGCCGCCCGGAACCGGTAAACGCCGGGTTGGTCCGGAATGGACCCGGGCGCGGGTCGCAGGCTCGTCGGGCGCGGCACCCGTCAAGCCTATCCGCCACCACCGACACCGCGGTGGCGGCGGAACGCCGAGGTGTCAAGCACCCGGCGGTCAGGAGACGGTGAGGGAGTCGCCGGTCACCGCGACAGACTTCGCGGTGAGCCCCTTCGTCGCGGGGCCTTTCACGACCGCTCCGTCGGCGATCGCGAACTGACTGCCGTGGCACGCACAGTTGATCGTGCCGCCGCTGACCCCGCTGACCTGGCAGCCGGCGTGCGGGCAGGTCGCGTTGAACGCCGTGAACGTGCCGCTGCTGGGTTGGGTCACCACGACGTTGGCCTCTTTGAGCACGACTCCCCCGCCGACGGGCACGTCGGCTTTCTTGATCGGGTTCGGAGTCGCCGGTTGCCCGCCGCTCGTGGTGGCCGGGTCGGCGGGCGTCGGGGGGGAAGATGGCACATCGTCGTCGTCGTCGGCGCAGGCCGCGAGCACTCCGGCTGCGCCGAGCGCCCCGGCGCCGAGGAGCACGGCGCGACGGGTCGAGGCCGCGCGTTCGGTCGGCTGTTCACGGTCGGTCATGACTGTCCTCCTGTTGATCACGTGCTGGCGCCACCGCACCGGCCGGCGGGGGCGCATTTCTCACGTTAGCCTAACCAACCTTCAGCGGCCGACCGGGCGGTCGCGTGCGGCGGCGAGGTCGGCACTGACGACCCCGCAGTGAATCATCCGGCCGCCGGGAGTATGACGGGGCCGACACCCGCGCGCTTCGACTCATACATCGCTTCGTCCGACAGTCGCAGCAGCCGGTCGGCGTCAACCCGCCGACCGACCGCGACTCCGACGCTGGCATGGGTGGACAGTCGCAGGTGATCGACGCTCACCGGTTCGGCGACGGCTTCAAAGATGCGGCGCGCGACCGTCATCGCCTGCTCGGCGACCGCACCGGGCAGCAGCACCGCGAACTCGTCACCGCCGATGCGCGCGACCGTGTCCGTGGGCCGCACACAGCGGGTGAGCCGTCCGGCGAGCACGGCGAGCAGTTCATCGCCGATGTCGTGGCCGTAGGTGTCATTGACGTCCTTGAAGTCGTCGAGGTCCACGACCAACATCCCGACGAGTTCGTCACCGAATTGCCCGGCGGCGGGGTTGGTGCGCACCCGTTCGCCGAACAACGCCCGGTTGGCCAACCGGGTGAGGGTGTCGTGGGTTGCTTCATAGCGAAGCTGCTCCTGCAATTCGTAGGCCGATGTGACATCGCGGAGGTTGCAGATGATGCTGGCGACGCTCGGGTCGTGCAACCAGTTGGTGTCGATGAGCTCGACCCAGCGGGTTGACCCGTCGGTGTGGTTGGTGCGCAGCAGCACGGTGATCGGCGCCTGCGGCTCGGCCAGCACTCTCGCCTGAGCTTTGTCCAATATGGACCTATCCTCGGCGATGACGAACCGGCGCAGGTCTGCGCCGACGAGCTCGTCGGGTCGCACGCCGAGAATCTGGTCGGAGGATGGGCTCGCATAGGTGATGACCCACGCGTCGTCGGCGAGGATGGTGAGGTCCGACGCATACTGCACCATCGACCGAAATCGCTGTTCCTGCTGACGGGACAACAACACCGCAGCATCGAGGTTCGCCAACAGCCGCGTATTGTCGGCGAAGGCCACCAGCTGGCGCGCCACCACGAGACCGGTGCTGAGCACCAACGCCGCCACCACGCCCCAGGACCGGGCGTCGAGTCCACCGACGAGCAGTGCGCCGATGAGCAGCACCTGGGTCGCCGCGATGGCGACATAGGGCAGCCGACTATAGAGCGGCCGGATCCGGTGTTCCAGCTGTCCCGGGTCGACTCTGACCTGCACCTCCTGGATGCGGGGGGTGGCTGCGAGCAGCACGAGCGGCACGAGGCGTAGGCCCATGATGACGGTGATCGAGAAGGTCGCGGTGGGGAACGAACCGAAGGCCGTCGCAACGGCGTCGCCGGCGGCGCTGACCCCGCCGGCGATGCCGGCGGTCCGGGTGAACGGGGCGTTTCCGCCGAGCAGGAGTTTGATGAGGCTGAAGGCGGAGACGAGAATGAGCCCGGACTCGAAGACCACGACCCCGAGTTGGGCGGGATCGGTCACCTCCGGACTGCTCCAGACGAAATACCAGATGACTGCGGCCGCCCCGGTCATGATCGTGGCGGCGTCGAGCCACCACCGCAGGCGTTCCCGGCCCGCGACCCGAATCGGATGTCGCAGCATCGCCGTGACGGCGACCATGATGCCGAGTGCGACCAGCAGTTGCGGCACGGTGGCCCCGGTCAACGTGAGGGATTCCCCCGTGACAAAGGTCAAGACCACCTGGGTGGTGTCGCCGAGGACGAAGAACAGACCCGCGGCCGCGATCCAGCTCCAGAAACGTCGCACCGCAGCGGATATGCCCGGCACCCGCGACGCGCGCGCGGAGAAGACCACGAAGACCACATCGAAGAGGACCTGCGTCAACCAGAAAAGCCGACCGGCGAACGTCTGGCCGCCGATTCCCACGGCGACCACTGCGGCGGCGACCATTCCGACCGGAATGAAGGTGCGCAGCACCGGATCCCGTTCCAGCTCGATGCCGAGTCGTCGCCCCACGCGCCCGTCAGGTCCCATCGAACTCACCCGGATCGTGAGCCCGCTCATCTGGGATGCCGCAGCGCGTTCTGCTCACCTTGTCCCAGTTCTCCCCGTTGACGCAGGGCTATCCGCCTGCCTTCACCGTAGATGACGGTCCGCCACCCCGCCCCGGCCTTGCCGATCGCCGCGGTGCGCCCGCCGCCGCCTCTCGGGGCGCTCCGCCCGCCCGCGCGGACCCGCCCACGCCACGCGTGGTCTGCCCGTTGGCGGCGGCGGCCCGCGAGCGCGCGGCGGCCGCGCCAGCGGCTCCGGCGCGCGCTTTTCCGGCCAACCCGAGCGGCACCCGAAGCCATTCACCGGTGTAGCTCTCGGCCGTCGCCGCGAGCTCCTCCGGCGTTCCCATCGCGACGACGGTTCCGCCCTTGTGTCCGCCCTCCGGCCCCATATCGATGATCCAGTCCGACGTCTTGATCACGTCGAGGTTATGTTCGATGACGATGACGGTGTTGCCCTTGTCGACCAGGTTCACCAGCACTCCAAGCAGTTTGCGAATGTCCTCGAAATGCAGACCGGTGGTGGGTTCGTCGAGCACGTAGACGGTGCGGCCGGTCGAGCGTTTCTGCAGCTCGCTGGCGAGCTTGACCCGCTGGGCCTCCCCGCCGGAGAGGGTCGGCGCGGGCTGCCCCAGCCGCACATAGCCCAGTCCCACGTCGACGAGGGTCTTGAGGTGACGGTATATCGCGGGGATCGGCTCGAAGAACGCCGCCGCCTCGTCGATCGGCAGGTCCAACACCTCGGCGATCGTCTTGCCCTTGTAGTGGACCTCCAATGTGTCGCGGTTGTAACGCGCGCCCCGACACACCTCACACGGCACATAGACGTCGGGCAGGAAGTTCATCTCGATCTTGATCGTCCCGTCACCTGCGCAGTTCTCACACCGCCCACCCTTGACGTTGAAGGAGAAACGACCGGGGCCGTAGCCGCGCACCTTAGCCTCGACCGTCTCGGCGAAGAGCTTGCGAATGTGGTCGAAGACCCCCGTGTAGGTAGCGGCGTTCGACCGGGGAGTCCGGCCGATCGGCGACTGGTCCACTCCGACCACCTTGTCGACGTGGTCGAGGCCGGTGACCTTGGTGTGTCGTCCCGGCACCAGTCGTGCCCCGTTGATCTGGTTGGCGAGCACAGCATGAAGAATGTCATTGACCAATGTGGACTTTCCGGAGCCGGAGACTCCGGTGACGGCGATGAACTGGCCCAGCGGAAAGGCGACGGTCAGGTTGCGAAGATTGTGCTCACGCGCCCCGTGCACCACCAGCTCCCGGTCCGGGTTGCTCGGGCGACGCTCGGCGGGCACCGCGATGGCCTGCCGCCCGGACAGGTAGGCGCCCGTGATCGATCGGGGATTCTTCAGCAGCGCCTTCATCGACCCGCTGTGCACGATCTCGCCACCGTGTTCACCCGCGCCGGGGCCGATGTCGACCACCCAGTCGGCGGTGCGAATGGTGTCCTCATCGTGTTCGACGACGATGAGCGTGTTGCCGAGCTTCTTCAACCGCAGCAACGTCTCGATGAGCCGATGATTGTCCCGTTGGTGCAGGCCGATGCTCGGCTCGTCGAGCACATAGAGCACTCCGACCAGACCGGAACCGATCTGGGTGGCGAGTCGAATGCGTTGCGCTTCTCCGCCGGAGAGGGTGCCGGCCGCCCGGTCCAACGACAGATAGTCCAACCCCACGTCGAGCAGGAACCGCAGCCGGGCGTTGATCTCCTTGAGCACCCGCTCCGCGATCAGCCGCTGCCGGTCGGTGAGCGTCAAGCCGTCGATGAACTCAAAACATTCGCCGACTGAGACACCACAGACGTCGGCGATGTTGCGCCCCGCGATCGTCACCGCGAGCACCTCGGGCTTGAGCCGGGTGCCTGCGCACGCCGGGCACGCGATGTCGCGCATATAACCCTCGTAGCGTTCCCGCGACCACTCCGACTCGGTGTCGGTGTGCCGGCGTTCCAGCCACTGCACGACCCCCTCATATCCGGTGTAGTAGGAGCGTTCCCGCCCGTACTTGTTGCGGTAGCGGACGTGCACCTGGTCGGACCCGCCGTAGAGGATCTCCTTCTGCGCGCGTTGCGGCAACTGGCGCCACGGGGTGTCGAGGTCGAAACCCTCCTGCTCGCCGAGCGCCTCGAGCAGGCGCAGGAAATACTCCAGGGTCTGGCCGCCGGACCAGGGTTGGATCGCACCCTCGCGCAGAGTGAGGTCCGGGTCGGGCACGAGAAGCTCCGGATCGACTTCCTTCTTCGATCCGAGCCCGGTGCAGTCCGGGCACGCGCCATAGGGCGCGTTGAACGAGAACGAGCGCGGCTCAAGATCCTCGATCGCCAGTGGATGATCGTTGGGGCAGGCGAGAAGTTCAGAGAAGCGACGTTCCCGGTTTTCATCGTCCTCGGGCAGATCGACGAAGTCGAGCACCACGATTCCCGCGGCGAGACCCAGTGCCGTCTCGACGGAGTCGGTGATGCGCTGCTTCGCACCCGCTTTCACCGCGAGCCGGTCCACCACCACCTCGATGGTGTGTTTCTCCTGCTTGCGCAGCTTCGGCGGCTCGGTCAGCTGGTGCACCACCCCGTCGACTCGGGCCCGGGCGAAACCTTTGCTCTGCAGTTCACTGAACAGGTCGAGATATTCGCCTTTGCGGCCCCGCACGACTGGGGCGAGCACCTGAAACTTGGTGCCTTCCTTCATCGCGAGCACTCGGTCGACGATCTGCTGGGGGGTCTGTCGGGAGATGGCGAACCCGCAGACCGGGCAGTGCGGCTCACCCACCCGCGCGAAGAGCAGTCGCAGATAGTCATAGATCTCAGTAATCGTGCCGACGGTCGACCGGGGATTGCGTGAGGTCGACTTCTGGTCGATCGACACAGCGGGACTGAGCCCCTCGATGAAGTCGACGTCCGGCTTGTCCATCTGGCCGAGGAACTGCCGGGCATATGACGACAACGACTCCACATAACGCCGCTGCCCCTCGGCGAAGATCGTGTCGAACGCGAGGCTGGACTTGCCCGATCCCGACAGTCCGGTGAAGACGATGAGCGCGTCCCGTGGCAGATCGAGATCGACGTCACGCAGGTTGTGTTCCCGCGCCCCACGAATGATTAGCCGCTCCGCCATCGAATACGCCCCTACTTCCCCGCGCCGTTTTACCAATACGCCGCCTGACCTGCGAAAACCGCAGACCCCGGCCACCGGGCAACTCTAGCGGGAGGCACCGACAAAAACCTTCCGACGGGTACGCCGTGCGGCCGCGCGGCACGCACAGACGCGCACTGCCGGTCACATCGTGGGGGTTGCCCCACGATGTGACCGGGTCATTCGGCGGTGATGGAGATACGGTCGACGTCGGGCGCCGGCGCCCGACGTCGACCGCTGAACTCGATGCTCAGGTCGCCGGCGGGCAGTTCGATGATCGCCTCGATCACGCCTTGGCAGCACGGGCCGCCACGCACCGTGAGGTCGCCCTCCGGCCCACCGTTGAGGCGCACGTGGATCCGACGGTCACTCGCGGCGGCATACCACACGCGCAGCACATAACGCCCCGGGGCGGGCACGGTGATGCTAGTGAAGGTGAGGGTGTTCCCGTCGCTCAACCCGTCGACGAGGCTGCCGCCCGAAGCGCCCTGGTCACGCCGAACCCGCGCCCCACCGCTGATGGTGTTGTTCGTGAGGTCCTCCGCCTCGCGGGAGAAGTCGAAACCCCCCGTGAATATCGTGATCCCCGGACTGGCGGCCGGCGGCGACGACGGTGGCAACGCCACCGGCTTGGTGGGGGCGGGGGTGACGCCGGTCTGCCCCGAAGCGCGCTGGGGTCGGACGGTGACTGGGACCTGCTGGGTCTCGGTCTGCGTCAGTTGCCTCACAATGGCCGGCACGGTCGGAGCCGCCAACTGTGGCGGGCCCTGCTCAGTCGTCTCCCGACGCAGTGCGGCCGGCACGACGAGCGCCGTCGCGACCGCGAGCGCCACTCCCACCGCGACACGGCGAACGGGTCGACGCTCGGCGACATCGTCGTGTTCGGGTTCGTCGCCAGCTGGGGTGACGCCCCAGGCATCGTCCGGATCGTCGGTCGACGCGGCTGGGGTCACAGGCAACACCAACGTCGGTTCGCCGGCCGGGTCCGCGCCCACGTCGTCGAACTGTCGTTGGCTGCGCCACGCCCGACGCCCCTCCGAGGGTGGAGTGCGCGTCACATATCTGCGAATCCGAAATTCAGGGGCGTGTTCGCCCTCGGGGTTGGCCATGACAACCTTCCGATCGCCCGGCCGCGGCTGCGAGGCCGGGTCCTGCCCTTCGCATCTGAGAGATGTCGTGGGATTTCGCCCCCGAGCCCACAGACCGGCACTCTATCGTGTCAGCGGCACAAATGCGAACCCGTCCCCTTTCGAGACGACGACACCCATGAATTGCCTCTATCGACTGACACGCATGCGATCGATCTCCGGAACGACGCCCGACTGATTGCCGAAAATGAAACTGTGCCCGTCGCTATTGTTGAGCGCGACGGTGAAACTGACGACAGTGGAGCAGCACGGCGCCGGAACGACACTGAACGTGTGAAGCACACCATCGATGCGCACATAGAGCTTCGTCGCGGCGGTCGACGCGACCCATATCTGCACCAGATAGTCGCCGGGCTCATTGACCTCGACCTTCTCCATCTCCAGGCTGCTGTTCTGGCCAAGACCGGTGACGACTGCGCCACCTGACGCTTTCCCATCGGAGCGAACTGTGACATTGCTGAATATGTTCGCATTTCTGTCCTCAGCCTCACGGATGAGGGAGAACGGCGCCGCGCGCCCCGTCGGTAACGCCGAACGAGGGACGGGTGACGCCGGGCTCGTCGACCCGACGGTCGGCCGAACCGGCGTCTTTCCAGGGGTCGGCGTAGGGCGATTGCCCGATGTGGGTGTGCCATCCGACGAGGAGTCGTCGGATGGCACAGCCAGAAACTCCGGTGGCGCGCCGGTCACGGACGGCATCAGGCCACCGGAGTCCGCGGGGCGCAGCAGTTTCGGCACGAGAAAGGCCGCGATCAGCACGACGATGGTGGCCACGGACGCCGACCACCGGCGACCCGGCCGACGCTTGGACGCCGACGGCGACGGCGCCCCGCCCGGAAGCGGGCCTCCCCACACATCGTCGGGTGTCGTCTCCTCGGCGTCGGTCATCGGACCTTCCTCGACCTCGTCACGGTGGGACGCAACGACGGATTCCTACCGATACCGGCCCGCCACCGCGTCGCGCGCGTGGCGTTGCCGCGCGCCGAGTCCGTACGATAACTCCGTCGGCGAACCCGACGCGAGCCCTCGCCACTGATGCGAGTCGAGATCCGGCTCGTCGGTTCCTTCCACCGCGACGTCCGGCAAGTCGAGCAGCGCGCCTCCGGCCGGCACCGGGATGAGCAGCGAGCCTCCCCGTCGCGCGCGGGACGCGAGATCGGTCACCCCCGTGATCGTGTTGATCAACGACGTACGCGACTCGACGCCCAACAGAGCGAGGGTGCGCCCTGGGGCGACCAGCGACACGCCCGGCACCGGACCATCGGTGCGCACCACCTCAACCCGGGCGGTGGGGAACCGGTCGGTCACGGCCGCCACCGTCGGGCCAAAATCCTCGCGGGCGGAGCCACTGGTCAACACCACGGTGGCGGTCACGCCGACCGTGGCGGCGAGGCCACACAAATGAGCGATCCGGTCGAGGTTCGGGGCGCGAGTCAACGGCTCCACCACGGCGATCCGGTCGAGGTTCGCGGCGACCGCTCGCCGCGAACGCTGGTCAACCACCTGGTTGCGACGGGTCAGGACCGCCTCGACCGTGAAACCCGACGCGCCCCACCGACGCACGAGCACCCAGTCACCCGGACAGGGAAGCAGCACCGGATCGCGGGCGGCGCCGGCGAGCAGGCCGCCGCCGACGCTCGCGCGGTTGACCCCCCGAACGGTAATGAGCGCGCAGACCCCGTCGACGACCCGACTCACCCGGGCCGGCCGACAATCGCCGAACCGGGTGGACGATCGCGACAGTTGCCGGCTCCGGGCGTCGTCCCACCCGAGTTCCGACAGGTCAACCACCATCGCCATCCTCGCCACAGCACCGCCAGATCCACGCCGCGGGCCAGGGGCCGGCGGGGGCGCCGGGCTGATCTCCGCGTACCTGTCGGGTCTGACGCTAGGTGGCCACGACGCGCGACGAAACCGAATATCCCACGCCACGCCCCGTCCGCGTGGATCGCGGATCGCGGCCGGCTCACGCACGCCGTTATGGTGGCCGATGTGACCTATACCGGAGATGTGCACCCCGGCGGCCCGGCGGCCGTGCGCGAACTCACCGACCTGACCATCACCAAGGTCTCCGTCGGGCCGATGGACAACAACGCCTATCTGTTGCGCTGCCACGCGACCGGCGAGCAGCTGCTCATCGATGCCGCCAACGACGCGCCCCGACTGCTCGAACTCGTCGGCGACGACGGACTCGCCACCGTCGTCACCACCCACCAGCACCGTGACCACTGGTTCGCCCTCGCCGACGTGCTCGCCGGCACCGGCGCCGCGTCGATCGCGCACCCGGCCGACGCCACCGCGCTGCCGTCGGTCACCGGCACCGTCGGGGACGGCGGCCAGGTGCGGGTCGGTCAGGTGCCGCTGGAGGTGATCAGTCTCGTCGGGCACACCCCCGGGTCGATCGCACTGCTCTATCGGGACCCCGCGGGTGTCGCGCACCTGTTCACCGGCGACTCGCTGTTTCCGGGCGGACCGGGTCGCACGACCGGTCCCGACACGTTCGCGAGCCTCATGGACGATCTCGAAGGCAAGATCTTCGACCGGCTGCCCGACGACACGTGGTTCTATCCCGGGCACGGCCGCGACAGCACTCTCGGTGCCGAGCGTCCGGCTCTGCCACAGTGGCGGGCGCGCGGCTGGTAGCGGAGCTATCGACGGCCGGCCGGCGCGACGAGTGCGACGACGACCGCGAGCAGACCCAGCGCGAGTGTCAGCGGTGAATACAGCCACAGGTCCCACGTCCGGAATGACCGGGTGCCGGCGTGCGACACGATCGTGCTGACCACCCCGAAGGCCCCACGGGCCAGCAGGACCGCCGCAACCACCCACACACCCGCGCGCAGCATCCACGCCGGCAGCGGCCGACCCGCGAGCGACCACCGAGCCAATCCGGCCCGGGCCAGCACCAGCCACGCCGCCATCGCGAGCAGCCCGGCGACGATGACGGTGAGCCAGTCGGGTGGCAGTCGCCGCAGGTCGGTCTCCCCCACTACCGTCGACAGCCACTGTGGCCAGTTCGTCAACGGCCACGGTGAGATCGTCCAGACGAGGTGCAGTGCGCTCAGGCCGCCCAACGCTGTCGCGGCGACAACCGCCGCGAGACGAGCAAGCCGGGCGGGTCCGGGGTCGGGTCTGGTCATCACCGCTCCGTTGTGGTGAGCAGGGCGAGGCCGGGCCGCACGAGGCGGTCATATTGCGCGTCGGCCGCCGACCGGGGCACGAGTCGCAGCGCCTGGTCACGCACGGCGCGGGCGACCGGGTTGGTCCAGTGCGACACGTGGCCGATGCGCCGGGCGGCCAGTTGCAGTGAGCGGACCCGTCGGTGTCGGGCTGCCCGATATCGGTCGAGCGCGCCGACCGGGCCGTCGCGCAATGCGCGGGTCACCGCGTACGCGTCTTCGATCGCCATGGCAGCGCCCTGCCCCTGGTTGGGGGTCATGGCGTGGGCGGCGTCGCCGAGCAGGATGACCCGACCGAGCCCCCATTGGGGTTCGTCGAGTTCGCACAGGTCGTGGTGCAGCGGTGGAGTGTCGGTGAGCGTGTCGAAGAGCCGGCCGAGCGCGGTGTGGTCGGCGAAGGCCGCACGGAACTCGTCGGGCCATGACGGCGCGGGGGCGTGTCGTGGGGCGGTGCGCACGAGGTAGTAGTAGAGCTGGCCGTCGCGCAGCGGCACCACGCCGACGCGGGTGCCCGCTCCCCACGCCTCGATGGCGGTGTCGAATCCAGGGTTTCGGGTCAGGCCCCGCCAGCAGGTGGTGCCGCTGTAGCGCACCCGTTGCGGGCCGAGAACCGCGTCGCGCATCGTCGAGTGCAGGCCGTCGGCCGCGATGACCACGTCGACGTCGCGTGGCCGTTGATGACCCTCCACGTGTACGCGCACCCCGCCCGCTGTTTCGTCGAGGTCGCGCACCTCGGCCCCGGTCACGAGCTCCACAGTGGACGGAAGTGCGGCCGCGAGGGCGGCGTGCAGCGCGGGCCGCGCCAACGCCCACGTGGGTCCATAGCGGACTGCGACGCGGGCGGCGTCGATCCGGCTCAGTCGTCGCCCGCCAGCGGTGACGATCTCGACTGAGCGAAGCGGGTGTCCGTGCGCGGCGAGGTCGACGCCGAGACGGCCGAGAACGCCGGCGGCGTTGGGCGCGATGACGATGCCCGCGCCGATCGGCGCGAAGTCGGGCGACTTCTCGACGAGGGTGACGTCGTGACTGTCGGCGGCGAGGGCAGTCGCGGCGGTCAGCCCGCCGATCCCGGCGCCGACGATGAGGATCTTCATGACTGTCTCCTGGTTCGGAGGAATCGGGTGAGCGCGGCGTCGAGCAGGTCGATCCGCTGGTCGTGGGTGAGTTGACCGCGCAGCCCGGCGACGAGGATGCCGAAATAGAGGGAGAAGTAGCCGGCGAAGGCCAGCGCGGGGTCGATCGGGTCGACCCGGCCGGCGCTGACCGCGACGGCGACCCGGGTGCTGACCCAGGCCTCGAACCGCTCCATGCGCGGTCGGGTGGGTCCGTCCGGGTTGGCTGCGAAGAGCGTGGCCGCCAGGTATTGCCGGGCCAGATCGGGCTCTCGGTCATAACTGGCATAGAGCGCGGCGGCGACGTGCACCAGCTCGCCGACGAGGTCGCCGTCGGTCGGCAGGGTGTCGAACGCGTCAGCCAGGGCGGCCGCGACGTGGTCGTCGAGCAGGGTCTCGACGAGGGTGTTCATGTCGGGGAAGTGGAGGAAGAAGGTGCCGGCCGCGACGCCGGCCTCGGCGGCGATCTCGCGGGTGGTGGTCGCGGCGAGGCCCCGGCGGGCGAGCACCCGGCGGGCGGCGGCGAGCAGGTCGCGGCGGGTCTGCTGCTTGCGGGCCTGCCGGGGTCTCGGGTCGGTGACGCTCACGTTGACTGAGCATACTCACTGAGCATGCTCAGTCAACTCGATCGCCGCCGTCAGGACAGGACGCCGCGGTCAAACCGATAGAGGTTGTAGCGACGCATGATGCTGATGAGATTGCTCGCATAGGTCGGACCGGTCGCGTAACCGGCGCGGTGCACCTCGACCGCGAACCGGTTGGGGTTGGTCACATAACGAAACGCGTTGCGATAGCGCGGTAGCGTGGCCAACTGCTTCCCGTGGTCGGCGAAGGACGCCCAGACGCTGTGATAGACGCGAAAGCTCGCACTGGTCGAATAGCACGACGACGTCGAACACTCGGTGGTTCGGTAGTTGCGGCACCCCAACGCGATCCGGTTGGGCGACCCGAAACACTTCATGCCGAAAAACGCGTTGCCGTCGCGGGTCAACGCGCTCGTGCCCCATCCCGACTCGAGGATCGACTGCGCGATGGTGACCGAGGCGGGCACCCGATAGCGCGCCATGCTCGTCCGCGCGTAGGGCGCCGCCCAGGTCACGAAACGGCTCCCCGCCGGGGGCGCGATGACCGACGACGTCACACACCACCGGATGGCGGGTCGAGGGCCCGGCCACATCACATTGGCGTCACTGATGAATCGCCCGTCGCTCAACCTGTCCCACAACGCGGTGTTGCGCATCCGACCGGAGACATACTCACCCCCGAGCTGACACGCCACCGACAACCATCCCCCCGCGGGCACCCACCCCGTGCGGGCGCGCAACACCGACGCGTTCGCGCGCAGGTTGGTCCCGATCGCGGCCCGCGCGACCGCCGTGCACCACGGCACCGCGGGCCGGCGCCGACCCCAGTTCACGTACGCGTCGGAGATATAACGCCCGTTCGAGAGCCGGTCCCACAGGTTGGTCGTGCGCAGACTCCCGGCGATGCGCTCCCCCGCGCTCTGACAGGCCACGACAATGGCACGCCCGGCGGCGATGCGACCGACCGTCGAATAAGTGGTCGACGGCCCGGTTCGCATATTGAGACTAACCCCCCATGACACCTGCGCCCGGACGGCCGCGTCCGCAGCGGCCGGCATTAGGGCCACGCCACCGGCGGTGGCGACAATGAGCACTGCGGCTCGCATACGGGTCCGACGCACGGCGGTCTCTCCTCCCACCGCCGCTAGACTGCCCACGGCGGCCGATGTCGCCCGGCGGCCGACCGTCTCGTCGGCCGGGCTCAGACGCGGTGACTGCGCACCCCTCCACAGCGGAGCGGTGTTGTCGAGGTGACCCATGGATCTGTTGGGAGTCATGCTATGCACGCGCAGGAACGGGCACCCGCACACTCACGGGAAGTGCGCACTTTTGAGTGAGAGAAAAGGGTTGGACGTCACCGCCGGCCAACATCGATCATGGTGCCCGTGACCATGGTGCAGCAGCGATCCTCCCCGCCCGGTCTCTCCCCCGACCCGGCTGACCAGCCGCCGATCCAGCTCACGTTCGACGACGGCGACAGCCTCTCCGACGTCCTCGACGGGCTGATCCTGCGCGGCTTCATCACCGGAGCCCAACCATTCGCCCGGGTCAGACGCTTCGACCAAATCGCCCCCGACGCCACCCTGCTGCCACCGAACGTGCACCCCCAGCGCGTCATCGTCGACGGAGAGCACCGATCCCTCCTCGCGGTCGGCGACGGGTGGACCCTGCACAGCGTCCGGTGGGCCAACGGCGGCGGCCGGGTCGACGTGACCGCCGTGAGCGAGGACCTCGCCGCATCAGTGCTCGACCAGGCCACCGCGGACGCCGCCGTGCCGCCTGAGACCGACGACGAACGAGTCGAGATCGGCTTCTGGCACACCACCGGCCACGGGCCACGCCGACAAAGCCGACCCATCACCGCCGAACCGTGGAAACAGATCCGCCCCAACTACAGCGCGGCGGTCGCGGACGCCGTCGACCGGCTCACCGACCTCGACCCCCACGCGTTGCCCGGACGGATCCTCCTGCTGCACGGGCCGCCCGGCACCGGCAAGACGACCATGCTGCGCTCCCTCGCCCGGCAGTGGCGTTCCTGGTGCCAACTCGACTTCGTCATCGACCCCGAACGCCTGCTCGCCGAACCCGGCTATCTACTCGAGGTGGTCATGGGTGGCGGCAACCACGACGACCGACTGCCCTGGCGGATGCTGCTCCTCGAAGACTGCGACGAACTCATCCAACCCAACGCCAAACAGAACACCGGCCAGGCCCTGTCCCGCCTTCTCAACATGACCGACGGACTCCTCGGCCAAGGGCTGCAGGTGATCGTCGCAATCACCACCAACGAGGACGTGAGCCGACTGCACCCCGCGATCACCCGCCCCGGACGATGCCTCGGCCAACTCCACGTCGGGCCGCTGAGCCACGACGAGGCGAGCTCGTGGCTGGGATCGTCAGACGGCGTTCCGGCCGCCGGAGCCACCCTCGCGGAGCTCTTCGCCCTACGCGACGGCGGCGGCCCAGTCGCCGCCACGGTGACTCCCGTCACCCCCGGGCTCTACCTGTGAGGCAGATCGGCCCCCACCCGATTTGATCAGGGACCTGTGAGCCGGGACGATAGGGGCATGCCCGTACGCCCTGACCTTCGCAACGTCGCCATCATCGCCCACGTCGACCATGGCAAAACCACCCTCGTCGACGCCATGCTGCGCCAATCCGGCGCGTTCTCCCCCCGGGCCGAGGTGGCCGACCGGGTGATGGACTCGATGGATCTCGAGCGGGAGAAGGGCATCACCATCCTCGCCAAGAACACGGCGGTGCGTTATGAGCCACCCGACGGCGACCCGATCACGATCAACATCATCGACACGCCCGGCCACGCCGACTTCGGCGGCGAGGTCGAACGCGGCCTCACCATGGTCGACGGCGTCGTGCTGCTCGTCGACGCGAGCGAAGGCCCCCTGCCCCAGACCCGCTTCGTGCTGCGCAAAGCGCTCGCCGCTCGCCTGCCGATCATTCTCGTGATCAACAAGGTCGACCGGGCGGACGCGCGCATCAAAGAGGTCGTCGACGACACCTACGAACTCTTCCTCGACCTCGACGCCGACGAGACCCAGATCGACTTCCCGATCGTCTATGCCTGCGCACGCGACGGCGTCGCCTCGCTCAACCAACCGGCGGACGGGACCGTGCCGGCCGACTCCACCTCGCTCGCCCCGCTCTTCGCCACCCTGCTCAACACCATCCCCCCGCCGTCCTATGTGGAGGACCACCCGCTTCAGGCGCACGTGACCAACCTCGACGCCTCCCCCTTCCTCGGCCGACTGGCCCTGTGTCGGGTGCACCAAGGCACCATCCGCAAAGGACAGACCGTCGCCTGGTGCCGCGACGGAAAGACCGACCGGGTACGCATCTCCGAGCTCCTCATGACCGACGGACTCGAACGGGCCAGCGCGGAATCGGCCGGGCCCGGCGACATCATCGCCGTCGCCGGAATCCCCGAAATCATGATCGGCGACACGCTCGCCGACTCCGATGACCCCCGCCCACTGCCCCGCATCACCGTCGACCAACCCGCCATCTCGATGACGCTGGGCACCAACACCTCGCCCCTCGCCGGCCGGGTCAAAGGCACCAAGGTCACCGCCCGACTCGTCAAGGACCGCCTCGACCGGGAACTCGTCGGAAACGTTTCCCTGCGTGTGCTGCCGACCGAACGGCCCGACACCTGGGAGGTGCAGGGCCGTGGCGAACTCGCCCTCGCGATCCTCGTCGAGCAGATGCGCCGGGAAAACTACGAGCTGACCGTCGGCAAACCCCAGGTCGTCACCCGAGACATCGACGGGCGGGTCTGTGAGCCGGTCGAGCGGCTCACCATCGACGCCCCCGAGGACTATCTGGGGGCGATCACCCAACTGCTCGCCAGCCGCAAAGGCCGGATGGAACAGTTGATCAACCACGGCACCGGCTGGATCCGGATGGAGTGGTTGGTTCCGGCCCGCGCGCTCATCGGATTCCGCACCGAATTCCTCACCGAGACACGGGGCACCGGCATCCTCCACCACGTCTTCGAGTCCTATGAGCCGTGGTTCGGCGAGCTGCGCACCCGCCCGTCGGGCTCGCTCGTCGCCGACCGGGCCGGGGCCGCGACCTCGTTCGCCATGTTCAACCTGCAGGAGCGCGGCTCGATGTTCGTCGACCCGACGACCGAGGTCTATGAGGGCATGATCGTCGGGGAGAACTCGCGCGCCGACGACATGGACGTCAACATCACCAAAGAGAAGAAGCTCACCAACATGCGGTCCTCCACCGGCGATGAGCTTGAGCGGCTTATCCCCGCCCGCAAGCTCTCCTTGGAGCAGGCCCTCGAATTCTGCCGTGAGGACGAGTGCGTCGAGGTCACGCCAACCGCGGTGCGCCTGCGCAAGGTGATTCTCGACCAGACCCAGCGGGGCCGGATGGCGGGGCGGCGCAAACACCAGGGATGAGCAGTCGTCCAGCACGCTGACTGGCCACTGGGGACGCCGCTTTCCTCGTCAGATGGCGTCTTCCGGCGCGCTGACTGGCCACTGGGGATGTCAACGCAAGAACACACGGGGGTTTCGGTTCGTCGCGACGAACCGAAACCCCCCGCACTGTCTGCCAATGCGAGCGAATGACCCGTACAAGGCCCGGGTTTTCGTCTTTTGGATCTTCAGTGGGACGCGGCGGGGGCGGCCTCGCCGGACCAGTCCGGCTCATCGTGCAACAGGTTGACGCGCAACGCGTGGACGGTGGCGGCGTCGATCCCCAACGCGTCGCGCGCATAGGCGCTCAGGTCGCCGAACTCGCGATCGACGGTGTCGAACGCCTCAGTGAGATAGTGCGGCCGCGCCTCGAGCAACGGCGCGAGCGCCGCGGGATCGACCCCTCGTGTGGCCAACACCGCGAGCAGCTGGCCCCGACCGGCGGCAGCCAATTCGTTGGTGCGCAGATAGTCATCCATGATGCTGGCCCGATCCGCGCCGAGCAGGCTCAGCACGACGGCGGTGAGCCAGCCGGTGCGGTCCTTGCCCGCCGTGCAGTGAAACAGCAGCGGCAGGTCGGCCCGCGACGCAATGGTCCGCAGCGCGGACCCGAAAACCACGCACCCGGCCGGCGAGGTGACGAACCACCGATAGACCGCGCGCATCGCGGCGTCACCGGCGTGGTCGTCCATGCCAAGTGACGCGGGATCGACCTGCCCGCTGACCACGGCCGTGACCTGGGTGAAGACCTCGTGGTCGGGGTCGAACAACGGCAGCGACACCAGCCGGGGACCAGCGCCCGCAGGGGTGGCCGGAAGCCGGTTCGCGCCGGTCTGTTCGATCTCGATCGGATGGCGCAGGTCGATAAGACACGCCAACCGCAGCGACGCGACCCGGTCAACCTCGTCCGAAGTCAGCCGGTTGAGGGCATTCGCCCGATAAAGAAGCCCTCTGCGAACCCATCGACCATCGGCGACACGCACCCCACCGATGTCGCGCGCGTTGGCGGCGTTCACCAGCCCCAATGGCACGTTGTCCTCCCATCGGATCGCCAACGCACCCGACCGGCCGGGCGAGTTCACCCGGTGACCCTATCGGGAATGGCGGGTGATCGCCGAAAATGGGAGCCGTGCTCCCGTCGTGCGCCCAAGGGCATGGTCCGCGTAGGCTTCGTGTCACCGCGCACCGCCGGCGAGCGCCGGTTGGCCTGCCCTGCGCGCGGATGGAAGGGAACGAGACGTGAGCCTGGGGTCTCTGCTCGCGGCGAGCGAACCACAATTGTCGCCCGGCGCTGAGGCAGTCGTGTGTGTGGCGGTGGCGACGATGTGGGCCGCGCCTGACCGGATTCGCGCCGTTGACGCCTCGGCGTTGTCGGTGCCGTCGCGACCACGCGACTGGGTCGAACAGATGACACCCGAGGAACGCTCCGACCTGTCCCATCGCACCGTCAGCCAGTTGCTGCTCGGCGACCGGGTCCTCATCGCCGACATTCGCGGGCCGTGGGCGCACGTGATCGCACTGGGCCAACCGTCCTCTTTGGACCATCGCGGTTATCCGGGTTGGCTGCCGCTCGACCAACTCTCCCACCCCGACGGCATCCACGCCGGTGGCGTGCGAGTCGCCGCCCGCCACCGCGATCACGGCTCCGACGCCGACCGCACCGGGGTCTGGCACGTCGTCACCGCCACCGCGACGGCGTTGCGCGATGATCCCGACGCTGCGTTGGCCGTGCCCGGGGTGACCTTCGGAACCCGGCTGATGGCGTTGGGAAGCCCGCACGACGGGTGGCTCCCTGTGGCGGTGCCAGGCCGGTTCGAGCCGGCCTGGGCGATCGAGGACGACGTCGCCGCCATCCCGTTGACCCCGCCCGCCGACAACGCCGAAGTGCTCGAGTGGGCCGACCGACTGCGGGACGTGCCCTACGTGTGGGGCGGGGTCTCCGCGTTCGGCGTCGACTGTTCGGGGCTCGTGCACCTGGTGTGGCGCCGCTTCGGCATCAACCTTCCCCGCGACGCGCACGACCAGGCTGCGGCGACCATGCCGGTGCCATTCGGTCAGGAACGCCCGGGTGACCTGTATTTCTTCGCCCGTGGCGGCCAAGTCCAACACGTCGGGTTCGTCGCGGCGGCACCGGTGGGCAACGAGCGGCACATCCTGCACGCATGTGACACCCAGGGTCGGGTCGTGCTCGAGCCGGTGAGCGGCGACCGGATCAGTTCACTCGCCGCCGTCCACCGGGTCGTGCACGCCTAGGCTCGCCGGTCAGCTGCGGTTGAGGGCTCGTTCGGGTTCGCCCGGCCCGCCCGGCCCCTGCCCGCCGATGGCAGGGTCCACCATGCTGCGGGAACGGATGACACTGAGTGCCGACGTGACTGCCAACGTGCCGATGATGACCGTGAGGGAGAGCCAGATCGGAATGGTCGGGACCGCCTCGATCGGTTCGCCACCGTTGATGAATGCGATGTTGTTGGCGTGCAACGCCTCGAGGAACAGTTTCACTCCGATGAACCCGAGCACGATCGCGAGCCCCACCGACAGATAGGTCAGCCTGTCGAGCAGGCCGCCGAGCATGAAGTAGAGCTGTCGCAGACCCATGAGCGCGAAGACGTTTGCGGTGAAGACCAGATATGGCTCGGTGGTGAGACCGAAGATCGCGGGAATCGAGTCGAGGGCGAAGAGGAGGTCGGTCGTGCCGATCGCGATCATCACGATGAGCAGTGGCGTGAACAGACGCTTTCCGTTCTCCACGATGGTGAGCCGCGACCCGCGATAGGTGGTGCTCATCGGCAGCACCGCCCGGCTCCAGCGGATCAGGACATTTTCCTTGAAGTCTGACTCGTCGTCCTCACCGTGGCGGACCAACTTCACCGCCGTGTAGAGCAGGAACGCCCCGAAGAAATAGAAGACCCAGACGAACTGGTGAATGAGGGCCGCGCCGGCCGCGATGAACAGTCCTCGCATGACCAACGCGAGAACGATGCCGACCATCAGCACCTTCTGCTGAAATTCCCGGGGCACCGCGAACCGGGCCATGATGATCACGAAGACGAAGAGGTTGTCGACCGACAGGCTGTATTCGGTGAGCCAGCCCGCCACGAACTGGCCGGCGAACGTCACACCCTTCGTCGCCCACAGACCGGCCGCGAACGCCAGCGCGAGACTGACATAGGTCACGACCCAGATCGTCGACTCGCGCAGCGACGGCACGTGTGGTCGCCGGCCGATCACCGCCAGATCGAGGACGAAGACCGCTGTCATCCCGGCGAGAGTCGCCGCCCACAACCATCCAGAAACTTCCATGTCGCACCCTCCGCAGACAGGCGCACGCCACGCCCCGTTCGACGCGCAGCGCGTGCACAGTGTTGTGCGGAGGTCTCTTTCGCCACCGCGAGACGGTGACCCGTGATGCCGGGCTGATCGGCGTGCGCCGGCCAACCGTGCTGACGACACCACGGCGGAGAAATACTCCCCTCCGGGTCCTTCCCCCATGCGTGGACGCCCGGCCGAGGCCACGGTGCCCACGCCATTGTGACCCATGACCGACGAACGGCGCGAGGGGATGCCCACGTGGTGGGCCGATTTCGCCTTTTGCGTGGTCAGCGCCGGTCGATCATGACTCGTTTGGCATGATCGACCGGCTCGACACATCCCGTACGGCGTCCTAGGAGGCTAGTTTCGTGAGGTCGCCGCCAGGTCCCGTCACTATCGCCTACCCCATGACCGGCTCGTGGGAGGTCCTGGCAGGCTGTGTCCATGGTGCTTGAGATCGCGCTCATCGACGTCACGGCCGGCGAGGAGCCTGCCTTCGTTTCGGCCTATGGGCGGGCGCGGGAACTCGTCGCCACCACGCCCGGCTGTCGGTCGATGCGGCTCGTTCGCGGCATCGAGTCACCGACCCGATTCGTGTTGCTGGTCGAGTGGGACTCGGTCGCCGCGCACCTGGAGAACTTCCGAGCCAGCGAACGGTTCCCCCAGTGGCGCGCGCTCATCGGGCCATATTTCGCCCAGCCGCCCGTCGTCGAGCACTTCGCCGGAGTCGACCCGACTGGCTTCGACCCGGCCGGCTTCGATCAGCGGACGCCGGCGGCGTCCATCTGACGCAGTTCCTTCTTCAATTCGCTGATCTCGTCACGAATCCGGGCGGCGAGTTCGAACTGGAGCTCGCGTGCGGCGGCGAGCATCTGTTCGGTGAGTTCGGAGACGGACTGGGCGAGTTCGGCGCGGGCCATCTGCTCGGTGGGCGCGGTGATGGTGCGGGAGGCGCCGGCCTTGACCCGACTGCGGGTCTCCTTGACGGGTGCCTTGCCTCGTGACATCTGCCGGCCACCACCGCCCACAAGTGAGGCGCCGGCGGCACCGACGAGCGTCTCGGCGTCGTCGGCCTCGCGATAGATGTCGTCGAGGATGTCGCCGATCTTCTTGCGCAACGGCTGGGGGTCGATGCCGTGTTCGGTGTTGTGTGCGACCTGCCGCGCGCGGCGACGGTTGGTCTCGTCGATCGCGGCCGCCATTGACGCGGTGACCTTGTCGGCATACATGTGGACCTGCCCCGAGACGTTGCGCGCCGCTCGGCCGATGGTCTGGATGAGGGATGTGCCCGACCGCAGGAATCCCTCCTTGTCGGCGTCGAGGATCGCCACAAGGGAGACCTCGGGCAGGTCGAGGCCCTCGCGGAGCAGGTTGATGCCGACGAGCACGTCGAAGTCTCCGCGGCGCAGTTCGCGCAGCAGTTCGACCCGGCGCAGGGTGTCCACTTCGGAGTGGAGGTATCGCACGCGGATGCCGTGTTCGAGGAGATAGTCGGTGAGATCCTCGGACATCTTCTTCGTGAGGGTGGTGACGAGGACCCGTTCGTCGCGTTCGGTGCGCAGCGTGATCTCGTGCATGAGGTCGTCGATCTGGCCCTTGGTGGGTTTCACGACAACCTCGGGGTCGACGAGTCCCGTGGGACGGATCACCTGCTCGACGACCGCGCCGCCGGTCTTGCCCAGCTCCCACGGACCGGGGGTGGCGGAGAGAAAGACGGCCTGACCGACGCGGTCGGTGAACTCGTCGAAGCGTAATGGCCGGTTGTCGGCGGCCGACGGCAGCCGAAAACCGTGTTCGATGAGGGTGCGTTTGCGGGAGGCGTCGCCCTCGAACATGCCGCCGATCTGCGGCACGGTCACGTGGGATTCGTCGATGACGGTGAGGAAGTCGTCGGGGAAGTAGTCGAGCAGGCAGTGCGGCGCGCTGCCTGCGGCGCGTCCGTCCATGTGCCGGGAATAGTTCTCGATGCCCGAGCAGAATCCGACCTGCCGCATCATCTCAATGTCATAACTCGTACGCATGCGCAGGCGCTGCGCCTCGAGCAGGCGACCCTGTCGGTCGAGTTCGGCGAGCCGTTCCTCCAACTCGACCTCGATCGCCCCGATCGCCCGTTCCATGGTTTCGGGGCCGGCCGCGTAGTGCGTCGCCGGAAAGATCAGGAGTTGGTCGACCTCTTTGACGACGTCACCAGTGAGCGGGTGCAGATAGCAGAGTTTCTCCACCTCGTCACCGAACAGTTCGACCCGGATGGCGAGTTCCTCATAGGCCGGAATGATCTCCAACGTGTCGCCACGGACCCGGAAGGTGCCTCGGTTGAACGCGATGTCGTTGCGCGCGTATTGAATGTCGACGAGCCGACGAAGCAGGCCGTCTCGGTCGAGCTCCTGCCCGACCTCGATCCGCACCGCGCGATTGAGATATTCCTGCGGAGTGCCGAGCCCATAGATCGCCGAGACGGTTGCGACGACCACCACGTCGCGGCGGGTGAGCAACGACATCGTCGCCGAGTGCCGCAGTCGCTCGACTTCCTCGTTGATCGACGAGTCCTTCTCGATGTAGGTGTCGGTCTGTGGGATATACGCCTCGGGCTGGTAGTAGTCGTAGTAGGAGACGAAATACTCCACCGCGTTGTTCGGCATGAGTTCCCGAAACTCCTTCGCCAACTGCGCGGCGAGGGTCTTATTGGGGGCGAGCACCAGTGCTGGGCGTTGCAACCGCTCCACCAGCCACGCCGTGGTGGCACTTTTGCCGGTGCCGGTCGCGCCGAGCAGCACCACGTGGCGGTCCCCGGCACGCACCCGTTTCGCGAGCTCGTCGATCGCGGCGGGTTGATCGCCGGACGGTTGAAACTCGCTGATCACCTCAAATCGGCGATCCATCCGGGGCAGGTCGAGGTTCATGCGATCCACCGTACGCCAGACCACCGACACGCAAACGCAGCCGACACCGCTGATCTGACGTTCGTCGATCGCTTCGACGCCGAAACGGGATTGTCCCGCCCGCGCGGTCGCGATAACGTCAATAGCCGTAGGCCGCTCGCGACGGCCGACCGCCGTCAGGCCGGCACCCCCACACCGGTGCCGCCGGCGTCGGCGCTCGGGTCAGCAGCCCCGGCGACGCGTGTGCGTCCCTAACGTGCGCGTGTCCCGATGGGCTCCCCAGAGCGGTTGAACCGGCGCGCGGGCACTGCGGTGCTCCGCCCCGGTTCGCCGGCCGTCGCGGGCGACCTCCGTCGCCGATGCCGCCTTCGTTTCCGACCGTTGTCGACACCTCGCCGCCAGACTCGGCTGCGTCACTGAGGCTGGTCGACGCTCCCATCCGTCGTCCCGCCTGAACACCGAGTCGAGTGGAGGGCGGGGATGATCCGGTCCCGCCACGCGGCGTCAACCGCCGCACGCAAATCGTCGGGCGTCGTGTCGTTGACGATGACCACGTCGGCGATCACGCGCCGTTGCTCGTCGGTGGCCTGGCTCGCGATGCGGGCGCGGGCGTCGACTTCGGCCATTTTCCGGTCTCCGACGAGCCGGGCAACCCGGGTCTCGGTGTCGGCGAGAACGACGATCACGAGGTCATAGAGTCCGGCCATGCCCGTCTCGACCAGCAACGGCACGTCGTTGACGACGATCGCGTCCGGTGGGGCGGCGGCGGCGATCTCGGCGGCGCGACGCCGTACCTCGGGGTGAATGATCTTTT
Organism: uncultured Actinomycetota bacterium; assembly: GCA_963736695.1. Classification (GTDB taxonomy): domain Bacteria; phylum Actinomycetota; class Actinomycetes; order Mycobacteriales; family Micromonosporaceae; genus CAVTPU01. The sequence goes on from CAVTPU010000001.1 coordinate 225,467, forward strand.
CCAGCCGACGGCGGGACTCGTCGTCGCCGAAGACCCGTCGGGCCAACGCGGCCCGGTTCAGCCGCCCATCCGCGCCGAGCACGTCGTCGCCGAATGTCTCGACCACCGTGGCCAACGCCGCAGTGCCCGGTTCCACCACGTCGCGGGCTAGCTGATCGGAGTCGATCACGACGGCGCCGAGTTCGGCGAGGCGGCGGGCGACGGAGCTCTTGCCCGCGCCGATTCCTCCGGTGAGTCCGACCGTCAACACGCGCCCAGTGTCGCAGACGAACGGCGCGGTCACCGGGTTCCCCTGGTGACCGCGCCGTTGTCAACGCACGCGATTGCGGTCGTTCATCATGATCGGTCGCGCATCATGATGACGAGTGATCTTCAGATCACTCGTGTGTCACTTGCCGCCGCCGGCGAGCTTCTCCTTGAGTGCGGCGAGCGCCTCGTCGGTGGCGAGAATGCCCTGGGTCTCCTCGGCCGGTTTGGTGACCGGGGTGGAGCCACCGACGGGCGCCGGCGGAGCTTCGGCGTCGGCCGCGCGGGCGTTCTGCACCTGCTTGGTGTGCGCTTCCCAGCGGGTGCGGGCGTCGGCGTATTGCCGCTCCCACTCTTCGCGTTGGGTGTCGAAACCTTCGAGCCACTCGCCGGTCTCCGAGTCGAAACCCTCGGGATAGACGTAGTTGCCTTCGGTGTCGTAGGTCGCGGACATGCCGTAGAGGGTCGGGTCGAAGTGTTCTTCACCCTCGACGAAGCCCTCGTTGGCCTGCTTGAGCGACAGCGAGATGCGCCGACGCTCGAGGTCGATGTCGATGACCTTGACCATGACCTCGGAGCCGACCTGCACGACCTGCTCGGGGATCTCCACGTGCCGCTCGGCAAGCTCGGAGATGTGAACCAGGCCCTCGATGCCGTCGTCGACCCGGACGAACGCGCCGAACGGGACGAGCTTGGTGACCTTGCCCGGCACGATCTGCTGGATCGCGTGGGTGCGGGCGAACTGACGCCACGGGTCTTCCTGGGTGGCTTTGAGCGAGAGGGAGACGCGCTCGCGATCGAGATCGACGTCGAGCACCTCCACCTCGACCTCGTTGGCCGACCTCGACCACCTCGGAGGGGTGGTCGATGTGCTTCCAGGAGAGTTCAGAGACGTGCACCAGACCATCGACGCCGCCGAGGTCGACGAACGCGCCGAAGTTGACGATGCTGGAGACGACACCCTTGCGGACCTGTCCGCGGGCCAGCTTGTTGAGGAACTCGCTGCGCACCTCGGACTGGGTCTGCTCGAGGTAGGCGCGGCGGGACAGAACCACGTTGTTACGGTTCTTGTCCAGCTCGATGATCTTGGCTTCGAGCTCCCGGCCCACATACGGCTGCAGGTCGCGCACGCGGCGCATCTCGACCAGCGACGCCGGCAGGAAGCCCCGCAGGCCGATGTCGAGGATGAGACCACCCTTGACGACCTCGATGACGGAGCCACGGACCACGCCGTCGTCTTCTTTGATCTTCTCGATGGTGCCCCACGCCCGCTCGTATTGCGCGCGCTTCTTCGAGAGGATCAGCCGGCCCTCTTTGTCCTCCTTCTGGAGGACCAGGGCTTCGACGTGGTCACCGACTGCGACGACATCGGACGGATCCACGTCGTGCTTGATCGACAATTCGCGCGAAGGAATGACACCTTCGGTCTTATAGCCGATGTCGAGCAGGACCTCGTCCCGGTCGACCTTGACGACGGTGCCTTCGACAATGTCGCCGTCATTGAAGTACTTGATGGTCTCATCGATCGCGGCGAGGAACGCTTCCTCAGATCCGATATCGTCGATGGCGACCTTGTTGGCGCTCGAGGTGGCCTCGATGCTGCTCGTCATGTGGGCAGTTGCTCCGCTGGAATAGGGTGTCGGTTAGGACGTTAGCCGCCCCCGTGGACCCGTCGTCGTCGTGACGACCGCGAAAACCTTCTCCCTGCCGAGGTCGCGATCCACGAGTGCAACAAAGAGCTTACCCCGCCCGCAACCTGCCGGTCCAACCCCTGCCGGTAGCCGCATCGGGCCGTTCGGACGAGATCAGCGCGCCGCTTAGGGTGAGAGCGTGACCACCGAGCCCGCACCCGACATCAGCCCCACCGGCCCCGCCCGGCGCACCATCTCCGGCGTGTCCAACCAGCGGGCCAGCCGACACTGGTGGGACACCGACGCCGACGCCTATCAGGCCGAGCACGGCGAGTTCCTCGGGGATTCCGATCTGCGATGGTGCCCCGAAGGCCTCCGAGAAGCCGCAGCCCACCTGCTCGGCCCCGTGCGCGGGCGCCGGGTGCTCGAGGTCGGCTGCGGTGCCGCCGCCGGGGCCCGCTGGGTCGCCAGCGAAGGCGCCGCGCTCTCCGTCGCCATGGACCTGTCCGCCGGCATGCTGCGCCACGCCGCCGACGATGGACGGCGGCTCGGTTCGGCGGTGCCGTTGGTGCAGGCCGACGCCATGGCGTTGCCGTTCGCCGACGACACTTTCGACATCGCCTTCACGGCCTTCGGCGCGGTGCCGTTCGTCGACGATTCGGCGCTGGTGATGCGGGAGGTATCGCGCGTGCTGCGGCCCGGCGGGCGGTGGGTCTTCGCCGTCACCCACCCGATGCGGTGGATCTTTCCCGACGACCCCGGCCCGCAGGGCCTCATCGTCGCCCACTCCTATTTCGATCGCCGCCCCTATGTCGAATACGACGCCGGCGAACCGATCTATGTGGAGCACCACCGCACCCTCGGCGACCGGATCAGGGAGCTGGTCGCCGCCGGGTTCACCCTCACCGACCTCATCGAACCGGAGTGGCCCGACGACCATGACGCCGAATGGGGCCAGTGGAGCCCTCTGCGCGGCAGACTCTTCCCCGGCACAGCGATCTTCGTCGCGCACGCGACAGAGCACTCCCCCGCGTGCTCCCCGACGCGATCATGATGGGTGGGTCAGTGGTCTGCGGCGTCCCAGTTGGGGCCCGATCCGACGGAGACCTCCAACGGCACGTCGAGTGGATAGGCCCCGCCCATGTGCGCGCGCACCAACTCCTCCAGCGGCGCCCGCTCCCCCGGCGCCACCTCGAAGACGAGCTCGTCGTGCACCTGCAACAGCATCCGTGAGCGCAGCCCGGAGTCGCGCAGCGCGGCGTCGACGCGCAGCATCGCGACCTTGATGATGTCGGCGGCCGAACCCTGGATGGGCGCGTTGAGTGCCATCCGTTCGGCCATCTCGCGTCGTTGACGGTTATCGCTGGTGAGGTCGGGCAGATATCGGCGGCGGCCGAGCACCGTCTCGGTGTATCCGTCGCGGCCCGCGCGCACGACGACGCCGCGCAGGTATTCCCGAATCCCTCCGAAGCGTTCGAAATAGCCATCCATGAGCGTGCGCGCCTCGTCCGGCGTCGTGCCGAGCTGTTGGGAGAGGCCGAAGGCGCTCAACCCGTACGCCAAGCCGTAGTTCATGGCCTTGACCCCGCGCCGCTGCTCGGGGGTGACCTGGTCGAGCGGCACGGCGAAGACGGCCGACGCGGTCGCCGCGTGGAAGTCGGCCCCGGAGCGGAACGCGTCGATGAGCGCCTCGTCGCGGGACAGGTGGGCCATGATGCGCATCTCGATCTGGCTGTAGTCGGCGGTGAGCAGGGTCTCGAATCCGGGGCCGACGATGAAGGCCCGCCGGATGCGACGCCCCTCCTCGGTGCGGATCGGCACGTTCTGCAGGTTGGGGTCGGTGCTGGACAGACGCCCGGTCGCGGCGACGGTCTGGAAGAACGTGGTGTGGATGCGTCCGTCGTCGCTGATCGACTTGAGCAGGCCATCCACTGTGGACTTGAGTTTGGCGACGTCGCGGTGGCGCAGCAGGTGTTCCAGCACCGGGTGCCCGGTCTGCGCGAAGAGGCTCTGCAGCGACTCGGCGTCGGTGGTGTATCCGGTCTTGATGCGTTTGGTCTTCGGCAGGTTGAGCTCGGTGAAGAGAATCTCCTGCAGCTGTTTGGGTGAGCCGAGGTTGAACTCGCGACCCACCACGGCATAGGCGGCCTGCGCGGCGGCCTTCACCTCGCCGGCGAAGTGCGACTCCAGGTCGCTGAGATAGTCGGTGTCGGCGGCGATGCCGGTGCGTTCCATCTCGGCGAGCACATAGAGCAGCGGCTGCTCAACCTCGGTGAGCAGGCGTCGCGACGCGCGGTCGGTGTCGGTCCCGGCGGCTGGGATCTCGATTTCACCATCGACGGGTACGCCAGATGCCGGCGCGCCGTCTCTGTCGAGCTCGGACCCGATCGCGTCGGCGAGGTCGAGGGTGGCCTTGGCCCGCAGCATGAGGCTCTGCTCGAGACTGTTCTCCTCGCCCATGCCGTCGAGCATGAGTTGGCCGGTGACCGGGCCCTCGACTCGCAGTTCGCGCTGCAGATAACGCAGCGCGAGATCGGTGAGGTCGTAGGAGCGTTGGTCGGGGCGGGCGAGATAGGCGGCGAGCGCGGTGTCGACGGCCAGCCCGCGCAGGTCCCACCCGCGGGCGGTGAAGGCGAGCATCGCGGGTTTGGCGTCGTGGAGCACCTTGGGCCGGTCGGGGTCGGCGAGCCACTGCGCGACTGCGGCGTCGCTGTCGGCGTCGAGTTGGGCCGGGTCGAACCAGGCCGCGTGGGTGCCGGCGGTGGCGATCGCCACGCCGGTGATGGTTCCGGTGCCGCGGCCGAAGCCGCCGGCGACGGCGACGCCGACCGGGGTTGCGGTGGGTGCGTGCTCGTCGAGGAAGGCCCGCACCGCGGTCGGGTCGAGCAGTTGGCCGTCGAGGTCGAATCCGGAGTCGGCCTCCGGTTCGGCGGAGTCGAGGTAGTCGTAGAGCCGGTCGCGCAGAACCCGGAACTGCAGGGTGTCGAAGAGTTGGTGCACGGCCTCGCGGTCCCAGCCGTGCCATTGGGCCTGGTCGGGGTGCACGGACAGGTCGAGGTCGTCGATGAGGCGGTTGAGCTCGAAGTTGCGCAGCACGTCGGCGAGGTGGGCGCGCAGGCTGTCGCCGACCTTTCCCTTGATCTTGTCGACGTTGGCGATGACGGCGTCGAAGTCGCCGAACTGGTTGATCCACTTCGCGGCGGTCTTGTCGCCAACGCCGGGCACGCCCGGCAGGTTGTCGCTGGTCTCGCCGACGAGCGCGGCGATCGCGCGGTAGTGCTGCGGGCCGACGCCGTAGCGCGCGGTGACGGCGGCGGCGTCCATGCGGGCGAGGTCGGAGACGCCCTTGCGTGGGTAGAGGACGGTGACGCCGTCTCGGATGAGTTGGAAGGCGTCGCGGTCGCCGGTGGTGATGAAGACCCGCATGCCGGACGCGTGGCCCTGCGCCGCGAGCGTGGCGATGACGTCGTCGGCCTCGTATCCCGCCTTCTCCACCACGGGAATCCGCAGCGCGGCGAGCACCTCTTGAACCAGGCTGACCTGGCCTTTGAAGTCGGCGGGGGTCTCTGACCGGGTGGCCTTGTAGTCGGCGTATTGCTCCGTGCGGAACGAGTGTCGGGACACGTCGAAGGCGACGACGATATGCGTGGGGCGTTCGTCGCGCAGCACGTTGATGAGCATGGAGGTGAATCCGTAGACCGCGTTGGTCGGTTGTCCGGTGGAGGTGGCGAAGTTCTCCACCGGGAGGGCGTGGAACGCCCGATAGGCCAACGAGTGCCCATCGATGAGCAGCAGTCGGGGCTGACCGGCATGGGGTGTGACCGAACGGGGTTCAGCCGTGTCGGCACCGGCTGTCCCAGGCGTCACGGTCCCAGGCGCCACAGTCCCAGGCGTCACGGTCTCAGGGGTCGTCGTCTCAGGCGTCATCGCGGAACTCACCACCCAGCGAGCCTAGCTGCCGGGTGTGACACGACCGAGACTGCACGCCCTCGACCGCTCGGCGTCGCGCGTCACGCGACGCCGAGGTAGGCCTCCTTGACCGCCGGGTCGGTGAGCAGGTCCTTGCCCGTGCCGGTCTTGGTGATGGTCCCGGTCTCCATGACATAGGCCCGGTGTGCTTTCGACAGGGCCTGCTGGGCGTTCTGTTCGACGACGAGAATCGTCGTGCCCTGAGCGGCGATCTCAGTGATGATCGAGAAGATCTGCTGGATGAGCATCGGCGCCAAGCCCATCGACGGTTCGTCGAGCAGCAGCAGCCGGGGACGGGCCATGAGCGCACGGCCGATGGCGAGCATCTGCTGCTCGCCGCCGGAGAGGGTGCCACCGTGCTGTTTGCGGCGGTCGAGCAGTCGCGGGAAGAGTCCGAAGACCCGGTCGAGGTCCTCGGCGATCCCGGCCCGGTCCCGTCGGGTGTAGGCGCCCATGTCGAGGTTCTCGTCGACGGTCATGCCGGGGAAGATGCCGCGACCCTCGGGTGCCTGGCTGAGTCCGCGCACGACCCGCAGGTCGGCGCGCAGGTGGGTGATGTCCTGCCCGTCGAAGCGGATCGAGCCCTGGGACACCGGACGGATGCCGGAGATCGCCCGCATGGTGGTGGTCTTGCCGGCGCCGTTGGCGCCGATGAGCGCGACGATCTCGCCGGCGTCGATGTGCAGGCTGATGCCGTGCAGCGCGCGGATGCGTCCATAGGAGACATGGACGTCGGATAGCTCAAGCAGCATCGGCGGGCACTCCCAGATAGGCGGCGATCACCTGCGGGTTCTTGCTGACCTCGGCCGGCGGGCCGTCGGCGATCTTGCGACCGAACTCCAGCACCACGATCCGGTCGGTCACGTTCATGACCAGCCGCATGTCGTGCTCGATGAGCACGACGGTGTGGCCGCGGTCGCGGATGCGTTGGATGAGCTCGAGCAGTTGCACCTTCTCGGCCGGGTTGAACCCGGCGGCGGGCTCGTCGAGGCAGAGCAGCTTCGGGTCGGTGGCGAGCGCGCGGGCGATCTCAAGGCGCCGTTGATAACCGTAGGGCAGGTTGCGGGCGACCTCGTTGGCACGGTCGGCGATGCCGACGAAACGCAGCAGTTCCAACGCTTTGGCCTCGCCGTCGCGTTCCTCGCGGTGGTGCACGGAGACGCCGAACCAGCCCTGGGCCGCGTGGCGCGCCCGCTGCCACAGTCGGACCACCCCACCGGCGGCGGTGACCGGGGTGAACTCGTCTGCGCGACGGCGGGTGCGGCGCACCCCGAAAAGCGCGCCGACGACGCTCGTGGTGTGTCGGGAGTCGACGCCGACGAGCACGTTCTCGATGGCGGTCATCTCCGGGAAGAGCCGGATGTTCTGAAAGGTCCGTGCGATGCCGAGCTTGTTGATCTCGTACGGCCGGCGCCCGCTCACCCGCTGTCCGGCCAGGCGCACCTCGCCGGAGGTCGGTTTGAAGACTCCGGTCATGGCGTTGAAGGCGGTCGTCTTGCCGGCCCCGTTGGGGCCGATGAGTCCGAGGATCTCGCCTTCGCGCACCGCGAAGTCGACGTCGTCGAGGGCGACCAGACCGCCGAAGCGCAGCGTGACGTGGCTCATCTCCAGCAGCACCGAGGGATCGGTGGACGCGCCCACCGGGGCGGTCGTGGTGGCGTTGTCAGACATTCTCCGGTGCCTCCTCCGCCCGGTCGGCGAGTTCGCGTGCGCGGCGGCGGCTCGGGATGAGTCCCTGCGGCCGGAAGACCATGATCGCGACGAGCGCCGCCCCGACGAAGAGCGGGCGATAACGTTCGAGCACGAGGAAACGGGCCGGCAGGTAGGCCAGGATGATCGCGCCGACGGTGACTCCCGCGATGTTGCCGGCGCCACCCATGACCACCATCGCCACGAAGGTGATCGACAGGACGACACCGAAGTTGTTCGGCTCGATATATCCGTTGCGGCTGGCGAAGAGCATGCCGGAGACGCCGCCGAGCGCGGCGCCGATGGCGAAGGCCCACAGTTTGAACTTGAACGGGTGCACACCCATGATCGCGGCCGCGTCCTCGTCCTCGCGGATCGCGAGCCACGACCGGCCGACACGGCTGTGTTCGAGCCGACGAACGCCGAAGGCGAAGACGAGCAACACGGCGAGGACGAGCCAATACCACGGGGTCACGTCGAGCAGGCCGAAGATCTTCGTCGTGTCGGGTTGTCCCTGCGGGCCGGGGATCGCCGGGATGCCCTGTGGGCCACCGGTGATCTCGGCGTTCTTCGCGATGATGCGGATGATCTCACCGAAGCCGAGGGTGACGATCGCGAGATAGTCGCCGCGCAACCGCAGTGTCGGCCAGCCGAGGATGACCCCGGACATCATCGTCAGCGCGATGGCGATGGGGATGCAGGCCGCCCACGCGACGGTCCAGCCCTTCGGCAGGTCGAACGTCTGCTGCAACCACTCCACGACCGGGGAGTAGGGCGAGCCGAACAGCGCAACGCTGTAGGCGCCGATGGCGTAGAAGCCGACGTAGCCGAGGTCGAGCAGGCCGGCGAGGCCGATGACGACGTTGAGTCCCAACGCGATGATCACCCAGATGGCGCAGGTGAACAGGGTGCTCGCCCAGTCGACCGGAATCGCCGCGCTGTCCGTACGCAGAATGGTCAGGCCGGGAACGCCGAGGTAGGGCAGATAGACCAGCAACGCGACGAACGCGACGAACCCGAGCGCCCGCTGCCAGCGGGGCAGCGCCTGATAGCGCTCCCGGACGCCACGCAGGCCACGGCGACGGCCCGGGGGAGACGGCGGAGGGGTGATGGGTGGGGCGGTGACGGTGCCGGTCATACGCGGGCCTTCCCGAGTGACTCGCCGAGGATTCCGGTGGGCCGGAACATCAACACGGCGACGAGGACGACGAACGCTGCCACGTCCTCCCAGCTGGTGGTGTAGAGGGTGGCGGCGTAGTTCTCCACCACCCCGAGCAGCAACCCGCCGAGCAACGCGCCGCGCAGGTTGCCGATGCCGCCGAGCACGGCGGCGGCGAACGCCTTGAGACCGATCACGAACCCGATGTCGAAGCGGGTCTGGCCATATCGCAGGCTCCACAGCAGTGCCGCGCCGCCGGCCATGACGCCGCCGAGGACGAAGATGAGCATGATCACCCGGTCCTGGTTGACGCCCATGAGTGCGGCCGTCTCGGGGCTCTGCGCCACCGCGCGCACCCCCCGGCCATAGCGCGTGCGGTTGATGAACTGGTCGAGACCGACCATCATCGCGACCGCCGAGACCAGGATGATCACCTGAATATTCGTGATCGTGGTGGAGCCGAACGAGATCAGGTCCTTCTGCGCGATGATCTCCGGCATGCCGACGATGAGCCGGTCGCCCGGCCCCCACAGGCCGAAGATCTCGGAGAGTACGGTCGAGACGCCGATCGCGGTAATGAGGAAGATCAGGCTGGGGGCGTTCTTCTTGCGTAGCGGCCGATAGGCGATGCGTTCGATGAGCAGCGCCGTTCCGCCTGAGGCGAGCGCCGCGACGAGCAACCCGATGAGCGCGTATCCGATCGCCGCCGACACCGTCGGATGTCCGCCAACGCCCAGCACGGTCCACGTGCCGAGAACCGCGAAGGTGCCCACCATGAAGACCTCGGAGTGGGCAAAGTTGATCAGCTTGAGAACCCCGTAGACCAGGGTGTAGCCGAGGGCCACCAACGCGTAGATCGAACCTCGAGTCAGTCCGTCGATCGTGTGCTGGCCGAAGTGCGAGAAGAGATCCTGAACGTTCACACACCGCTCCCTAGGTCGATGCGGTCGGGGGCATCACTGCCCCCGACCGCATCAGTGACCTGCGTCGACTAGCTGAGAGAGATTTCCTGCTTCGGGACGATCTTGCCGCCCTTGACCTCGTAGGCCCAGATGACCACGTTGGCCGCGTCGACGTCGCCGTTGGCGTCGAACTTGATGTGCTTGCTGGCACCGTCGGCGTTGTAGTTCTTGACCCACTCGAGCAGCGCCGCGCGAGTGTTCTTGCCGGCCTTGAAGCCGTCGAGGAGAACCTTCGCCGCGTCGTAGCCCTCAGCGGTGTAGGCGCCCGGCTCCTTGTTGTACTCCGCCTTGTAGTCGGCGGTCAGGGTGCCCTTGGCCTTGTCGGCCGGGAGACACGGGCAGGTGATGACCGCACCCTCGGCGGCCGCGGCACCGGCACCGGTGATGAGCGCCGGGTCCTGGATGCCGTCCGGTCCGACGAACGTCGCCGTCACGCCCGCCTGACGAAGCTGCTTGAGGAACGGGGCGGCCTCGTTGGTGTAGCCGGCGTAGAAGATCGCGTCCGCACCCGCGGTCTTGATCTTCGACACGGTGGCGGCGAACTCGGTCTGCTTCTCCGCGACCTTGTCGTCGCCGACCTTGAGGTCTCCCAGCTCGGACTTCACCTTGTCGGCGATGCCCTTGCCATAGGTCGTGCCGTCGTCGACGACGTAGACCTTCTTGGCCCCGGTCGTCTTGAAGAACTTCGCGGCGGCCGCCCCCTGGGTGGCGTCGTTGCCGACGACCCGGAAGAACGACTTGTTGCCGACGGTGGTGAGGTCGGCGGCGGTGGCCGACGGAGCCACCATCACCATGCCTGCGGCCTGGTAGATCGGCATGGTCGCGCGGGACTCACCCGAGAAGTGACCACCGATGACCGCGACGAACGACTGATCGGCGGCGACCTGGTTGGCGACCGGGGTCGCCTTGTCGCCACTGCCCTCGGTGTCGAACTCCGTCATCTCGACCTTGCAGTCGGGGTTCGCGGCGTTGTGCTGCTTCACCGCGATCCGCGCACCCTCGACGGCCGGGATCACCAGACCCGCGTTGCCGCCGGTGAGCGCGCCGAAGATTGCGATTTTGCCGCCGCATTTGGCGGCGTCGGTGCTGCCGGTGCTGGCCTTCTGGCACGCCGCAGCGCTGACCACTAGGGCCGCGGCGATGCCCACGCCGCCCAGAATTCGAAGATAGTTGCGCCTCAAGGCTTTTGCCCTCCTCGGTTGCAGGCTCTCAGCTTTCAGGACTTCCCGGCCTGGTGCAATATCACCCGGGCAATCCACGCCGGAGCCGCTGTCCTGCGATACGCCTCCAGTGCTGGCGGAGGTTACCGGAGCCTGACCGGCGATAGAAGTGCCCGACCGGCGCAACACCCTAACCGTTACCGGCTAGCAACACTGCGCGCCTGGATGCCGCACAAGCAGCCCCACCGGCCACTCATGCCGTCGACGAGGGCCATCACTGCCTGGTTCGGCTGGTTCGGCTGGTTCGGACCTCCCGGCCTGACCGGCCGATGATCACAGTGTGCCGAGCCGGGTGATCCACACCGTCGCGCCACCCGCGTCGTCGAGTCCCACCAGCACCTGATCGTTCTGACCGGCGACGGTCACCGCGGTGTTCCACGCCGACCGCACGGGACGGGGCGACGCGACCGGACGCCACGCCACCCCCGTCTGATCCGAGATCCACATTTCGTACGCCGTGCCGTCGGAGACCGATGCGACGAGCCACCGGTCGGTCGCAGTCAGATCCCGGACAAAACCCATCCCCCGGTCACCGGTCGATCCGAACGCGCCGACCAGACCAAACGTCTCGTCGCCGAGATCCGCGCGCCACACGCCGAAAGCCTTGCCCCGCAAGCCAACCGCGACAGCCGCGGGGCCCACGGACACGACCCGCTGGAGTTCGTCGTACTCGTCGATCGAATCGGCCTCGACCCGCGACCAACGGTGACCGTCGCTCGACGACCACGCCACCGGGTCCCGATCGATGCGGCCGGGCCGCAACACCCCGCCCACCGCGAGCCACCGCGAGTCGCCAACTGGACCGTCTGCCGTGACGTCGGCCGCCCACGTGTCGCCGGCCGGGTCGCTGCCCAGCGGCGGGTGCGCCTCGAGCAGGCGAAAGTCGGTCGGGTCGGGTTGCGTCGACACCCATATTGCCGCGCCGCTGGTCCGATTGCCGGCGATCATCCAGCCGGCCGGGCCGCCGGCGAGGCGGGAGACGTTGACCGCGCGCGGACCACCGAAGAGTTCGAACGCCGCGACCACCTCGGTGAGCACGCCGGCCGAGTCGAGCCGCCACGTGCTCACTCGCGGGTTGCCGTGCGCGCCGCCGGTCTGGGCGCCGATCGCGGCGAGCCGGCCGGCCCGACAGCCGGCCGAGTAGAGAACGGAGATGCGGCCGTAGTGGGAGTGCGGTGCGATGCGTAACGCGGTGAATGTCAGTCCGTCGGTGCTGGTCCACGCCGCCGGTTCAGTGCCAGCACCGGAGCCGGCATCGGAGTCGGTGCCGGTTGCGGCGGCCGGATCGATCAACGCACCGGTGACGAACCATCGGCCACCGCACGCCGTCGAGGCACGGACCACGACCCGCCGTCCAAGTGGCGCCGGCAACGTGGCCTTCTGCCACACGGGAGTCGCGGCCGGGACAGCGACGGGCGTCGGGGCCCACTCGCCGGAACGGGACGTCGAGGTGCACGCCACGAGACCGACGATCACGGCGAGCGCCGTCGCACACCGCAGGCTGGCCCGTCCAACGCCCACCATGCCGGCTGGCGAACTATTCGGGACCGGGTCGGCTCGCCGACGAGGCCGAACCGCCGGTCGTGGGCAGGCTCTCGGCGATGATGCGGTCGGCGACCTGACGCATTGTCATCCGGTTGTCCATCGCGGCACGTTGGATCCAGCTGAAGGCGTCGGGTTCGCTCATGCCGAACGTGGTCTGCAACGTTCCTTTCGCCCGCTCGACGAGCTTGCGGGTCTCCAGCCGGTCGCTGAGGTCGGCGACCTCGTGTTCCAGTGACCGCAGCTCCGCATAACGCGACAGCGCCACCTCGATCGCCGGGACCAGGTCGGTCTTCTGAAATGGTTTGACCAGATATGCCATGGCTCCCGCTTCGCGGGCGCGGTCGACCAACTCCCGCTGGCTGAACGCGGTGAGGATCACCACTGGGGCGATCCGTTTGTCGGCGATCTGCTCGGCTGCCGCGAGCCCGTCCAAAATGGGCATCTTGATGTCGAGAATGACCAGGTCGGGGCGCAATTCCTCGGCGAGCCGCACGGCGGTCTCGCCGTCGCCCGCCTCGCCGCAGACGTCGTAGCCCTCTTCGACGAGCATTTCCCGCAGATCCAGTCGAATCAACGCCTCGTCCTCGGCGATGAGGACCCGGCGGCTCGCTTCGCCGCCCACATCTCCCCCGGCCACGCTGCACCTCGGTAACTGTTGTGTCCGCAACACGGATAGTATTCGGTCGCTATCTTGCCTGGTCGTCGCTACTCTAGGCGAGGTTGACCCGCCGAGGGCGGGGCAGCCTGACCCGCCGCTTAGCGTAGCCGGTAGGCTAGGCGAAGCCAGCGTCCCCGTATTCCAACTGGCAGAGAAGCGGAGCTCAAACCTCCGACAGTGTGGGTTCGAATCCCACCGGGGGCACATCGACACATTTCACTATTGCGCATTCTCGCCTGCAGGCTGCCGGCCGGCGCTAGATTCCTGGCCAGCCCGCACGGTGGCGAGGAGACTGCGCAGCGCCCGACCGTAAGCAACGGCTCGGCCGTAGCTGCCTTCCACCACCGCGACCGTCGAACGGACCGTGATCGATGGCGGAGCTTCTTGCGGCTTTGTCATCGACGGATGATCACAGTTCCCATACACGCACACTTCCCCGATTAGTCTATTTTCACCCTATAGGTTCCCGGCAGGCTGACAGTGCGACTGACGGATGGTCTCGTTCATATTCGGCGTCTCGGAGGCCAGGTTTGCCAACAGCGGGTCGCGGGTGGTCGAGGCCGTTCATCCAGCTGGCCACGCCAGGCGATTCCGCTCGGCGTTCCGGTGGCCAGCACTCGCCAACGTCAAGTGTGAACGCGCTACTCAAATAGGCGACTTGCTCGTAGATATCGAACAACATGTCGCCGGTGCGGCCGTAGTTGGGTGCACAATTCACGAGGGTGGAGGATCGGCTACGGGGGTGGCCAATGGGGGGCTCGTACTTGTTTCGCGGGGGTGTCGTCTACACCGTGAATCCGACGCAGCCGTGGGCGCAAGCGGTGGTGGTGCGGGGTGACCGGATCGTATTCGTCGGCCCTGTGGCGGACGCCGACGCCCACTGTGATGCCGATACGACGGTTGTCGACTTGGCTGGGGGGATGTGTCTGCCCGGATTCGTGGACGGACACAACCATCTGGCGATGGGAGCGATCACGAAGCTGGGTGTGTCGGTGCGGGGTATCACCGGCAAGGAAGCGATCCTGGCGCACATCGCCGAATGGGTGGCCGGTCAACCGGACCGGGCGCCGTTGCGGGGCCACGGTTGGCTGCCGGGCTCCTTTGTGGAGGGATCGCCGCGGCGGGAGTGGTTGGACGAGGTGACCGGCGACCGGCCGATGATGTTGCTGTCGGTCGACGCGCATGATGTGTGGTTCAACACGGCGGCGATGCGGTGCGCCGACGTGAGCGCCGCTACGAAAGATCCGGCGCCGGGCGCGCAGTATTACCGCCGGGACGCGGACGGAACCCCCACGGGCCATGGCGTGGACTTGGGCTCGTCCAGTCCACTGTTCGCGGCGATGGGCTACTTCTCCAGCGACGCTATCGATGCCGCGCTCGCAGCTGGGCTGTTACGGGCACCGTCGTGGGGTATCACCACGTACATGGATGCCGGGGTGTTGATCGGCGACACCTGCGCCGACGCTGAGCCGGTCTTCGAGCGACTGCTGGGCCTGGACCAGGCCGGCGAGCTGCCGGTGCGTGTGGTTGGCTGTGTATGGACCAGAAGTCCGCACGACGACCCGGACGTGATCGTGGCCGTGCTGACGGATTGGCATCAACGTTTCCGCTCGCCGCATCTGCGGGTGAGCGTGTGCAAGGTGTTCTCCGATGGCACCTTGATGAGCGGCGGCGCACTGTTGCTGGAACCGTTCAGCGACGCCCCGGATCGGCGAGGCCGGATGACGCTGGACTTCGCACATCTGGTCGCCATCGTCGGCGCGGTCCAGCGGGCCGGTTTCAACGTACATATCCACGCCGACGCGGACGGCTCTGTGCGCACGGTCCTGGACGCCATCGCCGAGGTGCAGGCACGGCTGGGTCAGTGCGCACATCGGCACACCATCGCCCACAACTCCCTGGTCCACCCCGACGACCGTGGCCGGTTCGCTCAGCTCGGGGTCGTCGCCAACACCACGCCACTGTGGGGCACCGACTACGACGGCGCTTTCCTCGATGTCTATACGAGAATCATTGGACCGCAACGCATACGGGAGCGGCTTTTCCCGTACGGCGATCTGCTTCGGGCCGGAGCCACGCTCACGATCGGTGCCGACGTCCCCGGCGTCGACATTGACGAGGCCGCGCCGCTGATCCAGCTGGAAGCGGCAGTCACCCGCAAACGGCCGAGCCATCCCGACGACCGGCCGCTGGCCGAACACCAACGGATGCCGCTCGCCGACGCACTGCGGGCATACACCATCAACGGCGCCTACCAACTGCGGATGGAGGACACCGTCGGCTCCATCGAGGTGGGCAAAAAAGCCGACCTCGTCGTGCTCGGCTCCGACCTCTTCGCCGTACGCCCCGAAGACATCCACACCGTCCCGGTCATTTTGACCATGATGGACGGTCTCATCACCCACGACGCCCGTCCGGCAGGCCACCCGTACCCGGCCGTTTCCCGCGGCCCGGTGGGGTGAGGGCGGTCAGCCACTGGGCCACCACGGCGTCGATGAACTCGTCGCTGGCCTCTTGGCGGTCCAGGAACAGGCGGGACAGGACAGGGCCGTAGAGCATCGTGTATTCATCAGCGGTGAGCTGCCGACCCGAAGGACGCAGCAGTTCGTTCAGGGCCGCGAGCCGGTCGGCGCCGATGCGTTGCAGAGCATGGCCGCTGTCGGGATCGTGATCGGCCTGGGCGGTCACCGCCAAAACGGCGGCTCGAGTGGCCGGGTCACTCACACCAGAGCGCAAGCTTCGTAGCCACGCCGTCGCGACGGCACGAATGTCGGCTCCCGGCTCCGGGTAGCCCACGTCCGGGCCTTCCAAAATGAGGTCGACGAGCAGCGCGGCCCGCGTGGGCCAATGCCGGTACAACGTCTGCCGGGTGACCTCGCCCCGTTCGGCCAGCAGCGAGTAAGTCAACCCCGTTGGCCCGACCTCAGGGAGCAGATCACGGGCCACAGCCAGGACCCGAGCGCGAGTGCGACGCACCCGCGGATTTTCCGGCGCGGGGCGGGTCAACGGCGACATACTTTGATCATACAGGACGTATGATCAGCATCACCCTGACAATCATACGCTGCGTATGATAGACAAGACTTCGTGATCATACAGTGTGTGTGATTGAAGCGTAGTGGTCCGCTCAGGGAGGCAACATGTCAACAGCAATCACCTTCGACCGGTATGGCGACCCGAACGTCCTCACCGTCTCCGACGTCGAGGTTCCCGAGCCGGGCGTGGGCCAGGTCCGCATCCGGGTGCGCGCGGTCGCCGTGAACCCGATCGACGTGCGCATCCGTAGCGGCATGATGGACGGCATCTTCCCGATCACGTTCCCGATGATTCCCGGCTGGGATGTCGCCGGAGTCGTCGACGCGCGAGGCCAAGATGCTTCCGCAGCGGTGGGCGACGAGGTCTTCGGCGTCGCGGCCGTGGGCGGCTACAGCGAATACGCGCTGCTCGACCATCCGGTGGCCAAGCCCGCTGGCCTGTCATGGGAGGTGGCGGCCGGGCTCATCACCGTCGGCGAGGCCGCTTTTCGAGGGCTGGCCCATCTCGACGTCCACAATGGGCAGACGTTACTCATCCACGGTGGCGGTGGCAGTGTCGGAACCATCGCCGTCCAACTCGCCACCGCCCGTGACATTCGAGTGCTCACCACCGTCGCCGAACGTGACATCGAACGGCTCGGCGCGCTCGGTGCCACCGCGGTCGTCTACGGGGACGGTTGGGTTGATCGCGTCCGGGCCGCCGCCCCGAACGGGGTGGACGCCGTCTTCGACGCCTCAGGAGCCGGCGTCCCCGAGGCGGCGACCGCACACCTGGACATCGAAACCGGTAGAAATGAAGGGAAGATAGTCCTCCTGCCGTAGACAGGGTAGCTCCGGCGCCGCGCACGGATCGGCCGTCTCCGCGTTCAAGCCCAATGCCACGAAAGTCGCCAAGACCTGCCGGTTGCACAAACCGGCGAGCCGCTGGCGTCCGGCGCCGCACGGCTACGGAACACTAATTTCAGGGTAAGAACAGCCGGTTTGTCAGCCGGACGCGGACGTCATCGGTACATGCCGGCACCTCAGGCGTCTGCCCCAGGCCAGACTGTTGACCCCGCTTGAAGATCGTCTTTGTTGACTACGGCGCGAGACATTCAGCGAAGCCAACGCCGGATCAACCCCGACCACCTCTATGCCACGCGCCGCCAGCATCACAGCGAACGTCCCAGTTCCACACCCGAGGTCAAGCACGCGTCGCGCGTTCAGTTCTCCGATGATCGCGGCGTATACGTCGAGATCGTCTCAGTCCCCATCGAGCGCGTCGTAGATCCCGGCCAACCGGGGATGACCGACACATCGTCAGCCAAGCCGGTCACCGCCCTCGAACCGACAAGTCGTCAATCCGCCGCTCCGAAGTATGTGCGCACCGCGATCCTCAGAGTTTCGAGTGTCGCTGCAGTCAGCTGTCCCGCTTCCCCCGCAACTTGTCCAGGATCCAGTGATCGAATCCTGGACAAGTCAATGACCGCCGCGTTGGACCAATCCGACTTAGTTAACGGAACGAGAAAGGCCGGAGCCAATGTTGGTGCGGGCGTTCGCGCAGCGGTGCCACCAAACCGTGGTCCGGGTTATATCTGTCGGCCGTGACAACAACCACCCGAAGGCGTGGGTTCGAACCCGGCTGCCTAGCTGCCGCCTCGAGTTGCCGTTGGGGACACGCCCCCAAGAGGTACGAGCGAAGAGCGCCTGTCGGGTCACCAGGGGATGGCGCCGTCGCCGTTGAAGAATGCGCCGGTCGGTCCGCCGTCTGGCAGTGTGGCGAGACGAATCGCTATGGCCGCGGCCTCTTGAGGCGGACGCCCTTGGAAGCCGGTGAATTCGGTCGCGACTAGGCCCGGGCAGGCGGCGTTGATGAGGATGTCCGTGCCGGTAAACTGTCGCGCGTAGTGCACGGTGATGGCATTGAGGTACGACTTCGTCGGCGCGTAGGCCGCCATGATCGGGCCGACTTCGATGTCCGGGTCCGCCTGCAAGGTCACTGACCCGACGCTGCTGGAGATGTTGACGATACGCGGCGACACCGAGCGCCGCACGAACGGCAGCATCGCGTTGGTCACCCGGATCGCACCGAAGACGTTGGTGTCGATGACCGTGCGAACGACGTCGAGGTCAAGTGTGGTCGGATCCTGCGTCCATCCCGATCCCATCTCTCCGGCGACGGCGGCATTGTTGACCAGCGCGTCCAGGCGTCCACATTCACGTTCGACAAGTTCCGCGGCCTCGGTGACGCTGCGGTCACTGGTGACGTCCAGCGGGACCACGAACGCGTCCACCCCGGCGACGTGCAAAGTCTTCACGGCCGCCGCGCCCCGAGCCTTGTCCCGGGCACCCACCGCCACGCGGTAGCCACGCGCACCAAGCCCTGCGGCGATCCCGTATCCGAGTCCTTTGTTCGCGCCGGTCACCAACGCGATCTTCTTGTCGCTCATGACCTTGATACTGCCCACTGACGAGCGGTATCCCAACACCGATCAGGTGCGCTGTCATACCCGCCCGGTATCACCGCACTATCGTGATGCGGTGGACATGCTGGAGACTCGCGAACTCAGGTACTTCGTCACCGTCGCCGAGGAACTGCACTTCAGCCGGGCAGCCGAGCGCCTCGGTATCGCCCAGCCGCCCTTGTCCCGGGCGATTCAGCAGCTCGAACGACGTCTCAATGTCACCCTGTTCGAACGCAACCGCCGCAGCGTCACCCTCACCCATGCAGGTCAGGTGCTACTCGGCGAGGCCCGAGCCATCCTCGACGCGACAGCCGCTGCCACCCGGCGCACCCGGCGCGCCGCATCCTCCATGAACCGCCTGACGCTGGCGACGAAGGCCGGCGCGAATCACGACCTGTTGCGGAAACTTCTTGATGCCCACGCCGGCGAACCCGACGCCGCCGAAATCGAGGTGCTGCTATGCGGAATGGGAGACCAGGCTCGCATGCTACGAGACGGCCGCGCCGACGTGGCGCTCATGCAGCGCCCCTTCCACAGCCTCGCCGGGTTCGACACCGAAGACCTGCTCACCGAGGAGCAGGTCGCCATCCTGCCCGCAGGGCATCCCCTCGCCGCGCGCACATCTCTCACCATGGCTGACATCACCGATGTAGCGGATCTACCGCTTGCCCGCTGGCCTTGCCACGATGGCGCTTACCCACCCGGCCCAGGCCCCAAGATCCACGACCAGTCACAGCTCGCACAGCTGATTGCCCTTGGGCACGCCATGGCCGTCACAAGCGCCTCTGCCCGATCCTGGCTGTGGAGCGCACATGTTGCCGTTCCCCTGACCGGCGCATCTCCCGTCACTACCGTTCTCGCCTGGCCCGCACACAGCCGCTCCCCGGTCATCGCCAGGCTCGTCCGCACGGCAGCCCAGCTGTAACCAAGATCCTTCAAGACTCCTGACGCGCAATAGCAGAGGCGCGGGCTCGGACGAACCACGGTCACCGGCCTGGTCGCGGCGACGTTGGCAAAAGAGACTTGGGCGGGAGATGAGTCGGTTCTCAAACGCTGATGGCAGACGGGGAACCGGTGCCGAGTTCCCAGACCCGCAGAGCTGGATCACTGCCGGCGGTGATCCCCAGTGTCATGCCGTCGACCTCAATGATGGCGAGGCCACAGATCCTGCCGCTATGCGCCGCGATCCGTTCTCCCACGAAGGCCCCAGTGACCAGGTCCCATGCCTGGATGCGGCCCTGCTGCGAGCCGGCGATCGCCATCGCCCGGCCATCGACCACAAACGTCTTCAACGCCGTGACGTAGTCGTCGCCGCCGTCGCCGGGTTCGAGCGGATCGCCGGTGCCGGTCGCCAGGTCCCAGACTCGGACCAAGCCGTCACCGCCAGCCGAGGAGACCAACGCCGGCCCGGCATGCATGGAGACCAGCTCCATCGGCGGATAAAGAACCCCGCTGCCGAACCCGCCACCGACCAGTGGCGGGCATATCTTCGTACCCTCGAAGAAGTCCCACACGTGCAGGGCGGTCTCGTCAAAGTCATAGTCGCGGCCGCTTTCCTCGACCGGATGGTCCTCGATCACAGCGAGCACAGTGTCCTTGTGGGGCAGCAAGGCGATCGTGCCGGCCCACTCGGTCATCGGACCGTGGATGTGATCGCCGGTGCCGATGTCCCAGACATGCACGCTGTTGTTCATATGCATGGTGATCGCCACGTCCCGGCCCTGCCACCGGGCCACCCTCAACAGTTGGACCATCGACGCGCATTCGGCTGGCTCGTGAAGCAGTTCGCCGGTGCCGAGATCGCGGACACACACGGACGTGTGACCACTCACCAGAACCGGTCGCCCGCCAAGCATCGCCACCGCCACCGCCGACGACCAGGCGCCAACTCCCGCGATCGGATCTCCCAGGGCACCCATTGTCGTCAGATCCCAACGACGCCACAGACCGCCATGAGCGCTGACGGCCACCGGTCGGTCACCCACCCACCCCGCGACAACCCAGTTCGCCGAGGACTCGCCGAAAGATCCGTCCAACATGCGAACAGCGTAAAGTGCGCGCCGTCCTCGCCGCGAATCGCGGAGATGACACCCGACGGTCACCGCCGCCGCACCAAACCAACCCGAAGACCTGGTACGGGATGCCCGCCTACGCCAACACGGACGGCAAGGTCGTCGCCAACCTTTCCGCCAACACCTTTTCACTGATCACACCGGACCAACGAACCGTCGATCCACAAAGGAACTACAACCATGTGGATCTCGTGGCTGCCCTCACGTCACACTCACCCCTATCAGGCGCCTATGTCATGCGGATCGAGTCGACGCGCCAGTTCGGTTCCGAGGGTGATCAACTGGTCGACGGCTGCTGCGGAACACCACCAGTCGGTGGCCGTGAGTTCAAGCCGGTTGTCGTTGAGCCAGACGTTGTCCACCCGCGCCGGACGTTCGTCTTTCGGCCCCCACCAGGCGATCGGCCAATTGTTGAACCACGGTGCCAGCTCCGCGTCGACAACGTCGCCTGGATCGAAGACCGACCAGCCGGGTCCGAGTGGTCCATGTGGACCGTCGGCCGACCCGCCGGTGGTGACGACCGTCGGACGGGCTGCACCACCACGTCGGCGGCGCGAGATCGCGCCAACGGCGAGGGCGATGCCGGTGATCGTCCAGCCCAGCACTCCGCCTTCGATGTCGCCGAACGAGGTGCCGGTCTCCGCGGCTCGCCCGATCCTGAGCTGACACCGATCCCCGCTGGCGCGCACCTGCGTGCTCCACCAGACGATGCGCGGTCCGACCTCCCCACTCGCCGGCGTCAGGTCAACGCGCCACCCGACGTCACTCCTACCCCCATCCACTGTCCGGGTCAGTCGCCAACCCCGGGTGGGCGAGCCGGTCAGCACGGCCCCACGGCGGGCCGCGACATCAACGATGAACGCCGTCTCATGCCAGCGGTAGCGGCTCACTCGAAGCCGCAGTTGGTAGTCGACGTGCCGGCCGGCCGCGGATACGGCACCCGTGCGTAGACGGTCAGGGAATTGTTGCGCGCGTCATCACCGGGCAGTCCCACGGTGGTGAGAACCAGGCTCATTTTCACCGTGTACGCCGCGGTGCTGTCGAACACCGGCAGTCGGACAGACGCGTCAAACTCGGTGGTGCCCGGGCCGAAGCGCACCGGGGCTCTGCCGATCCCGTCGCTGCCGTAAGCCTGGGCCGTGAGCTCACTGTTGTAGCGGCCGGTCAGGCCCGTCCCGATCAGGCCGGCCGTGACCTCGACGCTGTCCCCCGCCCCCGTCGCGGACCTCACCAACGAACAGTACATATGGGTACGGCCGATTCCGATGTCACCGCTGACCGGCCTGCTCGGGGCGGAAGGCGCCGCCGTGGTCCTGTGCGGCGGTGGCGGCACCGGCCGTCCCCCGGTCGTGGATTGCGTGCCGACGGCCGTGCTGGCGTTGTTCGAGCGACTGCCGCTGGGAGTCGCGAGCGGCGTGAGCGACGGTATTCCCGACGGTGCCGCCACCGGCGGCGGCGACTGGGCCGTCCCGGCGCACCCGGCAGCCGACATCAACCCGCCTATGGTCGTGCCCACGAGCAGGGTCCACAACGCACGAGAACCTGGTCGTCGCACCCTCGAAGCGGCAACCGCTTGTCCAGTTCGTCCGATATGGTGATAGCTGGTCATGCTTCCGAGGGTAGGTGCGCCACCGGCGGCGGAGCATCAGGGAATCTCCTATGGTTGTCGCGACGCGGACTTTCCTGTCGGCCACGACGATCCACATCACCGGTCCGACCCTCAAGTGGCATAGCGGCTCACCGACGCGCGGATAGGCGCGTTCGGTTTCGCTCTCGGCGAGGTTTGCATAACCTGTCAATGGAAGGCGTCAGGCAAGACCATCGTCACGAAGGGCGTGAGAATGTCCACGAAGAAGGCCGAGTCCGCTGGCTTCAGCGCCGAGGAGCGCGCCGCGATGAAGGAGCGTGCCGCCGAACTGCGGGCCGAGAGCAAGAGGAACGCCAAGAGGGCCGACGGCCTGCAGGCCGTCCTCGCCCGGATCGCGGAGATGACACCCGAGGACCGTGAGCTCGCCGAGCGCGTCCACGCGACGGTCACCGCCGCCGCACCGAACCTAACCCCGAAGACCTGGTACGGGATGCCCGCATACGCCAACGCCGACGGCAAGGTCGTCGTCTTCTTCCAGGACGCGGGCAAGTTCAACTACCGTTACTCGACTCTCGGCTTCCAGGAGGCGGCGAACCTCGACGACGGCGACATGTGGCCAGCCTCGTACGCGCTCACGGCATGGAGCCCCGCGGTGGAGAGCCGGGTCACCGAGCTGGTGAAGGCCGCAGTCTCCCCCGCCGGGTAGCCTACGTCCTGGTCGGGCCGGCCTCGGCCGCCGCAGCGAGGAGGGCTTCGAGATGACGGTCATACCCACCCCCGCATCGGCCGAGGTGGTGTGGACCGACGCGCAACTCGCCAAGGTCTACTCCACCCGCGCCCAGGTCAACCCGGAGCACCTGACGGAGGGATCGAACCGGGGGCCGTGCTGGCTGGTCGGCGCACCACCGTTTCATGTGGACGAATGGTTCGCCAAGGCTCGGGACAAGTCCCGGCACAACTCCAGCAGCGGCTGGGAGGAGTGGGTCGAGACCATCCTTGAGGGTGCGACGCATGCGACGCCGCCGATGGCCGACCTTGCCCGCCGTGCGATCGAGCTCTATCGCGGCGGCGACCGGCCACCGGCCCTCGATCTCGACGTCGAGGTCGCCATGGCCGAGCTCGAGCTGCAGGCCGAATATGACGCGTTTCCATTCTGGGTGGCGGCCGAGGGCCTGCCGTGGGCGCTTCGGGCGCTGGTGCGGATGCATGAGCTGGCGAACAGCGAGCACGATGTGCACTACCACTCGCTCAGCGAGGGCCTTTGGCTGATCGAGACGACTGCGCATGCCGGAGACCAGGTGGGCGAGTGCCTGTCGAGCTGGCGGCTACTCCGGGGGTTGGTAGCGGTAGCCGATGATGAGACTTACCAGGCGACTCGAGCGGTTGCGGCGCAGGTATGGGACGACGCCTCGACGGCGGTGCGGACGGCGTTGTCGTTCGTCTTCGCCGACGAGCCGGGCTGGGCGGAGGAGGCCGCCCGTGCCTATCTCGACGCCGGCCTCGACGGTGAGGGCCTGAACGGCAGCGGCGCGGCGACGGGGATGCTGGTCGCCGGGGCGAGCCCCGGGCTGGCCGCCCGGATCGTGGCCGGCCAGCCCGGCTCGATTGACGAGCCGACGCTGCTCACCATGCTCGCGCGGCTAGGCCCGGCGGCCATACCGGTGCTGGACGCGGGTCTGCGTCACGCCCGCAGCAACGACGAACGGCTGCGATACGCCCGGGTGCTCGCTATGATCCATACTCCGGAGGCGGCCCGGACGCTGCTGGCGTGGCGGGGCAACCGGCGACTCGCCTCGGTGATCGCCGACTACATCGCTGCTGTTCCCGACCTCGCCGCGGCGGTGCCACCGCCGCCTGCCCCGGAGCCGGTGACCGACCCGACGGGCATCGCGTTCGTGAAGCTGTTGGCCGACTATCGGACCTGGTATGGCGAGAACTTCGCTCGGGACCTGACCGAAGACCTCGCCGAAGACGAGGTGGCGGAGTTGGCCGACGACGGTTGGCTCGATCCGCTCGGCGATCTGTCTCCCGCGTTGGAGGCCGACATCGCCGCGCTGCGGGAGCGGTTCGGCGAGCTGCCGGCGGGTTATCTGGCTTTCCTGCGCGCTATCGGGCCGGGTTCGCTGCTCCTGCCAACCGACTACCACGAACCGTACGCCCTGGTTCTGACGCACCCGGCGAACATTCCCGACGCGTACGCGTCGTATCAGAGCTGGCTGCACGAGGAGTGGTTCGAGGAGAACGAGGGCATCGACCTGGCCGCCATGATCCCGATCATGGGAGAGGCTGTTCACGCGAATTTCGTGTTGTTGTCCCGCCAGCATCCCGACGACGACAAGGTGTTCCTCTGGCGCCACGACGACGAGCCATATCGGATGGACGACGGGTCGAGCCTGTTCGACTTCCTCCGCGGCGTCATCGCCGAGGCACAGTCGGGCAAGGGACACCTCTGCCTGTGACCGCACCCCGAGGTGCCAATTCCAACCTAAGACCCTGACTACATAGTGGAATTGCACCCGAAAGTCAGAGTGCGACCCTCGACGACCACCGCAGTGCCATCTGGAAGGACCGGCGCGACCAGCTCGGGAATCGATATCGCACGCCAATCGACAGCAATCTCCAGGTCCTCCGGCTGGTTCTCGGCGCACTCGATCACCGCCTCCACCCAGACATACTCCAGATCATCCTCATAGTCCGGGTCGTTCGTCATCGTGGACGCGTCAGTACCGTCGGGTTGGCGTCGACCACCGACCATATCTCGACGAGGGGTGCGGGCCATCGATTTCACAGCCTCGGGCGTCTCCGGGAATGTCGCCTCGGTGAAGCCGGGTATCTTCACGCTCAGACGCGGCTGGATATCGTGCTCCAGCACGAGCACACCATGCTGATATACCCGTATCACGAAGTCCGAGTCCGGGCTCGGCACCAAACCACAGGCACAATCATCGCGCAGGACATCGGGAATATGCCGGCGCAGCGACTCCCAATCGTCAAACACATCGAGGCACTCACACACGTTCGCCCCTGACCAGTGTGAATGCTCGAAGATATAGAAGCTGAACACGTCAGCATCGTACAGCTGAATGGCTGTTCACCGACGAACGGTCCACCTGGAGCTGAAGCATTCCTCGATGCGATCCAACGCGTCGTCCGACGACACGTAACACACCGTCCACGGCTGGTCTGTCCTATCAGGATTCGGGCACCAGCGCAACGAACGGGACTGCCCGTCACCGCGGTGGGGTCAGGTCGCGGTGGCGGTCGCGAACACCCGGCGCAGCGAGTCGAGCGTGTCCAGAGAACGCCGCCCCTCGGCCTGCAGGGACCTCACTGCCGCGTCTGAGCCCACCACGGCGACCGCCTCTTCCCACATCGCTCGCTCGGCCTGTAGCCACTCGGTCTTGTCATACACTTTCACGTCGACGAATCCGGCGTTCGGCAGATCCCGCTGAAGATTCACCGCATGGATGCGCGACGGCACCCGCGTGTCCAACGGATCGACGGCCTCCCAGCAGGTGAGGGCGAGTCTGCCTCCGGGCTTCAGGAGTCGACGAAACTCGAGCAGCGCGGCGAGCGGTGGCTCGGCGAACTGCACCGAGTCCACGCACATCAACCCGTCCGCGAGGGCCGTGGGCAGGCCACTGTCGAGCAGGGTCCCAAGCTGAAACTCGGACCGGCCGGCGGGCATCCGGTGTGCGCTGATCGATCGCGCCTGTTCCAGTGCGACGGCGGAGAAGTCCACTCCGATGAGGCGCGCATCGGCACGTAAGGCGATCTCGATGCCATATCCGCCACGCCCACAGGCGATGTCGAGCAGCAAGCCATGCGGTGGCAGGCGAAGTTCTTCGGTAACATCGGCGACGCCCTGCCAGGAGAGAGCACTGGCGAACTGCAGTTCCGGCGGCAGCCCCAGCGCGCGGGCGACGATCGCGTCGCGGGTGGGCGAGGACTCCATGTCCACATACCACTGATCGAAATACGCGGCGTCGCGCACGCGACCAGCAGGGGTCCCCTGAGTCACTGGCCGGTGCGCCCGTCGAGGCATTCGCGCAGCAGATCGGCGTGTCCACAGTGGCGGGCATACTCCTCGATCATGTGGATGAGGATGTCGCGCACCGCGGCGGTCTCCCCGCGCGGCGTCGTGACCATCGCGTCGAGGTCGGGCGCCTGATCGAGCCACGAGTCGGCGTCGGCGATCTGCGCCTTCCACGCGGTGAACGCCTCGGCGACCACGTCGGTGTCGGCCACCGCGCCGGTGAAGTCGAGGTCGTTGTCGTCGGGTGACCAGAAGATCCGCGGTTCGTCGGGGTGGCCGCGCAGGGTCCGATGAAACCAGTTGTGCTCGACCCGGGCCATGTGCCGAATGAGACCGAGCAGACTCATCGTCGAGGGCGGCACCGACCGGGTGGCCAACTGCTCCGCGGTCAGGCCGTCGCATTTCATGCCGAGGGTGAGCCGATAATGCGACAGGTAGTCGCGGATGGTCGCCAGCTCACCGACGGCGTTTTCCGTCACTCGCGGGTCGTCCTCGGGCGGGACCCACTGGCCGTCGAAGCCGACCACATGCTCAGCACTCATGACGTTTAACTTGACTGACCGCAACCGCACAGTCAAACCCAAATCAAACCCGCCTGTGTACGGGTCATCTCCTGATCTCCGGCGCAGCCCCCAACGGCCGAGTGGGGGCCTACGTCGGCCGCTGCTCCTGCCCGGCCGCAACCTCGTACACGATCTCGAGTCCGTCCTCGTCGTCCCACTGCTCGTCAACCTTGGCGAAGCCATACTGCGACACCAGTCGATAGGACGGCACGTTGTCGGGGCGGATGCTGGCGCGCACCCGGCGGACGTCGGGTTCCTCGGCGGCCCGAGCGAGGAGGGCCTCCAGCGCGGCGCGCGCATAGCCGCGACGTCGATAGTCGGGGTCGATGCGATAGCCGATCTCCACCATGCCGGTGGCGTCCGGCGGCCCGTGATATCCGGCCGCGCCGACGGCCAGGTGCCGGCGGTCGTCCCAGACGATGCCGGTGATCCACGCCGCGCTGGCCGGATCTTCGTCGACTTGCGCGCTGCGCATCCGCCACAGTCCACGGCACTGCGGACCCGCCAGATAGGCCGAGATCGGCACCGGACTTGCCGCGTCGGCAGCCGCGATGTCGCCCTCGGCGAGGGCGCGCAACGCCGAGGCGTTCACATGCACGATGCGTACGTCCGGCCCGTGGCGTACGTCCGGCCCGTGGCGTGCTGGGGGTCCGTCGTCGGATCGGTTGTCGCTCACCCGCCCAGGATCGCTGATCGACCCAGCCGGAGAAGAACCACCCCCTCGCACCCCAGCACCCCACACCGAAAGCGCACTGGATCCGCATTGATCGTGGACGCTACGACCGGCTGGGGCCGGTGTAATCGCCCACGACCATGCGAGAACGTCACGTTTCCACAGTGCGGCGCCGCGGTCGACGGCAGATCCCGGTCGCACCGCTGACCGGGCAGTGGATCCCGGCCATCGATGCGTACAGTGATCCCTGGTCCGCGACAACTTCCAACCCCGAGGTGGCCATGTTTGTCACAAGGATGCTCGTTCGGCTGGTGTTCAGCTGCGCGATAGCGATCGGCGTCACCGTGATCGGAGCGAGCCCCGCAGCCGCGGTCAACGTCGACTTCACCCTCAAGATGCTTGACTTCCCGGTCGGTCAGATGTCAGTCGGCAGGATAGGCGGCTTCGAGGTCCACGTGGTGAACGGTTCCACGACCACATATCCAGCCGTACGGCGAGTAATCGTCGTGGAACTCGATGGATTGACTCGGGATGGTGTGAGCGCGTGGGGTAGGACTGAATTGTCCAAGACCGCTGGTGGGCCCGGACGGGTCGTGCTCACCGATCCGACCCTGACCAGGGTCCCGGCCGTGGGCGGCTCGGGCACCGGCGGCATGAACCGGATGACGTGGATGTACCACTTCGGTTTCAACGCGGCCGCTCCCCCCGGCACCGCACGCGTGACCTTCTACGCCTACAACGGAAACGAGATCATCAACTCGGTCTCGAATAGCACCACCGTGGTGAATCCGGGTTATGTGCGACCGACCGCCACACACAACTCGACGCCGACCCCGGGCACGAAAGGGTCTCCGGCGAACAAGTCTCCCGCGAACAGTCCGACCCGATCCGCACCTGCGTCTCCTGGGTCGGCCACGCCCGCCACGTCAACCTCGGTTGAAGCGATCACGCCGAACGGATCGACCACCATCGTCGACGGCCAGACAGTCGCGGCCGCCGGCACGACACACGCGGCCGGCGACACCACCGCGTTTGGTTCATCGCCACTCGCCTATGTCGGAGGAGCGGGGATAGTCGGCGGCGGGGCCGTGCTCACCTGGTTTCTGTGGCGTCGGTCGTCGGGCTCCGACAAGAACAACAACAGGAACGGCGGACCGTCCAGGGCAGGAAGGTGATCCGTCACGACACGGACTTCGCGGCGTTGTGTGACCTGCTCGGCGAGGCACGATCGCGGGGTGAACGCGAGTTGGCCGTGCTCGCCACGATCGCGTCGGCAGGGCCGGAGCTCGCCGATTGGCTGCGGCCCCGGGCGCATCGGTTGATCCGAGGCGGAGCGCGCACGCTGCTGCGCGAAGCGCTGGAACAGTCACCAACGGAACACGTTGCGGACCATCACGATGGCTCGCACCAGGTCCGGCTGCGGCGCGGCGCGACCACCCGACCGGCGGCGGACGGCCGACGCCTCACCGTGGAGACCGGGCTGGCTGTGCGGCACGTGGCGTTCGCCCCGAGCGGCGACGGATTCCACGGATATGGTGAAGGCGAACTGCCGCATCGTTTTGACGATGTTCGCCCGCCCAGCGACGACCCGGTGCTGCGGGAATGGTCCTTATGCGACCGTCCATTGTATAGCCCCGGCCGGGGACAGGACTGGTGGTTCGACTGGTCGAATGGCGGGGAACTGCGAATGGTCGACCGGCTCGGTCGCTGTCGTGATGATCATGGGGTGTTCGCGGTCAGCCCGGATGGCCGCCGGGTCGCGGTGTCGAACTTTCGCGATCTGACCATCCATGCCCTGCCCGATCTGGCCGAGCGTGCCAGGTTCACGCGGTATGACCAGCCGCGGGCGATCGCGTTTGTTGACGATCAGCGTGTGCTGGCCTTCGACGGCGCGTGGTTGGCGTTGGTGGATTCGACCACCGGTGAGCTGATCACATCGACGTGCCGTGCGAACGAGTTCGGCGGCATCGCGCTTGCGGTGAGTCGGGAAGGGCGGCACCGGTATGCCGCGCTGCCGGGACGTGGCGCCGCCGGTGGTTCCATCACGGTCTGCATTTACGATCTAGGCTTCCTTGACCGGCAGACTGTCGTGCATCCCTTGGACGGCGGGTCGAACTCCACTGTGGCCGGGATCGACGTCGATCCGACAGGTCGGTGGTTGGTCACCGCGCATCTCGACGGCGGGGTCCACCTGTGGGATCTCGCCCCCACGCTTGGAACATCCGATGTGAACTCTGAACAGAGTGTGGCCGGCGGGCTGGTTCCCGTTGTCCGTCTCGGAACCCACCCAGGCGGCGCCGAGACAGTCCGATTCGCCGGCGAGCGGATCGTGGTCACCGGCGGGGGCGACGGTTCGGTTATCCGGTGGGACCCGGTCCGCCCAGACGAACCGCACCTGCTCGGCACGCATGCCGGTGCGGTGACCTCCCTGGACACCGATGGCTCGGGAAGCGCCCTGACCGGATCCACCGACGGCACGGTCATCGTGTGGAACCTGTTCGCGTCTTCGGTCGCGCCACCGCCCCTGCCTGTTGGACTCCCTGCCGATCGGGCGGCGGTGGTGGAGCTCACAGGGCCAGGCCTCACAGTGAGCCCCGACCCTGTGGTCGATCGTTTTGGCAGCCGGACCCGCCCCGGGCCTTCGCTGATCGCCCGGGACCGGAGCGGCGCAGTGGTCGATGTGGTCGCCATCGACGCCGAACCGGTAACGATGGCGGTGACGGGTCCGGCGTCATTCGCGGTCGTCGACACCGGCGGGCACCTCACCTGCTGGCACGGCGTCTGACGCCGGTCAGCCGGGGCTCGTCGGCCGTCGTTGCAGAATGAACACCATCGGCAACGCGAAGATCACCGTGACGATCCATGTCATCGCGACGATCCCCCCGGCGAGCACCTTGTTCTCAGTGATCTGACTCGCTTCGACGCTCATAAAAGCGGCTCCGCAGGCCGCCACCAGGGTCAACAGTCCACTGAGTCCCACGAGCAGTTTCGCGCCGATCGACAACAGTCGGCCTGACGGCGCGGCCGGAGCCGCCGCCCGCGCGTTCGGCTGCGGGACACTGTCCGGGTCCCGAGCGGGCAATGGCACCACTGTCGAGGGCGGGGTTGCCGCATCGATGCTCGCGAGCGTGTTGGAGTCGATCTTCCACAGGGTGGGCTCGATCCGGACGGATATCGCATCAGACGCGATAAGCAACCGTCCGCCGTCGGGCCACCGCAGCGCGGCTTGGACCTTGTCGTATCGCACGGTGGCGGGTCCGTGATCGGTCACGATGCTGACGCCTTCAGCTCCCACGACGAGAACCGATGAATCCGCGTGTTCTTTGCTGCGGTGACGATATCCGGAGACAGCGTTGGTCGAATGACGTGGGGCGGACGCGAAGTCGGCCCAGTCGGCGCGGGTGCCGACCGGCGTGTTCAACAGGCTGGATTCGATGGCTTCGACCGCGACGGAGTGAACATCATCGACCGTCACCGCATGAACCCTGTCCCGCAGGTCATTCAACTGCTCGACGGGCCGGCCGAGCAGCAGATCGGCCGCGCAGGAGCTCAGCCGGCCGGCGTCCGCGTGGGGATGTTTGAAGCCCTCCTCCGCCTTCGCAAGCACTGCGACAAGGTCGGTGGGATCAATGCGCCCGACCCGGAGTTTCGCGAGGATGTCGATGAATCCGCCCACGACCGCGGGCTGCTTGTCGGTCAACGCGTCCGCGACCGCGATGACCGCAGCGGTGTCGCGGTCGAGAGGCTGAGACGCGGCGGCGACGGTATAGGAGTAGCCGCCATCCTGCCGCAGAGTCCGAAACAACTCCCGTTCCAGCACCTGGTTGAACATCGTCAGAGCCGGGCCGCGAGGTGCGACGGCATGCCACGCCACTTCGCCGCTTCCTTCGACGAAGTATGCGGGCGTGGTTGGCAATGCCGTGGACTCGAACGGTGGCACGTCGCACCGTCGGCCGGTCGGCAATGTGAGGTTCAGCCCGCTGGGGATGCGATCTCCACTGATCCACAGAACGGCGTTGTCGTGGGTGAACCATCGAGCCAACCACGCCTGCACGTCGTCGGAGTCAAGTCGATGCAGACCCCACTCCGGATAGCTCGCCAGCCCGTGACCGATGGCTCCGAAACGCCACATCGGCAGGCTGCTGCGGTCGCGTTTGCTGCCCTCGGTTCGGAGAATCTCCTTCTCTATCGCGATCCGGTCAAGCGGTGGCCGGGCGATGCTGGCACACACTGCGTTGAGATAGGACACGACGTCGACTTCGGAACCCTGCACGTGAAAGTGGGTGAAGAGGTTCGCGGTGGCGCCGTTGAAGTGATAGTCGCTCAGCCCTTGCTCATGCAGAACGAGATGCTCAACCAGGTGGGTGATGCCGCCGGTCGCCAGAGTCTCGTCGGCGCGCCCGACGCGGAAGACCAGCCCGGCGGCGATTGGTCCTGGCTGGGGGGCCAGAAGGACCGGCATGCCGTTGAGCTCGGTTTGTGTGATCATCCTTCAGCCTCTTCCGAGTGCCTGTGTGCGATGCCGCTTGAACTCGTTGGTCGAGTCGTTCAGATAAGTCCAGGGCCAGAGCGGCGGATGACTTCCCATCGCGCGGAAATGCACGGCCGCCTGTTGGTAGTCGCCAATCTGGCTGAATAGCATCGCGAACGCGCCGTGCCCGGAATACCAGTAATACGATTCGCGCGGAAACGCCGAATGCCTGACCGACTTCTCCGCCGCCGCGACAAGTTCGGCGATGACGCGGGTCCGTCGAAGGTGGGTCTCGCCGTCGGCGCCGCCCGCCCATCGTTCCACGTGGGCCTCCGCCACGATGATGTGGCTCGCACTTCCGACGGGAGCGCTCGAGCATTCATCGGCGAAGGCGAAGACCGCCTCCCATGATCCGCTCCACTTTGGGCATAGCTGCTGCAGAAACTGACTCTGCGCGGGATAGAAATGCGGATCGTGGACGCGGAGTCGGTCATATCGGCGGCGGGCCTCGCTCTGTCCGACCTCGAGCCCGCGCGCCGTGATGAGACGAAGCGCCCATGCGGTGGCGTTGTCCGGTTCGCGAGCGGTCACGTCGATGAGTGCTCGTTCGGCGAGTCGCAGATGGTGATGCAACACTGCGAACCGCTGCGCGCTGACGTTCCTTGCCCAGTCGCCGGAGCGCACCTTCCAGCCGATCTCGATGTTGCGGCCGGCGAGCAGAACGTGCGGCAGCGTTCCGGTTTTCGGATTCGAACTGACCCGGGTGAGTAGATCCTCGACTTGCGCAACTTCACCGATGCATCGGCATGCGTAGTACCGCGCCGAAGAGTCGGGAAGGGCGAGAAGGAGACGCTCGAGCGTCTCCCAGTCGCCGTCCTGAGCGGCAGCCTTCCACTCGACGACTTCTGGAAAAACGCTCTTATCGGAGAAGTTGGATGCGGGCAGCATGGCGCGAGCATAGTGGCTACCCAACTGGTTAATGCCTTATCGGCCGTCCGTCGATGTGCATGAGCCAATCGGACCGTCACTCGTCGGCGTGCCGGGAGAAGCTGACGCCCCGACTTGACGGAACCTCAAGCCTTTCGAATCGGAGGGACCTCGCATCGTGTCGTTTGCCCGTCGGCTGCACCCAGGACGGACCACACCCGAGTGAGTAGTTCCCGGAGAAACTGTTCACAATTCGAGAATTCAGCGAGATGACCGGCCCGCTCGATGAGCACAAATTCCTTGTGCGGGATCACTCCGGCAGCGCCATGTCGTCGTCGGAGTCGAGAACGACCCATAGGACGTCGTCGGGGCCCAGACCGCACACGCGCAGCGTGGCGCCCACTCCGATCGGGACCCAGGGCGACGGCTCCTCCACGAAGACGCCGAAATCCGTTACGCAGTCCTCGTCCCCGCGAAGCGCGTCGACGTCCCAGGCATGCACGACCGCGCCCGACCGCATCACCTCGACGCGGCAGCCCACGGGCAGCGGGCCGACCGATTCGACCGACAGCAGAGCCACGCCGCGCTGACCAGGGAGCATGACCTCGCGGCGTGCGACGTCGAACCGCGTCGGCGGCTCGGTCTCAAATGCCAGCGCGAAACCGGCCGAACTGCCCGACGGTAGGAACTGTTCCCGGCGAGCGTCATAGATGATCTCGCCGGCCTCCACGCATGCCACGACCCGCGCCAGCCACGCCGTCAGGCTCGGCGCCATGGGCGGGTCCGCGTCGTCGTCGTGGTTCCATCCGAAGACCTGCCCGACCGTCCCAACCGGCCCGGGCGCCAGATCAACGCACAGGTAGTCACCGGCCACCGAGTGCGCGAAGGGAATCCACCACGCCGATCCTTCGGGGTTCAACAACCCTTTCAGGTGCACCGGCACGTCGACCTCACCGGCGTTGCGGAGCATGGACCGGTGGGCCTCGACGATGGCGTCCGCGCTCAGCAAATCGAACCCGCCGAAGACCTCGCGGCCCCCATCGCGGATCTTCAGAAGACGCGCGAGCTCATCGGGCAGCGCCCGACCCAACCGCGTCTGCGCATCGGCCACGACTGCGTCATCGGCCGGCGGATGAAGATTGCCGGCGATCGACGGGGCCGCGACGCGCAACCACGACTCGAATCGCGCCCACAGGGAATCGATGCCCACAGTTTCGATCATCGCGACACCGTAGCAACGGGGCGGCATCGCCATTCTGGCGACTGTGGCCGGGGCGCTGCTGGTAGTCGGCCCGGCGGCCGCGTTCGGCCATGGAGCGATATCAGCAGCGGACGTTTGTGCGCCCGTAAGTCACCGGAATCACGACGCATGGGGGTGACATGCTCCACGCTGGAAGGAAAGAGTGATGTCATGCCTGATGAGATCTTCGCTCACCCGCGGCTCGCCGCCGTCTATGACGCGTTCGACGGCGAGCGCACCGACCTCGATGCCTATCTGCGCATCGCCGACGAGTTCGGCGCCAATCAGGTGCTTGACGTCGGCTGCGGCACGGGCTCCCTGGCGATTCTGCTGGCGGCGAGTGGCCGACACGTGATCGGTGTTGATCCCGCCAAGGCGTCTCTCGACGTGGCGAGGGCCAAACCCGGCGCGGGGGCGGTGGCGTGGGTGCACGGCGACGCGACGGTCTTTCCTCCTCTCACCGCTGACATGGCGATGATGACCGGGAACGTGGCGCAGGTGTTTCTGACCGACGACGATTGGGGCTTGATGCTCCGCAGTGTTCATGCCGCGTTGAGCGACGGGGGCCATGTCGTGTTCGAGACCAGGCGTCCGGAGTGCCGCGCGTGGGAGGAGTGGGCCGTGGACACCGGGCCTGTGTCCCGGCGTGTTCGTGGAGTGGGTGTTGTCGAGCAACGCAGACAGGTGACGAGTGTCGCGCTGCCGTTGGTCTCTTTCCGTCACACGTACACGTTTTTGTCGGATGGTGTGGAGGTTTCTTCGGACAGCACGCTCAGGTTTCGCGATCACGAGGAGATCGAGGAGACCCTGACCACGAACGGTTTCACGACTCTCGGCGTTCGTGATGCACCCGATCGTCCCGGACGGGAATTTGTCTTCGTGGCACGACGACGCTCGCGGACAGCGCCGCGATGACGCATGCGGTCAATGGCAGCACGAACGTGTCGGCGAGCGGCATGACGGTGGTCAATGCCCCGATGCTCGCCGGTCCGGCGAGCATCCCGAGATAGCCGAGGCCGGCGACGCGGGAGACGTTGGCACCGGCGGCGGCGCGGTCGGCGTGCCCGGCCGCGCTGAGCAACTGTGGGATCACGCCGGAGAGCCCGGTTCCCAACAACGCCCATCCCGCGATGGCGCACGCGATCGACGGCGAGACCATGATGACCCCCAACGCGGCTGCGGCCAGCGCGCTTCCATAACGGACGATCGCGACGGCTCCGACACGCGCGACCAGCCGGTCGGTGAGGAGACGCCCCATCGTCATGGTCGTCGCGAACGCCCCGTAGGCGAGCGCGGCGATGGCCGGCGAAGCGTGCAGCACATCACGCATGGCGAGCGCGCTCCAGTCGTTGGCGACTCCTTCGCTGAGCATGAGGATGAACGCGAGCCCGGCGAGCGCCCAGACACCGCCGGGTGTGCGGCGCCGGGCGCGGCGCGCCGATCGCCGCACGTCGACGGCGTGGGCCCGGGGCAGCAACGCTGGCGCTGCGGCGATCGTGGTGACGAGTGCGGCGGCGCTGACCATGGTGAGGGTGGTGGTCGTGCTCCATCCCCAACTGAGGGTCCGGGCGCCGAGCAGGGCGGCGAGAATCCCGCCGACGGAGAAGACGGCGTGGAATGAGGACATGATCGGGCGCTGATATCCGGCTTCGACTTGTACGGCGTGGGTGTTCATGCTGACGTCGAGGGCGCCGTTGCCGACGCCGAGCGCCAGGAGTGCCGCTCCCAACGTCCACGAGTTGAACGCGAGTGCGGGCAATATCAGCGCTCCGCTCAGCAGTGCCGCGCTCGTCGGCACGACGACGCGGGCGCCGAGGCGGTCGGCGAGTGGTCCGACGAGTTGCATCGCGGCGAAGGCGCCGCCGCCCAGGAGCAGCAGGAGCCAGCCGAGCGTGGCGTGGCTGATGCCGGTCCGATGTTCGATGGCGGGGATGTGGACGATCCAGGCGCCGAGGACGAAGCCGTTGAGCGCGAAGTAGGTAAAGGTCGACAGTCGAGCCGCCCGCAAGGTTCTGCACACGCTTTCGAACATAACGAACGCAAACCTTGTTCGACAGTTGGCCGATCGGACGAACTTGGTGTTCAATACGGACATGGCGACCGTCAACCGACACCGACACATCATCGACGCGGTCCGGCGGGCCGGAGAGCTCACCGTGGCCCAGTTGGCGGAGCTGACCAGCACGTCAGAGATGACCATCCGACGCGACCTCGACACCCTGTCCGAACAGGGTGTCCTGGAGCGATATCGCGGCGGAGCGCGGACCCTCCTCCTGCGTGGCGAGGAACCCCCGTTCGCGCTCCGCGCCCACGACGGCCGCGAGGCCAAGCGACGCATCGCCGCGACGGTCGCGGCCCTGATCGCCGACGGCGAGTCGGTCGTCATCGACAGCGGCACCACCTGCCTCGAGGTCGCCAGGGCACTGACCGACCGCCGGCTCACCGTCATGCCGTTGTCACTGCACGCGATCAACGCCCTCGTCGACGCCCCCGGGCTCACGCTGCTGGTCCCCGGCGGCGAACCCCGCCCCGGCGAGCTCGCGCTCACCGGCCCCCTCGCGGCGGCCTCGCTCAGCGCGCTCCGCTTCGACACCGCCGTCATCGGCTGCTGCGGCCTCACCGCCGCCGACGGCCTGACCGCCTACGATCTGGCCGACGCGGCGATCAAGCGTACGGCGATCGCCGCGTCCCGCCGCGTCATCGCGGTCGCCGACCCGGCCAAACTCGCACGCACCGCGCTCGCGTTCGTCGCGCCGGCGTCCGCGCTGCACGTCGTCGTGACCACGCACGACGCCCCCACCGACGCGACCGAGGCGTTGACCACGGCCGGGGCGGTCGTGCACCTTGGCCTGAGCCTGGCGGCCCCGACGTATCGACGCGGGGTCAGCGCAGCGTCAGTCCGTGCTGCTCAAGCTCACCCTGCACGATGTCGAGTGCGGTGGGCCCGACCCCGTGCAGTGCGGCGAGTTCGGAACGCGCCACGCCCGCCAGCTGACGCAGGCTCGAATAACCGGCGGCGGTGAGCGCCCGGGTCGCTGGCGCGGCAATCTTCGGAAGGCTATCGAGCGACGTACTCATCTGAGTCACTTTACGCCCGCATCGACCCCGAACTGCGGAGCGCGCCGGCGCTGGCGTGCTCACCCACGGCTCCCGCCTGTGCCGGGACAGGCCCGGACGCCGGTGGGAACGGCCCCACGCTCCCACGCCGCCGCATAGGCGTCGATCTCGGCGAGAATGACACTCTTGTCGGCGGCGCTGAGGAATCCGTGTCGCACCGACTCACGCGCCAGCTCCGCGACACCGCGCGCGTCCAGTGCGAGCAACTGGGCCGCCACGGCGTACTCATGGTTGAGGGTTGTGGAGAACATCGGCGGATCGTCGGAGTTGATGGTCACCGGCACCCCGGCAGCGACCAGTGTGGGCAGCGGGTGTTCGGCGAGCGAGGGCACGGATCGGGTGCACACGTTCGATGTCGGGCACACCTCCAACGGGATCTGACGTTCGCGCAGATAGTCCATGAGCGCCTCGTCGCGCGCCGCCGCGATGCCGTGCCCGATGCGCTCCGCGCCGAGGTGACGCAGCGAGTCCCAGATCGTCTCCGGCCCCGTCGACTCCCCCGCATGCGGCACGCTGCGCAACCCGGCGGCTCGCGCCGCCGCGAAATGCGGCGCGAACTGCGGCCTCGGCACCCCGATCTCCGGTCCGCCGAGGCCGAAACTGATCAGCCCGTCGGGCCGCTGGTTGAGAGCGACCTCGAGCGTGAGGTCGGCGGCGGGCAGCCCGGCCTCTCCGGGAATGTCGAAACACCACCGCAGCTGGGTGCCATGATCACGAGCGACCCGTACGCGGGCGTCCTCCACCGCCTCGCAATAGGCCTGCGCCGGAATGCCCCGCGTGATCGACGAATACGGGGTGAGTGTGACCTCGGCATAACGCACCTGCTGCGCGGCCAGGCCCACCCCGATGTCGTAGGTCACCGTCGCGATGTCCTCCGGGTCCCGGATGAGGTCGACAACGGACAGATAGACCTCGATAAAGTGCGCGAAGTCGGTGAAGGTGAAGAACTCCGCCAGCAGCTGCGGGTCGGCCGGAACCGGGGTGGAGCCCGCGTGGCGTGCCGCGAGCCGGGCGACCGTCTCGGGCGCCACCGAGCCCACATGATGCACGTGCAGCTCAGCCTTGGGCAGACCGGCGATGAAGGTGTGCAGCGAAGCCGTCATGACTTCCTCCCGACAAGAGGGAGGCGCCCTTGAACCGACGAAGAGCGGGTCCGAGCGTGGCGGATGAGTATCCGTCGCAGCGCCTCTCGGCCTGCCCTGACTTAGGTTACCCGAACCACGGAACGCGAGAACGGCAACCCTACCCGGTGATCAGCCGGGTTGGACACCAACGTGGCGATTCCGGGCTGTGGTGACGACCCGCAATCGCCACGTTGGTGAGCGGACATCACTTGTGTGTCGCGACCGCACCGGTCTGGGTGCGGGCCGCACGGGCGAGCATCGACCGGACGATAACCGGGTGGATCAGCCGGACCACACCCAGATAGAGCCTGCCCCGCCGGTTGTTCGCGCGAGCCACTGTGGACACCGACACCGCGCGATCCGAGACCCGCACACTGGCACGAAAGTCCAGGTGGACGTCGTCGGTGCCGACGATGACCTCGTCGGGAAACTCGGCGAGCGTGGCGAACGCCGTTTCCTTGGCCCCGACCGGGATTCCCACCAGACGCACGAGAGCGTTGCGCACACGAAACAACGCGACCACCCAGCCTGGGGCGGTGTGGAAAACCGCCGCCGCCCACACCCGCGGATCGGTCGCCATCGCGGGCCGCAACGGTGTGGCCCAGGCGTCGGCGAGATCCGTGGGCGCCAACAGAGACCGAATCCGCTCCGAAATCGATGTCGCGTGTGGACGGTCCTGGAGAGCCCGCCGCAGCAGCCGTACCCATGGTGAATGTTTCGACGGCGAGCGGAGTGCGCCGGTGCTGAGGCGTTCTGCGTTGTCGAACAGGTCGGCCATGAGGGCC
This sequence comes from uncultured Actinomycetota bacterium, assembly GCA_963736695.1. GTDB lineage: Bacteria > Actinomycetota > Actinomycetes > Mycobacteriales > Micromonosporaceae > CAVTPU01. The sequence continues at coordinate 264,621 of CAVTPU010000001.1, forward strand.
TCGTGTAGCCACCGCACCGCCACCGGCCACAATAGACGCATCCGGCCGACCGCGCGCCCGTGGATTTCGTGCGTCACGACACATGATCCGCGCCCGGCGGGCTCCACCCGGAACTCGTGATGGCCGACGATGCCACAGCGCGGATCGAAGACCAGCCGCACGCGACGACCAGGCTCGTGCGTGTCGATCCGATAGCGGATCGGGCCATGCCCGCCGGCCGAGCCGGGCTCGAGTCCGTTGTCCATGCGCAACGCGGGCCAGTTAGCCGACGGCCACAGCCGGTCGTCGTCGCTGGCGAGGCTTTCGAGCAGGACACCCACGGTCTCCGCGGGCACGTCGAGGGCCCGCCGTTGAACGTTTCGCATGACGCCTCCGTACGGTTGCGTATGGAGATACCATACGGCGGCGTACGGTGCCTGCGCAACCTCTCGATCGGGGCGTCCCCCCTTCGCAAACGGGATAGCCTGACGTGACCGGTTGATCCGCTGCACCAGGCAGCGGGCGAGAGAGCAGAGCATGCCCAACGACACGTCGGTCGCGGCCGAGGTCAAGTCCGGCCTGCTCGAGCGCACGCGGTGGGTGCGGGCGAACACCCTGCTCGCCGTGCAGAGCGGCGCGGCGGCCGGATCGGCATGGTTCATCGCCTTTCGAGTGCTCGAGCACCCGCGTCCCTTCTTCGCGCCCATCTCGGCGGCGATCGTCCTCGTGGCCGGCTCCGGCCAGCGGTGGCGGCGGGCCGCCGAGATGGTTCTCGGAGTGGCACTCGGAATCGCGGTCGGCGACGCGTTGATCATGGTAATCGGCGTCGGGTCCGTGCAGATCGCCGCCGTCGTCATCCTCGCGATGCTCATGACCATCTTCCTCGGCGGCAGCGGGATCGCGGTCAGCCAGGCCGCGGCCTCGGCCGTGTTGGTCGCGACCTTGGCCCCGCCGAGCGAAGGAATCTATTATGATCGCTTCATCGACACGTTGGTCGGCGGCTGCTGTGCACTCATCGTCATGCTCGTCGTCCTGCCGTTGGATCCGCTGCGTGCCACACGCCGATGCGCCGACCCGGTGATGAACATGCTCGCGGAGTGTCTCGACCTCGCGGCCGAGGCCCTGACCGCCGGCGATTCGGCCGGCGCCGGCCGCGCCTTGGAGCGGCTGCGCGCCACCGACTCCGACCTCGGCAGGCTTCGGGAGAGTCTCGTGTCGGGCCGGGAACTCGTGGCCCTGTCCCCTCTCCGCTGGAGATCCCGCGCGGGTCTGGCCGTCTATCTCGACGCCGCGCCCTACATCGACCGTGCGGTCCGCGACAGTCGGGTCCTGCTCCGCCGGTGCGTGAGCGCGATCGACGACGGCGAACCCGTGCCAGATGGAGTGCCACGGGGGATGACCCTGCTGACCGACGCCGTCGTGGCGCTGCGCCACGAACTCGCCGCGGGCCGAGAACCCGTACGAAGCAGGGGTCTGTTGCTCGAGGCGGTCCGGTGCGCCAGTGGTGATCACGTCGCCGGAACCGGATTCTCCGGCAACGTGATCGTGGCGCAGATCCGCAGCACGAGCTTGGACCTCATGCAGGCCACCGGTCTTGACCGGGACAGTGCCCGCCGAGCGCTTCGCCGCGCCCGGGGCGCGGGCCCCCGCTGAACACCCAGCCGCTCGCGCCCCGGTCAACGCCGGCCCGCGTCACGTCGGGGTCACGACGGTTGTGCCGCCGGATCACGGTGGCCGCTGACCTTCGCGGCCGGCATCGGACCGCCCCGCGCGGTGCCGGACATATCGTCGCCATCCACCACCACGTCGAACACGAGGTTCATCCGCATGGGCTTAGTGATCGACTGATACCAGGACAGACGGTCGTCCTCGAACTGAAGATCGTTCAAGACGAGATGCTCTTTCTCGCCGCGGGAGATCCCGCGCAGGACACCGTCCTCGCTGAACAGCTCAAGCACGGTGTGGCGGGTGCCCAACGGTGTGGCGACCGTGACGTTCCAGAAACCTTCGACAGACACTGCGGATCCTCCCTGTCTGACGACCCAGTCGGCTCACCGTGCCGACTGTGGACGATGCCCTGGCGACGCCCGTGCGGCGCCGGTGATGATGCTAGCCATCATCGGACGGCCACGTAGTCGCCATATTGCCGTTGCGCCCGTCGGCGGAGCGTCGCTGTCCACAGTGCTGGGAGCAATGTGAAAGAAGCGCACGTACGCACGGCACTCGTACGGTGAATCGGCGGCCGACCTCGCCACCCGACCTCGCCCACCCGGCGTGGTTTTCGCACCCCGCACGAGGAGGAGAATCGCCGCGGTTCGCGCTGCCACCTGCCCCCATATCAGCCATCGACGTCTCGACCGATGGCTCTATCGTGAGGAGTCAACCGTGCTGGGTCAACGCATCCGCTCGCTCAGTCCCGGGATAGTCGCGATTATGCTCGCGACCTCGCTCTTTCTCATCATCGACAACCGTGTCGCGGTCGCGGGCGGCGATGAGGTCGCCCAACAATACCGTTTCGTCGAGCTGCCGATCGCCTACCCCAGCGGCTATGACCAGCTGCCGAAGAGAACCGTTCGCGACGTCAATCCGTCATATCAGAAGATCCGTTCATGGGTCTCGTCGGTCGGAGCCAGCATCGCTCTCAACGACCTGACCGGACACGGTCGATCCGACAGCATGTGCTTTGTGGACGTGCGCACCGACAAGGTCGTCGTCACCCACACGCCGACAGCTCCGGAGGTCGATCGCTTCGCCCCATTCGTTCTCGATCCGGCACCGCTGCCGGTCGACAACACGATGGCCCCCATGGGATGCGTGCCCGGTGACTTCAACGTGGATGGTCGAATGGACCTCCTCGTGACCTACTGGGGACGCGTGCCGATCCTGTTCCTGCGCAAGGCCGACGTGACCGCACTGTCCAACAGCGCCTTCGAGCGTCAGGAGATCCTGCCGCAGGACAGTCCCGACGGCCGCTACCACGGGCCAAAGTGGAACACCAACGCCGCGGCGGTCAGTGATCTGGACGGCGACGGGCACCCGGATGTCGTCATCGGCAACTACTTTCCCGACTCCGACGTCCTCAACCTCCAAGGGCAGGACAACGTCGAGATGAACGAGTCGTTGTCCAGCGCCACCAACGGCGGTGGAGCCCACGTGCTGCGGTGGCACTCCGCGACATCAGGAGTTCACCCGTCTGTCACCTTCGTGCCCGAACGCGACGCGATCCCCTTCCATCAAAGCACCGGGTGGACGCTCGCCGTCGCCGCGGCCGACCTGACCGGTCGGGGCCTGCCAGACCTCTATGTGGCCAACGACTTCGGCCACGACTATCTCCTGCACAACCTCTCCACCCCTGGCCGAGTCGAGTTCGCTGCGGCGTTCGGGCAACGCACACCCACCACCCCGAAGTCGTTCGTTCTGGGTGACGGATCGTTCAAGGGAATGGGCGTCGACTTCGGCGACATCGACCACAATGGCAGCTTCGACATGATGGTCTCCAACATCACCACGTCGTGGGGACTGGAAGAGAGCAACTTCGTCTGGATCAACGAAGCCCGCAACGAACGGGACATGCTCGCAAAACTCCACAATGGAGTCGCGCCCTTCTCTCAACAGGCCCGACCGTTGGGCCTGGCCTGGAGCGGATGGGGCTGGGACCTCAAATTCGGCGACTTCCGCAACAGCGGCGATCTGGAGATCGTCCAGTCGCTGGGGTTCGTCGCTGGCGACATCGACCGGTGGGCGTGGCTTCAGGAGATGGCCATGACCAACGACGACCTGCTGTCCAACCCCGCCATGTGGCCCAACATGCAGCCCGGTGACGATGTCGCAGGCGACCAGCCGATCGCATTCTTCGCCCGCAACACCGAAGGCGAGTTCATCAATATCACCGCGCAGCTCGGCCTGGATGTCGCTATCCCCACTCGTGGCATCGCCGTCGCCGACACTCGCGGCACCGGAGCGCTCGACTTCGCAGTCGCCCGACAATGGGGACCGCCCGCCTTCTATGCCAATGAGTCGCCCAACCGCGGCGAATACCTCAACCTCCGGCTCTGCCGACCGGTGACCGACGCGAAGACCAGTGCGACGGACGCGGACACGTCGTGCACCCCCGCCTACGGTGCGACCGTCACGGTCACCACCGCCGACGGTCGCACCCAGATCTCGCAGCTCGACGGCGGCAGCGGCCATGGTGGCAAACGCGGCTTCGATGTCCACGTCGGGCTTGGAGACAACGCCGCCCCGGCCACAGTCGACCTGCGTTGGCGCGACCTGAACGGACGCCCACACACCAGCACCCAACAGCTCACGGCCGGCGCGCACACGCTCACGCTGACCGACCGCGTCGAGGAGGCCTCGCACCGATGACCACGACAACCCAGCGCCCCCGGATCGTCAACACCGTTCCAACAACACAACTCGGGCCAGTCGCCCCGGCCTCTCCGACCGAGCCTGACCGCCGATATCTGGCCCTGCGCAACTTCGCCATTTCGATCAGTGTGTTCAACATCTTCGGCTACACGCTGCTGGGGTTCGAGCAACCGTGGCTATGGCCCATCTTCGCGGTCCTCGTCGCCTACGCCACCGAATTCGCCTTCGAAATGCTCAGCTCGTGGGCCCGTCGACGCAGCCCCCGCTTCCTCGGCAACGGCGCCCGCGGCATATATGAATTTCTTCTGCCCGCGCACATCACAGCCCTCGCCTGCAACATGCTTCTCTACGCCAATGACATGTTCCTGCCGATCGCCTTCGCAGTGATCATCGGCGTGACCGGCAAACACGTCCTGCAAGCCCCGGTCTACGGGCGGATGCGCCACTATATGAATCCGTCGAACTTCGGCATCACCATGGCGCTGGTCTGTTTCGGATCGTGGATCTCGATCGCCCCGCCATACGAGTTCACCGAAAACGCCAACACGTATTTCCGGGTCATGATTCCGATCATCATCGTCACCGCGGGAACCGTCATCAACGCACTGTTGACCCGTCGGATCCCGCTCATCGTCGGTTGGCTCGGCGGCTTCGCCATTCAGGCCCTCCTACGGCACTGGATCTGGGACGTCGCGCTGTTCTCCGCGTTGGGCGTGATGACCGGCGTCGCGTTCGTCCTGTTCACCAACTACATGATCTCGGATCCGGGAACCACCCCGGTCAAACCGATGAACCAGTTCGTCTTCGGCTCGTCGGTCGCCATGGTCTACGGCGTACTCATGTTGTTCAATGTCGTTTATACGCTGTTCTTCGCCGTTGTGGTGGTCTGCGGGCTGCGCGGCATCGGCTGGTGGGTGGCGCACCTGCGCACCCGGGCCGCCGACAAACAGACCACGGGCACCGCCCGCGTCACGGCCCCGCGCCCGGCGGGGGCCCCCGCATGAAGCGAGGAACGAACATGAGCGAACGCATAGCCGTCGTCGGGATCGCCTGTCGCTATCCCGACGCGGACTCACCCAACCAACTATGGGAGAACGTGCTCACCGGCCGCCGGGCGTTTCGGCGACTGCCCGACGAACGAATGAACCACGAGGACTACTATTCTCCTGATCCGTCGGCACCAGACCGGTTCTATTCGGCGACGGCCGCCGTTATCGAAGGATACGAGTTCGACCGAGTCGGTTTCCGCATCGCCGGCAGCACCTTCCGCTCGACGGACATGACGCACTGGCTGGCGCTGGACACGGTCGCCCGAGCGCTCGCCGACGCCGGCTTCACCAACGGCGACGGACTCCCCCGGATCTCCACCGGAGTCGTCATCGGCAACACCCTCACCGGCGAATTCAGCCGGGCCAATCTGCTGCGGCTGCGCTGGCCCTACGTCCGACGAACCGTCGGCGCCGCGCTGCGCGAACGCGGCTGGGAGGACCACGAGGTCGGCACGTTCCTCGACTCACTCGAGCCCCGATATAAGGCGCCATTCCCACCCATCGACGAGGACACCCTCGCCGGCGGTCTGTCGAACACCATCGCGGGCCGCGTCTGCAACCACTTCGACTTCAAGGGCGGCGGCTACACCGTCGACGGCGCCTGCTCGTCGTCGCTGTTGTCGGTCGCCACCGCCTGCACCGCGCTGGCGAACGGAGACCTCGACGCGGCGATCGCCGGCGGAGTCGACCTGAGCATCGATCCGTTCGAGGTGATCGGATTCGCCAAGACCGGCGCGCTGGCGACCTCACAGATGCGGGTCTATGACCGCAACTCCAACGGTTTCTGGCCCGGTGAGGGCTGCGGCATGCTCGTCCTCATGCGCGACGAGGACGCCGTGGCCCAAGGTCTGCGCCGTCACGCCGTCATCGCCGGCTGGGGCTACTCCTCGGACGGCAAAGGCGGAATCACCCGGCCCGAGGCCGAGGGCCACCGGCTGGCGATCCGACGGGCCTACGATCGGGCCGGGTTCGGCATCGACACGGTCTCATATCTGGAGGGGCATGGCACCGGAACCGCCGTCGGAGACGCCACCGAGCTGCGGGCCTTCAGCGAAGCCCGCCGGGCTGCCGACCCCGACAGCGAACCGGCGGTCATCAGCACGGTGAAGGGCAACATCGGCCACACCAAGGCCGCAGCCGGGGTCGCCGGCCTGCTCAAGGCGATCCTCGCCGTCCGTCAACAGGTCATCCCCCCCGCCACCGGCCACGTCGACACCCACCCGGAACTCGAGGGCGAACGTCCGGCCCTGCGGGTTCCGGCCAGCGCCGAACTGTGGCCGTCCGACAAGCCGGTGCGCGCCGCTGTCTCCTCCATGGGTTTCGGCGGCATCAACGCCCACATCATCGTGGACAGCGCCGAGGTGAGTCGCAGAACCCGGCTGGGGCCGGCCACCGTCGCGCTGGTCCGGTCTCGACAGGACGTCGAGCTTCTCATGTTCGATGCCCGCACGACTGACGACCTGCGCGCCCGACTGTCGGAGCTGGGGCCGTGGGCGGGCAGGCTCTCCTTCGCCGAGCTCTCCGACCTCGCCGCGACCCTCGCCGACCAGTTGGCCGACCGTCCCGTACGAGCAGCTGTGCTCGCCTCGACACCAGAGGAAGCGCGGCAACGAATCGCCCGAGTCGTGGAGCTGCTCGAGCGCGGCGAGCACTCGATGACCGACGCGACGGGCGGGGTGTTCGTGGGGGCGCGTGGCGCCGCCCCCCGCATCGGGTTCCTCTTCCCCGGTCAAGGCGCCGGGCGTCGAGCCGACGGTGGGGCTTTGCGTCGCCGGTTCGAAGAAGTCGACGAGCTGTATTCGGCCAATCAACCACCGGCCGGCGCGGACCTGGTGGCCACCGCCGTCGCCCAGCCGCGCATCGTCACGGCGTCGGTCGCCGGGCTGCGAGTGCTCGACATGCTGGGCATCGAGGCGAGCGGAGCGGTGGGGCACAGCCTCGGCGAGCTCACCGCACTGCACTGGGCCGGGGCGATGGACGAGACCACTTTGCTGGCAACGGCGACGGCACGGGGGCGCATCATGGCCAACGCGAGCGCCGGCGACGGGACGATGGTCAGCATCTCGGCGTCCGCCGACACCGTGGCGCCGCTGTTGGTTGGAACCTCTGCCGTCATCGCCGGTTTCAACAGTCCGACGCAGACCGTCGTGTCCGGGCCTGTCTCGGCGGTCGAGCTGGTCAGCGCGCGAGCCGTGCGGCAGGGGCTCTATTGCGCCCGAATCGCCGTGTCGCACGCCTTCCATTCCGAGGCGGTCGCCCCGGCCGCGGTGGCGTTCGGCGCCCACCTGCGCGACCAGTCCTTCGCTCCGCTGTCACGCACCATGTTCTCGACAGTCACCGGTGACGCGCTGCCAGCCGGCGCCGACCTCGTCGACCTGATGCAACGACAGGTGCTTGAGCCGGTCCATTTCTCCCAGGCGGTGAGCCGGTTGGCGGAGCGCGTCGACCTGATGCTCGAGGTCGGGCCGGGGCGCGTCCTGCGCGGTCTGGCCGCCGATATCGCGCCGCAGGTGCCGACGATCTCCCTGGAGACCGACGGCCAGTCGCTCTCGGGGCTGCTCACGGCGGTGGGCATGGCCTATGTTCTCGGTTCGACGCTCAATCACGCGGCACTGTTCCAGGACCGTTTCGTACGGCCGATGGAGCCGGGGCGGCCGTTGAAGTTCTTCGCCAGTCCGGCCGAATCGGCTCCGGTGGGCGACTTCGCGGTCGCCCGCCCCGCGGACGCCGGACCGGTGCCGGAACCGACGTCGGCGTCGGGGCCGACCCACGACACGGTGGCGACGGGCGCCGAAGGCAGCCTCGAGCTGCTGCGGCGGCTCGCCGCCGAGCGGGCCGAGCTGCCGTTGGAGGCCGTGCGTGCCGACAGTCGCCCCCTTGACGAACTGCACCTGAGTTCGATCACCGTGGGTCAGATCGTCAATCAAGCCGCCCGCGAGCTGAATCTGACCGCGCCGGTGTTGACGTCGAGCTATGCCACCGCCACGGTGGCGGAGATCGCGCAGATCCTCGACGACGCGGCCCGAGGCCCGGAGGCCGGATCTGACGAGCGAGAGTTCGTGGCGGGCGTCGCGCCGTGGGTTCGTGGGTTCGCGGTTGACCTGGTGCCCACCAACGTCGGGGACCGGGCGGGAGGTCCCGTCGAGGGTGGCTGGCAACTGTTCGCCGCTGGCGACAATCCGTTCGGTGAGCGGCTACGCCGGGCGTTGCAGCAGGCCCGAGTGGGCGGCGGCGTGCTGTTGTGCCTGCCGGGTGACGGGCGGGCCGACCACATCTCGGTGATGCTGAGTTCCGTTCGCGCCGCGCTGTCGCAGGGTTCCGCCGTGCGGTTCGTCGCGGTCGGCGACCGCCGTGGCGCGGCTGGTCTGGCCAAGACGCTCCATCAGGAGCACCCGGAGGTCACCACGACCGTGGTGACCATGCCCCTCGCCGAAGACCCGTCCGACACCACGGTGGCCTCGACCGTGTCGGCGATCGTCGCCGACGTCGCCGCGACCACCGGTTTCAGCGAGGTCCACTACGACGCCGACGGGGGTCGATACGTTCCGGTGTTGCGGCCGGTGACGTTGACGCCGAACGGGGACGCCGGGCTCGACGACGCCGACGTGCTGCTCGTCACCGGTGGCGGCAAGGGCATCACGGCGGAGTGCGCGTTGGCCCTGGGCCGGGACACCGGCGCGGCCATCGGGCTGGTCGGCCGGTCGGAGCCAGGCAGCGACGTTGAACTGGCCGCCAACCTCGACCGGTTCTCCGCCGCCGGGGTGCGCTTCCACTACGCCCGTGCCGACATCACCGCACTCGACGAAGTCACAGCCGCGGTCGCCGAGATCACGCAGTCGCTCGGACAGGTCACCGGAGTCCTCCACGGCGCGGGCCGCAACGAGCCGACGGCGCTGGTAAATCTCGATGAGGACACGTTCCGTCGCACGATCGCTCCGAAGATCGACGGGCTGGAAGCGGTGTTGGCCGCCACCGACCCGCACAGCCTGCGCCTGCTCATCACGTTCGGCAGCATCATCGGCCGGGCGGGGCTGCGCGGTGAAGGACACTACGCGACAGCCAACGACTGGATGACCGACCTCACCCGCGAGATCGGCGAACGGCATCCGAACATTCGCACCATCGCTCTGGAGTGGTCGGTCTGGTCCGGAGCCGGCATGGGCGAACGGCTCGGGGTGTTGGAGGCACTGACCCGTGACGGCATCGCGCCGATCCCCGTCGAGGCCGGCATCGCGATGATGAAGGAGGTCCTAGCGAGTCCATCGGCGCCGCAGACCCTGGTGGTGATGGGCCGATCAGATGGTCTTCCGACGATCACATTGGAGCGGCGCGAGCTTCCGTTGCTGCGCTTCGTCGACCGACCGCAGGTGCACTATCCGGGCGTCGAGCTCGTCGTCGACGCCGACCTGACGGCCGACGACGACCTCTATCTGCTCGACCACCTGCTCGACGGCGATCTGTTGTTGCCCGCGGTGCTGGGCATGGAGGCCATGGCCCAAGCCGCCGCGGCGCTCACCGGGCGCACCGACGCGCCGGTCCTGGACAACGTCGAACTCCTGCGTCCCATCGTGGTTCCGCCCGGCGGCGCGACGACGATCAGGATCGCCGTCCTCGCGGTGACCGACGGGGTCGTCGACGCGGTGATCCGCAGCGGCGACACCGGTTTCCAGGCCGACCACTTCCGGGCCCGGTTGCGATACGAACCACCCGCCCGGTTCCGGACCTATCTGCCGACGGGCGAAACCGCACCGCTTCCCATCGATCCGGGCCGCGAACTCTATGGCCCGGTGCTGTTCCAGGGACGGCGTTTCCAACGCCTCATGAGCTATCTGGACCTCTCAGCGACCAGCTGTGTGGCCCGGGTGTCCAACCGGTCGACCGACCCGTGGTTCGCCCGGTTCCGCCCGGGTGAACTGGTTCTCGGCGACCCGGGCACCCGGGACGCCGTGATGCACGCGCTGCAGTGCTGCGTGCCGGACGCGACCCTGCTGCCCGGCGCGATCGAGCGGCTCCATCTCGCCGACCCGAAAGTCGCGAGCACCCTGGAATCCGTGACGATCCACGCGGTCGAACGACTACGCCAGGGCGACACTTACGTATACGACGTGGATGTCTGCGACGAAAGCGGCAACCTCGTCGAACGGTGGATCGGGCTGCGCCTGCACGCCGTACGGAAAAAGGACGGTTCCGGCCCATGGCTGCCGGCGCTGGTCGGGCCATATCTGGAGCGACGCGTCGGCACTCACCTGCCGGTCGGGCTGCGCTGCGTGGTGCGACCCGACGACCCGGACTCGACCGGAACGCAGGCCCGCCGGGAACAGACCCAAAAGGCCCTGAGCTGGGCCATCGGCGCCGAAACGGAGGTCCGCTATCGCGCCGACGGACGGCCCGAAGTGGATAAAGACACGCAGATCTCGGCCTCGCACGGCGCCGGGGTGACCTTCGTGGTCGCCGGCCCGACCGCGGTCGGATGTGACATCGAAGTGGCAGCGTCACGCACGGAAGAAGACTGGCAGGGCCTGCTCGGACAGCACGGATTCGCCCTGGCCACCTTGCTCGCCCGCGAACAGGGCGAGGAGCTGGCGGTCGCGGCGACCCGCGTCTGGGGCGCGACCGAATGCCTGCGTAAGAACGGGCACGCCCACGTCGAACTGTTCGCCGAGACCCAGGAGTCGGGTCGTTGGGTGGCGCTGCGATCGGGAGGGGCCAGGATCGCGTCGTTCGTCACCTCGCTGCAGGGCATCGACGATCCGGTGGTGTTCACGATGATGGCCGAAGGGAACAGGTGAGTCATGCAGGCTTACTACGAATACCGGCATCTGGTGGGATTCGAAGAGACCAACCTCGTCGGAAACGTCTACTACGTCAACTACATGCGATGGCAAGGTCGGTGTCGGGAGATGTTCCTGCGCGACCACGCCCCCGGCGTGCTCGCCGACATCCGGGACGACCTGAAGCTGTTCACCCTCAAATGCGAATGTGAGTTCTTCACCGAGATCACCGCCTTCGACGAACTGTCCATCCGGATGCGGTTGGAGGACCTCACCCAGACCCAGATCGGTTTCGCCTTCGACTACGTGCGTGTCAGAGACGGTCTCGAGGAGCTCGTCGCCCGTGGGCGTCAACGCATCGCCTGCATGCGGGGCCCGAACACCGACACGCGGCCGACCCGGGTGCCGGAGGCGTTGCGAACGGCGCTGGGTCGCTACGCCACCGCCGGGCACCCCGACCACAGGGCTCGGCCGGTGCTCGAAACCGTCCAGGAGGCCTGACGATGACCAGCACCGACCAGCGGCCGGCGCCCGACAGGGCGTCGGCGGGGCCGACCACCGGCGCCCACAACGAGCTGCGCGCGGTGATGGGCATGTTCGCCACCGGCGTCACCGTGGTGACCTCGGGCAAGGACATCCCGCAGGGCATGACCGCCAACGCGTTCACGTCCGTGTCATTGGATCCGGCGATGGTGCTGGTGTGCGTCAAACGCACCGCGGTCATGCACGACGCGGTTCTCACCCACGGCACCTTCGTGGTGTCGATCCTCGCCGCCGGGCAGGAAGAACTGGCGAGATACTTCGCCAATCCGGCACGGCCCCGCGACAAGCGAGAATTCGACACGGTGCCCAACCAACCGGGGGCCCTCACCGGCGCACCCGTGATCGCCGGCTGCCTGGCCTGGGTGGAGTGCAAACTCGCCGCCGTCTACGACGGCGGCGACCACTCCATCTTCCTCGGCTCGGTGTTGGGGATCGGGCGCGGCGGCACACACGACGCGCTCATCTTCCACACTGGACGATTCGCCGACCTCACCGGCCGGGTCTAGACGACACGACGACGCCGGCTGGGATTCGCGCTCCCAGCCGGCGTCGTCGTGTTCAGACCTCGCGCACGTCCATCGGCAGGCCGCCGCGGACCCGCAGCGTGAGCATCGGCTCAGGCACCACGCGATAGCCCGGTCGCACCGACAGCCGCGAGCCACGGGCCACGCAGGCGAGCACGAACACCGCTTCCATCAAACCGAGATTGTTTCCGACACAGAAGCGCGGGCCGGCTCCGAAGGGAATGAAGGCATAGCGTGGACGGTCCACGGGACGGTCGGGGTGAAACCTCATCGGGTCGAACCGGTCCGGGTCCGGCCAGAAATCCGGGTGCCTGTGCAACGTATAGGGGCACAACACAAGGTCGGCGCCGGCCGGCACGTGATAGCCGCCGACGACGTCATCGTGCTGCGCGATCCGGGGCAGCAACCACACCGGCGGATACAGCCGCATCACCTCATCGACGACCATGGCGGTGTAACGCAGCCGGTGCAGGTCCGCGTATTCCGGCGTCCGGTCACCGAGAACCTCAACCGCTTCCTCGTGAACCTCACGCCACACCAACGGATTCCGATCGAGAAGATAGAACGCCCACGTCAACGTGCTGGCTGTGGTCTCGTGCCCGGCGAGCAAAACGGTGACGAGCTCGTCGCGCATGCGCTGCCGTCCCACCCGCGGATCGTCTTCTCGACTCGTCGACTCGATCAGTCGGGATACGACGTCGTCGCGCCCCTCGGTGCCGCCCGGCTGCGACCGGCGATGCTCGACCAACCGATCGACGACGTCCTGCAGCTGCGCCCGGGCCCGACGGAAGCGCACCTGCCTCGGCAACGGCAGCCAGGTCGGCACGGCACCCAGTGACATCATTTCAAAGATGGCCTGATCCTGAACCGCCTCGAACGCCGCGCCCAGCTCGCCGAACTCGCTGACGTCCGCGTCGAGCAGGACCCGACCGAGCACCCCGAGGGTGAGTTCGGTCATCTCCGTGCGGATGTCCACCGGTCCAACCCCGACCATCGCCCGCAGTCGATCGGCGAAACGAACCGCCTCCTGTGCCACGGCGTCGGCCTGCTCGGCGATACGCCGCGCCGCGAAGACCGGTTGGATGGCCTTACGCTGCTTCGTCCAGAGCTCTCCCTCGCTGGTCAACAACCCATCACCGAGGGTACGTCGAGCGTGCACGAGCCCGATGCCTTTGTGATAGTTGCCCGGATTCTCCGTGAGCACATGCTTCGCATGGTCAGGGTGATTGAAAAAGTAGAGTGTCTTTGGGCCGAGCGGCATCCGCACGGCGTCGCCGTAACGGGCCGACAAACCACGCATCACCGCCAGTCGATCACGGGCCATCCTCGCGAGCAGCCCGGGGGCCGTCCACGATGACGGCCCGGGCGGGGAAACCGCCTTCCCACTCGCCACGGCGGTCACCGCGCCGCTCTCATCGCAGCTCGGAACCGCTCCGCCACCGTCCGCCGCCACAACGCGTATGCCGGCTCGCCCGATGCGGACACACCAGTGGGGATCGACTCGTCGGTGATCCGAGCCGCGTCGACCGCGCTCATGCCGCAGAAGACACGCGTCGCCATGTCCGTATGCGGGACGAGCAGACCGGCGCGAAGGCGCGCCTGCGCGGCGAAGGCGCTGGCCTGAGCCACGAACGGCGCGTGCTCACCGGAGCGGCGCAGAAGTGTGTGCAGCTCATCCCGCGTGCTGCCGCCCGCATAGGTCGCCGCGAGCCCGGCACCGCTGAAGAGATCCTCGTGCCGGGCCGGGGCGAACTCCTCGATCATGTCGGCGGCCAGCATCGGGTCGGACCCGGCGACGAACCACATCGCCCGACCGACACCCTGATCGATGGCCCGCGCCGCATATGACGACGGGCCCTCCGGCGGCCAGGAGAAATTCGCCACTGAGCGTTGGCCCAGAACGTACTCATGGGTGTGGAAATATGCCTGGTGGAAACCGTAACCGTCGAGAACGAGCCAACGCAGCAACGGATCGGTCGCGGCGACGCTCGCCCGCCGCCACAACATCCGCGGCAGACGTGCGAGGGCCCAACCGGTGCCGACATAGGCCATGTAGATGTGACGCTCCCCCGCGCCAGCCATGAACTCGGCGGCGCGGCGCGGTCGGCCCGGCGACAGCGCGTCGACTAACGCCACACCCATCGCCGCACCCTCATAGGCGAAACCCTGAAAACGCGGCGACAGCTCGACCAGCTGGGCATCGATATCGGCCGCCCGCCGGGCGCCCGTCGCCGCGGCGAGACCGGCCAGAAAGGACGCTCCCACTGTCTCAAGAACGGCGCGAGACTCGGGCCCCTTGTCGTGGAACCCGCGAGTGGCAACCAGTGTCTCTGAGACATCGGGGGTGAGGACACGGCGCCTGAGCGCCCGCAAGGTGCTGGCCACCTGACTCTCCTATTCATCCACATTGGAGATACCAATACCTCCGATTCTTCCCGTGGCCGACACCACCCCACCACTCCCGCGTTGCTCACCCTCGTCTCGCACGGTCGACCCGCGCCGTCGCCCACCATCCGGAGCTAAAGGGCACGCTCGAAGATGCGTCCGGCGCCCAGACGAGGCACGATCTGACGGCCCAGCGGCGCTCAGCGGGGGTGGCGGGTTGCCGACGCGCGCGGGCATTGACAGTGCGCCGACCGACAAGGAGAGTGGAATGTTGGTTCTGGTGACAGGAGCGACGGGGCTCGTCGGAGCCCACACCGTCGCCGCCATCACGGCGAAGGGATTGCGGGTGAGAGTCCTCGCCCGTGATCCCGTCGCCGTCGAACGCGCGTTGACCCCGTTGGGCGTCTCCAGCGACGCAATCGAGGTCGCGCTGGGCGACATCACCGATCCGGTGGCGGTGGGCCGGGCAATGCGGAGCACCGATGCCCTCGTGCATGCCGCCGGCGTCTATTCCTTCGACACCCGACGCCGGGTGGACACCCGACGGGCCAACGTTCGCGGCACCGAAGTGGTGCTCGCCGCAGCCCGCCGGTCGACAGCGACCCGAATCATCCATGTGTCGACGTTCGGCGCGATGCTGCCCACTCCGGATGGCGTGGTGACTCTGCAATCACCGCCAGGGTCCGCTCGCGAGACATACTTGGCAAGCAAGGCTGCCGCCGAAGCGATCGCCCGCGACCACCAACGCGACGGGGCTCCGGTCTGCATTACGTATCCGCCCGCGCTGCTCGGGCCGAATGATCCCAAACTCGGCGATCAGAACAGTCGACTACGCAACGTGCTGCGCGGGCTCATGCCGGTGTGGCCGAGCGGCGGGTTTCCGATAGGTGACGTGCGAGACACGGCGACCATGCATGCCTCGCTGATTGACGCCCCGATGGGTGGCTTCGACCGACACTTCGGCCCTGGGCACAATCTCAGCACGCGAACCTATGTCAACGCCATTCGCGCGGTGACCGGGCGACCGTTGCCCACGCTGTTCCTTCCCGCGAGACTCATGTTGCCGTTCGCCGCGGTGACCGGTCTCGCGCAACGCGTGTGGCCATGGCATATCCCGGCCGAGTATGGCGCGTGCTATGTCTGCGCCTGCGACGCTCGACCGGAAGGACCGGCTCCGCTGGGGCTCACCCCGCGACCCCTCGCCGAGACTCTCGGCGACACGATTCGATGGCTCGCGGCCACCGGGCGTCTGTCGGCCCGGCAGTGCGGTCATGCCGCCGACGCCGACACACGGCGGCCTGACCCACAGTAGTGCTCGCCAACTATCTGGCTCCATAAAGCACTCGCGGCCCCGCGGCCGGGCGACGTTGCACCCGGCCGCGACCGTGACGATCGTGGCCGCAGGGGGCTTGATTGTCGAGCTCGGGCAACGCGACCAGAATCGGCAGGTCGAAGATGCCGGCGGGGTGCAGGCTGATGTCGATGCTGAGGCTGTCGCCCGACACCACCGTGACCGGATCGTGCGACCCGACAGCCACCGGGCCTCGAGCGGCCCGCGGGGAGGAGGCGTCGAGAGCGATCGCGGCGGCACGCAGATACCATTCGCCCTCAGGCACATCGCGCAGCACGAAGTTGCCGGATGTGCTCAGGATGTCGCACGACGCAGGAAGTCCTTGCACGATAGGACTGTCGAAGACTCCAACATAGACCTTGACCGGCCCTTCGACGGGCGGTAACTCAAGGAAGCCCGCTATCGTGGCCGAGCGTCGCGTCTCCGTCGGAGGATGTCGAGGCAACTGGGGAATCCCATGTTCGGCGAACCACCGATAGCGAGCCGGCGAAATGCCGACGCTTCTGGTGAAACGGCTGATGAACGTTCCGAGACTGTTGTAACCAACGCCATACGCGATGTCGGTGACGCTCATATCCGTCTCCAACAACATGTTTTTAGCCCGATAGAGCCGAATCGCTGTCAAAAAACGGCCCGGCGACGTGCCGGTGGTCGATCGAAAGAGTCTGGAAAAGTAGAATCGGCTGAGAAAGGCGGAGTCCGCCATGGCGTCGAGTGAGAGCGGTTCACTGTAGCGATCCCACATGATCGAGATCGCACGTTCAACAGCCTTCTGCACAGCGAGTCATCTCCATTCACGTTAATATGGGCCGGCGACGATGTTTCCGTCTATTCGACGGTGCGCTCGATGCCGAGCTGGCCACAATGATGGCGAAATAGCCCGGATCAGGACGGAGCCTCGCCGACTATGGCAAGCGGGATCCCGCCCCGGAGCTGCTGCGAAACATGCGTTCGATGCGCTGGGTGGCTGGATAGACGCGCCGCGCGCGGCGTGTCTATCCATAGGAGTGCGGCCCGGCATCGATCGGGCCGCACTCACACTCTGTCGTCAGACGTGAACTCGCTGAGTTGAGACCATAGCACTCATCGAGATCCTTCAACACGCTGTCGGTCAACATTTAGCAACGTGCCCAAAATGAATAAGTCGACCGCTTTCCACGGAATCGGCCGCTTGCTGACGATGGGAGGCGATAAGTTGGCTAGCGCCAGTTCTCACGCGACGGTCTCAGGACACCCATGCGGCGCCCGGGTGCGTCAGGGGCACCGGGCAATCTGAGAGAGCATCGCGGGACTGACGACATGCCATCATGAGCCAGCGCTTTCATCCACTATGGATGCTGGCCGCTGTGTCAGCGCAGGCATGGTCCACCCACTGAGGAGCAGCCATATGGAAACGACGAGACAACCGGGAATCAGGGTTCCGCTCGTTGACGAGGAGAACGCCGAGGGTCGAGTCGCCGAGCTTTACAAGGAAATCAAGGCGACGACCGGCCTTCCCTTCGTGCCGGACATGTTCCGGCTCACCTCAACCAGACCCCGACTGCTCGAGGTCGTCGTGGCAGGGTACGCAGGAATATTCACCGAAACCACGCTTCCTCGACATCTCACGGAGCTGATCTCAGCGTGGACCTCGAAGCTCAACGGCTGTCCCTATTGCGTCGGGACTCACAGCTATTTCCTGAGCCAGTTCGGCGGAAGTGACGAGCTCCTGGATGCGGTGTCGGAGGCCGAGAGCGTCGACGAACTGCCGGTCGACGACCGCACCATGCCGCTCATGCGACTGGTAACGAAGGTGAGCACAGGCGCCTACAAGATCACGGACGGCGACTGGGCGGAAGTCGCCGCCGCCGGATGGAGCGAGGAGGAGACGCTCGAAGCGGTCTTCTGTGCCAGTCTGTTCGCGTTCATCAACCGACTGGTGGACGCGACCGGCCTGGGTGGCTCCACCGAACGTAGCCGCGTCGCCCGGCACGGCGACCGCTGACCCGATCCGGCGGAAGGAGTCCACAAGTGACACGATCTCGCGCGATCCTTTTGACCGGAGCATCATCGGGCACGGGCATGTCATCCGGGTCGGGGCGTGCGGCCGCGCTGCGCCTCCACCGGGCCGGCTGGCCGGTCTACGCCACGGGCCGAAACGTCGACGCACTCGCCGACCTGGCCGCAGAGGGCATCACGGTGTTGCGCCTGGACGTGACGGATGAGAAGTCGATGGTCGCGGCAGTCGAGCGAATCGCCGACGAGCATGGAGCGGTCGGCACGCTCATCAACAACGCCGCCTACAGTCTTAATGGGACGATCGGCGAGACTCCCATGAGTGATGTGCGACTCCAGTTCGAGACCAACGTCTTCGGGCTGAGTCGTCTCACCCAGCTCGTTCTGCCCGGCATGCGGGAGCAGGGTGGTGGGCGGATCGTCCTTATGTCGTCGATCTTCGGGCAGTTCGCCACTCCTGGACGGGGCTACTACCAGGCCACCAAGCACGCGTTGGAGGCGATCGGCGACTCCCTTCGCCACGAAGTGGCCCGCTTCGATATCAAAGTTGTGCTGATCGAACCCTCGCCGATCCTTGGTGGATTCGTCCCGGACAGCGTCGCCGATCTCGGAATGAACTCCCAGGGCGACCCGGCGCTCTATCAGGACTTCTGGGACCACTTCGTCGAATGGCACCAAGCCTACCGACTCAGCGATCATCCGCCGCTGCGGGGCCGGATCGCGGTTCGGGCCGAGCAGGTCGCACAGGTCATCGAAAAGGCCGTCACCAGCCCCAACCCCCGCATCCGCTATCGCATCGGAATGCCGTCACGTCTGCTGCCACGCATGCGATGGACGATCGGCGATCGCATGTTCGAGCGATTCGTCCGCGCGTTCTTTCCGATCCCCTGATCGGATGTCTTCACCACACGGTCCACACAGGACGCGGGTGGTGCCGGCGAATCGCCACCGGCACCACCCGTCACTCCGTGCACCTCAGCGTCGACGCGGCCGCAACCACAGCAGCGCGAGAGCGCCGAACAGCACCGCGCCATCGAGCGCCAGCAGCGCCGCGCTCAGATCATCGACCCCGTGCTCGTGTGGGGCGCCCACCGAACCCTGCGCGCCAGCGGAACGGAGAGGCGCGACCCCGATCCCCACACTGAACTGGTGTGCACCGACGAGCACGGTGCCGTCCGTGAAGGCCACGTGATAGCTGACGGTGACCTCACCCGCCTCCGCGATGCGCACCGGGATCACCATTCGTCGGGACGTGGGGTGACGGACATCGCCGTCGGCGACCTCGGCGCCGGCGGCGTTGGTGACGCTGGCATGTGACGACGCCGGCCGCACGTCGTCGCTGAACGTCAGCGCGACCTCGGCCGGGGCTACGGCCAACGCGGCACCCGCGGCCGGAGCAGCCGCCTCCAGCGCGGAGTTCGGCCGGCCGGCACCGATCGCGAACGCAGTCCCCACAACAATCACCACCATTGCCGCCGTCAAAGCGAGAGTCCTCGCCCGGAACACCGCCGGCCGACCCGCGTCAGACGGCATGCCGCGCCAACGAGTGTGCCGCCGCTCGCCCAGAACACCCGCACGCCATGTGCTCCTCCTCCTGTGCAGTCGGACGCAGATGTAGATACATCGCGATCACCATCGGGATGAAGACAATGGAGTTGTAGAACAGGTGCAGCTCCACTCGGGGCAATATCAGTTGAAGAATGCTGACGGGCGCCTTCTGTCCAAAGTAGGGTGTGCCCGTCTGCGCCTGCAGCAACAGAAGGAAGTGTTCGATGTGATGCCAGAACTGAAGAACCAGCGCGAGCGTCCACCAACCGCGAGACCGCCCTCGGAAAGCTGGGCGCAGCAGGAAGAGCAGGATGAGCATCACGATCGCATACCCATAGTGCAGCCACTCGGACGAGACCAGCCAGGGGAAGAACTGGCCGAGCACGCCGCGTGCCGTCGGCCTGGATCGACCCAAAACCCAGATCTGGTACGCCTGGACCAGGTGCTCGGCCCAGTGTGCCAGCACAATGACCATAAACGCGTTGAGTGCCTGCCGGTGATGCACTCCGTTGAGTCGCGCGAGGATGCTTCCTTTTCCGGAACCGGAAAGGTCAATCGTCGCTGAGACGTCGTTCGCCACGTTCGCTCCCTTCGGATGGCGGAAGAACATCGCCGTAACTTACCGGCTCAGCGGAGTCTGGAACTCCTCACGATTGCCCAATCGTGTCTGGGATCCGGCACACGGGCACTCCAACGAGAACGTACATCGTCAATGTCTGTATTTTGACCCATCTTCGCCCGCTCGCGGTCTGGGGAGCGGCGGCACACACTCGCCGACCGCGAGTCCAATGTGGCACATGCCGAGGCACGCGCTGGGCAACGGTGGAGAAGAAAACAGGAATTGGTGAATGTGATCCTGGTGGGGGTCGGACTCTCAGTCCACACACGGCACGCGCATCCACTTCTGCGAAACCCGTTCACAGGAACGCCATCCTCTCACGTTGACAAAGGACGCCGAATGACGCACAAGTTTGACTACATCGTGGTCGGGTCCGGTTCCGCTGGCGCCGCATTGGCGGCACGCCTGAGCGAAGACCCGAGATTGCGGATTCTGTTGTTGGAGGCGGGGCCCGACTTCGCCTCGATCGCCGAAACCCCCAAGGACCTGCTCGACGGCAGTGCCATGTCGATGGACCGTCATGACTGGCACTACAAGGCCGAGATCACCGACCGCCGCCGGATCATATTCCCGCGAGGCAAGGTGACTGGCGGGTCCTCCGCCGTGGGCGCCACCATCGCCCTTCGTGGCACACCTGAGAACTTCGACGAGTGGGCGTCGATGGGCAATCCGGCGTGGGCTTGGGATGAGGTTCTGCCGTTCTTCACACGTCTCGAGGATGACCAGGACTTCGACAACGAGTTCCACGGCCGGGGTGGTCCCATTCCGATCCGCCGGTGGAAGTCCGACGAGCTGGCCCCGGTGCAGCACTCGTTTCACGACGCGTGTCTCAAGGCCGGTTATCCCGATGTTTCCGACCACAATCACCCGCAGGCGAGCGGGGTCGGTCCGATCCCGATGACCCGACGGGACACCGAGACCCGGTGGTCCACCGCGATGGGGTATCTGCCTGCCGCACGGCAGCGCCCGAACCTGGAGATCCGCTCGGGGACCCAGGTCAACCGGGTGCTCTTCGCCGGCACCCGGGCTTGCGGCGTGGAAGTGACCACATCTGGTGGCGGAACCGAGGAGGTTCGGGCGAACACGGTCGTTCTCTCCGCCGGGGCGGTCAACTCGCCCGCCATTCTTCTGCGTTCGGGCATCGGGCCAGCCGAGGATCTGCGTCGACTCGGCATCGAGGTCGTGCTTGACCGCGCTGGGGTCGGCGCCGACCTCATCGACCACCCGAGGACGGGGGCGTTCATGGTCCCCAAGGACGGCACCTTCGACCCGAGGGACTCCTTCCTGCAGACGATCGTGCGAACCACAGCTCCCGGGTCGAGCGAATTCAACGACCTCCAGTTCTACATGATCAATCACTTCGACCTGACGCTCTTCCCCGAGCTGCAGATGCTGGCCGCGGCCAAAGTCATCTTTGGCGTCATGATCGTGCACCAACGCCCGGAGTCGCGCGGGCGACTCATGCTCTCCTCCGCCGACCCCAATGTGCAGCCGGACATCGACCTGAACTTCCTGGCCACCGAACGCGACGTGCAGACACTGGTCGACGCGGTTCGCACCAGCTGGCGACTCATGCAGACCGCCGGAATACAGGATCTCGGCGAACGGTCCATCGTGCTCAGTGATGAGATGGTCGACGAAGACGAGATGCTGCGCCACTATGTCCGGTTGAGCCTCGACAGTGGATACCACCCGGTCGGAACGGCGAGGATGGGCACGGCCGACGACTCAGGCGCGGTCGTCGACGAACGACTGCGGGTGCACGGAATCGACGGACTCTATGTCTGCGACGCCTCGGTCATGCCATCGATCGTCAACTGCAACACCAACCTCACCTCGATCATGATCGGCGAACGGTTGGCCGACTGGCTGCGCAACGAGTGACCTCCTGACGTCGAATGCCTGAGCGCCCCGCGGATTCTCCGCGGGGCGCTCAGGCATTTCGGCCACCATCGAAGAGCGCGGCGCGGGGAACGACTACAACTCTGTCGCTTCCCGCGCCGCCTGTGTGAGGGCGAGTCAGGGCATCGTCCGCAGCCCCGCCCCGGTCAGCAGATAGCCCGGAGCGACCGTGTCCGCGTCCGCCCGCACGAGATCGACCAGTGCCGTGCCGGCCAGTTCCGGAGTGAGCATCGGCCCCATCTGCGAGAGATATTCCTCTTCGGACTGGCCGCTGCGGTTGGCATAGGCCCGGGCCGCCGAACGGCCGAGTTCGGTCAGGGGGGTGATGCGGGGCAATACCGTGGTGAAGGTGATGTCCAGGCCTGCGAGCTTCGCCTCTTCGTGGGCATATCCTGTGATGAAACGCTGAGTCGCTTTTGCTCCGGCGTACCCGCCGCTCAGTGGTGACCCGGCCAGCGCGGCACCGCTGCTGACCACGACGACCCTGCTGCCGGGCTGCAGGGGCTTGAGCAGGGCCTCGCGCAACCAGTGGAACGCGATCCGCACATCGGACTGCCAATTGACGGAGAACGTCTCCCAGGTCTGCTGTTGCAACGGTCGCATGTGCGGGTTCGCGCCCGCCACCAGCAGCACGGTCTGCGGTTCATAGCGGTCGAGAAGGCTGCCGGCGACCGTGGGGTCGCCGGCATCGGCAAGCTCCGACTGGATGCCGCCGGCGCCATAGGCCGACTCGGGAAACGTCGCCGCGGTGCGGGACACCGCGACCACCGGCGCCCCGGCCTCGGCGAAGGCGATGGCGATCCCACGGCCCAGGCCGCGGCTCGCGCCGACGACGATCGTCGTTCTGCCGGACAGGTCACTCATGGATCCTCCAGTTCATTGTTTTCCAGATCACGATAAGTCGATTTCATTGTATGGGTTCGATATGCGTTTCCGGCACGACACAACTCCGGCTCCGCCCCGGCGCCACCATCGCGTCGGGCCGGAGCCGGAGTCCGAATCGAATGCGACTGTTATGACTTGAACCTCGTTCCGGTCCACCAGTTCTCGCCGGGAGCGGCGGCATCCTCGACGTCATAGCGGTCCTTGTGACGCCACCAGTCCCACGGGTGCTCGAGCTCCTCCTCCTGACGCCCCAATGCGGTGATCTCCAAGTAGTTGTAGAAGTTCTTGAAGATGTCCCCACCGCGATCGAAGACCGAGTAGGTATGGAACGCCACATCGCCGTCCCGGATGAACGCGCTCACGCCGGGCGACTCGCCCATCTCCGTGGTGACCTCGAAGTCGTAGTTGAAATCGCTGCCGAATGACGAATACCACGGGATCTTCCAACCCATGCGCTCCTTGAAGGGCGCAAACTTCGCCAGCGGAGCACGGGACACCATCGCGAACGTCGTGTCGCGTGCCCACATGTGTGCGAGCTCGCCAACACTGTCGGCCTGCATCGAACAGCCGATGCAGCCCTCATCGGCGTCCGGAGCGTACATGAAGTGTCGAACGATGAGTTGCCGCCGCCCTTCGAACATGTCGAGAAACGTCAGCGGCCCGTTCGGACCTTCAAACAGATAGTCCTTCTCAACCTTGACCATCGGCAGCTTGCGGCGTTCCGCGGCGATCACATCACGCGCGTGGGTGACCTCCTTCTCCTTCTCGAGCAGAGCCTTGCGGGCCACCAGCCACTCTTCTCTGGAGACAACTTGGGGAAGATCCATCACATCTCCTTAGGATTGTCGAGGAACGACCTCGCCGTGCCGCGCGGCGCGCGACTGTCATTGGGGACCGCACTCCCGCTGTTTGAGGGTGCGACGTTCTATCTTGCCGACCGGCGTGCGGGGAATCTGATCGATGAACTCCAGCTGGCGGATCTTCTTGTACGGCGCGACACGCTCCGCGACGTACGCCAAAATCTCTTCTGGTGTCACCGGTTCGGTCGCGACCACGAAGCCCTTGGGAATCTCACTGGCCTCTTCGTCCGGGACTCCGATCACCGCCGCGTCGGCGACTTTCGGGTGTGACATGAGGACGGCTTCGAGTTCGACCGGGGACACCTGCTGTCCCTTGTATTTGATGAGTTCCTTGATGCGGTCGACGATGAAAAGCTCTCCGTCCTCGTCGACATATCCAAGGTCCCCGGTGTGCAGAAATCCGTCCACCTCGAGAACGGCTCTCGTCGCCTCGTCGGCGTTGAGATATCCCTTCATCACGTGGGGTCCACGAATGAGGATCTCGCCCCTTTGGTCGCGCCCCAGCTCTTCCCCGGTCACAACGTCGATGATCTTGCACTCGACGTTCGGGGCGTTTCGGCCGACCGACCCCGGCGACGCGGGGGTGTCCAGCTGCATGAACGACACCATCGCCTCGGTGAGTCCATAGCCCTGACTGATTCGGCAACCGAGACGCTGCCGACACAGTCGGGCGATCTCGGGGTCTAGGGTCGCGCCGCCGGAGACGATCGAACGAAGCGACGACAGGTCATAGTGGTCGACCAGCGGACTCTTCGCGAGGAGGACCGCGATGGTGGGCACGATGAACAAGTGCGTGATCCGGTGGTCCTGGATCGCCTTGAGATATGCGGTGGGATCGAAGCGCGGCATCGTCACGATGGTCGCGCCTTGAAGCAGGCTGGAGTTCATCACCATGGTGAGGCCGAAGGCATGATGGAATGGCGCCACGGCCAACACCTTGCCGCCCGCGCCGATCGGCGCGACAAGACTCGTCAGAAGGGCTTTGGCGACCAGGTTGCGATGTGTCAACATGACGCCCTTGGGAAATCCTGTGCTGCCGCTGGAGTGGACGACGGCGACCACGTCCCGCGCCGGGTCGATCGACGGGTCGGGGGACGAGGCATCGGCGAACAGGGAAGAGAACGATGTCGCGCCTTCGGCTTCGCCGAAGACGACAACCTCGTCGACCTTCGTTCGACTGGTCAGGACCGTCGCCTTTTCGATCTCGGACGGCATCGTCACGAGGAGCCGCGCCCCAGTGTTGTTGAGGAGCGTGACGAGTTCATCCGTCGTGTCGAGTGGGTTGAGGACGACCACCGCGCCTCCTGCCAACGCGGCGGCGTGGAAGGCGATCGGATATTCGGGAACATTCGGTGCGAGCATGGCGAGCACGTCGCCTCTGCCAAAACCCCGTGACTGAAGCCCCCCGGCGACGCGACGCACCGCCGACGCCAGCGCTTTAAAGGTATATTCGGTCTCCCCCGCGATGTCGACGACCGCGACCGTGTCGGGATGCTGCTCGGCCTTTCTCAGCACGAATTCCGTGATCGACGTATCGGGGATGTGAACGTCGGGACGCGGGCCCGTGAAGATCATGACACCACGTCCGCCCTGCTGTATGTGCTCAGGCCGGGCTGGTAACTGCGCTTCTCGAACTGCTTGAGCGCGACGTTGATCCACTCATTGCCGCTGAGCCGGGAGAGCTCCCACAGTTTCGCCTGGTCGTAGTCGATGGCGGTCGGGAGGTCCATGGTCGTCGTGCGCTCGTAGACCTGCTTCGCCAGCTCCAGGGTGATCGGGTTCTTGTTGACGATTCTGCGGACGATGCGCTCGGTCTCGGCGTCGAGCTGATCGGCGGGCACGGCCTTGTTCACCAAGCCGAACGTCTCCGCTTGTCGGCCGGTGAGCGTGTCTCCCGTGAGGATGTAGTAGAGCGCCTGCTTGCGTGGCAGGTTGTGGGTGGCCGCCCAGGTTGCGCCGCCCGCCGGAAAGATTCCGAAGTTGATCTCCGACAGTCCGAACAGCGCCGTTTCGGAGGTGACCGCCAGATCACAGAGACCCGTCACCAGCAGTCCGCCCCCGAAGGCGAATCCGTTCACTTTGGCGATCGTGACCGCCGGAAACGCCTTGAGACGCTTGAACCAGTTGAGTGCCACCAGGTTGGTGCGATAGAACAGCTGCGGGTCGTCGTATGGCTGGAGGAAGCACTCTTCAAGGTCCATCCCGGAGCTGAAGCTGTCGCCGTTTCCGGTCACCACGACCGCCTTGACGGTGCCCGCCTCCTCGATGGAGTCGAGGGCCTGGTTCATGTCGCGATGCATCTGAGGGTTCATGGCGTTCTTCTTGTCCGGCCGGTTCATGTAGATCGTGGCCCTCGGCCCGTCGATCTCGATATTGACCGTGTCCAACGTGATCATGTCTCTGCCTTCTTTTCCGCTAGACGCAAACACATCCCCTGACATCGGCCGCCCGGCCGCGGGGTATCGGGTTCCGCGGCGCACGCGCCGTCCCTGGTGGGCGACCGGCGGTATGAGCATCACATGATCTATAGTTGGATGAATTCTCTCAGCTTGCCTTACTGCGACATGGTTGCAGCCGATGCGAACAGCACGTGCGAAGTGGCCGAGGAGACTGCGACACTCCATAATGGTTGGTGCTCAGTTGCGCCACGTCCGAGCGTTGGAGGAGATCATGGCAAACACAGAACCGGACGAGCCTCGCATCTTCAATCTCAAAGTCATCGACGAGTTTCGAGCTAACGAGGGCAGAGTCGGCGGGGTGTTAGAGGGCGCCACGATGATTCTCATTCACCACATCGGAGCGAAGTCCGGGATCGAACGCGTCACTCCGCTCGCCTGTTCTCCCCAGGAGGATGGCAGTTTGGTGATCGTCGCAGCCAACGGCGGATCGCCCACTCACCCCGACTGGTGCCACAACCTCAGGGCTAACCCCCGTGTCGGGGTCGAGATCGGCACCGAGACACTCACGATGCTGGCCGAGGAACTCGACGCAACGGCACGGGCCGACCTGTGGCCGAAGCTGATCGCGAGTGCCCCAGCCGTCGGCGAATTTCAGGCCATGACCACCCGGCAAATTCCGGTGTTCACACTCACCCGCGGGGACTGAGTTTCACGCGGGATGCTTTTCCCTGTCATGCGGACAGGTCCGGCCGCAGACTCCGCACGATGGGGCCTCTCGACATGGCGTGTCGGGAGGCCCCATCGTGCGTCGGCGACGTTATGCGACGCAACTCGCGAGGGCCGGCGACGGAGCGGGCGCGCCGCGCACACCAAAGAAGAGGTTCGCGCAGTCGATGACGAACTGCGGCGTCTCCTCCTGGATCCAGTGGCCGGCACCGGGCGCCACCACGCCACGCACGTCGCTCGCCACGTTCTGGAACGATGTGGCGACTGCCGGTCCGAACATGAACTCAGCGCCCATCGCGAGCACCGGCTGTCGCAGTCGCTTGGACGCGGCGTTCGCTTGGTTGTCCGCAGCGTCGGTGGGGAACGCTCGATAGTAGTTGTATCCGGCGCTGCGGCGCGCGGGGTTCTTATATGCCTTGATGTAGTGCTCTCGGTCGATCGCGTCCGCGACGACGGCGAACTCAAAGATCTTGTTCAGATACGTGCTCACGTCCTCGTTGTCCAGGATCCGCTCCGGAACCGGGTAGGGCGCCATGTTGAATCCGAAGTGGAAGCTCAACGGAAAGGCTGACTCTAGACCAAACCCGTTGAGCGTCGAGTCGAGCACGGCGAGCCGGCTGACCTCGGTGGGATAGTCCCGCGCCCACGAATAACCGATCAGCACACCCATGTCGTGTCCCATGACCTTGACCTTGTCATAGCCGAGGCGGCTGACGGCCTGGTGAAGCCGCGCGGCCGTGGTCTTCTTGTCATAGCCGCCTCTCATGATGGACGACTGTCCCAACCCGGGCAGGTCGAAGGCGATGACGGTGTGACTCTTGGCCAATGCGGGCATGACGTCGCGCCACTCCCACCACGTCTCCGGCCAACCGTGCAACAGCACCAGGGCAGGACCGGATCCGCCCTTGACATAGTGCAGATAACCACCGTCGATGGAGACGATCCCGTGGCGGAAAGACTTGTTGAACACCGCAGTTCCCTGCAATGGTTCAGGTTTGGCGGCGCTGGCGCTGGCGCTGGCGGACGAGGCGACGAAGACCAACATGGCGGTAAGCCCGCCGATGGCCGCTCGTTTGAGCATCGCCAACGGACGTGCCCTTCGGGGCGTGCGCTCCTGCAACGGCATACCCGAATCTCCTTTCATCATGAGCTATTCGAGCCAGCCCACGATATCCATCGCATACCGTCGATTCCTTCTCTCCGCTTGCTCCCTTTGGTGACGAACAGACCTCCACAGCAAGGATTCGGCCCACGTGTCTGGTGAGGACACGCGGGCCGAATCCGGTTCACTGCGCGATCGCCGCCATCGGCGCCTGGTTAACGAAATCGACCGAAGCCCGTCGCGACGCTGTCCAACGGCATCGTCGTTGGAACGATATATGTGGGTTCCTGAGGCCAGCCCGCCGGCGAGTCTTCCCAGTCTTCCCGCCGACCGTAGACGGTCAGGTCGAGCATGCCGGTGACGAAGGCGTTCCGATCCAGCCCCCGCGAGGTGGTGCTATACGTCCGGTAGACGTCCTTCCCATCACGCAGGAACACACTGAGCAGGAATCCTCCACCGGCGCCACAATCGTCGGCGAACGACGAGCCGTGCGATGACACGAACGGCAACGTCCAACCCATCCGAGCCTTGTACGCCTCGATCTGCGCCAACGGCATGTTCGACACCGTCGTCCACGTGATCCCCTTGTCGGCCAGCATGTCCGGCGCGGCTGCGGGGATGTTGTTCGTGAACCAGGTGCACCCCGGGCAGTAGCGATCCGGACCATTGTCCATGAACTGGTAGACAATCAGCTGCTCCCGACCGGCACACAGGTCGAGCAACGACTTGGCACCATCAGGCGTGTCGAACACGTACCCGTTGTCGAATTTGACCATCGGGAGGCGGCGACGACGCGAACCGACCGCGTCAAGCGCGCGGGTGGCTTCCTTTTCAGCCTTGAGCAGCTCGGTGCGAGCACGCTGCCACTCCTCGGCTGAAACGATCTTGGGCTTCTCCATCCGACTCACCCGGCAACTTTCTCTCAGGCCCTGCCCACCTTGACGCTCAGCGGCTCGCCGCAGCCCCGAGCTCGGCTTCAGCGGACGTCTGCGGACGACCAGTGCTGTTGGGCTTGCCCGCGCCAGCGACGATCATGTTCCGCAAGCTGCCGTTGATGTAGTTGCCCCAGCCCTCGGAGCAGGCGTTGTAGCATTCGTACTCGGGAACGAGACCGTGGTGGGTGAAGTGCACCTGGGTCTTGCCGTCCTTCTCCGAGATCTCAAAACTGATCGTGGTGTCCTTCCACTCAGTCTTGTCCTCGGTGAAGCTGAAGAAGTTGTCCACCACGAGCCACGAGACCTTCTGGTCAGGAACGAGTTCCGTCACTCGGATCTTGCAGCGATGCAGGTCCTCATAGTGATAGTCGAACTCGCCACCGAGCTTGTCGGTGTCGCCCTCGACCTCCGCCGACCACCATCCACGAACATTGTTGATGGCCTCGAAGGCCTCGTGCGGAGTCTGGTCCACCGAGAAGGTGGTGGTGAAACTTTGATCGCTCATGATTCCCTCAGATTTCGCGATATGCGGAAATGGGGTTGCGGTGTGCCCGCGAGCCGACTTCCCAGAGTCCTGCGACTCCCGACCTCCACCCCGGACAGCCGACAGCCTGACGCACCATTCACTTGCGTCACGCAAGCGTATGGCCAGGCTAACTTCTTCACTTGCGTCACGCAAGCTCACCCGCGAGACTATTGCGATCACTTGCATGACGCAAGCCAGCGTGTCAGGCTTGGGTCCATGCTGGGACGTCTCTACACCGGTCAGATCTGCTCTGCGGCGCGGACACTGGAGATCGTCGGCGAACGGTGGAGTCTGCTCATCATCCGCAACGCGATGTTCGCTGGGATGACCCGCTTCACGCAGTTCCAGCACAGTCTGGGCATCGCGCCCAACATCCTGACGAAGCGCTTGGGCGAGTTCGTCGACGCGGGAATCTTCGCGCAACAGCCAGGTGACAGCGGCCGCACCGAATATGTGTTAACCGCCAAAGGCAACGACTTGCAACCGATCATCGTCGCGCTGACGGAGTGGGGTGACCGTTGGGCGGCGCCCGACGGCAGGCCGATCACCTACGAACACGCGGGATGCGGTGGGCGTGTCGGCTTGAAGATGGAGTGCGCCCGGTGCGGCGGTAACCCCTCACCGGTCGGCGTGACGGCGCGGCTCGCTCGTCGTTTTCGTGCCGTGCGGCATGGGTGGGCCAATCGCAACGGCTGAGTCGCCGCCGCCCTGACCAAGCACGGACGACCGAGGCGAAGAGCAACTTCGGAGAAGGTCGGCGACCTCCACCCATGCAACAGTTGCTCACAGCCGGTGGAGTCGCCGCCCACACCAACGGGCCCCCGCGATGCGATCTCGTCCGGCCCTCCCGACCCGCGGAGGATCGACCACCCCATTGTCCCTGCATCGTATCGAGGAGCACTGATGACGATCATCGAGGCG
The DNA here is from genome assembly GCA_963736695.1 of uncultured Actinomycetota bacterium. Taxonomy (GTDB): domain Bacteria; phylum Actinomycetota; class Actinomycetes; order Mycobacteriales; family Micromonosporaceae; genus CAVTPU01. The sequence goes on from CAVTPU010000001.1 coordinate 295,012, forward strand.
CCGCCGCGAGCTGAACTCGTCGGCCGGGCGACGGACTTGATTCCCCTGATCCGCAAGCACGCGGCGTGGCAGGAGGAGAATCGGGTCCTGCACGACGAGGTCCTTCAGGGGTTGCGTGAGGCTGGTCTGACGAAGATGCGCGTTCCGGCACGCTACGGAGGCCTCGTGCCCGACATCCGTACGGTGGTCGACGTCGTCGCCGAGCTCGCCCGCGGCGACGGATCGGTCGGGTGGACCGTGAGCACATGGACGATCGGATCCTGGCTGGCCGGCCTGCTTCCCGACGAGGCGCAGGACGAGATCTTCGGCCAGGGCGACGTGCAGGTCTGCGGCACCGTCGGTCCGAATGGGATCGCAGTGCCGACCGAGGGCGGATATATCCTCAATGGACGATGGCACTTCAACACCGGCGCCCCGCAAAGCCAGTGGAACACCCACTCGATCATGTTGACCACCGAAGACGGCTCGCTGGTTCCTGGCATGGCGGTCGTCGCGTTGTCGGACATGACGATTGTCGACGACTGGCACACAGTGGGTCTGCGCGCCACGGGCAGCGTGACGACCGTCGCCCAGGACCTCTTCGTTCCGACGGCCCGCGTGCTGCCGATGCTCCCCGTCCTGCTCCACAACCAGCACGCCTCGGTGCTCAACGCCGAATATCCGGCGTGGCGGGTCCCGTTCCTGCCCTTCGCGGTCGCGGTGGCCGGCTCGCCCGCGTTGGGCATGGCCCGGGCGGCATGGGAGTCGTTCCTCGAGCGGTTGCCGCACCGCAAGATCACATATACCAACTACGAACGCCAGATCGAGGCGCCGCTGACCCACCTCCAAGTGGCGGAGGCGCGAGTGAAGATCGACGAAGCCGAGTTCCACCTCGACCGCGAGGTGGAACGCCTGACATCCAAGGCGCTCAACGGCGATCCCTGGACGGTGGAGGACCGCACCGCCGCGCGCATGGACGCCGGCGCGCTCTGTCTGCGGGCCAAGGAGGCCGTGGACGTGCTCAACACCGCCAGTGGCGGATCGGCGGTCTATAGCGATGTGCCGATGCAACAGATCGAGCGTGACATCCAGACGCTCAACCTGCATGGCATCATGCACTGGAACACCAACGCGGAGACCTACGGACGCGTGTTGTGTGGCCTGGAGCCCAACACGTTCTTCCTCTGATCGCAACCGCCGACACGACGAGCGGGTGCCCCCGGCCTCAGGACCCGGGGGCACCCTCGCCAACCGATGTCGCCGCCGAAAAGGGTTCCGACCCGCGTTTTCGTGTCGACACCGGCGATGAGAGCCGACGGCACGAGTTGGTCGTCAGCTCACCCCGGCGGCACCGACCGGCTCGGCGTGGTCGTGGAGGTCGCCGAGATCCCATTCGGGAAACGGATCCGGTGTCTTGCGCCAAGCGTCCTCGCCGACGGCGATCTCATCGGCGGTGAACAGGCACTCGGCGAGCGCCTCGCGCAGGCCGTCGGCGTCGAGGCCGACGCCGATGAAGACGAGTTCCTGCTGGCGATCACCGAAGACCGGATCCCAGCGGGCGGTCAACTCGGCTCGTTCGTCCGGGTCATCGGGCCATTCGCCGGAGCTCGCGACTGGCACGCCCACGGGGTCGCAGCGCCCCGACGGGCCGGCCTGCGACCACAGCGCCGCGACGTCGGGCCGGCTCGCCAACCAGAGGAATCCCTTGGACCGCACGACGCCGAAGTCGGTGAGTCGGCCGGTGAGCAGGTCCCATAGTCGCTGCGGGTGAAATGGTCGGGCGTCGCGGAAGACGATGCTGCTGATTCCGTATTCGATGGTTTCGGGAACGTGGTCCCCGTTGAGTTCGGCCACCCAGCCAGGGGCCGTCTCCGCCTTCTCGAGGTCGAAGCGTCCGGTGTGGAGGATCTCGGCGGGCGGGACGCGACCGTGGGTGGCCCTGATCTGGCGGGCCGCCGGGTTGAGCCGCGTCACGAGGGCCTCGACGACGGCCAGGTCCTCGCCGGTGATGAGGTCGGTCTTGTTCACCACGATGACGTCGGCGAATTCGATCTGGTCGACGAGCAGGTCGGCGATCGTGCGGTCGTCATCCTCGTACGCCGAAATTCCACGCTCCTCGAGTGACTCCCCCGCCTCGATCTGGGCGAGCAGGCCGGCCGCGTCGACCACGGTGACGGTGGTGTCCAGTCGTGCCAGGTCGTCGAGCACCTGTCCGTTCTCCACGCCGAAGGCGAACGTGGCGGCGACCGGCATCGGCTCGGAGATTCCGCTGGATTCGATGAGGAGATAGTCGAAGCGTCCGTGCCGAGCCAGTCGGGCGACCTCGTCGAGCAGGTCGTCGCGCAGGGTGCAGCAGATGCAGCCGTTGGTGAGCTCGACCAACCGTTCCTGTGTGCGGGACAGGCCGCCACCGTCGCGGACCAGCGAGGCGTCGATGTTGACCTCGCTCATGTCGTTGACGATGACCGCCACCCGCAGTCCGTCTCGGTTGGCCAGGACGTGGTTGAGCAGGCTGGTCTTTCCGGCTCCGAGAAAGCCGGACAGGACTGTCACCGGGAGTCGTCTGGTCACGGCTCGGCAACCACCTGACGACCCTTGTAGAGCCCGCAGTGCCCGCAGACCCGATGCGGCACGACCAGTTCCTTGCGTGGGCAGGGGCATGGCGTGAGCGTCGGAACGCTGGCCTTCCACTGCGCCCGCCGGTGGCGGGTATTGGACCGCGACATGCGGCGTTTCGGTACGGCCATGAACTGGTCTCCTCTCCAGGCCGGCATAGCATAACGGAAATCATTTTCGTTAAGGCCCACGGGGTCGCCGGCTCGGCGAAATGAGGGCGTCAACTCCTGGTTGACGTGCGGGCCATCGTCAACCTATGGTTGACACATGACTCATCCACTGCGGCTCGACGATCTGATCGAGAACATCAAGAACGAGCACCCCGACGCGCTGGAGCAGTTGTCCGGCGCGGTCATCGTCGCGGAACACCTCGGCGACCTGGCAGACCACCTCATCGGACACTTCGTCGACCAGGCTCGCCGCACGGGCGCGTCCTGGACCGACATCGGCCGAAGCATGGGGGTCACCAAACAGGCCGCGCAGAAGCGTTTCGTGCCCAAGGATCCCGGCGAGGCGACAGGCCTCGACCCCGCTCAGGGATTCAGCCGATTCACCCCGCGGGCACGACACGTGGTGGAGTTGGCGCAGGATGAGGCCCGCGCCGCCGGCAACTCGGAGATCCGCCCGGAGCATCTGGTGCTCGGACTCCTCGGCGAGCCGGGCGGGCTCGCCGCGAAGGCGATCGTCGCCCAAGGGGTGTCGCTGACCCTGGTCCGGCGCACGGCACTCAAGGCCCTGCCGCCGCTCGTTGACGACGTGCCCGAATTCATCCCCTTCAACATGCCAGCGAAGAAGGCGCTGACGCTGACCTTCCGGCAGGCGTTGCGGATGGGACACAACTACATCGGCACCGAACACATCCTGCTGGCGCTGCTCGAGGTGGAAGACGGCACCGGGGTCCTCGCCGGCCTCGGCGTCTCGGCGGAGGCCGCAGCCGCCACGATCGCCTCGATCCTGGAGACCTTCACTAACCCCGCGACCGAGTGAGCGGTGGACCCGCGGCCGCGGGTCCACCCTCGTTGGCGAACGATCAATATCGAGGCCCCTCTGGCGCCGGCAGCGAGTCGAGCTCAGCCAGGTCGTCCGCGCTCAACTCCACCTCGGCGGCACCGGCATTGTCGACGACATATGCCGGGGTCTTGGTCCCGGGAATGGGCACGACATGTGTCCCCTGGGCCAGAACCCACGCCAACCCGACCTGCGCCGGAGTGGCCTCGATCCGTTCGGCGACCTGCCGAACCCGCGCGACGATGGCGAGATTGGCGCGCAGAGCCTCCTGCTGGAAACGGGGCTGCCGGCGGCGGAAGTCATGCTCGGGCAAATCGTCGAAGGACGCGAACCGTCCGGTGAGGAAGCCCCGCCCCAGAGGCGAGAACGGCAGAAAGGCGATTCCCTGCTGCTGGCAATATGGCAGCACCTCCGCCAACGCGTCCCTAGTCCACAAGGACAGTTCGGATTGAACCGACGTCACCGGATGCACAGCCTGCGCACGCTTGATCTGGTCGACGGTCACTTCCGACAGTCCGATGTGGAGCGCCTTGCCCGCGGCCACCACGTCTGCCATCGCCCCCCACGTCTCCTCCACCGGCACCTGCGGATCGACTCGGTGCAGTTGATAGAGGTCGACATGGTCGGTGCCGAGCCGACGGAGACTGTCGTCGATTGACGTCCGAATGTGCTCGGGGCGGCCGTTGTTCCCGAGCACCGGGTAGTTGTCCGGTCCGCCGGTCGGGTCGATGACGACGAGGCCGACCTTGGTGGCCAACACCGCACGTTCGCGATGACCACCGGCGAGCGCCCGGCCGACCAGTTCCTCGTTGGTGTGCGGGCCATAGACATCCGCGGTGTCGATCAACGTGGCTCCCAGATCGAGTGCCTGCCGGACGACGGAGACGGAGGTGGCATCAACTCTCTGAGCCTTCATGTCATAGGCGAAGGTCATGCCCATGCATCCGAGGCCGATGACGCCGACCTCGGGGCCGTTGTCTCCCAGCGTGGTGGTTCGCATGTCGGGTGTGTCCTTTCGACGTGAGGTCAACTCTCCGGAATAGCGAGGTCGTGGTCTGGGGTGGCCGCCCAGCTGGCGAGCAGGTTCAACGCGTCTTCGGAAGACGATCCGGGCTCGGCGCTGTAGGCGATGAGGGTCGGACCGTCGTCCTCGGCGAACCGCATCGCCTCATAGGTCAGGCTGAGGTCGCCGACGACGGGGTGGTGGATGTGTTTGACGCCGGTGCGGCGAAACCGCACGTTGTGTGCGGCCCATCGGGTGCGAAACATGTCGCTGCGGGTGGCCAGTTCCCCGATGAGGTCGGATAACGCCCGGTCATATGGGTTGCGGCCGGCTTCGGCCCGCAGCAGCGCCACCGTGTCGGCGGCCAGCCGTTCCCAGTCGACGAAAAAGTCGACGGCGCGTGGATCGAGGAACATGAAGCGGGCGAGGTTGGCGGGCCTGACCTGGTCGGTGAAGACGGGTGCGAACAACGCCCGGCCGAGCTGGTTGGTGGCGAGAATGTCCATTCGGGCGGTGCGCAGATAGGCCGGAGCGCTTATGGAGTCGATGACGCGGCGAACGCTCGGACGTACCGCGTGTGTGGTGGCGCCTCGTCGAGGACCGGGTGCGGTGTTCGACGTACGGGCAAGATCGAACAGGTGCTCCCGCTCAGCCTCGTCAAGTCGCAGCGTTCGGGCGATCGCCGCGAGGACGCTGACGGAGACGCCACGGGCGTTGCCCCGCTCCAGGCGTGTGTAGTAGTCGACGCTGACGCCGGCCAACAACGCGACCTCCTCCCGGCGCAGCCCGGGGACCCGCCGGTGCCCGCCGAGGTTGGGCAGGCCGACTTCTTCGGGTTTGATTCTCGCCCGACGGGAGGTCAGGAAGTCGCGGATCTCTTTTCGGCTGTCCACGGCATTGACGCTACGTGCCGGCGGGGCAAGGTGGGAGGCACTGGTGTTACCCGCCTGACCGCGGCCATGAGCTAAACTCGCACCCCATGACCTCTCCCAATAGTGTTATTCATATCAACACCAAGTTTCACTGGTTCACATTCATGTTCAGCGGCTTCCGACCTCGGGCAATCATGAACGGGGGCACGGTCCAACTGAACTGGGGAGACAACGCGATTCCCGCGCCTCCGGGGCGCTATGAGGTGACGGTCTATGTGCCTTACCTGTGGAAGGTCGGCAAGGCGACGACCGTCGTGGACAACAGCGCGATGTCGCCGACGCTCTACTACGCCGCTCCGGTGTGGACCTTTCAACGCGGCGCCATCGGCTTTACCCCGCAGGAGCACCCTGGCCTCATCGCGACATACATCCTGTACGGCGTGCTCTTCGCTCTGCTGGTCCTGTGCGGTGCCGGCGCGCTGATCGACAACCTTTCTTCGACGTCGATGTGAGGACACTCGTGGACTGGGCCACGGCAATGAACTTCATCAAGGAGAAGGACCCCGGGTTCGCGGCCAGCGCCGTCGGTGCGACGCTCGACGACGTCGTGCGCCTGGAGGAGCACCATAACGGCGTCTCCCTGCCGCAGCTCTATGTCGATTTCTTGCTTGAGATGGGGGAGGACGACCGGTTTGAGATCTTCGGCGCGTGGCGGGCGCATCGATTGTCCGAGCTCATGAGTTGCCTTCCTGACGCGACGGAGACGTCCGGCCGGTTCATCCGGGTCGCTTGCGAATCGGACCAAAGTATGGTGACCGCCTACGATGTCGTTCTGGACCGCGGTCGGGGTGATCCATGCGATCCACCGCTGGTGTTGATGGAGCAGGGAATGGGACTCGCGCCCGAACACATGGTTGACATGGGGTCGACACTCGCGGAATGGTTCGTAAGCAGCATCTTTCACGCGTTCGAGATGAACCTCGTTCGGCGCCGACGCGTCATCTACGCCCACGGACTCTCCGCGAAACAGGCTCGGCTTGCGTTGCCGCCGATCGTGACGATGTTGATGAAGCTGGGCTACCGACCAGTGTTGCCGGTGCTTCCCCGAATCGCATGCCTGCGTGAAGAATCCCGGAGCATCGCAGTCGAGGTCCAGGAAGACTGTCGCCTCTTGAGGGTGACGGTCGGCACCGCCACAGGCGGTCTGGCTGGAATGATCGACCCGCTCATCGACGACATCTGTTCCGCCGCCGGCCTCAATCCCCTCTCTGTCAGCACGGAGTGAGACAGTCCGGCGGGTACGGCCAATTTAGCTGACGACCACGCCGGGGCGGAAACGATAGCCCATGCCGGGTTCGGTGAGCAGGTGGCGGGGATGCGCCGGGTCGTCTTCGAGTTTGCGTCGCAGCTGTGCCATGTATTGGCGCAGGTAGTGGGTTTCGCGGTCATACTGCGGGCCCCAGACCTGCTGGAGCAGATGACGTTGAGTGATCAACTTGTCGGGATTGCGGATGAGGATCTCGATGAGGTGCCACTCGGTCGGAGTCAATCGCAACTGACCGCCGTCGTCGTCGACGACGGTGCGGGCGGCGAGGTCGATGGTCTTCGCACCGATTCGCGCCGCCGGTGGCGACTCCCCGCCCGGAGTCGCTCGCCGGCTGACCGCACGGATCCGGGCGAGGAGTTCGTCGACGCCGAACGGCTTCGTGACGTAGTCGTCGGCGCCGATGTCGAGCGCCGCGACCTTGTCACCGCTGCCCGCCCGGCCCGACAGCACGATCACCGGCACGGTGGTCCAGCCACGGAGCCCGCGAAGGACCTCGATTCCGTCGAGGTCGGGCAGACCAAGATCGAGCACGATGAGATCCGGTTGATTGGCTGCCGCCAGACGCAGCGCTGAGGCGCCGTCGCTGGCGACGTCGACCTCATAGGCGCGCGCCCGCAGATTGATGCGTAACGCGCGCAGAATCTGCGGGTCGTCGTCGACGACGAGGACCCGCGTCACGACGTACCCGGTCCGGAAGCCGAGTCCTCGCCCGGCAGCGTGATCACCATTGTCAGTCCGCCGCCCGGGGTGGTCTCCGGGATGAGTTCTCCTCCCATGGCCTCAATGAGACCACGGGACAGGGCGAGCCCGAGACCCACACCCGTCTCGGTGTGCCGGTCGCCGAGCCGCTGAAACGGCAGGAACACCAGGTCTCGTTGCTCGACGGGGATTCCCGGCCCGTGATCGATGATCCTGATCTGCACGAGTGCGCCGTGACTGCTGCCGGTGACGACCGGCGGCTGCTCGGGCGGGCTGTGCCGCAGCGCGTTGCCGATCACGTTGACCAGCACCCGTTGCAGCAGGCCGGGGTCGGCGTGCACCGACGGCAGGTCGACCGGAATCCGCACAGCCGCCACCCGGGCCGCCTCGCCGAGTTCGTCCAGTGCCCGCGGCACGGCGTCCTCGAGCCACACGGTGGTGGCCGAGACGCCGAGGACGCCGGCCTGCAACCGGCTCATGTCGAGCAGGTTGGCGACGAGCCGGGTGAGCTGGTCGAGTGACTCGTCGGCGGTGGCGAGGAGTTCGTCGCGGTCGTCGTCGCTGAACGCCACGTCGTCGGAGCGCAGGCTCTCCACGGCCGCCTTCGCCGAGGCGAGCGGGGTTCGCAGGTCGTGGCTGACCGCGGCAAGCAGCGCGGTGCGCATCCGGTCGGCTGCGGCGAGTGGTCGTGCCCGCGCGGCTTCGTCGGCGAGCTGTTCCTGGCGCAACGCGACCGCGGCCTGCGCGGCGAACGCTTCGACGATGCGTTGGTCGGCGGCCGGCAGGGACCGTCCGCGCAGAACCAACACGAGTCTGGTGTCGACCGGCACGTTGACGTCGCCGTCGGCCGGTGCCGACGCCGGTTCGCCGCCGACGGTCGCCGCGACCATCCACGCGTCCGGGTCGCCCTGAACATGCGGCCCGCCAGCCGCGTCGGCTCGGCTCTCCAGCAGCGTCACGTTGTCCATGCCGAAGGTCTCCCGCAGGCGTTCCAGCAGCGCGCCGAGTGGTTTCTCCCCGCGCAGCACGCTGCCGGCGACGGCGGAGAGTGTGGCCGCCTCGGCGCTGGCGCGCGCCGCCTGTCGCGTACGCCTGGCTGCGAGGTCGACCACGGCGCTGACCGAGACCGCCACGACAAGAAAGACCACGACGGCGACGATGTCCTCCTGGTTTTTGATGGACAACGAATAGAAGGGGTGGGTGAAGTAGAAGTTGAGAAGAAGGAAGCCGGAGACGGCGGCGAACACCGCCGGCCACACCCCACCGACGAGGGCCGCCATGACGACCATCGCCAGATAGAGCAGGACGTCGCTCGACAGTGACAGTCGCCCGTCGAGCGCCTTCAGCGCCACGGTGAGAAGCGGCAGACCGATGAGGCTCACGAGGAAACCCGCGAGCCGACGTCGTGCCGAGAGCGCGGTGCCCGGACGCAGCGTCGGCCACCTGCGGCCGAGGCCGATCTCCTCGTGGGTCACCAGGTGCACGTCGATCGCCCCGGACAGGGCGGTCGTCGTCACGCCCACCCCGGGGGCGAATATCTGCGCGAAGCGGCCCCGACGGGAGGCCCCGAGCACGAGTTGGGTGGCGTTGACACCACGCGCGAAGTCGAGCAACGCCGCCGGAATGTCGGCGCCGACCACCTGGTGATAGGTGCCGCCGAGGCTCTCCAACAGCACCCGTTGTTTGGCGAGCAGGGCCGGGTCGGCGCCGGCGAGTCCGTCGGACCGGGTCACGTGCACGCCGAGGAGGTCGGCGCCTTTGCCCCGCGCCGCGACCCGGGCGGCGCGGCGGATCAGTGTCTCGCCCTCAGGTCCGCCGGTGAGTGCGACCACGACCCGTTCACGGGCCTCCCAGGTCTCGCCGATGCGGTTCTCGGCCCGATAGCGGTCGAGTTGTTCGTCGACCTTGTCGGCGAGCCAGAGCAGCGCCAGTTCGCGCAGGGCGGTGAGGTTGCCCACCCGAAAATAGTTGCCGAGGGCGGCGTCGATCTTCTCCGGTGCGTAGATGTTGCCGTGTTCCATCCGCCGGCGCAGCGCCTCTGGCGTCATGTCGACCAGTTCGACCTGGTCGGCGAGGCGGACCACCTCGTCGGGCACGGTCTCCCGTTGGGAGACGCCGGTGATCTGCTCCACGACGTCGTTAAGGGACTCCAGGTGCTGAATGTTGACCGTGGTGAGCACGGTGATCCCGGCGTCGACGAGCTCGGCGATGTCCTGCCACCGTTTGGTGTTGCGGGACCCGGGCACGTTGGTGTGCGCGAGTTCGTCGACGACCGCCACGTGGGGCCGCCGGGCGAGCACCGCGTCGACGTCCATTTCGGTGAATGTCGTGCCGCGATAGGGCAGTTCCTGTCGGGGCACGACTGGAAGATCACGCATGAGCGCCTCGGTGTGGGCGCGTCCATGGCCCTCGACGAATCCGACCACCACGTCGGTTCCCCGCTCGATGCGCCGATGCGCCTCTTCGAGCATCGCGAAGGTCTTGCCCACCCCGGGAGCGGCGCCGAGATAGATGCGCAACTGTCCGCGCCGCACCCGGGGTTCTGTCGTCGGTGGTGCCATCGGCATGATCGTCAGCCGCGCGCCGGAAAGGCCGCGTCCAGTGCGAGGTTGAGGGTCAGCACGTTGACTCGTGGCGCGCCGATGAATCCCAGGCCCCGCCCGGAGGTGTGCTCGTCGATGAGTCGATTGATCGAAGCGACGTCGGTGCCGCGTTCGCGGGCCACCCGTGCCGCCTGCAGCCGGGCGTTGTCTGGACTGATGTGCGGGTCAAGGCCGGAGCCGCTCGCCGTCACCGCATCCGCGGGGACGGCGGAGATGGCGGGGGCGTCGCCGCGGACCGGGATCAGCACGCCCCGACTGTAGTCTTCGCCCGGTTTCGCGCATTCGACGGCGACCCCGTCGTAGGTGCCGATGAAGGGTTTCGCCGGGCAGGCCTGGTTGACCGAGACCGCGCGGGTCGCCGGGCCGGTCAATCCGTCTCGGCGGAACACCCGCAGCACCGCGCCGACCCCGTCGCTGGTGCAGAAGGGTCGGCGACCGTCGACTCCTTCCCGTTCGGCCACGCTCGCGCTTCGCGAGCAGACCTGGGTGAGCAGGCTCTGTTTCGCGTCGTCGGGGTTCGTCGCGAGGGTGTCTTCGATGCTCTCGGGTCCCAGGTTACTGGCGGCGGTGGAGAGTGGGTCATAGCCATCGCCGGCAGCCGATGGGCGCGACTGGAAATAGCGGGTGGCGGGGGCGCCATCGGCCGATGTGAAGGACTGGCCGATGAGACTGCTGCCGACCGTCGTTCCGTCGGCGTCGCGCACCAACGATCCGTCGGCGGGGGCCCGCAGTCCGGGGACCAGCGCGACGAGGGCGAGCCCGAGTGGATAGATGAGGCCGGCGAGCACGGTGAAGACGAGCAGTGCCCGCAACGCGGCGAGGTGTCGAGTGAGCCAGGCTGGAAGACGCATCACATGATCCCTGGGATGAGCGAGATGACAACATCGATGATTTTGATGGCAATGAACGGTACGACGACGCCGCCCAGTCCATAGAGCCACAGGTTGCGGGAGAGCAGCCGGGCCGCCGCGGCGGGCCGATATCGCACTCCCCGCAGCGCGAGCGGGATGAGTGCGATGATCACCAGCGCGTTGAAGATCACCGCGGACAGGATGGCCGACTCCGGGCTCGACAGGCGCATGACGTTGAGCGTGTCCAGACCCGGATAGACAGCCGCGAACATCGCGGGAATGATCGCGAAGTATTTGGCGATGTCGTTGGCGATGGAGAACGTCGTCAGGGCGCCGCGGGTGATAAGCAGTTGTTTGCCGATCTCCACGATCTCGATGAGTTTCGTCGGGTCGGAGTCGAGGTCGACCATGTTCCCGGCTTCCTTCGCCGCCGAGGTGCCCGTGTTCATCGCGACGCCCACGTCGGCCTGCGCCAGTGCGGGCGCGTCGTTGGTGCCGTCGCCGGTCATCGCGACCAGTCGCCCGCCGGCCTGTTCGCGTCGAATCAGTTCGAGCTTGTCCTCTGGGCGGGCTTCGGCGAGAAAGTCGTCGACCCCGGCCTCGTCGGCGATGGCCTTGGCGGTGAGCGGGTTGTCACCCGTGATCATGATCGTACGGATGCCCATCTTGCGCATCTGGTCGAAGCGCGCCCGCATTCCCTCCTTGACGATGTCCTTGAGTTGCACGACGCCCAGCGCCCGAGCCGGCTGGCCGGCGACGTGTTCGGCGACGACGAGTGGCGTGCCGCCGGTGGCCGAGATCCCGTCGACGATCGCGCCGACGTCCTCGGTCGGGTGGCCCCCGTTGTCGCGCACCCACTTCATCACCGCCGCCGCCGCTCCCTTGCGGATGCGACGGTCGGGGTCATCGCCGCCCGTGATGTCCACACCGGACATTCGGGTCTCGGCGCTGAAGGGCACGAAGTGCGCGTGCGGCATCACGCCGGTCTCCCGGGCCCGCAACGAGAACTCCTGCTTGGCGAGCACGACGATGGAGCGACCCTCCGGGGTCTCGTCGGCGAGGCTGGCGAGCTGTGCGGCGTCGGCCACGTCGTGGGCGTCGACTCCGGTGACCGCGACAAACTGTGTCGCCTGCCGGTTTCCCAGCGTGATCGTGCCGGTCTTGTCGAGCAGCAGGGTGTTGACGTCGCCGGCCGCCTCCACGGCCCGGCCCGACATCGCGAGCACGTTGCGTTGCACGAGGCGGTCCATGCCGGCGATGCCGATGGCGGAGAGCAACGCCCCGATGGTTGTGGGGATGAGGCAGACCAGCAGGGAGACGAGCACGACGCCGGCGACCCCGTCGGCGCCGATCGCGGTGGTCGCGGTGGCGGCGGCGTTGTTCTCCATCGAGAAGATGGCCATCGGTTGGAGGGTGACCACCGCGAGCAGGAAGATAATCGTGAGCGCCGCGAGCAGGATGTTGAGGGCGATCTCGTTGGGTGTCTTCTGCCGGGCCGCGCCCTCGACGAGCGCGATCATGCGGTCGATGAAGCTCTCCCCCGGTTTCTGGGTGATCTTCACGATGATGCGGTCGGAGAGCACCCGGGTGCCGCCGGTGACGGCGCACCGGTCGCCGCCGGATTCGCGGATCACCGGGGCCGACTCGCCCGTGATCGCCGACTCGTCGACGCTGGCGATGCCCTCGATCACGTCCCCGTCGCCGGGAATCACGTCGCCCGCCTCGCAGACCACGAGGTCGCCCTGCGCCAGCTGGGTGGCCGGGACGGACTGCTCGGAATAGGCGGTGGGGTCGGCTCCCTCGACCCAGCCGGAGAGTCGGCGGGCGGCGGTGTCCTGCCGGGCCGATCGCAACGCGGCGGCCTGGGCTTTGCCCCTGCCCTCGGCGACCGCTTCGGCGAGGTTGGCGAAGACGACGGTCAGCCACAACCACACCGTGATCGACCAGGCGAAGACGCTGGGTTGGGCGATGGCGAGCACGGTGGTGAAGGCGGCGCCCACCTCCACGATGAGCATCACCGGGTTGCGCCACAGGGTGCGCGGGTCGAGTTTGCGTGCCGCGTCGGGCAGCGAACGCCACAGTTGCCGCGGGTCGAGCAGACCGCCGCCGACGGGTTTCGCCTCCCGGCGCGGTTCGGCCTGGTCGGTCGTGGTTCGGTCGACGGTGAACCCGCGGTGCGGGTGGGCGACGATGTGGTCGGTCATGACAGACCCTCCGCGAGGGGGCCCAACGCGAGCGCGGGCAAGAAGGTGAGCGCCACGAGGATGATGGTGACGCCGATGAGCATGCCGATGAAGAGTGGACGGTGGGTGGGCAGCGTTCCGGCCGAGTCCGGCACGGGGTGCTGTTCGGCGAGGGAGCCGGCGAGGGCGAGCACGAGGACGATCGGCAGGAATCGACCGAGCAGCATCGCGATGCCCAGGGCGGTGTTCCACCAGGCAGTGTTGACGGTGATGCCGGCGAAGGCGGAGCCGTTGTTGTTCGCCGCCGAGGCGAAGGCGTAGAGCACTTCGGAGAAGCCGTGTGGCCCGGTGTTGAGTGCGGTTCGCCAGTTTCCGGTGGCGAGGGCGGCCGCGACTCCGATGAGAACCAGCGCGGGTGTGACGAGAAAGTACAAGGAAGCGATTTTGATCTCGCGCGGTCCGATCTTCTTGCCCAGATATTCGGGCGTGCGGCCGACCATGAGTCCCGCGATGAAGACGGTGATGACAGCGAGGACGAGCATGCCGTAGAGGCCGCTGCCGACACCGCCGGGGGCGACCTCGCCGAGCATCATGTTGATGATCGTCATCATGCCGCCGAACGCCGTGTAGGAGTCGTGGAACGAGTCCACCGCACCGGTCGACGTGAGGGTCGTCGCGGCGGCGAAGACCGCCGAATCGGCGACGCCGAAGCGGGTCTCGGTGCCTTCGGTGGCCGCTCCCACCGCGGTCGGGACCGTGCCGCCGTGCGCGGTCTGGAAACCGACCGTCAACGCGATGCTGGTCAACGCGATGACCGCCATCGCGGCGAGGATCGCGTATCCCTGCCTGTTCTGCCCCACCATGCGGCCGAAGGTTCGGGGCAGGCTGATGGGGATGCACAGAAGCAGGAAGATCTCGAACCAGTTCGTCCAGACCGTGGGGTTTTCGAACGGGTGCGCCGAGTTGACGTTGTAGAAGCCGCCTCCGTTGGTGCCCAGTTCCTTGATCGCCTCCTGCGAGGCGACCGGACCGCCGGTGATGTGCTGACTGCCGCCGGTGAGCGTCGTGATGTCCATGCCCGCCGACAGGTTCTGCACGGCCCCACCGATGATCAAAACGATCGCGGCGACCACCGAGAAGGGCAACAGGACCCGTACGGTGATCCGGGTGAGGTCGACCCAGAAGTTGCCCAGTTGCGTGGATCGGCCGCGGGCGAAGCCGCGCACCAGGGTGACCGCGACCGCGATGCCGACGGCGGCGGAGGCGAAGTTCTGCACGGCGAGGCCGGTCATCTGCACGAGGTGGCCCATGGTCGACTCACCGGAATACCACTGCCAGTTGGTGTTGGTGACGAACGAGACGGCGGTGTTCCACGCGCCATGGGTCATCACCCCGGGGAGCCCCAAGGACAGTGGAAGGGCGTGTTGCAGTCGCAGGAACGCGTAGAGGAACAGGATCGAGATGACGGAGAACGCGAGTGCGCTTCGCGCGTATACCCCCCACGTCTGCTCGCTCGCGGGGTTGACCCCGACCAGGCGATAGACGGTCTTCTCGACCCGCGAGTGGGTGGTGCCGGTGACCACTCGATAGAGGTAGTCGCCGAGGAAGCGGTAGGCGACCGCGAGGGCCGCGACCAACGACACGACGAAGATAAGACCGGCGAGCGAGTCACTCATCAGAAGCGCTCCGGAAAGAGCAGTGCCGCGACCATGAAGATGGTCAGCCCGGCGGCGAGAACCAGCCCCACGACGTTGACCGCGTTCATAGCCGTTCCACCCCCCGCACCGCGAGGGCCAGCAGGCCGAACAGGCCCACTGTGATCAGAACAAAGGCGACATCCGCCACCGTGCGCTCCTTCGTCACGTGGCCGGCGTAGCGCCTGGATGGTGCTGGGTCGCCGGCTGCGCGGCCGCCGGGTTCACCTCGGTGGCCGCTTGCCCATATCCAACGCGGGACGGGGGCCGGTGGGAGCGTTTCCTGGCACGACCCATACGACCGTGGCGGGGATCTTGACGATTTCTTGACGGGTACGCGCGCCATTCGGGCACGCCGGCCGGTCACAAGCGACTCAAATCGTGGTGGCGTCACCTGTCCGGGTGACGTCACCACGGTTGAATCACGCGGAGCCGCCGGGACTGTCGTCGATCTCGCGAATGTGCGAAGACGACGACAGTCACATATCCATTCATCGAGATGGGTGGGCGCATTGCCCTCGGTTAGGTACCGTGGGCGGAAGAGGGCTTTTGTGATCTATTGCGGATGCCGCCCCTGATTGGAGACGACATGACCGAACTCTCCGCTCCTCCGACTCTCGCCTTTCCCCTGCCCCGGACCTGCCCCTTCGCCCCGCCCGCGGAATATCGACACATGCGCGAGCAGACGCCGATCACCCGGGTGAACCTGCCCAACGGCGCACAGGCCTGGGCGGTCAGCCGCCACGACGACATCCGCACGATCCTCACCGATCCCCGTTTCAGCTCCGACCGCACCAACCCGGGCTTTCCCCTGCTCATCGCTGCCGCCCGACCGGTGAGCTCCACGGCACTGTCGCTGGTCGGCATGGACCCACCCGAGCACGGGCCCGCCCGACGCGCCGTCGTCGGCGAGTTCACCGTCAAACGAATGCGGGCACTGCGCCCACGGATCCAACAGATCGTCGACGAGCACATCGACATGATGTTGGCCGGGCCACGCCCCGTTGATCTGGTTCACGCGTTGGCGCTCCCCGTGCCATCGCTGGTCATCTGCGAGCTTCTCGGAGTCCCGTACGCTGATCACGACTTTTTTCAGACCAGCACCGGCCGCATGATCAGCCGCGCAGCCTCGGCGGAGGAGCGTCAGTCGGCGTTCGAGGGCCTGCGTTCCTATCTGGACGAACTGGTCAGGGAGAAGGAGGCCGAACCGGGCGACGACCTGCTCGGCAGACAGATCCGCGACCGACGTGACGCTGGCGACCTCGACCACGAGGCGCTCGTCGGCCTCGCGTTCCTGCTGCTGATCGCCGGGCACGAGACGACCGCCAACATGATCTCCCTCGGCACCGTCATGTTGTTGGAGAACCCGGAACAACTCGTACGGATCGTCGATGATCCGAGCAAGACCCTCGGAGCCGTCGAGGAGTTGCTGCGATATTTCACCATCGCCGAGGCGGCGACCTCGAGGGTCGCCGTCGACGACGCCGAACTCGGCGGCGTGCTCATTCGCGCCGGCGACGGCGTGTTGGCCCTCAGCTATGCCGCCAACCGTGACCCCGAGGCGTTTCCCGACCCAGACGTCTTCGATGTCGAACGCGCCGCCCGCCATCACGTCGCATTCGGTTATGGGGCGCACCAGTGCCTCGGGCAGAATCTCGCCCGGATCGAGCTTCAGGTCGTGTTCGACACGCTCTTCCGACGCGTCCCCGGGCTTCGGCTCGCCGCCGACGTCACGGACCTGCCGTTCAAAGACGACGCCATACTCTTCGGCCTGCACGAGCTGCCGGTGAGTTGGTGATGGCCGTGATGAGAGTCGTCGCGGACACGTCCCGCTGTGTCGGAGCTGGGCAATGCGTGCTCACCGATCCGACCGTGTTCGACCAGAACGACACGGACGGAACCGTCACGCTGCTCACCCACCGCGTCGATGAGGCGACGCTGCCCGGCGTGCGTGAAGCAGTCGATCTCTGCCCCAGCCGGGCACTGTCCCTCGTTCCGGTGGGTCAGGCATGATCGTGGGGTTTGCGGGTCGTCCTGGCGACCGCAAACCCCACGTCAACGAGGAGCACACCAGTCGCTGCGGCGACCGGAGTTTGGCAATCGATCAGCCGCGCCCGAAAAGAGACCGGAACACCCCACCCGAGGACTTTCGCTCCTCAGGCGAGCAACTGCACCGCTGCGACTTGGGAACGCCGGCGAGCACCTGTTCGACGTGCATGCCGCAGCCGCGATAGGTCGCCTTCTTACAGTTTGGACATGTTGCGGGAGAACACATGCGGGGTTCCTTTCCGGGTCGGATAGTGCCCACACTAATACCCCTCGGGGTATCTCACAACTCGACGGCTCCCCCGTTCCACCTTCCGGGTGACCGCACCCGCTGCGGCAGTGCGCAGCCGGTGGCGCGCCGCACGACCGCAATTACCAACATTCGCCTCTATAAGGCACTTAACGTATCAAACCGCACATCGGGGCTGCGTCCGCTTGACCTTCACGATGGATGAAGGCCGACGATGACGACATGACGGCACCGGACGAGCTGCTCACGATCAGCGTCTTCGCGCGGCTGGTCGGGCTCACGCCGAGCGCGCTTCGTTTCTATGACGACTGTGGGCTGCTGCGGCCCGCGTTCGTCGATCCGGGCTCGGCCTATCGCTATTACACCCATGACCAGCGGGTACGTGGGCAGCGGCTGCGCGATCTCCGAGCGGTGGGGCTGCCACTGGTCGACGTCCGAACGGTGCTCGACGGGCCCGCCACCGAGGCGGCCCGGGTGTTGAACGCTCATGTGCGCAGATTGGAGAACAAGGTGGAACCAGCTCGCCGACTCGCCGCCGAGGTCGTCGCGGCCCAACCCCGATCGTCACGGTGGTGCAGGGTTACCTTGTCCGGGCCGGAGCTCGCCAGCGCGGCCCGGCAGGTCACCCCGGCCGCCGCCGCACCGTCAACACCAGACGTCGACGATCTCGCGCTCGGCTGTGTGTCGATCGAGTTCGACACCGACGAAGTCATCTTCGTCGCCACTGATCGTTATCGCCTGTCGCGGCGGGCACTGCGACCCCGGGAGTTCCTGGGCGAGCCTGACCGGCTCCTGGTCCCTGCGGCGGCGTTGGCAGAGCTCGCCCAATGGGCGGCCTTCACCGACGTCGTCGAGATCGACGTCACCGCCGACGCCGCCGTGATGACTGGCGGCGGCGAGACGCGGACGATGCCCACTGTGGAGGCGACCTATCCCGACTACCGCATCGCGCTCGCGAGCGTTGGCGAACCGTTGTCACGGGCCATCGTGGACAGAGCCCGGTTGTTGGAGTATATGGTCGGCGCCACCGACCCGGTCGTGGCCCTCACGACCGGCGAGGGTCGCCTGTCGCTGACATCGCCGACCAGCACGGCGGTCACCCGCCTCGACGCGATCTGCACCGGCGAGCCGATAACGATCGGATTCGGCCCTGGCGTGCTGGCGCCGGCGCTCGCGGCGAGCGTCGGGCCCGACGTCATGGTGGAGTTCGTCGCACCGGACCGACCGGTGATCGTTCGCTCAGCCGATCAGGGGACCTTCACCACCATTGTGATGCCGGTTCTCTTGAATCCTGACAAACGGGGCTGACGATCGGGCCAGCTCGACCGTCAACCAACCCGGTGGCCGACCTGACGATCAGGTCGGCCGCCGGGTCACTGCGTTCCGGCCGTGAGACACTCCCGCAGCAACGCGACCGCCTCCGGCGATCCCGTCACTGTCACTTCGTCGTCGGCCGCGCGGTTCCACAACCACAGGAAGAGTGCGCCGGACTCTCCGCGTACCATCGCATGGTTTTGATCGTCGGACTCGATGTCCGGATCAAGCTGCGACACGTCGATCCCGTCGGACGTGATCCGCACCAACCAGGAGGCCAGCGCCGTCTGCACCCGCACCGTCACCGGCGAGCGAACGCCGGCGAGCACGTCTTCGTATTGGTCGGTCCAGGCCCGCGACCCGTAGGCGAGAAAAACCATGAGCAGCTCGTCGATGCCGTCGCGGGCCACGTCCGCGGGGACTGCGGTGACCGGAACGCCGGCGGCGAGTTCGACATCGACCCGGTGGACCACGGTCTCGTGCGCCATTCGGCGGGTCCAGAAGACCACACTCTGATCCGGCGCGAACCAGGTGTAACTGTGCGACTGCGGTGCGCGAGTCGCAAACTCGGTGGTCAGGTCACGCCACGCTCGGTCGAACAGGGCGAGCGGGTCTTCGTCGGCCATGCCGTCGGGCGGCCACAATGTGGGAGAGCCCGATCGCATGCACGCGACCTTGTGCAGGTAGACCGCGCCGAGATGGTGGAGCACGTCGCCGAGGAGCCAGTCCGGGCAGGACGGGACCGGCCTCTCGGGATCTGCGACGGAGGCGACGGCCCGCACCTGCGCGGCCTCCGCCTGCAACCACTCACTCAGCCGGGCGCTATCGGTGTGCTCTGCCATGCGGGAAGTCTGCCACATGGGGGGCGAACGGATTCCTGACGACTCTGCGGTCGCGTCATACGCGAGCCAGTTGCCGACCGCACGGACCCCGAAACGTCAGTTCGAAGTTCTCATAGTTGGGGAAGACGAGGGCTCTCATCGCGAGGGTGCGGCCATCCGGAGCCCATTCGGCCGTCGCCGCGATTCCGTTGCTGGACTCGGGGTATCCCGGGGTTCTGAAATGGGTCAGTTGAGTGAGAAGGCCATCGGGTTCCATGAGCATGAATTCGGTCTTGATGGAGAGCACTTTCGACGCGCCCGGATCGTCCCGATAGGGAAAGGCGCTCATAAAGACGATCTGTCTGCCGTCCGGGGAGAAGAGCCCGTGTTCGTCCCAGACCGTCGGAGAGTTGGTGAGATTGACCAGTTCGCCGGTCCGCACGTTGAGTATGAATTGATCCATGCCCTGCGCGTCCTTCTCCGTGGAGCCGGACAGGAGCAGCGACTCACCGTCCGGACGGAAGTTTCCCGGTTCATTCCAGAACATGCCCTTCGGCGTGATGTCTCTCCGGTTCGTGAACGCGGGCATGTCACCATCGGTCACGACATCGGCCATGGTGAGTTGCCATCGCCCGAACGGATAGTAGGCAACGATATTGCCGTCCATCGCCTGCGACCAGACCGCCATGGTGCCGTCGGCGGTGAAAGCTGGACCGGTGTATCCGTCGCCGATTCGCGAATCGCCGGACGCGAAATCGGTCAGCCGTCGCCACTTTTCGCCGTCCGGCGTGATGGCATACATGTTGGTCCAGAGACCGTTCTGAAGCTGTCCCTCCACATAGTCACGATTCCACCCCAACACAGGTGGAACGGTGTAGGTGTCGCGTTCGACAGCGATGGTCAACCACTTCCCCGACGGGTGCCAGCGGGGTTGCATCTTCGCGCGGGACCGCTGCGGCCCGCCCGGCACGTCGCGGCAGGTGATGCAGACCGGCCTCTCCCCGGTCTCGTCGTTGTCGTCGCCGACGTAAATCTGCGGGGTTCCCCGCTCGTCCTCGTCGCTGACGACGAAGCGATGGCCGTCGGGCGCGAACACTTTGAGCAGGTGCGCCTCGACCTTTCGGATTTCCCGCACATGGCAGTCGGAGGCTGCCGCGATCTGTCGGGTGGGGCTGACCGGCGCCTGCGGGCCCGCCACGCATCCGGCGAGTGTCAGCAGGCACGACACCGCGCAGAGGAGACGTTTCATGGCAGCGACTCTGCGCGTTGGGCTCGGGGACCACGGGGAGGTGGCGCGAGTAGCGGGTCAATCGACACGACGCCCATCATGCCAGCGTCGTGCGACATCCACGACACACCTGCACCCGTACGGGCATCGGCAGTGCGCCGGGGAGGCGGTCGATGCGACAGGTTAAGGTGTGCGGCGCTCTATCACTCCGGAGGGACAGCATCATGTCGCAACCCAATCAGTATCCCGACGTAGTTCAGGGACAACCGTCGGCGCCAGCCTACCCAGGTGTGGCGGCGTCACCGACCACGGCCGACACGACGACCGGTTCGTCGGATGCGGGTGGACCGAAGGGCACGGGCAAGAGATCGATGGTCGCCGTCGGATGGGTGGTTGGAATCGTCGTCGTCGCAGCGGTCGTCACCGCCGGCGTAGTTCTTCTCACCGGGGAATCGCTCAAAATCGGATCCTGTGTGGACAAGTCGCAGGTGCATGTCGTCGACTGCGGCTCGTCCGAGTCCAACTACAAGATCGTTCAGATGATCGCCGACCAGGACCGTTTCGTCGCCGACGTCAACGCTGTCTGCACCGACAAGAGCACCGACGACGCTGTCTGGTATGGAGGCAGGAAGTCGAAGAGCGGCACGATCCTGTGCCTAGCCGACCTCCGCAAGGAGCCGGCGAAAGAGTAGCCCCTTCTGTGGCGCGATCATCTGTGGCGCGATCATGAAGCTACTTGTCATGATCGCACCGTTCACCTAGTCAGTAGGTTCATGATCGCGCCACTGATGGGGTTCTCGCGTGTCAGGTCCCGCAGCACCTCGAGTCGCCTTCCGTCAGTTGTCCACTGTGGCCGAAAGGGCTTGGTTGTTGACAATTCGCGCAACGGTGTGGTGATGTGTCGATGAACCGACGTCAGGGGGAGTCGCCGTGTCCGATGAACGAGTCGACGATGCGCCAATCACCACACCCGACTCCGCCACGCGCCTTCCCTTGTCGAGGGTGCTGAGCCCGGGCGGACGCTTCGCGATCGTGCTCTTGTCGGCGCTCGTCTGGGGTGTCGCGTCGGGCTGGTTGACGCCGCGCGGTCCGTTGACCAACGGCCAGGCGCTGTGGTCCGTCGCGATCAGCGTGACGATCGGCGTCTTCTCCGGGTGGTTGAGCCGTTCACGCTGGGCAATGCTGGTGGCTCCTCTTGCGTTTGTTGCCGCGTTGGAGTTGGCCCGGTGGCGGGTTCGGGGTCCTTCCGTGGACGCGGTCCACATGAGCACGTTCGGCTTTCTGGCGCTCGTGTCCGGCCGGGGCGTGCACGGTTTGCTCTCCGTGTTGCCGATGATGGTCGGCGCGGCATATGGCGCGGGTGCGGCCCGCCGCGCAATGCCCGCCAACGGACGTCGGGCTCTGCGACATCTGAGCCGCGCGGGGGTGGCGATCCTCGCGTCCGTCGCTATGCTCGCGGCGGTGGCGGCGGCAGTTCCCGCCGAGACCGCCGCCATCCTGGGACCGAACGGCAAGCCTCTCGCGGGCAGCGTCGCCGAGTTGACCAGCGTCGACGTCAATGGACATCGGCTCGCCATGATGATCCGCGGCAACGATGCATCGGCGCCGGTGCTGCTATTCGTTCCCGGCGCGCCGGGCGGTTCGGAGATCGGTTCGGTTCGCCGGCACCTCGTCGCCCTCGAACGGCGCTTCGTCGTCGTCACGTTGGACCGCCGGGGCGGCGGAAAGTCCTATCCCGCCCTCGACCCCACCACAAGCATGACGTTGGACGGCGCGGTGGCCGACACGATCGCCGTCACCGAATATCTGCGGCGCCGCTTCCACCAAGAAAAGATCTATCTGCTCGGCCATTCAGGCGGTTCGCTGGTGGGCGTGCTCGCGGCATCGCGTCACCCCGAGCTGTTTCGGGCATATATCGGAACCGGCCAGGCCGTGAACCTCCCCGAAAGCGACCGGATCCTCTATGCCGACATCCTCGCCTGGGCGCACGCCACGGGCAGACCCACGGTCGCCCGCCAGCTCACCGCGCTCGGGCCGCCGCCCTACACAGACTTCTACTCGTACGAGTCGATCATGCTTTACGAGAGCAAGGTCTACGACTACGACCACAGCCGCAACGACGAAGGGGCCGGCGGTTTCGCGGAGAACCTCAACGTCGAGGAATACACAACACTGGAGAAGGTCCACACACTCAACGCGATCATGGATACCTGGAGCGCGCTGTATCCGACCATGCAGGACGTCGACCTGCGCACCGACGTCCGACAGTTGTCGATTCCGGTCTATTTTGTCCAGGGCACCCACGAGATGCGGGGACTGTCGATTCTCTTCACCCAGTGGTATGAAGTGCTTCAGGCGCCCGACAAACACCTCACGGTGTTGGAGACCTCGGGCCATCGAGCCATGTTCGAGCAGCCAGATCGCTTCGTCGACGTCATGACCCGCGTGCTCGCCGACACCCACGCGGGTTAGCCAGAGTCGTTCGGAGAGCGGAAGCCAGACGGTCCGTCGTGGATGACACGAACACGAGTCATCCACGACGGACCGGTCGAGTTTCGGCTTTACGCCTTATAGATCTCCAGGCTTCTGAGCAACCCCTCCACTCCGCCGGGAATCCGAGGAAGCACAGCCTCCGGGACCACGAACTCCACGGTCGCACCGTTGACATCGAAGATGTGCACCGCGAGGACCCCAAAGTCATCCCGGAATTGTTGGGCCCGATGGCCGTCCACGGTGATCTTCTCGTACTTGTCCGTGCTGGCGATCGGGGCGAACGGCATTCCGGCGGTCACATGGATCATCAAAGCGGGCGTCTTGCTGGCGAGACTGGCCGCCGGCATCAGCTCGGCAGGCAGGGAGAAGTCCAGACGAACGTTCCATGACGTGCGAGGGTCGCTGCCACGAGTCACCTCGGCATGGTTCCTCGCGAACTCGATGGGCAGCCCTTGGAGCCGAACCGGGAAGACCACATCGGACTTCTCGAAACGTAGCGTCGTGGCGATGTGCAGGGCCGTGTTCTTCGCGTTTCCCGGCAGGCCCGCAACCGTCACCTTAACTAGGTTTCCTGGTGACCTCTCCCATTCAAGCCACGAGCCTGCGCCTTCGTCGGTGTTCCAGGAGGCCGGGTGACCGTTGACTAAGACTCCTGGGGTCGGCTGGTCGACGGTCCCTTGCTGCAGCTGGACGGAGGCGTAATTCTGTGGGCTGGCCGCAGACGACCGCGAACGCGCGGTGATCTCCACGACGCCGTCGGACATCGTGACGGCCTGTTCGTCGAGCCCGGCCGGCAGCCACCCGAACTGGACCGACTGTTCGCCACTGGACGTCGAGTTCGTGGGTGATGGGCTGGGAGAGGCGACCTCGGTCGCCGTCGTTGTTGCCCCCGCAGCGATCGGGGGCTTCGATTCACTAGTGTTGAGAATGGTTGCCGTCATCGCGACAGCAGCGACGACCGAGATGGCCGCACCGCCGATGCCCGCCGCGCGGCGACGCCGCACAGATCGCCGGCCTGTCTTCATCGCCGCTCCAACATTCACAGCCGACATCGGAAGCTCCCTATCCACGACAGTGTTCAACAACTTAGCCAACGGTTCGTCCATTTCATCCCTCCACAGAAACATGTTGGGGCGCCAACAACTGCCGCAGTGAATTCACGCCTTTCGACGTCTGACTCTTCACCGTTCCGACCGAACATTGAAGCGTCGCCGCAACCTCGTTGATCGACAAGTCGCAGTAATACCGCAGCACAACGACCGCTCTCTGCCGCGGAGGCAACGCGGCGAGCGCAGTCCGGACGACGAGTGCGGTCTCGGTCTCGTCAGGGTCGGCCGGCTGCACGCGACCGACCACTACGCCGATCGCTTCATTGTGGACATCGACGAGGTCCACACGTCGAAACCAAGGCTTCCGCCGTTCCCCCAGGAACGCCCTGACAATGATCATGCGGACGTAAGCATTGACGTTTGTCGCGTCGTTTGCCTTGCGCCAGTGGATATACAGCGACGCCAGCGCCGTCTGGCAGATGTCGTCAGTCTGGTGCCAGTCGTTGCACAGCAAGAACGCCACCCTGCGCATCCACGGTAGCCTCGCGGTGACATACTCCACGTACTGCTGTTCGTCAGCAGCCTTCACTGAGACCTCCTTTCTCACGCCATACGGCGCGTCCACTAACCAAGATGCGCGCGGAGGTCGCAGAAGTTGCCCGCGACGGCGGGATTTCTCATTCGGGCCCACCCGCAGTCGATCAGGTCCTCGGCCATCCAGATCATTGCAGCTGGAGAGGGCGCGCACTGGCGATGACTACTGCTACGCTCTTGATCATGAAGCCCACGACCCTCGACAAAACCGGCTATCGACTGGTCTTCGAAGACGCCTTCGACCACGAAGTGCTGGACGAACGACGCTGGTTTCCCTACTACTTGCCGCAATGGAGTTCGCGGGAACTGGCAAGGGCACGCTATGACGTCGGCGGTGGGCGGCTGATACTTCGAATCGACGCGGACCAGCCACCGTGGTGCCCGGAATTCGATGGACAGTTGAAGGTGTCCTCGCTGCAGACCGGCGTCTTCGCGGGTCCGGTGGGAAGTGCCTGCGGCCAGCACCGCTTCACGCCCGGAGTATTGGTGCGCGAGACGCAACACAACACCGCACTATTCACGCCGCAGTACGGCCTCTTCGAACTTCGGGCGAAGGCGATCGACGACCCGCGCTGCATGGTGGCCCTGTGGATGATCGGGTATGAGGATGAGCCACACCGATCAGCCGAGATCTGCATCTGCGAAATCTTTGGCCGGGATATGACGGCCGACCACGCGGTCGTCGGCATGGGTGTCCACCCATTCGACGATCCGACTATCACGGACGAGTTCGAAGCCGTCGCTGTCCAATTCGATGCTCGCGACTTCCACACCTACGCCGCTGAGTGGACACCGGATCACATCTCGTTCTTCGTCGATGACCAGCAGGTAAAGGTCGTCCACCAGTCGCCCCACTACCCGATGCAGTTCATGCTCAACATCTATGAGTTTCCCGATGACGGCGATTCCCACTCGTCAACCCCACAGGTTCGATCGCCGCACCCATACCCCAAACAGTTCGTCATCGACTATTTTCGCGGCTACCAGCGTCCGTGAACGGTGGCGCCCACGAGGCAGCCCGTTCGCTCAAAGTGAGCGCGCCGATGGGATCGATCTCGGCGCTGGACACCGTGCAGGCGTGAGCGCCGGCGACAGTTGCGCACCGCACGCATTCCTGGACCGACTGGCCGGCAAGATGCCCGTACAAGAATCCCGAAACGAAGGCGTCGCCGGCGCCGTTGGAGTCCACCGCCGGTCCGGGCAGCGGCGCCGCCGGAAACCGACGCACCACGCCTTCGCCCCGCCTGAGCAGATATCCACCGCGCTCGCCATCCGTGGCCACAACAGTGTGCGCCCGACCGTTGGCGACTATCTTCCGCAGCGTGAGTTCCGGATCGGTCAAAGCCGTCGCGGACAGGAAAACCATATCCACCTGGTACGCGTACTGTTCGTGATAGCTATCGATGCCGTCCCAGTCGTGCAGATCGGTGGACAAGCTCACGCCCAGTCCGGCGAGCACGGGCAGCGCGTGTTGGCACGGCTGCGTGATGCTGACGTGCACGTGCCGAGCCCGCGCGGCCAATGCCGTGACGAGACTCTCCGGGAAACGGTCCTCGTCGCTGGTCCGACTTCCGTCGTAAAGGGACAGTCGCCGGCCGCCCGGATCGACCAGGTTGACCGCCCGTTTGGTTCCCATGTCGCTGGGCACCGCGGTGAACGGGACGCCACGGCTGTCGTGTAACGCACGGACGAGGTCGCCTTCCGGATCGCGGCCCACCACGTCGAGGTGGTGCACCCGCAGTCCAAGCGCGGCCAGCCCGATCGCGACCCCGTCGCCGGTCTGACCAGCTCGAGTCTGGACGGCCGGCACCACGTAGGTATCCGCGAACGGCAGCGGAAGTTGGGGAACGTAGACAACCGTGTCGACGCCGGCTCCGCCGAGCACCAGAACGTCGTGTTGGTGGCCCATGCCTCGATCCTCTCCGCTGCCCCGTTGGTGTGACTATCACAGCAGCCGCGGTGTCCGAGATCCAGTCGGGGGTGGCTCGGATCGAGGTTTAAGGTGTGAGCATGAGCGAACCGACGCGGTGGGCCACGGACACTGGTCCGCAGCACTCGCAGTGGTATATCAAGCGGTTCCGCGACATGGCGGCGGAGGGCGCCGACCTGGCCGGCGAGGCCCGGCTGATGGACGCCATGGTGGCGCCCGGCTCCCGCATCCTCGACGCGGGGTGCGGTCCTGGGCGGGTCGGCGCGGAGCTGGCCGCGCGTGGGCACGTCGTCGTGGGCGTGGACGCCGATCCGGAACTCATCACAGCCGCCGAGGCTGATCATCCGGGGCCGACGTGGCTGGTCGCTGACCTCGCTGACCTCGACCTGCCGGCCGCCGGCCATCCGGAGCCGTTCGACGCCGCTGTCGTCGCGGGCAACGTGATGACGTTCGTGGCGCCGGAGACGGAACGGCGGGTGCTCACTCGCCTCGCCGCCCATCTGCGGCCGGACGGCTTCGCGGTGGTCGGATTCGGGGCGGGTCGCGGATATGAATTAGACGACTTCGACGCCGATCTCGCCGCCGCCGGCTTCGTCCTGGAGCACCGATTCGCCACGTGGGACCTGCGGCCGTGGAGCCCGCAGGCCGACTTCGCCGTCAGTGTGCTTCGGCGGCCGGCCGGGCATTGATTGCCGCGAAAATCTGTTGTCGTCACCGCCGCTGGTTGCCTACTGTCAGCTCAGCACACGAGAAGAATGAGGAGCCAGCGATGTGGTGGCGCGAAGAGCACGAGGAGCCCGAACGGCGGCCCACCTGACGTCGATAGCGTCGACGGCTGGTGAGACGCCGCCCACCCCTTCGGGTCGGGCGGCTTCGTTTTATGCGCGGCCGGCCCACATGGGCCGGCTCGGGTCGATGGACCGTTGGAGTAGTGGTTATCTCGCCTCGTTCTCAGCGAGGAGAAGGCCGGTTCGATCCCGGCACGGTCTGCGCAGCACGCGTGGCGCGGTGGACAAAATGGAAAAGTCGCCCGGCTTTCAACCGGGACATCTGCGGGTTCGAACCCCGTCCGCGCTGCCACCATTGGCGGGGCCAAGCCATCGCCTGCCCGTGCCGAGCCGACCGGGCTGGCGAGGGTCCCTCGCGAGGCTCGGTAGCAGACTGGGCTCGGTAACGGGCTGGGCTCGATAACGGGCTGGGGCTCGTCGTGCCCTTCGAAACGGGCCGAAACAGCCGCGGGTTGGTGTGCCCCATTGCGCTTCGTCAGGATTGTGGAAGATAGCGTGACCGTGGCGCACTCCTTAGCGGGCCGCGATTGACACGATAACGGTCACGTTATGCCGACGACATCCCCGAGCCCGAAGCGACGTTTGCTCGGAACACAGTGCTCGTTCGGAACAAAGCGCTCGGAACACAGGCTCGGAACACAACAATCGTTCACGCACAGCACTCGTTCGCCGACACCACCGCGCGGCACATCGGCGCGGTGACGACGCCTGACCGAATGACCTAACCGCAGATGGCTTGGCCGGGGATGACCTGATCGGAACTGACCCGACCAGAGGTGACCTGGCCAGGGGTGACCTGCACGGCGGTCACCTTATATTCCGGGCAGTCGGTCGCCCAGTCGGAGTTGTCGGTGGTGACGACGTTGGCGCCGCTGACCGGATGGTGGAAGGTCGTATAGACCACCCCTTCGGTCATCCGATCACTCAACCGGGCTCGCAGCGTCGTCTGTCCCATCCTGCTGGCGAGGGTGACCTGGTCCCCGTCGTGGATGCCGCGCACCTGCGCGTCATGCGGGTGGATGTCCAGCAGGTCTTCACTGTGCCACGCGACGTTGGCGGTGCGGCGGGTCTGCGCGCCCACGTTGTATTGGGTGAGGGTGCGGCCCGTGGTCAACAACAGGGGAAAGCGGCGATTCGTCCGTTCGGTGGTGGCGATGAACTCCGTATGCATGAACCGTCCCTTGCCGCGCACGAAACCATCGACATGCATGATCTTCGTGCCGTCCGGGGCGGAGTCGTCGCACGGCCACTGCACGCTGCCGACCTCGTCGAGACGCGCGAACGACACCCCCGCGAAGGTCGGGGTGAGTCGGGCGATCTCATCCATGATCTCGCTGGGGTGGCGGTAACTCATCGGATAACCCATCGCGGTGGCGATGTCGCAGGCGATCTGCCACTCGGCTTTGCCGCTCGCCGGCGCCATGACGGGACGCACCCGGTTGATGCGCCGTTCGGCGTTGGTGAAGGTGCCGTCCTTCTCGAGAAACGACGTGCCGGGCAGGAACACGTGCGCGAACGCCGACGTCTCGTTGAGGAACAGATCCTGAAGGATCACCAGTTCCATCGCGTCGAGCGCGGCTTTGACGTGGGTGGTGTTCGGGTCTGACTGGGCCGGATCCTCACCTTGAATGAAGATCGCATGGAAGGTTCCGTCGAGCGCGGCGGCGAACATGTTGGGGATGCGCAACCCGGGATCGGGTTGGATGCTGTGCTGCCACACGACTTCGAAGAGTTCCCGGACGGTGGGGTCGCCGACGTCGCGATAGCCGGACAGCTCGTGTGGGAATGATCCCATGTCACACGAGCCCTGCACGTTGTTCTGTCCGCGCAGCGGGTTGATGCCGACGCCGTCACGGCCGATGTTGCCAGTGGCCATGGCGAGGTTGGCCATGGCCATGACCATCGTGGAGCCTTGACTGTGTTCGGTGACTCCCAGTCCATAATAGATCGCCGAGTTGGGCCCGGCGGCATAGAGCCGGGCGGCGGCGCGGATCTCGGACGCGGCGACGCCGGTGATCTCCTCCACCGCCTCCGGCGAGTTGCCGGGGCGGGTGATGAACGCCGCCCACTCGTCGTAGTCTTCGCAGCGGGCGGCGACGAAGCCTCGGTCGACGAGCTCTTCGGTGACCACCACGTGCGCCATAGCGTTGATGACCGCGACGTTGGTGCCGGGCCGCAGTTGCAGATGGTGGGCGGTGTCGATGTGGGGGCTGCGAATGAGGTCGATGCCGCGCGGGTCGACGACGATGAGTTTCGCCCCCTGACGCAGTCGGCGTTTCATGCGGGAGGCGAAGACCGGGTGGCCGTCGGTGGGGTTCGCCCCGATCACCATGACCACGTCGGCGTGGGCGACGGAGGCGAAGTCCTGGGTGCCGGCCGACGTTCCGAAGGTCTGCTTGAGGCCATATCCGGTGGGCGCGTGACATACCCGGGCGCAGGTGTCGACATTGTTGTTGCCGAAGGCGGCCCGGATCATCTTCTGCACCACGAAGACCTCTTCGTTGGTGCATCGTGACGAGGTGATGCCCCCGATCGACCGAACTCCGTGGCGAGCCTGAATGTCGAGCAGTCGAGCTGCGGCGTACGAGATCGCCTCGTCCCAACTCACTTCCCGCCACGCATCGGTGGTCTTCTCCCGGATCATCGGTGTGGTGACCCGGTCGCGGTGGGTGGCGTAACCCCAGGCGAAGCGGCCTTTGACGCACGCGTGTCCCTCGTTGGCGCGGCCCTGTTTGGCAGGGACCATGCGCACGACCTCGGTGCCGCGCAGTTCGGCGCGCAGCGAGCAGCCGACCCCGCAATAGGCGCAGGTGGTGAGCACCGAACGCGTCGGCAGACCAAGATTGATCACCGACTTTTCGGTGAGCGCCTCGGTGGGGCAGGCCGCCACGCAGGCACCGCACGACACGCACTCGGATGCGAAGAACGACTCGCTGGCGCCGGCCGACACCCGCGACTCGAAACCCCGCCCTTCGATGGTCAACGCGAGGGTCCCCTGGATCTCGTCGCACGCCCGCACACACCGGGCACAGACGACACACGTGGCCGGATCGAAGCTGAAATAGGGATTGGAGTCGTCGCGCGTGACGTCGTCACGGTCGGGCCCCCGCACGGAATATCGCACCTGCCGCAGTCCCACCTCGGCCGCCATGTCCTGCAGCTCGCAGTCGCCGTTGGCCGCACAGGTCAGGCAGTCGAGTGGATGGTCGGAGAGGTAGAGCTCCATCACCCCGCGGCGCAGCCGGTCGAGGCGGGGACTGCGAGTGGTCACCCGCATGCCGTCGGAGACGGGTGTGGTGCACGACGATGGGGTGCCGGCCCGCCCCTCGACCTCCACCACACACAGGCGACACGAGCCGATCGGTGTGACGAGGTCGGTCGCGCACAGCTTCGGGATCGGCACCCCGGCGAGCGCGGCGGCGCGCAGCACCGAGGTGCCGGCGTCCACTGTGATCGGTTGACCGTCGATCTCGACGGTGACCGGCGGGCTGTCGCTGGCCGCGGGTGGGGGCGTGCCCAGGTCCGGCTCGCCGAGCCGACTCGTGATCGCTCCCATTGTCAGTCCTTTGTGGTCGGTGTCGATGCGACCGAAGGCAATGCGGTTGATCGCGCAGCGGCCTGTCGCGGTGGGTCTGACCGTGCCGGGAGCACGCGTGTCGGCGGTTCGAAGTCGGCGCCGAAGTGGCGCAGGGCGCTGCGGACCGGAACGGGGGTGAGTCCGCCGAGTGCGCACAGCGATCCGTCGGTCATCACCTCGCACAGGTCGTCGAGGAGCGCGAGGTTCGCCTCCCGTCGCTCGCCCGCGATGATCTTGTCGATGGTCTCGACGCCGCGCACCGCGCCCACCCGGCAGGGGGTGCAGGTGCCGCATGACTGCGCCGCGCAGAAGGCCATGGCGAAGCGGGCTTGACGCGCCAGGTCGACGGTGTCGTCGAAGACGACGACTCCCCCGTGGCCGAGCATGGCGCCCGCCTCCGCCAGCGCCTCATAGTCCATCGGCAGGTCGAACATGTCGACCGGCAGATAGGCGCCGAGCGGGCCCCCGACCTGCACGGCCCGCACCGGTCGGCCGCTGCGGGTGCCGCCGCCGTAGTCGTTGACGAGCTCGCCGAGGGTGATCCCGAAGGGAACCTCGACGATGCCGCCGTGACGCACGTCGCCGCCGAGCTGGAAGACCTGGGTGCCGACCGACCGGCCCACGCCCCGAGCGGCGTAGGCTGCCGCGCCGTTGGCCATGATCCACGGGACGGAGGCGAGGGTCAGCACGTTGTTGATCACGGTCGGCGCGCCGAAGAGCCCCGTGAGGGCGGGCAGCGGGGGTTTGGCCCGCACCTGGCCCCGTCTGCCTTCCAGGCTCTCCAGCATCGCGGTCTCCTCACCGCAGATGTAGGCGCCGGCGCCTCGACGCAGGTGCAGGTCGAACCGCAGCGGGGAGCCGAGAATCCGGTCGCCGAGCAGGTTCGCGGCGTAGGCGGCCTCGATGGCCGCGGTCATCGCGACGGCGGCGTCCGGATATTCGGACCGCAGATAGAGGTAGCCCTCGCGGGCGCCCACGGCGTGGGCGGCGATGAGCATGCCCTCGATGACCGCGAACGGGTCGCCCTCAAACAGCATCCGGTCGGCGAAAGTGCCGCTGTCGCCCTCGTCGGCGTTCGCACAGATGAACTTGTCGGGGCCGGGCGCCCCGGCCACAGTGCGCCACTTGACGCCGGCGGGGAATCCGGCCCCGCCCCGGCCGCGCAGGCCCGATCGGGTCACCTCATCGATGACCTGTTCCGGCGGCAGGCTCAGCGCCCGTTCGAGGCCGGCGAGGCCTCCCCTGGCTCGATAGTCGGCGATGCTGCGCGGGTCGACCACCCCGACCCGCGCGAACGCCAGCCGGTCCTGCCGCGCCAGCCACGGCAGACGTTCGACCAGCCCCAGAGCGAGCCAGTGGGGTTCGCCGTCCGTCGCGCCGAACCCTGCCACGGTGAATCCATGGTCGAACAGGCCGGGCACGTCGGCCGGGGTGACCGGGCCGTGGCCGAGCCGCCCGTCCGGGGTGTCGACCTCGATCAATGGTTCCAACCAGAGCAGACCCCGAGACCCCGTACGCACGATGGTGACCGGGATGGACCTGGCGCTCGCCTCTCGGTGGATCGCGGCGGCCACCTCGTCGGAGCCGACGGAGCGGGCCGCCGCGTCACCCGGAACGTAGACGGTGATGCCCGCCACGCCGAGCCCGGCGTCGGGGTCGGCGCAAGGATCGGGGTCGCGTGCGGGTTCCGGAACGCCGGCGGTCGACTCGGCCAGCACAGTGTCGAAACGGTCGGGGTCGACGCAACCATGCAGCCGATCGCCCACCAGCATGGCCGGTCCGAGGGCGCAGTCGCCGAGACAATAGACGTCGGCCAGCGTGACCGAACCGTCGGAGGTCGTCTGCCCGGGTTCGATTCCCAGGCCGGCGACGGCGTGGGCCGCGAGCGCGTCGGCCCCGACGGCCTGGCACGCCTCGGCCCGACACAGGCTGATCCGCACTCGGCCGGATGGTGTCGTCGGGAAGTCCTCATAGAAGCTGATCACGCCGTGCACCTCGGCCCGCGACAGCCTCAACACCTCGGCGATCACCGGGATCGCCCGCGGGTCGACATAGCCGAACTCGGCCACGAGGTCGTGCAGGACGGGCAGGAGTGAACCTCGTTCACCCTGGTGCGCCGCCGCGATGGCGCGAGTCCGTTCCGGTGTCCAGCTGTGCCCGCTCACTCCCCGAGCCTGCCACCGGGACGCGGCCGAGTCCAGTGCGCGGTTGCGCTCAGCTCAGTGCGGGTGTGAAGTCGAGCGGGATCCGCCGCAGGTTGTCGCGATAACTGTGGTCACGCAGGACGCGGCGTACGGCTTCGTCGATGCGACCGGGGAGATCATCGTTGAGGAAGTGCTTCGGCTTGTCCTTGTCGATCTGGTCGTCAACGCCGAGGCAGACACCGATGCCCAGTTCGTCGACGCGGCGGCCGGTGAGCACCTGGTCACCGAAGAACGGCGTGACGACCATCGGCACCTCGGACAGCACAGACTCGTGAACGCTGTTGCTGCCACCGTGAGTCACGAACACATCGGCTCGACTGAGCACGTGCTGTTGATCGACAGCGCTCGTCACCGTCCAGTTAGGTGGATATTCGTCGAGCACGTCTTTCCCCTGGGTCACGAAGACGACGTTCATCGTCGGTGACGCCCACCGGCGGGCGAGTCCGGCGACGCACTGGCGAACCCCCTCCCGGGTCGCCTCCTGCGCCGTCCACAGGTTGTCCATCACTTCCGTGCCGAACGACACATAGACCACGGGTGACGTGTCCGGCTCCTTCGGCAGGCGGGCGTGGCCGTCGGATGGATATCCCACAAACTGATAGTCGGCCGGTGCGCGGTTGGTTCGAAAGTCGTGTGGGGTGACGGCGGGAAACGACCACAGCAGATTGCGTTCGGCCGGAATGTGCAGGCTGTTCGAGATGAGTTCGATGCCAGACTGGTCCACCGTCATTCGGTGTTCGTCCCACATCGCGGCGATAGCGTCCTGATTGGCGGCACTGGCGAGGCTGGACTCGAGATAGCCGCGGTCGGTGAGAGGGCCGACCATGCCGGGGATTGACGACCATCGACGAATGCCAAGCCGCTGGGCCGTGAAATGCCCCTCCAACGCGCAGAAGTCATAGAGGATGAGGTCAGGCTCCCACTGACCGGCGATCGCGAGGCAGTCACCGAACAACTCGGCGACCCGGGCGAAGACCCGCGACGCCGGGGTGTTGACGAATGATCGAGTCCGGTGAGGCACGAACACCTCAGCGGCCACATCGTCCACGTCGGCGGCGGTGTTCTTCTGGTCGACGAGAACCACGCCGAAATCATGCGAACGGTTGTGTTCACGGATAAACCGCCGAAGGATGTTCCAGTGTCCGTCGTTGGGGATCGTGAAGATCAGAATCCTCTTGCCGGGTCTTCGCATCATGACTGGACTCCCCAGTCTCACGCACGACCACGTCTCGTCTCCCATTGTCGGTGATGTCGGCTTCAGGCGGTGCGCCTTCGACGAACACGCCGAGTGGGACCCAACACGGCGTCCCACGCGGCGACCCGCTGCTACGGTGGGGATGATGAGGGGCCGCAGCACGCCCGCCTATCGAGATCCGCTGACACCGGTCGCGGTCCGGGTCGCCGATCTCATGGCCCGCATGACGCTGGCGGACAAGGCTGGGCTGCTGTTCCACACGATGATCGGTATCGGCCCGGACGGGCAACTCGCTCCCGCCGACCCGACCGCCAGCCTTCTGTCCAATGAGGACATGATTGTCGGCCGGGCGATGAATCACTTCAACGTCGTCGCCACCGCCCCGCCGCGACAGTTCGCCCAATGGCACAACCGGTTGCAGGCGTTGGCGGAGCAGACCCCGCTGGGCATTCCGGTGACGCTGTCGACCGATCCCCGGCACGCCCGCTCGGACAACCCGAACACATCAGTGCTCGCTGGCCGGTTCTCCCGATGGCCGGAGCCGTTGGGGTTGGCCGCGATCCGCGACCCGGGCCTGGTCGAACGGTTCGCCGACACCGTGCGCCGCGAATATCTGTCGGTCGGCCTGCGGGTGGCCCTGCACCCGCAGGCCGACCTCGCGACCGAACCACGGTGGTCACGCATCGTGGGGACGTTCGGCGCCGACGCCGACCTGGTCGGCGCGTTGGTTGGCGCCTATGTGCGGGGCCTGCAAGGCCCCCAGCTGGGTCGACGCAGCGTCGCGGCCATGACCAAACACTTCCCGGGCGCCGGCCCTCAGAAGGACGGCGAGGACCCGCACTTCGCCGACGGCCGCGAGCAGATCTATCCGGGCGACCGATTCTCGCAACATCTGAGACCGTTCCTCGCGGCGATACGCGCCGGGACCTCACAGATAATGCCGTCGTACGGCGTGCCGGCCGGCACGGCGTACGAGGAAATGGGTTTCGCCTTCAACCGTGGCGTGATCACCGGACTGTTGCGGGAGGAACTGGGGTTCGACGGCATCGTGTGCACCGACTGGGGACTGCTCACCGGCGCCGAGTTTCGCGGCGAGTGGCGGCCCGCGCGGGCGTGGGGAGTGGAGGAACTCAGTCACCACGAACGGGCGCTCGTCGCACTCGAAGCTGGGGTGGATCAGTTTGGCGGGGAGGCCCGTCCCGACCTGATCGTCGATCTGGTGCGGGCCGGACAGGTGAGTCAGGAACGCGTGGACCTGTCCGTGCGACGGCTGTTGCGGGAGAAGTTCACCCTCGGCTTGTTCGACCATCGCTATGTGGATCCGGACATGGCCGAGGAGACCGTGGGTCGGTCCGATTTCCGGACAGCCGGGCTCGACGCGCAGCGGGCATCGGTCACGGTGCTCGCCAATGCGGCACCGGGTAGCGCGGCGCGGCTGCCGTCGCGGGCCGGACTTCGCGCATATGTCGAGCATGTCGACGTCGGTGTCGCCGCCCGCTATTTCACCGTGGTCGGCCGGGTCGAGGACGCGGACGTGGCGATTGTGCGGCTCGAAACGCCTTTCGAACGGCGGACCGGCGAGTATGCGGCGTTTTTTCACTCCGGTTCGTTGGAGTTTCCGGCCGACGAGCTCGCCCGTGTTGTCGCGATCGCCGACCGGGTTCCGACCATTGTGGACATCTATATGGACCGCCCGGCGGTTGTCACTCCCCTCATCGATCGAGTTGGGTCACTGATCGCCACATTCGCGGTGTGCGACGAGGCATTGCTGGATGTGGTGACGGGGCGCGTTGCGCCGTACGGTCGGTTGCCT
The DNA here is from genome assembly GCA_963736695.1 of uncultured Actinomycetota bacterium. Taxonomy (GTDB): domain Bacteria; phylum Actinomycetota; class Actinomycetes; order Mycobacteriales; family Micromonosporaceae; genus CAVTPU01. The sequence continues at coordinate 331,149 of CAVTPU010000001.1, forward strand.
TTCGACCTGCCCCGGTCGATGGCCGCTGTCGCGGCCGGCGCCCCGGACGTCGCAGGTGACGACCCGGACCCGGTTTTCCGCTGTGGTCACGGACTCGGTGGCCACGGAATCGGTGGCCACGGGCTCAGTGGCCACGGGCTCGGCAGCGCCGCGCGGGTTGCTTGACAACGCATGCCCACATGGGCATATGATTTGGCCATGGCGCGAGCGGCGACGACAACGGACGCGTTCAACGCGGTGGCAGAGCCCCGACGACGGCAGATCCTGGATCTGCTCGCGGCCGGGGAACTGCCGGTCAACGATCTGGTCGCCAGGCTGGGCCTGACGCAGCCGCTGGTCTCCAAGCACCTGCGCGTGCTGCGGGAGGTGGGGCTGGTTCAGGTTCGCGACGACGGACGCCGACGGCTCTATCGGGTGGACCCAGAGCCGCTCAAGCCGATTCACGACTGGCTCCGGCGATATGCACAGATGTGGTCGGAACGATTCGACCAGATGGACGTTGTGCTCGCCGAGTTGGCCGAACAGGCCGAGTCGGCACAACAGGCCGAGCCGGCGGAACCGAAGGCGCGCGCAACCGCGCCATCAACGGGAGAACGGATGACATCATGACGAGCACTCATAGCGCGACGGTGGCCCTGCCCACCGACACCCAGATCCTCATCACCCGGAAATTCGACGCACCGCCCCGACTGGTGTGGGAGGCGTCGACCAAGCCTGAACTCATCAAGAAGTGGTGGGCGGGCCAACGGGGCACCGTCACAGATGTGGAAGTCGACCTGCGGCCCGGTGGACGGTGGCGCTATGTCATGGTCGCCAACGAGGGTTTCGAGGTCGCCTTCCACGGCGAATACAAGGAGATCGTTCTTCACGAGAAGGTCGTGCACACCGAGGCATTCGAGGGAATCCCCGACGCCGACGAGAACGCCGCCCTCGTGACCGTGACCTTCACCGAGGTCGACGGCGGGACCCTGCTGACCTCGCTCATCGAGCATCGCAATCAGGCCGGTAGGGACGCGCACATCAACTCGGGCATGGAGGCCGGCATGCAGGAGAGCCTCGACTTACTGGAGCAGGTCGCCATCGCGCTCTCCTGAGCCGTCGCTTCCCAAACGGCCACTGAACCGGTCACTCGCCCGAACTGGTCGCCGGGACGGAAACGGGTGAAGCCGCGGATTTCGCCCCGCCCTTTCCGCTCCCGGCGGCCACACTCCACCGAGGATTGTCACAGACTCTGTCGCTGGCGACTCCCGACACGTAGCATCGACGCACGTGCATGTTTATCGGGAGGTTGCTTATGCGCATCGGAACCGGTCAATCATGGCTGAAAAGAGCGGTCGTCTCGGGACTGGCCGCACTCGCGTGCGTCGCGGCGGTGCTCACCGTCTCGGCCCAACCGGCGGCCGCGGCCGGCACTTACGCCACGACCGGAACGGTCAACATCCGGTCCGGGCCCGGCACCGGCTACAGCGTCATCGGAACGGCCGCCAACGGCGCGAGCTTCACCCTGCTGTGTCAATGGCAGGGCGGCACCAACGTCAACGGCAACGCCACCTGGGACAAGGTCCAGTTCACCAACGGGGTCGTGGGAGCGATCGCCGACTATTGGACGACCACCCCGAGCTGGAACAGCTATGCACCCAACACCGGCCCCTGCTCGAGCACCAGCAGCCGCGAGCAGCGCGCCATCGATTGGGCCCGATCGGTCATCGGCAACTCAACCACCAATGGCGACCTCGGCGACTCCAACCACGCGTGGGACGGGTGGTGTGACAACTTCGTCGGCCACGCCTATGGCCGGGCCGCCAGCGGCTATGCGACGGCCATCGCACACTTCAACTCCCTCAACGGCCGCGGCCTGATCCACACCACCGGGACACCGCCGTTCGGCGCACTCACCTTCTATGCCGCGGCGCCCATCAACGGCTACGCCGGTCACGTCATGCTCTCCGAAGGCAACGGCAACTACATCACCAGTGCGGCCACCGTCCGACGGGTCACCATCGGATGGCCGGGAGCCACCTACATCGGTTGGTCCTACGCCGATCCGGAGTGGACCGGCAGATAGCTCCCGTGATCGACTCCACCCCATCGGTCTTCCTCTGAACCGTGGCCCCCTCCGCCGGACCTCACCACCGGCGGACGGGGCCACGGGGCACGATACGGTTGACCCGGGCCGGAGCGCGCCGCGATCCGGCCGCCACAGACCACGGGCGGGCGGCCGGTGCGGGCAAGAGAGATCGGTGAACGGTGACAGTGCGGTTGATGGCGCGGACCCTGCGCGGACTCGAGGAGACCACCGCCCACGAGATCGAACAGCGGGGCCTCGGCACCGTCGACCACCGCCGACACCGCGAGGTGTGGTTCACCGCACCCCATGCCGAACCCGGCCTGATGAGCCTGCGCACCGCCGACGACCTGTTCCTCGTCGCCGCCGTCGCCGACGGAATCGGCCACACCAAGGCCGACCTCGAGGCCTTCACCCACCTCGCGCGGGCGGCGTCACTGCCCGAACTGGTGAGAACCCGACGTCAGTGCGGCGGACCCGACACCACCGCCGGCCTCAACGTCGCCGGCCTCAACGTCGCCGCGTCGTTTCTCGGCCGACGCAACTACAACCGATATGACATCGAAGACGCCATCGGCCGACACGCCGCACCGGAGCTCGGCCTGCGCTATCACTCTCGCCGCGACGGCGGCAAACCTCCCGAGGACAGCCTCGCACTGCGGGTCACCGTCGAGGGCACCCAGGCCGTTCTCGCCCTGCGCGTTCCTGGAAGACCGTTGCACCGCAGGTCATATAAGACGACGTCGACACCCGGCACCCTGCACCCGCCCCTCGCGGCCGCCCTCGGCCGCCTCGCCGACATCGGGCCGGGCATGCGCGTGGTCGATCCGTGCTGCGGCACGGGAACGATCCTCATCGAAGCTCTCGATCTGGCGACCGACATCATCCTGCTCGGAGGAGATCACGACCGGCGGGCCGTGGCGGCGGCCACCGCCAACGCCCGGGCCGCATCGCACGTCACCCCCATCACCTGGGCGGTCGCCGACGCCGGACGAATGCCGCTGCGCTCAGGCACCATCGACCGGATCGTCAGCAACCCGCCGTGGGACCGCCAGGTCGAGGCCCGTGGTCGACTGACAGGTCAACCCCGACACTTGTACGACGAAATTCGGCGCACACTGGCACCCGGCGGACGGGCCGTGCTGCTGCTGCATGAGGCGGAGGAGCAGCTCGCCATGGCGGAGGCGGCCGGGCTTCGAGTCGTCGACACGCACTCGGTGAGCCTCTTCGGCGCACACCCGTCGATCGTGACGTTGCGCCCCGAAAACTGACACCTCAGCGGTGCGCGTTCAGTCTACTGAGGACGGCGGCGAACTCGTCGGGTGAAAGAACGATGCGATTGCGGTGCCGCGACCGGGAGCCCCGCCGCCAGATCGGTGTCGGAAAGTCACGTTCGGGATCATGCCGTGAAATCCATATCTGCCAGGCGTCGTAGCTCACGGCAGGGCCCGCCCAGACCCGACTCACGCGCGACCACGCGATGATGCGCGTGTGGAGAACCGTGCGGATCTTGACGCCGTAGTCGCTGACGTACACGCCGACTAAGACTGTCCGCCAGACCGCGGCCTCCCACATCAACACGAACAGGACAATGACGAGCTGCCCCGCAGTCCCGATCCGTTCCGAGGCCAATCCACACAGTGGAGCGAGGCCAGCCACGGACATTCCACCTGCGACGACATAGCGCAGGGTATGCAACGTGCCCCGATCACTGTGATAGGCGCGACGCCATGTCGACATGGTCCGCATCATACGCATCACCGACAATCGGCTCGCCCAGATGCGGGGGGCGATGAAGCATCCGGATGAGTCTATTGTGATCGGGAAACGGACGTTCGACCATCTCGGGGTGTCGGCGAAATATCGATGTGGAGTGGATCCCGGTGAATTCTGGCGATACTTGTGACAGTCTCGCTGATCGGTTTGGCGCTGACGCGGGTCGGGTTTTTGATCTTCTTCTACCACTGGGATACGCCTGTGGGGTCGGGTTGCCTCGCCGAGAGGTGTGGGCATGCCTGGCGGCGGCGTTAACTGGTCACAGCCGCGAGGACGGGCATCCGATCTGCTATGACGAGACCGATGTCGACTGGTTAGTCAGTGTCGGCGGCGATCTACTTGTTGAGTCCATAGAGGACACATGGATGGCGGTTCGACTTCGGGATGAGGCATTGGCTGAGCAGCTTCGCCGTGACCGTTACCAGGCGGCGGATCAGGCGGCGATCGTGGCGGCTTTGACCGAGCACACGCCGCGGTTGGCCAATGGTCAGCGGGACTGGACGGGTGCCCATCCATATGTGCGCGCCCAGCTGGCTCGCCATGCGGCCGCAGCTGGTTCGGTGGATGAGCTAATCACCGATCCGCGGTTTCTGCTCGCTGCGACTCCGGATGGATTGACGTGTTCTTTCGACCTGGTGCGAACGCCAGCGGGGCGGCTGGCGGCTCGGGCCTACCGTCACGCGAAAGACCTGGTGGATGAAGCGCCGAAGCGGAACTGGCCAGCGACTTTGCAGCTTGCGGCACGCTGGTGCGGAGCGGTCGATCTGGCCGAGGCCATCGGCGCCAGCGGACTATCTCTGCCGTGGACGACACGGTGGGCAGTGTCGGGCCCGGAGAAGCCGGACCTAACCCCGACCGGCCACGAGGGCGCCGTGTCGTCGGTGGCGTTCGGGCAGATCGACGGACAAACAGTGATCGTCTCCGGCAGCTACGACTGCACCGTGCGAGTCTGGAACCCGACCACCGGAAAACAGATCGGTGAACCACTGACCGGCCACACCGGCCCACTGGGATCGGTGGCGTTCGGGCAAATCGACGAACAAACAGTGATCGCCTCCGGCAGCGACGACTGCACCGTGCGAGTCTGGAACCCGACCACCGGAAAACAGATCGGCGAACCACTGACCGGCCACGAGGGTGACGTGTCGTCGGTGACGTTCGGGCAGATCGACGGACAAACAGTGATCGTCTCCGGCAGCTACGACTGCACCGTGCGAGTCTGGAACCCGACCACCGGAAAACAGATCGGCGAACCACTGACCGGCCACGAGGGTGCCGTGTCGTCGGTGGCGTTCGGGCAAATCGACGAACAAACAGTGATCGTCTCCGGCGGGTTCTATGGCGAGATAGTGGTGTGGGACGCGGCTACCGGAAAGCAGATAGGCGAACCACTGACCGACCCCGAAGGCCTGCTGGTGGAGTTGCACACGGTGGCGTTCGGGCAGATCGACGGTCGAACGGTGATTGTCGCTGGCAGCACCAGCAGCTGGGTGCGGGTGTGGGATGCGGCCACCCGCACCCCGGTTGGGGAGCCGATGCCGCTTCCCAGGATGGAGCATATGGAGGTGATGGCGGTCGGCGAGCTTGATGGCCGGACAGTGATCGTCTCCGGCGGGTGGCACGGCCAGATGGTGGTGTGGGACGCGGCTACCGGCGCCCCAATCGGCGCGCCGATGTTCGGATATTTCGATGACGAGACTGACGGAAAGATGAGGGAGACCGTAGAGTCGGTCGCGATCGGCGACGTGGACGGCCGACCTATGATCGTCTCTGGCGGTGGCGCCATCAGAGGCGACGAATATTTTCCGATGGAGGTGTGGGACCTGGCCGGCCGGCCGCTGGTCGGCCACACCACGTGGCCGACCATGTTGGCAGCCGGCCAGATACGCGGCCGGACGGTCATCGTGTCCGGCGACGAGGATAAAACAATCGCGTGGCGCGAGATCGGCACAGTGTGGGTGTGGGACGCGACAACCGGCGCCCCGATCGGCGAGCCGTTCATCGACCGCGAACACCTATTGAGGAGCTTGCGTACGCTGACGGTCGGGCTGGTCGACAATCGGACCGCGATAATCACCTCAAGCAGCCCAGAAGTATCGATTGACTTCGAGGTGCAGGCTTGGGACGCCACCACTGGCGCCCCAATCGGCGAACCGTTCATCGGCCATACCCTCTGGACATATGTGGTGGCGGTGGGCCAAGTCGGGAGCCGAACGGCCATCATCGTGGGTGAACAAAACATGGTGTCGGTGTGGGATCCGATGGCCGGCGCCCTGATCGGCGAGCCCTTGACCGGCCACACCAACAAGGTGGAATCGGTGACGATCGGGCAGGTCGCAGACCGGACCGTGATCGCTTCCGGGAGCGCCGACCACACAGTGCGGATGTGGGACGCGACAACCGGCGCCCCGATCGGCGAGCCCTTGACCGGCCACACCAACAAGGTGAAATCGGTGACGATCGGGCAGGTCGCAGACCGGACCGTGATCGCTTCCGGGAGCGCCGACCACACAGTGCGGATGTGGGACGCGACAACCGGCGCCCCGATCGGCGAGCCCTTGACCGGCCACACCAACACGGTGAACTTTGTGACAATCGGTGAACTCAACGGCCAGACAGTAATCGTTTCCGGCAGCGGCGAAACGATCCGGATCTGGCCAATTGATGGGCGCGATGGCATCCCCCTGCCCGGCCATGCCATCGACCTCGGACCGGTGGGGTGGCCGGAGACCTTAGCCGACAACACGATCTTCATCTCGGCTGCCAGTGGCGTAGCCGCGATTAGGGTGCCTGACCGAACACCGTTGAGCCGTGGCACGGCAGACTTCGATGTGGCGTAGCCCCGATGCTTCGAATAACGCCAACGCCAACTCGAATCGATACATTTCAGTGATTGGCGGAGGTCGAGTTCAACCCGAGTCTTCGGTGAGAGGCCGAGTGAGGCCCTGCATGAGGGGACCAACCACGTGACAAACGCTGAATACGAACACGTCGCGACAATGCTCCGCGAGGCTCGCAACCTCGTCATCTTTACGGGCGCAGGCATGTCGGCGGAGAGCGGCGTTCCGACTTTTCGCGACGCCCTCACCGGACTGTGGGAGCAGTATGACGCCGAGGAACTGGCCACGCCGGAGGCCTTCCAGGCCGATCCCGCGTTGGTGTGGGGATGGTATGAGTGGCGGCGAGCACGGGTGAGTTCGGTGCTGCCGAACGGCGGTCACATCGCGGTGGCGATGATCGAGTCGCGGATCCCAGGCAGTGTTCTCATCACGCAGAACGTCGACGACCTGCATGAACAGGCCGGGTCCTCCGCGCCGATTCATCTGCACGGCAGCCTGTTCGCTCCCCGTTGCTCGCAATGCAGTCGTCCGGCGACTCTTCCGGATATCGCGGGCGGCGAGCCGGTCGCGGGACGTCGTGTCGAACCTCCCCGATGCCACGAGTGCGGATCCGGCGTACGCCCCGGGATTGTCTGGTTTGGTGAGCCGCTGCCAGAGACTGCGCTGGCCGAGGCGATGCGGGCAGCGTCCTCATGCGACCTGTTGCTGGCGATCGGCACCTCGGGCGTGGTGTATCCGGCTGCGGAGATCCCCTCGGTGGCGGCCCGGAACGGTGCGACCGTGATCCAGATCAACCCGCACGAGACGCCATTCGACCGGATCGCCGGAGTCAACCTGCGTGGACCGGCGGCGCAGATCCTGCCCGAACTCGTCGAGACCGCGTGGGCGGCCACACCGTGAAGCGGCTAGTCGGATCATTGAGCGACTTGCTGGACACGACGCCTGAGTTCGGTCGGCAGCGGATCGCTGGCGGGCAGAACAATCACCGGCTGCTCGCGCCGAGCCTCCATGCCACGCTGGGCAATTGTCTGGACGATCTGGCGAGCCTATCGCGGGGACGGACGAACGGTCTTCGGGGTTGGCTGCTCCAAACGGTGTCGCTGGAGTTCGCGGCTGGGACGCCGGCGTCGAGGTGCCGGGCCTGGTTCGGTTGCCTGGCCGATGTGTGCCGAGCGGGTGGTCCCCTCGGTGACGCCCTCACGTTCTCGGTGTTGGCTGGTCGACTGGAGGCTAGTGACGAGACGTGGCCGGACGCCCCGGAGGGTGGTCAGTTATCCGATCGCGTGCTGCACCAGGTGGTGACCGGCCGTCGGGTGCCGGTCGAGGAGGAGACGCAGCTGTTCGACAACGAACACTGGATCACCTTTGATGCCGGCTTGCGGTCGGGGGACGCGATGGTGGTAAGCCGGGCCTTGGCCGGCATCGCGGACTTCTGGCTGTCTGAGTATGCCGACACGGAAACCGATGTCGGCCAGGCGTGCGGCCACGACTTCAAACGGTTTCCGTGCTTCGAGCCCCAACCGAACGCCGCCTATGTCGTGGCTGTGGGCCGGGATTCGCTCGAGATCGAGCTCGACCGGGACGAGCTACGCGACTTCTACCTGCTGGGCCGGACGCTCGTGAGTGGCTAGACCGAGTCGCTTCCGGAGTCCCCAACAGCAAGCACTAACATTCTCGATCATGAGTGACATATTTGAGCTGATGCTCACGCTGAACCTGCGCGACGATTTGTCGCCGGACGAGCTCACCGAGCTTCAGTGGCACCTCGGTTTGTGTCCTCAGCCGGAGGTCCTCCGCATCGTGACCGACTTTCCGTTTGTGATGGAGGACGACAACGGAAACCTCACCGTCGAAGACTATCCGGAGCCGCTTCTCGGCTGCCATGACGAAGCGTCCACGATGGATGGTGCTCTGGTCTCGGTCCTGCTGCGCAGGCAGAACACCCGACGTGGTGCCTGGGCTCTGACGAGCAGGCAAGAGATCCACCCCGACGGCTTCGAGCGCACAGGCGAGCTTCTCAGCTGGCTAGCGACCAAGGCTGACGACCACCACCGACGCCCCGATAGCGGCATCAACCTGGGATGGACCCGACATCATGAAGCGCTCCAATGTGAACCGCTGCTGGTGCGTGAGGGTATGGTCATCTGGCCGTCGTAGCGCGGCACAGGCACTCATGCTCATTGCCATCTTGTTCGGCTATTCTCGACCGATGGCGGAGCGTCGGATGGTCGTGGTTCCCGGAGGACGTGGGGGCACGTTCACCCCCGTTTTGGCATACACATGGGCGGCGGCGGAGGCACGCGACGCGCAGATTGTGCACGTGAATTGGTCCACTGAGCGCGGAGGGATGGTCGTTCCCAAGGCCGACGCACCTCGTTGGGTGGACGGCGAGGTTCGTCCCCATCTGGATGGACGAGCGGCCAAAGGATTGGTGCTTGCCGCCAAATCACTGGGTACGCACGCAGCGGCGCTGGCCGCCGAGCACGGCCTGCCCGGAATCTGGCACACCCCACTGATCGCGGACGGTTGGGGCGTCGCGTCAATGCTGCGCCGAGCCACAGCACCGTTCCTGCTGATCGGCGGCACCAATGACACGATGTGGGACGGCGAACTCGCGCGGTCGCTGACACCACATGTACTGGAGATCGAAGACGCCGATCACGCGCTGATGCTGACCAACCGGCCGCTCGCCGAGTCGGCACAGGCGCTCGGTCGGGTCGCCACCGCCGTCGAGGACTTCCTCGACCACATCGTCTGGCCCAGATTCGCCTAAGTCACTTCGGGCCGATCTCGTTTGCATGCTATTAATCTGCCCGACTCTATCCGTTCTGCTTGGCTAGATACTCTATGTCTGTCGATGCCTGCCGATCTGGTCGCGGCACGACAGCTGGATACCGAGCGGAGAGGAGTCACGGTCATCGGCTCCTACGCGGGCGAGAGCTTTCCCTTCGACACCACCCGATCCCATCAGGTCATGATGAGCATGGCCAGGCTTCTGGACGAGTTCAACTCCGCCAACGCCGCACCGGTTGAGGCAGCCGACGACAGCCAGGCAGTGCTGGTCACGGTGGGACCCGATGGACTTCCGGATGCGATCGACCTGGCCACCGACTGGCGGGCTCGGCTCGGTGTCCAGCGGTTCGCCGCAGCCATCACGGCAGCCTCGGAGAATGCGATCGCGCTGCGGGCTGAACAACGGTCCCAAGCGATGCACGATCACGCGCTTTCCGAACGGCTCAGCCAGTTGTCAGATCACCTCGCGGACGACCAGTCTGGCAATGCCGACCTTCTTCCCCCGACGGTCCACCTCTTTCCCCCCGTTCCACTGACGTTGAACGAGCCAGCGCGGTCACTTGGAGAGATCATTGACGACCTGCTGACTCGGGGAGAGCAGACGCCGACGTCGTTGCCCGACAACCTCGGTGACACCACAGCGACGCAGGTGTCAGCCACCGTGGCCGCAGGCAACATGGAACTGACCATGTCCCCCACTGGCGTTCTGCACTGCACTGTGGACGTCGACTGGTTGGCCAGGCAGGAGACGGATCGGGTCCAAGACGCGTTGTCGTCAGCGTTGGCGACGATCCGTACCGAAAACGGGTCCGATGACCTCTTCGATCCGGACCCGACCGGGCATCTGATGGCCGAAATCCAGACGCTGATGCACCGCCTCACCTGACAAGGAGCGCGAATGGCCAGCAACGTTGTTGTGGACTTCGAATATATCCGGCGCCACGAGACCGTCTGGATGCAGATGGCCCAGACCCTGGCCGAGACCGGCAGTCTGACCGGGAAGATCGAGTGGCAGCACCGCAACTCAATCTTTTTCGCCGATACCCTGAAAATGCACGAAGCCCTCGTGGACTTCGTGCGAAACCATCTGCACGAAGGCGCCGAGACCGCAGCCAACATTGCCAACACTCTCGGTCTGATCGTGGCCTGGTATCAGAGCACCGAAGGTCACAACGCGAAGCTCGTCAAGGCGGGAGTTGTCAAGTAGTGGACGCCATCGCGGGTCTCCCGCCCAACTACACCGACGCGGCGCAGACGCTCCAGACCCGCTATGACGACCTGCGTCGGTTGGTCAAAGAACTGGATGTCAGTGCGCGGCGCGCACTGAGTTCCTGCGGTTTCCCGTCGCAGGCACGATGCGTTGAGAACACCCTGACCTCATATCTGGAACCCCTCTGGTGGATCATCGACAAGCTTGACGGACTCATCCACGACGTCTGGTTTCCTGTTCACGCCTACCGCGACTCGCTGACCTGGAGCGAGATCGAGGTCAAAATGCAGCACGCAGCCGGCCGAATCAAGAACCCCCAGTCGCTGGACGGTGCCGAGGCCACGTATTGGGGACGGGGCGATGCTTTTCCCTGGGAAGGAGAGGCGGGCACCCGCTATCGGGCGGCTGTTCCCTACCAGCACAGCGCGATGAGCTTCATCGAGGGCGTAGCCCGAAACGGCGCGAGCCTCATGGAGGGTGCCGGACAGGCCGGCGGAGCGCTCGTGGTCGCCAGCCTGTGGCTCGTTGCGAAAGCCAGCGCGCATGTCCTCATGGTGTGGCGGGCGATCGTCATCGGAATCACGGCAGCCATCCCCACGTTCGGCGCCTCGTTGCTGCTCATCCCAGCATCAATCGGCATCGCGGTCTGGGAGACCAGGCGAAACTGGGAGGCGTGGACGTTGTGCTTCCTCTACTTCCAGACGAAAGTCAACTCCCAGCTCAACATGCTCCTGGGAAAGCTTCATGACCTATCCGACTTCCCCCATGGACACTGGCCGGACCCAACCACCCGCGCGGGTTTCCCGCACGTGAGCGCCGGCCCTGGGGGCCGGCGCCAGATCGTCACCGACTGATCCCGGCCCGCCCACCACACATCCGCACCGCCCGCACGTCTTCGCAACACGACCGCCTTCAGCCTCGGTGCTGGCACGTCACCTCGTGGCGGACCTCAGTGAGGCCACACCCAGGGCACCCGTCACGTGGATCCTCAGCACGGCGGCGGGTGTGGCCCGTTCGACATCGACGAAAAGGCACACTTGGTGCCGCAAGAACCAACCGGGCCGTTGGCATCCGGCATCGTCACGCAAACGATCCCAGCCCTTGGACACGACCAGGTGCTTCCAGAGACGGGCGGCGAGTTCCTGCGGGCTGGCCTTGTCAGGCGAGCCGACGAGGTAGGTTTCGGAGCATAGATCCGAGCCGCACTCCCGGTCGACGGAGACCAACGTCAGGTTTCTCGGCATCGGCAGCACAAGGCCCGGTGTGGGCGATTCGAGGCGAAGGTCGAACAGTTCGACCGCGGGGCTGATGAGGCAACAGCCACAAACCATCGACCAGGCCACGAAGGCTCCGGCTAACGATCTGACCGGACGTCGGCCACCCACCGTTGCGCGGAGGATCTGTTCTGCCTCCGGTTGGGCTCTGCGTTGCTGACGCCGCGAAAGCCGTCGATCGACCAGAAGCGCAGCGCCGCACACCACGAGCGTTGTCGGCCCCCACAGCATCAACCCTTCGGCCCAAGTCGGCAAACCCTTACCCTGCAGCAATTCGAGAAAGATGGCGAAGAGAACGGTCAACGCGACGACCAGCACGGTGCCGAACGCGAAACGCACCACCCGCAGTCGAGTCACCATGATGATCAGCAGCAGCGGAAGGCCGAACCACGGCAGCAGGCCAAGGAGGATCGCGGACGACGGCATCTCGAGCATCGTCCGATCGTAGGGGACTCGTCGCCGCCCGTCGAAACACTATGGCCTATCCAACCCGGCGGCGAGATACCGCAGGGCGTCGGCGGGCACTCGCGGACCGGGATGCGCGCATGCGAGGGCTCCGGCGTGCGTGCCCCAGCGTGCCGCGTCCACAACGGACACGCCGCGTAGCCTCGCGGCGACATACCCGGCGTGGAAGGCGTCCCCCGCACCGGTGGTGTCCCTAACGTCGGCCGGAACAGCGGGCAAGGTGAAGAACGTTGCCTGCGAGTCGAGGCCGGAGCAACCGGCGTCGCCTTTCGTCGCGATGACCACGGTCGGACCGAGCTGTCGGACTAGGTCCAAGGTGACCCGCTCATCATCAGTGCCGACGATGTGACGCAGGATCTCGAGAGGCGCGACGAGCTCGCTCACGTTGCGCAGAAGTCGGGTGCAGTCGGCGTGGACGACCTCCAAATCCGCGAAGACTCGCACGCCGAGGCTTGCGGCGATGGCGGCTGCAGCGATAGATAGCTCATATTCGTGGCCGTCGGTATATAGCGCCGAGGTGTCGCGCAGCATGTCGGCGGTGACGAGGTCCGTCGGCGGGGTGAGTCTCGGGTCCTTGCACATGACGATCGATCGAGTCTCGAATGTCGTGTCGACCACCACGACCGCGACATGGTTGGGGCAGTCGGGGACGGTGATGGAGCCGGAGGTGTCCACTCCCACGTCGGTGAGCGACGATCGGGCGTCAGCGCCCCACGTGTCGTCACCGAAGGAGCCGACATAGCGCACGGCAGACCCGAGGCCGGCGAGGTTAGCGGCGACGTTTGCTCCTTGCCCGCCCGCGTGTCGTCGGAGTTCGTCGGCATAGATCTTCTGGTCGGGGCGGATCGACTGCGTTCCGGTGAGAACGAGGTCCATCGTGTTGAAGCCGATGATCACCACATCAGTCGACTTTGGATTTTGCATATTCGCGGTCACCCTTCCATTCGAGCACGTCGACCCGGTCGCGGACATGTCGGGTGCCGAGGCTGACGCTGGTGGTTGCTCGGCCTTTCACTGGTGGCTGATAGCGACCGGCTCGCGTCAGTCCGAGGACGACGAGGGTGACAAACACCAAGAAAACAACTGCCCCGATCCGTACGCCCAACGTGGCAGGAACCAGAATGGCGGTGCTCACGACGTCAGCGCCGATGAGCGCCACGAGGATCAGGCGGATGCTGCGCCGGGACAGTCGCGAGCACAGCACCGCGCCCAGCGGTGCGCCGATGACAACGATGGGCACCGCCGCCAACCAGTATCCGACGACCGGTTGGACGAAGTCCCGCAGCACGATCGCGTGACAGGCGAAGCCGGTGAGCGACGCGATGGTCATCAGAATCACGGTGGTGGGGGTGATGACCTTCTCCGAGATGCGAAACAGCAGCACTCCGATGATGAAGATCAGAGTGTTCTCGCCGATGCCGACCAGGCCGCTCACCACACCTCCGAGCAGTCCGGCGAGTCCGATCGTCAACTTTTCCCGGCTGTGAACCATGGGAATGCTGGGGTTGCGGTCATCTATGCGACGGATGTGGATGACTGACAGCGCGATGCCCAGCGCGGCGAGCAATGCGGTGAAATAGATCCGCACCAACGGTGCCGGCACGGCCGGGGCGATGAACACCGAGCTGATCACCATGCCCGCGATCCCGCCCGGCGCCGCGTAGCGGATGAGCGTTCGTTCCACTGGAATCCGGCGGAACACAATGGTCAGTGAGGCGGCGGTCATGCCGACGCTCTGAATGGCGAACGTGAACAGGCGGGCCTGCTGGGCCGGGATGTGCAGCACTTTCGTGAAGATCGGGAAGGCGACGGCTCCGCCTCCTTCGCTCGTCCCGCCGCCGACCAATGATCCGAAAACCATGGTGAGCGACACCGGCCAGTGTTCGATGACGCTCTCCGCTGCTCCCGAGCGACCCACCACCGCCCACAGCGTCCAGACGACGCCGGCCAGTGCCACGCTGAACACCAGGGGCCGCCGTCGTAGCACCGCCAGCGCTCTGCTATCTATCGATTGATTCAAATCGCTCATCAGGCTCATGGTACGTCGCCGGGCCGCACAACCAAGACTCACAACCTCGGTTCTTGGTCCCGCCCCCGCATCCGATCGACAAAGTGGCGGGTACGGTTGCCCACGCGCTGTGACAGATCGGGCATACGAGTTCTGAAGCACCAATCTGTGTGAATCAGGGAAGTCGACAGGCTTCGTCTGGTTCGCCATGATGTGTCGCGTGCTGCTCGTGGCTATCGTGACTGCTCCGATTCTGTTGTTGTGGCTACCCATGTCCCGCTCCTCGCGGATGCGGCAGTCGGTCGGCTTGGCGCTGATTGGCGAGATCGTCCTCGCCGCAGCACTGGCGCACTTCCTGCCGCGGGGCCTGTTTGAGATCTCCCTGTCCTGCGTGGTGCTGAGTTTGTTGATAGTGGTCGTCGCCCGGTTGAAGGAAAGACGTCAGCGTGACCCGGAGCCACGAGGCCGGGGAACCGTGGCGACCCGACTCCTCGCCGTCTGGATAGTGACGGTGTTGTGCGTCGGCGCCGTCATCGGCAAGCCGGAACCGTTCTATCCGGCCGGGGAGACCATCCTGCCGCTGCCAGCCGGCTTGCGCGCCGCCGACCAGCTCATCGGATGCGGATCCGGCTCCTGCACGCGAAAGATCACAGTGACGGGCCGGCCCGGGCAATCCGGAGAAGACCTCCAGGCCGAGCTCACCCGCCACAGCGACTCTCGAGGATGGACTGGCGGGTGCCGCCCGGTCGGCTGGCTGCTGAACCGGTCCAGCGAATGCATCGACGTGGTCCGCAACGGCGACCAGGTCACGATATTCCTGTCCGGCAACCGAGGCGGCCTCGGCATCCAGCGATAGCGGATGATCCGTACGGGCTCAAGTTTTGAGACCTTGCGCCGACGGTAGTCAGTGCTACTATCTAGTGGTAGTCATTAACGCTAGGTAGCACGAAGGTGGTCCGTGGGCAAGCAGATGACCGAGATGCTCAAAGGCACGCTCGAGGGAATCGTCCTCGCGATCTTGTCCGGCCGATCCGCATACGGCTACGAGATCACGGCGTTGCTGCGAGACCAGGGCTTCTCCGACATCGCCGAAGGCACCGTCTACGCGCTGCTCATCAGGATCGAGCAACGCGGCTTCGTCGACGTGGAGAAGGTCCCCTCGGAGAAGGGGCCACCTCGCAAGGTGTATTCCCTCAACTCCGCAGGGCAGGAATATCTCGACGAGTTCTGGAGGACCTGGGGCTTCCTCGCTGAACGACTCGAACAGCTCCGTAAGGGAGGTCGGTGACCGTGAGCATCTCGCAGTTCGTCTCAAAGGTAGTCGGCGGCAAGAGGAAATGGCGGCAATACAAGGCGCGCGCGCGGCAACTCCCCGGGAACTATCGAACGGCGGTGGAGGCGCTGGAGCGCTACCTGATGTATTTCGGGACGGGAGGCGACGGCACAGCGATCTTCGAGGACCTGATCGACCTGTTCGAACAGAGCGCGGCGAACGGAACTCCGATCCGCGACATCGTCGGAGAAGACCCCGTGGAGTTCATCGAAATGTTCGTCCGGAACTACCCGAAGGGCCAGTGGATCATTCGGGAGCGGGAACGGTTGACCAAAGCCATCGACCGCGCAGCCGGGGAAGACGGCGAAGGAGAAAGGACCACAGTCCGATGACGACACAACACGCAATCAACGTGCGGGGCCTGGAAAAGTCGTACAAGCAATTGCATGTGCTGCGCGGCGTGAACTTCGACGTGGCACGGGGCAGCATCTTCGCGCTGCTCGGCTCCAACGGGGCGGGAAAGACCACGGTCGTGAAAATCCTGGCCACCCTTCTCAAGGCCGACGCCGGCACGGCCGTCGTCAATGGTTTCGATGTCGCCACGCAATCGGCGAACGTGCGGGAGTCCATCAGCCTCACCGGACAGTTCGCGGCCGTCGACGAGATCCTCACCGGACGGGAGAACCTCATCTTGGTCGCCCGGTTGCGGCACCTGAAAAACCCGGGCGCCATCGCGGATGACCTGCTCGAGCGTTTCTCGCTCGACGATGCGGCCGGGCGTTACGTCTCGACATACTCGGGGGGAATGCGCCGCAGGTTGGACATCGCGATGAGTCTCATCGGGAGTCCACAGGTCATCTTCCTCGACGAACCGACGACCGGACTCGACCCCCAGGCGCGCATCGAGGTGTGGCAGAGCGTCAAACAGCTCGCCGAGCGCGGCACGACTGTGCTGCTCACAACGCAACATCTGGACGAGGCCGAACAACTCGCCGACCGGATCGCCGTTCTCCATCAGGGTCGAATCATCGTGAACGGCACTCTCACCGAACTCAAGCGGCTGCTCCCGCCCGCCAAGGTCGAATATGTCGAGAAGCAACCGACTCTCGAGGACGTCTTTCTCGCCATCGTCGGCGACAACAGCAAGGACACCGCATTGACCCTGACGGCGACGTCGACACAGACCAGTGAGGAACAGTGATGACCACACACTTCATCGGTGACACCACCACGCTGCTGGGCCGTTCCCTGCGCCACATCACGCGCAGCGTGGACACCATCATCACGACCACGATCATGCCGATCGCCTTCATGCTGCTGTTCGTCTACGTGTTCGGCGGCGCGATCAACTCCGGGTCGGATTCATACGTGAACTACCTCCTGCCTGGAATTCTGCTCATCACGATCGCATCAGGAATCTCCTACACCGCGTTCCGCCTTTTCCTCGACATGAAAAGTGGCATCTTCGAGCGATTCCAGTCCATGCCGATCGCGCGTTCCTCCGTTCTTTGGGCGCACGTGCTCACCTCGCTGATCGCCAACCTGATCTCACTTGTGATCGTCGTGATCGTCGCGCTTCTCATGGGCTTCCGCTCAGGGGCCGGCGTGCTGGCGTGGCTCGCGGTCGCCGGCATCCTCATGCTGTTCACTCTGTCGTTGACCTGGATCGCCGTGATTCCTGGTCTCACCGCGACGTCCGCGGACGGCGCGAGCGCATTCGCCTACCCACTCATCTTTCTGCCGTTCATCAGCTCAGCGTTCGTGCCCACCGACACCATGCCCGGCCCGGTGCGCGCCTTCGCCGACAATCAACCGGCGACGTTGATCGTCGACGCGATTCGCAATCTGCTCACACAGCGGCCCGTCGGAGCCGACATCTGGATCGCCCTCGCCTGGTGTGTCGGAATCCTCGTCATCGCGTACCTCGTCGGTATGGTTACCTTCCACCGCAAGGTCTCCTAGCCTCGCCGACCCTGGCACAGTTCCGCCTCAAGTGGGGTGTGAAAGCGGGGACTGACCCGGGTCGCGCCGAGCCATTGCTGCAACCGCTCCTCCTCCGTCGCGATGGCCGCCGCCGTGCTCGGATCAACGTCGGCGAGCATCCGGTGACAGACGTGGCCATCGGCGCGTTGCGCCCATCCGCCGACCACGCGACCGTCGGCCCAAATCGTGGGTCCGACGTTGCCGCTCCGGTCGGTGAGCACGGAAGCATACTGGTCCGGCAGATACCAGTCCCTTTCCCGCCAGCCCATGACCGTGGAGTCGAGCGCCGGCAGCAGCGCCACCCACGGTTCGGCTGGTTCGACACTGGACAGATCATCGGCGGCCAGGTATCCAGCCTGGCCGCCGGACAAATCGACCGGCACCGCCTCGGCGTCGCGCACAGCGTGTCGCGTGTCTGTCAGCGTCCACCCGGTCCACCATCGGATGTCCGCTTCGGTCACCGGCCCGTATCGGCGCAGGTAGTGTCCGAGCAGATCGGCCCGGGCCTGACGAGGCTCGATCGGCGGCACCTGCGCCGGCACGGTCCAGGTGTATTGCCCGCTGGTCCAGCCGCCGATGGGCCGGCCTCGGGCGATCCGGCCAACCATGGCCAAGTAATACAGAATGCGCATGCTCACCGGTTGCTCCGGCGCGCTCGAGTTGGCTGACGAGCTCGGCCGAATCTTCGTCCGCAATACCGGCACATCGTCGCCGAGCTCGCGGCCGGTGGCGCTGCCGCGAGCGGTGACCGCCGCCACCACGTCATCTTCGATCCGCGACAGTCGGTCGGTGTCCCAACCGAGCTGCGACTGCACCATCCGCAGCACGGTGGCCCGGTCTCGCACCGCGAGTGGACGGGCTGTGGAGTCGAGGACCGTGCCGGCGAGCGGGGTGTCGAAGACGAACACGGTGCGACGCATGCCGGTCATCCGAGTGGTGGTTCCGCTGTGCAGCGCCCCGGCCACGTCGGCCGGACCGCGGTCGTCGGTGCGGGCCGCGATCGAGAGATAGACCGTGGGCGGGTCGGTGGCGTGCACCGCAACCAGTGCTCTAGCGACGGCGGCCGCGTCCCGCGCGCCGCTACCCGACCCGAGCGCGTGTCGCACCGCCAGTCGTGCGCGCCGCTGGGCGTTCGACACCGCAGGACGCGATTTACCAGCTCCAGCTGCCATCGACCATCCTTCTGTCGGAAACTCGCCACCACAGTCGCATCCGGCGGCATTGGATCGGTGCCGCCGGTCGTTGAGAACAAAATACGCCAATGCGAGTGTAGCGGCCGACATTACAAGGCATGCCTAACCACATAGACGCCATGAGTACGCCATGACAAAACACTCCTTTATCGACCATCCTCGCCCCCTAGTGCGACAGTCAGCTCGACGACTGCGGCGCCACGGTCGATCGCCACGACAGGGTAATCGACTCTCATGAAATCGTTAATTGTCGACATTCACATTGAAACGTCCACTGTGGGCTCGGTGTGGGCGCGACGAAGCGCGAAACAAGGATCTTGCATGAATGCCTTGCCGTTCCCCGCATCCGCCGTCAGAGTGGAGGCGCATGCCCGCCCTGACCCCTCAGACCGAAACCACCGGTGGATTTGCGAGCGTCCGCCGGCAGACCCGGGGATGCGCAATGTTGAGCAGACGCATGGGAGGCGATCGCATCACTTTATGTGTCGCCTCGTGTGAACTTCGGAAGGACAATGGATGTGGACAAAAGAGCAAGTGGCGTCCCTCCGCACAACTCCCGGAAGGACCGACAACAGTGAACAGGCTATTTACTCCCGCACCACCTACTCCCGCACAACACTCGGAAAGATCATCATTGCTAAGCTCAACGAAGGGACGTTTCATGCACCGGTACGCAAGCTCCCGCCCGAAGTGCATCTGTACAGTTGGGGCGACTCCGGCGACTGGCTCTACCTGATCAACAGCGGCTGGATCAAGTGCATGACGTGGAGCTGGAACGGCAAGCCGTGCCTGCTGGAGATCAACGGCCCGACCGCGATTGTGGGGGTCTCCGGTTTCCTGACCAGCCGGCGCGCGGAGACCGCGATGACCAAGACGTCGACCGAGCTGACTGTGATCGCGCGCGACCAGTTGCACCAGATCACCGACGATCCGCAACTGCGCGAAGCCTGGCACAACCATCTGACCGCACACATCATCGAGCAGCAAGAGGCGCTGACGAACTTCGTCACACTGGATAGTGAACACCGGCTCGCCATGACCCTGTTGCGGTTGGCACGCAAACTCGGCACCCGCGCCGGCGCCGAACTGATCATCAGATGTCGGGTCACTCATGAAGAGCTCGCGCAGATGGTCGGCACCACCCGCTCCCGCATCGGCTATTTCCTCAAGCGATTCGAACACGCCCAGATGACCAGCAAGTCCGGCAACCAACTGGTGGTCAATGAGGACGAAGTCGTCGACTACCTGTTGGCGCGCAACTAGACAATAGGCGGGCCTTGATGCGAGCGTTCCTGTTCCCCGGCCAAGGAGCCCAACGCGCCGGCATGGGAGTGGATCTTCTAGACCGATATGCTGAGCACCGCGAGATCGCCGATCGAGTGCTCGGCTATTCCATCATCGACGTATGCGCTGGTAGGCGCGCCGAGGCGCTACGCCGCACCGAGTATGTGCAACCCGCGTTGTTCGTCGTCGAGGTTCTGTCCTACCTCGCTCACACCGAGACCGACCCGGCACCGGCGGTGCTGGCCGGGCACAGTGTCGGCGAATTCGCCGCCCTGTGGGCCGCGGGCTGTTTCGAGTTCGAGACTGGCGTGCGGCTGGTCCGCGAACGCGGGCGACTGATGGGGCAGGCAGACGGGGGCGGCATGGCCGCCGTGATCGGATTGACCGACGTCGCACTGACGGCACTGCTGGACGAGCACGGGGCCGACGATGTCGACGTAGCCAACCACAACGCGCCCGACCAGATCGTCCTCTCCGGTCCCCGTCCGTCGCTGGACGCGCTGGTCGGAGTCGTCCGCGCCCGCGGCGGGCGCTACGTGCCGCTCAACGTCAGCGCCGCGTTCCACTCCCGATACATGCGGGCGGCCGCGGACGAGTTCGCCGCCATGCTGTCTGACGTGGACTGGAGACCACCTCGAATCCCGGTCATCGCCAACGTCACTGCCGAGCCATACCCAGCCGCCGGGATGGCGCGGTTGCTCGCCCAGCAGATCACCGCTCCGGTCCGGTGGCGCGAGAGCATGCGCCACATGGCCACGGCCGGCGTCCGCGAGGTTGTCGAGGTCGGCCCCGGCGACGTGCTGACCAAGCTCTGGGCCGCGTGCGCCGTCGACCGGGCCACACCACCAGCGCGGCAGCCGCCGAGGCCAGCACCACCGACCGAAGCGCCAGCGCCCGCCCCGATCGGTCGGCGGGCGATTTCGGCGTACGAGCTCGGTTGCGCGTCTTTCCGCGAGGCCTATGGTCTGCGGTATGCCTACCTCGCTGGGTCGATGTTCCGCGGAATCTCCTCCACCGACCTGGTCACCCGCATGGCGAACGCTGGCCTCATGGGTTTCTTCGGCACAGGTGGCCTGCCGGTGGCCGAGGTGGCGGCGGCCATCGACCGGCTGGAGGCGGCGTTGGGGCAGCACGGCCGGTTCGGCCTCAATCTCATGCCTGACCTGCGCCACCCGGAGCGGGAGGAGGCACTGGTCGACCTGTTCCTCGACCGGGACGTGCGGTGCGTGGAGGCGGCCGCCTACACCACGATCACCCCGGCGATGGTCCGACTACGTCTGCGTGGCGCCTATCGCGATGGTCGAGGCCGGCCGGTCTCGCCGCGCCGGGTGATCGCGAAAGTATCGCGACCCGAGGTGGCCCAGGCGTTCATGCGCCCGCCCCCGCCGAACATCGTGGCGAAGTTGTTGGCCGCCGGCCGGCTCACCGAGCGGGAGGCCTCGATCGCCGCCGAGCTGTCGGTCTGTGAGGACATCTGTGTCGAGGCCGACTCAGCCGGACACACTGACGGCGGGGTGGCGTTCACGCTGATCCCCACATTCGCCCGGCTACGTGACGAGATCGTCCGCGAATACGGCCGCGCGGTTGATATTCGGGTCGGCGCCTCCGGCGGATTGGGTGCGCCCGAGGCGGTGGCGGCGGCATTCGTGCTCGGCGCTGACTTCGTGATGACCGGGTCGGTGAATCAGTGCACTGTGGAGGCCGGCACCTCCAGACTAGTCAAGGAGATGCTGTCCGACGTCGATGTGCAGGACACCACCTATGCCCCAGCCGGTGACATGTTCGAGCTAGGCGCGCGGGTGCAGGTGATGCGCAAGGGCACGCTGTTCGCGGCCCGTGCCAACAAGCTATATCAGCTGTATCGGACCTTCGACTCGATCGAGTCGATTGACGCGCGCACCCGGGGCAGTGTGTCGGAGAGCTGTTTTGGACGGCCGTTGGAGGAGGTGTGGTTGCAGGTGCGCCAGCATCGCCTCGACCGGGGTCACCTCGACGAGATCAGTCGGGCCGACGCCTCCGGGAAACACCGGATGGCACTAGTATTCCGCCAGTATTTCATTGACAGCACCATGACGGCGCTGGCCGGCACCACCGCCAATAAGGTCAACTTTCAGATCCACTGTGGACCAGCGATGGGGGCGTTCAACAGGTTCGCCGCCGAGAGTCCGCTTCGCGACTGGTCTGACCGGCACCCCGACGCCATCGCCGAGGCGCTGATGTCGGGTGCCGCGACGGTGCTCACCGGCTTGACCGCATCGCCTTGAGCACCTTGACCGTGCCGCCATCGAGCAGGGCACGGTATTCGTCGGACTCCATCGGACAGAGCTTGACCCGACCGCGGGTGTCGAACACCAACCCCCACCCGAATTTCTTCGGCAGCGGCGATGTGCGTAGGCACGGCTTTGGTTTGGCGAAGAACTCCTCGCGCAGCGCCGCGACCTCCTCCGTGGTCTTCGGACCAAGATCTTGCCGGTCGAACCAGGTGGCGAACAGGATGTCTTCCTGCGTATGGGCGAACGGCTTGTCCGCCAACATGTCGTACTGCAGATTTGCCACCGTCACCTTGGCGCCCCGGCCCGGCTCCACACTGGCGGCGACCGGACAATCGTCGGCGACAGCGATCAATGTGCTGTAGTAGTTGTGGTCCACGTCGAATCCCTTCCGCGGTCCTGGCATAGCTATCGTGAGTCTACCCGTCGCGTGCGCAGGATTGCGCGTGCCGCCACGGGCGCTGCCCGTACAGTCCGCAGCGTCCACTGACGACGCGGTGGCGGCCGCGATAACCCACAGGGGTGATCATGACCAACGACACGACGGCCCGGGCGTTGACCGCGGACGAATTCGTCACACGCTTCCTCATTGATCGGCGGCCGGTGGTCGTGCGCGACAGCGGAGACACCTGGAACTGGGTGCCCGAGTGGGATTTCGACTCACTGACCAAACGCTTCGGGTCCTACCGGGTCCCGTTGTATGACACCCTGTTCAGCCTCTATGGACTGTCCACATTCGGCGACTACGTGGCCCGGCACACCGGATCGTTGGCGCATCGGACCGCCGACAGCGAGGCTATCCCCTATCTGCGCTGGTATGCCCGACAGAACACCGACCGGTTGCCCTGGGCCGACCCTGCCTTCGACGCGCTTGCCCACGACTGGAGCATGCCGTCGTGGTTGCCCACCGCGGGTTACCTGTTCCCCCGGCTCTCCGGGGCCGTCGACGCGGCCCGCGACCCGTTTCCCGCCAAGGGAATGTTCGTCTGCGGCGCGGGTGGCCGCACGCGGCTGCACGTCGATCCGTGGACCAGCGACGCGTGCCTGTGCCAGACGACCGGTTCAAAGCGACTGCTGCTGTTCCAGCCGGAGACGGTGGCGCTGCTCGGCGGCGAAGCGGGAAGGCGTCGGACGACCAGCGGCGCCCCGATCGACGGCGGCAGGCTGACGCTGGTCGACCTGGACGAGCCGAATGAGGCGACCTTCCCGCACTGGCGGGAGGCCGAGGTGGCCATGGACGTCGTCCTCGAGCCCGGCGACTGTCTCTACATCCCCGCGGGTTGGCCGCACGCCGCCGTGGCACTGACCGACAGCGTGTCGGTGACCTGGAACTTCGTCCACGAAGTGCACGCCACCGACTTCGAGCGCTACCTCGCCGACGGCGGCATGGATGAGCCGACCGTGCGCTACTTCACCCGTAGCAACCTTCGCGCGAACTGATCCGGACGCCGCCCCGGCTCCGCGCACGTGGCCGAAGCCGGGAATCGACAGAAGTCACAGCTGACGCGCGTCAGCCGGACTGCACGTCGGTGATGAACCGGGTCAGCTCCTGCGTGACCCGCTCCGCCTCGGTGAAACACACGAAGTGGCCCGACTCGGCCAACTCGACATACCGCGAGTCGGGGATCGCGCCGTGCAGGAAGTGCCCCGTCTTAACCCCCACCACGGAGTCGTGCCGGCCCTGCACCACCAGTGCCGGGACCGAGATCTCGCCCAACCGCCCGGCCAGATCCGGTTCTCTTGTGAACAGGTCGAGATAGCGCAGACCGGTGTGCGGATCCATGCTCTCGCAGCGCAACAGCAGCTGGGTCACCTCGTCCTGGCGGACCGGGTCGACCGTCACCCCGCCGGCCGCGATGGCGGCGAAGTCCTCCGCCACCACCTGAGCGAGTCGGTCGATGCGTCCCTTACGGTTGGCGAACTTGTAGGACCCGCCAAGCATGCTGAGCGAGCGGACCCGCTGCGGATAGCGGATCGCGAAATACTCCGCGAAGATCGAACCGGCCGACGCTCCGCCCAGGTGCACCGGCTCAGTCACGCCGAGCGCGTCGAGCACCTCACATTGCAGATGCGCCACCCCGTCGAGACTCAACGTCGAACGTACCCGGGTGTGACCCACCCCCGGTTGGTGCACGACCAGCAACCGGAACCGGTCAACCAGCGCGGCCAGCTGGGGAGCGAACATGCCGGCCCCGATGTTGAAAGGATGCATGAGCATCACCACCGGCCCGCTCCCCGACCAGCCGTTGAGGAACACCTCGACCTCACCGTCGGGCAGGCTCAGCAGCCGGCGCCGCACGTCCGGGCAGGCCGCACGGACCACCGCCGCGTTGTCGTCGGCCGGGGCATAGCGATCCTGACTCAGCGACTCGCCCAGCTCCGTCAACTGCCGACGGAACCAGTCCGGCTGCCCGGCGGGTGAATCGGCCACGCCAAGGGCGGCCGCGGCTGGACCGGAGCCGACCGCCGCACCGATGTGACGCACCGGCCGATAGGTCGCCTCCGGCGCCGCGACACGCGGATCGTCGGCCACCAGCTCCGTCACCGTGACCGGCCCCGCCAACGCCTTCGCGATCAGGTCGCCCAAGTCGCGGGCCGCCTCGACACCCAACCCGACGGGAACCGCCAGCCGGACACACCGTTCCAGATCCGGATGGGCGCCCACGCCGGCCAGATGCGGTCCACCGCGCACCCCGGTCACACCAAACAACCACGCCAAGAAGCCCGGCACCGGGGCGGCGCCTGCGGCGAAGTCCGGCAACGAGGACACGTCCACCAGAACGCAGTGCCCGCCCGCCGTCTCCCCCACCGGCACGCCGGCGTCGGCCAGCCGCCGCCACAGCATGTGAGTGGCGGCCCGACGCTGGCGAACCCCGTCCCAGACCGTCCGCTCGTCGGCGAGCGCGGCCGCGAGCAGGGTACGGTCGAGCCGGCTCACCTGCCCGCCACGGCGGGCCTGATCGGCGTGCAGACGCTGGGCCAGATCCGGGTCGCTGACCGCGACCAACCCGCCGGTGGCGACTCCGAAGTCCTTGGACAGGCTGAGTGTGACCGCGTCGGCCATCGACAGCATCTCGGCCATCACGGTCCACGGGTCGCGACCGATCTGGTCGGGCTCGAGGTCGACGATCGCGGCCACGTTGTCGAGCAGTCGAGCCGCGTCGAGCACGAGGCGAA
The DNA here is from genome assembly GCA_963736695.1 of uncultured Actinomycetota bacterium. Lineage (GTDB taxonomy): Bacteria > Actinomycetota > Actinomycetes > Mycobacteriales > Micromonosporaceae > CAVTPU01. The sequence goes on from CAVTPU010000001.1 coordinate 356,760, forward strand.
GCCCCGCCCGACGCACCCGCTCCCGGATCGCACGCAGGTTGGCCAGGGACATCGGCCGGCCGCCACTGGCGTTGGATCCCGGTTCGATGAGAACGAAGGCGATCCGGCCGGCGTGCGTGTCGAGGGCCGCGTCCAACTCCGCCAACGGCAGGTCGCCGGCGAATCCGCCGGAGGGCTCCAGCGTGTGTGCCAACGGAACGGGGTGGAACTTGTTCTCCGCCAGGGCCACCACCCAGGTCGGAAACGCGCCGTTGTGCAGCACCGCCCCTCGAGGTCCGGTCCAGGCGCGGCACAGCAACTGTTCCGCTGCCCGCCCGCTGGACGCGACCACCACGTGCGGTGGCAGCCACGGCCGGTCGAGCCGATCGGAGCCGGGCGCCGCGAGGTCGAGCAACGTCCGTTGGCGCTGCGCGATCCAGGGGTCGGCGCGCTCGGCCCACGAGTCGGTGAGCAGCTCAACCTCGATCGCGTCGGCGGGCAGGCGCAGCACGTTGAACCCGGCGGCGGCCAGTGCGGTGGCCGGACCCGACCGCGGCATGACTGGTTCCGCTGCCGGGGTCGTCGTGACGGGCGCCTCCGACACCAGCGTCGGATCCGGTTTCGACTCGGGATTCGACTCTGACTTCGACTCCGGCGCGGCGATCATCAGCAACACCTCGTCGACTGTGCTCGCCCCGGACGTCGGCTGGCATAGATAGATCGGCATCTCAACCGGGCGAAACTTGCTCTTGAACTGGTAGTTGCCGCCGCCGCTGACTCCCTTGTCGCGAAGCCGGGCCAGCGCGGACGCGACCGCCGGAGACGCGTTGTCGGACTCCCCGACGGCCACCCCGAAGGTCGCGCCGAAGCTGAACAGCCGCGCTCCCTCTGCGCGTACCAGCTCAATGATCTTGACAATGCTGTAGTCCAACCCGCCCTGCGGCAGATCCTTGCGATAGAACTCGACGTCGAGGAGGTAGCCGGGCTCGCTGGCCATCCGGGTCACGACGATGGCCGACACCGGTGTGCCCTTGATGCGGGTGAGGAACAACCGGTGCGCGGGCGCGAGCGCGCCCCGGGCCAGGTCGGCCCGCACGGTGGCCACGTAGCGGTTGACGTGCGCCTTTCCCGCCGACCAGTGGTCCACCAACGCGACGATCGCGGCGTCCGTGTCGGCGTCCGCGCCCGGCCGATATTCGGTCACCTCGACCGATGGCTCCCGGCTCACCCGGCTCATCGCGCTGCGCAGGCGCCGCATCGGACCGCCATCGATGGTGAATGAGGCCAGGTCGGGCAGATGCTGAACCACCCCGAACGGGGTGGCGGTGCATGGCTGCCCGCCCAACTCGGTCAGTCGCACCGGCGACAAGACGTTGACCCGTCGACCGAGGTCGATCATGTGTCGGGCGAACCCGTCGACCACCTCGGTGCGGGCAGACTCCGGTCCGGTGAAACCCCACAGCAACGCGGCCTTCGCCGACCAGGCGAACTCGACGTAGCCGCCACCACCGGCAGGCAGGAACAGCATCGGCGCGATGTCGCGTCCGGCCAAACCGCTTTCGACCCCGTACGAGCGTTCCAGCTCCGCCACGGCAGCGGCGATCACGGGATCGCCGGCCAGATCGGCCTTGGCGACCACCTGCCCGCCGGGGTCAGCCTGTGGGGGCGGCGCGGGTGTGGCCACCCGCCCGTCGGCGACGGTCTGCCCACCGGCGACCTCCGCACCGAGACGACCGAACAGGAGCGCGAGCGCCGCCACGGTGTCATTGTCATAGACCTCTGCCGCGTCCACGCCCGGACCGAATGTGTCGGTGAGACGCTGGGCCAGATCCAGTGTGAAGATCGAGTCCAGGCCCAGGTCCCGCAGCGACTGGTCATCGGTGATGCCGGCGGGATCGAGCGCGAGCAGATCGGCCACCTCGGCCCGGATGGCCGTGCGCACCGTCTCCTCCGAAGCGGTCGGGCTCTCGGCCACCGCCGCCGCAGGCGCCGCGGAGGCCGTCGGCGCCACGGGCCGCGGCTCGGCCGAGACGACATCGGAATACCAGAACGACGTGTGGGCGAGACCGAACGTGGGCAACGACACCCGGCGCGGCCGGCCAGTCCAATGCCTCGGCCAATCGATCTCCTCGCCGGCCACGAACGCTGACGCCAACGCCGCGTCCGTCGACCCTGCGGACACATCGGAGCCGGGCCGGACCAGACCAGGGGCATCGGCGCCACGGGCCGCGGCCCGCAGCGCGGCGATCAGCCCGGCAGCGTCCGCGGCGTGCACCGCCAGCCGGCACGGATATGAGTCACGGCCGGCCTGCAGGGTGTGGGCCACATCGGCCAACGCCACCGGCCGTGCCGTCAACGCCTCGGCCAACCTGCCGGCATAGCCGGCCAGCCGCTCCGGGTCGGGTGCCGATAGCGGAAACACCAGTGGGCCGGTCGCCGTGCTATCCGGCCGATCCGGAGCCTGTTCCACCACCACGTGAGCGTTCGTGCCACCGAAGCCGAACGAACTGATCCCCGCCCGCCGCACCGGCGTGGTCCAGTCGGTGAGACGGTCGTTGATGACCAGACCGCTGCCGTCGAGGCGAATGTGCGGGTTGACGCGGCGCAGATGCAGGTGCGGCGGCACCTGCCGGTGCCGCAACGCCAACAGCACCTTGAGGAGCCCGGCCACACCCGCCGCGGCCTCCAGATGCCCGATGTTCGTCTTCACCGAGCCGATCGCCAACGGTTCGCCGGTCCGGCCGGCGAAGACCTTCTTCATGCCTTCGATCTCCACCGGATCGCCGAGCTTCGTGCCGGTGCCGTGAGCCTCCACATAGGTCACGGTGGCCGGGTCGATCTCGGCGTCGGCATAGGCCGCGGCCAGCACGTCGGCCTGCGCCCGCGGATGCGGCGCGGTGAGCGATGCGGCCTTGCCGCCGTGGTTGACCGCGCTGCCACGAATCACCGCATATATGTTGTCGTCGTCGGCCAACGCCTGAGCCAACGGCTTGAGCAGGAACGCACCCACGCCCTCACCCCGCACGTAACCGTCGGCCGCGGCGTCGAAGGTGGCGCACCGTCCGTGCTGGCTGAGCATGCCGGACTCGGCGAACGCGGTGAACAGGCCAGGGGTGAGCAGAACCGACACGCCGCCGACAACAGCCGTGTCGCACTCCCCGCAGCGCAGTGCCCGCACCGCCCGGTGCAGCGCCACCAGCGAGCTGGAGCACGCGGTGTCCACCGCCTCGCTCGGTCCTCGCAGATCCAGCAGATGCGACACCCGGTTGGCCAGCACCGCATGGGACAGCCCGGTCGCCATGTGGGCCTGGGTGGGCAGACCCTCGGCGGTCATCAGGTCCTCATAGTCGTGGGTGGACACGCCGACGAACAACCCGGTCCGACCGCCTGCCAACGCGCTCGTCGAATAACCAGCGTCGGCGATGGCCGACCACACCGCCTGCAGAAACAGCCGCTGCTGCGGATCCATCAGCGCCGCTTCCTTCCGGGATATCCCGAACAGGGCGGCGTCGAACTCGGCAACCCGGTCCAGGAACCCGCCAACCAGGTGCCGAATGCGCGGCTCGGCCAGCAACGCCTCCCTGTCCTCCGGAATGTGCCGAACCAGGTCGCGGCCGGCGGCGAGGTTGCGCCAGAACTCCTCCGGGTCAGCCGAGCCCGGCATGGTGCCGGCCAGGCCGATAATCGCCACGTCGCCGGCCCGCACGCCGTCGGCCGGCGCCAGCGTCAACGGCGTGGCCGACGTCAGGGACGGGGGCCTAACCGGCTCTGGCCTCACCCCGCGCACATGCTCGGCCAGATCGCCCAGGGTCGGAAACTCGAACACGACCGTCGGAAGCAGATCCAACCCGAACTCGTCGTTGAGCCGCTCGGTCAACTGCGTCAACGAAATCGAGTCGAATCCGAGATCCATCAGCTCGATGTGCGGATCGACGTCGTCGGGCTCGACGAGCAGGAATTCGGCCGCCAGCTGACACAACCGCTTGAGCACCTCAACCTCGGGATGAGGTTGAGGCCGACCGGAAGGCTGAGCCTGTTGCTGAGGATCACGGCTCGCCTCCGCGTGCGGCGACGACAATAGCTTCTCCACCACGACCACCGCCGGCTCATCCCCGGCCAGCAAGGTCTCAAACGCGGCCAGGCCCGTGACCGCGGTCATCGGCACCATGCCCCACTGCCGACGCAGCCGATCCACCACCGCCGCCGACACGCTCATCCCGCCGTCGTTCCACAGCGGCCAGCCGATCGAGACGGTGTTTCCCTTCCGCAATCCCCGAGCGGCCCAGCCGGTGCGGGTCCGGGCGAATGCGTCCAGGAACGCGTTGGCGTAGGCGTAGTCGGCCTGACCCGGATTGCCCACCGAGCCGGCCACCGAGGAGAACAGCACGAAGAAGTCGAGCGGGTCGGCTGCGGTCGCCCGGTCCAGGGTGAGCGTGCCCGTCAGCTTCGGAGCGAGCACCTGCGCCGCCTGCGCCATGCTCTTGTCGACCAACCGCGCGTCACGCAACACGCCGGCCGCGTGCAGCACGCCCCGGATGGGCAGCACCCGCCGCGCCTCGTCGAGCACGCCCGCCACCGCGGCCGGATCGGTCACATCGGCCCGCAGATAGCGCACCTCCGACCCCGGCCGGCTCATCGCGTCGATCCGGTCCCGCTGGGCCGGAGTCAGCGTCGACCGGCCGATCAGCACCACCTGCCCCGCGCCGCGGCTGACCAACAACTCGGCGAAGTGCGGGCCGAGCCCGCCCGCACCGCCGGTGATCAGATAGGTGCCGTCGGGCCTGGCCCATGCCGGCCGCGCCGGGGCGGGACGGTGCGGCACGAGACTGGCCACGAACCGCTGGCCGCCCCGGTATTCCACCTCGTCGTCGGTGCCGTGACGCAACTCAGCCAGGATCTGCTCCGCCGCCGCGTCGACGTCATCGCAGGACACGCATGCCCCGAACGCGCCCGCCTCGGCGTTGACTGTGCGCAACAGGCCGACGAATGCCGCCAGGTGCGGCTGTCGCTCGCCACCACCGGTACCGGCCTGATCATCCACCCGCACACACAGCACCCGCGGCCGGCCGCCCGCCCGGACCAGAGCCACGACCGGGTCGAACACGCCGCGGAAGGCCGAGTCCGGGTCGTCCGCCCCGACACCCGGCATGCCGTGGCCGGGGTCGAACACGGACTGGTCCACATAGACCAGAGCCTGCGGCGGGCTGCCGACCCGTGCCAGTTCCGCTGCCGCTTCGGCGGCCTCCCCCGGCCCGACGAGATGGGCTTGGCCGCCAGATCGGCGCACCCGCTCGGCCAGGTCAGTCAGCACCGGCGAATTCGGCTCGCCCACGATCAGAAGCTCGGCGATCGACTCGGCGCCGGTCGACGCGAGGGGTCGCCCGGTCAGCACCCGCCGCTCAAACTCCACCACCGTGTCCGGCCCCTTATGTGAGACCGTGGTCGGTCCACTCACCCACAAGCGCACCGGGCGCAGCGGAGTGGGCGGCAACGCCGCGCGAGGCACCGACCTGCCCACACCGCGTGACTCCCACAGGCGAGTCCACGCGACACTCGCCCCGGCAACCCACATCCGTGCCAACGCGTCGACATCGCCGCGCGCCAACGCCTGGTCGACCTCTCCGGACTCCCCGTCGCGGGCCCGCAGCAGCCCGCGGGCCTGGCCGCCCGCGGCATATTCGCGCAACGCGTCCACCAGGGATCGCTCGTCGCCACACCGAACCGCGACGCGTTCCTTGAACGCCCGGCGGCGGGTCTGACTGGTGAACGCCAACACCGCCAACGGCACGGGCTCGGCGACGAGCTGGTCCGCCAACGACGTGGCGAGCTCCGCCAGCCGGGACGCATCCGGCGCCGAGAGCAGCACCAGCTGCTCGCCCACCGGGTGCGTCCATCCGGTGGGCTGCCCGGACGCGGGTGTGAACTCCTCCACCACGATGTGCGCGTTGGCCCCGCCCGCGCCGAACGAGCTCACGCACCCGACCCGGTTCGCGCCCGGCGCGGGAGTCTGCCACTCCGTGGCGTCCCGCTGCGGGCGCACCGAAGCTCCCGTGAAATCGATCTTCGGGTTGAGATTCCGCAGAGCCACGGTCGGCGCCACCGTGCGGTGACGCAACTGCAGCAGCACCTTGGTCAAACCGGCGATGCCCGCGGCACCCTCCAGATGGCCGACGTTGGCCTTCACCGAACCGACCGCGCAGGCCGACGGCGCGTCGCCGAGCAACCTGAACGCCCGGGCAAGCCCAGCCACCTCAATCGGGTCCCCCAACTCGGTGCCGGAACCGTGCGCCTCCACATAACCCACGTGATCCGGACGAACCCCAGATCGGCGTACGGCCGCAGCCACCACCTCGGCCTGAGCGGTCGGATTCGGCACCGTGTAACCACCGGTCTTGCCGCCCGCGTTGAGTGCCGAACCCCGGATCACTCCCCAGACGTCATCGCCGTCGGCGATGGCGTCCCGCAACGGCTTGAGCAACACCGCACCGACACCCTCGCCGGGCACATAACCGTCGGCCGTCGCGTCGAACACCTTCACCGACCCGTCGCCGGCGAGCATGTTGCGCGATCCCAACGCGATGTGATGCAACGGATGCACGATCAGGCTCACCCCGCCCGCCAAGGCCATTCGGCACTCGCCCCGGCGAATGCTCTCGCACGCCAAGTGGACCGCGGTCAGCGACGACGAGCAGGCCGTGTCCACCGCCATGCTCGGTCCGTTCAGATCCAATGTGTACGATACTCGGTTCGCGATCGACCAATAGGCGCTATAGGCGCCGTTCGGATTGCCCTGCGCCCAGCCCATCGCCCCCAGTTCGCCATACCCGCCGTACATCACGCCAACGAAGACGCCCGTGGCTGGTTCGCACCGTTCACCGAGATAACCGGCCCGCTCCAACACGCTCCAGCAGGTCTGCAGGAACAGCCGTTCCTGCGGGTCGATGTCGGCCGCGTCCTTGGGCAACACCCCGAACAGTGCCGCGTCGAAGCCGGCCACATCGTCCAGGAACCCACCCCACCGCTGATATTCACGCAGTCCGCGGCTCGGGTCGACGGTTCCCCTCCAGTCCCACCGGTCGGCCGGCACCTCGGTGATCGACGACACCCCTGCCCGAAGGTTACGCCAGAACCCGTCCAGGTCATTCGCACCCGGATAACGACCGTCCACCCCGATGATCGCGATCGGCTCGTCGGCGGTGAGGCCGGGAGGTGACACGGCCTCCGCCAGTTGAAGGGTCGGCCTGTCGGTGAGGGACGATCCGCCCACGACCGGCACCATGGACTGCTGGAGCGCGGCCAACGCGCCGCCCCGATCGGCCACCAGTCGATTCGCCAGCCGGCGCAGCGTCGTCTCCTCAAACAGCAGGGTGGACGGCAATGGGCCGAGATCCTGACTCATCCGGTCCAACAGGCGAATGCCCACAATGGAGTCCACACCGAATTCATCGAACGTGGTCTGCTCATCCAGGTCACTCACCGCATGGCCGAGCACCTCGGCGAACACCTCAGCCACATAACGGATCGCGCCGGCCGCCGCTACGGCGGGTTCGACGGCGGGTGACACCGGTGGGACGGCCACGGCCGCGCCCACGGTGCCGGCCGCAGTCGCGGGGGTCGCGGGCGACGAACCGGCGGGCCGGTCACCGATACCGAAGTGGGCCAGGCCCGCAGGCGCCGCCTCGATCACCAGCGCCTGCGGAACCCCAGCGGCGACCAACCCATCCAGCGCGAGCATCGCCAGGTCCGGGTCGAGTGAGCCCACTCCGTCGGCCGCCAGCATCGACCGGTGGCTCTCATCGCCGGCCAGCCCGATGCTTCCCCAATAACCCCAGTTGACCACCGTCACCGGCCAACCGGTCTGGCGCAACGACAACGCGTAGGCATCGGCGAACGTGCACGCCGCCGCATAGTTGCCCTGCCCGTCCGCGTCGATGAACGACGCGGCCGACGAGAACAGGATCATGTGGTCCAGCACCCGACCGGCCAGCCCTGCCGTCAACGTCACCAGACCGGAGACTTTCGGGGCAAGCACCTGCTCCACATCGGAACGAGTCAGGTTGGCCAGCCGGCGATCCCGCAACACGCCGGCACTGTGCACCACACCGAGCAGCTGACCGTGCCGGTCGGCCTCAGCCAACGCAGCCGCGACCGCCGTGGGGTCACTCACATCGCCCGACACGTAGACCGCGTGTCCACCCAGCTCGGCGATCTCCGCTCGAGCCCGACGGATGGTTTCGTCCTCTGGCCGACGTCCCAACCAGACGAGGGTCGCCTGCGCCTGCCGCGCCACGTGCCGGCTGAACACGCCGCCGATGCCGGACGCTCCGCCCACCACGAGATAGACACCACGGCGGAAGGGCGATGCCGCCGGGCGCGGCGGAGCCGCGACGAAGGAGCGGGCCAGCCGCACCCCATCCCGCACCGCGACCAGCCGCGACGCGCCGTCCAGCCCCACCACGTCGGCGGCGCTGACCTGCCCAGCTCGTGCGGCAACATCCACACACGTCACTCGCCATGACGGCTGTTCGGCCGCCACGGTGCGGGTCAGTCCCACCAGCGCGGCCGAGTGAGGACGGACCGGCTCGTCTTCGGAGGTCGCCACCGCCCCATCGGTCACCACGGTGATCTCCACCGGATCGCCGGACCGTCCACACTCGATCAACTGCTGAACCAACTCGAGCAGCAGTCCGACCCCGTGTTCCTGCCCCGGCTGCCCGGTGTCGCCCAACGCCAGCACATAGACCTGGTCGACCGTGCGAGCCAGCTGCGCCCACCCGGCCGGCACCCGCGAACCAAACGGCAAGACCACAGCCGAGGTGGCGGCACACGAGGCGACGACCTCCTCGGCCAACGCCTGCGCGGTGGGTCGGGCGATGACGACCACTTCGCCGGCCGCCCGGCGAGTCTCCGCCGCCACAGAGTCGCGCCACACCGGAACGAAAACCTTGCCCTCCAACCGATCAACCCGGAAGAGAGTGAGTCCACGGACCGCAGCCAGAACCTCTCCGGACGGGTCGGTGATGTCGGAATCAAATCGCAGTTCGGCCACGCGACGCACCACCACGTGGCGCGCCCGCCGAAGGTCTCCCAGGATGTGGATCGAACCAATCGCCACCGGCAGCACCGGGCCGGTCTCGTCTCCCACCAACACCGCTGTGGACTGGAACGCACCATCGAGCACAGTGGATACCGACTCCGTCACGGGCTCGGCGAGATCAGCCACCGCCATGTCCGGTCCTGCCGCCACCGCCCGCAGCAGCCGAAACGCCTCGCCATAACGCATGTCGGCGCGGTCAAAGTCCCGATACATGCCGGCCACGTCCACCACGCTCGGGCACAGACGGCGCATCGCAGCCACATCCACCCGCTCCACCGTCGCGGCCGGTGGCTGACTCACCGTGCCGGTGGCGTGCGGAGCATCCGGCTCGGCCGGATCGGCCAACTGGAAAGCCCAGCCACCGGTCGGAGAAGGGGTCAGCCCGACCCGCAGCCTCCGCACCTCCTCCACGGGGAACGGCCGCCGCCACCGCAGGCCGTTGATCCGTACCGGGTAGGTCTGTCCCGTCACCCGTGCCACCTCGGCCGCGACCAGCGCGGCCGTGGCAGCCCCCGGAAGCAACGGCCGGCCGGCGATCACATGCTCGGCCACCAACCGATCCGTCGGCCGGATTGTGAGGATCTCCGACTCCTCGGCGTCGACCGGCAGGTCAGTCGGCTCGGGCCGGGCCGCAGCGGCGGGCCAATGGCGATGCCTGGCGAACGGATATCCGGGCAACGGAACCCTTCGCGGCGCGCGGCCGGCAAACCAGGCCGCCCAGTCCAGCCGCTGACCCCGCACGTATGCCTGTGCCGCATGGCGCGGGTCACGCGCCGGCTCCGTCGGCGCCGTTGCAACCACTGTGGACGCGGTCCCGATGAAACAGTCCTCCGGGTGCTCGCCCCGGGCCAACGCGGCCAGTTTCACCCGCAGGTCGTCCACGTCGCGGGCCACCACCGCGGCCCGCTCCTTCAACTGGCGGCGGCCCTGCGCCAACGTGAACGACAGATCCACCACTCGCATGTCGGCGGTGAGTGCCCCCGCCAGACCCGCCAAAACCTCGGCCCGCTCGGCGTCCGTGCGGGCGGACACGACCACCACCTCGGGCACGGCGACCGTCCGCTGGGCACGGGTCGGCGCAGACGTCGACCGGTGCTCGTCGATCGGGGCCTGACCCACCACCAGATGGCAGTTTGTGCCACTGAATCCGAAGCTGGAGACGGTCGCGATCCGTGTGCCGGACTGGCCGGGCAGCCACCGCTGGTGTGTGGTGACCGGATAGAGCGGACTTCCGGCAAAGTCGATCTTCGGGTTGGGAGTGGAGTATCCCGCCGTCGGAGCCAACTCCCCGTGCCGCAACTGCAGCAGGACCTTGATCAGCCCTGCCACGCCCGCCGCCAACGTGGTGTGCCCGATGTTTCCCTTCACCGAGCCCAGCGCGCACCATGGGTCGGCCGCCTGCGGCCCGTCGCCGCCCAACACCCGCCGCAGCGCGGAGAACTCGATCGGATCGCCCAACGCCGTGCCCGTTCCGTGCGCCTCGACGTAGGTGATGTCGCACGGCCGCACTCCGGCCCGGGCATGGACCTGACGAAGCAGCGCGACCTGTGAATCCGCGCTGGGCGCGGTGATTCCGTTGGTGCGGCCGTCGCCGTTGACGCCGCTGGCCTTAATCACCCCAAGCACTCGGTCGCCGTCGCGGCGCGCGTCGGTCAAGCGCTTGAGCAGCACCACCCCGACGCCTTCACCCAACACGATGCCATCGGCGGCGGCGTCGAACGGGGCGCTGGTGCCGGTCGGCGACAGCATGCCGACCTGGCTGGACCGCACCTGCAGTGACGGGGTGAGCATCAGCGCAACCCCGCCGGCCAAGGCCAGGTCAGATTCCCCCGTACGCAGACTCTGCGCGGCCAGATGCACCGCCACGAGCGACGAGGAGCAGGCGGTGTCCACCGCCACCGCCGGACCACGCAGATCCAACAGATAGGAGATGCGGGCCGCCAGGATCGAACTCGCCCCACCGAGGAACGCGTGAGCGGTGTCGGCGTGCCCGCTCTCATGCAACAACTCCGCATAGTCGCCCGGAGCGCAGCCGACAAACACCCCGCACCGGAGCTGGGCCGCACTGTCACCGGCATATCCGGCCTGTTCCAAGGCGCGCCACGCCTCGGTGAGAAAGAGCCGCTGCTGCGGGTCGGTCTGTGCCGCCTCCACCGGCGACATGGCGAAGAACCGGTGGTCGAACACGTCCACGTCGTCGAGCATCGCCGCCCACCGACTATAGGTGCGACCGGGTGCAGTTGGGTCGGGGTCGAACAACGACTCGACATCCCACCGGTCTGGCGCGACGGCGCTGATCGCACTGCGGCCGCCGACCAGATTCGCCCAGAACTCGTCCAGATCACGCGCGCCGGGCCACTGACCCGACATGGCGATGATGGCGATCTCGTGGTCCGCCTCGGAGTCCGGCGCCGATGTGGGCGGTGCAGGCTCGGCAGTAGCGACAGTGGAGATGGAAGCAAAGATAGCGGCGGGCGCGGCGAGATCAACCATCGTCGAATCGGGGGGTGCCTCCACAATGGGCGCCGAGGCGGACGTCGGCGGCGCGAGCTCCACCATGTTCGGCGGCGCGGCCTCAAGGATGTTCGGCGACACGGGCGCGGCGACCGCCTTCTCATCCGCGCGCTGCCCACCGACGACGGCCCGCACCAGCGCGCGCTGAGCCCGCACGGTCTCCAGGACGAGGTCGGTGAGCCGATCCAATGTCGGGTGATCATAGACAGCCACCGACTCGATGTCCGTGTCGAAGACACTATTGATCTGTTGTACGACGTCCACGGCACCGATCGAGTCCAGCCCCATATCGCTGAAACTGCGCGTCGGGTCAAGCTCGGCGCGGTCCAGATAGAGCTGCGCCGCCAGAGCCTGTTCCACAACGTCCACCACGGCCGCCCGGTCCGCCGTCGGCAGCTCAGGCTCCGGCTCGACCGGGGCTGGAATCGACGTCGGAGCCACGACTGTCACTGGAACGGGAGCTGCGGCGCGAGCTGGGACACGGACCACCATCGACGCGGGGGCCGGCGCTGGAGTAGCGCCGCCGAGTCGATGTCGCACGAGCCGCACCGCGTCTTCACCCAGCACCCGGTCGTGCATAGCCAACTCGGCCGCGATCACCTCGGGCTGGCGATCCATAATCGGGCGTACCAGCTCGGCCTTGAGTTCTCTCAATGCGCCCGCGGGCAGCGCCGCCACCGACCGGGCCAGATCGAGCGCCGTCGACAACACCTGCGGACCGTCGGCGAAACGCACCTGCGCCCCGCGTCGCTCCAACTCCTCACCCGCATATCCGCGACAAGTCAACAACATCTCGGCCGCCAGTGATGACCCAAACCGGTATCCCAGAATGTGGGTCGCCCCCATTCCCGGTGTGAAACCGTACTTGAGGAAGTTGGCCGAATACGTGGCCGAACGCGACATCACGATCAGGTCGGCATACAACCCGAACGCCAGGCCACCACCCGACGCGTGACCGCCGATCGCCGCGATCACCGGCTGTGGGCAACGGACGAGTCCCTCATAGACGAACGCCGCGTCGGTGAACGCCCCGTTTTTGGACGCCAACTTGGCCAACGCCTCAGGCTCGCCACCCATGCTGAACACTGGGGGACCACCAGCAAGCACCACCACCCGCACGTCGTCGCGCGCGCCGAGCTCGGCGAAACTGGCCTGCAACCCCGCGAGCAGCTCGTCGCTGAACATGTTGCGGTTGGCCTCGTCGCGCATCATCACCACCGCGATGCCGGCATCGGTGACCGTCAGCTCCACAATGTCCTCCCCCAGACGGGTCGGCGCCGGGGACTGGTCACGGCGCGCCGACCACGCGCCCAACCAGCAGTGCTCCTCGGGCAACGGAGTGCCGGGCAGACTCACCCGTCGGGCGCGTTGGCCACGTCGGTATGCCGACCAGTCGACCGTGACACCGGCGGCCCAGCGTCGACCCACCTCGGCCACATCGTTCGCCCCCTCAGCCGCGAGCAGGCCCGCGGCCTGCGGATCCTCCACCGGTTCCTCTGGCGCGGTGCCCCGCCACCAGTTCGGGCCCGCGATGTCGCCCAACGCCCTCACCAGTTCGTCGACCGTCGACACCATCGTGGCTGCCCGTGCCCGCAGCGCACGGCGCCCGATCCGAAGCGTGTGCGCCACATCAGCCAGCAACAGGCCGCCGGCTCGTCGACGCCCGAGCTCACCCACCGCCGTGTCCACATCGGGCGGAGCACCATCGGCGGTGAACCGTCCCAACGCTGCCAGCCCGGCTGGTTGCAGTCCAAGGTCGGCCAGTGTGGCCGTCGGATCGACATCCTCAACGGCGATCCCCAGCTGGGCCGCGACCTCCGACCGCGCCTCATCGGGCCCGACAGCGCCGCCATCCGCCTCCTCCGAACGGGTCAGCGCTTCCCGCAGCCTGACTGCGACGCGCTCCAGCGTCGCGTCGTCCGGGGCGGAGAGCACGACCAGCTCGGGAGAGGTGCCGGCGGCACGGGTCGTCGAAAAGTCGGAGACGATGGTCGGCGACGGCGCTTCGGACACCACCAGGTGAGCGTTTGTCCCACCAGCTCCGAACGCGCTAACGCCGGCGCGCAGCACCCCGTCGGGCGCGGTCCATTCTTCGCGCTCGGTCACCACCCGAATCCCCGATCTGGTGAAGTCGATGTGTGCGTTAGGCGGAGTGGAGTGCAGCGACGCGACCAGCTCCCGGTGCCGCAACTGCAGCAGCACCTTGGTCAGGCCTGCCACTCCCGCAGCGCTCTCCAGGTGACCGACGTTCGACTTCACCGATCCAACCGCGCACGCCACCGGCATATCGGCTGGATCGGACAGAGCTCGTGTGAGTCCCTCGACCTCGATCGGGTCACCCAGCGAGGTACCCGTGCCGTGTGCCTCCACATAGGTCACTTGGGCTCCGCGCAACCCCGCGTCGGTCAGCGCCATCCGGATCAGCGACGCCTGGGCGGCCGGGTCGGGCACGGTGAAGCCACTGGTGCGGCCATTGTGGTTGACCGCCGACCCGGCAATGACCCCGGCGACCGTGTCGCCATCGGCGATCGCCCGTGCCAACGGCTTGAGCACCACCACACCGACACCCTCGCCCGGCACATACCCGGTGCCGCCCGCGCCAAAGGCTCGGCACCGACCATCGTCTGAGAGGAACCGGTCCGCGGCCAGCTGCAGATATTTCTGGGGATGGGGTGCCACATTGACCCCGCCGGCCAATGCCACGTCACACTCGCCGCGGCGCAGGCTCTCCACCGCCAGATGCACCGCGATGAGCGACGACGAGCAGGCGGTGTCGATGGCCAGGCTCGGCCCGGTGAATCCGAAACAATATGACACCCGGTTCGGCACGGACGAATGCAACGCGGTGGGTGCCACCCCATGTTCGTCGCGCAACAACTGGTAGTGATTCCACATCACGCCCGCGAAGACACCCACCCGCTGTTCGGCCAGTGCCTCCGGCGGATAGCCGGCGTCCTCGAGTGCGTGCCACGACTCGGTCAGGAAGAGGCGCTCCTGCGGATCCATATATTCCGCTTCGCGGCGCGAAATTCCGAAGAACCCCGGAGCGAACCGATCAACCCCGTCGACGAAGCCGCCCCAGCGGCCGTATGTGCGACCAGGCGAACCGCGCCGCGGGTCGAATAGCTCGTCGTGGTTCCACCGGGTCGCTGGCACCTCGGTGACGCTGTCGCGCCCAGCAACCAGGTTGCGCCAGAACTCGTCCACGTCCGACGCACCCGGATACCGTCCGGCCACGCCGATCACCGCGATCGGACCACCCCGATCGCCGACGGGCTCGATCGGCGGGTCCGGCGGCTCGGCCTGCGGCGGGCCGGCGACGGCCAGCGTCCTCGACAGTCGGGTCCGCTCCCCATATGCCACCACGATGTGACCGCCGCCCGACGACAGTGCCATGTCGAGAGCTTTCAGACCAACCTCGTACGGCATCGAGGCCAGGCCCGCCGCGTCCGGTGTGGACGACGCCGCACCCATCCCTCCGTCCGCCCAATGCGGCCACGAAATCGACAACACCGAGCCGGGAGCGGCTGCGGCTTGGTGGTCCAGATAGGCGTTGGCGAACGCGTAGTCACTCTGTCCCGGATTGGCCAACACCGATGACACCGACGAGAACAGCACCGTAAGCTCGGGCGGCTCCTCGACCATAGCTCGCTCGATCGCCCGCAGACCGTCCACCTTCGGCGCCAACACCGCGGAGCACCGCTGCGGATCCTTACGGAAATGGAGCGCATCGTCGATCGCGCCGGCGAGGTGAAACACCGCGTGCAGCCGGCCATACACGAGTCTGGCGTGCTCGGACGCCGCCTCAACGTCGGCGTGATTGGTGACATCGGCTCGGACATACTCGACTCGAGCCCCGCGCGCACGCCACCGGGCGATCTCGGCCACCAGGTCAGCGTCCGGTTCCCGCCGGCCGGCGAGCACTACCCGCGCCTGATATCGGTCAATCAGATGTGCGGTGAGGATTCTGGCCAGCCGGCCAGCGCCACCGGTGATCAGACATACCGCGCCGGTGCGCAACCGTGTCGGCCGGGCGACCGGCTCCACTACCTGCCCATACGAAGTCTCGCGCCGACCCGCGCGGTAGCGAACCTCCGCCGTGTCGTCGCCGAATCCGGCCGTCTCCGCGTCGATGACCGCGGCGAATCGGGCCGGATCGGGGTCGTCGTCCAGCACGACAGAACGACCGGCGATCACCGGCGTCTCGGCGCTGATCGTGCGAACCAGCGCCGCCACCGCCTGCCGGGGCTGGGCGTGCGGGCCGGCGGTGCCGACATAGAGCAACGGCGCCCGGCGTGTCGGCCGAGCCGCCACCATCGCGGCCGCCACCCGCCGAACGAGGTCGTGTGGGCGGGCCGCGCTCGGTTCGACGCCGGCGATGTGGTCGACCACACACACGACCGGCGGTCGATCGTCGACAGTGAGCGCGGCCACCCGATGCCGCAACAGGTCTGCGGACAGGAGCGTGCCATCGGGTCCGGCGTCGACCACCTCCACTCGGTGTCCACAGTGACGCAACTCGTCCGCCACCGCCCGTCCGTGGCTGGCTGCCGTCGCGAGCAGCAACAGACTGCCGCGCTCGCGCTCAGCGGCGGGTGCGGGCAACGGTTCGGCCCGCCAGCAGCGGCTGACGACCATAAGCTCAAGCGTTGCCTGTTCCGGTTCGCCGTCGATCGGGGCGTCGCCACGCGCGGCGTTCGGCGCGACCGACGGCTCCGCCGCGGGAGCGGTCTCCACCGTCGGTGGGCCATACGTCGAGGCGAGATGGCGTGACAGTTCGGCGATGTCGCCGAACTCGAACAGCAGGGTCGGATAGGTCCGGCCACCCACAACCCGTTGCAGGTCCTCGCTGACCGCGAGCATGCCGACCGAATCGAGACCCTGCTCATAGAACCCCCGGGCCACCGCTACCTCGGCCGCGGGCCGGTCCAGCCGTTGGCCCACCAGTTCACGCAGGTGCTCTGCGTAGGCGGACGCCACCGAATCCAGGTCCGCAACCGCGTGGACGACGGGCTCGGCTGCCCGACTGCTGACGACGTCCGCTAGGCTGTTCGTCCGCTCGTCGACCCGCACGCCGGCTCGGGAATCGCCATCACCGTTCGGGAGCAGCGTCGTGATCAGATCCGGGCGCCGAATTCGTTTGCAGGTCAATCGTATGAACTCGGCCACCAACGCCCCTGACTCCGGGTCATACGCCTGGTAGCTGTTGTGCATCACATCCCCGGATGGGGCCCGCGACTCCTCCTGCGGCACATGCACCAGGCAACGGGCCCCGGCGGGCCGCGGCATGCGAACCTCATCGATGGAGATCGGAATGAACGGAGCATCCAACACCGGGGTACGCGCGAAAGCCACCAGTGTGGACGCGTCCAGGAGGGCTGGATGCATGTGGAAGAGGTTCGCGTGCGCCATCGTCGACTCGTGCAGACTCAGATCAGCGACCAATGCGCCGCCGCCCAGCCGGATCGCGCCCGACGCCCGCATGGGAGGGCCGTGCACGATGTCCTCACTGCGCGCCTGCTCATACAACCGTCGCATGTCCCGGTCTTCGCTGGTCGACGCAAACAACGCGGCGGGATTGACCCGTCGATCGGCCGGATCGTCAAGGAACAACCGCGCGGTCAGGTTCGGCCTCCACGGGCCGACGGGTTCGCCGGCCCGGCTGGGCCGGCTCACGACGGTCACCTCGGCTCCCGTCGGCCTCACCTGTCCGACCTGGACCCGCACCTCACGGTCGAGCCCGTCGTCGCCGGTGGCTACCGGTTCGGTGAACAGCACGTCCCGGATGACTGCCGCCTCGAACGCGATGCCGCGCGCGACCAGCGCCCGCAGGACCACGTCCAGCAACGCCACTCCCGGCAAGACACTCACCCCGTGAACCCGGTGGTGACGCATGACGAAGTCGTCATGACTCACGACCAGTCGGGACGACAGCGGTAGCCCAGGCACGCCCGCTCCTTTCGTTTCAGTACGTTTCCCGGGGCATGTCCCCGGAGAAGCCGATCGCCGAGACCGGACAGAGCCGGACCGCCTCCCGCACCCGTGCCCATACACGCTCCGGCGGCACGTCGACGACTAGTGTGACCACACCGTCGTCGCGGGATTGGTCGAACACCTCGGGCGCCACCGATGCGCACATGCCCGAACCGCAGCACCGACCTCGGTCCACAGTGACCCGCAACGCCGCTCCGCTCACCAGACGACCGGAAGCGAGTCGACCCCGAACAGGCCGACGGTGTTCGGTCGCAGCGGAACCTGCTCGCGCGGGACTGCGAGTTTCAACGCCGGGACCCGTTCGAACAACATGCGAAACACCACATCCAGTTCCATCCGGGCCATCGCGTGGCCCAGGCACTGGTGCGCGCCGAAACTGAACGCCACGTGGTGGCGCGCCCCGCGCCGCACGTCGAACCGGTTCGGGTCGTCGAAAGCACCCGGGTCACGGTTGGCGGCCTCCAGCACGAACACAACGCCCTCGCCGGCCCGGATCACGTCGTCACCAACCGTGATGTCGGCCAGCGCCACCCGCTGAACCGGGTTCTGCACGATGGTCTGGTGGCGCAGGATCTCCTCGACCGCGACCGGCCAACCGGTCGGGTCAGCCAACAGGATCTCCAGCTGGTCGCGGTGTTCCAGCAGGGCAAACGTCCCTAGCCCGATCATTGTGGCGGTGGTCTCGTGCCCGCCAACCAACAGAATCAGCGAGATGGTGACCAGTTCCTCACGGCTCAGATGCCCCGGCCGGACCTCTTCGACGATCATCCGGCTGATCAGATCCTCGCCCGGCGAGCTCTCCCGCCGACCCACCAGTTCACTCAGATATGCCATGATGGCCCCCATCGCGGCCATCATCTGCTCCTGTGTGCTGGTGGTATCAATCATGGCGCGGGTGTTGCGTTCAAACACATCCCGGTCGTCGTAAGGCACCCCGAGCAGGCCGCAGATCGTCCGCGAAGGCACCGGAAAGGCGAGGTCCCGGATGATGTCGGCCGGCGGGCCAGCGTTGACCATCGTGTCCAGGCAATCAGCCACGATCGTCTCCACCTCGGTCCGCAATTGGCGGGCCCGACGCAGAGTGAAGTCCTTACTCAACATGCGGCGAATGCGGTAATGCGGCTCCCCGTCAAGGCGCATGAAGGTGCCTTTCAACGGCGATTCGAACGCACCCGCGTAGAGGAATGGATATCCGGCCACGGTCTCGTCGGCGCTGAGCCGCTCGTCGTCGAGCAGCCGACGCACGTCGTCGTGGCGGGTGATGAACACGGCCGGGAGCCCGCTCGGCAACGTCACCCGGACCAGACCGGGCTGAGCCTGCACCCGCAGATAGTCCTGCGGCGGGTGGAACGGGTTCGACCGGACGGCGGGAAACGCGGTGAGCACAGGGTCACGGCCGATCGTCTCAGTCATGCCGCGAGTCTGCGCACGCCTGCCCTCAATTCCCGCTCAATTCTGTGCACGCCGCATGACCGCGACGTGATGCCATAGACCACATCAGATTGCTAACCTCGGGAGACCACTGTGGATTTCGAGAACGTCGAAGGCATCCGGGCTGACGGTGTCACACGGGTCGATGGAAAGACCATGCTCGAACACGCTGGTGGGCGGAATAAGGTCAAACAGTTCGTGGACCACTTCCACGAATCAGCCCTCGCAGACGACCTGCTTGGTGAGATGTTCCGTGCCGGCCGACCAACCCACTCGGCTCACCTCACCTCGTTCCTCGAAGAGATCATGGGCGGCCGGAAGGGCTACACCGACCACCACAATGGAGTGAAGGGCTTGTTTGACGCCCATGCCGGGCTCGGCATCACCGAACCGCAGCGAGTTCGGTTTGTCGAGCTATTGATGGCGGCCGCCGACGCGGTCGGCCTTCCGAGCGACGAACGCTTCCGCGCCGCACTGCGGGCGCGGGTCGAACAAGGATCGACGTTCTCCGCCGTGCTCTCGAGGGAGGACGCGTCGCCGCTGCAACCGTGGCCGCCGGTGGGCAGTTGGGATTGGTGACCGCACAGTCGACGCGCCTTCGCGCATCCCCGAACCCGGCGACGAATACGGCTCACACGGTGGCCGACCGGCAAGATTTCCCTGCCGGTCGGCCACCGTCGTGTGGGGCCAGGCGTTGGCCGCGTCAGCTCGATTGGTTCCATTCGACCGGCAGCGCGACAGGCCCGCGGGTCAGCGCGTGCTCTCGCCAGACGACCTGATCCGGTGCGACCACGAGACGAAGCCCGGGCAAACGGGCGAGCAGACTGTTGATCGCGACCTGAAGCTCTAGTCGAGCCAGGTGGGAGCCGGGGCAGTGGTGCGGCCCATAGCTGAATGCCATGTGTAGATGTGCGTTGTCACGGTTCAGGTCGACCTGGTCCGGCTGGGCGAATACCCGTTCGTCGTGATTGGCCGAGTAGTGCACCGGCATGACCGCCTCGCCGGCCTTCAGCTTGACGCCACCGATTTCGAGGTCTTCGGTGGCGACCCTGGCGAAGCCGCCGGTCGCCATCACCGGCGCCACCCGGAGCAACTCCTCCAAGGCGTCGGCTACCCGCTCCGGCGCGGCGCGCAGTGCCTGCGTCAACGCCTCGTCGGACAACATCAGAAATGCGACGTTGGCCAGCTGATAGACGGTGGTCTCATGCCCCGCGATAATCACGGTGGTGGCGAGGTTGACCATCTCCTCGTCGCTGAGCCGGTCTCCCTCTTCATGGGCCTGCGCCAGCGTGCTGAGCAGGTCTCCGGTGGGGTGCTCCCGCCGCTCGGCCAAGCGCTCAGCGAGGAAACCGACAATCTCTCCGAACGCGGCACGCGTCTGCTCGGGCGTGCGGCCCGCACCGGCACTGAGAACAATCTCGGCTCGGGCCATGAACCACGATCGCATGTCGACCGGAACGCCGAGAACCTCCGCCATCACCACCGCGGGAACGACCGCAGCGAAGTCGGCCACCAGGTCCGCCGGCGGTCCTCCGCGAAGCATCTGCCCCAACGCCTCGTCGACCACACGCTGCACGGCGGGGCGCATCTCAGCCACCCGGCGGGCGGTGAATGTCCCCATCAGCACACGGCGAAGCCGGGTGTGCTCGGGCGGGTCAAGCGCACTCAACGCGGAAGGCTCGGTGATGAACGGATGGACCCGGGGTTCGTCCGGCCCCACCACCGCGGCACGACTCAGCCGAGGATCGGACAGCACCTGCCGCACGTCGTCATACCGCGTCGCCAGATAGGTCGTGCCGCCGAATGGCGGATCGACCAGGACCAGCCCGTCGGCAGCACGTGCCTCCCGGTAGGCGGGATGCAGCGTGAGGCCGGGCTGCGGGCCGAAAGGATAGGGGCGTGGCTCGTCGTCCGATGGCATCGGCGGCGTCTCCTTGTCTGTCGAAACTGCACGGTCAGGACCAGCGATAGACCCGATGAAAGTCAGCGATGTGGTCGAGAACCAACAGGCCTCGACCGTCGAAGCATGTGCGGTACACGTCGGAATACGGTGCGGTGTCGAAGGTATAGTCGCGATGACCGGGCATCCGGTGCACGCTCAGCTCGCTGACCACCTCGTACTCGTCAATGCTCAGTTCCCGCCGCTTGGCGATGGCCGAACCGATGCCCATCGAACCGACAACCTGACTCGCCTGCGGCCCGATCACGCCGCTGTAGAACTCGGACGCGCATCCCGAACCGTAGGAGAACAGGCCGATGCGGGCCGGCGTCGGCACCGGCGTGTGGTCGATGAGCGAGCACAACGCCACATACAGCGCTGCTGAATAGACATTGCCGATCTGGGCGCCGTATCGCAGCGACCTGGCAAGTCGCCGATCGAAGTCGTTGTCCACTTCGTCCGGTGAACTGCGATACAGGGAACGCATCAGGGTCCGGTGCGCGCCACGGACCATGCCGCCAAACGGCATATGAAACGCCAAGTGGTCGAAGGTGGTGCGGAAGTCGCTGCCGCGCACGCGGGTGGCATACATGGCGTAGCTCTCTTTGAGACAGTGCAGGTATGACATGAGTGACAGATCGGAGTCCCCGGCCTCCAGATCGGGGCGGGGCCGTGCGGTGTCCATCACTTCGTAACTGTGGTAGCCGTTCGCCCCCCGGTCTAGGGCCAGCACCCGAGGCTGGTCGCTGACGATCATGGCAACCGCACCGGCGCCCTGCGACGGCTCCCAGTATGTATTCTTGTCGATGAGCGCGGCCGCGTCGGTGGCGATCACCAACGCCTTCACTCCACCCACCGGCGTGTTGGCGATCAGCCCGGCCGCAGTGGCCAGGGCCGCGGTGCCGCCGTAGCAGGCGTGTTTGACCTCGAACGACCGACACCGACGCGACAGTCCCAGATAGTCGTGCACATAGGTGCTCAGCGGCTTTCCATAGTCCACTCCGGACTCGGTTCCCACCACCACAGCTTCGATCGAGTCGCGCTCGGCTGGGTCCAACGCGTCGATCAACGGTTTAGCCGCGTTGACGGCGTTTGTCACCGGGTCCTCGCACGGCAGATTGACCGACTTGCTCTCCATCAGGAGGTTATCGAACCGCCGGGTGTCGAGGCCGCGCGCCTCAAACAGGGTGCGCACCAACAACGAGGCCCGGCCGGGATAGACGTTGATGGCTTCAATTCCGAGGGGCACGGCTCACTCCGCTCCAGGGTCGTGCCGTCCGGCAGCAACCACATCCACCAGTTCGTGCCGGATGCTCGCGCACACCTGCGCGCGTGCGGGGTTGAGATAGAAGTGGTCTCCGGCGAAGACCCGCAGTCGAAATCCTTGGCCCGCCACGTCTCGCCAAGCCAGCATCTCGTTCGCGGTGACCAGCGGGTCGTCCTCGCCGGTAAACGCCGACACCGGCACCGGCAACCGACGGGCCCGCGCGGCATAGGTCTCGTTGACCTGAAAGTCGGCTCGGATTGTCGGCAGCAGCGCGGCCAACAGCTCCGGATGGGCCATAACTTCCGCTGGTACGCCGTTGAGGGTGCGCAGGTAGGCCGCGAAAGCCTCGTCGGAGAGTTGATGAGTGGGAGGCTGCCGAGCTGGCAGATGCGGTGGGCGGCGGCCGGAGACAAACAACCGCTCCGGCGCCGCGCCCAAGTCGCACAGCCGCGCACACAATTCATAAGCCACCGCCGCACCCAAGCTGTGTCCGAACAGCGCGAACGGTCCGCGCAACTGCGGCAAGAGGTCGGTCAGCACCTCGCGGGCCAACTCGGTCATGTGGGTATGCGGCCGTTGACGCCAGCGGGACTCCCGGCCAGGCAACACCACCGGGCACACGTCGATGTGGGGCGCCAGATGCTCGCGCCACGGCCGGTATGCGGCTCCGCCTCCGCCGGCGTGCGCGAAGCAGAACAGCCGGGGCGCCCCAGCGGCCGGCGAACCGGCCCGATCTGTGCTCACACGGCTCCCTCCATCTGCGGTGCACCGCACGCTACGGCGGCCCGCCCGACGACGATGCGCACGATTGCGCGCGCCGCGATCTCATTGGGGAGCGGTCAGCACGAGCGAGGTGTTCACGCCGCCGAAGGCGAGTCCGTTGGACAGGGCCGCACGGATGGTCGCCTTCTCGCCGTCCGGCCCGGGCAGCCGACAGGTTGGCGCGGATGGGGTGACCAGCCCAGCCATCGCGTGCACGAATCCATACCGGATCGCGAGGACCGTGGCCGCCGCTTCGATAACCCCGGCCGCGCCGAGGCAGTGGCCCACCAGCGACTTGGTGGAGGTGATCCAGGGGCCGGGCTGCGCGAACACGTGACGCAGCGCGTCCAATTCGGCGTGATCCCCCGCGATCGACCCGGTCCCGTGCGCATTGACATAGTCGATCTCAGCCGGACCACGACCGGCCCGACGCAGCGCGCGCCGCATCGCCGCCACCTCCCCGGCCACCGCCGGGGCGGGCAGGGCATTGGCGTCGAGAACATGAGCGTATCCAGCCAGATCGGCCAATGACCCCGCCTGTGCCGCCCCCGGCGCCTCCAGAATCAGGCAGGCCGCACCCTCGCCGATGACGAATCCGCGATGGCTGGCGTCGAACGGCACGCTCGGAGCGTCCCAGGACAGGGCTCCGAGGTTGGCGAGAGCGCCGAGTTCCACTGAGGACGGAACGACCGGGATGCCGAGAACCAGACACCGGTCGACCTCACCGGCGGCGATCAACCGGGCCGCGCTGATCACCGCCGCGTTCCCGCTGGCCGACGCGAGACCCACCGTGAATCCGGGGCCCGCCACGCCGAAGGTCTGACTGATCACGCCGATCGGGTTGGTGGACAACGCGTGCAGCGCGAACGTCGGCGGGGCCCGGTCCGGTCGAACGGCGTGCGCCATGTGCGTCTCGTGCGCCCAGTGACCGTCCAGGTCCCGAGCGGTCGCGACAATGCCCACGCGGTCCGGCGGCACGGGCCGCTCGTGGCAGTCGGCGGCCAGCCATGCCTCCATCGCAACAGCCAAAGACACATGCACCGACCGAGGCGTACGCCGAGCGGCGCCAAGCGCCCGCTTTCGCAGTTCTGCCGGCAGCGAGGGCAGGTCCTCGAGCGCCACGGCGAGGTCGAACGCCGGCAACGTGGCGCGAAACCGAGGGCCGGGCCCGTCCTGCTCGACGATCGCGGTGCGCCCGGCTCGCAGCCCGGCCGAGAACGCGGCCACGCCGAACCCGAAGCCGGTAGCCACGCCCAGACCGGTGATGTGCGCGACGGTGCTCATCCGTATGCGCGCAACAACGTGATCACCGCGCTGATGGTCAGGTCCCGGGAGAACTCCGAGGGTGGCACGTTCGCCGCTAACTCGCTCATCAGGATGACCATCACTTCGGCCCGGTCGACGCTGTTGCAGCCCAGGTCGGCCAGGGTCTGGTCGGGGGTGATGGCGACCGGGTCGACCTCCGGCACCACGGTGGTCACGGTGCGGCGGATCAGGTCGAGCAGCTCAGCGTCGAACGCGAGTGTCGCCGCGGGGGGCTTGGACTGGGGCATGACTTCTCCTTCACGATCCGACAGACACCGGGTCGTCGAACCCGATGGACAACAGGGATGCGACTAGCACCTCGCCGGTCTCCTGGTCGGCCGGCGGCATGACGGACTCGACCGACTGGTCTGGTCGGTCCAGCCACAGCCGGCGCCGGGCGAACCGAGGCGCGGGCAGCGGGGCCCGCACCGGACGAGACGATGTGGGCGCGCCCCGCACGATGGCGTGCGCGTTGGTGCCGCCCAGCCCGAACGCGCTCACTCCGGCAACCCGCCGCGACGACTCGGCCGGCCACGCGCGTGCGGCGATCGCCGGATAGAACGGCGACGAACCGAAGTCGAACCGCGGATTGGGTGTGTCACAGAACAGGGTCGGCGGCACGAGCCCGTGCTCCACGGCGAGCACCGCTTTGGCCAGCCCGGCGATCCCGGCCGCGCTGAGCAGATGTCCCATATTGGACTTCACCGAGCCGATGGCGCAGTAGCCGACCTCGTCGGCGGTCTCCCGGAACACCGAGGTCAACGCCTGAAGTTCGATCGGGTCACCGATCATCGTGCCGGTGCCGTGCGCTTCGACCATGCCCACGTCGCCGGCGTTGATTCCCGCGTCGCGCAAGGCCCGCCGGATCACGGCCGCCTGCGCTCGTGGGTTCGGGGTGGTCAGGCCGACCGTACGGCCGTCGTTGCCGACCGCGACCGCGTCGATGACAGCGCGAATGCGGTCTCCGTCGGCCAGCGCCCGGTCGAGCGACTTGAGCAACAGCACGCCGCACCCTTCGCCGGGCACGAACCCATCCGCCGTCGCGTCGAATGTCCGACAGACACCGGTCGGCGAGAGTGCCCTGGCGGCGCTGAAGGCAAGGTGGACCTGTTCGTCGAGCAACACATCCACCCCCGCGACGAGGGCCGCCACCGACTCTCCGGCGACGATGCTGCGCAACGCGAGTTGCACCGCGACCAGCGCGGACGAGCAGGCGCTGTCGACCACCAGGTTGGGGCCGGTCAGATCCCACTGCTGGGCCACCCGAGCGGCCAGGAAGTTCTGATCGGCGCCGAACGCCGCCGTGCCACCCCGCACCCCGACCCGATGCCGGTAGTCGGACAGCCGCGCACCGACGAACACTCCGACGTCACGGCCGGCGACTTCGTCGGCGGCCCAGCCGGCGTCGGCCAGACAGGTCGCGACACCTTCCAGCACCAGTCGAATGCCCGGGTCGAGTGTTGTGGCTTCTTCGTCGGTGAGCCCGAACCAGTCCGGGTCGAACAGCTCGATCCCGTCCAGGTAGCCGCCCCAGCGGCTCATCGAATAGCCCGGGGCGTGTTCGGGCCGATAGAGCGCGCCGGCGTCCCAGCGGCTGGGCGGCACGTCGGTCACCGCATGGCGGCCCTGCCGCAGCAGGTCCCAGAATGCGTCTGTGTCGGCAGCGCCGGGGAATCGGCAGGACATGCCGACGATGGCGATCCGGCCCCGGTTGACGGCGGCGGACACGTTGTCGGACACGTCGAGCGACGCCGACCGCTCCGCGCCGAGGCCCGCCACGTTGGGGACCACCTTGACGCGATGAGCGGGAGCGGGGCGATCCGGGTCGTTCGCACCGAGGTGGGCGGCGAGCTCGGACAACGTCGGGTGGTCCAGCAGCGTCGAGGGCGCGATTGGTCGGCCGAGGCGGGCCTCCAGCGCCACCACCAGGTCGGCGATGAGCACGGAGTCGATGCCGAGGTCACCGAATGGGGCGTGCGCGTCGAGATCGTCCCGGCTGACCCCGACCGTGGCGGCGAACACCTCGGTCAGCCAGTTCGGCACCACCGCCGCTACCGGCGCAGCGAACGCGGGCGGCGGCTCCGACGGACGCGGCTCGGTCCGGACGGGGTTGCTCAACAGTGCCGTGATGTCGCCGCCAGGCAGCACCACGAGATTCGCCGGGGCGCCACCGGCGAGCACCGCGTCGAGCACCCGCAGCCCCTCGTCGACGCTGATCGTGCCTGGCCCGTCGCCGCCGCCGCTCATCCCGACCTCTCCCCAACTCGGCCAGTTGATCGAGCACATACCACTCGCCCCGGTCCGGGCCGAGGTGCTGGCGTGCCGGTCAAGATAGGCGTTCGCCGCGGCGTAGTCGGCCACCCCCACAGCCAACCGGGGGGAGACCGCGGCCAGCGACGAGAAGGAGACCACGAAGGCGGGCTGGTCGTCCTGGCATAGCCGAGTAAGCGTACGGATGCCGTCGATTTTCGGGGTGAGAACCGCCGCCACACTTTCCCGGTCTTTGTGTGACAACGAGCCGACCTTGGCCATCCGACCGGCGCAGTGGACGATCCCGCCGACCGGACCGAGTTCGGCCCGCACCCGGCTCAGGAACGCGGCCAGCGGTGCGGATTCCAACGGCCCACAGTGCA
Organism: uncultured Actinomycetota bacterium; assembly: GCA_963736695.1. Taxonomy (GTDB): domain Bacteria; phylum Actinomycetota; class Actinomycetes; order Mycobacteriales; family Micromonosporaceae; genus CAVTPU01. Next base: position 383,681 of record CAVTPU010000001.1, read on the forward strand.
CGTTGACCCGCACGCCTCGCTGCTCGAGCAGACGTACCTGTGCCACCACGCCCCGCTGATGCCCATCGAGCTGGGCGGTGTGCCAGCGTTCGCGCGGCGGCAGATCACGGTAGCCAAGCAGGGCGATGGCCCGGGCGCCGCGCTCGGCCAGATGGGTTGCGACGGCCGCGCCGATGCCCCCGGTGCCTCCGCTGACCACATAGCACCTGTCGGGGTCCAGTCGCGGCGTCGTGCCGGGAAGTCGTGCCGGCGTGAGGTCGGGTGCGAACCGATGCCCGGCCCGCCAACACACCAGCGCCTCGCCGTCCACACTGGACCATTCCGCTCGGACGGCGCCGGCGGCCCGGTGCGGGTCACCGAGGTCAAGGTCGACCACCGTCGCGGTCAGTGTCCGCGACTCGGCCGCCGCCGCCCAGACGAACCCGGCCAGCGAAGCTCCGACAAGGGTCGGCTCAGGCTCACCGGAACCGGTCGGCTCCGGCGGGTCATAGACGCCGCTGACCAGGTGCAGCAGCCGGACCGCGCGGCGGGCGGCCGCGAGCTCCCGGATCACCGCGAGCCGAGCCGGCCAGGACTGGTCTCCGGCGTCGGTCAGGTCGGTCAGGTCGACCACACCGGCCAGGTCGGGGGTGGTGGCGAGCGCGTCGCGGACGAACCTCGCCGCGTCGTCCTCGGTGGCGAACGCGGGTTCATGGGACACGTCCATCCGCACCAGGGCGACGCCGGTGCCGAACGTGTGGGCCAGTGCCAGTGTCATCGCGTCCTGCCCGGCCCCGTGCAGGCACCACACGGTTCCCCGAACCGGTGTCACCACGGGCGTTTCAGTCCGACCCCAGGTCTTTCGCAACAATGCCGGACCGTCCAGAGTGGCCGGCGCTTCTGGCACCCAGTGCGCGTTCCGGGCGAACGGATATGACGGCAATCCGACGAGTCGAACCGATCCGCGCCGGTGGCGGGACGACCAGTCAACCTCGGCACCCGAGACCCAACGGGTGGCTAGCGCCCGCAGATCGTCCGGATGCGGGTCGCCGACTCCGTCACCGACCCCGTCACCGGTCGCGCGCCGGGCGGCGCGTCCCACGACGACGGGTCCCTCATCTCCACCGACATACCGGCGAAGTGCGTCAATCACCTCGTCCCGGCCGGTGACCACCACTGCCAACCGGTGCGGCAACGGTTCACGACCTACCTGCAATGTGTACGCGACGTCGGCGAGCGGAAGGCTGTCGCCGCGCGCCTCGATCGTGTCGGCGAGCCGGCGCGCGGCCTGTCGCAGCCCGCGCTCGTCACGGGCCGAGAGGACCACCACATATGGCCCGGGTGGCACGGCGGTCCGGGCGGGCGCCGGCGGGGCCTCCTGCACCACCACGTGCGCGTTGGACCCGCCGGCGCCGAACGAACTGACGCACGCCCGCAGCGGCGTCGCCGACCGCCGCGGCCACGGAGTCAAGTCACGCTGCAGTCGGAACGGGGTGCGGTCCCAGTCGATGGCCGGGTTGGGCCGATCCACGTGCAGGGTGGGCACCAGGGTGCGATGCCTCAGTTGCAGCACCACTTTGGACACACCGGCGATTCCGGCGGCGCCCTCCAAGTGACCGATGTTCGACTTGACCGAACCGATCGCGCAACTGGCCGGCGGCAGACCGGCGAAGACCCTCTCCAGCCCGGCGATCTCCACCGGATCGCCGAGTCGGGTGCCGGTGCCGTGCGCCTCGACATATCCCACGGTGGCCGGGTCGACGCCGGCCCGGGCCAACGCGTCCGCGATCACCTCGGCCTGCGCGGCCGGATCGGGCACCGTGTAGCCGTTGGTCCGCCCGCCATGGTTGACCGCCGTGCCTTTGATCACGGCGTGGACGCGGTCGCCGTCGGCCAACGCGGCGGCGAGCGGCTTGAGCAGCACCGCGCCCACTCCCTCGCCGGGGGCGAACCCGTCGCCCCCGTCCCCGAAGGCCCGGCAGCGGTGGTCGTGCGAGGTCATCCGCATCCGCGCCTGCTCGATGAACTTGTTCGGATGCAGAGACAGGTTGACGCCGCCCGCCAGGGCCAGGGCGCACTCCCCGGCCCGCAGCGACGCGACGGCCAGATGCAAGGCGGTCAGCGATCCGGAGCACATGGTGTCGACGGTCATGCTCGGGCCTCGCAGGTCCAGTGCGTGCGACACCCGGTTCGCGATGCCCGCCACGGACGAGTCGGTGCTCACCAGCCGTCCGCGCGTGGACTGTTCCACCCCGAAGAACGGATACTCGCTATACATGGTGGCGGCGAACACCCCGACCCGACTGTTGTGCGCGGCGCGCAGCCGCGTCCGCGGATAGCCGGCGTCGTCAAGGGTCTGCCACACCACTTCGAGGAACAGTCGCTCCTGTGGGTCCATGAGGTCGGCGTCGCGGCCGGCTATGCCGAACAACAGCGGATCGAACTCGTCCACGCCGTCGAGGAACGCGCCCTTCATCAGGTGTGTCGGCCAGTCGGGTCGGGCTCGCGACGAGGGCAGGTCGCCGATGGCGTCGCGGCCGTGGGCGAGCAGCTGCCAGAACGCGTCCAGGTCGGCTGCGCCCGGATATCGGCCGGCGATGCCGATGATGGCGACATCGGTCAAACCGGCGGTCTCGGCCGCATCGGTCGACCACGTCTCCCGGCGGGCGCCGGCGAGCCAGCCGGCCACGCCCGCCAGGGTCCGGTGCGCGAAGAGCATCTCCACGGTCGGCTCGGCGCAGCCGACCAGCGCGCCGTCGCGGTCGTTGGCCAACGCGGCCACCAGGCTGACCACGAGAGCCGAGGTGAGGCCGAGTTCCTCCAGCGGCTGATCGGGGTTGATGCGATCCACGGCGATGCCGGACACCTGGGCATATCGGGCGATGAGGGTGTGAAGGATCGCTCCTTCGGCGGATGTTGAGGCCGCAGGTGATGGGCCCGGCGACGCGACACCACCGGCGACCCAGTGCCGCTGCCGCTCGAACGGATAGGTCGGCAACGCGACCCGCCGAGCGGGGACCGGCCACAGTGCGGCCCAGTCCACTTCACGCCCATCCAGCCACGCGGTGGCGACGCGGACCGGGTCGGTCGAGTGAGCGGCCGTGCCGTCGTCGACCCGGCCGCCGATCACCGCCGACCGCACCCGATCGTCGGGGCGAGCATCCACGTACGCCGTGAGTGCCTGAACCACACCACCCAGGTCCGGGCTGCACACCACCAACCGGTGCGCCAACGCCACCCGACCGGTCTGCAGGGTGAACGCAAGATCGACCAGCGTGGGCGGGTCCTCCGTCAGCCGGTCGCGAAGCGTCGCCGCCAGTTCCCTCAGCGCCGATGCCGTCGCGGCGGAGAGCGGACACACGGTCGCCGCCGGATGGTCCGGTGCGGCGACCGCTGACACGGGCGTCGCCACCGGTCGCACCAGCACGTGCGCGGACGAACCGCCCGCGCCGACTGCGTTGATCAGTGCCAGCCTCGACCCGGTCCACGGCTGAGGATCGGTCACCACCCGGACCGACGTTGACGCCCAACTCGCAAGTGTGACACCCGACCGGACCGGGGTCGGCGCCAGTTGGTCGTGACGCATCTGCAGCAAAACCTTGACGAGCTGGGACAGGCCCGCGGCCGCCTCCAGGTGACCGAGATTGGCCTTGACCGTGCTGATCGGCACCGGGTGAACCTGTTGTTCACCGAACAGCTCGACCAACGCCTCAAGTTCGGCTGTGTCGGCCACCGACGCCCCCGCGGCGGCGCACTCGACATAGCCAACATCGGCCGGACGCGCCCCGGCCTGCTCGATCGCGTGGCGCATCGCGCTGGTCAGTTCCGCGACCGCGGGAACGCCGAACCGGCCCGAATGACCGCTGTGCGCGACCCAGGTGCCGGCGACCATCGCATATGGAGTGTCTCCGTCGGCCCGCGCGGCGTGCCACGGTCGCAGTAACACACAGCCGTATCCCTCGCCCGGAGACCAGCCGGTCGAGTCCGGATCGAACGCCCCACCGACCGGGTTGTCGGCCACCAGACCCCACGAATGGAGAAGGTCGGCGTGGTGCGGGTGCAGCAACAGGTTGACCGCGCAGACGACCGCCGCGTCGCACTCGCCGTGCCGGATGCTCTGCGCGGCCAGGTGCACGGCGGTCAACGCCGACGAGCATGACGTGTCCACGGCCAGGCTCGGCCCACGAAAACCGAAGTAGTGCGAGATGCGATTCGCGATGTCGGACGCGGTCGAGCCGGCCTGAGCCACCCCCGTGGCGACCGCCGCGTCCGCGCCGACCAGCTCGTAGTCGTGCCACATCGCGGCCACGAACACGCCGATCCGGTCGCCGCGACGCCGCAGCGAGCTCGCGGTGTGGCCGGCGTGTTCCAGGCACTGCCAGACGCTGGTGAGCAGCAGCCGCAACTGGGGGTCGAGCGTGGCCGCCTCGGCCGGAGCGATGTGAAACAGGAGGCTGTCGAACTCATCCACAGTGTCCAGATAACCGCCGACCAGGTCGGCGCGGCCACCGATGCCGGGCCGCGTCGCGGGCGGCCGGCCTAACGCGGAGGTCCCGGATCGCAGCAACCGCCACAGCTGATCGGGGTCGTCCGCGCCCGGAAAGCGCCCGGACAGGCCGACGATCGCGACCTCGACCGACGGAACAGCCACAACAGGCGCGGAGTCACCAGACGCGGCGTCAAGGGTCGCGGAGTCAACGGACGTGGCAGCGCCGGCGATGAAACCGAGCAGGAAGCGATGTCCATCGTCTCCGGCGATCGCCGGCCGCAACCGGTCGAAGGACAACGCGCCGATCGGACACAGCGAGACCCCCGTCTCTGGCTGTGCCTGCATGAGCAGCTGGGCCATGTGTCCGGCTTCGATGGCGAGATAGCGTTCGGCGTCATCGCGATAGAGCGGGGTGATGCCTCGGGTCTGCCCGATCAGATAGAGCTCGAAGCCGGCGTGGTCATATATCGGCCGGTTGTAATAGAAGTGCACGCCCCGATCCAGTCGGTCCGCGTCGCCGACCCGCTCCAACACATGGTGCTCGGCGCGGTAGTAGTAGACGCCGGCCGGGAGTCCAGTCACCCCGTCCGGCTTGACGTGCACATAGGTCTGCACCGCATAGGTGTCTCCCGCCGACGGATAGAGTCGCCGCGCCACGCCGTCCACCGTGGACTCGCCGAGCAGTGCGAGCAGTTTGTCCACTGTCGACAGCGGCACCGGGCCGGCAGCGAATCCGCGCCGGGTGGCCCGGGCCCGATAGTGTTCGTCGAACCGCACGGTCCCTGGCAGTCGGACGCTGTCTGCCGACGCGGCCGTCGGCCGCACGTTGTGATGGGCCGCCTTGAACTGGGCACGCTCTTCGGGCGAGAAGAACTCGATCGCGGCCGGCGGGGCGTTGTCGGGCGTTGCACCGTCGGGCGTTGCCGTTGACTCCGGACCCGCCGGGGTTGAACCGGCCGACGGTGGACCGGCCGGTGTCACAGTCGCACCGAGCGCGGCTCCCAGGTGCCGGGCGATGCCGGCCACCGTCGGGTCGGCCAGCATCACGGAGATGGGGATGCGGTGCCCATGCGCATGGTGCATCGCGGAGGAGATCTGGACCAAGGTGAACGACGTCGCGCCCTGATCCCAGATATCACCGTACGGGTCGAATGTCTCCACCTCGAGCAGGTCGGCGAAGTGCGTCGCTATCTCGTCGCGCAGTCCGGCCTCGTCCACCCCAACCGGCGTGGCCACAGGCTGAGCAGTGACCTCGGTCCCGGAAGCGGGCAACGGCCATGGCAACGCGTCACGGTCGAGTTTGCCGTTTGCGGTCGCCGGAAAACCTGACAGGAAGGCGATCAGGTTGGGCACCATGTAGTCGGGCAGACTCCGCGCCGCGTACTCGCGCAGCTCCCGGGCAGTGGGGTTCGCCCCCGCCACGCTGATGACATAGGCCACGAGCCGCCGGTCGCCGCCGTCGCCGCGGGCGAGCACCACGACGTCGCGCACCTCCGGATGCAGGCGCAGCCGGTGTTCGACCTCACCCAGTTCAACCCGGAACCCACGGATCTTGACTTGCCCGTCGAGCCGACCCAGGAACGTGATGGTGCCATCAGGCGCATACGCGGCCCGGTCGCCGGTGCGATACATGCGATCGTCGTTGCGAGCCCCGTATGGATCGGTGACGAACCGCTCCGCGGTCACCTCGGGCGCGTGGACATAGCCCTGCGCCAGACACTCCCCCGCGATATACAGATCCCCCTCGGTGCCCGGCGGGCACGGGCGAAGCTGACCATCCAGCACATAATAGCGACAATTGTCGATCGGCACTCCGTACGGAATGCTTCGCCAACTGGGGTCGACACTGCCCACCTCGAAGTAGTTGGACCACACGGTGGCCTCCGTCGCGCCGCCGAGACTGACCAGTCGCACGCCGGGAAAGGCTCCCCGCAGCACGTCCGGCAACGGCAACGGGGTGTAGTCACCGCTGAGGAAGACCAGCCGAAGACCTCCCCGGGCGAACGGCGCGACACCGTCGGTCGAGGCGTCACCGACCGGCAGCAGCGCGGCCACCTGGGCCAGCGTCGTGGGCGCCGAGTTCCAGAACGTGATGCCGGCCGAACCCAACACCTCCAGCAACGCCGCCGGGTCACGTTGTTCGTGCTCATCGGCCAGATAGAGGCTCGCCCCACTGCCCAGCACGCCGAAGATGTCATAGACGGACAGATCGAACCCGAGCGAGGTCACGGCGAGCCCGACGTCGCCAGGATGCAGTGGATAGGTTCGACGGCACCAGGCCAACAGGTTCGACACCGCCCGGTGTGTCACCGCGACTCCCTTGGGCGCGCCGGTGCTGCCCGACGTGAAGATGACATATGCCGTCGCGTCCGACCTCGCCACCGACTCCGGGTCTCCCGGGTCGCCGGGCGCGGCGATGTCATCGTCGATGTGGCGCACGACGACACCGTCCGGCAACGCCAACCCAGGCGTGTCCATCGTGGACAACACGAGCGTGGCCCCACCGCTGGCGAGCATGGTGGCGACCCGGTCGGCTGGCAGCGATGGTTCGACCGGCAGATAGGTGGCGCCCGCCTTCACCACCCCCAGCACCGCCGCGATCATTTCGGAACCGCGACGAACCCGCACCCCAACCACCGAACCGACGCCGACCCCGGCCGCGGCCAGGCCATGCGCTATTCGGTTGGCCTGCGCGTTCAGGTCGCCGAAGCTGATCCGCGTGGTCGCGGTGCGCACAGCCACCGCGTCCGGCCGGTGCGCCGCACGCCGCTGGAATGACTCGTGAATCAGCCGGTCGGTGGGAAAGTCACGTGCCGTGTCGTTCCAGCCGTAGACCACCATCCGGTAGTCGTCGACCGACAGCGGCGCCGGATCGACCGCGACCACCGCCACCGCATCGGGGTCGGCGAGCAGTCGCCGCACCGACCGGACGAACCTCACGAACGCCGCACCGAGCCAGCCCGGCGGAAAAGCAGCCGGATCAGCGTCCCATCCGATCGCCAGCCGGTCCCCGTCCGCGGTGGCCACACAGTCCAACGCCACGCCGGGCGTACAACTGGCCCATGGCCCGTCGGACACGCCTGGCGGAACCGGCCACGACGACAGATCGACCACGCTGCTGTAGACAACCGAGAATCCGTCCGCGCCGGCCTCGCCCCGCAATCACCCGGGCCCGCAGTGCGTCCAGTCCGCTCGCCCGGTCCGCGTGGGCGTCTTCGGCCATCACCGCGTCGGCCGCGGCGGCAGCCTGGGCCGCCGTCAGGTCCACATCGGCGGCAGCCACCCAGCTCAACGCGGTCGCCGCGCCACTCGCCCGGCCACCATCGATCCAACGCACCACCGGCACCGCGAAGTCCGTCGTGCCCAACTCCGCCGCGAGCACCTGGGTGAAGACCGCCACCAGCAACGCGTCCGGAGTGAGCTGTCGAGCGGCGGCGGCGACGGTGAAATCTCGCCATCCGGCGACCTCGTCGCCGAGACGCACCCGGGGCTGCCCGGACCCCAAACCGGAGCCAGTGGCGCCCTTCGGCAGAAGCACGCCGCCCGGGATGCTCCGAGCCCGCCCGCGCCAATGCTCCCGCGCTGTTTCGGTGTCCCAGAGCGGCCCCGACCGACCCGAACCGACCGGACCGGGGTCGGGCAGCGCGCCCACCCCGGCGTACCGGCGCATCAGGTCCCGAAGCAGCAGGTGAACCGTCGGCGCATCGAAGACGGCGATGTCACACGCGCAGTGCAGCACCGCTCGCCCGCCCCGTCGGGAGACCCGCAGGTCGAAGTGCGGCCACCGGCCCACCGGAAACGGCCGCCCCACCATCTCGGCACGCAACTCGGCCAGCGTCGAATCGGGGTTGGCCACCCCGTCCAACTCAATCACCGGCACCCACCAACTCGTCGGTGCCACGGAACCGGTGCGCACCCACCCGTCCGGATCGATCCACGACCGCGCGGCTTCGTGGTCGGCGATGAGACCACAGACCGCGGCGTTCAACCGGTCAAGATCGAGATCCTGATCGAATCGCACCGTCTTGTAGATCTGACACCCGTCACCGCCGTCGTCGGTCGTGGCTCGGGCGACCAAATAGGACTGTTGCAGCGCGGTGGCGCGCCGCCGATCCGACGTCAGCGGTCACCGCCACCGCACGCAGGCCCGCCCCGAACCGACCCATCGCGTTGACGACCGCGCCGGCGGCGAACCTGCCGGGCAGATAGTCCCACCGCCACCGCAGCGCCCCGGCCTCCTCCCAGACCTGGCAGTCCAGGGCGATTCCCGAGGTGCGGCAGACCGCGTGCGAGATCCGGGCGTTGAAACCGGCCCCGAATCCGCCCTCCGGGCCGAGCCCGAGCAGGCTCGTGAAGACCACCGGCAGGTCGGTCGGACCGCCACCCCGCCGGCGCAGTTCCCGCAGCGCGTCCACCCCGGAGACCGAGGAGTGCTCCAGCCCAGCCCACACCTGGCGGTGGGCGGCCACCGCCAGGTCGGCGACCCCGACCGTCGGATCCGGATCGAACACCACGATCGATGACGACGTGAACGGACCCACCACATGCTCGGCGGCGCGGGGCAGAAAAGCGCGAGCAGTGGTGGTGAGCACCAATGAAAACGCCCAGCAGCAGCAGCTGCCCGGCCGGGCGCTGCCAGCACGTCGGCGAAGGCCGCCAGCACCAACGACGACGCCGACACACCGAGCTCGGCCGCACGAGCGCGGACGGTCACCCACTCGGCCGGAGCCAATTGGTCGGTGAGGCTCGCACGGTCTGCCCGTCCGCCGTCACCGTCGACGTCCTCGCGGTGTGGAGCCGCCGCCGGGCCGACCCAGGCCGGGCCGTCGGGCGCGTCGCGCAGAAGTCCGACCCAGTAGTCCAGATCCCGCGCGCGCCTGGCGTCGTCGACATCGGTGGTCATGGCAAGGACCCCGTCGCGCGCGGAGAACCGAGACTCGGGAAGCGCGGCCGTCGGCTCCTCATAGACAGTGGCCCATTGGGCCAACAACAGCGCGATTCCGTGGCCGTCGGTGACGATGCTGTCCAGGTCGACGTGCACGACCCCAGCGCCACCGGGCAACAAGCTGACCTCGACCGCGAACGGCGGCCACTGTCGCGGGTCGCGACGCCAGTCGCACAACCGGGCGCGCGTCGCCTCAACCTCACGCATGGCGGCGTTCAACGCGAGCCCGCGCAGGTCATGCACCGGCATTGTCCACAGTGGCGCGTCGAGAGCGATGCTCTGTACGCCGTCCGGGCTCACCTCGGAACGAAGCATGTCATGCTCGGCGATGAGTCGCCGCCACCCGGCCTCGAGACGGTCCGGGTCAATGCCGTCAAGGGTGAACTCCTGATATTGATGACAGCCAACCGGGTCGTCCGACAGCTCGGGTAATGTCGACATCACATAGGCCTGCTGCATCGCTGTCAGCGGGAATGGCTCGTCGCGCCCGGTTTGGGGCACCGCGCTCATCTCAGGCGCCGCGACTGGCCCGGACCACGTCGTCTGACTGTCGGCGAGTTTGCCCGCAAACTGCCGCAAGGTCAGTTCCCCTGTCAGCCAACTGAACGGGAAGTCCACACCGAACTGCTCCTGCGCCTCCAACCATAAGCGAGCCGCGGGCAGCGAACCGAGACCCAACGCGCTCAACGTCGCGTCAACGTCGACTGGAGCATCGGCGTCGAGCACGTCGCCGACCAGCCGCGCCACCCGACCGACGAGATCAGCATCGGTCGGGCCCAGGCTGCCCGGATTCTGTCGCATCGTCGTCTCACCCTCCGCGTGTCGCAACGCCGGCCACCAACGTTGTGACCGCGAACCTACGGCGGCCACGGCTCCGCGTGGCGCGCAACATTGAGCGAACAGACGCGGGTCCTCCACCAATCCGATGTCACGCGCAATTCATCCACAATGGACTCCGCGACACGCGAGTCGATCGGCGAGATGAGTCGGGTTCTGTCCTGCGAAGAGACGCCACAATGCCACGATCGACGAAGACAAGCGTGCAGGAGTGCGCATTCCTCGACGCCGAATTTGGTAGCATTCCACGCGCACAAACCAACTACGGAGGATCTTTAATGGCCACGCTCAACAAACTCGTCGCGATCACGATCGACTGTGCTGACCCGACCGCGCTGGCGGACTTCTACAAGACCGCGCTCGGATGGGAGATCATTTACAGCGACGAAAATGCCGCTTATCTCTCCGACGGCGGCCCTCTGCGGGTGGGCTTCCAGAAGGTCGAGGAATACGCCCCACCGAAGTGGCCCAGCCAGAGCATCCCGCAACAGATGCACCTCGACATCGCGGTCGATGACCTCGACGAGGCATCGACGCGCATGATCGGCTTCGGTGCCACGATCGCCGACGACCAGCCCGGCGAGAGCGCCTGGCGGGTGATGGTCGACCCGGCCGGCCACCCGTTCTGCCTCACCACGTCCTACTGATCGCACATGGACCGGGCCGTGCTGATCCAACGCTCCGGGCCGGTCATCACTGCCACTCTCGACCGGCCCCGCGCGGGCAATACTCTCTCCGCCCAGACGGTTGACCAACTCCACCGTGTCCTCGATGCGGCCGAGTCGGACGCCGACCTGCGGGCGGTCGTGCTGCGCGCGCGGGGCGAGGCATTCTGCTCCGGCATGGACCTGCTGGAGGCGTCCAGCGATGATGACGACACTGCGGGCAATCTCGGTCGATTCTTCGATCTGCTCGCCCGGATGACCACCACCGACGCCTTGGTCATTTCGTTGGTGGCCGGCCGTGCAGTTGGCGGCGGCGTCGGGCTGGCCGCCGCGAGCGACCTTGTCATCGCCACAGACCGTGCGCACTTCTCCCTGACCGAGGCGCTCTGGGGACTGCTGCCCTGCGCCGTGCTGCCGTTCCTGGTCCGACGGACCGGATTCCAGCGGGCATACGCTATGACCATCGCCACCACCAGCATTCCCGCCGCCCGCGCCGCCGAGATCGGCCTGGTGGACGAACTCACAGCCGACTTGGATCGGGCGCTGCTGCGCCTGCTGGACCGAACTCTCCGCGTTCCCCCAGGTGTGATCGGGACAGCCAAGGCATACTTCGCCACCATCACTGCCGAGCCCGGGCAGGCGCGCGCGGTCGCGATCGGAACGTTTTCCGCACTGGCCGACTCTCCGGCGTTCCGCGACGCGGTCACCGCCTACGCGAGACACGGGCGATTCCCGTGGCAGAATCCGCCCACCACGCCGATTGATCGGGCCGCACTCATCCCGGATGCCGGATCCGCACAACATTGACCGCCGACGCGGCCCAACCATGCCTAGCGTCACCGTCATGAACGCATCGGTGACGACTGGAATGGAGGCCACACAACATGAGCACGGCACTCGCTGGCGAGGTGACCCGACTCGGCCGGCTCGACAAGTGGAACGGGGCGAAACACTACCGCGCCCTGGTGGTGTATCTGGCGGTCGTCGTCGCACACTGGCTCGAACACGCCGCCCAGGCCGTTCAGGTCTATGTCTTCGACGTGCCCCGGGCCAAGGCGGGCGGGCTGCTCGGCCTGCTGCTGCCTTCCGTCGTCTCGTCCGAGATGCTCCATTGGGCGTACGCCGCATATATGCTCGGCGGCTTCATGGCCCTACGACGGGCCATGGTGGGCGAGTCCCGCTTCTGGTGGGACCTCGCCTACGCCATCCAGGCATGGCACTTCCTCGAACACACACTGCTGCTGTCCCAAGCGGTGACCGGCTGGCGGCTCGCCGGCCGGCATGATCCGACCAGCCTGTTGCAGCTGATCGTGCCGAGAGTCGAGACCCACCTCATCTACAACATATTGGTGCTCATACCGTTGCTGACGGCCCTGGGCCTGCACTGGTTCCGGGCCGACGGACGCACCACCATCGCCGCCCCATGCACGTGCGCAGCCCGCTTCCCGGCACAGTGAGCGGTTTCCCACTCCACCGGCATGAACAGTGGTCCCGGTCCCGCTTTCGGGGCCGGGACCACTGTCCACGACTGGTGCCACTGTCCATGACCGCGCACTCAGGCCGCGGCCGGATTCAGCTCGACCTCCTTCTCCCGCAGCTCCTGTGGGCTCACCAACACCACCGGACGGTTTGGCACCGGGCCCTGGATGGTGACGGTGCGGACCACCTTGTCGGCCAGCGTCTGCCGCTTGCGATCCCACAACGGCATCAAGAAGCCAATGCCGAGTGAGAACCAGTCCAGAAAGTGCCCGTTCTCCCGAATGAAGGCGTTGAAAACGCCAATTGGCTTCCCGGTACGCACGGATACCAGGTTCGCATTGATGATCCGGCGACCGAAGGAGTTACCCCGGCGCCCCATCAGGATGCACCGGTTGTAGAAACCGACCGCGTACCAGATCACATATAGCACGATGCTGATCCATAGCGCCGCGGTATTGCTGTACTTCTTGTACGCCGCGTCACTGCCGACGTATGCCAGGACCAGAAAGACCATGCTGATGTGCATGTCGATGGCCCAGGCCACGAATCGCTTCAACCAAGTCGTCGCAACCATGTCGCTCCCACTGCCAGACGAGGAACCCTCCCTTACCGATGGCAGCGAGTGTGGTGGCCCCTTCCGATCGTGGTTGCTCAATAATGCACCGCACGGAGGACACCGTCCCGGTTAGACATAAGCGATCGGGAGGTGCTTATGACGCTGGCCGGGAAGCGCCACCACCGGACCGCTGGTCCAGCGATCGCGACGCTCGTCGCGACAGTGGTGGGCACGGTGGCGTCGGCCACGCTCGTGCCGCCCGGCCCTGCCCGCGCCACGCCCCCCAGCATCGGAGTGAACGCCGCGTCATCCACAAACGACCTGCTGTCGAGCACCCCCGACAGTGGTGCGGTGCTCGACGACGCGCCCGAACGGGTCGTGCTCACTCTCGTCGAAGACATCCGCTCCGACACCGCGCAGGTCACGCTGCTGCACGCCGGCAGGCGCATCCGGCTGACCGACGTGGATGGATCGGGCGCGATCCTCGACGTGATCCTGCCCAACGACACGGTCGGGGCGAACATCGTCGAGTGGCGGGTCCAGTCCACGAGTGGCCGAGACCTGTCCGGCCATTTGTCTTTCACTGTCAACGCCGGGCCCGGCGGACTGAAGGGATTCCTCATCGAACACACGCTGCACCTGGTCAGCGGCGCCATCATGCTGGCGTTCGGGGTGGTGAGCCTGCGCCGCTACCGCAGGCCGATCTCGTGAGCACGGTCCGGACAGGACGAGTGGCGCCGGCCCTGGTCGTGCTTGGGCCGGTGGGTCTGGCAGCCGCGGTCTTGGTCGCGGCGCTATCGGTTGCCGGCGGAGCGCCGCAGCCGGCACCGCCCGGACTGCCCGACCCCGGCCCGTTCACCGGATGGACTCTGCCCGCTGTCCGGCTCGCCGCCGACGTAACGGGCGCAGCCGTCATCGGCCTCCTTATGCTGCCCGCACTGCTTCTCGGCCCGTCCGAACCGGCCAGCGGCCATGCCGTGCGACTAGCCGCTCGATGGACTGGCGCGACCGTGCTCGCCGTGGGCGCCCAGATCCTTCTCAGCGCCAGCGATGTCACCGGCAGGCCGGTGCTGGCCGGCCTGTCCGGCCCGGACCTGGCCCTGTTCATCGCGGTCACCCCGCAAGGGTGGGCCTGCGTGGCCCAGTTGGTGGTCGCGGCCGGTCTGGCCGTGGCGTTGACCCTGCTGACCCGCGGCCGGCTGCGTCGCTTCACCGAGTGGCACGCGTTGGTCGGCGCGCTCGCGCTGGTGGCGCTGCCCGCTCTGGTCGGTCACTCCACCACGTCCAATCAGCACGCCGCAGCCGCCGCGTTCTTGGTCGCGCACGTGGTCGCGGCCGCACTGTGGGTGGGTGGGCTCGCCGTCCTGCTGTGGCTGTGGTGGCGCAGTCCGGCGGTCTTAAGCGACGCCACGGCTCGGTTCAGTCCGTTGGCGTTGCGCTGCGCGGCCACGATCGCGGTGACCGGGCCGATCGCGGGAGTCCTGCATGTGGGGTGGGTCGCGCTCGTCACCACCGGCTACGGCCTGTTGCTCGTGGCCAAGGCGGTGGTGTTGGCGTTCCTCGTCGGCGGCGGCTGGCTGCACCGACGGTTCAGCCTGCCCGCCTTGGCCACCGCTGCGGCGGACAGGGCCGCCGGCGTCGAACGGCATGGGCTCGGTCGAGCCTTCGCCCGGTTGGCCGGTGCCGAACTCATCATCATGGGGGTCGCGCTCGGCGTCGCCGTGGCCCTGTCCCGATCCCCAGTTCAGCCCTGATCCGCTCGCTCTAGGAGGAACGATGACATCCCCAGCCGTCGAAGTCACCGCGCCCGAGTGGCAGGTGGCCACGGTCGCGACCGGGCCGGAGCCCCTGGTTCGCCACCGCACAGGCACCCACGGCGTGCCGGTGGTGCTCGTCAACGCATTGGGACAGGACCTGGGCCCGTGGCAGGACGTGGTTCGCGCCCTGTTGCCCCGCCTCGTCATCACCTGGAACCTGCGCGGGTTGACCCCACCATTGCCAGCCCGCGCCTTCGACCAGCACGTGGACGACCTCGCCGAGGTGCTCACGGCCGAGGGCGTCGACGGCTGTCATCTGGTCGCCTGGTGCACCGGAGGAAAGACCGCGCTGCGCTTCGACCGACGCTTTCCTGGACGGGTTCGGTCGATGGTGCTGCTCAATCCATCGTTCAAACATCCCGGCCGCGATGGCGGGGCCGATACCGCGTACGAGAAGAATCTGGAGGCTTTGTGTCGTGCGGTGGCGCGCCGGCCGGAGACGGCTGCCCGCCTTCGCGACATGTTCGTCCCCGGCGCGTTCGCCTCGTCAGGCGACGCCGGGGGCGCGGAAAGCGCGGTGCGCCAAGCGTTCGGCTCAGCCCAGGCGCTGATCGCATACACCGGTCAGCATCTGGAGTTCTGGGCGGACAATCCGTTGACCGAGCCTGCCACCACGACACCGGTGCTGTTCGTCGGCGCCCAGCGGGACGAGATCGTGGCGACCGACGCGGTCCGGCAGATCGCGCGCACGTTCCCCCACGGGTCATACGTCGAGGTGCCGGAGGCCGGCCACTTCGCCCTCATCGAGCAGGCGCAGCGGGTCGCGGGGCTCATCGAGGGATTCATTCTCGCGGCCGAGATCTGAACCGGTTGGCGAAGGCCAATGCTCCTCGCCAACCGGTCGTGTGCGAGCCGGTCAGCCGGTGGTCTGTTTGTCGAGCTGATCTCTCATCGCGGTCCACAGTGTGTCGACGGTGCGAAACGTGCCGGCCGCAAACGAGCTGTCCGGCAAGGTCACCTCCAGCTCATCCTCCAGATCCAGGATCAACGACACGGCTGCCAGCGAGTCCAATCCAAGTTCTGCCAACACCATCTCCGCGCACAGCTCCTGCCCGGCCGGCAATAGTCTCAAGTGACGCCGCAATACGGCATCGAAACGTTCATTCACTATTTCTGCCTCCTCGAATCTCACGCATCGATATGCCGCGCACCCGCATCGGCGCGGGCCAGTGTGAGCCGGGTGGCTGACACGATCCGGTCACCGTCGACCACGACCTCAGCCGGCATCGGGTGGCCGAGAAACGCGACCAGGCTCGCGGTCACGCCATAGGCGCCCACGTTCGGCACGGTGACCAGCTCGCCGGGCCGCACCTCTGGCATCGGGACACCGTCGCTCCACACATCCAGGGGGGTGCACAGCGGCCCCGCAACCACGCAGTCGGGCATGATGTCCCGGCCCACCGCACCGCCGTCGGGCACCACATCCGGCACTATCCTCGGCAGCCTGCGCAGCCCAGACATGCCGCCGAGGTGATGGACCCCGGTGTCGAGCACAACGAACGTGCGGCCTTTGGATTGTTTGACGTCCATCACGGACGCGACCAATGTGCCACTGCCGCCAACCAGATAGCGACCCGACTCGAACGCGATCAGGGGCGTGCCGGCCCGCCAGTCGGGCAGGTGGGCGTCGAGCAGTGCACCAAGCCGATCTGCCAGTGCCGGATATTCGACGCGCCCGCCCCGATGCGCGTACGCGGTGGCGAAGCCGCCTCCAAGGTCCACTTCGGACAGCGGAAACAGTTGGCCGAGCTGGCTCGCTAGCTCGATGCTGGTGGCGAACTGCTCAACGAGACGATCCGGGTCGGCGATGTTGGTGCCCATGTAGAGATGCAGTCCCGCCGACTCGACCCCATCGGCGCGGAAGTCGTCGGGACGGTCAACCAACCAGGACGCGTCCGCCCCAAACGGGGAAGCCGTGCCGGTCATGGATAGTCCCATCCCCGCGACCGCACTGTCGGCGTTGACCCTCAGCAGACACCGCACCGACATGCGGGCCCGCGCTGCGGCTGCGCCGATGCGGGCCAGGTCGGCCGGCGACTCGGCGGAGAACCGACAAACCCCACAGTCGAGAGCAAAGTCCAATGCGGCCTCGACCTTGGCCGGCCCAGTCATCATGATCCGGTCAGGCGGGAACCCGGCGGCCAGCGCCGCTTCGATCTCCCCAGCGGAGCTGACCTCGGCGTGGCAACCCAATACAGCTAACACCGAAGCCACATCGGGATGCGGATTGGCCTTTACCGAGTAATACAGTCGACTCGGTGCCGGCAACGCGGCTGAGAGGCGCGCGTGCGCGGCCCGCACATCGGCCACGTCATAGACATAGAGCGGCGTGCCGAATCTTGCGGCCAACCCGGCCGTGGTCATGCCGGCACCTGATCTTCGGCCGACTGACTTAGCCTCGACTCCAGCCCGCGCTTGTCCACCTTTCCGTTAGGCCGCAACGGCAGCGACTCCACCACCCGGATCTCCGCCGGCAGTCGCGGCCGGCCCAGCCGGTGCGCCAGTCCGTCCTGAACGCCCATGACCGACGTCTCGCCCATGACGAACAGGACCGCGCCACGGTCGACGGTCGGGGGCAGCAGCGCCGCCCCGGTCACCCCCGCGATGTCGGTGGCCGCGGCCTCCACCTCCACGGCGCTCATTCTCACCCCGTGCTGCTTATACAGATCGTCGCGGCGACCCAGGAAATACAGGTGCCCGTCCGGGTCGACCCGGCACAGGTCGCCGGTGT
This sequence comes from uncultured Actinomycetota bacterium, assembly GCA_963736695.1. Lineage (GTDB taxonomy): Bacteria > Actinomycetota > Actinomycetes > Mycobacteriales > Micromonosporaceae > CAVTPU01. The sequence goes on from CAVTPU010000001.1 coordinate 401,179, forward strand.
GCAACAGGCGTGCTCCGAACTCGTCCTGGCGAAACCGGCGTGCCGTCAACTCAGGGGCGCGCCAATAGCCGGACATCACGTTCGGCCCGCGCACCACCAGTTCCCCCACGTCTCCCGCGGGCAACCGGTTGCCATCCTCGTCCACCACATAGATCTCGGTGCCGGGCAGGGCTACGCCAGCAGACCCGGGACGTCGGCCGATCTGATCCAGGGGCGTGATGGTGGCCCGCTTGCACTCCGTCAAGCCGAACATCGACACCATCGCCGTGTCCGGCAGCAACCGCGCGAGTCGGTCCACCAACGACGACGGCAGGGCTGCGCCGGTGTTCGTCATCATCCGCAGTCGTCTCGGTGGGGTGCCGCTGCGACCGACCAGCATCGCCAGCACCGTGGCGATCGTCGGCAGGGCGGGCAGCACCGTCACCTCGCCTCGGCGCAACGCCTCCAGCAACGGTGGTCCGGCGTCGCCGGGCTCACCGACCACCAGAGTCGCACCGGCGAGGCAGCACAGATACACCTGATACAGCCCATAGTCGAAGGACAGGGGCAGACAACAGAACACCACGTCATCGGGCCGATAGCGCAGCTGGGACGCGATCGCCCGGGCGGCGAAGATGACCTCACGGTGGGCCGACACCACCGCCTTCGGCATCGCCGTGCTGCCCGACGTATAAAGCAGGCTCACCGGATCGACAGACAGGCACGGCTGGTCCTCCGGTTCTCCCCCGTCGACACCGATCAGCTCCGACTCGGCAGGGACGGGCCGAACCGAAGCCCCGAACGCGGCCAGCAGGTCCGCCGATGGATCGCCTGCGGTCACCACAATCGACGGTTCACAGTCGGCCGCGATGTGCCGCAACAGATAGGGTCGGGTCTGGTCGTCAATCACGACATACAACGCGCCGAGCCGCGACGCGGCATAGATCAGAGGCACTGTGACCGCCGCATGCGGGGCGGCGATCAGCACCCGGTCGCCCCGCGCCACCCCGCACTCGGCCAGCCAGCGAGCGTAGACGAGGCTCAGCTGCCGCAGCTGCGCATATGTCCACCTGCGTCCCGCTTGACGCAACGCCACCGCATCCGGCGACACGCTGGCACGGCTGTCGAGCAGGTGGTGCACGAGTGTCGACTCCGCCGACTCCATCACGACTCCCGTCCGCCGGGCGCGCCACTCGCGCGTGTCCCGGCCCGTGACAGTAGCCGCAACCCATGCGGTGGCCTGCTCAACCTTGAGCGGGCCACCGCCGATCAACCACGTCGAGTCCCTCCCCGGGTGTCGCCTCGCTTAGTGGCAGGTGCCTGATCCGGCGTCGGTGAAGGTCTGCCCGGCGATCGGCAGGAACTTCCATGAGTAGGATCCCTGAGCCAGGGTGAGTTCCAGAACGCCGTAGGCGGTGGAGTTTCGGACCTCACTGTTGGGACTGATAGCCCCAAAGCCATAGTGGGACTTCCCCCCGGTGCCGACCACGAATTCGCGGATGCCGGTGGGACTGGCCACTCTGGCCGGAGTCTGCGGGGCGAAACGTTCGTAGTTGTGTTCGTGCCCAGCCAGCACGACATCGGCGTGGTTGTCGTGCAGAGCCTCGAACAGCGGTCGAATTCTCTCCACGCCGTCGTGCGTGCGACCGGAGCTAAACAATGGATCGTGAATGTATGCGAGGGTGCACTGAGCCGGATGGGCGGCAAGGTCAGCCCGCAGCCACCGCTCCTGCGGGGAGCCCGCAGAGCACCCGCCGATATCCGAGCACTCGCTGTTGAGCGCCACAACGTGCCAACTTCCGACCTCGTAGGAGTAGTACCCCCTGCCTCGCGGCCCGGCGGCGGCACCAAAGTAGTCGTAGTAGGGCGTCGCTCCGGCGGTGTTGTATTCGTGATTACCGGGCACTGGCCTCGTGCGGTTCTTGAACTGCCCCCATGTCGGGTTATAGCAGTTGGCGAACATGGCGGCAGTGCCGTTCTCATACGCGAGATCGCCCAGCGCCACGACCGTACCGGGCCTTGACTTGATCAGGTCAGCGGTGGCGGTGTCATTGGTGTTCGAACAGGTGGAGATGTCTCCTGCCGCGAGCACGGTAGCCGTACCCGGCGTGGGTGTTGGGGACGGAGAGGGCGACGGAGATGGAGAGTGTGAGGGCGAACCCGTCGGGGATGGCGAGGGGCTTGCTCGGTGGCAGTTCCCCGTTCCCTCATCGGTGAAGGTCTGTCCCGCCACTGGCTGAAAACGCCAACTGAACTGGCCCGCGCCGAGTGTCATTTTGAGTACGCCGAAGGTGGTGCCGTTGCGCACCTCACTGTTGGCCGCGATCGCGCCGAAAGGCTCGTGCCCCAAGCCTCCAGTGCCGACCACGAACTGGCGGATGCCCCGGGTGGGGCTGGCCGCGCCGGTCGGCGTTTGCGGGGCGAAGCGTTCATATTGCTGACTGTGCGCGTTGATCACAATGTCGGCCTGAGCGTCATAGAGCGCCTGGAACAGCGGACGCATCGAGGTCGCCCCGCCGCGTGCCGCACCCGAGGTGAACAGCGGCCGGTGCCAGTATGCGAGAGTGCACATGCCCGGGTGCGCTGCCAAATCACTGCGAAGCCAGCGTTCCTGAGCGGATCCGGCGGCGCAGCCACCCACCCGCGCGCAGCTGGAGTTGAGCACGACGATGTGCCAGCTTCCCACACCATAGGAGTAGTAGCCTCGCCCGGCCGGCCCGGCGGCGTTGCCGAAGTAGCTGTAATAGCCGGTTGACCCGGATATCTCAACGTCGCGGTTTCCCGCAGTCGGTCGGGTTCGAGACAGGTATTGACCCCATCGCGGCCCGTAGCAGCGTTGGTATTGCGTCAGGCTGACATCCGCCCCGTTCGCGTCACCCAACGCGGCCACGGTGCCCGTGCCGGCGCCCACCAACGCGGCCGTGGCCGCCGCACCATCTGTTGTATCGCAGTCCCCGATGTCGCCGGCAGCGACGAGCTCTGGACCCGTGACCGCCGCGGCCCGCTGAGCCCAGATCGGCGCCGCCACACCCGCGGCGGTGACCACCGCCGCTACCGACATCACCGATATGGCCCGTCGAATCGTTCCCACCACCGGCTCTCCCCTCCGACATCCATGGCGACGGACAATCGATGCCCGCTCTGGCAACACCCGATCGGCACACGAGCGAGACCAGGTAGTTAGGCAGAGCTAACCCCAATGGATAGCGAGAGTCGACGCAATCGCGCATGCGTCACACTTCAGGGGTCGCGGGCGTGAACGCGCGGCCGCGACCCCCGCCGCAATCGCCGTCAAGTCACGGGTTCGCGCGCCGGATCACTCCGTAGGAGACGATCGCGAACAGTGCCAGCGGGATCAACGTCCAGCCCGCAGTCAGAGCAAGACCGGACTGGCCCGCGAACCATTGTCCGATGGTGGCCCAACGATCGAGCCCGGTGATGGCCACCGCAGCCCCACCGAGTCCGACAACTGCCACGGTCACACACGCGAGGACGCCATTGGCGCCCCAACGCACGGCGATCGCGCCGAGGGCGAAGCCGAGAATACTGACGAGCAGCATCGGTACGCCGAAGGCGATGACGCTCAACGGCGAATAGCCTCGAGTGACGGGAACGACCGTGAAATAGGTCATCCGCAATCCCCATCCACCACTGTAAAGCTCCACAATGGACAGGATATAGAGCAACACCGCAAAGACGGTCGACTGTACGGCGACGATCAGACAGCTGGCCCAGAAAAACGCCCGCCGCGTCACGTTGAACCCGACCGCGAAGCTGAAGGTCTGAGCTATCAGTAGCGAACACACGATGAGCTGGCAGACAAACATGCTGACCACACCACCGGTGACCTGATCCTGCCCGTTGATCTGCGTCACGGAGGCGAAGGCCGCCAGATTGATCGCGAAGGAGGTCGCAACAACCGCGATCGGCCAGCCGAAAGTCTGTCTCCAGGTGATGAGCTGAATCTGGGCTACGCTCAGCACGCGGTTCATCGGACGGGCTCCTTCTCGGGGAACGTTGCGTGGTCGCTGGTGAGGTGAACCACAAGCTGTTGGAGGGAGAGCTGCTGGAGGTGCAGTCCGAGCGAACTGGCCCTGACCCGGTCATCGGCGTCGAGCCCGCGCACGGTTACTCGAACCGTGGAGCCCAGCTGTTCGCGGTTTAGAGTCTCCCTTGTCGCGACGAGCTTCTCGACCATATCGGACGGTCCGGTGACGGTCACCGCTTGACCTCGCAGGGATTCGGTGTCGGCGTCCACCACGAGCCGGCCTTTGTCGAGGAGAAGCACGTGTTCGACGAGTTCGCTGACTTCGTCGATGAGGTGGGTGGACAGAATGATCGTGCGCGGCCGCTGAGCGAAGTCGGCCAACAGCCTGTCATAGAACAGTTGTCTGGCGACCGCGTCCAGTCCGAGGTAGGGCTCGTCGAACAGGGTCAATCGGGCTCGGGAGGCGAGTCCGATGGTGACACCCAGGGCCGACACCATTCCGCGAGAGAGTTTCTTCACCCTCCGCGTGCGCGGCAACCCGAACTCAGCCACAAGGGACTGCGCGAATGTCTCGTCCCAGTGTGGAAACAACAGTCGAGCCGCGCGCAGTGCGTGGCTGACGGTGTAGGTGTCTGGATAGAGCTGGCTCTCCTTGACGAAACAGACGTCGGCGAGGACCGTGTCGTTCTCGTAGGGGCTGGCACCGAAGACTCGCACGTCCCCCGATGTAGCGAGCCCTTGTCCGGTGAGTATCCGCATGAGAGTGGTCTTGCCTGCCCCGTTGCGGCCGAGCAGACCGACAATAGCGTCTCCCCGCAGCGAGAAGGTGACGTCATCGAGGGCGGTCTCCCGGCCGTACCGCTTGGTCACGCCATGCGCGGTCACGATCATCGATCTGCCTCCCAATCATCGATCATGTCTTTGACCTCGGTCGAGGTGAGCCCGAGCTTGATGGCCTCCGTCATCAAGGGCCGCAGGTATTGGTCGGGAAAGTGGTCGCGGCGGCGGCGCCGCAGCATGGCCCGCGCACCGGGGGAGACGAACATGCCGATGCCTCGCTTCTTGTAGAGAATCCCGTCATCAACCAACTGATTGATGCCTTTGCCGGCAGTTGCCGGATTGATGCGGTGAAACGCGGCGAGCTCGTTGGTCGAGGGCACCTGCGACTCCTCGGCGAGCGACCCGTCGATGATCGAACTTTCGATCATCTCCGCGATCTGGACAAAGATCGGCCGCCCCTCGTCCATCACGCCACCGTCGCCGGGTCGTCCCTCACGCAACGTCTATGCCGGTTCGTTGGTTCGTTGGTCATGTAACTAACCATGACACCTGATGTCGCCTGCGTCAAGCCGCCAATTCGGTCTTGGGGCCACATGAAGGCGGGCACGGCCCCTCGACATCGATGGGAGTAGTCTCGCCCGCGTGCCCGAACCATCCACCCCACGGGAAACCGGCGACGAGCCGACCCGACACTTGCCCGACGAGACCCGGGCATTGCCCTGGGTGGGCCGGGCGGTGCCGACGCAACCCGTGCCAGCGCAACCCGAGCCGACCGACCCGTTCTGGCCGCCAATCGAATCGCATGCCGCTTATCCGGTTCAGCCGCAGGTCGGCTATCCGATCGCCATGCCGACACCACCGCGTCGCCGCAAGCGCCGTCGGTGGCTGTGGCTGACCCCGCTCCTTGCGACGATTGTGTGCTGCTGCGGCGTACCCGCGGCGGTTTATCTTTCAATGACCCAACAGCCGCCGGCCAGCCACGCCGGGCTCAACACCGCGGTGCGAGACGGCAAGTTCGAGTTTGTGGTCACGTCCGTCGACTGTGGTCGCCCGACCGTCACCAGCGGGCCGCTGTCACGCACCGCCCAGGGGCGGTATTGCCTGGTCAAACTGACTGTGCGAAACATCGGTGACGAGGGGCAGACCTTCGCCGACAGTTATCAGAAGGCGGTCGGCCCCGACGGGGAACGGTTCAGTGCCGACACCGGTGTGGGCCTGCTCGCCAACCGCGATGGCACTGCCGCGTGGAATCTGATCAACCCGGGCAACTCAATCTCGGCGACCGTCGTCTTCGACATTCCCACCAACGTGCAGCCCGCCCGGCTGGAGCTGCACGACTCCCCATTCTCCGGCGGGGTCACCGTCGAGCTCTGATCCCACCTCACGGCTCACGTCCGGCACCACGCGTGGCCGACGCAACGATAGTCCGAAGAGGACGACACTGAGGGGCACACTGACGAGATAGAACACATAGCCGGTCGGAAGCGCCACGGTGAACGCGGCATAACTGACGGACGCGGTCGACCGGGACGACGGCGAGCAGCCACAGCCGTCGAGTCGGCGCCGGCCCGGTTGTCGCGATCGACGTCGCGATCGACCCGGCGACACCCGCCGCGCCGATCGCGGGTGGGGTGGTTCGCCGCAGCGTCCACCAGGCGAACCCGACAAGCAGCGGTCCGAGAATCGTGATGGGGGCTGCGATGGCGTGCAGCCCGGCGAATCCGGCGAGGACGAGCCAGGCCCAGACGGTGCCCCGCCACGTCGGCACGCGGCGAGTTCGCGATCTCCACCACAACGCCATGCCGATCGCGTAGGCACAGGTGGTGACGGTGACATATTCGACGAAGACGCCGGCGGGTTCGTGCACGGAGCTTCTCGAACTGCTGGTGGACGGCCCAGGTGCCGACGCCCACCCCGAGCAGGGCGAGCCACCCCACGGCGACCCGCTTTTTCTTCTCGAGGACGCGCGGCACCCACCACCACCCCAACAGCACGGTGAACAGCGCGTGCCAGGCAAGTCCGGTGTAGGAGATCGACAGCGGCAGGCTTTCGACGACGGTCGTCACGACAACACCCTCGACGAGCCACCCATACAGCGCGCCCAGAAGGAAGACCCGCCGCCACGCCCTGGGCCCGTCGGACGGCACACGGAACCGGTGGGCGGCGAACATGCACACCTGGACGGCGGCGGCGTAGACCACGACGGCACCCACCAGATCACTGACCTCTTGACCTTCGCGCCACCGCGCCCAGAACCATGACTCCGACCAGATGACCGAGGCCACAGCGAGTCCGAACGTCGCCAGGACGCCGACCAGCAACCCCGACCCGCGCCTCTTCGGCCGTGTTCCGTCGGGGGGCGAGTGTCTTTTCAGCATGTCGTTGACAATGGCGAGGCGAGGGAGCCTGTGGCATCAGGACCCGGTTCACATCGGCCCCCTCCCGCAGGACCATCTCCAACGATTTTTCTCGTACTTTCGGTCAAAAGCGCGCGGGACCCACGCCGTTGTCGGGCGCCGGCGACCGTCGCCTAGTTTGGTGGCATGCCGGCATCATGGCTCCGCCGCCCGTTCGACAGCATCGCCGTCTCGTCCGTACCCATGAAAGCCCTTCGCCGCGACTGGCTCATCGCGGCGTTCCTCGCGTTCATGACGGTCATGGACGTGCTCGTGTCGAAGACGTCGCCACCGGTGGACGCGATCTGGGCCTCGGCGGCGACCATCGCGTTGCTGCCCTGGCGGCGCCGGATCCCGCTGACCGCCGGCATCGCCGCGTGTGTGGCCTATCTGGCGTTGCAGGTGCCGCACTGGGGGCATGGTGTCACCGCCGGATTCACCCAGACCTTCCTTCCGACGCTGTTTCTGCTGACCTTTGCGATGTGCCGATGGAGTCGTCCGGTTCCGTTGACGTTCGGCGGGTCGATAGTTCTGGCCACCACAATCGTGGCCGGCCTCGGAGAGGGCAAAAGCGTCGAAGACGCCGTGCTCTTCGCGCTCAACCCGCTCATCCTCGTCATCATCCCCGCGCTCGCCCTGCGGCACCGGGCCCGGCTGGTGGAACAGCAGATCGAACAACACACCGCCCAGGCCCGCCTCGGGGAACGCCACGAACTGGCCAGGGAACTGCACGACCTCGTCGCCCACCACGTCTCCGCGATCGCCGTGACAGCCCAGGCCGCGCAGGTCGTCGACGACACCCACACCGCCCGGTCCGCCCTGCGATCGATCGAGCGGACCGCCTCCACCGCACTGCTCGACCTGCGGCGGCTCGTCGGCATTCTCCGCAACGACGACGCCACCACGCCAGCCAGCCTCGCAGTCCGCTGGTCGACCCTGCTCGACGCCGACGGCACCCCGCCCGTCCGATTCGTCGGCGACGTCGACCCCGCCGCCCTGCCGGCGCCCGTCGCCGGAGCCGTCTATCGCATCGCACGAGAATCCATCACCAACGCGCGCCGACACAGCCGATACGCCACCTCCGTCGACGTCGCTCTGCGCCGCCACCCGCGACACGTGGAGGTCACGATCGTCAACGACGGGGTGCCCCGGCCACGCGGCAACCGCGGCTTCGGCCTCGTCGGCATGCGCGAACGTGTTGAAGCCTTCGGCGGCGACTTCACCGCCGGACCCGAGTCGGCCGGCGGCTGGGCCGTGCGGGCCACGTTCCCCGTGGAGACCGCGGAGATCATACCTGGAGCCTCGTTGTGACCATCCGGGTGCTCGTCGCCGACGACCAAGAAATGGTACGGGTCGGTCTGTGCATGATCCTCAACGCCCAACCGGGCATCGACGTCGTCGCCACGGCCTCCAACGGAGTCGAGGCCGTGCGGCAGGCCCGTCAGCTGCGGCCCGACGTGTGCCTGCTCGACATTCGCATGCCGGAACTCGACGGCATCGAAGCGACCGCGCAGCTCGCCGGCCCGGAGTGCGACGAGCCTCTCAACGTCGTCATCATCACCACCTTCGACCTCGACGAACACGTCTATGCCGCGCTGCGGGCCGGGGCCAAAGGCTTCCTGCTCAAAGACGCCGGGCCTGCGCTTCTCGTGGAGGCGGTGCACGCCGCGGCCCGAGGCGACGCCCTCATCTCGCCCGCGATCACGGCCCGGCTATTGCACCGCTTCGCCGGCGCCGGCCCGACCACCGACCCGGCCGGCGGGCCGCTGACCGCCCGGGAGGAGTCCGTGTTGGACTGCGCCGCGCGCGGTCTGACCAATCAGGACATCGCGTCGGAGCTGTTCATCTCGGTGAGCACCGTCAAAAGTCACATCGCGGCGCTCATGCACAAGCTCGGGGCACGCAACCGGGTCGAGATCGTGATCTGGGCCTATGAGACCGGCCGCCGCTGGCGTCGCTAAAACTGACAGACCCGCCTGTTATGGTCCCCGATCACGGATGCCGAGCACGAGGGAGACGTGATGAGCGAGTGGTTTCACGGCCTGCCGGTGGTGAGGTTCGACGACGGGCCGCTGGTGAGGTTCGAGGTCGGATTGGACCCCAACGGCGTCGACCCGAGCGCCGTGGTCTGGCTCATCAACACCGAGAATCCCGACGGCACATGGGGTGAACCCGACAGGAAGTGGTTCGACCGGCGCTGGGAGTCACTCATCGCGCAGCCGTGGGCGGGCGACATCGCCGCACTTGTCGTCGCTGGCTGGTCGGCGCCGACGGATGAGCTCATCGACGCCGCCGAGATCCTCACCGGGTTGACCCACCTGGACATCCGCTCGTACGACAGTGAGGCCTCCTGGATTTCGCAGGAAGACATCTCGTTGGTTCTTGAGGCCTACCCGCGACTACGTCGGCTATGGGCGCGAGGTGCCGACCCGACCTTCTTCAATGGAGTCTTCCCAGCGCTCGAGGAGCTGCGACTCGAGTCGGCTGGCCTACCGGCCGAGGTCATCCGGGGAATCGGCGAATCTTCATTTCCAGCACTGACCCACCTCGAACTGTGGCTCGGAATCGGCTACAGCGGCGGCGACGCAACCGTCGACGATCTCGCCTCGATCCTCGCCGGCCCCCGTCTGCCCGTGCTGACGTCGCTGGGCCTGCGCGACTCGGAGATCACCGACCAGATCGCGGCGGCTCTCGCCGGAGCACCCATCGTCGCACAACTAACCACACTGGACCTGTCTATGGGAACGCTGTCGGACACCGGCGCCGCCGCGCTCCTCGCCGGCCAACCACTCACCCACCTGACAAAACTCGACCTCCACCACCACTTCCTCACCGAGGAGATGCAACAACGGCTCCGCGACGAACTCGAACCACACGGAGTCGAGGTCGACCTATCCGAAGCACAAGACGTCGACACCCCATTGGAAGACCGCTACGTGGCAGTGAACGAATGACCAGGCGCTTGCTGATCACCTCACCGCTTCGCAACACAGCTCGATGGAGGACACGATGACGCTCATCAGTCAGCCCAACACGTTTCACGGCCTGCCGGTGGTGGACTTCGAGGTCGGGATGGACGTCACCGGCATTGATCCGAGCGCGGTGGCCTGGCGCGTCGGCGCCGCTGATCCCGACAACGAGTGGGGTGAGACCAACAGCAGGTGGCTCGACCAGCGCTGGAGGGCGCTCATCGCGCAGCCGTGGGCCGGCGACATCGCGGCACTAATGATCGGCACCTGGGACGCGGCTGAGGACGAACCCGCACCGATCGCCGCACTGGTGACGGCAGCCGACCGGCTGACCCGACTCACGGGCATCTACATCGGCGACGTCGACGAATTCGCCAACGACATATCTTGGATCGACCTGACCGATCTCGCTGAGATCCCACGCGCCTATCCTCACCTGCGACGACTGTGGGCGGGTGGCGTGGAACCACACTTCGAGCAGGGAACCTATCCGGCGCTGGAAGATCTAAGCCTAAGGTCCGCGAGCATTCCCGGTTCCACCGTACGCGCGATCGGCGAGTCCTCACTGCCAGCACTGACCCACCTCGAACTGTGGCTCGGAGTGCTCGACCGATTGCCGGGCGATCCGACCGTTGACGACCTCGCCCCGATTTTCGCCGGAACCCGACTGCCCGCACTTACCACGCTGGCACTGTACAACTCGGAGATCGCCGACCAGATCGCCACAGCCCTCGCCGGAGCACCCATCGTTGCACAACTATCCACACTGGACCTGTCCATGGGAACGCTGACGGACACCGGAGCCGCCGCGCTCCTCGCCGGCCAACCACTCACCCACCTGACAAAACTCGACCTGCAATACCACTACCTCAGCGACGACATGATGCGACGACTCCGCGACGAACTCGAACCACACGGAGTCGACATCGACCTCTCCGAAGCACAAGGGGACGAAAACGACCCAGAGGAACGCTATGTTGCGATGAGCCTATGAGCGGCCGGGACCATCAAAGCCGGCGCTCACCCACACAACAGTGCTTGCAACACAAGTCGATGGAGAATGACATGACAAACCACAGCCACCTCACTGCGTTTCACGGCCTGCCGGTGATGAACTTCGAGGTCGGGATGGACGTCACCGGCATCGACCCGGGCGCGGTGGCCTGGCGGTTCGACGCACACGATCCGGACGACGACGATAGCTATGAACTCGATAGAGATAGCTTTGACCGCCGACTCGCGGAGCTCATCGCGGCGCCGTGGGCCGGCGACATCCCGGCGCTTGTCGTCGGCGACTGGGCTGCGGCCGAAGGCCAATCCGCGCCGATCGACGAACTGGTGGCGGCAGCCGACCGGTTCACCGGGCTCACGGGAATCTATCTTGGCGACGTCGACCCCAATGTCAGCATGGTCTCCTGGATCGAACTGGGCAACGTCAGTGAGGTCCTACGCGCCTATCCTCGGCTTCGGCGGCTGTGGGCGCAGGGCATCGAATCCGACTTCGAGCACGGAACCTATCCGATATTGGAAGACCTGCGGCTCGAGTCTTGCGGCTTGCCCTCGACTGTGGTGCACGCGGTTGGCGAGTCCTCATTTCCGGCGCTGGCTCACCTCGAACTGTGGCTTGGAGTTGACAACTGGGGCGGCGACGCGACCGTCGATGACCTCGCCCCGATCCTCGCAGGATCCCGGCTACCCGCCCTCACCACACTGGCACTATGCAACTCGGAGATCACCGACGAGATCGCACAGGCCCTCGCCGGAGCACCCATCGTCGCACAACTAACCACACTGGACCTGTCTATGGGAACGCTGTCGGACACCGGCGCCGCCGCGCTCCTCGCCGGCCAGCCGCTCACCCACCTGACGCGGCTCTATCTCCACCATCACTTCCTCAGCGAACACATGATGCGGCGGCTCCGCGACGAACTCGAACCACACGGAGTCGAGGTCGACCTCTCCGAAGCACAAGATGCCCACGCCGACCCAGCACACCGCTATGTGGCGGTCGCGGAGTGAGTAATCGGGAGCAGTGAGCAGTCGGGACCATCAAATCCGGCGCCCACCACACGACAGTGCTTGCAACACAACTCAGTGGAGAACGACATGACGATCGACGATCACATCACCACGTTCGACGGGCTGCCCGTGATGGCCTACGAACCCGGGATGGCGTTGCCGGAAGACGTCGACCCAGCGGCCGTCGCGTGGCGCATCGCCACCGATTTCGGCGGGGAACCACCGTTTGAGCGCTATCTGTCGGAACTCCTCGAGCAGCCATGGGCCGGCCAGATCCGGGCACTCGTCGTGGGCGAATGGGGAGAAAGCTGGGAGACGCAACCCCCGATTAGGGACCTCGCCGCGGCCGCCAGCACTCTCACAAACCTCACCGCACTGTTATTCGGCGAAATGACCGACTATAGGGACCTCCCCTGGATCAACCAGACCGACATCACGCCACTACTCGTGGCGCACCCGAAATTGCGTGTGCTGCGAGTGCGCGGCGGAAGCGGCCTCGCACTGCAGGCCGGAACCTACCCCAACCTGCGTGAGCTGGCCTTCGAGACCGGCGGCCTGCCCGCTGACGTCGTCCACGCAGTCGCCGAATCCGAGCTCCCAGCATTGACTCACCTCGAACTATGGCTTGGCGCCGCCTTCTACGGCGGCGACGCGACCGTCGATGACATCGCACCGATCCTCGCCGGTACACGACTACCCGCCCTCACCTCACTGAGCCTGCGCGATGCGGAGATCATCGACCAGGTCGCGGTGGCGCTGGCCGGAGCGCCCATCGTCGCACAACTATCCACACTGGACCTGTCCATGGGGACGCTGTCGGACGCCGGCGCGGCAGCGCTGCTCGGCGGCCAACTACTCACCCACCTGACACGGCTCGATCTCCACCATCACTTCCTCAGCGAAGACATGATGCGACAACTCCGCGACGAACTCGAACCACACGGAGTCGACGTCGACCTCTCCGAAGCACAAGATGCCGACATCGGCCCAGCGCACCGCTATGTGGCAGTATCCGAATAGCCAGACGTGGCTGCGCACCTTGCCACCGCGCGACACGACAGTGCTTGCAACACAACAATGGTTCGCAACACCACTCACCGGAGACCACATGACGATCGACGATCACATCACCACGTTCGATGGGCTGCCAGTGATGGCCTACGAACCCGGGATGGCACTGCCGAAAGACGTCGACCCAGCCGCGGTCGCATGGCGCATCGCCACCGACTGCGACGGGGAACCGCCGTTTGAGCGCTATCTATCGGGCCTGCTCGGGCAGCCATGGGCCGGCCAGATCCGGGCACTGGTCGTGGGCGAGTGGAACGAAAGCTATGAGACGCGCCCCCCGATCGAGGACTTCGTCGCCGCAGCCGACACCCTCACATGCCTTGCCGCGCTGTTCCTCGGCGAGATGACCACCGACGAGAACGAGGTCTCCTGGATCAACCAGACAGACGTCACTCCGCTACTCATGGCGTACCCAGGGCTTCGGGTGTTGCGAGTGCGAGGCGGGGAAGGCCTCGCGCTGCGGGCCGGAACCTATCCCAACCTGCGGGCGCTGGCGTTCGAGACCGGCGGTCTTCCCGCTCACGTCGTCCACGCGGTCGGCGAATCCGAGTTTCCCGACCTGACCCATCTTGAACTGTGGCTCGGCACCACCAGATATGGTGGCGACGCGACCGTGGCCGACCTGACACCCATCCTCGCAGGGACCCGACTGCCCGCCCTCACCTCACTGGGACTGCGCGACGCGGAGATCGCCGACCACGTCGCGGCAGCCGTCGCCGGCGCGCCGATCGTCGCGCAACTATCCACACTCGACCTATCGCTGGGAATGCTCACCGACACCGGCGCGGCGGCACTTCTCGCCGGGCAACCCCTCACCCATCTGAGAAAACTAGACCTTCACCACCACTTCCTCAGTGAAGAGATGATGCGACGACTTCGCGACGAACTTGAACCACACGGAGTCGACATCGACCTCTCCGAGGCAGAAGGCGCCGACACCGACCCAGACGAACGTTATGTGGCGGTCGACGAGTGAGCTGGCGGGACCAGTGAGCAGTCGGCACCAGTGAAGCCGACACTCATCACACGACAGTGCTTGCAACGCAACTCAGTGGAGAACAACATGACGATCTATGAGCACATCACCACGTTCGACGGGCTACCCGTCATGGCCTACGAACCCGGGATGGCACTGCCGGAAGACGTCGACCCAGCGGCCGTCGCATGGCGCATCGCCACCGACCGCGACGGGAAAACACCGTTTGAGCGCTGTCTGTCGGGCCTGCTCGGGCAGCCATGGGCCGGCCAGGTCCGGGCACTTGTCGTGGGCGATTGGGGAGAGAGCTGGGAGAGGTTCCCCCCGATCGGGGACCTCGTCGCAGCAGCCGACACCCTCACACGCCTTACCGCGCTGTTCCTCGGCGAGATGACCAGTGACGAAAACGAGGTCTCCTGGATCTACCAGACAGACGTCACTCCGCTACTCACGGCGTACCCAGGGCTTCGGGTGTTGCGGGTGCGAGGCGGGAACGGCCTCGCACTGCGGGCCGGAACCTACCCCAACCTGCGGGAACTGGCGTTCGAGACCGGTGGTCTTCCCTCGCAGGTCATCCACACGGTCGGCGAATCCGAGTTTCCCGACCTGACCCATCTTGAGCTGTGGCTCGGCACCAGCAGATATGGCGGCGACGCGACCGTGGCCGACCTGACACCCATCCTCGCAGGGACCCGGCTGCCCGCCCTGACCTCACTGGGGCTGCGCGACGCGGAGATCGCCGACCAGACCGCGACAGCTGTCGCCGGCGCGCCGATCGTCGCGCAACTATCCACACTAGACTTATCTCTGGGGATGCTCAGCGATGCCGGTGCGGCCGCGCTGCTCGCCGGCCAGCCACTCACCCACCTGACACGACTCGATCTCCACCATCACTTCCTCAGTGAAGAGATGATGCGACGACTCCGCGACGAACTCGAACCACACGGAGTCGACATCGACCTCTCCGCGGCGGAAGGTGCCGACACCGACCCAGACGAACGTTATGTGGTGGCCGCGGAGTGAGTAATCGGGACCAGTGAGCAGTCGGGACCAGTGAAGCCGGCACCTATCACACGACAGTGCTTGCAACGCAACTCAGTGGAGAAACAGCATGACGATCGAAGAGCACATCACCACGTTCGATGGGCTGCCTGTCATGGCCTACGAACCCGGGATGGCACTGCCGGAAGACGTCGACCCAGCCGCGGTCGCGTGGCGCATCGCCACCGACTACGACGGGGAACACCCATTTGAGCGCTGTCTCTCGGGACTCCTCGAGCAGCCATGGGCCGGCCAGATCCGGGCACTCGTCGTGGGCGAGTGGGGAAAAAGCTATGAGAAGCACCCCCCGATCGGGAACCTCGTCGCCGCCGCCGACACTCTCACGAACCTCACCGCACTGTTCCTCGGCGAGATGACCCGTGACGAAAACGAGGTCTCCTGGATCAACCAGACAGACGTCACTCCGCTTCTCACGGCGTACCCAGAACTTAGGGTGTTGCGGGTGCGAGGCGGGGAAGGCCTCGCACTGCGGGCCGGAACCTACCCCAACCTGCGTGAGCTGGCATTCGAGACCGACGGCCTGCCCAACCAGGTCGTCCACGCGGTCGGCGAGTCCGAGTTCCCCGACCTGACCCACCTCGAACTGTGGCTCGGCCTCGCCGTCTACGGCGGCGACGCAGGCGTGGACGGCCTCACCCCGATCCTCACCGGAACCCGGCTACCCACCCTCGCCTCGCTGGCACTACGCAACTCGATGGTCGCCGACCAGATCGCGGTGTCGCTGGCCGGAGCGCCCATCGTCGCGCAACTATCCACCCTGGACCTATCCCTGGGGACGCTGTCGGATGCCGGCGCCGCGGCACTGCTCGGCGGCCAGCCACTCACCCACCTGACACGACTCGACCTCCACCACCACTTTCTCAGCAAGGACATGATGCGACGACTCCGCGACGAGCTCAGACCACACGGAGTCGACATCGACCTCTCCGAGGCAGAGGGCACCGTCACTAGCCCAGCAGACCGCTACGTGGCGGTGTCCGAGTGACGACGTTCCCGCTGCCTATCACCATCATCGGCAACCCGGAGAACCGTCGGGTCACCGGATTCCGTGCGGCCACACGGCGTGCCGGCCTGCCAGACCCCCACATCGTGAAGTGGCGCGACGTCGCCGCAGGCGCCCCGATCGAGATCGGGCCCGGTTCGTGGGTGCGCATCGACTCGCCCGGCGAGGACGCCGAGGTGGAGTGGCTGCTGCGCACCGCCATCGACCGTGCCGAACGAGGCGACCTCGGCCCGCCCGCTGGCGAGGTCCCCACCATCGACCTCACCGAGGTGGCCGGCGCGAAGGACTGGTATGCCGGAATCGCCTGGGCCCTTCGCCGGATCGCCTCCGCCGCACGCGACCGGGGCGCCACGTTGCTCAACGACCCGGACGACGTCCTCACCGTGTTCGACAAGGCCCGATGCCACTCCCGGCTCGACGCCGCCGGAGTGCCGGTTCCGCCCGCGTTGCCACCGGTCGCCGACTATCGCGACCTGCGTGCCGCGATGACCGAACGCGACTGGTCCCGCGTCTTCGTCAAACCGTGCCACGGCTCGTCCGCCTCCGGAGTGATCGCGCTCACCACCCGCACCGGCCGGGTCCTCGCCACCACATCAGCCGAACTGGTCCGCTCTCCCGATGGCATCCACCTGCACAACTCGCTGCGGGTGCGGCAATACACCGATGAATCCGACGTCGCGACCATCGTCGACACGCTCGCGCGCGACGGAGTCCACGTCGAACGGTGGTTCCCCAAGTCGGCACTGGGCGCCCGAGTCGTGGATGCCCGGGTGGTGGTCATCGCCGGACGACCCAGCCACGTCGTCGGGCGGGCCAGCCGCTGGCCCATGACCAATCTCCACCTCGGCGCCGAACGGGTCGACGCCGCGAGCCTGCGGGCCGCCGCCGGCGACGCCGCCTATGACGCCGCGCTCGCGACCTGTGTCCGGGCGGCCGAGTGCTTCC
Organism: uncultured Actinomycetota bacterium; assembly: GCA_963736695.1. Lineage (GTDB taxonomy): Bacteria > Actinomycetota > Actinomycetes > Mycobacteriales > Micromonosporaceae > CAVTPU01. The sequence goes on from CAVTPU010000001.1 coordinate 418,364, forward strand.
CGCGAAGCCTTCAGGTCGCCGTCGACGTGATGTTCTCGTCGTCGTGGCAGTCACACGCCGTCGCCGAGGTCAACGCCTTCGGCGACCTGTTGCCCTCGCTGACCGTCGACGGGCGCGACACCTACGATGAACAGATCCATGCGCTGATCGGAGGTCTCTTCCCGGTGGAGACGCCCAACCATGCGTGACATGCGACAGATCATCGGCAGCCACGACCTGCTCCTGGTCACCCTCGACACGCTGCGATATGACGTCGCCGCCGAGCTGGCCGCCGCCGGGAAGACCCCGAACCTCGCCCGCGTCCTGCCGTCCGGGCAATGGGAACGCCGGCACACTCCGGCGAGCTTCACCTACGCCGCGCACCACGCCTTCTTCGGCGGCTTCCTGCCGACCCCGACGACACCCGGACCGCATCCACGCCTCTTCGCCGCGACGTTCGCCGGTAGCGCCACCACCACGCCGCACACATGGACCTTCGACTCACCCAATCTCGTCGCGGGCCTCGCCGCCGTCGGCTATCACACGGTGTGCGTCGGCGGGGTGGGCTTCTTCAACAAACACAACGCCCTCGCCCGAGTCCTGCCCGGCATGTTCGCCGAGAGCCACTGGAGCCAAGAATTCGGGGTGACCAATCCAGACTCGGTGCGCGCCCAACTCGACCAGGTCGCCCGAGTCGTCGCCGACACACCGGCCGAACGCCCGCTCATGCTGTTTCTCAACGTCTCGGCCATCCACCAGCCCAACCGGCACTACCTGCCCGGAGCCGCCGAGGACAGCAGAGCGAGCCACGCCGCCGCACTCGCACATGTCGACCACCACATCGGCCGACTCTTCTCCCTCGTCACGTCCCGGGGACGCCCCTGCTTCGCCATCGTCTGCTCCGACCACGGCACGGCATATGGAGAAGACGGTCAGACCGGTCACCGGCTCGGCCACGAAGTGGTGTGGACTGTTCCCTACGCCGAATTCGTGCTGCCGCCCGGATGGTCGGCCGACGGCCAGCCCGAACAGAACAGGACAATGACACTGTGACCACGTGGACCGGCTCGCCGTACCAGGGATATCTCTATGCTTATCCGCACAAGACCGCCTATCGACGGCTCGAACCACGACCGTCCCTGCGCGATGTGTGGGCATCGCACCGAGGCAAGCCGCACTTTCTCTATCTGCACGTGCCGTTCTGCGACATGCGGTGTGGCTTCTGCAACCTGTTCACCCGCGCCAACCCGCCCGGCGAACAGGTGGCCGCCTACCTTCGGCAACTGCGCCACCAAGCCCACGTGGTGCGCGACGCGGTCGGCGACCCCGACACCGGCGACGGGCCACGCATCGCCAGCACCGCCATCGGCGGCGGCACCCCGACCTTCGTCAGCCCCGACCAACTGCACGACCTGCTCGACATCGCCGAACTGATGACCGCCGGGACCGCCGTCCCACTATCGGTGGAGACCTCACCGGCGACCGCCACCACCGAACGGATCTCTCTGCTCGCCGACCGTGGCACGCGACGGGTCAGCATCGGGGTGCAGAGCTTCCTCGACGACGAGGCGCACGCCGCCGGCCGACCCCAACACCGGGCCGTCGTCGATCAGGCCCTCGACACCATTCGAGCCACTGCCATCCCGGTGCTCAACATCGACCTGATCTATGGCATCGACGGCCAGACGCCACAGACGTGGCTGGAGTCGCTGCGCACCGCCCTCACGTGGAAACCCGAAGAGCTCTACCTATACCCCTTGTACGTGCGGCCTGTCACCGGACTCGGCCGACGCGCACAATCCACACTCGACGGCGTCGACCCCGACTGGGACACGCAACGGATGACGCTCTATCGCATCGGACGAGACACGCTGTGCGCCGCCGGCTATCGCCAACTGTCCATGCGTAACTTCGTCCGCGCCGACGTGCCCCAACCGGTCACCGACTACTGCTGTCAGAACGACGGCATGATCGGCCTCGGCTGCGGGGCCCGCTCCTACACCACGGACCTGCACTACTCGTTCGACTATGCGGTCGGCGTCGGCGCGGTGCGCGGCGTGCTCGCCGACTATGTGTCCCGGCCGGTCGAAGACTTCGGCTATGCCGAGATCGGCGTGCGCCTCGACCCGTGGGAGCAGCGGCGGCGTTGGCTGCTGCAGTCTCTGCTGCGGGCCGAAGGGCTGGACACCAAGCCCTATCTGAACCGGTTCGGCACCCGCATCGACGAGGATTTCCCCCAGTTGGCCGAGCTCGTCGACCGTGGGTGGCTCGCCGTCGACGACGAGTCGCTCACACTCACCGAGGAGGGCCTGGCACACAGCGACGCCATCGGCCCCTGGCTCATCTCCGCGCCGGTCAGGGCCGCGATGCTCGACTATCCGCTGCGGTGAAACGATGAACCTGACCATTCTCTATCGCGGCCCGTTGGCGAGCTGCAACTTCGACTGTCCCTATTGCCCGTTCGCGAAACGACACGACCCGCCCGAACTGCTGCGCGCCGACCGCGCGGCGCTGGACCGGTTCGTCGACTGGGTCGAGCGCAACCCAGACCGGGACCAGGCCTCGATCCTGTTCACTCCGTGGGGCGAGGCGTTGACCCGCCGGTGGTATCGCGACGCGATCGTGAGTCTGTCCCGGCTGCCGCATGTGCGTCGGGTCGCGATCCAGACGAATCTGTCGAGCCGGTTGGGCTGGCTCGCCGACGCCGACCTGAACACCGCCGCACTGTGGGCGACCTATCACCCCGGCCAGGTGTCCGAAGACCGGTTCGTCGCGGCCTGCGCCGAACTCGACCGGATCGGCGCCCGCTATTCGGTGGGTGTGGTGGCCCAACCGGAGCACCTCGACGCGGCCCGGTCGTTGCGGGCGCGGTTGCGCCCCGACGTATATCTGTGGGCGAACGCGGCCGAGGGATACGCCTACTCCGACGCGGAGGTTGAGCCGTGGATGGCGCTCGACCCGCTGTTCGCCTTCAGCGTGCACCCGCACGCCTCCCGTGGTCACGAGTGTCGGGCCGGGGAGAGCGTCATCTCGGTCGCGGGTGACGGCACCGTGCGACGATGCCACTTCATCGACGAGCCGCTCGGGAACCTCTACGACGGCACCTATCGCGCCGGCCTGCGACCCCGGCCGTGTGTGAACGAGATCTGCGACTGCCACATCGGTTATGTCCACATGCGACGCTTGCCGCTGTATGAGGTTTTCGGCGCGGGAGTCCTGGAACGAATCCCCCACGGGCCGGTGGATGACGTGTGGCGCAATGTCTCCGGGGTGGACGGATCGGCGCAGATAAGACTCCTGCCGATCCGCCCGGCCTCGGCACCCGGTTAGCTCTGCACGAGTGGCGCGTATTCGTCCTCGGTGAGCCCGAAGGTCCATGCCACACCACCACGGGCGGTGGTGACGTTCGGCGGCACCCGAAGGAAATAGGTTCGGCTGGTGCCGTCAGGCTCCGGGGTGGAGTTGATCACCTCCACCATCACGAGCGGTTCGTCGCCGTCGAGTGGCACCCGCCACAGAATGCCGCACTCGTCCTCGTGCAGCCGTTGGGCCTTGCTCTCGCGCAGATAGCGATCGAATCCGAAGTATTCCACCATGACGCGGCGGATCTCGGCGTTGTCCTCATCGCGGATGCGTTCGACGGTGAGGTGGGCCAGTTCGTCGGCGACCGATGGGGGAATCGGCATGCCCCGCCACGCGAACATCGACCAACCATCCGGAAAGGACAGTGCCGGACCGTCACCATGGTGGAGCCGGCCGACGTTGTCGCGCAGCAACGCGGTCGGACGTTCGGTGAGGATCACGCCGTCTTCATAGGGCCACCACCATCCGGCGGAGGCCGCCACGGCCGCGAGGGCTGCGATCGCCTCGGCCATCGCGGCGTCGGTGATGACAGAGTCGGTAATGGCGGCGTCAGAGGTCGCGTTCGACGGGGCGAACGCGCCCAGCCACGCGGCGTCGTGTTGGCCGCCCACCGAATCGAGCATGACCATGGCGGCCGCGACATCGGTGAGTTTGTCGGCCTCGACAAGCTCGGCGATGACCCGGGTGCGGATCGGTGTGAACAACGACTCCATGACCAGCCGCCAGGGTCGGGCGCCTGCGGCGGCCCAGTGCCGTGCCCAGCCTGCGGCGCCGAGTCGGGCCATGGCCTCGGCGCGGGCCGCGGCCCACGGTCGGGTCCGCACCTCACCGCGCACGCTGCGGCCCAGCTCACCGCTGGCCGACACGCGGGCGGCCGTGCGCGCGGCGGCGAGCGGCGAGTCGCACCACGTGATGGTGGTCGGTGGGGTCAGGCCGGCTGCGGCGTAGGCCCGACGGACGCCCGCTTCGGCGGTGGCCCGGTCGGCCGGGGTGGTCGCGACGGCGGCGTCGGTCCAGTCGTCGGCGCGACGGGCGAGCGCGCGCTCGTTGTCCACTGTGGTGATCGTCGTCTGTGTCATCGGTCAGTCCGCCACGGGCCGGATCGCGCCGGGGAGGTATTCCCGTTGCCGAATCACCTGATACCAGCCCTTCGGCAGGCCGATCGGGCCGTGCTCTTCGTGGGTGAGCCGTCCGTGGGCCTCGATGTGCAAGAACATGGTCTCGACGTCGTCGGGCAGGCACAGCAGGCGAAGTCCTTCGCCGGACGCCACGTGTGCGTGACCGGTGGCCTCGCCGCGCGCCAGGACCAGCCGGCCCTTCGAGTCGCGGGGTGCGGCGATGAGTCCGTCGGGCACCTCGTTCTCGTCGATCGTCCTCACTAATACGTCGCCTTGCCGATACATCGCCGTCGTCCTCTCCGCGGTCCGAACCTTCCGGTGTGTTTCTCCCGGTGCGAAGAGGAGCCTGTCACAGGGGTGTGACATCTCCGGCCGCGCCACCCGTTTGGGCCGGTCGCCGCGCGACATAGACCACGTCGGCGGTGCCGCTCGGATGCGCCGTCTCCAGCACCTCCACGTCATCGAACCAGACCCGAAGACGACCTTCGTACGCCGTGTCGCGGCTCGCGCTCCACACCGCGAGCACTCCCCCCGGGGCCAGTCGGTCGTACGTGAGGCTCAGGCCACGCTGCGCGTACACGTGCTTGTTGGTGTCGAAGACGAGCCAGTTGGGCCCGTTGTCGGTGTCCAGGCAGATCGCGTCATATGGGTCGGTGGCGCGCTCGAGCCAGTCGAGGATGTCGGATTCGGTGAGGCGCACGCGCGGGTCGGCGAGCGCCTCGCCGGTGAGGTGACGCAGGTGTTGTTCGTGCCAGCCGATGACGGTCTTCTCGATCTCGACGACGTCGATCGCCGCGAGGGTCGGGTGGGCTGTGGCGCGGATGAGTGAGAATCCGACGCCGAGGCCGCCGATGAGCAGACGTGGTGACGGCGTGCAGACCCGGGATATCGCGGCGTCGATGAGCAGGCGCTCCGATGTGCCATCGGAGGTGTCCATGAGGAACACGCCGTTGCTGATGATCTCGAAGTGGTGGCTGGTCTGGCGCAGGACCAGTTCGCCTCGTTCGGTGCGTACCCGGTCGATTGTTCGGGGAGGCTCTGGCGCGTAGTTCCCGACATGTCCGTCTTCGCCATTCACGGGCGAACCGTACCAGTGGGTGGCGGCGACATATGAGTCCCTCCCGGCGAACGATCATGTCGGTCTCCTTGAGGCGGGGACAGAGGCGAACCTAATATCTATTACTGTGACCCTCGCCAACGCGCCGCTGCGCGTGCCCGTACTCCTCGATCGGGTGCGACTGTCGGCCGCCGAAGCGATGCGGCTCGCCGAGCTCGGGCTGCGGGCCGGCGCCACGGTCACGATCCTCCGTCGAACCGCGGGCGGAGGGCGCGTCATCGGTGTCGGGCCGGCCCGGATCGCGGTCGGCGGCCGGATGCTCGACAGGATCCCCGTGTCCTTCGTCGCTGAGCCCGACTGATGGTGGGTGTGCGGCACACCGCCGACGCCGACGCTCCGGAGGCGACTGCGGACGACCGGGATCGTCGGCCCGCACCCGCGACGATCGCCCTCGTCGGCAACCCCAATGTCGGCAAATCGTCGCTGTTCAACGCGCTCACCGGAGCCCGACGAGCGGCGGTGGGCAACTGGCCCGGCAGCAGCGTCGAGGTGGCCAGCGGTCAGTGGCGGCTGGCGGACAGGTCCGTGCGGCTCATCGACCTGCCGGGCACCTACAGTCTCGACCCGATATCCCCCGACGAGGCGCTCACCCGCGATCTGCTGGTCGGCGCCGACCCGGTCGCCCGACCCGACGTGGTCGTCGTGGTCGTCAGCGCCGCCGACTTGATCCGCACCCTCTATCTCGCCCACCAGATTCGAGAGACCCCGAACCGGGTCGTTGTCGCGGTGAGCATGGGTGACGTCGCGCGCCGACGGGGGACGACAGTCGACGTGGCCGGGCTCTCTCGAGCCATGACCGCCCCGACGGTCGCCGTCGACGGCCGGCGTGGCGTGACAGCGGACCTGGTCGAAGCGGTGGGACGCGCGCTCGCCGCACCCATGCCGCCGCCGCTGCCCGCGCCCCAGGAGCACGACGATGCGCTGGCCGCGGCAGACTGGCGATTCACCCGGGTCACGCGGATGGTCGAGGCGACCACCGTGAACGGCGAGCGGGCCACGACGCCGTGGTCGGATCGCATCGACCGTGTGGCTATCTCTCCCGTCGTCGGACCCATGATGTTCCTCGCGGTGATGTGGTTGGTGTTTCAGCTCACCACCCGCTTGGCGGCACCCCTTCAGACCCTCATCGACCGACTGGTCTCCGGACCCGTCTCCGACGGCGCCCGCTGGCTGTCGCGATCCGTCGGGCTCGGTGGCACGTGGGTCGAACACCTGCTGGTCGACGGCGTGATCGCCGGAGTCGGCATGCTGCTCAGCTTCGCCCCCGTCATGGCGATAATGTTCGCGCTTCTCGCACTGTTGGAGGACAGCGGATATCTCGCACGGGCGGCGGTCGTCGCCGACCGACTCACCCGGGTGTTGAACCTGCCGGGGCGGGCGTTCCTGCCACTGGTCGTGGGATTCGGATGCAACGTGCCGGCAGTCGCCGCCACCAGGATCCTCCCGAACGCCCGACACCGGCTGCTCACCGTGCTGCTCGTGCCGTTCACGTCATGCACCGCCCGCCTGGCGGTCTATGTTCTCGTCGCCACCGCGTTCTTCGGACCACATGCGGGAAACGTCGTCTTCGGCATGTATCTGGTCTCCATCGCGATGCTTGTCGCCGGCGGGGCGCTGCTGCGCGCCACCGTGCTGCGCACGATGGACAACGAAGACCTGCTCATCGACCTGCCGAGATATCAGGTTCCGCATATTCGCCTTCTCATCGCCTCGACGTGGACCCGCGTGGCCGCGTTTCTGCGGACGGCGGGAAGCGTCATCGTCGCCGCCGTTGTGGTGGTCTGGGCGCTGTCGGCGATTCCGGTGGGTGCGTCCGACCGGCCCGGCACCGATGTGGAGCACAGCCTGTTCGGCCAGATCGCCGCGACCACCGCACCCGCATTCACTCCGGCCGGGTTCGGTGACTGGCACACGACCGGCGCGTTGCTCGTCGGCTTCGTCGCCAAAGAGGCGGTCGTCTCATCCTGGGCTCAGACCTACGCCACCGAAAAACCCGATAACGTACGCCGTCCCGGCGCACTGGGCGAGTCGTTGCGCGCCGACTTCGCCCGCTCGTCCGGAGGCCACACCACCGCCGCGGTCCTGGCCTTCCTGGTGTTCCTCCTGGGATACACCCCATGCGTCGCCACGCTCGCCGCCCAATATCGGGAAGTGGGTCCGCGCTGGACGCTGCTCGGTTTCGGCTTCCAACTCGCTTTCGCGTGGACGGTGGCGGTGGCGGTGTTCCAGATCGGACGGTTGGTGACGTGACCTCGCCACTGCGCCGAGTGTTGGCCGAGATCTCGGCCGGGGCCGCGAGCCTCGCGGAGGTCGCCGCGCGCACCGGACTCGAACGTGCCGTCGTCGAAGCGGCCGCCGAACACCTCGTGCGGTTGGGCGAAGTCGAGCCGATCACGGCGTCGTCAGCGTGTGGCGTGGGGGCGACGTGCGGCGGCGCAGCGATGTGCGGCGGTGGGGCGACGTGCGTCGCCTGCCCGGCGTCCGGACGCCTCGGCGGAACGCAGACCGGCGCCCCTCGTGGCCGGGCGGTCCCAGTCTGGTTGCGTGTCCGCGCGCACTGACCGAGGCCCGCAACAGGCCGGCGCCGGACCTCAGCCGCGACACGTCCCTCGACAGAATTCACCGCGCGGATATATCGGGTTCTCGACGGCACGGCAGTCATGCCGACCTGTCGGGAGGATGTCGGCCATGTCTGTTACCGTCGCCCGGTCGTCCGGTTGCACCGACTGAGCGCGAAGGAGCTGTGATGGGCGAGGCGTTCCACGACTTGCCAGTTGTCGAGTTCGAGGTCGGAATGGATATGACCGGCATCGACCCGAGCGCGGTGGCGTGGCGCGTCGACGCACGCGATCCGGAAGACGATGACTACGAAGAAGACGATGACTACGAAATTGACGAAGATGGCTTTTATCGTCGACTCGAAGAACTAGTCGCGGCGCCATGGGCAGGCGACATCACGGCGCTGATGGTCGGCGACTGGGGCGCTGCTGAAGGCGGCATCGCCCCGATCGACGAACTGGTGGCGGCAGCCGACCGGCTGACCGAACTCACAGGACTTTACCTGGGCGACATCGACAAAGGACAGAGTGAAATCTCCTGGATCCATCTGGGCGACGTCTGTGCTGTCCCACGCGCCTATCCTCGGCTTCGACGGCTATGGGTGCGGGGCATCCAACCCGACTTCGACCACGGAACCTATCCGGTGCTGGAAGACCTCCGACTTGAATCTGCGGGCATACCCTCGTCCACGGTGCACGCAATCGGCGAGTCCTCATTCCCCGCAATGACCTCCCTCGAACTATGGCTCGGCGTCGAACGCTGGGGCGGCGACGCGACCGTCGACGACCTCGCGCCGATCCTCGCCGGAACCCGACTACCCGCCCTCACCACACTGGGACTGCGCAACTCGGAGATCACCGACCAGATCGCCGCAACCCTCGCCGGAGCACCCATCGTCGCACAACTGTCCACGTTAGACCTATCCCTGGGAATGTTGTCGGACACCGGCGCCGCGGCACTCCTCGCCGGCCAACCACTCACCCACCTGACAAAACTCAACCTAAGCCACCACTACCTCAGCGAAGACATGATGCAACGACTCCGCGACGAACTCGAACCACACGGAGTCGACGTCGACCTCTCCCGGGTGAAGAAAGCCGACACCGACCCGGAAGACCGCTATGTCGCCGAGAAGGAATGATCAACGAAGCCAACGCTCGCCGTGACACTTCGCCGCCTCACCGTTTCAACGCTTCGATGCATGTCTGTCGTCTCTGTTACGGTCGTCCCGGTTGCACGGACAGAGAGCGAAGGAGCTGTGATGGCCGCGACGTTCCACGACCTCCCGATCGTCGAGTTCGAGGTCGGAATGGATATGACCGGCATCGACCCGAGCGCGGTGGCGTGGCGCGTCGACGCAATTAACCGAGACAAACTTGATCATCGACTCGCGGAACTCATCGGACAGCCATGGGCTGGCGATATCACCGCCCTAGCGATCGGAAACTGTTATGCCGCTGCGGGAGAATCCGCACCGATCGCCGAACTGGTGGCGGCAGCCGACCGGCTGACCAGGCTCACAGGACTTTACCTGGGCGGCATCGACCAGGAACAGAGTGACATCTCCTTGATCCAACTGGGCGACGTCCAAAAGATTCCACGCGCCTATCCTCGGCTTCGACGACTGTGGGTGCGGGGCATCGAACCCGACTTCGAGCTGGGAACCTATCCGGTGCTGGAAGACCTCCGACTCGAGTCCGCGGGCATACCCTCGTCCACGGTGCGAGCAGTCGGCGAGTCCTCATTTCCCGCACTCACCCACCTCGAACTGTGGCTCGGAGTCAACGACAACGGCGGCGACACAACCGTCGACGACCTCACCCCGATCCTCGCCGGAACCCGACTGCCCGCCCTCACCTCACTGGGGCTGTGCAACTCGGAGATCGCCGACCAGATCGCCGCAGCCCTCGCCGGAGCACCCATCGTCGCACAACTGTCCACACTAGACCTGTCTATGGGAATGTTGTCGGACACCGGTGCCGCGGCACTGATCACCGGCCAACCACTCACCCACCTGACAAGACTCGACCTGAGCCACCACTTCCTCAGCGAAGAGATGATGCGACGACTCCGCGACGAACTCGAACCACACGGAGTCGACGTCGACTTCTTCTGGGCAGAAGGGGCCGATATCGCCCAAGAGGATCGCTATGTCGCCGTGCAGGAGTGATCAACGAAGCCGCCGCTCGCCGCCGTGACACTTCGTCGCCTCACCGTTTCGACGCATGTCGGCCGTCGCTGTTACGGTCGCGCGGGTCGAGCATGAGGAGACGCGATGAGCAAAACGTTCCACGACTTGCCAGTCGTCGAGTTCGAGGTCGGAATGGATATCACCGGCATCGACCCGAGCGCGGTGGCCTGGCGTATCGACGCACACGATCCGAAATACGATGACTACGAAATTGACCGAGATAGCTTTGATCGTCGACTCGACGAACTAGTCGCGGCGCCATGGGCCGGCGACATCACGGCGCTGATTGTCGGCGACTGGGGCGTGGGTGAAGGCGACATCGCCCCGATCGACGAACTGGTGGCGGCAGCCGACCGGCTAACCAGGCTCACGGGACTTTACCTGGGCGACATCGACAGAGGACAGAGTGAAATCTCCTGGATCGAACTGGACTACGTCTGTGCGATCCCACGCGCCTATCCTCAGCTTCGACAGCTATGGGTGCGGGGCGAGCGACCCGACTTCGAGCACGGAACCTATCCGGTGCTGGAAGACCTCCGACTTGAGTCTGCGGGCATTCCCTCGTCCACGGTGCGAGCAGCCGGCGAGTCCTCATTTCCTGCACTCACGCACCTGGAGCTGTGGCTCGGAGTCAATCGCCGAGGCGGCAACGCGACCGTCGACGACCTCGCACCGATCCTCGCCGGAACCCGACTGCCCGCCCTCACCACACTGGGACTGCGCAACTCGGAGATCGCCGACCAGATCGCCGCAGCCCTCGCCGGAGCACCCATCGTCGCACAACTATCCACACTAGACCTATCTATGGGAATGTTGTCCGACACCGGCGCAGCCGCACTCCTCGCCGGCCAACCACTCACCCACCTGACAAGACTCAACCTAAGCCACCACTACCTCAGCGAAGACATGATGCGCCGAGTGCGCGACGAACTCGAACCACACGGAGTCGACGTCGACCTCTCCTGGGCACGAGACCCCGGCATCGACCCAGAGGATCGCTATGTCGCCGTGCAGGAGTGATCAACGAAGCCAACGCTCGCCGCGATGAACTGGTGACCGCCCGCGACACGTTGACCGCTCGGCTTTTAGGCGAGCACATCTCGGGTATTCTCCACCTGCAGAACATCTCGAAGACGATCCACTATCATCGTTGGATGCCGGAACGCGCTCGCATCTTCACACTATCGGAGAGTGTCGCCCGCGTATTGGCGGCCACCCCAGCGCTCACCGCCCGAGTGCACCGCTTTCTCCATGTCACAGGCGTCGAGGTGCCGCCATCAGGATTGTTCGTCGCACGGATGCCCGACGATTCGTGGTCGACGGACGAGTTCTCGCCGGCTCCTCACCGCGATCCGGTGTTCGAGCTAATGAAGACGTGGGGGCCTGGGCGACCCGTCCAGGACTTCAGCCACGCGATGAATCAGATCAGTTGGCTGTCGTCTGTGTGGCCGCCGCAGGCATGCCTTAGGTTTCTTCGCAGACTCGCCACACCCTCCCACCCGATCGCCTATTACCACCAGATGGAGCGCGGCGACGACCTCTACTACGAGTTCAGTTGGTTGGCCGGCGACACGGAACACGTCACGGTGCGGCAAACCTTCCTCGTCGGCGACGGAGAAACGTCGGTGATGTTTCACCCCCATGGTTCCGAGCCCGCTCACCCCACATCGGCCCTGCTCGCGGCGTGGGCTCATATCGGCCTGAGCGCGACAGCCCAGTTCTTCGATCCGGAGGATGGGATTCCCCAATCAGATTGGCCTGGAATCGACGTTTAAGCCGGAAGACCGCTATGTTGCCGCGCCGGAGTGATCACCGAGGCCGCCGCTCGCCACAATGAACCGGTGACTGTGGATGGTCGTGAAGCCGCCGCTGGGGCTTTCGAGAAGGGAGACTGACATGGAGGCACTGGACAAAGTCCGCTTGACTGCGGTCATCGACGTCTTCGATCTGCTCTTCGACGCCGTCGGTCCCGACCCAACCGACGGCGTCGAAGAGCGGGATTCTTGCTGGCGAGACGGGATTATCGCGGCGGGCTATCCGGCTCCGATCACCGCCGACTTCCCGGTAGTTCCGTGGCTGATCCGCGTGTCTGACCTGTGCGACTCAGCCGATCCTCACGGACCAACCAATCTGACTGCGGTGGTGGTCGCCTCCCTGACCCGGCGATCCGACGCTGAGCCATCACTCATCGATCGGCTCCGTGATTCGGCGACTCAGGCGATGGCCGTGGACGAGATTCCCCCACTCGCCGGTGGTTATCTGCTGGAGAACGACAACAGGGTCCTCGCGGATCCGGGCTGTTGCGGTGATCTGGACGACCTCGACGAATGGCTGACTGCGACCTTCCACGACCAGAGCGAGCCCGCGATCCTGTGGACCGGCCATCCCTGGCTGCTCGTGTCGGCCAACCTGGACGTTCTCAGTCTCACCCAGACGACAGAGACCAGGGCCACTCCCGAACGCGCCGTCGCCAGCGTCACGCGCGGCGCACTCATCGCCGCCGTCACCACAGCCGAGAGGGAGCTGTCGGCGTTCGCCGCGACGCTGCGGGCGGCGTGCGTGCCGATTGTCGGCGAAGACGCGGCGACAGTCGTCACCGCCAGGCTGTTGGGCAAACCGGCGGGGTCACTGCGGCCTTTCACTGCATAGATACGCTCGGATCCTCGAACCGCCCTATGCCTGCAGATCTGGGGACTTCGCAGCCTCCCGCCTCATCTGTCGAGTTCGCTGGGGTCGATTCGAGCCTTGACTCCGGCATGCTCCTCAAGGAGATAGAGTAGGTTTGACCCATCGATGAGCTCCATTGGCTTGCCCGACGCGAAGTCGAACGACGTCGGACCATAGCCGCTCGTCGTGACGAGAATCCCCTTCGACGCTCCCTCGTTTTGAAGAGTGCCAAAGAGATCCCGCACCGAAGACACGTCAACTGTGTTGCGGTAACGCTTCGCTTGGATGACGACCTTTCCGCCGAAGATCGGTCGTGGATCGAACGCCACACAGTCGACGCCGCCGTCTCGTGACGGTCGGGTCTGTTTTGTGTCCAGCCCCATCTTCGTAAACAGGTTCTGAATCAGGCTCTCGAACTCGGTCGGAGTGAGCAGAAGCAGGTTCGGTCGCTGGTCCAAGTCGGCCAGAACGTCGACCTCGTCAACAAACCGTTTGTCAACCATGTCAAATTCGAGCACTGGAGGAACTGGCGCGAGCTCCTCCGGCCGTTTGGAGACTCTGGCATTGAGATGTTGAAGGCAGGCACTCGGATCGACACTATGGAGATTGAGCGCCAGAAACTGCTCCCGGGTCGTCCGCACGGTGACCAGACATGGCCGAACCGGCTGACCGGTGCGAGGATCGGTGGTGTCTACGACCCCGTTGAAGGCAATCGTCTCCACGATCGCCGCACGGTCGGACTCGAACAGTTCGTGCACTGTGCGCAACGTCGTCTGGGCGACGATGCTCGCATACCTTTCCCTGATCTCCTTTGCGGTCCGCGACGACGAAGTGATGTCATCACGAGACTTCACGTACCGATACTCTCGCACGGCTGGAATCACGTCGAGGGTTGGTAGCTGATATTCCACCACCAGTTGTCGTGACTCAGGAACGAATGCCAGACGATACTGCTGCGAAAAGCAATCCGGGTAGACCGAGTTTCCCAGTACCATACCGAAATACTCAACAACAGCAGCCGGATCTCGATCTGCGACCGCTTGAGCAAAACGATCCACCTCCGCGTTGTGAGCGGCGCATTCGGAGTCGATCTTCGCGCACTGACGCTGATATTGCTCATAGGCGGCACTCAGCTGTCGCTGACGATCAGCCTCCGAAGCCGCGTGTTCAGCGCATGCTTGCTCGTAGTGATGACGCGCGGCGGCGAACTGCTGATTGTATTTGGCCTGCCCTCCAAATAGCTTCGACAGGCCGCTCGGGGGCGGAGGCTGAAATCTCGACCAATCCGGTGCTGGAACTGGCTGACCCAACTGCCTAGGGTTGAATGCCTTGTGTTCGGCGTGTTTCTTCAGTCGTTCCAGATCGATATGGTCGTCAACCTCCAATGTCCCAGTGAGGAGAGTCTCGAGTTCGTCCACACGGGAAGCGAGGTCGGCGTTGCTGGCCGCCACGTGTGCGGCTCGAGCCTCCGCATAGGCCCGCTTCCGCTCACGCTCATCGGCTGTCGCGGCACGCTGCGCGGCTTTTTGCAGGCGCTCGGCCTCTCGATGCAGCTGTTGTTGCAGCTTGTAGGCCGCAGCGTGCATGCGCTGCTGCTCACGCACCTGACGGGCATGTGCGCGTTGCATTTCTCTGAGAATGCCCATGGGTGACCCCTCGCTGCGGATCGGGACAAAGTCGCCGAGACCATATCAGCGGTGTCGACGAATGTCACGCTGGGCATAGTTGTCGATCACAAGATGTGAGCGCCCGCCCACAATGTATGTCCAAAAGGTCCACTCGGCACCTACTCGGATCGGCCAATTCGCACCCAACGCGAATGCCAGGCGCGTACGCATTGGTGCCGCGTCGTGTTGGTGCGAACAACATCGACGAGCCACTCAGGAGTCCGAATGATTGCCTCCGGGCCGGATCGGAACACCGCACTGCGTTTCGCCATGATCGTGGGCGCCTACCCCGGCTATCCCCGGTCTGATCGATCACGATCATGGGGGCGACGCACGGTAGACAAAACGTGCGTCACCTGTCCTGGATCCACGTGACGCGCCTGCACCGCTTCCGGGAACACAACGCGCGGCGGACCGGAAGCACCTGCCCGGCGATGCGGCCTCCGGTAGGCTCACCGAACATGAGCAAAACAGTCGTTATCGCCATGCTCCTGGGTGTCGCACTCACGTCGGCATCGTGCACCACCGACAGTGCGAACATCGACGCCGCGAACAGCAACGCCCTCGGCATGCCCGCGGAGACCGGCACGCCGGCACCGGCCCAGGCCAGCGCCCCGACGACGGCCTCAGCCACGCCACGAGCCAGCATCACCGCGACCAGGTCCGCGAGCGCACCGCGCACCAAACCGGCGACCCGCGCCTCGTCTCGTGGCGGCACGCCCGGGTCGCCGGCCGGTGACACCGACGTGGCGCACAAGGTGCTGGCCCAGATCAACGGTTGGCGCAGCGACGCGGGTCTCGCCCCGCTGACCATGAGCACCCCGCTGGTGCGAAGTGCGCACGCGCACAATCTCGCGATGGCCCACGGTTGCGGGTTGAGTCACCAGTGCCCGGGGGAAGCGAGCCTCGGTGACCGGATCGCCGCGCAAGGCGTACGGACAATGGGTTGGGCTGAGAACGTGGGCACCGGCAGTCGGGTCACCAATTCGACCAATGCGATTCTATCGATGGCTTCGTCGCTGGACACGCAGATGTTCGGCGAGAAGCCGCCGAATGACGGGCACCGCCGCAACCTGCTCTCCCCCACCCTGACCCGCATCGGCATCGACGTCATCAGGGACTCCGACGGCAACGTATGGCTCACCCAGGACTTCGCCCGCTGACGTCGACGCGAAGACCGTGACATTTGGCGAGGTTCCGGCACAGGCCTCAGGCGCAGGCCTGAGCGGAATAGTATCTGCCGGAGGCGTCCGATGCTCTTCCCATGGCGCAGACTGTGTATCCATCCCCATAGGCCTGGTCGGCATAGTATTGGCTTCCGCCACCGCCATATTGACCCGAGGCGTAGTAGGGGCTATTGCGATACGTCCAGATCAAAAGTGACTTTCCATAGGTCGACTTTGTGATCGTCCCCCAGTTGGTGCCGCACGTCGGACTCCACTTCAGCTTGACGAGAGCCAGATATTGTCCGCTAGAGTTTGTGATCCAGGCCGAAGCGGCGACGGTCGATCCGGAAGCACACCCCGTGGCGTTCGGATCCGTTCCGTCATAAGCCAAAGCAATGCTTGGTGCGGCGTTCGCTGGGGCCGCTGTTATCACGAGTCCGCCAAGGATCGAGAGAACCACCAACGCCGAACTGACGATTCTGCTGCGCATCGACACTCCTTAGAACATCGAAATACGTCAACGTTCATATCGACAGTGATGGTATACGCACGAGTAGCGGCTCGCAACATCCCGCACGCCATGCCGGCGCCACGTACGACGTTATGAGGTGCTGAATCGGGCGAGAAGCAGTGAGTCGCGTTCGTCCAGATACAGCACATGTGGGTGACTCGAACCGGGGGCGCTTTCGCGAAACTTCCACCTGGCGCCGGCTGGGATCAACGGTGCGAGGCCCGGCCACACCTGGGTCGAGGGATCAAACGACGAGGGCGCGGCATCGCTCGGCGCAGTCGTCGCTGCCGCATCGCTTGGCGCGGCGGACGTCGTAGGTGTGGCCGACCTCGCCACGCCCGACTGCGTCGCCAGCGGCCGCCAGGCACCCGTTGCTGCAAGCTTCGCCGCGTCTCCGGCCTCAAACTTCACAACCGCCTGGTACGCCCAGTCCGTCGGCCCCGGGGCACGCGAACACGGGTTCCCCAACGCGCGGGTCTGCCAGTGCACCTCCTCATAGTCGCCGAGCTCAGGCAACTTGGTCGTTATGATCTCGCGAGTGGTGCGGACCTTCGCCTCATCGGCTCGCAATTGGTCCACACAGGACGTCTCCGCCGTTTGTCTGGTCGGGGTCGAGGCCGGGCCCGGGGCCCGCGTGCAGCCGGTCACTCCCGCGACGAACGCCGTCGCGGCCGTCACCATGACGGTCGTGGAGGCTGCCGTGGAAGCGATCGCTGAGGCGATTGCTGAAGTCGTCGCTGAGATGTTCGCTGCGATCCGTTCGACTGCGCCGTTACGCCGCACTGGTCTCGTCACGCCGCCAATCTACGTGATCGGCCACGTGGTGACCTCACTCCCGATCCTTCTTCCGACGACGATTCTCGTGATCGTGGGCGCCCGCGCCGACCACGATCGGTGCGGACGCCCACAACAACCGGGTGGGGTGGGGCGAAGAGTCAGCCGAGGACCAGTGCCGGTGGCAGGGGTCGGGAGTGAAGGACGCTCAGCCTCGTGACGGCTCGGGTGAGAACCACATAAAGACGGTGCGATCCCCGTGTCTCCGCCTCGACGATGGCGGCCGGTTCGACGACGATGACGTGGTCATATTCGAGGCCCTTGGCGAGGGTCGCCGGCACGAGGGTGATCCGGCCGCTGCTGGGAAGCTCCGGTTCCGGGTCGTTCAGGTCCGCGGCCTCGACTCCGGCGACCGCGAGGGCGTCGCGAAGCGCGCCGATCTGGCTGTCGGCGGCGATCACCGCCGTCGATCCTGGTTCGGCGCGGGCGGCGACAATCTCGGAGAGGACCGCGGCGCTCAGATCGTCGACGGCGCGGATGATGAGGTCGCCGTCGCGGCGCAGCGACACGGCCGGCGGCACGTTGACCGCCAACGTGGGCAGCAGTCGATTGGCGAGTGCGACGACTGCCTCGGGAACCCGAAATCCGGTGGTCAGCGGCACGACGGTGGCGTCGGGCTTACCGAGGTGCCGCAAGGAATGCGCCCAGTCGACAGCCGACCACGGGGCGGTGCCTTGGGCGAGGTCGCCGAGCAGGGTGATCGAGCCGTGCGCGGTGCGACGGCTGATCGCGCGGCATTGCATGGGCGACAGGTCTTGCGCCTCGTCGATAACGATGTGGCCGATGCTGGATTGGCGTTCGAGCAGTCCGACGGTTTCGTCGAGCAGCACGAGGTCGGCACTGCTCCACACCGCTCGGCCGACGCTTCGGGGCGGTTTGGGCCAGGTCAGGTTCGCTTGTTCTTCGGGGGTGAGCACACCGTCGGCGGCCGCAGCCAGTGTTGTCGGGTCGCTGAGCAGTCCGAAGATCAGTTTCTCCGGGGTCGTCGCCGGCCAGCAGGCGTCGAGAAAGTCGACGACGGGTTTCGACCTTCCCATGCGACGCTGCCAGGATTCGCCCGGAGAGTCGCCGGAACGGGCCTCAGCCTGACGTTGCAGCAGGCCCACGACGCGGGCCTGGATCCGTTCCCGGCCGAGCAGATAGGGAAGGTCTTCCCGCCGGACGTCGTCGATGAGGCGCCGAAGCTTGTCGGTGTCGACGCGCCAGCGATAGGAACCGTCAGAGACCTGAATCGGCTCGGCGGGGCGGGCCAGCTTCGCCCACAGCGCTCGGTGCAGCACGGTCGCCATGCGCGGGTCGTGTTTGACGATCTCGGTCGCGACCGGATCGACGCCGCGCACCGGGACTCGCGCGATCAGATCGTCGAGTGTGGACTGTTTGACCTCCAGTTCGCCGAGCGCGGGCAAGACCGAGGCGATGTAGCCGAGGAACGCCTGGTTGGGGCCGACGATGAGGACTCCCGATCGACGCAGCCGTTCGCGGTGCAGATAGAGCAGATAGGCGGCTCGGTGCAGACCGACCGCGGTCTTGCCGGTTCCGGGTGCGCCCTGCACACAGACCGACACATCGAGGTCTGCGCGGACCAGTTCGTCCTGTTCCGGTTGAATGGTGGCGACGATGTCGCGCATCGGGCCGACGCGGGGCCGCTCAATTTCATCAACGAGGATCTTGCTGGCGGTGCCGAGCTCCTCGCCGCGGCTGAGGTGCTCGTCTTCGAAGCTCGTCAGTTCAGTGCCCGCGAAGCCGAACCTGCGGCGCACGAGCACACCCTGCGGGTCGCGGGCGCTGGCCTGATAAAAGGCCCGGCTGACCGGCGCTCGCCAGTCGAGCACGAGAGGTTCGCCGCGTTCGTCGGTGACGTGTCGTCGGCCGATATGAAACCGTCCGGCCAGTTCGTCCGCCGACGCTGGGTCGGTCGCTGGGCCGGTGAGCGGGTTGGCCGCTGGGCCGGTTGTCGAGCCGCCGCCCCGACGATCGATATCCAGCCGGCCGAAGAAGAGCGGGGTCCGAGGGTCGTCGGCGAGTTCGGCGACGCGCCGGGCCAAGGCAATGCCGAGGGTCTCGGCGGAGAACGGGTCACCGACGACGGTCGCGCCGGTGGCATACATCTGCTCGGCGTGCAGCCTCATCGCGTGCAGCGCCGTGCGCGACGTGGTCAGATGCGCCTGCTCCGCATGGAGCTCGGCGTCGAGATCGGTCGACATGTCAGTGTGGGCCTCCAGTCGAGACATGACCTGGGCCGCCCGGCCATCCCCCGTACGGGGATACCGGCTGTGCCGAACGCGCGGCGCAGCCGCGCACGAACTCACCAGTTTAGCCAACGAGCCCGGTTCGCTCGACGCATTTTTGTCGTGGCGCTGGATCGATGCCTAGCCGGGCCGACGCGGCGATGGCGTCGTTTTCTGGCCGAGCAGGCGCTGCGCCCGGGCCCGCAGACGGGTCGCACCGGCGTCGAGAGCGATGCGTTCGGCCTGCTGGGCGAAGGCACGCGAGACATCGGCCTGCCCGAGCCATCCATGGCCATCGGCGCAATCCAACAGCACCACGGCGAGTTGCTGACGATCGTCAATGGCGTGTGCGAGTTTCAGCGCCTGCTCCAACACCGCGACGGCCTCGTGCTCACACGCGAGCCTGCTCCGGACCGTCCCGAGGGCACCAAGCGCGGCGCATTCGGAGTTGAGGTCCTCGGCGGCCCGTGCCGCGTCCAGCGCGTCGGTCGCGAACGCCAACGCCGTGTGATAGTCGCCCCGGTCGCGGTGCACGCACGCCAGGATCCTCAGCGTGTCGGCCTCATTTCGCCTGTCCCCCACCTGCCGGTGCAACGCCAGCGCCTCGACGAGATAGTCGATCGCGGCGCGAAGTCCCGCGTGATATGCGGCGATATCGGGTGCCTCATTCGCCGGATCCCGCTGAGATGTCAGGTCGTGCTGGGGTGTCAGGTCGTGCTGCATTGGCAAGTCCCCCTGCATTGCCAAATCCCACTGTGCCACGCCGAGATTCGCCAACGTGACCGCCACACCGGCTGCCCGGCCGGCCCGGCGATGCAACACCAGTGCCTCTGTCAGGTGCGCGATGACGTGTGGCAGCGACCCGGAACGCCGATAGCCGGCACGCGCGAGGTTGTTCAACGCGACAGCGTGACACTGGGTCCAGTCGGCCGCGCGGGCCGCCGCGATCGCGGCGGTGGAGTGCGCGACCGCTTCCTCAGCCCGGCCTTCGATATCGGCCACCAGTCCGAGATTGATCTCAGCGCAGGCGATGGCCCGATGATCACCGTCCTGCTCCGCGCAGGCCCGCATCACCAGCGCCACCGCCCGCCATTGCACGGTGTCCATCCGCACCCAGAGATATCCCAGGAGCAGGTCCGCCAGCCGCCACGCGCGCCGGTGCTGGGCGCCATCGGCGAGTTTCGCGACGAGCGCGACGATGTTGCGTTGCTCGGTGTCGAGCCAGGCGAGCGCCTGCGCGGGCGAGTCTGCGGGGCGGATGCGCTGCGCCGAGTCGGAGGCGCGGGTGTCGGGCTCTTGATCGTCGGGCACCCGCAGCACATGGGGATAGAGCAACGACGCGGCGTCGGTCACCTGCGCGCGGTAGTGCTCGCTCAACCGGCTCAACGCCGCTTCCCGGTCGCGCTCATCGACATCCCGCCCCGCAAGCTCCGTGGCGTAGAGACGGACGAGGTCGTGCATCGCATAGCGGCGATCCGCCGGCTCATCGAGCAGGTGTCGGCCGGCCAAGCGGTCCAACAGTTGTTCTGCCTCGCTGACGGCAACGTCAGCGAGCGCCGCGACGGCAGACGTTGTGAGGTCGGGGCCGGGGAAGAGCCCCATCACCTGGAAGATATGTCGTTCCGCATCGGTGAGGATGGCCCACGACGACTCGAAGGCGGCGCGCACCGCCGTGGTGGGATCACCGTCGATCGCGAGCATGTCGAGGCGGTCGCGTGCGGACAACTCGGCGACATAGTCGGCGATGCGGCGTCGCGGGCGGCCGGCGAGGTTGGCGGCGGCGATCCGCAGCGCGAGTGGAAGATATGCGCACAGCGCGGCCAGTCGTGCCGCAGCCTCGCACTCCGCGTCGACCCGGTCTGCGCCGAGTGCTCGTCTGAGCAGGTCATGGGCTTCGATGGGGCTGAGCACGTCGAGCGACAGTGGGCGGGCCCCTTCCCTCGCCACGAGGCCGAGAAGCCTGTCCCGGCTGGTCACCAGCGCGAAGCACCCGGGGTCTGCGGGCAGCAGTGGCCGCACTTGGTCGGCGTCGGCGGCGTTGTCCAGCAGGATGAGCATCCGCTTGCCGGCGAGGCGGCTGCGGTAGAGCGCCGCGCTTTGGTCCGGGTCGGCGGGAATCTGTTCCATGGGTACGCCGAGGGCGCTCAGAAAACCGACCAGCGCCTCCATGGGTCGGACCGGTCGTCCGGGCGCATATCCGCGAAGGTTGACATAGAGTTGGCCGTCGGGAAACCGGTCACGCACGTGGTGCGCCCAGTGCACGGCGAGGGTGGTCTTGCCGACGCCACCCATGCCCGCGACTGTGGAGATCACCACGGTCGATGCCTGGCTGGCAGGGCCACGGAGGAGCGTGGGCTCACCGGCGAGCGGGGCTTCACCAGCAAGCGGGCCTTCACAGGCGAGCATGGCGTCGAGCGCACGCAGATATTCGGTCCGGCCGCTGAACGACGGCAGGTCGCCGGGCAGTTGGGCCGGCGGAGTTGCGGCCGCGTTCCGTGGCGCGACCGGCGGGGCCGACGCGACCGGCGGTGGCCGATGAGACGGGACCCCGCGAAGCACCTGCGTGTGCGCGGCGCGCAGCTGCGGACCCGGGTCGACGCCGAGCTCGTCGGCGAGTCGTGCGCGCAGGGTCTCGTACAGGCTTAGGGCTTTGGCCTGCTGCCCACCGTGGACGAACGCGAGCATCAGACGGGAGGCCACCCCCTCGTGGAGGGCTTCGTCGGCGAGCAGGGCGTGCAGCGACGCGGTCGCCTCGTCGAGGCGACCGATCCGTTCCAGGAGGTCCGCGAAGTTTTCGACCATCTCGACACGCCGGTGACGCACCGCGAGAACGGAGGGGTGTTCGCGCAGGGAATCCGGCGCACCCGTGAGGATCTGCCCGCGCCAACACTCGAGCGCCCGCGTGTAGTGTTCACGCGCCGTCTCGGCGTCGTCGGCCGCGCGGGCCTGCTCGGCGTGGTGGTGAAAGTCGACGACGTCGAGTTGTCCGAGACCCAGATCGAGAATATATCCACTGTGGACTCGTCGGAGCACCGTCGACGGAGATCCGGCGGGCCGGTCTGGTTCGAGGAGCCGACGCAGTCTCGCCACATAGCTGTGGATGAGTTGCTGCGAGGTTCGGGGTGGGGCCTGCCCCCAGAGGGTGTCGGTGATCTCGATGAGCCCGACCGGCCGACCGGGTTGGACCGCGAGCAGGCCGAGGAGGCAGTCGACCATCGCGGAGTCCCGGGAAACGATCACCCCGTCTCGCCACACCGTCAACGGCCCGAGCACCTCGACCCGCAGTGGCGGCGGCGGCATGGTCGTCTCCGGTCGGCGCGGAGCGGCGGTCAGCTCCGCGATGTCACGGTCGGGCAACCCGAGCGCCGCCGCGATCCGATAGATCGACGATGGATGCGGCCGGCGCACCCGCCCTTGTTCCAGCGAACGCAGTGTCCGAATGCTGACATCGGCCCTCTCCGCGAGCTCGGCTTGGGTGAGGCCGGACCGCGCGCGGTGGCGGCGCAGCAGTTCGCCCACGCGCCGCACGTGATCAGGCATGCCCTTTTCCGGTGATGTCGAATGCTCGCTCCGGCCACGATTATTGCCGATTCTTGCCGGTGCCGCCTTATCGCCTGGGCATATGTCGGCTAGTCGACGTGCAGGTTCGACCGCAGTGACCACCGTTAGCGTCCTTTCTCGTCACCGCCGGAGCGCGGTGTCGGAACGCGGTGTCGGGACGCGGTGTCGGGTGAGACCGACGCGGCACGCCGAGCATGAGTGTCTGGGCCCGAACGGGCCCGTGCGATGGGAGAGAGCATGAAGAATTTGTGGGTCGATCGAGTCCTCGGCCACGTAGGGAGTCGAGTTCGGCGGATCGCGGTCGTCGTGCCGTTGCTGGCCGCGACCGCGGTGGCCGCGGTGCTCGTGTCGCCGGCCTCGCCGGCGGCCGCCTCCCTGCGTTATGGCGAGTTGGCTGCCGCGTCGAGTTTCTATACCCTCGATGTGCAGGGTGGCGGGACGGCGAACGGGACGCAGGTCGAAGTCTGGTACTGGACCGGAAACCGCAACCAGCGGTGGGACTTTCCGACCGACGAGAACGAGAGCGGTTTCATTTACGCCACCGGCGCCGACAAGTGCCTCACCACCGACGGTGTCCCCGGGCATATTCTCTATATATTCCAGTGCACCAACAGCCCCTATCAGCAGTGGCGGGTGAACTACATGTCGTGGGATATCGCGCACCGCACGGTCACCTTCACCAACGTGGCGACCGGCCTGGTGATGGATGTCTACAACAACAGCTACGCGCCGGGGGCGAAGGTCACCGCGTGGTATCCCAATGGTGGGCTGAACCAGCAGTGGCGACTGGCGATCATGTCGTAGGCGCATCGCCGAAACGACGTGCGGTGGTGGGGGCGTCCTCGCCACCGCACCGTCACGTGGGGGGAGCCGAAGCGGTCCCCCCACGACTACAGGCGACCGCCGCCGGTGCCCGCGTCCGAGGCGACACGCTGAGCGAGCCAGATCGGAACAATCGAGGCGACGACGAGCACCGCCGCCACCACGTTGATCACCGGGGCCTGGTTGGGCCGGAACAGATTGCTGAAGATCCAGATAGGCAGCGTCTGCACGTCCGGCCCGGCGGTGAAGGTAGTCACGATGATCTCGTCGAAGGAGAGCGCGAAAGCCAGGAGGCCGCCGGCGAACAACGCCGTACGAAGCAACGGAAATGTGACATGAATGAATGTCTGCACGCCGTGGGCGCCCAGGTCGGCACTGGCCTCCTGAAGATTGCCGCCGAGACGTCGCAGACGAGCCACCACGTTGTTATAGACAACCACGACGCAGAAGGTCGCGTGGCCGGCGATCACCCAGAACAGTCCCTTGTCGACGCCTAAGGGCTTGACGATCCAATGGTACGCGTTGTCGAGCGCGATGCCGGTCACGATGCCGGGCAGGGCGATGGGCAGCACCAGCAGCAGTGACACCGTCTCGCGCCCGAAAAAGCGGAACCGGGCCACCGCGAAGGAGACCATCGTTCCCAGGACCAGCGCGACGCTGGTGGCCCCGAGTCCCGTCTTCACCGACGTCCACAGCGCGTCGCGGGCGCCCTCGCTCTCCCATGCCCGAATCCACCACTGGCCGGTCCAGCCCGTCGGCGGCCAGGTAAACGATCGGTCGGCGTTGAACGAGTTCATTACCACGATCGCCAGCGGCACGTAGATGAAAGCCAGCACACCCACCATCGCCAGACGAAGCAGCCAGCGCGCCGCCGGGGAAAGCATCACGGGTGATCACCGCCTACAGTTGGTTGAGAGCGCCCGACCGGCGTGCCGCGAGCAGATAGGCGACCATCGTGAGCGCCGGGATCGTGGCGAGCGCCGCGGAGAACGGTTGGCTCGTCGGGTTATTGATGTTGGCATAGATCAGGTTGCCGATGAGTTGGGTCTTGCCGCCGACGATCTGCACGGTGATGTAGTCACCGAGGGACAGCGAGAACGTAAAGATCGACCCCGCGATGATCGACGGCACGACCATGGGCGCGACGATCGAACGATACGTGCGCCACGCCCGCGCACCGAGATCACCGGAGGCCTCGAGAAGCGAGTCGGGCAGGCGTTCAAGACCCGCGTAGATAGGCAAGATCATGTAGGGCAGCCAGAGATATGACAACACGAGGACAGTGGCGGTCAGTCCATAGCCGGGGCCGTGACCGGGGCCACCGAAGAGCGTGTCGACTGGACCGCCGTTGGCGAGCATGACCCGCCATGCGTATGCCTTGACCAGATAACTCGCCCATAGCGGGGTGAGGATCGCGATGACCAGCCAGCGCCGGGCGCGGGGTGAGGCGACCTTGGCCATGTAGAACGCCATCGGCATGGCGATGATGGCGTCGACGATCGTGACCGCTGCGGCGACGCCGAGGCTGCGCAGCGTGACGTCGCGATAGACCGGCTCGGTGACGATGGTGTGGAAGTTGGCGAGGGTGGGTGTGCGGATCACTTCGCCGGTGAACCCGTTGACTGTCCATAGTGCTGAGACGAACAGGACCGCCAGGGCGCCGAGATAGGCCGCGACGAGCCAGAGCATCGGGGCGGAAAGGAGCAGGGTCAGCCGGGCCCAGGCGCGGTGGTGCAGCCAGGACGCGAGCCGGCGGACCGGCCCCCCAACGGGAGGCCGGTCCACAATGGATCGAATCGCCAACGACTCAGCCCTTGATCGTCGTCCAGGCCTGGGTCCAGGCCGCGTAGTCCTTGCAGGTGACATTCGTCCGGCCGTCGAGGCAGGTGGCGATCGGCGTGTTCCAGTACCAGATCTTGTCGAAGTATGCCTCGTCATTGGCGTGGTATGTGGCGCAGAAGTTCTTGTCCGACGTCTTGTCGCAGGCGAGCTTGTTCGACGGCGCCTCACCGAACCATTCGGCGACGGCCGCGTTCGCCTCCGGCGAGACGATGTGGTTCATCCACAGGTATGCGCAGTTGGGGTGCTTGGCCTTGGACGAGATCATCCAGGTGTCAGACCAGCCGGTGGCACCCTCTTCCGGCAGGATCGCGTCGACCGGGGCCTTGTCTGCCTGGGCGAGATTCGTGATGACCTGCCAGGTGGTGCCGACCACCGAGTTGCCGGTCTTGAAGGCCTGCACCTCTTTGGTGTAGTCCGACCAGTATTCGCCGATCGCGTCGTTCTGCTGCTTGAGCAGCTCGACCGCGGCCGTGAGTTGCGCGTCGTCGAGGGCGTAGGGATTCTTGATGCCGAGCTCGGGCTTGTGCTTCATGAGATAGAGGGCGGCGTCGGCGATGTAGATCGGCGAGTCGTAGGCGGTGATTTTTCCCTTGTACGCCGGGTTGGGCTCAAACACCGCCGCCCAGGAGGTCGGCGCGGGATTCACGATGTCGGTGCGCCACATGAGCAGATTCGCGCCGCGCCCATGGGGAATTCCGTAGGAGACTCCGTTGACCGAGTTCCACTGCTTGAGTTTCAGACCGTCATAGATGTCCTTGTAGTTGGCCACCAGGTCGGTGTTGACCGGAGCCACATCGCCGCCGTAGATCAGGCGCAGGGACGCGTCGCCCGAGGCGGAGACGACGTCGTAGTCGCCGCTCTTCATCAGGGTGACCATCTCGTCGGAGGTGCCGGCGACCTTGTTGGTGACCTTGCAGCCGGTGCTCTTCTCGAAACCGCTGACCCAGTCGACGGTCTTGTCGTTGGATCCGTTCTCGACGTAGCCGGCCCAGGAGACGACGGTGACGGCGCCTTCGCCGGCGCCGAGCGAGGCGAGCTTGTCGATCTTCGGCGGGGTGAGCCCGTTGCCGGGCGTGGATGGTGTGGTGTCGCTGGCGCAGCCGGACAGGGCGAGCAGCCCCGCCGCGGCGAGCGCGGTGAGCGCGCGAACGGGTTTCATCGAGACGGGTCTCCTCTAATCTGTCGAACTGGGAACGGTGATGACGTGGTTGGGGTGCCAGCTCACTCTCACGCGGTGGGCTCGCAGCGCGGCGACCTCGGCCGAGGAACGTTGTTGGTTCTGCGCGACGACGACGATCCGCGCACCCGCGTCGAGATCGACGATGAAACGGGTCGCCGGTCCGGCGTAGATGACCTCTGTGATGCGACCGTTGGCGGATATCTCCGCCGGGTCGCCGGCGGACGTCTCCGCCGAGATGCTGGCGGTGCCCGCGGCGGCATCGCCGAGCAGATGAAGGTGGATCTTCTCCGGCCGCACCGCGAACGACCCCGGCCGGCCGATGACCTCGCGCGAGGCGGCTCCGGTGAGCATGTTGGAAGTTCCCACGAACCCTGCGACGAACGCGGTCGCCGGCTGCTCGTAGAGCTCGGCGGGCGCGCCGATCTGCTCGACCCGACCGCGGTTCATGACCGCGATGCGGTCGCTCATCGTCAACGCTTCTTCCTGGTCGTGCGTGACGAAGACGAAGGTGATGCCGGCGTCCCGCTGGATCTGCTTGAGCTCGACCTGCATCTCTTCGCGAAGTTTGAGGTCGAGTGCCCCCAACGGCTCGTCCAACAGCAGCACCCGGGGCCGGTTGACCAGCGCCCGGGCGAGGGCGACGCGTTGGCGTTGACCACCGGAGAGAGCCGCCGGCTTGCGGTCCCCAAAGCCTTCCAACCGGACGCCACGTAGCGCGTCTTCGGCCCGCTCTCGCCGCTGCGCCGCCGGAGTTTTGCGAACTTTCAGCGCGTACTCCACGTTTTGTCGGACTGTCATGTGTGGAAACAGCGCGTAGTCCTGGAAGACGGTGTTGACATCACGGTCAAACGGCGCGAGGCGGGTGACGTCACGGCCGCTGAGCACGATGGCGCCCGACGTCGGCGTTTCGAATCCGGCTATGAGCCGCAGAACCGTGGTCTTTCCCGACCCCGACGGCCCGAGCACCGAGAAGAACTCCCCATCGGCGATCTCCAGATCGATCCCGTCGACTGCGGCGACTCCGCCGAACGACTTGCGCAGCCCGGTGAGCTGGATCGCGGGGTGGGTCGTCACGCGTGCTCGCTCCGTTCATCACAATTGTCGTGTCGTCCCTGCGGAATCACGACTTTTCGCAGGTCATTGCGACGGATCCTGTCCTGCAGCACTTTCGTTGCAACGAATCGGTGTTGTCAAGGGTTGCCTCACCGCATAGCCCGTTTGTCACCTCCCTATACCCTTTGGAACCGCGTCGTCGCGGCGACGACGCCCACACTGAGGGGAATCAATGAATTTCACACCCACCCGGGGGCTCGTCATCGCGTTGCACGTGGCGGTGGCCGGAATTCTCGTCGCCGGATGCGACACGGCCGCTCCGAACCCCACCCCCAGCAGCTCGACGACCACGGCGCCGGCACCGACGGGGAGCAGCCCGGCCGCGTCGCCCACCGCCTCGTCCGAGACTCCGGTCCTGGGCCCGCAGGGATTCGGCGCTTTGGTCCTGGGACAGAAGCTGGATGCCGCGTTGGCGACGGGACTGGTCGGCAAGACCGCGACACGACCCGCGATGTGTGGTGCCGAAGGCGAGACGGCCCGCATCGGCGCCGCCGGAACCGTGGCAAAAAATGATTCCGCTGGCCAATTGTTCTTCACCGGCAAACTCGGACTGGTGGCGATATATGCCTTCGGCGACGTGCGGACACCACAGGGAATCCACATCGGCAGCACCTATGCCGACGTGAAGAAGGTCTATCCGGACTGGACTCCGATCGCTTCAGAAGGACCTGAAGGGCGTGGCCATGCCCGGATCTCGGAAAACCCGGCGGCGCACTATCGCATCGCGATCTACCACGGCAAGGTCATCCAACTGAGCCTCGACCTCAACAACCAGGACTGTTATGAGTAAACCGCGTCGTTGAGGACCAGGTCGCTCGGCCCGGTCACTCGGCCAAGTCTGCGAGCGTCGGCGGGTCGGCGCCGCGACGACCGCACGTCACCGCCGCAGCCCGGGAGGCGAAGGTCACCACGTCGGCGAGCGTGACGTCGTCGATGGCTGCCAACGCGGGACGCCGTCGGGCGGTGAGCAGGCCGGCGTCGCGCAGCGCATGAAGCAGCCCAGCGGTGAACGTGTCACCGGCTCCGACGGTGTCGACGACGTCAACCCGTTCTGCGGCGACCGTGATGTCTCCGCGTCGGGTGCACGCCCACGCACCGTCCCCGCCGAGAGTGATGACGACCAGCGACGCGCCGAGGTCCAGCCAGTCCCGGCCAACATCGGCGAACGGGCGGTCCGGGTGCAGCCAGGCGATGTCGTCGAGGCTCGCCTTGACGACATCGGCGGTGGCGACGAACGCGTCGACCCGATCACAGACGACACCCGCGTCGCCGACGAGTGAGGGGCGACAGTTCGGATCGAAGCTGATGATGGATGTGTCACGGGCGGCATTCACCATCGCGGCGACGTCATCGGCTCCGGGGTCCAACGCGGCGGCCAACGATCCGGTGTGCACGCAGGTCGTCGCCGGGTCCGGCCAGTCGACGCGCGCCGCACCGCCTTGCCCCGCACCGACCTGCCCCGCACCGTCTTGCCCCGCGCCGTCTTGGCTCACGGCGATACGCCGCCACGCGATATCGAAGACATAACTGGCCTGGCCCGCAGCGTCCACCGTGGTGCGCGCGGTGCTCGTGCTCACGCCGTCGAGCACCGACCCCGGAGCCAAGCCGACTCCGTTGTTCCGCAGGTGGGTGAGCAGAATCAGCCCGTACGGATCATTGCCCAGTTGGGTTAAGAGGTTGACTGGTTGACCCAGTCGC
Organism: uncultured Actinomycetota bacterium; assembly: GCA_963736695.1. Taxonomy (GTDB): domain Bacteria; phylum Actinomycetota; class Actinomycetes; order Mycobacteriales; family Micromonosporaceae; genus CAVTPU01. The sequence goes on from CAVTPU010000001.1 coordinate 447,980, forward strand.
GCCAGCGCGACCGCGACGTTGGCCGGACTGCCGCCCGGATGCGCGGCGACGGGCGCGGGCGGGTGCTCGATGAGGTCCATGAGGATCTCGCCGACGACGGTGATCACGCATTCTCCTTCCGATCTTTGCGAGTTCCCGTCGCGGCTAACGACTGGTGCGCTGGGCGACACGGTTGACTCGTGGGGTGACGTGGCGCCACCATGCTTTCTGCACGAGCAGCGTGAGCAGCCCGGCGGTGATGATGGCCGCGAGGTTGATCACCAGCTGCAACGCCGAGCCGAATGCCTCGGAGGGCACCCCATAGGCCACGGCGACGGCGGCATTGGCCGCCGCCGGCACCGTCGTCACCGAGATGAGCACGCCGATGAGGGCACCCGACCGAGCCGACGTGACGGAGAGCATGCCGGCGATCCCCGCCAACATGCCGACGATCCAGGACAGTGCGTCGGGTCGCCAGATGAAGTCCGTGAGGGGCCGGTCGGCGAGCAGCATGCCCTTGTTGACGACGCCGAGCGCGGTGAAGAGCCAGGTGGTCACCACGGTGATCGCCATCGCGACGGGAAATCCGACGACGAGTGCGGTCGCCGAGCGGCGCACCATCGAGGTGTGACGCTGCACCAGTCCGACACAGAGCGCGGCCAGCGGTCCGAATTCGGGGCCGACCACCATCGCGCCGACGATGAGGATCTGTTGGTCGAGCAGCACGCCGATGCTGGCGATGATGGTGGCGATGCTCAACAGTCCCAGGTAGACGGCCGAGAGGCGGGTCTCCTGACCCGTACGTTGCTTGATCTCGTCCCAGACGACCGCGTCGACCCCGAGGCCCGGAACGCGCTGGGAGGCCCGGTCCGCCGAGTCGGAGAGGGTGACCGATCCGCCCTCGATCGTGATCGAGCCGGACTCGGCGATGCCGAGCTCGCGCAGGTCGGCGAGCACGGTGTTGGCGCCCTCGCGGGCGACGTCACAGATGATCACGTCGCCGATGGGGTCGCGGGCGGCGCCGGACAGCACCGCCAGCCCGGAGACGGCGGGGCTTGTCTCCAGAACGTCCAAGGCCGCACTGGAGGATGTGGTTGGCACGATGATCCGCAGGTGTAACACGGTGTCCGATCCTAGCCGTGCGCGCCACTCGCCCGATCGGGTTGAGCCCGGCGAGTCCGGCCAAGCGCACCGGCGCCTCATAGGCCAGTCTGGAGTGGAACGAATCCACCATATCGACGGAAAGGATCCATGACGGTGTTACGTGGACTCACCACTGTGAGCTTCTTCGCCGACGACGTGGCCGCAGCGGGCCGGTGGTATGCCGACCTGCTGGGTGTCGAACCGTATTTCGTGCGTCCGGTCGACGGACCGCCGGCCTATATCGAATTCCGGATCGGCGACTTCCAGGACGAGCTGGGCATCATCGACCGGAGTTATTCGCCGCACGGAGGCGTTGCCGGACCGGCTGGCAGCGTCATCTATTGGCAGGTCGACGACGTTCCCGCCGCCTATGCCGAACTGCTGAGCCGGGGCGCCCAGCCGCACGAGCCTCCCCTCGACCGCGAGGCCGGTTTCGTCACGGCCTCAGTGGTCGATCCGTTCGGCAACATCCTCGGAATCATGTTCAGCCCACACTATCTGGAGGTCACCGCCAGGTGCGCCGACGGGCCAGCGTGAGCAGCAACCCGCCCGTGAGCATGAACCCGACCCCGGCGAGCGCGACGGAGATTGCTGGATCACCGCCGCCGGTGATCGGGAGTTCGCCGCGGATGGTCAGATAGGCGGTGTCGGTGTTGTTGCCGGGGTCGCTGTCGTCGGCGACGGTGACGACGCCGGTGGCCGAATAGCGTCGCTGTGTGACCGACTGCGGCGCGACTGTGGTGGCGACCCGGAAGTCATATTCCGGGTCGCCCGCCGGGATGTCCGCCAATGCGCAGGTGACGACTTGGCCGCTTCGGGTGCAGCCGGCCGGCAGTGTCGCGGTGCTGTCCCACCGAAGTGGGGAGGCGAGCGTCACGCGAAGCACGGCGCCCGTGGCGGTCGACGGGCCGGCGTTTTTCACGACGGTGGTGAGGGTCGACGGGTCACCCCGGTCCACCGTCGCGGGGTCGAACGCCACGTCGACGCTGACATCGACGACCGGACGCACGACGATCGCGGCCGCCTGGGTGAATCCGACGACGTCGAATTCCACGGCGGTGCCGACTGCCGAGATGGTGAACGTGCCGGCGGTGGAGCCGACCGTGACCGCGAAGTGCAGACTCGCGCACTGCTCGGCCGGGATCGGTAGTGAGCCGACCCAGTTGATGGTGTTTCCGCCGTTACTTATCCGCGGCGAGTTGGCTGCGGCGGAGAGCCGAGACGCGGCCGGCTTGGGGGCTTTGCCCGCTCGCACTGTGCCGACTTTCGTCGTACGCAGCTTCGTCTGGGCTTTTTCGGCGAAGGTTCGGCGTGTCAGTGTCCGGGTCGCGTTGGCCGCCGTCGAGGGCACCTTGGCGCTGGCCCCAGGCTTGCGCAGGGCAGGTTTGATGCTCGCGACCTTCTGTTTTCGCACCACGCCGGGCTTGTCCGAAAGTCGGTATAACGTCACGGCGGCGTCGGTCGGGGCCGGCACATAGGTGAAGCTCGGCGGCAGTGTCACGATCAGCGAGCTCAGTGTCTGACTGCCCTCCGGGTTGTAGTTGCAGGCGAAGACGGTGTAGCCGTTGGCCGCGCCGAGGATCGACGTGTCGTCGTCAGCGGTGGCCGACAGCTGAATCGGCAGTGCGCCCAAATCCGGGAACATCGACTGCCATTGAAACGTCACGCTCCCGTCTCCGGGCACGCTCAACGGCCAGCTCAGGCCGGCGGCGTTGTCGTCGAAGGTGTCGCAATCGCAGGTGTCGGCGAAGTGTTCCTGATCCACCACCCGCTGGAAGACCCCGTCGACATGACCCTCTTGCCAGTGGTTTCCCGCCGTGATCGGGACGAGCGCGTTGATGGGCGTGCCACTGGATTGTGACGCGGCGCAGACCGCAGCGGCGCCGGCGAGCCGGCCATAGCCCTCATCGCTGTCGTCGACATAGCAGTCGCCAAGGGTGTAGAGAATGCCGGTCGCGGCGTCAGACGAACGGTTGGCCACCGTGACGGTGGTGGAATAGGACTCCTGGCCCGTGACATAGGTGTCCACCTGGGTGAGGCGAAGGGAGACGCCCGGAAGGTCGACGACGACCGTCGACCGGAACGGGTCTCCGACCGTGCCCGCGCCGGCGAGGCTGTCGCTGACCGGCGTGAACAACGTGCTGATGGTGGGCCCGAAGATCGTTCCGCCGAATAGCACACCGTTGGCCGACACGAAGGTGCCGCAGGCCGGCTCCGAATACCAGACTGGGTGGACGGGGCCGGTGCGGGTGACCTGACAGTTCACCCGCGACGAGATCGCAATGGAGGTCAACGGTCCGGGCGAGACGATGTCGGCGGCGAGCGCCGGGCCCGCCAGCGGTGGAGCGGCGACGAGGACCAGCCCGAGTAGTGTCGCCGTGCTGACGCCGGTCAACCGGCGCCTCGACGCCCGCATGCGGTCACCGGCCGGCGCAGAAAGAACACCCATAAACGGTTAACGAGGCGGCGCCGACGGACGCGACGGGGGTTGGTTCGGTGTAACCCGAACGTGGGACCCGGCTTCACGGCGCCAGGAGCCTCGCCGCAGTCGGTTCAATGCCATATATCAGCATAATTAGGCCGCCCGCCGTCCGTGGTCGGCCACTCATACGCTGGCGCCGTGAGCGTGATCGCCCAACACGAGCCGGCTCGGCCACGCCTGGCCGAGCCGAAACTTGCGCGGAACCGGATCGTCGACGGCCTTGTCGTCGCCTGTGCCCTCTGCGGCGCCGTTCTCGCCCTCGCGGAGGGTCGCGCCTATTCACCCGCGATGGCTGAGCCGATCTGGCTATTCTGCGCGGGCGTCGGCCTCATCGCCTGCGTGGCGTTGACAGTCCGACGGCGCTGGCCGGTCTGGGTCGCCGCGCTCGTCACCCTCGCCGGCGCAGTCTCGACCGTCACGGTCCTCGCGGTGCCCATCGCACTGTTCACCGTCGCCGTCCACCGGGAGACCAGGGTCGCGCTGTGGACCGCGGCCGCAGGACTAGCGACGCTCGCACCCCACGCTCTGCTCTATCCTCAGTGGAGCGATCCGCCGTGGGCTCAGGTCGAGTGGGGTGTCGTCATCACCATCGCCACGCTCGGTTGGGGGCTGCTGGTCCGCTCCCGCAGACAATTGGTGACCAGCCTGCGCGAGCAGGTCGCCCACGCCGACAGTGCGCGGGCGCTGCGCGAGGAGCGGGCCCGCAGAGTTGAGCGCGTGCGCATCGCCCGCGAGATGCACGACTGCGTGGCCAACCGAGTGTCGCTCATCAGTCTGCAGGCGGGCGCACTGGAGTCCACTGTCGACCCCGCCGCGACCCAACTCGCCGAATACGCCACCTCGATCCGGGTCAACGCCCACACCGCGATGCGGGAACTCCGCGAACTCATCGGCGTGTTGCGTGACCCAGACGGAGCCGACAACTCTCACACCCCGCCGGACCTCGCGGCGGTGTCGGCGCTCGTCGACGAGACCGCCGCGTCGGGAACGCCGGTCGAGTTCGACATGGCCATCACCCCCGATTCGAGCCCGCCGCCCGCAACGGTCCGGACACTTCATCGCATGGTCCATGAAGGACTGATCAACGCGCGCAAACACGCCCCAGGCGCGACCGTGCGCCTCCGAGTGTTCGGCGACGCCACCAACGGATTGAGCGCCCGCATGACCAACCCGCTCACGCGGCCGGCCACGGCCGAGACCACGTCCGGGATGGGCCTCGGCCTCGCCGGACTAGCCGAGCGCGCCGGCCTCGACGGCGGTTGGCTCCGGCACCGGCTTACGTCGAATGAATTTGAGCTCTGGATGTGGGTGCCGTGGCGGTGACGGCGCCTCGGAGCCGGCCGGATCGACCGATCCGGGTGGCCATCGTCGATGACGATCCACTGGTACGGTCAGCCCTGTCCGCCATCCTCCACTCGACACCCGACATCGTGGTCGTCGCGGAGGCGGGCGATGGCGCGCAGGTCGACTCGATCGCCGACGCCCACCAGCTCGACGTCGTCCTCATGGACATCCGCATGCCTCGAGTCGATGGGGTGCGTGCCACGGAGAGGTTGCGGTCCCGGCCACGACCACCCGAGGTCATCGTGCTCACCGTCGTGCACGCCGACGACGTGGTGTTGCGCGCGTTGCGCGCCGGGGCCAGCGGGTTCCTCCTCAAAGACACGCCGCCGGACGCCATCATCGCCGCCGTGCGTCGGGTGGCCGCGGGGGAGGCGGTGCTCTCCCCCGCGGCCACCCGACAACTCATCGACCACGTCACCGACGCTGACGCTCACGCCAAAGAAGAGCTGGCCCGGAGGCGGCTCGACGCGCTCACCCCCCGCGAACGCGCCGTGGCCGACGCGGTCAGCCACGGCATGTCCAATGTGGAGATCGCCTCGAAACTGCTCATGAGCGTGCCCACGGTCAAGACCCACATCTCCCGACTGTTGGCGAAACTCCACCTGACCAGTCGAACCCAGGTCGCGCTGCTCGTCCGTGACGCGGCAACCGACGACGCGCCCGACAGTCCCGCGTCGGGCGCGTCAGCTCACTCCGAAGGCGACCTCCGGAAACTCCGCTGACGGCCCCTCCAACAGGCGCCGTTGGGCCGCGGTCGCGTCACCAAGGTGGTGGGCGAAGAACGCGGTGAGATATGCCCGCTGCACGACGACGGCCCGTTGACCGTCGATCGTTCCGATGGTGTCCCGAACAACCTCTGGAGTGACGGGACTCACCCCGGCGAACTGCGGCAACAACACGGCGGCGTCGGTGAACGTGTAATGCAACGCCCCGGTCAGATGCAGCTCACGATGCCATCCCCGCAACCGGGGAAGGAACGTCTTCCAGCTCGGGACCGACGCTCGACTGTTGTCGTCAGCCGCGAAGAGCATGAAAGGCCTGGCCAACCCCTCGGTCGCGACCGAACCGAACATCGCACTATCCAACGCAGTCCCCGCGTCGACACGGGAGTCGTCGTGCATCACCTGCGCCGCGGTGGCGCCGCCCATGGAGTGGCCGAACATGCCGATCGAGGTGAGACGCAACGCACCACGAAGACCCGCGGGTAGTTCACGGTGTTCCGCGTCGGGATTGTCACCACCGTTGAGCGAGGTGAGCTGATCGAGAACGAATCGGGTGTCGGCCACCCGAACCCGCACCGCCTTCGCGAACACCTCCGCGGTCCCCTCACCCGGCGCCTGTGGCGACGGCGCGGCCAACGCCTCGGGAGTTTCGACACGCCCTCCGGGGAACTCCACTTCGGACGCGTCATATGTGTGGTCAATCGCGATGACGAAGAACCCGGAGGTGGCCAGCTCCTCCACCAACGCCGTACCCATGCTTCTGCTCACGCTGCCGCCGGGCGAGAACAGCACCACGGGCCAGCCCCGACCAGCCGCCGCCACCGGTGCGCCGAGATAGGCATGGGAGGAGATCCCGCTCACGTCCGGAATGTCGGCGACGCCCAGTTGCGACGCCGTCGAGACTCGAAAATGCGCCGCGGCTTTGGCCGGCATCCATCGGGCGAGCGTCGAGGTGCCGACGCTCCCCGCCGGATACCACAACTGCACCATCAGTTCCCGCCGCCGGCTGGCGACCCACGGATCTGGTCGTGACTGGTCGATCAGGTGCAGCTCGGTGGTGCCCACCGTGTGCGCACCTGTTGGGGCGGGCAACGACAGTCCCCGTGCGGTGCCGGCAGTCGTCGGCGCGGCCGACGATGTGGGGCCGACGGCCCCGTCTGACGAACACGACATCAACGCACCACTCATGACGAGGGCTGCGAGTCCGGCGAGATATCTGCGCATCGTCTTCCTTTCGCGGCGCGACGCGGCGGCTCCCGATTGAGCCGCACACGGCGCACCATCACGGCAGCGATGCTATGAACCCGCCCGCGGCGAAGACGTCGATCCAACGGATGTCGAGGATCAAACCAAAGGATGACGTACGGCGTCAGCTCAACGGGTGGACGATGTCGTTGGCGTGATCGGTGATCGAGGCGCCGACGACGGACGCCTCGATCGGAAGCACCTCGAGGCAACGACGCACCGCAGCCATCATGAGCGAATTCGGCACCCGCATCGACAGGGTGCAGTGCGGCACCCACCGGCCCGGCTGATATTCCTCGCTCAGCGCGACGCCGGCCGCGACGAGACGGGCGTGGATGTCCGCCTGGTGGGCCAGCAACTGCGCGGTCGGGGTCGGGCCGAGCCACAGCACCCGGCCGACGAACTGGCCGGCGTGCTGAAACGACAGCCGCAGGGGCGGCGCCACCACCACGTCGGTCAAGGCGTGGGCGACCAGTTCCGGGTCGAGCCGGCGGGCAACGGCGAGCGACACATGTGGACGGTGTCGCCGCTCGAGCAGTGAACGCATGCTCTGCACTCCCTCGGACTCCAACGCGTCCCACAGCACGCGGATCCGCCGCGTGCTGTGGGGATCGAGATACAGCTCCAGCGCCGCGACCACGATTGCCTCCCCAGGCGGGTGGACGCGCCACACGCGTCCACCCGGCTGAGCAATGTACCGGCATGAACGATATGCGTGCGCGGCGATATGCCAGCGCGCGAACGGCGTGCCGGACGCGGCGATGCGCCCGGCGCGAGCCGGCCGACCCCGGCCACTGGCCGGAGAGAAATCGGCGTGCGCCACCACCGGTGGTTGACGTAGTCTGGCCGATCGTGAACAGACTCGTCGAGTGGGCCGCGCCCGCGCGCCTCGGCACCGGTTTTCGGTGGCTGTTGGCGTCGTCGTGGACGACGAACTTCGGCGACGGCGTCACCCTCGCGGCCAGCCCACTGCTGGTCGCCTCGCTCACTAGCGACCCGTTCCTCATCTCGTTGGCCGCACTGCTGGTCTGGGCTCCCCAGCTCATCTTCGGCCTTTATGCCGGTGTGCTCTCCGACCGCCACAACCGGCGCCGGATCATGGTCGTCGCAAACTGGGCACGGGTGGTTGTGCTCGCGGCGCTCGCCGCCGCGATCGTCACCGGCCATGCCACGGCGGCCATCGCTCTGGCCGCCGTGGGGCTCATCGCCACAGCAGAGGTCTTCGTCGACAACGCGTCGTCGACGCTGACCCCGATGCTGGTGCACCGCGACGATCTGGCGATCGCCAACGCCCGGTTGCAGACCGGCTTCATCACACTCAACCAGCTGATCGGGCCGCCGATCGGCGCGATGCTGTTCGCGGCGGGACGAGCGTGGCCGTTCCTCGCCCAGATCGTGCTGGTCGCCGCCGGGGTGCTGCTCGTCGCACGGGTCACACTGCCCCCACGTGACCGGGCCGACGCGCGACGCCAGGCCACCACCAACGACGAACCGACCGGCGACGACACGGAGCTGCCAGCCTCCGCACACCCAACCGCGGCTCGCGACGCGCGCCGCGAGATCGCCGACGGGTTCCGCTGGGTCGTGCACCACCCCGCTGTGCGTACGCTCAGTCTCACGATCTTGATCTTCAATGTCACGTGGGGCGCAGCCTGGTCGGTCCTCGTCCTCTATGCCCAGCGCCAGTTGGGCATGGGCCCGATCGGCTTTGGCACGCTCACGACCATCTCCGCCGCTGGCGGCCTGCTCGGCACCGGCCTCTATGGCTGGCTTACCCGTCGGGTGAGCCTCGGCAACATCATGCGGGCCGGCCTCATCATCGAGACACTCACCCACCTGGCGCTGGCCGTCACCACATCACCGTGGCTCGCTTCGGTGATCTTCTTCGTCTTCGGCGCGCACGCGTTCATCTGGGGCACCACGTCGGTGACAGTGCGTCAACGGGCCGTGCCCGATCACCTGCGGGGCCGCGTCGGCAGCGTCAACACCATCAGCATCTTCGGGGGGCTGGTGATCGGCTCGCTCATCGGCGGTGTGCTCGCGGCCCGATATGGCGTCGTGGCACCGTTCTGGTTCGCCTTCGTCGGATCGGCGATCTTCGTCGTCGCCCTGTGGCGGCAGCTCACGGCGATCGCCCACGACGACCATCCCGACGACGATCGACCCACCGGTCAACCGGCCACTGAAGCGATGTCCGGCTCGGTGGCACCGACACAGGTCAGCGCCACCGAGCCGGCCACGATCGCGTGAGTGACGCCGAGTCGGCGTCACTCGTATTCGGTGCCACCCTTGCGGGTCACATAAGCCTCCGACACCATCTTGCCGATGGCCCGTCCACCCGTCACCGGGCTGACCCGCTCGCGCACAGACCGGATCACGATGCCCTCCCGCAGATGCCGTTCGTCGCCGCTGACCGTCTCGGTCCCCTCCGCGAGGGCGAGCAGAAGGGCTTCGTCATAAGGTCCACTGTAGAGAGCAGGAACCGTCTGGAGCCCAACCCGGGCGGCCGCCGCCACCACCTCGTCGGGGGCGAGCCAACGACTGTCGCCGTCGACGCTCACCGCGATGTCGAAGACGGCGAAGCCGGGTCGCCCCGATGCGCCGTCGGCTCCATAGTGCAGGTCCTGCACGCCGGCGCCGTAGACCTCGCCGAAGACGCCGACCCGCTCGGCGCCCAACTCCTCAGCGAGACGCGCCGCGGCCGCGGGCACGTCGTGGGCCAGCACAGTGCGCCAATAGAGGTTCGTCTCGTCGCGAGCGAGCGCCAGATGACGCGAGCCGAAACCCTTGGAGGAGACGAGCGTCTCACCCGACCCGGCGACGTAGGTGAGCATGCAACACGTACCGTGCACCTTTTCGGTGGCGACCACGGCTTCGCCGGGCTCGAAGATGGTCGGATAGCGGCGAATGTTCTCCACATCGATCCAGCGCAGGATCTCGGGTGCGGGCTCGACCTGCCCCGACATGTGCACCGGGATCGGCGGCACCCACTTCGTCACCCCGAGAGTCTCGGCGAAGTCGACGCCACCGGCGGCGGCCGTCGCGAGGTCGACGGCGGCGAGCGCGGTCGGGCGGCACACGATGCCCTGGGAGAGTTCCCCTCGCAGCCGAACGGCCTTGACCCGGTTGGCTGCGCCGCCCGCGAGCCGGCCCACGAGCCCCAACTCCTCGATGAGCGCGTCGGGCAGGACCGCCCCCTCCGGGATATAGATGGCGTGATCGCCGGTCACATAGGCGTTCTTCGCGACGACCGCCCGGAACAATCCGACCTGAGCGAGCTCGAGCAGGTCGGCGTTGCCGTGGGGGTGGATGACGAGCCGTTCTGCGGTGACCGTGAAGGTGCTCACCAGCGTCTCCTCGGGGTTGTGCGGGGGTTGATCGCCACTGATGTTCTCAACCGCGGCGGCGGTGGGCAAACGAAAAAGGAGAGGACGAGGATGGTGGCGTGACACAGACGGACGAGCCAGTGACGACCGACCCGGTCGCGCGTCCGGCCCAGACGATGGGCGATGTGCTGGCCCGGATCCTGAGCGAGGTATTCGCGCCGACAGCGTTGTCAGCGGTCATGCCGGTAACCATCGCCATCCACAGCACCGCCCCGAACATGCTGGCGGGACTCGGATGGGGGCTCACCACGATGCTGTTCAGCTCTGTGATCCCCACCGGGATCGTTTGGTGGGGTGTGCGTCGAGGGGAACTCTCTGACCACCATATCGGCGTACGCGAACAGCGCCGCACTCCGATGCTCCTTGGACTCCTATCGGTCCTGGTGGGAATCGCGGTGTTGGTCATCGTCGGCGCGCCGACCGACGTGCTCGCGATGGCAGTGGTCATGCTCGTCGTGCTGTTCGGCGTCGGGGCGGTCAATCTCGCGTGGAAGCTGAGCGCCCACACGGCAGTCGCCGCCGGATCGGTCGGTGTGCTCACCCTCGTCTTTGGACCCACGCTGCTGGCGTTGGCGCTCCTCGTCGCCGCAATCGGCTGGTCGCGGGTGCGCCTTCGCGCCCACACCATCGCACAAGTGCTGGCCGGGACGTTCCTCGGCGTGGTGCTCGCCGTGCTCGCCTTCACCGCCATCGCGTAGGGCGATCGCGTAGGGCGATCGCCACCGGGGGCTGGTATCTGCGCGAAGCCGCCCGCGATCCGGCGACGGGCCGGACATACTGAGCCGGTGAGCGGGGGTCCACAGGCAGGCGGCACGACCGGCGGGCGCATCGGTGACCTGCTGCTCTCGCTCGGGTTGATCACGCAGGAGGACCTCGACCGGGCACTGGAGTCGCAGCGGCAGACCGGGTCACGGCTGGGCACGATCCTCGTCGCCGACGGCACCATCGACCGCCGCGACCTCTATCGGGCGTTGGCGCGGCAGTGGAACCACGACTTCATCGACCTGTCCACCTCCACGGTCGAAGACGACCTGTTGGAAGGCTTGGAACCCCAGCACCTGTTGGACGAGGGGTGGGTGCCGGTGCGGCGCGACGAGGACGGTTTCGTCCTGGTCGCCACCTCGGACGAGCCGTCGCCGGAGTTGGCGAGCCGGATCGCGGCCGAGATCGGCGAGCCCGTCCGGCTGACGATCACCTCCGACTGGGACATCGACGAGACCTTGCAGCGGCACTTCAAGGGCGTGCTCGTCGATCAAGCCGCGCTGGGCCTGTGGCGTCGGTCGGTCGCCCAGTCGGCCCGGTCGGTGTTGCTGCCGTGGCAGAAGGTTCTCGGGGCGATCACCCTCGCCGTGCTCATCGTGGTCACGGTCTTCTTCCCCGTGCAGACGCTCATCACAGCGTCGATGGTGATCGGCCTGGGATTCCTGGTCAGCGTCGGGTTCAAGTTCATTGTCTGCATGCGGGGGGCACGCAAGGAACGCCTCGAGCCGGTGACGGCCGAGGACGTGGCCGCACTGGGCGACCGGGACCTGCCGTCATATTCGGTGCTGGTGCCGGTGTTCCGGGAGGCCGAGGTGGTCGCCGGCCTCGTCGACAACCTCAGCCGGCTGGACTATCCGCCCGAGCGGCTCGAGGTGTTGCTGTTGTTGGAGGAGGGCGACGACGAGACGATCGAGGCCGCCACCGCCTCCGGACTGCCTGCGACGATTCGTCCGATCATCATTCCGCAGGGTCAACCGAAGACGAAGCCGAAGGCCTGCAACGTAGGACTGTTCTTCGCCCGCGGCGAGTTCATCGTCATCTATGACGCGGAAGACAAACCGGAGCCCGACCAGCTGAAAAAGGCTGTTATCGCGTTTCGCCGGTCCACTGCCAACACCGTGTGCATCCAGGCTCAGCTCAACTACTGGAACGTCTATGACAACGTGCTCACGCGAATGTTCACAGTGGAGTATTCATACTGGTTCGACTATATGTTGCCGGGCCTGGACGACGCGCGGCTGCCGATCCCGCTCGGCGGCACATCCAACCACTTCCGCGCCCGCGATCTGCGAATCCTCGGCGGGTGGGACCCGTTCAACGTCACCGAGGACGCCGACCTCGGCATTCGGGCCGCCTGCATGGGCTACCGCGTCGGGTTGATCAACAGTACGACGTACGAAGAGGCCAACCGCGCGATGGGCAACTGGATCCGGCAACGGTCCCGCTGGATCAAAGGCTATCTGCAGACCCTGCTGGTGCACCTGCGCCAACCTCGACGACTCATCCGCACGGCGGGCCTGCGCCAGACCACCGCGTTCATCCTGCTCATCGGCGGCACGCCGGCGTCCTTCCTGCTGTCGGTGCCGCTCTATGCCATTTTCTTCGCCTCGCTGTTTCTGCCCACCGACGCGATGGGACGCCTCTTCCCCGGCTGGGTGCTGTTGGTGAGCTGGCTCAACCTGCTGGTGGGCAACGCACTCATGATCTATGTGGCGATGATGGGCGCGTTCCGTCGACGCAACTACCGCCTGGTCAAGTGGGCGCTGTTCAATCCGGTGTATTGGCTCATGCACGCGACCGCGGCCTACAAGGCCACCTGGCAACTGATCACCAAGCCGCACTATTGGGAGAAGACCGCGCATGGCCTCTCAACTCCAGCTTCCGGACACGCCCAGCCGGCCGGCGCCGACAGCCACGGGTGATCGCTGGCCGCACCACGGCCCCATCCGGTGGTTGCTGCGGCTGATCTGCGCGCTGCCGTGGATCGGTTTCGCGCTCTGGGCTCACAACCGGGGTTATCTCAGCCCGGAGCTGCTCGGGTTGGAGACGCGGGCCGACCAGGTGATCGGCGGCGGCGGAGTGCTCGCCGGGCTGCGCTATGGCTATCCCCCGATCCCGATGATCCTCGCGCTGTTGCCGGGCGGGGTGCTCGTGCTCGGCATCATCTCCGCCTTCGCGATGGGCAGTCTCGTCTTCGCCATGATCGAACGGTTGCGGGAGCGGGGCGTCACGGCGACGGTGATGCCGTTCCTGCTCGCCACCATCGTGCTCGCGCCCGCGGTGTGGTATCTCGGGTCGCAGAACCTCTCCCAGACCTTGACGCTGGCGTTTCTCGGGCTCGCCTTGGAGGGGTTCTTCCGCTTCGCGATCATCGGCGAGACCGAGGGCGGATTCGTCGCCGGGCTGCTGCTCGGGGTGGCGATCCTGTGCGGACCGGAGGCCCTGTTCTATGTGGTGGCGATGTGCGCCGCGGCGCCACTGGTCGCCTACAGCCGCTATATGCAGGAACGGGGGGCGGCGACCGCGACGTTCGTCGTGCTCTCTTTCCCGTGTCTGGCCGTCATCGTCGGCTGGGCGTTCCTCGAGTGGCGATTCGCGGGCACGTCGTTCGGCACGATCGGCGAATATCAGCCGCAGGCCGTGTGGGACTCGGCTGTGCAGGCCGGCGTCGACGTGCTGCACGCCCCGCTCTATCTCGTCGTCGGCGCCGTCTTCGCGATCCGTCGTCCGCTCGCGATGGTCGCCTATCTCATCCCGGTGCTGGGCCTCATCGTGACCCGGTCGGTCGGGTTTCCTTTCCCGCCGGCCGCCGGCTATCTGCTGCTGACGTTGGTTGCCCTGGCGGTCACGCCGCGACGCCCGAGGCGGTGGACGTCGGTGGCGCTCGTCGCCGGCGCCGTGGCGCAGGTCGTGTTCGGTTTCGTGTGGGCGGGAATCGGCTCGGGCTTCTGGTCCGGGATCGGTTCGGGCTTCACGGGGTGGTGGGGCACTCTCATGTGACCCCGCCGCACCGGCGGCGGTGCTGGGTCCCGGCGTCGGGGCGACTACACTTCCGTGGTTCGCAAAAGGTCCGACGGAGGAGCCATGCCCTATCGAGCCGTGCCCGCTCAGGTGGATCTGCCCGCCCTCGAGCACGACATTCTCGACTTCTGGCGCACCCAGAAGGTCTTCGAGCGCAGCCTGGAGCAGACGCGGGACCAGCCCGAGTGGGTCTTCTACGAGGGGCCGCCGACCGCCAATGGCATGCCGGGCGCACACCACATCGAGGCCCGTGTCTTCAAGGACGTGTTTCCGCGCTATCGGACGATGAAGGGGTTCCACGTCGCCCGCAAGGCGGGGTGGGACTGTCATGGGCTGCCCGTCGAGCTCGCCGTCGAGAAGGAGCTCGGCTTCTCCGGCAAGCAGGACATCGAGGCGTACGGGATTGGCGCCTTTAACGACAAATGCCGTGAATCCGTCACGAGGCACACCGACGCGTTCGCCCAACTCACCGAGCGCATGGGCTATTGGGTGGACCTCGACGACGCCTACCGCACGATGGATAGCGACTATATCGAGTCGGTGTGGTGGTCACTGCGACAGATCTTCGACAAGGGTCTGCTGACGCAGGACTTCCGGGTGGCGCCCTGGTGCCCGCGCTGCGGCACCGGACTGTCCGACCACGAACTCGCCCAGGGTTATGAGACGGTCGTCGACCCGTCGGTCTTCGTGCTGTTCCCGCTCACCTCCGGCCCGCTCGCCGGTGACGCCGCACTGCTGGTCTGGACGACCACACCATGGACGTTGGTCTCCAACGTGGCGGTCGCCGTGCACCCCGACCTCACCTACGTCGTGGCCACCGACGGCACCCAACGCCTCGTCGTCGCCGAACCCCTGCTCGACAAGGCCCTCGGCGACGGGTGGAAGGCCACCGGCGAGACCTTCACCGGTGCGCAGATGCACCGGTGGACCTATCAGGCGCCGTTCGACCTCGTGCCGGTCGACGACGCGCACTATGTCGTCAACGCCACCTATGTGACCACAGAGGACGGCTCCGGCCTCGTGCACCAAGCCCCGGCCTTCGGCGCCGACGACCTCGCGACCTGCCGGGGTTATGGGCTGCCGATGGTCAACCCGCTCCGGCCGGACGGCACCTTCGAACCGGATCTGCCACTCGTCGGCGGCGTCTTCTTCAAACAGGCCGATGAGACGCTCGTCGCCGACCTGCGCGAACGCGGACTGCTGTTTCGCCACCTGCCCTATGAGCACGCCTATCCGCACTGTTGGCGATGCCACACGGCACTGGTCTACTACGCCCAACCGTCGTGGTATGTCCGCACCACCGCGATCAAAGACGCGCTGCTGCGGGAAAACGAGGCGACGAACTGGCAGCCCGAGACGGTCAAACACGGCCGGTTCGGCGACTGGCTCACCAACAACGTCGACTGGGCCCTGTCGCGCAACCGTTATTGGGGCACCCCGCTGCCGATCTGGCGATGCGAAGCCGACCACCTCACCTGCGTCGCGTCCCTCGCCGAACTGGGCAGCCTCGCCGACGCCGATCTGTCCACTCTGGACCCGCATCGGCCATACATCGACGAGGTGACGTTCCCCTGCCCGACCTGCGGCGCCACCGCGCACCGCGTCCCCGAGGTCATCGACGCCTGGTATGACTCCGGCGCCATGCCCTTCGCCCAGCACGGCTACCCGTACAAGAATGTCGATCTTTTTGAGAAGCGTTATCCGGCCAACTTCATCTCCGAGGCCATCGATCAGACGCGTGGCTGGTTCTATACGCTCATGGCGGTCGGCACGCTCGTCTTCGACCGGTCAGCCTATGAAAACGTCGTCTGCCTCGGCCACATCCTCGCCGAAGACGGCCGCAAGATGTCCAAACACCTCGGCAACATCCTCGACCCGATCGCCCTCATGGAACAGCACGGCGCCGACGCTGTCCGCTGGTTCATGGCCGCCGCCGGATCACCATGGTCGGCGCGGCGGGTCGGCCACAACACAATCCAAGAAGTCGTACGCAAGACGCTGCTCACCTATTGGAACACGGTCGCCTTCCAAGCCCTGTATGCCCGCACTGCGGACTGGTCACCATCGGCCCACGACCCGCTCCCGACCGACCGGTCGGCACTCGACCGTTGGATGCTCAGCGAGCTGAACATGCTCATCGGCGAGGTCGACTCGGCGATGGAAGCCTTCGACACCCAACGGGCCGGACGCGCGCTGTCCGCGTTCGTCGACGACCTGTCCAACTGGTATGTGCGGCGCAGCCGCCGCCGATTCTGGCGCGGCGACCGGGCGGCACTTGCCACGCTGCATGAGGTGCTCGAGACTGTGACCCGGCTCCTCGCACCGATCACGCCATTCATCACCGAACGGGTGTGGCAGGACCTCGTCGTCGCCGTCGACCCGCAGGCCCCGATGTCGGTGCACCTCGCGTCCTATCCGGAGGTCGACGCCACACTCGTCAACCCGACGCTCGCCGACCAGATGGCCCTCGTGCGACGGCTCGTCGAGCTGGGCCGGGCGGCGCGGGCAGACTCGGGAGTCAAGACCCGCCAACCGCTGTCACGGGCGTTGGTCTCCACCCACGGATTCGCCGACCTGCCGGCCGAGCTGATCCGCCAGATCACCGACGAACTCAACGTCGAGGCCGCGCAACCACTCTCGACCGTCGGCGGCTCGCTCGTCGACACCACCGCGAAGGCCAACTTCCGCACCCTGGGCCGACGATTCGGCAAGACCGTGCAAGCGGTAGCGAAGGCGATCGCCGCGGCCGACGCCGCCACCCTCTCCGCCGAACTGCGGGCCGACGGCACCACCTCGGTCGACGTCGACGGCGAGCGGGTGACACTCACCCCGGACGAGGTGGTCATCACCGAGACCCCACGGGAGGGCTGGACGGTCGCCAGCGATTCGGGTGCGACAGTCGCCCTCGACCTGGCGCTGACGCCGGAACTCATCCGCGCCGGGGTCGCCCGGGACGTCATCCGACTCATCCAGGAGGCCCGCAAGAACAGCGGGCTCGACGTCGCCGACCGGATCGCTCTGCGTTATGTCGCCGACGATCCGCAGACTGCTGAGGCGCTGGTCGAACACGCGACCCTCATCGCCGATGAGGTGCTCGCCACCGACTTCGCGGCCGGTGACGCCACTGACCTCACCGCCAGCGCCGAGGCCGACGACTGGGGCGCGCCATTCGTCGACGAGGCGATCGGCGTGACGTTCCGCCTGCGCAAGGTCTCCCCATGATTGTGAACGTCTGTGCCGGTTATCGCCGGCGTAGACGCCCACAATCATGGGGAAACAGCGAGTTCCGAGCGACTAACTCGTCGGAGCACTCAGGTCATAGATCGTCTGCCCGCCGACGGTGATTGCGGCGAAGTGTGACGACACCCATGTGCTGATCTCCGAAGCGGAGCCGCTGCCACCGGACCGCGTGCCGCCGCCACCCGGAGTGCCACCACCACCCGGAGTGCCACCACCCGGCATACCGCCGCCGCCGAGGAAATAGCGCACCGCGCCACTCGCGACATAACGCTGAAACTCGACGAGGGTGGGGGCCGGGTCACTGCCCGAGAACCCGCCGATCGCCATGATCGCTTTGCCGCTGGCGAGCTGCAAAGGCGCCGCGCTCATGGAGCTGATCGTCGCCGCGGCCCAGGTGCTGTCGGTGTCACGCAGTCGCGTGACGAGTTCGGCGTTCGCCGTGCTGGCGTTCCCCGTGCCGGCACCGGCGGGCATGGCTCCCCCGCCAAGCGCGGCATCACCAAGCGTGGCGCCATCGCCCGTACCCTGCCCGCCTGTCATCCCGGGCGGCGCCTGCCCGCCCGGCAGCGCCCCGACCGATGGCTGGTTTCCGCCAAACGGGCCCATTCCGGCGGGGGGTCGCATCCCGCCGGGGAACGCGCCTTGCCCGCCACCCATCGGACCACCGCCCATCGGACCACCATTTCTCGTCGACGCCGGCCCCGCCACCGGGATCGGTCCATTGTGTGGGGTGGTCGCGGCACTCAACGCATAGGCGCCCGATCCGAGCAGGCCGGCGAGCAGCGTCGCCGCGACGGTGATCGCCGCCACCGGCGCGGCACGCCACCGATCGGACCGTCCGGTGTGGACGATGAGTCCACCGATGGCGACGACGGCCGCCGCGAGCAGCAGCCACCGCAGCGCCGGGTTCCACGATGGAGTGCGCCACAACAGCACGGCGCCCCACGCGCCGGTCGCGGCAACCATCGCGGCGATCGCGATGCGCGCGAAGACGCCGGGCAGCCGGCGCAGAAGCTCGACGCCGGCGACCGCCACGAGCGCTCCGATGGCCGGTGCGAGCGCGACACTGTAATACTCGTGGAAGATCCCCTGCATCGTGCTGAAGACCGCGCCCGTCACGAGCAGCCACGATCCCCACAGGACAAGAGCACTCCGGGTACGGTCGAGTCGCGGCGCCCGTCGCGTCAGCCACGCGACGGCGACGAGCCCGATGAGTGCCGCGGGCAACAGCCACGAGATCTGTCCGCCATTGGATTCGTCGAAGAGCCGCAGGATTCCGGTAGAGTCCCCACCCGGCCCACCGGCTCCGGTGAAGTCGGCGCCGGTGAGGTCGGCGCCAGCGGACGATGCCGGCGTGGCGCCGCCCATCCGGTTGCCCGAGCCGCCGAAGATCCGGCCGAGACCGTTGTAGCCCAACGCCAGATCGAGCACGCTGTTGGTGGTCGACCCGCCGATGTAGGGGCGGCTCGAAGCCGGCCACAGCTCGACGATCGCGACCCACCAGCCGGCGGAGACGATCAGGGCGGCGCCGGCCGCGAGCAGGTGACCCAGCCGTTTGCCGAGCGAGATCGGCGCGGCGATGAGATAGACGAGGGCGAGGCCGGGCAGCACGAGCAGCGCCTGCAGCATCTTGGTGAGGAACCCGAATCCGACCGCGGTGCCGGCGAGCATGAGCCAACCGACGTGTCCTTTCTCCACCGCGCGAACGGTCGCGTAGGCGCTCGCGACGAGCAGCAGGGTCAGCAACGCGTCCGGGTTGTTGAAACGAAACATGAGTACGGCGACCGGGGTGAGCGCCAGGAGCGCACCGGCGGCCAGTCCGGCCGCCGGCCCGTGCCAGCGGCGAACGGTGGCGTAGAGCAACCACACGGTGGCGACTCCGGCCAGTGCCTGGGGTGCGAGCATGCTCCAGCTGCTGAATCCGAAGATCCGGGCGGAGAGCGCCATGAGCCACAGGGAGGCGGGTGGCTTGTCGACGGTGATGAAGTTGGCTGCGTCGAATGAGCCGAAGAAGAACGCTTTCCAGCTCTTCGTCGCGGCCTCGACTGCGGCGGCGTAGTAGTTGTTGGCGTAGCCGGAGGAGCCCAGGTCCCACAGATAGAGGGCTGCGGTGCCGATCAGCAGCACGAGCAGGGCCGGCCGCACCCATGCGGGGTCGTCGGGTCGACCGCGCCACTGGTGGCGGAGCCACTCACGATCGAAGCGCGGCCGGCGGCCGGCCGCCGGCCGGTCGGACAGCTGTTGGGGCTCGACGGAGGTCGTGGTGCTCATTGGGCATCTCCCTGAAGGTCGAGGGTCCGGTTGGGGTGGCGTCTGCGAAACACCCACGAGCGCAGCAGCAGAAAGCGAGCGCCGGTGGCGACGAGGTTGGCCAGGGTCAACACCGCCAACTCCCACGCCCGGGTGGGGTGGTCGGCGAGGGTGTCGAGCAGCACAAGCGATCCGCTGGTCAACCCGAAACCGAGGACGAAGATGAGCAGGCCCTGCAGGTGGTGGCGGGTGATCTGGTCACGTCCCCGCACGCCGAAGGTGACACGCCGGTTGAGCGCCGTGTTGCCGACGGCGGTGATGAGCAGCGCGAGCAGGTTGGCGACCTGCGGCCCCACCCCGCCTCGCAACGCGGCGAACAGCAACGCGTAGGCGGCGGTGGAGACGACGCCGACGCCGACGAACCGGATGAGTTGTCGGCCGAGCCCGGTGGGGACTCCGGGCGCCAGCGGCTCCCGTCCCACGTCTCGGCGCAGTTCGGCTAACGGCAGTGCGCCGGTGGCCAACGCCCGACCGAGCCGCCAGATGCCTTTGAGATCGGCGATCGCGGTCGCCAGCACGTCGACGCGACTATCGGGGTCGTCGACCCAGTCGACGGGGACCTCGTGAATGCGAAGGCCACCGCGTTGGGCCAACACCAGCAGTTCGGTGTCGAAGAACCATCCGGTGTCCTGCACCATCGGCAACAGTCGGTCGGCGACATCCTTGCGGATGGCTTTGAATCCGCACTGCGCGTCGGAGACCCGCATCGCGAGGGTCGCCCGCAGCAGCAGGTTGTAGCCTCGCGAGATCACCTCACGTTTCGGCCCGCGCACCACCCGGGAACCCGATGCCAGTCGAGTGCCGATGGCGAGGTCCGAGTGCCCGGACACGAGTGGGGCGATGAGCGGAGGCAACGCCGCGAGGTCCGTGGACAGGTCAACATCCATGTAGGCGAGCACCGGCGAGGTCGACTCCGACCACGTCCGAGCCAGGGCCCGCCCGCGTCCCTTGCGTGGCAGATGAACGGCGCGCACATCGGCGAGTTCCCGGCTGAGTCGGGCCGCGATCGCGCCGGTCGTGTCGGTGCTCGCGTTGTCGGCGATGGTGATCTGGAATGTGTAGGGAAAGGATCCGGACAGAAAGGCGTGCAGTCGGCGTACGCATGGTTCGAGGTCGTTCTCCTCGTTGTAGACCGGAATGACCACGTCGACGAGCGGTGCCCCGGTGCGCGGGACCTCCAAGGCTGACGCCGACAACGCAACGGTTGAAATCGCCATGCGATGAACTCTGGCCGATGAGCCTAAGAACCATCGAAGCGCCGAGTAAGAAGTGACTAAGACTCGCTCCCGGAAGTTCGGTCCGCGATCATGATCCACCTATGGTGGGTGGGTGAGTTCTGGACCGCGGGTGTTGGTCGCCGACGACGATCGGGCGGTTCGTGACGCCTTGGAACGGGCGTTGCGGTTCGAGGGTTACGTCGTCGAGCTGGCCGTCGACGGCGTCGACGCCCTGAGCCGTGCCGACGCCCACCCGCCGGACCTGTTGGTTCTCGACGTCATGATGCCCGCGATGGACGGGCTGGAGGTGTGTCGGCGCATCCGGGCGGCGGGCAACCGCGTACCGGTGATCATGCTCACGGCCCGCGATGCGATCGGCGACCGGGTGGTGGGGCTCGACGCGGGGGCCGACGACTATCTCGCGAAACCGTTCGCGTTGCCCGAGCTGCTGGCCCGGTTGCGGGCGTTGCTGCGCCGGACCGGCTCCGACGGCGGAGATGGTGCCGACGGGGTCGATGTTGTCCGGCTCGCCGATCTGAGTCTGGACCGGCGGGCCCGACGGGTGCGCCGCGGCGACCGGGCGATCGATTTGACCCGTACGGAGTTTAATCTCTTGCAGTTGTTATTGGACAACGCCGGCCAGGTGCTCACCCGAGGGCAGATCTTCGAGCAGGTGTGGGGCTTCGATCTCGACGCGAGCTCCAACAGTCTCGATGTCTACATTGGATATCTGCGGCGTAAGTTGGAGGCCGACGGGGAGCCGCGCGTGTTGCACACGGTGCGGGGAGTCGGATTCGTGCTCCGGGAGGCCGCGTCGTGACGATCCGGCGACCCTCGATCCGCGGGCGGCTCACCCTCATCGCCGCGGCCGCCGTCGCGGCGACCGCCCTCATCGTGTGTGGCCTGGCCTGGGTGGCGTTGCGCCAAACGTTGATCCACCAGACCGACGAGCAGCTGCGGACGATGGCCAACGGGCCGGTCGGTGGACTCGACCCGGCCGGGGTCCGCGCCATTCCGAACACACCGCTGACCGGCCCGGCCGGCATTCGCGTGCAGATCCTCGTCAACGGCGGTCGGGCGGTGACCGCTCCGCCCAACGTCACCCCACTGCCCGTCAGCGCCGCCGACTTGGACGTCGTGTCGGGCCGCACAACGCAGGCGCTCTACACGACGGAGACGTCGCAGGGACGATTTCGGGTGCTGACCCGGCGAGGCGGCCACGGGGAGACCGTGCAGCTGGCCCGATCGTTAGCGGACAACGACGCCACCCTGCGACAGGTCGGCGTCTTCATGGTGGCGTTGACCATCGCGGCGGCCGCAGTCGCCGCAGTCGCCGGCCGGGTGGTCGCCGGAGCCGGCCTCGCCCCCGTCAACCGGCTCACCCGAGCCGCCAGTCGAATCGCCGAAACGCAGGACCTGCGCCACCCCATCCCGATCGTCGGCCACGACGAGGTGGCGCAACTCGGCCACGCGTTCAACAGCATGCTCACAGCCCTGGCCCGCTCCCAACGCCAGCAACAGGAGCTCATCCAGGACGCCGCGCACGAACTGCGAACCCCCATGGCGAGCATGCGTACAAACATCGACCTGTTGATTCACGCCGGGACACGCTTATCGCCGGCCGACCGAGACGCGCTCATCGGCGACCTGCACGGCCAGAGCGTCGAGTTGTCGGACCTCGTCGCCGACCTTGTCGATCTGGCCCGCACCGCGTCGGTTCAGGAGGCCGCCACCTCGGTGGACCTCGCCGACCTGGTCGCGACCGCGGCCCAACGGGCGAAGGCCCGCGCGCCGGCCGCGAGCATCGACGTGCGGGTCGAGTCGGCCATCGTGGTCTGCCAGCCAGCCGCGGTGGAACGCGCGGTCATCAACCTGATCGACAACGCCGTCAAGTTCGGCACCCCCGCCGACGTCGTCGACGTCAGCCTCACCCGTCGCAACGCTGGCGGCCAACAGGTCGCGGAGATCAGCGTCGCCGACCGCAACCCGACGATCCCCGAAGCGGAACGGGAGAAGATCTTCCAACGGTTCCACCGCCTCGAGGCCGCGTGGTCGGTGCCCGGCTCAGGCCTCGGTCTCGCGATCGTGCACCAGACTGCGGTGGGTCACGGCGGCGGAGTCACCGTCGAGGCACGCGACGGCGGCGGCAACGTCTTCCGTCTGCGGCTTCCGGCCGACGCGCCGGATCCGGGTTCCGAGGCTTAAGTGACTGCTCAGGCGGGTTGCGTGACGGCGGCGACCGTCGCGTCGACCTGAGCCGCGAAACGCGGATCGGCCTTCTTAAACTCGACGAACTGACCGTCCCGCGAGACCACGCCACTGGCCATGATGACTCGCTGCCCCCGCCCGGCGACGATGACGCCAGCGAAGAGCACGAGAAAGCCGCCGAACATCAGCGATCCACTTACGGCGTCCCCGAGATCGCTGAACATGCCGCCGAGGAAAAATCCGGCGAGACCCGCCGTCACCAAACCCCAGCCGATGGCGATTCGCCGACCACGCACCGATCGGCAAATATCACAGAATGGCCATGCCGCGACGGTGACAGTCTTGCGGGTCAACGCCACCACAATGAGGAACGGCAGGAAGCCGAACACCGCGAAAGGAATGGACCACAGGGGCGGACGGGAATTGAATGTGATCGGTGCGTGACTCTGGACGGGTTCCCCGTGCCGTGCGCAGACCCTCGGCACGCCATAACCCGCGCTCACCCATTGCGACGGCAACCTCGTCACGCCCAACTCCTTCTCACCGAATGCGGCCAGCGAACGAGGCATCGTATCGGCCGCCCACGGATCATCGTCAACCACGTTAATTTCGGACCAGGTGCTGCACTGACTTCATGAGACCGCACCGTCATGTAAGAAGATGATTTCCTGCGTCAGCGGTCGTAGATGTCCCTGCGGTGACCGACCGCGTGAATGGTCAACTCGTCGACTTCGACCCGGTAGAGGACCCGGTAATCTCCGACGCGCAGTCGTCTGCCGGAGCCGTCACGCATCTCAGTGGAGTTGGGAGGACACGGGTCGGCGACGAGGCCGAGCATCGCTCCCAGGACTGTCAGGAAGACGTTGCGAGGCTGCTTATGCAGCCACACCAACACCTCGCGATCAACCTCGACTTTCATGCCGCCTCGCCGGACCGGTCGGCCAGCAACGCCTCAACTTCGCGGGGATCAACTCCCAACGACTCCAGCGCCGCAGCGAGCGGCACGAACTGTCCCTCCGCGCGGGAATGGGCGATAGCCTCGGAATCCTTGCGGTCGCGAAAGGCCTCCAGCTCCTCCCACTCGTCGATGCAGATCAGCACAGCCACCGGCCGCTCATACTTTGTGATGATCACAGGTTCGTGAGTACGCTCGACGGACTCCAGCACACGGCCAGCGCCATCGCGGAACTCCCGCAACGTCATAGTCGCCATGCCCAGCACTGTACCGCAGGGTACCATTGGCGATCAAGTAGTTGCGACCACACAACGCCAAGACCGACCGCTGAATCCAAGCTCGCCCGTCAGCCCTCTGTGTGAACCTGGGATTAGGCGCCCGCCCCCTGAGAAAGCGGCGGCGCCAAAGAGATGCCGGCTGCGAGTGACGTCTGTCTACAGTTGCGACAGGAAGGCCACGAGTGATGGCGCTACGACTCGCGACGGCGGATATCCGACCTCCTGGAGCATGATCGCGCCAGTGGCGTTGTCGAGGGTGAAGAGCACGTCAGACCCGGTCCCCGCTATCGGGAAGGTGACCGGAAGGCCGTATTCGATCGCCTCGTGCACCCCGCAGACGAGATTGTCGACGCCGAACTCGTTGTCATTCCACCTGGTATAAAGGATGACGGGCTCGCCGGAGTGCTCGGACTCGACCCGCCCTGCGAGGAAACTGGTGTAGAACGAAGCCACATCGGGGTGCAGCACCTGGCCGTACTCGCGAAGCGTCGCTTCAAGCGTCGACAGGGCGTCGGGGGGCTCCATCTCGACCGGCTGCCAGTGAACCATACCGTTGTCATCGGGTTGACCCACCACGCATGGAGATGGCCACTCCGGATCAAACTCCACCAGATTCAGTGGTTCGGTGGTCGCGTAGTGCCACAGCAGACTGTGCAACACGGCACGTACATTGGTGTTGGTCATGGCCGATCACTGTAGTGGAGTTCCCCCACAGAACCGGGTGGCCACGATCAACTGACGCATCCCGTACGGGTCGTAGGCTTTGCGGCATGTTCGAGATGATCGATGACGTTGCCTGGGCTGAATTGTCCAGCGCGACTGGCACGGCGGTGGGCATTCCGGCCATGCTGCGAGCGATCGCCGCCGGGGTGGAACCAGCCGCCGGTCAGGCCGTTGGCGAGCTATACAACGAGGTCTACCACCAAGGGACCGTCTGGGGCTGCACCAGCCCGGCGGTTCCGTTCATCGTCGAGCTCGCGGTGTCTGGCCCCGCTACCCACCGGGATAGCTTGGTAAATCTACTCGCCATGCTGGGGTGGAGCGGAGATGTTGACGAAGTCGGCGAGCACGCGACGCCGATAATGCCGTTGCTGACCGATCCGGATGCTTCTGTGCGTCAGAGTGCCGCGTACGCGTTGGCTCTCTGTCCAGATCATGACGGGCTCATCCTCATCGCTCTTCGTCGACAGTGGACTATCGAACGGGATGCGCTGGCCCGAGCGTCTCTGCTGGCGGCGATTGCCGAATCCAGTCATGAAGTCGGCACACCGTTGGCGGTCGATGCGCTCGATGATCCCGCCCCCACGCTGCGGGCCGCCGCCGCGATGGTGCTCGGATGGATGGCCGAGTGGTGGCCGGAGGCCGAGGTGTCTTTTCCGGACCATTGCGTCGAGGCCGTCGCGTCGGCGTACCGTCACAGCGATCCGCTCGATGGATGGGTATGGACCCAGTCTGATCCACTGAGCGAACTGCTCGACATGTTCCACAACGCCGGTCTGGTGACGGACTCAATCATCGGCCAGATGCTGGACAGCCCGTTGACGTCAACCCGATCGCTGGCGGTATACGAGATCCAGCACGCTGGATTGAAGTCGCGATCGGCGCCACAGCGACTCGTTCCGTTGCTGGCACCGACGCTGCGCGACCCCGACCCACAGGTGCGCAACTGGGCTGCCCGGGTCGTTCGTGAGTCCGGATCGGCTGCGGCACTGCTGGCCGACGAGCTGGTCACGCTCGCCGCCACACTCGAACAGGCGGACTCCGAGGCGCGTGCCGGCGGGGAATGGGCACTGTGCGCACTCTTCGAGATTGGCGATCCGCGATGGTTCACCGCGACGTTGGCCGCGTGGCGCCATGACCGGGCGCTGGACCAGTTCGCCGACGCACTGCTAGAGGCCGCTCCGCCAGTCGATGAGGACCTGCTCGCCGGACTTCGGGGCCGACTCTCGAGGTTGACTCCGCTCGGACGTGGCCGAACGGAGCTCGGCCGGCTTGTTCGACTGCTCTGCCAGTGGGGGCCCTCGGCGGCACCGGCGGTGCCGGAGCTGACCGCCGCGCTCGAACAGGAGGTCTCCCACGATCGTGTCGTCGCCGGCGACCTGTGCCGCGCACTGGCATCGACCGGGCCAGCCGCACTGCCGGCTGCCGGGTTGATCCGTTCGGCGGCGGAGCTGGGCTTCCATAACTATGACCGCGTCCAGGCTGGGATCGCCCTCTGGCGACTGACCGGGGACGCGTCGTTGGCACTGGCCACAGGTGATCCCTGGCGGCTCGACGGAACCGACGATCAGGTCTCCTATCTGGTCGCGGATCTGTTGTCGCTCGGCTCGCAGGTGACGCCGTTAGTGCCGGCGTTGCGGAGGCATCTCGCCGAGCGGCCGGATCTGTTGGCGACGAACACGGCGATCGTGCGGATTCTCTGGCGGCTGAACCGCGATGAGGATGAGGTGCTCCCGACACTACGTGCGGCACTGTCGTTCACGAAGGGCCCGTCGCTGACCGCTGTCGAGGCAGTCGCCGACCTGGGCGAACACGCCCGGCCACTGGCCGGACAGATGCGCAGCCTCCTGTCTGACGGACCCGGTCTGCCCAGGGCGCTGATGGCGCGGCTGCTGTGGCGACTCGGTGCGGTAAATGCGGACGAGTTGGCCGAGTTCATCGGCCCGCTGGCCACCCACGGCTGGGGGGCCGATCAGGCGCTGGACCTGCTCGTCGAGGCTCGTGCGGTGCGGGTGGTGCCCCGTCTGCGGGAGTTCGTCGACCGGGACAGACGTGTCAGGCTCGGCGACACGTCGACGATTATCCGCAACGATGAACGACTGAGGACGCGGGCCATCGACGCACTGAAGCGCCTTGACTTCTGAGATGGCCCGACGAATTTGTTCCCCGGCGATGCAACCCGCGCCTCCCTGCGATGCGTAATGAAGGGTGACGAGTTCGAGGGAGGACCGGGTGACACGCGACACCGACTTCGCCGACTATTTCACCGCCCGGGCGGTCGCAGTGCGTCGGCTGGCCTATGCCCTGTGTGGGGACTGGCACGCCGCCGATGACCTGACCCAGCTGACGTTCATCAAGCTCTATCGCACATGGAAGCGGGTCAAGCGAGAATCCGTGGAGGCATACACCCGTCGGATCCTCATCAACACCTTCTTCTCCAGTCGCCGGGTCAAGAGGCGCGAGATTTCGGTCGCCCAGCCTCCTGACCGGCCGCGACCTGACGGAGTCGACACGTCGGTCTCGGCCGAGCTCGGTGCGGCGTTGGCCACTCTGCCTCCGCGCCAGCGAGCGCTCGTCGTGTTGCGCTATCTGGAGGACGTCTCGGTGGCGGAGGCGGCGGCCCTCATGGGCATCGCGGAAGGAACCGTGAAGAGCCAGACAGCGCGTGGAGTCCAGACCCTGAGGAGTGCCCTGCGCGCTCCGACGTTAGCAAGGAGCACATATAGTGGATGATCTAAATCTGAGGCATGAACTCAATCAATATGTGGAGTCAGGCGAACCGCCGCTGGCGATCACGGCCGACGAGACCGTCGTCGCCGGCCGGCGTTCGGCGCGGCGGCGGGCCGTCGCCACAGGCGTCGCGGCCGTCGCGTCGGCCGCCGCGCTTTTCAGCGTGGTTGCGCTGCCGGTTCTCATGAAAGACACCACCACACCGGTACGCTCAGCCGAAAGCGCAGCCGCCTCGGCGTCTCAAACCGTCGCACCGGAGAAGAAGTCGGTGACCGGATGTCGCCTCGACGGTGCTCTTCAAGCGCACTATGAGAAGTTCTTCGAGTGCTATCTCACGACCCGACTCACGCAGATCAAGCCGGGCACCACTCTGAAGGTGGACAAAGTCTTCTGGCCGAAACGGGACCGGCTTGTGGTTGGCTATGGGGAAGGATTCGCCGGCGTGGATGCGACGGATACGAAGATCTCCGACAAGGGTGCGCCGGGGTCGTTCACCTTCCATGCGTACCCGCTGGACAAATACCGCCAGTGGGACGAGTTGCTGAAGAAACAAGCTCTCGATCCGAACTCGCCCATCGAGGGGATGTCGCCGGCTGACCAGATCAAGGCGATTGAGGCTGCTGGCCCCCCCGCGGCCGTGTGTCCGCCGTCACTGCCCGCCCACCTTCATTGCCGGACCATGACCGGACCACATGGCGAGACGATGATGCTGACGACCAACACGACGGTTCCGGAGTTGCCGGGCTATGACGTGATGGTGATCCACGGCAACACGGTGATGACCGCGTCGTTGGACAGCCAGGACCATTCGCAACAGACGGAGGAGCCGACACGAAGCACGACAGTGCTGTCGGTTGACCAGCTGATCGCCCTGTTGACAGCGCCGGAACTCGACGCCTATTGATAACGGCTCGCCTTCTGGCCATACGTGGTCGACCCTGACGCCACGCGAGGCGGGTGGGACTGTCATTGATGACAGTCCCACCCGCGTCGAAAGTCGACCCGTCCAAAACCGTGCTTTGCGCCGCTCACCTAGGGACAAAAGGCGCATATCAGCGGGCTTCGCGTTGCTCGTACCAGGTCGGGTTTTCGAAAGTTGTGGACGTCGACGCGCGCATCCGAACTAAGGGTCCACTGAGTACGGACATTGATCCACACGCGACGCCGCGGATCGATCGGCGCTCGCGCGGCACCGCTATGATGCCCATCATGAGCCTGGGCCCCAACGACCCGCGAGAAATCGGTGGATATCGACTGGCCCGCCGCATCGCGGCCGGCGGCCAGGGAGTGGTCTATCTCGGTCACGACGCCGCAGGGCACGCGGTCGCGGTCAAGGTGCTGCAGGCCAACTGGATCTCGGACCCCACCGCGCGACGCCGGATGGCCGTGGAGATCGACGCCGCGCGGCGGGTGGCTGCGTTCTGCACCGCGCGTGTCATCGGGGCCGACCCCGAGGCCAACCCACCGTTCATCGTCAGCGAATTCGTCGACGGCCCGTCCCTGGCTCAGCACGTGCGCGACCGTGGCCCCCTGGTCGGATCCGCACTCGACCGACTCGCCATCGGCACGGCCACGGCGCTGGTCGCCATCCACCAAGCACACGTGGTGCACCGGGACTTCAAACCCGCCAACGTGATCATCGGCCCCGATGGACCGCGGGTCATCGACTTCGGCATCGCCCGGGACATGACCAACGAGCCGACCATGACCGGCAAGCTCTATGGCACGCCCGGATATATGGCGCCAGAACAACTCGCGGGTCAGCCGGTCACGTCGGCGACGGACCTGTTCGCCTGGGCGTCCACTATGGTCTTTGCCGCGACCGGTCACAACGCGTTCAACGCGCCCACTGTGGACGCACTGCTCATGAAGATCGCGCACGGCGAGCCCGACCTCACCGCCGTGCCGTCGCCGTTGCTGAGCATCGTCACGATGTGTCTGGCGAAGGACCCGGCAGCCCGCCCATCGGCCGTGAGCGCGCTCATGCGGCTGCTCGGCGAACCGACACCACCACGGGATCTTCCCACGATCACCGCGACGGCACTGACGATGGCCGCACAACGTATCGGCCTCAACGCGCCGACATACGCAGCACCGACCCAAACCGCGGTGACCCAGCCGGCGGTGACCCAACCCGGACTGTCCCAACCGGCGGTCGTCGGCTATCCGGCGACCGCGCCCTATCCCACGACGGGAGCGCCGACGACGCCTTACCCCTCCACGGGTGGGCCAGTCACCGGTGGGACGATCGGCAACCATCCGCACTACGCCTATCCGGCCCAGCCGCCGGCGAGCTCGCGACAGTGGCCGATCGCCGTGGGTGCCCTGATCCTCGCCGGCACCGTCCTCGTCGCAGTGATCACGGGATTCGGCACCTACACACTGCTCGACAATGGACAGCAGAAGATCGATCCCACGCCGGCATCCACAGGAAACTCCACGGTGCGCGCCAATGCCGGTGCCGGCCAACAACCAACCAAACCCCCGGCGCAGGGAGACGGGCTCACCGTGCCGGCGGAGTTCGACGGTCAATGGTCGGGATCGATGATCCAAACCGTGCAGGGTGTCGGGGTGATCGGCACTCCGACGCTGACCATCACGCTCGAGAGTGGCAGTTCCACAGGGAAGGCGACCTTTCCCTCGTTGCAGTGCGCCGGAGACCTCACGGTCGTCTCGCCCGCGCCGACCGCCGACGGCATCCACCTGCATCTCACGATGACCCAAGACGCCAAGAAACAGTGCCTGAAGAACGCCGAGATCGCGTTGTCGCCTGACCGTGACGGCGGGCTCGCTCTGACCTTCGTCGACTCCGTGCACTCCACCAACACCGCGATCGGCCTGCTCAAACCCAGCTAGCGTCCCGCGTCTGAAATCGTTGAGCGCGACAACCCCGACCGCTTTGCCATCGACGCCCGCGACCAGTGCGTGGCGTTGGCGGGCTTGGACTCCAACGCAGCCACCGGCATCTCCTCGACCTTCTCCCACGTGATCGAAGGCGGAACGTCCGGACCGCTCCCCGTTCATCAACCAGTCAAGGCGCAACTCCACGCCCCAACGCCGCCACTACTACCCAGCAACGTTGACTGTCTTACTCCATGATGAAAATGCGGGAGTGAAGGTTGCCGGTCGTCCCGTCAGGCAAAACCGTCAACCTATTGCCGGTCAAGTGGAGCTCTGTGAGAGACGCGAGATTGCCAATCGAATCAGGCAACACCATCAACCTATTGCCGTTCAAGTGGAGCTCTGTGAGAGACGCGAGATTGCCAATCGAATCAGGCAACACCATCAACCTATTGCCGTTCAAATAGAGCCCGGCGAGAGACGCGAGATTGCCGACCGAATCAGGCAACACCGTCAACCTGTTGCCGTCCGAGTAGAGCACTGTGAGAGACGCGAGATTGCCGATCGAATCAGGCAACACCATCAACTCGTTGCCGCCCAAGTCGAGCCAGGCGAGAGACGCGAGATTGCCGACCGAATCAGGCAACACCATCAACCTATTGCCGTCCAAGCAGAGCACTGTGAGAGACGCGAGATTGCCAATCGAATCAGGCAACACCGTCAACTCGTTGCCGTACAAGTAGAGCCAGGCGAGAGACGCGAGATTGCCAATCGAATCAGGCAACACCATCAACTCGTTGCCGTTCAAGCAGAGCTCTGTGAGAGACGCGAGATTGCCGACCGAATCAGGCAACACCATCAACTCGTTGCCGTTCAAGTAGAGCTCTATGAGGGACGTGAGATTGCCAATCGAATCAGGCAACACCGTCAACCTATTGCCGTCCAAGTCGAGCCGTGTGAGAGACGTGAGACTGCCGATCGAATCAGGCAACACCGTCAACCCCATATTTGAAAGGCTCAGTGAGCTCGCCCCAGTCCTAGCCGCCTCCGCTATACGACTCTCCACCTCGGACAAGATCATACTCCGTTTCAAGGATGATTCGCCGCTAGCGGCGAATTGGCCCCACCGACTATAGACGGCGCGAACAAGAGTCGGCCTTCGATTTCATGCCGAAGTTTCCTCCTTGGAGCGGGCGCCTTCAATGGGCAGTTCGTAGTGTCATGTCCATATTCGGTGAGGATGTTGCGGGCGACGAGGCGTTTAGGTTTGGCTCGAGTCTTCTCGCCTGCCTTTGGCGGTGATGCCGTGTTGGGATGGCGAGTTCGCTCAGTTGGGTCTCGGTCAGGGTCAGGTGCTCGGGCAGAATGGCGATCTGTGCGCGACACTGACGAGGCTTCGGCCCACCGCGCAACGATCCACGCCCGATCGGACACGGGACCGTCATTCCACAAACATCACTCGATGAGAAGAACATTCAACTACGCGACACCAGGCGCTCGTGACGAGGCACCGCCGATCATCGGGGCACGTACAATAGGCCCGAGAGATCGGCGGGGCGACACATGACGTTCACCGAGATCATGGACTTGGTGGCTCGCGGGTTCGAGGCTGTCGGCGTCGTCGGCCTTCTCGTGGGGTTGGTGTGGTCGGTGGTGCTGGCGCTGCGGACTTGGCGCACGGCCGGCGGCCGCACGGCCTTTCAGGCATTGCGCGAAAGCTTCGGCGGGGTGCTTCTGCTGGGGCTGGAGGTGCTCGTCGCCGCCGACCTCATTCGCACTGTCGCGGTCGCCCCCACCGCGCAGAACGTGGCGGTCCTCGGGCTCATCGTGTTGATCCGCACGTTTCTCAGTTTCTCGCTGCAGGTCGAGATCGAGGGCACCCTGCCGTGGCGTCGCGCGTTGACCAGCGGCGCGACCGTGCTCACCGACGCGGCGCGGCGATACCCGCCGACGAACCGGGCAGCCGACGATCCGTCGGAGTGACGCCTCCGGTCGCACGAACACTACGCTGTGCAGATCATGTCTGAACACCACGACACCCACCCCAGCACGCCACACCCCGAGGAATCCGACGCGACGATGCCGCGCCTGCGCGGTGACTGCGCCCGCTGCTTCGGGCTGTGTTGCGTGGCGCTGCCGTTCGCCGCATCAGCCGACTTCGCGGCGAACAAGTCCGCCGGCACACCCTGCGCCAATCTGCGCGACGACTTCACCTGCGCCATCCACGCCGATCTGCGCACCCGAGGCTTCGCGGGGTGCACCACATTCGACTGTTTCGGCGCCGGACAACAGGTGAGTCAACACACGTTCGAGGGCCGCGACTGGCGCACCCATCCGGAGCTCGCCGACCGGATGTTCGCAGTCTTCGATGTCATGCGACAGCTGCACGAGCTGCTCGGTTATCTGGGCGAGGCTATGGTCTCGCCGCCCGTCCGGCCGATCCACGACGACCTGCGCCGGGCGTGGAGCCGCATCGACCGGCTCACCAACGCCACCGCTGACCGACTGTTGGGCATGGACGTGGCGGCGGTGCGCGACGAGGTCAAACCGTTGCTGCTGCGCGCCAGCGAACTCGTGCGAACAAGCGCCGTCACCGCCGGTTCGCGCCGCCGCGACCATCGGGGCGCCGACCTCGTGGGAGCCCGGTTGGCCGGCGCCGACCTGTGCGGCGCCAACCTGCGGGGAGCGCTGTTGATCGGGGCCGACCTCAACCACGCCGACCTGCGGTCCGCCGACCTCATCGGGGCCGACCTGCGCGGCGCTGACCTGCGCGGCGCCGACCTCACGGGCAGCATCTTCCTCACTCAGCCCCAGCTCGACGCGGCTCGGGGCGACTCCGCGACCCGCCTATCCCCCACGCTGCGCCGGCCAGCGCATTGGCCACACCCATAACCGACTCAGGCAGCGGCCAGGGCATCGCGCAGGGCGGCCACCGTCACCGGGCGTCCATATTCTTCACTGAATGATCCGTACGGGGTGCAATAAGCCGGCGTGTCACGCTCGAAGGAGCGGCCACCGGCGACCAACGGGCCCACGTCGACGACGTCAAAACCGATGGCGTCGAGGAACGCCCCGACGGCCGCCTTCGCCTGTTCGTTGTCGCCGGCGATCGGCAGAGCACTGCGATCGGGAGCCCCGGCCGGGCGGGGCAGGGTCGCCAGGTGCTTGAAGAAGATGTTGCTGAACACGCGAACCACCGACGACGCGGGCAGGTGCCGCTGAAGCAGTTCGCTGGTCGACACCGAGCCGTCGTCGAGTTCGGCGATGTCGCCGTCGCGTTCGGGATAATAGTTGTTCGTGTCGATGACGACCTTGCCGGCGAGCGGCGCGACCGGCACCTGAGTGTGTGCGTGCAGTGGCACGCTGACGACGATGAGGTCGGCCACGCCGACCTCATCGGGTGTCACGGCCCGCGCCCGGGGGCCCAGCTCGTCGACGAGCTCGGTGAGGGTCTGGGGGCCACGGGAGTTGCTGAGCAGCACGTCATATCCCGCATCGATGGCGAGCCGTGCCACGGTGCCGCCGATGTTGCCGCTGCCGATGAAGCCGATGGTGGTCATAATGATCGACAACCGTTCTCGGTCGGCGCGCATTCCGGCCTGTGGCATGCCTCATATTCGCGGGAAATCGCCACATGATCATGCTGTGCTGTGGGTGGCGGCCGCGATCAGGAGCGGCCCAGGAAGCGCGCGAATCTTCCGGGCGCGGCCTGCTTGCGCAGCTGCTCGGCCCTTTCCAGCCACTCGCGATCGTCCTCATTGGTGGAGCCGGCGAGTCTGCGACGAATATCGTCGCAGACCGCGACCGCCTCGGAGCCGCGTTCGAGATCGATCAGTTCGCTGGCCTTGTTGACCATGCCGCTGGAGACCTGCATCCGGGTGTTCCGGTCAGTGTCCGAGGCGAACTGTTGAATGAGATAGTCGAAGAACTGGATCGCTTCGTCCTTGCGTCCAAGCTCGCCGAGCAGATAACCACTGCGGTTCAACGCCTCGGCGATCTCGTCGCGGCAGGAGACGGCGTTCGGGTCCGGATATCGGCGAAGCATCTCTTGGCACGCCGCGAAGGCCTCTTCGTGACGTTTCTGGCGGCTGAGGGCGGAGGCGATGCCGTTGAGCATGATGGCGACGCGTTCCTGGACTCTGGTGTCGGAGTTGGCGCCAAACCTCCGGAGCATGTCGTCGCGGACCGCGTATGCGTCGTCCACGCGCCCGCCGGAAGTCAATTGTTTGGCTAGACGGGCCATGCTGGTGGCGACCGATCGCACGATCTTGATCTCGGTCGCGTCGCCGAATGTGCGGATCAGGTCGTGAGCCGCCGCGACGGCCTCGTCGTCGCGGCCCAGGTCGAAGAGCCGGCCGGCTTTGTTGGCCATGCCCATGGAGACCTGTTCGCGGGTGATCCGGTTGGTGTCGAAGCGGAACTGGTCGATCAGGTAGTCGAAGTAGGACAGCGCCTCCTCGGTGCGCTCCAGGTCGTGAAGTGCGCACCCAGCCCTGTTGAGCGCCTCCGCGATTCCTTCACGGAACGTGACCGCGTTCGGGTCCGGGTGGCGACGCAGGATCTCCAGCGCCGACGCGAGGGCCTCCTCATTACGGTTGAGTTCTATGAGGACGTAACCCTGACCGTTGAGGGCCCGGGCGACCTGCCTCTGAACGAGCGGATCGCGACTGTGCCCGAACCGGGCGACGACCTCGCCGAACCGCGCGTGTGCCGCAACGCTTTCGCCGTTGTTCTCCAGGTCCCATCCCGACCAGAAGAGCGCCTCGGCGACCTCGGGATCTTCTCCCCCGGCCAGCCCCGACACGGGTGACATCGCATTCACAACCAGTGACCTCACAGATAGATGGATCGACCATGACACGCCGAGATTCCTGCGCGGCGCGCGGGTCGTGAGTCTAGCCAGACCCCCCGACACGACGTGTGGCTCGGTGGCTCGGGACCGGGTGACCTGGGTGACATCACGTGCCATCGGCCCGAGCAAAGGGGCAGTTCGGCCCTGACAGCCGGGCCGGTGGCCGGACAATCTATGCACAGCCGGCACGCGGAGACGCTCGCCGCCGGAGGTGACACGACGCGAGATATGACACGCCGCGAGCGAAGCGGCGTCGGTGAGGGGCGGGCATGGGGATCGCGGGACCGGAGTGGAGCGGCCCGATGACGGCCGGCGGCGGGGCCCGATCGTGGGACATCGCCCCGCTGCCTGATCTCCTGCACGCGCACGCGGGCGCCGGCGCCGGTGCGCAGCCAACGCCCCGTCTATCTCGACATGTTGCCGCCATGCAACGACGCCTGCCCCGCCGGGGAGAACATCCAACTGTGGTTGTCGCACGCGCAGGCCGGCCGACACGACGCGGCGTGGCGCGCCCTCGTCGAGGTGAATCCGCTGCCCGCCGTCCACGGTCGGGTCTGTTATCACCCGTGTGAGAGCGGCTGCAACCGGGCCCTGCTCGACAGTCCGGTCGCCATCCACGGGGTGGAACGATTCCTCGGCGATCTGGCGATTGAGCAGAAGTGGCGTTTTGACGAGCCCGCGAACCGCACCGGCAAGCGAGTGTTGGTGGTCGGGGCGGGACCCAGCGGGCTCACTGCGGCGTACCATTTGGCTCGTCTCGGCCACACGGTGGAGATCCGCGACGCGAGCCCGGAGCCGGGCGGCATGATGCGTTATGGCATTCCCGAATATCGGCTGCCCCGCTGGGTGCTGGCCGCCGAGATCGAGCGGATCGCCGCACTCGGGGTCACCATCACCACCGACCACAGGGTCGACGACCTCGACGAGGAACGGCGCGCGGGCGGGTTCGACGCGGCCTTCGTGGCGGTCGGCGCGCACCTGTCGAAACGGGCGGAGATCCCCGCGCGGGAGGCGGGCCGCATCGTCGACGCGGTGTCGTTCCTGCGCAGCGTCGCGTCGGGAGAACGCCCCGTCATCGGCCGGCGGGTGGCGATCTATGGCGGCGGCAACACCGCGATGGACGCGGCCCGGGTGGCCCGGCGGCTCGGCGCCGACGACGCGCTCATCGTCTATCGCCGCACCCGCGACCAGATGCCGGCGCACGCCGACGAGGCCGAAGACGCCGAACGTGAAGGGGTGCGAATCAACTGGCTGCGCACCATCACCGCGTTCGACGGACCCGAACTGACCGTCGAGGTGATGGCCCTGGACGCCGACGGCCGTCCACAGGGGACGGGCCGGTTCGAGACGCTCGCCGCCGACACCGTCATTCTCGCCCTCGGGCAGAAGAGCGAGTCCGGCTTTCTGCGCCAGGTGCCCGGCGTCGAGTTCACCGCCGACGGCACCGTGGTCGTGTCGACCTCACTGATGACCGGATGCCCGGGCGTCTTCGCCGGCGGCGACATGGTGCCAGGCGAACGAACCGTGACCGTGGGCGTCGGACACGGACGCTCCGCCGCCGCACACATCGACGCCTATCTGCGCGGCACGACGGTGCACCGACCTCCCCGCCACGACGTGGTGACCTTCGACATGATGCACCCGTGGTATTTCGGGGATGCCGCGCGACGAAGCCAACCCGAAGCCGATCCGATCGCCCGGATCGCGGACTTCACCGAAGTCGTCGGCGGTCTCGACGCCACGCAGGCGACGTTCGAGGCCGGCCGGTGCCTGTCATGCGGCAACTGCTTCGAGTGCGACGGCTGCCTCGGCGCCTGCCCCGAGGACGCGGTCATCAAACTCGGCCCGGGCAACCGCTATCGCTTCGACGACAGCCGCTGCACCGGATGCGGCACCTGCTTCGAACAGTGCCCCGTGCACGCGATCGAACTCGTGAAGGAGGAGGCATGACCCGGGCGACGGTCGACGGCAACGAGGCAGCCGCGTCGGTGGCCTATCGACTCAACGAGGTCTGCTGCATCTATCCGATCACGCCATCGTCGCCGATGGCCGAACTCGCCGACGAATGGTCCAGCCACGCCCGCACCAACATCTGGGGCACCGTGCCGACCGTCGTCGAGATGCAGAGCGAGGGCGGGGCGGCCGGCGCACTGCACGGCGCGTTGCAGGGCGGCGCTCTGACAACCACGTTCACCGCCTCGCAGGGCCTCCTGCTCATGATCCCCAACATGTATAAGATCGCCGGCGAACTCACCCCCGCCGTGTTCCACGTCGCGGCACGTTCACTGGCCACGCAGGGACTGTCGATCTTCGGCGACCACTCCGACGTCATGGCCGTGCGCCAGACCGGCTTCGCGATGCTCGCCGCCGCCTCCGTGCAGGAGGCTCACGACCTGGCACTCGTCGCGCAGGCCGCGACCCTGCGGACCCGCGTGCCGTTCGTGCACTTCTTCGACGGCTTCCGCACCTCACACGAACTCAACACCATCGACCTGCTCACCGACGACGACCTGCGCGCCCTCGTCCCCGCCGAGTTGGTGCGCCAACACCGGGGACGCGCACTCTCCCCCGAACGTCCATTCATCCGGGGTACGGCGCAGAACCCCGACGTCTATTTCCAGGCTCGCGAGACGGTGAACCCGTTCTACACCGCGGTTCCGGACGCGGTCACCGCCGCCATGGACGAGGTCGCCGCGCGCACCGGCCGCGCATATTCCATTGTGGAATACTTTGGCGACCCGGCCGCCGACCGCATCGTCGTCCTCATGGGATCCGGCGCGCAGACCGCCCGCGAGACCGTCGCCCACCTCACCAGCCGAGGCGAACGCGTCGGGGTCGTCGCGATCCGCCTCTATCGCCCGTTCCCCGCCGAGGCCCTCCTCGCCGCCATCCCCGCCACCGCCCGCCGGATCGCCGTGCTCGACCGCACCAAAGAACCCGGCTCGCTGGGCGAACCGCTCTTCCTCGACGTGCTCGGCACGCTCGCCGAGGCCCACAGTCGAGGCGAACTCCCGACACTGCCCACAGTGGTCGGTGGACGCTATGGCCTGGGATCCAAGGAGTTCACCCCCGGCATGGTCGCCGGCGTCTTCGCCGAGCTGGCCCGCGACACGCCCCGCCCCCGCTTCACCGTCGGCATCACCGACGATGTGGCCGGCACCAGCATCCCCTATGACTCCACACTGGACATCGAGTCGCCACAGACGGTGCGCGCGGTCTTCTTCGGACTCGGCTCCGACGGCACGGTCGGCGCCAACAAGAACACCATCAAGATCCTCGGAGCCGATCCCCGCCTGCACGCCCAGGGATACTTCGTCTATGACTCGAAGAAGTCGGGCTCACAGACCGTGTCACACCTGCGATTCGGCCCCGAACCGATCCGCGCCCCCTATCTCGTCGACCGCGCCAGCTTCGTCGGCTGTCACCAGTTCGGCCTCCTCGACCGGGCCGACGTGCTGGCCCGCGCCGCCGACGGCGCGACCCTGCTGCTCAACAGCTCATATCCCGCAGACGAAGTGTGGGACCGGTTGTCCCGAGACGTGCAGGAGCAGATCATCGCCAAGGGCGTCGACCGTCTTCACCATCGACGCGGACAAGGTTGCGCGGGAGGCGGGACTCGCCGGGCGTACGAACACGGTCTTGCAGACCTGTTTCTTCGCCATCTCGGGTGTGCTGCCGCACGACGACGCGATCGCCGCGATCAAAGAGGCGATAACCAAAACGTACGGGCGACGCGGCGCCCACGTGGTGGCCCGCAACCACGCTGCCGTCGACCAGACACTGGTCGCGTTGCACCGCGTCACCGTGCCCGACCGGGTCAGCTCCACACGGGACGCTCCACCACTCGTGCCGGTCGGCGCGCCCGCCTTCGTGCGCGACGTCACCGCCGTGATGCTCGCCGGGCGGGGCGACGACCTGCCGGTCAGCGCACTGCCGGTCGACGGCACCTATCCCAGCGGCACCACCGCGTTTGAGAAACGCAACGTCTCGGACCTCGTGGCGGTCTGGGACCCCGACGCGTGCATCCAATGTGGAAACTGCGCCTTCGTCTGTCCACACAGTGTCATTCGCGCGAAGTTCACCGGACAGGACGCCCTCGCCGATGCCCCGCACGGCTTTCCGTCGGCACCGCTGTCCGTGCGGGGCCTGCCCGACACCCGCTTCAGCCTCGCGGTCTATCTCGAGGACTGCACCGGATGCGGACTCTGTGTCGAGACCTGTCCGGTCACAGTGGAGGAAACGCCGGAACGCAAGGCCATCAACCTCGGCGACCGCGAACCGCGTCTCGCCGACGGTCGGGCGCACCTGGACTTCTTCGAGTCCCTGCCCGTCAACGACAGGTCCAGAGTGGACTTCGGCACGGTGCGGGGCGCGCAATATCTGCTGCCGCTGTTCGAATTCTCCGGCGCGTGCGCCGGCTGTGGCGAGACCCCCTATCTCAAACTGCTGTCGCAGCTCTTCGGCGACCGACTCATGATCGCCAACGCCACCGGGTGTTCGTCGATCTATGGCGGCAACCTGCCCACCACGCCATGGACCACCGACGAACACGGACGCGGGCCGGCCTGGTCCAACTCGTTGTTCGAGGACAACGCCGAGTTTGGCCTCGGATTCCGGCTCACCGCCGACCTGCACCTGCGGCTCGCCCACGACCGCCTGCGGGAGTTGCGCGACATGATCGGTGGCGACCTCGTCGACGCCATCATCGAGGCGCCGCAGCGGCGCGAGTCGGAGTTCGCCGCACAACGCGAGCGGGTCGCGCAACTGCGCCAGCGCCTCGACGCCCTTGACTCGACTGACGCCGCCGCTCCTGACTCGGCCGCCTCTGCCCTCGCCGACTTGCGCAGCGTCATCGACCACCTCGTGCGCCGCAGCGTGTGGATCGTCGGCGGCGACGGCTGGGCCTATGACATCGGTTCCGGCGGGCTCGACCACGTGCTCGCCAGTGGTCGCAACGTCAACGTGCTCGTGCTCGACACCGAGGTCTATTCCAACACCGGTGGTCAGATGTCCAAAGCCACACCCCTCGGAGCGGCGGCGAAATTCGCCTCCGCCGGCAAGACCACCCCCAAGAAGGACCTCGCGTTGCAGGCGATCGCCTACGGCGACGTCTACGTCGCGCGCATCGCCATGGGCGCCGACCCGCAACAGACCCTGCGTGCCCTGCGCGAGGCGGAGGCCTATGACGGACCGTCCCTGGTCATCGCCTATAGCCACTGCATCGCGCACGGCTATGACATGCGCGACGGGCTTGGCCAGCAATATCGCGCCGTCGCCAGCGGATATTGGCCCCTGGTGCGCTATGACCCGGTGGTGCGCTCCGTCGGGCAGCAACCGTTCTTCCTCGACTCGCCGAGGCCCCGTTTGCCGTTGGCGGAATACACGCGACGAGAACTGCGCTATCGGCAGCTCATCGACTCGAACCCCGACGAGGCGGCCCGGCTGCACGCACTGGCCCAGCAGGCCGTCGACCTGCGATGGCAGGTCTATGAGGAGATGGCCGGCCACGGTCCCGAGCGCTTCCCCGCACACCCCAGTCGCGACGGCGCATAGGTTCGGGTGGTTGCGGGGCTGGTGCGGGGCTGTTTGCGGGGCGCAGCCCCGCAACGTGTTCGGTTTCGCGGGGCGCAGCCCCGCAACGTGTGGGGTTTGTGCTGATATGAGTGGCGCACACCGACGTGCCCGCTGCCCCGGGAGGGTTGCACCCCCGCTGCGGGGGTGCAACCCTCCCCGCCTTCGTTTTCCCGTGCCACTGTCCACCATGGACGCCACCTTTGTCCCGGTATGCGGCCTCGATCTAGCGCGCTGGCGGGCCACTGGTGGCGCCCCCTCACGAACGTGGTGGTTTCAGGTCGTCATGACGACCCGAAACCACCACGTTGTCGCCTGACGTGAGCGGGCGAGCGGGCGAGGCAGTGAGGCGGTGAAACGCCACCCGACGTGAACGCGCGAGCCAATGAGACGTCACCCGAGTTGCACGTTGACGCCGCCGGAGAAGGCGGAGTCGTGCAGCTCCAGTTTGACCAGCTTCGCAGTCTTGGGAATGTCGAAGACGATCACCCCGCTGGTCTTGTTGCCGGGGTTGATCTCGTTGAGGAAAGCGTCGGCGTGCTCGTTGGCGGAGATCCCGGCCCCAGTGTCGGTGGAGTATTCGACTCCGTCGGCGCCGAAGCCTTTCTGGTTGCTGTCACTGAACGTCTGCGCTTCCTTGCCGATGTTCTTGATGTCGATGGTGACCAGGCAGAACTGCCCCTGCGCCTTCTCCTGCAGGAACTGCGATCCGACTTTGGCCACCCCGCACTTGACCGTGCGCACAGTGAACTCGAATTTGCCGTCGCGCACCGGCTGGCCGACCTTCGCGGGGGCCGCCTTGTCGCCGGAACCGGAACCCGAGCCGGAACCCGAGCCCGAACCCGAGCCGGACGAACCACTGGACGAGTCACTTGTCCCGGCTGAGCAGCCGAGCGCGGTGATCGCGGCGAGGGAGAGGGCGATGATCGTGAGCTTTCGCATGAGGGAGCACTCCTTGGGAAGACGTCGTCAACGGTGGCTATCAGAGCATTGTCTGTGAACTCTGTCAACAGACGAAGCCCTTGACGCTCGTGTATGCTCCCCCCATGCAGGCCTCACCCACGGTCACGGCGGCGGAGATCGCCCGCCTCGCCGGCGTCGGCCGGGCGGCGGTGAGCAACTGGCGCCGACGGCACGCCGACTTCCCCACTCCGGTCGCGGGCACTGCGACAAGCCCCGAGTTTGACCTCGCCGACGTGCGGTCCTGGCTGCGTGCGCAGGGCAAACTCGCCGACCTCTCCCTTGCCGACCTGCTGTGGCGTGAGCTCACGGCCGCCACCGACAACGCGGGCGAGGTCGTCGCCGCGATCGGGGAATTCCTCATCGACCGACACGAAAGTCGACCAGGCGCACCCGTGAAGCCAAAACGCGGCAGCCCCCTGACCGCACCCGTGGGGCCGACACGTGACGGCCCGCTGACCGCACACGCTCACCGCCAGATCACCGCACTCGCCGACGACGAGGGTGACGAGGCGACCTTTGACGAGTTCCTCCGCTACCTGACCGACGCTCCCACCAAACGTGGCCGCCAGATCCCCGACGAGCTCGCCGACGTCATGGTCGCGCTGGCCGACGTGGCCGACGGCACTGTGCTCGACCCGGCCTGCGGGGTCGGCGGCGTGCTGCGGGCCGCGGCGCGCGCCGGGTGTCGCACCGCGTGGGGCCAGGAGATCGACCCGACTCCGGCGCGGATCACGGCGGCCTGGTTGGGGCTACACAAGATCGCGGGTGAGGTGCGGGTCGGCGACTCCCTGCGGGCGGACGCGTTCGCCGGAGAACTGCTCGACGCGGTCGTCACCTGTCCCCCGTTCGGTGTGACGACCTGGGGTCAGGAGGAGCTCAGCTATGACCCTCGGTGGGAATATGGCACCCCGCCGCGCACCGAACCCGAGCTGGCGTGGACGCAACACGCGTTGGCTCACCTGCGACCGGGCGGCACGGCCGTGCTGTTGATGCCACCGGCCGCCGCGAGCCGTCGCGCCGGGCGCCGCATCCGAGCCGAGTTGCTGCGCCGGGGCGCGTTGCGGGCGGTGATCGGCCTGCCCGCGCGGGCCGCGCCCCACTCGTCGGTGCCACTGCACCTGTGGGTGTTGCGCAGACCGATGCCCGATCAGGCGCCGCCTCCGAACATGTGGGTGGCTGACGTGGGGGCCGGACTGACGGGCGAACCCATTGACGCGTACGCGTCGATTGTCCACACGCTGCGGTCGGACGGCCGCGAGTCGCCCGCCGAGGGTCCGATGCGCTCGGTCTCGGTGATCGAGCTGCTCGACGAGGACGTCGACGTGAGCCCGGTGCGGCGCCGCCCGCCCGCGAGCGTCACGCAGTCGCGGGCGAGGCTGCTCGACGCCCGCACCCGCCTCGCCGGTCTGCTCGCCGAACTGCCCGATCTGGTGCCGCAGGTGGTCGGCGACCCGCACGCGCCGCCGACGGCATCTCCGACGGTGTCGCTGGCGGAGCTGGTGAAGGCCGGGGCGGTGACGGTCCTCGGCCCAGTGCGGGCGGTCAACGAGCCGCGAGCCACCGAGCCTCGAACCAACGAACCGCGAGCCGGCGAACCCCAGACCACAGAGCCCCGGCCGGACAGCCCGCCGGTGCTCACGGTGCACGACGTGCTGCACGACCGACCCGCGTCGGGCGAGCCGGCCGACCTCACGCCAGAGATCATCGTGGCGCCCGACGACGTGATCGTGCCGGTCATGGCACGTCAGTTGACAACGCGGGTGGTCACCGACGGGGGTGCCGCGTTGGGCAGTAATCTTTATGTGTTGCGTACCAACCCGAAAGTGCTTGATCCGTGGTTCCTCGCCGGGCAGTTGCGCGCCTGCGCGCACGACCTGTCGGCGGGCAGCCTCTCCGGATTGCTGCGGTTCGACATTCGCCGGGTGCAGGTGGGCCGGCTGGGGTTGGCCGAGCAGCGCCGCGTCGGTGCGGCGTTTCGGCGGGTCGACGCGTTTGACCGGGCGATGCGCTCGGCGACCGCCGCCGGGGCCGACGTGGTGCGGCTGGCCATCGACGGGTTGGCGCGCGGCGCCGTGGACCCCGGACCGATCGACTCGAATGTGATTGACCCGAACGCGACCGAGGATGTGCCGACGAAGCCCGCCACCCGGCGGCGAGGAGTGTGACCGACGTGCCAAACGCCCCGACCTCGACCACGCGGACGTCGACGAAGAGTCGCGGCAAACCCAAGGATCGCAGCCTCGAGATCGGCCGCCTCGTCGAGGTGCGCGGGCGACGTTGGGTCATCGGCGACCTGCAACCGGGGCCCCGCAACACACTGGTCAGTCTCTCCAGTGTGGAGGATGGTCGCTTCGGCGAGACCCTCGACGTGATCTGGGAGATCGAGCGGGGCGCCAGCGTGCTGCCCAGCGGCACCCTGCCCGAGGTGACCGAGCGGGGCTTCGACCAGCCCGAACATCTCGCCGCGTTCCTCGACGCCGTGCGTTGGTCGGCGGTCACCTCGGCTGAGGCGAAGACGTTGCAGGCACCGTTTCGCTCCGGGGTG
Organism: uncultured Actinomycetota bacterium; assembly: GCA_963736695.1. Taxonomy (GTDB): domain Bacteria; phylum Actinomycetota; class Actinomycetes; order Mycobacteriales; family Micromonosporaceae; genus CAVTPU01. The sequence goes on from CAVTPU010000001.1 coordinate 492,494, forward strand.
GCGATCGAAAACTATCAGTTGGAGCCGGTCGCGCGGGCGATCGACGCACCCCGGGTCAACCTGTTGCTCGCCGACGACGTGGGTCTCGGCAAGACGATCGAGGCCGGGCTCGTCGCGCAGGAGCTGCTGCTGCGGCACCGCGCTCGCCGCATCATGATCGTGTGCCCGGCGGGCCTGACGGTGAAGTGGCACGACGAGATGGCCGAGAAGTTCGGCCTCGAGTTCACCGTCATCGACACCGAGCGGTGCGGCATTGTGCGCCGCACCTATGGTTCGGCGGCGAACCCGTTCGAGGTCTATCCACTGTGCATTGTCAGTCTGCCGTGGCTGCGTGGGCAAAAGGCGCAGCGCCTGCTCGACGAGCTGCTTCCGGCGAGTGGGCCGAGTTTTCCCCGTACGTTTGACCTGCTCATCCTCGACGAAGCGCACCATGTGGCACCCTCCGCCCCCAAGCAGGTCTATGCCGTCGACTCCCAGCAGACGAAACTGATCCGCCGGATGGCGCCGCACTTCAGTCACCGCCTCTTCCTCTCCGCGACACCCCACAATGGACACGAGACGTCGTTTCAGGCGTTGCTGGAGATCCTCGACGATCAACGGTTCGCCCGGGGGGTCCCGCCCGACAAGGCGGCCGTCGCCGACATCGTGGTGCGCCGACTCAAACGCAGCATCGTCTCCGACGATGGCACTCCCCGGTTCGTCGCCCGCACTACCGAGCCGATCACGGTCACCTATCCGGAGTCGGAGAGGCAGGTGCACGCGCTGCTCAAGGAGTTTGCCGCGCTGCGCCGACGGCGACTGGTCACCCAGCGGGGCCGACGTGCCACCGACCTGGTGACGCTGCTGCTCAAGAAGCGACTCTTCTCCAGCCCGAAGGCCTTCGCCCACACCGTCGAGGTCTATCTGGAGACGCTGCGCGGGCGGGCCCGCGCAGCCGGCGCCGTGACGACCGCCGTCGCCGACGACGTGCCCGAGTGGTTGGACGCGTTCTTTGACGACGTCGCGACCTTTGACGACGAGCAGCTCGCCGAGGCCGAAGACGACGCGCTGGCCCGGACGCGGTCGATGCAGCCCGACGCCACCGACGACGAGATCGCGTTGCTGGAGCGCATGGAGGCGTGGGCGCGAGAACACGAGGCGCGGGCCGACGCGAAGGCCACCGAACTCCTCAACTATCTCACCGCGGTCTGCCGCCCCGACGGCACACTGTGGACAAACGAGCGGGTCGTGGTCTTCACCGAATATCGCGACACCCAACTGTGGTTGGCCGATCTCATGCGCCAACACGGGCTCGGCGGCGACCGGGTCGCGCTGCTCTTCGGCGGCATGGCCACCGACGAACGCGAACAGCTCCGCCTCGCTTTCCAGACCGACCCGACCGAACACCCGGTGCGGATCCTGCTCGCCACCGATGCCGCGAGCGAGGGCATCGACCTGCAGAAGCACTGCCACCGCCTGGTCAACTATGACATTCCGTTCAACCCCAACAAGCTTGAGCAACGCATCGGACGCATCGACCGTTATGGGCAGACGCAGCCGCCCGAGGTGCGCCACTTCATCGGCACCGGCTGGGGGCACGCGGTCGACACCTATGAGGCCGACCTCGAGTTCCTGGCCCGGGTCGCGGTGAAGGTCGCGCGCATGGAGGAGGACCTCGGCTCGGTCAACGCGGTGCTCGCCGACGCGGTGCAGCGCACGATGCTGGGCGAGCGCGTCGACCCGGACATGGTGGAGCGGGCCGGCGCGACAAGGCCCCGCGGGGCGACACGGTCGGGCGGGGCCGGGGGCGGAGCGAGGAGCGCCGGGCCTGACCTGCCGGCCGAGTCCAATGTGCGCGATCAGGTGCGCCGGCTGCGCGACAACGTCGACGAGACGGTCCGCACCCTCGGCATCACCCCGCCCGCGGTGAAGCGGGTGGTGGAGACCGCGTTGAGTCTCGCGCGGCAGCAACCGCTGCGCCCGCACGTCGACGACAAACATCTGGTCGACGGGCTCTTCGCGGTGCCGCCGCTGACCGGCTATTGGCAACGCGCCACGGCCGGTCTCACCGAAAAGCTGCGCCGGGGCGACGAACCGCCCCGGCAGCGACCGATCACGTTCGACCCGGCGACGGTGAAGGGTCGCGACGACGACATCGTGCTCGCGCACCTGGGACACCCGCTCGTGGCGATGTCGACCGAACTGTTGCGGGCCGCCGTCTCCAACAGGGAGGTCGGGCTGCACCGGGTGTGTGCGGTGGTCAGCGACGACCCGGCGCTGGAGGAGACACTCGTCGGCGCCTATTCCCGGTTTGTGCTCGTGGGTGCCGACGGGGTGCGGCTGCACGAAGAGGTGATCCACGCCGGCGGCTGGGCGCCGGAAGGCGGCCGGTTCCGCCGCTTGGAGAATCTCACCGTCCTCGGTGGACTGCTCGACCGGGGGTTGAGCACCGGGGTGCCGGCGGCGGATCTCGTGCGGCGCCGCCTCGCCGACCGGTGGGAGCGGATCTCCCCCGGCCTCACCAACGCGATCGAGTGGCGGGCGCAGACCCGGCAGGAGTCGCTGCGGCGTACCCTGGGACAGCGGGAGGAGGCGGAACGCAACCGGCTCGCCACCAACCTCGACCTCTTCGCCGCGACTCTGCGCGGAGCCCTCGAGGTCGACCAGGATGAGGCCGAGGACGCCCTCTTCAGCCTCGCCGAGGTCTCGAAGAGCAGGGACGAGCTCGCCCAGTTTCGCCGGGACCGGGAGTCGTGGCGGGCCCGGCTCGACGGGCTGCCGGCCGAACGCGACCGGGAGCTCGCCGCGATCGCCGACCGCTATCGCGACCCCGCCATGCACCTTTTCACCGTCGCCGTCGTCTTCGTCGTGCCGAAACGGGAGGCCACCCGATGAGCCGCGCGTTCACCCGCCACCCCGGGCCGGACAGCGTCACCCAGCACCGCGACTGGTTGGGTCTGGTCGAGACGACCGGCCCGTTCCTCAGCCTGCCGGTGTTGCGCACCGCGTGGCCCAGCCTCGACCCGGTTGAGAAGCCGACCCGTGACCGGCTGCGTGCCGAGCACGCCGAGTGGCTCGACGCGACCGGCCCCGGCCAGGCCGCCTGGATCGACTATGTGTTGCGTGAGCTGCTCGAGTGGGGCGACACCCTGCACATGGCCGACGGCCAAGGCGACGACGGCCGAGGCGACGACGAGACCGGGGCGTTGGACGCCTTCACGGTGACCGTCGCCGAGCACCAGACCACGATCACCCCGACCTTCGCCGTGGTGGAGCCGGGCGAAGACGCGAAATCGTCGACCACCCGGCTGCTCGGCCTGGTCTGCCCACCCCAGCAGCAGCCCACCGCCCGCATTCCCGGCGAGGCCTGGTCGGCGACCCCGGCCGACCGTCTCGCCCACCTGTGCCGGGTGCACAAGGTGCCGCTCGGCCTGGTCACCAACGGCCGATGGTGGGTGCTGGTGTGGGTCGGCAAACGGGTCACGACCACCGCCACCTTCGACGCGGTCTCGTGGCCGGAGACGGCCGAACGCACCGTGCTGCGCGCCTTCGTGTCGCTGCTGTGCCGGCGACGGTTCTTCGGGGTGCCCGAGGCGGAGCGCCTCGACGGGCTGCTCGCGAAGAGTCTCGACAGCCAGGAAGAGATCACCGAGGCGCTCGGCGTGCAGGTGCGCAGCGCCGTCGAGCTGCTCGTGGCCGCGTTCGGACGCATCGAGACCGACGATCGGCGGCGCGGCGGGCCCGGCTTCGGCGACACCAGCGCCTATGACGTCTATCGGGGCGCGGTCACGGTCATGATGCGCGTCGTGTTCCTGCTCTTCGCCGAGGAACGTCGACTGCTGCCATCCGACAACGACGTCTATGCCGCCGCCTATTCGGCGGGCCGGTTGTGCGCCGAGCTCGAGCAGCGGGCCATCGACACGAGCGAAGAGGCCCTGGAGCATTCGACGGCCGCGTGGCAGCGGCTGCTCGCCCTCTGCGACGCGACCTTTCACGGGGTGGAGCACCCCCGGTTGACGATGCACGGTCACGCCGGGTCGCTGTTCGACCCGGCGGAACACCCGTGGTTGCCGACCACTGTGGACGACCGGACTGTGCTGCATGTGCTGCAATCCGTACAATATGTTGAGATTGGTTCTGGCAAGGCGCGGGAGCGCCGCACTCTCAGCTTCAAGACCCTCGACGTCGAGCAGATCGGCTATGTCTATGAGGGCCTGCTGTCGTTTGAGGGGCTGCGCGCGCACGACGTGACGGTCGGCCTCATCGGCAAGGTGGGCCTCGAAGACGAGGTGCCGCTGAGCACCCTGCGGGACTTGGCCGACAAGGCTGTCGACGTGGCGGGCCTGGCTGACCTGCTCGCCGAGAAATACAAGGATTCGAAGATCGGCTCGGCCGCCGCGCTGGCCAAACGCCTCGCCCCGCCCGATGACACCGCGCGGGAGGAGGCCCGCAGGCGGCTGCTCGCCGTCACCAACGGCGACTATCCGATGGCCGAGTCGCTGCTGCCGTTCATCGGTGTGATCCGCGACGACCTGCGTGGCCTGCCGATGGTGATCCTGCCCGGCGGGCTCTATGTCACCGAGTCGCGGTTGCGCAAGAACACCGGCACGCACTACACGCCGCGCGAACTCGCCGAGGAGGTCGTCGAGGGAGCTTTAGAACCTTTGGTGTACGCCCCAGGGCCGCTGCAGACCGCCGACACGGCCCAGTGGCGACCCAAGTCCAGTGCCGAGATCCTGTCGCTCACGGTCGCCGACATCGCGATGGGGTCGGCCGCGTTCCTCGTCGCGGCGGCCCGCTATCTCGCCGGACACCTCATCGACGCCTGGTCGCGTGAGGGCGACGCGCAGGCGCGCGCCTATCAGGCGACCGCCGACGACCGCCCGGCCGACGCCGACGACGACCCGGTGGTGATCAGGGCCCGGCGCGCCATCATCGAACACTGCCTCTATGGCGTGGACATCAACCCGATGGCCGTCGAGATGGCGAAACTGTCACTGTGGCTGGTCTCGATGGACCCGAAGCTGCCGTTCACCTTCCTCGACGACCGCCTGGCCTCCGGTGACACGCTGCTCGGCATCACCTCGCTCGACCAGTTGGAACACATGCACCTCGACCCCGCGAAGGGTCGCGAGATTCACGAGGGTGGCCTGCTCGACTTCACCGCCGGGGTGCGCGAACTGGTCGCCGAGGTGGCCGACATCCGTCGGGGCATCGCGGAGATCGCCGATGACGACGATCCGTTGCTGGCGCAGGACGAGAAGCGCCACCTGCTCGACGACTCGATCGAGCGGACGACGCAGGCCAGATTCCTCGCCGACCTGACCGTGGGCGCCGCGCTCGCCAACGCCAAGCGGGGCGAGCAGGGCATGCGAGACGGCTCACTCGCGGCCGCGAACCAATCGCGGCTCGCCCTCTCGGGATCGCTGGAGGACAAGGAGAAGGCCGAGACTCAGCGCCGGGCCTGGCTCGCCGTCGACCAGGTGCCCGGATCGTTCGCACGGCAGCCGCTGCACTGGCCGCTGGTGTTCCCCGAGGTCTTCGAGAGAGGCGGCTTCGACGCCATCATCGGCAACCCGCCCTTCCTCGGCGGCAAGAAGGTTAGCGGCTCGGTCGGAACTGCGTATCGTGAATATCTGATCAACTGTGTAGCCCGAGGCGCACGAGGAAACGCCGATTTGGTCGCCTATTTCGTGCTGCGCGCGCACGACCTGCTTAACGCGACCGGCCAGGCCGGCCTGATCGCAACGAACACCTTGGCCCAAGGCGACACCCGCGAGGTGGGCCTCGACCAACTTCTAGCAGGCGGCGTTGTTATCCGACAGTCGGTCAAAAGTCGACCCTGGCCGTCGAAGTCGGCGGTGCTCGAATATTGCGCGATCTGGACGAGCCGCGACTCGCTTGGCAAAGATGCGCAACGACTGGCAGACGGAGTCGCAGTCATCGACGTTGACTCGACACTGGACCCAAAATTTCGTAACAGTGGGCATTCCGCGCGACTAAGGGGTAGCGCCAGAATTGCTTTCATTGGCAATCTCGTAAACGGCATCGGATTCGCAATGTCAGACGAGGAATCCAAGGAGCTTATTGGGCGCGATGAGCGGAATACTCATGTGCTCTATCGGTATCTAAATGGGCAAGATCTAAACTCGAGCCCGGATTTGTCAGCAAGTCGGTGGATTATCGATTTCCAGGACTGGACGCTTGCCAAAGCGTCCGAATATCCGGATTGTTTGGACCATGTGCGCAAACTGGTAAAGCCAACCCGGGATCGGCTTCCAGATTCTAAGAGCGCCACGCGCGAAAGGTGGTGGCAATTCGAAAAGCTTGCTCCGGGCCTTCGATCCGCGATTGAGGGGTTGGAGCGGGTCATTGCGCTCACGCGCGTTAGCAAGACCGTCGTGCCGGTGATGATCCCGACTGGACAGGTGATCAGCGAACGAATAGTCGTATTCGCCACTGATGACACAGCGATGCTCGCAATGCTTTCGTCTGCCGCCCACTATTGGTGGGCACTCAGATTCAGCTCGACTTTGAAGACGGATCTCAACTACGCGCCGACTGACGTGTTTGAGACGTTGGCGTTACCGGAGTTGACGGACGAGATGCGGCGACTCGGTGACCGTCTGGACGTGCGTCGGCGGGAGATCATGTTGGCGCGCCAGTCGGGCCTCACTGCCACGTACAACTTGGTTCATAGCCCGACCTGCCACGACGGTGACATCGCGGAGTTGCGAAACATCCACCAAGAGATCGATGAGTCGGTGTGTCGGGCCTACGGCTGGACGGACCTCATCGAGCAGGGCCTCGACCACGGTTTCCACGACCTGGGGCGGGAGACCCGGTTCACCATCGGGCCGACCGTCCGGCGGGAAGTGCTCGACCGGCTGCTGGAGCTCAACCACGAGCGTCACGCCGCCGAAGTCGCGGCGGGACTGCACGACAAGAAGAAGAAACCCACCCGAACCGCTGAGGCGAGCGGCGACGAACCGGCATTGTTCTAGAAGCTGGCGATGCTAGAAGCTGGCGATCTCAAGGGGGCATGACGTGACCGACGGTGAAGGCGGACTGGGGTCGCAGGTCTTCGCGCCGGCGACCTCGCACCAGGTGCGCGACGAGCTCGAAGCGTTGATCGGGCGGGACCTGCTCGGCCCGTGGGGCGGGGAGCGCGAAGAGTTCGCGCCGCGCGCCATGGGGCCGAGGGAACGTTATCTCGTGGGCATGTTGGGCCCTCGACACGACACGGCCCGGGTGCGGCGGCGGGTCAACCAGTTGCCCGACCTCGAGGCCACCGTGCACGGCGACGGCTCCGAAGGTGACCTGCCCGACGTCGTCACCCCGCAGACCGCCGGCCACCTGTGGGCGTCGTCGATGGGGTTGACGTTCACGGTGCCCGGTGACACCGGCGCCCTCGCGGTCACCGCGCGCTGGGGGCACTATCGCAAACATCAGACCACCGACGACGAGGGCAAGAGCCGCACGGTGTGGGTGCGCGAACCTGTGGCGTACGAGGAAGAAGTCAGGCTCGACGGGCCCGAGTCGTGTCGGATCGGCCTCACCACGGCCGACCCGGACGCGCCGGGGGTGCGGCTGGCGGTTGACGTGCGGCCGAGGCCCGGGCAGCGGATCGTGCAACTCGCGTTGGTCAACGCGCAAGACGAGCCGGAGACCAACGCCGACACCGCGTGGCTGTTTCAGTGTGAGTTGACGGTGACCGCGCTCGACGGCACGGCGGCCGTGTTCCTGCCCGTCGCCGACCCGTTGGACACGCCGGGCGGCGTCGACGACGACCCGGAAGACCAACACCTGCGGCTGCTTTATCGGCAACGGCGGCGTTATGCCGTGGGGCGCAACATCGCCGTGCACGCCGACGTGCGCGACGGGGATCGAAACGCCCACCGGTTGCAGACCCGATGGTTGCCCGCCTTCGACGTGCCCGACACCGTCGCGCCGGTCGGTGACGGCACCGCCCTCGCCGCCGTGCAACTGTCGATGGACGCGCTCGCCGCCGCCGACTCGGCCGTGCTGCGCGTCGGCCTCGCACCCCTCGCCGAGGGTTACGCCGCGTGGTTGGACCAGCGTGAGGCGGAGATCGCCGGCCTGCCCGCCGGGCTGCGTCCCGCCGCCGAGACGGCCGTCTTCAAGGCCCGGCAGGTCGCCGACCGCATCCGGGCCGGCGTTGACTTGCTCACCGACCCCACCACGCCGGGCCACACACAGGCGGTCGCCGCGTTCCAGTTCGCCAACTGGGCGATGGCCACCCAGCGCCGTCACACGGAGATCGGAAGGCTGCGCGAACGCGACGGTTTGTCTTATGTGGACGCTCAGGCGCTGGTGGCGGCGACGGGGGTGTCGGCCGCGTCCTGGCGGCCGTTTCAGCTCGCCTTCGTGCTGCTCAACCTGCCGGCGTTGACCGACCCGGCGCACGCCGAACGCGCCGCCGATCACACCGCGACCGTCGACCTGCTCTTCTTTCCCACCGGCGGCGGCAAAACCGAGGCCTATCTGGGGTTGACGGCCTTCACCTTCGCGATCCGCCGGTTGCAGATGGTTGTCGGCACCGGCGCGCACGCTCGCGACGGCGACGCCGGTGTGGCGGTGCTCATGCGATATACGTTGCGGTTGCTCACCGCGCAACAGTTTCAGCGGGCTGCCGCGCTTGTCTGCGCCGCCGAGATGCTGCGACGCGCCGACCCGATCATGTGGGGCGAGGAACCGTTCCGCATCGGCCTGTGGGTCGGTGGCGGGGTCTCCCCCAACTGGTTCGACGAAGCCGCCGACCAGGTCGCCGAGGCCCGCGACGCCGGCGAAGGTAAACGCACCAACGTGTTGCAGACCCTCGCCTGCCCGTGGTGCGGGGCGAGACTGCGCGCCCACCGCGACCTGCACGTCGACCGCGACCTGCGGCGGGTGCTGCTCTTCTGCCCCGAAGCCGAAGGAGCCAACGCCTGCCCATTCTCGCGGACCATGTCGCCGGAGGGGCTGCCGATCCTCACCGTCGACGAGGAGATCTATCGCCTCCTGCCGAGCCTCGTCATCGCCACCGTCGACAAGTTCGCGCAACTGCCGTGGCGGGGCTTCGCCGGCATGCTCTTCGGCCGGGTTCAGCAGCGATGCCCACGGCACGGATATCGCCACGACGACCTCGACGCCCGAACCACCTGCGGCGGCCCGACACAACGCCAAAGGCCGATGGGACGCGGTCACCAGCCAACCGGTGATCCGCCTGCGGCCACCCGACCTCATCATTCAGGACGAGCTGCACCTCATCTCCGGGGCGCTCGGCACCACCGTCGGGCTCTTCGAAGCCGCCGTCGACGAACTCTGCACGTGGGTCACCCCCGCCGGCACCGAGACCGGACCGAAGATCGTCGCGTCGACCGCGACCACGAAACGCGCCGCCAGCCAGGTGCTCGGCGTCTTCGGCAAAGGCCTCGCCGTCTTCCCGCCCCCGGTCACCGACATCACCGACACCTTCTTCAGCCGGCAAGTGCCGATCACACCCGAACACCCCGGCCGCCGCTATCTGGGGGTCTGCGCGCACGGGGTGCGATTCAAGGCCGCCGAGATCCGCCTCGCCGAGATCCTGCTGCTCGCCGGGCAAACCCTTTTTGACCGGTACGGGTCACCCGCCGATCCTTATCTGACAACGGTCGGCTATTTCAACGCCACCCGCGAGCTCGCCGGCATGCGTCGCTATCTCGACGACCAGGTCACCACCCGGGTGCGCACCCACGGGCAACGCAAAGACCTCGCCAACCGGATCGTCACCACCACCGGCATGCTCACCGTGCAGGAGCTCACCTCCCGGATCTCGTCGGCCGACATCAGCGACGTGCTCAACCGCCTCGAGGTCGGATTCGACCCGGAGCTCGACACCAGCGCCCGCAAACGCGCCATCGCCGACGAGGCCCGGCGGGTCATGTCGGCCTCGAAGACGTCATCGAGCACGCGGCCGCCCATGCATCCGGTGGCGCAACGCTTCTATGACCGGGCGCGGGGCGACCGGGTGCCGGTCGACGCGGTGCTCGCCACCTCGATGCTGCAGGTCGGCGTGGACGTGTCGCGATTCGGCCTCATGGTCGTCACCGGGCAGCCGAAGAACACCGCCGAATATATCCAGGCATCGTCGCGGGTCGGCCGCGACGCGGCCCGACCCGGCCTCGTCGTCACCCTCTATAGCTGGACCCGTCCCCGCGACCTCGCCCACTATGAGGACTTCGAGCACTATCACGCCACCTTCTATCGTCAGGTCGAGGCGCTGTCGGTCACCCCATTCACCCGCCGGGCCCTCGACCGGGGCACGGCGGCGACCTTCGTCGCCGCCGTGCGCAACGCCGAAGAGGCCTATTCGCGCAACGTCGACGCGCACGACGTGCCGCTCGACGACGAACCGGTCAACCGGATCATCGCGCGGATGCTGGCCCGTGCCGAGATCGATCGGCGGCGAACGCGGACGGTCCTATCTCGACCAACGGCTCACCGTGCTCAAGGACAAGTGGAACCTGGCGAAGACCGGGTCGGCGCGCCTCGGATATGCCGACGGCACCTTTCGCCAACAGCGACTCGTCGGCCTGCTCGAACAGGCGGTCGGCGGCCCGTGGGGCGACCTGACCGTCGGCATGTCGATGCGGGAGACCGAAAACGAGATCAACCTGCTGGTGCCCGGCGGTGGGGAGATCTTCCACGCGACCTATGGGGCGCCGGCCTGGGCCTTCGGACCCCCGGGTCAGAGCCCGGCCGCCGACGAGGACCTGCCCGACGGCGACGAACTGGGCGAGTCGAGCGCGCCTGCAGCCAGCGGAAAGGGCGTCTGATGGCCACCAGCGACTATTTCCGCCGAGTCGGCACCGTACGGCCGAGCCACCTGATGTATACGACAGGGGTCGGGGCACTCGTCGACCTGCCCAACATGTCGACCCTCGTGCGGGGGCTCGACGACTGGAACTATTCCCAGATCCCCGACTGGCAACCGATCGCCGAACCCCGACTCATCGCCGCGATCCACGCGCTCGGCGAACGCGACGTGCGGGAGCTGCGCCCCGCCCCGTGGATGGCCGGCGCCGACCGCGACCCGAGCGGGCCGGCCGGACGCATCGGCGTGCCCGTCATCCCGTTTCCCGCGTGGCTGCGCTGCACCGCCTGCGACGAACTCGCCCCCATCGACGGCGGCGTCTTCGGCTTCGACAACTTCAAGGCGCGCAAACCCCACGAGGCGCGGTTCTTCCACACCAACTGCTCCCGGACCCGCAGCAGACGAAAACCACTCGCCGTCGCCGCCCGGTTCGTGCTCGCCTGCACCGCCGGACACCTCGACGACTTCCCCTATCCCCAGTTCGTGCACAAGGGCGCGCCCTGCCCCAACGCCAGCCACCCCCGCCTGCGCATGGACGACCGGGGCGGCAACCTCGGCGCCAACGTCGAGATCAAGTGCCTGAGCTGCAGCCAGCGCCGCAACATGCGGGAGGTCTTCGGCCTGCGCGGCTGGGAGAATCTGCCCCGCTGTCGGGGGCGCCGGGCGCACCTCGGCGACTTCGAGCCCCACGGCTGCGCCGGGGCCGAGGTGAAGATGCTCGTCGTCGGCGCCTCCAACCAGTGGTTCGCGCAGACCCTCTCGGCGCTCGCCGTGCCCCGCAGCGGAGCCAGCGAACTGCAGTCCAAAGTGGAACAACAGTGGGCGGCGCTGGAGGACGCCCCGTCCAAAGCCATGCTGCCTTATCTGCGCACAGTCGCCCCCGCGTACAAGGACTTTGAGTCCTGGAACGACGACGACCTGTGGGCCGCCATCGAACTGCGCCGCGCCACCGGTGGCGCGAAGACCGACGACGGCTATCCCGACCTGCGCACCCCCGAGTGGGAGGTCTTCTCCGCGCCGACACTGCCCGACCCGACCAGCGACTTCACCGTGCGCCGCGACCCCGCCGGCGTGCCCGCCGCGCTCGAGGGCGTCTATGCCGACGTCGTCCACGCCGAACGGCTGCGGGAAGTGCGGGCACTCGTCGGCTTCACCCGACTCGACGCCCCCGACCCCGACGACCCGACCCTCGTCGCGCGGGCGCCCCTGTCCCGTGACGCCGCCACCTGGGTGCCCGCGAGCGAGGTTCGCGGTGAGGGAATCTTCCTGCGCCTGCCCGAAGACCTGCTCACCGCGTGGGAAAAACGAGTGGCGCAGTCGCCGATCGTGGCCGAACACCGCGAAGCGTACGGGCGATTTCGTGACAACCGTCGCTCCGGACGGCTCGCTGAGCCCTATGACCGGATGTATCGGTGGCCAGGGGCGCGCTATATCGCGCTGCACACCCTGTCACACCTGCTCATCCGCACCATCGCGCTGGAGTGCGGATATAGCCCGGCGAGCCTCGCCGAACGCATCTACAGCACCGTCGACGGCGACCCGCGCGCGGGAATCCTCATCTACACCGCCGTGCCCGACGCCGAAGGCACCCTCGGCGGGCTCGTCTCCCTCGCCGAACACCAACCGCTCACCCGCATCACCCGACGTGCCCTCGCCGACGCGCGACACTGCTCATCAGACCCGCTCTGCGCCGAACGCATGCCCCGCGACCTCGACGACTCGCTGCACGGAGCCGCCTGCCACGTCTGCCTCTTCGTCTCGGAGACCACCTGCGAGCGCGGCAACCGGTTCCTCGACCGACGGTTCGTCGTGCCGATCGACGACCCCGACCTCGCGCTCTTCCCCGCACACTCACGATGATCTGGGCCCCGATCTTCACCGCCGCCGTCGAGGCGGCCGTCACAACGGTGGGCGCGCAGCCCATCATGGTGCTCGCCGACCGAATCGACGACGGGTGGCCGGACCACGCGGCGCTGCAAGCACTGCCGGTGCCGGGTTTCGCCGACGCCGCGCGGGCCGTGCTCGCGGCCCGGGACGCCGACGGCGTGCGCCCCGACGTCGCCGCCGCCTATCTGCGCGGCGTCGCCGCCGGACACAGCCGGCAGGTCGCCGCCGTGCGGGTCGAACCCGTGTGGACCGGGCCGAGCACCCACCACGTGCCGATCCGCGCCACCGCCCAAGTGCTCGTCGACGTCATCGCCGAAGCCGACCGGGAACTGCTCCTCATGACCTATTCCGCGAAACCCTATGCGCCGCTGCTCGCCGGGCTGGCCGCCGCCGCGGCCCGGGGCGTCGTGATCAACGTGGTGGTCGAGACCCTCGGCGGAGCCGGCAGCGCCCTCAGCGGGGCCGAACCGGCCGCCGCGTTCGCCAGCCTCCCCGGAGTCGACCTGTGGCACTGGCCGGTGTCCCACCGCAGCGCCGGCCAAGCGAAGATGCACGCCAAACTCGCCGTCGCCGACCGGCGGGTGATGCTCATCTCCAGCGCCAACCTGACCCAGTCAGGCGTCGGCAAGAACCTCGAAGCGGGCCTGCTCGTGCACGGGGGCGGCGCGCCGCGGCGCGCCGCCGAACACATCACCGAACTCATGACCTGCGGCGTGCTGGCCCGGCTGCGCCCCGGCCCCTAAAGTCACCACGACTCTGGAGCCATTGGAGCCTAGAGCCACCGCACCGCAGCCACTATCGTTGCCTTCGGCTGGGCTTTCGACCGGGGCTTTCGATCAGATCGCGGGAGGACCACACGTGACCAAGCGGACGCTGATCAACGACCGCTATGAGCTGGAAGACCTGCCCATCGGACGCGGCGGCATGGGCGAGGTCTGGGGAGGCCGCGACACCAAACTCGACCGCGAAATCGCGGTGAAATTCATCCGCTTCCCCGGTCACGGGACTGATCAAGATTTCGTACGACGATTCGTGCGGGAGTCGCGAATCACCGCCCGCTTGCAACACCCCGGTGTGCCCGCCGTCTATGACGTGGGCACACACGAGGGGCGGCCGTTTCTGGTGATGCAACGCATCAGAGGCATCAGCCTCAGCGACCTCTCCGCCGAACAAGGCGCGCTGCCCATCGGGTGGGCCGCCGCCATCGCCGCGCAGATCTGCTCGGTGCTCGCCGTCGCCCACCGGGCCAGCCTCGTGCACCGCGACCTCAAACCGAGCAACGTGATCCTCGAAGCCGACGGTGGCGTCAAAGTGCTCGACTTCGGCCTCGCAGCCGCCCCCACCCTTCCCGACTTCTCCACGATCACCCAATCGGGGCAGCCCATCGGAACTCCGCAATACATGGCCCCCGAACAGATCGTCGCCGAGGTCAGTGGCCCGCACACCGACCTCTATGCCCTGGGCTGCACCCTCTATGAACTCATCGCCGGCGCGCCACTGTTCACCGGCTCCACGTCCTATTCGGTCATGAGCCGGCAGGTCAGCGAACCGCCCCGCGCTCTGCGCGGCGTGCGTCCTGACGTGCCAGTCGACCTTGACCAGCTTGTGTTGGAACTGCTCGAAAAACGCCCCGAGGACCGTCCCGCCAGCGCCGAAGTCGTGTTCGACCGGCTGCTCCCCCACGTCGGTCAGCTCGGGCCGCTCTCCGGGGCGCTGCGCCCACGCGACGAGACCAGTCCCGTGCGCATGTATGCCTCGGTGCTGAGCCGGGTCTTCGCCGACGCCGCGCCGCGCCCGGCGAGCGCGGAGCCGGGCTCGGCGTCTGGCGCGACGGGCTCGTCGTCTGACTCGGGCTCGGCGTCTGGCTCGGACGCGTCCGCTTCTCAGTCGGCCGCTGGCTCTGCATCGTCCGCGCTGGCCGGCAATGCCGGGAACTCCTCGACGGCCGGCGGCGGTGGCGCGCGTGCGACAACAGCACCTCAGTGGGATTCTGGCAGGCTGAAGCCCGTCCGGGCTGAGGCGGCGGCGTTGATCGCCCAGTCACGGTTCAGCCAAGCCGCATCAGTGCTCGCCGAAGCCGTCGACGCCGCGTCTCGCGGGCTCGGTCCCGAATCGTCTGAGGTGGTCGAGCTCCGCTTGGCGCTCGCCGACGCGCGCTTCGACGCCGGCGACTATCGCAGCGCGGCCCCCGACTATCGGGCCGCAGTCGCCGGTCTCGTCACCCGACACGGAGCTGACGATGACGCGGTTCTGCGGTGTCGACTGCGCGAAGCGACCTGTCATGCCCTCGTCGGCGATAGCGGTGTCGCGTTGCGGCAACTCGACGAACTGTTGCACGATCACAGCCGCGTCTTCGGGGCGAGCGATCCGCGAACTCTGGACATCCGCCGGCAACTCGGTCTGCTGCAGCTCGGAGCCGGGCAGCGAGACGAGGCGGTGACGACGCTCGATCAGCTGCTCGCCGAGCTCAGTCATCGGCACGGCGCCGCCGATCAATCCGTTGTCGAGGTCCGTGACCTGCTCGACAGGATGCGCCACGCGTCTCCCTCATGACGGATTCGCCGTCGACGTGGCCGATGATTGTGTCGTGTTTTTCATGCCACGACGTGTAAAACACGACACGGTAACCGAGCACGATCGCTGGCAGTCAGTGCATCACAGGACTGTCAATGCATCACAGGGTTGTCAGCGTCGGGAGGGCACAGCTTTCGCCGTCAACTCGGGCGTGGGGTTCTCCAGCGACTTCCAAGCCGACGACGTCGATCGAGCTCCCGAACGGACCCCACCCCTGCTCGATATAGATCACCCGCACCCGCTGGCCGACAACGAACGGCTCACCCTCCTTGAGGTCCAGCGAATAGGTGACCGGCTCGTCCTGCCCCTCGACTGTGATGCCAAAGACATAACCCTCGGACACCTCAACCGTCCTCGAGCGGCCCGGTTGCCGCCGGTTGCCGCCCTGATATCGCTCCTCGGTGTGCGCGTCCTGATGTTCTTTCGTCTCGATGACGCCGATCGTGGCTTCCGGATCGTTCGGATTGGATGTCCACGACACTAGCGTGAAGGGAATCGCCAGAAGTGCCACGCTAAGCACCGACCACGCGAGCATTCTGCCCATGCCACTGCGCACCGTCATCGCCTCCTCACCGCATCAACAGATGCGTGAACCTGTATGGAACGTGCCGAACCATACAGTCCGCTACCGACAACGATCGCGGCGCCCGGCCTCGCTCCGAAAGCAGGACACGGGACCGGTCAGGCCGGCTCGGCAGCGGACTGATTACCTCGAGCGCGGGCGGCCTCGGTGATCGCGCGAAACCGGGGATCTCCGGCGACAGAGGCGAACATTGGATCGTCGATCAGGGTCGCGGCCATCGGGTGGTCGAGATCGGCGGCCTGACGCAGGCACTCCAAGCTCTGCTCGACCTCGCCCAGCTCGATCCACACGCAGGCCGCGTTGATGAACACCCCCGGATTGCGGGGCCCATAGGGCAGACACGCGTCGAGATAACGACGGGCCCGCTCCGGCTGCACCCCGAGGCCGCTGTTGTCGGCTTGCACGGCGTACAAGGCATTGGCATAGATGGTGAGGTCTGGTGACTCGCTATCCACAATGGCATCGAAGAGCATCATCGCCGACGCGTAACGACGGGCCGCCAACAGACGGTGCGTCTTCTGGCTGAGTTGCACGGTTAGGCTCACGTTGTCGGCGACGTGTGGAGCTGCGAGCAGACTCACCTCTCCAGCAAGTTGCGCAAATGGCCCATCGGCGGCGTCCGCGGCGGCGATGGCGGCCGCCATCACGAACGTGCGCGGCACCTTCGGTCGTGCCAACTCCCGCCGCGCGACCTGCAGCATCGTGTGCAGGGCCTCGGGCTGCCACCCGGCGTCGCTGCATGCGGTCGCATATCGCGCGAGGTCCTTGAGCATGAACCGATCCGGCTCATCGCCGACGAGTCGCATGAACTCCGCGGAGTCGCCCGCGTTGAGTGCTATGGCTGCTCGCCACGCGGGCGCGACGATATCTTTGATCTCTTCCGGTACGTCGACCCGCTCCGACTCGGCCATCGTGGTGACGCCCTTGACCAGACTACGCAGGCCCTTCGGCCGGTCGGTGGCGGCGAGCGTCGTCATGACCGTGGCGATGGTGGGCAGGTGGCGCAGGCTCCACTCGTGCCATGGGGAGAACTCAGTGCCGCCGGCTTCCCAGTCGGGCATGCGATAGGCGAGCAGGATCGGGCACAGGTCGTGAGCGCGGCGCAGCCACGCCTCGATGTCGGCGTTGAACTGGTTGACGGCTTCTGCGCTGGCGAAGAATTCGCGGGGGTGGCGGATGGTCTCGAACACCGCGGCGATCTCGAACTCGCTCTGATAGGCCTCGGCGATCCACAGATGCACGTCTTGCTCGCTGCCGACATGCAGGATCGCCCCGTGCCACGAGGGGTCGCCGATGGGTTTGGGGATCGTGGCGATGATCGCGTCGCGTTCGGCTTGGGTGGGGGCTCGGGTGAAGAGCACGCTCACCGACGCCCATTCGAAATAGTCGGCGTCGCCGGCACCGAAGAACGGGAATGGGAACTCGGTGTCGGTCGCCTCGGGCGTGACCGGCTCGCTCATGACAACTCTCCCCACGGACGCGGGCGGTCGAGGTGATGCCCGGTGCGGGGATGTTAGCCGACTCCTCTGACATCGGTGGCGGGGCTGGCAGCGTGGTGGACGGGTCAGGCGGGTCGCGACCAGGATGGCCGGCGCACCCCGGACCCGCATCAGGGGTTGTCCCCCGAAACCCCTGGGTGCGGCTTTGTCACGACGGTGCGCGGGGTCACCCGTACCCCCCATGGGTTGATCTTTTGAAGGGACTGTGGCGGGATAGGATTTCCTCACTGGCCGGCGTGCGTCGGGGCCGATCACACTATGGGGACCGCGCCCGGTTGGACGTGCGCGCGACGAGAGGAGACGGCCGTGCGGTGGCTCGACTCGACCGTGCTCATCACTGGCGCGTCGTCGGGCATTGGGGAGGCGTTCGCCCGGCGACTGGCCGCCGACGGGGCGAATCTCATCCTCGTCGCCCGCCGAGAAAACGCACTCACCTCGCTCGCCGGCGATCTGCGCGCCGAGCATGGGGTGCAGGTGACGGTGCTGCCGATGGACTTGGCGAAGCCGGGTTCAGTCGACACGCTGGTCACGCGAGTCGAAAACGCGGGCCTGACAGTGGATGGGCTGATCAACAACGCCGGTTTTGTCGACGCATATGCCCCGTTCGCCGTCAACGACGCCGCCCGGGCCCGCGAGATGATCGCGGTGAACGTGACCTCACTCGTCGACCTGACTCGGGCATTCCTGCCCAACATGCTGGAACGCCGTCGTGGTTGCGTGATCAACGTCGGGTCGACGGCATCGTTTCAGCCGGTGCCGTTCTGGGCGGTCTATGGGGCGGCGAAGGCGTTCGTGTTGTCATTCACCGAGGCGGTGCGGGCCGAAAATCACGGCAGTGGGGTGGAGATCTTCGCCTTGTGTCCGGGGGCGACCGCGACCGAATTCTTCGACGAGGTGGGCCGCGACGCAGCGGTCGGCGCGATGCAGACCCCCGACCAGGTGGTGAGCATCGCGCTGCGGGCCATGGCTCGCGGAAAGTCCAGTGTGGTCTGTGGCAGACGCAACGCGACGTTGGCCGCGTTGACCCGACTGGTGCCGCGGGCAACGTTAGCCCGGGGGCTGGCCCGCTCCACCAACCCGGACAATCGGGCAACGTCGTGACCCTCGACGACGATGCCGATGGCCGGTTGCCGGAGGTGATCGCCGCGTTGGAGCGGGCGTTCACCGAGGAACCCGACATCGTGACCGCGCGGGACCTCGCACTCGTCTATCGCGACCTCGCGGCCGACGATGACGCCGCGCGCGACGCGTGCGATCGCGGATTGGCGCTGCCTGCGGTCATGCCGGACGATGACCTCGAGGAGGGCCGGGTCGCCCGCCACGAGTTGGCGACACTGCGACTGCGGCTGTGCGGGCGGTCCGAAGCCTTCGGCCTGTACGCGACGCTCACCGCGCAGATGCCACTCGTCGATCGGCTGCTGGTGCGGGCGTTCGCCCGGTCTCGCTACGACGACCACCTCGCCTCGATTCAAGCGTTTCACGATGCCCTGTCGCGGGAGCCTTATCATCCGACCGGAAACTACGATCTGGCCTGCGTGCTCGCGGCGGCCGGCGCGTCGACGTTGGCACGCGAGGTCCTGTCAACGGCGATCCACGACGGACAGGCGAGGCTCGCCGACCGCTATCGCCACGATCCGGAGCTTGACGCCATCCGCCAGCCTGAGCCATACAAGCGGCCCTGGGCTGGTTGCCACGCGTTGAACGCGTTCGCGGTGAGGCCCGCCTTCGATCCATATCGGATCGCCTTTCCGGTCCGGTCGGAGTGTCGCCAGGCCGCCTACGACCTGAACATCGACCTCAGCTTTGCGGACACCAACGGCGCGGTGAGCGGACGGCCAGACTTCAGATTCACCGACGAGGTGCCCGACGAGTTTGTGCTGTATATGAGCGCCGACAAGCAGAACTTCCCCGGATTCGCGTTGCACTGCGCGCTTCGTCGCGTCGCCGCACTCGTCGACGACGTGCACGGTTTCGCCTTCAACTGGAACGCCGGCGGCTATCTCGACGAGATCCGGGTGGTGAGCGGTCAACTGCAATTCCACCGCTGGTACGCCGGCGAATACGGTGAGGGAGCCTTCTGGGAACTGCTCGCCGAACGTGCCGCCCTGGCCGGCGATGACGACCTGCTCACGACCGGGATCGCGCGTTATCTGCGCCAGGAGTGACCGGCCACGCCTATCGGCACATCGCGTAGGCCCCGCCCGTCGCTTTGCCCCCATATGGGTCGACGTATTCGACGCTGATGCCCGCGTTGTTGGGATATGAGCAGCCCGTGGCGAGAGTCAACTGGTCGTCGAACGCCGCCTGCGGCGACCCGTTGACCCGCCACCGCAGGGTTCCCAAGCCAGCACTGAGCGACGCGACGCAGTAATACTGCGACGAGCGAGGTTCACAGTGGACATATACCGTCGGCGACGGATGGGTGACTGGCGGTTTGGTCGTCGGTGTCGTGGGCTTGGGGCGGGGCGACGACGTCGTCCGGGTGCTCGTGGGCCGGGGCTGCGGGGCACCCGGGCCGTTGACCGACTGGCCAGGCGGATTGGTGCCGGCCGGCGCACCCGGCGACGGACTCGACGAGGCGACCGCCGCATCGTCCTCATCGTCCCCGGGGGTCTGCTCCGCGCCGGAGGCGGTCCCGCTGACCGCCGGGGTGGTCGACGCGGCGCTCGGCCGATCGTCGGAACCGCCCACTGCGTTGACGATCCCCGCCACGATCACCACTACGACGGTGAGTCCGGCGACGATGGCACCGACCGCACCGAAGTTGAAGCCGTCCTCGTCCATAGATGTCAATGTAGCAAGGATCAGTCGGCGAAGACGCTGAGCAGTCCGCCGATCCGGCCGGCCCCGGTCCACCCGACGAGAAACGGTCATCTCGGCCTCGTCCGGTGTTCGCCGCCAGCTAGCGCTCCAGTGCGATCAGGCGCGCCACGACCGGGCGGGAGAACAAACGCGACAAGAGCCCGCACTCGAAACAATCCGCACAGGTTGAAGTCGAGCTGAGCTGAGGCCGTCGTCACTATTTCTTGGAGACCGCCGAAATACCGCCTGCCGCAAGAGCGAACATTCGAACAAATGCCTTACGAACGTCCTGGTCTCGGTCGAGTCGCGCGAGCGACTCGAATCTGACCGGATCAACATCGATCGTTGCGATTCCGCCAGCATCCCCGCCATCTGCGCGCGAGAACAGCACGAGACACCGGTATACTTCCGCAACCCCCGCCCGTTCCTCGCGCAACAGCGGTTGGAGAACGACTGTCTTGTCCTTGACTTGAAGGCGGAGCGCGTCCACCGAGCTCCACCGCGTCGCCCAACCTCGGTCCTCCGCCTCTGCCTGAATCTCAAGAAGCACATCGAATCCTATCTGACACACGCGAAAGTCAGGGTCAGATGAGTAAACCGCAGGCATCGAAATTGCTCCCTGCCATAAATCTGGATAGTAATTGGCGTCCCTGGGTCGATACGCCGCTCCTTGATTCTTATTCGACGTTCATCCCAACGATAGTACGTCTGGGATCGTCTGGGATCACTACGGCGGTCACGAAGCGCGCATGGAACTGATCATGGTTTGCCGTAAGGGTTTCGCGCTACGACGTCTTGGCGCCGCCCGGGTCCGGTGTCAAGGCCCAAGGCCCGCTGACGCGGGTTGACCCACGGTCGAGCCTTGATACCTGCCCCTACCGGAGCTATTGGCACTCATGCCGAGGATCGACGCAGAGTGGTCAGACCGGGCTCGCAGTCGATGGGACGTGCGGTACGCAGCCAAAACGCCCCGCCGCCGGGTCGATAGCCGTGATGGGCAATCGCAGTCGCTCACGACGCGGGCCAGCAATGCCCTGAAATCATTGTGGGTGCGGGCAACCCGCCGAGTATAGTAAAAGCTATACTCGGACTCGTGGAAGGTAAGCAATGGGAGATCTACGTCGTTAACGAGGTTCGCGACTGGATCGACGGCTTGGACGACGGGAGCCACGCCCGTGTGGTGCAGGCAATTGACGCCCTCGCCGAAGCCGGACCGGGACTGGGCCGGCCACTGGTCGACACCATCCATGGCTCCACGATCGCCAACCTCAAAGAACTACGCCCCGGCAGCGTAAGGATCTTGTTCGTCTTTGATCCATGGCGCTCCAGCATCCTGCTCGTCGCCGGAGACAAAGCCGGACAATGGAACGCCTGGTACGACCAAGCCATCCCGCTGGCCGAGCAACGCTACGAAACCTACCTGAAAGAACGATCCCAGCAGGAGGGAGGCCAACCGTGACCAGCTACGTACGCTGGACCGACATCCGCGCCGAGCACGTCGCCCGCGCCGGCGGAGAGGAAGCCGTCGAGGCCGGCAAGCAGGAACTGTTCGCCGAAGCTATCGGGCACCGCCTCGCCGAAATCCGGCGCGCCCGCGGCCTAACACAACAGCAAGTCGCCGACCGGATGGGCGTCACCAAAGGCCGCATCTCCCAAATCGAACAAGGCAGAATCTCCGGCCAAGACGTCATCGCCCGCTTCGCCGCCGCCCTCGGCGGACGACTCCACCAAGCCATCTACTTCGACGACGGCGACATCACCGCCATCGCGTGACAACGGATTACAACGCCCCGCCCAGGGGTGCCACACAAGAGGTGCTATCAGATCTGGTTACAAACTGCTTTACCGAGCCACATGCAGCACGGCGTATTGCCTGCTCGGATCCCCGTTGATCGCGGTGCGACGGGTCGCGTCGGCTGGCGCCTGCGGCGCACAATTGAAGGCAGGCGACAGGAGGTCAACCATGATCGGATCTGAGCACGACGCGCAACAGCAGGACGAACCGAACGACGACGCTGCGACCCCGTCCGGTTCCGACGGGGTGCGGTCGGCTCAGGACTCGAATGAGCGAGACGTGACCAGTCGGGACACGACTGAACGCTGGCGCGCCCTGCCGCCTCGAGTCGAGCAGTCAGACATGGTCGAATCGCAACCTGAGTCCCCGCAGCCGAGCGTGCCCGCACCCGCCGGCGACCCAGCCGATGCGTGGATGATGCGATGGTGAGGAGCCGCCCAGCATCTCGTGTCCGGCACGGAATACGGCCTGATGAGGTCGCGTAGTTCAGGGTGAGCAACGCGTCGGGGTCGTCGTCGCGACGACGAACTGATTCAATGGCCGTGGTGAGCGCGTTCTGTGTGGCTCGTTTCGTCGCACGGTCGCGCCCGCAGTCCGCGCATTGGCGTGGCGGTTTCGCCGCCTGAGTAAGCCCCAGGTCGACGTACCAGTGGCGCTGCTGCTCGGCAGTGAAGACGAAGTCGACTCCACAGCGTCGACATGTGAGCCGCTCATCGGCGTACCGGAAAATTTGGTCCGGGGCACGTCGGGCACCAACGGCCGCGCGAGGCCCGGGTGAAGTCTCGCATCGTGCCTCCCGGGTTGTTATCCGTTGAGGTTCTGATGCATCACGTGCAGCCCCACAAAACCGTGGTGGGGGTGGTCGAACGCTTCCGGAACCGTACCGATGATCTCGAATCCCAGGGACTGCCACAACCGCACCGCGGTCGTGTTCGTCTCGACGACCGCGTTGAATTGCATCGATCGATAGCCGGCGCGGGTGGCCCAGGCGAGTGCATATTCGCCGAGGGCGCGCCCGACGCCACGACCATGGTAAGCCGGGTCGACCATGAAACTCGCGGTGGCGACGTGGGAGCCGCGGCCGGGCCGGTTGGGTCCGGCCTTCGCCGAGCCGAGCACGACTCCGCCGTCGACGGCGACGACAGTGACGCCGGGCGGTCGTTCCATCCACAGGTCACGGGCGGCGTCGGAGGTCATATCTTGCGCGTAGACATAGGTCTCGCCCTGCTCGACGATGCGCGAGAAGAACGGCCAGATATGTTGCCAGTCACGTTCCTCGGCGAACCTGATCATCACCCGTCGACTGTAGCGACATCGACGATGATCAGCCAACTTCCGCTGGTCGAAGCGGGACGACGCAGAAGCCGACCAGGGCGACAAACCCGATAAATCCCCCACCGCGTACGGCGTATCGCGCAACACTGACACAGGACACTGAAGCGACACCTGGTCTCGCAATGCTCACGATCGCGGAGAGGAGGCACGGTGCCGGAAGCCGACCCACACGGTGGACACGGCTCGGCCGACGACTCGACGATGGCGCCGATGGTCGCCGACATGCGCCGTCGGTTCCTGGTCGCGGCGATCTGTTCCATCCCGGTCCTCGCCTGGTCGTCGATCGGCACCGAGGTCCTTCGCCTGCACCTGCCGACGCCATTCGGCCTGCGCGCCGACGTCTGGGGCCTGCTGCTCAGCCTGCCCGTCGTCTTCTACTCCTGCTCGATCTTCTTCCGCGGGGCGGTCGCCGCCCTGCGGGCACACACCCTCGACATGATGGTCCTCGTCGCCGTCGCCGTGGGGGCCGGCTGGCTCTATTCGGCCGTCGTCACCCTCACCGGCGGCGGAGAAGTCTTCTATGAGGCGGTCACCGTGCTCGCCGCGTTTGTCCTGTTAGGACATTGGATGGAGATGCGGGCGAGAAGCGGGGCCAACGACGCGATGCGCGCGCTGCTCGATCTCTCGCCGCCCCGAGCCGTCGTGTTGCGCGGGGACGAGACGGTCGAGATCTCGTCGTCCGACGTCGAGGTCGATGACCTTCTACTCGTACGCCCAGGAACGAAGATCGCAGTCGACGGGCTGGTGGAGGCCGGGGAGAGCGAAGTCGACGAATCCATGATCACCGGGGAGAGCGCGCTCGTCCCCAAGAGCCCCGGCTCCCCCGTGACCGGCGCGACCCTCAACGCCAACGGCACGCTGCGGGTGCGAGCCACCCGGGTCGGCGCGCAGACCACCCTCGCCCAAATCGTCGCCCTCGTGCGGCAGGCGCAGAACTCACGAGCCCCGGGCCAACGCCTCGCCGACCGGGCCGCGTTCTGGCTGGTTCTCGTGGCTCTGACCGGCGGTGCGGTGACCTTCCTGGTCTGGCTGCTCGCGACCGATGAACCGGTGAGCACCGCGGTGCTCTTCGCGATCACGGTCATCGTCATCACCTGCCCGGACGCCCTCGGACTCGCGACACCGACCGCGATCATGGTGGGTACGGGTCTGGGCGCGCGCCGGGGAGTCCTGTTCAAGAACGCGATGGCGTTGGAGACAGCCGCCCGGGTGCGGGTGGTCGTGATGGACAAGACCGGCACGGTGACGACGGGCGAGCCGGAGATCACCGACGTGGTCACCGACGTCACCGAGGGCACTACCGATGAGGAACTGATCGCCGTGGCGGCGGCGGTGGAACGAGAGTCGGAACATCCGCTCGCGCGGGCCGTCGTGAACTATGCGAACACCCACGGTGCGCCACTGCTCTCCGCTCGAGAGTTCGAGAACATTCCCGGCCACGGCGCGATCGCGCGGGTGGGCGACCGCAGGGTGGCGATCGGCAACGAACGGTTGCTGCGCCGCGAACACATCTCGCTGGGGCCACTGGCCGAAAACATCACGCGCTTGGCCGCCGACGGGCGCACCACGATGATCGCCGCCGTCGACGGCCGGACTGTCGGAGTGCTCGGCGCGTCCGACGCGCCCCGCCCAACCTCCGCCGCAGCCGTCGCCGGCCTGCGCCGACTCGGCGTCGACGTGGTCATGCTCACCGGTGACAGCCACACCACCGCGCGCCGCGTGGCCGCGACGGTCGGCGTCGACTCCGTCATCGCCGAGGTGCGCCCCGCCGACAAGGCCGACACCGTTGTCAAGCTGAGGGCCAGCGGACACGTCGTCGCCATGGTCGGCGACGGGGTCAACGACGCTCCGGCGCTCGCCAGCGCCGACGTCGGGGTCGCGATCGGCGCCGGCACCGACGTCGCCATCGAGACCGCCGACATCGTTCTCATGAGATCGGACCCGCTCGACATCATCGTCGCGTTGCGCATCGGACGGGCGACCCTGCGCAAAGTGCGCCAGAACCTCGGCTGGGCGATCGGATATAACGCCGTCGCCCTGCCAATCGCGGCGGGCGTCTTCGCCCCCACCTTCGGCCTTGTGCTGCGTCCCGAGATCGCCGCGCTCGCGATGTCGGGGTCCAGCCTCATCGTGGCGGTCAACGCGCTGGCGCTCAAACGGCTGAATCTCGACGGTGCGCAGGCGGATCGGTCCGGGCCGGTCCGCACCAGGCGATGAGCGCCTCACGCACTGTGGCTTCTTCGCGCGCCGAGAACCCACGGCCCGTGGGCTCGCTGTGCTCGGCACTGTCACCATCCGCCACTGCCCGCACGCCATCGAGGTCTGCCGCCCAGGCGACATAGCCGTCAGGGCGCACGAGCATGATCGGCGCCGCCGCGTCGGCGGAAGTCGCGACGCGCACCCGGTGAGCCCAATGGGCCGCTATCGCACCCACGGCCGGCGGGCCGAGAAGCACAAACGTGCCGCTTCGCAGCACCTCGTAGAGCCGCGATCCGTCGATGGTCGGCACGTCGGGCGCGCGCCGCCCCACAAGTCGATGCGCGCCCCGACCGGGCGGATAGGAGATGCCGATGCCGGAGACCACGCCGATCATCCGGTTCGCGATCGGCGACACGGACAGCAGGGTTCCACCGATGAGGTTGCGGGCGGCCCGCACCAGACGTGGGCGCGCCATCGCCGCGCGGATGATGGCGCCGCTGGCCCGCAGCACGAGCCGCCCGACCGGATGCCGCTCCGACTCATAGCCGTCGAGCAGCCCGTCGGGCGCCCACCCACGAACCGCTGCGGCGAGCCGCCAGCTGAGATTCGTCGCGTCCTGGATGCCGGTGTTCATGCCCTGCCCGCCGGCCGGCGAATGAATGTGCGCGGCGTCGCCGGCGAGGAAGATCCGTCCGACCCGATAGTGCGGCACCTGCCGCTCGTCGCAGTGGAAACGCGACGTCCACCGAGGATCGCGCATGCCATAGTCGGTGCCGAGAATGCGCCGCACCACGCCACGAATCTCGTCGAAGGTCACCGGCACGTCATCGGGCTGCGGGTTGGCCCGGTCCCACGCGATCACGCGGAACCAGCCGTCACCGAACGGTGCCACGAGGGCGAATCCCGAACCGTCGGCGTTGATCGCGAGCGCCTGGGTGGGCGGGTCCGCGAACCGAACGTCGGCGAGCATCAACGATCGCACCACCGATGTTCCGGGAAACGGAAGATTGAGAGCGTGCCGAATCCGGCTGTGCGCACCGTCGGTTCCGACCGCGTAGGCGGCGCGAAATTCCTGGCCGTCGGTGGTTCGAACCCGCACGCCGTGTGGATCCTGGCTCGCGTCGTGGACCTCCGCGCCGGTGACGAGGGTGGCTCCGAGTCTCAGCGCGCGTTCACGCAGAATCCTTTCGACCTCATATTGCGGGGTCACGAGCAGGAAGGGGAATCGGCTCGGCAGCGTGCCGAAGTCGACGGTGATGCGGCCGAAGAGTCGGAATGTGCTGATCGGCGTGCCGGTCCGGATAAGGTCGTCGGCGATGCCCCGCGCGTCGAACTGTTCCAGAGTGCGCGCGTGCACGCCGAAGGCGCGGGTGAGGTTGGACTCCTGGGTGCGTCGCTCGAGGATTGTCGTGGCGACGCCCGCGGCGGCGAGGTCGCCGGCGAGCATGAGGCCAGTGGGGCCGGCTCCGACGATGATGACGTCGACGCCGGCAGAGTCATCATCCATGTGGACCTCCCCGGTGGTCGTGGTTGGGCTCCTCGCGGCACCTCCACGTCAGCAGATGGTAGTCCGTTGAACGATCGACGGCGACCCTCGACTGTGGATAACTCGCGCCTGTGGATAACTCGTTGTCGTGGAATCAAAACCCACTACCATCGGGCCTCGTGACCAACGAATTCGCATGGGCCATGGGCGTGAGCCGAGTCGCCGTGCTGACTGGCGCCGGCATCTCCACCGACTCCGGCATCCCGGACTATCGCGGCCCCAATGGTGTCTGGACGCGGAATCCTTCTGCGGTGAACGCGTTTACCTATGAAAATTTCATGACGGACACGGACTCTCGGGTCGAGTTCTGGCACACCTATCTTGAGCATCCGTTGTGGACGGCGCAGCCCAACGCGGCGCACCACGCCTTGGCGGGCCTCGACGGCAGCGCTACGGCGGTGCGTGTGATCACGCAGAACATCGACGGGCTGCATCAGAAGGCGGGTCTTGCCGCTCGCAAGGTCATTGAGCTGCACGGCAACGCGCGTGAGGTGGTCTGCACAAAATGCTCGGTGCGGAGCCCGACCGAGGAGATCCTGGCCCGAGTCGGTGCCGGCGACGCGGATCCAGCGTGCGTCGCGTGTGGCGGCATCCTCAAGCTGGACGTGGTTTACTTCGGCGAATATCTCAACGAGGACACGCTCGCGGCGGGACGCGCGGCGGCGGGGGTCGCGCAGGTGCTCGTCGCGATCGGCAGCTCCCTGCAGGTGGAGCCGGCCGCGTCATTGTGTTCGACCGCGTTGGAGGCGGGGGCGACGCTCGTCATCGTCAACCGCGACCGCACCCCATATGACTATTTCGCGACGGAGATCATCCGCGAGCCGATCGCCGATGTCGTGCCACGCATCACGGCGGCGTTGGCGTCACGACGATGATCGTCTCCGGCGGCCGGCGGCGCTCTCGCCCACAGAGCCCGCCGGCCGCCGGAGACGCCTCACCCGGCGTGCTGTGCGATCTGGATGAGGTTGCCGCAGGTGTCGTCGAAGATGGCCGTCGTCACGGGACCCATCGCGAGTGGCTCCTGGGTGAACCGCACACCGGCGGCCCGCAACCGTTCGTGTTCGGCGTGCACGTCGTCGACGGCGAAGGACGCGAACGGAATGCCGTCGGCGACAAGTGCCCGTTTGAACGGGCCGACCGCCGGGTGCGCATCGGGCTCGAGCACCAGCTCGACCCCGTCGGGCTCCTGCGGTGACACCACGGTGAGCCACTTATATTCGCCCAGCGGGATCTCGGTCTTCTTGGCGAAGCCGAGCACCTCGACATAGAAACGCAGCGCCTTTGTCTGGTCGTCGACAAAGACGCTCGTGAGATTGATCTTCATTTTTCCCCCTTGGTGTGATGCCGGGGCCACCGAAGCGTGATCGCCTCCAGCGGCGACGGATCGAAGTCGTGAAACTTGCAGCGCCCCTCACGGCGGGTGCGCACCAGACCGGCACGCTCGAGCACCTCAAGATGCTGCGAGATGGCCTGCCTGGTCAGACTCACCTGGTGTCGCGTCGCCAGCCGGGCGCAGATCTCGAACAGCGTCTGACCGGCGCGCTCACAGAGCTCGTCGAGGATCGTTCGGCGAGTGGGGTCGGCGAGCGCCTTGAACAGGTCACCCGCGTCGTCCACACTCGCCACGATAGGCAAGTGGCGACTTGCATGTCAAGGAACTCGACACGTCACGTGGCGACGTGGGGTGGGGCGCTCGCGAGAGGACACCGGCGGGTGGTCACTCCGGCGCGAGCAGTGGACCAGTGACGTCGGAGAGAAGACTGGTCCGGTCTTCTGGCGGACCCCAGCAGTCCTCGACACGGGAGACGAGCAACACCCGCGCGGGAACACCCGACCCGGCATAGGCGAGCAGTTTGTGGTGCCCGTCGAGAATCATGCCCACGAGCAGACGTTCCTGGTCGTCCATGCGCACGAACCGCTCCTCGACCCAGGCCAACGCCACGGCCGCAGGTCGGGCTCCGGCCCGGATCGCGGTCGTATGCGCGGCGACGGTCTCATCGGTGGCGGCACCCAAGGACTGACGTGGCATGACTGCGACGAAGGTCGGGCACGGCCCTGGCGCCGGAACGCGCAGCTGAAAGTGGTCGGCACCGGGCCAGGCGGACTCAGGCGTGTCGTCGGACCCGAAGTCGTCAGGCGTGCGCAGTTCGAGTCGTCGCCACCACCATGCTCGCGCGGGATCGGTGACGTGTTCCATATCGAGGTCGACCAGGGTCGCGACGAAATTTCCGGAGCGCAGGCCGACGAGCAGCGGGGCGATCGTGTCGAGGAGTTCGACTGTGACCGCCGGCACGTCGGCCAGCGCCTCGCGCACGCCGGCTGCGATCGTCGCGGCCCGTTCAGCCGGCCAACCGATGAGGTGAAGGCTGCTTTCGCAGGTGCCGCACGTCGATCCGATGCCATAGACCCGGTCGCCGTCGACGCATAGTGACCGTGACCAACGTGCCCAAAGTGAGCCCGGCACCTGCGGGTCGTCCTCGATGCCGATGCGGCCGAGCCCGTCGGCGACGACCAGACTCGCGCGCCGCGTGTCAAGCAGCGTCACCCGTTCGACGCGCGGTCGGGGCGGCACCGCGGGATTCCAGTCGACCCAGGCGTCGCGGGCGGCGTCTGCCCAGGCCGACCGGTCGCAGTTGATCGGAAGCACGGGTTCCCAGCCGGTGAGGCGGACCAACACCGTGTGCAGGTCGGCGACTTCCGGGTCGGCCGCGCGAATGATCCAGTCGCGCAACTCCGGCACGACCGCCGCGTCACCCATGAGATCGAGAGCGACGGCGGTCATTTCGTGTCGGTGCCCCACGAGTTGTGGCAGCCAGGCGGCGAGTTCGGCGGAGTATCGGGTCGCGTGCATGCGGCCGAGTGCGATCGCGGCGGGTCCCTGCGTGCGTGGATCCGACAGGTGGGCGTGCACTTTCGGGGCCAGCGAGGCGACGAGGTCCGGCGATTGGTGACCGGCGACTCCTGCTGCGGCCAGCGCGTCGATTGCGGTGTCAGTGCCGGCCAATAGGCGTACCAGGTCATCGGTTGGAACCACAACGCGACGGTGCGTGATGACCCGCAGCAGGGCGGCCGCGTCTGAGCCGGTGGAGTCGGCGAGCAGGTCGATGAGCAGGTCGTCGACGCCGTCGACGCGCAGCCCACGCAGCAGGTCGGCCACCCTATGACGCGAGTAGCTGTCCACCTCGGGATAACGCTGACGCACCGCCGAGATCAGGTCGGCCGGCGGGTCGCCCGTCAGGTCCCGCAGCAGCGCCCAGGATGACTCGTCACGGATCGCGTGATTGAGACGATGCATCGTCTCGACGCTGACTGTCGTGGGCACCCCCCGATCATCGCAGGAATCCGACCCGCCGGCCGCTGAGTTAGGGCGGCCCACCGAACTGCCGAGACGAAGCGCTGATAGGGTGCTCGGCGGTGAACCGTAGCGCAGAGGTCGTCGCGCCGGTACGCAAGCTGGAGGACGCCGGTTCGATTCCGGCCGGTTCACCACCCTCGACCCGTGGATTGGTGATCGGTGACCAGCGAAACCCCGACCGAACCCACTCCGGTGCGGTGCCCCGCGCCACCGCCGGCGCTCATGGCGCCCGCCGAACCGGCCGACCTCGACCCGTTGCTGCTCCGGCTCACCGACCCCACCCCGGTCACCGAGCCGGAGGTCTTCCCCCGCGGCACCCTGCAACCCGACGGTCGGCTCGACCTGTGCAAGAACTCGCTCGGCCCACTCGGCGCCGTCCGCATCATTCCCGCCGCCACCGCGTCGCCGCTGGTCACGCATCTGTTGCTGGGCACCAACACGATCGGGTCGACCGGCGCGCAGGCCCTCGCGACCGCGCTGGGCTCCGACAACCACGGCCTGTCCACCCTCTATCTGGGGTGCAATCACATCGACGCGGCCGGATTCCGGCCGCTCGCGCAACGACTCGCGACCGACACCACCGTCACCGCGCTGTGGATAAAACGCAACCCGATCGGTGACAAGGGCATCGCCGCGCTCGCCGACGCGCTGCGTCGAAACACCACTCTGCGCACCCTCGATCTGATCAACACGGGCATCACCCTCGACGGATTGGCCGACCTCGTCGACGCGTTGCTCACCCGCGCGGCGCCGATCCGCCGGCTGCACATGGGCGGCAACTTTCTCGGGCCGGCCGCCGCGCCCCTGTTCGCGAGCCTGCTGCGTGACGCCGGACTCGACGTGCTGTCGCTGGCCTCCAGCGCGCTGGGCGACGACGGCGTGCGGGCTCTCGCCGCCTCGGTGCGGGACCTCACCGGCCGCGGCCTCACCCTGGGGCTCGGTGGCAACGGTGTTCAGATCGCCGGGGTACGCGAGCTGGCCGCGTCGCTGGCATCGATAGGCTCACTCGACCTGGCCCGACCCCCGTCGGCCCGCGCGCTCGGCGCGGTGCCGAACGAGGTCGGCGACGACGGCGCCGACGCGTTGGCGCAGGCGCTGCCCGGCAGCGGCCTGCGACGTCTCGACGTGCGCCACACCGGGGTGCGCGGCAGAGGGGCGAAAGCGCTGCTCGCGGCCGTCACGACCGCGGCGGAGGCCGGCCTGTCCACAGTCGAGGAAGTGGGGCTCGGCACTGGTGTGCCGCGCCGGGTCAAACGCGACATCGGCCGTCACCTGTGTGCCCGCAGTGCGCCCCCCGCCGACCTGCAGACAGTCGCAAGCGTCTATCGCTAGCCCCGCCTCTATTCCACTTCGAGGTCGGGTGAGACGCATGCGAGCCGGAAAGATTGCGTTGCCGCCGACATTCACGTCGCAGCACGTGGCGACCCACCTGGCCGGGCGCCGCTACGGCGTACCCGCTCGAATGGTCGCCGAGGCGACGACTCGGCGGCTCGGCGGCGACTGGCGGGGAGCGTGCGAAGCCGCGCGCGTCGACGTGCGATTCGATCCGCATGGTCTCATCAACCGATATGGATCGCTGACCGCCGCGCGGATCCTCGACGACCTGAGCCACCTCGCCCCCGACCTGGTCCGCTGGAACCTCCCCCGCCACATGGCCGGCGGCACCGGCGAACTGATCGCGAGACTCACCGTCACCCTCGCCACCTACCACCGCGACGGCGAACCCGACCTGGCACTGCGCGTGACCACACCCGACCTGGTCCACCGCCCGCAGCGACTCGCTCTGCGCGCGACGCCGATCGGCAAAGTGCCAACGCGTGTTATATGGCAAGTCGATTGCGATAGGTTTTCCGGTTTTCACGACGACTGGACCGAAGCTCGGCACCTATGGCACGCCCAGCACACACACGAACTGCGGCAGTGGATCGGCGGCGGCGAGCGAACACCGTTTCACACCGCGGACGGTCGGCTGCTCGACCCCGCAGAATGGCCCATCCCCGATAGCGTCGTCACCCAGCCGCCGACGCTCGCAGATCCAGCGACGCTCGCCGAGTGGACAACTGTTCTCTGGGACCGCGGTCAGCTGGCCGAGTCCTGGGCGGCGGCCGGCGTGACAGACAACCAGCAATATCTCTTTATCAAGCGCATGTATAAGTGGCACAGTCACCACGTTGTCTGCTCGCCGACCGCAGTAGTCGCCACAGTGGATCTGCTCGCCGACGAACCCGGCGGAGACGTCGGCCCACTCACCATCGCCAGCCCATCACGACGTGAGATGAGTCTTGTGGCCCAGCGGCTCGACGGGGACATCAGCGTCCGGATGTGGCAAAACAACGGACGCGATGACGAACTGCCAGGAGCTCCATGGCCGTTGTGCGGCCGCAACCCTGACCTCGACCTGCTGCGGTTCAAGAGAATCACACCGCTGCAGCTGCACCCACTCGTGCGCTCCGCACTGCTACCCGGCTTCGACGGCGACAACCGTTACGAACCCGTACGGTTAGAAGTTGTTCCACAGTCGGTGCGAGTGCGCTGCCGCGGACAGTGGCACGCCGTCGGCTGGCGCGATAATCGGCTCACCGCACTGGCCCACTCGCCTGAGGAGGAACAACGCGAGGCCGCGCTGCGCTCATTGGGCGGCGCCGTCTCTGGCTGCCACCGGGTCCTCCAGACCTGGCATGACTCAACGCCCGGCGACACCGTCGCGACCCGTCACGGCCGACGACGCCGGGTGTGGCTGCCCATTCAGCTGAGACAGGTACGCCGTCATCTGCTGCAGGCCTACACTCACGGTGACATCGACGAGGTCGAACGACTTCTCACCGCTGGTGTCGACCTGACCGTCATTGTGAACCGCAATCACCACACGATGTCATCGATGATTGACTTCCTCGCCGCTCCCGGCCTCGCGTCACGACTCATCACGGCCGGCGTCCCAGCCGCACTCGTGACACAACTGTTTAACCCCTTCGACGCCATACGCGAAGCACTTCCCGCGCAGATCATCCGCACGGCGTGCGTCGTACGCAGCTCCGACACCGTAACCATCATGCCCTGGCTGGTGGTGCCCGACGAAGATGATCCACGGACCGAGTCGGTGAGCAAGTTGACCGAAGCGGCCGACACGCTCGTCGTCATGGGAGTCGACCAAGCGACCGTGGACTACCACTACCGTCTCGATCTCTCCGAGGCACTCGAGCAGTGGAGAGCGATGCTTGAAACCCCCACGCTGGAATGATCCACTTCCCCAGCGCACCTCGCGCCGAAAAAGTGAATCACGGGGAGGCGGCGAAGGCCTCGATGAGGCTCAGATGATCGGGCTGCAGACCCCGGCTCGGGCGGGGCGCGATGAGCAGCGTCCGACCGGCGCTGGTGAGCGCGTCGCGCGCCGGCCCCGCCATCGGGATCGCCTCGTCGTCGGTCCAGATCAGCGGACGCCCCTCGGCGAGCACCTCAACGGCGGCGGCGAGTTTCAGTGGCCAGCACTCCATGCCGCGGGGCAGGGGGTTCGCGGTGAGGGACGATCGCAGGGCGGGCAGGCTCCACAAACGTTCCAATTGGTCCACTTCCGGACACCAGGTTGTGCACCAGCGGACCTCGACCGTCTTGTCCAGGTGCAGGGTTCGGATGCGATCGACGAGGGCCGGAGCCCACTGAAGCAGATACGGATTGCCGTCAAACCTCGACCACACTTGCTCCCGCATCGGTTGGCCGCCCCAACCGGGGCGGTTGGCGTTGATGACTCCGTCGACGTCGAGCAGCCATAC
Source organism: uncultured Actinomycetota bacterium (assembly GCA_963736695.1). GTDB lineage: Bacteria > Actinomycetota > Actinomycetes > Mycobacteriales > Micromonosporaceae > CAVTPU01. The sequence goes on from CAVTPU010000001.1 coordinate 526,670, forward strand.
CGGCGACATGTCGGCCATGATCAGCTCCAGACGTGGGGTTTGACCTGGGGATGACTAGGGTACGCCGGCCGGCGTACCAGCGCATGGGCCGGTCACGGTGGGCGTTAACACACAGCCGCGCACTCAATGTCGATTGACGATGGACTATTGTCGACGGTTTCGCGAACAGGAGTCCACGACCGATGACCGCACGCTCCCGGCGGGACGACGCGCGTCGGCTACCCCCGACGTTTCCCCCGCAGCACGCGGCGGCGTGGGTCGCCGGACGCCGTTTCGGCGTGCCCGCGCGCATGGTCGCCGAGGCGACGAGCCGCCGCCGGGCCGGGGACTGGCAGGGCGCGTGCGTCGCAGCCCGCGTCGACGTGCGTTTCACCCCACAAACCCTGACCGACGAGTACGGGTCGGAGACCGCCGCACTGATCACGGACGATCTCATGCACCTCGCCCCTGACCTGGTCCGCTGGCACCTGCCCCGACACCTCGCCAGCGGCACTGGCGAGCTCGCGCCCTCACTCTCCGTGGTGCTCGCGACTTATCGTGGCGTCGGCGAGCCGGAGCTGGCTCTCACCATCACGACACCCGTGCGGTCCAGCCGGCCGCAGCGACTGAGCCTTGAGGTGAAACCCACACCGCAACCCCGCGAACCACACCGCTGCCCGGTGTGGAACCGGTTCGCCGACCGGTTTGTCGAGCGGTGGGACCTTGCCCGACACCTGTGGGACGACCGGCACACGTCCGACCTGCGCCGATGGGTCGGCGGCGGGGACCGAATCCCGTTTCACGCCGTGGACGGACGGCTGCTCGACCCCGCCGAGTGGCCGACCGACCAGCCCGATGGCACCGACCGGGTCGCGCTCACCGAATGGTGTGTCATCGCCTGGGACCGGGACCTGGTCGAGGAGGCGTGGGACGCCGTCGGGGGTTGGTTCGTCCGCGACCACCCGAAGGGGCTCGTCCGCTACGTGAATATGGCGGATGCCTATTCCTGGAAGACTCGCCGACTCCCGTGTGCCACCCCGGTCGTGGCGGCGGCGCTCGACGAGCACGACGCCTTTCGCCTTATCTCCAACCCGACGACGCGCTACGATCCCGGCGCATCGATACTCGTAAAACGCGCCGAGAGCGGCATATTTATCTGGCACGATGATACTGACGATGAGTGGGACGACGATGAAACGGAGAGTCCGGCGGAACACGACTCGAACTCGGTGCTGCAGGCGCCGCCGTCGTGGTGTGGTCGAAGCGCCGACCTTGACCTGCTGCGATTCCGCAAGATCACACCGATGCAGCTGCACCCGCTGGTGCGCTCCGCGCTGTTGCCCGGCTTCGAGGGCGACGAACGTTATGGCCCCTCCACGGAAGACGACCTGCTCGACACCGTCCCGGTGCGCTGCCGTGGCCAGTGGCACAGTGTCGACTGGCGCGACAACCGCCTCACCGCCGTGGCCCACCCGCCCAAGGACGAACAACGAGAAGCCGTGCTGGGCGCGTTGGGCGGCGAAAAACGTGGCTGTTTCCGAGTCACTCAGGCGTGGAACAACACAACTCTCGCCGACGTCGGGCGGCGCGGCCGGCGTTGCGAACGGCCCGAGTCGTGGTTACCCAAGCACCTGCAGCGGATTCGGAGTCGGCTGCTGCGGGCGGTGAGCCACGGCGACGTCGATGAAGTCACCCGGCTGCTGCGTTCCGGCGTCGACCTTCGGCACATCCGAGACCACCACGGCAGCACACTGCTGCACAGGGCCGCCTGCGTCGACCTTCCGGACCTCGTCACGATCCTCATCGCCGGTGGGGTCTCCATCAACGACACCGACACGCGTGGTCGAACTCCGCTGCACCAGGTGCTCATCGACGGCGCCCCCGCCCCGCTCGTACGGCGACTCATCGACGCGGGCGCCGACATCACCGCCGTCGACAACTTCGGAATGAGACCGGTGCACGTGATGTGCAGCACCGACGCGGCGACCATCCTGCCGTGGCTGCTCGCGCCCGGCGAAGAAGTCCCGAACGGCCCGCACGGCTTCACACCGATAGTTTTGGCTCTGCGCGTGGACTCCCCCACGGAAGTCATCGCCGCACTGCTCGCAGCCGGGGTCGACCCGAACCGCGACTCCCACATTTATCGTCGAATGAACCTGGCCAAGTTTCTCGAGAACAAGTGCCGCGACGACCTCACCGAGCTGATGCGACCCCACCTCCGCTGACACCGTCCCTGGCGAAGGTGGCTCGGCAGGCGATAACCCCAAGACCGATATCCGCGTACGGGTGACCTGTCGCACCCCGCTGTTAGGCTCCGCCACGTGGTGGGGTCGCCGCGGCGAATCCGGTCGCCCCCATCACAGCCGAACCGCTAGGTTCGACATCCACCCCATCCGATCCGACCCCTATGGACGACACACATGAGCGATGAGCCGAAGCCGACAGTCAATCCCGCGACGTCACAGCGCTTGGCCGACGCCGACGCCCTGATCGACCTCACCCGCGCCACCCGGACGGAACCGGGTCGCAACACGCAGGCGGAGGCGCTGGCGTTGGCGGTCGCGGCGAATCTGCCGGTGTTGCTGTGGGGTGAGCCGGGCATCGGCAAGTCGGCCACACTGAGTCAGCTCGCCGACACCATGGGTTTGCCGTTGGAGACGGTGATCGCGAGCATCCACGAACCAAGCGACTTCTCCGGGCTGCCGGTCGTCGGCGACGACCCAGCCAACCAGGGAATACCGATGGCCCCGCCCGACTGGGCGGTGCGCGTCACCCGCGCTGGTCGGGCGTTGCTGTTCTTCGACGAGCTCTCCTCCGCGCCGCCGGCGGTGCAGGCAGCGTTGCTGCGGGTGGTCCTGGAACGCCGGGTGGGCAGCCTCGCACTGCCCGATTCCGTACGGATCGTCGCCGCCGCGAACCCACCGTCGAGCGCCGCCGACGGGTGGCACCTGAGCCCGCCGTTGGCCAACCGGTTTGTTCATCTACATTGGACACACGACCCGGCGGTCGTGGCTCGCGGCTTGACCGGCACGTGGCCGACGGTCCGGGTGCCCAGCGTCGATCCGACGCGGGCGTCGACGGCACTCGCCCGCGCCCGCGGTGTGATCGCGGGTTTCCTCAGCGCCCGACCGGGTTTGGCGCACCACATGCCCAACGACGCCGAGTCACGCGGCAAGGCGTGGCCATCGCCGCGCACGTGGGAGATGGCGTTGCGGTTGCTGGTCTTCGCCGAGGCGTGCGGTGTGGGCAGCGAGGCGCTGGGCCTGGTGTTGACTGGGGCGATCGGCGACGGTCCCGGCATCGAGCTGCTCACGTTCGCCGAGGAGTTGGACCTGCCCGACCCGGAACGAGTGCTCGCGAAACCGTCCGCGTTCGCGTTGCCGGCCCGCGGTGACCGCCAGTTGGCGTTCCTCACAGCGGTCGTGTCGGCGGTCGTCTCCAACCCGACCCGTGAACGGTGGGAGGCGGGTTGGACGGTGCTCGCGAAGGCCGTCGACGCGGGCGTGCCGGACGTCGCGGCGCGGGCCGCAGCCGACCTCGCCGCGATGCGTGACCAAAACTGGCCGGTGCCGGCGCAGATAGACGCGTTCGTCGAGGTGCTGTCGCTGTCGGGTGTGCTGCGCCGGTGAACGCCGACCCACCCCGCCCACGCCTTGACCGGGCGAAACTGCTCGCCGCCCGGTTTCGCGCCGCGCACGACCGCCCCTATCTCGCCTCCGCGCTCTATGCCCTGGTCGTGGTGGAGTCGCCGGGAGTGCCGACGATGGGGGTCGACACCCGGTGGCGCTGCTATGTCAACCCCGTCTTCGTCGACGCGCACAGCGTGCCGGAACTGGTCGGGGTGTGGATCCACGAGGTGTCCCATCTGCTCCGCGACCATCACGGGCGGGCCACCCGGGTGCGCGCCGAGTTTCAGGGCGACAAGATGCGACTCAACCTCGCCCAAGACTGCGAAATCAACGATGACCTCATCGCCGACGGCCTGACCCTGCCGACGGACCGGGTCGAACCGTCGACCTTCGGCTTGGCCGACGGCAAACTCTTCGAGGAATATCTGCCGGACATCCCGGCCCAGCCGCGAACGCACTGCCACTGCGGGTCCGGCGCCCACGGCACCGCCGAACCGTGGGAGATCGGCGATGGCTCGGGCGCAGACAAGGGCGACGGCGAAGTCGGCGTCTCCGCGAGCGAAGCCCAAGCGATCCGCCGCTACACCGCCGACGCGGTGCGGGCCCATGCCCGCAGCCGAGGCACCGTCCCCGCCGGGTGGAGACGGTGGGCCGACTCCGTGCTCGAACCCACAGTGGACTGGCGACAGGTGCTCGCCGGCAGCGTGCGCCAAGCCGTCGCGTGGGCCAGCGGCGCCGTCGACTACACCTATCAGCGACCGTCCCGGCGGTCGGCGGCGCTCGGCGGGGTGGTGCTGCCGAGCCTGCGCCGGCCCGCCCCCCGCGTCGCGATCGTCATCGACACCTCGGGGTCGATGGGCGACGACGCCATCGCGATGGCGCTCGCCGAGGTCACCGGGGTGCTGCGGGGCGTCGGAGTGCGCGGCAACCGGGTCATGGTGCACGCGTGCGACGCGGCGGTGCACACCGCGCGTCGCATAACCACTGTGGAGCAAGTCGAGTTGGCGGGCGGGGGCGGCACCGACATGCGGGTCGGCATCGAGACCGCGCTCGCCGCCGCCGAACGGCCCGACGTCGTCGTCGTGCTCACCGACGGATACACGCCGTGGCCAGATCGCGCGCCCTCGGCGCGGGTGATCGCCGGGCTGATCGGCGCCGACGCACCATTACCCCCGCCGTGGATCGAGGCCGTGCGCATCGGCGACTGACCGCGCCGCCGCGAAGCCGATGCCGGCCGCAGCCTCAAGCGGTCACGGCACCACACTGTCACGGCTCGGCACTGCCACGGCGTCAATAGGCGTGGTCGGCGGCGAAGAACCGAAAGTCCGGGCTGAGGTCGAGCCCGGCGAGCACCGTGTCGCGTTGCGCCGACAGCTCCTCGAGCACCGCGCGGACCGCGTTCTGATAGGGGCTCGCGCGCTGCTCGTCCTCGTTGAGGTCATAGTGCGCGAAATAGGCATCGTCAGGCACGCAGGCGACGATCTCCCCATAACGCCAGTTGCCGGGCCGATCGCGCAGGCTTCGACTGGCGTCGCTGGCCGGGTCGGCATAGGGGTTGCCGACGAGTCGGCTCTGTGCCCGGGACTGATTCTCCTCGGCGAGATAGTCGTCGATCGTCGCCTCGGCGTTGCGGCGAAGGAAGAACTCGACGTCGTCGTCGTCCGCCTGCTCCGCAGTCAGCGGTTCGGTCTCCGTCTCCCAGCGGAGCAGATAACGTTGGCGGGTCTGCTCGAACGCCTCCTCGGAGTTGAGGCAGACATAACCGGCGTCGATCGCCAACGCGTAGAACGTCTCGCCCCGGTGGTCGAGGGCGAATCGCTGCAGTTCCCGGGTGATGGTGGTGATCACATCCGCCATGTCTGCAGAGTGTGGCAGAGGATCGTGTCGCGGAGAAGAGCGTCGCGGAGAAGAGGCGTCACCTGCGACGCGCCAGGAACCGCCGACGAGTAGTCTCGCCGGCATGCCCACCACATCAGCGATGCGACGACTCGCCGCGTTCTGTGAGACGAAAAAGACGCTGCACCTGGTCACCACGCCGGTGCCGGCATCGACGATCGCGGGCCTCGCCCGCGTGCCGACGCCACCGAGTTATCAACGGTTTCTCGCCACCTGGGGAACGTTCTTCGTCCGCTATGGAAACTCGCCGGACTATGGCAACGAGTGCATTTCCCTCTTCAAGGCGGAGCCCGTGGCAGCGGCCGCACTGGACAACAACTGGGGCATCGCGGGCGAGACCGCGATCGCGTTTCAACGGATCAGCGACGACTGCGTCGACGACTTCTTCTGCTTCGATCCGACGACAGACCTCGGCGACGGCGAGTTCGCCGTGGGCGCCGCCTATCATGACTCGCCGATCGAGTGGCACGACATGACATTCGACGCGCACCTCGTGCAGTGCATCGACGATTTCATCGAAACCTACGCCGACGAGGATTGAGGGGACGTCCCACCTCAGAGTCGTTTGCGCATCTGGGTCGAGACGACATCGAATCCCAGCTGGTCATAGAGGTGACGAGCCACCGTGTTGTGGCCGAACACGTTGAGCCCGATCGCGACCGCACCAAGCTCGCGGGCTGCCTGTTCGGCCGCCAGCATTGTCGCCTTCCCATAGCCGCGTCGCCGATATGGCTCGTCCACCACGATGTCATAGATGAACGCGCGCGCCCCGTCGGGGCGTTGCTCAACGTTGAGCCACACCACGCCGACCTCCGTCTCGCCGTCATAGGCGATCCACAGATGGTTGCCCGGAGTTTCTGGGCCGTCGGGCAGCAACCGTTCAAAGTCAGCGACGGTCTTCTCACGCGCCTCCGCCTCGGACATCAGACCCAGCTTCACGAAATCCTGTGAGTGATCGTCATAGGCGAACGCGAGATAGGCCTCGTATTGGTCGTCGGACATCGGCTGAAGCCGCACGGTCGTCATGACCAGCGATCCTAGACTCCGCCACCAGCCCGCACGGAAGTTTTCCACAGGAGGGTCATCAGCGACCGTTGTCCACAGGCCAAACCGCCCATGTTTCGAACGACGGCTCCTCCTGACTATGGTGGTGCCATGACCTATGTCGCGGCCGGTGACCGTTATCAGAGCATGCCCTACCGTCGGTGTGGACGCAGCGGGCTGCGACTGCCGGCGATCTCGTTGGGCCTGTGGCACAACTTCGGCCACGATCGGCCCTATGCGACGCAACGCGCCATCTGCCGCCGGGCGTTCGACCTTGGCGTGACGCACTTCGATCTGGCGAACAACTACGGTCCCCCGTTTGGCAGCGCGGAGGAGAACTTCGGGCGCATCCTGCGCGACGACCTCGGGACCTACCGCGACGAGTTGATCATCTCGACGAAGGCCGGCTATGACATGTGGCCCGGGCCTTACGGCGAATGGGGTTCCCGGAAATATCTGCTCGCCTCGCTTGACCAGTCTCTCGCCCGACTGGGAGTGGACTATGTGGACATCTTCTATTCCCACCGGTTCGATCCCGACACACCCCTGGAAGAGACGATGGGGGCGCTCGACACGGCGGTGCGCTCCGGACGCGCCCTCTACGCCGGGATCTCGTCGTATTCTTCCGACCGCACCGACGAGGCGGTCCGCATTTTGCGTGAGCTCGGCACGCCGCTGCTCATTCATCAACCCTCCTATTCGATGATCAACCGGTGGACCGAACATCAGGACCTGCTCGGCACGCTCGACCGGCTCGGAGCCGGCTGCATCGCCTTCTCCCCGCTCGCGCAGGGCCTGCTGACCTCGCGATATCTCGACGGCATTCCCGTCGGATCCCGGATCGCGACCGGAGGCGCTCTCTCCGCCGACCAACTCACAAACGAAAGACTCACCCTTGTACGCGCGCTGAACACGATCGCTGGCGAGCGCGGACAGACCCTCGCGCAGCTCGCCATCGCGTGGAGCCTGCGTGACCCACGAATGACATCGGCGCTCATCGGCGCCAGCAGCGTCGCTCAGCTCGAGGAGAACATCGGCGCTCTCGATCGGCTCGACTTCACCGCCGAGGAGCTCACGGCGATCGACGAACACGCGCGTGAGGCGGGCATCAACCTGTGGGCGGCGTCGAGCACACACTGATCGGCGGGCGGGTCACGGCAGTTCATAGATGGTGACCGGGCCAAACCTCTGCCGGGCCGACGCGAGCCGGGCGAGCGTGGGTGAGACGGGTGAGGCTCGGTCGTCGGCGAAGAGCCACCTCGCGCCGTACGCGTCGTGGAGGTTTTTCAGTCCCTCGGCGGTGGGTGCGGCGAACGCGGCGTCATTGACGCGCCACCGGTCGAGGTCGGGCGCCGGCTGCCGAAAATAGGGCAGGCCGTCGGCGCCGTGGCGTGCCTGCACCGCCTCCTGATAGGCCCAGCCCTCGAGGACGATCGCGTGTTCGGTGAGCGCACTGACCCAGAACGACCGGTTCACGCAGTCGGCGGTGGTCTTCACAAGTTCACAGTGGACGTTCGTCGCGACATAGTCGCCCGCGGGCGCGTTGTCCGCCAGCCATTGCGCGGCGCGCATCTCGTCGGCGGTGACCCAGAAGGTCCTCGTGGCCCCCTGAGTCGGGGAACGGCCGTCGGAGATCGCGCGCAGCCACGGCGCCAGGTTTCGGCGGGTGGTGTCGACCCCGAGTCCGATGGTGGCGGCGACCAGCAGGGCGAGGCCACCGGCGGCGCCGACCCGCCATCGCGCGACCGCTCGGCCCCGGGCACGCGCCACCGTCCGAATGAGAAGCCGACCCAACACCCACAACACAGCGCCCACCGCCGCGACACCGGCGAGCGCCGCGACCGGTTGCAGCAGCAGCGTGGCCCACGTGTCGCGCCACGCGGCGGCTTGCCCACCCGGGCCAAGCCGGTCAGGGCCAAGCTGGCCCGGGCCGTAAAGGAACAGGCCCGCGCCGACACACGCGCCGACGGCGAGGCCGGACCCGACGACGGTCGCCGGGTGCCGTGCGGGACGCACCCGCGCCAGCAGGCACGCGGTCAGGGCCGCGGCGGCGGGCACGGCGGAGTTCCAGAAGAACATCTGACCGTTGGCGACGTGGCTCAGCGACATCGCGATGGTGAGGCCGGTGGCGACCATGCCGGCGAGCAGCCACACGGCCGGGTCGCGGCGCGCGGCGCGGTCGACGAGCAGCCCTAGGCCGATGAGGCGTGGCGCCTGCCCGATGAGCCAGCACGCGGCGACCGTGGGCAGGAACCAGGCGGTGGCGGCGCCGAGGGTGAACAGGTTCTCCGGCAAAGGGCCGCCGGACCCGGCGACGGCGGTGTCACCGAAGATCGTCTGATATTCGGCCATGAATGTGAAGGTGGAGCCGAACTGGATTCCGGCGCCGGGCGTGCCGCCCGCGAGGATGGGTGCGGTGACGAGGAGTGTCGCGATGGCGCAGCCGATCACGGCGGTGAGTCCGCGCCGTCCGTCGGCGCGGATGAGCCACGCCGCGATCGTCGCCGCGACGGTGCCGCCGATGAGCACAGGCAGGGAGCTCGCTTTCGATCCGGTCGCGACGATGAGCAGCGCGACGAACAGCGGCCAGGCGCGACCCAGCCGGCGGCCGCGGGCAACGTCGACGAGCATGAACGCGACGGCGGCGACGAACGGGATCGAGAAGATCAACGTTGGGCTGTAGTTGGGGATCACCGACACGTAGTAGTTGCCGAATCGGGGCCACACCGACACGACGGGCACGACGCACGCCACGAACGCGGCGACCGGGCCGGCCCACCACACGCGGGCGGCGCGGCGGCCGAGCGCGGCGACGGTGAGGACCGAGGTGATCACAATCGGCGCGACCCACAACCGCAGCATGATCGTGTCGAGCGGCACGGCACTGACCATGCTCATGGTCGCCCGGTGCGCGTCGGAGAGCCAGTGGTAGTGCAGCGGAAGGCCGGCCATCTGCGGTTGGGTCGGGGCGATGGTGTGGCGCAGTTGGGCCGCGTTGGCCCAGTGGTAATAGACGTCGCCGAAGAGCCGGTGGGTGGCGGGAAACAGCGGGTTCGCCGCCCAATAGGTCACCGCGATCGTGCCGATCGCCAGCATCATGATCGCGGTGATGGCGAGGGTCCACCGCAGCGGCAGCGGTTGCGGGTCGTCGAGCCGCCAGTGTCGACGCAACCCGGGCACGGCCGCGAACGCCACCACGACCGGCACCGGCCACACCCACAACCAGTCGCCGAGCCCGGTGCCGACGGCGAGCGCCCAGCCGACGAGGAGATAGGCGACGCCGGTCACGGCCCCGAGGCCGATATCCTCCGGCCAGTTGCCCAGACTCCCCCACAACGCCCGGGCGAGCAGCACCCCCGGAACCACGATCCCACCGACCCAGCAGGCTCCGAACCGGGCGGTCTCCCCGATGGGCGTACGGGTCCATATCAGTCCCGCCACCACGGCCGCGGCGACGGCGCACCAACACGCCACACGCACCGCCCGGTCGGCTCGATGCCGCCGACCCGCGCCGACCGGCGACGTGTGAGCGGGTGACGTGTGGGCGGTCGGAACGGCGGTCTCCCCCGTCATTGCCTCACCCGAGTCTGCCGCACACCGGTCTCAACGATCCGCGGCGACGGCTGGTCACGGGCCCGGGACGCTGTCCACGCACCGCCGCGCGGCGGTCCCGGACGCGGCTGGCGGACGCTGCTGACAGAATCTGCGCCATGGATCCGACCGGAATCGATGCCCCCGACGTCGGGTCGGCCCCGATCGACGCCGCCCGCCCCGTGCCTCCGGCCCAGGGTCGGAGGCTGATCCGGCTCGCGGTCCGGACCCTCGCCGCCGTGGCGCTCACCCTGCTGCTGGTCGCGGCCGGAGCCGAGATCACGCTCGTCGTGGCCGGGTCCGCAGATCCGAGCCCGCAGGCACGCGGCACCGGCCACGACGGTCTGTGGATCGGCCACGCGTGGGTGGACGGTCGGCGCACCCAGGCCGATGTGGACGCGTTGGCGACGCGACTGCGGGGCACCGGAATCCACGACCTGTTCGTGCACACCGGACCGTTCCGCGACGACGGCACCCTCGACGTTGGACTACGTCCGCGCGCCCGGTGGCTCACCGGAGCACTGCACGCGGCCCTGCCCGGCGTACGTGTGCAGGCGTGGTTGGGTGCACACCCCACACCCCAAGAACTGCGTCTCGATTCGCCGCAGACCCGGTCCTCGATCCTCGCGGCCGTGAGTGAGGTGCTCGCCGACGGGTTCGACGGCATCCACTACGACTTCGAACCGGTCGCGGATGGCGACCCCAGCCTCATCACGATGCTGCGCGACACCCGCTCCGCCCTGACCAATCGCCACGCGGTGCTGTCCGTGTCGACCATCCACAATGAACCGTGGCCGGGCATGGTCGCCATCGCCGACCGCATGCCGGGCACCTGGGCACTGTGGAGTGGCGACTATCTGCACCGGGTCGCCCTCGAGGTTGACCAGGTCGCGGTCATGTCCTATGACACCGGACTGCTCACCGAACCCAGCTATCGGGGATATCTGCGCGAGGCGACCCGTATCGCACTCGACGCGGTGCCGCCGAATGTGTCGCTGTTGATGGGTGTTCCCGCCTATCACGACGAACACCTGACGCACCACCAGCGGGCCGAGACGGTCGCCGCCGCGCTGCGTGGGGTGCGCCTCGCAATGGGCGACGAGACGACTGCCCGTACGGGTTCGATGTCTTCCCGCGAATTCGGGGTGGCGCTCTATGTCGACTTCGCCGCCACCGACGCCGACTGGGCCGCCTATCATGACGGCTGGGTCACGCCGCCCCCTAGCAGACCTGACGATGATGGAGAAGCAATGCCCTCGCTCGCCACGAACCCGCCAAGCCGACTCGAACCATGGCCGGAGTGGCCGGCGTCATCGTCTTCTCTGCCCCTCGACCTCACCACACGCGAGGACCGTCGGCCGGCGGACGCGTGGTGGGTGGAGTCCGACAACGAATGGGTGCACGGCCACCGGGACGCGGCGGGGTTGTTGACCGGCGCGGTGCGCTATTGGGACCCCGATGACTTCCTCATCTCGGAGTGCGACCACGTGGACGGCCAACCGCATGGTGTCGCCCGTCGGTTCTTTCGCGACGGCCACATCGCGGAAGAATGCCACTACGTCGACGGTCGAATCGACGGCGTGCGGTCCTGCTATGTGCCGGCCGACCCGATAAAGGAACCGGTGAAACCCGGCTACGGCAACTCCCCCTGGTGGCACAGTGCCCCGCCGGAGGCGACCGCCTATGAGTGCCTCTATCACGATGGCGAGTTCGTCGGCGCACGGTTCCGCGACGCCGACGGCGTCGAGGTCGACTCGTTCGGGGATCCCGTGCCGCCCCGACCCGTGGGGGTGGCGCCAACCGCGATGCCCACCGACGATGACGATTGGCGCTTCACCGCCGGCGAAGGCGAGCGCGGCTGGCCGCTACGAGAAGCGTGGGAATGGCATGCCGACGGCCAACTCGCGCTGGTGCGCGAACGCGACGGACGGGAACGCGCCTTTCACCCAAACGGTCGCCTGTGGCGGGACGGCTCACGTCGGGGTGCGTCCATCGTGGATGCTCGGACCGGGCGGTGGCGGTTCTTTGACGGTGAGGGCGTGCTGCGACGCGAGTCACACTATGACGACGCCGGCGCGGAGGTCGCTCGGGTGTGGCATCGCACCGATGCGGAGTCGGGTGGTCACGGAACCCGTCGCCATGGTCCGGTCGCGAACGACGCCGAGGTCGGCGAGTGGACCGTGGATGACGGCACCCCGACGGGTGTGACCGTACGACTCGGTCGTGACTATCGAGACGAGGATCTCGCCACCGACGCGTCGACCGCCGACTGGGCGAACGTCGACGACCTGCGCCGCGTCGCACACGATGCCGACGCGGACGACCCGGGTGGTGCGCCTGCGGTCATCACCCGGCTCCGGCTCGCCGGGCGCACGGGAGACCCCACTCTGCTGCGCTCGATCTGCCGCGACGACAGGCCCTGGCCATATCTGGACGACAAGGGAGAACCCGGGTCCTCGATCGCGTGGGACGCTACCGTCGCGGACCGGCTGCGGGCCCCACGGTGGGGCACCACCATCGGCGACATAGCGGCCGATATCGCCGAGACGATGCTCGGGTGGCCACGGCCGGCCGCGGCGCTTGATATCGTCGACGCCGCGCTCCTGTCCGCCGCCGACGAGAACCACGCTGCGGTTGACGCGTTGCGCACCCTGCGGGTGCGATGCCTTCGAGCGCTGGGCCGCATCGCCGAATCGGATGCGGAGCGCGCGGCGACCGCCGGCGTCGACCGAGTCGACGAGGAGACCGCACAACTCCTCTTCGCGATCCGCAAAGACCCGGATGACGATCAGCCACGGTTACGTTATGCCGCACGGGTTGCCCGCACCCATCCCGCGCACGCCGCGTTGATCAGGGCACAATGCGCGGAACCCGACGCGCCTGACACTCCGGATCAGGCCACTGTGGACGAACTGCAAACGTCATTTCTCGCGACCCTATCGGAGAGCCTCAACGTCTGCAGGACGGTTCGGGGATTCGATCCGGGAGGTAGTTTCGATGTTGATGCCAAGGATTTCCTTTCACACCACGATCTGCTGTTTCGCGTCCGCCCTGAGGCGGAGTCGCTCGAGCTTCGATTTGCGTCCGACGTCATCGACGACCTTATGTCTTTGGCTGCGATTGCCCGCTATCGGGAGCTCAGTTTCTACGACACTACTATCGAACTCGCCGATGCCGCCAGCATCGCGTCGTCGCCATGGTTGCGCGACCTCGTCTCCTTGAGCCTGGTGGACACCAACATCGATGATGACGCGCTGCGCGTCATCATCGAGGCACGCGCCTATCCGACGCTTGAGGAACTCGACCTCTCCGGTTCCCGGTCGGATGAGCAGTCGTGGACCATCGAGGGGCTGACCGCGTTGCCGTCGGCGGCCTTCGCCAGCACGCTCACATCGCTGCGGATCTCCGGCCGTTGGCTGGGCGACGACGTGATCCCGATCCTCGCCGAACTCCCCAACCTGGACACGCTCGAACTGCGCCGCAACCTGTTGACCGACGACGGACTCGCTGCTGTGGGCGCCCTGCCTCACCCGCTTCGAACATTGGACATCAGTGCCGGCGGGTACGGCGGACTGGGGTTGACCGGGTTGACCGGCTCCCCACACGCGAACCGCCTCGAGGAACTCACCGTCGGCTCCGACGACCTCACCGACGCCGACTGGGCCGACGTCGTCGCCTCCCCGACGCTGACCCGGTTGCGGGTGCTCGACGTCGAGGGCTCATGGCGACACCGGCCCGGCCCGCTGATGGCCGCCGCGTTCGCCCAGTGCGCGTTTTTCGGCACCCTCGAACGGCTCGACCTCGAGTCGGCCACAGTGGGCGCCACCGGCGCCGCCGCGATCGCCGAGGTCGACTGGCGGTCGTTGACCTTGCTCGACCTGACGGGCAACGACATCGGCGACGAGGGTGTGATCGCGTTGGCGAGCTCCCCCAGCATGGCGAACCTTCGGGGCCTCATTCTCGACAGGAATCGCATCACCGACCGGGGCGCATTGGCGATCGCCCGATCGCCGCACCTGGGACCGTTGGACTGGTTGCGGCTCGGCGACGCCGACATAAGCCCCGGCGCCCTCGACGAACTCAGGCGACGTTTCCCCGGTGTGTGGGTGTGAATCTCACGATGTGCGCGCCTCCATGGGACACCAGCTCGCCTCGGCGAAGGCCAACGCCGCCGCCTGCTCATAGAGCGCGAAGGCGAGCCACGCTTGGGCGAAGCCGCGACTGTCGTCGTCGACAAGCCGACCGAACGGGTCGCGGGTGCTCAATCGGGCCGCGTCGGTGAGTGTGGCGAGCAGGTCCGCCCCGGCCACCAACCGGGCCGCGCGCAGCCGGTGCTCGTCGCGACCGGCGAGCGCCTGCACGGCGCGGCCGCCGTCGACGACCCGTTCGACGTGTCGGCGGACCAGCCGCAGCGCGGGGTCGGCCGGCGATGTTGTCGACGGGGCGACGGGAAGAGAGATCGCAGCCAGGTCCACATTGGAGGTTGCCGGTGGGCCGCTGTCCACTGGTGGGTCAGACGGCGCAGAGAGTCCAGACGGCGCCTGGCGCAGATGTGATCGGTTCAGCTGGTCATAACCGAGGTCGGCGTGGCCACCCCACGCGTCGGGCAACACGAGCCTGGCGTCGTTAACCGTCGGGGCGTCGACTGTCGATGCTCCGCCGACGGGTGAATCTCCGACGGCGGGGTCGGCCGTCGCCACCGCCAACGCTTCGACGGTGGCGACGCGGGCCGGGTCCGGCCGCGCGACGAGCAAGATCCGCGCACCGACAGCCATGCCGAGCACTCGCAAGTTCTCCCGATAAGGCAGCTCCGGGTGGTCGGAGGCGACGGTGAGGGTGAGCCCGATCCCGTCGTCGGTGATGGCGTGCACGTCGCCGTGGTGTGCGCCGGTCAGGCGTACCCGGAGAAACAACAGGTCGGCGCCGACCGGCCGGTCCTGGACTGGTTGGGTGAGCGCCTCGAAGGCCCGGTGCACCTGGTCGGCGAAGGGCACCCGCCACTGGCTGGCGAGCGGTTCCTCGTGCCAGGTCGCGCCGGCCGCGCGCACGGCTCGCACCGACTTGCCCGCACCGAGCTGGCCGCTCGCCGAGGCCGTGGCGCCGGAGATGATGAGTCCGGCGCGGGCGAGCTTGCGGTGGGTGAGAGCCGACTCGCCGACCGCCACGGTGTGGTCGCCGGCGGTGGCCGCGCGGGTGACGGGTCCGGGCCGAAGGTCGGCGACCGCCCACAGTTGATCGCCCGGGTCGGACAGATAGGTGATGACGCCCGCGTGACCGGATTCGGTGAGGATCGGCACACTACAGAGCCCGACGACCCGCAGGCTGCCCTGGGCGTCATAGGCGCGACGCGCGGTGCCGAGCAGGGCACGCTGTTCGCTGGCGCCGTCCGGTGCCCCGTTGGCGGTCGCGGTCAGCTGGTGGGTGAGGTCGAGAAGCTCACGCATCGCGTCGGTGAGGTCGGCCAGCCGAAACTGGGGTTGCGTCGTGTGCGAGGCGTGGAGTTGAGCGGCGACGGTGCGACTGACGGCGGCGGCCCGGTGCAGGCCGTGCGCGCGGGCCTGATGACTGGCCCGCAACAGCGCCGCGCGGTGCACGGCGCCACTGCCGTGGCGGCCGGATCGAAGCACTGCGGTCGCCGCGTGCCACAGCTCGGCGACCGCTTTCTGCTGCACGGGAGTGAGGGCGGTCGGCTCCTCGCCGCCGGGTGTGGCGTCCGTCGACGCCGGCATGGTCTCGCCGGCCGCTGGAGTGGGTGCCGCCGACGCGGAGGCCGAGGCCTCGACGCCTGGGTCTGCGGTCGTCAGATCTGTGGCCGCTGCGTCTGCGGTGGCTGCATCCGCGGCGGCTGGGTCGTCGGCCTGCACCGGGCATCGGGCGAGCACCGCGGCCCGGTGCAGGCAGTTCGGTGCGAGCAGACAACTGCAGTGCGCGTGTGCGCCTTCGCGCAGCGTGCCGTCGGTGATGGTGAGTGTGACGGTGGTGTCGTCGTCGACTCGCACGGTCGCGTGGTCGCCGTCGATGGTGACGGGCCACGCCGCGGCGCGGGTCGTCATGTCGTCGAGGCGTTTGCGCAGTCGCGCGGGGAGCGAGTCGACCGCCTCGGTGAAGACGAGGGCCGCGACTGCCGGCAACTGTGTGGTCATCGGACCTGCTCCCCGACCCAACGGGCCAACTCCAATGGACTCAAGGCTGCGACGGGCATGCCGGCGGCGACGAGTTGCCCGGCGACCGGCACCGAATAGCGGGGCCGTCCGGCGTCGTCGAGGCTCGCGCAGCCGAGCACCGTGCAACCCGACTCGACGAGCGCGCGAACCTGCCCCAACAGTCCGGCCAACGGATAACCCTCTTCAAAGTCGCTGACGACGACGACCATCGTGCGCGACGGAACGGTCACCAGCTGCCGGGCATATCGCAACCCGGCCGCGATGTGCGTGCCGCCGCCGACCTTCACTTCAAGCAGCAACCCGAGCGGGTCGGCGACTCGGTCGGTGAGGTCGACCACCTCGGTGGAGAAGGCGACGAAGTGGGTGGTGAGCGCGGGCACTCCGGCGAGCACCGAGGCGGTCAGCGCCGACCAGATCACCGAGGCCTCCATCGAGCCGGAGACGTCGACGACGAGCACGACCCGCCAGTCGACGCCGCGCCGGGCCCGGGTGTGGAACACCGGCCGATCCGGGATGATCATAATGTTGCCGTCGGGTTTTCGGCTGCTGGTGGCGAGATTGCGTCTCACCGTGCGGTTGAGGTCGAGCTGCCCGCCGGGCCGATAGGTGGGGCGCGGAGTGTTGAGTCCGGCGAGGGCCGGCCGCAGTCGGGTGGCGAGTTCTTTGGTGAGTTCGGCGATGACGCGCGCCACGAGTGGGCGCAGCCTCGTCACCGCCGCTTCGGAGAGTCCGCCGGCGAGTGACAGCACGGTCTGCAGCAACTCCACCGATGCGCGGGCGCGTTCGGGGTCGAGTTCGAGGACGGCGTCGACGCGGCCGGCCTCGGCCGCCCGCGCGAGCACCTCCTGACGAACGTTGTCACCGAACAACGCGGCGAGCTCTTCGGACCATTCCCGCACACCGGGGAACGGCGCCTCGCGGCCGGCCCGGGCTGCGGCGTCGGCGCGTTCCCCTTCGCCACGCCCGGCGCCATAGAGTTCGTCGAGCGCGTTGGCGAAGTGTCGGGTGCGCCCGGTGCAGCCAGCGGTGCGGCCGAGGATGAGCCGCCACCGGTCGGGGGCGGTGATCGTCTCGGCACCGTTCGCGGGCAGGGCGGAGGCTGTGGGGGCGGAGGCAGTCGGTGTGGCGGCCGTGGATTCCGAGTCCGTGGGCGCAGTCTCCGGCGTTGACGCCGCAGACGCGGAAGTCACCGGTTCGGAGGTCACGGGTTCGGGAGCCACGGACGTGGAGTCGAGGCCCCGTGCCGCGACGGCGTGCCGTCCGGCCCGGTCCGCGAGCAGTCGCGCCATGAACGTGTCGGGATCGTCGAGGACACCGATGTCACGTGCCGATCCCCCGGCGGTTTCCTCCCCGTGGAGACGCTCGTCGATGACGGCGAGCAGCCTCTCGCGCGCGGCTGGGCTGAGCACGTGGAAGCCGCCTCGCAGCGCGGGCAACCGGGTGACGAAATCCGTGTCGGAGAGCGTCTCGATTCGCTCGACCAACGGGTCGAGCACCGAGGACGCGGCCTGCACCAACGGCTCGGCGACGGCGAGCAGCCCGGTCAGTCGGCCCCGCAGATCGGTGCGCGCCTGCGGGGTGGCGGCCATGTCGAGCCAGGAACCGACGCGGGCCCCCAGCTCTGACGCGTCCCGCACGCCGAGCACCACCAGGGTCGCGGCAGCGGCCGCCGCCATGAGCGGGGTGCCGGCAGCCGCGAGTCGGGTGAGCGCGTCGGTGAGACGCAGCCCGATCCCGGTGTCGGCGACCCGGTTGGCGAGCACGGCGAGCGCGTGGGCGTCGGCGACGTCTTCGCTGCCGGTGAGCCCGTCAACGTGGCGTACGGCGGTTTCGTGAACTGTCTGGGCGATGACGGTGACGTCGGGCAGCTGGGTGAGGTCGGTGCCGAGAAGGCCCGGAATGTGTTCGAGTCGGATCTGGTCGAGCAGGTCAAGCGCGGCGAGGGCCTCCGGGAGGGTGGCGCTGGCCGGCACCACGGCGGCGAGTTCGGTGAGACGATGCGCGACGAGACTGATGATGGCGCAGCTCGCCGCGGCTCTCAGCCCGTTGATGACCTGGGCGGGGGTGGCTCCCCCGTCGGCGGTTTCCCGACGGAGGTGTTCGCGGAGCACGCCTTCAGCGGCTTGGGGCAGGGTGACGCCACGCACACCCAGCACGTCGAGCATGGCGTCGGTCTGTGGAGTCCACTCCGCACGCCAGTGGGCGCCGATGGAGTCGGTGCCGCCGACGCCGTCGACAGTGACCGGGGTCGCGTAGGGGATGGCGCAGACAGTGAACTGGCGCAGGGCGATGTCGCGACGCCGGTCGAGGTCGCTGCGCAGCGGGTCGAGACGCAGATCGCCGGGTTTTCCGCCGGGGCCGGGCAGGCGCAGGTCGGCGGCCTGTTCGCGGACGGCCGGGCCGAGGCCGGAGCGGGGGGTGCCGGGCGCGAGAGTGCCTCGACGGTCGCCGATGAGGGCGCGTTGCATGGCTGCGGCGACCACCCGGCCCCGACCGAGCATCTCGCCGTGGGCGAGGACGCTCTGCATGGCCTCGACGAGTTCGCCTCGGCCGGGTGCGGGCAGTCCGCGCAGCCGGGCAAGGTCGGTGGCGAGACGCACAGTCTCCCGGGCCTCGGCCGGGCCGCACGGGTGACCGGCGGCACGGATCGCCGCCGTGACCCGCACGATGGTGTCGACGGCCGCCGACTCGAGGGCGGCGGGTTGCCCGGCCGCGCCGACGACCGCCTGTTGCCACTGCGGGTCGCGGATGCCGGCGGGATAGCCGGAGCGTTCGTCGAGCAACGCGAATGTGTAGGGCACGAGCGAGGTGGCGACGGCCTGTTGACGGGTGGTCTTCGCGGACGACCGGCGGGCCGAGTGCGCGATGTCGGCTTCGTCGGCGAGGGCGTCGGGGGCGGCGTCGCCGCCGGCCGGCAGGGCAGCCGCGTGAAACGATCCGACGACGGCGGCGACGCGTCGCCCGTCCGCCTGCGCGAGGCAACGGCGCATCCACGCTTCCCGACGCAGGTCGAGCCGATCGACCCCACGAGTGTTGGTCGCGTCGTGACGCATCGCCCACCCGACGAGCAGCGCGGCCCGTCGCACGGACTCCGGATCCGAGCCTGGGGCCGCCGCCTCCACCATGCGGTCCCACATGTCTTCGCCGTCACGCCCGCTCGACGCAGCCTGCAGGGCCTGAGTGAGCATGGGGCCGGGACCGGGCCCGACGTCGTCAAGGCCGACGTTGTCGGCGCCGTCGGCGGTTCCCCGACCACGCCACGCCCTGTCTGCCAGGGGCAGGTCACATGCGACGACCGGCACGTCGTGTCGGGCCGCCCATCGCACGGCGACGAGTTCCGGGGAGAAGTCGGCGAACGGATAGAAAGCCATCGCGGCGGCGTCGGTCATCGCCGCGTCGGCGCCGCCGACGACCCCGGCCATGGCCACCGGAGCCACGGTGGCTGGGTCGGCGAGCCACACCAGCCACTCCTGCAGTTCGGCCGGCAGTTCGATCAGCAGCACATCGGGAGCGAACCCGTCGAGCAGGTCGGGCACCACGACCGACAGTGCGGGCGAGTGGTGCCGCACCCCGATGAGGAAAGGTTCGACGCTGTCGGCGAGCCTCGCCACCTCTGCGGCCGGGTCCGCGTTGACGCCGGTCGCGCCCCCGATGAGGTCAGCCGGTGAGGGCATCTCGCTGCTCCCACAGTTGTGTCCACAAGCGAGACCCGGACTCGGCGCGTCGACGCACCGCGCCGTCCCAATAGCCGAGCAGGACCGCGCCGTCGGCGGGATCATCTTTGCGCACGACCCCGAGCAGGTGCCCGGGCACGAGGGAGAGCGTGTCACGTTCCGACGGGAAATAGGCTGCGGCGAGCCCCAGTGACGTCGCCACCGCGACCGCCTCCGCGGTGCTCATCACAGTGGACGGACGTTGCACGTCCCACCCCTCCACCGACCGGCCTTCCCGCAGGTCCCGGAACGCGGTGATGAGCACCTCCAACACCGCATCGTCCACAGTGAACTTCGCGGCGACCCGATCCAACGCCGACCGGGCCTGGCGTTTGACCAGCGCGGTCTCGGCTGCCAGGTCACTGATCGGTCCGACGGTTTCGAAGTTGAACCGCCGTTTGAGCGCCGCCGACATCTCCGACACGCCCCGGTCGCGCAGGTTGGCGGTGGCGATGAGGGTGAACCCGGGCACAGCCGGCACGGTCGCGTCGGCGGTGCCGGCGAGTTCCGGCACCGCGATGCGCCGGTCGGACAGGATCGACACGAGCGCGTCCTGCACCTCCGGCAGACACCGGGTCACTTCTTCGACGCGGGCCACCGCGCCGGTGCGCATCGCGGTGAGGATCGGTGACGCGACGAGCGCCTCGGAGCTGGGCCCCTGAGCGAGCAGCAATGCGTAGTTCCACCCGTAACGCAACTGGTCCTCGGTGGTGCCGGCGGTGCCTTGCACGGTGAGTTCGCTCGTGCCGCAGACCGCGGCGGCGAGCAACTCCGACAGCATCGACTTGGCGGTGCCCGGCTCGCCGACGAGCAGCAGGCCCCGTTCCCCGGCGAGGGTGACGACGCATCGCTCCACGAGGGCCCGCTCGCCGACGAACTTCGCCGAGATGACCAGTGAACTGACTTCCCCCGTACGCCGTGCGGCCGTTGGCAGTTTCAGCGCGGTCTCGCCGCTGCCGGTGATGAAGGTGACGACGGCCCGGGGGGTGAGCCGCCACCCGGGAGGGCGGGGGCCGTCGTCATAGCGGGCGAGAAAGGCCAACTCGTCGGCGAAGGCGATCTCGGGTGGATCGACCTGCCGTTGAGCCGACGCGGCCGCACCGTCTGAGGTGACTGTGCCATCCGGACTGGCCTGGCCGTCGGGGGTGGCCGCGGTTCGGGCTGTCGCTGCTCGGGTCTTCGCGGTTGTGGGGGTGGACGCGTTCATCGACGCCGTGGCCTCTCCGTGACGAGTTCGTTGAATCGGGGTTTGTCGCCGGCACGCACCCGCTCCCACGCGGCCCGGAAGGTCGCGGGGACGGAGGCGGTCGGGAGGATGACGCCTAGATGGGCGCGTCCGGTGGCGTCGATGGTGAGCAGCGGGACCTTCCACTCCTCGACGGGCAGGAACGGTGTCTTGAGGGCGAGCCAGCCGCCCGGCAGGAACAGCGACCGGCCGGCACGGGCGCGTTTCGCTTCGGTGACGAGCGTTTCCCTGGCAACGAGTTCGGCTCGCGCGGCCGTCAGCCGGGCCTTCTTCCAGCCCGTCCACGTCGCGACGTTGCGGTCGGTGGGGTCGGGCAGGGCGAGCAACTGCAGATAGAGGGTGGCGGCGTCGTGGCCGAGGTTGAGTTCGGCGGCGACGGTGTCGACGAGGTCGGGCACCGACCGTGATGGGTCCTGCACCGGATAGGTTCCGGTCGTTGTCACCGCGTTCGCGACGAGTGCCGCGAGCCGTCCGTTGAGCACGTCCCGGAGCATGCCGACCGCCACGCGGCCCGGCATGATCGCGTCGACCACCGCGAAGGACGGATCGTCGGGTCCGGAGAGTTTCGCTGTGTGCAGATGGCCCTGTCGCCACTCACTTGATCTGTCTGTCAGAAGAATCGGCCCGATGACGGTGCCTTTATCGGTGGTGACGGGTTCGACGCCGAGCGCGGTGGCGATCGTCGGCACGTGAGCGGCGTCGACCCAACCGAGAGCCAGGACAAACTGCGGGTCGGCGATGCGTTGGCTCAGCAAATGCGCCGCGTCCGGCAGTGCCGCCAGCATTGGATCGCCGTTGGGCAGGTGATAGGTGAGCCACATGAGTGCCCGGGTCACGGTCACGACCAGGTTGTCGTCGCCGTCGAGCCATCCGGCGGCAGTGAGCCACGGGCAGGTGCGGGCGTTCGCCAGCCCGTGCAGCACCATCGAGGCCGACAGTCGACCGGCAATTCCGGATTTGTGCGCCGCGACGATGAGTTCGTCGTCAACGATGATTCGCACGCCCCGGGGTTCTCCCCATGTTCGCAGGCGAGCGAGGTCGGGTCCGACGTCCCACAGTCGCGTCGGATCGGCGGGCAGCAGCGCGGCGAGGGCTGCGGCGCACTGCGCCGAACCCAGGCGACTCCACGTGTTGGTGGCGCAGTCGCGCACCGTGGCCGAGATCGGCAGATCGGGTGGGCTCCACTCGGCGCTGGTCTTGTCTGCGATCGGCAGCCCGGCCATCAGTAATGTCGCCTCGGCGAGGCTGACGCCGGCAGCCGTCGAGGCCGCCGCGATGAGGTCGTCTCGCCACGGAGCCGGGCCCACTTCGCGGACCATGGCGGTGAACCTGGTGACCGCGTCGGGGCCGAGTGGGTCGACGACGAGAAGCCGTTCGCTCGTGGTGGTGTGATCGGCGATCGGCCCGAACTCGCCGGTCGGGGAGTATTCGATCGCGTTTATGTCGGTGACGCGGACTCCGTTCGCGTCACCGATGCTGGTGGACAGCACGAGAAGCCTGCCCCCCATGGCGGTCTCAATCACGGCGCCGGCCGCCACGGCCTCACCCGTGGTGTGCATGCGGAGTCGGCGGGTTCGACTGCCGGGGGTGAGAAGCCCCGATTCGGCGCACGCGTCGAGCAGAGTGAGCAACTCGGCTCGGTGGCGGGGCGACGTGAACGGCGACGACGCCCGAACCATCGCGGCGGGCAGCAGGGTCAGCGTGTCGAACCAGTCAATGTCGGCGTTGGATAGCACATCAACCGTCGGAGACGCTCCGGAACCGACGAGCGCCTCACCGGTCGCGGCGATGAGCCGCAGCGCGCTGTCACCCCGGCGGATGCAATAGCGCAGCAAATCACCGAAGGCCTCGGCGAGCACACCGTCAGACGCCCACTGTGGTTCACCGGTCGGCTCGTCCGGGGCGCTGGTGACGGTTCTCGTGAACTCGCCGAGAGTCACCGCGTGCCGGGCGGCTTGCCAGACCACACCGGCGATGCCTTGACGCAACGCGGTGTCGGTGACCTGAGGAATGACCTCGCCGACCGCCTCCACCAGCATGGGCGGCGTCGCGACGGGCGACCATGTGACGGTCGTGTCCGCCAACGTCGCGGCCGCGGCCTCGAGGAGTTGCCTCGCGTGCGAATCGCTCAGTGCCCGCAAAGCCAGGGACCCCGCCTCGTCACGCGGGCGAAGGTGGTGCCAGAACCCGGGGGGCGGCACGACCGGGGTGCCAGCCGAGTAGGGCGGACGTTCCATGCCGGACTCGTAACGACCGATGATGAGACCGTCGCTGGCGCAGAGGTTGATCTCCTGGCTACGCCAGTTGTCCTGGACGAACACGCCGAACGTCTCGTCGGAGCCAGGGAAACGGATCGCGTTGCCGAGCCTCCCGTCGCGGCGGCCGCCGAGAAGATTCTCGGCGATGCGGAAGCCGCGCCCGTCGACACCCTCACCCGACAAAGCGCCATCGGGGGAACGTCTCACCCGCCAACCCACCAACGTGGACTCAGCTGCCCCGTCAACCGCCCCGGCCGGCCCCGCGATCGAACCGAACGGGCTCTGTGTCGCCGATGGCGCCATCACCCGCAATGAGCAGGCGCCGAGCATCAGCGACTCGCCGTCGACCACCCCGTGCTCGAAGAACGCCGGTAGGCATTGGCGTCCCAGCTCGCCGGTGTGCGGGTCGAGCTCGCACAGGTTGTCATGGTCGGTCATCACGTAGAAGTGCTGTCCATCAGTGACGACTCGGCGACCACGCTGCTCGGATCGATCGCCGACCCGCAGCGCGAGCCCGCCGGCGGTGCGGCCGCCTCCGGGCACCGGAAGCGACTGGTCGTCGGAGTCGAACTGGTGCGACGCGGTGAAGATGTCGTCGGGGGCTCCGCTCCAATACGCATGGGATCCGCCGTTCCCCCACCACCCCACGAGCAGTTGCCCACCGACGAAACGAAACGCCGCATAGTTGGGGTAGAAACTGTGGTCTTTCGGAATGCGAAGGTGATGCTCGAACAGCACCCCGTCGGGGCCGACGACCGTCACCTTCTTTCCGCGACAGACGACGAGGTTGGGCCACTGCCAGCGCAGCACGAGGTCGCCGCCGACCGCAGCCGATTCGAGCACGGTGGATTCGAAGGCTGGCCACCCATATTCGTCAAGGACCCCGGCCCGCAGTGTCCGGCCGAGCACGGCGCCGATGTCGTGGCCGGCGATGCGCGTCACGGCGGTCGGGTTGATGGCGAGGCCCTCCGGCGAGGCGAGGCGCCGCGCCCTGTTGAGGTGCCCGTCGAGGGTGGGCAGACCCTGGTTGACCACCATCTCCGCCATCTGATCCCACAGTCGGGCAGCCGCGGTGCGCAGACCGGGATTCGTAGCGATCACCCGCACCTTCTCGTGATCCGACGAACTCAGCAATCGTGAGTCTAGTGAGGAGACCAGTGCCGGCAGGAAACGCTCATCGGCGGCGACGGCAGTCAAATCACGCAGATCGCTGTGGGGACCATTCTCGAGCACTAGGTGCACCGCGAACCCCAGATTCGCGGGTGGATCAACGATCGGAATCCCGAGGCTGAGGCAGCAGTCGAGCAGCTCGACGTCGTTGGGCCCGCGCAGAAACACGTCGACCGGGGTGCCGTCGGCGACGAGCCGTGAAGCCATCTTCTCGACGAGGGCATAGAACCACGGCAAACGATTTCGTCGATAGTAGTGACTGCCGTGATGTGTGATTGCACGGCTCAGCCACCCGGCCGGACCGTCGGTCGGGTCGGCCGCCGGGTCACCTGCCCCAGCGGCGTCGGTGAGTGCGGCGGTCGCGCCGGCCTCCTCCAGCACCGTCAACCACGTGAGGTCGTCGCAGTTCGCGGGGAAGAAACCGAGCAACTGCCCCCGAACCCGCGCGTCGGCGCGGGCGAGACTCACCAACGCCGGACGATAGCCGGTCCAGAACGCTTCGGGTGCCCGTTGTACGGCCGGCGCGGCGAGCAGGTCACTCAGCACTTCCTGGTCGACGACGGCGGTGTCGAGTTTCGCGGCCTTCGCCAGTCTGCGCAGGTCGGTCGGCATCGCGGCATAGGGCGGCAGGCCGCCGAGGGTGCGTTCGACGCACAGGCGACGGAACCGGTCGAAGCCCGCCGCCGGGTCACCGCGCTGGGCGAGATCTTTCGCGTAGGTGGTGAGTGCCTTTGCCGTCAACGCACCGGCGAGTGCGAACTCGAGGAAGACCGTGTGGGTGCGTTCCTCGTCGACGTCGAGGGCGTAGACCCGTTCGGCCTCGCGGGCCTTGCCGAACATCATCGCGGCGTAGGTGGGACTGTCCGCGGTGACGAACGCCCGGGCCGCCTCCTCGAAGTAGGTGGGCAGGAAGTGCGGCACCGACCGGGCGAGCCGCTCGCCGAGCTCCTGGAAGCCGTCCTTGGCCGGCCCGACCCGCGACTTCGCCATGCGCGCCAGTCGCTCGATCTCCTTGACCAGAGCCAAGGCGTGGTGTCCGTTGGCTGGGTCGTTGACCAGCGCCCATGCGGGGAAGCCCAGTGCCTGTTGGCGCACGACACCCACCTCGACGGCCGGGTCGGGCCGGGTGAAGCCGAGGAACTCCATGCTGAGGTCCTCGGCCGCGCCGAGTGCGGTGGGCACCAACCGGACCACCGGGCGGTCACCCAAGACCGGGTGACGATACGTACGGGCACCAAGTTCTGTGACGGTGTCGAGTTTCATGACGCCCGCCGCGTCGGGCAGGATCGCGCCGGCGTCGAGCAGTGCCTCGGGATTGCTGGTCATTCCTGTTCCTCCTGCTTCTCCACGACCCGGCCGGCGTAGAGCGCGGCGGCCATGCGCATGCCTTCCGACCAGGCCACCGGCCCGACGTCGCCGAGTGTCCGGGAGGTGCCGTTGCGGTCGGTGAAGATGAGTTCGCCGGTGGCGGTGGAGTCCTCGGGATAGTCGGAACCGATCCACACGCGGGCTTCGATGTTGTCTCCACCTTCGAAGACCCGACACACCGCATAGCCTCCCTTGACCGGATAGCCCAGTGAGGTGGATCGGGCGGCGAGGTGGCGGAGCTGGTCGTATTTGCCGCCGGCGAAGTCGGCGACCTTCGACGCTGCGGGGTCGACGTCTGACGGTTTGATCCAGGTCTGGCGGAACAGTTGGTCGATCGACTGCTGGACGCCCAGGTCGGCGGCGAACTCCCGCAGGTCATCCACTTCGGAGAGAAGAACGGGATGGGCGATGAGCACCCGGTCGGCCGCCAGCCGGACCGTCTCACCGTCGAGGTTGACCACGCCGATGCCGGTGTCGGTGGCCTCGCGAAGAAAGCCGACCTCGTCGGGGTCCCACCCACCGTCGTCGTCGAGAGTGGCGACGACCACGTCGGTGAGCGGCGTGCGCCATGATGGGTCCGGCCAGATCTTCGCGAGCGCGGTCGCCGGCAGTGGCAGGGACCGCACCATCCACTGCTCCACCTCGGCGCGACAGGCCGAGTCGTGGCGCGTCAGCCATTCGGATAGTTGGCGGAGGTTGGCGGTGGCGGGGTCGTCGCGCACCGCTTTCGGCGGTGATCGCAGTTCCTTGCCTGCGGGGTTGCGGCACACTATCTGGTCACCACGCAGGGTGATCTGATAGTCACCGGCAACGGTCACCCAGGTCATCGCAGACTCCTCCCCACCCGGCCGGAGGGACAATCGGCCGGTGCCGCGCGTCGACATCGTCGCCTCCGCACTGATGAGGGACGCTAGCGCACGGCACCGACAACTCTTACAGCACCGCCATCACCGCACGTCAGGACGGGTCCGGACGCCGCTGTTCGCGGCGCCACACGAGAAGGCGCGCGTGCTCGTCGGCCGACGCGCGGGCCAGACAAATGTCGAGTGAGCACTGGTTGAAGGGGCGTGGCGCGATCGCCGAACCACCCGCCTCCCACTTGCTCACCATGCGGGGGCTGACACCCAGATGGGTTGCGAACTCGCGCACCGACATCCGCTTCGCGGCCCGCAGCGCGCGGGTCTCGACACCGGTCCACCGATGCACCACGAAGACGTCGCGACCGCCACCGGTCGCGCCAGGCCTATTAGTCGAGGTCGAGGGATGACGCACTGCCGCCACCTTTCCCCAGAAGGTGGAAGGGTCAGGGAGCCTCGAAGAGGCTGGGAAGCTCAGCTCGCGTACCAGGGATTATCTCGGTTGGGTGGCGGGAGTGCGATGACGACACGCAGTTTTCAGTTAACTCCTTAGTGGACTTGTTGGACTCGGGAGCCTGATCCGCACTGCCCGACGGAGATGTCAAGTATCGAAATTGTTACTTCTATGGACTAACTTGTCATCCATGTCTGACGATGGTGCGGGCGCCGATGATGTCACCGACCCGGTGTTCCTGGTGACTGGCGATCCCGAACGGGTGTCCGCCCTCGCGTCACGGGCGTCGACTCCGGAGGAACAGGTGATGGCTGCGGTATATCGGGCATCGGCTCACCTGCACCGCGACGCCGACACTGGCGTGCGCCGGCACTTGTTGGCGTTGGACGCGGCACGCTATGGGGATCTGGACCTGGCGGCACGCATCACCGCGGTTTCAGTGGAGGGGGTTCCCGCAGCCGAATGGACGGTGCGGTGGGCGACCGGATTCGGCGTCGACCCCCGATGCCGGCTGGTCATCGGCAATCGCCTCGGTGCGATAGCCGGGATATTCACCACGGTGCTCAACGGCCGACCCGTCGCCGTTACCGGCGGCAACACCATCTGCGTCTGGGACCTCGCCACCGGCCGGCAGGTCGACGACATGGAAGCCGATCCGTGCGAAACGGTCGAGGCAATGGCCGGACCATTCGCCGACAACCGACTCGTCGTCATCACCCGCGGCGAGGACGATTGCACCATCCGAGTGTGGAGTCTCGCCACTGGCGAGCAGGTCGGCAACATGCCGATCGGGCACACCGGTTTTGCACGAGGACTCGCCACGACGATGCTCAACGGCCGACCCGTCGCCGTTACCGGCGGCATCGATCGCACTGTCCGGATCTGGGATCTCACCACCTTCGAACCTATCGGAGAACCGATGACCGGACACACCGGTTGGGTGTGCGCCGTGACCACAACGACGCTCGACGAACGACCCGTCGCAGTCACCGGCGGCGCGGATTCCACCATTCGGGTCTGGGACCTCACCACCGGCGAACCCGTCGGCGATATGCCGATCGGAGACGCCGAGTTCGTCCAGGCCCTTTCAACCACGATACTCAACGGCCACCCCGTCGCCGTCGTCGTCTCAAGGACCGTTACCGCCCCTGACTGTGGGTCGATGGTGCGTGTCTGGAACCTCGCCACCGGCGAACCCATCGGCGAGCCACTGACCGGACACACCGGTTGGGTGTGCGCCGTATCCACCACGATGCTCAATGGTCGGCCCGTCGCAGTCACCGGCAGCTTGGATTCCACCATTCGGGTCTGGAACCTCACCACCGGCGAAGAAGCTATCGAACCACTCGCCGGACAGACCATCGATATCGAGACGATCGCCACGGCTACACTCGACGGCCACCCCATCGCGATCACCGATTGTGACGGCACGTTGCGGATCTGGGACCTCACCGCCCGTCCGCACATCGGCGAGCCATCGACTGTCGACACGATGCACGCCGCTGCCATCACAGTGCTCGACGGCCGGCCCATCGCGGTCGCCGGCAGCAGCGGCCACACGGCGCGGATCTGGGACCTCACAACCGGGAAACCCATTGGCGAACCGCTCACGGGCCACACACAAGCGGTGGAAACAGTCGCCACAACAATGCTCGACGACCGGCCCATCGCCGTCACCGGCAGCAGCGACACAACACTGCGGATCTGGGACCTCACAACCGGAAAACAGATCTGCGACATATTCCACGGTCACCCTTGTGGGGTGAAGCACGTAGCCACAACCATGCTCGACGGCCGACCCATCGCCATCACCGGCAGCAGCGACACAACACTGCGGATCTGGGACCTCACAACCGGAAAACAGATCTGCGACATATTCCACGGTCACCCTTGTGGGGTGAAGCACGTAGCCACAACCATGCTCGACGGCCGCCCTATCGCCATCACCGGCGGCTCTGACGAGACGATCCGAGTCTGGGACTTGACCAGCCGCCAGCAGCTCGGAAAACCACTCACCGGACACTCTCGCTGGGTCTACGCGCTTGCCACGACAGTGCTCGACGACCGACCCATCGCCGTCGCCGGCAGCAGCGAAGAAACCGTGCGGATGTGGGACCTGCGCACCGGCCAGGAAATCGGCGGGTTGACGGCTGGTCGCAACACCGACGAGGTCTTCGCGTTGACAACCACCATGCTCGATGGTCGGCCGGTCGCCATCGCCGGCAGCGACGACGGAACACTACGACTGTGGGATCTGGCCACCCGCCGCCAGATCGGGCCGGGATTGATGTTTCCCGGACCGATCTGGGCGGTCGCCGCGACGACCGGCGGGCAGATCCTCGTGAAGTTCGGCGACGATGTCGCGGTGCTCGGTGCGCCCGTTCGGTGAAGGAGGCAGCACCCGATATCGCGTCGTCATGCCGGCGACGATGTGGTCGTTGACGTGGCAGTGGAACAGCCACACCCCGGGGTCGTCGGGCACCATGTCGGCCACGGCCATGCCGGCCGGCAGCAGACTCACCGTGTCCATCCGCATGCCGGAGACCATCACGGTGTTGCCATGCCAATGTGGAGTGTGCAGGTCGATCTCCGTCCCCATGGCCATGAGATACCACCGGACGCGTTGTCCCTGGCGCACCGTCACCATCGGCTGGTTGCCGAACACATAACCGTTGACCGCGTGCATGAGGTTGGATTCGATGAATCCCTCATCGTCACGGTCGGGACGCGACGAGGTGAAGCGGCGCCGGTTGACCGACAGATAGTGGCTGACATTCTCGTCCATCACCGAGAAGAGCTCGAAGACCTCATGATCGACATCCGTCGGCGTGGCGTCCGGCCGCGCAGAACCCGCCGAGGTGATCACCATCGGCCCCATGAGCCCGGTGTTGGTGTCAACGACCTCGTCCGTGTGAGAGTGATACATCCACATCACCGACGAACCGTCGTGCGGGCCTG
Organism: uncultured Actinomycetota bacterium; assembly: GCA_963736695.1. Classification (GTDB taxonomy): domain Bacteria; phylum Actinomycetota; class Actinomycetes; order Mycobacteriales; family Micromonosporaceae; genus CAVTPU01. Next base: position 556,997 of record CAVTPU010000001.1, read on the forward strand.
GGCCGGCCCGCCCAGGCACTCGCCACACATAGGTGTGCCGTCCGTCCGATGGAACCGCGTCGTCGCGCGCGTCGCGCGCCGTGGTGCCGTCGGCATAACCGGAGCCTTCATTTCTTTTGTCATAGAACACCCCGTGCGGGTGCAGGGTCGCCGGAAACCGGCACCCGTTGCGGAACACCACCCGAATCGTGTCGCCGACGGCTGCGCGGATCACCGGGCCGAGCAGCCCGAGATGGGCCTCGGCCGCCGGTCGCTCGACGAGCTGACTGAACGTCGCGTCGGTGTAACCCCGATAGACGCACTTGAGATAACGCGAACCGATGCGGTCCGGGCCATGTCGAACGAACGTCTTCGCGTCCGCGCTGAACTTTCGCCCGGTCGCACCGTCCATTCCAGACGGAGCATAGTCCCAGACGACCTCGTCGGCGCCGATGTGATGGGTGCGAACCACCCCGGTGTCGACCGTCGGCTCGCCTTCGACCGCCAGCCAGTGGTCGCTCGCCCCGGTCGCGCGAGCCGGTCGGGTCGTGTGGTGGGATTCCCCCGTACGGGTCAGGGCCGTTTGTAAGCTCGAGTCCGACACCTGGCTCAGCCCGCCCACACCGCCGACGACTGCCACGCCGGCGAGCGCGAGTGCGGCCTCGAGCGCGATGACGAATATCCACTGTCGCGCGCGGCGATGACGCTGGCCTTGTGCCCCCATGGCGACCTTCCACTGTGTTAGGTAAGGCTCACCATAACCGTAGGGCCGGCGGTGGGCTGGAACGACGCGGCGTGTCGCGATGAATGTCGCATGCTCGCCGTACGATCCCGTTGTGCCCGACAACGACGAAAACACCCCACAGCGAATCACGATGCGTGACGGTGCGACGACGATCGGCTGGGCGCCGGACGGCGCCGGACTGTCTCTGATCACGCCAGACGGCAGGGAAGAAGCCATCGCCTTTTCATCGCAGGCGATGTTCGGCGGGTGGGATCTCGTCGTCTCGGACGACGAACGATACCTCGCCGTGTTCGTCTATTCTGGACAGAGCTCGCAGGGATATGAGCTGTTTCAGATCCGCCCCGCATTCGCCCACATCGGGTCGTTTCCCGAGACGGTCGGACACGGAAGCAGCCCGATGTTCTCCCCCGATAGCCGTTGGCTAGTGATGTTCATGGACGATGAATTCATCGTTCGCGAAACCGGCGAATACTTTGAGGAGGTCGCCGACGAAGCGTCTCCGGACATCGCCGTCGTCGACTGGGCTCGCCTGCATGCGCAACGCCTGCCCGATCTGGATATCCACAGCGTCGCCGTCGGCGTGGAGATCCCCCTGTCGACTGACCCCGACACCGTCTTCGAGTGGCGCCCCTACGACATGGTTCGGTTCGCATCCCCGGACGTCGTCGTGCTCACGATGCCGTGGGGGGAGGAGATCTCAGTGCCGTTGCCGGCCGATGCTGCCGTGACCTGTCGAGGTTTCGCTCCGAACCGGACAACCGACGCGATGTAGGAATATCTCATCAACGGCCATGCGGGAACCTTTCGACCAGCTCATCGGGTTCCCGACCTGACCGCCACACGTGAGGGGACCACTGGATGCGACCACAGCGCTACACCATCGGCGCGTGGGCCTATGACGTGCTCTCCGCCGAGTGGCCGGTCTATCGGATCGGACGACTGGCGGCGATCCGGGCGCTGCACCTGAGGCCGGGACACCGGGTCCTCGACGTGGGTTGCGGCACCGGGCTCAACTTCCCGCTGCTCCGCGCCGCTATCGGGCCGCGCGGACACATCGTCGGGGTCGATGCGAGCGCCTCCATGCTCCGCCAAGCCCACCGCCGCATCGCCCGGGCCCGCTGGGAAAATGTCGACGTGGTGCGCGCCGACGCCACGACGGTCTCGCCGGAACAGCTCGCCAACCATTTCCCGTGCGGCGATGAGGTTCGACCGGTCGACGCCGTGCTGTTCACCTACACCTTGTCGATCATGGCGGACTGGCGATCGGCGTGGCGATCCGCGATCGCGATCGCCCGGCCCGGCGCCCGGATCGCAGTAGTCGACATGACACTGCCGATCGGCGCGGCGGCGCTGCTCTCGCCGCTTGCTCGCGCGGCGTGCGCGTTGGGGGGAGCCGACCTGCGGGCACACCCGTGGCAGGCGGTGGAGCAGGAGACCCACGACGTCGACGCGTGGAGTCTGCGGGGCGGCCACATCCAGGTCCGGGCCGGCGCGATAGCTGATCGACAGCACTCTCCCGACCTTGCGGAGTGATACCCCCTGGGGTATGTTGGCGTGGTCCGGAACGGGACACGGGTGGCCAGCCCCGGCCGCCCGTTCATTGATGGCACCAGATGCAAGGGGTTGTGTTTGCCATGCGTGAGGTCGATCTCGCCACCTTCGCCGCGGCGCGCGCCGACGGAGCTCTCGTCATCGACGTTCGTGAACCACACGAATATGTCGCCGGTCACGTGCCAGGGGCCCAGTCGGTCCCCCTCGCCCGGCTGGCCGACCACACCACGAACCTGCGCCGGAACACTCCGGTCTATGTCATCTGCGCCAGTGGAAACCGCAGCCTCACCGCGGTGGAGTTCCTCACCCGCCGGGGTCTGACCGCCTATTCGGTCAGTGGCGGCACCAGCGCCTGGACAGGCGCCGGGCGACCGGTCGTGCGCAGCTCACGAGCCGCCTGATCACACACCATCGGCGAAAGGCACAGCCGTGCGCAGCACCCCCTTGGCCCCCACCGCCGGTCGGATCGAGCAACGCCCCGCACTCACTCGAGACGTACGGGGCCTGCTCGCCGTGGTGGCGCATCCCGACGACGAATCCTTCGGTCTCGGCGCGCTCATCGACCGGTTCACCTCGTGCGGCATTCCCGTGAGTGTGCTGTGCTTCACCCACGGAGAGGCCTCGACGCTGCACGGCCGTCCCGGCGACCTGCGCGCCCTGCGCGCGACCGAGCTGCGTGTCGCGGCGCGGGTGTTGGGCGTCGACCAAGTCGACCTGCTCGACTATCCCGACGGGCACCTTGCCGAGACACCGATCGACGACCTCGCCGCGCACGTGACGCGGATGATAGGCGAGGTGGACCCCAGCCATCTGCTCGTCTTCGACGAAGACGGCATCACCGGCCACCCCGACCACTCGACGGCCACCCGAGCCGCGCAGGTGGCCGCGGGCGGGGCGAACCTGCCGGTCATCGCGTGGGCGCTGCCCGAGTCCGTCAGCCAACGGCTCAACCAACAGTTTGACGCGACCTTCGTCGGCCGGCCCGCCGATCAGCTTCACACGCTCTCCGTCTCACGGACCAGACAACGACGGGCCATCGCCGCACACGCCAGCCAATCGCGCGGCAACCACGTCCTGAGACGCCGCATCGCGCTGCTCGGCGATCGCGAATATCTGCGCGTTCTCGACGCCGACGGCTCATAGCCGCGCGCGGACCAGGTCACGGCCCAATCTCCACACGGTCTCCACACACTCTCCACGCCGACCGCACACCGGGACTCCACAGTAAAGGTGTTGGTTCACCGAGCCATATGTGGTTCACCGGTAGTGGAGGAAGACAATGAACACGATGAAGCGTCGGACGATCATTCTCATCGCTGCTGGCGCGGTCGGCCTGGCTGTCGCAGCGGTGGCGGTGCCCGCGGTCGCCGGCATCGGCCCCTTCTCCGGCCCCGCAGTGGCGACGGCCGGTCAGAACAACGGCAACGGCAACGGCAACGGCAACAGAGGAAACGGGTACGGCGCCGGGGCCGGCAATGGCGCCGGAATGGCGACACACAACGGTGAACGTGGGGACGGATCGGACCTACCAGCCACCGGAACACTGACCGAACAGCAGCGTTCCACCCTGGCTGCGATCACCCAGGAGGAGAAACTCGCACACGACCTCTACACCGCCTTCGCCGCCCGCTATGACGAGACCGTCTTCGACCGGATCGCGGAATCTGAGGCACAGCACCTGAAGATGATGCGCACCCTGCTTGGCCGCTATGGGCTGACCGACCCGACCGCCGGCGCACCGGCCGGCACTTTCGCCGACCAGACGCTGCAGACGACCTACAACACGCTGTTGGCGCAGGGCACGGCCGACGTGGCGGCGGCGATGCGAGCCGGGCAGGCGGTGGAACAGCTCGACATCGACGATATCAAGAAGGCCCTCAACGGAATGACCGCGCCGGACGTCACGCAGGTCTACACGAACCTCATGGACGCCTCACACCGTCACCTGGCAGCCTTCCAGCGCTAGCCCATCAGAGAGGATCGTCAAACGGCCGGGGCTACACGCCCGGCCGTTGACGTCGCTGAAGTCATAACCCGCGAACATCGCGTACGCCCGCTCGTCGGTTAATCCCGCCTATGCGGAGTGATCGTCACCTGGTTCGGGCGCATGCCCCGTCCGCACCAGCAAGGGTAGACGCAGCCTGATGGTGGTTCCTTCGCCGGCCGACGACTCCGCCTCGACAGAACCGCCGTGGGCGGTGATGAGTTCGCGCACGACGGCCAGTCCGATGCCGGAGCCCGTGACCGCGTGCGCGTTGCGGCCGCGCCACAGCCTGTCGAACACGTGGGGAAGCTCGTCGGCTGGGATGCCCGGTCCGGTGTCGACGACTTCGAGGACGGCCGTGTCACCGGTGGAGAAGGCGCGCAGCGCGACCCGGTCGCCGGGGCGGCAATAGCGGGCGGCGTTGCTGAGCAGGTTGACCACCGCCTGGTGCAGGCGGTCGGGATCGGCGCGCACCGGCACCGGCGCGCCGAGATCAGTCGTCACCGTCAACTCCGCGGCGGAGAGCTCGGCCCGATGCGCGGCGAGCGCAGCGCCGGCGACTTGGGCGAGGTCGGTGTCGACCGGGTGAAGTGACAGGGCGGCGGACTCGGCGGCGGAGAGGTCGGCCAAGTCCCGCACCACGCGGCCCAAGCGCAGCGCCTGATCGTGCAGCGCGCCCAACCGCTGCGGGTCGGCCGGGCGCAGCCCGTCGCGCAGCTCTTCCAGCCCCGCCTGCAACGCGGCGAGCGGGGTGCGCAGTTCGTGGGCCACGTCGGCGGCGAGTTGGCGGCGCACCCGCTCGGTGCGGACCACGTCGTCGGCCATCGTGTCCAGCGCGCGGGCCATCTGCCCCAGTTCGCCGGGGGCGTCCACGCCGGTTCGGGCGGTGCGGTCGCCGGCGGCGAACCGGTGCGCCGCCTGGGTCATGGCGACCAGTGGGCCGGTGAGTCTGCGCACCACGAACCCGGAGACGGCGAGCGCGGCGGCGAGCGCCACCGCAGCGGCGCCGATCACCCAGGGCCAGGCGACCGCGCGTCCGCCGCCGGCTTCGGCGGGGAATCCGAGCCGCACCGAGCCGACCCGGGTGCCGGAGACGACGACCGATGCCTCGACGACGGTCGCCGCCCCCTGCATGACTCCCGCGCCGGGTCCGGCGCCCTGGCCCGGCCACACCATCGCCGAGTCGGCGTCTCGCACGACGAGTCGGGCACCGGCTGCGGCGGCGGTGGCCGACGTCGCGCTCAGGTCGGCCCCGGCCCAGTTTCCCGCCCGCGCATAGGCGACGGCCGCTGCGGCGGCGGTCCGGTCGGCCGCCTGTTGGCGTTCTTGGCGGTGCGCGTTTGCCAGCCCACGGTCGGTGGCGACCAGAGCGGCGAGGGTGAGCACCGCCACCGATGACAGCGCGACGATCAGGAACGCGGCGAACAGCCGCCGGCCGAGCGGGCTGCGCAACGAGTCACCGGTCACGCGGCCACCCTAACCGGTAGCCAATGCCGAGCACGGTCTCGATGATTGAGGCGCCGTCGGCTTTCAGCTTGTGGCGCAGGTTCTTCACATGTGAGTCGATGGTGCGTTCATATCCGGCGAACTCATATCCCCGTACGCGATTGACCAGCTCGTAGCGCGAAAAAGCCCGCCCTGCGGTGGCGGCGAGGGTGGTCAGCAGCCCCCATTCGGTCGGGGTCAGGTCGAGCTGCTCGCCGTCGAGGCTGGCAACGTGTCGGGTCTCGTCGACGCGCAGCCGTCCCGCGCCGAACGACAGCGCCGTGTCACGGTCTGCGGCACCTCCCCGGGTGCGGGCGAGCACCGCCTCCACCCGCAGAACCAGTTCGGTCGGGCTAAAGGGTTTGGTGACATAGTCGTCGGCGCCTCGGCGCAGGCCATCGATGCGGTCGTCGACGTGGGTGCGTGCGGTCAGCACCACCACGGGCACGGTTCTCCCGTCGCGGGCCGTGGCGAGAACGTCGAGGCCATCGACATCGGGCAGGCCGAGGTCGAGCACGACGACGTCGATGCCGCCGGCCTCGAGCGCGGTGATCGCCTGCGCGCCCGAGCCCGTCGTGGTCACCGAGTGACCGTTGCGTTCCAGATAGCGGCGCAGCAGGTCCCGCAGCTCCTGGTCGTCCTCGACCACCAGCACGGCTCCGGACATGCGCTCCCCTCTCCACCGACAAGCATACCCCTAGGGGTACGAGCGAGTCAGCGTGACGCGAGCAGCCTCCATCGTCACGAACGCTGTGACGGTCGACGCGCGCGTGATCGCCACGACGCGGCCGCCAACCGCCATAGGCGTCCACCGATAATCATTGCTGCGAGCGGATAGAGGAGGGCCCACATCGAAAGTGTCAGGGCGAACGAGTCAACCCCCTGCTCGGCGTAGGTGATCTCACCCACCACGCCCAACAGTCGCAGGTCGTCCCAGACGAAGGCGCCGGTCGGTCGGGCAACGGCGGCCTCGATCCCTGCCACGAACGCGACATATCCGACAATCGCACAGCCCACCATGATCGATACCGTGACCACGGTCCACCACGCACCCCTGAGCACCTGCGGGCGGGGTTGGTCGTCGCCGTACTCGGCATCGAGATACTCGGCCGCGACGCGGTGCAGGTTGCCCAGCCGGTCAATGGCCGTTCTGGCACCGACTTCGGTGGACGCCTCTCGCAGGTTGGAGCGCATCTCCCTCCGGATGGCCCGTCGACTCCGCCCGGGAAGGTCTTGAACGAACGTGTCGAGTGCCCACACCGTGCGCTCGATCCGGATCGTCTCGCCGATCGAGAACGCCATGTCATGCCTCCTTTGTGGGGGGTGCCGGCTCGCTGGGCACGGCCCGGCGCAGCTCGGGCGTGACGACGGCAGCCAGCGCGAGCCACCTGTCGGTCGCCTCGGTGAGTGCGAGATATCCCGCTTCGGTTGGCCGGTAATACTTTCGGGCCGGGCCAGAGGGCGAGGCGATCAGGCGCGCGCTGACCCGCCCCTCGCGTTCGAGCCGGGTCAGCGCGGGATAGACGGACCCCTCCGTGATGGTCGCCAAGCCTAAGTCGCGCAATCGTTTGACCACCTGATATCCGTATGACTCCTGGTCGGCCAGCAGTCGCAGCAGCAACGGCGACAGCACTCCCTTGAGTAACTGAGAGTCATGGGTCATCACAGGTTGAATACTATGCAAGCTACCTTGCTAAGTCAAGTAGCGGCCGGACGATGGTGGCCTGCGGGCGTCGTGCGTACAGTGATCGCCGATCCGCACATCATCGTCGAGCCGAGGTAGCCATGTCAGTCGCACGGACGCTCACCCGCCTGACGCTCATCATCGCGGCGGCGATCGGCGCCGCGATGATGAGCGCGAGCACAGCGGTCGCCGCCAATGCCGACTTCACCCTCACGGTCAAGGTCTTCCCGACGAACACGGTCGTGATCAATAGGTCGTACGAATACGAGATCCGTGTCGCGAACCACTCCGCCACCGCCTATCCGGCCGTCCAACGGGTCGTCGTGGTGCAACTGCCGGGTTTGACCCCGGATGGCATCACCGTCGGGAAGAACGCCGGTTCTCCGCTGAATAAAACCTCCGGCGGATCTGGCCGGGTCGTGTTCACCGACCCAAAACTGATTAGAGTCACCGCTACCGGCCAAAGCGGAAACGCGATGACCTGGGCATACGTCTTCAAACTCACTGCGACCGCCCCTCCCGGCCAGGCGAAGTTCACCTTCCTCGCCCTCGACGGCGGCACCCTCATCAACTCCGCCGCCAGCACCACCACCGTGCTGAACCCGGGCTATGTGAAACCGTCACCGACCCGCAAGCCCACGTCGGCTCCGAGCGCGGGTCACTCCCCCACATCGCCGCCGACCGCGATCCCGAGCGCGACGGCCTCAACGGCGGCGGCGACCCCCGCAGCGTCATCGGCCGCGACCGACGCGCCCTCGGCGGACGAGACTGTCTCGGAGGCCGATCAACCGACCGTCGACTCGGAGACGCCCGGCGCGAACGGCGGCACCAGCGACTCGACCATGCCGCCGATCGTCTATGTCGCCGGTGCCGGCCTGCTCGGTGGTGGCGTGGCCGTCCTGTGGTTCGTGCGCCGCAGGTCGCCGGGACACGACGATGACGACTATCCATATGACGACTCGCCCCCGCGCGGACCGCATCCCCGTGGACCGCATCTAGGCGGGCCACGCCCGACCGGTTCGGACAACGACCAGACCGCCGAGATGCCCGTGCTGCGGCAGTCCCACGGGAGGACACACATCATCGGAGGCTGACAGTGCTGCTCACTCGCCGTCGTCGACGCGCGTGAGCAGCAGCTCGACCTCGAGTCCATAGTGATCGGACAGATACGTAGTCCGGCCGTCCGCCAACTCGACCGGGTCCGCGAACACTCGCCGCGCCGTCGCCGTGGCGAGCCACGTGCGGCTTGACCGCACCAGCACGTGGTCGAGATCCGGAGGTGCCGGGAACTCCTCGGTCGGCCGATATGTGGGCCGGTGATCTCCGGCGAGCACATCACGCAGGCCGGTGGCCGCCGCGAACTCGGTGAACAGCCGGTTCGTTCCCGGCACGTTGAGGTCCCCCAGAACGACGACGGGGACGTCCTCGCCGACGGCGGAGACCGCTCGCGCCAGCCGGGCGAGTTCCTTTCGCTGAAGGCCGACATAGGGATTCTCCGTGGCCCACGAATCGGCCCGGTTCGCCGACAGGTGGGTGTTGAATATCGCCAGTCGCGCGTCGCCCAACCGGATCGCCGCGCACTGGATGCCCTTGCGCATGAGCAGTTCTGGCCGCACGGGCCGCTGGATCGGATAGGTCGCGAAACGACACGAGACCGGAGTCCGCGAAAGGATCGCCAACCCACCCTTAAGAACCCCAAAACCCGTGGCCGACTGGTACGGATAAGACGGCGTACGGCGACGCACCAGACGCAGATTCCGGCGATACATCAACTCCTGCAGGCAGACGACGTCATATCGAGCCTCGTCGAGAATTTCGCTGAGCACCCTCAGCCGAGGCCGGACATCGTCACGGAACAACACATTCAACGTGAGCAGCCGCACCCGATGCTCGCCTGACACCTGAGGCAATTCGTTGCCCGTACGGATTGGAGGTTTCGCCTCCCGCATCCCGACCGCCTCTCCCTCGCTCAGGCAGCCCGCGCCGCTGATCGGCTAGCATACGACGATGGTCGATCGCCGTGTCACCGCCGCCTGGTCGCTATTCGGTGCCATCGCCGTGGCCTCCTCGGCCCTCGTCCTGCGGCGACCGCCCACCGATCGCTTGTCCGACCTGCACATCTACTACGGCGCCGTCGAAACTGTCCAGAACGGGCAGCCGCTCTATGCCTATGTCGCCGAGAACGGTGGCCCCTTCACCTATCCGCCGTTCGCGGTGCTGCTCATGCAGCCGATGACGCTGCTCGCCGAGCCCGCGCTGCGAATGCTGTGGCTCACACGCGCCGGCCCGTCGTTGTCGATAGGGTGATCCGATGCTGATTCGCCGCGAGGAACCCTCCGATGTCGATGCCGTCCGCGAGGTGCATGCCGAGGCCTTCGCGACCCCGGAAACCCTGCACCGCACACCGGTGGAGGTTGGTCTAGTTGACGCGCTGCGGGCCAGCGACGCCTGGATTCCTCGGCTGTCGTTCGTCGCCACCGACCCAGCCGGACTAGTGATCGGGCACGTCGTGTGCAGCCGGGCCCGCGTGGGCGGCACCCCGGCACTCGGCCTAGGACCTTTGGGCGTACGCGTCGCGTGGCAACGCCGTGGCGTCGGCAGCTCGCTCATGCACACGATCATCGGTGCGGCCGACGCCTTGGACGAGCCCGTCATAGTCTTGTTGGGCCACACCACCTACTATCCCCGATTCGGTTTCCGACCCGCACTCGACTATGGCATCACCGCGCCCGTGGCGCAGTGGGGTGCGCACTTCCAGTGCCGCACATTGAATGCTTTCACTCCCGCTGTCCGTGGCGAGTTCGCCTATGCCACACCGTTCGCCGAGCTGTAGGACCGCCGAATTACTCGCCAATTCGCGTCGCAACCACCGAACGGGTCGATGTGGAGACACCGATCGGCGAGCATCGCGACGCTATGCGCATGTTCCGATCTCGACGCGACGGCTGCCACGATAGTCCGGGCGCCACAGGTAAGTGGCGAGGCGGCCTGGCGCCACTCAGGGACCTCGTTGGGCGAGCCGCCGAAGTGGCGACCGATCGAAGGCCGAGGGCGGCCAGGGCCAGGTAGCCGCGTCTGGAACGGCAGTTGATAACGAGATTCGCCAGGTCCGCGAGTCCTGCGACGGACCAGTCCCGAGCGGCCGTGAGGTCCGCGAGCTCGGCGAGACCGGGACGTCCTTCGTCGGCCGCCGCGCCAGGCGGCGCCATAGCGGGTCGAGCCACGGTTGTTGACTTGCACCACCACCACGAACCCGTGGCCGAGGCAGGTCGCCACCCACGGGCCGGAACGCGTCGTCGTCGTACCGATCGGACCCCCGAGCACGTCGGATACGCTGCGATACGGCGGCGCAGGCGGCCCACTGCGGCACCGTCACATACGCGACCCGATGCCGCTAAGGCCAATAAGTTTCAGCTATCTATCGGCTCCTCGCTGATGACGGCGAATCTGACGTAGGGCGCACCGAACCCGATGAGCAGAGTCGCGCCCACCAGGCCCAGCAGCCCCGAGGCGACGATGACGACATGCGGGGGCACGGCTAGCGCGACGGTCCCGGCGACCGCGAACCCGAGGCCCTGCCAGAACATCGATCCGGCCATCTGGAGGCTGAGCGTGCGTCCGCGCAGTTCATCGGGCACGACGTCGAGCAGCAGCCGGTCCTGACCGAGGCTGACCGCGGCGCCAAGCCCGCTGATCAGCAGCAGCGCGAACGCAACAGGCAGGCCGGGGCTGGCGAGGAAGCCGAGCAGCGGCACGCAGACCAGTGCGGCCAGCGCTCCGATAAAACGCACCTGCCGCTCCGCGGGCACGAGCCAGTTGACCAGCACCTCGCCGCCCAGTACCCCGACCGGAATCGCGGTCAGCAGCAGCCCCGCCCCGACCGGTCCGGCTCCGTGCCCGGCGGCATAGGGCAGGGCCAGAGCCTCGGGCATGACGGCGACGGTGTTGACGAGCCAGCCGACCACGAGCACCTTACGCACGGCGGGATGGCGGCTTACCTCCCGGATTCCGGCGAGCGAGTCCTGGATCAGCGACGTGCGCTTGATCGCGGCCGGGTCCGGGGTGCGTTCCCGGGTGGCCAGCCGCAAGATGACGGCGGACAGCAGGAAACACCCGGCGTTGATCCGCAACATCGATGTTGGTGACAATGTGGTCAGCAGCAACCCGCCGACTGCGTAGCCGCCCAACTGCGCGCCCTGAACGACAAGACGCAACAGGCTTCGGCCAGCCACATAGGATGAACCGAGTAGGACTTGGGGCAGCACGGCAGCGCGGGTCCCGGCGAACACCGGCTCAACAAGGCCTAGCGTGAAGGCGAGCAGCAGTACGGCCGCGACCGGCAGTCGGCCCAGCGACAGAACGAGCACCAGTGCGGCCGACAGCAGGTTGCACGTGACCAGCAGGCGCCGGGCCGGAAGTCGATCGACGACAGCCGACAACAGCGTCCCGCCGATCAGATGCGGAGCCAGGACCAGCGCGAACACCAGCGCCGACAACAGCGACGAACCAGTACGGGAGTAGACGAGCACGGCCAGCGCAAAGTTTGCGGTGACCACCCCAGCCATCGAGACGACATGCGCGACGAAGATGGCCCTGAATTCGGGCACCCTCAGCGCGTCACGATAGCGGCTGGTCATCGTGACAGGATGACGGTCAGGGCGACCAACATCCGCAAATGGGAGAGCGCCGATCCGGTACACGCATGCACCCCGCACCCGAAGGTCAGACGAATGTTGGGCCAGCGCTCGAAGTCCTCCGCCGTCCGCAAATGGTTAAGCCGCAGTGGATCGAGCGAGATCGCGTGCAGCATGCTGCCGAGCGCCGAGCGTATGGCCCTGTAGTCCACGGAGGACGTCAACACCCAACTGCGCACCCGCTCGTCCCAGAAGGAACGGCCGAACTCACGCATACGGCGACACACTGGGAAGGGATCGCTCAGCTTGGCCGGGCCAAGCGGGTTGTAAATGAAGTCGAGGGTGGTCATTGTCAGGCTCCTACCGGTGGAAGGTCATCGGAAGCACGTCGGGATAGCGCGGCGTTGCCCGACGTGCCCGGGTCGGTATCCCCACCCGGGTCGGTTCGCCCTGGGCCTAGAGTGGCCGGAGATGAGGGCGCGGAATGCCGCAGGCAAGTGTGGGCGCCGAGAACGAAGCACGCTCCCAGCCCAGCGACAGATGGCGGTTCGGGACCGCCGAGCACGACCCTATCAGGCTCCGGGGACTACGCGGGGTCGCGATTGGCTGCACCGAGAGCGCCAGCAGCACGATCTGGCCCCGATCGACGTCGATGCCGTGCATCGTGTTTTCTGCACCACCCGAATTCACCACGCTCAGTATAGGAGACGCGTGGCGTCTTCTTCTTTCTGGTGTCGGATCAGGACGTGGTGAGGTGTTGTCACTACCGTCCACAGGTGTAGCCCGTGACGTCACACCGTTCGCCGAGCTGTAGGACCGCCGAATTACTCGCCAATTCGCGTCGCAACCACCGAACGGGTCGATGTGGAGACACCGATCGGCGAGCATCGCGACGCTATGCGCATGTTCCGATCTCGACGCGACGGCTGCCACGATAGTCCGGGCGCGACGACAGCGACGAATCGCCGTCACCGCGCGGAATGCGGAGGCGTAGCGGCAATGGATCGAGCGAAAGCACTGGGGAAACTGTCCTTCGGAGTGGTCGACGCAGAGTCGCTCAACGATCTGGACCAGCGGTTCCTTCGAACCGCGGCCTTTGATCGACTCGTATCCGGCTTTGATCAACAGGGGTACGGCGAAGTCGCCGTTGTCCGCGGAGCGAAGGGAACGGGGAAGAGTGCACTGTTCGAGCTTCTGACGCGATTCGACGCGTCGGCTAAGCGCCTCGCCCAGGGAAAACTCGATGACGTGCTGCTCGTCGCCGGATCCGGCTTTCTCGACCTTGAGGAGGTCGCGACCGATGACATCGAGGCGCTCAAGTCCGAACGAAACTACGACCACGACCGACTGTGGCGCCTCTACATCGGACTGAAGGTAGCCCTCGTCCTGCGTCCCCACGCGTCCCTGTCCCGTGGGCCGGTGCGCGAACTGCTGAAGGCGATGGGAGAGCTGAGAGACCGCCGGCTTCTGCCGCTTCTTCAGACGGCCTGGCGTCATCTGATCAGCCCGGCCGTGCCAGAGAACGTGACCATCGGCCTGATGACGGCCGCGATCAGAGTCATCACGAGGAGACGCCGAATCGACGTCAACGATCTGTTGAATGACGCCGAACAGATCCTCGAGAAGTCAGGCCAGACCGCGTGGGTGCTGTTCGACAAGATCGACGAACTCTATGCCAGAGACCGGTCGGAACGCCGGAGAGCAATCGAGGGCCTCATGTCGACGATGATGTCGCTGCGCCGAACCTTTCCTCGCATCCGGATCACCGTGTTCGTCCGCTCGGACATATGGTCAGACTTGGCGTTCACCAACAAGAGCCACCTACTCGACAAGATGGTCGACCTGAAATGGGGCCACAACGAGATCGCGCGCCTTCTCGTCAAGGCGGCCGCCGCACGACCAGAGGTGGCGGAATACATTCAAGATTCCGTACCAGAATTTGTCGCCGCGGACGTCGACGGCCTCCCGAACGGGGTCGTCGAGCGAAGCCTCGCCGTCATCCTGCCGAGGCAGATCAGATATCGAACCCAGACGTCCGCGACTCTCCGCTGGTTCGTTCATCGGATCCGCGATGGCAACGGCACCTATCCGCGTGAGGCCATCCTCTGGGCGAACAGAGCAGCCGAGATGGAGCAGGGATCAGTCGCCAACGGCAGGGTCACGGCGCTCGTGTCGGGTCAGTCCCTCGTCAACACCTACGCGGGCCTATCCACATCACGATGCGAAAGCTATCTGACCGAATTCCCCGACCTCGAGGAGCACTTCGCCCGGTTCCAAGGCCAAGAAGGCCCGCAATTCACCAGGGCCCAACTCACGAAGCTCATGGCGGGTCTGTCGCCCTCGCAGGTCGAGATGCTGCGCGCACTCGACGAGGTCGGCGTCGTCACGCCGATGAACGGCAACGTCGCCGTCGCACGGTCATTCGAGGTGCCCATGCTCTATCGCAGAGGCCTCGGGTTGACCACTCCGGACTGGATCTGAGCCGGGTGAGCTCGACACCGACGGTCACCGCGGGTCGTCCTCGTCGATGCGCATCGCGTGTTCGTCGAGTGTGGCCTGAGCCAGAAGGCCCGCTTCCCACTCACGGCGAGCACCGGCCGCGTCCGTCGCTCGCCATCCACGCTGGTCGAGGCGCTCAAGGACCGCGATGGTCAGCAGTTGCCGGCAGGTCTGCGACTTCCGATCCGAACCGAACAACACGTGGCCTTGTCCGCTCGTCACCGCGAGACCGGCCGCACCGAGAGGCTGCGAAGGTGGGCAGGATGCGCCTATCGCCTGCAACTCGGCCCGGAGCCGGACCGAATCCGTCGCGGCGTGCAGCAAGGCGAGCAGCGGGCTCCGCGACATCTCCGACGACAGGATCGCGGCCACGTCCGATGCCAATGCCTCCACGTGTTTTGTCTCATCGTCGCCGACCCGCAGAACACTGTGCGCATAACTCCGACACGCTCCAGCGAGCTCCACAATGTCGAGTGGCGCCGATCCGGCCCGGTCCACGGCACCCACGACAAAGCTCGCAGCCTGACCGAGAATCTGATCCGGGGAGTCAAAGGCCCGGTGGGCCAGCGCCTCGAAACCCGGCATCTCCGCGCTGCGATGCGCCCGCACCAGCGCGGCGAAGCCGGCCGCATGGGCGGGTTGTCTGCTCTGCCGCAGCCACTCGGCGATCGGTTGATCCAGCCGATGCACACCCAACGCCTGCCCCCGGTTGCTGGTGCGCAGAAGCATCAGCTCGACCCCGACGGTGAATCGATTCTCATAACGACGCACCTGCCGCACCGCTCGGGCCATCAAGCCGAAGTCGCTCGCATCGGGCGGGCGACCAAAGGCGATGCGCGTGGCGTTCGCACGCACCTGCCGGGCGACATGCGCGGCGAGGAACTCGTCGTGGAAGGAATGTAGCGCGGCGGATGTCCCACTCGTGAGCGCGCAACCATAGGGCAGCGCGCGGAAACTGCACAGACAAGGCCAACACAGCGCCAGACCGTCCTGCCGCCGCGCGGCCGTGCCACGGCGGCGCTTTCCCGCGGTCGCGATGTCCGCCCCGCCATAGAACCCCACCGCTGTTCGCCCACACAGGACGCACGCGGCTCGCGGCCACGCGTTTTCGACGGGCATCCCGCGCCAGAGCCGCACGTCATTGGCGATGTGATGTTCACGTCTGAGCCGGAGGCCCCGCGCCCACGCATTGTTCGGAAAGATCGCATGGCTCGCCTTACGCCACAAACCGCCGCCAGTGCTGGTCGCGAGACCCGCGGATATCGCATCCTGAATCATGCGTTCGACAGCGTGGTCGAACTGGGGGCCAGCGAGTCGCGCCGGTTCCGACGCGCCGCCGAGTGCGCAGAGGGCAAACGCGCCTATCCGCTGTAACGGGTGGGCGGTCAAGATCAACGTACTCTGCTCCGCCATCATAATCAGGCGCCGATCCAGGATAGACTCGATGCAATCCACCCGGATCTTGTCTTACCACTGACGCGGACGCGCATCGCCTGTTTCATCCTTTCACGATCGATTGACGGCGATAGGATGTCTCTCCACAAACCGGAACACCTTCGCCTAAAGCTAACGACAATATTCACATCATCTATGCATGGGCGAATCGCGCCAGCGCAATTGTGTGATTCTTTGCGGCCGCACACCCGTTGACGGCCACGCGGGTCCTTACCTGCCGACGCCGCTGCCTGCGACGATGTCCGCAACGCCGATCCAACAGCGGTTGATCGGTGCTTTCTTTCGACCGAATTGGCGCCTGCACTCATCCGCCGCAGTGGGTTACGTTATATGGCTGACATCGAACGTGCTCGAACCTTCATCCGTTGAGATGACCGTCTATGTCTGTCGCAGCCAGACGTGAGAGAAGTTCCAATAGGCATGGAGGCGCGTCTTCCGACGCTTCTGAGACAGTAGGATGGGCCGACCGGTGAGCCACACAGAGGGCCGCAGACAGATGATCATCTTGATCCACACGTCGAAGACGATGCGGGCGGCACCCAGTGAGCCGAAGCGACCCAGCGGGCGCCGACTCACCGTACCCGTGTTGGTTCGTCAAGCAACCGAGCTCGCGGGCCACGCGCGGGCGCTGTCACCGGAGCAGATCGAGCGGGTGATGGCGGTGTCGCCACCGCTGGCCGCGAAGACCCGCGAGTCGTTCGCGGCGTGGAACACCGACCCCGCGAGCCAAACGCCGGCGGTGGAGAGCTTCGTCGGAGACATCTACAGCGGGCTGCGGGCCGGCGAGTTCACCACGGCGGAGAAGACCTTCGCGAGTCGGCACCTGAGAATCCTGTCGGGGCTCTATGGCATTCTCCGGCCGTACGACGGAATTTGCCCTTATCGGTTGGAGATGGGTTATCGCCTGCCCGACCCGCGGGTAGGCGATCTCTACACCTATTGGGGCAGTGCGATCGCCGAGCAACTGCCCGCAACCGGGGTCATCGTCAACCTCACCGCCGTCGAATATGGACGGACCGTGACGCGACACGTCGACCCGACTCGCATGGTGGCGCCGAAGTTTCTCACCACCGATCCGAAGTCGGGCACGCCGAAGTTCGTCGCCGTGCACGCGAAGATCGCCCGAGGCGCGTTCGCCCGGTGGCTCATCACCACCCGCGCCGCCGACAGCGCAGACCTCACCCGCTTCGACGACCTCGGCTATCGGCACTCACCCGAGTTGAGCGGCGACCGCGAACCGTGTTTCGTCTGCACTGAATTCGGGGGCACCGGACTCAGCGTGCGACTGACCTGATCTTCGACTAGCCGGCAATACGCAACGGCCTCATCCAGTCGGGCCGTCGAACATGGCGTGGCCGATGATGCGCCCGGCGCCGGCCCAGGCCCTGACTCCACTCGGCACTAGTGATCATGCCGTGGGCCTCTTCGCGGGAAACCGGTCGGCCGAAATGCCAGCCTTGACCCGTGTGACAGCCAAGCTCTCTCATAAGCTTCGCTTCGCCCTCGGTTTCGATCCCCTCCGCCGTCACCGCCAAATCAAGACTTTGCCCCAATGCGACCACCGAGCTAAGAAACTCCCTTCCCCGTCGCTCACGCCGGTGGGCAAGACGCCGGACAAAACTCCCATCGAGTTTCAAGCCATGCAAGGGAAGCGCGGGTAAGGCAGCGAGATTCGCGTATCCGGTTCCGAAGTCATCGAGGACAACACTCACACCAAGGTCCGCCAAGTCCCGTAGCACCTTCACGCCATCTTTACTCACGTCGATCGCCGACCGTTCGGTGATCTCCAGATGCAGAGCATGTGAGGGAAGCCCCGAATCAGCAAGAGCACCGGTCACCGTGTCTAACAACCCGGGCTGGGCGATTTCTGGAACAGAAAGGTTCACACTCACAAACGGCCGACCCGACTTCGCTCGTGGCCACCTGGATGCCTCGCGACAGGCGTCTCTCAACAACGCGGCTCCGAGATCTACGATGAATCCGCTGCCCTCCGCCCAGGGGATGAATGTATCGGGGGGAAGTAGACCGAACTGTGGATGCTGCCACCGGACCAGCGCCTCAAATCCAACAATGGAGTTGTCGTTGAGGTTCACCAGCGGCTGGTAGCGAAGGATGAACTCGTTCTGCCGAAGCGCGTTGGGAAACCTCTCGGCGAGACTCTGATGAACTGTTTCCGCACCCAGACTGACCGTCTCGAAGATCCTGCATTGACTTCGGCCCGCCCGTTGCGCTGTTTGCAGCGCGACGTCGGCGGAGTATAGAAGTCGTGCCACATTCGCATCTGCGGCCAGGCACGCGACTACACCCGCGCTAGCCGTGATTCGAATCTCCTGGGAGCCTACGCGGACGACGTTGTCGAGGGCGGAGAGCGCGTTCTCCGCCAGGTTTCGCCCATCCTCACTCGAGGCGTTTCCTAGGGCGACAACGAACTTGTCCGTCTCGAGTCGAGCAAGCAGACGATCCTGGTCTCGCGCCAGACGCCGCAGGCGGTCCACCGCTCCTATGCGCAACGTATCGGCGACTTCTTTTCCAAGGAACTCCTCTATCAGGTGAAGATTGTCGATGTTAATACAGCAGACGACGATCCGATCGCCAGGCCTTCGATTGGCCACAATGCGATGAAGCCATGCAACCAACGCGTTCTGGCTTGCAACGCCGGTGAGCGGATCGATGTCGGCGCTCGACTCGCAGGCACGAATCGGCGACAGATTCGATCCAATGCTTCGCGCCATCGTGGTGGCAGTCAAGAGATCGCCTCCTTGGGTCGATTGAGATGGCGGGCGGTGTGGCTCGTGGCGGCCCACCGCCACGAGCCACGAATGGACGCGCAAGTTGGAACCCATGCCCGAGCTAGGAGTCAGCGGCGTCGAGGTGACCAGTGCATGAGCGCGCCGACCCCAATGCAGAGAATCATGAATTCCGAGCACAGTCCGAAGAACAGCTCCGTCTGCGCTGGACTGTGAGAGAAGAACAGCACCAGCGGAATCGTGACCCCGGCCATGACAGAGCACACCAGCACTACGGTCAGAGTCGAAGCGAGGCTCCCGATGCGCCCGCCTACGGTGTGTTTCAACCGAATCCGGAGGGGCCAGAGCTGCGCCTCGCACTCCACAACGGACTGCTCGGGACGCGGGTCTCGAGTGACGGTGATGCGAGAGGCTTCGGATGGCTCTTCTTCAATGATCTCAAGCCGCTTGGCGGGGCGTCCGCGCTTACGCGTCAGCCGAGCGACCTTCGCTGCCGGGCTTGGTGTGCTCTGCGCTGGATCGGCCGCGAGGTTCATTCCCGTCAGGGTGTTTTTCTGCATCGTCCGTCCTTGCCGGGATCGTGTTGGCTACTGAAGTTGTGCCGAAGGTCGAGGATCAGGTCTCGCGGAATCTTACGTCTTGTAGCTGAATATTCCTAACCATCTCATGTGATCAATACACGCACGAAGCCTGCATAAAAGATCAAAGAGCGCGGCCATTGCGCTTCTTGCACCATCGGCCCTGGTAGGAGGCGTTTTCCTTGATCGAACCTGTCGTAATACTGACGTATGCATGATGTGCAGATTATGTTACGATCGATAAGCTAGTCATTACGCAGCGTCACATGACTGATCGCTCGGTGAGCGGAAGTCCACCGCTTCTGGAGGGAGCACCAACATGCGGCAGACTGCCGAGTCCGCACTCGGAAAGCCAACAAGGCAAACCCATCGATCCCTGACCGACGCCTCACGGCGGCTCGGCGGCACGCAAGATCCCGTTGAACCCCCGCTCGGGCCGCCGAGCGGCAGCGGCCTCACTCGGGTGACCGTCAATCTCAACCGCCAGGCGGTTGAGGCGCTTGAAGCGCTCAGCGAGACCACCGGTTACTCGAAGACCGACACGATCAATCGGGCCCTTCAAGTCTATGCGGTTATTCAGGACATCATGGATCGCAATGGTGGCAGTCTTAACATTACCCATGACAACGGGCAGTCCGAACGCATTCACATTGTCTGAGATCGCCGAGACACACTCATGGCGGAGCCTCCACGACGCGACCTTCCTCGTGCCGTGGAGGCTCCGCTGAGTCTCCGCTGGAGGACGGAAACAACACGCACAGTACTGAACATGTCGCTCTCCGCCAATCCTCCGATAAGCGCGTTCGGCCCATCACGATCTTCGACACCGTCAGTCGAAGAGCGCGGTGAACTCCGGGTTGTCCCACAAGGCGCGAAGGTCCTCGTCGGCACGCATCGCGGCGAATTTCGGATAGCCGCATTCCTTGGCCCGCCTGGTGAGGTCGAGCGCTTGGTCGAGGTCGCCGGTGAGTGCCGCGACGCAGGCCGCGTTGTGAAACAGATTCGTCGTGCGCGATCCATGCTGGAGCGCCGTCGGCAGCAGATCCCGTGCCACACCGAGGTCACCTCGGACAAGGTGCTGAAGAACTAGATTGTTGAACGCCCGGCTAGGCGCGTCGTCGGGGAAGCCCACAACGAACTCCAGCGCCGCCACGGTCACGTCGGTGGGCTCCTTCACGCTGGCCGCCACGCAGAGCGACTCAAGCAGACTCCTAAATGTGTCGGGTTCGGCCCGCCAGCTCGCCAGGTGGGTGGTGCCCCGATCGCGGTCGAGTCGGCCGAGCAGCTCCTCGCCCCGATCCCGCGCCGTGGGGGCGAGAAAGCCGGCGGGGTCGGTGAACCTCGCGAGCCACGCTCCGGTGGCGTGGTGGTCCCGGAAGCCTCCCGGAAGTTGGGCCGAGGTCGCCCGCCACGTCGTGCCAGCCGTGGTGAATGTCGACGAATAGTGCCAACGGTCGACCTTCAGCGGCCATAGCCACCGATCGACCTCGGCCACCAGTGCGGGGAATTCGCCTCGAGCGACGTCTCCGAGAGTCGGCACGTCGCCCGCCCGGATGAGCAGTCCACCGTGCGGCAGACGCAACACGCTGGTCTGGTCGGCGAACACCGGCGCGCCGGCGCGCTCGTCGAGATAGGTGGCGAACGTCGGCCCCAGCAACGTCAGCCAACCGGCGTTGACCACCCCGGTCGGCGCGGACTCCAACCAGCCATCCACGAGCCCGACGCCGAGCGCGAAGAATCGACGACACCACATGAAAATCTCCTGGTACGCCTCATCGTGCTCACGGCTATTCCAGGCGTAGGCCGAAAATCCGCCGTGCCCCCAGCGCACGGGCAGGATCGTTGCAAGGTCCTCGGCCAGCGCGGCGAGGCACACCGGATCTTCGGTGGCCGGAACCACGACCTCGCAGAACGAGGCTCGTGACACCGGTCCCTGCTCGTGCTCGCCGTGAGGATCTCTCGGTGGCACGCCCCGCACGTTGAGCAGATAGGGCGTCGCCTCGCCGGAGGCGGCGGCAATCTCGACCCGAAGCCCGAAGTGGCCGAACTCGTCGACGCGAAGTTCGTCGCGCCAGGACTCGTCGTCCGGTCCCGCCGCCGTGGTGATTGACCCGCCTGCGCCGGGCAATACCCATCTCATCGTCCCGGAGACACCGAAGTGGCGGCGGAACGCGCGAAATGTCGCGGTGACTTCGTCGGCGCTCGGATATGAACCCAGATAGAGCAGAAGGTGCATCGCCACAGACGCGGCGGGTGTCCGGTCGTCATCGTCGTCGTCATCGTCGTCGTCATCGTCGTCGTCATCGTCGCCGGTGGTGCCCGCCACCAACTCCCAGGGCTCGACAGCGTCCGGCATCGGATTTCGGGGCGATGTCGAGCCTTGTGGTGACGCCGAAGCGACTGGCGGAGGCGGCGGTGATTCTCGCGACTCTGGTTCTCGCGACTCTGGTTCTCGCAACTCCGTGGCGGCGCTGCGGAGTTCGTCGAGCATCGCGGCCTCCGTGGCGAGCCGAATCTGTGGATCCCAGGCATCGTGCGCCCTCACCCGCAGTCGACGCGCCTCGGCGAGATGTTCGCCGAGCATTTCGCGTCGCTCGTCGAGGAACTCGACAATGTCGTCATAGCGGGTCTGCTCTCCATAGTGGAGGCTGAAGACATGCCCGTCGCCGAGCAGCACCAACACCGATCCGTCGAGTGAGTGTCCGATGACCAGCGCCGTGGCGACGTCCCCGGCGGAATCGGACTCAGATTCTGGGGCGTCATCCGGATCGATGGACACGTCTCGCAACCCGACTGCGCCGGCATAACCTTTGTCGTCGGTCAACTCCGACGTGCCGAAAAGGTCCACGCCCCACGGGAAGTCGGGCCATCCGTCATGCCGCCGGAGGAACTCCCGATATGACTCGGGAAACCGAACACCCCGCGCCTGTTGAGCCAACTCGATCGCGGCGTCTGTCGCGGGCGGTCGGGCCTGCGACCTGTCCGCGTCGTCACCGGTGATCTCGGCGTATTCGGCCAACAGGCGGTGGAGGTCGACGATGACCTGATCCAGTGGCGTGGTCACGCCGAGACCTCGCTAAGCCAGTCGAGGGCGGCCTCTTCCTGCCATCCCCCATTGAGGCTCGCGACGTGCTGCATGCCGGCGATGAGCCGGGGGTCCTTCGGCGCGCTCTCGAGGAGGTCCCACCGCACGTCACGGCTGGGATGCCGGAGAATCTCGTCGAGACACGCGATGACCTCGTCGGTCAGCTCGCTCGCCACGAGATAGGCCACCGCCGCGTTGAGCGCGTCGCGGTCATGCCTGAGTGGCTCCTGCGGCTTTGCCGGCCGGATGACCCCGTGTACGACGGAGATGACCGCCGTTCGCGCCGCGTCGAGCTGCCGCCGTGCGGCCTCGGTGATGAGGGCAGCACGTCCGATGAGGTGTTCCTCGCCGATAGCGGCGATGAGTTCGGGGTCGCGCAGCTCCTGGGCGCGGGCAGCGTCGAAGACGGGTGCCGGTTCGAGTGGTGAGCCGATCTGGGCGAGCAGTCGGTGGGCGCGATCGCGCAGATCGAATTCGGAGAAGCGGGTGATCCAGTGGACGCAGCCTGGGTCGACGAGATCGGGAACCTCGGCGGCGATGCGCAACACTTGGTCGAGTCGCGTCACGGTGTAGGAGTGATCCCACTGGGGACTGGTAAGGGCTTCGGCGAGCATCGCGTCGAGGTCTTCGTCGCTGTCACCGCCGGCGAAGCGGATCGCGGCTGCGCGGGCGAGAGCCGGGACCCTGTCGTCTCGGGCGCTGGTGGTGGCGGCGAGCTTCGCGAGCGCGTCGGCGCGTCGGGCCAAGGTCAGCTCACGGGCGATCAGGCCATAGCCGAAGGTGCAGTGTGTGTTGTCGTCGGCGTCGTTGGCTTCGCGGATGGTGAAGAGAAGCCCGTCGAGCACGTCGTCGGGGACGTCGCGTGGATCGTCCACTGTGGCTAGACACGCGGCGAGTGCGGCGGCTGCCGGACCGCGAACCTCGTCATAGAAGCGTTCCTGTGGCGTGATGAGAGTGGCGAGTGCGTCGACGGCCGCCGGGTCGGGCATCGCGGCGAGCGCCTCGCTGGCGGCGATAAGCAGGCCCTCCTTGCCGATGGAGTCGAGCATGTCGATCATCGGTGTCTTGATGATTATTTCGCTAATCGCGGGAATGCTCTCTCGGTCGTTGACGATGCCCAGCAGCCCGATGGCACAGCGGCGGCGGCGGTGGTTGTATTGCTCGTCGACCGCGAGCAGTGGGCGAACGGCGGGCGCGACCCGAGGGTCAAGGAGACGCAGGGTCGCGCGTGCGGGCAGCAGTTGGGCTCCGGTGTGGGCGTGAAACGTCGGCGGGTCGGCGGCGCCGTCGTATTCGTCGCCGCGCAGCAGCGCCCCCACAAGCAGCGCGTCGATGGCGTCATCGAGGTCCGGGGCGAGCAGCGCCGCAGCGGAGCTTTCTCGGCTGCGGTCCATGGCCGCGACCTCGATGACGCGCGCGATGACGGCGGCCTTCGCGGAGTCGCGGCGCAGCGCGGCGAGCACCTGCGCGTGATAGGTGCGGTCGTCGTGGTGTGCCCAGGCCCGTTCGGCGAGTTCGCGGAGACCGCTGGGGTCGGCCGGGTCGAGGTCTGCGAGGTCGGCGGCATAGCGCGCCGCGAGTTCGGCGTCGCGCTGGGAGGCCTGGACGGCCTCCTCGTCGCGTTGGGCGGCTCGGCGTGGGTCGAGGTCGAGGTCGCGGATCTGGCCGATCCAGGCCGTGATGTCGGTGATGGACCCCAGACTCGTACGGGTGCCTGTGCGAAGTTCGTCGATGAGGCGGGCACTGTCGCGGGTGAGGCGTGCCGGCGCGGTGACGCAAGCTCGCAGGTATTCGTCGAGTTCGGGTTCGTCGAAGAGGAACGCCCGCCACATGGAGTAGAGGGCGGTGGGCACGCTGACGAGACAATTCGCGACGCGGTTGGGAAGGTCGGCGGGTTCGAAGGCGGGGTTGAGCGTGTCGTAGAAATAGCTCGGGGCGTCGGTCACGCCGTGGACTCGGTCGGTCTTGAGCAGCATCTGGATCCATCGGGACCGGAAGAAGAAGAACTCACCCAACGACGGATATTGTTTCAGTGGCTCGAAGTCAGGATCTTTGTCGCCGATGGAGAAGTGCCATGTCGGGTCGACTCGACCATAGAGTGCCCGCAGTCCGGTTTGGTGCGCCTCGTCGGAGATCAGTCGACCCTCGCGAGCCTTTTCGAGGGCGGTCAGATAGACGAGGCTGGAGATCCGGTCGGCGAAGATGTCGCTGAACTGGTGGGTTTCGTGGTCGTAGTGCAGGACCTGGGGTTGAAGGGGTTCGCCGTCGTCGGTCTCGCCGGGATGGCTGGCCAGGTGATAGGTGTCACCGTTGCCTTGGCTGCCGATGTGGAAGGCGCCGCTGAATATCTCAGCGAGTCCGGTGCCGAGGTAGGCCTGTTGGTCGCGGAGCACGACGAGTTCGAAGAGGTTCTCGTCGTCGGCGACGTCGGCGAGAAGGTCGGCGTCGAGGCGCAGTTCCTTGAAGGTCGACCAGGTCTCCGCCGCAGCCGTGACGTCGAAGAATCGCCGGCATTCCTCGGGCATGGGCATGCCCCAGACGGCTTCGAAGTCGTTGGCTCTGGCTGCACCGGAAGGCTCGTCGTCCGTGAAGGTCGCGTTGAATATCTCGAGATAGTCGACCAACCCGTGGTCGAGGAACGTGTCGGGGCCAGCGGCGAAGGCGGCGTCGAGCACGCGGGCCCCGCCGAAGACGTCTTCCCGGTCGCTCCAGGTGTCGTCGCTGGCGGGTGCGAACCGCAGAATCAGGCTGTCGTCGCCGCCGATGAGCACGCCGGAACCGAACCCGACGACGCTCCACAGCGTCTGCTTGACTCCGCTGTCGACCGGCGTGAACGTGACGCCGTCGTCGTCGGAGACGAGCAGCGTGCCCCGCCCGCCGACCGCGACGAGCCGGCCGTCGGCTATGACGGTCAGGTCTTCGATGGCCAGCGAAGTGCCCGACGCGACTCGGGTGAAGGTGTGTCCACGGTCGGTGGACCGGGCGAGAAACCCGTTGTCGCCGCTAACGACGACCGCCCCGGTGGACGTCTCGACGGCTGCGGTCAGCGGGGCGGTGGCTCCGGTGTCGCGGAAGTCGACCGTGAAGCCATCGACGCGGGCGGTAAGCCACGCGAGCCGACCGTCATCGAGCCACGCGACGAGGTGGCCACCGACGGTCGTGGCGCCGAAGACGCGGCCTCCGTAGCCGATCGTCACCGGATCGACCAGCCACTGATCGATCTCCTGACCGTCACTGCCGATGACCCGGGCGAGAAAACCGTCGTCACCCATGATCCAGAGAACCCCGTCGGGGCCGCGGTGCACGCAATAAAGACAACCCTGGATGCCCGTCTCCACCTCGGTCCATCCCACGGCCGTCGGGTCAGCGAGCGCGTCGACGTTGCGGGTGACGGCGAAAGTGCCATATTCGCCGACGGCCGCCACCCACCCCGGGCCGAACGTCGTGCAGCGCAGCCCGGATTCGGTGGAAGCACCTTCCACGAACTTCCGCCCGGTCGATGAGAGCGTCACCAGCGGCCCGCGGGTCCCACCGACCCCGATGACACGGTCGGGGCCGACCGCGAGATGGGCGAGGAAACCGCGATTGTCGTTGGCGCGGCCGACGACGGAGACGTCGAGGGGTTCACGGGTCATGGCTGCGCAGTGTAGTCCGCGACACCGACAACGACCGTCGACGACGAAGATCCCCCCGGCAACGAGGCCGGTCCCTTCGATGCCGGCCACGGACAGCACATCCTTGAGTCAGACCAGGAGACTCGCGCCAACCACCCACCCCAAAGGGTGCCGATGCCGCCGAGCCCGGCGAGGAACGCGGAGCAGCCGGTGAAGGTCAACGATGACCTGATCCAGTGGCGTGGTCACGCCGAGACCTCGCTGAGCCAGTCCAGTGCGGCGTCCTCCTGCCAACCCCACTTGAGACCCGCGACGTGCTGCATCGCGGGGATGAGCCGTGGATCTTTCGGTGCCGCGTGCATCAGGTCCCACCGCACGTCGGAGCTCGGGTGCCGGAGAATCTCGTCGAGGCACGCGATGACCTCGTCGGTCAGTTCACCCGCGACGAGATAGGCCACCGCCGCGTTGAGCGCGTCGCGGTCATGCCTGAGTGGTTCCTGCGGCTTTGCCGGCCGGATGACCCCGTGTACGACGGAGATGACCGCGGATCGCGCGGCGCTGAGCTGGCGACGAGTCGCCTCGCCGATGAGCACACCCCGGCCAACGACATGCTCGGCGATGATGCTGGCGACCAGTTCGTCGTCGGTGAGCGTCTGAACGCTGCTGTCGTCGAAGACGGGTGCCGGCTCGAGTGGCGCACCGATCTGGGTGAGCAGTCGGTGGGCGCGGTCACGCAGCGAGGACTCGGGAAACCGGGTGATCCAGTGAACGCAGCCAGGGTCGACGAGGTCCGGGAACTCGGCCGCGACACGCAGCACCCGGTCGAGCCGACCCACTGTCGCGTCGTGATCCCAGGATCGGCTGGTGAGGGCCTCGACGAGCATGGTGTCGAGATCTTCGCTGCTATCACCGCCGGCCATGGCGATCACGGCGGCACGGCCCATCGTGATGATGTCCTCGTTGCGTTTGTTGGGCGTCGCGGCGAGTTTGTCCAACGCGTGCGCCCGGCCCCGCGGCGAGAGTTCGCGGGCGACGAGACCATAGGCGAAGAGGCTGTCGAAGTTGGCGTCGTAGTTGACGTTCTCCCGCATGGTGAAGAGGAGCCCGTCGAGCACGTCGTCGGAGACGTCACGATCACCATCCACAGTGGCCAGACACGCGGCGAGTGCGGCGGCTGCCGCACCGCGTACCTTGTCGTAGTAACGCTCCTGGGGCGCGACGACGCCGGCGAGCGCGTCGATGGCGACCGGGTCGGGCATCGCGGTGAGCGCCTGGGACACGGCGTTGAACAGGCGTTCTTTGCCAATCGAGTCGAGCGAGCCGCGTATGGCACTCTTGTTGATCATGTCGACGATGGTGGCAATGCTACCGCGATCCTGAAGCTCGCCGAGAATCGCGACAGCGCACGCACGTCGGTGGTTGTATTCCTCTTCGACCTCAAGAAGAGGACGCAACGCCGGGACGGCGCGCTGGTCGAGGAGGCCGAGTTTCGCGCGAGCGACGAGAAGATGCGCGCCGAGTTTGTGCAGAGCGCCCGTTCGGCGAGCCAAGGCGTCAGAATCGTCGTCGACGTGTTGGTAGTCGTCGTCCCGGGTGAGCGGGCCGATGAGCAGCACGTCGATCACCGGGTCGAGCTCGGGGGCGAGCGCCGTGGCGGCCTCGGGCTCAGCTCGGCTGCTCATCGCCGCCACTTCGATCACACGGTCGACGAGAGCGGCGCGACGTGGGTCACGGCACAACGTGGCGAGCACTTGGTGGTGGTAGGTCTGGTCGTCGAGGTGTTCCCACGCGAGTTGGGTGAGCAGCCGGAGGCCGTCGGGAGTGTGCGGGTCGACCTCGGCGAGTTCGGCGGCGTAGGCAGCGGCGAGTTCGTCGGCGCGGCGGGCCGCTTCGACGGCCTCTCGTTCCCGGTCCTCGGCGCGGCGCGGGTCGAGGTCGAGTGCGCGGATCTGGGTGAGCCACTCCCCCACGTCCGCGATGGAGCCGAGCCGGGTGCGGGTGCCGGCGCGCAGTTCGGTGATGAGGGCGGCACTGTCCCGGGTGATTCGAGCGGGGGCGGCGGCGCACACGGTCAGGATGTCGTCGAGCTCGGGTTCGTCGAAAATATATGCCCGCCACATCGCATAGAGCGCGGTCGGCACCGCTGCCCGGCAGTTCGCTAGACGTTGTTCGTGGACGGCGGGGTCGATCGGTCCGTTGATGGGGGCGTGGAAAACCTCCCTCGCGTCGGCGATGTCGTGAACCGTGCCGGCTTTGAGCAGCAGTTGAATCCACCGGGACCGGTAGAAGAAGAATTCGCTGAGGGTGGTGTAGCTGTCGAGCGGTGTGAAGTCGGGGGCTTTGTCCCTGATGGAGAAGTGCCAGGTGGGCAGAACTCTTCCGTAGAGGGCGCGAAGTCCGGACTGATAGGCGGAGTCGGAGAGCAGACGTTTGTCCCGCGCGTTGCCGAGCGCGCACAGATAGACGAGGCTGGCGACGCTGTCGGCGAAGATGTCGCTAAATCCGTGAGCATCGTGGTCGTAGTGAAGGACCTGCGGACGGCGCGGTTGATCGTCGTCGTCGGTGCCGGGGTAGACGGCGAGGTGATAGGTGTCGCCGTTTCCTTGACTGCCGATGCCGATGGCGCCGGAGAAGAGTTCACCGAGTCCGGTGCCGAGGTAGGCCGGCTGGTCGCGGAGCATGACGAGCTCGAAGAGGTTCTCCGACTCGGGAAGATTCGGCAGCAAGTCATTGTCGAGCCGCAGTTCGTTGAATGTGGACCAGGTGTTGACGCCGCCCGAGAGAGCGTGCAGGAATCTGCGCATCTGGTCGGGCAGCGGCATGCCCCAGTTGGCTGCGAAGTCGTCGGCGTCGCCGGGCAGGCTAAGAAGGCGGTAGGCACGTTTCTGCTGTCGAGCAACCTCGGGGTCGCGCGGACCGTAGAACTGCGCGAAGCGTTTCTCCTCTTCGTCGTCGACATCGACCCCAGCGTCGATCGTCTCGATGATCGACGCGCTGACCGGTGTGGGGTCCGGGTCGGGCTCATCGTCGAGTTCTGGGCGCGAATAGTCGGGACAGACCGCGGCGAGATAGTCGAAGAGGCCCTCGTCGAGGAACGCCTCCGGCCCGCTGGCGAAGGCAGTGTCAAGCACACCACTGCCACCGAAGACGTCCGCTCGATCGAACCAGGTCTTGTCACTGGCCGGAGCGAAGCGCAGAATCAGGCTGTCGTCACCGCCGATGAGCACTCCCGCGCCGAACGCCACGACACTCCACAGCGTCTGCTTGACTCCGCTGTCGACCGACGTGAAGGTGACGCCGTCGTCGTCGGAGACGAGCAGCGTGCCCCGCCCGCCGACCGCGACGAGCCGACCGTCGGCGATGACGGTCAGGTCTTCGATGGCCAGCGAAGTGCCCGACGCGACTCGTGTGAAGGTGTGTCCACGGTCGGTGGACCGGGCGAGGAACCCGTCGTCGCCGCTGACGACGATCGCCCCGGTGGGCGTCTCGACCACAGCCGTCAGCGGTGCGCGCGCTCCGGTCTCCCTGATGTCGGCGGTGACACCGGTGTCGGTGACGGCGAGCCATGCTAGTCGCCCGTCGCCGAGCCAAGCGACGACCGCCCCACCGAGCGTGGTGGCGCCGAAGACACGGCCGGTGATCGCGGTCGTCACCCGCTCGACCCGCCACAAGTCCGGCGAAGGCTCGCCAACGCCGGTGATCCGGGCGATATAACCATCGTCACCAAAGAGCCACAACACGCCATCGGGCCCACGATGTGCGGCGAAGAGACAGTCGGAGGTGCCGGTCTCCACATCGATCCACCCCGCGGAATCGGCTGCACCGACCAGAGCGTCCACGTCGGTGGTAACGGCGAGAGTGCCGTATTCACCAGCGACGGCGACCCAGCCGGAACCGAAGACAGCGGACCGCAGACCGCGCGGCGTGGCGTGACCCTGGGTGAACTGACGGCCCGTCGACGAGAGCATCACCAACGGCTCATAGGTGCCGCCGACACCGATGACACGGTCGGGGCCGACCTCAAGGTGGGCGATGAAGCCACGATCGCCGGTGGCTGGGGTGACGATGGAGACGTCGAGCGGTTCACGGATCATGGCTGCGCAGTGTAGTCCCCGGCACCGACAACGACCGCCGACGACGGGTCATGGCCCGGTCGAGCAGATCTCGTCCAGTGCCCCAGACTCCGCGGCGGAGCAGCATGACCGCGACGACGAAAATCCCCCCGGTGACGAGGCCTGTCCCTTCGATGCCGGCCACCGAGAGCACGTCCTTGAGCCAGACCAGGAAACTCGCGCCAACCACCCCACCCCACAGGGTGCCGATGCCGCCGAGCACCACCATGATGACCGCCTCGCCGGAGGTGGTCCAGTGCAGGGTGTCCAACGACGCGAACCCGTGCGCGATCGCGAAGAGCCCGCCGCCGAGCCCGGCGAGGAACGCGGAGAGGACAAAGGCGAGGATCTTATAGCGATGTGCCGGATATCCGAGGGCCCGGGTACGGGCGGTGTTGTCGCGAATCGCGGTGAGCACCAAGCCGAACGGCGAGTGCACCACCCGCCACGCCGCGAACAGTCCACACGCGACAATCGGCAACGCGGCGTAGTAGAAGTAGTAGGGGTCGGTGAGATCGAGTCCGAACAGCTCCCGCGGCACGCCGTGCAGGCCGTTCTCCCCGTCGGTCACCGATCGCCACCCGTTCGCGACGGCATAGAGCATCTGGGCGAAGGCGAGGGTCACCATCGCGAAATAGATGCCGGTGCGGCGCACCGCGAGATAGGCCACCGGCACCGCCACGACCGCGGCGGCGAGCGCGCCGGCGAGCACGGCGACGGGAAACACCGCGCCGGTGTGCAGGGCGACGAGGCTGGTCACATAGGCCGAGGTGCCCCAGAAGGCGGCGTGACCAAACGACAGCAGGCCCGTGTAGCCGAGCAGCAGGTCGACCGCGACGGCGAAGAGCGCCCAGCACAGCATGTCGACGGCGACCCCGGGATAGATGCCGTTGGGCAGCCACAACGCCGCGATCGCCGCGACGGTCGGCACCACCCAGCGGGCCGTCGTGGTCACCGTCCTTTTCGGGGTACGGGTGACCTGCTGGGTGGCTGTCACCGCAGTGCTGGTGCCCGTACTCATGTCATCTGCTCCTCACGGCCGAACAGTCCCGACGGGCGCCACAACAACACGGCCGCCATGACGACGAAGACGAGGATCTGGGCGACAATCGCGGCGAGGTCTCCGGGGAAGAGCACCGTCGCATAGGCCTCACCCCAGGTCTGGATGAGTCCGATGGTGAATCCGGCGGCGACGGCGCCGACGATCGATCCGAGCCCACCGATGACCACGACGGCGAAGACGACGATGATGAGGTCGGCCCCCATCAGCGGATTGATGGCTCGCATCGGCGCGGCGAGCACTCCGGCCAGCCCGGCGAGGGCGACCCCGAATCCAAAGACCGGGGTCACCCACCGGGACACGTCGACGCCCAGTGCCCGGGTGAGTTCGGGGCGTTCGGTGGCGGCGCGCACCACCATGCCGACGCGGGTGCGGGTGAGCAGCCACCACACGAGCGCGCACACGCCGGCCGCGACGGTGAAGACGAACAGTCGATAGGTGGGGAAGGTGAACAGTCCCAGGTCGGCCTCGCCGGCGAGCACCGTGGGTGGGGCGACGGTGACGGAGGTGACGGTGTATCTGGCCTTGACCAGGTCCTGCAGGATCAGTGTCACGCCGAAGGTGAGCAGAAAGTTGTAGAGCGGGTCGAGGCTGGCGAGGCGGTGGATCGCGATGCGTTCGAATCCCATGCCGAGCAGGCCCAACGCGAGGGGCACCACGAGCAGCGCCCACCACAGCGACAGTCCGGTCTCGGCCATGAGTAGATAGGCGCCGACCGCGCCGAGCATGTAGACCGCGCCGTGCGCGAAGTTGACCACGCCCAGCATGCCGAAGATGACCGCGAGTCCGAGTGCGAGCAACGCGTAGTATCCGCCGTTGACGAGTCCGTTGACGGTGTGTTGCAGCAGGCTCACCATCTTGTTGGTCACATCACGCACTGGTCGGAGGGCTGCCGGAACGCCTTGTCTGCCGGAATGGTCGCGACGATCTTCTCGTAGTCCCAGGGTTCGGTGACGTCGCGGGAGGTCTTGACCTGCGCGAGGTAGGCGTCGTGGACGACGCGGTGGTCGGCGGCGCGAATGGTTCCGTTGCGCAGGAAGACATCGGTGATGTTCTTGCCCTCCAGTTGCGTGACGATCGTGTCGGCGTCGTCGGTGCCGGCCGCCTGCGCGGCCTCGAGATATTGGGTGGCCGCGGAGTAGTTCGCGGCGTGCGCGAACGTTGGCCGTACCCCGGTCTTGGCGAGGAAACGGTCGGCGAACTCGCGGTTGGTCTGATCGAAGTTCCAATACCACGCGTCGGTGAAGGTGGTGCCGGCGAGCGCGTCGGGGGTGAGCGAGTGGATGTCGGTGATGAACATCAGCCCCACCGCCAGGTTCACGCCTTTGTCGCGCAACTTAAATTCGTTGTACTG
Source organism: uncultured Actinomycetota bacterium (assembly GCA_963736695.1). GTDB lineage: Bacteria > Actinomycetota > Actinomycetes > Mycobacteriales > Micromonosporaceae > CAVTPU01. The sequence continues at coordinate 589,563 of CAVTPU010000001.1, forward strand.
CTTGACGACGTTGACCAGATCGGCGCCGGCCTGCATGACGCCGAGCGTGTCGGGTTTCGGGTTCAGCGTCGGGGCCTTGAGCAGTTGGGTGGAGTAGTCGCCGGACTGGTTGGGAAACGGTGTGCCGTCGCTGGCAACGACCGTGCCGCCGGCCTGCGTGATCGCTTCGGTGAAGCTCTTCGTCATGTCCTGACCGAAGGCGTAGTTCGGATAGACGATGTACCAGCTTTTCGCGCCGTTGGTGGTCGCGGTCGTGCCGGTGCCGTGGGCGAGCATCCACGTGTCGTAGGCGTAGTGGAACGTGTATTTGTTGCACGCCTTGCCGGTGAGGTCGGTCGTGGCGGCGGTGATGTTGAAGTAGAGCTTCTTGCGTTGTTTGGCGATGTCGGCGACGGCCAGCGCCGCCGATGACGTCGGCACGTCGAAGAGGGCGTCGGCTCCACTGCGGTCAAAGAGTTCGGTCGCCTTGGTGCCGGCGATATCCGGTTTGTTCTGATGGTCGGCGGTGACGACCTCGATCGTTTTGGTGATGGCCTTGTCGCCGTGGCGGGCTTTGAAGTCCTCGACGGCGAGGGTGACTGCGGCGACCGAGTTCTTGCCGGACAATGCCGAATAGGCGCCGGACTGGTCGTTGAGGACCGCGAGCACGATCTTGTCGCCGGAGACCGCTCCCCCGCTGTCGCTGGGTCCGCCGCCGGAGCAACCAGCGGCGGCGAGCACCGCCGCGACCGTGGCGAGCGCCACGAGATTGAGTCTTGCGCGCATGCTTCCTCCTCCTGCCGCGGTGGCCGCGGTCGATGGTCACAATCCGAGATAGGTGAGCAGCTCGGTTTCGCGTTCGCGTACGGATTCGTTGTCAAGGGTTTCGACGATCCGCCCCTGCGCCAGCAGGTAGTGCCGGTCGGCGACCGTGGTCGCGAACCGCAGGTTCTGTTCCACCAACAGCACCGTCACCCCGTGCGCGGTGGCCTCACGGATGACGTCTCCGACGGTCTCCACCACAAGGGGTGACAGGCCTTCGGTGGGTTCGTCGAGCAGCAGCAGGCGGGCACCCATGCGCAGCACCCGGGCCAATGCGAGCATCTGTTGCTCGCCGCCAGAGAGGGTGGTGCTTCGCGACGTGCGGCGGTGCGCCAACCGTTGGAACGTGTCATAGACCCGTTCCAACGGCCACGGGTGCGGGCCGACGGTGGGCGGCAGCCGCAGGCACTCGTCGACGGAGAGCGTGGCATAACTGCCACGGTCGTCGGGAACCCATCCGAGTCCGAGTCGCGCACGTCGGTGCGCGGGCACGCCGGCCAAGTCGACGCCGGCGAACTCGACGCGGCCGCCGGTCAACGGATGCAGTCCGATGAGGCACCGCAGCAGCGTCGTCTTGCCGGCACCGTTGCGACCGCAGAGCGTGACGACCTCGCCGTCGCCGACGCGCAAGGTCACCTCGCTGAGCACCTGGGCCTCACCGAAGCCGGCGCTGACGGAGTCGACGACGAGCAGCTCCGCCGACTTTCGCTCGATGGTCTGACGCTCGACGGTCTGCCGCGGGTCATGTGTCGGCATGCGCGCTCCCGAGATATGCGCTGATCACCCGATCGTCGGCGCGGACCTCGTCATAGGCGCCCTCCACCAGCACCCGTCCGGCCTGAAGGACGGTCACCCGGTCGGCGAGGCGCCCGACGACGCGCATGTTGTGCTCGACCATGACGACGGTGCGTCCGGCCCGCACCCGGTCGATGAGGTCGACGGTGCGGTCCACATCTTCCAGGCCCATGCCCGCGGTCGGTTCGTCGAGCAGCATCACCGCCGGGTCGAGAGCGAGCGCCAGCGCCAGCTCCAAGGCCCGTTTGCGACCATAGGCGAGGCTGCCCGCCAGGGTCTCGGCATGGTCGGCGAGTCCCACCTCGTCGAGCAGCTCGCTGGCCCGGTCCCGATAACGGTGGGTCAGCCGCGCCGACCGCCAGAAACGCCAGCCGAGGGTGGACATGCCCTGCAACGCCAGCTCGACGTTGTCGCGTGCGGTGAGCCGATCGAAGAGGCTGGTGATCTGAAACGAGCGTGCCACGCCGAGCGCCGTGATGCGCTCGGGCGGCAGGCCGGTCACGTCGCGTCCGTTGATCTCGACGCGCCCGCTGGTTGGGTGCAGAAAGCCGGTGAGCAGGTGAAACAGTGTGGTCTTGCCGGCACCGTTGGGGCCGACCAGCGCGTGCACCGTGCCGGCGGCGATGTCGAGGTCGACCCCGTCGACGGCACGAAACCCGCGAAAGTCCCGCACGAGCGCGTGGGTGCGCACCGTGCCGGGGTGTGAGGTCATCGTCGCCTCCCTCAGGTCGCGACCGCGATGGCGGTCAACCCGCCGTTGCTGCTATGCGGCTGTGACCGGGAACGCTAGGCGCAGCCGGCGTCACCGGCCATGTGCGGGCCGACCACATCTCAAGGCCCTGCCATGTGCGTTCACACTAATCCACTTTTGTCGATTAATGAAGGACGGCTTGTCGATTGGGCGGAGGCCTCGCCCCGCAGCCGGTGCAGCCGCAACGCGAGCTGCAACTCCAGCGCCCGCTCCGGTCTTTGCCAACCCGCCCCCAACAGCGTCGTCAGCCGGTCGAGTCGCTGGGCGACCGTGTTGACGTGCACGTGCAGCGCCTCGGCGGCGCGCGCCGGACTGGCTCCGGCCGCGAAGTAGGCCGCCAAGGTGTGCGCGAGCGCGGTGCCCCGACGCGCGTCGTAGTCGAGCACCGCCCCCATGCACGAACGCACGAATCCGTCGATTCCCTCGTCGTCACAGCCCAGCAACAGTCCCGCGTAACCCAGGTCGGCCGGGCCTGCTCCAGCACCACGACGCCCCAACGCGATGAGCGCGGCCGCACACCGACGGGCCGTCGCGAATGACGTGGACACCTCACCCGGCGATCTCACCGGACCGGCCGCCCCGATGGTCACGACCCCGGACAGACCCGGCCCCAGCTGACGCACCAGCCGTCGGGCCAGCTCACCCGGGTCGGCCGAGGGCAGCATGAGCACACCGGAGCCGTCCCGATAGGCGGCGAGACCGGCGTGGGTCGCGGCCTGATTCGCCGCCCACGCGATCACCCGCGCCCGCGCCTCGACCGGGGCGTGGAGCACGAGCAGCACATGAGGCTGGTTAAAATCGACCCCGAGTCGCAGCGCCCGTTCACGCACCGTCGCCACACCCGCGGCATCTCCCGGCGGCCGGGACACGAGTTCGGAGAGCAGCTCCCCGCGCACCCGACTCTCCGCCTCGGCCGCGCTGCGCCGCGACAGCAGCAACAACGCCACCACAACCGCCGCACGCTCGAACGTGCGAAGGTCACCCTCGGCGAGCGGAACCGTTGGCCGCAACACCAGCAGGCACAACGTGTCGCCTGCGGCGGTGACCGCGGTCGCCCACCGCTCGCCGCGTGCCATGGTCCGACCGGCCGATCGGGCCGCGTGCGCCGCGTCGGCGACCTCGTCGGGGGGCCCGACGTCACCGACCGTGGCGAGTTCCCGGCCATCGACGTCGAGGATCGCCAACGCCCCGTTGAGCAGATCGGCCACGCCACGGGCCAAGTCGACAATGTCACCACCCCGCAGCACCAGCTCGGCGAGCCGATCGTGGGCGTTCACCGCGCGTTCGATCGCCTCGCCGTGCTCGCGGCTGAGCCGGTTGGCGGCACTGAGTTCGGCGACCGCCCTACGGGTCTCGGTGAGCAGCCGCGCGTTGTCGATCGCGACGGCCGCGTGCGCGGCGAACGACGACAGCAGCGACACGTCGTCCCTGGTGAATGGACGCGCGGACCGGTTCGCGGCGAAGAGCACACCGACGATGCGAGCGCCGAGCCGCATCGGCACACCGAGAATCGCGACGATGCCCTCATCGCCGACGGCCGCGTCGATCTCCGTGGAGTGCTGGAATCGGGAATCGGCACCATAGTCGTCTGTGGCATATGGCGTGGCGGTCTGCGCGACCAAACCACCGAGTCCGGTGCCCATCGGCAATCGCAGCCGCGGAAACCTCGCTGACACAGTGCCCTCGGTGACTCTCATAAAGGTGTCGCCGCGTTGCTCGTCATGCAAGGTCATGTAGGCCACGTCCGTGTCGAGCAACGTGCGCGCCCGGCGCACGATCGCCTCCAGCACGGCATCGAGATCATGCAACAACGCGAGGTCGGAGGCGGTGTCGAAGAGCGCGGACAGTTCCGCCTCGCGGCGGCGCCGTCGTTCGAGCAAGGCGCGCACACGCAACGCGAGCGACCGTGCGTCGGTGAGCTCGTTGACCACCTCGACCGACGCGCCGACGGCACGCGCCTCCAGCACCGGCCCCTCGAACTCGACTGTGGGCGCCTCACGCGCCAACAGCTCCAGATAAGCCAACGCAGTGCTGATCATGTCACCTCGACTCGTCAGTGGGCACTCCACCCCCCATCTATCATGATGGATGTTCCGGTAATAAAGGACGCCTCCGCCGAACAAAGGTAGGCCACGACGTCGGCGACCTCCTGCGGCTCGATGAGTCGCTTGATCGCGGCGGGCTCAAGCATGATCTTCCTCACCACGTCATCCTCGTCGATCCCGCGCGTGACCGCCTGCGCGGCGATCTGCCGCTCCACCAGCGCCGTTCGCACATAGGCCGGGTTCACGCAGTTGGAGGTGACGCCACGCCCCGCACCCTCCAACGCGATCACCTTGGACAGGCCCTCCAACCCGTGTTTCGCCGCGACATAGGCCGACTTGAAGGGCGACGCCCGCACCCCGTGCACCGAGGAGATGTTGACAACACGTCCCCAGCCCCGCTCATACATGCCCGGCAGACACAGTCGGCTCAGCCGAAACGGCGCCTCCACCACCAGCCGCAACATCGCCGCGAAGATCGACGGCGGAAACTCGTCAACCGCCGCCACGTGCTGAAAGCCGGCGTTGTTGACCAGAATGTCGGCCGCCAGTCCGAGTTCATCGATGCGCTCGACGTCGGTGAGATCGACGGTGACCGCACGGCCACCGACCATGCGCGCCGCCTCTGCGGCCCCCTCACCATCCCGGTCGATCACCGTCACTGCGGCCCCGGCCGCCGCCAAACGCACCGCGCACGCCCGACCGATGCCGCTCGCGCCGCCCGTCACCAGGGCCGTGCGACCGCGCAGAAACTTCTCCGAACGCATCGAGCCTCCACCCGGACCCCGTCCACCATCACGGACGTTGCGACCGCGACAGCGCCACGCTAGGCCCGGCGACTCACGCCAGCCATGTGCCCATCGGCCATAGCCGGTGAGACATCAGTGTGAGGCGGACACATTCGCGACACCGCGAGTGACTGCCGAGCCTCAGCGCTCGACGAGAACCTCGAGCACTGCAGGAGCCTCGATTGTCGGCAGCATCTTTGTCCACTTCGGACTCGATTCGTCGGATGAGGCTGCACCGCACGAAACGAGGTCGCCGCACCTGACCGCGCCGCCCCGCAGCCAAAGGGCACAACGACACATAGGGACAGACTGGCGTCCACAGTGGACCGACGAAGGAGTCGGGCGAACCAATGACGACTGACTCACAGGTTCGCGGGAGCGAAGGCGCGACCGGCGCACAAGAGTCGCTCCGCAGAAGGCGTGTCTCGCGCATGGAGCCACCCGAGACGCACGAACGAGCCGAGGCCGCTCAGGCGGTCTGCCAGACCCCGATGACGTTGTTCTCAGGATCACTGACATAGGCAACAAATCCCATGTCACCGACGGCTTGACGGCCCTTCACGACCGTGCCGCCGAGCTGCACAACCCGTTCCAGCGCGACGTCCAGATCATCCACGTCGACAACGACTATCGGAGCGGTCAACGGCGACTGTCGCCGGAACATCCCGCCGTTGATCGCTCCCGGCTCGCTGGGCATTCCCTGGGTGTCGACCTTGACCGTGCCGACCATCGTGTAGTCCATCTCGGGCACGTCGGTGAGGCTCCAACCGAACGCCTCGCGATAGAAGGCCTGCGCACGGGCGACATCGTCGACCGGGATCTCGAAATGCACCACCTTGCCGCTCATGCGATCAAGCGTAGCCACGATCGGCCGTCCACGAAGCGAATCGGGCGACAATTCGCCGCGGCGATCAGGAGCCCGGCGCCAGCACCCCGCTTGACAGATCCAGCCCGCTGCCGAATCGTCGGGCCATGATCAGCGAACCGGTCGCCCGTACACGTGTCTCTGGGGTTCGAATCACCCACCTTGGGACCGCGACCGCCCTCATCGAGGTCGACGGTGTCCGGTTCCTCACCGACCCGGTCTTCGGCGCGCCGCCCGCCACCTATCGTTTCGGCTGGGGCACCGGAAGCCGCCTGATCGCCGGCCCGGCCATTGCCGACTCCGAACTGCCCCCCGTCGACGCCGTGCTCCTCAGCCACGACCAGCACGCCGACAACCTCGACCCCGCCGGCCGCAGCCAGCTCACCGGTCGCCCCGTCTTCACCACCATGGCAGCCGCCCGGCGGCTCGGCGGCCACGCGCACGGCCTGCGCCCCTTCGACTTCATCAACTTCCATGGGGTACGGGTGACCGCCACCCCCGCTCGCCACGGTCCGCCGGGAGTGGTGCCGTTCTCCGGCCCCGTGGTGGGCTTCGTCATCGAACGGCTCGCTACAGGAAAACCCAGCATCTATATCTCCGGCGACACGGTGTGGTTTCGCGGCGTCCGACAGGTCGCCCGCGCGTTCACGATCGGATATGCGGTGCTGCACATGGGCGCCGCCGGCTTCCCTGCCTGGGGGCCGCTGCGGTTCACCATGAGTTCGGCGGGCGCGATCAAGGCGATCCGCGCCCTGCGCCCACAGGTCGTAGTTCCGGTGCATTACACGAGTTGGAGTCACTTCCGTGAGCCGGTCGAGCGGGCCCGCGCGCTGCTCGCCGCCGCCGAGTTGCCCAGCCGAGTGTGCTGGCTCACCCCCGGTGTCGCCACCGACCTGGAGACCACAACCGCCGACTCGGAGAGCACCGCCGACCGACGAGGTGCCGCCTGACGGGAGCCTGCAACTGGCCACATTGGATACATGGTGCCGCTCGCCGGAGAACGCGGCAGGCAATTCGCTCGCCCGTCGCACGCGCCGCGAAGGCGCGGGCCGGGAGATGCGCGCCGCCGCGTTCGGGGCTAAGGTGGGCGGCCATGGGCAGTTCCTGGAGAAGCGTCGTCACGGCGTTCATCGCACTGATCCGTCGACTCTTCGGCGCGCCGGAGGGCGCCCCTAGCGGCACGCCCCCGACGACCGGCACCGGCCCGAGGCCGGCCCCACCGGCCGGCACTGCCCGACCGGCCGGCACTGCGCCGCGCACCACCGCTGGTGCACCACGCACCACACGCCAGGCGAAGCCGACACCCCCACGCCGCCCCCAAGGCAGACACCTCGTCTACGCCCCACAACTCGACGGGCAGGCCGATCCGGGCGAAATCGTGTGGACCTGGGTCGAATACGAAGATGACCCGACGCAGGGCAAAGACCGCCCAGTGCTCGTCGTCGGCCGAACCGGCACGACCCTGCTCGGCCTCATGCTCTCCAGTCAGAGCGAGCGCGACGGGCAACGCCACTGGCTCGGGCTCGGAGCCGGGGACTGGGACGCCCAGGACCGGCCGAGCTGGATCCGCCTCGACCGCGTCATCGAGGTCGAGGAGGATGGCATCCGGCGGGAAGGAGCCGTGCTCGACCAGGCCCGATTCGAACAGGTCGCCCGCGCTCTGCGCGACGGCTATGGGTGGGCCTGACGAGGCGTCACCGGCCGTTTCACCCCGCGACGCCCCCCGCCGTAGTTTCATCGACAGTGACGGCCGCGTCAGGGGCCGACACCGGACGGGGGGACGATCATGACCATCGTTGATCTTTATCGCGCCAGCGTGACCACCTTCGGCGACCGAGTCGCCCAGATCGACGCTAACCAATGGCATCAACCCACTCCATGCGTGGACTGGGACGTGCGCAACCTGGTCAACCACGTCATCAACGAAGAACGGTGGTCTGTGCCGCTCTTCGGTGGCGCGACCATCGCCGAGGTTGGCGACGCCTTCGACGGAGACCTCCTTGGAGATCATCCGGTCAACGCGGCGCGAGCGGCCACCACGGCGGCCGCCGATGTCGTCACCGAACCCGGCGCGCTCGACCGACCCGTACATCTGTCATTCGGCGACACCCCGGCAGACGAATATCTCCACCAGCTCCTCGCCGAACACCTCGTGCACGGCTGGGACCTCGCCGTCGCCATCGACGCTGACCCGACGATCGACCCCGAGGCTGCCAGGCTCTGCCTCCGATGGTTCGACGAGCACCACGATGGCTACATCGACGCCGGCCTCATCGCGCCACCGGTCGACCTGCCCGGCACCGCCGACGACCACGACCGACTCCTCGCGGCATTCGGCCGCGACCCACAGTGGCCGAGGGAATGACAGTCGGCCGCGACCCACAGTGGCCGTGGGAATGACAGTCGGCCGGAGAGGGTGACGAGTGGTCGGAGAGGGTGACGCCTTCGCGAAGATCGCAGGCTCGGTGCTACGGTCGCACAGCGAAACACCGTAAGCACCGGGGAGGACAGCGTGGCGAAGCACCAACTCGCGGACGACAACTATCTGCGAGTGCTGCGGACATCGTCGAGGCTCTTCGCGGAGCGGGGATTCCTCGGCACCAGCGTCAATGACCTGCTCGACGCGGCGGGCGTGACCAAAAACGCCTTCTATTCCTATTTTCCCAGCAAAGAAGCGCTCGCCGTGGCGATCGTCGAGCATGCGGCCGCCCAGTGGCCCGACCTCTTCGAGGCCTTCGAGTCGCTGCGGGCGCCGGCACTCGACACGGTGGTGGCGCTGTCGTTCGAGGTGGCCGACCGGCTGACACACGACGTGGTCATGCGCGCCGGCGTTCGGCTCTCGCTGGAGCGGGAGACCATCAAGACCCCCATCCCGCCACCGTTCGACGGGTGGGTCGAGGAAGTCGAACGCATTCTTTCCCCGGCCGGCGAATGGGAACTCATGGGACTCGCCGCCCCAGCCGGCGTCGCCGCGCGGGTCATCATGACCTGTCTCATCGGCACGCACTATCTCGCGCAGGACGGCGAGGGTGACATGAGCCGCCGGCTCGCTGAGGCCTGGACCGTGCTGCTGCCAGGGCTGCGCCCCACCCCCGACCCCAACGCCCGCATCGCTGCGGCGCAACTGGTTCGGCAGCGCGCCCGCGCGACCGCCGCGGCGACGGCCGAGACGACCTCACTGCCGGTCGTGCAGCAGTCGCAGTCGTCCTATCTCTATTGACGAAGACGACGAGCGTGTCGCTCAGCGATGCGCGCTCAGCGACGCGCGCTCAGCGACGCCGGCCGGCGCGTAACCGTGGGAGACCAGCCGCCAGGTCACCCACGGCGGGCGCACGGACGCGGCCAGCGGCCGACCCCGAGTGTCGGTCAGCTCGAGCACAGCCATGATTCGGTCGGCGCTGAGAATCCGCTCGGCGGGAACCTGCTCGGCAAGCGGAGCCAGGTGCAGTCTGAGCCTGCGGAACATCGTGAACCGACCGTCGTCGCTCACCTCACCCCAGGTGAGATAGACGAATCGCTCCCGCCGGACACCCTGCACGAACGGGCCACCGAAGTCCGGGTCGCCGTCGGGTCCGACGACGACGTCGAGGTCGATGTCGAAGACCGCGTCGGCGCAGTCCCCGTTGACCAACCCCACCACCTGATCGCCGCGCTCCACCCCGACGTGGATTCCTTTGCGCCCCGACCAACTCGACCCAGGCAGGCGCCGGCCGATGATGCGCAGATGCGCCGCCGCCATCGCCACCCCCTATTTCCTGCCCTGATCCTTTGTCGTTCGCGCGTTGTTCATGTGCGCTCCGTCATGCTACCCGGTGCGTCGGCGAGCCGAGCCCGGCGGCGCAACCCGTCGGTGGCGACGGTTTCTGCCAGCGGAACCCGCAACCTCTTCGCTGGTCAGATTATGACCGCGAACCCCGCCCACGAGTCGGGTGTTGACATGCGGGTGGGCGATCTCGCCGAGTCGTCGCCGCCGGTCACGACGAGCGTCGCAACGCAGCGTGACTTGACGCAGCCGGCGAGTAGACCGCACGATGGTGGCATGCATCGGCAGACCACTCACCTTGTCGCCTGCTTCTTCATTGATCTGATGCGGACCGCGAGCGCTGCCTGTCGGGGCTGACCCCGCTCGGCTGAGTACGACGCTGGTTGCCGGCCCGACCTCCACGTCCGGTCGCCTGGCCTGACCGCCGCTCCACACCGCTGATCGCTCTCGCATTCGACCACCCCGTCCGCTGACGCGCCGATCCCTCGGCCACACCGGAGTCGATGGGTCGCGACTGCCCGTCACCGCACAGACCACTCGCCAAGGAGCTTGACTGTGACAGTCATCCCGATCACCAACCGTGCCAGCCTCTCCTCAACCCCGTCCGTACGCGAAATTCCGTCCGCTGGGTCCGATGGTGATGTCGTGACCCTCAATCTGGAGTTGACCCTCGACGGCGCCCATCGCCACCGGGACGCCACCCTCATGCTCGACACGCTGCGGCGGCTCGCCCGATCGACGGGTGCCAGGGTCGAGTTGCTGCCCCAAGCCGAGGCACACGGTGATGCGACGGACCGCCAGCCCGACCGTCACGCCGACCGCCGCGACGGACCGCACCCGGCCGGTCCGGTCTCGCCGGCCACCATCCGAGCGGATCTGGATCTTCGTCGACGCCCGCGACGTCGTGATCAACAGCGAACACATCGCTCTGACCCGCATCGAGTTTGATCTGCTGCTCTTTCTCACCGAACACCGACACCGCGTCTTTAGCCGCACCCACCTGTTGCGCAGTGTGTGGGGTCATCAGCACACGACCGAACGCACCGTCGACGTCCACATCAGACGCCTGCGGGCGAAGGTCGGCGAACGTCCGATCGTCACCACCGTCCGCGGCGTCGGCTATCGCCTGTCCAGCGGCGCCGAGATCGAGGTGGTGCGATCAATCGATCTGACGCGCAGCCTGGCGGGTGTTCCCAGGGCCCCAGGGTCAGGCTCGCATCTGCGGTGAGTCGCCGGCCCGACGCAACAGTCCTTCTTGCACGGCGGTGGCGATGTGGCGTCCGTCCTCAGTAAACATGCGACCCGTGGCCAGTCCCCGCGCGCCGGACGCCGTCGGGCTCCAGCAGTCATAAAGGAACCACTCATCGGCGCGGAACGGCCGGTGCAGCCACAGGGCGTGGTCGAGACTCGCCCCGTGAATGCCACCGGGCCCCCACACCTCGCCGTGCACCGAGAGCACCGAGTCGAGCAACGTCATATCGGAGGCGAATGTCAGAGCGCACGCGTGCAGCAGCGGATCGTCGGGCAACACGCCGTCGACGCGCATCCACACCCGTTGCCGAAGATCCGGCGTCCGGTCGCCGGGCCGCACCCAGCCCGGCTCCCCGACATAACGCACATCAAGCGACTGGGGAAACATCTCGAGCACAGCCCGTCGCTCCGGATAGGGCTCCAGTCTCTGCATGAGGGTCGGCAATTCGTGAGGTGCGGGCACATCAAGCGGGGCGGGACCGTGATGGTCGAGTCCCGTCTCCGGCAGGTGAAACGACGCAGCCATGAGAAAGATCGGCTTGCCATGTTGCTGGGCCACCGACCGGCGCACCGACAGCGAATGCCCGTCCCGAATGTTCTCCACCTGATAGATCACCGGTTCGGTCGGGTCACCCGCTCGCACGAAATAGCCGTGCAGGGAGTGCACCCGCCGTTCCGGGTCGACGGTGCGGCCGGCCGCGACCAACGCCTGGGCCGCGACCTGCCCGCCATAGAGCCGCTGTGGCCCCACCGATGGGCTCTTTCCCTCAAAGGACCAGCCATCGATGCGGCGCAGATCGAGCAGGTCGACCAACGCGTCGACTGCGGCCTGCCCGACCAGCACCGCACCGGTCACGGCAGGGTTCCCAGCTGATGCACCCGCAGCGTGTTGGTCGATCCAGCGGTTCCCGGAGGGCTTCCCGCGACCACGACCACGAGATCACCGGGCAACGCCCGACCGAGCGAAAGCAACGCCTGATCGACCTGTCGGAACATGTCGTCGGTGTGGTCGACGTAGTCGACGAGGAACGTCTCAACCCCCCATGAGAGGGTGAGCTGATTGCGCACCGCGTTCACGGGGGTGAAGGCCAGCAGCGGCAACGGGCAATGCAGGCGGCTGAGTCGCCGCACCGTGTCGCCGGTCTGGGTGAACGCGACAAGCGCGCGGGCGTTGACAGCCCGGGCGATCTGCGATGCCGCTGCCGTGATGGCGCCGCCACGGGTGCGCGGATCGTGCCCCAGTCGTGGCACCGCGATCTCACCGGCTTCAGTCGACCGGATGATGCGGGCCATCGTGTGCACGGTCTCCACCGGCCACGCCCCGACGCTGGTCTCACCCGAGAGCATCACCGCGTCGGCACCGTCGAGCACCGCGTTGGCGACGTCGGAGGCCTCGGCCCGCGTGGGTCGCGAGTTCTCAATCATCGATTCGAGCATCTGAGTCGCGACGATCACCGGCTTCGCCTGCTCGCGGCAGAGTTGCACGGCCCGCTTCTGCACCAACGGCACCTGCTCGAGCGGCAACTCCACACCGAGATCACCGCGGGCGACCATCAACGCGTCGAACGCGGCCACGATCGACTCAAGCCGGGACACCGCCTCCGGCTTCTCAATCTTCGCGATCACCGGAACCCGACGGCCCTCCTCGTCCATGATCTCGTGGACGAGTTTGATGTCATCGGCGGAGCGGACAAACGACAACGCCACCATGTCGACACCGAGGCGCAACGCGAACCTCAGGTCAGCCGCGTCCTTTTCGGACAGTGCTGGCACGCTGACCGCGACGTTGGGCAATGACACGCCCTTATTGTTCGAGACCTGGCCGCCCTCGACGACCCGACAGGAGATGTCTCCACCACGCACCGAGATCACCTCGACCGACACCTTGCCGTCGTCGATGAGCAACCGGTCGCCGGACCGCACCTCGGAGGGCAGCTTGGCATAGGTGCACGACACCCGATCATGAGTGCCCTCAACCTCGTCGCTGGTGATCACGACGGTCTCGCCCGCAGCCCACGTCGCATGGCCATCCACGAACCGCCCCAGCCGGATCTTCGGGCCTTGCAGGTCGGCGAGCACCCCCACCGGGCGCACCCCACCGGCCGCCGCCTCCCGCACCCGACGGTAACGCTGCTCGTGCTCTGCGTGACTGCCGTGACTGAAGTTCAGTCGTGCGACGTCCATTCCCGCTGCGACCAACTCCCGAAGGCGCTCGAGGGTGTCCACCGCAGGGCCGAGGGTGCAAACAATTTTCGCGCGTCGGTTCACGTGTATGAGCCTAGACGCCCAGCCATCCACGCGGTGCAGCCCACCCCTGTCCGCATCCACCCACGGTTAACGTCCCGGCCGACTCCCGGCCATCTCCCCCGCGTGGGCGAGTGTGAGCGGTCGCGACCCCGGCACCACGGGCGCCGGAAGCGGGCCCGCGCCACCGATGTAAGCGTGGATCGCCGCAGCCGCCGCGCGCCCCTCGGCGATGGCCCACACGACGAGCGACGCGCCCCGGTGCATGTCACCCGCCACAAAGACACCCGGCACGTCGGTCTGCCAGTCCGGGCCGCAGTCGACGGTCCCGGATGCCGCGACATCGTGGCCGAGTTCGTCGAGAAGCGGACCAGCTTCGGTCCCGGCGAAACCGATCGCGAGCAACACCAGATCGGCCGGCAGACTCCGCAGCGTGCCGGCGACCGGTTCGACGACCCGCCGACCATCGACCCGACTCACCCGCACCCGCTCGACCTCGACGGCGCACAGCCGCCCCTCGCCGTCATCGACGAATCGGGACACCGCTGTGGCGAACTCCCGAACGCCGCCCTCCTCATGCGCCGGATAGTCCCGCAGGATCCACGGCCACGTCGGCCACGGATCCCGCTGTGCGTCGCGTGTGGACGGTGGCGTCGGATAGATGTCGAGCTGTGTGACGCTCGCCGCGTCCTGCCGATGGGCAACGCCAAGACAGTCCGCTGCGGTATCGCCGCCACCGATGATGACGACGTGGCGGTCCCGCGCGTCGATCGAGGCTGCGCCCCCGGCGGTCACCGCCCGGTTCGCCGCAATCAGATAGGGCATCGCCAGATGCACACCGGACAGACCCCGGCCTGGGGTCTCTGGCGTGTCTCGACCCTCCAAAGCGCCACACGCCAACAACACCGCATCGTGGCGTTGCCGCAGTTGCTCGATGGTCACATCGACACCGACCGAACATCCGGTGACGAACTCCACGCCCTCACCGCGCAACTGGTCAACGCGACGGTCGACCACGTCCTTCTCGACCTTGAAGTCCGGAATGCCATAACGCAACAGGCCGCCAACCTCGTCGTCGCGTTCATAGACTGTGACCGCGTGACCGGCGCGAGCCAACTGCTGCGCGGCGGCAAGGCCCGCCGGACCGGATCCGACGATGCCCACCGACCGGCCGCTCGGCTCCGGCGCGGGGCGAGGTCGCAGCAGCCCGGCTTCTCCTGCGTGCCGGGCCACCTCCACCTCGACCAGCTTGATGGTCACCGGCTCGCTCTGCTCGCCGACTCCCAACACGCACGCCGCCTCGCACGGCGCCGGGCACAACCGGCCCGTGAACTCGGGAAAGTTGTTCGTCGCGTGCAACAACTCCGAGGCCGCGGACCAAGCACCCGTACGGGCAAGGTCGTTGAAGTCCGGAATCCGGTTGCCCAGTGGGCACGCCTGATGGCAGAACGCGATGCCACAGTCCATGCACCGCGCGGCCTGCTCGCTCACCAGTCCGTCGTCGGCGGCCGGATAGATCTCGCGAAAATCACGCAGCCGCACCTCGACCGGCCGACGGGCCGGCATGCGCCGGTCGAATCGCAGAAAGCCGTGCGGATCAGGCATGGGCCACCTCCTGATGCGTACGCGGTGCCGGCCCCGCCACCGCAGCGGGCGCGGCGAGCTCCGCCATCACGTCCTCGTCGATCTCGCGTCCGGCCGCGTGGGCCGCGCCGATCACCTGCACCGCGCGCTGATAGTCGCGCGGCACCACCGCGGTGAATTCGGCGACGGTGCCACTCCAGTCGTCGAGCAGCCGGCGCGCGACGCTCGAACCGGTCTGCAGCCAATGACTCTCGACCAGATCCCGCAGCTCAACCGCGGAGGCCCCGACGACCGGGGCGAGGTCGACCAGCTGCCGGTTGACCAACGCCGGGTCGAGCCGCCACACATGGGCGACACCACCCGACATGCCGGCCGCGAAGTTGCGGCCGGTCGGCCCGAGCACCACGACCCGCCCGCCCGTCATGTATTCACAGCCGTGATCGCCCACTCCCTCGACGACGGCGATCGCGCCGGAGTTGCGCACCGCGAAGCGTTCACCGACCCGCCCACGGACAAACAGCTCACCGCTGGTCGCTCCATAGAGGAGCGTGTTGCCCGCGATGATCTGATCCTGCGCGCCCTCGACCGCGTCGGGTGCCACAAACGGCGCGGCCTCGTCGGGACGCACCACCACCCGACCGCCACTGAGCCCCTTGCCGACATAGTCGTTGGCATCGCCGAGAAGGCGCAGCGTCACGCCCGGCGGCAGGAACGCACCGAACGACTGGCCCGCGCTGCCGACCAACGTGATCTCGATCGTGCCGTCGGGCAGGCCGGCCGCCCCGAATCGGCGCACCACCTCGCCGGCGAGCATCGCACCGACGCTACGGTTCTCATTGATCACGGCGTGCCGCAGCCGCACCGGCTCACGCCGGTGCAGCGCGGGCGCGGCGGCGACGATCAGGCGCGTGTCGAGTGCTTGGTCGAGCAGATGATCCTGGGTTTTCGCGCGGCGCCGGCTCGCCCCGGCCGCCGCCTGTGGCACATGCAGCACGGGACTCAGGTCGAGACCGTGAGCCTTCCAATGGTCGAGTGCGGGCCGCAGATCAAGCAGCTCGGCCTGACCCACCGCCTCGTCGACGCTTCGCAACCCGAGTGCCGCAAGATGCTCGCGCACCTCCTCGGCGAGAAACTCGAAGAATGTCACGACGTCGTCCACCCGACCGGCGAATCGCTTGCGCAGAGCGGGATTCTGGGTCGCGATGCCCACCGGACAGGTGTCGAGATGGCAGACCCGCATCATCAGGCAGCCCTCGACGATGAGCGCGGTGGTGGCGAAACCGAACTCCTCGGCCCCGAGTAGCGCCGCGATCACCACGTCGCGGCCGGTCTTGAGTTGCCCATCGACCTGCACCGTGACCCGGTCCCGCAGTCCCTGGATGAGCAGAGTCTGCTGGGTCTCGGCCAGTCCCAGCTCCCATGGGGTGCCGGCGTGTTTGAGCGAGTTGAGCGGCGACGCCCCGGTGCCACCGTCGTGACCGGAGATGAGAATGACGTCGGCCTTGGTCTTGGCGACGCCCGCGGCGACCGTGCCGACGCCGAGCTCGGAGACGAGCTTGACGTGCACCCGGGCGCTCGGGTTGACGTTCTTCAGGTCATAGACGAGTTGGGCGAGGTCCTCAATGGAATAGATGTCGTGGTGTGGTGGTGGGGAGATGAGTCCGACTCCGGGAGTCGCGTGGCGGGTTCGCGCGATCCACGGCCACACCTTGTTGCCGGGCAGTTGGCCGCCCTCGCCGGGTTTCGCCCCCTGCGCCATCTTGATCTGCAGGTCGTCGGCGTGCACGAGATATTCCGTCGTGACGCCGAACCGCCCGCTGGCGATCTGCTTGACCGCAGACCGACGCTGCGGATCGCGCAGCCGTTCCGAATCCTCGCCGCCCTCACCGGTGTTGGACTTGCCGCCGAGCCGGTTCATCGCGATGGCGAGCGTCTCGTGCGCCTCCGCCGAGATCGACCCATAGGACATCGCGCCGGTGGCGAACCTCTTGACGATTTCGCTGGCCGGCTCGACCTCGTCGAGCGGCACCGGCGGCCGGGCCCCTTCACGCAGCCCCATGAGTCCGCGCAACGAGCCGGACCGCCGAGCCAGCTCGTCCACTGTGGAGCTATATCGGCGAAAGGTGGCATAGTCGCGCGACCGGGTCGCCTGTTGCAGCAGAAACACCGTCTCCGGGTTGAACAGGTGGGTCTCGCCCTCGCGGCGCCATTGATATTCGCCGCCGACCTCCAGCCGGCGGTGGGCGCGCTCCGCGGCGTTTCGCGGATATGCCATCGCGTGGCGGGCGGCGACCTCGGCGGCGATCTCGGTGAGCCCCACCCCGCCGATGACGCTGCGGGTTCCGGTGAAATAGCGCGCCACGAGGCCCTGATCGAGGCCGACGGCCTCGAAGACCTGTGCCCCGGTGTAGGAGGCGACCGTGGAGATGCCCATCTTCGACATGATCTTCAGGACGCCCTTGCCGAGGGCCGTGACATAGTTGCGCACCCCAGTCGTCGCCGACACCCCGGGCAGCACGCCCGTGGCGATGAGATCCTCGACCGACTCGAACGCGAGATAGGGGTTGACCGCCGCCGCCCCGAACCCGAGCAACACCGCGACATGGTGCACCTCGCGGCAGTCGCCCGACTCGACGACCAGCGCCACCTGAGTGCGGGTCTGCTCCCTGATGAGGTGTTGGTGCACCACAGCGGTGAGCAACAGCGACGGAATCGGAGCGAGGTCCACCGTCGAGTCGCGATCGGAGAGCACGAGGATGCGCACCCCGTCCTCGATCGCCTCGGAGACCCCTCGGCAGATCTCGACCAACCGGGCCTTGAGGCCCGACGCCCCGTCGCGCACCCGATAAAGGCCACTGACCCGCACCGCCCGGAACCCCGGCATGTCGCCGTCGGCGTCGATGGAGACGATCTTCGCCAGATCGTCGTTGTCGATCACCGGGAACGGCAACACGATCTGCCGGCAACTCGCCGGCCCCGGCTCGAGCAGGTTGGCTTCGGGGCCGATCGAGGTGGCGACGCTGGTCACCAACTCCTCGCGGATCGCGTCCAACGGCGGGTTGGTGACCTGCGCGAAGAGCTGGGTGAAATAGTCATAAAGCAAGCGGGGCCGCTGGCTGAGCACCGCGATCGGCGTATCGGTGCCCATCGACCCGATCGGCTCCGCCCCGGTGCGCGCCATCGGCCCGAGCAGGATCTTGCACTCCTCCTCGGTGTAACCGAAGGTCTGCTGCCGACGCAACACCGAATCATGGGCATAGACGACGTGTTCCCGCTCCGGCAGCGACCTCAGATCCATGAGCCCGGCGTGCAGCCACTCGCCATAGGGCGCGGCCTCGGCGAGCTCGGCCTTGATCTCGTCGTCGCTGATGATCCGCCCGGCGGCGGTGTCGACGAGGAACATTCGCCCCGGCTGCAACCGCCCCTTCTCCACCACGTCGGCCGGGTCGAGGTCGAGCACCCCGGTCTCGCTCGCCAGCACGACCATGCCGTCTCGGGTGCGCAGCCACCGTCCGGGCCGCAGCCCGTTGCGGTCCAACAGCGCGCCGACCACCGTGCCGTCGCTGAACGCCACACCCGCCGGACCGTCCCATGGCTCCATGAGGCAGGCGTGAAAACGATAGAAGTCACGCCGGCGGGGATCCATCGACGGGTCGTTCTCCCACGCCTCCGGGATCATCATGAGCACCGCGTGTGGCAGGCTCCGCCCGCCCAGGTGCAGCAGCTCGAGGACCTCGTCGAAACTCGCCGAATCCGACCCGCCCGGGGTGCAGACCGGCAACAGCCGGCGCAGATCACCGGGGATCAGATCGTTGCGCAGCAACGACTCCCGCGCGGCCATCCAGTTACGGTTGCCCCGGATCGTGTTGATCTCGCCATTGTGGGCGATGAATCGGAAGGGGTGCGCCAGCGGCCATGACGGGAAAGTGTTGGTGGAGAACCGGGAATGCACCAGCGCCAACGCGCTGGTCATGCGTGGGTCACGCAGGTCCGGATAGAAGTCCGGCACCTGCTCGGGGGTGAGCATTCCCTTGTAGACCATAGTGCGACACGACAACGACGGAAGATGCATGGCGACGCCACGCTCGTGGCTCTCCCGCTCGGCTTGGCGGCGCACGGCGAACATGACCCGCTCGAGCTCCACGCCGGTCAACGGATCACCGGCCGAGCCGTGGGCGGTGGCCGTCAACCGGTGCGCGGCGAGAAACACCTGACGGATGCGCGGCATCGCCTCCCGCGCGGTGCGCCCCAGATCGTGGCCATCGATCGGCACATCACGCCACCCGAGGATCTCCGCGCCCTCGACGATCGCGTATTTCTCCAACACCGCGACCGCGCGGGCCGCGTCCGCGCCGTTGCGGGGGAGGAAGACCAGCCCCGTCGCATATGAGCCGGCCGGTGGCAGTTCGACGGGTGCGACCGTACGGAGAAAATCGTCTGGGATCTGAATCATGATGCCGGCGCCGTCCCCGGTGTCCGGTTCGGCGCCCCGGGCCCCTCGATGATCCAACCGCCGCAACGCCCCCAGCCCGGCGGCGATGATGTCGTGGCTGCGGCGCCCGGCCACATCCACGACGAACGCCAGCCCACACGAGTCGTGCTCGTGCGCGGGGTCATAGAGGCCCTGCTGGGTGGGTGCGGTCATCTCGCCTCCCGACATCGTCCGAGGGGTAGGTGGGACGACGTCGGCCCAGAGGTCGCTCTAGTCTACGTGATCGTTGTGTGATGCCCACGCCACACGGCTGGGACGTGCGTCGCGGCTCGGCCCCACACATTCCGCCCAACAGGCGGGTGCCCCCGCCACGGCCGCCACACGCGACGAATCATCCGCGCGGCTCACTCCTGCCCCAGCTGCTCCCGCCACTTCTTGGCCAGGTCCGCGATGTGGGTGGCCTGATCGTGCCCGCCGTTGACGATGTCCCTGGCGTTGTAGAAGTCGTAACCGCCGTTGGCCAAGTGATAGTCGCCCAGGCTGTGTCCGCTGCGGAACATGCCGTCACGCATGCCCCGGACCGCGATGTCGGCGGCGGTCGCGGGATCGGCGGCCATCTCGGGCGTGTCGGCGATGCCGAAGTTGTTGAAGTTCCACCGGCCGGTCAGCTGCACCATGCCGGTCCCGGCGTAGCGGGCACCGTCGCCCGGCTCGGTGTTGCCGAGAATGCCGCCGGTCGTGGTCTGATATCCGTATTTGTTCTCGAAATAGTCCTCGCGGCTCGGGCCGTTGTATTTCTCCCGCATTCGGCGAAAACCATCGGTCTCGTGCTCGACGCTAGCCAAGATGTAGGCCTGCTCGTCGAGGTCGGTGATCCCGTATTTCTTCATCGAGTCCTTGAGGAACGCGACCCACTCCGCCTTGTGGGTGCCCGTCGGGTTCGCGCCGGACGGCGCGGCCTCCGACGTGCCGGCCACCGACCGGATCGCGGCGATGAACTCCACCAGCCGGGCCTCAAGTTCCTTGACCATCTCCTGGCCGGCCGCGACAGCGTTCTCGCCGTTGCGCTGCGCGAGCGCGACGGCCTCGCTCTGGTTGGAGACCGAGATCGTCTCCATTGCCCTCAGCCACAGGGAGTTCAGCTTGAACCTGAGCCTGATCTCGGCGCCACGGGTGTTGGCCTGCGCCATCGCCTCCGCCAACACGCGCATCGCGTCGGCGAACTTCGCCACACCGGCACCCGACGACTCCACCCGCCGCAGTTCGGCGACGAGCCCCGCGTCGAATGTCTGCCGAGCTTTGCCCGACCAGTCACCGAGCTGCCTCCCGTCGGCCTCGGCCCGCGAGTGCACCTCCGTGACGTCTGTCCCGATCCGGGACATCGTCTCCGCCGCCTGCCGCAGAGCGTTCGCGTCGCCAGATCCCGCCGTCGCGAGCTGCGTGACGGTCGGCTCGAATTGCGCGGTCACCGAAGCGGTCAAACCGCCCACAGAAGTCGCCATCGGATCACCCTCGCATGTCGTCGGACTATCCC
Source organism: uncultured Actinomycetota bacterium (assembly GCA_963736695.1). Taxonomy (GTDB): domain Bacteria; phylum Actinomycetota; class Actinomycetes; order Mycobacteriales; family Micromonosporaceae; genus CAVTPU01. Next base: position 610,413 of record CAVTPU010000001.1, read on the forward strand.
GGCCGACGGAGACCACCGGCGTGGGCATGGCTCTGCGCCATAATCCGCCGATAATCCGTCGCCCATGGCTAAATGTCAATCTCACGATGAATGTTACGCAGCGCGACGCACCGAAAACTCTTGTGGGCGGAGACTATGTGGGCGCCGGACGCCGCGCGGCCTACAGTGCTCCAGTGCCTGTCATCCCCGCTGTGATCTCTCGCCTGGAACGCGCCTATGACGCGTTTCCCCGCAATGGAGGGGCGATCCATGAGGAGATCGGCCCTTTCACCCTCTTCATTCAGGGTGGAGGTGACTGGCCATATTACGGGCGCCCGACGCTCGGCTCGACTGCCGTGACCCGTGACGACGTGGCCGCCGTGCGCCAACGCCAACGCGACCTCGGCGCGCCCGAATCCCTGGAATGGGTTCATGAGGTCACCCCCACCCTCGCCGACGCCGCAGCCGCCGACGCTCTCGTGGTGCACCGTCACCCGCTCATGGTGCTCGACCCCGCACGCCTGCCCGACCCCGCGAGCCTCACCGAGGCGGCCATCGACCTGCTCGACCCCGACAACCCCAACTTCCCCGACTGGTACGCCCAGCAGCGCGCCGTGGCACAGACAAGCTTCACCATCGGTGGAACCGCGGTCGGCGTTGCGGGCATCGCCGACCGCGACGCCGCCCGCAACGACCCCGAGCCGGACCAGCTCACCCGGGCCAGGGCCCTCGTCCGAGCCGGTCATCTCAGCCACGTGGTCGCCCACACCGACGAGGGCGTCCTCGCCACGGCCACCGCGCAGAGCGCGCTCGGCGCCAGCGAGATCGTCGGTGTCGCCACCCTGCCCGCCGCGCGACGTCGCGGGCTCGGCGCGGCGGTCAGCGCCGCCGTCGCTCGTCACCGCATGGATCGCGGCGACGATCTGATCTTCCTGTCTGCCGCGAGCGACGACGTCGCCCGCGTCTATGCCAGCATCGGGTTCCACCGGGTCGGCACCGCCTGCATCGCCGAGCCCGCCCAGTCGCCGGAGTAGTCGAAGATCGGAGCGATCGAAGATAGGCGCTTTCCGGCACGAATCAGCCTACTGGGACGCAATGTGCCGAAAATTCGCGATCACTGCTCCACGCGCCACCTCACCACATTGCCTATCGAGCTGGCTCATCGAGCTCGCCCGGGCGAGTCACCTCATCGCGTTCATCGGCGCGTGGCGGCCAATCCCGATGGGGCAGCAGCGTCGCTCGCCACACACAGGTCGCCAGCAGCATCAGCCCTGAGGGCGGAAAGATCCACAATAGGCTGTCCCGCACGCGGTAGGAGACCTTCGGCGCCACGTACACCGTGACGAGAATAAAGGGAAATAGGCTGACGTATCCGGCGATCAAACCATCGCCGAACAGCGGTTGCGCGACCAATTCCGTCATGGTGCTCTGCACCGCCAACGCGATGACCACTCCCAGCGCCATCAGAAGCATCCGAAACCGCCACCGGAACCGCCACTGTCGAGGGTGGAACTCCATCGCGCCGTCCATCATTGCTACGCGCCCCAGAGAGGGGGGCGGTGTCAGACATTGAACCACCGACGTCGGTGGCCGGCCAACTCACTCATCCCGCCACATGTCGAGAACCTGTTTCGAATAGCCGCCGACGTCAGGGTCGTCGAGAAGTCGGTGTAGAAGATCGATCGTCCGCTCGCTCTTGCCACGCTTTTCGATGGAGGCGAACGCGTTCAGGCGTACGGTGGGATCATCATCGGTGAGCGTCGCGCGTGTGAGAGTCGTGAACACGACGTCGTCATCCAGGTAAGCCGCGAGCGTCATCGCCGCGTATTGGCGCACAAGGTTGTCCTCATCAGACTCCAGCGCCGCTGCGATGACACGTCCCACACGTGTTCGCCGCTGCTCATCCGTCGGCGGCCACAACTCGAGGATCTTGAGGCACTCGATCCGCGCCAGATCCCATTCGGTGGCTTTCGCGATGATCGAGACGTATGCGTCGACCACCGCCGAATCGGTGACGTGCGGCTCGAGTTCCAGAATGAGGCGCAGCTTCGCGGGACCGCTATCGTCGTCCGCGGGCGGCAACGCGCACAGGGCCGCGAGCGTCGCTGCAAGCAAGGTCTTCACGGGACTGACGGCGGACGCCACTGCGCGGCCCACGACTCGGCACGATCGAAGAAGCGTGGCACCCGAGCCAACGCAACATCGCGGGCGGAGACGCCGAGACGCCCTTGGGCGTGCAGCACCTGGCCGAGCCGCCACGAGACCCTTGCCACTCGGGCGGTCCGCTGATGGCGCGCCCGGGTATAGGTCTCCAACCCCGCGATCAGGCTGGGCCCGGGCTCGGCAGCCCGCACCGCGGCCCGCAACTCGACCGCGTCCTCAAACGCCAGACACGCCCCCTGACTGAGGTCGGGGGCGTGAACGTGAGCCGCATCGCCGAGAATCACGACCCCGCCGGGACCAACCGCCGAGTGGAACCGGGCGGGGAACGGTCGCACCTGCTCGCCCGACTGCTGCAACAGGTCTTCGGGCTCGGTCGCCTCGAGCAGGCCACCGACGGGGGCCTGCCAGTGGGCGAACCAGCGCCGCAGCAACGCGAGCTGTGTGGCGGGCGACTCCGGCCGCGGCGCGCCGGGAGCGATCGCGACCCAATAGATGCCGCCCCGGGTCGAGCCACCGGACGAACCCCGTTCGCCGAGAACGGCGTGTCGGAAGTGATGGCCAGCACCGACCATGACGCCCGAGGACGCCATCCCGTCGGGGAACTTCGGCGCCCGATACCACGGAATGACGGCACGCCACGCGGTGTATCCGGCGGACGCGACCGAGGTCTGTGGCGCGAGGCGCGACCGGATGACGCTGCGACTGCCGTCAGCGGCCACCACGAGGTCCGCCTCAAAAGTGTGTTTGGCGGTGATGACGGCGGGCCGCTGATCAGGGCCGGTTCGCACGGAGGTGATGCGGGTTCCCGTCCGAATCTCGATCGACTCACCGAGCCCGGCCATCAGCGCGTCGTGCAGGTCGTCGGCGTGCACGACGACAGGCTCCACCGTCGACGCTCGCTGCCGCTCGACCAACCAGCGGCCGTCCGGACGGCGCACGCCGCCGGACGGGGCGGGAAAGGCGATGTCGCCCAGGCTGACGCCGAGCGTGTCGAGTGCCGCCGCCCCGTTGGGCCAGATCAACATCGCCGCGCCGCAGCCACGCAACCGGTCGGCCTGCTCGATGAGGGTCACTCGCCACCCGGAGCGGGCGAGGCCGCCGGCTGCGGCGAGACCGCCGACGCCGGCCCCGACAACTATCGCTGAACGCACCGCGGCGGCTATCAGTCGGATCCGGACGAAGAGCCACCGTCGGAGCCGCCGCCCGACGAACCGGAGTCATCGGGGTCACCACCGGAACCACCATCGCTGGATCCGCTATCGCCCCGACGCTTCGTGGAGCCGACCATGGACTTCCCGGCGCGTGTGGGCTGGCGGCGCTCGATCGGTTCGCCGTCGGCCGTCACCAACAGATAGGTGCCGTCAGGCTGCTCGGTGATGTGTTCCTGCGGACCGCGCACCATGAGGAAATAGGCGAGCGCGCCGAGGAAGACCACGATCGAGACCCAGCCGTTGACCCGCATCCCGAAGAAGGCGTGCGCCTCATCGGTGCGCATGTTCTCGATCCAGAACCGGCCCGCGGTGTAGGCCATGACGTAGAGCGCGAACGCGCGGCCCCGACCCAGCTTCCACCGGCGGTCGACCAACCAGACCAGCAACGCGACACCGAGGTTCCAGCCCGCCTCATAGAGGAACGTGGGGTGGAACGGGCCGCCCGGCAGCAGAACCGGGTCGCCGGCCGCGTTGGTGCGGGCCTTGCCCACGGCGAGATCATAGTTATAGATCTTGAGACCCCAGGGTAGATCCGTGTGACGCCCATAGAGCTCGTTGTTGAACCAGTTGCCCAGCCGACCGATCGCCTGCGCGACCGGCAGCCCGGGTGCGAGCGCGTCGGCGAAGAACGTCAACGGCAGACCCATTCGACGGCAGGCGATGAGCGCGCCAACGGCACCACCGGCGACCGCGCCCCAGATGCCGAGTCCGCCGTTCCAGACATAGAGCGCATTCACCGGGCTCGCGTCGGGGCCGCTGCCGAAATAGTTGTCCGGCGAGGTGATCACGTGATAGATCCGCGCGCCGACGATGCCGAACGGCACCGCCCAGACCGCGATGTCGAGCACCATCCACGGCGGCGCGCCGCGACGCCGCAGGCGCGCCTCGGTGATCAACGACGCGGCGACGATGCCGAGCAGAATGCACAGCGCATAGGCTCGGATGGGGATGCGTCCCAGGTGCCACACGCCCTGAGAGGGGCTCGGAAGCTCAGCGAGATACGCGACTGCGGAATTCACCGGGACAACCTATCGCTTTCGGCGCCGACGCACGAGTGCGGTGGCCCCTCCGACCGGTCAGATCCGCTCCGCCGGCCGCCCAGCCCGCACTCCGTCGACAAGATCAACCGCGAGAGCGGTCATGGAGGTGAGGCCGGCCGCCAAGTCGGGCGCGTCGAGGAGCCGACCAACCAGGGCACTGCCCACGATCACCGCGTCGGCATAACTCGCGACCTGCGCGGCCTGCGCCCCGTCCCGAACCCCTAGGCCGACCCCGACCGCGAGGTCTCCGGCGACCGCCCGAACCCGGGTCACGAGCTCCGGAGCGCTGACAGACGTCTGATCACGCGCCCCGGTGACGCCCATCACGCTCGTGGCATAGACAAAGCCTCGGCACGCGGCGACCGTGGCGGCGACCCGCCGATCGGTCGAGGACGGCGCGACCAAGAAGATCCGGTCGAGCCGATGAGCATCGGCCGCAGCGATCCACTCACCCGCCTCTTCCGGGATCAGATCCGGCGTGATCAGCCCGCTGCCACCGGCCGACGAGAGGTCGGCCGCGAACCGCGCCACCCCATAACGCTCCACCAGATTCCAATAGGTCATCACCAAGGCCGGAACCCCGGCTCCGCGTACGGCCTCGACCGTGCGCAACACATCGGCGGCGCGCAGGCCACCGCTGAGCGCGATCTCACCCGCTCGAGCGATCACCGGACCGTCCATGACCGGATCGGAATAGGGGAATCCCACCTCGATGAGGTCGACCCCGGCCGCCGCGAGCGCCTTCACAGCGTCGATGCCGCCCTCCACGGTGGGGAAGCCGGCGGGCAGATAACCCACGAGCGCGGCACGGCCCTCGGCGCGGGTCTGCCGCAGTGTCTGGGCCACACTCATCCGAGCACCCCGAACCACTCGCCCGCCGTCTGCACGTCCTTGTCGCCCCGACCGGAGAGGTTGACCACGATGGTCGGCACGGCGTCGGGACCGAGAGTCTTCCGCAGCCGAGGCGCGATCCGCATCGCCCCAGCCAGCGCGTGCGCGCTCTCAATCGCCGGGATGATGCCCTCCGTGCGGCACAAGAGGCCGAAAGCCGCCATCGCCTCGGCATCATCGACCGGCTCATAGGACGCCCGCCCGATGTCGTTGAGCCACGCGTGCTCCGGCCCCACCCCGGGATAGTCCAGTCCAGCCGAGATCGAATGTGACTCGATCGTCTGCCCTGTCTCGTCCTGAAGCAGATAGGTCCGGTTGCCGTGCAACACCCCGACCGACCCGCCGGTGATGCTGGCCGCGTGTCGCCCGCTGGCCACGCCGGATCCGCCGGCTTCGAAACCAAACAACGAGACGGACTCGTCGCCGAGGAACGCGTGGAAGATGCCCATCGCGTTGGATCCGCCGCCGACGCACGCGCACACCGCGTCGGGCAACCGCCCGGTCAGGTCCAGGCACTGCCTGCGCGCCTCCACCCCGATGCCCCGGGCGAAGTCGCGCACCATCACCGGGAACGGGTGCGGACCCGCCACCGTGCCGAGCAGATAGTGCGTGGTGTCCACGTTGGTCACCCAGTCACGCAAAGCCTCGTTGATCGCGTCTTTGAGCGTGCGCGAACCGGTGCTCACCGGCACGACGGTGGCGCCCAACAACCGCATTCGGGCCACGTTGAGCGACTGCCGACGGGTGTCCTCCTCGCCCATATAGACGACGCACTCCAACCCGAACAGTGCCGCCGCCGTCGCGGTGGCGACACCGTGCTGACCCGCCCCGGTCTCCGCGATGACCCGCCGCTTGCCCATCCGCACCGCGAGCAGGGCTTGACCGAGCACGTTGCGCACCTTGTGCGCACCGGTGTGGTTGAGGTCCTCCCGCTTGAGCAGAACCCGCGCGCCGACCTCGGCCGAGAACCGGGTCGCGTCGTAGAGCAGGCTCGGCGTCCCGGCATAGTCGTGCAGCAGCCGCTGAAACTCGACCTGGAACGACTCGTCGGCGAGGCTGTGCCGATAGGCCGCGTCGAGCTCATCGAGCGCCGCGACCAGCGCCTCTGGCACGAACCGACCGCCATAGGGTCCGAAGTGGCCGAGCTGATCGGGCAGCAGCCCGGTCAGCGACAACACCGCGCTCGTCGGTTCGGCCCGATGGGCGGTGTCCGCCACGGGAGCCGAGGAACCGGTCGTCACCGTGCCGGCCTCGGGGTCGCCGGGTGACTGCCCGCGGTGACGAGTTCGGCGACCGCGTCACGCGGGCTCTTCTTGGTCACCAGACCCTCGCCGACAAGCACCGCGTCGGCTCCGGCGGCGGCATAGCGGATGAGATCGTGCGGGCCGCGCACCCCGGACTCGGCCACCTTGACGAGGTTGTTGGGCAGTCCGGGAGCGATGCGCTCGACGACCGACCGGTCCACCTCCAGGGTGGCCAGGTTGCGCGCGTTGACCCCGATCACCCGCGCCCCCACCTCCAATGCCTGGTCGGCCTCGGCCTCGGTGTGCACCTCGACGAGCGCCGTCATGCCCAACGACACCACCCGCTCGAAGAGACCGGCGAGTTCGTTGTGATCGAGTGCGGCGACGATGAGCAGCACCATGTCGGCGCCCTGTGCCCGCGCCTCATGCACCTGATAGCTCGAGACGATGAAGTCCTTGCAGAGCAACGGCACGGTCACCGCCGCGCGGACCGCGGCGAGATCGTCGAGCGATCCGCCGAAGCGCCGCGCTTCGGTGAGCACGCTGATGCACCGAGCTCCGCCTGCGGCGTATTCGCGGGCGAGTTCCGCAGGGTCGGGGATGGTCGCGAGTTGTCCTTTGGACGGGGACGACCGCTTCACCTCGGCGATCACACCCACCCCACTGGCGCACAGCGCCTGGTAGGCGTCTTTGGGCGCAGGCGCGGCGGCGACCGCGTCGCGCAACGCGCTCAGCGGCACCTGCCGCATGCGGGCAGCCAGGTCGGCGCGCACGCCCTCGAGGATCTCATCGAGAACCGTCACCGTGGCGCCCACCGCATCCGCCGGCTCTCTCCGGGTGTCATGCGGCCGATGGTAGGGCTACCTCTGTATCGACGTGTTGTCGGGGTCTGACGCGTCCTCGCCGTGGATCTCATTCGACGTCCGGGCCGCGCCGCGAATCCACGGTTGGATCATTACCCTGGTCGATCACGTCCCACATCGCGGCGGCCGTTCGCGATGACGACGACGCCGACGGCGGGCCGACCGACCGAGTGCCGGCGCGGGCATAACGGTCGCCCATCGCGGGCCACGACCGCCCACGACGGACCGTCATCAGCCCGATGACGGCCGCACCCGCTGACGCGAACAGGCAGAGCACTGGCCACCCGAGGATCAGGGGCGAACGGTTGACGAGCGTCGCCACGGTCGAGGCGATCATGGCGAGCCCGGCCGCGACAAGTGCCGCGCCGAGCAGCCACCTGCCCCTGCCTCGCGTCGCCGGCAATGCGACGGCGGCGGCGAGCAGCACGAACGCCAACGCGGGCAGCACCGGAGTCAGGTGGGCGCCAGTGTCGCTGACGACTTGGGCGGGCAGCGGCGCCGGGCGGGGAACGTGGCGCACCGACCAGGTTCGACCCGCGCTCCACAGAACCAGGCCGGCGGTGGCCGCGCAGGTCAGCACCGCCGCGACGAGTTCGCGGCGGGCCCGTGAGGCGCCCGAGTCGGGTGGGGTCATCGGGCCGGTCGCAGGGTCTCGGCGGCGGCGATCGCGGCGAGCACCGCGGCGGCCTTGTCGCGCGTCTCCCGTTCCTCGGCTTCGGGGTCGGAGTCGGCCACCACGCCGCCGCCGGCCTGCACATAGGCGATGCCGTCGCGCAGCAGCGCCGTGCGGATGGTGATCGCGGTGTCGAGGTCGCCGCCGAAACCGAAGTAGCCGACGATGCCGCCGTAGATGCCCCGACGCACCGGTTCCAATTTGTCGATGATCTGCATGGCCCGAACCTTGGGCGCCCCGCTGAGGGTGCCTGCGGGGAAGGTCGCGACCAACGCGTCGAAGGCGGTGCGGTCGTCGCGCAGCCGCCCGACGACGGTGGAGACGATGTGCATGACGTGGCTGTAGCGTTCGATGGTGGCGAACTCCGGCACCTCGACCGAGCCCGGCACGCAGACCCGCCCGAGGTCGTTGCGGCCGAGGTCGACGAGCATCACGTGCTCGGCCCGTTCCTTGGGGTCACCCAGCAGGTCGGCGGCGAGGCGCGCGTCCTGCTCCGGTGTCTCGCCGCGCCACCGGGTGCCGGCGATCGGGTGCAGCAGCGCCCGTCGCCCGGTCACCTTGACATGCGCCTCGGGTGAGGAGCCGACGATGTCGAATCCGTCGAATCGAAGCAGATACATATAGGGGCTGGGGTTCGTGGTGCGCAGCACCCGATAGATGTCGAGCGGATCGGCGGTGGTTTCCCGTTGGAATCGTTGGGAGACCACGATCTGGAAGCATTCGCCGGCGCGGATCTCCTCTTTCGCGGCCTCGACCGCCGCAGTGTGGGCGCCGGCCGGGGTGCGGGAGACGACCGCGCCGACCCCCGGATTGTCCACAGTGGAGACCATGGGTGGGGTTGGACGAGATAGTGCGCTCGTCATCGCGTCGAGGCGCCCGATGGCCTGGTGATAGGCGGCGACGATGGTCGCGTCGGTGGCCTCCGGGGGGAGAATGGCGTTGGCGATGAGCACCGCGGAGCCTGCGAAGTGGTCGAGCACCACCAGGTCGGTCGCGAGCAGCATGCCGAGTTCCGGCACGACCAAGTCGGCTTCGCCGTGTGCGGGCAGGTCTTCGAAGCGACGCACGATGTCATAGGAGAGAAACCCGACGAGTCCACCAGAGAGTGGGGGCAGGTCCAGGCCGAGCGGCGTCGTCCCGGCCGAGGCGAGCAACCGCACGCTCTCGCGAAGCACGTCGACGGGATCGCCGGTGAGCGGAACCCCCTCCGGCGGTGTGCCCAGCCACTGCGCCGCACCGTCGCGTTCGGTCAGGGTGGCGACGCTGCGCACGCCGATGAATGAATATCGCGACCAGGCGGTGCCGCCGGCCGCCGCTCCGGTCTCGGCCGATTCGAGCAGGAACGTCCCTGGTCCGCCGGCGAGTTTGCGATAGACCCCGACGGGGGTCTCGCCGTCGGCGAGCAGCCGGCGGACCACCGGAACGACCCGATGGGTGCGGGCGAGCCGTTCGAACGTGCGCTGGTCGGGCGTGACGGCGCCGGTGGTCACGACGTTTCTCCTCGGTCGAGCGGGATCGGGGTGTCGAAACAGGTGGCCGTGCCGGTGTGGCAGGCGACGCCCGTCTGGTCGACCCGCAGCAGCAGTGCGTCGCCGTCACAGTCGAGGGCGACCGAGATCACTCGTTGGGTGTGCCCGGAGGTCTCGCCTTTGACCCACAGTCGGCCCCGGCTGCGCGAGAAATAGGTGGCCACACCGGTGCGCAGGGTGTGGGCGAGCGCCTCGTCGTTCATCCACGCGAGCATGAGCACGGCACCGGTATCGAACTGTTGCACGACGGCGGCGACGAGTCCGCCCGGGTCGCGGCGCAGCCGGCCGGCGATGGCGGGGTCGAGCGGGGTGGGTGTCGGGTCCACGTTGTCGATTCTGCCCTGGTTGGCCGGAACCCGACGAGGTGGGCCTCGCCGTGATGAGCGGCCCCGGGATGGACGGGTGCTTGCGCGGGCTCCGACTCGGTCGTACAGTGATTTCATCAGCCGTTGAATTTTTCTCATCCGGAGGCACCCGATGTCAACCGCGATCGAGGTCCGCGACCTCGTCGTCGACCGAGGCCCGCGCCACGTGCTGCGCGGACTCGGCTTCGAGATCCCCCAAGGCAGCGTCACCGGCCTGCTCGGCCCCAGCGGCAGCGGCAAGAGCACCCTCATGCGCGCCATCGTCGGCGTGCAGATCGTGCGTTCCGGCAGCGTCACCGTCCTCGGCCAACCCGCCGGCAGCGCCGCTCTGCGTGACACCGTCGGTTATCTCACCCAGGCGCCGAGCATCTATTCCGACCTCACCGTCGCCGAGAACGTGCGCTATTTCGCGTCACTGCACCCGAAGATCACCCCCGACGACGTCACAGCCGTGATCGATCAGGTCGGCCTCACCGACGCCGCCAGACAACTCGCCGCGAACCTCTCCGGCGGCCAGCGGGCCCGGGCGTCGCTCGCCTGCACCCTCATCAGCCGACCCCGGGTCCTCGTCCTCGACGAACCCACCGTCGGGCAAGACCCGGTGCTGCGCGACGAGCTCTGGCAGACCTTCCGCTCCCTCGCCGCCGCCGGCACCACCGTGCTCGTCTCCAGCCACGTCATGGACGAGGCCAGCCGGTGCGACCGCCTCCTGCTCATCCGCGACGGCGACCTCATCGCCGACGACACCCCCGCGGCCGTCCGGGCCGCCGCCGGCACCGACGACCTCGACGCCGCGTTCCTCCACCTCATCCGCACCCGCACCACCGCGACGGAGACGAACCGATGACCGCCCGAATCCTGCGCAGCACCACCGTGCGCATCCTCAACCAGCTGCGCCACGACCACCGCACCGTCGCCCTGCTGCTTGTCGTGCCGGTGGTGCTGCTCAGCCTGGTCTATTTCATGTACGACGACGCACCCGGCGTCTTCAACCGAGTCGGGCTGATCCTGTTGGGCATCTTCCCGTTCACGATCATGTTCCTCATCACCAGCATCGCGATGCTGCGGGAACGCACCACCGGCACACTCGAACGGCTCCTCACCACCCCGATGGGCAAACTCGATCTGCTCTTCGGCTACGGCATCGCCTTCGGGATGGCCGCCGCGGTGCAGGCCGGGGTCGCCGCCGCGGTCTCCTATGGCCTGCTCGGCCTCGACACCGCGGGGCCGGCCTGGCTCGTCATCGTCATCGCCGTCGCCAACTCCGTGCTCGGCGTGGCCCTCGGCCTGCTCTGCAGCGCCTTCGCCCGCACCGAGTTTCAGGCGGTGCAGTTCATGCCGATCGTCGTCATCCCACAACTCCTCCTCTGTGGACTGTTCGTGCCACGGGACCAGATGGTCGGTTGGCTGCAGGCGGTCAGTAATATCCTGCCGATGACCTATTCCGTCGAGGCGCTTCAAGAGGTGGGTGCCCACGCCGAGGCCACCGGCCTGCTCTGGCGAGACCTGGGCATCGTGGTCGGAGCCGTCGTGATCGCGTTGACTCTCGCCGCCGCGACCCTGAGGCGCCGCAGCCCGTGACCGGTGCCACCTCGTCACGCACCGGACGCGTCGGGCGTCGCCCGGGGCGACCGGAGACCCGCAACGCGATCCTCACCGCTGCCCGCGAAGCCTTCGCGGGCAGCGGTTACGCCGCCGCCTCCATGCGCCAGATCGCCCGCGCCGCCGGTGTCGACGCGGCGCTCATCCACCACTACTTCGGCACCAAACACGAGCTCTTCCTCGCCGCGCTCGGCGCACCGATCGACCCGTCCACCTTCGTTCCGCTTCTGCTCGACGGCCCCGCCGAGCAGATCGGCCAACGGATCGTCTCCACCCTCATGGGTGTATGGGACAGCGACCGGGGCGGTCCCGCCGCCGCGATGGTGCGTAGTGCCGTGGCCGACGACAACGTCGCGGCCCTTCTGCGCGAATTCGTGCAACACCGACTCCTCGCCCCAGTGCTCGCCGGGCTCGGCGCGGACCCAGCCGACGCGCCCCTGCGGGCGACCCTCGCCGCCTCCCAGATCGCGGGCCTCGTCATGGTGCGCTACATCATCCGGGCCGAGCCGCTCGCCAGCGTCGCCCCGTCGACGATCATCGCCACCATCGGCCCGACCATCAGCCACTACCTCACCGGCCCGCTGGCGCACAAATAGCGGATAGCCGGCCGGCACCGACGGTTCGGGCGGGGGACGGCGACTTCGGACGGAGACAGCGATTCAGGCGGAGACGGTGGCCGCCGCCGCTTCGGTGGTCGGCGAGGGCACCGGTGAGGGCAGCTCGGCCGCCTGGTCGCCGGCCGAGCGCGTCTGCTCCAACCACGCCGCGTGCAGCCGAGCATAGACCGACCCGGCCTGCCCGACGAGCTCCGCGTGCGGCCCTCGCTGCACGATGCGACCCTGATCAAAGACGATCACCTCGTCGGCCGTCTCCGCAGTGGAGAGCCGGTGCGCGACCGTCACCGTCGTTCGCCCGCGGGTGATCGTGTCGAAAGCCCGCCGCAGCCGCGACTCCGTCGCCGGGTCGACCGCGCTCGTCGCTTCGTCGAGCACCAACAGATCGGGATCGCTCAGATAGGCTCGGGCCAGAGCGACCAGTTGCCGCTGCCCCACGGACAACGCCTCGCCGCGCTCCCCCACCGGTGTGGCAACTCCAGCCGGGAGTCCGTCGAGCCAATCGCCCAGACCCAACTCGACGAAGGCGCGTTCAACGTCCTCATCGGACAGTCCGTGCCCACCGAGACGGACGTTCTCGGCGATCGTCGCGTCGAACAGAAAACCGTCCTGCGGCACCATGGCGACCCGACGTCGCAGCGACGCGAACGACACCTCGCGCACCGGGATGCCCGCGAGCCGCACCGAGCCATGGTCCGGATCGATCAAGCGCACGAGCAGTTTGGCGAAGGTCGACTTGCCCGACCCGGTCTCGCCCACCACCGCGACCCGACTGCCCGCGGCGACCGTGAGGTCGATGCCGTGCAACACCCGTGGCCCGTCGGGATAGGCGAAGTCGACCTGATCGAACCGCGCGTCGAGCGGGCCGGTCGGCAACTGCAGACCGGCGGGCGGGTCGGCGAGATCGCGCGGCAGGTCCAACACGTCAAGCACCCGACGCCACCCCGCGACCGCGTTCTGCGCCTCGTTGAGCACCTCGGTGGCGATCTGCACCGGCTGCACAAAGATGGCGACGAGGAACAGGAAGGCGGTGAGCTGCCCGACCGTCACCGCGCCGTCGATGCCCAGCCGCACCCCGACCACCACGACTGCGGCGGTGGCCAGACCGGCGGCGACCTCCCCCGCGGAGAACGACATCACGCTGGTGCGCAGGGCGTGAAACTGGGCCCGACGGTGATGGTCGATCGTGTCGTCGAGGCGTTGCGCGGTGCGCTGACGCACCCCGTACGCCCGAATCACCTCGGCCCCGACGACGCTCTCGCTGACCGCGGCGAGCATCGCCGCCACCCGGGTGCGCACCTGGCCATAGGCGGCGGCGAGCCGGCGCTGATAGACGCGCACCACGATGACCAGCGGCAGGAACGAGGCGTAGACGATCACCGTGAGCTGCCAGGAGTAGATCGCCATCACCACCGTGGTGACCACGATCTGCCCCACGCTCACGAGCAGGATCACCCCACCCCACTGCAGAAATTGGGTGATCTGGTCGACGTCGCTGGTGACCCGGGCGGTCAACGCGCCCCGCCGCTGCTCCTGTTGACGCAGCAGCGACAGGTCGTGAACGTGCCGGAAGGTGCGCTGCCGCAGGCTGGCCAACGCCTTCTCGCTCACCGTGAACAGCCGCCGCATCATGAGATAGCTGCACCCGGCCGCGAGGACGAGCACTCCGGTCGTGATCGCCACGACCGTCGCGACCACCGCGAAGTCGGGCCCGCCGACTGCCCGCAGCCCCCGGTCGACGCCCTGCTGGATCGCGACCGGCACCGCCGCGCGACCCAGCATCGCCACCACCGACAAGGCCAACGTGCCGGCCAACCCGCCGCGCAACTCCGGCGACAACGCCAGACCCCGGCGGATCGTGTGCCACGACGACTCCGTCGCCACGTTGGGCTCGGACGCCTCGCTCATCGACTGACCTCACTCATCGACTGGGCGTCACCGGAGAGCTCGGTGTCGTCATAGGCGTGGCCGCGTTCCCGCACGGCGTCGTCCTTCTCATAGGCGGTGACCAGCGCGGCATAGCCGGGCACGCGGGTCAGCAGGTCGGCGTGTTCGCCTCGGGCCACCACCCGGCCCCGCTCCACGTAGACCACCTCGTCGGCGAGCGCGATCGTCGCCCGGCGATAGGCGACGACGAGCACGCTGACGGCGCCGAGCCGGTGCCGCAGCGCGGCGAGGATCCGCGCCTCGACGCGCGGGTCGACCGCGCTCGTCGCGTCGTCGAGCAGCAGTAGTCGGGGCCGGCCGACGACGGCCCGGGCCAGGGTGAGTCGTTGTCGTTGCCCGCCGGAGAGCGAGACACCCCGCTCCCCCACCGTGGTGTCCAACCCGTGGGGCAGCCGCGAAACGAAACCGTCGGCCTGCGCGGCGCGCAACGCGTCCCAGACGGCGTCGTCGTCGATGCCCGCTCGGCCGACCGTGACGTTGCCGCGCACGGTGTCGTCGAAGATGAACGGCAACTGCGGCACGAACGCGACCGTGCCGGTGAGGGTCTCCGAGGTGAGTGCCCGCACGTCGGTTCCGTCGATGCTCACGACCCCGGCTGACGGGTCGACGAGCCGCGCCGCGAGCCCCACGATGGTGGATTTGCCGGACCCTGTCGGCCCGACCAGCGCCACCGTGCGACCGGCCGCGACGTCGAGAGTCACCGTGTGCAACACGGGCTGCGCATCGGCGTACCCGAAATCAACGGTGTCGAACCGCAGCGACGCCGCCCCCGAATCAACGTCAAGATCCTTGGACCCGTACGCCATCTCGCCGCGCGCGGTGAGCACCCGGCGCACCCGGTTCCAGCCGACCACGCTGCGCGGCAGCTCGGTGAGCACCCAGCCGATCGCCCGCACGGGAAACGCGAGCACGGTGAACAGCAGTGACACGCTGACCACGTCGGTGACGCTGACCGCGCCCTGGCTCAGCCGCATCGCTCCGACCACCATCGCCGCGAGCGCGGCCATGCTCGGCAACGCGTCGAGCAGCGGGTCGAAGAAACCCCTCAGCCGGCCCACCGCGATCATCGCGTCACGCAGCTCCTCAGTCTTCGCCGCGAAGCGCCGGGTCTCGTGCTCCTCACGTCCCAGGGTCTTGACCACCAACGCGCCGTCGAAACTCTCGTGCGCGATCGCGCTCACGTCGGCCCGCAACTGCTGTGCCAGGGAGGCGCGCGGCGCCATTCGCCGGGAAAACACCACATTGATGCCGAAGAGAGCGGGAAAGACCGCCAAACCCACCAGACCGAACGCGACGTCCACGGCGAACAGCGACACGATCGCGGCCACGAGCATCAGCACCGTGCCCACCGCGAACGGCAGCGGAGCGATGGAGAACCAGATCGCCTCGACGTCGGAGTTGGCGTTGGACAGCAACGTGCCGGTCGCGTGGGCGCGGTGCCACGCCAGCGGCAGGTCCAGATAACGTCGGGTGACCCGACGCCGATAGGAGGCCTGCAGACGGAACTGCATCGCCCCGGCGCCCAGCCGCCGCCCGAAGATGGCGAGCACCTTCGCCAACGACAACCCCATGATCGCGGCGGCCGCGAGAGCCAACGCCCCGGCGGTGACCTGGCCGGCGTCGATGGCCGGCACCGCGACCCGGCCCACCACCGCGCCCACGACATAGGCGCCGGCGACCGTCAACAGGCCGAACGCGGTGCCCCCGACCGATGCCACGACAAAGATGCGAGGCTGCTCCCGAATCGCCACACCGAGCACCCGAAGCCCGGCCCCGAGCACCCCCGAATCCCAGTCGGCTGAGCGCACCACGCACCTCCCGCGTCACGGCCGGCGTCGCATCCGGCTCCCCACACTCTCACGGCCTCACACCGATCGCCGCGCCCATGGGTACCATCCGACGGTGACGAACATCGCTTCCGCCGAACGGGCCGCCCTCGCCGACCTCATGGAACGACTCGGGCCGGACGCCCCGACGCTGTGTGCGGGCTGGACCACCCGCGACCTCGCCGCCCACATTGTCGTACGGGCAACCCGCACCGACGCCGCCGCAGGCATTCTCATCCCCGGCCTCGCCGGCCACACGAAGCGGGTCCAGGACCAGGTCGCCTCCCAGCCGTGGGACGTGCTGCTCACCAAAGTCCGCCGCAAACCGTGGTGGAGCACCGTGGGCGACGAGACTATCAACCGAATGGAGTATTTCGTCCACCACGAAGACGTGCGTCGCGCCCAGGATGGGTGGATCGCGCGCGAACTGCCCGCCGAATGGTCCGAGGCGCTGTGGGCCCGGGTCAAACCGCTGGCCCGGATGATGCTGCGCCGAGTGCCGGCGGTCGTGACCGTCACCGCACCGAATCTGCGTAGCGCCACCGCCGGAGCCGATGCGGGCGGCGCCGACCGGCCACGGGTCACCATCACCGCCCCGGCGGGCGAACTGCTCATGTTCCTCACCGGCCGTCAGGACCACGCCGATGTCGACATCACCGGCCCCGACGACATCATCGAGAAGCTGCGCACGGGCCGCTATCGCCTCTGACCCCGAAGAGATGTCCACTGTGGATGGAAATCGCGCGCGGTAGTCGCAACAAGAACAGATCTATCAATCTCCCCGTACGAGTCCGATCCGACCGCAATACTATGGGCAGTTTAGGTGATTGGTATGGCAGTGAAGCGGCGCACATCGAGGCTCCGCCGATGGGGCGGAGCCGCGGGACGCGGAGGTCGTCATGCCAAAGACCACGCTCGTGGTGGTCGCTAACCGGCTGCCGGTTGACGAGACACCACTGCCCGACGGAAGCGTCGAGTGGCGACGCAGCCCCGGCGGACTGGTCAGCGCACTGCACCCGGTGCTCCGGGCCCACCGGAGCACCTGGATCGGATGGACCGGAGGCACCGACTCCGCACCCTATATTCCCGATACGGACGGGCTGCGGCTGCGCGCCGTCGCGCTGTCGGCCGCCGACTTCACCGACTACTACGAGGGCTATTCCAACTCCACGCTCTGGCCGCTGTTTCACGACGCCGTGCAGACCCCGACATTCCGCCGCCGCTGGTGGGACGCCTATGTGCGGGTCAACCGACGGTTCGCGCAGGCCGCCGCCGACCACGCCGAGACCGGGTCCACCGTCTGGGTGCACGACTATCAGCTGCTGCTCGTGCCCGCGATGCTGCGGGACCTGCGTCCCGATCTGCGCATCGGGTTCTTCCTGCACATCCCATTTCCTCCCGTGGAACTGTTCATGCAACTGCCCGGCCGCATGGAACTGCTCAACGGCCTGCTCGGCGCCGATCTCGTCGGCTTTCAAACCGAGGCGGGCGCCGATAACTTCCTGCGAGTGGCCAACCGACTGATCCCACCGGACGACGCCACACGCCCGCCCGCAACGAACTCGCCCGTGACGAGCGACGACGACCCGCTCGCCGGGGTGTGTCAGGTGCGCCACGCCGGGCGTACCGTCGCGGTTGGCTCTTTTCCCATCTCCATCGACTTCGCCGAGATGCGCACACTCGGCCGCAACGCCGACATCATCGCCCGCGCCCGGGCATTGCGCGCCGACCTCGGCGACCCGGAGAAGATCATCGTCGGCGTCGACCGGCTCGACTACACCAAGGGCATCGAACACCGCCTCAAGGCCTATCGCGAGCTGCTCGTCGACGGCCGGGTCAAGGTGCCCGACACGGTCATGGTGCAGCTCGCGGTGCCGAGCCGCGAGCGGGTCGAGCAATATCGCCACCTGCGCGACACCGTGGAGCGCGAGGTCGGCCGCATCAACGGCGACTTCGCCCGCATGGGGGTGCCCGCCGTCCACTATCTCAACCAGTCATTCGACCGCGAGGCCGTCGCCGCGCTCTATCTCGCCGCCGACGTCATGGTGATAACCCCACTGCGCGACGGCATGAATCTGGTGGCCAAAGAATATGTCGCGGCCCGGGCGGACGGTGGGGGCGCACTCGTGCTCAGCGAGTTCACCGGGGCGGCGGCCGAGCTGACCGACGCCCATCAGGTCAATCCCCATGACCTCGCCGCGCTCAAGGACACGCTCGTGCGGGCGCTGGAGGCGAACCCGACCCAGAACCGGAGTCGAATGCGGGCCATGCGCCGCCACGTGCGCACTCACGACGTGACCCGGTGGGCCCAACGCTATCTGCGGGCACTCGCGCACCAGCCCGGCTCCCACCCGGACGCCGCCCGCGCGAGTTGAGCCGAGCGTCGTCCGCGCTTCATCCAGATGTGGTCTGGTCCTCGCCTTCGATTAGCCGTACCCTTCGCCGTAGCCACGCGGTGCGTGACCACCCTCACCCGCCCCGACTACGGAGGCTTCGCGTCCCATGAGCGAACAGCTGCACGTCCCATACAGGTCGATTCCCGACATGTTTCTGCGCCGTGTCGCGCAGACACCCGACGGTCGGGCATTCGCTTATCCCGCGCCGTCCGGGATCGCCTGGCTGACCTGGCGTCAGGTCGGCGACCGGGCCACCGCCATCGCCGCGGGCCTGCACGGTCTCGGCGTGCGACCCGAGGACCGGGTGGCGATCGCCTCCAGCACCCGGTTGGAATGGATCCTCGCCGACCTGGGGGTCCTGTGCGCCGGTGCGGCCACGACCACCGTCTATCCAAGCACCGAACCGGACGACGCCGCCTTCATCCTCAACGACTCCGGGTCGAAGGTGCTCATCGCTGAGAACGGCGGCCAGGTCTCCAAGATCGCCGACGCCGATCTGCCCAACCTCACCCACATCGTGGTCGTCGACGAGACCGACGCCACCGCGTCGGTGCCGGTCATCACCCTCGCCGAACTCGAACGCCGGGGCGCGCAGGCGCTCGCCGACAACCCGACGCTCATCACGGAGATCGCCAACGAGGTTCGAGCGGACCAACTCGCGACACTGATGTATACCTCGGGCACAACGGGCCGCCCCAAGGGCGTGGAACTGCTGCACGGCGGCTGGTGCTGGGAGGGCGTCGCCCAAGCGCAGTTCGGTCTGCTCCGATCCGAAGACATGCAGTATCTGTGGCTGCCGTTGTCGCACTCGTTCGGTAAGACCCTCGTCTGCGGCGTCATCCACGTCGGCATGCCCACCTATGTGGACGGTCGGGTGGACAAGCTGGTGGAGAACCTCGCCACGGTGCAGCCCAACCTCATGTGTGGCGCGCCGCGCATCTACGAAAAGGTCTACAACAAGGTCGTCACCAGCACCCAAGAGGCCGGCGGCGCCAAGCTGAAGATCTTCAACTGGGCCTTCGGGGTCGGCCGTCAGGTCTCCGCGCTGCAGCTGGCGGGCAAGCAGCCCACCGGATTGCTGAAGATCAAGCACGGCATCGCGGACTCGCTGGTCTTCAGCAAGATCCGGGCCCGGCTCGGTGGCAACATCCGCTTCATGGTCTCCGGATCGGCTCCGCTGAGCAAAGAGATCGCCGAGTTCTTCCACGCCGCGGGCATCACCATCCTCGAGGGCTACGGCCTCACCGAGACCTCCGCCGGAGCACTCGTCAACCCGCCCGAACGCTACAAGTTCGGCACGGTCGGCAAACCGCTCGGCGACCTCGAGCTGCGCATCGCCGAAGACGGCGAGATCGAGCTGCGTGGCGCCCCGGTCATGCGCGGCTATCACAACCTGCCCGACGAGACCAACGCCGTCTTCACCGAGGACGGTTTCTTCAAGACGGGTGACATCGGCGAGATCGACGCGGACGGCTATCTGAAGATCACCGACCGTAAGAAGGACCTGATCAAGACCTCGGGCGGAAAGTACGTCGCACCCAGCCACGTCGAGGGCCTATTCAAGGCCATCTGCCCGTATGTGTCCCAGGTCCTCGTCATCGGCCAAGCGCGCAACTTCTGCACCATGGTCATCACCCTCGACCCGGACGGCATGACCTCCTGGTCGGCCGGCGGGCCGTTGGAGGGCAAGAGCTATGCCGAGATCGTGGGCTCGCCCGAGGCCGAGCAGATGGTCACCGGTTATGTCACAGAGCTCAACACTCGACTGAACCGGTGGGAGACCGTCAAGAAGTTCACCATCCTCCCCCGCGACCTGTCGATCGAGACGGGCGAGCTCACCCCGTCGCTCAAGATCAAGCGCAAGGTCGTCGAGACGACCTTCGCCGAAGACATCGAGAAGATGTACGCCGGATCCCTCGCCCAACTCTGAGGCGCTTCGGCTGGCCTGCTCAGCAGCAACGACGATCGGCGTCTTCCGGCGCAACGGACCCCACGGGGGCGAATCCGCGGGAAGACGCCGATCTGCGTACGCGGGGCACAGTGGCGAGCGACACGCGACCTGGGCGGGTGGCCCGCCGGGCTGGGCCGAGCAGTGGGCAGGTCCATTCGTACATGCCCGAACGCCACATGATCAGCGCGGGGTAGGCTCGTCGTGCCCCCATCGTCATCGTGACGCGACCGAAAGGCATGCACGTGGCCTCAGTGGAACGGACCCTCGTCGTTATCAAACCGGACGGGGTCGCCCGCGGCCTCGCCGGCCGAGTGATCCAGCGCTTCGAAGATGCCGGATTGAAGATCGTTGGCATGAAGATGGTTCGGCTCGACGACGACATGACCCGGCGGCACTACTTCGATCTTGAGGAGCGGTTCGGCGCCGAGGTTTATGCGGCCAACGCCCGAGCGGTGCAGCGCGGCCCGGTGATCGCGATGGTGCTCGAGGGTGTCGAAGCGGTCGCCAACGTGCGGCGGATGGTCGGCGGAACCTATCCGAACGAGGCGACACCGGGCACGATCCGGGGCGACTTCGCGCACATGTCCCGGGCGTCCGCGATGAGTCAGGGCAAAGGGGTCGCCAATCTGGTGCACGCCTCCGGGAACGTCGACGAGGCGAAGTACGAAGTTGATCTCTATTTCGGCGGCGTCGGCGAGCAATTCGACTATCAGACCGTCGCCGAGACCTTCACGTTCTGACCAACGGGGCAGGCCGGCGGGGTGACTGCCCTGGCGGCACCGTCCGGCTCACCGGTGCGAGCGGCTCCGCCGAAACCGGGGCGTCAGGTGAGCGGGACGCCTGCGCGAGTTCGGCGACGAAGGCGTCGATCTGGTCGCGAGTGACGCCCGGCATGCAGACGATGTGGCTGACCCCCTCGTGGGTCGCGAGCATCCAACGGTCGACGAGAGCGGCCGGCGCGTGCGGCAGCACCACCGTGAAGGCGTGCGGATGCCGCCACGCCGGCCATCCCAGTTCTTGGATGCGGGCTGTCGCGTGGGTGGCGAGCTCTCTCGACCGCACCGCGCGGTCGCGCAGCCCCGCCACACCGAGTCGCTCGATCGCATACCACAACAGCAGCGGGGCGTGCCCGCTGCGCGAACCGGTGATGGTGGAGTCGACGCCGCCGATATAGCCAACCGGCCGGCTGATGCGGTCACGCAGGCTGCGCCGGGTGAGCAGCACCCCGCACGGGAATGGGCTACCGATGAACTTATGACCGCTGACCGCGATCGAATCCGCGCCGTCCGCCAAGTCGAACCCGGGCGCCTGCCCGCCTTCTCGGGTGACCGCCAACGGAATGCCACTGAGGGCGGCGTCGGCGTGGATGAATGACGCCCGCATCGCCAATCCGCGCAATACCTCGCGAATGGCCGAGACGTCGTCGACCGCCTCCGTCATGGTGGTGCCGACCGTCGCCACGACGATCGCGGGCCGGTCGCGACGGCCGCGCAGCGCGCTCCGCAGATCGCGGTAGTCCATCTCGCCGCCGGCACCGGCAGTCACCATCACGGCCGACATACGCAGACGGTCGACGAGTTTGCCGATGCTGTAGTGGGCTGCCTGCGAGTAATAGACGATTCCGTCGGGGTGCAGGCTGCGCGCCAGCGCCAGACCGTATTGATTGCCGTCAGTGCCACCGGTGGTGACGAAACCCCAACGGTCGTGCGTCGGTGCCCGGAACAGGTCGGCGAAGAAGGCGACCACGTGCCGTTCGAGGCCCTTCGTGTGCAACCGACCCAACCCATCGACGAATGGGTCACCGACGTTGTTAAGGAGGTATCTGAAGAACGGAAAGAGCTCGGTGTAGTCGAAGTCGACCGCGCCGGGAAACCCAATGTTGGTCGCGCCTTCGCGGTCGAACTGCTCGCGAAGCGCCGCGAGCGTCGCCGAGACACCAGCCGCGCCGACAGGCATCACCGGCGGCTGCGGTCGGTCGCGCCAGGAATCCATGCCTCTGTCCTTCCTGTCGCCGGCACCCGGTGCCGCAAAGCGATCATGTGGAGGTGACGCAATTGACGCCACACCTCCGCCCCGTCGGATGACGTGGTCAGATTCGGATCCCACACCCATGGGCGTGGCGCGACCCCGGGTTCGACCGTGAGGTCGTGGGTGCAATAGATCCGTACGGAGCCGAAGTCCCGCCGGCCGGCCCGCTCAACGAGCAACGCGGTGCCGTCGCGCAGCACGGCATAGCAGCGGCCCGGCAGATCGAGGGGGCTGCGGGCGCTCCCCTGC
This sequence comes from uncultured Actinomycetota bacterium, assembly GCA_963736695.1. Taxonomy (GTDB): domain Bacteria; phylum Actinomycetota; class Actinomycetes; order Mycobacteriales; family Micromonosporaceae; genus CAVTPU01. The sequence continues at coordinate 632,984 of CAVTPU010000001.1, forward strand.
GCCTGTTCCCACGACGCCTCGGAACTATCCAATGAGGAGACACCCAGTCCGATATAGACGGAGGTCGCGGACATCGGGTCGTGCCGGTTGGCCATCTGCACCCGCGGGTCGAACCCGGCCGGACTAGGCAGATAACGGTCGACGGCGAGCCTCCCCAGGCGATAGAGCAGGCGTGGCAGGTCTCGCACATCGGGTCCACTGTCGACGAGGCGGGTCGCGGCTGCGACCCGAAACCGACCGGTGACCGGACCCGCGACGGGCAACGGACTCGTCGGACCGTCTCGATAGAGGAAAGCCAAGCCATGCGGGCCGACCGGACGGCTACGCCGCCCCAGCCAGGCGTGAGTCGCGTGGCGGGCGTTCATGCGCAGCAGCCGCTCGACGACCAGGTTGCGCAGATATGCCGACGCGACATCGGGCTGCGTCGGCACCTCCGCCATCCGTCGCTGACCAGCGACCCCGACCACCTTCACCATCGGCTCCTCCCCCGTTCTTTGTGACGCCACCGATCCAAACCCCCGTCCCTGAATAAAACGCCGCCGCGCCCGATGTCCGGCAAGGCCGTTAGACATCGACGCTCGCGAAGTGTGGCTCCAGCTCCGCCAACGGCTCAGGCTCGCCCCAACCGACTCGCGGCATGGCCTGAGGCCGATGTCGGGAGATGACGCCGGCCCAGATCCAGCCGACACCGACGGCGCCGACGACGGTGGCGAGCAGCGGCCACAGCGGGGTGCCGGCGGACCTCACGAGCGACCCGAGAGTGGCGGTGAGCACGACACCGACGGCGATGGCGCCGGCTGCGGGGGCGACGACGCGGGTCCAGACCGACTCATGACCACCGCCGCCGGTGCGATAGAAACGCAGCACGGCCAGGCACGTCGCGACCATGAGCATCATGATGGCGACCGCGGCGATCGCGGAGGCCCGGGTGAACAGGACCCCGACCGGGTCGACGCCGCTGACCGCCGCGACAGTAATGACGGCGAGCCCGATGACGCTCTGGGCGAGCGAACCACCGACGGGCGCGCCGGCCCGGCCGCCGGAGCCGATGCGGCGGGCCCACGAGGGCAGCACCTGTTCGCGGCTGAGAACGAAGACATAGCGCGCGACCGTGTGGTGCAGGCTGAGCATGGCGGCGAAGACGCTGGTGACGAGAAGCACGACGGCGACGCTGCCGACCACGGGACCATAGTGCGTCCGGACGAACGCGGTGATGAGGCTGGCGCCGCTGGCCCGGCTCGCGTCGACGACATGACGGGGTCCGGTGGCGTTGGCCAAGGCCCAGCTGGAGAGGGTATAGAGGACACCGAGCAGCGCCAGCGATCCAAAAGTGGCGCGGGCGAGCGCGGTGTGGTCGCGGGCCTCTTCGCCGTACGCGGCAATGGATTCATAGCCCACGAAGGCCGCCATGCTCAGGGCGAAGACGCCGCCGGCGTCGCCGGCGGTGAGCCCGGCCGGGTCCAACGGGGCGAGGTCAGGGGTGCCGTCGGCCGGATGGCTGAGCGCGGCGACGTCGAAGACGAGCACCATGGCGACCTCGGCGACGAGCAGAACAGTGAGCAGGCCGGCATTGAGAGTGACGCGACGCACGCCGAGCACCGCGACGCCGGCCCAGGCGACGATCGCCCAGACCCACCACGCCCCGCCGATTGTGCGGCTCGCGAGCGACCCGAACAGGCCATAGAGGCTGACTTGGATGGCGTTGTAGGCCAACAGGGTCAGTGGTGCGGCGATGAGGCCTCGGGCCGGGCCGAAGGCATGCGCCAGGTAGGCGTAGAGGGGACCAGCGTGCACGAGGTGGCGGGCGACCGACACATAGGCGACGGTAAACGGAACGAGGGCGAGCGCGAGGGCGGCGAAGGCCACCGGCACCGCTATCACCCCGGTGCTGGCGAAGGTGGCGGTGACTCCGCCAGCTAGCACAGTCATGGGCGCGGAGGCCCCGACCGAAAAGGAGAAAAGCGCACCGGTGCCGAGGGTCTTGCGGGCCAGCCCGATGGGGGTCGCCACAGGGGTGCACTCCTTCCAATGAGCGTCGCAGCGGTGGATCTCGTCTGCTGCGGGAATCACGGCATATGACGTTATGTCGCACATGTTAGTCGGATGAACCGGGTCAGTAACCCCCCGACGGCCGGTGCGTCAGCGCACGGACGCGACCGCGAACCGACGCTGAATCAAATCGACAACAATTCGAGCACGGTGATCGCCTCAGCTACGCACCGAAAGCCGATCTCCTCACTCACCAGGTCGTCCGGCGCGTCATAGAACGCCGCTGGCGTGGCCCGGTCGAGCGAACTGACAAACGATCCGCCCTTGAGCTCACTGCGGTCGACATGCGTGCGGGTGTCGCACCACTCCCAGACGTTGCCGCACAGATCGAGGACGCCATAAGGACTGGCCCCGTTGTCAAACCAGTCGGCCGGTGTCGTGCCACCGATTCCGGACCGTCGCACATTGCATCGCGCCGGGTCGGGGACATCCCCCCACGGATAGGTCAGGCCATCGACCCCGCGAGCCGCCTTTTCCCACTGAGCGCTCGTCGGCAAGGCCTTCGCCGCCCAGCGAGCGTAGGCCTGGGCGTCGTCTCGGCTGACCATCGCCACCGGATGGCTGGCTGCCGGCTCCGGGCACCTGCCACCGGTCCAATGAGGCGGCACCCGGTGCCCGGTCGCGTCGACGAACCGCCGGTAATCGGCGTTGGTCACCGGATAGAGGTCGACGTAGAAGCCCGGCACCCACCGCGGCTCACGGTTGTGGCCGACGACGCACGGGCCGCCCTCGACGAGGGTCATCAGCCGACCATCGACCGGGTGCGCCACCAGATGCTTCGCGACAAAGATCGGCAGCGTTCCATCGGCGATGCCGAACCGTGCGGTCGAACGCCCGCTCTTCGCCGCGAATCGGGCCTTCACGTCCGCGCTCGCACGGGCCAACGACGTGTCGAGCGCCGCCTGGTTGATCGGGCGGGGGCGAATCGTCGTTCCTCCCGACTCCCACTTGGACACCATGCGGTCGCTCACTCCGAGATGAGCGGCGAACTCCCGCACGCTCATGCGTCGCGCCTCACGCAAGGCCCGCACCTCCGTGCCCGACCAGCGGGGAACGGCAGCCGATCGGGGCTTCCCGGACGTGGTGGAGGCGGACACGTTCTCGCCGACCGCGGTCGCGCCGGCCGGTCCCCGTTGCGGCGGAAAAAGGCGAGTGTCGCGATCCGCCGTGTCATCACGCAATGTCACGTGGGGCAGTGTGCCGCACGCATCGCTTTCGTGGAGCCAGATCGGCCGCCCAGTCGCGTGGAGTTCCACAACGGTTCGGCGGCCCTGACACCCCGTCGGCCCGCTAACGCACCTCGTGACCAGTCGCGCGTAACGCGTCTTTCACATCCGCGATCCGCAATTGTCCAAAGTGGAACACGCTCGCGGCGAGCACCGCGTCCGCGCCGGCGTCGATCGCGGGCGGGAAGTCGGCCGTGTGACCAGCGCCGCCGGAGGCGATGACCGGCACCTCGACCACGCCTCGCACAGCCACGATCAGCGGCAGATCGAACCCGTCCCGAGTCCCGTCCCGGTCCATCGAGTTGAGCAGGATCTCACCCGCGCCGAGCGCACATCCCCGCCCCGCCCACTCGACCGCGTCGATCCCCGTTCCCCGTCGGCCCCCGTGGGTGGTGACCTCGAACCCACTGGGGGTGGCGGGCGATCGCCGCACGTCCAACGAGAGAGTGAGCACCTGCCGACCGAACCGGTGCGCGATCTCGGAGATCAGCTCCGGACGGGCCAACGCCGCCGTGTTGACACCGACCTTATCGGCTCCGGCCCGCAGCAACGTGTCCACGTCGTCGACCCGCCGCACCCCACCGCCCACCGTCAGCGGGATGAAGACCGACTCCGCCGTACGCGCGACCACGTCCAGCATCGTCGGGCGGCCCGCGACCGACGCGGTCACGTCGAGGAACACCAACTCGTCGGCGCCCGCCTGTTCATAGGCTGCGGCCAGCTCCACTGGATCGCCCGCGTCTCGCAGATCGGCGAAGTTGACCCCCTTCACCACCCGACCAGCGTCGACGTCCAGGCACGCAATGACCCGAACCGCGACACTCACGACGGCCCGTCCGTGGCCGCGGCCCGCAGGGTGGCGAGCGCGTCGGCGACCGTGAATGCCCCGGCGTAGAGCGCTTTGCCCGCGATGACCCCCTCGACGCCGAGCGCAGCGAGATCGGCTACGGCCCGCAGGTCGGCGAGACTGGAGATCCCGCCGGAGGCGATCACCGGCGCGGAGGTCGCGGCGCACACAAGACGCAGCAGGTCCAGGTTAGGGCCCCGCATAGTGCCGTCCTTGAGGATGTCCGTCACGACATAACGCGCGCACCCGGCCGCGTCCAGCCGCGCGAGGATCTCGAAGAGATCACCCCCGTCGTTGGTCCAGCCCCGGGCGGCGAGAACCCGTCCACGCACGTCGAGCCCGATCGCGATCCGCTCACCATGCTCCGCGATCACCCGGTCACACCACTGTGGATTTTCGAGTGCGGCGGTGCCGATGTTGATTCGGGACGCGCCTGTGGCGAGCGCGGCGGCGAGGCTGGCGTCGTCGCGAATGCCCCCCGAGAGCTCCACCGGAGTATCCACTCGGGCGATGACCTCGGCGAGCAGTTCCGCGTTGGAGCCGCGTCCGAACGCCGCGTCGAGGTCGACCAGGTGAATCCACTCGGCCCCGTCGCGTTGCCACGCCAGGGCTGCCTCCACCGGATCGCCATATCTGGTCTCGCTGCCGGCCGCGCCGCGAACCAGGCGAACCGCCTGCCCGTCCGCGACATCGACGGCGGGCAACAGAATCAACGGTCGGGCCATGGCGTCTCTTCTTTCTGTGCGGGTGGCGTGTCCCGGCCGGGGGCCAACGCCGCGACCCAGGACCGCAGCACGGCGGCACCAGCGGCACCGGACTTCTCCGGATGAAACTGGGTCGCCGCGAGGCACCCGAGCTCGATCGCCGCGACGAACTCGCCGCCGTGGTCCGTGGTGGTGATGACGGCGCCCGTGGCCCGCAACGCGGCGTCGGGCCGCGCGGCATAGGAGTGCACGAAGTAGAACCGCGTGTCGGGTCTCACGTCGGCGAAGAGCGCGGAGCCGGCGGGCGCCGACACCGTGTTCCACCCCAGATGCGGCACTCGCAGACCGGAGGCGGTCTGTCGATCGCCGGGCCGGGTGGTGTCGCCCGGCAGCAGACCCAGCCGGGTCACTCCGCCCGGCAGCAGACCCAGCCCCTCGGCGCGCTCGCCGTGCTCCACGCCGAAGTCGAAAAGGATCTGCATGCCGACGCAGATGCCCAGCACCGGTCGTCCGGCCGAGATCCGGTCAGCGAGGACCGGTGCGGCACCGATCTCGGTGATCCCGGCCATGCAGGCCGCGTAGGCTCCGACCCCGGGCACGACCAAACCGTCGGCTGCCGCCGCACGGTCGAGGTCGGCGGTCACGCTGACCTCGGCGCCGGCCCGGTCGAGGGCCCGCTGCGCGGACCGCAGATTGCCCGAACCATAGTCGAGCACCACGACCGTCGGCGGGAAGCGACCGGATGAGTCCATCCGGTTCACCCGGAGAACAGCCAGAGTGCGGCCCCGACCGCGGCGAGCAACCCAAGAACCGCGGGTACGCCGACGGCGAGGTTGGACCGGCCCTGTCGACGCAGGGAGAACGCGCCGCCGATAAGCACCCCGGCCAGGCCCGCCAGCACGATCGGGAGCACCGACTGGGAGATGCCCCCCATCACAGCACCCCCTTGGTGCTCGGCACACCACCAGTGGGGTCCTCGACCCGCACCGCGTCGCGTAGCGCCCGCGCCACCGCCTTGAACTGTGCCTCGATGACGTGGTGGGCGTCGGGCTGGGCGCCGAGGCGAGCCGCACGCACCACGGACACGTGCAGCGTGACTTTGGCCGCGTGGCCGAACGACTCCCAAAAGTGGCGGGTGAGGCTGGTGGCGAAGACCGGGCCGGTGCCGCCGACGAACGGCGCGAGGCCCGCGGGTTCGTCATGCACCACGTAGGGGCGGCCGGAGAGGTCGATCGCGGCCTGCACGAGAACCTCGTCGAGTGGCACCAGCGCGGAACCGAACCGACGTATCCCGGCCTTGTCGCCGAGGGCTTGAGTCATCGCCGCTCCGAGCGCCAGGGCCGTGTCCTCCACCGTGTGATGCGCGTCGATGTGCAGGTCTCCGTCGGCGCGCACCACGAGGTCCAGACCGCCGTGCCGCCCCACCTGGGTGAGCATGTGGTCGAAGAAACCGATCCCGGTCGACACGTCACAGCGCCCGGTGCCGTCGATGCAAAGCTCGACGAGCACTCGGGTCTCCGTGGTCTCCCGTCGCACCGTGGCGGACCGCGGCTCGGTCATCGGCGCACCATGCGCACTGCGGCGAGCAGCGCGTCGGTCTCCGCCGGAGTGCCCGCGGTCGCCCGCAACCAGCCGGGCAGTCCGAGGTCGCGCACGAGCACCCCGTGGTCGAGCAGGGTCTGCCACGCCGACCGCTGGTCTCCGAACGGTCCGAAGAGGACGAAGTTGGCGTCGCTGTCGGGCACGGTGAAGCCCTGCTCGCGAAGTGCCACGACGAGCCGGTCTCGCTCGAGGCGGATCTTGTCGATGGAGTCGGTGAACTCGGCCGCGTGCGCCAGCACGGTGCGCGCCGCGACCTGGGCGAGCGTCGACAGGTGATAGGGCAGCCGCACGAGGCGCATGGCGTCGACCACCGCGGGGCTCGCGACCAGACAACCCAGCCGGATCCCCGCGCACCCGAAGGCCTTGCTCATCGTGCGGGTCACCACGAGGCGCGGATGTTGGTCCACCAGGGTTAACGCGCTTGGCGTGCCGGGCCGGGCGAATTCGGCGTACGCCTCGTCGACGATGACCAGCCCGGGAGCCTCGGCGAGCACCGCCTCGACCACGTCGAGGGCCACCGCGCCACCTGTGGGATTGTTTGGTGAGCAGATGAAGACCAGGTCGGGTTGGAAGACCCGCACCTGCGCCATCGCGTGCTCACGGGTCAGGGAGAAGTCGGCCCGCCGTGATCCGTCGTGCCAGGAGGTGCCGGTGCCCCGTGCCAGGACCGGGTGCATCGAATAGGCCGGGGAGAATCCCATCGCGGTGCGACCCGGGCCACCGAACGCCTGAAGCAACTGTTGTTGCACTTCGTTGGAGCCGTTCGCCGCCCACACTCGCTCTGCCGTCAGGTCATGGCCCAAGTGCGCGGCGAGGTCGGTGCGCAACGCGAGCGCGTCATGGTCGGGATAACGGTTGAGGTCGAGCAGCACATCGCTGAGCGCGGTGCTGAGCGCCTCGACGACCGGTGCCGGCACCGGATAGGGATTTTCGTTGGTGTTGAGGCGCACCGGGGCGTCGATCTGGGGCGCCCCATATGGCCGCTGCCCACGCAACTCGTCGCGCAGCGGCGGCTCATCGAAGATTGTCGTCACGATTCCATCCTCGCGAGCACGGCCTGACCATGAGCGGGAAGATCCTCCACTTCGGACAGAGTGAGTATGTGTGGGGCCACCGCACGCAACGCCGCCTCGTCATAGGCGACGACCTGAACGCCGCGGAGAAACGACTGTACCGACAAGCCGCTGCTGTGCCGCGCGCAGCCACCCGTCGGAAGGACGTGATTGGACCCGGCACAATAGTCGCCGAGCGGAACCGGCGAGTGCGAACCGACGAAGATCGCCCCGGCGTTACGGACCCGGGCCGCGACCGCCGCCGCGTCACGGGTCTGCACCTCGAGGTGTTCGGCGGCGTAGGCGTCGACGACCGCGAGACCGGCGTCCACGTCGTCGACGACGATCGCCGCGGACTGTGGTCCGGTCAACGCCGTGGTGATCCGCTCGTGGTGTTTGGCCAACGGGACCCGCCGCGCCAACTCCGCGTCAACGGCGTCGGCGAGCAGGGGCGCGCAGGTGACCAAGACACTCGCCGCATAGGGGTCGTGTTCGGCCTGGCTGATCAGGTCGGCGGCGACATGGCCGGGGTTGGCCGAGTCGTCGGCGAGCACGGCGATCTCGGTGGGGCCCGCCTCGGCGTCGATGCCGACCATCCCACGCAACAGCCGCTTGGCGGCCGTCACATAGACATTGCCCGGCCCGGTGACCACATCGACCGGCTCGCAGTCGTCGGTGCCATAGCCAAACATCGCGATCGCCTGCGCGCCACCGGCTGCGTAGACCTCATCGACACCGAGCATGGCGCAGGCCGCGAGCACCCGGTCGTCGGGCTCGCCGGTGTCGCGCTGCGGCGGGCTTGACACGGCGATCGCGGCGACGCCGGCGATCTGCGCGGGCACCACGTTCATCACCACACTTGACGGATACATCGCCAATCCGCCTGGCACATAGAGGCCCACCCGACCCACCGGAATCCACCGTTGTGTGACGGTGGCGCCCGGCGCGATGATCGTCGTGACGTCGACGCGACGTTGCGCCTCGTGGCCGAGCCGGGCACGTTCGATCGCCACCTCGAGGGCGGCGCGAACGGGTGGGGCGAGCCGATCAATGGCGCTGGCCACCCGACGCGGATCGACCCGGGTCCGGGTGAGATCGACCCGGTCGAAGCGGGTGGTGAACTCGAGAACCGCGGCCTCACCCCGGTCTCGCACGGCGGCGATGATCGGTTCGACGGTGACGGCCGCAGAGGCGACGTCGACACCGGCCCGGGGCAGCAACCGCCGCAGCGTCGCTCGATCCGGGCGCACGCCGCTAAGGTCGAGACGGGTCAGCACTCCGCGAGTCTACGTCGGGCGTGGTGGCCCCGGATAATCCAGACCTGTCAGTGCCTGTCGGGCCGGGCCGGACGAACTCGTCGAGGGGCGGCATCGCCCCGCCGACCGCAGCGTCGCCCGAACCGAACCGGTCATCGTGGGCGCCGAGGTCGGTGCGGGCCGAAAACCCGGCGAACAACGTATAACTCACGGCGGCGATGAGAGCCTGCAACGCCACCACACCGGTCGGCCGTGACGCCGACCAATGGTCGGCGTCGAGCTCCGATATGCGCAGGCCGATCGGAGCCTCGAGACGGTCGCCGACGGCCGCCACGGCCGCCGCCGACCGGAACTCCTCGACGCTGAAGTGATGCCCGACCCACCAGGCCGCGACGGAGGCGATGAGCGACCCCGCCGCGATGGCTGTCATCATCGCCACGCCCCGATGCCGACGCATCAGCAACCAGGCCAGCACCGCGACCGCGCCGCCGGTCGACACTCCCAGGATGGCGAACCAACCGTCGCCGGCGACGATCTGCTCCGGCTGCGGTTCGGCATAGACGAATCCACCGTCGACCCGCACCACGACGGCCCGCGGAGTGATCATCATCCAGAGAAGACCGAGCACCGGGCCGAGCGCGGCGACGAGCAGCCCGACGAGTGCCGAGACCCAGCCCGTGTGCGCACGGGCGGGAACCACCGGCAAGGGGGGCTGGTTCGGCGCGGCCGAATCACTCCAGAGGTCCTCGACTGTGGAGAACGTCGAGAACGTCGGCTCATGTGCCACGTGCAGATCCTTCCCAGGGGTCCTACCGGCCGAACGGGGCCATGATCACGGAGGCTGCCGCCAACCACGCCTGCCGAGTCTCGGGCCGCAACAACCCGAACTCGATAGACGCGCCCGCCTCCAGCACAGGGTCATAGGGCACCACAGCGACCGCGCGGGTGCGGGCCGCGAAGTGGCGGGCGATGTCCTCGGCCATCGGCGACGGTCGTGGCGTCGGCAACGACAACAAGGTCACCGCGTTGGCCACCAACTCCGACATGCCCGACTCCTCGAGCAGATCCAGCATCCAGTCGGCGGAGAACGCGGAGTCGTCGCGCGGCACGGTCGTGACCACCAGTTGGTCGCTGGCCTGCAGCACCGTCTGCCAGTTGCCGCTCTCGACGTTGTTGCCGGTGTCGACGCAGATCACGTCGTGGGTTCGACGCAGCAACTCCAGCAACCGTCGAACGGTGTGCGGATCGAGCCGCCGGGCGAACCGGGGATCCTCCTCACCCGCGAGCACGTCATAGGAGCCGTCCGAGGCGTGCCGCAGAAAGTCGTCGAGACGGTCGGACAGGTCCGGACCGGACCGCGCCTCCACCTCGGCGAGTTCGGTCACCAGATGCCGGATGGTCCGGGCGTGGCGGGCGCTGCCGGCCCGCAGGCCGAGCGTGCCACGCAGCTCGTTGTCGTCCCACGCCACCACGCCTCGGCCGCGGACACTGCCGATCGTCGCGGCGGCGAGCACCGTCGCGGTCGTCTTGTGCACGCCACCCTTGGGGTTGGCGAACGCGAGCACCGTGGAGGCCGGCAACGGACGGCGCAGACCGCCGATGAGGTGCTCGTTGGTGCCGGCCGAGGGGGCGGAACGCCACTCGATCATCGCCGGGGCCGCAGGCTGGACGGGCGGGGCCAGGCCAGGGCCAACCCCAGGCCCACCCCTGGGGCCATGACCGCCGGGAGCCGGCCCGCCGGGATAGGGCGTGGGTTGTTCCGGTGCCCAGAAGCCGCTCGCCTGATAACCAACGGGCTGGCCGAGGCCAGGGTCGCCATAACCCGGCGCGAACCCTGCGCCCGGTTGCCCGGGAGCGGCGGTTTGGGCGGGAACGACCGGCTGACTAGGGGCGGGTTGATCGACATTCGGAGCGGTTGGCTCATCATCGGGACGAGCCGACTGACCGCGCCCGCCACCCCGGGCACGGCTCAAAATCGTGCGCCAGCGCCCCGACGGCCCGTGGGGTGTGTTGCGCCCCCATCCGGTGGTCGTGTCCACCTCGTTCCTCCTGAACCTCGCCTCACGCGGAAGAAGCGTCGCCCGCTAGGCTACGGACAAGACGGCGGTTTGCCATCCCCACCGCGCGGACTTCCCCGACTCACCCGACGACCGGGGTCGCCTCGGGCGGCGGCAGCTCGATATCGGGCGGTGGACGCACGTGGTCGACCTGCTCGGGCAGGACCGCGACGAAGACCGTCGCGTCGATATCGTCCACCTCAGGTGCCGGGTCGACGACGCGCGCCGCAGGCCGCGAGGCGAGGCTGCGCAGCGCCGCCGGTCGTCCCCGCACCACGACGGCGAAGACGCACGCGCACCGGTCGGCGAACGCCTGCGACTCGGCGAGCGCGAGGGCACTGCGTGAAGACCACTGCCGGCGGCGGTCCGGATTCTGTTCGGTTGACGCCCGTGCCGCATAGTCGGTCGCCTCGCTGACCTTGCGGGCCGCGACGGATGCCATCGACGCGGCGACGTCGTCCGGCAACCGGTCCGCCGCGAGGCGCACGATCTCGGTTTGACGCGCGGGCAGCGGCGCTCGGGCGAGCGCGAAGACCGCCGTCACCCCGTCGACGCCATCGAACAGATCCGCGAGCTGACCGGCGGTGAGATAACGACGCAATGACACCAGCGCCGGCACCGCCCGATCCGGTTCGGCGAGACGGCTGAGCTCGTCGAGTTCGGCCCGGCTGGATTCGGCGTACGCGGGGATCATGTCTCCGTCACGCACGCCCACCCGCTGCGGCGAGCTGCCCACCCCACCCCCGACCGGTTCGCCGGGTCGCCACAGGAGGACCCCACCGGTCATCGCGAGCAGCACCACGAGCAGCAGAGTGACCGGCCGGATCACGCGCAGCCGCCGACCCACGCGCACCGCGCCCCGGGCCAGGCGCGCGCCGGCCCGGCGTGCCGCGACCGCGATCAGCGCCACGCCGCGTTCTGCGCCGCCCCGGTCCAACCGGCGAGCAGATCGAGTGAGTGGGCGAGATCCTCGGGATATTCGCTGGCGAAATCGACCCGCTCGCCGGTCGCCGGATGGGTGAAGCCGAGCCGGGTGGCGTGCAGCCACTGGCGGGTCAGACCCAGCCGGGCCGAGAAGGTCGGGTCGGCGCCATAGGTCATGTCCCCCACGCACGGATGACGCAGCGTGGAGACGTGCACCCGGATTTGATGGGTCCGGCCCGTCTCGAGACGCACCTCGATGAGGCTCGCGCCCGCGAACGCCTCCACCGTGTCGTAATGTGTGACGCTCGCTCGCCCGCCGGAGACCACCGCCCACTTGTAGTCGTGGGTGGGGTGCCGGTCGATCGGCGCGTCGATGGTGCCCCGCGACGGGTCGAGGTGCCCCTGCACCACCGCGTGATAGATCTTGTCGACCTCGCGGGCCTTGAAGGCCCGTTTCAAGAAGCTGTACGCGTGTTCGCTCTTCGCCACCACCATCAGCCCCGTGGTGGCCACGTCGAGGCGGTGCACGATTCCCTGACGCTCGGCGGCCCCGCTCGTGGCGATGCGGTAACCCATGGCCGCCAGCCCGGCGGTCACGGTCGGGCCCGTCCAGCCCGGGCTCGCGTGCGCGGCGACCCCCACCGGTTTGTCGATCACCGCGATGTCGTCGTCGTCATAGATCACGACGAGGCCGTCGACCGGCTCGGCCGTGGTCGCGACCACCGGTTCGGCCGGACCGGGCAGGGTCACCTCCAGCCACGAGCCGATGGTCACCTTCTGGGACTTCACCCCGACGGCACCGTCGACCAGCACGTCGCCGCCGTCGATGAGGCCCGCCGCGACGGTGCGAGACAGGCCGAAGAGTCGCGACACCGCTTGGTCGAGGCGGGTCCCGGCGAGGCCGTCGGGCAGCGGAAGGAATCGCCGGTCGCCGGACGGCGCGGCCGTGAATGTGGTCTCGGCGCTGGTCACGTCAGTCTCGTTCCGGCTTGTCTGCGGTTGGTTGGGCTGCGCCGGCTGCGGTCTTCGCGACGTCGGTCTCGGGGGCTGCGCCGCCGCTGCGATGCCGGCCGGTGAACTCCAGCACGATCGCGAGCACCACGCCGCAGAACAGGGCCGAGTCGGCCACATTGAAGATCGGGAAGACCCGGCCTGCCTCGTCGAAGACGCTGATGAAGTCGACCACGTGGCCACGCATCGGCCCGGGAGCCCGAAAGATCCGGTCGGCGAGATTGCCCAGAGCCCCGCCGAGGATGAGGCCCATTGACAACGCCCACGGCATCGATCGAAGGCTGCGCGCCAACCAGATGATCGCGCCGACCACCACCAACGCGATGATCGGGAAGATCATCGTGTAGCCCGATCCGATGCTGAACGCCGCGCCGCTGTTGCGGGTCACACTCAGATAGACGGCCCCGCCCAGCAGCCTCACCGGCTCGGTGTCGGCGACGTGCGTCAGCACCAGTTGCTTCGTCGTCGCGTCGAGCGCGACCGCCGACACGGCGGTGATTGCCAGAGCGACGACCGCCGCAGCCCGAGCACCGACCCGGGTCGTGCCCGTATCGTCAGCCTCGACCGTTGACGTCACACTTGTGCCCTTCGCCGTGCCCCAGCTCAGCCTCAGGCGGTGATCGTGTCCCCGCTTCAGCGCCGCTCTTCCAGCTGCTTGCAGCTCACACAGAGCGTAGCGGACGGGAACGCGGCGAGCCGCGCCGCCGGGATCGCGGTGCCACACCGCTCACACCAGCCATATTGCCCGCCGTCGAGCCGCTCCAACGCGCGCTCCACCTGGGTGATCCGTTCACGGATGCTGTTGGCGAGGGAGATCTCCTGCTCCCGCTCGAACGTCTTCGTGCCGGTGTCGGCCTGGTCGTCGCCTGCCGAGTCGGTGAGCCGATCCCGCTGCATCTCGGCGATCTCGGAGATCGTCTGCTCATATTCGGCGGTGAGCTCGTCACGACGTTCACTCAACGCGACACGAATCTTCTCGGTCTCGTCGGCGGACCGCGTGGCTCTGGCGACGCCCCCGGCCGGGACGGCCTTCGCGGATGCCGCCTTGGCGGTGGTCGCCCTCGGGGTGGTTGCCTTGGCTGCGGCCGCTTTGGCCGGCGCAGCCCGCTTGGCCGGCGCCTTGCGGGCCGGCGCCTTCTTCGCGGGGGTTGGCGGAGCGGCCTCGGGAGCGGCCGGCTCGGCCGCGTCCGGCTCGGCTGCGCCACTCTGGGATGTCTGCGCCGGAATAGCGCTCTTCGCGGTCTTCTTCACCGCACCCGCTCGCTCGGCCATCGCGACCCCCACATGCAAAACGGGCGTACGGCGGGACACCGCACACTCCGAGGCTGGCAAGAATACGAAACGTGGGGCCGTTCGACAACCGTGCCACGCCAATGCGTCACGAATCAGATACTTTGCGCATATGCCAAAGGCAGATCAACGCGTACGGGTCGGATATTCAACACCTCTCTCACCGTGCCATCGCGCCAGGCGACCCCGACGGCTCACCGCCCGCAACCGACGCTCCGCCACATCGCGGCACGCCTGGGTCACCACGATGAGCAGGTTATCGCCCGCCCGCAGCCGGGTGCGCAGGTCTGGCACGAACCCGACCCCGTCGCGCAACACCAGTGTCACCACCGCGCCCGCCGGCAGTCGAAGCTCATCGAGATGGACCCCCGCGAGATGCGACCCGACCGGCACCTCCAACTGCAGGAGATCGGCCCCCATCCGTTCCAGGGGCGCCGCCTCCACCTGCAGCTCGGTCGGCTCGGCCGGCGCGGTGACCCCCAGCCAGCCCGCGACCGGCGCGATCGTGGTCGCCTGCAGCAAGGTAAAGATCACCACGAGCACGAAGACCACGTCGAACAGTCGAGTCGCTCCCGGCACACCCGCCGATAACGGAATCGTCGCGAGAACGATCGGAACCGCCCCCCGCAGCCCCGCCCACGACAGGAACGCCTGCTCACGCCAGCCGAAACCGAACCAGGAGACGCTGGCCGCCACCGCCACCGGTCGGGCCAGCACCACCAGCACCAGACCCACGAGCAGGGCCGGCAACAGCACCTGCGGCAGTCTGCTCGGTGACGCGAGCAGACCCAACAACACAAACAATCCGATCTGCGCCAGCCACGCGAGACCGTCGGCGAAACCCGCGATCGCCTGGCGGTGCGGCAGACGGGAATTGCCGAGCACCACCGCCGCCACATAGACGGCGAGGAAGCCTGAGGCGTGGGCCACCGTCGCCGACGCGTAGGCGAAGACCAACAATCCCATCGCCGCGAGGGGATAGAGCCCGGCCGCCGGCAACGCCACCCGCCGCAGACCCACGACACCAAGCCATCCCAGACCCAGACCCACCGCCGCACCGAGCACCAGCTCATAGACGATCAGGCCGGCCTGCAGCCACCACGGACCGGGCGGCGCCGAGCTGGAGAACGCCGACAGCACGGTCACTAAAAGCACCGCTGGCGCGTCGTTGACACCCGACTCCGCCTCAAGCAACACCATCAACCGCGGCGCGATCCGCAGTCGACGCAGAGTCGAGAAGACCGCCGCCGCATCGGTCGAGGACAGGACCGCGCCGAGCAGCAACGCCGACTGCCACGACAAACCAAGAATCAGGTGTACGACCACGCCGACCACCGCGACGCTCACCACGACCCCGGCAGTGGCCAACGCCGACGCCGCCATCAACACCCGACGCACTGCCGACCACCGAGTGGTCAACCCACCCTCAGCGATGATCACCACAAGAGCGCAGAAACCCAACACCCGGGTCAGTTCCGCGTCGTCGAACTGAACACCCAGCCCGGCCTCGCCGAGGGCGACGCCGAACAACAGATAGACCAACAGGCTGGGCAACCCGGATCGAACGGAGAACCGCACCGCGACCACCGAGATCAGCAGCACACCTGCCGCGATCAACAGGGCGATGTTGAACTCGTCGATCATTTCGCTCCCGCGCGCAACCGGGTCAACCGGTCCTCGACATCGACGGGCGGATCGACGATCGCGACGACCTTGTCGCGACTTGTCTGTCCAATATGCAGACTCACCTGGCGTCGACGCACGCCCAACGCCCGCGCGAGCGCGACGAGCACGGCCTCCGTGGCCCGCCCGTCGACGGCGGGCGCCCCCACGGCGACAATCAACGCGGGGCCGAGCGCACCGTCATAACACCCGCCCACCTTCGTTCGGGAGGCACCCGGACGGACTCGAATGGCGACGGTGACGCTGGCGACCTGGGACACGCACTATTGAAACATCACGCGGCCGACGAAAAGACCATCGGGCCCGCGCCGAGCCGAGACAGTCACCACACCGTGGTGGGCGCACCCGCACCCGTTGAGCGGGCGCGCCGGTCGACGGGTGCGGTGCTCACGCACCCGTCGACCGCGGATAGATCAGCGACTGGCGTCCGCAGCTGTGCGGGTCGCGCCAGCGGCGGCGAAGTTGCCCGTCCCGCCGCCCGACTTCGTGTCGACCGCAGCCGGCGTGGCTCGGTTGATCTCGCTTTCGAGCGACTGCCCGCGACCCTCGAGGTCACGCAGCTGACTCTCCAGGTAGGCCTTGAGCCGGGTGCGGTATTCGCGCTCGAACTGCTTGAGTTCCTCGATGTGCTTCTGCAACGCGGTCCGCTTCGAGTCAAGGCTGCCCATGACCTCTTGGTGACGCTGACGGGCGTCGCGCTCCAAGGCCTCAGCCTTGGCCCGCGCGTCGCGGGTCATCTCGTCGGCCTTCGTGCGGGCCTCGGTGACGAGCGCGTCGGCCTCGCGGCGCGCGTCGCCCACGTGCTCGTCGGCGGTGCGCTGCGCCATCATGAGCACCCGCAGGGCCTGCTGTTCGCCGTCACCGGCCGCCGGGGGCGGCGGTCCCGCCGCACGCAGTTGCTCGATCTCGGCCTGCATCTGACGGGCCGCCTGCTCGGCGGCGGCCTTCTCCCGCTGGATGCGGTCGAGCTGGGTCTTGAGGTCGGCGACCTCGCCCGTGTGCCGCATGTCTCCACCGGTCGGCACCGGCGCCCCGCCGGACCCGGCACGCAACTCGTTGTTCTCTTCGATCAGACGGGCAAGTTCACGCTCGACCTCGTCGAGGAAGGCGTCCACCTCTTCCTCGTCATACCCCCGCTTGCCGATGGGGGGCTTCTTGAATGCGACGTTGTGAACGTCGGCCGGGGTCAGCGGCATCGAGACTCCTCAGGTCGTAAAGCGACGGCTGTCGCGATCAGCTGGACTGTTGCGCCCATCTGATCAGATTGTCGAGCACCAGACTCTGTAGCAGTATCACAATGATCAGCAATACGAATGCGGACAGGTCAAGGCTCACCGTACCAAGCCGGAGGGGTGGAATCACTCGCCTCAACGCCTTCAGCGGGGGGTCGGTCACGCTCCAGATGACCTCCATCGCGGCAGCCGATCCCCGCCCCGGCTGCCACCGGCGCCCGAAACTCATCACGCTACTTAGGACAAACCGGGCAAGCAGCAGATAGAAAAAGGTGAAGACGAGCAGATGAAGGATCTGCAATGTCACGAGCACCCGGACGCGCCTCCCAGCCATGCGCCCGCCCACTGGCGGACGCGTCACCCCTGATTGAAGAAGCCACCTTCGGCGATCCGTGCCTTGTCCTCCGCCGTCACCTGAATGTCGGCCGGCGAGAGGAGGAAGACTCGGTTCGTCACCCGCTCGAAGCTACCACGGAGTCCGAACGCGAGCCCGGCCGCGAAGTCGACCAGCCGTTTGGCGTCCGGCTCGTCCATCTCCGTGAGATTCATGATCACCGGATAGCCGTCGCGGAAGTGCTCACCGATGGTGCGGGCCTCGTTGTAGGTCGTCGGGTGCAGCGTCGTGATCTGATAGCGCCGGGCCTGGTCGTCGGCGACCACAGCCTCGCTCACGCAGGTTGACCTGCGGGGCGAGCGCGAGGTTGTCCTGCGTGGGATAGACGATCGGATTCGAACCGGTCGATGACGCCCGCGCCCCGGGCCGCACCCCGAGCCGCTCGACTCGAGGCGCCTCCGCCTCGTGCGCGCTCAAGCCGTGGCCGCTCGCTGCGTGAGTGGCCAGACCAAGGCCGTCACGTCCGGTCGACGACTCGTCGCGGTCCGCCATGCGCAGCTGGGACGCGCGCAGATCGGCGGCGTGCAGATCCGACGCACGCAGGTCGGCAGCGCGACTATCCGCAACCCGCCGATCGCGGTCGGTGGCGAATGTCTCGTTGACGTGGGTCTGCGTGCCGCGTGACTCCCGAGCTCGAGCCCGGGGAGCCGTGCGGGTGGTGGCACGATTTCTCGTCGGCGGGGCGAAATCGTCGTCGTCATCGCCGAACTCGTCATCGAAGGCGCGGTCGTCGACCTCGTCCTCGACCAAGCCGAGCCACACGCCCGCCTTTCGCAGTGCACCCATCGTCGCGCCCCCCTCCGTCCCGCTACCCGGCCCAACGCCCCCCGCGCCGCACCTGTAATATTCGCGGACTGATGAAAATCACAACCGTGTCATTCCGGCGTGTGATCAGGCTACAGGAGCTGTGGGCGCTTCCCTAGCAATAAGCTTCCTACCCGTACGTGTGTCGCACCGTAATCGATCGCTATCTCAAAGTCATGACTCATACCGGCGGAGATTAGATTCGCGTCCGGATGGTCCCGTCTTATCCGCCCCGCGATCGTTGCGAGCTCGGCGAACGCCGCCTCCGGAGTCGCAGTCCATCGGGGCCACCGCCATCACCCCGCGCAACCGCAATCCGCCCGAATCGGAGACTGCGGCGATCACCCGCTCGAGGTCGCGGTCGGGGTCGTCCGCCGCTCTCATCGCCCCACCCCGATGCGGGTCGCCATCGATGCTCACCTGCACGAGCACGTCGAGCTTCTCGTCGCGACGAGCCGACGCGGCCCGATCGAGCGCGCCCGCCAGCCGGACCCCGTCAACCGAGTGGACCATGCTGGCGTAGCCCACCACTGACCGGCATTTGTTGCGTTGAAGTTGGCCGATGAAGTGCCAGCGTGCGCCCAGCCCCGCCGCCGCCTCAGCTTTGGCGGCCGCCTCCTGGTCTCTGTTCTCGCCGATGTCGGCAACGCCGACGGCGAGCAGGTGTGCCACGTCGGAGACCGGATAGGTCTTCGTCACCCCGACGAGGGTCACGTCGTCGTCGGCACGCCCGGCCCGGACACACGCCGCCCGAATCCGCGAACGCACCGCGGCGACATTCGTCGCGATCTCGTGCCGCCGCGCCGGCCCGGGGTCGTCGGGCGGGGTCTCGCCAGGCGAGGTGGTTGCATCCTGATCTGTCACACCTCGACCTTAAAGGGCTCTCCGACTGCGGCGGCCGGGAGCCAGTCCACGTCGACGGCGGTGCGGTCAGGAGCCGTTCTTCAGGAAGTCGGGCACGTCGACGTCGTCGAACAGCACCCGACGTGGCGGCTGCACCGGAGCGGGACGCTGGGTCGCGACCGGCGCCTCACCCGTGCGGAGAGAAGACCGAACGACGCTGCGCGTCGGCCGGCCGGTAGGCGGGGGCCCCACCGTCGAATCCCGCCGCGATGACGGTGACCCGCACCTCGTCGCCGAGCGCGTCGTCGATGACCGCGCCGAAGATGATGTTGGCATCCGAGTGGGCCGCGTCGGTGACCAGCTGCGCCGCGTCGTTGATCTCGAACAGTCCGAGGTCGGAACCGCCGGCGATGGAGAGCAGCACGCCGCGGGCGCCGTCCATGCTCTGCTCCAGCAGCGGGCTGGAGATCGCGCGCTCGGCCGCCTCGACCGCGCGGTTCTCGCCACGGGCGCTGCCGATGCCCATCAGCGCGCTGCCGGCGCCGCTCATCACGCTCTTCACGTCGGCGAAGTCGAGGTTGATCAGACCCGGCGTGGTGATCAGATCGGTGATGCCCTGCACGCCGGAGAGCAGCACCTGGTCGGCCTGCCGGAACGCGTCCATCATGCTGATGCTGCGGTCGCCGAGGGCGAGCAGCCGGTCGTTGGGGATGACGATGAGCGTGTCGCACTGGTTGACGCAGCTCGTCGATGCCGGCTCTCGGCCTGCACCTGGCGACGCTTGCCCTCGAACGAGAACGGTCGGGTGACCACGCCGATGGTGAGCGCGCCGATCTTGCGGGCGATGCTCGCCACCACCGGCGCGCCGCCGGTGCCGGTGCCGCCGCCCTCACCGCAGGTGACGAAGACCATGTCGGCCCCGCGCAGCACCTCTTCGATCTCGTCGCGGTGATCCTCGGCGGCGTTACGCCCGACGTCGGGATTGGCGCCCGCTCCCAGGCCCCGGGTCAGCTCGCGTCCGACGTCGAGCTTGACGTCGGCGTCGCTCATCAGCAGCGCCTGCGCGTCGGTGTTGATGGCGATGAACTCGACGCCCTTGAGACCGACCTCGATCATGCGGTTGACGGCGTTCACGCCACCGCCACCGATGCCGACCACCTTGATGACCGCCAGGTAGTTGTGCGGAGGTGTCATCAATGATTCCCTTCGAGGCTGCGGTGGCCGGCCTGTGTGGACGGTTTCCCCGTGAACGTCGGTCGAGAACGAAACTCTCAACCTTTACTAGAGACTGGAGATCAGTGTCAACTGATGAGCCTGTTTCGGACCGTATTCGTCTCAACGCTTCGATCCAAGCAACTTAACGGCGTGTCGGGCGAATGGTCGCTGCCACACTGAGGTTTTCCGAGCCGTTCACCGTCACGCGCAACCGCCACTCGCCACGGCGACCAGTCCCCGCCCCCAGAGACGAACCTCTACCGTAGCCGCAATCCGCCGGCCACGCCGCATCAGTTCGCGGTCGCCCACCGACGCGACCGCACCGCCACCACCTCGGGCGCGCTGACATCGATCGTCCGACCGCCCCGGCCGAGCAGAGCGGTGACCACCCGCGCCTTCGTCTCGCTCTGATCAACATCACCCCACACGACCGTGCGACCATCGGTGAGCTTCAACTGAATTTCGGTCGACGCCGGCACGAGCACCTCAGCGACCCGGTCGCGCAACGGTTCGGTCAGCGACGCCACCACCCGCAGCGCCGCCTGGGTCGCCGAATCGCTCGGCCCGGGGTGCGCCAGGCGCACCAACACCACGCCGCCTGGCCTCGCCCGGACCTGGTTGAAGACCACCCCGCTGCGGTCGAGCACCACGAATCCACCATGGATGGCCACGGCCGCCACCGGCGAACGCTCGGTCACCGCGATCACCAACGCGCCGGGCCATGAGCGGTCGACCACGACGTCGGCGACCGCTGGCAGCGCACGCACCCGGCCGCGAACGGCATCGGTGTCGACAGCGGCCAACGGCGTTCCCGGCGGAACCGCGGCGACCTCGCGAACCTGCGCTGGCGCGACGATATGCGCGCCCGTCACGACGACCTCGCGGACCGCGAAGACCGTCGTGGCGAACAGAACCCAACCGACGACACCGGCCGCGATGCCGACGACCGCACCCCACGCCCACCAACGACGCCATCGTGCGGGAAACCGACGCGCGACCCGGGCCACCCTCGACCGCCACGAACGACGAGACCGCCGGGCCCACCGTCGCACCGACTCGGGCATGGCGTCCTTGCCGGCCCGCACAAGGCGCCAGCGACGTCCGCCGCGCCCACCGGTCACGACTGACTGCTGGCGGGTTCGGAAGCGCGGACGGCGAGCGCCGCGATCAGTTCGTCGCCCATAAGCGAGATCGGCGGCGCTCCCATCGTCACCACCAGGTCACCGGGGTGCGCCCGACGCGTCACCTCTGCGGCGACGTCCTCCCACGAGGCGACGAAGACCTTCTGCTCCTCCGGAAGATCAATAG
The DNA here is from genome assembly GCA_963736695.1 of uncultured Actinomycetota bacterium. Classification (GTDB taxonomy): domain Bacteria; phylum Actinomycetota; class Actinomycetes; order Mycobacteriales; family Micromonosporaceae; genus CAVTPU01. The sequence continues at coordinate 654,481 of CAVTPU010000001.1, forward strand.
CCGAGGTGAGCGCGATTCCCCCGTCCCCCGGCCCCCGCACCTCACCGGGTCCGAACACCTCCATGGTGATGACCTCGTCGGCGATGGCGAGCGCTGCGGCGAGCTCCGCACGCAGGTCGCGGGTGCGATAGACCCGATATGGCTGAAACACCACCACGAGCCGCCCCGACCCCGCCACCTCGCGAAGGGTCGAGAGCGCCGCGGTCATCGCGGTCGGGTGATAGGCGTATTCGTCATAGACGCGCACGCCACCGGCCGTACCCTTGAGTTCGAATCGGCGTCGCACGCCCGGAAACGCGGCCAGCCCGGCGATCACCTGGGGCAGCTCCAGACCCAGCTCGAGCGCGGTGATGCACAGCGGCCGCACTATTGAGACCGAGATGGCGCCCCGGCACCGGCACGGTGATCTCACCCAGCGGTTCACCCCGCAGGTGGGCCTGATAGCTCACCGACATTCCAGCGATGCGCACTTGGCTGATCCGCAAGGTCGCGTCGGCGGCCTCACCGTAGGTGTCGACCCGCACCCCGAGTGAGCGCACCCGCTCGGCCAACCGGCGGGTGCGTGGGTCGTCCGCGCATGTGACGAGCAAGCCATCCGGCTCGATGCGGGTGCAGAACTCGAAGAACGCCTCCGCCAGACCGTCGATGTCGCCATAGGTGTTGAGGTGATCGGCGTCGATGTTGGTGACGATCGCCAAATGCGGGTGATAGTGCAGAAACGACCGGTCACTCTCGTCGGCCTCAGCGATGAAGTGCTCGCCACTGCCGTGATGAGCGTTGGAACCCACCTCGGAGATCTCGCCACCGATGACGAACGACGGGTCGAGACCACAATGCTGCAGGATCGACGTCACCATCGACGTCGTTGTGGTCTTTCCGTGAGTGCCCGCGACCGCCACGGTCCGATGCCCGGACATCGCCGCCGCGAGCGCCTCCGACCGGTGCAGCACCCGCAGCCCACGGGTCCGGGCCTCGACGAGCTCAACGTGGTCGGTCGGGATCGCCGTCGAATAGACGACCGTGTCGATCCCGTCCAGATTGCCCACTTCGTGTCTCATGTGGATAGTGCCGCCGAGGGCACGCAGGCCCGCCAGCGCAGGCCAATCCTTAAGCTCGCTTCCGGTCACCTCGATCCCCCGCGTCAGCAACAGCCGAGCCAACGCGCTCATGCCGACCCCACCGATTCCGATGAGGTGCACCCGCCCCAGGTCCTCGGCGGTGAGCCTGTCGTCAACTGTCATGTTCGGCCTCCGACCACATCGAGCACGAACCGGCGCAGCGCCTCATCACCGTCGCGGCGGCCGAAGGTCGCGGCGACCGCCGCCATCGGCGGCGAGCCGCGGGGCGTCGGTGGCGATCGGCACGACCTGCGACTCGATCCAGTCAGGCGTGAGATCGGCGTCGTCGACGAGCAGGCCGCCGCCGGCCTTGACCACCGGCAACGCGTTTCGCCGCTGCTCGCCGTTGCCGTAAGGAAGAGGCACATAGACGGCCGGCAGGCCAACCGTGGTCACCTCGGCGCAGGGTGATCGCCCCGCCCCGACACAACACGAGGTCGGCTGCGGCATAGCCGAGCTCCATCTCCGCGAGATAAGGCAACCGCACATAGGGCGCCGACAGATCGGGCGGCACCTCGATGGGGTCGTTGCGTGCCCCGATGACGTGCAGGACCTGCACTCCGGCCGAGGTGAGGGCCTTCGCGGCTCCGGCCATCGCCAGGTTGATCGACCGGGCCCCCTGCGAGGCGCCGAAGACGAACAGACACGGCAGGTCGGGGTCGAGACCGAAGTGCGCCCGGGCCTCGGGCGCGCGCCTCGGCCCGGTCGAGCGTGGTGATCGACGGTGCGCAGCGGCACCCCGACGACGCGGGCCGAGGCCAGCAGCGTTGACGCCTGCTGGCTGCGAGTCGAAACCGACGGCGACATGGGGAGTCAGCCGCATGCCGAGCCGATTCGCGACGCCGGGAGGCACGTTGACCTCGTGGATGACGATCGGGGTGTGCCGCCGCCACGCCGCGAGATAGGCCGGCACCGCGACGTATCCGCCGAAGCCCACCACCACGTCGGCGTTGACGTCGTCGAGCACCGCGCGACCGGCCCGCATCGACCGCAGCATTCGCGCCGGGGTCCGGGCCAGGTCGAGGTTGACCGACCGGGGCAGTTGATGCGCGGGCACCTGACGCAGCTCGTATCCCCGCGCCGGGATGATCTCGCCCTCCAGCCCCTTGACACTGCCGACGCAGGTGATGCGCACGTCGGGATCGTGACGGCGCAGGCAATCGGCGAAGGCGAGCAGGGGATAGATGTGGCCGCCCGTGCCACCCCCGGCGAGCACCACCGACCTCAGCTCAGCCATCGTCGCTGCTCCTCTCGTTAGCTCCGGCCGCCGTCGCACGGACCGGCATCGGCGGCAACGGAGCCCAGACTAGCCGCATGATCCGACCGGGCGGACGGGCGTGCAGGGCCCGGGCCGCCTGCGGTTCGGCTCGGGCGAACGAGGCCAGCATGCCGATCATCGCCAAGGTCGCGACCAAGGCGCTGCCGCCGTCGGAGATGAGGGGCAGCGGCAGACCGGTCACCGGCATCAGCCCGACCACCCCCGCGATGTTGATAGTGGCCTGCCCGGCGATGAGAGTGGTGACCCCGGCGGCGACGAACCGCCGGAACGGGTGACTGACCCGCCGGGCGATGCGCAGTCCGGTGAAGGCCAGCACGCTGAAGAGCCCGAGCACGACGAGGCAGCCGACCACACCCAACTCCTCGGCGATCACGGCGAAGATGAAGTCGTTGTGCCCATTGGGCAGCCAGCCCCACTTGAGGCGTCCCTCTCCGAGCCCGACACCGAACCAGCCTCCGTTGGCGATGGCGAACAGGCCTTCCCGCACCTGATAGGCCGAGCCCCGATGGTTGAGGGCCGGGTTGGTGAACGCGTCGAGCCGGTCCTGCCGATAGTCGTTGCCGGGCAGATAGATCAGGGCGAGAACTCCGGCCAGCGCGGCGCCCAACATCGCGGCGAAGACCCGCAGCCTAACCCCGGCGGCGAACAGTGCCCCGGCGAAGAGTGCGACGAAGCAGAGCATGGTGCCGAGGTCGTTATAGCCGACGAGCAGGAACAGCAGCCCGGCGACCGGGAACAGCGGCCGGAACAGTTCCCGCCAGACGACGACCTGCCGGCCCTTGCGGGCGAGCACGTCGGCGACCCACAGCACCAGGCCCACCTTCGCCAGTTCCGACGGCTGCACCTGCACCGGTCCGAGATAGAGCCAGAGTTCATCGGCGCGTACCGGTCCAAGGGTTGGATTTTTGAGCACCTTCGCTTGGGCGAGCAGGGCGAGCACGTCGAGGATGGAGATGAGAAGAAACGAGATGAGCAACGCGGGGCGAGCCAGTGCCCGATAGGTGCGCACCGGCAACCGCTGACAGATCCAGAAGGCGAACAGGCCGATCCCGGCGGAGACGGCCTGTTTCTCGATGGAGGTGAAGGCGTTGCCGTTGGTGACGAACGCCTCGACACTGGTCGCGGAGAAGACCATGGTCAGCCCGATGAGCAGCAGCAGCCCGGCGCTGGCGATGAGCAGATAATAGGACGCCAGCGGTCGGGCGAGCAGCCCGCGCAACAGTGCCGTGGCACCGGCGAATGCCCTGGTGACGGTCTCGACGAGACGGGCGAGGGAGGCTGGGCGACGCGGGTCGGTGGTGGTCCCCGCCGTCACCGTGGGAGTTCCCGGGCGTGTCGGGGACCGGTCATGGCCCGCACCGCGTGCGCGAAGGCGTCGCCGCGTTGGGCATAGTCGACATACATGTCCCGGGACGCGGCGGCGGGGGCGAGCAGCACAGTGTCGCCCGCGTGCGCGAGTGTCGCGGCGGCACGCACCACCTCAGCCATAGCGTCATCATCGGTCCTCGTCACCTCAACGACGGGGACCCCCGGCGCGTGTCGGGCCAGCGCGACCGCGATCTGCGCCCGGTCGATGCCGAGCAGCACCGCCCCGACGAGCCGGTCGGCGACGGAGGCGACGAGCGGGGCGATGTCGACGCCTTTGAGCTGCCCGCCGGCGACCCACACCACGCGTGGGCACCCGGCGAGTGAGGCGAACGCCGCGTGCGGGTTGGTGGCCTTGCTGTCGTCGATATAGCGAACACCGTCCACAGTGTCCACCAAGGCGTTGCGGTGAGGTTGCGGTTCATAGTCCGCCAGGCCGAGGGCGATCGCCTCCGGCGCTGTCCCGTACGCCCGCGCGAGCGCGGCCGCGTGCAGCGCGTTGCTGACGTTGTGGTCGCCGGCGGGGCGCACGACGCTGACCTGGGCCAACTCGACGGGGTCGTCGACGAACGCCCAGTCGACCAGTGCCCCGTCGACGACACCGAGCTGGCCGGCCCGGGGCCGCCCAGTGGTGACGCTGATCCGCCGGCCCGGCCCGGAACTGGCCGGCCCGGCATCGAGCAGCGCGGAGACCCGGGGATCGTCGACGTTGCCGATCGCGATTCCGTCGCCGGCCGCGGCGGCGCGCCAGATCGCGACCTTCGCCTCGGCATAGGCGGCAAACGACCCGTGCCACTCCAAGTGGTCGTCATCGAGGTTGAGCAGCGCCCCAGCCTGTGGGGCGAGGGTCGACGACCAGTGCAACTGCTGAACTGGAGAGTTCGACCGCGAGCACGTCATGGTCGGCGGCGGCCCGCGCCGCGAAGACGAGTGGCTCCCCGATGTTGCCCAACGCGGCGGTGCGTGCCCCGCCGGCGCGCAGCATCGCGGCGAGCATCGTGGTGGTGGTGGTCTTGCCGTTGGTGCCGGTGACCGCGAGCCACGGCGGGGCGTCGATGGGACGCAGCCGCCAGGCGAGTTCCGGTTCGGAGCAGGTGGGGCGGCCCGCGGCATGGGCGGCCATGGCGAGCGCCGAGTGCGGCGCGAACCCGGGGGACACGACGACCTCGTCGGCCCAGTCGATGGCCTCGACGGGCGGCGTTGTGGCGACGACGATCCGAGCGCCGGCGGCGCGCAGGCTCTCCAACACCACGCTGTCGGCTCGGTCGAGCACGCAGACCCGCGCGTCGAGGTCCAGCAGGACCCGGGCTGCGGCGGCACCGGCGACCCCGGCCCCGCCGACGAGCACCCGCCGACCGCGGTAGTGCTCGGCGCCGGAGGCCGCCGGTGCCGCCGTCACCGGACGCCGATTTCGGTAACCCGCAGAAAGTCGGTGTAAAAGACACCGAGCGCCGCCGCGACACCGAGACCAGCGATGATCCAGAACCGGATGACGACGTTGACCTCGGTCCAGCCGGCGAGCTCGAAGTGGTGTTGCAGCGGCACCATGCGGAAGACCCGTCGCTGTCGCAGCTGATAGTAGGTGATCTGGATGATCCAGGTGACGGTGATGATGGTGAAGAGCACGCCGAGCAACGGCAGCAACAGCACCGTGCGGGTGGCGAACGCGAGACCCGCGACGAGCCCGCCGAGGGCGAGCGCGCCGGTGTCGCCCATGAAGATGCGGGCCGGCGACGCGTTCCACCACAGGAAACCGAAGCAGGCCGCGGCAGCGGCCGCGGCGACGATCGACACGTCGAGCGGGTCACGCACGTAGTAGACGTAGGGTCCACAGTGCACCGGCAGATCGCAATAGCCGGGGTCCGCCGACCAGTGGCGATACTGCCAGAACCCGATCGCCGCATAGGCGCCGATCACCATCACCGACACGCCGGTGGCGAGGCCGTCGAGCCCGTCGGTGAGGTTCACCGCGTTGGACATCGCCATCACGACGAAGATGAACAGCAACAACGCGCCGAACTTGCTGATCTCCAGCCATTCGACGTCCTTGACGAAGGAGATGAACTTGCTCGCCACGGTCTGCCCCTGCGGGCCGGCGCTGGGCAGATAGAGCGCGAGCCAGCCGAAGAGCGCCCCGACCATCATCTGGCCGAGCAGTTTCTTGCGTTTGTTCAGACCCGAGGCTGTTTCGCTTGCGCACCTTGAGGAAGTCGTCGATGAATCCGAGCACGCCGAGGCTGACGAACAGGCCCAGCAGCACCACTCCGGTGGTGGTCGGGCCGCTCGGGGCCAGCTGTTCCTTGGGCAACGTGAGCAGCACGAGGTGGCCGGCGACATAGGCGATGACGGTCGCGAGGATGAAGACCACCCCGCCCATCGTCGGCGTGCCCTTCTTCGTCAGGTGACTCTGCGGGCCGTCGGATCGGATCGGCTGCCCCGCCTTGAGCCGGGCGAAGACCCGGATCGCCACCGGGGTGAAGCCGATCGAGAGGATGAACGCGACCGCCGCCGCGATGAATACCGCTCTCACGACGCGGCCACCGTGCTGTCGACGGGCACGCCGACGTCACCGCCGACGCGGAGGGCGTCTGCGACCGCCCAGGTTTGATAACGCGAGCCCTTCACCAGGACCACGTCCCCCGGGCGTAGCTCCGCCCGCAGCAGCGACACCGCTGCCTCCTGATCGGTAACCCGCACCGACTCTCCTCCCCATTCCGAGACCGACATCGCGCCATCGTGGATCGGTGCTGCCCCCACGCCGACGACGACGAGGCGGTCGCACGCCCAGTTCGGCGGCGAGCCGGCCGATCCGTTCATGTCCTGTTTGTTCATATGAACCAAGTTCGGCATGATAGCCGAGCACCGCCACCCGACGTCGAGTCGGCCCGAACGACGCGAGAACCCGCAACGCCACGGCCGTCGAGTCGGGATTCGCGTTGTAAGAATCGTCGATGAGTGTCACCCCGTCGACACGGTCGACCACGTCCATCCGACGGGTGGAGACCGGCCGCAGGTCCGCGAGCGCCGCGCCGATCGAAGACACCGACATCCCGTACGCCCGCGCCACCGCCGCCGCCGCCAAGGCGTTGCCGACCTGGTGACGACCGGACAGGCGCAGCACCACGCCGACGCGCCCCTCCGGGGTGACGAGGTCGAAAGCGGGTCGACCGTGTTCATCGAGGCGAATGTCTTCGGCGCGCACCACGGCGTCGACCGACTCACCGACAAGCACGACCTCGGCGGGGGTCTGCGCGGCCATCGCGCGTACCCGGTCATCGTCGGCGTTGAGCACGGCGAGGCCGGACGGTGGCAGCGCGGCGACCAACTCGGTCTTGGCTTGCGGCGATCACGTCGACCGAGCCGAACTCGCCGATGTGCGCGACCCCGACGTTGGTGACGACGCCGACCGTGGGCGCGGCGACGCGACACAGGTAGTCGAGGTCGCCGAGCCCTCGCGCACCCATCTCGAGCACGAGAAAACGGGTCTGGTCGGTGATCCGGGTGACCGTCTGCGGCAGGCCGAGCTCGTTGTTGAGCGAACCGACCGTCGCCACCGTCGGCCCCAGACCAGCGAGCACCTGGGCGATGATGTCCTTCGTGGACGTCTTGCCCGATGACCCGGTGATCCCGATCACCGGCAGGTCCGGCCGACGGTCCAACACCGCGCGGGCCAGCGCCGCCATCGCCGTCAGCGCGTCGCCGACGACGATCGACGGCCCGTCGATCGGCCGGGTGCCGAGCACGGCCACCGCGCCGGCGTGCAACGCCGCGCCGGCGAACTCGTGACCGTCGGCGCGGTCACCGGCGAAGGCGACGAAGAGTCCGCCCGGGCCCGACCTCGCGCGAGTCGAACTCGACCGAACCGGTGACCGTGAGTCCGGGGTCGCCACCGACGAGTGTTCCGTCGACGGCGGCGGCGATCTCGGCGAGAGTCAAGGCGATCATGCGCGTACCCCAGTGAACCGTTCGGACAGCGCCGCGGCGAGCACCACCCGGTCGTCGAAGGGATAGCTCACCCCGGCGACCTCCTGATCGGTCTCGTGTCCTTTGCCGAGCACCGCGACGATGTCGCCGGGCTCCGATCGCCGCACGGCGTCGGCGATCGCCGACGCTCGCCCGGCGATCTCCGTCACCGGAGCCGCCCCCGCCGTCTGCGCCCCCGCACGCACCTCCGCGCGGATCTCCGCCGGGTCCTCGGTGCGCGGGTTGTCGTCGGTGACGATCACCAGGTCCGCGCCCCGGGCCGCCGCCGCGCCCATGAGCGCGCGCTTGCCCCGATCGCGGTCGCCGCCCGCCCCGATCACACAGATCACCCGGCGCGCGTCGACGCCACCGCCGACGTCACGCAACGCGGCGAGCGCCGCGACGATGGCGTCGGGCTTGTGGGCGTAGTCGACCACGCCGAGCACCGGACCGGGCGCGTCGACCAACTCCAACCGTCCCGGCACCCCACGACACTCGGCTACCCCGGTCGCCGCAGTGGCCGGGTCGACGCCCACCTCGACGAGACAGGCGAACGCGACCAGGGCGTTGGCGACGTTGTGTCGGCCGGGCATCGCCACCGCGGCAGGCAAGGACATCTCCGCCGGCAAGGACACCGCAGCCGCCGAGGGGCCGGCGGGCCCGTCGACAGTGAACCGCTGCACGAAACCGTCGCCGACCACGCCCGTGGCGCGCCAGGTCGCCCGCGGGTCGCCGGCGGCCGAGCACCGTGACATCGGCCGCGCCGGCCAGCGCGGCGACCGCCGGGTCGTCGAGGTTGAACACCTGCGCACGGCACCGTCCGTCGAACAGTCGACGTCTTCGCCGCGAAGTAGTCCGCCTCGTCGGCGTGGAAGTCGAGATGGTCAAGACCGAAGTTGGTGAAGGCGCCGACGGCGAAACGAACCCCGCCGACCCGCTCATAGGCCATCGCGTGGCTGGAGACCTCTATCACCGCCGTGGTGACCCCGTGCTCGCGGGCGACCGCGAACAACGCGTGCAGGTCGGTCGCCTCCGGCGTCGTGCGCACACTGTCGACGACGACGTCACCGATGCGGGTCTCCACCGTGCCGATGAGGCAGGTGGTCTGACCCGCGGCGCGCAGGCCCGACTCGACAAGATAGGCGGTGGAGGTCTTGCCGGCGGTTCCGGTGATGCCGACGACCGACAGGTGCGCTGTCGGCTCGCCGTACGTGATCGAGGCGGCCTCGCCGAGCACGAACCTCGGCTGGTCCACGACGAGCACCACGACGTCGGATCCGGCGGCCCGGATCAGCTCGAGGCCGGCCTGGTCGGTGAGCACCGCTCGGGCGCCCGCGTCGACCGCCGACGCGGCGAACCGCGCGCCGTGATTGCGGGCGCCGGGCAACGCCGCATAGAGGTCGCCGGGCCGCACCGCGGCGCTGTCATGTGTAATGCCCGTGATGGTGATCCCCTCGCCGGGGCCGTCGACGCGGGCGGCCACCCGGCCCGCGATCGCGGTGAGGGCGACGGCGGGCACGTGCGCGGGACGGGGATAGCCGGGCATGGCGTCTGACCCTACCCGCATGGGGTGGACCCTCGGAGCGGGTGATCGGAGGTCGCACTTCCGGTCACGGGTATACGCGGATCTTCGGGGGCTTTGTTCCGGTTGGAGCCACTCGATAATGATGCAACGTGTACTCCATCATCTCCGCGAAGGCCGGGCCGGCGACGACCCCGCCTTCTCCGCCGGCGGTGTGCGCGAAGACCGCGATGACATAACGCGGGGCGTCCGCCGGGGCCATGCCCACAAACGACGCCACCTCACCCGGCACATAGCGGCCGTCGCGGACGAGCTTGCCGGTGCCGGTCTTGCCGGCCACCCGATAGTTGCGCACAGTGGCCGACCGACCAGTCGCGCCGGGCACCGTCACCACCGCCTCCAACATCGTCCGCAACGCGGCCGCGTTCTTCGCCGAGATGACCTGCCGCGTCGGTGGGGTCGGCGCGGCCGAGACCGACCCATCGGCCGCCATCACCGACCGCACCAGGTGCGGGCGCACCCACACCCCACCGTTGGCGATCGCCGCGTAGACCGCGGCCATCTGCACCGGGGTCACCGACACGCCCATGCCGATCGGAATCGACCCATAACTCGACCCGCTCCACCGAGCTGGTGGCTGCACCAGGCCGGCCGACTCTCCCGGCAAGCCCTCCTCGACCAGCTCTCCCAGGCCGAACCTCCGCTGATATTCATAGAGCCGCTGGGCCCCGAGGCGGTCGGCGAGGGTGATCGTGCCGACGTTGGACGACCAGGCGAGAATCCCCGGCAGGGTCAGTTTCGTCGGCCGGGGCAGCCGGTGGGTGTCGGTGAAGGTCGTGTCACCCTTGCGGATCGACGGCGCCACGAGCACCGACGACTCCGCGGAGACCAGCCCCTCCTCCAGGCAGGCGGCGAAGACCACGGCTTTGTGCACCGACCCCGGATCAACCGCCAGATCGCTGGCCATGTCGCCCCGGTTCGCCGGCTGATAGGCGAAGGGATCAGCCGCGTCATAGAACGGATAGCTCGCCTGCGCCAACACCTCGCCCGTTCGCACGTCCAAGACGAGCGCGCTGCCGGTCGTGGCCTTGATCTGGCGCATCCGGGCGCCGAGCATGCGTTGGATCTCGAACTGCAGGTCCCGGTCGATCGTCAACAGCAGCGAACTGCCCGGCCGAGCCGGCACCTCGGAGTGATAACCACCGGGAATCTCCCGGTCGAGGCTCACCTCACCGTCGGGTTGGCCGATCTCAAAGGATCGCTGCCCGTCCACCCCACGAAGCACCTCGTCATAGCGCGCCTCCAGCCCGGCCAGACCAGTGAGGTCGCGGCCGGTGAAGCCGATGAGGTTCGCGGCGAGGTCGTGCCCGGGCACGACGCGGCGCTCGTCCCGTCGAACCCCGATGCCGGGCAGGCGCAAGGCGCTCACCGCCGAACCGACGGGCACATCGACACCCCGCGCGAGATATTCGAATCGCACGACCGAACCGTCGGCCCGCCGGTGGGGGGCCAGCTTCGGCAGGAGCTCCGACCGTGGCACGCCGAGCACCGTGCGCAGCGCGTCGGCGGTCGCCGACGGGTTCTCCACCAGCCCGGGGTCGGCGAAGACATAGCGGGCCTCGACGCTGCCGGCGAGCACCGCGCCGTCACGGTCGAGGATGCTGCCGCGGGGTGCGGGCAGATCCACCGACTCCAACCGGGTCGACAGTCCTTCGGCCGCATATGCGGAAGCGTCGGTGACCTGCAACTGCACGAGTCGACCGGCGATGATGAGAAACATCGCCACGATGATCGCGGTGGCCAACCGCAGGCGACGCACGGGATCGGCCAGATTGCGCACCACCCGCCGACGACGCAGGCTCGCGGGTGCGCGCGAGTCTCGCGCCCGCTGCTTGGGCGCCGGTTTCGCCGCCACGCGTGCCGACCGCCCGGAAGTCTGCGTCCCCCGTGCGGCCGGGGCGCGTGAGGCGGCGCCGGCCCGGGGGGTGGGCGCGGCCCGACCGCCACTCGCTGGGGCGCGGGTCGAGCTCTTCTCACGTGTACGGCTAGCGCGCGCACCACTGGCATCGCCGACGAGGCGCAACGGCGGCCGACTCGGACCGCCGCCCGTGCCGGACCTCTCGTCCGGGCTCTCAGCCACGGTCCGGGCCCGGGGGTGATATCCCTGGGCCCGGGCGATGCGGCTGCGACGAGAACCCGGACCAGCTGGCTGGTCCGGGTCGCTCTGGTCGCCAGGCGCGCCTCGACGGCCCACCGTCACCGCCCGGGCTCAGCCGGGCGGGTGGTCGTCGCGTCGGCGGGCGCGGGTTGTGGCACGCCGACGACCCGACCGTCGGGCAGGCTGATGAACGCCGGCGTGCCGGCGGGCACGAGGCCGAGGCGTTTGGCCGCGGCGGCGAGATTGCCGGGCGACTCACGCTCGGCGAGTTCCTGAGTCAGCTGCTGCTCCTGCAGGTCGAGCGCGGCTTGGTGGGCACGCAGATCGTCGAGTCGGAAGGCGTTCTCGTTGATCTTCGTGTTGATCACCAAGACGCCGAGCACACCGGCGACCACGACCGCCACCACGAGCAGCACGAACGGCGCCCGGGGCAACACCATCGGAGCGGGCGGGGTCGCCATGTCCGAGGTGCGCGCGGCCCCTCCGGTGATCACCTCGACCATGGGCGACGACCGGGTCGGCGGCGGCGCATAGTCGAGGTCGAGCGCGTTCGCGCCGGCGACATAGGCACCGAAGTCGGTGTCACCCCGGCGATCCGGACGGCGATCCGGCCGGCGATCCGAGGTGCGGTGGGCCCGGCGGCCCGACTCGAGCCGGCCGGTCTGGTCGCGGCCGGCCGAGGCCCGGCCGGTCTGGGCGCGATTAGCCATGCGGGTCATCGCCCCTCCCCCTCGTCGTTGGTGTGAACGTGCTGACGGGCTCGTGACGTGGGGCGCGAGCCCGGTTGGCGCATCTCGGCGCGCCGGAGATCAGCGGTTTCGGCGTCGAGGCGTTGCGCGGCTCGCAACTTCACCGACGCCGAACGCGGGTTGGCCGCCACCTCGGCGGGGTCGGGCGGTTGGGCGCCCCGGGTGAGCAGTCGCAGGGTCGGGCCGGTGCCGGGCAACTCGACGGGCAGGTCCACGGGCCCGGTCGACGTGGCGCGGGCCGCGAATGCCTGCTTGACCAGCCTGTCCTCCAGCGAGTGATAGGACAGCACAACGATGCGGCCACCGATCGCGAGCGAGTCCAGCGCGGCGGGGATCGCTGCGGCAAGCGCGTCGAGTTCACCGTTGACCTCGATGCGCAACGCCTGAAAGGTGCGCTTGGCCGGGTGCCCGCCGGTGCGTCGAGCCGCCGCCGGGATCGCATCGCGCACAAGCTCGGACAGCCGCGCCGAGTTGGTGAACGGCGAGCGGGCCCGCTCACGCACGATCGCCGCAGCGACGCGACCGGCGAATCGCTCCTCGCCGTAGACCCGCAGGATTCGCGCCAGGTCGCCGACGGCATAGGTGTTGAGCACCTCGGCCGCGGTGATCCCGGTGGTCGGGTCCATCCGCATGTCCAACGGGGCGTCCTGGGCGTAGGCGAAGCCGCGCCCCGCCTCGTCGAGCTGCATTGACGAGACACCCAGATCGAAGAGCACACTATCCACTGTGGCCAATCCCAGGTCGTCGAGCACCTGGGGCAGTTCGTCATAGACGGCGTGCACGAGACGCACCCGGTGAGAGTGCGCGGCGAGCCTCTGGCGGGAGTGCTCCAGCGCGGCGGGGTCGCGGTCAAGACCGATGAGGGTGACAGTCGGGTGCGCCTCGAGCACGGCTGCGGCATGACCGCCGAGGCCGACAGTGGCGTCGACGTGCACCGGGTGATCGCCGACGAGCGCCGGCGTGAGCAGATCCAGGCACTCCCGCAGCAGCACCGGAATGTGTCCGTGTTCGGAACGGGACGCGAGTGCGCCCCGGGCACCGACGTGCTCCCCCACCTCTCGACCCCCTTGCTATCCTGGCGCGTCGATTCGCGGTCGACGCGCCAGACGTTTGACGATGACTGTGGCCCTGCCGCCAGATCTCCTCCGCTCGCTCGCGCCTGGCACCGGGGAAGGAGTGTCAGGTGCCGACGAGCGGCTGGAGATCCGGGGCGGGCCACGCCACCGCCGGACTCCCTCGGGCCTCACAGCCCGCCGGGCAACACCCCTTCCTCGATCTCGGCGAACGCTTCCTCGCTCGTCGCCAAGTAGGTCTCCCAGGCTTGTTGATCCCAGATCTCCACCCGGCTGCTCGCCCCGATCACGACCAGATCTCGGTTGAGTCCGGCGTAGTCACGTAGGTGTGCCGGGATCGTCACCCGGCCCTGCTTGTCAGGCACCTCGTCGTGTGCGCTGGCGAAGAAGACCCGGCCATAGGCCCGGGCCGCTTTGTGGGTCACCGGAGCTGCCTCGAGTTGTTCGGCGAGTCGGCGAAACTCGGCCGTCGTGAAGACATAGAGACAGCGGTCCTGCCCCTTTGTGATCACGACACCGCCCGCCAGCTCGTCTCGGAACTTCGCTGGAAGGATCAACCGGCCCTTGTCATCGAGGCGTGGTGTGTGGGTGCCGAGAAACATCGATCCCACCCCCTATGCCCCTTGATCCACGGTCCCCCCGGGGGCCGGCGGAACCGTCCAGGTCCGCCAATGTCCCCCACTCTACTCCACTTCCCCCCACGGTCAACCGAAATTCGGCGATTCTCGGCCGACTTGCCGGACAAATGCGCAGCTCACAACAGGAGCCTTGGAGTGGAGGGGATCATGGGCATCAACGCCGTACAGCCCCGGTTTTCGCGAGATGAATGGGATATTCATCTCGAAACGGCCGGGATTCACCGGCTCTTCCGGGGCTGTGACGGCGTCGGTGGGGAAAAGTGGAGGGATCAGACGAGCCTGCGGAACACGACCTGAGAGCTATAGACGCGATGCCGTCCCACGGTCGAGCCCGGCTGCGGAGCGTCATACATGTAGCCGCCCCCGGCATAGATCCCGACGTGATAGCCATATCCGCCGCTCACGAAGACGACCAGGTCGCCGGGCCGGGCGGCGGCCCGCGAGACCCGACTGCCGAAACGCTGTTGAGCGTCGGCGAAGTGCGGCAGGCGCACCCCGACCTTGCGGAACACAAACTGAGTGAGCCCGGAGCAGTCGAACGAACCCGGACCGGCTGCCCCGAAGACATATCGCTTGCCGGCCTGCGCCGCCGCCGCGCGCACCACGATCGACGCCTTGGCCGTGCGCGGCCACGGAGTCACCCGCACCACGGTCGGCGGTGAGATCGACGGCGCATAGCCCGGGGCGCCACGGAAGACCAGGCGATAGGCGGTCGCCGCAGAAGGAGCGCGGACCATCCGCACAGCACCCGCGCTCGACAGGGTCGCCGTCGTCACCGTGTGCCACACCCCGGCCCGCCGACTCTGCAGCACCACCACCCTCGACCTCAGGCGAGACAGTCGAGTCGAGTCGATGACCTGGCCGGCCAGGACGACCGACTGTCCAGGATGGATGGTGGTCCGACTCGAACCGAGCAGGGTACGGGTGGGCCTGCCGGCGGCCGTGGCGAGCGCGCTGGCTCGCACCGTCACGCCTGGCACCGCTGCGGTGCGCACCGCCGAGCTGGCGGCCGCGGGCGCCGCGCCAGCCGCCGGGCTCGAGGCCATCAGGGTGGCGACGACCAACCCGGCGACGAACACAGTCGCGCCTTGTCTATGAACACGCATAGGTAAATCCCTCCGGCACGCCTGCGAAGTGAGCTGTCGGGTTCGGACGCGAAGGGCTGCCCGGCCGCGCGGTGGCGGCTTCACCCCAAGTCGCACCGGCGAGTGCCGGTGTGACGCCGAGAATGGTTCCCCCGGCTCCTGCCCTGGTCCTTGTCTTCACATGTCGTCGGTCGCACCGGCACGGCGGGCAGGATTCGGCGTGGCCTGCCGGTGCTCGACGCCCTGTCGGCGCCGGGTCATCTTTCTAACCGAGGTGGCCCGTGACCCGGTGTCGCCGCCCAGCCACGGTCTTCAGATGGCGCCCGGACACTCGTCCGGCCCGTCCCCCGCCGACCGACTTGCGACCACGACGGGTGAGTGAACGCCCACCCCTGGTGGATCATGACCGGTGACACTACTCACAGAAATTGGTTGATCATCGTCAGTGACGATCGGCCATGATCAGGCACATGTCGGATTTTCCCGCCCGAGGCGGCACCCCGCACTCCCGCGCCCACCCCATCCGCCGGACGGTAGGGTCTGAAGAATCTGTTGAGCCGACGCGTTCACCTCAACTGGAGACTGCAGACACCAGATGACGACCAACGACATGCCGCTGCGAGCCCGAGTCGCCACCACCGTCTCCCGCACGGCCGCCGCCCTCTCCCGGGTCGCCGGCCGTGGCGACGGATCCGTCATCGGCGGATGGATCGGGCTGAAGATCGACCCCGACCTGCTCGCGCACCTCGCCGCGGGTCGGCACGTCGCACTGATCTCCGGGACCAACGGCAAGACCACCACCACCCGCCTCACCGCCGCCGCCATGGGCGAACTCGGTCCGATCGCGACCAACTCACTCGGCGCGAACATGCCGACCGGACACACCTCCGCCCTCGCCCGCGCGGGCCGCACGCCCTATGCCGTGCTCGAGGTGGACGAGCACTATCTCGCCCAGGTCATCGACGCCACCAACCCGCGGGTCGTCGCCCTGCTCAACCTCAGCCGCGACCAGCTCGACCGCGCCAAGGAAGTGGCGATGATGGCCGCGCTGTGGCGCGACGCCCTGCGCGGACACGACATCCGGGTCGTCGCCAACGCCGACGACCCCATGGTGGTGTGGGCGGCACGCGACGCCCCCCAGGTCACCTGGGTCGCCTCCGGCCAACGGTGGCACGACGACTCGTGGGTCTGCCCGGAGTGCGGCGCCCCCATCGAACGGGTCATCGCCACCATCCCCCTCACATCCGGATCCGAGGCCGGCGACGAGGCCAACGCCTGGCACTGCACCGGTTGCGACCTGCGGCGACCAACTCCACAGTGGAGACTCGACGGCCACGCGGTGGTCGACCCCGTCGGCGAGCGACACCCGGTCACCCTCCAGCTCCCCGGCCGGGTCAACCGAGCCAACGCGGCAACCGCGCTCGCCGTCGCCGCCGAGTTCGGCGTGCCGACCGCCGCCGCGCTGCCCCACCTGAGCGAGGTCGCCTCGATCGCCGGACGCTACGCCATCGTCGAACGCGACGGCCGCACCATCCGGCTGCTGCTGGCCAAGAACCCCGCCGGCTGGCTGGAGGCCTTCGACATGGCCGAACCCACGCCGACGCTGCTGTCCATCAACGCTCGCGACCCCGACGGCCTCGACACCTCATGGCTCTATGACGTGGACTTCGCGCCATTGCGGGACCGACAGGTGCTCGTCACCGGCGACCGGGCCATGGATCTCGCGGTCCGGCTCGACGTCAACGACGTCGAATTCGAACACGTCACCTCATTCGCGCAGGCGCTCGCGGCGGTGCCGCCGGGCCGGCTCGAGGTGATCGCCAACTACACCGCATTCCAGGACATCCGAGCGGAGCTCGACCGTGTCAACTGACCCGACCATCACCGCCCGCCACCGTGGCTCCGAGTCGACCCTTCGACTCGTCTGGGTCTACCCCGACCTGCTGTCCACCTATGGCGACCGGGGCAACCTGCTGATCCTGGCCCACCGCGCCCGCTCGCGGGGCATCCCGGTGGAGTCGATCGAGGTGCGATCCGACCAACGACTGCCGGACCAGGCCGACATCTATCTGCTCGGCGGCGGCGAGGACGGGCCACAGGCCCTCGCCGCCGAACGACTCAACGCCGACGGCGGCCTACACCGCGCCGTCGAACACGGAGCCACGATCTTCGCCGTCTGCGCCGGTTACCAGCTCGTCGGCACATCGTTCTTCGCCAAGGGCGAGCGTTATGCGGGGCTCGGCCTCGTCGACCTGACCTCCGACCGAGGCGACACCCGCGCCGTCGGCGAGCTCGCCGGTGTCGCCGATCCGGCACTCGGCCTGCCCACCATCACCGGCTTCGAGAACCACGGTGGTCGCACCCATCTCGGCCCCGGAGTCGCCCCACTCGCCCGCGTCACCGTCGGCATCGGCAACGACGGGGCCACCGAAGGCGTGTGGCACGGTCGCGTGCTCGGCACTTATATGCACGGACCCGCACTGGCCCGCAATCCCGCCCTCGCCGACCTCCTGTTGAGCTGGGCGACCGGCGCCGACCTCGCTCCGCTCCCCGACACATGGCCAGCACGACTGCGCGCGGAACGCCTCGCCGCCGTCCGGGCCTGACCGATAGCGCCACGCGCCGACCCCGCCAAGCGCGCCGATCATGAGCCTAGTTATCAGCTCGAGGGTGTGATCATGACAACTAGGTTCATGATCGGCGGGACAGTGGGCTGATCGGCGCGAGAAGTGGGGCGGGGCGAAGTTCGTGGGTTACCAGGTGATCGGGTCGCAGCCGGCCTCCACCAACGCGGCGTTGCACGCGCTGAACGGACGGCTCCCCAGGAAACCCCGAGGATTCATCGGGCTCGGATGCCCCGCCTCGAGCACGACGTGCTGAGGTCCGGTCACCAGCACGGCCTTGCGCCGGGCGGGCACGCCCCACAGGAGAAAGACCACCCGCTCGGCCCGCGCGTTCAACGCCTGGATCGCCGCGTCCGTCACGTGCTCCCAACCCTTGTCCTTGTGTGACCCGGCCGTGCCGGCCCGCACAGTCAAGATCGTGTTGAGCAGCACCACGCCCTGGTTCGCCCACCTGGTGAGATCACCGCTGCGCGTCGGAGTCATTCCGACGTCATCGGTGATCTCCTTATAGACGTTGCGCAACGACCCCGGCACGGTCACCCCCTCCGGCACGCTGAAACTCAAACCGTGCGCCTGACCCGCTCGGAAATAGGGATCCTGGCCGAGAATCAACACCCGAGCCTCATCCAACGGACACAGTCGCAACGCCGCGAAGAGCGCCGGCTGAGGAGGAAACACCTGCGTCGTCGCATATTCCTGCTCGACGAACGCGCCGAGTTTCTCCACCACGGTCAGGTCAAGGTGCGGTTTCATCGCGTCACGCCAGTCGGCGGGAATGAGATCCATGAGATCGAGTGCCATGGCCGCGACTGTATCGGTCCCGTCCGACACAACCACGCGAAGCCGCCCCTGAGGAGCGGGCGACCGACGGCTAGGCTCAGGCGCGTGAGCCCCACCCGCCGAGTCGTCCTGCTTGTGACAGCGGTGGTCGGGCTCGCTGGGTTGGCCGCCATGCTGCCCCTCGAGTCACTGCCGCACGTCGTCGAGGGTTGGGGTCCGTGGGGACCCGCCGCCGCGGCGGCTATCGCCGCGGCCCTGCTCGTCGCGCTCGTGCCCCGCACCCCGATCTCACTCGCATGCGGGCTCCTCTTCGGTCCGGGGATCGGCTCCCTCTGCGCGCTGGGCGCGGCCCTCACGGCGGCGGCCGCGACCTTCGCGGCCGGGCGATGGCTCGGCCGCGACTTCATGGCCCGCCGCGAACACGGGCCGATCGGCCGACGCTGGCGTCGCATCGACCGATGGATCTCCACTGAGGGTGTCCTCGCCGTGGCGGCGGTGCGCGCGACCCCGCTGGGGCCTTATGGACTCATCGGGTACGCGTACGGGTCGTCCGGTGTTCGGCCATGGCACTACGCCTGGGGAACGTTGATCGCGACCATCCCGTCGGCGATCAGCTATGCCGTGCTTGGGGCTGCCGTCGGGCGACACACCGACCCCACCTGGCTCACCACCGCACCGTTGCTCGCCGGTGTCGCACTCGCGGGGGGACTGATTCTGCGGGCGAGGCTGCGGGCGAGGCGTCGGACGCCAGCCGCGCAGCCCAGGTTGATCGTGGTCGATCACGCCGGCTGACACCGGTGCGATCGACCACGATCACCATCCGTCTTCAGCGCACGCCGGTGGCCTCCGATTCGGTGACCGACAGCAGGCCCGCCGCTCGCAGCGCGGCCCGCAATGTCGCCAATGCCTCGTCGCTCTCCGCGGCACGCCCCGCCCCATCCGACGGGCGCCCCGAACCGTTGCGCCCGGATGACTGTTGACCGGACGGCTGTTGACCGGACGGCGAACTGGGCGCGGCGGTCGGTGACGCACCGGCCGGCGCGAGCGGCGCCCCGGATGGCCACATCGTAGGGAATCCGGCGCTCTGCGGTGCGTACATTCCGATTCCCGCGCCGGCGAATCCGGGCATGGGGACCGGGGCGAAGGTCATCCCCCATGGAAGGCCCGGAAAATAGCCGCCCGGCATGGGCGGGAACATCCCCTGCATGGGCGGGAACATCCCCGCCATCGGCACTCCCGCCATCGGCATGCCCGGCATCCCTATCGGAACCCCCGGACCGGCGATGCCAGGCATTCCGGCCGCTCCCGCACCGACCGGCATCGCGATGTGACCCATCGACGGTTGTGTCGGAGTCAGCCCGGCCGGCACCGGCGCGGCCGGCTGCGACGGCAGCAGCCCCACCGCGACCGCCGCATCCGGCAGCCCCGCGCCGCCACGTCCCGGGTCACTGAAGGGCAGTGGACGGCAACTCGACCGGATGATCTCGAAGAGCCGATCGACCCGCGCCGCGTTGCGGAGTTGGAACGGTCCACGGAAATCCTGATGGTGCGCGAGCACCAACGCCGCGAGCCCCGCCACGCACGGACCGGCGAAGGAGGTGCCGTCGAGCGCCGCGTAGTTGGCCGGCGGCACTGACGAGACGATCGCCACGCCTGGAGCGCAGACGTCGATCTCAGGTCCGAAACAGGTGAACTTCGCCGAGAAGAATCCGTCGGCCGTGGGAGCACCCGAGACCTGCGTCGAGTGATAGCTCTCCGGCGGGAACTCCCCGAGCTTTCCGATTGCGGCGACGGCCAGCACACTCGGCATCGACGCCGGGAAGGAGACCGGCCCGGCCGAGTTGCCGGCCGCCACGACGCATGCCACGCCGGCTTGCCTGGCCTGCTCAACCTTGCGTGCCACGAGTTCCGACGGTTGCGCACTGCCCAAGCTCAGGTTGACCACGTCGATGTCGTGCTCAATGCAATAGTCGAGCGCCTCGATGAGGTCGCTGAACCGGCCACCGGGAAACACTTTGCAGGAGTGCAGTTCGGCCTCGGGAACGATGCCAAGCACGCCGACCCCGGTGTCGCGGCCGCCGATGATCCCGGCGCAGTGCGAGCCGTGGCCGAGTTCGTCGACTCTCCACCCGTCGTCGGTCTGAGTGGTGATGTCACGTCCCCCGGCGAACCGTCCAGTGAGGTCGGGGTGGTCGACCGCCGCCCCTGAGTCGATGATCGCCACTTTGACACCGTCACCGCGAAACGTCGGAGGCAGCGCGTCGAATCGCATCACCCGCCGAGCCCAGCTGTCGAGCTCCTTGGTTGTCGGGAATCCGTTGAAGGTCTCCGACAGTGGTGTGCATTCGACCGAGTTGACCTCACCGGGCACCAACTGGGGCCGGGTGTGCCAGGCGCTCCAGTGGTCGAACTTGGGTTTGACATAGAGACCGGTCACGTTTCCGAGCGCGTCGGCCGGCACGGCGAGGCTGGCGTGTCCGTCGGCACCGGTGGTGCCGCGCACCGGAAATGTGTTGCTCAGCACGAAGATCTCGGCGCCCTCGAGCGGTTTGCCGCCGCCGAGCACCTCGATGACGATCTCGGCGGTCTCGCCCAGCGGCACGAGTCCCGGGTCCGGCGTCTGGAATTGGTCGAGTGGGCCGGGATCGTTGTAGTGCAACGACTGGTCTGGCTCGATGTGCAGCAGGGGCGTCGCGGCGAACATCGCCGCCCGGTCAGCGTCCATCTCGACCACGACGACGTCGGGGAACGGTGCCGCGACGGGGTCGTTGCCGAAGGCCGTGAGCTGGCGCGACCGGCTCGGCACGACCCGCACCAGTTGCGTGGTTGGATCAGCGTTGATCTGATCGACCAACATCGCCGGTTCGAGTGGAACGAAGTCGGGGCCAAGACCCGACGGCAGGAATTCCGCGGGCAGCGGCGCGACAAGATAGCGTTCCCGACGCGGCCCGACGGGCCGCGTCGCCGCACCGCGGCGACCGTGCGATCCCGTGCCTCGCGAGCCGGCGCCGGGGGCGCCGCCATCGCGGTGGGGTCTGGTCGGTTCCGAAGACGAGCGGTGCTCCTCTGGTTTGTTCTTCTCCATCACGTTTTCCCTTCAGGCTGACGCCGCCCAGGTGATCGCGGGTCATCCGATGGTGGGCTCATCCGGCGGAACGGGTTGCGACGACATCTCCAGTTCGACATCCGGCTCGATCACCAACTGGTCGCCGAACCGGTCGCGCAACTCATCGACGACGCTCGGGTCGGCCTCCACCGCTAGCACCCCCGACGCGGGTGCCCGCAGAGCCCGCACCCGCAGGTCGCCTGACAACAGTTCGGTGACGACGGCGAGCAGCGGTTCGTCGCTGGAACCGATGAGATAGCGCTGGGGGCCGGGCCCGCCATCGGCGGGCCCGGCCGTGTCGCGCGTTGTCGTGCTCATGTCACAACGGCGGCAGCGCGGGCACGGCGAGCCGAAGCTGCCGGGCGGTCTGGATCACCGCGACGATCTGCGCGAGGCAGGCGTCGTATTGCTGTGCCTGATATTGCTGCACAGCGGTGACCAGTGCGGTGGCCAGCCGAGACGTCTCCGGCACTACCGGAACGGCCGTCTCCAACCAGCGATAGCAGCGCTGCAGTGCCGCCGCGGCCTGTTGCCGCTGCGCCTCCGTCGAGGCTGCGGACGGGGCCGACGGCGACATCGTCCACTCCGGACTTGTCGGAGCCGACGCGACGAGGGTGGCGGGTTGCCCCGCCATCGCCACGTCATGTCCAAACGCCGCATATCCGGGCGCCGCCGACATGGTCTGATAGTCGTAGTAGGTCACCGTGGGCCTCAGATCACGCCGTATTGCGGGACGCCCCAGCCGACCGGTTGCGCCCCGAACGGCTGCACGCCGTATGGCTGCACCCCGAGCGGGATTATGCCGCCCAGCAAACTGCCGGCTGTGCGGCCGATCGTCTCGCCGAGCCCCCGGTTGCCGAAATAGGAGCCGATCGCGCGACCACCTGCGGCGCCGAGGAAGTTGCCGATCGCCCCACCGAGAATGCCATAAGGCGCGATCTCGGGCTGGGCCTGATGCATGGCGAGGGCCTGCTGCTGGGCGAGAACCTGTTGCGCGTATCCGGCCTGCATCGGGTCGACCACCGGGCCGGCCTCCCACGGACTGAACCGCTGCGCCAACTGCCCCGCATAACCACCCAACTGCTGACCCAACTGCTGATGCCCAAACATCCCACCCAACGCACGACCCGCCGTCGGCAACACCGCACCAGCAATATCACCCAAAATCCCGTACGGCGTAATCTGCGGCCCGACACCAACCGGCCCAACAGCCATCGGCGCCATCATCGGACCGGCCTCCCACGGACTAAACCGCTGCGCCAACTGCCCCGCATAACCACCCAACTGCTGACCCAACTGCTGATGCCCAAACATCCCACCCAACGCACGACCCGCCGTCGGCAACACCGCACCAGCAATATCACCCAAGAACCCATACGGCGTAATCTGCGGCCCGACACCAACCGGCCCAACAGCCATCGGCGCCATCATCGGACCGGCCTCCCACGGACTGAACCGCTGCGCCAACTGCCCCGCATAACCACCCAACTGCTGACCCAACTGCTGATGCCCAAACATCCCACCCAACGCACGACCCGCCGAAGGCAACACCGCACCAGCGATATCACCCAAGAACCCATACGGCGTGAGGTGTGGCGGCGGATAGGCCGCGATCGGGACGGGTACGGCGGATCCAACGGTCGGCACGGCGACCGTCGGCACGGAAGTCATCGTCATCGTGATTTCCCCCCTCGACGCAGGTGTTCGGACCCCCCTGGCCGAACGCTGCCCACTGAGGAAAACCTAACGACCGCCGCCGCACCCCGGTGGCGGTTTGCCGGACCCGGACCAACTTTGTCGACTGGCCCGGTGACCCGACGTCGCGGATCGTCGCCTCACACGACGATGCTCACCATTCGTCCCGCCACGACGATGACCTTGCGTGGTTCCTGACCGCCCAGAAGCCCGGCGACCTCGGCGATGGCCGCGGCTCGCACCTGGTCCTCGTCGGCGGCCGGGTCAACCATGATCCGCCCGCGCACCTTGCCGTTGATCTGCACGGGATAGGTGACCGACTCGATCACCAACAGTGCCGGATCGGCCGTGGGATACGGGTGATAGGTGAGGGTCTCGTCGTGCCCCATGCGTCCCCACAGTTCCTCGGCCAGGTGCGGGGCGAAAGGCGCCACCATGAGCACCAGCGGTTCGGCCAACGCACGGGGGGTGCCGGCCGTGGTCGCCGGGGTCGCGTCGTTGACCAGCGTGATCAGCTTGGCGATAGCGGTGTTGAGGCGCAGCGCGGCCATGTCGGCGCGCACTCCGTCGATGGTGCGGTGCAGGGCGCGGGCGATCGGTTCGCGCAGTTCTGCCTCGATGACGCGGCTGGCTCCGGTGTTCTCGTCGACGAGCAGGCGCCACACCCGTTGCAGGAATCGCTGCGCTCCGATGACCGCCCGGGTCTCCCACGGCCGAGAGACGTCCAACGGCCCCATGGACATCTCATAAACCCGGAAGGTGTCCGCCCCATAGGAGGCGCACATGTTGTCGGGAGTGACGACGTTCTTCAGCGACTTGCCCATCTTGCCATAGTCGCGGCGCACCACCTGGTCCTGCCAGTAATACTGACCGTCCACTTCGGTCACTTCCTCGGCCGGCACGTGCATTCCGCGCGCGTCGACATAGGCGTACGCCTGGATGTAGCCCTGGTTGAACAATCGCCGGAACGGCTCCACCGACGAGACATGGCCCAGGTCATGCAGGACCTTGTGCCAGAAGCGGGCATAGAGCAGGTGCAGCACGGCGTGCTCGACGCCACCGACATAGAGGTCCACGCCGCCGCAGTCGCTCTCCGTGCGGGGCCCCATCCAATACCGCTCATTCTCAGGATCCACAAAGGACGACTCGTTGCGCGGGTCCAGATAACGCAGCTCATACCAGCACGAACCAGCCCACTGCGGCATGGTGTTGGTCTCGCGCGTGTAGCGCTTGGGCCCGTCACCCAGATCGAGCTCGACCTCGACCCAGTCACGCGCCGCCGACAGCGGCGCCTCCGGTGAGGTGTCGGGGTCATCTGGGTCGAATGTGCGCGGAGAGAAGTCTGCGACCTCGGGCAGCACAACAGGCAGCATCGATTCGGGCACCGCCACCGGCATGCCATGCTCGTCATAGACGATCGGGAACGGTTCGCCCCAATAACGCTGGCGGCTGAACAGCCAGTCACGCAGGCGATAGGTGATCGCGGCCTGCCCGACCCCCCGGGCCTCCAACCATGCGATGATCTTCGCCTTGGCGGCCGCGATCTCCAGCCCGTCCAGGCTGAACCCGTCCGGCGCGGTCGAGTTGATCGCCGGCCCCTCCCCGACGTATGCCTCGCCGACGAAGTCGTCCGGCGGCCGGACCGTGCGGATCACCGGCAGGCCGAAGACCTCGGCGAACTGCCAGTCGCGCTCGTCCTGCCCGGGCACCGCCATGATGGCGCCGGTGCCATAGCCCGCGAGCACATAGTCGGCGATGAAGATCGGGATCTGCGCACCGGTGGCCGGGTTGGTCGCGAAGGCGCCGGTGAAGACCCCGGTCTTCTCCTTGGCATCCGCGGTGCGTTCGACCTCGGTCTTGGCCCCGGCGACGTCTCGATAGGCCGCGATGGCCGCCCGCGGATCGCCGTGACCCCCGGTCCACGATGGTTGAGTCGACTCCGGCCAGTCCGCCGGGGCGAGCGCCTCCACCAGTTCGTGCTCCGGCGCCAGCACTAGATAGGTGGCGCCGAAGACGGTGTCGGGGCGCGTGGTGAACACGCGCACCGGGCCGGCTGGGGTGGCGAAATCGATGTGCGCGCCGGTGGACCGACCAATCCAGTTGCGTTGCATCGACTTGATCGGCTCGGGCCAGTCCAACCCGTCCAGGTCGTCCAAGAGCCGATCCGCGTACGCCGTAATGCGCATCATCCACTGGGTCAGGTTGCGCGCGAAGACCGGGAAGTTGCCCCGCTCGCTGCGACCGTCGGCCGTCACCTCTTCGTTGGCGAGCACCGTGCCCAGCCCGGGACACCAGTTCACCGGCGCCTGGCTGACGTAGGCCAACCGGTGGTCGTCGACGATGCGCCTGCGGCTCACCGGGTCCAGACCGGCCCAATCCCGCCCGTCCGGCACCGGCCGCACTCCCGACTCGAACTCGCCGACCAGCTCCGCGATGGGACGGGCCCGGCGCTGGTCCACGTCGTACCAGGAATTGAAGACCTGCAGGAAGATCCACTGCGTCCACCGGTAAAAGTCGACGTCGATCGTCGTGGCCGATCGGCGATCGTCATAGGCCATGCCCAGACGACGCAACTGCCGCCGATAGACGGCGATGTTCGCCTCGGTGGTCACCCGCGGATGCTGGCCGGTCTGCACCGCGTATTGCTCGGCCGGCAGCCCGAAGGCGTCGAAACCCATCGCGTGCAGCACATTGCGGCCCGCCATGCGCTGAAACCGGCCGAAACAGTCGGTGCCGATATATCCCAGCGGATGCCCCACGTGAAGGCCATCGCCCGACGGATAGGGGAACATGTCCAGGACGAAGAGCTTCTCGGCGCCGGCGCGGGGGTGGTCTGGATCGGCGAGCGCCCCCGTGGGGTTCGGGGCTCGGAACGTGCCGTCGGCCTCCCACCGGTCCTGCCACCGCGACTCGATCTCACCGGCGAGCGCGGCGGTGTAGCGGTGGGGCGGGATATCGCCGGGGGTGTCGGTCTTCTCGCTCATCTGCGCCACCTCTTCGTCTGGTCAATCGGTGATCAAGGCCGTCGCCGGGCATGAAAAAACCCCTCACACAGGAGGGGTCGCCGTGCTGTCGCCGGTTGTCGCGTCAGCACGGCTCGCTAAGGAGCGGCAGGGCCCTGGTCATGACGGTGAGTCTATCGCGCCGGGCCGGCGGCCCGCACCGGGGATAGCGCCGATGCGCCCGCCAGCGCGGACAGCGCTGGGCCACCACCGCAACATGCAGCGGTGGCGGCCCAGCGGTTGTGCTCAGCGGATCCGCATCGGCGGGCGAGTCAACGACCCGAACGCCGCATCATGATCAACTATTTGGTGCCGTAGACGGCCAGCTCCACCGAGTCGACATAGACACAGCCGCTGAACCCGGCAGCCGGGCAGTCGGCCGGGTTTCCGCCGGCCTCGCCGACCTGGGTGCCCTTCATCGTGTAGCGGATGTATTGCACACCGGCCGATCCGGCGGTGAGGGCCACCGCGTGCATCCTGCGATCCGACACCCCGAAGTGACCCACCGAGGCGACGGTCCACGTCGTGCCGTCCGCCGAGGTCTCCACCGAATAGTCCCCGGTCGAGGAGCTGCCGCCGTCACCACAGGTGTTGGACGGGTTGATCTGCAGCTCGGCGATGTTCACGGCCACCGGCAGCTTCACCACGACGCTGCGCGGAGCGATGACGCCGTTGGTGTAGGCCGCGTCGGTGCTCCACCCCGACCCCTGGGACTGGTCGATGAGCGCGCCCGGCCCGCAGCCATAGTCGGTGTAGTCGTCACCGTTGGAGAAGGTGATCGCGGCACCTCCGCCGGCCGCCGCCCAGTCGCGGCGCAGTGCCCAGTCGAGGGTGGTCGACCCGGACCCGACCGAGACGGTCCGGGCGATCGGGTCATAACCCGCCGACCGGCCGAACACCTTGGGATAGGTGCCGGGCAGGACACCCGTGATGGTGTAGACGCCCTGACCGTTGGTGGTGGCGGCGTAGTCACCGGCGAAGCCGGAGTTGTGCCCGCCGAAGGCGACCACCGCGCCCGCGATCGGAGTGTGACTGTCGGCGTCGACAACCGTGCCCGTCACGGTGCCACGCGGGGTGTTGGCCGCCGGCGGCAGAGAGAAGTCCTCCACCGGGGCGACGTCGTCGCCGTCGATCGAGCCGGCGAACCAGCCCATGCCGCGAGCCGCGAAGACCTTCCAGATCTTCTTCTGGTTGCGACCTTTGTTGACCACAAGGTCGGCGGTGAGAATCGAGTTGCGCATGTCGAGGAACGACGGGTTGGCCGGGCTGAGCTCCATCGCCCGGGTCACGAGCGACTCGGACGTGCGGGAGCCGAGCGCGGTGCGCAGGTCCCACAGTGTCTCCACCCAGATCTCGCCGTCGGCGTGCACCTCGGGGCCAGCGAAGATCTTGCCGAAATCGCCGTAGGTGTAGCCGCCGGGACCGGCCGAACCGGCGCCGGGGCACCGGGTCGAGGTGGTCCCGACCGGACAGTCGATCGGCTGTGTGCGGATGAGGTCCTGACCGCCACCGATGTACTGACCAACCCGAACCTCACCGGGGGCCGCGGTGTCGATGATGTGACGCTGCTTGGCGAGCAGGTCCAGGGCGTACCAGTCGCTCCAGCCCTCGCCCATCGAACCGGCCTGGATGTTGCCCAGGGTGGACACACCGTTGGCGTCGACGACGAGACGGTTGGACAGGCCGTGAGTGTATTCGTGATAGACGATGTCCGCCGTGTCGCCGGAGTTGCCCGCGATGAACGGGTCGTCGGCCGGGGCCGCCGGATCACCGAACAGATACATCTGCATCCGTGGCGCGATGCCGTCCGGCGGAGTCGACATGTTCGCGTTGTCGACGTGGAAACTGTCGGGCAGGCCCTTGCCGGTGCTGTTGGCGCCGTCGAGCGCGTTGCCCTCGACCGCGTCACCGTCGCGGGCGTCGAAGTTGCCCGCCGCGCGGTTGAAGCCGATCGGCGGAACCTTCAGGTGGTCGTGGTAGGCGCCGAGGAAATAGAACATCTGGGTGGCGTTCTGCTTGGCGTTGGTCTGCCACGAGTTCGCCACCGTCGGGTCCCAGGCGCAGGGGAACGCCTTGGAGCAGCCCGCCTGCATGAAAGGCGTGAACGGGTATTTGAACGAACGGGGCGCGGACGGCCCGACCTCTTCGCCTTGGTCGACCGCGTTGTTGTCGTTGAGGTCGAGATAGACGTGGGCGACGTTGCCGTTGAGCGTCTGTGAGTTGCCCGGCAGCCACCCCTTGTTCGAGAAGCTGTAGGTGTGGGCGACCCCGCCACGCGGCGCGCCGGGCGCATTCTCCCACGCGGTGCCGGTGTCCTTGGCGACGATGCTCTGCCGCAGCAGCACCCGACCGGTCTGCGCGTCGACGACGTGCAGATAGCCCTCTTTCATCGTGATCGTCTGCCAGGCCAGCCGCAGGCTGTCCGGGGTCTTGAAGACGACGAGCTGCGCCCGGTCGCCGCCGGTGAACTCCGTGGTGCGGGCCGCGTCGGAACGCTCGGCGCGCACCGACGCCGTCGAGTCGCCGAACGTGTCGGTGACCGCGGCCGCGCG
Source organism: uncultured Actinomycetota bacterium (assembly GCA_963736695.1). Lineage (GTDB taxonomy): Bacteria > Actinomycetota > Actinomycetes > Mycobacteriales > Micromonosporaceae > CAVTPU01. Next base: position 683,190 of record CAVTPU010000001.1, read on the forward strand.
GGCCTGCGACGCGGACAGCTTCGGCGCCGAGATGCTCGCCGGCAGCGTCGCGACCGGAGCCCCGTCGACCTGAATGAGTCGCCCGTCTTTGGCCACGTGAGCCTTGACGCCGTTGCCGAAGACCGGGACGCCGCCGACCGTCTGCACGAAGCTGAGGTGCCGGGTTCCCTCGATGTCGGTATAGACCTTGCGGAGTTTCAACGCGCGAACCTCGGTGGCGTCGAGCCCGAAGACATCGGTGTTCGCGCGAATGAAGTTGAGCGCCACCGTGGTCGGCGAACTCTTGCTCGGCTTGGTGAGGAAGCCGTCGAGACGGGTCACCGTGCGGGCGGTCGCGGTGACCGGATCGATCTCCACAATGGCCTGCGAGCCGAGGGACTGCCGCAGCCTGACCACTCCGGCCTGAGGCTGCGCCGCCAACGCGGCCCGGCGGGCCGCGAGCGGACCACGCGGATTGGCGTCGCGACGCGAGTCGTAGTTGGTGAGTGTGTCGCCGTGTTCGTGGCTGACCGGCGCACCCTTGGTGATCTCATTGGCCGACGCGTTGGACACCACCGGAATGATGGCCAGGCACGCCACCGCAGCGGTGGCGATGCCGATCGCACGGCGCCGGTGAGCCCGAGACAGGTTCACCGGTATTCGACGTAATTTCATTCAGCCCCCAATGGCTTGACGCGCGTGAACCCATGGCTGTGCCCCGCAAGGCTCACGCGATCGAACAACGACGAGCGACAATGGCCGCCCCGAAGAGACCAGTAAAGTAAACAACGGCAACATTGCCAACTTTTGATGTGTTTCGTTATCGACTCGCAAACCTCGCTGCGATTTCAATCACATAAAAAGGCCCGAATATTGACATAGACCGGCTGACTATCGATATGACGCCATCGTCATCACCGACTCAACGGTGGCCACGACCTGGTGCGCGATCGGGTCGCCGGCGGCGCCAACGTCACGCAGCGCAGTCACAACCGCGCTCTCCGATTGGTTGAGCAGCAATACCGACGACAACCGCAGCACTGCGGCCAAGTCGCACAGCGCCGCCGTCGCCGGGTCCACCGGCGCCGACGAACAGATGGCGAAACGCAGCTTCGCGCGTACCCGGACAAGGTCTGTGGAATCGACCGGCCAGCACCGGCGCCGCGGCAGCAACCCGAAACGGCGGTCGGCCACCCGACGAATCCGCCCCGCCTCCTCAAGCACCTGCGAAATCCGATCGTAGGCTCCGGGCGAAATCCAGCTCACCCACGCCCGCGGGCCGCATGGCGCGGTATTCGCGATGATCGCCGCAACCAGCGCATCAACCTCTGCGTCACCAGGCGGTGGCGGATCGTGCACGACGAGGCGCCCCTCCTCGACGCCGGCCCGCCCCATCACCAGCAGATCAATCAATGCCGCGCCAGCGAGTGCCACATTGAGCCCCTGCTCATCGGCGACAATCCGCCCCGCATCGTCGTGAGCGAGAAGAAAGAGTTCGTCGCGCACCGGCAACGTCCGCATGACCGTCGACGTTATCGCCCAATCACCGACGGCCGCGATCCGCCATTCGCACACGCTGACCAGGTCTGGTGGCCGAATCGCCCCGGCGGGTGGGAACCGCGCACCAATTTCGTTAGCCTGATGATGCGCTGCTGCGTGACACCGCCCGAAGGCGGTGCGGTGCGCCACGAGCATTGAGGAGGGTCGGTGACCACACCGCACGACACGAGAAACGGGGTCGGGGCGATGCTGCACTCTGGTGAATTCGCTGCCAGCGCCCACGCCATCGTGGCCAACATCGAGCACGTCATCGAGGGAAAGAACGCCACCGTGCGACTCGCCCTCGCGGTGATGTTGGCCGAAGGACACCTGCTCATCGAGGATGTTCCCGGGGTCGGCAAGACCAAACTCGCCAAGGCGATGGCCCGCTCCATCGACTGCACCGTCCGACGCATCCAGTTCACCCCCGACCTGCTGCCCAGCGACGTCACCGGGGTCAGCGTCTATAACCAGGAGACCCGCGACTTCGAGTTCAAACCCGGCGCGATCTTCGCCAACGTCGTTGTCGGCGACGAGATCAACCGGGCGTCACCGAAGACCCAGTCGGCGCTGCTCGAATGCATGGAAGAGCGGCAGGTCACCGTCGACGGAGTCACCTACGTGCTGCACCAGCCGTTCATCGTGATCGCCACCCAGAACCCGATCGAGATGGAAGGCACCTATCCCCTGCCGGAGGCGCAACGCGACCGCTTCACCGCCCGAATCGCCATCGGATATCCCGATGCCGAAGCCGAGCTCGCCATGCTCGACGCCCACAGCGCCCATGACCCGCTCGACGACCTGCGCCCAGTCGCCGACTCGACCACCGTGCGACACATGATCGCCGCCGTGCGTGACGTGCACGCGTCGCAGGCGGCGAAGCAATACGCCATCGACATCATCACCGCGACCCGAGAGTCCCCCGACCTGCGTCTCGGCGCCTCGCCTCGGGCCTCTCTGCAACTGCTGCGCACCGCCCGGGCCGTCGCGGCGCTCGACGGCCGAGACTATGTCGCCCCCGACGACCTGCAGAACCTCGCCGTCGCGGTGCTCGCCCATCGCGTCATCCCGACCGCCGAAGCACAACTCGGCCGGCGCACCACCGACGCCATCGTCGCCGACCTCGTGCGCCGACTGCCGATCCCCGGCGACCGAGGCTCGGCGGGACACGACGGCCGGAGGCGATGACGATGCGCCAAGGGCTGCGGGGACTCACCACCCGGGGCAGGTCCTTCTTCGCCGCGGGTGCCGCCGCAGCCCTTTCGGCGTTCGTGCTCGGCGAGGGAGACCTGCTGCGGGTCGCCGTCCTGCTCACCGCGCTGCCCCTGCTCGCCGCGGCCTATGTCGGGCAGAGCCGATATCGACTGTCCTGCACCCGCACCATCGAGCCGAGCCGGGTGCCGGCCGGGGTGTCGGCACGAATCCTGCTTCAGCTGTCCAACCTCTCTCGACTGCCGACCGGCACCCTCCTGCTCGAAGACCGGCTGCCCTATGCGCTGGGCACCCGGCCCCGACTCGTGCTGGAGCGCCTCGGCGGGCAACGGATGAGCACCGTCGCCTACACGGCGCACGCCGCTCTACGGGGCCGCTATCAGGTCGGCCCGCTCGTGGTGCGCCTCACCGACCCGTTCGGATTGTGTGAGCTCACCCGCTCATTCACCACCGCCGACCAACTGACCGTCCTGCCCCAGATCGTCGCGCTGCCTGCGGCGCGCATCGACGGCGACCACGCCGGTGGCGGAGACAGCCGCACCCGGTCGGTGGCCGTGCACGGCGAGGACGACGCGGCGACCCGGGACTATCGGCACGGCGACGATCTGCGGCGAGTGCACTGGCGCTCCACCGCACGCGTCGGCGAGCTCATGGTGCGCCGAGAGGAGCAGCCCTGGGAGAACCGCGCCACCGTCGTGCTCGACACCCGACGACAGGGCCACCGCGGCGAGGGACCGGCCTCGAGTTTCGAATGGGCCGTGTCGGCCGCCGCCAGCATCGTGACGCACCTGCGTGGCAGCGGATATAAAGTGCGGCTGGTCACCGGGGGTGGCATCGACATCGACGCCACCGACCGGGACGCCGACCTCACCATGCTCGACTGCCTCGCCGACGCCACGGTTTCGGCGGCACACACCATCGAGGCGCTCGCCAACAACATCCGTCGACGCCCCGACGGCGGGCTGATCATCGCGGTGCTCGGCGACCTCGGGCCGGCGGAGGTCACCGCACTCGGTGCGTTGCGCACCGGAAACAGCACCTGCGTGGCACTGCTCATCGACTCGTTGACCTGGCTGCCATTGAGCTCCTCGGTGCGAACGGAGACCGACGCCGATCAGGCGGCCGCCGAGCTCGGGCTCATCCGCGCCGGGTGGCGAGTGATCCGGGCCGACCACGGCGCGTCTCTGCCGGCGTTGTGGCCGCGGGTCGGTCGGGGAAATCAGGGTTTCGCGGTGCGCGCGGCCATGGCTGAGACCCTCGCCGCCCCGGCCGGGAAAGGACCAGTGTGATGGCTCGCAGCAAGTGGATGACCCTCGTCGCGGCGATCGCGACGCTGCTGACCGCCGCGCCGCTGGGCGCCATCTTCGTCTCCATGTCGTGGGTCGGCTATGTCGTCGGCGCCGTCCTCACCACCTCGTTGACCGCTGGACTCGTGCGACACATCCGGGGTCCGGTGTGGACACAGGTGGTCGCGGCGTGCGGCACCTTGGTGTGGTATCTGACTATCGTCTTCCCCAGCGGAGGCGAGATCGCCCGGGTAATCCCCACCGGGACGACGCTGCGTCACCTCACCGAACTCCTCAGCCAAGCCGGCGGGCAGATCCGCTCCGAATCCGTGCCGGTGCCCGACCGCCCCGGGTTGCTGTTGCTCTCCACGGTCGGAATCGGCGTGGTGGCGATCGTGGTCGACTTCTTCGCCGTTGGACTGCACCGGCCGGCTCTCGCCGGACTGCCGATGCTCGCCGTCTATTCGGTGCCGGTCGCGGTGCTGCCCGAGCGGCTGTCATTCGTGCCGTTTCTGTTCGCCGCGACCGGCTATCTGTGGCTGCTCGCCGCAGAAAACATCGATCGGGTACGCCACTTCGGCCGCCGCTATGACGGAGAGGGCCGCGATATCGCGGGCTGGGAATCCTCCCCGCTGTCGGCTGCCGGCCGCCGATTGGGCCTCATCGGAATCGTCGTGGCACTGCTGCTGCCCCTAGGCGTGCCGGGCATGACATCGGGGCTCATTGACACATTTGGTACGGGTGACCTGCCCGGTGGTCGCGGCGGTGGACGTGGCGGCACATCGGTGGACCTCTTCGCCCGACTCAGCGGTGAGCTCAACCGGGACCGGGTCATCGACATGGTGCGGATCAGCACCGACGACCCGACCCCCTATTATCTGCGCCTCGCCGTCGCCGACAAGGTCAGTGTCTCCGGATTCACCAGCGACCCACCGAGCTCCGGAATCCGGCTCGACCAAGACATCCCAGGAACCGTCCCCACACAGGCCAACGGCGTGACGATCAAGCCATATCACGCCACGATCACCGCCATCGATCTGGACATGGGTTTCGCTCCCGCCTATCAACATGTCACCAGGGCACAGGGGCTCGACGACAACTGGCTGTTCGACCCGCTCTCCGACGAGCTCTTCTCCCGACGGTCACGGGCCACTGGATCCACCTATGACATCGACTTCGCCGACGTCAGTTTCACGCCAGCGGCGTTGCGCAAGGCCGACGCGTCCACGGAGCCGAGCGCCCTGGGCCGCAGTCTCATCGAGGTGCCGCCGATCGCCGAGGTGAGCGACCTCGTGCACAGACTCACCAAGGGCAAGTCCACGGAATACGACCGCGTTCGGGCGATCTATGATCATTTCAGCCCGGAGAACGGATTCAGCTATCGGGTTCGGGCCGACCACGGAACCAGCACGACGGCGATCGTCTCCTTTCTCGACAAGAAGGCTGGCTACTGCGTGCAATACGCAGCGGCCATGGCCTGGCTGGTGCGCGCCGCGGGTTATCCCGCCCGCGTCGCGTTCGGCTTCACCCGGGGTGCCTTGTCCGGAAACGCTCCGACCGTCCTCACCAACTTCAATCTTCATGCGTGGACCGAGGTCTATTTCCCGTCACTGGGTTGGGTGCCGTTCGACCCGACCCCGCCGAGCTCCGTCACCGGGTCGGTCTCGACCGCGTGGGCGCCGGACCCCGCCGCACCCGACCCCGGTGGAGAACCGGAGGAGGTCGACCGGCCGAACTCGGCCACCCCAGCACCGCAGAGATCGGCCGACGACCGGACCGACGAACTCGAAGCGGCTGGTGCGGCCGGAGACGGGGGCGCCTCCGGCGGCACCAGCCCGTGGTGGTTCGCGGGTGTCGCGATCGCTCTGGGACTCATCGCCTTGCTGCTCGCCCCGGCACTGCAGCGGACCGCGTTGCGACGGCGTCGACTCATCCGGGGCGCCCGCCACTCGGTCCGCCACGGCCGAACCTCGACCGAGTCCGCGTCTCACCCCGCCCGGCACGGCGACGTCCGGGACCCGAACCCCGCCGACGATCGGCGAATCGCGGCACATCTCGCCTGGGCCGAACTCCTCGACACCCTCGTGGACTATGACGTCGCCGCCGATCCGGCACTGACACCGCGCGCCACCGCCGCGTGGATCAACGCGCTCGACGGGCTGCCCTCCTCGGCGGGTGAGCAGGTCGACCTGCTCGCCCGCGCAGAGGAATTCGCCTGCTATGCCCGCTCGCCGTTGGAGGCTGGTCCCCTCGCGCCCGCCGTGCGGCGCCTCCGCGACCACCTCCGTCAACGAGCCACCCGACGCCAGCGAATCACGGCGGCACTGCTGCCGGGATCGACTCTCAACCGGTGGCGCGACACACGCGGACGATGGGCCGACCGCACGGCTCGGGCCGGTCTGCGGTGGCGTGCCGCGATGCGGGCGGCGAACCCGTTGCGACTGCTGGCTCGGCGCGGCTGACCAGACGTCGCTACACCGGTGACGGAGTGGGGTTCGGGGGAGTCACGGGGGTGGGGTCTGGCGGCAGGTGCGATCTCACGGTTGGTGCGATCTCACGGTTGGTGATCTCACGGTGGGACGACGGCGTCAGCGATCGCCTTCAGGGCGCTGGCGCCAGCGCTCCTCCAACCGGCCGATCAACGACGACCGACGAGAGCCAACGTGACGGCTGGTGGTGCCGCCGACCACTCGCAGTTCTGGATAACGACCACGCCGGGCAGCCTGGATCGCGACGGCGACTGCGGCGAGCATGACCACGAAACCGGCGACGCCGAGCAGGGGGTTCTTGCCGGCGACACCGAAGACCAACGCACAGAGACCAACGACCACGGCCACCCCGGCGAAAATGATCCGTCGACGAGCGTGAAACCGCGGATCGGTGGATCGAACAGCCGAGGCGAACTTGTGGTCCTCGGCCAGCGACCGCTCGATCTGCTCGAACAGCCGCTGCTCGTGTTCGGACAGCGGCACGGCGCCCCTCCCGGCCAACCTGGGCCGACCCACCTGCGGGGTCAGCGGACCGCGCGCGGCCGATCGGCCGCGCTAGTTCAGTCTACGAGGGGGGCAGCGGGTCGGAAAGCGGATCGTCGTCGCGTTCTGCCCACTGATCGGACGAGTCGGAGGGAGATCTGCCCGATCGGGGCGAAATGTCGGATCCTGTCGGGCGATTGTTCAGCAGGCTCGCGGGCGCGACTGCGGCCCCGAACCGCCGGGCGACCTCATCGACGGCCCGCTCGGCCTCCCGCCACCCGTGCTCCCGCTCCCCCAACGCCAGTTGGCGGGGCGCCTGGCCTGCGTTTGTGAGCCCCTCCACCCGTACCCCGATCAAACGAATTGGTTGTCGCGGGCCGAGCACCCGATAAAGCGCCCACGCTGTGTCGAAGATCTCCCTCGCCACGTCCGTCGACGTCGGCAGGGTGCGGGACCGGCTCATGGTCTGAAACGTGTCGAGCCGCACCTTGATCGCCACGGTGCGACCCGCGTGGCCACCCGCTCGCAACCGAGCCCCCACCGACGTGGCGAGACTCAACAACGCACGCCGGATCGACTCCGGGTCGGTCACGTCGACCTCGAAGGTCGTCTCGGCGCTGACTGACTTCTCCGGAACGCGGGGCGTCACCCGCCGTGGGTCACGGCCCCACGAAAGGTCATGCAGATGCGCCGCGGACGCCTCGCCCACGGCCCGCCGCAGCGTCGGGAGCGGAGCGGTCGCCACCTGTCCCACCGTGCGCAAACCCAGCCGCGCCAAGACCTCGGCGGTGCGCTCCCCCACCCCCCACAACGCGTCGACCGGCAACGAATGCAACAACGGCACGACCTCGTCATCGGAGACCACCAACAGGCCGTCGGGCTTCGACCGGGTGGACGCGAGCTTCGCCATGAACTTCGTGGACGCGACACCCACCGAACACGTGAGGCGCTGCTCGGCGCGCACCCGCGCACGGATCTGGGCGGCGATCGCCGGGGGTGGACCGAACAGCCGCACCGCACCGGCCACATCGAGAAACGCCTCATCGACCGAGAGCGGCTCCACCAACGGGGTCACATCCGCGAAGATCGCCATGATCGCGCGCGAAGCCTCGGCATAGGCCGCCATATCGGGACGCAGAAAGACCGCGTCCGGGCAGAGCCGCCGCGCGCGCGTCGTCGGCATCGCACTGCGAACACCCGATTTGCGCGCCTCATAACTGGCTGAACTCACCACCCCGCGTGGCCCCACACCCCCCACCACCACTGGGCGGCCACGCAACTCCGGGCGGCGACGCACCTCGACAGACGCGAAGAACGCGTCCATGTCCACATGCAGGACCGTGCCCGACGCGTGGCCCGCGTCGGCGCGCGGACCACCGGTGGTGGGTGAGTCCATGCCGCCAGATTAACCGTCTGCGGTGACACTTCCCGGAGACAGTTTCACGCCTCAGGCCTGCGGAGCCGACCCCACCGGCCTGCGGGCGAGCAGATGCAGCTTCGACGCGATATCGCGAAACGGCTCAATCCCGGCGATCGCCAACTCAAGCGCGATAAGGGACTCCTGGTCGCGCTCCAACACCTCGCCCGGCACCATGTCGACGACGACCCGCACCCCGTGCACCCGCTCCACCGCGAGCCCCGCCCGTCGCAACAGATCGGTCGCCGCAGCCGTGTCGAACCGTCGCCGCACCACGTCGCGATCGCCCGCGCAGCCGGCCGGATCGCGCAACACCGCGAGTGCGGTGTCGAGATGACCGGCGACCGCGCGGGTGAGCACCGCCGCCGCCCGATTCGCGACAATCACGCTCGCCGCGCCTCCCGGACGGAGCGCCGCCATCAGCGCGCTGGCGACCCGGTCCGGGACATCGACGACCTCAAGCACGCTGTGACAGAGCACGAGATCGGCCTCGCCCGACGGCACCAACCCGGACAGCGCGTCCGCGTCGCCCTGCACACCCCGGATGCGGTCTCCGACCCCCGCCTCCGCAGCACGACGCGCGAGCGCCGCGAGCGCGTCCGGGCTCGGGTCGATGACGGTGATGTCGTGCCCCCGCAGCGCGAGCGGCACGGCGAAACCGCCAGTGCCGCCGCCAACGTCAATCACGGACAAGTGGGGCCGGTCGATGACGGCGTGGTCGATCTCGCTTCGCAGCACCTGCCAGACCACGGCGGTGCGGGCCGTGGTGTGCGACGCTGCTGAGTGCCTGCGCTCCACCGGGCCACCCTATCGTGTGTGAGCCAGCGACCTCGGGTTAGTAGGCTCCCCGGCGTGCGAGCACCGCACCGATGGTCTTCCACAGAATCGCCCAGTCGGTTGCGAGCGACCAATTCTCCACGTAGTAGAGGTCGAGCCGAATGCCGTCCTCCCACGAGAGGTCCGAGCGGCCGCTCACCTGCCACAACCCTGTCAGGCCCGGTTTGACCAGCAGGCGTCGGGCCACATCCTGGTCATACCAGGCGACCTCTGTGGGCAATGGAGGGCGCGGGCCGACCAGACTCATGTCGCCGATGAGCACGTTGACCAACTGCGGCAGCTCGTCGAGCGACCACGACCGCAGCCACGCACCGATCCGGGTCACCCGAGGATCGCTGCGCATCTTGAACAGCGGGCCGTCGGTCTCGTTGTGGGTTGAGAGCGTCGAAAGCATGGCGTCGGCGTCGATCACCATCGATCGAAACTTAATGAGCTGAAATTCCCGTCCGGACTGACCGACCCTTGTCTGACGGAAAAAGACGGGCCCACGCGAGCCGATCCGGATCGCGAACGCGATGAGCGCGAAGAGAGGAGCGGTGGCCACCAAGGCGACGAAGGCCAACGTGCGGTCGACGAGTCCCTTGAGTGCTTTGCGGCCCCCGGTGAACTCGGGGGACTCGACGTGAATGAGAGGCAGCCCGGCGACCGGGGCTGTGTGAATGCGCGGTCCCGCGACGTCAGTCAATGCCGGAGCGAGCACGAGATCGATGCCGGTGCCCTCGAGCTGCCATCCGAGACGCCGCAGCCGGCGGGCGGTCAGCTCGGCCGAACCGGTGACGGCGACGGTATCGGCACAGACTGCCCGAGCCGTTTCGATGATATTGCGGAACGACCCGATGACCGGGACCCCGTCGAGGTGTTGCGGCACGGGGGCGATGAGGGCCTCGGGGATGCAGGCTCCGACGACCCGATATCCGGCGGACCACTCGCGGCGAAGCTGGTGAACGAGCTCGGTGACATGGGACGCGTCGCCGACGACCAGCACCCGCCGGGCCCAGCCACGGTCGAGAAAACGCTCCCGGCGCAGTGCGGCCCGGGCGAGATATCGGCCCACCGGCAACGCGGCGGTGCCGACGATGAAAGTGAAGGCGAGAAAGCCCCGGGCGACCTGGGCGTCGACCAGATAGGCGACGATCGCCACGGCACCGGCGAGTTTGAGGCTGGCGCCGACCACTCGGCGATATTCCTCGGCTCCGTAGCCGAGCACCCGGTCGTCATAGCACCGGGTCAATCGCAACACGAGCGCCCACACCGAGACGAGCGCAAGCCCCACCAACGGATATGGCACGTTGGTGCCGGGATGTTCATCGCCGAAACGCGCCAGATAACCACACGCCACCGCCACGAGAACGCTGGCGAGATCGGCGACGAGCAGGGTGCGCGCATAACGCTTTTTGCCGCGCCGGCCCACCATCGCGCTCGCCTCGGCCGTGGTGGGGTGAGCGTCGACGACCGACGGCGTTGTTGTCGGGCGGGTCGCCGACCGGGTCGCCGCGCCTCGCTGTGTCGGCAGATCAACTGCGGCCGGGACGGATGTGGGCAGGGAGCTTCGGCCTGCCGGGCTGACGACGCTGTTCAGCGGGGCCAGTCGCTCGGGCCACTCGGTGACTGCGGTGCCGGAGTGTGGCGGCCGGGACAAGGAACTCGTCACTTCCTCTCAGCCGGGGTGACCGTGGAACTGATTCGGAAGACACCGCCGCATGAGGCTTTGCTGCCATCCGCGGCTCAAGGCCGCGCTAAAAGGTCATCATGGTGCGGTTAATCCGACCTGGAAGTTAGCAGCGGCTCGTCAGCTGAGAACAGCGTTCTGACTGATCTTCGCCCGTTTCGCGGGGATGATCACCCTGGTCGGCTGCCGAAGTGGCCGACCGGTCAGCCCTGTCACGACGTCCCGTCGAGTCGGTGTTGCCGATTCGACAGGTCTGTCGAGGCGTTCCGGGAAGCGACATGAGGACCCTATCCCATGGTGATCTTCAAAATTCGTGCGGAGTGGACACCGGTCACCGAAAATCCCGGGACCGACCACGGGTCGGCACCGGAAGCGATTCGAGGCGGTCCGCGCAGAGGTTGACCACCCCGTCGGCCCGTTCCAGCCGACCCCGCACCACCAGGGCTGCCGCGGAGCGAGCCACCCTGCGGTGGCGCTGCCACAGCCCCGGCGAGCACACCACGTTGAGCATCCCGGTCTCGTCTTCCAGATTGATGAAGGTGATGCCGCCCGCGGTGGCCGGGCGTTGCCGGTGGGTGACCAGACCGCCGACCAGCACCCGTTCACCGTCTTCGACGGTGGGGAGGGTGTCGATCGCGCGCGCCCCGCGTCGCTCCAGGCGAAGACGCACGAATTGGATCGGATGCGCGTCGGGTGACAGGCCGGTCGCCCAGATATCGGCGACCATCTCCTCGATCCGGTCCATGCCGGGCAACGCGGGGGCGGCCTCCCCCGGCATGACACCGGGCAACCGGTCTGGTCGTTCCTGCGCGGCGACCCCGGCTCCCCACAACGCCTCCCGTCGGCGAAGACCGAAGCAGTCGAACGCACCGGCGGTGGCGAGCGCTTCGAGATGCGCGGTGGCCAATGGCTGTCCGGTCGAGGCGAGCCGGCGAGCCAGATCACGCATGTCCCGATATGGACCACCGGCCGACCGTTCGGCTTCGATGCGTTCGGCGAGGACCTCGCTGATGGTGCGCACCTCGCCGAGGCCCAACCGAACGACCGGACCCCCCATTCCCCATTGCCGGGGCGGAGCACCCGGACCGTTGCGCGGCCCACCCGGCACCTCCGGGCTGGCCAGGGTCGCGGTCGCACCGCTGGCGTTGATATCCGGTCGACACACCCGCACCCCGTGCCGCCGGGCGTCGTCCACAAGCGACTGTGTTGAATAGAAACCCATCGGCTGGGCCTTGATCAACGCGGCGCAGAAGGCCGCCGGGTGATAGCGCTTGAACCACGCGCTGGCGAAGACCAGATGGGCGAAACTCATCGCGTGGCTCTCGGGAAAACCATAGTTGGCGAAGGCCGCCAGTTTGGCGAATAGGTCATCGGCGAGTGCGCCGGTGACCCCGTTGGCGGCCATCCCCGCATAGAGCCGATGTCTGAGCCGACGCATGCGGTCCGTGCTGCGTTTGGAACCCATCGCTCGACGAAGTTCGTCGGCCCCGGCGGCGTCGAACCCCGCCACATCGATCGCCATCTGCATGAGCTGTTCCTGAAAGAGCGGCACCCCGAGGGTGCGCTCCAACGCCTTGCGCAGCAATGGATGCGGCGGTTCCGGCGCCTCCTTTCCCTGCCTGCGCCGGATATATGGGTGCACTGATCCGCCTTGGATCGGCCCCGGTCGGATCAGCGCCACCTCAACCACCAGGTCATAGAATTCGCGGGGGCGCAATCGGGGTAGCGTCGCCAACTGCGCCCGGCTCTCCACCTGGAAGACTCCGACCGCGTCGGCCCGGCAGAGCATGTCATAGACCTCGGGGTCGCCGAGGTCAAGGTCGCCCAAGTCGAGGTCGGGGTCGACGAAGTCGACCGCGTGGTGCAACGCGGAGAGCATGCCCAGACCTAGCAGATCAAACTTGACCAGTCCGGCGGAGGCGCAGTCGTCCTTGTCCCACTGCAGCACCGTGCGGCCGGGCCGGCGGGCCCACTCCACCGGGCACACCTCGATCACCGGCCGATCGCAGATGACCATGCCGCCGGAGTGGATGCCCCGGTGTCGGGGAAACGTCTGCAACTGGTTGGCGTAGTCGACGACATCATCGGGGATGCCCTCGACATCGCCCGGCCGCACCGCCCCCCACCGGTCGATCTGCCGACTCCACGCGTCCTGCTGGCCGGGTGAATAGCCGAACGCCCGCGCGATGTCCCGCACCGCCGACCGGGGGCGATAGGAGATCACGTTGGCGACCTGGGCCGCGTGGTGCCTGCCATAGCGGGCATAGACATGTTGGATGACCTCTTCCCGCCGCCCGGATTCGATGTCGAGGTCGATGTCGGGAGGGCCATCGCGTTCCGGGGCGAGGAAGCGTTCGAAGAGCATGTTCCACCGCACGGCGTCCACATTGGTGATCCGCAGGGCATAACAGACCGCGGAGTTGGCGGCCGATCCCCGCCCTTGGCAGAAGATGCCACGCTCCTGGCAAAAGGTGACGATGTCATAGACGACCAGGAAATAACCCGGGAAACCGAGCCGGTCGATCAGATCGAGCTCTCGGTCGATCTGATGATAGGCGTCGGGCCGCTGGGTCCGGGAGCCATATCGCCGCAGCGCCCCCCGCTCGGTCACCTGCCGCAGCCAGGTCATTTCGGTGTGACCGGCCGGCACCGGATAGTCAGGCAATCGGGGCGCGACCAACGACAGGTCGAAGGCGAGCCGAGCCCCGAGGGCGGCCGCGTTGCGCACCGCATCGGGATACGCGGCGAACCTTTCGGCCATCTCCGCCCCGCTGCGCAGGTGGGCGGTGGCCGTGGCCGGCAGCCACCCGTCGAGTTCGTCGAGCGAGCTGCGGGCCCGAACCGCCGCGAGTGCCGTCGCCAGCCGCCATCGCGACGGTTCGGCGTAGTGGACGTTGTTCGTGGCGACGACCGGCAGGCCGGCTCCGGCCGCCAACTGGGCGAGCAGTTCGTTGCGGTCGTCGTCTTCGGCGCCGGCGTGGTCGGTCAGCTCGACGGCGACGTGGTCCGCGCCGAAGAGTCCGACCAACCTGTCCAGTTCCCCTGCGGCGGCGGCCGGCCCGCCGACCCGCAGCGCCTGCCGCACCGACCCTTTGCGACAGCCGGTGAGCACCGTCACATGGCCGCGCAGAGTGGCCGCCATCTCGTCGAGTTGATAGTGGGGCAGGCCTTTGACCCCACCGGCGAGGTGCGCCTCGGCGATGACCCGACTCAGCCGGGCATAACCCTGTGGCCCGTGGGCCAGCACGAGCAGGTGGGCGCCGGGCGGGTCGGGCGACCCGGTTCGGGGCGTGGGCAGGTCGAGGGAGAGTTCGGCACCGATGATGGTGGGCAGGTCGAGCTCGCGGGCGGCTTCGGCGAAGCGCACCACACCACCGAAGCTGTCGTGATCGGTGAGCGCGAGCGCGGTCAGGCCGAGCCGCGCGGCCGTTTCAGCGAGTTCCTCGGGGTGACTCGCCCCGTCGAGAAAGCTGAAGTTGGAGTGGCAGTGCAGCTCCGCGAAGGCCACTGTGGAGGGTGCGGGGACGAACCCGGGCGCGGTGTAGCGCGGCCTGCTCCTGGTCCACGCCGGGGTATCCGATCCGTCCCCGTGGTCAATCGTGATCGGGTCGCGGACCACGTCGTCTTCGCCCGACGGTGGTCGCCCGCCGAGCGTGCGTGCCAGCTGCTCCCACGGTACGGGTGGATTGTTCCACGCCATCAGCGCGGCCCACCCGTCCCGCGGCTCTGGGCGACCCGGCCTCGCCTGAGCTCAGTCATAGGTTGCCTCCAGTCGCCACACCCCGTTGCGGAGCCCGACCAGCAGCGCTGACCCGTCGGCGAGACGGAGCTGAAACCGGGCGACCCGCACTGCCTCAGCCGGAGCCCACCACCGCTCCTCAACGGGCCACGGACCGGCCCAGCCGGTCACGGCGAGGGGTTTCCGACCGCTGATGGTGACGAAGGCAGGCTCGCCGGAGATGACGAGCCGGGCGTTGACGGTGACCGGACTGCCGTCCACGGTGGTGACCAGCGCCGGCTCCGGGGGCGCGACGGTGGCGGGGGCGGGTCCTGGCAGCCGCCCCGGCCATGGTGGGGTCACGGGTTTCGCGGGTGTGCGCGGGTCGCCCCATGGCACGAACCTCGCTTGGTCGCGATATCCGCGCCCGCCGCCAAGGACGACGGTGCCGACCGCGTCCCCGCCGAGCAGTCCCTGCACCCGCACCAGAGCCCGGTGTGCCCGGTCGTCGGCTTCGCCGAGCTCTCCCCAGAGCCCGGCCTGCATGCCACTGTGCGCGACCACACCGTCGGGGATCAGCCGCAACCGATCGATGCCGGCGCTGGGTCGCACGGTTGGCTCGCCGGTTCGAGCCGAACCGGCGAGCCAACCGTCGAGCTGCCAACGAGTGCGGTCAGCGATCGCCGCCGCAGTCAATAGCCCGTCGTGCCGCCACACCCGTCGCAGTTCCTCCCCCGCCGAGGTGCGGGCTTCGATGACGAGTCCGGTGGCTGCGACGCAGTGACCGGCGAGCCGTTGGTGAAGCGCCTCCGCGAGCGCCCGGGCGGCGAAGGCCGCCGCGTCGACTCGGTCCAGAGGTGGGTCGTGGTCGGCGGAGACCACCAAGTCGGCGGGCGGGGTGCGGGCTGCGACCGGCCGCGGGTCTTCGCCGCCGGCGAGGCGGCGCGCGTGCGCCGCCTCGAAACCAAACCTGGCGAGCACGTCACCGATGGGCAGCGCGGCGAAGTCGGCGAGGGTGCGCACACCGAGTCGACGCAACAAATCCGCTAGCTCTGGACGCTCCAGCACCGCGATGTCATGACCGGCGAGAAAGTCGCGGGTCGCGCCGGGTGCCACGATCTGGCCCGTGCGCGCGGCGAGGCGAGCGGCGAATATCCCGTCAGCGATGCCGATCTGGGCCTCCACCTCGCAGGTGACGGCGAGGTGTTCCACGATCCGTTCCGCGGCCACGATCTCGCCGCCGAAATAGCGGGCCGGCCCCCTGGCCGCGACCGCGCAGAGCCCCGGTCGGAGGATCTCGACTCCGGGCGCCGACGCCTCAACGGCCGCCACGAGCGGTTCGAACGCTCGCGCGTCCCGGCCGGGATCGTGCGTGACCACGCGGATATGGGGGCACCTGCCCTGCGCTTCCCGTTGCCGTAAACCTCGCCGAACCCCGTCTGCGCGGGCGGCGGGTGAGCAGGCCACCACCCGGTTGGCGTGCACCACGGCGACGGGGGCGTGCACGTCGACTCCGTCGATGCGCCCAGCGGCGATGACCGGCCAGTCGGGCACCCACACCACCAGCGCCCGAGCGCTCATCACGCCACCCGTCGACTGGGGCGCAACGCCCGAAGGGGCGCGATCTCTTGCTCGGCCACGGTCTCGACCGTCCCGGAACGGCCCGGCAACGCCAAGCGAACCTCGCGGTCCTGATTGGCCGCGCCCCGCCCGGTGGCGGTGACCGCCACTTCCCGCCACCGCAACCGGCCCCGTCCCGGCTCCAGCCCGTGCCAGGTCGACTGAGTCGCCCCGAGAGACAGATCCGCCCCGGGAAACCGCCCGACCGCGATGAGCACCGTGCCCCGTTGCCTGGCTTTGGCCCGCAGCCGACTGGCGAGCCCGGCAGGGACCGAGTCGGGGACGACGAAGACCACAATGTCGATTCCGTCAATGAGCGCGGCGACCGCGTCAGGCCACTGCGGCCCGGGGCGTGGCACCACGGCGAGCCGCTCGACCGCCACTCCCGCCCGGGCGGCTGCGACGAAACCCCAGTGGGGCAGGCCAACCACCGCGCACCACGAACCCGCGAACGACGCCTCGGAGATCAGAGCGAAAAGCAGTGACGTGGTGCCAGTGGCCACCGCGATGGTGCTGCCACGGCGCAGTCCAGCACCGACGAGCGGCCGCAACGCCGCCGCTATGGGCAGCGTCTCCGAGACCGTGGCGGTCGGGGTGGTCGCGTGCCAGACCAGACCGCTGGAGCGAATCTCGGCGAGTCGATCCTGTTCGTCCCGGTCAGAACCAACACGAACGGGGACGGCAAGCGCAGCCATGAGCACCACTCACGCATTGCTCAACGGACGATGTCTTCCAGGGCCGGCTGCTGTGCCAGAGTCAGCAGGCCGGAGACCACTTCGACGAACTGCGCCGCTGCGCGTGTGAGGTCATCGGCCTCTCGGGCGGAGACCACTCGGGGAATGCCCGCCTCGGCTGCGGCCCGCTTCGACGCGCCCGCCGCGAAGAACGTGGCCCACTCCGCGAGCTCCGGCGCGACCCCGGCGAGCAACGTCCAGACGCTGGTCACTTGACTGCGCCGACGCGGTTCGGGACGAGCCCGCGCGGCGAGCACCGCTGCGGCGGCTCGCAACGCGGCGAGGTGCGCCATGGCGTAACGCAGCCCGTCCTGTTGTGTGTGAGCGGCCTCGATCAGGCCACCACGCGCGATTGTGAGCAGCTCGCCCGGAGTGCGGTGCGGCAGCATGTGGGCCGGCACGGTCGGGGCCTTCGCCCGAGATCGGACCGTGCTAAGTTTCGCGGCTTGTGCCAGGGTCGGTGCGACCGCGTGTTGAGTCGATATCGCCATCTGTCCACTCCGTCCTCGATGTCGGGCAGCTGGCGCGCCCACCACATGGGTTGGGCGCACGAAATCCGTCTGTTCCGGAGGTTGGTCGCCACGAGGCGCTTCCCCCACCTCGGGGCGACCAACCTCCGGCGACCATCGCCCGCCACCCGGAGGTCGATGGGTGGGAGGCAACGCTCGAAGCCCAGAGAAAACGGACCCGCGAATGCCCGTCTGGGTGGCACCAGTGCCGCGAACACCGTGCCTGTTCGAACGTGTGAACTATAATTCGAACGTGGGTACAGAGTAAAGCATCTCGCGCGGGTTTCGCCTCGATCACGTGTTCGGATGGCGAAACAACACCCATCCGAGCCGAACGCCACACTCACCACACTCACCGCGCATGCCTCAAAAGTAAGGACCATGCCGGCAATCGCACCTCACTCCAGCCCAGGTAGCCTGCACCGGTGAGCAGCTCAAGTCCCGGCACACCCACCGAGCTCGCCGGCCGCGAGCTGGGAGATGGCGCCGTGAGCCGGGTGACGCCCATGGCCGCACGGCGTACGAATCAACGATTTGGCGTCATCATGGTCCTCGTCGCCGGGGTCCTCTTCGCCGCCAACGGCACCGTCTCCAAACTCATGCTTCTCGGCGGATTCGACGCCCCACAACTCACCGCCCTGCGCGCCGCCGGCGCGCTCGTCGGGCTCACCCTGCTCGTCGCGCTCAGCCGCCCCGGCCTGCGACGCCTCGCCATCACCCGCGACGAGCTGCCCCGTGTGCTCGGATTCGGACTCACCGGCTCTTTCCTCGTGCCGATGCTCTATTTCGTCACCATCCGCCGCCTGCCGGTCGGCATCGGCCTGCTCTTCGAATACATGGGACCGGTGCTCGTCGCGCTGTGGATCCGATTCGGCCGCAGACTGCCGGTGCGCCGCCAACTCTGGCTCGGTCTCGCCCTGTGCGTCGGCGGCCTCGCCGCAGTCGCACAGGTCTGGACCGGCGAGCTCCACCTCGACCCGCTCGGCATCGCAGCCGGCCTCACCTGCGCGGTCCTGCTCGCCGTCTATTATCTGGTTGGCGCGTCATCGGTCGCCGAACGCGACCCGCTGTCGCTGACCTGGTGGGCCTTCGCGGTCGCCGCAGTCGCCGGAGCCATCGTGCGCCCGTGGTGGCGATTCCCCACGCCGCTGTTGCAGGACCACTCCCACGGCGCGCCGATGTGGCTGCTCGCCGGCTATCTCATCATCTTCGGCACCGTCGTCGCCTATCTGTTCACCTCGATCTCCATGCAGCACCTGCCGCCCACCAGCGTCGGCGTCATCGGCATGATCGAACCGGTAACCGCGAGCGCCATCGCCTGGCTCGTCCTCGGCGAGACCCTCGTCGCCGCACAGATCGTCGGTGGCGTCATCGTGCTCATCGGAGTCGTGCTCGCCGAGACCGCCCGAACGACGCCGACTCCTCTGCCACCCACCTGACCCGATCAGCGGGTCACGCCGGGATAATGGGCTCATGCACCCGAATGTTTCGGCGGTCCGGTCGGCGCTCGACGCCGCCGGCGCCACCGGTGAGATCGTCATCCTCGCCGAAGGCGTCCACACCGCCGCCGCCGCGGCCGCCGCGCTCGACATCGAGGTCGGTCAGATCGCCAACTCGCTGATCTTCGACGCCGACGGCGCACCCCTTCTCGTGCTCACCAGTGGCGCGCACCGGGTGGACACCACCGCAGTCGCCGCGCTCATCGGCGCGACCGCGGTGCGACGCGCCAGCGCCGACTTCGTGCGCACCCACACCGGCCAGGCCATCGGCGGAGTGTCGCCCGTCGGCCATCCACACCCGATCCGCACCCTCGTCGACCACGACCTCGCGCTCTATCCCGTGGTGTGGGCGGCTGGCGGGGTGCCCCAAGCGGTCTTCCCCACGAGCTTCGACGAACTGGTCCGACTCACCGCCGGCACCCCGGCCACGGTCGCGTAGCTCATGAGAATCGTGCCGTGGACCCCCGCCGATGCGCTCCGACGCATCGACGACGTGATGGCTGTCTATGGTCAGGCGATGGGCTATTCCGCGAACCTGCTCGCCGCCCGACGAGGCCATATCGCCTCACACGTGCACCGACCCGGGTTCCGAGCGATCGCGTCGGTCGACGTCGACGGAACCCTGCTCGGCTTCGGTTATGGATACACCTCGGCCCGCGGCCAGTGGTGGCATGACCAGGTGCGTGCCGCGATGCCCAAGCCGCACCGCGGCCCGTGGCTCTCCGACTGCTTCGAAGTCGTGGAGCTGCATGTGCGCCCGCACGCGCAAGGACACGGCCTCGGCGCCGCACAGCTGCGCGCCCTGCTGCACATGACCACCGCGCGAACCACGGTGCTCTCCACACCCGAGGCCGACGAACAGGCGTCGCGGGCGTGGCGACTCTATCGCCGGTTCGGTTTCGTCGACATCGTGCGCGACCTTGTCTTTCCCGGTGACGCGCGCGCCTTCGCCGTGCTCGGCCGCACTCTGCCTCTCGACCCACCGGCCGCTCCTCGCCCGTGATCGTGGGCGCTCACACCGGTCCAGGCCGGTTTCAGCGCCCACGATCACATCACCCGAGCCGTCAGCACCTTTCCCAGCTGGTGAAGGCGGCAGTTCGCCTCATCGGGCTGCCGTCCTTGGGCCAGGCGAGCACCACACCCTCGAAAGCGGATCGTCTTCGGGCTGGTCTGGTTGCAGATCCTCCGGTATTCAGTCGCCGCCGAGGTGAATCCCAGCCCTTCGGAGACGAGCTGCACCGACTGCTGACCGTTCGGCTTCTTCGTCCACAGTCGAAGCCGAACCTTGACTTCGTAGTATTCGTTGCTGCAGTCCGCCTGAATTCGGGCCCGATAGGCCATCGGTGTGCCCAGCGGGTTTCTCTCCAGATACGAGGTCAGCCACGGCGGGCACACGGACACAGCCTCCGCCGGCTTGGCGTCGACCACGGCACCCATGCCCAGACCGGCGACGACTGCTAACGCGGCCGCCGCGAAACGCGTGGCGAAACGGCGTCCCATTGACAGTTTCATGACGCCTCCCTTCTTGTTGGAGCGACCGTATCGGCCAGCTTCAGCAAATCGAAGAGGTTCATTGCGTGCCAATAGTCACGAAATAGAACGCGCGAATGAAGCAACCAAATCGGCCAGGTATACGCCGCATGGGGCCGAGCGATTGTTCTCACGCCGATTCGGTTGCGTCGACATCGTGCGCGATCTCGTCCTCCCCGCCCACCCCTCCGCGCCGTGATCGTGGGCGCATTCACCGGTCCAGGCCGGTTCCAGCGCCCACGATCACATCACCCGAGCCGTCAGCACGTTTTCCAGGGGCGACCGCGAAGTCTTTCAGGCTTGACTTAATTAAGGAATGGCTTTAGCATGGCGGTCATGAGTGCGACCCCTTCGACAACGTTCACGGCACTGGCCGAACCGACCCGGTTGCACATCGTCGACATGCTCGCCGAGCGTGGGCAACTGTCGGCGAGCGACATCAGTGGCGCGTTCGAGACCACGCCGTCGGCGATCTCGCAGCACTTGAAGACGTTGCGCCAGGCCGGATTGGTGACGGTGGAGCGGCGGGCGCAGCAGCGCATCTATCGCCTCGATGCCGCGCCGATGACGCAGGCTCAACAGTGGCTGCAGGCACGGCTGGCGCGATGGAACCACCGCCTTGACGCGCTGGAAGCGCTCATCGAACAGGAGAGAGAATCCTCAGTGGAAAACGATCTTGTCATTACCCGCATCATCAACGCACCGGTCGCGACTGTCTGGCGCATGTGGACAGACCCAGCAGCCATCGTGCGTTGGTGGGGCCCAGAGGATTACACCTCCGGATCCGCCACCGTCGACCTGCGGGAAGGCGGCAACTATGTGTTCGCGATGCGCGCCCCTGACTATCAGGGCGGCGCGGAGAGTTTCACGAGTGGCGTCTATGAAGAGGTCGTCGCGCTGCGACGGTTGGTCTTCACACAGCGTCTCTCCGACGCGGAAGGCAACCCCCTCCCGGCTGACCAGCTGCCGCCTGGGTTCCCGTCGGAGGTCCGCACCATTGTGGAATTCGGTGAGTTGGGTGGCATGACATCACTGACGATCACCGAGCAGGGCTGGGCGCCGAGCCCAATGCGAGTGTTCGCCTACGCAGGCATGCACCAGTCGCTCGACAAGATGACGACCGCAGTCGCCGGCTGACGAACACGGCGGGCGACACGGGGGCGGTTGAGGCGTTGAGGCTGGGCAAGCCGACAGATTCGGCTTGCCCAGCCCACGCGGACACCAGACGGACGTGAACCTCAGAGTGCCGCGCGGACCGCGCTGGTGAGTCGGGCGGTGCCGAGCAATCCGAGCAGCAGCCACACCGACAGCGTCACGGTCATCACGGCCGGGGTCAGTGACGGGCTCACCGCGTCGCAGACGCCGCCGAGCACAAACGCCAACGTCACCAGCACCACTCGAGTGGGGGCTTCGGCGACTGTGACGGCGCCGACGCCGACCATCCCGGCGACGACCGCGCGGCTGCGGGCGTACTCGTAAAACCAGGCCAGCCCACCCGCGAGGGCGACGACGAGTCCGGCGGCCCCGACCAGCCACAGCGCCAACAACCACAACGCCTCGTTGGCCCGATCGGCGATCGAGTCGAGAAACGAGCCGAGCCGCGTCGACCGTGATGTGATCATCGCGACGGCGCCGTCGACGGAGTCGGCGAGCGCGGCGAGCACAACCAGTCCGGCGGCGAGATAGAGCCATGGGCCGCGCGCCACCGCGACCACCGGCACGAGCACCGACACGAAGACGCCCAGACCGGTCAACGTGTTAGGGCGCACGCCGGCCGACGCGAGAAGCCGGCCGCCCGCATAAGCCACCCGCAGCCAGCCGCGCACCAATGCCGACGTCTGATAGGGGGTGAGCCGACCATGCAGGGTCGACCACATCGCCACGAATTCGTCTCGGCTGAGCCGATCCCCGTTGCCCACCCCGCGGCCTTAGGTCCGGACCCCGAGCGCGAGATTGGCCCAGACATCGCGGGTGGCGGTGGAGCGGTTGAGGGTGATGAAGTGAACCCCGGGCACGCCCTCGTCGAGCAGCCGCTGACACATCTGGCTGGCCTGCTCGACGCCGAGGGCACGCACGGCCGCCGGGTCGTCGGCGACCCGGGCGAACTCGGCGGCGAGCGCGGCGGGAAACGGCGCGCCGGAGAGCTGCACGGATCGCTCGATGGTGCCGATCTGGGTGACCGGCATGACGCCGGCCAGGATCGGGGTGTCGCAACCGGTGGCCGCGACCCGGTCGCGCAGCCGCAGATAGTCGTCGGCGTCGAAGAACATCTGGGTGATCGCGTAGTCGGCGCCGGCACGGCACTTGCGCACGAAGAACTCGGTGTCGGTGGCGACGTCGACCGACCGGGGATGCCGATAGGGGAACGCGGCGACGCCGACGCAAAATTCGCCCGACTCGCGAACCAGCCGCACGAGTTCGTCGGCATAACGCAACCCTTGCGGGTGGGCGATCCACTCCCCCATCGGGTCGCCGGGCGGGTCGCCGCGCAGGGCGAGGATGTTGCGCACCCCGGCGGCGGCGAGCCGGCCGATGACCTGCCGCAGCTGGGCCACGGAGTGGTTGACCGCGGTCAGGTGCGCCAACGGCAGCAGGGTCGTCTCGGTGGCGACGAGTTCGGTCAGGTCGACGGTCGTGTCACGAGTGGAGCCCCCCGCGCCATAGGTGATCGACACGAAGGAGGGTCGCAACGGCTCCAGCTCGCGAATCGCCTGCCACAGGTGGCGTTCCCCGTCGGTGGTCTTCGGCGGAAAGAACTCGAAGGAGAAGGTGGGCGAGCCAGCACGCAGAAGATCGCCGATCAGCGGGTGCCGATCGGGTCGCGCCGAGGGGAGTCCGAGAGCCACATATGTGACTCTAGCGGCACACCTGCCTTGATCACCTCGTTCGGCGTCGGGTTCCGCCAACCCCATGCCACGGTACGTCCACCGCACCCCCGCTCTGGTGACCCGACTGGGTCGCGGACAGTGGGGACACAACCGGCGATATGGTCGTCGCATGCATCCTGTTGATCACGCTGACCTGCGCTCGCGGGTGCAGCGGAGCCTCACCGGCTTTCTGGATCGCCAGCGTCGCGCGCTCGTGGGCATCGACGCGGCGCTCGTCCCGGTGGCCGACGCCGTGGAGCGGTTCGTCCTCGGTGGCGGCAAACGGTTGCGACCGGCCTTCGCCTATTGGGGTTATCTCGGCGCGGGCGGGCCCGACTCGGATCAGGTCGTGCACGCCGTCTCGGCGCTCGAGCTGGTGCAGGCGAGCGCGCTGATCCACGACGATCTCATCGACGCGTCGGCGACCCGACGCGGAGAGCCGGCGATCCATCGCCGGTTCGCCACGCTGCACTCCGACTCCGGGTGGGCGGGGTCGGCCGAGCAGTTCGGCGCGGCCAGCGCCATCTTGCTCGGCGACCTGTGCCTCGTGTGGTCCGACGAGATGCTGCGCTCCAGTGGACTCGACCCGATCGTGCTCGGCCGGGCCCGAGTCGACTTCGACGACATGCGCACCGAGGTCATCGCCGGGCAATATCTCGATGTGCACGCCCAGGCCACCACCGACACGTCCGAGCATCGTGCCCACACTGTCGCACGCTACAAATCCGCGAAATACACAGTGGAGCGTCCGCTGCTCTTCGGTGGCGCGCTGGCCGACGGCGGGACGGCGATCCGCGACTGCTATTCCCGCTATGGGCTGGCGCTGGGTGAGGCGTTCCAGTTGCGCGACGACGTGCTCGGCGTCTTCGGCGACCCGGCTCAGACGGGCAAACCGGCCGGCGACGACCTGCGTGAGGGCAAGCACACATTTCTCGTCGCCGCCGCATTCGCGGCCGCCTCACCAGCCGCGGCCGACCGGCTGCGCGCCGGTCTCGGCGATCCGACGCTCGACCCGGCCGGGGTCGAGGAACTGCGCGACATCATCACCGCGACGGGCGCGGCCCGCCGCGCCGAGCAACGCATCAACGAGCTGACCGACGCCGCGCTCGACGCGCTCACCGGCGTCGAACTGGCGGGCGGCGCCGGTGAGCGACTGATCGCCCTCGCCGCCGTCGCGACCTGCCGCACCACCTGATTCGAAAGCCCACTGTGCCATCATGCGAACGTGTCCGACCCAGCCCCATCCAACCCTGTCGCACCCGACTCCGCCCCGCCCGACTCCGCGAACCGGCCGGAAACCCGTGACACGGCACGCGCGTCGCTGACAGGGTTGCGGTGGCTGGGCTTAGCCGGGTCGGTCCTGCTGGCCGGGGGCGCCTGGCGGGTGGGCGCACTGCCCGGACAGGCCGATGCCGACGCGCTGCCCGACGCGTCGCAGGCGATCGCCGTGATCGCCGCCGTGACGGGCCTGCTACTGCTCACGTACGCATGGTGGCGTCTTGGAACGGCGACGCGAACGGGACCGCGACCGACGCACGCCGGCCGCTGGATGGTTTTCACGGGTATGGCGTGGGCCGCGCCGCTGATCTTCGCGCCACCGCTGGCGAGTCGCGACGTCTACGCCTACGCGTGTCAGGGGACCTTGTTGCGGGCCGGCGTCGACCCGCACCAGCACGGACCGGCCGCGTTGCCCTGCCCCTGGTTGGATTCGGTGCCGGCGATCTGGCGCGACGCGCCCAGCCCCTATGGCCCGGTCGCGAGCCTGATCTCACACGGGAGCGCGGTGGCGGCGGAGTCGACCGGTGGCCAGCTCTGGGTGGCGGTCGGGGTGCTGCGCGCGGTGACACTCGCGGCGATCGCACTCGCGATCTGGGCCGGCTGGCGACTCACGACGGCGTGTGGCGTGGACCCCGCTCGCGCCGCCTGGCTGGCGTTGGCGAGTCCGCTGGTGCTGGTGCACGCGGTCTCCGGGGCGCACCTCGACGTCGTGCTGGCGAGTCTCGTGCTCGTCGCGTTCGTGTTCGCGGCGCCGCCACGCGTCGACCGCCCCGACCCGTCGGCCCCGCCGATGGGAACCTCGGCGGCGGGGCCCCGCGCTCTCATGGCCCGCGCCCTCATGGCCGGCGTGATGGTGGGGTTGGCGGCCGCGGTCAAGGTCACGGCGGTCGTCGTGCTGCCGTTCCTCGTGCTGCTGATCATGATTCCGGACGGTCGGCAGTGGTGGCGAAGGTTCACGACGACCAGCCTCGCCGTGGTCGTCGGCGGGGCCGCGAGCTTCGCCGCGACGGCGGCGCTGACCGGAGTGGGCCTGGGTTTCCTGCGTGGGCTGGGCCGCACCGGGGAGTTAGCCCAATGGACCTCACCACCGACCGCCATCGGGATGAGCGTCGGTTATCCGCTGCGTGCGATCGGCGTGGAGTCGGGCTATTCGGCCGCGATCACCGTCGCGCGCGCACTCGGCCTGCTGGTCGCGGCAACCGTCGTGATCGTGCTCTGGTGGCGGGCGGGCCGACTGGTCGGGACTAGGCCCGATCGGGTGCGCGGTGTGGTGCACGCGGCCGGCGCGGCGTTCGCGGCCGTCACCCTGCTCGGCCCCGTCTTCTATCCGTGGTATGTGCTCGCGCCTCTGGCCCTGCTCGCCGTCTCCACTCGCTCGGTGCGGGCGCAGGCCTGGTTGGGCGCGGCCACGGCTCTGCTCGCGTGGCTGATCCTGCCCAACGGGGTGGGCCTCGCGCCGCGCACCAAACTACCCGGAGCCCTGCTCGTGACCGTCGGAGTCATCGCGGTGGCGCGGTGGTGGCGGCGGGGTCGTGGAAGCGCGACTCTCACCCACGGGGATTCGGGCCCGGCCCAACCGAACCCACAGTGACAAGGTCACCAACACGAGCGCGAACCCGAAACCGAGGTCCTCGACCGGTGCGCCGAACACGCGTGGTCCGAGGATCGTGTCACCGTCATAGCGCACCACGCCCCGGCTCGTCAGCACCCCGTTGAAGATCATCTGAAAAACAATGATGATGGAGTAACTGAGCCAGAAGACCTTCTGCAGCAATAGCCGGCTACGCAACATCAGCAGGTCGACGGCGAGGGCGAGCGCCACGGCGAGGACGACTGCGGTTGTGTAGCTCATCGGCGTACCTCGCCCTCAACCTCAGGGTGACCCTCATCCTCGCCGGAAGGTCGACGCCCGCCCCGGGCCGACCCGGACGCCGCCACACGCGAGGCGGTCACCCGGGTGACCGCCTCGAAACCGAGAATCGCGCACAGCGGAACCACCACGAAGAACAGCGACTCCTCGATCGGCAGGCCGCCGGGCAGCATCACGCCGACGATCTGCCCCAGGTCAAACCACCAATGCCCGGCCGCGATCGCCGCGACATCCCAGGCGGCGAAGACCACGACGACCGGGACGATGGTGAACAACAGCCGACGCCACCGAGCGAAGACCCCAACCCGGAGCACCGGCTCCAGCCACAGAGCGCTGAGCAGGCAGACGGCGAGCACGATGAGATAGGTCGCGTGACGCACGCTTTCTACAGTGCCATTGCCTGCGCGCGCCGCTTGACCTCAGTCGCCGTCGGGCCGGCGAGCGCGGCCGCCGGCGTGCCGGGCAGCGTCTCGTCGGTGGTGAACAACCATCGCAACGCCTCGTCGTCGCCGAATCCGGCATCGCGCAACAAGGTCAGCACGCCCGGCAAATGTTTGATCACCGTGGCATTGGCGATGAACTCCGCCGGCACATAACGCACTCCGGAGCGGCGCACCGCGATGATGGCGCCTTCCCGGATCATCTGGTGCACCTTGGTGATCGGCACATCCAACCGTTGCGCGACGTCGGGCAACGTGACCCAGCCGGCGGGAGATGGCTCGAGGACGGGGGTCTGCGGGGTCTGCGCCGCGCTGCTCGTCGAACTCATGGTGCAACCCTGCCACGACGCGGTCGACCCGCACCAACATGGGGTGCAAACGCATCGTTTGACCCCCATAACCGACAGCGACCGCCGCCGCACCGGACCGGCCACGCTGCCGGCACCGTCCCCCCGCGACTAGACTGCCTGGCGATGGAGACGACAGCCGCCGATCCGCCCAATGGAACGCTCATCGCGGGGCGTTATCGCATCATGGGCCGACTGGCACAAGGCGGCACCGCCACCGTCTATCACGCACACGACGAACGCCTCGAGCGAACCGTCGCGATCAAGATCATCAACTCGCACGCCACGCGAGACCCGCGCACCGCCCAACACTTCGCCGACGAAGCGAGACTGGTCGCGCAACTGACCCACCCCAACATCGTCGCCGTCTATGACCAGGGCACCCACAACGGCGCGCCCTATCTGGTCATGGAATATGTGCGCGGCCGCACCCTGCGGGAGCTCATCGGCCAACGCGGCACGCTCCACCCGATCGAGGCGCTCGCCATCATGGAGCAGATCCTCGCCGCGCTCTCGGCCGCGCACCGCGCCGGGCTCGTGCACCGCGATGTCAAGCCCGAGAACGTCCTCATCGCCATGCCGCCCAACGGCTCCAACGAACTCGTCGACTCGGTGGTCAAAGTCGCCGACTTCGGGCTCGCCGGCACAGTCCGGACGCAGGGCCGCGAAGGTGACGGAACCCTGCTGGCGACGCCGGCCTATGTGGCGCCCGAACTCGTCTCCGACGGACGAGCCGACTCCCGCGTCGACGTCTATTCCGCGGGAATCGTGCTCTTTGAGATGCTCACCGGGCGGGTGCCGTTTGACGGTGCCCACGCCGCCGCAGTCGCCTGGCAACACGTCGACTATCGAGTGCCGCCGCCGTCGAGGCTGCGCCCCGGCCTGCCGGCCGGTCTCGACCGAGTGGTCGGCATCGCCACCGCCCGAGACCCCGCCAGCCGCCCGTGGGACGCCGGCGCGCTGCTCACCGAAGTGCAAGCCGCGCGTGAGTCACTCGCCGCGCTCACCGCGCCAACCCAGGTGCTCGACCAGCCGACCATGATGGTGCCGCCCGTGGACGCCAGGCCGCCCTGGGCGCGGCTGAACACGCCACCACGCCGACCGGAGCGACGTCCGCGCCCCACCCCGATCGCCACCGCCAGCCAGACCACGGCGGCGTGGGCCGGATCGGTGCGTGGATGGGTGGACCAGACGACCCGTACGGCCCAGGGACGCAACCGGTTCCTCGCCGCTGGCATCGCCGTCGTCCTCGTGTTGATCGCCAGCGGATGGTGGGTCGGATTCGGCCGCTATGACGAAACGCCGGCGTTGCTCCAACTGACCAAGGCCAACGCGGTGGCCGAGGCGACCCGACTCGGCTTCACGCTCAGCTATGCGGAGGGTCGCTTCTCGGAGCAGATTCCCCTCGACACCGTGGTTGATCAACGCCCGGCACCCGGTGAACGCATTGTCTCCGGTGGTGCCATCACGCTCGTGCTCTCACTCGGCCCGGAACGTTATCCG
This sequence comes from uncultured Actinomycetota bacterium, assembly GCA_963736695.1. Taxonomy (GTDB): domain Bacteria; phylum Actinomycetota; class Actinomycetes; order Mycobacteriales; family Micromonosporaceae; genus CAVTPU01. The sequence continues at coordinate 712,016 of CAVTPU010000001.1, forward strand.
GTGCCCGACGTCGTGGGTCAGGCCGCTGACTTCGCCGGAGAACAGCTCAAGGAGCACTTCACGGTGCAGACCGTCTCGGGTTATTCCGACACGATCCCGGTGAACTACGTCGTCAGCGTCAGTCCGGCCGTGGGCACCCCGCTGAAGCCGAAGTCCGTCGTGAAAGTCACTGTCTCGAAAGGACCACCGCCGGTGCACGTGCCGACGGTCATCGGCAAGTCCCTCGCCGAGGCCGAGGCGGCCCTGCGCGCCATGGGCTTCGGGGTTGACGTGCAGCGCAAGGACGACCAGACCAAACCCCGCGACACGGTGCTCTCCCAGACGCCGGAGGCGGGCAAGGGCCTCACCACCGCCAAGGGCGTCACGGTGGTGCTTGTCGTGGCCAACGGTCCGGCCGGAACGCCGATGCCCGACCTGACCAACCAGCCGTGCGCCGCCTCCGCGGACGCCCTGCGCGCCCTCGGTCTGCAGGTCGATGTCAAGGGCAACGTGATCGCACAGCAATTCGGTCGTGTCGAGGAACAGAATCCCCGACCCGGCGAACCCACGCAGCCGGGGCAGCAGGTCAGGCTGCGATGCAAGATCGGGTGAGCGCGGCAACCCCCACGGAGACGGACGGACGGCAACTCCAGCCGATCGGGGCACATGCCCCGATCGCCGGCGGCATCGCCCGTGCGGCACTGCCCTACATCGACGCCACCCGCTCGCGGGCCGTGCAGGTCTTCATCGGCAACCCGCGCGGATGGGCGCTCGCGGAGGGCGACCACGCGCAGGATGAGGCGTTCGCGGCCGGTTGCGCCGAACGGGGAATCCCGGCATATGTCCACGCGCCTCTGCTGATCAACCTCGGCTCGCCAGCGGTGGAGACGGTGCACCGCTCTGCCGCCGCCCTCGCGCACGCCGTGCGCCGGGGCGCGCAGATCGGGGCCGACGCCGTCGTTTTTCACGCCGGTTCGGCGGTCGACAGCTCCCACACCGAGGCGGCCTGGCGTCAGGTGCGTGAGCACCTGACGCCGATCCTCGACCGGGCAGCGGCCGCCGGAGCGCCCCGGGTGTTGGTGGAGCCGAGCGCAGGCGGAGGTCGCGGCCTAGCCGCGCGGGTGGAGGACCTCGCCCGCTATTTCGCGTCGGTCGACGACCATCCGTGGCTCGGTGTCTGCTTCGACACATGTCACGCCTGGGCCGCCGGCCATGACCTGCGCACCCCCGGCGGCATGACCGCCACGATCGACGCGCTCATCGAAGCCACCGGCGTTGACCGGCTCGAACTCGTCCACGCCAACGACTCACGCGACCCGTGCGGTTCAACCCGCGATCGGCACGACAACATCGGCGCCGGACAGATCGGGGTCGACGCCTTCGCCGAACTGCTCGCACATCCCGCGACCGCTGGCATCCCGATGATCGTCGAGACGCCGAGCCGCGATCACAGCGGTCACGCGGCCGACATCGCCGTCCTCACCGAGCTGAGCGAGCGGCCTCGAAAACCCCGGTGAGCACCTCGATGGCTCGGTCGATCGCCGCGTCATCAAGGTCGTGGTGGGTTACCAACCGCGCCAATCGCGGGCCGAGTGCCGAGACGAGGACCCCCTGGGAGCGAGCCGCCGCGACGAGGGTCTTGGCGTCGAGTGTGGACGACAGGTCGAGGACCACGATGTTGGTGGCCACGCTCGCCGGGTCGACGATCCCGAACGGCCGCAACGCCTCAGCCAAGCGACCGGCGCGCAGGTGGTCGTCGCCGAGCCGGTCCACGTGGTGGGCGAGCGCATAGCGACCGGCCGCCGCGAGAATTCCGACCTGGCGCATGCCTCCGCCCATGCGTTTGCGGATCCACCGTGCCCGGTCAATGTGATCGGCCGAGCCGATCACCAACGATCCGATCGGAGCGCCGAGTCCTTTAGAGAGGCAGACCGACATCGTGTCGAACAACTCGCCATAGGTGGCGAGGCTGACCCCGGTGGCGACGTGGGCGTGCCAGACGCGCGCGCCGTCGCAGTGCAGCGCTATCCCGGCATCGGTCGCGACCCCCCGCAACGCGCGCAGCGTGTCGAGGCCGATCACCGCGCCGCCGGCACGGTTGTGGGTCTGCTCCACGGCGATCGCCCGAGTCGGCACCGCGAAGTATCCGTCGGGGCGGATCATCGCGGCGACCAGATCAACGTCGATGGCCCCGCCGACGGCGGGCCACGTGCGGGTGGAGACCCCACCGAGTGCGGCCGCGGCCCCGATCTCGTAGGTCACGACATGCGCGTCGGCGTCGCAGAGCAGTTCCTGCGCGGGCGGCACCAGCAGCTGGATCGCGATCTGGTTCGCCATCGAGCCGCTCGGGGTGAACAGCGCCGCCTGGTGACCGAAGAGCGCGGCGACCTCGGCCTCGAGCGCGGCGACAGTGGGATCTTCGCCATAGACGTCGTCCCCGACGTCGGCGGTGGCCATCGCCTCGCGCATCGCCGGACCGGGGCGGGTGACGGTGTCACTGCGCAGGTCGACGACCCTAGCCACGCAACATCTCCGCGACGAGGAACGCCAGCTCCAGGGACTGCTGGGTGTTGAGCCGAGGATCGCACGCGGTCTCGTAGCGGCCGGCGAGGTCGGCCTCGACGATCGCCTGCGCGCCGCCGAGACACTCGGTGACGTCTTCGCCGGTGAGCTCGACATGCAGCCCACCAGGGTGGGTGCCGAGTTGCTGGTGCACCTCGAAGAAGCCGAGCACCTCGTCGACGATCCGATCGAAGTGTCGGGTCTTATAGCCGTTGGACGCCTCGACCGTGTTGCCGTGCATCGGGTCGCACTGCCAGATCACCTGGTGCCCGGCGGCGGTCACCTTCTCGACAATCGACGGCAGCGCGTCGCGCACCCGGTGGTTGCCCATCCGGCTGACGAGGGTGAGCCGGCCAGGGATGTTGTCGGGGTTGAGTCGCTGGCAATATTCCTGCGCCAGCTCCGGCGTGGTCTCCGCGTCGATCTTGAGCCCGATGGGGTTCGAGATGCGGGAGATGTAGTCGATGTGCGCCCCATCGATCTGTCGAGTGCGGTTTCCGACCCAGAGGAAATGTCCCGACAGGCCATAGGCCCGGCCCGCCGCGACCCGGGTGAGAGCCCGGTCGTATTCGAGCGCGAGTGCCTCATGGGAGCTATAGAGGGTGACGGTGCGCAGGGCCTCGTCGTCGACCATGCCGCACGCGCGAATGAACAGCAGTGCGCGGTCGATCTCGCTGGCGAGCGCCTCATATCGTTCGCCGAACTTCGATGTGCGAACAAAATCGCGGTTCCAGTCGTGCACCGCGTGCAGGTCCGCCATGCCGCCGCTGAGATAGGCGCGGAGCATGTTCATGGCGGAGGACGCGTTGGCATAAGCCCGCACCATCCGCTGCGGGTCGGCGACCCGGGCGACCTCGGTCGACTCCAACGAGTTGATCATGTCGCCGCGGTAGGAGGGCAGGCCGAGCGCGTCGGTGGCCTGCGACCGGGGTTTGGTGAACTGCCCACCGACCCGGGCCACCTTCACCACCGGCAGGCTCGCGCCATAGGTGAGCACCACCGCCATCTGCAGCAGGGTGCGTGCGTTAGAGAGCAGGTGCGCCTCGGTGTTGTCCACGAACGTCTCGGCGCAGTCGCCACCCTGAAGGAGGAAGGCCCGCCCCTCGCAGACTTCCGCGAGTCGCGCCTGAAGTTGATCTACCTCGTACGGGGCGACGAGTGACGGCACCACACCGAGCACACCACACACATCGTCCACTTCGGCCTGGTCTGGCCACGGAGGTGTCTGCGCCCGGGGCAGGGTTCGCCAGTGGTCGAGGCCCAGGGCCTGCGCGTGTGTGGCGTCACCGGTCGGCGGCCCGACGTCGAAGCCGGGATTGCGGAACTGATGCCATTCGTGGCGCATGCCGACAGCCTACGGCGGGGTCGGGGGCGAACCGAAGTCGGTGGGCGCATTCCGACATGTGAGATTCGCATCGTGCGTCTTGGGACATGCCGCACGCATATGGCGCCGCCGCCGGCAAAACGTCCCGGCGGCGGCGCGTCACGCCCTACGGACGGTCGAATTCTCCACTGTGGATCGCGGCCACGAAGCCCCGCCACGAGGCCGACGAGAAACTCAGCACCGGCCCCCCACGGTCCTTCGTGTCCCGGACCTCGACATTGCCGGCGCTCTTTCGCACCTCGACGCACGCGCCATTGTTGTTGCTGCGCGTGCTCTTGCGCCACGTCTGGTCAAGCACTGGCGCACCCTCCTTGAATCAGGCCACCTCAGCCCGCAGTTTCTCGATCAAATGTCGGGATGCGATGGGACTGAGCGCGGCTGCTCGCAAATGATCAAATACCTCTTGGTAGGAGAGGGCGTCCTCCGCCTCGGCGAAGATCCCCCCGGTCACGCCCTCGATGTAGGCGATATCGGGGTCATCCGATGACGGAAACCGCACCAGGCTAAACGACCCAATAAGGCCGGGGTGAGGACCAGCGTCGAAGGAAATCGTCTGAATTGTGACATTTGTATAATTACTCACGTCAAGTAGGTGTTTCAGCTGATCCCGCAGCACCTCGGGGCCGCCGATTCGGCGGCGCAACACCGACTCATCCAAGATCACCCACAGCTTGGTCAGCCGCTTCGGCCCGGTCAACGCCTCCTGCTGCCGCTGGATGCGCACCTTGACCTTGCTTTCGATCTCATCCGGCGTGTTCGGCGGCTCGGCCGCACCGAAGATCGCCCGCGCGTAGTCCTCGGTCTGCAACAAGCCGTGCATCACCAAGGTCTCATAACCGAGCAATTCAGCAGCCTCGGCCTCAAATCCGATATACGTGGCGTAAGCGCCGGAAAGGGTGTCGGCGTACTTACTCCACCAGCCCCGCTGTTTTCCCTCCCGGGCCAGGCCGAGCAACTCGTCGCGAACCGCCGGGTCCACCACCTGATAGAGGTCCAACAACTCGTTCAGATCCCGCCCACGCGTCCCGACTCGGCCGGTCTCCACCCGACTCACCCAGGACCCGGACCGCTCCACCTTGGTCCCGACTTCCTCACCGGTGAGATCGGCCTTCTCCCGCAGACCTCGCAGGATCAAGCCGAGCCGGCGCCGGCGTACGGTCGGACTGGCGTCAACCACGGGCGAAACCTCCCACCTTCGTCGCGCCCACGGCGTCGCCGAATTCAGAGCCTCCGCGACACCGACGGAACGCAGGTCATCGGCTCAACGACTCACCCGCACGACGGATACGGGCGAAGTGGGGGCGATGAGACGACGGCGCCGAACGGCAGGCGCCTCAGCCCGCCTGTTCGGCGAGCTCCCGGGCGCGGTCGCGCGCCGCTTCCAGCGCCGCGAGCAATGCAGCCCGTACGCCGTGCTTCTCCAACTCACGCACTGCGGCGATCGTGGTGCCAGCGGGGGACGTGACCGCCTCCCGCAACGTCACCGGGTGTTCGCCCGAGTCTCGCACCATCACCGCGGAACCGATCGCGGTCTGCACGATCAGATCGTGCGCCACCTGCCGAGGCAGACCGAGCAGAATGCCGGCGTCGGTCATGGCCTCGACGAGGTAGTAGAAGTACGCCGGGCCGGAGCCGGACAGTGCGGTGACCGCGTCCTGCTGCGACTCGGGCACCCGGATCGTGCGCCCCAGCGGGGTGAACATCTCCTCGGCGAGGGCCAGGTGTGCGGCGGTCGCGTGCTCACCCGCCGAGATCGCCGTCATCGCCTCGTCGACGAGGGCCGGCGTGTTGGTCATCACCCGCACCACGGGAGTGCCCTCCGGCAGCCAGGACGCGAAGAACGACGTGGGCAGACCAGCGCAGAGCGACACGACGAGCTTCGTCGGCCGGCACCCGGGGGCCCAGATCGGCCATGAGCGCCGCCGCGTCCTGCGGCTTGACCGCGATGGCGAGCACGTCGGCCTCGGCTGACCGCCGTCGTCGTTGTCGACCACCTCGACGCCGTAGCGGTCGCGCAGCTCCCGCGCCCGCTCGGGCCGTCGAGCGGTCGCCACCAGCCGCTCCAGCCGGCCAGCCGGAGCGCAGCAGACCGGAGAGCAACGTCTCGCCGATCTTTCCGGCGCCGATCACCGCGATGGTGTGCATCGATTCCTCCTCGCCCCGTCGTCCCCATGACCGTTGCGGCGATCGCCCGGTCATGGGGACCACCATGGTCTCCGCTGTGGCGATCGCCTCAGCTGCCGAAGAAGACCTCGGCCTCGGCGTACCGCTCCAGCGGCACGGTCTTGAGCTCACGGGTCGCCGTCGATGAGCGGCACCCGGACGATGTCGGTGCCGTGCAGGGCCATCATCTTGCCCCAGTCGCCGTCGTGCACCGCGTCGATGGCCTGCAGCCCGAAGCGGGTCGCGAGCACCCGGTCGAACGCCGTCGGGGTTCCACCGCGCTGGATGTGCCCGAGCACCACGGTGCGGGCCTCCTTGCCGGTCTTGGCCTCCAACTGCTCGGCGAGCCACTGGCCGATGCCGCCGAGACGGACGTGTCCGAACGCGTCGAGCTCCTTGTTGTGCAGCGACCATCTGGCCCTCGAGCGGCAGCGCGCCCTCGGCGACCACGACGATCGGGGAGTACTGGTGCTGGAAGCGCTTCTCCACGTAGCCCGCGACCTGGTCGACGTCGAAAGTGCCGCTCCGGCAGCAGGATGACGTTGGCGCCGCCGGCGAGGCCGGCGTGCAGCGCGATCCAGCCGGCGTGTCGGCCCATGACCTCGACCACCAGCGTGCGGTGGTGCGACTCGGCCGTGGTGTGCAGCCGGTCGATCGCCTCCATGGCGATGTTGACGGCGGTGTCGAAGCCGAAGGTGTAGTCGGTGGCACCGAGGTCGTTGTCGATGGTCTTCGGCACTCCGACGACGTGGACGCCGAGGTCGTGCAGCTTGGTGGCGACGCCGAGGGTGTCCTCGCCGCCGATCGCGACCAGCGCGTCGACCCCGAACTCGGCGAGGTTCGCCTTGATCTTCTCGACGCCACCGTCGATCTTGAACGGGTTGGTGCGCGACGAGCCGAGGATCGTGCCGCCCCGCGGGCAGAATGCCACGCACGTCGGTGACGGCCAGCGGCTTGGTCACGCCCTTCCAACGGGCCCACGCCAGCCGTCACGGAATCCGACGAACTCGTGGCCGTAGACGCTGATGCCCTTGCGCACGACCGCCCGGATCACCGCGTTGAGACCGGGGCAGTCGCCGCCGCCGGTCAGCACTCCGATTCGCATGACTCGCTCGTCCTCCAAAATTCGCTTCGCCGTACCCGAGAAGGCCTCCAGGGCGCCATACCTGCCGGCTGCCGGCGCCGTTGCCAGCCTGGAGCGGGTCGCATCGCGCACTGTAACCGGTGTCAACGGTGGCGAGGAATTCGCCCTCACCCCCGCATCAGCAGCCTAAACGGGCCGTGAACCGCAGGTGTCGCAGCGCGCGGATCCGTCCACGAGGGCGCGCCACCGAGCCAGATTGTGCCGGGCGTCGACGAGCGCGTCATGCCGAGCGTCAGCCGCCTCCGGCAGCGGCGGCCGCCCCCGGTCGTCCCACAGTTGCCGCAGGTCCTTGGTGAACCGGGGAATCTCCCGGGGCAGGGCCGGCATCGCCCCCCATAGCTGCGCGAGCGCGACGTGGTCATAGGCCGCGTACCACGCCCACAGCTCGATCGCCTCGCCCGGTGAGCGGCGCGCGCAGAAACTCCGACAGGTCGTCGCGGATGCGCTGCCTCGACCGCCAGGCCCGGTCGGCCGGAGACGGCAGACGATTGAGCACGTGGCGACGCACCCAGGGCCCGGCGAGCCGGTCGTCGAACTCGGTGGAGACCGCGTAGAACTCGCGGCCGTGCTCGTCGACGACGCCGATCGAGATCAGATCGATGACGTGTCCGTCCTCGATGAACTCGCAGTCGTAGAAGTATCGGTAGACCATCGCCCCCATCATCCCCGGTCACCACCGGCCGGCGCCACCCGCGAGTGTCGTTGACGTCGGTTCGCCGCGTAAGGTGGCAGCGACCGGCTGACCACATACCGACTGACGACAGTGGCGTCCGGCGGCGGCGCCGACACACGGGCGTCCGCGGCGACACCGCCCAGTCGAGGTGGCCCAGGTGGCGGGCTGGTATTAGCGTGACGGCGACACGCGCCGCCGCGCGTCGAGAACGAAAACGCGGCACCGAGGAGTGGGACGGTGGAGATGTGCATCGGTGAAGCCAGCGACGCGTTGGCGGGCGTCGACCTTTTCGCCGGCCTCGAACAGGACGCCCGCAACCGGGTGATCGCAGCCGCCGTGCCTCGCACCTTCCGCAAAGGACAACTGCTCTTCGTCGAGGGTGACCGTGGCGAATCGCTGATCATCCTGCGCCGGGGCGCCGTCGCGGTCTTCCGCACCGCCCCATCCGGCGAGCGGGCGGTCCTCAGCGTCGTGCGCCCGCCGGACGTGCTCGGTGAAGTGTCGCTGCTCGACGGGTCGGCCCGATCCGCCTCCGCGGAGGCGATCGAGGACTGCTCGGCCCTGGCCCTGTCCCGCTCAGCTTTCATCGAACTGGTCCACGCCAGCCCGCGCATCCTCGACGCGGTCATGCGCTCCCTCGGCGGGCTCATCCGACGACTCACCGAGCAGAACGCCGACCACGTCTTTCTCGACCTGCCCGGCCGCGTGGCGAAGACCCTGGTGCGGCTCGCCGCCGACTCCGGCGCTCCCATGGTCACCATCGAACTGAACCAGAGTCAGCTCGCCGAGATGGCCGGCGGCTCACGACAAAGCGTCAACCAGGCGATCGGCTCGTTCGCCCACCGCGGATGGCTACGCACCGAAGGCCGACGCATCGTCGTTACCGACCTTGGGGCACTGAAACGCCGCGCCGGCATGTCGGAGACCTGACCGGACCGAACGAAAGGACCGACCACCATCGCCACCCCGGCCTGCCCCGGTTGTGGCCGCGCCACCCGGGCGGACGATCACTTCTGCGGCCACTGCGGCAGCGCGGTTCGGGGCCGGTGTGTCCGATGTGGGCGGATCGACCCGCCACACCACGCGTTCTGCACCGGATGCGGGCAGGCACTCGCCGGGCCCGCAGTGAGCCGGGCCGCCGAGGAGAGACGCCGGGTGAGCATCCTCTTCGTCGACGCGATCGGCTCGACTCCCTTCGCCGAACAGGCCGACCCAGAGACGGTCCGGGCCCGCCAGAGCGACTTCTTCGCCATCGTGCGCGCCGTCATGGGCCAATACGGCGGGGTCGTGGAGAAATACATCGGCGACGCGGTGCTGGTGCTTTTCGGAGCCCCCGTGGCGAGCCCCACCGACGCGGTGCGTTGTGTTCGGGCCGGGCTGGACGTTCAGCGGTCATTGAGTGACGACGGAGTCGGCTGGGCGTTCCGGGTCGGCATCGCCACCGGCGAAGCCCTCGTCGACATCGCGGCGGCTCACGATGGGGGCCAGGCGATCGTGGCCGGCGATGTGGTCAACACCGCCGCCCGACTGCAGGCTCACGCCCCCGCCGGCGGGGTGTTGGTCTGTGGTGCGACATACGCCGCCACCCGGACCGAGGTCCGCTACCTCGCCCAGGAGCCGCTGACGTTGCGAGGGCGCTCGACCCCCACCCAAGTCTGGCTCGCCCAAGCCCCGGTGCCCCACCACTCGATCGACGAACCCGACGAGATCGCCTCGGTCGGCCGCGAACACGAACTCGCCCTGCTCTCCACCACCCTCGATCACATCGTCCGAGACGGCTCTCCGCGCCTGGTCACGATCGTCGGCCGTGCCGGCATCGGCAAGAGTCGGCTGGTGCGCGAGTTTTATCGCACAGCCCACGACAGACCCGGCATCGGGCTGCGCTGGCTCGGCGGGCACTGCCCACCATTCGGCGAGAATCGGGCCCACGCGGCGCTCGCCGAAGTCATCCGCCAGCACCTCGGCATTGTCGACGACGCCCCCACCGACGTCGTCGACGACCGGATCACGGCCGCCGTCGCCGACCTCGCCCCAGCCGGCGAGGCCGGCCGGCTCAGTCGAGCGCTGCGCCTGCTGCTCGGGCTGCCCGACCCGACCGGATCTCCGATCGGCGTCGACGAGGCCGAATCAGCGTGGCTGCGGCTGTTCGCCGCCCTCGCCGCCCGCGGACCGACCGTTCTCGTCATCGAAGATCTCCACTGGGCGGACGAGCGGTCACGGGCCTTCATCGACCTGCTCGCCGGCACGGTGCGCGACGTCCCGCTGCTGCTCGTCGTGACCACGCGACCAGAGCCGGCCGACCGGTCGACAACGGTCGCCCCGGCCTCCACTGGAACGCTGGCAATCTCGCTCGCGCCGCTACGCGACGAGTCCATCGCCCAGCTCTACACCGACATGTTCGGTCCGACGGTTCTGCCGTCGCAGCTGCTGCGCCCGCTCGTCGAACTCGCCGACGGAATGCCTCTCTATGCCCACGAATACGCGAGGATGCTGGTCGACAAGGGCACCGTGAGCCGCGACGACGACGGCGCCTGGACTGTGCGGCCCGACCACGATCTGCCGATGCCGGCCAACGTCTATGCCGTGATCGCCAACCGGATCGACCTGCTGGAGTCCGACGAGCGAGCCGTGCTGCACGCCGCCGCGGTGGTGGGTCCACGGTTTTGGGCGGGAGCTGTCGGCGCGGGGATCGGCGCCGCCGGCGACCTTGTCGAACACGCGTTGCGCACACTGGTGCGGCGCGACCTGGTCAGGGAACAGCCTCGGTCCTGCCTGCCCGACGAGACCGAGTTCCGATTCCGTCACGTGCTGGTTCGCGAGATCTGCTATGAACGGTTGACCAGATCGGAACGCATCGCCCAACACGTGCGTGTCGCCGACTGGTTGGCCGATGTCAGCGACCGGCGCGACGCTCTCCTCGACCGCTGCGACGATGCCGCCAGCAACCATTCCCGGGTCGCCGATCATCGATACGCGGCGTTCGACACGGCCCGTTCCCTCGGCGTCGACACCGCGCCATATCGGTTCGCGGCCCTGGCCACCGTGCGCCGCGCGGCGATGCGCGCGGTGCTCGCGGGTCGCCCGGATGAGGCCAACGAACTGGTCGGCCGGGCAGCCGACCTGATCGCCGCCGGTGCGGGCGACGCCGACCGGCACGCAGTCGAACTCATCGCGGCCGAGGTGACGCTGCTGCGCGACCCGCGTGGCTTTCTCAGCGGCCCGGCCCCCGACCGGCTGCACGAACTCGCGACTCTGCTATTCCAGGCCGGCGACCCAGGCGCTGCGGGCCGGGCCTGGACCGTGCTCGGCCACGTGGCGTGGCTGCGCGCCGATCGGGTCGCCGCCCTGCGTTGCCTCGACCGCGCCGTGGAGTTGTTCGACACCGCGCCGGAGAGCGCCGAGAAGGCGCACGCCTATGCCGAACTCGGCCGGCTGCATATGCTCAACTTCGAGCACTCACCAGCGTTGGGGGCAGCGCAGATCGGCGCGGAGATCGCCGAGCGACATGGCCTGACCGATCTGCGGTCCAGCGCGATGATCACGGTTGGGATATGTCGTTTCCAGGCCGGTCACCCCGACGCCCTCGCCGAGCTGACCGAGGTCTGGCGCTTCTGCCGGTCACACCAGCTGCCCAGCCTCGGCCGAGCCGAACACGCGATCGCCGAGGCCCGACGGGAGCTCGGCGAACCCGATGAACTGGACCAAGGCCACCCCGCCAACCCCTATGAGTGGCTCGCAGCGGCCCGAACCGACCCCGCCGGCGCCACCGCTGCACGCGCCCACGAGCTCGCCACAGCGCGCCGCTCGGGGCTATGGCGGGGGGTGTGGTCGGCGTTGGCCCGTGCCGCGCTGTGCCACGCGGTGCTCGGCGAGAAGGAACCGGCCCGACGGGCCCTCGACGAACTCGGCGAATCGTGGCGTCGCATGCGCTCGATCGCCGGACGAGACTGGGTCGCGGCCGCCGCGCACGCGGCCGTCCTCGCCGGGCCCGAGGCCGCCGCCGCATTGCGTGACATCGTCGTCGACGCGCCCGCTCACACCGGTTGGTCCCGGGCTGCGTTGGCGAGTCTCGACGCCGCCATCATCGCGGCGACCGACCCGACGGCGGCCGCAGCCCGCCACGTGGACGCGGCACACCGCTATGCCCGCCTCGGCAGCGTGGCAGACGAGGCATTCGCCATGGCGGCGGCGGCCGACCCGACGTGCCCCACTTCGCCGGCGTGGTGCTGGTCAGGCGGCGACGGGGGCTGACGGACCACGCGAGGCGACCATCGCCGCTGCGGCGGCCTCTTGCTGGGCCTTCACCTTCGCCGCGTAGACGTCGACATATTCGCGGCCGGAGAGCACCATCAACTCATACATGATCTCGTCGGTCACCGCCCGCTCGACGAACCGGTCACCGGACATCCCGGCATAACGGGAGAAGTCAAGGGGCTCGCCGAACCGGATGCGCACCCGCTTGACCTTCGGAATGATCTTGCCGATCGGCTGGATCTCATCGGCGTTGAGCATCGCCACGGGAATCACCGGCACCCCCGCCTCCAACGCCATGCGGGCCACTCCGGTCTTGCCTCGATGCAGCCGCCCGTCCGGTGACCGAGTGCCCTCCGGATAGATGCCAAACAGGCGACCTTCCCGCAGAATGCGCAGACCAGTGTGGATCGCGGCCTGGGCCGCCCGGCCACCGGACCGGTCGACCGGAATGGTCCCGGTTCCCTCGAAGAACTTCCGGGTCAGATAGCCCTTAATGCCCGAACCGGTGAAGTATTCGGCCTTGGCGACAAACGTCACCTTCCGCTTCACCATCAACGGCATGAAGATCGAATCCGAGAAAGAAAGATGATTGCTGGCGAGAATGGCCGCACCCGTGTCAGGCACGTTCTCCCGTCCTTCGACATGCGGACGAAAGATCAACCTGAGCCACGGGCCGAGGATCATGTACTTCAGCAGCCCGTACAGCACCTGCACCCTCACCGCCCGTCCGGGCGCTCGCCGGACCTCACGACCCGCAAGCCTACGGACTTGGAAGGGCACTCACAACGTACACGCCAATCTCGCCCGTCAATCAAGATCATCTAGATCGTGGGCGGTTCGTCATGCTGTCGGTCTAGCCGGGTAGCGTTGCGACTGTCACGATGCATGCACCGAGGCGGAGACATCGACGTCTACGCCGAAGGTCGACAGCGGGAGGTGGACCTGATGGGTGCCGGTGACGCCCGGTACGGCCGGCGGGACAACGGACTGGTCGCGGCGGAATACGCCGCGGCCGGCGACGTCGACCCCCGAGTCGGTGAACACCTGCTCGACGTGCTCGCCCTCGACGGCATCGCCGCCTATCTGCGCCCCTCCAGCGATCTGCATCCGGTGACCCGATCGGCGTCCCTCCCGGACCGGCCCACCGATCGGCTCTACGTCGACCGAGGACATCTGGGCACGGCCCGTGACCTGCTGGCCCGACTCGCCGACGAGACGACGACCGACCACGAAGCAGTCGCCTCGCCCGAGCCGCCACGGCGGCCTCGACTGGCCGAGGACAACGAGGTGCCCAGCGTTGACGACGCCTGGGCCGAGATCGTCGCGGGCTTCCACGACGAGGTCTCCGGCCCCCGCCGGTCCTGGCCGGCCGCCGAGGACCTGCCGGCCGGCGACCACGGATCGCCCGCGCCGGAGGCCGATCCACCCCGCCGCATCCTGCCGAACCCCGCAGCCGTGCCGACGGGCGACCCGAGATCCGCCGCTGACCAACCGTCACTGCTCGACGGGCTCGACACCTTCGGCACCGACCTGCCCGACGCCGAGGACGGGGGTTACACCCCGCCCCCGGCGCCCCCAGTACCCCGACCGTCCGCTCCCGCGACCTTCGGGGTCATCGGCATCGTCGGCGGGCTCGCGGTGTTTCTGCGGCCGAGCCTGCTTCCCTTCGCCGAGGGCACCGCCATCATCTTCGGCTTCATCGCGGTAGTCGCCGGTTTCGCCACGCTGGTCTGGCGGCTGCGCCCCGACGACGAGGAGACCGACCCCGACGACGGGGCCCGGGTCTGAGCGTCGGATCAGCGACCGGTCTTGCCCAACCAGTCGAGGATCGCGTCGATCGGCTCCTGCCAACGCGCGTCGAGCATCAGGTCGTGCCCCATGCCGGGGAAGAGCAACGGCGCGCCGCCGTAATGGCGGGCGGCCCGCTGCAACGCGGCACGGGAGACCACCCGATCGTCGGGCGACCCCACCACGAGCACTGGCGCCGACCCGACCGGACGCTCCGGGGTGCGGTTGGCCAGCAACTGCCACGCCACCCGGGGCGCCGCCACTGCGGTGATCCGACCGGCGTATTCCTTGACGGTCGAGGCGGGCAGCTCACGCCCGAATAGTTGACCGCGACGCGGAGTGAGCCGGCGCCCGACGAGTGCCGGCAGGGTTCCGGTCGGGTTGCGCCGCAACGCGGTCGACGCGGTGCCGAGACCACCGAAGACGGGTGCCACGAGCACCCCCGCCCGGGCCGGATAACGCGCCAGCGCGTTGGCGACAGCGAGCCCGCCGACCCCGTGTCCGACAAGGACCGCTTGGCGGGACAACCGGGCCGCGACCTGCACGACGTCGTGGGTGTAGGCGCGCAGGGTGGTCCGCGCGGCCGGCGCGCTCTCGCCGTGGCCGCGCAGGCTCATCGCGTACGCGGGAAATCCCCGCTCGGCGGTGCGCTCCAACCACTTCTCGGCGAACGCCCACGCCCCGTGCCCCAGCCCCGGCACGAACAACACCGGCGGTCGGCTGGGGTCCACATCTCCGTGTCCGCCTTCGTCGACCGGTTGCGAGGTGATCACCTCTCGGTGCACGGGCGCGATCGGGGACGCCCACTCCCGCCACCGCACGACCCGCAGTCGCCCCTTCGCCGTCATGCTCACGCCTCCATATCCCGAAGGGTCTTCGCGACCGCGCGAAGGTAGTCGATGTGGTTGACCTCGAACCAGTGCCGGGTCGACGTCTTGACCTTGGCCGAGGTGAAGCGGCGGTCGGCCTCCTTGCGCATGCGACTTCGCACGCTGGCCGCCTTCTCCGGAGCGATCTGCGCCAACCGCAGCCAGTTCGCGATGAGCACCGTCTGCCAGTGCACCAGGCTCAGCAGGCCGGAGTCGGGCTGCAGCAGACCCGCCACGGACAGGCTCGGCTGAAGCGGCGAAATCGCGTGCAGGAAAAGCCTCGGCCGCCCCTGACCGTCCACATTGAGCAGATCGGGAGCGAGAAAGTCGAACCGGGGCAGATATCCGGTGGCGAGCACGACGAGATCCGGCTCGATCTCGCGACCGTCGACGAACTCGACACCGGTGCGGGTGAACCGCGCGACGTCCGGCACCGCCGTCATCTGACCGTGGCCCAGATAATAGACGAGTTGGCTGTTGACGATCGGATGCGTCTCATAGACCTTGTGGTCGGGCGCGGGCAGGCCGAACCGGGTGAGGTCGCCGACGGTGCGTCGAAGCGTACGATGAAAAAGCCATTGCCTCAGCCGCAGCGGCACCCGCGCGGCGAGAATCATGTCGTTGACTTGGTCGGCGGGACGCCCATAGACGTATTTCGGCGCGTACCAGTAGCCCCGCCGACTGGAGTGCCAACACCTGGTCGCCTGCTGCGCCGCCTCGACGGCGATGTCACAACCAGTGTTGCCCGCGCCGACGACGAGCACCCGCCGCCCCCGCAGCTGCGCCGGGTCCTTGAACGCCGACGCGTGGATCACCTCACCGGCGAAGTCGTTCAGCCCCGGATAGGTCGGCATTGACGGCGACCAGTTGTGACCGTTGGCGACGACGACCGCCGCATAACGCTGCGTGCGGTCGGACCCGCCTCCTCGGGCGCCGCTGATCGTCACATCCCACCGGCCGTCTCCGGTGGGCACCACCGCGGTCACCTCGGTGCCGAACCACACGTGCTCGCGCAGTCCGAAGTGGTCGGCATAACGCTCCAGATAGGCCAGGACCTGACTGTGATGCGGATAGTCCGGCCACGAATCGGGCATCGGGAAATCCGGAAACTGGGTGAAGGGTTTCGATGAGATGAGGTGGGTGCTGGCATAGACCGGGCTGCGATCGTGCCGCCAGTTCCAGGCGCCACCGACTCCGGTCTCCCGCTCATAGCAGTCCACCCCGAACCCGACCTCGCGCAGGTTCTTGATGGCGGCGAGCCCACTGGCGCCGGCGCCGATGACGCAGATGTGGTCGGCCCGGTCGGCGACGGCGGTCGCCCCGCGCCACAGTGTGCTCGCCTCGTCGGGCGAGTTCGATTCGGCGTAGGCCGTCTCGTCACTCAAGGCCGGCTCCTCCCCTGCCCCGGCGCCGCCGGGACGTCGTCGCACTGTCGAGAGTGCAGCCTGCCCCGCCACGCCCCCGCGGCGCAACACGACCAGTTCACCGGTGGCCTTCCCTGTGGCGCGAAGGCGTCGGTGAACTGCGACGACGACGTTATCGACGGGCGAGGTCGGCGGCCCCCACCACGCCGGCCAGATTGCCCAGTTCGGCGGCGACGATGGTCGCGACCGGCAACGACCCGCGAGCGGCGAGCTCGCTGGCATAGGCGGCGCGCACCGGCCCGAGCAACAGTTCGCCGGCGTCGATGACGCCGCCACCGACGACGATGATCTCGGGGTCGAGGATCTGGGCGAGGTCGACAAGCCCACAGCCGAGCCATTGCCCGATCTCGGCGAAGGCGGCCCGGGAGACCGTGTCGCCGTCACGGGCGGCGCGGGTCACCATGGGACCGGTGATCTGCTCGGCGGAGCCTTCGGCGAGGTCGAGCAGGATGGCGGCGTTGCCTGGGTCGGCGTAGGCGCGGGCACGGGCGGAGCGCACGAGCGCACTGCCGCTGGCGTATTGCTCGAGGCAGCCCAAGCGGCCGCAGCCGCACAGATAGCCGTCGGGAACGGCACGTACGTGGCCCATCTCGGCGGCGATGCCATGGGAACCACGGATGAGCTCGCCTCCGATGACGAGGCCGCCGCCGATGCCGGTGCCGACGGTGACCAGTGCCATGGAGTCTTTGGCCAGGCGAGCGGCGCCGAAGCGAAACTCCGCCCAGGCCGCGACGTTGCCGTCGTTCTCCATCGTGACTGGCAGGCTCACCCGATCGGCGAGCTGCTCCCGCAGGGGTTCGTCACGCCAGGCGAGGTTGGGCGCGAACAACGCTCGGGATCGACTGACGTCGAACCAGCCCGCAGCGCCGACTCCGATCGCGGTGACCGGGTGCGCGTCGGCGAGTTCGGTGACGATGTCGGCGATGAGGTCGAGGGTCTTCAACGTGTCGTCGGCCGGGGTGTCGCGACGGGCCCGCATAAGAACCTCACCGTCGGGGTCGACGACGCCGCCGAGCACCTTCGTGCCACCGATGTCGACCCCGATGGTGAGCGCCGACCCGGTCACGCGACTCCTCCGATGTCCGTGCCTGAACGCTGGCCGGTCCCCGAGCCGTCCGGCTTGTGGCTGATTGTCGTGGCGGTGGCCTCGCCTGCCGGCGCTTTTTTCGCGGTGGCCTTGCGGGCCACGGCCTTTTTCGCGACGGCCTTGCGGGCCATGGGTTTGCGGGTTCCGGGGTTCGGAGCGGTCGGTTCCGGCGCCTCGCCATCGGCTGCGGCACGTTGGCGCAGCGCCTCCCAGAACTCGTCGCCCTCGGCGGTGGCCGAAGGCGACGGACGGTCGGGCGGGTCGGTGTCGGGGGGCGGCCTCATCGCGTCGTCGCGTCCGGTGGCGAAGGCGCGCAGCAGGCTGGCGACTCCGGTGGCGAAGTCGCCAGCTCCGGTGGCGAGCCGTTCGGCGAGCTCGGGGTCGGGGTCGCGCATGGCGGCGATGACCCGGCAGACCGGGCAGACACAGCATTCAGGGCCGCCAGTACTCAGGCCGGGTCCGTCGGCTGGGCGCAGGCCCCGGGCTGCCATCGACACGGCGGCCATCGCGGCCGCGACCAGCCGCTCCGCCTCGTCCCGGATGGGATCGCTCGACACGCGCACTACTCCTGGGCTTGCAGTGACTCGACCCGCCGCTTCAGTTCATTCAGCGCGGTGTCCATGATCGCCTTTTCGGCCTTGCGCTTGAACATACCGAGCATGCCGATCGCGAGTTCGACGCTGAGCGTGTACGTCACCGTGGAGGTGCCGTCACCGTTGTCAACGATGTCATAGGACCCGCGTTGGGTGTGCTGCATCTTCGACGGCCGCACCAGTTGCCACTCGATCCGGGAGATGTCCTCCGCGTATTCGTATGACAGGGTGTATTCGTCGGCGACCACTCCGGCGTCGAGCACGAAGGTGACTTGGCTGGCGTAGCCGTCCTCATACTCCTCGATCACTTCGACGGATTTGGTCGCACTGACCCACTCGGGGTAGCTGGGGAAGTCGCAGATCACGGCGCCCACCTGGTCGGGTGGTGCGGCGATGGTGATCGACTGCGTCGACGTGTCGGCCATGAGGCGAAGGTTACAACGACAGTGGGGCTGGTAGGAGTGCCCCCTGGCTACTTCTCGATCTCACTCATCTGTCACGTCGGGTCACCTGGGGGGCGGCTGGTGATATGCCCAATACATGACGCTGTCCGGACCCGGACAGTGATTCATCTTCAATTCACCACCCCCGAGCCTCGCAGAGCCAGCACCTCGTCGGTGGTGAACCCCCACCCCTCCAGGTGGGTGGCCGACGGGGCGGTGGGTGGCGCCGGCTCCGCCGCGGCGGGGGTACGGGAGAATCTCGGCGCACTGGCTGCCTGCGTCACGCCCGCCACGCTGGTGAAGGTTCCGCGTGCGGCGAGCTGAGGATGTTCGGGGGCTTCGGCGAGGCTGAGCACGGGTGCCACGCACGCGTCGGTGCCGGCGAAGTGGTCGGCCCAGGCATCCCGGTCTCGGCCGGCGATCGCGGTGGCGATCCGGTCACGCAGCACCGGCCAGGCCGCCACGTCGTATTGGTCCGGCAGGTCGGTCGGGTCGAGACCGAGCCCGGTGACGAGCTCGGCGAAGAACCTCGGCTCGAGGGCGGCGACCGCGACGTAGCGGCCGTCGGCGGCCGGATAGACGTCGTAGAATGGGGCGCCGGTGTCGAGCAGGTTGGTGCCGGGCGGGTCGTGCCACAAGCCTTGGGCGGCCAGACCGTGAACGGTCGCCATGAACAGCGCGACCCCGTCGACCATGGCCGCGTCGACGACCTGCCCCCGACCCGATCGGGCCGTCTCGACCAGGGCGGCGAGCACCCCGGCGACGAGCAGCATCGCCCCGCCGCCGTAGTCGGCGACGAGGTTGAGGGGTGGGGTCGGTGGCTGACCGACCCGGGCGAAGTGGTGCAACGCCCCGGCCGCCGCGAGGTAGGTGAGGTCGTGGCCGGCACGCCGCGCGTACGGGCCGTCTTGTCCCCATCCGGTGCACCGGCCGTAGACGAGGCGCGGGTTGGCCGCGAGGCATTCGGTGGGGCCGAGCCCGAGCCGCTCCATGGCCCCAGGGCGGAAGCCCTCGATCGCGACGTCGGCCCGGGCGATCAGTCGGGTCGCGACCTCACGGCCGGCGGGGGTTTTGAGGTCGATAGCGACGGCGTGGCGGCCGCGGTTGGTCGGGGTGCGCAGCGGGTCGGTGGAGAGCGCCCCGGGTTGGAGGGGCTCCAGCCGTATCCCCTCCGCGCCGAGGTCCGCGAGGATCATCGCGGCGAACGGCACTGGGCCGAGTCCGGCGAACTCCACGAACCGTACGCCGTGTAACGGCCCGCCGCGTCGATATGGTCCCGCTGTCATCGCCGGCCCCTCTCCTCTCCACCATCATGGCCGAACCCGCCGAACCCGCCGGTTCGGCGGGGCTACGGCGGTAGGTTCGGAAGGTGCGCGAATTCTCGGTTCCGGCGATTGTCGAGATTCCCGCCACGGGCGACCTGACCGATCCGGTGTGGCGCAACGCCGACGAGCATCCGGCCACGCCGCAGTTCTCGGTGCGGGGGTCGGGCGGTTGGCGTGACGTGACCTGCGCCGAGTTTCGCGACGAGGTGTGCGGACTCGCGCGGGGATTCATCGCAGCCGGTGTCGAGCCCGGTGATCGGGTGGCGTTGATGAGTCGGACCCGTTATGAGTGGACGCTCACCGACTATGCCATCTGGGCGGTGGGTGCGGTCACGGTGCCGATCTATCCCACGTCCAGCCCCGATCAGGTGGAGTGGATTCTCGGCGACTCCGGCGTCGAGGCCTGTGTGGTCGAGACCGACGCGCATCGCGCCATTGTGGACAGCGCGGGTGGCCGGTCTCGCCGGGTCTGGCTGATCGACGGTGGAGACCTTGACGGAGTGCGGGCCGAGGGCTCCACCGTGCCGCCCATCGAGGTGGACCGTCGGCGCAACGGACTCCGCGCCGACGACATCGCCACGATCATCTATACCAGTGGCACGACGGGACGTCCGAAGGGGTGCATGCTCACCCACCGCAACATCGCCACCGATGTCGGCAACATCGTGCCCTGCCTGCCGAACCTGTTTCGCCCAGGAGCCGCGACCCTGCTCTTCCTGCCGCTGGCACACAGTTTCGCCAGGCTACTCCAGGTCGGGGTGGTGCAGACCCGGGTGCGCATGGGATTCAGCCCGGACGCGCGAACGCTGATGGACGACCTCGCCGAGTTCCAGCCGACCTTTCTGCTCGCGGTTCCCCGCGTCTTTGAAAAGATCCACAACTCGGCGAAACAGCGGGCGCACGCCGACGGTCATGGCGCGATCTTCGACCGGGCGGAGAAGGCCGCGGTCGCCTTCAGCGAGTCAATGGGACGCCCGGCCGGGCCGGGACCGGCGCGGCGGCTCACCCACGCCGTCTTCGACCGGCTGGTCTATCAGCGGTTGCGCACGGCGTTGGGGGGTCGGTGCACGGCGGCGGTCTCCGGCGGGGCGCCACTCGGCGCCCGCCTCGGGCACTTCTTCCGTGGGATCGGTGTCACCACCTATGAGGGTTATGGACTCACCGAAACCTCACCGGCGATCTCCGCCAACATCGCCGATTACATCAGGGTGGGCACGGTCGGTCGTCCGCTGCCTGGGGTGAGCGTGCGTATCGCGGCGGACGGCGAGATCCTCGTGCGCGGCGACATCGTCTTCGCCGGCTATTGGAACAGTCCCGACGCGACTGCCACGATGATCGATCAGGATGGCTGGCTGCACACCGGAGACCTGGGCCATCTCGACGAGGATGGTTTCCTGGTGGTTACCGGACGCACCAAGGAGATCATCGTTACCGCCGGCGGCAAGAACGTCGCACCGACGGTGTTGGAGGACCAGATCCGGGCCAGCATGCTCGTGAGTCAATGCCTCGTCGTCGGTGACCGCATGCCGTTCATCGCCGCGTTGATCACCATCGACCCGGACGGATTCACCGCGTGGAAGGCCGCACATGGCCGGCCCGGCGAGGCGAGCGTGGCCGACCTGCGCGACGACCCCGAGCTGCGCGCCGCCGTGCAGGTCACAATCGATGAGGCGAACACCTCCGTCTCGCAAGCCGAGTCGATCCGTGCCTTCACGATCCTCACCGACGACTTCACGGAGGCCAACGGCCTGCTCACACCGTCGCTGAAGGTCAAACGCGGTGAGGCCACCCACGCTCTCGCCGTCGAAATCTCCGCGATCTATGGCGGACAGGCACCCCCGCGCTCGACCGGGCCGCCCCGATAGATCACGATATCCCCCGTGAACGAGCCCACCCCGACGCCGAACCAGCCGGGAGAACCGGCCACCGACCAGCGGGCCAAGCTTTCGATCCCGGACGCGGCCGAGCGAGTGGGTTGGGTGTTGCGACTCGCCCTGTTGCTGCTCACGGCCCTGCTCACCTTCGCGACCACCCGCAGCGTCGGCTCCCTGGTGTGGGTCAGCCTCTTGGCGGTCGCCGCACTGCCGGCGTGGACTCCCCCACACCACCATCTGCTCGCCCCGCTCGGCCGGCTCGCCGAGGTGACCGTCACCATCATCGGCGCGAGCACCCTCGCGGCGGCGCACAGTGGGGCCGCCGCGAGCGCCCTCCTGCCCTACATCACGGTGCCGATCATTCTGCCGGCGATGGAGGGGCGGCTGCGTGAGTCGATGGCGTTGCTGGCCTATTCGTCCGTGGGCCTGGTCGTCGCGGGCGCGGCCGACGGCCTGCTGGGCCAGCCGTCCTACCTGCTGTCGGGTGTGGAATGGATCGGGATCGCGGGTCTGTCCGCGGCGTTCGTGCACTCGGTGCAGCGTCTGGCCGCGGTGGCCGAGCCGGGGCCGCCGCCGTACGCCGAGGCGACCAGACTGCTCACTCAACTGCGCACAGTCGCCCGGCAGTTGCCGGGCGCGACGTTGGATCCGGGTGGTATCGCCGAGCACCTCATCGAGGAGGTCCGTGCCATCGCCCACGCCGACCGCGCCGTCGTGCTCTCCGACAGCGGTGGCGGCCGCCTCGTCGTGCTCGCGCAGGCCGGCGTCGACCGTGCCGACTGGGAGACCTCGCTCAACACCGACTCCGCCATCGCCGACGCCTGGGCCAGCCAGGTGGCACAGGTCACCACCCGCTCTCAGTCGCGCAGCACCGCCCGCGGCAGAGAAACCTCGGCGGTCGTGCTGCCCCTCATCGCCGGGGTGCGCACCATCGGCCTCGTCGTGCTCGAGGCCGACCGCAGCGGCGCCTATCCGCCCGCGTTGGTGTCCCAGCTGACCGCCTGCGTCATCACCGCCGCGCTGCGGCTAGAGGCCGCGCTGCTCTTCGACGACGTCCGGTCACTGGCCACCAACGAGGAGCGCCAGCGGCTCGCCCGCGAGATCCACGACGGAGTCGCTCAGGAGCTGGTCATGGTCGGCTACGGCATCGACAACGCGCTCGCCACCCTGCCGGCCGATGCCGGCGAGACCACCGAAGAGCTGCGCACCGTGCGCGGCGAGGTGACCCGGGTGATCAACGAGCTGCGGCTGAGCCTGTTCGAGCTGCGCAGCGAGGTCGACCGACAGCGGCGGCTTGGGCGAGGCGATCGCCGAGTACGCGCGCACTGTCGCCGCCGCGGGCGGCATGCGGGTGCACTTCTCACTCGAGGAGTCGACAGCCCGACTGCCCGCCGCCGTCGAGGCGGAACTGCTGCGCATCGCCCAGGAGGCGATCACCAACGCCCGCAAGCACGCCGGGGCGCAGAACCTGTGGGTCAGCTGTGAAGTCGATCCACCGTTCGCCCGGATCGAGGTCTCCGACGACGGCGCCGGAATCAGTGCCGAACGATCCGAAGGGCGGTACGGCCTTGCGATCATGGCCGAGAGAGCGGAACGTATCCGGGGCCAGCTGGAGATCACACCGCGGGACTCCGGCGGGACTTCCGTGGCTGTGGTGCTGGGCGCCGCGCCGCGCAAGAGTAGCGTGAGCAGATAACGCACCAGGGGAGAGCACCACGCATGACGACCGCATCCGCCGCTGCCGCCACCTCGACCTCACGGACGAAGGTGCTGCTCGTCGACGACCATGACCTGATCCGCAAGGGTCTGCGGCACGCCTTCGAACGGGACCGCAACTTCGAGGTCGTCGGCGAGGCCGGCACCGTCGCCGACGCGGTGCGCCAGGCCGGCGCGCTGCAGCCCGACGTTGTGATCATGGATCTCCGGCTGCCCGACGGCAGCGGGCTCGAGGCGACCCGCGCTCTGCGCAAGTCCAGCGCCAACCTGGGCATCGTGGTGCTCACCATGTACGCCGGCGACGATCAACTCTTCGGCGCTCTCGAGGCCGGTGCCTCCGCGTTCGTCCCCAAGACGGCACCCGCCGACGAGGTCGTCGCCGCCGCGCGCCACGCCGCGGCGTCGCCGTCCGCCTTCACCGCCGCCGACCTCGCCGAGGCCATGAAGCGCCGCCTCGCCCCGGCCGGACCGCAGCTCTCGCCCCGGGAGAGCCAGGTGCTGCGCCTGCTCGCCGACGGCATGAGCGTCGCCGGCATCGCCAAGCAGCTCTTCGTCAGCGAGTCGACAGCCAAGACCCACATCTCCAAGCTGTACGAGAAGCTGGGCGCGGCGAACCGTGCGCAGGCGCTGATGACGGCGTTGCGTCTCGGGCTGCTCGAAGCTCCGGACGCCCCCAAGTTCTGACCCACATCGCACATCGGGATCCGCACGTCGGTTCCAGTTCGCACGTCGGTTCCAGATCGCACGCGTCCAACCCACTGCGCACCTCGGTTCAGGATCGTGGCAGTTTTCGTGTCAATTTCGGCCCGCCATGGAGTGCGCCACGGCCACGCTCACTTCCACAATCCTCACGAAGATCAGCTCAGGAGCCACGTACGCCAAACTCGCGACTGGTGTGCCCAGATCATGAAGTAGTGGGCACACCAGGAAGCCGTCGTGGGCGCGATCGAGGACACGTCAACGGCGCAGAACAACGTGACCGTTAACGTGTCAATCTCGGCACGCTGTGGAGTGCGCGACGGTCACGTTATCTTCCACAATCACGGCAAAGGTCAACTTGCGGAGTCCGTTGATCCGAATGGCGTATCTGCGAAGGCTGGGCGTATCTGGGCGGCTAGGCGTACCTGCGAAGGCTAGGCGTAGGCCGGACCGGATCAGCGCCGGCCGCGCGGCGCCTCGGTGGACGCGCCGACATGGCCCCGCAGCCAACCGACCAACGGAGCCGAGTCGCGCAACACGGCGATCACTCGGTCCTTGGCGGTGCGCCGCCCGAGCCACGCCCCGGCCGGCCACATTCGCCAGGTCACCAAACCCTTGCGGCGCAACAGATCCGCGCGAGGATGGTCACGGGGATAGCCGCGCGGGGCAGACTTGAGCGACTGATAGCAGGTGACGCCGATCCCGGCGCGCGCCGCGTCCTCGACGATGTTCGCCAACTCCGTGCCGGACGAATCGTCGGCCACCGCCCGGCGATAACGGTCGAGCTGGTCGGTGGCGAACACGTAGGTGCCGCACCCCACCGCAAGTCCGTCGGCGGACAACTGAATGTAGCCACTGCCGCCGATCGTCGCCCCAATATTGGTCTTATATGGCGTCTTGTCGGGGCTGAATCGAACGTCACGATAGGGGCGAAACAACTTGCTGTCGCCGAACTCGTCGGCCAACTCGGCGAGCAACTCGTTCATCGGCGCGAGCACGTGGGTCTCGTATGTCTGGCGATGGTCCTGCCAATAGGCCTTCGAGTTGTCGGCCACCAACCCCTCGTAGAAGACCATGGCCTCGTCCGGCCACCCGCGAAACGCCATGAAACACCTCCGTCAGAACCTGTCTACACCATGTGTGAGGTGGGCACGAGTGGGCGTACACGGTGGGGATTGGGTTTGGGCGGGCGAAATCAGTCGAGCAGGGCACGCAGGCGGGCGGCCTGCACGTCCCAACGCCACTGGTCCTCGACCCAGGCGCGGCCGGCCTTGCCGAGACTGACGCGCAACGAGCCGTCGGCGAGCAGCGTCGCCACCCGGTCGGCGAGCACGTCAACATCAAGGCCTGGTACGACGTAGCCGGTCTCGCCGTCGCGGACGGCGTCCGGCGCTCCGCCGGAGTCGCCGGCGATCACCGGAATCCCGGTGGCCGAGGCTTCGAGAAAGACGATGCCGAGCCCCTCGACGTCGAGACCTCGACGTCGGGTGCGGCACGGCATGGCGAAGACGTCGCCCGCCGCATAATAGGCGGGCAGGTCCGGCCACGGCACCGAACCAGTGAAGACCACGTGCGAGGCGACCCCGGTCGAGACCGCGAGGCGCTCTAATGTGGATCGATAGGGGCCGTCGCCGACGATGAGCAGGACCGCGTCGGGCACCCGTCGCCGAATCTCCGGCATCGCGCGAATCAGCACGTCCTGACCTTTACGCGGGACCAGTCGGGAGACACACACGACGACCGGCCGGCCGGCGAGTCCGTGCCGAAGCCGCACCGCAGTCGCGTCGACAGCGGGTGAGAAGACATCGGTGTCGACCCCGGGAGCCAGCTGGGTGAGGTCGGTCAGGTCTCCGATCGCGCGGTCGAGCCGCACCCGGAAATACTCCCCCAGGAACGTGACGGTGTCGACGGCGCGTCCGATGCGGCGCAGCAACCCGTGCGCCACGGGCAGCGCCGCCCATCCCGCCTCGTGCCCGTGGGTCAGCGCCACCGCGCGGTTGATGCCTGCTCGCCGACGCAGCCCGTCGGCGAGCAGGCCCAATGGTGCGGCGGCGCCGAACCAGACGCGGTCGCATCGGTGAGCGCGGGCGATCTCGGCCGCTCGACGCGCCACTCGCGGGGTGGGCAGCAGCATCGTGGTCCGATCCCGGACCACCTCGAAGGGCTGTGCCGCGTCGAACTCCGCCGCGCCGGGCGACGTCGAAGAATAGACCACCAGCGACCCCTTGGGCTGCCGCGTGGCGAGGTGGTGCACGAACTGTTGGATCCCGCCCGCCCGGGGCGGGAAGTCATTGGTGATGAGCAGGGTTCGGGTCATCGCTGGCCCCGACCATAGGCACGTGCGGCGGCGATGCGTTCAAGCACCGATGGGTGGCTGGCGAACATGAGATATTCCAGTCGGGGCGGTCGCACGTCGGCGAGGTTGGTCGTGGCGAGGCGACGCGTCATGAGCTCCGCCGTCGCTGGATCGTCGGTGAGGGCCAGCGCGTGGGCGTCGGCGCGGGCCTCGATGCGGCGGGAGATGAGATTCTGCGCCGGCAGGCTCGCGAGCCCCGCGACGGCTGCGACGGCGAGCAGCAGCGCCAGTGCCCGCGGTTCGGTGATCGCGTCGACGCCGGCTCGGCGCAGGGGCGCGGCCCATGATCCGATGAGATAGATGAGGCACACGGCGATGGCTGCACCGAACGCGCCGACGAGGGTGCCGGTGACGACGTCGCGCTCCTTGGCGTGGCCGAGTTCGTGGGCGACGACGGCGGTGACCTCGGCGGGTGGCGCGTCGCGCAGCAACGTGTCATAGACGACGATGCGCCTGGTCGGGCCGATGCCAGAGACATAGGCGTTGAGCGCCGTGGTGCGGCGCGAGGCGTCGGCGACGAGGACATCGGCGACGGGCACGCCGTCGCGCTGCGCGAGGGCCAGCAACTCGGAGCGCAGCTGGCCATCCGGCATCGGGGTGAACGTATTGAAGACCGGTTCGACGAGTACGGGGAAGATGAAGGTCGCCGCCACCATGAACGCTGCCGCGGCGGCGGCGAGCCACGCCCACCACCAACGCGGCGCGAGGCGGGCCACCCCAAAGAAGCCGGTGAGCACGATCGCGCCGAAGACGGCCGCGATCGCGTAGCCTTTGACCAGGTCAAGCCACCATCCGGCCCAGTCCTGAGTGGATAGACCGTAGCCGCGTAGCACCGACTCACGCCAGGCCGCGAACGGCAGGGACACCGCCTCGCCGATCGCCACGATCACGACACCGCCGAGCAGCGCCTGTGCGAGCCAGTGCCCGCCGACCGGCCGACCGGCCGACTCGATGAGTCGCGCTCCGAGCGGGGTGAACCCGAGGACCAGCGCGATCACGAGTGCGAGGACGAGCCCGAGGTAGGAGGCGGGACGCAGGGCCTCGTGCAGGGCGCGGCCACGTGCCACGTCGGCGGCGGGCAGGTCAGCGAGCGCGGAGAGTTGGTCGCCGGCCGGCACCGGCGGCGACGACCACGGGACACGGATCGCGATGATGGCCACGAGTCCGGCCGTGAGCGCGATCGTGACCAGCACAGCCCAGGCCCGCACCGTCATG
The DNA here is from genome assembly GCA_963736695.1 of uncultured Actinomycetota bacterium. GTDB lineage: Bacteria > Actinomycetota > Actinomycetes > Mycobacteriales > Micromonosporaceae > CAVTPU01. Next base: position 739,564 of record CAVTPU010000001.1, read on the forward strand.
ACGCAAACCCTAACCTCCCGGCGCGATCAAAGCGGAGCGCCGATAAACGTCGGCGCCGAAAAGCTAGACGCGGGCGATCCGGCGGAGAAGGGTGTCCGAGCTCAGCGGATAGGCACCGTGCCGCCGAACCCCGTCGGCGACCTCCTTGTCGGACGAGACGACGACGATGGGCCGCCCGGCCGGCTCGGCTCGCACGAGTTCGCGGATGAGCTCGTCGGCCGTCTCTCCCTTGCGACTGAAAAGCACCCGGACGCCCCGCGGGTGACTCGGGAGACCGGCCACCGGGTCGGCCCCGTCGAAGACGACGGTCACCTCGGCCCGGCTCTGGGCGTGCACCCCGCTGAGGCTGCTGATCAGGCGGCGTCGCTGCTGCTCGAGGGAGATCTCACCGAATCCACGTTTGGTGACGTTGTAGCCATCGACGATGAGATGGGATTTGGGCAGGGCGAGCAGCTGGTCGAGCCGGGCGGGATCGTCGGCGTCGAGCGCCCGGGCGCCCTGTTGGGGATGCTGGTCGGGGGTGTCGGCCGCGGTCTGGGCGACGTGATCGGCGGGCAGCAGGCTCGCGGGTTCGAGGGCGAGCTCACGGCGCAGACCGATCGCGGCTTGGCCAATGGTCTCCAGCAGCAGCCAGAGTCGGGCGTCGTCGACGGCCCGGGAGTCTTTGGCGCGGGCGCGGGCGCCGCTCGCGGCGGCTTCGGCCTCGGCGAGCCTCGCCTTGAGCCGGCGACTCTCCGCGTCCGAGTCGGCGACGGCGCGTGCCGCCCGGCCCTTCTCCGTGGCGAGCAGTTGCGTGGTGCGCTGCAGCTGCGTTTGAGCTTCGCGGAGGCCGCGCCCGAGTGCCCGTACCTCGTCTTTGAGTGTGGAGGTCTCGGCCCGGTTGCGTTCCAGTTCGTCGCGGAGCTTGTCGGCTTCCTGCTTGGCGACGACCCGCTCATGCTCGGCGCGGGCAGCGCGGTGTTCGGCGGCGGCCAAGCGGTCGGCGGTGGCCGCCGTGGCCGCATCGGCTCGGACCGCGTCGGTGGCTTGGCCGACGAGGTCGGCCCACCCCGGTGGGCGGGTCAGATAGGCGACGGCCGCAGCCTCGACCGGGTCGACGGCGGCGGGCAGTCGCCCCTCGTCGAGGGCGGCGGCGAGGTCGGCGTGCGCGGTCCGGACCGCCGCGCCGACACGTTCGAGAAAGATCGGGTCGCTGGCGAGATGGGCGGCGATGACCGTTCCACCGAGCCGGGCCCGGCGGGTCGGCGCGAACCGGGCGACCTGACGAACGGGGGTGGGCAGGGTGTCGACGGGCATGCCGGTGAGAGCCGTGGATGCGAGAGTGACGACACGCTGACGAACCGGCTCCGGGAGGACGGGCTCCAGCTCGGTGGGGTGCGACGCGGCGGCGGGCGGCGTCGGCGGTGGGGTCCGCTCGTCGCCGGGCACGTCGGAGGGGACGTGGGCGGGTTCCGGCATCCGTCCAGTGTCGCACCAGCTGTCCGCGATGGTCGGGGGCTCGCCCGTTGGGCCTATGCCCGTCATCGCATTAATGCGACAAAGCGCCCCGTTCGCCCTGGCGAGGGAGAAAACGCACCCGTTAGGTGTAACTAATCGGCCGATCGGCCCATACAAATGTGAGTAGAGTACGAAGACATCACCCCTGACGTACGAGCCGGAGGTGGCCTGTGGACTTCGACCTTGGCCGAAGCCCGAGTGCTGCCACCGTGGCACTACGTTACGTGGAGGACCTGGCACACCGGGTGAGCTCGCGGGTGACCGGGGCCAAACACCGGTCCAACCCCGTCGCCTATCTGATCCGCACCCATCGCCGTGTCCATGGCCGACGCGGCGACGCGGCGTTGATCCGCCACGGTTATCACGTCGCCGAGCTGATGCACCGAGGTCAGACCCGCAAGAGCGGCGAGCCATACATCACCCATCCCGTCGCCGTGGCGCAGATCCTCGCCGACCTCGGCATGGACTCGACCACACTCGTCGCCGCGCTCCTGCACGACACGGTCGAAGACACCGCATACACGATGCGTGAGCTGCACGACGACTTCGGCGGCGAGATCGCCCGACTGGTCGACGGGGTCACCAAGTTCGAAAAAGTGGTCTATGGCGACTCCGCCGAGATGGAGACGTTACGCAAACTGATCACGACGGCCGGCTCCGACGTACGGGTCCTGATCATTAAACTCGCCGACCGCCTGCATAACATGCGCACCATCGGCGCCCGGTCGATGCCCTCCCGGGTGCGCATCGCCCGCGCCACCCAGGAGGTCTTCATCCCGCTCTGCGACCGCCTCGGACTGCAGGCGATCAAACGGGACCTCGAGGACAGCGTCTTCGCCGCCATCACCCCCGAGGCCCACGCCGACCTCGAGTCCTGGGTCGCGCACCGTCCGGAGTGGACGAGGTATACCGACCAGGTCGTGGAGCACGCGAGCACGGTGATGAAGGACGCCAGGATCCGGGCCCGGGTGGTCGCCCGGCCACACCACCTCTATTCGATCTGGCGCGACAGCGTTGGCGAGGCGGGCGAGCCCCCCTTCGAGCCTCCCCGCATCGCGATCATCGTCGACGACTCCGAAAACCACTGTTACACGGCCCTCGGCGAGGTGCACAGCGTGTGGCGACCGGTGCCCGGTCGATTCAAAGACTTCATCGCCTCACCCAAGAACAACCTCTATCGATCGTTGCACACCACCGTCATCGGCCCCGACTCTCGCGCCGTCGAGGTGCTCATCCGCACGGAATCGATGCACCGCAACGCCGAATACGGCATCGCCGCCGCGTTCCGCTATTCGCGCAAGGGCCCTGGCGCGCACAGCGCCCGAGGCCGGGCCCGCAGCGCCCGCGTCGGGATCACCGGCATCAACCACCTGCCCGGCGCGAACGGCGGCGCACACATGGACTGGCTACACCGTCTGCTGGAGTGGCAGCAGGCGGTGCTCGACCCGGTGCGGTTCCTCGACTCGTTGCGCTCCGACCTCGCCGAACGGCAAGTGCACGTCTTCGTCGACGGCCTGCGCCTGCTCATGCCCGCGATGGCGACCCCTGTCGACGTCGCCTACGCACTCGGCGCCGAGACCGGCGACCGGTGCGTCGCCGCGAGCATCAACGGCCAGCTCGCCATCCTCTCCTCACCCCTCACCGACGGTGACGTCGTGGAGATCCACACCGCCGGCCCAGACGTGCTGCGCGACCACGACGGCAGACCGGTCGGCCCATCGCCGGAATGGTTGACCTTCGTGCGCACCCCCTCGGCGAAACTGCAGATCGAACGAAGACTCGGCGGACAGAGCCAAGTCGACCCTCGCACCGCCCCACCCATGTCGGTCTCGGCACGGGTGCGCATCGGCCGGTCCGCGCTCGGCCTCGAGCTCCGACGCCGCGAGCGAGGGCTCGCCAGTGGCACTCCCCTCACCGCGATCGCCGGCGAGCTCGGCTTCGCCGACGTCGACTCGCTTTTCGCCGCGATCGCCGACCACACCGTCGACGCCGCCACCGTGGTTGACCAGCTCATCGCCCACGTCGACGTCGCACCGGTGCCCGCCCGATAGCCGCAGGCTCCCCCGCGCGACGCCATGCACCGGCCGGGGCCAGTAGCCTAGCCGCATGCGTGCACCCGCGGCCGTCGGTCGCCTCCGCAAACTCGCCTTCGGCGTCTTTTACCGCCTGCCCTCGCGCCAACGACGCCGTCTCGTCCGCATGGTCGTCGGCACCTACACGGTCGGAGCGGTGGCCTTGGTGCGCGACCACGACTCCAACCCGCCGGGGCACATCCTGCTTATCCGGCAGCCCCCCGGAGTGGGCTGGTCACTGCCCGCCGGACTGCTGCGCCGCGGTGAAACACCAGCACAGGGGTGTGCCCGGGAGCTTGCTGAAGAGACCGGCGTCGCACTCTCCCCCGACGAGCTGACCCCCGCCAATCCCAACGCGATCGTGCACTCCCACGGCCGGTGGGTCGACACCGTCTTCGAAGCCTCCGTATCGGCGGTGACGACCCGGCTGAGCCCCGACGGGGCCGAAGTGCTCGAGGCGGCCTGGCACCCCATCGGCAACCTGCCTCCGCTGACCGTCTCCACCGCGCGGCTACTCTCCTACTACGGCATCGGGCCCTATGTGGACTATCCCGAGGTACGCCCATGAGCGACCCCGGCATCTGCGCGGTGATTCTCGCCGCCGGCGAAGGCACCCGACTGCGGCCGCTCACCGACACGCTCCCCAAGGCACTGTGTCCCGTCGGCAATGTCGCGCTGCTCGACCTGGCGCTCGACCGCGTCGCCCGGCTCGGGCTGCGCGGACCCGAACGCGTCGCCGTCAACGCGTGCCACCTGGCCGACCAGATCGTGACCCACGTCGGCGCCCGCGCCCACATCAGTGTCGAGCCAGGTCCGCTGGCGTGGAACACCGCGGGCGCGCTCGCCAACCTGCGCGCGTGGATCGGCGGACGGGCGGTGCTCGTGGGCAACGCCGATGCCTATCTCGCCCCGGCAGCGGGGCCGGACTGCGAGGACCTCGCGCCCCTGCTGGCCGATTGGTCGTGCGGGACCGTGCGGCTGCTCACCGTGCCAGCCGACGAAGGACACCCAGCGGAGTTCTCCGGCGTACGCTTCGCGGGGTTTTCGCTTCTGCCCGGCACGGACGTCGCGCGGCTGCCGTTGGAGCGCCGAACTCTCGTCGGTTCGGTGTGGCGGCCCGCGGAGGCTGAGGGGAGGTTGGAACGCGTCGGCTATGACGGGTGTTATCTCGACACCGGCACCGTGGCCGACTATCTCGCCGCGAACCTGCACACGGCCGCCGGCGGCAACCTCATCGCCCCCGGTGCCTGGATCACCGCGCCCGTCACCGACAGTGTCGTCGGTGCGGGCGCACAGGTGCACGGACCAATCACCCGCAGTGTCGTGCTGCCCGGTGGTCGAGTCGACCGCGACGAACACCTCATCGACGCGGTCCGGGTCGGCGACCACACCACCGCGACCGGCGGGCTATCGTTGTCGCTGTGATCACCGCCATCGTTCTCATCGACTGCGCCACCGACACCATCCCTGAGGTGGCGCAGGAACTCGCGAACCTGTCCGGCGTCAGCGAGGTCTATTCGGTCGCGGGTGGGGTCGACCTCATCGCCATCGTCCGGGTGCGGGAGTTTGACGAGATCGCCGACGTCATCGCCGGCGGCATCGCCAAGGTCGACGGAGTCTCGCGCACCCAGAGCCACATAGCGTTTCGGGCCTATTCGCGCCACGACTTGGAGGAGGCGTTCTCGATCGGCTTCACCGCAGCCGACTGAACCCCCGATCGGCTCGACCCCGACCTCTGGCGATAACGCCAGAACCTGGCACACTGCTTGTCATGACGCCGGCACTCGCCCCCGCCGACTTCGACGATCTGCACGAGTTCATCACCGTGCAGGTCGCGGCCGGTTTCGCCGCGATCACCGAGATCGTCGAAGAGGCACGGATGGCGTTCACCGCGCCGGAGACCGACCCGGTGATGCTCGACAACGCCGTCAAAGCGATCGCAGCCCAGGCCGACCGCGCACACCGCGCAGAGCAACTCAGCTGGCCAGCGGTCACGGACTGTGATCGCCTCGATGCGGCTTTCGCCGCACTCGACGAGACCGGCATCCTCTCCCGCCAACACTTCACCTGTTGCGCCACGTGCGGGGCCGCCGACATCCGCAGCGAGATGGATCAAGCGGACAAGGCCGGCACGATGGTGCGCGGCTTCACGTTCTTCCACGGCCAGGACACCCGCTGCGCGGTCGGCGGCGAGGCGCTCTATCTCAGCTTCGGCGCGACTGCCCCCGACGACCATGAGGCGGCGGTCGCCATCGGTCACGAGGTTGTCGGGACCCTGCGCGACCATGGACTGGTCCCCGGCTGGAACGGCCGATATGCACACCGGATCGCCGTTCCGGTGTGCTGGCGACGCCGCCGCGCCTGAGAGCCGTCGGCGCCTCGCGAACTCATCCTCGCCGTGTGCGGCCGGGCCGCTGGCCGCTGTCAGCCGAGCAGGTCACCCGTACCAGGAAGGAAAGGGCCCGACCGGATGATCCGGTCGGGCCCTCATCGCGTGAGGCGAGGCGTTTCTCAGCCGTGGTCGGCGTCGGTGAGCTCGCCACCGGCCGCATCGGAGGCCGGGCCGGCGCTCACACCGGACCTGGCTTGCTGCGGCGTCACCGGTTGCTCCACCGGCCGGAAGAAGCCCCGCACCGCTGGACCGACGGCCCCGACGCGGTTCATCTTCTTGGGCACGGGCGCGCCGGCGTAGTCGAGCGCCACGTGACCGTGATCATCTGGCTCCGCGAGCGGCTGGTGGACCTCTTCGAACTTGCCGTTGGGCAGGCGCCGAATGATGCCGGTCTCGACGCCGTGCGCCAGGACTTCCCGGTCGTGCTGCTGCAGGCCCAGGCAGATCCGATAGGCGACGTAGTAGGACAGCGGAGGCACGACGAGCACGCCGATCCGGCCCGCCCAGGTCATGGCGTTGAGGCTGATGTCGAACTTGTCCGCGACCACGTCGTTGGCGCCGGAGATGATCAGCACCACGTAGAAGCCGATCGCCATCGCGCCGATCGCGGTGCGGGTCGGGGCGTCGCGGGGACGCTGCGAGCAGGTGGTGTGCCCGGTGGTCCTTGCGCCACCGCGCCTCGATGAACGGATAGATCATCGGCAGCATGCTCAGGATGCCGGGCAGCACGACCGTGGGCCAGAAGACGCCGGGAATGGTGTAGCCGCCGACGGTGATGTCCCACGCCGGGAAGAGGCGGGTCGAGCCGTCGAGGAACATGACGTACCAGTCGGGCTGGCTCGCCGCCGAGACGACCGCCGCCTTGTACGGGCCGAAGAGCCAGATCGGGTTGATCTGGAACAGGCCACCCATCAGCGCGACGACACCGAAGACGATCATGAAGAAGCCGCCGGCCTTGGCCGCGAAACCGGGGAACATGCGCACGCCGACCACGTTGTTGTTGGTCCGTCCCGGGCCCGGCCACTGGGTGTGCTTCTGCTTGACCAGCAGAGCCATGTGCGCGGTGATGAGCGCCAGCAGAATGCCGGGGATCAGCAGCACGTGCACGATGTAGAGCCGGGGCAGGATCTCCGTGCCCGGGAACTCCCCACCGAACAGCGAACTCGTCACCCACGATGCCGATGACCGGGATCGACAGCATGATCGCCGAGGCGATCCGCAGACCCGTGCCGGAGAGCGCGTCGTCGGGCAGCGAGTAGCCGGCGAAGCCCTCGGTGAAGCCGAGCCAGAACAGCGAGACGCCGATGATCCAGTTGAGCTCACGCGGCTTGCGGAACGCACCGGTGAAGAAGACCCGGAACATGTGCACCACGATCGCGGCCATGAACAGCAGCGCCGCCCAGTGGTGCATCTGCCGCATGATCAGGCCACCGCGTACGTCGAACGAGAGGTTCAGCGACGTTTCGTACGCCTTGGACATCTCGATGCCCGCGCAGCGGCGTGTAGCTGCCGTTGTAGCGCGACCTCGCTCATCGACGGGTCGAAGAAGAGCGAAAGGAACACGCCGGTGAGCAGCAGCACGATGAACGAGATAGAGCGCGATCTCGCCGAGCAGGAACGACCAGTGGTCGGGGAACACCTTGTTGAAGATGCGCCGCAGCGGGGTCGCGAGCTGATAGCGCTCGTCCACCTGCCGGGCCGACCGGGCCGGCAGTCCGGCGAGGCGTCGTCTGCGCGGGGCAGTCGTCTTCGTCCTGATGGGCGCTCCCAGAAGGCCGGCCCGATGGCCTCGGTGAAGTCCGACTCCGCGACGAGGAATCCTTCCTCGACTCCGATCGGCAGCATCGGCAGCCGTCGGTGCGCCGGGACCGAAGATCGGCCTGGCCTGGTCGGTGATGAGGAACTGCGACTGGTGGCACGGGCAGAGCAGCCGGTTGGTCTGCTGCTCGTAGAGGCTCGCTGGGCAGCCGGCGTGGGTGCAGATCTTCGAGTAGGCGACGAAGTTCTGCCACATGCCCTCGACCGGGTTGTCCTTCGGCGGGGTCTTCTTGATGTTGGCTTCCAGCTTGCGCGCGTCCTCTTCGCGCAGGTGGAACAGGAGCGTCGGCGAGTCGGCGTACGTGTTGCTCGCGCCGCCCGGGATTCCGGGAAAGACGGTGATCTGTCCGCCGACGCTCACGTCCTCGGGGCGCACCGGCGAGCCGTCCTCGCGGGTCAGCCGCACCTTCTTGCCACCGTTGTTGCTGGGGCTCCAGCCGGTGGCGAGCAGCACCGCCTCGGGGTCGTTGGGCGAGCGCACAAGCGCACCGACGAGCGGGGTGACGCGCGGCCACGCCGAGCGCGCCGGCCGGCAGCAGCATCGAGCCGACGAGCAGCGGCCGCCGCTTGATGCCGGTCTCCTCCGCCATGTTGCCCAGTGCCGCCGGGTGAGCACCTGGTCGTCGTGGGCGGACGGTCCGTGGTGGCGCTCCTGCACCGAGACCTCGTCGGGCAGCAGCTTCTTGGCCCAGGCGACGATGCCGAAGCCGAGCAGCAGCAGGGCCACACCGAGGGTGAAGCCGAGCACCGGGGTGAACCACTTGCGCGAGGTTCGAACCCGACTCATAGCCGGCGGGCAACGCGATGTAGGCCACGACGAAGCCGATCGCCGCGAGGCCACTGAGGAGGAACAGGAGCGACGATGGAGCGAACGATCCGCTTCTCGCGCCTGCTGCCCGGGGTGGAGAACTTCGGCTCATAGCGAACGATCTCGACTCCGTCGCGCCGCGCGCCCTCACGAACCAGGTCGAACGTGGTCAGGCCCGGTTCGTCGACGTCGACGCCTGCGGTGTCGTGGTTGTGCGTCGCACTCATGACTTCCCCGCAATCCACAGCGTCGTGAAGATCAGCGCCACCATGCCGACAAGGAAGATCGCCAGGCCCTCCGGCACGGGACCGTAACGCCCCATTCCCCAACCGCCCGGGTCCTGGTCGCTCTTGAGGTTCTGGATGTAGGCGACCATGTCCCGCTTCTCCTCGGGGGTCAACTGGTTGTCACCGAAGACCGGCATGTTCTGTGGTCCGCGTGAGCATCGCCGCCCAGATGTCGCGGTCGGTCGAGTCGGCCATCGTCGGGGCGGACTTGCCCGACGAGAGCGCGCCGCCACCGGTGGAGAAGGCGTGACACGACGAGCAGTTCACCCGGAAGAGTTCGCCGCCATTGGCCAGGTCGGCGCCCTTAGTGAGGTTCGTCGTCGACGGGGGCAGCGCTGGGCCGCCGCCGAGTCTCCTGGATGTACGCGCCGATCTGACGGGCTTGGTCGATGGTGAACTGCGGCGACTTGCGCACGCCCTGTGCCTCTTGGCGCACGAGCGGCATGCGGCCGGTGCCGACCTGGAACTCGACGGCGGCTGAGCCGACGCCGATGAGGCTCGGGCCCCTTGTCCACCACTCCCTGCGCGTTGGTGCCGTGGCACGAGACGCAGCTGACGTCGTAGAGCTGCTTGCCCTTGGCTGCGTCAATCGACAGCGACGGGGTGGCGGTCGTGTCCGCGGTGGCGCTGGGTGAGAACACGGTGTAGAGGCCACCGACGATGGCGAGGGCGGCGACGAGGCGCGCGGCGGCGCTTAGCCGCCGTCGCACGGCGCGCTGTGGTCCGGCAGAGCGTAGCGACGCGAGCAACCGCGTACGCCTGGGTGGGGGAGCAGTCATGGCCTCACCTTGGTCGGCAGGGTTCACGGGGTCGGCAGGTTCACGGTTGGGCGGTGGGCGGATGTCAGGTCCGGATCACCGCAGAAGGTAGATGACAGCTGAAGAGCGCGATCCACACGATGTCGACGAAGTGCCAGTAGTAGGACACCACGATCGCCGACGTCGCCTGCGCCGGGGTGAACCGGGACAGGGTCGAACGGATCATGAAGAGACAGAAGCGCGACGAGTCCACCGATGACGTGCAGGCCGTGGAAGCCGGTCGTCAGATAGAACATCGAGCCGTATCCGTCGGCGTTGAGCTTGATGCCCTCGTGAACCAGGTTGCGATACTCGTTGGCCTGCCCGAGAACGAAGATCAAGCCCATGACGAAGGTCAGGGCGAACCATCGACGCAGACCATAGACATCGCCCCGCTCGGCGGCGAAGACGCCGATCTGGCAGGTGACCGATGAGAGCACCAGGATGATGGTGAATGTGAGCGCATACGGGAGGTTGAGTTTCACCGCATGCTCCGCCCACAACGTCTGACCGATGGCGGTCGACCGGATGGAGAAATACATGGCGAAGAGCGCAGCAAAGAACATGAGCTCGCTCGAGAGCCAGACAATCGTTCCTACACTGACCATGTTGGGCCTGGTCAGTGAGTGGATCTGGCTTCTGGGAATGGCTGGGGCCGCAGTCACGCGGTCATTATTGCCCGTGAAGAAGGCTCGTTGTGGGCGGGGTAGGGAACTCGCGTGTCGCGGCGTCGCCGATCTGGACCAATTACCGCAAATCTCAGCATCAGCGGGCGGATCAGGCAAGGCTTTCCTTCGCGTTTCGGCGCCTTCCACGACGCGCACCCGCGCCCGCCCCACCCCCCGACAGACCCCAGGGGTACGCGCGGCGGCGCGGGTGCGCACGATCGGCGCGCGCGGGCTCGCGTAGGATCGTCACCGGCGATACCCCACGGCCCACCACGCCAGGGTCGGCCACCGGCGAATCCGCAGGAGAAGCCCGCGATGACGGCAGAGTCCGAGCAGGTGCAGACCAGCACCGTCCTGCTCTACAGCGACGACCCGAAGGTCCGTGAGCGAATGCGGCTCGCGATCGGCACCCGCCCCGCGGTCGACATCGTCGTTCGGTTCATCGAGGCCTCGACCCAACGCGAGGTGTTCGAGTCGCTCGACGAGACCGACGTCGACCTCGTCCTGCTCGACGGGGAGGCCACGCCGGCCGGCGGGCTCGGAATCGCCCGCCAGATCAAGGACGAGGTCGACCCGTGCCCACCCACCTGCGTGGCGATCGCGCGCGCCGCCGACCGGTGGCTCGCCGCCTACGCCAAGGTCGACGCCACCCTGCGTCTGCCGCTCGACCCGGTCACCACCGGACAGACAGTCGCCTCGATGCTGCGTGACCACGCCGCCGGGGTGCCCGTCCTCACCTGACGACCCGGCCCGAATCGCGACACTCGGAGGCTCCTTGTGGGTGAGCCCACCTGGCCACACCTGCTCACCACCCTCCTGCACGGGGAGGAACTCAGCAGCGCGCAGACGGCGTGGGCGATGGCCGAGATCGTCGCGGGGGAAGCCACCGCCGCGCAGATCGCCGGATTCGCCACGGCGCTGCGAGCCAAAGGCGAGACGGCTGGCGAGATCGCCGGCCTGGTGCAGGCGATGCTCGCCGCCGCCACCCGGATCGACCTGACTCACGCACTCGGACCGGAGGGCGCCCGCCACACGGTCGACGTGGTCGGCACGGGCGGCGACCGGGCCCAGACGGTCAACATCTCGACCATGGCCGCGCTCGTGACGGCGGCGTGCGGCGTGCGGGTCGTCAAACACGGCAACCGGGCAGCGTCCTCGTTGTGCGGCACCGCCGACCTGCTCGAACACTTCGGTGTGCCCCTCGATCTCGGTCCGGACGAGGTGGCCGAGTGTGTGCGCCAGGCCGGCATCGGTTTCTGCTTCGCGCCCCGCTTTCATCCCGGGCTGCGCCATGCCGCCGCCCCGCGCCGAGAGCTGGGAATCCCGACTGCGTTCAACTTTCTCGGGCCGCTGACCAACCCGGCGCAGCCCCGGGCGGGAGCGATCGGCTGCGCCGACGCCCGCATGGCCGGGCTCATGGCCGAGGTCTTCGCCCAGCGGGGTGACTCGGTGCTCCTCATGCGAGGCGAGGACGGGCTCGACGAGTTCACCACCACCGCGCCGACCCGCGTCTGGCTCGTGGCCGACGAGTCGGTCACCGCGTGCACGATCGACGCCGTCGACGTGGGCATCGCCCGCGCCCGCCCCGGCGACCTGCGCGGCGGCGACGTGCACACCAACGCGGCCGCGGCGCGGGCGGTCTTCGCCGGAGAGCCTGGACCGGTGCGTGACGCGGTGCTGCTCAACGCGGCCGCAGCCCTCGTCGCGCACGCGGGGCTCACCGAATCCCCCACCGTCGCCCCACAGGTCGCCAGCGACCGCCTCAGCGCCGCCCTCCGGGACGCGACGGCGCGTGCCGCAGCCGCGATCGACTCGGGTGCGGTGACCGCCACCCTGACCCGCTGGGTCGACGTTGCCCGTCGACTCGTCGAGGCCCGCTGACTCTCGCTCAGCGCGGCGACACCGGCGGGACACCACACGGCGTACGCGCGTCAATGCCCACGTGTCCGGTCAAAGCTCGCGTCTCCGCGCGAGATGCGAGTCGGGGCGACCGGGGTCGAACCAATCAGAGGCTTCCCTGAAGGATATCGATGCCTCACAATCGTGAAACCAGGTAACCCCCCGTCCTACCTGCACAAAGAGGTGAAATATGACCCCTGGACGCCTTGTGCGCGCGGCGCTGGCACCCCTCGCTGGCCTCGTCCTCGCACTCGCGGTCGCCGCACCGGCGGCGGCCGTGCCCATCGAGCAGAAGCTCGCGGTCATGTCGAGTTGGAGCCAGTCCACCAGCACGAGCTACAACGCCTGGGCCGCCGCCCGCGCGAACCAGGCCGCGTGGGCCGAATACGCCTTCGACTGGTCCACCGACTACTGCTCCGCGAGTCCCGACAAGCCGTTGGGCTTCGACTTCCGCATGCCCTGTGCCCGGCACGACTTCGGCTACCGCAACTACAAGGCGGTGGGCCAGTTCCCGGCCAACAAATCACGCATCGACGACTACTTCTATTCCGATCTGCGGCGCAAGTGCGCGACCTACAGTTCGTGGACCCGACCAGCCTGCAACGACCTCGCCTGGACCTATTACCAGGCGGTCAGGGCCTTCGGTGGCCTGTGGGTGAGTCAGTCCGACCTCGACCGCGCCGCCCGGCTGAAGGCGGCCGGCCTGCGCGCCCAGGCGGTGGCCCGACAGGTGGGGTGATCTGAGCCGATCCCCACGACCGGTTCACCGGCCGTCCGGCGACTGGGAAACGGTCGGCGCGCTCATCGCTGAAAAGTCTGGGAGCCTTCCACCCCCACGGAAGGGGTAGAAGGCTCCCAGACACCGATCTAGCTAAACCCAAACTTTTAGTGGTGAACCTTGCGGGTGCCGGTGTAGTACTCGAAGATCAGCCCAGCTGCGGCGAGCAGCACCGAGACAAGCCCCGTGATGATCAGCCACCACTGAAGGTATACCAAACCCAGCCCGGCGATGGATGCCGCGAGCGCGAGGCCGAACGGCCAGTAGCTGCCGGGGCTGAAGAAACCGATCTCGCCGGCTCCTTCACTGATGTCGGCGTCTTCCCGGTCCTCCGGACGCGGGTCGATGCGTCGGGAGACGAACCAGAAGTAGCCGGCGCACATGAGACACAGCAACGCGGAGACGAGGATGGCCAGAGTGCCGACGAGTTCCGGTTGTCCGGAGTCGGCGTTGGTCCAGAAACCATAGACGGCCGAGGCGAGGACGAGGAACGCCCCGACAACGCCGAAGATGCGCCACTCGGTCTTCACTGGGTCACCTCCACGGGCGTGGTGTCGCGCTTGGTCGGGAACGGCTGGGTCGTCGTCGCCAGTGGGCTCTCGCCGATCGCGGTGAGCGCCTCGGGGGTCGACTTGCCGGCCTTCTTCTCTGCGATGAACTTCGCGTATTTCTCGGGTGAGACCGCGCGCAGCTCGAAGTTCATCATGGAGTGATAGGTGCCGCAGAGCTCAGCGCACCGACCGACGTAGGGACCCTCGTGCAGGATCGTCACCTCGAACTTCGTCCGCACGTCGCCGGGGAAGACGTCGCGCTTGAAGAGGAGCTCGGGCACCCACATCGAGTGGATCACGTCCGGCGAATGCTCGACGAAGAGAACCCGCTTGTTCGTCGGCACGACCAGCACCGGGACATATTCACTGGATCCGATGGTGAAGGCCATGGCGCCCGTGGAGTCCGCGGTCTCCGGATAGGAGAACTTCCAGTTCCACTTGAACGCCTCGACGTTGACGGTCACGTCGGGGTTCGGTGGTGTGGCTGTGACGCTGGTCTGAGTCACGGCGGTGTAGTAGAAGAGCACGGAGACGACCAGGAACGGCGCCACCGTGTAGACGATCTCGATGGGGATGTTGTAGCGCGTCTGCGCGGGCAGTTCCTCTCCCCGCTTGCGGAACCGAATCATCGCCCAGAAGATCAGTCCCCAGGTGAAGACGCCGATGACGGCGGCGGCGACGACCGAACCGATCCACAGATCGAAGATCTGCTGGCTCTGCTCGGAGATGCCGCCTTTGGGAAATCCGAACGCGAAGGCGTCATCGACCGAACATCCGGTCAGGACTGCCATGAGAGCGCCGGCACCCGCCAGCCCGCTGACCGTGCGCCATACCACTCCCGCGCGCGGGCGCTGAGCGCCCGGGGATGTGGTGAGCGCACGTTCTGCTTGTGAACCCGTTGCGACCACGTGCTCCTGCCTCCTCTAGCAGTGCCGCCGAGCATGTGCGACTTCCGCTGTGCCGGCTCTGCGCCGACGCCCGATCTCACGCCCGTGGCCGGATCGAGTCGGTGCGGCCGTGTCCGTATATGGTCACGCCTCGTCTGGCGACGATCGCAGAGTACTCGACCATCATGGCAACCGCAGGGTAGGGGTAGGCGTGTCAGCCGACCCTTACCCTGCCCGAGCGCGCCCTGACCGGCGGATCGATACGGTGATGTCATGAGCCACGCCACCGCCCCGACCCCGGTCTATTTCGACGCGGCGGCTGCGGCGCCGATGCACCCGGTGGCCCGCGCCGCACTGCTCGCGGCGCTCGACGACGGCTGGGCCGACCCCGGCAAGCTCTATGCCCGATCCAGGCAGGCCCGACATCTGCTCGACGCGGCCACTGCGGCGGTCGCCGACACCATCGGGGTTCGCCCCGATGAGATCAGTTTTCACCCCAGCGGCACCGACGCGTGTTGGCGCGCGCTGACCGGGGTGTCGAGGGCCCGCGAAGGGGTCGGCGGCATGGTGGTCCACTCGGCGGTGGAGCACGCCGCGATCCGTGACGCCGCCCGCGCGCACGCCGGCCCGGCGGGTGTGATGACCGTGCCGGTCGACCGGCACGGTCGGATCGATCTCGCGGCGTGGACGCGGGCCGTGGTCCAGCCGGGCGTCGCCGTCGCCGCCCTCATGAGCGCCAACCATGAGGTGGGTACGGCGCAGCCGGTGGCCGACGCCGCCACGGCCTGCGGCGACGCCGGTGTGCCGGTGGTGGTCGACGCCGCCCAGTCGTGGGGCCGCGCACCAGTGCCCGAGGGGTGGGCGATCCTCGTCGGATCGGCACACAAGTGGGGTGGCCCACCCGGGGTTGGGGTGATGGCTCGCCGCGCGGGCGTGCCATGGGAGCCGACGGATCCGCCCTCGGCAGCGGTGAGCCTGCCGCTGGTGGTCTCGGCGGCGGCGGCTCTCCGCGCCGCCACCGCCGAGTCCGACGAAGAGGACGCGAGGTTGCGCCCACTCATCGACCGCATTCGCGCCGAGGTGCCGCTGCGCGTGCCCGACGTCGACGTGGTCGGCGACCCGGTCGACCGATTGCCGCATATCGTGACGTTCTCATGCCTCTACGTCGACGGAGAGGCGCTGCTGCACGCGCTCGACCGGCGGGGTTTCGCCGTCTCGTCGGGCTCGTCGTGCGCCACGGGCACCGGACAGCCCAGCCACGTGCTCGCCGCGATGGGAGCGCTCACCCACGGCAACATTCGAATCTCTCTGCATCGGGACAGCACGCGGGCCGAGGTCGACCGGTTCCTCGACGAGTTGCCCGATATTGTGGCGTCACTGCGGGCGGAAAGCGGGGTGGCTGGACTGTGATGACTGTTCCCATGGACGAACACGTCGACCCGGATTCGGTGCTCGACTGTCGTGGCCAGCGCTGTCCGCTGCCGGTGATCGCGATCGCGGAGCGGATGCCACGGATCGAGATCGGCTCCGTATTGCGGGTGCTGGCCGACGATCCGGCGGCCGACAACGACATCCCCGCGTGGTGTCGGCTGCGGGGTCAGGAGTTCATCGGCTCGCAACCGTCGGGGGCCGGCACGGTCTTTGATCTGCGCCGCGTGACCTGACCCGCGCCTGTCGCACGGGTCAGGAGGTTCGCCGGAGTCAGGACAAGAAGGGCAGCACATCACTCGCGGCGTCGTCGCCGTAGGACTCCGCGAGCCGTTTGACGAAGACGTCGCCGCGCACCTCGTACTCCTGGGTGCCGACGGTCTCGAGGACGAGGGTGGCGAGCAACGATCCGACCTGCGCCGACCGTTCCAGCGGCAGCCCCCAGTGTCGGGCAGCGAAGAAGCCGGCCCGGAACCCGTCGCCCACCCCGGTCGGGTCATAGGCCCGCACTTCCTGAGCGACCGGCACGTGGATCGGCTCCATGTCGCGGCCGGTGATGCGCACCCCCTCTTTGCCGAGGGTGGTGACGAGCACGCCGACCCGTTGGAGAACATCGTGGTCGGTGAACCCAGTCTTGGACTCCAGCAGGTCGCGCTCGTAGTCGTTGGTGATCAGATATGTAGCGCCGTCGATGAGCGAGCGAATGTCGTCGCCGTTCATCCGAGCCAGCTGCTGCGACGGGTCGGCGACGAACGCGATAGTCGCGCTGACGGCACTCCTCGGTGTGGCGCAGCATGGCGTCGGGGTCGTTGGGGCTGACGAGCACGAGGTTGAGCCCGCCCAGCCGGTCGGCCACGGGCGACAGCTCGATGTTGCGGGCCTCGCTCATCGCGCCGGCGTAGAACGACGCGATCTGGCACATGTCCTGGTCGGTGGTGCAGACGAACCGCGCGGTGTGGGCGATGTCGCTGATGTGCACCGACAGGCAGTCGACGCCGTGGCGCTCGAGCCAACCCCGATAGTCGAGGTCGAAGTCGGCGCCGACCGCCCCGACGAGAGTCGGGGCGAGTCCGAGCTGCGCCATGCCGAAGGCGATGTTCGCCGCGATTCCGCCCCGACGAACCACAAGGTCATCGACGAGGAACGACAGTGACACCTTGTGCAACTGGTCGGCGAGGAGTTGCTCGGAGAACCGCCCCGGGAAATGCATGAGATGGTCGGTGGCGATCGATCCGGTCACGACGATGCGCATTGGCAGACCCCAGCTCCAGACAGCGTTCGACAGGCGACGCACAGCCTAACGCACGCGGATCGGGCCGGGGCGCCCCCGCGACAACGATCCGACGATCAGTGGAACGAGTCGCCGCAGGCGCACGAACCCTGCGCGTTGGGGTTGTCGATGGTGAACCCCTGGGCGTCGATGCGGTCGACGAAGTCGATCGTGGCGCCGTTGAGATAGGGGACGCTCATCCGGTCGACGACCACGTCCACACCCCGATAGGTGCTGACCTCGTCGCCTTCCAGTTCGCGCTCGTCGAAGAAGAGCTGATAGCGGAAGCCCGAGCAGCCGCCGGGCTGCACCGAGATCCGCAGCCTCAGGTCCTCAGGCCCCTTCTCGTCCTGGTCGAGCAGCGCCCGCGCCTTGTCCGCGGCGGAGTCGGTGAGACGGACTCCGGTGTGAGTGTCGGTCGTCGCGTCGGCTCGGTCGTCTGTGAGCTGGTCACGGTGTTGCTCCCTCATGCCACACCGGCCGCGGCCGGGTCAGGTTCTTCGGTCGTCGCTGAAGCGAACGCTTCTGGCGGCGGGACCATTCCCATGGTACGCACATGTGGCTCACTCACGCGTGTCCCGCGTCACCCCATCTGCCACGTCAGTGGCGAGACGCCGCAGTTCGCCGGCCGGGTCCGTGAAGGCCCGTCGCGGGCCCACCCGGTCGGTGAGCGAGGCGACTCTGGTGATCCCCGCCGCCCGCGGCCTCACCATGGTCGACATCCGCCGACCCGGCGACAACCAGGCAGGCGACGCCGCGCGCCCGGGCGACGCGGGCCACGCCACCGACCACCTTGCCGCGCAGCGACTGCGCGTCGAAACGCCCCTCGCCGGTGATCACCAGGTCGGCGGCGGCCACGGCGTCGGCAGAGACCGACAAGGTCGGCGACGAGGTCGATGCCGGACACGCACTCGCCGCCGCAGGCGAGAATGGCCGACCCCCAGGCCGCCCCCGGCCCCCGCTCCCGGACGCGCCGCCACACCCGCCGGACACCCCCGGATGTCTCGTTCGAGGAGTCTCGGCGAAGTGGGCGAGCGCCGCGTCGAGCAGCGCCACGTCGGCCGGCGATGCGCCCTTCTGCGGGCCCGAAGATCTGGGCGGCCCCGCGCGGTCCGGTCAACGGAGCGTCGACGTCGACCGCGCCGATCAGCCGCGCCCCGCGCAGCCGCGGCTCGCCGGACAGCGCCGCGCACCCCAGCAGGGCGGCCGCGCCGTACGGGATGGCGAATCCGGCCTCGTCGAGGCCGGTCACCCCGATCGCGGCGAGCATTCCGGCGCCCGCGTCGGTGGTGGCGGTGCCGCCGAGCGCCGATGACCAATTCGGCGCGCCCCGGTCTCGACGGCCGTGGCGATCAGCGCCCCCACGCCCTATGAGGTGGCGTGCAGCGGGTCACGTTCGGCCGGGCTCAGCAGATGCAGACCGGCTGCTTGGGCGCTCTCCACGTATGCCCGTTCCCCCACCACCAGCACCGACGCGGTGACCGGACGCCCGAGCGGGTCTCGGGTCGCCACAGTCAAGCGCCGGGGTGCCAGCGCCCGGGCCCGGGCCGCCGCCTCGACGACGTCGAGGAAGCCAGGCCCCCCGTCGGCGAGCGGCAGCTTGATCACCTGGTCGCCTGGGTGGACGTCGCGCCAACCCGCGGCGAGCGCCTCGGCCGCCTCAGTGGCGGTGAGGGTGCCGGCGAACTTGTCCGGACAGACGAGGACCCGCATGCCTCTATCAGACCACCGGCGCCCATAAGACCGCCGGCCGTCCTCGCCGGACCCGAGTCCGCCGTCGATCCCGCCGTCGAGTCCCACACGTCACACCGACGCGGCGGGCGCCTGGTGGTCGATTGATGCGACCATGGTCCGGTGACGACGTTCGCGGAACCCTCCGGCACTGCAGACCGCCCTGCTGCTGCTCGGCCGGGGCAGTGACAGCTCCGCGGAGCGCGGAGTCTCCTGCCCTGGTGGCGGTCTGCCTGCGCCGAGCGACCCGACATTGGTCGAACGGGCCCGGGCGGCCAAGGCTGCTCTCGGCGACCGGGTCTTCATTCTCGGCCACCACTATCAGCGGGACGAGGTCATCGAGTTCGCCGATGTGACCGGTGACTCGTTCAAGCTCGCCCGGGAGGCGGCGGCGCGCCCGCAGGCCGAGTTCATCGTGTTCTGCGGCGTGCATTTCATGGCGGAGAGCGCCGACATCCTGACCACGCCAGAGCAGCAGGTGGTGCTGCCGGATCTGGCGGCCGGCTGCTCGATGGCCGACATGGCCGCGATCGGCCAGGTCGAGGCCGCTGGGAGCGGCTCGACAGGTGGGGGCTGGCCGGCTCGACCGTACCCGTGACCTATATGAACTCCACTGCGGCGATCAAGGCCTTCGTCGGGCGGCACGATGGGGTGGTGTGCACCTCGTCGAACGCGACGCGGGCGCTGCGGTGGGCGTTCGAACGCGGCGAGCGGGTGCTGTTCCTGCCCGATCAGCATCTGGGCCGCAACACCGCGGTCGCCGAGTTGGGTCACAGCCTCGACGACTGTGTGGTGTACGACCCGCACCAGCCGGACGGCGGACTCACCGAGGCCGGGGCGCGGGCCGCGACGATGATCCTGTGGCGGGGTCACTGTTCGGTGCACGGCCGGTTCACCCGGGAGTGCGTCGACGAGGTCCGCGAGCGGGTTCCCGGAGTCACCGTGCTGGTGCACCCGGAGTGCCAGCACGAGGTGGTCACGGCGGCCGACCAGGTCGGCTCGACGGAGTTCATCATCTCGACGGTCGCCGCCGCGCCGGCCGGGTCAGCATGGGCGGTCGGCACGGAGTTGAACCTGGTGCGCCGGCTCGCCGCCACCCACCCGGACAAGCAGATCGTTTTCTGGACCGCACCGTCTGCTACTGCTCTACGATGAACCGCATCGACCTGCCGCATCTGGTGTGGGCATTGGAGGAGCTCGTCGCGGGCCGGGTGCCGAACCAGATACGTCGATTCGGCCCCGGGCATCGCCGGACCATGGACCGGATGCTGGCGCCTTGATCGCACGATGCCTCGCGGCGCGCTGCCCGCCACCACCGGCTCGCAGCCCTTCGCGGCGCCCGCCGCTGCCCGACGACACGCACCGGCAGCGCCCACCGCTGGAGGTTGCGTTGACCAACGACGTCCTCGTCGTGCACGGCGACACTCCCCTGCGCGGGGAGGTCCGGGTGCGGGGCGCGAAGAACCTCGTCTCCAAGGCGATGGTCGCCGCGCTGCTCGGCCAAGGGCCGAGCCACCTGTACGACGTTCCGACGATCCGCGACGTCGAGGTCGTTCGCGGGCCTGTTGGAGCTCCACGGGGTGCGGGTCACCGAGGGCGACGAGCCGGGCGAGCTGGTGCTCGACCCGACCAACGTCGAGCGCGGCAACGTCGACGAGATCAACGTGCACGCCGGGTCCAGCCGGATCCCGATCCTGTTCTGCGGCCCGTTGCTGCACCGTCTCGGCCACGCGTTCATCCCCGACCTCGGCGGTTGCCACATCGGCGACCGGCCGATCGACTTCCACCTCGGCGCGCTGCGTCAGTTCGGGGCGGTCGTCAACAAGACGCCGGGCGGGTTGGACCTGACCGCGCCGAACGGGCTGCACGGCACCAAGTTCGAGCTGCCCTATCCGAGCGTCGGCGCGACCGAGCAGGTGCTGCTCACCGCCGTCCTCGCCGACGGCGTGACCGAGTTGCGCAACGCCGCGGTCGAGCCGGAGATCGTCGACCTCATCTGCGTGCTGCAGAAGATGGGCGCGATCATCAAGGTGCAGACCGACCGGGTGATCGAGATCGAGGGCGTCACCCGGCTCGACGGTTACGTCCACCGCCCGATCCCCGACCGGATCGAGGCCGCCAGCTGGGGGGCCGCCGCACTCGCCACCGGGGGCGACGTCTTCGTCCGGGGCGCCCGTCAGGCCGACATGATGACGTTCCTCAACGTCTTTCGGACCGTCGGTGGCCGGTTGGAGATCCACGACGGTCCGAATCGAAGGCATCCGTTTCTGGCACCCGGGTGGCGAGCTGCGCGCCGTCGCGCTCGAGACCGACGTGCATCCCGGCTTCATGACCGACTGGCAGCAGCCGATGGTGGTCGCGCTCACCCAGGCCCGGGGCCTGTCGATCGTGCACGAGACGGTCTACGAGCGGCGGCTGGGCTACACCGACGCGCTCAATCAGATGGGCGCGACGATCCAGACCTACCGCGAGTGCCTCGGCGGCACCCCGTGCCGGTTCGGCCGACGCAATTTCAAACACTCGGCGGTCATCGCCGGTCCGAGCAAGCTGCACGCGCCGGATCTGCGCATTCCTGACCTACGGGCCGGTTTCAGCCACCTCATCGCCGCGCTCGCGGCCGAGGGCACCTCCACCGTCTACGGCGTGAGCCTGATCAACCGTGGCTACGAGGATTTCGAGTCCAAGCTGTCGGAGCTCGGCGCGCACATCTCCCGACCGGCCTGACGCTGGAGTGGGCGGTTCACCGCAGGTCCGATACCCTTCACAACGTGTCGTTGACGTTTCGCCGCAAGGCCACGCCTGAGTCCCTGTCGAACCTGGACGGGGCTGACGCGGACGCCGGTGTGACTGTCGTCACGCCGCAGCCGCGCAGTCTCACCCCGAGCAAGAAAGAGCTCGGCAAGGTCACGCCGAAGCGCAGCCAGGCGGGCCGCCGAGTCGTGGAACCGCCGCCGGCCAACCGCCGCGAGGCGATGAAGCGGGCCCGAATCAAACAGCGTGAGGCGCGCGCGGAGACCCGCGCGGGCATGCTCGCGGGCAAAGAGGAGTTCCTCATGCCCCGCGACAAAGGCCCGCAACGCTCGCTGGTGCGCGACGTCGTCGACGCACGGCGCAACATCGCGTCGTTCTTCCTGCCAAGCGCGCTCATCGTCATCCTCGGCTCCTCGCAGGCGATGCCACCCGAGGTGCAACTCGGTTCCAACATCGCGTGGGCGATGGTGGCGCTCGCGGTGATCGTCGACAGCTTCGTGCTCTCCCGTCGGGTGAAGCGGGTCATCGGCGCCCGGTTCGGCACAGACGCGGGTCGCCACACGGGCTATGCCATCATGCGCAGCCTCAGCATCCGTCGCCTGCGCATGCCGGCTCCGCAGGTGAAGCCGGGCGCGACGATCTGACCTGGCGGGACTGGGCCGACTGGCTCAGCCGATGCCACCGATGACCACTTTGCCCTCGGCTAAGGCGATCTGGAGAAAGCGGGCCACGGCCTCATCGGTGGGGATGTCCTGGGCGATCGCAGCCAGGTTGGTTCCTGACAATGCGAATACCTCTCCCGAGGTGAACTCGTAGTCGACTCGTGAGCCACTGCGATAGGCGGCGTCGAGCCATCGCGTGCGCGGATCGGGTTCGATGTCGAACTCCGCCCAGTCGACGCTGTCGATGTCGATGTCAGCGAGCGCGTCGACGAGGGTGTCGACATATGGTTCGCCGTGGACATCCGCCGACGCGTCGAAGCCGGGCAATGCGGAGCAACCGGCACCGGCGAACACCTCGCCCACGAGCGTGGGTTCGACGAGGACCCGATCAAACGCAGCCGGAGTCAGCTTGGCCAGATTGAGGAAGTGCGACACGCACGAACGATAGCCGCATTGGTCAGCGCACGCCGAGCACCCGCAGCAGGGCCGCGGTCGCGGCGGCTGCGAGCACGACCACCACGAACGGCGCCTTGCGCCACCAGGCGACCACGCCGACGATCACACCCACGGGCCGCGCGACGCCCGCCGCGTGACCGGCTTCGGTCAACGCGGCCGTGGCGGCGAGCGCGGCCAGCAACGCGACCGCCGCGAGCGGCAACAGCCGTGCCACGACAGGCGGCATGGTGAGCCGGCCACGCAGGGCGACCCCGGCGAAACGCAGGGCGAATGTGCCCACCGCGAGCAGTGCGATCACGACGATCAACGACAGGGTCATTCGCTCGCCACCATCCGACCGGCTGCGGCCAACCCGACCAATGCCAGCAGCACGGGCAATCCGGCGGGCAGCAGGAAGGTGGCCCCCACCGCGACCGCCATGGCCACCAGCGCCACCCGACGGGTGGCGGCGTCGCGAAGCCCCGGCAGGATCAGAGCGAACAGCGCGGCGGGAAACGCCGCGTCGAGCCCCAACACGCGAGGATCGGCGATCTGGTCACCGAGAAGGATTCCGGCCAGAGTCCCGATGTTCCAGGTGGTGAAGACCGTCAACCCGGTGCGCCAATAGGCGCGTACCCGTTGTTGGGGATCGGGTTGCGCGAGCGCGAACGCCACCGACTCGTCGATCATGACGTGCGCGCCGACCACCCGTCGCAGGCGCCCGCCCGTGACGACGTCGCTGACGGTCATGCCGAAGGGCAGGTGTCGGGCGTTGAGCAGCAGGCCGCCGAGCACGGCCGCGGCGGGGTTGCCGACCGCGAGCATGCCGACCGCCATGAACTGGGAGCCGCCGGCGAAGACGAGTGTGGACATCGCGACGCAGGCCCACGCGGGCAGGCCGGTGGCGGTGGCGACCGCCCCGAACGACACCCCGACGAGGCCGGTGGCGACGCCGATCGCGGCGACGTCACGGGTGAGCGACCGGGGGATCGCCGCTCGCGTCTCGTCCATGGTCGACAATAATTGGTCACCACGGGCCGTTCGTCAAATCGAACGCGAAGCATGCTGGAGCGAACGATGTTTGAGGACCGATCAGTCACCCAGTCGTCACCGCTGGCGACCATCGCGGCGGCGTTGCGCCGCGAACGCGACCGGGCCGGCCTGTCCCTCGCCGAACTCGCCCGCCGCGCGGGGATCGCGAAGTCGACCCTGTCGCAGCTGGAGTCCGCGACCGGAAACCCGAGCGTCGAGACGTTGTGGGCGCTCGGCGTCGCGCTCGGCGTTCCATTCAGCCACCTCGTCGAGCCGCCCCCGTCGGCGATCAGACTCATGCGCGCCGGTGAGGGCCCACGGGTGCGATCGGAGCAGACCGACTTCACCGGCACGCTGCTCGCCTCCGCCGCCCCGCAGTCACGGCGCGACATCTACATCATCGAGTTGGAGCCCGGACCGGCTCGACGCGCCGACGCCCACCTGCAGGGCAGCATCGAACACCTCATCGTCGGGGCTGGGCGCATGCTCGCCGGACCGCTCGACGAGACGGTCGAGCTGGGCCCCGGCGACTACCTCACGTTTCGCGGCGACGGCGATCACCTTTATCAGGCGCTCGCGCCGGGCACCTGGGCGGTGCTCGTCATGGAACACCGCTAAAAACCTCACACCACGGCGCCGACCTCACACGCGGAATCGACCGCCTCCCGTGATTCGGAATAGAGGCGGGCCACGACATCTTCAATCGCGGGCTCCTGCACCGAGATGTCGCGCAGTGATCCGGCCGTCGCGAGCCTCGCCACGAGGTCACCGGCTGTCGTGGTGCCGTCCAGACTCAACGTGACCGACCGTCCGTCGGCCGTGACCGACTCGACCAGCACGCCGGGCATGAAGGCGATCCCGACGACGAAATCCGCCGGCTCGTCGAGCTCGATGAGCACGCGACGTCGCGAGCCATAACGCTCGTGCAGCGCGGTGAGGCTGCCATCGTGCACCACCCGTCCGTGGTCGATGACGACGAGACGACGACACAGCCGCTCGATGTCGGCGAGATCGTGGGTGGTGAGCACCACCGTCGTGTCGCCTCGATCGCGCAGCTCGGTGAGGAACGCCCGCACCGCCTTCTTGCTCACCACGTCGAGCCCGATGGTCGGCTCGTCGAGGAAGAGGACCTTCGGCGCGTGCAGCAACGCGACGGTCAGCTCCGCCCGCATGCGTTGGCCGAGCGACAACTGACGCACCGGGGTGTCGAGGAAACCGTCGAGGTCGAGGCGGTCCCGCAGGGACCGCAGCCGGGTGGTGTGCTCGAGCGCCGGCACCTGCCAGATGTGCCGGGCAAGATCGAAGGACTCCCGCAGTGGAAGATCCCACCACAGCTGGGTGCGCTGGCCGAAGACGACACCGATGCGGCTGGCGAGCCGACGTCGGTGCCGCACCGGCACAAGGCCGCAGACCCGCACCTCGCCGGAGGTCGGCATGAGCACACCGGTGAGCATCTTGAGGGTCGTGGACTTGCCTGCGCCGTTGGGCCCGAGATAGCCGAGCATCTCGCCCTCGGCGACCCGCAGATCCACACCATCGACCGCCGCGACGGTGTGGCGGGCCCGCCGCAACAGCCCCACCTTGCGGGTGATGGTGAACTCCTTGCGCAGTCCGCGCACGTCGATGCTCGGGTTGTCGGACACCTCAGTCCCTCCTCACGGTCCGGTGGTGCTCACGATCCGGTGCTGCGGTAATGCCGGATGCCCTGCCGCCAGAAGAGCCCGGCGAGCCCGGCGACGGCGACCGCGACCACCGGCGAGCCCCACCCCAACCAGGCCGGCAGTCCCAGTGGGTCGGCTCGGCCGAGCAGGGCGAGCGCCGGATAGTAGGCGACGAAGGCGAACCCGAGCCCATAGGCGACCAACCGCCGGAAAAATCTGCTGTAGACGGTGACCGGGTAGGCGGTGAAGTCCCGCCCACCATAGGTGAACCCGTTGGCGAACTCACCCGAGTCGATCCACCAGAAGCTCACCGTGGCGGCCGCCACGAAGACCGCGCCGAAGAACGCGGCCCCCGCGACGGGCGCGACGACGAGCAGGGCGACGCGGGCCGGTGTCACGTCGACGTCGAGCCGAACCAGAGCGACGATGAGCACCGCCAGCGCCACCACCAGCCGCGCCACCCGCCGAATCGCGAAGTCCACCATGACCAGTTGTCCGAGAGCGGCGAGGGGACGCACGAGGACCGCATCGAAAAGCCCCTGGCGAACATAGACGCCGATGCGTTCGATGTTGCCGACCGCGAGATCGGCGAGGGCGAAGGCGCTCGCCGATAGGCCGAACATCACGAGGATCTCGCCGGCGGTGAACCCGCCGACGGTGCGGGTCACCCGAAACAACGCGGCCAAGGTGATGAGGTCGATGAGTGGGATGACGGCGTTGACACCCAGGTCGATGAGGAACGACGTCCGGTAGGTGGCCTGACTGCGCACCTGCGCCCGCAGCAGATGCAGATATGCCCCCGCGGCGCCGCGTCGACGCGCCCACCCGTCGACCGTCGACTCAACCACCCTGGATCACCAGCTTGCGTTCGGCCCGACGCTGCACCGACGCGCACAGTGCCAACAGTGCCCCGGCCCACGCTGCCTGCCCAACGAGGATCGCCATGGTCGTCGCCGGAGCGTGCCGCTCGAGGAGCACGTCGAGCGGGGCCTGCAGCATCGACGGAAACGGCGTGGCCACCCACAGGGTCACCGCGACCGGGGTCGGCAGGAAGTGCAACGGAAAAGCCAAGCCGGCGAAGACGTTTGTGCCCACGGCCCAGACAATGTTCACCCCCCGCGTGTCGAGCAGCCAGAATCCCGTCGCGTTGAGCAGATATCGGCCGGCGAAGCAGACCACCACCGCGAGCGCCGCCGAGAGGATGAAAAGCGGATATGTGATCAACTTCTGCGGCCAGAACAGGTCGAAGAAGATCGACCCAACAACCATGGGTACGACCATCCGGGTCAGCAAGGCGTGACCGGCCCGGCCCACGTCGATGGCCAGATAGCTGATCACCGGGTGCACGGGGCGCAGCAGGTCGCTCACGACGTCACCGGTGCGGATCCGATCGCTCAGGTCGGTCCAGCCCCACAACATCACCAGTCCGAGCAGCCCCTGCGACGCCCAGCAATAGGTCGCCAACTGCTCGGGCGAATAGCCCGCGACGACCCCGTTCGCGGTCGCGGCGGCCGCCGCGAGCAACACGTAACAACGAAGAAAACCGAAGATCGAATTTGTGAATGCTGCGGCGATAGTCGCCTGCCGATATGTGGCATAGCGGCGGAACCCCGCCCGGGCGAGAGCCGCTATTGTAGCGATCTGGAGTGACCCGGGCCTCGTGTCCGGTCGGTCCGCAGTGGCGAAATCGGTCACCACACCGTAACCTCCCTTCGCGAGCCGGCTTCGAGACTGTACCCGCCGCTATGCTCTGTGGCGCGGAATAATTGCACGCCCGGCGATGACGAGGTGACCTGACGTGACCGACGAGCGGCCCGATCGTCCCGGCTGGGCAGTCGTGCCCACCATGCCCTGGTCACGGGTCCCCCCGCAGGAACGCCCCGACGTCGGCGCCCCCGCCGCGGGGCGAGCCCCAGCCGGCAACGACGCCGCACCCCCCGGCTCCGATGTGGTTCGCGAACCGGGACGGGCCAGCGGATCTGCCTCGGTGCGGATGCCGACACAGACCGGCCCGGCCGCAGCCGGCGACGAGAACACTCCCGAGGTCGCCCCCCTGTCGGCCCCGCCGTCGGCCCCCACGAGCGGAGAATCGCCAGCCGACCCCGAACAGGCGCTCGCCGCCGCCCGGGTCGGCTATCACCCGACGACCCTGCACGAGATGCCGGAGAACGTCTGGGATCTCGTGCGCATCCGGGACAGCCTCACCGCCAAGATCGACACTGCATCCGACAATCCCAGCCGCGCGCGACTGCTCGGGCTGCGTTCGGTCGCCGCGCGCATCATCGGCGATCTGCGCCCGGCTCTCTCCGATGCGCGCCTGGCCCTCGTGCACGCCCAGAACACGGGCCAGTTGCGGCGCATCGCGATCGCGCAAGCACGCCTGGCTAACGTGTTGGCGCGCCTCGGCGAGTTCGCCGAGGCCGACCAGCTCTTCGCGCAGGCCAACTCCCCCGAGCTTCCCGAACGCCTGCGGGCCACGATCCACCACTACGCCGGAAAATGCGCCTTCGAGCAGGACCGATACATCGAAGCATGTCAACACTTCGAGAAGGCGCTGGAGCTGCGACGCGACGGCGATCCGGAGCTCGTCGCCGCCACGGAGGTCGCCCTCGACGCGCTCTTCGGCAGGGTCGCCGAACGCGGCTGGGGCCCCTATCCGCGCACCCGTGACGAGATGCTTCAACCGCACAAGTCACCGGTGCCGACGTTTCATGATGAACGCGACCGGTGGGGCTATCGCGACGAAGCGGGCGACTGGCCCGTCCCCCCGCAATACGCCGACGTTCAGCCGTTCCGTGACGGGGTCGCCTGGGTCCGCCCGGTCGGCATCGAGACCTGGGGCCTCATCGATGAGACCGGGCGGGTGCTCATCGACCCGACTCACGGTTATCTCGGCGTGGGCAGCTTCTCCGACGGTCTCGCGTGGGTGTCCCGCGACGGCCTCGGCTCGTGGGACGCCATCGACAACTCCAACAAGCTGATCATCGCCGGGGGCTTCGAGGACGTCCGCCCGTTTCGCCGCGGCATCGCAATCGTGCGCCAAGGCGGCAAGTGGGGGGCCATTGAGCGTACGGGTCGATTGGCGGTGCAGTTCGCCTTTGAAGCGTTCGTCACCGGCCTCAGCGACGGCCGCTATGTCGAGGGTTTCACCGACGAGGGCCTGGCCATCGTCGAGGTCGACGGCCGCCGCGGGGTGATCGACCGCACCGGCCGGGTGCTGGTCAAACTCGCCTATCCGACGATCGTCATCCACCCGGTGGCGTTCCTGTTCACCGATTCGCAGCACCGGTGGGGCGCGGTCTCGCGCACCGGCACCCCCCTGGTCACCCCGGTGCACCCGAGCCGCAAAGCCGTCACCGACGAGATCGAACACATGCTCGCCGACACCCGTCCACTGTTGTGACCCACCGACCAGCCCCGTGAACGGCGGCTAGGGTCAGATCATGGAGTTTCGTCATCTTGGCCGATCGGGACTGCTCGTCAGCGAGATCTCGTACGGCAACTGGATCACTCACGGCTCGCAGGTCGAGGCCGACGCAGCGCAGGCATGCGTGCACGCGGCACTCGACCTGGGCATCACTACCTTCGACACCGCCGACGTCTATGCCGGCACCCGGGCCGAGTCGGTGCTCGGCGAGGCGCTCGAGGGCCAACGACGCGAAGGACTGGAGATCTTCACCAAGGTCTTCTGGCCGACCGGCCCCGGCCGCAACGACCGCGGCCTGGGTCGCAAACACATCATGGAGTCGATCAACAGTTCGCTGCAAGCGGCTACGCACCGACTACGTCGACCTCTATCAGGCTCACCGCTATGACCACTCCACCCCGCTGGAGGAGACCATGGAGGCGTTCGCCGACGTGGTCCGTGCCGGCAAGGCCCTCTATATCGGGGTCTCGGAGTGGACCGCCGACCAGATCCGGGCCGCCCACGCCCTCGCCCGCGAACTGCGGGTGCCGCTCATCTCCAACCAGCCGCAGTATTCGATGCTGTGGCGGGTCATCGAGGCGGAGGTGGTGCCGACGTGCGAAGAGCTCGGCGTCAGCCAGGTCGTCTGGTCGCCGATGGCCCAAGGGGTGCTCTCCGGCAAATATCTGCCCGGCCAACCGCCACCGGCCGGATCCCGCGCCACCGACGACAAGTCCGGTGCCCGGTTCATCGGACGTCTCCTCGCCGATGATGTGCTGACCGGGGTGCAACGGTTGCGGCCACTCGCCGACCAAGCGGGGCTCACCATGGCGCAACTCGCTCTCGCGTGGGTGCTGCAGAACCCGAACGTCTCGTCGGCGATCGTCGGCGCGACCCGACCGGATCAGCTCACGGAGAACGTGGCCGCGGCTGGGGTCACCCTCGACGCCGATCTGCTGACGGCGATCGACGCGGCGCTCGACTCGCTCGTGCAATCCGATCCCGCGCTCACGGTCAGCCCACCACAGCGTCCCTGACCCCACGCCGAAGGTCCGCACCCGAAGAACCCGCGTGGGCGCTCGGGTGCGGCACTTCGCGTCAGCGTCAACTCCAGAACCGCAGCAGCGAATATCCGGCCGCGGCCAGGTCCTGCGGCACCCCCACGGCCTGCGACATCGCCCACACCGTGGTGAAGAAGACCGTGCCGACGCGCGGGTCGAACAAGACCACGAAGACGATGATCAGACCGAACGGGGCGACCACCGCGGCCCTCCTGCGCCACTGATGAGACAACCACGGCAGCAGCGCGTTGCCGCCATCGAGCCCTGGCACCGGCAGCAGGTTGAGCACCGCCGCGGTGACCTGGATGAACGCCAGAAACGCCCACCCCGCCCAAAATTGTGGGTGCGCGCCGGTGTCGACCCCGGCCGCGAACGGCACCGCCAACAACAGCGCGCAGGCGACGTTGACCGCTGGCCCGGCGACACTGATGAGACTGTCGGCCCACCGGCTGCGAATCGCCGACCGGTCCACCCAGACGGCGCCGCCAGGCAACCCGATGCCACCGATGAGCAGCACGAAGACGGGCATCACCACGGACAGCAACGGATGGGTGTATTTGAACGGGTTCAGGGTCAGATAGCCCCGCTCGGCGACTCCGGTGTCGCCGTGGTGGTAAGCCACCACGGCGTGGGCGTATTCATGCAGTGAGAGGGAGACCAGCCACCCGCCGACGACCATGAGAAAGACGTCGAAACCCACGTTCCCATAGCCAGACCAGGCCATCGCCCCGCCAGCGACGGTGATGGCCACGAGCCCGACGAAGATCGCGGAGGGCCGCCACACCCCCGCGGGGCGGGCACCGGTCGACCACGCCTCCTGAGAAGATCGCGTCACTCCCGCCCCGGAAGCAGACTCATGCTGTATTCGACCCGGTCGTCCTCGATCAGATCCGCGGTCGTGATCCCCTGCGCGGCGAGCGCACGCCACTGCTGGCCGAGCCACGATTCGGCGTCGGACTGGCTGGAAAACGACTCACCGCCGTCGGCCCCCGCCGGGCTGTCCGTCCCGCTGAAGCGCCACGTCCACGCCATCGTTTCCCCTCGATCTTTCTCGACCTGCCGGACATCTCGTGGCAAGACTAGCCCGAGGCCATAGGGTACGGGCATGGTGCAGCCGATCCGCCGACGCACGCTGGTGCTGGGAGGACTCCGCTCGGGAAAGAGCGAATTCGCCGAAACGCTCGTCGCCCCGGAACCAGTGGTGCGTTATGTCGCCACCGCCCCCACCGGACGGGCCGGCCACCCGGCCAGCGACGCCGAGCGGGCGTGGGCTGACCGCATCGCGGCCCACCGGGCCCGCCGCCCGTCATCCTGGGCCACGGTCGAGATCGGCGACCACCCACTCATTCTTCCCGACCTCATCGCGGCGGCGGACTCCACCGAAACCCTGCTCATCGAGGAACTCGGCACGTGGACCGCGGCCGTGACGGACTTCACCACCGGCGACCCGCTCATGACCGAACTCGACCGACTGATCGGGGCAGTTCGGGCATCTCCCGCCAACCTCGTCATCGTCAGCCCCGAAACCGGGCTCGGCGCGGAGCCCACGACGATCGCCGGACGCAGGTTCGTCGATGCGGTCGGGTGGCTAAACCGCCAGATTGCCGTCGAATGCGACATTGTCGTGTTAGTGATCGCGGGTCAGCCGGTGGCAGTCAAAGGACGGCTCTGAGAGGGGCACGCGGGTAACCTGATCGCCGTGCACCCCACCGTCGATTCCGCGTCCGCCCCAACCGGCCCTGTGGAGATCCAGCCTGGACTCACCCTGCCATTGCCGGATGAAGCCTCCGCCATCGCCGCCCGCGACCGCCTCTCCAGCGTCGACATCGGTGTCAACGCGCCGACGGTGACCGCGCTCGGCGCCCTCGCCGAGGCTGTGGTCGTCGTCGCCGGGCTGCAAGGCAGCGCCTTTCCCCGACCGTTCCTCTCGACCCGGGTCATCCTGCTCTCCGGATCACACGCCGGTGGCCTCGTCGCCGGGCCCGCACCCGATCCTCGTCAGGGCATCCCACTGCAGCGCCTCGCCGCAGCCGTCGGGGCCGGCATCGTCACCCTGGAATGGCACCCCGCCTCCGCGGCGATCGAACACGACGACGCGATCACAGCCGAACAGATGCAGACCGCGCTGCGGGCCGGATGGTCCGAAGCCGACCGGGCCGCCGACGAGGGAATCGAACTGCTCGTGCTCGCGGCCGGTGGCATGGGTGCGACGACCGCCGCGTCGGCCGTCGTCGCCGCCATCACCGGCGCGGAACCGCCGGCGATGCTGTCCCGGGTGGTCACCCCGGCTGGTCGCTATGACGACAACGCCTGGATGACCCGGTGCGTCGCGGTACGCGACGCACTGCACCGAGTGCGCACCCGGGACGGCGACCCCCGCAACGTGATCTCGGCCCTCGGTGGCGCCGACATCGCGGCGGCTACCGGGCTGTTGCTTGGCGCCGCGCAACGCCGCATCCCTGTCATGATCGACGGCCCTGTCGGCGCCGCCGCGGCGTTGCTCGCCAACGACTTCTCACCGCAGGCGATCCGATGGCTGCTCATGCCCGACCACGGACGCCACCCGGCCGTCATGCTCGCCGCCAACACACTGGGCCTTCGCACCTGGCTCGACCTGCGGCTCGACCTGGGTGAAGGCTCGGCGGCGCTCGCCGCGCTGCCGATGCTGCAGACCGCGCTCACCCTCGCCGGCGCCGGCGAGTCGGCGTCGGCTCAGCCGTTGACCCGCTTCGACGCCTCGGGCAGCCGGATCTTCGTCGGCGTCGCCCGCCCGATCGATCCCGCCCGGACCGACGAGGAGATCGCCGCCGAGGCCATCGGCGAGACCGCCGCCGGATGGGAGGCGAACCCGGAGAAGGGGCCCGCCCCTGCCTCGGCCGACGTGGGTTCGGATGACACCGGCGACCAAGCCCCGGATTCGCACGCCACCGGCGAGACCACCGGCAGCGCCGAGATCGAGCCCACAGACGCGTCGATCTCGGCCGGCGAACCGACGGTCGCGATCGACGCGCCGACCATGGCCATCTCCACCACCGGATCGGCCAGGCCTACGAAGTCAACGAAGTCCACAGTGGCCCGTCCGGCGGCGGGCAAGAACGCGCGAGGCAAGGCCCCCACCGGGCGCAACCCCGGTGGCCGGACCAGCGCGTTGAAGGCGGTCGACGCGAAGACCACCCAGGTCAAGCAGGTGCCGGCGAAAACACCCGCCGACGCGACGACCTCCGGCGTCGACGTCACGGCAGTCATTCCCGCCGCCGTGCCGGCCGGCCCGCCCGAGCAAGTCTCCACGCCCGAGCCGGCGGAGGCCGCGCCCGCCGCAGGCTCGCCGGACGCCACCACCGCACCCGATGCGATAGCACAAGAAGCGGTCTCGTCGGATGGGAATGGGCCGGACGAGGTCGAACCAAACGAGGTTGGGCCGGATGAGTTTGGGCCGGACGATGGCTCGACCGGGAACGCGCCAGCGACACAACCTCCGACGCGCGCACCCGACACGGACGGCGCCACCGAGCCTCCATCCGATGTGGAGACCCGCACCGATACCGACGGTCAGGGCGAGGTGACTGCCCCGCCCGAGGCTCGTCCGGAGACGCCGACCCGAACGTCGACCGAACCCCGCAAAGCCCCGTCCCCACGGGCGGGCACGACCAAGGGCTCACGCAACCGCCGGCGGCGGTAAGCGCCCGCGGCCACGCACGACAGACACGCGGCGCCGTCCATGGCGGACGGCGCCGCGTCCTCTGGATCACGCAGGTCGACCCGACACGTCACTCGCCGTTCCACGGCGTCACGAGGAACGTCACCGAGGCGAGCGCGCCGATTGCCCGTACTCTGATCTATTTTGGCGTTTCAATCTAACGATGGTTGCCAGGTTCGCCTAACGGGCCGTATTGTGCGCCACGTGACGTGGGAAATCCCACCTTCGCCCGCCGCCCTGCCGCGGGTCCCGACCGGTCGTGAGGCCTTGCCCGACCTGCCAGCCCAGGCGGCGCTGCCGGCATTGCGCCACCCGGCCAACCTGCCCGACGTTCGCTCGCACTCGCGCCAGCCCGCCCGGCGCTATCAGGGGCGACACCATCACGGATCTCAATCCCGCCGACGGTTGGACGCGACCACGCTGGCGCTGGCCTCCGTGACGGTGCTCGCGATCACCGGCGTGATCTTCCCGCTGCTCGGCGGTCCTCGTGACGCCGAACCGTCCGACCCGGCCGGAGCGATCGCCGCCCGCACGGCCACGACTGCGGCCGCCACCACGTCGCCGACCGCGCCTCGGCCATCCACGTCGCCCGCGATCACCGGGTCCGCCCCGATCGGCATGCCGGGGCTGGAGTTGGAGGTTCTCACTCTCACCAACGCGTTGCGCGCCTCCGGCGGCTGCCGGCCCCTGCAGACCGACCTTCGACTCGTCACCGCGGCACGTGGCCACAGCGCCGACATGGCCCGCTATGGCTATCTGCGACACACCGACCGGCAGGGCCGAGACCCTGGGGAGCGCGTCAAGCTGTCGGGTTATCCGACCGATCGCGGCTGGGCCGAGAACATCGGCCGGGGTTACACCACGGCGCAGCAGGTCATGAAGGCGTGGGTCGACAGCCCGAGCCACCGGGCCGTCATCCTTGACTGCGACCTCAAATCGATCGGGGTGGGCGTGGAGCGCTCACCCGGCGGCGAACTCTTCTGGACCACCGATCTCGGTGGCCGCTGACCACCGAGATCGGTGGCGAGCTCACCGCACCGACGGCGTCACGAACGGCGGCTTGACCACGCGCATCGCGCTACGGCGTCCCCGCACGTCGACCTCGACCAGCGCGTCGGGTTCGATGCCCGCGTCGGTGTCGAGCAGCGCCAACGCGATGCCGACTCGACGGGTCGGTGAAAAGGTGCCGCTGGTCACCTCACCGATGGTCTTCTCGCCGAGGTGCACGGTCATGTGCGGGCGGGGAATGCCCCGATCGGTCGAGACCAGCCCCCACAGGGTGCGCGCCGGACCGGCCGCTTTCTCGGCGACAAGCGCGTCGCGACCCCAGAACTCGGGCTTGCTCCAGCCGACCGCCCAGCCGGCGCGGGCCTGCACCGGCGAGATCTCCAGCGACAGGTCCTGCCCGTGCAGCGGATATCCCATCTCCGTGCGCAGCGTGTCCCGGGCCGCGAGGCCGGCCGGCCGCAGCCCCTCCGGCTCGCCCGCCGCCACCAACGCGTCCCACACCGCGCCCGCCACGGCGGCCGGGGCGACCAGCTCATAGCCGTGCTCTCCGGTATATCCGGTGCGGCAGACGATCACCTCGGCCCCGCCGAACGGAGCGGTCGCGAAACTCATGTAGTCGTGGTCGGTGGGCAGGCCGAGAGCGGCCAGCACCGCCGTCGACCGGGGACCCTGCACCGCGAGCACGGCATAGTCGGCGTGCTGGTCGACGATCTCGATCCCGGCCGGGGCCGCCGCCCGGAGCCGGCGCACCACCTCGGCGGTGTTGGCCGCGTTCGGGATGAGAAAAACGTGATCATCATCGTGCACATAGGCGATGAGGTCGTCCACCACCCCTCCACTGCGGTTGCAGCAGAGCGTGTATTGCGCCTGCCCCGGCCCGACGCGGCGCAGATCGTTGGTGAGGCACCGGTTGAGGAAGGCGACCGCCCCGGGACCGCGAACCGTCGCCTTACCCAGGTGGGAGACGTCGAAGACGCCCACGGCCTCCCGCACGGCGGCGTGTTCCTTGAGCACGCCGCCGCCGGAATACTCCAACGGCATGTCCCACCCGCCGAACGCGGCGAACTTGGCTCCCAGCGTCGCGTGGCGATCGTGCAGCGGGGAACGGCGCAGGGTCTGTGTCATAACCAGGGAAAGTACCCCGGTGATCTGGGAGGCTGACAGCCGGCCGTGCCGTTAGCATCTGGCGGAGCAGTCTTTAACCCATACCCGATCCTCTTTTGGAGTCCCAGCGTGACGCCACTCTCCCTCTCCGACAGCGACCCCGCCGAACTCACTGTCGACGCCATCGTGGTCGGCCTGCACAGTTCCGATGGCGGATCTTCCGGTCCGTTGCTCGCGCCCGGCGCGGAGAGCGTCGCCGCCGCGTTCGACGGCTCCCTCGCCACGACGTTGGCGCTGCTGGGAGCCACCGGAGCGGACGGCGAGGTGACGAAACTCGCGACCTTCGGCAGGATCTCCGCACCGGTGATCGCCGCGGTGGGGCTCGGTCCCGTGCCGACCACCGACGTGGTGCCCGCCCCGGACCGGCTCCGGCGCGCGGCCGCGAGCGCCGTGCGGGCGTTGGCCGGCTCGGCGCGTGTCGCGGTCGCGTTGCCGATGCCGGAGGTCGACCTGACAGCGACCCTGCGCGCCGTGGCGGAGGGAGCGCTGCTGGGCACCTATCGGTTCGCCGGATACAAGACCCGCACGCAGCCCGGCCGGCGGGACCCCGTTCGGGCGATCACGGTGCACATCCCCGACGCCGCGGACAAGGCCGCGAAGTCGGAGATCAAGCGTGCTGGGGTCGTGGCGACGGCGGTTTCCCGTACCCGGGATTGGATCAACCAGGCGCCCAACGAGCTGCGTCCGCCGAGCTTCGCCGAGTCGGTCGCCACCGCCGCGGCCGACGCCGGACTCGCCGTCGAGGTGCTCGACGAGAAGGCGTTGCGCAAGGCCGGTTATGGCGGCATTCTCGCGGTCGGAATGGGGTCGGACGCGCCGCCCCGCCTGGTGCGCATCGACTATCGGGGGCGTGGGGCGAAGACCTCGGTCGCCTTGGTGGGCAAGGGGATCACCTTTGACACCGGCGGATATTCGGTCAAGCCGGCGCAGGGCATGTGGGAGATGAAGTCCGACATGTCGGGTGCTGCGGCGGTGGCCGCGACGATGATCGCAATCGCGGCACTCAAGCCCAAGATCAATGTCAGCGCTTACCTCCCCATGGCCGAAAACATGATTTCTGGTACGGCCTACCGGCCCGGCGACGTCATCACCATGTTCGGCGGCAAACGGGTCGAGGTGCTCAACACCGACGCCGAGGGACGCATGGTGCTCGCGGACGCGATGGCCCGGGCCGTCCAGGACAAGCCCGACTATCTGTTTGAGACGTCGACCCTCACCGGCGGCCAGGTCGTGGCGCTGGGCAACCGAATCTCCGGGGTCATGGGCGACGCCGCCACGTGCACGCGGGTCCAAGAGGCCGGTGACCGCGTGGGCGAACCGGCGTGGCCGATGCCGATCCCCGACGACGTGCGCAAAGGCATGGACTCCGACGTCGCCGACATCAGCCAGACCAACGCCGGACTCGACCGGGCCGGGCACATGCTGCAGGGCGGGGCCTTCCTGCGGGAGTTCATGCCGGACGGCATGGCCTGGGCGCACATCGACATCGCCGGCCCGAGCTACCACTCCGGCGAGCCCACCGGCTATCTGTCGCGGGGCGGCACCG
Organism: uncultured Actinomycetota bacterium; assembly: GCA_963736695.1. Taxonomy (GTDB): domain Bacteria; phylum Actinomycetota; class Actinomycetes; order Mycobacteriales; family Micromonosporaceae; genus CAVTPU01. Next base: position 776,870 of record CAVTPU010000001.1, read on the forward strand.
GCGTTCCCGTGCGCACGCTCATCGACCTCATTGGCGACATCGCCGCCAACGGCTGAGCCCACCGCTTCCCCGCTCCCACTGTCCCGCGCGACTGCAGTGAAGCCGCGCGGGACGGGAGCGGTTAGGGCTGCTGACGTTTGCGCCGCTCGTTGTAGTCGCGCATCCGCTGCGGATAGCCCACCAGTGCCACGTCATAGATCGGGACGGCGGCCTTGTGCGCCCACGCGCGGGCGGCGGCCACACTGGGCACGCGTCGACGGGTCCACTCGCCGTCGTGCGCGATGAGCACGACGGTGACCTCGGTGACCGTGGTCTTGGGTTCGAGCAGAGCTTCGACACCGCGGCGACTCGCGACGAAGGCCGCCAAATGCTCAAAATCCGCGCGTTCCGCAGCTCGATCGGGCCGGGACGCGGGGGAACGTCGTCGGAACCAGGCCACCGGGACCTCCTCATGAAACTCCCGCCAGCGTACGCGACATCCGCTCGCATCAGCACCGCCTGCGTGGGCTCGCACACCGGCCACGGCTGTGGCACTCGACACGGCGCACCTTTGCCACCTCGCCTCACCAGCGGGCCCGGAGGGTGACAAGATGACCACGGGTATCCACGAGGTCCCTTCTATGTCTGAGCCGGCACAACTGGAGAGTGAGTCACGATGTCTCACAGCACCGACGTCGACGTCCTGATCCTCGGCGGCGGCAGCGGCGGTTACGCCACCGCACTGCGCGCGGCGCAGCTGGGTCTATCGGTCACATTGATCGAAAAGGACCGGCTCGGCGGCACCTGCCTCCACCGTGGCTGCATTCCGACCAAGGCGCTGCTGCACGCCGCCGAGGTCAGCGACCAGACCCGTGAGGCTGCCCAGTTCGGCGTGAAGGCCGAGCTCATCGGCATCGACATGCCCGGGGTCAACTCCTATAAGGACGGAGTCGTCAGCCGCCTCCACAAGGGTCTCCAGGGCCTGATCAAGAGCGCGAAGATCAACTATGTGGAGGGGTTCGGCAGGCTCGTCGGCCCCACCACCGTCGAAGTGACCACCCCAGACGGCGGAACTCAGCGACACACCGGCCGCGACCTCGTGCTCGCCACCGGCTCCTATTCCAAGTCACTGCCCGGCCTTGAGATCGACGGCACGCGGGTCATCACCTCCGAACACGCCCTCACCCTCGACCGGGTGCCGAGCTCCGTCGTGGTGCTCGGAGGCGGCGTGATCGGAGTCGAGTTCGCCAGCGTGTGGCGTTCCTTCGGCGCCGACGTCACCATCGTCGAAGCCCTGCCCCGCCTCGTCGCCGCCGAGGACGAGGAGTGCTCGAAGGCCGTGGAGCGCGCGTTCCGCAAACGCGGCATCGCTTTCAGCGTCGGCAAACCCTTTGAAAAGGTGGAGCACACCGCCACCGGGGTCGCCGTGACCATCGCCGGCGGCAAGACCATCGAGGCGGAACTCCTGCTGGTCGCCGTGGGTCGCGGACCCGTCACCGCCGACCTGGGCTACGCCGAGCAGGGCGTGGGAATGGATCGTGGTTTCGTGCTCACCGACGAGCGCCTGCGCACCAACGTCCCCCATGTCTATGCCGTCGGCGACATCGTGCCCGGCCTGCAACTCGCCCACCGCGGTTTCCAGCAGGGCATCTTCGTCGCCGAGGAGATCGCCGGACGCAATCCCACGCCGATCAATGAGACCGGCATCCCCCGCGTCACCTACTGCGACCCGGAGATCGCCTCCATGGGCCTCACCGAGGCGAAGGCCCGCGAACTGCATGGCGACGCGGTTACGACCTATTCCTATAACCTGGGTGGCAACGGCAAGAGCCAAATCCTGCGTACGGCCGGTTTCGTCAAACTCGTCGCCCTCGCTGACGGACCCGTCATCGGAGTCCACATGGTCGGCGCCCGAGTCGGTGAACTCGTCGGCGAAGCCCAGCTCATCTATAACTGGGAGGCGTTCCCCGCCGAGGTGGCGCAACTCATCCACGCCCACCCGACCCAGGGTGAGGCCCTCGGCGAGGCCCACTTGGCGCTCTCCGGTAAGCCGCTGCACGCACACGCCTGACCACAACAGTCCACAAAGGAGTCCTTCACCATGCCGGTTTCGGTCACCATGCCCCGTCTGGGGGAGAGCGTCACCGAGGGCACCGTCACACGCTGGCTCAAGCACGAGGGTGACCGGGTTGAGCTCGACGAGCCCCTGCTCGAAGTCTCGACCGACAAGGTCGACACCGAGATCCCGTCACCGGCCGCCGGCGTGCTGGCCCGCATCGTCGTCGGTGAGGACGAGACCGCGGATGTCGGCTCCGAACTCGCCGTGATCTCCGGCGACGGGGAGACGTCGACGCCGACCGCCTCGGCGACACCCGCGACGGTCCCACAGACGCCTGCCGCCGCACCCACGCCCACCGTCGAGGCCACCGCGCCGACACCGACGCCAACGCCGGCGCAGCCCGCACCGGCGGCCAGTCCCGCGAACTCGCCGACCACCGGCACGGCGGTGCGCATGCCGGCCCTCGGGGAGAGCGTTACCGAAGGCACCATCACCCGGTGGCTCAAGCAGGTGGGCGACACCATCGCCGCCGATGAGCCCCTGCTCGAGGTCTCCACGGACAAGGTCGACACCGAGATCCCATCGCCCGTCGCGGGAACCCTGCTCGAGATCAAGGTCGCCGAAGACGAAGTAGCGGCAGTCGGCGCCGAACTCGCCATTGTGGGAGCGGCCGCTGCGGCCTCCACCCCCCAAGCGGCTCCCGTGCCAACCCCGGCTCCCCCGGTTGCGGCCCCACCAGCCCAGCCGCCCGCAACCGTCGCAGCTCCGGCTCCGGCACCGGCACCAACCCCGACACCCGCGCCTCACGCCGCCGACACGACCCCCGCCAACACCGATGCGGGTTATGTCACGCCCTTGGTGCGCAAGCTCGCCGCCCAGCACGGTGTCGACCTCGGCACGCTGGCCGGCACCGGCGTCGGCGGACGCATCCGCAAGCAGGATGTGCTCGACGCCGCGCAACGAGCAAAAGCCACCCAGGCTCCAGCTTCGACGGCCCCAGCTGCGACGGCGGCAACCTCCACGGCGACCGCCGAACCGAGTCCGCTCCGCGGCCGCACCGAGAAGCTGTCCCGACTGCGGGCCGTCATCGCCAAGCGCATGGTCGAGTCCCTGCAGGTCTCGGCGCAGCTCACCACCGTCATCGAGGTCGACCTCACCCGGGTCGCGAAACTGCGTGACCAGACCAAGGCCGACTTCGCGGCCCGGCACGGGGTGAAGCTGTCGTTCCTGCCGTTCTTCGCGCTCGCCACGACCGAGGCGCTGCGGGCGCATCCCGTCGTCAACGCCTCTATCGACGCGGAGGCGGGCACGGTCACCTATCACGACGCCGAGCACCTGGGCATCGCGGTCGACACCCCTCGCGGTCTCGTCGTGCCGGTGATCCACGAATCCGGCGACCTCAACCTGGCGGGGCTCGCCAAACGCATCGCCGATCTCGCGGATCGCACTCGCACCAACAAGATCAGCCCGGATGAGCTCTCCGGCGGCACGTTCACCCTCACCAACACCGGCAGCCGAGGGGCGTTGTTCGACACTCCGATCATCAACCAGCCGCAGGTCGGCGTGCTCGGCACCGGATCGGTCGTCAAGCGTCCGGTCGTGGTCAACGACCCCGACCTGGGTGAGATCGTCGCCGTGCGGTCGATGGTCTATCTCGCGCTCTCCTATGACCACCGACTCGTTGACGGGGCCGACGCCGCCCGCTTCCTCACCACCATCAAGGACCGGTTGGAGGCGGGCAGCTTCGAGTCCGACCTCGGGCTCTGACCGCCACAACCCAACCAAACCCTTTACCCGTACGCCGGGCGCCGGCTCCTGTTTTCCTCGGAGCTGACGCCCGGCGCACCACATCCGGCGCAGAATGAGCCTGTGTTGATCGTTGTGGCTGGCGCGTCCGGGTTTCTCGGCACCGCGCTGCGCACCCGGCTCGCCGCCGACGGGCACGAGGTGGTGCGGCTGGTGAGGAGCGAGCCGGGCAGTCCCCGCGACCGGCGTTGGGCCCCCGACCGTCGAAAGATCGACGCCGCGAGCCTCGCCGACGCCGACGTGGTGATCAACCTCGCTGGCGCGGGCGTCGGCGACAAGCGCTGGTCCGCCGCGTACAAGGATCTCATCCGGCGCAGCCGGGTCGACGCGACGACCACCCTCGCCGACGCGATCGCCGCACTGCCCCCGCATGAACGCCCCGCTGTGCTGCTCAACGCGTCGGCGGTGGGCTTCTATGGCGACACCGGCGACACCATCGTCGACGAGGCGTCCGGTCCGGGGGTCGGATATTTCCCCCGTGTCTGCCGCGAATGGGAGGCTGCGACCGCGGCGGCCAGCGACGCCGGGGTGAGAGTGGTGCTGATGCGCACCGGCCTCGTGCTCGACGGGAGTGGCGGATTGCTGCGACGGCTGCTCACACCGTTTCGGCTCGGGGTCGGTGGGCCGCTCGGCACCGGTCGCCAGTGGATGCCGTGGATCACCCGTGACGACTGGCTATCGGCCGTGCTATTCCTGCTCAACCGGACCGAGATCACCGGCCCGGTCAACGTCACGGGGCCGAATCCGGTGCGAAACCTGGACTTCGCCCGGGCATTGGGTCGCCTCCTGCACCGGCCGGCCGTGGCGCCCACACCCGCGTGGGTGCTGCGTCTGGCGATCGGCGAATTCGCCGGCGACGCGCTCGCGAGCGTGCGGGTCGTGCCCCAGGTGCTGGAACGAGCCGGTTTCCCGTTCGCGCACCCGAACCTCGACGGCGCGCTGCGCGTCGCACTGCGCGACGCGCCCGGCCCATAGCGACCCGGCTGGTCGCGGCACCAGTGGCGACGCCCGGAGAGGCTAGGCTGAGGCGGTGACCGCGATGTTCGCCGCAACCGCACCGGCGTCGACCCAACCGTCCGCCGGGCCCCACGTCGAGTTCCTGGGAACGGTGGACTATCTCGCCGCGTGGGACCGCCAGCGACAGGTGCACGAGACCGTCGTCGTCGGCGGCGCCCCCGACACCGTGCTGTTGGTGGAGCATCCGGACACCTACACCGCCGGCAAGCGCACCGAACCGTGGGACCGACCGACCGACGGCACACCCGTCATCGACGTCAACCGCGGGGGCAAAATCACGTGGCACGGTCCGGGGCAACTCGTCGGCTATCCGATCGTGCGACTGCCCGACCCCGTCGACGTCGTCGCCTATGTGCGTCGTGTCGAACAGATGCTCATCGACGTCTGCGCCGAACTCGGATTGCCCACCACCCGGGTCGAGGAACGCAGCGGAGTCTGGGTGCTCGCCGACGAACGCGGGCCCGACCGCAAGGTGGCGGCCCTGGGCATTCGAGTCGAACGCGGCGTCACACTGCACGGATTCTCGATCAACTGCGATTGCGACCTCGCGGGCTTTGACAAGATCGTCCCTTGTGGGATCCGCGATGCCGGGGTCACCTCGCTCACGGCCGAGCTGGGCCGGCCGATCACCGTCGCAGACGTGCTGCCCGTCGTCGGCCGCCACCTCAGCACAATCTGGGACGCCTGACCCGTTTCGCTCCCCGTCCTCAGCGGACTCCCCTGCGAACTCCCTGCGGACTCGCCTGTTTGGCGTGGCCACCCGCGAGCACAGCCGCCTCGCACCGGTTTTCGGGCTGCGGTGTCGATGTGCGAGAACGCACATCGACTCGTTTCTTCGTGCTTGACAGTCCGAACGCCACCGTATAGCCATCGCATCTCAGCGCACCCGATCACGCTCCGTGACGCGTCCTAGGAGGCTAGTGCGCAGGAATGGGGTTGAGGGGACTCGGGAGTTGAGTGAATGACGTAGGAAAACCTGGGGAACGGAAGGTACGCAACGGGAGTGGCGGCGCTCAGAAGCCGTAAACCACCGTCAACGTGTCACGTTTTACATGCATCAGGCTGTAAAACGTGACACGTTGACGGTCCACTGGCACAAACAGGTGTGCTGAGGCGCACTACCGGCGGTCGACAGGCGGACGCGACGATGTCGCATGCCCGCACGTCACATGAGCAGTCGGGCGAGCGCCTCATCGAAGACCCGCAGATAGCGGTCCACATCGTCCATTGTGGTCGCTGGGCACACGAGCGCCATGTTGTGAAACGGGGTGAGCAGCACTCCCCTGTTCGCGGCGAAGACGTGCAGGTAGTCGTCGAGGTCGGGGTCGGCGACCGCGTTGGACTCGGTTCCGTTGCGCGGGGCGGGATCGGCGAAGCGGAACTCGACCCGCGCGCCGAGTTGAGTCACCGACCAGCTCACGGCGTACCGGGAAATGGTGTCACGCAGTCCGTCAGCGAGCCGGGTCGCGAGTGCGACCATGTGGTCGAAGGCGGCCGCGGTGAGCACCTCGCCGAGGCAGGCGCGGGCGGCGGCCATCGAGACGGGATTGCCGGCGAGCGTGCCGCCGACGCCGCCCATGTCGACGAGGTCGAGGTCGGTGCGGCTGAGCACCCGCGCGGCGAGTTCGGCGGAAAGCCCGTAGGCCCCGCAGGGGACGCCGCCGGCGATGGCCTTGCCGATGGTGATGATGTCGGGGTCGAGGGACCAGAGCGCGGTGGCACCGCCCGGCCCCGCGGAGAAGGTGTGGGTCTCGTCGTTGATGAGCAGGCTTCCGTACGCGCGAGTGAGCTCACGGACCCCGTCGAGGTAGCCCGGTTCGGGAAGCACGATGCCGATGTTGGTGAGCGCGGGTTCCATGAGCACTGCGGCGACGTCGCCGTGGGCGAGTTCGCTCGCCAACCGGTCGAGGTCGTTGAACTCGGCGACCCGGCTGGTGGCGAGCACGTCAACGGGCGCACCGACGTTGCCGGGCCGCGACGTCGGTTGCCCGGCCTCGTCGAGCACGATGAGCGATTCGTCGACGCTGCCGTGATAGCAGTAGCTGTTGAAGAGGATCTTGGAGCGTCCGGTGATGGCCCGGGCGAGGCGCATCGCCCAGCGGTTGGCGTCGGTGGCGGTGAGCGCGAAACTCCACGCCGGCAGTCCGAACCGGCGGGTCAGCTCCTCCCCCACCCAGGCCGCGTCCTCGGTGGGCATCATCGCGGTGAAGCCACCGTCCTCGGCCATCCGACGCGTCACGGCCGCCACGACCGGCGTCGGCGAGTGTCCGGCCATCGCTCCGGTGTCGCCGAGGCACAAGTCGACGTAGTCGTGGCCGTCGACGTCGGTGACCCGCGCGCCGCCGGCGGTGGCGAGATAGAGCGGAAACCCGCCCGCCCGCTTGTTCATCCAGGTCATCGGGACCCGACCGAAGAGGTGATCGGCGCGCTCATAGGCGGCCCGCGAGCGGGGATTGCGCTGGGCGAACTGGTCGCGCTCGGCGGTGAGCAGTCGGGCCAGCCGGTCACGGTCGATCATGTGGTCAGTCTAAGCCGAGGATGGTGCTAGTGCTCATGGTGTGGTGACCACGTTGTCGTGCACCTCGAGCCGCCAGGTGTCGTCGGGTTCGTCGCCTTGGGCGTGGATCACCCCGTTGACGGTGTGGTCGAAGGTGAATGATCGCAGCCGAGGATCGACGGGGGAACCGTTGGCGTGTGCGCCTGGTCGGAGGAAGTGGTCGATCAGGTAGACCATCCATTCGGCGCTGTTGTAGAACTTCTCCCCTCCGTCCCATTCGATGGCGCCGCCGTCGTCGGCGGGCCTCCACTGGCACCACAAGCTCGGTTGGCTCGGATCGGGCTCGTTGTATTCGATGATGTCGCTGTCGTACCCTTGGCCGCCGCATCCGGTCCCTTCCACGAAGTAGGGCCCTTTAGTGCGGTTCATCCGGCGGCTCTGTGCGAACTGCTGCAGATAGGAGGTCTCCGCGGGGTTGAGCGGTGGAGTCACGCTGACTCGTCCGGTGAATGATGTGTAGTAACCCATCGAGCGAGCATGCCAGATGACGCAAACCGCATGACTTCACCGCGTCCCCCGATGAGGACTTGGATAGTTCGGCGCTGCTGCGGGCTGAGGCTACCCGACCGTCACGGACTGTCAGCGATTGCGCACGCACGGGTTCCCGCGCGGACAATGTCTGGCCGGCCAGCTAATCTCCCGTGGTCAATGACGAGCCCGACCTCGGGCCGTGTGATCCGTCGATGAGCGAGGAGTGAACCGTGGCGTTGTTTGGTTCTTTCAAAGAGAAGGCCGAGAAGGCGATGCAACAGGCCCAACAGGCCTTCCAACAGCAGACGCCGGCCAGTCAGCAACAGGCACCATATTCGGAGCCCACGGTCGAGGCCGATGACGATGACGATGACGACTACCAGCGTGACTACAACCTCGAGGCGCAGGACGACACCGCGAGTTTCGACATCGGCAACGACATCGAGGCTTGGTGGGTGGCGCTTTTCCAGATCGAGGAGGTCTGGGAAGAGCCGCACCGCCGAATGGAGATCCTGCATTCGTTTCAGATTCGCGACGAACAACACTTCTATCAGGTGCAGGCGACCGTCGACCGGTTTATCAACGGCGTCCGGCTCGACAACGCGATCGCGACCGACCACGATGCCTATCGCGCCATCGTCGAGGATCTCGACATTCGCCACGAGAACGAGGTCGCGTGCCTGCGCGCCACCGCCCATCGATATGCGCCCGCACCCGCTCAGCGGCAACGCTTCGGCCATGACCTCGGTGACATCAGCCAACTGCAGGCCAACGCGCTCATGGCTTTTCAGCGACAGAAGGCCCAGGCCCGGGTCACCGGCGAGCTCGCTGGCGAATTGACGCCAGTCGAGGGCATCACGATCGAGCAGTGGGCGCACGCGCAGGCCCGGGCGGCGGCCGGACACGACTTGGCCGGCATCATCGGGCCACTCGGGATCGACCAGCCGACGTGGGACCGGGTCAGCGCCGAGTGGATCGCCCGGATCAGCCGCGACACAACCGCGACCCTCGCCACCGTTTATGGCCACGCTTTCAGCCAGTCAGGTCAGGGACAGTTCGCCGACGCCGCAGCCGCGGGCATCGAGGGGCAGACGAACGTCGACGCGACCGTTTCGCAGCAGCCGCCGATCCCGCTGGAGCGGTGGGTGGAGATCGGCGAGGCGATGAGCGCCTATGACGCCCAGGGTGGCGACCCCGCCCAGTTGCTTGCCAGCTATGGCCTCGACGCCCTCGCCTGGAGCAACGCGAGCGCGTGGTGGTCGACGCACTTCTCGCAGAACGCGATGAAGAACAGTGGGGCTCTGTTCAAACGCCATGACGAGCTCAGCCGGTTTTATCGTGCTCACTTCACCGGTTCGGCGGAGTAGCCTGCCGAACCCGTCTCAATCCACACTGGCCACGCCACCTATCGAGTCTCCGTCTCCTCCCACGTCGGAGGAGACGGAGATCACCAGGCGTGGCTGATGTGGCCGAGGTTTGTCTCTGTCTGACAGTCACACCCGACAGTCACCTCGTTGTCTCGAACAACGAGCCGCCACACATCACTGTCGAACTCGCCCCGCGCGTCGATCTCGCCGTTAGCGACGTGGTCGAACGTGAAGTCCGCGAACTGCGGATCGCCGCTCGTGGCGGCGATCGCGTCGGGGCGCAGAAAATGGTCGATCAGATAACGCATCCACTCCGGGGAGTTATAGAACTTTTCATTGTGGTCCCACCCGATGGCAGTCCCGTCTTCGGCGGGCACCCATTGGCACCACAAACCCGGCTGCGACGAATCAGGCTTGTTACGCTCGATGATGTCAGGATCATGGGCCTGCCCCAACATGCCACCACCATCGACGTAGTAGGGACCCTTGGTGCGGTTCATCCGGCGACTCTGCGCGAACTGGCGCAGATAGGAGATCTCCGCCTGGTTGAGTGGCGGAGTCACGGTGACTCGTCCTGTGAACTCGGTGGTGTAACCCATCGCTATCCTTCTCGACCATCTGATAGACGTGCGGCAGTGGCGTGTTTCCCCCACGGAGCGCCATTCTGACCCGTGCGGGGCCACTCTGACCGGACGATAGCCAGGGGGGCTGACACACCGGCCGGCTCACCCTGCGCGGTCAGCGCCGAGTCAGGCCACAGTGGACGATTGGGTCAGGTATGGACCGGCAGTTTCGCCATCGCATAGCCGACCACGAGGAGGAGTTGCCTTTTGTCACACATTCGTCATGGTTCTGGGCACTCGCCGCCATATCCACGCAGGACGATCTGCTGAGAGCATCGAGAGGAGGCGCGATGACGAACGCTGGAGCCCTATCGCACGCATCACGGAGAGCCGTGCTCCCGGCGGATATCGATCCGTCATGGCCCGACGATGAGCGGACATCACGGCTGGATCGCTCATGACATATCCCTTTCTTGTTCTCGCCAATCGACTGCCGGTCGACGCGGTGCGGGAGGGCGGCGAGCACCCGCGATGGCGCCGCTCACCTGGCGGCTTGGTCACAGCGGTTCTGCCGATTATGCGACAGCGGGGCGGTGCCTGGATCGGATGGCACGGGCAGCGCGGAACGACCCCCGACCCCTTTGACTTTGATGACATCGCGTTGCACCCGGTCGCGCTGAACCAACGAGAAGTGGACCACTACTACGAGGGTTATTCGAACACCACCATCTGGCCGCTTTATCACGATGCCGTGGAACGACCGGCGTTTCATCGAAGCTGGGTGCACACCTACCGAGATGTCAATCACCGGTTCGCGGTGAAAGCCGCGGCTCTCGCTGGGCGCGGCGCGACGGTGTGGATCCACGACTATCACCTGCAACTCGTTCCGGCGATGCTTCGGGATCTTCGGCCCGATCTGCGAATCGGCTTCTTCCTGCACATACCTTTTCCGCCCATCGAGCTGTTCAGCCAGCTGCCGACCCGCACGGAGATCCTTCGCGGACTGCTCGGCGCCGATCTGGTCGGTTTTCAGCAAACGATGGCCGCGACGAACTTCATCCGCTTGGCGGAGCATCTTCTCAACGTCGAATATGCCGACAATTCGCTTCATTTCCGCGACCGGCGAGTCGTGGCAGGCGCCTTTCCCATCTCCATAGACGTCGACGAAGTCGATGCCATCGCCCGCGCACCCGATGTGGTGATGCGGGCTCGCCAGATTCGCGACGAGCTGGGCGATCCCGAGACCGTCATTCTCGGCGTCGACCGCCTTGACTACACGAAGGGGATCGAGAACCGCCTCACCGCGTTTGGTGAACTCCTCGCCGAGAAGCGGCTCGACCCGAAGCGGACCGTGATGCTTCAAGTGGCTGTGCCCAGTCGCCAGCGCGTCGCTCAATACCAGGCCCTTCGCGCGCGAGTCGAACGTAGCGTCGGCAGGATCAACGGCGAATACGCGACGGTTGGTCGACCGGTGGTGCACTACCTTCATCGGTCACTGGACAGACGCGAACTCATCGCGTTCTATCTCGCCGCGGACGTGATGGCGGTCACGCCGCTACGTGATGGAATGAATCTTGTCGCGAAGGAGTATGTCGCAACCCGCAACGATCTGCGGGGTGCGCTCGTGCTCAGTGAGTTCGCCGGAGCCGCTGACGAGCTTGACGATGCCTATCTCGTGAATCCCCACGACATCGAGGCCCTGAAAGCGTGTCTTGTGACGGCGACCCACGCGGGACCAGATGAACGCCGTCGTCGACTCATCGCGATGCGGAAACATATAACGACACACGACGTCAACTTTTGGGCGGACAGTTTCCTCTCCGAGCTCACCACAGCCGAGGCGACCACAGGTCGTCACGGTGACGAGGGAAATTCAACCCGCCAGCGGTAGGATGCGGTCATGTCGACGGACGGGAGCCAACGGGACTCATCCGCGCTTCACGCGCCACGGGGAGGCCGCGGCAGACGGTGATCGAGGTTGTTTCCCGAGGCCCGAGCCCCGACGACTACGTCGTTCGTGCCACACGGGCCGGCTGACTATCAAAGCATCGGCCGGCGGTTGCCGTTCATCAGGTTCTCGCGCCCCTGAACCATTCCTATCCAATCTCCTGTTCCGGAGTGATATGTAGGACGCGGTCCACTCGCGACAGACGGAGGATGCCGCGCAGCCGTGGCGACGGTGATCTGAGCGTCAGTCGCCCGCCGATCTGCCACGCCTCGCGGTGAATCTGCACGAGAACCTGGACTGCCGTGGCATCGACGAATGGGCACTCGGCGAGGTCGACCACAAGGTGAGCTGGCCTCATGGCCAGTGCTTCGTCGAGACGTGACTTCAGTCTCTCCACCGCCGTCGAATCGAGCGGTTCGGCCACGAATACTTCAACCAGTTGCGTCGTCGCTGACGATGACGATGACTGCATGCTCACCCTCCCAGCCTTGATGAGAAACGATCGTCGGGCTGACACGTGGCGACAACCACGCGGGACTATGACAGAACCGTGACGATCCTGGTGTCATCGGTCGGCGGGATGTTCAGTTCTGCCCGAAAGCGGGCATCGGCTGGGTCGGCAGAAGATCCCCATAATCGTTCTGGGTCAACGGAGCTTGGGAGAGCTGTCCGTCGGCGCGCGGCACACCGACCGGATGCTGGGCATGCGTGAACACCACACCGGTCACGTCGGCGTGCTCGCTGAGCGTGCAGACCACTTGGGCGAAGGCGAGAACCTCATCGGTTCGGCCGGCGCCCTCCGTGGGGCCCGACACCAGCTCAACAACCGCGAGTCCGGCGATGACCTCGACACCCGCCACCAGACTGGTGCCGGACAACGCGCTGGTCACGCCATCGTCACTCTCCTGCGGACTGGGACCAATGGCGAGGTCGGCCACAAGCTGACTCACGGTCGGCGACTGCCTCACTTGGCGGATAACCACGACAAGCCTTCCCTCGTGAACAAAGAAGAGCCTCTCCCGGAACGGGCCGCCAGGCGCAGGAGCAGTGGCTGCCGAGGGCGTAATCGGTGCGAATGGCCCGCGCGGTGGAGAGACTGATCGAGGTTCGCTCTCTGGCTGCAGACCGCAGCCGGTCAGACAGCAGAGGCAGATGACCGCCAACATCGCGCCTGTTCGGGTTTTCATCTAGCGGCTCCTGTCGGAAAGGTCGCCCGGAAGCGCGCGCCACCACCCGGGCGATCGGTGACACGGACCTCTCCGCCATGGGCTTTGACGTGCTGCGCGACGAGCGCAAGCCCGAGCCCGGTGCCGAAGTCATCGCTGCGGGCTTGAGCCAACCGTCCCCGCACGAACCGATCGAAGATCACGTGTCGTTCATCGAGATGCACTCCGGGACCTTCGTCATCGATCTCCACGACGCCCACACCGTCCCCGCCGCTCAACCGCACCGCCACCACGCCACCGCCATGCCGTTCGGCGTTGTCCAGCAAGTTGACCAGAATCTGCTCGAACCTCCGCTGGTCCACATCCCAACTGTTGTCCCGACACTCGGACGCGTCGACGATGTGCCCCGGAAGCCCACGTGCCGTGCACACATGCACGGTCAAGTCGACGACGTCGACAGCGACCGGGTCGACGGCCTCATCGCTGCGGGCGAGCTCGAGAAGGTCGGTCACGAGGCTTTGGAATCGATATACCTCGTCACAGACCAGGCGAACCGCGCTGTTGGTGCGGTCGTCCAGATGAATCCGCCGCCGGTCGAGCACGCTCGCAGCCGCCGCGAGAGTCTGCAGTGGTGACCGGAGTTCGTGACTGACATCGGCGGCGAATCTGCGATCCCGATGGATTCGTGTCGCCAACTCGTCGACCATCTGATTGAAGGAGTTCGCCAGCCGCTCCAGCTCTGGTTCGGCGTCCGGATCGAGGCGGGCGTCAAGGTTGCCCGCGGTGATATCGCGCGACGCGGCCACGACCGACGACAACGGCTGCAGGACCCGGCGAGTCGCATAGGTGCCCAACCCGGCTCCGGCCACCGTGGTCCCCATCGCCACAAGCATCAACACCAACGACAGGGTTCGCAGCGTGTCGTCGAGTTCGTGCAACGAGTCGATGACGAACAGCGCGGTGTTGTCCGGCAACGGAACTCCGATCACGAGCGCCGTCCCGGCGTCCACGCGCACACGTTGCACCCCAGGCTGTCCGCCGAGCACGAGATCATAGAGGGCAGCCGGGATCGCCGTGGTGAAACCGGTGTCGGGACCACGTCCATACCACTGGCTGTGTCGGGACAGAACCACTCGTCGACTGCCGCCGGTGTCCAACGATCGGAGCACATCGACGATATCGGGCTCATCGCTGGCGAGGCCGGCATGCACGACGGTCGCGTCGAAATAGGCCGCTCGGACCGCGGAACGTTCCCGCCCGTTGACGAGCGATCGCCGCGTCAGGTCAAACGAGGCGAGCGCCATCACCGTCGAGATGAGCAGGGCCCCGGCGGCGAACCCAGCCGTGAACCTCATTCTCAGCCCGAAGCGCCTCATCGCCGCAACTTATATCCCATGCCACGCACGGTGATCAGGCGTTCGGGCCGGGCAGGCACGTCCTCGATCTTTTGACGAAGACGGCCGATGTGAACGTCCACCAGCCGGTCATCCCCGTACGAGTATTCCCACACCCGCTGCAACAGTTGTTGTCGGGACAGGACCTGACCGCAGTGGTCCGCCAGCTCGCACAACAATCGGAACTCCGTGCGGGTCAACGTCACCGCGCGCCCGTCGACGGACACCTCGCCCGCCTCGGGGCGAATTTCGAGATCGCCTATCGTCATCGCCGGTGACGCCGCCAGCGCCGCCCGTGCTCGGCGCCGCACCGCACGAAGACGGGCGCAGAGTTCCTTGACCGCGACCGGTTTGGTGACGTAGTCGTCCGCGCCGGCCTCAAGCGCGGCGACGATGTCGTGGGTGTCGCACCGTGCGCTCACCACGATCACCGACACCTCGTCGTCCGCGCGGCGCAGCTGCCGGATGCACTCATAACCGTCCAGGCCCGGCAGCATGAGATCGACCAGCACAGCCTCGCAGGGACTACCTCGTTGCTCTATGAGTCCTTCCTCCGCCGTCGACACTCCCCGCGCGTCGTATCCTTCTTCTTCCAACGCGAGCACTAGCGACAGTCGAATCCGATCATCGTCTTCGATCACCAGCACGGCCGCCATCGCGCCATCATTTCGCAAATCTCAGCTCAAACCCACCCCCGCCTGCAGATATCCCTGAGCCGCAAGCCTATTTCGTTCCGTATATCGCTGTTTTCTACGCTTTATTCTCCGGCATGTCTCGTGCTCACGGCGTCAGCCGATGCAGGTCACGCGGGAACAGCGTCACCTCGCGCACGTTCGCGGCCTCCAACAACCGCATCACGAACCGTTCCAGGCCGATCGCGAACCCGCCGTGCGGCGGCATGCCATGCCGAAAAACCTCAAGATATGGCCCGTACGGCTCAGCCGGCTCACCCCGCGCGGCCAGTGCCGCCACGTAGTCCTCGTGGCGGTGCAGCCGCTGTCCCCCGGTGACCAGCTCGATTCCCCGGAACAGCAGGTCGAACGAGTTTGACCACAGTGGACGCTCCGGGTCCGGGCAGGTATAGAACGGCCGTTTCGCCATCGGATAGCCGACCACGAAGAGAAAGTCGCTGCCGTGTTCGGCCGCCGCCCACCGGCCCAGCCAGCGTTCGTGTCCCGGCGAAAGGTCTGGTTCGCCGGCCGTGGGCTCACCGGTCTCCCGACTGATCAGTTCGAGCGCGTCACTGAAGTGGATCGCCGGAATCTCGGCGGGCACGACGGGCAGGGTGACGCCGCGCGCCTCGACCGACGCGCCGGCCCGACCCTCAACCGCGTCGACCATGCCCGCGACGACGTCGCGCAGCACCGCCATCACGTCGCGGTGGTCGTCGATGAAACCCAGTTCAACATCCAACGACGTGTACTGCGCGAGGTGGCGCACCGTGTCGTGTGGCTCGGCCCGAAACACCGGACCGACCTCGTAGACCTTCTCCAGCGCGCCGACGAGGGTCTGCTTATAAAACTGGGGGGACTGGGCGAGAAAGGCCGGGCGGCCGAAATAGTCGATCGCGAAGACGTTCGCGCCCGACTCGGTCGCCGACGCCACGAGCTTCGGGGTGTGCACCTCCACGAAGCCGGCGGAGTCCAGTGTGGACCGGAATCCGGCGCCTGCCGCGGCGCTCACGCGCGCGACGGCGACCCGCGACGGGTGCCGCAGCGCGGTCGCCGCGTGGTCGAGAAGTGTCGGCAGTGCCGCGCCGAGCGTGGGGCGATAGAGATCGAACGGCGGCGGCTGGGCTGCGCCGGACAGCACCCGTACCCGCGGCTCGGTGAGCTCGACCCCGGCCGGAGCCGCCGGGTTGGCGACCACCGTGCCGGTCACCGAGATCACGGTCTCTTCGGTGAGTGCCTCCGTCTCGGCACGCGCGGCCTCATCGGTGACGACCACCTGTGCCAGGCCGGCGGCGTCGCGCACGATGAGGAACGCGACGGACTTGAGCCGGCGGCGGCGATGCAGCCAGCCGGCGATGGTGACGGTGCGCCCGACGTGGTCGGGCAGGGCGGTGCTCAGGACGCGTCGCATGGTGGATCTCCTCGTCATATGCGCGGACGCGACCCCCATAGGCGTGGGCGAGCGGGGTCGTCTCGCGGTGCCACCACGCCTTCGCCACCGACCGGCATCGCCGAGTGGTGGCCTCGTTTTCTCGCCCGATCACGGGGGCCAGCCGGCGGGGTCTAATGGGGCGCGCGGACGCGCCGGTTCTTCCCGCAGCTCGGGAGGGTCTTCGTGGACCGAAAGGGCCACTACTTGGCTCCGTCGACGCTGTTGGCGCCGACCATAGCCGATCAACGCGGTCGGGACACCGGAATTTCGGCTGCTGCTACTATCGCCCACTCGCACAGGTATCGACCGAATTAACCGTCTGTGATCGCCTCACAGCGGAACCGACCCGTCGCCCCGTCGGGCGACGATCTCGTCAGGAAAGGTTTCGACCATGGGACTCGCCGAACGACGTGCCGCGCTCCACTTCCAGACCGACCGGTTTCCCGCGCTCAAGCAGGAGATCGACGCCGCCGCGCACTTCGAGGTGCCGGTGACGGTGGAGTGGGACAAACTCAGCGCCGACGGCTACGCCGACCGCTACGACGAATATTGGACGGCGGTCTATTTCACCCCGCTGATCGCGGCGCTGCGCGGCATCACCATCGACGACCTCGGCACGCAGGCCCTGCGTGACGGCCTGCGCGGGATCGCCATCACCAACGTGCAGGAAACCTCGAGCTATGACCGCATCGCGAAGTTCGCCGATGGCGTGCTCACCCTTGACCACGTGCCCGCCAGCAACGTCCACCACGTCGACGAACGAACCAAGGCCATCCAGCAGGTTCTCGAGATGGGCCTGTGACGTGGTGAGCGCGACCGACGACGCGGCCCGCATCATCCGGTCGTTGCCGGCCCGGCCGCCGCTCGACGTGCTTGCCGGGCTGGCCTCGATCGGCGCCCAGGACGACCACACCACCGCGCCGACGGTCGCGCTCGGTCTGCGTGGTGGGCAGACGATCTCCGGCACGGTCATCGCGGTGGACCCCGCCACGCATTCGGTGCTCGTCCACACCCCTGGCCCCGGGCGGTTTCCCGAGCACGACGTCGTCTATCTGCACGCGGCCGCGATCGACGCCGTCACGGTGATCGCCGCGCATCAGGTGGCGCCATGGCTCTCCGACGGCTCGGTGGCCGGCCCCCCATCGGCGCCGCCGTCGGGACAGACCCGCCTGCACCTACGCCGCAGCATCACAGCGCGGGCCGAGGAGTTGGCCAGCACGCTCGGCAGAGAGCTCCCGCTCACCGTCGACGACGCCACGCTCAACGACCCGGGGACCTGGGACCGGCTCAGCACGCTCGTCGCACTCACCGTGGCGACGGTGACCGACATCGCCGGTGATCCTGTCGGGCGAGCGGCCCTCGACACGGTCGGGCAGGTGCTCTTCGCCGCGGCGGCCGGCACCGAGGTGTCCCGCGACGGCGACCGGGTGCTGGTGACTGCGGCGTTGCGACCCGGCCCCGACGAGCTTCCGAGCGCGACGCATCTGCGGGCCGCACTCGAACGAGTGCTGTGAGCCGCTGGCCAGCGCCCGGCGAAGGTGACGCAGGTCGCGTCTTCACCCCGGCGCTGGCCAGCGAACCCGGTTGCCCGGCGTAGGCTCGCCGTCGTGAGCATTGTCGCCCCAGACGGCCGCCGCATGCTGCGGATCGAAGCCCGCAACGCGCAGACCCCCATCGAACGTAAGCCCCCGTGGATCAAGGTGAAGGCGACCATGGGGCCGCACTTCACCCACCTGCGTGGGCTGGTGCAGCGGGAGGGGCTCCACACGGTCTGCCAGGAGGCCGGCTGCCCCAACATCTTCGAATGCTGGGAAGACCGCGAAGCGACCTTCCTCATCGGCGGCGACCAGTGCACCCGGCGGTGTGACTTCTGCCAGATCGACACCGGCAAACCGGCCGAGTTCGACGCCGACGAACCGCGTCGGGTCGCCGAATCGGTGGCCGCCATGGGGTTGCGATATGCCACCATCACCGGTGTCGCGCGCGACGACCTGCCCGACGGCGGAGCCTGGCTCTATGCCGAGACGGTGCGCCAGATCCACGCACTGCGGCCGGCCGTCGGCGACGAGTCCGGGTGCGGCGTCGAGCTGCTCATCCCCGACTTCAACGCCGATCCGGATCAGCTCGGTGAGGTCTTCTCGGCCCGACCCGAGGTGCTGGCACACAACATCGAGACGGTGCCGAGCCTGTTCAAACGCATCCGGCCCGGCTTCCGCTATGAGCGTTCCCTCGACGTCATCACCCAGGCCCGTGCCGCCGGGCTGGTCACCAAGAGCAACCTCATCCTCGGACTCGGCGAAGAAGCGGCGGAAGTCTCCCAGACCCTGCGTGACCTGCATGACGCCGGGTGTGAGCTGATCACCATCACGCAATATCTGCGCCCCACTCCGCGGCATCACCCGGTGCGGCGGTGGGCCACACCGGAGGAGTTCGTGGCGTGGCGCGACGAGGCGTTGGGGCTCGGGTTCGCCGGGGTCATGAGCGGCCCGCTCGTGCGTTCGTCCTATCGCGCGGGTCGGCTCTATCGACAGGCGATCGCGGCCCGTTCGGCCTGACGCAGGAGCGTGTGGCTCAGGGGTGCGCGCCGACGGTGTCGCGCAGCGCCGCGGCTTTGCTCTCCTCGGCGATGCGGGCGCAGTGCGCGCAGCAATAGAAGCGTCCCTCGACCTCGGCGCCATGGCCAATGATGCGGCACGCGCAGTGTTCGCAGACCGGGGCGAGCCGCTGCACGGCGCACTCGAACGAGTCGAAGACGTGTCGCGCGCCGCCCGACGTGCGCACCTCGAACGACATCCAGTAGTCGTTGCCGCAGACCTCGCAGACCGCCATGATTCGCGCCTCCTCGTCGCCAGCGTGCACCACATCTCGGATGAAAGATACCGAAACACCCGAATACGCCGCTTAGCGGTGACCTTCGAGTTGCGACTGTGGCATCGGGCTGCGGCTGACGCCTCACCGACGCTTCGGCCGGGTCACACCGCGGGACACCCGTCGACACCGATTCCGACGACCGGACCGCGAGCGGAATGAGCAGGTCGAACAGGCGCACCCCCGAGGCGGGTGAGGCCGGCTCGCCGAGCGCGATCGGACGATAGACCGCCGGGGCGATGACCGCGTCGATGAGCAGCTCCCGCTCGGCGGGGGTGAGGCTGATCCCGGGGACACGGCCAAGAAGACGTCGCGCGTACGCCCGAATCGGTTCGACGAATCGCGCGCGGTATGCGGCGGCGAGACGAGGATCAGCGGCCAGTTCGGCGGCGATGAGCGGCAACGCCCGCCCGGCGATCGGTTCGGCGAGCTGGGCATAGACGAGGGCCACCAAGGCTCGCATGTCGGCGACCGGGTCACTGGTGTCGGGCAGCTCCGCGCGGGGCAGGTGGGCGTCGACGATCGCGAGCACCATCTCCTGCTTCGTGGGCCATCGACGATAGAGGGTGGTCTTGGCGACTCCGGCTCGGGCGGCGACGGCGTCGACGGTGAGGCGCGGGTAGCCGACCTCGGCGAGCAGGTCGACGACGGCGGCGGCGATGGCGTGGTCGCGAGTCGGGTCGCGGGGACGTCCGGTCACGACTGGAAACGATACCGCCGGTTGTGTATTCTCATTACGCTACTGACGGTATCGAATCTGGCGTGTCGAATCCGCAGTGTCGAAGGCGATCGGGCCGAGGGCGACCGAAGGGAGGCGCCGCATGGGTGAGCCACTGACGAACCCGTGGCGCGGATGGGTGTGGGCGGTCTTCGCCGCCTTCGTCGCGCACAACATCGAGGAGGGCGTGGCGGTCACCGGGCTGGGGTTGCGGCTGCCGCACCTCGTACCCCTGCTTGCGGAACCGACGCCGGGACAGTTTATCGCCGCGCTCGCCACGGTCACGCTCATCGCGTTGCTCATCACGACGGCCGCCACCCGCACCGACCGGCCAGCACTCGCGGCACCACTCGCCATGGTGATGCTCATCAATGTCGTGGCGCCACACGCGCTGGCGTCGGCCCTCGCCCACGGCTATTGCCCCGGAGTCGTCACCGCCATCGCCATCAACGCGCCGCTGACCATCGCCTTCCTGCGGCGACTGCGCGCCGACGGACTGTTGCCCACCCGAGTTCTCGTCGGCGCGCTCGCCGGCGCGGTCGGCGCGCTCGCGGTCGGATTGCCCGCGCTCCTACGCCTGCTCACCTCCCACTAGACTCCTCGACATGGCCAAGGCACAGCTCCCAGAGAAGATCGGCTTCGTCGGTCGGGTCAAACAGATCGGCATGGTCTTCAGCTTCACCGCCAAGCGCGACAAGCTGTTCGTGCCGCTCGTCATCGGCGCCGTCGCGATCGCCGTCGCACTCACGGTGCTCTTCTCCATCCTGTGGAGTCCGTTCTTCATCGCCGTCGGCGTCATGCTCGTGCTGCTGGCCGTGCTCATCGTGCTCAACCTGCGCGCCAACAAGGCGATGATGATCGAAGCGGAGGGCCAGCCCGGTGCGGCGGCGTCCATCGTGGAGAACATGCGAGGCGACTTCCGGGTCACCCCGGCGGTCGCCTCGACGACCCAGTTCGACTTCGTGCACCTGGTGATCTGCCGGGCCGGTGTGGTGCTGCTCGGCGAGGGCAACCCGGGCCGGGTCAAATCACTCATCGGCCAAGAGCGTCGGCGCCTCGCCAAGGTGATCGGCTCGGCGAGCCTGCACGACTACGTGGTCGGCAAGGGCGAGGGTGAAGTGCCGATCGCCAAACTTCGGGTGACCCTGCTCAAACTGCCGCGCACCCTGTCGGGCAAGGACGTCAACGCGCTCGATCGGCGCCTCAAGGCGCTCAGCGCCCGGCCAAGCATGCCCAAGGGTGCGATCCCCAAGAACATGCGCCCGCCCCGGGGCGCTTTCCGCGCCATGCGTGGCGGCCCCCGCTAGTCATCGCCTCGGCTCCCCGCTCCCCCAGGCGCCCTCGGCGCGATCACGCCCCTCGGCGGGCAGGGGGCCGGGCGAAGATCACGACCGTGCCGGCCGCGCGGTCGTGCAGACCACGCTGATCCGCATCCATGATCAAGACTGGTACGCCGAGCGTGAGCAGGACACCACGCACCAGCGCGGCGATCACCCCGACCGGTCGGCCGTCGGCGAAGCCGACGCAACGCAGCGAGGTCACCCGCATGCCGGGTGTCTGGCCGAAGAGTCCGACGAAGAACCCGTACTCGATGATCAGGACAAAAACCGGCGCCCAGCCCTGCGAGAAGGGGTTCGCGAACAGGCCGGAGACGAGCAGGCAGCCGATCCAGTCGACGACCAGCGCCCCGAAACGCCGATTGAGGGGGGCCGGTTGCCAGGGACGGTCCGCGACCGCGATCCCCGGCGCGGCAGCCGCCGGCGCCACGCTTCGCCGACGCTGACCATTGGCCCGCCACCGACTATTGCGGACACTGCTATCCTGGACACCGCGATCCTGGACACGACCGGGCAGATCTCGCTCTACCATGGCAACAAGCCTATCGGGCGGCTGAATCCGCGACTGGGCGCGGCCGCCGGGCGACGACGCCGGCCGCCGTTACACGGCTGAAACACCGCAGACACGGCGGGGCAACCGGTGCGCCATACGGTCGGCAATTGCCCCAGACTCTCTCCGACGTCCAGGAGGATGTGTGTTCGCCAATCCCGAGGAGCTTCTCCGCTACCTCTCCACCGAGGGCGTGAAGTTTGTCGATGTTCGATTCTGTGATCTGCCGGGTGTGATGCAGCACTTCACCGTGCCGGTCGAATCCTTCGACGACAGCGTCTTCACCGACGGCCTCGCCTTCGACGGCTCGTCGATCCGTGGTTTCCAGCAGATCCACGAGTCCGACATGCTGCTGCTGCCCGACGTGACGACCGCGTTCGTCGACCCGTTCCGGGACGCAGAAGACGCTCGCGCTCAACTTCTTCATCCACGACCCGTTCACCCGCGAGGCCTACTCGCGCGACCCGCGCAACGTGGCCAAGAAGGCCGAGACCTATCTGGCCTCCAGCGGCATCGCCGACACCGCCTACTTCGGGGCCGAGGCCGAGTTCTACATCTTCGACTCGATCCGCCACGAGACCTCGCGCGCACCAGGCCTTCTACTCACATCGACTCGGTCGAGGGCTGGTGGAACACCGGCCGCGAGGAAGAGGGCGGCAACCGGGGCTACAAGACCGCCTACAAGGGCGGCTACTTCCCGGTCCCGCCGGTCGACCACTACGCCGACCTGCGCGACGCCATGATCGCGCAACCTCATCGACTCGGGCTTCATCGTCGAGCGCGCCCACCACGAGGTCGGCACCGCCGGCCAGGCGGAGATCAACTATCACGTTCTCGACCCTGCTGCACGCCGGCGACCAGCATGCAGCTGTTCAAGTACATCATCAAGAACACCGCCTGGGCCGCCGGCAAGACCGCGACGTTCATGCCCAAGCCGCTCTTCGGCGACAACGGCTCCGGCATGCACACCCACCAGAGCCTGTGGCTCGGCGGCGAGCCGCTGTTCTACGACGAGACCGGCTACGGCGGCCTCTCCGACATCGCCCGCTGGTACGTCGGCGGTCTGCTGCGACCACGCCCCGTCGCTGCTGGCCTTCACCAACCCGACGGTCAACTCCTACCGCCGCCTGGTGCCCGGCTTCGAGGCCCCGGTCAACCTGGTCTACTCGCAGCGCAACCGGTCGGCCTGCACCCGCATCCCGGTCACCGGCAGCAACGCCAAGGCCAAGCGCATCGAGTTCCGCGTGCCGGACCCGTCCTCCAACCCGTACCTCGCCTTCGCGGCGATGCTGATGGCCGGCCTCGACGGCGTCCGAACAAGATCGAGCCGCCGGCTCCGATCGACAAGGACCTCTACGACCTGCCGCCGGAGGAGATCGCCGACGTCACCCAGGTGCCGGGCTCGCTGCCCGAGGTGCTCACCGCGCTCGAGTCCGACCACGACTATCCTGCTCGAGGGTGGCGTCTTCACCCCAGACCTGATCGAGACGTGGATCGACTGGAAGCAGGCGAACGAGATCGACCCGGTTCGGCTGCGCCCGACCCCGCACGAGTTCGCCATGTACTACGACTGCTGAGACACCTCACCAGCCGCGCGGCAGCGGGGCCGGCTCACGACGCACCGTGGGCCGGCCCCGCTGTCATTCGTCGGCGTTGCCTCATTGACCCGTACGCCGAATGAAGCGAACTGCCCCGGATGGGCACAGGAGGGGCGAAAGAGGACCGGCGACCGCGGCACGTATGGCCTGTTCGGCTGGTGCCGTGGTTGACGATTCGGCCCGTAGCATGCGCGCTGTGACCGACACGCGACAGCCCATCCCGCCCGCACCAGGCAGTTCCGCCCCAGACACTTCCGCCTCGGCTGGCGACAGCCCCTCGCCGGCGGCCGGCCGTCGTGGGTGGCGCCGCGCGCGCTGGGTCGCACTGTGGTCCCTGGTGACCGTCGTGGTTCTCGCGCTCACCACCAGCGGCCTCGTCGTGTGGTCGGTCCGACAAGCATTCCCCCAGCACTCCGGCGAGCTCGCGATCGCCGGGCTGACCGCGCCCGTCACCGTCTATCGCGACGGCTACGGTGTTCCCCAGCTCTACGCCGCCAATCCGGGGGACCTGTTCCGCGCCCAGGGCTACGTGCACGCGCAGGACCGGTTCTGGGAGATGGACGTGCGGCGCCACGTCACGTCGGGGCGCTTGGCCGAACTCTTCGGCGTCGAACAGGTCAAGACCGACGCGTTCCTGCGCACTCTGGGATGGCGGCGGGTCGCCGAGCAGGAGTGGGCGGCGCTGCCCGCCGACGTGCGCGGTTATCTGCAGGCCTACGCCGACGGGGTCAACGCCTGGCTCGACGACACCGGCGGGGCCGACGCAACCGGGGCGAAGAGCCTCGAATACAGCGTGCTCGGATTGAGCAACAGCGACTACACGGTCGCGAAGTGGGACCCGATCGACTCCCTCGCCTGGCTCAAGGCGATGGCGTTCGACCTGCGTGGCAACATGGGTGACGAGATCGACAGGGCCACCTACCTGGCTGCCGGTCTGACCCGCGAGCAGGTCGACGAACTGTTCCCCGACTACCCGTACGAGGTGAATCGCCCGATCGTCGGTGGGGGCACGGTCGTCAAGGGTGCCTTCGACCCCAACGCCCGCGCCGCCACTCCCCCGGCGACGCCGCGGGTCGCCGCATCGCTGCTCGCCGACCTGGCGAGCGATGTCGCTGAGCTGCCTCATTTCATCGGCGATGGCAGCACCGGAATCGGGTCCAACTCGTGGGTCATCAGCGGCTCGCTCACGGCCACCGGCAAACCTCTGCTGGCCAACGATCCGCACCTGAGTTCGTCGATGCCGGGCATCTGGTTTCAGGTGGGCCTGCACTGCTCATGTGAGTTCAATGTGGAGGGATTCTCGTTCGCCGGAGTGCCGGGGATCATCATCGGGCACAACGACCGGCTCGCGTGGGGTTTCACCAACCTGGGGCCGGACGTGACCGACCTCTATGTCGAGAAGATCGACGGCGATCGGGTCTTCACCGGCAAGGCGTGGGTGCCGTTGCAGACCCGCACCGAGACCATCAACGTCGCCGGCGGAGATCCGGTCACCATCACCGTGCGCAGCAGCGGCCACGGTCCGTTGCTCTCCGATCGGTCCGGCGATCTGTTCGGCGTCGCTGGCGCGCCACCGCTCACCGAGTCGGGCACGCCGGCGTCGTCGGTCTCCCCGGCACCGAAGCCCACGGTGGACACGGGTGCGCCCGGGGTGCCGGCTGAGGCGGAGAAGGCGCCCTACGCGGTGGCGCTGCGGTGGACCGCACTCGACCCCGGCCACACCATCGAGGCCATCTTCGCTCTCGACCTCGCCACCAACCGTGACCAGCTGCGCGCGGCCGCGGCGAAGTTCGACGTGCCCTCGCAGAACATCATCTTCGCCGACGTCGATGGCAACATCGGCTATCAGTCGCCGGGGCGCATCCCGGTGCGGGGCAAGGGCGATGGACGGTGGCCGGTGCCCGGCTGGGACCCCGCCTATGACTGGACCGGCTATATCCCCTTCGCCGAACTCCCGACGGACTACAACCCGGCCGAGGGGTGGATCGTCACCGCCAACCAGGCCGTCGTCGGGCCGCAATATCCGCATCTGCTCACCCATGACTGGTCCTATGGCTATCGCAGCCAACGCATCGTCGAGATGATCAAAGAAAGGGCGGCGGCCGGCAAGTTCACCGCCGAGGACATCCGGGTCATGCAGTTCGACAACCGCAACAGCCTCGCCGCCGACCTCGTCCCGGCGCTGCTCGCCGTGCCGGCCACCGGAACCGCCGCGACGGCGCGCGACCTGCTGCGCGGCTGGGACTATCAGCAGCCCGCGCAGTCGCCGGCGGGCAGTGCGGCGGCCGCCGCGTTCTTCAACGCCACGTGGCGGCATCTGTTGCTGCGCACCTTCGACGAGTTGCCCGACGGCGCCGAGATCGATGGCAACGACAAGTGGTGGACGGTCGCACGCGACCTGTTGACGAAGCCGACCGATCCGTGGTGGGACGACGTCTCCACACCCGCGACCGAGAGTCGCGACGACATGTTGTCGGCGGCGATGAGCGACGCGGCCGACGAGCTCACCGGCCTGTTGGGGGACGAACCCGCCGACTGGCGATGGGGCGAGTTGCACACGCTGACGTTGACCCACCAGACGCTGGGCAAGTCGGGCATCGCCCCCGTGGAGTGGTTGTTCAACCGGGGGCCGGTGGAGGCTGCGGGCGGCTCGTCGATCGTCAACGCCACCGGATGGACCGCGAGCGTCGGCTATGAGGTCGGCCCAATTCCGTCGATGCGCATGATCGTCGATCTGTCTCACCTGGACAATTCCCGGTGGGTGCAGTTGACCGGCAACTCCGGTCACGCCTTCCACCCCAACTATGACGATCAGGTCGAGCTGTGGCGCACCGGGGCGAACCTGCCGATGCGCTGGGATCGCAAGACAATCGAGGCGGAGGCCACCGACACGCTGACCTTCACCCCGACCACATAGCCCACATCCTCTGTAGACACTTACGGACGCATCCTGCGGCTGGTCACCGGATGAGTTAGACACTCGCCCGGTGACCAGCCGACGACATCACTGCGCGGCGGTGTGGTGCAACGCCGGCGTCAGACCGCGTTCGTGCAGCTCCTGCCGAACTGCCCGGTGCGACTCCCGGGTCACCGGATAGCCACGCAGCACGAGCACGGCGGCCAGCAGGAACAGGGCCGGCACCGGGCCGGTCATGATCCGAATCGCCTGCAGCGTGCCGTCGAAGACCGGCGCGCTGGCGTCGTAGCCAAACGATGCCAGCGCACCGCCGACCGCGACCATCCCCAGCGTCCGAGCGATCTTGTCGAGCAGCCCGTACACGCCGTAGAACATTCCTTCACGCCGATGGCCGGTCTTCGCCTGATCGTATTCGATCACGTCGGCGACCATCGTGTATGGGAACACCCAGTGGGCGGAGATGCCGAACCCGACCGCCACCATCACCACGAGCATCGGCAGGGCACCGCCCTGCGGCACCAGATAGGTGGCCGCCAACGCCAACGCGGTCACAACCAGGCCGGCCGAGTAGGAAATGGTTTTGCTGTGCCGGTCGGACAACCACTTCCAGAATGGAATGAACACCGCGAGCACGATCATCATGACGCCGATAACGGTGCCGACAAATTTCTCATCGCGAAGAAGCTGACGCACCACGAAGTAGGCCAGCGCGGTGGAGACGACGGTGAAGCCGAACCGGACCAGCATAAACGAAGTGATCAGCCGGACAAATGGCCGATTGGCGAGAGCGGTGCGGACCGACGTGACGAGGCCAAGCTCTGTGGTTGCCGGCGCGGTCTGGACCGGTTCCTTGATTCGCCAGGCAACCAGTGCGGTGGTCAGACCGGCGATCCCCCCGAACACCGTTCCGACGAGGATGAATCCGACCTTCGGATCGGAGCCTGCGGATGCGATCATCGGGGTGACCGTCCCGCCGAGCAGGAAACCGACCACGGCGCCGACCGATCCGTATGCCCCCAGGCTGGTGCGTTCGTCATAGTCGTGGGTGAGTTCGGCGGACAGCGCCGCGTAGGGCACTGCGACGATCGTCAGCGCAGTGTCGAACAAAATGAAGGTAACGAGGATGACCAGGAACGCGGTGACCCCGGTGAGTCCACGTGGGATGGCGAAGAGGGCAAAGGTGACCAACGCCAGTGGCACCGCGCCATAGACGAGATAGACCCGCCGCCGACCCCATCGGGATCTGGTCCGGTCGGAGATCCACCCGAAGAGCGGGTCGTTGACGATATCCCAGATTTTGGCCACACCGAGGGCGGTGCTGGCGAGTCCGATCGGGACTTTGGCGATGTCACTGTAGAAGTACAGCAGGTAGAACGACTGCACGGCGAGGAGCGCGGTGATGCCGAGGTTGCCGGCGCCGTACATCGCTTTGACTGATCGCCGGACCCGATGCGTCTCGGGGGCCAGCATGGTTGTCGTCATGACGTGCCTTCCGTGAGAAATTCCCGCACCTCTCGGCGCAGGACCTTGGCCAGCAGGCTGCGTGGGAGCTCGTCGAGGACCGCTATCCGGTCTGGCTGATCGGCTTCGGGCACATTGCGCTCGCCGAGCAGCTGGATAACTTCCTTGCTGATCGTCTCCGGTGTCGGGCCGCCGGTGGCCGCCGCGTCGCGGGCTGCCTTGCGTAGTGACAGCGCCAACACCGCCTGCTCGCCAACCTGGACATAGGCGGTCTCCTTCACCGCCGGATGGTCATGCACCACCTCTTCCACCAGCCGCGGGTAGGTCGTGTGGCCGCGGCGCTCAATGACGTCAGCGGCTCGGCCCAGCACATGCAGCAGGCCGTCGTTGCCGACGAAACCGACGTCTCCCATGCGGAACCATCCGTCATGAAACACCTCAGCGTTGAGGTCGGGCCGGTCCAGATATCCGTTGAAAGCGGTGGGGCTCTTCACCTCGAGCAGGCCGGGTTGGGCGGCCGGCAACAGGGTGCCTGCCTCGTCGACCACGCGGATCCGGATCGGGTCGACGATTCGACCGACCGAGGAGAGCACCGACCGGGGCGCGATCCGGCCATCAACCATATGTTCCGCGGGCTGCAGCATCGCCAACGGTGGGAGCACCTCCGAGCTGCCATAACCCTGTTGCAGCACCGGCCCGAACCGGCGAATCGCCTCTTCCAGCTTGGCGGCCGGCAACTGCTCCGAGCCATAGATGATGTTGCGCAGCGACGACATGTCGTATGCATCGGCGGGCAGGTCGAGCAGGTCGATGAGCATGCTCGGAGTGACGAAGAGGCGGGCGGCACGGTGCTCGTCGACCGCGGCTGCGATGGCGGAGGCGCAATACTGGTCGGGAACCACCAGAATGCCGCCGGAGAGCAGCGTCGGCAGCACGACCCCGCTGCCCGCACCGGCCAGCGGAACTCCGACGACGAGGGTCTCCGGTTCGCGGGTCTGCTGGCCGACCCCGACATGCCGCACAATCAGCCGCATTGATATGAGCGACGTGCCCTGGTTGACCACCATGGTCTTGGGCGTGCCGGTCGTGCCGGAGGTGAAGCCGAGCACCATCGGATCGGTCGCGGCCAATGACTCACCCGAAGGGCTCGGCTGATGCCCGGTGAGCTGTCGTTCGTAGACCTCCCCGGTGGTCCAGATCTGAGCCATTGGAGCGGCCTCGGCCAGGGTCTGGCTGAGCTCGGCGAGCAGGTCGTGGTTACAGACGATGACCCGGGGCTGAGCCACCGCCACGACTTCCCGCAGCCGTTCGGCGGTGATCGGCAGATTTACTTGAGTTAATACCGCGCCGCTCTCCCACGCCGCCAGCATCAGTTCGATGCGTTCATGCTCGTCGGTGAGCAAACCCAGAACCCGATCGCCTTTGCCGACCCCGTGTTCCGCCATGGCCCCGACCAGACGTAGCACCCGATCCTCAAGCTCGGTGTAGGTAAATTTACCGGACGGCGTGATCAGCGCGGTTCGCTGGGGAAAGCGTCGAAACGCGAACCGGGCCGCGTCTCGCGGCGTTGACCAGCGATTCAACATCGCCAAGACCAGTCTTTTGCGGATTCGCGACACGACGGAAGACATAGACTCTCCTGATGGTCCGGCTAGATCGCGCCATGCTATCGCTGGCGCCGTCGCAGTGCGAATTTTCGACAAACATCCGAGCAATTGACTAGGCCCGATGCGTGAGACTTGACAACGCCGCCTGTGCGCGGAAAGGTAATCGATCGGCGAAAATGCCCCGAGCGTGGCGGCTCGACCCAGACGGGCCAGTGTCGACTGTGGACGGCGGATGCGGTCAGGGGCCGAGAAAGACCCGCTCGGCGGCGGTGCGAGCGCGCCGGGCGGTGCGCAGATAGTCGTCGAGGAACTCCCCCGGGTCACCCGCCGCCGAGTGTGACACCACCCGCGCGACGCTGGCCAACTCCGGACCGTGCCGGGGCAACTGGTCGCTCGGCCGGCCACGCACGAGCATGAGCGCGTTGCGCACGCCGGTCGCCGACAACCAGCCGGCGCGCAGCGCCTCGGCGTCACCGGGCGTGACGAGACCGGCGTCGCGGGCGGCGGCAAGGGCTTCGAGCGTACGCGGAGTGCGCAGCCCAGCCACCTCGTGACCGTGCCGCAACTGCAAGAGCTGCACGGCCCACTCGACGTCGGCGAGCCCGCCGCGGCCCAGTTTGGTGTGGGTGTGCGGGTCGGCCCGCTGCGGCAGCCGCTCGGTGTCCACGCGCGCCTTGATTCGCCGGATCTCGGTGACCTGTTCGGCGGTCAGCCCGCCGTGAGGGAAGCGCACCCCGTCCGCGAGGGCGAGGAACCGGCGTCCCAGATCGTCGTCGCCGCACACGACGCGGGCCCGCAGCAGCGCCTGGGCCTCCCAAGTCTTCGACCAGGTCGCGTAGTAGCGCGCGTAGGCCGGCAGGCTGCGCACCAACGGCCCCTGTCGGCCCTCGGGGCGCAGGTCGGCGTCGATGCCCAGGGGCGGCTCCGGCGACGGCGCGGAGAGCAGTCGCCGGAGCTCCTCGGCGACCTGATGCGCGAGCCCGCTCGCGACGTCGTCGGCGGTGCCGGGCGGCGGCTCATAGACGAAGAGCACGTCGGCGTCGGACGAGTAGCCCATCTCGGCACCACCGAGCCGACCCATGCCGATAACGGCGAAGGGCACGTGGGCGGCGCCGACCCGTGATGTCGCGGCGACGAGCGCGGCGGCGAGTGTCGCGTCGGTGAGGTCGGACAACGCCTGTCCGACCTGGGCGGGTGTCGTCGTGCCGAGCAGGTCGGCGCAGGCGATGCGCAGTTGTTCCCGGCGGCGCAGGGCGCGCACCGCCTGCACGGCCGCTCCGGCGCCGCCACGCCACCCGTCGTCTCCGGCGCGGCCGTGCCGGTGCACGGCCGCGAGCAGCCCCTCCATGAGCGACGCGCGGGGCCGGGCGACGAGTTCGGCGTCGTCGGCGAGCAGTCGCAGCGCCTCGGGGTCGCGGGTGAGCAGGTCGGCGACATATCGACTGATGCCGAGCAGCCGAGCCATCCTCGACGCGACGGGTCCCTCGTCGCGCAGCAGGCGCAGAAACCACGGGGTCGCCCGCAGCGCGTCGGAGACGCCACGATAGGCGAGCAGGCCCCGATCGGGTTCGGGGACATCGGCGAATTCGTCGAGCAGCACGGGCAGCAGCGTGTGTTGGATCGCGGCATATCGGGAGACTCCGCCGGTGAGCGCCTCCAGGTGGCGCAGTGCGCCGGCGGGGTCGCGGAAGCCGAGGATCTCCAGCCGTTGCCGGGCCGCCTCCGGGGTGAGTCGCAGCGCGTCGCTGGGCACCCGGGCGACCGCCTCGATGAGCGGGCGATAGACGAGTTTGGTGTGCAGGCGGCGCACCTCCTGCGCGTGGGTGCGCCACGCCGAACGAAACGCGTCGACGGCGCGGGTGCGCGCGTCGGTGCGAAAGCCGAGCGAGTGTGCGAGCCAGGTGCAGCGCCTCGGCGCCCTCGGGGGTGGAGCCGTCGGGCACGGTGTGGGTGCGACGCAGCCGCTGCAACTGCAACCGATGCTCGACCGTACGAAGAAATCGGTAAGCCCCGGCCAGCGCCTCACCGTCGCGTCGACCCACATATCCGCCCTGGGTCAACGCCTCCAGAGCCTCCAATGTGGATTCACTCCGGAGCGCCTCGTCACCGCGCCCGTGCACCAACTGCAGCAGCTGCACCGCGAACTCGATGTCGCGCAGCCCGCCGGGGCCGCGTTTGATCTCGCGGTCGCGCAGTTTCGCCGGCACGCTGTCGATGATGCGTCGCCGCATCGCCCGCACGTCGTCGACGGCCTCGGGGCGCTCGGCCGCCTGCCAGACGAATGGCCGCACCGCGTCGAGCCACCGCGCGCCGAGGTCGAGGTCGCCGGCGACCGGACGGGCCTTGAGCAGCGCCTGGAACTCCCAGGTGCGCGCCCACCGGGCATAGTAGGCGCGGTGCGCGGCGAGTGTGCGCACGAGCGGTCCCCGAGCTGCCCTCGGGGCGCAGGTTCGCGTCGACCGGCCAGGCCACCTGACCGCAGATCTCCATCATCCGCGCGGCGACGCTCTGCGCGGCGACGATGTCGGCGTCGTCGTCGGCGACGAAGATGACATCGACATCGCTGACATAGTTGAGTTCCCGGCCACCGCACTTGCCCATGGCGATGACACAGAATCGCACCGGCACCCCACACTCGCGAGCCGCGAGGTGCAATGCCGCGGTCAGGGTCGCGTCGGCGAGACTCGTGAGCCGGCGCATGGTGACATCGAGGTCGGCCGCGCCGGTCACATCGGCGGCGGCGACGCGCAGCAACGCCCGGCGATAGGCTGAGCGCAACGCGCCGATCGGGTCGGTCCGTTCGCCGACCGCGAGCATCAATTCGTCCACATCGGACGCTTCCACGGAGTCACGCAGAGCGGTCCATCGATCGGGGTGCACGGCGAGGTCGTCGCCGAGCGCCGCCGACGCGCCGAGCACCGCGACGAGGTTCGCCCGCAACACCGGGTCGAGGCGTGACTGTTCGGCCAGGTCGGTCGCGCCGGCGTCGACGACGACGCGGTGCAGGGCACGCAGCGCGAGTGTCGGGTCGGCGGCGGCGGCGAGCGCGGCGAGCAGGTCGTCGGCCGTGGCGTCGACCGGGCGCTGCGCGGTGTCGTCCCACACGCCCAGACCTGTCGGGGCGGGGCCGAGCAGCGCGGCGGCGGTCACCGCGTCGGCGAATCCATAGCGGGCGAGGCGACCGACGGCGCTGGTCGACCGGCCCCGACCGGCCCGCCCGGTCGTCACTGGCCCAGCAGCGGCAACCGCCGGCCGGCGGCGCCGGATGTCTCGGTCGCCAGCTCGCCCCGCGCGACGGCGGCGAACCGGTGGGCGAAGGGTCTCCACGTGTCGACGAGGTCGTCGAGGATCTCGTCGACCCCGTCGGCGACGCTCGCCGGAGTGCCTCCCATGTCTTCGATGAGTGCGGCGTCGGCCTCGGCCCACGCGTCGATCATCGGCAGGTCGCATTCGATGTGGAACTGCACACCCCAGGCCCGGGCGCCGACTCGGAACGCCTGATGCGCATAGTGGGTGGAGGCGGCCATCAGCACCGCGCCGGGCGGCAGCGTGGTGATCTCGTCGACGTGCCAGCCGATGACGTCGGGCAGCATCGGGGACGGCCCGAAGAGCGGGTCGCCGTCGGCGGCGTCGCGTTTGGCCACGAGGTGCGCACCGATCTCGGGTCCGGCCGCGGATGGTTCGACCCGACCGCCGAGCGCCGTGGCGAGCAGCTGCGCGCCCAGGCACACCCCGAGGGTCGGCACGCCGTCACGCACCGCCTGCCGCAGCAGCGCCTCCACATCGGGAAACCAGGGCGCGCCCGGTTGCCCGTCCGGCCCCGGATAGGCGTGCTGATCGCCGCCGAGCACGAGCAGCGCGTCGAATCCGGCGAGGTCGGCGGGCACGGGTTCGTCGGCGTGCGCGCGGACGATCTCCAAGCGGAGACCCCCCTCGACGAGCCAGTCCCCCAGCCGACGCGGGTCGTCCGTCGCGTCGTTCTCGATCACCAGGCAGCGGGGGTCAGCGGTCACCCCGCCAGACTATCCTTGTCTCCCGTGGATGGGTCTCCCCCGCGGCGGCCGGCGCGACTGCGACCAGGCGATCTGGTGGCGTTGATCTCTCCCGCCGGGCCTGCCGACCCGGCTCGGGTGGCGCGCGGCGCGGCACTGCTGCGTGGGTGGGGCCTGCGAGTGACCATCGGCGCGCACGCCCACGCCCGCACGGGTTATCTCGCCGGCGCGGACCCGGCCCGCCTCGGCGACCTCAACACGGCGATGGCCGACCCGCGGGTCCGCGCGGTTGTCTGCACCCGCGGTGGTTTTGGCACGCAGCGCATCGTCGACGACATCGACGTCGCGGCCGTCGTCGCCGACCCGAAACTCGTCGTGGGTTTCTCCGACATCACCGCGCTGCATCTGGCGTTGTGGCGCCGGGCCCGGCTCGCGACCGTCTATGGTCCGGGCGCCGCGTGGGTCGATGAGCGCACCGGCCCCGAATCGGCCGAGTCGCTGCGCCGGACCCTCATGCACGCGGAGCCGGTGGTGCTCACGGCCGCCGACACGGAAGAGACATTCCGGGTACGCCGCGGCGCTCACGCGGGCGTCGCGAGCGGCACACTGCTCGGTGGCAACCTCGCCCTGCTCGCCGCCAGCGTCGGCACCCCCGACCAGCCGGACCCGCGCGGGGCGATCCTGCTGGTCGAGGACGTCAACGAACCGCCCTATCGGGTCGATCGAATGCTCACCCAGTTGCACCGGGCGGGCGCACTCATCGGACTCTCCGGGGTCGCGGTCGGCCAGTTCACCGACTGCGGTTCCGACACCGCGCCGACCGTGCCCGATGTGCTCGCCGACCGGTTCGGCGCGCTGGGGGTTCCGGTGCTCGGTGGCCTGCGGATCGGGCATGGGGTCGGTCAGCTCAGTGTGCCGCTGGGGGTGCCGGCGGTGCTCGATGTCGAGGCCGGCACCCTCACTGTCGAGCCGGCGGTGTGCTGACCGGGGCGTCACCCGACCGTCGTCTTGAACATCGAACCGGTGGTCGGCTTCGATCCGCCCGGACCGGCCACGCACTGAAACGTCCACGACTTGTTGGCCAGCTGGATTATCCACACGTGGACATTCCAGCTCTCGGCTTGTTTCGGCCGCAGGGCCAAGCGGTCCCGGCTGGCCGTCGAACACGCCTTGTCGATCTCGGGCA
This sequence comes from uncultured Actinomycetota bacterium, assembly GCA_963736695.1. Classification (GTDB taxonomy): domain Bacteria; phylum Actinomycetota; class Actinomycetes; order Mycobacteriales; family Micromonosporaceae; genus CAVTPU01. The sequence continues at coordinate 811,534 of CAVTPU010000001.1, forward strand.
CCCCATGATCGAGGGATGGGACCGACTTGCCGGCGGCCTCCTTCGGGATGCGACCCGCGCGGAAGGTCTGCCAATAGTGCGGTTTGCTGCACGGGATCTGTTCCGGTTCGGCGTCATTGCTCGCCCCGCGGACCACCGCGTAGTTGTTCCAACACGTCGGTTCGATCGGGCAAAGTTGGTTGCCGCACGCGTCGAACCCCGGGGCCTTCGCGGTGCTGTAGTCCTCCAACGGCGATGGCACCGTCGTGGGATAGTCCGAGACGAACGCCTTGAAGCCGTCGGTGAAGAACGACTTGCCCCAGATGCTCATCGAGCTCATGGCCATGATGAAGCCCATCATCGCGACCTGATAGAGGACCCGCCGCAGTCGATGGGTGCGCACGGGGCGGATGACGGGGCTGGCCGGGGTGTCGGGGTCCGACTCGAACACGACCTCCGGAGGGGTCGGATATGACCGGGTGGGTGGTGGCGGCGCGACGACGGTGGGATAGGGCGGGGCCGCCGGGCCCGCCATCACCGAGGTGGGTGCCACGTGGCGTGCCGACACCGGCCGCGTCGGCACCTCGCCGGAGTTCGCCCGGCGGGCCGCCGACGCGAAGTCACGGGCCGAACTCCACCGCTGCGCCGGCTCGATCGCGATCGCCGAGTTGATAACCTCCCGCACGGCGTGGGGCACCTCGGGGCCGAGGGGCTGCGGCGGCTCGTGCAGGCGCCGCATCGCCACCGCGAACGGGCTCTCCCCCTCGAACGGGAGCCGGCCGGCGAGACACTCATAACCGACCAGGCCCAGCGCGTAGACGTCGCTCACCGGCCCCGCGGGATGCCCGAGCAGCTGTTCCGGCGCCAGGTAGGTGGGGGTGCCCATGACCGCGCCCGTGGCGGTCAGCGCGGTCGCCCCGTGCGACCGGGCGATGCCGAAGTCGCCGAGCGCGACACTGCCATCGGAACGGACCATGAGGTTCGCGGGCTTGACGTCACGGTGCACGATGCCCCGGTCGTGCACCGCCTGCAGCGCGTCGGCGGCCTGCGCGACCAGGTTCATGGTGTGGTCGGGTGACAACCGGCCGACCCGCCGGATCACCCGCGACAACGGCTCGCCGTCGACGAACTCCATGACCAGATAGGCCGAATGCTCGTCGCTGTGAAAGTCATAGATCCCGACGATGCCGGGGTGGGTGAGGCTCGCCATGAGGCGTGCCTCCGACTCGAACCGTCGACCGAACTCCTCGTCGTCGAGCAGGGCGGTGAGGATCACCTTGACCGCCACCGCGCGGCCGAGCACCTCGTCGGTGGCCCGCCATACCTCGCCCATGCCGCCGGCGCCGACCCGCTGCTCCAGCCGATAGCGGCCGCCCAACCTCGTACCCGACTTGTGCATGTCGTCCCCACGCCTCGGCAGCGGTCGCGGGGACTCCCCGGTGGGGTGTCGCGCTCGCGGCGCTGATGTGATCGATGATGATTGCGCTGTAGTGTCGCGCAACCACCACCCGCGGCGCCAACCGCGAGCCGAAGGTTTTACCCCATCCGCACGAAAAGCTCAGGCCTCCCCGATCACACCAGCTGATCAGAGCGAGCCGAGATAACGCTGCCGCTCATAGGGGGTGACGACCCGCCGGTAGTCCTCCCACTCGCTGCGTTTGTTGCGCAGGAAGAAGTCGAAGACGTGCTCACCGAGGACCTCGGCGACCAGCTCCGACCGGGCCATGACGTCGATCGCCTCGGAGAGGTTCTCGGGCAACGCTTCGTACCCCATCGCTCTTCGCTCCGCCGGCGACAACGCCCACACGTCGTCCTCAGCGCCCGGCGGCAACTCGTAGCCGTCCTCGATGCCCTTGAGCCCGGCGCCGAGCATGACCGCGAACGCCAGGTAGGGATTGCAGGCACTAGTCGAGGGAACGCACCTCGACCCGGGCCGAGTTGGGTTTGCCGTAGGCGGGCACCCGCACGAGCGCGGAGCGGTTGAGGTGCCCCCAGCAGACGTAGGCCGGGCGACTCGGTGATGCGGTCGGGCAGGGCGAGCGGGAAGAGCCGCTTGTAGGAGTTGACCCACTGGTTGGTGACCGCGGTGTATTCGCGGGCGTGCACGAGCAGCCCGGCGATGAACGACCGGGCCACCGTGGAGAGCTTCATCGGGTCAGCCGGGTCGTGGAAGGCGTTGCGCTCCCCCTCGAAGAGCGACAGGTGGGTGTGCATGCCGCTGCCGGGCTGGTCGGTGAACGGCTTCGGCATGAAGCGTCGCCTGCACGCCGTGCGAGAGCGCGACCTCCTTGACCACGTGCCGGAAGGTCATGATGTTGTCGGCGGTGGTGAGCGCGTCGGCGTAGCGCAGGTCGATCTCCTGCTGGCCGGGGGCGACCTCGTGGTGGCTGAACTCCACCGAGATGCCGATGCGTTCGAGCGCGAGCACGGCCTGCCGGCGGAAGTCGCGGGCGACCGCGTGTGTGGTGTGATCGAAGTAGCCGCCGGAGTCGACCGGGACCGGCACCGAACCGTCGGCCGGCACGTCGTCGAGCAGGAAGAACTCGATCTCGGGATGGGTGTAGAAGGTGAAGCCCTGCTCGGCCGCGCGGGACAGCGCCCGGCGCAGCACGTGTCGCGGGTCGGCCCAGGACGGGGTGCCGTCGGGCAGCATGATGTCGCAGAACATCCGCGCGCTCTCGCCGGGACCGCCCGCGTCGAAGCGTCCGCCACCACCCTCGAACGGGAAGACCTGAAAGGTGGTCGGGTCGGGCATCGCGATCATGTCTGACTCGTAGACCCGGGCGAAGCCCTCGATCGCCGAGCCGTCGAAGCCGATGCCCTCGTCGAAGGCCGCCTCCAGCTCCGCCGGGGCCACCGAGACGCTCTTGAGCGTGCCGAGCACGTCGGTGAACCACAACCGGACGAAGCGGATGTCGCGCTCCTCCAGCGTGCGGAGCACAAACTCCTGCTGACGGTCCATGGCTGGCCACTCCCGACTATTCGTCAACTCCGCCGTCCCCCATCGTGGCACATCCGGCGGTCGGGGCGTGCGCAGGTTGGCGCGCCAGGTCAGTGGCCGCGAACGGGCCGCCACCGGTGGGAGACAATGGCGTCATGCCCACCCTCCGCATCGCACTCGCCCAGGTCGACCCGACCGTCGGAGACCTCGCCGGCAACGCGGCGCTGGTCCGCCGGTGGACCCGCCTCGCCGCCGACCCGGCGCGCACCTCGTCGCCTTCCCCGAGATGACGCTCACCGGATATCCCGTCGAGGATCTCGTCTTCCGTGAGTCCTTCGTGCGGCGAATCGGTCGCCGCGATCACCCGCCTCGCCGCCGACCTCGCCGCCGACGGGCTCGGTGAGACCGTGGTGCTCGTCGGCTATCTCGACGCCGACGGGCCGGCCCGCTCCAGCGCCGAGGCCACCCCCGGGCGCGGGCCCCGCAACTCGCTCGCGGTGCTGCACCGGGGTCAGGTCGCCGCCACCTACTGTCAAACACCACCTGCCCAACTACGGGGTCTTCGACGAGGACCGCTACTTCGTGCCCGGCGACACCCTGCGGGTGGTCCGGGTCGGCGGGGTCGACATCGCGCTGACCATCTGCGAGGACATGTGGCAGGAGGGCGGTCCGTTCGCGGCCGCGGCCGCCGCCGGGGTCGGCCTGATGGTGACCGTCAACGGTTCCCCGTACGAGCTCGACAAGGACGATGTGCGGCTGCCGCTGGTGCGCCGGCGAGCAGCCGAGGCCCACTGCCCCATCGCCTACGTCAACATGGTCGGCGGCCAGGACGAGCTGGTCTTCGACGGCGACTCGATGGTGGTCGCGGCCGACGGCACCCTGCTCGCCCGCGCAGGACAGTTCCGCGAGGAACTCTCGTGACGACCTGGACCTGCCCAGCGGCGGTCGACGTGTCCCATGCCGACGACTCGACGCGGGCGACCACCGGCTTGTCCATCGCACGCGCCCACCTGACCGACGCCGTCGAGCCGCCTGACGGCCAGGCGCCGCCCGGCGCGATCGCGCCGCGACTCTCCGAAGAGGCCGAGGTGTGGCAGGCCCTCGTGCTCGGGCTGCGCGACTATGTCCGCAAGAACGGATTCCGGTCGACAGTCATCGCCCTCTCCGGCGGGATCGACTCGGCGGTCGTCGCCGCGATCGCCGTCGACGCGATCGGCCCCGACCACGTGCACGGCGTGTCGATGCCGAGCGCGCACTCGTCGGACCATTCGCGGCAGGACGCCGCCGATCTCGCCGAACGCACCGGGCTGCGGCTGCGCATCGAGCCGATCCAGCCGATCGTCGACACCTTCCTCGGGCAGCTGAAGCTGACCGGCCTCGCGGTGGAGAACCTGCAGGCCCGGGTGCGCGGAGTCCTCCTCATGGCCCTGTCCAATCAGGAGGGTCATCTCGTGCTGACCACCGGCAACAAGAGTGAGCTGGCGGTCGGCTACTCCACCCTCTACGGCGACTCGGTCGGCGGCTTCAACCCCCTCAAGGACGTGCCGAAGACCCTCGTCTGGCGGCTCGCGCAGTGGCGCAACGACGCGGCCCGGGCCGCGTGACGAGACCCCGCCCATCCCCGACCGCAGCATCACCAAACCCCCCAGCGCCGAGCTTCGCCCCGGCCAGCTCGACACCGATTCGCTGCCCGACTACGACCGAACTCGACGCGATCCTCGCCGACTATGTCGACGGCGACCTGGGCCGCGCCGGGCTCATCGCCGCCGGGCACGACGCGGCCACAGTCGACCGGGTGATCCGCCTCGTCGACCTCGCCGAGTACAAACGCCGCCAGTCGGCGCCAGGACCGAAGATCTCCATCAAGGCCTTCGGTCGCGACCGCCGCCTGCCCATCACCAATCGCTTCACTGGCTGAGGCCGGGCCGCCTTTTCGTGAGACGATGTCGACACAACCCGGGGACCGCCACACGCGGCCTCGAGGACGCAAAGGAGACAGTCGTGTCACAACCCGAGGTGGCGGCGCTCTACGCCGATCCGACCGGTCCCACCCCGCAGCGCCGGGTGCGCACCCGCGACCTGCTGCTCGCCAAGGAACGCGGCGAGAAGTGGACGATGCTGACCAGTTACGACCAGTACACCGCCCGAATCTTCGACGAGGCCGGCATTCCGGTGCTGCTGGTCGGTGACTCGGCCGCCAACAACGTCTTCGGCCACGAGACCACCTTGCCGATCACGGTCGACGAACTGCATCCCGTTGGCGCGGGCCGTGATCCGGGCGACCAGCCGCGCTCTCGTCGTGGCCGATCTTCCTTTCGGCTCGTACGAGGAAGGTCCCACGCAGGCTCTGCGAACCGCCGTGCGGTTCATGAAGGAGTCCGGGGCGCACGCGGTCAAGCTCGAGGGCGGCCGCCGGTGCGCCACGCAGATCGCGGCCATCACCGAAGCCGGGATTCCGGTGATGGCGCACATCGGTTTCACCCCGCAGAGCGAACACGCCCTCGGCGGCTACCGGGTGCAGGGTCGCGGCGACACGGCGACGGCGGTGCTCGCCGACGCGCGGGCCGTCGCCGACGCCGGAGCTTTCGCGGTGGTCCTGGAGATGGTGCCGGGCGACGTCGCCGCCGAGGTGAGCGCCGCCGTCGCCGTGCCCACCGTCGGCATCGGGGCAGGGGTGGGCACCGACGCCCAGGTGCTGGTCTGGCAGGACATGGCGGGTCTGCGGACGGGGCCGATGCCCCGATTCGTCAAGCGCTATGCCGAACTCGCCACGGTCCTCGGCGACGCCGCGCGACGGTTCGCTGAGGACGTGCGCCACGGCGCGTTCCCCGCTCCCGAGCACACGTTCTGACACGTCGGCGTGGTGGCCGAGCCGCACTCGTCGGACTCGGCCACCACGCTCGTCACGGTCCGACCCGCTCGTCGGTGCCGGCCACGCTGGTCACAAAGCGGTCACCCGCAGCCCGGCGTGGGTCTTATAGCGACGGTTGATGGTGATGAGGTTGGCGGTGAACGCCTCGACCTGACCGGCGTTGCGCAGCCGACCGGCGTGCACGCCGCGCACCCCACTGATGCGTTCGGCGAGCGCCATGACCGTCTCGACCGCGTCCGTGTCGTCGCCGAGCACGAGCACGTCGAGGTCGAGGCGCTCGACCTCCGGGTTGTTGAGAAGCGACGCGCTCACGTGGTGAAACGCGGCGCAGACCCGCGCCTCGGGCAGCAGCGACGCGGCCTGCTGCGCGGCACTGCCCTCGGGCACTGGCACCGCGAATGATCCGCGCGAGTCGAACCCGAGCGGGTTCACACAGTCGACCACGATCTTGCTGGTCAGGGCCGGTGCCAGCTCGGCGACGGTCGCGGCGTGTCCACTCCACGGCACGGCGATGATGACGATGTCAGCCGCTGTGGCGACGTGGTCGTTGGCGGCCCCGCGCACCGGCGTGCGCACACCGGGCCGGGTGTTGACCTCGTCGGCGACCTCGGTGGCGCGCGCGGATTGCCGCGAGCCGATGAGCACGGGAAGGCCGGCCCGGGCGAACCGGTAGCCCAGTCCGCACCCCTGGTCTCCTGTGCCGCCCACGATGCCCACGGTGAGGCCTGCCACCCGGGCCTGTGCGGTCTGATCGAAAGTCATGTCCGTCATCCTCGCAAAGGGGCTACCAATCTCACCAGGGACATGGCAGCGTGGCTGGGATGGTGCAGCTCACAACGCGTGAGCGGGTGGACGCCTTCTGGGCCGGGCGGCTCGGAGTCGACACGCGCGAACTCCACCTGCCCGGGGTTCGGGTGCGACCGCATCCGCCGGCCCAGGCCCCGTGGCGGGGGATCTATGTCATGTGTTTCGACGACGCCGCCTGCGTCGGGGTTCCCGCCGATCGGTTCGATGAGATCAGTGCGATGGTCGCCGACCTCGACCCCTTGTCGTTGATCGAGCCGGAGACCTGGCGACGGTTGCTCGGCGAAGACGAGGCATATGGCCCGGTGCTGCACTTTTATCGCGACGACGTCAACGGGCTGGCCGAGATCGCCGCGGGCCGGCGAATCAATCCCAACGACGCGGGGGCGCTGACCGCGCTGCGGTCGGCCGTGTCGGCCCAGGAATGGATGCTCGCCGGGTTTCTCGCACAACCGGCGATGCTGTTCGGTCTCTTCGAGGACGATCGAATGGTGGCGGCCGCCAATCTCACCAGCGGACCCGACGCCGCCACCGACATCGGGGTCGTGCTGCACCCCGATGTCCGGGGCCGGGGCTACGCCGCCCGCCTCACGGCGACGGCGGCCCGACAGGCACTGGTGATGCACGGGATCGCCCGCTATCGGGCGCTCGCCACGAGCCCCGCCGCGATCGCGGTGGCCGAGGGGTTGGGCTTTGGCGAATACGGCCGCAATATCGCGGTTTATCTGCGCGACTAGCCTCCCGCCGCGCTGACCAACTGGCCTGCTGCGCCCCGTGACGGTTCGGGTTGGGCGGGCCCCTGCACACACGCCGGAGGTGGGAGGGAAACCGTCCCTCCCACCTCCGGCGTTGCGTCGGCAGGTGGTGTGCCGTGGATGCGCCTCGCCTACCGGGTCGCCCGGCGGGCGGTCGACGCCCGCCGCGTCCCGGTCTTGCGAGCCGTGGACCGGGACGACACCCGAGCACTCACGCCTCGAGTGGTGGTGGAGCGCGCCGCGCTGGTGCGCTTCGCCGCCGCGGTCGTACGTTTGGCGGTTGTCGCCTTCGCGGCGGTCGTCTTGGTCGCGGTGCGCCGGGCCGGTGTGGCCTTCTTCGCGGCCGACACCGTCTTCTTGGCCGTCGTCTTCTTCGCCGGGGCCGCCTTGACCGCGGTCTTGCGCGCGGTGGTCTTGCGCGCCACCGTCGCCTTTGCCGCGGTCGTCTTCGTCGTCCGCTTCGCTGGCGCGGCCTTCTTCGCCACCGTCTTCTTCGCCGGCGCTCGGGTCACAGTCTTCTTCGCCGCCGTCGCGGCCTTCTTCGCGGCCGACACCGTCTTCTTGGCTGCCGCCTTCGCCGGTGCGGCCGCCCGGCTCACGGTCTTGCGGGCCGTGGTCGCACGGCTCGCGGGAGCCGCCTTCGCCGCAGTCTTGCGCGCCGTCACCGTCCGCTTCGCCGGTGCCGCCTTCGCGGTCACCGTCCGCTTCGCCGGTGTCGCCTTCGCCGCGGAGGTGCGCCGGGTCGTCGTGGCCCTCGTCGTGCTGCGGGTGCCGGCTGCGCCGGTCCGACTCGTGGTGGTCCGACTCGTGGCGGTCCGGCTCGTGCCGGAGCGGGTCGCCGCGGGCCGGGCTGCCGCCGCACGGGTCGTGGTCCGCCCAGAGGTTGATCGGGCCGCGCCGGCCCGGGTGCCGGTCGCGCGAGTGCCGGTCGCGCGAGTGCCGGTCGCGCGAGTGCCAGTGGCACGGGTGCCGGTCATCCTTGTCGCACTGCCCCTCGTGGTTCTCGTCGTGGTGGTCCTGCTCGCAGCCGCACGCTTCGCGGCCGGTCGTTTGGTGGCCTTCGCGTCGGCCATGGGTGCCTCCTTCGGCAACTGTTGTGCTCGGGGGATCGTCGCGCTCTCGCACCGGCGGGACGCGTCTTCCGCGCTCCCGCGCCTCATCCGCTCCGATCGCGGATCACCACGTCGCGTGGTGCCACGGCGCCGTCAAGGCTGCACGCCGTCCCATCCCGCGTCCTCGGCGTCGAACCGCTCATTGCGCTTCGCCACCCGGTTGAGTGCCTGCTCCGCCTCGGCCGACGAGCCATAGGGGCCCATCGTCCGCGTCGCGGGGCACACATCGTCGCCGATCTCGACTCGGTTGTGTTTCAGGCACCAGAAGTACGGTCCGCCTCCAGTGTTACTCATGTCATTACTGTGCCTGGTGAATCGTTCGGACGCGAGCCCTTCCCCCGAAATGCAATTTTTGTTCCACTGTGGACCATATGATGCATGCGGTTCTAGCAGCAACAACAGTCCCCAGCAGTCGTAGGCCATTGTGCACACACACAATGGGCGCAGCAAGGGGCAACGCCGAATTTCGGCGCCTCAATTTACGACTTCTTGTGCTGCCAACAGCCCCACCAACGCCCCTTCATCACAGCACGCCGCGCACCGTCACATGGCATGATTCACCCCTGAAACCGTTGTGTTAAAAGACTTTTTGACATCAGCTCGCATCAATTGTTATGACGGCAAAGCGCTCGACGCTGCCCAAAAACACTGTCACCTGTTCGGGCGATGCTCAGTGCCCGCGAGCCCACGACGACGGCGCCCGCAGGCGCGCTGCTCCTAGCCGAGCACGGCCCGCGCGAGGAGCAGAGTGCCCGCGACCAAACCAACCACGACCACGACCGCCCGCGACGCCGTCGCGCTCAACCGGCTCGCGAACCGCGCCCCGCCATAACCACCAACCAGGGTGGCCGGCAGCAGAACGGCGACCACTCCCCACTGAACCGGTCCGAAGACCGCGTAGGCGAGCACCGTCACCACACCGACGACCGCGGAGACCGCGTTCTTGAGCGCGTTGAGACGTCCGAAAGGTTCGTCGAGCACCAACGCGAGCAGCGCGACGAGAAGCACACCGAACGCGGCGCCGAAATAGCCGCCGTAGACAGCCGTGAGACCGACGACGACCGACACAGGCCACATCCCCGTACGCCGTGCCGGCGGATGGCTCTGCGTGCCACGCGTGCCCTCACGTTCCCTGCCGCCGCCCGCACGGCGCCTGCCCAGCGCGTCACGCCACCGCTGCGGAACCGCCAACGTCGCGGTCGAGGCGAGCACGAGCAGGGGCGCTGCCACGTCGAACGCCTCCGGTGGCGTGCTCAACAGCAACACACACCCCGCGACCGTGCCGGCTGCCGCCACTGGAGCGAGAGCGACGACCTGGGCGCGACCCCGGCGCCGCATCACCTCGCGCACGCCGTCACGGCTGGCTACGGCACCGCTGAGATAGCCCGGACTGACCGCGACCGAGTTGGTGACGTTCGCCGCGAGCGGCGGCATCCCCAGCGCGACCAGCGTCGGAAACGTGATGAGAGATCCGCCGCCGGCGAGCGCGTTGACAGCGCTCGCGGCCACACCGGCGGCGGCGAGCACCGCCGCGTCGAACAGCTCCATCACCACGTAGCATGTCAGGTGCGACGGACGAGTTGGCTGGGCGGTCGCGTCGGCGCGCTGATGTGTGAGCATCGCGTGCCGCCGAGGAACGTCCGGGCTCCACAGGGCAGGGTGGTTGTTAACGGCAACCCGGGGTGACCCGCGGGACAGTGCCACAGAAAACAGACCGCCGTGGCGGCTGCGGCCGCTGCGGTAAGGGTGAAACGGTGGGGTAAGAGCCCACCAGCACCCCGGGTGACCGGGGTGGCTCGGTAAACCCCACCTGGAGCAAGGCCAAGAGGGAGTCACCCGCGAGGGGGCTCCTGCGCAGGCGTTTGAGGGCTGCCCGCCCGAGTCTGCGGGTAGGCCGCTAGAGCCTGCCGGCGACGGTAGGCCGAGATGGATGGCCGCCACCATCACGCATCGCGTGATGGAACAGAACCCGGCGTACAGGTCGACTCGTCCGTCGCCCCCAGCACAGTCCGCCCTTCAGGCCCACGTTGGCAGCTGAGATCATTCTCGGTGTGACGAGTCCATACTCCCAGGCCGATTATCGGGTGCGATGCGAGTGGGGTTCATCGGGCGCCGACGCGGTCGGGTCGGGCACGCGGATTGTCGCCGTGGTTGATGTCTTGTCCTTCACCACCGCCCTGACCGTCGCGGTCGATCAGGGCATGGAGGTCTTTCCGTTCCGATGGCGCGGCGAACGCGCTGTCGCGTTCGCCGCGCAGCATCAGGCGATGCTGGCCGTCGGGCGTTCTGAGGTCGGGCCCGGCCGTCCGGTCAGTCTGTCGCCGTCGACCATCCGAGCGGCGCGGGACGTCCAGCGGCTGGTTCTGCCGTCCCCGAACGGATCGACCATTGCCCACCGTCTTGCGGCGTCGGGCGCGACTGTGATCGGGGTATCGTTGCGCAACGCCGCGGGGGCCGCGCAATGGACGGCCCAGCAGGTCTCCGGTTCTTTGGCGGTGGCCGTTATCGCGGCTGGAGAACGGTGGGAGGTCGACGGTTCGTTGCGTCCCGCCGTAGAGGATCTGTGGGGTGCCGGAGCATTCATCCAGGGCCTGCTTGGTCAGGGCGTCACCGGGTTGTCACCGGAAGCGGAGCTGGCCGCGGCCGCGTACCGGCACGTCGCGCCGAATATCCGCGAGGCGTTGTTCGGCTGCGCCAGCGGTCGGGAACTGGTCGGCTATGGCTATTCCCACGATGTGGAGGTCGCGGCGGAAGTAGACACCAGCGACGCGGTGCCGATCCTGATCGGAGAGGCCTTCCGGGCCGGAAACCAGTGAACGTAGTTGAACCTTCTGCCCAACACGATGGAAGCGATCGATGCGGGGTGGAGCCAGCATTCGTGACTACGCCCCGCCAGCCGGCTTCTGTCGAGAAGTTGTCTGCAATAGGCCCTCAACGCCGCAAGCTCTACTGAAAAACTCACGAAAACGTCTTCCAAATCTGGTTTGTCACGAGCCGCCCTACGAAACTCAACACAAGGAGACCTGTGGTCCACCAACCCCATCGATTCGCTTTCAGTTCGTCTCGTTCGAACATCGACCGAATACCCATGATCGCTGCAGCCGACAGCGGCAGTAAATCAGCAACAAACAGACTCACTCGCAGTTCGAGGTTCGGATCATCGGCACGGCCACTGTCGGCTATGTCAACCACACCGATAGGACTTAACGAAGCCAGCAGAAGCAGGACCGCGAAAAGCCCCACCCACTGTGCTGTTCCGAACGGTCGCACCTTCACGTTCTGCCTCCCGAGTAGAGTTCTTGTTACCTCCTACACCTGTATTGCAAAGTCGCCTGATTTTGATGTCGCAGACTATCAGACCTGCCGCCATTGATCTACTCATGACCGATTTTCGTTGATCTGCTACGCCAGCGCCTTTCCAAAGGAACCGACCTGTCCTGGCACTACCAACTTGACTTCGACCAGATCGCGGATAGCCTCAACGGCAGACCACGAAAAACACTGGGCTGGAAAGCACCAGCGGAGAAACTCGCAGAACCGCTAGAAAGTGCCACTGATGCACTGACTACTTGAGGGCGCCGTCAGACGAAGCCGAACGCTATCTAAACGCCATTCACGAGGAAATCGCCGACGATAGCAAAGGGTGGAAACATGCCTGATCAATCCGTGATCGACCAGTGGCACGGCTTCCGTCGACACCTCGCCCGAGTCGTGATCGCACTATGGATCCTTTTCGCGGTTCGACCAATAATCATGGTTTTTCAGATCCTCACCGGCCCGGAGCCGTTGACGCGTCCCGTGTGGGAAATACTTGCCCAGTACGGGGTGCCGATTGCGCTTATCAGCGTCGCCTTTGGATACTCAATCGCGATCCTTCGGGCTTCCACTGTAGAAAGGTCCCGCTCATTGACCTGGCCCCTCGTCGCATGGCTTGTTTCCGGTCTAGCGGCCTACCTCGCCGGTGCTGCGATTTTCTACTGATGTCCGGGAGATGTCGAGAGGGCCGGCCCGAGATGAGGATGACGAGGGTGGTTCTCGCCTCCACCGCAAGGCTGCCAATCTCGGACAGGACTTCGAAAGGGTCGTCGCGTGCTCGCAGACACGGCCAGGCGCAACCGCGACCTGGGATACGCCGGCGGCGTCCTCGCGTTATATGGACTATTCACGCTGTGGATGGCCGTCGGCGATCCGACCTGGGACTCGGTCGCCATGGAATGGGTGCGACACAGCTGCCCCACCTGGCTCGCCGAAGCGAGCACCTACGTCGTGATGTTGGGACAGGGTGGTCCGCTGACCGCGATTGTGTTCGCGATCGCCGTCGTCGGAGGCTTTCGGACTCGGACGTGGAGGCCGGTCGCCATCTGGCTGAGCGCGTTCGTCCTTCTCTTCGTGGTCGTGGCACTGCCCAAGCTTCTTCTGCGTCGCGGGGCTCCACGGGATCCTGATCCGAACGCGGTTGAGTTCTTCAGCAAGCCCGCGTGTGGCGGACCGCGATGCCAGTCGTTTCCGTCAGGGCACGCGGCGAACGCCGTTGTCTGGTATGGCGTCGCGTTTCTTCTGATAGGCCAGGTGCTGCCGCGTCTCGCTCGAGCGGCGATCAGGACCATCACGCCGCTCGTCGTGGCGGCGGCGACGGTCATCGCGCAGCACCATTGGGTCTCGGACACGATCGCCGGTCTTCTCGCCGGGATTGGCATCTATCTCGTGGTGACGTGGACGTGGCGTCCTTCGCCCGGAGACACCCCTGCCCGCCGGCCCCTCGCCAGGTCAGATCTCGCGCAGGTGTGAGGTGTCGTTGACGGTGCGCACCGCGACACCGCCGTCGCCCCACGAGTCGACGACACTGACGCCGGCCGGGTCGAGATAGAGGCGGTGAAGGAATCCGGGGCCGCCGGCGAGCGCGTCGCGCAAGATGAGCTTGATCGGCGTGACGTGACTGACCATGACCACGGTCTCGTCTCCGGCGTTGGCGAGCACCCGAGCGAGAAGGTCGCGCACCCGGGCCGCGACCACGTCGAAGGATTCGCCGCCGGGCGGCGCGATGGCGGTCGCCCCGAGCCAGGCCCGCAGTTCGGCCGGCCACTGGTCGCGCACCTCGGCGAACGTGCGGCCTTCCCAGTCGCCGAAGTCGCATTCGATGAGGTCGACTTCGACGCGCGGTTCGGGCAGACCGAGTTCGCGGGTGATCGCGTTTGCGGTCTGTGTGCAGCGGCTCAGCGGCGAGGTGAGCACGGTCGCCGGGGATGACACGGTGGCGGCGATCCGGCGTGCGATGGCGTCGGCCTGGGTCACTCCGCGTTCGGAGAGTGGCACGTCGCCCCGCCCGGAATAGCGTTTTCCGGCGGTGCGTTCGGTCTCGCCGTGACGCACGAGCACGAGACGGGTCGCGGTCTGCGGCGGTGGGCTCCACGACGTCGCGGTGGGGACGGTGGCGGCGAGCCCTCGGGTGACGACCGGGTCGTGAGTCTGCCCGTCGACCGCCGCGTTGGCGAGTTCGTCGGCTCGGGTGTTCTCTTCCCGAGGCACCCAGACGAACCTCACCACGTCGAATCGGCTGATGAGATCGGCCGCCTGCGCGGCGAGTGGACGCAGTCCTGGGTGGCGGATCTGCCATCGGCCGGACATCTGCTCGATGACTAGCCGCGAGTCCATGCGCACCTCGACTTCGGCCGCGCCGAGGTCGGCTGCGGCGGTGAGGCCGGCGATGAGCCCGGAGTATTCGGCGACGTTGTTGGTGGCGACGCCGAGTGGTTGGGTGCGCTCGGCGAGGACCTCACCCGTCGCCGTGTCCCGCACGAGCGCACCGCAGCCAGCGGGCCCAGGGTTGCCGCGAGCGGCGCCGTCGGCGTCGACGGTGACCCGCGGCCGTCGGGTCGAGGTCACGGGCGGGCCTCGTTCACAGGCCGGACTCGGCGGTTCGGACGAGGATCCGACCGCATTCGTCGCAGTGGATGACCTCGTCGCGGGGCAATTTCGCGGCGCGGGCCCGTTCGACACCGGAGAGTTCGAGTCGGCACCCGCCGCAGAGTCCTGCTTGCAGGAGCGCGGCGCCGATTCCGCTGGTCTCCCGGATCGATTCATAGAGGTCGAGCAGGTCGCCGGGGATGGCGTTGGCGATCGGTTCGCGGGAGCCCGCCAGCCGGGTGCGGCGGGCGGCGAGTTCGGCGAGCGCGGTCTGGTGTTCGGCGCTGACCCCGTCGCGGGTGACGCGCAGTTCCTCGGTGCGGGCGACGACGCCGTCGAGCGCGGACTGGGACTTGTCGCGCTGTTCCATGAGTTCGAGTTCGGCGTCTTCGAGTTCGCTTTGGCGGCGGGTGAGGCTGGCGAGTTCGTGCTGAAGCGCGATGAGCTCCCGCGCGGGCGTCGAGCCGTCGGCGAGTCGCGCGCGGTCTCGATCGGCCCGGTCGCGCACCTGTTGCACGTCTGTGTCGAGTCGGGTGATGTCGCGGTCGAGGTCGTCCAAGCCGACCTGTGCCCGCACCCTGTCGTCCTCCAGTGTCGACAGTTCCCGCGCGAGTCTGTCCATCTCGGCGATCTGCGGCAGGTTGCGTTCCTGGTGGTTGATCTGCGCGATGCCGGTGTCGACGGCCTGCAGTTCGAGCAGTCGTTGTTGGGCGGCGGGGTCTGCCTTCACGGTTTGGGATTCCTTCCTGAGGTCACACGGATAAGCGTCATCAGCGGTGCACCGTCCACACGTCGGTGACGAGGTCGGAGACGACCGGGTCGAGGCCGAGGTCGCCGTGCAGGTGTGCGGCGAGCTCGTCGAGCCATGGGCGTTCGGTGGCCCAGTGCGCGGCGTCGAGCAGCACTGGGCCGCCGTCTGCGAGGTGTTCGCTGGCCGGGTGGTGTCGCAGGTCGGCGGTGAGGAAGGCATCGACGCCGGTTCGTGCGACGTCGCGCAGGAACGCGTCGCCGGCGCCGCCGGTCACCGCGAGGCTGCTGACGATGCGATCGGGGGGGCCGCTCGCGCGTACGCCGGTCGCGGTTGTGGGAAGCCGGGCCGCGACATGCTCGGCGAGCTCGGCCACCGACATGGGGTGTGGCAACCGGCCGACCCGCACCGGGTTGATCTGGTCGGGCAGCAGCGGTGTGACGTCCGTGAGGCCGAGCCGCCCGGCGAGCGCGTCGGAGACGCCGGGTTGGGCGACGTCGGCGTTGGTGTGTGCGACGTGCAGCGCGATGCCTGAGCGGATGAGCCGGTGAACGGCGATTCCCTTGTACGACGTGGCGGCCACGCTGTGGACGCCACGCAACAGCAACGGGTGGTGCACGATCATCAACTGGACGCCGAGGTCGATCGCCTCGTTAACGGTCTCGGGCACGCAGTCGACGGCGAGCAGGACCCGCCGAACCTCGGCGTGGGGTTCGCCGACAACGAGGCCGACCCGGTCGAAGGCGGCGGCGGTGTGCGGTGGATATCGGGAATCCAACGCTGCGACGACGTCTGCGACGGTGATCGTGCCAACTTGGTTCACGACTGGCGAGGCTACCAGTGTGGCGGGATGAATCCGGCGCGGCGAGTCACAGGACGAGTCCGAGATCTTCGACGAGGGCCGCGACGGGGTCCGGCACCGCGCCACGGGTGCGCCGCACGATGTCGGCGAGCAGTTCGTGTGCGATGGGCCGGCAGCGCACCTCGCTCGGCGCCACCCGGTCGGCTTCGACGAGCGCCTCGCCGGCCCGACCGATGTCGTCGGTCTGCGCATGGGCCCGGCAGATGTTGAGCATGTGGTGGGCGCGACGTTCCGGCATGAGCGCGGCGAAGTCGATCGGGTCGATCGTCGCGTGCGCCCGCATGGCGGCCTCGCCCTCGCCCAGTTCGACGAGGGTGGCGACCCGGTGCAGTGCGACGTTGGTGGTGCCGAAGCTGGTCCAATAGTGGTTGTCGTCGCGGCCGAGTTGTTTCGCGGCCTCCTCTGCGCCGGTGAAGAGGTCTCCGACGGTGCTCGCGTCGCCGAGTCGGGCGGCGGCGACGGCGCCGCGCAGCAGCATGGTGCCATAGACCGACAGGCGCTGCGGGGTGGCTTCTCGGGGTGGCGCGAGGCCCGGTTCTCGATCGAGTTCCGGGCCGACGTCACTGTCGGAGCCGACGTCGGGTGCGATGTGGACCGCCGCGTTGACACTGAGTTCCAGCGCGGAGCGAAACCGCCCGAGGGCGGTGAGGGCGTCCGCGACATGCACGACGGCGAGGCCGGTGAGCAGGTCGTCTTTGGCTTGGTGGCTGACCATGAGCGCTCGGTCGGCGGCGAGCCAGGCCAGGTCGTGTTCGCCGACTTTGCGCAGGGTCGCGGAGGCGAGTTGATAGGTCTGGCCGAGCAGCCGGGCGGCTCGTGGCCCGTCGACGCCGGTGTGCGCGGTTGAGGCTGCCCGCGCTTCCCGGATCAACCGGGGCAGCATGCGGGAGAGCACCCCGTAGCGGGAGTGCAGGAAGGTGAGCCAGCCGTGGTCGATGGATTTGGCCAGCTCGCCGAGGGAGTGTGACCGGCCGGGCTGGGTGAAGATCGCGCTGATGGTGTCATAGAGCTCGAGCGCCTTGCGGATCTCGGCGACGTCGATCTGGTCGACGCAGTTGATCCGATCGGGCCGACGCACCGGGTCGCGTCCCATGAGCACCTGCACGTCGAGTCGCAGCACGTCGGCGATCTGATAGATCACCGAATACCGGTCCAGTCTGCGCACTCCGCGTTCGATCTTGTCCACCCAGCTCTTGGATTTGCCCAGCCGGTCGGCGAAGAGCTGCTGGGTCAGTTTGCGACGGGCCCGCCAATAGGCGACCCGGCGTCCTACCGGAACGTCATCCATCCTGTCGTCTTCTCCCCCAACGCTCGCCGGTCAGGGCGCCGCCGGACGCCGACCGGACTCCAGTCGCACACGGTGTGCGGCGTCACCAAGCCACACATTCGTACACAAGCCGTAACCCTATGGATGCAATTTGCAGATCGCGTTCGCTGTTCGCAACGACGGGCCCGGAGCGCGGTGACGGGATCTGGCAATTTTTGAATGGATACGCGATGAATGTCGTTTTTAACATCAATCGATACTTTTTTCGACGTGCGGCCTACCGGTACGCCCGCCACGGCTGGCCGGTCCTCCCCGGCGCATACCTCGACGCCGACCGATTTCGATGCGGGCCGATCTGCCCGACCGTCGCGTGTCACCCGGCGCTCGACCAATGGCTCGGGGCCGGATCGCATCGCCAGACCGACATCGACGACTGGTGGTCGGCTCAGCCATTCTCGGTGCTGCTGACGACCGGCACGGTGTTCGACGTGATCGAAGTTCCGGCCACCGTCGGCGCCGCCGCCGCTGCGCGGACCCCGCCGGGGCCGATCGCGATCACCCCAACCGGTCGCTGGATGTTCTTCGTCGCGGCGGGAGAAACGCTGAGCCCCGACTTCGACGATCACTACGACGTCGTCGCACACAGCCACGGCTCCTGGGTGCCCGCGCCGCCCACCCGGACCCCGCACGGCCGACTCCACTGGCACACCCCGCCGACCTGGTCACAGTGGCGGTTGCCCGACCCCTACGCCGTGCAGGCCGTGCTCGCCGCGCACCTGCGACCACTGGGCCGACCGACCCGGGTCGGTCGCGCGCTGCCACGGCCGATCGCTCGGGCCTCCGCCCGCCCCAGTCCCTTCGCCCACCCCGCCCCGCTGCGGTTTCCCCCCGTGATCCTGCCTAGTCCTCTCGTCACCGCCTCCGTCCGCCGAACGAACGACCGTGCCCGGCTCGTCGAGCCTCGCTCCGGCAAACCCAGCAAACTCCCAGCTTCCATCCAGGCAGGACTCGGCTAGGTAGAGCATCCTCAATGCCAACGGCGCCGACAAGACGGCGGCCGGTCACCGGCCACGGCCGAGAGCTGGGAGGTTGACATGTCAGTCGCAGAGGTCACCCTGTCCCGGGACGGGATCTGGCTCTCCGCCATGCTCCGCCCCGTCGGGGAACTCGTCGGGCGCGCCCTGGAAAAGGTCGCGGCGGACGCCGCCGCGCTTGCCGAACGAGCCAACATCGTGGTGGTCAACCTCGCGGGCGCGTCGGTCCCCCGTCCGGCCGCGCTGGCCCGGGCGCTTCGTCGCCCCGGAGCGTTGCTCTCCGGTCCCGACAAGGCGCTGTTGTTGGTCGGCGCCGATCCGCAGCTGCTCGACGAGCTGCGCAGGCACGGCGGGGACGTCGCACCGGTCGCGCGCAGGCCCTAACCCGCCGTCGGAGACGCACCCATGCGCGTCAACGCGTGCTTGAGCACCGTCACCAGCGCGTCGCGAACCTGATGCCGCCGCCGGGCGTCGATCGTCACGATCGGCGTGTCCGGCGGCACGGACAGCGCCCACCGCACATCGTCGATCTCGTGGCTGAGCTGGCCATCGAACAGGTTCACCGCGACGACGAAAGGCATCTTGATCTGCTCGAAATAGTCCACCGCCGGATAACAATCGTCGAGTCGACGGGTGTCGACGATGACCAGCGCGCCCAACGCCCCCTGCACGAGGTCGCGCCACATGAATCCGAAGCGATCCTGGCCGGGCGTACCAAAAAGATAGAGCTTGAGACCCTCATCGATGGTGATGCGGCCAAAGTCGAGCGCGACCGTCGTCTGGGTCTTCTCCGGGGTGTGCCCGGTGCGGTCGATCGCGGCCGCCACCTCGGTCATCGCCGCCTCGGTGGTGAGCACCGCGATCTCGGAGATCGCTCCAACGGCCGTCGTCTTTCCCACGCCGAAGCCACCGGCGATCACGATCTTCACCGGCAGTGGCGGAGCCTGTGTCTGCTGACCCGGCTGGTCCGGACCCGCCGGCCATCCTTGATCACGCGATACGGTCGAGTCCACGGATCACCCTCTCGATCAGCTGCACCTGCGTCGCGGGATCAAACTGCGGCCGCCGCACGGACAGACAACCCATCCGAACAAGATCCCCGACCAACACGCGGGTGACCCCGAGATGCAAGCCCAACAGGCTGGCGACCTCGGCTACCGCGTGTGGTTCCTGGCACAACGCGACGATGTCACGGGTCTCGAAACTGAGCCTGCCCAGCTCCAACAAGCCGGCGGGAGTCGAGACAACCTGAGCCTCGATCTCCACGCTCTCATCGGCTGGCCGCGCCCGACCGCCCGTGAGCAGATAGGGCGGAACCCGTATCTGCGCCGGACCCCTCGGAGCCGAACCGTTGAGATCATCACTGGACATGGTTAGAAGCCGACCGAGACCTTCAGTTCCTCAATGAGCTGGGGCGAGATCACTTCACCGGCCCGATTGGCGAAGATCGCCATCTCGTAAGCCAGATTGCCGAGATTCGCCGCCCGAGTCGCGAGCACACCCAACGTCGCCCCGGCACTGATGGAGCTCACCAACAGATAACCGCGATCGAGGTCGATCACCACTTTGTTCGGCGACCCGAGGTCATAGGTGCTGGCCGCGCCGTGCGCCAGGCTGATGATCGCCGAGGTAATCGCTGCGAGGCGGTCGGCGCTGGCCCGATCGACCCGCTGCGATGTGGCGACCAGCAGGCCGTCCGACGACACCGCGATGGCGTCGATGACCTCGGGCGTGTTGGCAGCAAACTGACTGAGCAGCCAACTGAACTGCTGCGCCTCATTACTGAGATGTCCTGTATGGACGGTCATGGTTACCTCCGAGGGGACGGGACGAGACGGGATGGTGATCCTATGCAACCGGCGGAGGTTCGCCCGTCCCTGAATCGACGCCCCGCGCGTGTCCAGACAAGAAGTCGTTGAGGGCGGCCCGTTCGGCCTCCGGGTCACGCACGATCCGCACAGTGGCCGGGTCGGTCGGGATGTCCCGCATGAGACTGTTCATGTGAGCGCCCGCGACCCGACGGGTCAACCCGGCTCGGGTCGGCTCCGTGGACGGACCAGCCGACGACGGCGGAGGCGGAGCGGGTCGGAGCGGCATCGGCGGTGCGGCGGTTGACGGTTCGACCACCCCCGCCGAGGCCCACGCACTCATAGCCGCCGCCTCGACGCTGGGGTCGACCCGCCGCCGCGGCAGTGACGACGCGACGTCCGCGTCGGCCACGGCGCCGGAGGTCGTCTCGGCGAACGGCCACTGTTCCCGCGGCGGCGCACCCACCGGCGCGGCCGGCAACTCGGGTATGTCGGGCGTGGTCACCGACGCCCGCCCCACCGCCACCGCAGGTGGGGCGAACCACGGGAAATCGCGAACGGGCACGAAGAGCTCGGAGCTCAGGTCGACTCGCCCACGCTCATCGGTCGCGGTGATCGCGGCGACGGGTCGGTGCGCGACGGGCGGCAAGACCGGCGGGCGGGCGGGCGGAACCGCACCGAACGGGACCGTACCGAACGGCTGCTGCGGCTCCGAACCGACGGAGGCCGAACCGGTGATGGTGCGATGCCGGCCGGCCGGATCGCTCTGCCGGCCGGCACCGCCACGATCTCCGCCCGGAGTCGCGGGTGTCAGCGACGCCATGCCGATCTCGACGACGGCCGTGACGCCTCGCCCGTCGGATGGCTCCAGCCGGACGGCGAGGCCATGGCGGCGGGCCAGTCGGCCGACCACAAAAAGCCCGAGCACGGAGGTGGGTGCCACGTCGAGGCGTTCCCGGTCGATGAGCCGGCGGTTCTCTTCCGCCAAACGCTGTGCGCTCATGCCCAGGCCGTGGTCGACGATGACGATCCGGCACCGGTCAGCCAGTGACGCGCTGACCCGGACCGTGGTGCCGGGCGGCGAGAAGTGGGTGGCGTTCTCCATCAACTCCGACAACATCAGCCGCAGGTCCGACACGAGCCCGGCGGAGACGTTGACCTCGCTGATCGAACCGAATTCGACCTCTCGGAAACCCTCGATCTCGGCGACCGCCGACCGGATGACGTCGACCAGCGGCGTCGGCCGGCCGCTCATCTCCTGGTCGATGGTTCCGGAGACCACGAGCAGACTGTCGGCGCTGCGACGCAGTCGGGTCGCGACGTGGTCGAGTTGATAGAGCCGCTGAAGCAGGTCGGGATCGCTCTCCGAACGCTCAAGGTTGTCGATGAGTGACAGCTGTCTGCCGACGAGGTTCTGGGTGCGGCGGGCGATGTTGGCGAACATCACCGACACGTTGTGTCGGGTGGTGACCTGCCGTTCCAGGAGCAACGCCGCTGTGGCCTGCACCCGGTTGAGCGCGGTGGCCAACTCGCCGACCTCGTCGGCGCTGCGCACGTCGACCGCGGCGAGCCGGGGCGGCGCCGGGTCCGACGAGTCGGAGTCGGCCACCCGCACCAGTTCGGCTTGGGAGAGCTCGGCCACGATCGAGGCCGCGCGGGTCAGTTGTCGCAACGGTCGGGAGATCGACCGGCTGACGGTCACGCCGAGAGCCACGACGAAGACGAACAGCAGCGCGCCCCCGCTGGCGAACCCCGTGGCGGCGCGCTGGGCCGCCACGGCCCGGGACCGCGCCTCGAGCGACACTTGGCGGGCGATGCGGTCCTGAGCCAGTCGACGCAGGCCGGTGTATGAGATGGCCGCCGAGAGCGCGGCGTTGACACTGCCGGTGAGTTTCGTGGCGGTCGCCTCGACGGTGGCGGTGGTGAGTTGGCGGATGCGCCGGGCAGCCTGCGAATCCTCGGTGACGTCGACGGCGTCGACCTGCTCCGCGTCCGCGAGTTCGCGGAAACGCTTCAGGTGAACTTGGCCGGCGGTCACGGTGTCGGTGAGCGCGCTCACGCTGAAGTCGCGGCCGACGGCCAGCGCGACCAGCAGCGCGCCGACGCTGCTGGTCTCTTCGCCGGCTCGCATGAGCGCGTCCAACTCGTTGAGCCGCACGTGACCGACGGTGTCCGCGCCGACCGGGTTGGACAGGTCGAGTCCGTCGAGCAAGGCCCCGATCGCCGCGCGATAGGCGTCATAGGCCTCGCGCACGGTGGTGCCACGACTGAGCACTGCGGCGCGGACCTGATCGACGGCAGCGAGCTGTTCGCGGGCGTGTGCCAACGCCGGCGCGGTCACCGGGTCGTCGCGCAGGCGAGCGGTCCGATCCGCAGCGGTCTGTCGCTGCGCGACGACGGCCGTGCGGTCGAAGTCCGAAGAGCTGAGGAAACCGATCACCAGCAGACGCTCCCGCTGCAGTGCCTCGACCAGTTCGTCGACGGCACGGGCGGCTTGGGCTGCGTTGGCGGTCACGTCGGCGGCCCGCACCCCGTCCACCCGTTCCGCGGTGAACGGAACCATGAGAAGCACCACCGCGGCGAGCGGGATGATCAGCAGCAGGCTCAGTTTCTGCCGGATGCCCAACCGGGCCAGCAGCGCGGTCCTAGTCTGCATCGGCATCCTCCCGGGGCCGCTGCCGCACCGCGCGCCCGACGTGGACCAGTTCCTCGGCGGCGAGCAGGTCCCGCGCCGAGGTCAGCGAGGCGAGGGCGGCTTCTTCGGGTTCCGGACGAGCGTTTTCGTCGAGGTCGGTCCGCTCGCGCGACCTGTTGACGGTCAACACCCAGAGCAGAAGTACGCCGAACGCCGCTGCGATCGTGGTTGTGATCGTGATGAACCGCTGGTCGGAGCTGACCTCATCCCGCCGCGCGGTGAGCAGCCCCCGCAGCTCCTCGACGAGGACCTGTGACAGCGTGAGCGCGGTCGCGGAGACCTTCTGGGCGGTGGCGGTCAACACCGGCAGGTCCACCGTGCCGGACAGGTCGCTGAGAAGCACGGGCGGGGCGAACGTGTCGGCGGCCGCGCGGAACGCGTCGAGCCCGCGGGAGATGGTGGCGCCGAACTGCGCCCGGGTGGTCGCGGCGACACTCTTACTCAACCCGGTGCTCACCGCGTCGGAGATGGTGGCGATGTCGAAGCGGGCCACCGCGACCCGGATCTCGTCCTCGGAGTCGTCGTCCTCGCCGGTGCTGCTGTCCGGCGCCAGCGACGCGATGTCCACCGCCCGACCGGATTGGATGATCGCCTGCGGCAATCGCAACAACACCGAGTCGATGACGTAGTAGGAGTCGAGAGCGGGGTCGAGGATGAGTCCCGAGGCGTCACCGACTGCGCTGATCAACGCGGCGACGAGGGTGACCAGGCCCGAATAGGTCTCGTAGGCGGCCTCACCCTTATGCCCGCTGGCGAGCGCCGCCTCCGTCTGGGTGCGCAGGTCGGCGATTCGTTGCCCGATGCGCAGGGTGGCGCTGTGTGGCTCTTCGGCAGCGGCGACGCCGTCCAGCGCGGCGGTCAGCGCGGCCTTGTCCACCGTGGTCCCCCGAACCGCGGCGAACTCGGCGTCGGTCATCTCCACGAGCAGAGTGGTCAGGGCCGGCAGCATGTCCGCGCCGGCGAGTTCCTTGTCGACCACCTCGGCGCGTTGGGCGCCGGACTGCCACGCGGCTCCCACCACCGCGCCGACGAGCCCCACCACGGCGAGCACGCAGAGGCTGAGCACCGCGACCCGGGCCGTTCGGCCTCTCGGGGCCATCACCATGTCGTCGTTCCCTTCCGACTCTCAGCTCGCCGATGACGGCGCGTGCGGCCGTGTCGGCGCGAGCTCCGTCTCGGCCGCCGCGAGGTCATAGGCGGACTCGCCGTGTTGTGCGAGGTCGAGTCCGATGATCTCCTGCCGACGGGTCAC
The DNA here is from genome assembly GCA_963736695.1 of uncultured Actinomycetota bacterium. Taxonomy (GTDB): domain Bacteria; phylum Actinomycetota; class Actinomycetes; order Mycobacteriales; family Micromonosporaceae; genus CAVTPU01. The sequence continues at coordinate 835,567 of CAVTPU010000001.1, forward strand.
CCGATGCCCGACGATCCGGTTCACGACACCGCTGATGAGCAGTGTGACGAGCAGAGCATAGAGCGCCACCACCGCGGCGGTGCCGGCCTGCACCCCGAGCAGCCGATAGCCGCCGCCGGCGAAGAGTCCGTTGGCGCCGTGCGGGTTGACTGTGGTGGTGGCGAAGAGCCCGACGCTGATGCTGCCGACGAGGCCGCCACCCAGGTGAACCGCTGCGACGTCGAGGGAGTCGTCGAGGTTGAACCAACGCTTGAGCCCGACGGCGAGCTGGCACAACGCTCCGGCGAGGGCGCCGATGCCCATTGCGGCGGCCGAGGTGACATAACCGGCGGCCGGCGTGATCGCCACGAGCCCGGCGACGGCGCCCGACGCCGCGCCGACGGTCGTCGGTTTGCCATATCGCAGACGTTCGACGAGCAGCCAGAGGAGCAGCCCGGTCGCGGCCGCCACCTGGGTGTTGAGCACCGCCCTCGCGGCGAGGGCGCCGGCGCCGTACGCGGATCCGCCGTTGAAGCCCAGCCAGCCAACCCAGATGAGGCCGAGGCCGGTCATCATCAGCGGCAAGTTGTGCGGTCGGGGTGTTTCGTCGGGCCACCCGCGCCGTCGCCCGAGGCTGAACGCGATGGCGAGGGCTGCGATGCCGGCGTTGATGTGCACCACCGTGCCGCCGGCGAAGTCGAGCACGCCCCATCGCGCGGCCCACCCGCTCGGGTCGAAGACCCAGTGCGCGATCGGGGCATAGACCAGAAGCGACCATATCGCGACGAAAGTTAGATATGAGCCGAACCGCCAGCGTTCCACGCCGGCGCCGAGCATGAGCACGGGCGTGACCACCGCGAACATCAGCTGGAAGACGGCGAAAGCCTCGAGCGGCACGCCTGGGGCGAGCGAGTCGGTCAGCCCGGCCGGCAGCCCGACATAGCCGAGGTCACCGAGATAGGGGTTGGAGCCGCTGAACGAGAGGGAGAACCCGATGGCCACCCAGACGACAGTGACCACGGCGAGTCCGGCGAAGGACTGCATGAGAACGCCGAGCACGTTGGCCCGCCGCACCATCCCACCGTAGAAGAACGCGATCCCCGCGGTCATCAGCAACACGAGCGCAGCGCTCGCGAGCACCCAGGCCGTGGCGGCCGGATCAACGGTTGCGTTCGCGTCCGGCACCTGACCGTCCCTCCCTCATCGTGCGTCGTCACCCGACTCACACCGGTTGTCCGGGTTTGCCCGAGCCTTTTCGCCATGCTTCACCCGAACTCCGGCGGAGCTCTTGTCGGGTTTCTCCCGCGCTGGATGTGCTGCGACATAGCCAATCAGGGTTCATATTGGTCGCAACACATCGCCGGGGCTAATGTGACCGCACTATCGGCCGACGCGCACCGGACGATCGGTCATCATCATTTGGACAGTCGGATACAACTATCGTTGCGTGCCCAAGGCCGGGCCGCGTTCCGCCCCTCACCTCCTGTGGAGAACCGCGATGCGACTCGCCGTACATCTGGTGTCCTTTGATTTTCCGGGCGGGACAACCGCCATCGCGCCCACGCTCGCCGCCATCGGGCGGGCCGCCGACAACGCCGGACTCTCCGGACTGTCACTCATGGACCACTTTCTGCAACTGCCGATGCTGGGTGAACCGGACGAGCCGATGCTCGATGGCTACACGGGTCTGGGCTTCCTCGCCGCACACACCCACGCGGTCGAGCTCCAGCTGCTGGTGACCGGCGTGACCTATCGTCATCCCGGCCTTCTCGCGAAGATCGTTTCCACATTGGACGTTCTCTCCGGGGGCAGGGCGGTTCTCGGACTCGGGGCAGCGTGGTATGAACGCGAGCACGCCGCGTTGGGCGTTCCTTTCCCGCCACTCGCGGAACGATTCGAACGACTGGAGGAGACGCTGCGCATCGTGCGGCAGATGTGGAGCGACAACGACGGCCCGTTCGCGGGTCGCCACTATCAGCTCGCCGAGACCGTCAACTCGCCGCAGCCGACGCGCCGCCCACCCATCATGGTCGGCGGATCCGGCGAGCAGAAGACGCTGCGTTTGGTCGCGACATACGCCGACGCGTGCAACATCTCGGTCAGCGAGCCGGCCAACGTCGCCTACGTCGCCGCGAAGCTGGCCGTGCTGCGCGAACACTGCGACCGGATCGGCACCGACTATGCCCGCATCCGCAAGACCGTGCTGCACGCGGCGCCGCTGGACCCGGTCGCCGGCGGCGACGCCTTCGTCGACCTGATGCGCCGATATGCCGCCATCGGAGTCGACGAGATGCACGTCTCGCCGCTGACAAGCGATCCGGTGCGGTTCATCGAGGACCTCGGGGGACGCGTGGTGCCGGAACTGCGTGACCTCACCCCCTGATCCGGTCCGCGCCACACCACAGAGCCCGCCGGCATCACAGACGACGTCAACGATCACTCCCCGCCCACGGGTCGCGTGGCCACGGTGCGTCTCACCCCGCGATCGCCGGGCAAAGCGGGCGCTCTCGCCGGCCAACCGGACCGCGAGACCCTATGCCGAAGACCCTGTGCCACGAGACTCATGCCGAGAGGCCAGCGACCGACGTATGTTGGAGGGTGACGCCCACCGGCGCCCGGTGCCGGCGCGGACGGCGGGCCGGCCGACCCGCCGCACACCCGTTCGCATGAGGGGGCCGCCATGCGAGTGCAGACCACCCACTGGGACCAACGGGCCGGCTGGTCCAACCCGTTGCCCCCATGGGACGGGCCGCGCACGCTCGTGCTGGTCTTCGGCGGGTCGCGCACGACGCAACTGCACCACGACCCGCTCTCCGAGGTGCTCGCCGCCTTTCCGCACTCGATCGTCACCGGCTGTTCCACCGCGGGCGAGATCATCGACGACGCGGTCTATCGCGACACGCTGGCCGTGGCCATCATGCGGTTCGACACCACGAACCTTCGACAAGCCCACGAGTTCATCGCCGCACCGGAGCAGTCCTATGAGGTCGGCCAAAGACTCGCCCAGCGGCTCGTGGCGGACAACCCCGAGGTGCGTGGCCTGTTCGTCCTCTCGGACGGGGTCCGAGTCAATGGCAGCACCCTGGTCTCGGGCCTCACCGACGGGTCCGACGGCACGCTGCTCATCAGCGGCGGGCTCGCGGCCGACGGGGAGCTCTTCGAACGCACGTGGGTGATCGTCGACGGCGAGCCGCAACCTGGATATGTCAACGTGATCGCCTTCGCTGGTCCGGACATCCACATCGGCCACGGCTCGCGCGGCGGCTGGGACATCTTCGGCCCGGAACGACGGGTGACGAAGTCCACCGGCAATGTCCTCTATGAACTCGACGGACAACCGGCGTTGCAGCTCTACAAGAGCTATCTCGGTGAGCGCGCGTCCGAGCTGCCCGCGTCGGCCTTGTTGTTTCCGCTCGCGATCCGACTCTCCGGTGGGGAGAACCGGCAGCTGGTGCGAACCATCGTCGCCTTGAACGAAGACGATCAGAGCCTGACCTTCGCCGGCGACATCCCCGAAGGGTCGTTGGCCCAACTTATGAGGGCCAACCTCGACCGGATCATCGATGGAGCGCATCTTGCCGCGCGGGAGACCGGGATCGGTTCGGCTCCGCCGACGCTCGCCGTCACGATCAGCTGCTTCGGCCGGCGACTGTTGCTCGGCCGGCGCACCGAGGACGAGATCGAGGCTGTGCGTGCGGCGCTGGGCGACCAGGTGGACCTGATTGGTTTCTATTCCTACGGGGAGATCTCGTCGGTCGCACCGGGGGCCTGCGACCTGCACAATCAGACGATGACCATCACCACCTTCTGGGAGACGACGACGGCAGATGGCTGATCCGCCGGAATATCACCGAATCCTCGAGCGTCAACTGCGGCGACTCGGGTTATCCACAGTGGATCCGCCGGATGCCGTGTCCTGGCCCGACCTTCTCGCCCTGGTGAGCTCGTCCTATCACGAGGCGGACGCCGACCGTTATACGTTGGAACGGTCGATCGAGATCTCGTCGAACGAGATGCGCGCGTTGCACGAGGTGCTCACCGAGCGAGCCCGTCACGACACGCTCACCGGGTTGCCCAACCGCTCGGCACTCGCCGACTATCTCGGCGACGCCCTCGAACGCCGACAATTCGCGACGGGCGATGTCGCCGTACTATTTGTTGATCTTGATAATTTCAAGCTCGTCAACGACAGCCTCGGCCACTCCGCTGGCGACGCGCTGCTCGTCGGGGTGGCCGAACGAATTCGTTCGGCTGTGCGCGACAACGACGTGGTCGCGCGACTGGGTGGTGACGAATTCGTCGTGGTCTGCACCGATGTCGACCGCGCCGAGACCGCCATCGCCATCGCCCGACGCATCTCTGCCGCGCTCGAACGGCCGATATCCGTCGGAGACGAGGAGACCGTCATCGGAGCGAGCATCGGCATCGCCTTTGCCGGCACTCGACCCGCGACCAGCGACGACCTGCTGCGCGAGGCGGACATCGCGATGTATGACGCGAAGACGGTCGGGCAAGGCCCCTATGTCATCTTCGACGCCGCCATGCGACGCCGGGTCGAAGGCAAACTCACCACCGCCAACGCGTTGCGCAGCGCGGTCGGCAACAACGAGTTCGAGCTGGAATATCAGCCGATCGTCCGGCTCGCCGACCAGCGACTGGTCGGCATGGAGGCGCTGACCCGCTGGCACCGTCCCGGTCATGGGACGGTGCTGCCCTATGAGTTCATTCCCATCGCCGAACAGTCCCGGCTCATCACCAACATCGACGCGTGGGTCGTTCGCACCGCGTGCCAGCAAGCGGCGGCGTGGGATCGCCCGGATCTCGCGATCGCGGTCAACATCTCCGCCTATGATCTGCAGCGACCGAGCACAGTGGACACCATCAGCGAGGAACTGGAGCTCGCCAACCTGCGGCCGACCCAACTCACCATCGAAATCACCGAGAGCGCACTGGTCGCCGAGGATATCTCGATCGCGACGAGCCTGGCCCGCATCAAAAAACTCGGCGTGCGCCTAGCCATTGACGACTTCGGCACCGGATATTCGTCATTCACCTATCTGCGTCGCCTCCCCGCGCATATCCTCAAGATCGACCGCTCGTTCGTCGCGCTGCTCGACGACGACCCGTCCGTGCGCGCCATCGCGGCGGCCATCATCGACATGGGACACGCGCTGGGACTCACCGTTATCGCCGAGGGAGTCGAGACCGGCAACCAAGCCAATCGGCTGCGCGCCCTGCGGTGCGACGCGGCACAGGGTTTTCTCTTCGCCCGGCCGCAGCCCGCCGCCGCGTTCGACGCCTATTTCGCCCGGACGCCCCCCGGTCAAGCCAGCCGCTGGCGGCCACATGAACTCGTCGGCGACACCGATCCGGAGCCATCCCTGACTCAGCCGGACTAAGACACACGCAGAATTCACTTGGTCTATTTGACCCTAATATCCCGATTTGGTCAGTCTTCCTGCGTCAGTCCACAGTGAACGCCGTGGTTTCACTCCCCGTGAAACTCCTGTCGGGTAAGGGGAACAGTCTCGATCTGGGCTTTGCTCACCTTCACGTCGTGGCCGTTGGCTTCCATCGGCCGTCCCTTCGGCTGCCACTCCCCGCCCCGTTCGCATACTCGCCGACCAGTTCCCTCTTCTTCGCGTCCACGGACGCCACGATCATCCACTGTAGATAGTCACCATGCTCTACGAATGTAGTACAGGCGCCATTCAATGCAAGTCGGGGGCTCTCACTCACCGCCCACGCATCGTCCGATATCATTGGCCGATGTTCCATGACTGGAGGACGGGCGCAGTGCCCGCGACACTGACGGCTTCGACGAGTTCTACCCGTTGACGGCGGTTGGAATGCTGCGCTTCGCCGGGGCTGTCGCGCGGGATCAGACGAAGGCGCAAGACCTGGTGGCGCCAGGCGTACGCGCGGGCGTGGCTGCACTGGGCTCGGCGACACCGGCGTCGACCTGGCCCGGTATCCCGGCTCCCACGACGCCTTACCCAAATGTCCGCCCCGCTCAACGGACCGGTCGCCGGAACGCGTGCGGCACTCGCCCGGTATCGCACATCGATCTGAAGTCCGCAACCCACAGCAATGGAAGAGGATCATGGTTTCCCCAACCTGGCATAGTCGGTTCGAGGCGCTCGGTTCATACCTGCCACCATCGGTCCAGACCACTGCGGAGTTGACCGCCTCGGTGGTCCAAGCGCCGGACGTGGAACTGGAACGGATCACTGGCGTGGCGCGGCGGCGGGTGTACGATCCCCGACCCGAAGCGGCCGAAGACTCGTACGGGCTGGCGTTGAAGGCCGCTCGGGACGCGCTCGCCCACTCCCGCTACGACGGCGACGACGTGGACGTGGTGGTGTCGGCCTCGATCACCCGCTTCCGCGACGGCGACGACTTCTTCTTCGAGCCCTCGTTCGCGGGCGCACTCGCCCGGGACCTCGGCGCCCACCAGGCGATCCACTTCGACGTGTCCAATGCCTGCGCCGGCATGATGACCGGCGTCTACCTGCTGGATCGGATGATCCGAGCCGGAATGGTGCGCACCGGGCTGGTGGTCAGTGGCGAGCAGTGCACCCGGGCCGCCCAGACTGCGGCCCGCGAAATGGGCGACTCGTACGACCCGCAGTTCGCCTCACTGTCGGTCGGCGATTCGGCGGTGGCGGTGGTGCTGGACCGCTCCACCGACCCGGCGGACCGTATCCACTACGTGGACCTGATGACCTGCTCCGAATACTCCCACCTGTGCCTGGGCATGCCGAGCGACCGGTCCGAGGGCGTCGCCCTCTACACCGACAACCGGCAGATGCAAAAGGAGGACCGGCTGCGGCTCTGGCCGGCTTTCCTCGGCAACCACCTCGCCAAACAAGGGCGCAGCTTCGCCGACGAAGGTTTCGACTACGTGATCCACCACCAGGTCAGCGCCCGTTTCCTGGACTTGATGAACCGCACCGGTGCCCGCGAGTTCGACATCGCCATGCCCGAATCCCTGTCCGGGGTCCAGGAGTTCGGCAACACCGCGAGCACCTCGCACTTCCTGGTATTGCACCGACAGCTGAAGGCCGGCACCGCCCGGCTGGGGGCCAAGTACCTGCTCGTGCCGGCCGCTTCGGGAATCATCACCGGCGCGTTGTCCGCGACCATCACGACCATGGGGGTCTGACCGTGGCGACTGTCATCACGACTGCCTCCATCGCGACCGCAGCAGCCGACGCGGCCGCCTCGGCCGTGCTGCTGGCCGGCCAAGCCGCGCGGGACTGCCTGACCGAGGCCCGGTTGACGCCGGACTCGGTGGGCGCGCTAATCAACGTCGGGGTGTACCGCGAACACAATATGTTCGAGCCCGCCATCGGCGCCATGGTGCAGAAGGAGGCCGGCCTGAACCTTGACTACCTGGCCCAGCAGGCGCCGGGGATCAGCTCCTTCTCCTTCGACCTGATGAACGGCGCATGCGGAGTGCTCAACGCCGTGCAGGTCGCGCAGGCCATACTGCGCACCGGCAGCACGGAGCGGGTCCTGATCACCGCCGCCGACGTTCACCCAGGCGGTCTGGCGGCACTGGACGACCAGTACCCATACGCCGATCTGGGCGGCGCTCTGCTGCTGGAGCGCTCCGCCACCGGCGAGGGCGGCTTCGGCGCGGTCCGCGTGGCCGGGTCCGCCGGGGCGCCCACCGCAGCCGGCTACCTGCGGACCGCCGGCATGGGCACCGCCGGACGCACCCAGATCACGGTTCGGCGGGACGAGGGCTTCGTCGAGCACCTACTCGATCTGGCTGCGCGGACCGCCGTCGAGTACGCCACGACAGAGGGCCTCGACCTCGACCGCACCGTGCTGATCAGCTCCCGGCCGACCCCGGACTTCGCCGGCCGGCTGGCCGAGCGGCTGGGCCTGCCGCAGTCCCAGGTGCTCGCCCCCGACGTGCCCGCAGGTGGCGAGACACCAGGCACGCCGAATTCCCATACGGGGCTGCCGCACACGGCCGCCCCGATCCTCGGCTACCTCTCGGCGCTCCGGCAGGGCCTGCCCGACCAACTGCTGTTCGTGGCCGCGGGCACCGGGCCGAGCATCGCGTGCGCCAGCTACCGCCCGCAGGAGACCAGTTGAACACGATGGGGGAACCGCTCAGCGCCGATCTCGGCCTCGCCGAGGTGCTGGCCCGCAACGCCACGGCCTTTCCGGACAAGACCGCGATCATCTACCCGGATGGCCGGGAGGCCGATGGCAGGGTCCGCTATCGCGAGGTGACGTACGGTCGGCTGCAGGACGATGTCGAACGGTTGGCGGCGTCGCTGGCCACCGCCGGGCTCACCGCCGGCACTCGTACCGTTCTGATGGCTCCGCCCGGACCGGATCTGTTCGCGCTGTTCTTCGCACTACTGCGGGTGGGTGCCGTACCCGTCGTGGTCGACCCGGGCATGGGCATCCGGCGGATGCTGCACTGCTACCGGACGGTGGGCGCCGAGGCGTTCATCGGCCCGCCGCTCGCGCATGCCGTACGGGTGCTGGGCCGGCGCGCGTTCGCCCGGATCCGGATCAAGGTCACCCTGGGACGACGCTGGGGTTGGGGCGGGACCACGCTGGCGCACATGCGTGCTGGTGGGCACGGTGGCCCACGCGTGCGGCCGGAGGTGCACGGCGGTGACCTGATGATGATCGGATTCACCACCGGCAGCACCGGTCCGGCCAAGGGCGTGGAGTACACGCACGGGATGCTCGCGGCCATGGCCCGCTCCGTACGGGCGGCCCATGCACGGAACCGCGATGAGGTGTCCCTGGTGACATTGCCGCTGTTCGGCGTGTTGGACCTGCTCTTCGGCTCCACTCTGGTGCTCGCGCCGCTCTCCCCCGCCAAAGTCGCTCAGGCCGACCCGGCCCTGCTGGTGGCGGCGATGAATACGTACCGAGTATCAACGGTGTTCGCCTCGCCGGCCTTGCTGCGCCGGTTGGTTGACCATCTGACCGGGCACCCAACGGGGTTGCCTGACCTGCGCTGTGTGGTGGCTGGTGGTGCGCCGGTGCCGCCGGAGGTGGTCGGCGGCCTGCGCGAGGTCCTCGACGACACGGTCGCGATCCACGTGACCTACGGCGCCACCGAGGCGCTTCCGATCGCGTCCCTCGAATCCACCGAGATCCTTCAGGAGACCGCCGCCGCCACGGCGCTCGGAGCCGGCAGCTGTGTCGGACGTCCTGTGCCCGGCTGCGAGGTGCGGATCGTCCCCGTCTCGGACGATCCGGTGCCGCGCTGGCATGGCGGGTTGTGGGTCGCACCTGGCGCCATCGGCGAAATCGTGGTGGCCGGCGAGTCGGTCAGCGCCCACTACCACACTGCCCCGGACGCCGACGCGCGGCACAAGATCCACGAGGAGAGCTCCGGCCGGAGCTGGCACCGAACCGGCGACCTCGGCTATCTCGATGAACAGGGCCGCTTGTGGTTCTGCGGGCGCAAGACGCAGCGGGTGCGCACCGCCGGGGGCGACCTGTACACCGTGTGCTGCGAGGGCGTGTTCAACGCCCATCCGTTGGTCCGGCGGACCGCGCTGGTCGGCGTGGGCGAACCGGGCGCACAGCGTCCGGTGATGTGCGTGGAGACCGAGCCTGCCGTCACCGGTGAGCAGTGGAGCTCGCTGGTGGCGCGGTTGCGCGCGCTCGCGGCCACCGTGCCGCAGACCGCCGGGCTCGACATCTTCCTGCGACACCCCGAATTCCCCGTCGACATCCGGCACAACGCCAAGATCGGCCGGGAGTGGCTGGCGGGCTGGGCCGAGCAGCGGTTGCGGCCGAGGAGCCGGTCGGCGTGGCTGGTCCGCGGCATCCCGCTGGCGGGCTGGGTCTATCTGGTCGCCGGTCTGCTCCACCCAGTCGACCAGCCGGCGCTGGTGGCGCTGTGGTGGATCGACGTTTTCCTGAGCGTCGTGGTGCACGCCGCGCAGATTCCGCTGGCGTTGCCCCGCGGCCGGGCAGCCGGCCACGGCGCGGCCCGTACGTTCGCGCTCACCATGCTGTACGGCGCGGCCTGGTGGCGCGGTCTACCGAAGGCGGCGCGATGAAGGTCCTGGTGACGGGGGCCTCCGGCTTCTTCGGCGGGCACCTGGTGGACGGGGCGCTGCGATCAGGCCATCAGGTACGCGCGCTGGTGCGCCGCACCAGCGACGTCAGCCGGCTCCGTGCGCTGGCCGGGGTGGAGCTCGCGTACGGCGATCTCGGTGACGCTGACGCGCTGCGCCGGGCGGTCGACGGTGTGGACGTGGTGCACCACAGTGCCGCCCGGGTGGTCGACCACGGCACCCGGGCGCAATTCACGGCGGAGAACGTCGACGGCACGGCACGGCTCCTGGCAGCCGCCCAGGATGCTGGCGTGCCGCGCCTCGTGTTCGTCAGCAGCCCCAGCGCCCTGATGTCCCCATCGGACGGTGACCGGCTGGACATCGACGAGTCCACGCCGTACCCGGACCGCTGGCTCAACATGTATTCGGAGACCAAGGCCGTTGCCGAGCAGCTGGTGCTGGCGGCGAACCGGCCCGGCTTCACCACGCTCGCGCTGCGCCCGCGGGGAATCTGGGGCCCACGCGACCACTCGGGTTTCCTACCCCGCCTGCTCGCCCGAATGCTGGCCGGCCGACTGCCGGACCTGTCCGGCGGCAAGCAGGTGCTGGTCTCGCTCTGCCACTGCGACAACGCCGTCGCCGCCGCGATGCGGGCCGCCGAGGCTCCGGCGGAGCGGGTCGGCGGCCGACCGTATTTCGTCGTCGACCCGGAACGCACCGATCTGTGGAGGTTCCTCGCCCAGCTTGCGGAACTGTTCGGCGGCCGGCCACCGACCCGCCGCATCCCGCCGGTGGTCCGCGACGCGCTGGTGACGGGGGTCGAGTTGCTGTGGCTACTGCCGGGGTTGTCGGCCCGCTGGGAACGGCCGCTGAGCCGTTACTCGGTGGCCCTAGTCACCCGGTCCGCGACGTACCGCACGGACGCGGCCGAGCGAGACTTCGGCTACCGGCCGGTGACCGACCAGGAGACCGGGCTACGCCGGTTGCTCGAGTGGGCCGATTCGATCGGCGGGGCCGCAGAGTTCGTCCGCCGGGTGAGCTGACGGACATGCGAAGAACGCGGGATGACAGTCAACGACACCGACGCGTACGCCGATGATGCCCGACCGCGTCAGTCGGGTCGAAAACCATCCGGCAGTTCCAACCGATGCGCGGCGAGCAGCTCGGAGTCGGCGAGCAGCTCGCGGGTCCGTCCGTCGGCGACCACCCGCCCGTCATCGAGGATGACCGACCGGGGGCACAACTGTCTCGCGTAGGGCAGGTCATGGGTGACCATGAGCAGCGTCACCGGCAACCGGGTCAGCACCTCGGCCAGCTCGCGCCGACTCGCGGGGTCCAGATTGGACGATGGTTCGTCGAGCACGAGGATGTCGGGTCGCATCGCGAGCACAGTGGCGACCGCGACCCGGCGGCGTTGCCCGAACGACAGGTGGTGCGGCGAGCGGTCCGCGTGTTCGGCCATGCCGACCGCGTCGAGCGCCTCACCGACTCGCTCGCGCAGCTGCTCGCCCCGCAGTCCGAGGTTGGCCGGGCCGAAACCCACGTCTTCGGCGACGGTGGGCATGAAGAGCTGATCGTCGGGGTCTTGGAAGACCAGTCCCACCCGACGGCGGATCTCAGTGACCACCGCGCGGTCGCGTGGGACGACACGCAGCCCGCCGACCTCCACGGTGCCCGACTCGGGGGTGAGGATCGCGTTGAGATGCAGCACCAACGTGGTCTTCCCGGCGCCGTTGGGGCCGAGCACGGCGACGCGTTCGCCGGGTGTGAGACGCAGGTCGACGCCGCGCAGCGCCGAATGTCCGTCCGGATAGCGGAAGTGAAGGTCACGCACGGCCAGGGCGCCGGGCTCGGACGAAAGGCTCACCACGGCACGCCGGTCGCGATGACCGCGATGACTGCGGCGGCGACGGGAAGAATCGCGGCGGCCGCCCACTGGGCCGGTCCGGCCGGCTCCACGTCGGTCGGAGTCGGGAGCCGGCCCCCGTAGCCCCGGGAGATCATCGCGAGATAGACCCGCTCGCCGCGTTCGAAGGCGCGCAGAAACAACATCGCGATCCCCTTCGCGAACGCGCCGACCTGCCAGAGGAATCGGGGGTCATAGCCTCTCGACAGGCGGGCCACCCGCATCCGGTTGGCCTGATCGAGCAACAGGTCGACATAACGCAGCATGAATGTGGCGATCGCGACGATCGGCTGGGGGCACCGCAGCCGATCGAGACCGATGATCAGTTCCCGAGCCGAGGTGCTCGCCGCGAGCAGCAGGGACGCGAGCACGCCGAGACTGCCCTTGGCGAGGATGTTCCAGCCGTCGACGAGGCCGGTGGCCGACAGCGAGACTCCGTGCCAGTGCATCCGTTCGCCGGATCCGAGCAGTGGCAGCAGCAGGGCGAACGCGACGAACGGCAGCTCGATCACCGATCGACGGAGCAGCCACCGCGGTCGCGCCCGCACCACGGCCGCGACCGCCAGCAGCAGCCCGAGATAGGCGGCGAACGCCCACACGTGACGCGGTGGGGTGAGCACGATGACGACGGTGACGGCGACCATCGCGACGATCTTCGCCTCGGGCGCCAATCGGTGCACCGCCGACCGACCCGGCAGATAGAGCAGGCCGGTGGCGCCGATGGCGGTCATTCGCGCGTCACCACAGTCATTCGCACGTCACCGCGGCGCGACGGCTGCGGCCCGCCGACGGGTCAGCCAGAAGACGCCGGTCGCCACGCCGAAGGTGAGGATGACCCCGACAAGTCCGGCGACTCCCGTGGACAGGTGCGGGTCGGCGAGACCGCCGGTCTGATATCCGGCGAGGGGCTGGTTGAGGTCTGGCTCGTCGCGCGCGGCCATCGCCACGCACGAACCCCCGGTGATCTCGCCGCCGGCGTCGAGTGTGCAGCCGGTGAGTGTCGTCGCGTCCAGTCCGTCGGGGCTGCCCGAGGCCAACGCGCTGACCACGCCGGCGAGCAGCGCGGCTGTGACGAGCCCGGCCACGAGGAACCGTCGGGTTGGGGTCATGCCGCACCCGCCATCTCGTCGTCGGCGACCGGCCGTGTCAGCGTGGTGGCGCCGACCGGGTTCGGTTCCGGCCGCCACCGACGCAACGCGTAGATGAGGTCGGGTCGCACCTTCGCCACGGTCGCGACGGTGGTAGCGGCGATGATCCCTTCGCCGACTCCGATGAGCAGGTGAACGCCGGCCATGGTGCCGGCGATCGGGGCCACCGGAAGGCTCGTCGTGCCGCCCAGCCAATATTCGACGACGAAGCCCTGTGCGGCGACACCGGTGCTCACGACCGACGCGATGAAGGCGGTCACGGCGAGGCCGGTCGGGGTCTTCGGCAGGAGCCGGATCACTCCGACGACGACGAGATAGCCGGCCGCCGTGCCGAGCAACGCCATGTTGGTGATGTTGAGGCCGAGCGCGGTGACCCCGCCATCAGCGAAGAGCAGGCTCTGGATGACAAGCACGGTCGCGACGCAGAGCGCCCCCACCCACGGGCCGACGAGGATGGCCGCGAGGGCCCCGCCGACTAGGTGGCCGGAGACGCCTGGCAAGACCTGAAAATTCAGCATCTGTACGGCGAAGATGTAGGCGGCGACGAGCCCGGCCATGGGCGCGAGTCGGTCGTCGAGGTCGAGACGGGCCCGAGACAGGCACACGGCGAGGGCCGCGACAGCGAGGATCGCGAAGCCGGCGGAGACCGGCCCGTCGATGATCCCGTTGCTGATATGCATGGCGTAGGGGTGCACCGAATCACCGTATGCGCCGGCGATTGCTATTGCAATAGACTTGCAATAGCAATCGCCGGTCATCGGTGGAAGCCTCCCGGTGTCCCGCCCGTTCAGGCCCGCTCAGGGCGACGAACGCCAGTCAAGGGTGAGATAGGCGCCATACCATCCGGAGATGACCGCCAGCAGGATCAGCACGATGATCCTGGTCCGCGGCCGGGCGCCAGCGAGGCCGGTGGCGGCCGGCAGCAACAGTGCGAAGACCGGCAGCAGATATCGCCCCTTGCCGTGATAGCTGCCGGCCGCCCCGAAGACGAAGGCCAGCGAGACGGCGGAGAAGACCACCAATGGCAGCGGGTCACGGTCGAGCACGGTCATCGCGAAGAAGGCGATCGCCAAGGCGATGACCAGCGTCACCATATAGACGGCCAACGTCGCCGGCTCCGTGAGCGTCTTGGCGATCGCGTGATAGGTGTCGGCGCCCCCGTCAAAGGTGATCCCCCACGTCTCACGCTGCGCCTGGAAATAGCCGTCGAGTCGGCCGAGCCGGTGACCGACCCATCCCAGATAACCGAGATAGCCCAACGGCGCCAGTGCTGCGCCGGCCCAGGGCCGCCAGCCGTCCTGACGTCGGACGATTGCAGCCAGCGCGGTGATCCCCACCGCGGCGATCACCGCGCTGGCCGTCGGGCGGCTGAGCCCGACGAAGACACAGATCACTCCGGCGGTGAGCCATCGGCGGCGGATCAGGGCATAGAGCGTCCACGCGGAGAGCGCGGTGAACAACGTCTCGCTGTAGGCCATGCTCTCCACGACGGCGTGAGGCACCGCCGCCCACAGCGCCACCAGCAGCACGCCCGTCGCGTGATCACGCAGGTGGGCGCCGATCCGATAAATGCCCCAAGCCGCGGCGACGCCCGCCGACCACGCGACGACAAGCCCCGACCCCGCCGAAGAGAACGGCGTGAGGGCCTTGACCACCACGAGCAGCGCCGGAAACAGTGGGAAAAACGCCAGGTTCGACGCGCTCGACCGGCCCGTCGCGACCACACCCAGTTCTCGGTCATAACCCTGCTCCGCGATGATCTGATACCACCGGGAGTCGAACCGCCCGGCGAGCAGCTGCCCGAGATCGGCACCGCCATCCACGGCGAAGATCCACAGAATCGCTACGCCGGAGAGCCGCACCAAGAGATAGACCACAATCGCGGTCCCCACCGGCGGAACGTGTTCCCGCCACCGGTTCCGAATCTTCGTGAGCCCCAACCGGGCGGGCAGGCCCGTTCGGGGCGGACTGTCGACAGCGAGCACGCGGCAAGAATAGGGGATCGCCTTCGGTGGCGAAGTCGCGCGGGCCCGCGTCACATCGGTCTCACGCGGCACCAGGTCTCACGCGAAACCCGGGTCTCACAGGACGCAGGGCTCACGCGAAACCCGTTAACGCATGAGGCCTCTGTGACGCGATTCAGCACAGGTCAGGTCCAGGTCGGGTCGGGTTAGGTCAGTCCAGGTCAGTCCAGGTCAGTCCAGCTCTGGTGGTCAGTCCGGGTCGGGTCAGGTCAGTCCAGCTCAGGTGGTCAGCACTAGGCTCAGATCGAGTCAGCTTCGCTACCGGCCGGAACCACCGACCACGCGACCAGGCGACCAGGCGACCACGCACAAACACAGTTCGACATCGATGCGTTGTGCGGCTCTCATTTCACGGAGCAGTGAGCGCAAACCTCCGGCACATCACCACCGCGCGGCCCACTTCGCCGCGTGTCGCCGATGACTTCACTGAGCTTTCCCACGTGCATCACATCCCGCGAGACGGGAGATCGTTTTGCGTCATATGTCGTGCTGCGTTTACGCGCCGATCGACCATTGGAGGCGCCTGCTCATTATCGTGGCGTTTGCGGGTCGTTGGAACGGCCCGCAAACGCCACGATAATGCTCAACTCATCACACGTGTCGAACAAATGCCCATATATCACCACGGCTGACTATCCACAGTGGAGAGCAACTCGGACGAAGTAGAGCCCAGTGGAACATGACTCGGACGAAGTGGAGCCGAGCGGAACAATTCACATCAACGCGTGTCGAGTTAGCGTTTACGCGACTGGCCAGTCATCCGAGAACTCCTGAACAACCGAGAACTGCTGATCATCCGAGAACTGCTGAGCTCAGAACAGGGTCGACCGCAGCGAGTTCGCCACCTTGCGCAGGTCGTCGGCCCGCTGTGGCGGTGCGGTCATATGCAGGATGACCTGACGGTCGATCTGCCCCTTCGCCGTGCTCCGCCAATAGCCGACCATCACGAGCGCATAACGGTCCTGCCCGTCGAGGCGATCGGTCTCGGCCCAGCTGAGATAGCCCCCAGCCCGAACCCACTGCAGGCCCCAGGCGTCGACCTCCTGCCGCAGCGCGACTCGGCGGTCGCCCCCGCACGGCACGCACGTCCGCACGATCAGATCGCCGCCGATCTCTCCGTCTGGACTGTCGGCGCCACACGCATAACGGACGAAGTCTGCGGTGGCCGTCGTCTTCGAGCACTCCCACGACTCGGGAAGCCGAGGGTCGAAGCCGAGCCCCTCGAGGTCGCGCCAGCGTTTTGTTCGGTCGTTGACGCCAAATCGTGGCCACTTCGCCGGCCAGTCGCCGGCTTTCGGCGGTTCGACGCCGGGCCGGACGGCGGCGACGGGCGGCGCGGTGGTTGGCACGGAGCTGGGCGTGGCGTCAGCCTCGGACCGCACACTCTTGGAGACCCCAATGACGATCGCGACGACGCCGAGCACCCCGACGAGGGCGAGCACGACGAGTGCGGTGGTCCGCAGCAACGCGCCGGGGCGACGCCAGCCACCGTCGCCCATGTCGAAGCCCGCGTCGATGTAGGGCTCCAGAGCGGTCGACGGCGGAGGAGCCGTCACAAGCACCGGCAGCTGCGCCGTCACGTTGGGGTCGCCCGGCGGCGGTTGGGTGGGTTGCGATCGGGGCGGCGCCCAGGGGCTGTCCCGATGGGGTGTCGCCCAGGATTCTTCGGTCTGCATGTCTATTGAAGCCCCACCGTGTCAGTTGTCGGCCAGATCCGGTTGATGGCGATGCCTTCCGCGCAGGGCGTCCCACCCTCATCAGTCCCACCCTCATCAGTCAGACCCCGGACGTGACGGGCGCCGGCCCGCTCCACTGTCGACTGTGTTGTTCTGGGCAGCGCCCCACGCGGTGGGCGCGCGGCAACGTCGAGCATGAGCGCACCTTCCATGCTGCGAGGAGTGGGGAGAGGATCCGCCTGCCCGGTCATCGTACTGGAGGCGAGGCCGCTTGACAGCAACTGAGTGCGCCCGCTCACCGACGCTCTCACGGCAATGCGCGAATATTGCCTTATTTACCCATTCGAACCCCACCTCGACGACGGCGGGTCTTAATCAATCCGTCGCCCACGCGGTCACCCCACGCGCCCCCACGACCGTTACGTTAGAGTCCTGATGCCATCGACACAGTCGTGGCGTCCGTGTCGCATCGCCCCCGACGGCGCACTGAAAAGGCAGAACCAGCCGATGACCAGGTCCGATGTGCAGACCGCGCCGACCAGCGATCTGGTTCATCAGAACGACGACACGCTGCTCATCCCCCGGCAGTCGGGTGTGGAATCGGCGCCGGCTCGGGAGGATCGGTGGCGGCCGGGAGCGGTCATCGCCTATTCGGGCATCGACGGATTGAGTGGCCAGACCCGCGCACTGTCCACACTCGCGTGGATTGTGCCGACTCTGATCGCCGCAGTGCTCGGATTCGTTCGTACGGCATGGCCCGGAATGAGCGCCCGGGAGCTGGAGGTCTGGGGCATCGCCTCGGTTCCCGGTTCACAGATCCTGCGCATCCTGGGCGAATCCGACCTGCGTGACGTCGCTTATCAGACGTTCGCCTGGGGCTGGGCCTATGTCGCCGGCACCTCCGACTTCGCGTTGCGGGTGCCCTCGGTTGTCGCGATGGCGGCGGCCGCCGGCCTCACCGCCGCGCTCGGCACCAGGCTCGCGAACCCGCGGGTGGGAATCCTCGCCGGGTTGACCCTCGCAATCTCACCGACCGCGTCACGGTGGGGCCAGGATGCCACGTCCACGGCCCTCACCTTGTGCCTGAGCGTCTTGGCGACTCTCCTGTTGGTGCGACTGTTCGACGCACCCCGGTGGCCCCGTTACGTCGCCTATGGAGTCTCCGTCGCTGTGCTCGGCCTGAGCGACCCGGTCGCGCTCGTCCTGCTGCCCGTGCACGGCGTGCTCGTCCTCACCCTGCGGTGGCGGGCGGGGCTCGGATGGGCCGGCGCGGCGATGCTCGGCGCCGCACCGACGGCGGCACTGCTCATACTCTCGCCCTCGCCGTGGGCGATCAGACCACCCCAACACCTCGGCGGCACGGGCATCGCGGATGCCTTGGTCACCGGCGTCTTCGGCGCCACGCTCGTGGGCGGAATGATGATCGGCGTCGCGTTGCTGGCCGCGTCACCCACGTCACCGGGAGTCGTGGTCGCCACCTATGCGGTGGCGCCGATCCTCGGGTTGGTGGCGCTGGCGCAGGTGGTGCCGATCACCGTCGCTCAGGCCGCCGTGTGGACCCTGCCCGCGTGGGCTTGCCTCGCCGGGCTGGCGCTCGGGCGACAACCGGTGACGGCCGGTCTCGTCGTGCTGCTCGTCATCGGCCTCGCCGGATTCGGCACGCAGACCGAGATCCGGCGACTCGATGGGCACGGGCAGGCGATTCGGCAACTCGCGAACACCCTCGCCGCGCAGATGGCCACCGGCGACGCCATCATCTACGGTCCGGGTGACCTCGACGGTCTCGCGGGGCGCGACATCGTGGCCCGTTATGTTCCGGTCGAAAAGAGACCGCACGACCTGCTCGTGACCCGTCCGCCACGTTCGGGCGGTCACCTGTTCGCCAGCGAATGCGCGGCCGTCGCCACGTGCGTCGCCGACACGCCACGGATCTGGATGTTCCGATTGGACACGCCGGCCGCGCCGCTGGATGGATTTCCCGCCGCGAAGGACGGACTGTTACGGGTTCGCTACGGCGTGGAGCAGACCTGGTCGTTCAACGGCGCGACCCTCTATCTCTTTGTCGCCAAACCGGCGGGGCCGGATAATCCAGCTCCGAAGTAGCCCCTGCTGCGATCACGAGGTAGTCGATGCTGGCGTTCTTGTTGCAGATCAACGCGTGGATCGCGGCTGGACGAGCCTACCCATTCGCGATCTTCATGCTGTGGATCTGGACGTTGTGGGTGCTGAGGGTCGTGCTCGCCTCCTACTACCGCCCGTGGCAAGGTTCCTACTCCGTGTCAACATCGGTCATCATCCCGGTGGTGGATGAGCCGGTCGAACTCTTCAGCGATGTGCTGCGCACGATCATCGCGCAACGTCCGACCGAGGTCATCGTCGTCATCAACGGGGCCCGCAACACCTCGTTGGAGCAGGTCTGCCGCCAATTCGGCGTACGGTGGGCCTGGACCGACATTCCCGGCAAACGCAACGCACTGCGCGTCGGGGTCGGGCTCGCCACCGCAGACATCGCGGTGCTCGTCGACTCGGACACCCTCTGGACCAACGACACCCTGCGCGAGCTGATCAAACCGTTCCGTGACCCGATGGTCGGCGGGGTCACCACCAGGCAACGCATCATCGAGCCGACCCGCAACGCACTGACCCGATGGGCCGACTGGCTCGAGAACGTGCGCAACGAATATTCGATGCCGGCGATGAGCGTGCTCGGCACCATCGGCTGTTTGCCGGGCCGCACGATCGCCTTCCGGCGGTCCATCCTGGTCGATACCATGGACAAGTTCCTCAGCGAACGATTCCTCGGCGTCTTCCTCGAAGTCAGCGACGACCGCACATTGACAAACCTCACCCTCAAGGCCGGCTATCGCACCGTCTATCAGTCCACGTCGCTGGTCTTCACCGACGCTCCCACCCGCATCGGCAAGACGATCCGTCAGCAATATCGCTGGGCCCGCGGCTCGCAATACAACACGCTGCGCATGCTGCCATGGATGCTGCGACACGCCCCGATGCTCGCCGTCTTCTATCTCTCCGACATCGTCGTCCCGTTCGTGTTGGTCGGTTCGCTCGCCTCGTGGGCGGTGTCGATCTCGTCCGGGGAGAACAACCCGCTCTATGAGAACCTTCCGCTGCCCGGGGGGGTGTGGAGTTCGCTCGCGGCGATCCTCGCTCTCGCCGCGATCATGACGATGCTCTCGTTGTCGATCCGGTTCGGCAGACACTTCGTGAGCCGCCCCAACGACCTGGGATACCTACCGTTCTTTATGGTTGTCAACACATTCGTTCTCATGCCGATCCGCGTCCTCGGGTTCTTCCGGATGGCTCACAACAGCGGCTGGGGCACGCGCGCCGGAGGATTCGCCGGGGAGCGTTCCCGCAGTCCGCTCGTGGTCGTACCGTATCTGTTGGGAGGAGTCATGTTGGCTGCGGCGGTGATGATGAGTGTCTAGACATCGATCCGGTTTCCGCACCCGACTGCGGGTGTGGATGGTGGTGAACAGTCTCATCCTCATCACACTCAGTGCCTGGATCCTGCGGCCCAGCGCCGACTCCGGCCACGCCGATCCGAACGCGCCCCGCGCGGACCACAACGCCGAGGAGCAGGTCCTGCCGACCAAGGCTGACCTGCTCGCGCTGACCGGGGTCCGGTTCGGCCTCAGCGCGCCTCAGGTGCCGTGGTCCACGCAGGAGATCGACCGGCTCGCCAACACCGCCGGCACCCGTCCGACGATCCTGCAGTATTTCGTCAAGTGGTCACAGGCGTTCCGACCCGAGGCCGTGCAGATGTCCTACGCGCAGGGCGCGATGCCCGTGCTCTCATGGGAGCCGTGGTCCGGCATGGAGGCGGGGCTCGACCAACCCGACTTCGCGCTAGCGAAGATCATAAACGGCTCGTACGACGCCTATATCCGCACTTTCGCGAGCGCCGTTCGCGATCAGCCCTGGCCCATCGCGATCCGCTTCGCCCACGAGATGAACGGCCACTGGTATCCCTGGTCGGAACGTCGGTCGGGAAACCGTGCCGGCGAATACGCCAAGGCGTGGCGGCATGTCCACGACCTCTTCACCGCGGTCGGCGCCCTCAATGTGATCTGGATCTGGAGCCCCAACATCCTGCGTCCCGTGCCGAAGGTGAGCCTCAAGACGCTCTACCCCGGCGACGCCTACGTCGACTGGGTCGGCATCGTCGGCTATGCGACGAAGGAACACACCGCCGCCGAGGTCTACAAGCCGACCATGTCGGCCCTGCGCACCTTCACCCGCAAACCGATTCTCATCACCGAAAACGGCGCCAACCCGAGCTCCTTCAAGGACGACTGGATCAAGAGTTTCTTCCGCTGGCTGCCCAAACACCCCGACGTCGTCGGTTTCGTCTGGTTCGAATACAGCCTCGCCGAGGGGGGCAGCTCCGACTGGCGGTTCACCGAGTCGCCGGCCACGATCGCCGCGTTCCGGCAGGGGCTCAAGGAGGTCACGCTGGCGCGGGCGCCGACGTGAGATCCTCGATGAGTGCCTTGATCACTGGCCGGGTGGCGGGATCGGTGGTGACGTTCCACGCGAGGTCGCCGACCTTGCGGCCGAGTTGCACCTTGCCGCGCGAGACATGCTGCGACAACACCACGCCGATGATCCACGGCGCCTCGGTCATGAGATAGGTGCGCAGATCGGTGAACCACTTCACCCGGCCGAACGCCGCCGCGTTCGCCTCGGTGATGAGGACGTCCTTGCCGAAGAGCTCACGCATCAACGACAGTCGTTCGGCGAACTCGGCGACCGATTTCTCCTTCGTGCCGCCAAAATTGATCATAGTAGATCCGACGTAATCCACATACTGCGGCCCCGGCCAATAGGCCTGAGCGTTCGCCGACCAGGAGGTCTCCCCCTCATAGGGGGTGGGGTTGAGGGAGAAGACCCAACGCGCGTTCGAGGCACCCTCCCCCACGAATATGTCGTGCACATGTCGCCAGGCCTGCGCGTACATCGCCGGTTCGCGACTCCACGGATACCAGTCACCATTCATCTCGTGCGCATAGCGCATATAGACGGTGAGCTGGGATTTCGCGACCGAACGCGCGAATGATCGAATGTAGTCGTCGTGGGCGCCGCTGGCGATAGCGGCGTTACTGAAGGCGGTCTGCTCCGCGTGCTGGGCGTCCTTGCCGAGCTCCGGCGGCACCGACTTCCACGGCTCCCACGAGATGACGAACGAGCGCAACCCCCGCTCGCGCGCCGCTGCGAAGTGATTGTCGATGGTTCGGCCACGACTCCACTGCTCGAACTCCATCACCATGGTCGGCCGAGCCCCAACCGCGGCCTCCCAGTCGTCGACCTGCCACGGGTCGCTGGCGATGCCGAACTCCCGGCTCACGACCTGCTCGACAACCTTCGCACCCGTGGTGGGAGTGGTGCAGCCGGCGGCTCCCGCGATGAACGTCAGAGCCAACGCCATGACGGCGGACATCGGCCGTCGCCTCGTCTTCATGAGGTGTCTCCTCGATCGACCGAACCACATTCGCCCAGTGGGCCTGTCTGCGCTGGGCACAACTACCCACGGCCACGTCCGCATTTTTGCCCTTCAGTAGACTGGCCGCGACACCCTACGGTCGATTGTGCGTCATCACCGCTCCTGCCCACTGCAGAGGCTAGCAGCGATGGATTCGACCGGCACGACTGTGCCCGTCGGGACGTGAGACGGTCCGCGCGGATCGGCGAATGAGAATGGAAGGCGTGCGCCATGTCCACCCAGCACGGTTACAACGTCGATCCCAATCAGTTGCGCGGCGTCGCGACACAGCTACGCGGCGACGCCGATCAGGTCGAGACCGTCCGCGGCAGAGTCGGTGGCGCGAGCGTCGCCGACACCGCCTTCGGCGCCTCACAGTCGAGCCCCGCGGCCGCGGCGGCGTGGAAGGACGCGATCGCCTGGGTTGATCGACGCCTGACCGGCACCAAGACCTATCTCACGAAGGCGGCCGAGGGACTCGTCACGGTCGCCGACCGCTATCAGCAGGCCGACCAGGAGATCGCCCAGGCGATCGGCGCTCTGCACAAGGGCAGTCGCGGGTCGGCGGTGCGCCAACTGCAACAGGACCTTAAGACCGCCGGCTACAACCCCGGCACGGTCGACGGTGTCTACGGTGGAAAGACCCAGGACGCCGTCGACGCCTACCTGGCCGATCACGGGATGACGGCACAGCCGGCCCACTGAAACCACAACATAAGACCACCCATGTGTACGCGGTGGGCGCGGAGGCTATGTCTCGGCGCCCACCAACGGCTGATGGCTCACCTCAGGGTCGCGGCTAGGCGCTCGAGCCACTCGGCGGCGTCGCCTCGCACCCACGGGTGCTCGTGCTGAAACGACTCCCATTCGACACGCCACGTGCGCACCATATCGGGCACGAGCACACCCCGGTCGTCGAGACGGTCCAGCGTCGCCCGCCGAACGCGTCGAGACATTCCGGTTCCGACCAGCTCGGCGAGCAGCACCGCGTCATAGAGGTCCTTTCCCGCAGAAATTCCCTTGGTCAGTTGATCGTCGCCGAGCCATCGAAGCTTCCACGCGAGCGAGACGAAGGGATTCGCGGCCCACACGGTCACCGGCGGTCGTCCGGCACCACCCGGCACGGTGGCGAGCACCGGGGGTTCGGGCAGAGTCTCGTCATAGGCAAAGTCGGTCTGCAGCGTGCCGGAGAGCCCGTCGGCGGCGCGCCATGGAAAGACAAGTCGCACGCCGCCCGCCACGTCATAGTCACCTCCCAGGTCGGTTCTTCGCACGGCGGCGGCGTCGAGGATCGTCCCGTCGGCCGCCTGCGGCGACGCCCGCACGAGGTCGATCACGTCGTCGACCTCGCGAAACTCCGTCAACCGCTGGTTTCCCTCCGACCGCCACTGCCTGGACTCCTCCTCCGACAGCCAATGCAGGCCCTCCGGCGGGAGCAACGGATGCATCCCACCGGTGTCGAAGTCCTCGAACGTCCACATCTGACCCCGGCCGGCGCCGTGGGCGATCTCCGGCCAGATCTGGGCCTGGTCGATCCGGTCAAGATATGGGTACGGGTCGAGGTCATCGCGGGCCACGACCTGATCCGACCGCACCACCCAGTCGATGTCGACGGGTTCGCGCGCACGGTCCCCGACCCACGCGAGCATGCCCACACTGCCCCGCAACACCAGGCTCACATGGCAGTGTGGAGAGCCTGCGACCAGGGCGAGCACGTGATCGAGCGCGGCACGATGAGCTGCTCGGCACCGGGCGTCGTCACGGGAGTCATCGGTCGATAGCGGGACGGTCGAGGGCATGTCGGCCATTATGGCGCGACGCGTGTCCACAGTCGATAGCGCCCGACAGCTCAGCCCACAGACGGTCATATTCGGCGCGGGTTCCGATGGCCGCCCGCCGGTCGGGCCGCTCGACATAGTGCCTGATTGCCCCGGCGAGAAAGCTGGCGCGAGAAGCCACTAAAAAGAGGTTCATCTCCATTCGCCGCGAACTCGCGATCAATCCACGTCGGACAATCAGCTCGGGTCGATCGACAGCCAGCGTCAGGGTGAACCCGCGAGACCCGATTCGGGGCAGCCCGGGCCCAAGCGCCTCCCACGCGGTCGTGCGACGCCCCAACCCTGAGAGCTCGGTGATTCCGTGTGGTGTGAGCTCGACGCGTGGCATCCCTCGGAGCGCGGCGGCAACCAGCGTCGACGCGAACGCGATGCCGACGAACACAGCCATCGATCCAACCTTCGCCAGTTGGTCGATCACCGTGTGCGCCGCCGGCTCCCCGGCGGCGCCGAGCCACGAGGCGATGGCCTTGCCTCCGAGAACCCCGAACATCAAAATCTGCCCCACGACAAGGTGGACGGCGTCACGGCTGAGTGGAGCGATAAACCCATGACCTTCGCGCACGACGAAGGCCGCCATGCGGGAGCGCCGCTGCGACAACGCCGTGAAGACAATCGACGCCCCGAGGAACAACAAGGACACGAGCACGACAAGCCCCCGCGCCCAATGGCCTCTCGGGTCGACCAACGCCCCGACGGTGCCCCACCCGACCGCCAACAGCAGCGCACCGACAATCAGCCGGCGTGAGGCGGCTTCGTCCTGAATGTCGGCCACGTCCCGTCCTCTCGTCCGCCCCGCGTTGGTCGACCTACGACGTGAACTGCCGGTCGATGATCGCGATCAGTGCGGCGTGGGTTTCGTCGTCCGCAGCGGCCACCAGCCCACCGATCCCCGTGTGGAGTGGTTGCCCCCGAAGTCCCGTGACCACACAGCCGGCCGTGCGGCACAACGCGATGCCGCTGGAGAAGTGGACGCTGTCCCGAAGGTCGCCGTCGGTCACATATGCGGCGTGCCGACCGGCCGCGACCCACGCGAGCGCCAGGGTCGTGGAGACGACCCGGGGGCGAAAGGCCGCCGCAAAGGCCGGGCTTGCGATCATCCGAAAGGCGTGAAGGTCGTGGGGATCGGGGTGCGGGCTGTCGAGGTTGACGTCGACCAGCCGGGTCACGGCCGACGGGGCGAGCGGACTGTCCCGGCCGTCGTGGCGAACCCGCGCGGTGTGACCGTCGGTCCAGAAGACTTCGCCGGCGAACGGGTCGGCGGAGGCGGCCGCGGTGATGTCGCCCCGATCACGCAACGCCACGTTGACTGCGACCAGCGGTGTGCGGGCGGCGAAGTTCGCCGTGCCGCAGAGGGGATCGATGAGCCAGGCGCGGTCGGCTGACTCGCTGCCCGACACTCCAAGTTCCTCGCCGTGATAGGCGTCGTGCGGCCGGTGTGCCCGAAGCACCTCGAGGATCGCCTTCTCGGCGTCGATATCGGCGTCGGTCGCGAAGTCCAGTGCCGCCTTGTCGATTCGCGCGAGTGACCCGCCGTATCGGGCACGGGCGACCACGGCTCCCGCTTCTGCGGCCGCGACCGCCACTTCCGCGTCGGACAGTGTCATGCGGCGACTATAACCACGAACCGTTGGGCGTTGTTCTCGCGGAAACATCGCCGTCTCTGACCCCACGTACGCCGTACCCGTCGAACACGACGAGATCGGGTGGAACCCGGCCTCCGACGACTATCGGCCGCCCACCGAGGCCGAGCGAGAGCACGCGTGTCGCGCGGGAACGACCGGACCGAGATATGGTCCGATCGACGCCCATCGCATGGCATCGCGCTATTTCTCAAGAAAGATCCATGAGGTACGCCGAAAGCAGCATGATCTCTACGATCCAGACATCTCCCGGAACTCCGTTGGCCGGCAAGCTGCTCTACCGTGCCGGCGAATATAGCTTCGCGTACGAGGTGCTGGACCCCGAAGAACTCGAGCGGCGGGTAGGTAGCGAGGGAGTTACCAGCCTCGTAGTCGATACTTTACGCCTTGAGATTGGTGTCGAGACTGGCGAGCTACTATTCGCATGGGGTTATCTTCCTGAAAAGTCATGGGACGGGCTGGAACTGCCTCATCCCATATTGAGGCCAGGCATGATACGTCTTGAAGAGCGGAACAATCTTGAGCCAGGCATTAGCCTTTCATTGTCCCGGAATAGCAAATGGCGTGTTGAATTCGACTCCCGACAAGGATGGTTGAGGATCGCGAGGCATGACTTCGAAGACGAATCTGCGATCCAGATAGCTGACGATGTCGCCATCGGAGTGTGGCGAGGGTCTATCGCGGCGATTTGGCTCCGTCCGACATTTGTTGGCTAGTCACATGCCTGACGAGCTCGTGCGAAGCGCCGGAGCCCAGTCAAAACGTCCGCTGACTGCCGGCGAACACAACCTCCTTGTTGCGATTTTCAGTCTAGATTTTCCCGGTTCTCGTGAACTTCGAAACCAACTCGGTGCCGCTTTCGTGATCAGAAACTGGTCAGGAGCATCGCCAAGTATCGACATAGGCGTCCCAGTAGACGCGCCTCGCGCGCCAGTTGGCGACGGCGTACTGCCAATCAACATTGACGTGCATAACTCACTGGGCGACTATGTCGGCGAACTCATTATTTGGATCTCGAACGGAGCCCTCGCGGCCGTAGAATATGCGTGGATAACAGACGACGCACCCACCGAGCTTCCTTCATTCGGCAACGTGACTGTGAAGCGACAGTAGTTCCTACCTGCCTGCCTCGCACAAACCATCTCCCCTGCCACTGGCGCCGAGTAGGCGAGGCGGGCGCGGGACGAACCATTCGTCACCGCGGCCTTCGTCCGGGGATCAGGACTTAGGCGATCTCGCACGCCTGCCCTCCAACACCGCAAGCAGAGCGAAAACGAGCGCACCTGCCCCCACACCCATACCTTCTCGCACGTCGCGGAAGGCGGATATCACCGCAGCGACAGCGCCTGTGGTGGCGGCAATCCACAGGAGAACACCCGTAGTTGGCTTCACTTTCGCCTCCAGATATCCAGATAGTTAGGTAATTATGGACCGACACATGCGCCACCTGACACGCACACATCGCACGGAGAGAGATCTGATCCGAGACCTCCGTCCGGATCTTTTCGAGTGGCAGGCGGCATTGGTGCGGTGGGAGGAGAAGTGGGGGCGCCAGCACCCATACCGTGAGCGCCTATTCTGATCCGCGTGGCCGGACTCGACACCATCAGGATGCGTATCGCCGACGCGGCGCGAGACGGTGAGCGAATCACGCTTCTCGCAGGCTATCTCAGGCCTTGGCCATTTCCCGCGAGCGCCGTGGCCGAAGACTGGGACGAGTCGGACTGGTCGAAGCCGTATGACGACAGTCGGCTCTTGGATCTCATGTCCGATGATGATGTCGACTGGGTCATCGACAACGACCGCGTTCTCGTTCACGCGAACGGCGTCTGGAGCAAGCAGCCACTCCCCTTCGCCGGTCGAATGGTGGCGACGGTCGATCATGTCCTGAGCCAGTCGGGCGAGGCGTTCGCCGTTCGTGATGGCGGGCAGTGGCGGAGCGTTGCGATTCTGCATCCCCGTGGCGTTGGCCTGTGTCACGTCGTCTCGCATGGAGGTCGACTGTTCGGCGTGACCGGGCTTCGCGCCCGGGATCAAGTGTGTGAACTCATTCGTGAGGCCGACGGTTTTCGCTGTGTGCCGTTCGGCACGGTGTCGGCCGGCCCAGTGTCGGCCGTCCCGGGAGGCGTCATCCGCGTCGCCGCATTGTCGGACGGATCGCTCGTGGTCGGCGGCAGCGGTCTCTATGTCGCGTCACCCGGCGACGACAGCTGGACCGTCCTTCGGCGCTTCGCCACCCGACGTGAGCTGCCCGCCGCGACGCCGTCACGATCGCGTCCGCGGCTCGAATCGGTGGTGTGCGTCGCTGTCACCTCCGACGACGAGATCCTGGCAACCACCTCCGAGGGCACCATTCTCGCCGGTACTCGCGACGGCGTGGCCGAGATCGGCTCGGTGCGCGGACCGTTCGGGCCCGCCGACCCAGTTCTTTCGGTCGTGCGGTTCCTCGGCTCGGTCTTCGTCTCGACCGCGTGGGAGATATATCGGGAGACGGCCGACGGGTTCGTGCCGGTCAAGGTCCCGGCGCCAACCCACGAGTTCGGACCGACCCACGGCACACTATCCATCGTGGACGGTCGATTGTGGCTCGCTGGAACCTATTGCCTACAGTCGACAGACGACGGGATTCGATGGTCCTCCGTGTCGATCCGACCCGCTGCCTGACGAGCCAGAAGCCCACGGGGTCACACGCGGTGGGCGCGGCAGGTCTCGAACCTGCGACCGCTCGCTTGTAAGGCGAGAGCTCTACCACTGAGCTACGCGCCCGGAAACCTGTGGCCACTGCGCACCCCGCGACGAAAACGACGGGGGTGAGCCACGCTGTGGTTGCCGGCGGCGCACAGCGTACCGCATGGGTTTGGGTTTCCCGGTGGTTGTGTTGTGTCAGAGGGCGGCGAGCGCGGCCCGCCACGCGTTCTGATCACGGGCCTCGCCGGGGCCGTTGCATTCGGCGAATCGCACGATGCCCGCCATGTCGATGATGAAGGTGCCGCGGTTGGCGAACCCCTTCTCGGCGTCGAAGACGTCATATGCCTGGGCGACGGCGCCGTGCGGCCAGAAGTCTGCGAGCAGCGGGAACTGGTAGTTTTCCCGCTCGGCCCACACCTTGTGACTAAACGGCGAGTCGACGCTGACCGCGAGCACCTGGGTGGTGTCGTTGACGAAGTCGCCGAGGTTGTCCCGCACGGAGCAGAGTTCGCCCTGGCACGTGCCGGTGAAGGCGAGTGGATAGAACACGATCATCACGTTTTTGTCACCGCGGAAGTCCGAAAGTCGGATCTCCTGGTTGTTCTGGTCTTTCAGGACGAAGTCGGGCGCTTCGACGCCTACCTCGATCGCCATCTGCTCTCCTCGCGAAATCTGTCCGGCGTCGACCGCGACGGCATCGACGGTCGACTGAGGCAACCCTACGTCGATGGCGGGGCGGACGCGCGCAGCGGCGGGCGACACGCGGTGTGGGGCACCGTGGACGTGTGGCATCTAGCCCCGGCCCGAGTGGGCCGGGGCGATGCGTCCGACTTTTCCGGGCCTCAGCGTTTGCTGCGCGACGCCCGGGGTGCCACCAGCCGGGCTCCGCTCCAGTCCCGGCCCGCGCTCACCGTCGATGTCTGTGCCAGGCCGGCCGTCGGCGCCGATTCGGTGATCTCGCTCGGTTCGACGTGTCCGTCCCGACCCGCTTTGGGGGTGAGCAGCCACACCACGCCGTTGTCGGCGAGCGGCCCCAACGCGTCGACGAGTGTGTCGACCAGGTCGCCGTCACCGTCGCGCCACCACAGCAGCACGACGTCGACCACCTCGTCGGTGTCCTCGTCGACGAACTCCCCGATCCGGTCCGTCAGGCGGTCGCGGAGCTCCTCGTCGACGTCGTCGTCGTACCCGATCTCCATCACGACCATGCCCGACTCGATCCCGAGCCGGTCCGCCGGACTGCGTACGCCGTCGGCCTGGCCCGCGGTCGCGCTCACTGTTGAATGCCCTCCTCGTTGTGGTGGTGCGTGGCTCCCGCCTCGCCGGACCTGCTGGTCGGCGCGTTGTGGGCGCACCCGGTTCCTGTATATCGGTGGTGGCACGTCGCACGCCGTGACGCACCGTCTTACCAGTGAAGATACGGCCTCAAACGCCCAGAAGGGAGCGGGCACCCTGCTCAATCGCGGTTTCGGAGATGAAGAGGGTGGCGGCGGCCGGTCCGAGCGCGGGATAGGAGTCGCTCGCGGCGACCCGGCGCGCCGCTCCGACGTAGCCCGCGTCGATGAGCACGGCCAGCACACCCTCGGCGACCCCGCAGCCGCGACGGGTCTCGTCGACGACAAGGACCCGTCCGGTGGCGCTGGCCTCGCGCACGATGTCGGCGGCCGGCAGCGGCGCCAGCCACCGCAGGTCGACCACGCGAGTCCCGACGCCTTGATCGGCGAGTCGAGCCGCGACACGCAGGCTCAACCGGACCCCCGAGCCGAAGGTGATGATCGTCAGGTGTTCCCCGGCGCCGTGGACGCGGGCCCGGCCGACCATGGCGTGCTCGATCGACCACTGCCGGGGCTCGGGATAGGGCGCCAGCCACAGATCATCACCGTCGTGGTGCAGGTCGCGGGTGTCATAGAGCCCGGTGGGTTCGACAAAGACGCAGACCGCGCCGTCGACTCGCGCCGTCGCCACGCAGGCACGCAGCAGCGGGCCGGCGTCTGCGGCCCCGGACGGGACCGCGACGATCAGCCCGGGAATGTCGCGCAACAGCGCGACCGAGTGGTCGTCGCGCACCCGTTCACCGGGGGTGTCGGGGTGGGTCAGACCGCCAACCCTGATCACCATCGGGTTGCGAAACGCGCCCTGCGAGAAGAATCGCAACGGGCCGACCTCAGCACGCAGCAGGTCAGCGGCCTGGTGCAGGTCAGCCACAGACGAGATCTGGGGTACGGGAAGCAGGCCGCCCAGCCCCACGCCGGCCGCCAGCCCCACCACTCCCACTGGCCCGCCGACCGTGTCGATGAACCGGTCGTCGCCGGCCCGCTGCCGCACTCCGTCCGTGACCCGTCCCACCCTCGTCGGCGGTCCCCCGAGGGTCGGTGACGATCACCATCTCGGGGTGCGCGAGTAGGGCGTCGGTGAGGCTCGCGGCGATGGTCTGGGCGAGGGTCAGGGGGCCGGCGTGTTCGGGCAGCACCGCCCCGAAGACCTCGGTCCGACGGTCCCGGTCCGATCCGCCCAGCGCGTCGGCCGCGTGGGCGATCGCTCGCGCGGCCCGCGCTGGGCGACGCGGGGCGAGGCTCGCGACGATCTCGTTGACCGTCTGCAGCCTCGGCTCGGCGAGCACCTCCTCGGCGATCCGGCGCACCCGCCAGCCCACCTGGTCATAGCGGGCGAGGATCTCCTCGGCCGCCTGTTCGCCGGCTGCGGCCAACCGACGCGCGGTGGCGATGACGGGGTCGCGATGTGCGATGGCCGGGTCGCGACGCGTCTCGCCTCGGCCGCCAGGGTCGTCGGTGAGCAAGTGGGCGGTTCGCAGATGCAGCACCGCGGGCCGACGTTGGCGGCGCACCCAGGCGACGGCTTGGGCCGCGACCACGCTCGTCTCCACGAGATCGCCACCGTCGGCGGTGAAGCGCCGCACCTCCGGCTGTGCCGTCAGGGACGCGGCGACCCAGCCCTGCGGGTCCGGGTCGCCGACGCCGGGGGCTGACTCCTCGCAGACGAGCAGCAGGGGCAGCGGCACGGCGGAGTGGGCGAACCAGGCGGCCCCGGCCAGTGCGGCGCGCACCGCCGGGTGGTCGATCTGATCGTCGGTGAACGTGCAGGCGACGATCGCGTCGGCCGCCCACCGCGTCGGTGCGCCGCTGGCCGGCGCGAGGCCGGCCCCCACATCGGCGTTCCGGCCGGCGTGGGGGCCGGCCTCGCTGGAGGGCGGGGTGAGCGGTGGCGGGTGTTCGATCGCATAGGCCAATCCGACGGCCCGGACGAGATGGGTTCCGCTGGTCGAGGTGACCGGCACGACCGCTAGATCGGCTCGGCCGAAGACCTTGGCTCGGCCGCCGGCGATCGGTTCGGTGGTGACGGCGACGACGCCGGCGATCACATCACGCACGGGGTCCACGCCGCTGACCTGCGCGGCCCGCGCGCAATAGAACGCGGCTGACCGCGCGTGCAGCAGCGCCGGGTCGGTGGGCCGCAACACGGCCGCGACGGCCGCCGTGCCCTCGTGACCGGCGGAGGCGGTGGTGTGGAATCCCTCGCCGAATCCTCGCAACCAGCGTGCGGCGAGGTCGAGGTGCCGACTGGCGAGTTGGGCGTCGAACAGGTCGCGCAGCTGTTCGCCGGTCAGAGGTTCGATCGTGTCGCTGGCGGGCTCGGGTGGGCTGCCTTGCGCGAGGTCGGCGATCGCGGCACGGAACCGGTCATCGAGTTCCTGGGGGGTGGTCACCGTCACATTATTCCCGGTTGGCGCACCATGGCTGAACTCCTCGATTGTCGACGGCCGGGCGTTGACGTGACGGCTGGGGCGTCCACGGGGCAGGATGACAGATGGAACGACCAACCGACCGTGCGAAGGAACGCCTGTGGCCACCGAACGCAAGCGCCCGGTGATTAGTGATGGACTGCCGAGCCAACTGCCTGACATCGACCCCGACGAGACGTTGGAGTGGATCGACTCGCTCGACGGCGTCATCGACGAGCGGGGCCGGCAACGCGCCCGATACGTCATGCTCCGCCTGCTGGAGCGGGCTCGCGAGCGGCAAGTCGGTGTCCCACCGCTCACCACCACCGACTACATCAACTCCATCCCCTCCGAACGCGAACCATGGTTCCCGGGAGACGAAGCCGTCGAACGCCGGCTTCGCGCCTACATTCGATGGAACGCGGCGATCATGGTGCACCGGGCGCAGCGTCCCGGCATCGGCGTCGGCGGTCACATCTCCACCTATGCCAGCTCGGCGAGCCTCTATGAGGTTGGTTTCAACCACTTCTTCCGGGGCAAGGACCACCCGGGCGGCGGTGACCAGATCTTCTTTCAAGGGCACGCGTCACCCGGCATCTATGCCCGAGCCTTCGTCGAGGGCCGGCTCAGCGAGGAGCAGCTCGACGGGTTCCGCCAGGAGTTGTCTCACCGAGTCGACGGCCGCGTGCGCGGCTTGCCGTCCTATCCCCACCCCCGGTTGATGCCGGACTTCTGGGAATTCCCCACGGTGTCGATGGGTCTGGGCGGCCTCAACGCCATCTATCAGGCCCGGTTCAACCGCTATCTGCAGCACCGTGGCATCAAGGACACCTCCGACCAGCGGGTCTGGGCGTTCCTCGGCGACGGCGAGATGGATGAGCCGGAGACCATCGGCTCGATCGGCCTCGCCGCCCGGGACGAACTGGACAACCTCACGTTCGTGATCAACTGCAACCTGCAGCGCCTCGACGGCCCGGTGCGCGGCAACGGCAAGGTGATCCAGGAGCTCGAGGCGTTCTTCCGGGGAGCTGGCTGGAACGTCATCAAGGTGATCTGGGGCCGGGAGTGGGACCCGCTGCTCGCTCAGGACACCGACGGCGCCCTGGTCAACCTCATGAACACCACACCCGACGGCGACTACCAGACCTACAAGGCCGAGTCCGGGGCATATGTGCGGGAGCACTTCTTCGGCCGCGACTCGCGCACCCGGCGGATGGTCGAGCCGCTCACCGACGACGAGATCTGGAACCTCAAGCGCGGCGGTCACGACTACCGCAAGCTCTACGCGGCCTACAAGGCTGCGACCGAACACACCGGGCAGCCGACGGTCATCCTCGCCAAGACCATCAAGGGCTGGACGCTGGGGTCGAGTTTCGAGGGACGTAACGCTACTCACCAGATGAAGAAGCTGACCCTCACCGACCTCAAGGCCTTCCGGGATCGACTCAATCTCGACATCCCCGACTCCACATTGGAGGCCGACCCCTACGCCCCGCCGTATTTCCACCCCGGGGAGAAGTCCGACGAGATCGAATATCTGCGCCAGCGTCGAACCGCCCTCGGCGGTTTCGTGCCCTCTCGTCGCACCACCGCGGTCCCGCTGTCGCTGCCCCCCACCGAGACCTTCGGTGACATCAAACGGGGCTCCGGCAAGCAGAAGGTCGCCACCACGATGGCGTTCGTCCGAATGCTCAAGGACCTTATGAAGGACCCCGCCACCGGGGCGCGATGGGTGCCGATCATCCCCGATGAGGCCCGCACCTTCGGCATGGACTCGCTGTTTCCCACGCAGAAGATCTACTCCCCGCACGGGCAGCTATACACGCCGGTCGACCGTGAGCTGTTCCTGTCTTATCGGGAATCGACCCATGGACAGATCCTGCACGAAGGCATCAACGAGGTGGGATCAGTGGCCTCCTTCACCGCGGCCGGCACCGCCTACGCCACACACGACGAGCCGATGATCCCGATCTACATCTTCTATTCGATGTTCGGGTTCCAGCGCACCGCCGACGGGCTGTGGGCCGCCGCCGACCAGATGGCGCGCGGTTTCCTGCTCGGCGCCACCGCCGGGCGCACCACCCTCAACGGTGAGGGGCTGCAACACGAAGACGGACAGTCACTGCTCATCGCGGCCACCAACCCGGCGGTTGTCGCCTATGACCCGGCCTTCGCGTTCGAGCTCGCGCACATCACCGAGCAGGCCATGCACCGCATGTACGGTCCGAAGCCGGAGAACGTCTTCTACTACCTCACGGTCTACAACGAGCCCATCGTGCAACCCGCCGAACCGGACAGCCTCGACGTCGACGGACTGTTGCGGGGGCTCTATCGCTATGCACCGGCCCCCGACGTGCGCACTCCCGACAAGGCGCCCGCGCCGACGGCGCGCATCCTCGCGTCGGGCTCCGGCATGCAGTGGGCGCTCGGCGCACAACAGCTGCTCGCGCAGGACTGGGGGGTCGCCGCCGAGGTCTGGTCGGCCACATCGTGGACCGAGCTGCGTCGCGAAGCCGTCACCTGTGAGGAATGGAACCTGCTGCACCCCGACCAGCAGGCCCGAGTGCCCTATGTCACCCAGGCATTGGGCGAGTCGACGGCGCCGGTCGTGGCGGTCTCCGACTTCATCCGGGCGGTTCCCGACCTGATCGCGCGATGGGTGCCCAGCGACTACACCTCGCTCGGCACGGACGGGTTCGGCATGTCGGACACCCGGCACGCGCTGCGTCGGCACTTCCACGTCGACGCGCAGACCATCGTCGTCGCGGCGCTGCGTCAGCTCGCGAGCGCCGGCGCGGTGCCGACGCACGTGCCGGCCGAAGCCGCCCGCAAATACGCCATCGAGGATGTCACCGCCGCCCCCGTCGGAGAGACCGGCGGGGAGTCCTGACA
Organism: uncultured Actinomycetota bacterium; assembly: GCA_963736695.1. GTDB lineage: Bacteria > Actinomycetota > Actinomycetes > Mycobacteriales > Micromonosporaceae > CAVTPU01. Next base: position 870,649 of record CAVTPU010000001.1, read on the forward strand.
TACAACGAACGTGTGGCCGACGGCTTGATAGCCGTCGGCCACACGTGTATCTCGTCTCAGGTTCACCCGGCGGTCGGGTGTCCACCATCGCTCAGCTCAGCGCGCTGCCCTTGAGCCACTCATCCCACGGCATGGTCCAGTCGCCGAGCCCGTCCCGCAGCGGCAATGTCTTGCCGGTGTTGCGAATGTCGACGACGTCACCAGCTCCGAAGGTGCTGAAGAACCAGTGAATATAGGGAGCCCCCATGTTCACGCAGCCGTGTGAGGTGTTCTGCTTGCCCATCTGCCAGGTGCTCCAGTCGCGCAGGTGGACGAACTCACCCGACTCGCTGATGCGCATCGACTTCTTGATCTTTTCATCGTAGAAGTTCGGCGACTTCTTGTCGGTGATGCCGTAGCTCGCCGACGTCATCCGATAGACATCGTATTTGAGCGTGATGATGTGCGGCCCGCTGAATGTCCGGAAGTCGATCACCTGCCCGGTGGGGCTGCGCTCGCTTCCGCCCTTGCCCATGCTGATCGGGATGCCCGCGCTGACGTTCTTGCCCGAGATCGTCGTCACCTGCTGGCCGTCGATATAGACCTTCATGTGATGGGTCTTCGCGTCGGCGATGGCGATCTTCGACTTCCCGATGTTGAACGTGGCCTTCACGTTGTCCTGGCCATAGAGCCCGTCGCCGAGCTTCTTGCCATACACGTTCGCTTCGACGGTGACCTTGGTGTTCGCGGGCCAGTATTCCTTGGGCCGCCAGTGCACCTCGCGGTTGTCCATCCACCGCCACGCACCCTCGACGGCCGGCTCGGCCGTGACTGTCAGGCTACGTTCCGCCTCGGCTCGATCACTGATCGCTTCGTCGAACCACACGACGACCGGCTGACCGACGCCGAAGGTCTGCCCGTTGAGCAGCGTGCCCACGTTGGCCCGCAGATAGGGCAGGGTGAAATTGCGCGGTGACACGGTCGTGAAGGTGCGCGTCTCCTCGAGACGCTTCCCGTCGGTGCCCGCGCCCGCGGCGACGACGGTGTATTTCTTGCCGAACCCGAGTTCCTCGGTGCTGCGCCACGCCTTCTTCTCGGCGTCGAACTCGCCGCGCACCTGCTTGCCGGTCGAGTTCGTGAGGCTGACAGTCTCGAGTGAGCCGTTGGAGATCTGCACCGTGACCGGATCGGCCGGCGACACGTTCTTCGCATCGGCCGTGTGTGACAGCGTGAGCTGGGCGCTCTGCGGGGACGAGGTGCTTGGCGCGTCCCCATCGCCCGTGCTGCCGGCCGCGCGCCACTTCACACCGCCCGAACCACAGGCGGCGGTGAGCCCGACCGCGAGCACCACCGCGACTGCCCCGGCCGCGCGCCAGCCTCGGCGAGTCGACAGGCCGGCGCCTAGTCGACGTGCTGCCCGCTCCGAAAAGTTTTTCCGCCCCATCGCAACTCCTCCCCGTTACGTGTGACCAGTTGGCACGTTATGAACGATTGACCAGACAACTACGCGAGGTCGGCTCCACAGTAGCGGGTGCCTGCGACAACGTCGGTGTCCTGGACGGCAAATCACGGCCACTCGCCCGCGATTTGCGTTATAAGCGGCTTTTGCGCCAGGCGCGTGCCGCCGCACTCATGTGCCGTACGGGAGAAGATAGCCCATCGCCACGTGGACCGAAACTCATGAACGGCCTCACGGGCCACTCGTCTAGGCTGACGATCGTGACAGTACGTGTGCGGTTCGCCCCCTCTCCCACTGGAATGTTCCACGTCGGCGGAGCCCGCTCCGCCCTCCAGAACTGGATCTATGCCAAACAGCACGACGGCGTCTTCGTGTTGCGCGTCGAGGACACCGACGCGTCCCGCAACCGGCCGGAGTGGATCGAGGGCATCCTCTCGGCGCTCGCGTGGATCGGCATCGATCGAGGCACCTACGAGGGCCCGTATCTCCAGTCGGACAACGCCGAGGAGCAGACCGCCGCCGCCACCCGGCTCTACGACGGTGGCCAGGCCTATTATTGCGACTGTTCACGCGAGGACGTCCAGGCTCGCACCGGCACCTCGTTTCGGGGCTACGACGGCTTCTGCCGTGACCGCGACCTCGGCCCAGGCGATGGGCGGGCGCTGCGGTTCCGCACCCCCGACACGGGTCAGACGACGGTCGTCGACCTCATCCGCGGCACGCCGACCTTCGACAACGCGCTCATCGAGGACTTTGTCATCGCCCGCGGCGACGGCTCGCCCGTCTTTCTGCTCGCCAATGTCGTCGACGACATCACGATGAAGATCTCCCACGTGATCCGCGCCGAAGAGCACCTGCCCAACACGCCCAAACAGCAATTGCTGTGGCAGGCCCTCGGTCACACACCCCCGGTCTGGGCGCACGTGCCGGTGGTCGTCAACGAGAAACGTCAGAAACTGTCCAAACGACGAGACAAGGTGGCGTTGGAGGACTATCGCGACGAGGGATACCTTCCCGACGCGATGCGCAACTATCTGATGCTTCTCGGCTGGGCGCCCAGCGGCGACCGGGAGATCGTGCCCTGGCCGACGATCGAAGACGAGTTTCGGTTGGAGCAGGTCAACCCGTCACCGGCCTTCTTCGACGAGAAGAAGCTGCGGTCGTTCAACGGCGAATACATCCGGGCGTTGAGCGTCGAGGCGTTCATCGAGGCGTGCCAGCCGTGGTTGACAGGCACGATCCGAGGGGTACGGGTGGCCCCGTGGGGCGAGGACGCCTATGACCCCGCCGCCTTCGCCGCCGTCGCGCCGCTCGCGCAGACCCGGGTGGCGGTGCTCAGCGAGATCGTGGCCGCAGTGGATTTCCTCTTTCTCGACGCCCCGGCCGTCGACGAAGCCGCGTGGGCGAAGTCGGTGCCCGGCCCGCCGGGGCTGCTCGCCGACGCCATCACGGCGTTCGACGCGGTGACGGCCTGGGAGGCTGCGCCGCTCAAGACGGCCCTCGAAGAGGTCGCGGTGGCGCACGGTCTCAAGCTCGGAAAGGCGCAGGCCCCCGTGCGGGTCGCGGTCACCGGGCGGGCGGTGGGCTTGCCGCTGTTCGAGTCGCTCGAGGTGCTGGGACGCGAGCGCACCTTGGCCCGGCTGCGAGCGGTCTGACCCGATTCAGCAGTGATGGGGTGGCACACCTCGCGGTGTGCCACCCCATCACGATGTCTGCAGGAGGGCTCAGCCCTGTCGGACCGCCTCGATGGCGATCTCGACCTTGACGTGCTTGCCGACGACGAATCCGCCGGCCTCCAACGCCTGGTTCCAGGTGATGCCGAAGGCCTCCCGGTCGATCTCGGTGCTCGCGGTGAAGGCGACGACCTGCGCACCCCACGGGCTGTCGACGACACCGTCATATTCCACCGCGAGCTCGACCTCACGGGTGACGTCGCGGATGGTGAGGTCGCCGGCGAGCGTAAACCGCGAACCCGACTGGCGCACCACTCTGGTCGACCGGAAGGTGAGGTTGGGATAGGTCTCGACGTCGAGGAAGTCCGCACTGCGCAGGTGGGCGTCGCGGTCCGCCGAGCCGGTCGAGATGCTCGCCGCTCCGATGGTGACGTCGGCGGCGGACGACTGCGGGTCCTCGGCGACGGTAATCGTTCCACTGACCTCGCCGAACGAACCGCGGACCTTGCTCACGACGAGGTGACGCGCCACGAATCCGACATGGGTGTGCGCGACATCGATCGCGAACGCGCCGGGTGTGGGGATGGTCAACTCGTCGACGATGCGGGTGCTGACGGTCATGATCTCACTCCTGACGGATGCCGGGAACGCGTCCCGGAGACTTCTTTGCGGTTGCAACTATACGCAGAGCAATTATCCTCTCGTCAAGTGGAGGTAGAGTGGGCTGCGTGACACCTCAATCCTCTCCCGCCGAGGTCGGCGAGAACGGCTTTCGCGCCGAGGAACCCGACTCGCCCTACGGCGACGCCCGCATCACCGCGATGGGCCTGCTTGGCGAGGTGTGGGGCGGCCTGCAGCAACGGTTCGCCGTGCAGCTCGCCGAGCACCACCTCGCTCCGCCCGAGTTCGAGGTTCTGCTTCGCCTCGCCCGCACCCCGGGCCACGCGTTGCGCATGAGCGACCTGGCGGCACAGACGTTGCTCACCACGAGCGGCATCACCCGGGTGGTCGACCGGTTGGAGCGCGACAGGCTTGTCGAACGCCGCGCCTGCCCCACCGACCGCCGGGGCCTGTTCGCCAGCGTGACCGAGGCCGGACTCGCCCGCCTCGACGCTGTCGTGCCCGGGCACCTCGACATGATCGACCATTGGGTCACCCGCCACGTTGACGACGACCAGTGGGAGTCGATGTTGACCGCGCTGCGGATCATCCGAGACGCTGTGCGGCCGGACGCGAGCGCCGGGGCCGAATCGTGACATACCCTGACAGACGTTGAGCGACTCTGACCGCAGTGGGGCAACCGCGAGCGTACGAGCGATCGAGCGGGCGGCTGGATCACTCGCCACCGCGAGTGTGGCCCGAATGGACGAGCAGCTGCCGTGGTTCCGGCTTCTCCCCGCCGACCAGCGGTCCTGGATCATGCTCGTCGCGCAGGCCGGCGTGCGGTCCTTCGTCGACTGGCTGCGGCGTGGCGAACGGCACGGTTCCCTCGAGGTCTCGGACGAGATCTTCGACGCGGCGCCCCGCACCCTGGCCCGCTCGATCAGCCTGCAGCAGACAGTGCAACTCATCAAGGTGACCATCGACGTCGTCGAGGAACACCTTCCGGGCCTCGCCGCGCCAGGCGAGGAACGCCTCGTCACCGACGGGATTCTGCGCTTCTCCCGGGAGGTCGCGTTCAGCGCCGCCCGCGTCTATGCCCGGGCGGCCGAGTCCCGGGGCACCTGGGACGCCCGACTGCAGGCCCAGATCGTCGACGCGCTGCTGCGCGGCGACACCGGCGACGAACTGGTCAGCCGCGCGGCCGCCCTAGGGTGGAACGACCGGTCGCCGGTGTCGGCCATCGTCGGGCATTCGCCCGGAGGCGAGAGCGCCGCGGTGCTCTACACCACCCATCTGGTGGCGCGACGCATGGGCATCGACGCTCTCGGCGGGGTGCACGGTGCCCGGCTCATCCTCGTGCTCGGTGGTGCCGAAGATCCGGTCGACGCGGCCGCTCGGCTGATCGGCAGCTTCGGCGACGGCCCGGTGATCGTCGGCCCGACTGTCTCCACATTGGACGAAGCGACCGAGTCGGTGCGGGCCGCCCTCGCTGGTTATCGGGCCGCCCCGGCTTGGCCCTCCGCGCCCCGACCCGCCGCAGCGGCCGATCTGCTCCCGGAGCGCACACTCGCCGGAGACCCCCTCGCACGCCGGATCCTGCGACAGGACGTCTACGGATCGGTCGCCCGGGCCGGCGGTGAACTGCTCGAGACACTCGACCAGTTCTTCGCCTGCGGCGGTGTGCTGGAGAGCGCGGCCCGCGGCCTCTTCGTGCACCCCAACACGGTGCGCTATCGACTTCGCCGCGTCGGCGAGATCACCGGACTGTCGCCGCTATCGGCGCGGGACGCCTTCGCCCTGCGGGTGGCGCTCGCCGTGGGACGGCTTGATCCACCGGCTCCCACGGCGCCTCCCCACGCGCACGGCTGACCCGTCATCGCGGCCAGACGACATGCCCGTCTGGGCGAAGCAGCACAATCTGTCCCGACGACCGAAGGACCAGCCGGTCGGCCCCACTGCCCGCGGTGTTCGTCGCCCACAACGGTGTTCCGCTCGGCGCCCGAACGACGAAGTCGCCATCAACGCTCAACGTCGCCCACGACCCGGCGTGGTGGTGGGTTCCCGTTGACCACAGAGGGAAACCAGCCTGATAACGCACAAGGTTGCCGTCGCCCTGCATAACCAGTTTGTGGTCTCCCTCGGCCGATCGCAGAAGCTGGCCGATCGTCAGCGACTGGCCCACGTGCAACGTGTCGGCGCCGGTCCGCACGGGCGCATCGGGTGCGAAGACAAGCCGGTTGGGTGAGCCGATGCCAACGCCGGTGAGTCGACCCACGGACGCGTTGATGAACAGGTGGTCGCGCACCTCGGCGGGCGTCGCCCGAGCGTGGGACCGCAGATAGAGCGCGGCCACGCCGGCCGCGTGCGGTGCCGCCATCGAGGTGCCACTGAGCGTGGCGACGCCCGCGTCGCTGGTGTTCCACGCCGAGGTGATCTCCGCTCCGGGTGCGAACACGTCGAGGCAGGCACCGACATTGGAGAACCAGGCACGCCCGTCGCCGATCGTGCTCGCCCCGACCGTGACCGCCTCTCTCACCCGAGCCGGTGACGAACCACAGGCGTCCGCGTTGGAGTTGCCGGCGGCGATGGTGTGCGTGACGCCGCTCGCGATCGAGTTGCGCACCGCGGCGTCCAACGCGGCGCTCGCGCCGCCGCCCAGACTCATGTTCGCCACGGCGGGTGACTGGTGGTTGGCCGTGACCCAGTCGATCCCCGCGATGACGCTGGCGACGGTGCCGGAGCCGGAGCAATTGAGCACTTTGACCGCGTGAAGTCGCACTGCCTTGGCGACGCCGAAGCGGGCGCCGCCGATGATTCCGGCGACGTGGGTGCCGTGCCCGTTGCAGTCCGTGTTCACGGCGTCGATCGAGTTGAAGTCCCATGTCGCCCGGCCGCCGAAGTCGCTATGCGTGGTCCGCATCCCGGTGTCAATGACGTAGGCGTGCACGGTTGACGCGGTCGTCGCGAAGGCATAGGACCGGTTCAACGGCAGATTGCGCTGATCCACCCGGTCCAACCCCCATGAGGGCGGTGTCGGCTCGACGCCCTGCGTGCCCACCACCTGATCCTGCTCGATATGCGCCACCGCCGGATCGACCGCGAGTCGCGTGGCGTCGGCCCGGCTCATCCGCGCCGCGAAACCATGCAGGGCGGTGTCGAAGCGGTGGGTGATCGTCGCGTTGTGCCGCCGAGCCAGCCGGTCGATCAACGTGCGATCCCCGATCGGCGCCTCCGGGGTCAGGACGACGACATAGCTGCCGGGCACCGCGGCCCGCGGAGTGTCGGGCGTCAACCCGCTCCCCTCGGCGGGTTGGCCGGCGACCAGCACCGCTGCCGTGGCGATGGCCGCCGTGAGCTGGCTGGCGACCAGCAGGCGGCGAATTCCCGTACGCGTGGATTTCATCCTTTGTGTCTCCCTTCGGCAGCACCCGCAGGTGCTCACCCGGCGATCTTTTGTAGAAACCCCACAACATTTGTCGGAGGGTTTGGTCCACGCCGGAGGAGAGACGGACCGCACCGATCCCGCAGAGTTCTTGTCGTGCTCGCCGTTCTCGCCCCAGGCCAGGGCTCGCAGAAGCCAGGTTTCCTCTCATCGTGGTTGGAACTGCCTGAAAGCGGACCGCGTTTGCGGTGGTGGTCCACCCTCTGTGGCACAGATCTGACCCATCTGGGTGTCACCGCCGACGCCGACGAGATCCGCGACACCGCCAAAACCCAGCCACTGCTGGTCGCGGCGGCGCTGCTCGCGGCCGAACATCTGCCCCTCGACGACGTGGGCGTGGTCGCCGGCCACAGCGTCGGCGAGATCGGAGCCGCCGCGCTCGCCGGAGTGCTCTCCCCCGAGTCCGCCATCGGCTTGGCAGCCGTCCGAGGCCGCGAAATGGCCGCCGCGTGCGCGCTCGCCCCCACCGGCATGAGCGCGGTGCTCGGCGGGGACACCGACGAGGTGCTCGCCGCGCATCGAGGCCCACGGACTGCACCCGGCCAACCGAAACGGGGCCGGTCAGATCGTCGCCGCCGGCGAGACCGACCGACTCTCGGCGTTCGCCGCAGCGCGACCGGACCGCACCCGGGTCATGACGTTGCAGGTGGCAGGCGCCTTCCACACGCCGTACATGGAAGCCGCCGAGAAGGCCCTCGCCGAGACCGCAGCCGGCATCAGACCCGCCGACCCACGCCGGATCGTGGTCTCCAACGCCGACGGCGCGGGCGTGACGACCGGGACCGAGCTGCTGCGACGCCTGGTCGCCCAGGTCACCGCGCCGGTGCGGTGGGACCTGTGCATGCGCACACTGGTCGACCTGGGCGTCACCGGAGTGATCGAGCTCCCCCCGGCCGGAACGCTCGCCGGGCTGATCAAGCGCGAATTCGCCAGAGGCGAGGCCCCCGAGATCGTCACCCTGAACACCCCGGCCGACCTGCCGGCCGCCATCGACCTCATCGCCCGGCACGGAATGGCTCCCAGCCACGAGCCGACGATGGCCTTCGCCCTCGCCGTCGCCGCCGCCGGCGGCACGTTCGTGCCCGACCCCACGATCGACGAGGGCGCCACGATCACGGCCGGACAGGTCATCGCCCAGATCACCACCCGGCAGGGTGACATCGAGGTCACCGCGCACGGATCCGGGGTGCTGGTGGAGTGGCTCGCCCACCACGACGACCCGATCAACCCCGGCCAACCACTGGCCCGCATCAGCACCACACGGTGACGCGGGGAGCCGAGACGCGGCCCACGACGCCTCACACACGAAAGGCAGGCATTCCCCATGACAGGCTCACGCATCGTCGGCCTCGGCCACTATCAGCCGTCGCGGGTGCTCACCAACGATGACCTCGCCACGATGGTCGACACATCCGACGAATGGATCCGGGACCGGGTCGGCATCGTGACCCGCCGCATCGCGGCACCCGACGAGACCGTCGCCGACATGGCCGCCGCCGCCGCCGCGAAGGCGCTCGCCGGCTCCGGACTGAACGCCGCCGACATCGACCTGGTCGTCGTCGCGACCTGCACCTCGGTCGACCGGTGCCCCAACGTGGCGAGCCGCGTCGCCCACCGGCTCGGCCTGACCGCGCCGGCGACATTCGACCTCAACACCGCGTGCTCCGGCTTCTCCTACGGTCTCGGCACCGCCGACCACGCGATCCGCGCCGGCGCCGCCCGCAACGCGATCGTGATCGGCGCCGAGAAGCTGTCGGACTTCACCGACTGGACCGACCGCGCCACGTGCATCATCTTCGGCGACGGAGCCGGGGCGGCCGTGGTCTCCGCCACCGACGACGACGAGCCGGCCGGGATCGGACCGGTGGTCTGGGGATCGGTGCCGGAGCGGGGCGACACCGTCCGGATCGAGGGCTGGCGACCCTATGTCGAGCAGGAGGGGCAGGCGGTGTTCCGGTGGGCCACCACCGAGCTCGCCCCGCATCGCCCTGCTCGGCCTGCGAGCGGGCCGGAGTCGAACCCGGCGACATCGCGGCGTTCGTGTCACACCAGGCCAACGGGCGCATCATCGACGGGCTCGCCCGCCGGCTCAAACTGCCCCACGCGGTGATCGTCAAGGACATCGTCGAGTCTGGCAACACCTCGTCGGCGAGCATCCCCCTCGCCCTGTCGAAGCTGGTCGAACGGCGGGAGGTGCCCGTCGGCGCACCGGTGCTGCTGTTCGGCTTCGGCGGCGGGCTCACCTACGCCGGGCAGGTGGTCCGCTGCCCGTGACCGCGGCGACCGCCGCGGAGATTTCACTTCTCGTCCATCTGTTGCAATCACTCGCATCATGAAATCACGAAAGGAACCATCCACAATGACCCGTGACGAGATCACCGCCGGCCTCGCCGAGATTCTCGACGAGGTCGCCGGGGTCAAGCCCGGACGACGTCGCCGAGGCGAAGTACTTCACCGAGGACCTCGACGTCGACTCGCTGTCCATGGTCGAGGTCGTCGTCGCCGCCGAGGAGAAGTTCGGCGTCAAGATCCCGGACGACGAGGTGCAGAACCTCAAGACGGTCGGCGACGCCGTCTCCTACATCCTCACCGCACTCCTGACCCACGACAAGATTGCGACCGTGACGCGACCTGACGTAGTCGTCACCGGGCTCGGCGCGACGACCCCGCTCGGCGGGGACGTCGCGTCGACCTGGGACGCGATGCTCGCCGGCACGTCCGGGGTTCGGCCGCTGACCCAGGAGTGGGCCGCGCAACTGCCGGTGCGCATCGCCGCACAACTCACGGTCGAGCCGACCGAAGTGCTCGACCGGGTGAAGTTGCGCCGGCTCGACCGCTCCGAGGCGCTCGCGCTGATCGCCGCCCACCAGGCGTGGATCGACGCCGGCCTCGCCGACTCCGGCGTCGACCCGGAACGGGTCGCGGTCAGCGTCGGCTCCGGCATCGGCGGCGCGCAGACCCTGCTCGCCCAGGACGACATCCTGGAGGCCAGCGGCGCTCGGCGGGTCTCTCCGCACACCGTGCCGATGCTCATGCCCAACGGTCCGGCCGCCTGGGTCGGACTCGAGCTCGGCGCCCGGGCCGGGGTGCACTCCGTGGCGAGCGCCTGCGCCACCGGCGCCGAGGCCATCGCTCTCGGACTCGACATCATCCGGTCCGGCCGGGCCGACGTCGTCGTCGCCGGCGGCACCGAGGCGGTCATTCATCCGCTGCCGATCGCCGGGTTCGCCTCGATGCGGGCGATGTCGACCCGCAACGACGAGCCCGAGCGGGCGTCGCGCCCGTGGGACAAGGCGCCGGGACGGGTTCGTGCTCGGCGAGGGCGCCGGCGTCATCGTCCTGGAACGGGCCGACCACGCCGCTGCCCGGGGCGCCCGGGTGCTACGCCCGGCTCGCCGGGGCCGGCATCACCTCCGACGGGTACGACATCGTGCAGCCCGACCCGCGAGGGCGCGGGTGCCGCCGGGCGATCACGCTCGCGCTGCGCGACGCCGACATCGCCGCGACCGACATCACCCACGTCAACGCGCACGCGACGTCGACGCCGGTCGGCGACCTCGCGGAGATCATCGCGCTGCAGGCCGCGCTTCGGCGATCACCCGGTGCTCACCGCGACCAAGTCGATGACCGGGCACCTGCTCGGCGCGGCCGGCGCGATCGAGTCGATCGCGACGATCCTCGCCATCCGCGACAGCCTCGTGCCACCCACGATCAACCTGGACGACCCCGACGACGCGCTCGACCTCGACGTCGCCGCCGACAAGGCCCGACACCTGGACATTCCGGCCGCGCTCAACAACTCATTCGGCTTCGGCGGCCACAACGTGGCGCTTATCTTCACCCGATATCCGTGATCCGTTATCGACTGCGCGAGCCGGTCACCCACACGACAGCCCGCATCCTCATCGAATGGCCGGAGGGACGCCGTGACCATGACAACTGACACCACCGACGACGCTGATATCGACTATCGGGATCCGCGGCTGCGCCTGCGCACGCTCTTCGACAAGGGCACTCTGCGGGTGCTCGCCGGCCCGGACGATTCCGGCGTGGTCACCGCGCGGGGGGAGGTCGACGGGACCCCCGTCATCGCCTATCGCCACCGACGCGACGCGGATGGGCGGTGCGATGGGCACCGACGGGTGCCGGCACGTCGTCGACGCCATCGACCTGGCCGTGCGTGAGCGGGTGCCGGTGGTGGGCCTGTGGCACTCGGGCGGCGCCCGCCTCGCCGAGGGTGTGGTCGCGCTCGACGCGGTGGGCCAGGTCTTCGCGTCGATGGTCCGCGCCTCCGGCCGTGTGCCGCAGATCTCGGTGGTGCTCGGTCCGGCGGCCGGCGGAGCGGCATATGGTCCGGCGCTGACCGACATCGTGGTGATGAGTGGCGCCGGACGCATCTTCGTCACCGGACCCGAGGTGGTGCGCAGCGTCACCGGCGAGCAGGTCGACATGGCACGCCTCGGTGGCCCCGAACCTCATGGTCGCCGCTCCGGAGTGGTCCATGTGACCACAAAGGACGATGATGGCGCGCTGGAGACGGCCCGCCAACTCGCCGCGCTGCTCGGCCGGCAGGGCCGGATCAGTCCGGCCGACATCGCCGACGGCCCCGGTCACGATCTCGCCGCGCTCATGCCGGCTGAGACGAACCGGGCCTATGACGTCAAGCCGGTCGTCAAGGCGTTGTTGGACGAGCCGGGAGTGGAGCTGCACGCGAAGTGGGCACCGAACGTCGTCACCACTCTGGGCCGTTTCGCCGGACGCACGGTCGGAGTCATCGCCAACAATCCGCTGCGCCTTGGCGGCTGCCTGGACGCCTCCAGTGCCGAGAAGGCGGCACGTTTCGTCCGCATGTGTGACTCGCTCGGCGTACCGTTGATCGTCCTGGTTGACGTGCCTGGTTATCTGCCGGGGCTGGGCCAGGAGTGGGATGGTGTGGTGCGGCGCGGCGCGAAGCTGCTGCACGCCTTCGCCGAGGCGGTGGTGCCTCGGGTGACCCTGGTGACCCGCAAGGCCTATGGCGGGGCATACATCGCCATGAACTCGCGTTCATTGGGCGCCACCGCCGTCTTCGCGTGGCCCAACGCGGAGGTCGCGGTGATGGGCGCCAGCGCCGCGGTCAACATCCTGCACCGCAAACGGCTCGCCGCCGCGCCGGCGGTGGAACGCGACGCGTTGCGGGCGCAGCTCATCGAGGAACAGGTCGAGGTCGCCGGCGGGGTCAACCGGGCGCTGGAGATCGGTGTCGTCGACGACGTCATCAAGCCGATCGACACCCGCCGCCGCATCGCGGAGGCGTTGGCGAACGCGCCCGCCGCCCGAGGCGCCCACGGCAACATTCCGCTGTAGGTTCGCCGTCACGCCTCCGTGTTGGTTCTCGCCTCCCGAATGGCGAGAACCAACACGGGGGATGGTCAACGCGCGGGTGGGACGAGTTCATAGACGACGAGGTTGCCGACCTCGTGACGCAGCCGGGCCAACGACGCCAGCTCGGCCGCCTCTCGACCGGTCGCCCGGTCGATGACCAACCAGCGCACGCCCTGATTCCACAGGTCAGCGAGGCCGGCGCTCGTCGGGGCATAGATCGCCCCGTCGTTTTTCGCCAGCCGTTCGGCGTCCCAGAACGCAACTAGTCCCTGGCCGGCGATCCGCGGCGCGAACGCCCACCCCTCAACATAGACGCTGCGCTCGGCATAGGCGCTGAGCCAGAATGAGCGAGAGTCGCACCAACCGGTGTCGCCCTTTCCGAGACAGTGGACGTTCGTCGCCACCACATCGGTGGGTTGGCTGTGGTCACGCACCCAGCGGGCGACCTCGACCCGAGACGCCGGCAGGGCGATCGTGGCATAGGCGCCGCCGTTGGGCGACTTCGCCGACTTGTAGCCGTCCATCACCAACCCGGGGGCGCCGACGACGAGGATCGCGGTGAGGGCGACCAACCCGCCCCGCCCACGCATCGCCGGAACCCGCGCCGCCGTCGTGCGCCACAGCACCGCACCCACGCCGAGCAACACCGCCAGAAAACCGACCCAGGTGAGCAGCGGCGCCAGCGGGGCGATCGCCGATCCGCCGACCGGCCCCGGCCCGGCGAGGCCGAGCTGGGTCACGGTCAGCGACGATGCCAGCAGCCCGGCACCGACGCCCAACGCCTGCCGACCACGCTGGTGGATCCGGGCCCGGTCGAGCACGACCACATATCCCCACGCCGATAACAGCACCGCGAAGGTGAACCCGGCGCGCACGAAGTATTGGTTGCCGCTCGACGGTTGGCTGAGCACGAGATAGAGCCCGGGGCCGCCGAGGCCGCCGGCGAGCAGAAACCACTGCGCGGGGTCGAGCCGGCCCCGCCGAACCCAGAGCAACGCCACGATGCCGGCTGCCCGGGAGAACATGTTGACCCCGAAGGCGATCCACACCCCTGCGACGACGAGCCAGTGCGGCAGATCCGATCCGGCGTCACTCCAAAATGGACTCAGACCGGAGAAGAGTCCGACGCCCACCCCATAGGTCTGAAACCGATAGAGGACGGCGGTCGCGAAGAGCTGCGCGGCGCCGGTGAGCAGCCCCGCCCCGACCACCGGCCACGGAATGCGACGTCGGGCGACGAGCAGGACGATCGCGGTCAGCGCCAACGCGACCGCGATCACCGGCAGCGAGCTCGCCTTGGCCCCGCTTGAGGCGAGCAGCAGCAGCGCGACGAGTCCCCACGCGCCGGACCCCAGCTCCGGCACCGGGCGGGGCGTGACGTGGTGTGGCGCGATGGGGTTCGACGCTCCGGCAGGCGGCGGCCCGGTGACCCGGCGCCCGGTGGCCTGGCGCCCGCGGACGATCTCGGCGAGCGGCGCGATGACCGCGATGAGCAACACCCAGCTATAGATCATCGACATGCCGTGCCAGATGACGAAAGTCACCTGGGTGCCGAACGGCATCGTCACCGGATGGGTGAAGTTGACCTCGCCGATGGCGAAGAAGAGCACCGCCGCCACCGCTCCGACCGCGGGCCGGCCGCTGATCCGCCAGCCGACGACTCCGGTGAGCACAATCGCGGCGGCGCACAGCGCCGGAATCGCCAGTCGCAACGCGACGACCGGCAGGTCGATATGGGCGATCATGCTGGTCGCGGCCATGTGGGCATAGCCGAACCAGTGATAGGGCAAGGCCTCACCGGCGACCTGTGGCAGCGCGGGCGGGAACCGGTGGGTCGCCTCCCCGGCGAGGGAGAGCTGATAGGGCAGGTCCAGATATTGCCGGGTGAACTCCGATCCGGGCAGGATCGGGTTGCGGTCGATGAAAACCACCGACAGGTACGCCGTGAACGAGCTCACAACCGCAGCAACCGTCCACGCCCAGCCCGGTGGGACCGGGGTGTAGCCCCGCACCCACCAGTGCCGGCGCAGCTGGGGCACGAGCAGGAACGCCGCGACGATCGCGGCCGGCCACGTCCACAGCCACCCACGCAGGTCCAGCGCGGAATAGGCGGACCAGGCGCCGACCTCCAGACACAGGCCGACGGCGGCGCCGAAGGCCAGATCCTCGACGAGGGTGTGGGGAGTGCGACGCAGCGAGCGGAAGACGAGTATCCCCGGCAGCAGAACCGCGCCCACGGCGTACTCGAAAAATCGGGCTAGATCGGTCACCGGCGTGCCGGATCGCAGCTGCAGCGCGGTGACGACGGCGACCGTCATCGCCAGTGGTGCCCAGCGCATGTGACTCCTAGCTCAAGCAGGCCGACCTGGGCAGGCCGGTGACCTCGACCGGGGCTCTCCCGGGGGCCGTGGCCCGGCCGGTGATGACTGCGGCGAGCGCGATCATGGCGGCCTTGGTCGACGAATAGGTGGCGATCCGGGTGGCGGAGGTGGCTTGGCCGAGCAGATATGGGGTGTCCATCGCCACGGTGATCGCGGCGTCGGGCCGCAGATCGGCGGCGGCGTCTCCGCGGCCGACGAGGTGGATCGCCGGAGCGCCGCTGGGAACGACGGTGGTTCCCTGCGCTCGGAGCGCGTCGCTGAGCAGGTCGCGCTGCCGGTCCCGGCCGTCGGATGTGCTCACCACCACGGGTCCGGTGACGAGCGGCCCGGTGCACGCGCCGCGCAGCACCGTGACGGCCGCCGCCGCGACCGCATCCGCGGCCCGCTCGTGTTCGGCGTCGACGGTGTCGGCGAACGCGGGCCGGTCGCCGCCCAGCCGGTTGGTCACGGTCAACACCCGGGTGACGGCCTCGAGCAGCCGGTCGCGGGGCAACCGTCCCGAGGCCAGAGCGCTGAGCAGACCCCGCCGGGCCTGTGCGAGATCCGGGGGCATGAGCAGCAGATCGTTGCCGGCGAGCAGCGCCCGCACGGCGGCTTCGCCGGGCGCCCATCGCTTCGCGGGCTCCATGTTGAGCGCGTCGCTGACGACCACGCCGGTGAACCCGAGTTCGCCGCGGAGCAGATCGACGAGAACCCGGTGGGAGAAGCTCGCCGGCACTGACGGGTCGATCGCCCGCACGTCCAGGTGGCCCGACATCACCAGCCATGATCCTGCGGCGATGCCGGCTGTGAACGGTGGCAAATCGTTCGCCGCGAGGGTCGCGCGGTCCTGGGTGAGCACCGGCAACGCGTCGTGACTGTCCGTCGTGGTGTGTCCGTGGCCGGGGAAGTGTTTGAGCGCCGCCGCGACCCCGGCCGACTGCAGGCCCCGCACGGCGGCCGCGACCTGGGGTGCGACCCGTTCGGCATCGGATCCATAGGATCGCGAACCGATGATGGCGTTGCCCGCGGAGCCGACGACGTCGGCGTCCGGGGCGAAGTCGACGTTGACGCCGGCGGCGGCGAGGTCGGCGCCGGCCGAGCGCCACGCTGTCTCGGTGAGGTCTGGTCGGGCCGCCGCCCCGAAGGCCATGGCGCTGGGCAGCTGAACCACTCCGGAGGTGATGCGGGTCACCCAACCATATTCCTGGTCGGTGCCGATGAGCAGGCCGGCCGGGGCGGGCCGGTCTTGCACGGCGGCACGGGCGGCGTCGCTGAGCTCGCGCACCCGGCGAGCGGGAGAGCCTGTGACGGCCCGCACGTCACCCATGATGATCACACCGCCGAGATGATTGTCACGCACCAGCCCGGCGACGCTCTCAGGCGAGTCGTCGAGGTCCACCGCGGGCATGAGCACCCGCCCGACGAGTTGCTCATCGGAGAGACCGGCCGCCGTGGCCGCCGCCGCCGAGACCATCGGATCACGGTCCGCAGTCGGGGTGGTGCTGGGAGTCACGGCGGGGTCGGTGTCAGAGCAGCCGGCGGCGACAGCCGTGACCAGCAACGAGGCGACCACCAACAAGGTGGCCCGCCGAAGTCGGGCGAACACCGCTACACCTTCACACAGTGCGCGGGAGGACACCAGCAGCCGTTAGCTGACCTGTGTCAGCCAGGTCGTCGGAGCCCCCTCTCCGGCCTGCCGGTAGGGCTCGAGTTCGCGGTCCCACGCGGCGCCCAACAGATGTCCCAGGGCATGCGCCAGCGCCTCGCCCGAGTTCGAACTCGAGCTCGTGATCAATTGCCGGACCTGATCCTCCGCGATCACGATGTCGCCGTTCGCGCTCGTGGTCGCACGGAAGAGGCCCCGGCCCGGCACGTGCATGAACCGCTCGCCGTCATGGCCGGGGCTCGGTTCCTCAGTGACCTCGAATCGCACCATCGGCCACCCGCGCAGGGCCGCGGCGAAACGCGCGGCCGTGCCCGGGGCTCCCGCCCACTGGCACTCCGCGCGGCGGGTGCCCGGATCAACCGGTTGCCTGGACCACTCCATGCGGACTGGCGCACCCAGCACGCGTGCGATCGCCCACTCGACGTGGGGTGCCACGGCGAGCGGAGTCGAATGCACGTATACGACACCACGGCTTGTCACGGCCCTACCTCCAGGAGACGAGGTGCGTCTTCCCCAACGACCTCGGCCACGTGATAGGAACGTCACAGTGGTGCTGTTAGCGTGACGGGTCCAGTTAATCGGACAACGCCCCGGCGACGGCACGGTTACGCCCCCGGGTCCCCCGACCGGATCACCGGCCGACGGCGGGGGCGAGGCCGCCTCCTCGCTGTTCCATCGTGCGTCACCTCGACCCTGGCGCCGATCCCACGGTCGGCTAAACTTGCGCTGCCGACGTGTGGGCATTTCGCCCCGCGCGCAGTTCAGCGACGGAGTCGATCCGCCGCCCGACCGGCCGATCCCCAGCCCAACCGTCAAACAAGGAGTCCCCGCGTGGCGAGCAACACGTCAAAGACCGCGCGCGCGTCCGTCCGCGCCGGCCAGTCAACCGGCGGCGCCCTCAGCGTGCTCGGCGAGTTCAAATATGTGATCCCGCTCAACAACGGCCAGAACGCCTATGTGCGGAATCTGACCACCGGCAAGACTGCGCACCTGCGGACCGACTCCGAGGCCTTCGTCGAGGAGATCCGCACTCTCGCGGGGGCTGGTCACGGCATCAAGCTGCGGGCCGAGCTCACCGCACTCGCGCAGACCTTCCCGGCGCATGGGTGGGACAAGACCGAGAAGCGTCTCGTCGACGCGGGAGTCTTCGAGCCCGCCGCCTGATCAAGCGATCCCCGTGGCCACCGGTCGCGGGCCAGCGTCATCCGCGGACCGATCGGTCCGCGACTCGTGGACGGGGAGGTCTGCCGTGCTCGACATCGACCAGTGGCTCGGTGGCCTCTCCCCCACGATCATCTGTCTCGTGGTCGGCGGCATCATCCTCATCGAGAGCATGGGGGTTCCGCTGCCGGGCGAGGTGACCCTGATCAGCGCGTCTCTCCTCGCGGCCCATGGTGTCACGAGCATCTGGGGCGTCATCGGGGCTGCGGCGGCGGGCGCGATCGTCGGCGACTCGCTCGGTTATCTCATCGGCCGGCGCGGTGGTCGGGCGCTGCTCGAGCGACTGAGCCGGCGGTTTCCCCGCCACTTCGGTCCCGCTCACTTGGCCCGCGCAGAAAAGATCTTCGACCGGTACGGCGTATGGGCCGTCTTCTTCGGGCGATTCGTTGCGCTTCTTCGCATTCTCGCCGGACCGCTCGCCGGCATTCTCCGGCTGCCCTATCGTTCGTTCTTTCTCGCCAACGCCGCTGGCGGCGTCCTGTGGGCCGGTGGCACGGCCCTGTTGATCTATTCGGTGGGCCGCGCTGCTGAGAAGTGGCTCAAGGAGTTTTCCTGGCTGGCGCTTGTGATCGCGATTGTCATCGGAGTGGCCACCACGCTCGTCCTGCGTCGACGTGCCGCCCGGATGAGCCCGCTCTCCGGCACCCGCCACCACGTCGTCACCGACACCGAATCGGAACTCGCGCCCACTGCGGCGCGCACCTGCGACTAACCCGCCGCGAGGCGCGGCGACGCCCGTCGTAGACCGTCATCGCGGGTCGATGCGGTGAACGCTCGGCGGCGCGTGGTCGACCTGCAGCGTCGTGTGTCGCAGGTGATAGTCGCCGGTCAGCATCGTCGCGATGCCGAGGCGCACCTGGTGACAGTCGGCCGCCGGGTCCACCAGGACATGTGCCGACAGTGCCGGTGAACCCGACGTGATCTCCCACACGTGCAGGTCGTGCACCTCCACCACGCCGGGATGGGCGGCCATGTCCCGGCCGATGCGGTCCGGGTCGAGATCGGCCGGAGCCGCCTCCAACAACACCCGCCCGCTCTGGGCCAGCAGCGTGGCGCCGGACCGGACCATGAGCATCACGACCGCCAACGACGCGATCGCGTCGGCCCGGTCGAATCCCGTGACCACCACGATCAGGCCGGCGATGCCCGTGGCGATGAACGCGGCGAGGTCGGTGATGACGTGCAGATAGGCTCCCTCGACGTTGAGGCTGCGCCGGTCGGCCCGCCGCACGAGGGCCGCCGCCCCGAGGTTGACCAGCACTCCGACGCACGCCATCGCCAGCACCGCGCCGCCGGCCACTGGCTCCGGATGCAGCAACCGACGGACGCTCTCATAGCCGAGCCACGCCCCGAGCAGCACCAGCGTGATGCCGTTGGCCTGCGCGGAGAGAATCTCCGCGCGTTTGAGCCCGTACGTGTAGCCCGCGCGCGGACGGCGCGCGGCGAGGCGAATCGCCGCCAAGGCGAGCGCGAGCGCTCCCACGTCGGTGAGCATGTGTGCGGCGTCGGAGAGCAGCGCGAGCGAATCCGCGGCGATCCCGACAACCACCTCGGCGAGCATGAAGACGCTGATCACGGCCATCGCGGCCACGATCCACCGTTGATCAGCCCCGGCGGCGGCGACATAGCCGTGGTTGTGCGCGTGGGCATGACGCTGTTGACCACCCATAATCGACGAATCTATGCCCTGGCGAGGCTTCGGGCGAGGTCTCGGCTCGGGTCGGTCTAGGGGATCACGAACGCCAGACACAACCGTGACCACGCGCGAGCCAGCGGAACGGAACCAACCGACCAACGGGAACGACTGACCAGCGACTGCCCCGTCAAAGGAAGGGACTTCCATGGGCACTTGGGCCAAGCGCCTCGCCGCAGTCGTGGCCGGCGTGGCCGCGACTGTCGCGTTCACCGCGCCAGCGTTCGCGCACGTCGAGATCGAAGCGACGCCGAACACCGCAGGATCGGCGAACGCCATCGTCACCCTGAGCGCGGAGGCTGAGTCGCAGACAGCCGGCGTGGTCGCGGTTCAGGTCGTTCTGCCGTCCGGCATCCAACCCGCCGATGTCGCCCTGAAGAAGGGCCCGGCCGGATGGAGTCTGGTGGCGACCGCCGATGGCTATCGGGTGAGCGGACCCGCGCTGGCGAAGGGCACCGACGCGGTTCACTCGATCACGGTCACCCGCCTGCCCGCGGAGCAGAGCCTCGTGTTCAAGACGACGGTGCAGTATTCCGACGGATCGGTCGACCGGTGGATCGAACCGCCGACCACCGATAACCCGAACCCGGAGAACGAGGCACCCGTTCTCAAGCTCAAAGCCGGCGCGGTTGCTCCGACGGGGCCGGCGTCACCGGCGACGCCCTCTGCGGTTTCGACGACCGCCGCGCCGGTCGTCGGGACAACCGTCGTGGCGACCCCGGCAGCCAAATCCGACGGTGACGACTCCGGCTCGTGGCTGTGGTGGCTGCTCGGTTCCGTCGCCGTGCTGAGCGCCGTGGTGCTGGTGGCGACGCGCCGTCGACGCCCCGAGACCGACGCGGCCGAGTCCGGCTCCGCCGACAAAGCGTAGCCGTACGGCGTACGCGAATGATGGGTTGTTTTGTGCCGGTGGCGGCCGTTCGGGCCGCCACCGGCACCTTTTGGTCGCGATAGCGACACAATCAGGCACGCAAATCCCGACATATCCTGCATGACTCCGCAAACCCGGCACTGGCGACGTGATCCCACCCACCACAATGGTGACCGTCAGTTATTGGATTGGAGAACATGCATGCGCGCACGACTCGTGCTCGTTCCGGTCGCCGTGGCGGCCGCCCTGCTGGCCGGCTGCGGAAAGACAGCGTCCACGCCGGACGCGACCGCGACGACCACCCCGGCCTCGACGGCCCCCGCCGACAACGGCGTGTCGAGCCTCTCGGGTGAAGAGATCATGAAGAAGGCGCAGACCGCGCTTTCGTCCGCCTCGGCCTATCAGCTCAAGGGTGAGGCAAACGCCGACGGTGGCAAGATCACCATCGAGATGAAGTACAGCGACAGCGGCAAGAACTACAGCGGGACCGTCACAAACGCCGGCGTCGCGATCGAGCTCATCAAGATCGGCAACGATCTCTACGTCAAGGCGCCGGAGAGCTTTCTGCAGAAGCAGCTGCCGGGCGGCGCCTCCGTGGGCCTGACCATGCTCAAGGGCAAGTGGATCAAGACGACGTCGGACAACAAGGCCTTCGGCGACATGGCCAACGTCTTCAGCGCCACCAGCCTTCTCGAAATCAAGGGAACGGTGACCAAGGGCGAGATCTCGACCATCGACGGGGTCGAGGTCATCGCGGTGAGCACCCCGGGGAACACGTACTACGTCGCGACCAAGGGTGAGCCCTACACCGTCAAGGTCGAAGACAAGGTGAACACCGGGACGATCGCGATCAGCAAGTTCGGCACCGCTGTCGAGATCACCGCACCGCCGGCTGACCAGGTCTTCGACCTGAAGGGCCTCGCTGGCTGATCGAGCCGCGCAACCGATCGACATCGATCACACTCCGGCCCGGACCGGGACCCGGCTCGCCATCGCGGCGCGTCGACCCGGCCGGGCCGGAACTGTCCGAGCCCACCGCGCGACCATGACCACCGCGTCCGCACAAGCGCCGCTAGGCTGGTGCGGATCGACGAAGGAGCACTGATGCGCGAATTCAGCTCGTTGGAGCAGTTGACCGCCGCCGCCGGTCAACACCTGGGATTCAGTGACTGGCAGCAGGTCACCCAGCAACAAGTGACCGCGTTCGCCGACGCGACCGGCGACCACCAGTGGATCCACGTCGATCCGGTCGCCGCCGCCATCGGCCCGTTCGGCACGACGATCGCACACGGCTATCTCATGCTCGCGCTCATTCCCACGCTGGTGAGCCAGGTCGTCCGGGTGACCGGTGTGCGGTTGGGCGTCAACTACGGCCTCAACCGGGTGCGGTTCCCCGCCCCGCTGCCGACCGGGAGCCGGGTGCGCGCGGGCGTGCGACTCGCGAGCGTCGACCCGATCCCCGACGGCGCGCACATCGTCAACGAGGTGACGATCGAGTGCGACGGCTCCGACAAACCGTGCTGCGTGGCCGAGACGATCGTGCGCTACTACCTCTGAGGCACTGCGGCGTCGATTGTGGGCGCGGGGGACGTCGCCGCTACCCCCACGCCCACAATCTGTGAACAGTCGCGCCGCCGGTCAGGCGCGGGGCCCCCCGGCGACGTAGATGACCTGCCCGGAGACATAACCGGCGGCCTCACTGACGAAGAACGAGACGGTGTGCGCGATGTCGTCGGGCACACCGACGCGACGCACCGGGATGGTCGCGGCCGCCGCCTTCTGAAACTCGTCGAACTCCACCCCGAGCCGCGCAGCGGTCGCGGCGGTCATGTCGGTGGCGATGAATCCGGGCGCGATCGCGTTGACGGTGACGCCGAACGGGCCGAGTTCGATCGCGAGAGTCTTGGTGAACCCCTGCATTCCGGCCTTCGCGGCGGCGTAGTTGGCCTGACCTCGGTTGCCCAGCGCCGACGTCGACGAGAGGTTGACGACTCGCCCCCACGTCGCCTCGACCATGTGGGACTGCACGGCCTGACTCATGAGGAACGCGCCCCGCAGGTGCACGGCGAGCACGGTGTCCCAGTCGGCCTCGCTCATCTTGAAGAGCAGGTTGTCGCGGGTGACACCGGCGTTGTTGACCAACACCGTCGGCGGCCCCAGCCGGTCGACGACCTGCGCCACGGCGGCGGTCACCGCACTCGAGTCGGTGACGTCGGCCCCCACGGCGCAGGCCCTGCCACCCGCCGCGACGATCTGCTCCACCGTCGCCTCGCACGCGCCCTCGTCGAGGTCGAGGACCGCGACGGCGAGCCCGTCGGCCGCGAGCCGCGCGGCGGTCGCGGCACCGATCCCCCGGGCCGCCCCAGTGACGATGGCCACCTTCTGCGACATCACACTCTCCTCGCATCCGTTGAGTTGATCACGCCTGGTGTCGGCGAAACTCCCGTCGACCCTACGAGCGCAGGTGCACCTCGTCCAGACACCTCACCCGCTGCCGAGTTCGCGGAGATCGAGAACGTGCCACTGAACCGTCTCGTTGTCGCCGGTGGACCACCAGACGAAGCCCGATCTGCTGCCGAAGCCGTCCGACGCCGCCGATTCCAACGTGACCACCCGGTCGTCGCGAAGGTCGTGCAGCGACAACCTCACCGACGACGCGATCGCACTTGTCGACACCGGCGACGAGAGCACCTCAAACCGATCGAGAAGCGCGACGTCGGTGTTGAGCGGGGTTCGGGTGATGCCTCCGATCGCCCGCCGACCGGTGCCGTCGACGCGTTTCACGTCGACCGTGAGGTCACGACCCTGATTGACGAGCGTGGTGATCCGACACCAGACCGGTGAGCAGTCGAGAATCTCCTTAGGTCCGGCAGGGATAGTGCGACGGGCCCCGGTGTCCAGATTGAGCATCTCGACCGGACCGGGACGCCCGGTCCCGGAGGTGGTCGCCCAAGGCCAAGCCGTCAACGCGTACGGGTGGGTCAGTCTGCGGACCCGGACCGGCCCCCCTTTGATCGACACGGATCGAACCTCGCCCGCGTCGGCCCGGCCCGGGGCGGCGGCTGCCCAGTGCAGAGCCCCGTCGGCGACCTGCAGGTCGAAGGCCGAGTCGACATAGCGCACATCGCTGGCGTCGGTGGCGAGCCGGCTTGGCTCGCCACCGCGCAGCCCGGCCCGCCACAGGGTGGTCATGCGCGCCCCGTCGGCGTCCTCGCCGGTCTCCAGCCAGAACAGGTCGTCGCCATGCAGCGTCACCGCGGCCACCGTGGAGGGCAGTTGCGCGCCGCCGACCTGGTGCAGCACACGGATCTCGTCGCCGACGCGCACGATCAGGGTCGATCGGGTCGCGTCAGAGTTGGTGGTGAGCCCGATCGAGGTGGTCCGGTCGACGATGAGAAACGGCTGATAGGAGCGCCCGCCGGGCAGTTCCCCGCTGAAGGTCCACGGTTTCGCCGCGGGAAACACCCCGGCGAGCGAGTTGGGGTCAGCGTCGGCGGGCGCGCCGGGATCCGGTCCGGTGGGTCGCGGATCGGGCAGAGCGAGCGCGAAACCCACCACCGCGAGCGCGACGAGGAGGCCGACCCCGGCCCGCCACCGCGACCAGGCCGGGGTCACGATTCGTACTGCGACTCGGGGGCGGTGACGTCGTGCGAGGAGATGACCTGGATGTAGGGGATCACCTCGCCGTTGACCGGATCACGATCGGTGCGCTCGAGATAGTTGCCGACAACCTCGATCCACGTGTCCGGGGCGAGCCTCGCGGGCACGTCACCGGTGAGACCGATCTTGACTGGGCGAGCATCGGCGGCGCAGCAGTTCACGACCATCCGGGCGAGGTAGGGCTGACCATCCGGTCCGGCGATGATGAAACCCGACATCGTCACCTGCCGTTGCGCCAACGACTGCCCGCGGTCGAAGACGGCACGCGACGCATAGTCGAGCAGCGACACCCGAACCGGATCGCCGGCGGGCAGCGGGGCGAAGTCGGAGGATTCCTGTGCCCGCAGTGCGGTGCCGTTGCGGCTGGCCTGGAAGGCGCCGAGTGACGGTGGGGCGAACATGAGCAGCGCGAGCGCCGGCAGGAGCAGCAGCCAACCGACTCGACCACCGTGGTCATGGCCGGCGTGGTCATCGGCGGCGTGGTCATCGCCGACGCGACTGTGGCCGGCGTGACTGTGGCTCGCATGATCGTGGCCCGCCGGCGCGACGTCGGCCGCATCACGATCGACGACCGCAGTGACACCGGTGTCGATGGGCTCGGCCTCGGCCGCGCCAGCCGCGCTCGTCGCGGCCACCACCAATTCGGGCGTACGGGTCGCCGGCCCCTGGGCGGCCGGGGTTCGAGCGGCGGGGGTCCGCACGACCTGCCAGAGCGTGATCAACCCGACGATCACGAGCGCCGATCCGGCGATGATCAGCAACGGCAGTTGACTCGCCTTGACATATCGCACATAGGTCCCGGCAATGCTGATCTTGAGTAGGGTGCCCCCGACCAGCAGCAACAAGACCGCCTGGGCGTCCTTCTTCACAGCATCACCGCCCCCACCGCGACTGAAACAACGAGCGCCACGACGAAGGTCGCCGGAGCGAAACGCACCGCGAAGCGAGGGCCGAACGCCCCCACCTGCATAGCGAACAGTTTGAGGTCGATCATGGGGCCGACGACGAGGAACGCCAACCGCGACGTCAACGAGAACTGGGTCAGCGACGCGGCGACGAAGGCGTCGGCCTCGCTGCAGATCGACAACAGCACGGCGAGCAGCCCCAGCGCGACCACCGAGAAGACCGGTTGGTCGGCGATCGCCTGCAGCCACTGGGGCGGAACGGTGACATTGAGAAGCCCAGCCGCGAAGGCGCCGATCACGAGATAACCGCCGGCCTGCACGACGTCATGCCGGCACGACTCCCAGAATGCGCCCCAACCGCGCTCGGTGTGCGGATCCACCCGCCGCTGCGGGGCGAGCCAGGTCGGCTGTCCAAGCCGCAACCACAGCCATCCCATGACGATCGCGGTGGCGAGGCTCGCGACAAATCGCGCGCCGACCATCTCGGGACGGCCGGGAAAGGCGACGGAGGTGGCGATGAGCACGACGGGGTTGATCGCCGGCGACGCGAGCAGAAACGCGAACGCCGCCGCAGGCGCGACCCCCCGACGGACCAGCGCGCTCGCGACCGGCACCGAACCGCACTCGCAGGCGGGCAGCAGCGCCCCCGCCGCCCCAGCGATCGGAACCGCCGCCGCGGGGTGCCGTGGCAGCGCCCGGGCGAAGAACTGGGTCGGGACGAAGGCCGTGATCACGGCGGAGAGCACCGTGCCCAGCACGAGGAACGGCAACGCCTGCACCACCACGGAGACGAAGACCGTCACCAGGGTGAGCAGACGTTGGGAGTCGGCGAGGCCGACCAACCAGGTGCGCCCCACGAGGACCAGCACGATGATCAGCGCGAGGATCTCCACCGAGCCGATCCGGCGGCGCGGTCGGGGTGGAGTCGCCGGCGGGGCGGCCGGGGCGGAACCAGTGTCGAGCGCGGTCACCTGGCGGGTCCTATCGATCGGTCTGCTGCAGGCCGTCTCAGGTTACCCGCGCGGGGGGCGTGACGACGCGGCGGCCTGCGCCCGTTCAAGAACATCAACGACATCGCGGGCGAACCGGACGTCATACGGGTGGTGACGGTCGTTCGCCCCGATCGCGTCCACGAGCTCACCGATCGCGAACCCGGCCGCGACATCACTGCTCACCGCGCTCGACGGCATCATCACCGCCCCCTCGTCGCCGAAGAAGACGACCTCATGACCGGTCGCCCCGTCCGGCGCGTCGAGACTCACCACGAGCGAACTGACTGCATCCGACGCGTGGCGTACCAACATGTGGGTGATGCCGTGCGGCCCGGACATCGCGGTCACATCGGCGACCGGCCCCAGCACCGGGAGCAGCATCGACAACGCGTGCGGGCCGATATCCCACAGGCCGCCGCGTTCGCGTCGCCACGGCGACGCGCCATAGGGACTGTCCCCGCGGAAGATGGACGTGAGCAGGGTGGCCCGGCCACCGTGCCAGGTCCGATCGGCGGCTTGGCGCACGAAGGCCGCGATGTCGGGCCGGAAGAGGTTGGTGAAGAAGACCACCGACGCCACGCCCGCGTGGCGCACCTCGTTGACGATCCGGTCCGCCTCGACGCGGGTGAACGCCAGCGGCTTGTCGAGCAACAGATGCCGCCCGGCGCGGGCAGCCCGCACCGCGAGGTCCGGCTGCACGTCGGGCGGCACCGCCACGACGACCGCGTCCACGTCGGCCAGGAGCCGATCCACCTCGACGTAACCTCGCGCCCCATGGCGTCCGGCCACAGTGGAGGCCTTCGCCGGGTCCCGACCCCAGACGCCGACGAGGGAGACCCCCGGGTGCGCCGCGAGCGCTTGGGCCTGGCGGGCGGCCCACGGACCAGTTCCGAACAGGCCGAACCTCACCGTCATGAGGGGCGACCCTACCCGGCCGAACCGCCCTGGCCGAACGGCCCCGGCTCGCCGACACTGGTCGCCGGCCCTAGCCTCCGGCCTGGTCAACCGACTCCTCGCCAAGCGAACCGGGTGCCAAATCGACACCACACGCATTCATCAGGGCAACGTGTAGTGACATGAGGCCACAAACTTGGCAGGCTTGGCACCCATGAACGTGATCCTGCATGCCGCTGTCGTGACCGACCTCGGGTCGGTCAGGAAGAACAACGAAGACTCCGCGCACGCGGGGCAGCGGCTGCTCGCCGTCGCCGATGGCATCGGCGGGATGCCCTCGGGCGAACTCGCCAGCGAGATCGTCATTCGGACGCTGGCCCGGTTAGACCAGGTCGAGCTGGACCCGCTGACCGCGACAGACCCGGTCGCGGCTCTCTGCGGGGCGCTCGCGGTGGCCAACGACGAGGTGCGCGACGTGGCCGAGTCGAACCCCTCGCATGACGGAATGGGCACGACGGTCACGGCGCTGCTGCATGTCGGCGATCAGATGATCTTGCTGCACGTCGGAGACTCACGGGGTTATCTGTTGCGCGACGGAACCCTGACCCAGATCACCCGGGACGACACCTTCATCCAAGCGCTCATCGACGACGGCGCGATCACCGCGGAGGACGCACGCCACCATCCGATGCGGTCGGTGGTGACCCAGGCAATCCAGGGCCGCGACTTCACCCCCACCGTCGCCACACTCCCCCTGCGCCCCGCCGACCGGTTCATGCTGTGCAGCGACGGGCTCTCCGACGTGGTGCCCAACGACATGATCGCGTTGACTCTGCGCACCGAACCCGATCCGAAACACAGCGCGGAGCAGTTGGTCGCCCTCGCTCTCGCGGGCGGCGGACCGGACAACGTCACGGTGATCGTGGCCGATGTCGCGGTGGAGGACGACCACTAGCCGATAGCATCGATGATTGTCAACGCAGACCCGAGCGGAGGCCACCTGATGGTTTGATGGGGAGGCGATCGGCTGAGGGGGCGACGATCATGCGAACGCGCGGCTTTCGGAGTGCGGCCCGGTCACGTGGGCCCGCACAGCGCCCGGGCCACCGCGCCCGCCGGTGGTGGCCACGCGCGGCCGCCGTGCTGACGCTCGCGGCCGTGGCCTATCTGCGAGGCCGGCGCGCCGTCGGAGACTGGTCGACGGGGCGGCGGTCCCGACTCACCGGCGAACCCCCGGTCGAGGAGACGGTCGAATCAGCCACGGTCGAGGCCGCGACGGTGGCGACCCGTCGACGGCTCGCCCCGCGGAGCGACGCTCGGTCGACCCCGATGATCGGCACCACGACTTCCCATCGGACGGCCACCCCGCTGGCGGGGGTCGGCTCGCTCGCCGTGGAACTCGACCGGCTGGCGCTCCTGCTGCACCGGGGTGCGATCAACGACGCCGAATATGAGACGGCCAAGCGGGAGGTCCTCGATCTCGGCTAACAACCCGGCGACCGGACCGCAACCTCCGACCTCCCGTCGGCACCTCTGGTTGATCATCAAGGCGCTGGCCCGCACGATCTTCAGCGTCACCGCGCTGATGATGCTCTATTTTCTGCTTCCGTTCGACCAGGAACTCGACAAGGGCGCGGCGGCCTGGATCGGCGGCGGCCTCATCGGTTTCGTCGGACTTATCGCCTGGCAGCTCCGGGCTGTGCTGCAGGCGGACTTCCCCGGTCTGCGGGCAGCGGAGACCTTCGCCATCGCCGTACCCGTCTTTCTTCTGTGTTTCTCCACCGGCTACTACCTCATGGACCAGTCCACCGCTGGTTCGTTCACCGAGGCACTCAGTCGCGTCGACTCGCTCTATTTCACCGTCACTGTCTTCGCGACTGTCGGTTTCGGCGACATCACCCCGGTCACCACCACCGCCCGGGTGGCCACGATCGTGCAGATGATCTCGGGTCTGCTCGTCATCAGCCTGCTCGCCCGGGTGCTGGTCGGGGCCGTGCAGCGGGCGAACACCGCCCGCGCCGCGCAGGCCTCGACGACGACCCCGACAAACGAGACCGGCCACGGTGCCGACAGTGCCTGACCCAACCGCCCCGCCGCCCCGCAGCCGGCGGCATGGTTGGATCTGGCGTGAGGACGCCTGCTCGTGACTGCGACGGGCCGCCGGCGTCCACGGTCAACGCGGGAGGTTCCATGCAGGCGCAGGCAGCGATCGGTGTCACCGGCCTTGGAGTGATGGGCGCTAATCTCGCCCGCAACCTGGCACGCCACGGTCATACGGTGGCGGTGCACAACCGCTCACCGGCCCGCACCGACGCCCTGATCGCCACGCATGGACACGAGGGCGACTTCGTCGCCACGCGAGGCCTGGAGCAATTCGTGGCGTCACTGGTCCGGCCCCGTCGGGTCATCATCATGGTGAAGGCCGGTCCGGCGACCGACGCGGTCATCGACGAACTGGTCCCGCTGCTCGAGCCCGGCGACATCGTCGTGGACGCCGGCAACGCCCACTTCGCCGACACCCGCCGCCGCGAATCCGCCCTGCGCGCCCACGGCCTGCACTTCGTCGGCGCCGGGGTCTCCGGCGGCGAGGAGGGCGCGCTGACCGGGCCGAGCATCATGCCCGGAGGTTCAATCGAGGCATACGCCGAACTCGGCCCGCTGCTCGAATCGATAGCCGCGCGGGTCGACGATGTCCCCTGCTGCGCGCACGTGGGTCCCGACGGCGCGGGCCACTTCGTCAAGATGGTTCACAACGGCATCGAATATGCCGATATGCAGCTCATCGCCGAGGCCTATGACCTGCTGAGGTCCGGTGTGGGCCTCGCGCCGGACCGCATCGCCGAGGTGTTCCGGGGCTGGAACCACGGCGATCTGGAGTCCTATCTCATCGAGATCACCGCCGAGGTGCTGGGCCACATCGACCCGGTCACGGGCGGCCCGTTCATCGACGTGGTCGCCGACCGCGCCGGGCAGAAGGGCACCGGCGGGTGGACCGCGCAGATCGGGCTCGACCTCGGCTCCCCGGTGAGCGCGATCGCCGCCTCGGTCTTCGCACGTTCCCTGTCGGGCCAGACCGAGCTGAGAGCCGCGAGCCGGCGCGCCGCGCTGAGCCTCGCCGTCGACGGCGAGGCGGCACCGGACGCACCCGCCGACTTCGTCGACGATGTCCGCGCCGCGCTCTTCGCGTCGAAGGTTGTCGCCTACGCGCAGGGCTTCGACATGATCCTCGCCGGAAGCCGGGAGTTCGGCTGGAATGTCGACCTGGGGCGCCTCGCCACGATCTGGCGAGGCGGATGCATCATCCGCGCACGTTTCCTCGATCGCATTCGGGCCGCCTACGCCCGTGACCCGCAGCTGCCGTCGCTGCTGCTTGACCCCTATTTCGCCGACGCGGTCGCCGCCGGCGAACGGGCGTGGCGCAACGTCATATCCCACGGAGTGCGGTGGGGCATCCCGCTGCCCGGGTTCAGCGCGACGCTCGCACATTTCGACGCCATGCGTCGAGACCGACTGCCGGCCGCGTTGTTGCAGGGACTGCGTGACTATTTCGGGGCGCACACCTATGAACGGGTCGACCAGCCGGGCAGTTTCCACACCCGGTGGTCTGATGATCGGGGCGAGGAGCGGACGAGCTGAGCCAGCGTCGCGGCGTCATGCCGCTATCGATCGTCGCGGTGGTTGTCGGCGCGCTCACCGTCAGCAGCCTTGTCTCGTGTGGACGATCGCCGACGACGGCGCCGACCAGTCCGCCCGCCCAGGCGCCGTCGTCACCTGGGGGCGCCCGGGTGGGCGGACTGCCCCGACCCGACCACGTGGTGGTCGTGGTGTTGGAGAATCACGCGTTCGCGCAGATCGACGGCTCGCCGACGGCCGCATATCTTGACGGGCTCATGACGGACTCGGCTGTCTTCACGCGGTCGCGCGCGGTGACCCACCCGAGCCAACCCAACTATCTGGCTCTCTTCTCCGGGTCGACCCACGGCGTGACCGACAACCGATGTCCGGTACGGATCGCCGGCCCCGCCAATCTGGGCAGCCAACTGCTCGGCGCCGGACTCACCTTCGCCGGATTCGCCGAGGGCATGCCACGCGCGGGTTTCACGGGGTGCGTGTGGGGGCGTTATGCGCGCAAACACAACCCATGGGTCGACTTCACCGACCTGCCGGACCGAGTCAATCAACCCGGTGGGGCATTCGGACCGGACTTCGCGGCGTTGCCGACCGTGTCGTTCCTCGTGCCGGATATGTGCAACGGCATGCACGACTGCCCGATCCGCACCAGTGACGCCTGGCTGAGGATGCACATCGACGGCTATGTCCGGTGGGCACGCGACCACAACAGCCTGTTGGTGCTGACCTTCGACGAAGACGACAACCGGGCCGACAATCACATCCTTACCCTGGTCGCGGGTGCCGGAGTGCGGCCCGGGCGCTACCCCCAGCCGATCACGCACTACGACGTGCTCGCGACGATCGAGGACATGTATGGCCTACCACGCCTGGGCAACGCGGGCGAGGCCACTGCGATCAGGGACGTGTGGCGCTGACGACAGTCGCTGTGGTCAGTGCGCGAGCAGCACCAACGCGAGCGCGATCGCGGCCGGGACCGCCTGCACGAAGAGAATGCGGCGGGTGACGGTCGCCGCGCCATAGAGGCCCGCCACGATGATGCTGATGAGGAAGAAGACCTTCGCCGCGAAGCCGATCGGATCGGTGGCGACGAGTCCCCACAGCAGGCCCGCGGCCAGGATGCCGTTATAGAGGCCCTGGTTGGCAGCGAGGGTCGCGGCCTCCTGAGCGAACGCCTCTTCCGTACCAAAAACCTTGCGGCCACGTGGAGTGGCCCAGAGGAACATCTCCAACACCAGGATATAGACATGGATGAGGGCGACGATGGCGACCATGACGCCGGCGATGATGCCCATGGGACTCCAATCCGCCACGCGTGGTTCACGTGCGTGGAAAATCACGAGGGCTGACACCGGGGCACCAGCCTGAGGTTGCAAAACGTTAGCCTACCCACACATCGTGGCTCATTGATAGCCACGGCGCCGACGCCGCCCTAGCATCGGGCCGGACACCCCCACTGTCACCAGCGACTGACTGGTTCCCCCTGGCGAGTGAGGTCACCCCCTGTGCGCACCCCAACACCGATCGCCGGTTCCCCGGCGTCGAAGCCCCGTCGCGACCGCCGCGCTCTGCTCATCGTGCTGGTCGCCACGGCCATCGCCGGTGGCGTCGGCGTCACCGTGCGGGCCCTTCCGGCGGCCCACGCGGCGACCACGGCCGTCGGCGGGACCAGCCTGACTCGCCCAGTCCCGCCGAAGACCTCCCCCCGTCCCGGACTGCCGCCACTTCCGTTTCGCGCCACGACCGTGACCGTGGCCAACCCCGGGTTTCTCAGCTGGGCCCTGCTCGACCGGCGCACCGGCAAGGTCTGGGGCTCGGCGAACCAGCAGGCGACGACGTGGCCGGCTTCCATGATCAAGGCGTGGCTCGCCGCCGACTATCTCCGCCTCGCCACACAGCGCGGACACAGCCCGACTACGGCCGAACTGCACCAGATCGAGATCATGATTCGCGATAGCGACAACAACGCGGCGCAACAGACATATCTGAGCAACGGTGGCATCGTCTCCATCAACCGGCTCGTCAGCCTCTGCAAGCTCCAGGACACCCGGGCGAGCGCCGCCGGCTGGAGTTTCACCACCATCTCCTCGCGCGACACGGTGCGCATGGCCGACTGCATCGCCGACGGCAAAGCCGCCGGGCTGAGGTGGACGGGCTGGCTGCTGAGCCAGATGCGCACGGTGCGGGTCGGCGACTTCGGCATCCGAGACTCCCTGCCGACGACGCTCGCGAACGGTGTGGCGATCAAGAACGGCTGGATGTACTACGACGACGACAACTTATGGCACGTCAACTGCATGGCCGTGGCCAGCACGTGGGCGATGTCCGTGCTCCAGCGCTATCCCAGCACCGGACATTGGGCCGAAGACTATGCCAAAGGGCAGGATGTGTGCCGACGCGTGGCGGCGCAACTGCGCAACCCCGCCTACCCGTGACCGGTGGGCGGCGCCCCGCGACGGCGCGATCATGACAATGAGCCGATAGGCGCCCGACAGACGGCCTAATCTGGAGAGTGATCGCTGCGGCATCTATCGAACGCGACCCGCGGGGAGGACGCGATGACCGAGTCGGTCACACTCGATGAGTTCAAGCATGCCGAGGAGAACGTCGCCGCCGAGGAGGCGAAGACCGGCTTTGAGATCCACGTTGTGGTCTATGTGCTGGTCAACGCACTGCTTCTGGTGATCAACCTGCTCAACCGGGACGGCGGACTGTGGTTCTTCTATCCGCTGATCGGCTGGGGCATCGGGCTATCGATCCACTACCTCGCGGCCGTGCGCAACGTGAAGAACAACATCCTCGACCACCAGGCCAAGATCGAGCAGCGCGCCATGCGTGAACGCACGCAGCATTGACGCACCGACGATCGTGGGGCCCGCCCACACGCGACGGGCCCCACTTCGCGCCGCTATGGCAGCGGGACGCGCACCACCTGAGGCTCGTGGTCACTGATCTGGGTCGGGAACTCGCTGTTGACGTGCACGATGTCATACGAATACGCCGTGCTGGCCAGCGATCCGCCAAGCAGGATGTGATCGAGCACCTGCGAGTTGCCCTGGAACACATAGGTGTAGCGCTCGGCGACCGGCAGGGTCTGGGGCAGGTCAATCAGCGCGCCACCGGCGGTGAGAATCGACGTGGTCTGGGCGAAGTCGAAGTCGTTGATGTCGCCCAGCACGATGACGTTAGCGGCGGCGTTGACCGCGCGGATCTGGTTGACGAACGCGCGGACCGCGGTCGCCTGCTGGTGCCGCTGCGTCTCCGACGAGCGGGTCGGCGGCTGGAAGCGGCCATAGAGCGGGTCGTCGCCACCCTTGGAGTTGAAGTGGTTCGCGACGACGATGATGGTGCGCCCGTTCCACCGGAACTGGCCGGCGAGCGGTTTACGGCTGGATGCCCAGGCCGCGTTGGCCGGGTCGATGCGTCCCGGCGAATAGCTCAGCTCCGGTTGGCCCGCGACGGTCACCACCGAGGTGGCGTTGGTCGATGTGCCACCCGTCTTGTCCACAAAGGATAGGCCGCGGTTGGTGCGATAGAGGAACGCCTGCCGGATGTTGCCGCCGGGGGCGCCGCCGTCGGCGTTGTTGACCGGGTTGATCTGACGCCATGTGTACGCCGGACCGCCCGCGCTGGTGATCGCGGTGACGAGCTTGTTCAGGGTGACGTCGGCCGCGACGACGCCGTCGTTCGTGGCGCCGCTGTTGTCCTGGATCTCTTCCACCGCGATGAGGTCGGGCGACTTCAAGTTCGTCACGATGACGGCGGCGAGCGCGTTGAACTTGGTCTGCGGGTCGCTCGGCGCGAGGTTCTCGACGTTGAAGGTGGCCACGCTCAGTTGACTCGCGGTGGGCGTCGCGGTGACCTCGGCGGCCAGAGTCCCCGCGCTGACCACCGGGCTGGTGGTCGGCAGCAACTGGAAGTTGCCGAACGCGTAGCTGACGACGCCGATGGTGGAGCCGGAGAGGGTGTCGCCGACCTTGGCCGACGGGGTCGCGGCGAAGACGTCATCGACGATGATTCGTTCCGGGTTGCCATCCGCGGCCTGGATCACGATGCCACCCCGGTTGGTGCGGGTGGTGCTGCCGGCCGGAACGACCGGGATCTCGCCGTAGCTGGTCCGTGGGCCGACCACGGCGGCGTTGTCCAGCCGGACTCGCATGCCCTCCATCGACTCCCAGAAGTCGATGCCGTCGACAGTGGCCTGGAAGAGGCCGCTGGTCTCGACGTCGCCGGTGGCGTCGTTGTCGATCACGGTGCTCGGTGGCACCCGCCCACCGACGCCGACCAGGGTGGCCGCCGGCAGTGCCGCGCCGGTGCCGACCAGTGTCACGGTCGGGGTGCTGATCTGGGTGGTGCTGAGGTTGCTCGCGGTCGCGGCTGGCCGATATTCGGTCACCGTGCCGCCGACGAGCACGGAGTCGCCGACCGAGCGACCGGTCGCGGCGCCGACGAAGACGAGAATGCCCTCGCTGGTGGAGGGGCTCGCGTCGGCGACCGGGTCCTGCATATAGAAGGAGGTGGCCCCGACCGCGGTGACGACACCGGCGACGTTGGAGACCGTCTGGCCGACCTTCGGCGACACGTGGGAGGCGCCCTGAATGTCGCGGATCCGGGTGCCACCACCGCCGCCACCACCACTCGCGCTGTTGCGCGGGTTAGGTGCGGTGGCGGCGAAGTCGGTGGCGTTGTTGTCGGTGTCGGTCGCGCCGGCGCCGGCGCGGGCCGCCGCGGTGGTGTTGGACAGACCCACGCCCCGCGCGCCCTCGTAGGAGCTGGCGGTGCTGCCATAGCCGAGAAGGTCCTTGACGCCCGCCGCGGTGGCGCAGCCGGTCGCGCACGTCAGCGCGGTGGTTGAGGTGACGAGGGCGACTTTGCCGGTCGACGCGGACAACGAGATCGTGCCGGTCGCGTCGGGGGTGGGCAGTGCCGCGCCCGCGGTCCCGCCGGACGCCTGCTTGACCAGGTAGTAGCGGCCGGGCGCGATGCTTCCGGAGAGGGTGGTCTTGGCCCAGGTGGATCCGGTGGCCGAGGCGTATTGCACGGTCCAGCCGGTCACCGAGACGGTCGCTGTTCCGCGGTTGTAGAGCTCGATGTAGTCGTTGAGATAGGGCGCGCCACTGTTGCCGCCGCCCCCATAGACCTGGCTGATGACAACGTCGGGCGAACTCGCCGCCGCCGGTTGGGCGATGAGGGGGACGCTGGCGACTGCGATGGCGCCGACCAGCGCGGCCCGCCGCAACATCGATCGGATTTCGGGCACCGATCACTCCTTGATCTCGTCGGGGGATTGCGATGCTCAAGATACGCGCCACGATTGGAATACGTCGATGTTATCGAGATCACCATCTGGCGACATCCATACTAAATCGACGTTTTGCGATCTTGCCTGAACGCGGCCACCCGCCGCTATACGCTTCGATCGAACTGACGATCGGTGGAGGATCATGCATAAACGGGCCACCGTGCTCATCGCCTCCCGATGGGGCGCCTGGACGATCATCGCCTTCTGGGTCGTGGTCGCCGCTCTCGCCGGCCCGCTCGCGGGCAGCCTCAGCGATGTCGAAAAGAACGAGGCCACGTCATGGCTTCCGGCCTCGGCCGAGTCGACCAAGGTGCTCGACGCGCAGGCCGCGTTCGCCTCGCCCAACACCGTGCCCGCCGTCGTGATCTACGAGAAGGCCACCCCGCTCACCCCGGCCGACCTGCGGACGATCAACGACGACGCCCGCGCGTTCGCCCAGCTCCCCGACCTCGACGGCACGGTCGTCGGCCCGGTGCCCGCCGCCGACGGTGCGGCGGCCCAGTTGATTGTCCCGCTCGACCTCGGCGAGGCCGGTTGGGAGCGTGCCGGCGACGTCGTCGACTCCATGCGCACGACGATCCACGGGTCGACCACGGGCACCGGTCTCACCGCGCACGTCACCGGACCGGCCGGGTTCGCGGCCGACTCCGCCGAGGCGTTCGGTCGCATCGACACCAGCCTGCTCATCGGCACGGTTCTCGTCGTGGTGGTGATCCTGCTTCTCACCTACCGCAGTCCCGTGCTGTGGCTCATCCCGGTGATCTCCGCCGGTGTCGCGCTCACCGCGGCGCAGGCGGTGATCTATCTGCTGGCCAAGAACACCTCACTGACCGTCAACGGCCAGAGCGCGGGCATCCTCACCGTGCTCGTCTTCGGCGCCGGCACCGACTACGCCCTGCTGCTCACCGCCCGTTATCGCGAGGAGCTGCGCCGCGACGCCGACCGTCGGGCGGCCATGTCGGTGGCGCTGCACCGGGCCGGGCCGGCGATCGTCGCCAGCGCCGCCACGGTCGTCGCGGGCATGCTATGCCTGGTCCTCGCCGAGACCAACTCCACCGCCGGCCTCGGGCCGGTGGCCGCCATCGGCATCGTGGTCGGCCTCGCCGTCATGCTCACCCTGCTGCCGGCCCTGCTCGTCACCTGCGGCAGGTGGATCTTCTGGCCGCGCGTGCCGCACCACGGCTCGCCCGAGCCCACCGCCCACGGGGTCTGGGCCCGGCTCGGCGACCGGATCGCCCGCGCGCCCCGCCGCACGTGGATCATCACCTCGATCGTGCTCGCCCTGCTCGCGCGTTGGCCTCGTCACGCTCGACCCCACCGGACTGTCCAACAAGGAGTCTTTTCGCAGCAGCCCGGACTCCATCGTCGGGGAAGACGCGCTCGCCCGGCACTACCCGGCCGGCACCGGCAACCCCATCGTGGTGATCTCCGATGCCGGCCAGGTCGAGCAGGTTCGCACGGTGGTCGCCGCGACGTCCGGAATCGACTCAGCCACGGTGACCAAGCCGGTGGTCCGGGAAGGTCACGCCCTCTTCGAAGGCACTCTCGTCGACCCTCCCGACAGTCAAGCCGCAGCCGACACGATCGACCGGGTCCGTGACCGGATCCACCACGTGCCCGACGCCGGCGCGATCGCGGGCGGCAATCCGGCGATCAACCTCGACCTGCGCAGGTCGGCATGGCGGGACAGCCTCATCATCATCCCGGTCGTCCTCGTCGTCGTCTTCCTCATCTTGGCCCTGCTGCTGCGGGCCATCCTGGGGCCGGTGCTGCTCATCGCGACGGTGGTGCTCTCCTTCGCGACGGCGTTGGGGGTGAGCGCGCTGGCGTTTCGTTATCTGTTCGACTTCGGTGGCACCGATCCGTCATTCCCGCTGTTCGTGTTCGTGTTCCTCGTCGCGTTGGGCATCGACTACAACATCTTCCTGATGACCCGCGTACGCGAAGAGTCCATGCGGATGCCGACCGCCCGGGCCGCTCTCATCAGCCTCGCGGCCACCGGCGGCGTGATCACCTCCGCCGGACTGGTCCTCGCCGGCACCTTCGCGGTGCTCGCCTCGTTGCCGCTCGTCGCCTTCACCGAGATCGGCTTCGCGGTCGCCTTCGGCGTGTTGCTCGACACGATCGTCGTGAGGTCGATCCTCGTCACCGCGCTCAACCTCGACCTCGCCGAACGCATCTGGTGGCCGAGCCGGCTCAGCCGGCCGACGCCGAGATGAACCGACCCGCCCGCCGCCCGCACTCGACTCGATCCGGCCCGACCTTTGCCATATCCTGCCGAGGTCAGCTGGGACGAAAGGCGACGTCATGCCCGTTGGGACGACATACCCCCACACCGACCGGCGGTTCCCGCGATGATCCGCGTCACTCCGCGACCACCGGTTGGTCGGCCTCGGGTCTCGGTCGCGGTCCCCAGCTACAACTACGGCCGATATCTGCGCGCCAGTGTCGACTCGGCGCTGAGCCAGAAAGGCGTCGACGTCGAGGTGATCATCGTCGACAACGCCTCGACCGATGGCACGACGGCGCTCGCCCACCGACTCGCCGAAGAGGATCCACGGGTACGGGTCATCGCGCGCACCAAGAACCTGGGGCACATCTCGGCGTTCAACGAGGGGATGTGGGCCGCGGCTTCGCCGTACGTGGTCCTGCTCTGCGCCGACGACCTGCTCGCGCCCGGATCGTTGGCCCGCTCGGCGGCGGTGTTGGACGCCCGTCCGGAGGTCGGCATGGTCTACGGCTACGCGCCCTATTTCGACCAAACGCCGCCGGCGCCCCGCACCCACACCCACTCCTGGCGGATCTGGTCTGGTCCAGAGTGGACTGAGCAGGTGTGTCGGCGTGGCCGCAATGTGATGTTCACGCCCGAGGCGATGCTGCGCACGAGCGTCTTCGCCGCGACCGGCGGATTCGACCAACGGCTGCCGCACACCGCCGACCTCCATCTGTGGCTCTGCGCCGCGGCGCACGGGTCGATCGCCCACATCAGCGGCCCCGATCAGGCCTATTTCCGCATCCACGGCGCCAATATCTCGGTGACCGAGTTCGGCGACCAGCTCCACGACATCACCCAACGGCGCCGCGCGTTCGACCTGTTCTTCGACGGTCACGGTCAGGCGCTGCCCGGCGCCGAGCGCCTGCGCGCGGCGGCCACCACCGCGCTCGGCCACGAGGCGCTCGCCGCCGCCCGCGCCCGCTGCGGGGCCGCCACGTCGACCGATCACGGCAGGCTCGCCGCACTGGCGGCCGAGCTCGCCCCGGGATTGCCCGGGAGCCGCCCGTGGCGGTCCTATCAACGCCGGGCGGCCCGCGACCGGGCCGGCCGGGGCCGCACCGTGGCGCACCGGGCGCAGGCTCTCGCACTCCGAGCAACCATGTGGACCGGACGCCGCCTCGACGCGCGACGCTGGGT
This sequence comes from uncultured Actinomycetota bacterium, assembly GCA_963736695.1. Taxonomy (GTDB): domain Bacteria; phylum Actinomycetota; class Actinomycetes; order Mycobacteriales; family Micromonosporaceae; genus CAVTPU01. Next base: position 909,778 of record CAVTPU010000001.1, read on the forward strand.
GCGCTTCGGCGTGTGAACCACGATGAGGGGCCGGACCCGAACAGTCAGTGCGGTAGCCTGCACCAGCGGTCGGCGCCCGGAAGAACCGCGGTGCCACCCACGATCGAGATCACCCGAGAGAGTGCGAGCACAGCATGAACGACGTCTTCATCCACCCGAGCGCCGACGTCGAGGACGGCGCGGTGGTGGGGTCGGGCACCAAGGTCTGGCACATCGCGCACATCCGGTCGAGCGCGCGGGTCGGAGCGGGATGCGTGATCGGGCGAAACGTCTATGTCGACGCGCACGTGACCGTCGGCGACCTCGTCAAGATCCAGAACAACGTCTCGGTCTATGACGGCGTCACGATCGAAGATGAGGTCTTCGTCGGCCCCTGCGTGGTCTTCACCAACGACCTGCGCCCACGCGCGTGCAACCCCGACTGGACGATCACCCCGACAATCATTCGCCGCGGCGCCTCGATCGGAGCCAACGCCACCATCGTCTGCGGCACCGATATCGGCGAATTCTCGATGATCGCCGCGGGGTCCGTGGTCACCCGCGATGTGCTGCCCTATCAACTTGTCGCCGGCAACCCGGCGCGACCCAAGGGCTGGGTCGACGCGAGTGGCGAGGTGGTGTCCCGCGACCCGCTGACACCGCCGACCGACCACGTCCCGCACGTCGCCTCCTGATGGGTCCAGGCGCCGACCCGACACGCCGGTCGCGTGGCCGGATCGTGATGCTCGTCGACAACGGAGTCAACGGCGACTCCCGAGTCCAAAAGAGCGCCCGCTCCGCCGCCGCCGCCGGATGGGACGTGATCCTGCTCGGCGTCACCACCGGGCCGGCCGAGGTGACCTGGCGCCTCGGCGAGGCCCAGGTGCGGCTTCTGCCGATCTACTACCCCCTGGGTACGCCGTACGCGCAGATCCGCCGCGCGTGGTTGCGTCGCCCGCTCGCCTATCCCCCGGGACGGATCGCGGGTCATCGGGTCCAGCTCATGAAGGCACGCCAAGCCGACGCGGCGGCCCGACTCGCCGCGATCAGCGCGCGTCGACGCGCGGGGCGAAGGCGACTCACCGACCCGCTCATGATCACGGGAATCCGGGCGAGGCTCGCCCTCGCCAAGGCCGGCGAAGGATGGACCCGGCTGCGGGCCGGCGAGCTGACCCGGGTGGAGCGGGCCCAGCAGAACCACGATTCGGTGCTCAACAACCTGTCGGTGCGGTTCTGGCGCGGGCTCCTCGGCCGGCGCAGTTGGCGCCGGCTCGACCCCGGACTCTGGGATTACGAACTCGCGGTGGGCCGCACCATCGACGCCCTCGCACCGGACATCATCCACGCCAACGATTTCCGGATGCTGGGCGTCGGGGTGCGGGCGACCGACCGGGCCCGCGCCCGGGGCCGGTCGGTGAGCCTCGTCTGGGACGCGCACGAGTCCGTCTCCGGGATCATGCCCCGGGCGAGCAATCCCCGCTGGCTGCCCGCGCAGATCGAATACGTGCGGGAATTCGCTCCCCACGCCGACGCGGTCGTCACCGTCTCCCCCACCCTCGCGACGCTGCTGCGCGACGCCCACGACCTGCCCCGCGTGCCCGACGTCGTGCTCAACGCTCCGGTCTGCGCGCTCGACGACGATCAGGCCGCCCGGGCGGCCACCGACGTGCGCGGCCAGTGCGGCGTCGACGCCGACACCCCGCTGCTCGTCTATTGCGGTGGCGTCAACCCGCGACGCGGCCTCGCCATCATGATCGACGCACTACCGCGGCTGCCCCGGGCGCACGTCGCGTTCGTCACCCTCCACCCGACCGGCGCCAACACGGCGTCCGAGGAACTCGCCGCCCACGCCGCCGCACTGGGAGTGGCCGACCGGGTGCACCTGCTGCCCTACGTCCCGCACTGGCAGGTGCCGGCTTTCCTCTCCACGGCGACCCTCGGGGCGATTCCGATCCATCATCAGCCCAATCACGAGATCGCGCTCATCACGAAGTTCTTCGAATATTCGCACGCACGCCTGCCGATCGTCGTCAGTGATGTGCGCACGATGGCGCAGACCGTGCGCGAGACCGGTCAGGGCGAGGTGTTCCCGGCCGGCGACCTCGACGCATACGTCGCCGCGGTGACGTCGGTGCTCGCCGACCCGCAGCGCTACCGCGCCGCGTACGAGCGCCCGGGCCTGCTCTCGGGATGGACATGGGAGGCCCAGGCGCAGACTCTCGACGCGGTCTATTCCCGAGTCGTGCCGCCGTCGGCCGGGACCAGACCGCGATAGATTCGGTCCTGGACCGTCGCCTGCGCCTCCCAGACCCAGGCATCCAAGTCGATCGACTCATATGAACGCCGATACCGCTGCGGATCCGCGATCACGAGTCTGACAGCGCGCACGTAGTCGTCGACGTCATCGGCCCGGAACACCTCGCCCTGACCGGTGTCACGCACGGTCGCGGCCATCGTCTCCACGTCGCTCACCACGATCGGCACCCGCGCGTGCGAATACTCGAAGAACTTCGTGATGAGCGCGATCTCGTGGTTGAGCCAGTGATGGATCGGAATCACCCCCACGGTCGCGGCCGAAAGGAAACCCACCACATCGGAGTGTGCGACATAGGGCAGAACATGCAGTCGGCGCGCCACACCCAGATCCTCCGCGCGGGCGACGAGACCCCGCACATACGGGTTGGTCAGATCGGGCACGACGAAGGCGACGTGCGCCTCCTCGAGCGCCGGCATCGCCTCAACCATGACCGCCAGCCCACGTTGCGGCGCAGCAGCTCCACTGTAGACAATAAGAGGTGTCGCGGCGTCAATCCCGCAGACGGCGCGAATGCTCGGCGATTCGGGGCCTCGGGCGCCGAGCACGTCTGACGCACGGGGGGCGTTGAGAACGACGGACGGTGTCTCGGACAACGAATAGTCGCGCTGCATCATCCGCGCGAGGCGGTCGGAGACCGCGAGAACCGCGTCGGCGTAGGGGGCGTATTCGCGCTCATGCGCGACGTTGGCCACCATCCACCGCGCGTTGGCGACCCGAGGTGTGACTCCAGGAAGATACTCGTGCACGTCCCAGATGAGTTTGACCTCGCGTCCCCTCGCGCGCGCGCGAATCTTCGCCCGCGCCCCGACGCCGAGCATGCGAAAGTCGTTGGCGTAGATGATGTCGGGTGACAACTCGTCGACGACCGGACCGAAAGCCAACTCGAAGTCCCACAACTGCGGGTCGAGCGCGCGCCACGAGCCGTGTCCACGCACCCTCGACCAGAACCACGTGTACGCCCGGTCCCAGGGGCTGGTCAACCCATCCCGATAGTTGCGCGCCCTATTGAGCAACCAGTAACGAAGCGACACCCACCTGCGCCGAATCCCGGTCACGCGAATCCTGGCTCCCAGCAACACGCCACGAATCGACGTACCCAGGCCTGGTTTGGCCACGGCGAGGAGCGCGCGCCGCGTCTGGAGATCGGCCAGCCGCGCACGCACTTTCTGTGCCCGATAGGCGGCGACACCGGTCGGCGGATAGGCCAACGGCGCGATCAACCAGTGCCGCCGAAATTCGTGGCTCTTGGCCTTGAGCGGACTGGGCATGCGAAGCAACCGCACCTGTGCCGGGCCCAGCCGCCAGGTCTGAGGCACTCCGTTCATCGCGCGCCCGAGCAGGATCACGTCCCAACCCGCCTCGGCAGCGCTGTGGGCGGTCTTCTGCACCCGCGAGTCACCGTTGACGCCGTTGTCGACGAGCATCACGATGCGGGCGGGCCCGACCGGTCGGCGCTCTCTCGGACTCGTCACGCCTGTCAGTCCTCCTCATGAGGGATCACGCGATGGGGGTCACGCGATGGGGTCGCACATGCGCTGTCCGGCCGGGCCGCCCCCAGCAGAAGCCGCTCAAACTGGTGACTCACCTGGGATTGATAGTCCCAGGTGGTGACGGCCGTCCGGGACGCCGCTCGGCCCGCCGCGAGCCAGTCGGGCTCGGTCGAGGTCGTCGCGATGATTCGAGCGGCCGCCTCTTCCGGAGTGTCGACCACCCAGTCGGAAGGAAAGAGCGTTCGGGCGCTGGCGGGCCGACCGGCGAAGAACGGCCAGTCGCGCACCACCGGCACCGCACCGCTCGCGGCACCCTCGACAAGGGCGCAGTGGAAGCTCTCCCGCACCGACGTGCTGAGAATCACGCCGATCTCTTCCAGCGCGCCCGGCACATCGGCGACGTGTCCCATCCGGATGACGGCTCCAGCGCTCTCCAGATCGGTGATGTCGCGCAGGAGTCCGTTCCAATAGCGCCGAACGTCGTCGTTGACACCGGTGTCGGGTTCGTCCCCGAGCAGGACGAGTCGATAGCGCTCGTCGTGCTCTCGCAATATTCGCAGCACCCGCACAGCCCAGCGGGCGTCCTTCGCGACGGCCTTGATCCCGATCAACCCGAGGGTGAAACGCGCCTGTGGTCGTTTGTCCCGCGCGAAGGCCCCGAGCTCCATCGCGTTGCTGATCACGTGAGTCCGGGGCCCGTTCGCGAGCGCGGGCACGACGGAGACCGTGAGATCACGCAGGAAGTCCGACACGAAGACGACATCGTCGACGCGCGAGAAGTCGACCAGATGCGGCCACAACGCGAACGTCTCGAAGCTGTGCAGTCGAACGATGACCCGAGTCGACCCGGGATCGATCATCGTGAACAACACGGCCGACGCCACACACCAGTCGACGAACACCACGTCGGCCCACTCGACATGCGGCGCAAGCCACTGCCTGACTTTGTCGCCATAGGCGGAGTCACCCGCCAATATGTGCGTGATCATCGACCTGACGTCGGTCAGCAATGCCGTGTGGGGATCGTCGCCGTCCGGCGTCAACAGCCGGACCTCGACGCCGGGAAGCTGTTCGCAATGGCGGTGGATCGGGCGCAGAAAGCTGTAGTTTCCCTGAGCGGTCATGAGCACGCGCAGGGGCCGATCGGGGGTGGGCGCCACGCTGGGAGAGCTCCTCCCCCGCGGCGCCGCGAGCGCGCGCACCGTCGTGCTGCGGTGCCAGTGCGCGAGGAAAGCTGACGCGTCATCGGCCAAGGGCGAGGTCATCCGGTCGAAGTGCAGCTGACGCGCGAAGAGGCGGCGCGCGACCGCCCGCACGGCATCGACCGCTGCCTCGATGTCGCCTCGGGCGAAGGCGCGGTCAGCCAACGCCAGCCCCGCCCGAGTGGCCGCCGGCAGGGTCGACGGGGTGCCGCGTCCGAGTTCGGCGTCGGCCTTGCGAAACAGGACAGCTGAGAGCATCCTTCGCAGGCTCGTGGCAACCATCGGGACACGTGCTCCCAGCGTCGTGATGTGAGTCGAGATGCCCGACCCACACGATCAGGCTCCCGGCAGGCGCGGCGCAAGCCTACCGACTCTCGGGCAGTATAGGCGAATCCTCGAGGCGGACCGGGGTTCGCGGGACGCCCGCGACCGACTACACCACGCGCGCCGGCACCCCGATTCTGGTCAGCGCCTGGGCCAACTGCGGGGCCATGCTTCGGGCATAGGTCGCGGTGACGTGTGAGCCCCGCCGATAGACGAGGACGTCGCCGACGACGGGAGGACACGCCCCCCGCCCCGGACAGATCGTGTCAAAAAGATCGATCAACGCTACCGACGGCATCGCGGCCACGGCCGTCGCCTGGACGCGAAATGCCCGGTCCTCCTGATGCCTCGACCGGTCGAACACACAGGCATCCAGACGCGTACGGTTCTTGTCCGCGCACTGCATCACGTTGAGTGGAGGACTCGGGTTGTTGGCGATCACGACGATCTTCGCCACGATCTCGGTGAGCGCGGTCCACGACGCACGCATCCCCTCGACCATGGCTTCGGTCGTCGCCTGGCCGGAGGCGTCGAGGGCACGCGCAGCCCCCTGTGACGTGATGACATAGTCGGGCCGTTCGTCAACCAACCGGGCGAGAAGCGTCTTGTTCCATTGCACACAGTCGACATAGGGCTGACCTGGATCGTCGCTCTTGATCGCGGCCGCGGAGGAGAAGGCGCACGCGCCCTTGAACGCGACCACCAGTCGCCAGTCGTTGCGGGGGGCGAGCGCCTGAAACGCGGGCAGCCACTGGTCCATTTTGGAGTCTCCGACCAATGCGATCGTCGTCGCACCGTCGGGCACTCCGTATTCGCACCACAGCAGTTCCGCCGAGACCATCTGTTGAAAACATCCGTCGGCGGTGGTGTCCGGCACATCCGCGCCCGCCCGCACGGGATCCGGAGTGATGAAGTCGACGCCGTCCAACACGACATCGGCCGTGGCCGCCCCGGGATAGAGCAACACCGCCGCGCCCGGAGCTGTTCGGCCGATCCCTCCCGATCCGACCGCCGATGCGCTGAGCAGCACGATCGCGAGCCCGGCACAGACGCCGGCCAGGGTGAAGTTGCCGCCGAGGCTCAGCGCGAGACGAGGCGAGGCCGATATGGCGCGAGAGAAACGCAGCGGGTTCTCGACCAGCCGGTAGGTGAGCCACGCGGGGACCACCGAGGCGGCCGCCACCGCCAGCCCTTGGACCACCGACAGATCACCCCGCCACGCGGCCGCCACCACGAGCATCGGCCAGTGCCACAGATACAACGAATAGGACAGATCGCCGACCCACTGGAAGGGACGCAGACCCAGGATCCGCACCGGCCCGGCTCGGCCGGCCGCCGGGCCGGCCGCGATCACCAGGGCCGCGCCCAGAGTGGGCAACGCGGCGGCATATCCGGGCCATGCGGTGTGTTCGGTGACGAGCAGCGCCGCGGCGACGGTCGCGGCGAGCCCGGTCCAGGCCAGTCCGATCGCCACCGACCGGGGCATCCGCACGGTGCGCGCGGCGAGCAACGCGACGCCGGCGCCGATCGACAGCTCCCACATTCGGGTGGTGGAGATGAAGAACGCGCGGTCCGGGGAGGCCACGGTCGCGACGACCGACCAGACGAACGACGGAACCGCCACGGCGACGAGGCCGAGCCACAACAATGGTCGAACGTTGGTCCGTCTGACGAGTCTCGCGACGACGAGCATGGTGACGATGAGCAGCGGCCAGACGGCATAGAACTGTTCCTCGACCGCGAGCGACCAGAAGTGTTGCACGGGCGATGGTTCGGAGCCGCCCGCCAGATAGTCGACCGCCCGGTCGGCGAAGCGCCAGTTGACCACATAGGTCGCGGCTGCCGCGATATCCCCGCCGATCTCCTGCCACCGAAGTCTCGGCAGCAACAGCCAGACAGCGGCCGCCGTGGCGAACAACACCACGGTCGCGGCCGGCAGGATCCGTTTGGCACGGCGCGCATAGAACGCTAGGAGGCCGACTCGACCGGTCCGCTCGATCTCGGCGACGATCTGGCCGGTGATGAGAAATCCGGAGATGACGAAGAAGACGTCGACTCCCACGAAACCGCCGGAGACCGCCGGCACACCAGCGTGAAAGAGGATCACCAGGCCGACGGCGACGGCCCGCAGACCGGCGACGTCGGACCGGAACTTGTCCGCCACGGCAGGCGCGGCCCGCTGCTCCGGCGCGGGTTTCTCGTCGGCCCCGACCGTCGCCGTTGGAAGCGTCACCGGTGATCCCTCACTTCCTGCCGGGTGGTGATCGTCGGCCGATGTCAGCCGCCGATCACGACCCGTCGAACACCTGGCCAACGCGCCGGGTCGGTGACCCGGCGACCGTCGACGAGCACCGTGACACCGGGCAGGTCGGCAGCGCCGAGCGTGCGATATTCGATGTGGTCGGCCTGCACCACGGCCGCGACGACAGGCTCGCCCGCGTGCGGTGTCAGCCCGAGCGCGGTGAGTTCGGCGTCGCTATACATCGGGTCGCTGACGAAGACCAGCGCGCCGCGCGCCCGCAGCGCTTCGACCGTCGGGAAGACTCCGGAGAACGCGGTCTCCTTGACGCCACCGCGATAGGCGGCGCCGAGCACCAGGACAGGCGCCTCGGCGAGGTCACCATAGGCGGCAGCGAGCAGCTCCACGGCGTACCCAGGCATGTCGGTGTTGGCCTCCCGGGCCGAACGCACGACGGTCGCGGTCGGGTCGTTCCACAGATACATCCGGGGATAGACCGGGATGCAGTGTCCACCGACGGCGATGCCGGGCTGGTGGATGTGGCTGAAGGGCTGGGTGTTGCACGCGTCGATGACCTTCGTCACGTCAACGCCGACGGTGTCGGCGAAGCGCGCGAACTGGTTCGCCAGACCGATGTTGACGTCGCGATAGGTGGTTTCGGCGAGCTTGGCGAGCTCGGCCGCCTCGGCGGAACCGAGATCCCACACCCCGTTGGGTTTGCTGAGATCGTCGCGCGGGTCGAAGTCGAGCACCGCCTCATAGAACGCGACGCCCCGCTGCGCGGACGCCTCATCGACGCCGCCCACGAGTTTGGGATAGCGGCGCAGATCGCTGAAGACCCGGCCGGTGAGCACTCGCTCCGGGCTGAACACGAGGTGGAAGTCGCGTCCCGCGACGAGCCCGGAGCCCTCTTCCAGCATCGGCGCCCACCGGGTGCGGGTGGTGCCGACCGGGAGCGTGGTCTCATAGCTGACGAGGGTGCCGGGGCGCAGGCCCGCGGCGATGGCCCGGGTCGCGTCGTCCATCCACCCGAAGTCGGGCACACCATCACCATCGACGAAAACCGGCACGACGATGACGACCGCCTCCGACTCGGCGACGGCCGCGGCGGTGTCGGTGGTCGCGGTGAGCAGACCCGCGTCGACTGCGGTCTTGAGTTTGACGTCGAGGTCTGCCTCGCCCGGGAAGGGCACCGATCCCTCGTTCACCAGACGCACCACCCGCTCGGAGACGTCGGCGCCGAAGACCCGATGTCCCTTGCTGGCGAACTGTACGGCGAGCGGCAAACCGATCTTGCCGAGGGCGACGACGCAAATCTTCATGGCGACTACTTTCCTCCTTGTGCCCAGGTGCGTCGCAGGCGGGCGAGCACTCGACGCAGCGTAACCGGGGTGACCGCGATCAGCAGATGGCCGGAGTGGTCCCTGGTGATGGTGACCGCGTAGGCCCGCCGACCGAATCGACTGATCAACGGCGACGGTTTGGGTAGTTGGGGCGCGCGCATCGGCGCGGTCCCGGTGCCGCCGTCGACCTCCACCAGGGTACGCAGATTGAGTCGCCCGCCTAACGGTGCGGTCTGCGCGATGAGGTCGTTGATCCGAAAGCTCGCCCGAACCAGCGTGGATCCGCCGCCCGGTTCGGGAACGGCGGCGGTCTCCGCGACGAGGCCGCCGGCGCTGACCCGCACCAACCGGGCGTCGGCCGCGAGGTCGGGATCGGGGCTGCGCGCGGTGATGGACAGGACCCGTTCCCCGGCCTCGTGACGCAGCCGTACGCCGATGGCGTCGACTTTGGCCGCCCAGCCCGCCGCGACGTCGGTGACGTCGAACCACCGGTCGGCCAACCCAGCCCGGTCGTCACGAAATCCGGGGTATGCCGCGAATCGACGCCCGTCCTCGATGACGGTGGGCGGCACGCCGTGTCGCGCGTCACGGCGGATCATGGCGGTCAAGTGGTCGAGCTCACCGTGTTGGGCGATCGTCAGCCGCAGTCGAGTCTCCACGGGCAGACGGGCGACGATGGCGTCGGTGAGATATTCGTCGGCGAGCGCGGCGATGCCGGCGTGCACCTGCAGCTGGGTCGACCGGTCGAGGGTGAGGAAATCGTCCTCGAGCAGCTTCGACAGTTCCCAGCTGAAGTGGCGCACGTGGATCGCGTCGCGGCGGGGCCCGGGTTCGATCAGTTCGGCGACGGCGGCCATGAGCGCCGCGGTCGAGGCGAGTCGTTCGGTGTGCCGGCTGTGATAGGTGATGTTGCGGGAGTTGAGTCGCCTGACGGCGTAGTAGTAGTTGTAGTCGGCGAGGACGGAGATCCGCTTCGCCCGCAGGCAGGCCTCGAGGGTGAAGGGCTGATCGCTGCAGACCGGCATGTGTTCGGGAAAGCGCAGCTTGTGTCGTTCGATCAGCTCACGCCGGAAGAGTTTGGTGTTGGACAGCGAATAGGGCAGCGCCGAGTCGAAGAGATCGACGTCGGTCTGGTCGCTGGCGAAGATCTCCTGGTGGACATAGCGGCTGTTGACGCCGACCATGCGGCCCAGGATCACGTCGGAGCCGTCGGCGTCGGCCGCTTTCACCAGCCGCTCCAGCGCCTCGCGCCCCAGATAGTCGTCGGCGCCGACGAAGAAGACGTAACGTCCGGTCGCGTGTTCGAGGCCTCGGTTGCTGGGCGCGGCGGGGCCTCCCGAGTTGGCCTGGTGAAGCACGGTCATCGTCTGGGGATAGCGCCGGGCGAACCGTTCGAGTTCTCGGCCGGTGTTGTCGGTGGATCCGTCGTCGATCGCGACGATCTGCATCCGGTCCCGGCCGATGCTCTGATCCACCAAGGAATTGAGGCAGGTGGTCAGATAGGGCATGGTGTTGTACGCCGCTACCACCACGCTGACGTCAGGCGCACTCACGCGGTGCGATTCTACGGCACTCCCGGTGCGGCGACCAAAGTCGGTGATCACGCTCCCGCCACCGGCATCGGACGCTCCGCCGCTGTGGCCACCGACCGATAGACCTCGTCGAGCACCCGGGCCTGGGCCTCCCAGGTCCAGTTCTCCAGCAGACCCGGTGTGTCATAGGCCGCCTGATAGGCGCCGGGGTCGGCGAGGACCTTCCGGGCGACCCGCACGAAGTCCGCCACGTCCCGCGCCCGGAACACCTCACCCTGCCCCGTCGAGCGCACCGTCTCCGCCATCGTCTTCACATCGCTGACGACGATCGGCAACCGCGCGTGCGAATATTCGAAGAACTTCGTGATGAGGGCGATCTCGTGGTTGGGCCAGTGATGAATCGGGATCACTCCCGCGTCGGCCGAGGAGAGAAACTCCACCACTCGGTCGTGCGACACATAGCCGAGCACGTGCAGTCGGTCGGCGACGCCGAGCTCGGCGGCCCGGGCCACCAGACCCCGCGCATAGGCTGAATCCGGACGATTAATGACGAATGCGACGTGTACGCCGTCGAGCTGCGGCAACGCCTCGATCATGACGTCGAGTCCGCGTTGGGGCGCGGCGGCGCCGCTGTAGACCAACAGCGGGACCTCGGGCGGGAGGCCACAACGCGTGCGCAGGCCCACGAACGGCGCATCGAGTGCCGACGAGTCGGGAACGTCAGGAACGTCGGGTCCGGCGTGGCGCGACGGGGCGTTGAGCACCACCGCGGGCAGCCTCGTGAGCGCGTGCCGGTCACGCAGCATCTGCGCCAGCGTCGGCGAGACGGTGACCACGGCGTCGGCGAAGGGCGCGTATTCACGCTCGTGGGCACAGTGCGCCGGCAGCCACCTGGCGTGGTCCCGCCACGGTTTGAGTCCCGGCAGGAACTCGTGCGCGTCCCAGACCAACGGCACGTGACGCCCCGCCGCGCGAGCCCGGATCACGGCCCGCGCGCCGACACCGAGCATTCGAAAGTCGTTGGCGTGGATGATGTCCGGCTTCAGCTCGTCGATGACCGGGCCATAGGCGAGCTCGTAGTCCCACAGTCCGGGCTCGAGCCGACGCCACGCGCCGTCGCCCTGCACGAGCTGCCAGAACAGGGTGTAGGCCCGATCCCAGGGATTGCGGAAACGCCGCTTCCAGCGGGCCCGGTTGAGCATCTTCGACCGCAACCACACCCAACGACTGAGCCCCGCCGCGGCGTACGTCTGGGTCTGGAGAACGGTCCGCGCCAACCGCAACCGCCCCCCGCGGCGCCGACCGGCGGCGGCCTCGAGGGACAACAACGCCCGTTTCGTCGAGAGGTCGGCCTGCCAGGCCCGCACCCACTGGGTGCGGTGAGCGTCGATGCCGGTGGGCGGATACGCCAGCGGCCAGCGAATCCACGCCCGGCGGAACTCGTGGCGTCGGCGGGCGAGCGGATCGGGCATGGCCAGCAGCCGCACCCGAGCCTCGCCCAACGTCCACGTGCGGGGAACCTGGTTGGGCGACCGGCCGAGCAGGATCACGTCCCAGCCGAGTGTCGCGGCCGACCAGGCGGCCTTCTGCACCCGGGAGTCGCCCTCGACCGCGTTGTCGACCAGCATGACCACACGCCCACGCGTGCCCGCCGGGCCGGCCACGGATTCCTGGTTCATCGTGAGACTCGCCCCTCTTTCAACCGGCGGTGGCGACGCCGGCGATTCTACTCACCGCCCGGCCGACGATGACGCATCGGCGAGGTGCGGCTGGGCCGGCCGGAGCGACGTCGTAAAGTCTGTGCTCTGGTGACGGTCGCGCACGCGCCGCACCGTTCGCCACCGTGTTCGCACCGTGTTTCGCCACCGTCGCGCGACAAGCCGGAAGGGGCCTCGTGAAGGTCGTCAGCATCGTCGGGGCACGCCCCCAGCTGGTCAAGCTCGCCCCGATCGCGGCCGCGTTCGCCGGCACCGGCCACCGCCACGTGATCGTGCACACCGGCCAGCACTATGACGCGAACCTCTCCGACGTCTTCTTCACCGGGCTGGGCATCCCCGACCCCGACATTCACCTCGGCGTCGGCTCCGGCAGCCACGGCGAGCAGACCGGACGCATCCTCGCCGCCCTCGATCCGGTGCTCGCCAGCGAGCGGCCCGACTGGGTGCTCGTCTACGGCGACACCAACTCCACCGTCGCGGGGGCGCTGAGCGCGGTGAAGCAGCACATCCGGGTCGCGCATCTCGAGGCCGGGTTGCGCTCGTTCAACCGCCGGATGCCCGAGGAACACAACCGGGTTCTCACCGACCACGCCGCCGACCTGCTGCTCGCCCCGACACAGGAGGCGACCCGGCACCTGGCCCGCGAGGGGCTCGCCGACCGGTGCGTGCTCGTCGGCGACGTCATGGTCGACATCTGCCTGGCGATCCGCGACCGGGTGACGGCCGACGGGTCGGCAGCCCCCGCGTTGCCCGACGGGGTCCGAGCCGACCAGCCCTATCTGCTCGCCACCCTGCACCGCGCGGAGAACACCGACGACCCGCGACGGTTGTCGGCGCTGGTCGGCGCCTTGGCGCAACTGCCGATTCCGGTCGCGTTGCTGGCCCACCCCCGGTTGGTGGCCCGCGCCGACGAACACGGCATCAAGCTGCGGCAGGGGTCGCTGCACCCGGGTGATCCGCTGCCCTACGCCGGCATGGTCGCCGCGGTGCTCGGCTCGACTGGGGTCGTCACCGACTCCGGTGGGCTGCAGAAGGAGGCATATCTGCTCGGGCGTGCATGCACCACGCTGCGCACCGAGACCGAATGGCCGGAGACCCTGGTCGACGGCTGGAACCATCTAGTGCCGGAGCCGGAACGGCTCACCGCGCCGGAGTGGGCCGCGCTGGCGACTCGTCCCGCACCGACGAGCGACCGCGGTCAGCCCTATGGCGACGGTCAGGCAGCCCGACGGGTTCTCGACGCGCTCGCCGGTCACCCGGGCTGAGCCGCACCGTTCAGCCGAAGCGGCGCCCCGTGATCCGGTTGAGCAGGTTCGCCGTCGCCGTCCGAATGCGGTCGTCGCGGTGTCCGGGTCGACCCAACGCCATCGTCCAGGCCAGCGTCCCCGAAGCGAAGACCGTCGCACCCTGCGGGGTCTCATAGAGGCTGGTGTTCTGCACCGCGGAGCCACCATAGATCGATGTGTACGGCGAAGCCGAAAGCAGCACCTGCCTGCCCCCGGTGGGGGCGGGATATCGGGTGTCGACGCCGTCGGCCTCGCCCCCGACGACGCCGGGGATGGTGTCGCCGTCGCGCACCGAGCATCCGGCCCAGAACCAGTGGTCCGCGGCACGCACGATCAGTGGCGCCGCACCGTCGATGATCCCGTTGTATTGCACGCCGAGAAGGCGCTGCTCGGCGTCGAGACCGCCGTCACGCAGATCGCGCCATCTGACGGTCGGCCCGGACGTGCGTTCCTCCGGATCGTCGCGGGTGCGATAGCAGACCATGATCCGGTCGGCTCGGTTGTCGGCCGACGGCTCATAGCGGATGCGCCAATACATGCTGTTGGCGCCCAGAAAGGCGAGGCTGGTGCCGACGTCGATGGCGCGTTGCGCGACCAAACGCATCGACTGCGACCAGTATTCGTCATGCCCGCAAAAGATCAACCCATCGAACCGGGAGGGGTCGATGCGGCCGGTGTGCAGGTCGAGACTCGTGGCATAGGTGACGTCGAAACCGGCCTGCTCCACCCACATGACGAAGTCGTGGTCGTCGTCGAACTGCGACGGCAGACCGGCTCCCGCGTACGGTCGGTCGAAGGAGACAGCCACGGCGCGCGACTCGCTCGTGGAGCCGCGGCCCGGCACGACCTCGCCACCCGGCGTGCCGTAGCCCCGATAGAGACTGCGGCCCGTGCGACCATCCTGCGGCCACACGTTATAGGCCTGATAGGTCGTGAACGGCAGAACCACGCACAACTCGGCGGCCCGCCGGTCGTCACGGACCACGAACGGGGTGAACGCCCGCCAACCGGCGGTCGAGACGAAGACCGCGACGTAGGCGCCGGAGATCCAGTCCGCGGGCACCCGCAGGCTCCACCCGGCCGGCCAGTCACAGGCCGCGACCCCCGTCCCCGGATCGGAGTTAGGCGGAGGTTGCCTGACCCCAGCGAGGGTCTCGCTCACCGCGACTCGCCGGGCGCCGACCCCGTCGTAGTAACCCAACCGATAGATCTCGACGACATAGGGGCCGGGGGGATTGACGGTGACGTGAAAGTCAATCGATTCGCCGACGTTCACGCTCGTGGCCGACGCGTAGCCGCTGATCTGCATGCTCATGTTGTCGGCGTCGCGGGTGCCGCGACCGCCGGCCCGCCACGGCGCGGTTCCCAGGTGTTTGTTCTCCGTCGGGATCGGATTCGTGGTGCGGGGACGGCGGTCCACACCACGCACGTCGCCGTCCGACTGGGCGAACCACCACACCGGCGCCACGGTCGCCGCCGCACCGGCCGCGAGCAGGCCGAAGATCGACCGACGCGATAAGGGGCGCATGGACTCCTACCTGGCTGAGGGGCGGGCGGTGACGTCGGTGAGGCCGTGACGCGTGGGGTGACGTCGATTACGGCACGAGGCCATCAGATACGCATTCTGGGCGCACAGCATAGTTCACCGCGGGGAACGGGTAAACCGCGGCGAAACCCACGGCCACGCGGGCCGACCGCGTCGATTCGCGCCCTCCCCTGGCGCGTGGCATCATATGCGGGCCTGTCGGATTCCGCCCGTTCGTCGCGGCCCGCCCTGACTAGGAGACAGCACCGCAGTGAAGATCACGAGGACCGGTCAGACTCGCCGGGGAGACCGGCCACACGTCATCTACCTCGCGATCGGCTTTCCTCCCGCAGCGAAGAGCAGCACCTATCGGATGCGGGAGACCGCGAACCAGTTCTGCGCGCTCGGCTGGGACGTGACGGTGGTAACCATCTGCGAAGAGGCCTGGGAACGCGAGTTCGGACTCGACCGCAGCCTCTCCGACGGGGTCGATCCCCGCATTCGCGTCGTGGAGCTCCCGCTTCTGCGGCAAGACCTCGAGACCGACGTACGCGTCTTCTCCGAAAGCCGCAGCTTCAGCCCACCCGCGTGGAACAAGAAGTTCCGCGCGCGCAGCGAGAAGCGGTTTCCCGAACCCACCTTCGGCATGTGGCGGTCGGCGTTCGAGAAGGCGGTGCTGCGCATCCACCGAGAACATCATGCCGATCTCCTGCTGACGTCGTGTCCGCCATATGTGACGCTCGCCGCCGCGTGGCGACTATGGCAGGACCAGCAGGTTCCCTACGTGGTCGACTATCGCGACGGCTGGTCGGTCAACGTGCTCAGCGACGGCGAGACGTTCAGCCGCACGTCGGTCGCCGGCGAGTGGGAGGCGCGCGTGCTCGGTCAGGCGCGCATGTTCTGGAGCGTCAACGATCCGATCGCCGGCTTCTTCCGCGACCGCTATCCGGAGATCGCCGACCGCATCCACGTCGTGCGCAATGGTTTCGACGCCGACAGCCTGCCTGCGAGCATCCATCATCCGGACCCGGCCAACGGCTTGACCTTCGGCTATGTCGGCTCGGTCAACTTCTCTCCCGCGTTCCTCGAGTCGGTCCTCACCGCGTGGCGCATAGCCCGGCGCGACGACCCGGTGATCGCCCGCTCCACCTTTGAGTTGCGCGGCCACATCGGGGCCGGCGCGAACCGGGAAGCCAACGCGCACATGAACCTGCTCAAGGCCGCCGAGGCCGATGGGGTGCGGTTCGGTGGCCCGGTGGCGAAGGCCGACCTCGCCTCCGTCTACGCCGGCTGGGACGCGCTCGTCCTCATGCTCGTGGGCGGAAAGTACGTGACCTCCGGAAAGGTCTACGAATATCTCGCGACGGGCCTGCCGGTGCTCTCGGCCCACGAGGTCACCCACGCCGCCAACACCGTCCTCGATGGACATCCACTATGGACCGGCGCGGTGGGGATCGAACCGCATCGGCTCGCCCCGCTCTTCAGCGAGGCCGCCCGACTCGCGCTCACGGCCACCGACGCCGACCGCGCCGCGGTGCGCGCGATGGCTCAACGCTTCGGCCGGTCGGAGCAGCTGCGATCAGCGGTGACGCGAGCGACGAGCCTCATTCAACCGGCCCTCGGCGCCGCGATGGAGGAATCCGCGATGAAGGAATCCCAGTCATGACACAGGTTCTGGTCATCGTGGGAGCCCCGCCGCGCGAGCCCTCCGTCGTGGCCCAGGCCGTGACGCGGTTGCGGGAGGCCGGGGCGGCAGTCCGGGTCGCCTGCTTCTTCGACCCGGCGATCCTCGAGCTGCCGGCCGATGTCGCCGAGACACACGACATCAGCGACGTTCGGGCGCTCCCCCACGGGCGGGCCCGTCGAGCCTCCGCCCGTGCCAACAAACCCCGCCGGGTCTGGGTGCACGCCTACCACAACACCGCCGTACGCGACTATGCCCTTGGCGCCGACGTCCTGGCGGCGGTGGACGTGACAGCCGTCCACGCCGTGTGGGAGTTCGCGCATCGCAACCCGCGCGCCGACGCGGTCTATGGCACCGCGCCGGCCCTGCGCGCCGTGCGGGCCGCCCCGCATCGCGGGTCGTTGTCGCGCCTCGCCAGGCTGCGCCGCCGAGTCGGCGGTCAGACGTCCATCGCGGCGCGCGGGATTCGTCGCGCCGGCGTCACGGGCGTCATGGGCGTCGCGGTGCGCCTCGTGGGCCGCTCCGTGATGCGCACCGGCGTTGGCGCCGTGGCGTGGCGCCACGCCGTCACCGCGCCGGGGCTTCCCGACCGGGTCCGCAGCGGGCTCACGGTGCGGGTCTATCGCAGCATGGTCGAGGCCAACCGGCTCGACGACGCGCGACGCACCGCGGTCGCCGTCTCATCCCGATTCGCCGGAGTCCGGGCACGGGCCGAGTCCGCCATGCGGCAGGCCGAAGGCGATCTCGCGCGAGGTCGGGTTCCCCTCGATCTCGGGGGCGCACTGCGGGCGCAGCTCGCCCTCGCCGACTCCGTCGCGGCAGCCGGTGACGCGGCTGGCGCCTCGTCGGCGCTGCTGAGAGCTTTTCGGCTCGCCTCTCACCGGGTGCTGCATTTCGACCGGTTGGCCTCGCCGCTGGCAGCCGACCCGGAGTCTTTCATGGCCCCGTTTCGCGACAGTTCCGCCGTGGCTGCCCTGTCGAGGCCACGGGGCCGATCCACGCCCGCCGCATCTCGTCCCACCGGTCGACCGTCGCGGTTGCTGTTCGTCACGCTCGCCAACGACAATTTCCTCCGTGAGATTCGGGCCCGTTATGAGGGGTTGCCCGACGTCGAGGTGCGCTATCTCGATCTCAACGACGACTCGTGGCGCCGGCCGTTGGCGGGTGACGCGCTGGCCTATATCGAAGACGTCCTCGCCGGCGGCGGAAGTTATCGCGACGCGATAACCGATTGGTTGCGTCCGCACCTCGACTGGGCAGACACCGTCTTCGTCGACTGGTGCCTCGCCCCGGCGGCGTTGTTCACACTGGTCGACCCGGGCTCAACCCGAATCATCGTACGGTTGCATAGTTTTGAGCTCTTCAGCGTGTGGCCGCACCTCATCGACTTTTCCCGCGTCGACGACATGATCTTCGTCGGCGCGCACATTCGCGATCTGATGGCCGCGGCCTATCCACAGCTCACCGGCGGATCCGCGCCTCGGCTCCAGGTGCTGGAGAACGCGCTCGACCTGCCACGGTTCGCCGCGCCCAAGGCGCCGGAGGCCCGGTTCACGCTGGGCCTCGTCGGTTTCAGCGTGGTCGCCAAGGATCCCCGATGGGCCGTGCGGGTGCTTCGTCTGCTGCGGGCGCACGACCCCCGCTATCGGTTGTTGCTCATCGGCGACGACCTCGACGGCACGACGACCGCGGCGGCCGGGCGCTATCACACGCAGTGGGCCAGTGAGCTCGCCGAGCTGGAGACCACCGGCGCGATCCGCCGCGTCGGACACACCAGCGACGTGCCGAAGGCACTCACCGAGGTCGGCGTGATCCTCAGCACCTCTGTGCGGGAGAGTTTCCACTGCGCCGTCATCGAGGGCGCCGCCAGCGGCGCGGTTCCGGTCGTGCGCGACTGGCCCTTCTTCGCCGGCAAACCGAACGGCGCCCGCACGATCTTCCCGCCCGAGTGGGTCGTCGCCAGCCCGGAGGAGGCCGCGAAACGAATCCTCGCCGCCACGGCCACCGAACAGGCCTGGGCCGACGAGGGACGTGCCGCCGCCGACTTCGCGATCAACCGGTGGGACTGGGGTGTCGTCGCACGGCGCTTCGACGACCTCCTTCTCCAATCCCCTAAGCCCTGAACCCGTTGGGCCCGCCGCTCGGAGGATCCGGCGGTCTTGGTGGTCCCAACGGGTTCAGGGGTTCAGGGGTTCAGGGGTTCAGCGCAGGAACGCGTCGAAGGCCGCGGCGGTGCGCCGCCCATCGTGATGTTCGCGCACATAGGTCGTCGCGGCGGTCGCCAGCTCGACGGCGCGTTCCCGGTCGTCGAGCAGCGACTCGATCGCCGCGCCCAGCGTCTGCGGGGTAGCGCTGACGATCGGTGGGTCGATCCCCGCCGCCGCCATCGCGGTCTCGCCCAGATATGAGATCACCACTCGACCCGCGGCCATCGCCTCGCAGGCGAGGGCGCAATAGCCGCCCATCACCAGTTGGTCGACGACGATGTCCGCGTCTCGCACCGTCGCCCGCATCTGGTCCCATGCAACGCCCTCGACCAACCGGAACTCAATCACCTGTCGCTCGTGCAGGTCGGCGAGCAACGGCAGAATCCGATCGGTCCCCTTGGTCCACCGGTTTGACGGTGCGTGCACCACCACCGGCCTGCGTCGGCGCATCACCGGGGCGTCGCACGCCCAGGCCGCCACATCCACGACCAGCGGGGCCCAGATCGCGTTCGGCAGGTCGTCGAGCAGGTCCGGGGTGGTGACAAAGACCGGCAACCCGCTCGACCGGGCGATCTCCTGATTCGTTCGCGTCACGTCGCGCAGCCGCGGCAACAGGTCATCGGGCGCGTCCAGGAATCCCGACTCCGCGTGCCGCCGCAGGTGCGCATCGGGCTCACGCACCTCCGTCCCGTGTGCCAGCAACGCCACCGCGACCTTGGCCCGGCGCAGCGCCGGCAGATCGGCGCTGATGTTGTCGCCGTTGAGTCGGCCGAGCACCGGTCGAAACGCGTCGACGATGAGGTGGGAATAGCCGCCGAGCACCCGTCGGATCTGCTCCAACTGCACGGCGAGCTGATGTTCCCGGGGGAAATCGATATAGACATCGGCGGGATAACGGAACGAGGTCGTGGGCTTGGCCATCACCACCTCCGCCGACACGTCCTCGCGGGCCCGACAGATCGCCGTGGCGAAGGTGGAGAGCTGACCGGCGAAGTTCGCCGTCGCCAGACCGAGCCTGATCGGGGTGGTGCCAAGCGTTCGCCACGGCACGACGGCGCGTGCCCTCGTCTCCGGGCCGGGTGACACACCGGCCGCCGCGTCGCGACCCTTCCCGGCACGCCGGGCCCGCCTCGCCGCAGTCGCCAACGCGGTCGCGTCTCCTGGCGCGAAGACCGCACCCGCCTTGTGTTCGGCGAGATATTCCCGGACCAGACGGTGGTCTGAGGCGGCGACCGGCAGGCCGGCCGCACGATATCGGTGCAAGGCGGCGGGCAGCGACGGCAGGCCCGTGGGTGTGGTCTCGCACTGCTGGTGAAAGCCGAGCAGGCCGACGTCGGCGCTGGACAGATAGGCTGCGCTCACCCATCGCCGGGTGATGACGTGCAGCCGCTCGCGCACTCCGAGCTGGTCGGCGAGCGTCACCAGGTTGGCCGTCTCGGTCGACCCGTGCGTGCCACGAACCCACGCGAGGTGATAGTCGGTGAGGGTGAGCAGCGCCCGCACGCCCAGGTCCGCGACGCTGACCCCGTCGTTGTCTGCGTGGACGAGCAACGCAGTGCCGCCGCCGAGGCCGCAGGCGGCCCGCACCGACGTCGCGGCCCGGGGCAGTGTCGCCCCCCGCCACGCGGCTCGTCGCACCGGGGCCGGCAAGCGCCGACCCAGCGCGACGAGCCGCGATCGAAGTCCGGTCACGTCGCGGCGGTCGCGATCGCCGCGATCGGCACGGTCGCCCCGCTGCGAGCCGACGAGATGACCGCCTCGGAGACCTCCACGGTGCGCAGCCCCTGCTGCAGGGTCACGATGTCGCTTTCTTTGCCGTCGACGGCGTCACGGAATCGCTCATGCTCGACGAGCAGCGGTTCCCGCTTCGCGATGGCGAAACGAACCATGTCGCCTTCGGCGACTCCCCGGAACGCGCGCAGCGCCTCCCACTCGGTGTCGATCGCGCCGTTGGCATAGAAGGTGAGGTCGGCGGTGAGGGTGTCCGCGACGAAACATCCCCGGTCACCGGTGACGATGGTCGACCGTTCCTTGAGCGGGCTGAGCCAGTTGACCAGGTGGTTGACCATGGTCCCGTCGACGAGTTGGCCGACCACCGCGACCATGTCCTCGTGCAACCGGCCGCTGCGCGACACGGTGCGGGCCGAGACCGCGGCGTAGGGCTGACCTGTCACCCAGCTGGTCAGGTCGATGTCGTGGGTGGCGAGGTCCATGACCACTCCGACGTCAGCGATCCGGTGCGGGAAGGGACCCTGTCGTCGAGTGACGACCTGGAACACCTCGCCCAGCTCACCGGCCTCCAGCCTGGTGCGCAGGCTCTGCAGCGCCGGGTTGTAGCGCTCGATGTGGCCGACTCCCGCGACGAGCCCCCGACTGGCGAAGGCGTCGACGAGCCGCCTCGCCGCGTCGACCGACGGAGCGAGCGGCTTCTCGATGAGAGCGCAGACGTTGTGTTCGGCGAGCCCCAATCCGATCTCCTCGTGCAACGCGGTGGGGCAGGCGATGACCGCGTAGTCGAGGTTGAAGGCGAGCAGCTCGGGCAGGCTCGCGACCACCGGTGCGCGAAGAGTTCCGGTCGGGTCGCCGGCCGGGTCCATCACCGCGACCAACTCGACACCGTCGAGGTTGGACAACACCCGGGCATGGTTGCGCCCCATGGCGCCGAGCCCGATGAGTCCCGCGCGCAGCCGACCGGTGCGCTGCCTGACAATCGCGCTCACAGCCCCTCCACCGTGTTCGCCGCTGCCACGATGCGCTCGAGCTGCGCCTCGGTCAGTGTCGGATAGATAGGCAACGACAGCACCTGCGACGCGGCCCGCTCGGTCTCAGGCAGGTCCCACGGGCCGGGCTTTCCGTCCTCGGTGAGAAACGGACGAAGTCGGTGGATCGGGGTCGGGTAATAGACCGCGTTGCCGATCCCGTGCGCGCTCAGGTGGCGTTGGGCCGCGTCCCGGTCGCCGGGCACCCGCACGGTGTATTGGTGGTAGACGTGGTGTGCGCCATCGGCGACCGGCGGGGTGATCAGTGCGGTGATTCGCGCGTCGAGGAACTTGGCGTTGGCGCGCCGTTGTTCGGTCCACCCCGACAGTTGCTTGAGTTGTTCCCGGCCGATCGCGGCGGCGACGTCGGTGAGTCGCATGTTCGCTCCGACGATCTCGTTTGCGTATCGCTGTTCCATGCCCTGGTTGCGCAGCAGTCGCAAAGTGCGGGCCAGCCCGGCGTCGGCGGTGGTGATCATCCCGCCCTCGAGGGAGTGCATGTTCTTGGTCGGATAGAAGCTGAAGCATCCGGCGGCGCCGAACGCCCCTACCGGGGTGCCGTGCAGCGCCGCGCCGTGGGCCTGGCAGGCGTCCTCCACCACGGCCAGACCGTGCCGGTCGGCGAGGGGCTGGATGCGGTCCATCGACGCTGGATTTCCGTAGAGGTGCACCGGCATGATCGCGGCGGTGCGGGGACCGATCGCCGCCGCGACGGCGTCCGGATCGATGCCGAAGTTGTCGGGTTCGATGTCGACGAAGATCGGCTCAGCGCCGACCAGACGCACGGCGTTCGCTGTCGCGGCGAAGGAGAAGGAAGGCACGATCACCTCGTCGCCGGGGCCAATGCCGAGCGCCATGAGGGTCAGTTGCAGGGCCGAGGTGCCGGAGTTGACCGCCACACAGTGACGACCGTCGACGACTGCGGCGAACTCCTGCTCGAAGGCCGCGACCTCGGGTCCCTGCACCACCATGCCGCTGCGCAGCACCCGTACGGCCGCCTCGATCTCGGCCTCTCCGATGATCGGCCGCGCGGGGGGAATTGGATCGACGTTCGTCCCGGACACGGGATACCTCCTTGGTGTGGCGCGCTGGCACGCGATGCTAACTCGCTCATACAGACGGGTGGACGGCGGAGGTTGGACTCCGTCGTTGATCGGGGGGTGTGACGAGTCCGGCCGCCAGTCCGGCGGTCACGGCTCCGGCCAGCCGGGACAGACTGTCGGCCTCCAACGGCACGCGGGCGACCGCGAGCCGCCAATAGATCGGGCCGATAAGCAGGTCAACCGCGGTCTCCGGGTCGACCGTTGCCGCGAGTTCGCCCCGGCCAACCGCCCGGGAGAGCAGCAAAGTGCCGATCTCCCGTTGGTTGACGACGAGGGCCTGTCCCAGGGTGCGACTGATGTCCGGATTGCGGGCAGCCTCGGCGAGCAGGTCCGGAACGATCTGCGACGCGAGCGGGTGCCGCAACGCGCGGGCGATGACCCGAAGGAACATCTCGATGTCGCCACGCAGGCTGCCGGTGTCGGGCAGGGGAAGTCGCTGGTTAGCCACCTCGGCGACGATCTCCAGAACCAGATCGAGTTTGGAGTTCCACCGACGATAGATGGCGGCTTTGCCGACGCCCGCGCGTCGGGCGACCGCCTCAATGGAGAGCCGCCCATAGCCGACGGCGGCGAGTTCCTGCATGACGGCGGACCGGATCGCGCTGGTGATCTCTCCTCGAAGCACCGCCGCTCCCGCCGGAGCTCGCCTGTTCTCACTCGCCACCGGCGCAGTGTAACGCAAGGACGGTACGGTTGCGTCCCGACGTGTCATCCACTAGCGTCGGTGATCACAGCGCATCGGCTCGCGCGCATGGCCGTCTGTGGTCACCAGTTCGCCCACGACCGACGGCGACGGGCGCGGCCACCACGCTGGCATCGACCTATGTCATTCGCGTCCCTCACGAACAAGAGATCGGAGCGCCCCATGGACGTCACGGCGCTGGCCGGCACCAGCGCAGGCACCACGTTCGACGCGGCACGCCTCGCCGCTCGACACGGCCTGTCCACCGCCGGAGCGCGGCCCAGCCTCGCCACCTATAGCCGCACACTCTGGACCTATCGGCACTTCACTACGGCCTACGCCAACGCCAAGGTCGAGGCGGCCTTCAGCACCGCCCGACTGGGGCGGCTCTGGCAGGTCCTCACCCCACTGACCAACGCCGCCGTCTATTACCTGATCTTCGGCGTGGTGCTCAACACCAAGGGCACGGTGCCCAACTTCATCGCCTACCTCTGCACCGGGCTGTTCATCTTCAACTTCACCCAGACCGTCGTGCTCGCTGGCATTCAGGCCATCACCGGCAATCTGGGGTTGATCCGCGCGCTGCACTTTCCCAGGGCATGCCTGCCGATCGCGGTCACCCTCACCCAGTTTCAAAACCTCATCGCGTCGATGGTGGTGCTGATGGGGATCGTGCTCGCGACCGGCGAACCGATCACGGTGAAGTGGCTGTTCCTCATTCCGGCACTGCTGTTGCAATCGATCTTCAACGCGGGCGTCGCGCTCGCGATGGCCCGATTCGGCTCCAAGATGACCGATCTCAAGCAGGTCATGCCGTTCGTCATGCGGACCTGGATGTATGGGTCCGGAGTGCTCTACGCGGTGAGCAACTTCGAAGAGCACCTGCCTCCCCTCTTGGCGGAGGTCGTCCGGGCAAACCCGCTGCTCATCTATATCGAGCTCGCCCGCGACGCACTGCTCACCAACACCGATCTGGTCTCGCCACCGCTGTATTCCTGGCTGGTCGGGCTCGCCTGGGCGCTGGTCGCTGGAATCGGCGGATATGTGTATTTCTGGCGTGGAGAAAAGGAGTACGGCCGTGGCTGAGTCGATCGCTGCCGACGCCAGCTCACCGATCACCGCCCGCACCGGCGACGGCGAGCGGATCCCCACGGTGATCGCCGACGATGTGCACATCACCTATCGCGTGCACGGGGCCGGTGCGCCGGGTGGCGGTTCGCCCGTCGTGGGTCTCCGGCGCATGCTCACCGGCACCCGGTCGCCGGCGATCCGGGAAGTGCACGCTGTCAAAGGGGTAAGTTTCGTCGCCTATCGTGGCGAGGCGATCGGCCTTATCGGCAGCAACGGGTCGGGTAAGTCGACATTGTTGCGGGCGATCGCGGGTCTATTGCCGGTGAACCACGGCACCGTCTACACCATTGGGCAACCATCGCTACTCGGGGTCAACGCGGCGTTGCTCAACGACTTGTCCGGCGAGCGAAATGTGGCCATTGGCTGCCTCGCGATGGGCATGTTGCCCCAACAGGTCAGACAGCTCACTCCGGAGATCATCGAATTCTCCGGCATCAATGATCGAGGCGACTTCGGTTCGCTGCCGATGCGCACCTATTCATCGGGCATGGCGGCACGTCTGCGGTTCTCGATCGCGGCCGCGAAGAAACACGATGTGCTGCTCATCGACGAGGCCCTCGCGACCGGTGACGCGAAGTTCCGCCGCCGCAGTGAAGAACGGGTTCGGCAACTACGCTCCGGTGCCGGCACGGTCTTTTTGGTGAGCCACTCGATCGGCTCGGTCCGCGATACCTGCGAGCGGACGATCTGGTTGGAGTCCGGACGAATCCGGATGGATGGCCCGACCGATGAGGTCGTAAAAGCATACGAAGAGTACATGAATAAATAGGCGTTTCAATACGACTACCCCGTACGCGCAATTCCCGCTCAGCCACGTGTATCCCACCGCGAGGCGAGAACCGCTTGTTCCGCGCACACTAGTTATGGTTTTGTGCACATGACGCGACTTGCGCAACGCTCCGCAGGCTAGCGCCATGAGACCAGGAAGATTTAGAGTCGTTCTGCGCCGCCCCGTGCCGGGAAATCCCGGCACCCACGGGGGACGAGATCGGCGCACCTCATCAAGGAGTTCACCCCTTGTCACGACGAGCTCTTCGCAAACCGGCGGCCGTCGCCATCGCGCTCACAGCGGCGACCGCGACGGTGATCGGCGCATCATTCGCCAGTGCTAGCCACATGGGCGCCGGAAACGTCCTCACAACAAGCGACGGTTCACACACAATCACGGTATCGGGCGGTGTCAACATCGTCTCGCCGGAGACCGTCATCGACGCACAGTGGTCGCCGGATGGCAGCCGTGCGGTCTTTGTCAACGCCGACGGTGCGATCGGCACACTGCGTTATAACGACGGCGCCAACGTGTGGTGGGTCGCCGACCCGCTTCCGGGGGTCACCCGCAAGCACCCGACCTGGCGCGCCGACGGCAGTTTCGTCGCATGGTCCGAGCAGCAGGGGGCTGGTCAGCCGTGGCGGATCGCGCTCACGTCCAGCTCCTACGGATATGAAGTCGCGCCGATCTCCCCGAACGACGGATTCGACTACACGCACCCAGACGCGGGCGGTTTCGGCCGACAGATCGTCTTCCAGCGTCAGGCAGACGCCAGCGGCACACCGACCGGACCGTCGGAGGTCTGGATCTTTGACCTCGACGAGCCCACCCCGACCCGGCTCGTCGCCGCCGACGCGAGCAGCCCAGCGCTGTCGCCCGACGGCACACAGGTCGCCTTCGTGCGTTCCATCGACGGGCACGCCCAGATCTTCACCAGCGATCTCGCCGGCGCCAATGTCACCCAGGTGACCACCGACGCGGCGGAACACGACAACCCCGCGTGGTCTCCCAGCGGTGAGGTCCTCTCGTTCAACGTTGGCGGAGGCGTGGCCCAGGCCCCGGCGGGCGGCGGCGCGACGACCACCGTCGACGGACTCACCGGCGTGCCGGCCTATCAGGCCGCCACCGCCGACATGGTGCTCCGCCTCGCGGGGGCCAACCGGTTCGCCACCTCCACAGCGGTGTCGGAGTCGCTATGGGCCACCGCAGGTGACCCGGTTGACCAGCGCGATCACGCCAGCGCCGTGGTGCTGTCCCGGTCGGACACCTTCGCCGACGCGCTCAGCGGATCGGCGCTCGCGGCTGCCAAGGGCGGCCCGTTGCTGATGACCCCGCCTGCGAGCCTCAACTCCACCACCAAGGCGGAGATCAGCCGGGTGCTCGGCACCGACCCGGCCGCGACGGTCTATCTGCTCGGCTCCACAGGCGCACTCTCCTTGGCCGTCGAGAACGAGATCAAGGCGATGGGTTACACCACGGTCCGGCTTGCCGGAACCAACCGGTTCGCCACCTCGATCGCTATCGCCGAGGCCATCACCCCGAACCCCGACCTGGTGCTCGCCGCGACCGGCATGGACTTCCCCGACGCGCTCGCCGCGGGTGCCGCAGCTGGTTCGTTCGACACCCCGGGATCCAGCGTCACCGCAGTGGTGGTCCTCACCGCGAACACCACGCTGCCCGCCGAGACCAAGAAGTATCTCGACGACGCGACCACCAATCCGGACACGGTCGTCTTCGGCATCGGCGGCCAGGCCTCGACGGCCGTCGCCCCCTATAACCCCACCGAGATCGTGGGCATCAACCGCTATGAGACGGCCCTGCTCACCGCGTGGTCGTTCTTCGGCGGCGAGTTCGTCGCCGGTGTCGCGACGGGCAGCAACTGGCCCGACGCTCTCTCCGGTGGCGCGCTACTCGCGTCGCTCAACGGCCCGCTCCTGCTCACCCCGAGCACCAGCGCGACGCTCAACGGTGACACCCGCTTCTTCCTCGACACCGAGAGCGGCACGATCACCGTCGGCGTGATCTTTGGCGGCACCGGCGCTGTCCCAGCGGCCATCGACGGTCAGGTCGGCAGCTGGATCAGCGGGCCGACCGGTTACATCGTCGCCGGCAGCCCGGCGAAGTTGAAGCTGACCCGCCCGGCGGCGAAGAACCTGCGGGCCGCCACGGCCGGCAGCATCGCCCACCGGTCGGTGGCCGACATCAAGAAGGCCGCGCAGAAGCTGGCCAAGCACAAGGCGCAGCGCAGCAACTAGTTCCCCGCGGGCTTCGCCCGCGTCCTACGAGGAGTGGGGTCCAGCCGTGACGGCTGGACCCCACTCCTCGTCTGGTTGTCGCCCTTGTCCGGGCCCAACAGTCATGCTGTCTCACGTGCGAGATCCAGCCGCTCTGCGCCGTTCGCGACATCAATCACGGCTCACCTCCGACGGCGCGGCCCGAACTGGCCTGTCTCAGCCTGCTCTCGGCGCTGCAGGCCGACGACGAGCGCGCACTCGAGGTCGACGTCCCGTTTTGGTATTGGCACTATCCCCGCCGGATCGTCCAATCTGGCCGATCACGTGCTGGCACGGGTCGACGCCGTCACCACGATGAGTTATCGCGATACCGCCACCGGGGTCAACTCCATGATTGACGTCGGGAGCGACATGTTGACGCGCGGCACCCTCGTCGGCAAACCGGTGCGGCTCACGGCCGAGACGCAGCCGACACCAGACTGTCCACACTGCACTTTTCTATGAGGAAGGGTGGCGTTTTATGAACCGGACCCTACTGAAGGTGGACAAGATCGCGATGACACACGCGTCGTACAACGGAATCGCTGCGCATCACTATCTATCGTGGACCCAACTCGGTTCGCGATCTGAGAACACTCGCCAGGAGCCACCTGGCACCCACAACGCAGATTGGGCCCGACCTTCACAGGCCGGGCCCAATCGTTCGTCATCCGTTCACATCTCGCGATGCGATCAGAGGGTCAGCGTCCAACTGTCGATGTAACCGATGTCGGCGGTTGCGGCATCCTGCACCCGCAGCTTCCACGACCCGGCCCGAGCCTCGCTGGAGAGGTTGACCGTGTAGATCTGGTTGATGTTGTCGGCACTGCCGCCGGCCCGGTTGTGCAGGACATAGGCGGTGCCGTCGGGTGCGACGAGGCTGACGACGAGGTCACCAATGTAGGTGTGCACGATGTGCACCTCCACCTTGGACGCACTCGACGCCGTGCCGGTGCAGCCGATCGCGATGCTGCTCGTCACCGTGGTGTTGTCGGGGATGTTGACGTTGGTGCCGTTGGTCACCGCCGCGCAACCGCCACCAACCGGGTTGACGGTCCAGGTGAAGGTGGCGCTGCCGGTCTTCGCGGCCGAGTCACGAGCCGTCACCGTCGTGCTGAAGGTGCCGGCCGTGGTCGGGGTGCCGGAGATGAGGCCGGTCGATGCGTTGATCGTGAGTCCGGCCGGAAGGCCGGTCGCCGACCAGGTGTAAGGCGCGGTGCCGCCGGTGGCGCTGTTGCTCACCGACACCGCCGTGCCGACGGTGCTGGTCCGGTTGCCCGGGTTGGTGACGGTGACGCCACCGGGTGCCCCGCCGAGAGACGCCGCAGCGGCGCTGATGTCGTTGGCGAAGAACCGAACCTCGGTGTAGACGCCCGGGTTGTTCGGCCGCGCGCAGCCGATGCCCCAACTGGTGATGCCGACCTGGACCCACTGGTTGGCGGCGTTGCGCTTGAACATCGGACCGCCGGAGTCACCCTGGCAGGTGTCGACCCCACCGGCGGTGAGGTTGCCGGCGCAGATCTCCTCGTTGGCGATGAGACCGGAGTAGTTGGAGTTGGCCGCCGCGCAGGCCGCGTCGGTGATGAAGGGAACCGTGGCCTTCATCTGATAACGCGACTGGCCGCCGCCCTCGACCATGGCACCCCAGCCGGCGATGGTGAAGCTGCCGCTGTGCAGCGAGGTGTCGGTCGCGATCGGCAGCAGCGGGCTGTTGATCGGGCTGGAGAGCCGGATCAACGCCCAGTCTTTGCCGTTGCCGTTATAACCCGGCGCCCGATAGACGTAGTTCGACGTCCGGGTCACCCGGGCTGGGTCCTGCAGGTCGACCGCGCCCCAGGTGGCGGTGATCGACGTGTTGGGACCGGTGGCGTCGACGCAGTGCGCCGCCGTCAACACCAGGCTCTGGGTATACATGGCGCCGCCACACCCCATGGACAGCCGCACCATCCACGGGAACTCACCCTGTGCTGCCTGGGTTCCCCCGATGATCTGCGGGTGGAAAATCCCCGATCCGGTGTCGGCCGCCTGGCTCGGCGTCGCGGCCAGGCCGCCACCGACGAGTGCCCCGAGCATCGCCATGATGGCGGCCCGCCACACTCTCCGTGCTGTAACTTTCACGCGTTCCTCCCTCACGCGCCGTCGCATCCACCGGATGGTGAATTCGACGGCCCTATCGTCGCCTGAAGGTAACCACACGTATTATCAGTGTCAATATTGGCCTGTATATTTCTTACCTGATAGAACGGTGAATGTGACGATCTTCACCCAGCGTCAGAAGATCGACACCGAATAGCGATGGCAACGCATCGACGGGTAAGATTGATCACACTATCGTTGAATTCGGGGGAAGCATGAAGATCTCTGGCGAACGCGCCTTGGCGGTGCGCATGCATAGCCTGCTGCTCGCCGACGGCGAGGATGGACGGTCCGGCGATGGGCGGTCCGGCGACGTCGCCGAGGTGGTCGCCTGGTTCGGCGCCATGCAGGCGCAGGACCTCAACAGTGCCCTGTGGTCGTTCGGCACCCGGTTGCCGGGCCAGTCCCGCGACGATGTCATCGCGGCGACCGAACGACGGGAGGCGCTGCGCACCTGGCCGATGCGCGGAACCATCCATTTCGTGCCGGCGAAGGACGCGCATTGGATGCTTGAGCTCATGGGTGTGCGGGCGCTCGCCAACGCCGCCGGACGTCGGGCCCAGCTCGGGCTCACCGAGGAGATCGCACACGCCGCGGTGGACGCGCTCGGTGCAGCCCTCGCCGGCGGTCGACGTTTGACCAGGTCACAGTGCCTGCAGGTCTTCGCCGAGACGGGACTCGGCGAAGGCGCCCAATTCGGCTATCACCTGCTCTGGTATGCCAGCCAGCAGGGCGTCACCTGCATCGCCCCCAACGTGGGCAACGAACAGTCATTCGTCTTGCTCGACGAGTGGGTCACCGATCGGGTGTCACTCGACCGCGACGAGGCCCTCGCCACCATCGCGACCCGCTATTTCCGCAGCCACGGACCCGCGCCCCGCAAGGATTTCACGGGCTGGACCGGGCTGACAGCCACCGACGCCAAGCGGGCCGTGACTCTCGCCGGCGACGCGCTCACCGCTGTCGACGTCGACGGTGTGGAGATGTTCGCCGACCCGGCCGCCATCGACGCCGCCCCGGACGTCATCGACGAGATTCGGGTGCTGCCCGGCTTCGACGAGTATCTCCTCGGTTTTAAGGACCGGTCGCTGATGCTCGCCAAGGAGCACGCTCATGCCATTGTCCCCGGCAATAACGGCGTCTTTCGTGCCACGATCGTGCGCGACGGCCGGGTAATCGCCACCTGGACACGGTCGACCGCGAAGACCCGCACCGTCGTGACCGTCGCCCCGCTCGTGCGCCTAGCCGCCCGCGACCGTAGCCGCGTCGAGGAGTCCTTGGTTCCCTATGCCGAGTTCATCGGCGCGCCGCTTGAGGTCACCTGGACCTGAGCCGCCGCCAATCAGCCGAGCCGACCCGTCTCGCCCGGCACGACGGGATGCACCTCCAGCCCGCTACATCCGCCGCTGTCCCAGGGGAACATCATCGGATCCGTGCCGTCCGGCGCTGTTACTGACAGAGCCCTGAACGCCGTACACGGATCTCCTGTCTTTTCGTCGAACGTGAGGGATTCCACAAAGGCGGAAGCCGTCCCCTCGGCCGCCAACGTGACCATCGGAGGCTTGCCCGTGCGCACGCCGCCCAGGGGACCCGACAGCGTGTGCCGCGCCTGCGCCACCTGCGTGCCCCCGAGAGCATCGAGCCCCACCACCGTGGGATATCCCACGATCCGGCACGGACGAGCGCCAGCATTGATGAAGAGCAGAACTATGCCTCGATGGCCCCCCTGAGCATTCCCGGGCTCTCGAATCGCCATCGACAGGTACGACTCCTCGCACAATGGGAACTCCGGCTGTTTGGGAGTCGAGTTCGCAGGTTTGGCGTCGGATGGTCGCCGGACCGGTGTGGGGGTCGACGAGGGCAGGACGGATGGGGTCGACGATGGGGCCATGACGGTTGTGGTCGCGATGCCCGCCGGCGCGAACAGCCCGGAGGCCCCGGGCCGCAGGCCGACGAGTTCCACGGTTCCCGTGACGAGAAGCACGACGACCAGCGTGCCACCAGCGATCCGGGTGCGCACCGCCTGACGGTGTGCCCGCAGGCGGATCGCCTCGGCCGAAGGTGGCGTCACCGCCTCGCCCGCGAACTCGGCGAGCGCGGTGAGGCGGTGACTCACCTGGCCGTCTGTGCGGGTGCGGTCAGGCATCGTGCACTACCCTTCGCGTTCTCGACCCCGCGCCGGCGGTCGAGTCGATGAATTCGGCGGCGAGCGCCTGTCGCCCTCGGGCCAGTCTGGACTTCACAGTGCCGACCGCGACGTCGGTCTCCCGCGCGATGTCCTCCAGTGGAAGGCCGATGAGGTGGTGAAGAACGATGACCCGCCGCTGCTCGACCGTCAGTTTGCGCAGACCGGCGACCAACGCGACGTGGTCCGGCTCAAGTCCGGGCGCGTCTTCGGTGACGCCGTGGCGCCGGTGTGCCCTCAGGCGGTTGGTTGCCTTGCGCCAACTGCTGACCGCCACCCGATAGGCCACGGTCCGGACCCACGCTTCGGGATCGGCGTAGGTTTCGAGTCTTCGCCACTGTCGCCACGCCCGGCAATAGGCCTCCTGAACCGCGTCCTCGGCCTCGCCGAGGTTGCCCACGACGGTGTAGAGATATCCGACCATGCGCCGATAGCTGCCGGCGTAGAAGTCGTCGAAGTCGGGAGACGACACGTCAGTGGGTGTGTCCGGTGGTATCGCTTCCGCCCCGCATGCCGGCGATCGGTTCGCTGTCCCCGGTGAGCGGTTCGCTCGCCGGCGCCGTTTCTAACGTCCGCCCGTGGCTCATCATCGACCGCCCCATCATCGTGGAATGTTACTCATGTCAGAACACGCCCGATGAGCTGGTGAGGTTCCCACCTATTTTCGTGAAGTTCGCTTTCGTGAAATCCGCCCCGTGACGAACTGGCGCAGCCTGGCGAGGACCCGACGCGGCGTCAACGGCACCACCGAGATCATGAGCCGGCCGGACGGGTCCCGGCTGGGCATGATCGCGCGAAGCCGGAGCCCGTGTCGGTGCACGTACGGCCGTGCCCCTCGCAGCCCCGGCGTCCGGATCGGGGCGGCGCCGCCCGCTCCGGTCGCGCCGGCGGCGAGCACCGCCCGGTCGGGATCAAACTCGCCTACCCACGCCGTGATCGTTCGCCGTCGGCCGGTCGCGCCACTGCCCGCCACAAGATCAACAACTTTAAATCTCGCCCGTACGATGGTCCCGCCATCGGCCTCGGCGGTGACGCACACGTCGGCCGGAATCTCCTCCGCACTGACTGTCAGTGGGCTCGACCCGATCGCCAGCAGGTCAACCGGCGTCCGGGCACTGATGCTCAGCACCCGGTCGCCGCCGTCGACGGTCTCCCAGGTGACCGCGGTCGCGTCGAGCTTCGCTGGCCAGTCCGGGGCCGTCGTCACGTCGAAGCAGCGGTCAGGCAGCTGACGTGCCGGGTCTCGCAGACCCGGATAGCCCGCATATCGCCGATCGCCGTCGACGATGGTCGCGGGAACACCGTGGTGCGCGTCCTGTGAGATCACCGCGACCAGGTCTTCCAGCTGCCCTTCCCCCGCCAATCGCAGTCGAATGCGGGTCTCCGCGCCCAACTTCTCGACGATGCCGTCGGTGAGATAGTCACGAACGAGTCTGCCGACCCCGTCATGCACCTCCTGCTGGGTGGCGACATCGAGTCGAAGGAAGTCGTCTTCGAGAAGTCTCCTGACCTCGTGGTCGAACCGATGGGCGAGCACCACATCCCGCCGGGGGCCGGGATCCAGGAGATCGGCGGTGAAGGCCATCATCGTCCGCAACGCCCGCAAGCGGTCCAGATGGCGGCTGACATAGGTGATATTGGTGGCGCTGAGTCTGCGAACGGCGTAGTAGAACTCGTAGTCGGACAGCACCGAGATCCGGGTGGCCCGCACGCAGGCCTCGAGGGTGAACGGCATGTCACTGCCGAGGGGAAGGCCCTCCGGATAGCGAATGTGATGGCGCTCGATCAGCTCTCGACGGAACAGCTTCGTGTTCGCCAACGAACGCGGAAGAGGGGAGTCGTAGAGATCCACATCCGCCGCGTTCCGGGCGAAGATGTCCTGATAGATGAATCGACTGTTGACTCCGACGACCTTGCCGAGCACCACGTCGGAGCCGTATTCGTCGGCAGCGCCGACGAGTCTGCGCAGCGCGTCAACCCCGAGATAGTCGTCGGAGCCGACGAAGAAGACATAGCGGCCGGTCGCCAGGTCGAGCGCGCGGTTGCACGGGCCCGCCGGACCACCCGAATTCGCCTGATGGATGACCGTGAGGACACCCGGGAACCGACGGGCGAACCGGTCCAACTCGCGACCGCTGCCGTCGGTGGAGCCGTCGTCGACCGTGATGATCCGCATGCGGTCCAGCCCGATGGTCTGACCCGTCAACGAGGTCAGGCATCGGGTCAGATGAGGCATCGTATTGAAGACCGGCACCACGACGGTGACATCGGGTACGTTCATGCCGGTTCGCCTTCCCGCCGAAGCCGACGATAGATCGAGTCGAGCACCCGGGCCTGCGCCTCCCAGGTCCACGTCGACAGTGGACTGTCGGGTGCGTCGTAGGCGGCCCGGTAGCGCGCCGGGTGGGCCAGCACGGCGCGAACCGCGCGAACGAAGTCGCCTGTGTCGGCGGCTCGAAACACCTCGCCCTGACCGGTTCGTCGGACCGTCTCCGCCATCGTCTTCACGTCGCTGACCACGATCGGCAGGCGCGCGTGAGAATATTCGAAGAACTTCGTGATGAGGGCGATCTCGTGGTTGGTCCAATGGTGGATGGGAATGACTCCGACGTCCGCGGCCGCCACAAAGCACGACACGTCCTGATGCGCCACATAGGGCAGTGGATGCACCCGCTGCGCCACACCCAGCCGGTGCGCGACGGCCACCAACTCACGCATGTGGGTGGAGTCGGGGTCGTCGACGATCAGCGCCGCGTGGGCGTCTCGCAACCGGGGCAACGCCTCGATCACCGTTCGCAAGCCACGCTGGGGCCTCGCGGCTCCACTATAGACAATCAGCGGCGTCTGATCATCGATGCCACAGAGCCGTCTGAGATCGGCGACCGGCTCGGCCCCGTCGTCGCGTTCCTCGTTCACCATCGGGGCGTTGAGCACCACTGACGGTCGGGTCGGGAGCCCGTGTTCGCGTTGCAGCAACTCGGCGAGCGTCTCCGAGACCGTCACCACCGCATCCGCACATGGAGCGTATTCCCGCTGATAGGCGACATGAGCGGGCAACCAGCGGGCGTTGTCGCGCCACGGTTTGATTCCCGGCAGAAACTCGTGCGCGTCCCAGACCAGCGGCACCGCCCGACCGGCGTCGCGGGCGCGCCGCACCGCTCGGGCGCCGACCCCGAGCATCCGAAAGTCATGGGCGTGAATGATATCCGGCGCCAGCTCGTCAATCACCGGCCCGAAGGTCCGTTCATAGTTCCACAGGCCAGGCTCAAGCCGGCGCCACGAGCGATCACCGAGCATCGCGCGCCAGAACCAGACCTGTGCGTGCTCCACCGGCCGCCGGGCCATCCGGGCCATCCGCAACGCACAGCCACCACGCTCCACCAGCCGGTCCCGCAGGCGGCGACGATTCACGACGCCCGCAGGCGTTCCCGCCAACGGAAGCACCCGCACCTGAGCCGGCCCGAGCCGCCAAGGCTGTTCGCCGCGCGGTGAACAGCCCAACAAGATCACATCCCACCCGGCCTCGCCGGCTGAGCGGGCCGTTTTCTGCACTCGAGAGTCGCCATCGACCGGGTTGTCCACCAACATGACGACCCGACCCCGACCATGGTGGCCTGACTCGACATTGGCGAGACCCATAAACACGCCCCTGAGTTATCTCGGCTCCGACCGATCGCCGGCGAGTCTACGACACCTGACGGCGAAACCCCGTCGTCGACGATTCATCGCGGAGCCGTCGGCAGTTGTGTTTCTGCTCGTCCCCCGCAGTTAACCACACGCTGCATATCGTTGCGCCGAGCGCGATAGGAGGGTCACATGTTCGCCACACCACACGTCAGCGTGGTCATCCCCACACTGCACCGGCCCGATCTCGTGACGCGTGCCGTTCACAGTGCTCTGGCCCAGACGGTCACCGACATCGAAGTCATCGTCGTCATCGACGGACCCGATGACCAGACCCGGGTCGCGCTCGCGACGGTCACCGACCCACGGCTGCGGATCGTCGAATTGCCCGAACGAGGCGGCGCGCCACACGCCCGCAACGCCGGAGTCTCGCAGGCTTGCGCCCGATGGACCGCGCTGCTCGACGACGACGACGAATGGCTCCCCGAGAAACTCGCCGTGCAGCTCGCCTATGCGGCGAAGTCCCAGGTCGACAGCCCGATCATCACGAGCCGGCTCACCAATCACACGCCCCGCGCCCAGTTCGTCATGCCTCGACGGTTGCCGGCCGAGGGCGAACCCCTCAGCGAATACTTCACCGTGCGGCGCGGCCTGTTCCACGGTGAGGGATTCATTCAAACCTCGACGATCATGGCGCCGACCGAACTGCTACGCCGGGTCCCATTCGCTCTGGGCCTGCGGCGCATGCAGGAATTCGACTGGGCTATCCGCGCGCTCAACCACGCCGACGTCGACCTCATCATCGCCGACGAGCCATTGGTCATCTGGCACACCGACGAGGACCGGCCCCGGGTGAGCTTCGACCTGCCCTGGCGGGAACAGCTCGACTGGCTGCGGCGCAGCCGGCCGTTGCTCACGCCGCGGGCCTATGCCGCCATCGCGATGAGCGTCATCAGCTCGATGGCGGCCCCCACACACAGCCCGCGCATCTTCTGGACCCTGCTGCGCGAGGCGCGTCGCCATGGCCGGCCCGGTGCGATCGACTATCTGACGTTCCTGCAGATCTGGCTCATCCCACCGCAACTGCGACGAGGCCTGCGCGACCTGATTCTGCGCCGGAAGCGGCCGGCCGCCGACGCTCCGCCGACGATGACCGTCGCGACGACGACCGCGACCATCGACACCGACCGGGCCCGCACGGCGTACGGGTCGATAATGTCCTCGTGACCGAGAGGACCGTCGCGATTTGGCGCAGCGGCATGCTCGCCGCGTCGGAGACGTTCATCCGCAACCACGGCGCCGCGCTCTCTCGCTGGCGGCCCGTGTTCGTCGGCGCGACCACAGTGGAGTCGTGGCTCGCCGCCGAGACCGACCTCATCGCCTTTCCCGACACGGCATCGGGTCGGGCCGACTATCTCCGGCTGCGGCTGACGGGACGATCCGCGCGGTTGCGGCGCCTTCTCACGCGGGTTGATCCCGCCATCGTCCACGCTCACTTCGGCGGGGACGGATGGCTGGTCAGCGAGTCTGCCTCGCGCCTGCGTGTGCCGCTCGTCGTGACCTTGCACGGGTACGACGTGACCCGCCTGCCCCACACGCCCGGACCGCGCGGCGCGCGGCACCGTCACAATCTGCGCGCCATGTTTCGCCGGGCGGCCCGAATCATCGCCGTCTCCGAGTTCATTCGCCAGAAGGCGATCGACCTCGGGGCAGATCCGGCGGCGGTGCTCGTGCACCACACGGGCGTGCCGCTCCCACCCGCACCCACGGTCGGCGGTGCGACCGGCGGTTCGGCCGGCGGTCCACAATGGGATGTCGTCTTCGTCGGCCGGTTCGTCGAGAAGAAAGGTGTCGACGACCTCATCGAGGCACTCGGGTTGCTGCGCGACACCCGACCGCGCGCCCTGATCGTCGGATCCGGGCCGCTCGACGCCGCGTTGCGCTCGCGCGCGGCGACCCTCGGCGTCGACGCGACCTTCGCCGGAGCGCTGGAGCCAGCGGCCGTCATGCGCGCAATGTCGGCGTCGAAGATCCTCGCCGCGCCTTCCCGAACCGCCTCCGACGGTGACTGCGAGGGATTGCCCACCACGATCCTCGAAGCCGCGAGTGTCGGCGTGCCGACGGTCTCAACCTGGCACAGCGGAATACCCGAAGCGGTGCGACACGGCGAGACCGGCCTCCTCTGCGCGGAAGGCGACCGCGACTCGCTCGCGGCCAACATCGACCGGCTGCTCACTCATGACGCAGAACGTGCCCGTCTCGGCGCGCAGGCACGCCTGCTCGTGGAGCGGGACTTCGACCTCGCCCGGCAGAGTCGTCGCCTGGAAGCGATCTATGACGACGTCGTGAACGTGTGAGGTGGTCGCATCGCGAGTGCGGCCACCTCACACGTGTGGCGACGTCGACTATCGAGTCACGAGGGAAGGCACGACTCCGAGCTACCCCTTGATCTCGTCACGTTGAATGAGACCGATCAGCCGCTCAAACTGCGCGTCAACCCGATCGAAACGCCTCTCCTGAGAGAGCTCTAGCCGGGTGACCCGTAGATTCAGCTCGTGCACGTCCGTCTTGAGCTGAGCGACGTCAACTTTGAGCTTCGCGACATCCGTCTTCAGCTCAGCCACGTCCACCTTCAGCTGAGCGACGTCAATTTTCAGTTGAGCGACGTCAACCTTGAGCTCAGCGACGTCAACCTTGAGAATCTCTACATCACTTTTGAGTTTTTCCACATCGGTCTTGAGGACCGCCACATCGGTCTTGAGGACCGCCACATCGGTCTTGAGGACCGCCACATCGGTCTCCAGTCGACCGAACCGCACCTCGGATCGTGACTGGCCCCGAAGGATGGCGCCCAACTGGTGCCACAGTCCGGTCACATCGTCGTCGAGGTGCACTCGTTCATGAGTCGTCATGGCCAACGTATCCTCCCGCTATCGGTTATGTGGCGGCCACTTTATGGCGCTACGCCCGGCAAATCGAGGCTGCGGCGCATGATCCGGCGCGGAGTTCAGCAACGGTTCGGCGTGGGTGTCGACTCGCGACCGGTCACTGCCACCGGTCGCCGCGACGTCTCCGCAGCACAGCGGGCTTCGGCGCCCTTTGGTCCGCCTAGCGGGTGATCGGCGATGCGAGTCACCACCGACCGACCCGACCGCCGGCCGTCGGGCCTTGGACCATCAGGCCATAGGCTATCGAGATGGCTAAACTTCCCGAGCTCTATGTGGCCGTCGATGTCGAGGCCGACGGACCGATCCCTGGGCCTTACAGCATGATCTCGCTGGGCATGGCGGTCGCGGGACACCCCGACCTCACCTTCTATACGGAGTTGCGGCCGATCTCCGAGGAGTTCGTGCCGCAGGCGCTGGCGGTCTCCGGGCTCGACCGAGACCGACTGCTGCGCGACGCACCTCCGGCAGAGGACGCGATGCGCGCCGCAGCCCGTTGGATCAACGAACTGCGGCGCATCGGCCGTCCCGTCTTTCTCGCCGCCCCGGCGGTCTGGGACGGAATGTTCGTGCACTGGTATTTCATCCGCTTCACCGGAAGCAGTCCGTTCGGCGCCACCGGCTCCGGCGTCGATCTGCGCAGCTATTGGATGGGGCTGACCGGATGTGAATGGGTCTCAAGTCGCAAGGGCATCATCAAGAGCATGCTGGGCCTGACCGGCCTGCCGCACACCCATCACGCCGGCGAGGACGCGGCCGAGCTGGCTCAGGTCTTCGACGCTGTCCTCACGCACCGCGCCGAACCCGAGGACTCGTGAGGCCGCAGATGCTCATGGCAGCCGGTCGAGCCGGGGGAACCGTACGGCGCTTCTGGCCGTGATCTCCGACGCCCCGAACGCGGTGATGAAGAGGTTGGACAGCGCAGGTGAGAAGTCGCCGACCCACGGATTGATCGAGACCGTGAGCTGACGGTCAGTGTCCTCTGTGGAAAAAGAGACGCTGATGTAGCCGGGGATCCCACCATCGTGACCCCACAGAGTGGGGCCGCCGGGCAGGACGACGCGATAGATCCCCAGGCCATAGTCGGCCGGGCCGGTCGGGGTGAGCATCTCGCGCAGCCGCTGGGGGCGCAGCAGCCTGCCGCGCAGGAGGCCGCGATAAAAGCGATTGAGGTCCGCGGTTGTCGAGATGATCTCGCCGGCGGCCCACGCCCACGAGGGGTTGAGCACCGTGACGTCCAACGGCACCACCTGATCGGCCTGGTCGACCGGCCAATAGCCGTGCGCGTGAGGGCCACGGATTTCGGGCTCCACGCCCGGGATCGTGGTGTCCCGCAGGCCGAGCGGGCCAATGATGCGGCGAGTGACCTCGTCTCGCCAGTGGCGGCCGGTGGCACGCTCGACGATGAGGCCGAGAAGCACATAGTTGGTGTTCGAATATGACCACGACGTGCCCGGGTCGAACACCGGCGGTTGATCGTCGATCAACGACACCAGTTCGCGGGGTGTGAACGCGCGAAACCGGATGCGCAGGAAGTCATCCAAGCTGGTGAGCAGGACATCGGTGTAGTTCGCGATTCCGCTCGTGTGCTGCAACAGCTGGCGAATGGTGATCCGCGATCCGTTGGCGATCATGCCCGGCAGCCACCGCTCGACGGTGTCGTCCAGACTGAGCCGGTGTTCGTCCGCCAGTTGGCCGATGACCGTCGAGGTGAACGTCTTGGTGATGCTGCCCACCCGAAAGCGCCCGGACGGCGATGGTGCCCGCCGATGGCCAAGCTTCGCCACGCCGCTCGCCCCCGCCCAACGCCCCGTCGGCGAGTCCCATCGGGCGATGGCGGCGGTCGCACCGTCGGCCACGATCTGTTCCAACGCCGCGTGAAACGCGTCGTCGCAGCGGTCATCCGAAGGTATAGCGGCGACGGCCGGTTCGGCGGCCACCGTGCCGGCGAATGTGCCGGCCGCAGCGACGATCGCGGCGGCGGCGCTGCCGCGGAGCAGGTCTCGACGACTGGTCAACGGGTCTCCTCGGCAGCGATGACAGGTCTTCTATGAGATTGACAGCTGACTCTCTCTAAGGCAAGCCGAGTTGCCCCTGACCGTCCCCTGAGGGGCTTTCACACCAACGTGACCGTTAACGTGTCAATCGTGGCTCGCGACAGGGTGCACCACGGTCACGCTGTCCTCCACAATCCTGGCGAAGATCAATTCAAAGGCACAACCCCACAATCCCGTCGTACGCGCAGTACGCCACAGTCCGATCAGCCCGCGCAGCCCGCACCAAGCGATGGGACATATGCGCGGGTCAGCGAAGTGAACTACGATCCCGCAATGTCACTGCGTTCCCGACGGATCATCGGCGCGCTGCTGATCAGCGCCCTGATATGCGCCTCGGCGGGCTGCACCGCCCCTGATGCCGCGAGGCCGAACCGATCCGACCCCATCGGCACCGGCCCGGTGCCCGCCTATCCCGATCGGGACACCTTCGTCTTCAGCCGCAGATTCTCGTCATCATTTGAGTCGGTCGCCGATTTCGCGGGTTTCTATCGCGTGCCGAGCCCGCACCTGGGCACCAGCAGGCAGGAGTTGACCGATGCGGTGACGCACTCCGGACGGGTCGCCTTTCACGCCACCATCGACGGCACGAACCCGGTTCGCTCCGGCGAGAACACCAACCATCGCGCCTATCCGACGGTGCAGCCGCATCGACTCCCGGAAGGACCATACCGAGGCCAGGTGCGCGTCGAGTTCTGGACATGGCTCGACGTCGACCTCTCTGGGGGTCGCGACGCCGACTGGTTCAGCCTCGCCACACTCACGTCCTACGCCGACGACAACTGGTATCAGACGCAGTTGCTCAACCTTAACTCCGATGGTCTTCTCCGGCTTCAACACGTGCCGAGCGCCGGACAGAGTCTGATCGACATCTATCAGACGACGACGATCCGTTTTCCGATGCGCCAATGGGTCAAAGTGACCCTATTTGTGGACTACACGCACGACA
The DNA here is from genome assembly GCA_963736695.1 of uncultured Actinomycetota bacterium. Classification (GTDB taxonomy): domain Bacteria; phylum Actinomycetota; class Actinomycetes; order Mycobacteriales; family Micromonosporaceae; genus CAVTPU01. The sequence goes on from CAVTPU010000001.1 coordinate 951,234, forward strand.
ACTCCTGGAACTCCCCCTACATCGCGGCCTGGCAGGACGAGCGGCTCGTCAGCGCGGCCCGCTTCGACGGTCGGGTCAATCCGACGACCGCCGATCACAGCCAGCATCCGGCGTGTCTGCGGGGTTGGAACGGCGACTCCATCGCCGACGCCGAACAGCGGTGCCATCTCGACTATCGGCCCGGCTCGCTGGCCCAAGCGCACTTCGGCCTCTACGCGCCGCCGCTGCTGGCCAGGGGTCAGATCTATCAGGATGATCTGGAGATCCTCGAGGCCGGCTGAGTCTCGAAAACAGCTGGGTCGCAACGCCGGCTGATCACAACGCCGGCTGAGTCGCGACGGCGCCGGATGGTTCGCCCGACGAGCCCAACCCCCGACCCGTACGCGTCGCTCATGGTTGTGCTCTTTCTCCCGACCCTCGTCAGCTCACAGGCGGGCCCGAGCAATGTCGCCCAGCCGTGGTGGAGGCCACGAACCGCGGCCTCCACCACACGGCCTCAGCACGTGGCCACTACTTCGAATCAGTGACGTGCCCTGCCGCGTCATAGCCGCCGAGCAGGTCGGAGACGTCGGTGAAGCCGCGCGAGGACAGCAACGCCGCCGCGATGACCGACCGATTGCCGCTGCGGCAATAGACGACGGTCGGAGCCGCCGAGTCGAGCTCGTTGAGGTGGTCCCGCAACGTCGCCAACGGCAGCAGAGTGGATCCGGGCAGCGCGCCGGCGGCGTGCTCGCCGGGGTTTCGCACGTCGACCACTTGCAGGTTGGGCACGGTGTCGCGGCGTTCAACCAGCGCGGTGACGTCGAGCCGAGAGGTGTGCGCCGCCAGATCCGGACGGGCGGCGAGGGCGGTGAGCACGTCGGGCAGGTGCCCACGCACGTTGTCAAACCCGATGCGTGCCAGCCGAATCTTGGCCTCGGCGGCGGCCGTGTCGTCGCCGACGAGCACGATCGCGGTGTCGGGTGGGATGACGCTGCCGGCATATTCGGCGAATCGCGTGTCCAGCCCGACCTGCAGACTGCCGCGCAGATGCGCGGCGACGAACTCGGTCGCCGGCCGAGTGTCGAGCAGCACCGCGCCCTCGGCGACCGCGGCAAGGGCGGCGTCGAGGTCCATGACCGCCGGCGCGTCGTCATGCAGCAACGGACGTTGCTTGCGGTTGAGGACGGCGTCGAAGACGAAGTAGCCCGGCGCGGTCGGCTGCCCTTCGGTGACGATGGCGACGAACTCCTCCTCGGTCATCGGCTGAAGCGCGTAGTTGGCCGCCCGCTGCAGTCCCATCGTGGAGGTGGTCTCCGTCGAGAGGCTGCGTCCGCAGGCCGACCCGGCGCCGTGCGACGGATAAACCCGCGTGTCGTCGGGAAGCGGCATGAGTTTGTCCTGCAGGGAGTGATAGAGCTTGCGCCCCATCTCCTGGGCGGTGAAGCCGAGCGAGCCCAGCAGGTCGGGACGACCGACGTCGCCGATAAACAGGGTGTCGCCCGTCAGGACTCCGAACGGGGTCTCGTCGTCGGCGTGTTCGCGGACGACGACGCAGATCGACTCGGGGGTGTGTCCCGGTGTCTCCAGGATCTCCAGGGTGACCTCGCCGAGGCTGATTCGCTCCCGGTCGGCGAGGTTGCGAATGGGGTAGTCGGCGACGGCCGAGGCGCCGTAGGCGATCGTCGCGCCGGTGGCGGCGGCGAGCTCGAGGTGCCCGGACAGGAAGTCGGCGTGGAAGTGGGTTTCGATGACGAGCTCGATGGTCAGCCCGGCGGCCTCCGCGTCCGCGATGTATTCGTGCACGTCGCGGCGTGGGTCGATGACCACGGCTCGGCCGGTGGTCTCGTCGCCGACGAGGTAGGAGGCGTGGGACAGACAGTCAAGGTAGTACTGCACGAATTTCATGGCCACTCCTTCGGTCAGGCCTGGGGGTCTTGCCTTCGCAGTCCGAATGTACGTACATTGATGGGGCGATGGCAAGTACTCCCCGGGGTATCTGTGAGACGGGAGGCGAAGTGACAACGAACGACATGGAACCGATCGCCGTTGATCGACGCAGCGCGCTGCCGCTATGGGCGCAGGTGGGTGACGATCTACGCCGACGCCTCGACGCCGGCGCCTTCGCCGACGGATTCCCGCCGGAACAACAGTTGGTCGAGCAATACGCGGTCAGCCGGCACACCGTGCGTGAGGCACTGCGTGACCTGCGAGCCGCCGGCCTGGTCGTGGCCGAACGCGGCCGACGGAGCTTCGTCGATCGTTCCCGCATCGAACAGCGGCTCGGCGCGCTCTACAGCCTGTTCCGGGCGGTAGAAGAGCAGGGGGTGGAACAACGCAGCGAGGTCCGTCGGCTCAGACGCACGACGAACGCGCGGGTCGCCGCGCACCTGCGCCTGCCGGCCGACGCCCCCCTCATCGAACTGGGTCGCCGACGACTGGCGGGCCGGGAGCCCCTCGCACTGGACACCGCCTGGCTTCCGGCAGCCATCGCCGAGCCCCTTCTCGAGGTCGATTTCACCCACACCGCGCTCTATGACGAGATGCTTCACCGCTGCCGGATCAGGGTGGACGGCGGCCGAGAGAGCATCACCCCGACGGTTCCTGAGGCCCGGCAGGCGCAGCTGCTCGGCATCGCGCCGGGCTCGGCCGCCTTCGTCGTCGCGCGACTGGGATGTGCGGGCGGGCGCCCCGTGGAGTGGCGGGAAAGCGTGGTGCGGGGCGACCGGTTCGCGTTCGTCGCCGAATGGTCGGCCCGACGGCCCGAGCTCGAGCTCTCCGCCGAACAGTTGCCGATTCGGCGGGACCGATGACACTCGTGCTCGCCGCGCCGGTCGGGTTAGCGATCGGGCTGCTCCTCGGCGCGCTGGGCGGCGGTGGATCGATTCTGGCCGTGCCGGCGCTGGTCTATCTGCTCAACCAATCGCCACTCGCCGCCACGACCGGCTCGTTGGTCGTGGTCGGACTCTCCGCCCTGACGGCGATGGTGGCACACCGCAGCGAAGGACACGTACGGGTCACCCAAGGCGTGGTATTCGGTCTTCTCGGTGTCGTCGGCGCCTACCTCGGCACTCAGGTCAGCGCCGCCGTCGACCCCGAACTACTGCTCGCGGGGTTCGCCGTGCTCATGGTCGTGGCGGCGGCGGGCATGCTGCTCCGCCGCAGTCCCACCGCCGAATCGACGACCGACCTGCCGTTGACCGTCGGCCGGGCCGCGCGAGTGGTCATCGCAGCGTCCATGGTGGGGTTCCTCACCGGTTTCTTCGGCGTCGGCGGCGGCTTCGTCGCGGTGCCGGCACTCGTGCTCGCGCTCGGTTTCGACATGCCCACCGCTGTCGGCACATCGCTGTTGGTGATCGTCATCAACACCGGCGGCGCGCTCGCCGCCCGAGCCGAGGACCTGCCCACGCTGAACTGGCCCTTGCTGGCGATCTTCGCCGGCGCCGCGATGGCCGGCAGCATCGGCGGACAGCGGATCACCACGTGGGTCCGCCCGCGCACGCTCTCCATCTCTTTCGCTCTTCTGTGCCTCGGCGTGGCCAGCTTCGTCTTCGCCAACACCCTTCCGCACCTGCTGTCGGCTTGAAAGGAGCCCGTCATGCAGAACTCCGCTCCCCGCTCACACCGTGTCATCATCGTTGGTGGCGGCACCGCGGGCATCTCCGTGGCCGCCCGACTTCGTCGGGCCAAGGTGAGCGACATCGCCGTCATCGAGCCCTCCAGCGAACACTGGTATCAGCCACTGTGGACACTGGTCGGTGGCGGAGAGGCCCCGTTGGAGGCCGCCCGACGCCCGGAGGCTTCGGTGATGCCACGTGGCGTGCGCTGGATTCGCGATCGCGTGACGGCGATCGACCCATCGACCCGCACACTGTCCACATCAGACGGAACCACATTGGCGTACGAATATCTGGTTCTCGCCCCGGGCCTGCGGTTGAACTGGGGTGGGGTGAAGGGGCTGGTGGAGACCATCGGACATAACGGCGTGGCCAGCAACTACGCCCCGGAATACGCGCCGAAGACGTGGGAGTTCATCACATCGGCACGGCAGGGCACCGCCATCTTCACCATGCCACCAGGCCCGGTCAAATGCGCGGGGGCACCGCAGAAGATCGCGTATCTGGCCGCCGACTGGTGGCGCAAACAGGGCGTGCTCGACCGGATGCGCATCATCTTGGTCCAGCCCGAGCAGGCGATCTTCCGTCAGCCACAGTGGGCCCAGATCCTCGAGGGGGTCGCCGCCCGCTATGGCATCGAGGTGCGTCGGGAGTCCGAACTCGTCGCGGTCGACGGCTCCCGACGGGAAGCGACACTCCTCGACCGCAAGACCGGCGACAAAGAGACCGTGCCGTTCGACGTCATGCACGTCACCCCGCCGCAGAGCGCGCCCGACTGGGTCGCGTCCAGCGCGTTGGCCGATCCCGCCAGCCCGTTCGGATATGTCAAGGTCGACAAACACACACTCCAATCGCCCGACTTTCCCGAGGTCTTCGCGCTCGGTGACGTGGCCAACCTGCCCACGTCAAAGACGGGTGCCGCGATCCGCAAACAGGCGCCCACCGTGGCCGAGAACCTGCTCGCGGCGATGCGCGGCGAGGTCGGGAAGAAGCGCTACGACGGCTACACCTCATGCCCGTTGGTGACCGCGCGCCACCACCTGCTGTTGGCCGAGTTCGACTATGACCTCAAGCCGCAGCCCACCATCCCGTTGATCAACACGATGAAGGAACGAGCCGACATGTGGGCGGTCAAGCGTTATGGGCTGCCGGTTCTCTACTGGCGGTTCATGTTGCGCGGACTCGCCTGAGGCGACTCCGACTATGCCCCGGCGACGTGGTCACCACGCGGCCGGGGCATAGTCCTTGAGGAAGCAGCCGTGAACGTCCTCGCCGGCCTCACCGCGCACGATCGGGTCATAGACCCGGGCCGCGCCGTCGACCAGGTCGAGCGGGGCATGGAAACCCTCCTCGGCGAGGCGCGCCCGGGTGGTGTGCGGCCGCTCGTCGGTGATCCAACCAGTGTCCACACTGGTCATGAGAATCCCGTCGGTGAGCATCTCCTGCGCGCTGGTGCGGGTCAGCATGTTGAGCGCGGCCTTTGCCATGTTGGTGTGCGGGTGCCCCGGACCCTTGTAACCCCGTCCGAACTGCCCCTCCATCGCCGACACGTTCACCACGTATTTGCGCCGGGCCGGCGACGCGGCCAACGCCGGCCGAAGCCGGCTGACGAGGATGAACGGCGTGGTCACGTTGCACAGCTGCACCTCAAGCAGCTCCACCGGGTCGACCTCGTTGACCCGCTGGGTCCAGCTGTTCACACTGACCAGATCCGGAGCCAGCCCACCCGCGTCGATCGCGGTGCCGGTGCTGATCCGGGCGGGTGAGGTCGATCCGGTGGTGAGCGCGAGTTCGGCGACCGTCTCCGGTGACAACAGGTGGTGCGCCGCGCTGGAGAGCGCCGCGGTGGCCTGCTCGCGGGCCCGGCCGAAGAAGACCGTCTCGGGCGACGGCCCAGCCGGCAGCGGCGAGGACTCGCCGGCGACGAGATGGGCATAGGAGCCGGGCGAGCGGCGCACGGTCTGCGCCGCGTTGTTGATGAGGATGTCGAGCGGGCCGCGGGCCAGCACATCATCGGTCAACGCCACGACCTGGGACGGATCGCGCAGGTCGATGCCGACGATCGTGAGCCGGTGCAGCCACTGTTCACTGTCGGGCATGGCGGTGAAGCGGCGCACCGCGTCGTGTGGGAATCGGGTGGTGATCGTCGTGTGGGCGCCGTCGCGCAGCAGTCGCAGGGCGATATACATCCCGATCTTGGCCCGGCCGCCGGTGAGCAGGGCGCGGCGGCCCGTCAGGTCCGTGCGCGCCTCGCGGCGGGATCGATTCGTGGCGGCGCAGGCCGGGCAGAGCTGGTGATAAAACGCGTCGACCTCGCGATAGAGCTCCTTGCAGACATAGCAGGAGCGGGCGCGGCGCAGCGTGCCGGCGGTGGTCCCGACGGTCGGTGTGCTCAAGGGCAGGCCGCGGGTCTCGTCGTCGACCCGTCCCGGGGCGCCGGTCGCGGTCGCGGCGACGACGGCCTGATCCGCGGTGGTGATCTCGGCTCGTCGTTCCTTGCGCCGACGGGTCTTGACCATCTTGAACAGGCGCGCGGTGGCCAGCCGCACCGCGACCGCGTCGGGATGTTCGACCGGGATGTTATCCAGCTCGGCCAGCACGTCCAGGCAGACGCGCAGACGATCCGGATCGATTCCAGTGTGGTTCACGCGCAAACTCTACGCACCCGGCTGATCCTCCCCGCGCCTCACCCGGCCATGACCAGGGCACCGGCGTGGGTGGGTCGGGCGGCTGCGCCGGCGCACGGCGTACGCCATGGGGTTTGGATTGTGACTGGCGAGGCGCGTGCGGGCCAACGACTGCTTTGCGATGATTCGCGGAGTTAAACCTGATTCTGAGTCGATCACCCGGGCTTCCCGGCGAGATCCCCGTTCCATAGACTTATAGCGATATTGACATCTCACCCACATGGAGTCCCATGTTGCTGCGAAGAATCGCCACCGCTCTCGGGGCCGCCGTCCTCGGCGTCGGACTGCTGGGCGTCACCCCGACCCCGGCCGTCGCCGCCACCACCCCGAGCCTGCACGCCACGATCGCGCTGAGCAACTGCTCGGCGTCGCTCGTACGCTATCCCACCTCCGCCAGCACCGACCGCGCCTTGATGATGACGAACGGGCACTGCTATGAGGGCGGCATGCCGGGCGCCGGAGTGGTGCTGCAGAACCGGGCCAGCACCCGCTCGGGCACGTTGATCAACTCGGCAGGCACCTCCGTCGGCACGGTCCGCGCCGACCAACTGCTCTATGCCACCATGACCGGCACCGACGTGGCTCTCTATCAGCTCAACACCACGTTCGCCGCGATCCAGACCAGCTTCGGCGTGGCCCCGCTGACGCTGGCCAACACGCACCCCGTCGACGGACACAGCGTCTTCATCCCGTCGGGCTATTTCAAACAAATCTGGAACTGCTCGATCAACGGCTTCGTCGGCACGCTTCGCGAAGACGCGTGGACCTGGCACGACTCGGTGCGCTACAACACCGGATGCTCCCCCATTCATGGCACCTCCGGATCGCCGATCGTCGACGTGACCACCGGCGAGCAGATCGGCATCAACAACACCGGCAACGACAACGGCCAGATGTGCACCCTCAACAACCCGTGTGAGGTCTATGCCGACGGCACCACCCACGCGTTCCAGGGACAGAGCTATGGTCAGCAGACCTATTGGTTCAACACCTGCCTCACCGCCGCGCGCACCATCGACCTCACGATCGCCGGTTGCCTGCTGACCAAACCGCCGGGCACCGGCAACACCGTCACGGTCACCAACCCCGGAGCGCAGTCCTCCATCACCGGCGTCGCCGTCAACCTGCAGATCCACGCGACGGACTCGGCGCCCGGCCAGACCCTCACCTATTCGGCGACCGGCCTGCCCACCGGCCTGACCATCAACCCCAGCACTGGAGTGATCACCGGCACGCCGACGGTCGCGCAGACCACGACGACGACGGTCACGGTCAAGGACACGACCAACGCCACCGGCACCGCCACCTTCGGCTGGACCGTCAGCGCCCCAGGCGGAACCTGCTCCGGCCAGCGGCTGGGCAACCCCGGCTTCGAATCCGGCACCACACCATGGACCGCCACCTCCGGTGTGATCACCAGCAGCGCCAGCCAACCCGCGCACGCCGGCTCGTTCAAGGCCTGGCTCAACGGATATGGCCGCACCCACACCGACACGGTGTCGCAGTCGGTGACGATCCCGGCCGGGTGCCGGGCCACCCTCACCTTCTGGCTGCACATCGACACGGCCGAGACCACAACGTCCACGGCCTATGACAAGTTGACGGTCACCGTGGGCACCACGACCGTCGCCTCCTACTCCAACCTCAACAAGGCCGCCGGCTATGCCCAGCGCACGTTCGACGTCTCCGCATTCGCCGGGCAGACGGTGACCCTCAAGTTCACCGGGGTCGAAGACTCGTCGCTGCAGACGTCGTTCGTCGTCGACGACACGGCCGTCACGCTCAGCTGATCACCGTGCGGGTGGGTCGTCGGGCGATCGCGCTCCTCGGCCCACCCGCCACCCGATCCAATAATCACCGTGTACGGGTCACCCGTCAGCCGGGTCGCCCGGGCACGCGACGGCGATGAACGCGGCCGGATCAACAGCGGCCGGCCGGTCACTGACCTGGCCGTCGCCGATCTCGACAACGCGCCACACGCCATCTGCGCGCAACGCGAGATCGGCGGTGACGAATGGCAGGCCAAGCGAGCCGATCAGCGGGGTGAGCTGTCGCAGATCCGGCGGGACACCCGACGACTGGCCTGGTGGCGTGTCGGGATGCGGCCCGACCACCACGCAGCTGCCGTCGACCCACCACGTGCGCACCTCAGCGCCCACGAAATGCTCGAACCGGCGCAGCACGAAACCGCCGACGAAGTCGTCGTCGCGCAACTGTCGCAGACGGCTCGCGACGGCCCAGGCTGCGTCGCGATCGGTGAGGTCCGCGACGAACGCGGCTTCACGCCAATAGTGCTTCATCGACTTGCTGTAGTCGCGCAGAACGGCCGGCCCGGAGCCCAACGCGAGCCGCGCCTCGTCGAATGCCTCCCGGCCGGCTCCGACCGTCCATACCGAACGCGGCGTGATGGCGCTCAACGCGCCATACCAACCGGGCAACTCGTGTGCCCGCCGATAGTGCTCGGCGGTCGTTCGAAGCATCACGCCCCGCCGCGCCAGTGCCTCGGCGAACGCCGCATAGCGTTCGGAGCGAAGCATCCAACCGCGGTAGATAGCCGTGCCCTGAAACGACACCGTCGACACCGCCCGGTCCGCGTCGTCGGCGCGGGCCAGCGCGTCGTGGTCGACCAACGCGACGTCGACACCGCGCTCGCGGGCCGCTCTCGCCTCCGCCGCGAAATGCTCATCGGGACGGCGCGGGTGAAGTGGGTCCGCCGGAACGAGCAGCATCATGAAAAGCATCCTGCCCGATGCCGCCGAATCCGGTGGCGGTCAGGCCGGCTGCGCGCCCAGGATCAACAACGCGTTGCGGGTGATCTCGTCGATGATCTGGTCGAGGGTGAGCCGACCATCCTCCCGGAACCAGGTGCCGACCCCGTTGCACATCTCCACGACACACAGCCGGGCCACCCGGGCGTCGGTGACCACGAATTCACCCCTCGCGATGCCGTCGCCGATGATGTCGTCCCAGATGCCCTCGAATTCGTCGCGCAGACCCACCAACTCGGCCCGGGACGCGGGGGTGAGCAGGTTCAGCTCGGCCCGGCTGATGCGCCACAGATCCCGCTGAGCCACCTCAGTCAAGATATGCGCCCGGGTCAGCATGCTCAGACGTCGGGTGGGCGGCAGACCGGCCGGTGCGGCCGCCACGATCGCCGGCATCAACCGGCCATAGCTTCGGCGCAGCAGGTTGACCAGCAACATCTCCTTGCTCGCCGCGTAGTGATAGAGCGCGCCGACCGTGACTCCGGCCCGCTTCGCGATCTCGCGAATGCCGACCGCCGCATAACCCCGCTCGACGAAGAGCTCGGACGCGGCGTCGAGCAGACGGGTCTCCACACCCTCGACACCCACAGCAGGGTCACCGTCGAGCTGTGTCATCGCGCCGCCTCCCCTCCCCAAGATCGACCGTGCGGTCGGTGTCGGTCTGCTCGCCGAGCCGCCGCTTGACGATCCGTTCGGACGGGGTCCGCTCAAAAGAGTCAACGAAGGTCATATAGCGCGGCACTTTCTGGCGAGCCAATCGTAGACTAGCGTGCTGCGCCAATCGCGCCGCCAGCGCGCGAATCTCGTCCGATGACTCGGGTCGGGACTGCATCTGAACAAACGCCCAGACCTCCTCGCCACGGATCTCGTCGGGGCGGGGGATGACCGCCGCGTCGACCACCCCGTCGCATCGCCGCAACACTTGCTCGATCTCTTGACAGGACAGGTTCTCGCCCGACCGGCGGACGATGTCCTTGATGCGTCGGACATAGCGGAACTGCTCGCCCTGCCGTTCCAGGACGTCGCCGGTGCGGAACCAGCCGTCGCGCACCGCCTCGACGGTCGCGTCCGGCCGGTTGTGATAGCCGGCGACCACCGTGGGACCCCGCACGTCGAGGATGCCCACGCCGTCACCCTCGACAAGGCCGACGCCGTCCGCCTCCGAGACGAGGCGCAGCCGCATGCCGGGTGCCGGCCGGCCGAGCCAGCCGGCACCCACCTCGCGGGGTCCGCTCTCATCCTGGCCCAACACCAGCCCGGTCTCCGACAACCCATAGAGCTCGAGCCACGGCAGGCCGAACCGCTCCTCCAACGCGCGGTGCAGCTGCCGGGGAATCCCGACACTCCATGCGGCCGATGCGCCGTGATCGCGATCGGTCGACGCCTTCGGCGCGTTGAGCAACATCGCTGGCATCGAGCCGATGGTGACGAACTTCGTCGCCCGATAGTGCGCCACCTGAGCGATGAACGAGTCGGACCGGAACCGCGCCAGATAGACGCACGACGCCCCGGTCTGCAGACAGGCCATGAGCAACATGAACGGATCGCCATAATAGAGCGGCTGTGCCGACACGACCCGGTCTGCCGGGCCGAGGTTCAGGGTCGTCGCCAACGCGTGTCCGTCGAGAACCCATTGCCGCTGGGTCTTGATGACCGCCTTGGGCACACCCGTGGAGCCTGAGGTGAGACCGAATCGCACCGGCAGATCCAACATCGGCGTCGCCCCGAGGTCTCGGGCGTCCGCCATGTCGACGGCCCGACCATCCGGGTCGTGGCCGCGCTCGTCGAGGACGCGCACTCCCCGCTCGACGAGCCCCTCGCGATGGGCGTCGGCATAGGCCGTCGTCGTCACCACCAACGCGGGGTCCGTCATCTCCAACACGTGCGTGAGTTCGGTGCTGGTCAATGTCGGATTGAGCGGCACCACGGAGGCGCCGAGATGCGCCGCCGCGATGATGTGCAACGGCAGCGCGGTGCAGCTGCCCAGGGCGACCGCGACGATGTCGTTCGCACCAATTCCCGCACCGGCCAGCTGCTGGGCGATCGCCGCCGAACGCTCGGCCACGCCGCGAAACGAGAGAGACTCGCCCGTCTCCAGCTCCATCGCCGGACGATCGCCGAATGTCTCCATCGCCCAACGCGCCAGACCGGCGAGATTGCCGCTGGTCTTCGCCAACGGACTCAACGACATATCATCACCCAGTCCACAGTCCCGATCCGCTCCCCTGACACCGAGCTGACGACATCGACGTCGAGCCGGACGACATCCAGATCCGGCCTCGACCGGCTCGGCCGACGATCGCGAACCGTGACCTCACAATGCATCGTGTCGCCGACCCGAATGTGGGTCGCCGGCACCCACCGCATCCACCGGTTGAGCGACAACTCGACGTCGCCGTGCGCCTTGTCCCGGACCACGAGGCCCGACGCGGTGAGCAATAGAAGTGGCCACGGCACGAGATCGTCGGGCACATCCGACTCCGGCGGCAGCCAATGCCGCAGGAGCGCGACATCCGCCCGGGTCATCGTGCGCCCGCGGGTGCGGCGGCCGGACTGCGCCGGCCGCGACCCGGCCGGAAGCGTGGCTGGGAGTGTGGCCGGGCACAGCAGACCACGGCTGCGGACCGACGGTCCATCGAGGACAGTAAACGCGCGTCCCCCGTTATGGTCACCGACCCGCACCTCGACCAACGCGTCCTCGAACAGCGGCGCGTCGAACGACCACTCCACGCACGTCTGCGCCGCCCAGACGAGGTCCGAGGCGACGGCGTGCAGCGCGACGAGCATGCCGCTAATGCCGGACAACACCCGTTGCCCGTACATGCTCGATCTTGCGGCATGTCGGTTGGTGTGCAACTCATCGCCGGTGCCCTCCCAGACCGACCCGAGCAGAAAATCGCGGTCGGTCACGATCCGTCCGACGCTGACATTCGTGTTCAAGCCACCACCCGGCAAAGGTCGATGTCGATGTGGGCGAGCACATCGCCGCCCGGCCTGACATGGGTGCTCTCCCGATGTGGCACGTGTGCCACGACCGGTCCGAGCTCGGGCACCATGAGGTCGACGCGAATCACGTCGCCGAGGAAGACGACGTCGGTGACCACTCCGGGCAGGCGTGGACCGGACGCGGCCCCTGACCCGGTTTCTGAACCCAGATCGGGATCGGGGGTGTCGGAGCTGAACCGGATCGCCCGGCGCGGGATCGCCAACCGGGCGTTGGCCCGGTCGACGTGGGTGGCGGAGAAGCGACAGCGATGGCCACCGAGCTCGAACTCGACGTGGTCACCGCGCCACTGGTGGCTCGCGGGCAGGTTCGCAATGTTCGCGTCCGTGAGCAGTCGCGCCACATAGACCGTCGGCGGGCTGTCATAGAGTTTCATCGGCTCATCGACGCCGACGATGGCTCCCGCGTGAAACACGGCGATCCGGTCCGACAGCGCCAGCGCCTCGTCACGGTCATGGGTGACATAGATGATCGTGCAACCGGTGCTGCGATGGATGCGCCGGATCTCCGATTCGAGATCCAGGCGCAGTGCCCGGTCCAGCGCGCCGAGAGGCTCGTCCATGAGCAACAGCTTGGGCTCGGGAGCCAACGCCCGCGCCAAAGCCACCCGCTGTTGCTGGCCGCCGGAGAGCTGGTGCGGCACCTTGCGCGCGTGCGCGGTCAGATCCGTGAGCTCGAGCATCTCACCGATCCGCGCGGTCGCCCGGGCCGCCGGCCAGCCGCGCCGGCGCAGACCATAGCCGACGTTGGCGGCCACGGTCATGTGCGGGAAGAGCGCATAATGCTGAAAGACCATGCCGATGTCCCGGTCCCTGGGGGCCTTGTGCGACACGTCGTGACCGCCGAGCAGGATCGATCCGCTGTCGCATGTCTCGAAGCCCGCGATGAGCTTGAGGGTGGTCGTCTTGCCCGATCCGCTCTGCCCGAGAAACGTGACGAACTCGCCATGGACCACTCGAAGATTGACGTCACGAACGGCGACGGTGTTCTTATAACGTTTGGTGACTTCGACGAGTTCGAGGCGCTCGTTGGCGACGCCGGGACCCACGTCCACGACGGTGGTGGGCAGGGCGACTGACATGGCTGCTCCCTCGCTGCCGTCGGATCGGTGGCCGGTGATGTCCGGCGATGTCTGTCCACTCACGACGATGATCTCCTCGCTCGCAGGCCCTCGGCGGAGACCATGAGCAACGCCGTCACGAAGATCAACAGGCTGGCGATGGCGGTGATGACCGGGTCGACGCCCGTGCTGACCGAGTCGAAGATGGCCCGCGGCAGCGTCATCGTGCGCGGCCCGGACAGGAACACGACGAGGGTCGCCTCGTCGAAACTGGTGACGAAAGCGATGATGGCCGCGGCCAGGATCGGTCGGAGCAGCAGCCTGATGGTCGTGTCCCACCATGCTCTGACCCGGCCGGCGCCGAGCGACATCGCCGCCATCTCCAGGTCGGGCGTGGTCGAGCGCATCGCGGGCCACAGCACGAACAGCGCCAAGGGAAGGCAGATGACGGTGTGCGCGGCGATCACTCCGGCATAGGTGTCGAGCGCGCGGAACCGCGCGAGCAGACCATAGAGCGCCAGCGCGAGCGCGACTCCCGGGATCATCATCGGCAACGTGCTGAAGGCCAACAACACGTTCGTGCCCCGCAGCCGCGACCGCCCCAGGGCCAATACCAGCAGGGTCGCCGCGGTGACCGCGAGCGCGGTGGCGGGCAGGCCGATCTTCACCGAGTTGGCGGTGACCTCGCGCCACTGCGATGACTCGAACAGCGCCGAGTATTGCCGAGTGCCCCAGGAATGCGGCGGGAAGGCGATGAACCCGTCGGCTGACAGGGACATGACCACCACCATGACGGCGGGAGTGAGCAGAAACAGGATGAGCACCGCGACGGTCGCCCGTCCGAGCCAGGACCACAGTGCCGTCATCGTTGCCTGCCCTCGGGAAGCAGCCGGCTGAGGAGCTGGCTCACCACGACGGCACCGAGCGCGAGCCCGAGCAGCGTGGTGGCGAGCGCCTTCGCCGCGTCCAGGTTGTAGGTTTCGAAGATCTCGCTGCCGGCGAGCGTCGCGAGGAACGGCTTGCCGGGTCCGCCAAGGATGACGGGGGTGACATAGAAGCCGAGGTTGATGACGAAGACCAGCGTCAGCGTCGACAGGCCAGCACGGGCGGCGAGCGGTACGACCACGTCCATGATCGCCCTGATGCGGCTCGCCCCGGCGACCTGCGCGGCCTGCAGCAGTGTCATGTCGATCGATGACAACGCGGCGTACATCGGCAGCACGGCGTACGGGAGCATCGCATAGAGCATCCCGACGCAGACCGCGACGCTGCTATAGAGCAGGCTCTCGTCGTCGGCCAGCAATCCGACGGCTGACAGGAGTTCGCTGAGAGGGCCACCCCGACCGAGGATGATGACGAAGGCGTAGTTCTTCACCACCACGCTCATCCAGAATGGGGCGAGCACGCTGACCCAGAGCAAGACCTGCCACAGCCGGCTGCGCGCGGTGCTCATGGACCAGGCGAAGACTGAGCCCAGACCGGTCGCGGCCACCGCGACGACCAGGCTCACCCAGCAGGTTCGCAGCAGCGCCTGCCGCTCCACCGAATCGGTGGTGAGCAACTGCAGCACGTGTCGACCGTCGGCGCTGAGCGCACCGCTGATCATGAGGCCCAGCGGATAGATGACGAGCACCGCCACGAGCACGAGCGATGGTGCCGCCATGGCCAGCCCGCTGGCGGCCGATGTCTCCGGCCGCCAGCGGGTTCGTGCTGGGCGAAAGCGAGCGGCCGAGGTCATCCGGCCAGCAGCTTCTTCCACAGTGGATCGACCTCACGGGAGTTCTTGACCCACCACTCCGGCTGCAACCGCAGCTGAGTGGAGCTGTGGGCGGCCGGCAACAGGTTGGCGGCCTTGGTGTCCATCATGGACAACGAGTCCTTGTGGGACATTCCGTAGCTCAGTGCGGTGGCGAGATCGGCCTGCACCTTCGGTGTCGTCGCATAGAATTCGAGGTATTTCATGGCTTCGGCGCTGTTCGGTCCGCCCTTGACGACCACCATGTAGTTCGGGTTGACCAGCGATCCGCCCCACTCCAGTCGCACCTGCGTGCCCTGGTCGATGAGCACCTTCGCCCGGCCGTTCCACATGATCGACATGTCGACCTGACCGTCGCGCATCACCTGCATCTGCTGGTCGCCACTGGTGGTCCAGACGGTGATGTGTGGCCGAAGCCGCTCCATCGCCTTGATCGCCCGGGGGATGTCGATCGGATAGACCTGGTCGAGTGGCACTCCGTCGGCGACCAGCGCCTCGGCGAGCATCGCGGGGGCGCCGTTGGGCACCGCGCGGCGCCCTGGGAACGCGGTGGCGTCCCAGAACTCCCCTGGATTCGTTGGGCACTTGGCGACCTTCGCGCCGCATGCGATGACATATCCGGTGTCGCCGAGCGCGACGCCATATGGTGTGACGGTCCCCGGCAGGGAGATCGTCTGGAGCTTCGCCGACAGGTCGGCGGGAAGGTGTTCCAGCAGGCCCATGCTGTCGAGCTGGGCGGCGTCCGAGCCGCTGAGCCCTTCGATCACGCTCCACTCGACGTTGCCGGCCTGCGACTGCGCCTGCAGTTTCGCGGCGAAGCCCTGCCCGACACTGACCTGCGTGAATTGCGTGCCGGTCTGGGCCGTGTAGGCGCTCTCCAGAATTGTCTTGAGCGCCGCACCGGTCGACCCGCCGTAGTTGGCGGCGACGAGCTCGGTCTTCTTCTGTGATGAGGGATCCGACGAGGGATCCGACGACGAGCAAGCGATAAGAGCCGCAGTGCAGGCGAGGGCACCCACCGCCGTCAGGGCTCGACCTTTCCAATGACTCATGGATTCCACCCATCTCTATGGAGGACGCGAGCATAGCGAACGTTCGGAATGCTCCACAAGACCTCCGGGCAGAAGCGTTTTCGCAGGTCAGACGCTGTGTCGAGGATTCGGAGACAAGTGCCATCTCGGACGGATCAGCCGGGCATAACCCCACGAAAAGCAATTCGCCGACGGCCATCAAAACGACAAACATCACCCGGGTACGCCGGTGGCGGCCGCGCGGTGACGCGAAGTTGCACCTATCGAACGTGACTCTCAGCCACAAGAACCTCGAAGACCGGATATTGGTTCGCGACACGCTCGAACTCTTCGATCGGCGCGTCCCGGTTCACGGGCATGTGGGCGCGCGCACCGGGAGCGACAGCGAGATAGCGGCGCAAGATGGGCGCCCGGTCGGCCGGCTCAACCTCACGGAGTTGGATCTGTCTGCGTCGGCCGCGCCGCAGCACCGCCCGCCCGCCCGCAGCCCGCACGTTTGCGACCCAGTTCGAGCCCTCGCCCAGCATGGAGACCAAAAAATTGCGGCCGTCATAGTCGGCCAGCACGGCTGGAAACGCGATGATCCGATCGCTACGTCGGCCACGCACCTCGATAGTCACCCACTGTCGCGGTGACGCGAAGCCCGCAGCGAACTGAATCGCGGAGATCCGGTTCATTACCCGCGCGGTCAATCCGGGCCGCCCGGTGCGATACATCCATCGCTTGAACCGATACAGCCACCAGAACGCGCTTCGTCGCTGAGTCATCTCCCCGGCCCTCACAATCCCCCGAATCCTAACAATGGGCCGACGGGTCGCGCGGGCCTCAGCGACCGTCAACAGATTCAGCGGCCGCCGACGGTGGTGAGGCGATGAAGCCGATCCCGGGCGTCGCGGTGCACCGAACCGATGAGCACCAGTGAGCTGGTCGGGCACGGCTTCACAGCCGTCCTCCGCAGGGTCGCCCGGCACTGTCGCGCCTTCCTGCTCGTGTTTCCGTTGCCACTGCTGGTTTGGCTCACCCGAGGCGGCGATGGCTGCACTGTTTCCGTACGGTTGTAGTATCGTTTTGGTGTGACTCCCGAGACAGTGACGACCTCTCTCAAGCTGCCCGCCGATGTCTACGAGGCGATCAAGGCAGAGGCCGCCGCCGACCATCGATCGATCAATTCCGCTATCGTCGTCGCGCTCAGCGCCCACGTGCGTCAACGGCAACGGGCACAACGGCTCGCCGGCATCGGCGCCGAGATCGCCGAACGTCACGGTGAACTGCTGCGCCGCCTCGCCCGATGACACCGGAGCCCATCGACTATCTCACCGCCGAAGACCTGGTTGTCCTAGCGGAGACAGTCCTCGACCATCCCCCAGTCGTGCGAGACCCGGGGCTGCTCGCGGCGGCGGCCGCCCGCCCAAGCGCCGTCCTGTTTGGACAGATCGCCTATCCCACACTGTTTGGCAAAGCCGCCGCCCTGCTCTTCTCCGTGTGCCAGAACCACGCGTTGCTTGACGGCAACAAACGCCTTGCGTGGGTCGCGGCGGTGACGTTCCTCGCCATCAACGGCGTCCCGATCCCCGACGTTGACGTCGACGCGGCAGAGGCGTTCATGATCGCCATTGCGAGCGGCGAGATCACTGACCTGCCCCAGGTCGAGGCCGGACTGCGAGCTCTCTACCGCCGATGAGCCAATCGGGCTGAGATGCCTGGCAGAAATAGGGATCGTTTGGACATACGCACGGTGCACGATGGTTCGCCCATAGAGGCAGAAGTCCAGGTCAATTTCGGGGCGGCGCAAGCCAAGCCAGCCATCCATGGGTTGGGCAGTCGCACAAAGCGGCGTTTCGCCGATCTCGACGACGTTGAGATCGGCGCGCCTCCTCGGACCGAGCCGCCAAGGACTGCACACTTCGACGCATGATCATGCTCGCCACCGACGTCATTTCGTGGTTGAGGCTATGAACTCGTCGTCTTGCGGCGCGGCCCGACCGCTCCCCACGCGGCCACCATGGCGCAGGTAACTGCCAGCACCAGCGACACCGGTGCCCAGATGTTGCGCTCGATGTCGCTGCGGGAAGCCCCGTTAGCCAGAACGCCGAGCGCCGTATATCCGGTGAGCACCCAAGTCGAGGCGCGCAGCCAACGGTCCGGCAATGGCGATCGGACGGCGTGGCCGCCCCGGCGCAACACAACGAGAGCCGCCGCGGCCAGGACCACGGCCGATATTGCGCTGGCTACCCGTAGTCCGGAGGCCAAGTGAGCGGCACCACCTCCCCAGGCGGCTCTTCCCCACGGCGTCCCGGCGGCGAGGGCGACCTGAAAGCCGACAAGGATTGCGAACAGCGCGGCGGCGACGATCGATGCCTTGCGCGCCAGGGACTCCCGGCGAGCGTCCGGGTGACTGGTTGACGGCATGGGCGGCCTCCTGCTGCTGAATCTGGCCTAGACATCTCTACCAGATACATGGCGGAGCGACAAGTGCAGGGAGATCACGACTCGTGGACTCAGGCGGGCCGGCGAACGGCCGAATACGGCGTGCCGCGGGTATCGGTTGACCACACGGGCACCTTCGCCGCGTCGTAGATGACCATGTTGCCGTCATTCTGCAGGCGCAGCACGGCGCCAGGATGACTGGTGGTGGCGTTGACCCAAATCAATTCACCGGCAGGGCCATAGAGGTTCAGCGTGCCATCGGTGGTGAACACGGCCGCCGCCGTATTCCGGCCGTGGGTGCGGGTTGACCACAGCGGAACTCCACGCTGATAGAGCACCAGATTCCCGTCGCCTTGCAGGATGAGTTTGAATCGAGTGTCACAGGAGGTTAGATACTGACCGGGGTTCAGTCCTTCGCCAGAGGTGAGGCGGCCGCACCGCGTCGGCGGGCGAATCCCCGTCAGGACTCCCGGTTCGACGACACCTAGGACGTCGGTGAGAGCGGCACCGCGAAACTCCGGTTGCAGGCTGCTCGACAACGCCACGTCGAACTGGAATCGGTCCGGCCCGGCGGAACTGCCGATACAACCCGAGCCAGGTACGCCTACATGCCGTGCGGTGTCGACGTTTCCGGTGACTGTCCAGTCGCGAACACCGTTGACCGCATATCCGTAGCCGACATGAAGTCCGGTAACCGTGTTATTGGTGACGGTGGCCCCATAGTTGACGCCCGACACGCAACTCCACACCTGAGGCCCCATCGCGATTCCGACTTTGATGAAGGCGTTGCGACCATCGATGGTATTACCGGTGACTGTGGTTGCGGTGTAATTGCCGTTCGTGGGCCTGTAGTCGACGAGGTTGATGCCGCCGAGCAGGGTCTGGGTATCCGCCACGATGCGGTTGTTTCGGATGACCGATCCGGGCGCGCCGAACACGACGATTGCACTGTCGGTCACGTCCGTGATGGTATTGCCCTCAACCAGGCTGTTGCCGCAGGCCAACGAGACGCCATCGGACCACGTCCCGGTTGGCGAACCAGCGGGGCCGAAAGTGTTGTTGAGAATCCGGGCGCCTTGGCATTGCGGAACGTCGTCGACGACAAGCCCTTCCTCCACGTGCAGCAGTGTCCAACTGCGGGTGTCGTACGCCGCCACATGTTGAACGGTCTGGCCGAGGCCGCCCTTGCCGAGTTCGACTAGTCCTTCGCCGAAGAGGTAGCCAAGCCCGGCCCGGTTGCCGTCCACTTTTAGGTATTCCACAGTAACGTTCGACCTGGAGTCGCCGTCGATGGCTGTGGTGAGGGCGGCGTGAGCGATGCGCAGCGTCGCTCGACTCGCGCCGATGGGGCGCCCCAGGGTGAACAGCCTCTGTCCATCGTGGGTGAACCTGACCGGATGAGCCAGCTGAAAAACTGCTTCTGGGCAGAGCGCGATCTCGGCGCCGGCACCGCCGGCGGCGAACGCCGCGTTGATGGCGGAGTCGGTGCCCGATGCCAGGCATCCGACCTGGGCTTGGTTCGGCTTTGACGCGTCCGCCGGTGCCGGCGAATAGAAAGTGACAAGACCGGATGCCGCGATGGCGCAGGTAAGTGCTGCAAAGCGGGTTCGCATGGAGCCTCCTCAACTGTGGACCGCACGTGAGGATTGTGTGCGCGAAGATGGCTCCGGAGTGGCGTTTTAGACCAGCTCACCCCGACCGTGGTGGTTCTGAGCAGTGACCTGAAGTGAACATCGCTCGGAACGGGCAACCCGACCCAGGCCATGCGCAGTTCACGGCCGAGGTGCTCGGCGTCGGTCTACTGGAACACCTATCCTGCCTTCGTCACCGAATGTCGAGCACGACTGCAGGCGATTCTCGCTGACGCCGCCCGGCGTTGAGCCTTCACACCACCGCGACTATTCTCCAGACGCGATGCGCTCTGGTGCGTACTTTCCCCAGCCCATATGTTCGTAGTAGGCGGTCATCGCATTGAGGTGACTGCCCGCTTCGACGGACCACACGAGCGTGATCTTCTCCGGAAGCAGCGCTCGCGCGCTGTCGCCTTGCGGCCCGGCGAGACAGAAAGTGAGGCCGCCATCGCCGTCGTCCCATAGCTCATACAGCACGGCCCAAGCATAGGCAGACCCTCGTCGGCCGCAGTGCATCGGGCCTCCGTTGGCCTTCAGCGTGATGACGGAACCGGACGTCGACACGGCGGAGCCATCGACACTAGTGAAGTCGACCGGGTTACACGTGTAGACCGGCAGGTTGTTGGCCATCGCGGTGGCGGCGATCATGGCATCGTACGCGCGAGCGGCTACCTGACCGAATGCCCGAGCGGCTGCGGCGTCGAAGCGTCGTCAACCACTCCGATCAGGCGTCCGGGGACGCCAGGGACATGACCTCTCGTACGTCGATCCACTCATACAACGGCTCCCCGCCGGGGCCCGGCTCGGACGAGACGTATGCCGCGAGCTCGACCGCCCGTTCGTACGACTCGACATCGATCATGTACCAGCCAGCCACGAGATCGCTGGTCTCGGGTAACGGTCCATCTGTGACGACCGATGCGGCGCCCGGACCGCCGTAACGCACCCAGCTCCGCGCCGGTGTGAGCGCCTGCGCGTCGACATACTCGCCGTTCTCCTTGAGCAACTCGCTGACGTGCGTGAGGAACGCCATGTGCGCCTCCACATCCTCGGGAGCCCACTGATCCATCGCAGGCACGCGGCGATGCGGCTCGGGGCCGCCCCGGTAGTTTTTCAGAAGCAGGTACTTCGGCATGGTGGTCTCCTCGCGTCACGGGCACGCCCGTTGCTGCCCTTCACCTGATGAGCGGATCCGGTCGCCGCTTCTCGACATGAAATCACTATCGGGCGGAGAAATCGTCGCCCCCACGCTATTTCCACTATCGTGTCGTGGTGATCAACGCCGAACTGGCCCGCAATGTCGAGGCGTTCTGGGGCGACAACGGTCGTCAGTGGCTGGCCGCCTTGCCGGCCATCGTGGGCCAGTTGGCCCACGATTGGGGACTCGTCCTCGGCTCACCATATGAGCTGACGTTGCACTACGTCGTCGCCGTGACCCAGAGCGACGGGACGCCAGCGGTGCTCAAGTTGGGCGTACCCGGCAGTGAAACGCTTGTCGCCGAGGCGCACGCGCTGGAAGCGTTCGCGGGTCGGGGTGCGGTGCGGCTGCTGCGCGCCGACCTCACACGTGGGGCATTGTTGCTCGAACAGGTCACGCCGGGTTGGCGGGCTCGCGACCTGGTGCCGGTCGACGACAGCGCCGCGACGTCAGCTGCGGTGAGCGTCATGCGACGTCTGCACGAGTCATCGCCGGGTCCCGCGCTTCCCCCGTTGATCAACCAGGCCACCGCCTTCGACAACTACCTCCAGGCATATGGCACCGCCGGGCCACTTCCCGCCGATCTCGTCACCCGCGCCGCCGGACTGATGCGGGAGTTGTGCGACTCAGCCCCGGCCACCGTCGTTCTGCATGGCGACCTGCATCATGACAACATCCTGAGGGGTACGCGGGAGGCGTGGCTCGCAATCGATCCGCACGGACTCGTCGGAGACCCTGGATATGACACAGGATCGCTGCTCTACAACCCCGAGCCCGATGACCGCGATCCGGAATTGGTCGCTTTGGTGCCGGCCCGGGTGGAGCAGTTGGCCGACGAGTTGGCGATGCCGATCGACCGACTAATCGCCTGGGGTTTCGTCAAGGCGGTCCTGTCTGACGTATGGTCAGCCGAGGCTTGGACGCCTGGGGTCGATTGGCATCCTCATAGCCGCGCCCTCGACGTGGCGCACCTGCTGTTTCCCCGACTTTCATAGTCGAGGCCGGACATGACGTGACGTCTTGCGATCGGATCCGTACGCCCAATTCCAGGCCAACAACGAGGTTCGGTGCTGGCCACGCCGTCTCGACATCGACGGTCAACTGCGGTGGCCTAGTCAGGCACTGTTGCCGCTCGGGTGGATCTGCAGCCGGCTCGGATCGCGGTCAGCCCCGTCTGTCACGATCTCCAGATCACTCGGTACCCAGATATACCCTCCGTCTTCATCGAAATCGATTGCCGCCGTCCATCTGGCGTCTTCGGGCATCTCCGACGTCATCTCTACGAACGCATTTACCAAACCCTCCAATGAATCGCGATCCAAATCCAGAGGTTCGGCCGTGCCGCCCGATACAGATAGGACGGACAGCTTCCCGGCCCCACTCGCGACGGCGAGTTCGCCTGTGGCAGTGGCTGCCAGTGCGGTGATTGGGGAATCGGCCAGGACATCGTGCTCGACCATGTGTTGATTGCAGACGTTGAGTTCGATGAGAATCCCGGCCGGCGTTCCAATCCACAGAATGTCGGGCCGGTCCCCGAATGCGGCACTGTTTCGCGCCCAGGCCCGCATCTGCTCGAGCCACCCGTCCGGATAGGGAATACCGGGGTTGGGCCGCCCGAGTGTGGCAGCCAGAATCCGCTCAAGCGAGGGAAACGCAAACACTTCCAGTGTGTTCTCATAGGCGTTGCCCAGAACAGCGAAGTGCCGACCGTTCGCGCTGAAGATCGGCGTCTGGTAGCCGTCCACGGCCAGAATCCTGGTCCGGCGAAGCATGCGCATCGTGGCGGACGTCGTCTTGCCGTCGACCCGCCCGAAGGCCAGACACGTTTCGGCTTGGTCGCTGCGAAGAGTTACCACCAGGCCACCGCCCGGGTGCACGGCGACGCCCGTATCCCACCGAGGTCCGTGACCGACAGCCCCCGACACGAGATCAAGAACATCGGAGCACTCCCATGCGTCGTCATCGCCCGTCGACGCGGGCGATGCCCACAGCGTGTGGCCATCCGGGCTGAAGGCCATATCATCATAGGCGGCAGATGCAGGAGCGCTGGCGAGCTCAGACACGCCATCCGGCGTCCAATACACGACCTCACCATCGACTGCCACCGCCAGCCGCGGCTCGTGCGGGTGCCACGCCGCCGAATACGCACCCACGATGCCGCAGTCGCGCAGGTCTCCGTTCGCGTAGTCCCAGACTCGGACGACCGGACGTTCCGAATCCCAGCAAGCGATCAACGGCAAGCGCGGATGGCACATTAGCCGCTTGACCGCCCCGCCAACCACCCGAACATGTGTCATGATCTTTAGTGCCATCACGGCACCGTACCGCGCGAGGCGCCACCGCGCATCGGCCCACTCCCCGCTAAACGATTCGTTGCTCCAATGACAACCATGCATCGTCGGAGTCGACATCGACCGTCAACTCGCCACTACCGACCGATGGTTCCCCTCCTCTAAAAGAGCTCCGCCTGCGCCACAGCGCACTCCATCCTGGACTTGCGGAGCTGCACTTTCACCTGTGCCGGGGCAATCAAGCGCAGGCATGCGGGCAATACTGGTGCGATCTTATGACCCAGCGCCGACCCGACGAAGAACTGACCGCCCGGCTGGAGGTGTTCCGCCTGTGGTCGAATTCGACCACCGCAGTAAAACTATGGCGGGCAGCGAATTCGACGCCGAGGGGGCGCCGTGAGACGAGTCATGTCCACTTTGTAATTAGGGCGGCGGTGCGTCAAATCACGTCGCGAGTGACCCGGTCCCGCCTGAGGCTGGGTTGCTTCTGATGTAGCCATGGCCGAGTGCCATCACAGGTCCGTATCTGGCCGCAGGCGCGCCCGTGGTGAAGGCCCAGTAGCGATCGCCATACGACCAATGCCACCATTCGGTTGGGTAGTTGACGAACCCCACCGTCTCCAAGGCGACGCTGAGTTGACGCCGTAGGCCGCGCGCGGATTCCGAAACGTTTGGCGCCGCTGTATAGCACGCACCATTACTTTCCTCAGGGCTCGCGTTGACCTCGGTTCCCATACCTAGCTCCCGGCCAGTCGACCCAATCAGGGTGAGGTCAACCGCCGCGCCCGCGACATGCGGCGCCACCTCAGGAGGTGAGATGTACCGGCTTGCCTGATGGTACAACTGTTCCTCGGACCACTGTGGATTCTCTACACGCAGCTGCTGCTGATATTCCCGGAAGTAGCGTTCCTGCAGTGCGGAAGGTCGGAAGCCTTCCACCATGAGGAGCCGAATGCGGCGCGGGAGCAGGCTCTGCGCCGCTACCAGACGGTTGATGAGGCCTGACCGAACGAGCGCGAAACTGCCCTCTGCGTCAGCTTGTCGGCTATCGACATGCAACGGGGTGACAGCGCGGAGATCAACGAGCGGTTCGCCACACTCCGCGATCGGTATGCGAGCGATCCGGGGATCGCTGAGAAGTACAACGGCAGACATGTGCACCGAGGGTCGAGTAACCTGCTGTAGCTTTACTATAGGTCGCCTGCAGAGTCCGATCCGGTATCGAAAAGTTCTCGAAGCTCCCGGGCACCATGGGCCCGGAAAACCTCGCTGGCCTCCTCCAAGACACGGGTCGCCTGCTCAACCTGCCCGCATTCTCGGTGCAAGCTCGCAACGTCACGGAGAGTTCGCGCACGCATCAATGGCGCCGATAGCTGGTCAAAGAGTTTCAACGCGTCCTGGAAACAGTGATCAGCCGATGCCATTTGACCGACCGCAAGATGCGCCTCGCCAAGGTTGCGCAACGTGATCGCCCGGCCCCACCGGTCGCCGTGTTTCTCGCAGACAGCGAGGGCGGAGTGCAGCATGGGTATCGGGCGGACGAAGTCGCCTTGACGCAGAAGGGTCTTAGCGAGCGCCCGCTCGCAGTATGCCCGGAGGAGGAACTCGCCGCTGGAACCGAAGATCTTTAAGGCCTCACGCAGCTCCCGTTGGGCGCCGTCCAGGTCACCTTGTGCCCGTCGCAACAGCCCCAGCGTCCGCAGGGTCATTCCCTCGCCGCGCCGACTATTTGCCGCTCGGTATGCTTCCAGCGCGTCGACCAGGTCTCGCTTGGCTTGCGCAAAGGCGCCCAGCTCCATGTGGACTGAACCGGCAATACGGGCACAGTGACCGATGCCGGTCTTGTCTCCGAGAGCCTGGCACATAGTGGCGGCCTGATTGAGGAAGTGAAGCGCCTCGGGGAGGTATCCCTGCTCCCGGCAGGCGGCACCGAGTGAAGTCAGCGTTGCGGATTCGCCAACCGAATCACCTGCCTGACGGAAGGTCGTCAACGCCTGTGACAGGTATTCTCGAGCCTCGGTGAACCGGTCTTGTTCGTAGCGCAACTGTCCCACTTCGGCCAGGAGAGTCGCTTCCGCGATAATGTTCCCGGCGCGTCGGGCGGCCACGAGTGCGGCCTGGTGGCAACGTGACCAGGCATCCAGCAGATTGGCCATGGGAAACACCGCGCCGCATAGCGCCGAGGCGAGCTGCACGGCGAGTTCGTCCAGGCCGGCGGAAGCTGCTTGCTCAACAGCGAGAACCAACGATTCCTGCTCCATCGCCAACCACCCATGCGGATCAGCGAGAGCGGTCTCAATGGTATCTGACTGCACCGAGAGGGTCATCGATTCACACCGTCGGTATGCGACCGTGGCTGGAGGAAAGGCGAGCCGAAACTGCTCTGCTATCGACAGCCAGCCACTGGCGACCCGATCGACCATCTGGCGACGATCGATGTCGGAGTCAGTCACGGTCGCCTGCTCCAGCGCATAGAGCCGGACCAGGTCATGCATCCGGTATCGCACTTGTCCATCTGCCGGGAGGTAAAGGTGCTCTAGCAAGTGGGCGTCAACAAGTCGCTCGGCAAGATCTTCGGCGGATAGGAGGTCCGTGTCTGCAGCCGCGGCTACCACCCAAAGTGGAAATCCGCCATATCCGAGCAAAGCGAGCCGTCTTAGTCCACATTGTGCGTCGGATCTCAGGGCCCGGTAGCTCAGTTCTACACAGGCCCGGATCGCCTGATCGCCAACTCGCAGCTCGTCGAGTCGCCGGCGTTCGTCCGAGAGGCGATCCGCCAAGGCCTTGGGAGTGAGCTGTCTGCGCGACGTCAGTCTCGCTCCGGCGATACGCACCGCCAGAGGCAGGTTTCCACACCGTTCCACGATGTCGACGCATGCCTGAGGGTCCTCGGTGACGCGACTGTCGCCAACTACCCTCCTCAGAAACTCGGTGGCCTCGTCGGTGCTCATCGAGCCAAGGTCGACGAGTCGAGCGCCGGCGAGGCCGGCGAGTCGGTTGCGTGAAGTCACAACGGCCGCGCAGGTCGCAGCACCAGGAAGAAGAGGTCGGACCTGCGCCTCACTGATCGCGTCATCCAAGACGAGGAGAACGCGCCTGTCCGCCAGTTCAGTGCGAAAACGCGCGGCCCGTTCTTCGACGCCATCGGGGATGCTGACGTCATCAACGCCGAGCGAGCACAGAAATCGGCCCAAAACGTCCGTGGGAGTCGCGGGCACCTCCGCGAGACCGCGCAGGTCGACGTAAAGCTGACCATCGGGAAAAGCATCCCGATGGCGCTGAGTTACGTGAATGGCGAGCGCACTTTTCCCGACCCCGCCGGGCCCGGAGATGACACACAGTGGCGCGGAACCATCGAGGTCCGTTAGGAACGCGCCGATGTTCTTCACGTTCTCATGCCGTCCCGTGAAATCGGCCGGGCCGATCGGCAGCTCCGCTGGCAGGACCCTTTCCCGGGTTGACGCAGAGGTTTTCTCATCGCCGGCTGGCATGATCAGTGCCGGCACCTCTACCTGCACAGTAGATGGCGGGAGCAGCTCGGGATCTTGGCGAAGGATTGCCTCATGCAGCTGAGCGAGGTCTCGTCCAGGTTCGATGCCAAGCTCGTCTATGAGTTGTTCCCGGTATGCGCGGAACACCGCCAGTGCGTCGGGAACCCGCCCGGTGCGGTACAGAGCCGTCATTAGCTGACCCTGTAGGCGCTCCCGACGAGGATGGGCGCCGGTCAGAACGGCGAGTTCTGCTGTGAGTTGACCCACGCGACCCAGAGCGATTTCGACAGCGATTCGCTCCTCCAACACGGTCAACCGCACGTCATCCAGTCGATCGGCCTCCGAGGAAAAGACCCTGCCCATCACTCCGCCAAGCGCACTCCCCCTCCACAACGAGTCCGCCTTGCGAAAGAGCTGAGATGCGACGTCGAGCTCACCTCGAGATACGGCGGCACGTCCTTGGGCCACAAAGACCTCGAAGTGCTCCCAATCGAGGCTCACGTTCGCCAGATCAGCGAGATAGCCTGGGGTGCGAGTCCGGATAACGCCGGCTAACCGCCCGTTCCCGGCACGGCGCAGGCCAGATACATAGGTTTGCACCAAGGCTCGAGCGGTCTCCGGCGGATTGTCGTCCCATAGCATGTCGACGAGCCTCTCGGCGGAAACAATCCGCCCCGGGTCTAGGAGAAGCGCGGCCAGAAGGGCTCGATGTTTGCCTCCGCCGACGGCCAACTGAACACCGTCGACCCATACCTCTACTGGCCCGAGCAGCCGAAACTCCATCTATTTCCCCCGATGCTTGCGCGTTTCGAGGGTAGGCTACTTCATTCGCGCCTCGGCCGATACCCGCGCCTGGGCGACATTCCCGCATAACGGATTGATCTCCATATGCGACCAACTTGGCAGGTCGCCACCGATATGGCGAACTGACCGCCTCTCGCGGTTCGATGTCTGCTGGTGCTCGTCGTGTGCCGCTAGCGTTGCCGCAGCGGACCGACAGATGGACTATAGCGACGGCCGCCACCCACTGGCATCCCTTGGGTTTTCCAGAAAACCAGCTTGAGACAGCGCGCGAAGGGGACACGACCAACGGTTGTGTCCCCTTCGCCGTTCTGAGCTGGACGCACTGTCGGGCGTGCGGCTTCGTAGTGCGACGTTCGCGGCCCTGTACCCGGCAGTGCAGCACGGATGCAGAAGACCTCCAGCGGCGTCTCCCACAGTGGTGGCACAGAGGACGGGAACGGTACGGGAGTCCTTCGCCGCCCACAGCAGTCATGAACGAGGAGCTCGCATATGTCCAGATGTAGCCGCGCGGCGGTAGGACTGGGAGCCGCTGGCGTGTTGGCGTTTTACTTGGCACCATGCGGCCAACACAACGGTTTCGGGGAAGCCTCGACGAGTGTCCCGACGGCGGACGTGAACGTCGCGGTCAGTTCAAGGATCGATGGGTACGCCGCCGGGCATCGTAGCTCTGACGATCGGCGCCAAGGGACCGGGAAGGTTCAGGGAACTGATCATCACCTTTGCCCGGACATCGACCAAGGTGATGTTGATCGGTTCGGCCCGGAAAACCTGTGGGCAACACGAGACCGCTGACCTCCGCGAAGTGACGTGCCCTGTCGCCGCCCCAGATCCGGGAACAACACACAAGTACACCTATGACTTCATCATCCTGCTCGCCGCGCTGTCCTACGGGGCGCTCGGCGTGGCTCATGTCTCCGCTCCGAATTCCAGGAGGACAGCCCAACTGCCAACGACTCCGCTCTCACAATCTGCGCCAACGGCAGCGCATCCAAAGTAGTCGCGTCTCGTCGGTGGCCATACCGGTCTCACCTAACCCCACCACAACAAGGCGACATGGTCGCCCGAGGTAAGGAGAAAACGATGCCTGTCGGTCTCATACGCGTCGTCCGCGCTGCCGTAGCGGTCGGCGTAGCGATTATGGCTGGCGCCGTTGCCGCAGCCGGCGCGGCAACGGTCAGCAGACCGAGCGCGGCTCACGCGTCCACAGTTGCGGGGACCATCACCCGAGCCGAGGTGCGCATGAGGGCCAATGACTGGCTCAAACGAAATCCGGCGCTCACGTATGACCTTAGTCGGGCTGCCAGTACCCTGGTTTCAGATATTGATGCCGCCCATCGTTATGGCCCTGACTGCTCGGGTTTCGTTTCGATGGCGTGGCATGTCAGCCCTGGTTCCACTGGTGGGCTAAACACCGGTACGTTGCCGAATGTTTCAACCGCAATCGCCCGGAGCAGCCTCAAAACCGGCGATATCCTCGACTACCTACCCGCACACGTCATTCTCTTCGACAACTGGGAGTCCGATCACATCCACTTCTCGTACTACAGCTTCGGCGGACTGCACCCTACCTACGTCACGCACGCATCATTCAGTGATGCCAAATTGGATGGCTGGCCACCCAGCAGCTACCAGGCTTACCGATACAACAAGATTGTCGACACTGACAACTCCGCGGAGGCTTTCCCCGACATTAGCTACGACGGCAAGCACGACATTGTCGGACGACTGGCGGACGGTACTGCGGTGGTGCATCACGGCACCGGACCGGACACCTTCGCCCCAGCCAAACAGATCGGCACCGGCTGGAACGGATTCGTGACAACCAATGTCGCTGACATCAACCAAGACGGCAAGCCGGACATCGTCGCCAGCACGACAGACGGCAACGCCTGGGTCTACCACGGCACCGGACCGGACACCTTCGCCCCAGCCAAAAAGATCGGCACCGGCTGGAACGGATTCGTGACAACCAATGTGGTTGACATCAACCAAGACGGCAAGCCGGACATCGTCGCCAGCACGACAGACGGCAACGCCTGGGTCTACCACGGCACCGGACCGGACACCTTCGCCCCAGCCAAAAAGATCGGCAGCGGATGGAACAGCCTAACCACCATCAACTTCGCAGACATCAACCAAGACGGGTTTGTTGACATCGTGTCAACTACGCCCGACGGCAACGCCTGGGTCTACCACGGCACCGGACCGGACACCTTCGCCCCAGCCAAAAAGATCGGCAGCGGATGGAACACGTATAACGCCATCCGCCTTGCCGACATCAACCTCGACAATCGTGCGGACGTAATCGGCCGAATGGCAGACGGCTCAGCTATGGTGCTCCACAGCATGGGGCCAGACACCTTCGCAACGCCGATTCAATTCGGCAGCGGATGGAACGTCTTCACCGCGATCGTGTAACGGAATACTCGAACCCTCATTGGCTGGGGCACAACCCACGTGGGTCGCGCCCCAGCCAATGAGGCGCCCGTCGGTCGGCCGCGAATCGTTTATCAATTCGCCAGCCTGTCGGCCCGACGACGAGTTGCTCCTCGCAGCAGCCGTCCGGCCCCGCGTTCAGGTCATCGTCGCCACCGATCTGCGTGATACCCGGCCGGCGCCTTCGCGATTCGCCGTCAGACGGACATACGTACCATCCCCTGCCGAACTTCAAATCCGCTACTTCCGCCCAGGAGTACTCCACAGCCGTTCGGCCGAACAGCGGCCACCGGACCGCCGCTCGTGGCAGTGTCAACAAAGAAGGCCAGATGGTAGGGGTGCGAGGGGGAAGGCTTGACGTGCGCATGGCCGGACGGATCCAACACCTGTCGTGGCGGGCATTTGCCAAAGCACGAATCGAGATGCTTGCCAGCCGAGCTGCTGAGCTCGACAGTGATACGGAACGACAACACGTCGTCCATCATCTTCGCCAAGCTGCAAAGGCAGTTGGGCTCGTCGACAGCACAGCCGAAACGTCCGCCAACCTCGACCCACCCACCTGCGGGCAAAGCCATCGCCCAGCACGCCGGCCGCCGTGCTCCCGTCTGCGACGTCGGCGATCGGAACGCATCCGTCAAAGCCCCATTGAATGGAGGCAAGGCCCGACCGATCCAAATAGTCGTGGCCTCCGACTGGCTCTCTACCGCTGGTGGACCGGGGTAGACGTCGAAGACGCCTGGCGAAGCATCCACGTCGCCGATGCTCTTCTGCTTATGTACACCGACGACTGTGACTTCCGAGCGCGCTTGCCAGAGACGTTTACATATGTCGAACGATATCTGAATGCGCGAAATCCAGATGGTTGGGTCGATGGATTGGGAGCGATAGTTCACCGGTATGGGCCTCCCGAGCCAGTGCAATACGCCATCAAGGCCAAGCTTTCGACAACCTGGCGGCGAACGTGGCGACCTGTTCCCCCTAGCGTCCGTTCCTTCGTCGTTTACCTGTTTCAGATCGCGCAACGTGCCAGCGACGATCTACATACCCGGATCAGGGAATACCGCAATTTTCTCATCGTGGCGATCAGCTGCCTCTCGTCGCTGGTGCTTCTACTATTCGCGATTTCGTTGATCCGGCCGAGTTCGATCCCACTCAACGTTCCGTCCTGGAGCAACAGTGACCCCGGCACCATCCCGGTAGTGATGATCTATGGAGTCGTGGGAGCCACAGTTGCGATCATCGCCACATTTACCAAAACCGACCCAGTTCCAAGGTTCGAATCGCGCTACTCACTCGACGCGCCCCAGCTCTTCCTAAAGATCCCGGCCGGCGCCATCACCGCCGTCGTTGGCGTCGTCCTACTGCAGGAGGTCATCTCCTGGCGGCCAGCAAACGACGTTCAGGTATTCGCAGTCGCCGTCGTCCTCGGCTACAGCCAACAACTCCTGACTGGATTCATCGATCGCGAAGCGGTGCAGCTCGTTCGCGAAGCACGGCCATCGGATGCGCAAGTCGAGGACGACAGACGGCAGCTGGACCGCTTCAGCTGAGCCGACAGCCTGGAGTCGACACAACGCCAGCCCGCCGTAGCGCACCGCTAGTCGTCGCCTGCCTCGTCGGCCTCGGATTCGTAGGTGGCGGTTACCCGCACGGCACGTGCGCCCAGCACCGTGAGGTATTCGTCGTGATCGAAGAGTGTGTCGACAGTGAGGTTGCCGCAGACGAGCACCTCAGTCTCGAAGATCGACAGTTGATCGGCGACCAGGTCACCGGTCACGACCAGGCACATCAACTGATCCGAGATAAGGATCTGACCATCGGCGCGCAGGTCGCCATCGATGAGGACGGTGCCGATGTCTCCGCCGAAATCCGCAGACAACTGGTCGAAGCCGGCGGTGGAGACCGCGCGGGGGGCGACTCCCGACTCGCCATGGATCACAAGGCACCAACAGCCATAGTCACCGCCGGAGGACAGCCGGGCCCGGGTCTGATAGCGGGCGTCAAGTTCCGATTCGGTAACCCGTTCGGGTGGGTTCATCGCGGCAGCTTAACGCCACCATCTCATAACCGGAACCTCGGTGTGGCGCACCTGCTGCTTCCCCGACTTCCATAGCCACATACGAACATGATGGCCGCGTCGTCTGCTTGCCTCGAGTGGCCGATAGCGGGCCGAGCTGTCACTGTCTCACCGGACACTGACAGTCACAGCTGACGCGTCGGCGTGACCTCATCGTGACGACGACGCCGCATGCTGACGACGTGGATCCGGATCACTCACCTCAGCGTCGACCAGACGGAGCCGCGGCCGCACTGGCCTGGCTGGCTCAACCCGTCACCTTGGCAGCTCTGGCAGTCCTGGCCGTCAACGATCACGTTCTCAAGGCCGCATTTCCCGGACCTCTGACGGGAAAACTCAGCGACTTCACCGGACTCATCGTCGCGCCTCCTCTGGTGGCCGTTGTCGCACTGCTGCTGCTCCCCCGCCTTCCTTCCACACCCACCGCTGCTTGGTCGACAGCCGCCGTGGGGGTGGGCTTCGTCATCAGCAAGATCACTGTGGCCGGCGCAACTTTTGCGAGCGCGCTCTGGGGTGTTGTGCGGCCCGGGTCGGTCATTCTGGCTGACCCCACCGATCTGATCGCAGTGCCGGCCCTCGCGATGGCGTGGTATCTCTGGGCTCGAGCTCGCCAGCGGCCGGTTGCTGGCCGTACGGCTGCGGCGGTTCGAATATTGGTGGTGCTCCCAGCGGCGGCGATCGCGGTCGGAGCCACAAGCCAGGTGCACACCAACGTGGCGGTGGATGTGGTCGAGTTGCGTGGCCACGTGGTGCTTGGCGAAGCGTGGGTGACCCCGGACCGGGTGGACGGCGAGCTCGCTGCAGTGAGGTCGGTGGCTCACTCCGTTGACGGGCGCACATGGGTAAAGTCGACCGGCGGCATGACCGGACTGGAGATAAGTTCTCACGACCCCACTCCGACGTCCTGCGACCCATCCGACCCGCACGACTGTTATCGGGTCATGCCGGGACGCCTGGCGATCGAGCACCGAACCGGCGACGGCCCATGGACGATTGCGTGGCAGGTGCCCACTCGGGACCGGGCGAAGCTCGTCGACCAATATGAAAGTTTCACGAATGATCTGGTGGAATGTCGCTCGATCCTCGTGCACAGCGTCGATTCCGGATACGTCGTGATCGCTGCGTGCGGACGCGATGGGTTTGTTCGTCGCGACGTTGCTGGCGAGTGGCAGCGAATCGGCTTTCCGCCCCGTGATCCGGCCATCGACCCAGCCGCCCTCGGCGGTCCGTCGCCGCTCACCCCGATGCCAATCGAGATCGCGGTCGTCGCGGCGTCGCTGGCCTTGGCCCTAGGTCTGGACCAGTTGGCTCCGCAGGCCCCGTATCGCTTGGCAAAGACCATGTTGGTGGCGCTCAGTCTGATCCTCTGGGTTCCTGCATTCCTGGTACGGGTTGGATTGTTCGCGGACTTTCTCATCCTCGCCGAGATGGTGATTCAACCAGTGCTGGGCTTCGCCTATCTCTCTCTCCACTTTCGACAGCGAACTTTGCGCCTCCCGGTTCTTGTGTCGGCGGTTGCGACGGGTCTCGCCGCCGGCGCGATCCCGTTACTGGTCCACCAGGGCTACCTGGTGGAGTCCTGGTGGAAGTATCCGGCTGCAGCGGCGATCGCTGTCGCAGGCATCGGCGTCACGGTCACGTTAGGCATCGCCAATCGCATTGGTCAGACAACGACCACATCCGACGGACCGCCGGGCGCGGCGTCAACGGCAATACCCCACAGCGATACATAAGCATTCGGCAACAGACTCACGACGAAGTGCCGAAGTCGACAGCGATCTCAGCGTTGGTTTGCGGAGTCTTGGCGACAGGCACGCCAGCTTGCGGTTGCCGATCGCCGGCGGAGGAGCACGACCTCAGTCACGGCCGGCCTGCTCTCTGCGCCAAGAAGCTGCAATTGTCCTGCGGAAGGAGCCGGGTGTGGTTGAGCGACGCTAGCCGGATCAGCCTGGCCGGCGTGTCACCGCACCAATACGGCAGAAATCAGACACTACGCGATAGCTTGATCGCCATGTAGTCCCTTCTATAAGGACTGATGGTGCATGGTTAAAGCGAGCCGGGTGCAGCAGGGCGGCGCCCTCGTCACCGTCGTCATGACCATGGGCGCGGGTCTTCTGGCGGGGCAAGCGCCGGCCTGGGCGCTGGCACCTGTGCCGCCGGTGAGTTTTCTGCCCGCCGCCACAGTCGCATCGTCCGCCGAACCATCGTCGATCGGCGTCGCCGACTTCGATGAGGATGGCGACCCGGACATGGCGGTCGCCCACTTCGTGAACGCCTCCACTGTGTCGATATTGTTGGGTAACGGCTCCGGTGGATTTGGACCACCAACTAATTTCCCGGCCCACAACGATCCGTTGTCGTTGGTGGTGGCCGACTTCGACCACGACCGTCACCAAGACCTCGCGGTCGCCAACCGAGCGTCCGACGACATCTCAATACTGCTGGGCGACGGCGCTGGCGGATTCGGCCCCACCACCAACATGACGAATGGGGACAGTCCATTCGCCATTACCGCTGGCGATCTCAATCACGACGGCGATCCCGACCTCGTCACTTCGGACTCTGCCGGCAATCAGCTGTCGGTGTTTCTTGGCGACGGGTTGGGTGGGTTCGGTCCACCATCTCCTTTCGGGATGGGGACAAACCCAAGCTCAACGGCGATCGGTGATGTCAACGAAGACGGCAATCAGGACCTGGTCGTCAGCAATTTCCTCGCAAACGCCGTGTCGGTGCTGCTCGGCGACGGCACCGGAGACTTCGGAGCCGCAACGAACTTCGCCGACGGCGCAGAGCCATACTCAGTAGTTCTCGGTGATTTCAACGAAGACGGCCACCTCGACGCCGCGAGCGCTAGCTCGGTCGACAGCGCGGCCTCCGTGCTGCTCGGCAACGGCAACGGCGGCTTCGGTCCACCAAACAACTTCGCCACGGGCTCATTCGCGCGCTCCGTCATCGTGTCGGATGTCAACCACGACAGGCACCTGGATCTGGCCGTCTCCAACGAAGACTCGAACAACGTGTCGGTGCTGCTCGGCGATGGCACCGGCGAGTTCAGCACCGCCACCAACCTCGCGGTCGGTGAGACACCCCTCGCGGTCAGCGCCGGCGACTTCAACCGAGACGGCTGGCCCGACCTGGTGACAGCAAATGTCGAATCGAACAACGTGTCGGTGTTGCTCAACCAGCCGATCACCATCGCCGCCATGACGCCATCCCACGGCCCGATCTCCGGCGGCACCGAAGTCACCATCACCGGCAACGGCCTCCTCGACGCCACCGAGGTTCGCTTCGGCACCACCCCTGGCACCCAACTGGTCCACACCGACACCGGACTCACCGTGAACACCCCACCCAGCGCCCGCCCCGGCAGCGTCGCCGTCACCGTCATGTTCGCCAACGGTCGACTCACTGCAGGAACCTTCACCTACTTCACGGCCCCGGTCATCACCGCGCTGAACCCCAACCACGGCCCGCCGACCGGCGGCACGACAGTCACGATCGCCGGCACCAACCTCGTCCGCGGACAAACCACTGTCACCATCTGCGATACATTGATCACCGCAGATCGTGTCACGGTCAACGCGGCCGGCACCACCGCCACCTTCCGCACCCCACCATGCGACACCGGACTGACCCATGTCACCGTCACCACGCCGAGCGGGACCAGCGGGAGACTGCTCTACCGCTATGAACTGCTCGTCACCGGACCACACACAACGCCGCTAATTGCGCTAGCACTGACGGCCATCGGCCTCGGCCTCGTGCTGACCCGGTTGGCCCGCCAACTCGCCTAAAGCAGGTTCATCGCCTCGGACAAAAGAGTCGCCCCGAAGACGAACCGGGAGGCGCTCAAGAAACTTGGCTGGGCACTTAACGGATATTGTTCGGATCGACAGTGATCTCGACCTGGTGAGGTGCGTTGCGTGGGAACCGCCACATGGTGCCAGCGGTGCTCACCGCGGTCACAGTGTGGTCGTCGACGGCAACCTCCGAAAACGGATTCGATAGTCGCGACACCGCCACCCATTCTAAGGTGCTGTCGGCGTCAGCGTGAGTCAGAGCAACCCAACCGATACTTCCATGGGCCGAAGACTCGCCAACCAAGACCCGGTGGCCCCGATAGACAACCGAGGCGTTCAAACTGTCGATTTCGAGCCAGCCGGCCGGGCTCCAAGCCGTGGTCCACAACGTTTCGATCCATGTCGGTGGCCCTTCGAAGCCGGGGTTGTACTCCATCACCGAGAGCGTGCCATCAGCACGAAGGATGACGTCCCCGTCTGGGACCTGCCACGCCTTCCACCGGGCCTGAACGGCGCGCGCATCCCACATATTCGGAGCAGCGTGCACGAGAACGACGAGATCATCGATCAGTTCACATTTCGACGTGTGCTGGTCAAGGTCACGTCGCAGGACGTCGAGCAAACGCTGGGCCTGGTCTGTGGACATCAACCTCGGTGACCAGGGAATGCAAGGGCGGTCCACACTGTGGACAACAAGATCACTCCAGTACGACGGCGACGTGAGCACCTCGTCAGGAACGCCGTATCCGCGCAGTTCCCCACGATGCGACTGCAGCCAGCTGGCACTTGTTATATCAGGCTTGTTGACATTTCCATCCGACATCGGCCGTTCCTTCCAGCGGCTCGCGCCGACGTTGACCAGTTTGGCCCGATCTCAATAGAAGACCTCACGCCGCAGGCCGAGTCACGACGGAGCGACAATCTCACCGTCGAGAAGGCGGTCGTAAAGGTTGTCAACTCGGTTCGTGCTCCACGCTGGTCCGTGCGCCCGCCACATGGCGGCCAGTCCGAGCAGCGCGATCGGCGAGCTGGCGGTGAGGCGCACCTCGTGTGAAGTCGCGACCCACGTGTCGATCGACTCGTCACCGCCTTCGGCGTGAAGTGTGTAACCATCGGCGCGAAGCTGGGCGAGCGAGGGCGCATAGGTGTTCATCGCATCGGTCAACACATTCATCCCTGAAAGAGTACTCCGCACCGACGCCTTCGCGACGATCTCAGACACCGACCTCCGTTCGCACCCGCCTCACGAATGGTCGACAATGTGCCAACGACAACGGGTCGCCAGACACGAGCACAGGGAAGTGCTGATGAACGTCTTTGATGCGCCTTCGAGTTCGCTGCGGCGGATGAGCGTGTGCCCGCACGACACCGCTCGCACCGTACTCGGATGGTTTCTGTTGAATTCGTATCTTCGGGACCGTTTGCGCATTCCGCTTCATTTCGAGCCGCAGGAGAACTTCCTCGCTGAACGGGAAGCGGTCCTCGAAGGCGGTTACGACGTCGTCTATGCCAACCCCTATAGCGCGGTGCAGTTCGCCCGTGACCGGGGCTTCATCCCGGTCGCCCGACCGGCGGGCACCTACGATGAGACCTACCTCGTCGCGCGCCCCGACTGGAGGTTGAGTGGTCGCCACCAGCGGGTGATTATAGCCAGCGCGACGGACAAGCTGATCGTGCACGCGCTGGGTGCGACTTTGCTGCCGAGACTCGGCCTGGATGAGGCTATGGTCGACTACCAGTTCACCGGCAACCACGCGGCTGCCGCGCAGGCTGTCATTGACGGTGCCGCCGACCTGGGGTTCGTCTTCAACGAAACATGGAACGCACTATCGGCGTTCGACCACCCACCACTGCAAGTTTTGCGCCGAACGAACCGGTCGCAGGCGTTTCACTGCTTCATGGTGAGCCCGGAGCTCCAGGATCGAGCGAGTGATATCCAAGCGGTGCTGACCGGCATGACGACAGATCCAGACGCCGCCGAGGTCGTGCAGGAGCTGAACTTCCCCCACGGCATAGTCCCGGCCGGACCCGCCGACCTGGCAGTCCTGTCCGCACTCGTCCCGCACGCCATGGCGTGACAGAGCCCCGGAAGGACGCCGACAACGTCATGATGTCCCATGTGGACGACTGCTGACGAGTGGCGACAAGGGCCAGCTCATCATGGCTGCAGCAGGGACAACAGACGATCGGGAACCGGCAGCCGCCACGCCGCGAGGACGGCCAGGCCCGCGCCGGCCGTGTTCAGTAGCACGTCATCGATAGACGAAACGCGTCCTAGCGCCAGGGCATATTGCAGTGTTTCCACCACGATCGACATGCCCGCGACGGCGACAACCACCCATGCGAACCGGACCTGCCACCCCATGCCCAGTCCAAACCCGACCGCCGCGAACACCAGCAGATTGCCCACGATCTGGAAGAACGCGGTCAGCGGGCGGTCGGCGAGGATCTCCACCAGGTCGCGAAGTGGCGCCAGCCGAACCTCTCGACGGGCGTGAAGCGGGGTCAGAACAAGGACGAGCCACGGCAGCGTCCAAACCACCATCGTTGTCGCAGCCAGTGCCCGCCGAACGGCCGGCCCCGCCGGGACCCCACGCTGTCGGTAATAGGCCACGAGGTGGCGCGTGCCGACTGGGCTCACCAGGATGAGAGCCACCGCTGTCGCCACAACCGGAAGCCAACGTAGGTACCCACCGGGGATCATCGTGGGCCATCATAGTCAGGCTCAGCGTCCCGCCCATGATCGACAACGGTCAGCCCGCGATCCTCGTCGTGAGCGTTTCCGACCGCCATGAGGTCTACCATGGCCGGACGAGTTAGTCCGTGACCAGAGGGGCCATGCCTGGAGTCGGCACAACGCCGCCGGCAAGCTGTGGCGCTCACAGCAGTTCGGCGATTGCCGCACGGACCATTCTGCGACCGTGCTCGGCCATTCGCGGGAAGGTATGCCGGTAGTAGTCGATTCCGGTGAGCGACGGTGCGAGGGCCCAGCCGCAGGCGCGGCGCCACGTAGCGTCGTCGTAGCCGATGGCCTCTCGATAGGCTTTCCGGGCCGCGCCGGTGAATGTCCATAGCGCCGCAGCCACGTCCGGCGCCGGGTCGCCGACACCGAGTGCGCCGAAGTCGATGACTGCTGTCAGCCGCCCGTCTTCGATGATCAGGTTCCCGGGCTGAAGATCTCCGTGAATCCATACGGGGTCGCGACTCCACGCGGGGGCCTGCAGGCATGCTTCCCAGGCCGCCTCGGCCGCCGTCACGTCGAAGCCGTCGTCATAGTCGGCGAGGCGGGGCAACACACGGCGTACGCGTTCATCGGTGTGAAGCAGGGCAGAACCGCGGGAACCCGGCGGTTTGATCGGACCCTCAGTCGGGTCCACTTTGTGCAGAGCGCGAGCGAAGGCTGCCACGTCACGGGCCAGGATCACGTCATCGCTGCCGAGCCTGGCAGGCGTGCTCCCCGAAAACCACGGCGCCACGGTCCATCGCCACGGATAACCCGCACCTGGTTCACCCACGTGGAGCGGAACAGGAATTCGTACGGGCAGATGAGGCTCCAGCATCGGCAGCCACCGCGCGTCAGAATCGGCCTGGTCAGTCGCCCACGCGATCTTGGGCATGCGAGCGACGAGGTCGGTGCCGACCCGAAAAAGTACGTGATCGGTGCCCTCCAACTCGTCGGGAATCGGGGTCGCTGGGAGGTCAGCCCACTGCGGACACTGCGCCGCCAGCAAGCTACGCACCTGCCCGACGGAGGCGCGGAGCTCGTCATCATGGATGGGCACGACCGGCACGATAGTGCGAGAGACGGTGTGGGCGCCAACCGATTACTTGGTGCCCGTCAGCTCTCCACAACCATGTCGAGCAGGCTGCGAAGGCGGGCGTTATCGCCGTGCAAGGACGCCAGCGATGCTGCCACATTGTCACGGGAGTCCAGTGTGGACCAATCGACTGGCCAGCCCGCTTCGCGGCTGAGTTGTCGGAAGAAGGCACGTTGCGTTCGACCATTGCCTTCACGGAACGGGTGGATCGCGTGTCACGGGGTTGGTGCGACGCCGCCCGGCACGAACACGTGACTCACACCGCCGAGAATGGCTAGGAGGACGAGAACGATGAACGGGGCGACGCCCGTGGCCATGGCCACGATCGCGTACGATCGACCCTCACCACCGATTTGATTGGCACGGTGATAGGCGATTGCGCCAAGAATGATGGCAACGGCCCCGGTCACTAGTCCAAGATAACAGCAGCATAGTAACGGGACTGACGCAATACCAGTGACCATAGCGCCTGTGGCCAAGCCGTTGGTGGCCGGTGGGGCGACATAGATCACCGCCGGAGGCTGTGGTTGGTGCTGCGGCGGATATGGTTGATATGGATTCGGCTGGGACCAGTATGACTGCGGGGACGGATACTGCTCCGTTGGGCGATACGGGTAGGGGTACTCGTGGTCGCCCGGAACTGGGGGTGGCGCGTCGGACATGAGCGGCCTCTCGGAAGTGCTGAAGAAGGCCTAGCCTAGGTCAGGGACTTAAGCACCACATGCAGTGAGTCACCCTCACCCACGACTCGCCGTAAACGGCCGTCTCCTTCTGAAGGCGATCCAGAAGGAGACGGCCGTTTACGGCCGCTCCCTATTCCTGCACCCGCACCGCGTGCCAGGTGATCCCATCGAGCGAGCGGTAGATAGTGCTCGTATGTACCGGCAACATCAGATAACCCACATCCGGCGTACCAGTGACGAAATCCCCTGTCTGGATCTCCCCGAGGTCGTCGGGCAACCCGGCTAGGCGTACCAGGGTCGGTTTTGTGTCAGTCGGGCCGAGCCGCCACGCTAGGGGCACGCCGCCGCCGGATTCAAAACGGAAGGCGATCAACGCCCCGTCCGGCGCGACAATCCCGCCACCGGTCGCCGCCTCGGGCTCGGGGGTGGGGCCGACTCCCGACGGGGTCGTCGAGTTGGCGGAGGCGCCCAACGCGGTAAAGGTTCGCCATGTTCGGCCGCCGTCGACGCTGCGCTGAATCGTCAGGTCGGTGGATGACGAACCCGCCTTGTATGGATGTGTTTCGACTCGATACAGGGTGGTTGCGTCGAGGCCGGGCACCAGCGCGGTCCCACACTCCGCCTCACTGCCGCAGGGCACCGTCCGATCGGTCCACGTCCGGCCGCCGTCCTGACTGACCGACACTGCAGGCACCCCGTACTGCAAGTTTGGTTTAAGACTATATCCATCGAGGAAAATGGCCGCTTTGGTCGTGATTGTGCGGACGATGTTGTCGAGCGCGGGCCGCTGCTCAACCGACAACGACAGCACTCGATTCGTTGCGGGGTCGATGGCCGAGAATCCACAGTGGTTGCCGAGTTGCCCGCACCGCAAAATCTGCGCAACCGGCAACGCCTGCGCCGACTCCTCGACGACAGGCCGCCAGGTCCGCCCACCGTCGACGCTCACCGCAGACTCCTGCTCTCCGTCGATGGGATTCTGCTGTGGCTGGCTCACCTTCGCGGTTGGCGGCAGATAGCCGTCGGTGACGAGCAGCCCACCCGGCCCCGCCTGGAGAGAAGAATAACGCCAGTCGAGTCGATCCGTCCGCCGCGACCACGTGACCCCGCCGTCGTCTGACCCGAACAGCACCGGATAGCAATCTGGGCAGTCGGCGCGCCACGCGAACAGATGGTTGTGGTCGGTGGCGAACGCCATATCCACCCGGTATTGGTCTGGCTCGGGGCTATTATCCAACCCGCCGCCGGCTGCGACCACCGTTACCGATCCCGCGACAATCGTTGCCAACGCGGTTGCTCCGATTCCGGCCAGCCGCCGATTCCGGCTCCACCACGTCCGCCACACCGGTGCCCCGGCACGCTTTCGCAGTCCATCCAGGTCCCACACCTGATCGGGTAGTGCGGCGGCAGCCCGATTCACCCGGGCACTGATCTCGTCAGGGACCACCACATCATCGATTTGCATCAGTGTCTCCAATGGTCAGTTCCGTGCGCAGATGCAGCAAGGCCCGCGACAGTCGACTCTTCACCGTGCCGGCCGCGATCCCCAGTGCCGCCGCCGTCTCCGTCGTGTTCAGGTTCAACAGCACTCGAGCGACCACCACCGCGCGGTGCTTGACGTCCAAACGACCCAACGCGGCGAGCGCCGCGATGCCGACCGGGTCGGGTGGTGACAACGAGCCGCGCATGCCCGCACGGTCGGCCTCGGGTAGGGGACGTTCGCGACGGGTCTGACGCCAGCGTGAGGTCGCCCAGTTCAGGCCAACTCGATATACCCAACCGCCGGGATTGT
Source organism: uncultured Actinomycetota bacterium (assembly GCA_963736695.1). Classification (GTDB taxonomy): domain Bacteria; phylum Actinomycetota; class Actinomycetes; order Mycobacteriales; family Micromonosporaceae; genus CAVTPU01. Next base: position 993,581 of record CAVTPU010000001.1, read on the forward strand.
TGTGCGTGCCGACCACATGCCACCGGGTGTAGGCGCGCAGCATCGCTTCGTCGGTGGCTTCACGGGCCAGTGCGGCGTCGGCGAGCACCAACGCTAACGCCCGGTAGACGATATCGACCTGGCCGCGGTAAAAGCCCTCGAACGAGTCCGCCGCGATGACGGTCGTCGGCTCTTCTGCAGTAGCCGTAGCTTTCATGCCAGGTACACGCACCAGCCGCCCTCATCGTTCCATGTGATGTGTCGGGTCGACCCTGGCTTGTGGCCCGGGTTGCGTCAACGCGGCGCCTAGAGAGATTTCCTGGTACGAGCTAGTGCGGGGCGAGGTCACGGCTGCTGCCGTGACCTCGCCCCGCAGGTTCGACTCAGTCGGCAACCACGAGTCGGTTGCGGCGGGCCATGAGGATGCCGCCGACGACACCGAGCCACAGAAGCCAGACTGTGTATGCGATAACGGCGATGGTCGCGTCAACGCTGATGTGGGTCCCGAAGAGTTGGGACGAGAGCCACATGGGCATCCAGATCACGCTGGCCACCCCAGAAACGATCGCTGACCAGCGAGAAATAATCCCGTGGCGGATGAACAAGATCGCCAACCCGATGGCCCAGATGCCTTGCAGCAAAAAGCCGAGGTGCTCGCCAAGCGAGCCACCAGCGTAGACGTTGAGCATGTCGTAGCTGGCGCCGATGGCAGCCCGCTCGGGTGACCCTTCGGCCGCGGCGAGGTAGTTGTGGGCCAAGCTCGGGACGGTGACTGGCCAGCGAACCCAGCCGAGCAGCTGAACGAGAGCGCCGGCCACACCCATCGTGGTCAGCGCCTGGTTCGTCGCGGACGGCGGGAACAGACGGGAGAGCCCGATCGCGGCGGGCACCAGCGCGAGGCTGGAGAGCAGCTGAAAATAGAACCCGACGCGTATGGCGGTGGCGTGCGCTGCGAACTCGGGGAGTGCGGTGCTGGCGGGGTCGTCGAGTCGAGCCGGCCAGTCGAATACGGCCCCGAGCATCAAACTGCCGACGCTGGTGAGCACGAGCGCGGCGATGAGCAGCGCGCCGGTCCCGGCAGCGGTGGCGGCCGTGGGCCCGATCCGCCGGTGGGGTGTGGACATGGAGACCTCTCCTAGATGCGAGAACTGTGTTTCTGTAGAGAACGGCGTTCTCCTTTGAGACTGACTCACAGCGTACCGCTTGTCAAGAGCAATGCTCTCGTTGCGTACGGTGTTCTCGTGTAGATCGTCTCGACCTGGCCTCCCGATCGGAGGACATCTAGGGGTCACCTCAGGGATGTCACTGGTTGACCGTCGGTCAAAGCCGACCCTCTAATCAGACCCATGCAAAAAGACGAGTACGCACCGGACGGAGAATCGGCCCACAGTGGACTATCACACGCGAGGCTGAGTCGACGAGGTTTACTGCGAGCCCTCGGCACGACCGCGACCGTTGCGACGGTCGCCGGTAGCGCGGGTCTGACCTGGCTCGGCATAACGAACGGAGTTTTCAGCACTGGCCGCGGATCAGCATATGAGGCGTGGGATGTGGCGGGGTTGGGCGGCGGCTCTCCCACCTCACTCGTCAACGCGGCCGTGCTCGCAGCAAACGCGCACAACACTCAGCCATGGCGGTTTCGGGTGGGTGATGACCATGTGGACCTTCTCTCCGACCCGGCGCGCACGATCGGGGCAATCGACCCGCTGCTACGCGAGTTCGACCTGTCGCTCGGCTGCGCCTTGGAGAACATGGCGTTGGCCGCACCACTCAACGGCTTTGATTCGCAATTGTCGATGCTGCCCGGGCCCGGCGACAACACCTGGGTGGCACGGATGGGGTTGACCCGCCGTCAGAACGGTTCGAGTGCCGGCGTCACGACATATGGCGCGTTCGATGTTGATCAACTCGCGCGGGCGATTCCGTCGCGACACACCAACCGGGCAGCCTATGACACATCCCGCCAGGTGTCGCCGACACAACTTGACGCGCTCGCCTCCGTCGCCGCCTCGAACGAGGTGGAGCTGGTGTGGATGCCACGCGCATTCGCCGACCACACCATCGCCGCGACCAAGGCGATCATCGCCGACCCGGAACAGGCCGACGACGACTTCCGGTGGTATCGCGAGAACTGGCGCGACATTCAACAAAAGCAAGACGGCGTCACAATCGAGACATCCGGCACGACGCCGCTGATCCGTTCGGCAGCGAAACTGGTGCCGGTGTCCCGAAAGACCAGTCACGACGGTTGGCTGAGCACCACCCGCATGCAGTTGCCGACAGCGTCGGCATTTGGGGCGCTGATCGTCGCCGACCCCACCGACCGCAGACTTCGCCTGGCGGCTGGTCGTGCGTGGCAGCGGACGCATCTGGCGGCGACGTCCGCCGGGCTCGCGGCACAACCACTGTGTCAAGTGCTCGAGCGGGTGGAACGAGACCAGAGTCTGGGACGTGTGTCAGAGTTCGCGGCGCCACTCGCGCGACTATTGCCGGCCGGGCGCCACGCGCTCATGACATTCCGAGTCGGATACCCAACCGTGACTGCGCCCCGCAGCCCACGTCGACCGGCCCATCGGGTCATTCTCAACTCCGCGAGGTAGATCTATGTATGTCATGTGCAGTGTCGTGATGGCAGGTCTGTTCGGCTGGGTCGGCATCGTCGCGGGCGGCGCCGATCTGATATTTGGATTGCTCGGCGCCGTTCTGATTCTCGCGATGCTCGGCGCCGCCAGAGCATGGCCGGCGGTCTTTCAACGTCGATCCGTCACCGTGCTTTCGTTCGCGCTCGCGGTGACGCCACTAACCGCGCACACGTGGTGGAGCCTGGTCACGCCCATACTGGCCTTGGTGACACTCTGGGTGGGACCAGCTGCGGTCGCCCGGCTGGCTCGAATCACCCAATGAGCCGTCCGACCGGGTCACGGCGGCGTAATGATCTCACCGTCGAGGAGGTGCCTGTTTCCGGTCAGGCATTGGTGCAAACGGGAACGCCACGCGTGCGGCCGCCGTGAGTTCAGCGAACCGGGAATGCTTCTGGACGGCTGGACTCGCAAGCAACGCGGCCACCTCATCATCTCCAAAGCTCATGTAGGAGACCGCGGCCCGTTTCGCCGTGCACAGATCCACCACCAGATCGGCCCACTGTGGATGGTCGATCGCCGCTGGGGTAGCCAGCAGCACCAGTACCCAGTCGAACGTGTAGAGGTGATCGTCACTGTAGAACTCCCACACGCCGGGGACGTCATCGTTGTCCATCTCGTCGAGGCTCAGCTGTTGTCCATACACTTCCAGCGTCACATCAGCATATGTGCGGGACAACGCCACCACTTGTCGAACCAGGTCCGGCCAGCCCGGGTGACCGACCGCAGCCGGGCTGGCGAGGGTCCACTCACACAACGGTCTGGCCGAGTCGAGGTCAAGCAGGGCACCGATTCGCTCCGCCCAGTCCGGCTGACTCACCTGCTCGGCGGAGCCGAGCGACACGTATCGCTGCCGCTCAGCGTCTGTGGCGGCGGCGGCCGCGTCCATCAACGTGGTGAGGGCCACGATCGCGGCCCGCACCCGCTCGGCGTGCTCCGCAGCGTACGGCTCGATGACCGTAAGAAAATCACGATGGATTGTACGTTTTCGGCTTAGCAGCTCTTCATGGTACCGCCAATCACCGAACCGCTTTTCACCGACCGGCACGGCGCAGATCTGGTCAAGAACATCAACACCCAACGGGTCGGACACGTCGAGCCGAGCGCCGGCGTCGAGCAGTGCCGCCGCCACAGTAGGACTCGCCAGATATGCCAGCGCCGGACCGAAACAGCCCACGTGGTTGGGGTCGGCCCCCGCGTCGAGCAGCGCCCGCACCACGTCGATCTGCCCCGCTTGCGCGGCGAGGATCAGTGCGGTCTCACCCCGATAGTTGATCTCATCCACGGCAGCACCACCGGCCAGCAGCGCGCACACCACATCGACTTTTCCGTTGCGTGCCGCCTCGCTGATCGGCACGTAATATGGCCGACCGGAGACACAGCCCTCCGCCGCACCATGATAGAGGCCGCCATCGATTCCAGACAGGTCCGCCCCTGCGGCGATCAACGCGTGAACCCGAGTGAGATCACCTTTGTACGCCGCCTCGGCGAGTGCGGACTTTTCCATTTACCCACGCCCCTTCATGACACGCCACGAGGTGACGGGGCGAGTGCGTCGAGCGCCTCGGCGTCCCAGGGTCGCCGGTTTGTAGTATCGACGAGGTGACTCTACAAGCCGATCCGGTGCTGTTGGCCCTCGCGTCGGGAGACGAACACGGTCTCGAAGACTATCTGAACCAGAGATCGCCTTTCATACTGGTCGTGGACCACCGGGAGGAGGACGACGAGATTGTCAGGCTGGTCGGCGCTGCGCTGCCTCAGGAGGACGTTCGAGTCGAAGCGGACTACTCCGGCGACCGGCCCGTCCTAACGGTGTGGTTCAACAGCGAGCGGCATCTCATCGCACTGACCGAGTCCACCTGGGACCGGATCATCACCGTCCGCAGTATGCAAACAATCATCGCGCCGAAATACACGATCAAGCTGATCCGCAGTTCGTTCCTCTCCGATACTTGGTGCTACTACATACGCACCACTTCTTGGTGGACCAGGGCCGAGCAGGAGAACCTATCGCTGATCCGGGCGACGTTCGAGGACGTACCCTCCGACGCACGGGTCGACGCGCCCGTCGAATTGCTGTGGGCCGAGCCCTTTCCGCCCATCTACACCTCCGCGGAGACAGAGGCGAACCAGCTAGCGGCAGGTCGTCGACTGCGCGATGTGCCATGGCGACCTGAGTCAGACTGAAAGTCCTCGCGCGAGGTGTCGATCCAGGTGCGGCTCGTTCGACATGTATGTGCGCGGTCGACAAGCGGCCTCGCCGGAAGAGGAGAACATGATGTCGAAATACCTTCTGATCATGCGGGCCACTGACGAGTCGTACGCGACCATGATGGCCAACATCGATGAGTTGATAGTCGCGACCCGCCAATTCGTCGGGGAGGCGGTCAAGGCGGGCGTTTTACTCGCGGCCGAAGGCCTGGACGAGCCGAACAATAGCGTCGTGGTCGACTTCGGCGGCGAGACCCCGGTGGTCACGGACGGGCCATATGGCGAGACCAAGGAACTGTTCGGCGGTTACTTCATGTTCGACGTCGCCTCAAAGCAGGAGGCGATCGAGTGGGCCAAGCGGGTCCCGGTCGTCTCCGGATCCAAGATCGAGGTCCGTCGAGTGCTGGGAGAAGACGACCGCCCGCAGGGCAACAGGTAATCGCCCCGCAGTACGACGACAGTCAGCAGGCGAATCTGGTGGGCACAGTCGACGTCGAGGCCGTCTGGCGGATCGAGTCGGCGCGGATCGTCGCCGCGCTGACTCGATTCACCGGCGACTTCGGGCTGGCCGAAGACGCGGCGCAGGAGGCGGTGGCCGAGGCGCTGACGTCATGGCCGCTCGCCCCGCCGGCGAATCCGGCCGGCTGGCTGATGGCCACGGCCCGGCGGCGGGCGATCGACGCGCTCCGCCGCCGGGCCGCCCTGCGACACCGGTATGTCCTGATGATGGCCGACCCGCCGGTCGCGTCGACAGTCGTCGACGACATCGATCCCGACCGGATCGATGACGACATCCTGGCGCTGATGTTCATCAGCTGTCACCCGGTGCTCTCCCCCGAGTCCCGAGTCGCGCTGACCCTTCGCGTGGTCGGCGGCCTGTCCACCGAACAGATCGCGCGCGCGTTCCTGGTCTCCGTCCCAACCGTGCAAGCCCGCATCACCCGCGCGAAGAAGACGATCGCGGCGGCTCGGGTGCCATTCGAGGTGCCGCCGGCCAGCGAACGCCGAGAACGACTGGGCGGCGTGCTCGGCGCCATCTATGTGATCTTTACTGAGGGCTCGACGGCCGCGTCTGGTGACCGATTGCTGCGCACCGATGTTGCGTACGAAGCGATTCGGTTGGCCCGCAAGCTGGCCGCTTTGCAGCAGAACGAGCCGGAGGTGCATGGTCTGCTCGCGTTGTGTGAGCTGACGGCGGCGCGATTTCCGGCCCGGACCGGCCCGGACGGTTCGCCGATCCTGTTGGAGGACCAGGACCGGCGGCGGTGGGATGTCTCGGCGATTCGCCGTGGGCTGGTCGCGCTGGGCAAGGCATCGACTCGCGGTCTCGGCCCCTATGGTCTGCAGGCGGCGATCGCTGCCGTCCACGCGTCAGCGCCGTCCGTCGCGGAGACCGACTGGGAGCGGATCGTGGTGCTCTATGAGGCACTCGGTCGAGTCGCACCCTCACCGGTGGTTGACCTCAACCGGGCGGTCGCGGTGGCTATGGCCTCGGGCCCGGCGCTGGCTCTGGCCATTGTGGACGATCTCATCGCCTCTGGTCGGCTCGCTGGTTCACACCTCATTCCGACCGTACGGGGTGAGCTGCTGGCCCGTCTCGGGCAGCGGGCGGCGGCGCGGGCAGAGCTGGAGTTGGCCGCCCGACTATGCGCCAACCAACGCGAACGCTCGGTGCTGCTGCGCAAGGTGGCCGCGCTGGACTGACACTATCCGAAGCGACCCGACCGAGTGTGACACAGAGCTAATCTGAGGCAGTGGTAGTGGTAGTGGTCGCGGTGTGCGGGGCAGCGATGCGGCCTGGATCGCAGGTTTCGGCGAATGCGAGAATCGGCCCATGAATCGGCACAGACCCAAAATCCTCTTTGTTGTGAACACTCGCGCAGACGAAGAGGGTGACGTTGCCGGCGTACTAATGACCGTCCGCCAAGCGGAGGTCGATGCCGATGTCGCGTTCTCCCTCTCCGACCTCGAGGTCCTTGCCGCGCGCGAGGTTTACGACGCTGCCGCAGTCGACCTTTCGTTTCCTGACGTCGACGCCTGCGTCGCGGGGGTCGCCACGGCGATTGTTCGGCCGATGGTCTTCGCCTCACTTCAATTCTGGCGATCTGTGGATTTCAACGAACGGCCCGGGTGGGCCGGCCGTCACATCGTCTACTCCCACGCGAGCCAGTTCGGGGAGGAACTGAAGGCGCTTGGGGACCTGTGCGCCAACGAGGTCGAGCGGGACGAGGCGTAACGGGCGCCCGCCCGAACTGATCGAGCAGAGCGAGCAAAGCAGGCCGGCGGGCGTGTCGGGGTCAGCGGCGTCGCCCAGTCTCCTCGACCAGCGCGGTTTAGATGTCCGGGCGACCTTTGTCCGTTGTGTTTGTCGAGACTTCGGCCCGCGACGCGATCGCGGCCTGTATCCGTCGCAGCGTGCGAAGGCCCTTCTTCGCCGCGACGCTGACCCTGCCATCGAAGACTGTGGCACCGTGGTCATCGGCCATCAGCCGTTCCAGTTCGGCAACGGCACGGTCATCGCCGGTCGAGCCGAGCGCGACGGCTGCCCAATAGCGCTTGTTCGGGTCGTCGCTCGCCGCTGCCATGCGCAGTCTCGGAATCACCTCCGGGCTGAACAGCGCCAACGCGCTGGCGATGTAGCCGATCCGACTGAACCGGCGATGCTCGAACTCGTCCCACAACGCGGCGAGTGCCGCCTCGCCACCGATATTGGCTAGGGCGTCGGCGGCACGCTGACGCATCCAGTCGGCCGGATCGCCCAACAACGGAGCGAGCGTCGGGACGACTGACTCGTCGCCGAGAGCGCCGAGCCCGCGCACTGCCTGGTCCCGGACCATCCACTGAGGATGGTCCACCAAGGTGAGCAGTTTGGGAATCGCGGCGTGGACGTCGAGCGCGATGCAGCCCATCGCAGCCCATGCCTGACAGTTATACCGGGTGTCAGCCAACGCGGTGAGCAGCGAGGCTTCGAGTGTGGCGTCGCCGAAGACGTCGGCCTGGTTGAGCGCGCGGGTATACAGCGACCGGTGGTAGTTGGGGTAGTCGCGCACGAGCTCGCGCAGGGCGCTAGCCGCCGACTCGTCGCCATCCCTGGCCCGGTCGAGCAAGCGATACAAGTTCTCCTCGCGGGTCTCCAGAGCACCATCCTGGAGCGAACGCAGATCAGCCGGGTTCACCGCCCAAACCTACCGGCAGGGCCGAGCCACGCTGAGTGGCACGCCTGTCGGGGCCGGCGAACACCGGCCGCGCCGCCATGACGTCCGATTCGCGCCAGATTGAGATTGTTGATCCCACTGTCGTCTTTGGCGTCACGCATGAGGTCCCACGCTACGCGCTTCCGGAGTCGGTTTTTCGGACCAGCATGTATCCGTATGGGGGCTCACTTTCCTCAGGCGGGGTGACGCCCTGAAAGACCACGGCGAAGCCGGCAGCGGCGAAGCGGTCCTCCATCTCCCGAGCCGAGAGCCAGTAACGATCGAAGTTGACGCCGAGATCGCCAACGCGACTGCCGGGACCGTTACGGCGCAGGGTGCCATCGCCGTGCTTGAAGGCCGTCACCAGGTAGCCACCCGGTTTGACGACTCGTGCGAGCTCGGCGAACGCGCGTGCCCGCGCGTCCGGCGCGAGATAGATCAACGAGAACCAACACACCACCCCGGCCAGCGACACGTCCTCGAACGGCAGCTCACGCAGATCCGCGACCTCGTACGCGAAGCCCGGGTGTTCTCGCCGCGCCACCTCAACCATCCCGGGAGAGAGATCCACTCCCTGCGGCGACAGGCCCCGACCTGCCAGGTACGGCAGAAGCCGTCCGGTGCCACAGCCAACGTCAGCGACCTCTGTGCCAACCGTCAGGGTCATCTCGGCGAACAGGTCAAGCATTGCCCGTTCGACCGGCATGTTTTCAAGCACCCCGGCCAGGTTCGTCGCATACCACTGCGAGAGCACGTCGTGCGCGTTCCGCAGTTCCTCAGTGCTGGCATCCATTCCCGCGAACCTTCCCGTCGCCATCGGTAACAACCGGCGTAACCGCCGCCGATGTCCGGAGCCACGACCGATGCGGCCTTTTGGTCAGCGTAAATCAGTAGCGTGCGGATCAGTAGGGCGAGGACGATACGACGATGTCCGGTGCACCCGAGGGATTCACCTATCGCCTCCGCAAGAACGGGGACGTGGAGCTGCTGCACCACGGCCGCCCTGCCGTTGTGCTGCGCGGCGCAGCCGCCGCTCGGTTTCTGATCGACGTGGACAACAGCGACGATCCGCAGGAGTTGATGGCGCGCAGCACCGGCAACTACAAGCGCGGCAACGAGCGGACGGCCAAAGAGCATCCCCGCAACCGGCGCCGGTAAGAGCGCGCGTCGCTGCGGCACATTCGCCCGACGACGAACAGGGATAGGCAATGAGCAACCGACATGACTGGCATGCGCTGCGCGAGCGGCGTATGACCGAACCCGGCGCCACTGAGGCATACGACGCGGCCCAGCTGGCTTTCGAACTCGGCGACACCGTGCCGACCTACCCGTCCTCGAACGCCTCGCCCGAGCCCTCGACGTGCACCTCGCCGTGCAGTTCACCCCCCAAAACCACCGCCGTGTAGACGGCGGTCACGGTCACGATGCGCATGCGTGACCGAGTTCAGCGTCAGCGACAATGCCCCACAGCGCTACGTGGGTATCCAGTATCAGACTCACGCCGAGATTCCGAAGTCGACAGCGATCTCAGCGTTCTTTTGCGGCGAATCCCAGTCGCCAGACAGATCAAACCGTCCAGCGAGCGAACCCACCGCAGCGCGGTTGACGCTCCGTACCAATGGAATGATCTTCGGGACGGGCACACCTGCGCGATCGATGATCACCTCCGCGCCGGCACAATACGTGCATGACGTTGACGCAGGGCACTCCTCCGGCTCGCATTGTCGTGGCGTTTCTCCGGGACGCCCATCGGGTGTTGTTGTGTCACCGGTCTGCTCAGCGCCGCTGGTATCCCGACGTATGGGATCTGCCTGGTGGTCATGTTGAGCCCGGCGAGGCACCGGCTGTGGCGCTTGCTCGAGAGCTCCAAGAGGAGCTGGGGATCAGCATCGCAGCGCCGGCCGACCCGCCGATGCAGGAAATTCATACCGATGCGTTCGATATGCAGGTCTGGCTGATAGAAACGTGGACGGGATCTCCGACCAATGTCGCGCCGGACGAACACGATGCCATCGCCTGGTTCGAGAAGGATGAGCTCAAAGAGCTGCGCCTCGCTCAGGACAGCTACCTCGAGATGTTTACCAATACCCTCGCCTAGCAACGGAAAGTCCGGTGGCACGGCCGGAAGTAGACCGGCCAGTCGATGACGGCCGGCGACTGGTCTTCGGCGAAGAGCACATTGCCGAGCAGGTCGCCGTGCACGATCTGGTTGGACAGGCCGACCGGCCGCCGGGCTTCCGCCAGCCGTTGCAGCAGATCAGCCATCACCCCACGCGGGTTGACTGGCAGTTCCTCCCACGCAACTCGATCGCCGTAGGTCCAAGGATCGTCACGCGTGTCCAGGAACGCGGGACGAGGCAGTCCGGCAATGGCTTCGTGAAACGCGTCAGCCACGTCGAGCACATCGACGCAGCGCGTCACGTCCGTGTGGCCAGCAACCACTCGGCATGCCTGCCATCCCGCCAAAACCCACTTGCCCGTACGAGCGGCGACAGGTCGGGCAACCCGAAACCGTGCCGTGGACGTCAACGTGGACAAGACATCAGCTACCCAGGCCCACTCCGCAGGTTGGTCACAGGGCTTGAGGATCAGATCTCCGACACGCCACGTCCGCCCCTGCCCGCCAGGTTCGAGGACGGGTACGCCCGTGGCGCCAAACGCGGCGAGCACGTGAACAGGCGGCCCGGGCGGATCCATCTGGTGCACAATAGCCGCTACCGTCACGGCACGGCACCCACGCCGATCTCATCGTCATTTATCACGATGCCTGATGCGACGCTGCCGGCCACGAACACCGGACCATGGTAGTATCCGATCGGATACATCGGGAGGTGATCCGTGCCCCACAACCTTGTCCGATGGGCGCGAACGGCGGCCGGACTCAGCCAGTCGGACCTCGCCTCGCTGTCCGGGACATCACGGCCCACCCTGTCGCAATACGAGCGTGGGCAGAAGTCGCCAACGCTTACGACAGCCCAGCGGATCATTGAAGCTGCCGGGTTCGAGTTGACACTACAACCGAAACTTCAATTCACACCCACCATCACGACTCGGAGCCATGTTGTGTTCGTCCCGAACCGCCTACCTCGGCTCGACACCCGTGACGCATTCGCCACGGTCGCGCTGCCGTTTCACCTGAACTGGTCGACGCCAGCACGTCTTTTTGACCTATCCGATCGGCGGCAGCGCGCCCGGGCATATGAGATCGTCCTCCGCGAAGGCGGCCCGGACGATATCGCCCGCTTCGTCGATGGCGCGCTGCTGATCGACCTATGGACCGACCTCGTTTTGCCACGAGACGTGCGGGCCGCATGGACCCCCTTGGTGAACGGAAGCGCGTAGTGACGGCCACCTCAGTACTGACTCCGCTCCAGGTGGCGACGCTGCGATTGTTTTTCGACCTACCGGAGAGCTCAGGGTTTCTGCTCGCCGGAGGCGCCGCGCTGGTCGCGCAGGAACTCACTCGACGGCCGACTCACGACCTTGACTTCTTCTCCGCCCCCGGCGTGAGCTCGATCACGAAGGCGAAAGACGCGTTAACCAACGCGGCCATCACACAAAAGTGGCAGGTAGACCGGATACAAGACGTCGAGACCTTCTGCCGTTTGAAGATCACCGGAATGGACGAGACGCTCATCGTCGACTTGGTGGTGGACTCTTCTCCGCGGTACGCCACAATCACCACGCAGCTCGGACCGAGCTACGCGCCGGAGGAACTCGCGGGACGCAAGACGATCGCCCTATTCGACCGGGCCGAGGCTCGAGACTTCGCCGACGTCTACCAGCTCGCCCTGCGCTTCGGACGAGCAAACCTGCTGGTGCAAGCCGCCGAGATCGACGGCGGGTTCGAACGTGCGGTGTTCGCGTCGATGCTGGGCACGCTAGACAGATTCACCGACGATGAGATCCCGGTTCAGGATGTCGACGTGGCAACGTTACGGAAATACTTCAACGACTGGGCACAGGAGCTCCGCAGGTCAGGTCGCGGCGACGACGACACCCGCTCCTGGCGGCCTCTGCTCGCAGAATGACTGATTTCATAGATCCTCAGTGATTCTTTAAGTAGGTCAGGGCGCGACGGTTGGAGCGAGTCTTACCACGGAACGACTCGAACGAAACGGGCTCGCCGTCACCGTCGCCGAACTGCAAACCGCCAATCAGATATACCTGCCTACGGCAACACCGCCGCAGGGTCGTGACGCACAGGGTCATCCAAGGAACCAGAAGATCGTCGTACCAGGTTGTTCATTCCATCGGTGACAGCGCGGACAACTCTGACATGCGTGCGGATAGACGCACGTCGCCGGTGTGTGCCGCCAAGAGGCCCAGTGCCTCCAACAGCACATCGGCTTGCGGATCCTCGGGATCGAGTTCGGCCAGAGCCGCCAGCAGCGGATCGACCGCCCGCACGTCACCGAGGTTGGCCATCGCCCGCAACGCCTCCGCCCGGGTGATGTCGTCGTCGTCGGTGAGGCGAGCGGCGAGCGCGTTTCGAACATCGATGGTGTCCCGGCCGGTCAGGTGCAGGTTGAAGCAGGACCAGTCGCGAATCACTTCGTCGTGATCAGCGGTCAACTCCACGAGAAGACCCAGCGCGGTGTCGTCGGTCTTGGCGAATTCCTGCAGCGAACAGGACACCGCCCACCGGACCATCACATCGGGGTGCGCACGCAGACGGCCACATGCGGCGATCGCACGAGGGTCTGACAGGCAGCCCAGAGCGTGAGCGATCGACCTCAGCACGTCGCGCTCGTCCTCACAGCCGACAAGGTCGAGAATCAGCGCGGCGACCGGCTCACGGAAGCGGCGCGCTTCGATCGGCACCTCGACGAGTCCGCCGTCGGACTTCAACGTGTAGCGGCCGAGTTTGGCGAGAATGTCCACGCCGTACGCCCGCTCTGTCGGGTTTGAACTTTGACACAGCCTCGCGGCCGCGTCGAACGTCTCCTGATCAGCGCGCAGATGAAGCGCCGCCGCGTAGTCGTACCAGGCATCCTCACCGGCGGCGAGCCCGGCGGAGACCAACTCCGCGACCGGCAACGCGAGGAGTGAGACCTCGCCCGCCTCGGTGAGGTAGGTCGCGTTCGCCCAGCTCATTGCGCTCCCCTATCCCATGTTGGTGTCCACTCGCCTGTCGCCACTGTGGATGGTCGGGTTCGGCAGGCGCTGACAATAGTTGAACGAGCAGCAGATAGCGAGCACCTCACAGGCAGACATCGATAGGAGAATCGTGTGCCTGCCGGCGACGCCAGAAACAAACGTTCCCCTGCCAGCTATCCGAGCTCGAGTCGGCGCTGGACGGCCGTAAGCTTCGTGACGATCTTTGCGGTCAACATCGTGTTGATAGTGTCGTTGCGGGCCGAGATCGAGGCCTACGACGCCGGGTACGCGGCGGCGCAGCCCGGTATCTCGGCAACAGTGGTCAGGTCTGAACACTTCACCGACGGGTCTGACGTCATCGACGTGCAGTGGAATGATGGCAACGGCGAGTTGCGTCGCCATCTGTTCGACGTCGACGCCGCCGACTACCCGGTCAGCCCACTCCGTTTCCGACCTGTGTTTCGTTTGTCTACCATGGCGGCGTGGAGAAGTCCGGAATGATGCGGCGCCGCCAGCCTCGCTCCCGGCGAATCAGCGCGCACGGCCGGAACGCCGCGCCTCTGCCCATGCAGGGCGCAGAGGTCCTTCTGGTCGGCTACTTCACGGCCAAGAATCGTCAGTACGAGGAGGCGATGGCAGAGTTGGCCGCCCAGGTGACTGCAGCCGGCGCCCGGGTGGTGCGGCAGTTTGTGCAACGACGCGGCGTCTCCCACGGCGGTGTACGCAAGATGGCGCTGCCATTGTCGCGACGTACGCTCATCGGTCCCGGCAAGGTTCGCGAGATCGCTGAGGTTCGCCAGGAAACCGGCGCGCAGGCAGTCATCTTCATCAACCAGCTCACCGACCATCAGCGCGAAGCACTTGAGAACGCCTTCGAATGTCGGGTGCTCAGTGCGAGCGCCTTCCAGTAGTGAGTCTCAAAGGCACGACTGCACCTGTCCTTTCGGGTTGGCCCTCAAGACGCATCATGAACGAACGCGCGCAGCACCGGCAGGCCATCCCGCAGCGCCTTATGAAGCGCGTCCATGTCCCGTAGCTCGTCGAACAGATCGACGTCGGCGTGCGTGATGGTGGGCGGCTCGCCGAATTCGATGGGGGTGTCCGTGATGACACACGCGTTGGCGGTGGTGGCGCCGAGAATCTCAATTTCGGCCGCGTCGCTGCTGTCGCAGACGAGCACGCCGTCGAGGTGCAACGAGCCGAGGACGAGAAGCCGGGCATGAAACTCGGCCAGGAGGTGGCGGGCACGCAAGTCGCCAGTGATCACCAGTGCGGGGTACTCGAAGGAGGAGAAAATCCGCAGCACGCCGCCAACGGTCAGGTCTCCGTCGATGACGAAAACCTGGTCCATGTCGTCGAGGTGCAGGTCTCCGGGAACAGACACCGACCCGGTGTGGACGATAGCGTGGGTCAGCCACGGGTAGCACTCGGCGAAGACGTCCTCGCCGAGTTCTTCGACCATGGAGTCGAAACATGATGTGAGCGCTGCCCACCGCTGCCGAATCTGCGGATACGGCACGAACTGGCCGCCGAGCTTGCCCAACCAGGTCTCGTCCACGCGCGTCTCCGACTCGTCGTACGGCTCGATTGCCGTTGAAAGATCGGTCACCACATTAATGGCGTCGGGCGTTCGGACGCGCCGCCGAGCCCTTTCGCGCAACTGGTTCAGCCACAGCGGCGTCCGCGCGCAGTTCCTTCAGACGCCGCTCCTCACGTCGAACCTCGGCGAACGTCTCCCGCTCCTTGACGAGCCAGTCGGGCGGATCAGCGATGAGGTCGGCGATCTGCGTGGTCGTGAGTGGCTCCGCGTATCCTCCACGAGCCAGCCCACTGTTCGACACCCGCAGCCGGGCGGCGACGACATGACGTGGGTGTGGACCGTCTCGCCGAAGTTCGACGAGCCACTGCGGTGGGTTGCGCTGCAGCTCGTCGAGCTCCTCGCGTGACACCTCGCGGTCCCGGAACTCCGGCGGCGTTGCCGGCAGGTAGACGTCAAGCTTCAGCGCAGCTGTGGACGACTTCATCATCTGGGGTTTCTTCGACTTGCTCACCGGCTCAGGTTAGCGCTCCCGGTAGCCTGGCCCTCGTTCCGCATCGTGTGCGCAGGTTCCTGGAGGTAACCATGTCTGCTGGTGAGGGGAATCAGCCCCCGACGTTGCGTCTGGTGGTCGTCCCCGGCGTCACTGTGGAGAAATGGACCCGCGCCTGGTCGGAGCGGTTGCCAGGAGCGCGGCTGCAGGTCACGCTCGCCGACGTCGGCGTGGCCGCCACACTCATCGCCACGGAGGCCGACGCCGGTCTGGTCCGTCTGCCGGTCGATCGCGATGCCTTCCACGCCATCCCGCTATATGTGGAGACAACGGTCGTGGTGATCCCTCGCGACCACCTACTCACCGCCGCCGACGAGCTGACCGTCGCGGACCTTGCCGATGAGACGATGCTGCGTCCCCTCGACGATGTGCTGGCCTGGACCGGCGAGTCTGAAGCCGCTGCGGTCGTGCCGGTGGAGACCACAGCTGGCGCGATGGAATTGGTGGCGGCGGGCGTCGGTGTGCTGATCGTTCCGCAGTCCCTCGCCCGGGCCTACCACCGCCGCGACCTCACCTACCGAGTGGTCACCGACGCCCCGACGTCATCGGTCGCGCTCGCGTGGAGGCGCGAGGAGCCCCCCGACCTGATCGAAGAGTTGATCGGGATCGTCCGTGGCCGAACGGTGAACAGCAGTCGCGGCCCGGCCCGCCAGCCCGATCAGCCGTCGGGTCGCAAAGGGGGCCGCCGAGTTTCGTCAGCCCCGCGCACCCCGCCGCGCCGACGCGGGCGTTGACGCGAACGACGAACAAAATCCGGGCTCAATGTTGACGCTTCGGGCGCCGCAGTGCTCGGACGGGGTTGGCGAGCGGCGCGGGCAGCGTCACAACCTAGCCTCTTCGGGCTGCTGGCCGGCGCTACCACCCGCCGATCATCGGTCACTGTGGCGGACCACTCGACCCGTTCGAGCAGCGCGGTGCCGTGACGGAGCAGGTGCTGGCAAAGCTCAGCGTCGGTTGACTCAGCGGAATGGTTCATCGACCTGTCCTGCCCGCATCGGGCCGCCCCGAGTGCCCGGACGCTGCGATGGCGGGGCACACTTGGCGAACGATCGACCAGAGGGCACAACAGTGATCGGTTCAAACCACCGTCAGTTCCAGTTTCTGGACCCCTACCAGAGCTGGCTTGAACCGCGCCCGTCGCGTACCCGGCGGGTCGCTCTTGTGCTCCTGCCCGTGGTGATGCTCGTCTGGACCGCGTGGACGTCCGGCGTGATCTACCCTCGTCTCGTCCTCAATGCGCCGACCGCGTTCGGGGTCAACTCGGATTCGAGCACCATCTTCTACGAGATCACCGTCCGCAACTCCGGACTGCTACCCGTAACGATTGTCAGTGCGGGTCGCGATGGCGCTGGCCTGCGCTTGGCCTCGGTAAGCCAGTCTCTGCCCGTTACGGTCGACCCCAGCGGCACGATCTCAGTCAGGTTCACCTACCAGATCACTGACTGCGACACCGTAACCAGTGATCCGTGGCCCATCCCGCTTGTCGTCAACCGCGTGTGGGGCAGGCAAATCATCAACGTGTCGCTGCCCACGCAACTCAACCAGGCCGAAACGCAGGCTCGCTCAGCTCCTGCCGAGGAACGGCAGCCCCTTCCCCTTGTCGCGCGCGCAGGCCAAGTCGAGTGGCAACGCAATCAGGCCGATCTCGCCTGTGCCCTCCGGAGGTGGCTTACCGCGATCTCAACAACCCCGCCAGCGTGAAGCAACGGCAATGCCCCGGCCGAATAGCCGGTCTGAACAAGGTGGAGGGCGGACACAAAACTACTGTGACCGCCCTCCACCAATTCCTGCGTGGCCGCCGAGATCCCGCCGAAGAACGGGCGACCGAATCTCGCTCCGCGGCCTATCTGCGGTCTGCCTTAGTAGTAGATGGTCCTGGGCAGCGACAGCTCAGGTGCGGTCCACGGCGAGGTCACCGGGCCGCTGCTCACCGTGAACCTCAGGCTCTGGTAAACTTCCTCGTCGAACCCCTCGGTGGCCGGGCCTGTGATCACCAGGGCTCGTTTGACGTTGACCGTCCTAGTACCCCCAGCCGCAGTGAAGTCGAAGTGGTTCAACGACACGCCAGTGATGTCGTCGACGGTGTCGCCCTCACGCGCTTGCGTGTCCTGCTCCGCCCGCGTCTGTTCGGTGTCGACGATGAGGCCGACGCTACAGGTAACAGTGATCGGGTAGATCACGTTGGGAAGGCCGTTGACGGTGAAGTCGCCGGCGAAAACCGGTCGGCCCGGAGTTACGGTACAGCCATTGCTAGCCGCGGCTTGGGCCGGTGCGGCTAGGCCGAGAGGCACCAGCCCGGCAGCCACGGCGGTTAGGGAAAGAACGACAGTTCTGATGCGAATCATGGTGTCTCCATTCAGGATAGGCAATCGCTGCGATCGCCGAATTTGGTGATCTACTGGAACAGTCCGGTGTACCCATGCCACCGTCGACCTCCTGGTTGGTGAAGCAATGCGCCAAGGATCAGCCGGGCAGGCGCTCACTTTCCAGGTCAGATGATGGTCAGTTGCCGCCCAGTCTTGAACTGACGGCGGATAGTAGGTTTCTCCGGTTTCGATACGTTCCGAATTGCGGGAGGTGCCTGGGTGTCTACGCACGTCGGCGATCTATTGGATACCGCTCGGCGGCAGGGGTTTGTGGGACGCCGTCGCGAGCTTGCCGACTTCGACGACGCACTCGAAGGGCGTTCGGCGCAGCGGGTGCTGTTCGTGCACGGCGAGGGGGGTATCGGCAAGACTACGCTGCTGCTGGAGTTCCGTGCCCGAGCGCGGGCGGCTGGCCGCACCGTCGTGCAGGTCGATGGTCGCGACGTTGACCCGTCGCCAGAAGGGCTGGCCACGGCCGTCCGGATCGCCCTCGACCCACAGAACGGCGACAGCCCGATCGAGGAGCTGCTCACCGGCGCCGTCCTGCTCGTTGATGGGTACGAGGAACTCACACCCATCGACGACTGGCTACGCAAGGACCTCATCCCGAGCCTGAGCACCGACATCGTCGTCGTGCTCGCCGGCCGGGACTTGCCCACCGCGCCATGGCGCACCGACCCCGGCTGGCGGCACCTCGTGGCCGTGCATCGTCTCGACAACTTCGATGCCGCCGAAAGCGGCGAACTGCTCGCCAACGCCGGCGTTCAACCACCCATCCGGCCGCGCCTGGTGACGCTCGGCCGCGGCCACCCCCTCACCATTGCCCTGCTCGCCGACCTCGCCGCAACCGGAGAAGTGCCCGACACCCTCGCTGACGCACCGGACCTGATCTCAATCCTGCTGGAGTCGTTTCTGCGCGATGTTCCCAGCGAGGCGCACCTCACCGGCCTGGCCACCTGCGCGATCGCCCGGCTGACCACTGAAGACCTCCTCGCGCGCCTCGTGGGCGGCGCAGCGCCCGTGGTGTGGCAGTGGTTGGCTCGGCGGCCGTTCGTGATCAGGGATCCGCGCGGGCTGTTCACCCATGATCTGGCCCGCGACGTACTAGACGCCGAGTTCGAACGCCGGGCACCCGAGCAGTACCGCGAGTATCACCGAATCATCCACGCCCACGCGGTGACTGCCCTGCGCGCCGCCACCGGCCTCGACCGGCAGCTGCATGCTCAACAGCTGCTCTTTCTCAAGCGAAACAGCCCGCTCACCTACATGGTCGCCGCCCTCAGAGCACAGGGCTCCGCCACGGTCGTGCCGGCCCGCCACGACGAACACGACCAGGTGTGTTCGATCATCGAACGGCATGAGGGACCGACCAGTGCCCACTTCGCCCGCTCCTGGCTTGCCGAGCAGCCCGAACACCTCAACGTGGTGCGAACCGGCGACGGCATCGCCGCCCTCGCGTACCACCTGTTGTGCCCCAGCGGCTCGGTGCTGGAGGATCGGGACCCGGTCGTGCGAGCCGTGCTGGACCATGTCGCGAAGAAAGGACCGCTCCGGCCCGGAGAGAATATCGATATCAATCGATACTTAGCTGGCACACGTGAGCACCAACGCGACCAGTACGCCGTGCTGGCTGGGCCCGTCTCCTGCATCATCGAATGGTTGGCCCGGCCGCTCGCTTGGTCGTTTATCGTCGTCATCGATGTCGAATTCTGGCGAGTCTATTTCGACTACATGGCCTTCGCCCCGCTGGTCGAAGTCGACGTTGACGGCCTACGACATGTCGTCTACGGCATCGACTGGCGACGACTGCCAATCGACGCTTGGTTCGATCTGATGTACGAACGTAGCCGCTCCGGGGCGACCGGACCTCCCCCAGCCACTCTGATACGTCCAGCACCACTTGACCGTGCCAGCTTCGGCGCCGCGGTTAGGGCAGCGCTGCAGATGCTGCACCGGCCCGACCAGCTCGCCGTGAATCCACTCGTCGGATCCGCGCTGGCCGCCACGACGGCCGGGCCGACTGTCGGCCAACTCCGAACCACGATGGAAAACGCCATCGCATCTCTCGGCAACGAGCCCAAAGGCGAACAGCTCCGGGCCGTCCTGCACCGCACCTACCTGCGCGCCGCCCCCACCCAGGAAGCCGCCGCCGAAGTCCTCGACCTGCCACTGAGCACCTACCGCCGCTACCTGGCTAAGGCACTCGAACAACTCACAGATCTTCTCTGGACCATAGAGATCGGCGACGTGCGCCTACCGACACGACCGGAGTAACGAACGGCGACGGATCGGGCGTATCAGCTGCTGCGGACCCTGCCGCCCCAGGCGTCACGTTTCGTCGTAGCGTTGGCCGGGATGCGGTGCATCCGTGACGCGACGCCGACGGACCGAACCGTCGGGGAAGATCCACAGGGTCTGGACAGCCGCCAAGGCGCGGTCGTCCACCTCACACGCACCACGTACCCGCAGTCCGGCACACACTCGGACCCGAGCGCTTCAATCAACATCAAGCACTCGAGAAGGCGGGGGCTCATCTTGGCCAACTCGGCTGATCGACATCTGCAGCCCGCTGCTCACCGATCGGACGATCTTTGATTCGCGCAGCGGTGCAACCGTGGGCCGGACGTACCAAAATCCGAACCGCGTCTGTGTCGCTCAGGGGCCTGATGTGACCGTGTCAGCCGCGCGTCGACGGCTGATGTAGCTGCCTGGCGAGCGGAGCGGATTAAGCCGGAGATTAGGTTCGGATCCCCGACGGGTCCCGTGCAACCTGGGAACGCGGTCACCGGCGTCGATAACGCCGAATTCGTTGCGGTTGATGAGTTTTGGCCAATGCCGCCCACCGTCACAGGTGGGCGAACAACGACAACCCCCACACATCATCCGAGTCGCTCTCTTCCCCTTCAGTGGAATTGGACAACGGCGGCAAGGCCATCAGGCTGGTGAGCCCCCGATAGGTCCGCTCGCCGAGCACGTGGAGCAAGAGTTCGGGTACGCCGTTCTCCAGTTTGTGGTAGCTGCTAAACCGGGCCTGGATGCGAAACTCTTCGTCATCACACTCCCAATCGTGGTCGCCGATCAGGGCGATCCGGGCGCAGGCCGTCCCGTGGACGCGGGAGATCCCGGCCTCATAAAAGCCGAAGAGGACGCTGTGGACGGTCAGGGCGCCACGCACTTCCAGATTGCCCTCGAGGTAGAGGTGGTGGCAGCTCAGGTCGCCGGTCACGACTAGAGTCCCGGACTCATCCGTGGAGACCCCACCGGTAACGGCGAGGTCGCCGTTGACGACCAGAACTCCACCGGTGATCCGCAGGTCGCCGTCCACACGAAGATCACCCGAGTGGGTGGGGGCCACCGAGCCCACATAGTCGCAAAGAAGGGGATCCACGACGAGCTCCGGAGACACCGGCGCCGGGGCGACACCATGCGACGCGACGAGATCCGCGAGTCCTATGTGTGGTGTCATGCTCTTCTCCTCCTGGTGCGGTCGCGCGATGGGTGGCGGGCGACGACCTGGTAGCGTGCCAGCGTGCCGTGAGTAGCCCGCCGCCGGCCCCGAGTGGGAACGCCAGTCGATGAGCGCGGTCAGGTCGGGGACATGGCGACCGGACATGACGATTCGGTCCGGCTTCCACGGATCGACCGGCCCTAGTGTTGCGTGTCTGAAGTGTTCGGCGCGAATTCGTCCGTGACCAGATCGGCCTAAACCGAGCCGCCGTGTACGCCGCCGTCCAGCAAATCGCCGACTCGTGGCGCAACCCACCCGGCGGCATAGAGGACGACCTCGAGCGACTTGAACGAAGCGAACTCGCCGGCGAGGTGGCCGTCGTCTTGCCGAACAGGGCCGCCGCATCATTCGTGCGACGATCGACGATTTCCTCTTCCCTCGGACGCAGCGCTATTCGCGCGGATCGCAGCAAACTCGGTATCTCGGTCTTGGATTGGTGGGACTTGGCTGGTGGATGGCCGACCAGGTCAAGGCCGAGGCCGGGTTCCTCCGGTCTGACGCATGTGGACGACGTCGGTCACCATGAGGCAGAGTCCCCGACGTTCTTGCCTTGGAGAATTGTGTGTCTGCCGATGGCGCCAGAAACAAACGTTCCCCTGCCAGCTATCCGAGCTCGAGTCGGCGCTGGGCGGCCGTAAGTTGTGTGGCGATCTTTGCGGTCAACATCGTGTTGATTGTGTTGTTGCGGGCCGAGATCGAGGCCTACGACGCCGAGTACGCGGCGGCGCGGGCCGGTATCTCGGCCACAGTGGTCAGGTCTGAACACTTCACCAATAGCGATGACGTCATCGACGTGCAGTGGAGTGATAGCAACGGCGAGTTGCGTCGCCATCTGTTCGACGTCGACGACGCCGCCGACTACCCGGTTGGCAGTGCGTTGTCAATCCGAGTTTCGGCCCTGCGGCCCGAACAGATCTTCCCCGAAGACCGGAACAGAATCGACGGGACCGCGCTGCCGACCACCGGACTCGGCCTGCTGGTCGTGGCGAGTCTGGGCATGTTGACGCTATGGACGCGCCGCACGGTCCAGTGGTGGCGGGCCAGCAAGGCACCGGCAAAACGACACCGGGCCACCCTCTGCTTCAGCTACAGCTACAGCCAGTCCGACTCGCTCGGCGTTGCTTGGATGTCTATCGAGGACGGTGACCGGACCTACTACCAACGGCTTATGTGGGAACCATGGCTGCCAAGCCTCAACGACCGCCTCGTCATTGAGGGTCGGCGGGTCGGTCGCGGGCCGTTCGTCGTGGACGTACCAGGGTTTGGCCGTCTCTGGCCAGCTGGCCCAGCCAAAAGTCGGGAACCCTGGATGGAAAGGCTGGCTCCCCGGCGTAACAGCCGGTACCGGTTGAGCCGGTTCGGCACCCTGATGTGGTATTCGCTCATCACCCTGGGATTCGGAGTGTTCGCCGGTTGGCTGGGCGGTCTGCTTATCACTGGGCATATGTGGCTGATCGTTGTCTACTTCGGTGCGGCACCGATGCCGGTGCCGTGGCTGCCGCCACGACGCTTCCGCAGGATCAACGGACCAGATCCGACCGGCGACGAAACGCCTTCACCCTCAGGTATCGCGGAGTGACAGCACCGCAGCTACCCAGGCGTGCCCGTTACGACTCAGAGCCACGTTGCATTTGGCGGTTCACTCGGCAAAGTGAAGCATCGCCGGTCGGGGAAATCGGTGTCCGCGAGGCGCAGTGGCCTGACTCGGGGCTCGCTACGCCTTGCTGATCGTGAGAATCACCTGTGTATCGGTGACTTCCTTCACGGTGAGCTTCAGCCCACCTGCGGTTTTCGAACCGCCTTGGGCAGGCAACACAATCTGGGTTTCTCCGACGAGAAGAGTGACGTTGCTGGCGTCGGTGCCGACCAGCTTGACGTCGACGCCGAGGATCGTCACGGTGTCGTTCGCATTGCGGTCGAAAGTCGCGGTGCACTCGTTGGAGGTGCACGTCACCGTGGAGCCGCCGGTCGACGTCGAGCAGCTGAGCATTGCGGCGCCGCCCGCCAGCAGGGCGATGATCATGGCGAGACTCCGCAGAACAAGACGAGCAGCGTTCATCTATTCCATCCTCTCTGATCGCCGCAGCACGTGGGCGCGATCAACCCCGTGCGGCGGCCGGTGTCCAGATGGCGCCCCATCACAAGTTCTCAACCGCGACGCTGCTCTGCAGTTGCCTCTGACAGTAGTGATGACAGAGACGGCGATTCACTGTCTTCGCCGCAAATCGCCGATCCGGCGTACACGTGGTTCTATTGCCCACCCGCAGGACGGCGGGATCGCCGTTGATGCGAATTCTAGCGCTAGAATAGGCTTGTGAAGCTGACTCCTACTGAACTAGCGGTGCTGGGCTTGGTCATCGAACGGCGGCAACGCGGGTATGTCTATCTGCTCACCAAGTTGGGGCACATTGCGCGTTGGCCCCTATCACCGAGGCGCAACCGATCCCGCTTCCCTTCTTGGTCGGCATCGCCAATCTGCCTATACTCTCCGTGCAGCAGTACGCAAAGGCACTACGCGCCCGACTGACGCAGATCGAAGCACGAATCACCGCGGTCCAAGCCGCCCAGACGATGCAGGTGGCACAGGCCCCCTTGCCGCTCGCGGCGCGTGAGGTGCTCTCCTAACTCACTATGTCTCCGGGGACTGGTTCGGATGGTGCCGCGTGGCAGCCACAGCCGCCATCGCATGAGAACTCCGAGCCCATATACCAGCCCGAGGAATAGTCCACACGAACGACGAGATCGCCAGTTGAGAAATCATCCTCGTCATCCACGGCTGCCCCTATTACGACGAACTGGTCGTTGCCCCAGGGCTCGCGAGTAAGTGTGCTCGGTCCCCCTGCGACCTCGACGCGCAGCGTCAGGTCATCGGGAAGGTCGGCCATCGCTCGCCGAAGTTCGCCGACTGTCCAACGACGGACGTCGTGGTCGTAACGGCCGCCGTTAACAACGCCGCCAAAACCAGCTTGGCCTCGTGGGTCTAGCCGGGACGTGGTGCATCCGTGAGGGGACGGACCTAACAGCGTCATCTCGTTCCAGTTAAACGCAGTGCGCCATTCGGACCCACCGGTCAGGTAGGACCGAAACGCTTGGCGCACCTGTTCCAGCGTGACCTGGTCCTCCACACGAAACCGCTGACCGTGTTCGTGGTATTCCAGCACCCACGGATCAGAACCATGGGCCTGAATGAACTCCTGATCGGACGCGCTGAGAACGGCGAACTTACCGAAGGCATCCGACGCGAGCAACTCGTCCAGCACCGCTAACTCCACGCCAATCACGTCACACAGGTTTTCGGTGGTCAAGGTCATCGGCATGCAGCAGATCCTAACGTCGTACTCACAACTTCAAGCCCTGTGCCAACGACCGACTTGGTAAACGCCGCGGGTTACCGGACGCGCTCCCGCGACCACCTATCTCGTTTCGACTGGACAAGTGATAGGAACTGACTTTCGCCGAACCGGTAAGCCACAGCTCAACGCCGCCCTACACCGCATCGCGATGACCAGGTCGATGCGTACGGGTCGGGCGGGTTCAAACACCACCACCGACCACGCCGAGGTCTTGGACCGTGCCTTGACTTAAATCCCAGACGAGCACCGCTACGGCGAGAACATCCCTATCCGCGCAGCGGTGTTCCCCACAGCTCGTCGATGAACCGGAAATCTGAACCCCTGCGGTCGGCGTCCCAGCCTGCGGACACAGCTGAACGGACTCCCATCACGACCACGGACGGAGTGATGACGGCGAACTGGTTTGTGTAGGCCACCAGTCGACTGGCGGGCTCCTCGGCGAGTTCGACGACGACGCCCTGTGCCGGTTTCCCACGACTGGTGATGACCCAGCGGTAGCGACGTCCGTCAACGATGACAGTTCGGCTGCCCTTGCGACGCAAAGCCATGATGCTCCATCCCGACGGCCAACTTGGCTGCCGGACTCATACGACGGAAAAACGGTGCTGCATGTCAGGCCTGACCGCCACAGTGCGAGACGCCGTCACCAGACCACGTGCACTGCAATCGGCAAGTCAAATCGTCCAACCGCTGCGCTGCTGCTGCAGCGCAGAAGTATTTGTGGGGCGGGCGGGACTCGAACCCGCGACCGAGGGATTATGAGTCCCCTGCTCTAACCGGCTGAGCTACCGCCCCGTGGTCTTGGCCCCGCCAGCATACTCACCGATCTCGTTGGGCCTGCG
Organism: uncultured Actinomycetota bacterium; assembly: GCA_963736695.1. Taxonomy (GTDB): domain Bacteria; phylum Actinomycetota; class Actinomycetes; order Mycobacteriales; family Micromonosporaceae; genus CAVTPU01. Next base: position 1,018,863 of record CAVTPU010000001.1, read on the forward strand.
GCGACGCCCAGCGATGACAGTCAGCGAGATCGCGACGTACATGGAAGGGTTTGGATGGCTCCCCCGTTTGGACTCGAACCAAAAACCTACCGGTTAACAGCCGGTTGCTCTGCCAATTGAGCTACGGGGGATCGCGGCTCGCGGATGAGACTACCTGATGCCCCCCAGGGTCACGCCACTGGGTTATGGCGGATCTTTCTCTCGGCAAACGCAAGAGGTGACTAAACGCCCATATCGACCAGATTAGGCTCCGCTAGTCAACCGGACGGGGCAGGATGGACCCAACGAGGAGGAGGAGCACATGCGCGGCAAGTTGTTCTTCATCGCCGGGTTGGGAGTGGGCTACGTGCTCGGCACCCGGGCCGGCCGGGAGAAGTTCGACCGCATGGTCGGCCAGGCCCAGCGGATGTGGGAAAGCCCCACCGTCCAGGAGGCGGCCGGGGTGATGCAGGAGCGCGCGAACCGCCTCTATGGCCAGGGAAAACAGGCGATCGTGCAGCGCGTGACCGGGCGGACCTCGCCCGCCGGCTCATCGGTCGGCGCACGATCCGGCTCGGGCAGATTCGCCAACGGGTACGCCGATTTCGCCAACGACGACGACTACGACACCTACGTCACGGGTGCCTTCGGCGAGCGCCGGTCGGGGCCGGGCGGCAAGCCCGGGCATGGGCCGTCGTCGTCGGGGTCGTTCGGTTCGGGTTCGTCACCGATCTGAGCCGCGCGTGAGGCTGGCAGCCGCTGTGCGTACCAGCTCATCGGTCGCGGCGACGACGTCCGGATCGTCGCTGGTGACGCCGGGGTCATAGCGCACGTGCCAGGTGACTCCGTCGACTCCGGGAACGCGTCGGGCGACGATTCGCGCCCCGCCTCCGGGCATGGGGTGGTGGCTGGTCGACGCGACGGAGTTGGTCACTCGTCGACGCACCTGGTCGGGGACGTTGCCGGGTTTGGCGAGGCGCACCACGATCGCGTCGCCGTCGACCGTCACCCGATAGTCGACGACGGCGCCGTCGGTGGCGGCACTGTCGACGGCGGCACGGCGAATCTCGACGCCCGGCACGATGGTCAGCCGGTTGCCCAACCACGCGGCCTTGTGGATCTCATGCCAGCCGAGCAGGTCGGCACGGCCGGGCAGCCGGAGGCCGCGATTCGTGGCGACCACCCACGCGTCGTCCTCGCCGACGACCGTCGCCCAACCGATGACGCGTTCGTCGCCGACGAGCGGGGGACGCGCCGCTGCCGGCAGCCGGCTGCGCCGGAACAGGCCGAACATGATCACGCGCCTCCGGATGCTTGTTCGCGCAGTGCCCGCGCGTGCGCTTCGAGCGAGACCAGTTCGCCGAACAGGTGCAGGTGTTCGTCTTGGTGAGAAACGGGATTGACCCGTTGCAGGCGCGATTTCACCTCACCGATGCGGTGGTTGATGGCGAACAGTTGCAGTCGAGCGATCTGCACCGCGACATAGTGTGGGTCGACGGGGCCGGTGACGAAGAGCGGTTCGACGGCGAGTTCCCCGACGAGGGCCTGCGCCCCGAGGTCGCCGCAGGCGTCGCGCACCTGTTCGATCCAGCCGACGCCGCCGGTGGTGGCGCCGACTCCGCCGGCCTGCGTGATGGCACGCCGCAGCTCGATGTGCAGGGGATGCCCGTAGGCGCTGTCGTCGACGGCGTCGAACATCGGTCCGACGAGCACCGGTTCCTGGACACCGAGTTTGAGCACTTCGCGCTCGACGAGGACCCGCGCGTCGGCGCGGTCTGCGGGCGTGCGATCGGCCGGCCCGCCGCGCTGGGTTGGCGCGGTGCGCGCGTCGGGTCGGGCTGCGGAGGCGACCGCACGGGTGACGGCGTCGACCTCCATGCCGAGGTTGCCGGCGAGGGTGCGGGCGTATTCGGGCCGCAACGCGCGGTCTTTGATCTTCGCGACGAGCGGGGCGGTCGCGCGCAGCGCCGCGACTCGCCCCTCGGCGGTGTCGAGGTCATAGCGGGCCAGGTGGGAGCGCAGGGCGAATGCGATGAGCGGCTCCCGGCGGGCGACGAGGTCACGCACGGCGGCGTCGCCCCGGGCCAGCCGCAGCTCACACGGATCCATGTTGTCGGGGCTGACCGCGATGAAGGTCTGCGCGACGAAACGCTGGTCGTCGTCGAATGCTCGCAGGGCCGCTTTCTGTCCGGCGGCGTCCCCGTCGAAGGTGAAGATGATCTCCCCGCCGTAGGCGTCGGTGTCCATGAGCAGGCGCCGCAGCACCCCGATGTGGTCGGCGCCGAAGGCGGTGCCACAGGTCGCGACGGCGGTCGGCACTCCGGCGAGGTGGCAGGCCATCACGTCGGTGTAGCCCTCGACGATCACGGCCCGACCTTGTTTGGCTATCTCCCGTTTCGCCTGGTCGATGCCGTAGAGCACGTGCGACTTCTTGTAGAGGACGGTCTCGGGGGTGTTGAGATATTTCGGCCCGTCGTCGTCGTCGAAGAGCCGTCGTGCGCCGAACCCGACGATGTCGCCGGTGATCTCACGGATCGGCCAGACCAGCCGCCGGCGAAACCGGTCGATGAGGTTGCCGGACCGGGCCTCTTTCGACAGCCCGGCGGCGACGAGTTCGGGGCTCGTGAAGCCGCGTTGGTGCAGGTGGCGGGTGAGCCGGTCCCAGCCGTCGGGGGCGAACCCGCAGCCATAGGTCTGGGCGGCGTCGCGACCGAACCCGCGTTGCGCGAGAAACTCCCGGGCGGGTTGGGCTCCTGGGGTGCCGAGCTGGTCGGCATAGAACTCGGCGGCGGCCGTGTGCGCCGCGACGAGCCGTTGCCGCTGGCTCTGCCCGGGCCGGTTGGGTGTTGGCCCGGAGTCGAGATAGTGCAGGGTCACACCGGCTTTGGTGGCGAGGCGTTCGACCGCCTCGACGAAGCTCAGGTGTTCGGAGTTCATGACGAAGCTGATGGCGTCGCCACCGGCCCCGCAGCCATAGCAGAAATAGACCCCTTTGGGGCCGGAGACGTTGAACGACGGGGTCTTCTCCTCGTGAAACGGGCAGAGTCCTTTGACGTTGCCGCCGCCCGCCGACTTGAGCGTGACATGTTCGGCGACAACGTCCACAATCGACGTTCGCTCTCGCACGAGCGCGACGTCCTCGTCGCGGATTCGACTCGCCGCCCGCCCTGCCATGCCACCTCCTGCCAGGTCACGTCCCGCCACACCACGTCTCGGCGCCGCGCGCCCCTATCCTGCCTGACTTCCTGGTACGCCCGCAGCGCGGCTCACCTCACTCGGGCGCCCGCGCGACGCGCTCGCCCAGCGCTCGGCTCAGCCGCACGCCGCTGGACGGCGGAAACAGTCGGGCGGCGTCGGCGCGCAGTGCCACCGCCGCCCCCTCCTGATAGGCCTCGAACGCCGCACGGGACGCGAACAGATAGCGCGTCTCCACCGGACCATCATCAAAGACGGTCAATTCACCCGAGAGTGCGCCGCCATCGCGTACGATCGCCTGCAGGTGCCCATCGCGCAACCACTCGATGTAACGCGTACGAGTCTCCGGATCACCGAACTCGGCTCGCACCCGATAGACAACAGATTGGTGTGGCATCGCCCGATCATGCCACGCCAGGTGTGAGGAGGAGCGGCACGATGACCCCGGCGATATCGCCCCGGCGCCGACTGCTGGTCGCGGCCGCCGCAATTGTCGCCGCCGGCCTCGTCATCACCGCACCGCCCTACGCCTGGGTGCGCTGGGGTGCGGCCAGTCACACCTTCGACGTGGCCGACGCGCCCACGGCCGACGTGGCGATGGTGCTGGGCACGGAGGTGGGCCCCGACCGGATCACCCCGAAACCGGTGCTGCGGGGTCGGTTGGAGACGGCGGCGGAGCTCGTTCGCACGGGCCGCGCGAAGGTCATCATCGTCTCCGGTGACGCCGGCGGCCAGTCGGGAAACGAGATCACCTCCATGATCGAGTTCCTTGTCGCACACGGCGTCGAGCGCGGCCGGATCGTCGGCGACGGGGCCGGACTCGACACCTATGACAGTTGCGCCCGCGCCAGCCAGACCTTCGGGGTGCGCCGGCTGCTCGTGGTGACCCAGGCCTATCACCTCGACCGTGCCGTCACGCTCTGCCGGCAGCTCGGCATCGACGCCGACGGGGTGCGGGCCGGCTGCTCCGACTGCTCGCGATGGCACCTCGCGGTCCACACACTGCGCGACTATCTCGCCAGCACGAAGGCGGCGGCCGACGCCGTCCGCGATCGCCCACCGCTCGTTCGGTCCCCACCCAACCCCGCCGTGCGAGACGCCCTGAGTGCGCACCATCCGTGACCGGAAGGCCGGGCATGACGTCAGCACAGCGGGCTGGACGCCATGTCAGCCGAGCCGCCGAGGCCCCGTGTCCGGGCGCGACGTCGCCTCGCCATAGGTCACCTCGGCGTGCACGACGGCGAGCCCACGGGCGTGGGCGAGCACCGGATTGCAGACCAGGCGTCGCACCCGCGGGTGTTCGTCGGCAAGCCGACTGAGTCGCAACAACAGATCCGTCAATGCCTGGGTGTCGACCGGGGTGGCCCCGCGATAGCCGTGCAGCAACGCGGCGGCCCTCGGCGCCCGCACGAGTTCGGCGGCGGCTAGATCGGTCAACGGAGCCGCTCGCCAGGACCAGTCGCCGAGCAGGTCCGAGGTGATCCCACCGACGCTGAACCCGATGATCGGACCGAAGGTCGCGTGATCGACGACGTCGACGACGCAGGCGACGCCCGGTCGAGCCTGGGGTTGCACGAGAACGTGCGGGCCGAAGCGCGCGGTGAGCTCGGCGTGGGCGCGGAGCAACTCGCGTTCATCGCCGAGGCCGAGGCGGACCGCGCCGAGATCGAGGCGGTGCCGGAGTCCGGGGCGGGCCGATTTGATCACCACTGGATAGCCGAGCCGCTCGGCGGCTGCGAGCACCTCCGGCGTACCCGTGGCTTGGATCTCGGGTGTCACCTCGATGCCATAAGCATCGAGGAGGTCGGGGGCGACTCCGTCGGCGTCCACGACTCGGCGCGCACGGTCAAAGTCCACATCGGAGAGTTCGGGTAGCGTGCCGAGAGGTTCCCGACGCCAGCGGGCATAGCTGGCGACGCGGCCGAGGCCGCGCACAGCGTGCTCGACGGTGGCGAAGACCGGCACCGGGCGTTCGCTGGTGTCGGGATCCGCGACTCCGGACAGCTCACGCCACTGCGGCAGGTCGGCTCCGACAAGGGTGAGCAGGATCGGCTTGTCGGCGTCGGCGCTCGCGTGCCGCACCGCGTGCAGCAGCGTCGCGATGTGTTCAGGGGTCTCCACACCGGTCTCCGGCACCGGTGGGCTGATGACGACGAGGATGGCGTCGACGTCGACATCGGCGAGACTGTCGCGCACCCGCGTCGTCAGGTCGTCGGGCGAGACGCATGGCGACGCCGGCACGTGCGCGACGAGACCGGCCTGCGCGCAGGCACCGGCGCCGAGGGCGATGAGCGCGGGCGCGTTGCCGAGCACGCTCACCCGGTCGCCGGCCGGCAGCGGCTGGTGGGCGAGCAGCCGACCGACGTCGCAGAGCTCGTCGATGGTGGCGACCCGGATCACTCCGGACCGGGCGATGAGCGCGGCCATCGCATCGTCGTCGAGGCCCGCCGGCCGGATCGCCCCGTCCGGATGGGGCAGCCCGGCGGCTCCGGCGGCGACCATCACGATGGGCTTGTCGCGGCCCACGTCACGGGCGATGCGGGCGAACTTTCGCGGGTTACCGAAGGTCTCCAGATAAAGCAGGATCACGTCGGTGCCGGGGTCGTCGCGCCAAAACTGCATGAGGTCGTTGCCGGAAACATCAGCCCGGTTGCCGACCGAGACGAAACTGGCGACCCCGAGCCCACGCAGGTGAGTCTCGGCGAGCACGGCGATGCCGACGGCCGCCGACTGGCAGAAGATCCCGACGCGTCCGGGCTCGGGCAGGCGGGAGATGAGGCTGGCGTTGAGGCGCACCCGCGGATCCGGGTTGATCACCCCGAGGCTGTTCGGGCCGACGACGCGCATGCCGGCGGCGTGTGCGGCCGCGACGAGTTCGCGCTGCCGGTCGGCCCCGGGGCGGCCGGTCTCGGCGAATCCGGCGCTGAGCACCACCACCGCATGGACCCCGGCCGCACCGGCGTCGGCGACCACCTGCGCCATCCGGTCGGCCGGCACCGCGGCGATGGCCAGGTCGATCGGTTCGAGCGCGTCGAGTGCGGTGGCGATGACGTGTGGGCTGGCGGTGTGTGGGCTGGTGGTGTGTGGGCTGGTGGTGTGTGGGCTGGTCGCGTCCGGCCGGATGGCATAGACCGGTCCGGTCCAACCCGCGTCGGCGAGATAGTGAGCGACGGCCGCGCCGACCCCGGTCCCGTCACGCCGCACGCCATAGATCCCGACCGCCCGGGGCCGCAGAATCCGGGCGATCGACGCGGCTTCGGTGCGGGTCTCTCGCCGGCGGCTCACCTCGATCGAGCGGGACGTGGGCGCGATGGGGAAGGTCAGGTGCACGACCCCGTCGGCATAGGCGCGGCTGACCTGATATCCGGCGTCGGCGAAGACCCGCAGCATCGGGCCGTTCTGCGGCAGCACCTCGGCGACGAAACGGGTGATGTCGACGTCGACGGCCGCCGCGGCGAGGTGTTCGAGCAGCGCGGACCCGATGCCGCGCCCTTGGTGGTCGTCGGCGACGACGAACGCGACCTCGGCGTCGGTGGCGCCGGGCCCCAGACGGTCATACCGTCCGACGGCGATGATGTCCGGGCCGAGGCACGCCACCAACGCCTCCCGATCCCAGTGGTCCACGGTGATGAACCGGGCCAGGTCGCGGGGCGGAATTCGAGGGTACGGCGAGAAGTAGCGCAGATATCGCGTCCGGTCCGAAAACCGCGAATGCATCGCCACCACACGGTCCGCGTCGTCGACCTTGATCGGTCGCACGTGGACGGTCGAACCGTCGGCGAGCAGAATGTCGGCGCTGAGTCGGGCGGTGCGGTCCGGATGCGTGACTCGGTTGTCAGGGGCAGACACCGGTCAGTCCCGGGGGTCGTGCGGGTCCAGCCCGAGCAGTGGGAAAACCGCCGCGCGGGTGGCGGCGACCGCCCGGTCGACCGCGTCGCCGCTGTCGCCCCCTTGCCAGGCGACGAACTGTGTCGACGCGTCGTCGGTCAACGTGGTCGGCACGCCGCCGTCGGTGTCGCCGGCGATGCCTCGACGCTCGTCGATCCTGCGCAGTGCGAGGTCACGCCACCGGCTCGGGATCGGCGTCTCCGGTGGGAGCGGCTGGCCGGTCGCGACGGCGAGCAGGTGTGTCCAGGCCCGCGGCACCACCTCGACCAGCGAATAGCCCCCGCCCCCGGTCGCGACCCAGCGGCCGTCGCAGAGCTCGTCGGCCAGCGCCCGCAACGCAAGGTAGGTGGCACGCTGCCCGTCAACGGTGAGGCGCAGGTCGGCGAGCGGGTCGAGCCGATGGGTGTCGGCACCGCACTGAGTCACGAGAATCTCCGGTTGGAAGGCGCGCAGCACGCTGGGCACGACGGCGTGAAACGCGCGCAGCCAGGAGGCGTCACCGGTGCCCGGTGGCAGCGCGACATTGACCGCGGTGCCCGCCGCAGCCGGCCCGCCGGTCTCGTGCGGGAACCCGGTGCCGGGAAACAGTGCCAGTGGCGTCTCGTGCAGGCTGACGGTGAGCACCCGCGGGTCGTCATAGAACATCGCCTGCACGCCATCACCGTGGTGCACATCGACATCGACGTAGGCCACGCGCCGTGCCCCGGTGTCGAGCAGCTGGGCGATCGCGACCGCGACGTCGTTGTAGACGCAGAATCCGGAGGCCCGCGCCCGCATCGCGTGGTGCAGACCGCCAGCGATGTTGACCGCCCGCACCGCCTCGCCGTGCCAGACGGCGTCGGCGGCCCGCACGGTCGCACCGGCGACGAGCGCGCTCACCTCATGCATCCGGTCGAAGATCGGGTTGTCGGCTGTGCCCAGCCCCCAGGTCGTCAGTCGGCTCGCATAGTCGAGCGGGGCGTCGGGCGCGGCCCGCACCGCGTCCAGATAGACCTCGTCGTGCACCCGGGTGAGCTCGGCGTCGGTGGCCGGTCGTGGCTCGACGAGGTTGACCCCGGTGCGGTCGAGCACCCCGAGCTCGCGGGCGAGTGCCATCGTCAGCTCGACCCGGACCGGGTCGAGTGGATGTTCGCCGAGGTCATAGCGGAGCAGGTCGTCGGTCCAGACGACGACGGTGTCGGCACCCATCACAGGCCTCCGATGCTCGGGTCGGTGGCGACTGGGCGGGTGGGGTCGGTGATCCAGTGACTCCACGACCCCACATAGAGCGCGGCGTCGGTCATGTCGGCGTGGTGCATCGCGAGGATCACCAGCGCGGCCGTGACGCCCGAGCCGCAATAGACGCCGACCGGCAGATCCGGGCGTACGCCGGAATCCGTGAACGCCCGTCGCAACTGCGCCGGGGAGCGCAACCGCCCATCGGGATGGGTCAGCTCGCCGAGGGGCAGATTGACCGCGCCCGGGATGTGCCCGGCGACCGCGTCGATCGGTTCGGTCTCGCCGCGGAAGCGTTGGGGCGCCCGAACGTCGAGCAGGACGCCAGTCGCGGCGAGCTGCGCGGCTTCGTCCGCGTCGAGCACCTGAAGGCAGCCGGGGCGCACGGTGATGTCGCCCGGCCGGACGTTATGACGCGTGTCGTCGTCGCCGGGGATCACCCGCCCGCCAAGGTCAACCCACGCGGGCAAGCCGCCGTCGAGCACGCTCACCTGCTCGTGCCCGGCCCACCGCAGCGTCCACCACAGCCGGGCCGCGGCCATGCCGTCACCACCGTCATAGACGACGACCGGGTGGCCTGTGCGCACACCGGCCGCGCGCAGGGCCCGCGCGACTGCCTCGGGTTCCGGCAGCGGATGCCGCCCGCCGGCGCCGGGCGGGCCGCAGAGATCGGCGTCGAGATCGACGAACACCGCACCCGGAATATGGCCATCGAGATAGCTCCGGAGTCCGGGCGGTCCCGCGAGGCTCCACCGCACGTCGGCGACGACGGGCGGATCATCAGTGTCGAGTTGCCGGGCCAGTGTCGCCGCGTCGATGAGCACCACAGGCACAGTCAACACCACCGTCCGCCGGTTCGCCCCCTGTCACACCCGACCCACCGTCGTCCCGCCCGATCCGCTTTGCGCCGATGCGCCTCCTGCCTGGCCGATCATGGGACATAGCCGTCCTCGGAAGTGGCGACGTGGCTCTCGTGGTGAACTGTCGGTGCCGACCGGTAGCATCTGTGGCCAGGAGGCACCTGCCGTGAACCATCGCATCGTCGCGTCGCGCGACGCGCGCCGCCAACGGGTGGTCGAGATCGACGAGCCGATCAGCGCGACAGAATCCGGGCGTACCCTCGAACGGCAGTCAAGATCATGAATGAGCTAATCGACACGACCGAGATGTATTTGCGGACCATTCTGGAGCTGGAAGAGGAGAACGTGCCGCCGCTGCGGGCACGCATCGCCGAACGGCTGAAGCAGAGCGGCCCCACCGTCAGCCAGACTGTGGCCCGCATGGAACGCGATGGCCTGCTGACGGTGGAGGGCGACCGGCATCTCGCGCTCACCGAACTCGGCCGGACCCGCGCCACCGCGGTGATGCGCAAGCACCGCCTCGCCGAGCTTCTCCTCGTCAACGTCATCGGCATGGACTATGAAGAGGCCCACGACGAGGCGTGCCGATGGGAACACGTGATGAGTGAATCCGTCGAACGCAAGGTCTATGAGCTGCTCGGTCGGCCGGCCCGCTCGCCCTATGGCAACCTGATCCCGGGGCTCGACGCGTTCAGCTCCGGCGACGATAGCGACGAGGTGGGCGGCATGCCCGAACGCAACCTCGTCTTCCCCGGTCTCACCGGCCGGGTGACCGTGAGCCGGATCTGCGAAAGCGTGCAGACCGACGCCGACGTGCTGCGCCAGCTGCACGTCGCGGGTGTCGACCCCGGCGCTCAGGTCGTGGTCGAGCAGGACCGTGACGGCGTCATCGTCGAACGCGACGGTGAGCGGGTGCGGTTGCCTCGCGAGGTCGCGTCACGGGTCTTCGTCGCCGCGGGTCACTAACCCCGACCGGTGGCCCGCGAAAGCTCGACGAGCCGCGCCTCGATGCGTTGCGCGAGGACGATCAACATGGGGATGAGCGTGGCGACACCCACGGACGACACCTCTGCCGGGGCCACATAACGCAGCAGAATCAGTCGGGAGCTGGCCGAAAGCCAGCCGATCTCGATGCCCGGCCCGGCCTGCGTCACTGTGCCGGCCGGGCCGGTGTTCACCGGTGTGGCGGGCGCGATCGCGGCGCGATAGGCGGCCCGCCCGAGCGAGGCAACCGCCGCCGACTTGGGGGGCGCGAACAGCACCCGGAAGAGCACCTCGTCGGTCGAGGTCGGGGTCAACGCGAGGCTGAGCTCGGGAAAGTCATGTCCGGCCTGGGTCAACACGCAGCTGAGTGTGTCGTTGGCCCGTGCCCCGCCCGCAGTGTCGAAACGGACCCCGATCACGTCTGCGACCGGGCCATATTCGATGAATTCACAGACCCGTCCGGCCGTCGACGCCGGCCAGGTCTGCGCAGGATTGGCCACGGCGCCGCGCTCACACCCGGTGAGCATGATGGCCAGCCCAACCGCCATCAGCACCCACGCTCGCCCTCGCCCGCACGCGGGGGACGCGCGCCGATCATCATTGCCGCGCACGTCGCCTCCCCTGCCCCGTGCCCGCCGATCGCGCTCACACGCTACGGGAGGTTGGGCTGCTTCGGCTACCCCCACTTTCCGCGCCCTTTTTCGGCGCGATCAGGGTCAGCGGTGCAGGTGGTCGACGATGTATCGAGCGATCTCCAACGAACTCGTGGCCGCCGGCGACGGAGCGTTGAGCACGTGGACCTGCCCCGGAGCATGCATGATGAGGAAGTCGTCGACCAGACTCCCGTCGCGCGCGACCGCCTGCGCGCGCACGCCGGCCCCGGCGGGCTCGATGTCGTCGACGGTGATCGCCGGCACCAGTCGCGCGAGGCTCGCGGCGAAGAGCGAGCGCGACAGCGAGCGCCGCACCTCGGTGAGGCCATAACGCAGATTCCTCCGCGCGAGCCGCCACATGCCCGGATAAGACGCCACGGCGGCGAGGTCGGCGAGGTTTATCTGGCTCCACCGATAGCCTTCGCGCGCGAGAGCGAGCACGGCGTTGGGTCCGGCGTGCACCGTGTCGTCGATCATGCGGGTGAGGTGCACGCCGAGGAAGGGGAATTGCGGATCGGGCACCGGATAGATGAGACCGCGCACCAGGTGCGAGCGGGCCGGCCTGAGCTGGAAATACTCGCCGCGAAACGCGATGATCCGGGCCGACGGGGTGAGCCCGGCCAAGCGGGCGATCCGGTCGGAGTGCAGCCCGGCGCAGTTGATCAGATAGTCGGCGGTGACCTCGCCGGCGCTGGTGCGCACGGTCACGGACCCGTCGGCGCCCGGGTTGACCCCGATCACCCGTTCCCCGAGGCGCACCTGTCCGCCAGCGTCGACGACGAGGTCGGCGAGGACCTGACAGACCCGACCAAAATCGACAATCCCCGTGCCTGGTACGTGCAGCGCGGCGACGCAGGCCACCTCGGGCTCGATGCCTCGAGCTTCGCTCGGGGGTGAGCTGTCGCGCGGCGAGCCCGTTGGCCTCGGCCCGGCTCGGCGAGGTCGGCGAGGCGGGGCAGTTCGGATTCGTCGGTCGCGACGATGAGTTTGCCGCAGATCCGTACGGGGATGTCGTGTTTTTCGCAGAAGTCGACCATGGTTCGTGCGCCCGCGTGACACAGCTCGCGCCTTGAGGCTGCCCGGCCGGTAGTAGACCCCCGCGTGGATCACTCCGGAGTTGTGTCCGGTCTGGTGCGCGGCGACGCGGTTCTCCTTGTCGAGCACCACCACTGTCGCGTGTGGATGCTCCCGGGTGAGCTGGTAGGCCGTGGCGAGTCCCACGATTCCAGCACCAATCACCACATAACGCGCCAAAGCTGTGCGCCCCTTCGTTCAGCCCCGCCGACCGGCCGGACTATCCCACATCAGCCGAGGCTAGCGCGGTGCGCTGGGTGATGCTGGCTGTGCTGGGCATGGTGGCCACCCTGACACCCGTCGCCGCCGGCTGGGCGGCGGGAGGCAACACCGCCACCGTCTTTTACCGACCGGCCTCAAGCTGGACCACCGCCAGACCTAGGACGTCTCAGTCTTGGTACGCCTCGGCCGGGGGCACTACCCGCGCATCTTGCGCCGCTTCGTCTCGATGTCCACCGAGTGTGGGTCGAGCCCATCGGGGCGGCACAGATCAGCGATGACGCGTTCGGCGACTGGGCGGACGTCGGAGACGTCGAGTCCGGCGACACGCAGGTCCAGACCGCCGGTTCCGGTTAGGTTGATCGAGATGCTGGCCTGGGTGCCTCGCAGACATGCTGCCCCAGACAGGGTTGGCAACGCCTCGTGAAAACCGTTTGCCACAAGGCCATCGACAGCATGCCGCAGCAGAAAAATGGAGCGCGCAATCTCATGCCGCAGCACGTTTGTGACACCCCCAGCGACGGGAGGGAATATATAGGCCTGGCATATCACCGGCAGTCTGTCGAATTCAAACCAATCGAATATCCGATTACTCATCATCTCACCGAAAGTGCTGTTCGTGTCCCACAGAAACTCTGGGGCGAGTTCGCTGCTCTCTTCGAACCGCACCAAAGGAGCGTCGACACCGTCACTGCGAGTGAGATCCAAATAGTAGCTATACACCGATTCCCCGGAGTAGTCGGTTTCAAACGCCACTTCAACGAAGCGACCCCCACCGGTTGGGTCCGGAGAAAAGCTGTCGGCCGCACGTTCGACCAACCTGAGGAAAGAGTGCTCCCGCCCAATGCCGAACGGCTCCAGTCCGCCACTATCCTCGCCCATGAAGCCCAGAAACTCTCCATAGCAACGGGGAAGATAGACCCCGTACGTTGCCTCGAATTGTGCAATCAGCTGTGGGTCCGCTGGCCGGACTCGGTCCGCAAGACCAGGGTCGCGATCGAGCATGTAGTCTACAAGTGCCGGAAAACTCGGCGCAGCGGAGAATCCCGGTGACCAACGCCTGCTCATCACTGCACTCTACCGGTCGCCTACGGCGTCATCCATCGACAGGACGGCCGCCCCGACGCATCGGTGGGCCCAACATCTCTGTCACGACATCTTCGATATTTTCGACGAGCCTCGCTCCGAAGACACATAGTGACGGTTCCCAGGGGTGGCCAAACGTGCCCATCCGAAGGTCCGGAGTGACATAGATGTAGTAGTCACCATCCGGATAGGCGATCCCTGGCCATCCCGGCCCAACGGGCCGGGCGTGCGGGCTGACTCGCAGCGGGTCGAAACGATATGCCTGATGTTGCCAGTTCAGCCAATAGATCTCTCCCCACCGAACTGACGGGAGATGATGAGTCCGGTCTGGATCCACCTCTGAAGGTCGTCGACGGTCGAGTCGTCGACGGCGACAGCTTCGAGCGACCAGGTGACCGAATCAGCCGGCTCGGTGATCGCGGGAAACGACGTCATCCCCGGTCTGAAATGGAACCGCTCATAGAACGCGCTCCAGATGAGGTCATATTCGCTGGCGCGAACCAAACTCACCGGACGACTCGACACCGCAGGTGGCGCCAACGACCAGTGATAGGACGTGATCTGAGCGACGGGATGGAACCCAGCGTCGATCAGCAGCGGCACGTCCCCGCCCGACGCCTCGATCGCCACAAAATGGAGGCGTTGGTGAATCGCCCACTCCCGCGCCATCGCGAGCAGGTCACGACGTACCTGAGTGAAGCCGTTCACCGCGACAAAGTCCGTCCCGGTGAGAAACTCACCCCACATGCCGGCGATGAGCCCCTCACCGCGTTCGGCCACGAACACTGGCGCTTCCCACCACGACGGGCGCCCGTCCGCCCATGCCTCGGCGAACGTCCGCCGATGTGGCTCAGCCTGTCGAGCGGCAGCGATCAGCCAGTCCGGATCCGCCGCACTGAAGATCTCGTCGAGGCGTCGGACTCGAACGTCGCCAGCCACGCCACCGTCCGCGCCGATCCCGCCGAGCTTCGGCAGATCCTCGACGTCGGCGACCAAGGCCGTGCGGTGCCAACCGGTCGTGAAGCCCGCGTCGTGCAGAGCCTGCGACATACCGTCCGGGCCTGGTTCCACCACGCGCCATTCAACCGGTTCTCTGCGCTTGCCGAACCGACCCTTCGCGCTGGAGACCTGCCACTGAAGGTCGTCCGATAGCTCCCCGCAGGCTTCGATCGTGCCGTGGGTGCTGTAGTGGACCCGCACCATTGCGTCGGAAGGGTCGATCACCGCCCCTATCGGGGCACGTGACGGCATCCAGCCGACGACCTCGTCGAGATAACGCGACCGCAGGTATTCCACCCGACTCGCCACGTCGTCATCGGGCGACGGATGTGGATCCATGGCGTCACACCTTACAGCGATCGGCCGCACCCTTTGTGGTTTCGCTAGGCCCCTTCAGCCCACTACCGAGCACAACAGATCGGCCACCCTGCGGATCCAGAACTCCAGTGGCACAGTCGTCGGAGGTACGTTCTCCTATGGTCGGGTCATCGCAGCGGGTGGACTCGGCGTTCACCGCGCTCATCGCTCTCGAGCAAAACGAACGCGTCGATGCCGGAGTGGATGCTCGCCAGACACACCACCTCGGTCTGTCTGATCATCGCCCGGTGCCGGCGGTGCATGTGGCCGCAGAAATGCCAGCGGGGCTGGATTCGCTCGGTGAGATCCCGCAGCTCGGGTCGCCCAACCGCCTCGCCCCCAGGCGGCGCGATTCCCGCTGGCCAGTCGTGAGTGAGCAGCACGTCGATCGGGCCGAGCCGTTGGGCTAACCGCACCGTCTGGCGCACCTCCTGCAACGTGTAGTGGCACCGGTCACGCTGGGACTCCCGACGCGGCGCTCGTTGCTCGCTCACGCGCGACGAATAAATTCCCGACACGTACGCGACGCGCAGCCCCGCCACCTCGACGGCACCGTGACGCCCCAGGAAATAGGCCTGATCGCTCCACCAGCCGGGGCCGTGCTGATCGAGTGCCGGCCACGGCTCGTGATTGCCGCCAATGAAATACAGCGGCGCGCCGAGATCAAGCAGCCCCTCAACGACGTACGGGAAGTCTCCGATCTTTCGGTATTTCGCTGGCGCGTGCACGCCCGCCGCGTCGACACCGTCCCGGTTGGCCTCGACATCGCCGACGGCCAGGATCGCGTCGAGCGGGCCGAGTTCGCTCGTCACTCGTTGGGCGGTCTCGGCGAGCAGTTCGAACTCGCCGTGCACGTCGCCGACGAGCAGCACGCGGCGAGGATGGTCAGACACGATGGCGAGGATGTCATCCGGCGGCGTTGACCGCTATCGCTTTTCTGGACCATGTGGCCCGGCACCCCAGCCCTGCGGTGGCTCGGTGCGATCGCCCCAGACAGCGATTCAGCCGTAGGCATATTCGTCGATGTCCAGCTCTGCGCCTGTGATCCGCAGAAACTCCAGCGTTCGCCGATCGAGGTGCCAGCCCAGCAGCTGGTGTTGTCCGGGCAGCTTCTCCAGACCGTCCACTGGCCCGCGTAGGGCCTCTGGCTCGCCCTCGGGATGCTCGAAGACTCGGGCGACCCCGTCAGAAGCTACCGCCGCTGTCATCGGTCGCCCTCGTCAGCGCTGATGATCTCTGGGAGGCGCAGCAGTTCGTCGTCGGAAGCCATCGCATCGCCAGCCGAGACGAATGTGAGCAGCCTGATCGAGCCGCTGTTGGCCGCCGCGGACGCGGTCTTGTGGTGCCCGTCGAGCAGGAAGTGGAACAGACCCCAATGCCGTTCCTGTCTGAACCAGGGCCCTTCGATATCGAGAAGCCCGAACGCAACGGCCGTCGGTCGGCCAGACGCGCTGGAGTACCGCTCGACGACATCGGCGTCCAGCTCTGTCGGGTCGCTCATGGGGACGGCGAACTCGAAGAGTTCGTCATACTCGCCGACACTTCGACGATCGAGCCGGTAGTAGCTCGTATTAGCAGGATCGATGGAGTACTCGAACTCCTCATTGCGCCAGCCTGCCGGTCCGTCGACGGAGAAATAGTCGCCCGCTGAGCCGGGCGCGGCGAGCACAGGCTTCGTATCCAGGAGCATCACCTGGTAGTCACCGCGCGGCAGCTGGCCAGCGAAAGTATCGATGACGTCCGTGTCGAGTCCATCCAGCCCAGCGTTGAGACGATCTCGAACGTCGGTAGCCGATAGCAGTCCGCTCGGCGCACCCGGTTCGCGACGCAGGACAAGTCCGCAGGTGCCGCACGAGTATGCGATCTGGTAAGCAGGTACGCCGTCGATGGTTAGGTAACGGCTGGGGCGCCTCTCCCAGTCGACACCGATCCGTGGGTTGCGACTCCCGAGCGTCATCAGCTCATGAGCGATGAGTGTGCTCATGAGCTCGCGGCCGAGGAGAGCCCCAGTTCGACAGCGACAAGTTCCGACCGGACTACCTCCAGCAGCCGCCCGATCCAGTTGGTGCCGGGCTTACCGCCTGACTTCACCTTGCCCACCGACCGCGCCTCGATCCCGGCGAACATGGACCTCCCACTCGTCGCGCTCGACGGCCGGCGGCCCGGTGTGATCGCATCGGACAGTGGCGATCACACCGGACAGTGACTTTCAGCTGCAGCCGCTGGTCGAGCCGCACCCCTCGCAGACATAGCAGCTGCCCGCCGGACGCATCTTCGTGCCACAGGTCAGACACAGCGGCGCGTCGGCCGCCTTGTGTTGCACCCGCTCGAGCAGCTCCATCGAGGAGCCGACCTCGTGTGCCGGTCGAACACCATTGGTCGGCTTATCCACCACCGTGGCCTCAGCGGTCGGTTGCGCCGTCGAGGTGATCTGCTTGACGGGGCCACCACTCTGGCCGGCCACGAAGGCGGCGATGTCGAAGTCCTCCCCGGCCGCCTCGGCACGCGCCTGGGCGGCACGTTCGGCGGCGGTGAAGATGCCGAGCTCAGCCCGGCGTTCCACCGGCAGGAAGTCCAACGCGAGCCGACGGAAGATGTAGTCCATCACCGACGCCGCCATCCGAATGTCGGGGTCATCGGTCATGCCCGCGGGTTCGAACCGCATGTTGGTGAACTTGCTGACGAAGGTCTCCAGCGGAACGCCGTATTGCAGCCCGATCGAGATGGCGATCGAGAACGCGTCCATGACGCCGGCGAGTGTCGAACCCTGCTTCGACATCTTGAGGAACAACTCGCCGAGGCCATCGTCGGGATAGGACGACGCGGTGAGATATCCCTCGGCGCCCGCCACCGAGAACGACACTGTCTCCGATGGACGTTTCTTCGGCAGCCGACGCCGGGTGGGTCGATATTCGACGACCCGCTGCGGCTCGGACGCCTTCTCGACCTCTTTCTTGGCCTTGGCGTTGGATAGCGGCTGCCCGACCTTGCAGTTGTCGCGATAGATCGCCAGCGCCTTGAGGCCGAGCTTCCATCCCTGCATATAGACGTGTTCGACGTCCTCGATCGTCGCGTCCTCCGGCATGTTGATGGTCTTGCTGATCGCGCCGGAGAGGAACGGTTGCGCCGCGGCCATCATGCGCACGTGTCCCATCGGCGCGATCGTGCGCTCCCCCATCGCGCAGTCGAAGACCGGATAGTGTTCGGTCTTCAGCCCGGGAGCGTCGACGACGTGGCCGTGCTCGCCGATATATTCGACGATCGCCTCAACCTGCTCCTCGGGATAACCGAGGTGGCGCAGGGCTTCCGGCACCGTCTGGTTGACGATCTGCATCGACCCGCCGCCGACGAGTTTCTTGAACTTCACCAGGGCGAGATCCGGTTCGATGCCGGTGGTGTCGCAGTCCATCATGAGGCCGATGGTGCCGGTCGGCGCGAGCAGCGACGCCTGCGCGTTGCGATAACCGTGTTTGTCGCCGAGTTTGAGGCACTGTTGCCATTGCCGGGTGGCTTCGCGGGCGATGCCGGTCGCCAACGCGTGCGGCCTAATGGTGTCGTTGGCCGCGGAGTGCTTGCGCATGACGCGTTTGTGTCCATCGGAGTTACGGGCATAACCGTCGTACGCGCCGACGACCGCCGCGAGTTCCGCGGAGCGCCGATATGCCGCACCGGTCATCAGTGACGTGATCGCGGCGGCGACCGAACGCCCCGCATCGGAGTCATAGGGCAGGCCGCTGGCCATGAGCAGGGCGCCGAGGTTGGCATAACCGATGCCCAGTTGACGATAGGCGCGGGTGGTCTCGCCGATCTTCGTCGTCGGGAAGTCGGCGAAGCCGATGGAGATGTCCATCGCCGTGATGACGAACTCGACCGACGCGACGAACTTGTCGATGTCGAACGTGGAGTCGTCGCGACGGAACTTCATCAGGTTGAGCGATGCGAGGTTGCACGACGAGTTGTCCAGCGACATATATTCGCTGCACGGGTTCGAGGCGGTGATCCGTCCGCTCTCGGGTGTGGTGTGCCACTCGTTGATGGTTCCGTCATATTGAATGCCCGGATCGGCGCATTCCCAGGCGGCCTGGGACACGACCCGGAACAGTCGGCGGGCGTCGGTCGTCTCGATGACCCGGCCGTCGAGCCTGCCCACCAGATCGAAGGTGGTGCCGTCCTCGACGGCACGCATGAACTCATCCGAGACCCGAATGGAGTTGTTGGCGTTTTGATATTGAACGCTAACGATATCCTTGCCGCCGAGGTCCATGTCGAAGCCGGCGTCCCGCAGCGCGCGGATCTTGTCCTCTTCGCGGGCTTTGGTGGCGACGAACTCCTCAACGTCCGGGTGGTCGATGTCGAGAATGACCATCTTCGCCGCGCGACGGGTCGCCCCACCCGACTTGATGGTTCCCGCGCTCGCGTCCGCGCCGCGCATGAAACTCACCGGACCGGACGCGGTGCCGCCCGAGGAGAGCAACTCCCGGGAGGCCCGGATGCGCGACAGGTTGACCCCGGCCCCGGAACCGCCCTGGAAGATCAGACCCTCCTCTTTGTACCAATCGAGGATGGAGTCCATCGAGTCGTCGACCGAGAGGATGAAACAGGCCGAGACCTGTTGCGGTGACGTCGTGCCCACGTTGAACCAGACCGGGGAGTTGAAGCTGAAGACCTGGTGAAGCAGCATCCAGGTCAGCTCGTGGTCAAAGACCTCCGCGTCGGCGTCGGTCGAGAAATAGCCGCCCTCGACGCCGGCCCGCCGATAGGCGCCGACCACCCGGTCGATGAGCTGACGCAACGAGGTCTCCCGCTGCGGGGTTCCGACGGCGCCACGGAAATACTTCGTGGTCACGATGTTGGCGGCGTTGACGCTCCAGAAGTCCGGGAACTCCACACCACGCTGTTCGAAATTAACCGACCCGTCCCGCCAGTTGGTCATCACCACGTCGCGGCGTTCCCAACTCACCTCGTCGTAGGGGTGCACACCTGGAGTGGTCCAGACCCGCTCGACACGCAGCCCGGCGGCGGCTTTGCCCCGCCCTTTCTGCACTGGCCCCGCCTCCCCCGCACCGGATGCGCCCACAGCCCGCGTCATTGCTTTCTCCTCTTCTCCCGGACATCCCAAGGGTTGTCCGGATGGGTCCTACTCTGCCGTCACAAGCTTTGTCGACTGCGGATTTCCGCTATTTCCCCGCGTCTTCAGGACACATCCACGCTCGCCGCGTCGCCACGTGGGCGTACGGGCATCGGTTTGTCGTCCGGGTCGTCGTCGACCCCGGTCGCGGTGTCGGGCTCGGGTGCGGCGAGGCGCAGCGCGGCGATCTCACGTTCGAAGTCACGCAAGGACTCAAACGAGCGGTAGACGCTCGCGAAACGCAGATAGGCGACCTCGTCCAGATCGCGCAGTGGCCCCAGGATCGCCAGCCCCACCTCGTGGCTCGGCACCTCGGCGACCCCGCGAGCCCGCACCGCCTCCTCGACCCGCTGCGCCAACAGGGCCAGCGCGTCGTCGCCCACCGGGCGCCCCTGGCACGCCTTGCGAACCCCGGAGGCGATCTTCGTGCGGCTGAACGGTTCAGTGACGCCGCTGCGCTTGACCACCGCCAGCACCGCCTCTTCGACTGTGGTGAAGCGCCGTCCACACTCGGGACAGGACCGGCGACGGCGAATCAACGCGCCGTCCTCGGCCTCGCGGGAGTCGACAACGCGAGAGTCCGGATGCCGGCAATAGGGACAACGCATCGTGACCTCCTTCGGGGCGATTTATCCGTACGCGCGACGCGCGGGCACAGCGAATCCGGCCACGCCGATCGACCGACAGGGGCGTGTCCGCCCGAATTGCCGATAACGTGAACCCAATCTGTGGGTTACTCACATCCATGTGACTACTAGATGTTGTGGTGGACGTTAGTCTGACGGCAGGTCTCATGCAAATCAACAGACCCAGGCGTGTCGCACGACACCATCGAATCGCCGCGCCAACAACGCACACGGTGGGTAGTCACCCAGTGCGCCCCGCGCGAAGTCGTCACGGCGAGCCTCGGTGCGCGAGGGGATGCACGGCCACGCCACATCGGTCGAACAGTTGTTTGAGAAATCACGGGCGAGGATATACGGTCGTAGAAGGCATCAACCGCCCATCGCATGACCATGCCGGCGCACAGACCGGTGATGTGAGGAGGAGTGACGTGGCTAGCACGGACCGGCCCATCGCTGGAGACGCGTCGACGGTGTCCACTGGGCCAACGGTGCCCACTGGGCCGGCGGTGTCCACTGGGGTGAGTCAGGGCGCCGGTGCTCGCATGCGCCGCCGCGGCGGTCCGGCCGAACTGCGTGCGGTCGAGGCCGTGGTGAGTTCGCTGCCCGAGGTCTTCGCCGCCGATCTCACTCAACGTCAACGCAAAATCCTCGACTACATCCGCGACACCGTCGACCGGCGCGGATATCCGCCCACCGTGCGGGAGATCGGCGAGGCGGTCGGTCTCGTCTCACCGTCCAGTGTGGCTTATCAGATGGGCGTGCTGCAGAAGAAGGGCTATCTGCGCAAGGACCCCAACCGGCCCCGTGCGGTCGACGTGCGGCCACCGAGCGAACTCGCGCTCGACGAGGAGGAAGCCGTGCGCGCGGCCCGCCCCGCCCCGGCGTATGTTCCGGTGCTCGGACGAATCGCAGCGGGCGGCCCGATCCTCGCCGAGCAGTCGGTGGAGGGGGTCTTTCCCCTTCCTCGTGAGCTCGTCGGCGAGGGCACACTCTTCATGCTTCAGGTCAAGGGCGACTCGATGCTCGACGCCGCGATCTGTGAAGGCGACTGGGTCGTCGTGCGCCAGCAGCCCACGGCCAACAGCGGCGAGATCGTTGCCGCGATGCTCGATGGCGAGGCGACAGTGAAGACCTATCGCCATCGCGATGGTCACGTCTGGTTGATGCCGCACAACCCCGCGTTCGACCCGATTCCCGGCGACGACGCGACCATCCTGGGCAAAGTCGTCGCTGTCTTGCGTCGGATCTGATGCCGCGTCAGGTCTGATCAGCGGCGACGACCGTCTCGGGCGTCGAAGTCCTCGTCGTAGCCACCATATTGCTGACCGCCATAGGGCTGCCCGCCGTAAGCGGGGTCGGCACTATACGGCTGGCCGTTGTAGGGCTGACCGCTGTACGGCTGCGCGGCATAGGACTGGTCAGCGGCATAGGACTGGTCCGCCGCATAAGACTGATCGGCCGCATAAGACTGATCCGCGGCGTACGAGTCTTGGCCGTATTGGTCAGCGGCATAGGGTTGCGCCCCGTAACCATTATCCGCATAGGACTGTGCTCCGTAGGCCTGGCCGCCGTAGCCGGCATCCGCATAGGGCTGCGCACCATAGGCCTGGCCCCCAGTGGCGTAGGGCTGATCGGTGGCCGCGTAAGGCTGATCCGCGGCGTAGGACTGGCTGTAGTCAGCTCCGCCATGTGCGGGTTGGCTGGCCGGAACCGCGCTGTAGGGCTGTTGCGGTGCGGCGTAGCCGCCACCGCCCGCGCCATAGGTCGTCGGGGATCCGTATGTGCCACCGCCGCTGTAAGGCTGACCGCTGTAGGGTGCCGCACCGCTGTAGGGCTGACCGCTATAGGGCGCACCGCTGTAAGGCTGACCGGCGACGTATTGTCCACCGCTCTGCGGCACCGGGCTGCTCGGCGTGCTGCTGTTCGGCACGCCGCTGTAGGGCTGGCTGGCGCCATAGACCCCGCCCTGCGCGGGCGTCCCGTAGGCGTTGGCTCCGTAGCCCGCCCCGGCGGCGGCGTAGCCGTCGGCTTGAAAGCCGGTCGTCGGCGCGTAGCCCGGGTCGTCGGCACCGTATCCGTTGGAGCCATAGCCGTTGGAGCCATAGCCGTTCGAACCGTATCCGTCGGCGGCGTAGCCATAGTCGTCGTGTCCGTCGGCGTAGTCGCCGGCGCGTTGATGGTCGTCGCGGCCGCCCCGACCGCGCGGTTGTTCGTCGTAGTCGTCGTAGTAGTCGTCATCGTCGTCATCGTCCTCGAGCCGGCGTCGACGAGCGCGCCGAATGCCGACGATGCCGGCGATCGCGAGCACGAGACCGACCACGCCAACCGCCGCGATGATGCGGGTCCACTGCGAGAAGCTGATCTTGTCGAACCAGCTCTGGTCGGCGCCGGGGGCTTCCTGCGCGGGGTTGCTGGCCCCGCTTGTAGGCGCCGCTTGCGGCACGAACGGCGTGTAGCGCAACAGGGCGGGTTTGCTGGCGGTGGAGAGTGTGAGGAACGAGGCGCCGTCAGCGCTGTAGGAGATCGCCTCACCCTGCTTCTCATCGGGCAGCGGGGTCACCCGAGGAGTCGATGAGGTGACCGCCGCCACGACGTCACCACCGGTCACGTCGAACTCGTAGGCGTCGGAGTAGGTGCGAATCACGACCTTGCTGCCATCGGGCGACTTCGCCGCGCCCGTGACCAGGGACTCGCCGATCGCGCCCTGCGGATTCTGCGTGCCCGTGTTCATCGGGGTGAAGGTGCCGACCTTGGCCATCGACGTCATCTTGGTGGTGCTGTCGGCGACCAGCGCGCCAGTCGGCCGGAAAATCCCGCCCTTCTTGGTGATGATGACCGGCACGTCGCCCTTGTCGAGCAGCATCGCCGCGGCGTCGGCTTTCCCACCGGAGGGATAGGTGAGTCGATAGATGGCCGCTTTGCTCTCGCCGGGAACCGCCTTCTCCACCGCGACTCGGGTCCGGTCGCCCTTCTCGTCGCCGACGTCGGCGACCCAGATCGCGCCGTCCGCGCCGAGTGCGAGGTCCTGTGGGTCAACCGGATCGGGTGGACTGAACGTCGCGACCGTCGACTTGCACTTGCTGTCCAGGGTATAGATCTTGAGGTTGGACGGTTGCTCGGTCCGCCCGCCCTCCACCACATAGACGCTGTCGTTGGACGCGACCATGCCAGTGATCTCGTTGAGCGAGGTGCTGCTCACCGTGCATGTCGCTTTTCCGGCCGTCGCGGCACCAATATTGCTGGTTCCGCTGGATGACCCGGCGCTGGGAGTCGCGGTCGGCGCGGCCCAGACCGGGCCGCGATCGGTGGCGACGGCCGGCGAGACGCAGCCGAGGATGACGAGGATGGTCGCGCCCAACGCGGCGACGGCGCCGACCGCGAGGGACGGCGCCCCCGGGTGCCGGGAGAGGTGACGACGCATGGCCCTCAGTCTGACAGAATTATTGTCAAACTGCGTAGCCGCATTCGCCACATAACTTAGGGCGACGTAACCACTACACTATGCTGCGTCATTTCCGGACTCCCATTCCCCGTCAGTCGTACCAAGAAATGGTCTCAGCTGCACGGCGAGCTGCTCATCGACCCGCACATGGAGTTCGACCCCTGCCTCGGTGTGCCGAGAACGCAGTACTTCGCCGTTTTCGTGCACTTGGGCGACGAGGTCACCCCGGTCATAGGGCACAGTGACCGAGATCTCCACGGCCGGACGGGGCAGTCGCGCCTCCACCAAGGTCCGAAGCTGGTCGACACCGGCTCCGGAGTGCGCCGACACGAACACGGCCTCAGGCCACAACCTGCGCAGCTCACGCAGCTTCTCGTCGTCGGCGAGGTCACACTTGTTGATCACCAACAGCTCCGGTACGGCCTGCGCGCCGACCTCCGCGAAGACCTCGCGGACCGCCCGAACCTGCTCCTGTGGATCGGCGTGGGCTCCGTCAACGACATGCACGACCAGGTCGGCCTGCTCGACTTCCTCCAAAGTGGACCGGAACGCCTCGACGAGCTGGTGCGGCAGGTGCCGCACGAAACCGACGGTGTCGGAGAGGGTGTAGACCCGCCCGTCGGCGGTTCGCGCCCGTCGAGTGGTCGGATCCAGGGTGGCGAAGAGCGCGTCCTCAACGAGGACCCCGGCCCCCGTCAACCGGTTGAGCAGCGAAGACTTGCCGGCGTTGGTGTAGCCCGCGATCGTGACACTCGGCACCGCGTGCCGGCGGCGACTCGACCGCTTCGTGTCCCGAACGGTGCGCATCTGGGCGATGTCCCGCTTGAGCCGGGAGATGCGGGTGCGGATGCGTCGTTTGTCGGTCTCCAGCTTCGTCTCGCCGGGACCGCGCAGGCCGACGCCGCCGCCCGCGCCACCGCCCCGGCCGCTGCCGCCGGTCTGCCGGGACAACGCCTCACCCCAACCCCGCAACCGGGGCAGGAAATATTGCAGCTGGGCTAGCTCGACCTGCGCCTTGCCCTCACGACTCTTGGCGTGCTGGGCGAAGATGTCGAGGATCAGCGCGGTGCGGTCGATGACCTTGACCTTCACCTCCTGCTCCAGGGTGCGCAGCTGGCTCGGCGACAGCTCGCCGTCACAGATCACCGTGTCGGCGCCCGTACTGACGACGACCGAGCGCAACTCGTCGACCTTGCCGCGGCCAATGAAGGTCGCCGAATCGGGTCGGCCTCGCCGCTGGATAAGGCCCTCGAGCACGGTCGACCCGGCCGTGTGCGCCAAGTCGGCCAGCTCGACCAGCGAGTTCTCCGCGTCGGCCACGGTGCCTTCGGTCCAGACCCCGACGAGCACCACACGTTCCAACCGCAGCTGGCGGTATTCCACCTCGGTGACATCGGTCAGCTCGGTGGAGAGCCCAGCGACCCGCCGCAACGCGTGTCGTTCTTCTCGTTCGAAATCCCCGGCGGTGGGGCTCACATCGCCCGCGTGGAAGTGCTCGGACTCTGGCATGACAGTCTTGTTGTTCATCGCCTGCGATGGTGCCACGGCTGGGGCCGGTCGCGCACCATACTTTGCCGATCGCCATGCCTCGTGGTCTGCCCGCTTCGCCCAACCCCACGGCCGGCGGGCGACCTGCCAGACTGTTCGGCATGCGACACGTGCTGGCCTCCCTCACCGTTCTCGCCGGCGCCTGGCAGCCCTTCGCCTTCGGAGGAGCCGCCACCGAACTCGGCGCACCACCGCCACGATCGGTCTCGGCGACCGCGACCCCCACCGCACCGAACCACCGGGAAACCGCCGGGGTGGATGTCTGCGTGGTCAAGGATCCGCGGGCGGTGGAGCTCTCCGGACTCGTCGCGATCAACGGAGGTTATGTCGCGATCAACGACAGCCAGACCGACCCGGCCCGCACCCGGATCTTCTGGCTCAACCAGACGTGTGCAATCACCCGAACCGTGTCCTATCCGACTGCGGCACGCGACCCGGAAGATGTCGGGGTCGCTCGCGACGGCACCGTGTGGGTCGCCGACATCGGCGACAACGTGACGGCTCCGCAACGCCGCCGCACCATCGCGTTGTGGCGGGTGCCGGCCAGCGGCGGGACACCCGTGATCCACCGCCTCGCCTATCCCGACGGCCCGCACGACGCCGAGGCTCTGCTTCTCACCGCCGACGGCCAGCCGATCATCATCACCAAGGAGATCGACGGCCGCGCCGGCCTCTATCAGCCGACCGGCCCGCTGGTCGCCAGCGCCGCCGAGGGGGTTCCGTTGCGCCGAGTCGGCGAATTCGCGCCCGTCTCGACCGGCATCAACAACAGCCTCGGAGACATCGGCGAACTGCTCGTCACCGGAGCGGCCACCACCGTCGACCGGAGTCGGGTGACGCTTCGCACCTACACCGCCGCCTATGAATGGGACGTGCCCGGCGGAGACCTCGTCAAGGCCATCACGTCCGGGCGGCCGCGGGTGACCGTGCTGCCCGACGAACGACAGGGCGAGGCGATCACCTACACAGTGGACGGTTCGGCGTTCGTCACGGTCAGCGACGAGGCCGGGCCGACCGCGCTGCGCCGCTATCCGCCGTCGACGGTCCAGGCGCTGCACCCGACCGCGACGGCCGCAGCGGCGGTGAACCCCGAGCCTCGACAGACGTGGCTCGAGACAGGCCCCGCACGCTATGGTGCGATCGCCGCCGCCGTCGGCGGCTTGGGACTCGTGCTCGCGGGCCTGGTCGGACTACGCCGCAACCGGCGCAGATCGTAGCCGTCGGGAGCCGGCCGGCAGTCTCACCGTGCCGCTCGCGACGATCGTCGCGGGCCCGGTGAGCAGGCACTCATCGCCGCTCAGGCGCACCCGGAGCCGACCACCGGGCACGTCGACGATGATCTCGCCACGCCGCCGCCCCGACTCGTGCAACACCACAGCCGCCACCGCGCACGCACCCGAGCCGCATGAGAGGGTCTCGCCGACCCCGCGCTCGACGACCCGCATCCGCACCCGGTTGCGGCTGAGCCGTGCCACGAACTCCACGTTGGCGCCGGCCCGAAAAGCCGCTCGGTCCAGTCGCACCGGCCCGGTGAGATCGAGCCGGCCCGGCTCGTCGACGAAGCAGACCAGATTGGGGTTGCCGCAGGTCGCCGCGGTTCCCGGAAAGTCAACACCGGCGAGTGCCGCGACGCTCGGGGAGCCGACCGTCGGCACCGGCATCGTCACCGATACGTCGTCGTCGTGCACGGTCGCCGTCACCCGTCCGGATCTGGTCCAGATCGACACCTGGTCGCCGGCGGCCAGACCGGACTCGACGAGATAGCGGGCGAAGACCCTGGCACCGTTTCCGCACATCTGCGCGAGGCTGCCGTCGGCGTTGCGATAGTCCATGAACCACTCGGCGTCCTCGGCCGCGCCAGCGACCTCAGCCACCGCCCGCGTGCGCACCACGCGCAGCAGCCCGTCGCCACCGATGCCCGTGTGACGGTCGCACAGCGCCGCGACCTCAGCCGGGGCGAGCGGACGCGCGCCGTGCGGGTCGGGCACGATGACAAAGTCGTTTCCGGTTCCGTGTCCCTTGGCGAAGGGTAGCCCGGTCAGGTTCATCAGCATCACCGCAAGTGTGCCGCACCGTGGCCGGTGGTCGCAGGCGCCCGCACCACTTCGCGGGCGCGCTCGACAAGGTCGGAGCTCGCGGCGTTGAGCCACCGCACCCCCGTGTCGCGCCGAAACCACGACCGCTGGCGTCGAACAAAACGCCTGGTCGCGACCACCGTGTCGGCTTTGGCCTGGTCAGCTGGGCACAAACCGTCGAGCTGTCGCAACACCTGCTGATAGCCCAAGGCCCGACTCGCGGTGAGTCCGTCGCGCAGCCCGTGCGCCTCGAGCCGACGCACCTCGTCGACCAGACCGAGCAGCCACATCCGCTCGACCCGGTCGGCGATGCGTTGATCGAGTTCGGCGGGGTCCCGGTCGACTCCGATCGTGACGACCGGATAGACCGGCGTCGGGTCTGGCAACCGGGCGGTCAGCGGCTCGCCGGTGATCTCCCACACCTCCAGCGCCCGCACGACGCGCCGGCCGTTGGTGGGCAGGATCCGGTCGGCCACGACCGGATCCTGGGCCGCCAGCCGGGCGTGCAGGGCCACCGACCCCACCTCGGCGAGCTCGGCCTCCAGACGCGCCCGCACGTCCGGATCGGTGCCGGGAAACTCGAACCGCTCCAGCGCGGCCCGCAGGTAGAGCCCCGAGCCGCCGACCAGCAGAGCCACCCGTCCGCGGGAGCGCACGTCGTCGATCGCGGCGCGCGCCACAGTCTGATATTCGGCGACACTCGCGGTCTCGGTGACCTCCCACAGGTCCAGCGCGTGATGGCGCACCCCGCCGCGTTCGGCGGGGGTGATCTTGGCGGTCCCGATGTCCATGCCCCGATAGAGCTGCATCGAGTCGGCGTTGATGATCTCGCCGTCGAGCTCCTCGGCGAGAGCGAGACTCAGCGCGGTCTTGCCGGCCGCGGTGGGCCCCACGATGGCCACCACCGGAGCAAGACCCAGACCTGGTACGCCGCTCACAGCGCGGCCTCCCGCACGCGGGCCAGACTGGCGACCAGATAACCCACGCCGTATGGGGCGTCGGCGTAGTGCGCCTCGCCGCGCCACGCCTCCCGCCCACCGGTGGCGGCCAGCACTCCGGCGAGCACCTGCCACGCGGCCCGCCCGCCACAGCGCAGCCGGTCGGCGAGGTCGGGGTCGATCGCGAGCAGCGGCTCGGGGTTCGCCGCGACGACGGCGGCGGCCACGTCGGCGTCGAACTCCTCGGCTCGGTCGTCGAGATAGCCGGGCGACTTCTCCCCCCGGCACGCCGAACCGTCGGCCATCACGAGCAGGGCGGTCGGCCCGGCCACGTCGGCGGCGAGGCGACCGCCGACGTCGGCGCAGGTCTGTGCGTCGGCGGCGGCGTCGACCGACCACAGACGCACGCGCGCGGCGGTGTCGCCGAGCGCCGTCGACACGAGCCACACCCCCATGAGCAGACTCAACGGCAGGTCGCACAGTGGAGCCGGCGGCTGGTCGGCCGGAATGCAGACGTCGAGCGGCACCCCGTACGGGTGGAAGGAACTTCGCAGCGGGACGGGCAGTTCGCGCGTGACGCCGCCGGCACCCACCACCCACAGGTGTCGGACCCCGTCGCCGACCAGCCGCCGGACGGTCGTGACGCACGTCTCCCGCAGCCCGGCCAGCTCGTCGGCGGCGCCGGCGGCGATCTGGGGAACGAGTACGGGTGGATGGGGGCAGAGCGCGGCGGCGACAAGAGACACCCCTGTACGGTAGCCTCCATCGACGTGGGAGCGTTTCCAGATTGCGCGAAGGTCACGGTTCGGCCGCACTGAGTCACCGACAGGCGTCCGCCGCTCGACGAGCCCCCTCAGTGACCTGTGAGAATGCCGTGGAGAAGAACCTATGGTTTCCGTCCCACCGCATCAAGGGGCTCGCGTTGCGGGGGCGCTGACACATAGTGTTCACGTTGCTGCGCTGTGGCGGCGCGACGCTCGGCGCGGGTCCGGGCGAGCCGGAAGGTTACGAGGGTGGGCACATGAGTGACTGGACGACCTTCGGTCGGGTCGACGTCGACGGGACCGTCTACGTCAAGACGGCCGGTGGCGAACGGGTGGTCGGATCCTGGCAGGCCGGGACTCCGGAGGAGGGGTTGGCGCACTTCGCGCGACGCTTCGCCGACATCGTCACCGAGGTAGACCTCATCGAAGCCCGGTTGGCCAACGGCGCCGCGGATCCAGGCCAGGCCGACGCGAGCCTTCGACGGCTGCGCGCCTCGCTTGACGACGCGCACGTCGTCGGCGACCTGGACGGTCTCGGCGCGCGACTCGACAAGCTCGTCACCATCGCGGAGGAGCGGTCCGCGCGCGGCGAAGGCCGCCCGCGACGCCGCACGCGCCGAAGCGGCGGCCCGCAAGACCGCGCTCGCCGAGGAGGCCGAGGAGATCGCGGCCAACTCCACCCAGTGGAAGTCCGGGGGCGATCGGCTGCGCGAGATCCTCGACGAGTGGAAGACACTCAAGGGCATCGACAAGCGGGTCGACGGCGAGCTGTGGAAGCGTTATTCGGCGGCCCGTGACTCGTTCGCCCGCCGCCGCGGCACCCACTTCGCCGGGCTCGATTCGCAGCGCAAGCAGGCGGCCGCTCAAAAGGAGGAGCTCGCCGCCGCCGCCGAAGCGCTCGTCGAGTCATCCGAGTGGACCGCCACCGCGAACCAGCTCAAGGACCTCATGACGCAGTGGAAGGCCGCGCCGCGGGCAGCCCGCGACGTGGAACAGGCCATGTGGGATCGCTTCCGCGCGGCGCAGGACGCGTTCTTCACCCGTCGCAGCGAGGCGTTCACCGCGCGGGACGAACAGATGCGCGCCGGCGTGGAGGCCCGTCAGGCGCTGCTCGTCGAAGCGGAGGCCATCGACGTCGACGCCGACCTCAAGGCCGCGCAGGCCGCGTTGCGTGACATCCAGTCGCGCTGGCACGACGCCGGCCGGGCACCTCGAGAGGCCGTCTCCGGTCTCGACCGACGCCTGCGCGCCGTCGAAGACAAGATCCGGCACGCGTCCGACGCGGCGTGGCGGCGCACCACTCCTGATGCGAGTCCGTTGCTCCTGCAGATGCGGGCGCAGGTGGCTGAGGCCGAGGCGCGGTTGGAGCGGGCGCAGGCTGCCGGAGATCAGAGCCGGGTACGCCAAGCGGAGAGCGCACTGACGCAGAAACGTCAGATCCTCGCGCTCGCTGAGAAGTCTTCCTGACGCTCCGCTTCCGATAGCTCCGCAGCGATCACCCAGCCTGCTGCGGAGCTAGGGGCGGGAGCCGATCGTCGGCATGCCCAGCATGACCGGCGCGGCGGCCGGCGCTTTCTGGGCCTCCTGCCACACGTCACCGGCCCGGGTGCGGCGGTGTCGCACCAGCGGCCCGTCGGCGTTGAGGTGGTGCGGGGCCGCATAGGTGACCGTCGCCCGAAGCACGTCCCCGGGGCGCACCGAGTCGGGAGCGACGCCGTCGGGGATGCTCACGTGCACCAACCTGCCGTCGCGGCCGCGTCCCGAGACGCGGCCGGTCGAGGTGTCCTTGCGGCCCTCGCCGACCGCGACAAGCACCTCGATCTCCTGGCCGACGAGTCGCTTGTTCTCCGCCCAGGTGATCTCTTCGAGGCACGCGACGAGCCGCTCGTACCTCTCCTGAACGACGGCGGGCGGCACCTGATCGGGCATGGTCGCGGCCGGCGTACCAGGTCGGCGTGAATATTGAAAGGTGAACGCCGAAGCGAACCGCGCCCGCCGCACAACGTCGAGTGTCGCCTCGAAGTCGGCCTCGGTCTCGCCGGGGAATCCGACGATGATGTCGGTGGTGATCGCCGCGTCGGGCATCGCCGAACGCACCTTCTCCATGATGCTCAGATAGCGGTCCGCGCGATAGGACCGACGCATCGCCTTGAGCACCTCGTCGGAGCCGGACTGCAGTGGCATGTGCAGGCTGTGGCAGACGTTGGGGGTCTGCGCCATGGCCTCGATGACGTCGTCGGTGAAGTCACGCGGGTGGGGGCTGGTGAACCGAACGCGTTCGAGTCCCTCATCGGCGAGCGTCCCGCACTCGCGCAACAGTTTCCCGAACGCCAAGCGGTCACCGAACTGCACGCCATAGGAGTTGACGTTCTGCCCGAGCAGGGTCACCTCGAGCACGCCCTGCTCGACCAGCGCCCGAATCTCGGCGAGCACGTCGTCGGGGCGACGGTCCTGCTCGCGGCCGCGCAGCGACGGCACGATGCAGAAAGTGCAGGTGTTGTTGCAGCCGACGGAGATCGACACCCAGCCGGAGTAGGTCGACTCTCGCCGGGTGGGCAGCGTCGACGGGAAGACCTCTAGCGCCTCGACGATCTCCACCTCGGCGGCGGCGTTGTGCCGAGCCCGTTCGAGCAAGACCGGAAGCGAACCGATGTTGTGGGTGCCGAAGACGACATCGACCCACGGCGCTCGTCGCACGATCTCGCTGCGGTCCTTCTGCGCGAGGCACCCACCGACGGCGATCTGCATGCCGGGATGGGCCTGTTTGACCGGCCGCAGGTGGCCGAGGTTGCCGTAGAGGCGGTTGTCGGCGTTCTCCCGCACCGCACAGGTGTTGAAGACGACGATGTCGGCGGATGTGCCTGGATCGGCGCGAACATAGCCGGCCGACGAGAGCAGACCACTGATGCGCTCGGAGTCGTGCACATTCATCTGACACCCATAGGTGCGCACCTCATAGGTGCGGATGGGCTCGGGACTCGGTGAGGGAGAGGCGTCGTTCATCGTGCCCATCAGGTTACGCCGGTCGTGCGTCTGCCCGGCCGGCTGGCCGTACCCCTGGTTTGTGGTGTAGGGGGTGAATCGGCGACTCGACGGTCGGGCCCAGCCTCCCGGCCGCGACGTCACGGACGCATCAACCGATCAGCCGATGAGACACTCGACCGTTCAGCTGATAGAACGTCACCGTTATTGCCAAGTCATATGTGTCGTCCCCTACAGTTGCCGCACAACGCTGGAGTGCTTCCGGCGGACCTGAGGGGCGGTGCCACGGTGACTGGACCGGACCGACCAGTCATCGAGCTGGACTCCATCAACAAGCGGTTCGGGTCACTGCACGTGTTGCGTGACGTGTCACTCACGGTCAGGTCGGGCGAGGTGGTCGTCATCATCGGCCCATCCGGGTCGGGCAAATCCACCTTGTGTCGCACGATCAACCGATTGGAACCCATCGATTCCGGGACGATCCGCTTCAACGGCGAACCGCTGCCGGACGAAGGCCGTGCGCTGGCCCGACTGCGCAGCGAAGTCGGCATGGTCTTCCAGTCGTTCAACCTCTTCGCCCACATGACGATCCTGGACAACGTCATGCTCGGCCCGGTCAAGGTGCGTAAAGAGAAGGTTCCCGCCGCCCGCGAACACGCGTTGTCCCTGCTCGAGCGTGTCGGCATCGCCGATCAGGCCGGCAAGCATCCGGCGCAACTCTCCGGCGGCCAACAGCAGCGCGCCGCGATCGCCCGAGCGCTCGCGATGCGCCCCACGGCGATGCTCTTCGACGAGCCGACCAGCGCCCTCGATCCGGAGATGGTCGGCGAGGTGCTCGATGTCATGACCTCGCTCGCCCGCGACGGCATGACCATGATCGTGGTGACGCACGAGATGGGCTTCGCCCGCCACGCGGCCAACCGGGTGATCTTCATGGCCGACGGTCAGATCGTGGAAGAGGCGCCCCCGACACGAGTTCTTCACCGCCGCGCGCAGCGACCGAGCCCGGGACTTCTTGTCAAAGATTCTCACGCACTGATGACCGCAGCCGGCACAACAGAGGAGACGCAACAGATGAGGTTCACACGCATCGCAGCGGTGGCGTTGACGGCGGCGGTCACACTCGCCGCCGCCGCGTGCAGCGCCACGACCGGCGACACAACGGGCGGAACGGGCACCACGAAGGATTTCCCTGCCGGCTCCACAATGGAGCGACTGAACAAGGCACAGAAGATCACAGTGGGAACGAAGTTCGACCAACCGCTCTTCGGCCTCAAGGGTCTCGACGGCAAACCGACCGGCTTCGACGTGGAGATCGCCAAGGCGCTCGCTGCCGAGCTCGGCATCGCCGCCGACAAGGTCGAGTTCGTGGAGTCGACCTCCAAGGTGCGCGAGGAATACATCGAGCAGGCCAAGGTCGATGTCGTCGTCGCGACCTACACCATCAACGACACGCGCAAGCAGCGCGTCGCGTTCGCCGGGCCTTACTACGTCGCCGGCCAGGACATCCTCGTGCGCGCCGACGACACCAGCATCACCGGTCCCGACTCGTTCAAGGACGGCACCAAGAAGGTCTGCTCCGTGACCGGGTCCACCCCGGCCGGCAAGATCAAGGAGTACGTCAAGGACGAGGCGACCCAGCTGGTCCTCTTCGACGTCTACAGCAAGTGCGTCGACGCCCTCAAGACCAAGCAGGTCGACGCCGTCACCACCGACAACGTGGTCCTGCTCGGCTTCGCATCCAAGGAGCCGAACCTGCTCAAGCTGCTCGGCAAACCGTTCACCGAGGAGCCCTACGGCATCGGGGTCAAGAAGGACGACACCGTCTTCCGGACCTGGATCAACGACCAGCTCGAGAAGATGTACGCCGATGGCCGCTACGCCAAGGCGTGGAAGGACACCATCGGGGACCTCGCCTCGGCGCCGACCGGCCCAGCGGTCAACCGCTACTGATATCGCAGGCTCGGACACGGCTGAAGGGAGGCGAGGTCGCACGTGGGCGTTCTCATTGAGCGTTTCGATGTGTTCGCCGGCGGCTTCCTCGTCACCCTTCAGCTGTGTCTGGTCTCGGTCGCCGGTGCGCTGATCCTCGGCACCCTGCTCGCGGTGCTGCGGGTGTCGCCGATCCCGCCACTGCGCGCGGTGGGCACGGCCTATGTCACGATCGTGCGTAATGTGCCACTCACCGTCATCTTCTTCCTCTCCGCCTTCGGCCTGCCGCAACTCGGCAGCAACGCGAACTTCCTCAAGATCCCCGGACTCGACGCTCTCATCCCGCGACTAGGCACCGACCTGCCCTATTTCCGGTTCGCCGTCGTCGCTTTGAGCATCTACACCGCCGCGTTCGTCTGTGAGGCGCTGCGAAGCGGTGTCAACGCGGTGCCCGGCGGCCAAGCCGAAGCGGCCCGGTCGCTCGGACTCACCTTCACCCAGAACATCCGTTTCGTCGTGCTGCCACAGGCGTGGCGGTTCGCCATCGTGCCGCTCGGCACCGTGATCATCGCGTTGATCAAAAACTCGGCACTCGCGGGGGCGTTCGGCGTCGTCGGTGACCTCTCCGCCGCCGCGGACACGCTCACCTCGGAGAAGGGGCTTCCGTTGATCCCGATCTTCATCGGCATCGCGGTCGGCTACCTCATCATGACCGTTCCGTTGGGCATCGCGCTCGACCTGATTGAGAAGCGCCGGACGGTGGCCCGATGAGCAGCCTGCTCTATGACGAGCCCGGCCCGCGAACCCGCCGGATCACCCTCATCACCAGCCTCGTCGCGACCACACTCATCGCCGCCGGCGGATATCTGTTCGTTTATCAACCGCTCGCCGCGCATGGGCAGTTCACCGAGAAAAAGTGGTGGCCGATCCTCGACCCCACCGACCCCACTTTTGCGCTGCTGTGGAACCGGCTCGGCATCGGCATCCGCAACACCCTGCTCGCCGCAGTCTTCGCGATCCTCGCGTCGCTGTTCGTCGGCATGTGGCTCGCGGTGACCCGGACCTGGCTCGCGGCAATCCGCGAGCGGCGCTATGCCGGCTATCCCACAGCGGTGGCGCTGACGTTGCGGGGCCTGACCTGGCTCCTCAACGTCGTCACGCGAGTCAGCGTCGAGGTCTTCCGCGGGCTGCCGGTCGTTATCACGATCTTCTTCGTCGCCCGAGGCCTGCCAGCATTCGGCTTTGATCTCAGCCAGTCACCACTGCCAATCGTGGGAGACGCCGACTGGCCGGTGCTCGGAAACCCCGGGCTGTGGTATCTCGTGATCGGCCTGACGATCTACAACGGGGTCGTGATCGGCGAGATCCTACGATCGGGCATGGCCGGCCTGCCCAGTGGCCAGCGTGAAGCGGCGGCGGCCATCGGACTCTCGCCCGCCCAGGCCACCTGGCGAATTCTACTCCCGCAGGCCTTTCGAATCATGTTGCCGGCGCTCATCAGTCAGCTTGTCGTGGTGCTCAAGGACACATCGCTCGGCTTCATCATCTCCTTCGAAGAGGTGCTGCGGGTGGCGAGCCAGGCGGTGCAGGTGCTCGACAATCCGATTCCGCTCTATGTCACCGTCGGCGTCGCCTTCATCGTGGTGAACTATTCGCTGTCGCGACTGGCCCGATTCACCCAACACCGACTCTCCAGAGGGCGTCGCCCCGACGCTGCGCCGACACCCCCCGCCCCAGATCCGTTCAGTCCGACACTGACAACCCGCTGAGCAGCCCGGCGACGTCCAGCCCGGTCACGAGATAGTCGACGAACAGTTCGTTGGACAGCGCCCACCTCGACCGACGTCGGCGAATCAGGTCGATCACGTCGTTGACGTCGTGGCCGCCCAGCACCAGGGCGTGCGCGATGACCAGACCCGACCGGTTATATCCGGCGTGGCAGCGCACAAGCACCCGCTGACCGGCACGCACCCGCGACTGCACCACCTCCCCCAGCCGACAGACCGCGTCAAGCTGCACGTTGGAGAGCGGGCCATCGGGGATGTCGAGATAGTGTTCCTCGGTCTCGGCCGGCGGGCCATGCCCGTCACGGTGATAGAGGCTGACGACGACGTCGAAGCTAGCGTCGGCAACGACCGGCGTCAGCATCCCGTCGACGACAAAGAAGTGACCGCCCATCCAGAGCCCGTCAACGATCTCGTTCCACGGGTCGTCGGCGAACGGAGATCCTCCGCCACGGGCCTTGGTCTTCATCGGGCCAGCTCCGACGCCCGCGACTCACGCACCACCGTGACCCGAATCTGCCCGGGATAGGTGAGCTCGTCCTCGATCTGTTTCGCCACGTCCTTCGCCAGCACCGCGGCGCCGAGATCGTCCACATCGTCCGGTCGCACCATCACCCGGATCTCCCGTCCCGCCTGCATCGCGAAGACCTTCTCCACACCGGGTTTCGTCGACGCGATCTCCTCGATGCGCTCCAGCCGCTTGACATAGAGTTCGAGGCTCTCGCGCCGGGCGCCGGGCCTCCCGCCCGAGCAAGCGTCACTGGCCTGGGTGAGCAGCGCCTCGATAGTCTGCGGCTGCACCTCGTTGTGGTGTGCCTCGATCGCGTGCACCACCTCGTCGATCTCGCCGCACCGACGAGCCACGTCGGCGCCGATGAGCGCGTGACTGCCCTCCACCTCGTGGGTCAGCGCCTTGCCGATGTCGTGCAAGAACGCGCACCGTTTGATCAGCGCCACGTCGATGCCCAACTCGGCGGCCATGACACCCGCGAGGTGAGCGCTCTCCACCAGATGTTTCAACACATTCTGCCCGTACGACGTGCGGTAGCGCAGCCGCCCGAGAAGGGTGATCAGGTCCGGATGAATGTCGGTGATGCCCACGTCGTGCAGCGCGTCTTCGGCTGCGCGCAGGCAGAGCCTGTCGACCTCGGTGCGGGCAGTCTCGAAGATCTCTTCGATGCGATGCGGGTGAATGCGACCGTCGAGAACCAGCTTCTCCAACGTGAGTCGGCCGACCTCACGCCGCACCGGGTCGAAACACGACAACAGCACGGCCTCCGGAGTGTCATCGATGATGAGATTGACGCCGGTGACCGATTCGAAGGCGCGAATGTTGCGACCCTCTCGGCCGATGATTCGCCCCTTCATCTCGTCCGATGGCAGATGCATCACGCTGACGACGCTCTCCGCGGTCTGTTCGCTCGCCACCCGCTGAATCGCCTCGACGACCACTCGGCGGGCCCGCGCCTCTCCGGTGGCGCGGGCATCGCTCTCGATTCCGCGCACCAACAGCACCGCGTCGCGTTTGGCCTGCACCTCGATCGCGTTGATCAGCTCCGCCTTCGCCACATCGGCGGTGAGGCCCGCGATGCGTTCCAACTCACGCCGCTGTTCGTCGGCGGCCACGACGAGTCGGGCCTCACGCCCCTCGAGTCGGGTGACACGCTCGGCCAGCTCCGCCTCGGCTGCGCTGAGCCGCCGATCGCGTTGGGCCAGACGTACGGACTCGTCAGCGAGACGCGCGGACTCGTCGGCGACACGTTGGTCTCGCTCGTCGAGCCGGCGCTGCCGGTGCTCCGCCTCGACCCGCTGCGACTCGATCGCCTGCGCCAGCGAGGTGGCCTCCCGCTCGGCCTGTTCCCGGGCCGCGTCGAGGGCGCGCCGCCGTTCCTCGGCGACTCGCTCATGGGTGCGTTCCCGCACGCCGTCAGCGTCGACACGAGCCTGTTCGAGGATTCGCGCGGCTTCGGCGCGAGCGGCGGCGATCTCACCACGGTCGTCACCGACGGCGGTTCCGCCGCGTCCCGTGGTCTCGGCCACCGCGCTCGCCCTCTGGACTGCGGTGGCCCGTGGTGTGCTCGCTCGTGTGGGAGCCGGCGTTCTCATGCGCAGGCCGGGGATGCTCTTCTTTCCGCCGGACCTGCGGGGTGCGCGACCACGTGGTCGCGCGGCGCCGCTGCGGCGGCCATTGGCCGGATCAGCGAGGCCGTCGTCCGAGCCGCCCGATTCGTCGACCGTGGCGCTCGCCGCGGAACCGGTGATGGCGTCGTGGCGTGATTCGGCGATGGGGCGACGCGGTCCTGGAATGTGTCGCGATGACCGTGGATCGGACGTGGGCTTCCTCATGCCGGGGTCCGCGGGCGTGGCCGAGGCCGCCTTCGCTGCACCGTCCGCCGACGCGGCCAGCCGTCGGATCACCGTGAACGCCGTCATAAGACCCGCAGTCACCACAACCGCGAGCAGCACCACAACGATGATCAGCACTGTCTCCAGCGAACTCACGGCTCCGCCTCCTCCCTGTCGGCGTCGCGACGCGACGCGTGATCTGGGGAGTCGTCACACCGTGCCGACTGGCCACACCCGAAGGTGCTATCTGAAGGCGGCTGGTTGGTCGTGGCCTGGCGGATCGCGGACACCGGACACCTGACGTCTCACCCATCACGTCCTCACGCGATGGCAGCCCGGCCCGGTCTCATCCGGATCTGGCGAGAAGGCCGAATCTGGCGACGTGAGAAAACGGGCGTTCGTCCACGATGGAGGCTTCGACCGGTTGCCGGGTCGACACGAACCGGCCGTCACGAACCGGCCGACAAGACCCAGCCGCGAGCAGAAAGCCTCACAACCGGCCCGCGAACATGTGGCGGGTCGTGACGAACGCAACGCTGGCGCGCGGTTCGAGCCGGGGTGGCGTCGCAGTGACATCCGATCAGGGTTTCGTGCTCTCTCGTTTACCTCTCAGGGGTTGGCCACAGACGCGATCGTCTCGGGCGGTCAGGAATATCGATAAGACTTCGTTATGCGTTCTATGTGGTTCGGTTATTCAGCAATGATTTGACGTACTTCCCAGTACCGCTGAGGCTAGGCGCACATGTCCATTCGGTCAAGGACACATGATCTGGCCGTACCGCCCAGACCCACCGTTCGGCTCGAACAAAACGCTCTGCCCACCTGCTCCCACCTGCCGAAATATCGGTCGAACCGATCACGTGCGCGGACAAAAAATCCTCACGCTCGGTCCATCGCCCGATGGCTCACAGCAACCGATCATCCACTTCCCGGCGAATCTGCCTCATCGACCGCCGCCGTCTCGGCCTCGGCCGCGAGCACATCGAGATCGATCTCATCCAGCTGTGCCGTGGCTTCCGTCCACTCCGCCATCGCCTCTTTCACGACGCCGATCGCCACCCCGGCCGGATATCCCTTGCGTGCGAGCAGCCCGACCAAGCGGCGAAACGTCGCGTCGCGTTGGCCGGGACGCTCGGTGCGCAGTCTGCGCACGACAAGCGCGCGGGCCGTCGTGAGCTGAGTGTCGTCGTCGAGTTCGGCGAGCGCGTCGTCGGCGACGCCGGGCGCCACCCCCTTGCGGGACAACTCGTGCGCCAACGCCCGTCGGGCAAGACCTCGCCCGTGGTGGCGGCTGCTCACCCACGCCCGAGCGAACGCCTCGTCGTCGACGAGGCCGACATCGCGATAGCGCTCGAGCACCTCCGCCGCGACCTCGTCGGGAATGTCCCGCTGCTGCAGAGCCTTCGCGAGTTCGGCTCGGGTTCTTGGCCGAACGGCGAGTTGCCGCAGGCAGATCTCCCTCGCCCGCTCGGCTGGGTCTATCTGCGGGGTTCGACGCCCGTCAGTCGATTCGTCCGAAGCTTCGGACGAATCGACTGACGGCGTATCGTCTCGTCGTGCTCTGTCGGGGCGGGGTGGGGCCGCGTCCCAGCCCCGCCCCGACCGTCCTCGTCGTCGCCCTGCCATTCGCGACTCTGGCTATCTATCCGCACCGCCTCGTCGGTTCACCAGGTCAGAAGTCCACGGGCGGACCGCTCGCGGCGTCGAGGGTCTGGCCGACGCCGAGCTTCTCCAGGATCTTCTTCTCGATGTCTGCGGCGATATCCGGGTTTTCCCGCAGGAAGTTGCGGGCGTTCTCCTTGCCCTGTCCGAGCTGGTCGCCCTCGTAGGTGTACCACGCACCGGACTTGCGGATCAGGCTCTGCTCGACGCCGACATCGATCAACGAGCCCTCACGTGAGATGCCTTTGCCATACATAATGTCGAACTCAGCCTGCTTGAAAGGCGAAGCGCACTTGTTCTTGACGACCTTGACCCGGGTGCGGTTTCCGACCGCGTCGGTGCCGTCCTTGAGACTCTCGATCCGACGCACATCCAGCCGCACCGAGGCATAGAACTTCAGCGCTCGGCCACCGGTCGTGGTCTCCGGGCTGCCGAACATGACGCCGATCTTCTCCCGAAGCTGGTTGATGAAGATCGCGGTCGTGTTGGAGTTGTTCAACGCGCCGGTGATCTTGCGAAGAGCCTGGCTCATCAGCCGGGCCTGCAGGCCGACGTGGCTGTCGCCCATCTCGCCCTCGATCTCGGCGCGGGGCACCAACGCCGCCACCGAGTCGATCACGACGATGTCGAGCGCCCCGGATCGCACCAACATGTCGGTGATCTCCAACGCCTGCTCGCCGGTGTCGGGCTGGGAGACCAGCAACGCATCGGTGTCGACGCCAAGCACCTTGGCATATTCCGGGTCGAGTGCGTGCTCGGCGTCGATGAAGGCCGCGATCCCGCCGGCCTTCTGCGCGTTGGCCACGGCGTGAAGGGCCACAGTGGTCTTGCCACTGGCCTCCGGGCCATAGATCTCGACGACCCGCCCACGGGGCAGGCCACCGATTCCGAGCGCCACGTCCAGCGCGATGGATCCGGTGGGGATCACCGCCATCGGCACCGCCGGTCGTTCGCCCAGGCGCATCACCGAGCCCTTGCCGAATTGTTTATCTATCTGCGCGAGGGCGAGTCCCAGCGCCTTCTCACGGTCGGGCACCGTTGCCATGCTTGCCATCCCAGGGTTCGCGGTCTTTGTCGGTCGCTTGCTCACGCGGTCACACGCTAGGCGCCCCGTGCGACATATTCGAGGGTCAACGCCGAGCTTGTGGAAAACTCGTGTCACCCGGGCGTGGACAACCGCTGCCAAGCGTGAGCCAGCGTACGCCTGTTCGAGAGAGATTCCCGCCTCGACCCGCGACGTTTCCCCAGGTCAACGAAGACGGGACGGAACTCGGTCGGGATAGGCCTCGACCACCGCACGCCAAACAGTGACGGTCTCCTCACCAGCGGTAAGAGCCTGCTCGATCGTTCGGCCGCCCAGCTGGGTCAACACCTGATCGCGCGCGACGCTCGCGGCATATTCGGCACCGAACGTCTCGCCGAGCCGCGCCCACAGATCCGTCATCCGCACGCGTGTGCTCCCTCCTCGAGGCCAACCACCGACCACGACCCTATCCGGGCCGCGCAGCCGCAGACTGGTCGAGGCTCGGCGAAGCGGCCAAGGGATCCGCGCTCGGGCCGCCGCCGCCGGCGTTGAGCGGGCCAATGTTAAACGAGCCGGCAGGCTCGACCTCGGGCTCGACTGGTCGAACGGTGAGCGCGATCAACGGCACCAACGCGACGGCGGCGAGTGCGGTGAGCACGGAATAGGACGACCACGCCACGATCACACCGCTCAGCGCACCGCCGACCATGCCGGCCAGGCCCATGACCGAGTCCGACAGCCCCTGCACCGCGGTCCGGTTGTGCCGCCCGACCGACTCGGTGAG
The DNA here is from genome assembly GCA_963736695.1 of uncultured Actinomycetota bacterium. GTDB lineage: Bacteria > Actinomycetota > Actinomycetes > Mycobacteriales > Micromonosporaceae > CAVTPU01. The sequence goes on from CAVTPU010000001.1 coordinate 1,060,407, forward strand.
CAGGGTCGACCCGCCGATCATCGTGCCGGACCAGCCGGCCCCCAGCACGATCAGTCCGAGGCTGAGCCGACCTGGGTCGTGGCCGGCGGTTCCGGCGATGGCACACCCGGTGATCAGCAACCCGAGACCACCGATGATCGTCGTCCGACGACCGACCCGGTCCGCGACCCAGCCGGCCACTGGTGCCACCAGATACATGCCCGCGATGTGCAGGCTCACGATGACGCCGACGACGCTCAGAGTCTCGACCCCGGCGTGGCGCCCATCCGTGACGTGCAGCGGCGTCATCACCATGACCGATGTCATGACCAGATGCCCCATCGCCGTGGCGGCGAGACCCAGCCGGGCCACGTGGTCCGCGCGCACCTCACGGGCCGCCGCGAGGAGGCCAACGGCCGGCGAACCGCGATCGGCCATCGGTGGCTCGCCGGGAGCGGGCGGATGCTCGACCCCGAGACGTTCGGCGGTTAGCAGGGGATCCGGCCGCAGCAGCACGAAGACCAGCACCCCGGCGATGGTGAAAGCCACCGCGCTCATGGCGAACGGCGCGGCGTAGAGACCGACCGCGGCGATGGTCACGCCGAGGCGCTCCGCCGCGTCGCCGGCCATCCGGGTGAGGTTGGGACCGGAGATCGCGCCCACCGCGGTGGCCCAGACCACAATGGACAGATGACGTGCCCGGCGGGTCGGATCGGAGAGGTCGGTCGCGGCATATCGAGCCTGCAGGTTGGCGGCGCTGCCGCCGCCGAAACAAAATAGCCCCACGAAGAGCAGCGCGAGCCAGTCCGCCCACGCGGCGGCCACCACGACCGCCGCCCCGACCGCGCCGAGCAGATAGGCCGCAGCCAACCCGGCCCGGCGGCCTCTGGTTCGAATCAGTCGGGTGATCGGCAAAGCGATCGCTGCGGCCCCGAGCACGAGTGAACTCTGGCCCAGCCCGGCGATGCTGGTGCCGCCCATGGCTGCGGCGAGCAGGGTGCCGACCGCCACCCCGATCGTGACTCCGAGGCCGCCGATGATCTGGGTCGTGACCAGCACCACGAGCACACGCCGTTGGATCCGGACGCGCGCGGAGGCGTCGTCGACCATGACACCCGCGTTCACAAGCCGAGACCGCGGCCGATGATTTCCTTCATGATCTCCGTGGTGCCGCCATAGATGGTCTGCACCCGGCTGTCCAGCCATGCCTTCGCCACCGGATACTCCAACATGTAGCCATAGCCTCCGTGCAGTTGCACGCACCGGTCCGCGACCCGGTTCTGCAGTTCGGTGGTCCACCATTTGGCTTTCGCCGCATCGGAGATGCTCAACCGCCCCGCGTTGAACTCGGCGACGCAATGGTTGAGGAAGGTCCGGGCGATCGTCACCTCGGTGTCGAGCTCGGCGAGCAGAAACCGGTTGTGCTGGAATCGGCCGATCGGCCGACCAAACGCCTCCCGGCTGCGCGCGTATTCCACCGTCCGCGTGAGGATCGCCTCGGCGGCGGCGACCGCCGCGACCGCGATGCTCAGCCGTTCCCGGGGCAGGTTGCTCATGAGGTGATAGAAGCCGTGGTTTTCGGTGCCGATGAGGTTGTCGGCAGGCACCCGGCAGTCGTCGAAGAAAAGCTCCGCGGTGTCGTTGGCCTTGAGTCCGACCTTTTCCAGCCGCTGACCCCGGGTGAAACCGGGCGCTCCCCGCTCGACCGCGATGAGGCTCACGCCGTGCGCCCCCTGATCGGTCGATGTCTTCACCACGACGACGACGAGGTCCGCGTGTTCCCCGTTGGTGATGAAGGTCTTCTGCCCATTGATCACATAGGAGTCACCGTCGCGCACGGCGGTCGTGCGCACGCCCGCGAGGTCTGATCCGGCACCGGGTTCGCTCATCGCGATCGCGGTGACGATCTCACCGGAGCAGAACCCCGGCAGCCACCGCTGACGTTGATCGTCGGTGGTCAACTCGGTCAGATAGGGCGCGACGACATCGTTGTGCAGTCCGAAACCGAGCCCCGAGCAGCCCGATTCGATGATCTCCTCGACGAGAACCGCGTTGAACCGGAAGTCCTGTTGGCCACCGCCGCCAAACTGTTCGTCGACGTCGAGGCCGAGCAGACCAGCCTGCCCCGCTTTGCGCCAGATATCGCGGTCGACGAGACCAATCTTCTCCCATTCGGCGTGATATGGCACGGCCTCTCTGGCCAGAAATTCACGACAAAGCGTACGAAAGTCCTCGTGCACTGGCTCATAGAGGTGCTGGTCCATATCTGCCAGGCTAATGGTCGATGCCCGCTCAGCACAGTCGATGCGACCGTCGTTCCCCCGGTCGCGGCACGATCGACTCGACCGCGGGACGACGAACGCGGCCTATAGTCGAGCCCTGCGGCGGGAGCAGGCCGACGCACCGCACGAGAAAGAGGCGACCCGCGTGTCCGATCACACTTTCACCCCGACGCCGCGCACCACCGCCACCCGCAAGTCCAACCGGCTGTCTTATGACCGGGAGTTGGCCTACGCCATCATCGACGAGGCGTGGCACTGTCACCTCAGTTTCGTCGGGTTCGGCGATCACGGCCCAGAGCCCCGACTCCTGCCGACCCTGCACGTGCGGATCGGCCAGACGCTGTTCGTGCACGGCTCGACCGGATCTCGTCCGCTGCTCGACGCGCGGGGCGATGACGGGCTCGCGGTCGCCGTCGCGGTGACCCACCTCGACGGCCTGGTGCTCGCCCGCTCGCAGACGAACCACAGCGCCAACTATCGCAGCGTCATCGTGCACGGGCGAGCCCGACTCGTCACCGACGCCGACGAGAAACTCCGGGCGCTCACCGCGTTCGTCGAACGGGTCACCCCCGGGCGGACGAACGACTCCCGACCACCGACCCGCAAAGAGATCGCCGAGACCGCGGTGCTCGCCCTGCCCCTGACCGAAGTGTCGGTGAAGATCCGTCAGGGACCGCCGGTCGACGAGGAGGAGGACCTCACCCTCCCGCATTGGGCTGGGGTGATCCCGCTGCGGGTCGTCATCGGAGCGCCCGAACCCGACCCGAATCTCTCGACCGCCGCGCACATCTCGGCCGCCCCCGATGTGTCGGTCGGGGCGGAGGTTTCGACCCCATCGAGTGTTTCGCACGACTTGGCGTAGGCGAATCCGCAGCACCTACTGATCGCAGTGGCGAACCGCACAGTCGTTTGACCAGGACGGATGATCGCGTTTCCCGACAACACTGACGACGATGGTGGGCATGCTCGGCGTTACCGACATCGGCACCTACATCCTCGGCACGATCGCGATCATCCTGTTGCCCGGACCGAACGCGCTCTTCGTGCTCACCACCGCCGCGCGTCACGGCGTACGCAGCGGTTATCGCGCCGCCGCCGGGATCTTCGTCGGTGACTGGGTGCTCATGGGCGCCTCGGCCGCAGGCGTCGCATCCCTGTTGCACGCGCTGCCACCGCTGTTCTTCGTCATCAAATACGCCGGAGCCGTCTATCTCGCCTATGTCGGTGGTTCCATGGTGGTCAACGCTGTGCGTCAGTGGCGACACCCGACGACACAACCATCGACGGGTACGGGCGAGATGCCCACTGACACGCGGTCCAGCGCACGGGTCGGGGCGAGCGACCCGACGATCGGCGACGCGTCGCCGATCGTCAATGGGCGACCAGTCCGCCGCTTTCGGCGGGCGCTGCTCATCAGTCTGCTCAACCCGAAGGCGATCCTTTTCATGATCTCCTTTTTCGCGCAGTTTCTCGATCCGACCTATCCACGCCCGCTCGTGACGTTCCTGTTTCTCGCCACGATCCTGCAGGTCTGCAGCTTCGCCTTCCTCAGCGTGCTCATCTTCGGCGGCGGCTATCTCGCCGCTCGGGTGCGCGGACGCCGTCTGCTGCGCCATGGATTCAATGCCGGCGTCGGGGCGATCTTTCTCGGTTTCGGCGTCAAGCTCGCCACCGCGACACTGAGCTGATCGCTTTAGGCCGCACGCATCCCGTCACCGAGTTGCCGGACCATGTCGCTGACGACCCGCAATTCCTCGGCGAGGCTGCGCTGGCGACGGCGATCGCGGCCATGGCCGTTGTGTCCGTGGTTGTTGTGCCCATGACCGCGGTGCAGGCCCACGAAATAGTGCACCGCAGCCCGCACCCGGGCCCGTTCCCCGGCGCTGGATTGTGACGTCTGCGCCACGAGCAGCCGCAACCGGTCGGCGATCTCCTCGGCGTGCGCGATATCACGATCCGTGAAACCGACCAGTGACGCGCCGCCGACCGCGCTGTGATGCCGGAACGCCCGCAACGTCTCCAAACGACTCTCGACCTGACGCAGCAGAACCCTCGACTCGTCGTGCCCACTATTGACTATCATGCGTTTCCCCCGCGAATTTCGCCTTCGCCAGCGCCGCGCCTTTCGCTCTCACCACGCCTCAGCCCCGCGTCGCCACGCGTGGCGACGTTCACCACACGCCGGCCGCCCAGTGGATGCGGCGGCGCCACCCGGATAGCGTGGATCAGTCAGCACGGCAGAGTCGTTGATGTGAGTGAGAGGCGTAAACGCCTCAAACGGCCTAGTTGCATCGAAACTACCCGTTTGTCGACATGCTCGGCAATGCAATTTGCCAGCAATCGACTCGCCGGCACCCGATGGAAAAGGTCACAGGTGCGCGACACGATGGGCACCCGGCCAGAATCTGCGGTGGAGGAAGTCGACTGTGGAAGAGACAATGGCCCGCTTCGGGTCCGCGACCCGCGCCTGGTTCGCCTCCTCATTCGCACAACCGACCGCGGCACAGCGAGAGGCCTGGCGGTCGATCAGCGCTGGCAGGCACACCCTCGTCGTGGCGCCCACCGGATCGGGCAAGACCCTCGCCGCGTTCCTGTGGGCGCTCGACCAACTCTCTCAACCAGGTGACACCCCACCGGCCGAGCGAGGTTGCCGGGTGCTCTATGTGAGCCCGCTCAAGGCACTCGCGGTCGACGTGGAACGCAACCTGCGTGCCCCCCTGACCGGCATTCGGCACGCCGCGAACCGGATCGGCGTGCCGCCGCCCGAGATCTCCGTCGCGATGCGCACCGGAGACACCCCGGCGGACGAGCGGCGCGCGTTCGCCCGCCGGCCGGCCGACATCCTCATCACCACGCCCGAGTCGCTGTTTCTGCTATTGACATCGGCCGCGCACGAAGCCCTGCGGGGCGTGCGAACCGTCATCGTCGACGAGATCCACGCGGTCGCCGCCACCAAACGCGGCGCGCACCTGGCGGTGTCGTTAGAACGCCTCGACGCGCTGCTGCCCCGGCCCGCGCAGCGCATCGGCCTCTCGGCGACCGTGCGACCGGTCGCCGAGATCGCGCGGTTCCTCGGCGGCGCGGCCCCCGTCGAGGTTGTCGCGCCGACCAGTGCGAAGCGCATTGAGGTGCGCGTCGAAGTCCCGGTCCCCGACATGACCCGCCTCGACGAGACCGACCCCGACACCGCGGACGAACCACGTCGGGGTTCGATCTGGCCGGCGGTCGAACAACGAATCTATGACCTGATCCGCGCCCACCGGTCCACCATCGTCTTCGCCAACTCACGCCGACTCGCTGAACGGCTCTGCGCCCGCCTCAACGAAATCGCGGCAGCGGCCGCCACGACACCGCCGGTCGAGGGCCCCACCACCGCTCTCGCCTTCGCCCCCGCACAGGTGATGGCCCAGTCCGGGCTCGCGCACGGCGCGAGCCCGGACATCGCGCGCGCCCACCACGGCAGCGTCGCCCGCCAGGAACGGGCGCACATCGAGGAGTCGCTCAAGTCCGGCCGCCTGCCTGCGGTGGTCGCGACGAGCTCTCTCGAGCTCGGCATCGACATGGGCGCGGTCGACCTGGTGATCCAGGTCGAGGCTCCGCCGTCAGTCGCCGCCGGGCTGCAACGCATCGGCCGCGCGGGCCACCAAGTCGATGCGGTCTCCCGGGGAGTTGTCTTCCCCAAACACCGGGGCGATCTGCTCTCCTGCGCCGTGGTCAGCGAACGGATGCGCTCCGGTCTCATCGAGGAGATGCGATTTCCCCGCAACCCGCTCGACGTCTTGGCGCAGCAGATAGTCGCGATGGTGGCGATGCGAGCGTGGTCGGTGTCCGAGGTCGCCGCAGTGATCCGCCGTGCTGCGCCATTCGCCGACCTGCCGGACTCGGCGCTGACCGCGACTCTCGACATGCTCAGCGGCCGCTATCCGTCGACCGCCTTCGCCGAACTGCGTCCCCGTGTGATCTGGGACCGCTCCACCGACGAGCTCACCGCCGCACGGGGCGCCCAACGGCTCGCGGTGACCAGCGGCGGAACCATTCCCGACCGGGGGCTCTTCGGCGTGTTTCTCGCCGGGGCGACCCCGGCCGCCCGCGTGGGCGAACTCGACGAGGAGATGGTGTATGAATCCCGCGTCGGCGATGTCTTTCTGCTTGGCTCGTCGTCGTGGCGGATCGAGGAGATCACCCCTGATCGGGTGCTTGTCACCCCCGCTCCCGGGGCGCCGGCCCGCATGCCTTTCTGGAAAGGCGATCAGCCCGGGCGACCCGTCGAGCTCGGCCGGGCGATCGGCGCGAAATTGCGGGCGATCGCCCGCTGGGATCCGGCGCGCGCGAAGACCGAGTTGACCGACGTCGGGTTGGACGACTGGTCAGCGACGAACCTCCTTTCCTATGTGGACGATCAGCGGGCCGCCACCCGTCACCTGCCGGACGACCGCACGGTGGTGGTGGAGCGCTTCCGTGACGAGCTCGGCGACTGGCGACTCGTCGCGCACTGTGTGCTCGGCGCCAAGGTGAACGCGGCTTGGGCACTGGCGATCAGCCGTCGGGTCACACAACGTTATGGCGTCGAGGCGCAAGTGCTGCCCAGCGACGACGGCGTCATCGTGCGACTGCCGGACGTGCTGGACGCGACCGGATCGGACGCTGCACCCGGAGCCGATCTCGTCCTCTTCGACCCCGACGAGATCGCGGCGATCGTCGAAGAGTCGATCGGCGGTTCCGCGATGTTCGCCGCCCGGTTCCGCGAGTGCGCGGCCCGGTCGCTGCTGCTGCCGCGCCGCGACCCTCGCCGACGTCAACCCCTGTGGCAACAACGCCAACGGGCCGCCGCGTTGCTCGACGTCGCCCGCGACTTCGGCGACTTCCCGGTGACGTTGGAGGCCGCCCGCGAGTGTCTGCAGGACGTGCTCGACGTGCCGGGACTCGTCCAACTCATGCGAGACCTCGCCACCCGACGGATGCGCCTGGCCGAGGTCGAGACCCCCCGACCCTCGCCGTTCGCCCGATCCCTGCTCCTCGGTTATGTCGGGGCTTTCCTCTATGGCGGTGACGCGCCGCTCGCCGAACGGCGAGCGGCCGCACTGGCTTTGGACTCGGCTCTGCTCGGGGAGCTGCTCGGGCGGGTGGAGTTGCGTGACCTGCTCGACCCCGAGGTGGTCGAGCAGACCCACCACCGGCTTCAATGGCTCGACGGCACCCGCGCCCCGCGGGACCCCGACGACGTGGTGGAGATGCTCAGGGTTCTCGGCGACCTGACCACGGCGGAGTGCGCGGCGCGGGGAGTCGCCATCGACTGGCTCACCGACCTCGCCGCCGCCCGACGCGTCATCGAGGTGCGCATCGCCGGCGAAGCCCGGTGGATCGTCGGAGAGGACGCGGGCCGGGTCCGAGACGGGCTCGGCACCGCGCTGCCGGTCGGCGTCGCCGCGGCCTATCTGGAGTCGGGGCCGGACCCGATCGGCGACCTCGTGGCGCGTTATGCCCGCACCCGGGGTCCGTTCGCCACCGCGGCGTGCGCGGCCCGATTCGGGCTCGGAGTGGTCGTCGTCGAGCAGGCGCTGCGCCGACTGGCCGGCGCAGCGCGTGTGACGTCAGGCGAGTTCACCCCCACTGTGTTGGGCGCCAGCGGCGTCGAATGGTGTGACGTGGAGGTGCTGCGTCTGCTGCGCCGCCGTTCGCTCGCGGCGTTGCGACGCGAGATCGAGCCGGTGCCGCCGGGCGCGTTCGGGGCTTTCCTGCCGCAGTGGCACAACATCGGCACCCGCCCCGGCCGGGGTGTCGAGGCGGTCGCCGCCGCACTCGAACAGCTCCAAGGGGTGGCGATTCCCGCCTCCGCATGGGAGCGGCTGGTGTTGCCGGCCCGGGTCGCCGACTACAGCCCGGCGTTCCTGGATGAGCTGTGCGCCTCCGGTGACGTCGTCTGGTCCGGACACGGGTCGATTCCCGGGTCCGACGGGTGGGTTGTGTTCGCGTGGGCCGACTCCGCACCGCTGGTGCTGCCGGCGGCCGATTCTGAGCAGGCGGACGGGCCGACACACCTCGCGCTGCTCGACGCGCTCGCGGCGGGTCAGGCGCTCTTCTTCCGGCAACTGGCACAGCAGGTGGCCGACGCCGGGGTGATCGTCACCGAAGCCGACCTGACCGTGGCGCTCTGGGAGCTGGTCTGGGCGGGCCTCGTGGCCAACGACACCCCGGCCCCGCTGCGGGCCCTGCTCGCCGGCGGCGGGTCCCACCGATCTCGGCCCGCCCCACCCCGGTCGCGCTATCGCACTGCCGGACTCGGGGCTGGACGCCTGACGGCGGGGCGCGGGGGCGGCTCTCTGTTGTCGGCTCGGTCCGGTCCGCCGACTGCGGCTGGTCGGTGGTATCGGTTGCCCGACCGCGACCTCGACCCCACGCGACGTGCCACTGCGCTCGCGGAGACCTTGCTGGAACGCCACGGTGTCGTGACCCGCGGCGCGGTGCTGGCCGAAAACCCGGCCGGGGGCTTCGCCGGCGTCTATCCGGTCTTCGCCGCGATGGAGGAACGAGGGGTGGCAAGGCGCGGCTACTTCATCGAGGGGCTCGGGGCCGCGCAGTTCGCGGTGCCCGGCGCCGTCGACCGGCTGCGAGCCGGGGCCACGACTGCCACGGGCGGGTGGAGCGGCGGGGCCGGGGCCGGTGCGGCCGGGGCCGGAGCCCCCGGCCGACGGGAGGCGATGGTTCTCGCCGCGACCGACCCGGCGAATCCGTTCGGGGCGGCGCTGCCGTGGCCGGACCGGGCGGTTGACGGCGAGGACGGGAGCGCCGGCCATCGGCCGGGTCGAAAGCCGGGGGCGCTGGTGGTCCTCGTCGATGGGGCGCTGGCGCTCTATGTGGAGCGCGGTGGGCGTACCATTTTGTCTTATCTGGACGACACGCCGGGCATCACCGAGGCGGCGCACGCGCTCGCGGGGGCCGTGCGCAGCGGGGCGTTAGGCTCGCTCGCGGTCGAACGCGCCGACGGCGCGGCGATCAACGCGGCGCGGTCGTCGCGCCTGCATGAGGCGCTCACCGCCGCCGGATTTCGGGCGACCCCCCGCGGGCTGCGCCTGCGGGGCTGATCCGACTACCCTGATCGCCGTGGCGCACCCCCTCTGTGTCCCGGCCGCGTGGCGGCGTGTCCCGACCGCATGGCGGCATACCTCAATCGTGCCTCGACGACGCACGCGGGCGGCAGCGTCCGCCATCGGGCTCTGCCTCGGAGCCCTCGCCGGTTGCTCGAGCGAGGAACCGGCCGGTCGGATCGCGGTCTCGATCGACCCGGCCGGCCGACTCGTGGCGGTCGTCGCGGTCTGTCCGAAGGACCGGCTCGACTGGCTGACCCTCACCGATCAGACCACCAAGACCAGCACCACGACGCGTCCGGCCAACCCGCCCGACTTCGGCGGCACGGTGATCCTCACCGGACCCGTCGGCGATCCTCGCCCCGAGGGTGCGCTCGACCTGCTGGACCGCCGCCACAGTTATTCGCTCACAGCCGGAATCGTCGCGGCCGATGACAACTCATCGAACGACGTCGCCGGACCGGTGACCTTCGCCTTGGGCGAAGCTCTCGGCACGAGTGCGTTGCGCAAAGGCTCGGTGCTGGCACGCTCAGACAGCGCCGACGAAACCGGCGGCGCGACGAGTGTGATGACCAAGGACAGCTTTGTCGAAGCCGCCAAGCGGCACTGCTGAGTCGACTCGACCGGGGCGGCTGAGGTGCGACCCGGCCGAGCCCGATGGAGCCGGTCAGGACCGGGGCGCACCGACCAGTTGCGAGGTCTCGTCGCTCTCCGACCCCGCGACGGCCATACCGCCCGACGACGCCCGCACCGGCCGCCGCATAAACCGCGGGGCCCACCAGTTCGCGTCGCCGAGCAGCGTCATGAGCGAGGGCAACACGACGGCTCGGATGATCGTCGCGTCGAGCAGGATCGCGGCAGCGAGACCGACCCCCAACTGCTTCATCTCCAACGTGCTCAGCGTGCCGAAGATCGCGAAGACGCTCACCATCACGATCGCGGCACTGGTGACCACGCCCGCCGAACTGGTGATGCCCTCGGCGACCGCGAGCCGGTTGGGCACGCCACGCGACACCGCTTCACGGATGCGGCTGACAACGAAGACGTGATAGTCCATCGACAGGCCGAAGAGCACGACGAAGAGGAACAGCGGCAGCCACGACACGATGGCGGAGTTGGATTGGAAGTCGAGGATCCCTTCGGCCCACGTGTTCTGGAAGACCAACACCAGCAGGCCATAGGCGGCCCCGACGGAGAGCATGTTGAGGCAGATGGCGGTCAACGCGATGACGATCGAGCGGAACGTCCACGCCATCACCAGGAAGGTGAGCAGCAGGACGAACCCGACCACGATCGGGAGCTTCTCCTTGACGTGATCGGAATAGTCGGTGGTGCCGGCGACCTGTCCGGTCACGGCGAACTCGGCGCCGGAGACCTTGCCCACGGTCGCCGGCAACAGGTCCTCGCGCAGCCGGTTCAACGACTCCAGCGCACCGTCCGTGCCGACGGCGTGCGGTGTGCCGACCGCGAACATCATCGCGACACCGTTGGGCGACTCGACAACACGCGGCTGCTGGTCGTGCGCGAACAGCGGGTCGGCAGCCGTGCGGGTGGCGAGGTCTGCGAACGCGGACCGGACCGCCGCAGCCCCGCCCGCGGGCACCGCGACGACCACCTGGTGCAGCGTTCCAGAGCTGGGGAACGCATCGGTCATGCGGTCATAGGCCTGCATCACCGACGTGCTGCGGGGCACGTCCTGAAGGCCGGAGAGTTTGAGCGTCATGTCGGTGGCGGGCACAGCGAGGGCGGCGAGCGCCCCGGCCGAGACCAGGAACGTGATCCAGGGGTGCCGGAGCGCGGGCCACAGCGCCACCGACCAGAATCGGCCGCGGGCCGGCACGCCGTCCGGCCCGGCGGGGCGTGGCGCGGTGAGCCTCCACAACAGGGGCACCCGGGGGCGGTCGACCCATCGGCCCAGTTTCGCCAACATCGCCGGCAACACGGTGAGTGATCCGACCACCGAGACTGCGACGACGAGAATGGAACCGATGGCGAACGATGAGAAGATGTCGTCGTTGGCGAGGAACATGCCCGCCATCGAGATGATGACGGCGAGGCCGGAGACGACCACCGCGTGTCCCGATGTGGCGGCGGCGATCTCGACGGCGTCGATGTGGCCGGCGCCTTTGGCTCGCTCTTCCCGTTCCCGTTTGAGATAGAACAGCGAATAGTCGACACCGACCGCCATGCCGATGAGCAGGACGACGCTGTTGGCCGCGTCCTGGGCCGGGACGAGGTGCGAGGTCAACGCGAACAGGCCGATCGCCGAGCTGACCGACGAGAGTGCGAGCAGCACCGGAACACCGGCGGCGATGAGCGCCCCGAATGCGATGAGCAAGATAAGCATGGTCACGGGCAGGCTGATCAGCTCGGCGCGCTGGAAGTCCTTGCCTATCGTGTCCGACAGGCTTTTGCCGATTGAGGGGAAGCCGACCTCTTCGACCCGCACCTCCGGATGGTCACGTTGGATCGCGGCGGTCGCGTCGAGCAGCGGCTGAACCCGTTCGTCGGCGGTCGACGGATCGCCGGCGAGGCTGACGATGAGCATGAGGGCGGTTCCGTCCGCGGACGGAACCGGACCCTCCACTTTGGACACGTCGGACCTGGCTCGCATTCGGTTCGCCGCGTCGGTCACGGCCGCGGTCGCCGCATTTTTGTCCAACGTGCCTGATTTCGAGGTGACGAGGATGTGTTCGACCGCCGGTTCGCTGGGAAAGTCGCCCGAATCGATGATCTCCTGGGCGCGCTTGGTCTCCCCGACGGTGCCGGCGTTGTCGAGCGTCACCTGGCCGGCGACACCGCCGATGACGATGGAGAAGGCCACGAAAAGCACCCACATCGCCATCGCCCGCCACGGGTGAGTCGCGCTCCAACGCGCGATTCGCACCGTCATCGGTCTGCGTTCCACGTTATCCCCTTGCCCACAGCCGTCTTCACAATGTCCATGTCGGACGATCGCCGATCGTCATGATCCTAGGAAACGGCGGGGCCGGTCTCATCGGGCTTTCCACCGAGACAAACCCTGAAATCACACCGTCACACCGCGTGATCGTGACTGAATCGTCAGTCCAGAGTCTGACACCGAGGCTCGGCAGCCCCTAGGGGGCGGGGTGCGGCGATGAGGAAACGGCGGTCACACCGCGAGGACAGACTCCGTGTGCCGCTGCCCCGGGGGCGTTCGGGTGGCGGTAAGGGTGGTGCGCAGAGGTCCGTCACTGTGCACGGCGACGAAGACATCGCCGTCGGTGACAACGCTGTTCTCCACCCCGGTCGACTCGGTGATCGGCGTGACGAACGCCTCTTCCATCTGCTCCGCGAGCGCGAGGGTGGTGCTCACCTCGTGCAGCATCTCGGAGAGTCGGGCCCCGAGCGCGTCGCAGATTGAGGCGAGCAGCTCGCTGGAGGCCTCTTTGTGACCACGCTCGATCTCGGACAGATAGCCGAGGCTGACGTTGGCTGCGGTGGAGACTTCTCGCAGCGTGCGATGTTGGCCCAGTCGACGCCCCCGGAGAGCGTCGCCGATGACCTTGCGAAGCAGGACCACGACACCCCCAACGCGATAGTTCGGCTATAGTTCGTGCCCGCCACGTTACCCGTTATCCATGACATCGACACCCCACCCCGGGTGACTGGCCGCGCTTTCTCGACCCCCGTGCACAAACACGCATTATGGCCAAAATCACACGTTAATCTCCGATGCCGGTCGCCGAAGGGCGACCGCGAGCAGCCCGATGGCGGCGGAGACGGCCGCCGCGCGGATCTCATCCCGGGACACCGGACAAGGTTCGAGGCGCCGCACGATCGCATCGCCGTCCGGACCGGCGACCGCCACGAAGACTGTGCCGACGGGCTCCCCGTCCTGCGGATCGGGCCCCGCGACCCCGGTCGTCCCGAGTCCCCAATCGGCCCCGCACCGCATCCTCGCCCCGCGGGCGAGGGCCCGCGCGACCTCGGGGTTCACCGCGCCCCGCTCGGCGAGCAGACCGGCCGACACGCCAGCGAGGCTCGCCTTGAGATCGGTGGCGTAGACCACCAGCCCGCCGCGAAAGGCTCGGCTGGCGCCGGGCACGGCGACGAACGACGCGGCCAGCAGCCCACCCGTGAGAGACTCGGCGACCGCCACCGTCTGCCCCCGGTCGACCAGTGCTGCCAACAGATCCGCGACGGGGTCCGGAGGCGGTGACGTTGTCATGGCCGAGGCCCGGAGGCGGAGCCGATTCGGCGTACCTGGACAGCCCGCGCGACGTAGTCGATCCCGGTGACCACCGTCACGACCACCGCCGCCGCCATGATCCACGGTCCGATGGCCGCTAACGCCGCCGAGAACGGCCAGATATACCAGACGATCGCGAGGATCTGCAGCGCGGTTTTGGCCTTGCCGCCACGGCTGGCCGCGATGACCCCGTGCCGGAGGACCCAGAACCGCAACGCGGTGATGCCAATCTCGCGCGTGAGAACGACGACCGTCACCCACCACGGCAACGTGTCATAGACCGACAGCAGGATCAGGGCCGAGCCGGTGAGTGCCTTGTCGGCGATCGGGTCGGCGACCTTGCCGAAGGAGGTGACCAGGTTGCGACTGCGGGCGATCCACCCGTCGGCGAAGTCGGTGAGTGACGCGACCGCGAAGGCCACGGCGGAGGCCATCCGATAACCGGGCAGAACCATCTCGGAGGCGATCATGAGCGCCACGAATGCGGGGACGAGCGCGAAACGCAGCAGCGTGAGCCCGTTGGCGAGATTCACCACCGGCACCCGGGGAGGCCGCGGTCCGCCCGCTGCCGATCCCACCGTCTCTGATCGTGTCACGTGATCCATCAAGATCTGCCGCGCGGCATGGGATCGACGACCGACCGGGGTTCGGCGAGCAGGTCCACCCCGTCGGTGCCGGTGACGACCGCCTCGACCAGATCTCCGACCCGCACGGTGACGTCGCCGCCGACCAACGTGACCGACCCGTCGACCTCGGGGGCCTGGTGGGCCGCTCGTCCCTCCACCCCGTCTGGTCCGAGGGACTCGACGAGCACCTCGATCCGGGTGCCGAGGCGTTCTTCAGCCCGCTGAGCGCACAGCTCCTCGGCGAGCGCGCTGATGCGCGCATAGCGCCGAGCCACGGTCGCGGCGCCGACCTTGCCCGGCAGAGCGACTGCCTCCGTGCCGTCCTCGTCGCTGTAGTCGAAGACCCCGATCGCGTCGAGCCGCGCCGCGGTAAGAAACCGTTCGAGTTCGGCGACGTCGGCGCGAGTCTCGCCGGGGAAGCCCACGATGACGTTGCTGCGCACGCCCGCGAACGCGTCGTGGGACCGGATCGTGGCGAGCAGCTCGCCGAATCGTTCGGTGGAGCCGAACCGGCGCATCCGGCGCAGCACCGACTCGCTGGAGTGCTGGAACGACAGGTCGAAATAGGCCGCGACGCCGGGTGTGCCGGCGATCACCTCGATGAGGGCCGGGTGCGTCTCGGCCGGCTGCAGATAGCTCAACCGGACCCGCACGATGCCGGGCACGGCGGCGAGTTGAGGCAGCAGCCGTTCCAACTCCCGACCCGATCCAAGATCTTTCCCGTACGACGTGGAGTTCTCGCTGACGAGAATGAGTTCGCGCACCCCGGTGCCCGCGAGCCAGTGCGCCTCGGCGAGCACGTCCTCGGGTGGTCGGGAGACGAACGCCCCCCGAAATGACGGAATCGCGCAGAAGGCGCATCGGCGGTCGCAGCCGGAGGCGAGCTTGAGATAGGCCACCGGGCCGGTGACCAGCCGCTGGCGCAGCACCCGCAGGTGGGCTGGGGTGCCTCGATCTGGATCGGCCGCCGCGCTCACGCCGTGGCCGGGAAGGCTCACGTCGGCCGCCGACCGGCTCACCGGGGTGAGCGGCAGCAGCGTCCGCCGGTCGGCGGGCTCGTGCGCGACGTGGGTGCCGCCGCCGGCGACAGCGGCGATTCGTGCCGCGATGTCGGGATAGTCGTCGAAGCTGAGCACGGCATGCGCCTCGGGCAGCGACTCGGCGAGCTCTCGCCCATAGCGTTGCGCCATGCAGCCGGCCGCCACGACGGTCGCCCCGGTCGCGGCGGCGGAGAGCAGAGTCTCGATCGAGTCGCTCTTCGCCTTTTCGATGAACCCACAGGTGTTGACCACGATGACGGACGCGCCGTCGCCGTCGGTCTGCACCCGCCAGCCGTCGGCGGCGAGACGGGCCGCGATCTCCTCCGAGTCGACCTCGTTGCGGGCGCACCCCAGCGTGATCACCGCCACTCGTCGACCGTCGTCGGCGCGCGCCGTGTCGTCTTTCCGGAAGGTCGGCGACTCGTCTTCCGAGGCGGGGGCCGGCACGGGAAGGCGTCCGGTGGCGGTGGTGGTCGCGGGCATAGGCACCCATCGAGGGTACCGGCCGGCTCCGGCGCGTCACCTCACGACGTGGCGCGCCGGCGACGCCTTCATGGTCAACTCGACGGATCGCCGCGCAGTCCGGAGATGATCTCCGCGAGACCGTCCGGCTTGATCAGCACCTCCCGGGCCTTCGAGCCCTCGGACGGGCCGACGATGCCCCGGGTCTCCATGAGGTCCATGAGCCGGCCGGCCTTGGCGAAACCGACCCGCAGTTTGCGCTGCAGCATGGAGGTCGACCCGAACTGCGAGGTCACGACCAGCTCCACGGCCTGCATGAGCAGCTCCAGGTCGTCGCCGACGTCCTCGTCGACCTTCTTCTTGCCCTCCGTGGCCGGCGCGAGCACCTCGGGTCGGAAGCGCGGCTCCCGCTGACCTCGACAGTGCGCCACGACCTCGGTGATCTCCGACTCGCTGACCCAGGCCCCCTGCACCCGCACGGGTTTGGAGGCGCCCATCGGCAGGAACAGCCCGTCGCCCCGGCCGATGAGTTTCTCCGCCCCGGGCTGATCGAGGATGACCCGGGAGTCGGCGAGCGACGACGTCGCGAACGACAGCCGGGACGGCACATTCGCCTTGATCAGTCCAGTCACCACGTCGACCGATGGCCGCTGGGTGGCGAGCACGAGGTGGATCCCGGCGGCGCGGGCGAGCTGGGTGATGCGCACGATCGCATCCTCCACGTCGCGGGGCGCCACCATCATGAGGTCGGCGAGCTCATCGACGACAACCACCAGATACGGGTACGGTTCGATGACCCGCTCACTGCCGGGCGGTGGCGTGATCTGCCCGGCCCGCACCTTGCGGTTGTAGTCGTCGATGTGGCGTACCCCAGCGGCGGCGAGGTCGTCATAGCGCGCGTCCATCTCGCGAACCACCCAGTCGAGGGCCTCCGCCGCCTTCTTGGGGTTGGTCACGATCGGCGTCACCAGGTGTGGCACGCCGCTGTAGCCGGTCAGTTCGACCCGTTTGGGGTCGATGAGCAGCAGCCGCACCTGGTCCGGTGTAGCCCGCACGAGCAACGAGACGAGCAACGAGTTGAGGCAACTCGACTTGCCCGCGCCGGTGGCGCCGGCGATGAGGATGTGCGGCATCTTGCCGAGGTTCGCAACGACATAGCCGCCCTCGATGTCCTTGCCGAGCCCGACGAGCAACGGGTGGTGGTCGGCGGAGACCGCCGGTGACCGAAGCACGTCGCCGAGGCTGACGTTTTCCCGATCGGCGTTGGGGATCTCGATGCCGACCGCCGATTTTCCGGGGATGGGGCTGATGATGCGCACGTCCGGCGACTTCACCGCATAGGCGATGTTGCGCGACAGCTGGGTGATCCGCTCGACTTTGACGGCTGGTCCGAGCTCCACCTCATAGCGGGTCACCGTCGGCCCCCGAGTGCACCCGGTGACCGACGCGTCCACGTCGAACTGCTCGAACACCCCCTGCACGGCGCTCATCACCTCGTCGTTGACCCGGCTGCGCGCCGGTCGGGTCCGCGCCGGCGGCAGCAACGCGATCGCCGGCAAGCGATAGTCACCGTCGAGCGGGCTGAGAGTGAGTTGCCGCGCTCGGCCGGGCGCAGCCGAATGCGCCGGTGGCGTGGGCTGTCGACCACCCGAACCGGCGACGACCGAGTCAGCCGCGGACGCCTCGTCGACGGTGCCGGCCCGCGAGGGGCCGGTTCGGCTCAGCGGAACCGGCCGCGGCCGGCCGGCACCCGTGTCGGGCGTGGACCGCGGCGCCTTTCCGACCATCTGGGTGGTCACCGGGACCCGGTCGGGGTCGAAGGCGCCGTCATCCACCTCGGCGTCGGGGTCGTGGTCGGTGTCATGGGCGAAGATCTGCTGCCGACGCCGGGTCGGACGGCGGCGCGCTGGCATGGTCGGCGCGCCCGCCTCATCGGTCGACCCGGCGACCCCGGCTGCGCCCAACTCGTCCGCGAAGTCCTCCGTGGACGGTGCGCCGACGAGGTAGCGCCACAACGCGGCGAACCTGGACGGGATCCGGTTGACCGGGGTGCCGGTGACCACGAGGAAGCCGAAGAGCCCGAGCAGGATGAGGATCGGCACCGCGACATAACCCGTCACCGCCGCCGACAACCCCCCGCCCACTCCCCGGCCGAGCCACCCGCCGGCACGGTCCATGAACTCCGGTGTGGTCGGTGACCGTTTGCCCAGGTGCAACAGCCCGGCCGAGGCCACGATCAGCGAGGTCCACCCGACCGTCGCGCGCCCGGCACCCGCCTCGTCGAGCACCCGTCCAATCATCAATCGCCCGCCCCACAGGCATAGAAGGAGCGGCAACGCCATCGCGATGGCACCGATCGCGAAGTGGGTGGCCTGCGCGAGCCAAGCGCCGAACGGTCTCGCCCCACCGAACCAGACCGCCACCGCGAGGATCAGCGCGATGGCGAAGACCAGCAGGCCGGCACCGTCACGGCGATGCTCCTCGTCGAGCTCACGCGCGGTCGCGGCGCGGCGGCCTGCGGCGCGCACCACCGAACCGGCCCCCCGGGCAAGGCTCGACCACAGGTTGGACAACCCGCCGAGCAGGAGACTTCCCGAGCTCGGGCGACGGCCTCGGCGAGTCGCCCCGGCCCGGGACGGCCGACGGGCGCCGGAGCTGGACGCTCGACGCCCCGCGCCAGCGCGGGGCGTGGTCGCCTTACCCGCACGGGTGCGGGCGCGCGCCACCTCGGCGCGCGCCGCGGCGGCGCGCCGCTTTCCTGCCTGTGAGGTGCGGCCCGCCATGTCTCACACGGTAGCGTCGATGGGAAGGATTATCACCGCTGGCGGCCCGTGTCGCGGACCTGCCGTGGTCTCAGACCTCGACCACCGTCGGCACGATCATCGGTCGACGTCGATAGACGTCGTTGACCCACCGACCCACGGTGCGCCGCACGATCTGCTGCAACTGATGCGGATCGCTGATGCCGTCGGCTGCGGCGCGGTCGAGCGCCTCGGTCACCAGCGGGATCACCGCGTCGAAGGCCGCCGGATCTTCGGAGAACCCCTTCGCGGAGACGGTCGGCCCGCCGACCACCTTGCCGGTCACCGAGTCGACGACCACGGTCGCGGCGATGAAGCCGCCGTCGCTGAGGATCCGCCGCTCGGTCAGCAGCGACTCGCCGACGTCGCCGACCGCGAGACCGTCCACATAGACGTATCGACAACGGACATGGCCGACGAGCGCGGCGACCCCGTCGACGAGGTCGACGCACGTCGCCGTCCTCGCACAGCACCACCCGGTCGGCCGGCACTCCCGACTCGATCGCCAGCCGGGCGTGCGCGCGCAGGTGCCGCCATTCGCCGTGCACCGGCATGAAGTTGCGCGGTTTGACCACGTTGAGCAGGTAGAGCAGCTCGCCGGCGGGCGCGTGTCCGGAGACGTGCACCTTGGCGACGTCCTTGTGCACCACGCGGGCGCCGGCCCGGGACAGCTGGTTGATCACGCGGTAGACGGCGGTCTCGTTGCCCGGCACCAGCGAACTGGCCAGCACCACCGTGTCGCCGGCCGCGATCGTGACGTGCCGGTGATCGCCGATCGCCATGCGGCCCAGCGCGCTCATCGGCTCGCCCTGTGATCCGGTCGACATGAGCACGATCTGGTTCGGATCGGCAGCGTCATCGCCTCGTCGAGGCCCACCACAAGCCCCGGCCGGGATGCGCAGCAGTCCGAGGTCACGGGCGATGCCCATGTTGCGCACCATCGACCGGCCGATGAGGGCGACCTTGCGCCCGTGGCTCGCCGCCGCGTCGAGCACCTGCTGCACCCGGTGCACGTGCGAGGCGAACGACGCCACGATGATCCGCCCCGTCGCCTTGGCGAAGATCGCGTCGAGGACCGGCCCGATCTCCCGCTCCGGCGTGACGAAACCCGGGATCTCGGCGTTGGTCGAGTCGGACAGCAGCAGGTCGACCCCGGCCGCGCCGAGCCGGGCGAAACCCGGCGAGGTCGGTGATCCGACCGTCGAGCGGCAACTGGTCCATCTTGAAGTCGCCGGTGTGCAGCACCACCCCGGCCGGCGTGCGCGACCGCCACCGCCAGCGCGTCGGGAATCGAGTGGTTGACCGCGAAGAACTCGCACTCGAACGGTCCGAGCCGCTCGGTACGGCCCTCCGTCACGGTCAGCGAGTACGGCTCGATGCGCCGCTCGGCGAGCTTCGCCTCGACGAGCGCGAGCGTGAACTGCGAGCCCGACCAGCGGGATGTCGGTCTTGTGCGCGAGCAGATAGGGCACCGCGCCGATGTGGTCCTCGTGCCCGTGGGTGAGCACGATCGCCTGCACGTCGTCGAGCCGGTCGAGAATGCTCGAGAAGTCGGGCAGGATCAGGTCGACACCGGGCTGGTCGACGTCGGGGAACAACACTCCACAGTCGACGATGAGAAGCTTGCCGGCGTATTCGAAGACGGTCATGTTGCGACCGATCTCGCCGAGCCCGCCCAGCGGGGTCACCCGCAGCCCGCCGTCGGGCAGCGGCGGTGGTGGAACGAGATCCTGATGTGTAGCAATGGTCATAGTGCCTCCCCAGGCAGGTCAGGTGCGGTCGTCGCGGGCAGGTTGAGCCCGGCGGCCGCGCAGTCGTCACGAAGTTGGGCGATCTCGGCGGCGGTCGCGTCCACCAGCGGCGACCGCACCGGGCCGGCCGGCAGGTCGAGCAGGTTCAACGCCGCCTTCGTCAGGATCACGCCCTGGGTGCGGAAGAAGCCGTAATAGACAGGCAACAGGTCATGGTGCAGCCGGAGCGCCTCAGCGGTGTCTCCTCGCTCGTACGCCTCGATCATCGTCTTGGTCTGTCGACCGAAGAGGTGCGTGGCCACGCCGACCACGCCGACCGCGCCGACCGACAGATAGGGCAGCGTGTTGCGGTCATCCCCGGAGTAGAACGCGAGGTCGGTGCGTCGGGTCACCCACGACGTCTCGGCGATCTCGCCCTTGGCGTCCTTGACGGCGACGATGCGTTCGTGCTCGGCGAGGCGGCACAGCGTCTCGGTCGCGATCGGCACGCCCGCGCGCCCCGGGATGTCATAGAGCATCACCGGCAGGTCGGTCGCGTCGGCGATCGCCGTGAAGTGCTCGATCAGATCCGGACTGCGGCGGCTTGCTGTAGTAGGGCGTGACCACCAGCAGGCCGGTCGCGCCGGCCTTCTCCGCCGCCCGCGCCAACTCGATCGAGTGGCGCGGTGTCGTAGGTGCCGACCCCGGCGATCACCCCGGCCCGGTCGCCGACCGCCTCGACCACCGCGCGAACCAGGCTCTCCTTCTCGGCGTCGGTCGTCGTCGGCGACTCCCCCGTCGTCCCGTTGATCACCAGGCTGTCGTTGCCCTGCTCGTCGACCAGATAGGTGGCCAGCCGCGCCGCGCCCGCGAGATCAAGCGAGCCGTCGGCGCGCATCGGCGTCACCATCGCGGTGACGAGACGGCCGAAAGGACGGCGCATGTGATCAGCCTGTGTCATACCCTCAAACCTAGCGCCAGCGTGCCGCCGACACTCCCTCGGCCGGCAAGGGTTACCTGGCCGGGCGCCACCCGACGGCGGCCGACCGGCCTGCGCCGCTCAGGACTGGAAGGCGAACGGACTCGCGGCGATCCGCGTCCCGTCACCGAGCGTGGTGATGGCGAAGTCGGCGAAGACGTTCGGCGCGGCCACGCTGCAGCTGCCGCAGGCACTCCACGGCGAGCTCCCGGATCTCCACGTCGGCGTGCTCGGTGGCGCGCATCGCGATGAAGTGTCGCCACGCCCGGTAGTTGCCGGTGACGACGATCGCGAGTCTCGGTCGCGTTCGGCAGCACCGCCCGGGCGGCCTGCCGGGCCTGCTTGCGCCGCAGCGTCGCGTTGTCCACCGCGGCGAACCGCTCCTCCAGCCCCGCGAGCAACTCGTTGTACGCCGCCACGCTCGCCTCGGCCGCCTCGACGAAGATCTTGTGCAGCTCGCGGGTCGTCGGCGATGACCTCCGGCTCGACCATCGCCGCGTCCCGCTCCGGCACGTAACGCTGGGAGAGCTGCGAGTAGGAGAAGTGCCGGTGCCGGATCAGCTCATGGGTGAACGACCGGGAGACTCCGGTGAAGTAGAACGTCACCACCCCGTGTTCGAGCACCGACAGGTGCCCGACCTCGAGGATGTGCTCGCAGGTAGCCGGCGTTCGTCGCGGTCGCCGGGTTGGGCTTGGACCACGACTGGTAGCAGGCCCGACCGGCGAACTCGGCGAGCGCCTGACCGCCGTCGGCGTCGGTGGACCAGTCCACGTCGTCCGGCGCTTCGAAATGCGTCCATCCGATGAGCTTGACCTGCGGCTTCACAACATCGGGCATGCCGTCAATCATGCTTCATCGCCACGTGTGAGTCTCACCGGCCCACCGACATCTCAGACATAGAGGGATGTGAACGGCGCGAACGGCAGATTCCGTACGACCATGAAGACGCCCCACGCCGCGAGAAACGCCGTCGCCGCCTTCGCTGTGATCGTCGGTGCGGGGATCTTGCGTCCCCAGACCAATTCAACCGCCCAGGCGAGATAGAGCCACACGAGAAACGGGGCCGCGAAGACCGCGATCGCGTGATGACGCGCGGCCTCCGGGATGTTGCCCCGCATGAGGAAATAGAACGCCCGGGTGCCGCCGCAACCGGGGCAGTCCAATCCCGTTGTCATCTTGACCAGGCAGGTGGTGACGTCGTCCGCGCCGCCGTCGGAGGGGTCTGTCGCGAAGACCAGCCCGGCCGCTCCGGCGAAGCAGGTGGCGATCGCGGCCGGCGCGCTCCATCGCGGAACGCGCGCCGCCAGCCGCTGCCAACGACCGATCTGGGGCGGCGCCGGATAAGTCCCGGTCGGGACGGCGGCGTGTGGGTGCGCGCCGAGGACCGCGAGGTGGGAGGGTTCGGGATGCCCGTGTTCGATGGCGTGGGTCACCCTCATACGTTAACCCGCGCCCGCACCCGCAGACAGGCGGTCAGCGCGGGCACGAGGTCTCCCCGCACGGGCGGGGACACCTCACCGAGACCGAGCCAGGCCGCGAGCCGCCGCAACGCCCCGGCGAGCGCCTCGGCGACGTGGTGCGGCGGGTGCCCCGGTTCGCCCCAGACCGCCGGAATCCGCAGCACACCCGCCTTCCGGTCGGCTTTGAGGTCGACGCGCGCCACCAGCTCGTCGCCGAGCAGGAACGGCAACACGTAGTAGCCGTGCACCCGCTTCGCGGCCGGCGTGTAGATCTCGATGCGGTAGCGGAAACCGAAGAGCCGCTCGGTGCGGCCACGCTCCCACACGATCGGGTCGAACGGGCTGACGAGGGTGGCGGCGTCGACGCGGCGCGGCAGTTTCGCCTCGGCGTGCAGATAGGCGCGTTGGCGCCAGCCCCGCACCTGCACGGGGATGAGTGTGCCGTCCTCGACCAGTTCGGCGATCGCCGTGCGTGCACCCGCGACCGGCAGCCGAAAATAGTCGCGCAGCTCGACCTCGGCGGCGACCCCCAACGCGCCGGCCGCGAGCCCCACCAGCTCCCGGAACGCGTCCGCCGGCGCCGGAGTGGGCGCATCGAGGACCGCAGCCGGGAGAACCCGCTCCGGCATGTCGTAGAGCCGCGCGAACGCCCCGTTGCGGCGGGCGGAGGTCACCTCGCCGCTCCAGAACAGCCACTCCAAGGCCCGCTTGGTGTCCGACCAGTTCCACCCCCAGTTGTCGGTGCGGCGCCCCACGTCGGCCTCCAGCTCAGCCGCGGTGATGGGCCCCTTCGCCCGCACCTCGTCGAGCACCCGGGCCACCAGATCGGGTCTCTCCTGAGCGATCCGGCGCATGCCGCCCCACGCTTCGTCCTTCGCCATGGCCATGCGCCACCGCAGGAGCGGGTGCAGGTCGACCGGCAGCAAGGACGCCTCGTGGCCCCAATACTCGAAGAGCAGCCGCGGGGCGGCCGACGATGCTCGATCGAGGAGATCAGTGGGATATGCCCCGAGGCGGCTGAAAAGCGGCAGATAGTGCGCCCGAGCGAGCACGTTGACCGAGTCGATCTGCAACAACCCGACCCGGGAAAGGACCCGACGCAGGTGGGTTCGTCCGGGCACGCCTGTTGGTCGGCGGTCGGTGAAACCCTGTGCGGCGAGCGCAATACGTCGGGCCTCGGGGAGATCGAGCGTGTCGGACATCGTGTCGCGCAGACTACCTCGCGCCTCTGACTATCCGCTCAGCGCGAGGCGCGATCAGCGGAGAGGTTCGTCGGAGCCGACCGCGGCACCGGCGCGGGCCTGATCGATGAGGCCGGCGAGTTCACGATCGAGTTCGACCGAGTTGGGGGCGCGCATTCCGACCCGGTCGGCCGACCGCTCGGCGTCGAGGTCGGGTAAGCGCGGGTCGCCCCGGTGGTCGTCGGATTCACCCGCGTCGGCCGCGGCCGGTTCGGCGGCGCGGATCGGCAAAGCGACGAGCAGCGCGAGACTCACCCAGACATAGGCATTGCTCGCGATCCAGCCCAGCGGATGACCGAACTGGTCGTTGTAGTCCCAGACGAATCGGCTGCTGAGCAGGGCGTACGAGAAGATCATGAAGACGAACAGGCCGATCCGGCGACGTCCGGTGGCCGCCATGGCGTGACCGAGCAGCAACACGATCGCCGGGCCCACCCAGACGAGGTGGTGAATCCAGGTGATCGGGCTGCTCAGGCAGCCGACGATGCCGGTGAGCGCGAAGCCAGCCAACTCGTCGCCGGCCGCCGCCGACCGACGCACGCGGACGACCCACACGACGAGCACCGCCACCACCGTGAGAAGCCACACAGCGGTGCTGGGATCGCCCGGATGCAGTCGGGCGACGGCACCGTTGAGCGACTGGTTGGAGATGAACGCGAGCGCCCCTACCCGGTCGGTGTTCCATAGCGCGTCGGTCCAGAACACCCGGGAGGCGTCGGGCACCACGAGGGCCGCAACGAGGGTCGCGGCGGCGGCTGTGCCGCTCGCCACGGCGGCAGCCCGCCACCGCCGGGTCACAAGCAGATAGAGGATGAAGATGCCCGGAGTGAGCTTGATCGCCGTGGCGAGGCCGATGCCGATCCCGCCGAACCGGCTCCCCCGACCCACCAGCAACACCAGGTCGGCCGCGACCAGAAAGACGAGCAGCATGTTGACCTGGCCGAAGAGGAAGGTCTCCCGCATCGGCTCGAACGCCGCCGCGAAGCCGATCGCGAGGGCGAGGGCGAACCACCGCACCCACCCGTTGCGCCGGGCGATCGGGTCAATGAGCCAGTGCAGCACGGCCACCGTGGCGAGCACGCACGCCGCGCCGCTGAGCACGATCGCCACCGGCCACGCGACGATCGCCATCGGCAGCATCGCCAGCGCCGCGAACGGCGGATAGGTGAACCCGTAGGTGCTCTTGGGCAAGAGGTAGTCGTAGATGGAGCCGTCGTCGTTGACCCAGTAGTTGAGCGCGCCGTAATAGACCCGCAGGTCGAAGAAACCGTGCCGGGCGGCGAACGAGGCGACGAAGGCGTAGGACGCCCCGCCGACCGCAGCGACTATCAGAAGGCGCAACAGCAGCCGGTGCCTCGGATCAGTCGGCCCGCGCCAACGGGACCGCGACTGTGCCTCGTTGACGTCTGTCACCGACGTGCTCCTCCCATCCTTCGCCGCAGCGAATCCGCACCAGCGTAGGGTGTGCGGATATGGCCCTTGGCTTCGTCCGACCCGCTCGACCCACCGACGCTGGCGAGATCGCTCGACTGCAGTTGGCCACCTGGCGTCACGCCTACCGTCATATTCTCCCCCACCGGGTGCTCGATGGGCTCGATGAAGACTGGATGACGCGGCGCTGGTTGGCGTCGATCGACTCGCCCCCCACACCACGTCACCGGGTGTTGGTCGCGGTGGAAGAGGCGGACCGATCCTACCTGGTGGGGTTCATCGCCGCCGGTGAGGCCGATGAGACAATTGTGACTGAGAGTGACACGCACCTCACGGGACATGCGGCGATCAGCGATCTCCTCGTCGAGCCGCGGTGGGGTCGGCGCGGGCACGGCAGCCGACTGCTCGCCGCGTGCGTCGACCAATGGCGCACCGATGAACGCACAACGGCACTGGCCTGGGCGTTCACCGCAGACGTCGCCACCAACGCCTTTCTCGGCGCGGCCGGCTGGGAGCCGGACGGCGCCCAGCGCGCCCTCGACATGATGGGCACGCTTGTGCCACAACGGCGCCTGCACACCGCTTTGTGACCGACGCCTCAGAGGTCGAGCAACGGACCGAGCCCCACAGTCAGCCCCGGTCGCCGCAGCACCGACCGCACCGCGAGGAGCACTCCGGGCATGAACGACGCCCGTTCGACCGAGTCGTGCCTGATCGTGAGGGTCTCCCCCGCGCTGCCGAAGAGGACTTCCTGGTGCGCGACGAGCCCGGCTGAACGGACCGAGTGAATCCGCACCCCGCCGATCTCCGTTCCCCGCGCACCGAGCCGTTCCTCGGTCGTGGCGTCGGGCATGGCCGCGGCACCAGCCTCGGCGCGGGCCGCCGCGATGAGCTCGGCGGTGCGCACCGCCGTGCCACTCGGCGCGTCGATCTTGTTGGGATGATGCATCTCGACGATCTCCACCGAGGTGAAGTGTCGGGCAGCCCGGGCCGCGAACTCCATCATGAGCACCCCACCAATCGCGAAGTTGGGGGCGATGATCACGCCGAGCTGGGGCTTGTGCACCAGCCACTGCCGCACCCGCTCATAACGCGATTCGGTGAAACCGCTCGTGCCGACGACGACATGGATGTTCTGCTCGATCGACCAGTGCAGGTGGTCCATCACCGACTCGGGAGTGGTGAAGTCGACGACCACCTCGGCCCCCGCGTCGGAGACGTTGAACAGCCAGTCGCCTTGGTCGACCATGGCCACGAGCTCCAGATCGGGTGCGCTGTCGACGGCGCGACAGACCTCTCGGCCCATCCGGCCACGGGCGCCGATGACCCCGACCCGAACGGGCGCGACCTCGATGTCGTCGTTCACACTGCCAACCTAGTGCACGACCCGACCACCGCCCAGAGGCGGCGTGTCATCCTCGGGCGACCGGTCCGATGAAACCGTGCGCCGCGAAGTCCCGATCACCGAACGGGCCGATCACCGCGAGCGCCATCGGCCCTCGCAACGCCACGTCCGCGATCTGCCGCACGTCGTCAGCTGTCACCTCGTCGACGCGGGCGAGAATCTCGTCGACACTAAGCATCCGGTCATAGAGCATCTCCCCCTTGCCCAGTCGTGTCATGCGCGAGCCGGTGTCCTCGAGCCCCAGCACGAGCGCCCCTTTGAGCATGCCCTTGCCCCGATCGATCTCCTCGGCGGTGATGCCACAGTCGGCGACCTCGCGAAGTTGGTCGCGGGTAATGGCGAGCACCTCGTCGATCTTGCCGGGCGCGCAGCCGGCGTAGACCCCGAAGACTCCCGCGTCGGCGTAGTGCGACGTGAACGAGTAGACCGAGTACGCCAGCCCCCGCTGTTCCCGGATCTCCTGGAACAGCCTCGACGACATGCCCCCGCCGACCGCGTTGTTGAGCACCCCGAGGGCGAAACGACGTTCATCGGTACGCGCGATGGCCGGACCGCCCAGCACGAGGTGCGCTTGTTCGGTCTCTTTGTCTCGTCGGGCGAGTCGCCCGGCGCGGCCGACCCGCCCGACGGCCCGACGTGCCGCCGGCTCCGGACGCACCGTTGGCGGGGTCGCCGCCTGTGCCGAGCCGGCGAGCCGGTCGGACCGGCGCACGGCGGCCTTCACCAGAGCGACCACTGTGGAGTGGTCGAGGTTGCCCGCAGCGGTGATGACGATCGACTGTGGGGTGTAGTGGCGGTGATAGAACGACTGGATCTGCCGACGGGTCAGGCCGGAGACGCTGTCCACCGTGCCGGAGATCGGCCGACCCAGCGGATGGTCGCCGAACGCCGCCCCGGCGAAGAGGTCGTGGACCTCGTCGCCGGGTTCGTCGTCGTGCATGGCGATCTCTTCGAGGATCACGCCCCGCTCGGTCTCGACGTCATCGGCGCTGAGCACCGAGTCGAAGACCAGATCGCAGATGACGTCGATGGCCAGCGGCAGGTCCGCGTCGAGCACCCGGGCGTAGTAGCAGGTGTATTCCTTGGTGGTGAAGGCGTTGGTCTCGCCGCCGACCGCTTCGATCGCCGCCGAGATCTCCAACGCGGACGCGCCGCCGGGTGCCTTTGAAGAGCAGGTGTTCCAGAAAGTGCGAGACACCGGCGACGGATCGCTGTCTCGTCCCGCGAACCCACCGCGACCCAGATGCCGAAGGAGACGCTGCGGGTCGCCGGCATCGTCTCGGTGAGCACACGCAGCCCGTTGGGCAGCACCGTACGACGCACGGTGCCACCCAACGAGTCATCGACCAGGGTCGAGGTGCGGGACACGGGCCATCGCCGTGGACGGCTCAGCTCGTGCCGGCTGCGGCGGCGACGTTCGCCAGCCGTCACCGCCATCGCCGTCGCCCTGTCGCTGCCGCGGCCCGGGCGCTCGCCGCGTCACCCGGTCGGCCACGGTCGCCGGCCGGGCCACGGTCGGCCCGGTCACCGGCCGGCCGGCCGGTCGCCCTGTCCGCCGCCGGCGCGGCTCGGCACCCTCGGGCCGCACCTTGTCGAGGTAGATCTTGCCGCGGCCGTCGATCTCGGCGATCTCGACCTCGACCTTGTCGCCGACGTTGAGGAAGTCCTCGACCTCGCTCGACCCGCTTGCCGTCGCCCACCTTGGAGATGTGCAGCAGGCCGTCACGTCCGGGCAGCAGCGAGACGAACGCGCCGAAGGCGGCGGTCTTGACGACCGTGCCGAGGAAGCGGTCGCCGACCTTCGGCAGGTCGGGTTGGCGATCGCGTTGATCCGGTCGACGGCCGCCTGCGCCGACGGCCCGTTGGTGGCGCCGACGTAGATGGTGCCGTCGTCCTCGATGGAGATCTCGGCGCCGGTCTCGTCCTGGATCGCGTTGATGGTCTGGCCCTTCGGCCCGATCACCATGCCGATCTTGTCGACGGGATCTTCACCGAGGTGACCCGCGGGGCGTACTCGCGACATGCCCGGCCGGAGACTCGATCGCCTCGGCCATCACGCCGAGGATGGTCTGCCGCGCCTCGTGGGCCTGCTGCAGCGCAGCCGCGAGCACGTCCGACGGGATGCCGTCGAGCTTGGTGTCGAGCTGCAGCGCGGTGACGAAGTCACGGGTGCCGGCGACCTTGAAGTCCATGTCGCCGAAGGCGTCCTCGGCGCCGAGGATGTCGGTGAGCGTCGACGTATCGGGTCTTGCCGTCGACCTCGTCGGAGATCAGCCCCATCGCGATGCCGGCGACCGGCGCCTTGAGCGGCACACCGGCGCGACAGCAGCGACATGCGTCGAGGCGCAGACCGAACCCATGGAGGTGGACCCGTTGGAGCCCAGCGCCTCGGAGACCTGCCGGATGGCGTACGGGAACTCCTCCCGGCTCGGCAGCACCGGGATCAGAGCCCGCTCGGCGAGCGCGCCGTGGCCGATCTCGCGCCGCTTCGGCGCCCCGACCCGACCGGTCTCACCGGTCGAGTACGGCGGGAAGTTGTAGTTGTGCATGTATCGCTTGGACTTCTGCGGCGACAGGGTGTCCAGCGCCTGCTCCATCCGGAGCATGTTCAGCGTGGTGACGCCCGAGGATCTGGGTCTCGCCACGCTCGAACAACGCCGACCCGTGCACCCGCGGCAGCACCAGCACCTCGGCGGTCAGCGGCCGGATGTCGCGCGGCCCGCGACCGTCGATGCGGATCTGCGTCGCGCAGGACCCGGGCGCGGACCTCGTTCTTGGTCACCGACCGGAACGCGGCGCCGATCTCCTTCTCGCGTCCCTCGAAGTCGGCGCCGAGCTGCTCGTAGGCCTTCTCCTTGATCAGGTCGAGGGCCTCTTCGCGGTCGGCCTTGCCGGCGATGCTGCAGCGCCTCGGCGACCTCGCCGCGGCCGACTGCGGACTCGACCGCGTCGAAGACGTCGTCGCCGTAGTCCAGGAAGACCGGGAACTCGACCGACCGGCTTCGCGGCGACGGCCGCCAGCTCGGACTGCGCCCGGCACAGCTCGCGGATCGCCGGCTTCGCGGCCTCCAGGCCGCTGGCGACGATCTCCTCGGTCGGGCTTGGGCGCGCCGGCCGCGACCAGCGCGACAGTGTGCTCGGTCGCCTCGGCCTCGACCATCATGATCGCGACGTCGCCGTCGGCGCAGCACCCGACCGGCGACGACCATGTCGAAGGTGGCCCGTTCCAGCTCCTCGTGGGTCGGGAAGGCGACCCACTGGCCGTCGACGTGCGCCATCCGGGTCGCCCCGATCGGCCCGCGAGAACGGCAGGCCGGAGAGCTTGGTCGACATCGACGCCGCGTTGATCGCGACCACGTCGTACGGGTGCTGCGGGTCGAGCGCCAGGACGGTCTCGACGACCTGGACCTCGTTGCGCAGGCCCTTGACGAACGACGGGCGCAGCGGCCGGTCGATCAGCCGACAGGTGAGGATCGCGTCCTCGCTCGGCCGACCCTCGCGACGGAAGAACGAGCCGGGGATGCGACCCGCGGCATACATCCGCTCCTCGACGTCGACGGTCAGCGGGAAGAAGTCGAACTGCTCGCGGGGCGCCTTGCCCGCGGTGGTCGTGGAGAGGACGACGGTCTCGCCGAGCTGGGCGATCACCGAGCCGGCGGCCTGACGGGCCAGTCGACCGGTGGAGAAGGTGATCTCGCGGGTGCCGAAGGCGCCGTTGTCGATGACCGCGGTGCTGTGTTGAGTGCCGAGAGCTGTCTGCTCGGTCATGTGCGGTTGTTCTCCCTTGTTACGGGTACGCCACGGGGAGCTCGCGCCGTCGGCCGGTCTTCGATCGAAGCCCTCGGGCCACGCCATCCGAGCGGATGGCCGCGTCCCGAAAGCCACTACCGAGGACCGACAGGCAGCGGTCCATGTCGTGTCGACCGGCTCCCCATGTCGACGTACGTGTTGTGTTGGGCCCGCCTCTTGCGGGCCCCTTGTCCGCGACCGTTCTGGCGTGCCAGTCACGCGGGATCTCACATCCAGCGCGGACTCGCCGCCACGGTCGCAGTCCTTATTGTGGCGAGAGGAGCGCCCGGCGGGTGTGACGACACCCGCGGGACGCTCCTCTCGCCCACGCTTATCGCCGCAGGCCGAGCCGCTCGGCGATGCGAACGGCGGCGGGCGATGTCGGTCTTGGCGAGGTAGGCCAGCAACCGACGCCGCTGGCCGACCAGGATCAACAGACCCCGGCGGCTGTGGTGGTCGTGCTTGTGCGTCTTGAGGTGCTCGGTGAGCTGGTTGATGCGCTGCGTGAGCATCGCGATCTGCACCTCGGGCGAACCGGTGTCGCCCTCGGTTTCGTCCCGTATTCACCGCATGATCTTGGCTTTGGTAGCCTGATCGAGCGCCATGTTCTCCCTCATCTGTCAGGGTTTGAAAGTGATCGTCCGCACTACCCGCGGCGTCGAGCAGGCACGCAGGACCGACGTCGGTCACCCGGCGTCGCCCAAGGCTAACAGATCGATACGGCGAATCGGCCGGCGCGGCTCCGGCCCGTCGCCGAAAGACCCCGCACGGCGGGGTCAGCGGAGCCGGTCGAGCACCGCGCGGGTCTGGACCACGTCTTCGTCGATCTGCGTCACGAGACTGGCCGACGTCGTCGTAGCGACGCATGTCGCGCAGCCGCGCGTCAAAGTCCAACGCGACCCGCTCGCCGTAGAGATCGCCGACGAAGTCGAGCACGTACGCCTCGACCCGCCGCTCCCGCCCGGAGAAGGTCGGATTCGTGCCGATCGACACGGCGGCGTCCAGCGCCGACAGCCCGGCTCCGGTCGGATCCCGCCGAATCAGCCACGCGGCGTAGACCCCGTCGGCGGGCACCGCCGCGTAACGGCGCGGTCAGAGGTTGGCAGTCGGATAGCCCAACTCCCGACCGCGCTGGTCGCCACGGACCACCACCCCCTCGATCCGGTGTGGACGGCCCAGCGCGGTCGCCGCGTCGGCCACGTCACCGGCGTCGACGCAGGCTGCGGATATACGTCGACGAGACGGTCGTGGCTGCCGACTCGTTCGCCACCAGCGGCGCGCCGTCCACGACGAAGCCGAACGTGCGGCCCAGTCCCGCCAGCAACTCCACGTCGCCGGCGGCCCGGTGCCCGAACCGGAAGTTCTCGCCGACCACCACCTCGCTCGCGTGCAGATGCTCGACCAGCACGTCGTGCACGAACGTCTCCGCCGACAGCCGGGAGAACTCCCGGGTGAACGGGATGACACAGAGCACGTCGACGCCGAGCGCCTCGATCAGCTCGGCCTTGCGGGCCGGCTCAGGTGAGCATCGCCGGGTGCGATCCGGGTCGTACCACCTCGGACGGATGCGGGTCGAAGGTCACCACCACCGACGGCCAGCCCGAGCTCGCGGGCCCGATCGCACGGTGTGCCGCGATGATCTGCCTGATGTCCACGATGGACACCGTCGAAGACGCCGATCGTGACCACCGATCGACCCCAGCCGGCCGGCGCCGACTCGACCCCGCGCCACCGCTGCACCCGTACCCCGCCTCTCATCGCCTGTGGCCACTGGAGAGCGAGCCTCGCCCGCCGGACCGGCCCCTCGATCTGGCCGATGCCATCATTGTTCCCGACCGAGTGCCGGGGCTAGGACCAGCTCGGGTCGGGCCATCCCATCGCGTTCGGCGACGATCGCCACGACTCGGCCATCCGGGGCGAAGACCGCATAGGGACCCGCGAGCCCGACCGCCGACAGCGGCCCACCATGCGAGAGCCGTCGCGCCTCGTCGGCGTCGACGTCGCGACGGCCGACGACACGTCGCACCGCGTCCGCCAATGGCAGGGTGACCGGATCGTCCCGCTGTGCCAACGCCTCCAGGGTAGCCGCCTCGGCGAGCGTGAAGGGACCGACCGCGCAGCGTCGAAGGGCGGTGAGATGCCCGCCGACCGACAGCCGGACCCCGAGGTCTCGGGCGATCGCCCGAATGTAGGTGCCGGACGAGCACGTCACCTCGACATCGACATCTATCAACGGCATCCCGGTCGTCGACTCGGGCACGTCGCGCACGTCTTCGACGGTCAATGCCCTGATGCACACCCGACGCGACGCCAACGTCACCGTCTCGCCGGACCTGACTCGGGCGTACGAGCGAACGCCGTTGACCTTGATCGCGCTCACCGAGCTCGGCACCTGGTCGATCTCGCCGGCGAATGTCGAGACCGCGGCGAGCACGTCCTCGCGGGTCACGTCCGCGGTCGAGACGCGGGCGACCAGTTCACCCTCGGCGTCGTCGGTCACCGTCGACTCACCCAGCCGGATGGTCGCCGCATAGGTCTTGTCCGCTCCAGTGATATAGGTCAACAGTCGGGTCGCCCGCTCGACGCCGACGACCAACACCCCGGTGGCCATCGGATCGAGCGTTCCGGCGTGCCCCACTCGTCGGGTGTGAGCCAACTTGCGCACCCGGGAAACGACGTCGTGCGACGTCATCCCGGCCGGCTTATCGATGACGATTAGGCCATCCTGTGTCACGCTCTTTCGCCTCCACTCAGCCCCACACACCGCGCGTGGCGGCCCGTGGGCCGGAAAACCTGTCGCACCCTCATGGCACAATCGCGACGTTGCATAAACCATCCCTGTCCCCGGCACCCACTCGCCCCCGTCAGTTTCGCCGATGTCGACGACCTGGTGCCGTTGCCAGACCCCAACCGATGAAGGTGACAATGACCTCCGGCCCCACTCCTCCTGGGTCCTGGTCCGATCCGACGAGTCCGTCCGGACCGGCCAACGCTGGACCAGCCTACGACCCGTGGCAGCCGGCGCCGGCCGCACCACCGGCGCCACCGCCGACTTCGCCGACTGTGCCGTTTCAGCACCCGGCGCCCGCGTCCGAACCAGCCCCGCCGGCATACGCCCCGGGGCAGGCGACTCCGCAGCCGCAGTACCCCACTCCGCAATACGCGACGCCGAGCTATGCCAGCGAGCCGGTCCCGTCCGCTCCGCCATATCAGCCGTCGGCCCCGCCCTACCAGGCATCGGCCCCGCCCTACCAACCATCCGGCCCACCGTTCCCACCGACGGGCCCCGGTCAGATGCCGTATCCCGGCATGCCGCCGACACCGCCCAAGCGTGGACCCGGGCGGCCCATCATCATCGGATTGTCACTGCTGATGACCGCGTGCTGCGGCACTGCGGTGGCGGTCGGGTTGCCGAAGTTCTTCAACGCTCTCGACGACGCGACGGTGACCCCAACGGCGCCGCCGCCCTCGGGCATCACCGCCACCACGGAGGCGACCGCCGCACCCAACGCCGCGTTTGAGGGCAGCCCGGCCGGAAAATACCCGGAGGGTGAGGACGGCATCACGCTGCCGAACGCGACCGCAGTCTCCGGATTCACCAAGACGAAGGTCACCGCGGCCCTCAAGAAGGTGAAACAGGGCCTCATCGCCGCGCGCCTCGATGAGAAGATGTTGGTCAAGCACGATCCATCGGCGCTGACCGCGCTGCTCGCACCCGATGCTCGCAAGAGCATTCAGCTGGAGTTCACCAAACACAACTTCCTCACCTTCGCCAGCCAGATCGCGACTGGGTCGGAGCTGACCTCCGAGACGCCGCGGGTGAGCGGGCGGATCACCTTCCGCGCCACCACGAAGGAGGGCATCCGCTTTCTCGAGGTGATCACCAACTTCGTGTGGGTCTATCCGCTCGTCGGTTCGGGCACCGACCCCGGCGACAACTTGGTGGTCGTGCACGACGAGGTGCACTGGATGTTCCCCGTCGACTCCGATGTCGAGAAGTCGTCACGGGGCATGTGGATCGACTCCGCACAGGGTTACGCGTCGAACATCGACTGCATGCAACTGGAGCTCGACCAGCTCTCGCTCAACCGCAGCCTGTCCAACTCCGGCGGTGGCAGCGCCGCCGACGACGAGTCGGCATTCGACCCCAACCGGTCCCTCGACATCAACAGCACCTGCTAAGTCATCCGCGGACAAAAAACACCGTGTCGGCCTTCGGGGCGACACGGTGTTTTTCTGGAGCGGGTGTCACCACCGACGATCCATCGACTGCTGCAGCGCTTCCCGGGCCGACTCCCCTGAGGGGGTGGCGCCTGGTTGCGGGTGGGGCCGAGGTTGCTGCTTGTCCTTCATCGCCAAAACCTTCCGCGAGCGTACGAACGAGGTTCAGGCTCGCCACGTGGTCGGGATCTTCCGACCACGTTGGTGTGCCGGACGACGAGACGGAGGGCATCGATCGTGTCAGCTCATCCGACCCGCGTCTTGCGCGCGAAATCTAAACTACCGTTCAGTCCACTTCGTGGCAGATGTTTCCCATTATCTGGGCAGCGAAACGTCGTGGGCTCAGCGGGCGAAGAAGTGCCAGCCCACCCACCACCAGAAACCCAGCAGCGCGATGCGTCCCACGGGCAGGCGCCCGACCTGATAACTCATCACGAAACCGCTGAGCTGCGCCAGCGTCGGAATCGGCGAACCGGGCCGACGCGCCAGCATCGCCACCACGACGAACATCGCGGCGATCAGACCGAAGAGGCTCACGACGATCACCCCGCTCATCGCCGGATCAGCCCCCAAAATCCGAACAACCAGCCGAAATAGGCGGCCGACCTGACGAGGTAGTGCTCGAGCAACGGATCGGCGACGAGCGACAGCGTCGGATAGTCCACAATGGAATGTTTGCTGAAGGTGACCAGCTCCAGCGCCGCGAGCGACACCACCGGCACCAACCACCACGCCGCCGCCGGCGACATTCGGGTCGCCGCGGCCCGCCGACCCGCCCGCCCAGTCAACCCGAGCCAGATCATCGTGCCGCCGAGCGCGAGCACAAGCAGATTCGCGGTGAGGGTGAAAGAGCCGAACAATCCCCCGATCAGGCTGAGTAACACGAAAAACGGAACCATGACCGCCGGGCGATCCCACGAACGCACGGCCTCCGCAGAGGCCGGTGGCGGCTGCTCCATGTGTTGATTGTTACCACCAGATGGGGTCGACGGCAGGGTTTGGCCATCCTCGTCCGTGTCGCCGCGGCGTTCGTGACCGTGTGTCACGAACGCCACCGGCGGATGATCGCCGCCGGGGTCAGGCTCGGTCCAGACGGGCGCGCACCGCCGCGACCACCTCAGCCGGCTCGCCGTACCCGGTGAACCCCGCCGCGAAACGGTGACCTCCGCCACCCAGAGCGACCGCCACGGCGCCCACGTCGACAGCGCCGCGGCTGCGCAGGGACACCGACCACTCGCCGGGCTCGCCTGGCTTGATCAGGCAGGCGACATCGGCCTGCGCCGCCGACCGGAGGACATCCATGAAGCTCTCCAGCGTCGACACGGGCTGGCCATGCCGGCCGAGGTCGGCCCGGGTCGCATAGGTCCAGACCAGGCCCCGGCCATCCGCCGCGGACTGGTCGAGCTCGGCCCGGCTGATCACCTCGGCCAGCATGCGCACTGCGCCGAACGGCCTGGTGTCGAAGACCTGCTGCGAGATTCGCGCCGGATCGGCTCCGGCCCGCACCAGCTGGGCGGCGAGATCGAACACGGGTGCGGTGGTCGACGCGAACCGGAAGGAACCGGTGTCGGTGGCGAGCCCGAGATACAGGCTTGTGGCGATCTCCGGATCGAGCGTCACGCCGAGCCGGCTGATCAACTCGGCGGCAACCACGACCGTCGCCGCAGCCGCGCGGTCGAGCAGACACGTCGTGCCGAATCCCTGATTCGACGCGTGATGATCAAGCACAAGCCAGTGCGGCGCGGCGCTCAGCGCCGGCACCAGTTCGCCGAGCCGGTCCGGGCTCGACGCGTCGAAACTCATCGCGAGGGACGGGTGGGTGGGCACCTGGTCAGGCGGCGACAGCAGGTTGAGGCCGGGGAGAAAGGCAAACGCCGGTGGCACGGTGAATGGCTCTGGGAAACTCGCGGTCACCGCGGTGAATCCCCGGCGTCGCAGGGCCAGCCCAAATCCGATCATGCTGCCGAGAGCGTCACCGTCCGGATGGACATGGCACGCCAACAACACCGGTGAGTCCGGATCCAGACCCATGATCAAATCTGCGGCGAAGGCCAAGGCCGCCGGATCCGGACCCGGCTGGCTCACCGACGGTCGCCCACCGCGAGATCACCGCTGCGCTCGGCATCGACCTCGTCGATCCAGTCGTCGTCAGACGGTTCGGCGACCCGATAGGGCTGAGCCTCCCCGGCATAACTCGCCTTCTCGGCGAGCTGTTGCACCCGCGCGTCGGCCTCCCGGGCCGCTGCGAGGAGTTCGTCGATGTGGTGCACCTGGTCCTGCACCTGGTCCTGCACGAAGGTGAGCGTCGGCGAGTGCTTGAGCCCCAGGGCCCGCCCGACGATCCCGCGCAACATGCCCTTGGCGCTCTCCAACGCGGCGGCGGTCGCCGCCTGCTCGGTCACATCACCGAGAACGGTGTAGAAGACCGTGGCATCGCGCAGATCGGCGGTGATCCTCGCGTCGGTAATGGTGATCATGCCGAGCCGGGGGTCCTTGAGGTGCGTGCGCACCGCCGACGCGGCGAGTTCTTTGATCCGCTCAGCGTGCCGGCGAACCTTGGCCGGATCTGTCATCTCCTCCACCTCCATGAGTGTCCCGAGGGCAGCCCGACGTATCCGAGCCTACCGCGCGTGGCCCGGACCTCGGTCCGAGCGGGGCCGGGGTCCGCGATCAATCCTCGACCCCGTAGAGCCGTCGGCGGGCCGAGAGCAGTCGCGCCTCGGGCCGACCGGCGATCAGCCGCTCACAGACGTCGAGCACGTCGCTGGCGTGTGCGGCGTCTCCGGAGACGACCGCTACCCCGATCTCAGTGCGCCCGTGCAGTTCGGTGTGCCCGACCTCGGCCGCCGACACCTCATATCGTCGCAGCGCGGCGATGATGGGCCGCAGGTAGGAGCGCTTCGCCTTCAACGAACGACAGTCGTCCGGCAGTAACAGGTCGAAGACCGCAGTAGCCGTGTACACGATGTGCCAGGGTACGGTTCCCCACGTGCCGGATGCCACTGAATACACCGCTCGCGCCGCGACCGACCGTCTGCGCCGCGATGTCTGACTACGCCCTGTTGATGCTGCCGTCGGCGAACCGGGTCTACGCGGCCGCCGCAGCCGATCTCACCCGCGCCGAACTCGGTGTCTTCAACGCCTGCGGGCTCGGCGGCCGGCTCGGTGAGATCGGCGAAACGCGCATCGGCGGCGTCGGCTATGTGACCTTCACCACTGATCGGCTGACGTCACGTGACATCGCGCTGCTCGCGAACGCCTCCACCGCCTACGCCCTCTTCGAACGACGCGGCGAGGCGTTGCACCCGATCGAACTCACCCGATCGGACCAGTTCGACGATGACCTCATCACGATCCCGAAATACGCCGGCAAGACAAACGAGCAGTTCACCAAACTCCTGCTCAACGTCACCATGCTCAGCGGCTCTTCGGGCGCCCGCCTGCCCGGCGCGCAGCCCGATGCCCACGCCGAACCGACGGCTCGCCGGCCAGCCGGACAACGGCCCCGGGTGCTTGATCCACTCTGCGGGCGGGGCACCACCCTCAACCAGGTCGTCACCTACGGCTTCGACGCGGCTGGGCTCGAGATCGACGCGAAAGATTTCGACGCGTACGCCGCGTTTCTGCGCACCTATCTGACCCGCAAGAAGATCAAGCATCAACTGCAGGTCAACCCTGTGCGTCGCGACCGCCGGCTCGTCGCCCGACGTCTCAACGCGCGTGTCGGCACCGATCCCGACACCTACCGGGCCGGCGATGTGATCGACATCGACGTAGTGCAGGCCGACACCGCGCAGGCGGGCGACTTCTTCCGCCCTGAAACCTTCGACGCGGTGGTGACCGACGCTCCCTACGGCGTCGCGCACGGCGGTCGCACCCGTACGGGTGGCCTGCGGCGCAGCCCCCTGGAACTGCTCTCGCAGGCCGTGCCCGAATGGGCCGCCCTGCTGCGCCCCGGCGGCACGATGGGGATCGCCATCAACACACACGTCTCGCCCCGTGACGACGTGAGCGGCATCCTCGCCGACGCGGGCCTGACCGTGCTCGACTCCGCGCCATATCTCCGGTTCCGTCACTGGGTCGATCAGGCGATCACCCGAGACGTCGTCATCGCCCGGCGCGCGCCGTCGGCAACGGAGCAGTGATCGCGAACCTGACGGCAGCTGCGCCCTCAACGGGCTGACTTCGTCGCGAAAGCACACCGCTCTGTGAGTGCGCCCCATCCAACGCGGCGCATCGCCCACAACGCGGGCGGGGCGGAGGCTGCGGGCACCTGCCCACAATCTCCGCCCCGCCCGCGTCATATGCGGCTGGACGAATCGTCCGATCCCGTCGAGATCAGGTGCGCGGCTTCTCGCGCATCTCGAAGGTCTCGATGATGTCTCCAACCTTGACGTCGCCGAAGCTGCCCGAGTGTCAGACCACACTCGAAGCCCTCGCGGACCTCGGTCGCGTCGTCCTTGAACCGCTTGAGCGAGGCGATGGTGACGTTCTCCGCGACCACGGCACCGTCACGCAGCAGGCGTGCCTTGGCGTTACGACGGATGATCCCGGACCGGACGATACAGCCGGAGATGTTGCCGATCTTGGACGACCGGAAGACCTCGCGGACCTCCGCCGAACCGAGCTCGACCTCTTCGTAGATCGGCTTGAGCATGCCCTTGAGCGCCGACTCGACCTCTTCGATGGCCTGGTAGATGACCGTGTAGAAACGGATCTCCACACCCTCGCGGTCGGCGTAGTCGCGGACCTTGCCCTCGGCCCGCACGTTGAACCCGATGATGATCGCGTCCGACGCCTTCGCCAGGTTGACATCGTCCTGGGTGACTCCACCGACGCCCCGGTGAATGATCTTGAGTTGCACCTCGTCGGATATATCGATCTTGACGAGGGCGTCCTCCAGGGCCTCCACCGAGCCGGAGACGTCGCCCTTGAGGATGAGGGTGAGCGTGGTGCGCTCGCCCTCCTTGATCCGCTCGAGCAGGTTCTCCAGGGTGACCCGGCCACGCGAGGTTGGCGATCTGCGCCGCCCGTTCGCGCGCCTGTCGCTGTTCGGCGATCTGCCGGGCGATGCGGTCTTCGGTGACGGCGAGGAACGTGTCGCCGGCGCCGGGAACGGCGGTCAGGCCGAGCACCAGGACCGGACGGGCCGGACCAGCTGTCGGAACCTGTTGACCGTTCTCGTCGAGCATCGCCCGCACCCGCCCGTAGGCGTCGCCGGCGACGATCGAGTCGCCGACGTGCAGCGTGCCCCGGTGCACCAGCACCGTCGCCACCGGGCCGCGGCCACGGTCGAGGTGTGCCTCGATCGCGATGCCCTGAGCCTGCCCGTCGATCGGCGCCCGCAGGTCGAGTGACGCGTCGGCGGTGAGCAGCACAGCCTCCAGCAGTCCCTCGATGTTGATCAGGCTCTTCGCGGAGATGTCGACGAACATGGTGTCGCCGCCGTACTCCTCCGCCACCAGGCCGTATTCGGTGAGCTGCTGACGCACCTTGCGCCGGGTTCGCCTCTGGCTTGTCGATCTTGTTGACCGCCACCACGATCGGCACCTCGGCGGCCTTGGCGTGGTTGAGCGCCTCGATCGTCTGCGGCATCACGCCGTCGTCGGCCGCGACCACGAGAACCACGATGTCGGTGGCCTGAGCACCACGGGCACGCATCGCGGTGAACGCCTCGTGACCCGGGGTGTCGATGAAGGTGATCGCCCGATCGGCGCCATCGTGCTCGACGTGCACCTGATAGGCGCCGATGTGCTGGGTGATGCCACCGGCCTCGCCCGCGACCACGTTCGCCTTGCGGATCGCGTCGAGCAGCTTGGTCTTGCCGTGGTCGACGTGACCCATGACCGTCACCACCGGCGGGCGAGTCACCAGGCGTTCCTCGGCGACATCGGCGTCGAGGTCGATGTCGAAGCGGGCGAGCAGCTCCCGGTCCTCTTCCTCGGGACTGACGATCTGCACGTCGAAGCCGAGGTGCTCACCGAGCAGCAGCAGCGTCTCGTCCGTGCAGGACTGGGTCGCGGTGACCATCTCGCCCAGGTTGAACATCTCCTGGACCAGCGAGCCCGGGTTGGCGTTGATCTTGTCGGCGAAGTCCGACAGCGAGGCTCCACGCGGCAAGCCGGACCCGCTGGCCCTGACCACGCGGAGCACCCGAGCTCATCGTCGGGCGCGGAGAGGTTGTCGAACTCCTGACGCTTCTGGCGCTTCGACTTGCGGCCACGGGGCTTGCCACCGCCGCGGCCGAACGCACCGCCGGCGCCGCCGGGACGGCCACGACCGCCGGGACCGCCACCACCGGGACGCCCAGCTCCCGCGCCGGCACCCGCGCCGGCACCGGCTCCGCCGGGACCGCCGCGGTATCCGGTGCCAGCGCCGCCACCGGGACCACCCCGGAAGCCACCACCGCCGCCGGCACCGCCACCGGGACCACCCCGGAAACCGCCACCAGCGCCGCCACCGGGACCACCCCGGAAGCCGCCACCGCCGGCACCAGCCGGCCGGCCAGCGCCGGGACCACCCCGGAAACCGCCGCCGGCCGCCGGGACCACCCGGACGTCCGGGACGGTCACCCGGGCGACCCGGGCGCTGCGCGGGCATCTGGGACGGGTTGGGCCGAGGGCCGCCCATGGAGGCCGGGCTCGGGCCGCGGGCGGCCATCGACGCCGGGTTGGGCCTCGGCATTCCGGGAGTCGCCGGACGACCACCAGGCGCCGCTGGGCGAGCGCCCTGAGTGATGCCGAACGGGTTGTTGCCGGCACTGCGGGGCGGTCTGCCCCCAGCGCCTGGGGCGCCGGGACGCGGCCCGCCCGGAGTGCCGGGACGCCCGGACCTTCGGCGGTGCCCGGACCGGGCCTGGGTGCGGCCGGGCGAGGCTGTGGCCGCTGCCACGCTCCTGCGCCGCTCGCACCGACGGCCTCCTGCTCGGCCTTGAGCACCGCGGCGCGCGCCTCGGCGGCCGCGACCTCGATGTCGTGCGCGCTCGTCGGACGAGCGGCAGCCGGGGGGGTCGGCGGACCGGGAACGGGCGCCTTCTTCGTCGGAACCTTCTTAGGCGGTGCCGGGTTTCGCGCCTGCCGGCCGCTCGTCGGTGCCCGCGGGCGCCGACGGTGGGGCGGCCGGGGCGGCGGCGGGACTTCGCGCTATCGAATGTCGCGCGTAGCCGTCGAGCGACGGGAGCCTCGATCGTGCTCGACGCGGACTTGACGTACTCGCCCATCTCCTGAAGCTTGGCGAGAACGATCTTGCTCTCGACGCCGAGCTCCTTCGCCAGCTCGTGTACGCGGGGCTTGCCTGCCACTACACTCCTCATCTCGAGGTCGGCGGGCAGCCCCGCTCGACCTCACT
The DNA here is from genome assembly GCA_963736695.1 of uncultured Actinomycetota bacterium. Classification (GTDB taxonomy): domain Bacteria; phylum Actinomycetota; class Actinomycetes; order Mycobacteriales; family Micromonosporaceae; genus CAVTPU01. Next base: position 1,102,499 of record CAVTPU010000001.1, read on the forward strand.
TTGGCACTTGAAGCCTGATCATTTCAGTGACTTCATCGTGTGCTCATGTCGGTCGTCCTACCTTGCTCGTCCGGGGTGAGAGTCCCCACCAACGGTTATGGTCCGAGTGCCGCATATCGCGTCGCTCGACCATGCTCAGCCAGCTCACTGGTGTCACACACTCCAGTAACACGCAACGCCCGCCCGAAGGCCCGGCGTCGCTCCGCCAGCGCGAGACAGGTCAGGTCGGGGTGTATGTGAGCACCCCGCCCCGGTTGTCGACGGGTCACGTCCGGCACGATCCGCACGATCGCCTCATCATCGGTGCGATGGGACGATCCGGTGTCGTGTGCGACCGCGACGACCCGCAGTCAACTCGGAGGCTGGCGCACGTCTCCGGCAACCCACACAGGTGCGCACCGGGGACGCGCGACCTTCCACCCACGCAGTCTACCCCGCACGCCGGCCGACGTCGCGCCGGTCGGCGCCGGCTTGCGGCCGAGCCTGCTCATCGCTGATCCGCTGCGCCGGCTCAGCGGTGCCCGGGCCGGACGGACCGTCGCCAGCGGTCCCCGCTCGGCTGCGACGGAGGGTCGAGGGCCGGCTCGCCGGCCGCGGTATCGGACCGGATGTCGATGCGCCACCCGGTCAGTCGCGCCGCGAGCCGGGCATTCTGCCCCTCCCGCCCGATCGCCAGGGAGAGCTGGAAATCGGGCACGGTCACCCGGGCGGCCGGGTCGCGGCGTCGACGACGTCGACCCGCAACGCCCTGGCCGGGGAGAGCGCGTTGCCGACGAAGGTCGCCGGGTCGTCCGACCAGTCGATGATGTCGATCTTCTCGCCGTGCAGCTCGCTCATGACGGCGCGCACCCGTGACCCCATCGGCCCGATGCAGGCACCCTTGGCGTTGACTCCGGGCGCGGTCGAGCGTACGGCGATCTTGGTTCGGTGCCCGGCCTCCCGGGCGATCGCGGCGATCTCGACGGTGCCGTCGGCGATCTCCGGCACCTCGAGCGCGAAGAGCTTGCTTGCACCAGGCTCGGATGCGAACGGGACAGGGTGACCTGCGGACCGCGGAAGCGCTTCGGACCACGTGCACCACCACGCACTTGATCCGCTGCCCGTGCTCGTAGGACTCGCCGGGCACCTGCTCGGACGGCGGCAGCATCGCCTCGATCTTGCCGAGGTCGACGCTGACGATGCCCTTCTCGGTCCGCGAGCTCGTGCGCCTGGATCACGCCGGTGATCAGGTCGCCGTCGCGCCCGACGTACTCGCCGTAGTGCACCTCGTCGGTCGCCTCCCGCAGCCGCTGCAGGATCACCTGCTTGGCGGTCATCGCGGCGATGCGGCCGAAGTCGTGCGGAGTGTCGTCCCACTCGCGGGCGACCATGCCGTCGCTGTCGAGCTCCTGGGCGAAGACAGTCGCGACCCCGGTCCTGCGGTCGATCTCCACCCGCGCGTGCGGGTGCGATCCGTCGGTGTGCCGGTAGGCGGTGAGCAGCGCCGACTCGATCGCAGCGAGGATCGTCTCGACTGGAATCTCTCGTTCCTGCGCCAGGGCACGCAGCGCCGCGAGATCGATATTCACGACCCGCCCTCCTCTTCTCGCTCATCACCGGCGGCGAACTCATCACCGGCGAACTCATCATCGGCCAACTCGGTCACTCGACTGAACTCCAACTGCACCCGCCCGGAGCCCAACGCGTGAAACGCCACGGTCCGCGCGGGGTCGCCGAACGTCACGCCATGCTCGTCGACGGCGACGACACGGGCCGTCAACCCCCGCCCTTCGGCCGTCACCGTGACCAACCGTCCCACGTTGCGCCGCCAGTGACGCGGCTCGGTCAGCGGCCGGTCGACACCCGGCGAACTGACCTCGAGGGTGTAGCCCCCCGGAACAATCTCGGCACCGGACGACTCGACCTCGTCGAGGGCGGCGGAGACATCCCGCGACAACCCGCTGAGCTCGTCATGATCAACTCCGCCATCGCCGTCGACCACGATCTGGATCACGTGCCGTCGACCGACCCGGGTCACCGACAGGTCCTCGAGATCGAGTCCGGTGGCTGACACGATCGGGTCGACCTCGGCCCGAATCCGAGTCCGGAGCGCCGCGAGCTCGCCCCGGGTCACCCCCCGCGCGACCGGCGGTTCGCCACCCCGGCCACTGGCGCCCGGGGAACCGCCCCGGCGGGCACCTGTGTCGACCGCGCCTCGGGTCCGCTGCGCCATGCCTACCTCCCGACGGGTCGTCTCTATGTGGTGATGGGGCGTTGCTCGCCGCAGGGGGTCCGGTGGGCACCCTGCGGCGTCGGCTCCAGAAGCGTAACGCGCCGTAACCCCCGGCCGCCCGGGCGCGAGACGCGACACGCATGGTTTCCGCCCGGCCGCCACGACCTGGCAGGATGACCGGCGTGGCATATTCCGCCGGCTCGACACCCCAGCATCACCTGCCCAGACGCGCTGTCCTGCGTGGATTGGTCGCGGGCCTTGGAGCGGGCATCATCGGCACGGCACCGCTCGCCGGGTGTGATCTGATCAACACAGGCGACGAGGGTGTTCCACCTCACCAGCTGTCGCCATTCCTCGCGGCGACCGTGGCGCTCGGCGCCGAATATGACGCCACGCTGGCAGCCATCCCCACACTCAGCACCCAACTCACACCCGTTCGTGACGCCCACCGAGCACACGCGGCCGCGCTCGCCAACGCCTTGGGGCTGCCGGTGCCACCCGGGCCGAGCACGCCGCCGAACGCCCCCAGCGACTCCGCCGCCGCCCTCACCGCGCTCGCCCAACGGGAGAAGAGCGGTCGGGACGAGGCGGTCGTCGCCTGCCTGAGCGCCCCGGCACGGGTGGCCGCGCTCGTCGCGTCGATCGCCGCCGCGCGCGCCAGCCACCTCGAAGTGCTGCGCTGACGACCCACATCCCACGTCCGAATCCGCCCCAGCCGCCAGGAGTGACCGTGTCCGCCACCGACGCTCTCGCCGCCGCGCTCGCCGCCGAGCACGCGGCCATCTTCGGTTATGGGGTGGCCGGCGCGCACCTCGACCGGGCCGGCCAGGAGTCGGCCCGCCAAGCGGAGACGGCCCACCGCAATCGCCGCGACGCCCTCGTCCAGCGCATCGCGGCGGCGAGCGCCTCGCCGCCGGTCGCCGCGCCCGCCTATTCCTTGCCGTTCCCCGTCGCCGACTCGGCGAAAGCTCTGGCCCTGGCGATCGCCATCGAGGAGGGCACCGCCCGCGCCTGGCGGCAGGCCGTGCCCGCGACCACCGGCGACGACCGTCGTCTGGCCGTCACGGCACTCATGGACTGCGCCGTACGCGCGACCCGTTGGCGAGCCGCCGCACGGGTGCGGCCGACGACGGTGACCTTCCCCGGCACGTCCGCCTGACCCGGTGCGCGCCGCCGCGGGCGTACCTCATGATCTTGAGACGGCGACCGCCCACGGCGGGCTCTGGTCCCGGCCGGCCCGCCCGGGCAGACTGGGCTGATGCCCTTTCTCACCTCGACGCTGCGACGCCTCGGCGGCCAACGGTGGTTCGCGGTCGTCGGCCGGGCCCTCGTGCCCGTCGACCGGCTCCTCAGCCGACTCACCGGGGGGCGATTCGTCACCTTCGGGATGCGTGACCTGCCCTCATTGCTGCTCACCACCACGGGCCGCCGATCTGGGGAGCCCCGCACCAATCCACTGCTCTATGTGCGCGACGGGCGGGGCTTCGTGGTCGTCGGGTCCAACTGGGGCCAACAGCACCAGCCCGCGTGGACCGCGAATCTCCTCGCCGAGCCACGGGCCGAAGTGACCGTGCGGGGGCGTCGCGTCCCGGTCACCGGACACCTGGTCACCGGGGCCGAACGCGACCGACTGTGGAACCTCATGCGGGGCATGTGGCCGGCCTACGACGAATATGAGAAACGGGCCGGCGGCCGAGAGATCCGAGTGTTCCGGCTCGATCCCGTCGCCCCGGAGGCCGGCTGACCCACCACGCACGCTGGGCTTCTCGGCTCATGGCCGCCCTCGCTCCGCCGGGCCCCGCCATGAACGGCGACAATAGCGCCGTGTCCGCCCCCGCCACCGCTCCCGTCACGTCGGCCTCGGTGGCCTCCGCGCCGCCAGACGCCCGACACAACCCTCGGTGGCGGGTCGCGACCCGAGTTGCCGAGGCGGTGCGGGGCCGATGGGGTGGCGACGTGCGGGCGATCGGCGTCTACGGCTCGCTGGCGCACGGTGACGACACCGGAGCCAGCGACGTCGACCTGGTCGTGGTGATGAAACCGGCCTCGGCGGGCCCGTCACCCGGCACCCGCCGCATCGACGCGATCATCGTCAATCTCGATGTGCTCGGCGAGGCCGACTATCTGCGGCACGCGCGCACCCTCACCACGTCGTGGCCGCTCACCGCCGACCAGTTCATCACGACCCGGGCCCTCCACGACCCCGATCGGTGGCTGCCCCGGCTGCGCGACACCCATCTCGCCCGACTCGCGCAGGCCGACACCGCGCTGTTCGCCACGCTGGCCCGCGAGGCCTGGTGCCGGGCGATGTCCGCCCAGACGAAGGCCCGGCGCCTCGCCGACCGATATGAGACCGAGACCGCCGCGCTCATCCTCGGCGAGGCCCGGTTGGGCACCGCGCTGGTGGAAGGGCTGCTCACCCAGACCTATTTCCGCAACGTCGCCGACGCGGTGCGACGCACCGGCGTCGCCGGCGCGCAGATCTTTCAACTCGAACAGCGCCTGCTCGCGCAGTCGAGCGAGTTGGCCCGTCGAGGATGCCCGGTGGATGCCCAGGTCGACGATCTGCTCGGCCCGGTCAGGGTCGGGTGAGCACCTCCGCGCCGGTCTCGGTCACGACGATCGTGTGCTCGAACTGCGCGGTCCACTTGCGGTCCTTCGTGACCACCGTCCACCCGTCGGCCCACATGTCATAGCGGTATGTGCCCAAGGTGATCATCGGTTCGATCGTGAAGGTCATCGCCGGCTCCAGCACCACGTCGAGGTCCGGGTTGTCATAGTGCGGCACCCACAGTCCTGAGTGGAACGCCTCGCCGATGCCGTGACCGCCGAAGTCACGCACCACGCCATAACCAAAACGTTTCGCGTACGCCTCGATCACCCGACCGACGACGTTGAGTGGGCGCCCGGGAATGACCGCTCGGATCGCCCGCTCGGTCGCCTCCCGAGTGCGGTCGACCAGGAGCCTCGCCTCGTCACTCACCTCACCGACGCAGAAGGTTTGGTTGGTGTCGCCGTGGACCCCGTCGAGATAGGCGGTGACGTCGACGTTGACGATGTCACCGTCGACGATCACCGTCGAGTCGGGGATGCCATGGCAGATGACCTCGTTGATGCTCGTGCAACACGACTTGGGAAAACCCTTATATCCCAACGTCGATGGATATGCCCCATGATCGCAGAGAAACTCGTGGACCACCCGGTCGACCTCGTCGGTGGTGACCCCGGGTTTGCAGTGTTCGCCGGCGAGCACCACCGCCTGTGCGGCAAGCCGGCCCGCCACCCGCATCCGCTCGATGATCTCCGGGGTCTGCACCGTGCGATCGGACCGTTCGGGCCGTTTCTTTCCGACATACTCCGGACGCCGGATGTGATCGGGGACCTCCCGCCACGGCGAGATCTCGCCGGGCGTCAACAGGCTTCGCACGCTCATATAGCCAAGCCTAACCCCCGACCCGTACGGCGGCCGCCGCCACGACCGCCTCGAAGAGTCGACGGTCGGCCGACTCCTCCGGATGCCACTGCACGCCGAGGGCGAACGTCCTGGTCGGGTCCTCCGCGACCTCGATGAGGTCGTCGTCGGGGCACCATCCGACGGCCGTCAACGACCCGGCATCGGCGATGCCCTGGTGGTGCAGTGAGTTGACCACCACCTCGTCGCCGAGAACCCGGTGGCCGAGTGTGCCGGCGGCCAGCCGAACCCGGTGCTCGCCGTATTTCGGGCCGTGCGTGGGCCGGTGGGCGCTGTGCCCGAGCAGGTCGGGCAGGTGCTGGTGCAGCCGCCCGCCGGCGGCGACGACCATGAGCTGCAGTCCGCGGCAGATTCCCAGCAGCGGCAGGTCGCGCTCGAGCGCCCCGGCGAGCAGGGCGAGTTCGCCGGAGTCCCGATCCGGTTGACTCGCCGTCGCCGGGTGTGGCACTTCCCCGTACCGAAGAGAGTCCACATCGGACCCGCCGGTGAGGATGAGTCCGTCGAGGCGGTCGAGGACCGCCACGTCGGGCTGGTGTGGTGGGATCAGCACCGGTTGGCCGCCGCTGTCTCGCACGGCGGCGACGTAGTCGAACTGCAGCACCGCCGTCATGCCGTCGTGCGATCTGAACTTCACGTGCTCCACATATGTCGTGAGGCCGATCACCGGTCGAGCCATCTCAACTCCTCCCGCGCCCGACAACGGTCACAGCGGTGTCACATAGGCCGCGGTGAGTCCGCCATCGACAAGGAAGGTCGAGGCGGTGATGAACGACGCGTCGTCGCTGGCGAGGAACGCGACGGCCGAGGCGATCTCGTCCGGCTCGGCGAACCGCCCCATCGGCACGTGCACGAGGCGACGGGCCGCCCGCTCCGGATCCTTGGCGAACAGTTCCATAAGAAGCGGGGTCGCGACCGGCCCCGGGCATAGCGCGTTGACTCGGATGCCCTCCCGGGCGAACTGCACGCCCAACTCGCGGGTCATCGCGAGCACCCCGCCTTTGCTGGCCGTGTAGGAGATCTGCGACGTCGCCGCGCCCATGAGCGCGACGAAACTCGCGGTGTTGATGATCGATCCTTTGCCCTGCCGCCGCATGTGCGGAATCGCGTATTTGCAGCACAGATAGACCGAGGTGAGATTGACCCGCTGCACCTTTTCCCACGCGGCGAGGTCGGTGTCGAGGATCGAGTCGTCCTCCGGCGGCGAGATGCCCGCGTTGTTGAACGCGATGTCCACCCGCCCATAAGTCTCGACCACCTGGTCGAACAGCGCACGAACCGACTGCTCGTCGGCGACGTCGCAGGCGATGAACTCGCCGCCCAACTCCTCCGCCGCCGCGCTGCCCGTGCCCTCGTCGAGGTCGACGACGACGATGCGCGCGCCCTCGGACAAGAATCTGCGGGCGGTCGCCCGCCCGATGCCGCTGCCCGCCCCGGTGATGACCGCGACCCGGCCCGCCAGCCGATTCTCCACAACGCCCTCCATGATGTGTGCTCTGTCTCGACAAAGGGGTGAGGGCGACCTCACTCCTGCGTACTGATGAATACGTTCTTGACGTCGGTGAACGCGGCGAGCGCGTCCGGGCCCAGCTCCCGACCCAATCCTGACTGCTTCATGCCCCCGAATGGGGTCCAGTAGCGCACCGACGAGTGCGAGTTCACACTCAGGTTGCCGGCCTCGACGCCCCGGGAGACCCGGATCGCCCGGCCGACGTCGCGGGTCCAGATCGATCCGGAGAGCCCATATTCGGTGTCGTTGGCCAGCCGGATCGCGTCGGCCTCGTCGTCGAATGCCAGCACGGAGACGATGGGGCCGAAGATCTCCTCGCGCCAGTGCCGTTCAGCGCCGGAACGCGCGAGCACGACGGTGGGGGCGAACCAATAGCCGGGCCCGGTCGGGCACCCGCCCCGGAACGCGATCTCCGCGTCTTCCATAAAGGACGCGACGGTGTCGCGCTGCGCCGCACTGATGAGCGGACCCATCTCGGAGTCCTCCCGCGACGGATCGAGGACCCGCAGTCCGGTGACCGCCGGCTCCAACAGCTCGAGGAAGCGGTCGAGAGCCGACCGTTGCACAAGGATCCGCGACCTCGCGCAGCAGTCCTGCCCGGCGTTGTCGAAGACCGAATATGGCGCGCTCGCAGCCGCCCGCTCGAGATCCGCGTCGGCGAAGATGATGTTGGCGCTCTTGCCACCGAGCTCCAGGGTGACCCGCTTCACCTGGTCGGCGCAGCCTCTCATGATGCTTTTGCCGACCTCGGTCGAACCGGTGAAACAGACTTTCCGTACGGCCGGATGGGTGACGAAACGTTCGCCGACCACGCTTCCCCGGCCCGAGATCACGGTGAAGACCCCCTCGGGCAACCCCGCCTCCAGCGCCAGCTCGCCTAAACGCAGAGCGGTCAGCGGCGTGACCTCGGCCGGTTTGAGCACGACCGTGTTGCCTGCGGCGAGCGCCGGAGCGAATCCCCATCCGGCGATCGGCATCGGGAAGTTCCACGGCACGATCACCCCGATGACGCCGAGGGGCTCGTGGAATGTGACGTCAAGTCCCCCCGCTACCGGGATCTGTCGGCCGGTCAGCCGCTCCGGCGCCCCGGCGTAGTAGTTGAGCACGTCACGCACATTGCCCGCCTCCCAGCGGGCGTTGCCGAGGGTATGGCCGGCGTTGCGCACCTCGAGCGACGCCAACTCCTCTAGGTGCGCGTCGACCGTCGTGGCGAAGGCCCGCAGCAGGCCCGCCCGCTCGCCCGGCGGCACGTGTCGCCACGTCTCGAACGCGGCCGCGGCTCGGACGATCGCCGCGTCGGTCTCCGCCTCGGTCGCCCGCGGCACCGAGGCGATGACCTCTTCGGTCGCCGGATTGATGATCTGCGAGGTGCTCATAGCCGTTCGAAACCTCGTTTCAGTTCCCAGTCGGTGACGGCGGCGTCGAACGCGGCGAGTTCGACGCTCGCGTAGTTGGCATAGTGCGCCACCACGTCGGGCCCGAACGCGGTCGCCGCGATGGAACTGCGCCCCCATAGGTCGGCCGCGTCGCGCAGCGTCGCGGGCACGTGGGGCGCCTGCGTGTCGTCATAGGCGTTCCCGCCGACGAGGGGTTCCAGTTCGCGTCCGTTCTCAATGCCGTCGATCGCACCGGCGATCATGGCGGACAGCGCGAGATACGGGTTGACGTCGCCACCAGGCACCCGGTTCTCCACCCGAAGCGACGGCCCGTGACCCACGACCCGCAGCGCGCAGGTCCGGTTGTCCACCCCCCACCGCACTGCGGTGGGGGCGAAGGAACCAGGCTGATAACGCTTGTAGGAGTTGATGTTCGGGGCATACCACAAGGTGAGTTCCCGCATCGACGCCAGCAGTCCGGCGATCGCCCGCTGGCCGACCTCGGAGAGCCCGGAGGGACCGTCGCCGGCCATCACCGGGGTGCCGTCGGCCGTGCGGAACGACAGGTGAATGTGGCAGGAGTTGCCCTCCCGCTGGTTGGGTTTGGCCATGAAGGTCAGGGCCATGCCCTCCTGCGCCGCGATCTCCTTGGCACCGAGCTTGTAGAGCGCGTGGTTGTCGGCGGTCGTGAGCGCATCGGTATAGCGGAACACGATCTCGTGTTGGCCGAGGTTGCACTCGCCCTTGGCGCTCTCGGGCTTGAGCCCGGCGCCAGCCATCTCATTGCGAATGCGGCGCAGCAGCGGCTCGACCTGCGCGGTGCCGAACAGCGAGTAGTCGACGTTGTAGAGGTTCGCCGGGGTCAAATCGCGGTAGCCGCGTCGCCAGGCGTCCTCATAGCTGTCCCGGAAGAGCACGAACTCGAGTTCGGTGCCGGCGAAGGCGTAGAGGCCGTGACTGGCGAGCCGATCCAGCTGCCGGCGCAGGATCTGTCGTGGCGAGGCCACCACCGGTGACCCGTCGAACCACGCCAGGTCGGCGAGCAGCAGTGCCGTGCCGGGTTGCCATGGAACCCGGCGCAGGGTGGTGAGGTCCGGCGCCATGACGAAGTCGCCGTATCCCCGCTCCCAGCTCGACATCGTGTAGCCGTCGACGGTGTTCATGTCGACGTCCACCGCGAGCAGATAGTTGCACCCCTCGGTGCCGTGCGGCAGCACCTCGTCGAGGAAGAAATCGGCGTGCAGACGCTTGCCCTGCATCCGTCCCTGCATGTCCACAATGGCCAACACCACTGTGTCTATCTCCCCCGACGTCACTGCGACGCGAAGTTCCTCCACCGTCATCGCGGCTGCGGATCTCGTCATCGTTGTCACCTCCGCTTGTCCTTCGGTGCGGGAACTGCGCCCACCTTAATGGTCTAAACGTGATCCATAAAGAGCTGTGGCGGTCATCACGCGAGCAATCCGCGCAGAAGCTCGGCGGTGCCGTCGCAATGCTCCTCCATCACGCTCCGGGCGAGCCCGGAGTCGCCGTCGAGGATCGCCTCGACGACGCGAGTGTGCTGCGCGTCTGAATGGTCGAGATTGCGCCGCAACACCGGAATCGCCGCGAGCAGGCGGTCGAGCCGCAGTTGCACGTCGGCGACGGCGGCCGCGAGCGAGGCCGATCCGGAGGCCGCCGCGATGGCCAGATGCAGGCGCGAATCGCGCACCCGCCGGGCGACATCGCTCCGATCGCGCGAGGCGAGCAGCGACTGGGAGAGCCGGGCCCGTTCGGCCTTCGTGAGCACACGCCCGGCGGCGAGACCGGCAGACCCGCCCTCCAGCACCCGACGGAAGTCGAGCGCGTCGCGCAGCGCGTCGCCGCCCATCTCACGAGCCACCGCGGTGGCGTCTGTGCGTGGCGGGACCGCCTCACCCGACCACACGACGAAGGTGCCGCCCCCACGGCCCCGACGGGACTCCAGAAAGCCCGCGTCGCGCAGTTCGGCGAGCGCGTCGCGCAGAGTCACCCGGCTCACCTGCAGTCGTTCGGCGAGTGTCCGCTCCGGCGGCAGTCGTTCTCCCGCCGCGACGATGCCGAGCCGGATCGTCTGCGCCAGTCGCGCCACCGTGATCTCCAATGCGTTGCCGCCCCGCACCGGTCGCCACACGAGGTCGACGGCCTCGCCCGCTTTCAGCTTCGACGTTTGGCGATCTTCCACCGGATCGACCCCCTCGCTTCTGCTGTGGCCGCCCAGCCACCAGTGAACGCCCGGTCGCGACGGGCCCGTGGTGGTGTGCGAACTCCCCACTCACCAGGACCCGCCGCGAACCATACTCCATCCGGACTAATCCACCGGCGCCGACTGATCGATGGTGTGGTGTGGCCCGGTGAACCACTTGCGGGCCGACAACGCCCACCACAGCGACGATCCGCCGACCACCACCGCGACCGCGACGATCGTGTAGTTGAAGTTGACCGCGGTGATCGGGTAGGCCGTCGGCAGCACGAAGAGCCCGCAGATGAAGACCACCCACGCCACCGACAACCAGCCGATGGGCTTGCTCCACCGACCGAGGTTCCACGGACCCTGAACGAAGTCGGGGTTACGCAACCTCAGATAGACCGGAATGATGTAGCTGATGTAGAGGCCGATGACCGCGATCGCGGTCGCGGCGGCGTATGCAGTGGTGTTGTACAGCGCCGGCGCGACGAGAAGCACCGCACCGACCACACACAGCCAGATCGAGTTCGTCGGCGTGTTGGTTCTCGCGTTGACCTTGCTCCATAGCTTCGAGCCCGGCAGGGCGCCGTCGCGGCTGAACGCATAGGCCATGCGGGAGTTCGCGGTCACCGACGCCATGCCGCAGAAGAACTGCGCGACCACGGCGATGAGCAGCAGCAGCTTGCCCGTGGTCGGACCGGTCGCGTCGATGAAGATCTGCGCGGGCGGGAACCCGGTCGGCGACGCGGCCTCGGCGGCATAGTCCTGAATGGCCCAGGTGACCGCGAAGAGCAGCGCGAAGCCGGCGATCAGCGAGACGACGACGGAGGTGACGATGCCCCGGGGCGCGGCCCGTTGCGCGTCGTGCGTCTCCTCGGAGACGTGCGCGCTGGCGTCGAATCCAGTGAATGTGTATTGCGCCATGAGCAGACCGACGAGGAAGGCGTAGACGCCCGCTCCCGTTCCGGACAGTCCGGTCGCGTTCGCTGTCTGCAGGAAGACGTCACGCAGGTCGTAGTGCGTGTCCGGAACGACGACGAGAACCCCGACGATGATCGCGACACCCACGAGGTGCCACCACGCGCTGACGTCGGAGAGGATCTTCACGAGGTTGACGCCGAACGTGTTGAGCAGTCCGTGCAACGCGATGATCACGAGGAAGATGACGAATGTGGTCGTCTTTGTGATGGTCAAACCGAACGCGAGGCTGAGGAAGGCGCCGGTGGTGAGTGCGGCGCCGAAGTCGATGGCGCCGGTCACCGCGACCTGACCGAGGAAGTTGAACCATCCGACGAACCACGCCCACCGCGCCTTGTTGCGACGCGCCAACGCGAACGCCCACCAATAGAGCGCGCCTGCAGTCGGATAGACCGAGCACACCTCGGCCAGCGACAGCGAGACGAGGGTGACCATCACGCCCACCAGCAGCCAGCCGAGGGTGATGGCGGCCGGCCCGCCGTTGTTCATCGCGATGGAGAACGAGGTGAGGCATCCGGCGAGGACCGAGATGATGGAGAAGGAAACGGCGAAGTTGGAGAAGCCGGAGAGCCTGCGGCTGAGCTCCTGCTTATATCCGAGTTTCGCGAGTAGTGCTTCGTCGGAGTCGGGCGCTGGCGCGCCTGCCCCGAGATTTGTGCCGATGCTCATGAGGTCTCCTGACACCACGGTGGATAGAACGAGGGCTGTGGCGCGCATCACTGTGCGGTCGATCGTTGGCCCTGCTCCCACCGCTTGTCAACGGGTCTCATCCGTTCTGCGGACCAAGACCATACCTTTAGCCAGCGACCAACCACCCAATCTCGCAAGGCGACCCTAAGGAGGGCTATAAGCCGCAAACACGAGAAAATTCCCTAACCAGGTGGAAATGGCATAAATATCTTGCGACCCACGGGATCGCGTGGATAGGTTTCTTGCACGGCACCCGGCGGAGTCCGGGCGAGCGGTGAAGGTCACCAGGGAGTCCAGGTGGGCGCATGATAGTGGTCACAACAGAGGGCATACCCGGATATGACGTGCACACCGTCATCGGCGAAGTGGTCGGAGTGACCGCAAGGTCCTTCAACGCGTACGTCGAAGGGGTCAAGTCCCTCAACGGCAAACTCAACCCACAGCTGATCCGGATGCTCACACAGATCCGGCAGGAGGCGGTGGCGCAGATGGTGGAAGCCGCGACCCGACGCGGCGCGAACGCCATCATCGGGGTGCGCTTCGACCACCGAGGGGTGACGTCGGCGTGGAACGAGGTCTGCGCCTACGGCACCGCCGTGCTGGCCGAGACCACCGGGCAGACCCCGCTCTCCCCGTCACACTGACGTGACTGCGGGTCAGGCGATGCGCACGCCGCGACTGAGCCGAGTCGCTGGCGCGCGCAACCGCCGAACCGTCACGATCACCGAGCCGACACCCACCAAGACATCGAACCCCAGCCCGTACGGCCACACCGGCCCACTCGAGTCCGGCCGGTACGACGACGCCGGACTGCCCTGTGGCCGGCGCAACTCACGCACGAATCGCCCGATCTCGCTCAACGGGTCATAGTCCTCGACCAGGTAGATATCGTCCCGGAACGCGACCCGCGGCGGCACGGTCGGCGCGGCGTCGGTGAGGATGGCGAACGGGTTCGGAGCGAGGAGCCACCACACCCGCTCGGGGTGCGGCTCTTCATAGTGATAGACGCTGCCGTCGGCGGCTATCTCATCGACCGTCTCCGTGGTGAGCGGCACGGCCAACGTGAGGGCGATGATCGTGCCGACCGTGAGGCCGGCGACCACAAGATAAGACAGCAGTGCCGAGGTGATGCTGCGGCTGAACACCGCGGAGAGTGCCTGCGAAATCGCACAGATCACCCCGATGAGCAGTGCAACCACGCCATAGAGCGCGGCAAACCTCGCCGCCGTGACCCCACCGCTGGCCATGGCGTAGCCGGCGAACGGCAGGCTCAACGCCAACGCGACGAGCCCCACGAGCCAGCTCGCGAAGAGTTTGCCGAGCGCGATCTCCGTTGGTCGCAGCCGGGTGACCTGCAGGGTCGCGAGAGTGCCTCGCTCCCGGTCTCCGTTGATCGACTGTGCGGTGAGCGCCGGGCTGATCACCAGAATCATCCCCAGCACGAAGAGCATGAGAAACCCGAAGAGCGGCACGCCCCGGCTGCGGCTGTCATCCTCCAAGCCATAACCGGTGTCGAGAGACAGATCCAGCAAGACGGTGATGAGCACCAGCAACGCCACCCAAGCCCCGAGCAGCCACCGCCACCGCCCGGTGCGCAGCCTGATCTGAAATTCCTGGCGGACGACGAGCATCACGCCCCGCACCGGGCCGAAGCGTCGCGACGAGTCCTGATCGGCGCCGGAGCCCATCACTGTCACGTCCGACATAGGTGTGTCCACCGCAGACTCGGTCACCGTCGCTCCTCGGTCATCGCGAGATACACCGACTCCAGGCTGCTGCCGATCGGCTCGAAACTAATCACCGGCACGCCTGCCGTCACCAGCGCCGCCAGCGTCTCGGCCGCCTCCTGCTCGGAGAGCGCGGCCAGCTCAACCGCGGTCGCCGACTGAGCCACCGGGGTGACCCCGCGAGCGGCGAGCGCGTCGACGAGCGCCTGAAAGTCCATCGCGCGTACGCGATAGCCGGTTGTGCTCCCGCGAACCAGTTCCGCCATCTCGTGCTGGCCCTGGGTGCGGCCGCCGGCGACGAGCACCACCCGGTCGGCGATCTCCTCAAGCTCAGTGAGGATGTGGCTGGAGACCAGCACTGCCGTGCCCTCTGCGGCGAGTCCCCGCAGAATGTCGCGTAACTCGACCCGCGAACGGGGGTCGAGGCCGGACGCGGGCTCGTCGAGCAACAGAACCCGGGGGCGGTGCACCAACGCCCGAGCCAACGCCAACCGCTGTTTCTGCCCCCGCGACAGCACATGCACCGGCGCTCGGGCGTATTCGGCGAGGTGAATGGTGCCCAGCAACTCGACGACCCGATCCGCCGCGTCGGACCGACGCAATCCGTAGGCGTCGGCGAAGAAACGCAGGTATTCGGCGACGGTGAGCTGGTCGTAGATGCCGAACGCGTCGGGCATCCACCCCATGCGCGCCCGCACGAGATCCGGCTTCGCCGCCGGATCGACACCGGCCACCCGCACCTCGCCGCGGTCTGGCCGCAGCAGCGTCGCGAGAATCAACAGCAGCGTGGTCTTCCCCGCGCCGTTGGGGCCCACCAGGGCGGTGACTTTGCCATATGGCGCATGCACGTCGATTCCGCTCAACGCGTTGACGGAACCGAAGTGCCGCCAGACGTTTCGAACCTCGATGCCGAGATTGTCGTCCACGATCGCCGACTCTAGCCCGCGCCGTCAAATCCCGCAGCCCCGCCGATCTCCCTGTCGCCCACCGGTTGACGACGCGGCCCGTCACAGCAGGACGGTCGCGAAGGTCGCCGTGCGATGAAAGCCACACCGGTCATAGACCCGGCGCGCGGAGTGGTTGTAGTCGTTGACATAGAGACTCACGCTCGGCGCCACCCGGCGTAAGGCGTCACGGACCACCGCCGCCATCGCGGTGGTGCCGATCCCGTGTCCCCGCCACTGAGGCGCCACCCACACCCCCTGGACCTGTGCGGTGTGCCGGGTCACCACGGCGAGCTCGGCCTTGAAGACCACTTGGCCGCTGGCGAACTTCGCATAGGTGCGGCGCGCCCGGATCAGTTCGGCGACCCTGGCCCGATAGTCACCATTGACGTCGCCGACCAGCGGCGAGACTCCGACCTCTTCGGTATACATCGCCACTGCAGCGGGAAACAACGCGTTAATCTCATGTGGACGGACGAGGCGAACGGTCGGATCGGCCGGTATCGCGGGCGGATTCCAGGTGACAAGTAAGGGCTGACAGGACCGGATGTCGCGCGCCGGGCCCCAGCGGCAGCCGAGCCGCTGCCACAGGCCGAGCACGGCATCGGCCTCGCCGACCAGCGAGGAACACATCCGAGGCCGGCTGGCGACGGCCTCGGCGAAGGCGTCCGCCGCGGCCGTCGTGGTGATGTGCACGGGAATGACGTTGGCCCCGAGCCAACACAACGACTCCAACCGTCGGCGGGTGCCGAAACCGAGGATCTGACCGTCGACCTGCCGACGCAGCCCGACGGCGGCGACCCTCTCCGCGACCTGGGCTCCGGTGATCGGCTCGGTGTCGAGCAACCGCTCCACATCAGCCCGGTTGGTCTCGTCAAGGGCGCGGACCGGCGACCGGGTCCGCTCAGGAGCGGCGAAGAAACCCCGCCCGATCACTGCTGCCCCGACCCGACCGCGGCTCTAGGACGACGCCTGATCGGCCAGGCGTAGCGCCTCTTCGACCAGGGTTTCGACGATCTGCGACTCCGGAACCGTCTTGATCACCTCACCTTTGACGAAGATCTGCCCCTTGCCGTTGCCCGAGGCCACCCCGAGATCGGCTTCCCGAGCCTCCCCTGGGCCGTTGACCACACAGCCCATCACCGCGACCCGCAGTGGCATCGGAAAACCGTCAAGCGCCGCGCTGACCCGATCGGCGAGCGTGTAGACGTCGACCTGCGCCCGCCCGCAGGACGGGCACGAGACGATCTCAAGACCCCGGGTACGCAGTCCGAGCGACTCCAGAATCGCCGTGCCCACCTTGACCTCTTCGGCCGGCGGCGCCGACAACGAGACCCGAATCGTGTCGCCGATGCCACCCGCGAGCAGCGCACCGAACGCGACCGACGACTTGATCGTGCCCTGAAACGCGGGCCCCGCCTCGGTCACTCCGAGATGCAGCGGATAATTACACGCCTCGGCGAGCAGCCGATAGGCCCGGATCATTACGACCGGGTCGTTGTGTTTCACCGAAATTTTGATGTCCTGGAAGCCATGCTCCTCAAAGAGCGAGCACTCCCACAACGCCGACTCGACGAGCGCTTCGGCAGTAGGCCGGCCGTATTTCGCGAGCAGCCGGGCGTCAAGTGATCCGGCGTTGACTCCGATGCGGATCGGCACCTTCGCCTCCGCCGCGACCCGCGCGATCTCGCCAACCTTGTCGTCGAACTTCTTGATGTTGCCGGGGTTGACCCTCACCGCCGCACACCCCGCGTCGATCGCCGCGAAGACATAGCGCGGCTGAAAATGAATGTCGGCGATAACCGGGATCTGCGATTTGCGGGCGATCTCCGGCAACGCGGCGACATCGTCCTGCGACGGCACCGCCACCCGCACGATCTGACAGCCGGCGGCGGTGAGCTCCGCGATCTGCTGCAACGTCTTGTTGACGTCGGCGGTGACCGTGGTCGTCATTGACTGCACCGAGACCGGTGCGCCGCCCCCGACAGGCACCGCCCCAACCATGATCTGCCGACTCTGCCGACGAGGTGCGAGCGCCGGGGTCGGCGCCGGCACCCCACCCTGATCAGCTGCGGGTCGGGCGCTGGGGGCCGGCACCGACCCAGTGGTGAGGACGAGCGGAATCGCGGTCACGGGCGAGGCTCACTTCGAGAAGAGGGTGATCGGGTTGATGATGTCGGCGGCAACGGTGAGCAGCGTGAACCCACCGAAGACAAGAATCACCGCATAGGTGACCGGCATCAGCTTGAGATAGTTGACCCGCCCCGGGTCGGGCCGACGCAGCCGGGCATAGAGCCACGTCCTCGCCTTTTCAAACCAGGCGATCGCGATGTGGCCACCGTCGAGAGGCAGCAACGGCAGCAGGTTGAAGATGCCGACAAAAATGTTGAGGCTCGCCAGCAGGAACAAGAATCCGGGCACGTCGCCTTGGCCGAAGAGCTCGCCACCGATGCGACTGGCGCCGACGACACTCACGGGCGTCTCCGGGTCACGCCGGTCGCCGGTCAGCGCCGACCACAGTTTCGGCACCTTTTCGGGAAACTTCTTCAGCGCGGTGAAGGTGCCGCTGAACAGCGCCGACCCGCGGTCCGCGGTCAATCCGATCGCGGCGATAGGGCCGGCTGTGGTGGTCGGCGCCGATGGGGTGATGCCGAGAACCCCGACATTCTCCAGATCCGCGGCAGTGATCTTGTCGGTGGGAGTGGTGGGGTCGAGGCCCTGCCTGGGCCGCTGGGCGGTGGGCAACATGGCGGTGGCGGTGTGGGACTGCCCGTCCCGCTCATAGGTGATGGAGATCTGTCGGCCGGCCGCCGACCGAATGCGGCTCGTCAGCGCGTCCCAGCCCACGACGGACTGCCCGTCGATCGCCGTCACGACGTCGCCGGACCTCAGGCCGGCGGTCTGCGCGGCGCTCTGCGGGTCGGTGCCCGCGCGACACTCGCGCACCTGATGAGTCGTCGGGTCGAGTTCCCAGTTGAGGGTGACACACGAGGTGACCGTGTCGATAGTGATGGGTGTGGTCTGCAGTTTGCGACCATCCGGCAACGCCACAAAAGCGAACAGTGCCCACAGGATCACGATGCCCAACGCGAAGTGGGTCACCGACCCGGCGACCATGACAATGGTGCGTTTCCACACCGGAAACCGCCACATCGCCCGAGGCTCGTCGGCGGGTTCGACATCTTCATCCTGCGGGGTCATCCCCACGATCTTGACGAATCCGCCCGCGGGGATGGCCTTCACGCCGTATTCCGTCTCGCCTTTGCGGGTCGACCAGAGGGTCGGGCCGAAACCGACGAAATAACGGGTGACCTTCATCCCGAACATCTTGGCTGTCACCATGTGACCAGCCTCGTGCAGGCAGACTGAGATCAGGATGCCCACCGCGAAGACGGCGATCCCTAGGCCCTCCACCAAGCGGCTCCTCTCTGTGAAACCGACTGTGTCACTGTGTGACTGTCTCGGCGGTGATGCCCGCCTCGATGATCTGTCGGGCCCGCGACCGGGCCCACGTCTCGGCGGCGACGATGTCTTCGACGGTACCTGGTTCCTCGAACTCCGGTGACTCATCGAGCACCCGGGCCAGAGTCTCTACGATGCCCAGAAACGGCAGCCGGCCCGCGACGAAACTCGCCACGCACTCCTCGTTGGCCGCGTTGAAGATCGCCGGTTGACAGCACCCGGCACGGCCCGCCTGTTTGGCGAGCCGAACCGCCGGAAAGAGCTCATCGTCGAGCGGCCGCAGCTGCCACGTGTGCGCCTGCGTCCAGTCGATCGGCGCGGTCGCGCCAGCGACCCGGTGAGGCCACCCGAGACCGAGCGCGATCGGCAGCCGCATGTCGGGAGGGCTGCACTGGGCGAGGGTCGAACCATCCCGGAACTCCACCATCGAATGGATCATCGACTGCGGATGGATCATGACATCGATGTCGTCATAGGCCACACCGAACAGTTCGTGCGCCTCGATCACCTCGAGGGCTTTGTTGACCATGGTCGCCGCGTTGATCGTGACAACCGGACCCATGTCCCAGGTCGGGTGCGCCAACGCCTGCTCCGGCGTCACATCGACGAGCTCGTGGCGACGTCGGTCACGAAACGCGCCGCCACTGGCCGTGAGGACCAACCGTCGCACCTCGTCGCGGCGCCCACCCCTCAAGCACTGCGCGAGCGCGGAATGCTCCGAATCGACCGGCACGATCTGGTCGGGTCGCCGGATCGCGGCCCGCACCAGAGGGCCGCCCGCCACGAGTGACTCCTTGTTGGCCAACGCGAGCGTACGCCCGGCCCGCAACGCGGCGAGAGTCGGCGCCAACCCCACCGAGCCGACCACCGCGTTGAGCACAATGTCGGCCGGCCACGACGCGAGCTCGGCCATCGCCTGAGCGCCGGCGACGATCGTCGGCCCCTGCCAGTGGGCGCCCTGCGGCTTGCCGTGGGCCGCAGCCGCGATGATCTCCGCGCGCAGTTGTGTCACTACGTCGGTGGTGGCCACCGCCACCACCTCCACCCCGAACCGAACGACCTGCTCGGCCAACGCTGAGACGTTGCCGCCCCCGGCCCCGAGCCCCACCACTCGGAAAAGATCGGGATTGCGGGCGACAATCTCCAAAGCCTGGGTGCCGACTGAACCGGTCGATCCCAGAATCACGATGTCGCGGGGCGTCATCGGACCATTCTCGCCGACCCGTGCCACGCGCCGTCGGCGGGTGTGCCGACGGCGCGTGGCACGGCAGTGGGCACGCCGTTGCCTGTTGCCGCCAACCGGCTGGTGAGGAATCGGCGCCGGCTGGTCGAGCCGATCACCAGTGCGTGGGCGGCCACTCCGGTTCGCCGAGTGGCGCGGCCGGAAGCTCCGGTCGACGCTGCCCCGGCGGACGCGGCCCCGGCATCCTCCGTTCGTCGCCCGGCCGTCGCTGCGGCAGCGAAGCGGAACCATGGGCGTCCGGAATACGGCTCGGGTCGAGGAACCGTGGGTCCCGCGAGGCCGGGTGAAACGGCGGCCTCGCCGGCCACTGCGTCGATGGTGGATGGGTGGGTGGCCACTGTCCCGGTCGCGATGGACCGGGTGGTGGCTGCGAGGGCACGTGCCGGGCAGGTGGTTGGTGCGCCGGCGGGCGCCACATGGGTGATCGTGGGTCGGGGTGCGGTCCCGGCGGGTACTGACCATGGCCATACGGCAACGCGAACGGGCTCGGCGGCAGCGCAGAGGGGCCCGGCGGCAGGGCCGCTGGTCCCGGGGGCAGCGCCGGCCGACCAGCCGACGACTGTCGCAGCCGCCCCCGCGACGGGGGCCAACTCCGTTCCGGTGGCTGTGCGGGCAGGAACGGACGAGTCGGTCCCGCCCCCGGATAGGGGTGATCCGGACGAGGCGCCTGGTAGGGATCGGACCGCAGACCTGGAACATGGTCCGCAGGCGCCCCCCGACCAACCATCCCCGGTGTGCGCCCATAGGGATCGGCTCCCCAGTAGGGATCGTTGTGGCCGTACACCTCGGGTTGACCTCCGACCCCCACGGGCATGGGTGAGCCGGGCTGCACTGGGCGGCCGGGCTGCGGCAGTCGGCCGGGCATGGGTGAGCCGGGCTGCGGCGAGCGGCCGGGCTGCCCGTACCCATGTCGGTGGTACGGGTCGTCGAGGCCGAATGGAGCGGCGAGACCGGCCCGGGGCAGCGCGCCCGACGGTGCCGCGGCGGGCAGGGCCAACGCGCCGACCGGGCCACCCCACCCGAACCCATCGACTGCGGCCGACACCGGATGAGGTCGCCCCACCGTCTGCGATGCGGGCCGTTCGTCGTCGGGGTCGCTCTCACGCAGGCCATACCGACGATAGAGCTGACCCAGCGGCCCTGGCGCCCACCAGTTCCACCGGCCGAGCAGGCGCATCGTCGCGGGCACGAGCAGCGCCCGCACCAGCGCCGCGTCGACCGCGACGGCGACCACCGTGCCGACGCCGAGCATCTTGATCGTCGCCGCTCCACCGGTGGCGAAACCGCCGATGACGATGATGAGCAACAGCGCCGCAGCCGAGATGATGCCACCGGTGTGTTGCAGTCCGTTGGCGACCGCGGCACGGTTGTCGCCCGTGTTGTCCCACTCCTCGCGGACCCGAGACAGCAGAAAGACCTCATAGTCGGTCGACAGTCCGAAAAGTATCGCGAGCATGAGGATGAGGTTGGTCGGTTCGAGGAAACCGGTAGGGGTGAAACCCAGCCACGTGGCGAAGTGTCCGTCCTGAAAGACCCAGACGACGACGCCGAAAGACGCCCCGATCGAGACCATATTCATCACGATCGCCTTGAGGGGCAACACAACCGAGCCGAAGGCGAAGAAGAGCAGCAGAAACGTGATGACACCAACATAGGCCGCCATCCATGGAAGGCGGCTACCCAGGGAATCCAACTGGTCCAGCTCTATCGCCGGACGTCCGGAGATGAACAGTTCCGCGCCAACGGGGTCGATTCGAGTGCGGATGCGGGCGACGAGGTCACGAGCCTCTTTCGACGTGGGCGCCTCCGCATAGCTGACCGAGATCAACGCCGCAGTGTCCGAACCGCCGGTGATCTGCGCGCCCGTCACTCCGGGAACGGCCGCGATCTGGTCAGCGACAAGTTTCGCGGTGGTCGGCGAGACGCCGGTGACCAACGCGACGATAGGGGCCAGGCTGCCGCCCGGGAAGTCGTCCTGAACCCGCTGCGCCACGACCCGGCTCTGCGTTCCCTCGGGCAACACGCGCTCGTCGAAACCGCCGAAACTCGCCCTCAGGAATGGCACACCAAGCGAGACGAGCACCGCCGAAACCGCCACCAGATAGATCAGTGGTCGACGCATCACGCTATGCGCCAACCGGGCCCAGCCTCCGTCGGGCGCTCCGCCCGGAGCCGAGACGGTCGGAGGGCGCCGACGGCGATGCCGGGGATGGTGCGCGTCCTGGGGACGGGTGCGCCACGACGGCACGCGCCCGGAGTCGATACGCTGCCCGAGCACGGCGAGCAGGGCAGGCAACGCCGTCAACGCCGCGATCATCGCGACGAGCACCGCGGCCATTCCGCCGTACGCCATGGATTTGAGAAAGCTCATCGGAAAGAGCATCAAGCTCGACAAGGCCAGCGCCACGGTGAGGCCCGAAATCGCCACCGTCCGACCGGCGGTCGCGATCGTACGGGCGACCGCAGCCGCTGGCTCATGACCGGCCCGCAGCTCTTCGCGGTATCGGCTGACCACGAAGAGCGCGTAGTCGATCGCCATGCCGAGGCCGAGCATCGTGATGACGTTGGCCGCGAAGATAGAGACATCGGTCATCAGCGTCAGCAGTCGGGTCACGGTGAACGCCCCGAGGATCGCCACGATCCCCACCAACAACGGGGTCATCGCGGCCACCAGACCCCGGAAGATTAAAATCATCAAAATCAATAGAATCGGCATCGACAGCACTTCGGCGCGCATGACATCCGACTTGATCTGCGTGGCGGCGTCGGCCAGAAAGGCGATCGGACCGCCGATGTCGGTCTCGATGCCGGAGCCTGCGGTCAGCTGCGACCGGATCGCCTCGAAAGCCGCCGTCTTCTCATCATTGTCCCCGTCGCGCAACCGGATCGCCGCGAAGGTGCTGCGCCGGTCAAAGGAGACGAAAGCGGGCGACTGGGTGCTGAACCATGTGTGCACCTCGGCCACCTCGGGCCGTCCGCGCAGGGAGGCCATCACGTGCTCCACCGGATCGCGCAGCCCCGAATCGTCCACAGTGGCCGTCGTGCTGCGATAAAGCACCACCAGGTCGACCTCCTGGTGACCGAGCTCGGCCACGATGCGGTCCTGAGCCCGGCTCGACGGACTGTTCGGATCGTCGAACCCCCCGCCGCTGAGCGCCGCGAAGACCCCTGTCCCCCACACCACGCCGACTATGACGAGCACCCCCGTCGCAGCCAATACCGACCAACGCAGGCGCACGACTGCCTGACCCCACCACGAGAACATCTTCACTCCGTCCCTGGTCAGGCCGTTGACATCAGTTGGCAGTTGGGCGCCGCGATGCCGACCGGCGCGGCCTGCGCACAGCAGCCCCGATCTGCTCGCCGCCGGCGCCGGACCGCATCCACCGGCGCCCCGACGTGCTGTGGCTCAGTGCTCCGCACCGCTGGTCCCTTCTCGCCACCGCGCCGCGCGTCATCGAGTCGCGCGCATGTATACCCATCGACGCTACCAACCCAGAACCCGGATGTGACCCCGCTATGCCACACTGATCACGGCAGGCCACGGCGGCTGTCACCCGCTGCGCCGAAGCCGTCACCGTGACGGTGGAAAACCCGTTGCGGACGACAGTCGACCTATCACTATCGATTCGTTCGGATCCGGACGGTCAGCACAGAGAGGGACCATTGTGGCGGGCGATGAACCGGTAACCTCACCTGATCAGCACAAGCCCACCGTCAACCGGCGCCTGGCGCGCCTGGGCGCGATCATATCCATGATCTTGCTGGTGATGATGGCGGTGATGGGCAATCACGAAGGCCATGTGGAAGACTTTTTCACCCTCGGCGCCGCAGCGCTCATCTTGCTGGCCCTGGTCGGCGAGTGGCTACTCCGCCGCACGGGCCTGAAATCCCACTGAAAGCGACGACGCTCGCAATCGCACACGAACGCCGACGACCCACGCATCTTTGTGCGCGGGTCGTCGGCGTCATGGTCCGTGTGTCAACACGTCTGTGCGTTTGTGATGCCGGCTCGCCCGTACGGGACGGGCCTGTCTTTCGTCTCTTGTCGGGCCGTGCGTCGACGCGACGCCACTGGGCGAACGGCGTCGACGCCATAGTGCCCTAGCGGCGCACCAAACCCCGCACCTCACGCAGCGCCTGATTAACCTCGGCTTCGAAATAGCCGCCCGGCACGAGGCTGAACTGGTTCGGGTCAAGCTCGGATTCGTTGAGCGGCATGCCGGAACGCCCGGACAACGACGCGATGATGGCATCGAACAGTCGGTTGACCTGAATCGCGTCGTAGCCACTGCCAAACCGGCGAGGCGTGAATGTGCGACGCATCGCGTCGATGCGCTGCAGCTCCGGGTTGTGCGGCTCGCCGCCGGATGTGGGCATGCCGTGGTTGATGTCGAAACGCATCTCGTGGGTCATGTCCATCCGACCACGCCGCCCGCCGAGGTCGCCGCCCGCACCATTGGATCCCATGCCCGGATGGCCCATGCCTCCGGGCGCCATGCCGGGGTGCGCCATCCCGCCTGGCACCATCCCGCCGGGCATCCGGCTCGGATCCTCGAACCGGCCCGGTCCGCCCGGCATTCCCATCGGGCCACTGGGCATCGGCGGTGCCGACATCGGACGCATCGGCGGCGCGGACATCGGTTGCGGTGTCATCATCGGCGGCCCCATGAGACCGGACTGCGGCGGGACCATCGGGGGTGCCGACATGGGCGCTGGGACCATCGGCGTGCCCAACATCGGCGACACAGGCATGCCCGCGACACCCATCCCAGGTCCACCAGGCGAGCCCATTGCGGGACCAGGCATGCGCGCGACGCCATATCCCGATCCGGCCATTCCCGCAGAGCCCGCCATCGCGGGCATCGCGGTCACCGGACGGTTCGGCATCGGCGGGGCGCCGAAGCCGGGACGGATCGACGGGTCTCGTCGATCCTCGCGCAGAGCGGCATATTGGTCTTCACGAGCCGCCGGCCGACCATCGAGCCCGGCGCCGCTGCGAGCGAACCCGCCGGTGCGCTCCTCCGCCTCGCCGAGCTGCCGTTCCACTCGGTCCAAGTGCAGATCGACCTGCCACTCGTCATATCCACCGAACCGGACCCGGAAGACGACATCGTGAACCTCTTGCGCCGTCACCGGAGGGTTGACCGACTCGCCTGCCAGCGTCGCCTCCACGCGGTCGAGGAAGGCATCCACCTCGTCGACCTTGTATCCGCGCCGCAGGGCGCGTCGCCTGAACCGCTGACCTTGACTCGTCACTGTTCCGCCTTTCGTTCGCGACCGCGTGAGCGCAGAACATCGTCACTCGCGCCGTGCGGCTCGATCTCCGACGCCGCAAGCTGTCCGCACGCACCGTCGATTTCCCGGCCTCGCGTGTCCCGGACGGTGACCGGAACCCCCGCAGCGCGCAGCCTTCGAACAAACTCCCGCTCCGCCGGCTTAGGACTGGCGTCCCATGTGGAACCTGCGGTGGGATTCAACGGGATAAGGTTGACGTGAGCGAGCTGCCCGCTAAGCAGACGCCCAAGCTCTGTGGCTCGCCAAGGCTGATCATTGACGCCCTTGATCAGGGCGTACTCTATCGAGACGCGTCGTCGCGTGTGTGCGGCATAGTCCCACGCGGCTTGAAGCACCTCGGCGACCTTCCAGCGATGATTGACCGGTACAAGCTCGTCGCGCAGATCATCATCAGGCGCATGGAGCGACAAAGCAAGAGTTACGGTGAGATCCTCATCGGCCAAACGCCGGATCGCTGGCACGAGACCCACAGTTGAAACTGTGATATGGCGCTGAGACAGGCCAAGACCTTCGGGAGGCGGCGCGGTCAGACGTCGCACCGCCGCGACGGTCCGCGCATAGTTAGCCAATGGCTCGCCCATCCCCATGAAGACGACATGGGACAAACGCGACGGCGCGTCACCGAATGGAGTCCGCGCGGCGACTCCGGCCGCGACGACAACCTGATCGACGATCTCCGCCGTGGAGAGGTTGCGGGTCAGACCCGCCTGACCGGTCGCACAGAACGGGCACCCCATGCCGCAACCAGCCTGGCTGCTGACGCAGACGGTCACCCGATCCGCGTAGGCCATGAGGACGCTCTCGATCAACGCGCCATCATGCAGTCGCCACACGCTCTTGCGAGTCCGACCGCCGTCGCACGTCTGCTCCCGCACGGCGGTCAGCAGAGTGGGAAGGATCGCGGTGACGAGGCGTGCCCGGCTCGCGGCTGGCACATCCGTCATCTCCGAGGGATCTCGAACAAGGCGCTCGAAATAGTGATGGGACAGTTGCGCGGCCCGGAATTCGCGCTGCCCCAATTCGATCATCGCCTGCCGGCGTCCCGCGAGATCGAGATCCGCGAGATGCCGAGGAGCCGCGACCGCCCGCCGCGCTGATGGCGGAGGCGCGGCGCTGGTCAGCACAGGCAACGGCGTCATGATGTCTTCAGTGTCTCACGCGGACGCCCGAAGGCCAGTTCTCGTGGGCCTCCGGTCTGAGTCATGACGAGAATTATTCACCACTGCCGCCGATTCGCCGCCTGTGGCCACCACCACAACACGGACATCGATCACCATGTCCGATATCAAGGGATATCCCCCGTTCGGCCAAACCGTCCGGAGCCATGTACGGCGTTTCACCCCACTGGGGCCAGAAGAGTGAGCAGGGCATACGCGGTGGGTGCGGCGAAAACGACCGAGTCGAGCCGATCCATCAGTCCGCCGTGGCCCGGCAGTAGAGCGCTCATGTCCTTCACCCCCAGATCTCTCTTGATCATCGATTCACCGAGATCGCCCAGCACCGACGCTGCGGATACCGCCACGCCGAAGACCGCGCCCGCCAGCACCGAGGTATGAAACAACAAGACGAGCATCACCGCGCCACCAGCCCCGGTGGCGACGAGCGAGCCGACGAGCCCCTCCCACGTCTTCTTCGGGCTCACCGAAGGCGCCATCGGATGCCTGCCGAAGAGCACTCCGGCCGCATATCCCCCCGTGTCGGAGAGAACCACCGCGGCGAGAGTGACCAACACCCGCACGTCGCCATCGGCAGGGGCCGCGAGCAGCGCGGCGAACCCGGCGAGAAACGGCAGGTAAACGGCGATGAAGGTCGCGGCCGACACATCTCGGCCGTATCCGACGACACCGTCGGACAACCGCCACACCATCACCGCGAGGACCGTGACGATCAGCCCGAACGTCAAGGCATCGGTCGCTCCCCACCACGCGAGACCGGTCATCGCGACGCCACCGACAACAAGCGGGACCAACGGCGGGTTGACGCCGCTGATCCGGATGGCCCGGACGAGTTCCCAGACCCCGACCCCCACCGCCACGGCGATGAGCCCGAAGAATGCGGGGCGCCACAACAACAGGGCCACAAGCACGGTGCCGCCGAGAAGCAGCCCGACGCCGATCGCTACTGGAAGGTTGCGTCCCGCGCGGCCCGCCGATCCGGGCTTCGAAGGCTGCGGGTCGGGGACAGACGCCCCAGGCCGACGCCTCGACCGGCCCGGGTCGCCACGGCGTCCCGTTCCAGTCGACTCCGACGTCGCCTGCGGGGTGGATTGCGGCGGCGTCACACCGGGCGGTGGTCCGAAATCCGCCGGGATCGGAATCGGCGTCCCGAAACCACCGGAATGACCGGCGGATTGGTAGGGATCGGGCGCGGCGCCGAGGCCGCCCGGATAGTACTGCTCATCCCTCGACGGATATCGATCTCCGCCATCCGATGCCTCGCGATGGTGCCCCGCCTGGGTCTCAGCGTTCCACCACTCGGAAGGCTCGGTCGACGGCATTCCCCGGTCCGACTCACCTGGTGATGAATATGGGTCACCCAGCGCACCTGGCACGGCATCGGGTGGCTGGTTCGGGATCGAGTCGGTCGTGGGTGGTTGGCGCAGTCGCGGATCGTCTGGACGACCATAGGTCGCCGCGTCCCAGGCAGGGCGCCACCCCGTCGTCTGGTGCCGCCGGGGTGGCGTCTGGTCCTCGTGGTCCGGATCGTCGGGGAAGGACATTCAGACCTCGAGAAGCTCGTTTTCCTTGTGCCTAAGAAGGTCGTCGACGTGCGCCACGAACCGGTGCGTCAGGTCGTCGAGTTCCTTCTCCGCGCGGCGACCATCGTCCTCGCCGGCTTCGCCGTCCTTCACTATGCGGTCGAGCTCTTCCTTGGCCTTACGCCGCACGTTGCGGATGGCGACCTTGGCTTCCTCGCCTTTGTGTCGCGCAACTTTGATCATTTCTCGACGCCGTTCCTCGGTCATCGGCGGGATCGACAGCCGGATCTGGGTGCCTTCGTTGTTGGGGTTGACTCCGAGGTCCGAGTCGCGCAGGGCCTTCTCCACCGCTTTGAGCTGCGATGGGTCATGCGGCTTGATCAACACCATCCGGGCCTCCGGAATAGCGATCGACGCCATCTGCGGCAGCGGGGTCGGAGCACCGTAGTAGTCGACGACGACTCGGCCGAACATGCCAGGGGTCGCCCGCCCAGTCCTGATCGTCGCGAAGTCCTCCTTCGCGAAGTCGATCGCCCGCTCCATCTTCTCCTCGGCCTCGAAGAGGGTCTCTTCAATCACCGTGCCGTCGCCTCCTTGGCTGAGGTCCTTCGTGTCCTGCTCGAGCTGCCCGCCCCAGTCACCGCCGGGGGAAGTCGCGACTCGGCGTTTCATCGACACCGAGCGTCACCGCGCCATCAAGCCGATGACTCGGCGGTGATCAGGGTCCCGATCTGTTCCCCACTCACCGCACGAATGATCGTGTCGTCCCCCTCCGCACCGAAGACCAACATGGGCAGGGCATTCTCCATGCACAGACTGAACGCGGCGGCGTCGACAACCTTCAGCCCTCGGCGAAGTGCCTCAGAGAACGTCACTGATTCGATCTTGCGGGCGGTCGGGTCGGTGCGAGGGTCTGCGGTGTAGACGCCGTCGACACCATTCTTACTCATCAGCACGATGTCCGCGTGGATCTCCAGTGCGCGCTGCGCGGAGACGGTGTCGGTGGAGAAATATGGCATGCCTGCCCCGGCTCCGAAGATGACCACGCGCCCCTTCTCCAGATGCCTGATCGCTCGACGCGGAATGTAGGGCTCGGCCACCTGCGCCATCGTAATCGCGGTCTGAACCCGCGTGTCGATGCCTTCCTTCTCAAGAAAATCTTGGAGGGCGAGGCAATTCATCACGGTGCCGAGCATCCCGATGTAGTCGGCTCGAGGCCGGTCCATGCCGCGCTTCTGCAACTCCGCGCCACGAAAGAAGTTGCCGCCACCGACCACGAGAGCGATCTGTACGCCACGACGAACAACCGTGGCAACCTGTCGGGCGATCGACTGGACGACATCGGGATCGACACCGATCGCGCCGCCGCCGAAGACCTCTCCGGAGAGCTTGAGCACGACGCGTCGAACCCGCACCACTCCGGCTGAGGGTATCGCCGATGTCTGCGGTGTTGTCATGCGTGCCGCCTCCTTCTCGGTTGGAAGGGCACTCGCCTCACGAGCGTTGCCGTGCGGGGAGTGCCCTTCCACATTCGCGTCATCCGACCAGCGCGGTCAGGCCTGTCCGACCTCAAACCGAACGAAGCGGGTTACTTCGATTCCGGCGTCCGCGAGCACTTGGCGAACGACCTTCTTCTGATCCGAGACCGACGACTGCTCCATCAGCACGAAGTCCTTGAAGAAGCTGTTCACCCGACCCTCGATGATCTTAGGAAGGGCAGCCTCGGGCTTTCCTTCTTCGCGCGCGGTCTCTTCGGCGATCCGACGTTCCGTCGCGACCACGTCAGCCGGCACCTCTTCGCGGGTGAGGTATTTCGGACGCATCGCCGCGACCTGCATCGCGATTCCCCGGGCGTCGGACTCGGCCGCCTCGTCGGACTTGCCCACGTATTGCACCGCGACGCCGACCTGAGCGGGAAGGTCCGGGCTCTTGCGGTGCATATAGACAGCAATCACCCCGTCGAGCACGGCGAACCGGTTGACCACCAATTTCTCACCGATCTTGGCCGACACACCGTCGACAGTCTCGGCAACCGTGCGTCCATCGCCAGCGTCGGTGGCGAGCAGGGCGGCAATGTCGGCGGGCTTACGCTCGTCGACCAACGTGGCGAGCCGCTGGGCGAGCTCGATGAAGTCCGCGTTCTTGGCGACGAAGTCGGTCTCACAGTTGAGCTCGAGCAACGACTTACCTGAGTGGACCACGAGCCCGTTGGCGGCGGTACGCCCAGCTCGCTTACCGACATCCTTCGCGCCCTTGATGCGCAGGATCTCAACGGCCTTGTCGAAGTCGCCGGCCGACTCCGTCAGCGCATTCTTGCAGTCCATCATTCCGGACCCCGTGAGGTCGCGAAGCTTCTTGACATCAGCTGCGGTGAAGTTTGACATCTCTCTCTCGCTTTGGCGTGTGTGAACGGCTGGGCCAGTTCAGCTCTCGACAGCGGCTTCCTCGGTCTTGCCCTGCAGCAACTCGCGCTCCCACTCGGCGAGCGGCTCGTCGCCGGCGACCGTTCCCGGTTCGGGCTTCTCATCCGCGCCAGCGGCCCGCGCGGCCTTGCCAGACCGGGCGATAAGGCCGTCCGCCACGGCGTCGGCGACCACTCGGGTCAGCAGCGCGGCGGAACGGATCGCGTCGTCGTTGCCCGGAATCGGGAAATCGACCTCGTCGGGGTCACAGTTGGTGTCCAACACCGCGATGACCGGAATGCCCAGCTTGCGAGCCTCATCGACGGCGATATGTTCCTTCTTGGTGTCGACAACCCAGATCGCGGCCGGCACCCTCTGCATGTCGCGCAGACCACCGAGGGTCTTCGTCAGCTTCACCTTCTCGCGCTGCAGCTGCAGCGTCTCCTTCTTGGTATATCCCTCGGCCGTGCCGGTCTGCTCGATCATCTCGAGTTCTTTCATCCGGAGCAGCCGCTTATAGACCGTGGAGAAGTTGGTG
The DNA here is from genome assembly GCA_963736695.1 of uncultured Actinomycetota bacterium. GTDB lineage: Bacteria > Actinomycetota > Actinomycetes > Mycobacteriales > Micromonosporaceae > CAVTPU01. The sequence continues at coordinate 1,133,252 of CAVTPU010000001.1, forward strand.
AGCATTCCGCCGAGCCACCGGTGGTTGACATAGGGCATGCCGACTCGCAACGCCTGTTCCGCAATCGCTTCCTGGGCCTGCTTCTTGGTGCCCACGAAGAGAATACTTCCGCCCTCAGCGACCGTCGTGCGAATGTACTGGTAGGCGTTGTCGATGTAGTCGAGCGTCTGGCGAAGGTCGATGATGTAGATGCCGTTACGCTCGGTGAAGATGAAGCGCTTCATCTTGGGGTTCCAGCGGCGAGTCTGATGCCCGAAGTGGACACCACTCTCCAACAGCTGACGCATGGTCACAACAGCCACAGTGGAACGCTCCTCGTTATCCCTGGTTGTCGCGATGGGCCGCTCGGCCCATCGCCCTAGCGCTCCGTCAGCAGCCGAAATGGCACCGTCGCGAAAATCCGCCGGACCAGGGAGGCCGCTGCCCTGGAAGGTCCACCCGGACGCTGCCGTCCGTGTCGCCTCCCCGAGAAAGAGCACGCGAGGTCGACCACATCGGGTGGTCGCCAATGCAGAGTGTACGGGTATCGAGAGCGCCGTCCGAACCGCGCTCGACACTACCCGGCCAAAATCGACGAACCCGCCATTCGACGACGGCGCTCGCGACACATCGTCACCACTTTTGTCCCGTCAGGCGACAGCTATCCCGGCCGCGACCACGAAGAGCCCTCCGACCATGAGGTAGGCCAGCGGCGGACGTGCCCACACAGTGAACCCCCAGTCTTGAGCTCCGAAGGCCGCTCCCGTCATCAGTCCGTATAGCCCCGTCACGAGCAGTGGAAGGGAAGCAAGGCTGAGCGAACCCGCGATGACGCCGCCGAGCGAATAGGGGTGACCGAAGCCCGCGATCATCAGCCCCCGGAACAGCAGGAGGCCGACGAGCGCCGCCGGGACGATCAGCAACGCCGCCACCGCTGGGCGTTTCGCCCGATAGACGTTTGTGGGCGGCCCCGGCTTGGCCTCCGCAGGACCGCGACTGAATCGTTTCGAACCACCAGCCATGCCACCCACATGATGGGCGGTCGACGCTGACGGGGCGGACATCACCGGCAACAATCCGGTCGCGTCGGCCGCACCGGCCGGCTCCGCTGCGGGGAATTCCGCTGAACTGAGATCGTGGTCCACGAATGGCGAGCGTAAGGCACCCGTCGACATCAGGCCACCTCACCGTCGATCGTCCTGTGCGGCGGTCGTCGATTTGATCGCCTGCGGCAGGCGGTAACCGCCACCAGCGGCGACGACAAAACCCGACTCCTCGAGACCGGGCAGGGTCCGGCGAGCGTCGCGCACCGACACACCCGCGGCTGCGGCGATCTGCTCGGCTGTGAGGACTTTGCGGGGCCGCACGCCGTCGAGCACCTGCGCCTGCATGGAGGTGAGTTGGTCGCGGGCGGTCGCGTTGGCCGACTGGGGGTGCGCCATATCGGCGCCGATTCGTCCCACCGCGTCGACGACGTGCTCCACGCTCGCCGCGAGGATCGTGGATCCGCCGCGCAGCTCCTCATGGCAGCCCAACGACATCGCCGACGTCACCGGGCCGGGAACGGCGAGGGTAAGTCGGTTGAGCCTTCTCGCTCGGCCGACAGTGAACCTCGCCCCGCTGCGCAGACCGGCCTCCACGACGAGTGTGCCGAGGGTCAATGCTGCGATGACCCGGTTGCGGACAAGAAATCGCCTGCGATGCGGATCCGATCCCGGTGGCCATTCGGAGAGCAGCAGGCCTCGCTCCGCGATACGGTCGAAGAGGCTGACGTGACCAACCGGATATGGACGATCGATGCCGCTGGCAAGCACCGCGACCGTGCACCCATCGCCGGCCAGCGCACCCCGATGGGCGGCTGCGTCGATGCCATAGGCTCCACCGGAGACAACCGTCCACGCCCGACCCGCGAGTCCGTGGCCGAAGTCACCGGCTACGTGCGTCCCATAGGGGGTCGCGGCACGCGACCCCACGACGGCGACCGAACGCTCGCACGCCTCGGTCAGCGACCACGGACCACGAATCCACACTGCCTGCGGCGGATAGGTATCTCGGTCTATCGAGTCTGGGCCGTCGACGCTGATGTCACGCAGATCCGCCAGGCGACGGGGCCAGTCGGCATCCTCCGGGGTGAGGATCCGCGAACCGAGCCGACCCGCGAGCCGCACCGCGTCGACGGCCAACGCGTAGGGCTCGTGCGCACCTAGCCTGGCGGCGGCCGCGGCGCAGACCCGGCCCGAGAGCAGCCCTGCGCGAAGACGCCTCAGAGCCTCGACGGGCCCGACGTCGCACACGACCTCGCCGATCTCACGGTCTCCTGGTTCGACCATGTGCGCGAGCGCGATCCGAGCGAGGCGGGCTTGATCGAGGTCCGGTGTCATCACATCTCCCCAGTTCGCAGTTCGATGGCCTCAGCGATGTCCGCCGCGGTCGGCGTCGTTTTCCCCAGCAGATCGACAATCGTCCAGGCAACCCGCAGCACGCGGTCGTGACCCCGGGCGGACAACGAGCCACGATCCATCCGCCTGGTCAGCTCCGCCGTGACCGATCGTGGCAGCCGGAACGGCGGGCTACGCAGGACCGATCCGCTCACCTGGGAGTTGACGCTCAACCCGAGCTTCGACCACCGGTGGGCCGCAGCCTCCCGCGCCGACCTGACCCGCTCCGCGATCACCCGCGATGACTCCGGCTCGCTGTCGCCGAGCAGCGCGGCGGGCGACACCGGAGGCAGAGTCACGCGCAGGTCGATCCTGTCCATCAGCGGTCCCGATAGTCTGCCCAGATAGCGGCGTCTCGCCGTAGGCGAACAGTCACAGGTCGCCCGCCCGCCGGCCGCGCAGGGGCAGGGATTCGCGGCGAGCACCAACTGAATCCGGGCCGGAAAACACACCGATCCACGCGACCGCATGAGGTTGACGTGGCCGTCTTCGATCGGTTGACGCAACGCGTTGAGCACGTGCGGTGCGAACTCCGGCGCCTCGTCGAGAAACAGCACTCCCCGATGCGCCAACGACAACGCGCCCGGGCGTGCCAGACCTGACCCACCACCGACGAGCGCTGCGGTCGAGGCGGTGTGGTGCGGCGCCTGAAACGGTGGTCGCCGAATAAGGCGCACATCGGGTGGAAGCGCACCCGCGATCGAATGGACCGCCGTGACCTCGAGTGCCGCGACGTCATCGAGCCTCGGAAGCACGGACGGCAACCGCTGCGCCAACATCGTCTTGCCCGCGCCGGGCGGGCCGAGGAACGCGAGGTGATGCGCGCCAGCGGCGGCGAGTTCGAGGGCGAAGCGCCCACGTTCTTGGCCGACCACGTCAACGAGGTCGACGCCCTCAACCTCAGGGGACTCGGGACCTGTCGGCGCCTGCAGGAGCGAATCCGTGCCCCGCATGAAGTCGACGACCCTACGGAGGGTGTCGGTGGCCCGCACCGTGACGTCTGGAACGAGCGAGGCCTCAGCCGCGTTGGCGAGCGGCACGATGATCCGACGGACTCCCGCCCGCGCGGCTGCGGCGACCATGGGCAGAACCCCGCGTACGGGTCGAACCCGCCCATCGAGCCCGAGCTCACCGATCATGGCCGCTCCTTCAAGCCCGGCGACCGGCACCAGACCGGCCGCCGCGAGCAGACACACCGCGATGCCGAGATCGAAACACGAGCCGAACTTCGGAAGCTCAGCCGGCAACAGATTGACGGTGATCCGCCGCTGCGGCCACTGCTCGCCGGAGTTGACGATCGCCGCGCGTGCTCGATCTCTCGCTTCATTGAGCGCCGCGTCGGGCAGACCGGTGAGGACGAGTCCGGGCAGACCGATCGCGACGTCGGCTTCGATCGTCACCACCCGCCCCTCCAGACCCACCAGACCGACGCCACGCACCTGGGCATAACCCACGTCAGAACGCCCCCCTCAGGTGTTCCACGACCGCCGGGCCACTCGCCTGAGGTCGGACACTGATCACGTCGAATCGCATCTCACCGCGCAGCTGCGGGTTCTGCGCCAGCCACAACACGGCGAGAGCCCGCAGCCGGCGAATCTTCGCCCGATGGACGGCTCCCGCGGGCGATCCGAACCGGTCGCTGCGACGGGTCTTCACTTCACAGAAGACAACCTGTTGACCGTCGATGGCGATGACGTCGATTTCACCCCAACGGCACCGCCAGTTGCGGGCAACCACCCGCATGCCGGCCTCGCTCAGTGTCCGAGCCGCCACCCGTTCCCCATAAGCACCCACCGCGTTCGTCGCCAGAGTCATGTCATGGGACTTTGGCGCAGCGAACCCTCGCTCCGGAGCCCGAGCATGAGAGATGTGGACAACTCCCGGGGCTGTGGATAACCCCACGGCCGTCGCGCCGACTGCGTTAACGTGAAGCACGCCACAAGCCGCGTGAGACGCCTCGCAGCCAATCACCGCGCCAGCGGTGCGACACCGCCGGCCGACCAAACGGCACGGCACGAGGAGGCCGGAGATGGTCACCGAACCGATGGGCTCCGTGCTCGTGGGAGTCGATGGATCGCCGTCGAGCCTTTCAGCGGTCGACCTCGCCGCCGAGGAGGCGGCGGGCAGAGTCACTCCGTTGGTCATCACACACGTCGAGCCGGCACCCATCGAGGGGTTCGAGCCCGCGCCGCCAGCGTTGGAGATTCTGGAGACTGCGGCCGCCCGCGCCGCCGCAGATCATCCATCGCTGTCAATCGAACGGGTGTTGGCCTATGGCTCCGCCGCCCACGAACTCATCGGAAGCGCGGCGACCTGCGGCATGCTGGTCATTGGTCACCGGGGACGCCGGGGATGGAAATCCCTGCTTGCTGGATCGGTCGCGGTCGAGGTCAGTGGCGCCGCGCCCGCTCCTGTTCTCGTGCACCGTCCGATCCTCGTGACCGATCACAGCCTCGGGGACAGACCCGTGATGGTCGCCGTCGCGGACAACGGCATCGGCGACGACGTGCTCGAATTCGCCTTCACCGAGGCGTCACTGCGAGGAGCCAGGCTGCAGGCCATGAACGTGTGGGCGGAGGTCGCTGGCGCGCACCCTACCTCTATCCGCGGCCAGACCCATGATTTCGGTGACGCGTCGCAAGAAGCGCAACGAATGCTCGCGGAGGCCCTCGCAGGCTGGTCGACCAAGTTCCCCGACGTCCGTGTGGACCACGTGGTCCGACACAGCCTGGATGTCGCGAACACGCTGATAGCAGCCTCCCAACGGGCCCAACTGGTCGTCGTCGGTCCGCGCACACATTCGGGGTTGGGCCGGTTGGCGCACGGCTCGACCTCCCGTGCCCTAGTCCATCGGGCCGGTTGCCCAGTCGCCGTGGTCAATCCGCGTGCGTGAAATGACGCGTCGATGATGCGACAGTTGAGGCATGCCCCACGAACGTGCCACCGTGCTGTCGACCCGGCGCGCAGCCGCGTCGTTGCCGACAGGCCTTCGCCGTGCCGTTGACGGTTTCGCCCGGCACCTCACATCCGAACGCGACCGGTCGGAGCAGACGGTGCGGGCCTATATCGGCGACGTGGTCGCGTTGCTCGATCACGCGAACCGCGCCGGAGTGTGCGAGCTCGATAGCCTGACAGTGGTCGTCGTGCGGAACTGGCTCGCCGACCTCCGTCACCATGGCGCGGCGCGCAGCACGGTCGCTCGACGGGCCGCCGCCGTGCGCACATTCACGTCGTGGGCGCATCGATCGGGTCTACTCACCTATGACTGTGGCGCGGCGCTGGCGAGCCCGAGATCCGCCCGGGAACTTCCCCGGGTCCTGCGCCGAGACCAGGCGGAGTCCCTGGTGCTCGCGCCGAAGTCTTCGCACGTCAACGAGATGACATTGCGGTTGCGAGACACGGTGATCCTCGAGGTGCTCTATGCCACGGGAATCCGGGTGTCGGAACTGTGCGGCGTCGACATCTCCGACGTCGACATCTCCCGGCAGACGGTCCGGGTCCTCGGCAAGGGTTCGGTCGAACGGGTGGTCCCGTGCGGCCACCCGGGCCTGCGTTCGGTGGAGAACTGGCTGCGGGACGGTCGGCCGGCCGTGGCCGGTCCACACAGCGGACCTGCCCTTCTGCTGGGCGCCAAGGGCGGACGGATCAACGCGACCACGGTCCGACAAATAGTGGCACGGTGGTCCGACTCCGCAGGGGTGGGGCATGTCACGCCGCACACGCTGCGACACTCGGCCGCGACGCACCTGCTCGAGGGTGGGGCTGACCTGCGGTCGGTGCAGGAGTTGCTGGGCCACGCCACGCTGGCAAGCACTCAGATCTACACGCATGTCTCCCGCGAACGCCTGCGCGAGACCTATCGTCAGGCGCACCCGAGAGCGTGATCAGTATCAATTTTCGGGCATCCGAGCTAGGTTGGCGTGATGCGGTCGACACACGAAACTCTCCAGGATCTCCGCCTCCCGACCGAATTCGGCGAACCGGCCCGTGCGCTTTTCTCGTTGGACCCGCAGGTCGCCTATCTCAACCACGGTGCTTTTGGGGCTGTACCTAACCCGGTGCGCGAAGCGCAGCGCCATATGCACGACGAGATGGAGATCAACCCGACCGCGTTCTTCAGCAACGGACTCGACGACCGTGTCGCACACGCACGAGCCAGCGTCGCCGCTTTTCTCGGCGCGGAGACCGACGACGTGGCCTTCACCGATAACGCGACGACGGCCGCGCATCTGCTGCTCGGATCGCTGGACCTGCGGCCCGGCGACGAGATCATCCTCACCGACCACGCCTACGGACCGGTCGCGATGGCCACCCGCCGATACGCCGCGATGGTGGGGGCCGTGGTCCGGGAGGTTCGGATCCCGCTGCCCAGCGACGGCGACGGCGACGGCGACGGAAGGATCGCCGAGTTGCTCGTCGACGCGACGACGGAACGCACCCGACTGGCGATTGTCGATCATGTGACCTCATCGACCGCGATGCTGATGCCGGTGGCTGATATCGTCTCGCGGCTGCGCGCCCGCGACATCGTCGTGATGGTCGACGCAGCCCACGCTCCGGGGATGCTCGACGTTGATCTCGGCGCACTCGACGCCGACTTCTGGTTCGGCAACCTGCACAAATGGGCTTTCGCTCCCCGCCCTGCGGCGGTGCTGGCCGCCGCACCACGGCACCGAAGCGCGATTCAACCGTTGATCGTCTCCTGGCAGGAACCTGCGGGATATCCCCGAGCGCTGGAGTATTCGGGCACGAAGGACTACACGCCATGGCTCGCAGCGCCGGTGGGCATCGAGCTATTGCACCGGTTGGGAATCGACGGGGTTCGACGCTACAACTCCGATCTCGCCGCCTACGGCCAAAGGGTGATCGCACAGGCGATCGACCTCGATCCCAGTCTGTTGCCGCGCCGACCGATGGAGCCGGTCGCCATGAGCCTGGTGCCATTGCCCCCCGGTTGCGCCGATGACCCGGCTAGCGCGGCACGGCTGCGTTCGCTGATCGCCGCAGAAGCGGGGTGCGAGGTTGCTGTCTCCGCGTGGCGCGGACGGGGCCATCTGAGGGTCTGCGGTCAGATCTACAACCGTAAACAGGACTACGACAGGCTCGCCGCCCACCTGCCCGAGTTGTTGGCACGGGTCGGCACGTGAACGGCAGCCGACTGCCGGACATCACACCGGTTTAAGCCGAACCCGCACCGGGCGCACGAGCACCAACGGGTTCAGATAGACCTCCCCTCGGCGCAGGCCCCAATGGAGAACGGCGGGCGGCTCGCACGAAACGGCGTCCCCTGGCGAGCAGGCGTGTCCCGGCCGTAGGTGGCCGAGCACTGCGCCAGCCTCGACGGTCGCGCCCGCCCGAACCGTCGCCGTGACCGGCTCATAGGTGGTGCGCAGACCTCCGGCGTGGCCGACACTCACCACGCCGCGGCCGGCGATCTCGCCGGCGAAGATGACGACCCCGGGGCCGGCTGCACGGATCACACCACCGACCTCGCCGCCGAGATCGACACCCCGATGGCCTGCGAGCCACGGACGTGGCGGTGGGGCGAAACCCCGGGTGACGACCGCCACCCCGTCAACCGGCCAACGCCAGCGCGCGGCCTCATCGACGGCGGGTGGCTCAGATGTGGAGACCGGTCGGGTGGCCGTGGTCGCCGCCAAAGAAGCGGACTGTTCGATCACGGCCGAACGACCGAGCTCCACGCTGAGGGAGCCGACGACGATCGCGGCGAGCAGCGCCGCGCCCCACCGTCGGGGCTCCGCTGGCGGCTGTTTGCTGAGTCTCATGCGTCCATGGTCGGCCGACGAGGGGACGCGATGGGACACGACGCCCGAGCCTGTGGACAATCGCCGGGGCTGTGGACAACTTCGTAGTCGCAGACGACGCGTCGTCTGCGACTACGCGCCGAACCCGCCTTCAGTCGGCAGCGCTATATCTGGCTTGTCCAACTCTTCGACGTTCACGTCTTTGAACGTCATCACCCTGACGTTCTTGACGAACCGCGCCGGCCGATACATGTCCCACACCCAGGCGTCATGCATCTCGACCTCGAAGTAGACCTCGCCGTCGACGTTGCGCACCCGAAGATCGACCTGGTTGGCCAGGTAGAACCGCCGCTCGGTCTCCACGACGTAGGAAAACTGGCGGACGATGTCGCGGTACTCCCGATAGAGCTGCAGCTCCATCTCCGTCTCGTACTTCTCGAGATCTTCCGTGCTCATCCCGCATCACCCTCCATGCCACGGCCATTGTGGCCCACATATGCCGGTTCCGGTGGGCCAGCCTGCGCCGCCACGCCGACGTTACCCCGCGATTGGGGCGGCGCCGAGTCCGCTATCCGATCTACCATTGCGGCCGCGACGTTGGCGTACGAAAAGCGATGCTGGGAACACGGTCCGTGCTCACGCAGCGCCGCCGCGTGCTCCGGTGTCACATAACCTTTGTGAACATTGAACCCGTACGCCGGAAATTGCTCCGCCAAGTCGATCATCAAACGATCTCGGGTGACCTTCGCGAGCACGCTCGCGGCCGCCACACACGCGGCAACCTGGTCGCCTTTCCACACCGCCAACCCCGGCACGCCGAGACCGTCAACGGCGAACCCGTCGGTGAGGACGTAGGCCGGGTGCGTCGACAACCGAGCCAATGCCCGTCGCATCCCGGCGAGGTTGCTGCGATGCAGACCGACTCGATCGATCTCCCCCGGCTCGATCACCACCACGGAGTGCGCCACAGCACAGTCAACGATCTCGCCATAGATCCGTTCCCGGACAGCCGCCGTGAGCAGCTTCGAGTCGGTCAAACCAACGATCTCCGCCCGGGCAGACGAGGGAAGGATCGCGGCCGCGACCACCAGCGGACCGGCGCAGGCACCCCGGCCGGCCTCGTCGGCGCCAGCGACGCGAATGAAGCCACGCCGCTGCAACGCCCGCTCACGGGCATAGAGCCCGGCGTCACGACGGATGAGGGTGCGAGGAGAGGGCAGCATCATCGAACAGGATCACAGGTCGCCCGGCCAGGTCGCCAGGCGGGTCACGGCTCCGGAATAGTGTCGAAAGTCTCCGGCACGGTCAGCCAGGTCGCGTGCCCCGGGGGCCAGAACAGCACGAACGCGCGCCCCACCACGTCGTCGACCGGGATGGTGGCGCGCGTGACGTCACCGTCGTTGTTCTTCAGCTGATAACGGGAGTCGCCGGAGTGGGACCGGTGATCGCCCATGACCCACAGCCGCCCCTTCGGCACCACCACGTCGAACGTGTCCTCGCTCGCGGCGTCCGCGACACCGGCCGCATCGTGATAGAGATAGGGCTCGTCGAGTGCCTTGCCGTTCACGGTGATCCGATTCTGGGCGTCACAACACACGACGTGGTCGCCGCCGACTGCGATGATCCGCTTGATGAAGTCCTTCTCGTTGGGATCGGTCCGCCAATCGACCGGAGCCACAAAGACGACGACCTCGCCTCGGACTGGGTCTCGAAAGTCGTGAACGAGCTTGTTGACCAGCACGCGGTCGTTGCGGTCGAGGGTGTGCTCCATGGACTCCGTCGGAATGTAGAACGTCTGGAGTGCGAACGCGCGCACCACGATCGCGACCACCACGGCGATCGCCAGCAGAATCGGGAGTTCGCGCCAGAAGTTCCCTTTGGGCTTGTTGGGCTTGGCGGCTTGTTCGTCGATCACCTGGGAAGCGTACGTCGTCCCCATCGACGCCTTCGTCCCGAACGCGCCGTCGTCCCCAAAGAGGCCAGAATCGGCCCGGCCACCGCGGCGAAGCCGAGGCCGGGTGAGGCCGGTGTCGGAGGCGCCGGCCCCATCGCAACCGGACCCGGCACGTCTTCCAGCTCCGGCGGGACACTGAGCGTCGCCCACCGACCGCTCGGCCAGACGATCGCGAACGCCCGGCCGATCACGCTGTCGATGGGAACCGTGCCCTGACACCGGGAGTCCTGGGAAACCACCCGGTGATCGCCCATGACAAAGAGCTGCCCGGGCGGCACCAGCACTTCATCGAAACGCCGCGAACCACACGCTCGCGGATTCGGTGGGATCTCCAACGGCGAGTTCACCGAGATGTACGGCTCGTCGATGCCCTTGCCGTTGACGTAGATCCGACCGTCCGGATCGCAGCAGGAGACCCGATCACCAGGCAGACCGATCACCCGCTTGATGATGTCCTTCTCACCGGGCCGGCTAACCCCGACTAGATCACCGATGGTGCGACCGACCCGACCGACCAGGCTTGTCGGTGGCGCCGGCGGATTCTCCGGTGCCCAGTTGTCCGTGCCGCGGAACACGACGACCTCGCCGCGCGCCGGCTGGCGTACGTCATAGACGATCTTGTTGACGACGACCCGGTCCCCCACCAGCAGGGTCGTCTCCATCGACCCGGAGGGGATATAGAAGGCCTGCAACAAAAAGGTTCGCATCAGCACGGCGAGGCAGAACGCCACCAGCAACAACAGCGGTAGTTCCTGCCACACTGGCATCGTCCGACGCGGCTCGACTTCATCGACGTCAACGGGGTCGGTGACGACCTTCTGCTCGGCACTGTTGGCCAACCAGGCCTGCACGTCGTCGTCCGGTCCGAACCGATCACGGGGAATCGACGCGACACCCGGCGTGATCGCTGAGGCGCTCGGTGGCGCGCCGGGCGAGATCGGCGCGCTCAGAACCCCCGAGGAGGCCCCAGGTGCCACCACGTCGGGCCGGCCGATGCCGGCATAGCCGCTGGGCGCCGATCCGCCACGACCGGGCAGGCCTGCGGCGTTCACCGCACCGGCGCCCCCTGGGAGATCTCCCGAGTGAGCCTCATCCTGTGGGGGAAAGATCTGCGTCTCCGCGAGATCGTCGCGCCCGTGTGTCTCGCCATCCATCGCGGCCAAGCCTAGGCTGACCGGGGCCGTTTGCGCGATACTGCGGACGGACAGCCCCGGGTCGACTCCTCGTCAGCTCGCGCTGACCTTCTCGCGCTTCTCCTTGATCTTCGCCTTCTTGCCGCGAAGCTCGCGCAGGTAGTAGAGCTTCGCGCGACGCACGTCACCACGGGTCACGACTTCGATGCGGTCCAACGCCGGGCTGTTGATCGGATAGGTTCGCTCGACCCCGACACCGAAGCTGACCTTGCGGACCGTGAAGGTCTCCCGCAGGCCGCCGCCTTGGCGCCGGATCACCACACCCTGAAAGATCTGGATGCGGGAACGGTTACCCTCGACGACCCGCGCGTGCACCTTGAGCGTGTCACCGGCGCGGAAGTCCGGGATGTCGGTTCGCCGCGACTGCGCGTCTAGGGCGTCCAGCGTGTTCATCGCTGCATTCCTCACAGCTCGGCGCACACCTGCGATGAGGTGCGCGGTCAGGTCAGGTGGGTGTCTCGCGCAAGATCAGACGTACCAGGTCGGCGCGACCTCGTGCGGCAACCCCATCACTCTGCCATATCAGCGTCAGGGATGGGAAATCCACCCCCGATCAACGTCGCTCGGTCGTGTCGATCGAGCGCCTGCGGGTCCAGCCGGGCCAGCAGGTCAGGTCGGGTCGTCGCGGTGCGCGTCAACGCCTGGTCGCGCCGCCACCGGGCGATTCGAGCATGATCACCAGAACGTAGGATCTCGGGCACCTCGAGACCGCGCCAAGTCGCCGGCTTGGTGTAGATCGGCGCCTCCAGCAACCCCGCCTCGTGCGACTCCTCGGTCAGGGACTCGGCGTTGCCCAGCACCCCTGGCACCAGCCGTGTCACCGCCTCGACGATCACCAACGCCGCTACCTCGCCGCCGAAAAGCACGTAGTCGCCGATGGAGACCTCGCGCACGGGCATGCGGGTCGCGGCGTGGTCGAGCACCCGCTGATCGATTCCCTCGTAGCGGCCGCAGGCGATGACCAACCAGGGCCGCTCGGCGAGGTCGCGTGCCTCGGCCTGGGTGAGCGGCGTCCCGCCGGGCGAGGGTACGAGCAGCACCGGCCCACCAGCGTCGCCCGGCCCGCTGTCGAGCACCTCATCGAAGGCCTCGCCCCACGGTTCGGGCCGCATCACCACGCCGGGACCGCCGCCGTAGGGCGTGTCGTCGACGGTGCGATGCAGGTCGTGAGTCCACCGACGCAGGTCGTGCACGCGCACGTCGAGGTGCCCCGCAGCCCGTGCCCGCCCGATCAGCGACAGGTCGAGCGGGGCGAGATAGTCGGGGAAGATGGTGATGATGTCGATGCGCACGTGGCCCGCTCTTAGAGGTCGAAGAGTCCGTCGGGAGGCGTCACGACTATCCGACCGCCGGCGATGTCGACCTCCGGCACGATCGCCGTGACGAACGGCACCAGCCCTGGCCGCCCATCCGAGAGCTTGATCACCAACAGATCGCTCGCGGGCGCGTGCTCGACTCTGAGCACCTCACCGATCTGGTCGCCGTCGGCGGTCTCCACGCGCAGGCCGACGAGTTGGAAATCATTGAATTCGTCGGGGTCGTCGGGTGCCGCGACGTCGGCGCTGTCGACGCACAAACGCACGCCGCGCAGTTCGTCGGCCGCGTCACGACCGACGACGCCGGAGAAGGTCATCAACAGTCGCCCCTGATGGGGACGCACCGCTTCGATCTGGAGCGGACCTTTCGTCGTTGGATCGGTCGCGAGGACCGATCCAACGACGAAACGCTCAGTGGGTGTGTCGGTGCGGACGTCGACGACGACCTCACCGTGCACCCCGTGCGGGCGGATCACCCGCCCGATGACGAGCTGCATGGTCGCAGGCTCAGTACGCGTCGACGATGTCGACCCGCACGCCCCGACCACCGACCGAGGTGATCACCTGGCGCAGCGCCTTGGCGGTGCGACCGCCGCGGCCGATGACGGTGCCGAGGTCCTCGGGGTGAACCCGAACCTCGAGCCGCTGCCCACGCCGCCCGTCGACCATGCGGACCCGCACGTCGTCGGGGTGTTCGACGATGCCGCGCACCAGGTGCTCGAGCGCCGGGCGCACCACGTCATCCGCCTTACGCGTCGGCGCTGGCACCTGGGGTCTCCTCGGCCTGCGCCGCGGGGGCGTCGGCGGCCGGCGCCGCAGGGGCGTCAGCGGCCTCAGTCTTGGCGGGCTTCGACGCCTTCTTGGCGGGCGCTTCCTTCTTCGGCTTCGACTCCGCGGCTGCGGCGACGAGACCCGCCGCCACCTGCGCCTCGGCCTCATAGAGGGCGGTCCGGCTCGGCTTCGGCGCGGCCACCCGCAGCGGCTCAGTCGGGGCTGGCAGACCCTTGAACTTCTGCCAGTCGCCGGTCCGCTTCAAGATGGCGACCACCGGCTCGCTGGGCTGCGCGCCCACCGAGAGCCAGTGCTGGATCCGGTCGGATTTCACCTCGATGCGCGAGGGGTCCTCTTTCGGGTGATAAAGCCCAACGAACTCGATCGCCCGACCATCGCGCTTGGTGCGCGAGTCGGCGATGACGATTCGGTACTGGGGGTTGCGGATCTTACCCATCCGCAACAGCCGGATTCGTACGGCCACGGTCTTTGTCGCTCCTGATTGAGTGAAGCTGAACGGACTGGCCGGCACCGTGGGGCAGTGCGGCCCGCTGTTCGACGGACTGGCGACACTTTCGAAGTTAGAGGGCACCGAAGGTTCGCCGGATACCAACGGTGATTCTGCCAGATCGGTGGGCCAGACGACGAACCGCCCTGCGGTGTGCCCCGACCGGGCGCGAAAGCCAGGCGCCCGAGGTCACACCCCAGCGCCCACCTCCGTCAGTAGGACTTCGCCAGATAGGCGATAAGGTCCGGCTCGTCCTCGGACTCCGGCACGGTGCCGTCCGGGCGAACGAGACACCGCACGGTCACTCCCGCCTCGTTGGCCGTCGCCTCGCCTTCCGCGCCCACGACCGCCCACGGCACCCGGACGAAGCCGTCGGCTGCCGCGTCGAGCGCGGCGGCGAGGGTCTCTGCCTCCTGGGTGCGATCGGCGAGACGCGTGGCTGCTTCGTCGTACAAGGCCTGCTGGTCGGCGTCGAGCGCGGCGATCACGGCGGCGATCGCCTCGGAGATCGAGACGGCGGTCTTGGTGCCGTGGACGCGGCGCACGATGACGACGTTGCCGGCGGCGAGGTCGCGGGGTCCGATCTCGATGCGAACCGGATAGCCGCGCAGCTCGGCGTCGACGGCGCGTCGACCGAAGGGCACGTCGACCCGGTCGTCGAAGCCGACCCGAACCCCCGCTTCGCGCAACGCGTCGCGCAGGGTCACGGCGGTGCCGAGCACACCCTCACCGTCCTTGATGACGGTGATCTGAGCCTGGATCGGCGCGAGACGGGGCGGCACCCGCAGACCGTTGTCGTCGCCGTGCATCATGATCAGGCCGCCGACCATGCGGGTGGAGGTGCCCCACGACGTGGTCCAACAAAACTCCTGCCGCCCCTCGGCGGAGAGATAGTCGATCTCGAAAGCCCGGGCGAAATTCTGCCCCAGCTCGTGCGAGGTGCCCATCTGCAGCGCTTTCCCGTCGCGCATCATGGCCTCGAGGGTGTAGGTCGCGGTCGCGCCGGCGAACCGCTCCCGGACGGTCTTGAGGCCGACCACGACCGGCATCGCGAGAACGTTGACCATGAAGTCCTCGTACGCCTCGTGCAGGATGCGCCGTGCGTAGGCGCGGGCGTCGGCCTCGGTGGCGTGCGCGGTGTGCCCCTCCTGCCAGAGAAATTCGGCGCTGCGCAGAAACAATCGGGTGCGCATCTCCCACCGCAACACGTTGCACCACTGGTTGAGCAGCAGCGGCAGGTCGCGATAGGACTGCACCCATTTCGCCAGGTATTCCCCGATGACGGTCTCGCTGGTCGGCCGAATCACCACCGGCTCGTCGAGCAGCTTGCCGCCGCCGTGGGTGACGACCGCGAGCTCCGGAGAGAAACCCTCGACGTGCTGGGCTTCCCGGCGCAGATAGGACTCGGGGATAAGCAGCGGAAAGGAGGCGTTCTGCGCGCCGGTGGCCTTGATCCGGGCGTCCATCTCGGCGACCATGCGTTCCCAGATCGCATATCCGGTCGGCCGGATCACCTGCGATCCGCGCACCGGCCCCGGCTCGGCAAGCTCCGCCTTCGCCACCACGTCCTGATACCAGCGGGGGAAGTCCTCGGCCTGGGGTGTGAGTACGCGCGCCATGAGCGCTGATCCTAGTGGCCGCCGGACCGGCTCGACGCCGCACCCGCCCGAATCGGCTCAGAGCACGAGCCGACCCCGCAACACGATGACCCGCGGATCGTGCAGCACCCGCAGGTCGACGCGCGGGTCGGCGGCATAGACGACCAGGTCGGCGAGGCCGCCCTCGACCAGGCCGGGCAGGCCGAGCCAGTCCCGCGCCCCCCACGATCCGGCCCGCAGAACGTCCATCGTGGACATTCCGGTCTGCTCACGCAGCTGGATCATCTCCGATGCCGCGTGTCCGTGAGCGATGCCACCGCCGGCGTCGCTGCCGACATAGATCGGAACCCCAGCCTCGTGCGCGGCCGCGACGATCGCCGGAAATCGGTCGCGCAGTTGGCGCATGTGCGCGGCGTAGCCGGGAAACTTCGCCTCGGCCTGGTCGGCGATGTCGCCGAAGGTTCCCACGTTCATGAGAGTCGGGACGAGCGCGGTTCGCCGGCGGGCCATCTCGTCGATGTCCGCCTCGGCGAGGCCAGTGCCGTGCTCGACCGAGTCGACGCCGGCTCGCACCATCGCGGCGACGGACTCCTCGGCGAACAGGTGCGCGGCGACCCGGGCGCCGGCCGCGTGCGCGGCGGCCACCGCGGCGGAGAGGGTGGTGGTGTCCCAGCTCGGCGCGAGGTCGCCGGAGTCGCGGTCGATCCAGTCGCCGACGAGCTTGACCCAGCCGTTGCCGGCGGCGGCCTGCTCTCCGACCGCGGCGAGCAGACTGGCGGCCGGCACCTCCACGCCGATGTCGCGCAGATATCGGCGTGGCGCGGCGATGTGCCGACCGGCACGAATGAGCCGTGGCGTGTCGGGGTCCTCGTCGAGCTGCGGATAGGGCAACGGCGAACCCGCGTCACGGATGGTCAGCACGCCCGCGTCACGGTCGATGCTCGCCAACGCCTGCGCCTCGCTGACCGCCTCGATCGGCGCGCCACCGGGGCGGATGCCGATGTGGCAGTGCGCGTCGACCAGCCCGGGCAGGATGAAGCCCTGGTCGACGAGCGTCTGCGCGCCGGGGACGTGGTCGAAGGTCAGCCGGTCGCCGACGAGCCACAGGTCACGAACCTCATCGTCGGGGAGCACCACCCCGCGCAGGTGCCACGCCATTTATGAGGGCCGACGGTCTCGCCGGGCGAGTTTGGAGAAGTCCAGTTTTGGTGGGGTGAACCCGGGTGGGGCTCCATCGAGGCTCCCCGGATCGATCCCGGGCGGCAGAGCCGGCATGCCACCCGGCATGCCCGGCGGCAGCCCGCCCGGCATGGCGCCGCCCGTGCGGGCGCGGCCGCCCCCCTTGCCGCCCTTGCGTTTGTTCTTCGGCGACTTGGTGGCTTTGCGGCGCATGCCGGGCAGGCCGATCATGCCGCTCATTTGTTTCATCGTCTTCTGCGCTTCGGTGAAGCGGTTGAGCAGCTGGTTGACGTCCATCACGGTGACGCCGGAGCCGTTGGCGATGCGCACCCGCCGCGATCCGTTGAGAATCTTGGGGTTGTGCCGTTCGGCGGGGGTCATCGACCGGATGATCGCCGCGATCTTGTCGAAGTGCCGGTCGTCGACCTCGGCGAGCTGGTCTTTGAACTGGCCCATGCCCGGCATCATCGCGAGCATGTTGGTGAGCGGGCCCATCCGGCGCAGGGCGGTCATCTGCTCGAGGAAGTCCTCGAGCGTGAACGTCTCGCCACCGACCAGCTTGGCGGTCATCCGATCTTTCTGATCGGAGTCGAAGGCCGCCTCGGCCTGCTCGATGAGGGTGAGCATGTCACCCATGCCGAGGATTCGACTCGCCATGCGGTCGGGGTGGAAGACGTCGAAGTCGGTCGAGTTTCTCGCCGGTGGAAGCGAAGAGGATCGGTTCGCCGGTGACCTCACGCACCGACAGCGCCGCACCACCCCGCGCGTCACCGTCCAGCTTGGACAGCACGATGCCGGTGATGCCCACGCCGTCGCGGAACGCCTCGGCGGTCGCGACGGCGTCCTGGCCGACCATCGCGTCGATGACGAAGAGCACCTCGTCGGGGTTGACCGCCGCACGGATCTGCGCCGCCTGGGCCATCATCTCGACGTCGATGCCGAGCCGGCCGGCGGTGTCGACGATGACCACGTCGCGCAGTTGCCGCCGGGCGTGTTCGATCGCGTCGCGGGAGACCCGCACCGGGTCGCCGACTCCGTTGCCCGGCTCGGGGGCATAGACCTCGACCCCGGCCCGCTGGCCGAGCACCTGCAACTGGTTGACCGCGTTGGGCCGCTGCAGGTCGGCGGCGACGAGCATCGGCTGATGGCCGAGGCCCTTGAGGTGGTGGGCGAGTTTGCCGGCGAGGGTGGTCTTGCCGGAACCCTGCAGGCCGGCGAGCATGATCACGGTAGGTGGGTGCTTGGCGAACCGCAGTCGACGCGCCTCGCCGCCGAGGATCGTCACCAGTTCCTCATGGACGATCTTGATGACCTGCTGCGCCGGGTTGAGCGCCCCGGAGACCTCAGCCCCCTGCGCGCGCTCCTTGAGCCGGGAGATGAAGGCCTTCACCACGGGCAGCGCGACGTCGGCCTCGAGCAGAGCCAGCCGGATCTCACGCGCGGTGCTGTCGATGTCGGCGGCGGAGAGTTTGCCCTTGCCCCGGAGTTTGCCAAAGATCCCGGAGAGCCGGTCACTCAGCGTGTCAAACACGACGTAACATCCTCACGCGTAGATTTCGGGCGAATATCCGGCCAGCCACCGGCCCCTTCAGGTTACCCGGCACGCCCCGCCCGCTGAGCGACGGACGGGCCGCGTCGATCGGCGAGACCGGTCAGCCCCGCCGGCCGCCGGTCAGTCGGTCTCCCCCACCGGCACCAACAGGCCGGCGACGTCGGCTGCCGCGAGCAGGTCGACTCGGTCGGCGGCGAGATTCGCCGGGTGCAGGGCATAGACCTGCGCGCCGTCGGCCATGGCACAGTCACCCCGATAGACAAAACCAAGATCAGCCGGTACGCCGTCGGCGCCCGCTGGATCGCCACGGTCCTCGTCGACACGGTTCTCGCCGGCACGGGCCGCGTCGATCCGGTCCGCGGTCCCCGCGTCGAGCCGACGCGCGAAGTCGGCGACGGTCTCCGACTCCCCACGGACGAAGTGCGCCGTCGACCCGTCACAGCCGCGCACGGCGACGGTGGCCGCCCGGGCCGCCGCGTGCCACCGGGCCAGCTCGCCGAGGCTGATCCGGGCGCCGCTGCCGAAGAGCCCGTCCATGGCACGCGCCACCAGTGCCATCTTGTCCTGATGCAGGTGCACGGCGTGGTGCGTGCCGGTGACTCCCTGCACGACGTCGAGCCACCGCATCACGCCGGCCTCTAGGTCGATCATGAGGGGAAGGCTGGCCTTCGCCCGGCCCGCCAGATCGAATCGCTGTTCGACCGTTCGCGGGTCGAAGACCTCGCCCGCCGACGGGTCATCGCGAATCATGAGGCCCGCGAACGCCTCCGCCATGTCGTCGAAAGCCACATTGTTGAAGCTGAAGATGGCGGCGACGGCATAGTGCGCGCCGGCCTCGCGCAGCGCCTGCACGTCGAGGTCGAGAAACTCGGTGGAGCCGTCGGGCGGCGGCGCGCTGGTGAAGTCACCGGAATGCACGGCGGCGTCATCTCTCCACCGCAACGACGTGTAGTCGCAGGTTCCACAGTGTTCCCAGGCCTCGGTGAACAACGCCACCGACAGGTCGAGGTCGACCTCTACCTTGTCCTCCGTCCAGTGCAGGAACAACCGCAGGTGCCGCCCTCGCGGAGTCTCGACGCCGCTGCCGCGCGGCAGTGTGACCAGCGCGCGAGACGCGGTCCGTTGGGTGAACGGCGCGATGACATCGTCGAGCGCCGCGTCGATGACCGCATGCCCGACCCGCGGCAGCCGCCCACACCGGGCGAGGACCTCGCCGGTGAGCAGAGCGGTCGCCTCGGCGACCACGGCCTCCGCCAGCGGCGGACGGGCGTCGTCGATGATGTGGGTGCTGGCCGTGCCGCCCTTCGGGAAGAAGACCCGTTCGCCGTGCGGGGTGGTCCGGGTCCGCAGGGCGCCGAGCGTCGCGAGCAGCACCGCCGACGAGACATGTGGAACCGCTTTCGGCAACGCGGCGAGCACCGCCTCGGGCGACTGCGTGCCGGCCAGTCGCAGCAGGTGGTCCAGCCGTCGCAGCAGCTCGCCGGGGCGCTTCGCCAGCAGGGCGACAGCCGCCGGAAGGTCACCGTCGGCGAGGTGCCGCTCGACCCGACCAGCGAACGAGCGCGCGACGATGCGGCCGACCGGGGCCGCCTGCGGGCCGTCGACGCGACTCTCAGCGTGACTGTCGGCGAGGCCGACCTCAACGGCCGTCTCCCGCAGCGACTGAGAAAGCCGGTCGTCTGTCAACCGGGTGCCGCGCAGCGCGGCGAACGCGACCGCCGCCTGCGGATAGGCGCGGGCGTGCTCGAACGGATGCAGCCGCTCCGCAGCGTGGATCCACAGTCGACGGTGTCGGCGCAGGTCCTCAGCGACCGAGTGCGGGTCGAGCCGATCGAGCGCGGCGAGCAGTGCGCGGCGCAGCGGTCGGGGCAGGGCGGGCAGGTGGGGCACGGCGATCAGCCCGGCGTCGGCGCCGCCGAAGGCGACGATGAGTCGCAGCACGTCGGTCGCGGTGTCCATGCGGTCGGTCACCGTCGGCAGCAGTCGGGGCCAGGCCTCCCGGTCCGCGAGCAGCCACGCGAGCACCAACGCCTTGGTCTCCCGCCCGGGGATCGTGTCGGGCAACCACTCGAGATCGTCGCGGCCACACGTGTCGAGCAGCACTAACAGGTCGTCACGGTCCTGCGGGGACAGCGCGCCCGGCCGGGCCAGCAGGGCGGCGACTTCGCCGCGCCCATCCCGCTCGGCGTCATCGCCCACGCCGAGCAGTCGGGCCCGCGCCGGCAGGCGCCGCACTGCTTCCAACTGTCGCCCATGGGCCTTGGCCGGTCGCAGGAACGGGTCGTCGGGGTCGATGCGCCGGTGACAGATCGGGCAACCCGAATAGTCGGAGCCGTCGAAACAGGTGTGGCACACGAGGTGCGCGCAGGGTGACACCGCGTGCACGACGCCCTCGGTGCCGCACAGCACGCACGGCTGCTCGGGGTTCTGAAACAGCCAGGTCAGAGTCCGGTCGACCCAGAGTTCGACGGTGTCGGCCGGCACCGAGTCGGGAAAGCCGCGAAACTGCGGCCGCATGTCCCGGTCTGCGCCAAGCGTGGCGTCGATGTCGGCGAGCAGTGTCGTGCCGACGCGGGTCATGGTCGCGACGTCGAGTCGCGAAAGTCGGTCGCGCAGCGCGGCGGAGAGCAGCAGCCCACGATCGAGCAGGTCGAACTCCAGCATGACCAGCCCGGAGCTGAGCTGGGCCTGCGCATCGGGCACCGCATCCGAGTCGCGCGCCGCATCTGCGACGAAAGGCGCATCGGGTGGCGGATAGACCAGGCCGCGCCGGCTGAGCAGGACCCCCGACACCGTCCGCTGCCGCACGGTGACGATGGGCGCAGCGTGAATGGATGACATCGGGACCTCTCTCGCCGGTGGCCTCGCCAGACGCCGGCAAAGGCGGGCGAGAGGCCGAAGTTGAGAAACGCTGAGGCCGCGAGGTGGGGAGTGGGACCCCTAAGCGAATTAAGAGTTCGGTGGGTGAGAAGGAAGGACTCCCGAGAGCCACCTCACGGCGAAGCGCACATTAGCAGCAGCGTCGCATCGGGGTCCACCAGTTTGCTCGCCGATCTAATCCGGCATCGGTCGGCCGGGTTCTTCCGCAACCCTGGGAGCGTTTCACCCCCGAACAGGGGGGAGAAGTCTCCCAGGGTGCCTGAGGTCGACCTATCCACACGCAGTCCGCACAGTCCACTATGGACCATGCGACGACAATGGCCTTGCCGCCGCGAACGAGCCACTGCGAGGGGAGCGTCGAAAAGGAGTGCCGTGAGGTGGGGATTGGGTGCCCTATATCAATTCGATTGGATTCGAGGAGAAGGAAGGACCCCCGAGAGCCACCTCACAGCGATCGGCACCGTATCACCACCCGCCCACCGGCGTCGAACCACACCGGTGGCCGCAGTTGGCCACGCGATACGGTGACGCCCCCATGGCCCATGACCGCGAGGAGCCAACGGTGACTGACCACGTCAACGAATTGGACGCGCTCCTGCGCGATCCTCGCCGGCTCGTGCACACCGACCCGGCGACCGTCATGGACCTGCTCGAGCACGCCGCCACCGACGCGGACCGCGTCATGGCCGCCATCTATCGCACCTCGGCCTGGCGGTTCCCCGCCGACGATCCGGAACACACGCGGGCCCGACGGGACGTGCTCGCCATCGACGCGGCACGTTTCGGCATGACCGATCTCGCCGCCGACCTCGCGGCCGTCTCCATTGCGAACCCCTCAAACCCAACCGATCCCGTACGCACACCGCGCCCGACCCCCATCAACGGTGTCGCGTGGGCCACGGGAGCACAGGTCAGCACCCGCCTGCGGCGGGTGCTGACCACAGTCGCCGGGGCTTTTCACGTCGAGAAGGCCGGCGTCGACGGCCCGACCATGGTGATCGCCAAAGAACCGCCACACCAGATATTGCGGGCGTGGGATCTCGCGACCGGCGCCCAGCTCTGGTCGTGTGAGCGGGACAGCCTGTGGAGACGGTGGATGGGCGAAGCGATGAGTTACAGCACAAAAAACATCACGACGTCACTTGACGGGGTGCCAGTGATAGCGATCGTTGGCGGTCGCAGCCTCATCGAGGTTCGCGACCTGCGCACCGGCGATCACGTGGTCCGATTCGACCTCAAGCATCAACTCGAGACAGGCAGCCTGGCGGCCTGCGCCCGCAACGGTCGAACGGTCCTGCTCTCCACCACCTATAACAGCGACGGCGATCCCGAGTCGCGCGACTCCCCCGCCGTCGATGTTCACGATCTGGCGACCGGCGCACTCGTCGGCCGCTTCGACACCGAGCAGGACGGCGCAGTGCTCGTCGCGGCGACCACCGTGGACGGATGCCCCATCGCGATCACCGGCGCCAGCGGCGATCACACCCTGCGACTGTGGGACCTGGCCGCACCGCACCTGTGGGATCCGGATGCACCACAGTTATGGGACCTGCGCAACCCGCACCTATGGGATCCGAATGCACCACAGCTGGATGATCTGGCCGAACCGCCATTGAACCTGGCCGCACCGCAACCGATCGGCGAGCCGCTGACGGGACATACCGGCGGCCTCACCAGACTCGTGGTGACGACGGTGGATGATCGCCCGGTCGCGCTGAGCGGAAGCTACGACGGAACGGTTCGCCGGTGGGATCTTCGCACCGGCGCCGCGATCGGCGAGCCGATGACCTTCCCCGGCGACGGCTGGGTGGGGACGCTGAAGGTGGCCGCGACCGACGCGGGCGCGACCGCGGTCACCCGGCGACGAAACGGCCAGACACACATGTGGAATGTCGCCACCGGCCGGCCAGTCGGGCGGCCGTTCGTGGTCCCGGACGCGACCATTGTCGGGCTGACCCAGGTCGACGACGCGCCCGCTATGGTGGTGAGCCGCCATGGCGGGACGCACATCTGGTCGACGGGTCCGGAGATCCGGTCCGCACCCCGGCTCGCGGGCCTGCGTCGACCGATCACGCGACTTGTCTCCGCGTCGCTCGACGGTCGGCCCGTCATCGTCGCCAGTTCGGCGAGCGAGCTGTGCCGCTATGACCTCTCCGGACGGATTGTCGGCGAACCACTGGTAGCCAACGCAAGCGTCATCTTGGCAATGACGGTGCTTCCCGACAATGATCCATCGGGCCTGACGGTAGTCGTCGCCACCCGCCCCACCGACGAGTGGGACGCAGAGACCCGGCTGCGTTGGTTTGACCTGGCGACCTGGTCGTCGGTCAGGGTGTCGACGGATGAATCACCGACGATCTTCGGTCTCGCCGCTACCGTCCAGGGTGGACGTTCCTGGGTGATCGCGGGTGGCTCCGACAGTCGACATTCCGGCCAGCTCCAGATGTGGAACTCGGCCACCGGCAATCCGGTCGGTGAGCCAATGGCTGGACACAACTGGTCGGTGCGCGCCGTCGCGACCACCACAGTGGAGGGTCGGGCCGTGGCGGTGAGCGCCGGCGGACAGGACAAAACAGTGCGAATGTGGGACCTGCGCAACGGCGCCGAGTTGTCGTGCGTGACCGGCCACGACGCGACGGTGACCGAACTCGCGATCAGCGACCACGGTGAGCGCACCATCGCGGTCTCCGGCGACGACAAAGGGGTGATCCGTCTGTGGGATCTCGGTTCCTCGGTCAGCCCGCCACCATTGACCGGACACGTGGGAGCGGTCACCGCCATCGCGACCGGCGAGCTCGACGGGCGGCCGGTGGCGATCTCCGGCGGGGCCGACAGCACTGTGCGCGTGTGGGATCTGGTCTCGTGCGAGCAGATCGGACCGCCGGTGACGGTGCCGGATCCGGTCTCGGCGTTGACCGTCGTGCCGGGCGCGGTGGCGGTGGGTTTCGGTCTCGACCTCACGCTGCTCACCGCCCCGGTGAACCCGTGACGAATCAGCCCGTGGGGTCAGCCCCTAGCGTATCAGCGCACCGCGGCGGCGAGCACCGCATGCTCCACTGTGGAGCGCTCGGCGGGCGAAGACCAGTCGCCCACGAGATAGAACGCGTCAACCACGTCGGAACCCAGCGTCGAGATGCGTGCCGCTCGCACGTTCGCGCCGACGACCTCTAGTGCGTGCGCCACCCGATAGAGCAGTCCGACGTCGTCGGCGGCGCGCAGTTCGAGGATCACGGCATCGGTGGCCCGGTCAAGGGCCCACACCACGCGCGGCGGCGGTGCCGCCTCCTCGGTCTGTCGACGCGACCGCCCGGCGCTGCGCACCCGCGCCGCGAGGGCTTGGTCGACGCGTAGTTCCCCGGCGAGCGCTCGGCGCAGATCGGCCGCTAGCCGGGCCCGATCGGGGCCGGCCGAGTCGCGGGGCTGCACCCGGCACTCGATGACGGCCACCGAGTCGGAGTCCGATGTGGACGCCACCGTTGGCGGGTCCGCGGATCTCGACCCTCCGGTCAGAGTGTCGGCCGAGACCACGTCGAGGCGGTGCAGCGTGAGGCAGCCGGCGATGGTCGCGAGCAGGCCGACCCGGTCGGTCGCCGTGACGATGACCCGGTCCGGCGCGATCTCCACCAGCGGCAGCTCGCCGACGTCCGCGCTGTCGGCAGCCCACCCCTCGGCGACGCGGGACGTGCCAGCACGCATCGCACCCACGGGGGAGGCGTCATCGGCCACCGACCCCGCACCGGGCTCGTCGGGAGACTCGAGTTCCGAGCGCACCCGGCTGACTAGATCGGCGACGAGCCGTTCCTTCCACGCCGACCACGCGGCCGGGCCGGTCGCGGCGGCGTCGGCCCGGCTCAGACAGTGCAGCAGGTCCAGCGTCGCCACGTCGCCGACGACGTCGGCGACGTGGCGGATCGTCTGCGGGTCGCCGAGGTCTCGTCGGGTCGCGACCTCGGGCAGCAGAAGGTGCCATCGGACGAGCCGACCGATCGTGGCGGCGTCGTCGGCGTCGACCCCGAGCGCGGTGGCGAGTTCGGTCGCGATGTCGACTCCGACCACGCTGTGGTCGCCGGGCAGGCCTTTGCCGATGTCGTGCAGCAGCGCGCCGAGGAAGAGCAGGTCGGGTCGGGTGACGTCGCGGGCGAACCGGGCCGCGGCGGCGACGGTCTCGATGAGGTGCCGATCGAGGGTGAAGCGGTGCACCGGGTGGTGTTGGGGCGCACTGCGCACCCGGGCCCACTCGGGCAGCCAGGCGGTGACCAACCCGAACCGGTCGCACGCCTCCCAGGTGGAGACCAACGCGGGCCCGCTGCCGAGCAGTTGGGTGAGGGCGGAGCGCGCCGACTCCGGCCAGGGTCGGGTCAACGGCGGGCTGCGTCGCGCGAGCCACTCCAGGGTGCCGGGCGCGATGCGCAGACCGTTGCGCGCGGCTGCGGCGGCGACCCGCAACGCCAGCGACGGGTCGACCATCGGGGTCACGGCGGTTCGGGCGAGCACCACCTCACCGTCCTGCGCGACGATGTCCGGCGCGATCGGCGATCGCACCACGGTCGCGGGCCGGTGCCGTCCGTGTCGGTGCGCCGCGAGCCATCGTTCGGCGGCGCGCAGCGCGTCGTCGACGGCATAGGCGATGGTGCGCGCGTCGTCGGCGACTCGCCGACGCAGTGGTTCGCCGCCGGGCAGGTCGAGCAGTCCGGCGACGTCGCCAAGGTCCTGGATGAAGATCCGGTCGCGGCGGCGACCGGCGACAGTGTGCAGGGCGTCACGGGTGTCGAGAAGCCGGCCATAGGCGGCCCGCACCTGCGGCCGCCACGCGTCGGCGACCTGGGCATAGCCGACCCCCCGCAGCACCCGCACGTCGCGCAGCCCACCCCGAGCCTCTTTGATGTCACCGTCGAGCAGGAACGCGAGCTCGCCGTGCTGGCGCCACCGTTGGGTGGTCAGCTCCCGCAGCATCGGCAGGTGGGTGCGGGAATCGCGGCGCCACAGCATCACGGCCGCGTCGCGCAGCCGCGTCGTCAGCGCCGGGTCACCGGCGATGTGTCGGGCATCGAGCAGGCCGAGTGCCGCTTTGGTGTCGGCTCCGGCGACCTCCAACGCCTCGGGCAGGGTGCGCACCGAGTGGTCGAGGCTGCGGCCGATGTCCCAGATCGGATACCAGATCTGTTCGGCGACACGGGCCACGTCGGGATGCCCGTCGTGCACGAGCACGAGGTCGATGTCGGCGTGGGGGGCGCATTCCCGCCGGGCGAGCCCGCCGAGGGCGACCAGTGCCAGGCCGGGGCCCGCCACGCCTGATCCGGCTTCGCCGGTGGCGCGCAGCAGCCCAGTGAGCCAGACGTCGAGTGCTGACGCTCTCGCTAGCCGGGCCGACGCGCCGACGCCCGCGACGTCGGGAGAGGGGTTGGTGGTGTGCACGGCCACCCCACCAACCCCTCTCCCGTTCATCGCCGATCCATCTACTTACAGCGCGTCGAGGCCGCGTTCGCCGGTGCGAACCCGGATCACTTCGTCGACCGAGGTGACCCAGACCTTGCCGTCGCCGATCTTCCCGGTGCGGGCGGCCGCCACAACGGCGTCCACGACCTTGTCCGCGTCGATCTCATCGATGATCACATCGATGCGAATCTTCGGCAGGAACTCGACGGTGTATTCGGCTCCCCGATAGACCTCGGTGTGGCCCTTCTGCCGGCCATACCCCTGCACCTCGCTCACGGTCATGCCGGATACGCCGAGTGCGTGCAGCGCCTCCTTGACCGCGTCGAGCTGATGCGGCTTGATGACCGCGGTCACCAGCTTCATGCTCAGACCCTCCATTTCGAAAACGCCATCCGGCCTTTATACCTTGGCCGGTTCGGTGTCGGCCGACGCTGCGGCCGAGGTGACGGCCGATGCTGCGGCCGGAGCGCCGATGCCCGCGAGAGCGAAAGCACCCGATCCACCGCCCGCGCTGGGCGACAAGTCGTACGCGCTCTCTTTGTGTTCTGCCACGTCGATGCCCTCGATCTCGGCCTCCGGGCTGACGCGCAGGCCCACGGTGATCTTGACGAGGAAGCCGATGACCAGCGCGACCACGAACGACCATACGGTGACCAGCGCGGCCCCCTCGGCCTGAGCCATGAGCTGGGTCACGCCGCCGCCATAGAAGAGGCCCTCGTGCTTGACATAGGCGCCGCCGTCGGCCTGGGCCGTGGCGAAGAAGCCCGACGAACAGGGCGCCGATCCAGCCACCGACGAAGTGGACACCCACGACGTCGAGCGAGTCATCGAAACCGAAGCGGTACTTCAGACTCACGGCGAGTGCGCAGACCGCACCGGCGATGAGACCGAGCAGAACCGCCGCATACGGCGCGATGTAGGCACAGGCCGGGGTGATCGCGACGAGACCGGCGACCGCGCCGGACGACGCGCCGACCAGCGTCGGCTTGCCGTTCTTGATCCACTCCACGAAGATCCAGCCCAGCAGAGCCGCCGCGGTGGCGACCTGGGTGTTGACGAAGGCGATCGCGGTGATGCCGTCGGCGGTCAGCTCCGATCCGGCGTTGAAGCCGAACCAGCCGAACCACAGCAGGCCGGCGCCGAGCGCGACGAACGGCACGTTGTGTGGTCGGAAGCTCTCCTTGGGCCAGCCGACTCGTCGACCGAGCAGCAGGGTGAGCGCGAGCGCCGCAGCACCGGCGTTGATGTGCACCGCGGTTCCACCGGCGAAGTCGAGCGCGCCGAGCTTCGCCCCGATGAAGCCGCCGCCCCACACCATGTGGGCGATCGGAATATAGGCGAGGGTGAACCAGCCGGTGGCGAACAGCAGCCAGCCGGAGAACTTCGTGCGGTCCGACAGCGATCCGCTGATCAACGCGACCGTGATGATCGCGAACATCATCTGGAACACCATGATCACGTAGGTGGGGATGGGGGTCGCCGGGAACGGCGGGAATCCCAGCTGATCGGCATAGATCTTCGTGCCGAGATATTGGGTCAGATCACCCCAGAATCCGGGGGTGTCACCGATCGGCTGGTCGGCGCCGAAGACCGCGGTGAAACCGTAAAAGAGCCACAGGATCGAAATGAGCCCGATTGAGGCGAAGCTCATCATCATCATGTTGAGCACGCCCTTGGACCGGTTCAGACCGCCATAGAAGAACGCGAGACCGGGTGTCATGAGCAATACCAGTGCGCTCGAGACCAGCAACCATGTCGTGTCACCGGCGCTGAGCGTCACCTCATCAGCAGCGAGCAGCACGCTGCCCTCCTCAAGGGTGAGATCTCTCCTCCCGGCCTAGGCAGCGCCGCCAATCGCCGGATGCCCCAAAGAGTCGCCGACCTCTGTTTCACGCTCCGGCGCCACCCGGTTTCCGGCAGGTCACCGCATGTTTCCAACAGATGAAGATCCCCGGGTACGCCGTGACGACTGCGGCGGGTCGTCACGTGTGGACCTGGTTGCCCGGCATCGTTAGCATTCGCAGCATGCCACGACCCCGGGCTCTGCTGACCATGATCACCCTTATGCTCGCCGCCGGCGTTGCCCTCACCGGGTGTAAGGACTCGGAGCAACCCCAGACCAACCTGCCGGACGGCCCGACGCTGACCAACGCGGCGGCCGCCGCGATGCGTGACGTCGCCACCGCGCACCTCACCTTGACCACGGAGGGAGAGGTCGGTTCGCTGCCGCTGCGCCGCGCCGAGGCCGACATCACCCGCACCGGGGACGCGAAGGGCAAGCTTCAGCTCTCCCAGTTTGGCGTGCTGCTGGAATATGAGTTTGTCGTCACCGGCAAGACCACCTATCTCAAGGGTGTCTCCGGCGGGTGGCAGACGCTGCCCGCCACGACGGCGGCGTCGATCTATGACCCGGCGGCGATCCTCGACCCAGAGCGGGGCGTGGCCAAACTGCTCGCTACCGCGACCGACCCGAAGACCGACAAGGCCGAGGAGATCGACGGGGTCGCGACCTATCGGGTGACGGCGGGCTTCAGCGACACAGTCGCGGCGTCCCTCGTGCCCGGCATCCCGGCCGGCGTCACCGGCACCCTGTGGTTCGACCAGTCAACCAAGAAGCTGCGCAGGGCCACCTTCGCCGTGCCGGGCACGGCCGGCGCGACTTCCGCGTCGACGAGCACGGTCACCATCGACCTCACGGACCTAGACAAACCGGTGACGGTCAGTGCTCCCTGATTCCACCGGGGTGACGACAATCCGCGCCGACGCCCCGGCCGGCCCGGCGACGCGGCCCGTGTCGGGCCGTCGGCGCGGCCCGGCGATCGGCGTCGGCGCGGCGGCCGTGCTGCTCGCCGCCCTCGACGCTTATGTGGTCGTGACGGTGCTCGTCTCGATCGCCACCGATCTCAGCGTGCCGGTCAACCACCTCGAGCGGATAACTCCGGTGATCACCGGATATCTGCTGGGTTACGTCGCCGGAATGCCGTTGCTCGGCGGGCTCTCCGACCGTTTCGGCCGGCGGCTCGTCGTGCAGCTCTGCCTCGCCGGCTTCGGCGTCGGCTCGGTGCTCACCGCCCTCGCGACCGACCTGCCGACGCTCGTCGCCGGACGGGCGGTGCAGGGACTCGCCGGCGGGGCCCTGCTGCCGGTGACGATGGCACTCGTCGGCGACCTTTTCAGCCCCGCCCGGCGCCCGGCACTGCTCGGCGCCGTCGGGGGGGCCCAAGAACTCGGCAGCGTGCTCGGACCCCTCTACGGCGCCTGGCTCGCGGCCGTCGTCGGATGGCGTGGGCTCTTCTGGATCAACGTGCCCCTCGTGCTTGTCGCGATGGTCGCGGTGTGGTTCGCCCTTCCGGGCGGTTCGCCGCCGGCGTCGACCCAGGGCGACGCGCCGGCCGACGCCCGAGGGTCCACGTCGACCGGCGGCCCTTCCCGGTCGAGGGTCGATGTGATCGGCGGTCTTCTGCTCGCCATCGCCCTCGGGCTCATGGTGATCGGTCTCTACAACCCCGATCCGGAACACACGGTGCTGCCATCGTGGGGCGTCGCGACCATCGCGGGGGGTGGAGCGGCGTTCATCGCCTTCCTGGTCTGGGAGTCCCGGGCGCGGACTCGTCTCATCGACTTGACCGGGGTACGCCGGGCGCCGTTCTTCGCAGCCCTCGTGGCGAGTCTGCTCACCGGCGCCGCGTTGATGATCACGTTGGAAGACGTCATGCTCATCGCGCAGACCCTGTGGGGCCTCGACGCCCCCGGGGCGGCGGCGCTGCTCGCCCGGTTTCTCATCGCGCTGACGGTTGGCGCCGTGGCCGGCGGCATGCTCGCTCCCCGGTGGGGGGAACGCGCGGTGGCGGCCGGCGGCTTCGTCATCTCGGCCCTCGCCTATTGGCTCATCTCGACCTGGCCGATCGACGTGCTCGACCTGCGGCACCACCTGCTCGGAGTCGCACTGCCCCGGCTTGACCTCGATCTGGCGCTCGCCGGCCTTGGGCTCGGTGTGGTGATCGCGCCACTGTCCGCGACGGTGCTGCGGGTGGCGCCCGCCGCGGCGCACGGGGTCGCGTCGGCGGCGGTTGTCGTGGCCCGCAGCATGGGAATGCTCATCGGGGTGGCGGGTCTCACGGCGTGGGGACTGCACCGCTTTCACGTGCTCACCGCGGGGCTGAACCCGCCACTGCCGATCAACGGAATGACCCCCGAGTTCGCGGCCGATGTCGCGCGCTATCAGGCGCTGCTGCGCTCGGCGTTGCTGGCCGAATATCACGAGATCTTCGCGGCGACCGCCGTGCTGTGCGTCGTCGGCGCAGTCGTCGTGTTCGCCATCGGCGATGGGCGGCTCAGCGCAGAGCGTGCTCCAACTGAGGACGTTCCTGGTCGATGAGCCTGATGTCCCGCATGGGCCGGCGCAGATGTCCCTTGTGGACAATGCGAACGAATGCGGGCTCCCCCGCAGCCGCCATCCGCCGGATCCCCTCGACGTGATCGACGATTCGGGCGCGGATAGTGGAGATCAGCCGATGCCGGTCGCGCGGAATCAACCCGTACGCGTCTGCGAACAACCGCAAGCGACGCGGCCGGTCGGGTCGGTGCCACCCGAGGGTGATCGAGTCACGGTCGGAGAAGAGCGGCACCCACGTCCACGCGGCGTAGGCGACGTCATAGATGCGGGCGCCGGGCGAGGACAGGTCGAAGTCGATGAGCGCCAACGTGTCATCGGGACGCCAGATGACGTTGTGTGGCGCCGCGTCGTGATGGCAGACGACCTCGGTGCCGGGCGGCGGCGGGCCGAACGATCGCCAGACCGCGCCCGCGGTTGGCCGAAAACCGTATTGCGCATCATGAAAACGACGCAACATCGTCGCCACCGCGACCAACGCCTCATCGGTGACCCAGTGCGGCTTGAGCGGATAGGCCCCGCATTCCCCGTCCAGAAAGGACAACACCTCTCGCCCGCGCTCGTCGATGCCCAGCGCGCGGGGTGACCCGGTGAAGCCCACATGTTCGAGGTGGCGCAGCAACGAATGGACCGCGGGCGTCCACGGGCCGACGTTGCGTCGAACCGTGTCACCCACCCGGACCACCGTGCTGGTGTTCCCGCCCAATAGCGGGATCTCGTCGTGCGCCACTCCCCGAACGCCCCCTTCACCGCCGAAGACCTGCCCGTCCCCGGCTTGTTCCACAACCGTCTCACCCACATCGCGCCCGGTGCGCCCGATCGGCGTCATGGTAGGCGCCGCCACGGATCACCTGCCGTGAGGCTCAGCCACCGCCGAGTAGCGTCTCCACGAAGACCTTGGGGTCAAACGGTGCCAGGTCGTCGGCGCCCTCGCCAAGCCCCACTAGTTTGACCGGAATGCCGAGCTTGTGCTGCACGGCGATGACAATGCCACCTTTTGCGGTTCCGTCCAACTTGGTGAGGACCACGCCGGTGACGTTGACCACATCGGTAAAAACCCGGGCCTGTTCCAATCCATTCTGCCCGGTCGTGGCATCCAACACGAGCAATGTCTCGCGAACCGCGCACTGCTTTTCGACGACACGCTTGACCTTGCCCAACTCGTCCATCAGGCCAATCTTGTTCTGCAGCCGGCCCGCGGTGTCGATGAGCACCGTGTCGACACCCACCTGCCGCCCTCGTTTCACGGCGTCGAACGCGACGGCCGCCGGGTCCGCGCCCTCCAGGCCACGAACCACCTCTGCCCCGACCCGACCGGCCCATGTGGCCAACTGCTCAGCCGCGGCCGCCCGAAAGGTGTCCGCCGCGCCGAGCACGACCGAGTGGCCGTCGGCGACCAACACCCGGGCGATCTTGCCACAGGTCGTGGTCTTCCCAGAGCCGTTGACGCCCACCACCATGATCACTGCCGGATCGCCGTCGACCGGCGTCGCGGCGATCTCGCGCGACATCGCCGGATCGAGAGCGGCGACGAGTTGATCGGCGAGCAACGCCCGAACGTCGGACACCGATGACGTGCCGAGCACCCGAGCCTGTTCCCGCAATCGCCGCATGATCTCCGCAGTCGCGGCCATGCCGACATCGGCGGAGATCAGCGTCTCCTCGATCTCGTCCCAGGTCTCGTCGTCCAACGTGTCACGGGAGAGCAGTGCCAGCAGGCCCTTGCCGAAGAGACTCTGCGACCGGGACAGCCGTTCTCGCAACCGCACCAGGCGACCTGCGGTCGGCTCCGGTTTCTCCACCACTGGCTGGGCCACAACCGGCTCCGGGACAACCGGTGGCGGCACGGTCGTGACGGTTGCGCCCTCGACGACGGCCGACTGTTCGGCGGCCGGTGGCGGCGTCGCCTTCGGTTCCCGGACAGGCGTCGGCGGCGCGGCGGGAAGCTCTGCGCCCCGCGTCCGATCACGTCGCCGGCTCAACACCAGCGGCGCGGCGATGACGACCGCTATCAACCCGACCAGGACGACGAGAGACCACAGCACTGGGGACGACATGACTGGCATCCTTTCAGACCTGACCGGGTGGAGTGCCGGTCGGCCACCCCATGGCAGGGCCGGTCACGCGGCGCTGGTCTGCACGTCACGCAGTCGCTGGCTGATCACCTGAGTCACTCCGGCCCGCATGGTCACACCATAGAGCGCGTCCGCGATCTCCATGGTCCGCTTCTGGTGCGTAATGATGATCAGCTGACTCTTCTCGCGCAGCTGTTCCATGAGAGTCAGCAGCCGGCCAAGGTTGACGTCGTCGAGCGCCGCCTCCACCTCGTCCATGATGTAGAACGGACTCGGCCGGGCCCGGAAGATCGCCACAAGCAACGCGACCGCGGTCAGTGATCGCTCCCCACCGGACAGCAGCGACAGCCGTTTGATCTTCTTGCCGGGCGGTCGGGCCTCGACCTCGATGCCTGTGGCGAGCATGTCATCGGGGTCGGTGAGCACCAGTCTCCCCTCACCACCGGGGAACAGCACAGTGAAGACCTGCTCGAACTCGCGGGCCGTGTCGGCGAAGGCCGACGCGAAGACCTCGAGGATCCGGTCGTCGACGTCCTTCACCACCGTCAACAGGTCACGCCGGGTGGCCTTGACGTCTTCGAGCTGCTCGGAGAGGAACTTGAAACGCTCCTCCATCGCGGCGAACTCCTCCAAGGCCAGCGGGTTGACCTTGCCCAAGAGCACGAGGTCCTTCTCGGCTTTCGTCGCCCGCTTCTGCTGCACCGCCCGGATGAACGGCACCGACTCCGGTGTCGGCCGCCCCTCGGCCTCGGCCGCGGCGACATCCGGTTCGGTCGGCGGCACGTCCAAGTGCGGGCCATACTCGTCGATGAGCGTCTGCGGGGTCAGCGCGAAGTCCTCGGCAGCCTTGGTCTCCAGCGCCTCGATCCGCAGCCGCTGCTCGGCCCGGGCCACCTCGTCCCGATGCACCTTCGAGGTGAGCCGCTCCAGCTCGGCGGCGAGTTGCTTGGCCGACGCACGCACGGTGGCCAGCTCCGATTCCCGCCCGGCCCGCGCCTGCACGATCGCGTCTCGCTGCTCGCCGGCCACGGTCAGGGCATGGTCTGCCTGGGTCACGGCGATCTCAGACGCCGCGACCACCGACCGCACGACGACGGCCGCCCGAGCCCGCGCGGCCCGGCGAAGGGCTGCCCGCTCGCGCGCCTCCCGTTCGGCGGTCGCCTGCCGTGCTAGCGCGTCGGCCCGGGCCGCGAGCGCCCCGACCCGTTCCTCAGCCGTGCGCACCGCCAGCCGGACCTCGATCTCCTGCTGACGGGCGGCGGGCACGGCTGCCGCGATCTCGTCACGTTCCACTGTGGATGGATCCGAGTCGACTGGGGTCGACCCGGCGAGCGAGAGGCGTTCCTCCAGATCGGCGAGCCCGGCCAGGTCACGATCGCGGGCCTGCTCCGCGCGCCCCCGGTTTTGCAGGATCCGGTCGGCCTCGGCCTGCGCGGAGCGCGCCGCGGCCCCCAATTCGGCGAGCCGCCGAGCCGCGACGTTCCGCTCGCCCTCGGCCGCCCGGCGGGCTGCGGCGGTGCGTGTCACCTCGTCGCGGGCCGCCGCGTGTTCGGCCCGCGCCCGCTCCAGTTCGCCGTGCAGGGCCGAGATCGTGGTCTCCGCCTCGATGCGATGCGCGCGAGCCTCCTCGACCGCCGCCTGCACCTCGATAAAGCTGGGTTGTTTACCCGATCCACCGACCACGGCATAGCTGCCGAGCAGGTCGCCCTCGGGCGTCACCGCCCGCAGATCCGGCGCATAGGAGATGATGGTGCGCGCGGTCGCGAGATCCGGCGCGAAGACCACATCCTGCAGCAGCCGCGCCATGGTTGCACGCAACTGATCCGGCGCCGAGACCAGGTCCAGCGCCCACTGGGCGCCCTCCGGAAGCGCCGGCCGATCTGCTTTGGCCGGCATGTCATACCCGCCGACCAACAGTGCGGCACGCCCCGAGTCGTCGGTCTTGAGCAGCTCGATCGCCGCCTGCGCGCCGTTGACGTCGGTGACCGCGACCGCGTCGGCGAGCTGACCGAGGGCGGCCGCGAGCGCCGCCTCGCAACCGGGCTCGACGGTCAACAACGCCGCGACGCTGCCGAGGAGTCCCGGCACCCGATCGGCCCGCGCCAGCAACGCTCCGGCACCGTCCTTGCGTCGCAGCCCGAGTGCCAGCGCCTCTTCGCGGGCCCGCCAACCCGCGGCGTCCTTCTCCGCCGCGCGCTCGGCGTCGCCGAGATGTTTGATCCGGTCGGCGATCGCGTCAGCGGCGGCGCTCGCGGCGCTGTGACGCTCATCGAGTTCGGCCCCGCCCTCATCGGCGGCCGTGGCCCCGGCGGTCGCCGCCGCGAACTCTTCGCTGGCCGAAAAGGCCCGCTCCTGGGCTTCGCCGAGGGACGCATCGAGGCGGGCGATCTCATCCGCCGCAGCCGTGGCCCTGGTGCGCAACGCGTTGACCTGACCAGCGAGTGTCGCCAGACCCTCGCGCCGATCGGCGATCGCCTTCACCGCCGCGACAAGCGCCCGCTCGGCGTCGGCGAGGCGCCGCTCAAGCTGTTGCCGCGACTCCACTGCGCTGGTGAGACGGGCCTGGTCCTCGGCGAGCGACTCGCGCAGGGTGAACTCCTGCTCGCGCAGCTCCTCGGCCTCGGCGGCAAGCTGCTCGGGGTCTCGCCCCGAGCGCTCCTCCTCGTGGTCGACGGCGAGGTTGCGGAGTCGTTGAGTGGCCAGCTGGTGCGTCGCGCGCAGCCGTTCGGTGAGTGTGGACAGTTGCAGAAAAGTCTCCTGCGCCTGGGCGAGCACCGGCGCATCGTGCGCGAGCGCCGCCTCCAACTCGGAGAGGCGCCGCTCGGCCTCCTCGTGCTGCTCCTCCACCACCTCGCGTTTTTCCCGCACCGCCGTCTC
The DNA here is from genome assembly GCA_963736695.1 of uncultured Actinomycetota bacterium. Taxonomy (GTDB): domain Bacteria; phylum Actinomycetota; class Actinomycetes; order Mycobacteriales; family Micromonosporaceae; genus CAVTPU01. The sequence goes on from CAVTPU010000001.1 coordinate 1,169,166, forward strand.
GTCGGCCACTTCGCGGTCGAGGGCGGCGCGAAGGGTGGCGAGGTCATCGGCGAGCAGGCGAAGTTTCGCGTCGCGCAGGTCGGCCTGGATCGACGCGGCCCGCCGCGCCACCTCGGCCTGACGCCCCAACGGTTTGAGCTGCCGACGCAGCTCAGCTGTCAGGTCGGTCAGGCGATTGAGGTTGACCTGCATCGCGTCGAGTTTGCGCAGCGCCTTTTCTTTGCGCTTGCGGTGTTTGAGGACTCCGGCGGCTTCCTCGATGAACGCTCGCCGGTCTTCGGGCTTGGCGTGCAGCACCGCGTCGAGTTGTCCCTGCCCGACGATGACGTGCATTTCGCGACCGATGCCCGAGTCGGAGAGTAGTTCCTGAATGTCGAGCAGCCGGCACGTGTCGCCGTTGATCTCATATTCGCTCTCCCCGGACCGGAACATCCGCCGGGTGATCGACACTTCGGTGTATTCGATCGGCAACGCACCGTCGGAGTTGTCGATCGTCAACGTGACCTCGGCCCGTCCCAGCGGCGCCCGGCCCGATGTGCCGGCGAAGATGACGTCTTCCATCTTTCCGCCGCGCAGGGCTTTGGCCCCCTGCTCGCCGAGCACCCACGCGATGGCGTCGACCACGTTGGACTTGCCAGAGCCGTTTGGGCCCACCACGCAGGTGATGCCCGGCTCCAGCCGCAATGTCGTCGCGGATGCGAAGGATTTGAAGCCCTTCACGGTCAGACTCTTGAGATGCATGGTCCTCGGGGTGTCGTCGGGGTCGCCCGGAGGCGACGCGGGAGGGGTGGTTTCCGCATTGGAGGTTCTCGGGCAGGCTACTCCGCATCCCGCCGAAAGGCCGGCAACGACGCGGCGGCACGGGCCTGGAGAACCGTCCGCGGCCCAGGGCCTGGCAGTGCGTGCGGGCTGGGGTGCGCATAGAAAAGCGCGCCGACGGGGTCGGCGCGCGGGTTTCTTCTTGCCTTTGCTGACGATTCGCCCTCAGTTGCCCGCGCATCGTTGGTGTGCGGGCGTTGTGGCGATTATGCGAGCGCTGGTTCCTCGATGCGCAGCAGATCATCAGATTCCGTGGCTGCGACGAGGCGGTCGTTGTCCGCCCGCAGTCGCATGACTTCAATCTCCAGGTCCCGAACCCGGGAACGCAATTGTGTGACCTCGTCGAGCATGCGCCGGTCCGGCGCGCTGCCCACGTGGCCGAAGAGGGCCTTCGCCATATCGTCTCCTTGTCAGCACCACCGGTCCGGCCGGTCAGCGCGCGCCAGACTATCGGCTCCCGCGTAGAGACACAGCAGAGCCGACCCGGCGACACCTCATATGGTGGCCCCGGATGCCGTGCTCGTCAAGCAACACTCGCTGGCGTCACCCCTGAACACGGGCCTGCCGCCTGACGGCATACCTCCGGATATATCGGATAATGGCCGTCAAACCTCCGGCGTGCCACATACGCACCGCATGCGCCCGACTGCGCAGAGCCCACCCGTGTGACGCACAAAACAACTAGCCCGTACGAGTCAAACAGCCACGCCGCACGCACAACCGGTCCGACTGTCACGAACGCGACAAGCCGCCACACCACGGTCCGGGTCAGTCGTTGACACTGACATGACCGCGACTCCCTTGCGCCCGAACCGATTGTCGACGGGCCTCAGAGCGACCGGCACCATCACCGCGACCGCCTCAACGTCGCTCGATCTCGATGCCTGCGGCACGCCGCCGCCGCTGCCGAAACGCGTGGCGCCACGCACGCTCGCACCGATCCACGACCTGCCCACAGCCGCACCATGGGAGTGGGCGGCGGTCGCGACCCACGGCATCGGGACGACAGCCATGATTCGCCTGCCGGACATTCGTACCCTCTCCTCGCGAGACTGGAACGACGTCGGCGCGGGCATCGCCCGCCTCGCCGCGGCGGGCGTCGAGACGGTCGCACACGTCGACCTGCGGCGGTCCACCCGCGCACCGTCCGACGTCCACGACGAGGTCAGCTGGTGGGCTCCGCTCGGCGTCACCGGAATCTTCTTCGACCACGCACCCGCCACCCTCGCCCACATCGGACAGGTGGCGGCGATCCTGCGAGTGGCCAGACGGGCGCGGCTGCACAACCTGGTGCTCAACCCGGGCACGGCCGCTCACCCGATCTATCGCAGCCTCGGCGCGACGATCTGCACATTCGCGGGGGCCTGGAACGACTACATCACGTGGTCGGGCGAGGACTCGCAGCCCGGCGACGGGCACTTGGTCCACGCCGTCCCCACCGACGAATTCGCTGGCGCCGCGGCACTGGTCACCGCGCGGCGGGCGGGCCTGATCCTCATCACCGACCGCTCCCGACCCAACAACGGCCACGACGACTCCGACGGCCCGACCACCCCGACCCGGTGGTTCGAGTCCGCCCGGCGATGAGCCGGCCATCTCGTTCGATCACGTGGGTGGCGGCCGTCTGCTGGCTCGCGACCGCCATCCACCACGTCGCCACCCGCCCTCAGTCAACCCGACCGGCCCCGAACACGAAGCCCACCCCGACAACGAATGCGGGCGTGCTCGACCCATTCCTCGTCACCGCCGCCGAGGTGGTCAACATTCGCCGGCGCGGACGTAACCCGGCGTGCGGACTCGTCGTCACCCGATGGGAGCCGGACCGCCCGGACGCCGGCCGCTTCCCCCGTCAGGCGCTAGGCCGCCCAGTCGGTTCGGCGCGGTGGCTCGACCTGAGCCGCTGGCCGCTCATCGCGCCGATCTTCGACGACCGGCTGATGTTGTGCCGGGCCAAGGGATTCGACCGGGTCGCTCTGACCGGCACCACAACCGACTCGACCCGTACGCCCGGCGCGCCCGACCTGTCGCACCAGGTGGTGGCTGTCGCGGCGCTCGTCGCGATGGCCGACCGCCATGGCCTCAACGCAGGTTTGGTGGTCTCGCCCCGAACGTCGGCGACACTCACCGCCATGGCGCGGTTCACGATCGCGGAGATCGGTCCGCCCGGGGCCGAGACCGTCGACGCCGGGGTGGCGGCTGACACCGGGGACAGAAGAACGACGACCGGTTCATGAACGGCTCCCGTTCGATCGGTGTGCCGCACCGCGGACAGGGCAGACCCGCGCGCCCATAGACGGCCAGCGACCGATCAAAGTGTCCGCTCTCGCCGTTGACGTCAACATAGAGCGCGTCGAAACTGGTGCCTCCGTGCCCGATCGCCTCGGTCAGCACGGCAACAGCGTGGCCGAGCAACGTGTCGGTGGCCGGTCTCGACAGACGACCGGTCGATCGTCGCCCGTGCAATCCGGCCCGCCACAACGCCTCGTCGGCATAGATGTTGCCGATGCCTGAGATCAGCGTCTGATCGAGCAGTGCGCGTTTGACCTCGGTGCGCCGGGCCCGCAGATCTCGGGCGAAGGTCTCCGGGCGAAACTGTGGATCCAGCGGATCCCGGGCGATATGGGCGATCTCGGCAGGCAGCCCCGCTCCACCCGGCGAGACGAACATGCCGCCGAACGTGCGCTGATCGACGAAACGCAGTTGGAGACCGCCGTCGGTGAATCGGAACCGGACACGCAGGTGCGTTTCGTCGGGGGCGGATGCGTCGCGGAGCAAGAGTTGTCCGGACATGCCGAGATGCACGACGAGCGCGTCGTCGACGCCGATGACGAGCCACAGGTATTTGCCGCGCCGGTGAAGCCCGGTCACCGGGGAGCCGGCCAACGCGGCGGCGAAGTCGGCCGCGCCGCCGGGCTGACGGCGCACGGCGCGTGGGTGCGAAACCTCAACCGACGCGATGGTCCGCCCAACGATCCATGGGGTCAGACCAAGGCGGACCGTCTCAACCTCGGGCAGCTCAGGCATCGTCCGGCGTCTCGTCGGCGGACAGCGCCGCCCCATCGCCCGTCGCGTCGGCGGACAGCGCCACGAACGCCGCCGCGGCGGCCCGCTGTTCGGCCTCCTTCTTGGTGCGGCCGACGACTCCGCCGAAACGATCACCCGCTATCACCGCCCACGCGGTGAATGTCGGCACGTGGTCCGGGCCGGAGTGCTCGATCTGATAGTCCGGCACGCCCAAACCTCGGCTCGCGGTCAGCTCCTGCAGGCTCGTCTTCCAGTCCAGCCCGGCGCCGAGCTTCGCGGCCTGCTCCATCATCGGCCCGAAGACCCGTTGCACGACCCGCTGCGCGACGGCGATTCCGTGCTGCAGATAGACCACGCCGAGCACAGCCTCGAGCGCGTCGGCGAGAATGCTCTCTTTGTCACGACCGCCGCTGCTCTCCTCACCCTTGCCCAAGCGCAGATGGGCACCGAGTCCGCCAGGCCCCAGCGTTCGGGCCACATCGGCGAGCGCGTGTGAATTGACCACACTGGACCGCAGTTTCGCCAACCTGCCCTCGGGCAGGTCCGGGTGGGTCAGATAGAGGAAAGTGGTGACGACGACACCTAGCACCGCGTCGCCGAGAAACTCCAACCGCTCGTTGGTGGGCAGGTTGCCGTTCTCATAGGCATAGGACCGGTGGGTCAGTGCCAACTCGAACATCTCCGGGTCGATGGCGACTCCGAGCGCCGCCTCCAGATGGGTCGCGGGTGGGTGCCGCCGACTCATTAATCCCCCTTCGTTGGGTGCCGACCATCCGACCGGGTCGGGTCTGGTGGTGACGATTGTGGGTCTTTCCCGGGGCTTCTCCCGGTGTGGGCGAGGTCGGCGGCGAGGCGTCGCACGATCGAATCGCGCACGAGGCGGCCGCCGAACGCGACCGCGGACTCGATGTCGTCAGCGGTCGCGGCGCCGTGGCAGACGACGACTGTGCCGGCGATCCCGAGCAAGACGGCGGCGCGGGGCGGCCCGCCCGCCGCAGCGGCGTTGTCGGCGGTGATGGCGAGTGCGGCCTCGGCGCCCTTGAGCAATACGTTTCCGGTGAAACCATCGGTGACGACCACGTCGGAACGGTCTGCGGTGATCACATCTCCGCCCTCGACCGGGCCGACATAGGTGGCGTTTTCCCAGTGCTCGGCGCGCAGCGCGGCGTCGGCTTGTCTGCGCAGCTGGTCGCCCTTGCCGGCCTCGCCGCCGATCGAGAGCAGCCCAACCCGGACAGTGTCGACGGACGCGACCAGGCGGGCATAGGCGGCACCCAGTGCGGCGTGTTGGACCAGATCGACCGGGTCCACGCGTACGCCCGCTCCCACGTCGAGCAGGATCATGGGTCCGCGGAGCCCGGGCAGGATCGCGGCGAGGGCTGGTCGCCGCAGACCGGGCAGACGACCGGCCGCGGTGACGGCGGCTGTGACGGTCGCGCCACTCGCCCCGGCGCTCACGACGGCGTCGACCTCGCCGTCGGCGAGAGCGCGCATCGCGGCACCGATCGAGGTCCGGGGATCGGCGCCGCGGGTGACCGAATCGGTCATGCTCACGCCATCGGTGACGTCGATCACGCGCACCCGCTCGCGGGCGGCCGCGCCGAGCGCGCTGGTGGCCTCGACGGACGCGGGACGGGGTCCGACGAGGACGAGGACAAGATCGGGATCGGCGGCGAGTGCCCGCAGAACGCCGTCGACCACGACGGCGGGGGCGTTATCCCCGCCGAGGAGGTCGACGGCGATCCGCGGCGGCAGCGACCGCATGGGCCGCTCGTCGACTCGGTGTCGCCGATCCGGGGTTGTGCGGTTCACGCCCGGTGAGCCGGATCAGACCTCGAGGATCTGACGACGGTTGTAGGTGCCGCAGACGGTGCAGACCGCATGGGGCAGCTTCGGCGAACGGCACTGCCCGCACTCCACCGTCGCGACGACGGTCGCTTTCCACTGCGACCGGCGCGACCGGGTGTTGCTGCGGGACATCTTCCGTTTGGGTACGGCCACGGTGGCTCACTCCTCATTCGTTGAACTGCTCAAGCGCGGCCCAGCGCCGGTCGACCTGCCGATGCGAGTGATTGCTCGGCAGCTCGTCCCAGGGCGTCCCGCAGTCGGGGCACAGCCCTGGACAATCGTCGCGACACGAGGGGTGAACTGGCAAATCAAGCACCACCGCGTCTCGCAACGCCGGCTCCACGTCGATGAGATCGCCATGAATCCGGCCGACTTCGTCCTCGTCGGTCGTCTCGTCGGTGGTGCTGTCCGGATAGGCGAACAGCTCCTGAAACGTCACGTCCAACGTCGTATTGACCTCGCGCAGACAGCGACTGCACTCCCCGACCAAGGGAACCTGGACCGTTCCGGAGACGACTACGCCCTCCGTCACCGAATCCAGGCGCAGGGTCAGGTGAAGATCAGCGCCTTCCCGCACTCGGATCAACTCCAGTCCGAGGTCAGATGGTGCGGAGATCACCCGTTCGACGACACGCTGCGCCCCCGGACTACGCGGCAGGTTTCGAATATCGAGGACCAGCGGCGACCGGGGATTCGGGTGGGTCGGGGAGTATTCGCGCATCATGAGACTCCGGCCTGGTGAGGCCGACAACGGACCTTACCCCATTCTGCGTCGATCATGGACCGCAGGGGCGGTGTTTCGCCGCCGGTCAAAATGGCAGTGGTTGGTCGCGCTCGTCGGTCTGGAACGAGCCGATCTCACGCAACGCGTGCATCTTGTCCCGCCCACGCTCGATCGACGCGAGCGACCGGGTGAGGAACTGCTCGAAGTTGGCCAACGTGGTGTCGACGTATTCGTCGACCTCGTCGCGCAGGCGTTGCGCCTCGGCCCGAGCCTCGTTGATCATGCGGGTGCTCTCCCGGTCGGCCGAGACGACGACCTCGTTGAGCGAGACGAGCCGGTGATGCTCCGCCTCCGCTTCAGCGATCATGCGGTCCGCCTCGTTCTGCCCAGCGTCGAGGATCTTGTCGCGCTCCTCCAGAAGCGCTGCGGAACGCCGCAGCTCCCCGGGGAGCTCGACCCGCAGCTGCTCCAGCACGGCGATCATCTCGCCGCGATCGATCATGCAGTTGCGCGACATCGGGACATTACGCGCGTTCTCTACGAGCGAGATGATCTCGTCGATGCGGTCCATCGGATCCACCGAGCATCTCTCCTGTCTCACGTCGAGCGGTCAGACATCATCGCCGACGGCCTGCGGCGCCTCACCGTCCATGATGGGGTCACACCCATGATGCGACCCCGCCGCCACGACCACGCCGGGGGGTCGGCTCACCGGATCGGGGCATCACACCCGTCACGGCGACGGGCGCAGCCGCTCGACGAGACGCCTCGCGACCAGGTCAGGCACGTGTGGGGTGACGTCCCCGCCCCATTTCGCGACGTCTTTGACCAGGCTCGAGGAGAGGAACGAGTTCTGCGGACTGGTCGGCATGAACAACGTCTCCACCCCGGCGAGGCCGAAGTTCATCTGCGCCATCTGCAGTTCGTAATCAAAGTCACTTACCGCCCGAAGCCCCTTCACCACGACGGTCGCGTCCTGACTGCGGCAGAATTCGACCGTCAAGCCATGAAAAGACTCAATTCGAACATTCTCGTACGAAGCAGTCACCTGACTGAGCATGTCCAGCCGTTCATCGATCGTGAACAGGCCCAGTTTGGCCTCGTTGACCATGACCGCGACGATCACCTCGTCAAATAGCCGGCTGGTCCGGCCGATGATGTCGAGATGCCCATTCGTCACGGGGTCGAACGAACCCGGACACACCGCACGCCTCATTGCATGCCTTCCGTCGACACGGCACCACTGAAGGTGGACTCCGGTGTCGAGACCTCCGGAACCCCTGATCACGCCCGGCGACCGTACCAAAGAATCGTCTCGCCGTAACGCCGACTGCGCACCTGAACGATCTCCGCCGGCCACGACGGTTCCGCCGACCGGCTCGACCGTTCGACCACCACGACAGCCTCTGCGGCGAGCCACCCGTGCTCGACGAGCGCGGCGAGCACGGCGGTGATCTCCGCGTCACCAGCGGCGTAGGGAGGATCGGCGAAGACCACGTCGAATCCCGACTCCGGCCCGGTCGCGAGCGCGGTCATCACCTTCGCCGGCACCACGCGGCACACCTCGGCGAGCCCGAGTGTCGAGACATTGGACCGCACCGCTCGAATCGCCTTGGGATCGTCGTCGACGAGCACCACCGCGGCCGCCCCTCGCGAGGCCGCCTCCAACCCCACGGCCCCCGATCCGGCGTAAAGGTCGAGAAAACGACACTCCACCAAGTCGACCAGCGTCTCGAGGCTCGAGAAGAGCGCCTCGCGAACCCGATCGGAGGTGGGGCGGGTGCTGCGGCCGTCCGGCGCGACGAGTCGCCGACCGCCCCTGGTGCCGGCGACGATGCGAGTCACCGCACGGCCTTCACGTTGGTCATCGTCAGCCTTTCTCCAGAAACTCGGCTCGGTCCTCGGCGACCAGGCCCGCGACCGCCGACGCGAGCGTCGGGTGACCCGCCAGATCGGGATCGCGGTCGAGCAGGGCGGTGGCCTGCTCGCGAGCCTCAGCGATGAGATGGCCATCACGCAACAGCGACAGCACCCGCAGGTGCGACCGGCGCCCCGACTGGGCCGCGCCGAGCACATCGCCCTCCCGCCGCTGCTCCAGATCGAGCTCCGCGAGCCGAAAACCGTCCGTTGTGGACGCCACCGCGTCGAGTCGGTCACGGGCCGGCGACGAACCCGGAGCCTCGGTCACCAGCAGGCACAGTCCCGGCGCGGCGCCTCGGCCGACCCGGCCGCGCAGCTGATGCAGTTGCGACACACCGAACCGGTCGGCGTCGAGAACGATCATGACCGTGGCGTTGGGCACGTCGACGCCGACCTCGATCACGGTGGTCGCGACGATGACGTCGAGCCGCCCGGCCGCGAAATCCCGCATCACCGCGTCTTTCTCGTCGGCTGGCAGTCGACCGTGCAGCACACCCACCCGAAGGTCGCGCAGCGGCCCTTCACGCAGCAGCGGAGCGACCTCCTCGACCGCGAGTGGCGCCCGACGGCCCCCACCATCCGCGTCGACCGCCGCCGCGCCCGCAACGGAGTCGTCGGCGTCCTCGGCCGCGATGGCGCCCCCGATGCGCGGACAGACCACATAACCCTGATGCCCCGCCGCGACCTCCTCACGCAGCCGCCGCCAGGCACGGTCGAGATAGGCGGGTTTCTCCGCCGCCGGCACGACGTGCGACGCGATCGGCGACCGCCCCGCGGGCAGTTGCGACAGGGTGGAGACGTCGAGGTCGCCGAAGACGGTCATCGCGACGGTGCGCGGGATCGGAGTCGCCGTCATCACAAGCACGTGCGGCGGCCGACTCGCCTTGGCCCGCAACGCGTCGCGTTGCTGCACACCGAACCGGTGCTGTTCGTCGACGATCACTAGGCCGAGGTCGGCGAACTCCACTCCCTCGAAGAGCAGCGCGTGCGTGCCCACGACGATGCCGGCCGACCCGCTCGCGATCGCCTGTGCCGCACGCCGCCGCGCCGCCGCGCCCAACGACCCGGTCACCAACGCGACCTCGGTCGCGTGGGGATCGCTGTCGAGCTCCCCGGCCCGGCCCAGTGGGCCGAGCAGCGCGCGAATGCCCCGAAAGTGTTGCGTGGCCAGCACTTCGGTCGGTGCGAGCAGCGCAGCCTGGCCGCCCGCGTCCACCACCTGCAGCATCGCCCGCAACGCGCACATCGTCTTGCCCGAGCCGACCTCGCCCTGCAGCAGGCGGTGCATGGGATGCTCGGTCGCCAGATCCGCCGCGATCTGGGCGCCCACGTCGATCTGCCCGTCGGTGAGCGTGAACGGCAGCGCGGCGTCGAACGCGCCGAGCAGGCCGTCGTCGCGCCTCGGCCGGGCGGTCGCGACAGCGGTCGCCGCCCGCCGTTTGCGTGCCACCAGCGACAGTTGCACCGCGAAGGCCTCGTCCCAGGCGAGGCGGGCGCGGGCGACGCTCAGCGACGCCCAGGAGGCGGGGGCGTGCATCTCACGCAGTGCGGCGACGAGGTCCATCAATCGCCGCTCGGAGCGCAGATAGGCCGGCATCGGGTCGGGCACCGGGGCCAACGTGTCGAGCACGGTGCGCACGCACTGGGCGATCTGCCAGGACCGCAACTGCTTCGTCGATGGATAGACGGGAATCAACGCGCCGGCGAAACCCTCCGCCGCCTGATCGGCCGACGCCGTGCCATCATCCGGGTTGTCGAGCAGCACATAGTCGGGGTGGGTCAGCTGTTTACGTCCCTGATATTCGGTGACTGTGCCGGCGAAGAGTCCCTGTCGGCCAACGGCGAGATCACGCTCACGCCACGCGAGCTGACGCCGACTCTTGGCGAAGAAGGTCAGGCTCAGCGTGCGGCCGGACGCGTCGCCCACCACGGCTTCGAATATCGCACCGGGACGGGCCCGCGACTCCCGCAGAGTGGCCCGCGTGACCTGCGCGACGATCGTCACCTCGTCGCCCACGACGAGACTGGCGATGTCGGTCAGCTCGCCGCGTTCGGCGTATCGACGGGGGAAGTGATAGAGCAGGTCGCCGACGGTCTCCAACTCGAAGGCCTCGCCGAGCAGTTTCGCGACGGTCCGGCCGATGCCGGCAGCCGCCGGCAATGCAGTGTCCAGTGTGGTCACTCGACCCCGATCAGCAGTGGATAGTGGGGCTGGCCGCCGGAATAGATCTGCACCTCCACGAACGGCCAGTCGACGCCCAGATGCGTGGCTAATGCCTCACCCAGGTCGTCCGGCGCGGTGGCCCCCAGCACGAGGGTCACCAACTCGCCGCCGCCGGAGAGCATCCGGTCGAGCACGGTCACGCAGGTCCGCGCGAGATCCTGGCCGATCACGTTCACCTCTCCCTCGACCAGTGCCAGGATATCGCCCGCCTCACACCGGCCGGCGACGGTGAGCGCGGCGCGGCTCGCCGTCGTCACTTCCGCATAGCGGCACGCCCCGACCGCTTCGGCCATGGCGATGATGTCGTCGTCGAAGCGACGGCGGGGATCGGTGACCGCGAGCGCCGCGAGCGCCTGCACCGGCGACCGGGTTCCGATGACACTGACGGTGACTCCGGTGGTGCGCGCCTCGGCGGCGGCCACCGCCGCGACCGCAGCCACGTTGGAGTCATTGGGCAGCACGACCACCCGCCGGGCGCCGGTCGCCGAGATCGCCGCGAGCACCTCGCCGGTGGACGGGTTGTTGGTCGGACCGCCGGCCACGACCACCGCGCCCTCGCCCTCGAAGAGCTCGGCGAGCCCAACTCCGGCGGCGACCACCACCAGGCCCCGCCCGGCCGGCTCGGCGGCCGAGGCGGCGAGCGCGTCGGCGGGGTCCACGTCGGTGTGCTCGGTCGACGGACGCGCGAAAGGCGGCATCTGGTCGGCGAACCGGGTGACCCTTATCCCGTACGGGCGGCCTGCCCGCACGCCCGACTCGATCGCGGCCCCGATGTCGTTGACGTGCACGTGCACGTTCCAGGTTGGGCTTGGCGTCGTCGCGTCGCCGGGAAGCGGATCGGGATCGCCGGTGCCGACGATGACCAGGGAGTCGCCGAGGCCGGCGAGTTCGGCACGGACGCTTTCCACTGCGGCCGTCGGCGCGTCGAGCAGATACTGCACCTCGTATTCGAACTCCGCGGAGCCGCTCTCCCGTTCGGGCGCCAGCAGGCCAGGGTCATGAACCACCCGGGCCAATGGCGCCAACGCGACCGCCTCGCCGGTGACGACCTCCACCAGTGCGTCGAGCAACACCACGAGGCCCCGTCCGCCCGCGTCGACCACGCCGGCTCGTGCCAGTGCCGGCAGTTGTTGGGGGGTCCGCTCCAGCGCCTGCGCAGCCCCGGCTGCGGCGGCGCGCACCACGGTGGCGAGGTCGTCGCTGTCGGCCTGGGTCGCGGCCGTCGCCGCCGCGCCGGCGACGGTCAGCACCGTGCCCTCGACCGGGCGGGCCACGGCCGCATAACCGGCCTGGGCCGCGACGGTCAGGGCACGGGCGAGGGCACGACCCCGGGCATCGGGCGCCACGGCGAGCGCGTCGGCGGTGCCTCGCAGGATCTGCGAGATGATCACGCCGGAGTTGCCGCGCGCACCGAGCAGCGCCCCCCGCGCCATGCACCGCAACACCTGTCCCAGGCGCATGAGTTCGTGCTCCAGCGCGGCGGCCGACGCGTCGATGTCGACGGCCGAGTCGCCCCCGTCGGGTCGCGCCCGCGCCACGTCGGATCCAGGCTCGGCGTCGGGTTCGGCGAGCAGCGCGTGCCACGCCGAGGTGACGGTGAGCACCAGGTTGGTTCCGGTGTCTCCGTCGGGCACCGGATAGACGTTCAACTGGTCGATCTCCACCTGGTGGCGGCGCAACGCGTCGAGACCGGCCGCACACCAGCGGCGGACGGCGGCGGCGTCGAGGCTCTCCAGCACGGCCCAACGGTAATCCGTGAACGTGGATCACGGCAGGGGGCAATGCCGGATACCCGCAGATCGGCCGGGCGATTGGTGCCCCGATTAGCGTCGGGGCTCGGCGATCAGTTAGCCTGAGAGCTGTTGCCCGCTGGCGGGCGCCGTCATCTACTGCAGGAGATACCCGTGGCGAGTGTGTGCGACGTCTGTGGCAAGGGGCCGGGCTTCGGGCACAACGTGTCCCACTCCCACCGCCGGACCAACCGTCGGTGGAACCCCAACATTCAGACCGTCCGGGTCGCCGCCGGTGGCGGCAACACCAAGCGTCTGCAGGCCTGCACCTCGTGCATCAAGGCCGGCAAGACCACCCGCGTCTGAAGTTCGCCGGAGCCTCCGGCTCACCTGATCTTCCGGCCCAATGGCTGGACCTGCTGCATCGGCCGGTCCAGCCATTGGCGTGCCTAACCTGTCACAGGTTCCGACCATATGAGCGAGCCTCGGGCGAACACTTGTAGTGTCCGTAGTTCTCAATCGGCTCATAGCCGCTGCGGGCATAGAATCTCATCGCCTCTGGTTGCCCTGTGCCGGTCTCCAACACCAGGCGCTTCATGCCCGAGCCGCGCGCCGAGTCCTCGATGGTGGCGAGCAGTGCCGCCGCCACTCCGGTGCCTCGCGCGGCCGGCACGACGTACATGCGCTTGAGCTCGGCCACCCCCTCGGGTCGCGCCTCGTCGCCTTCCGCCCCGAGGCCATCTGGCTCCGTACCATCCGGCTCAGTGCCATGTGGCTCCGTGCCATCACCCAACGTGCGCCAACCGCCGCAGCCGATCGGCTCGCCGTCGCGCCGGGCGATGAAGAACGCGCCGACCGGCGGGTCGAACTCGATCGCCTCGATGGGAGTCTCGTCCCCCGAGCCGTATCGCTCGGCGAGATCGGCTTGGGCGGCGGCGACGAGCAGGCGGGCGGTGGGCGCGCCGTACCTGACCTGGCGGATGTCGATGTCACTCACGTCGAAGAGGGTACGGGTGGCCCGGCAGGCCTAGCGGAAGTGGTCCCACCCGGGAGCGCTGTCGCTGTAGACACGCCCATCCACGGTCACCCCCGCCCCCTCGAGCACTCGCCCGATCACCGTCCACGTGTCCGGCAAGATCGTCGCGGGCGGGAACGTCGCGACGATCGGATGATCATCGCCGCCGGCGAGCACCCACGTATAGGGATCGACGCCGAGCGCTGCCGCAGCGTCACGCATCGGTTGGGTGATCTCGAACGCGTCGCGACGCACGTCGATGCCGACCCCGCTCGCCGTCGCGAGGTGCCCGACGTCGGCGATCAATCCATCCGAGACGTCGATCATGGCGGTCGCTCCGAGGGCTGCCCCGGCCGGCCCCGCCCAATAGGGGACCTCGGGCCGACGATAGGCCTCCACCAACACTTTCGGTGATCGAAAGCCTCGCGACAGCACGGTGAGGCCCGCGGAGGCCTGTCCAATGCGCCCCGCCATCGCGACGATGTCTCCGGGGTTGGCGCCGCCGCGCAGCACCGGCGCGCGGCCGGCGAGATCGCCGAGTGCGGTCACCGCGATGGTGATCAGCGGGCTGGCGGCGAGGTCCCCGCCGACGACCGCCGCGCCGACCGACTCCGCTTCGGCGGCGAGGCCCTCGGCGAGCTGTTCCGCCCAACGCGGGTCGAGGTCCGGCGGGATGCACAACGCCACCAACAACGCGGTGGCGGTGGCTCCCATGGCTGCCACGTCGGCGAGGTTCGCCGCCGCGGCCCGGTGCCCGATATCAACGGCTGAGGCCCAGTCGCAGCGAAAATGTCGGCCTTCAACCAGCACATCGGAACAGGCGACCACCCGGCCGTCCGGAACGGCGACGAGTGCGGCGTCGTCACCCGGGCCGAGAATCGTTGTCGGCGCCGTCGCCAGACGCGCGGTCACGCGCTGGATCAGCCCAAACTCGCCGGTTGAAGCGAGCGTCATCAGCGTCCCCCCTCTGCGGACATCATCCCCATTCGTTAGTCTCACACCCTCACCCGCACGGCGACGGAATTGGAGACGTGTCGTGGTTCAGGCATATATCTTGATCCAGACCGAAGTAGGCAGAGCGAGCGCCGTCGCGGCCGAGATCGGCGGAATCCCGGGCGTGGTCCGGGTCGACGCGGTGACCGGCCCATACGACGTCGTCGTCCTCACTGAAGCGAAGAGCGTCGATGAGCTGGGAAAGATGGTGGTCAGTCGAGTTCAGTTGGTGCAGGGCATCACCCGGACCCTGACCTGCTCCGTGGTACACCTTTAGAGTGACCACAGACCCCACCCGGCGCATCGCAGCACGCACTGCTACCGTGATCGCACTCCCTGTGACGATTGCGGTAGCAGTTGGCGGGCTCTGGGCCACTGGGGCACTCGGCGACCACAACCCCATCGCCAGCCCCACGCCCAGTGGGTCCCCCACGCCAGCCGCCACCGGCGTCGTCACGGTCACCGCCCGCCAGCTTGACCCCGCGACCGCGACGATATGTCGCGCGGTGATCGCCAAGCTTCCCGAGGCCATCAGCCCCACCCAACAACGCCGCCCCGTGACCTCCGGAGCCGAACAGATCGCCGCGTACGGCGAGCCGCCCGTCACCCTCACATGCGGCGCACCGCCCCCCAGCCCCGCGCCCACCGACATCGTCTATCCACTCGGCGGCGTCTGCTGGCTGCCTATCGCACGCTCCAACGCCACCGAATGGACCACATTGGACCGACGGATCACCGTCACCATCACGGTCCCCGGACCGGGCGAGGGGTCCGGCCAGTCGGTCGTCCCGTTCGGCCCGGCCGTCGCGGCCGGTGACCCCGCCGTCGCGAACCCTCCCACCGGCTGCCTGGCCCGCTGACCCTCACCGAGGTCGTCGGCCGGCTTCTCTTCTCGTCAGGAGAAGCCGATCACGCGTGACGGCGCAGCGCGAGACGAATGAGTCGGGCGACGAGCGTGGGGTATTCCAGGCCCGACGCGGCCCACATCCGAGGGAACATCGACGTCGAGGTGAACCCGGGCATGGTGTTGATCTCGTTGAGATACACGTCGAGTTCGGCAGTGACAAAGAAATCGACCCGGGCGAGTCCGGCGCAGTCGAGCGCGGTGAACGTGCGGCAAGCGAGCTCTTGGACCCGTCTGGTCACCGGTTCTGGCAGGGCTGCCGGAATATCGAATTCACACACCCCGTCGACGTCGATGTATTTCGCTTCGAAATCATAGAAATCGTGGTCCCGCACGACTCTGATTTCGGCGAGCACCGAAGCCTGCGGGTCACCGCCGGTCTCGCTCTCCAGCACGCCGCACTCGATCTCGCGGCCGACGACGGCAGCCTCGACAAGCACCTTCCCGTCGATGGCCCGCGCCTTGTCCATCGCCGCGTCCAGCTGAGACCAGTCGGTGACCCTCGTAATGCCGTGTGACGAACCGGCCCGGGACGGCTTGACGAATACCGGCAGGCCGAGGCGGTTCTTGTCCTCATCGGAGAGGATCGCACCCTCCCGCAACACCACATAGGGGCCGGTGGGAATGCCCTCGGCGGCGGCGAGTTTCTTGGTGAATTCCTTGTCCATCGCGGCGGCGGAGGCGAAGACCCCGGCCCCGACATAGGGGATTCCCGCCATCTCCAGCAGACCTTGAATGGTGCCGTCCTCGCCAAATCGGCCGTGCAGCACGGGAAATGCCACGTCGACCTCGCCCAGCGCACGAACGCCGGTCGCGGGATCCAACACCACCAGACCGCCGGAAGTCGGATCGCCGGGCAGCACCACCGCGTCGCCGGCGTGTGCGGTGATCTCCGGAAGCTGGCCGCCGTCGAGCGCCAGACGTCCGGGTGCCGACTGTGTGAGAACCCACTTCCCTTCCCGCGTGATACCGACCGGCACGACCTCGAACTCGTCGGGGTCGAGCGCGGCGAGCACGCTGCCGGCGCTCATGGCGGAGATGGGATGTTCGGTGCTCCGGCCGCCGAAGATGACGGCGACGCGGATCTTAGGCGGCGTGCTCACAAGTGGTGACCATACCGGGCGTGCTCGGGTCGCGGGGCGACCACCTGCGTCATCGTCACACCTCGGGCACGGATGTCGCGGCGTCGATGGCCGCGCGAATGTCGGCGACGAGGTCGTTCGGGTCCTCGACACCGCACGAGAGCCGAATCAGGCCGGGGGCGACGGTCTCGCCCCACTGCGCCCGCCGGTCGGCGGTGGTGTGCACCGCGCCGAACGAGGTCGCCGCCGTGACGAGTCTCGACGCCCGCAGAAACCGCGCCGCCGAGGAGACATCGGCGAGTTCAAAGGTCACGATGCCTGGCGGTCGTCTCATCTGGCGATGGGCCACCGCGTACGCCGGATCGGTCGGCAGTCCCGGCCAGCGCAGCCCGCTCACCGCCGGGTGTTCGGCGAGCATCGCGGCGACCGCGGCCGCGTTGTCGCTCTGACGGCCCAACCGCAGATCGAGCGTGGCGAGCGACCGGTGCGCGAGCCACGCCTCGAAGTCGCCGGGGACGCCTCCGGTGCCGTCTCGCCACGTGCGCATCGAGGCGACGAGCGCCTCATCACGCCCGGCGATATAGCCGAGCAGAAGGTCGCTGTGGCCGGTGAGCCCCTTGGTGCCGCTCGCCACCACCAAGTCGGCGCCGAGGTCGAGTGGCCGCTGGCCCAGCGGGGTCGCGGTGGTGTTGTCCACCGCGACCAGCGCGCCGGCCGCGCGGGCCTCGGCGGCGACCGCGGCGATGTCGCAGACGTCGAGCCCCGGGTTCGCCGGCGTCTCCAGCAGCACCAGCCGCACTCCGGCGAAGTCTGGCGATGGCCCCGCCGTCGGGGCGAGGCGAATCGCGACTCCGCGTGGGCCGAGCACCTGGGCGGCCCACGACCGGGTCTGAAAATAGCCGTCGGAGGGAAGCACGATCGTGTCGCCGGGGTGGGTCAGCCCGAGCAGCAGCGCCGAGATAGCGGCCATGCCGGTGGCGAAACTCACGCAGTCACCGCCCTCCAGTTGACCGATCGCGGCTTCCAACCGGCGACGCGTGGGGCTGTCGACGCGACTGTAGGAGTCGAGTCCGGGAACTGGGCCGGCCTCGGGGTCGAGCGCGAAGACCGCAGTGGTGGGTCCGGGAAGCAACGGCTCGCCGGGCGTGGTGGGTGGCAGACCGGCACGCACGCAACGTGTCGCGTCACGCCAATCACTGTTCACCGTCACTCGGGCTTCGTTTCGCGGCTCATCAGTGTCTGGACAGCCTCGACAGGGGCGAGACCCTCATGGCAGACCCGTTCGACCTGTTCGGTGATGGGCATCTCCACAGCGAGGCTGTGGGCGAGGTCGCGGATCGACAAGCAGCTCTTGACTCCTTCGGCGGTCTGCCGGGTCGCGGTCTGCGCCTGCGCCAGGGTCTCCCCCCATCCGAGATGCTCGCCGAAGGTGCGATTGCGTGACATCGGGGACATGCAGGTGGCGACGAGGTCGCCCAACCCAGCGAGCCCGGCGAAGGTGAGCGGATCGGCACCGAGGCGCACCCCGAGGCGGGCGGTCTCGGCGAGCCCCCGGGTGATGAGCGCCGACTGGGTGTTGACCCCCAGCCCCATGCCGGCGGCCATGCCGCAGGCGAGCGCGATGACGTTCTTCACCGCACCGCCGAGCTCACAACCGATGACATCGTTGTTGGTGTAGGGGCGAAAGTAGGGCGTGACGACCGCACGCTGCACGGCTGTGGCCCGTTCCTCGTCAACACACGCCACCACGGCTGCGGTCGGCTGCCCGACCGCGATCTCACCAGCGAGGTTGGGGCCGGTGATGACGGCGACCCGGGACAGGTCAAACCCGGTGACCTCGGCGATGACCTCGGTCATCCGTTTGCCGGTGCCGAGCTCGATGCCTTTCATGAGGCTCAGCAGCGTGGCGTCGGGGGTGATCGCACCGGTCCCGACCCAATGCCGCAGATTGTCCCGCGCGGTCTGCGAGGGCACGGCGATCACGATGAGCTCGGCGTCACCGATGGCCTCAGCCGCATCGGTGGTCGCGATGATTCGCTCCGGCAACAGTGTGCCCGGCAGATAGTCAGGGTTGCGGTGTTCACGCCGGATGTGGTCGACGACCTCCTCCCGGCGCGCCCACAGCACCACGTCCCGGCCCGCATCGGCGAGCACCTTGGCAAACGTCGTGCCCCACGAGCCCGCACCCAGCACCGCCACCCGGCGGATCTGCGCCACGCCCATTTCGCCTCATTCCCTGGGGTTGTCGCGACCGGCCCTCGGTGCCATCGTGCGCCGGTGCAGCTGTCTCAGTCTCGCCGATCGCCGGGAAGATCAGCTATCGGCGGCGACCACAGCGGCGGTGCGGGCTCACCCCGAACGGCGATGAGCTGATCGCGCAGCGCCGACATGATGTGATCGGTGATCTCCTGCAGAACGGGCGCCGTGGTGGGAGCCCCGGCCCACGCGCTGAGATCGAGTGGCGGGCCCGCGACGACGGTCATCGGGGTGCGCGGGCGCAGGCGTGTCTTCTTGGTGCGAGGGTCGAAGAGGTTGTGCGGCCCCCACAGAACGACCGGCACCACGGGAGCGCCGGTCGACAGCCACAGACGGGCGGCGCCGGTCTTGCCGCGCATCGGCCACAGGTCCGGCTCTTTGGTCGTCGTGCCCTCGGGATAGATCACCAGCGCCCCACCCCGCTCAACCGCCGCGACTGCGGCGTCGAGTGCCTTCGCGGCGTCGACGGTGCCACGGAAAACCGGCGTCTGGTCGACGGCGCGCAGATAGCGGCCGAGGACCGGCACGGCGAAGATGCTCGCCTTCGCCAGGAAGACCGGCCACCGGCCCGCGTCATAGACGAAATGCGCCAACGCCATCGGGTCGGCGTGGCTCGTGTGGTTCGCCACGATGATCACGGGCCCGGTGCGGGGGATGTTCTCCATGCCGCTCCACGTGCGTCGGGACATCACCGTCATCACGGGCTTGACCACCGCGACAGCCAACCGCCGCCAGAACCCGATCTTCCGTCGCGTCACGCGTGCTCCCTTCACGTCTGGGGGCAATCATGCCTGGCTGAGCCGGCCACGGGTATAGGCCGAGTGGAACGACCTTGGTGCGCTCCTCGACCGCCACCGTCCGGGCAGGCGAAGATGGCACAGTGAGCTGGACAGTCATCGTGCCGATGAAGCGCCTCATCCATGCCAAGTCGAGGCTGCGTGGCGCGTACCCAAGAATTGATCATGGGGAGCTCGTGCTCGCGATGGCGATGGACACGGTGACCGCGATCCTGCGCACCCCGACGGTGGCCGGCGTCGTCGTCGTCACGGCGGACGAGGCGGCACACGCGGCCGCCGTCGCCGTCGGGGCCCACGTCATCGCCGATGTGCCCGACTCCGGGCTCAATCCGGCGCTGGCCTATGCCGCCACCCAGGTGCGGGCCACCCGGCCGGAGGCCGCCATCGCGGTGCTCACCGCCGATCTGCCCGCGCTGCGCCCCGCGGAGCTCGCCGAGGCGCTCACGGCCGCCTGGGGGCCGGAGAAAGGGACATCGTCGAGCACCCCGCCCGCGGATCGCGCATTCGTCGCCGACTCGGCGGGCACCGGCACCGTGCTGCTCACGGCGAGCACGAGCCGCTTGGGGCCCAGGTTCGGCCCCGGATCGGCCGAGCAGCATCTGACGAGCGGCGCGATCGCGCTCACCGGCCCGTGGCCGTCGCTGCGCGGCGACGTCGACACCCCAGCCGACTTCACCGCCGCCGCCGCGCTCGGGCTCGGTTCCCGGACAAGCGCCCTGCGCGAGACAATGACACGATGACCCCCGACGACCCGATGTCAAGCGACAGACTGGCGTCATCAGGCACTCCGGTGACGTCTCCCCCGAAACCCCCACAGGGCACGGTCGCGGAGTTCGACTCCCACACCCGTTCTGGGTGGATTCTGCGTGATGATGGATCCCGAGTGGACTTTCCCGGGACTGCGGTCAGTCCCTCGATTCGTCTGCTCCGTGTGGGGCAGCGGGTGCGTTATGAACTCCAGGCACCGCAAGAAGTGGCGTTCGTCACCATCCTGACGCCCCAGTGACATCGTCAACATCGAATTCATTTTGCGGCCGCACCAGGCGCGTCATGATGAAAGGGTGAACGACTCGCGGCCTCGGTCGGTGCCCCGTCAGTCCGGCGGACGGGCGAAGGGTAAGACGTCGGGGACGAAACGGGCGGCAGTCATCGGCGGGGTCTCGCTGAAGTCCCCTCACGACGCCGAGACCCGCAGCACCGAGACCCGCGACCCGACGCCCGCACCAGACGGGACCGCGACCATGACCTCATCGGCGCCACTGCCTCACGGACGCTATCTCAACAGGGAACTCTCCTGGCTCGACTTCAACGCCAGAGTGCTCACCCTCGCCGAGGATCGGGCCACGCCGCTGCTGGAGCGGGCGAAGTTCCTCGCCATCTTCGCCAACAACCTTGACGAGTTCTACATGGTACGGGTGGCCGGTCTTATGCGTCGCTTGCAGACCGGACTGCCGTCGCAGAGCCCCGACACGCTCACCGCGCGCGAACAGCTCGCCCTCATCTCCCAACGCGCGGCCGAGCTGATGGACCGACACGCCCACTGTTACACCAACGTGGTGGCGCCCGCCCTGGCCGATCAGCAAGTGCGCACGCACCGCTGGGACGACTTGGATCCGTCCGCCCAGCAACGCCTGCGCACCTATTTCCGCCAACACATCTTCCCGGTGCTCACGCCGCTCGCGGTCGATCCGGCACACCCGTTCCCCTATATCTCCGGGCTCTCGCTCAATCTCGCCGTCGTGGTTCGTGACCCGGCCGGCGGGCCGCAACTGTTCGCGCGCATCAAGGTGCCCAACAACGTGCATCGCTTCGTGTCGGTTGACGCGCCGGGGCGGGCCGGGGTCATGACGCCGGCCACGGGCGACTCCCCTCGCGGCATGCGGTTCGTGCCGGTCGAGGAGCTCATCGCCGCGCACCTTGGCGACCTTTTCCCCGGAATGCTCGTCGTCGAACATCACCTGTTCCGGGTGACCCGCAACGCCGAGTTGGAGGTCGACGACGACCGCGACGAGGACCTGTTGCAGGCGTTGGAACGAGAACTCGCCCGACGCCGTTTCGGCCCGCCCGTGCGTCTGGAGGTGGCATCCTCCATCTCCGATCAGGTGCTCGAATTGTTGATGCGGGAACTCGACATCGACGATGAACACGTCGTACGGGTGCCTGGTCTTCTTGATCTGTCACAGCTGTGGCAGGTCTATGCCGAGGTCGACCGACCCGACCTCAAGGATCGACCGTTTGTGCCGGCGACCCATCCGCTCTTCGCCGAGGGCGAAGTGCCGCGCAGCGTCTTCGCTCGACTGCGTGACCGCGATGTGCTCGTCCACCATCCCTATCATTCGTTTTCGACGAGCGTGCAACGGTTCATCGAGCAGGCCGCGGCCGACCCCGACGTGCTCGCCATCAAACAGACCCTCTATCGCACCAGTGGCGACTCCCCGGTGGTGGACGCGCTGGTCGCGGCGGCCCGCGCCGGCAAACAGGTGGTGGTGCTCGTCGAGGTGAAGGCCCGCTTCGATGAACAGGCCAACATCGGCTGGGCCCGCACCCTGGAGCAGGCCGGCTGCCACGTCGTCTACGGCCTGGTCGGACTCAAGACCCACTGCAAGACCGCGATGGTGGTGCGTGAGGAGGGCGGCATCCTGCGCCGCTATTGCCACATCGGAACCGGCAACTATCACCCCAAGACCGCGCGCACCTATGAAGACTTCGGCCTGCTCACCGCCGATCCGGAGGTCGGCGCCGACCTCACCGATCTGTTCAACGTGCTCACCGGATACAGCCGGCAGACCAGCTATAGCCGACTGCTCGTCGCCCCGCATGGCGTCCGGTCGGGCGTCGTCGAGCGCATCGAACGAGAAGCCGCGAACGTCCGGTCCGGCCGGCCAGCGGCGATACAAATCAAGGTCAACTCTATTGTGGACGAGGAGATCGTCGACGCGCTCTACCGCGCGAGCCAGGCCGGGGTCGATATCGACCTCATCGTCCGCGGCATCTGCACCCTGCGGCCGGGTGTCGCCGGGCTCTCCGACCGCATCCGGGTCCGATCGATCGTCGGCCGCTTCCTCGAGCACTCGCGGGCATTCCACTTCGCCAACGGCGGCGACGACGAGTGGTGGATCGGCTCAGCCGATCTCATGCACCGCAACCTCGACCGACGGGTCGAGGCACTGGTGCGGGTCACCGACCCCGCCGCCCAGACTGAGCTGCGACGGGTCTTCTCGGCCTGCGTCGACCCCGCCACCGCCGGCTTCGACCTCGACTCCGAGGGGACATGGCACCGGCGCCAGGCAGACCCCGCCCATGTGCTGCAGGATCTTCAGGAGAGCCTGCTGCGGCGAGCCGCCCAACGCAGCGAATGAACGCGGGCATGCGCGGCCACCCTCTCCCCCTCGATCGCCGCCGCCGGTAGGCTCTGCGGCCATGCTCGAAGAAGAACGTAAGTATCAGGTCGACGCGCAGTTCACCCTGCCGGACCTGGCAGGCTGCGTTCCTGTCGGCGGCCGGCTCATCGAACGGCCGACGCACAAGCTGCGCGCGACCTACTACGACACCCATGATCTGCGTCTGGCCCGAGCGGGCGCTTTCCTGCGGCACCGGCGAGGCGACGACGAGCCCTGGACGGTGAAACTGCCGACCCGGACACCCGGCACCCGAGCCGAGATCTCGGTCAACGGTTCCTCGTCGTCGGTTCCCAAACGGTTGCTGGATCTCGTGACAGCCATCACCAGAGGCCACCCGATCGCTCAGGTCGCCGTGCTCGTCACGCACCGGCGAGCCGTTCAGCTCTGCGACCGCGACGACCGGGTGGCGGTCGCGGTGGTCGACGACGCCGTCAGCGTGCTGCACGACAACCGGATCGTCGGCAAGTTTCGCGAAATCGAGGTCGAGCGCCGAGCCGGGCGGGCGCACCTGATGGACATGGTCGAGGCCGCGCTATGCGCGGCCGGAGCCGTCGGCGGCACGTTCGCTCCCCCGCTCGCCCGTGCGCTCGATCTGCAGCCCGATCCCACGCCCGACTGGCCCGTCCCCCCGGATCGGTTGCCGAAACGCGCGTCGGCGGGCGACGTCGCCGTCGCCGCGCTGATCACCGACATCGCCCGCGTCATCGACCACGATCCGTTGGTTCGACTGCGGGCCACCGTCGGGGACAACGACACCGCCGTGCATCAGATGCGGGTGGGCTGCCGCCGTCTGCGCAGTGATCTGCGCACTCTGCTCACACTGCTCGACGCCGATTGGGCGGTGGGTCTGCGGCGCGAGATCGGCTGGGTCGCCGATATCCTCGGCGCCGCCCGCGACGCGCAGATGTTGCGCGAACGACTGCACCACACCGGCGCCACGGATCCCCTCGCCCCGTTGGATCAGGCTGCGATCGCACGCATCGACGCCGATCTCACCGCGCGATATGAGGAGTCCATGGCTGCCATCGAGGGCCAACTCAGCACGCCGCGCTATCACCGCCTGCTCGACGAACTGCTCGCCGCGGCCACGACACCGCAGCTGCGCAAGAAGGCTCACGAGCCCGCACGCGACGTGCTTCCCCACATCGCCAGACGCCCGTGGCGCGCGTTCATCGACGGCGGGCACGGACGGGTTGGGGCCAACCGTCTCGACCCCACAGCCAGTGACGAGGTGTGGCATGGCGTGCGAATTCGCGCCAAGCGAGCGCGTTATGCCGCCGAGATAGCGGCAGAAGTGCTGGGCGGAGGGGTTGTCGAGTTCGCCGAGGCCCTCGCCCGGGTGCAGGACGTGCTCGGTGAGCATCACGACGCGACCATCGCGGCCGACACGTGGCTCGCGATCGCCGCCGCCGACCCTGACGACTATGGTTTGGCCATCACCGCAGGCCGCCTCTATGAGCGGGAACGTCAAGCGGTGCATGCCGCCCGAGCCGCGTTCCCGGCGGCGTGGAGGGCCGCCAACGAGCGACACCTCACCCGGTGGCTCGACTGACTGACAGCCTGTGCTGATGCGCGTCGTTCGAGCTCAGGTCGTTCACACTCGGGTCTGAGGGCCACGCAGAAGGGCACCGTCTCACCTGCCGGCGGTGATCGGGTGCCCTTCTTCGAGGTCCTGTGTGGACCGGTTCAGGCTTTGCGAGCCCGGGTCGCCTTGACGGCGGTCGTCCTGCTGGTGGTCGACTTCGCGGCGGTCGACTTCGCAGCGGTCTTCGCCGCCGCCGTGCGGACCGTGGCGGTGCGGCGCGGCGTGGCGGTGGCGGCGGCCTTGGTGGCCCTCTTCGTCGGAGCCGCTTTGGTCGCGGCGGTCTTGGTCGCCTTGGCGGCCGTGGTCTTCGCGGCGGTCTTCGTGGCCGGCCTGGCGGTGGTCTTAGTCGCCGCGGCCTTGGCGGCAGTCGCCTTGGTGGTGGCCTTCTTCACCGAAGCGGCGGCCTTGGCAACCTTCGGCACCTTGCCGGCCGCGACCATGTCCTTGAAGCCCGCGCCGGCACGGAACGCCGGAACCGAGGTCTTCTTCACTTTGACTGACTCGCCGGTGCGCGGGTTGCGCGCTGTGCGTGCCGCCCGAACTCGTTTCTCAAAGACGCCGAACCCGGTAATCGAGACCTTGTCGCCTTTGGTCACCGCTCCCTGGATCTCAGCGAGAACCGCATCGAGTGCGGCGGTCGCCGACTTCCGGTCACCCAGTCGTCCAGCGAGCGCCTCAATCAGCTCGGCCTTGTTCACGATTTTCCCTCCCATAACCCAAAGCTGTCCTTCAAACAGCTATTCTGCGCGCACATTAGTCCAACCGCAGCCAATACACAAACATCAGCGCGGAAGAGAATCGTTGGGTCGCAAGGGATCCGACTATGAGGGCCACTGTGGGTAGCCGATGTGGACACTTCCGGGCTAGCCGATGACCGCCGACCACCCCGGTCTGGTCGTTTCAAAAGCAGCGATCGCGGGCTCGTGACGAAGGGTCAGACTGATGTCGTCCAGCCCTTCGAGTAAACGCCAACGACTATGCGAGTCAAGGGAAAAAGGCCAGCTCAGGGCATCGACACGCACCTCGCCATCAACCAGATCGACGCTGATGTGTCTGCCTGGCTGAGCTCCGATGAGGTCCCACAGTTGATGCACCACGGGCTCCGGCAACACGATCGGCAGCAGTCCGCCCTTGAGCGCGTTGGTTCGAAAAATATCACCGAACGAGGGTGCGACGACCGCGCGGAATCCATAGTCCTGGAGTGCCCACACGGCGTGTTCGCGAGAAGAGCCAACCCCGAACCGATGTCCGGCGACGAGGATCGAACCGTCAGCGAAGGCAGGATCGTTGAGCACGAAGGTGGGATCGGCCCGCCAGGAACGGAACAGGCCATCGTCGAAGCCGACGCGGCTGACCCGCTTGAGATATTCCGCTGGAATGATCTGGTCGGTGTCGACGTCGGAGCGCCGCAGCGGGACGGCGACTCCGCTGTGCACGGTGAATTTGTTCATCTCACGTTGCCTTCCTGCAGATCCGTGGGCGCGGCGAGCCGGCCGACGATGGCGGTCGCTGCGGCGACCGGTGGCGAGACAAGGTGGGTTCGGCCGCCTCGGCCTTGCCGGCCCTCAAAGTTGCGATTGGAGGTCGACGCGCTGCGCTGACCGGGAGCGAGAGTGTCCGGATTCATGCCCAGACACATGGAACAGCCGGCGAAGCGCCACTGCGCTCCGGCCGAGGTGAAGACCTCGTCGAGTCCTTCGGCCTCGGCGGCGGCCCGCACCCGGGCCGATCCCGGCACCACCAACATGCGCACGTTCTCCGCAACCCGCCGGCCCCGCAACACCTCGGCGGCGGCCCGCAGATCCTCGAGCCGACCGTTGGTGCACGACCCGACGAAGACCACGTCGATCGCGACGTCGCGCAGTCGGGTTCCGGGCGCGAGGTCCATATAGGCCAGCGCGCTGCGGGCCGCCGACGCGGCGTCGGCGTCGGCGAAGTCCGCCGGATCGGGGACGACCGAGTCGAGCGGCACCCCCTGCGCCGGGTTGGTGCCCCATGTGACGAATGGGCTTACCGCGCTCGCGTCGATGACTATCTCGGTGTCGAACACGGCCTCTGGATCGCTGCGCAGCGTGCGCCAGTGCGCGACCGCCTCGTCCCACGCCGCGCCCTTCGGGGCAGCCTGGCGCCCGCGCAGATATTCGAATGTGGTCTCGTCCGGCGCGATGAGACCGGCTTTCGCACCCCACTCGATGGACATATTCGAGATGGTCATCCGCCCTTCCATCGATAGTCGGGTGATGACGGGCCCGCGATATTCCACGATGTGTCCCACACCGGCGCCGGTGCCGACCTGGCTGATGAGCGCGAGAATGAGGTCCTTGGCCGTCGCGCCCGGTGGCAAGTCGCCGGTGACGGTGACCGCCATGGTGCGGGGCCGCACCTGCGGCAGCGTCTGGGTGGCGAGCACATGCTCGACTTCGCTGGTGCCGATGCCGAAGGCGAGCGCACCGAACGCGCCGTGTGTGGCGGTGTGCGAGTCACCGCAGACGATCGTCATGCCAGGTTGGGTCACCCCGAGCTGCGGTCCGATCACGTGCACGATGCCCTGGTCGGGGTCGCCGAGGCGGTGGAGCGTGACACCGAACTCCGCAGCGTTGCCGCGCAGCGTCTCGATCTGTGTGCGCGACACCGGATCCGCGATGGTCACGAGGTTGTCGGTCGGCGTGTTGTGGTCCTCGGTCGCGAGTGTCAGGTCGGGGCGGCGGACCCGGCGCCCCGACTGCCGCAGTCCGTCGAAGGCCTGTGGGCTTGTCACCTCATGGATCAGGTGCAGATCGATATAGAGAAGATCGGGTTCCTCAGGGGCGGAGCGCACCACGTGTGCGTCCCAGATCTTCTCCGCGAGTGTGCGCGGAACGGCCGATGCGTCGGTGTCTCCCACCATCTGGACATCCTAAAGTTTGGGAGGTATGTTTCAGCTTGTGGGAAACAGTATGAGTGGCGTCGGCGTCCTCGACAAGGCTGTTGTGATCCTCAGCGCATGCGTCGACGGAGCGAGCCTCGCCGAACTGGTCGAGCGAACGAAGCTTCCGAGGGCTACCGCGCACCGGCTCGCGCAGGCCCTGGAACTGCACCGCCTGCTGGTGCGTGACGCGCAAGGCCGGTGGCGGCCCGGACCTCGCCTCGCCGAACTCGCCAACGCCGCACCCGACGTGCTGCTCTCGGCCGCCGCGCCGATCCTCACCGCACTGCGCGACGCCACCGGGGAGAGCGCCCAGCTCTATCTGCGTCGGTCCGACGAGCGAGTCTGCGTCGCCGTCGCCGAACGCAGCAGCGGCCTGCGGGACACCGTTCCGGTCGGCACGGTGATGTCGATGGTCGCCGGCTCCGGCGCGCAGGTCCTGCTCGCCTGGGAGCCGCCGGAGGCCGTCATGCCGCTGCTGCCGCGGTGCAAGTTCACCGGCCGCACCCTGGCCGAGGTTCGCCGTCGCGGGTGGTCCCAGAGCGTCGCTGAGCGAGAGGCCGGGGTGGCGAGCGTGTCGGCACCCGTCCGGGACCGGACCGGCCGGGTGATCGCCGCGATCAGCATCTCCGGTCCGATCGAACGCCTTGGCCGCCGCCCCGGCGACCGGCACGCGATGGCGGTGGTGCGGGCCGGGCAACGCCTCTCCGGCCTCTGAGAACACAGATGGCCGCTCGACACAGCACGACAAAAACGCCTGATCTCAGCCATCTATCGCTGTGATCAGGCGTTGTGCCTGTGTAGCCCCGACCGGATTCGAACCGGCGCCGCCGCCTTGAGAGGGCGGTGTCCTGGGCCGCTAGACGACGGGGCCAGAACTTATGCGGGCTTCATGATGCCACATGACTTGCCGCGACATGAAACCAGCCGCCTCAGCTCAACCAGGATCCACATTCGCGGTGGTGAGCGTCGGTGGCTGGGGTACCAGGACTCGAACCTAGACTAACGGAGCCAGAATCCGTTGGGCTGCCAATTACCCCATACCCCATCGGCACCAGTGGTGCCGCTCACGAACTCTACCTGACCACCCCCACGATCCCAAACGGGATATCACCGAACTGGGCTCAATCTCATCCCCCCAGCTCGGCGACCGAATTGACCAGGTCACCGATGCCGGAGATCCGCACGGTCACCGTGTCACCGGCCACGAGTCGGCCCACACCCGCGGGCGTACCAGTCAAAATCACGTCGCCCGGCAGCAACGTCATCACGTGCGACACGTAGGAGACCAGCGTCACGGGGTCGAAGACCATCTCCCCCGTACGCCCCAATTGGCGCACCTCGTCATTAACCTCACATCGCACCTCGACGTCCGCGGGATCGAAGTCTGTCACGATCCACGGCCCGAGGGGACAGAACGAGTCGAACCCCTTCGCCCGCGTCCACTGCCCGTCGGAATGCTGCAGGTCGCGCGCGGTCACGTCGTTGGCGCACGTATAGCCGAAAATGGCGGCCGCGGCCGCCGCCCGATCGGCGCGGCGCGCACCGGGCGCGCCGATGACCACGGCGAGTTCGGCCTCGTGCTCGACGTTCGTCGACTGCGGAGGCAGGCGCACCACGTCACGCGGGCCGATCACCGACGTTGAGGGTTTGAGAAAGAGCAGTGGTTGCTCCGGCACCGCCGCGCCGTGTTCGGCCGCGTGGTCGGCATAGTTGCGCCCCACACAGACCACCTTGCTCGGCAGGATGGGCGACAGCAGCCGCACGTCGGGCACGGCCCACCGTTGGCCGGTGAATCGGATCTGACCGAAGGGATGACCCTCGACCTCGGCGACGGTCAGACCACTGGCTGCCGAACCCTGTCCCTCGATCACCCCGAACGACATCCCACCGGTGTGGGCAAATCTCGCTATACGCACGGTGCCAATTTAAGGCAGGCGCGGCAGCCGACCGGCGACGGGGCATCCCCGCCGCCATGTCCGAACGTCGTCAGGTCCGTGCGGAATCGATCCGCAATGCCGCCTCACAGTGCCCGATGAGTGCTCGACGCAGCCCGGCGGCGCGGCTCGCGAAGGCACGCTGGGCACGGGCATAGTCCGCGCGGCCCTCGGCCGTCTCCACCGGGATGGACCGCAGCCCGACCGTGGTCAGGTCATAGGGGCTGGACCGGATGTCGAGAACGCGAATGTCGCGGGCCAGCTCGAAACAGTCAACGACGAACTCGCTCGGCACCAGCGGAGACACCTTATATGCCCAACGGTAGATATCCATGTTGGCGTGCAGACAACCGGGCTGCTCGTGATCGTGCTGGGTCTCCCGAGTCGGCCGCACGAGATTGAGTGGGCGGGCCGCCGGCGTGAAGAAGCGGTAGGCGTCGAAGTGCGTGCAGCGCACGGCGGCGCCGTCGACGACGGCGGCGGTGCCTGTCACGCCGAGACGCAACGGCAGCATGTGGTGCCGGGTCTCCTGCTCATCCTGCCGATAGACCATCGCCCACTCATGAATGCCGAAACAGCCGAAGGACGGCTCCCGATCGGCGGTGGCGGTCAACAACCGGAGAATCCACTCCACCGACTCCCGTCGTCTCGACACGATCCCCGCGGCGTCGAGACGCACAGCCCCGTCGCCGTCAACCACATAGGACGAACCGAACTCGTCGCGCTCGGCGTCGGCGAGGAGAATTCCGGGGCCGGGGTGCCAGCGACGCAGCTGCGCCGGACGATAGTGGTAATAGGTGAACAGAAACTCCTCTATGGAGTCGCGGCCGGCACGACCGTGGACGCGACGCCGTTCCCGGTGATCGGCGAGCAACGCGTCGACCCGCTCGTGATGCGCCGCTCGTCGCGCCCGCCATCGCGACGCCGGCAACACAGTCGAGGTCATGCCGAGCATGGTAACGCCGAGCGGCGATGAGAGGCCGCGGCGGTGGGGAGGCGGTCGGATAGAGTTCGCGAATGCCCCCAACGACCGAGACGGCACCACACCCGACCACTCGGGCACGCACGGTGTGGACCTATGTGATCACCGCGTGTTGGTGGGCGGCGGCGGGCCTCATGCTGTTGTGGGCGGCGTCCCGATGGGCGGGTTGGGAGCGAGGCGAACTATTCGTGCCGTTGACGGCGTTCACGCCGTACGTGGCAGGGGTTTCGGTTGTCGTGGTCGCGGCCGCGCTGCTGCGACGCCGCTGGCGGGTCGCCGTCGCCGCCGGGCTCGCCTGCGCCGCGCTGGTCGTGGCGGTCGCGCCCCGGGCCGTCGGATCACCGTCGACGATGGACGGTGTGACGGTGCGGGTGATGTCGGCGAACCTGCTCGCGGGCGGGGCCGACCCCGCCACGATCGTCGCGCTGGTTCGCGAAAACAACGTGGACGTGCTCGCTCTTCAGGAGTTCACGCCGGAGGCCGAGCGCCGCCTGGCCGACGCGGGCTTGGACCAGATTCTCGGGTACGGGTCGCGTCACGCGGTGCCGGGTGTGGGCGGATCGGCGGTCTACACGAGGTTTCCGGCTCACGAGGCTGGAGTGCGGGAGAATCCCTACTACTTCACCCAGGTGCGCGTGCGGGTCCAAGCACCGGGTGCGAACGAGTTCTGGGTGGAGTCGGTGCATCCGCCCGCGCCGACCCCCGGCGCGGTCGCGGGGTGGCACAAAGGGCTGCGCAACCAGCCCACCGCCGACCCCGCCGGGCCGCCCCGCGTGCTGATCGGCGACTTCAACGCGACCCTCGACCACACCGAGCTGCGACGTGTGCTCGACTCCGGTTATCGCGACGCCGCCGACTTGGTCGGCGCGGGACTGGTTCCCACGTGGCCGTACTTCGGCAAAAAGGCTTCGGCCGTGCCGAAAGTCACGATCGACCACGTGCTCGTCGATCCCCGGATCGGGGTCACCGACTTCACCGCGACGACGGTGCCAGCCTCCGACCACCGCGCGATCATCGCGACGCTGCTGCTGCCGAAGGCGGCCCGCTGACCCGCCCACCGGGCTCTGACTGCGTCGGCCCGTCGGCGTCGACCCGCGACAACCCATAGGCGAGCGCGTCGACGAGCGCCCGCCAGCTCGCCTCGACGACATTCTCATGCACCCCGACCGTGACCCAGTCGCGGCCGTCATCCCCCCGTGTCTCCACCAACACCCGCGTCACCGCGCCCGTGCCGTGTGTCCCTTCGAGAATGCGCACCTTATAGTCGGCCAGCTCAAACCGGGACAGCGTGGGAAAGTGCCTCGACAGCGCGCTGCGCAGCGCCTCGTCGAGGGCGTTGACGGGACCGTTACCTTCCGCGGCGGCGATGATCCGTTCGCCCCGAACCCGAACCTTCACGGTGGCTTCGGAGACGACGGAGCCGTCTTCGCGGTGTTCCACGATGACCCGATAGGACTCCAGGGTGAAGGGCACGGTGAGCTCGCCGAGTTCGCCCCGCACGAGCAGAGCGAATGAGGCGTCGGCCGCCTCGAAGCTCCATCCGGCCGCTTCGAGATCCTTGACGCGGGTGGTCACCCGAGTCAGGGTCTCGGGTTGACCGGTCAGGTCGAGACCCAGCTCACGTGACTTGAGCTCGATCGAAGCCCGGCCCGCCATCTCGGTGACGAGGATCTTCATGTCGTTGCCGACGACGGCCGGATCGATGTGGTTATAGAGCGCCGGATCAACCTTGATTGCGCTGGCGTGCAGCCCGGCCTTGTGGGCGAAGGCGGCGGCACCGACATAGGGCTGATGGGTGTCGGGCGCGAGGTTAGCGATCTCGGCGATGGCGTGGGAGACCCGCACCATCTGGTCGAGTCCGCCGTCGGGCAGCACCGGCAGGCCGAGTTTGAGCTGCAGGTTGGCGATGGTGGCGAAGAGGTCGGCGTTGCCGGGACGCTCGCCATAACCATTGGCGGTGCATTGAAAGTGGCGCACCCCGGCCTCGACCGCCGCGACGGTGTTCGCGACGGCGCAGGAGGTGTCGTTCTGGCAGTGAATGCCCAAGCCGCGCACCGCCGTCTCCGGGTCGATGCTCAGGCGAGCGGACAGCCGGGCGGCCACGTCGGCGACGGCCCGGGTGATCATCGACGGGAGCATTCCGCCGTTGGTGTCACACATCACGGCGACCTCGGCCCCGGCCTCCACTGCCGTCGCCACGACCGCCGTGGCATAGTCGGGGTCGAACCGTAGGCCATCGAAAAAATGCTCGCAGTCGATAAACACCCGTCGACCGTGGGCGCGGAACAGTTCGACGCTGTCGCGTACCATCGCGAGGTTCTCCTCGGCGCTCGTCCGCAACGCCCGCACCACGTGCCGCAGGTCCGACTTCGCCACCAGGCACACCACCGGTGTCTGCGCGTCGAGCAACGCCTGGATCTGTGGATCGTCGGCTGCGGCGAGGTCGGCCCGGCGGGTAGCGCCGAAGGCGACGAGGCTGGCGTGGCGCAGCGTGAGGTCGGTGCGCGCCCGCCGAAAGAATTCGGTGTCCTTGGGCATCGCGCCGGGCCAGCCGCCTTCGATGAAGCCGACCCCGAGTTCGTCGAGCAGCCGGGCGATCGCGAGCTTGTCCACCACGGAATAGGTGAGGCCCTCCCGCTGCGCTCCGTCCCGCAGGGTGGTGTCGAAGACCTGAAACGTCACGGCTGTCCTACTTTCCGGATGTGGAAACAAAAAGACCCCCTGCTCAGGCAGGAGGTCGGCGCGCGCAGCTCAGTGCCGGCCGCGCGCGCTAGATGATAATGATCGAGACGTTATCCCTGGTCACGGATCCGAGTCTGGCACGCCGTTCCGGCAGGTGACACTATCTTCCCACATAGCGGAATCCCGACCCCGTCCGCTTGGCGGCCTTGGGCGGATGCCAGCCGCGTCGTCACAAGATCCGAGAGATCCACCCGTACGGGTCGTCCGCCCGCCCACGCTGAATGTCCACAAGCGACTCGCGCAGCCGCGTGGTGATCGGCCCCGTGCCGCCATCGCCGATCACGAACTCGCCGCCGCTGCTGCGAACCTCGCCGATCGGGGTGATGACCGCGGCGGTGCCGCACGCGAACGCCTCGGTCAGCCGGCCGGCACGAGCGTCGTCGCGCCACCGGTCGATGCTGATCGGCTCCTCGCGCACCGCGCGCCCGCCGGCCCGAGCCAGAGTGATCACCGAGTCGCGGGTGATGCCGGGCAGGATGCTGCCCGTGAGCGGAGGAGTGACAAGTGAGCCGTCGGCATAGACGAAGAAGACGTTCATGCCGCCCATCTCGTCGACGTCACGCCGGTTGACCGCGTCGAGAAAGACCACCTGATCGCAACCGTGCTCCGAGGCCTCCGCCTGCGCGACGAGACTCGCGGCGTAGTTGCCGCCGCACTTCGCCGCCCCGGTGCCGCCTGGCGCCGCTCGGGTGTAATCGGTGGAGATCCACACCGTCACGGGACGGACCCCGCCGCTGAAATACGAGCCGACCGGCGAAGCGATCAGAACATAGAGATATTCCGATGACGGCTTGACGCCGAGAAAAACCTGACTCGCGAACATGAACGGACGCAGATAGAGCGACCCCTCGGGATCGGTCGGCACCCAGTCGCGGTCGACGTCGACGAGTCGTTGGATCGACCGGAGAAAGAGGTCTTCCGGCAGCGGCGCCATGGCGAGTCGGCGCGCCGACCCGCTAAACCGCCGGGCGTTGGCGTCGGCCCGAAACAGAGTGACGCCGCCATCGGTCGCGCGATAGGCTTTGAGCCCCTCGAAGATCTCCTGGGCGTAGTGCAGCACAGCAGTCGCCGGATCCATCGGAATCGGCGCCCGGGCGTGCAATCGCGCGTCGAACCACCCCTTCTCGTCGGAGTAGCGGATCGTCACCATGTGGTCGGTGAAGACCCGCCCGAATCCGGGGTTGGCCATCAGTGCGGTCCGGTCCTCGACGGAGGTCGGACTCGCCGTCGGGCAGATCTCGAAGTCCAGGGCCTCGGTGCGGCTCACAGGTTTCACCACCGTCATCGTCTCCTTGCGCGTGCGTTGCACACCATGATGCGCGACGCTTCCGGTCAACCAACGCGCGGCGCGGACTAGTTGAGTGCTTGACGACGCTCCCGCCGGCGCCAGCCGGCGTCTTGTGAATGTACCCGAACGGCCGTTAAGTCGACATAGCACGATCGGACCGACTTCGCCACGCCAAGTCAACCAGGTGGGACGCGCGGTCAGATCACGGCCGCCGCGAGGCGATCGCCGACCTCCGACGTACGCAACCCGTCGGTAGATCCACCCGCCCGGGCCGCGAGTTCCACGGCGACCGCCCGCTCGACCGCCTTCGCGGCCGCGACCTCGCCGAGGTGCTCGAGCATCATCGCGACCGAGAGCACGGCCGCGACCGGATCCGCCACTCCGGTGCCGGCGATGTCCGGAGCCGAACCGTGCACCGGCTCGAACATCGACGGAGATCGCCGCTCCGGATCGATGCAGCCGCTGGCTGCCAGCCCTATCCCACCGCAGACCGCCGCAGCGATATCAGTGAGGATGTCCCCGAAGAGGTTGTCTGTGACGATCACGTCATAACGCTGCGGCTGCGTGACGATGAACATCGCCGCCGCGTCGACGTGCTGATAGTCGACGGCGATGTCCGGATGCTCCGCGGCCACATCGGCGAAGACTCGCGCCCACAGGCCACCAGCATGGGTGAGCACGTTGGTCTTATGCACCATGGTGAGCCTGCGGCGCTCGCGGGTCGCCGCGACGGCGAAGGCGTGGCGGATCACCCGCTCGACCCCGTGCCGGGTGTTGAGGCTCTCCTCGGTCGCGACCTCGTGATCGGTGTTGATATGCATCGTGCCGCCGGCGCCGGCATAGAGCCCCTCGGTGCCCTCGCGGACCACCGTGAAGTCGATCTCCCCAGGTTTCACTGTGCCCAGGGGCGTGATCACCCCCGGCCACAGCCGCGCGGGACGCAGATTGACGTATTGATCGAAGGCGAATCGAAGCTTGAGCAGCAGACCACGCTCGAGCACCCCGGGTGGCACGGCTGGGTCGCCGACCGCGCCGAGCAGGATCGCGTCGAATCCGGACAGCTCTTCGAGTACGGTTTCGGGCAAGATCTCGCCGGTGCGCAGATAACGCGCCGCACCGAGGTCATAGGCGACGGTCTCGCACCCCGGCCGCACCGCGTCGAGCACCTTGAGCCCCTCGGCCACCACCTCGGGCCCAATGCCGTCGCCTGCGATCACCGCGATCCGGGTCATCCGACTCCACCTTCCTCGCCGTAACCGCTGGTCAATGGCGTCCAACGATAGCGAGACGTCCTACCTTTCGGTACAGCCGTCCCACTATCTGAACCGGCGATCATGAACCTAGTGCCCATGATCGAGGGTGTGATCATGCCAACTAGGTTCATGATCGCCGCGTCAAAAAGATCGCCGGCTCGTCGACAGTCGGTTCAGTCGGTGAGGTCGACGGTCGCGGCGGCGGTCGCGCCGATCGAGGCCGCCGCACGCTCCAACAGATCGGGCGAGACGGTGTTGTCGACGGTGAGGGTCATCAGCGCCACGCCACCGGCCGACTGACGGGCCACCTGCATCGCCGCGATGTTCACCCCGGCCTCGCCGAGCAGCGTGCCGATAGCTCCCGACCACTCCGGGACGGTCGGAATAGCGGAAGAAGAGCAGAATGCCATCGGCGTCGAGGTCAAGGTCGAACCCGTCCATCTCGGTGAGCTTGATCGCCTCACGGGGGCCGACAAGATGAGTGCCGGAGACCGAGACGACCCGCCCGTCGGGCAACGCGCCGCGAACGGTGACGAGGTTGGGGTGGTCGACGGTCTCCGTCGACGTGGTCAGCTCGACCTCGACGCCCCGATCGGCGGCGAGGAGCGGAGCGTTGACATAGGTCACCTGCTCCTCGACGACCTGCGCGAACAGCCCCTTGGTGGCGGCGAGCTTGAGCACACTGACGTCGTTGGCGACGATGTCGCCGCGGACCTCGACGGTGACCGAGGCTGCGACGCCGCCGGCGACCGCGGTGAAGACCCGGCCCAGCTTCTCGGCGAGCGGCAGCAGCGGGCGCACGTCCTCGGCGACGACACCGCCGGCCTGCACGTTGACCGCGTCCGGCACGAACTCGCCCTGCAGCGCGAGCTTGACGCTGCGGGCCACCGCGAGTCCGGCCTTGTCCTGAGCCTCGTGCGTGGAGGCACCCAGGTGCGGGGTGGCCACCACGGTGTCGAAGGCGAACAGCGGCGAGGCGGTGCAGGGCTCCTTGCTGTAGACGTCGATGCCGGCGCCGGCGACCCGACCTTCGGCGATGGCGTCGGCGAGCGCCTGCTCGTCGACGAGCCCGCCGCGGGCGGCGTTGATGATGCGCACGCCGGGCTTGACCAGTTCGCAGCTCCGCTCACCGATGAGCCCGACGGTCTCCGGGGTCTTAGGCAGGTGGATCGAGATGAAGTCGGACTCGCGCAGCAGCTCGTCGAGGCCGACGAGGCGCACGCCGAGCTGGGCGGCGCGGGCCGGCTGCACGTAAGGGTCGTAGGCGATGAGCCGGGTGCCGAAGGCGGCGATGCGCTGGGCGAAGAGCACGCCGATGCGGCCGAGCCCGACCACACCGACGGTCTTGCCCTGCACCTCGACGCCGGTGTACTTCGACCGCTTCCACTCGCCGACCTTGAGCGCGGCCGAGGCGGTCGCGGTGTTGCGCGCCACGGCGAGCAGCAGCGCGACCGCCTGTTCGGCGGCGGAGACGATGTTGGAGGTGGGCGCGTTGACCACCATGACGCCGCGCGCGGTGGCGGCGGGCACCTCGACGTTGTCCAGCCCGACTCCCGCCCGGGCGACCACCTTGAGGTGCGGCGCGGCGGCGATCGCCTCGGCGTCGATCTGGGTGGCGCTGCGCACGATGACGGCGTCCGCGTCGGCCGAGCGCTGCCGAGCAAGCTCGGCGCGGTCGGTGCCGTCGACGTGGCGGACATCGAAGTCGTGCGCGAGCACGTCAATGGCGGCGGGGGCGAGTTCTTCGGCGATCAGTACGACAGGCGTCACAGTTGTCCTCAAGTCAGGTGAGCGGCGACACATGAGACCGTCGCCACAGTGGACCGGGGCCGGGCCGGGCGCGTGCCGAGCGCGGCGGTGCGCTCGACGATGCTCTTCCGATCGTAGGGCCCGCCGCCACGACCGGCGCAGGCGACGGGGCGTGACGACGCTCACCAACGCCGATGGGTCGGGAACCGCGGCCGCGAACGTCGGCGGCGGTTCCCGACCCGCGTCAGGCAGTCTCGGTGATCGGCCGGTCCACCCACGACATCATGGCGCGCAGCCGCTGCCCGGTCTCCTCGATCGGGTGCGCCGCCGACCTCGGCGCGCCATCTCGGTCGAACTTGGGGCGTCCGGCCTCGTCCTCGGCGACCCACTCGCGGGCGAACTCACCACTGCGGATCTCGCCGAGGATCTCGCGCATCTCGTCCTTGACTCCGCGCGTCGATGACCCGCGGGCCGCGGCAGTAGTCGCCGTACTCGGCGGTGTCCGAGACGGAGTAGCGCATCCGGGCGATGCCGCCCTCATACATCAGGTCGACGATGAGCTTCAGCTCGTGCAGGCACTCGAAGTAGGCGATCTCCGGGGCGTACCCGGCCTCGGTGAGCACCTCGAAACCGGCCTGCACCAGCGCCGACGCGCCGCCGCAGAGCACCGCCTGCTCGCCGAAGAGGTCGGTCTCGGTCTCCTCCTTGAAGGTGGTCCGGATGGCGCCGGCCCGGGTGCCGCCGATCGCCTTGGCGT
The DNA here is from genome assembly GCA_963736695.1 of uncultured Actinomycetota bacterium. GTDB lineage: Bacteria > Actinomycetota > Actinomycetes > Mycobacteriales > Micromonosporaceae > CAVTPU01. Next base: position 1,207,101 of record CAVTPU010000001.1, read on the forward strand.
AGGAGAGCGCGAGGGCGAAGCGCCGATCCGGTGGCGTCCTGCTCGACGGCGACGAGCACCGGCACGCCCTTGCCGTCGACGAACTGCCGGCGCACCAGGTGCCCGGGGCCCTTCGGGCGCCACCATCGCGACGTCCACATCGGCCGGCGGGGTGATCAGCCCGTACCGGATGTTGAGTCCGTGGCCGAAGAAGAGCGCCTTGCCGGCGGAGAGCGATCGGCGCGATCGCCTCGGCGTAGATGCGTGCGCTGCGCGGTGTCCGGCGCGAGCATCATGATGACGTCGGCCTCGGCTGCGGCCTCGGCCGGCGTGACCACCCGCAGGCCCTGCTCCTCCGCCTTGGCGCGGCTCTTGGAGCCCACGGGCAGACCGACCCGCACGTCGACTCCGGAGTCACGCAGCGACAGCGCGTGCGCGTGCCCCTGGCTGCCGTAGCCGATGACGGCGACCGCTCGGCCCTGGATCACGGAGAGGTCGGCGTCGTCGTCGTAGAAGACTTCCGCTGTCATGTGTCTCTTGCTCCTCAAATGAGTTGTGGATGTGTGGCTCAGGAGGCGGCGCGCAGAGTCGGGGCGGTGATCGATCGCGAGCCCCGCCCGATGGCGACCATCCCGGACTGCACCATTTCCTTGATCCCGTACGGTTCGAGGTCGCGCAGCAGCGCGTCGAGTTTCTCGGCCGTGCCGGTCGCCTCGATGGTCAGCGTGTCCGGAGGCGACGTCGACGACGCGGGCCCGGAACAGGTGCACGGTCTCGAGCACCTGTGCCCGGTGCGGCCGGTCGGCGCGAACCTTCACCAGCAGCAGTTCGCGCTGCACCGAGGCGGTCGACTCCAGTTCGACGATCTTGAGTACGTTGACGAGCTTGTTGAGCTGCTTGGTGACCTGCTCCAGCGGAGAGTCCTCGGCGTCGACCACGATCGTGATCCGGGACACCTCGGGCAGCTCGGTCTCGCCCACCGCGAGTGAGTCGATGTTGAATCCGCGCCGGGAGAAGAGCCCGGCGACCCGGGCCAGGACTCCCGGCTTGTTCTCCACGAGCACGGAGAGGGTGTGTCTGTTCATGGTGTGGCTTCCTCGGCGGTCGGCGGCGGTCACAGGTCGTCGTCGTCGAACACCGGGCGCACCCCGCGGGCGAACATGATCTCATCGTTGCTGGTGCCGGCGGCGACCATCGGCCAGACCATCGCGTCTTTGCCGACGACGAAGTCCACCACGACCGGTGCGTCGTTGATCGCCATCGCGGCCTCGATGGTGGCGTCCACGTCGGCGGCGCTCTCGCACCGCAGCCCCACGCAGCCCAACGCCTCGGCGAGCTTGACGAAGTCGGGGATGCGGTGCTTGTGCGTGCCGAGCTCGGTGTTGGAGTAGCGCTCGTTGTAGAACAGCGTCTGCCACTGCCGAACCATGCCGAGGTTGCCGTTGTTGATGATCGCCACCTTGATCGGGATGCCCTCGATGGCGCAGGTCGCGAGCTCCTGGTTGGTCATCTGGAAACAGCCGTCGCCGTCGATCGCCCAGACCGTCGTGTCCGGGACGGCCGACCTTCGCGCCCATCGCCGCGGGCACGGCGTAGCCCATCGTGCCCAGCCCCCCGGAGTTGAGCCAGCTGCCCGGCCGGTCATAGGTGATGAACTGCGATGCCCACATCTGGTGCTGGCCCACGCCGGCCACGTAGATCGCGTCGGTCCCGACGAGATCGCCCAATCGGGAGATCACGTGCTGTGGGGCGAGCGCGCCGTCGGCCGGCTCCTCCCATCCGAGCGGGATAGCGGGTGCGGATGTCGTCGAGCTGCGCCCACCAGTCGCGCAGATCGCCGCGGTTGCCGGCCCGGTGCTCGGTGGTGATGGCGCCGATGAGTTCGGCGATCACGTAGCGGGCGTCACCGACGATCGGCACGTCGACCGCCCGGTTCTTGCCGATCTCGGCCGGATCGATGTCGGCGTGGATGATCGCCGCACCGGGGGCGAACCCGTCGAGTTTGCCGGTCACCCGGTCATCGAATCGGGCTCCCAACGCCACCACGAGGTCGGCCCGCTGAAGCGCGAAGACCGCGCCCACGCTGCCGTGCATTCCCGGCATGCCCATGTGCAGATGGTGGCTGTCGGGAAACGCTCCCCGGGCCATCAGCGTCGTGACCACCGGCGCTCCGGTCAGCTCCGCGAGCTGTGTGAGCACCGCCGCCGCGCCGGCTTTGAGCACGCCGCCGCCGACATAGAGCACGGGGCGCCGAGCGATCGCCATGAGCCGGGCGGCCTCCCGGATCTGTTTGCGCGTGGGGTTGCAGCGTCGGCCGATAACCGGGCAGGTCGAGAGTGGGTGGCCAGGAGAACGTCGTCTGCGCCTGCAGGACGTCCTTGGGGATGTCCACCAGCACCGGGCCGGGGCGGCCCGTGCTCGCCAGGTGGAATGCCTCAGCGAGCTGCCTCGGCAGGTCGACGGGGATCGGTCACGAGATAGTTGTGTTTGGTGATCGGCAGGGTGATGCCCTGGATGTCGGCCTCTTGAAAGGCGTCCGACCCGATCGAGCCGCTCGCCACCTGTCCTGTGATGGCGACGATCGGCACGGAGTCCATATAGGCGTCGGCGATCGCGGTCACCAGGTTGGTCGCGCCCGGGCCAGACGTGGCCACGCAGACTCCGACCTCGCCGGTCGCCTGGGCATAGCCGGTCGCCGCGTGTCCGGCCCCCTGCTCGTGGCGCACCAGGATGTGCCGCACCGTGGAGTCGAAGATCGGATCATAGGCGGGCAGGATCGCCCCGCCGGGGATGCCGAACATCACCCGAACCCCGAGCGACTCCAGCGATCGCACGAGCGATTGGGCGCCGGTCATTGGCTCGGCCACGACGGTCGTGCTGGCCGCCGGTGACTGTGGGGCTGATCCGATTCGTCCGTCGGCGGCACGGGGTTCGGGCGCAGGTGGCGCGGCGACTCCGGGTTCGGCCGTGGTGGTGGCCGCCGACGGGCCGGTGGCGGGCTGCGCCCGACGCCCGGCCAGGGCCAGCGGTGACGGTGGTCGCGGAGTTCGATCGGATGTGCTGTTCGTCATGGTGGCTGCCTTCGAAGTCGACGGCTGAGTGGGCGCTATCACAGCGGATCGGGCGCAGGTGGCGGAGAAAACGTCGCACGGTCGATGCATGGGTCGAAACGCAAAAGAGCCCCCGTGCCAGGCACGTGGGCTCGCGCGTCAGACCGGTCGTCTGACGCGCTAGAAAAGAAGTACTCGAGCGAACTGCGGGCGGGACATGAGCCCAGCATGCCTCGTCTCAACCACCAAGTCAACTAATCCCACATTGTGGTTCACCAAACCATTTTCGCAGGTGGCGAGGCTTTGCCGGTTTCACCATCGCCGACGGGAGTCATCGTCAGACCGTCCACCGGACCTGCCACACTGGGCCCGTGCCGCAACTTCGTTCCGCGACCTCCACCCAGGGGCGCACCATGGCCGGCGCGCGGGCCCTGTGGCGCGCCACCGGAATGACCGATGCCGACTTCGGCAAGCCGATCGTGGCGATCGCCAACTCCTTCACCCAGTTCGTCCCCGGCCATGTGCATCTGCGCGACGTCGGCGCGCTGGTCGCCGAGGCGATCGCGGCGGCCGGCGGAGTCGGCCGGGAGTTCCACACGATCGCGGTCGACGACGGCATCGCGATGGGCCACGCGGGCATGCTCTATTCGCTGCCCAGCCGCGAGATCATCGCGGATTCGGTGGAATACATGGTCAACGCCCACTGCGCCGACGCCCTCGTGTGCATCTCCAACTGCGACAAGATCACACCCGGCATGCTCAACGCAGCCCTGCGGCTCAACATCCCCACGGTCTTCGTCTCCGGTGGACCGATGGAGGCCGGCAAGGTGCTCGCACGGACGACGCCCGGTGAGACGGTCAAGCTGGACCTCATCAACGCCATGATCGCGGCGGCCGATCCGGCGGTCTCCACCGAGGAGCTCGACGAGATCGAACGGTCCGCGTGTCCGACGTGCGGATCATGCTCGGGCATGTTCACCGCCAACTCCATGAACTGTCTCACCGAGGCGATCGGCCTGGCGCTGCCGGGCAATGGATCGACGCTCGCGACCCACACCGCCCGACGGGGCCTGTTCACCGAGGCCGGGCGTCTCATCGTCGAGCTCGCCCGGCGCTACTACGACGACGATGACGCATCGGTGTTGCCCCGGTCGATCGCGACGCTCGACGCGTTCCACAACGCGGTCGCGCTCGACGTGGCGATGGGCGGCTCCACCAACACCGTGCTGCACCTGCTCGCCGCGGCGCGGGAGGCCGAGGTCGACTTCGAGGTGGGGCACATCGACGCGGTCTCGCGCGAGGTGCCGTGTCTGGTCAAGGTCGCCCCGAACAGCCCCGTCTATCACATGGAGGACGTGCACCGGGCCGGCGGAATCCCCGCGATTCTCGGCGAACTCGACCGAGCCGGCCTGCTGCGCCGAGACGTGCACGCCGTGCACGCCGACTCACTCGACGGCTGGCTCGCCGACTGGGACGTGCGCGGCGAAGCCGCCAGACCCGAGGCGTACGAGCTGTTCCGCGCGGCCCCCGGCGGAGTGCGCACCACGCGTCCCTTCGCCACAACCACCCATTGGTCCACACTCGACACCGATGCCGAACAGGGCTGCGTCCGCGACGTGGCGCACGCCTATTCCGCCGACGGCGGGCTGGCGATTCTCACCGGCAACCTCGCGCCGGACGGATGTGTCGTGAAGACCGCGGGCGTACCAGATGATTGCCTTGTCTTCACCGGACCGGCCCGGGTCTTCGAGTCGCAGGAGTCCTGCGTCGAGGCGATCCTGAGCGGAGTCGTCGTCGCCGGCGACGTCGTCGTTGTGCGATATGAGGGCCCCCGCGGCGGCCCCGGCATGCAGGAGATGCTCTATCCCACCTCGTTCCTCAAAGGTCGGGGCCTGGGGCGGTCCTGCGCCCTCGTCACCGACGGCAGGTTCTCCGGTGGCACGAGCGGACTGTCGATCGGGCACCTCTCGCCCGAGGCGGCCAGCGGCGGACTCGTCGCCCTCGTCGCCGACGGCGACGAGATCACGATCGACATCCCCCGGCGCGTGATCGAGCTCAACGTGTCGGAGCTGGTGCTCGCGCAACGCCGCGTCGAGCAGGAGAAACGAACCCAGCCATACACGCCGACCGATCGACAACGGCCCGTCTCGGCGGCGTTGCGCGCCTACGCGAGCATGGCGTCGTCCGCCTCGGACGGCGCCTATCGTCGCGTGCCCTGAGTCACTATCAGCCCGTGAACACGCCTCACCCAGCTAGCTCTTCGTCAGGGAGAAACACCATGCACGTGCCACCACTGCCCATCCTGACCACCGCCGATCCGCAGCTGGCCGGGCTCATCGAAGCCGAAACCCAGCGCCAGCACGACAAACTCCGCATGATTCCGTCGGAGAACTACGTATCCTCAGCAGTGCTGGAGGCGACCGGCACGGTGTTGACGAACAAATACTCCGAGGGCTACGCCGGCAAGCGCTACTACGAGGGCCAGCAGTTCATCGACCCGATCGAGACATTGGCCGCGCAACGCGCGCAGGCGCTCTTCGGCGCCGACCACGTCAACGTGCAGCCCTATTCCGGATCGCCGGCCAACCTCGCGGTGTTCCTGGCGTTCCTGAGCCCCGGCGACACGTTCCTGTCGTTGGAGCTGGCGCATGGCGGGCACCTCACGCACGGCTCCCCCGTCTCGGCGACCGGCAAGTGGTTCCGGCCGACGCACTATGTGGTGGACCGTGCCACGGGGCGCATAGACCTCGACCACGTACGGGACCTGGCCCGCGCCGAGCGTCCGAAGATGATCATCTGTGGCGGCACGGCGATCCCCAGGACCATCGACTTCGCGGCCTTCGGTGAGATCGCCCGCGAGGTGGGTGCGGTGCTGTTGGCCGACATCTCCCACATCGCCGGCCTCATCGCCGGCGGCGCCCACCCGTCGCCCGTCGGGCATGCCGATGTCATCTCCACCACCACCCATAAGACGCTGCGCGGTCCGCGCGGCGCGATGCTCATGACCACCGCCGAGCACGCGACCGCCATCGACAAGGCGATCTTCCCCGGACTGCAGGGCGGGCCGCACAACCACACCACGGCGGGAATCGCGGTGGCGTTGCGCGAGGCCGCGCAACCCGCCTTCCGCGACTACGCCCACCAGGTGGTCGCGAACGCCAAGGTGCTCGCGACCGCGCTCACCGAGCGCGGTTTCGAGCTGGTCTCCGGCGGCACCGACAACCACCTGATCCTCATCGACCTCACGAACAAGGGCGTCGAGGGCAAGCCCGCGGCGAAGGCACTCGACCGGGCGGGGATCGAACTCAACTTCAACACGGTCCCCTATGACCCACGCAAACCGTGGAGCCCGTCGGGAATCCGGCTCGGCACGCCGGCGATCACCACTCGCGGGCTGACCGAGGAGCACATGCCCGCGGTCGCCCGGTGGATGGACGAGGCGGTCGCCGCCGCAGTCGCCGACGATCAGGCAGCGCTCGACCGGGTCGCTGGCGAGATCGCGGAACTGCTCGCGGGGTTCGCGATGCCCGGCTCTGCGCCGACTCCCCCGGCGGTCTGAGATGCGATGACCCGAACCGCCCGGCACGTTCGAGCGGTTCGGGTCCAGCTTTGAAGAAGGCGGCGTGGACTGGGCATGATGGTGGCATGGCCCGCCTCTCGATCGTTGTGTTCGTCATCGGACTGGTCTTCGCCGTGCTCGCGTTGATCAGCGTGCTCGCCGCGGAGAACGGCGAGGTGCGGGGGCTGCCCCGCCCTTTCTGGGTGCTGATCATCTTGTTTTTTCCGCTGATCGGCTCGCTGGCCTATTTCTTCGCCGGCCGCCCGACTCCGATCGCGACGACCGGCGGGCATCGGGTCGGGCGGGCGCCACGTCCCACGCGGACCGGCCGCGCGGTGGCGCCCGATGACGACCCGGAGTTCCTGCGCCGCCTCGATGAGCAGATGCGACAGCGCCGCGAAGAGGACCGCCGTCGCCAGCAGCGCCCAGACGACGACCCCGCCGCCTCGATCTGACGTCCACCTCGATATCCGGCTATATGCGACATAACGGTGCGCTAGGCTGAGCGCACACCCCTCCCGGACCAGCCTGCGGCGCCCATCGCGACCGCTCGCCACTGAGGGAGGGTGCGGTGCCGCTCATCAGCGTCGTGGTCACGGCCCACGGGGTCGGCGAATATCTCACCGAATGCCTCGACTCCATCCTCAAACAACCGTTCACCGACGTCGAGGTCATCGGAGTCGACGACTGCTCGCCCGACCACAGCGGAGTGATTCTCGAGGCGTTCGCCGCCGCCGACGCCCGGGTGCGGGCGGTTCACCTGCCGGCCAACATCGGTCTGGGGCGGGCCCGTGGCGCGGGTTTCGCTGAAACCAGCAGCCCCTATGTCTGGTTCGTCGACGGCGACGATCGGCTCAGCGACGGAGCCCTCGCCGCCGTCGCCCGGAGCATCGACGCACATGAACCGGACATGGTGGTGGTCGACTATCTGCGCGATTCGTGGGAACGCGACGGCACACGCAGCGGGCTCACCTCGGTGCTCGACCCGGACGAGACACCTCCGGTCTTCTCCGCACGCACGCGGCCGGCGGTCTTCGCCACCCTGCACACCGCGTGGTCACGGGTGGTCCGAGCACCGTTGGTGGCGCGGGCCGGAGCGCCGTTTCACCCAGGGTGGTATGAAGACGTCTCCTTCACCTTTCCGCTTCTCGTCGCGGCGCGACGCATCTGCGTGTTGCCCCGTGTGTGCTATCGCTATCGCGACACCCGCGTCGGCGCGATCACCGCGACGCGCGACGCGCGCCATTTCGACGTCTTCGAACAATACGATCGCGTCTTCGCCACTCTCGACCGATGGGGCGTGGACCGCGCCGACGACGTCCGCCGACACATCTTCGAGCGCATGCTGTGGCACTACCGCGCGATTCTGCACGAGCAGTCCCGGGTGCCGGTCGAGCTGGAGCAACGGTTCTTCGCCCGCATGTCCGAACACGTCCGCGGATTCGGCCCCCCGGCCCGCCGACCGGGGTTGGAGGGCATCAAACGCGGCCTGATCACCCACGGTTCCTGGCGCACATTCGCGATGCTGCGTTCGGCTCAACGGTGGGGGCGTGCGGGCGCCGACCGGTTCGCCCTCCGCCCTCGCCCGGCCACACTCACGCCGCGTCCATGAGCGCGTCGGACATCTGACACGCGTCGGCGAACCGGTCGCGGGGATCGTGGGCCATCGCCCGCTTGATCACCGACATGAGTGACCACGGCACCCGGGGCAGGTCGGCGACCGTATCGCCGTCGAGCGCTGGCGCGAGCGGATCCGCGACATAGGGAGCCCACCCCGCCACCAGCGCATAGAGGGTCGCGCCAAGCGAGAAGACGTCGTCGGCCGGCCCCATCAGCTCCGGCAGATATGCCCCGGGCGCCTGATACGGCCGGTTCTTCCCGACCACCGGCGGAGTGAAATCCCCGGCCGCTGTCGCGACCGAGACGAGCACGAAGTCGGTCAGCGCTGGCTCGCGTCGGTCCGTGAGCATCACGTTGGCCGGCGTGACGTTGCGGTGCACGACCGCGTGGCGGTGCAGTTCGGCGAGGGCGCTGGCGAGCTTCGCGCCGATCTGGGCGACCTCGCTGGGGGTATAACGGCCAACCGTGGCGACCCGGTCGCGCAACGATCCGGCCGGGCAGAACGGCGTGATGAGGAAGGCGTGCCCGTCCGGGCCGATTCCGGCTTCAGAGACAGGCAATACGTACGGAGTGCTGGCCAACGAACGCAGCCGGTCCGACTCGTGGCGGAACTGGTCGTGGTCACGACCGGCTCGCATGAGCCGGCCGAACCGACGCACCACCACCTCGACACCGTCTGGTCGCCGGCCAACGAAGAGACCGTCGCCGCGCGTCGCGTCGTTGAGCCGCCGCAGATCGGTGAGCCCGGTCCCCTCGATGACACTCGCCTGTTCGCCACTCACCAGACCACGACACTCGGCACGACGAGCACCTCCCCTTGACGCGGCACCATCGGGTGCGTGCGGTCTCGACCCGCACGCACCGCGCCCGCGCGTCGAAACCAACAGTATGCCGCAGTCGCCGGCCTCGACTGCGGCCGTGAAGGCCGGCCGGGCGGTGGATGTGGCCCGCCGGTGGGCTGGCTAGGCTCGGTCGAGTGGCTGCCCCGCGTTCTCGCTCCCGCCGACTGGCCGGCTCCTGCGTGGCCATCGTCAGCGCGATCGCGCTGACGATGGCGGGATGCGCGTTCGGTCAGCCAGACGACCGCGACGAGCTCGGCGCTCCGCGGCTCACCCGGCCGAGCCCAACCGGTGACGGCACCGGCGTCATCGCCACCGTGCTCGCCCGGGGTTTGGAGGTGCCGTGGGGCATCTCATTCCTGCCCGATGGCGCCGCGCTCGTCACCGAACGCGGCAGCGGCGCGATCCTGCGCGTCGGTCCGGGCGCCGGGGCGAACGGACTCACAGTGACCCGGGTGCAGACCATCACCCAGGCGCGGCCACGCGGCGAGGGCGGTCTGCTCGGCATCGCGGTGAGCCCCACCTTCGCGACCGACCAGACTGTCTTCGTCTACTACACGACAGAGACCGACAATCGCATCGCTCGGCTACGATTGGGCGACGAGCCGGTGCCGATCGTGACGGGCATTCCGGCGGGCACCATCCACAATGGTGGCCAAGTGGCGTTCGGGCCCGACGGGTTCCTCTACGCGAGCACCGGCGACGCGAGTGTGCGCTCACGCGCCCAAGACCGGACCAGCCTCGGCGGCAAGATCCTCCGCATGACCACGGCCGGCAAGGCCGCGCCGGGCAACCCGTACCCGGGATCTCTGGTCTTTAGTTATGGTCACCGCAACGTTCAGGGACTCGCGTGGGACAAGTCCGGACGCCTGTTCGCCACCGAGTTCGGCCAGAACACCTGGGATGAGATCAACGCGATCGTCCCCGGTCGTAACTACGGATGGCCGGTGGTGGAGGGTGTCGCGGGCGATCCGCGCTTCGCCGACCCGATCCAGCAATGGTCACCGCGGGAGGCATCGTGCTCGGGGCTCGCGATCTCCGGACCGATGCTCGCGGCGGCCTGCCTGCGCGGCAACCGGGTATGGCTGCTGCGACTGACCGCGTCGGGGGCGGTCATCGGCGCGCCGGAGGCGGCGCTCGTCGGCGAGTTCGGACGGCTGCGCTCGGCCGTCGCCGCCCCGGATGGATCGATCTGGGTCACCACGTCCAACCGCGACCAGACCAACAATCCCCGGCCGGGCGATGACAAACTGCTGCGGTTGATCGTTCCGGGCGCCGGCGGGGTCGGGAAGAGCTGACTCGCGGATCGACGACTACGGCTGGGTGATGTGGTCGAACAGATTGGCCGTCGCGATCCGGATCCGATCGTCGGCAAACCGGGACTCGTTGAGTGCCGACGTCCAGCCGAGTGTGCCGGCGGCGAAGATGATCCCGCCAGCCGGGGTCCGGAGCAGGCTGGTGTGCTGAGTCCTCGTGCCGCCCTGCATCCGGCGAAAGGGTGAGGCTGCGAGCAGCGTCTGGTCGGCTCCGACCGGCAGGGGAATCGCGCGATCGAGGCCGTCCGCCTCCTCGATCACGACACCGGCGACACGGTCACCATCGCGCACTCCAGCGCCGCGCCAGAACCAGTGCGTGGCCGACCTCACGACCAACGGCGCGGGCTGCGACACCAACCCCTCGTATTGCACGCCGACCAGTCGCTGCTCGGCGAAGGACCCCTGGGGATTGATCAGCCTCCACTGGGTGGTCGGGCCGACCCGGTCGAGGTCGACGTCGGCGCCGCGTGACTTGTGGCAGACGATCGTCCGGTCCGGCCTGCCGTCTCCGGCCGGCTCGAAGCGAATGTGCCAATAGACGTTGTTCGCGCCGAGGAAGACGAGGCTGGTTCCGACGCCGATCGCGTGTTCGGTGATCTCCCGCATGGGAGCCGACCAGTATTCGTCGTGTCCGCACAACACGATGGCGGCGTATCTCGCCACGTCGACGCGGCCCGCGTGCAGATCCACGCTTGTCGCGTAGGTCACGTCATAGGAGTTCGACTCGACCCAACGCACGAAGTCGTGGTCATGGGCGAGTTCCCGGGGAAGCTGGCCATAACCATAGGGGCGGTCGAAGGAGACCTTGACCGCCCGCTGATCGGTGTCGCGCCGCCCCGGGACCGGGATTGTCGACGCCGATCTCGTCGCTGCTCCCATGGGTCGTGGCGAATAGCCGTAGTAGAGGCTCCGGCCGGTGAATCCGTCCGCCGGCCACTGGTTATAAGCCTGATAGGTGGAGAACGGCAGGACCACGCAGACCGTCGCCTGCCGTTGGCTGTCGCGCACGACGAACGGGGTCGCGCTGCGCCAACCCGACTCCGCGGTGAAGACCGCGAGATAACAGCCGGAGACCCACTCCGACGGCACCTCCAGTCTCCAACTAACCGGCCACTCGCAGGTGATCAGCCCCGTCGCATGGTCGACTCTCGGGGCGCTCTGCCGAACCCCGCGCATGGGACGGGTTGTCATGATCCGTCGAGCGCCGAGGCCGGAATAGTGGCCAAGCCGGTAGATGTCGACGACGAAGTCGCCGCGGTCGGCCACGGTCACGTGAAAGTCGAGCGAATCGCCCAGCTCGACGCTGGTCGCGGCGGCATAGCCCTGGATCTGCCGGTGTGTGTCGTCCGTGGCTCTGGTGCCCTGCCGCCCGACCTCCCAGTCCGTCGAACCGGGCAGCAGATTCTCGGCGACGACCGGATTGCGCTCGGGGGCCCCCGCGCCGCTGAGCGGGGAAACGCCGCCGCTATGGGCTCCGGCCAGCAGGGACGCGCCAGCGAAGGCGCGCACGGCTCCGGTGCTCAACGCCGCGCCGACGGCGCCGGCAGCGAGGCCACCGATGATCGTGCGACGTGCGACGCGCGCCATCCTGCCCTCCCCGCCGACATCGACCCGGTCGGCGTCCCGGCGGGCTCACGACGCGCGCCTCGTGGCCGCACCTTAAGTGGAGGGTCGGCCCGCCACGCCGCGAAGTTCCCGGGTGTGAAGCGATTCACGCCGCGCCGATGCGGCGAAACAGGTTCGAGGTCGCGATCCCGATCCGCTCGTCGCCGGGCGCCGAGTTCAACGCTTGGGTCCAGCCCAGGGTGCCGGAGGCGAAGACGAGCCCCCCTGCCCGCGTCTCGATGAGACTGGTGTTCTGGATCCTCTTTCCGCCCCCTCGGCGACGATAGGGCGACGCGGCCAACAACGCCTGCCGTGAATCGGCCGGCGTTCTTACGCGCCAGTCGAGCCCGTCCGCCTCGCCCGCGACGACATCGGGGATCTTGTCGCCATCACGCACCCCGGTTCCCCGCCAGAACCAATGTTTTGCTGACGTCACGACGAGCGAAGTCGGACTCGCCACCATGGCCTCGTATTGCACGCCCATGAGTTGCTGCTCGGCGAGACTCTGTGGGGGCTCAATGTCACGCCACCGGATGGTGGCTCCGACCCGGTCGGGGGACGGGTCGTATCGGCCCTTGAAACACGTGACCACCCGGTCGGGCCGATCATCAGGTCCGGCTTCGAAACGAATATGCCAATAGGCGCTGTTCGCGCCGAGGAAGACGAGGCTGGTTCCGATGTCGATGGCCTTCGCGGCCGCGTCACGCATGGCGGTCGACCAATATTCGTCGTGTCCGCAAAAGACGACCGCGTCATATCTCGACACGTCGACCCGACCGGCGTGCAGATCCACACTCGTGGCATAGGTCACGTCAAATCCATGCGCCTCGACCCAACGAATGAATTCGTGGTCGTTGGCGAACTCTCTCGGCAGCCGGCCGGCGCCGTAGGGCCGATCGAACGAAACCTTGATCGCGCTTCGAGCGGCCTCACCATTGGGGTTGGTTTGCCCGCCGGATCGTTGGCTTGGGGCGGAGGGCCCGAATCCACGATAGAAGTTGCGACCCCTGAGCCCATCGATCGGCCACATGTTATAGGCCTGATAGGTCGAGAACGGGAGGACGACGCAGAACTTGGCTTCACGGCGATCGTCCCGCACGACGAACAGGGTCGCCGAGGACCAACCGGAGGCCGAGGTGAAGACCGCGACATAGCACCCGGACGTCCAGTCGACAGGCACATTGAGCGTCCAGCTGACCGTCCAATCGCACCAGGCCAGCCCCGTCTTCTCGTCGATCTGAGGAGCGGGCTGTTTCACGCCGTGCAGTGGGAGACTGCGCGACACCCGGCGACCGCCCGAGCCTCGATAGTTGCCCATGCGATAGATGTCGATGGTGAAATCGGACTCGTCAAAGACCGTGACGTGAAAATCGATCGATTCGCCGAGATCGATGCTGACCTGCGACGTGAAGCCCTGAATCTGTTGCTGCTTGTCGTCGGCGATCTTCGAGTCGCCTCGGCCGAGGACCCACCCCCGAGAACCGGACAGCATGTTCTCTTCGACGACTGGGCTGTGACTTGACGCCGCGACCTTTCGCGGCCGAGGCACACCCGCCGCTCCCGGGCCACGGGACAACGCGACCCAGGCCGGTGCCGAAAGCGCTCCCAGTGCACCGACGGCGATGCCGCCGACGAAGGAACGACGTGAGAGGGGTGGCATAGCGCGGCTCCAAGAAAGTCAGCCAAACCTCACCGAATGGCGAGATCCGTCGCCTGCTGCGTGAACACCCTTAATCACGCCTATATGAGAGTTGGCGTTTCGCGTGCATTCAAAAGGTGATGCGGATCACAATTCGCCCATCGCGGGTTCCGCCGGACACCCCTCCCGGCTCGGTTCGGTGGCATATGGTGACCGGCCGGCCATGATGGGGTCATGACCTGGACGCAGACGCAACGGTGGCGGACTCGCGGGTGGCGGGCGGCCCGGATCGGCGCGGCGGTGCTCGTGGTCACGGCTGCTGGCGGATTCGCCGGGCTGATGCTCGGCGGTCAGGTGCGCCAAGACGTCGGCCCGTTTCAGGCCCGATTCTCAGCCACCCCGGCGTTGGACGGTGGCACCGAGGTGCGCCTGCCTCCGCTGGGGTCGGTGCGGCTCAACAGCCATACCGGACCGGCACATCTCACGATCGACCTCAACGCTCTCGACAACACCCGCACGATCGACTTGATCTCCCGGCCGGACGGAGTCGAACGTGCGAGCGCCACGGCTGTCGACGATATCGAGGCCGGAGTGAGCCGCCTCGCGCTGCAGGTCACCGGGGTGACCGTGCTCGGCGCGATGGTGCTCGCGGCGCTCGTCTTCCGATCCACCCGGCGAGTCGCCCAGTGCGGCACGCTCGCTCTCGCGCTCGTCGTGACGGGCCTGGGGTTGGGGGTGGCGACCTTCCGTCGGGCGTCGATCGCGGAGCCGACCTATGACGGATTGTTGGTCAACGCCCGCAACGTGGTGGGCGACGCTGAAAAGATCGTCGAGGAATACGACGCCTATCGCGCGCAGCTGCAGCGGCTCGTCACCAACGTCAGCAGGCTCTATGCCACTGTCAACTCGTTGCCGGTCTATGAGCCACCTGATGGCACGGTCACCGCGTTGCACATCTCGGACCTGCACCTCAATCCGGCGGCGTGGTCGGTGATCCAGACAGTGGTGGCCCAGTTTCACATCGATGTGGTGATCGATACGGGTGACATCACCGACTGGGGCACCGAGCCGGAAGCCTCCTTCGTCAACTTCATCAGCAAACTCTCGGTGCCCTATGTCTATATTCGGGGCAATCATGACTCCGCACGCACCCAGGCCGCGATCGCGCGGCAGCGCAACGCCGTCGTGCTCGACAACTCGGTGGCGACCGTCGCCGGCCTGCGGGTCGCGGGCATCGGTGACCCGCGGTTCACTCCGGACAAGGACACCTCGAGCCAGGATCCCCGACTGCGCGCCGGTTTGTCCTATGTGGGCAGTCAGCTCGCGGCGACCAGCGCGGCCAACGGGCCGGTCGACATTGCTCTCGTGCACGACCCGGCGAGCGCGGAGCCACTGAGCGGAGTCGTTCCGCTCGTGCTCGCCGGGCACACCCACCAACGTGATGTGCGGGATCTGCCGGCGCCAGGCCCGTCCACCGTCCGCACCCGACTGTTGGTCGAAGGCTCGACCGGCGGCGCCGGCCTGCGCGGGCTGGACCGTGGCGAGCCGCTGCCATTGCAGCTATCGGTGCTCTATTTCGGGCCAGACAAACAACTGCAGGCGTACGACGCGATCAGCGTGGGCGGCGCCGGATTGGCCCAGGTCTCGCTGGAACGTCATATCGTGGCGCCGCCGATCACGGCGGCGCCGACTCACCCGTCACCCGTCAGCTCAGCCGAGCGATGATCAACTCACGAACGGTCTTCGCGTCGGCCTGACCCCGGGTCGCTTTCATGACCGCGCCGATGAGGACGCCGGCGGCCTCCACCTTGCCATCACGGATCTTGTCGGCGATGGCGGGGTTCGCGGCGATCGCGTCGTCGACCGCCTTCGTCAGCGCACCGGTGTCGGAGACGACCGCGAGACCGCGCGCCGTCATGACCTCGGTGGGCGCTCCTTCACCGGCGAGCACGCCCTCGAACACCGAACGCGCGAGCTTGTCGTTGAGGGTGCCGGAGTCGACGAGACCCTGAACCTCGGCGACGTGTGCCGCCGTCACGCCGAGGTCGCCCAGCTCAACACCGCGTTCGTTGGCATGGCGGGCGAGCTCGCCCATCCACCACTTACGCGCTCCCTCAGCTGTGGCTCCGGCGGCGACGGTCTGCTCGATGAGCTGCACCGCGCCGGCGTTGAGGATCGCCTGCATCTCGTTGCCGGCGATGCCCCACTCTTCCCGCAGCCGGCTGCGGTGCGCACGGGGAAGTTCCGGCAGCGCGTCACGCAGACCGGCGACCCAGTCTGCGTCCGGTGCGAGCGGCACCAGGTCGGGTTCGGGGAAATAGCGATAGTCCGTGGCGGTCTCTTTGCTGCGGCCGGAGGTCGTGTCGCCGGACTCCTCGTGGAAGTGGCGGGTCTCCTGCACGATCGACTCGCCGAGTTCAAGGCGGTTGGCTTGGCGGACCATCTCGGTGCGCACGGCGCGTTCAATGCTGCGCAGCGAGTTGACGTTCTTCGTCTCGGTGCGGGTGCCCCACGGCTCGCCGGTCCGGTTGAGGGACGTGTTCACGTCGCAGCGCAGTGACCCCTGCTCCATGCGTCCATCGGAGACCCCGAGCGATCGTACGAGATCTCGCAGTTCGGCGACGTAGGCGCGGGCCACGTCGGGGGCGAGCGCACCAGTGCCGGGAATCGGCTTGGTGACGATCTCGGCAAGCGGGATGCCGGCCCGGTTGTAGTCGACGAGCGACTCGGTCGCGCCGTGGATGCGTCCGGTCGCGCCGCCGACGTGCAGCGTCTTGCCGGTGTCCTCTTCGAGGTGCACCCGTTCGATGCCGATGCGCACGGTCTCGCCGTGAACGTCGACGTCGAGCCAGCCGTCGACGCACAACGGCTCGTCATACTGGCTGATCTGGAAGTTTTTCGGCATGTCGGGATAGAAGTAGTTCTTGCGGTGGAACCGGCACCAGCTCGCGATGCGGCAGTTGAGCGCCAGTCCGATGCGGATGGTCGCCTCGACGGCGGCGCGGTTGGCGACCGGAAGAGCGCCGGGCAGACCCAGGCACACGGGGCAGATCTGGGTGTTCGGATCGGCGCCGAACTCGGTGGGGCACCCGCAGAACATCTTCGTGCGGGTGCCGAGCTCGACGTGCGTCTCCAGCCCGATCACCGGCTCAAACCGCTCGACCACGTCGTCGAAGTCCAACAGGATCACACTGCTCATTGTCGATTCTCGCTCATTCTCGATGCCGGCGATCGTCGGTGCTGCCTGGTCACAACTGCGGTGGGGTCAACCGCCCCAGCGCCGTCTCCAGCGCCGCTCCCACCCGATACATGCGGTCGTCGGCCATGGTCGGCGCCATGATCTGGAAGCCCACCGGCAGGCCCTCGGAGAGTCCACAGGGGACCGAGATCGCCGGACCGCCATAGAGGTTGGACGGGATGGTGAACAGGTCCGCCAGATACATCTGATAGGGGTCGGAGGTGCGCGAGCCGAACGGGAACGCCACGAACGGCGTCGTCGGAGACACCAACACGTCGGCCTGGTCGAACGCGGCCGCGAAGTCGCGGGCGATGAGCGTGCGCACCTTCTGCGCCTGCCCGTAGTACGCGTCGTAGTAGCCGGACGACAGCGCGTAAGTGCCGATCATGATGCGCCGCTTGACCTCGGCCCCGAAACCGCGTTCGCGGGTCAACGACATGACCTCTTCCAACGCCCGCGACCCGTCATCACCGACCCGCAAGCCATAGCGCACGCCATCGAACCGAGCCAGGTTGGATGAACACTCACTCGGCGCGATGAGGTAATAGGCCGGCAGGGCGTATTCGAAGTTGGGGCAGTCGACCTCGACCACTTCGGCGCCGAGCTTGACCAGCGCGTCGAGGGCATCGCGAAACGCCGACGCGACACCCGGCTCGGCCCCGTCACCGGCGAACTGCCGCACCAGGCCCAGCCGCACACCCGTCAGGTCGCCGGTCACCCCGGCACGGGCCGCGCCCACCACGTCGGGAGCGGCGGCCGGGATCGAGGTGGAGTCGCGCACATCGTGGCCGGCGATCACCGCGTGCAGCATCGCCGCGTCGACCACCGAACGGGCACACGGCCCGGGAGTGTCCAGTGAGGACGAAAACGCGACCAGACCATAACGGGAGGTCCCGCCATATGTCGGTTTGGCACCCACGGTGCCGGTCACGGCGCCCGGCTGGCGAATGGATCCCCCGGTATCGGTGCCGATCGCGAGCGGCGCCTCGTAGGCCGCGAGCGACGCGGCGGACCCGCCGCCGGAACCGCCCGGGATCCGGCCGAGATCCCATGGGTTCCCGGTCGGGCCGAACGCGGAATATTCCGTGGACGACCCCATAGCGAACTCGTCCATGTTGGTCTTGCCGAGCATGATGAGTCCGGCCGCGCGCATTCGAGACACGATCGTGGCGTCGTAGGGGGGGCGCCAGCCCTCAAGAATCCTCGAACCGCAGGTGGTCGGCACACCACGGGTCGCGATGACGTCCTTGACAGCCACCGGAACCCCGGCGAGCGGTCCGAGCTCGTCGCCTCGGGTCCGTGCCGCGTCGACGTCGCCGGCCGCCGCGAGAGCTCCCTCGGCGTCGACGTGCAGAAACGCGTGGACCCGTTGGTCAACCTCCTCGATCCGGTCGAGGTGGGCCCGCGTGACCTCGACCGCGCTCACTCGCCGTTCGGTGAGCTCTGTCGCGAGCTCGGCCGCGGTCAACCGGGTCAGGTCGCTCATCACTCCTCCTCGTCCAGGATGCGTGGCACCCGGAAGCGGTTGTCGGCGGGATCGGGCGCGCCAGCGAGCGCGTCGGCGCGCTCCAGGCCTGGCGTCACCACGTCGTCACGCAATACGTTGGTCAGCGGCACCGGGTGCGAGGTGGGCGGGATGTCCTCCGCCGTCACGGCACCGACCCGGGCGACCGCTTGGAGGATGACGTCGAGCTGGCCAGCGAACTGGTCGAGCTCCTCCTCGGTGACGGCGAGTCGGGACAGCCGGGCGAGGTGCGCGACCTCCTCGCGCGAGATGGCGGCCATGCAGTCCCCTCATCGATCGTGAACCTGACCGTGCCAGCGAACCTGGCCACGCCGACGCAGTCTATTTGTCCGGGCTGGTCGACCCGTACGCCGGGTCATGCTCGCCGGAGTGTCGAGACAGCCAGGAGACGAACTGTTCGGCGGGCATCGGCCGGGCGAAATACCATCCCTGCCCCACGTCGCACCCGCGGTCGGCGAGCATGCGACGTGTTCCGTCCGTCTCGACGCCCTCGGCCACGACCCGCAGCCCCAGCGCCCGAGCGAGGTCGATGATCGATCGGACGACCGCGGTGTCGTCCGAGTCGGTCGCCATGCCGAGAACGAACGACCGGTCGATCTTCACCTCGGCGAGCGGCAACCGGCGCAGATGCTGCAGCGACGAATATCCCGTGCCGAAGTCGTCGAGGGACAACGCCACCCCGAGTTTGTCCAGTCGGTGCAGGCAGACGAGCACCCGCCGAGGGTCGGACATGAGCGCCCCCTCGGTGATCTCCAGCTGGATCTGGTTCGACGGCACGCCGTTGGCCACCATCGCCCGGGCGAGATAGTCGACGAACTCGGGCCGTTGCAGATCCCGGACGCTCACGTTGATCGACGCTCTCGGGTGCAGGCCCTGCGAACGCCACGCGGCGAGCTGTCCGACGACGACGTCGATCACCTTGTTGGTGACCAGGCGCATCACGGCTGTGTGTTCGGCGGTTCTGATCATCAGTTCGGGGCTGATGGCGCCCTTGTGGGGGTGATGCCAGCGCACGAGCGCCTCCACGCCCACCACCTCTGAGGTGGCGAGGTCGACCTGCGGTTGATAGTGCAGCTCGATCTCGCCCGGCCGGCCCAGCTCGAGCGCTTGGCGCAGGTCGCCGAGCAGGGCGAGCCGGTCGGCGGCGCTCTGATCCGTCTCGGGCGTATAGATCGCGTAGCTGGCGGCGCGATCCTTCGAGTCATACATCGCGATCTCGGCGTGCCGCAGGAGGGTCGGGCCATCCTGACCGTGATCCGGATAGACGGCGATGCCGATGCCGGCGCCGACGTCGAGCTGCAGGCCGTCGAGACGGATCGGGTCGCCGAACGCGGCCGCGACCCGCTGCCCGAGGCCCTGCACGGCGGCCGCGTCGGGCAGATCGGGCGCGAACACCGCGAACTCGTCGCCGCCGAGGCGGGCCACCATGGTGTCGTCGCCGAGCCGCTGCGTCATCCGCTCGGCGACAGCGGTGAGCAGCTGGTCGCCCGCCGCGTGCCCGAGCGCCTCGTTGACCTGCCGAAACCGATCAAGATCTAGTACGACGAGCGCCATGCGCCGCTGATCGAGCCCCATCTCGGCGGCCCGCTCGACGAACTCGCCCTGCCGATTGTTCAGGTCGATGAAGACCGCTTTGCGGTTGGGCAGTCCGGTCAGGTCGTCTTGTCGCGAGGCCCGCCGTTCGGCGGCGGCGTATTGGGCCATCCGGTTGAACGAATAGAGCGGGATCAGCAGAATCGGCACGAACGCGGCGCTCTCGTCGGCCACCGCCACGACCAGTGGGCTCAGCAGCAGGATCGGCACTGTCGCCTGAAGTTCGTCGGTGAGCACGCCGCGCAGGGCCACCGTCCACCGGCCGGCGTCGCGCAACCACACGGCGGTCGAGGCGATGAGCTCGGCGACGATGAACCAGGCCACTCCCGCGCCCACGATGGCCACGGCCTGCAACGGGTCAACGGCGATCGACTCCTGCAGGTGTGGGACGTCGACGAGGTGAAGCATGAACTCCGCCGCCGCGAAAGCGAGGGCGAAACGGCCGATGTCGAACAGCGCGCGCATCGGCCCGTGCCGCAGGCGCACCGACGACACCACGACGCAGGCGGCCTGGGTCACGATGGCGTCAACGAGGCCCCAACCGATGAGAATGCCGAAGGTGAAACAGATCGACGGCAGGAAGAAGGCGAACCGTTTGCGCCCCGGCGGGCTGAAGGGCGGGGCGTGCACGGCCACGGCGAGGATGGCGGTCACGATCAACGACGCCGTCCCGTGGGTGACCTCTTCGGCGAAGGCGCCGATCGACAGGGCGAACGTCGCCAGCCCCAACACGATCACGGCGGTCGCGAACCAAGTCAGCCGGATCATGCGCGTGCGCGGCAGGTCACGATAGGGCTCGGCCCCGTGCATCGATCCCCCCTGACGGCCGAAGGCCGGAGCTGGCGATGCTCCCAGTATCACCCGCAAAGGATCGCAACCTGCCGCTATCGGGCAGGGACTCGCGTTCGGCGCGCCGAACGTGAGAAGACCCCGGAAACACGAGCCACCCTGCGCTGTCGCGGCGACCCATGCCGCTGGGACAACTCCCGTCGCGGGCGTCACGACCGGACGTCAGGAACCGGTGCGACTGACCGCCTTGGCGGCGTCCGGGCCATCGCGCAGAAGCACCTCGAAGCCCTCCTCACTGAGAATCGGCACCGCGAGAGCGACCGCTTTATCATATTTCGAGCCTGGACTGTCCCCGACGACGACAAAGTCGGTCTTCTTCGACACCGACCCCGCCGCCTTGCCGCCCCGGCTGGTGACCGCCTCGGCGGCGCTCTCCCGGGTGAAGCCCGCCAGCGAACCCGTGATCACCACGCTGAGGCCGGCGAGCGGCTTGGGCCCGGCCTCGGCCCGCTCCTCCTCGAGGGTGACGCCGGCGGCCCGCCACTTCTCGACGACCCCGGCGTGCCAGTCGACCGTGAACCAGCCAGCCAGCGACTCGGCGATGGTGGGGCCGACCCCTTCGACGGCGGCGAGCTGCTCGGCGGAGGCTGCGCGGATCGCGTCGAGGGAGCCGAACTCGGTCGCGAGCGCCTGGGCCGCCGTTGGCCCGACGTGGCGAATCGATAACGCGACCAGCACCCGCCACAACGGCCGATTCTTCGCCTCGTCGAGGTTGACGAGCAGCTTCGCGGCGTTGCTGGAGAGGTCGCCGTCGGAGTTGACGAAGAACGGCACGCGGGCGAGTTTCTCCTCGTTGAGGGCGAAGAGGTCTCCCTCGTCGACGAGCACGTCCGACTCGACGAGGGCGACCGCCGCCTTCGCGCCCAGCACCTCGATGTCGAACGCGCCCCGACCAGCCAGGTGAAACAGTCGTTCCCGCAACTGCGCGGGGCACAAACGGGCATTGGGGCAGCGGATGTCGACGTCGCCTTCGCGGGCGGGGGCGAGGGGCGATCCGCATTCGGGGCATTCGGTCGGCATGACGAAGGCGGTCTCCGCCCCGGTGCGTTTCTCGACCACCGCGCCGACAATCTCGGGAATGACGTCTCCCGCACGTCGGACATTGACGGTGTCGCCGATGAGCACCCCACGACGCACGACGTCCGCGGCGTTGTGCAGGGTCGCGTTGGTGACGGTGACGCCACCGACGAAGACCGGGTCGAGCACGGCGAACGGAGTGACCCGGCCGGTGCGTCCGACGTTGACGCGGATCTCCCGCAAGACGGTCGTCGCGGTCTCCGGCGGGTATTTGAAGGCGATCGCCCACCGCGGCGCCCGGCTGGTCGCGCCGAGACGGCGCTGCAACGCCACGCTGTCGACTTTGACGACGACACCGTCGATCTCGTGCTCCACGTCGTGGCGATGTTCACCGAAGTGCGCGATGAATTGGCGCACGCCGGCCAAGTCCGGCACGACCTTCCATCGACTGGAGGTGGGCAGGCCCCACTCCTGAAGCCGCTCATAGCCGGCCGACTGGCTCGGCGGGTCGAAGCCGCGCCGAGCGCCGACACCGTGCACGGTCAGGCGCAGCGGCCGGGAGGCGGTCACTCGAGGATCCTTCTGCCGCAGGCTGCCGGCCGCCGCGTTGCGCGGATTGGCGAACGGCGGCTTGCCCCGGTCGAGCAGCGCATCATTGACCTGAGTGAAGGCCTCGGTGGTGAAATAGACCTCGCCGCGCACCTCAAGCAGTTCGGGCAGATCGATGCCGTGCAGCCGATCAGGCACGTCGGCGATGGACCGCACGTTGAGCGTCACGTCCTCGCCGGTGCGCCCGTCGCCGCGGGTCGCGGCGCGCACCAGACGCCCATTCTCATAGGTGAGGCTGATCGCGAGGCCATCGATCTTCAACTCGCACAGGTAGGTGGCGACTTCCCCCCCGATCTCCCGTTCGACCCGATCGGCCCACGCGGCGAGTTCCTCGTCGCTGAACGCGTTGTCGAGACTGAGCATGCGCTCCAGGTGCGCCACCGACTCGAAGAGCGTCGAATAGGCGCCGCCGACCCGTTGTGTGGGCGAATCCGGCGTACGCAGGGATGGATATTGATTTTCTAACGCCTCCAGCTCGCGCAGCATCGTGTCGTATTCGAGATCACCGATCGACGGCGCGTCCAGAACGTAGTAACGATACTGGTGTTCATCGATCTGGATGGCGAGCGCCGCGTGCCGCTCGCGAGCCTGCGCCGGCGGCTCGCCGCCGTGCTCCGCGGCGACCGGGCCGGCCACCGGGGCTGGGATCTCGTTCTCGCTCACCCCTGCACCGTACCGGGGCAAGGTGACCGAACCGGCGATCCGACGATCAATCCGCGCCGATGGCGTCGCCCAGACCTGGCGGCAGCGGATAGGGCGTCTCCACCGGCAACAGTTCGCCCGCGGCCGGGTCGCCCGCGAGCACCGCGAGGTGCGCCGACCGGACCATCGGCGTGATATCGGAGATGCCGGCGATCCAGTCGTCGACATAGTGGTGGACCGCCGTTCCGGAGAGCCCGACCTGCAGCGACCGATGCGGCAACGGGACGAGATTCACCGAACGCTCCGGGTCCCACTGCACCCGCACCGGCGACGACCGCACCCGCTCCTTCCACGTTCCGCGATCGCCGTGCAGGTCGGGCACGAAGTGGCTCAGGCAGGCGTGCTCGATCGCCCACTCGAACCCGGCCCGGCTGATCTCGACCGCGAGCACCCGCTCCTGACCGGGTTTCGTCGCCCACCCGCTGCGATACATCATCCACAGGAAGGACGGTTTGATCCACGTCATTCGATCCCGGGAAAAGGGCGCGACAAAGGTTCCCGCCTCGATCGCCGGCGACGCGATCGCCGACGAATAGGCCTGATAGACAGTGATGGTCTCAGCTGTGAACTGGGCGCGGACCTGCCGCGTGGGTGTCGACACGCGCCGATCGTCGCCCACCGACGGTCACTGCGGCCATCGAATTTCCCGACCACAACCCGCAGGCGTGCGCGCACGGCGCCGCGCGACCCACCGCGACCCTGTCAGCCGACACGCACGGCGACGTCGGTGAGCCTCCGCCCCGCCTCGACGCACGCCGACGTCACCGCACGGGCCCGAGACTCGCTCGCCCCCGCGAGCCCGCACGTCGGGGCAAGCGCCACCCGACGGTGAAGCAGGTCGGGTGCGAACCCGAGATCGCGCCACATCCGCCGCATCCGGTCGGCGATCCGCGTCGACGACACCTCGTCGGCGGCGAGCGGGTCCACGACGCCCGCGATGAGTCGACCCCCTCCGTCGATGAGTTCACCGATCTCGTCGAGCCGTGCGCGCGACGGTGGTGTGGTCACGTCGAGCCACACTCCGGCCGCGCCGGTGCGGCGCAGTCCGGCGATCGGGGCATCGGACGCGCAGCAATGCACGATCACCGGCACCCGCAGATGCTCCACAATGGAGGCGATGGTCCGCTCGGCGGTCACCGCCTCCACGGCGCGCAGCATGTGCAGCCCGCTTTCGGTCGGCACCCGACCGGCGAGCACCGCCGGCAGGCTCGGCTCGTCGAGCTGCACCACGATGGTCGCACCGGGCACCCGCGCGGAGACGTCGGCCACGTGCGCGGCCAGCCCCTCGGCCAGCGAACCGGCGAGATCACGTACGGCGCCGTGGTCGCGCAGCAACCGCCCACCGAGCGGCAGGTCGACAGACGCGGCGAGTGTCCACGGCCCGGCCGCCTGCACCTTGAGCGGGCCACGATAGCCCGCCGCGAGCCCCGTGAGAGTGTCAAGATCACGATCGAGGAAGTCCATGGTGCGCCGCAGATCCCGACCGGGTCGCGCCGCGGTGCGCCAGCGCCCGGCATAGAGCTCAACCGGCAGATCCGGCAGAAACGCGGCACCGCGCCCGATCATCTCGGCGCCGGGCCCCCGGGCCGGCAGCTCCGGCAGATATGGCAGGTGTGGATGCTCGCCGAGGACTGTCCGGAGCGCCTCCGCGATGTCGGTGCCCGGCCATGACCCGGCTCCGGTCGCGGCGACCGCCCCCGCCTCGCCGGTGTCACCGGCGGCCCACAACGATGCTTCCACGACAGGGAGCCTAGTCCCACGCCGATCACTCTGCGCCGATCACTCTGCGCGGGAAGAGGAAGAGGCGGTGCCGGTGATGGTCGCCGAGCCGAGCACCACGTCACCGGCCGGGTCCGGCCGATAGGCGACGATCGCTTGGCCGGCCGCGACCCCCGTGATCGACTTACGCAGGGTGGTCGCGAGCTGCCCGCCGGAGACCTCGATCAGCGCGTCGACCGGGTCTCCGTGTGCCCGCACCTGCACCTGACACTCGATCGGCTCGCCGGCGATTGGCAGCGCCCCACCGGTCCAGATCAACCGGTCGGCCCGCACCTCGTCGACCCGCAACTCCTCGACGGGTCCGACCGTGACCGTGCGGGTCACCGGGCTGATGGACAACACATAACGCGGCCGCCCGTCGGCGGTGGCACGATCGATATCGAGCCCCTTGCGCTGTCCGACGGTGAAGCCATAGGTGCCCGAGTGTCGCCCGATGACCGATCCGGTCGCCGAGTCGACGATGTCTCCGGGCGCGGGTCCGAGCCGCTGGGCGAGAAACCCGCGGGTGTCGCCGTCGGCGATGAAGCAGATGTCGTGCGAATCCGGCTTCGCCGCGACGGACAGACCCCGTCGGGCCGCCTCGGCCCGCACCTCGTTCTTGTGTGAGCCGCCGAGAGGAAAGAGCGAGTGCGCCAGTTGGTCGGCGGTGAGCACCGCCAGCACATAGGACTGGTCCTTGCCGGGATCGACGGCGCGACGCAGCAGCCCGTCCGACCCGAGCCGCGCATAGTGACCGGTGACGACGGCGTCGAACCCCAACGCGAGCGCCCGGTCCAGCACACTGGCAAATTTGATCTTCTCGTTACAACGCAGACAAGGATTCGGGGTACGCCCAGCGGCGTATTCGGCGACGAAATCCTCCACGACGTCGGTGTGGAACTCCTCGGCCATGTCCCAGACATAAAACGGGATGCCGAGCACGTCGGCGGCCCGTCGGGCATCGCGGGCGTCATCGAGGGTGCAGCAGCCCCGGGAACCCGTGCGATAGGCCTCGCGGTTGCGTGACAACGCCAAGTGCACACCGGTGACATCATGACCGGCGTCGACCGCGCGGGCGGCGGCGACAGCGGAGTCGACACCACCGGACATCGCCGCGATGACCCTCACCGAGTCACCCCCGCGACACCGGACGCCCTAGTGGCGCCGACTGCGGGCCGTCGGGCCATCCCGGCCCGCCGAGCCCGCTCGACCGCCGCGGGCAACACCGCGAGAAGCGCCTCCACATCATCCATTGTGGAGTTGTAGCCGAGGCTGAAGCGCAACGTCGACCGGGCCCGCTCCGCGTCGGCTCCCATCGCGATGAGCACATGCGACGGTTGGGCGACTCCGGCGGAGCACGCCGATCCGGTCGAACAGGCGACGTCGTGCGCGTCGAGCAGCAACAGCAACGCGTCGCCCTCGCAGCCCGGAAAGGAGAAGTGCGCGTTGGCCGGAAGCCGCTCAACGGGGTCACCGTTGAGCACCGCGCCCGGCACCTCGGCGCGCACCCGCGTGACGAGTTCGTCACGCAGCGCCCCGATCCGTGCCGCGAAGGCACGCTGCCGAGCCACAGCGATCTCGACCGCGACCGCGAACGCGACGATGCCAGCGACATCGGGTGTGCCTGATCGGATCTCCCGTTCCTGCCCGCCGCCGTGCAACAGGGGCGTGCACGCCACCTCGCGGGCGAGCAGCAACGCGCCAACTCCGGTCGGCCCGCCACACTTGTGCCCACTGACGGTGAGCGCCGACAGCCCCGGCGTGGCGAAATCGACCGGCACCTGACCGATCGCCTGCACGGCGTCGGAGTGCAGTGGAACACCATGTTCTTCGGCGAGTTGAGCCAACCGAACGATCGGTTGCACGGTGCCGACCTCGTTGTTCGCCCAGATGTTGGTGACGAGCGCGACTCGGTCGCCGGAACGGTCGAGCTCGGCGCGCAGCGTCGACACGTCGGAGCGCCCGTGGTCGTCAACCGGCAGCCAGGTCACCTCGGCGCCGTCGCGGGCGAGCCAGTCGACGGCGTTGAGCACCGCGTGATGTTCGGCGGCGCTCGCGATGATCCGGGTGCGCGCCGGGTCGGCCCGACGCCGCGCCCAGAACACGCCCTTGACAGCGAGGTTGTCGCTTTCGGTGCCACCGGCGGTGAAGATGACGTCGGAGGGCCGTGCGCCCAGCGACGCGGCGACGCGTTCCCGCGACTCCTCGACGAGTCGGCGCGCCCGGCGGCCGGGCGCGTGCAACGACGAGGCGTTGCCCGTGTCCTGAGCCGTCGTGACGTAGGCCTCGATCGCTTCGGGCAGCATCGGGGTGGTCGCGGCATGATCGATATAAGTCATCGCGACCAAGCCTAACCGGTGGCGCTCACCTGGCGCGTGGATCACTCACGCCGACGGCGGATCTCCGCCGCCGCCTGTGGCGCGACGTCGAAGAGGTTGCCCACGACACCGAAGTCGGCGAGGTCGAAGATGGGCGCTTCGGCGTCCTTGTTCACCGCGACGATCGTTTTCGAGGTCTGCATGCCGGCGCGGTGCTGAATCGCACCGGAGATGCCAAGCGCGACATAGAGCTGCGGTGAGACGGTTTTACCGGTCTGTCCCACCTGAAACTTGTGTGGGTAATAGCCGGAGTCGGCAGCCGCCCGAGACGCGCCGACCGCCGCGCCGAGCACGTCGGCGAGCTCTTCGACGACCCGGAAGTTCTCGGCCGATCCGACGCCCCGGCCGCCGGAGACGACGATCGACGCCTCGGTGAGTTCAGGACGGGCGCCCTTGGGCTCGGTCGCCCGCTCGACGATCCGAACCAGTTGGTCCGCGTCGGACAACGTCACCGTGACGGCCTCGACGGTCGGGGTAACGGGCGCCGGGGTCGCCGTGACGGCGGACGGCCGCACGGTGGCGAGCGGGAAACCCCGGCTCACCCGTGACGTGACCGTGGTCGACCCGGTGAAGGCGATCTGCGTCGCGGTGCCGTCGGAGGCGAGGTCGACGACGTCGGTGAGCACTCCGTTGTCGAGTCGCACGGCGAGCCGGCCAGCGATCTCCTTGCCATCCTGCGTCGAGGGGATGAGAACCGCCGCCGGCACCGCCCGGCGGACAAGGGTCTCCAGCGCGGTGACCGCGGGGGTGACGAGCAGACCGTCGACGCCGTCGGCCTCGGCGGCATAGACCTTGACCGCGCCGTACTCGCCAAGTCTGTCGGCCAGGGCCGCGGCCGTGCCGGGAACGCCGACCACGACGGCGGCCGGCTCGCCGAGGCTGCGGGCCAGGGTCAACGTCTCGAGGGTCGACTTCACGACCTTGCCGTCGGCCGCCTTGACCAGGACGAGAACTTCAGCCATCGCTTCCTACCTCACAACTCGGGGGCCAACAACTACGCGAAGAGAACCGTTCACCACGCGACCCGGTGGCGCGGTCTGGCGGGACCTAGACGAACTTCTCCGCGGCGAGGAAGTCGACGAGCCGCAGCCCGCCCTCGCCCTCGTCGACGACCCGGGTGCCGCCCTGACGGGGCGGCCGTTGGGCGTGCTCAACCACGACGGTCGACGCGCCCGCGTGGCCGACCTCGTCGGGCGAGATGCCCAGATCAGCGAGGCTGAGCGTGGTGACCTTTTTGCTCTTCGCCGCCATGATCCCCTTGAAGGAGGGGTAGCGGGGTTCGTTGATGGTGTCCCAGACGGAGACGATCGCGGGGATGGCCCCGGTGACCACCTCATAACCGTCTTCGGTCTGCCGTTCGATCGTGAGGGTCGAGCCATCGACCGTGAGTTTGCGGGCCCCGGTGAGCGCCGCCATCCCGAGCCGTTCGGCGATCATGTGCGGCACGACCTGTCCTCGGGCGTCGGTCGACTCCGCGCCGGCGATGACCAGGTCGGGTTCGAGGGTCCGCAGCGCGGCGGCGAGCACCCGCGAGGTGGCCAGGGCGCACGAGCCGTGCAGCGCGTCGTCGCAGACGTGCACCGCGCTGTCAGCCCCCATCTGCAGGGCCTTGCGGATCGATTCGGCGGCCTGCTGCGGGCCGACGGTGAGGATGACGACCTCGGCCTCGCCGGCCTCCCGCAGCCGCAGGGCCTCCTCGATGGCGTAGTCGTCCATCTCGTTGATGATGTTGTTGGCTCCGGCGCGGTCGACCGTGCCGTCGTCGCTTCGCAGGGCGCGCTCAGTGCTCGAGTCCGGCACCTGCTTGACGAGTACGACGATCTTCATCGTGGTCTCCACGTCTCCTGTCTGGAACGGCCCTGGTCTCGCCCGTCGCGGTGTGGCGCCGGCCGTCTGGCTAGGCTGCCGCGCCCGTCGCGGTGGCGTCAACTCCGACCCGCGATCGAGACGGGCCGGAGACGATGTTACCCGTCGGTAGAATCGCCGGCGCCCACCACTGGGAGTGAACCAGATCACCTCGCATCGGCCGGCACCGACCATCCCATCGAAAGACACGCCATGATGGATGGTTGAGAGGCCAATCTTCTTCTATGCTTCGCCGGCATGGGCATAATGACCCGCGTCGTTGCTTTCGCTGGCATCGCCGCCACCTTGTCGGCGGCGGTGGTGAGCAGCACCCTCGTCCTCGCCGGGCCCAGCCCCACAGCCGTCCACCAGGAACGCGAGCCGACCCCGACCGATGTCACGGGCCGCGTGCCGACCGCCCGAACGAGCGGTTCGGAACTGCTCGTCTGCGGCAAGGACGCCGCGGCCTTCACACAGCGGATCGCGGCCTTTCCGAAGGCTCTCGCGGCCACCAACCGGGGCCTGTGGAGTCGCTGCCAGTCCCGCGGATTCCGCACTCTGCAGGAGGCGGTTGACGCGGTCACCCGGCCGGGGCAGATCATCAAGCTGCTTCCGGGGACCTATGTGGAGGAGCCGAGCCTCGTCACCACGTCGGCCTTCTGCGCGAAGCTGCCCGCCACCCGCACCACGACCGGCGAACAGGTGCTCTCGTGGGAGCAGCAGACGGCCTGCCGACACAACCAGAGCCTCGTCGCCGTCCTCGACAAACATGATCTGCAGATCGAAGGCACCGGGGCCACCCCGGCCGACGTGGTCCTCGATGGACAGTTTCGCAAGCCGCATGTGCTGCGCGCCGACCGATCGCCCGGACTCTACCTCCGAAACTTCACCTCGCAACACGGTGCATCCAGCGCGATCTATCTTATGGAGACCGACGGATTCGCTGTCGACAACGTCGTGGGTCGATGGAACGGCCAATTCGGCGTGCTCGGCTTCAACATCGATCACGGACGCGTCACCCGGTGCGAAACCTATGGCAACAGCGCCGCCGGCATCTTCACCGGATGGACTGCCGACCTCAACGCCGACCGTGGCGTGCAGGTCGACCGGTTCGCGGTCGAGATCGACCACTGCCGCAGCCACCACAACCTCCACGGATATTCCGGCATCGCGGGCAGTTCGGTGTGGGCGCACGACAACACCTTCACCGACAACTCGGTCGGCGTCTCGACCGGCTCCGCCGCCAGCGCCTATTCCGGACGCCCCCAGAACCACGCCCGCTTCGAACACAACACGATCGCGGCCAACAACAAGGACTACTACCACCACGTACGCGACGGCACCTGCGCGAAAGCACTCGGCGACCGCGACCTCGAGGGCGGAACGGTGTGCCCGACAATCGGCGTACCGGTCGGCACCGGGGTCGTCAACGCCGGCGGCAATCACAACGTATGGCGGGAGAACTGGGTTTACGACAACCGTTATGCGGGGTTCCTCACCTCGTGGGTCCCGGGCTTCGCTCGAGGCGACAACACCGCGACCTCGCAGTTCGACACCTCGCATCACAATCGTTATGTCGCCAACGTGCTCGGCCACGAACCCGACGGTGCCGAATCACCCAATGGGCTTGACTTCTGGTGGGACGGACAGGGCGTCGGCGACTGTTGGCAGGCCCCGACGGGACAAGCCCAACCACGAACGCTGCCCCGATGCGGCACCAACGAACAACCGGGCCGGTTCGCCCCGCGCAGATTTATCGCCGAACCACTCGCCATGGTGAAGCTCAACCTCTGCGGCTCGGCCCGGGTCACGGCCGCCCACCTCCCCCAGACATGCGACTGGTACGGCGCACGCGGCTCACAGCGCATCGAGGTCCGCTGGGCCATCGGCGAGGCGATCCTGCTCAGCCTCATGGCGCTGCTTCTTTGGGGTCGGCTGCTCTACAACTCCTTCGCCGGCTTTCTCGGCCTAGTGTTCACCCTCGGTGGCGCCGCCGGCGGGGTCTATTCCCAACTGCACCACAACCAGCTCATGACCGCCGCCGCGCTCGGCACACTCGGCATGGGGCTGCTTCATCTCGGCGTGCCCCTGCGGGGCCGACACCGACCGGGGCTCAGCACGCTCAGCGTCACCATCGCGATGCTCGCGATGCTCAATGCCGTCGATGTCGGGCTCGTCATGCTGCCGTGGACACCCGTTTCACCGGCGCTGCCGCGGCTGCTTCTCGAGGTGCTGTGGGTGCCGTGGGCGTTCGCGGCCGCGATGCGCGGCCGCGTCTACGACGACCTCGACTGGCTGCCTTCACTGCGTCCCTTCGCCAGCCATCGCGACCACTGACCCGGCGAACTCGAAGCTCGGCTCGACCGTGGCGATTCTCTATTCCGCACGACGTTCGCCTGTCGCACGCCATTGATAAACTCCCGCCCATACCATCGAGATCGAACCATATGTTCGACCGGCGTGCTCCAATGCGGCCGCGAACGATGGCGAAGGGGGAAACATGAAAGCAGTGTCACTGCGCCGACTTGGCGCCGCGATCGTCGTCGCATTCTTCGCGACAACACTGGCTGCGCCAGCCGAAGCCGCTGGCCTGGGGCCGGACAGCGCGACCAAGAGCTCGGCCAGCAGTGCAACCACACTGGTCACGGCTTCGACCGAAAGTCGAGTTTCGACGACGGCCGTCGAATACGGCATCGTCGCTGGGCGAGTCGTGTCACAAGACGGAGATGGCATCGTCGATGTCTGGGTTCAACTCCTCCACGACGGCAACTGGGTCGCCGACACTGCGACCGACCCGAGAGGAAGATATCTCTTCAACCACATCGAGTCCGGCCCTGGCTACACGGCCAGATTCACCTTTCCCAGTGGTCAGGTTCTCTGGTTCGACGGCGCCGACAACGACAGCGATGCCACCGCCTTCACGGTCGATCCCAACGCGACGACGACCGTCAACATGACGAGACCACCGGTGGGGCATCTGACTATCAAGACAATCGACGCCGTCACCGCACGACCGATCGCTGGTTATTGTTTCGCTCATCAGGAAGGGCCCGTCCAGTTCACGACGACCTGCACCGACGCGGACGGACGCGCCAAAATTCGCAACCTCACGGTGGGCAACTACTCGGGCAGTGGTTACGACCCTCATGAAACCTACGTCAATGGCACATTCGACACCGTTGCTGTCACCGAGGGAAACACCACGACCGTGAGGGTGCGGCTGGAGAAGTCGGTCAGCCTTCATGTCGATTTCCAGGACGCGACCACCGGCGTCCCCGTTGACGGGGCCTGCGTCGCCTTGGCCGACCCAGTGCGCAACGATATCGAGGGCGGCGGCTTCTGCGGTGCGCAGATCGATCTGAAGAACCTCTTCCCACGTGAACGTTTTCGGCTCTTCGTGGCCCCCTACGATCACCAACATGGCGCCCAGTGGGTGTCGACGACCGGGGGTGGGACTGGCGATCCCGCGCTGGCCAAGATCTATGCCCCGGAGGCCGGCGCACACGTCACCGTCACCGTCAAGCTCGACGGCGCGGGGACCGTCAGCGGCGTCATCACCGACGCGGAGACCAGCGCGGGCGTCCCCGACGTCTGCCCATCTCCCACAGCGCCCGCGGGTTCTTATGGTCCGAACATGACTGCGGATTGCACCGGAAACGGCGAATACCTGATCCGCGATCTTGGCCCCTATCAGTGGAAGATCGCTTTTCCCGACTACAGCGGCACCCATGCGTGGGTGTGGTCCGGCGGCGAAGCCAACCGAGCGTCCGCCGCCGCAGTGCAGGTGACGGCGGGCGCAACAACTACGGTGAACGTCTCGCTTCCCCAAACCGGGAGCATCAGCGGAACAGTGACTGCGCCCACGGGCACATGTCTGGAGTGCGTTCTCGTCTTCGCGCGAGACGCAGCGACCGGCGACAACGCTGCGATCTATTCGTCGGTGCGGCCCGATGGCTCTTTCACCCTAAACGGATTCAACACGCAGGACGTCAGGCTGTTTTATAGCCTCAGCAATGTTGTGACGGAATTTCCGACACAGGTGCATACCACTACGGGTGCCGCTATCACCGGCGTCACCATCACCATTCCATAACTATCACCGCGAAATCGGCCCGCTGCGTCTTCGGACCGGCGGGCATATTTCGCGCTTGACGGGGAACGCGGCGCGGCGCCGCAGCGTCCAAGTGGGCACGCTCTCGATCGAGGGCGCGTTCCCTGGGAGGAAAGATGGCGAAGCAGACGCCGCATCGTGTCGGCGCGACGATCGCGGCAGCCGCCGCAATCATGATCATGGGAGCGTGTTCCGCAGCCGATACACCGGCCTCGCCAACCGCGCAGCCGCCCGCCGTCGATACCGTGGCGGGCGGCGGAGAAGCGGCCGCTCCGGGCGCGGCCGCGGTAGGTGCCGCGGGCGATGCGGCAACAGGTGCCGGCGCGGCAAACAAGCCACAGGTCCCGGCGATCGCACGCGCGCTGATCTACACCGGTTCGATCACCGTCACGGCAGACGACGTCCGTGCGGCCGCCGACCGCGCCATCGCCATCGCCGGCCGCGCCGGTGGTCTGATCGACTCCGATCGACGCACCATCGACGGCGACCGGACCGAGGCTGAGCTGACGCTGCGGGTGCCAGCCAACTCGTTTAGCGGAGTGCTCGACGAGCTCAGCCGTCTCGGCGTCGAGCAGGCCCGTTCCGCGCAGACACAAGACGTCACCGAGGCGGTCGTCGACCTCGACGCCCGCCTAGCGACCCAACGCGCGAGCGTGAACCGGGTGCGCGCGTTGCTGGCCCGCGCCAACACGATCGGCGAGGTGGTCTCCCTCGAGGCGGAAGTGACCCGCCGTGAGGCCGACCTGGCCTCGCTCACCCAACGAAGGGAGGCATTGGCCGGGCTCGTGGCGTTGTCCACGATCACCCTGCGGCTGCGTGGGCCGGATGCCCCCAGCACCACCGCCGAGCCGCGCACCGGATTCCTCGCGGGACTGGCCAACGGGTGGAACGGCTTTCTCGTCTCCGTCTCCGTCGTGTTGACCGTGGCCGGGTGGCTTCTCCCATGGGTGATCGCGCTCGGCGTGCCGCTGTGGCTCATCGTATGGAGGGTCCGACACAAGCGGCGGGTTCGGCCCTGACCGACCACGCCGCTCGAACGGGACCAGGGCTAGGCGAGGTTGGCCGAGCGCGGATAGGCGTCGGTCGGATCGGTGATGACATTGACCAGATATGGCACGCCGGCGTCGAACGCGCGGTGCAGTGCGGCACCGAGTTCGGCCGGCCGACGCACCGTCTCGCCCGCCCCGCCCAATGCCCGGACCACCGCGTCATAGCCGAGCTCCGGCTGCAGGTCCGCGGCGGTGTCATAGCCATAGAGCGCCCGCATCGGGTGCTTCTCCAGCCCCCAGATGCCGTTGTTTCCCACGACGATGACGACAGGCAGGTTCTGACGCACCAACGACTCGACATCCATGAGGGAGAACCCGGCCGCACCATCGCCCATGAGCACGCAGATCTGCCGATCTGGATAGGTGACCCGCGCGCCCATGGCATATCCCATGCCGGTGCCGAGACACCCATAAGGGCCCGGATCGAGCCACGTTCCGGGCTGGGACGGTTCGAGATAGCGCCCGGCGTAAGAGACGAAGTCGCCGCCGTCGCCGATGGTCACGGCGTCGGGTCCGAGGACGCGCCGCAGCTCGCCATAGACCCGAGCCGGCTTGATCGGGTCACTGTCGGATTCGAGCTCGGCGGCGTCGGCGGCCCTCGCGGCGTCCTCGACCTGACGCAGTGACGACACCCAGTCGTCGTGGGGGGATTGCGGGCTGCGCCACGTGGCGAGCAACGACAGGATCAGCCGCAGGTCACCGGAGAGCGCGGCGGTCGGCGTGGTGTGGGTGGCCTTCTTCGCCGCCGCGTCGACGATATGGATGACGCTCGCGTCGTCGAAGTCACCGAAGTTGAGTCGGAAGTCCAGCGGTGTGCCGATGACGGCGATGACGTCGGCTCCCTTGAGCGCCGCCCGGCGGGCACGTGCGAAGGCGAGTCGGTGGCCCGGCGGGAGGCTTCCGCGTCCCATTCCGTTGGTGAAGACGGGAATGTCCATCGTCTCAGCGAGCTCGCGTAGCGCGGAGACCGCAGCGCCAGCGTAGACGTCGGACCCGGCGATGATCACGGGCCGCTCAGCGCCGGCGAGCAGCGCAGCGGCCTGTTCCAGTTCCTTCTCCACAGGCTCGGTGCGCCCGATCCCGATCAGTCTGGTCAGTTCGGCGCTGCCGTGGTCGAAGAGCACGTCGAGTGGCAGGTCGATGAAGGCGGGGCCACGGGGCGCGATGAGCGCCTCGCTGACCGCTTCGTAGATGACGCGCGGGATCTCGTCCGTGGAGGTCACCGTCGCGGCGGCTTTGGTGACGGACGCGACGAGCGGAATGTGGTCGATCTCCTGCAGACTGCCCGAGCCCCACCGGAACTGTGGGGCTCGACCGGCGAGCACCACGACGGGCGCGCCGTTGAAGTGCGCCGAGGTGAGTCCGGAGATGCCGTTGGTCACCCCGGGCCCGGCGGTGAGCACGGCGAGGCCGGGGCGTCGTTGAAGTTTCGCCACCGCTTCGGCAGCGAAGACAGCGGACTGTTCGTGGCGCACGTCGATGATTCGAAAGTTGACGACCTCGCCGTCCGGGCCGGGAACTCCTTGCCGGGCCGCGTCATAGAGCGGGAAGACGTGGCCACCGGAGAGGGTGAACATCTCCCTGACCCCGAATTGGGCGAGCTGCGCGAGTGCCAGCACGCCTCCATGTCCGTCGACGCTCGCCGGAACAACCGTTTCGCCCATCTCGTCCGCCCCTCGATTCGACCTCGCCGGCGACACCGCTTCAGCATCGATCAGCCGAACACCTTCTCGTAGTCGATGCTCGGCGGCCACTCGAATGGATTCTCGCCCGAGGTGAGTTTAAACGCCACGTACGCGGAGACCACCGGGACGGCGAGCAGCAGTCCCACGGCGACGAGGGCGAGAACGAACCGGCGCAGCCGACCTCGACGGGCGGGCGGGGGCGGCGGGGGCGGCGGTGACTGTGCCGACCGGGGGTCGCCTCGCCTGGCCGGCGGCATCGCCTCGGTGATACGTGTCGTGACACGTGTCATGGTGCGGGTCGGGGCGGGCGGAGGAGCGGGCCTGCCCCGCTGCCCCGGTGGCTGCTCACGGGGCAGGATCACCCGCCCGGCCCACTTCTCCAGTTCCGGTTCGGGCGCGGCGGAGGGAGGCAGCACCTCGGTCTCGGCCGACGACGGCTGCACGAGGGTGGGCTCGTCGTCGGCCGAATGCGACGTCGTTGTCGGTGGCACGACCGGTTGGGGCAGGGTGGGTTCCTCGGCGGGCATGGGGTCGAGCTTACGGCGCAGGGACCACAGCCCGGCCCGGTCAGCGGCCGGTGAAG
The DNA here is from genome assembly GCA_963736695.1 of uncultured Actinomycetota bacterium. GTDB lineage: Bacteria > Actinomycetota > Actinomycetes > Mycobacteriales > Micromonosporaceae > CAVTPU01. The sequence continues at coordinate 1,243,650 of CAVTPU010000001.1, forward strand.
TCGGGCTTTTCGCGGGCGACGAACGCGGCCATGCCGACCTGCCGGTCGGCGGTGGCGAAGAGCCCGGCGAAGAGCTGACTCTCCCAGGCCAGCCCGGCGGCGAGATCCATCGAGAGCCCGCCGTCGATCGCGGCCTTCGCCGCGCGTAGCGCCTGCGCGGGTCCGGACACATAGGGACGCATCATCGCGATCGCCGCGTCGTAGACGTCGTCGGCGGGGACCACCCGATCAACGAGGCCGAGGGCGAGCGCCTCGTCGGCCGCGACGCGCCGGCCCGACATGACGAGGTCTTTGGCCCGGGCCGGACCGATGAGACGGGCGAGCCGCTGCGTGCCGCCCGCTCCGGGGATGATGCCGAGGCCGATCTCGGGCTGCCCCAGGGTGGCGTCCGACGCGGCGATCCGCCAATCGCAGGCGAGGGCGAGTTCGCAACCTCCGCCGAGGGCATAGCCGTTGATCGCGGCGACGACGGGTTTGGGGATGCGCGCCACCGAGTCGAACGCGCCCGACAGCGCACCGGCTCTCGCCACCATATCCACATAGGACATGGTGGCCATCTCCTTGATGTCCGCCCCGGCCGCGAAGACCTTCGGCCCGCCGTAGACGATCACGGCGCGAACCGCATCGTCGTCGGACGCGGCGGCGGCCGCAGCACGCAGCTGTTCCTGAATGTCGGAGTTCAGGGCGTTGAGCGGCGGCCGATCGAGCCGAATCGTCCCGATGCCGTCGACGATCTCGAGCTGCACGAACTGCGTCATGACTGTCTCCTCAACCAGGGTCGTCGTTGAGCCTACGCATCGAGGCCCCGTGGGAGGCACAATAGCGCCGACTGGTCTGACATCGATCGGGGTCCGTATGGCTCTCTTGTTTCGCAACGACGAACTGCAGATCACCACCGACTGGATCCGGTGCGCGGCCGGATCATTCAGTATCCGCACGGTCGCCTCAGCCTGGGTCGTCAGGCGCCACGCCGAGCGGGGCAGCCGCGCCCTGACCGCCGGGCTCGGAACCGCCGCGCTCGTGATCGTGATCGGCGGAGCCGGGTTGTCGGGACATCTCGATCGAGTCTGGCGGTGGCTCATCGCGGCTCCGCTGATCTTCCTGGCGGTGGCCTGGGTTGGTCTGCTCGATCCGCTCGCGATCTATCTGGAGAAGCGTCGACACGAGCTGTGGATCACGGTCAATGGCACCGATGTGTGCCTCTGGAAAGCCAACCTCGTCGAGGCGAACAAGGCTCTGCGCGCGATTCAACGGGCCCGGGAGCAGTTCCGGGAGGAATGGATTTCCTGACCAGCCTGAGTCAGGAGACGAGCCGTGCGCTGAACCGGCCGCCTGAGTGGGTGACGTGCAACGGAAGGGCGAACACCGCCGACAGGTTGTCGCTCGTGACGGTCTGGGTGGCGAGTCCCTGGGCCACGGCCGATCCACCGCGCAGGAGCAACGCGTGGTCGAAGCCGGGCGGGATCTCCTCCACGTGGTGGGTGACGAGCACCAACGCGGGAGCGTCGGGGTCTGCGGCGAGGCCCGCCAGTCGCCGCACCAGGTCTTCTCGGCCGCCGAGGTCGAGCCCGGCAGCCGGCTCGTCGAGCAGCAACAACTCGGGGTCGCTCATCAACGCCCGGGCGATCTGCACTCGTTTGCGCTCCCCTTCGGAGAGCGTGCCGTAGCGTCGGTCGGCAAGATCGGCGACCCCCCACTGGTCGAGCAGGTCCCGAGCCCGGTCCGCGTCCTGGACGTCATAGGCCTCGCGGAACCGCCCGGAGACGCCCCATGAGGCGGTCATCACCGCGTCGAGGACGCGCTCGTCGGTTGGGATAGCGTCGTGTGTGGAGACACTGCACAGGCCGATCCGGGTGCGCAGTTCGGCCACGTCGACCCGACCCAGTTGGGAGCCGAGCACATGTGCCCGCCCCCGGCTGGGATGCAGACGGGCGGCGGCCAGGGTGAGCAGCGTGGTCTTTCCCGCGCCGTTGGGGCCGAGCACCACCCATCGCTCATCGAGCTCGACCCGCCAGTCGAGGTCTCGGAGCAGGTCGGCGCCACCGCGGCTCACGCTCACACGTTCGCAGGCGATGACGAGGTCGGGGTCGGCGTTCGGGTCGGCGTCCACGAAGCTCCATCCAACCATGTCGCCCCGGGTTGTGGCGATCGCCGGTCGGCCCATCGCGGCCGACCGCGCCGAACCCTTGCCGAAGATCACCTTGGTACGAGCGAACCGCTGCCGAAGATCACCCCTGGTAGAGGTGTAAGGGCTCACCGTGACCCTCTAGGCTGAACCTACGGCCCCACAGTGTGGTGGTGGCCGAGAGGAGCAGCCCGCAATGAACCGGTCTTCCGCGAGCGTTGACGTCGATCCCGACGTGATTGGCGACGATGCCAGCGAATCCGACAACTTCCTCAACGACGACGACCGCCTCGGGGTCACCCATAACGCCGACGACGGCGTCGGCGACACCGCCGACCTACACCACCCCTCGCCCAATCGGGACCGGCTCGTCGCCGACGCGATGGCGCTCGCGGCCGAGACCGGCGGGAGCGGCTTGGAGCTCGCCGATCTGATCAACCGCTATTGGCGGCTGGTCGCCGACGAAGACCTTGAGGAGCACACTCCCACGCAGCTGCTGCGTGCCACCCAGAATCATCTCGCGCTCGCGGGCCAGCGTCTCGCCGGACAACTGAAGCTGCAGGTCGAACAGGGCGAGGACTACACGGCTCTCGTGATCGTCACCGACGACATGCCGTTCCTGGTCGACTCGGTCACGGCCGCGGTCACCAGCGCGGGGCGCGAGCTCGACCTGCTCGTCCATCCGCTGGTCGTGGTGCGACGGGAACCGCTCGGCGCGCTCATCGAGGTGTGTCCGGAGACCGACCCCGACGACGCCGGCCCCGATCGACATGATTGAGAGCTGGATCCGGGTCGAGATCCGGCGTGTGAGTGACGAGGCCGACGTCGCCGCGTTGCGCAACGAGGTCCAACGAGTGCTCACCGACGTACGGGAAGCGGTCGAGGACTGGCCGCGAATGCGCATGCAGGCCCGGGCTCTCGCCGACGAACTCGACGTCACACCGCTCCCCGTGCCAGACAAGGACATCACCGACTCGATCGCGTTGCTGCGCTGGCTCGCCGACGATCACTTCACCTTCCTCGGCTACCGGGAGTACCGCCTGGTCACCGACGCCACCGGCGCCCGGGTGCTGGAGGCGGTCATCGGCACCGGGCTGGGCATCCTGCGCCAAGACCCGAGCGGTGCGCGGGTGTTGTCGTCGATGAGCCACGAAGCCTATGAGCACGCGATGGAGCACCGGCTGCTCATCATCACGAAAGCCAATTCTCGATCCACTGTGCACCGCGGCGCGTACCTGGATTATATCGGTTTCAAGATCTTCGACGAGTCGGGCGCGGTCGTCGGCGAGCGCCGGTTTCTCGGCCTGTTCTCCTCGGCCGCCTACCTGAGCTCGGTGCGCGAGCTGCCGGTCATCAAACGCAAGGTCACCGAGGTGCTGTCCCGGTCCGGGCTCAGCCCCCGCTCACACAGCGGCAAGGACCTGCTCGCCATCCTCGAGGACTATCCGCGGGAGGAGCTCTTCCAGATCTCCACCGACGACCTCTTCCGAACCGTCATGGGGGTGCTGCGGCTCGCCGGGCGGCGACAGGTCAAGGTCTTCGCCCGCAAGGACCTCTACGGCCGGTTCATCTCGTGTCTGGTCTATCTGCCGCGGGACCGGTTCACTACCGCGTCGCGGCTGCGCATTCAGGAGATCCTGCTGCGCGATCTCAACGGAATGGGTGTCGACTACACCACCCGGGTCAGCGACAACGTGCTCGCCCGCATCCACTTCATCGTGCGCACCGAACCGGGGGCAGCGCTCGGCGACATCGACGCCGAGGCCCTGTCGACGCTCATCGCCGACGCGACACGGTTGTGGGATGACGACTTCACCGTCGCCCTGCACCGACGCCTCGACGAGGAACTGGCCCAACCCCTGCTCGACCGTTATCTGCGGGCGCTGCCGGAGAACTACAAAGACGCGCACACCTCGCACGAGGCCACGCAGGACATCGCCGCGATGGAGCTGCTCGACGAGCCGAGGGAACTGGTCGTGCACCTGTTCCGTCGCCGCAAGAACGACCGGGACGTGCGGTTCAAGGTGTTCCGGCTCGCCGAGCCGATGACCCTCACCGACGTGCTGCCTGTGCTGCACTCGCTGGGCGTGCAGGTCGAGGATGAGCGCCCCTATGAGGTCCGACGGCGGGACGGCTCGATATTCATCTACGACTTCGGGCTTCGTCTGCCAACCGGCGCCCGTGACCTCGTCGAGGTGCGGCACAAGGTGGAGAACGCCTTCTCCGCCACGTGGCGGGGCGAGGCCGAAGTGGACGGCTTCAACGAACTCGTGTTGCGGGCCGGACTCACCTGGCGGCAGGTGGTCGTGCTGCGTTCCTATGCGAAATATCTGCGCCAGACCGGCAGCGTCTTCACCCAGGAGTCCGTGGCCGCGACCTTCGCGGCCTATCCGGAGATCGCGGCGAAGCTAGTGGCCCTCTTCGAGGCCCGCTTCGATCCGACTCTCGCCGGCACCGATGATCGTGACCGGCACGCCACGGAACTCGTCGAGTCGATCCGCCGGGCGCTCGATGAGGTCGAGTCTCTCGATCAGGACCGCATCCTGCGGTCATATCTGACGCTGATCATGGCGACGTTGCGCACGTCGTTCTTCCAACGCACCCACGACGGGCGGCCGAAACCCTACGTCGCGTTCAAACTCGACCCGCAGGCCGTGCCCGACTTGCCCGCGCCGCGACCCCGGTTTGAGATCTTCGTCTATTCGCCCCGATTTGAGGGCGTGCACTTGCGATTCGGCCCGGTCGCACGTGGCGGCCTGCGTTGGTCAGACCGGAGGGACGACTTCCGCACCGAGGTTCTTGGCCTGGTCAAGGCCCAGATGGTGAAGAACGCGGTGATCGTGCCCGTCGGCGCCAAGGGCGGTTTCGTCCTCAAGCAGGCGCCGACTGAACGCGACGCGTTCCACGCCGAAGGGGTCGCCTGCTATCGGGAATTCGTCTCGGCACTGCTCGACGTCACCGACAACCTCGTCGGCGGAGTCGTCACGCCGCCGCCCGACGTGGTGCGACACGACAACGACGACCCCTACCTCGTCGTCGCCGCCGACAAGGGCACCGCGACGTTCTCCGACATCGCGAACCAGATATCCCTCGACTTCGGTTATTGGCTCGGTGACGCCTTCGCCTCCGGCGGATCCGCCGGCTATGACCACAAGAAGATGGGCATCACCGCTCGCGGCGCGTGGGAGTCCGTCAAACGCCACTTCCGGGAGATGGACATCGACACCCAAACTGACGACTTCACCGTCGTCGGGATCGGTGACATGTCCGGTGACGTCTTCGGCAACGGAATGCTGCTCAGCGAACACATCCGGCTCGTCGCGGCCTTCGATCACCGACACATCTTCCTCGACCCCACGCCGGACGCGGCCCGCTCGTTCGCCGAACGGCAACGACTGTTCGACCTGCCCCGCTCATCGTGGGACGACTACGACCGGGCGCTGATCTCGACCGGCGGTGGCGTCTTTCCCCGCACCGCCAAGGCGATCCCGCTCACCGATCAGGTGCGCCTCGCCCTCGGCATCGACGACGCGACTGTGGTGTCGTTGTCACCCGCCGACCTTATCCGCGCCATTCTTCAGGCCCCGATCGATCTGCTGTGGAACGGCGGGATCGGCACCTATGTCAAAGCGAGCGCCGAAAGCAACGCCGAGGTCGGCGACAAGACCAACGACTGGATCCGGATCAACGGGGTTCAGGTGCGGGCGATGGTCGTGGGCGAGGGCGGCAACCTTGGCTTGACCCAGCGCGGCCGCATCGAATATGCGGCCGCCGGCGGACGCTTCGTCGACGGAGTCCGGCACGCCCGCATCTGCACGGACTTCATCGACAACTCTGCTGGCGTCGACTGCTCCGACCACGAGGTCAACATCAAGGTGCTCCTCGGCGAGTCGATCACCGACGGGTCGCTGTCCCGCACCGAACGCGACGAGCTGCTCGCCACCATGACCGACGAGGTCGCCCAGCTCGTGTTGCGGGACAACTATGAGCAGGTCTGCGCCCTCGCGGCCGCGCGGGCACAGGCGTCGACTCTGTTGCCCGTGCATCGACGCATGATCAGCGAGATGGAGCGATTGGGCCAGCTCGACCGGACGCTGGAGTCGCTGCCCTCTGACCAGGAGCTCGAGGCCCGGGCCGGGCTCGGCGTCGGCCTCACCGCGCCGGAGTTCGCGGTCCTCCTAGCGCACACAAAGATCGTCATGGAGCGTGAGATCAACGAGTCTGCGCTGCCCGACGACGACTGGACCCGCGACGTTGTCGCGGCCTATTTCCCCACCCCGCTGCGGGAACGGTTCGCCGACCGAATGACGAATCACCCACTCCGCCGCGAGATCATCACCACCGAACTCGTCAACGAGACCGTCAACCGGGGCGGCACCACCTTCATCTTCCGTGCGGTCGAGGAGACCGGGGCGAGCCCCGCCGACGTGATCCGCGCCTACATCGTCGTGCGCGACATCTATGGTCTCCGCGAGCTGTGGCGAGCGATCGAGGAGTTGGATAACCACGCTCCGGCGAACTCGCTCACGACCCTGCTGCTGGAGATTCGACGACTCGTCGATCGCGCCGTGCGATGGCTGGTCACGAGTCGGCGTACGCCTATCGATGTCTCCACGGAGATCGCGCGGCTCGGACCGGGAGTCACCGCCCTGCTGCCGAAGCTCGACGAGCTTTTGCAGGGTCGGGAGCGCGACAGTCTCAGCGCCTATGTCACCACGGTCGCCGAGCGGGGCATCCCCCGCGACATAGCTCAATGGTCGACCCGGGTGTTCTACAGCTTCGGGCTGCTCGACGTGGTTGAGGTGGCCCGGGAGACGGGGCGTGATCTCGACCAGGTGGCTCGGGTCTATTACGTGCTCTCCGACCGCTTCCGGGTCGACGATCTGCTGTCGCTCATCTCCTCTCTGCCCCGCCTCGACCGGTGGCAGACGCTGGCCCGCATGGCGTTGCGCTATGACCTCTACGCCGCGCTGGCCGCGCTCACCACGGAGGTGCTCGGGTCATCGGACCCGCAGCGCGAGCCCCGAGGAGCAGGTGACGCAGTGGGAGCAGGCCAACGATCCCGCCGTCGCACGCACCCGGGCCGCCCTCGACGACTTCGACGACTCCCACGCCGACCTCGCCGCGCTGTCCGTGCTGCTGCGGCAGATCCGGACCCTGGTGCGCACCGCCGCGCCGTGACCCGCGACCGTTATCACGTGCCGGGATGCGCGCAGCGTCGCGAGCTCCCGGCGCGTGGTGGCCGGCCGGCAGGTCTGACGGGTATCGTCGAGTCATGTCCATGACCTGTCCGAAATGCCACGGCGAGATGCGACAGTACGAACGCAACGGCATCACCATCGACCAGTGCGGAGAGTGTCGGGGGATCTTCCTCGACCGCGGCGAGATGGAGCGTCTCATCGACGCGGAGGCGACGTGGAACGCCTCGACCGCCGGGCGCCCACCGCAGGCGGCCGCTCCTCCCGCGCCACCTGTTCCTCCCGCACCGCCGGCCGGATACGCCCAACCCGGGCACTACGCGCAACCGACGCCGTACGGGCAGCCGGCTCCCTATGCGCAACCGGCCCCTTATGCTCAGCCGGGCGCCTATCAGCCGCCGCGGCGCCACCATGACCACGACTCGGACGAATATCCGGTGTATCGCCAGCATGGGCATCGCAAGCACAAGAGCTTTATCTCCGAGCTCTTTGACTGAGGCCGACCTGCCTAGTGTGGACAGAACGGCTCGTCCGGTGGATCTCCTCTTATGACAGGGAGTATCCGTCTGTCATAGAACCAGCAAAAGAGCGCGACATCGAAGAGCTTCAAAGGCTATTGGGGAAAGATCTGCCCGACGTCTACCTGGAGTTTCTTCGCACGATGGGTCAATGTGACGGTGGTCTCTTCAACACCGAGGGAGCAGACACCACGATAGGCAGCGTTCTTGACTACTATGAAGAGTCGAGGCACGAGGACCCGCCACTAGAATTCGACAACTGCGTTCCATTCGCGGTGGGTGACGTCTTCGAAGGATTGGGACTGCACCTGGGACAGGATCGACAACCACCCCCGGTCGTCTTTCTGGAAGACGGAGACCCGGGAGACTACGTCTCGAAGAGTCTGCCGGCCTTCTGCTTCCAGCACGCCTTCCTGCATGAACGGTCGGCTGCGGGCCAGATAGCTCGCTATCAAGGATTCGACCACGACCTCGATTCGGCGCGCGAGCTTTTGTCCGAGGTTGGATTCGTCGAAGAATGGTTCTCCGATGCCCGCCTTTACTGTGCACGACGGGGGAAAGTCCTGCTGACCGGCTTCATGGGGGCTCCTGGCCGCAGACTGGCGATCACTGTTGGCGGTTTACCGCGGCCCGACGGTCTCACGACCGGCGGGATGATCTGCAGGCTGTTGGGAGGAAGGCTCGAGAGGTTGATCGAGGCGCCGACACTACCAGAAATGCGGGCAGGTAACGTACTTGCTAGGTTCCTGTACGAACGCGGCGTCTAATCCAGGTGACACAACGTCGGACCTAATACTCATCGAGGTAGACCCAGTGCGGCGGTCGCGCCCGGCCCATGCGGTGGGGCGACGCGCCGGCCCGCACACTAACGGTGTGCTCGACGACGGGCTCCCCGACGACGCTGGTTCGGCGTGCCCGGTCCGGTTCGCGGAGCGGGACTGTCGACCACAGTCACAGGTTCCGGGGCCGGCTCGCCTGCTGCGGCCGCCGGTTCTGGGTCCGGCTCAACATCTGCGGCCGCCGGTTCTGGGTCCGACTGAGATATTGGCACCGACTCAGGTTCCACGACCGATACTGCCTCCATAGTGGACTGCAAGGCTGCGGGAGGCTCCGCCGCCACCTCGAACTCCGCGTCTGGGGAGGCATCGGTCAACTCATCGCCGCTAGCAAGCCCGATCTGTCCCGCGGAACGGTCGGAACCGAGCTCGGGTGACCTGACCGTTGGATTGGCGGCGGCAAGCGGAGGCGCGTTGCCCACTGTGGAGAGTCCGGAGACGAGGGCGCTGGCGAGATCGCTGGCGTAGATGCCGTCGGGGTCGAAGTCGGGGTCGAAGACTGTCACCTCCACACCGAGGCACTCCGACGCCCCCGTCAACCCGCGCAGCAGGAGCTCCAGCTCCGAATAGGCGATGCCGCCGGCGGTGGGAGCGTCAACGGCCGGCATGACCGACGGGTCGAGCACGTCGACGTCGAGGTGCACCCAATAGCCACCGCAGTCGGCGACCTGCCCACGCGCCCACGCAGCGGTGCGCGCGGCGCCATTGGTGCGCACCTCGGGAACTGGACGCAGAGCGAACCCGCTGGCCTGCAGGTCCATGCGATATTCGTCGGCGGGCCGCAATCCGATGAGGACGACGTCGCGATCCTGCACATAGGGTCGACGCTGTTCGAGGCCGGCGAGTTCAGACTGGCCTCGCCCAGTGATCAGGGCGAGCGCCTCGCCGGCGGCGGCGCCGACCACAGGCGCGTTGCCGGGGTGTCGAAAGTCGGAGTGCGCGTCGACATAGATGAGCCCGACACGGCAGTGTCGTTGCGTGCCGATGCGGTTCATGGCGAGCGCGGACCCGACGCCGATGGAGCAGTCGCCGCCGAGCACGAGGGGGAAGTCGCCTGCGGCGATGATCGCGTTGATCCGGTCCGCGAGCCGCACGGAATAGGCCGCGATCTCCGCGGCCTGACTCACCCCGTCGCCGGGTTGCCACTCGCCGGGGTCGAAGCGGGGTGGCGTGTGGCATCCGGCGTCGCGGGCGCCGAGACGGGCGAGCAGCCCGTGGTCGCGCAACGCTCCGGGGGCCTTGGCGCAGCCGGGCACCGACGAGATGGTGGGCGGACGCAGCCCCAGGTTGGATGGCGCGTCGAGCACAGCGATGCGGCGCACGCCTCACCTCCACCTGCGGCGGTCGCGTCGAACCGCGTCGTGAACCACTCCCGCACATCCTCGGCTGTCCCGCGCCGAGCACGCTGGCGGGGCAGCGTGCTCGGCCATGGGTTTTTAGAAGAGCGCGCTCGCCAAGGCCCGCCGAGCCGCGGCGACGGCTGGGTCGTCGGGTGCCGCGACCGCGAAGAGCGAGACGAGGTGCACGCGTGCGGCGTCTCGGTCGGCGCCGCTCACCCGGCGGACGAGCGCGACCATTCGGGCGTACGCCTGCTCGGCTTGTCCGCTGATGACCTCGAGGTCGGCGGCGAGGCCCTGCGCGGCGAGGTCGTCGGGTTTCGCGTCGGCGTCGGCGAACGCGGCGGCCGAGTCGACTCCGTCGACGCGGCGAAGCAGCGTCACCTGGGCTAGGCCGGCGATCGCCGAGGCCTCCGCGGGCCGGTCCGAAAGGATCTTCTTGTACGCCCGCTCCGCCCCGTCGAGGTCACCATCGACGAGCAGGTCGTCGGCGGTGATAAGTTCCGGGTCCTCGGGGGTCTCCACCTCGACCCCGGCGGATTGCAGAATCGAGTCGAGCCACTGGCGCAGTTGCGCTTCGGGCACCACGCCGGTGAATGCGTCGACGGGCTGCCCGTCGACGACCGCATAGACCATGGGGATTCCCTGCACCCGGAAAGCCTGGGCGATGCGCGGGTTCGCGTCGACGTCGACTTTGGCCAGCACCCATGCGCCGGCGCCCTCGATGGCGAGCTTCTCCAGCACTGGGGAGAGCTGTTTGCAGGGGCCACACCAGTCGGCCCAGAAGTCGACGACGACCGGCGTGGTGAGCGAGCGTTCGAGCACCTCACTCTGGAATGTGGCTTCAGTTACATCGATGATCGTCACCCCTCCGGAGGCCGGGCGGGACGCGCCCGGACCGGCCTCGGAGGAGCCGCCAACGGCTCCGGCCGCTCCTCCGCCGGAACGGGTCGCGGTCGGCCGGTCCCGCAGGGCGCTGAGGTCGACCGCGCCGCGGGTGAAGATCGATGAGCTGGTGCGTGGGTCCATGGTTATCTAGTGTGGCACGCAGTGATGAGCTAGAACCGCGCCGGCTCACGATAGACGCCCCACACCTCGCGCAGGGCGCCGCAGATCTCGCCGAGTGTCGCCTCGGCCCGCACGGCGTCGAGCATCGGCGGGATGAGGTTGCCGTTCCCCTTGGCGATGTCGACCATCGCGGCGATCGACGCCTCAACTCGGGCGTTGTCGCGGTCCGCGCGACGCTGCGCGAGCAGGCGCTGCTGCTCCAGCTCGACTTCGTGCGAGATGCGCAGGATCTCCAGTTCCTGGGCCAACGTGCTGGTGTGACAGTTGACGCCGACGATCTTCTTGTGCCCTCGTTCCACGGCCTGCTGATAGGCGAAGGCTGACTCGGCGATCTCGGCGGTGAACCAGCCGTCGTCGATTCCCCGCAGAATGCCGCTGGTCATCGGTCCGATGGCGTGGCCACGATCGGCCCCGCCGCCGAGCTCGATGATTCGGGCGAAGATCTGCTCCGCCTCCGCCTCGAGCTTGTCGGTGAGCGCCTCGACATACCACGAACCGCCGAGCGGGTCGGCGACGTTCGTCACCCCCGACTCCTCCATGATCACTTGCTGGGTGCGCAGGGCGATCTCGGCCGAGGTGTCGGACGGCAGCGCGAGCGTCTCGTCGAGTGCGTTCGTGTGCAGCGAGTTGGTGCCACCGAGCACCGCCGCGAGGGCCTCCAACGCTGTGCGTACCACGTTGTTGACGGGTTGTTGCGCCGTGAGAGACACGCCAGCGGTCTGGGTGTGAAACTTCAACCACAGCGCCTTCTCGCTCGTCGCCCCGTAGCGTTCGCGAAGCCAGCGGGCCCAGATCCGACGCGCGGCCCGGAACTTCGCGATCTCCTCGAAGAAGTCGATGTGCGAGTCGAAGAAGAACGACAGGCCGGGGGCGAAGGTGTTGACGTCTAGCCCCCGGGAGAGGCCCAGCTCGACGTAGGCGAAGCCGTCGGCGAGCGTATATGCGAGCTCCTGCGCCGCCGTCGAACCCGCCTCGCGGATGTGATAGCCGGAGACCGACAGAGGTTTGTAGCGCGGAATTCGCTCCGCGCAGAACTCCATGAGGTCACCGATGAGGCGCAGGTGGGGTTCGGGCTCGAACAGCCACTCCTTCTGCGCGATGTATTCCTTGAAGATGTCCGTCTGCAGCGTGCCATCCAATGTGGAGATATCCGCGCCCTGCCGCTCGGCGGCGACCAGATACATGCAGAAGATGGGCACGGCCGGCCCGGAGATCGTCATGCTCGTCGTGATCTCGGCGAGCGGAATGGATTCGAAGAGCACCTCCATGTCGGCGGCCGAGTCGATCGCCACCCCGCAGTGCCCGACCTCGCCGAGCGCCTGCGGCTCGTCGGAGTCGCGGCCCATGAGAGTCGGCATGTCGAACGCCACCGACAGCCCGCCCCCGCCCGCGCGCAGAATCATCTGATAACGCTCGTTTGTCTGTCGAGCGTTACCGAAACCGGCGAACTGGCGAATCGTCCAGGTCCGGCCGCGATAGCCGGTCGGATAGAGCCCCCGGGTGAAAGGATATTCGCCGGGCCAGCCGATCCGCTCGAAACCGGGCACGTCGGCGCCGGCCGGCGGCCCATAGACCGGATCGACCGGCATGCCGGAGACCGTCGTGAAGTCGGCGCCACGCACCCGTGCGGCGTCGAAACGGCTCTGCCAGTGCTGGCGGCCGGAGTCGATCTCATCAGCGTCCATCGGGGGTCCCTTCGCCGGGTGGGCCGGGTGGTGTGGTGAGCGCGCCTCGTGAGCGCTGGCTCGATCCTAGGTCGCGCGTGCGAAGTTGGCGGACGACCCGACGCTGATAGGACTCCCACGCGACCGAATCGGTCACTGGATCAACCGACGCCACCCGACGAGCCAGGTCACGCAGCCACTGCGGGCTCACCGCGTCTGCCATCGCGACCGGCCGCAGCCACCACGGCACCATCACCGTCGACGGCGGGCGACGGCGGGCGAGCACCCGCACGACGGCCCGCGCGACCACGTCCGGCGTGACGGTCGGCAGCCCCCGCATGCGCAGGCCGGCCGACATCTCCGTGGAGACCGCGGTCGGCAGCACGGCGGTAAGTGCCACGCCGGTGCCACGCAGTTCGGCCCGGACGGCGTGATGAAACGCCACCACGGCGTGTTTCGTCGCCGAATAGACCGCCGCCCCCGGGGCCGGAATGACTCCGGCCGCCGATGCGACCGTGACCACCCGCCCCTGTCCGCGCGCCAGCATGAGGGGCAGAACCAGTCGCGACCCTCGCAGCACGCCACGGATGTTGACGTCGATCTGCAGGTCCTGCCCCGCCACGTCGGAGCCCACGAAATCGCCCGGCAAGGCGACCCCCGCGTTGTGGATCAGCGCGTCCACCGGCCCGACCTCCGCGATGACCCGGGCGAGAAAACGCGTGTACGACGCATCGTCGCGCACATCGAGCGAAAAGCCCCAGCCGCCGATCTGGCGAGCCCGCGCGGTCACGAGCGAACGGTCGAGGTCGCCGATGACAACCCTGTCGCCTGCGGCGGCGAGCGCGGTGGCGATCGCCAGCCCGATTCCGCGGGCACCGCCGGTCACGACGACCACCCGAGCTGTCATCGCGTCTCCTCGCTTTGCCGTGTCCCGGCGTCAGCGAACCACGTCGGCACGCCCGTCCCGCAGGCGCAGTTCACCATCGCACGCCGCGGCGGCCTCCGGATCATGGGTGGCGAAGAGCACGACGGCCCCTCGCCGGGCCTGCTCGCGCAGCAGGTCCATCACCCGCAGCCGGTTGGGCGCGTCGAGTTCACTGGTCACCTCGTCGGCGAGCAGCACTGACCCGCCGAGTGCGAGGCCCCGTGCGACTGCGGCGCGCTGCGCCTGCCCGCCGGAGAGTTCCTCAACGAGCTGACCGGCCTGCTCCCCTAAGCCCACCGCTTCCAGCCAGGTCAGCGAGCGTTGGCGGGCGGTCGGTGCCACCACCCCGTTGGCGAGCAACGCGACCTGAATATTCTCCTGCGCGGTAAGCACCGGCGCGAGTCCGTTGTCCTGCGGCACGAGCACGACCTGCGCGGCGAGGGCATAGTCGCGATCCCTCAGCGGCACCCCGCCCACCGTGACCTGACCCGCCGACGGGGCCACGAGGCCGGCCGCGACGCAGAGCAGGCTGGACTTGCCCGCCCCGGACGGACCCGTCACCGCGACCATCCGACCCGGCTCCATGGTCGCGCTGACCTCGTGCAGCACGGCAGCGCGCCCATAGGCGACGCTCACCCGGTCGAAAACCAGAGAGGCTCCCATCGCCTATTGCCCTTCCCACAGGTCAAGTCCGGCATAGTCGGCCGCGTCCACTTCGGGCAGTCCCCGAGCAGCCTCGCCCCGGGCCGTCTCGCCGCGATGCGGCGGGCGTTGCGGCGGCCTTTCTGTCGGCTGTGGACCGGGCTGCACCGGGCGGGTGGCCTGCACCGGGCGGGCCTGCTGCGCCGGCCGGGCGAACCGTTGTTCGGGTTCGGGGGCGGGCATGAGCCGGGCGGTGCCGTCAGCCTCCGCGACGACCCGGACCAAGCGCCCCGGGCCGAGGCTTGAAAGCACGTCCATCGGCAGGTGCACCGACCCGTCACGACCCACGACCGCGAAGTCCTCGCCGCCGCGCAGGCCCTCGGCACCGACCCGGCCATCTCGGATTGTCACGGTGCGGCCCATCCGGGCGCTGACCGCCGGGTCGTGAGTCACGATCACGACGGTGGTCCCCACGTGGTGCGCGGCTTCGATCGCGGCGACCACGTCATCACGCGACCGCGAGTCGAGTTGGCTCGTCGGCTCGTCGGCGAGCAGCAGTCCCGGTTGGCTCGCGAGCGCGACGGCGACCGCGAGCCGCTGCCGCTCCCCCGGGGCGAGTTGCTGTGGCCGCAGCCCGAGTTTGGCTCGCGCGCCGAGACCAACGAGTCCCAGCACATCCGCGGCGGCGGGCAGCGCACGCCGCCGCTGCGCGGGGGCGGCTCGCCGGGCGAAGCGCACGTTTTGTTCGGCGGACAGATAGGGAAGCAGGTTGCGTGTCGCGCCCTGCAGCACGAGTCCCACCGACGTGGCGCGCATCCGCGCGAGGTCCGCTTGGCTCGCCTTGGCCACGTCGTGCGCACCGATGGTCAACTTGCCCGCGGCTGGCGGCAGCAGGCCGGCGAGCACGGCGAGCAGGGTCGACTTGCCCGACCCCGAGGGCCCGAGCAGCGCCACCGACTCCCCGGGCGCGAGGTCGAGGTCGACGCCGGCGAGCGCGACGACGTCATATCCGTCCCGCCGATAGATATAGACCAGGCCTCGACAGCTGACCGCGATGCCCGGCCCCGGCCGTGATGGCACCGCCGTCGGCCTGACGTGCCCGACACTCATGGCTGGTCCTCCTTCCGCCGACGGCCCGCCGCAGGGCTGACCAGCCGCAATGCCGGAAACGCCACGATGATCAAGGTCACGGCCATGACCGCGGCGGCGCTCGTCAACATCCCTGGCCGTGGCGGCAACGTGAGCGAGCCGACCGCAGTGTCGGCGGCCACCAGCGGAAGTCCTGGCGCGATGAGCACCGCGCCGACGACTCCGGCGGCGAGACCCGCGACGAGCGGCAACATCAGCAGGTGCAGATATTCTCGAATCACCGCGCGACGCAGCGTGGTGCGCGGCACGCCAGCGACGCCCAGCGCGGCGAGCTCACTGCGCCGCGCGGTTGCGCCGACGAAGCTGGTGAATGCAACCGCGAGCGCGGCGAGCACCAGTGCCACGACACCAGCGCCGAGCGCGAGACGCAGTCCGAGTGCGGAAGCTCCCCGAGCGAGCCGGCCCTCTTCGTCGGCGAGGCTGGTTTCTTTGAGCACCGTCACTCCCACCGCGCCGAGCCGATCGGCGAGGTCGGTGGGTGCGTCGGTGGTGGCCCAGACCTCATAACGCAGTCGACTGTTGTCGGCTCCACCGGTGGTGTGTTGGATGGCACGCACGGCGGTGTCGAGGTCGAAGAGCAGCGTCCGTCGACCCGCTCGAGGCACCGTGGCGGGCCGGTCGACGACAGTGAATCGTTGTGGCTGCTCGCCGAGGGCAGGAAAGGTGAAGTCGGCAGTGGCGGTGTCGTCGGCTGGGGCTGGGCCGGCGAGCGCGATCGGCACCGCAGCGGGAGTTTCGGCATATTCGACGACCACGTCGCCGGGTTCGGCCGACGTGACCTCGATCTCCAACTGCCGACCCGGGCGCAGGGTGACCCGAGCGCCGGGGGCGCGGCTCGGGTCGACACGCCACCGGCCGGCGACGTCGAAGGCCGTCGCGAGCGATCCGGACCGGCTGCCCACGCTGGTGAGGGTGAGCGCTGCGGAGATGCGATTCGTCCCGCCCGCTGGTCGGATGATCGCGACGCCGATGAGTCGGCATCCGGTCGAACACGCCGGCACAGTGGCCCGGTAGGTCTGGTGGCCGGCGACGATCGCGCCGAGGTCGACCGGCTTGGCGACGTCGCTGCCGGCGCTGATGAGCGCGGCGAGATGCGGCGTGCCTGAGACGGCTCGCGCGGTCGCGTCGATCGTGATCGTCTCGGTGACCGGCAGGGGATCGACGCGACCGGGCCGCAACCGGGTGGCGAGCGCCGTCACGTCCTCTCGGCTGCGGCCCCGCCACAACATGACTTCGGCGATCGCGTCGGTGTCGACGGCGAGCAACTCCACACTCTGGTCGCCATAGCGTTCGGTGGCGCGCACCACCGGCATCGTGTGGCCACCGGGGTCGACGGCTCGCAGCGCGCTGATCAGCGCGTCGGGTTGCGCCGCAGTGACTTGGAGCATGCGTGGCGCGCCGATGGCGTCGGTGGCGATCCGCTGGCGGGCCTGCGAGGCCACGTCCCAGGCAGTCGCGGCGAAGGAGAGCAGCGCGACTGCGACGGTGACGACCACCGTCACTCGCCGCCCGGCGGGCCGCCGGGCGAGGCTCGCGTGGGCGAGCAGTCCCGTGACTCGACCTCGTTTCGCGTGGCGCCGGATCCGCAGTCGCGACCACAGATGGGTGAATCCGCCGGTCGCGACCCCTGCGACGAACGCGATCAGCGCGGGGGTGAGCAGCGCGAGTGGCTGGGTCCGGTCGCGCGAGGCCGCGACGAGCGATGCTGCGGCGAGCGCCGCGAGAGCCGCTTCGGCCGCACCGGTGCGGCGTCGGCGTTGGTTGGGAGTGGTGCGCAGCAGGGTGAGCACCGGCCGGGCGAAGACGCCCGCGCTGGCGAGGCGCACGGACAGATAGGCGGTGACGAACGCGGCTCCGGCGGCGACCAACAGTGGCCAGCGCCACTCCATCGGCACTGGGGTCGGCAGTGTCACCCGGGTGACGAGTCGCATGAGCCCGATGCTTCCGCCGACGCCGAGAGCCACCCCGATCAGGACGAGGACGAGGGGCTCTCGCCGGCCGAACCGGGCGGCCCGCCGCACGCCGAATCCGCGCATGCGGGCGGCGGCCACCTCGGGGGCACGCTCCTCGGCGAGGGCGGTGATCAGCAGAATGAGGACGAACCAGCTCACGAGCACCAACGGGACGGCGATGATGGGCACGGTGCGGTCGAGCGCGCGCTGCTCAGATGCGACGTCGGCGAGCACGGCGGGCAGGCCGGTGGTGATGCTCCACTGTGCTGAGTTGACTGCGGTGTCGAGTCGTGCGAGCTCGGCAGTCAGCCCGGCGAGGTCGTCGAGCCGGATCGCTGCCGTGCGCACCGCGATGTCGAGCCAGTGGGTGAGTGGCGCGTGGGCCACGGCGACGTCACTGTCCTGGCCGACGAAGGCGGCGTCGGCGTGCTGCGGATCCGGCGAGTCCGGAGCGGACCCGCCGGAGAAGAACCCATGCCCATTCCAGTACGGGTCGGTGGCCCCGCTGACCGCGTAGAGTCCGACGACCCGCAGCGCCCGGCCGCCGCGCGGGTCGGTGACGCCTGCGGCCCGCACGGTGATCTCGTCACCGACGCTGATCTGGCCGGTGCGGGCCGATCGGTCGCTGAGCACGACGGTGCCCGAATCGTCGGCGCACTTCCCGCTGGTGATGGTCAGGTGCGCGCAGACTCCGTCGCGGGCGACGAGCCGGGTCGTCAGGTCGACGGCCGCACCGACGGCCGTCGACCTGACATTCGAGGCTCGTCGCCGGGCCACCACGTCGGCTTCCGTGGTGCCGATCGGCTCGTCGAGCACCGGCAAGAGAGTGGTGAGCGGGTTCAGCATCTGCCGCAGCTCAGCCTTGACCGCAGCGGTTCGGGTGGGTTCCTGGGGGTCCGCGCCGATCCGCAGCCGCAGCCTTGTCGCGTCGGCCGGAGCCGCCGCGAGCTGGTCGACGAGCACGGCGTGCTGCGCGGCCCGACTGTATGCGGGTGCGATGACGGTGGCCGCGCCGGCGATCGCCGCGAGCAGCATGACCAACGCCGACCGGCCGGGCCGAGAAAAGATCCCGCGCAGCGCGACAAACCACCCGGACACGCTCACCCTCCCCTGGCTAGCGCATGCCGGTCACGCTGTGATCGTGGCGCCCGGCGTTTCTTCCCCGCGCGCACACACTAAGACGTCTGGGCGTTCTTGTCTCTCCCCGCTGGCAAGATCTGGCGTCACGGTCCGGAGCTAGCCGGGACGTGTCGACGCATCGAGACCGGCCATTAGCTCACTCGCCGCCATATAGGGATCCAAATCGCCCGCGACCACTCTTTTCGCCAGGTCAGGCAGCGCGTGCCCGTGCCGCAACGACGCCATCCGGGCACGCATCGAGCCGAGCGCGATCTCCTCTATCTCCACTGCCGCGCGACGTTCCCGCCGTGCCGCCAGGTGTCCACGACCGGCCAGCCATGATCGATGATTGGCGATGGATTCGACGAGGTCAGCGACGCCCTCCCCACGCGCGGCGATCACCCTCACGACCGGCGGGCGCCACTGCTCGGGTTCCCGTTCGCCGAGCGCGATCATGCCCTGGATATCCCGATAGGTCGCGTCGGCCCCCTCGCGATCCGCCTTGTTGACGACGAAGATGTCCGCGACCTCGAGAATTCCTGCCTTCGCGGCCTGAATGGCGTCGCCGAGTCCCGGCGCGAGCAGCACGAGGGTGGTGTCGGCGAGACTCGCGACCTCGACCTCCGCCTGCCCCACCCCGACGGTCTCGATGAGCACGACATCGCAGCCCGCCCCCTCGAGCACCCGCACCGCCTGGGGGGTCGCCGCAGCGAGGCCACCGAGGTGACCGCGACTGGACATCGATCTAATGTAGACACCGGAGTCGGTGGCGTGGTCCTGCATCCGGATGCGGTCGCCGAGGATCGCCCCGCCGGTGAACGGGCTCGACGGGTCGACCGCGAGCACGCCCACCCGAAGCTGTCGCGCCCGGAAGGCGCGAACCAGCTCATTCGTGGTTGTGGACTTGCCGACCCCGGGCGCCCCGGTCAAACCGATGATCTGCGCCCGCCCCGAGTCGGTGGCCAGTGCCGCCGAGAGCTGCGGCAGGCACCCGTCCCCGTTCTCCACCAGGGTGATCAGTCGTGCGACGGCGCGGTGGTCGCCCGAGCGCGCTCGGGCGACCAGCTCTGGCACGTCACGGCTGCGCCGCACACTCATGTCCGCCATTCGATCACGCGGCGGGCACAGTGACGATCAACGCGTCGCCCTGACCGCCGCCGCCGCAGAGCGCTGCGGCGCCCCGTCCTCCGCCCCGGCGCCGCAGCTCATAGGCGAGCGTGAGCACCAGCCGAGCACCCGACATGCCGATCGGATGACCGAGTGCGATCGCGCCTCCGTTGACGTTGACGATCTCCGGATCGACGCCGAGATCCTTGATCGACTGGACGGCGACCCCGGCGAATGCCTCGTTGATCTCGATAAGGTCGAGGTCGCCCACCGTCAGCCCCTGCTTGGCGAGGGCCTGCGTGATCGCGTTCGCCGGCTGCGACAGCAGGGAGTTATCGGGGCCGGCGACGTTGCCGTGTGCGCCGATCTCGGCCAACCAGGACAGGCCGAGCTCCCGCGCCTTGGCCTTGCTCATGACGACCACCGCGCATGCCCCGTCCGAAATCGGCGACGAGGTGGCGGCGGTGATCGAGCCGTCCGCCCCGAACGCCGGGCGCAGCTTCGCCAGCGCCTCGACGGTCGTCTCCGGCCGCACGCCCTCGTCCTCGGTGACGGCGACCGGTTCGCCACGGCGTTGCGGAATGAGCACCGGCGCGATCTCCTCGGCGAAGTGCCCGTTCTTCTGCGCCGCGGCGGCGAGCTGGTGGCTGCGGGCGCCGAACGCGTCCTGATCGGCGCGACTGATGCCGTTGCGGGACACGTGCCGGTCGGTGGACTCACCCATCGAGCAGCAGTCAAAGGCGTCGGTGAGCCCGTCGTGCGCCATGTGGTCGATCAACGTGACGTCCCCGTATTTGTGGCCCTGTCGCTGACCGGTGAGCAAGTGCGGCGCGTTGGTCATCGACTCCATCCCACCGGCGACGATGATGTCGAACTCGCCCGCGCGAATGAGCTGGTCGGCGAGGGCGATCGCGTCGATCCCGGAGAGGCAGACCTTGTTGATCGTCAACGCGGGCACCGACATCGGCACCCCCGCCCCGACGGCGGCCTGCCGGGCCGGAATCTGCCCGGCCCCGGCCTGCAGCACCTGCCCCATGATCACATACTGCACCTGATCCGGGGCGACTCCGGCGCGCTCCAACGCGGCGGCGATCGCCACCGACCCGAGTCGGGTCGCGGAGAGATCCTTCAGATTGCCGAGCAAGCGCCCCATCGGGGTCCTCGCACCAGCCACGATCACCGAACCGCTCATCGCCGTTAGCCTCCCACCTGCACGCCTTAACGATAGTTCGGTCAGACTAACGGTATGCAGAACCAGAAGCCGCCGGCGGCCGCTGCGCGATCGGTCACAGACATCGGCCTGCTCCGCATCGATCATGTGGGGGTCGCGGTCGCCGACCTCGACGCGGCCATCGAGCACTATCAGCGTTCGTTCGGCATGCGCCACATTCATGAAGAGGTCAACGAGGAGCAGGGCGTGCGCGAGGCGATGCTCTCGGTCGGCCCGGATCCGTCGGGTGGCTGTGTCCAACTGCTGGCACCGCTGACCGCGGAGTCGCCCATCGCGAAGTTCCTCGACACCCGGGGCCCGGGACTGCAGCAGGTGGCCTTCACCGTGTCGGACATCGACGCGGCCTGCGCCACCCTGCGGGAACGGGGGCTGCGGGTGCTCTATGACAGCCCGCGCCGGGGCACGGCCGGCTCACGGGTCAATTTCGTGCATCCACGCGACGCCGGGGGCGTCCTCATCGAGCTGGTCGAGCCGGCGTCCGAACCGGCCGGAGACTGACTGAACCAATTGCGACTCAGCTCGCGGGCTTCGGCGTACCCTCGATTGTCTCGGCGGGCAGCGCGGCGAGGTCGCGGACCCGCGCGAAGTCACCCAGTGTCGTGCCGGTGCAGTGCGAGTCGATGTTGACAGCCCCACGGCCCGCCGCCACGTCGTCGCGGTTGACGGTCCGAAAATCAATAGAGAATCGGGTACGTCCCGACGAATTCGGCACCGTGGTGTGCAAGTGAGCGCCCGAGAAGACGACGATCCCGCCCGGCGGCGTCACCAGTCGAACATCCGGCTCGGCGGCGATCGGCTCGGCCAGCTCGGGCTGCACCCGGGTCTCCTGCTCCACCTGCGCCGCCGCCGCGGTGCGACCGTGCGCCACCCACTCCGCATAGTCATAGCAGTCCGAGGTGTTGCGGGTGGGCTCGGTGAAGTAGCGGGGATGAAACGCCATGACGTTGGACTCCACCACGTCATAGACCGGCAGCCACCAGTTGATCTGGCTCATCGGCGCGGAGAACCAGGTGTCGCGATGCGCGCCGAACTGCAGAGTCAGGCCCGCGTTGAGATAGTCACTGGTCATCGTGCGCAGCCGGGGAACGTCGAAGTGGGTCTCGTCGGGGTCGGCGCCCAGGTCGGCCAGGACACCCCTGACCAGCTCCTTGCTGCGCGGATGGTTAATGAACATCGGCTTGAGCTCGGCGAGAATCGCGACATATGACTGCTTGTCGAGGTGGTGCTGAGCCTCCGGCGGAAGGTGCGGGGCGAAGGCTCTTTCGGCGAGCTCCCGAGCGAAACCCGCCAACTCGACGCTGTGGGGTGTCGGCGAGAAGACGAACAAGTCACCACGAAACAGCGCCGTGCGACGATCGTCGTCAGAGATTGGCGAGTCGAAATAGATCGCTGTCACGGCACACCTCACATGGTCGGTCGTGGCGCCAGCCACGTTAAGGCCTGTGTGCCACGGCCACAAGGTTCGCGAGGCCAGCCATGACGATCACCGAACCAGTGCCTGCCGAAACTCCCCAGTGCGGTTGTTCACACGGGTGTTCCTCCGCGCCCCTACCGACCAGTAACATCAAGGGTCACCGGCACCCGCCGACCACGCGAGGCGTGGTCGCGTTCCGGTCGCGAGAGGGGCGTGCGGCATGCGGCAAATCCTCGACGTGATCATGTCGGCCGAGACCGAGCCAGATCCGGCGGTGCCGTTGTCGGAGCTGGGCCGAATGCCCGTACCCCGGTCTTATCGGGGAGTCGTGGTCCGTGCCGACGAGAGCGACATGTTCGACGGACTGCCCACGCGGGACAAAGACCCGCGCCGCTCGCTGCACATCGATGAAGTACCCACGCCGGAGCTCGGGCCAGGTGAGGCCCTCATCGCGGTGATGGCCAGCAGCATCAACTACAACACCGTGTGGTCGTCCATCTTCGAACCGATGTCGACCTTCGGTTTCCTGCGGCGTTATGGCCGACTCTCGGCGCTCACCCGCCGCCACGACCTTCCCTATCACGTCATCGGCTCGGACGCGGCCGGAGTGGTGCTGCGAGTCGGCGCGGCGGTGACCCGATGGCGCCCAGGCGATGAGATCGTCGCGCACTGCCTGTCGGTGGAGCTGGAAGAGGCGGCGGGACATGACGACACCATGCTCGACCCGCAGCAGCGCATCTGGGGATTCGAGACCAACTTCGGCGGACTGGCCGAGATGGCGGTGGTCAAAGCCAACCAGTTGATGCCCAAACCGCGCCATCTCAGCTGGGACGAGGCCGCGTGCCCGGGGCTGGTCAACTCGACCGCCTACCGACAGTTGATCTCGACTCACGGGGCCGCGATGAAACAGGGCGACACCGTGCTGATCTGGGGCGCCTCCGGCGGGCTCGGCTCATATGCCACGCAGCTCGCGTTGGGGGGCGGGGCGGTGCCGATCTGTGTCGTCTCCTCACCCGAGAAGGCGGCTCTATGCCGGGCCATGGGCGCCGAGCTCGTGATCGACCGGGCCGCCGAGGGCTATCGCTTCTGGCGTGACGAGCACACACCTGACCCCGCCGAGTGGCGGCGGTTCGGCGAGCGCATCCGTGACCTCACCGGCGGCGACGACCCCGACATCGTCTTCGAACACCCTGGGCGGGAGACCTTCGGCGCGTCGGTCTTCGTGGCCAAACGCGGCGGCACGATTGTCACCTGCGCCTCGACCAGTGGCTTCATGCACAGCTACGACAACAGATATCTGTGGATGAACGTCAAGAGGATCATCGGTTCGCACTTCGCGAACTACCGAGAGGCGTGGGAAGCCAACCGACTCGTGGCGCGGGGCCGCATCCATCCGACGCTGTCCAAGAGCTATCCGTTGGAAGAGACCGGCCAAGCGGCCTATGAAGTGCACCGCAACGCCCATCAGGGCAAGGTCGGCGTGCTGTGTTTGGCCCCGCGAGCCGGGCTTGGAGTTCGTGATCAGCATCTGCGCGACCGACATCTGCCGGCGATCACCCGGTTCCGCGGGCAGTAGCGTCCCACCCGTGCCGGGCAGAGTTTCACGGCAAAATCTACAATTCACCCAATTGGGTCTACGTTTTCCCCGCGTGATGCCGCGATAGCCCCCCAAGGTGCGAGAACTCTGCCGACGCCCTTGCACGAAGGCGGGGTGAATCTGAAAGTATGTGCTACATGGCCCAGCAGTCGACGACGTTCTTCGAGAACGCCAACTCCCACCCTGACTTCACGGTCGTGATCCGCGGTTATGACCGTCCCCAGGTTGAGGACTTCGTTCAGCGCCTCAATGCTGCTCTGGCGCAGTCGGAGGCTGCGCGCGCCGAGGCGGAGCAGCGCCTCAATGAGGCCCAACGCCGTTCCCGCCAATCAGAGCAGGCACTGGCATCCGCCCAACAGAAGATCACCGATCAGACCAAACAGATGGAGGAGAGCAGTCGGCCGACGCTCTCCGGGCTCGGCACACGGGTCGAGCAGATCCTGCGCCTCGCCGAGGAACAGGCCAACGAGCACCGTGGCGAGTCCAAGCGGGAGTCCGAGGGCATCATCTCGGGTTCTCGACTGGAGGCCAGGGAGATCACCGACAAGTCCCGGGCCGAGGCCGCGGCGATGAAGGCGTCGGCCGAGCGCGAGGCGAGCAACCTGCGCACCGCCGCCGAGCGCGAGGCCGCCGAGGTGCGGGTGCAGGCCCGGCGCGAGGCCGACACGCTGCGTGCCGACGCCGACCGGGAGACCAAGCAGCTGCGCGCCGCCACCGCGCACGAGGTCGCCGAGCTCAAGGCGACTGTCGAGCGGGAGGTCGCGACCCTGCGTGCCACCGCCGAGCGGGAGATCACCCAGCTGCGCGCCAAGGCCGCCCGCGAGGCGGAGGAGAAGCGCGCGGAGGCCGCGAAACTGCACGCCGAGGCGAAAGACCGCCGCGACAAGGAACTGCAGGCACTCTCCCTCGAGCTCGCAGAGCGCCGGGAGAAGTCCGAGCGGGAAGAGTCGCAGCGGCACGCGTCGGCTGTCGCCAACACCAACAAGCTCGTCACCGAGGCCGAGGGCCGGGCTCGGGCCGCCGAGGAGCGGTCGCGCGAGATCGAGCAGCGGGCCGAGGCGCGTCGCGTCGAATCCGAGCGGACCGCGAGCGAGACCGTCGACAAAGCGAAGGCGCTCGCCGACAAGACCGTCAGCGACGCCCGAGGCGAGGCGCACCGGGTGCTCAGCGAGGCTCGCACCGAGGCCGAGCTCACCACGACTGCGGCTCGCCGAGAGGTCGAAGACCTCACCCGGCAGAAGGACGCCGTCACATCGCAGCTGGGCCAGATGCTCTCCGGTCTTGCTGGCATCGTGCCGAACAAGCCAGCC
The DNA here is from genome assembly GCA_963736695.1 of uncultured Actinomycetota bacterium. Taxonomy (GTDB): domain Bacteria; phylum Actinomycetota; class Actinomycetes; order Mycobacteriales; family Micromonosporaceae; genus CAVTPU01. The sequence continues at coordinate 1,268,842 of CAVTPU010000001.1, forward strand.
GGCGAGGGCAAAGCCGAGGGTGGACAGCGGGGCGGCGGTCGTTAAACGACGATAGATGCTCGTGCCGATGGCGCGGTGGGCGACGAGCCCGCCGCGCCATCGGCGTATCTGCACCGGGTGGTCCACCACAATCGGCCAAGGCTCGGCGGCTTTCGCACCCGTGTGGTGTCGATATCCGACCTGATGCGTCGACATCGACACCGACACACCCGGTAGGGTTCATTGTCGGCAACGTCGCGTGTGAGGATGCTGATATGTCTTCTGGCCCAGAGGTGTTCCCGTTCGGCAGCGGCACCAACTCCGAGCCGACCTTCGAGATCGCCCTCCGCGGTTACGAGAAACGTCAGGTCGACAAATACGTCCGCCAAGTCGAGGCGGACATCGCCACACTCGCCGCCGAGCGCGACGAGGCGTTCGACCAGATCGCCCTGCTCAATCAGCACATTCAACATCTTCAGGATGAGGTCGTGAGCGCGCGCCGTTTCGTGCTGACCAGCGACACCCTCTCCTATCGCCACCTCGGCCCCAAGGTCGAGCAGATCCTCGCCCTCGCCGAGGAGCAGGCCGCCGAGATCCGCGGCCGGGCCGAGAACGAGATCGCCGAACGGGAGTCCGCGATCGTCACGGCCCGAGCCGAGATCGACGCCGCGACCCGCGACGCCACCCGCGACCTCGAACTCGCCATCGCCGACCGCCGGGCCGAAGAGGAACGCGCCGCCGCCAAACGGCGTGACGAAGTCGCCGCCGAAGTCGCCGCTGCACAAACCCAGTCGGCGAAGTCGCGTTCCGACGCCGAGGCGCTCCTCGCTGCGGCCAACGCGGAGGCGGGCGAGATCACCACGACGGCCGCGGAGAACGCCGACAAAGTGCGCGTCGAGTCGGAGGCGCGCGCGGCGAAGATCACCTCGACCGCGAAGGAACAGGCCGACGCCATTCGGGGCGAAGCCCAGACCCAGGCCAACACGATCCTGCACGAAGCGAAGGCCCATGCCGAGCAGATGCGGGCCCGCCTCGACGACGAGCTCACCGCCCGCCGCACCCAGGTCGAGACGGAGCTGGCCACCCGTACGGCGGAATTGGACGCCGAACTCACCCGCCGGCGAGTCGAAGCCGAGCAGGATCTGGCGGCACGACGCACCGAAGTTGAACGGGAGATCACCGCGATCCGGGAGCAGTCCGAGATCCAGACCCGCACACGGCGGGCCGAGGCCGAGAAATACGCCGTCACTCTGCGCACCCAGGTCGAGGAGGGACTCGCGGCGACGAAAGACACCGCCCAGGCCGACCGCTCCAACGCCGCCCAAGCGACTGCTGCGGCGCAGGAGCTGCTCACCGAAGCCAAGGCCAAGGCGGAACGGGCCGAGGCGGCGTTCACCGGCGCCACCGCCAAGGCCGACAGCATCCGGGCGGTGGCCAAAGATGAGGCCGACCAGCTCATCGCGATGGCCGGGGTGGAGGCGAAGAGCATTCGCGCCGCAGCGCGGGCCGAGGCCGAGGCGGCGGTCGCCGCAGCGCGGGCCGAAGCCGAGAGCATCAGAGTCGCCGCGACGACCGCGGCCGAGCGACTGTGGAGCGAGGCCGAGGAGTTGCTCGACGCGGCGAAGGCCGAGGCCAGCACGCAGACAGGCGCCCAGACGGGCGCCGAGCAGATGGGCGCCGCCGAGTCGGTCGCGGCGCCGGGCGCGACACTCGGCGGAGTGCCGCGACCACGACCGTCGGCGGAGTCAGCCGATGCGACGGCTCCCGCCGCCGACAAGGCTGTGGCAACCTGACCGGTGTGACCATCGAGACCACCCCACCACCGAATTGGCCGGACCGTGTCTGTGAGGCGTGCGGCACCGCACGGCTGATCCCCTTCGCCGACCTGGGTGAGATCCCGGTGCTGTGCGGAGTGCACTGGGCCAACGAGGAGGCCGCGGCTGCGAGCCCGGTCGGTCGCATGGTGCTCGGCTACTGCCCCGCCTGCGCCTATGTGCGCAACCTCGCCTTCGACGACTCGGTGCTGGTCTATGACACCACCATGGACACCAACCTGCATCACTCTCCCGCGTTCGCGGCGTTCAGCGCCGAACTCGTGGCCCACCTCACCGAGCGCTATCAGCTGGCCGGCGCGCGGGTGCTCGATGTGGGCTGTGGGCAGGGCGAATTCCTTCGGGAGCTATGCCACACAGCCGGATGCACCGGCGTCGGCTTCGACGCGATGTATGCCGGGCCAATCGGGCCCGACCCGTCCGGCGCGACGTTGCACTCTCAGTCCGCTCCACGTGGGTTGGCGTTGCCCCCGTTCGACTTCTTCACCTCCCGCCACTGGTTCGAACACCTCGACGACCCATACGAGTTCTTGGCCGATCTGCGGCGACAGGCCGGCGACCGCGACGTCTGTGGCTATCTCGAGGTGCCCGACGCGTGTTATGACCTCAACACCGCCGGCTGGGAGGTCATCTATCCGCACGTCTCCTATTTCGACGCGTCGTCGCTGGTCCACATCGCGCAGCGGGCCGGGTGGCGGGTCGAGGACACGGGGACGCTCTTCTCGGGCATGTTCCGGTTTCTGGAGGTCTCCGCCAACCGGGCCGACCGGCCCCGCGTCGTCGACACATCCATTCCGGGCGCCGACGACCGCGACCGACAACTCGCGGCGATCGCCGAGTTCCCAGCGCGGCACTTCGCCGAACGCCGCACGTGGCAGGACCGCATCGCCGCGGAGACCGAGGCCGGCGGTCGAACGGTGCTGTGGGGCGCGGGCTCGCGGGGCGTGCAGTTCCTCAGCTTCGCCGACACCGGGCACCGGCTCGCGGCGGTGGTCGACGTGAACCCGCGCAAGTGGGGCCGTTATCTGCCGGTGACCGCGCACCGCGTCGACCCGCCCGAGGTGCTGCGCGAGATCACACCGACGACGGTGATCATCACCAATCCGGCCTACCTGACGGAGATCGGTGAACAGCTGCGGACCCTCGGCGTCGACGCCGAACTCATCGCGGCCTGACGAGTCACCGGCGAGCGACGCGGGGGCGCCTCAGATCAACAGAGTGGCTTTGGCGCAGTGGAACGCCTCGGCATAGCGGGCCCGGCACTCCATGCCGCGCATCCTCGCCAGCCCGAGAAAGACCTCGTCGTCCCACCAGTCGTGGCCATGCTGCGAGGGAAACGACGCGTGCAGCAACTCCACTTTGCGGCGCGCGACCTCATCGGCGAGCGGCACATAGATCTGGGGGCGACCAAGGTCCCCGTCCCACTTGGGGATCTCGTAATGCAGCGTCAAGGCGTGTCGAAACGCCGTCGGCGCGAGCTCGCCGATGAGCCGGTGATCCTGATGTGCGTCACCCGCCCACGGTGCCAGCACCAGATCGGGGGTGATGACCGACGCGGCGGCGTGCAGATGGTTCTTGACGGTGTCCCAGTGCGCCGGCAGGCGACCGTCCGGCAGATCATGCAGGGCCATGCTGACGTCGGCCTTCGGCAGAAAGGCGGCCACAGCCGCACGCGCCTCCGCCTGACGTTCGGCGGTGCCGGTCATGAGCAGATAGTGCACGCGCAGGCCGGGGCGCGCCTCGGCGAGGGTGAGCAGCAGCCCGCCGGCGGCGATCTCGATGTCGTCGGGGTGGGCGCCGACGGCGAGCACGGACGAAACGCCCTCGAGCGCCAGTGCCGCAGTCATCGCGGGTCCACTGTGGCGGGTCCGCCGCCGACTGGGTCGGTTCGCGCCGCCTCGCGCCGATGCGGGTCCCAGAGCATCCACGGCGCGCGCCCCTGATGAAACATCTCGTCGAGCTCGACCCGGTCCTTGAAGGTGTCGGCGGCCCGCCAGAATCCCGTGTAACGCTGCGCGAGCAGCCCACCGCGATCGAGCAGCCGGCCGAAACCGTGCGGCACGAGGTCCTGGCCCTCGAGGAGCACGTCGAAGACGCCGGGGCGTAGCGCGAAATATCCGCCGTTCTCCCACTGCATCAGGTCCCTGACCTCGCGCACCCCGGTGACATGGCCGTCATCGTCGATCTCCACGACGTGGTGGGACGAGACCGGTGGCACCGCGAGCATGCTGGCGGTCGCGTCACTGGCCCGAAACTGGTCGACGAGCGTGTCGAGGGGCGCGTTGGTGAGGGTGTCGGCATAGTTGGCGAGGAACATCTCATCGGACTCGACGAGGGAGCGCACCCGCATGAGCCGCTCTCCGACGGTCGAGTGCAGGCCTGTGTCGATGAAGCTGATATTCCAGTCGGTGATGTCGGTGCTGTGCATCTCGATCTGGCGCCCGCCACCGACGAGGGTGAAGTCATTGGATTGGGTCTCGTCATAGCGCAGGAAATAGTCCTTCACCGACGCGGCACCATAGCCAAGGCAGAGGATGAATTCGGTGTGGCCGAAGAACGCGTAATAGCGCATCACATGCCACAGCAAGGGCCGATCGCCGATCATGTTCATCGGCTTCGGGGCGCTCGCCGCACCTTCACGCATGCGCATGCCGAGCCCGCCGCAGAAGAGCACGACCTTCACGGCATCCGCCTCTTCGTCGTTGGATGCGGACCGATCGCGAAACACGCCACGACTTAGACCACCTCGAGAGATGGGATGGGGAAGACCAACCGCCCGCCCCAGGCCCGCACGAAGTCGAGCTGTTGAGAGATCTCCGCGCGCAGATTCCACGGGAGCACGAGCACGTAGTCGGGCCGGTCTTGACCGATCCGGTCGGGGTGATGGATGGGGATGTGCGTGCCCGGAAGGAAAAGGCCCTGTTTGTGGGGACTGCGATCGACAGTGTATTCGACCAGATCCGACCGGATGCCGCAGTGGTTGAGCAGGGTGTTGCCCTTGCCCGGCGCACCATAGGCCACCACCCGGTGCCCCTTGGCGCGGGCCTCCAGCAGAAACGACAACAGCTCCCGCTTGATGTCGAAGACCGCCGACGCGAAACCGTCGTGACCCTCCACAGTGTGCAGACCGGCCTCGGCCTCGGCGGCGAGCACCGACCGCACCGCGGGGCTGGGCTCCTGCGCCGCGTCCGCGTGACGCGCGTGCACTCGCAGCGAACCGCCGTGGCTGGCCAACTCGTCGACGTCGACGACCGCGAGGCCGGCCGTGGCGAGTGCCCGGGTCGCGGTGAGCAGGCTGAGATATTGATAGTGCTCGTGATAAATCGTGTCGTACTGCCGACGTTCGATCAGCCGCAACAGATGTGGGAACTCCAAAGTGACGAGTCCATGCGGCTTGACCAGCGCGGCGAGCCCCGCGCTGAAACCGCGAATGTCGGGCACGTGGGCATAGACGTTGTTCGCCGCGACCAGATCGGCGCGACCATAGCGCCGGGCGAGGTCCGCCCCCGTCTCCGAGCCGAGAAACTCCACTTCCGTACGGATGCCTCGCTCTTGGGCGACGGCCGCGACGTTCGCGGCGGGTTCGACTCCGAGCACCGGCACACCGGCCTCGACGAAGTGCCTCAGCAGATATCCATCGTTGCTGGCGACCTCGGTGACGAGGCTCTGCGGGCCGAGGCCGAGTTGGTGGGTCATCCGCTGGGCATATCGGCGGGCGTGCTCCACCCAAGACGTGGAATAGGAGGAGAAATAGGCGTAGTCGGAGAAGATCTCCTCACCGGCGACGTAGGCCGGCAGCTGCACCAGCAGGCACTCGGTGCACACCCGAACGTGCAGCGGATAGAAGCTCTCCCGCGCGTCCAACCGGTCGGCGTCGAGATAACTCTCACACAGCGGCGACATGCCCAAATCGACAAAGGTGCGGGTCAGGTCCGCCGAACACAGTCGGCACGTGGCCACTCCCATCGCAGCGTTCCCTTCGACCCCAGGCCGGTTCGGCTCAACCGGCTCCGCTCGCCGATGAACCTACTGTCACCAGTCAAGACGACGCGCAACCCTGTCAGAAGTCCGTCATGGGTTCGACGCCAGCCCCCGGTGGACCCTCACACCGTAGCCACGCTTAAATAGGCACTCAACCCCCCGTTCGATCACATCCAGTTCACCCCTCGGAGTTGTGCGCATGCGCGTCCTCGTCACCGGTCATGAGGGTTACCTCGGCAGTGTTCTCGTCACCCGCCTCATCGAGGCGGGGCACCACGTCATCGGACTCGACGCCGGTTTCTTCGCGGAGTGCACGATCGGGCCGATTCCGCCACAGGTGCCCGCAGTGCCCGTCGACCTGCGCGACATCACCGCCGACCACCTGCGGGAGCACAACCTCGACGCGGTCATCCACCTCGCGGCGTTGTGCAACGATCCCCTGGGCAACCTCGACCCGGGGCTCACCCTCGACATCAATCACCGCTCGACCGTGCGGCTTGCCGAGGCGGCGAAGGCGGCGGGCGTGTCGCGGCTGCTCTTCTCGTCATCGTGCAGCCTCTACGGCGCTGGCGCCGACGACACACCACTGGACGAGAACGCCGATTTCGCGCCGGTCACGCCGTACGGGGAATCGAAGATCCTGTCGGAGCGGGACCTCACCTTGTTGGCCGACGACGACTTCTCCCCGGTGTTTCTCCGCAACGCCACGGCCTATGGCTTCTCGCCCCGGCTGCGCGGCGACCTGGTCGTCAACGACCTCGTCGCGCACGCGCTCATCGCGGGTGAGGTTCGCCTGCTCAGCGACGGATCGGCGTGGCGTCCGCTGGTGCACGCCGATGACATCTGCTCGGCGTTCCTCGCGCTGCTCGAGGTGGACCGCGACCGGGTGCACGCACGGGCGTTCAACGTCGGGCAAAGCGCCGAGAACTATCTCATTCGCGATGTCGCCGAGATGGTGCGGGAGGTGGTCGGCGGCACCGTCACCTTTGCGGCGGGGGCCGGCGCCGATCTGCGCAACTATCGGGTCAACTGCGACCGAATCGCCGAGGAGATCCCGGAGTTTCGTCCGAGGTGGACCGTCCGAAAGGGAATCGAGCAACTCGCGCAGGCATATGCCCAGCATGGTCTGACGCTTGACGCGTTGACCGGCCCCCGACACCAACGGTTGCGCCGGATCAACGCTTTGGTCGACTCGGGACAGATCACCAGCGCGCTGCGCTGGACCGCCCAGTGACCGTCCCCGTGGACGCCGCCGGGCCTGACGGTCAGGCAGCTTGCCCCGGCCGCCCGTTGGTCGTGTTCGCAGCTGGCGCGGTCTGGGATGACCGTGCCAGCGCCGACCGCATGCTCGTCACCGGATTGGCGCGCTACGCCGACATTCTGTGGGTCGATCCACAAAGGTCGGTCGTGAGCCGGTTTCGTGGCCGACGCAGCGTGGGTGACCACATGTCTGACTCCGCGGGTCGGCAGTCCCGGCTCACACGGATCGACTGCCACACCATCCGACTGCGGCCGACGGCGCTGCCGTTGCACACTCGCGCGGGCGTCCGACACACGACCACCACCCTGGTTCGAGCTCAGATCCGCTGGGCGCTGCGCCGGCTCGGTCGCACGCCCACAGCGGTGGTCGACTCTCGTCTCGGCCGGCTGCTCGGCGGCTGGGGCGCAGGAGTGACGCAGGTGCTCTACGGCACCGACGACTATGTCGCTGGCGCCCGCCTCATGGGCCGCAGCGTCTCCACTGTGGAGTCCGATGAGGCGCATGGTCTGCGCCACGCCGACGTGGTGGTGGCGGTGTCCCCGACGCTGGCTCGTCGGTGGGCCGAGCGTCACGGCCGGGTCGAGGTGATTCCCAACGGCGTCGACGTCGACGCCTATCGTGCGATCGACGACGTGCAGGCGGTCGCTGGCGTCGAGTTGACGGGACCGGTCGCGGGCGTCATCGGACATCTCAACGCCCGCATCGACATCGACGTGCTGCGGGCCGTCATTGACGCCGGAGCCTCCCTGCTGCTCGTCGGTCCGCACGATCCACGGTGGGAACCGACCCGTTTTCCGGCCCTCGCCGCGCATCCTCGCGTGCGGTGGGTCGGGCCGCAACCATTCGCGGAACTCGCCGCCTATCTGAAGCACGTCGACGTCGGCCTCACCCCCTATGTCGACAGCGACTTCAACCGCGCGTCCTTTCCGCTGAAGACCCTGGAGTATCTCGCCGCTGGGCTACCCGTGGTGAGCACCGACCTTCCCGCGAGCCGGTGGCTCGACAGCGACCTGGTGACCATCGCGGCCGACCCGGCCGACTTCGCCGCACGTGTCCTCGCCGCCGCCCGCACGACTGACGACGCTCGGCTCGTCGCCGCCCGCCGCGCCTTCGCGGACACACACTCGTGGGCCAGCCGCGCCGACCGCGCCGCCCACGTGATCGGTCTTCCCATTACCGGCTCGCCAGACGAACGGAACCCGCGACCATGACGACACCGCCCCGGGTCACGATCGGACTGACCACCTTCAACGTCGGCCGCTATCTGGCCGGTTCGCTCGACGCCGTGCTCGCCCAAGACTTCACCGACTTTGAGGTGGTCGTCTGTGACAACGGCTCCACCGACGGCACATGGGAGATCCTGGAGACGTACTCCGCCGCCGACCCGCGCGTGCGAATTCACCGCAACGAGACCAATCTCGGCCTCGCCGGCAACGTGGCCCGAGTCGTGTCGTTGGCCCGGGGCGAGTATTTTCGGCTCACCGCGCACGACGACCTCATGGCACCCACGCTGCTAGGCCGTTGTGTCGCGGCCCTCGACGCAGCGCCGCAGGCGGTGCTCGCCTATCCCCGGGGCGCGGTGATCGACCAGGACGGCGTGCGACTGTTCGACTGCGAGCACGAGCCCGACCTGCGAGCGGCTCGACCGGCTCGGCGGGTCGCGAGGCTTGTGCGCCAGTGGCAATACTTCAACGAACAGTTCGGGGTCATCCGCACCGAGGCGCTGCGCCGCACCGGGTTGATTCGCCCGTTCGCCGGCTCCGATCTGTGCCTGCTTGTGGAGCTCGCAGCCCGTGGCGAGTTCCACCTCATCGACGAGCGACTGTTCTTCCGCCGGACCCATCCGGACAACTCCTTCGACGCCGGCCGGACCGCCCGCGAGCACTACGAGTGGTTGGAGCCGGGCGTCGCACGCCGGCGGCGCCTGACCAATCGCATCGCGAAGGCCGAGACGGGCCGGATCACCGTCACCACAGCGTGGGCGCTGCTTCACAGTGAACTTCCTTTGCCCGTACGGGTGGCCACCGCAGCCACCTTTCTAGCGGTGTGGCCGGCCCGGCGGGCCCGCATTCGTCTCGGCGCCTGGCGGCGCCGGCTCGTCGGCCGGGGCGACGCTCGATGAGCACGCGGGCGGAGGTCGCGGACACCGCCCCGCCCGGTGCGCGTGCCGCGCTGGGCTGGACCTACGTGCTGACCATCGGCCGTTACGCCGTCACCGGGGCGACCACGGTCGGTCTCGCGGCGATTCTCGCCCCTCGCGAGTTCGGCGTGATGGCGCTGGCACTGCTGTGGGTCACCTTCGCCCAGCAACTGGCGCAACACGGCCCCGCGCAGGCGGTGATCCAGCGGGAGAAGATCACCGACGAGCACCTCAACGCCGCGTTCTGGACCAGCCTCGGCGGGTCGCTCCTCTTCGCGGCGGTCTTCGCCGCCGGGGCGCAGACGTGGGCGTCGATCAACAACACTCCGGAGCTCGCGGCGGTCTGCTGGGCGATGGCTCCCGCGATCGTGCTGAACTCACTGATCGTGGTGCCCGAGGCGACGCTGCGCCGCGACCTGCGGTTCAAGTCTCTGTCGGTGCGGGTGCTCGCGGCCGGATTGATCAGCGGTGTCGCCGCGCTGGCCTTCGCGGTCGCGGGTTTCGGCGTGTGGGCCCTGGTGGCCCAACAACTCATCATCGCGGCGGTGAGTGTGGTCGCGATCTGGGCTGTCACGCCATGGCGCCCGCGGCGCGCATCGATCCGCGCCGGGCTGGCCGACCTGCGGCACTATTCGCTGCACTCGTCGTCGGAATTTCTCGCGTATTTCGTCACGAGCCGGGCCGACGCGCTGCTGCTCGGCGCGTTCTTCGGCCCAGTGGCGATCGGACTCTTCCGGGTGGTGGTGCGCATCACCGAGATGGCAACCGAGGTCTCCGTCGGTGGGCTCGGGCAGTTTTCCCTGCCACACCTGTCCCGGCTGAGCCTGAACCCCACCGACTTCGCGGCCTGGCTAACCAAGATCACTCACGCCGGGGCCGTGCTGGCCCTGCCGGTGTTCGGCGTGCTCGCCGCGGCCGGACCCCACGTGTTGGGCCTCTTCGGTCCGGAGTGGGCCGACGCGGAGCCGGCCCTGCGGGTGCTCTGCGCCAACGGGGTCGTCGGCGTCTTCGGCACCATCCTCGGCCCGGCGATCCAGGCGGCCGGGCGCCCGAAGCTCGGCGCCGCAATCGGCTGGACGCAGGCCGCCCTGACCGTCGTCACCATCGGCGCCGTCGGCGTCGTCTGGTCGTCGGCGCCACTGTCCACGCAGGTCTTTTTCATCGCGGTGGCCTTCCTCGCCGTGCACGCCGTGGGCGTCGTCGCGTCGACCGTGGTGATGTTTCGAACCGTTCTGCGGATGCCGGCGTGGCCCACCGTTCGGACCTGGCTGCCGGCGATGGCTGCCGGCCTCGCCGCGCTCGTCGTGGGGATCGAGACGGAGGCCGCGACAGCTTCTGTCCACCCGATCTGGGGACTCGCAGGCACGGCGGCGGTGGCGTCCGCCAGCGCCGCCGTGGTCCTGCTCGCCCTCGACCGCGACGTGTCGGACCGGGCTCGACGGGTCGTCGGTCGAGTCATTCGACGAAGGGTGACACTGTGACATCGATGGCTGTGGTGACCCCGAGCTTCGCGCCCGACTTCGAGCTCTGCGCCGACCTCAACCGATCGGTGATGGAGTTCGCCGAGTCAACCGTGGACCATCACATCATCGTGCCCGGCCGCGACCTCGCCCTCTTCGATCGACTGCGGGGCCCGCGAACCCACATCCACCGCGTCGCCGACTTTCTTCCCCGCCGGTTCGTCGCGGTGCCGGGCAATCTCTGGATCAACGTGAGAAGGCCGTTTCCCCCAGCTCGGGGCTGGATCACCCAGCAGATCGTCAAGCTCGCCGTCACCGCGTCGCTCGAGTGTGATGTAGTTCTGCTGGTCGACTCCGACATGCGTTTCGTCCGTCCACTCACGACCGAGATGTTCTGGCGCGACGGCGTGGTCCGTTTCTATCGCAAGCCCGACGAGATCGACGCCCGGCTGCCTCGACATCTCCTCTGGCACGACGTCTCCCGGCGCCTGCTGGCACTGCCGACGGCCCCACCGCCGCCGTTGACCGACTACATCTGCTGGCCGGCGCCGTGGGCGCCCGACCTCGTCCGGCGCCTGCTCGGCCGGGTGAGTGACGTCGGATCCCGCCCCTGGCAGGACATCGTCGCCGCGCAGGTGCACTTCTCTGAGGAGATCCTCTATGGGGTCTTCGTCGATGAGATGCTCGGCGCCCCAGCCAACGACTTCGCCACCGACCGCATGTCGTGCCATAGCTACTCCGCCGAAGTGCCGCTCGACGCCGACGCCCTGCGGGCGTTCCTCGGCCAGGTCGCACCCGACGACGTCGCCGTCATGATCTCGGCTAAATCCGGCACGCCCCTGGAGCTGCGGCGGCGAGTCCTTCGTGACTGGACCGATGGAGCCTAATAGGCTCCGCAGCTCGATCCGCCATCGACCCGATAGAGGTGAACGGCGCCGTCGCGGGCGAACGAGTCACGAAACGAGCCGCTTCTCACTGGGATGGCGCGTTGCTCATCGAGCACCGTTACGGTGGCAGAACCGACACACGGCATGGTGAAGGTGGCGGTCTGCGCCCCGGCCCGGGTCGCGGCGGCGAGCAGATAGAAGTGTCCGTCGTGCCACTTCACGGCGACGTCGATGCCCTTCCCCACACTGACCACACCGGTGACCGTCGGGGCGTTGAGCACCGGGGCGAGGGCGGAGACCCGGGCGTTGACTCGGGTGACCGCAGCGCGCATGGCGGCATAACACGGCTCCCGCAGCGCGTGCTGGGTCTGGCAGGGCCCACCGAAGCTGTGGTTGAAATAGATGATGCCTCGGGCGCCGTGAATGAGGCTGCTCCAGACCGCCGCGACGACCTGGTCGGGGGTTGCGCTGGGCCAGTCGTTCTCCGAGAACGGATGCCCGACCTCGATGAACGACCAGACCGGTTTGCTGCCACGGGGTGAGACGAGGCCGCGCACCCGATCGACGGTGAGGCCATAGTTGGCCGCACGGTGACACAGCGGGGCCGGGACAGGTTTGTTGCCGAAAAACTGCCCGCCTTCGCTCGCGGAGCAGATGTTACGGTCGGTGAACCAGTAGGTGTCGGCGGAGACGACGTCCTGAAACTCGTTGACGAATCGGGCCGCTTCGGCTCGCGTCTCCCAGAACGCGATCCCCTTGCCATAGTTGGCATATCGCAACCGGCGGTCGACGGGCAGGCGCTTGCGCAGCGTTCGCTGCGCCGAATATCCACAGCTGGCGGTCGCGGGTTGACACTGGCTGCCCCCGGCGCCGCCGGTCCAGGCGGCCGAACCCGGCCCGGCGACCATGTCCATCTCGTCGGAGACCAGCCAGCCCGCTGTCTCGGTGCCATATCCCGTGATCGGACTGGTGATGGCGTGCATGCCGGACGCGCGCACCACGGCGGGGTCGCTGTTGGCGGTGAGCTCGACATAGGTGTTGATGCCCGCCGCCCGGTCACGCGCGGTGTCCTGGCTGGAGAGCACGCTCTCGAACCACACCCCGATCGGAAAGAACGATGCGCGGGTCGGCAGCGACGGCGAAAACCTTGCATAGTACGCCGTGCCGCCATCCACGGCGCGCAGGCTCGCACCCGATCCGCCTGGGGTCGCGGCGCCCGCTTTCGGGCCGACGGTGGGACTAGGCAGGGGACTACCCGAGCCAGACGGCACGCCCGACACCGCGGGCGCCGGGCTCGATGGCGGTATCGCCGCGAGGGGACGATCCGGCGGGCTCGCTGTCATCCGCCAGCCGACGACGGACGTCACGGCCAGAAGCGGCACCGCCGCGACGACCCACCAGAGTCGTCGACGTCGGGTCGCGTTGGTCGCACTCACAACGGCTTCTCCTGAGCGAATGCCGACTCCGCGCCGACCATCGACGTGCGCACCAGTCGGGTGGGATGGGTCAGCCGCCACACCGCGCCGGCAGCACCGGTGACCACGGCGATCACGACCGCGAATGTGCTGAAACTCAGCGAGTCGAACGTCGCCCCGGCGAAGATCGCCACCAGTTGGGTCGACACCAACGCCGCGCACATGTGCCGGTCGGCCGGGTTGGTCGACCGCCTCCAGGCGAGACCGGCGAGTGTGATCGCGCCGAGGTGCACGGCCGCGAGCACCACGACACCGAACACTCCGTTGGTGAGGGCAAACGACAGCCACTGGTTGTCGAGGTATTGATATTGCGGTGAGACCCAGGTGCCGGTGCCCCGCCCCAGCCAGGGTGCCTGGCTGAAATAGTGGGACACCATGTCATAGCGTTTGGTTCTCGCGGTGATGGATGGGTCGGCCTCGGCCTTGGCGAAGAGTTCCCAGACGGTGTCGACGAGGTTGGGTTTCGCCACGAGCATGAGTGCGACGAGACCCGCTCCGGCGACCGCGATGTTGAAACGGGTCCGCCACGACCAGGTCACCGCGAGGACCGCCGCGACGATGACGGTGGCGGCGAAGCCGGTGCGCGACAGCGTGGTCGGGATTGCGGCGAGGATGACCAGTGCCGCGATGCCGTGGGCCTGTCGTTGCGGCCGGGTCTGCGAGTGTAATGCGAAGTGCAGGGCGAATGGCAGCGCCATGACCAGCACCGCACTGAACTCGATGTAGTGGGCGGTGGTGCTCGCCACCCGCACGCCGCTGCCCCGGATCTCGAAGTCGGGAACCCAGCCCTTGGACTGCAGCCCGGGGATCTCCAGATAGGTGGTGATGTCGAAGAAGAGCATATATTGCACAATGCCGATGAGACCCATGATGGCCGCACACCAGACGAACACGCGCAGCATCCGTTTGAGACCGACCCAGGTCGTGCATCCATCAGCGATCACCAGGATCACGCCGGTGAGAGCCGCGCCGAAGAGCAGTGCGCGGTCGGCCGCGTTCGCCTCCATCGTGGTCATGCCGCGCAGGTTTCCCACCGCATAGGACGCGAAGAGGGTCAGCAAAAACGCCGCAGCGATCCACCGCATCGGTTGAGGGCCGGGCATCGCGAGGCGGGGATGCACCTTGGCCAGCAACCACCACAGCCACATGAGAAGACACAGCACGAGCGCAGGACGACCGAGATCGGTCATGCCCGGCACGATGAGTCGCGCCGGCAGCAGAGTCAGCAATCCGATCATGACGGAGACGGCCGCCATCACATCAAACCCGCGGCCTCCGCGGCGAGTCGAGTAGGTCCGATCGTCGATGAGCGACGGCTCGAAGTCGACCGGATGCGCCCTCGGGCCGGTCACCGCGGCGCGCTGTCGCCATCGCGGCTGGGAAGCCCGTCTGTGGGCGGACCGGTCTCGACACCGGGCAAGCCGGCGGCACGCCCGGTGTCGACGGACGCGGCGCCGTTGTGTTCACGGCGGGCGAAGCTTTTAAACGACAACGGAAGCAGGACGGTGGTCTCCTCCGGCTTGTCGTCACTGCCGCTTGCGCGGCCCGTCACGTCGAGCGCCGATGGCCCCCCGGCGACGACCACGACCGGCATGCCGACCGGAGCCATGGCCGAACCCGTCGTCACGTTGTCGGACGCCGCGACGCCGGACGCCGTGATTCCCGACCCCGTGATCCCCGGCGCCTTTCCCTGAAAGGTCACGGGCAGGCCGATCGGTTCCGTGGGACCGCCGTCACCCACCCGATAGACGGTCGGCGAGCCGGTGGGCGGCGGACGGACGGACGCCGATGTCGGGCGGTTCGGCGGCTGCTCGCCGAACGTCGGCGGCCAAGTGTCGCCGAGGCGTCGCCGTCGTCGGTTGGCGATCGCGTCACCCGCCACAGTGGCTCCGGCGGTGAGAAGCAGCCCGACCACGGCGATCGCGACCGCCGACCGCGTGACCTTCGCCGAACTCCGCTCGACCTTGTCGGCGGCCGGCACGCGTTCGGTGGCGATGGTGTCCCGGGCCGCTATGGCCCGACCCTTCTGATAGTCGGCCACGCTCGAGGTGAAGAGGTCGGCGAGATAGGCGGCCGTGCCGGTGGCCTGTCGCTCGGTGTCGCCGACAGCTTCGATGGTGACCAGCGGCGACCATTGGTCGACCGTGACAGTGAAGGTGTCACCCAGGCCGGCCGACTCCAGCCCCTTCGCGACACTCTCGCCCTCCAACGAGACGCGGGCGAGTTCACTCAAGGAGCCCAGGCCCAACTGCAGATAGGGGTTGACCGGCTCTCGAACCTGTCCGTTCACCGTCGTTGGTTGCGGGGGGATCAACTGCACGTGCGTCGTCGCGGTGTAGTCCGGCTGAGCGGTGAGAAGCACTCCCACGGTCGCGGCGAGGGTCAAAACGACCATCGGCACCGAGAAATACCACCGCCGATAGAGCAGTCTGGTCAGGTCCCAGAAGTCCACAGTCGTCCTCTCACCGGTGGCCGCCCCGCGCCGGCACACACGCCCCACACGGCCAGATCTAGTCTGGCGATCCGCTCGCGACCTTGGCAAGGCGGAGGGATTGCCACTTCGTCACGGATTGCGCTTGTCATGGGCGTCTTGTCGGCCCGGATCGGCTGACGGGTCAACAAGTCGACAGCGGTGATGAACGGTCGCAGTGGGCGAGGCGGCGGACAAAGGTGACGCCGGAACCCTCACGGAGCTTGGCCTCGCGATAGAGGTATTGCACCGCGACGGTTCCCAACCGATTCTCGAGTCCGACAGTGGCAGTGTCACCGGACTCGATCGGGCTGCCGTCGATGCCCGCATAGGCGAAAGTAATGGCCCCACGCTCCTCGAAGATCACCTCGAAGGTGACACGCTTCGTCCGATCGGCGGCGAACGTCACGTCGCGCCACTCCACCACATATCGCCGGTTGGGTGCCACACCGGTGACCAGCTCGCGAACGCTCGCGTCGGCGTCGACCACGAGGTCGTCCCAGAACGGATAGACCGCGAGGTTCGCCCGACCCGCCTTGGCCAACGATGGGATCGCCGACCTGTCCCGGGCCGAACCGGCTGGCCGAGTGAAGGTGATCAGTCCGTTGGTGTCGACCCAGGCTGTCCGGAACGAACTGCCATAGAACCTGACGCCGAACGGCAGACTCACCTGTGTCACCGCGTTGTCGCCGGTGAGGCCGAGCACCCGACCTGTCGCGGGCACGAAGGGCACATCTCCGTCCGCACAGACATAGCCATAGGAGTCCCGGCAATTGATCCCGGTCTGTTGGTATGACGCGGTGAAGGTGCCAGACGCGTCGGCCGTCACCACATGCGACTGCGCCATGCCGTCGGACCAGGCCACAAAACCGTACATGTTGACGCCCATGGCCTGGGGAGAGAGCCCGCTGATGGTCACGCTCGAGCCGAGAATGAATGTGCGGGTGAACGGGGTCGCCGCCGC
The DNA here is from genome assembly GCA_963736695.1 of uncultured Actinomycetota bacterium. Taxonomy (GTDB): domain Bacteria; phylum Actinomycetota; class Actinomycetes; order Mycobacteriales; family Micromonosporaceae; genus CAVTPU01. Next base: position 1,285,291 of record CAVTPU010000001.1, read on the forward strand.
TTCGGAGCCCACCGCGAGCTGCAGCCCGGGCGGATTGCTCGCAAAGGTGATCTCGACGGACTTCGGATCGAGACGCCGCACGATGTTGTTGGTCAGACCGCTGCTGTCCTTCGCGACGAGCTCGATCTCCAGATAGGACGGATATTCGTGGTCCGGCGCCGGGAACGAACCACTCGTCACGCCTGTAAAGTCCTGCAGATGATGGGCGTGGCAATTGCCCGGCGCATAGCAGTGCTGCAATGTCACATGCCAGGTGAGCGCGCTGGCGGGTAGGTCGCCGTCCTGGGCATCGGTGGCATGGCCGGTGAAGTGAATCGAGTCGTCGACCTTCCACGTGGTTCCCGGCGTCGGCGTGTCGATCACCGTAGTCGGCGCTTCATTGCCCGCGTTGATGGTGACGGTGGTGGTGCCGACCGCGCCCAACGGGTCTCGAACTCTCAGCCGCGCCTTGTGCGCCCCGCTCTCCACATAGGTGAAGGCGGCGGTGGCCCCGGTAGCGTCGATTGTGCCGTCGTCGGTGAAGTCCCACTCATAGGTCAACGCGCCTTGGTCGACAGTGTCCGGATCGAACGAGCCGGTTCCGTTGAGATTCACCGTGAGCGGCGCGGGCCCCGCGGTCGGAGTGGCGCTCGCGGTCGCGACCGGCGGTTGGTTTCCCGCATAGTGGCGGATGCAACGCACCGTGCCGCCGCTGACGTCGACGTAGTAGAGCTGGTTGTCGAGTCCGAGCTCCAAGTCGGCCGGCCATGCCGCGTTGGACGCGAGAGTCTCGATGTTGGCCGGGTCCGGCAGACCACCCGGCACCGACGGTTTCATCGCCCAGATGCAACTGCGACTGTGGTCGGCGAAGAAGAGCGCGCCGGCGTAGCCCGCCGGATAGCTGCCCCCGGTGGTGGGATAGAAGACCAAGCCACTGGCTGCGGAGCTGCCCGTGCCGCATGCCTCACCGGGCACCACCTTCGCCGTGTGGTGATAGGTGAAATATGGTGCGACCTGCTGACTGCCGGCATAGAGGCCCTCGCAGAGCGGGACATTGGCGGCGTTGTAGGCGGGTTGGGCCGCAGCCCCCTCATAGCAGGGCCAGCCCAGGTTTCGCGCGGCGCCGGGCACGATCCGGTTGATCTCCTCCCAGCCGCTCCACCCGACGTCCGCCGCCCACACCTCGCTGCTGCCCGGCCGGGTGGTGATGCGGAACGGGTTGCGCAGGCCATAACCGACGATCCAGCTCGCCTTGTCGGCGGCGGTGGCGCTGCCCGGATCGGCCGCGAGCGCGTCGAGTGTCGCCGGGGTCAGCTTGATCACCGAGCCGCTGAGCCCCGTCGGGTCGGACGGCGTCGTGAGGTCCTGAGCACGCAACGCGCCGCCCTCGTTGGGAGGGTTGTCGCACGGGTCGTTGAACTGTCCACGGTCGACAGTGCTGAAGCTGGCGCCTTCGCCGGCGCTGGCATAGAGCGTGCCGTCGGGAGCGAAGGTGAGATCGCCCATCGAGTGGGACGGCGTCTGCTGGCACCAATCGGAGACCAGCACCTGCTCCGCGCCGGTCATCACCGAGCCGGCTGCCCGCAGTCGAGAGAGGCGGCCGGTCACCGGACAGCCCGGGGTGGCCGGCTCGGCGCACGCGTCATGCCAGAACGGCGCGGTGTGCCCGGGTGGCGCGTCATAGGTGTAGAGCACGTAGATCCACGGATTGGCCGGAAAGTCTGGCGGAACGGCGAGGCCGATCAACCCACGGTCCCAATAGCTGTTGACGTTCGTCGACAGGTCGGCGAAGAGCGTCGCCGTGGGGTCGGACGGATTGTCGAAGACCTTGACGCGTCCGTCTTGTTCGGCCACGAAGATCTGACCGTTCGGAGCGAACTCCACATTGGTCGGATGATTGAGTCCACTAAAGACGATCTGCTCCTGAAATCCGGTCGGCAGAGTCGCCGCCGCGCCGGCGCTGGCGCGCAACGGCACGAGCACGGTCGCGAACAGCACGATCACGAGTCCGAGACGACGAAGACGCGAGCGGGGGGTCGGCAAGGCCTGCTCCTGGGGAATCGAGGGGTCGAACCGGGAGAATGACGCGACAGTGACGCCTGACGAGGGAGAGGTCAGCTTAGCGTGTCGCGCCGGCCGTGGAGGTCGGCGTTCGCAGGCTCCAACCAGCACGCGCCGACCACCCTGGCAGGCGGCGCCGGGCCCGCGCGGCCACGGTTATCGCGACATAGCAGGCCGCGGCCGGCCACAGCCGGGGCGAACGCGACACCACGTCGCGCAGCCACGACATCGGGGAGCTGCCCGCAACCGGATCGGCGAGAGGCACCGGCGACGTCGCGGCGAACCGCCAGAACTCGGCGTTGCCCTCGGCGGCACGGGCGAGGCGGCGCACGAGTTCGGGCACCCGACGGGCCGCCGTAACGACAATTGGCTGATCGATCTCGACTTTGGCGTCGGCGGGCACGACCGCGTCGACGAACATGTCATCGGCGATGAGGTCGGGAAACTGACCGAAAAGGGCGCGAGCCGCCGGGGAGAGGCAGATGACCCCTCGGCCGAACAGACGATTGGTGAAGACCGGCAACCGTTCGTTGACGCGATAATAGGCCCGCACCGGCCAGGTGCTCGCTGAGGCATCGATCGTCATGCGCGGCACCGCCGCGAGGACACCGGGCCGGTCGAGCGTTCTGACGAGCTCGTCGACGAGGTCCGGTGTGGCCGCGATGTCGGCATCCAGATATACCCGTACGCGCCCGGCGGCGAGCTCGTCACCACGGTTGAGCGCGGCGGTCTTGGAGGCCTCATCGATCTCGGCGACGACGACACCGAATTCGCGGGCCACGTCGGCGGTGCGGTCGTGGCATCCGTTCGGCACGACGATCACCTCGAACCGCCGCCGCGTCACCGCGACGCCAGCGGGCTGCGAGCCGGCGGACTGCGAGTCGGGGGTATGGCCGAGGAGCCGCGCGAGCGTTCGGCCGATGCCGTCTTGCTCGTTGTATGCCGGGATTATCACTGATATATCCATATAGCCCTTATTTCTCGGTGCGAGACTCGCCATGATCCTCCCTCGTCGCGTCCACCGAGTGAATAGTCGGTTCGGGGCGAAATAGCTCACGTCCGGCGCGATTCGCTCAGCACACCGGCCGACCGGGCAGTGGGCGTGGCTCACTCGGACCGCTATGGTGGCGCGGTGCTGGAGAACCACCCCACTCCGGTCCGATCGCCCCGCGTCGCGGTCCACGGCATCGAATTCGATGCGGTCACCGAGGCCGACGCGGTCGATTTCGTGCTCCACGAAATCGACCATCGGCGCGGCGGCCGCATCGTCACCCCGAACGTCGACATCGTGCGCCTCGCCTCGACGCGTGTCGAGGCGCGCGCACACCTCGACGCCGCCAGCCTCGTGCTCGCCGACGGCGCCCCGTTGCTGTGGGCCAGCCGACTCGCCGGCACCGCACTGCCCGCCCGGGTGCCGGGCTCCGACCTCATCTGGAGCATCAGCGCCGCCCTCGCCGAGCGACACGGCGCGCTCTATCTGCTCGGCGGTGAGCCCGGCACGGCCGACATCGCCGCCACGGTGCTCGCCGACCGTCACCCCGGCCTTCGCGTCGTCGGGGCGGTGAGCCCCCCGTTCGGGTTCGACACCCGGCCCGACGAATATGCCGCAGTCTGCGCCGACGTCGTCGCAGCCGAGCCCGACGTGGTCTTCGTCGGGCTCGGCTTTCCCAAACAGGAGAACGTCATCGAGCGGCTGCGCCCGCACCTGCCCAGCGCCTGGTTCATGGGCTGCGGGGCCGCGATCGGCTTCGTCGCCGGCACCCACCGTCGCGCTCCACAATGGATGCAACGCAGCGGGCTCGAATGGCTGCACCGGCTCAGCCGCGAACCACACCGACTCGTGCGCCGCTATCTCATCGACGACCTGCCGTTCGCGGTGCGCCTGCTCGCCACCAGCGTGGTGTCCCGCCTGCGCGCCGACCGCCCAGCCACGAACCCGAATCGGTGACCGCGATGGCCGACGTCTCCATCCTCATCGTCTCCTATAACACTCGTGAACTGCTGACCGACTGTCTGACCACCCTGCTGGCCGAGCCCACACCGTCCACAGGGGCCGCTGACTCGGTCGAGTTCGACGTCATTGTGCTCGACAACGCCTCCAACGACGGGTCCGCTGACGCGATCGCCGCACAGTTCCCGCAGGTGAAACTGATCCGCTCCACGAGCAACCTCGGCTGGGGTCGAGCGATCAACCGCGCCAGCGCACACAACGGCTCGCCGTACCTGCTGTTTTTGAATCCGGACGCGAAGCCGGTGGGCCACGCGGTGCCCGAGCTGGTCCGCTTCGCCATGGCCCACCCGGGACACGGCCTCTATTCCGGGCGCACGCTGCGTCCCGATGGGACCGACGACAACTTCTCGTGCTGGGGTCTGCCGACACTGTGGAGTCTCGCCTGCTATGCCACCGGCCTGTCAACCGTCCTGCGTGGACAGCGATGGGCCAACCCGGAGGGGCTGCCCGACTATGATCGACGCAGCGTGCGGGAGGTGCCCGCGGTCTCCGGATGCATGATGCTGGTCGAACGCGAACTCTTCGAACAACTCGGCGGATTCGACCCCCGCTATTTCCTCTACAGCGAGGACGTCGACCTCAGTGCCCGCGCGCGACGCCTCGGCGCGCGGCCACTCATCTATCCGGGGGCCGCCGTCACGCATGTCGGCGGAGCATCATCGACGTCGGTCGGGCAACGGATCAAACTGTTGCGAGGCAAGAGCACCTATGTGCGCCAACACTGGTCGGGGTGGCGACAACGACTCGGCGTCGGACTGCTCGCCGTCGGAGTCGCGCTGCGCGCCACCGCGCAGGCCACGGCGGGTCTCGTGCGACGGACCGGACCGCAACCGCCCGAGTGGGTGTTGGTGTGGCGGGCCCGATCAGAGTGGCTGCCGGGCTGGCCGGAATGCGACGAACCCCGCCCCCGGCCCGCCGATCTCCCCGTCGCCTCCGTCACGGAAGCGCCCGACAATCCCGTCGCTTCCGTCTCGGAAGCGCCCCATCACCCCGTCGCTTCCGTCACGGAAGCGAATGCCGCAAGTGTGCGATCGGCATAAGCACTCGCGTCTCCGAACGTCATCTCCCCGGCCCACGTGCGGGGCAACGGATGCGCCTGCGGCGCGACCCGCGCGACCACCGCGTCGAGCACGGTCTCGGCGTGGCCGACCCACAGGTGTTTGGCTCCCGACACCCCGATCACCTCGGCCTGTGGGACGGGGGCGAAACCGGACTTCGCCGGCTCCGGACGCAGATAGTCGTCGAACTCGGGCACCAACGCCACAACGGGCTTGCCGGACCGCGCCCACAGATCGAGGTGAGCCGGTTCGACCGTGCGTAAAGGTGGCGACAGCAGGATCGCGCCGACCACCGCCGGATCGCAGCCATAACGCAGGGCCAGCTCGGTGCCGAACGACCAGCCCATGAGCCAGATCCGCGGCAGGTCGGCGAACTCGGCGAACTCGATCGCGGCGAGCAGGTCATAACGCTCGCCCACGCCCGCGTCGAACTGGCCCTCGCTCGTGCCCCGCACGCTCGAGGTGCCCCGGGTGTTGAAGCGCAGCACCGCCACGTCGGCCAACGCCGGCAACCGCCACGCGGCCTTGCGGAAGACGTGACTGTCCATCATGCCGCCGTGCGTCGGCAGCGGGTGCAGGCAGACGAGGGTGGCGACCGGATCTCGGTCGAGCGGACGGGCCAGCTCCCCGACGAGCCGCAGGCCATCAGCGGTGTGCAGCTCCACCGGCTCCCGCCGGGCGGGCAGAATCGAGTTCGCCCTGATCATCTTCTCGGCCACCGCACACCTCCTCGTCGGTCCCGGGCCTGCCAACATCCACTGTGCCAGTGTCGTCGATCACCCGAGTCGCCGCGCTCGTCGGCCGGCCACGCCACGACGTGCCCGACCCCGGGCATGATCTCATGATCGCAACCCGGGCATCGATAGCGTTTGACGGCCCCCACCGGCGACACCTGCCGGACGGTCCAGACCCCGTCGCTGGACTCGTGCACCCGAGGACCGCCATAACGACTGCGGTCGGGGTCGACCGAGGTGGCATCGACGCGGCGACGGTTCTTGCGGGGCACCGATCAAGGGTACGGCGTCTGTGGCGAGCCGCCACGCCCCGGCGACGAGGCGCCGAGGCGTGGATCAGCGCAGCGAATAGTCGCGGAACCCGCGCTGCACCTTTCGGCCGAGGAAGCCTGCGGTGACGAGGTGTTCGAGCAGGGGCGCGGGAGCGAAGCCGGGCTCCCGGAACTCCAGATAGAGCTCCCGTTGGATGGCCAACGCGACGTCGAGGCCGACCACATCGAGCAGCTCGAACGGACCCATCGGATAGCCACAGCCGAGTTTCATCGCGTCGTCGATGCCGTCGGCGGTGGAGTAGGACGCTTCGAGCATCTTCACCGCGTCGTTGAGATAGGGGAACAGGAGCGCGTTGACCACGAACCCGGAGCGGTCGCCGCAGACGACGGGGGTCTTGCCGATCTGCGCGCAGACCGCCCGCGCGGTGGCGAGCGCGCCGGCCGAGGTCCGAATCGTCTGCACCACCTCGACGAGCGACATGACCGGTGCCGGGTTGAAGAAGTGCAGCCCGACGACGTCGGCGGGTCGGTTCGTCGCCATGGCGCAGTCGATCACCGGCAGGCTCGACGTGGTGGTCGCGAGCACCACGCCGGGTTTGCAGATCTCGTCGAGAGTGGCGAAGATCGCCTGCTTGACGCCGAGGTCCTCGACGACGGCCTCGACGACGAGGTCCGCTGCGGCGAGTTGGTCCAGTGTGGACGACCAGGTGATCTGCGCCAGTGCGGCGTCGCGCTCGGCTTCGGTGAGTCGACCTCGCACCACGGACTTCTCCAGCGAGGCGGTGACCCGGCTGCGGATCCGACGGGACGTGTCGTCGCCGCGGCTGACCGAGATGACGGCCAGCCCGGCTTTGGCGAAGACCTCGACGATGCCGGCTGCCATGGTGCCGGAGCCGACGACCCCGACAGTCGCGACTGCGCGCGCGTCGGGCGCGCCGCCCGCCCCATCGCTGGTCGGGGTGAGCTCGTCGGCCACGACGACGGGTGAGCCGGGTCGCTCGTACGAATAGAAGCCTTTGCCGCTCTTGCGGCCGAGAAGGCCGGCGGTGACCATCTGCTTGAGCAGGGGGACGGGGGCGTGACGCCGGTCCCGGCCGCCGCGGCGATACATCGTGTCGAGGATCTCATAGGCCGTGTCCAGCCCGATGAGATCCATGAGTGCGAGCGGCCCCATCGGCAGTCCGCAGCCCAGTTTCATCGCGGCGTCGATGTCCTCACGGGAGACGTAGCGTCCCTCATACATCGCGACGGCGTGGTTGAGATAACCGAAGAGCAGCGCGTTGGCGATGAAACCCGCCCGGTCGCTGATGGTGACGCCGACCTTGCCGAGCCGGGCGCAGAGGTCCTCAATCGCCGTGACGACGGAGTCCTCGGTGACGACCGTGCGCACGACCTCGACGAGCTTCATGATCGGCGCGGGGTTGAAGAAGTGCATGCCGATGACCCGGTGCGGCCGGTGAGTGGCGACGGAGATCTCGGTCACCGACAACGACGAGGTGTTGGTGGCGAGAACAGCGCCGGGCTTGCAGATCCGGTCGAGCTCGCCGAAGATCTTTTGCTTGAGATCGAGATGCTCGGGCACCGCCTCGATCACGAGGTCGACCTCGCCGAGCGCGTCGAGCGTCCCGGCGAACACGATCCGCCCGAGCAGCGCGTCGCGCTCGTCCGGTCGGAGCTTGCCCTTGGCCACCGCCCGCTCGGTCGACCCGGTGATGCGGGCCTGGCCACGCTCGCGGGCGGCGTCGTTGACATCGACCGCGACGACGGTGAGGCCGTTGCGCGCGAAGACTTCGACGATGCCCGCTCCCATGGTGCCGAGTCCGACGACACCCACGTGGTTGATCTCGCCCACCGCATCCTCCCCAGTCGTCGCCGTTCGCACGGCGTCTGCGCCTCCGGCGCGAGTCTGCCATGTCGGCGGCACACCCGCCGAGGGGTGCCACAACCACCCGCCAGACGAGGCTAGCCTCATCTGATGGACAGATGGGGTGCTCGCAGATGACGGACAGCACGGCGGCCCGAGCCGACAGTCGATCGGTTCGTGACGTGATGGCGACCCGACGCTCACACCGTCGGCTCGCCGATCCCGGACCAGACCCGACCGAGCTGACCGAGATCCTCCGCGCTGGGGTCAGCGGACCCGATCACGGTCGGTTCACACCGTGGCGTTATGTGACCTTCGTCGGCGAGCAGCGGCGCGACTTCGGCACGGTGATCGCCCACGCCGCCCAGAGGCGCGAACCCGACATCACGCCGGAGCGGCTGGCTGTCGAGCAGTCGCGCCTCGAACGGGCGCCGGTGGTGATCGCGGCGGGGGCGCACGTTGAGGCCAACGAGAAGATCCGACCGGCCGAACAGGTCGCGGCGGTCGCGGCTGGCGTGCAGAACATGCTGCTCGCCGCGACGGCGATGGGCTATGGCTCGATCTGGCGCACTGGTTGGGTCTGCGTTGATCCCGAGGTGAAGGCCGCGTTGGGCCTGCGTTCCCAGGATGAGCTCGTCGGTTTCATCTATCTCGGTTCGGTGGTCGAGGCACCGCCGCCGCGCGCCGAACCCAGCCTCGACTCGGTCGTGCGGTCGTGGCGAGGGTTGTGACATTTCCCGCCACGCGGTGACGGGGAACCACACTTGTGAAGCCGACGACTATCTCACTGGTGGCCGGCCGCGCCGCGCCGCCCAGTTCCAGCACACCCGCACTGGATCTGTTGACGTGAGAGAGGAACCACAGTGAGGAAAGCCATCGTCAGGGTCGCTGTTGTCGCGGCGATCGGACTCGTCGGACTCAGTGGCTGCACCACCTCGGCCGCCACCGATGCCAATGCCACGACTCCGGCGCCGAACCCGACCCAGGCGGCTTCGATCGCGCTCAGCGACCCATGGGTTAAGACCGCCGAGTCTGGCATGACCGCCGCATTCGGCACATTGGTCAACAACACCGACAAGGAACTCACCGTGGTTTCGGCGACCACGACGATCGCGAACATGATCGAGCTGCATGAGGTCGTGATGCAGAACGGCGCCAAGGTCATGCGCCCGAAGCAGGGCGGATTCGTCGTGCCGGCGCACGGCAAACACGAGCTCGCCCCGGGCGGCGACCACATCATGATCATGGGCCTCAAGTCCCCCCTTAAGGCGGGCACCGAGGTGAGCTTCACCCTCACCTTCGCCGATGGACAGACTCTGGCGGTCACCGCGATCGCGAAGGAGTTCAACGGCGGCAAAGAGAGCTATCAGCCCACACCCATGCCCAGCATGAGCGGCATGACCATGGGCCACTGAGGCCGACGCTGATGACTCCCAACGAGCAGACCCAGCCTGATTCCCAGTCCGCACAACCCGCCATGAGCCGCCGCCGGCTCGTCTTGGGCGGCACCGCTCTCGGTGCCGCTCTCGCCGGCGGCGTCGGCGCGACGGTCGCGACCCGCCGGGCGGCACCGGCGGCCTCGCCCGGCTCCCCGCCGGTCGGCGCCGCAGGCACGGCGACGGTTCCGTTTCACGGCACCCACCAGGCCGGCGTCGAGACAGCAGCACAGGCGTTCGCGGCGTTCGTCGCTTTTGACCTCGCAGACGGCACCGACCGGTCGACGCTGGTCCGGCTCATGCGATTGCTCTCCGACGACGCCGCCCGGCTCACTCAGGGGGTCGCGGCCCTGGCCGATCAGGCGTCGCACCTCGCCGAGCTGACCGCGAGCCTGACAATCACCTTCGGATTCGGTCCCGGTTTCTTCCGGGCAGCCGACCTGGAAAAGCAGCGCCCCGCGTCGATCGGGCCGCTGCCCGCGTTCACCGTCGACCGGCTCCAACCACAGTGGACGGGCGGGGATCTGCTCGTGCAGATCTGCGCCGACGACGTCATCACTGTCGCGCACGCGCTGCGCATGGTGGTCACCGACGCTCGGACCTTCGCCCGCGTTCGGTGGATTCAACGGGGTTTCCGCCGGGCCCACGCGATGGAGGATCCGGCCACCACTCAGCGCAACGTCATGGGCATTATCGACGGCACGGCGAACCCGGCACCCGGCACCGAGTCGTTTCGGTCCTCGATCTGGATCGACGATGGTCCACAGTGGTTGCAGGGCGGAAGCACGCTCATCGTGCGCCGAATCCGGGCCGAGATGGAGACGTGGGGCGTGACCGACCGGCTCACCCGGGAGACCGCGATCGGACGGCGGCTCGACAACGGCGCGCCACTCACGGGGCGGGTCGAGCGTGACCTGCCCGACTTCGAGGCCCGCGACGAGCTGGGGTTCCCGGTGATCCCGGAATATTCGCATGTGCGGCTGGCTAAACCCGACAACGACCAGTCGAAGTTGCTGCGCCGGGCCTACAACTACGACGACGGCCTGTCGCCCGAGGGGAAGACAGACTGCGGTCTCATCTTCGCCTCCTATCAGGCCGACATCGAGCGGCAGTTCGTCCCGGTGCAGCGCCGAATCGCCCAACATGACCTGCTCAACCTGTGGGTCACACCGATCGGTTCGGCCGTCTTCGCCGTGCCGCCCGGTTGCGAGCCGGGCGGATGGATCGGCTCCACGTTGCTCGCCTGATCGCCTCGACGACAGGCGAGCTCATCACATGGCGGGCGCCGACGGCATGATCGTCGGCGCCCGCCATCACACGGCTCAGCAGACCTACTCACGAGTATCCCGGCGGGCTAGACTCGGCGCCACGACGCCCGAGCCGAGGGAGACACCGTGACCGCTGAGCCTCTCGTCGTCCCCCGCGTCGTTCCCGGACTCCCCTTCATCGACGCGGGCGAACTCGTCTCGACCAACCCCAGCACCGGCGTGATCGTCGGACGGTTCCCGGTCGCCGACGCCGACGCGGTGGCTGCGGCGGTCGCCCGGGCCCGCGCCGCTGGCGCGTGGTGGGGCGGGCTCAGCTTCGCCGAGCGGCGCACCCGGCTGATGGCGTGGCGTCGCACGCTCGCCCACCGACTGCCCGAGCTGGTGGAGCTCATGCACGCCGAGGGTGGCAAACCCACCGCGGACGCGCTCACCGAGTGCGCCATTGCCCTCGACCACATCACGTGGGCCGCCCGCAACGCCCGCAGGGTGCTGCGGGGTCGCCGCGTGTCGGGCAGCATCATGCTTCCCGAGTTCGGCGCACGGCTGGAATATCAGCCCTATGGCGTGGTCGGCGTCATCGGACCGTGGAACTATCCGTTATTCACTCCGGTGGGATCGATCGCCTATGCGCTCGCCGCAGGCAACACCGTGGTCTTCAAACCCAGCGAATACACCCCGGCGGTCGGCGACTGGTTTGTGCGGCGCTTCGCCGAGGTGGTCCCGGAGCATCCCGTGCTGCAGGTCGTCGCGGGCATGGGCGAAACCGGCGCGGCGCTCGTCGGCGCGGGTGTCGACAAGGTCGCGTTCACCGGATCCGCACGAACCGGAAAAGCGATCATGGCTGCCTGCGCGCAGACCCTCACCCCCGTGCTCATCGAATGCGGCGGCAAGGACGCGATGATCGTCGACACCGACGCGGACCTCGACGCGGCGGCGGACGCCTGCGTGTGGGGTGCGATGACCAACGCCGGGCAGAGCTGCGTCGGCGTTGAGCGGGCATACGTCGTCGCCGACGTCTACGACGCGTTCGTCGACAAGGTGGCGAAGCGAGCCGCGAAGCTGCGGGTCGGCGACGATCCCGACGCCGATGTCGGTCCGATCACCATGCCCGGACAGCTCGACATCATCCGTCGCCACATCGACGACGCGCTCGCCCGCGGCGGTCGGGCCGTCGTCGGCGGCGCCGACGCGGTGCGGGAACCGTTCGCCCACCCCACCGTGCTTGTCGACGTGCCCGAGGATTCGCTCGCGGTTCGGGAGGAGACGTTCGGCCCGACAGTCACGATCTGCGCGGTCGCCGACGTCGACGAGGCGGTCGAGCGGGCCAACGCGGTCAGCTATGGCTTGGGCGGCTCCGTCTTCGGCCGCGCCCGCGCGTTGACGACAGCCCGTCGTCTGCGCACCGGCATGGTCTCGATCAACGGCACGCTCTCCTACGCCGGACTGCCGTCGCTACCTTTCGGTGGGGTCGGCGACTCGGGATTCGGGCGCATCCACGGCGATGACGGTCTGCGGGAGTTCGCCCGGCCGAAGGCGATCGCGCGGCGCCGCATGCGGTCGTTGGTGCGCGTGACCACTTATAACCGCACGCCCCGCGACATCGCCTTGCTCAGGCGTGCGGTGCGTCTCCTGTTCGATCGGTGACCGCCGGCGACCCGCCGGCAGCCCCTGAGCACCGCACGCGCCGCGGCGAAGAGCCGAAACGACCCTATTCCGACCAACGAGATCTTCACCGCCGCGAGACCTGCGGGCCGCAGGTTGCCGGCGGCCGGTCGCAGCTCGCGCACGGCCGCCGTGGCCGCCGCGAAGAACGCCCGCCGCTGATGCGGATGCAACCTGTCGGGGTGGCCGAGCACCGCGAGCAGATGCCAGACCATGCGTTGGAAGATGATCGGTCGGGCCTCGTCATAGGTGGCACCGTGGCTGTCGACGAAGTCGAAGACCCGCCGCCAGTGCCCGAACACCTCGAAGTGCCGGTCGGCGCGGGTGCGGGTGATCGCGCCGGCGCGATGCTGCCGATAGCCATAACACGGGTGATCGCAGACATCGACCCGTTCGGCGGCGAGCAGCACCGGATAGACAAACGACACGTCCTCATACCACCCGGACTCGAACCGGACCCCGAGCCTGCGCAGAAAATCGCGCCGAATCACCTTGTTGCACGCGATGTGCAGACCGTGAAGCAGCTCGGGGTGTTCGCTCGCCCGCACCACCTCGCCGATGTCGGTCGGCCCCGCCGGCCGCCCCGGCACGCGGATCCACTCTCCGCTCCCGTCGGGATAGACACGTTCATAACCCACGATCAACACATCAGGCTCCGTACGCCGCAGTCGGCGCACGACCATGTCGACCGCGCCCGCGATGAGCCAGTCGTCGGCGTCAACGAACCAGATGTAGGCGCCGCGCGCGTGATCCAGTCCGGCGTTGCGGGCCCGGCCGAGCCCCTGATTGGTGGGCAACGTCACGACCCGCAGCCGCGAATCCCGGGCCGCGTAGTCGGCGAGGATCGCGGCACACCCGTCCGGTGAGCCGTCATCGACGGCGATGACCTCGATCTCGTCGGACGCGGTCGCGGCGAGCACCGAGTCGAGGCATTCGGACAGATATTGTTCGACCTCGAAGACCGGCACGATGACGCTCAGGACCGCCACGCCGCAGAGCCTACCGAGCCGCGCGCCGCGGCGCCTCCCGCGTGCGGGCCACCCGTACCCGCCGGGGTTTGTCTCGCAACGGAGAGTGTGGCGAGCCGGGTCAGAAGAGTGTCATATCGTCGCGTTCGATGCCACGCAACGCGTCATAGTCGAGCACCACACAACGCATGCCCCGGTCCTCGGCGAGGGTGCGGGCCTGGGGGGTGATCGCCTGTCCGGCGAGGACCCCGCCGACCGGGGCGAGCAACGGGTCCCGGTTGAGCAACTCCAGATAGCGACTGAGCTGCTCCACCGCGTCGATCGACGCGCGCCGCTTCACCTCGACCGCCCAGTGTCGCGGTCGGGGCACGACCGCCTCGGCGGCTGGCCGATCGGGGTCGGCGGCCGTCTCCCGGCACAGCAGATCGACCGGTCCGATCGCGGTGGGGAATTCGCGGCGTACGAGGGTAAGGGTCTGACTCATCACCTGCGGTGCCGCCGCGAGCAGTTCCTGTAGGTGGGCCTCGACCCCGTCCTTGACCAGTCCGGGGTCGACCCCCAGGTCATAGGACGTGTCGTGCAGAACCTCCTCGAGCGTGATTCGCAGCTCTTCGCCGGTCTTGTTGACCACGCGCCACAGGTCCGGCGACTCGTGCAGGCGGCATGGCGGGCTCATCCAGTTGAGCGGCTTGTAGGCCCGGTCGTCGGCGTGCACGGAGACAGACCCGTCGGCCTTCACCATGATCAGACGGATCGCGGACGCGAGGTGGGCGTTGAGCCGACCGACGTAGTCCACGGAGCAGCGAGCGATAACCAGACGCACCACGACACCCTATGCGACGCGATGGACACACTCCGCGCCGGACGGCCCGCACCTCACCGGCGGCGCGTCGCCCGGTCACACACGGACGATTCACAGTGGCGGTCGCATGCCATGCTGGAGGTCATGCTGGAGTCGTTGACTGGGGTGGGACTCGCGTCATCCGCGGGTCTCAACGCATATATCCCATTGCTCACCCTCGGCCTGCTCAGCCGGTTCACCGACGCGGTGTCACTGCCCGCCGGGTGGAGCTGGATGGAGAACGGCTGGTCCCTCACGATCGTCGCCTTGCTGCTTGGCGTCGAAGTGGTCGCCGACAAGATTCCCGTGCTGGACCACATCAACGATGTCGTTCAGACAGTCGTCCGCCCGAGTGCCGGTGGTCTGGTCTTCGGCGCCACGTCGAGCTCCGACGGTGTGACCGTCACCGACCCACAGAGTTTCTTCACCGGCAATCAATGGATTCCGGTCGCCGCCGGAGTCGTCATCTCATTCATCGTGCACGCCATGAAGGCGCTCACGCGCCCCGTGGTCAACGCGACGACGGCCGGCTTCGGAGCACCCATCATCAGCACCGTGGAAGACGTCATCAGCGTCTCGATAGCGCTCATCGCGCTGCTGCTGCCGGTGCTCGTCGTGGTCTTCGTCATTCTGCTCGTCTGGCTCTTCGTGCTGCTGCGCCGCCGACGCCGCGCGGCGAAGCTCGCGAAGGCATATCGCGACCAGGCCACCGCCACGATGCCGTTTCCGCAGGCCTATCGCTGAGCGCCGGCTCACTCAAGCTGATTGGAGCGGCGAATCACCTCGACCAACTCGCCCATGATCTGCGTGAGCGAGAAGTCCTTCGGGGTGAAGACCCGCGCCACTCCGCCGTCACACAGGATCCGCGCATCCGCCTCGGGGATGATTCCCCCCACCACCACGGGGATCTCCACCCCGGCGGCGCGCAATCCGGCGAGCACATCGGGCACCGCGCGCAGGTGCGAACCGGAGAGCACCGACAGCCCGACGAGATCGACGTTTTCCTGCACGGCGGCGGCGACGATCTGCGCCGGTGTCAGCCGAATGCCCTGATAGACGACTTCGAAACCGGCGTCGCGGGCGCGCATCGCGATCTGTTCGGCACCGTTGGAGTGCCCGTCCAGGCCGGGTTTGCCCACGAGCAGGCGCAGCCGCTGCGCGCCGATCTCGGCGGCGGTCCGGCGCACGCGCTCGCGCACGTCGGCCAGTGACACCCCGTCGTCGCCGGACGTGGGTGGCGCGCCGGCGAGCCCGGTCGGTGCGCGATATTCCCCGAAGATCTCCCGCAGGGCGCCCGCCCATTCCCCCGTGGTGACCCCGGCGCGGGCGCAGGCGAGGCTGGCGGGCATGAGGTTGACGACCCCCCGGGCCGCCTCGCGCAGCTCGTCGAGCGCGGCGGCCACGGCCCGAGTGTCCCGCCCGGCCCGCCATCGCTCGATGCCATCGACCGCCGCGGCCTCGACCGCCGGGTCGACCTGCTGCACCGGCATCGCGCCGACCTGGGTCAGGGGCGACGGTTCGGTCTCGACGAAGCGGTTCACCCCGACAACCACATCGTCGCCGGACTCGATCCGGCCGCGCCGCCGCGCGAGCGACCCGACGAGTGCCGACTTGAGATAGCCGGACTCGACTGCGGCGACGACGCCGCCGAGTTCGAGGATGCGTTCCAGCTGCTCCCGCGCACCGTCAACAATCGACTGCGTATGGCCTTCGACGACCCGCGACCCCTCGAAGAGATCGGGATATTCCAAGAGATCGGTCTCATAGGCGAGGATCTGCTGAATCCGCAGCGACCACTGCTGGTCCCAGGGGCGGGGCAGGCCGAGGGCCTCATTCCACGCGGGCAGTTGCACGGCCCGGGCCCGGGCGTCGCGGGACAACGTCACGCCGAGCGTCTCCAGCACGATGCGCAGGACATTGTTCTCCGGCTGGGCCTCGGTGAGGCCGAGCGAGTTGACCTGCACGCCATAACGGAACCGGCGCGCGGCGGGGTCTCGCACGGCATAGCGTTGCTCGGTCAGCTCGTCCCAGAGCCGCGCGAAGGCCCGCATCTTGCAGGTCTCCTCGACGAATCTCATCCCCGCGTTGACAAAGAACGAGACGCGTTTGACCACCGCGTCCATGCGGTCCGGGTCGACCTGGCCGCTATCGCGCACGGCGTCGAGCACCGCGATCGCGGTCGCGAGGGCGAAGCCAACCTCCTGCACGGGGGTGGCGCCCGCCTCCTGCAGGTGATAGGAGCAGATGTTCACCGGGTTCCACTGTGGAGAGTTCGCGACCGCCCACGCGACCAGGTCGGTGGTGAGCCGCAGCGACGGCCCGGGAGGAAAGATGTGCGTGCCGCGGGAGAGATATTCCTTGACGATGTCGTTTTGCGTGGTGCCCGCGAGGGCCTGCGCCGGCACGCCCTGCTCCTCGGCGACCGTGATATAGAGCGCGAACAACCACATCGCGGTCGCGTTGATGGTCAACGACGTGTTGGCCGAGCTCAGCTCGATGCCGTCGAAGAGGGCTCGCAGATCACCAAGATGAGACACGGGTACGCCCACCCGGCCCACTTCTCCACGCGCGAGCTCGTGATCGGGGTCATAGCCGGTCTGTGTCGGCAGATCGAAGGCGACACTGAGCCCGGTCTGCCCCTTGGCGAGGTTGCGCCGAAACAGTTCGTTGCTCGCCTCAGCCGACGAGTGACCGGCATAGGTGCGCATCAACCAGGGCCGGTCGCGGTGGGGCAGTCTCTCCTCGGCGCACACACCAGCCTCCGTTCCTCGTGCGCGAAGCTTACTGCCCGGTAACCACATGCGGGTCGGTGAACTACGTCACCGCACCCACTCGCGCGGGTGCGGTGAGGCTCTAGTGACGCTGCACGAAATGTTGACCCGATAATTTCGTCCGTTCTGCCCGAAAGCTGGCCTCACGCTGTGTCCGTTGATCGGGCAGGAGGTGGTGATGGCGCGTCGTCCAGAGGCTACGTACGGGACCTGATCCACACGTTCAACGGGCGGGGGTCTGCCGCCGACCTCGGGCCGGGTAGTCCACCGCAGCACCGGACCAAATAGTTGGTGGTAGCGGGTGAACGTGGCCCGCGAACAGCCAAACACTTCCGCCACCACATCGTCAGGCACGTTGCGCCGCAGCCCGAACAGCACCGCCACGACTGCCGTGACCAGCGGCCGCACGTGCGGGCGGCCCGCTACGCCCCCTCTACCATCACCAACCGTGATACTCGGACATGTCAATTGAGTTTTAATGACACTTCCAAGATCCGAAGCCCCGACTGGCTGGAGAATGCCGGGCCAAGGTTTCATGCTAAGTCACTAGTAGTGAATTGTTCTGAGAACGGAGCATGAAGTTGTCTGATGTGGAGAGTCGTATAGCTGAGGTGGCTAGGACTGGGGCGAGATCGTTGGACCTGTCGTGCATGGGATTGTCGGTGTTGCCGGACTCGATCGGCAACCTCACCTCCCTTACGGAGCTCCACTTGGGCTACAACGGGTTGTCGGTGTTGCCGGACTCGATCAGCGACCTCACCTCCCTCACGTGGCTCCACGTGGGCTACAACGGGTTGTCGGTGTTGCCGGACTCGATCGGCAACCTCACCTCCCTCACGGAACTCCATGTGGCGGGCAACGGATTGCCGGTGTTGCCGGACTCGATCGGCAACCTCACCTCCCTCACGGAGCTCGACTTGGGCTCCAACGGGTTGTCGGTGTTGCCGGACTCGATCAGCAACCTCACCTCTCTCACGCGGCTCGACTTGGGCTACAACCGGTTGTCGGTGTTGCCCGACTCGATCAGCAACCTCACCTCCCTCACGGAACTCCTCTTGCGCTACAACGGGTTGTCGGTGTTGCCGGACTCGATCGGCAACCTCACCTCCCTCACGTGGCTCGACTTGCGCGGCAACGGGTTTTCGGTGTTGCCGGACTTGATCGGCGACCTCACCTCCCTCACGTGGCTCGATTTGGGCTACAACGGGTTGTCGGTGTTGCCGGGCTCGATCAGCAACCTCACCTCTCTCACGCGGCTCGACTTGAGTGACAACCCACTAATACCTGAGCTCGAAGTGGCCGATCGGAAGGGCGTCGACGAAGTGCGTTCTTTCTTGACCCGTTAAAGCCGCGGCGGATTCCAGCGATCGTCGCAACACTCGCGGGTTCGAGGAGTCAACACCGGCAGGCCTCTGCCTGCCGGTGTTGACTTTTGAGCGGCGCACCCATGACGACGTGCGCGACGGCATCACCAGCCTGTTCGCCGCGTTCAATATCGCTGACGGCACCGTCATCCATCGAGATCCGCTGTTCGGCACCGGCCGTGGAGTACCGCCACCCACAAGACTCCTGCGGCGGTCCGGGCGTGGCTGGCAACGCCCCCACATCCACTTCACCCCGACCGGAAGTTCGTGGATCAACCAGGTAGAACGCTGGTTCTCCTACCTGACAACCGATCTACTCCAACGTGGCGTCTAATAACGTCCAGACCCTGGAACTGGACATTCGCCAGTAGATCCAGTCATGAAACTCAGCGCAGGACACTAGTGCCTCACCGCACTCGCGTGTAGTGAGCCGGGAGTTAGTCGTACGTGTAGAAGCCCTTGCCGGTCTTGCGGCCGAGGTCGCCGGCGGTCGCCATGCGCTGCAACAGTTCGGGCGGGAAAAACTTCGCGTCGCCGGTGTCGGTGTGGATATTGCGCGCGGCGTGCAACAGCACGTCCACACCGGTCAGGTCAGTCGTGGCGAGCGGGCCCATCGCGTGACCGAAACCGAGCTTGCACGCGGTGTCGAGGTCTGCGGGGCTGACCACACCGCTTTCCACCAACGCGACCGCCTCCACCACGAGCGCGGCGATGAGACGAGTGGTGACGAAACCGGCGATGTCCCGGTTGACCACGATGCAGGTCTTGCCGATCTCCTCGGCGAAGGAACGGGCCGTCGCCAGCGCCTCGTCCGAGGTCTTGTAGCCGCGAACGAGTTCGCAGAGCTTCATCATCGGCACGGGCGAGAAGAAGTGCGTGCCGACCACCGACTCGGGCCGCTGTGTCACAGCGGCGATCTGGGTGACCGGAATCGCCGACGTGTTGGTGGCGAGCACCGCGTCAGCGCGGCAGATCTTGTCGAGTTCGCGAAAGACGCCCTGTTTCACATCGAGCCGCTCAAAGACCGCTTCGACGACGATGTCGGCCTCGCCGGCCGCGTCGAGATCGGTGGTCGTGGTGATCCGGCCGAGGGCCTCGTCTGCAGCCTCGGCTGTGATGGAGCCTTTGCCGACGAACTTCGTCAACGATGCCCTGACTCCGTCGACGCCGCGCCGCACGGCCGCATCGTCGAGGTCACGCAAAGTCACCTGCCAACCGGCCTGCGCCGCCACCTGCGCGATGCCCGACCCCATGAGCCCGGCTCCGATGACCGCTACCCGACCCGCCATGCCGACCACTCCGTCCTGTCGCTTCTCCTCGTTCCTCGCCGAACCCTACCGATTGCCGAAACGATCGTTCAGGCCGCCCGCCCGCGAAGCCAGGTGGCACACTGGCAGGATGCCCCTCGAAGACAGCAACGCGACGATGCAGGTCATCGCCGCTTTCGTGGTCATCGGGCTGCTCGGCTTCGTGCTTCGATGGACCTTCAGCAGAGACCTGCGCGAGCCGCCGCACGACGCCACGCCCCTCGACCTCCCGCCGGACTCCCCCGCCGTGCCCGTCGCCTCCGCGTTGCCCGTCGTCTCCGCGTCGCCGGCATCCGTCGGCACTGCGGAGACGGCCGTGGGCGACGACAATTTCGGCCTGCTCGCCACCGTCACCATGGTCTCGACCGCCGACGAGGCACGCCGGCTGCGGACGCGTCTCACTGATGCCGGCATTCGCGCGACGACCGCCGTCGACACCGATGGTCGACACCGGGTGCTCGTCTTCGCCACCGACACGCACCGCGCCCAGCGAGTCATCCTCTCCGCCTAACGAGGGCATCCACCTCGCTGGCGAGCCGCTAGGCTGCTGCTCATGGCTGTGCATCTGACCAGGATCTATACCAAGACCGGGGACGCCGGCACGACCGCCCTCGGCGACGGCTCACGCATCGGCAAGACCGAGGTGCGCATCGAGGCCTACGCCGACGTTGATGAGACCAATGCCGCCATCGGCGTCGCCATGGCACTCGGCGGCCTCTCCGAGGAGATTGTGGCCGTGCTGCGGTCGATTCAAAACGACCTCTTCGACGTCGGGTCCGATCTGTGCCTTCCGGTCGCCGACAGTCCCCGCCGCACCCCGTTGCGCATCACCGAGGACTACATCGGGCGGTTGGAGTCGTGGTGCGACGACTTCAACGCGCGCCTCGCCGACCTCACCTCGTTTGTGCTGCCGGGCGGCACGCCGGGGGCGGCGCTGCTGCACGTGGCGCGGGCCACCGCGCGGCGGGCCGAGCGGCGCGTGTGGGCGTTGGTCGACGTCGAGCCGCAGCGCACGAACCCGCTGACGGCGAAATATCTCAATCGCCTCTCGGACCTGCTCTTCATCTTGTCGCGGATGGCGAACCCGGACGGCGACGTGTTGTGGGCGCCCGGCGGCTGACCACGACCGCCGAGGCGTCAGGAGGTGCGAATCGAGCCGGGGGGCGCTGATTCCAGCCACGAGAGCAGCCCGGCGAGGGCCGACTCGGCGACGGCGAGCTCGACCGTCATGCCGCCGCCCCGGCACCGCAGCACCACCCACCCGTCGGGCATGGCGAGGCGTTCCGCCCCTTCGGGGGCGCGCCTGCCCTCAACCACGAGGCCAAGCCGGCTGAGCACGCGTCGGGGGCGGGTGGCGAAGCTGAAGACCCGATACCACCGCAGTTCGTCGCCGATGAATCGGCCGATTCCGGGTGCCCAACCCCGCTCGGGAACGAGGGTTGTGAGCCGCAGGTTCATCTCAATGGTGCCGCCGCCCCGCGAGATGATCTCCCTGCGAACGAAGATCATAAGAAGCACGACGAGCACACCGAAGGCTCCGATGCCGATGGCTTCGAAGACCCTCATCGCGGCGGATCTAGTGCGACGCGGCGTCGGCGGTGGCGGTGGCGGTGGCGCCGTGGGCACGCGCGGCCGATGGGTCTGGCCCCTGCGCCGCCGTGGCTCCCTCGGCGAGGATCGTGACGCCGGTGCCGGTCACCGAGATGAAGCCGCCGGCGATGTCGAAGGCGATCTCCTCACCGCCACCGAGAACCGCCCGCACCCGACTGGGGTCGACGAGCTGCCCGAGCGTCGGCGAGTGGCCGGCGAGCACTCCGATTTCACCCTCGGTCGTGCGGGCCACCAGCATCTCGGCTTCGCCGGACCAGACCTTCGCCTCGACCGACACGAGTTCGACGTGGAATTGCTTGGCCACTGTGGATCTCCTCCGGCAAGCGGCGCCTCAGCGGACACCGCGGGACTGTGCTGATTTTACGCGTACGGGCGAGGGCCCGCCGTGGTCACCGCCGGCACGCGGCACGACCGGCTGACGCCCTCGCCCTCACCCGTTATGCGCTCTTCGCGAGCTTCGCCGCGTTGCGCTCCAGGTCGTCGAGCCCGCCACACATGAAGAAGGCCTGCTCGGGATAGGTGTCGTACTCCCCCTCGCTGATCTTCTTGAAGGCCTCGACGGTGTCCTTGACCGGCACGAAAGAACCCTCGATGCCGGTGAAGACCGTTGCGGCGTATGTGTTCTGGGACAGGAACCGCTCGATGCGCCGCGCCCGGCCCACCGCGATCTTGTCCTCCTCGGAGAGCTCGTCCATGCCGAGGATGGCGATGATGTCCTGCAGGTCCTTGTAGCGCTGCAGGATCCGCTTGACCTCGCCTGCGACGGCGTAGTGCTCGGCGCCCACGTACTCCGGCGCGAGAATGCGCGACGACGACGCGAGCGGGTCCACCGCGGGTAGATGCCCTTGTCCGAGATCGACCGCTCCAGGTTGGTGGTCGCGTCGAGGTGGGCGAAGGTGGTGTGCGGCGCGGGGTCGGTGTAGTCGTCGGCCGGCACGTAGATCGCCTGCATCGAGGTGATCGCGCGACCACGCACCGAGGTGATCCGCTCCTGCAGCTCACCCATCTCGTCGGCGAGGGTGGGCTGGTAACCCACCGCGGACGGCATCCGGCCGAGCAGCGTGGAAACCTCGGAACCGGCCTGGGTGAAGCGGAAGATGTTGTCGATGAAGAGCAGCACCTCCTGCTTCTGCACGTCGCGGAAGTACTCGGCCATGGTCAGCGCCGAGAGCGCGACCCGCAACCGGGTGCCCGGCGGCTCGTCCATCTGGCCGAACACGAGCGCGGTCTGCGGAAGCACGTTGGACTCGCCCATCTCCAGGATGAGGTCGTTGCCCTCGCGGGTGCGCTCGCCGACGCCGGCGAAGACCGAGGTGCCACCGAAGTTGCGGGCCACTCGGATGATCATCTCCTGGATGAGCACCGTCTTGCCCACGCCGGCGCCGCCGAACAGGCCGATCTTGCCACCCTTGACGTACGGGGCGAGCAGGTCGAGCACCTTGATGCCGGTCTCCAGCATCTCGGTCTTCGGCTCCAGGTCGGCGAAGGCCGGGGCCTTGCGGTGGATCTCCCACCGGTCCTTGACCTCGAGCTTCTCGCCCGGCTTGAGGTTGAGACAGTCGCCGATGGCGTTGAAGACGTGGCCCTTGGTGATGTCACCGACCGGCACCGAGATCGCCGATCCGGTGTCGGTGACCTCGCGCCGCGCACGAGGCCGTCGGTGGGCTGCATCGAGATCGCCCGCACCATGTTGTCACCGAGGTGCTGGGCCACCTCCAGGGTGAGCGTCTTGGCGCCCTCGGCGAGCGTCACGTCGACGTGCAGCGCGTTGAAGATCTCCGGCATGGCGTCGCGCGGGAACTCGGCGTCGACGACCGGGCCGATGACCCGGACCACGCGGCCGGTACCGATCTTGGTGTCCACAGTAGTCATCACACTTCACTTCCCGCCGCGGCGAGCGCGTTCGCGCCGCCGACGATCTCACTGATTTCCTGGGTGATCGCGGCCTGACGGGCGCGTGTTCATTTCGCGCGTTAGGCTCTTGATCATCTCTTCCGCGTTGTCGGTCGCGCTCTTCATCGCCCGCCGCCGAGCCGCCGACTCGCTCGCCGCCGCGTCGATCAACGCCGCGTAGATGCGGGTGTTGATGTACTTCGGCAGCAGCGCGTCGAGCAGCATCTCCGGGTCCGGCTCGAACTCGTAGGCCGGCAGGGGGCCGACCACGTCCGCCGGCTTCTCCTCGACCTGCATCGGCGCGAGGAAGTTCGCCACCGGGTTCTGGGTCATCAGCGACCGGAACTGGGTGTGCACGATGTGCAGCTCGTCGACACCGAGCACCCCGTCGTCCCGCCGGGAGCACCGACCCCGTCGACGTCGTCGGCGCCGGCCCGGAACGCCCGGATCAGCGTGTCCCCGATCTCCATGGCGTCGTCGAAGGTCGGCTGCTCCGAGAAGCCGGTCCAGCTCGCCGTCGATGGTCCGGTTGCGGAACCGGTAGTAGGTGACGCCCTTGCGACCGACCACGTAGAGGGCGACCTGCTTGCCCTCGTCGCGCAGCCGCGAGATCAGCTGCTCGGCGGTGCGGATGGCGTTGGCGTTGTAACCACCGCAGAGTCCCCGGTCGCTCGTCACGACCAGCACCCCGGCCCGACGCACGACCGGACGCGCGCTGCAGCAGCGGGTGGTTGATCGCGGCGTTGCTCGCCAGCGCGGTGAGCACCCGGTGATCGCGGAGGCGTACGGCAGCGACGCCGCCACCCGCTCCTGCGCCTTGGCGATGCGGCTCGTCGCGACGAGCTCCATCGCCTTGGTGATCTTCTTCGTCGAGCGGGTCGACCGGATCCGCCGCCGCAGGACTCGTACCGAACCAGCCATCGCCTACTTCTTCTTCGGCGGGGTCTGCGACGACCCGGGTGACCTTCTCCTGCGTCTCCACGCCCTCGCCGAGCGCTTCCGCCTCGGCCTCGTGCAGATGCAACGCTCGCCGTCCTTGCCGAGGAAGATCTGCTTGAAGTGCGACGATCGCCTCGTCGAGGGTGGCGACGATGTCGTCGCTCCACTCGTTGGCGGCGATCGCGGCGAGCACTCCGGCGTGCGAGTGCCGCAGGTACTGCAGGAACTCGGTCTCGAACCGGCTGACGTCACCGACCGGGATGTCGTCGAGCTTGCCCTCGGTGCCGGCCCAGACCGAGACGACCTGCTCCTCCACCGGGTACGGCGTGTAGTTGGGCTGCTTGAGCAGCTCGACCAGGCGGGCGCCGCGCTCCAGCTGGGCGCGTGAGGCCTTGTCCAGGTCGGAGGCGAAGGCGGCGAACGCCTCCAGCTCGCGGTACTGGGCGAGGTCCAGCCGCAGCCGGCCGGCGACCTTCTTCATCGGCTTGACCTGCGCGGCGCCACCGACCCGGGAGACCGACGTGCCGACGTTGATCGCCGGCCGCACGCCCTGGTTGAACAGGTCCGTGCTCCAGGAAGATCTGTCCGTCGGTGATCGAGATGACGTTGGTCGGGATGAAGGCCGAGATGTCGCCGCCCTTCGTCTCGATGATCGGCAGGCCGGTCATCGAGCCGCCGCCCAGCTCCTCGGAGAGCTTCGCGCAGCGCTCGAGCAGCCGCGAGTGCAGGTAGAAGACGTCACCCGGGTAGGCCTCGCGGCCCGGCGGGCGGCGCAGCAGCAGCGAGACGGCGCGGTAGGCCTCGGCCTGCTTGCTCAGGTCGTCGAAGACGATCAGCACGTGCTTGCCGTTGTACATCCAGTGCTGGCCGATGGCCGACCCGGCGTACGGGGCGAGGTACTTGAAGCCGGCCGGGTCGGAGGCGGGCGAGGCGACGATGGTGGTGTACTCCATCGCGCCGCGCTCCTCCAGCGTGCCCTTGCACCGAGGCGATGGTGGAGGCCTTCTGGCCGATCGCCACGTAGATGCAGCGCACCTGCTTGGTCGGGTCACCGCTGGCCCAGTTGGCCCGCTGGTTGAGGATCGTGTCGATCGCGACCGTGGTCTTGCCGGTCTTGCGGTCACCGATGATCAGCTGGCGCTGACCCCGGCCGATCGCGGTCATCGCGTCGATCGCCTTGATGCCGGTCTGCAGCGGCTTCCTTCACCGGCTGGCGCGCCATGACGTTGGGCGCCTGCAGCTCCAGCTCGCGGAAGCCCTCGTTCTCGATCTCGCCGAGGCCGTCGATCGGCTGCGCCCAGCGGGTTCACCACCCGACCGAGGAACTTGTCGCCGACCGGCACCGAGAGCACCCGGCCGGTCCGCTTGACCTGCTGGCCTTCCTCGATGCCGCGGAAGTCGCCCAGGACGACGACACCGATCTCGCGGACGTCGAGGTTCAGCGCCACACCGAGCGTGCCGTCGGCGAACTCCAGCAGCTCGTTCGCCATCGTCGAGGGCAGTCCCTCGACGTGCGCGATGCCGTCGCCCGCGTCGGCGACGACACCGATCTCCTCGCGGGAGACCTCCGGCGTGTACGACGAGACGTAGCGCTCCAGCGCGCCGCGGATCTCCTCCGATGAGATGGTCAGCTCGGCCATCCTCTTCTTCCTTATGGTCTCGGCGGGTCCACATGCTGCGCTGGACGCCTAGGTGGTTCGTGCGGTCAGTGTGTGTCTCGTTGTCGCGCCGATGCCCGCGTCGCCGCTGGCCCCGACACCCGTCTTCAGTGCCCGTCTTCAGTGCCCGGCGGCGAGTGCCGCGCGCGCGTGGTTGATGCGACGCAGCACCGTGCCGTCGTAGAGGTCGTGCCCGATCCGGACGCTGACGCCCCCGAGAACACGTGGCTCGACGCTCAGCTTGATGTCGATCTGGCGGTGATAGATCTGCCCCAGCCGCTCGGCGAGCCGCCGCTCCTCGTCGTGTGACAACGCCGCGGCGACCGTGACATAGGCGATCTGACGATCGCGCCGGGCGGCCGCGAGCTCCACCAGCCGACTCAGGGATCCGGCGACGTTGCGGCCACCGAAGCCTTCCAGAGCCAACTCGGCCAGGCGGATCGTCGCCGGAGTCGCCTTGCCCTCGAGCAGCGAACGCACGAGGTGCGCCCGCCGGCTCGCGGGCACCGAGGTGTTGCCCAGCTCGGCGGCGAGTTCGGGATTGGCGTCGACGAGCTTGCCGAAGCGGAACAGCTCGTCTTCGACGTCGGCGAGCTCCCCGGCGGAGTCGGCGCTGGCGAGCAGCGCCTCCACTCCGAGGCGTTCGATCGCGTTGAGCAGTTCGCTCGACGACGACCAACGACCCGCGACGACCAACCGAATCAGCGCCGCCGTGTCTTCGGTGACCTTGCCGTCGAGAAGCGAGCCGAGCAGTTCGGCGCGGTCGGTGCCCGTACGAGCGGGGTCTGACAGCGTCCGACGCAGCCGGGGCTGGCCCGCCAACAGCCGCGCCACCCCGAGGATCTCGTCGGCGACACCGGCGAGCGGCACCGGCCGCTCACCGGTAACCAGCGTCTCCAACCGCTCGACAGCGGCGGTGTATGAGTCCCGGCTGACCGGCTCCATCAGGCACGCCCCCCGGCCGGAGCGGTCTCCAGCTCGGTGAGGAAGCGGTCGACGGTGCCCTTGCGGCGGGCCTCTTCCTCCAGCGACTCGCCCACGATCTTGCTCGCGAGGTCGACGGCCAGCGACCCCACCTCGGTGCGCAGATCGCGGATGAGGGTGGCGCGCTCCGCCACGAGTTGTTCCTTGCCCGCGGCGATGATGCGGTCGGACTCTTCGCGAGCCTTGGCGAGCACGTCGGCGCGGATGCCCTCGGCGTCGACGCGGGCGTCTTCACGGATGCGGTTCGGCTTCGGTTCGAGCCTCGGCGAGCTGCGCCTTGTATTGCTCGAAGAGCGCCTCCGCCTCCGCTTGTCGGGTCTCGGCCCGGGCGATGCCGCCCTCGATCGCGTCGACCCGCGCCTCGAATGTCTGCTCCATCCGGGGGAAGACGAACTTCATCAGGACGAAGCACAGCACGCCGAACGCCACACCGCCGACCACGATCTCCTCCCAAATCGGCAGGATCGGGTTAGGGGTGTGCGCGCCGCCCTCAGCGAGGAAAAGCATGGATAACCTCCCAGTCGGGCAGGACTACTCGCCGGTGAAGACGAAACCGAACGCGATGCCGAGCAGCGCGAGCGCCTCGACCACCGCGAAGCCGATCCAGACATAGGGCAGGGTGATGCGGCCCGACTCGGGCTGACGCGCGGTCGACTGGATGTAGGACGCGAAGATGATTCCCACACCGATGCCGGGGCCGATGGCGGCGAGGCCGTATCCGATCGCGCTGAGGCTGCCACTGACGGCGGCGATGTCCATTGCTGGTTTCCTCCTGGTTATCGCGCGTGAGGCTCACGCGCAGACGACGATGATCTGGACACACTGCTGAGGATCAGTGTTCCTCAGCGAGCGCTCCTTGGACGTAGCTTGAGGTCAGGACGACGAAGACATATGCCTGCAGCATCGCCACCAAGGCCTCCAAGAAGGTCAACGCGAGCGCCATCGCCCAGGAAAGCAGCGACAACGGCTTGACGGCAATGGCGTTGGCACCGAGCAGCGCGAAGCCGCCGAGGGTGAAGACCAGCAGGATGATGTGCCCGGCGAACATGTTGGCGAACAGACGCAACGCGAGCGTGACCGGCCGCACGATGAACGTCGAGAAGAACTCGATCGGGATCAGCAGCGGCAACACGAACCACGGCGCGGGCGGCACCAGCGCGTGCTTGACATAAGTGACGAACCCGAAGCGCCGGATTCCGACGTAGTTGAACATCACGTAGCTGATCACCGCGAAGATCACCGGGAAGGCGATGTGCGAGTTCGGCGAGATCTGCACGAACGGCAGGATGCCGAAGAGATTCGTCAACAGAATGAAGACCAGCAGCGTGGTCAGATAGGGCGCGAACCGCACCCCGTCGCGACCGATCATCTCCTTGGCGATGTTCTCCCGCGTGAAGCCATAGATCGACTCGGCGATCCACTGCGCCTTCGTCGGCACGAGCTTCGGATTGCGATAGGCCATCAGGAAGAAGACCATGATCACCGCGACGCGCGACCCAGGCCAGCACAGTGAACTTGGTGAGCCAGTAGCCGGTGCCGTCGATCAGGGACGGCGGGTAGAACTCCTCCACACTCGGTGGAAACGGAAGGTCGCCCCGCACCGGAGCGATCGCCTGTGGAATCACCGTTTCCCTTCCACGTCAGGCGCCGAGTCGGCGCACGATCAGATAGACGCCACCCGCCGCACCGAGGACCGCGCCGATCGCCGTCGCGATGCCACCGGAGTGCATCCAGCGGTCAACCAGCCAGCCGACTCCGCCCCACACCATGATCCCACCGATGAGATAGGCGACCGCGGTCCAGCCTTGGTCCGCACCGGACGGTGCGCCGCCATCTTCACGGGGACGTTGGGGGGGAGGGTCTCCAGCCATGACGGGCGAACCATATCAGCCGCTGGGCGGCGCCCATGCCGCGACCCCCGCGCGGGACACGCGTGGGTGAACACCGAGGTTCTCAGAGGCCAACAGATTACTCCCGGTCCGGGGGGCGATGTCCACACGGGTTCGCAATCGCCGTCAACCCGTCACGATCAATCATTGACCTGCGCGTTTGACCAAACCTCGGAGATAGCGTTTCCTGGATGTGACGCATCCCTCAACTCCCGGAGGTCAGCCGTGCGCCGCGCCCTGTCGTTGAATCCATTCGCCGGCGCCGCCACGGCGCTGGTCGCTCTGCTCGGCCTCTCCGCGTGCCAGCCCGCGACGGTCTCCGACACCACCCGACGACTCAGTTGTCAGGTCCTCGTCGACGCTCCGGAGCGGGACAACGACGCCGCGCCGAAGAAGATCGTCACCCGGGTGCGCTACTACTGCGACCCACCCGGCATGGACCGGCTCGCCCTCACCCTGCGCCTGCAACGGCAAAACGCCCGAGGCGGATGGTCCACTGTCGCCACCACCGCCGTCAACGCGAAGAAGGCTCAGACCACACCGCCAGATAAAGGCTTTTACCGGGTACGGGAGCTGGCCGTCCGATGCTCAGACGGCGTGTTCCGCGCTCAGGTCGTCGGCTCCAGCAAGGGGCGCGGCGTCAACGCCAGCTATGACTCGATCGGGCCGCGCACCTTCGACCCCTGTAAGCCGAGCCTCTTCGCCTCCTGAAGCGTGCACCCCTGAGGCGTGATCCCTTGAAGCGTGATCCCCTGAGGTGTCAGACGCTGGGGTCGCGCAGCTCGGGTGGGCACGCGGGCCCGACATAGGGGTGCGAGGTCCGCACGGTCCACCAGATCGTCGCGGCGGTCCACACGACGACCGCCGTGACGATCCCCATCGCCATCGCCTTCGCGCCCGACCAACCGGCTGCCTCGATCGCGAGCAGCATCGCCCCGAAGAGGCTGAACTTCGTCACATACATCGCCATGCCGATGGGAAAGACGAGCCGCGGATTGACGCTGTCGGCCCAGCCGATGGCCAGCGTCGACGCGGCATAACTCGCGGTCACCAGCCCCACCCCAGCGGCCGCTCCGGCTGCGGCGCTGACTCCGCCAACGAGTGCCGCGATGCCTGCGGCGACGACCGCGATGACCACGCACAGCGGCAGGATCACCCACAGGTGGCGCACTCGTGGGCCGACTCCGCCACCGGAACTGGGCGGGCCGGACGCCGATTCAACGCGACTCGACTGTAGCTCCGACTGCGACTGTGGCTCCGACTGTTCCGACGGTGACCGCGTCCCCATCATGATCTACGCGGGCCGGTGGGCGAATCCGCTGCGGTGAGTGCCGCAGCGAGTGGCGTCATGGTTCGCTCGATGAGGTCGGCGACCCGTGCGAAGGCTCGATCGTCCATGCCCCACGGGTCGTCAAGGTCGTCTGAGCGTCGCGACGCCGCGCGCTGGTCGCCGCTCGAGCCCCACACCGCGCCCCCGTCACGTGCGGCGTCGGCGGCGACGACGAGCGCGGTGCCTCGATCGTGGGCGCCCTGTGCGGCGTCGGCGTCGCCGGACGGCCATGGCGGCAGCACCGTGAGGTCGATTGCGGTGAGTAGCCGTCCCAGTTCGCCGAGCACGAACGTGCGGGCGACCGCGTCGGGGCGCAGGCTCCCGACGAACTCGACCTGCTCGGCGGTGGCGCAGACGATGAGGTCGGACAGGTCGACGAGTTCTCCGGCGAGGTGACGCGCCCGGAAGTTGGTGGCGTCGCCGCCTCGCTCGCGGATCTGGCGCGCGGCGGGCGCGTTCATCGGTTCGCCGACATGCCACGGGCCGGTGCCGGCCCCGTGGTTGAGATAGAGCTGATCGGCGGCGACTCCGACATGGTGGCGCAGCCGCTGCGCGAGCAGTCGTTCCGACATCGGCGAACGGCAGATGTTGCCCACGCAGACGTGAAGGATCGTGAATGGCGGCACCGGGGTTCCTATTCCGTCTCGGGCGCGACGATCGCGGGAGTTGCCGCGATCTGCGGCATGGCCGGCAGGAACGGTTGTGCCACCGTGAACGGTTGCAGATCTGGCACCACTTCGTGGAGCCGGTCAAACGAGATCGCTCCGTCTCGGACGACCCGTGGCACCGCCGTGGTGCAGTCGACGATCGTTGACGGAATCGGGTCGGGGCACGGGCCGGACTCCAGATAGGTGCTCACGGCGTACCCGAGTTGGTTTCTCGCCTCGACCGCGGTGACTGCCGGCGGCATGCCGGTGCGGTTGGCGCTCGAGACGGCGAGCGGCCCGGTGTGTTGCAGCACCTCCAGCGCGACGGGGTGCAGCGGCATCCGCACCGCGACCGTGCCATAGGCGTCGCCGAGCTCCCATTGCAGGGTCGGGGCTTGTTCAACGACGAGCGTCAGTGCGCCGGGCCAGAACGCCTCGACGAGGTCACGCGCGGCGCGGGGCAGCGAGAAGACCAGTCCTTCGAGGGTCTGCCGGGAGCCGACAAGCACCGGTGGGGGCATGTGCCGCCCTCGTCCTTTGGCGTTGAGCAACGCGGTGACGGCCCATGGTTTGAACGCGTCGGCGGCGATGCCATACACCGTGTCGGTGGGCAGCACCACAAGGTCACCTCGGCCGATGTGTTCAACAGCGGCGCGGATTCCCCAGTCGCGTTCCGCGACGGTGCGGCAGTCATAGAGCATCACGTCCGCAAGTCTGCCACCCGCCCGCTTGGTGCGGCCCGGCTGGCTGTCGTGAACCGTGGCCGGCCGGCGAGGTCGGGGTGGTGGGAAACCCCGACGAATCGCCCATCTGCAGTGAGCAGGTCAGCAATCGCCGCACTCTGGGTCTCGCCGTGTTCGATCGCCAACGCCCCACCTGGGCGCAGCAACACGGCGGCCCGGGTGATCAGCGGACGGATGACGTCGAGCCCATCGGGACCGCCGAAGAGCGCCCGATGCGGGTCGTGCCCGGCGACCTCCGGGGGCAGGTCGGATGCGTCGGCGGCGGGAACGTAGGGCGGGTTGGTGAGGACCAGATCGACCCGTCCGTCCAATTGCGATAGTACGCCGAAGCTCGTCGCGTCTCCCGCGACCACCTCAACCCCCCGTGGTTCGGCATTGCGACGCAGCCACGGCAGCGCGCGCTGGTCGCACTCGACCGCGAACACCCGCACGGTGTGCGCGGTCGAGCCGGTCGCGTTGGTCGATCTCAGCAGGGGCGGCGCCTCGCTGGCGACCGACGCGGCGACCGCCCCCGATCCGGAGCAGAGGTCGACGACGACAATCTCGGACGTCACAGGCTCTGACGCCATGCGCTCTGATCCCACATGCGCCGAGACCACCGTCGGGTGTTCCCGCAGCCAGTTCAGACCCCACTCCACGAGGGACTCCGTCTCGGGTCGGGGAATGAAGACTCCGGCGCCCACGGCGAGGTCGAGATAACGAAATGGTGCGGTGCCGGTGAGATATTGCAGTGGGATTCGGCTGGCCCGTTGGCGCACGAGGGCTTCGAAGCTCTCACGTTGCATGGGGGTGAACCCATTCGACGCCGGGAGCGCTCCTGGCGCGATGTCGAGCACGTGTGCCGCGAGCAGTCGCGCGTCGACGGCGGGGGACTCGACACACGCGGCCCGCAGTTGTCGGGTCGCCCAGTCCACCGCTTCCCTCACCGGCCACTGTGGATTGTCCGCAGTGGCCGGTGGCAGACCACCGCCCATCAGCCCCGCCGGGTCAGCTCGGTCTGACCGGCGAGGCGCGCGGTGCGGTCCGCGTCGGTGAGCGCGTCGAGCACCCCGTCGAGATCACCACCGACGGCTAGGTCCAGGTTATAAGCGGTGTAACCGATGCGGTGATCCGAGATGCGGTTCTGGGGAAAGTTATAGGTGCGGATGCGCTCGCTTCTGTCCACAGTGCGCACCTGGGCACGCCGGGCGTCGGAGGCGGCCGCGGCGGCCTGTTCCTGCGCGAGTTGGGCGATTTTGGCGCGCAGCATGCGCATGGCGCGGTCCTTGTTCTGCAACTGAGACCGTTCGTTCTGGCAGCTGGCCACGATGCCCGTGGGCAGGTGAGTGATCCGCACGGCCGAGTCGGTGGTGTTGACCGACTGCCCACCGGGTCCTGACGAACGAAAGACGTCGATGCGCAGATCGCCGTTGTCGATCTCGACGTCGGCCTCCTCGACTTCGGGTGTGACCAGCACTCCAGCGGCCGAGGTGTGGATGCGGCCTTGGGATTCCGTGGCCGGCACGCGCTGCACTCGGTGCACTCCGCCCTCCCACTTCAGCCGCGACCACACGCCATAACCACCCTCGGGCACTCCCCGGGTCTTGACAGCGAGCGCGACGTCCTTGACTCCGCCGAGGTCGGACTCCTGATGGTCGAGCACCTCGGTGGTCCACCCGCGACGCTCGGCATATCGCTGATACATCCGCAGCAGGTCGCCGGCGAACAGCGCCGACTCCTCGCCGCCCTCACCGGCCTTAATCTCGAGGATCACGTCTTTCGCGTCGTCGGGGTCGCGGGGGGCGAGCAGTTCGGCGAGCTTCGACTCGATCGCCGGGACGCGCTCGGCGAGCTCCTCCGCCTCGACGGCGAAGGCGGAGTCTTCTGCGGCGAGTTCCCTCGCCGCAGCCAGGTCGGCGCGGGCGTGCTCGAGCTCGGTGGCGGCCTTGTGGATCGGGGTGAGTTCTGCGAATCGGCGGCCCACCCGACGAGCCACGGCCTGGTCGGCGTGGATCGACGGGTCGGCGAGTCGGCGCTCCAGCTCGGCGTATTCGTCGAGCAGAGCCCCCAGACGGTCGGTCCCCACCGTCCCTTCCTCTCTGCTGTTCGGCGCACTCGCGCACGGATCTGCTGTTCGGCGCACCCGCGCAGGTCGCGTTCAGTGACACGAGGCGCGCACGGGACCATGACTGTCACGACATGACTGTCATGACACGTCGGCGGCGCCCGGTGCGATCGTTGCCGATCGCACCGGGCGCCGCCGGTTCACGCTATTTCGCGGACTTCTTGGCCCTTGGCTGCACGTTGGCGTATTTCTGCTGGAACTTCGCCACTCGCCCAGCGGTGTCGAGCACTCGCTGTTTGCCGGTGTAGAACGGGTGGCACATGTTGCAGGTCTCGACGTGGATCTGCCCGCTCTTGGCCGTGCTGCGGGTGGCGAACGTATTGCCACATGAGCACGTGACGTTCGTCACGTCATACTGCGGGTGAATGTCGCGCTTCATGATCGGTCCTCTCTCTGTGGTCGCCGGGTCGCCGCGCGGATGCGGGCGTGAACCGGAACCTGGACGGTGCCTTGAGTGTGCCATGCCCCGAGATCACACCGTCGGGGCATGGCAACCACGTGTCGAGCCCGCCTATTCCCCCGGGGTGGTCTTGGCGATCTGCATGAGGAACTCGTTGTTGGTCTGGCTCTTCTTGAGCCGGTCCAACAGCAGATCCAGCGCCGCCTGCGAGTCCAGGGAGTGCAGCACCTTGCGGAGCTTGTGAATGATCGCCAACTCGTCCGGCGCGAAGCAGGATGTCCTCCTTGCGGGTGCCGGACGGGTCGATGTCGATCGCCGGGAAGACCCGCTTGTCGGCGATCTTGCGGTCCAGCTTGAGCTCGGCGTTGCCCGTGCCCTTGAACTCCTCGAAGATCACCGTGTCCATCATGGATCCGGTCTCGACCAGGGCGGTGGCGATGATCGTCAGCGAGCCGCCGTTCTCGATGTTGCGGGCCGCACCGAGGAACCGCTTCGGCGGATAGAGCGCGGTCGAGTCGATGCCGCCGGAGAGGATGCGGCCCGAGGCCGGCGCGGCGAGGTTGTAGGCCCGCCCGAGCCGGGTGATCGAGTCGAGCAGCACGACCACGTCGTGGCCCAGCTCCACCAGCCGCTTGGCCCGCTCGATCGCGAGCTCGGCGACGGTGGTGTGGTCCTGCGGCGGACGGTCGAAGGTGGAGGCGATGACCTCACCCTTGACCGAGCGCTGCATGTCGGTGACCTCCTCCGGCCGCTCGTCGACGAGCACGACCATGAGGTGGCACTCCGGGTTGTTGCGGGTGATCGCGTTGGCGATCGCCTGCAGGATCATGGTCTTGCCGGCCTTCGGCGGCGACACGATCAGCGCGCGCTGCCCCTTGCCGATCGGCATGACCAGATCGATCACCCGGGTGGTGAGGATGTGCGGCTCGGTCTCCAAGCCGCAGCCGCTCCTGCGGATAGAGCGGCGTGAGCTTGTAGAACTCCGGCCGACGCTTGGCCTCTTCCGGATCCATGCCGTTGATCGTGTCCAACCGGACCAACGGGTTGTATTTGTCGCGGCGCTGTTCGCCCTCGCGTGGCGCCCGCACCGCGCCCGTGACCGCGTCGCCGCGGCGAAGGCCGTGACGCTTGATCTGCGACATCGAGACATAGACGTCGTTGGGTCCGGCGAGATAGCCCGAGGTCCGCACGAACGCGTAGTTGTCGAGTACGTCGACGATGCCCGCCACCTGCACGAGCACGTCGTCGTCGGCGACCTGCGGCTCATTGCCGCCCTCGCCACGCTCGTTGCGGCCCCGACGACGGTCGCGGAACCGACTGCGCCGGCCCCGGCGGTTGGCGTCGTCATCGCCATCGCCGTCGCGCGAGTCACGTTCCCCACGCTGATCACGGTCGACCCGCTCACTGCGATCGCCCCGCTGGTCATTGCGGTCGACCCGCTCATTGCGGTCGCCGCGCTGCTCACGGTCACCGCGCTGCTCACGGTCGACCCGACCGTTGCGGTCGCCCCGGTCGGACCGGTCGTTGCGGTCCCCACGGTCGTTGCGGTCGCCACGGTCAGACCGCTCGCCCCGCTCGCTGCGATCGGCACGCTCGCCACGTTCATTGCGGTCGGCGCGTTCACCCTGACCGTTCGCGTCGCCGCGATGTCCGTTCGCGTCGGCGCGATGTCCACGTTCCTCGCGGCCGCCGCCGTCGCGGGCGGGACGGTCGTCGCGCGATTCCGGCGGGCCAGCGGCCCGAGTCGCGCGTCGGGGAACCCGCTCCTCCGAGGACGGCTCCGCGTCGCGCACCTCGGCACGCACCTCGGTCCGACCAGACTCATCGCGGGCAGCGATCTGCGCCCTGGTCGCAGCCTCGGCGCGCGCACGCGGCACCCGGCTCTCGGCCTGGTGATCCTCGATCGCTGTGATCAGGTCACCCTTGCGCATCTTCGCCGTGCCAGAGATACCGAGCGACGAAGCCATCGTCTGCAGCTCGTTGAGCAGCATTCCGTTAAGGCCGCCTCCGGCCCGACGCCGACGGGTCGAGCCCGCGGCCGAGTCTGGAGTGCTCGGAACTTCCGACGTGACGTCGGTGGTGTCGCTCAATGGATTCCTTCCCTCGATGGGCCGGGGCGACCCCGGCGCTTGAGATGAGGCCGGGCAGCCCACGGTGGTCCGCGTCGCGTCGAACGTCGCGGGAGTCTCGACACAGCCACGTTCTGACCTGCGAACTGGTCATCCTCCGGGCGGGGAAGAGTGGCTGACACCGTGAGACATGTGCTCGGTCAGTTCCTCGCGGGTATGCCACCCGAACAGGAGTTTCACGGGGTTGCAGCCAGCGCGCCAGGCGGAGTCCATATCCACTGTTGGTCGCGTGTCGAACGGCTGGTTCTGCTGAAGAGCGTAATCAACTCGGTAGACCTGCGGCAACTGGGTCACCCTCGGCGTGTCTGTCTCCCAGGATACGCGCCCCGGCCGCGCAGACAAGTAGCGACCGGCAACTCCATCCGGCGTCCACGCTGGGAGCACGCTGTCCGGGCGGGATGATCGCGAGAACGGTCGGCCCGGCGCCGCTGACGACGGCGGGCACGCCGGCCCCACGCAGCCGCGCCACAAGCGCGGCGGTCTCCGGCATGCTCGACGCGCGATAGGCCTGATGCAGCCGATCCTCGGTGGCCTCGAAGAGGCGGGCGGGGTCATTCGTGATCGCGTGCACGAGCAGTGCCGCCCGGGCGGCGGTGAAGGCGGCGTCGGCATGCGGCACATGACTCGGCAGCGCCGCACGTGCCTGCGACGTGAAACCCCGACTTTCAGGCACAAAAACCTTAAATTGTACGCCCGGATGAGGCTCCAAACGCACGGCCTGCGCACCCTCCGGTGCCGTCCACGCGATGGTGACCCCGCCGAGCAGGCACGGGGCGACGTTGTCGGGGTGCCCCTCCAGCCGCGCGGCGAGCCGCAGCACCGCCTCGTCGTCGAACCGCTGGGCCCCGTCGCGCACGAGCGCCCGGGCGAGCAGGACGCCGGCGATGATCGCCGCCGACGAGCTACCCAGGCCGCGCGCGTGCGGGATGCGGTTATGGCAGGTGATCGCCAGCCCGGGGGGCTGATCGACTCCGATGGCGGCGAAGGTCGCCGCCATCGTCGCGGCGATGAGGTGATCGGGGCCGGTGGGCACCTCATCGGCTCCCTCGCCGGTGACCGCCACGCGCACCCCGGCACCGGTGATCACGGCCCCGACCTCGTCGACCAGATCGAGGGCCAGCCCCAACGAGTCAAACCCGGGGCCGAGGTTCGCACTGGTCGCGGGCACGGCCACCCGTACAAGATCGTGGGTAAACATCGACCGCCTCCTCGCCGCCGGTCACGTCGGCTCGGTGCGACCGGCCCCCTCATCATCGCCCCACGCCTCGAGCATCCCCTCGCCGGTGGAGGTCGACTCACCCGCCGGCCCGGACGCCGACGCCGACCGTGGGGTCCGGATCGGACGTCCGGCCGAGCGTAACGCGGCTCGCAGTGCGTGCTCGATCTGCGCGTTGACGCTGCGCAGGTCATCGGCGGCCCAGTGTGCCACTGCCTCATAGACCTGCGGGTCCAGACGCAGCAGCAGCCTCTTGCGCTCAGCCATCGGCTCAGCCGTAGAGGGTTCCGGTGTTCACAACCGGCTGGGTGGCCCTGTCCCCACAGAGCACGACGAGGAGGTTGGAGACCATCTGTGCCTTGCGCTCCTCATCGAGGTCGACCACGCCCTCGGCGCGGAGCCGGTCCAGCGCCATCTGAACCATGCCGACCGCGCCCTCGACGATGCGCGAACGCGCGGCGACCACCGCGTTGGCCTGCTGGCGCTGCAGCATCACCTGCGCGATCTCGGGCGCGTAGGCGAGATGGGTGATGCGCGACTCGACCACCTCGACGCCTGCGAGTTGGACGCGTTCCCGCAGCTCAACGGTGAGTTCGTCACTGATCTGAGAACCCTGGCGCAGGCTCACCCGGTCATCGTCGTGAGCCTCGTAGGGGTGGCTCGTGGCGAGGTGACGCACGGCGGCCTCGGCCTGAATCGCGACGTATTGCACGTGGTCGTCGACGGCGAACACTGCCTTCGCCGAGTCGAACACGCGATAGACGACCACGGCGGCGATCTCGACCGGGTTGCCGTCGGCGTCGGAGACCTTGAGCTTGGTGGACTCGAAGTTGCGCACCCGCAGCGACACGAGCGGCTTCGTCGTGAACGGAATCGTCCAGTGGAAGCCCGGCTCGCTCACCGACCCGACATAACGCCCGAAAAACTGCACAACGCGAGCATTGTTGGGATTGACCACCATGAGTCCGCTGCCGAGCACCCCGAGCGCGAGCACACCGACGACGATGGAACCCAGCACGCGGGGCACTCCCACCTCCTCGGGCTGGTCGACCTGCGAGACGACGAACGCGACGGTCGCGCCGACCACCGCCGCCATGATCAAAAGCACCCAGAAACCCGAAACTCGGAACGCACGCCGCTCCATGACGCCTCCCAGCTAGCAAAGTGATATCACGATGCTATCGCGTCACCGTGACGAACGCCATGGGCTTCCTGTCACGGACTCTCCCGTCTGGCACACGTGTGATCGTGGGCGGCACAGCCGGCCCGGACCGGTTTTAGCGCCCACGATCTGTGCAGAATCAGCCAGTGAGACCTCAGCCGAGGTTGAGCGCGCGGGCGGCGGCCGCCGCGTCGTTGGGAATGCTGATCGGCGCGGGCGCCGACGAGATCGCCCACTCGGGATCCTTGAGCCCGTTGCCGGTGACAGTGCAGACCACAGTGGACCCGGCCGGAACCAGTCCGTCAACGGCGGCCGAGAGCAGGCCGGCGACGCTCGCCGCGCTCGCGAGCTCGACGAAGACCCCGACCTCCCGAGCGAGCAGCCGAT
The DNA here is from genome assembly GCA_963736695.1 of uncultured Actinomycetota bacterium. Taxonomy (GTDB): domain Bacteria; phylum Actinomycetota; class Actinomycetes; order Mycobacteriales; family Micromonosporaceae; genus CAVTPU01. The sequence continues at coordinate 1,323,979 of CAVTPU010000001.1, forward strand.
AGGCGGCGAGGATCTCCCGATCGGTCACCGCCCGAATAGCGCCGCCCGACGAGTCGCGGGCGTCGATCGCCTGCGCCCACGAGGCGGGGTTGCCGATGCGGATGGCGGTGGCGATCGTCGAGGGTTCGCGCACCACCTCGCCGCGCACGATGGGCGCGGACCCGCTGGCCTGAAACCCCAGCATCCGTGGGAGTCTCGTCGAGTTTCCCACCTCGTGATCGGCACGATAGCCCATCCAATAGGCGGTGATGTTGCCGGCGTTGCCGACCGGCAGACAGTGGATGTCGGGCGCGTCGCCGAGTGCCTCGACGATCTCGAACGCGGCGGTCTTCTGGCCGTGGATGCGGTCAATGTTCACCGAGTTGACCAGGGTCACGGGATAGTCGAGGGCGAGCTTCGACGCGAGCGCCAGGCAGTCGTCGAAGTTGCCGGCGACCTGCAGCGGCCGGGCGCCGTGCACGAGCGCCTGCGCCATCTTGCCGGTTGCGATCTTGCCGGCGGGAATGAGCACGGCACAGGTGATGCCGGCCCGCGCCGCATAGGCGGCCGCCGACGCCGATGTGTTTCCGGTCGAGGCGCAGATGATCGCCTGCGATCCGGCCTCGATGGCCTTGGAGACCGCGAGTGTCATCCCCCGGTCCTTAAAGGACCCCGTCGGATTGGCGCCCTCCACCTTGAGATAGACGTCGCAGTCGAGGCGCGCGCTGAGCACCGGTGCGGGCACCAGCGGAGTGTTGCCCTCGTGCAGGGTCACCACCGGCGTCGCGGCGGTGACCGGCAGCCGGTCCCGATATGCCTCGATGAGCCCACGCCACATCGCCATCGTCACTGCTCTCCCTCGACCCGCATCACGCTGAGCACGTCCCGCACAATATCCAGCCGACCCAGATCGTCGACGGTGGCGGCGAGCGCCGCGTCGGTCGCGGTGTGGGTCACCACCACGAGCGTGGCGGCGTCGCCGCGCTTCTCCTGCCGGACAGTCTGAATGCTCACATCGTGGGTGGCGAAGACTCCGGCGACGGCCGCCAGCACACCCGTGCGGTCGGCGACGTCGAGGCTGATGTGGTAGCGAGTGCGCACCTCCCCCATCGACCGCACCCGCAGGTCGGCATAGGTCGACTCGGAGGGCGCGCGCACCCCGGCGATCCGGTTGCGCGCGACCGCGACGATGTCACCGATAACCGCGCTCGCGGTCGGCGCGCCGCCCGCGCCACGGCCGTAGAACATGAGTTGCCCGGCGGCTCGGGCTTCGACGAAGACGGCGTTGAAGGCGTCGCCGACGCTCGCCAATGGATGCGTACGCGGAATCATGGCCGGGTGCACGCGAACCGTGACGCTATCGTCCGCACAGGACGCGATGCACAGCAGTTTGATGGTGCAGCCCATGGCCTTGGCCGAGGCGACGTCGGCGGCGGTGACCTCGGTGATGCCCTCGCGATAGACGTCGGCGGCGGTGACCCTGGTGTGAAAGGCCAATGACGCGAGGATCGCGGCCTTCGCCGCCGCGTCGAACCCCTCGACGTCGGCCGTCGGGTCGGCTTCGGCATAGCCGAGCGCGGTCGCCTCGTCCAGCGCGTCGTGAAAGCTCGCGCCCGATGCGTCCATGCTGGACAGAATGAAGTTGGTGGTGCCGTTGACGATGCCGGTGACTCGGGTGATCTGGTCGCCGTGCAGCGACTCGCGCAGGGGCCGCAGCAGCGGGATCGCCCCGGCGACGGCGGCCTCGAAGTAGAGGTCGGCCTCGCCTCGTGCGGCGGCGGCGTGCAGGCTCGCGCCGTCCTCGGCGAGCAGGGCCTTGTTGGCGGTGACGACGCTGCGACCGGCGTGCAACGCGTCGACGAGCCACGTGCGGGCCGGTTCGATGCCGCCGACGACCTCGACGACGATGTCGATATCGTCGCGGGCGATGAGGCTGTGCGGGTCGGTGGTGAACAGGCTCGGGTCGATGGGCAGCGAGCCTCGGTCGCGGCCGAGCCGGCGCACGGCCACGCCGACGAGTTCGAGCGGCGCGCCGATGCGCCACCGCAGGTCGTCGGCCTGTTCGTGCAGCAGCCGCACCACCTCGGCGCCGACGACGCCGCAGCCGAGCAGCGCCACCCGCACCGGGGGATGATCCGCACCCATCGTTGTCCTACCCCACATCCAGAGCCAGCAGGTCCTCTTCGGTCTCCCGGCGCACGATGACACGGGCGTCGCCGTCCGCGACCGCGATCACCGGCGGGCGCGGCACGTGGTTGTAGTTGCTCGCCATGCTGCGGCAGTAGGCTCCGGTGCCGGGGACCGCGAGAAGATCTCCGGGCTGCACGTCGGCGGGCAGAAACTCATCCTTCACCACGATGTCCCCCGCTTCGCAATGCTTTCCCACCACGCGGGCGAGCATCGGGGCGGCGGTGCCGGCCCGGTTGGCGAGGGTCGCGGAATAGGACGCGTCATAGAGCGCGGGTCGAATGTTGTCGCTCATGCCGCCGTCGACGCTGACGTAGGTGCGAATGCCGTCGACGTCCTTGACGGTGCCGACGCGATAGAGGGTGACCATCGCCGGCCCGACGATGGCCCGACCGGGCTCGACCGCGAGGCGGGGCACGGCCAACCCGCGGGCCCGGCACTCGTGCGCGATGATCGTCACCAAGTGGTCGGCGAGGTCCGCTGGCGTGGCCGGGTCGTCCGCCGACGTGTACGCGATGCCGAACCCGCCGCCGAGGTCGAGCTCGGGCAGCTCGACGCCGAGTCGCACGCGGATCTCGTCATGCAGGGAGAGCACCCGTCGCGCGGAGACCTCGAACCCCGCCGTGTCGAAGATCTGTGAGCCGATGTGCGAGTGCAGACCAACAAGATCGAGTACGCCGTCGGCGAGCACCCGCTGCGCTGCGTCGAACGCCGCGCCGGAGGCGAGGGAGAAGCCGAACTTCTGGTCCTCGTGCGCGGTGGCGATGTATTCGTGGGTGTGCGCCTCGACCCCGACGGTGACCCTGATCATCACTTGTGGGCGAACCCCGCGGGCTCGGGCGAGGTCGGTGAGCCGATCGATCTCGTCGAACGAGTCGAGCACGAACCACCCCACCTCGGCGTCGAGTGCCCGCTCCAGCTCGGCGACCGACTTGTTGTTGCCGTGCATCTTGATGCGGTGCGCCGGCATGCCGGCGGCGAGCGCCACCGCGAGCTCGCCGCCGGTGCAGACGTCGAGGTGCAGGCCTTCGGCGTCGACCACGCGTACGGCCGCCTTGGCGCAGAAGGCCTTCGCGGCATAGAAGACGTCGGCGCCGACCCCGACCCGCGCGGCGGCCGTGTCGAACGCGTCGCCGAAGGCGCGGCAACGCGTACGGAAATCGTCTTTATCGAACAGGTAGGCGGGGGTGCCGAACTCGGCGGCGAGATCGACGACGCTCATCCCGCCGAGGCGCAACGCCCCGTCTGGCCCGCGCTGGGCCGTGCGGGGCCACAACGCGGGCAGCAGTGCGTTGGCGTCGGCGGGCGGGCGCAGCCACGCCGGCGCCGGCAACGCCAGATCGGCGTGCAACGCACCAGCCTCATGCGCGCGCAAGTCTCTCCCTCTACATCCGTTCCGGTGCGGTCACACCGAGCAACGCCAGCCCGTTGGCGAGCACGACCCGGGTCGCCTCGACGAGCCACAGCCGCGCCCGGGTGAGGTCGGTGGCGGCCTCATCGCCGCGCGGCAACACCCGACAAACGTCATAGAAGCGGTGGTAGGTGCCGGCGAGCTCCTCAAGGTAACGAGCGACCCGGTGCGGCTCCCGCAGCTCGGCGGCGGTGGCCACCACTCCCGGGAACTCGCCCAGCTCCTTGAGCAGGTCGTTTTCCCGCTCATGCGACAGTAACCCAGGGTCGAAGTCGTCGCCACGAGCGACCCCGAGATCGGCCGCGTTGCGCAGCAGCGATGCGATGCGGGCGTGGGCGTATTGCACGTAGAAGACGGGGTTGTCGTTGGCCTGCCGGGTGATCTCGTCGATGTCGAGGGTGAGCGTCGAGTCGGTCGATGAGCGCGCGAGCGAATAACGGGCGGCGTCCACCCCGACCGCGTCGACGATCTCGTCGAGCGTGATGATGTTGCCCGCCCGCTTGGACAACCGCATCGGCTCACCCGCCCGCACCAGGTTCACCATCTGCCCGATGAGCACCTCAATGTTGACGTTGGGGTCATCGCCGGCACACGCGGCGATCGCCTTGAGCCGGTTGACGTAGCCGTGGTGGTCGGCGCCGAGCAGATAGAAGCACTTGTCGAAACCGCGCTCCCGCTTGTTGATGTAATAGGCGGCGTCGGCCGCGAAATAGGTCTTCTCGCCGTTGCTGCGAACGAGCACCCGATCCTTGTCGTCGGTGAAGTCGGTGGTGCGCAGCCAGGTCGCGCCGTCGGATTCGAAGACATGCCCCTGCCTCCGCAGCTCATCGAGGGCATGCTCGACCGCGCCCCCCTCGTGCAGGGTGCGTTCGGAGAACCACACGTCGAAGTGCACGCCGAACCGGCCGAGGCTCGCCCGCATCTCGTCGAGCATCATGCGATAACCCTCGTCACGGAACAGCGCCGCCGCCTCAGCCTCGGGCAGGCTCAACGCGTCCGGATGCTTCGCCACGATCGCTGCGGCGAGCTCGGCGACATAAGGCGCGCCGTAGCCGTTCTCCGGCGCGGGTCGGCCGGCCGCCGCCGCGTGCAGCGACTCGCCGAAACGGTCGATCTGGGCACCGGCGTCGTTGATGTAGTGCTCACTGGTGACCCGCGCGCCGGCCGCCGCGAGGATGCGCCGCAGGCAGTCGCCGACGGCCGCCCACCGGGTGTGTCCGAGGTGCACCGGGCCGGTGGGGTTCGCGGAGACGAATTCCAGGTTGATCGACTGCCCGGCCAGCACGTCACTGCGGCCGTAGTCGTCACCGGCCGTCACCACCACGCGGGCCAGCACGCCGGCCGCTGCGGCGTCGAGCCGGATGTTGAGGAAACCCGGGCCGGCGACCTCCACAGACTTAATTCCTGGTACGTCCGCGAGCCGGCCCGCAAGCGCAGTGGCGAGCTCGCGCGGAACGACGCCCGCCTTCTTGCCCAGCTGCATGGCGATCGTCGAGGCATAGTCGCCGTGCTCCGGCACGCGGGGTCGCTCGACCGTCGTGCTCGCGGGGAGCACACTGTGATCCAGGCCACGCTCGTCAAAGACGGAGCGGGCGACGTCGAGGACGGCGGCGGCGAGCTCAGCAGGTGTCACCGAGCAAGCCTATCGAGCCACCCGTCCCGATCTCTCCTGGGTTTCCCACCACCCCCGCGCCGCCTCCCATTTTCGCGGCGAGCGGACCGGCGGGGCGGGTCACCGGGGGATCGTCTCCAGATCGGCGAGCAGCAGGTCGCGATCGTCGTCGTCGGCGATGTCCTCGCTTGCCAGCCGAGCCTGTTCAAGCCAGGCCGCGGAGGTGTCCCGGTCGCCAGCGATCGCGTGTGCGCGTGCCAATGCCTCATAGGCGAACGCCAGATCCCAATCGCCGATGCCGTTTTGTCGGCAGATATTCAACACGAACCGCGCGTGATACAGCGCCGGCTCGGCCCGCCGCAATACGCAATAGACCCGCGAACACTGCCAGTGACTGCGAGCGATATGTTCCGGGCCACCCACGTGAAGCCAGTGATATGCCGATCCGTGCACGGCATGGATCATGCGAGCGTCGTCCTCCGGCGTACGGTCCTCTTTCTCCATGAGTCGCCAGGTCTCGTTGAAGAGCGCCTTGCCCCAGCGCAGGTGCAACTCCCGGTCATCGTCGGCCGGGTTCAGCTGTGGTTCGTTCATGATTGTCCAGTTCTCCATGGCGTCGGTCGCGGTCGCGGTCCCCGAGTCGTCGAGCAGATGATCAAGGGTGTGCCGGATGCCGCGCAGACGAACCAAGCGGGCGTCAACCCGACGACGGTGCTCCACCAGCGCCGCCCGAAACGCGGCTCGGTCGCCAGCCAGATCGAGCAGCCGCCGAACCTCGATGAGGGGAAGCTCTAGCGCCCGTAGCCGGCGAATCAACCGGGCCCGCTCAACCTGCGTCGGTGAGTAGTACCGGTAGCTGGTCACGCGATCCACCTCGGCGGGGTGAAGCAGCCCGATCCGGTCGTAGTGTCGCAACGCCTTCGTCGTCACTCCGGCAAGACGGGCCGCCTCACCGATGGTGAGGCGGCGATCGTGGCCCGTGGGCTGCGATGATCCCGTCACCAGACCGACGTTAGGCCTTGCCCTGGGGGCAAGGTCAACAGTTCGCTTTCACCTCATAGGCCCGCCCGAAACCAATTGTGACGTCCGGAACCCGACCTGATACCCTTTGGGTCGCTGAGCCCCCGTAGCTCAGGGGATAGAGCACCGCCCTCCGGAGGCGGGGGCGCAGGTTCGAATCCTGCCGGGGGCACCGAACCGTACAGCGTCGAACGTTCCGCCCTCCTCCTAGCCTGCGTGGGGTCGTCGAGTTCGATGGCCTCCGTGATGCAGGCCGTACGCAGCACTCCGTGAATCGGAGTAGCTCAGCTCGACTATTTAACGAACCCCTCATCAACACCTGGTGGACCGCGCAGGAAACGATACTGCGCGGGCCGTTTACCTTCGTCCGGGCGTAAGGCGTCAATACAGGTGTCGGAGGTGTTCATGGATGGTCCCGGAAGCTCTGCGGAGTTCGCGGAGTTCGTCGCAGCCTGCTCGGCCCGGCTGTTACGCAGCGCGTGGCTACTCACGGGCGATGCGTGGCAGGCCGAGGACCTACTGCAGACGGCGCTGGCGAAGACCTGGCGGCATTGGCCTGAGGTGGTCAGTGCGCACAGTCCGGAAGCATACGTACGGCGGATCATCTTCACGACGTTCATCTCTTGGTGGCGTTTGCGGTCGCGTGGAGAAATACCCACGCAAACGCTGCCGGAGGTGCCCGACGACAGCAGCCTTGCCTCCGCAGCCGCGACCCGCGATGTGGTTCGGCGGGCGCTGACCCGGCTGAGCCGCCAGCAGCGGGCAATCGTTGTGTTGCGCTTTGCCGAGGACCGATCGGTCGAGCAGACAGCCGCGATCCTGGACACATCCGCCGCGACGGTGAAGGTACAAGCGGCGCGTGCATTGAAGATACTGCGCTTGGACCCGACGCTGGGGTCGTTCACACAGGATGGAGTGCGCGGATGAACGAGAAAGAATTGGGACGCCTGTTGACCAGCGTGGTGCCGAATCTGACACCGCCGGCCGACCGTATAAACCAAGTCGATCGCCGCGTACGTCGCTCGCGACGAGTGGCAATGGTGAGCACAGTAGCCGCGATGGTGACGGCAATTCTCATCGGCGGGGCGTTCTTGACTGACAAGCTTACCGGCACGCGTCCGGCTCCGATGGGTGTCGGGGCCAGCAGCGTTCGCCCGTCTCTTACTACCGCTGACGGAATTCTCAGGACTGGGGGGTGCGCAACATACCACACAGCGGGTCCCACAACGATTGCCGGCACGCCGGTGGACGGGAACTCAGCCATCGTCAACGACCTCAACAACCGGGTGGTGTCATATGCCATGGAGCATTTCAGTTCTGTGTATGCGTTGACGGAACTGGTCAGCGACATCGGCGTGTTGCGTGTGTACCGGGTGCCGTCGGCGGCCTTCGACGAGTGGGCCATGCGGGAACTCGCTCACGACTGCCTGCAGATCGCTGACGCGCGCTCCTCCGCAGTGGAGATGGAAGCGACGGCACACCACATCAGCGATGACCGTTCATACTGGTCCAAGAACGGCATCCACGTGCTGAGCGTCAGCGGCAACCCGATCGACGGGACTCTGGAAGTTGCCGTGCCGGCAAAGGATCTAGACAAGGCGCGCCGCGACATCCCTCGCCACTATCCGAGCCTTCAGGTCCGAATAGTAGCTGGAGGCCCGGACAATGGCCGCGTAATCGGCCGACCAGCTGCCTAACCGCAAATCCATCGAGCGAACAGCGATCACCAGTACGTTGTTGCGACGGCTTACTGCCAGGCCCGGGATAGCCAAGCACGACAATGTGTTCCATCACTGCGGAAGCTGGGCACATCTCGCCCGGTGACCTAGTCGTCTGGGCAAGCCATGTCGTAGAAGGCCACTGGGTCGACCACCTCATTGCATCGGCCGTGCGGTGGCGAACCTCAACAGGTCCGCCACCGCAAAAGGTATCAGCTCGTGGTACTCGTAGTGTTCGGGTACGCCGCCGTCTGACTCAGGACAGTCGCCCAGTCCTGGAAGTACATGTAGTTTGGCGAGCTGCCCGAGCACAATATTCCCTTGGCCCGTACTCCAGCTCCGTCCAGCGTGAACACCGGACCGCCACTGTCGCCGCCCTGGCCGGCTGCGGTGCCGTCCGTCTTGACCGACTCGATTACGCCGTAAACCGCGTAACCCCAGTCGCCGTCGGAGTCTGGATGTGACCATGTGATGTCCAACGAACGGACCTGCTTGATCCCGCAGACTGTTCCGCTGGTGGCTCCGGACTGGCAGACCAGTTCATTCGCCGCCCAGTATCCCCAACTGTTGACGTTCTTGGTATTGCTCGTGGTGGGCGAGCCGTCGAAGGTGACATGCCATCCAGGAGCGTCGATAAGAAGAAGATCGTAAGACCAGCCGTCGTAGTGCACTGGACCCATAAGGACACCGTGCTCCTTGACTACGTCTCCCGCACTGGCACAGTGAGCGGCGGTCAGCACATAGCTGTGGCCGTAGCTGTGCACTCCAAACCCTGTCGTACAGTTCACTCCTTTGGTCGTGTTGGTCCACCGGCCGCCACCATTCCACGGCGACGAATCGCTGGTGCGCGAGGATGGCGTGATGTCGGAGGTTGCCGCCTCAAACCGGACCGGCACGGTGACCTCCGCCTCGGTGACGAGCTGTTCGGCTGGAACGATCGGTGCTTTACCGTGCCGAATTCGCGCCGCCGCAAATGTCGCCATTGTTGCGAAAGGTTGTTTTGTTATGTACAGGCCGGTGCCGTCTACCTCGTACCCGATGCTCTGGATGTCAGTCGCGCCGCGTCGACTGATCTCGCCATGAATCTTGCTGCCTTCGGCGTGAAGCTCTGCGGCCGAGAACGGCGCCGGTTTGACGACCACTGAACCACTGCGACGGCCGGACTGTAGGGCGGCCGTCATACCCGGGGTCAACGCGCCTTTCCAGTACAGAGTCAGGCCCGCGCCCTCAAAGGCAATACCGGCGTATCCCGACGTCGGGTCCTTCACCTGCTCGTCGCCGATGGCCTGAAGGGCTGGCTGCAACGCCTCTTGTTGACGCATCGTGTTCAACGTCGCCGCATCGAGATTGTCTGTCGACTGGGCGTCACGTGCTGCCGTACTGGTTCCAGGTCCGCCGCCCGATGCGTCAGCGGCCCCGCTGGGCAGAAGCGTCAATGGGACGATCGCCGCAACCGCGAGCATGAAGCGTCTTCCCATCGGTTCAGGTCGTCTCCTCATGCTGTTAACCATGAATCCTCCCTGAAGAGTAGGTACAACAAACGCACAGGAAGCTATCAGAGACCGGCCCGTAGCGCGATGTCTATTTTGGATTTGGCTGTGCGGTGTCGGATTGTCGCCGCTTCCTGAAGACTGACCCGGTGTGGGTCGGCGGGTTCTACAGCACGTCGCAACACAGCTCTGGTAGACCATGAGGGTGTTGTCGATGGGTAGACGTGGACGGAAGCGCCAACTGGATGTCGAGTCCCGGTACTGGCAGCTGATTCTCTCCGGCGTGGGGACGGTGGAAGCATGTCGAGCTGTCGGTATCGGTCGCAAGACTGGATACCGTTGGCGAGCCGAGGGCGGCGGATCGGCACCGCTGATGCTGGAGGAAGCGCGCCGTTCGAACCGGTTTCTGTCATTGCTGGAGCGGCAACGAATCGCCACCCTACGGGGCCAGGGCTTGGGCGTGCGTGAGATCGCTCGACGCCTGGACCGTTCTCCATCGACCGTCAGTCGCGAGTTGCGCCGCAACGTCCGACCGCATGACTGCTGCTACGACGCGGACCTCGCGCACGCCCGCACCCGCGAGCGAACCCGCCGCCCCGGCACAGCCGGATCTTCGTCGACGTCGAGCTTCGTGACGAGGTCCAGCGCAAGCTTGAACTGGAGTGGAGCTCAGAGCAGGTCGCGCAGTACCTGCGCCGCGCGTACCCCGACCGGCCCTCGTGGCATCTGTGCCACGAGACCATCTACAGGGTGCTGTACAGCGGCAAGGGCGGGCTGAGCCGGGAACTGACCAAGCGTCTGCGAACCGGTCGGCCACTGCGTCGGCGCCGCCGGCGTGCCGACCAGCGTCAGTCGCGGTTCCTGACACCGATCACGCTAATCGAGCACCGCCCTCGTGCTGCACTCGACCGCGGTCGAGTGGGTGACTGGGAAGGCGACCTCATCGTCGGCCGAAACAGTCGCTCGGCCATCGGAACTCTCGTCGATCGGCGCAGCCGGTACGTGCGCCTGATCCACCTACCTGACGGCCACAGTGCCGACCAGCTGTTGCAGGCCATCGACGTCGTGCTCGGCACGATCCCTGCCGAGGCCCTGATGACGCTGACCTGGGACCAGGGCTCGGAGATGGCGCTGCACGACCGGATCTCCGGCAGCTTCGCCGAAGACGTCTTCTTCGCCCACCCTGCTAGCCCGTGGATGCGGCCTACTAACGAAAACACCAACGGCCTACTGCGCCAGTACTTCCCGAAGGGCAGCGACCTCGCCGTCCACTCACCCGACGTCCTTCACAAGGTCGAGGATCGACTCAACGGCCGTCCACGGAAGGTCCTCGGCTGGGCCACGCCTGCAGAGGTCTTCGCCGGAGCTATGGGACCCTAGACCGGTCATTGTTGCGACGGTCGATCGAATCCGCCAACTCGTTCTGCATACGCAATTCCCGGTTCTCGCGTTCGAGTTCCTTCAACCGCGCCCGATCCGCGACAGCGAGGGGCTGTTCTTCCACAGGGCGACTCCTTCTGTATGCGTTAACCCAATTACCGAGGGTGGCTTCCAACAGGCCGAGTTCGCGAGCAACCACGGCGATCGGACGCGAAGCCTCGATCACCAACTTCACCGCCTCATCGCGATACTCCTGCGAGTAGGTTCGCTTCTCCCGAGCCATACCATCTCCGTCCCAGACCAAGATCCTATTAGATCTGCTGTCCGGAAACTACGGGGCACCCCACAGGTCTGGTGGGTGGCCGATGGTCATGCTATTTCGATCGCGTCACCGAGGCCCTTGAGCCCGTCGGAGCAGACGATGAGGACGTCGCTGACACCACGGTTACGTAGTTCGGTCAGGTAACCCAACCACTGTTTAGCGCCCTCACCGCCGGTGCCGACCCACATGCCGAGTACGTCGCGTTCACCGGTGATACTGATACCGACCGCGACATACACCGGCCGGTTCGATACCTGCCCGTCACGAATCTTGGCTCTGTCGCAGATTCTTGTGGGAGTGTCAAGTTAACGGCTGATCTTGGTTGTTGAGGTGGTCAGTGGTTGGCCGGAGTGAGCCGGCCCTCGAAGGCGATCTGGAAGGCGTTCAACGGTGCTTTCCAGCGCATGGTCCAGCGTCGGCGGCCGACACCGGTCGGGTCGAGGCTCATCAACGCCATGTAGACGCACTTGAGCGCGGCCTGCTCGTTCGGGAAGTGTCCACGAGCTCGGACGGCCTTGCGAATGCGGGCGTTGACGGACTCGATCGCGTTCGTAGTGCAGATGACCTTGCGGATCTCGACGTCGAACGCTAAGAACGGCACGAACTCGGCCCAGGCGTTCTCCCACAGCTTCACGATCGCCGGATACTTCCTGCCCCAGGTCTCGGCGAACTCGAGGAACCGTTCGGCCGCGGCTTCTTCCGTCGCCGCGGTGTAGACCGGCTTGAGCGCCTTGGCGATCTTGTCCCAGTCCTGGCGGGCCGCGTACCGGAACGAGTTACGCAGAAGATGAACTACACAGGTTTGGACGATCGTGCGGGGCCACACCGTCGCGACCGCGTCCGGCAGGCCCTTGAGTCCGTCGCAGACGAGCATCAGCACATCCTGCACGCCGCGGTTCTTCAGCTCGGTGAGCACGTGCAGCCAGTGCTTAGCGCCCTCACCGCCGTCACCAGCCCAGATACCCAGGATGTCGCGGTGCCCGTCGACGGTGACGGCCATGACAACGTAGATCGGCCGGTTCGCGACCTGACCATCTCTGATCTTCACGTTAATCGCATCGATGAACACGACCGGATATACGGGGTCGAGAGGCCGGTTCTGCCACTCGGCCATCCCGTCCATGACCTTGTCGGTGATGGTGGAGATCGTCTGCTTCGACACCTCAGTGCCATACACCTCGGCCAGGTGAGCGCTGATCTCACCATGGGTCAACCTCTTGGCCGACAACGACAACACCAGATCATCCACCCCGGACAGACGCCGCTGCCGTTTACGGACGATCTGCGGTTCGAACGTGCCCGCCGCGTCCCGCGGCACCCGAACCTCAACCGGCCCGACATCGGTCAGCACCGTCTTGGTTCGACTCCCGTTGCGCGTGTTCCCACTACCCCGACCGGCCCGATCGTGCTTGTCGTAGCCGACGTGCTCGGTGATCTCACCATCCAGCGCGGACTCCAGAACCCGCTTGGTCAACTGCTGCAGCAGCCCACCCTCACCGGTCAGCTTCAGCCCATCACCGCGAGCCCGATCGACAAGCATCGCTATCAACTGCTCATCCGTGACCCCACCCGCTGGCCCAGCAGCCGACTGTTCCACAGTGGTCTCGATCGTCATCTGGCATCTCTCCCTTGATCGGTCGATCAGCCGTTATTTGTACACACCCGCCATCGCGACGGTTCGTAGGCTGACTGATCACGCGGCGCGTCCGCAGCAGAGTCTTATGTGGACTAAGAGACTGCGGCTCTCACCAGTCGGCCGCTTTGTCCGGCAACGTCGGTCACCGTCACGTGGACGCGTTCAGCGAAATTCGCGATCCTCGGACGTCATCTCCGCGATCCGAGCGAGAACCACCCGCAGTTCGGCGACGCGCTCCTTCATTGCAGCCCGCTCTTCGGCACTGAATCCGTCGTAGCCGGTCTCGCGATTCTTGGCGGACATTCACCTGTCCCTTCTTGCCGATCATTGGGCCGACAGCCTTGTTGAGAAGACTAGTTCAAACCCAAACCTTTGGTATGGCGATGGGGTGCGCGGCGGCGCACAAGCGCGCCGATCCAGGAGACCTGCGGATTGATAGCGGGAAGAAGTGCAAACGGCGAGCATCCGCCGCTCGGTTGCCATCGCCACCCCGATCACCGATTCTGGTAAGAATGGGAGCACTGGATGGGGTTGCCGCCCGAGTGGCTGAGGGAGCGGTGGTCGAGTTTCGGCCGGCTGGCGGTTCGATGACTCCGCTGATAAACAGTCGAGACCTGGTGCGGGTGGCACCGGTCGACCCAGCCTCGCTCGAGGTGGGCGACATCGTCCTAGCCCGGGTCGCCGGCACGGTCTATCTGCACCTGATCTCGGCCGTCGACCCGACCCGGCACCGGGTGCAGATCAGCAACAATCACGGCCGCGTCAACGGGTGGACTGGTTATGACCGGGTCTTCGGCATCTGCGTGCAGGTTCGAGGCACGACTCGTGCAGGAGCAGAGGCAAAAGTTCGTGCGGCTCGCCCAGACAATACGCCGGTCCCGTTGAAGATTGTTCGAGGTGATGCGACCAGCCCGCAGGCAAAGGGTCCCAAACTCATCGCGCACATCTGCAACGATCTGGGCGGCTGGGGAAAAGGTTTCGTGGTCGACATATCCCGTCGGTGGCCCGGGCCCGAACGAGCCTACCGGCAGTGGCACCGTGACCGGGCTCGCACCGATTTCGGGCTCGGTGCGGTCCAGGTGCTCCAGGTCGGTGCCGACATGTGGGTGGCCAATATGGTTGCTCAACACGGCATGCGAACCGGAAGTTCGGGTCCGCCGATTCGGTACGAGGCGGTCGACCAGTGTCTTGCCACGCTCGGCGAGCACGCCGCCCGCCTATCGGCAAGTGTGCACATGCCACGCATCGGCTGCGGTCTGGCTGGCGGGCGGTGGGATCGCATCGAACCGATGGTGATCACACACCTTTGCGCACGCGGGATCGCCACCACCGTCTACGACTTCGACTAAGCCACATTCCCGGGTACACGTACCGGCGGGGCACCGCTAACATCGCGGAGTGACCGTTGCACCCACGCCCGAGCATCTCTCCTTCACCGACGCCGATGCCCGACTCGACGGCGCGCTGTCGGACAGTTTCCTTGGCAGCTACCGCAGCGTGCTGCTCTTCGACGGCGATCTGTGCGTCGAAGGCGACTTCCTGACCGCGATGCTGATGGCTATGGGCACCCACAAGGCCGACGTGATCGCCGTCGCCGGTGACCTCACCGTCGCGGGGCCGATCGCACTCTACGAAGGGCGGCCCGGGCTCTATGTCGGGGGCTTCACCCGCGGGGAGACCCTCGAGGGCGGGGACTGCGAGATTCACATCAACGACGGCGAATTCACCTACCTCGTGCTCGGCTACTACAACGACGGGGTGCTCTACGCCGGTGAGGTGAAGGTCCCGTGGGTCATCAACGACAACCACGATCTTGAGATCGAGGCGCCGGAGGCCATGTTCGTCGACAACTACGGCGCCGACGACGAGGCCCACTACGACAGGTCCAATATCGGCAAGGCCTTCGTCAAGAAGGTGGTCGATCCGGAGTACGACAGCATCAAGATCGGCAAGTTTCTCAAGCGGCTGCGCGCCGGCAAGCGGGTGCTGCGCAAGGGTTCCCGCACCGTCGTGGAGGCGGCCATCGACGAAGTGGCCAGCGCGGTCGAAGCCCGTGCCGAGGAGCTGGACCTGACCGGGCACAAGCTCAAGCAGTTCCCGGCGCAGATCCTCGCGATGCCCTGGCTCAAACGACTCACCCTGGACAACAACGAGATCGAGCAGTTGCCCGATGAGATCGGCGACCTGAGCAGCCTGGAATATCTGTCAGTGCGCTCGTGTGGGCTGGGCGCTCTGCCCGAGTCGATTGGCCGCCTGACAAAACTCCAGATCCTGCGAGTCGCCGACAACGGTCGACGCACATACGACGATGCCAGTGAGAACTGGACGTACCAGCCGATTTGTTTGCCGGAAGCCCTCGGCGATCTGAGCCGCTTGGAGGAGCTGGACGTCTCGCAGCTATCCATGCAGCCCGACAGCGACTCCGAGTTGCTGCCCGAACTGACCACATTCGCTCTGCCCGACTCGATCGGCCGGCTCACGAGCCTGCGGCGCCTCGTCGCCGATTGCACCAACCTGACGTTCCCAACGAGCGCTTACGGCCTGGCCAGCCTCCGCGAGATCTCGATGTCCGGCTCCACGTGGCTCTACCTCAAGCGGCTGCCCGACTGGGTAACGAGCCTGCCCAATCTGACGAAGCTCGACCTGAGCGACAACTTCTTCACCGAACTCCCTGCCAGCATGGGAAGCCTGACGAGTCTGGAGGAGCTGAACCTCAGCGGCTCCCTCGGTCTCCTGACCTCGCCGCTGCCCGACCTGTCCTCGCTAACGAGGCTGCGGGTGTTGCGGCTCAGCGGAAACACCTCTCACACCAGCGTTCCCGTGCCGTCCCACGACCTACTCAGGCAGCTGTTCACGATGACCCTGCCGGCGCTGGAGGTGCTGGACATCGACCGGTGGGGCGCCA
Organism: uncultured Actinomycetota bacterium; assembly: GCA_963736695.1. Lineage (GTDB taxonomy): Bacteria > Actinomycetota > Actinomycetes > Mycobacteriales > Micromonosporaceae > CAVTPU01. The sequence continues at coordinate 1,339,639 of CAVTPU010000001.1, forward strand.
GCGATAAAGGCCCGCGCACCGAGCTGACCGCCGAGATCATCGCCGGCATTGGCTCCTTCCAGGCGCTGCGCCGGGTTGACCTGTGCTTCAACGGCCTGACTGACCTGCCTGAAGATTTTCTTTCCCTGCCGGCATTGGAGTGGGTGGACCTGCACTACAACGCCCTGCGGCAGGCCGTGCGCCAGCGCGTCGCCGCCACCTACCCGAACGCGCAGATCGACTTTCGCAACCAGAAGACCGCCGAGGACGACGCCGAGCGGACTGCGCTGCGGGCCGCCTCTGCCAAGATCTCGACCGCGAACCAACTGCGCGACGCCGGGCGGGTGGCCGAGGCCCTGACCGAATACGACCGAGCTATCGCCGAGTTCACCGACGGCACGGCGGTCTCCGCATACGGGTTGCTCTACGCGCGCTACGGAAAACTGTGGCTACACAACCACGCGGTCTCGGCCGCCGACACGGCCGCCGATGCACGTCCCGAACACCTGCGTGGCGGCGCCGCTGAGGCGAAGGAATGCCTGCGACTCGTACCGCCGGTCTGGAATATCTTCCACTTCACCGACGAGGGCCAGTTTCAGCGAGAGGTCGTCCGGCAAGCCGCCAACTTCCTCGCCTGGTACACGCTCACCGGCGAGTTGGCCGCAGCTGGGGCGATCGAAGAGAGCGAAGCTACGCCGCAGCGGGCGCTGGAGCTGATCGAAATGGGTGTCGACTGCGCCGATGGGAGCCAGCACCTCTACCTGCACGACACCCACGCCCGAGTTCTGCTCGCGCTTGGACGCGAGCCTGACGCATGGCGGGTGGTGCACCGGAGCCCTCGCACTGGACCCGGACTTCGCCGCGATCGCCGACCTCAAGGCGGACGCCCGCTACCAGGCGTGGCTGCGATGATCTCGCTTTCCTAGCGAGAGGAGTCGAGATCTCGGCGGATCTCGGCGGCCAGATGCTCGGTGAGCGTCGCGAATGAGTTCCAGACCGGCCCACGAAGGGAGGGGGCTTGCGCCCAGTCGAGTTCCTCCAAGTAGTCATGGGTGAAGTCGGCTACCTGTGGCTCCGCGGCGCTGGGTCCGGTCAGGAAGACGAAGGCGTTGTTCGGGTCGTTCTGAAGCTGGAAGAAGACGGCGCCGCGCAACATCATGGAAAGGCGATGGCTGCTGGCAGGGTCGTCGAACATCTCTGGGTCGGCCACCACGTCCGAGGTGCGCCAGCCGGTGGTGAGCTGCACGGCCTCGCTCGGGGTGAGCACCGCGTAAGGCAGGTTCCACGCGAGGGTCGGGTCAAGCCCAGGAACAGCGCGTGGTGAGAGCGCTGGGGCGCCCACCGATGTCACCAGCTCGACATAGGAGGGTGGAAAGCCAAAGCTCAGCGCGGCCTCCGCGTCGCGCACGTCGGCCAGTGAGACCGGGCGATAGACGACGGAGACTCCAACGGCTTCAAGGGCCTTCCAGGTGGCCAATGGAGTGGACATTCCCGCAGCATAGTAGGGCTCTTCAGAACCGAAGGAGCAGGTTGCCCATCAACCTTGCCGCTCCCTGCGGCCGGGATCGCATCTGCTGCGATCATCCGCCGCCCATATATGTATCCATTCACGACTTCTTCATCGGCGTCCGGGTTCTCAACGGCCGCAGCCGGGCTAGCTTCGCAGCGATCCTGTCGACCTCCACATCGCACATCACCGCCGTTGAACATTCGGCCAAGCCAGAACCGAACCTCGTCCAATGTCTCGCCCGCCGCTTCCTACGCCCCACCTACCGCTACGCCGACATTGTTCGACGGTTCCGCACTCTCCGCCCCAGCGAGCTCGACCTACGCCTACGCCACAGATTCCAACAACTTCACAACCCCCAAATGGACGCGGAGCGACGCGGTCAGCTCCGTGCGGACCTCATTCGGGACAACGCAGACCTGGCCCGCCATCTGGCAAAACGGGAGACACGGCGCCTGAGTCGCCCGGGCGACGCCGCCGAGTCCTGGACGATTGCACTGGTCAAGGCCGTGGACGGACACGACCCTCGGCGCGGCGACTTCGTCCCCTATCTACGCAAGCGCATCTTCGGCGAGGTACGGCAACAGGCCAGGCGCGAATGGCAGTCCGGAACCTCCCATGCACTACGCGGCCTCGCCACCCGCGTCTGTCAGGCACGCGACGAACTCCGTCAACAGCTTCGAGGTGAACCCACCGCGACCGAGATTGCCACACACCTCGCGATGCCGGTCCTCGCGATCACTAACGCCCTGGCAGCGCTCGCTGTCCGCCACGCACAGCCTCTCGACGACGACATCGCCGCGCCCGTTCTGCAGGCCAAAACCACAACCTTCTCGACCGCGATGCACCAACGCCTCATGCTGCTTGATGAGCGCCATCGCACCGTCATCGAGCTACACTTCCTTCACGGACTGGACCTTGCCGAGATCGCCACCTGCATCGACGGCGACGCGCCCACTGTGGACAGCATGCTCAAGACAGCGCTTCACCAACTACGCGAAATCCACCTGCCCGGAGCTGCGTGACATCCGCGGGCCACTCCGCCGCGCGCCGAACCAGAGCTCGGCCAGCCTGGATCCGAGCGTGCACGGATAGTCGCCGGCCCAGCCGAAGGTCCGATGACCGCGCCACGTTCAATGCCCGCACGGCCAAGGTTCGAACGTCGCGGTGCATGCGGTCTCGCTCCAGGCGACTCATTCCACCCGTTCTGTCTGCGGTACGAATACACCGTGGAAGGTCATGGGCACTGGTTGGTTGAACCACACTTTCGCCTTGGGTCCATCGGCGAGGTGCTCGGCGTCGAGCACCGCCAGATAGCTTCGTTGCGCCTGCGGATCCTGGAATAGCTGCAGAACCCAACCCGCTTCCTCAGTCGCGTTTTGAGCAATGAACATGGGTTCCGCTCCGAGGTGCTCGGCCGGCGCCGCCCAGGATTCGACGTGTCCTGTCTCGTTGTCGAAACGGGCGACGCCTGGGTTATGGGTGGCATCGGGGAATGTTTGTAGCCAGGTGTAGCGGTGGCGCGCGCCGACCTTGAGCGGATGTACCGAGGGGAACTCACTCGGTGACCTCCACATCGACTCGCCGGCGAGAGTCCTTCGAGCCAGATCGACCGAAAACCGGTGCAACGCGGGCTGGCCGTGTTCCGGCCCGGCGCTACTGGGTGCGGCAAAGGCCCTGAAGTCATCGTGGCGGCAAACGTCGACCACGATTCGACCACCGTCCTCGAAGGCATTGACGAAGTGCCATACCCAGAACGTGTCGGCTGTGAAGCGGACGGCCCGCTGCGGTTCGTTCAGCGGAACTACGACAACGATTGTGCCCGATTCTGGTTCCCAACGAAAATACTGCGACAGGTCCCCGATGGCGAACATGGCTCGCCACATGATGAGCTTCGCCGGACCGACGATGAACACGGCGTGTTTGTCGGTGACAATGAAGTCGTGGATCATGCCGATCCACGGCAAGTCGAAGCTACCCACCACGCGGGCAGGCCCGTTATCCGGGAGGGCATATAGGTCGACACTCTTGCCCCGGATACCGAAGTTGAATGTCGTCTTGAGCGCGTCGACACGATGGGGATGCGCCGAGAACGCCGAACGCACCACCCCGAGATCAGTCGCTGCGCGAACTTGCAGGCTATGCGGGTCAAACTCGACGGGCTTGGCCTCTTCCATAAGGGCAAACAGTCGGCCCTGCCACGCCAAGACGTTGGTATTGCCGGTGCTCTTCTTACGCCCGGTCACGGTGTTGAGCATGCGCCGAGGCCATGAGGCGGAGGTGCCGTACAGAAACCGCCCAACTCGCTCTTCCTCGCGATATTCCGGCGATTCGACGACCCGGCAGGCGCCGGTCGCGCCCGTGGCGCCCAGCCGGACCGCGGTGATCGCCCCGTCGGCATCAAAAGGGTGCGCGGCCGGACGGCCAAAACGTTCGAGCAGCCCTGGACCGACGCGATACATCGCGCCGCGCAGTTCATTTGGCAGCTCCCCCTCGACCGTGAGGGATTCAAAACCGTGGGTACGTACAACGCTGTGGTTAAGCGTCGGGGTTGCGGACACGATGGAACTCCTTCAATGGAGGGACTATTTTTCGGGCAACCCGTCGCGGGTTGTCAGTGAATCAGGACAGGAGCGGCGGCCGGATCCGATTGCGGGACTCCGGAAGGCACCGCCAGTCCGCAGACGATCGCGCCGAGCAGAAAGAATCCGGCCGACCACCAGAACGCGGTGTGATAGCTGGCCAGCATGGACTGGATCACGACCTCCCGGCCGGGCTGCTTGCCCACCAGGTAGTCGGTGGCGGCGCTGGCTGCCAGAGTGTTCAGCAGCGCGGTACCGATCGAACCGCCGACCTGCTGCGCGGCGTTCACAGTGGCCGAAGCCACGCCGGAGTCACCGTCGGCGACCCCGAGCACCGCTGTGCTCATCGCCGGCCCCATGACTAGGCCCAGACCCGCGCCCACAACCAACAGCGGCGGCAGGATGTGACCCACGTAGGTGCTGTTCTCGCCGATCAACGTCATCCCGGACATGCCCGCAGCCGCGACGAGCATCCCCAATGTGATCAGGGGTCGCGGCCCGAAGCGGGGAAGCAGGATCGCGCCAGCGGTGGTGGCTGCCACCATCAGGATCGCGATCTGCGGGAGGAACGCCAGGCCAGTCTCGATCGGCGTGTATCCACGAAGGGCCTGGAGGTAGTAGGTCAGGAACAAGAACACGCCGAACATGCCCGCGCCGCAGACGAACAGGGCGAAGTAGGAACCACCCCGGTTGCGGTCGAGCACGACGCGCAGAGGCAACAGCGGGTGAGCCACCCAGGTCTGCAGCCATAGGAAGACTCCCAGCATCACCACACCGCCGGTGAGGAAGCCCCAGCACATCGGATCACCCCAGGCATACGTCTGCGCATTGGAGAAGCCGTAGACGATCGCGAACAGGCCCGCGGAGACGGTCGCGACGCCGGGGAGGTCGAGCTTGGGACGCTGCTCCTGGCGGTGATGCCTCAACAGCAGCAGACCACCTGTCACCGCGACTGCGGCGAAGCCCACGTTGACATAAAGGCACCATCGCCACGACAGGTGTTCGGTGAGCACCCCACCCAGCAGAAGGCCGATGCCACCGCCGCTTCCGGCGAGCGCGCCGAAGATGCCGAACGCCTTGCCCCGCTCGCCCGGATCAGTAAAGGTCGTAGTCATCAGGGACAGTGCCGCAGGCGCCAACAACGCGCCGAAGAGACCTTGCAGCGCCCTGGCGGTGACAACCATCTCGAAACTGGAGGCGGCGCCTCCTAACGCCGAGGCGATGGCGAAGCCCACTAGTCCTGCCAGGAAGGCCCACTTTCGGCCGAACAGGTCAGCGATGCGGCCGCCGAGCAGCAGCAGGCTGCCGAAGGCCAGGGCATAGGCGGTGACGATCCACTGCCGGTCGCTGTCAGAAAAGCCGAGGTCCACCTGGGCGGTGGGCAGGGCGATGTTCACGATCGTCGCATCGAGCACCACCATCAGCTGGGCGATCCCGAGGACAACGAGGATGAACCACCGGCAGTTGGGGAGGTCATCGCCCACGTGCATCCGGTTGGACAGGCTACCGCGCGGGTCGGCGGCAACGGTCATGTCTGATCCCTTCACGAATCGGAGAAGCTATCTCCGGTTAATCGGGGACTGTAGCACTAACTTGAGGAGTCGTCTCCACTTAGTGCTACGCTTGCCACATGCCCGAATCGCCCAGCCGGGACAAACCGTTGCGCCGCGACGCCGAGCGAAACCGCCAGCGAATCCTGCAAGCCGCTCAGGAGATGTTCAGCGAACATGGCTTGGCTGTGACTCTGGACGACATCGCCCGCCACGCCGGCCTCGGCGTCGGCACCGTTTACCGACGCTTCAACACCAAAGAGTCGCTGGTCGAGGCGCTGTTCGACGGCAAAATGACTGACCTGGCCAACCTCGCGGAACGAGCCCTCGACGAGCCGGAACCATGGCCGGCGCTGGTTCGGCTACTGGAACAGCTCTGCGCCCTACAGGCCAGAGACCGCGGCCTCCGTGAGCTGGTGCTCGGAACGCACTACGGCCGCCAAGAGGTCGCCATGATTCGAGAACGACTCGCGCCTCCCCTGGCCAGACTGTTCGCCGCAGCCAAAGCGTCCGGACACCTACGTCATGACATACAACCCCAGGACGTCCCAGTCCTGCTCGTCATGATGGGCGCTGCGGAGGACTACAGCCGAGACACCCGGCCGGACACCTGGCGGAGATACCTGACCCTGCTGCTTGACGGACTCGCCGCCAGTCGGGACACCGTTACCCCTCTTCCGGTTTCGCCACTCACCGAGAAGCAGCTCGAACAGGCAATGTTGTCGTTTCGCCTGCCCCGAGTTTGAAACACGCCCCATCGACTTCGAAGTTCCAGTCCAGTCAGAGGATCACGGAAGTGTCACCTTTGTCGATCCAGACCTGACTTCGCTTTCATGTGTCAGAAATACTTGACTCATGAAAGCGAGGTACGCACTTGGCTAAAGGGCCTCTAACTGCCTCTCAGTGACCCAAACAGCCGTCCCCGTCATGGTGTGTGTACCTGAGGCTTCGAGCGAGCTCAATAATCGAATGTTGCAGGGCCGTCTGGTCTTCCTTTTCGGGAAAGAACGTCAGCCACCGCTCCGCAGCCGCCTCATCAACAACGGCGCGGGCCAACCGCTCAACTTCAACGAGGTAGTCATCGTGGCTCATATGGGCGCGACTGTCGTGCATGTTGCCAGCCTACTGACCTCTCCGCGTCTCGGGCGTTGGCGCGCATAACGCGCCGCCGGGACCGACACGACGTCGTGCTGGTTCGACGACATCCGTCAAGGCCCAGCCCCTCGACTGTCGGCTCGAAGGCAGGCGCGGCTCGGACCGAGTTCGTATGGCCTGCCGTCCGGCCGGGTTACGTGTAACCCGCCGATTTGGTGATCCATGCTGATGGCACACCCATGGTGGTGAAGCCGACCATGATGAAAACGTCACAACAACACCACACTGTCCACACTGGTCGGACCGCCCCGCACCCCACGGCACCACATGGTGAGCGTCGGCCCATTCCGTCGGCGCGTCACACCCCGGCCACCGACACCCCCGATCCCGCGCCCACAACACCCGCCGCATATGCGCTGGCACCAACCGATGTGCGCGCCCAACATCCATCGGCAGCCCACTCGCCGGATCTGCCGGTCGAGACGACCTGTTGGGACCTTGAATACTTCCGGGCTTGACTACCTGCGCGGGGGGCCGCCGCGTAGAGGATCTGGCTCCGTCGCCGGACGGACGACATCGGCCTGCGGGTGCGCCACGCTGATTCGCATGGCGTTTCTGCGACGGCTGGCCTGAATCTCCGAATCTCGCCCATCTACGCTACCCAGCAACGCTGGGCTGTCTCACTACATGCTGACAGAGAGGGCTGCCGGTTCAAACGCAACCCCCAAGATCCAATCCGGGTACGCATCTACATAGGTGGCCGCATCGCGACACCATAACTCCATGGCCTTGTCGAGGCTGACTGTGCAAAAATCTGCGGCGGGTCGCTAGCTCAACTGGCAGAGCATTCGACTGAGTAGTGCGTCCGCTTCCCGCCTGCGCGGTCATGGGGGTGCTTCCTTCTCCTTCTGGGATCGAAGGGTTCGGGGTTCGAGTCCCCGGCGACCCACTGCGCCACTGCCGCATACGGCGAGGCCGAAGCCGCCTCTTGGGTCGGCCCGACGCCATGACGGAAGGGCCACGACGGACGGAAACGGAGGACCACATGCTCGCGAAGCTGATTATCCAGAAGACACTGCGTGTACCCGCGAGCAACGGCATGGCCGGTGAAGGCACGGCGGTGGCCCGGCAACTGGATGCGGCGTTGCTCGATGTCGGGTTCTCGGCGTCGCGGGCATTGCTGGAACACATCGGTGCTCTGGCGCCCGAGCCCGCGTTGGATGTCGCCGTTACGGTCGTGTCCGCCGTGCGCGAGTTGGTCGGTGACCACGTTCGACACAACGCCTACTTCATCGGCTTTCCCCACGACGTACCGGACACTGTTGAGTTCTGGACGGAGCGACTGCGGGCTGCCGTACTCGCCGACGGCGGCGGCGCAGCGAGCGAAGCTCAGCTGCGGGATGTAGTCGTGTCAGGATCGGTGAACCTTCTCGCCCTGCCGGGCTACGGCACCTACCAACACACGTACGCCGACCTGCTGGCCGCGCATGACGCGTTGATCAGTTCAGTCAGTGACCGGGTGACTGTGCTGCAGCTGGGTGAGACAACGGATGTGGAGGCGGAACGGCTCTATCTGGCCCTGGCCGACAGCTCGACACCACACGGCGAGGCGGACCTCGCCATCCTCGGCGAACTCGCCGTCGCCTGCGTGGACGGCGCGCAGCCGGCGCGGATACCAGTGCGGGAGAACCGCGCTGTGGTCAACGCTGTCCGGCTCACCCTCGGCCGAACGCTGGTCGCGATGGATACAACGACTGACGTTCTGCGTCTCGCCTGCCAGGTGTCCGGAGGGGACGCCTCGCTCATGTCGCCCACGCGACTTCGTTCCTTCCGGCGTCCGGAGCGGCGGATCCTGTTGGCCGCACTGAACGAGGTCGTCGGGGCGAGCCCAGAGAAGCTTGGTGACGTCGCGCGCTATGCGGAGCGGTGGAAGCGGCTCGGGGAACGGCTGCACCCGCACGAATACGCCGAGTGGCCGCACGCGCGGGAAGTGTTCGCCGTCGCCCGCGGCGAGCGACGGGTTGCCAACCTGGCTGGGCGCGCGGAGGCGACGATCCGCGCCGGTGCCGTCGGCGCCGCTGCGCGTGTGCTGTCGGCTGCGCCGGGCCTGCTCCTGCGCTCTGCGGACCGACTGCTGCGGACGGCGTCGGCAGCGGAGCGGACCACGGTGGTCGAAGCGGTCACCGAAGCGCTCGGCTCGGCGTCGGGTCGGGTGCTGTGCTCGCTGCGGGAGCACATCGGCAACAGGCTGACGCCCGCATCGGCGCGAATGTATGCGAACCGCTCGCAGCGTGCGTGGATCGGGCCGGACGCTCGGCCGCCGTTGCCGGCCGAGCTGGTCACCGAGTTGTCGGCGCTTATCGACACGGAGATCAGCGCCCGGCTGCCGGTGCCGGACCGGCCGCTGTTGGTGGATCCGCAGGTGCTCGACGTCGCGCTGCCGCTGTCTGGCAAGGCGACGGAAGGCGGGTTTGCGGTCCTACCAAGGGGCTCGCGGGCGTTCGTCTCCGGGGAGGTGCTGCGCTTCTTCACATATTGGCGCCAGACCAGCCGTCGCACCGACTATGACCTGTCGGTGCTGCTGCTCGATGCGGACTTCCGCGCGGCCGGACAGGTGTCCTGGACGAACTACCACCACGACGGAGTGGTGCACTCGGGCGATATCACCGACGCGGCGAACGGTGCGACCGAGTTCATCGACGTGCCTGTGACGGTCCAAGGGCAGTATGTGGTTCCGCAAATCAACATCTATGCAGGTGAGTCATTCAATGAAGTCGCCGAGTCGATGTTCGGCTACCAGACGCGCGCACCTGACCAACGCGGCGCCCCGTTCGATGCGCGGACCGTGCGAGCGCGTTCGCAGATGCGTGGCGATGGCCGAGTCGCACTGCCGATGGTGTTCGCCAAAGGCGAGAGCGGCTGGCAGGCCGTTTGGCTGCACCTATACCTGCGGGGTCGGCCGTCATTCAATCGGGTGGAGGAGAACACGTTCGACACAGCCGACCGGATACGAGCACTGATGGAGCGGCGTTACCTCACCGTGTCCTACATTGTGGACCTATGGCGGGCACGGACGGAAGTGAAGACGTGGGACGGCCATCCGCCCGACGAGCCGGTCACTTTCATCGGCATCGACGCACCCGAAGGTCTTCCGGACGGATCCCAGTCCTTTACACTTGATAGGCTTAGCGAGTTGATACCTGCATAGTGGGCGGCCACCGAGGCCATGAGGGCGCTTCCTTCTACTCCGTTCGATTCGGGACCTCCGCGCAAGCGGAGGATCTGGTATTCAGCGCCCCCGCTCTCCTCGGACCGCAGCCTGCAGACTTGAGCGAGGATGCCCATATGGTGAGGTTGAGCGGAGCGCGCATCGCGCGGGAAAACCTGACCGGCTGGGCCTACCTCGCTGGTGGTCTGCAGACCCGTATCCGGACCTCGGATTTCGCGGCCGGACTCTCACTAGTCAACGCCATCGCCATCGCCGCCACTAAACTGGATCACCATCCGGACCTCGACCTGCGGAGCAGTCATGTCGACGTCCGGCTCTCCAGTCGCGACGCACATGGGGTGCTCTCCCTCGACCTCCAGCTGGCCTGGGCGATCTCGGCGATCGTCGCGGCCGCCGGCCTCGAACAGGAATGCGCCAGTGTCTCGCGTCTCGAACTCGCCCTGGACACGGCCGCCTTCGGCACCGTCCTACCTTTCTGGAGGGAAGTCCTGGCGACGGGCCAGCCAAACGCGCGCAAGCTCGACGACGAACTGCGCGATCCCTTCGGAGCACTCCCGCTCATCTGGTTTCAGAAATCCGGGCACGAGGAACCCCGCCAGCGTTGGCACCTCGACTTGTGGTTGGACCCGACTGAAGTGCCTTCGCGCATCGACGCCGCCTTGGCCGCGGGTGGCACGCTGGTGAGTGACGAACACGCACCCAGCTTCTGGGTGCTTGCCGACCCAGAGGGCAACAAGGTCTGCTTGAACACCTGGCAATAGCGAACGCTCGATTGTGTGAGGCCGCCGCTGGCCTCTCACCCGTGCTCACCGAGCCGCGTCTGGTCGAATTTCCTCTGCCGACGTTGCTCCGACTGTCGATGCGCTCCACCCTCCCACCAATTCGACATGATCGACACCAGGGGTGGACGTACCCGTCCGATTGCGAGTACGACACACTACCCGAATGCAACGACTACCCGACGTCAACTTGGATCTTGGTCAGGGTCTGACTCTCGAGCCCCTCGCCCGCGAAGACGCGCCGATCGTCTTCGAGTCCGTACGAGACGAGGACCTACGCCACTGGCTGCCTCTTCCCCGCCCCTATCCGCTTGAGGTGGCCGAGGCTTGGTGCACCACCATCAGTCGCGAGCTATGGGAGTCCGGGCACGGCATCGTCCGCTGTGTGCGACATGATGGCCACATGGTCGGCAACATCGACGTCAAGCACATCGACTGGACGGCCCGAGTGGCCGAGATCGGCTATTGGACTGCCCCGCAGGCTCGGGGACGGGGCTACATGACCGCCGCGGTCAAAGGCCTCTCGCAATGGCTATTGGGCGACGTTCGGTTTGAACGGGTCGAGCTGCGAATAGCCACTGGCAACAAGGCATCGCGCCGCGTGGCGGAGAAGGCCGGCTTCACATGCGAAGGAACGGCTCGCAACGCCGGCTTCACCGATTGGGGTCGGGTCGACTTGGTGGTCTATTCACGGATCCCATCCGACGTGCGTTGAAAGCCGCCGCGTCCGTCAGTCGGCCACCACCAAGCCATCGACGCCGATTCTCGTCCAGACTCGATTGCCGGCCGCAGCGTCGCGATTGGTGATGACCTCGGCCACCCCCTCCCGGAACGGTCGAACCCGCCAGAACCGGTCGCTGCTCGGGATCAACCACGAGCCTGAGCAGTCCACCAGCCCATAAGTTCCGGCGAGCTCCACGTGCCCAGGCGTGCCCACCCACGTCAACGCCAGATCGTCCGCCGAATATGGATCCTGCTCGTAGGATCCGCCGAGTGAATGTTCGATCAGACGGTGCGGGTCGGCCGGCTCACCAGCGACCGCCCATCCTTCCACCATCTGTCGCAAGTGGACGACCTGCAGGTCGTCCACTTCGCTGATGCGAGCGGAGTGCTCATCCAACTCGGCGCACAGCCAATCGGTGAACGTGCCGAGCGTCTCCGCCGGCGCCCCATCCTCGATCAACCACACTCCGAGCGTGTCACCGTGCTCGTCGGGCCCGAACCCATACCCTTCGTAGTCGGACAGGTCGTGGCCGGCGAAGAAAGCCAGCGAGCATTGAGTCGACCGACCCTTACCCGGCTCCGGGAAACGCAATTGCGTGTCCGGGATGTCGACTGACAGCACCGCCATCGGCTCCGGGGGCAGAAACGAGAATCCATCTGGCTCGTCGGAGTAGGCGAACACCGGATAGCCGACCTGCGCGACGAAAGCCTGGTAGTCGTCTGGGAGAAGGTGCGTCACAGCGGCACCATGCTCGTGGTCGGGATGGCGGGCATATCGCAGTTGGGCTGGCGCATAGTGCACCGCCCAGTCCATGTCCCGATCCCGCAGCAGAGCCTCGAAGTTCCGCCACCGGGCGACCGCGTCCACGCGCCTCACGATCCAGGAAACCGGTTGTCGGCGGCCAGACGAGCGGTCTCCGCGATGCGGCGAGCCCGGGTGTCGGCGCGCTTGGCGCTCTTGATCCAGTGCAGGATCATCCTCTTCCTCGATGGCGTGAAGCCATCGAAGTGCAGTTGGGCTCCGGCGTGCGTGGCAAACGCGGCGACGAGGTCATTCGGCACGATCAGGGCATCGATGTCGTTCAACGCCTCCCACGACCCGTTCATCATGGCGGCCTCCACCGCCCGCAGCCCGGCGTTGGCCATGCGTCCCTCGGCGACCATTCGCTCAACCCGATCCTTGTTGGACCGGCTCCACGCGCTGGTGCGCCGCCGGGGCGTCATTGTGATCATCGAGCGCTCATCGTCGATCTTCTTCATCGTGCTGTCGATCCAGCCGAAACACAGGGCTTCCTCCACGAGTTCCGCATAGCTGAGCCGCCGACGGCCGGTCACGGTGCGCCACTGAATCACCCACACCCCGCCCCTGCTTTTGTGGTGCAGCTCAAGCCAGTCTCGCCATTCCGCTCGCGTCTGCGGATGTATCCGTTCGTAGTCGGCCACCGACCGACCCTATCGGGCGCGGCCGAACCGGCGAAAGCGCCGAACGCAATCGTCTCGACGCTCCCGGGTAGTGTGTCGCAACTATGAAGCCCACCGAAGACGCGGCCGGTCTGCTCCAGGCTCGAAACTCTGCCGCTTTCTGGGCCGCGACGGGCGCGGCCCGCGGACACGAGGTCATCCGCCGCCGGAGTTTCCTCGCCGTGGCGGGAGACGAACGAAGCGGCCTGCGGATCCTCATGCAGGCTTCTGACCCCGGCCCGGACGACATCGACGAGCTAACCCAATTGGTACGCCGAGCCGCCGGCCCAGTGGACGCGGAAGACCCGTTCAGCTCAACCGATCTGTCGTCTCTGGGCTTGTCCTCATGGCAGATGCCCATCATGCTTCGCCAGCCCGGCCCGGCGCCTGCACCCGTACCCGGAATGAAGGTGTTTCGAGTGGACGGAGACGATCACCTCCAAGCTGCCGAACGGGTCGTGATCGAGGGCTTCTCGCTGAGCAGGTTCGAGCCACACTGTCCCGGCGAGTTGTTTCCCTCGGCACTGCCCAAACGTCCAGGGGTCGACCTGTTTCTCGCCGTGGACCATGGCACACCGGTCGGAGCCTGCGTGGCGGTCGTCGAAGACGGCTGCGGCAGCATCTATTGGGTGGCGACCCTGCCCGAGCACCGATCCCGCGGCGTGGGCCGGGCACTCATGCAGGCGTCGCTCGCCCACCTCGGGGACATGCCCGTCACCTTGACCTCGTCACGGCTCGGAAGGCCTCTCTACGAATCGCTCGGCTTCACACCGGGCACAGATGCCACGTGGTGGTCCTGACGTCCGCGGCGTCACCGGCGGTCAGGCATCGGAAACAGCAGACAACTGGACGTGGCGTGCGCGAGCAGTCGCCCCGATCCGTCGGTCAACTTCGCTTCGGCGAGCGCGGTGGAGCGACCTCGGTGCAGCACGGTCGCCTCGCAGTGGAGTTGGCCGGAGTCCACTGTCGCCGGTCGGAGAAACTTGGTGGTGAGGTCTAGTGAGGTATATCCGATTCCGGCGGGCAGCGTGCTGTGCACCGCGCAGCCGGCGGCGGTGTCGAGCAGGGTCGCGATCACTCCACCATGGACCGTCCCTAGTGGGTTGTAGTGGAACTCGGCGGCGGTCATGAAGACGGCCGCGCGCCCCTCGGAGACCTCGATCCGGTCGACCCCGAGGGTCTTCATGATCGGCGGCGGAGGCAGTTCGCCCGCGACGAGGGCCTGAAGCAGGTCGAGTCCGGAGCGTCCGCCGAGCGCTGCGGCGTGGATCGCCGGATCTTCCCAGGAGAACGTCCGCTCTCGTACGGCATCTTGAGTCTCTTCCATGAACTCAGCCTGACTCATCATTGCTGAGTTCGTCAACAGGACTTAGGATTCTCGGCGTGCGTCCGGAATCGCTGTCATGGTCGGCCGAGAACTGTTCCCTGAGCCGGGCCATGCGCGTGCTCGGCGAGCGGTGGACCATTCTCGTGCTGCGCGAAATCTTTCTGGGCATCCGTCGTTTCGACGACATGCGTGAACGCACCGAGATACCCCGCCAGGTGCTCACCAACCGGCTCGCCACCCTCGTCGATCAGGGTTTGGTGCGCAGGGTCCCCTATCAGGAGCCCGGCGCCCGGGTTCGCGACGAATATCGCCTCACCACGCGGGGCCTGGACCTCTATCCGGCGCTCATCGCGTTGCTCGAGTGGGGTGACCGCTATCTCGCAGACGCGACCGGGCCGGCGGTCGTGATGCGGCACCGCGACTGTGATGAGCCGGTGCGCGTCGAGCTGCGGTGCGCGGCAGGCCACGAGGTGGCGGTCCGCGACGCGCTGCCCCGGCCCGGGCCCGGCGCGGTGCGCCGGGGAGCCTCCCGTGCCGAGGGTGATGACCCGATCATCGCCGACCCTCGGGCGCGCGCAGATAAGACAGCACGAGCAGCAGCTCGAATCGGGCAGTGACATCGTCGAGATCCTCGCCGAGCAGGTCGCGCAGAAGCTTGAGGCGATAGCTGACCGTCTGCGGGTGGACGAAGAGTTCGGCGGCCACCTCGGCGCGTGATCCCCAGTGCAGCAGCCAGCTGTGGGCGGTGGCGAGCAGCCGTTCCCGTTGTGCGGTGCGCAGTCGTGCGAGGGGTGCCAGCCGGCGGGCGGATAGTGCGGCGAGCGCCCCGGGCTCGCCTCGCAGCGCGAGCGTGGCGAGGTGATCGTCGGCGAAAACCGGCCCGGGCACGGGTCCGACGAGTTCGGCCGTCAGATCGGCCAGCCGCACCCCCTCGGGAATTTCGGGCCAGTCGACGGTCGGCCCTACGACCGCCTCCCGCCCGTGCAGTGAGTCGGCGAGCTGGGCGCGGGTTGTCCGCCGGCCGGTTCGCAGCAGCAGCACCGCGTCGCGTCCGCGTTCGGCGACGACCCCGTCGGCGGCATATCGAAAGCGCGCGTCGCGCGCCTGACTCAACGGCAGGAGAACGGGGATCACCGTGTCGAGCGCGGGCCAGCCGATCCCGGCGGCGGCACTGCGGACGCCGCTGTCGGCGGCACCTCCGCTCAACATCAGCTCGGCGAGTCGACGCCGCCGACGGTCGGTCTCACCGGCCTGTTCGCGCAGTTGCAGGGTGAATCCGTCGGTGCTCGCGGCCGCCAACTCGTCGACGTAGGCGTTGATGGCGTCCGAGAGATCGATGAGCTCCGCAGTGCCGATCGGCCGCACGTCGACGAGTGCCGCGCAGGCCTCCCTCAGCATCACCCGTGATGCCGTGCGCAACGCGGCGAGCAGGGTCTCGGGCCCACGGTTCTCACGCGCCTCGGCCGCCCCGAGGCTGCGGAAGACATCGCGGGAGTGGGGTGTGAGCGCCGGTTCGTCGGTGCCGATCAGGTCGAGGAATCCGTCGAGGGCGACGCGAACCGCGGTCCGCACGTCCCGCTCGAATTTCGGGTCCGTGGCGTCGGAGAAGGCCGGCGTGGCCGTGGCGACCGCCGTTGCGATCTCCCGCTCGATCGTCTCGAGGCACGGGCGCATCGCCGCAGGCAGGTCTGGGGAGACGTGCCGCCAGGGTGTCGCAGACATCGGCGCGAGGGCCACGGGCCGATTTTGTCACGGCGTGATAAAAGACGGGCTCATTCTCGCTGGCGGGAGGACGGAGATTTTATCCCGTACGCCGGAGAGCATGGGCTGACACGCCCGGGTCCCGGGCCGGAGGAGGTCGGCGTGGAGTTTCTCACCTCTCGCCAGCACGTCGTGGAGATGTGCCGGACCATGCTGGAGCGCGGCTATCTCAAGGCGACCGAGGGCAACGTCTCGGTGCGTGTGCCCGGCCGTGATCTTTATGTGGTCACGCCGAGCAACTACGACTACGACAAGATGCGCGTCGAGGACATCTGCGTCGTGGGCTTCGACGGCGCACACATTCCGGACGGACACGGATCCGGTCTGGCGCCGTCAATCGAGTGCGGCATGCACACCAGGATCTATCGCGAACGCCCTGACGTGAACGCCATCGTCCACACCCATCAGCCATACGCGTCGGCACTGGCCTTTCTGCGTCGGGAGATCCCCGCGCTCACCGACGAGCAGGTCCGCTATCTCGGCAAAAAGGTGGCGATCATCCCATATGCCCCGGCCGGCACCAGGATGCTCGCCCGCAACGTCCGGCGACGGATCACCAGCGGCGACAACGCCTTCATCCTCGCCAATCACGGCATCGTCGCCCTGGGCACAGACCCCGACCGGGCAGTGTTCAACATGGCACTGTTGGAGAAGGTCTCCATCGCCTATCTGCTGGCGCTGGCCACCGAATCGGGCAAGGTCTACACCATTCCCGCGCCGATCCGGGAGATCGCGTTCGCCAAGCTGCGTGCGGATGAGGCCCGCATCGCCGCCCAGATCACCGAGGCGACCACGCCCGTGCGGGTCTCCGCCGCCGAGAAGTTGCCCAGTGCCGGGAGGGTGCCGGCGCGACGGCCGAGGCCGGGGCCGACGGCGAGGCGACCCGGTTGGGTTACGCGATCAGCGCCTATCCCGACGTCGCGGACACGATGCACCGACTCAACGCCCTGCTCGCCCAGCCGGTACGTGGCCTGCGCCACGACGCGATGCTCGACGTGCTCCACTACTTCGACACGAAGTGCCGTGCCAGCAAAGAGATCACCGAGCGGGCCAAACGCCACATCCCCGGCGGGGTTCAACACAACCTAGCGTTCAACTATCCGTTTCCGCTCGCCATCGAACGGGCCGACGGCGCGCATCTGACCGACCGAGACGGCAACACCTACATCGACTTTCTGCAGGCCGGCGGGCCCACGATCCTCGGCAGCAACTACGGCCCGGTCAACGAGCGGGTCGCGACGGTGATCAGCCAATGCGGTCCGGTGACCGGACTGTTCCACGAATACGAACTGCGGCTCGCCGAGATCATTCACCGCTATATGCCGCACGTCGAGATGTACCGGTCGCTGGGCTCCGGCACCGAGGCGGTCATGGCGGCGGTGCGCGCCGCGCGGGCGTACACGGGAAAGAAGTTTGTCATTAAAGTCGGCGGCGCCTATCACGGCTGGTCCGACACGATGGTCTATGGCTTGCGGGTTCCCGGCACCTATCGGATGAACGCCAAAGGAATTCCGTTCGGCGCGACCAGTCGCACCCGCGAGGCATTCCCGCACCACCTCCGGCAGCTCAAACGCAAACTCATCGAGAACCGGCTGCGCGGCGGCACCGCCGCGATCATCGTGGAGCCGGTCGGCCCGGAGTCCGGCACCCGCCCGGTGCCCTATGACTTCAACGCGAAAGTCCGCCAACTGTGTGACGAGTTCGGCGCGCTGCTGATATTCGACGAGGTGGTCACCGGATTCCGCCTGGGAATGGGCGGTGCGGCCGGCTATTTCGGCGTCACCCCCGACCTGACTGTTCTCGGCAAGGCTGTCTCCGGCGGTTATCCGATGGCCGGCGGCGTCGGCGGGCGGGCAGACATCATGGCGGCCTTCGGCTCCGGACTCGATGGCAGAAGCGGCGCCCACATTCAGGTCGGGGGGACGCTGTCGGCAAACCCACTGTCCTGCGCCGCCGGATATTTCGCGATCGAGGAGATGGCCCGCACCAACGCGCCGGTTATCGCCGGCCGAGCCGGGGACCGCCTCACCCGAGGACTTCAACGAATCATCGACAAATACGGGCTTCCGTACGTCGCATATAACCAAGGATCGATCGTCCATCTGGAATGCAGCGGCGTCATGCTGTTGGACACCCATCATCCGCTGAAGCTGGCGAGGGAGAACAAACCCCGCAAGCGCCTCATGGAGCAGATGGGCGCGGCCTACGCGGCCCACGGCGTCATCACCCTCGCCGGTTCCCGGATGTATACCTCCATGGCCGACACCGATGAGGTCATAGACGACGCACTCGTACGGTTCGACCGAGTGTTCGCCCAGGTTGAGGGGGTCTGAGGAATGGACACGCTGCAGCAGACCATCACCGCACGCGACCCGCTCGTCCGACGCAGTCGATGGTTGATCCTCGCCGCTTTCGCAGGACTCGTCACCGCGAGTCAGGTGCTCTGGCTGTCATTCGCGCCGATCACCTCCCAGGCTCATGAGGCGCTCGGGGTTTCGGAGGGCGCCATCGGCGACCTCGCCGTCATCAACCCGCTCGTCTATGTGCTTCTCGCCATCCCGACCGGCCGGTGGATGGACCGACGGTTTGGACTGGCGCTCACAGCTGGCGCGCTCTTCTCTGCGGTCGGGGCGGTCCTGCGCATCGTGGACACCTCGTCATATGCGTGGGTGTTCGCCGGGCAGCTCGTCCTGTCGGTGGGGCAGCCGCTCGTCCTCAACGCGAGCACCAAGATCGCCGCGCGCTATTTTCCGCCGACCCAACGCACGACGGCGATCTCGGTGGCGAGCGCCGCACAGTTCGTCGGCATCCTCATCGCCGCCCTGACCGGTGAAGCCTTGCTGAACGCGGGCGGTCTGCGGCTGGTGCTCGTCAGCTATGCCGGCGTCACCGTCGCCGCCGCCGTGGCGGTCGTGGTCGGATTGCTGGCGTCACCCGCCTATGCCACCACGACGGCACCCACGTCGTTGGGTTGGCTGCGGCACGACCCGCTCATGTGGCGCCTCGCCGGACTGCTGTTCATCGGGGTCGGCGTGTTCAACGCCGTGGCGACCTGGTTGGACACCATCCTCACCGACCTCGGCCAACCGGGGATGGGCGGCACCCTCATCGCCGTGATGACTGTGGCCGGCATCGTCGGGGCGGCGATGCTGCCTAGGCTGGCGGCCGCCCGCGATCGGCGGCGCGCCTTGATGACGACGGCGATCCTGACCACGGCCGTGGTCTTCGTCGCGATCGCGTTCGTCCACAACATCGTGTTCGTCGGCGTCGCCGTGGCGATTGAGGGTTTCGTGCTTCTCGCCGGCCTGCCGGTCGCCCTCGACTGGTCGGAACTGGACGCGGGCCCTGACCGGGCCGGCACCGCGACCGGCTTTCTGCTGCTCGCCGGCAACCTCGGTGGCGTCGTCCTGGTGCTCGTCGTGCAGGCTTTGATCGGCAATCCCTATCTGGCCCTCGTGGCGATCACGGCGATGGCGCTGCCGGGTGTGTTCTTCGCGCGGCGCCTGCCGTCCACGCGCGGGCCCGAAGTCATCACCCCCTAGGCCGTCAACCACTCAGCCGCCGATGACGTGGATCCGTCCCGGCGAGGAACGCAGCGGCGACTGTGTTGGCGCTGGCGCGGGGGCGCCCCAACGAGGTCCTCGGCCGTTTCGTGGTTGATAGTCGTCGTCATCATCGTCGTCGTCCTTCGGACGACGCAGCCACCATGTGGCGAGAACGCCGAGACCGGCGAGTCCCGCCCCTGCGGCATAGATCCACCCAGGCATGCCCGGCTCGGACTTCGCGTCGCCGTCAGCGCTGACCAAGGCGGCCGAGGAGCCGGTGAGTTCGGTCGGCTCGCCGGAGCCCTCGGCGGCTGGTGACTCGCTCGCCACCGGTGAGGGGCTGGCGGAGGTCACGACGGCTGCGGCAGATGGCGCGCTCGTGGTTGTTGGAGGCGCCGGTTGACGGGTCGGTGTCGGCTTGGGCACGGCGGCGCCACGCACGTTCGTTACCTCATCAACCGTATTAATAATGTCATTTCCGTCGTATGCGGCGAAGGTCACCGTCGCGTTTCCCGACGGCGCCGAACCGGCGAACTGAATCCGATATGACCAACGCTCTGTCGCGGCGTCCTCATGGTCGCCTGAGCCGATCTCGCCAGGCGCGGTGTCGGTGAACATGATCCGGCCGGGCCCGAGCGCGGTCTTGGCCAACGCCGAGCCGCCCGACACGGTCACGCCGGTCGCCGTCAAACCGGTCAACTGCACCGTGAACACCCGACGAACGTTGGTGTAGTGGGTGTGGGAATGGTTGCGCGCCCGGATCTGCACGTCATAAGACGAGCCAGCCGTCATCGAGACGGGAAAATTGGATATCGAAAACCGGCAGTCCGGGTTGACGGCGAGCGCGGAATTCGCGCCGAAACCGACGACACCGAGCAACACCGTGCAGAGGATCGCCAGACGAGTGAGCATTCTTGCGACGGACATGGTCACCTCGGGCCGAAGGGGGCAGAGCACAGCCTTGAGCGTACGAGATCGTGGCCACGGTCGCGAGTCGACGGCGCGGAGTCCGATATCCGTCGACCTGACGGGTTGGGTTTCGGCAGTCCATAAGATGCCACGATGGACGACATCACCGCCGTGGCGGCCATGCGAAACGGCGAGTCGATGGGCCTCGAGACGATCTATCGCCGATATGCGGACCGACTATATGACTATTGCGTCGCTCTGCTCCGCGACCCCGAACTCGCGGCCGACGCCGTCCACGACACCTTTCTCATCGCCAGCCGCCGCATCGATGATCTCCGGGATCCTGAGCGGCTCCGCCCGTGGCTCTACACCATCGCCCGTCGGGAGGCGCTGCGCGCGTCCCGTGCCCGGCGGCACCTGCGGACCCTGGACCCGACGATGGACCCGGCCGCCGCCACCACCGACCCGGGAGCTCGGGTCTTCGAGGATCAGGTCCGCGATCTGATGACGCACGCGATGCGTGGGTTGAGTGCCAACGACCATGAGGTGATCGCGCTCGCTCTGCGCCATGATTTGTCGCCCGCGCAGACCGCCGAGGTGCTCGGCGTGTCGCCGAACCACGCCCACGCGCGGCTCTCCCGGGCTCGTCAGAGCCTGTTGAAAGCGTTGGGAGCACTGACCGTGGCCCGACACGGCTGCGCAGACTGCGACGACCTGGCCGACATGCTGCGAACCTGGGATGGCGTGCTGACCGAACGGATTCGAAAGCAGATCAACCGTCATGTCGACGCCTGTGCCACCTGCGGCGAGACTCAACGGGATCGACTCAACCCCACCGACCTCCTGCGGGGCTATGCCATCCTGCCATTTCTCGCCATGCCGGCGGTCGCAGCTGCGACCGCCGACGACTCGGACGCCGACCTGGAAGGCGGCGAGTCGGAGTCGGCCTCGACCCACCCCGTTGGTGTCAAGCGACGTCGACGGGTCATGATCGCGTGCGGTGTCGCGACCGTCCTCGTCACCAGCGTCACCGCGATGGTCGCGGCCCGAGCGTCGAGCGAGAAGCCAATCGCGGCGGACGTTGGGACCTCATCGGCCGCCCTGCCAGAAAACCAGCGAACCGGTCCCGCCGGGCCGGAGGCCCTCTCTCCGAACGACGCCACGACCGCCACGCCAGGGTCGCGTGCGAGCACCGAGCCTCAGCCGACGGTGGAAGGCTCCCCGCCCACGGGCAGACCGGGTGGGCCCGGCGGGCCGTCGTCGGCGACACCCGATCCGTTCTCCGCCACCGCGTCGGGCACAGTCGAGTGTGGAAGCTCGATCACCTATCGCCTGGTGGTGACCACCAATACCACCGAGCCGATCCGGCAGGCGTTGCTCTATTGGACGGTGCCGACGGTCGACCGGGAGCGAATGACGAGGACGTCCGCGACATCCACGCGCGCGGTTGTTAGTGGGTTGACAACCGCCCGGCTCACCTGGTGGGTGCAGGTGGACGCGATCGATGGTCGCCGTTTCACTACTCCCGTGCGGGTGCTCACCCGCCCGTGCGCCGCACCGCGCCGCGCCGCCACCTGATCATGGGCGGCGGCGCGACCTCGTCCTTATCCCCGAAACAGATCTAACGAGCGCGGTCCTAACTTGCGCAGATGGCCTGCGCGGTGAGCGACCACGGGTTGGGTGCCCCTGTCGGGTCGTTGACCGCTCCCGCCGCCGCCGACTGCGCCGGCGAGTTCGGACTGATCTGCTGGACCAGGGTGTGCCCGGCCGCCATCGACTGCGCGAACCCGGCTCCCAGCAACTTCTTTCCGACCGGACAGGTCGCCGTCGACACCTTGTTGTTGCCGTTGGTCACGCTGGTTGTCTGCACGAGGGTCAGCCCAGCGACCGCGTTGCCGTTGACACATACCCCGTACGCGTTAACGCTCCACGAGAAGACGGTGGCGTCTTCCCGCTCGACAGCCCAGACGTCGGCAGACCGTAGATCGTTCTTGACCGCGATGTCGTCGATGACGACATGATCGTCCTCGTCGAAGACGATCGCGCCGACGGAGAGCAGTTTCTTGGTGCCCGGACATGCCAGCTCCACATGCCGGGTGCTGGAACTGTTGACGGCGGAGGCGGCCGACACATATTCGAGGCCGGCTGGGGCCGCACCGCAGATCGCATAGCCGTGGATCGACCACCCCGAGGCGTAGTCACCCGGTCGAATCTCGCTGGCACCGACCGCGAAGGTGTCGGGGAAGCCGCTGTTGACGCCCGGCATCGGACGCAATGCCGAGATGTGCACCCGATTGGCCCCGTTGACGACATAGCCTCCCCCGCCGAGGACCTCGGTGTCTGTCGGGCAGGTGATGGTCAGGCCCTTGGCCGAGGCCGAGTTCGTGGGGCTGTTGGCGGTCACGACCTGAACGCTCACCGCAGCCTGCGCGGGTGCGGGGTCCACCGCCACCACCGACGCTGCGACAACCGCCGGCAGCCACGCCAGCAGCGCGAATCGGGACACTCGATAACTCACGTCAGACTCTCCTTCACATCAGTTGGTCAGGATGTGTCTCTATGAGTCGACGGGGTCGTGGCCACCAACGTTTTCTGTGAAGATCTTTTTCTGGGGCGCCGAATCAGGCCTTTCGGACGACCGACGACTTGAGCTGCATGGGTCCGATTCCGTCGACCTTGCAGTCGATGTCGTGGTCGCCTACGCCGTTGACCAGGCGAATGTTGCGCACCCGGGTGCCCGCCTTGATCCCGGTCGGGCTGCCCTTCACCTTGAGGCTCTTGATCACAGTGACCGTGTCGCCGTCGGCGAGCACATTGCCGACGGCGTCTCTGACGACTCCATCGTCGGGGCTCTCCGCAGGAACGTCGGTCGCCGGCTCCCACTCATGCGCGCATTCCGGACAGACGAGGAGATTTCCCATCTCATAGGTATATTCGCAGGAGCACTGGGGGCACGACGGCAGGCTGTCACTCACCGCCGAAGTGTATTTCACCGCCGATGACGTAAAAATCTTCGGGCGCCGTCAACCAAATCTGACCGGGGCGACCTCATCACTACGTGGACCTATCCCAGGAAAGGAAATGATGAGATCGTTCAAGCACCCGACCGTGGCCCTGACCTCGCTGTTCGTCGGCGTCAGTCTTGTCGCCGCCGCCGCATATCTGGCCGTGCGCCCCGCAGACTCACCCACATCGACCACCATTGACGCCGAACTGAGCGCCGCCGACCTCGCCGCAGCTTCCGCCGTCGCCCCCGTGGTGACGGCGACCCCCCAGCTCATGGTCTCGACATCCGCCAACCGGGCCGCCGCCACAGCCCTTCAGGGAGGCGCCGTCAACGGGAACGTATTTATCTTCGTCTCCGCGCCCGCTGACACGAAGAGCGTAGCGTTCTATCTCGACGACACGAAGATGGCTCGGCCTCCGCGAACCACGGAGCGACTCGCGCCCTATGACTTCGCGGGGACGGCCGCCAACTCGATGGCCAATGCCTACAACGCGACCGCGTTGACGCCGGGCAGCCACAGTGTCACCGCACGGATCACACCGGCGGCGGGAGCCGATCAGATCGTGCATGCCGCCTTTACCAAGTCCGCTACGAGCCCCCAGCCGAACCCGGTGCCGGTCAAGGGCAAGAAGTGGCATCCCGGCAACTATGTCAACGCCTACTACGGCGAGGGCGTCGGATATGCGGTCAAGGTCGTCAAAGAGACCCGTGACGGGTCCGGCCGGCAGGTGCTGCGTGGCTTTTCCGTGATCGAGAACTGGGCCGAGATCGAGCCGACCAAGGGCAACTACAACTTCACGAAGATCCGCAACGAACTCGCCATCGCCCGCCAGAACAACATGTCCATGATCATTCAGGTGGCGGATAAGTCGTTCAACGGCAGACACCCCAACTGCGTCCCAGCGGACATGCGCGCAGACCAAACGCTCTACAAAGGCGGCCAGGAGAAACACGGGACCTACTGCGCTGCCCTCGTGTGGGTCCCCGCGGTGCAGGCTCGACTCAACGCGCTCTACGCCGCCCTAGGCAAAGCCTTCGACGGCGACCCGACCCTGGAAGCGGTCATGACCGAGGAAGACTCGATCCACCAACCGATCAAGTTGTATACCAACGCGGGTTTCGCTGCGGCGCAGCGCAGCGGGCTGAAGGCGCTCGCGGCCGCCTTCCCTCGCACGGTTGTGTTCGCCTTCCACAACTGGGGTCCCGAGGTCCCGAGCCTGGTTCGCGAAGGACGCGATCTCGGCATCGGTCTCGGCGGACCGGATCTAGACCCCAAGGAGAAGACCTTCTCCACCGACCTCTACACCACCTACAAGGGTCAGATCCCGCTGGAGATCTCCGTGCAGTCCCCGCGGGTCAATAAGTCCATTAGCGGCGGATCGAGCGTGACCCGCATGTATGACTGGGCGGTCTCCGACCCGACCGGATTGCATGCCACGCATCTCGTGTGGGACCCGACGTTCTTCGCCCCGGACAACAAGATCTACGACTTCACATCGATGGTGCTCCCCGTCCTCAAGACGCGAAGTGGCCGCACCAACACCGCATGCCCGACGCGGTTCACCTGCCAATAGACGCCGGCCCGGTTTCGCGGGCGCTCAGCACCGACTGGCGTTTTTCGGGGGCCCGTTTCGCGGGCCCCCGTTTCGCCCGACCCTCAACACCGCCTCGTTGTTGCCGACTGTCGGCAACAACGAATGAGCGATGTCGTCTGAGCACTAACCTGGAACGCGGCAGCGCCAGCCGGCAGGATGTATCCATGGCCAGCGACACGGCACTGAGCACCGAAGACCTGACGAAGTTCTACGGAAGCCAACGAGGCATCGAAGGGCTCGACCTCTCGGTCTCCGTCGGCGAGGTCATGGGATTCCTGGGCCCGAACGGCGCGGGCAAGACCACCACCATCCGGCTGATCCTCGACTTTCTCCGCCCCAGCCGGGGACGCGTCACCGTTCTCGGGCTAGATCCCCGCAGAGATAAGGCACGACTGCACCGGCAGATCGGATATCTCCCCGGCGAGCTCAGTTTTCCCGGCCGCGACCGGGCCGCCGACCTGCTGAGATTTCTCGGCGATATTCGTGGTGGCGTCGCGTGGAGCACCATCACATCGCTTGCCGAGCGACTGGAGCTCGACCTCACCAGACCCGTGCATTCCATGTCCAAAGGCAACAAGCAAAAAGTGGGGTTGGTGCAGGCGTTCATGCACGAGCCAGCCCTACTCGTCCTAGACGAACCGACCAGCGGCCTCGACCCATTGATGCAACAGGAATTCCTCGCCATGGTGCGCGATGCCCGCGGCGCCGGACAGACTGTGTTCATGTCCTCGCACGTCCTCGCCGAGGTTCAGCAGACCGCAGACCGGGTAGCGATCATCCGAGACGGCCGGATGGCGGCCGTCGAACGTGTTGAATCGCTCGGGCGCCGGGCCGTGCGTACGGTGGAGATTCATTTTGAGGATCCCGTCGGTGCTGACGAGTTCGTCGGCCTGCCCGGGGTCAGCGACGTGACGGTCACCGGACCGATTCTGCGCTGCACGGTCGACGGCCGGCTCTCCCCTCTGGTGAAGGCTGCGGCCCGACACGAGGTGATCGACCTGCTGTCGACCGAACCCGATCTGGAAGAGACGTTCCTGTCCTACTACTACCACTCCGAAGGAGCCGGCAATGCTGCCCGCACTCGTGACTAAGTCGTGGCGCGACGACCGACGGGCCATCATCGGTTGGATCATCGGCATCGGCGCCTTCACCACCATCTACACGTCCTTCTACAAGGCATTTCGGGACGCGGCCGAGATCAAACAACAGGCGATGCCACAAGGCATGCTCGACTTCCTCGGCGTGGCGGACATGACCTCTCCCGCTGGATATCTGCAGGCCACGGTCTTTGCACTTATGGGCCCACTGCTGCTGATCATGGCCGCGATCACGCTGTCGGCTCGCACGATCGCCCAACCCGAGGAAGATGGCGGCATCGAGCTTCTGTTGACCAACCCGCTGTCCCGAACGAGGTTCGCACTCCAACGCCTCGCATCCACCGGCGCCGCACTCACGCTCATCGCCGCTGTTCCCGGGATCCTGCTGCTCATCATCGTCCCGGCGGTCGGCATGACCATGTCGTTGAGCAACCTGACCGCCGCCTCGGCTGGCCTGGTCGCGCTCGTCTGGTGTTTCGCGGGCATCGCGTTCCTCATCGGCGCCGCCACCGGACGCCGTGGCACCGTCCTCGCCGGAGCTGGCGTCGTCGCCACCGCCGGCTATGTCGCCAACGCCTTCGGCGGCATGTTCAACGATCTGAGGTGGCTGAGATGGCTGTCGCCATTCCACTACGCCACCGGCACCGATCCGCTGCACACCGGCTGGCACCCGATTCAGCTCCTGGTGCTCGTCGCCGTCGCGGCGGCCACCATGACGGCGGGCGTGCTGCTCTTCGATCGCCGCGACATCGGCGTCTGAACGCTCAGACGATGACTGACGCCGATTGGCTCGACGAGCGTTGCGCTGGGCTTCTCCGCCACGACGATCCTGTAACGCGTCAAGCCCACGCCCGCGAATTGGGCGCCCGAGCTGCAGACACGCCAGTCGGTCTCGACGAACTGGTCATGACCTTCATGCGCTGCGCCCAACGGGTCTGGGGACAAAGCCCAGACCCGCACCGACCCGGCGCGCGCCCCGACCCTGCGGTGCTGCTCAACACCCTGCGATCGACGCTCGAGGCGAGTTTCGCCGGATACCGCGATCGGGCACGCACCGTCCTCACCCGAAGCGACGCCGACCGCGCGGCCTTCGTCAACGACCTCCTCACCGGCGACACCGACCCCGGCGAGCTCAGCCAACGCGCTCACCGATATGGCATCCGGCTCGGAGGCGATCACGCCGTTCTCGTCGCCAACGTCGCCGGACTCTCGTCGCATGCCGCGCGTGCCATCGATGAGAGCCTCGCCGCACGCTTCGGCTCCGGCAACACACTCACGACATTGCGTGACGGGCAGCTGGTCTGTGTCAGCACTGGCGGCCTCCGAGGCCTGCCCGCCGAACTCGCCCGCCACCTGTTGGCGGCGCTGGGGCCGGGACGCTGGCAGATCGCCGTCGGGCGCGACCACCCGGGAGTTCACGGCCTCGCCACGTCCCTCGACGAGGCCCGCGGAACCCTTGATCTCGCCGCCAAGCTCGGCTTCACCGCACCGGTGCTGCACGCGGCCGACCTGCTCGTGTTTCCCGTGCTTCTGCGTGACCGGGAAGCCATCACCGATCTTGTCTCCACCGTTCTCGGGCCTCTGCGCACGGCCCGCGGTGGAGCACAGCCCTACCTGGACACGCTCAGTGTTCTCTTCGACAACCAGGAGAACTACACCGCGACCGCTCGCCATCTTCATCTCTCGGTTCGGGCGGTCACCTATCGACTCGACCGAATCAGAGCCATGACCGGCTATCACCCCAGCGAGCCAACGCAACGGTTCACCCTCCACACCGCGGTCCTCGGTGCGCGGTTGCTTGGCTGGCCCGATCGATGAGTGCCTGGTCAGCTATACATCTCGGGGAGCAGGTCGGAGCCGAGAATGTATCGCGCCATCACCCGTAGGAGAACCGGTCCGAAACCCCACGCGTCCGCACTCTCGACCGGAGTGGCAAGGCAGTCTCCGTGCGACACGAAATACAGCCGGGGCTCCCCGAGCGCGTTGGTCTCGGCCGGATGCCAGATCGCCCAGTTCTGCCCAAAGTCGAAGGCTCCCGGCACGTCATCGGCGTCAAACCCGCCGTCCGCCAGTTGCTGGAGGAACTTTTCGTTCTCTTCACTGGCGTCAAGTAGGGCCTCCCACTCCCATCCGCCGGAGCCGACGAACCTGCCGAAGGCGTCACAACCGGTGAATCCGAACCAGCCGCCCCCCAACGCCGCCCACGCGATCGAATTGTGCACCCGCAACACCCGTGCAACCGACGGCGCGACGGCCGACACGTCGCCCTCATACGGGGGGCCGCACTTAATGACGCAATCCTTGCCATACTGGGACCGAAAAACGAGATCCAATGCGCCCGTCCCCCGGCCCAGCCGAGCCTCGACAAAGGCCACCATCAGTTCGTCGAGCAGCCGCAGACACTCGTCGCTATCGGCGAGAAAGCCCAGGTGCGCTCGAACTGCACCGGCTTGATCGTCACTATCGGCGATGGTCTGCCACGATCGCGGGCCCACAGGAACCTCCATCAAAGAATGAGGGTGCCGGCGAAGACTAACTTGCCGACGCGTCACCGTCACGCGCGCACCCTACCCGTCGGAGGAAGCGTGCGAAACTCGCGATCCAACTGCACATCGCGCAGGCCATGGCGGCACACAACCAGCGCACCTATGGCTGACTTCGGGCCGAACCGCCAAAATCACCAACCCACGGGTACGCCGCGTCAGCACGCTGCTCGCAGCATGTGTCCGCTGGCGCTCGGAACAACGCCACTCCACGAGCACCCCGTCGAACTGGAGGAGAGTCTTCACCCGTGTCTCTGACGACGCGATAGGTGTGCGCAGACCATTGGGGCTGCGCACACCTATGGGGCTGCCCATGCCGATGTGTGTGCTGTGTTTCGACGGTCCCGCTTGTCTCGGGAAGCCTCATCGCACGGCACGCTAAGTCCGTAAATTGGGGCTGGAGAAGGCTGCTCGG
Organism: uncultured Actinomycetota bacterium; assembly: GCA_963736695.1. GTDB lineage: Bacteria > Actinomycetota > Actinomycetes > Mycobacteriales > Micromonosporaceae > CAVTPU01. The sequence continues at coordinate 1,368,743 of CAVTPU010000001.1, forward strand.
CGTGAGACGCCGTTGCCCGGCTACCCAGCGACGGGGGTGCCACTGTGCAACATGATGAGGGCACCGACGACATCCACGACCCGGCAGCACTTCGCTCGGTCAACGCCGAGCTGCGGCGCGAGGTCGCTGATCTCACCCGCGCGCAACGGCTGCTCAATGGCCAGACCCGGGTGATGGAACTCATCGCCGAGGGGGTAGCGCTCTCACAGTCACTGTCCGCGCTGGTGCGTCTCGTCGAGCAACAGGTGCCAGGCATGCTCGGCTCGATTCTGCTTCTCGACGACGAAGGCCTTCACCTGAAACACGGAGCCGCGCCGAGCCTGCCCGACGACTATGCGGCGGCGATCGACGGCGCACCGATCGGCCCGCGGGCTGGCTCCTGCGGGACCGCCGCCTTCCGCCGGTCCGAGGTGATTGTCGAGGACATCGAGGCCGATCCGCTATGGCAGGACTATCGCGAGGTCGCGCGCCCCTATGGGTTGCGAGCGTGCTGGTCTACTCCCATCTTCGACGAACAGCACCGAGTCCTCGGCACGTTCGCGATGTATTACCGACAACCGGAGGCGCCGCGGCCATTTCACCTGGATCTCATCGGCATGGTCACCCACATCGCGGCCATCGCCATCACTCACAACCGGGCCCAGGCTGCACTGCGGCAGAGCGAGGCCCGCCTTGCCGAGGCGCAACGCATCGCCCACATCGGGCACTGGGAGCTCGATCTGACGAGCCAGGCGCTCGTCTGGTCGGACGAGATCTTCCGCCTTTTTGAGATCGACTCACAACGTTTCGGAGCGTCCTATGACGCTTTTCTTGAGGCCATTCACCCCGACGACCGGGACATGGTCAACCGGGCCTATACCGAATCGGTCGAGCAGCGCGAGCCGTACGACATCGTTCATCGGCTTCTCATGCCGGACGGCCGCGTTAAGTGGGTCAACGAACGATGCGAGACGTTCTATGACGGTGACCGTCCGGTGCGCTCGATCGGCACCGTCATCGACATCAGCGAGCTTCATCGCGCTCAGGAGGAGCTTCGTGAATCGCAAGCCTACAACCGCGGCCTCATCGAGGCGTCACTCGACGGGCTGCTCACCGTCGATCAGGAACTCGTGATCACGGATGTCAACGAGAGTCTGTGCCAGTTGACGGGTCGACCCCGCACCGAGCTCGTCGGTTCCCGATTCCCTGATCACTTCATCGACCCGGACCGCGCCGCGGAAGGTGTGCGGCGCACGCTGAGGAACGGCTCGGTCACCGACTATGAGCTTGTGCTGGCCCATCGGAACGGTGCTGATCAGGAGATTCTCGTATCGTTCAACGCCGCAACCTATGCCGACGCGACGACCAATGCGATCAAGGGCATCTTCGCGTCGGCTCGAGACATCACGGCTCGACGAGCGGCTGAGGACCAGGTGCTGCGTCTCAACATCCAGCGCCGCGACGACGCACTCGAGGCATCGCGACTGAAGTCGGAGTTCCTGGCCACCATGAGCCACGAAATTCGCACCCCGATGACTGGGGTGATTGGACTGACCAACCTGCTTCTCAACACCGGTCTTGACAAAACCCAGCGTCGTTATGCCCGCGGGGCAGAGGCTGCCGGCAAAGCTCTGCTCGCCATCATCAGTGATGTGCTCGACATTTCTAAGATCGAGGCTGGAAAGATCGTGCTCAGCCCACGCGAGTTTCGGCTTCTCGACTTGGTCGAGGAACTGGTCGACCTGGTGGGCGAGCCGGCCGAGGCCAAAAACATCGCGGTGGGCAGCTATTACAGCTCGGCACTGCCCGACGTCGTGGTCGGTGATCCCCTTCGGGTCAGACAGATCCTACTCAATCTCATCGACAACGCGGTCAAGTTTACCGAACACGGCGGGGTGTCGGTATTGGTGACTCCCGCAGAGCCGACTCAGTCCGGCTCATCCTCCATCGACGTCCGAATCGAAGTGATCGACACTGGAATCGGGATCTCGACCGCTGACATCGAGCGGCTCTTCGCCCGATTCGAGCAGGCGACGCCGACACCGAATCGACCGTCGGGTGGCACCGGTTTGGGACTCGCTATCAGCAGGCAGCTTGTCGAACTCATGGGTGGCGAGCTCGGTGTCGACAGTGACGTGGGTGCCGGCAGCACATTCTGGTGCACCATTTCGTTCGGAAAGGCAGCCACGGCTTCACCGGCTATCGCTCCTGAGGTCAGCGGCGGGCGGGTGCTTCTCGTCGAGCCCAATTCCGTCACACGATCCATCGTGGACCACTATCTCACCGATTGGGGCATGGAGGTGCTGACCGCCTCCTCCATCGAGGAGGCCACCAATCTGGCCGTACCATGGGATTTGGCCATTGTGGAGCATCAGCTCACCGATGGCGATGGCGTGGAGCTGGCACACCAGCTGGATGGTGTTCCCGTCGTGTTGCTCACCGATCCCACCGAGACCAGCCTCCCACCCGTCGACAACATTCGCACTCTCCTCAATCGGCCCGTGCACCGCGTCGCCTTACAACAGAGCCTGGATTCGATGCGGACAGGCGTGCCGCCGGCCGATCAGGACGATCGGCACATTGAACCGTCGGCAGTCACTCCGACGCGGGGCCGGGTGCTGGTCGTCGAGGACAACGAGATCAACCAGATGGTCGCGGCCGGAATGCTCGCTCAAGTCGGGTGCGCGGTCGAGGTCGTGGGTGACGGCGAGCAGTGCGTGCGGAGCGCCACCGCCGAGCCGTACGATCTCATCCTCATGGATGTGATCATGCCGGTGCTCGACGGCTATGCCGCGACCCAGCAGTTGAGGGACCTCGAGGGTGACCGGCGGCACACCCCCGTCGTGGCGATGACCGCGAGTGCCCAACCCGCCGATCGCGACCGATGCTTGGCCGCCGGAATGGACGACTACATCGCCAAGCCGTTCACACTCGCGGACCTGACCACGGTGCTGGACCGCTGGCTGCCGGCTGGGCGCCGACCTCGGTGACGCGAGCCCGCCCGAGGTGCGTCATCCTTTCTGGCCGCGGCCATAGCGTCGGTTGAACCGCTCCACTCGTCCTTCGCTATCGACGAGGCGTTGCCTGCCGGTCCAAAATGGATGGCTGGCCGACGAGATGTCGACGTCGATGACGGGATAGGTGTTGCCGTCCTCCCATTCGATGGTGTGCTGACTCGTCGCGGTCGATCGGGTCAGGAACGAGACCCCACCGCTCTTGTCGCGAAAGACAACCGGACCATAAGTTGGATGGATGCCGTGCCTCATCAGATTCCTTCGCTTTCGTCAGTGATGGTGAAACAACCGGCGAATGGGTCGGGCAGGTCGCGCCACCCGTCCTCTCCCATCGCGATCTCCTCATCGGTGAGCAGGCAGTCGACAAGGCTGCGGTGCAGATCGTCGGGGTCGACCCCGATGCCGATGAGGGCAAGGTGGTTGCCCCGGTCTCCGTAGTAGGGATCCCAGTCCAGTTGCGCGTTGATCCTGCGCAGATCGGATGCCTCAGCCCAGCGGTTCTCGGGCAGCGCTGCCAACCACCGGCCGAGTCCACCGAGTGCGATGCCACCACCCGCCGACTCCCAGCCGAGAACCAACTCGGGTTGTGTCGCTAGCCACACATGTCCGCGTGAACGCAGGGTGGAGCCGGCGATCTCCTCTAGCGTGTCGTGCAGTCGTTGCGGGTGCATCGGTCGGCGGGTGCGAAAGACCACAGAACTGACGCCCGTGTCACTCTCCGGCTCGTGCACACCGAGGCGATAGCCCTCGAGTCCACGAGCGACCGAGTCCGAGCGGTCCGGCTCGCTGCGAGCCACATTGAGCAACTCAGCGAACGGGAAGTCGGCCTCCGGGCCGGCGATGTGGTGAATCGCCCACGGCGCGAGACGGTGCAGCAACGTTCGCAGACGGTCTAACGCCAAGGAGTCCTGCGACCCGCCATGCCACAGCACGACGGTGTCTGCGAACTCAATCTGTCGGGCGATGACGGCCGCGACACCCCGATCATCCTCATCGGCCGCTTGCATGTCACGGTGAACGAGATCGTCGATGCTCACGAAGTCATCAAGAAATGAGTCGGCGTCCACCACCGTCAGGAACGAGTCGAATCGCGTCCAGCGCGTGACGAGGTCACCGTCGATGAGACAGTGGAGACAGGCGTGCGCCACCGCCTCCGGCTCGATCACCTCGGGCAAGGAAAGAATTATCGGACGGCTGGGGTCGTCGCGCCCAAGCCGAGCCAAGGTAGGCAGCACATCCTCCCGCAGCGTGCACGAGACGCAGCCGTGCACCAGTTGGATCGCCTCGTCCTCGAGCACCGCGTCGTGAGTCGACACGACCCTGCGCACCAGCCCATCGCGCAGGCCGGCCAGGTCGTGGCGCACCAGCACCGCAGCCGGGTTGGTGGCGAGCAGGCGGCCGCCGACCTCCTGCATCGCGGCTGCTCGGAAGCCCGACATCACGGTCACCGCAGCTCGGGGCTCGGCACTCACCAGACGAGACATCACACCTCCGCTTGTTGAAAACGATTGTCATTTTAGACTAGCGTGATCAGCAGTCAACCCCTGGGAGGAGACCCGTGTCCGCGCATTGCCAGGTGACCGGAGCCAAGCCGAGCTTCGGCAACTCCGTCAGTCACTCCCACCGTCGCAGCCGCCGCCGATGGGATCCCAACATCCAACGCCGGCGCTTCTTTCTCCCCAGCGAGGGGCGCTATGTGCGGCTGACAGTGAGCGCCAAGGGCATTCGTACGATCGACAAGCTCGGCATCGAAACCGTGGTCGCGCGGATGCGGGCACGCGGGGAGCGTGTCTAGTGGCCCGCAGCACCGATATCCGGCCCGTCATCAAACTGAAGTCGACCGCCGGCACCGGATATACCTATGTCACCCGCAAAAACCGACGCAACGATCCGGACCGTCTGGTGCTCCGCAAATATGACCCGGTGATTCGCCGTCACGTCGATTTCAGAGAAGAACGCTGATGGCGAAGAAGAGCAAGGTCGTCAAGGAAGCGAAGCGGCGCGTCATTGTCGCCAGATTCGCCGGGCGCCGCCAAGAACTCACCCATCTCATCGCCTCGCCAGCAACAGGTTTCGATGAACGCGAGGCTGCGGTGGCGGAACTGCGACGCCAGCCGCGAGACGCGAGCGCGACCCGCCTGCGCAACCGCGACACCGTTGATGGGCGCCCGCGCGGACATCTGCGCAAGACGGGACTGTCGCGGGTGCGATTCCGTGAGATGGCGCTCCGAGGGGAGTTGCCCGGCATTCGTAAGGCGAGTTGGTAACGCCACGCGCCGCCGATACCTGTGGGGGCTGACGTGGCCGGCTCCCACAGGTGTTGCCATCGGGAGTGAGTTCCTGGCACAATCACCGCCATGTTCGCCTTCTCTCGAAAGGGCTTTGACGCCCTCGCGCGATGACCGCGCCCGTGCGGCACAGTGTTGCCGCCCACAGTGTTGCCGCCATTGACGAACCACTCACCCTGCCGCGCAGTCGACCTTCCCGGTTCGCACTCTCCGCCTGGCAACGCGCCGAGGAAATTCGGCGCGATTGGCTGAATGTCGGTCTGGACACCTCTCCGGCCGATCGGGCAGCGGCCGAACGAAGCCTGACCCAGGTCTATGCGCGTCACGGCCGATCACAACCCGAGTTCATCTGGGTTGCGTCCCCCCGAGCAGCCTCGTCACTCGTTAGTGGATTGCCATCGCATAGCGACCTCATGCGATGGATTCTCGGCCAACAGCCGCGTGGCGAACCGCCGCTCACGAGCGACATCGCCGCCGGACTGTCCAACCTGCGGTCGGTGTTGGACGACTGCGTCGTACGGCCGAATTTTGACAACCGGCCAGTGCTGAAACGCAAGAAAGGCCAGCCCTGGCCGACCCTTCCGCCAGAGGAAGCGTTCACCCTCGGCATGCCGTTTCTCGTGGTGCTCAACCAAGGAGTGCGGGACTCACTTCATCGCAGTCTCATGCTCAACGTCTGCGATCCCGCCCGGGCCGCGACCGCCGCACGAAAACCGAGCCCGGTCGCCTGGTATGGCCAGGATGACGTGTCCTGGATCGCCTACTACGACGCGTGTCGCGAGCTCGGTCTGGCCAGCTATCCACGGGCGGCCGAGACGCGGCTCGCCGAGTGGGTGACGATCGCCCGCTCATGCGGCTGGTGGTGGTCGGGTGAGAAGGTCTGCGTCATCGCGGAACGCCCGGCGGTGCTGCGCACCGAACGGGTGTCGGGCGATCCACATGGCGTGATCCGATTGGTTCGGGACGGCCATCCCAGCCTCGAATATCGGGACGGCTGGCGGCCTCCCCTCACCTAACCGCACCGTGGCGTGCCGATCGGTGACACCCGGTCGGCACACCACGGTCATCAGCTCACTGGGAGGGCGGTCGTTCCCGTGGGATTCGGGGCGCCTCGGTCGACCTTTCGGTTGCGTGCTCGAAGAATCGCAGCAGTTCCACCGGGAACGGCATCACCAGTGTCGAGTTTTTCTCCGCCGCGACCTCCACGACAGTCTGCAGCAACCGCAACTGAAGCGCGCCGGGGGTGTCGGCCATGATGGTCGACGCGTCGGCGAGACTCTGCGCCGCGCGAAACTCACCGTCCGCGGTGATGACTCGGGCTCGACGTTCCCGCTCCGCCTCGGCCTGTTTGGACATCGATCGTTTCATCGACTCCGGCAGCTGCACGTCTTTGATCTCCACACGGTCGATGTGAACGCCCCACTCGGTTGTCGGCGCGTCGAGCAGTGCACGCAGATCGCGGTGAAGTTCGTCGCGATTGGAAAGCAGATCGTCGAGCTCCGCCTTGCCGATGATCGAGCGCAACGACGTCTGCGCCAGCAACTCCACTGCATATGCATAGTTTTGCACTTCGATCGCGGCGCGATATGGATCGGCGACCCGGAAATAGACGACGGCGTCGACCTTCACCGAGACGTTGTCGCGGGTGATTCCCTCCTGCGAGGGGACCGGGAGGGTCACGATCTGCACATTGACCCTCTTCAGCCGATCCGCCAGGGGAATGAGCACCGTGAGCCCCGGTTGGCGAACCCGACGCAACGCCCGGCCGAACCGGAACACGATCCCACGCTCGACCTGATTGATGATCCGCACGCCCCCGAGCAACACCCACATGAACACGCCAGCCGCAGCGGCGCACAGCACCACCGACACGGCACCCCCGATCAAACTTCCCGTCGATGTCGACACGTCGCATCCTTCTCAGATAGGCCGTTGGTAGATTAAGCATCGCCCCATTACGGCAATCCGCGCATATCGATTTCGTCAAGAAACCGCCGACCGCGCGGCCGAATCTCAGATCGCCTCAGCCCAGGCAGAATTCAGTCGCGCAGGATGAAGTTCACACCGTCGGCGTCGCCTTGGTGCGCCACGTCGTCCTCCGCCGTCTGGCGAAACCCGCACTTGACCAACACTCTGATCGAGCCGGTGTTGTGTGTCGCGGCATAGGCGTGCAGCGGGCGAGCCGTCACTTCATCGAGAAAGAGGGCCAGCCCCGCCGTCGCCACCCCTCGCCCCCAGTGGTCTCTGCCGATCCAATAGCCAACGTGGCGCTGACCCTCGTCTTCCCAGCTCACGAAGTGTCCAGCCGCCCGACCGCCGACGACGGCCGTGCGAGTCACGACGGACGCATCGGAGCGGATCTTGGCCCAGTGCGCCATGAAGGCGTCGTGGTCCCGCGACGGGAAATCGGCCATCCACGACGCTTCCGCATCGGCCTGATGGGCGAAGAACACTTCAAGATCCCCATCGTGTACGGGTCGCAGGCTCACACCGACCGAATCCTTCGTCATCGTTCGCCTCTCCTCGCGGCCTGCTGAGACTTCGTCGGCGTGGCTGGCGTCAACGCATCACCACGAATTCGAGCGCTGGCTCTCCTGCGGGAGTCTACTCATGATCGTGGCACAACGCGGCCCGCTGCGACTTCGTCGATAGTCCGGTGAGCATCGGCCGAGGTGTTCCACGGCGACGTGTGAAACACGCGCGCCGGCGGCCGCGACACCCGGCGAAGTAGGTCCCGCAGGCCGTCGACCGTGCCGCTGTGCACCCACCACACCGACACGCCGTCGCCGTCGTTCACGGCATCGGTCGTCACCCGGATCTCCCCGGTCGGCGGCGACCAGTGAAAGGAACGCGCCCCGCCCGCCAAGAGTCGCGCATAAGGCCAGCCGAAGGCGTCGACCAGATCCGCGAGGCTCGCGGCGGCTATCGCCGTGTCCGTCGCTCGCGCCCATAAACCATTGCGATAGGGCCTCGCCGGTGACGCCTCCTCGGCCGCGTTCCAGTCGGCGTCCGGCCCGAAGAAGGACCGTGGCATCGAGTCATCGCCATAGAATGAGGCGAACCAGTCGAACATCCAGTCGCTGAACGTCTCCCGATCCTTGCTCCAGCCGGGATTGTGCCGATCCCGGGAATGGACAAAGACGGCCGGATCGTCGCCGCGGCCCGACTCGAAGAAGTCGTGCAGGGTCGCGTGAACGTCGTGTTCGAAGTGGACGAGCAACGAGGCGTCAGGCCGCCGACCCGAACCCATAGGTGTGTCGGCCCAGAGCCCGACCGACGGATCACGCCCCGCGTGGGTCGCCTCAACCGCCGCGAGCACCTCGACCAGGGAGCTCAGGTGGCAGTCGCCGCTGAACTCCCGCCACAGGTCCGGCAGTGACAGTCGCCACGACCCGCCGCTGGCAACCGGTTCCCCCGACGCGTCGGCCAACGGAATGCGCACGGTGGTGACATAGAATTCCCGCACCGCAGCCGGCAACACAAGTCCCGTCCGCCGGGTCCACGCATCGACTAGTTCCGCTGTTGCCGGATCGGTCTCCACCTCGGCACACATGAGGTCATAGACGCTCTGCAGCCACGGAACCACGCGGTCTGGTGTCATATGCGGTTCAGCCTCGGCTGGCCAGTGCTTCGTCGAAGACCGCGCGGGCCGATATGGACAGACTCGCCGAGGCCTCGGCCAACAACTCGTCGCCGCCGACGACTCCGTCGGGATAATGTCGCGCCAGCATCTCCCCGACGTGTCGGCGTGCTTTGTCATGGTCGACCGGCAGACCATATCGGCCGGTAAGATAGGCGATCGCAAGCTCGAGGTGCACGTGACCGGTCACGAACTGGTCATCGTCGAAACGCAGCGACGTCGTCTCCATGGCGTCGTCGATGAGGTCGTCGGCGTCGGCGTGACCGAAGTCGGACGCCACGTTCAACCATAGGTAGGCCACGACGTCGGGGTCGCCCGACGGGTGAGCGTCAACGAGCGCGAACAGCGCGTCGAAGTCGCCAGCCCGGGCGAGCTCCGACAGCCGCGCGTCAATGTCGTGTTCGCCCACAGACGCCTCTGTGGGCTCGCGCATCGTGTCACCGCTCATGTCGTGACACTAACCCACTCGGCCGGCCGAGCGCCCAACGCGGCAGGCGCCGGCCACATGTGCCGGCGACCGCCCACCTTCTATCGGTCCTGTTCTTCACGCACGAAGGATGCGTGAAAGAAGAGTTGAACCCATGAGAATCGCGACCAGCGCACTCGCCGCACGCCCATACGCACATCGAAAAGGAAAGCCGCTATGAGGAAAGTTGGAATGCCTGTCAACAGCAGCAACGATCCGAGACGTTTCATGTTTTCCGGGTCCATAGCTAGACGCCTCCAAATCTCAACCGGACTAACTGGTCTCGCACCAAACCTGTTGGTTGTGGTCAGGCGACCGGGGTCGGCCGCAAGGCTGCTGCGAGCGCTTCAGCATTTCTCTTGTCCACTCTGGGAAAAGTGAGTGCAACGCCGTCGCCCGAAGTTCCGAAAGCGATGCGGAGCAGGCTCACAACGCCAATCTTGCTTTCGGTCAGCGACACCTGATCGCTCGGCACCGAGCCGAGAACGGTGGACCCTGGCCCACCCATGAAAGTCTGGGACAGGAAGATCATGCGCTGGTTGGTCAGGACGACAAACTGTCTTCTGGCGGACAGCAACGCCGCCGATCCCATCCCTCCGAATCCCTCCATGACGAGCGCTTGGGTGACAGCTGACCCAAACCGCCCCGACGCGAACTTGCCGACTGTCACCCGCGTCGCCGTAATCGGTTGCTCGCCAGGCTGCAGGATCGATTCGACACGCCCAAATGCGCGGGTTTGAAGCTTCTCTTGCACTGATTCTCCGTTCCATCTCCAATGATTGGCGCAGAGACTTTAGCGGCATTCGATGACCGCTCTCAACAGGCCATCGGCCGTATCGCTGCTCAAACGGTCGAAGATCATCGCCCCTGAAGATCGGCACCCTCGAAGATCGGCACAGCGCCGCCGAGCCGAGGCGAGCGGCCCCCAGCGACGGGTGCTCACGCTTCGCGGTCGAATGGAACTATTGTGTCGAGGTGACTGATCCGAACTTCCACTACGGATACTCCGACGTTCCGGGTGGTTACTATCCGCCGACCCTGCCGGAAGGCGTGCCGGCCATCGCGTCGTCGGCCTATCCGGTCGAGCCGGTCGAGCAGCCGCTCTTCGCGATCGGCGACATCACCGTGACCCACACGTCGGTGATCGTTCCGCACGGCCGTTTTCCCCTGCGTGGCACGACGTGGACAGTCCAGGACTCCACCGTCGTCACCGAGTCGATTCCGGCGTGGGCCGTCGTGATGGCGATCCTTTTCGCAGTGTTCTGCCTGCTCGGCCTGCTGTTCTTGCTGGTCAAGGAGAAGCGCCACAGTGGGTTCATCTTCGTGACCGTTGTGGGTCCCGGACTGCATCACAGCGTGCAGCTCCCGCCGGGACAGGCCAACGTGGCCTGGGCGACCAACCTGGTCAACCAGGCTCGCTCGCTGGCCGCGGCGGCCTGACCGCCTCGCCGATCGGGGGCGGCGAACCCCGCAGATATGCGAGCACCGCCCGAACCCGGCGGTGGTCGTCGCCGGTCGGGTCAAGGTCGAGTTTGGCGAAGATCGAGTTGATGTGCTTCGCGACCGCCGCCTCCGACACCACGAGCTGGCGGGCGATCGTCGCGTTGGCCCGCCCCTCGGCCATCAGAGCGAGCACATCGCGCTCCCGAGGAGTCAGCCGCGCCAATGGATCGCGGCGGCGGGTGATCAACTGCCGCACGACTTCGGGGTCGATGACGCAGCCACCGCGGGCGACCTCCTCCACCGCCGCGACAAACTCGGCGACCTGCCCCACCCGGTCCTTGAGCAGATATCCCACGCCGCCGGGCGCCGATTCCAGCAGCGTCGCGGCATAGGCGTGGGCGACATATTGGCTGAGCACGAGTACGGGCAGCCCTGGGTGATGCTGGCGCAGCGACACGGCCGCCCGCAGCCCCTCGTCGGTGAAGGTGGGCGGCATCCGCACATCGGTGACAACGACGTCGGGCCGGTCGGCCCGCACCGCCTCCGACAACGACTCGGCGTCCGCGACGGCGGCCACCACCTCGTGGCCGAGCCTGGCCAGCAGCGACGTCAGGCCCTCGCGCAGCAGCACCGAATCCTCTGCGATCACGATCCTGAGCACGGCAACTCCAGTCGCAGAAGGGTCGGCCCACCGGGCGGGCTCGTGAGAGTCAGTCGGCCGCCGACGGCACCGACACGATCGGCCAAGCCTGCCAGGCCACTGCCGCCGTCGGGGTCAGCACCGCCGACCCCGTCGTCACACACCTCGACCGCGAGCGTCTCTCCGACGAGTCCGCCGCAGATCGTCACGCGGGTCGCGTGGGCGTGCTTGGTGGCGTTGGTCAACGCCTCGCCGATGACGAAATAGGCCGTCGACTCCACGATAGACGGAAGCCTGCGGTCGAGATCGATGTGACTCGTCACCGGAACCGCCGCTCGGCCGATGAGTTCGTCGACGGCGGCGAGCAATCCATGGTCGGTGAGCACTTGCGGGTGGATGCCACGCACGAGATCACGCATCTCCGCGAGCGCGGTGGTGGCCAATTCACCCGCTCGATCGACGAGCCGTCTAGCCTCGACCGGCCCGTCGCGCAGTTCCCACGCCGCGAGTCCCAGGGTCATGGTGAGGGCCACGAGCCCCTGCTGCGCCCCGTCGTGCAGATCTCGCTCGATGCGCCGCCGTTCCACCTCGAAGGCGTCGACGAGCCTCGCTCGCGCTGCGGTGAGATCCCGCATGTCCTCGTCGGTGGGTCCGCTCAGCAACGATCGCGCCAATGCCGCGTGTCCGTGTGCGACAACGCTCGTCAGCAGAATCCACGCCACCAGTGTCGCCCCGATCGCGACGCTTCCCGGCCACTCCCCTTCGATGAATGGCCGCACGAATGTCGCGAACGTCAACGCGGCCATCGTCACGACCATCACCGTGTCGAGAACGCCGACGAACGTCGCCAGTGCCACCGCATAGGCGAACTCCCGCCAGGTTGCGGCTTCGGCCAAGCGGAACCGCGCCTGGGCGCTGGCGCCGAATCGCGGCGCCGGCCGGTGCGGGTCGGGCGGCACCGGCTGCCCAAGCAACGCGAGTCGTCGCCGTTCGAGGCGGCCCAGTGCGATCGAGGCGAGTGGTGCGCCGACGAAACCCATCGGGATCAGAAAGGCGAGGCCTAGGAGCGTGACCGCCCACACCACGACACCGCTCGCCAGATAGAGCAACGCCCGCGCCAGGCGGCTGGGCGCCAATAGCCGCGACATGCCCGTCACCATAGACGGTAGTGCCAGCGTTACCCCAGAGATTCACGGCTGGGCCCGTGCGCCGCCGCCGCCGGACGGCTTCGATCAACCTCATGTTGTCAGCGAAGCTTCTTCGGCGTACCTATGGCGGTTTTTCCCGGCCGGTGGTCGCACTCGATGGCGTCTCCTGCGAGTTCGCCGCCGGCTCGTTCACCGCGGTCATGGGGCCGTCCGGTTCAGGCAAGTCGACCCTGTTGCAGTGTTTGGCCGGCCTCGACCAGCCGGACGGCGGCACGGTCACGCTCGGCGATGTCACGCTCGGCGAGCTATCCGAGGCCGAGTTGACCCGGTTGCGCCGCGACCGGATCGGCTTCGTCTTCCAGTCGTTCAACCTGCTTCCCGCGCTCACTGCGGCGCAAAACGTCGCGCTTCCTCTGCGGCTCGCCGGGCGCCGGCCCTCTCGCGTCGACACGACGCGAGCGTTGAAAATGGTTGGTCTCGCCGACCGGGCCGGCCACCGCCCCGGAGAGCTCTCCGGCGGCCAGCAACAGCGAGTCGCGATCGCCCGGGCCCTCATTGTGCGACCCGACGTGCTCTTCGCCGATGAGCCCACGGGGGCCCTCGACTCAACGACCGGACGCGAGGTGCTGCGGCGGATGCGGGCGATGGCCGATGAGCAGGCTCAAACCACCGTGATGGTGACCCACGATCCGATGGCCGCGTCACACGCCGATCGGGTCCTTTTCCTCTCCGACGGTCGGCTGGTGGACGAGATCGAGCGTCCGGACGCGTCGACGATCGCCGCACGCATGACGAGCCTGGAGAAATAAGCGATGGTACGGATGGCGTGGCTCAACCTGTGCACCCGACCCACCCGGTTTATTGGGGCCTTCGTCGCACTCGCGCTCGGCGTCGCCCTGCTCGCGGCGACCGGACTGGTGATCTGGGCCCGCCCGCCCGCGCACGGCGTCGCCCGGTTCGCCCCGACGACCGTCGTGGTCACGGTCGACCCGGTGCTGCGATCGACCGACCCGGATCAGCCGGGCGAGGTGACGGTCGCGGCAGCCGGCGCGATATCCGACTCTACAGTGGAGCAGCTGTCCCACGGCGTCGGTGTGGCCGCGGCCGTCTCCGACCGCTCGTGCGACGTCCAAGTGCTCGCCGAGTCTGGTCCGGCCACGGTGGAGGACACGGTTTCTCGCGGGCACGGATGGTCGAGTGCGACGCCCGGACCGTATCGCCTGGCGAATGGGCGCCAGCCCTCGACTGAGGGCGAGGTCGTCGTCGATGGTCGCCTGGCCGCTGTCGCGGGGTTGCGCCCCGGTGCCGAGGTGCTCGTGCTCACCGAACACGACTCCGCCCCGCACACGGTCGTCGGAGTGACCGCCACGATCGACACCAGCGAAGCGGTGGTCTTCTTCACCGACCAGGAGATCCGGCGCCTGTGCCCCACCGTCACCGCGGTGGCGCTGACTCCGGCGACCGGGATCAGCCCGACGACGCTCGCCCGATCGATCCAAGCCTCTCATCCGGGGCTGCGGGCGCTGACCGGTGACCGAATTCGCGACGCAGAACCAGATCCGGTCGGCGATGCCTTCGAGGGGACCGTCGCGCTGCTGTCGACGATGTCGAGCATCAGCGGCTTTGTCGCCATCTTTGTGGTGGCGAGCACTTTTGGATTGGCGGTCACGCAACGCCGCCGGGAGCTCGCCCTGCTGCGCACCGTCGGCGCCACGTCCCGGCAGGTGCGGCGCATGGTGCTCGCCGAGGCGGTGGTGCTCGCGACTCTCGCCGCAGTGGCCGGCTGCCTGCTCGCGCTGCCGACCGGTGAGCTGCTTGTCCGATCGCTGCGCTGGTTGTCGGTCGCGCCGCCGCATCTGCGCCTGCGGATCGCGGCTGTCCCGTTGCTCATCGCCGTTGGAGTCGGCGTGATGGTGGCGCTGCTCGGGGTCTGGTTCGCGTCTCGTCGGGTGCGCAAGGTGCGGCCGGTTGAGGCGCTGCGGGAGGCGACGGTGGAGCGCAGCGGAATGACTCTGTCCCGGTGGATTTTCGGCCTGCTGTTCACCGGTGGCGGCGTGGTGTTGGTCGTGCTGGGACCCGTCTCATCGCCGGAGACGCGCGTCAGCATGACCATCGTCGTCGGCCAACTGTTGGTCACCGGCCTCGCCGCGCTGGCTCCGCGACTCGTGCCGCCGCTGGTCTGGTGGATCGGCTCACCGGTGGCCCGGGCACTGTCGGCGGTCGGCCGACACGCGTCCGCGACGATCGTCATGACCGCCGCCGCCCATCTTCGCGCGCAGCCACGCCGGGCCGCGGCGGCGGCAGCCCCGGTGCTCGTGCTCACCGGCGTCGCCAGCGGCTTGATGATCATGGTGGCCACGACGGATGCGTCGACCACGCGGGAACAGCGGGCCCAGACCCCCGGCGATCTAATCATCGTCGCGGGACTGACTCCAGGACTCACCGACGCCGCGGTGCTGGGCGCCTCCACTGTCGACGGTGTCGCCACGGTCACCCCGGTGGTCTCCACCCAGGTCCACACGATCTCGGCCAGTGCCGTCGACACGATCGGCGCGGTCGCTCTCGACAGCGACGCGATCAACCGTTCCGTTCCCCGGCTGCGGGTCCTGTCCGGACGTCTGGATGACGTACGTGGTGACGGTTTCGCCGCCGGGGAGTCGGTCGCGAGAGAACACGGGTGGCGCCTGGGCGATGAGGTCAGCCTCGTCCTCGATGACGCGAGTCCGGTTCGGGTGCGCCTGGTCGCCACCGTCGACGGTGGACTGGCCGATGTGTCCATCGTGCTGGCGGAGTCCATCGTGGATCAGCATCGTGCGCAGTGGAGCGTGCCCTATGCCGTCGTCTCGATCACGCCGGGCGCTGCCCTCGACGAGGTGACTCGGGCCCTGACCGCCCGGCTCGGCCCGCTCGGCGCGGCAGCGGTCGGGCGCGGGGCCTGGCTCGCGAGTCTTTCGGCCGCGCGACAGAAGAACAACCGGACCGGGCTGATCGCCTTGCTGGGCCTCGCCGGTGTCTATGCCGCCGTCGCGGTTGTCAATACGGTGATCATGGCCACTCGTGACCGCGTTCGCGATGTGGCCCAACTTCGCCTAGCCGGGGCGACTCAGAGACAGGCCGTGGCGGCTCTGATCAGCGAAGGGGCCATTGTTCTCGCCATCGGGTTGATCCTCGGATCGGCCGTGGCGACCGTGGCGGCTGCCGGCTTGCCTGCGGCGCTGCGAGCCATTAGTTCGACCGCCGAGCTCGTGATCCCAGTCGGACAGGTCGGACTCGTCGCCGGCGGATGCGTCGTGCTGGTTCTCGTCTCCAGTGCCGCCGCCGGCATGGCGGCGGCACGTCATCGTCCCATCGACGTTCTGGGGATGGCCGATTGAATCGGCGCAACCGTCAGGAGCGTCGCGTCAGAACCCGCCGACGCACCCACCACTGCGCGACGATGAGGTTGGGAACCCAGCACAGGAACGGGGCGAGGAGATATGCCCGGTCGAAAGCGTCCGCGAACGCCGCGTCCGTGACCGGACCATCCAGAGTGGAGAGCTGGATCCCAACCAAGATGCCCTGCCACAGGCGCAGCGTCACCGCCGCATAGGTGAGTGCGAAGCCACGGACCGCCCACGCCTGGTGCGCCAGGTAGTCACGGTCCTGGGCGGTCCGCCACGCGCGAAACGCCGTGAAGAGCCACAGGCAGGAGAGGGAGCCGAAGCCGAGGACCCCGACGATCCCGGCCTTGTTGACCGGGGCGATGATCAGGCCCGCCACCCCAGCGACGCCGACGGCGACGAGATAGACACGCCCCACCCAACGGTGGACGTGGGGCAGACGGTGCCGCAGTCGGGTGCTGAACTGCCACGGTCCGAGCAGCAGCGCGGCGCCGCCGAAGACGATGTGGGCATAGAACGCCACCCGCAGCGGCAGACCGCGATCGGCGTAGTTGGGTGCCAAGCCGACATTGTCGGCGGCGAGGTCGGCCAGATTCGCGGTGAAGTATTGGCCGACCGAGAATCCGACGATGGCGATCGAGGTGAGAAGGATCCAGATCCAGCCGGACCGGGTCCATCCAGTCGGCTTCGAATCTGCGGGCCGGGTGTTCGTCCGTACCGCGGGTGGTGGCGTGTGCACCTGAGTCATATGAGGAGACCAATCTAATCACTGTTCAGATATGCCCACGATGACATCAGGTCTGAACAGTGTCAAGATGGTGTGGTGAAGGTGACCGATTCATACCACCACGGCAACCTGCGGACCGCACTGCTCGACGCCGCGTTCGAGGCGGTCGCGCAGCGTGGGCCCGACGCGCTGGGCATCCGAGACCTCGCACGCACGGTCGGGGTGAGCCCTTCGGCCGCCTACCACCACTTCCAGGACCGCGACCACCTCTACGCGGCGGTGTCACAATTGGCTCGCGAGTCGGTCGCCCGCCGCATGCTCGCCGCAGGCGAGGAAGCCGACGGGCGGCCCGGCCGCCGAACCCGCGCCGACCGTGCCATCGACCGCCTGACGGCGATCGGGCAGGCCTACCTCGATTTCGCCGCCGCCGAGCCGGAGCTCATCCGCATCGCGTTCGGCCTCTGCGTCGCGGAGCCGCCCCGACCCGACGAGCCGAGCGCGTGGCGAGTGCTCGTGGAGACCCTCGACGAGATGCACGATGCCGACGCGATGCCGACGTCTCGACGGGCGAACGCCGAAGTGGTGGTCTGGTCCGCGGTGCACGGCACGTCAGTACTGCGCAACGACGGCGCGTTTCCGGAGGACGTCGACCGTTCCACGGTCGACCACAGCGTCATCGCGAGTGTGCTCGCTGCCCTCGGCTGCGCCGAGCGGGGCTAATGAGCGCTGGACGGGGTCAATGAGCGGCGAAATGTCCGGAGAGGCGCATCGGGCAATATCGGACACCGCCGCCAACGCAACCCCGTGGGCATGCCAGCGCGTGTATCTATCGTGATGCTTCACCGCGCCGCCCAGTGGGCGGCTCGTCGAGCCGGGAACATAGCTCTGCGTACGCGTCAAATCACTCACTGGGGATCTGCGGTGCTATCGCGGATGCCGCGAGCACCACGACACCGACACCGCGCTCCGGGCCCCACCCGGCGCAGGCGCATCATCTCCGCCTCACTCGCCATGGCACTCACCGCCACCGCATGGATCATCATCGACTCAGTCACGCTGCCGGGAGATCCTGCGAGCCTTCAGGCATCAGAGATCTACTATCGCGACGGGGTCACCTTGCTCGCCCGGGTCGGCGTCACATCCCGCACCGACGTGCCGCTGCGGAACGTGCCCGAACACGTGCGGCACGCCGTGCTCGCCGCCGAGGACCGCGACTATTACGAACACTCCGGAGTCTCGATCCGTGGGGTGGCGCGCGCGACATGGGCGAATCTCACTGGAGACGACGCGCAGGGCGCCTCGACGATCACCCAACAATATGCTCGCAATGCCTTTCTCACCCAGGAGCGCAGCGTCACCCGCAAGTCCCGAGAGGCGGTCCTCGCCGTCAAACTGGAGAATCGCTATTCCAAGGATGAGATTTTCGAACGCTATCTCAACACCATCTACTTCGGACGGGGCGCCTATGGGATCGCCGCCGCGTCGATAGCCTACTTCGGGGTGCCGGTCGGTCGACTCACCGTAGCCCAGGGCACGGTGCTCGCCGCCGTCATCAAAGACCCGTGGAACTTCGATCCTGCCATCGATCCGACCGGCGCGCGCGACCGGTGGAGATGGATCGTCGACTCGATGGGGCGCCTGGGATGGACCGAGTCCGCTCAGGCGAGCACCGAGGGATATCCGTCGGTGCTCACCGAGCCGCCACAGGAGGCGACCCTCGCCGGCGCCAACGGGGCCGTGGTGGGTGTCGTCGAACGTGAACTCGCCCAGCACGGGATCTCCCCGCAGCGCCTGCACACCGCCGGACTGCGGGTGATCAGCACGCTGGACGCCGCAGCCCAGAAGGCCGCCGTCGCGACAATCCCCGCGCGGCTGACCGGCGAGCCTGCCGGTCTGCACGCGGCGCTGGTGGCGGTGGACCCGCGCACGGGCGCGGTCCGCGCCTATTTCGGCGGCGACCAGGGTTATGGATTCTTCGACGACGCACAGGCCCCCCGCTCGCCGGGCTTCGCCTTCGCTCCGGTCGTGCTCGCCGCAGGCCTCCAAAGCGGCGTCTCCTATTATTCCCTTGTGGATGGACGGTCTCCGCAGTCCTTCGCCGACAGGGGTGGCGTCCCGCTCTACAACACCGACAACCAGCAGTGTTTCCCCTGCACTCCGAGCCAGGCAGCAATCGATTCGGTCAACACCGCGATGTATTCCGTCGCCCAACAGGTCGGCGGAACAACTGTCCGACGGCTGGCGCACGCGATGGGGATCGCGCCGAACTATCTCGGTCGCCCCTCGCTTGTCGACGGCCCCGGCGATCCTCGGCCCAATCACACCCGGGCCGACATCGCGCTGGGGATCTATCCGACGAGTCCCGCCGATCTCGCCACCGTCTATGCCACCCTCGCCAACAGTGGGATGCGCTCCGACCGGCACGCCATCGACAAGGTCATGGACTCGGGCGGCGGGGAAATCTATCACGCTTCGCCCACGCGGGTGCGCGCCTTGACTCCCGCAGCCGCCGAGGAGACCGCCAACCTGCTGAACTCAACTCTTACCGCCGACCTCGACGACACATGGTTAGGCGGGGCTGGCGGCAAGGCAGGGACCCGCCGGTGGGGTGACACCAAGGACAATCAGGACGCGTGGCTCGCCGGGTTCGTCCCCGACCTCGCCGTCGTGGTCTGGGTCGGCCGACCGACGCCTGGTCCCATTCGCGATCGGCGCGCGAAGCCGATCGCCGGCACCGGATTGCCGGCGACAATCTGGCTCGACTTCGTCAGGGCGGTCTTCCCGGAGATCCCTTCGGTCACCCACGCACCCGTGCGCGGGCCCGCGAGTCAGGTGCCTGGACGTCGACCATAGAGTCGCACCTTGGAGCCGTGACTGAGCAGCGAATAGGCGCTCACCGCGTCGGTGTGCAGCAGGTTGACGCAGCCATGTGAGCCGACGGACATGTCGTGGATATAGGTCGTCGTCTCGTGCAGCCCGTCGCCGGAGTAGAACTGCTGCCAATAGGGCATCCAGACCTTGTACGGAGTGGACCAGCGCGACTTCGCCCGCTCGAAGATCGAGAAGGTGCCATCGGGCGTGGCATAGCCCGGTTTGCCGGTGCGGGCGACGGTCGGACCGAGAACGACCTTGCCGCCCCGCATCACATAGAAGGTCTGATGTGTGAGGTCAACGCAGGCCATCGTCGCCGTCCCCGCCTTGCACGCCGACGTGTCGGTCGCGGCGATCCGCTTCGCGACGTTGGTGGTCGTCGGCCCGGCGACGCCGTTGACCGGATAGATGCCCATCCGGCGCTGGAAACGCTTGATCGTGGCGCAGTCCGTCGCGCTCTGGGTGCCGTCGACAACGACCGAGCCATACGCCCCGATCGCCGCGAGCGCCACCTCCAGGTCGCGTTGCCGACTGGTCTGCGGGCAGGGCGGTTTCGCGGGTTTCGTGGTCGCTGCGCGGGTGGGCGACGGAGCCGGGGTGGTCGTGCTCGAGGCTGTCACGGGGCTAGTGGGGCTCGACGTGACGACCGTCGGTGCTGGTGTGGTCGCCGACGACCCCACCGGAACCGACTCCATGGGAGTCGGCGCCGCGGAGCCGGATGGCGATCCGGCGCACCCGGCGAGCAGACCTGTGAGGGCGATGGCGGCGGCGATGGTGGCGCCGGCGGTGCGATGGGGGGTGGGCATCTCACGCTCCTGGGAGGGGACTCCCCCGCTAGCGCCGATCGATACACATGCACATATCAGGGGTGGCGGTCCCACTCTAACGAGTCGATTCAACCCCCAACACCGGACAAACGTGCTGCGGTCGTTGAACGCAGCGTGGTCGAAGATCCAGCCGTACGGTTGACCCGCCTGCTGTCCACTCATCGGCGCGCGGACGACAAATCGCTATTCGGGTGCATGGGCGGCGGCGATAATTGGCGGCGCCGTCGGCCACCTTTCGATTCGACCCCGATCCGAGGAGATCAGCGTGAACCAGCAGATCCTCATCGCGCACGATCTCGTCGGCGTCCCGCCGGCATCGGCGACGACCCCGGCGCCGATGCCGGCGCCACTGAGCCACCTCGCGACAGTGCTCTCCAACCTGACCTGCTTCGGTTTTGCACTCTCCGCCGAGGCACTCGACGCGCTGCGCGGGTGCGACGACGACGACCTCACGCGGTGGTGGGGCGAGGTCGAGCCCGTCCTCTCCCACGCGACCGGCGCCGACCGGGAGATGGAAGAGTTCATCGTCTATCGAAACTTCCCGGCCGAGGTGCTCGCGATGGACGAGGCCGAGTATTGGTTCCGGCAGATCCTGATGTATTGGGGGCTGCCCAACAAGTGGGTGACCACGCCGGCGCAGGAGCGTCCGGCACTGGCTGCGACCACCCGCCCCCGAGTGCTACACCTGGCCGACGCGGGCTCGCTCGACCGGATCCTCGCCGGACTACTCGCGGCCCCAGCACGCTGGGTCGACCAACAGTGGGGCGAGGTCAGCACGCTGCTCGCAAACTCGGATGACGTGGTCGACCTGACCGCCGTACCGTTTGGGGAGAACCGGGTGCGGCTCGCGGCCTGGCTGTTGGAGCACGGTCGGGCCGCGAGTGTCGGCACCGCGACCGACGTGTTGCGCCTGACTGTCGCGCTCTCCGAGGGCGACGTGAGCCTGCGCACGCCGTGCCGGTTGCGGGCACTGCGGCGCGCCGAGCGGCGGTTTCTGCTCGGGCTGCTCGACGAAGCCGCGAACCTCGATGAGGACATCGCGCGGCATCCGGAGCAGTTCAAGCGGCTGCTGCGCGCGCTGCGTCCCGGCGACTATCGCACCCGGTTCCCGCGCGTGGTCGCGGCCTATGACCGGCTCTATCGCGGGGAACCGGTGCCCCGATTCGGCTCGGATCTCGAGCGCCTTCTCGCGGCCAACGATCCGGCCGCGCTCGACCTGCTGCGCACGCGGCCCGGCGAGTTCGCCCGACGTCTGCACGCGACGGTTCTCCTGTTCGGCGGCGCCGCGACGGACGCCTTCGCCAAGGTGCTGCCCGACCTCACCACCATGCAGTTGGTCAGGCTGCACCGCTATCTGCACACTGTGGACACTCACCGGTGGCGAACCTTCCCGCCGCGTGGCGATTGGCGCAAGATGCAGATCGTCGAGAACGACTCGCGACGGCGTCTGCCGGCGGACGCCCGCGACCGGTTGCTCGCCGCGATCGGCGGCCAGATCGGCGAACGGATGAGCACTCTCGGCCCGGTGGCGCTCGCGCCGGAGGCCGACTGGGTGAAACTGCCGACCAACGACGGCGACCTGTCGCCCTACGGTCGGGGCACGGTCTTTCCCCTGCCGGACAACGTCACGTTCGTGCGGACCGCGAGCTATTGGCGGTCCGGTCCGACGACCGGCAGCATCTGGTATGACAACGGCTGGAGCTTCTTCGGTCCTGATTGGACTCCGATGGGTGCGTGCTGTTGGGATCATCCGGCATTTCACGGCGCGGCGGTCTTCTCCGGTGACCCCACCAACAGCAAGGACCCGCAGGGCCGCGCATGCCAGGCTATCGACCTGTTGGTGGATGAGTTGGCGACGCACGGTGTGGCGTTCGCCGTGTGGAGCGTGCTCGCCTATAGCCACCTTCCTTTCTCCAGCGCCGAGGAGGTCTTCGGGACACTGCACTGGGGCGACGACGCCGATGCGGGAGAGATCCTCGACCCGAGCCGGTGTCAGCTCGCCTTCGAGCTCACCGGTGACCACCTCACCACGTTTGTCGCCTGTCTCGATGTGCGCGCGCGTCAACTGATCTATCTCGACGCGCACCTCGGCGCCCGAGTCGAATCGGCCGGCGCCAACGGAGAGATCCTGCGCCACAGCGTGCCGGCCTATCTGGAATATCTCGACCGTCTGCCGAGCGTGCGTGACCTCTTCGCGCACTCGGCGACCGCGCCGGACGGCCTGCCGGTCCGCTATGACGACCGCGATGTGCGCATCGACGGTGGGCCGGCATATGTGTTTCGTCCGGCGAACGAGAAGAACGCCTTCGATCCGCTGGAGATCTCGTTGTTGCTGGGACGGTCGGTCGGTTAGCATGGCCGTGGCGCCGGCCATGGGAGTCCTTCCTTCTATTCTTAGGCTCATAACCTGAAATGCAGGGTTCCCGCTTTCCGGCGCCTCATCTCTTTGATCGCTCAGCCGACAAACGACAACCGGTCCGCCCGGCATTGCCCAAACGGGTGAGGCGATCACGCACCTTCATCCGTAGTGTGACTGACCGTGACCAATCGGGGACGGGGTGCGACACAGTGGTGGGCGAACCTACCCACCGGCCGCGTCACCCGACTCGAGGGCCCCACCGCCGAATTGATCGCCCTCGCACTCGATCCCCTGCCCACCGGCGCGCCGGCCGTCATCGCCTATCGGTCCACCTGGCCAGAGTCGACGTCCACCCTCACCCTCGCCCTGCTCGACGAGCTCGAACGCGCCGCCCGCACACTCTTCCCGGCGTGGTTGCCCGAGGCTGCGGGCATCACCGGACCGGGAGGCGCGGGAGTCGCCGCCGTCCGCGCGATCGCATTCGCCTCCGCCGCCGAGTCGGCGCACTTCGGCCCGTTCCTCGCCGACCTCGCTGAGGCCGCGCTGCGTGCTCGGCGTACCCGGGAAGGATCCTTTGCCCCGGTCGTGCGAGCCGAAGGACTCGCTCGGGTGCTCGCCGACGCCTATCGCCGCAGCCACGTCACCCTGCTCGTCGACGTGCCCGACGACCTCACCCCCGCCGCCGACAACGCCCTCGCGGCGAGCATGGAGTGGATCACCCCGCACGGCTTCGCAGTCTGGCTCACCGGCGCGCCCCTCACAACCACAGACCGGTTCGAGACCGTACGCGTGGACCTGCCCGCCCATCTCACCCAGCTGCCCGACATCGGCGACGCCGCCGGCTCAGCCCCGGTCCCAGCCCCGTCTCCTCGCCCGCCGACACCGGCGCGGACGCCTGACCTGCTGCACTATCCGCCGCTCGCCGGCCAACCCCACCCCGGCAGTGCGGCCGAACGGGTAATGGAGGCGAGACTACGCACATGCGACTGGGCGGTCGGACGCGCCTGGAACCAGACCTATCAGTCACACCTGCTCGCGCGCCAATTCCGGTTGGATCTATGGTGGGCGGCGGAACGCTGTGTGGTCGAGATCGACGGGCCCGAACACTGGACCGCCGTGCACTATGCCGACGATCGCCGCCGTGACGTGCACCTGCAACTGGACGGTTGCGCCGTGCTTCGCTTCACCAACGCGGACGTGCTCGACGATCTGCCCACAGTGGTCGCCCAGATCGAACGTTTCATCCGGCGCAGGCGAGAAGACATGGGAGTCACGACGTGACCACGAACATTGACGAGATCATCCCCCAGCTGCGTGTGCCCGAGATCGCCGCGATGGTGGTCCTCATGGCGCAAGCCCGTCAGGTCTCCAACCCCGACCTGACGAAACTCACCGGAAGTGGGCTGGACAAACCAAACCGCGAGCGACTTAACAACTGGACATTGATCGAAAGCGTTGAGATCAAAAGAAGCTATTGGCATGAACTGACCGAACGTGGGTGGCACGCCTGCCGCATGCTGCACGAGTTTCCTCGTCCGGGGCGGTCGGGATCGGCGGGAGGCGCACTCTACGCCCTACTCGCGGGAGTTGACCGAGCCCTCGGGCAGCGCCGGATCAGCACACCTGAGTTCTTCGGAACTGATGAGCCCGGGCCGGACACCAAGACCGCCATGCCGACGGCCGTTAACGTGGAGCCGACGGAGGTCGAGCGTCTGATCCGTGCCGCCTATCGCGAGCTCGCACCGACGCCCGGCGACTGGGTCGGCCTCGCTGACCTGCGCGACCGGCTCGCGGCGGTGCCCCGCACGGAGGTCGACGCGGCACTGCGCCGTCTGGCCCGCGAGCCCGAGGTGCACCTGGCTCCCGAGACGAACCTCAAGAGCCTGACCCAGCGCGATCGGGACGCCGCGCTCTGGTTCGGACTCGACTACAGCCACCATCTGTCGATTGAGGGACGATGATCGAAGCAGAACGCCGCGCACTCGCCGCACTGAACTTCTCCTATACCCTCGCGAACGAGGACGTGTGGAGAAAGTCCGACGTCAATGTCCCCGAGTTGAACCACGCCGTCGTTGACAGCGTCTTCCAGGATGTCGACATCATCGGATCGGGCGGCGGGTCGAGTCCCATCGGTGTGGTAGTGCAGGGCCGCAACGGATCCGGCAAGACACATATGGTCGGCATGCTCCGGGAACACACCCAGAAGCAGGGAGGCTATTTCTTCCTCATCAACCTCATGAACGGAAAGACGTTCTGGGAGAGCGCTGCCCTCGGCGTGGTGGACGGGCTGCTCCGCAACAACGCGAGCTGGCTCACCCAGGTGAAGGCGTTCCTGCGCCGGCTGACACCGACGCTCGGACTGTCCGCCGAGACCCGGGACGCGATCGCCGGCGACATTCCGCTCACCCCCGACCATCTCGACGCCTTCATCATCGGACTGCGGACTCTCGACCGTGCACTCGGCCAGGAGACTCAGGACACCGCCCGGGCGCTGGTGTTGCACAACTGCGACGACTTCGCCGCGCAGGATCTCGCATATGCCTATTTCCAGTCGCAGGACCTCGGCGAATCTCCGGAACGCACGAAGTGGAGACTCACCGCACAGCCCAGAACCTCGCAGCTGATCGTGCGCGACCTCACCAAACTCTTCGCCATCACCGGGCCGACCGTGATCGCGATCGACCAGGTCGACGGCTTGTTCGCCAACGCCGTCAACTCGATGAACGCCTCCGCCATGCCGATGAGCCCCCAAGACGCGGAGCTGGTCGGACAGATCGGCGATGGACTCATGGCGCTGCGGGACATGTGCCGCCGGACGCTCACGGTGATGATGTGCGTCCCGGCCAGCTGGGCGCTCATCAAGAACGCGACCGCCGGGCCGATTCCGGATCGTTTTCGGGAGACGTCACGCATCGACCGCATCGGCGACGCCCGCATCGGACGAGAGTTGGTGCGCCGACGGTTCGATCAGAAGTTCCGCGAACTCGGCTTCACGCCCCCTTACCCGACCTGGCCCATCCAGGACGCCGCCTTCGACGACGTCGTCAACTTCACCCCACGGCAGCTGCTTCGTGAGGTGCGCGAACACATCGCCGAATGCCTGCGATCCGGGGTCGTGACGGAACTCGAGCGGTTCGTCGCCGCGGAGAAGCCACGTGTCCCCACAAGCTGCGGACCAAGTCCCAGCCCGACTGCCGATGCTCTCATCGCTGACCCCGCGCAGCTCGACGCGTGGGACGACCGATTCACGGCGCTGCGCGACGAGGCGGAGATCTCCGCCGCCCTCGATCCGACCACTGAGGACACGGTGATGCCGGCACTGCTCGCGGCCGGACTCTCGGCGTGGGTCGAAGAACGAGGCGGGGCCGGCACGGCGTACAAGGTCGATCCTCCGCCGGGAATGCGTCCGGCGCTGCACGCCCGCCTGCGACTGGTGCTGGACGAGGAGAAGGACCAGGAGGTCCACTGGGCGTTTCGGGCAATCTCGAGCAACAGCGCCATCGCCGCGCTCTCCCGGATCCGCGCGGCGAGCACCGACTCGGGACTCGACAGGGATGTCGCCACACGACATCTGACACTGCTACGCAATCTCCCATGGTCAGCAGGCCCGAAGACCACCGCGACGATTGCGGCGTTCCGCGACGCGGGTGGTGTTCACACCCGGGTCAGCGATGAAGACCTGCGCACCTTCACGGCGCTGCGGCAGATGCTCGATGAGCATGACGAATCACTGGGGGCATGGCTCATCGCCAGACAGCCGGCGAGTCAGACCACCCTGTTTCAGACGATGCTGCCCCCATCGGCCGACGACGCCGGCCCGCCGACGACATCTCCGCAGCCGACACCGGCCGGACCCACGACGCACATCCCCGAACAACGCGAGCCCGAACCTCCACTCACGACGGAGGTGGCGCCGCTTGAGGTCGACGGACGGCCCGACGCGCCCGATGCGCCCACCGTGCCGCTCGGGACAGGCATGGTCGATGGCCGAGCATTCGGAGTGGACCTGGAAGCGTTGCGCAAACACACCGCGCTGTTCGCCGGATCGGGCTCCGGGAAGACGGTGCTGATCCGCCGACTGGTGGAGGAATGCGCCCTGCAAGGAGTCTCGGCGATCGTGCTCGATCCCAACAACGACCTCTCCCGACTGGGCGACGCACCCCCGGAGACGCCCGACGGATGGGGCGAGGGCGACGACGCGAAGTCGCGCGAATATCGCGAAACCGTCGACGTGGTTGTCTGGACGCCGCGGATCACTTCCGGCCGCCCGTTGAGTTTTCAGCCACTGCCCAACTTCGCGGCGGTGCGCAACGACCCGGACGAGTTCCAGGCGGCAATCGATATCGCGGCGTCGATGCTCGCCCCCCGGGCCCGGGTGGACGGCAAGACAGCCAAGGCTCGACTGGGGCAGGCCGTGCTTCGTGACGCGCTGGACTACTACGCGGAGAAGGGCGGCACGGGCGGGCGACTCGGCGACTTCATCGACCTGCTGCGCGATCTGCCCGAGGACGTGAGCGCCCTGAACAAAGGGCAACGCCTCGCCGCCGAGCTCGCCGAGATCTTGACGGCCGAGATGGTCAATGATCCGCTTTTCGGAGGGGAGGGCGTCCCGGTCGATCCGAACACGCTGCTCACACCGGCCCCGGGCAAGCGGGCCAGGGTCTCGGTGATCAGCTTTATCGGGCTCAACTCCGACGAGCAGAAGCAGGGCTTCGTCAACCAGTTGCAGATGGCACTCTTCTCCTGGATCAAACGCAACCCGGCCGGCGACCGACCGCTCGGCGGGCTCTTCGTCATGGACGAGGCACAGACTCTCGCCCCTTCGACCGGGAACACGAGTTGCACGAAGAGCACCCTCGCCCTCGTGTCACAGGCCCGCAAATACGGTCTCGGGCTCGTCTTCGCCACCCAGGCGCCGAAGGGACTGCACAACCACATCCCTGGCAACTGTGCGACCCAGTTCTTCGGCCTGCTCAACAGTCCGACGCAGATCGCCGCCGCCAAAGAGATGGCACAGGCGAAGGGGGGCAGCGTGCCCGAGATCGGCCTGCTCCGCGCCGGGCAGTTCTACGCGGCGACGGAGGGCTCGTCGTTTGTGAAGATCCAGGCACCGATGTGTCTGACCCATCACCCGCGCGCGCCGCTGACGCCCGAGGAAGTGATCGCCCGCTCCCACACCGACATCGGGTGACGTACGGACCGATCGCGCGACATTCGTGGCGCTTGCATCGCAGACCTGGGAGTGTTCCACCACCGCTTCCGGGGGTAGAACACTCCCAGACTCACGTTTCCCGTTCACCAGAGCCGATAGATGATTCCGTCAGGACACAGACGCGCGGCACCGAAGCGCCGAGCCTCGGCGCGACGCGCCGGCCGCTCGTTTTCGGGTTGCGTGACTCGGCATGATGAAGGGGTGCTGCTGACGCTGACCACCACCCACGAACCCGCGACCGATCTCGGCTATCTGCTGGTCAAACATCCGGATCGCATGCATTCGGCCTCAACTGCAGCCGGTACGGCGTACGTGTGGTATCCGGAGGCGACGGCGGCGCGCTGCACGGCGGCGCTGCTGCTCGACGTCGACCCGGTCGGTCTGGCCAGGCCCGCGAAGGGCACGCGCACGCCGGGCGGCTTCGCGCTGGGGCGATATGTCAACGACCGTCCTTATGCCGCGTCGAGCCTGCTCACGGTGGCGATGGGTCGGGTGTTCCGGACCGCGATGAACGGGCGCAGCAACGATCGGCCCGACCTCGCGCAGACGCCGATCCCGTTGGAGATTGAGATCCCGGCGCTGCCGTGTCGCGGCGGGCCGGACATCGCGACCCGGCTCTTCGCTCCGCTCGGGTGGAGTGTGGAGGCGTCCCCGATCGCCCTCGATCCGGAGTTTCCCGAGTGGGGTGACTCTCGTTATGTGCGGCTGCGGCTCACCGGAACGCTGCGGCTCGCCGACGCGCTCAACCATCTTTATGTGCTGTTGCCGGTGCTCGACGACGCCAAACACTATTGGGTCAGTGCCGCCGAGGTCGACAAGCTGCTCAACGCTGGCGAGGGTTGGCTGCCCGAACATCCGGCGAAGGAGCTCATCATTCGGCGTTATCTCGCCGGTCGCCGGTCGCTGACGATGTCCGCGTTGGAGCGGCTGCGGGATCTCGCCACACCCGAGGAGGCCGATGACGAGGCCAGCGAGGCCGCCGAGGTCGCGACGGAAGACAAGAAGCCACTGGTACGCATACGCAAGGACGCTGTTCTCGCCGCGCTCGCCGAGTCTGGGGCGACGAGCGTGCTCGACCTCGGTTGCGGGCCGGGCGCATTGTTGATGGAACTCGCGCACGACAGGCGGCTCACCCGCGTCGTCGGTGTCGACGTCTCAACGCTGAGCCTGCACATCGCGAAGCGGCGACTCAAACTCGACCAAGTGTCCGATCGGGAACGCGATCGGATCACGCTGCTGCACTCGGCACTGACCTATCACGACGATCGGCTTATCGGTTATGACGCGGCGGTGTTGATGGAGGTGATCGAACATGTCGACGAGGCGCGGTTGCCGGCGCTCGCGCGGGCGGTGTTCGGTCACGCGGCGCCGCAGACCGTCATCGTGACGACACCCAACGTGGAATACAACGTGCGCTATGCCGGTCTGACCGGACTGCGACACTCGGACCATCGGTTCGAGTGGACTCGCGCCCAATTCGCCTCCTGGGCGCAGCAGGTCGCGTCCGATTTCGGCTACGCGGTCGAGATCCGCCCAGTCGGTGACCTCGACGACGAGGTCGGTGCCCCCACTCAACTCGCGTGCTTTCAGAAGGAGACCCGGTGAATCTCGCCATCCCCGAGCTCTCCCTCATCGCGCTCGTCGGCATCTCCGGATCGGGCAAGTCCACCTTTGCCCGGCGGCACTTCCTGCCGACCGAGGTGCTCTCGTCGGATATGTTTCGCGCGATGGTCTCCGACGACGAGAATGACCAGTCGGCGACGACGGACGCCTTCGCGGCCCTGCACTATGTCGCAGGGTTGCGACTGCGAGCCGGACGGCGGGTGGTCGTCGACGCCACCAACGTGCAAAAGCACGCCAGAGCCCAACTGGTGGCGTTGGCGCGCGCACAGGATGTGCTCCCGGTGGCGATCGTGCTCGACACGCCAGAATCGGTCGCATGGCAACGAACCCAGGCCCGCACTGACCGTGTCTTTGGCCGCAACGTGCTGGCGCGGCAGTCGAACGAGCTGCGTCGCGCGCTGCACCAGTTGAGCCGCGAAGGGTTCCGCAAGGTGCACGTCGTCACCGACCCCGACGACGTGAGCATCTCCTATGAGAAAGCGTGGAACGACAAGCGCGAGGTCACCGGACCGTTCGACCTCATCGGCGACGTGCACGGATGCCGCGCCGAGCTGGAGTCGCTTCTGGACAGTCTCGGGTGGACGCTGATTCGCGACGCCGACGGGCGCCCCATCGATGCCCGACATCCGCAGGGTCGACAGGTCGTCTTCCTCGGTGACCTCGTTGATCGGGGTCCGGACTCCCCCGGCGTGCTGCGGCTGGCGATGGGCATGGTCGAGTCGGGCGCGGCGCTGTGTGTGCCGGGCAATCACGAGCAGAAACTGCTCCGCAAGTTGCGCGGCCGCAACGTCTCGCTCACCCATGGGCTCGCCGAGACGGTTGAGCAGCTCGCCGCCGAGCCGCCGGAGTTCGTCGAGCGGGTCGAGCGTTTCATCGATGGACTCGTCAGCCACCTGCGACTCGACGCGGGTCGTCTCGTGGTCGCGCACGCCGGTCTCAAAGAGGAATATCACGGGCGGGCGTCGGGCCGGGTGCGCAGCTTCTGCCTCTATGGCGAGACGACCGGGGAGACCGACGAGTTTGGCCTGCCGGTGCGTTATCCGTGGGCACACGACTATCGCGGGGCGGCGATGGTCGTCTATGGCCACGTGCCGACGCCAACGGCCGAGTGGGTGAACAACACCATCTGCCTCGACACCGGCGCGGTCTTCGGCGGCCGGCTCACCGCGCTGCGTTATCCCGAGAAGGAGCTCGTGAGCGTCGCGGCGGAGAAGACCTATTATGAGCCGGTCCGGCCGCTGCACCCACCGACGCCGACCCGGGGCGCCCACGACCTCGCCATCGCTGACGTGACCGGGCGTCGGCATTTGCGCACTCCACACGGGACGGTGCTTCTCGACGAGGAGCAGTCGGCCGCCGCGCTCGAGGTGATGAGTCGATTCGCGATCGATCCGCGCTATCTGTTATGGCTGCCACCCACGATGTCCCCACCCTCCACATCGGAGCGCGATGGCTTCCTGGAACACCCCGCCGAGGCGTTCGCCGACTATCGGTCGATGGGCGTCGACACGGTGATCTGCGAAGAGAAGCACATGGGCTCGCGGGCAGTGCTGCTGGTCTGCCAGGACGCCGACCTCGCGGCGACCCGCTTCGGCATCGATGACGGGTCGACCGGATCGATCTATACCCGCACCGGGCGGCCGTTCTTCGCCGATCCGACGCTCACCGAGGCCCTGCTCGCCCGGGTGCGCGCCGCCGCCGCGCCGGTCTTCGACGAGTTGGAGACCGGTTGGCTGCTGTTCGACTGCGAGCTGCTGCCCTGGTCAGCGAAGGCCGGTGCGCTGATTCGCACGCAATATGCCGCGGTGGGCGCTTCCGCCCGCGCGGCGCTGCCCGCTGCCGTGAGCGCGGTCAAGGCCGGGCTGTCGCGCGGACTCGACCTCGCCGATCTGCGGTCCAGCCTCGTCACGCGGGCAAGCGACGCCGAGGCATTCAGCCGCGCCTATCGCCACTATTGCTGGCCGGTTGACGGGCTCGACGGTCTGCGGATCGCACCGTTCATGCTGCTCGCGTCGGAGGGCGCGGGCCACGCGGGCCGCGATCACGGGTGGCATCTGGCGATCTGTGATCGCCTCGCCGCAGCCGACCCTGACCTCATCGGCCGCACCGACCGGCGGATCGTCGACTTGTCCCGCGCCGACGACGAGGAGGCCGCGACGCGATGGTGGCTTGAGCTCACCGAGAGCGGCGGAGAGGGCATGGTGATCAAGCCGTACGCGGGACTGGAGCACACCGTCGACGGCAAACTCGTGCAGCCGGGCATCAAATGCCGGGGTCGGGAATATCTGCGCATCATCTACGGCCCCGACTACACCCAGCCCCGGCACCTCACCCGGCTGCGCAACCGGGTGTTGCGGCGCAAACGTGACCTCGCGCGCCGGGAACACGGGCTCGGGCTCGCGGCCCTCGACGCGATCGCCGCCGGTGAGCCGCTGTGGCGGGTGCATCAGCTGGTTTTCGCCGTTCTCGCCCTGGAGTCCGAACCGACCGACCCTCGCCTGTGACCGAGCGTTCCGCTGCTCGCCGTGGGCGGAATATGCTCATGATCGCGGGGGAACGCGAGGGGTGACGCCGGGTCGCCCGCGAGTGGGGAGGGACGGGCGTGCGGACACTCCTCATCGACAACTACGACTCGTTCACCTATAACCTGCACCAATATCTGGCCGAGGTGGCCGGGGTCGAGCCGCTCGTGGTCACCAACGATGTGGCTTGGACCGACCTGCCCCTCGCCGACGTCGGGGCGATCGTGATCTCGCCCGGCCCCGGCCGGCCGGATCGCGATCGCGACTTCGGGGTCAGTCGCGAGGCGATCGTGCGTGCCGGACTGTCGCTGCCCGCCGGAGGCGATGCCTCGGTCGGCCCACCGGTGCTCGGGGTCTGTCTGGGGCATCAGGGCATCGCGCAGCTGAACGATTCGACGGTCGGTTTGGCCCCGCAGCCGATGCACGGTCGGGCCAGCGCGGTGCGGCACGACGGATCGGATCTCTTCGCTGGTCTGCCATCGCCGTTGACGGCGGTGCGCTATCACTCGCTCGCGGTCACCCGGCTCGGGCCGGATCTCGATGCGACGGCGTGGACCGACGACGGAGTCCTCATGGGCCTTCGACACCGCGAACGTCCACTGTGGGGAGTGCAGTTCCATCCCGAGTCGATCGGCAGTGAGCTCGGGCATCATCTGCTCGCCAACTTCGTGCGGCTCGCCGCCGAGTGGTGGCGCGATCACACCAGACCCGCAGTCACGACACGAACAGCAGACCCTCGACCCGTACGCGCGAATCTTGGCGCACTGGTTGCCAGCCCCTATCGGGTGCACGTGCGCACTCTGTCGTCGATGCCCGACCCCGAGGCGGCCTATCGGGCGCTCTTCGGCACCGCGCGGCACAGTTTCTGGCTCGACAGCAGCGCCGTTGTGCCAGGCCTGTCGAGGTTCTCCCTCATGGGCGACGGCAACGGGCCACTCGCCGAGTTCGTCACCTATCGCGTCGACAGTGCGACGGTCACCGTGACGCGCGCCGATGGGGCCTCTCGGCAGATCCGGACGGGCCTGTTCGACTATCTCGATGCCACGCTGCGGCGGCGCGCGACACCGGTGCCGGCGGACTCACCGACGGAGTTCAACCTCGGTTATGTGGGTTATCTCGGCTATGAACTCAAGGCGCAGACCGGCGGGTCCGCCGCGCACCGTGCGGCGACACCCGACGCCGCGCTCGTCTTCGCCGATCGCATTCTCGTCCTCGATCACGATACGGGTCTCAGTCATCTGCTCGCGTTGTCGCCGGCCGACGGCGATGACAGCTCGACGCTCGACTGGCTCGACACGACCGAGCGGCGACTGCTCGACCTTCCGGCCCGACCGCCGGGTTCGCCGCCGCCGGGTTCGTCGCCAACGGTTCGCCCGATCGCCGCGGACATGACCGATCCGCGGTTGTGTGGGCGGCTCGACCCGCGCCATGACGAGTCGCGCTATCTCACGCTCATCGACGAGTGCCTCCAACAGATCAGGCTGGGCGAGTCCTATCAGGTCTGTCTGACCAACGCGGTGACCGCCGACGTCGACCTCGATCCGGTGGAGGCTTTCCGACATCTGCGCGACGCCAGCCCGGTCCCCTATGGGGCACTGTTGCGTTTCCCAGACTGCGCGGTGCTCAGCGCCTCGCCGGAGCGTCACCTGCGGATCGGGGTCGACCGGTGGGTCGAGTCCAGACCCATCAAGGGGACCCGCGCTCGGGGCGCCGCGGAGGCCGTTGACGTCGCGCTCCGCGCCGACCTGCTCAGCCACGAGAAGGACCGCGCCGAAAACCTCATGATCGTCGACCTTGTCCGAAACGATCTCAACCGAGTCTGCGATGCGGGTTCCGTTCACGTGCCCGCGCTCTTCGCGGTGGAGACCTATCCGCTCGTCCATCATCTTGTCTCCACCATTCGGGGGCGACTGCGGCCAGACAAGTCCACTATGGAGTGCGTGCGGGCGGCGTTTCCCGGTGGATCGATGACGGGCGCACCGAAGATCCGTACCATGGAGATCATCGATCGGTTGGAGGGTGGTCCGCGCGGCGTCTATGCCGGGTCGCTCGGCTGGTTCGGACTCAGCGGCGCAGCCGACCTCAGCATCATCATCCGGACCCTGGTCTCGACTCCGGGCTCGGTCAGTTTCGGCGTGGGCGGCGCCATCGTGGCGCTGTCCGAACCCGCCGCCGAATGGGCGGAGACGGTGGTGAAGTCGCGGGCCATGACCACCGCGCTCGCCGAGGTGGGTCTCGCGGCGAGCGCCAATGCCCCGGTGGCGCGCTGATCCGCCCACGAAAGGCGTTGCCGGGTGGACATCCTGCCCCTACGGTGAGGGGCGCCACGGCGTGACAGCGACCGGGAATCGCCAGAAGGGTAAGCCGATGAGTTCCTATACGTTGCTCGCCGACACGCGGGCTCCGGTCAAGGTCTGGACCGACCTCTCCGGAGTGGAGCATGAGGCGGCGAAACAGCTACGCAACATCGGTTCCCTGCCTTGGGTCGAGGGTGTCGCCGTGATGCCCGATGTGCACTATGGCAAGGGTGCGACGGTCGGCTCGGTGATCGCGATGCGTCAGGCGCTCGCGCCGTCGGCTGTCGGCGTCGACATCGGCTGCGGCATGAGCGCTGTGCGCACGTCGTTGACGGCCGCCGCGCTCCCCGACGACTTGTCAGAGTTGCGTCGGCGCATCGAACAGGCCATTCCCGTGGGCTTCGGACTGCACACCGAGCCGGTCGACCATTCTCGACTGTCCGGTGTGGAGCGTGAGGGATGGGATCGGTTCTGGGCCGGATTCGCCGACCTGCATGAGGGAGTGCACGGTCTGCGTGAACGCGCCACGCTGCAGATGGGGTCTCTCGGTGGGGGAAACCACTTCATCGAGGTCTGCCTCGAGCAGGGCGGCGAGGACGCCGGTCGGGTCTGGCTGATGCTGCACTCAGGCTCGCGCAACATCGGCAAGGAGCTCGCCGACCGGCATATCGCGATCGCTCGGGACCTGCCGCACAACGCCGACTTGCCTGACCGCGACCTGTCCGTCTTCCTGGCCGGCACCGCGGAGATGGCCGCCTATCGGCGTGACCTCTTCTGGGCGCAGGACTTCGCGCGGCGAAACCGGCAGCTGATGATGGCCCTGCTGTGCCAGGTGGTGCGCGACAACGTCAAGCCCGACGTGGCCTTCGCCGAGCCGATCTCCTGCCACCACAACTACGTCGCCGAAGAGACCTATGGCGGGGTCGACCTGCTGGTGACCCGCAAGGGCGCCATCCGGGCGGGCCGGGGCGATCTTGGCATCATCCCCGGCTCGATGGGCACGGGGTCCTATATCGTGCGCGGGCTCGGCAATGAGGAGGCTTATTGCTCGGCGAGCCATGGCGCGGGGCGGCGCATGTCACGCAACCAGGCACGAAAGCATTACACAATCGACGATCTGGCCCGCCAGACCGCCGGAGTCGAGTGCCGCAAAGACTCTGGCGTCATCGACGAGATTCCCAGCGCCTATAAGAACATCGACGACGTGATCGCCCGCCAGTCCGACCTCGTCACGGTCGTCGCGCACCTCAAGCAGGTGCTCTGCGTCAAGGGATGAGCCGGCCTCAGGGGGCGACTGAGGCGTCGACCAGCACTCGGGCGGCGGCCTGCGCGGCGAGCGGCGCCGCAGGGTCGCCGTCGAGCACGCCGTTGGCGAGCCCGCCGTCGAGGATCTGGCTCAGCTGACGGGCGAGCAGGTCGGGGTCGGCGGCGCCGGCCCGCCGGGCGAGATCGGTGATCCATGCCCGCACGACCGTCTTGTGTTCGACGGTGCGGGCGTGGACCTCGCTGCCCGGTTCTGACTCGGCGGCCGCGTTGATGAAGGCGCATCCGTGATAACCCGGCCGCCGGCAGGCCGACCGAAGTGCGTCGAACATGCCGACAAGCTGGTCGCCGGGTCGGTCACCAGCGGCGCGGGCGGCGGTGCGCAGCTGGGCGAACCAGGCCTGGTCGACCTTGTCGAGATAGGCGAGGACCAGGTCGTTCTTGCGCGGAAAGTGCTTGTAGAGGGTGGCCTTCGCAACCCCGGATTCGGCGATCACCGTAT
This sequence comes from uncultured Actinomycetota bacterium, assembly GCA_963736695.1. Classification (GTDB taxonomy): domain Bacteria; phylum Actinomycetota; class Actinomycetes; order Mycobacteriales; family Micromonosporaceae; genus CAVTPU01. Next base: position 1,404,944 of record CAVTPU010000001.1, read on the forward strand.
CGACACCGACTCCGCGCGGACCGTGGGCGTAGAACAGCCGAAACGCGGTCTCGAGGATGCGTTCTCTCGCCGGCTGACGGGCCTGCTCCATCGCTGTCCACCTCCGGTCGCGGGACTCGGTCAGGCAATCATACGGACTTGTCTGTCTGAGTCGCACGCTGGTGATTCCGGGTGGGGCGCTGAAGGTTGCCGGCAGTCGGTGCGCCAGTCTCTCAACAGACAGACCTGTCTGTTAGTCTCTCGACGATAGGCATCGCCGACCACACGGCCGACGATGGACGTGGGTCACCACACAACACGCACGCGAGGAGTCACCATGAAGGTCACCGTGTTGGGCACCGGAACGGTCGGTAGGGCTCTCGCCGACCGGCTCGCCGAGCTGGGCCACGAAGTCACGGTCGCGACCCGCGACGTCACCGCGACCATGGCGCACACCGACCCGGACGGCATGGGCATCCCGCCCTACCGGGTGTGGGCCGACGCGCATCCCGCGATCAGCCTCGTGCCGTTCGCTGGCTCACTCGTCGGCGCCGACCTGGTCGTCAACGCCACCTCGGGGTCAGCCTCGATCGCCGCACTCACCGAAGCCGGCGCCGCACAGCAGGCCGGCACGGTCCTGCTCGACATCGCCAACCCGCTCGACTTCTCGAACGGTTTTCCGCCCACCCTCTTCGTCGACAACACCGACTCGCTCGGAGAACGCATCCAGGCCGCCTTCCCCGGAGTCGCGGTCGTCAAAGCGCTCAACACCCTCGCCGCCGACCTCATGGTGCACCCTCGACAGCTCGCCGACGGCGCCCACAGCGTCTTCGTCGCTGGCGACGACGCTGGCGCTAAGAAGATGGTCACCGAACTGCTGCGAAGCTTCGGGCACACCGACATCATCGACGTCGGCGACATCGCCTCGGCGCGGGGCACCGAAATGTTGCTGCCGATCTGGTTGCGCCTGATGAACTCGCTCGGCACTCAGCTGTTCAATTTCAAGGTCGTGCGCTAACACGCGCGATCGACAGCCACGCGGGCCGCGACGGCGGTCAGCCCACCGCCGTTAGCCCACCGCAGCGAGCAGCGCCGCTTCGAGGCCCGCGTTGGCGAGTCGGTCCGCCCGCTCGTTGCCCTCGTGACCGGCGTGCCCCTTCACCCAGTGCCAGTGCACCTCGTGAGAGCTCACCGCCGAGTCGAGGCGCCGCCAAAGGTCGGCGTTCTTGACCGGCTGCTTGTCGGAGGTGCGCCAGCCGTTGCGCTTCCAGCGGGGCATCCAGCTGATGATCCCGTTGCGCACATAGGTGCTGTCGGTGTGCAGGTCGACGACCGCCTCGCGGGTCAGGCACTCCAACGCCTGGATGGCCGCCATGAGTTCCATGCGGTTGTTGGTGGTGTCCGCCGCCTCGCCACCGCAGATCTCGCGCTCGCGGTCGCCGTAGCGCAGCACCGCACCCCACCCGCCCGGGCCGGGATTTCCCCTGCACGCGCCATCGGTATAGATCTCCACCGCCGTCGTCGGCTCCCGGTCAGTCACGCTCCACAACATACCGGCATGAGCCGACTGCGCCGCGAACTGCGGTGCTGGGATTCCACAGTGCTGGGAAGAGCGCGCGACGGCCGGGGTTAGCCACCAGCCGACCGTCGCGCGCGTTCTTGTCGGATCCGCCCGTACGATTTCGTAGCTCAGACGTCGCGGGCGGACCAGCCTCACGGCTGAAAGTCGGGATTCATCGTGATGACGCAGAAGCTCGCGCCCTGAGGATCGGAGAGCACGGCGAAGCGTCCCGCGGGAATGTCCGCCGGCGCCATGTCGATCGTGCCGCCGAGCGCCCCGGCCAACGCGACCGTCTCGTCACAGTTGTCGACGAGGAAATAGTCCGTCCAGTGGCTGGGCATATCGCCGGGCCAGTCCGGAGCGATCTCCATCATGCCCGCGGCGGGTTTGCCGCCGACCCGATAGGTCGTGTAGGTCACCTCACCCTGAGGCCCCGGGTGTCGAGCGTCGGTCGCGGTCCAGTCGAAGACCGCGTGATAGAAGTCCTTGGCTCCGGCCGGGTCCCGGGTAAGCAGCTCCGCCCAGCCGAAGAAACCGGGCTTGCCGAACTCCTCACCGCCGGCCATCCGGCCCGCTTGCCACACCGAGAAGACGGCTCCGGTGTGATCGGTGAAGACCGCCATGCTCCCCAGGTCCTTGAGTGCCATCGGCGGGACGAGCACTTTGCCGCCGGCGTTCTCGACCGCGTGGGCGGTCGTGGCGGCGTCGGCGGTGGCGATCGCGGTTGTCCATGCCACCGGCTGGTCGGGGCTCATGCGCTGACCAGCTCCCGCGGTGGGTTTGCCGTCCTTGGAGAAGGTCACATATCCCTGTGCCTCCGGGTCGGGCATGACCTCGGCGGTCCACCCGAACAGGCGCGTGTAGAAGTCGCGAGCCGCATCGAGGTCAGTCGTGATCAAGTCGACCCAGCACGGCATTCCAGATGGGTTAGCCATAACTCCATCGTGCACCGGCGTGTGGGATGGCGCCGGCGTTGGCGCCATCCCACCCCCACGAAAATTGCGACTTCCCGCCACGTGGGGCCCGTCGCGGCACGACCGAGCTCAATGCCCGCGTGCGATCCATTCGGGCAGGTGTGGCGCTTCCTCGCCGATAGTGGTGTCGTCGCCGTGTCCCGGGTGGACGACCGTCTCGGGCGGCAGGTCAAGCAGCTCGGCCTGGATTGAGGCGATGATCGTGCCGAAGTCGCTGAACGACCGTCCCGTCGCGCCGGGGCCGCCGCGGAAGAGGGTGTCGCCCGAGCACAGTGCCGCCAGCTCGGGCACATACAGGCACACCGCGCCGGGAGCGTGCCCAGGCGTGTGCCGGACGTGAACAGGGGTGCCCGCGACGTCAAAGGTGTCCTCGCCGGCGAGCATCCGATCGGGTTCACGATCGGGGTGCGTCATCCGCCACAACACCAGATCATCGGGGTGCAGGAAGATCGGCGCTCCGGTACGGTCGGCCAACTCGGGCGCGGCGCCGATGTGGTCGTTGTGGCCGTGGGTGCAGACGATCCCGATGACACGTCGCCCGCCGATAGCCGCCTCGATGGCCTCCGCGTTGTGCGCGGCGTCGACCACGAGGACTTCGTCGTCATCGCCGATGAGCCAGACGTTGTTGTCGACGTCCCAGGTGCCGCCGTCGAGGCTGAATGTGCCCGAAGTGACGACCCGTTCCACCCGCGCCGCGCTCACCACTGCACCACCGATCGCAGAACCTCACCACGGCCCATGCGGGTGAAGGCCTCCTCGACTTGGTCCAGCCCGATGCGTTCGGAGACGAACGCGTCGAGATCCAGCCGACCCTGAAGATAGAGAGAGATGAGTGTGGGGAAGTCGCGGCTGGGCAGGCAGTCGCCGTACCAGGAAGATTTCAGTGACCCGCCTCGACCGAAGACGTCGAGCAACGGCAGTTCGAGAGTCATCTGGGGCGTCGGCACCCCGACCAGCACCACGGTTCCGGCGAGGTCGCGGGCATAGAAGGCCTGCTTGTAGGTCTCCGGGCGGCCCACCGCATCGACGACGACGTCGGCGCCGAAGCCGCCCGTCAACTCGCGGATCGCCTCAACCACATCGGTCTGACCGCCGTTGACGGTGTGGGTGGCACCCAACTGGCGCGCCCAACCAAGCTTGCGTTCGTCGAGATCGACGGCGATGATCGTGGTGGCGCCCGCGAGTTTTGCCCCGGCGATCGCGGCGTTGCCGACGCCGCCACAGCCGATCACCGCGACGCTGTCGCCACGACTCACCGCACCGGTGTTGAGCGTCGCGCCGAGCCCGGCCATCACCCCGCAGCCGAGCAGGCCGGCGACGGCGGGCGCGGCCGCCGGGTCCACCTTGGTGCATTGACCGGCCGCGACGAGAGTCTTGTCGGCGAACGCGCCGATGCCGAGCGCGGGCGAGAGCACCGTGCCGTCGGCGAGAGTCATCTTCTGGGTGGCGTTGTGGGTCGCGAAGCAATACCACGGCCGGCCGCGCAGACAGGCCCGGCACTGACCACAGACGGCACGCCAGTTGATGATCACGTAGTCGCCCGGCGCCACCCCAGTCACGCCCGGGCCGACCTGCTCCACCACGCCGGCTGCCTCATGGCCGAGCAGAAACGGGAACTCGTCGTTGATGCCCCCCTCGCGATAGTGCAGGTCGGTGTGGCACACCCCGCACGCCTGCACGGCGACCAGCGCCTCGCCGGGCCCAGGATCCGGAACCAACACTGTCTCAATCGTTACCGGTTCGTTCACCGCACGTGCGATGACTCCACGGACCTCGTGCATCACGGCACCTCCATCGAGCGGGCGGGCGGAACCGCCCGCCGACCATCCGCTATGCAACCATACGCATCCGCCGGAGGGTCACGTGGCGCGTTGAAGCGCCCGACCGATCGCGAACCGGCTCGACGGCCCCGGCCAGTCCCGCACCTCGACGCGCACACCTTCGGCGCCCGGCACTAGTCGTGCCATACGGCGACCCACCGGAACCTCGATCGGCAGGCGGCTGGCGAGCGTGTTGTCCGCCGAGACCGGCACCCCGGGCCCGTGCCGCAGCTCCCAGGTCGCCACCGGAGCGAGCACATCGACGGTGGGGGGCGCCGCGTCGTCCGGCCGCAACAGCCGGTCGAGCTCGACTCGCACCCGCCAACCACCAGCCACTGAGGCGTGGCCCGCGAGATCGCCGGGAACCTCGACCGGCTCGGGGCGCCCCCGCCACCGCCCCGACCAGCGCACGGTGGTGATCGGTGGGGTCGGGCCCACGCCGCCGACCCACAACCATCGGCGGTCGAGACTGATCTCCGCCGAGTCGGCGATCATCGCCACCGGTTGATCACGCAGATTGACATAGCCCCCCGGCGATCGGGTGAGCCTCAGCAGCCGCCCATCGACCAACCAACCCGCCGGCCGGGTCAGGCCCGCGGCGAGCACCATGCGCCGGCCACCACCCCCGACCATCCACAGCCCCCACGTCGAGGCGTGAGCGACTGGGTCGTCCGGGGTCGCCTCGTCGATGAGATCGGCGAGGCACCACCTCGCGGTGAAGGCTCCCGGCCCGGCAGTCGGATCCCACCGGAACCGAGCGGGGCTGCTCAGCCCGCCTGGTCGAATCGCGACGATCTCCGGCTCGGCAACGCCGGCCGGCAACACGCCGTGAAGCACGAGATCGTCGCCGTCGACGGCCCCGTTGCTCACCACCGCGGGCCGGCTGATCGGGTGAAGCAGCAGTTCGCCGCCGGGACCACCGGCGGGCTGCAACCACAGGTCGTCGGCGATCCACGATCCGGGCGGACAACTCGGGCTGCCGGGCCCGAGCCTGGTCAGTGTGCTGGCGAATTCGTCGCGTCCGACCCGCAGCGCCGCCTCGATCCGCAGCGGTCCGCCGGACCGACACGCGGCGGTGAGCACCTCGGCGGGCATTCGAACGACGAAACCAACCTGGGCGCGATCTCCGTGCGAATCGATCGTCTCAACGCGTCCGACATGCAGCCTCGTACGCCCGGCCGGGCCGAGCAACGCGAGTCGGGGCGGGTGACGGTCGCTGTCTCGACGGTGTCGAACCTCGATCGCGCCCCGCAGGATCAGCTCGCTGTCGCGGCCCGTCGCGTCCGCGCTCCGGGTCGATTGCTCCGACTGGTCCGGGTTGCGCCAGGCCACGCTGGTGACGGTGGTGCGCAGAGCGATCTCACGGGCCGACACTTGGTAGAGGTGGCGTGGCACGGATCGGCTGCGGGGCGTCAGACCCGGATAAGGATATTCCGCGCGGCGCCCCGGCCATCGCCGGGCGCGTAGCCCGCCGCGCACTCCGCCCGCGAGGCGAAACTCGGCGAGCCGGACGAGCAGGTCGACATCCCGCGCGAGAACCGCGGCGTGTTGAATCTGGTCGATCGCCGGAAGGCCGACGAACGCCTGCGGTGTCAGCTGTGTCACGAAGCCATATGTCAGATCCAGGATCTCGTCGCGACGGGTCACGGGCACGACCGCGAAGGCCTGAGTGAGCGTCGCGACGTCGATGTGCGCGAAGTGTCCGCGGACTCGCTGGCCGAGCTCGGGGGACCGCTGATCGATGATGTCGAGCACCAGCCGCGCCGAGGCGACTCGGTCGGCGAGAAAGACGGGATCGAAGCGCGACTGGGTGATCGAGGAGCCGTCGTCTCGTTCCCGCCAGTAATAGACCGGCTCGGCCACGCAGTCCACTGTGGTCGCGTCCAGATATGCCTGAATCATGACGGGATAGTCCTGCAACATCATCGCCGGGAACTTATATCCCTGCATCTGCCAGAAGTCCCGACGATAAAGCTTGTTCCACACCATTCGGTCGATAATCAACGCCGGGTGTTCGTGCACGGTCGTCGCCGACCGGGCGGTCGCGAAGGCGCCTCGGTGCAGCCACGACGCACGCACGGCGGTCCCCGCTCCGGGCCCGAACCGGCGGGCGTTGCCCGCGGCGAACGATGATCCGGTCTTCTCGAGCTCCGCCATCATCGCCGCGTAGCCGCGCCGGGGCACAATATCGTCGGCGTCGACAAAGGCGAGATATTCGCCCTCGCAATAGCTCAAGCCACAGTTGCGAGCCGTGCCCGGGTCGTGATCGAGGCTCCGCTGGGTGACCAGATGAAACCGCGAGTCCGCGCGGCAGAAGTCCCGCACGATGTGCGCGCTCGCGTCGCGGGAGCCGTCATCGACGCAGATAACCTCCATGTCGGCGACCGTCTGCTGGGCCAACGAAGATAGGCACGCGCCGATATAGTCGGCCACGTCGCGAAACGGCACCACGACGCTGAGCCGGATCCCCACCCGCACCTCCCGGACTCGCAGCCGCGACGCGTGTATGCGTTCCGCGCGCCGGTTCGCGCGAGTTGGGTGTCGCCGCTGTCTCCCGGAACAACGGTGTGACCACCCGCCCGTCACGGCCGGTGGTCACACCCGTGGCTCATTGCTCAGGGCATCGGGCCGAGGTCGCCCGCGAGAACGATCTCGTCAGCGAGCCGGGCCGCCCTGGTGAGATGCCCCGACCCGACCCCGCCGAGCTCCCCGTCCTCGAGCCCGTGGGCCAACGAGCGCACGGCATCAGTCAGGTTGCCGACCTTCGCCTCGAGTCGGGCCAGACGGTCGCGCGACGCGCTTCGCCCCGGGCGGAGCTCCCCTGCTCGACCCGCGCGGGTCGCCGATGGGACCGGCCCCGGCCCCACGTGCGTGGCGACCTCCAAGGCCCCCTCTGTGAGCAGCGTGCGCAGGTCAGCGGGGAGTCCCGCGAAGGTCTCCTCTAGCTGTCCCGGCGAGAAGTGGTCGGCCAGCGCGATCGTCACAGTCGCCGTGATCATTGGGACCTGACTCACCGGCACTCCGGCCTCGATGGCGAACCGGTCGATGTAGTGGTCGACGGTGTAACGGCGCGGAACCCGACTCGGCTCCCATCCGTCATAGAAGACGCCCCGAAGCAGTTCGGGGAGTTGCGCGCCAAACTTCGCGGACGCATCCACGGTGAGCCGGTCGCGCAGACCATGCAGCCACGCCCGCACCGCCCGGTGGGCATAGCGCCGGTCGCGGGTGCCGAACGCGGCAGCCACGTCAGCGAGCCAGATGTTGGCTGTGTGCACAGCGTGACTGAAAGGATCTGATCGGGCCGTTGGCATCATGCGTCTCCCCCCGTGAGTGACGTGCACCCCACTATCTTTGCGCGCTAGCCGCCTGTCGGGATAGGGCACAATGGACGTATGGCCCGGGGCATGCTGCCCCTGTGGCGACGCATCGCACGCGGACGGCGTATTGCGCCCAATCGATCATGTCGCTAGGTTTGCAGACATCCTTCTGGGGCAATCACATTCAATGGACGGGAGTCGCGGTGTTGGTCGTGTGCGCCGAGGATCTCCAGCGCCTGGCCCGTGACCGTGTCAACGCTGAGGCCTGGGACTTCATCGAGGGTGGCAGTGGGGCCGAGTTAAGTCTCGCCGGCAACCGCGCCGCCTTTGATCACACGAGCATTCGCCCACGGGTGCTCGTCGATGTCTCCACATGCGACAGCCGAGTCGAGATGCTCGGCATGGCGCTGGACACGCCGATCGGGCTCGCGCCCATCGCCTACAATCGGGTCGCCCACCCGGAGGGCGAGCTCGCCGCGGCCCGCGCAGCGGCCGCCGCGAACGCGCTCTTCGTCGTGAGCATGTTCGCGAGCCAGACGATCGAGGAGATCGCCGCGGCATCGACTGTCGCCTCCGGCGGCATCGGTCCGCTGTGGTTGCAGATCTATTGGCTGCGGGAACGCTCGGCGGTCGAGGATGTCGCGCGCCGGGCGGCCGCCGCCGGATATCGCGGGCTCATGCTCACTGTGGACGCTCCCCGAATCGGCCGACGGCTGCGTGACATCCGTCGAGGTTTCGCGATTCCCGCCGACATACGGGCGGTCAATATCGCGCCGGAACTCATGGCGTCGGCGCATGACCGTCGCCCCGGCGAGTCGGCGATGCTGGTGCACGCCACACAGACATTTGATCAGACCATCACCTGGGACGACCTCGCCTGGCTGCGCGGACTCACCGATCTTCCGTTGATCGTCAAGGGCATCATGACCGCCGAGGACGCGAAGCTGGCGCTCAGCCATGGAGTGGATGCCATCGTGGTCTCCAATCATGGTGGGCGGCAACTCGACGGCACGGTTCCCACACTCCTGGCGCTGCCCGAGGTGGTGGCGGCGGTCGACGGACAAATTCCGGTGCTTGTCGACGGTGGCGTGCGATCCGGCCGGGATGTCTTCGTCGCGTTGGCCTTGGGCGCCACCGCTGTGCTGGTCGGCCGTCCGCTGATGTGGGCACTTGCCGTCGACGGCGAGCGAGGGGTGCTGCGATTGCTGGAGTTGCTCACCGACGAACTCACGCACACCATGGCACTCGCCGGGCGACCCCGACTGTCCACAATCGGGCGCGACGCGGTCGCGCTGAGCAACGAGCCGATCCGATGATCCTGATCGGAGAGACAGAAAAGATCAGACCATGGTGGAACTGACCCGACAGTCGACACACCGGTCGGTGTGGGACCCCGTGGCGACGTCGATGAACTTTCTCAATGAGATCGCGGGCCGTTTTCCCGACGCGATCTCATTCGCGGCCGGACGCCCCTACGAGGGCTTCTTCGATCTCGCCGCAGTGCCACGACTCTTGGATCGCTATTGCGGATGGCTCCGCGACCGTGGCGCCACCGACGACGACGTTCGCCGCACACTCATGCAATATGGCCGCACCAACGGACAAATCCACGAACTCGTCGCGCGCTTGCTCTCCGTCGATGACGGAATCGACGTACCCGCCGAATCAATCATGATCACCGCGGGTTGTCAGGAGGCGATGGTCATCGCGTTGCGAGGCCTGTGCGCGTCGGCGACCGACGTCTTGCTGGCGGCCTCGCCGTGTTATGTCGGCATCACGGGCGCGGCCCGGCTGCTCGACATCGAGGTTGCGGCGGTGCCTGAACGCGAGGACGGTCTGCACCCGGACGACGTGGCCCGGGTCGCCCGGGACGTGCGCGCCGCAGGCAAGCGGCCGGCCGCGCTCTATCTGGTGCCCGACTTCGCCAACCCGTCCGGGATGTGCCTCGATGTCGCGACCCGCCACCGACTGCTCGACGTGGCCGAGGCCGAGGACCTGCTCATTCTCGAAGACGACCCGTACGGCTTGTTCGGCATCGACGACCGACCACGGCCCCGCCTCAAGGCCCTCGACACCCGTCAGCGGGTCATCTATCTCGGCTCCTTCGCGAAGTCGTGCTTCCCCGGCGCGCGTGTCGGTTTTCTCGTCGCCGATCAGACCGTGATCGGCCCGGTCGGCGAGCGAACCCTGCTCGCCCAGGAATTGTCCGCAATCAAGAGCATGCTCACCGTCAACACCTCGCCAATCGCGCAGGCGGTGATCGGCGGAATCCTCATTGAGTCCGAATTCAGTCTGCGAACCGCTAACCGCGAGAAGATCGAGTTCTATCGGAAGAACCTGCTTCACCTCGACGCGGCCCTGGCGAGACATTTCCCGGAGCCCACACGCGGCACGCATGCGATCCGGTGGAATTCGCCAGTGGGCGGTTTCTTCACGGTCCTGCGGGTGCCGATGCGCGCGGACCACAATCTGTTGGAGACCTCAGCGGCGGAATACGGCGTGCTGTGGACGCCGATGAGTTTCTTCTATCCCGACGGTGGCGGCGACGACGCGCTGCGTCTGTCGTGCAGCTGGCTGGAGCCGGCCACGATCGACGACGGGGTCGCACGCCTCGCCGCACTCATCCACGACCGGCTGTGAGGCCGGGGTGAGGATCGACCGTGATCTCTGACCAGGACGACACACACGAAACACCAGCCTCGGACGAGTCGGACATGTCGACCGCCTCCAGTCCCCCACGACGCAACGGACCCCGAGTCGCGCTGGCTGGTCTGCTCGCCGCCGAGGCGATCTCTGTGCTCGGCAGTCGGATGTCCTTTCTCGCTATCCCCTGGCTGGTGTTGGTCACCACCAACGACCCAGTCAAGGTGGGTCTGGTGGCCGGGGCCGAGATGCTGCCATATGTGCTCAGCGGCCTCTTCGCAGCTCCGTTGCAAGACCGGTTCGGCCGTCGGCGAGCATCGATCGTCGCGGACGCCGCGAGTGCTCTCGTCGTGGCGTTGATCGCGCTCGCGGGTCGGATCGACTTCTCGGTGCTTCTCGTGCTCGTCGCCTTCGCGGGCGCGGTGCGCGCGGTCGGCGATCGGTCCAAGAACAACCTGCTCAAGCCGCTCATGGACGCCGCTGGCGCCAACTACGCCCGAATCACCTCGGCGTATGAGGGAATCATGCGCACGGCGAACCTCATCGGCGCGTCGATCGCGGGCATCGCGATCGCCACCCTCGGCGCGGTCGGGGCACTGTGGTTCGACGCAGCGAGCTTCGCGGTCTGCGCTCTTCTCGTCGCGATGGTCGTCCCGGACGCCGAGGCCGCAGAGGCCGCCAAAGCCGCCGCAAACGGAACACCGCCTCCGCCCCCGGAGCCCTATTTCGCTGCGATGAGAAGCGGGTTCACCTATTTCCGCCGGGATCGCCTGTTTCGCAGCATGACAGGCCTTCTCTTCGTGACGAATATGTGCAGTCAGGCCTTCGGCGTGGTCTTCATTCCGCTTTGGGTGCTGCAGGTGCTGCACTCGCCCATGGCGCTGGGCTCGGTCGCGGGTGCGCATGCGCTGGGAGTGGTCGCGGGCAACATCGTCTTCACCGCGTTCGCGCCGCACCTGCCGCGTTATGCGGCGGCGGTGATCGGGTTCATCATCGGCGGCCCACCGAGATTTATCGTGCTCGCCCTCAGCGACGACCTTGCCCTGATTCTCACTGTGACTTTCATCGCCGGCGTGGCGTCGTCATCGGTCAATCCGACAATCGGTGCACTGATATATCAACGCATACCGTCCGAGATGCTGGCCCGAGTCGGCGGCATCATGGCCGCGATCTCGTTCGGTGGATTGCCGTTGGGTGGCATCATCGGCGGGCTCGCGGTCGGCATGCTCGGCTTCACCGACGGCGTGTTGGCCGTGGGAATGATCAGCCTCGCGGCGACGCTCACGCCGCTGGTGCGGCATCACCTGTGGAGAGAACTCGACACGGCCAACACCAAACCACCCGCGCCGGCCGACTTGCCGGTGCTGCCGTGGAGCTATGCGCTCGTGCGTGGACAGACCGGGGTGCGGGCAACCCTGACCTATCACGACGGTCGGTGGGACCTGCGCGCCCGACGTGGACTCCGCCCACTGGCCCGCAGTCACTCCGTCGACGCGAAGGCCGCGATTTACGGCCTCTCCCAGATCAATGTGGACGCCGTGCGAGAGGCAGTGCACGATGTTCTGCGGTCGGACGAGGTCGCGGTGCGGCGAAAGACCCTGGTGCTGCGCGGTCAGATGGCCACTGTGGAGTCTCAACTCAACGATCTCTCTCACGCGCTGGCCCGCGCCGACCACCATCACACCGGGGCCCGAGGCTCCTCATTGTAAGATCAACGACTGTTGCACCTGTCTGGATCCGCTTGTACGCTGCGGATTCACGGGCCGCCACGGCGGTGCGTTTGCCAACCCCGATCACGCGACTGTCCGGCCTGGACGGCCACGTTCGCGTGCCTGATCTGACACTGCGGAGTCTCGATGAGCGACGGCTGGGTCGACACATTCCTGCTCGCGGGGCCTGACCACGAGATCTGTCTACACATTGGTGGCCCGATCGATCGGGCCACCCTGCGCGCCGCCGTCGCGGCGCGTCAGGAGACCCTGCGCGAGGCCGGGCTGCGAAACGGCGGCACGGTGGCGCTGAACTTGCCCCCGTCGGTGGCCTACCTCGCCAACCTCCTCGCGGCCTGGCGCATCGGCGCGCAGGTGCAGCTGCTCGACCACCGGCTGACTCCCCACGAAACAGACAAGATCCTCGACCGGCTCAGCCCGCAGGTGTTGGTTGCCAACGACGCCGCGCTGCCCGGCGGATTGCGGGTCTACTACGAGATCACCGAGACTGTGACATCGCGAAGCGGCACCCCTGCCTCGACCGAGCACTGTCTGCTGCAGCTCAGCTCCGGATCAACCGGTCCGTCCAAAGTGATCGGACGCACGGCTGAATCTCTCGTCGCTGAGGTCGATCGCTATACCCAGATGGACGGTGTCCCCCAACCACACGAACGAGTCGTGCTGCTCGCATCGGTCGTACACGTGCTCGGTTTGGTCGGCGGACTGCTCTATTGCCTACATTCGCATACAGAACTCGTGCTGCCACCCCGGCTCACTGTCGACGCGATACTCACCGCCGTCGCCGCCCGACCCGAGCCCACGACTCTCCTCGGTGTCCCATTCCACATTGAACTGCTCAGTTCTGTGGAGAAACCACCGCCATTGCCCCAGTTGGCCCGAATGACCACCGGTGGCGAGCTGGTCCGGCCCGAGGTGGCTCTCCGCTTCGTCGACCGCTTCCAGACGACCCTCGGCAACATGTACGGCATGACTGAGGTCGGGGTCATCGCGACCGACCTTCATGGCGCGCACCGGCCCGCCGTGCGACCGGCTCCTGGCATCACGATGCGGGCCGAGAACGGCGAACTGCTGGTGGAGATGCCTGCTTCGCCGTATGTGGGACTCTCGGACCCCAGCCGTTGGACCGACGGTTGGCTGCACACCAAGGACGCCGGAACGGTCGATCCGGACAACGGGCTGGTGCGCATTCACGGACGGCTCGACTCTCAGGTATCGGTCGGGGGACTCAAGGTCGACCTGACCGAAGTGGAACAGACTCTCGCGACTCTGCCGGGCGTGACCGGCGCCGTCGTGGTCTTCGCCGACGGCATCGAGGCATATATGTCGGTCGCCGACCCGGGGCTGGTCGCCGGCATCGAGGCCGAACTCGGACAACGGCTCGCCGCCTATAAACGCCCGCGGGTCATTCATGTGGTGTCCGCCATGCCTCGCACCGCGACTGGCAAGTTGGTCCGCGACCGAACCGTGCTGCGCGCGGCACCACCGGCGATCGACTCAGCGTCATGACCCCGACGTCGCCGACCCACACCTTCCAGCTGGATCCACTACGAAAGGAAACGCAGCAGTGAACTCCGACGTTCAACAATTTCTCATCTCCGCGATCGGCGAGATGAACTATCCGATCGATGACATCACTGGGGATACCCCGATCGGACCCGCCGGAGCGGACCTCGAGTCACTCGCGGTGGCCGAACTCGCCGTGCGTGTCGAAGACGAATACGGCGTGCGATTCGCCGACGACGAGTCCGAACAGATGGCGACGTGGACCATCGGCGAGTTCGCGGCCGCCATCAGCGCGCGGGCCGCGATCGGCGATAGCTCCGGGCCGGCCTAGTGACCCAGCAGACCCCTCCGACCAGGGACGACGTCGTGGCGATGGTCGCGACCTATCGGGACCGTCCAGTCGAACAGGTCCAGGAGCGCCTCGACTCGCTGGAGCTGGCGTGGTTGGTGCATCAGGTCGAGCAGCGCTATCACATCATTCTCGACCTAGACGACGACGCCTTCACCAGACTGGCGACCGTCTCCGGCGCGGTCGAGGTGATCGGTGAGGTGCTGAAGCAGGATGGGCGATGACTGACCTGCCCATCGGTCGACCGTTGCGCCCCGCCCAGATCACCGGGCTGGCTGCGACCTCGGCCTATGGCCGGGGAGCCGCCGCCCTCATCGAGGGCGTGCTCGCCGGCACCCCGGCGTTCACCCCGGTGAGTCGATTCGCCGTCGACACGCGACGGTCGCGTGTCGCGGCGACGCTGCCCGGCGAGCCGGACCTCTTCACCGAACTGACCGCGGTCATCACCGAGGCGTGCGCCGATGCCGGGCTCGGCGAGCAGCAACGTGCCACCACACCGCTGCTGCTCGCCGTGCACTGTGATCCGGCGATCGCGCGGGCGGCGGCCCGCGACCGGCCGCAGCACAGCGGCGGCGCATTCGGGGCTGAGCTGGGTCGCGTCTGCGGGCTGGCCGCCCGTACCAGGGTATATATCAGCGCGTGTGTCGCGGCGAGCACCGCCGTCGCCGACGGTGCCGCGATGATCAGTCGAGGCGACGCCGACCGGGTCGTTGTGGCCGCCGGCTATCTGGTCGACGCCGACCAGTTCGCGCTCTTCGACGCCGGGCGGGCACTGTCCACGGACGGATCGGTGCGACCGTTTAGCGTCGGACGCACCGGCCTTCTGCTCGGCGATGGGGTCGCGGCGATCGTGGTGGAGTCGACCGACTCCGCGCAGGCGCGCCACGCCCCGATCAGCGCGACCATCCGTGGATGGGGCCGGGCGGGCGACGCCTATCACGCTGTGCAGCCCGATCCGCAGGGCTCTGGGCTGGCGCGGGCTATCGACGCGGCGCTGCGGCGAGCCGGCATCTCCACAGTCGACCTCGGGTATATCAACGCGCACGGCTCCGGATCGACGCTGAGCGACATCGCTGAAAGCACCGCGCTGCGGCGGGTGATGGGCGAGCAGGCCGGCGAGATCCCGGTCAGCTCGACGAAGTCGCTGCACGGTCAGGCTCTGGAGGCCTCGGCGCTGGTGGAACTCGTGACCACGATCCTTGCCCTGCGTCAGCGGCGGCTGCCGATCAACGCCGGCTTTCTGGGACCTGACGATCAGTGCCCACTCAATGTGGTCGTCGAGTCGGCGCCACTCACCGGGCCGCCGACCGCACTCTGTCTCAACTCCGCCTTCGGCGGAGCGAACACGGCCCTCGTAGTGGGTGTCTCGTGATCGAACGTCTCCGCGCCGGAGCCCCCGAGTCCGCGCTCGGGCTTTTCGACGCGGCCGGGCTCGCGCTCATCACATACGCGCACTGGCCCGCGCACGCGGACGATCCCGCGCCCGCACCGATCGCCGGTTTCATCGCGTCGTCGTTCAGCCCCCTCGTCGCCGAAGTCGCGGGTCGCTGCCTGCGCCAGTGCGACGATGATGATCTCGTCGAGTGGGCCGACCGCACCGCGATCGTCATCGCCAGCCCCACGGGCGACGTCGTCACGGCCGTCGCGGTCGCGCGCGCGGTCGACGCCGGCAGCCGGGTCGCTCCTCTGTTCTTCTTCCAGGCCGTGCCAAACGCCGTCGCCGGGCACCTCGCCGCGACGTGGCGGCTTCGCGGCCCTGTCGTCTGTCTGAGCCCGGCGTCCACCGATCTGGCCGAACCGATCGCCGTCGCGGCCGACCTTCTGCGCGACGGCGACGCCGACGCCGCACTTATCGTCGTCGTCACCCAGTCGACCCAAGACCCCGCCGACGACCGGGCTCAGGCATTTCTTGTCTCGTCTGTCGACACCGCTCCCACCCGATCGCCAGTTCCGGAGGACCTGCCATGACCGTGAAGAAACTGCGCGCGATCCTCGCCGCCGATCCCGAACTCGGCGCGGGCAACGTCGTGGCCCGACTTCTCGAGCTCGGCGCTGATCCGAACGGTCCCGGGCTCGCGTTCGACACGTCGGTGGACTCCTATCCCGCGCGGCATCCGCTCACGCTCGCCGAACTCGACGAACGGATCCGGGCGCGGGCGGCATGGCTTCACCAACACGGTGTCGTCGCGCGCGACCCCGTCGCCGTCTATGTCACCGCGGCGGCCGACTGCTTCCTCACCTTCATGGCGCTCAACCGGATCGGCGCGATCCCGGCGCTGATGAACCCGAACATGCCAGGTGAGATCGCGGCGGAATACATCCGCAGGCTCCGCGCCGTCGGAGTGATCACCGACGAGACCCACGCGCGACGGTTGGCCGACCACGACATAGCGACGCCCATCCTCGGCCACGCCCACGAGCTGGGAACCGCTGATCCGGCCCACGCGCCGACTGCCTATCGACACCATCCGGATGACCCGATCGCGATCACCCACTCGTCGGGAACCACGCGCATGCCAGCCGCGGTCGTGCACTCACACAGCAGCCTCTTCGCCGCGACCCGGAGCATCAGACTGTCGGTGCCCCGCGCCCAGGGCACCGAGCGGGTGCTCAGCGCGCTGCCCGCGCCGCACACAGCGGGCATTCTCACCGTCAACCAAGCGCTGTGCAACCGGGCCGATCTGCTCTTTCTCTCCACTCAGGACGATGCCGACGTGATCATCGACGCCATCGAGCAGTGGAAGCCAACAGGCGTCTTCGGTTTCGCGGTCACTTGGGCCGAACTCGCGCGGCACGATCTGTCCACTCGTGACCTCAGCTCGGTGGCGATCTGGTTCAACACCGGCGACTGCGCACACGAGGCACACATTCGTCGCCTTGTCGCCTGCGGCAGTCATCAGACCGTGACCCGGGACGGCATCGTGCGAGTCTCTGGGTCGACCTTCGTCGACGGAATCGGTTCGACGGAGATGGGACACTCCGCCTTCCACGTCAGCCACCGCTCCGACACCGAACGCTATGGCCGGTGTGTGGGTCGCCCGCACGTCTTCGCCGACGTCGCGTTGCTCGACCTCACGACCGGCGAGCACCTACCGGACGGTGTCGTCGGACACTTGGGGCTGAAGTCTCCGACACTCGCGCTCGGCTATTGGAACGACTCGGTCAACACCTATCGCAACCGGTTCGCCGGCTACTACCTCACCGGCGACCTGATGTATCGCGACTCGGAGGGCTACTACTATCACATGGACCGGGCCGTCGACGCCGTCGACCTCGGTGACGGTGCATGGCTCTATACCGCGATGTCTGAGGAGCGGATCCTCGCCCAGTGCCCCCAGGTTCGTGACTGCACGGTCGTCGCGGTGCACGACGACGGTCGTGTCGTCACCGATGTGCTTCTGCTGCTCGCCGCCGACGCGGACCCCGAGATCGATCACAGCGACGCGATTCGCGCCGCGCTCGACCCGCAGGTGGCACGCACGCTGCGCCGGGTCGTGCCGGTGACCGACGACGACATCGTCGTCGGACCGACCGGCAAGGTCCGCAAGTTTCTCATGCGGCAACGGCACCTCGCCGAGCTCGCTTCGGCACGGCAGTCATGAGTGCGCAACAGCGGCCCGACGTCGTTGTGACCGGCATCGGGCTGGTCACCCCACTCGGTCGTGGTCCACGCACGATCTTCGACGCGCTCTGCGCGGGCCGGTCGGGTCTGGTTCCGCCACCACCCGACCACCCGGCGTTCGGATCGGTTGAGGTGATGGGGGCCTCCGAGCCGATCGACCCGGCAACGGTGATGCCCGGTCCCGAGTCTCGGACTCTCGACCGATATATCGTGCTCGCGTTGGTGGCGGCGGCCGACGCGATGGCCGACGCCGATCTGGTGGTCGGCCGCGACGTCGACCCCTATCGGGTCGCCACCGTGGTCTCGGGCACCGGGGGGCTCGCCACGCTCGAATCGCAGGTGGTCGGCCGGACTCAGCGGGGGCGGGTGGCCGTGAGCCCCTACCTGCTGCCCGGAATGTTGCCCAACATGGCGACCGCGCGGATCGCCATCAAATATGGGCTGCGCGGATATAGCTCCTCGATCGGCACCGCCTGCGCCGCTGGCGCGCAGTCGATCGCCGAGGCCGTGCGCATCTTGCGCGCCGACGAGGCCGACGTGGTGGTCTGCGGATGTGGGGAGGCTCCGCTGTTTCCCACGCTGGCGGACACTTTCGGCAACGCGCGGGCGCTCGCCCGGGGTTGGGCCGAACCTCGTGAGGCGAGCCGCCCCTTTGATCGTCGGCGCAACGGTCTGGTGCTCGCCGAGGGCGCCGGAGTCTTCATCATGGAACGCGCCGAACACGCCGATGCCCGACGCGCCGCCGGATATGCCACCGTGCTCGGTTGGGGCGCGACGACAGACGCGCACCACCCCACGACTCCTCGACCCGATGGCGAGGGAGCCGCCGAGTGCATGCGTCGGGCGTTGGCCGATGCGCGGCTCGACACCTCTGCCGTGGGTTATGTCAACGCGCACGGCACCAGCACGAAACTCGGTGACCAGGCGGAGACGACGGCGATCAGGACCGTCTTTGGCGATGACACTCCACCGGTCAGCTCCTGCAAGGGCCACACTGGACACATGCTCGGCGCATCCGGTGTCGTCGAGGCGGCGGTCTGTGCCATGGCAGTCGGTCATGGGCTGCTTCCGCCAACGTTCAATTTGGACGATCCGGATCCTGTCTGTGCCGGCGATCATATTCAGGGTTCGGCGCGGCCGGAGTCGATTGAGGCAGCGCTAACTAACTCTTTTGGTTTCGGCGGGCACAACGTGAGTCTGCTCATCGGCCGGCCCACCACCCGGCAGAGCCGATTCAGTGGCGGCCCCTCAACGCGTTGACACACCATCAACCGTCCGAAAAGGTCAATCATGTGTCGGACTTAGGTATTGAGACTTATTCAGGAGCGGGTTAGCGTGGCAGCAACTCTCCACTCCGGACGGCACGAGGTAGGTCCTGAATGAAGATCCTTGGAATAGACCACCTTGAGCTGTATGTCGGGGATGCCCGGCAGGCGGCTTACCTGCTGTGCTCAACGCTCGGTTTTCGAGTCACCGGCGAGGCGGGACCCGCGACCGGTCGGCCGGACCAGTCATCGCTGCTGCTGCGACACGGCGACACGAGGCTTGTGCTCACCACGGGCCTCACCGCCGATCACCCAGCAAGCCGCTATGTCGCTGCGCATGGTGATGGCGTTGCTGTCGTCGCGCTCGCCACCGACGACGTCGCCGCATCGTTCGACCGAGCGATCGGCAACGGCGCCGCCGCGATCGAGCCACCCACTCGACATGTCCGGGGTGACGACTCCGCTGTGACGGCGATGGTCTCCGGTTTCGGCGATGTCACCCATCGACTGATCGAACGACACGGGCCGGGCGGGCGTTTCCTTCCCGGGCTCTTCGACGAAATCGCCGCCGACCCGGAGTCGGGCGACGAGATCCTGTCCATTATCGACCATCTCGCGATCTGCCTACCCGCTGGCGAACTAGCCACCACCTCGCGCTTCTATCAGGAGGCGTTCGGTTTCGACCAGATATTCTCGGAATACATCGAAGTCGGCACCCAGGGCATGGACTCGGCCGTCGTTCAATGCCCGTCTCGGCTGGCGACTTTTACCTTCCTTGAGCCGGACACCACCCGCCGTCCGGGCCAGATCGACGATTTCCTCCAGTGGCACGGCGGGGCGGGGGTGCAACACGTCGCGTTCCTCACCGACGACATCATCACCGCGGTTCGCACGTTCGGAGCGCGTGGCATCCGATTCGCCGACACCCCGGCCACCTACTACGACATGTTGGAGGATCGGCTCGGCGCGGTCGACCTGCCCCTCGACGACCTGCGCGAGTTGGGTGTGCTCGTCGACCGAGATCACGGCGGTCAGATGTTCCAGATCTTCACGCAGTCAATGCACGTACGCCGGACATATTTCCTGGAGGTCATCGAACGCCACGGCGCGCTGACGTTCGGCAGCAGCAACATCAAGGCTTTGTACGAAGCGAAGGAGCGCGAGCTGGCACTGCCCGGCTCAGCCCACTGAACCCACTGCGCGGCGCGCCGACTGCGTATCCGTCCGCGTCTCGCGGTGTCCACAAAAGACGGCGACAGCACAACGCCTCCGTTGACCACGCCGGCGACAATCAGCAGAACCGTCATCACAACCACCCATCACCCGAACAACGCTGGAGGTCGCGAGTGTCCGCCCCGCAATTCACCCTCACCGACGAGGAGCGCGAGCTGCTTCCCTCTCCGGAGGACGTCGAATTCTATGCCGAGCATGGCTGGTATCTGTCGAAGAAGCTCTTCACCGATGCGGAACTCGACGCTTTGACCAGCGCGAGTGACCGGTTCTACGCCGGCGAACGCGACCGGATTCTGCCGGTCCGGCCGCCTCGGTTGGCCTACTGGGAGCCGGAAAAGGGCGACATCCAGCGGCACAACGACTATGTGCAGTATGAGCACAATGAGATCCGGTCGATTCTGAGCAAGCCGCTCGTCGGCGCGGTCGCCGCTCTGCTCGCACAGACGCACGAGATCCGAATGTTCCAGGCGACCATGATCTATAAACCGCCGATCGCCGGAGAGACGAGCAATATCGTGCCCTGGCACTTCGACAAGCACTACTGGGCGACCTGCACCTCCGAGAAGATGCTCACCGCGTTCATCCCGTTCCACGACTGCACCGAACACATGGGAACGATCACCATGGCAGACGGCAGCCACCTATGGAAGGAACTCGGCAACGACGACAGCACCACGCAGCACTTCGCCGCGCGCGACAACTCTGAGCTGGAGACGCTGCTGGAACGCAACGCCGAATACAACAACGCGGAGGTGCGCAAGGTTCCGGTGGAGATCCCGCGCGGGCACATCAGTTTCCATCACTGCAAGACCTATCACGCGAGTGGTTTCAACCTCTCCGACCGCCCCCGCCGCTCGATCGCCATGCACCTGCAGGATGGCGACAATGCCTATCGCCCGTTCGCGCTCACCGACGGGTCTCCGGTCGTCTACAACCACGATGTGCTGGTGCGCACGACGGACGCCGGTCAGCCCGACTATTCCGACCCGGACTACTGCCCGGTGACCTGGCGCGCCTCGGCCGCCTGATCCCCACACCGACGATGACCCTGCCGGAGACCGACGACCTCGATCGGCACACCCAGCTCGCCCGGGCCAAACTGCTCAACGTGCTCGCCGGCAGCTGGGTGGCACAGGGACTCTATGCGGTGGTCGACCTGGGTCTGCCCGACTTGCTCGCCGACGGACCCGTCCCCGTCGGCCGGCTCGCCGCATTGTGTGACGCCGACGAACAGGCGCTCACCCGCGTTTTGCGTGCCTTGACGGCGTTGCGCTACTTCACCGAACCCGAGCCGGGGGTGTTCGGCCTCACGCCGGTGAGTGATCTTCTGCGCACGGGCGTCCCCGGCTCGGTGCGATCCCATGCGTTGGTGCAGGGCAACGAGATCTTCCGTTCGTTCGCGGAGATCGGGCGGACCGTGCGCACCGGGCGGCCGGCCTTCGAACACGTCTATGGCCAGTCGTTCTATGACTACCTCGGTGAACACCCCGACGTGGCCGATCACTTCAACGCGTCGATGGGAAGTCAGCCTCACGCCGCCGATCTCGATGGCGCCGCGATCGGTGCCGACGCCGTTGTGGTTGACGTCGGCGGCGGCACCGGCGCGCTGCTCATCGAGCTTCTCCGTGATCATCCACGCCGCCGGGGGGTGCTGGTCGAACTGCCCGGTGCGGTGCGGCTGGCACGGGAACGCCTCGACGCCGCGGGGCTCGCCGGCCGGGTCCAGTGCGTCGAGGGGAGTTTCTTCGCCGAACTGCCGACGGGCTGCGACGCCTATCTGTTGTCTCGCGTGCTGCACAACTGGACCGACGACGACGCCGTCGCGATCTTGCGACAAGTGCGCTCGGCCATGGCACCGGGAAGCCGCCTGTTCATCTGCGAAGACGTGCGTCCAGAGCCCGGCGGCGGTAACGCCGCGCCGCCCAACCTCGTCGACCTGTTGATGCTCGTGACCCTCGACGGCCACGACCGCACCGCGGCGGGCTATCAGGCGCTCGTCGTCGCCGCAGGCTTCGCGCCGGAGCACATCCGCACCATCGAGGGCGGCGCCTGGGAGGTGCTTCGAACATGACCATTATGGACACACAGCTATACCGCATGATCCGGCTGATCCGCCGGTTCGACGAGCGGGCCATCGACCTCGTGCGTTCCGGGGAGATCATCGGCGGCATTCACCCCTACATCGGCCAAGAGGCCATCGCGGCGGGTGTCTGCGCGGCGCTGCGTCCCGACGACGTCATCACCAGCACCCACCGTGGCCACGGGCACGTGCTCGCCAAGGGCGCCGACCCGCTGCGAATGATGGCCGAGCTCACCGGTCGGGTCGACGGACTCAACCGGGGGCGGGGCGGGTCAATGCACGCGGCGGACGTGAGCCTCGGGATCTTCGGCGCGAACGGGATCGTCGGCGCGGGTGCGCCGATCGCCGCTGGCGCGGCGTGGGCGACCCGGCGTGCCGGTGGCGACCAGGTCGCGGTGAGCTTCTTCGGTGACGGCGCTGTCAATCAAGGCGTTGTGCTCGAGACCTTCAACCTCGCGGCACTATGGCGGGTCCCGGTCATCTTCGTCTGCGAGAACAACGGATATGCCACCACGCTCACCGTCGAGCGGGGCGTCGCGGGCAGCATCACCGGGCGCGCCGAGGCGTTCGGCATCCCCACGTCCACCGTGGACGGAATGGACGCGCGCGCCGTGCTCGACGCCGCGACCCAGGCCGTGCGGCAGGCGCGCGACGGCGCGGGCCCGTCCCTGCTGGAGTGTCACACCTATCGCTTCGACGCGCACCACACCTGGGAGCACTCCGCCCGCGCCAACTATCGCGATCCGGAGGAGGTGACGCGAGGCCGGTCTCGTGATCCGCTGACGGTCCAGGGTGCCCGACTCGACGACACCGACCGCGCTCGCCTCGACGCCGAGGTGGAGACCGTCATAGACGCCGCGGTGGAGTTCGCACGACAGAGCCCAAGGCCGGACCCGGCCCACGCGATGAATCACCTTTATGCCACCGGGCTGCGTGTGCGCGCGGGTGACGGGTCCTTGACCAACACCACGTCGGCGGAGGCGCGTTAGGCATGGCCAGACTCTCCTATCTCAAGGCACTTCAACGGGCCCTGCACGACGAGATGGCCCGAGACGAGGCTGTCTGCGTCTTCGGCGAGGACATCGGGGTGGCGGTCAACAACGTCACCGCCGGTTTGCTCGCCACATATGGGCCGGACCGAGTGGTCGACACGCCGCTCTCCGAACAGGCTTTCACGAGTTTCGCCACCGGCGCCGCGCTCGCGGGAATGCGGCCTGTCATCGAGTTTCAGATCCCTTCACTGCTTTTTCTCGTCTTCGAACAGATCGTCAACCAGGCCCACAAGTTCTCTCTCATGACCGGCGGGCAGGTCAAGGTGCCGGTCACCTACTTCGTACCCGGATCTGGTTCGAAGACTGGATGGGCCGGCCAGCACTCCGATCATCCATATAGTCTCTTCGTGCACGCGGGGGTGAAGACAGCCGTTCCGTCCACTCCGGCTGACGCCTATGGGCTGCTCGCCACCGCGATCCGCGATGACGACCCGGTCGTGCTTTTCGCGCCGGCAGCCGCGCTCACCCTGCGAGACGATGTCGATCTGGCCGCGCTCAGCCCGGTGCCGCTCGGCGTCGGCGCGGTGCGTCGCAGTGGAACCGACGTCACCGTGGTCGCCGTCGGACATCTCGTCCCGACGGCACTGGGGGTGGCCGAGGCCGTCGCCGATGAGATCTCCGTCGAGGTGTTCGACCCACGCTCGCTTCATCCCTTCGACTGGTCAGGCCTTTTCCAGTCGGTGCGCAAGACCCGCCGGCTGGTTGTGATTGACGACTCCAACCGCGCCTGCGGCATCGGCGGCGAGATCATCTCCACAGTGGTGGAACAGATCGAGCTCGCCTCGGCGCCACGCCGCATCACCCGACCCGACGGCGCGGTGCTGCCGTTCGCGCGAGAACTCGACCTCGCCGTGCAGCCCGACGCCGATCAGCTGACAGCCGTGCTGCGCGAGATGTCGCGGGGCACGAGCCTCGGATCACCGAACATCGAGAGGCGTGGCGACGCATGACATCGACAATATCCCTGGCCGCATTGTCCACACCGGAGGGTCGTGTCGATCCATACGCCCACTACGCGGCGATGCATGCCGCCGGCACGGTGCACCGAGTCGAGGGTGGCAACGGCATCGATCTGGCGGTCACCGGCTATGACGCGGTGAGCGCCGTGCTGCGCAACCCGAGCCTTCGGGTCATCGATGCCCCCCAGCCGACGGCCGAGGAGTGGCATGACCAGCCGACCCGGTCGGTCTTGTTCAACTCGGTGATGTTCACCAACGAGCCCCGACACGCGCGGATGCGGCGCACGTTCAATCAGGTATTCACCGCCCGCCGGGTCGCCGCGATGGAGCCGGCGATCGACGCGATCGCGACCCGGCTTCTCACGAGCATCACCGCTCGCGCGTCCCAACCCATCGATTTCATGGCCGAATTCGCCTATCCATTGCCGAGCGACGTGATGGGTGAGCTGCTCGGGGTGCCGGACTCGGACCGCGAGTGGTATCAGCCACGGGCGCTGGCGATCGGGGCGATCCTCGAACTTGGTGGATCCACTGTGGAGGGAATGCGTCGCGCCGACGAGTCGTCGATGGAGCTCGCGGACTATTTCGCCCGTCTCGCCGACGCCCGACGGGCCGAGCCCCGCGACGACGTAGTCACGGCGCTCACTCAGGCCGCCGACGCCGAGGATGCGCCGCTCTCGCCGGAGGAGCTGCTCGCGAACCTCATCGTGTTGTTCAACGCGGGATTCGTCACCACCACCCACCTGCTCGGCAATGGGCTCGCGCTGCTGTTGGAGCGCCCCGAGCTCGTGCCGGCGTTGCGCGCCCAGCCCGACGGGTGGGCGGATTTCGTCGAGGAGGTGCTGCGTTTCGAACTTCCGGTGCACTTCGTCATGCGTTATGCCGCCGAGCCCACGGCGATCGATGGCGAGCCCGTGGCCGCTGGCGAGCGCATCATGGTGCTGCTCGGCGCGGCCAACCGGGACCCGCGGCGCTTCGCCGACCCCGACACGTTCACCCCGGGCCGTTCAGGTCCGGCCCCGCTGAGCTTCGGAATCGGCGCCCATCACTGTGTGGGCGCCGCGCTCGCCCGACTCGAAGGCAAACGCGGCTTCGTCCGGTTTCTCGACCAGTTCGACCCGATCGTCCTGGCCGAGAAACCGCCGGCTCCACGTCAAATGATTCTTCGAGGGTACGACGAATTGTGGCTCACTCTCGAGGCGAAGCGCTGATCTGTGGGCCCGCCGGCGGCGGGCGCACATCGACCTGTTCCACCATCTCGGTGAGCCCGGTGAGTTTCGCCTCCAGCTCGGCCAGTTCGGTGCGCATCCGCTCCACGTGGCGACTCGCCTCCGCGTGATCGGTGGTCAGCGCCTCTTCCACTCCCGAGTGCACTCCCGGCACGTCGAGAAGCGCCAGCAGGCTCATCGCCTCGGTCGACTTCACCGCGTGCCGGCTACCCATCAGGGCCCTGCCCCGACGCACCTCCACCAGCCACTGCCCGTCGGTGTAGGCGAGAGTGACGGAGACTCGGCTCGGAAGGCGGGGCGCGGCCGCGACGCCGCGCGCAGAGTCGGTCGCCGGTGACCACACGCCTGCGGCGATGACCGGCACCAGCAACGCGACGAGGAAGAGACCCGTGGCGACGAGCACGGTGACGACGGGACTCCACCGCCCGAGCAGCCAGGCCCCGGCGATCGCCCCGATCGGGAGGCCGAGAGTCACGACCGATCCGACCGACGCACCCGCGACGCCGCGCAGTCGCGGCGGCAGCCGGTCGGAGACCAGCGCCCCGGCGACCGGTGCGACGGTGGCCGACGCGGCTCCGGCGACGATCGCGGCGGCGACGACGAGCAACGTCGTCGGCGCGATGCCTGACGCGATGGCGACAATGCCCCCACCGGTCAGATAGCCGGCGGCGGCCACGGCTAGGCGTGCGGGCCGGCGGGTCAGCCCGGCGTTGAGCAGTCCACCGAGGACCAATCCGGCGACGAACGCGCCCGCGAGCAGTCCGAGCCCGTCGGCC
Source organism: uncultured Actinomycetota bacterium (assembly GCA_963736695.1). Classification (GTDB taxonomy): domain Bacteria; phylum Actinomycetota; class Actinomycetes; order Mycobacteriales; family Micromonosporaceae; genus CAVTPU01. The sequence continues at coordinate 1,431,036 of CAVTPU010000001.1, forward strand.
GATGTCATCACGTCGCGGTTCCAGGAGGCGACGGCGAGCACGGCGGCGGCCTGACCGGTGAGGGTCGCCGCGAGCAGCGCCACGGCGAAACGCCGTACGGCCGGCTCTTCGACGAGGGCAGCGAGAGCGCCGGGCAGTCGCGAGGATGGGTCGGCGACCGCCGCGGCCGGGTCGGCGTGAGGCTGCGCTGGGTCGGCGACGGCCGTTGTTGGCCGCCTCCACGAGACGATCGCTCCGGCGGTGACTGCGAGCATCGCACTGAGCCACAGCGCCCCGATCGCACCAAGCACGGTGGTGAGTGCCGCGACGGCCGCCGCGCCGAGGAAGACGAGCGACCGCGCGACGAGCTCTCGGGGCGGCACCGCGAAGACGTCGTCGTCGACCTCGGGCCGGTCCGGCACAAGCAGGTCGTGTGCCCGATCTCCGATGGCTCGGCTGAGTCCGGTCACGGCCGCGCCGACGAGCAACGGCGCGAGTGGCCCACTGTGGACGAACGCGAGTCCGGCGAGTGCGAGTGCGCTCACGAGATCCGCGCCAACGGCGATGGGCAGGGTACGCCCGACGCCGCCCGCTGGGTCGGCCAAGCGCACCCCTAGCGGGACGCCGATGAGATAGACGGCGGCCTGCACCGCCGACACGGTCGCGAGTCGACTCAGGTCGGCGGAGTCGGCCAACATCAACCACGCCACGACGAGGAAAGACGCGCGGGTGGCGAGGTCGGCGCACAGCTGGGCCGTCCGGGTGGCGTTGTACCAATCGGACCTTGTTCCGGTCGGTTCCGCCCGCACCGGTCGCGACTCGATGCCCGGTGGTGTCATCGGTTCTCCTGACTCGCCGCGGTCATCGACTCATCGTGGTCGACGCCGCCTCGTGCCGTCGCGAGGTGACGCGACCGCAATGCCTTCTTGTCCACTTTGCCGAATCCCGTGAGCGGAAAATCATCGAGGAAGTCGACGGTCCTCGGCGCCCACAGCTCGTTGAGTCGGGCGACGACGTGTGCGCGCAGATCGTCGGCGGTCACTGTAGCCCCTTCGATGGTCTGCACATATGCGTGCACCACTTCACCCACCTCGTCGTCGGGCACACCGATCACGGCCGCAGCGCGCACGTGTGGGTGCGTCGCGAGGGCGTCTTCGACCGGACGGCAGAAGATGTTGACCCCACCGAGACTCGTGATGATCATATCTTTCGCGCGGTCGACGAGATAGAGATAACCCTCTTCGTCGAAATGCCCGATGTCGCCGGTGGCGAGCCAGCCGCCCACCAGGGTCTGCCTGGTGAGTTCCGGCATTCGCCAATAGCCGCCCATCACATATGGTCCGGCGACGAAGACCTCGCCGTCGATCCCGGGCTCACAGTCGCCGCCCGCGTCGTCACGCACCTCGACCCGCATTCCTGGCCAGGCCCGGCCGCATGACGCGAGGCGCTGCGGATGCCCGGGAACGTGGTCGAGATCGGGCAATGCGGTGATGAATGGCACCTCACTCATGCCATAGACGATGCGCAGCACTGGGCCGAACCGGTCGATCGCCTGCGCGAGGCGAGCCGGCGACGCGGGGGCCGCGCTGATGGTGAGGCTGCGCAGGCTGCTCATGTCGACGTCGTCGAGGAGCGGATCGTCGAGCAAGGAATAAAGCATCGCGGGTGACAACAGCGAGCTGCTGATCCGTTCCCGTTCGACCGTTCGAAGAAAGATTTCGTTGGTCACTCCCTCGACCATCACCAACAGACCGCCGCTGAAGAGGGTCATCAGGTCTGCGGTCTGAGCGCCGACATGCCAGCAACCGGTGGCGACGAGATGGCGCAGTCGCGGTGCGTCGCTGGAGGCGAACCGCTCGGCGAAACTCAGCATGTCGAGGAAGAGATCATGGCGGTGATGCACGAGTTTGGGCGTGCCGGTCGTGCCACTGGTCTGATATAGCGATTGTGGTGACGCGGTCACCGCAGCCGGGTCGAATGGCAACTCGGTCTCCAAAGGACCGTCGAGGAGATCCGGCCCGGCGCCGCCGGGGCCGAAACAGAAGACCGGCAACGGGGCGGCCGCGTCCGCCATCTCTCGACCGAGTTCGCCTAACGCACCCGAACCGTGACCGAGATTCAGCGGTGCGCGAGCGTCATAGATAAACGCATCAAGCTCGGCGAAACCAATGAAGTCACGACGGAAATACTCTGGGGTGCTATGCGCGGTCCAAGCCGTGCGGCAACCCAGCAGGTGGGCGGCGAGCTGCAGAAAAATGCCCTCAGCGGGATTGCTCACCAAGACGCCGAGGGCGGCTCCCGGTCGGATCCCGTGCCGCCACAACCGAGCGGCGAGCGTGGTCACCTCCGCATGCACCTGACGATAGGTGAATCTGCGACCGTCGCGCGCGACGATTGCCTCGGTGTCGCCATAGGAGGCGATCAGTTCCAAGCCGCGGCGGGCATAACTCGTGCCGGGCGCGCCTCGGTCGTCCGAGCTTTCCCGTTGTTCCACTGTGTACGCCATTGTTTTCGCACTCTCTGTCACGCTGCTCTCGCTCTTGAGCAGTATTGACCTATTGTTGGATATTCGCTTCCCCCAGTTGTGTCGATGTGGCGGTCCAGAACGGCGAACACTTCTCATCCGGCTCCACTGTCCTCTCGCCACACATGAGAGATACGATGCCCGCAGCACCATGCTTTCCGCCAGTCGAACAGTGCGGACATATTTCATCGTCCCGCATTCACCTGGCCCGCGCCACCGGCGTCATTCTTCCCATGACTATGAAAGGTTCGCATCCATGAGCAGCCCCCGGAAGCGGCAAATCCTGCTGACTCTGGTGACCGTCGCGGTGCTGGCGTCGACCGCGCTGGTCGCGACAGCGCGCGGCATCACCTCCCCCGAACCGGCCGAGGCGTGGGTCGGATCGTGGTCGGCCGCCCTCACACCCGCCGGAGTCGGCCCGGCCCCGTGGCTCCCGAAAGAGGGCTTCACCAACAAGACCATCCGGATGGTCGTGCACACCTCGGCGGGCGGAAGCAAATCACGCATCCGACTGTCCAATCGTTATGGCGCCAAGCCACTCACCGTCGGCCACGCCTCGTTGGCGAAGCCATGGAAGGAGGCGGGTGCCGGCGATCTCACCCCGGGCTCAGCGAATGAGGTGACGTTCAACGGACAGAAGTCGGTCACGATTCCCGCCGGCGGGGTCGCGGTGAGTGACGCGGTCACGATGGACATTCCGTGGGCGGGCGACGTCGCGGTGAGTATTTTCCTGCCCGGGCCGACCGGTCCGGCGACCTGGCACTGGGCCGCGAAACAGACGTCGTTCATCGGACCGGGAGACGTCACCACCTCCGCCTCCGGCGCGGCCCTATCGACCACGGCCAACAGCTGGTTTTATCTCGCCGGCGTCGATGTTCTCAACCGCAGTGGCGAAGGCGCGATCGCGGTTCTCGGCGACTCCATCACCGATGGTTTCGGCAGCACCTCCAACGCCAGCCACCGGTGGACCGACTATCTCTCGGCTCGACTCAACAAGACCGGCGAGAACGGACGCGCCCCCGGCGTGCTCAATCTCGGCCTCTCCGGCAATCGTCTCAACAAGGATGGAACAGACTTCGGCTTCGCTCCCATGGGAGTCAACGCATCAGCCCGGTTCTATCCCGACGTGCTCAGCCAGACCGGCGTACGCATGGTCATCGTCGAACTCGGCATCAATGATGTCTGGATCAGTCACGACGAACCCGACAAAATCATCAGTTCGCTGCGGCAAATCGCCAGCGTCGCGCACCAGTCCGGACTCGCGGTCGTCGTCTGCACACTCATGCCGTGGAGTGGTTATGAGGCGTCGCCCGGAGCGAAGACATATTCCCCCACCATTGACTCGATCAGGCTCGCGGTCAACTCATATATCCGCACTAATAGCGATTTTGATGCGGTGATCGATTTCGACGCCGTGATGCGCGATCCGGCGAACCCCAACAAACTACGTGCTGAATGGGACAGTGGCGACCACATCCATCCCAATGACAAAGGAAACGAGGCGATGGCCAACGCCGTGTCCCTCGATGCGATCGACTGATCGTCGTCGCGTGCGGCGATTCTCACGCGCGAGCGCCAGCGCCTCTTGTATAGATTGACTACTCCACCACTGGGTTTCCACGATCGTCTGGGGAGAGACGCTGAATTGGCTACTGGATGGACTCGCTATGTGGCGATTGGCGACAGCACGACCGAGGGCTTGGAGGATCACGACGGCAGCGGCGGCTATCTCGGCTGGGCTGATCGACTCGCGGCGCATCTCGCCCACGCCTACCCTCATGTGGAGTACGCGAATCTGGCCGTACGCGGCAAATTGGCCGCACAAATCCAAACCGAGCAGGTGCCTGCAGCTCGCGATCTGGCGCCCGATCTCATCACCATCGTCGCGGGAATGAACGACGTGATGGTGTCGCCGTTCGACCCCGCACAGGTCGCGAAGGCGGTGGAGGAGATGTTCGCCGAATTCGCCGGGCTCGGCGCCACCGTGCTCACGTTTACCCTGCCGGACCCGACACCGAACATGCCTTTCGGACAACGGTGGCGACCCCGCATCGCCGCGCTCAACGAGGAACTACGGGATGCCGCCGCCCGGACCGGCGCGATTCTCGTGGACCTGCACGCATATCCCGACGCCTCGGATCCCCGCTTCTGGGCGGAAGACCGACTGCACGGCAACACCGCCGGCCACATCCGGGTCGCCAATGCCCTCGCCCATGGGCTCGGGTTGCCCGGTTTTGACAGCAGTTGGCGTGACCCGCTGCCGCCCGCACCCCAGCCCAGCGCGGCCGACTCGGCCCTGGCCGATCTCGCGTGGCTCCGTCGGCACGTGCTGCCGTGGGCGTGGCGGACCGCCCGCGGCCAATCGGCCGGTGACGGACGAAGTGGGAAACTTCCGGTGCCCCGCAAGGTGCGACCAACCGTCTCCTAGGACCCGGACCGGGTGTCCCCGGCCGGTCGGCGTCATGGTCGCAGTGGCTGATCAGATGATCTGGTCAGCCGCTGCGACGGTTGGCCCACAGACGCGGGTTGTGACCGGCGCTGGGCCGACCCACGACCTTGCCTCGACCCGTGGGCGGAAGACCGGACGTACCCTTCTTTTTCGCCCGGCGCTCGGCCCGGTTGGGTGTCGTTTCCTCGGCCGGGGCGGCTGATTCGTTGGATGAGGCGGACTCCGCGACGTCGCCGCTGTCCCCGTTGGTTGCTTCTGCAGACATGCGTCAAGCCAACCACACCGGGGCTGGGCCACGCCGAGCGCGTTCACCCCACGTCTGCGAGTGCCGCAGCCGCGCGTGTCGACGCCGATGCCGGTGGAGTAGTAATTGAGTGGTCATCCGGTCATCGACACGAGGAGCGAGACGTGCCCCACCCAAGTGAGCTCTATCGGCTCGACGCCGACCTGCCCGATCTGGGGCGGCCGGTGCTCATCCAGGCGCTCACCGGTTTCGTCGACGCCGGCGCGGCGGCCCGGCTGGCCCGCGAACATCTGCTCAACTCGCTGACGTCTCGCGTCATCGCCACCTTCGACATCGACGCGTTGCTCGACTATCGGTCCCGCCGCCCCCCGATGGTCTTCGCCGAGGACCACTGGGAGAGCTATGACGAGCCCCGCCTGCGGCTGCATGTGCTGCAGGACAGCGCCAACGCCTCATTTCTGATGTTGGAGGGGTCGGAGCCGGATCTACGCTGGGAACACTTCATCTCGGCGGTGATCGGCCTCATCGAACGGCTCGGCGTGCGGGTGACGATCGGCCTCACCGCCATCCCGATGGGAGTTCCGCACACGCGACCGATCGGCCTGACCGCCCACGCGACTCGACGCGAACTCATCGCCGGCTATCAACCCTGGCTACGCGAGGTGCATGTGCCGGGCAGCGCCGGAAACCTGTTGGAGTTCCGCCTCGGCCAACGTGGTCTCGACGCCATGGGATTCGCGGTGCATGTGCCGCACTATCTCGCGCAGAGCGAGTTTCCGGCGGCCGCCGAGCGGCTGCTCACGGCGGTCTCGAAGACCACCGGACTGCTGTGGCCGACCGAGGACCTTCGAGTCGCGGCGCAGACCGCACGGGTCGAAATCGACCATCAGGTGGACAGATCCGACGAAGCGTCGAGAGTGGTTCGGGCGTTGGAGACGCAATACGACACTTTCCTGCGCGGTCAGGAGGCGACCGATCTGCTCGCCGCGCAGACCGGTCCGCTACCCACGGCGGAGGAGCTCGGGGCCGAGCTGGAACGTTTCCTGGCCGAACAAGGTCGACCCACCGATCCGCCCAACGGCTGAGCCAACCAGCCCTGGGTCGAGCTCCGACTGGTGTGTCACGAGCGCGTCCGTGCAACGCATCGCCACGCCCGCCGGACCGGCGATGGCGGTGGAGGTGAGGCCGCTGACGTGGGCTCCAGCCCGCGACCACTCGGCTGCCAGTGAGTGGAGCTGCCGAGTGAGCGGGTCGGTCATCGGCGCGACGACGAGCAGATGACCCATGGCCGGCCATAGATAGGGTGCTGAGAGCCCGGCGACGACCGACACCGCGTACGCGGAGTCGGGTTCGGCGATCGCGACACGGTCACCGCCCCCGGTGGCGAGCACCGTCACGACCGCGTCGACACGGCCCGTTGCGCGATGCACCTGATCGAGAGCCTCACGCACGTGTTCATGATTGCTCGTGCGGGTGCCGGTGCTGGTTTGGCTGAACGAGAACGTCTCCGCTCCAAACCGGTGAACGACGTGTCTCAGTTCCCGGCCGATTCCGCTGCTCCCACCGAACACGATGATAGTGCGGCCGATTAGCCGCTCGGTATATGCGTATTCGCGGTGCATTGTGCCGTCCTCACCTCCCGCCGGTGGTCCGCTCTCGCCGACATGATGGCCATCACCGGACGGGGTTGCGCGCATTGCCTTACGAAGGCAAACGATCGAACGCGGATCGGGTGTCGCAACCGCGACATCGACCACTGCATGCGGGGTGCGGTCACGCACCATAATGCCCCTATGGCCGACCCCTCCGTCCAGCCCGCGCCCCTGCCTCTCGACAGCTCCGACGCCGCCCAACTGCGAGCCGAGGTGGACCGTCTCCGCGTCGAGACGCACACCCTCGCGAAGCGAGCCGAGACCGCCTGGCTGGCGTGGGTCGACGCCGACAGCGCGTGGCGCGCCTCGGTTGTCCGACGCGACCGAGCCGTGGCACTGTCGCTCGCGCCCACCCCCACGCCACCCAGAAACCCTCACACGTCGGCCGTGACGCCCCCGACCGCCGAGACTCCACAGGGACCGCCACCGGAGAAGTCCCATCAGCCCAGTTCCGAGTCGTCCACCCGAACAGTCCAAAACATCCTGTTCATTCTTGGTGGACTTCTGCTCGGCACCGCCGCGATCGTCTTCACCACGGTCGCCTGGGCCGCGTTCGGGGTCGGCGGTCGCGCGGCGATTCTCGCGGCGGCCACGATGCTGGTCCTCACTCTTCCGGTGATCGCGCTTAGACGCCGCCTCCGCGCGACCGCCGAGACCTTCGCGGCCGTCGGTTTCGTGCTGGTGCTCCTTGACGGCTACGCGGCATGGCATGTCGATCTTTTTGGGGCCACACACATACCGGCGAGCCGCTTCGGCGGGCTGGTCTGTGCGGTGACCGTGCTGCTCGCCGCCGGCTATCACGCAATGACCCGACTGCGTGGTCCGGCTCACATCGCGCTCGCCGTCGGGCAACCGGTCCTGCCCCTGCTGATCGCGCCGATGTCTCCCAGCGCCGCCGGGTGGGCGCTCGCCTTCGCCGCAGTCGCCGCCACGAACCTCGGGTTCGTCACGTGGTCACGCCGAACATCCGCCGACGACACTAAGGCGCTGCGGGCGGCCGGGTGGGTGCTGCACTGTCTCGCACTCGCCGCCGCGTCGGTGGCCTCGATCTCGGCCGAGGCCACCGCCCACAACCTGCCGTCCACGGTCTTCGCCGGGACAGCGGTCGTGGCGGTAGCCGTCGTCATCGCTGGCGCCGCCTGGGTCTCCCGGATCACCGCACTGCACATGATCGCCGCCGGCGTGGCGGTGGTCGCGGCGGTGTTGGCGATTGCCCCGATCGCCAACACCGCCTGGCCGGGGCATTCGCTGATCCTCACCGCTGGCGTAGTCGCCGCAGTGGGCCTCATCGCGCGGTCGCTGGCATCGGCCATCGTGACACGCGGCGGTGACCGGAGCACACCCGCCGCCGTTCGCCACGGCGCGCTCGGCGGCACGTTGGTGATGTCGGGCCTGCTCGGCGTGGTCGTGCTCGCCATCGCCACGATCGCGGCGATGTGGTTCGTCGTGACCGTCATGCCCAGTGGCCGGCCGTTGCCCGTCGACGTGCGCGCGCGTGACTGGCAAGTGCTCGGAGCTGTCGGCCTCACCGCGATGGCGATCGGCTCGGGTCTGCCGCGCCGGGCATGGTTGGCCGTGCTCATCTGCACCGGAGTGGTGACCACCATTACTCTGCCGGCGGTCGTCACGATCCCCTGGTGGACGCCGTCCACAATGGATATTGTCGGGGCGGCGCTGCTCGGCGTGGTGTCGGTCGTCGCGAACCGGGCCTCAACAACCTGGGTCGCGCTCGCCGCAGCGGCGATGCTCGGCGGACACGCGGGACTGGTGAGCATCTCCAGACCGACGTTGGCGAGCACCGTCTTCTTCTGCCTTGCCGCGATCGGGACCGCGATGGCGTGGCTGAGTCACCGTCGGTCCGACGATGCCGCCGCCCGCCATCGAATCAGTGGCGCCATCGGCCTCGCCGCCGGTCTCACCACGCTGCCCGCGGCGCTCGCCACGGCGGCCACTGCCGCCCACGCGGCACCCGGATGGCCGACCCGCGCTGCGGTGATCGGCACCGGGGCTCTCGTCTGCGCTGTGCCCGCGCTGCGGCGAGCGGCCGCGACGATCTTCGTGGCGGTGACGGTGGCGGCGATCGGTTCCGTGCTGGTCTGGCCGACCCTCGCGGCCGCGCAGCCGGACGCACCAGCGAGCGTCTATGGCGGTGCCGCGTTGGCCGCGCTCGCCGTGATTTTGCTCACCGATCGTCGGCGGCCCGATCACCGAGCACCCGTGCCTGCGGACCCGACGGCGGGCCAGGCGGGATCCACGGCCATCACCGTGCTGACCGTCATGGCCGCCGCACCGGCACTGTTCCTCTTCGCTGCCGGTGTGATCGACGCTGTGGTCGCGGTGCTGCTTTCGCCGTACGAGTGGATTGGCCGGGCTTGGTCACTCACCCCGACCGGAACCGGCCTGAGTCCCACCGCGGGGCGGGCCGAGAGCGGGTTCGCGGCCGACGCGGTGGCCTTGGCGCTCGGCGCCATCGCCGCGACGATCGCCGCGCTGGCGGTGACCGGAAGACGACGCGCCGCGACGATCGCACTGCTCGCCAGTGGGCCGGTGGCGGTTCTCGTCGGCCTCGCCTCGACCGGGGCCCGGTGGCCGGCCGTCGCCGCTGTGAGCCTCGGCTGTGGGCTCGCCCTCGGCCTGTTCGTCAGCGTGCGCCGATGCGGGCCACGAACGACGGCGATCTGTCTCGCCGCCGCAGCCGCCTATGCGGGCGCCGGCGTCGCCGGGGCGCTTGCCGCCCCCTGGTCGACAGTTGTGTGGCTGGCCGCGGTGACGGTCGCCGGCGTCATCGCCGGGACGGCCGGCGCCACGCCAGCGTCGCGGACCGCCGGATGGCTGCTCGCGGTCACCACCGGATATGTCACGGTCTTCGCGCTCGGCCACGCGGTCGATCTGCGTCTCGGCCGGATCGCGCTCGGCGTGGTCGGGCTCGCCGCCCTCGGACTCGCCGTGAGCGCGCTGCTGCGCCAACGCCGACGAGGCACCGCACAGGAGTGGGACGCGTTGGCTGCGGCGAGCCACGCGGGGGCAGCCGTGGCGTTCGTCTTCGCACTCACGTCGGAGGGTGACGCGGCGCTCGTGTGCGCCGTGTGGGGCGTCGTGCTCGGCGCCCGGGCGCTATGGCCCCAGACCACCCCCCGGCACCGGTGGGGCCTGACGGTCGGTGGGCTCGCATGCGAATTGGCCGCGTTGTGGCTGATGCTGCTGAGCTGGAAGGTGACTGTGGTGGAGGCTTATTCGGTGCCGCTCGCCGCGGTGGGAGTCTTCGCCGGGTGGCGGGCCACGCGGTCACGACCCGAGTTGCACAGCTGGGTCGGCTATGGGCCGGCGCTGGCGGCCGGATTCCTGCCGACCCTCGCCGCCGCACTCGGCCCCGGCGACACGCCGGTGCGGCGGCTGGCCCTCGGCGTCGCCGCGACGGTCACGGTGCTGATCGGCTCGACCCACCGCCGCCAAGCCCCGGTCGTCGTCGGCGGGCTGGTGCTGAGCATCATGGCGTTGGCCGAGACCGCCCGATTCTGGGATCTGCTGCCGCGCTGGATTCCGCTCGCGGCCGGTGGGCTGGTGTTGGTCGGTCTCGCGATGACCTATGAGCGTCGGCTCAGGGACATGCGCCGGGTTCGTGACGCGGTCCGACGAATGAGGTGAACGACTCGATGACCAAAAAGTTGTGGCCTCGTCAGGAGGAAGCACGCCGAGAGCGCCCGCGCGACACCGCGCGGCTGGCTATCTTCGGCACTGTGAAAGCCTTCCGTGCCGTGAAACCTTTGGGTGCCGTGAAAGCCCTGAGCCTCATGAAACCCTTGAGCGCCACCGCGGCACTCGCGCTGCTCGCGTCGACGCTTCTTTTCGTCGCGCCAGCCGGCGCGGCGCCACCACCTCACCGACCGTCCACTGTGGCGACGATGCGGCAGGCCGCCGGCCCGGCCGAGCCCGCCGGGTTGCCGCCCAAGCGCCCGGCCTCGTGCCGCACGGTCTCGGTGCCGTCGCCGACCCGATCGCCCGTGCCCCGCCACGATCCCACGCTGCCGACGGTCGGCGGCCAACGACTCGCCGCGACCGGCCTGGTTATCCCGAAAGAGGCACCCCGAGTGCCCCGGCTCAGCGCCACCTCGTGGCTTGTCGCCGACCTCGACACGGGCGACGTGCTCGGCGCATGCGGCGCGCACAACTTCGGCGCGCCCGCGAGTGTCCAGAAACTTCTGTTGGCCGCCGCGGTTCTGCCGAAGCTGGACCTTCGCCAGAAGGTAAAGATCACGGCCGAGGACATGGCGTTCGAGCCAGGCTCATCGGCCGTCGGCCTGCTGTTGGGCGGCACCTATTCGGTCGAGACACTCTGGCTCGGACTATTTCTCAACTCCGGCAACGACGCGGCGAACGTGCTGGCCCGGCTGGGCGGCGGCGAAGGCGGAGCGCGGGCCGGCGTGTCCGCCATGAACGCCGAAGCTCGTCGCTTGGGCGCGTTGGACACCCGAGCCGTGACGCCGTCCGGCCTCGACGGTCGAGGCCAGGTCACCAGCGCCTATGACTTGGCGCTCATCGCGCGGGCCTGCTTCGCGAACAAGGACTTCCGGAGGCTCAACGCCACCACCAACGCGACGGTTCCGCCGCAACCACCCCGCGACAAAAAGGGCTTCCAGATCCAGAACGACAACCAGTTGCTCTATCAATATCCCGGTGCGCTCGGCGGCAAGGTCGGGTTCACGGACATCGCCCGACACACCTATGTCGGGGCCGCCGAGCAGGATGGGCGTCGCCTCGTGGTGACCCTGCTCGGGGCGGAACGCGAGCCTTCGCCGGGGTGGAAGCAGGCGGCAGCGCTGCTTGACTGGGGATTCGGCGTCGCCGGTGACGAACCGGTGGGCCGGTTGGTCGAGCCGGGTGAACTCGACCGACCGACGCCGTCAGCCTCGGCAGGGCTGGCTGGCGCCGGTCTCACTCCGCCCCCCACCGTGCCGCTACCGATCCGTACCCTGATCATGGTCGCGGTGATCGGCGTCGCCGGGGTCTTCGGGGTGATCGGAGTCACGGTTCAGGTGCGGCGCGTTCGCCGGCGTCTCGCGTTGCGCGCGACGCACGTGGCCGGCATGCACCAGCCCGTCCCCGACGAACCGGCCTGACCGGTTCGTCGGATCGCCGTCACGCGGCGCGCAACCCCTCGGCCCGGGCGAGCTCCCGCAGCCGGCCCAGCGCCTGGATCTCCAGCTGACGAATCCGTTCGCGAGACAGAGAGAATCGGCTCGCCACCTCGGTGAGGGAGTGCTCGCGCCCGTCCTCAAGGCCATAGCGGGCCCTCATGATGCCGGCCGACCGGTCGTCGAGGTGGTTGAGCAGGCCTTCGATGCGCTGGCGTTCCAGGGCCGCGAGCACCACTTCCTCGGGCGAGGGAACATCACGGTCGGCGACGAGATCACCGAGCTTGGTGTCGCCGTCGTCGCCCACCGGGGTGTCCAGGGAAACGGTGTCCTGCGACCACCGAACCAGCTCGGCGATGCGCTCGACAGTCACGCCCATCGCGGCCGCGAGCTGATCCGGCTCCGGATCGTTGCCCTGTTGCCGGGTGAGCTGACGGGCGACGCTGCGCATGCGGTTGACGTCTTCGACCAGGTGCACGGGCAACCGGACCGTGCGTTCCTGCTGTGCGATCGCACGGCTGATCGCTTGGCGGATCCACCAGGTGGCATAGGTTGAGAACTTGTAGCCGCGCACGTAGTCGAACTTCTCGACCGCGCGGACGAGGCCGGTGTTGCCCTCCTGAATGAGATCCAGCATGGGCATGCCAGACCGGACATAACGCCGCGCGATCGAGACGACGAGCCTCAGATTCGCGCGAATGAAGCGGTCTTTCGCGTTTTCACCCTCGACGACCAGACGTTGGAGTTCGTCCGGATTGACCCCTTCGGGCAGTGTCGCACCCTCGGTCAGCAGATGCGCCGCGAAAAGCCCCGCCTCGATCGCCTTGGACAGGTCGACCTCTTGGGCCGCGTCGAGCAGCGGGGTCCGGGAGATCTCGTGCAGATAGACACCGACCAGGTCGCGTTCCTCGGCGACCTCGTCCGTGCGCAGCATTACAGTTGTCTTCTCCACCGTCGTGACCCCTCCGTCGATGCCCGGCCCCCGGTTGTGCCTCTGACACAACAGACGTCGCAGCCACCTGATTCCGTTCCACCCTGGGAATATCCTGGGAATACGGTGACAGAACTCTGATGGGACCTGCTTCTCCCGGTTACAACACCATCGACGGCGAGCTTCATTCCGGCTGGGGCGACCGGGCGAGCACCTCCACGATTCCCACGACGAGAAGAGCTACGACCGTCGCCCACAGGAGGGCACCCACGGTCGGCAGGGACAGCAGAATCATCACGAGGCCCACCACTGCGATCGCCACCACCCGCACCGGAAGTCGGAACGGATTGAGCACCCGGGCCGTCGCAGCCGCCCACATCCCCGTGCGACTGAGGAGCCGACCGCCGGCGTCGAGCCACCGATTGCCCAGCCGACGCACCGCCCGCGCCGGCCGATTGGATCCGGCGAGCAGCCCGCCGACGAGCGCGATAAGCGCGGCTGCGAGGAGCGTCTGGAGCGACGTGACAAGGAATCTGAGCACGGTGTCATAGATCTCGGTGACCGCCTCTGGGGAACCCGCCGCAGCCGAGGCGTGATCGAGGTAGTAGGTGCGAACGGCCGCGAACAGTCCCAGCGCGGCGATCGACAACACGGCGATCATCACCACACCGGTGATCATCGCCCGTCGGCGTTGTGGCGCGGCGAAGATGCCGCCGACGAACAACGCCAAGGCGAGCCATGGCATCCACAGCGCGCCGGTGTTGAGAATGCGGGTATAGGTGCGGAGTTTGGGCAGTTGATCCGATTGCAACAGCGTGTAGGACAACGAGACCTCGGGAACCCGGGAGGCGAGAGTGAACCCGTTGGCGACCAGGCGTTGCTTCACCTCGGTGAGCAACGCGCCGAGGTCAAGGGTGACGGTGTCACCCGAACTCTTGATGACCTGCCCTCCCTCACCCGTGAGCACGGTGACCAGGCCCTGGTGGGCTTCACGGTTGATCGTCTCCCACAGGTCACGGAACTGTTCGGTGGCGAGCAGGTCGTTGATCTGCTGCTGCAGAAACGAGGTGAGTCCCGAGACGAGCGGCGCCGTGAGGTCGGACAGCTGCGTGGGGGCACCGCGTTTCTCCAGTTGGTTGGCCAGGTCGGTGGCGAGGCCGGAGAGGTCGGTGCGGGTCACGATCTCCTGGGCGAGCCGGGCCGAAACCGCGTCCCGCACGGCTGGTTCGTCGGCGAGCGGCGCGACGGTCGCCACGTAAGTCTCGGTGTTGAGCACCTCGGACCGCACGTAGGTCGCGGCAACCGCGAGAGTGCCGACGACAGCGGCGAGAAACAGCAATACCGTCGCTCCGGCCCACCTGCCGCGCCGACCCCAGCGCCGCGATCGAGTGGCCGTGAGCCGCAACCTCTGCAGCTCCGCGCGCTCAGCATCGGTCAAATCCTCCGGCTGACCCATCGGTCCTCCCCGAGTTCGTGCGCGGCGCGCCGCCGATCGTCCTCACAGCCACCGCACTAGCGTGATCATCGCCCCCCGAGATGACTCTTCGCCGGTGAACTTCGGGATTTGGATGCGATCGGGGGAGTCGTTATCTCAGGATGGGCCTGGGAGGGGCGCGTTCCGGGCACGCCGGGCCACGCCCACACGGTAGGCACCGGCTGGCAGCCACCCACGATCGACGGGGGCGTGGGTGGCGCCGCCGGGACGCCGTGGGCGAGGTGAGGGGGCAACGATGCGGTTCGTCATCCGGACCCTAATCACTGCGCTCGCCTTATGGGTCGCGACCGTGCTGCCCGGCATCAGCGTCTCCGGTGGCAACGCGGGCGAGGACGCGCTCACCCTGATCGCGGTGGCGATCATTTTCGGTTTGGTGAACGCCATCCTCAAGCCACTCGTCATGATCTTTGGATGCGTCTTCTATATCGTCACCCTCGGACTCATCGCCTTTGTGGTCAACGCGCTGCTGTTCCTGTTCGTCGACTGGATCGCCCAGGAGCTGGGACTTCCGTTTCACGTGGCGGGCTTCTGGTCGGCCTTCTGGGGCGCGATCATCGTCAGTCTGGTGAGTTGGGCGGTCAACCTCGCTATTCCTGACCGCACGCCGACCCCACAGTGACTGTTACGCCAGTCGCCCGGCCCCACGGCCAGTCACCCGATGTCGCACTCACCCCGATGTCGCAGTGCGAATCGACTCAGCCGAATCGCCCGGTGATGTAGTCCTCGGTCTTCTTCTCCCGGGGGCTGGTGAAGATCCTCGACGTCTCGTCGAACTCGATCAACTTGCCGTGCCGGACGCCCTTGTCGTCGACCTCGGCCGTGAAGAACGCCGTACGGTGACTGACGCGTGCGGCCTGCTGCATGTTGTGCGTGACGATGACGATAGTGAAGTCGGACGACAGTTCGTGCATCAGGTCTTCGATCTTGCTTGTGGCGATCGGGTCGAGAGCCGAACACGGTTCGTCCATGAGGATCACCTCGGGCCGCACCGCAATCGTGCGGGCGATGCACAGTCGCTGTTGCTGGCCCCCGGACAACGCCAGACCGCTTGCCTTGAGCTTGTCCTTGACCTCGTCCCAGAGTGCGGCCGAACGCAACGCCTGCTCGACGAGGTCATCCATGTTGTCCACCGGCATGCCGGTGACTCGCGGACCATAGGCGATGTTGTCATAAATGGACTTCGGAAACGGGTTGGGCTTCTGGAACACCATGCCGATGCGGCGCCGGACCTCGATCGGATCCACGTCCGCCGCGTAGAGGTCCTGCCCGTGATAGGTCACCCGGCCGCTTACCCGGGCACCGGGCACCAGGTCGTTCATGCGATTCAACGAACGAAGAATCGTGCTCTTGCCACAGCCGGACGGCCCGATCATCGCGGTGATCTCATTGCGGGCGACGGGCATCGTGGTGCTGCTCACCGCCTCATAGTCACCATAGAAGACACTCACTCCGGAGAGCTCCATGATCGGCGCCGAATCCGCCTGGCCGGCTGGTGACGGCGCGTCGACGCCGAACCCGGAATTCGTCGAACCGGGCGGCCGGACGGTGACGCCGAGGTGCACCGCCGGTCGCGACGTGGTCGTGGTCATATCGGCCCCCTGTCGAGGTAGATCGTCGGGCGAGGTCGGTCGCATCGCATCTCACCACTTCTTTCGAAAAGCGTTGCGCACGATGATTGCGATCGAGTTGAGCACGAGAACGATGCCGAGCAGCAACACGATCGCGGCGGCGCCGAGCGCCTGGAAACCCGCTTGGGCTTCGGAGATCAAGCTATAGATCTGAATAGGCAATGTGGTGTATCGGTCCATGAGGCCGGTGGGGTTGGTCACGACGAAGGTCACCGCGCCGAGCACGATCAGAGGCGCGGCCTCCCCGATCGCCCGGGATATCGCGAGAATCGAGCCGGTCGCGATGCCCGGCACCGCCGCGGGCAATACCTGCCGGGAGACGGTCTGCCACTTCGTCGCACCCAACGCATAGGACGCCTGCCGGATCGATTGCGGCACCGCCCGGATCGCCTCCCTCGTGGCGATGATCACCACGGGCAACACGAGCAGCCCCAGAACGATGGCGGCCGTGATGATGGAGAAGCCGAGCCCGAGCTGCCGAGCGACGACGCCGAGGCCGAGAATGCCAAAGATGATCGACGGGACCCCGGCAAGGTTCTGAATGTTGAGCTCGAGCAGCCGGTTATACCACCTGGTGTTGTCGGCGTACTCCTCCAGATAGATGGCGCTGAGCACCCCCGTCGGAAGGCAGATAGCCGCGGTCAGCAAAATCACCCACAGGGTTCCGGTGATCGCGGACTGCACGCCGGCTTGCTCCAGCCGGGATACCCGACCGGTCGGCATGTTCTGCCACAACCGCGGGTCGAGACGATCCCATCCGCGGTAGACGGCGTAGGCGATCAACCAGGCGAGGAACAGGAACGCGATGGTCAGACACGCCTGCAAGGTGATCCGGAAGACAAGGTCACCGACGCGGACCCGGCGCCGGGTGAGGACGGTGCCATCCGCCACAGGCGGGGCCGATGTGGGCGGGGCCGGACGGGTGGCAGCGGGCGCGGTCACTCGTACACCTCTCGGAATCGACGGACCAGGCGGATCGAGAACGCGTTGAGCACGAAGGTGAAGGCGAACAGCAACAATCCGACGGCGAAGACCGTGGTGTAGTCGATGGAGTCGACCGGAATGTCACCGGACGCGACGCTGGCGATATAAGCAGTCATGGTCGCCGCCCCGTGAATCGGGTTGAGATCCACCCCGTCGGAGGTCAGACCACCCGCGATAGTCACGATCATCGTCTCACCGAGCGCCCGGGACAGGCCGAGCACGAATGAGGCGACGATGCCGGAGATGGCGGCCGGAACCACCACTTTGGTGGCGACCTGCATCGGCGACGACGCCAAGGCGTAGGCGCCCTCCCGGAGGCTGCGCGGCACGGCGCTCATCGCGTCTTCGGAGAGGCTCGCCACCGTCGGGATGATCATGATGCCCATGACGATGCCGGCGACCAGCAGATTCTGAAAGTCGGGAGTCTCCGCTCCCGGCCAGTATTTCTGCAGCAGCGGGTTGATCGCCGACAAAGCGAAGAAGCCATAGACCACGGTCGGAATGCCGGCGAGAATCTCCAGCACCGGTTTGAGAATGCGGCGCCCCCGGTCCGAGGCGTACTCGGCGAGATAGATCGCCGAACCGAGCCCCAACGGAATCGCGACGACGACAGCGATCAGTGTGCTGATGATCGTCGCGGTGACGAGTGGCATGACACCGTAGTGCTTGTCGGAGAAGGTCGGCGTCCACCGGGTCGACGTGACGAACTCCACGAGGCTCACCTCGCGAAAGAACCGGATCGATGGCAGCACCAAGGAGACGACGATGCCGATCGTCGTCGCGACCGACACCGACGCCGCGACCACCAACAGGACCTCGATGATCCGCTCGCCCACACGGCGGCGGCCCCGCCGCAGGGAGACGATCCCTGCGGCGGGGTTGATGACGTCGCGGATGGCCACGTCAGCCCTTCTTCAACGACTCGACTTCGCTCGTGAGCGTCGTCTTCTGGGCGGGGGTGAGAGCGATGTACTTCGCCTCGGTGACGATCTCATCGATCTTGGTGGCGTAGAACTCCACGAAGCCCTTGACCTGCGGCTTCGTGATCGACTTCTGGCTCACATAGATGAACAGCGGGCGGGACAGCGGCTTGTAGGTGCCGTCCTGAGCGGCGGCCGCGCTCGGCTCGACACAGCCCGCGCCACCGTCGATCTTGAGGACCTTCAGCTTGTCCTTGTTCTCCTCGAAGTAGGTGAATCCGAAGTAGCCCAGACCACCCTTCGATCCGGCGACACCCTGCACGAGGACGTTGTCGTTCTCCGACGCGGTGTAGTCGGAACGGCTCTTGTCCTCTTCGCCGTTGATCTCCTTGGTGAAGAAGTCGAACGTGCCCGAGTCGGTGCCCGGGCCGAAGAGCTTGAGCGGCTCGTCCGGGAAGGACGCGTCCACCTCTTTCCAGCTCTTGACGGTCGAGCCCTGGTCCCAGATCTTCTTCAGTTGGGCGGTGGTGAGGCACTGCGCCCAGGTGTTGTCCTTGCTGACGACGACCGACAGAGCGTCGTTGGCGACGAGGAGCTCCGAGAACTTGATCCCGGCGGCCTCACACGCGGCCTTTTCCTTGTCCTTGATCTTGCGCGAGGCGTCCGAGATGTCGGTTTCGCCCTTGCAGAACTTCTCGAACCCGCCGCCGGTGCCCGAGGTGCCGACGGTGACGTTCACCCCCGACTGCTCCTCACGGAAGATGTCCGCCGCCGCCTTGCTCAGCGGGGCCACGGTGCTCGACCCGTCGATAGCGACCGCGCCGCTGAGCTTGGGCGCATCGCTGGCCGAATCGCCCGCCGTGGTCTTATCGCCGCTGCCGCACGCGGCAGCCGCCAAGGTCATCGCGAGGACGGCCGCCACCGGGCCGAGGCGTCGCAGTGTCCTGGTCACGTCTTGTGTGCTCCCTAGATCAGAAATCTTTTGGGTTAGTGATGCGCCCATGGAAAACTCACAACATGAGTGCCCGGGGAACCGATGGTGAACACAGCCTGAACGCCAGCGGATACTTTCCCCGCCCACCAGCCCTCACGCTGGGCCATCACCCCTCCCGGGGTGGCTTGAACCGATCGGCTGCGCCTCCGCGCAGACCGCCGCGGTGACGTCACGCCCGCACGAAGACGATTTCCGGGTACGCGGGAACCTGCCCACAACCGCCGACCGGCGATCGCCGGTTCGCACAATCCACAACAGACGCACCACAGTGGACCGTCCAGAGTCGGACGCCCTACCGCATCACACCGCTCAGGACTCGTCCCAACGGAAGAGCCAGACCGCGATCGTGGTCACGACCGCCGTGAATCCGAGCAGAATGCCAAGCTGGGGCAGCACACTCGCGGGCCCCTCACCGCGAACCATGACCGCTTGCATGCCATCAACGAGATGGCGTAACGGCAGCGCCTGCGAGACGGCACGTAGCCACCCGGGGGCGTCATCCATCGGGAAGAACGCGCCAGAGAGGAACGCCATGGGCAACACGATGAGGTTGGCCACCGCGCTCGCCGCCTCGGGCGTGTTGGTGAATGATCCGGCGAGCATGCCCAGGGAGAGGAAGGCGAGAGTCCCGGCGATCACCAGCGGAACCACCATCCACCAATACGAGGAGAGCCGCAGTCCGAAGTAAGGGATCAGGGCGACACCGATGAAGATGGCGGTCTGTGCCAGAGCGATCGCGACGCTCACACCGACACGCGCCGCGGTGACGCTGAGGATGTTGACAGGCGCCAGGCGCAGGCGTCGCAGGATCTTCTTCTGCCGCCAGCCGACCAGGGTCAGCGCGGCACCGAACATCGCGCCCGAGGCGATCGCCCAGCCGAGCAGCCCGGGTGTCATGTATTGGATCGTCTCCAACGACTCGTCTTCGACCTGTTCCGACCTGAGCTCAAACGCTGGTGTCGTCACGCCGGCCGCCGCGAGGTTGCCGGTCTGCACCAACGAGTCGAACAGTCCATGGACGGTGCCGGCGGTGACCTGGTCGGCAGCCGAATAATGCAACACCACGGTCGTTCCGACCTGCTCGACCGCGGCGTCCACATCGCCGGACCGAACCCGGTCCAGCGCGTCGTCGCGATTGTTCGCCTTGGTGACGGCGAGGATCTCGTCGAGCTCAGCACGGCCGGGGCCCTGGATCTGGTCGAGCACCGAGACCGAGCCGATCTGGACGATCTCGGACTTGGGCGCGGTCGGGTTCTTGAAGAGGGCACCGAAGAGGACGAGGAACATCAGGGGAAAGAGAATCGTGAAGAACAGCGAGGCCTTGTCCCGAACGAAGCCAAGGGCGATCGCCCGAGCCAGACTCATCATGCCGCCGGTCACGCGCGATACTCCCGTCCAGTGAGTTCGAGAAAGACGTCTTCGAGGGTCGCGCCACTCACCGCGAGACCGCGCAATGACCGCCGGTCTGCCAGCTCCGCCAGAACCAGAGCGGGGGCTCGGGTCGAGATCGTCAAGGACACTCCGTCGTCGTCGATCGTGGCCTGCGGTTCCACCGTCGCGAATAGCGCACGGGCCGCCTCTTCGCTCATCGTCGTCCGTTCGATTGAGATGCGGGTCGGCGCGTCCAAGTCCCGCACGAGTGTTGCCGGCGCGCCCACCCGAAGTATCCGACCGCTGTCCATAATGGCCACACGGTCGCACAGATGCTCGGCCTCATCGAGATAGTGCGTGGTCAACACGACCGTGCGGCCCTCGTCGTTGATGGCCCGCAGCACGTCCCAGAGATTGCGCCGGGCCTGCGGGTCGAGTCCGGCGGTCGGTTCGTCGAGGAAAACGAGGTCCGGATCGTGCACGAGGGCGCACGCGATGGACAGCCGCTGCGCTTGGCCGCCGGAGAGTTTCTCCGTGCGCACCTGCGCCTTGTCCGTCAAACCGACCAGGTCGAGCTTCGCGTCGGCCGCCGCGGCGCCGACCCCATACAGAGACGCGACCGTACGGATCTGTTCGCGTGCGGTGAGCTTCTCGAAGAAGCTCGTGGCCTGCAACTGCACCCCGATGCGCGGCAATAGCCGGGGATTGCGCGGCCACGGCGACTCACCGAAGACCCGCACCTCTCCCCGATCGGGACGGCGAAGACCCTCAATGATCTCCAGGGTGGTGGTTTTGCCCGCACCGTTCGGCCCCAAGATGCCGAGAAACTCTCCGGCCGAGACCTCAAATGACACCCCATCGACGGCCGTGGTCTCACCATATGCCTTGTGGACGTCAGTGACCGTGATCGTGGGACCCATGGCCGCGACTCTATCTGACGCACACCAATGCGACCGGACCTGAGCGGCCCTCGGGGGTTCAGGTCAGCGGACCACGACGATCCATCCACCCATCTCCGGTGTCGTCGTGCATTCGGGTGTCGAGGCGACCGTCCCCGTCGGTGTCGAAGTCGGCGGAGTCCACGAGGCCGTCCCGGTCAACGTCATGTCCGACGAAATCGATTGATCCGTCCTCGTTCCGGTCGACGAGGATATCCACTCCACCGTCGGACCGTTCGTGGGCCACGTATGGATCCCATCGATGGTCTCCGTCCACGTCGACCTCGGTCCGATAGTCCGCCGCGACCTCGGGTGCCGGGGCGGGCACCGCCACTCCTGAACGCGGATTCGGAATAAGGTGTTGTTGTCCGACTGGTTCGGGCACCGGGGTGAGGTTCTGCGTTCCGGACGGACCGCCGGGAGACCCGCCGCCCGATGCTCCGAAACCGAATGCGGACAGAACCGGTCCGAGCAACCCCACCATGGTCGACTTGGAGGTGCGATCCTCCACCAAGTGATTGCTGTCGGCCCCGCTGACGAGCTGGGCGCGCAGCAGATCGCGTTCGGCCTCGTCGAGCGAGAATCGCGCGAGGGTGGTGTCCGGATCGGCGGCGAGCGCGACCCGGAACGCCTCGTCGGTCAATAACCGTTCGAGAACCTCATCGAAATCGGACATGCCCGCATCCTAGGCCCGCTAGTCCAGCTCGGGCATCGGAATTGGCTGGGGGTGCGGCCGGCAGGTGCCGCAGTGGATGGCGTCCTCCACGACGAGCGCCTCGGTCCGGCTGCGGGCCGCGCTGCGGTGCACACCAAGCACAAAAGGACCGAAACGGGTGTGATCCTCACACACGCCCCGCCCACAGAACCGGCATGACCCTCGGGCCGCCTTCTCGCAGAACCAACACAACACCGAGTGCGCTCCTTTGTGCGTCTGCCCGTCACGGACAGGCGAGAACCTTGATTTTAGTGCCCGCTATCTCCGCCGTGTTGCCAGCGCTATCCGTGGCACGGACGGTGATTCGCAGACTTCCCGATTGGCGCTGTTTCGGATCATAGGCGAGCGGGCCGACCGTACCGTAGAAGTTGCCATCGGCGCTCATCGCATCGCTGCCGACGCGGAAACCCGACCAATACACGACCACCCGAAGCTTGCCCGGCGGGTCATGGTCGTCGGTCACCGAGACGACCGGAAAGGCCCGCGTCGCATTGTTGCCACAGGCGGGGTCGTCCTGTTGGATCTCAACGCCGTTCCCACCGGGATCGGTGACCCAGGTGACGACCGGAGGGTTGTCGGTGGGTCCCGGGGTGGTTGTCGGGGACGGGCTCGCGGTCGGCGACGACGTCGGTTTGGACGACGGCGACGGTCGCGGGCCGACGGTGGGCACGACCGCACCCGGTGACGGCGTCGTCGTTCCGGATGGCGTCACCGACAAGATCACCGTTGGGCTGTTCGACGGCGACTCGTCCGGTGATGGCGTCGGAGTCGACGGTCGCGGAACGACCTCGCCGTCGCCGCAGCTGAGCTCCCCATCGACCGGTGCGAGCAACGAGCCCGCGAACGTGACAGTGCCGTCGGCGACGGCGACTCCCGACGGAGCCACGGCGAACCAGGCCGGGCCGACACTGACCGCCGCACCGCCTGCGGTCTGCACCGAGCTATCGAGCGGCGCGAACGCGGGCGAGGTGCTCGTCGTGTCGACCAGCGCCAGGCCCCGCACGACGGACAGGCTCGCCTGCGGCGCAGCCGGTCGTCTCGTGCTTGACGAGATCGCACCGACCCTGACCTGCGTGTCGGAGCACAGCACGGTGCTCGCGCCACCCCGGAAGACCAGTGTCCCGCGAGACCCAGGATCAAGCAGCACGTCGTCGCCGATTCCGACATAGACGTCGTCGCCCTGCACCACCCGCTGGCTCTCGCCGGAGACCACCACGGTCGCCGTGCCTCGCTCGATCCGCATCAAGGCATGGTCCGTGGGCATCTCGGCCCACGCGGGCGTCGTGACGAGGAAGTTGCCGGCGGTGAACAGCAAAGCGAAGAGGAGCAGCAGGATAAGCAACCATCGCAGGCGTTTCTCGAACCGACCGTCGACCCCGGGCTCGACCGGCGGTGGCGGCCCGGGCGGCACGGCGAGCGGAGGATAGTGCGTCGGCGGGTGGACGCCGAACAATGGCGCCCTGCCGGGCGCCGACCCTGCCGGGCCCAGCCCCCAGGCGTTGACGCCCGCTCCGACGAGTGCCGGAAGGCCGGCCATCGCGGCCACGCTGAAGAACCTCACCGGAGTGCGGGCGACCGCGACGGGCCTGGGGTGGTCCTCGCCTGCCGGGCCGATCAACGTCCCACGGCCGAGCTGTTGACCGTCCGATGTGGTCACCACGCCGGCCGCGAGCACGATCGCGTCGTCCGGTCCCCGCAGACTTATCGACGCGTCCGGTGGCGCCGCCTGCGGAATCGCGGCGGCGGCGAGGGCGAGTCGATCCTCATGGGACAGACCGGCCATCGCGGGCGACTGACGGAACAGCGCATCCGCCTCGCTGGCGGTGCCATAGGCCCCCTTCATCGCAACCCCGTGCGTGGCCACGGCGCCAGCGACGGCGGCTGCGGGGACCGCGAGCAGTCGGGTGCCGGCGGCGAACCAGGCGAGCGGCGAGGTCGTGCCGGCGATCACCGCACCGAGGCCGACGACTCCGCCCGGTCCGACCCGTTCCCGCACGGTGCCGGGCGGGTCGCCCGGCACTCGTCCCTCCATCGCCCCGTCGACGACCACAAAGACGCGGTGCGGGGCCGAGTCTGCGAAGACGAGCTGCTGACCAGATCGGGGATGCACCCACCGTGCCTGGTTGGCGAGCGAGGTGAGTTTTTCGGCCGGCAGGTCACGCAGGCTCGTCGCACGCAAGGCGTCGAGCCGGCGGGGCGCATCGCGGTGGACACGCCGTTCGGCGAGGCGCTGTCGGGCTCGACGCATTCGCCGGGTCACCCAACCGGCCACGACATAGACCAGTGGCGAGACCAGCACCGCCAGGACCACGGCCAGCAGCCCGCGGGCTGTCCACCCCGACCCCCACAGGCCGGTGATCAACCCGCCCACTCGATCGACATAGACCCGATAGCCGATGTTGACGGCGATCGCGAGCCATCCGACGGCGAGCATTCCATAGAGGGCGACGAGTCGACCCTCTCGATCGAGGCTCGACCACGCGGGAGGTCGACGGCGCAGCCGGGCGGCCACCCACGCGAGGCCCCGAGCGCGCAGGTTCGGCACCTCAAGCCAGTCCATGAGCAGGTAGTAGCCGTCGAGCGCGAGGAATGGGTTGAGGTTGAACAACGCGTTGAGATACCACGCGAAGGAGAGTTTGAAGCACCACGGTGCCGCCTCCGGCACGGTGAAGCCGACGAGGGCTGAGGCTCCGGCGAGCACCAATCCCGTCAACGGACCGGCTGCGGTGGTGAGCATCCGGCCACGCCGCCCAGCCATCCAGACGTCGGTAGTGTCCACAAAGACCGATGGAATGCCGAAATATACGAGAAAACCGGCGGCAGGCACAGCGCGGCCGGCATGTTTCGTGGCGAGCGCGTGTCCGAATTCGTGACAGGCCAGCGCCACCACGTTGAGGCCGAGCAGTGCCGCGGCACCGGTCACATAGGAGTCATTGGTGAGGAAGATGGACTCGGCCCCGGCCCACCACTGCCAGCCGAAGGCCGCCATCCCGACTGCGGCGACCGCGAAGAGCAGTGCGGCGACGGGTCGGGTGAAGAGCAGCCGCCCGCCGGCCCGATAGCACAGGCCAATAACCGGATCGATGTTGGCGATCACCATGCGGCGACCGCGGGCGAAAGCGAGCATCGCCGAGCCGAGGCGCAGCGGCCATGGTCGACGCACGACCCGCCGCAGCGGCGCGAACGCGTCGACGGGCAGCTCTTCGAGCATGCGGTTGCCGGCGAGATCGGCGACGACCCGCCGCACCTGGTCGGGGGCGAGTCGGCCGGTGATGCGCGCGAACTCGGCGACGAGCCGGGCGAGGGTGCGTGTCCCGTCCATGAGGTGGGCGAGCCGCATCTCCTCCGGCGTGAGCCGCACATAGCAGGATCGCCGCTGGTCGGGCGACCGGAGCATGACGTAGGCGACGCCTCTAGCGCTGACCAGATTCGACTCCTCCACGCCTGGGCGCAGCACGGGCCGGGCGCGGGCCGGGTTGACCCGTTCCGCGACCGCCGTCCACAGTCCAGGGTCGGCTGGGCCGGAGGGTTGCCCCGGCGCGCGCCCGGCAAGCGCTTCCCACAAGCTGACCCGCGTCTCGACGACCGCCACAGTGGATGCCTTTCGTCAATGCTCCGCGCAGAAGCGTATGAGCACCCTGCCATGAGCGCGAGGTGTCTCGCCCAGATAGTTTTCAGATCTTGGATAATTTGTACGGGTAGATGGTCCCAAAGTCGTCCAAGATCAGTGAAATCTTTCTGGCGGATCGGTGACAGTGGCGATGTCGCCGGTCGAGACTGGACCCGTGAAATACATCGCCGCGATCGACCAGGGCACGACTTCGTCGCGCTGCATCATCTTCGCCGATGACGGACACATCGTCGCCATCGCCCAACGCGAGCATCGGCAGATTTTCCCGCAAGCCGGGTGGGTTGAGCACGATCCCACACAGATCTGGCACAACGTGCGTGCCTGCGTGGTCGAAGCCCTCGGAACGGCCGAGATCGGAGCGGCCGAGCTCTCCGCCGTCGGCATCACCAATCAGCGGGAAACGACCGTGCTCTGGGATCGGCACACGGGCGAACCAGTGGCGCCGGCGATCGTGTGGCAGGACATGCGCACCCAACCGATCATCGCCGACCTCAGTGCCGACGGCGGCGCCGACCGGTTCCGTGAGCTGTGCGGACTGCCCTTGGCCACCTATTTCTCCGCCCCGAAGATCTCATGGTTGCTCGACTCCGACCCGACGCTGCGGCGCCGGGCCGAGACTGGCGACGTCCTCTTCGGCACAATGGACTCCTGGCTGATCTGGAATCTCACCGGTGAACACGTCACCGACGTCACCAACGCGAGCCGGACGATGCTCATGAACCTTTCCACAATGGATTGGGACGATCGACTGCTCGACGCCTTTGGAGTGCCGGTCGCGATGCTGCCACGCATCCGACCGTCGTCGTGTCTCTATGGCGAGGGCCGGGGCGAGCTGGCCGGCACCCCGATCGCGAGCGCTCTCGGCGATCAGCAGGCGGCGCTGTTCGGGCAGGCGTGTTTCACCCCCGGCGACGCGAAGTGCACCTATGGCACCGGCGCTTTTCTTCTGCTCAACACCGGCACGCAGGCGACCATGAGTCGGTCGGGACTGCTCACCACCGTCGCCTATCAGCTCGAGGGGGCCGCCCCAGCCTATGCGTTGGAGGGGTCGATCGCGGTGGCCGGCGCGTTGGTGCAGTGGCTGCGCGACAGCCTCGGATTGATCAGCCGGGCCGATGAGATGGATGAGCTCGCCCGGCAGGTCGAGGACACCGGCGGCGCGGTGATCGTGCCCGCCTTCGCCGGCCTCTTCGCCCCACGCTGGCGGGCCGACGCACGGGGGGTGATCGCCGGGCTCACTGGTTTCGTCACCCGCGCCCATCTCGCCCGCGCCGCGTTGGAGGCGACCGCCTGGCAGGTGCGCGAGGTGGTCGACGCGATGGCCGCCGACACCGGTCTGAGCCTGACAGCGCTCAAGGTCGATGGCGGCATGACCGCGAGCGAAGTGCTGATGCAGAGCCAGGCGAACTTTCTCGGCGTACCCGTGGTTAGGTCTCGGATCAGTGAGACCACGTGCTTGGGCGCGGCCTACGCCGCCGGTCTGGCGGTGGGATTCTGGCCCGACCTGGAGACGCTGCGCGAGCAGTGGCAGGCCGCCGGGACCTGGCAGTCGACTATGGACACGACCGAACGTGACGCTGGCTATGCCCGATGGAGCAAAGCGGTTCAACGCAGCCTCGACTGGGCGTGACCGCGGCGTGCCAGCCGGTCTCGGCCCTTCTTCCCCGGCCGGAGTGAACCGGGTACGGGAAAGAAGGGCCGAGACCGTCCATCATGGACTAATGGTGGCTGGGTCGCGATGCCCCAACCCGGCGAGCCTCGTCAGGAGGCCTCGCCGAGGACGACGGAGATGGAGCGTTCCGCGCCGTCGCGCACCACGGTGAGGATCACGGTGGTGCCGGCTTGACTCGTCTGGATCGCACCGACGAGGTCCTCTTGGCCCGAGACCACCCGGTTATCGATCTTGGTGATCACGTCATCGACTCGCAGGCCGGCCTTCGCGGCCGGGCTGCCCGCCTCCACCTCACGCACCCGCGCCCCACCCGACTCGGCGTGGTCGACATTGACTCCGAGGAACGGGTGGCTGACCTTGCCGCCCTTGATGATCTGCTCGGAGACCGACTTCGCCTTGTTGGCGGAGATGGCGAACCCGACACCGATGTTGCCGGTCGAGCCCGAGGTCGCGATGGCACTGTTGATGCCGATGACCTTGCCGTCGGTGTTGACCAACGCACCGCCGGAGTTGCCCGGATTGATCGGCGCGTCGGTCTGGATCGCGTCGCCGATCGTCGTTCTGGTCGTGTCAGACGACGAGTTGCCGCCGACCGTGATCGTGCGGTGCAGCGCGCTGACGATGCCCGCGGTCACCGAACTCTGCAGACCGAGCGGGCTGCCGATCGCGAGAACGGTGTCGCCGACGCGCACCTGATTGCTATCGGCCCACTGCGCGGGCGTCACCCCCGAGGTGTTCGCCACCTTCACCACCGCGAGGTCGGTGCGCGGATCGGTTCCCACCACCGTCGCGGCGACCCTCTTGCCGGTGGTGAAACTCACCCGCACCTCACCGCCGCGAGCACCGGCCACCACGTGGTTGTTCGTGACGATGTAACCCTCGGACGAGATCAACACGCCCGACCCCTCGCCGCTGTTGGTCTGAATCACCACCACCGCCGGCTGCAACTGCGCGGCGATTCCGGCCAACGACGACCGGTCGATGACCGGAGCCGGTTGACCGGCGGCGGCCACGTTGCTGGTGTTCGCCGCAGGCTTTTGGGTCTTGTCGGAGAGGGCGCCGCCGGCGAAACCGCCGAGACAGCCGGCGCCGAGCGCGCCGACGAGCACGACAGCGGCGAACGCGGCCTTCTTGCCAGCGCCACTCGACGGCCGCGGCGCCTGCGGCTGCGGTGGCAACGGATAGCCACCGGGACCGACCGGCGGATATCCGCCCGACGGAAACGACGCGGCCGGGCTGGGCTGGGCCGAATATGGGCCGGTCGGGCCGGTCGTCGGATAGCCGGGCTGAACGGCCGGAGGTGCCGAGGCCCCGTACGGGTGTGCCTGCCCCTGCACGACGGCCGGCGGTGGTTGAGGCACCGGATAACCGATGGCTGGTGAGGAGGTCGGGCTCGCCGCTGGCGGGGTCCACGGTGATCCGGCCGCCGTGGGGGCGGCCGGTTGCGTCGCAGTGCCATCCGGCGCCGGAGAGCGGGTCGGGTCAGGCGAGGTCGGATAGCCGCCTGGGGTGCCAGCGTGGGCCGGGTTCTCACTCATGACACTGATAATGCCCGATCACGCTGCGCCCGGCCTGGAACCTACCTGGAAGTTTGCTGAGAGTCCGCTTTGTCCGACTGTAGCGGCAACCGAACCCAGAAGGTCGCGCCGACACCCGGCGTGCTCTCCACCCCGACCGTGCCACCATGAGCCGCGACCAAGGCCACGACGATCGCCAGGCCCAGGCCGGCCCCGCTGTGCGCGGAGGCGGCCGCGCCGCCCGCCGAGGCACCCGAGGCGGCCCGTCGGGTGCGGGCCTTGTCGACCCGGTAGAACCGCTCGAAGACCCGCTGCGTCTGGTCCGGCGCGAGTCCGGGGCCGGCATCGGCCACACTGACGCGGGCATGAGCGTCACCGTCGGGAGCGAGCCGCAACGTCACGGCGGTGTCGCCGGGCGTGTGGGTCAACGCGTTCGTCACCAGATTTCCGATCACCTGACGCAGTCGGGCCTCGTCACCATCGACGATCAACGGCTGTCCGGACTCGGCGATCTCGACGGAGATCTCCCGCTCTGGAGCCATCGCCGACGCCGCCGCCGCTGCGTCGGCGATGAGCGCCGCCAACTCGACCGGCGCCCGCCGCAGCGGCCGTTCCTGATCGAGTCGCGCCAACAGCAGGAGATCCTCCACCAACAGCCCCATGCGAGCCGCTTCGTCCTCGATGCGTCGCAGCACGGCGGCCGGATCGGTGGCCGCACCCTGCCGAAAGAGCTCGGCGAAACCACGGATCGTCGTCAGCGGTGTGCGCAGCTCGTGCGACGCGTCGGCGACGAACTCCCGCATCCGTTCCTCGGACCGCACCGCCCGCCGCTCCGAGGCGGCCTGTGACCGAAACGCCGCCTCGATCTGCGTGAGCATCGTGTTGAGTGACGCCGACAACTGCCCGAGCTCGGTGCGGGTGTCCAGCTCCGGCACCCGTCGGGTGAGATCACCCCCGGCGATAGCCGCGGCGGTCCGCTCGATCGCCACCAACGGACGAAGGCTCATCCGCACCATCCACACGCCGACGGCCGCGAGCATGACCAGCACCGCCACGCCCACCAGCAGATTGACGAAGAGCAGCCGATCCATGGCGCTCTCCACTCCCGAGAGGTCCTCGCCGATGAGCATCGTCGACTGGTTGGGCAGGGATGTGACCATCAGCCGCCAGTTGCGCCGACCATCCTGCGAATGCATGGTGAACGGTCGTCCCTCGAAGTGGGCGGACCGGTCGATGGCGGCCTGCGGGTCTGGCAGGTCGCGCTGCTGGTAGGAGGCCTCGTAGTAACCGATGTAGACCTCTTCGCCGGTCTTGATCGCGACGAAGAAATCACTGGGCGGAAAGAACTGCGTCTTGCTGGGTTGCGCCGATCGCCGCAGGCTCTCCACCGTGGCCCGAGTGGCGACGGTGAGCTGGCTGTCGACCCGGTCGATGAGATAGAACCGCAGAGCGAAGACGCTTCCCGCGCCGATCACGATCATGGCGAAGGCGACCAGCGCGAGTGCCGCCGCGACGAGTCGAACCCGCAGCGGAACCTTGGCCCAGGCGCGATGTGCCCGCGACGCGGGTCGCGATCCGGCCTCCGCCTCGCCGAGAACCATCGGGGCCCTCACCCGGGCAGACGCAGCACGTAGCCCACACCCCGCAGCGTGTGGATGAGGCGCGGTTCAGCGGAGTCGACTTTACGGCGCAGATAGGAGATGTAGGACTCGACGATGCTGTCGTCGCCCCGGAAGTCGTACTGCCACACATGGTCGAGAATCTGCGCTTTGGAGAGCACCCGTCCCGGGTTGAGCAGGAGATAGCGCAGCAGCTTGAACTCGGTCGGCGACAGGGAGATGAGCACGCCGGCTCGACGCACCTCGTGGCTCTCCTCGTCGAGTTCGAGGTCGGCGAAGGTGAGCCGGGCCGCGTCGGCCTCCTGCTGCTCCCGAGCCGTTCGCCGAAGCACCGCGCGGATGCGTGCGGTCAGTTCCTCCAGGCTGAACGGCTTGGTCACGTAGTCGTCGCCGCCAAGGGTGAGGCCGCGCACCTTGTCGTCGGTCGCGTCACGGGCGGTGAGGAAGACCACCGGCGTACGCACTCCACCGTCGCGCATCCGCCTGATCACCTCGAATCCATCCAGATCGGGCAACATGACATCGAGCACGACGAGGTCAGGTGGGCTTTCCTGGGCCGCGACGACGGCGTCGGCGCCGTTGGTCGTCGTGGTCACGTCGAAACCGGCGAATCGCAGGCTCGCGGAGAGCAACTCGACAATGTTGGGATCGTCCTCGACCACCAACAACCGGGGATGGGACGAACCACCCTCGGATCGGTCATCCGTCGCAGAGATGAGTCCGGACCGCCCCACACCACGCCGCACCGCCATGCGCATATCCTGCCTTGACGTGCTGGACCCGTGCTGGGCTTTGCCTGGGAGTTCGCTGGGAGAGATCATGCTCATCATCGACGGCCGGTTCAATGGCCCGCCCGAATCGGCCAATGGCGGCTACACCGCCGGCCTGCTCGCCGAACGAGTCGGGCCGGGTGCTGTCGAGGTCACGCTGCGCCGACCGCCACCGCTCGACACGCCGCTGACCGTGGACACCGCACCCGACGGGACCGTACGGCTGTTCGCCGACGGGGAGCTCATCGCCGAGGCGACCCCGTTCCTGGTCGCCGTCGACGAGGCGGTGCCGCCGGTCAGCTTCGCCGAGGCCCACTCCGCGCGGGCACGCTACCGCGGACTCACCGCACACCCCTTCCCGACCTGCGTCGTCTGCGGGCCGGACCGCGTCCCCGGCGACGGACTGCGACTGTTTCCCGGACCACTACCCGACGGACGCACCGCGACCAGTTTCATCGCCCCGCCGGAGATGTCGAGAGTGCTCGTCTGGGCGGCCCTCGACTGCCCCGGCGGATGGGCCGTGCCGCTCGAGGCCAGGCCATATGTTCTCGGCCGCATCGCAGCCCGGATCGACGGCGTCCCGACCCCCGGTGACGAGTGTGTCGTGATGGGCCGAATGGTGGGCGAGCAAGGCCGCAAGGCCTTCACCCAATCGAGCCTGTACGGGCCCGCCGGCGCGCTTCTCGCGACGGCCCACGCGGTCTGGATCGCGCTCCCGCCCGGATGACCGCGCTGGCATCGTGACCGAGTAGCGCACCACCCCGCCATACCGCGAGCGGGCGAGGCGGCGGCTGAGGCGAATTGACCGACAATGGCATGCTGGCTGCATACTCGGTAAACAACATGTGCTGACAGTGGAAGGAGATCTATGGAAGGGCAGCTTGTGGTCTCCCATCTGACCAAGGTTTATCCCAAGGTCAGAGCGGTGGACGACCTGTCGTTCACCGTGGAGCCCGGCCGGGTGACCGGATTTCTTGGGCCCAACGGATCGGGCAAGACGACGACGCTTCGCATGATGCTCAACCTGGTCACCCCGACCCAGGGAGAGACCACCATCGGCGGGCGCCGTTATGTGGACATCGAGCACCCGGTGTCGTCGGTCGGCGCGGTGCTCGAGGCGTCGAGCGCGCACAAGGGTCGCACCGGACGCAA
This sequence comes from uncultured Actinomycetota bacterium, assembly GCA_963736695.1. Taxonomy (GTDB): domain Bacteria; phylum Actinomycetota; class Actinomycetes; order Mycobacteriales; family Micromonosporaceae; genus CAVTPU01. The sequence goes on from CAVTPU010000001.1 coordinate 1,463,353, forward strand.
CCACCTGCGGGTGGTCTGCGCGGCGGCGGGCTATCCGGCCCGCCGAGCCGATGAGGTGCTCGAGCTCGTCGGTCTCAGCCCAGCGGCCACACGCAAGTTTCGCGGCTATTCCCTCGGCATGCGCCAGCGCCTGGGGATCGCCACCGCCATGCTCGGCGACCCGCGCGTGCTCATCCTCGACGAGCCCGCCAACGGCCTGGACCCCGAGGGCATCCGGTGGATGCGGGAGTTCCTGCGGGCCTTCGCGGCACAGGGTCGCACCGTGCTCGTCTCCAGTCACCTGCTCTCCGAGATGGAGTTGCTCGCAGACGACGTCGTCATCATCGCCGCCGGCAAGCTGATCGCGCAGGGGCCGGTGGCCGAGATCCTCAGCGCTCAGTCGAGTCACGTGCGGGTGCGCACTCCCGACCGGGACTCGCTCGTGGCCGAACTCGCCCGAGTCAACGCGAGTGTCACCCCGGTCGACGGCGACACGCTGCGTGTCACCGGGGTCGACGCGGCCACGGTCGGGCGGGCCGCTCTGGCCGCGAAGGTCGAGCTGCACGAGCTGGTCTCGGAGCGCCCCGATCTCGAGCAGGTATTCCTCGACATGACCAACGGGAAGGCGGGCATCCGATGACGACCCTCATCGAGCCGGCGCTGCCGGCGACCGGCGCGCCGACGCCGTCGACTTCGGCGACCACGCCCACCGGCTCGTGGCCGGGCCGGATGGTCAAGGCCGAGCTGCTGAAGATCTGGACCACGAACGCGTGGTGGATCATCGGAATCATCGCCTTCGCCGGCACGGCGCTCGCATTGTTGATCAACGTGCTGACGGCCAACGATGATCTCAACACCGCCAGACAGATGCGCGCCGAGGGCATGCCGGACTTCTCGAAAATGGGGCCCGACGTGATGGGCCCGGGAGCCGGCGGACCCGCACCGGGCGATGTGAAACCAGGGTCCGAAGGCGGGCTGGCGCCCGAAGAAATCGCGGCGATGAAGGCCGACTGGTTGGACCGGACGAACGTCGCGGCGATTCTCGTGCGCAACGCGGCCGCGATCTACACCTCGGGCCAGTTCATCGCATTGTTGCTCGTCGCGATCATCGGCACACTCATCGTGACGAACGAGTTCTTCCACCAGACCGCGACCACGACCTTCCTCAGCAGCCCACAGCGGACTCGGGTGATCATGAGTAAGCTCGCGGCCGGCCTCGTGATCGCGTTCGGGTTCTGGGCGGTCATCACCGCGATCGACATCGCCACAGGCGCGACCTATTTCGCCGTTTCGGGTTATGACACGAGCCTCGCCGTTGGGCCGGTGCTGCGCTCGGCCGGGCTCAACCTGCTCGCGTTCCTGATCTGGATGGTGATCGGCATCGGATTCGGCGCACTGCTGCGCAGCCAGACGGGAGCCACCATCACCGAGGCCGCGATGTATCTGCTCAGCTTCCCCATCGCGTTCGCCTTCTTCGGGCTGATCCGTGAATACGTGATCGAAGACGACAAGGTCTGGAGCTGGATGATCGCCGTGCCGGGTGTGGCGAGCCAGGTGATGACCACCGCCGAGCCCACCAGCCTGGGGATGGACGGCACCATCACCGTGCAGTGGTGGCACGGCACGCTCGTGCTCGTCGGATATGGCCTCGTCGCCGGACTGATCGGCACCTGGATCACCCGGCGGCGCGACATCTCCTGACAATCGCCAGAACCTGTGGGTACGCCCATGGTGTCCGGAGCTCGATCGATCCCCGCTGGCTCTCCCGCACCGCCGAGCGCATGACGCGCTCGGCGGTGCCACGCCCGAGTCGAGGAACCCACCCGCTTCGGCGTAGCCTTGTCTGACATCCACAGACTCTCACCGACACCCCACGACGGAGCGCCGCGCGATGGCTTGGCCCCGTCGAGGGTAGGAAGGCGATGGCGGTCGTGACCAGCCAACCGACACCTGCTCAGGACGACCCGCTCGCGGGTTTCGGCCCCAACGAATGGATCGTTGAGGATAAATATCAGCAGTACCTCGCCGATCCGGCGAGCGTCGATCCGGCCTGGCACGACTTCTTCGCCGACTATCGGCCCGGGCCGGCGAAGAAGAAACCCGCTGTGGCGGTGACGGCCGTCACCGCCGCGACTGAGGCGGCCCCGGCTGACACGGCTGCCAGCGCGGCGACGGCTGGCGCAGCCTCGGCACCCGTCCGACCGGCGAGCGCCCCCGCGAAGCCCGCCGCGGTGACGACCACCGACGCGAAGCCCGCCGCGCCTTCGGCTCAGCCGACGCGGCCGGCCCAACCGGTGGCGGCCACGACCAGCGCCGTGCCGGCGTCCGAGACCCGCACCACCCCGATCCGGGGGGTCGCGGCACGCATCGTGCAGAACATGGACGCGTCGTTGCAGGTGCCGACCGCCACGAGCGTGCGCGCGGTGCCGGCGAAGCTGCTCGCCGACAATCGCATCGTGATCAACAATCACCTCGCGCGGGGCCGAGGTGGCAAGGTCAGCTTCACCCACCTCATCGGGTTCGCCCTCGTTCGCGCCCTCGCGACTCGCCCCGAGATGAACAACTCGTTCACCACTGTCGATGGCAAACCCGCGACGGTCTTCCCCGGAGACGTCAACCTCGGCATCGCGATCGACCTGGCCAAGCCGGATGGCACGCGCAACCTCGTGGTGCCGAGCGTCAAGCGCGCCTCCACAATGGATTTCCGCACCTTCTGGCAGGCCTATGAGGACCTTATCCGGCGGGCTCGGCGCAACGAGCTCACGATGGACGACTACGCGGGCACGACCATCTCGCTCACCAACCCCGGAGGAATCGGGACGGTCCACTCGATTCCCCGTTTGATGGCTGGGCAGGGAACCATCATCGGGGTGGGTGCGATGGAGCACCCCGCACCGTTCGCCGGCATGAGTGACGAGCAACTGGCCGACAACGCGCTCAGCAAGATCATCACTCTCACCTCGACCTATGACCACCGGATCATCCAGGGCGCGCAGTCCGGCGAGTTCCTCGCCACCATGCACGACCTGTTGCTCGGTGGCCACGACTTCTATGACGAGATCTTCACGTCCCTACGCATCCCGTACGAGCCGATTCGGTGGACCCGCGACGTCGCCCGCACGTCGGAGGGACAGATCGACAAGGCCGCGCGGGTGATCGAGCTCATCCACGCCTATCGGGTGCGAGGCCATCTCATGGCCGACACCGATCCGTTGGAGTTCCACATCCGCCGCCACCCCGACCTCGACGTGCGGGAACATGACCTGACCCTGTGGGACCTCGACCGGTCATTCCCGGTCGGCGGTTTCGCCGGACACCAGCGCATGCGGCTGCGGGACATCCTCGGCGTGCTGCGCGACTCCTACTGCCGCCGGGTGGGTGTGGAATACATGCACATCCAGGACCCTGAGGAGCGGCGCTGGATTCAGCAGCGCATCGAGCAGCGTTATACCAAGCCGTCGGCCGAGGAACAGCGCCGAATCCTCATGCGACTCAACGCCGCCGAGGCGTTCGAGACCTTCCTTCACACCAAATACGTCGGGCAGAAACGCTTCTCCCTGGAGGGTGGCGAGAGCGTCATCCCGCTGCTCGACGAGATCCTCGGCGCCGCGGCCTCGTCCGGGCTGGACGAGGTCGTCATCGGCATGGCGCACCGTGGCCGACTCAACGTGCTGGCGAATATCGTCGGCAAGCCGTACGAAAAGATCTTCTCGGAGTTTGAGGGACACCTCGACCCGAAGTCCACCCAGGGCTCCGGCGACGTGAAATATCACCTCGGGATGACCGGCAAATACACCACACCCGACGGGCAGCACTCGGCGACGGTGAGCGTGGTGGCCAACCCGTCGCACCTGGAGGCGGTCGACCCGGTGCTCGAGGGCATCGTGCGCGCCAAGCAGGATCGCATCGACCTCAAACTCGATGGCTACACGGTTCTGCCGGTGCTGGTCCACGGCGACGCGGCGTTCGCCGGACAGGGCGTCGTCGCGGAGACGCTCAACCTGTCCCAGCTGCGCGGCTACCGCACCGGCGGCACGGTGCACGTGGTCATCAACAACCAGGTCGGCTTCACCACCGCGCCGGAATATTCCCGTTCGTCGCTCTATTCCACCGACGTCGCGCGGATGATCCAGGCGCCGATCTTCCACGTCAACGGCGACGACCCCGAGGCCGTGCTGCGGGTGGCCCGACTCGCGTTCGAATATCGTCAGGCGTTCAACAAAGACGTGGTCATCGACCTTCTCTGCTATCGGCGTCGAGGACACAACGAGGGTGACGACCCCTCGATGACCAATCCGAAGATGTATCAGATCATCGACGGCAAGCGTTCCGTCCGAAAGATCTATACCGAGGAACTCATCGGCCGGGGCGACATCAGCGTCGCGCAGGCCGAGGAGGCCCTGCGCGACTATCAGGCACAGCTGGAGCAGGTCTTCAAGGCCACGCGAAACGCGGCCGCGACGCCCGCCCGCATCACCCGCGCCAGTGGGTCAGAGCCGGAGCCGGTGGTCGAGACCGCCATCGACACGACGGCCCTGAGCCGCATCGCCGAGGTCCACGCCAACCTGCCCGAGGGCTTCACCCCCCACAAACGGCTGGCGCAGCTGCTGGAGCGCCGGGCCAAGATGACCGTCGACGGCGGCATCGACTGGGGATTCGCCGAACTGATCGCGATGGGCTCGCTGGTTCTTCAGGGCGTCACCGTCCGACTCGCGGGCCAGGACAGTCGACGAGGAACCTTCGTGCAACGGCACGCGGCCATCGTCGACGCCGTCACCGGCGCCGACTACATCCCGCTGAAGGCGCTGGAAGAGGCGAACGCCGGTCGGTTCTTCGTGCACGACTCGCTGCTCAGCGAGTTCGCCGCGATGGGTTTCGAATATGGCTATTCCGTCGAGAACCCCGACGCTCTGGTCTGCTGGGAAGCGCAGTTCGGCGACTTCGCCAACGGAGCACAGTCCATTGTCGACGAATTCATCTCCTCCGGTGAGGTCAAGTGGGGGCAACGCACCGCCGTCACGGTGCTGCTGCCGCACTCACACGAGGGCCAAGGCCCCGACCACACCTCCGGTCGGATCGAGCGCTATCTCCAACTGTGCGCCGAAGACAACCTGCGGGTCGCCGTCCCGACCACCCCGGCCAGCTATTTCCATCTGCTCCGGCGCCAAGCGCTCTCACCGAAGAAGAAGCCCCTCGTGGTCTTCACCCCGAAGTCCCTGCTGCGCCACCGTCTCGCCATCTCCGACGTTCCCGATTTCACCACCGGCCGATTCGCCCCGGTCATCGCCGACCCGGGCTTGGACGGCACGCCGCTCGACCCAGCCGCGGTGACCCGCGTGCTCCTGTGCACGGGCAAGGTCTTCTACGACCTATATGCCGCGCGAGCCGACCGAGGCATCACCGACACCGCGATCATTCGGATGGAGCAGCTCTATCCGTTGCCGGTCGACGAAGTCCGCTCCGCCCTCAGCGCCTATCCCCATGCGACCGATGTGGCCTGGGTGCAGGAAGAGCCTGCGAACCAGGGCGCGTGGTCCTTCATCGCGCTCAACCTGCTCGAGCACTTGGAGGGTGTCGCCCTGCGTCGCATCTCCCGCCCGTCCGCGGCGGCTCCGGCAGTCGGATCGCTGAAGCTGCACGAGATCGAGCAGGCGGCGATCATCGACGCGTCCCTACCCCGGCGTTGACGGGCGGGGCGATCCGATGTATTTCACCGACCGAGGCATCGAGGAACTCGCACAGCGGCGCGGCGAAGAGACCGTGAGCATCGAGTGGCTCGCCGAACGACTGCGCGACTTCGTCGACGCCCACCCCGAGTTTGAGGTGCCGACGGACCGCTTCGCCACCTGGCTCGCCCGCCTCGACGACGAGGACGACTGAACGCTCACCGCCGCTCACCGGTTGGCGAAGGCTCACGACGATCGCTCGGCGAAAGCGGATGGGGCGGGCAGACACGCCGTACGGTAATCACAAGAGCGCGGTAACGGTGGGGCGCGGTGACACAAAGAGCGCGGTGGCAGAGGGGCGAGGCGTGGCACAGGGCGTCTATATCACGGGGCTTGAGGCCGGCGGCGGAAAATCCGCCGTCGCCCTCGGCGTGACCGACCTGCTCTCGCGCAGGGTGGAACGACTCGCGGTGTTCCGGCCGTTGGTGCGCGACCTCGACGATCCGACCATCGAGCTTCTGCGGGAACGTTTTCAGATCCCGGCCCACGCGGCCGGCCACGGCACCACCTATGGCGACGCGGCCGGCCTGCTCGCAGTCGGCGGCATGGATCGCCTGATCGCCGACATCCTGGACCGGTTCCGAGCGGTGAGTCAGGATGCGGACGCGTTCGTGGTGCTCGGCACCGACTTCGGCAAGGGCACCGGCGAACCGGCCCTGCACGACGAGTTGTCCTTCAACGCTCGCCTCGCCTCGGAGCTCTCCGCAGTGGTGCTGCCGGTCGTCGACGGCATGCGACGCCCGGCTGAGACAGTCGCTGCGGGAGTCAACACCGCGTTTCACTCGATGACCGAGCTCGGCACGACGGTCGCCGCGGTCATCGCCAACCGGGTGGCACCGGACGCGGTGGCGCCGGTGCTGCTGGCCGGCGCACGACTCGACGTGCCGGTCTATGCCATCGGAGAGACCCCGGCGATCAGCGCCCCGACGCTCGACGATATCGCGACGGCACTCAGCGCCGATCGCCTTCTCGGCGACGCCGACGCCTATGGCCGCGACGCCCTGCATTTTGTCGTTGGAGCGGCTCAGGTGCCGGTCTTTCTCGACTATCTGCGTGACGGCTGCGTGGTGATCACACCTGGCGATCGGGCCGATCTGCTCACCGCGACGGGGGCGGCGCACGCGGCTGGGCTCGCCTCCGTCGCCGGCGTCGTGCTCACTCTCGGCGAACGCCCCGACCAGCGGGTGCTCGATCTGGTTCGAAAGCTCCGAGCCGACCTTCCCGTTGTGCTGGTGCGCCGGGACAGTTTCGAGACGGTGGCCGCGGTCAACCAGTTGGAACATCGGTTGAGCGTCGCAAGCCCGCGCAAGGTCGCGGCCGCGATCGGCCGGTTCGAGTCGAGTGTGGATGGTCCTGCGCTCCTCGACCGGCTCGATGTGGCTCGATCCGCACGGGTGACCCCGCTGATGTTCGAATACAGTCTCATCGACCGTGCTCGCTCCGACCGGCGCCACATCGTCTTGCCGGAGGGGACCGATGAGCGTGTCCTCCGCGCGACCGAGGTCCTGCTGCGCCGTCGGGTCGCCGAGCTCACGCTGCTCGGCGACACACATGAGGTGAGTCAGCGAGCACGCGAGATGGGGCTCGACATCTCCGGCGCCGCCATCATCGACCCGACCTCGTCGCCGTCGCGCGCCGATTTCGCCGCACACTACGCACGGTTGAGAGCCCACCGCGGCGTCAGCCTCGACCACGCGCTCGACGTGGTCGGCGATGTGAACTACTTCGGCACGTTGATGGTCGAGACTGGGCTCGCCGACGCGATGGTCTCCGGAGCGGCTCATCCGACGGCCGACACGATCCGGCCCGCTTTCGAGATCATCAAGACCGTGCCCGGGGTCAGCGTCGCCTCGTCGGTGTTCTTCATGTGCCTCACCGATCGGGTGCTGGTCTATGGTGACTGTGCCGTCAACCCCGATCCCGACGCCACGCAGTTGGCGGACATCGCCATCTCGTCGGCGGACACGGCCGCCCGGTTCGGCGTGGTTCCCCGCGTCGCGATGCTCTCCTATTCCACCGGCGGCTCCGGACACGGAGCCGACGTCGAGAAGGTCGCCGCGGCGACCGCCCTGGTTCGCGAGCGGCGACCGGACCTGCTCGTCGAGGGACCCATCCAATATGACGCGGCGATCGATCCGCGCGTCGCGGCGATGAAGTTGCCTGCGAGCACGGTGGCCGGACAGGCAACGGTGTTCATCTTTCCCGACCTCAACACTGGCAACAACACCTATAAGGCCGTGCAACGGTCGGCCGGCGCGGTCGCCATCGGACCGGTGTTGCAAGGACTTCGGCGACCGGTCAACGACCTGTCCCGCGGCGCGACCGTCGCGGACATCGTCAACACCGTGGCGATCACCGCGGTCCAAGCGCAGGGAGTGCGCTGATGTCGCCGCCGGAGTTGGAGTCCGCCGTGGATTCCCGGGTGCTCGTGCTCAACTGCGGTTCGTCTTCGGTGAAGTTCCGTGTGACGGATGGGGTTCGCACTCTCGCTCAGGGGCTGGTCGAGCGGATCGGCGAGCCAGCGGGCGCGGCCGCCGATCACGACGAGGCGCTCAGAAAGATCCTCGCGGAGATCGACGTCGACGACCTCACGGCAGTCGGGCACCGGGTGGTTCACGGCGGTGAGCTTTTCCGGGCGCCGACGCTCATCACCGACGAGGTTCACGCCGAGATCACCCGACTCACCCCGCTTGCACCGCTGCATAATCCGGCCAACCTGGCCGGCATCGATATCGCCCGTGCGCTGTTGCCGCGCACGCCTCAGGTCGCCGTCTTCGACACCGCGTTTCACGCGACCATGCCCGAGGCGCAGACCACCTTCGCCATCGATCGGCGCATCGCCCAGCGGTTGGGGATCCGCCGCTATGGCTTTCACGGCACCTCGCACGCTTATGTGTCCCGGCGCACAGCAGCGCTCCTCGACCGCCCGCTGGGGCGGGTCAACACGATCACCCTGCATCTGGGCAATGGCGCGAGCGCGTGCGCGGTGGCCGGCGGACGCAGCGTCGCCACGTCGATGGGCTTGTCACCACTGCCGGGTCTCGTGATGGGAACGCGGGGCGGCGACCTCGACCCGGCGATCGTTGTCGACCTGCAACGGTCGGGCGGCATGACGATCGACGAGGTCGACTCTCTCCTCAATCACCACAGTGGACTGTTCGGGATCTGCGGCGACAACGACATGCGCGCCGTGCTCACCCGGCGGGCCAGCGGCGACGTCGAGGCGACTCTGGCATTCGATGTCTACTGTGCTCGGATCAAGTTCTATGTGGGCGCCTACGCCGCGCTGCTCGGCCGCCTCGACGCGGTCACGTTCACCGCCGGGGTTGGGGAACACTCGGCGGAGGTGCGTGCGGCCGCCCTGGCGAATCTTCCCATTCTCGGGATCGAGGTCGATCCGGTGCGCAACACCGCGCTGGGCGGTGGTGAACGTGTCATCTCGCCCGATGGCGCGCGGGTCTCGGTGCTGGTTGTCCCGACCGACGAGGAGCTGGAGATCGCACTGCAGACCCTCGCGACCGTCCAGGGCTGAGTGTCGACACGCTCATCGCGCGTGATCGATGACGACCTTGCCGAAGACGTCACCGGCGGCGAGCCGGGCGAATGCCTGCTCAACCTCGGCGAAGGCCCACACGGAGTCGATCACCGGAGACACCGACCCGCCTGGTACGTCCGGATCGGCGCACAGACGCAGCAGCTCGGCGAGCTCGGTCGCCGTCCCCATCGACGATCCCACGATCTGCAACCGCATCGCGAAGATCCGACGAAGGTCCACAGTGGCGAGATGACCGGAGGTGCTCCCACTCACGACGACACGTGCGGCGGGCGCGCAGCATTTCATCGAGTGTTCGAATGTCGCAGCGCCCACCGTCTCGATCACCAGGTCGACCCGCTCGGGCAGCCGCGCGCCGGGTTCGACGGCGGTGGCTCCGAGCGCCGCGATCCGCTCTCTCTTATCCGGGTGTCGACTGGTGGCATAGACCCGTCCGCCGAGGGCTCGGGCGAGCACGACCGCCGCCGTGGCGACACCGCCACCCGCGCCCTGCACGAGGACCGCCGAGCCTGCGCTGATCCGGCCGGCCGAGGTGAGCATGTGATATGCGGTCAGCCAGGCCGTGGGCAGGCAGGCCGCGTCGGTGAAGGAGATCGCGGCCGGCTTGGGGACGAGGTTGGCACGGGGCACCGCGACCCGCTCCGCGAGCGTGCCGGGCATCCGTTCGGACAACAGCGAGAAGCCTCGCGGGTCGACGGGATCGTCGAGCACGGCGTGAATGACGACCTCATTGCCGTCCTCGTCCACGCCCGCCGCGTCGCAGCCGAGGATCATCGGCAGCCGATCGGCGGGCAATCCGACTCCGCGCAGCGACCACAGGTCGTGGTGGTTGAGCGAGCTTGCCCGCACCTCGACCGTCGTCCAGTCGTCATTGGGGACCGTCGGCTCAGGCCGGTCACCGACCGCGAGACCGGCGAGTGGCTGGTCGGCGTTGATTTCACGGGCGAAAGCGGCACGCATGTGCGCACGTTAGCACCGATGCCGGGGTCGACACCGGCCTCAAGGTCGGCCCGTGCGAGGCGTCCGGGTCATCCATGCTCGCCGGTGAGCAGCCGCAGAACGGTGATCTTCAGCAGCTGGTCGAACTCGACGTCGCCTGGCTCTCCGATGGTCCCTGAGCGGAACAGCGACGCGCCCTCGATGAGTGACAACGTCAGGCGGGCCGACCGAGTGGCGACGGCCGGGTTGAGGCCCGGCCGCAGCAACATGATCACGGCGGTGACCTGATCCTGATATCGGGCGTAGAAGGCCCGCACCACCGCGCTGATCTCAGGGTCGCGGGCGGCCAACGCCCACAGGTCCTGAAAGAGCACCACGGTTTGCCGATCGCTCTGGTCTGCGAGGATGAGATCGATGATCGCCATGAGTCGCGCCTCGTCGGGCGGGTCGTCGATTGTCGGTGCGCCGAGCAACGCCTCGACTCGGGCCAGTTCGTGGTTGAGCTTGCGGTCGAGCACCGCGCCGACGAGTTCGCCCCGCGTGGCGAAGTAATACTGCAGATTCCCGAGCCGAATTCCGGCGGCGGACGCGACCGCGCGCAAGGAGAACTCGGCCGGGCCGTGCGCGACGAGTTGTTCGATCGCGACGTCGAGGATCTGGTCACGACGGGCAGACCCTTTCGGCGTACGCCCAGGGCCTTTCACGCCGCCGCCTTGGCCGGAGCCATCTGGGGCGCGATGTCGACAGCCACGCCGAACGAGGCGAGGTCGACGGGCAGGCCGGCGTCGGCGAGCAGCTCGGGAAAGAGCACCGTCGGCTGGTGTGCGCCCAGCGCGTCGCGCAACGAGAGCAGTGCCCCGACCGCGGTGAGATGGGCTTGGCCGGCTGCGTCGCGCAGGGTCGCGGTGATGCCGCCGGCCGGGCCCCGCACGGTGACCGCGACGCGCGCCTCGCCGCCGGGGCCGGGCCGATAGAGCAGTGCCCGGCGCAGCCCGGTGAGCCGATCGTGTCTGGCCAGCCGGAAGAACCCGAGCCGGTGCAGCGCCAGCAGGGTCTGGTTGGTCATCGCCGAGTTGAACCCGATCCGGGTCGCGGCGGTTCCGACGCCGAGGGTCGTCGGCAGCGTGAACTGTTCGGGCGTGTCGATGCGACCCACGGTGAGCGTGTCCGCCCCGATCGTGGCCCGGCGGCGGTCGCGCAGTGGCACCACCAGCCGGTGTGTGCCGCCGACTGCGGCCTCGAAAGGTCGGTCGAGTCGGTCGAGAAACTCCACCGAGTCGGCCCCGGCACGGTCGGCGAGGTCGTAGCGCACCGCGACGTCGACTTCGGTCGGTTCGTTGATGCCGGCGGCGAGGTGACCGGCGAGCCGGGGAACGAGGCCGCCCATCCAGCCGGAGGAGAAGACCACGGGCGCGGTCGGCGGGCGCGCGGCGGTGAGTGCGATGGCCCGGTGCAGTCGGGTGGTCCATCGGGCGATGTCCACATAGGGCACTCCGCTGGTGAGACAGGCGGTGAGTGCGTGGTCGCTTGGGTCGTTGACCAAGGCGACCACCGCGCGGGCACGGACCTCAGGGGGCTGTGGCCCGGCGAGGTCCCAGTGCAGGGTGCGGGCGCCGAGCCGCTCGGCGAGCGCTGTCGCAGCCTGTGGCCGGCGGCCGGCGAGCACCACGGGCAGATCGGGGTGGTGTCGCCGCAGCAGGTGGGCGAGCTCGGTGCCCACGACACCATATCCGCCGAGCAGCACGATCGCGCCGGCTGTGTGATCACTCTTCATGCGGCAAGTTTAGGTCGCTCGACCTAAAATAGCGAGCCAGATCTCATGCGACCGTTGTGACCATCACCATGGGCCGGTTCAGTTCCCCGACCACGCGGCGGCGACAGCGCTTGCCACGGCGGGCGCCACCCGAGGGTCGAGCGGAGACGGCACGACGGACTGAGGACTCAGCTCGTCGGCGACCACCGCGGCGATCGCCCGGGCGGCCGCGATCTTCATCCGATCCGTGATCCGGGTCGCGCCGGCGTCGAGCGCGCCCCGGAAGACGCCGGGGAACGCCAGCACGTTGTTGATCTGGTTGGGAAAGTCACTGCGTCCGGTCGCGACGACCGCCGCGTAACGCGCGGCCACATCGGGGTGCACCTCGGGGGTAGGGTTCGCCAACGCGAAGATCGCTCCGCCGGAAGCCATGCCGGCGAGAGCGGCGTCGTCGATGGTGCCACCGGAGACTCCGATGAGCACGTCCGCCCCACGGAGCGCGTCGGCGATATATCCCGTGACGCCCCGCGGATTGGTCCGGGTCGCGAGTTTCGCCTTCGCCTCGGTCAACGCGGCCCGGCCCGGGTGGATGACCCCACGCGAGTCGCTGACGACCACGTCGACCACGCCACCGGCGAGCAGCATCTCGGTGACGGCACTGCCCGCCGCCCCCGCCCCACTCACGACCACCCGCAGATCGGCGAGGTCACGACCGAGAACCTTCGCGGCGTTGCTCAACGCGGCGAAGACCACGATCGCGGTGCCGTGCTGGTCGTCGTGGAAGACCGGAATGTCCAACGCGTCGTCGAGTCGGCGCTCGATCTCGAAGCACCGCGGTGCCGCGATGTCCTCCAGATTGATCCCGCCGAAGCTCGGGGCGAGGGCGGTCACCACCGCGATGATCTCTTCGGTGTCCTGCGTGTCAAGACAGATCGGGACCGCGTCGACGCCGGCGAACTGCTGGAACAGCACCGCCTTGCCCTCCATGACCGGCATCGCCGCACGGGGGCCAATGTTGCCCAACCCGAGCACCGCAGAACCGTCGGTGATAACCGCCACCGTGTGGGAGACCCAGGTGAATTCGCGAACTAGCTCCGGTGATCGTGCGATCGCCGCACAGACACGCGCGACTCCGGGCGTGTATGCCAGGGCGAGGTCTTCTCGCGTCTCTAATGGGATCGTTGACCGCACCGCCATCTTGCCGCCGCGATGCAGGTCGAAGACCGGATCTGACTCAGTCATCGGGAGATCATATCGAGCCCGGACACGCCGAGCCATTCGGCAACCGGCATTGATATTCGCACGTATGAATGTTCCGGCCAGTTGGGGCGCGCGGGGAGAATGTTACTGACGAGTCAGTAATAATTCATTCACGCACGTTACAGTCGACGTATTCGCGGCCACCACTGAAGCACCACCCGGGCCAGCACATCTGCTTCGCCGTACCGGCGAGAATCGTCGTGAACAAACTCATTGTCACCCTCCAGCCACCAGCCCGACCCCGACCGTCGAACCACTCTCTTGATCACCAGCAGGTCGGGCCCAACCCGAAATCGGCCGATCACGAGATCCCCCGGCCGCGGCGATCGACCTCGGCGGCGCACCAACACCGCGTCACCATCGCGCAGGGTCGGCACCATCGACGCGCCACGAACCAAAACCGGTGTCAGTCCGAACACTGTGACTCCATCGACGCGGGAACAGGGTTGCTGGAGTAGGGTCACCTCAGAAGGATCATCGCAAAGCTGCGTGCGGACCATAAGGAGTGCCCGACGATGCGACTGCCACGACTGCTGACTCCACGTACCGTGGCCAGCGCCCACTGTGACCTGCCGTGCGGCGTCTACGACCCGGCGCAGGCCCGGATCGAGGCTGAATCGATCAAGGCGATCTGCGAAAAATACCAAGCCAACCAGGATCCAGAGTTCCGCACCCGCGCACTGTTGATCAAAGAACAGCGCGCTGAACTGGTTAAACACCACCTGTGGGTGCTCTGGACCGACTATTTCAAGGCCCCCCATTTCGAGAAATATCCCAACCTCCACCAGCTGGTCAACGAGGCGACCAAACTCGCCGGCACCAGCGGCATCAAGGGCTCGGCTGACCCAGCCGTCGCGGAGCAACTGCTCGCCAAGATTGACGAGATCGCCAAGATCTTCTGGGAGACGAAACAGGCCTGACCTGCTCATCATCGTCTTCGATCGGCCGGCGCATCACACATGTGCCGGCCGATCGTGTCTCACGTGGCCATTTCTCCCACAAGCGCCATAGGCATAGACGGCATGCACGCTCTAGAGTCAGGGCATCATGGCACGAAACGAGCAGACCCCCGGCGAGATCGGCGCCCCGACAAGCGCGGCTCCCCCGACGCCCGACGGGGTTGTCGAGCTGACCGTCCCGGCACTTCTGGGCTATCTGGGGGTGGTCCGCACGGCGGCCGCTGGGCTCGCAGCTCGACTCAGCTTCACCCTCGACGAGATCGAAGACCTGCGGATCGCCGTCGACGAGGCCTGCGTGATGCTGTTGTCATTGCCCCGCCCACGCACGGCCCACGCTCCCGAGCTGCTGTGTCAGTTTCGGATGCACGACGACGCCCTGGCAGTCACCGTCTCCGCACCGGTGACCAACGCGGCGAGTCTGCCCGCCGAGCAGTCGTTCACGTGGCAGGTTCTCACCGCGCACGCGGGCGACGTGACGGGCTCCACCCACGCCGGCAAGGCCCGCATCGACCTGCGGAAACATCGCAACCGACGGTGATCCTCACCGGACCGGGCTCACGAGCGAGGCTCCCGTCCCAACCAGTCGCGCGTCGCCGGTGCGAGCAGCGTCGCGACGATCCCAGCCGCGACCACGGTGAGGGGAACCCCCAGCCACCACTGCGGCGAGGTGACGGCGGAATAGGCGACCGGCGCCAGCAGCAACTGCAGGGCGATCGCTGGACCACGGGCCCACCCTCGGCCGCGGCCGAGCGCCCAGGCAAGCAGCCCCGTGAGCGCACTCAGGAACACCGCGAAACCGGTCACCCAGGCGGCGAGGCGCGCATCGGTGGGCGGCGTGGTGATGTCGTGATAGACGAGGGTTGAGACCACCGCCCCGCCCGCGGCAGTCTCGGCGAGCAGCAGCCCGACCGCCCACCGCAGCGTTCGGGGAGACTGCGGCGTCGACCCCGGCCCGGCGGCGCGACGGGCGGCCGGTTCCGGCTCAGGCATGACGTCACCCTACCGCCGCCCCGCCCAGACGATCTTTCGGTATACAGTCCCGCCATGCGCGCACTGCTCGTAGTCAATCCGAAGGCGACCACGACCAGCGAACGCGTTCGCGAGGTCCTGGTGGGTGCGCTCCGGTCCGAGATAGAACTCGACGTCGAGCAGACCAGTCGACGCGGGCACGCCGCCCAACTCGCCCACCGGGCGACGGAGGAGCACTACGACCTCGTGGTGACCCTGGGCGGAGACGGAACCGTCAACGAGGTGGTCAACGGGCTGCTTCGCGACGGCCCCAGCGACAAGGTCCCCGCACTCGCGGTGGTTCCTGGCGGGTCGACCAACGTCTTCGCCCGGTCGCTCGGACTGCCACGAGACTCCATTGAGGGTACGGGCGCCGTGCTTGAGGCTCTCCACAGCGACCGGGCTCGCACGATCAGCCTTGGCCGTGCCAATGATCGCTATTTCACGTTCTGCGCCGGGTTCGGGCTCGATGCGCAGGTTGTGCGGGCTGTCGAACGGGCCCGGCTGCGGGGTCGGGTCGCCACCCCCACGCTCTATATCCGGTCAGCGGTCACGCAGTTCCTCCTAGAGACCGACCGCCACTCGTCGCTCATCGCGCTCGATCGCCCAGGTGCGGCCACGGAACCCAGCCTCGCCACGGTCATTGTCCAGAACACTGCCCCGTGGACGTATCTGGGCGAACGACCGGTTAACCCGTGTCCTGACGCTTCCTTCGAGACTGGACTGGATCTCATCGCCCTGCGGGTGCTTCACCTGCCCGCGACGATGCGACTGGGGGCCGCATTGCTGTCCGGACGTCCGGTGCGCCCGAGTCGACACTCGCTCCATCTGCATGATCTCGGCTCGTTCACGCTGCGCTCGGCGCGACCCTTGCCGTGCCAGCTCGATGGGGATTACATCGGTGACACGACGACTATCACGCTTTCTTCGGTGCCGAACGCACTACGCGTCTATTGCTGAATTCTTTTTCATCATCACCATCGTTCTCACAAGCGCTCAGTAATCATGTCGATAACAAACTCACACAATTGAACACGTGTTCGAATTCGCCCCTCTACTGGGCATGGTGATCTAGACCATCTTTTTCACGCGCCACGTGATGACCTCTGTGAACTCGCGCACGACACGTGTCTGTAAATCCTGGTCTTAAGTTACGCAGCGTACTACATTAGCTACACGTTTACCGTAATGATTGGTCGGAGCAGACGGGCCCAAATCGGACAAACAATGCGTGACCTCCGTCACGCGAATGCTTTTTTGCCCAAGCTCCCCCTTGACATTGCGGTGGTTCGTGAAAGCATTCACAAGCAAAGCGAGTTCGAGGCATTTCTTGCCCGCTCATACGCTCGTTAGAGCCCGCGAAAGCATCCGCGCTAACGACGTTCAGCTATAGCAAGAGCCACCCAAGTACCATCAATCGATCAATGAATCAAGGAGTGTTGCCGCCATGGACTGGCGCCATCGTGCCGTCTGCCGAGACGAAGACCCGGAACTGTTCTTCCCCATCGGAACGTCTGGGCCCGCCCTGCTCCAAGTGGATCAGGCAAAGGCAGTCTGCCGGCGCTGTTCGGTCGTCGACCAGTGTCTACAATGGGCACTCGAGACCGGTCAGGACGCCGGTGTCTGGGGCGGGATGAGCGAAGAAGAGCGGCGCGCCGTCAAACGGCGTGGAGGTCTGCGAGTTCGCGCTCACTCGCTGTAGACCACAGTAATGCGAAATGCCCCGGCCGGAGTCGATCCGCCGGGGCTTTCGCGTTGGATGCCAACGCCCCACGGCGACCCACCGACCGATCGCCCGACTCAACGACGGTTGAGGGGCACGACGATGACCGCTTCGGTGCCGCCACCGGTGCGGGAGCGCATCTCAATGCTTCCGCGCAACTCCCCCCGCACCAAGGCGAGCACGATCTGCAACCCGAGGCGTTGACCGGCTTCGAGATCGAAGTCGCGGGGCAGGCCCCGACCAGTGTCCGCCACTGTCACATGCAGTTGGCGACGAAAGCGGTGCGCCGAGACAACCACCTCGCCGTCGGCGTACATGGCGAAGCCATGCTCGACGGCGTTGAGCATCAGCTCATTGAGGACCATGGCCAAGGGTGTGGCGATCTCAGCCGGGAGGACCCCGAAAGAGCTTTCCCGACGAAGCCGCACTCGAGTCTCCGGCGCGGATACCTCGACCGCCGCTGCGGCGACCCGATCGACAATCGAGTCGAACTCGACGATTTCATCAGCCGACATCGACAACGTCTCGTGCACGATCGCGATCGACGCGACGCGACGCACCGATTCCTCTAGAGCGATTCGAGCGTCCGAGCTCGCGACGCGACGCGCCTGCAGACGCAGAAGAGCGGCGACAGTCTGCAGGTTGTTCTTCACTCGGTGGTGAATCTCCCGAATCGTCGCGTCTTTGGTGATCAGCTCTCGGTCTCGACGCCGCACCTCAGTGATGTCCCGAACGAGCACTAGGGCGCCGATCGGCACTCCGGCCGGCACCAAAGGCAACGCGCGCATGAGCATCGTCGCACCGCGTGCCTCGATCTCTTTGCGGGCTGGTGACTCGCCGCGCAGCGACGCGGCTATCCGCTCGCTGGCATCGCTGCCGTCGAGCGGGTCGGTCGCGAGTCGACTGGTGATGGCGGCAAGGTCCTCTCCCACCAAGTGCGCGGGGAGGCCGAGCCGACGATAGGCCGACTGGGCGTTGGGGCTGGCATAGGAGACCCGACCACCGGCGTCAAGCCGGACCAGTCCGTCGCCGACCCGGGGCGCCGACGTGGTCTCACCCAGATGCCGTGGCGGCGGAAAGGTGCCATCGGCGACCATCTGCGCCAGGTCGTCGGCCGTGGTCAGATAGTTCATCTCCAGCTGACTCGGCGTCCGGGCCGTAGCCAAGTTGGTGTCGCGGCCCACCACCGCGATCACGTCGACGCCGTCGCGCCGTCGCACGGGGATCGCCTCGTGTCTGGCCGGGGTATCGCCATACCAGACTGGGTCACCTTCCCGCCAGATCCGGCCCTGCGCACAAGCGATCGCCAGGTGCGCGGCCTCCGGTCCGGTGATCACCCTGCCTACCTGATCGTCCTGATACGCGGTCGGCGCGGTCGTCGGACGCACCTGTGCCACACAGACGAATGGCGGGGCTGTGGGGTCCGGGTCCGGAATCGACTCGACAGCGACCCACAACAGCAGATCGGCGAAGGAGAGGTCCGCGATCAGCTGCCAATCGCCCGCGAGCCGGTGCAGGTGATCGACCTCTACCGACCCGAGGCTGGTGCTCTCCTCGACCAGATCACGCAGGGTGGACACATTGTCAGCGTGTCACACCTCGCCGCGCGGCGCGGCGAGGTGTGACACGGCCGGCAGCAGGCGACCACCTGAGGCCCAAGGCTCAGCTGACCGCGACCGGAGCGGAGGTCTTGTCGTCGGGGGAGGACACGCGGGGCGTCGACGCCTCCGAGGTTCCCGCTGACTCCCGCTCACCATTGTCCTCGTCGCTGTTGTTCGGGCCGCTGTTGTTCGGGCCGCCGCGCAACGGGATCTCGACGAGGAAGAAGGCGAGAAGCGCCGTCACCACCGCGAACGGAATCGCCCAGACGAAGACCTCGGAGAGGCCGGCCGCGATGCCGTGCAGCACCGGCAACTTGATCTGATCCGGCGCCTGCCCGAGCTTGATCGGGTCGACCTGTCCGCTGCCGCTGGTGAATTGTGCGGCGCCGGCCGCGCCGAGGGGCCCGGCCGAGATGTCGCCACGCATCTCGCGCACGAAGATCGTGGCGAATAGCGCCACCCCCAACGAGCCGCCGATCGACCGGAAGAAAGTCGCGGCGCTGCTGGCCACCCCGAGGTCCTTCGGCTCCACACTGTTTTGGGCGATGAGCATCGTGGTCTGCATGAGGAAGCCCATGCCCACGCCGAGCATCGCCATATAGAGGGCGAGCTGCGTCTTGGAGGTGTCGACGTCGATCTTCGACAACAGCGACATCCCGATGATCATTCCAAAGCCACCGAGGATCGGGAAAATCTTGTAACGCCCAGTCCGGGTGATCACCTGACCGACGACGACCGAAACGATCATCATCGCGATCATCATCGGCAACAGCAGTAGGCCGCTGTTCGTCGCCGAGGCGCCTTGGACGGTCTGCTGATAGGTCGGCAGGAACGTGACGGCGCCGAACATCCCGGCGCCGAGCAAAAACCCGATCATCGACACGAGAGTGAAGTTGCGGTCACGGAAGAGTGTGAGCGACAGGATCGGCTCCGTCACCCGCCGCTCAATCAGCACGAAGATGGCCAGGGAGACGAGGGTGGCGCCGGCTAGGCCCAGAATCTGCCAGGATGCCCAGTCGTATTTGTGCCCGCCCCAGGAGGTGATCAACACGAGTGTGGTGATGCCGACCGAGAGGAACCCGGCACCCCACCAGTCGATGCGATGCGACGTGCGGTATTTCGGTAGATGAAGCGTCGTGATCAGCAGGAGGAGCGCGATACCGCCGAGGGGAAGGTTGACATAGAAGGCCCATCGCCAGTTGAGATTGTCGGTGATGAAGCCGCCAGCCAACGGTCCGGCGATCATGGCAAGTGCCATGATGCCGGCCATCATGCCCTGATAGCGGCCCCGCTCACGGGGAGGCACGAGATCCCCAATGATCGCCATCGCGCCGACCATGAGGCCCCCTGCGCCCAACCCCTGAAGCGCCCGGAACCCGATCAGCTGCGACATCGTTTGGGCCATGCCGGCGACCGCCGAGCCCGCGAGGAAGATCACGATTGAGGTGAGGAAGATGTTCTTCCGCCCGTAGAGATCCCCGATCTTGCCCCAGATCGGGGTGGAGACGGTGGAGCCGAGAATATACGCGGTGACGACCCAGGAGAACTGGTCCAAGCCTCCGAGGTCGCCGATGATGCGCGGCATCGCCGTCGACACGATCATGTTGTCGAGCATCGCGAGCATCATCGCGAGCATCAGGCCGGGAAGGACGATCATCACCTCACGGCGACGTTGCGGCACCGAGTCGTGCGACGCGGTCGCAGGCGTGGATTCGGACTCTATCTGCGTCACGGTGACGACTCCCTGATCATGTGTTCCGGCGCCTTACTTGTCGCCCGGCAAGCAACTATCCTGGGCAAAGGTATGCCGCCACTTACCGGCCGTCAAGTATGTTGACTCGGTCACACCAGCCCCTTCGAACCCAGAGAGCAGACAATGCCATCGGAGATCCCCGAAGCCACCATTCCCCGGCTCCGCGGTGGCGCGGACACCCGCACCCGCATCCAGCAGGTCGCGCTTGAACTGTTCACCGAACGTGGCTACGAAGCGACGTCCCTGCGGGAGATCGCGGAACGAATCGGCGTGACGAAAGCGGCACTTTATTATCATTTCAAGACAAAAGAGGACATTGTCGAGAGCACACTCTGCGATCGGGCCGCCTTGGTGCAGGACCTCATCGACTGGGCCGAACGCCAGCCGAAGACCATCGAGACCCGACACGAGTTCCTTCGCCGCTATTCCGACATGCTCTATGAATCGGGCTATTTCCCACTGATGCGGTTTTTCGAGCGCAACCAGTCATCGATGGCGAAGCACCCGTCGGGCGCACAGATGCGGGGCCGCATGCTGCGGATCGTAGAGATCCTCACCGAACCCGACTTGCCGCTGGTCGACCAGATCCGCCGATCACTCGCGATCTTCGCGCTGCACGCGAACTATTTCGCCGTACGAGGAGATGGGTGCACTGACGAGCAACGGCGCGAAGCCGCGCTCGAAGTGGCGCTCGACCTGGTCACCCAGGCGCCGCCCGGGGAAGCGGGCGACGCCGGCATCGGGGCATCAGCGGTGAGTCCCTGACCGAGTCGGTGCACCCGGCCAGGGGCTCAGTTGTGACCGCGTGGGTTCACTCCACGACGGCGATGAGATCACCCTCCTGCACCACATCGCCCTCATTGACGGCGATCGTCACGACCGTTCCGTCAGACTCGACGATGACCGGGATCTCCATCTTCATCGACTCCAGAATGACCAGGGTGTCGCCCTCAACCACCTCGTCGCCGGAGGCCTTCACGACCTTCCAGACGTTCGCCACCATCTCGGCGCGGATCTCCTCGGCCATCGTCATCCTTCCTCACCGGTTCCGTGTGGACCCGAATCGCCTCATCGCCCGCGCACGCCTCAGGTGCGACGCGGGCGCGTCTTCGAAACGCCTATCCCATCACGCCGAGCGACCAACGCGCCGACGACACCCACCGAGTGTGCTCCTAAGATCGCATCAACGACATCACCGGAGAGGAGAAGCGCAATGGCGAAGAAGTCCCGCAAAAAGAAGGCACGCCGCAAGAACGCCGCGAACCACGGCAAGCGACCCAACTCCTGACCGGCCAGGCGGCTCGCGCCGCGTCGAGGCGATGGTCACATCCCGTCACGACACGGCGCGATCGCTGGTCAGGACGGCGGGAACGGGGTTCGTTGGGCGTGGTCGGTGACGAGCGCCCCGATTCTGCGACGAAGGTCGTCACGCAGTTGCTGCGGTGCGCGATCGCCCCCGCAGCACCGTCCCACCAACGTCTTGACTTCACGCTCGATGCCGTATTCGGCGAGGCAGTGTGGACACTCGTCCAGATGGTTGCTGATCAACTGACGCCGATCGTCGGAGCATTCGAGGTCCAGATAGAGGTAGACCTCCTTGAGGATCTGACGGCAATCGATGTCGTGTGAGTCGCCCCTGGTCACTGGGTCGCACCTCCTCCACTCGGCTGAACTGCGGAATCGCTCGCCACCGCCAGGTCGTCCACATCGACGTCGGCGACCAGCCCGGGATCGTGCTCCCGATCCGGTGCGACATCACGTCCGACAAAACCGCGTTCGGTGGCGTAGTCCTCCAACAAGACGCGTAGCGCGCGGCGGCCTCGATGCAGCCGCGACATGACCGTGCCGATCGGCGTCCTCATGACCTCCGCGATCTCCTTATAGGAGAAACCCTCGACGTCGGCGAGATAGACGGCCAACCGGAACTCCTCCGGCAGGCTCTGCAAGGCGTCCTTGACGTCGGAGTCGGCGAGTCGGTCGAGGGCCTCGGTCTCGGCCGAACGCAACCCGCTTGAGGTGTGCGACTCGGCCTCGGCGAGCTGCCAATCGGTGATCTCATCGGTGGGTGCTTGAATCGGCTGCCGTTGCCGCCGCCGATAGGAGTTGATGTAGGTGTTGGTGAGAATCCGGTAGAGCCAGGCTTTGAGGTTCGTTCCCGCCTCGAACTGGTGGAAGGCTGCGAACGCTTTGAGGAAGGTCTCCTGCACCAAGTCCTCGGCGTCAGCCGGGTTGCGCGTCATCCGCATCGCGGCCGCATAAAGCTGATCAACGAACGGGAGCGCGTCGCGCTCAAACCGACGTTGCTGCTCGGCAAGATCTTCAGTCACGCCGCTGGTCCTCCTCCGTCTGGCAGAGGATACGCCGATCTGTTCGGGCGAACCGGGATTAACGGGCCACGGCGGCGCACCGACAATGTCGGAGATCCGCTCGGCCGGCGTCTGGACGCGACGCTGTAGGACTCGCAACCTCAACCTCTCCCCTCCACCCGCCAAGCGCCTTCGGCGGTGCGGCCTCACGCTGTGCGACCACGATCGCAGTCGGTGCCATCTGATGAGAGCTAACGCAACACCGGCGCGACTTCTTCCGGGGTGAACACAAAAGATCGACCCCGACCCTCGCGCCGTCGGCGCTGGCGGCGCCGCGCACGAGGGACCGGAGCCGATCGCGGACGTGACCTGAGGCAGGCCTGGGAGTTGACAATGGGGCGAACTTTCTTGCCCTATGTCCGATTCTTCTTTCCAACGATAACGGAGGCCGCGAGGTCACGATGTGTGCGGCTCGCCGACAAATGCGTGACCCGACCGGCTCGCCACGCGGCGACCATCGCTCGGCGTTCCCGGGCCGTCGTCGCACCCCAGACCCCATAGCAGTCGCCGACGTCGAGAGCCCACGCCAGACATGCCCCCTGCACCGGGCAGGATCGGCACAGTCGCACGGCGGCGTCGACCGGCTCATAGGGGCCAGGAAAGAACAACTCGGGGTCGGCGCCGCGGCACTCGCCGCGTCCCCGCCAACCGAGGCTTGGATCACGGTCGCGATAAGCACGCAGCAGCCGCGGATCACGCAGCGCCGCCGCGACCTCGTTCGGTCGCGGTCGCCGGGCTCTCGTCATGCACCCACCTTCCGGCCTGGCTCGCCTGGCGCACCCCGCCAAGCCACCGAGCCGGCGCGACACAACCAGGGCCAACCGCCGGCGAAGTTGTGTTTATCGCATCAGACCACCGCAAGACAAGGCTTGTTGATACATACATAAATATTGTTCCCCGCGATTGCATCTCCCGCTCACGGCCGACCCCTGGCACGGTTTCAGAACAGCGCCGTGGTCGCGTCATCCAGCCGCTCAATCAGCTTGGGCCCGTCCTGGCGCACATCGCCGACGAGTGTCGACACCGGTCGCACCTCGATCCCCTCCACGAGATCCTCCGCCGGTGGTCCAAGCAGCGCCGCCGGGTCGGGGTCGACGAGCCACGGCTCCCACAGTTCGGGGGACAACACCAGCGGCATGCGATCGTGCACCTGGGCCAACCGCGCGGCCGCCGGCCGAGTCACCACACTGACCGTGAACACGAGATCGTCCCCGTCGCCCCACGCCGACCACAGTCCCCCGAAAACGAGCGGCCGGCCGGGGGTGGTCATGAAATACGGCTGTGGCCGGCGCCCTGGGCGCCGAATCCACTCGTACCACCCGTCCGCCGGCACCAGGCACCGCTGCCGCGCGAACGCCCGCCCATAGACTCTCGACGTCGCGACGGTCTCGGCCCGCGCGTTGATCATGCGCGCGGCCCCCCGCCGGTCCGCCGCCCAGCTGGGAACGAAACCCCACCGCGCCACCGACACCACCCGGAGGCCCCGCCGGGCCACTCGTACGATCGGCATCGGATCGGTCGGCGCCACGTTGAAATCGGCGATTGATCCGCCGTCGGTCTCATCGACCGCGTCGAAGATCCTCGCCAGTTCCGGGGCCGGCACGGTCGTGGCATATCGCCCGCACATACCGCCCAGGCTACGGCGCCCGGCACAATAGGCTCGTGCCCGACTCCACTGTGCCCGAAATGTCCCCGTGGCTGACGCCGACCGCGCGCCAGCCGGTGCGTGCAACCGTGCGACTGCCCGGGTCTAAATCGATGACCGCCAGGGCCTTGGTGCTCGCCGCGCTCTCGGTGGGTTCCAGCACTCTGCACCAGCCGTTGCGCGCCCGCGACACCGACCTCATGGCGGCCGGGCTTCGAGCCCTCGGCACGCACGTCTCGACCCGACACGACGACCTGTGGGTGGTGCGCCCCCGGCCGCTGCGCGGCCCAGCCGAGATCAACGTCGGCCTCGCTGGGACGGTGATGCGTTTCCTGCCACCCATCGCCGGTCTGGCCGCGGGTGAGGTCCGCTTCGACGGTGACCCCCGAGCCCGCGAGCGCCCGCTGGCACCGCTGCTCGCCGCCCTGTCGAACCTCGGGGTCCGGCTCACGTCGGGGGGCGGCGGAGGGTTGCCGGTGACGATCTCTGGGGTCGGGAGGGTCGCCGGCGGCGAGGTAACCATCGACGCATCCCAATCTAGCCAACTGGTCTCCGGGCTACTGCTCGCGGCCGTCGACTTCGACCGAGGCATCGTCGTGCGACATGTGGGAGCACCTGTGCCCAGCACCCCCCACCTGCGGATGACCGTCGAGATGATCCGAGCCGCCGGGGCCGCAGTCGACGACGCCACTTCCGACGTCTGGTCTGTCGAGCCCGGACAGCTCACCGGTCGCGCCTGGACGATCGAACCCGACCTCTCCGGCGCGGCTCCGTTTCTCGCCGCCGCCATGGTCACCGGCGGGCAAGTCACGGTGCCGGGCTGGCCCCGAGTGAGCACTCAGCCTGGTCATCAGTTGCGCGAACTGCTCACCGCCATGGGCGCGAAGGTCGGCATTGATCGCGACGGCCTGACCATCGAGGGCCCGGGCACCATCCACGGCATCGACGCCGACCTATCAGATGTGAGCGAACTGACCCCCGTTCTCGCCGCACTCGCCGCACTCGCCGACGGCCCTTCACAACTGCGGGGGATCAGCCATATCCGAACCCATGAAACGGACCGCATCGCCGCGCTCGCGGGCGAGATCGGCCGGCTCGGTGGCGACGTCACCGAGACCACCGACGGTCTGATGATCCGCCCGAGGCCACTGCGCGGCGGAACCTTCGAAACCTATGCCGATCACCGCATGGCACACGCCGGGGCCGTCATCGGTCTGGCGGTTCCGGGCATCACGCTCACCGACGCCGCCTGCACCAGTAAGACGATGCCGGAGTTCGTCGAGCTCTGGAACGCCATGGTGCCGACCGGGTCGAACGGCTCCGCCGGAGGCCCAAGCTGAGCCGCCAGCGAGACTACGACGAAGACGACGTACGGGTTCGCCCCGCCCGCTCGTCGCGGCCGCGCACCCGGATCCGGCCGAGGCACGAGGCCGCCGACGACGGTTTCGTGGTCGGCGTCGACCGTGGTCGCTACACATGTGATGTCGACGGCCAGCGGGTCACCGCGATGCGAGCCCGGGAGCTCGGCCGCCGTGCGGTGGTGGTCGGCGACCGGGTGGGCATCGTCGGAGACACGTCCGGCGCGACCGGCTCACTCGCTCGAATCGTACGCATCGATGAACGCTCATCGGTGCTGCGACGCACGGCCGACGATGACGACACCACCGTGGAGGGCCGACAGGAACGGGTCGTGGTCGCCAACGCCGAGCAGTTGGTCATCGTCAGCGCCCTCGCCGATCCGCCGCCCCGAACCGGGTTCATCGACCGATGCCTGGTCGCCGCCTACGACGCTGATATCACCCCGGTCCTCTGCCTCACCAAGGCCGATCTGGCCGGGGCGGACGGCCTGCTCGCCTACTACGCGGAGTTGGCGCCACCGGCCGTCTTATGCCGGCCGGACCGCCCCTTGGACGAGCTCGCCTCGATGCTGCGTGAACGCATCTCAGTCTTCGTCGGCCACTCGGGCGTCGGCAAGTCGAGCCTGGTGAACCGACTCATTCCGGCGGCTGCCCGAACGGTCGGCGCGGTCAGCGCCGTCGGCAAGGGCAGGCACACCTCGACGAGTGTCGTCGCACTCACACTGCCCGGTGGAGGTTGGATCATCGACACTCCCGGGGTGCGCTCATTCGGCATCGCGCACGTCGACCCCGACAACGTCCTACACGGGTTTCCGGAACTGTTGCCGGGCTCCACCGACTGCCCGCCCAACTGCGACCATCTCGGCACAATGGGTGACTGCGGCCTCGATGCGTTGGTGGCCGCAGGACGGGCCGACCAACGCAGACTGAACTCATTCCGCCGGCTTCTCACATCGCGGACCGGCTCGCCTGAGGCGTAACTCGTCCAGGACCTCGGAGTCGGTATAGGTTTCGACCGTGACCCGCTACGCCGACGATCTCGCGCTCGCCCATGTCCTCGCGGACACCGCCGACGCGATCGCCATGGGCCGATTTCGAGCCCTCGACCTGCGCGTGAGCGCGAAACCGGACCTGACCCCGGTCTCCGACGCCGACATGGCGGTGGAGAAGGCGCTGCGTGCGACGCTGGCGCGCACCCGACCGCGTGACGGGGTGCTCGGCGAGGAGTTCGGCGCGATCGCGCCGGCAGCTGGGCCGAGCAGACGACAGTGGGTGATCGATCCGATCGACGGCACGAAGAACTATGTGCGGGGCGTGCCGATCTGGGCCAGCCTCATCGCTCTGATGGATGCGAATGAACCGGTGGTCGGGCTGGTCTCGGCACCAGCGCTCGGACGGCGGTGGTGGGCCGCGAAGAACCTCGGCGCCTACGCCGGCCGACACTCGGCAGCCGCCACCGCGATCCGGGTCTCCTCCGTCGCCGATCTCAGCGACGCGTCCTTCTGCTATTCCTCGCTCAACGGATGGGAACAGGCGGGGCGGCTCGACGAGATGTTGAACATCACCCGTCAGGTGTGGCGCAGTCGGGCCTATGGCGACTTCTACGGCTACATGCTCGTCGCAGAGGGTGCCGTGGATGTGATGGTGGAGCCGGAGCTGTCACTATGGGATGTGGCCGCGCTCGTCCCGATCGTGACCGAGGCCGGCGGCACCTTCACCGACCTCGGTGGTCGATCAGGTCCCGCTGGCGGGAGCGCGGTCGCGACCAACGGTAGGCTGCACGACGAGATCCTCCACAGACTCGGTGCCTAAACGAAGTGGCTGCGATGCGTCTGATCAGCTGGTTTTCGCCTCGTGACGATGTCGGCGCGCACCGCGCGCCCCGGCCGTCTATCCTCGCCGCGTGATGTCTCCTGGTTGGTTCTTCCTCGCTGCCATGATCGGCATGTACGGGATCGCCAACCTGCTGCAGTCGGTCGCGGCGGCTCGCACGGCTTCGCACGCGACGTTGGACCCGAAGCTGCTCATGCGGTTGGCCCGTCACCGGACTTATCTGGTCGGCCTCACCTGTCAGATCATCGGGTTCGTCCTCGCCTTCCTGGCACGCCGTGACCTGCCGCTGTTTCTCGTGCAGTCGTCGGTGGCGGCCGGGCTCGGCGTGACCGCCGTGCTCGGCGTGGTGCTCCTCAAGTGGCGGCTACCCCGGTCGGAGATGGCGCTGCTGCTGGCGCTGTGCGTCGGCCTCGCCGGTCTGGTGATCTCGGCGGAGCCCCACCCGTCGAGGCAGCTCGGCATCGGCGGAGTAATCGGCTTGGGCGTGGTCGCCGCGGGGCTCGCAGGCGCGGGGTTCTTCGTCGCTCGGGTGCAGGGGGTGCCGGGATCGGTGGGACTGGGTTCACTCGCCGGCATCGCCTTCGGCGCCGCCGCCGTCGCCTCGCGTCCCCTGGCGAACGTCCACTCATGGGAACGGTTCATCGCCGATCCGCTGCTCTATCTGCTCATCGCGCACTCGCTCATCGGCCAGTTGCTGCTCGGTCTGGCGATGCAGCGGGGTTCGACGACGGCCGCCGTGGCGGCTATGGACGCGGCCGCAGCGGTGCCCGCCGCCATCGTCGGACTTCTCTTCCTCGGCGACAAGATCAACCCGGGCATGGGCTGGATGGCCGGGTTGGGTTTCGCCGTGACCCTGCTCTCCGTGATCGGTCTCACCTTTGTGGCCGTGCCGCAGCACCACCATTCGGCCACTGGTCGACATCGGGTGCCTGACCAGGTCGTGCGTGCACCGATAGCCGCGTTGGAGCCGGCGGGCCGGTGGATGGACCGAACGACCCCAGCCAGCGCGCCTTTCAGGACCGCTCGGCCGCGACCAGCTCGGCGATCTGCACCGCGTTGAGTGCCGCGCCTTTTCGCAGGTTGTCGCTCGAACAGAAAAGCGCCAACGCGTTGTCCGCCGTCTCGTCGACCCGGATCCGGCCGACGTAGGTCGGGTCGGTGCCCGCAGCCCGCAGCGGCGTCGGCACATCCACGAGCGCGACTCCGGGCGTGTTGGCGAGCAGCTCTCGCGCCCGGGCGGGCGACAACGGCCGAGCGAAGCGGGCGTTGATCTGCAACGAATGTCCGGTAAAGACCGGGACTCTCACGCATGTGCCGGAGACCAAGAGATCGGGGATCTCGAGAATCTTGCGGCTCTCGTGACGCAGCTTCTGCTCCTCTTCGGTCTCACCCGAGCCGTCCTCGACCACAGAGCCCGCCAACGGCAACACGTTGAACCCGATCGGCGCGGAGAAGGCCTGCGGCTGAGGAAGGTTGACCGCAGCACCGTCGAAGGCGAGCTCCTCACACCGGTCGGCACCTTTGCGGATCTGGTCGGCGAGTTCGGCGACACCGCTGAGCCCCGCGCCGGAGACCGCCTGATAGGTCGCGACCACCAGAGATCGGAGCCCGGCGTCGAGATGCAACGGCCGCAACACGGGCATCGCGGCCATGGTGGTGCAGTTGGGGTTGGCGATGATGCCCAACGGCCGCATCGACACGGCGTGCGGATTGACCTCGGAGACGACCAGTGGCACCTGGGGATCCGTCCGCCAGGCTGAGGAGTTGTCGATCACCACGGCGCCGGCGGCTGCGGCGACCGGGGCGAGCTGGCGCGACGCGGTCTTGCCCGCCGAGAAGAGCGCGACGTCCAGGCCGCGGAAGTCGGCGGTCGCCGCGTCCTCGACGAGGATCTCCCCGTCACCCCACGGCACGGCTCGTCCTGCGGACCGCGCCGAGGCGAACAATCGCAACTGTTCGACCGGAAAACGACGTTCTGCCAAGATCTGCCGCATGACGCCACCGACTTGGCCTGTGGCTCCGACTATGCCGACCCTCATGGGCCGAACTTATCAAGAAACCACGGTCATCGGCTCCCCGGCGTCCTGTCGAGGCTCGGCCCCCGCGGGCTGGGCGCCGAGCAGAATCATGGCGGGAGTGCCGGACCTGCCCTGCCCGGCCGGATTGTCGACACACGCGCGAGTCACCACCTCGACCGGATCGGTCAGCGCCGAGACACCCGCGCCGTCGGCGAAGCCCAACACATCACATCCGGACTCATCCGCCCGCACGATCGCGCAGCCGACGAAACTTCGCTGCAGGTGAGCCGGAAGATGCAGGCGCATAAGGTCGACGACCGCCGCCGCGATCTGCGTCGGTCCGGCTGGGCGGCGCACCACGGCACTGTCGCCTGGAGGCATGGCACCAGCCCGAGGCGGAAAGACGTCAGCGTGCGAGGAGAGCAGGCGACGGGACCAGGCGGCTAGGCCGATCGATGCCGCTCCGACGCCGGCCGCGACCCGGGCCGCGCCGCCGTCGTCCATCGCGACCTGCATCGCCCAAGGCTCGGCCAACCATGGCAGGTGCGGTTCGGCGAACCGGGCGAGCGTCCGAGCCGCCCGACCCGGAGCGATCCCCCATAATGGACGAACACGACGCTGACCGACCGCGACCGCCTTGGCGCTCAGCGTGACGAGCCATGGTCCGCTGGCAAATGCCTCCTCGGCCGAGAGCTGACGCATCCGGTCAGCCAGGAAGAACACACACTCCTCGACGACCTGGTCACCGGGGCGCAGCACGCCGGTGCGCACAAGAATTCGGCGCCACCGGCGGTCGCCGACGACGAGGTCCGCCGGCTGCCGGGGACCGTGGGCGGGTTGGTCCGCCCGTTCGGCGGGGGGCCCGGCCACCCCGGCGAGAGTGCTGGCGACGGCTGGGGCCACGACGGCTCCCATCCAGCGTTGCACGAGATAGTTGCGCAGCAGCACGCCTTCGTCATTGGGTTCGCCGCTGTGCATGCGTCGCAACGCGTCGATCCCACTGGCCCGGTCGGTGGCGTGGGCGGTGACGAGCGCTGCGGCGACCTCGTCGCGAAGTGCGAGAAGCACGTCGGAGGCGGCAACCGGGCCGGCGGAGTCGTTCTCCGCGAAACGACGGGCCTGGGAAGGCAAGGTCCGGTCGACGAGCGCGCGCAGACCGTCGGCGGTCGCCTCGTTGTCACGTAGCGGGCTGCGCAGCGCCACCCCATAACGCGCGGTGAGCCGGTCGCTGACCCTGGCCACACACCCGGAACCCGCACCGGTGGCCGGATCTATCAACACGTCCATGTCTCCGCCACACGATCGGGCCACCTCCCACGACAGCACGAAATCCACGTCGGGCACCGGTTCGCCCATCTCCCGCAGAAACGCGTCGAGGTCGATCGCCGACGGTTCCAGGTGATGACTGACCGGCCGGACGGTTCCGTGCGCCATCGGCACGAGCACCGCCGGGGTGTGCCCTGTCGGGCCGTCCATTCCCGGGAAGGTGACGGTGTGCACCGGCAGCGGTTTGGGGCAGTCGGACCGGGCGAGCGCGGCGCCGAGCAGTGCGGCGCCGGGCAGCCCAGGGCCGAGCCTGATGCCGATGCGGCCGGGACCGACCATGTCGGCGAGCCTCTCCGCCGACGGCTCGACGGTTGGCTCCCGATCGGGTTCGTGGCGTCGCCGCCGACCCGCCCGTTCCAGCACGATGACCTCTCCGGGCAGCACTGCGCTGATCCCGGCGAAAAACGTCGCCGCCCCGGTGTCGCACTCACCAGTGGCGATGAAGTGCCGCACCACTTCGGAGTCGGCGCGGGCCGGCACTCCTGCGGTGAGCAGTGCCGCGGGCTCGGACGCGACGACCCAGCCGGAGCCTCGCGCGGCGTAATAGAGGGTTGGCGCACCCCGGGTTCGGGCCACGACGAGTGCGCCGCGCTGGGCGTCGGCGAGAATCACCGCGTACGGGTCGGATTGGTTGAGCAGTCCAACCGGTCCGCGGGTGGCGTAGGCCTCGTCGAGGAGGCTCGCTGACGCGACGCCGTCAATGGCGATCCCGGCGAGGGTGCGGTCGGCCGACTCGCCATCGACGATCCGCGCGATCGCCGGCATGGCCGCGCGGATGCCGAGCTCGAGCCGCAGGCCGTCGGGCCCGTCGAGCTGGCAATGGGTCGACTCGTGCCCGCGGGGGGCTAGTGCCGCGGTGAGGGCGTTGACCCCGCCCGGCACGTCGAGTGTGGCGGCGAGTCCGGCCATGATCTCTCCCTCGCGTGGACCAGGATCATGTCAACGCGAGCATAACTGCCAAAATCGCCCAAGCAGCGCACATTGGCGCGAACCGGGATGGAGTCGGCGCCGGGTGGCGGGTTCAGTCCAGTCGCCGGCCAAGCAGTTCGGCGAGTTCCCCCACCGATGTCACCGGCCGATCACAGACAAAACCCCGACACACGTACGCCGTGGGCCGCCCGTCGATCAACGCCCGGCCCCGCAGCAACGGAACCCCCGGGTGGTTCGGCGGCCCGACCACGACCACCGCCCCGGCGGGCGCGAGCCGGCGCGCGGACCGCGCCAACTCCGAGTCGCCCGCCGGATCGGCGACGGCTATCCCGTGCGGGCCGGCGAGCAGCGCCTGCGCGGTGGTGAAGCCGTGGCCCACCGCATCGGGAAAGGTGCCCATCGTGCCGGCGATGGTCGCCAGTGCCCGCTCCGCGATGTCGCGATGGCTGGTCTCGTCGGCGAGCGCCGAGTGGGTCACCAGGGCCGCCGCGATGGCGGTGAGGCCGGCGGGGGTGGCATTGTCGGTCGGGTCCGCAGGGCGCACGACCAGCCGCTGCGCGTCGTCGGCGGTGTCGAAGAACCCGCCGTCCGATCGCGCGAACCGGGTCGTGGCGGTGTGTAGCAATCCACTGGCGGCGTCGAGCCACGCACCATCCGTTGTGGACTGGTGCAGGGCGAGAAACGCCTCGGCCACGCAGCCATAGTCTTCGAGCACGCCGTCGGGAGCACCGACGACACCATCGCGGGATGCTCGGCGCAGGCGGCCGTCGACGATGTGCCGCCGTTGGACATAGGTCGCCGCCTGCTCCGCCGCCCGCCGCGCCGCGGCGGCCGCACCCGTCATCGCCTCGACTGTGCCCGCTTCGGCCGCGTCGACCTGCAGGGCGAATTCGATGAGGGCGGTAATGGCCAGGCCGTTCCAGGCTGCGATGACCTTCTCATCCCGGCCCGGCTGGGGCCGATCCCGCCGTGCCTGCGCGAGAATCCGCCGGACCCGCCGCCAACGCTCGGTGATCTCCTCCGGCGCGCCGTCGACATCGCGACACAAGCGCAGCACCGACGTTCCCCGCTCGAAGGTGCCGGCGTCGGTCACGCCGAACAGGTCAGCGGCCCAGTCGCCATCCGCCTCGCCGAGGGTTTCACGCAACTGCGCCGGCGTCCACACATAAGTCGCGCCCTCCACCCCGGCGGTGTCCGCGTCGAGCGACGAGATGAACCCCCCGCCGTCGACGTGCATCTCGTCGACGAGGAAACCCGCGGTCTGGGCCGCGACCCGCGCCGCGAGCGGATCGCCGGTGATCTGCCACAGCAGGGTATAGACCCGCAACAGCAACGCGTTGTCATAGAGCATCTTCTCGAAGTGCGGCACCAGCCACGTCTCGTCGACGGCATAGCGGGCGAATCCGCCGGCGAGCTGGTCATTGATTCCCCCGCGGGCCATCGCCTCGCACGTGTGCCGGGCCATCTCCAACGCTCTCGGGTCACCGACGCGCTGATAATGGCGCAGCAACGCCACCAACGTCATGTGCGGCGGGAATTTGGGCGCATGACCAAATCCCCCGTACGTGTCGTCGAAACGCCCGGCCAACGCGGAGATCGCGGCATCGGCCGTCTCGGCGGTGATCGCCCCCTCGGCCACGCCGCCGGCCTGCAGGTGCCGGATCGCCTCGACCAACGCACCGCCTTGGCGCAGCACCAGGTCTCGCTGCTCGCGCCACGCACGGCCGACCACGTCGACCAGCTGGAGGAAGTCGTCGCGACGAAAGTAGGTGCCACAGAGGAATGGCTCGCCGTCAGGCGTGGCGAAGACCGTCATCGGCCACCCGCCCTGCCCGCGTAACATCGCCTGGGTCGCGGCCATATAGATCGAGTCGACGTCGGGGCGTTCCTCACGGTCCACTTTGATCGCGACGACCGTGTCGTTGACCGCCGCCGCGACCTGCTCGTCGTCGAACGACTCGTGCGCCATCACGTGACACCAGTGGCACGCGGCATAGCCAATGGAGATCAGCACCGGCACATCGCGACGCTTCGCTTCGGCGAACGCCTCGTCTCCCCACGGCCACCAGTCGATGGGATTGTCCTTGTGCTGAAGCAGATAGGGCGACGTCGAGCTGGCGAGCCGGTTCACCCGACCACTCTCCCACACCAGCAGCCACGGGAGGCATCGGAAGTACCATCACACCGCCGTGTACGAATTCATCACCACGGCCTTGCTCGAGACCCCCCAGCGAGTCGGGAAACAGCTACTCCTCCCACCGTACGAAGGCACGTGGTCGGCGTGGCGCGGCACATATCGCGTCCTGTATGAAATCGACCACGAGCAACTCATCGTCACGGTGACCGCGATCGAGTATCGCGCCGATGCCTACCGCTCGCGCTGATCCGATCGCAGAGTTTACAGAAGTACACTTCCGGGAAGTATACTTCCGCTAACTCGGGAGGCAGACAGAGGTGCCTGATATATGGACAAACCCGTACAGATCTTTGGTCGCGACCGTGAGTGGCGAGGCCTGACCTCCTTCGCCACCGTCGGAGCCCGCAGCGGCGCGGTGCTCGGTGGCGCAGCGCTCGGTGTCGTCAGTGGCCGGCGCCGTCAGGGCAAGAGTTTCCTCCTTCAGGCACTCGCCGAAGAGTCGAAGGGCATGTATTTCGCTGCGACGGAGGCGACCGAGTCGGAGTCGCTGCGGCTATTCGCCGAATCGCTGACCAGATTCACGGGCGACTTCGTGGACCCTCCGTTCCGAGACTGGAACGACGCGATCTCGCGCATGTTCCGAAGCCTTCGAGATCGACCGCTACCGGTGATCATCGACGAGTTTCCGTTCCTGTCGCGAACGTCCCCGGCGCTACCCTCGATCATCCAACGGGAACTCGGCCCAGGCGGGAGCGGACGAGAGAGCGCGGCCCGATTGGTGCTGTGCGGATCGGCTATGTCGATCATGGGCGGCCTCCTCGCCGGGCAAGCCCCTCTGCGCGGCCGCGCCGGCCTGGAGTTGGTGATTCAGCCATTCAGATATCGTGAAGCCGCCGAGTTCTGGGGGATTGACGACCCGCGTCTCGCCATATTGGTGCACGCGGTGGTGGGCGGAACCCCGGCTTATCGCTACGAGTTCACCCAAGGAGACTCTCCCGAGCGCCTCGACGAATTCGATTCATGGATCACCCGGACGATTCTGAATCCGCAGACTCCGCTCTTCCGGGAAGCACGCTATCTGTTGGCCGAAGAGTCTGACATCCGAGACCCGGCTCTTTACCATTCGGTGCTCGCCGCGATCGCCAACGGCAACAACACCAATGGCGGGATCGCCAGCTACATCGGTCGCAAGTCCGACCAGATCACGCACCCGCTGAACGTGTTAGAAGACTGTGCGTTGATCACTCGTGCGCCGGACCTGTTCCGGCCCGGCCGATCGCGTTATCGCATAGTCGAACCGCTGATCACCTTCTATGAGGCGATCATGCGCAAACGCTGGCCCGAGCTGGAGATCCACCGCGCGGAGTCGGTGTGGGCGTCCGTCCGACAGACGTTCCTCACCCAGGTGCTCGGCCCACACTTCGAAGCGTTGTGCCGGGACTTCGCTCTTGAAAACGGGGCGGCGCTCTTCGGTGGATTCCCGGCCGAGATCGGTTCGGGGACGGTCAACGATCCGGCGGGCCGGACGCAGATCGATATCGACGTCGCGGTGCTCGCGGCGCAGGAGCCCGATAGTCCTCGGCGAGTGCTGTCCCTGGGAGAAGCAAAGTGGGGCGAGGTGATCGGCCACCATCATCTGACCCGCCTCGCTCGAGCCCGCGAACTCCTGACGCTCAAGGGTTATGACACCAGCGAAACGATCCTCACCTGCTATGGCGGCGCAGGCTTCACTCCCGAGTTGACCGCTGCAGCCGCTGGGGATGACCGGATCCTTCTCGTCGACCTCGATCGCCTATATCAGCCGCCGACGGAATGAAAGGCGCCGACGCGTACGGCGGAAGTCAGTTTTGCGCGGGAACCGCGCACGCGGGCGAGTCGGCCCAGCCGGAGTCGCGCACGAGGGCCGTGGCGGCGGCGACGGTCAACGGCTCGTGAAACAGGTAGCCCTGGGCGGCGCCCACCCCCAACTCGCACAACGCGGTCCGCTGATTCGCAAACTCGACCCCCTCGGCGACGATGCGCAGGCCGAGGTCGCGGGCCATCTCGATGGTGGCCCGCACGATCGCCGCGACCTCGGGCGAGTCGTCCATCTCGGCGACGAAACTCCGGTCGATCTTTACCTCGTCGACCCGGAACCGCGCGAGGAACTTCAGTGACGCCGCACCCGTTCCGAAGTCGTCAATGGAGATCTGCACACCGGCCGCACGAAGCTGGGCGAGCACCGGCTCGACCAGCTCATGCTCCACTTCGGACACTCGCTCGGTCACCTCGAGCACCAGTTGCTGCGCGGGAATTCGATGCTGCGTGAGCAGGTCCAACACCCGGGTCGGCAGCTGCTCGTCGAGCATGCACCGTGCGCTGAGATTGACGCCGACTGGCAGCCGCACGCCATGCTCCGACCATTGCGCCGCCACCGCGAGAGCTAGATCGAGAACATGATAAGTCAGCCCCGCGACGAGGTCACTATTTTCGATGACGTCCATGAAGTCCTGCGGCAGCAACAGTCCCCGCCGTGGATGCTGCCACCGCGCCAACGCCTCGACAGCCACCAGATCTCCGCTGATGAGATCGACAGTTGGCAATAACATGATCGCGAGCTGGTCGGTCGTGGACAGCGCGTCGCGCAGATCGGCGAGCAGCGCGAGCCGGTCACTGTGCATCACATCGCTGGACCAGTCATAGCACGCGACCCCCATGCCCTCCCGCTTCGCATGATGCAGGGCAAGTTCTGCGCGGCGCGCCAGCTCGGTCATGTCACACGCCCCGGCCGTCGCGACCGCGACACCCGCCGACGCCTCCCGGGTGATGACCATGCCGGAGATCTCAATCGGTGCGGCCAACGTCGCGGTGAGTCGCCGGGCACGATCCAATGGGTACGTCCAACGCCCGTGCTCACGCTCGTCCGGCCCGTCGCCGGTTCGATCCCCATTGGTTGATTCCGGGTGGTCCGATGGCACAGCAGAGGCCGGCGTCGTCACAATGATCGCGAACTCGTCACCGCCGAACCGACCGATGAGCTCGCCGGGCTGCCTCGCCAGATCGAGCCGATGTGCGAGTTGTTCGAGAAGCAGATCTCCGGCCGCGTGGCCCAGGCTTTCGTTGACATTTCTGAACTTGTCGATGTCGAGAAGAATCATCGCGACGAGGTCGTCGGGCCGCATGCGGGTGAGCTCGGCGTTGCCCCGTGCCACCAACGCCGACCGATTGCTGAGGTTGGTGAGGGGGTCGTGGACGGCGTCATAGGCGCTGCGCGCGGTCATCGCCTGCAACCGCCAGTGGGTCGCGGCGTCATGCAGGGCCGACGCCAACGCGTCCGCGAAGGTCGAGACAGCGAGTTGGTCCGGCGTGGTGAATTCGATCGGCCGGTCGAAACGCAGCACCAACTCGCCGAGGTGCCGGCCACCGACGACGAGGCGCCGGGAGATCTTCTCCACGACGCCCAGCTCCGCCGACGATGTGCGCGCGGTCTCGGCGGTGGGGTCGGCGACCATCTCGGTTTGAACGTGGCCGCCACGCAGCCGATAGCTGTGGCGCGCTCCGGTGGCGCGCATCAACGCGACCTCGACCTCGTCGGCGCCGAAGAGCCCGGCGGCGCCGTCCAGTGCCGAGGCGACGACATGCTGCTCGTCGAGGTGGTTGAGGTCGCGTGTGGCGTCGGCGAGCGCGGTCCAGGTTCGGCTCTCCTGGACGCTCCGCGCCTGGTGTGTGTAGAGCTGGTGGATCACCAGCAGAACCGGTGCGAGCACCGCGAGCCATCGAGGATCGAGCGCGATCACCGCCGCGACGGTGAAGCTCACGGCGAGATTGCCCAGGAGCATGTGGAGGTTCAGAGTGATCGTACGGGTCCAGACCGCCATGAATTCGTTGTGGGACGTCCCCGCAACCCAGGCCGAGACGAGCAGGCCCGTGACGATGAAGTGGGCGAGCGCGGCGAGCAACAACGCCGCGAAGGTCTGCGGCTGGTCGAGGCCCACCCGCACAGGCACGGTCGGGCTCGTCATCGTCATCGCGACGGCCGACGCCACCGATCCGCCGACGGTGACCAGCCAGAATGAGTAATAGACGCGTCCGCGTTGGGCTCGCCCGGCGCCGGCGGCCCGATAGAGGTGGCCGATCGCGGCGCCGACTGCGATCACCGCCGGAGCCCACACGGGCGGGACGAGACAGAGGATCGCCACGATCCCGACCTCGCCCCAGCCGTGATGAACGGTGGCCGAACCGACCCGAAGCTGCACTCGCGCGAGTTGGGTCGCCGCGAAGGCTCCCGCTGCCAGCGCGAGCATCAACGGGGTCAGTGGCGCGGAGATTCGAACCGCCACCGCGACGGCGGCACCGACGCTGAGCAGTGCGCCGACCGCGACGAGGGCACGCAGAAGAAAGAACCGGGCGGGTGCCATCACGGTCGCCCTGGCATCGACTCCGTCGCCGGCGCCGGTCATATCCCCCTCCGGGAATGCCGAGTGATGATGTGGCTCAGGTCGGGAGATTAATCGGTTGACGGCGGGAAAGCCATTAACACCGAGAAATACAGCAATAAATCTTGTGACTTGCGTCACGCATGGCAACCATATGCAATCCATCGAAATAGGCGATTACGCAGGTCACGTCGACGCGAGGGGATACGACTTCGGCATGGTGCGCTCAAATCGGGCGACTCGCGCAACTTATATGCATTCAGTGCATTCAATGTCGCACAGTGTCGTCGGGCATGTGACCCGAGCCCAAATCACGACGTCGCCCACACGGCGAGCCGAAGTGGTGAGCTAAACGGCGGCGGTGTCGCCGGACTCTGCCGCGCGGGCCTCGACGACGGCGGGCCCGCGCGGGCCCGCCGGGGGCATGCCGGTGGCCGGCGAGTCGAAGCTCTCCGGCAGACGGCGCAGACGCTTGCTCATGTTTCGGACGAGAAAAACCGTGGCGATGATCAAGAGAAGAATGATCACGAGACCGGTCGGACCGGCGAGCCCGCCCGAACGAGTGTCGCCGAAGTTGTTCTCCGCCAGAAAATTGATCATCACGGCCGTCCTCTCCACCTCTGGCCGACCACGCTACGCCGGTCAGGAACGAACCGACTGCCCGGGCTCCACGAGCTCTCGGACGCCGGCGAAGAGGTCATCTTCCGGAGTCGGGGCAGAAACCAGCGAGCGGGCCCGCTCGTAGTCCTCGGTCGGCCAGGCGGCGCGTTGGATCTCCAGCGGCACCTTGAACCAAAAACCCTCGGGATCGACCTGAGTGGCGTGGGCGCGCAGGGCGTCGTCGCGAACGGAAAAATAGTCGTCGCAGACGACCTTCGTGGTAACTCGGGGCCCCTTGTCTCGGGCGTCGTCGCTGCCGCCCCAGTTCTCCAGCCATTCGGTGAACGGCGACTCCCGGCCGGCCGCGATGACGGCCTCGTGCAGCGCGGTGACGCGCTCTTTGGAGAACGTCATGTGGTAATAGAGCTTGAGCGGCTGCCAGGGCTCGCCTGCGCCGACGAAACGATCCGGGTCGCCGGCCGCGTCGAAGGCGACGACGCTGACGGTGTGACACATGATGTGGTCGGGATGTGGATATCCGCCCTCCTCGTCATAGGTCAGGACGACGTGCGGACGAAACTCCCGCATCAGTCGCACGAGGGGCTCGGCGGCGGTCTGCGGATCGGCGAGAGCGAAGCAGTCCTCAGGCAGCGGCGGCAGTGGATCACCCTCGGGCAGCCCGGAGTCGACGAAACCCAACCACTCTTGGCGTACGCCGAGAATCCGTCGGGCGTTCTCCATCTCGTCCCGCCGGATCGTGGTGATGTTCTCCCAGACCTCCGGCCGGTCGAGCTGAGGGTTCAGCACACTGCCCCGTTCCCCTCCGGTGCAGGTGACGACCATGACGTCGACGCCCTCGGCGACATAGCGGGCCATCGTCGCCGCGCCCTTGCTCGACTCGTCGTCGGGGTGCGCGTGCACGGCCATCAGCCGCAGACCGTTCGCCATTCCGGGGTCTCCCACCGTGTTCCTTTCACGCCACGCCGCGAGATGCCCGCAGCTATGAGGTTGTCAAGGCTAACCTAGCGCGAGCGGAGAGTGTGGCCCCATCCGATCGGCGGCGGCGCTGACTCCCGCCTCACTCACGTTGAACGCCGCCGACACCCAGAATCGAC
This sequence comes from uncultured Actinomycetota bacterium, assembly GCA_963736695.1. GTDB lineage: Bacteria > Actinomycetota > Actinomycetes > Mycobacteriales > Micromonosporaceae > CAVTPU01. The sequence continues at coordinate 1,503,350 of CAVTPU010000001.1, forward strand.
TTCCCGGCCTAAACCCCTAGCGCTGGTACCTTGGAAAGTCCGACAATCTGTCGTACCCCGTACGTAGCGTTACTGCATTTGTACGCACTGACTACGCTCGTCGCACGCACTGATCGAGCAGCCGAGGAGATGCCGTGTCCACTTCTGACCGCGACGCGTCCGCGACCTGGTTGTCGCAAGACGCACACGACCGGCTCCAAGCGGAACTTACGCAGCTCATCGCCGATCGCCCCACGATCGCCGCCGAGATCAACGCCCGCCGGGAAGAGGGCGACCTGCGCGAGAACGGCGGATATCACGCCGCTCGCGAAGAACAGGGAAAGATGGAGGGTCGCATCCGCTACCTTCAGGAGCTGCTGCGCACCGCCCAGGTCGGCGACGCGCCGGTCAGCGACACGGTGGCGCCCGGAACGGTGGTGACGATCTATTTCGAAGATGACGAGACGGACACGGAGAAATTCCTGCTTGGCTCGCGGGAAATCTCGTCGACGACCGACCTGACCGTCTATAGCCCGGAGTCGGCGCTCGGCCGGGCGATTCTCGGCGCCCGGAAGGGCCAGACCGTCAGCTATACCGCGCCGAGCGGCAAGGACATCAAGGTCACCGTGGTCGCGTTCGAGGCATTCGCCGGGTGAGGTGACGCCGTTGGGGGCGAATCACAGACTCACCCGATAGCCACGGTCACGCAGCACTCGCAACAGCCGTTCGCTGTGTTCGGGGCCGCGGGTCTCCACCGAGAGCTCCACATTGGCCTCCCCGAGACGCAGCCGGGAGTCATGTCGGCGATGGTCCACATCGTCCACATTGGCGCCTTCGGTTCCTATGAGCGTGAGCAACGCGGCCAGCTCGCCCGGCCGATCGACGCACCGCACCGTGAACCGCAGAAAACGCCCTGCGGCCACCAGACCGTGCTCGATGACCCGCACCATTAACAATGGATCGATATTGCCGCCGGAAAGCACAGCCACCGCCGGGGTCGGCACGGCGACGGCGCCGACGAGCAACGCGGCGACCGCCGCCGCGCCGGCCGGCTCCACCACCAGCTTGGCCCGCTCGAGCAGCATCACCAGGGCTTGGGAGATCTCCTCGTCGGCGACAGTGACGACGTCGTCGACGAGTTGGCTCACATGGGTGAAGGTGATGTCGCCGGGTCTGCCGACCGAGATGCCGTCGGCGATGGTCGAACACCCGGACAGTCGCACCGGATGCCCGGCCCGCAGCGATGGCGGCACTGCGGCGGCTCCCACCGCCTGCACCCCGACAACGTGAATCTTCGGATTGATGGCTTTCGCGGCGGCCGCGACCCCGGAGATGAGCCCCCCGCCGCCGATCGACGTGATGATGGTGCGCACATCCGGGCACTGCTCGAGGATCTCCAGCGCCACCGTGCCCTGCCCGGCGATGACATCGGGGTGGTCGAACGGATGAATGAAGACCGCACCTCGCTCGTCGGCGAACGCCTTCGCCTCCACCAACGTGTCGTCGACCGTGTCGCCGGCCAGACACACGCTCGCGCCGTACCCCTTGGTCGCCGCGACTTTGGGCAGGGGCGCGCCCACCGGCATGAAGACCGTGGCGGTGGTGCCGAGTAGTTCGGCGGCGAGCGCGACTCCTTGGGCGTGGTTGCCGGCGCTCGCGGCGACGACCCCCCGCGACCGTTCCTCTGGAGTCAGCCTGGCGATGCGCACATAGGCCCCACGCACCTTGAACGATCCGGCGCGCTGAATGTTCTCGCATTTGAACCACACCGGGCCGCCGAGCTTGGCGGTGAGAAGCCGACTGGGCTCCAACGGGGTGACCCGCACGATGCCCGCGAGTGTCGCCCGCGCCCGCTCGATCTCGTCCAACCCCACCAGGGTGGCGGCCTGATCATCGCTCATGCGCCCGATGATGACACTTCAGCGGATGGTCCGACGGACACCCTGGCCGAACCAGCCCAGCCAGGGTGTCCGTCGGGCGGTACGTCAGCCGAGTGCCGAGGTTAGGTCGCCGATGAGGTCATCGACCGACTCGATGCCCACGGACAGGCGCACCAGGTCGGCCGGCACCTCCAGCGGCGAGCCGGCGGCGCTGGCGTGGGTCATGCGACCCGGGTGCTCGATGAGCGACTCGACGCCGCCGAGGGATTCGCCGAGCACGAAGAGACGGGCCCTGTTGCAGATCTCGATCGCCTCGCCCTCGCCCCCGGTGACCCGGAAACTCACCATGCCACCGAAACGGCGCATCTGCGCGGCCGCGACCTTGTGACCGGGGTGCTCCGGCAGCCCCGGATAGAGCACCTGGCTGACCTTGGGGTGAGCGGCGAGGAACTCCACGACGCGTTCGGCGTTGTCGCAGTGTCGGTCCATCCGCACGGCCAGGGTCTTCACCCCCCGCAGGGTGAGCCAGGCGTCGAACGGCCCGTTGATGGCGCCCATCGAGTTCTGGTGGAACGCGAGCCGGTCGGCGAGCTCCGCGTCGGCGACGACGAGCGCGCCCCCGACCACGTCGGAGTGGCCGCCGACGTATTTCGTGGTGGAGTGCACCACCACGTCGGCGCCGAGTGCCAGCGGCTGCTGCAGATAGGGGCTGGCGAAGGTGTTGTCGACGACGAGCCGGGCCCCGTGTTCGTGGGCCAGTGCCGCGAGCGCGGCGATGTCGGCGACGCCGAGCAGCGGGTTCGTCGGCGTCTCCACCCAGATGATCTTCGTTTCGGGGCGGAGCGCGGCGCGCACCGCGTCGACGTCATTGATCGCGGCTGCGGTCCAGGCCAGTCCCCACGGCTGGGCGACCTTGGAGAAGAGGCGATAGGTGCCGCCATAGGCGTCGTTGGGGATCACAACATGGTCGCCGGGCGCGCACAGGGCGCGCAGCAGGGTGTCCTCGGCGGCGAGCCCGCTCGCGAAGGTGAATCCCCGAGTGCCCTTTTCCAACGCGGCGAGGCACTCCTGCAACGCGTCGCGGGTGGGGTTCGTCGTGCGGGAATACTCATAACCCTCGCGAGGTGATCCGACCGCGTCCTGCGCATAGGTGGAGGTCTGGAAGATCGGCGGCACCACCGCGCCGGTGCGCTGCTCCGGGTCCTGCCCGGCGTGGATCGCCAACGTCTCGAAGCCTGGATTCATCAGCCGAGACTAGCGCCCGCGCTAGGGTCATGGCCGTGGCGGAGTGTCTGTTCTGTGCGGCGTCGGCGGGAACTCTCCCGGTGGTCATGGTCTGGTCCACTGCCGACACGATCGCGTTCCTCGACCATCGGCCGGTCTTCAAGGGGCACGTGCTTGTCGTGCCGCGCGCCCACGCGTCGACGCTCACCGATCTCGATCCGGTGGCGATCGGCCCCTTCTTCGCGGCGGTCCAGCGGGTCGCTGGGGCCGTGGAGGCGGGGCTCGGCGCGGGCGGGAGTTTCGTGGCGATCAACAATCGGGTGAGCCAGTCCGTGCCACATCTGCACGCCCACGTCGTACCCAGAACCAAGGGTGATGGGCTGCGCGGATTCTTCTGGCCGCGCACCCGCTATGCCTCGACGGAGGAGGCGCACGACTATGCGGCCCGCCTGCGCGCCGTCCTCCCGGCGGCGGAGTCCGACGACACGTGAGCGGCCGTCGCCACCGGCGAGGCATGCTGGAGCCGTGCTTTCCCGCAGGGAGGATTTCAGATGACCACCGCTCACGAGGCCCTGCCCGGCCGAGACACCGCCATGCCGGTCGTGGCGGGCCACACCGTGCTCGGCACACCACTGGTTGGACCGTGGCCCGCCGGCCACGAGGTCGCCTATCTCGCGATGGGCTGTTTCTGGGGGGCGGAGCGGCTGTTCTGGCCGATTCCCGGCGTTCGCAGCACGGCCGTGGGCTATCAAGGTGGATTTACCCCCAATCCCACGTACGAGGAGACCTGCTCGGGACGCACCGGACACGCCGAGACCGTCATGGTCGTCTTCGACCCCACCACCGTCGCCTACGTCGACCTGCTGAAGGTGTTCTGGGAGAACCACGACCCGACGCAGGGCATGCGGCAGGGCAACGACGTCGGCACGCAATACCGGTCGGCGATCTTCACGACCTCGGACGCGCAGTTGGCCGAGGCGATCGGGTCGCGTGACGCGTTCGCCCCAATCGTCGCGGCGGCGGGGCTTGGCCCGATCACCACCGAGATCGCGCCGGCCGGCCCGTTCTACTACGCCGAGGACTATCACCAGCAATATCTCTCCGACGCGAAGAACCCCCGTGACTGGTGTGGTATTTCGTCTAACGGCCTTACCTGCCCGGTCGGCATTACACAAAAAAGGCCTGTCCGGACCGACTAGCTGTCAGTCCGAACAGGCCCTCTGCCCTCTACGCTGCGCGGAGATATTCCCCAGCGGCGAGGATCTCGGCGATCCGAGGAGACCGAGCGGCACCCAAGTGGAGCAGTGTCGCAGTTAGCTCCGCGCGGGCTTCGGCGCTAATTTCGGTGCGCCACGCAACGCTGGAGTCAGATTCATCGGCGACGACATCACGCCTGCCCACTCCTGAAAGCCCGTCGATTCCGATCATTTGGCGGCGTCCTCCTGGTCGGCGTGTGGGGTAGCGTCGAGGTAGATCCGTTCCAAGGTGGACGGTGGCCGATCCCGGTAGGACCGACTCACCGTGTGAATGTCGAGGATTTCCGCGAGTGCGGTGAGCATCGCGGCGTTCTCGGCGGTGCTTCCGTGCAGCCTGATGCGCATCAGGACGTGTTTCCCTTCCTGACGTGGGTTTCTTGTGGGGCGGCTGGTTCGCGACGGTGGCGGGCTTCTGAGCGGCCCGTTGTAGGCGAATCTGAGCCAAGATCTTTGCTGGGGTGGAATGATGCGTACCGTCGTTTCGAGGACAGGCGGTCACTGAGCGCCGGTTCGCGTCGAGGATCCGGTCCCGGCTGGACTGTCGCGGCGGTGCGACGTCGGCTCGCCGGGTCGACGCGGAGCATCTCGGCATAACTAGGAGTTTTCCTCCAGCTTGCTCCGGAGAAATGCGGCCGGTTCCGGGGTGGAGGAACCGGCCGCATTTCGGGTGCGGGTCTGGCCTGTTGGGGGTTACCCGACGCCTTCGATGAGTCGTAGCCGGGGGTTAGCCGTACCAGCCGTACCAGCCGTCGCATTGCAGGTCAGGCCCGGTACGGCTTTTTCGGTGGTACGGCTTGAGTCGTACCGGGTTTCAAGCCGTACCGTGTCTGAGCTGGGCGGGTACGGCTGGTACGGCTGGTACGGCTCAGTGGGGGTTGAGTCGTCCGGCAGTGGACAATAGCGGTTCCACGCGTCGACGAAGTCGCTTCGCCGGTAGCCCTTGGCCTGCCCGGTTGGGATGCCGAACCGGATCGTGTCGGATCGAATGTCGTACTCGCGAAGCAACCCGCCGAGTTTCATCGCGGTCAACCCGGTAGTGCCGTAGTCGGCCCATGGGGCTTCGGGGTCGGTTTTGAGTCGGTCGAGCAGGACGGTGGTGGGGATGGCGTCGAGGTCGGCGAACGCGGTTCGGCAGTCGGCGAGTAGTCGGATGCGGTCGGATGCGGCGGCGGCTTCGTCGCGGGCGGCGGTCAAGGTGAGGGCGGCGGTTCGGGCGCGGGTGGGCCATGTGCCGCCGGCGAGGTCGGCGACGGCAATCAACGGTTCCCATGTGTCGGCGGCCCGGTCTTCCAACGGCATGACCGGTTCGGCGGCTTCAAGGTGGGTGAGGTTGTTGCCGAGCCATTCGGCGAGTCGAGCGGCGAGGGTGATGAGTGCGGGTCGGTCGCGGCGGTGCCGGTAGGGGGCGACTTTCTCCCCAAGTGCGCGACGGCGCATGCGGATGACGACGGCCCGGTCTTCGATGGTGTCGGGCATCGCGCCGATACCGGCGAGTGCGGCCATGGCGAAGGTGGGGATCTTTTCCAGGGTGCGGGTGTTGTGGTCCCATCGGATGGTGGGCCGGTTGCGTTGGTGTCCGGCGTTGAGTAGGCCGCGTAGGTCTTCGTTGGCGTCGGCGTTCTTCCCACCGAAGATCGTGTCGGCTTCGTCGACGAGCAGGGTTGGTGGTGAGGTGTCAACGCCGATGGCCCGGTAGACGGCGGCGGGTGAGGCGTTGACGGTGATGAGCGGGTTGTGGCAGGTGCCCTCGACGATGTCGAGTAGGCGGGACTTGCCGCATCGTTTCTCGGGTGCGCGGATGACCAGTCGGGGGGCGTGCGCCCACGCCGGTTGGGCGTGGGTCGCGGCGATCCAGAGCGTGACCGCGTCGGCGGCTTCCGGGGTGGGCAGGATGACGTAGCGGGTGACGGTGGCGCGAAGCTCGTCGAGGATCGCGGCGCCGTCGACGGGCGGCGGCTTCGGCTGGTTCATGCGGCTTCTCCTTCGATGCGGCGTGCGGGCCGGTTGATGCGGGCGGGCAGATACGTCGGTTCGGCCGGTCGCCCGGTGTTCCAGTTGACGGGGCCACCGGGGTGGTCGACGCGTGGCCGGTCGGGAAACCGTTTCGCCCACCGCTGATCGGCGGCTTCCTCCATGTCGGCTAGGCGTTGCCGGATGCGGTCGGTGTCGGCGCGGCGGGCGGCGGGTCGCCACACCCGGTCGTGTTCACCGATGCGGTGGAGGGCGTCGAGCCGGCCGGCGTGCCAACATTCGCGGCAGGCGACCCGGTCGGGATGCTGGGTGGCTTCGTGGGCGTGCCGGCCCGCGTTGTAGGCGAGTCGTACGGCGTAGGTGAGATCCTGATCGGTCCACCTGCCAGCGGCGTCGAT
>CAVTPU010000002.1:0-9538 GCA_963736695.1 uncultured Actinomycetota bacterium
AGCGGCGACGCCAGATCAGTTCGCTGAAGTCGGTGACGGTGCCCGAGCATCATCGGCGGGTCGCGACTGAACGGCCGGCTCGTGTCCGGCCGCGTCAAGCAGAACTTGTTCGAACTGCGAGAATAGAAGATCGCGGTCGAACCGGGTCTCCGCCAAGCGTAGTGCTGCCAACCGAGCCGACCCTGTTTGTGTTGGGTCGGACAGGAAGCGTCCCACCATTGCCGCCGCAGCCGTTGGATCTGTGGCTGGAAGCACAAGGCCGCATCCCGTTTCGCGAATGGTGTCGGCGATCCAACCTTCGTGATTGACCGCGATTGGTCGCCCAGCAGCCAGACCGTCGAAGATCTTGTTTGCCGAGTTGGCGTGGAGTGCTGGGTCGTCGCGAACTGTGGAGACGGCCAGGTCGCAGGCGCCGAAGAGCGCGATCACCTCTGACTTTGGCATCTGATTTAGTAAGAACAGGTTACGATCCAGAACTCCGAGCTCAGCCGCCAAGTCCCGAACTCGATGTCGTTCTGGACCATCTCCAACGATGGCGAACACGATGTGTGGATATCTCTCACGTGCTGACGCGGCAACTCTGACCAGATACTCGACGTGATTGACATAGCCGATCGAGCCGGCGTAGAGCACCAACGGCCGCTGGCCCAGACGAGGCATGCAGTCCCGCAATCGGGCGCCGGACAGATCCGCGTTGGCGAAAAGCGACCGATCGCAACCGTTCGGCACTACCGAGATCTGCACGCCTGGGAAACGCCGTTCGATGCTATCCGCCATCCCTGGTGAGAGAGCGATAATGTGGCGTGCGGTGTGGTATGCCCACGACTCCAGTCGGCGGGCCGCCCACACGGATGCGGGGGAACGGAGGCATCCGAGGGCGATCGGCACTTCCGGCCAGACATCGCGAACCTCTAATACCATCGGCACCCGATGACGCCGCGCCGAATACGCGGCCGGGATCGCGATGGTCAACGGGGTACTTGTCGCGACCACAAGGTCCTGAGGAAGGGTTGCGGCGCGAGCGGCGGAAATCCACGCGAAGCGAAGGAACGCCCGGATCCTTTCGGCGTATGACATGGCTCCCCGGTAAGGAACCGCTGCCCAGTGCACGGTGGCGCCTGACTCCACAGATGTTCGCCAGGAACCTAGCGGAGAGTCTCCGGGCTCGATGTCACTGGTGACGACGTGGACATCGTGCCCGTTCGCCACCAGACGGCGAGCAAACTCAAAAGACCGGCTGCCGCCTGCCATCTCCGGGGTTCGGTAGTACTGATGCAGATAGACGATTCTCACGGTCACACTTTCTGTCCTAGTCGAGTGGAGTTTCTTACTTCGCGAGGGCCCGATCGATTGCGTGCGCGAGACGAGGGGCCAGGGTCGCCGCGTATGTGGCGCTCAGGTGGTTGGTGTCTCGGTATACGAGTACCCCGCCGATGACTGCTGCACACATGTCCATTGGGCAGATCGCATCGTTGAGGTTGACGAGGCTGACCGCGGGGATTCCAGCGGCAGAGGTCGTCTGGCGTTCTCCGATGCCGGCCAGTGCCGTGTCGCGGTTGACAGCGCACTTCGTCATTCGTTGTGGGTATTGCGAAACGCACTCTGCAATGTCGATTCCCGGCCGCGGTGTGTCCCGGAGCACCACCGTGCGGATCCCCGCGGCTCCGAGACTCGACCAGATTGAGCGCATACCCGATCCGAGGACCTCAAGGCTCGCGGCGGGCCCCAACGCTCGACCTTCCTCCATCGCGAGATAGAGCGAATTGCTAGTTACCACGAGATTCGGGCGGCCGGCGCCGAGTAGCCGGCTCAGAACGGCTTTGTTCCAGGAGGTGCAGGAGACATACGCACGTCCGTCGCTCTGCACCTGGCTGTTCAGGAACGGGCAGGCGGATTTGGTGTAGATGACAATCTTCCAACCCCTTGCCAAAGCTATCGCCTGCAGAGCCGGAGCCCACTGCGCGGCGTGGGAGTCACCCACCAACGCGACTGTGAAAGACCCCGCAGGATCGCCATATGTGCAGGCTCGTGGCTCGGTTTCCGTTCCGCTCGCATGGCAGCCATCTCGATACAGGTCGGGCAGATCATCGCGGGCGCTCAGCGGATCAGGAACGAACGTGCCGGGTTTATCAATGGCGGCACCTTTGGAGTCGCCGCGTGGCAGATCGCCAAGGACGGCTGCGCCCAATCGTGGCGCACTCGGATCCGACGATGCTGCGAGTCCGACGCTCGCGATGGCAGCCGGACTCGGCCGCGCCGTACGAGGTTGTGAAGCGGTGTATTGAAAGACTAGCCCTGCGACGACGGGGACGGCGGTGCATATCAAACCCAGGCGAATCGCACGGCCAGGCGAGCGTCGGATTCTTGTGGCGAAGCGAAATGGATTCTCCACAAACCGGTATGTGAGGTACGCGGGCACTGCGGAACAGCACACGACGGCCAAAGACTGATAGCTCCGCGATTCTCCGAACGCGGCCTTCGAGATGATCAGTAGCGGCCAATGCCACAAATAGAGCGAGTAAGACAGTGCTCCAACAACCAGCATGGGACGTGTGCCTAGCGCGAATACCGGGCCGAGTCGACCGGCCGCCGGTCCAGCCGCGATGACTGCGGCGGCGCCGACGGTAGGAAGAAGACCGACGTAGCCGGGGAATGGCATGCTCCGGTTGAGAATGAACAAGGACGCCACGACCGCGGTGAAACCAGCCCATCCGATGGCGATGGCCCACGTCCGGGGGAAACGAATCAGACTTCTCGCACCGATCGCCACGCTGGCGCCGAGCGCCAGCTCCCAAACCCGAGTTGTAGTGTGGAAGTATGCCCAGCCATTGCTACCACTGCTGAGATAGATGGACCACGCGAGCGACGGGACTGCGATCGCCAGCGTCGTGAACATGAGCGGACCCCGTAGTCCCCCACCAGATCTGCGATAGCGGTGAATCACAAAGACAGTGAGCATGATGAGAGCTGGCCAGGCGAGATAGAACTGCTCCTCGACGGCAAGCGACCAGAAATGCTGCACGACGCTCGGCGCCTGGTCCGACGCCAGATAGTCCACGGAACGTTCGGCCAGCCGCCAGTTGATTGCATACAGGCCACAGCTGACGATGTCCCACCCAGTCTCAGCCCAGCGGATTCTTGGAAGGAAGAAGTAACTCAGCGCGATGGTGGTAGATAGCACTACTGCGGCGCCGGGTAGCAGCCTCTTGGCTCGCCTGCCATAGAAACCGACGAGCGAGAGTCGGCCAGTCTTCTCGATCTCAGTGACGATCAGCCGGGTGATCAGGTAGCCAGAAATGACAAAGAAGATGTCGACCCCGACGAACCCTCCGGGCAGCGCTGCCACCTCACCGTGCCAGAGGAGCACGGCCAGCACCGCGACTGCTCGCAGCCCCTCGACGTCGCCACGGAAGTCGAGGTGTTTCGTCAGGCCACCAGGCGGGTCGACGTGGCCGTGCCTGGGGGCGGGGGATCGGAGCGACACTCCAGTCGTTGAAGGTGCATTCCACTGGTCTGAAGCCACCTGTGCCGGCTGCGTCATCCTAAAATACCTCCACAATGGAACTAGTTAGGCCAAGCCTCTAGCTGGCTGCGCGTGTCGCAAAAACGCCACGCGCGGCGAGGCGTCAGTGCCTGCTTTGAGCCATGACTCGACTGTCGCGCGGAATAGCTGTGGATCTGGAACGGGTCGGTATGTTGTTGATAGTTCGAGGGGTGGCTCCTGGGCCGGTATCGATACCGGGCGAGCATTTCTGTCGACCGCAAGGTCTGTCGGTGGATATCAGAAGTATGGAAGCGACGGCGAGCGTGAGCGAAGCCAGAATCAGCGGGAGACGCAGGAGCATGCGGGCGCTGTAGGTGTGGGTACCCGACCAGACGAGATCCGGCACACCAGCGCACAGCATGACTGCGATGGCCACAGCGAACAGACGTGTGGTGTTCGATGTTATCCGGAGGCAAAGGGTCATCACCCGGTCGAGAAGTGGGATCGCGAATCCGATAATTGGCACCATGAGGAACAGTCCCAGGTAGCCGAAGTCGTAAAGCCACTCACCAAGAATCGACGAGGCGTCGGAATAACCCGTTCCGAACTTGGTGGGCGCGGTGATCAGGCTGATTTCGTAACCAAGCGCGAGGGGCTTGTCTGGCCACAACCAGTCCGGTACGAACATTGCGGGAACGCTGAGAAAGTTGCGCCCGCCCGACGGTGCGAACCCGCCGGTCTGATATGCGTGCAGCAGCTCTGCGAACGCTTGCGGTGGGCGAAACGCGGACTCCAGGCCGGTGCGCCCCACAGAGCTGCCGTTGGCCAACGTGTCGATGTATGCCAGCCGTTCCTGGGCCATCCAGGAGAGCACTGGAGTGGTCGAAACGATCACCGCGACCTTGACGAGCATGGTGCGCAAGCGCAGCGCGTAGATGCTCGCGAGGGCAAGTCCCAATACAGCGATGTGCAACCGGCCGGTCCCAGGGTGAACGTAACGCACGTACAGGCCGAGGAGGGCTATCACTCCAACGGTCTGAACGGACATCAGCCGCGCCCGTTTATGTAGGACGAACGCTGCGGTTGTCAGCACCGTGCCCGAGAATGCCGAACCGGCGGCTAGTCCTTGCAACAGGTGCGAATGCTCCGGAAACTGCGCCTTCCATAACATGCCTAACGCGAACATGGCGAGGCCTGCCGCAGCAACCATCCCGTGTGCCTTGTCGGACAGTGGCGTGGCTTGCGAGACCCAACTCGGACGGTTTGCCGGCCGCCGCCAAAAACCGAAGAAGACTGCCAACTGGGTGGCCAGCCCGATGACCAGGGAGAGCTGGATCCACTGCTGTGTGTAGCTTGTCGCGAGAAGTGCGTGATAGACGCCGCCTATCCCGAAGAAGATCGAGAACGCGAATCCGAAGACACTCTGCGGAGTGAACATCGGCCCGCCGTGCCCGAGGAAGACGCGAGTGCCGAGACACCAGCTGAGGACTCCCAACGTCCCAGTCGTCCAGCGATCGTGTGTCCCGATCTGCGGAAGCACGGCGAAGGCGCCAATTGTCAGCGCTAGCCAGGCGGCTAGCTCAACAATCCCCCACTGGCTGCGGCTGCGGTTTTCGCGAACCTCACTGGGATTGTCGCGTGTCACCTGTGAGGCACTCGTTGGCGAGGACATTTCAATCACCGAAGATCATCGACGTTGGGTTCGGCAGTCGGGGCAGGAACGGTCGGCACGGCTGTCGACGCGCGGAGCAGCGCTACCGCGAGGATGGCGCCAAGCGCGTATGCGCCAGCGGAGCCCATCGCCGCACCCATCGCTCCATACCGGGGAATGAGGACAATGTAGGCGGCCAGAGCCACAATCATTGCGGGGACGTCGGCGGCGATAGCGCCCCGGGCTTGCGTTGCTGCCACGCTAAGGCCTATCGCGACCCGACTAATGGCATAACAAACGGTACCTGCTGCGAGCGGTGGGAGTAGCTGGACGGAGTCGCGGAACTCGGCTCCGAAGACGGGAACCACAAGCAGGTTCCCCGCGAGCAGCAGGGCGAGTGCGGCGGCCACGCCATAAGCGGCGGCACCGAGCAGAGGTCCGGCGCGACGCAGTTCGCCCGCGAGGAATTGCTGATGCCAGCGCGGTGACTGAGCGTCTATCCATGACTGTACGGGCCATATCGCGAACTCCGCGACAGTGGCGACCACGATGTAGAGACCGAGTTGATCGTAGGAACCCAACCAGGGTAGTAGTAAGCGGTCGGCGCGGAGCATTACCATGCTGGCTACGGCAGCCGGTAGTAGTCGTAGGCCGAGTCGACGTGCTGGGCTGAGACCATGCGTTGGCTCCAGCTCGAACGGCCGGCGTCGCAGTATCATCCACGCGAGCGCAGGACCCGAGCCAAGAGCGAGGCCGTAGACAAGGAGCCAGATGGTGGGGGAGTCGGTGCCGGCGACTGTGAGCACCGTCGTGGCGGCGACGAGGAGGATTTGGGCCGTGAACGTCGCGGTGACGTAGGGCCGGACATCCCCGGAGGCCGCCGCGCCGGTTCTCAGCGACGCTGTCGCAACGAGAACGATGGTGGTGAGTGCGAAGGCGGCGACGGTCAGCAGCCCGCCCCCCGACCACCGGCCGCCAATTGTGTGCACGATGGGGGCCGCAATCAACAGGACCGCCACCGCCGACGGTGCCATGAGACGCAAGGTGTCGGCCGAGGTGCCGCGCACGCTTCGTCCAATAGGAACTGTCGCTGGATAGGACCTGTCCGTGCCGGCGACCGCGAGCATGTTCGCCAGATAGGTGACCTGCAAAAGCAGCGCGAGCATTCCGCGCCCGTCAAGTCCCATCGAACGTGCGGCCAACGCGTTGATGATGAGGCTGGCTGCGCCGACGATCAGCTGCGCGAGGACGAGGCGGCCAGCGATCGCGAAGGAGGACAACCGGATCGACCGCCGTGACCGCAGGGTTACGGCGGCGGCCGCACCGGACACCGGGACTTCCGGCTGAGGCGCGGTCATCGGCCTATCGCCGCGTGGGCCAGGCGGACGGTCATGATCGGGCTTCCAGGAAAGCGACGATGGTCTCGGCAACGAGATCGATCTGTGTCGCCGACAGTGACGAGCCGCTGGGCAGAGTGAGGCCGCGGGCGAAGAGTGCGTCTGCCGCGCCGGTGATCGCCGCACCCGCGTCGGCATGCACCGGCTGTCGGTGCATGGGCTTCCACAGTGGACGCGTCTCGATGTCCTGGGTTCCCAGCGCCTTGGCGAGGTCGGCGGCGCACCAGCCGGCCTCGTCGGGGTCGACGACGATGGCGGTGAGCCAGCAGTTCGACTCTTGATCGTCGTCACCGAGCAGTCGCACGCCGGTCGCCCGGGTGAAGAGCTTGGCATAGCGGTCGCGCAGTTGGCGCCGCCGCTCGATCATTTCGGCGAGGCGTCGCAACTGCGCCCGACCGACCGCCGCGAGCAGGTTGCTCAGCCGATAGTTGAACCCGATGTCGGTGTGTTCATAGTGGACGACAGGCTGGCGGGCCTGGGTCGCCAGATAGCGGCAGCGTTCCACCAGGTCTGCGTCGTTGGAGACGAGCATCCCGCCACCGGAGGTCGTCATGATTTTGTTGCCGTTGAAGGAGAACACCCCGGCGCGGCCGAACGAACCGGCTGGCCGTCCGTGCCATGACGCGCCGAGCGATTCGGCCGCGTCCTCAATGACCGGTACGCCGTGCTCGGCGCACACCGGCAATAGTGCGCCATAGTCGGCGCAGACACCGAGGAGGTCGACCGGGATGACCGCTCCGACGTCGTGGCCGGCGGCGATCAGTCGGGTGAGAACGTCGTCAAGCAGCGCCACGTCGAGGTTGCCATCGGAGAGCTGACAGTCCACGAAGAACGGTCGGGCGCCCGTGTAGTGCACGGCGTTCGCGGTCGCCGCGAATGTCATGGTCGGCACGATCACGGTCTGGCCCGGGCCGACTCCGGTGGCGAGCAGGGCCAGGTGCAGGGCGGCGGTGCCGGAGCTGAGCGCGACGGCGTGCGTGGTGTCGGACCAGTCCGACAGCTCCGCCTCGAAGGCCGAGACGTGCGGACCCAGCGGCGCGACCCAACCGGAGCGGACCGCGTCGAGAAGGAACTCTTCTTCAAGCGCTCCGACGTCGGGGGCGGAGAGATAGATCCGGCCGGTCATCAGCGCGCGCCTGAGGGGTGCGGAGGAGACGACTTTCTATGCTGACGGGGAAGAGGACCACAACGACGGGAATCGGGGGGCGATACCGCGATGACGCAGGCGCCGACGCTGCTGTTCGTGTGCCACGCCAACGTGTGTCGGTCGCCGATGGCGGAGCGGCTCGCCCGGCACATGATGGCGAGCCCCGCCGGGTCTGCGTCGTCGACGCTGGCTGGCCTGCGGGTCGCGAGCGCCGGCACCCATGCCCGTCTCGGTGATCCGATGTATATGGGTGCGGAGCTCCTGCTGCGCGAGCGCGGAGTTGACGCTGCCGGCTTCGCGAGTCGGCCGGTGACGATCGAGCTGGTGCGCCATGCGGAGCTGATTCTGACGGCGAACCGCGAACAGCGGTCTTTCTGTGCGGCACTGGCGCCGGCCGCGGTCGGCCGCATCTTCACCCTGCGCCAGTTTGGTCGGCTCGCGGCGGAGGCTGAGCGGACACAGATGCCGGGCCAGAGTCGCCTCATCGACTTGATCGAGCTGGTTCGGGTGGTTCGCGGGCGCACCCAGCCCGTGCCGGCCGCTGACGACGATCTTGACGATCCGGTCAACGGCACCGAGGCGGACCTGCGCGCCTGCGCTGACCGGATCGAGCGCGCGTTGGCTCCGGTGGCCCGGTTCATCGCGGCGACCTGACCCGCAGGCTGGCGATCCACTCCGCGTCGGAGGCGGGGTCCGCTGGCGTCACCGGGGCTTGCGTCGACGGCGAGGTGGGACTATCCGATGTCGCCGTGTCCGGTTCGCATGGTGTGACGGGGGGCTGGTGTGGCATCTCGGCGGCGACCGTCGCTTGTTCAGACACGGGAGTGGACCGTGGCGACCGGACTGCGGGCGAGGTGGGCGAAGCCGCTGGGGCGGGAGCTTCCGGGCTCGCGGGCACATAGGTCGGCCCCGAAGCGGGGCGTGACCCACGTATGCGGTGCGGGCGGCGGCCCAGGTTGGTGGCGCCTGTGGAGGTCGAGCGGTCGTCCTCGCCGTAGTAATAGTAGTAACCAGTCTCTTTCTTCGTCGGCTGCATGGTGAGCACACACCCGAGGATCCGCGCGTCGACGACGCGAAGGCTCTCCACCGCTGTGCGTACCCGTGCTTCTGGGGTTTTTCCCGAGCGGGTGACGAGAAGCGTGCCATCGACCATCGTGGCGAGCACGGCGGCGTCGGTGACGGGCAGCAGCGGGGGAGTGTCGAGGATGATCATGTGATAGCGGTCCTGCAGGCGTTCGAGCAGGAGCGCCATGTTGCGCGAGCCGAGCAGCTCACTGGGGTTGGGCGGGATGAAGCCGCTCGGCAGCACGTGCATGTCATAGGCCCCCCACCGTTGCAGAACCTCATCGAGATCGGCTTGACCGGCGAGCACATTGGACAGGCCAACGGCCCCCTCGAGGCTGAGATATTCGGCGACGCGGGGTCGGCGCAGGTCGGCCTCGACGAGCAGCACCCGTTGTCCGGCGGAGGCGAACGACAACGCCAGGTTGACCGCCGTGGTTGACTTGCCCTCGTCGGGCACGGCGCTGGTGACCACGATCGTTCGGATGGGCCGGTCGACGTCGACGAAACGCAGATTAGTGCGCAGGTGCCGATAGGCCTCCGCGCGGGCGGAGTGGGCGTCGTCGCCGTCGATGACAAGGGGGGACTTCTTCGCGCCACTGTCGAACGGCACGGTGGCGAGCACTGCGGCGTCGGCGACCTGTTGGAGCGTCTCGGCGGTCTTGATGGAGACGTCAGCACCTCGCGCAGCACTGCGGCGCCGACGCCGACGACGAGACCGAGCAGCAGACCGAGCGCCGCGTTGCGGGCCGGTTGGGGGGCCACCGGCGTCGGGGTCGATGGTCGGCCCGGCGACC
>CAVTPU010000003.1:0-7794 GCA_963736695.1 uncultured Actinomycetota bacterium
GGAGCGACGGGCAGATGTCATCGCTATGGAAGTTTCTGGCGCCCCTATTGGTGCTTGTTGGCGTGGCAGCCCTCCTGACTGGCTGGGTCGCGACCATCGACGCCACCCGGGAATACACGCTCCTGCGCGATCATGGGATCACTGTGGAGGCCACGGTCACGGCCGTCACCTTCAGGAAGCACGACCGACCTTCGGGGAAGTCCTACCTCGTGATCGCGCAGTTCATGACTGCGAACGGCCAGGTCGGCGAGCGACTTTCGGTTCGAGGAACCTCTGCCGAGGGCGTGAAGGTCGACGGACACGTGCAGGTCACCTATGACAGTCAGGATCCCAGCAGGGCCGAACCGAGATCGAGTACGTCGCCGGAGTTTCACCCATCCCAACACAATAGTCGGCCCGCCGGACACAGTCAGGAGCGTTCACATTGGCTGCGTGATTGAAGACCACTACTGGTCAGGCAGGTCCGCCAGATCCAGACAGTCGCGAGATACCTTTAGATTCCACGATTCCGGCCCGGCATCTTTGAACCGAGCGGCGAGTCGTTCCCTTATCACTGTGCGCCATCCGACGAACCCACAGTCGGGCGGCAGGACGAGCTCGCAGATTTGGGTCGCATAGGCCGCGGAGACCTCAACCGTGTCGGTCTGGTTGGCGATGGTCGAACCCGCGCAATGCCCCCAGGCTCCAACCACCTCCATGACCACCCCGAAGGCGTCCAGGTCCTCGTCGTCGTCTGCAAAGTCATGTCCGGTGTATGGCGGGAACGGCCGGGGAAAGGCGCCGACCCAAACCCATTGCCCGGCCAGGACCTCTTCGAGACGCTCGCGTCTGGCCCCGGTCAGCCGGTGCCTGAGAAACTGATACAGCCACTCCGCGCACGCCGTCAGATAGGCCATCTTGGCGGGCTTGGCCAACGGGGCGAACCATGCGACGTAATCCTCATTGAGGACCGGCACGATGTCCGCGATCTCGCCCCAGGACGGATGCAGAGTCAGCGGCGGGAATCGGGAGACGGCGCGGGAAACCACCGTCAGCGGCAGCAGCGGCAATTGGGGTGCGATGTGGTCAACACATCCGCCAGGGACGACAGAGGGATCGGAGGATTCGGCAACCACACCACAAGCCTAATGTCCGATGCGCGGAAGGCAAACTCAACGGGCTGGCCTTCCGCGTCGAGATCAGGTCACTGATCGGAGGATATGTCACGGCGACCGCACCCGCGGAGGGTCCAGTACGTCGACGTGCCAGGCCGGCAGAGCCGCGAAGCGCCAGGACGTGCATGCATCGTCGTCAGAGTTTAGACGAGGTCAGTGGGATCCGTGTTGGCTCCACACAGGACGACCACGATGCGCTCGCCGGGCTGCGGGCGATATGCGCCGGCGGTGAGTGCGGCGAGTGCCGCCGCCGCACCATATTCGATGGCGATGCGCCGGTGGTCCCACAGCATCCGCCGGGCGGCGATGAGGTCGTCGTCGGTGACGAGCACTGATTGCACGCCGGCACGCACTGCGATGGTGTAGGCGATGTCGCCGATGCGGCGGGCGCCGAGGGTGTCGGCCGCGATGCCGGACACGGCGACGTCTACTGGCCCGCCGGCGGAGAGCGCGGCGTTCAGAGTGGGGATGGTGACCGGCTCGACGCCCACGACGTGGGCTTCGCCTTCCACCGCGGCGGCGACACCGGCCATGAGCCCGCCGCCTCCGACGGCGACGAGAATGGTGTCGACCTCACCGTCGAGTTGGTCGAGCAGTTCGGTGCCGAGGGTTCCCGCGCCGGTCAGCGGAGCTTTGATAGCGCCCGGCGCTTGACATTGTCACGGGGACAAGGTCATCACTGGCGGTCGGAGGTGATTCCGATCAACCTGAACCGTGCTGACAAACCACAATCCACGGGTACGGGCGCATGCCAGCGCCACCGAGCATCTGCTGCGCGACCCGGATGCCGGTCTCGACGTTGCACGGCACGAGGCGACGGGAATAGTTTCATCGTCGCCTACTCGAGGACGTCGGTTCTGCGTCCGACGACGATCACCTGGTCACCGTCCTGGGCGAACGCCCCAGCCCCAGCCACGGCGATGCCGATGCCGATGCCGATGCCGGGGCCAGCTCACCAGTCTGGGGTGCGAGCTGAATTGCGGAGGCAGGTAGGGTGCCCCACATGCGCGACGTATCACGATTTGGAGCCATGATCCAGTCTGAGGATTGGGACAGAATTGAGTTTGCGCGACTCGACGTCGGGCACGAGCATGTGGAGGCTTTGGTCCAACTCTATTGGCAACAGGATGACTGGCTGAAGCGGATCGCGGTGGTGCAGCTGCTGCAGGACCAGAAGCATCCCGCTCTCAAACCGATCATGTTGGACGTGTTGCGCGCTCCGCTTGACCGGGAAAGAGACCTTGTCGAGCTGACGATGGCGGCTGCACTGGGTCTTATCGACGACCGGTACGACACGCTCGTTCAGTTCTATGAGGACCGTGCCGCGTTACACGCCGCAGTGCGTGAGGTGCTTGAGTCGCGCGGGATACCTCATGGCGAAACTACCGAAGACGAGCTACGGATGCTCGCTGAGGCGGGGCGGCCTGACGCGATGTTCGGCCTGGCCGTTGTGTGCGCCGATCGGGGCGAATCCGCCGCCGCACTTCGCTGGTATGAACGGGCCGCGAACGCAGGCGACGATCGTGCGATGTCCAATCTTGCCGTGCACTACGAATATGTCGGCGATCTCGACACGGCGTTACGCTGGTGGCGTCGAGCCGCGGATACCGGAAACGCGCGTGCCATGTTCAATGTGGCGGTCACTCTCGCCGAGCGAGGCGACTCGGCCGGCGCAGAGAACTGGTATCGTCGCGCCGCTGAGGCCGGAAACGACGCCGCAGCCGGAAACCTGGGAGTCCTCATGGCGCGGCGGGGCGAGTTCGGCGCCGCGGAGCCGTGGCTCCGCAGAGCCGCGGAGGCCGGAAATCCCAACGGAATGCACAACTATAGCTTCCTCCTACAGAAGCTTGACCGGCTTGCCGAATCCGAGAAGTGGCTAGCCAGAGCACGCGAGGCTGGTCACTGATCGCGTACGCGTCTAGGCAAACCATGCGGTCCGGCCCACCCGTTCAGGTCACGGTTCGACAGCGGCGACGTCCCCCACTCGTGAACGGGCCAGGTCGGTCAGCGCCCGCGACACCTGGCACAGCCATTCGACCTAGGCGGTCGCTGCGACGTCGTCCGGCCGTTTCGACCCGGGAACGCGGGCCGGCAGCGATCGCTGGCCGATCAACACGACGGCGACGGCGACGGCCACAGCTCGCGACGAATCCAGCGCCGGGTCGGCCCGTTGAGACCCGTCATCATCCGCATCACGCCCTGGGCCGCGGCGCCGCCGCACAGCGCCACACAGTTACCGCCGGGGAAACAGGGCACACAGACGTGGCAGCCGTGTGATGGACTCGGTCGGGTCGGTGAAGTCCCAAGACTCCCCGGCCGGCTCGGGATTGACCGCTGGTTGGTAGCCACGCGCCGCCATGGCCGCATCGAACGCGTCCTCAGCGCCGTCCGCATCCGAGTCAAGCTCGGCGTCGTCAGCCATCGCCGTGCTGCGCGCGAGGGCGCGGGTGGCGACATGGTCCAGCGCTTCCCACTCGGGCCATTCATCGTCGCCCCAGTCCCGCATCGGTCGCCCGATCAACCGTCGAATCTCCGGTACGTCAACCAGCGCGTCTGGATCGCTTGCTGCCATGTTCATCACGTCGCGGCCAAGCCCGATCAGCCACGCCTGGAAATAGAAGAAGCTGTCGCCGGAGCATCGCCCACCGAGGATCAGGCCCGCAGCGTGCCACATCAACCATGTGTCCGCACTCCGGCGGACCTGATCCATCCGGACGTGAAAGTTGACTATTTCGCCGGAAGGCATCTCGCTGAGCTGGGCGGTAAGCCAGTCCGCCCTATCGCGAAAGTTCCCACACTCAACCGCAGAGCGGTGCATTAGATCCCAGAACGCCATGTTTTCCATGTCTGTCGCTACCTCCCGCCGATCATTTTCATCCCTAGCCACGTACCCGCCAGGACGGTGTCAGAGTCGAGGGTGACGATCTGACCACCAAGCAACCCGCACCGCGGTCCGGTAAATCGGTTGCTGGGATTGAGCGCTCGCCAGCAGACTATCGCCATGACGTACTGATGGGCAGTTTGAGTTGAGCTAACCACCATGACGCGCGGCTGCGCGGGCATGAGTGTGTCGTGGCTTTACGCCTGTTCCGTCTGCGAAAGAGAAACCCCTTGTCTCAAGAAACGGCTGCCTCCGTTACGGTGTTCGCCTCCTCCGGGAGTTGGATCGAGTCCGACGCCGTCACCCAGTGCCACCAGGTTGCTGCTCTGGACGGCATGACGCACGTCGCGGGCATGCCCGACCTGCATCCCGGCAAAGGCGCCCCGATCGGCGCCGCGATGGCGTCCACTGTGCTCTACCCGAACTTGGTGGGCTCCGACATCGGCTGTGGCATTGCTGTCTTCCCCATCGATATCAAGCGCGCCGAACCCCAGCGTCTGGTCGGCCGCCTTCCCGACCTCGACCGCGTTCCCGACCCAGACGACCCGGCCTGGGACTTCGTGGATGCCGACGTTCCCGCCGGTCACCGGAACAGTCTGGGCACGGTGGGCCGGGGCAACCATTTCGTGGAGCTGGCCCGGGTCGCGAACATCCTCGACGTGGGCCACGCGGCCCGACTCGGGCTCGCAGCCGGCGATCTGCTCCTCATTGTGCACAGCGGCTCCCGCGGCCTGGGTGAGGCAATTCTGCGCTCGCACACGCAGGTGCGTGGTGCTGGCCCGGCGGCAGACCCGGAGGACTATCTGGCTCGGCACGACGACGCGGTGCGTTGGGGATCGCTCAATCGTCGGCTCTTGGCCGCACGAGTGGCCCTCGCGCTTGGCGCCGAACCCACCGAGCCGATCGTCGATGAGTGCCACAACCTGGTCGAGTTCCGTGACGGCATTTACCTGCACCGCAAGGGCGCCGCCCGGGGTGACGGCCGGGACGTGCTCGTCGCCGGCACCAGAGGGACGCCGTCCTACCTCGTGGCCGCGCACGCCGGCCCGGAGGCCAACTACTCCGTCGCGCACGGAGCGGGTCGCAAGATGTCGCGCGCCGACGCCCTGGTGCGGGGCCGCGCAAAACACACGGTCAAGGAGCTGCGTCGCACACCGCTGGGATCGCTCGTGGTGTGCGGCGACCGGCAGTTGTTGTTCGAAGAGGCGCCGACGGCATACAAGCGGATCGAGCAGGTGATCGACGACCTGGTCGGGCACGGGCTGGCGACGTCGGTGGCCGTGACGATCCCGATCATCACTTACAAGACCGCCGAACGCGATCAGCCGCGTGAGCGCCGCAAGGACCGAGGTGGCTATGAGCGTGGCTGAACGTGTACATCTGCTCTTATCGGCCGGTCGCGGTCCGCGCGAGTGTGGCTGGGCGGTTGCGCAGCTTCTGCAGCGGCTCGAAGCCGACGCCGCCCGGCATGCTCTGACGACCCACCGGGCCGAGACCGTCGCAGGCGACCCGCCCGGGACGTTCCGGTCGGCCCTGGTAGGCATTCACGGCGTCGGCGCCACCGCCTTCGCCCGCTCGTGGACGGGCACGCTTTGTTGGCAGGCGCCCAGTCCATATCGGTCGAGCGCGGGCCGCAAGAACTGGTATGTCATCGCGCAGCCGTGCGACGTCAGCACCCCACACACCAGGTTCGCGGAGTCAGACGTCGACATCGTGGGATGCCGCACCGGCGGCCCCGGCGGCCAGCACCGCAACAAGTCCAGCACCGCGGTTCGGGCCACCCACCGGCCGTCGGGCATCGTCGTCGTGGTCGACACCGAGCGACAGTTCAGCCAGAACCGCCGCTTGGCCCTCGAACGCATCCGCGCCCGCCTGCACGAACGAGACCGCCTCGACATCAAGGCATTGACCTCGGATCGTTGGCGCGTCCACGACGACCTTGTCCGCGGCGACCCCATCCGCATCGAACGACCGGTAACGTCTTAGGTGTGCTTCGCGTCAGCTCAGCCCATCCGAGCCGGTGGAGAAACCATTGACGCGTACGCGTATTCGGCCGCCGCGCAAACGGTAACGAACGCTGAGCAGATCGACCACGAAGATCAGATGCTCGCCCGGCCCGTGACGCCCACCCAGAAAATGGCGAGGGTTCTGGTTGGTGGGTCGTTTGAGTCGGTAGGAGTTGTGTCGGGCGCGTTTGACAAACCAGCCTCCCAGATTCGCCGGCCTCATCAACTACGAGCAGCGCATCGATCAACCGGTCAAGGGACGGGTTTCCCGACCGTCAACCTGCGCCTTGGCAACGGGTGCGCGATGCGTTCCCGTACGGTCTGAAGGTTGCCGCCAGCCGACAGTGGCCGGGGACCTGCCGCGTAAAACGGCCGTGCCATGTTGGTGGGACGCGACTAGAGTTTCGCCGTGCGCATCACGAGCCGTGACCTCGAACCGGTCACCGAACTCACCTATCAGGGGGCGCGTTCCGGCGGTGGCACCGAGACCGTGCGACTGCAGGTGACGCGTCTGGGCGTCGAATCGGTGCCCGCGGGCTGCGACGCGGTGTTGGCGACCGGAGATTTGCAGGGTATGGCGCCGTCGCCGTGGGGCGGCAACCCGGTGCTGTTGGGTGTCACGTTGGCCGACTACCTGCAGGTATGGTTCGAGCAAGGGCTGATCCCGCCGCCACATCGCCTCGCCGTGGTCCTCGCCGGTGACCTGTACTCGGCTCCGCACGCCGATCGCCGGGGGGCCTCCGGCGAGGTTGACGACGTGTGGCTGGCGTTTGCCACCATCGGCTGCCCGCTGATCGTCGGCGTGACCGGCAACCACGACGTTCTATCAGACGACGCATTTGCCGAGTTGGGCCAAGCCGCGACGCTCCTTGACGGCACCTGGGTCGACCGCGGCGGCGTCCGCTTCGCCGGTGTCGGCAACATCATCGGCGATCCCCATCGACTCGGCCGCCGCAGTGAACACACCCAACTGGCCCGGATCGGTGCCGCACTCGCGGCAAACCCCTCCGTCCTCGTCCTGCACGAAGGACCGCAAGGCGAAGGCTGCGACCAACCCGGCAACTCTGTCATCGGCACCCAACTGCGCAAGCAGCCGCCGAGCTTGACAATTTGTGGTCACGTCCACTGGGACAAGCCCCTGGCTCGCCTGGGTGCCGGTCACGTCCTCAACGTCGATGGTCGGGCTGTCCTGTTGCATCCTCAGAATGAGGAACAGTCGCCGGTCCCGTAACGTTGCCTGCTCCACGCGCCATATTGGCACCTGCCCCGCGCGACGCCGGCAGGGCGTCCCAGCCGAGAGCCCGGTACGGCCAGTGCGCCTTCAACCACGACGAAAGTAGCGTTATCTACGCGGGCTACATCCGCCGTCTGACGGTCCGGCGGGACGGTCACCACGGACCCCTGAACTACGGAACCGGCGGTTCTTAACCGGCCAGTAGCCGGGCCAGCAACATTCTGGTGGAACCGTTGGGACCGTCGTCTCCACGTGGATGTAGCAGCCTCATCGTGGCCGCTGTAGTACAGCCGCAGGCCATGCAGCAATGGCAGGACTGACGTCTTCATGTCATGGGTGTTGACCGTCGGCGCCAACTCCTCGACTTCGGCCACCGACAACGGCCGGGCGGCGTCGAACACCTCGATATCGTATGTGCTCCAGCCGCCGAGGAACCGCGATACCTCCGGCCAGGGCATGACCAGCAATTCGTCGGACCGGGCGCGGCCGCAGCCGCCGGATGACCGCAGGCGCGCACTC
>CAVTPU010000004.1:0-3309099 GCA_963736695.1 uncultured Actinomycetota bacterium
CAAGCCACCGCACCACGCGACGTTGACCGATGGGCTGGCGCTTCAAAAGCGACAGACAGTGGTTCGATCAGGTCTGCCCCGCCATAGAGATAAGTCGCCAGCCACCCAAGTCCGGTGGTCGCGGAGGTCGGCGAAGTGCCCGCGCCTTCAGTTATTGCCACTCCGTCGGGGGTGGGCCAAATGCGCGACGACCGGCCCTCACCGCCATGGTGGCGACGGCGGCGTTGGCGCCACCGCCAATTACGGCGCCGATGCCGAACGGTACTGCTCGGCCGAGAACGATGATTCCCTGCTTGGTTCCGTATTTTGTGATGAAGTGTCTTCCCAAGAGACTGTTGATCTGACGCAACGTCTGGACAGGCACTTTGGCGACAACCTGACGTCCCCAGTGCTGTCCTGTACGTTCGGCGATCCTGGCGATGGTGGCGGATCCGGTCCCGCCGAGCATGATTCCCATCACGATCGTTCTGCGGCGCTCGATCTCGTCGATGGCGACTCCGTGGACTTCGGCGATCGAGAGTGCGAAGAGGGCGGTCAGCTCGAGTGATGAGAGAGCCTCTCCTGCCGACAGTGCCAGCGCGACTCCCGTGCCGACGCCGGGTGCGGCTGCAGCTCCTCCAACTGCGGCACCCGTCCCGGTCAAGGCGCTGACATACATCCGCTCCAGATTTTGGATCACCTGCGCTGGTGTCGCCTCTTGGTTTCGCTGGCGCGCCCTGACGATGTTCTTTCGGACCAGTGGGCTCTGGATACCGATTGCCTTATCCAGGAGATCGAGCACTCGCTGTCCACGTATGGCTTCTGTCGGAGCCGGATCGTCGGGGGCATCTGAGGTCATGCTTGAACTCCTTAGGTCGGCACGTCTCAAGTGAGTTTGCTGATTGAGACACCATGCTGCGTGGGGTGGTTTGACAGCGTGAACCTTGGGCGCAGTCAGCCAGGTTACTCCGTGGCGCGCGGCCAGCGCCAGATCTGAGTTGTGTCCACAACGTACAGACGATCATGCGAGGGTCGCGTCACGTCCACCCGTTCTCCCACCAGCGGAGTCTCGAACGGCGGCAAGCCGCACTACCCAACAACTTGGGAACGCCCGCACGGCGAGGTTCTTGGTGTGCAGGGTCTTTGTCCGTGTGGCCGATCCAGATTATCGGTGACCAGATTCCACGAAATTCCGCATCGAGAATGAAAGGAATGACCCATATGTCCATTGACCTGCTGTGCCATTGGATGGCGTGGCCAAAATCATGGGAAATGCATGACGAATACCGAATCAGACACCCCCGAATCGGCGCCCCTGAAATATAATAAATGCGATGAACAATCGATGTCTGACCCGACATCATCGGGTGTCCGGCACATCATTGTGCCGTCCGAGGCGCCCACCTTTACCCCTCCAGCTGCGCGCGCACTGCTGCAACTTCTTCTCTCGGTTCGCCGCACACGCGCCAGCAATTCCAAGGTTCAGGAGCATGACTCATGAGACGCACATCTTCCCGCGACGGAGAAGCCGTCGCTGACACCGGCGCACGCCCGCACCGTGACTTCGCGTTCTACGGTCGAGTTTCGACCGAGGACAACCAGGATCCCGACTCGTCACGCAATTGGCAGCGTTCGTTGGCAGATAGTTTGATCGCACCACGCGGAGGTCGAGTGATCGAGGAGTTTTTTGATATCGGCCAAAGCCGATCACTGCCCTGGCAGCGGAGGCCCGAGGCGGTTCGGCTTCTGGCGGCATTGGCAAATCCGAAGCGAGGGTTTGACGCGGTTGTCATCGGTGAGCCTCACCGGGCTTTCTTCGGAAACCAGTTCGGTTTGATTCTGCCTTTGTTCGTCCACTACGGCGTACAACTGTGGGTTCCTGAAATTGGTGGTCCGATCGATCCGGATAACGAGGCGCATGACCTCGTCATGTCTGTGTTCGGTGGGATGAGCAAGGGCGAGCGGAACCGGATCAAGCTTCGGGTTCGGACCGCCATGGCTTCCCAGACGGTGCTGGAGGGTCGGTATCTCGGTGGCCGTCCGCCGTATGGGTACATGCTCAAAGATCTTGGTTCGCATCCCAATCCGGCGAAGGCTGCTGGTGGTAAGCGGTTGCATGGTCTGACTCCGGATCCGGTTGCCGCGCCGGTGGTGCAGCGGATCTTCGCGGAGTTTCTTGGTGGTGCGGGTATGTTCGCGATCGCGGAGGGTTTGACTCGTGACGGGATCGCGTGTCCGTCGGCGCATGATCGTGCCCGTAATCGGCATCGCGTTGGTGTGGCCTGGTCGAAGAGCGCTGTCCGGGTTATCTTGACCAATCCTCGTTATACCGGTCTTCAGGTGTGGAACAAGCAGCGCACGGATGAGGTGCTCGTTGATGTCACTGATGTTGCTCTTGGTCATACGTCGGTGATGCGGTGGAACCCGCGGGACAGGTGGGTGACGTCGGCTGAGGCGGCGCACGAGGCGGTGATCGACGTTGATGATTTCACTGCGGTGCAGGAGCTGCTTGAACGGCGTGGGCGTTCGACGGTGACTCCACATAGGCCGCACCGGTCGCGTCATCCGTACATTTTTAAGAGTTTGGTTTATTGCGCGGTGTGTGAGCGGAGGATGCAGGGTCAGCATTCGCATGGTGTGGCGTATTACCGTTGCCGTTTTCCGAAGGAGTACGCGTCGTCCAATCGGGTTGATCATCCCAGGAATGTGATCATGCGTGAGGATGTGCTGGTGGAGCCGTTGGACAGGTGGTTGGCGGCGGAGTTGGCGCCGGAGCGGCGTGAGCATCTCCTCGGTGTTCTCGCCGAACAGGCTGAGATTGGTCGGTTGCCGGGTTCGGGTCGCACGGTCGACGACAGTGTCGTCGCGGCGTGTGATGCCAAGCTCGCCCGTTATCGGGCTGCTCTCGACGCGGGGGCTGACCCGACGCTCGTGTCCGGGTGGATCGCCGAGACCCAGGCTGAGCGGGATCGTGCGGTGGCTCGGCTTCGTCGAACGTCCGGCGGTCCCGCCGGGCCGACTGCCGCTCTTGGTGTCGACGACCTCGCCGGGATTCTTGACGAGCTGGGGGACATGTTCACTGTCCTCAAAGAGGCGGAGCCGGACAAAAAGCTCGAACTCTACAGAAGTCTCGGAGTTCGCGTTTCGTATCATCCGGAGACACAAACGGTGCGCGCCACGATTGATCTTGGCGTGCACCGTTGGGGATTGGTTGGTGTCGGAGGGGGGACTTGAACCCCCACACCCTATACGGGCACTAGCACCTCAAGCTAGCGCGTCTGCCATTCCGCCACTCCGACATGACACCCACGATACCGGGCCGAAGTTGTGCCCATTCGGTCCGGTTGGGGCGACGGAGGATCACTGTACACGGCTCTGAGAGGGCGCCGCGAGCGGGTTACCCACCCGCTGGTCACGCTGGTTATCCACAGCCCCAATCCCCCCGGGTGGCGTTCAAGCGGACAACCAGGCAGCATGTCACCCATGGCTCCCACCGACCCGTCGAGCAGCGCTGCGGGGCTGGCGGCGGTTCGCGCACAGGCCCGCGAAGTGGCCGACGCCGGTGACCTCACCGGCGCCCGCACCATGATCGAGGAAGCGCTGACCGGGGCGGCGCGTGACCACGGCCGCGACCATCCGTCGCTGGTGCCGCTGATGGTCGATTTGGCGTCGATCGCAGGCGAGTTGGGCAATCTGACCGAGGCTCAGATCCAGCTGCGGCGAGCGCACGAGATTATCGTGGTCGCGGCGGGACCTGACTCGGCGAAGGCGTTGGCGGTCGAGGGTCGTCTCGCGGCGGTGAGTCACAGCCTGGGCGAGCCGACCGACGTGCACGACTGGCATCTGGTCGAGATCGGAGCCCGGGTGCTCGGCGACGAGCACGCTGTCGTGCGGTCGGCGCATCGACGGTTGGATATCGCGGGTGGGCCGCTTCCGCCGCACGTGGTGGCGGCCGCGGATCCGTCGCGCAATCCGCCGCCGATTGTTCCGGAACCGGTCGTGTTCACGCCGGCCGAGCCTCGGCTGGTCGCCGCCGAGCCGATTGATGTCGAGCCGATTGATGTCGAAGCTGTCGAAGTCGATCCGGACTACGTGGTCTCACCCGTGCACGAGGGTGTCTATGAACGGCGTTCGGATCAGGCGCCTCCGCCGCCCGGCCACGGCGACACGGGAAGCTTCTATCAGTTCAATCCGGCGCCGCACAGCTATCAGCCCGACTACCGCGACACCGGCTTTTCAGACCCCGACGTGTACGACTCGACGGTCGCTCACGAGTCTGTCGAACCCTCGCCCGTCTGGCAGCGCCGTCGGGGCCCGACGGTGCTCGCGATCTCGCTCGCGGTCGCGACGTTGACCGCGGGGGCCGTGGTTGCCTATCGGGTGGCGCATCCTGATGACGGCCCGGCGACACGGGCCGGCACTCCAACCGCGCCCTCGAGCCAGACCACACAGCCTCCGCCGGTGGTGGGCACGCCGTTGACCACGCCGATCGTTCCGCCGGCCACTCCGGGCGGCATGGCCGCGCCACCAGCACCGGTGAAGCTACGTGATCAGGGCGGGTCTGTGACGTTGACGTGGTCCGACCCCACGGGCGGGACAGCTCCGTTCATCGTGGCCGGTGGTCGGGTGGGGCAACAGTCGAAGCCACTGGAGACGGTGGACCGGGGCACGACGACGTCGACGATCTATGGACTCAACAACCGTTTCGACTACTGTTTCACCGTGACGGCGGTCTATTCGACGGCCATCATTGCGGAGAGTCCGCGCACGTGCACGTCGCGTGCTACGAGCGCGAACGCGGTCCGCCGCGACACGGTCGATCGACTACCTATGATGGATAGTGCTCGTCAGAGGCGCTGACACGAGAGGCTGGGCACGATGAGCGAGACTGGACTGAGCACCCCGGGTCCCGTTGACGGCGCGCCAGATGTCGTGCCGCTGGCGACAGGCCTGGAACAGCGCGAGTCGCTCCGCCCTCGCAGCCGAGGGGTGGTCATCACGTTGGCGACCGTGGTGGCGCTTGTCGTGGGCGTGGGGATGACTGTGCTCGGTCTCGGGGCGGCCGAGACCGCAGTCGCCAACTTCGACTCCAGTTCGTGGTTGTGGAGCTCGAGCCGAAGTGAAGTCGACCGGGTCAATGGCGTGACGGCGAAGGTCGACACCAGAACCCGGATCAAAGACGCGCAGAACCACGAGATCCAGGTCAGTCAGACCGATAGATATCTACTTCTCCGCGACCTCGACACCGGTCAGGTCAGCGCTCTGGACTTGACGACCCTGCAGGTGAGCGCGGTCATGCCGACGACTGCGGGGTTGGGCGTGAGCGTGGCCCTGCACGGTGAGAGTGCCTTCGTCGTCGACAGCGTGCAGGGACAGATTCGGCAACTGGATCCGCGCACCCTCGCCCCAGCCGGTGACGCGATCACGTTGCCCAGCGGCATCACCTCGGGCGTGTTCGACGGCAAGGGAGTCCTCTGGGTCGGTGTTCCCACCGAAGGGACGACAGTGGCGATCGCCCCTGGAGCGGCCGGCGCCAGCCCACGGGTGCTTCGCACGGTCACCCTCACCACGCCTGGTCACGACCTCGACCTGTCCGCAATGGACAATGGAGTCGCCGTGTTGGACAACACCGGCGCCGCGCTGATGGTCGTCAAGGGCGACAAGGTGGAGGCGACGGCTGTCCCGATCGACAAGCCGGCACAGTTGCCCGACCGGGTCACTGGCGGCACCATCCCCGTGACCATCGTCGAAGACCGTCGGGTCATCGTCGTCACTGGTGGCGGAGGAAAAGACTTCACCGTGAAAGACTTCACGGTGCCGGGCTTCGGCCCGCTCAGCCCGGCGGTCGCGTTCTCCGGGCGGGTCTATTGCGCCGACTCGGCCGCCAACGCCGTCTTCGAATTCGATGAGGCCGGTTCGTTGATCAGCCAGATCAAGATGGCAGCGTCCGGCGGCCCGCTGGAACTTGACGTTCGGGAAAGTCGACTGTTCATCAACGCGCCCGACGGCTCGACCGCGCGGGTTGTCGACGAGGAACACAACGTGCGGGAAGTCGATAAATACTCCGACGGAGTCCTTGGCGGCGACCCTCCACCTCCTCCGCCACCGGCACCGAAGCCAAAACCGACGATCACCGTCCCGGGCCGGCCGCAACGCGTCGTCGCCGCCGCCGGCGACTCGGCCGCGCGCATCAGTTGGCGCAAAGCCCGAGACAACGGCTCGGCGATCACAAAGTATGTGGTCGAGGGTGCGGGCAAGAGCATCACCGTCGGGGCGAACCAGCGCACCATCGAGGTCAAAGGCCTGACCAACGGCAAGGAATATCAATTCACCGTGCACGCGGTCAACGCGAAAGGCGCGGGCCCCAAAGCCACAAGCAACCAGGTTATCCCGACTCGGGATGTGCCGGACCCGCCCACGTCGGTGACCGCCACCGCCCGGCCCGATGGCACCGTCACCCTCACCTGGCCACCGGCGAACGGTCAAGGACACAAGATCGTCCGGTACGCCGTGACCGCCATCACCGGCGGCGCGCAGGCCCCAGCGGGGGAGACGCGCACCGCCGGCGCGAAACTCCCCGCCGGATCGCTCACCTACGGCACCCAGGTCGCGTTCACCATCGTCGCCATCAACGACAAAGGCGCTGGCAGCGTGCCATCGCCAGTGAGCAACTCCGTGCTGCCATTCGCGGCGCCCGGCGCGCCTCGCAGCCTCACCGCAGCAACCGCGACGAATCGGCGCGGCGCGGTTCAGGTCGCCTGGCAAGCCGCCGTGAACAACGGTCGCCCGATCCAGAAATACGTCGTCACGGCCGGCGGGCGCAACATCGACGTGACCGGCACTTCGACAACACTCACCGGACTCGCCGACGACACCGCGGTGCGGGTCGCCGTGCACGCCGTCAACGAGGCGGGGTCCGGCCCCGACTCGAACGCCACCGCCCGGACCATGGGCGTGCCCGTGCTCACGTGGACCAGTCACAGCTCCGACTACAACTCGGTCTCCGCCACCTTCACCCCCAACAACAAGGGTGGGGCGGCCACCTGCCGGCTGCAGGTGGCCGGCGCCGGCGCCAGCCAGGTCGCCTGCACGACCCGGCCGGTCACCCTGACCGTCGCCGGGCTCTGGCCCAACCGCACCTACTCATACACCGTGTCGATCACGTCGGCGGCCGGGTCCGCGAACGCGGCGAAGGCCCGAGCGACCAGCACCATCCGATTCACCGTCATCTGCCCGAACAACGCCGGCGGATACTGCAACGGCGGCGTCTACGCCTATCGCACGCCCAGCCAACTGGGCACCGCGGTCAACCCGTCGCTGTCCGTCGGGGCCACCGCGACACCACAATGCTCCGTCACCGGTGACCTCACCATCGACGCGCGGCCATGGGGGGCGAAGGTGTCGAACAAGTGGATTAGGTTCCCGCGCGGCGGCAGCAACGTCTATTTCCCCTTCGCGTGGGCGCGGCTCGACGGCGGCGACCGGCTGGCGACGATCCCACCCTGCTGAAAGGCCCGTGAACACCAGGCTGGCCCGCATCGCGGGCGCGCTCGGCCGACGTCACGCGAACCGACCCGGTGGGGATCACCCCCTCCCACTCGGGTCGGCTAGCGTGATGTGGCGATGAACCGTTTGATCACCACGTGGGGTGCCTTCGACATCACCCGTCACCCCGAACCGTCGAGAAGCGCACAGCCGCGTCGAGGCCCACCGGGTGGCCGAGGCCGCCAACCTTTCCGACCAGCACCGGAACGACCCGCAAGCTCAACCGGAGCCCAGCACGCGTGGGTGGGACGCCGCCGACGAACTCCTGCTGCGACAGGTGACCCGAAGCGGCCACGACGATGATGGGAACGATGACGGCCCGGCCGGCACCGATGAGGCCAACCCCGATGAGGCCGGCACTCGCGCGGCCAACCCCGTCGCGCCTGGCGACCCGTTGCATGGGCTGACCATCGCCGTCATGGGGGACCGCTGGGGTGCGATCACCACTGCGCTCGCCGCCCGCCCCGGTGACAAAACCCTCGTGCAGATCAGCGAATCGTTCCTGTGTCAGCGCGCCACCCGCACCAACCTCGCCCGAGCCGGCGTGAACCCCGACGCGGTCACCATGCTCACCACCCAAGACGCCCCACCGGACCGTGTCGACGTGCTATTGATCCGTACGCCGAAAAGCCTGTCTCTGCTCGAAGACCAGCTGCACCGGATCGCCGGCGTAACCCATCGGGACACGGTCGTGGTCGGGGCCGGCATGACCAAGGAGATCCACCGGACGACACTGGCGACCTTCGAACGTGTTCTCGGGCCCACCCGAACCTCCCTCGCGCACCGCAAGGCCCGGTTGATCTTCTGCACTCCCGAGCCGGGACTCGCCCGGGACGACAACCCCTGGCCGTTGACCTATCGCCTGCCACCGGACATCGGTGCCATGTCCGGCCGCGCCGTGGTGAACCACGGCGGCGTCTTCTGCGCCGACCGGCTCGACATCGGCACGCGACTGCTGCTGCGCCACCTGCCGAACGGGCTCGGCCAGGCACACGTCATCGACCTTGGCTGCGGCAACGGGGTGATCGGGACCGCGCTCGCCGTGACCAACCCGCAGGCGACGGTGACGTTCGTCGACGAGTCCTATCCGGCGCTCGCCTCCGCCGCCGCGACCTACGCCGCGAACGGTGGTGACGCGACCCGTGCGGCTTTCCGGGCGGCCGACTGCCTCGTCGGGTTCCCGGCCGCCAGCTCGGACCTGATCGTGTGCAATCCGCCGTTCCACTCGCACCAGGCGACCACCGACGAGACCGCGTGGCGCATGTTCGTCGGTGCCCGCTCCGCTCTGCGACCCGGCGGTGAATTGCTCGTCATCGGCAACCGGCACCTCGGTTATCACGTGAAGCTACGACGACTCTTCGGCCACTGCGCCGTTGTGGCGAGCGATCCGAAGTTCGTGATCCTGCGGGCTGTCAAGCGCTGAGGGGGAGCGCCAGCCGGAGCGGAGATGCGGGCCGGCGCGGCGTGGGTCTCTGGTGACCCGCGCCGCGCCGGCATCTCCGCGCGGGCCTGAAATCGTGGTGGATTCAGGCTCACACTGTTGGTGACGTGACTGCTATTGGCAGCGGATCGCTGATGGGCAGCGGGTGTTGGTGAGTCCCTTTCGGGCGTTGATCAACGGGAGGATCTGCTTGTTGTAGCTGATCTCGGGAGCTTCCGGCTGGTCCCAGATGATGTAGTTGACGTGCAGGCCTTGTGGCTGGTTGACGGCGAAGTCGTAGAGTTGCGGCACCGTCACCCCGGCCTTGATGGATTTGCGCACCCGAGGATCCTGGCTGGAGATCTGCAGCGGGATCTGGCCGGCGAATTTGGGGTAGAAGGGGTAGGCCCAGCTACCAGCCTTGGGCTCGGGGGTGAGGTCTGGGGCGCCGACCCCGAGGCCGAGGGTCTTGGCATAGGCGAAGAGGTCACCGATGCCGGGTCCCCAGTTGAGGAACTTGAAGACCACCGTGTGGGGGAAGGCCTTCGCCAAGGTCGCCATGCCCCGCTTCTCCTGGGTGACATAGCCCGCATGAGTGTAGCCAGGCTCCGCCCACACACCGTCCTCTTGGAGCATGACGGCTTCGAGCGCGGGGTCGTTGTCAAATCTCTTGCCGAGCGCGGCATAGAGGGCGTTCAACCGGTCCTGCAGCGCGGGAACCCACCGCCGTGCCACGCACATCGCGCCCCTTTTCGTCGAGCCCATGTCGAACTCCGGGGTGCGCACATATGCGGGCACGCACTCAGTGCCATTGAAGGTCTTGTCCCAGACATGGATGATGAGCTGTTTCTTCGCGGCTTTCATCAGGGCTAGCTCGTCGGCGATCCGGGAGAAGTCGTAGACACCTCTGCGTGGTTCCAGGTCGATCCATTTGTGGGTGACGGCCAAGCCCTTGAGATTGGGGTTGTCCTTGACCCGGCCGATTGACCAGTTCATTTCCCGGCCCCAGCCCGCGCTGAGGTAGTTGCCGGGGTGCCATTTCTTGCCCGCGGCGTTCGCTGGCGGCGCGGTTTCGCCGGGCGTGGTCGGGGCGGGTGTGGGCGACGTTCCGCCGTTTGCTCCGCCTGTTGTGGCGAATGGTGTCGTCATCGACCACGCCGCTCCGTTGTGGAAGAGCAGGCGTGCGGTGATCGTGTGTGGCCCGTCGGTCAATCGACTGACGTCGAATGGCTGAGCAGTCTTCCCGTCCGAGGCGGTTCCACCGAGGTCGTAGGGGTTGATCCACTCGGTGGAGACCGCGGCCTTCGCCATCTTCGTGTCGTCCAGGTAGAACTGGATTCCCTTGATGTCGGTGGACTGCG
Source organism: uncultured Actinomycetota bacterium (assembly GCA_963736695.1). Lineage (GTDB taxonomy): Bacteria > Actinomycetota > Actinomycetes > Mycobacteriales > Micromonosporaceae > CAVTPU01. Next base: position 10,306 of record CAVTPU010000004.1, read on the forward strand.
TGGGAACGAAGATGTAGGCGGAGCCGGAGAGCGTCTGGTCCCGCAGGGGCGCGGGATCGCCGCGGTCGGGTGTGTCGCTCACCATGAGTGTGACGGCGTTGGCGGCGGCGAGTTGAGTGGCCGAAAGGTCGGGCTCGTTGTCGCGCAGTCCGACGTAGGCCGACGCGGAGACTGCGACGAGGATCGCGGCGGCGCCGGCGACCATCATCGTGCGGTGATTGCGTCGGGGTGGTCGATCATTGTGTGATCGATCCTGAATGGCGCGTGTGGGGCGTTTCTCATCCACGAAGCTCACTCCTAGTGACAGCTGAGGCGCCGAATGCGCCGCAGATGGATCTGGATCGAGTGAGCTCGGCTATTGACGCTGACCACTCGATCCTTCCTGGTTCGTCATCTACTACTACTTCGGAGTCCGTGAGGGAGTTGCATCGAAGGTGGAAACTATTTCGGCACGCGGTGTGGCGCAGCGACCCGTACGGGGGAATCATTGGTGTTTGGTGCTATTGGCAGCGGATGGCTGATGGGCAGCGGGTGTTGGTGAGTCCCTTGCGGGCGTTGATCAGTGGGAGGATCTGCTTGCTGTAGCTGACTTCTGGAGTCTCCGGCTGGTCCCAGATGATGTAGTTGACGTGCAGGCCGTGGGCCTGGTTGACGGCGAAGTCGTAGAGTTGCGACACGGTCAACCCCGCCTTGACGCTCGCCTGCACCCGAAAGTCTTGCCCGGAGATCTGAAGCGGGATCTGGCCGGCGTATTGGGGATAGAAGGGGTAAGACGAACTCTGGTCACTGGGTTCGGGAGTGAGTTCGGGGGAGCCGACCCCGAGGCCGAGGGACTTGGCGTAGGCGAAAAGGTCACCGATGCCCGGGCCCCAGTTGAGGAACTTGAAGGCCACCGTACGGGGGAAGGCCTTCGCCAAGGTCGCCATGCCTCGCTTCTCCTGGGTGACATAGCCCGAGTCGCTGTAGCCGGAGGTCTTCATCATCGAGTCCTCCTGAAGCATGACGGCCTCGAGAGCGGGGTCGCTGTCGAATTTCTTGCCGAGCGCGGTGTAGAGGGCGTTCAACCGGTCCTGAACGGCCGGGTTCCACCTCAGCGCGACACATGTGGAGCCGGACTTGACGAACCCTCCTTTGTAGGCGGCGGTGCGCACGTATGTCGGCACGCACTCAGTGCCGTTGAAGGTCTTGTCCCAGATATGAATGATGAGCTGCTTCTTCGCGGCTTTCATGAGAGCCAACTCGTCGGCGATGCGGGAAAAGTCGTAGACACCCTTGCTGGGTTCCAGATCGATCCACTTGTGGGCGACGGAGAGGCCTTTGAGGTGAGGGTTGTCTGTGACCCGGCTGATCGACCAGGACATGTCCTGACCCCCACCGGCGTTGAGGTAGTTGCCCGGATGCCACTTCTTCGCCACGGAATTCGTCGGTGGCGCGGTCTCGACCGGCGTGGTCGGGCTGGGGCCGGGTGTCGGTCCGCCGAGCGTGGCGAATGGCGTCGTTATCGACCACGCCGCGCCGTTGTGGAAGAGCAGCCGTGCGGTGACGGTGTGGGGTCCGGTGGTCAGGCGGCTGACGTCCAACGGTTGGGCCTTGCCGTCGGATGCGGTGCCGACGAGGTCATAGGGGTCGGACCACGCGGTGGAGACCGAGGCCTTCGCCATCGTGGTGTCGTCCAGGTAGAACTGGATTCCCTTGATGTCGGCGGATTGGGTGGGAACGAAGACGTAGGCGGGGCCGGAGAGGGTCTGGTCGCGTAGCGGAACTGGTTCACCGCGGTCGGGTGTGTCGCTCACCATGAGTGTGACGGCGTTGGCGGCGGCGAGTTGGGCGGCCGAGAGTCCGGGTTGGCCGCCCCGCAGGCCGACGTAGGCCGACGTGGAGATCGCGAGAACCACCGCGACAGCCCCGGCGACCAGCATGGCGAGGTGGTTTCGGCGTGATCGCCGCCCCTTCGCGATGGTTTCCTGTACGTCGATGCCGCGCGGTGGCATGACGGACTCGGCGTATTGCTGGATGGCGTGTGTGAGGCGTTGCTCATCCACGATGCTCACTCCTTGCGAAAGCTGGGTCACCGAGAGCACCCCGGAGGGTCTGGATCGCGCGCGAGGTCTGGCTCTTGACGGTTCCCTCGGCGATGCCCATGAGCGCGGCTGCCTCGGCGACCGACACGTCTTCGAGGTAGCGGAGAACCACGAGCGCTCGCTGCCGGGGCGGAAGGCAGGCCAGCGCGCGTCCGATATCGACGGGAAGAGGATCGCCGGTCAGGTTCCGGCTCGGTCGGTCGGGTGGCTCCGCCATGAGCTGCTCTCGTTGACGCAACTTGCGACTGGACAGATAGCCGTTGATGAGAATCCGTCGTGTGTAGGCGTCGACGGTCTCCGACTTGACCCGCTTCCACTGCCGGTAGAGCCTGACAAACGTGGCCTGGGTCAGCTCGTCGGCGAGATGCCAGTCACCGCACAACGTGTAGGCGAGTCGCTGCAGTTTGACCACTCGGGCTGCGAAGTATTCAGCGAAATCGGTGTCGCTTGCCACGCGGTCCTCCCTCGACTCGTCACTTCTACTACTTCGGAGTGGGTGACGGGGTTGCATCGAATGCGGAACTTTTTTGGCGGCGGACGGCGAGGCGGGACGAGGCGACGCGACGGGGCGAGGCCACACATGACTCGCCGCCGCCCACCGGGAGGAGATCTTCCGATGAGCGGCGGCGAGGTTGTCAGGCGTTGCCCGGGAGGGGCGGTTGGTGTGGATCGGCGCGGTCAGCCCTTGGGGAGGGTGGCGTAGTCGATGACCTGGTCGGCCGAGGGGGCTTTGACCTCAACCGCGGCACCGAAGTTGGTGAAGTCGATGAAGACGCCCGGCTTGCCCTCGATGCGCAACGGAAGGGGCTCACCCGTGGTCGCGATGAACAACTTCGAGTTGTCCTTGCTGGCGATAAGCGCGACGGCCGGAGTGCCGTTGATAGTGGAGGTCTCGCCCTTGGTGAATGCGCCGTCGGGTTTGAGGAACTCGGCGGGGTCGAAGATCGCGCCGTAGACCGAGGCGAGAGGAACCGTCGAGTCCATCTTGACGTATTTGTCCTTGAGGAGAAGTGTCGCCGCACCCGCGCCCTCTGGCAGTGCGTCTTTCCAGAACTCCGGCGCGGCCTTGAGATAGAGGATGGAGTCGACCTTTATCAGTTCGAACGTGCCGTCGGGGACCGTGACCGAGCCCTGACCGTTCGCGCCGGAGAACGTGAGGTCGAGGCTCATCTTGCCAGCCTCGTCCACGTCGTCGCCCTTTGCCTTGAAGGACTTCGCGGCGGCCAGCGCCGCCGTGGCCTTGCTGAGGATCTCTTCTGCGGTGAGCGCCTCCACCCCGTTCGGGGTGGCGGCCACGGTGGGGGTGGGGGCCGGGGTGGTGGGGGTGCTCGTGGGTGTGCCGGTGCAGCCACTCAACAGTGCGGCGGCAATGCCGAGGGGGACAAGCGCGATGCGCAGGCGCATGTGACGACTCCAGTTCGGTTCACAGGGGATCTTCATTTTCGCCTTACGGATCTCGGCCGGCACAGGGGGGTTCGGTTGGACCGAGCCAACCGGGTGGTCAGCGCCAAAAGCTACAAATAGCGCTATATAAGCGAACTCGGGCATGGGTTGCGAAGATGGGTCCGATCGACCGGTCGCGGGCGGCGGTTTCGCGGCGCAGAATAGCGGCAGTGATCGGCTCAGGTCCGGGGAGGACCGCCTGCTGGGGGTGGGGATCGATATGTTGAGGACTGTGCGCGTGTTGCTGGGCCTCGCCGTCGCGGTGGCGCTCGTCGGGGCGACCGGAGCGTGCGCGAAGGACGAGTGGCGGCCCGGCGCGTCACCGACGACCACCACGCCGGGCGAGTCGGACCCGAGTGAGGCCACCTCTCCCACCGCCACGCCGGCGCCGACCGGGCGGCCGGTGCACGTGCGGTTGTATGAGAGCGATGGAGCCACCTACGGCGTGGGCATGCCGATCATCGCCTACCTGTCCGCGTCCATCACCGACGCGCATCCGTTCGTCGAGGCGACCAAGGTGACGGTCAACGGCGAGCCGGCGTCGGGTGCGTGGTTCTTTCAGAAGTCGGCCATCTATAAGGACTATCCACTCGAGGCGCACTACCGCATGGAGAACTACTGGCCGGGGCACGCGGCGATCCACCTTGACCTGCCCGTCGAGGGCCTCTCCGCAGGGCCCGACCTCGTCTTCGACAACAGCCTGACCCTGGACATCTCCACCGGGGCCGCCGTCGTCAGCCGCATCGACGGCGCCACCAAACGCATGGTCGTGACGTCGGACGGCACGCAGGTCTTCAACTTTCCGGTGTCACTGGGCAAAGCCGCCACCCCGACCTTCAACGGAACGAAGATCGTGATGGCGAAGAGCGCGGTGGAGCGGATGGTCAGCCGGGAGCCCGGCAACCAGTATGACCTCAAGGTCCCCTGGTCCGTTCGTGTCACCAACTCGGGCGAGTTCATCCACTCCGCGAGCTGGAACGGTGGCAACATCGGCAGGCGCTCGACCTCACACGGGTGCACCAACCTCACCGTCGCCGACGCGAAGAAGTTCTTCGACCTGGCGCACATCGGCGACGTCACCGTCTATTCCCGCACGGGCGGGCCGACGATGCCGAGTTGGGACGGGTACGGGGACTGGAACCTGTCCTGGTCGACCTGGTCCCAGGGAGGGCTGCTGAAGACCACGTGACGCTCGCGGCCAATAGTCGCTTCGAGTCGGGGGCGGCTCGACGATAGGGTTAGCTCCGTGCCCGGAAAGATCCGGCGGAGAGGAACCACAGGTCGTGAGCACCGCACGCATCGGGGACGACTGGGTCACCCGACTGGCTGACCAGGTCGAGGCTGAGGCCGACCGGAGGACGCCGGGCAAGCCCATCGTCTGCGCCTCCGGGTTGAGCCCCTCGGGGCCGATCCACCTCGGCAATCTGCGTGAGGTGATGACACCCCACCTGGTCGCCGACGAGCTGCGCCGCCGGGGACGCGACTGCGTGCACATCCTTTCGTGGGATGACTTCGACCGGTTTCGCAAGGTGCCGGCGGGTGTGGACCCGAGTTGGGCGCAGCACATCGGCAAGCCACTGAGCTCCGTTCCAGCGCCGCCCGGAAGCGCATTCGAGACGTGGGCCGAGCACTTCAAGGCCCCCATGATCGAGGCGATGGACCGGCTGGGCATCGACGTGCGCCCCATCAGCCAGACGTCCATGTATTCCTCCGGCGCCTATCGCGACCAGGTTCTGCTGGCGATGCGTGAGCGGGAACGCATCGACGCGATCCTCGGCCGATATCGCACCAAGGTGGCCGCGCAGGTGGCGGCTGAGTCGGGTGCCACCGGGTCGGACGACGCCGCGCCGGGTGGGCCGGACGACGCCGAGGCGGAGGCCGCGGCGGGTTCCGGCGCGGCCAGCGAGGACGATGGCGCGTCGGTGAGCGGCTACTACCCGTACAAGCCGTATTGCTCGGTCTGTGACCGTGACCTGACCACGGTGACCAGCTATGACGACACCACCACCGAGCTGAACTATGTGTGCGCGTGCGGCCACAGCGAAACCATCCGACTCGCCGACCACACGCGCGGCAAGCTGGTCTGGAAGGTCGACTGGCCGATGCGGTGGGCCTATGAGGGCGTGCTTTTCGAACCGTCCGGAGTGGACCACTCGTCGCCCGGCTCGTCGTTCGTCGTCGGCGGCCAGATCGCGCCGGAGATCTTCGGCGCGAAGCCGCCGATCGGCCCCATGTACGCCTTCGTCGGCATCAGCGGCATGTCCAAGATGAGCAGCTCCAAGGGCGGCGTGCCGACCGCCTCCGACGCGTTGGACATCATGGAGCCCGCGCTGCTGCGATGGCTCTATGCCCGGCGGCGGCCCAACCAGTCGTTCACGGTCGCCTTCGACGCCGAGATTCACCGGCTCTATGACGAGTGGGACGCGCTCGGGCAGCGCCTCGCCCGGGGAACGGCGTCACCGGCCGACCAGGCGGCGCACCTGCGCGCCAGCGAAACCGCCACCGCCGGCCGCCTGCCCGTCACCCCACGCACCTTCCCCTATCGCACCCTAGCCTCCATTGTGGACATCACCGCCGGGCACGACGAGCAGACCCTGCGAATCCTTCGGGACCTCGAGACCGACCGGCCCGTCGACTCCCTCGACGAGGCCCGCCCCCGGCTCGACTGCGCGCAACGGTGGGTCGACCGATATGCGCCGGCCGACCAGCGCACCCAGGTGCGCGTCGCACCCGACGCGGAGCTGCTCGCCACGCTCACCGCGCAGCAACACGAGTCGCTGCGCCTGCTCGTCGACGGTCTCGAGTCGCACTGGTCGCTGACCGGCCTGACCACGCTCGTCTACGGCGTGCCGAAGCACCAGGCCGGGCTGCCCCTGGACACCCCTCCCACCGCGGAGCTCAAAGTGGCGCAGCGGGCCTTCTTCGCGCTGCTCTATCGCCTGCTCGTCGGACGGGAGACCGGGCCACGCCTGCCCACGCTGCTGCTCGCCGTCGGCGCCGACCGGGTGCGTGAGCTGCTGACCCCATGAGCCGCGGGCGCGCGATCGTCGCACCGTGACAAATATGTTGTGTGGGTCGACTGCTGGTGCGAATGTCGTCGCGTGAGCAGTCGATTGCGGGCCATCGCCACAGACACCGTCGCCATCATCGAGCAGGGGCACTATCTGACCGTCGGCGGTGAGCGACGGTCGATCCGCGCCGCCGTCGACGCCGCCGTCGCCGGCACCCGGCTCTATCTGCCGGACGACCCCCTGCCCGGCATCGCTGTCGCAGCTGTCGCACCTGACACAGTCGACGCGACGCCCGTTGACTCGCCTCTGGCCAACCCGGCACCCACCATCGAGGTCACGGCCGAGTCGACGCTCGCCGCATGCCGGCGTCTCATCGGTGGCGGAGACGACCTCGCCTGCCTCAACTTCGCCTCCGCCCGCAATCCGGGCGGCGGGTTCCTCAGGGGCGCGCAGGCGCAGGAGGAGAGCATCACGCGCTCCACGGCGCTCTATCCGTGCCTATGTGAGGCCCGGGGGTTCTACGAATTTCACCGTACGCACACGGACATCATCTATAGCGACAGGGTGATCTATTCGCCGCGGGTGCCGGCCTTCCGCGACGACGCAGCGGTGCTGCTCGACGAGCCCTATCCGGTCTCGGTTCTCACCGCCGCAGCGCCCAACAGAGCCATGATTTCGCGTGACCAGCCCGAGCGACTCGACGAGGTCGAACCCGCGCTGCGTCGTCGGGCCACTCGGGTGCTCGCCGTCGCCGCCGGGCACGGCCACCGGCGGCTCGTGCTCGGCGCGTGGGGTTGCGGCGTCTTCGGCAACGATCCGGTGGTGGTGGCCGACGTCTTCGCTGAGGCGCTCGCCGCGCGGCCATGGTTCGACCACGTGACGTTCGCGATCCTCGAGTCGCGACGGGACGCACCGACCCTGCGGGCCTTCGCCGACCGATTCGGGGTGAGCGTCGGGGTGCGCTGATCCACCGCGGCCAAAGCCCGCCGCGGACGCAGTCGACGCAGTCAACACAGTGGACACCGCGACCCCAGGCGGACCGTCGACGCTCGGCTTGTCGAACTCCTGTTCACATAAGACGGCCCCTGCGTCGAACCGTGGGGGACGGCAGTCGTTACTCTGTCGTTATGTCGATAATTCCGGCGACCGAAGCGACCCCGGCGACGAACCCGGCGACCGAGGCCGCGCTCGACCGCGTCCGCGGCGATGTTCCCGCCCGGACCCATACCGCCCGTACGATCGCCGCGCTCACCACCAACCCGGGGTGCGGCCGTCGGGCCATCGTCGACGCCGCCGGCGTCGACAAGTCGAGGCTGGCGGCGCACGTCGGTTTTCCCGCCCAGTTTGGACAGTCCCAGTTCGCCATCACCCGTGGCAAGGCGTTCGAGGCGCAGGTCAAGGCGGACGGCTGCGCCCAACTGCTCAGCCTCATGCGCGACACGCTCGGCTTGGAGTTGCCCGAGGCGACCTATGACGACCTCACCGAGGAGGGCACCGACACGAGTCCCAGCGCGCGTTATGCCCGTACCCGAAAAATGTTGGAACACGCGGCCGGCGGATCGGCCGGCGCGGGCAGCCTCATCGACCACCCGATGCTGCGCCTGGAGGTCGGCGGCCGACACGCCTATCTCGAACCGGACCTCATCGCCCTGCAGTGGCACGGACGTTTCCACATCGTCGAGGTGAAGTCGTTCCCCATCATCGACGGGCAGGCCGACGGGGAGAAGGTCGCGGCCGCCGCCATCCAATCCGCCGTCTACGTGTACGCCATGCGGGCCCTGCTGGCAGACCTGGGTTGCCCGGCCGACGCGGTGGACTCGCAGGTGGTGCTGGTCTGCCCGAAGGACTTCGCCAACCAGCCGACGGCCACCGTCGTCGACGTTCGTCGCCAGCTCACCGTGCTGAGGCGTCAACTGGCCCGCCTCGACCGTGTCGACGAGCTGCTCGCCGCGTTGCCCGACTCGCTGTCGCTCGCGACGGACCGCCCGTCGGACAAGGTGGCCGCCGACCTTCGGCACGTCGACGGACGCTATCTGCCCGAGTGCCTGACGACCTGCGAACTCGCGCGCTTCTGCCGCTCCGAGGCGCGCGGCCGGACCCGGGTCATGGGTCGCACCGTCAGCGAGGACCTCGGCGGAGTGGAGAGCGTCGAGCTCGCGTTGGCGCTCGCCCGCGGCACGGCCACCCCCACTCCCGAGCAGGAAGAAGCGGCCGCACTGCTGCGCCTGGCCTGGTCGATGCGCGCCGAACTCGCCGGCCCCGCGCCAGTCGACGTCGGCGACGTCACACCGGCCGACGCCGTGCCGATCGGGGTCGGCGGGTGAGCGCACTGACCGCGCTGGCCCGGGCGTTGGCGATCGAGCGCGGACGGGCCGTGCTCACCGTGACCCGACGGCACACACACATCAGCGACCGCCCGCTGGTCTTCGTGCCGCTCGCGCTCGCCGGTGAGGCCAACGCGCCGCTGGCCTGCCTCATCGGGTCGACTCTCACCTCACCCCAGCTGCTCGTCGTGCCGCAACCACGAAACCGCGACCTGCGTTTCGCCTTCACCGAAGCCCTCGCCCGCGTGATGCTCGACTATGTCGAGTCGTTCACGGCATCGATGGAGATCCTCGGCGACGATCCGGTCTTCTCCGACGCGCCGCAGCTCATCGTCGCCAACCCGTCGGTGGTCGCCTTCACCCGACTTCTCGGCCGGTCGACCCGGCTGCGCCGCACCGACGGCGACTACGCCGTGCACCCGTCGGTGCCGATGCTCGGCCGGTGGCTCACCTTCTTCGCCGAACGCGCCGAACACCCCGGCTCCGCCGCGATGATCAGCATGACGTCGGCGCTCGCCGCGCACTGGGCCACCGGGCAGAGCGCGCTCGAAGACGCGAACCTCGCCGCGTTGATGGGGTGGATCAACCCGCCACCCGGCGTCTGCGGCTTCGACGCCGCCGCCGACGCCGAGGACCCGCTGCGCTGGCCGCCGGCCGGCCCCGCCACCGACCCCAGCTTCGACAACGACGTGCTCGCCCCGCTGGTGCGCGTCTATGACGACGCCGACGCCAACGCCGACGACGGAGCCCGCGACCGGGCCGTCGCCGCCCTCGAGTCGGCACTGCGCGGCCAGATGGAGGCGACCTGGCTGCTCGTCTGGCAGGGCGTCGCGTTGCTGCGCACACTGCCACCCGCCGGCTCCATCGCCCGCCGATGGGAGCAGGAGCGGCGCGAATTCACCGACCGCATGGAATATTGGCGCGACGGCGGCCTGCCCCAGGGGCGGCTCGATCAGGCCGTCGCCGCCGCCCGCCGACTCAATCAGCTCGAACGCGAGCAGGAGGAGTTCGTCATCGCCCGGGCACTCGACGACCAACTCGCGCTCGCCGAGTTTCGTCTCACCGGCGAGGCGTTCACCGGCACGGTCGTGCATCGCGAACCCACCCGGGTCGACCGGTCGGGCAAACGCGCCAAGCTCCGCCCCCAGGTCGTCGTCGCGACGAGCGACCCGGTGCGCCTCGACGTGGGCACGGCGCTCCGCTCACCGGCCCGCCCGACCCAGGAGGCTCGCGTCGTCGACGTCTGCCCGGTCGATTTCGGCTGCGAGGTGACCCTCGAACTCTCCGGCGGCATGGGTCGCACCCTCACCCCACCGCCGGGCGCCGTGCCGGAGCTCGCCGAGACCCTCAGCTTCAGCACCCTCACGATGGGGGCCGGCCGGTCGGCGCCGTTCCCGCACGCCGACGACACCCCGTGGACCCATGGCGGGCCGCCGAGGCCATATGCGCCGACCGACGCCGACGCGGCGGAGGCGTGGGCATGAGCCGGGTTCGCGATGGTGTCGGTGTGGGCGAGACACCGTCGCAGGCGGCCGAACGCGTCGTCACCGGAGTGCTGGCCGACCTGCGGGACGGCTCGCAGCCCGGGGTCGTCGTCGACTCGCCGCCCGGCGCGGGCAAGTCCACGCTCGTGGTGCGCGCGGCCCGCACCCTCGCCTCCGACGGCGACCAGGTGATGATCGTCGCGCAGACCAACGAACAGGTCGACGACCTCGTGCACCGGCTCGCCACGGCCGACCCGCGCCTGGCGATCGGCCGGCTCAGCGCCTCGGACTATGTGAAGTCCGAGCGGGTCACACAGCATCCCCAGGTGGTCAGCGACACGTCGGCGGCGAAACTGAGCACGGCGGCGATCGTGATCGGCACCGCCGCGAAGTGGTCGTTCGTCACCGAGGGCCGATGGCGGTGGGCCATCGTCGACGAGGCCTATCAGATGCGCTCCGACATGCTGCTGCGCATCGCACCCCGGTTCGAGCGGGCGCTGTTCGTCGGCGATCCGGGGCAACTCGATCCATTCTCCACTGTGGAGACACAGCGGTGGACCGGGCTCACCTGGGACCCCATGCAGAGTGCGGTCGCCGTGCTGTTGCGCCACAATCCCGGCATCACGCAGCATCGCCTGCCCGTGTCGTGGCGCCTGCCCGAGTCCGCGGCGGGGGTCGTCGCCGACGCGTTCTATCCGTTCGCGCCGTTCCGGTCGGGTGTGACCCACGCCGATCGCCGGTTGTCGTTGCGCGCCGCCCCGACCGCGGGCGTCAGATCCTCCACGATGGACCGTGTGGTGGAGACCGCCGCCGAAACCGGCTGGGCGCTGTGCGAGCTGGGCGCGCGCCACACCCTGCGGACGGATGTGGAGGCAGCCTCCGCGTGCGTCGACGTCGCGCTCGCGATGCTCGAGCGCAAGGCGACGGCGTTCTCACCCGACCGAGGGCCGGAGGGTGCGCCAGTCACCCCCGACCGTGTCGCGATCGGCACCGCGCACCGCGATCAGGCCGCCATGGTGAGGTCCATTTTGGATGGTCGCGCGGACGGCATCACGGTGGACACCGCGAATCGGTTGCAGGGGCGCGAATATGACGTGACCGTGGTGCTGCACCCGCTCTCCGGACGGCTGGACGCGACCGCCTTCCACCTCGAGTCGGGGCGCCTGTGCGTGTTGACGTCGCGGCACCGCCACGCCTGCGTCGTCGTCGCCCGCGCCGGCATTCAGGATTTGCTCGACGCGCACCCGTCGACCGAGCCGGTGCACCTCAACGTTCCGGTGCCGTTTCCGGACGGCTGGGAAGCGAATCAGTCGATCCTCACCCATCTGTCCCAGCATCGGGTTACGGCGCGCTGACGGCCGCTAGCCTGATGCCGGGACGTCACCCGCAGGCGACCGGGCTCACGAGCCGCACGCGGTGGTGATCGCGGCGTTGATCCGGGTGAACTCCGCCTGGGTGTCCTTGAGGCCGGTGTAGTCGCCGGGGTCGTTGAGTCGCTTCACCGTCGCGGCCGCGTCGACAAGCGCCGCCTTCAACTCCGGGGAGACCTGCCGCGCGGACCATTCGGTCAACTTCGTCTCCCACTGCGCCATTCGCGCCTGCAGCCGTTCGCGATATTCCGCCGACTTGGCCGGGTCATCGAGACTCTCCAGACCACCGAGCAGGATGTCGGTATAGTCCGACGCCGCCCGCGCGCCCTCAGCCTTCGCCTCGGCGCAGACCGTGGCGGCGGAATCGAGTGTCGTCGGCGAGGCGGCCGGGTCGGAGTCGCTCGAGCACGCGCCGCCCCCGATCAGCACCGCGGAGACGGCCAGGATCACAGACAACGTGCGCATCAGACTCCTCAGGGGATTCGAGTGTCGGGCGTGAATGCTACCGGCGGGCGGCGGGCGACGCTATTGGCAGCGGCCGACCGCTGCGGCACACTCGGCGGATGGATCAGGAAAACCCGCCAACGAGCCAGGTCGGACGCTCGGCGGCGCAGATCGCGGCCGACGTGCGGGCCGGACGAGTCACCGCCGAGCAGGTGGTGCGCGAGCACCTGGCGCACATTCGCGCCGCCGACCCCTCGATCGGCGCGTTCCAGGTGCTGCGCGACGAGCAGGCGATCGCCGAGGCCCGCACCGTCGACGCCCGGCCCGACCGTGCGGATCTGCCGCTCGCCGGCGTCCCGGTGGCGATCAAGGACAACGTGGCTGTCGCGGGCGAGCCGACCCGGGAGGGCAGCGCCGCGTCACCGGACCACCCGCAAGAGACCGACCACGAAGTCGTGCGACGGCTGCGCGACGCGGGTGCGGTTGTGGTGGGACTGACCCGTACGCCGGAGTTGTGTGTCTGGCCCTTCACGGACGGGCCGCTCGGCACCGCCCGCAACCCGTGGGACCCGACCCGCACGCCCGGCGGCTCGTCGGGTGGCAGCGCGGCCGCGGTCGCCGCCGCGATGGTCCCGTTGGCCCACGGCAACGACGGGCTCGGCTCGATCCGCATTCCGGCGGCGTGCTGCGGCATCGTCGGCATCAAGCCCGGCAATTCAACTGTGCCGTCTGGAATCGGTCATGACGACTGGACGGGGATGAGCGAAAACGGTCCGATGGCGACCACGATCGCCGACGCCGCGCTCGGCCTGTCGGTCATGGCGGGGCGGCCGGAGTGGGCGCGGGTGGACGAGCCGGCCCGGCCGCTGCGCGTCGCGCTCGCCCTGCGCTCACCCGTGCCGGGGATGCGGTTCGACCGTGACTGGGTGGCGGCGGCCCGGACGGCCGCCGACGATCTGCGCGCCGCCGGGCATCACGTCGCGGAGGAGTCGCCGCCGATGCCGATGTGGGTGACCCGGGCGGTGGTGGCCCGTTGGTTCGCCGGAGCGGAGGACGACGCGTTCGCGCTCGGTTATGACCGTGCGAAGCTGCAACGCCGCACCCGCGTCCACGCCCGGCTCGGTCGATGGTCGCGCCGCCTCGGATGGGTGCGTCCGAGCGACACCCAACGATATCGTGACTGCCTGACCGACTTCATGAGTCGATATGACGTGCTGCTCAGCCCCGGTCTCGCAGCCCCGCCGGTGGTCGCGCAGCCATGGGCAGACCGGGGCTGGTGGGCCAACTATTGGGCCGCCTCACAGTTCACCGGTGGCCTGCAGGCCCTGTGGAACCTCGCCGCGTGGCCGTCGCTCGTCGTGCCCGCCGGGGTTCACCCCACGGGAACGCCGCTGGCCGTGCAGCTCACCGCCGATCACGGGCGAGAGGCGGCGCTGCTGGCTCTGGGCGCGCAGATTGAGCGTCGGCGGCCGTGGACCCGGCACGCCCCGGCGCTGACGCCGGCCGCGTCGCGGTGACGCCGGCACGCCCTCACGACGAGACGGGGAAGTCCGGCCGCCACACATAGCGCACGTCGGGCTCATGCTCCTCGTTGAGGCTTCCGTCGGTCTCTCGGATCGCGACAAACCCGTGACGCTCATAGAATCGCCGGGCTGGGCCGTTGACCTGGAACGTCCACAGCTCGAGGCCCGCCGGGTGGCGTCGTTTGGCCAGTGCCACGAACCGGTCGCCGAGTCCCCGGCCGCGCCAGGCCGGGTCGAGATAGAGCTGGTCCACGTCGTCGCCGTCGAGCACGAGCAGACCCACCACCCGTTTGTCGGCGACCGCGATCCAGGTCTCACGTGACGGCACGACCACTGCGGCGATCCAGCCCCGAACCTCGTCATCGGTGTGTGCGCGTCGCACGGTGGGCAGTGCGGCGGCATAGGAACGCAGCCAGACATCGGCGATCGCCGACGCGTCGTCGGCCTCGGCGCGGCGCAGCACCACCTCGTCGGTCATGGCCGGATCATCGACCGACAGGCGCGGTCACGTCAAGATCGGCGTTTCGCGCCCTGGGGCAGATGTGGGAGATGAGGCGCGGGTCCGCTACGGTGAGAGACCGCTGACGTTGCGTGAGGAGTGAACGCCTGTGGGCGGCTACGGCACCCAGGTTGCACTGGTGCTTGTCCTGATCCTGCTCAACGGCGCGCTGTCCGGCAGCGAGATGGCACTGATCTCGCTGCGCGACAGTCAGGTCCGCCGGTTGGAGCGGGCATCGCGCGCGGGCCGTGTGCTCGCCCGCCTGTCGGGAGACCCCAACCGGTTCCTCGCCACCATCCAGATCGGCATCACCCTCGCCGGTTTCCTCGCCTCGGCGTTCGCCGCGACCTCGCTCGCGCAGCCGCTGGTCGCGCCGTTGGGGTTTCTCGGCGCGGCCGCGGAACCCGTCGCGATCGTCGTGGTCACACTCGTTCTCACCTTCATCACGCTGGTCCTCGGCGAGCTGGCTCCCAAACGTCTCGCGATGCAGCGGGCCGAGAGCTGGTCGGTCGCGGCGGCGCGCCCACTCGACGGTCTGGCCGTGGCGGCCCGGCCGATCGTGTGGCTGCTCGCCAAGTCCACCGACTTCGTCGTACGCGTCCTCGGGGGCGACCCGGCCGCGAGCCGCAAGGAGATCTCCACAGAGGAGATTCGAGACCTGGTCGTGGCGCAGCGGGGGTTCACCACGCAGCAGCGCGACATCATCTCGGGCGCCTTCGAGATCACTGAACGGACGGTTCGGGAGATTCTCGTGCCGCGCGGTCAGGTGACCACCCTGCCGGGAACCATGCCGGCGGAGCGGGCGTTGCGGCAGCTCGCAGACTCCGGCCACACCCGTGCGCCGGTGGTCGGCCCCGGCGGGCTCGACGACGTCATCGGGGTCGTGCACCTGCGTGACCTGCTCACCGACTGCGTCGGGGTCGGCGACACTGCGGCCGACCGGGCCCGCCCGCCGCTGCTCGTGCCGGAGACGCTGCTCGTCGCCGACGCCATGCGCCAGTTGCGCTACCAACGCGAACAGTTCGCGTTGGTGGTCGACGAGCACGGTTCGATCGACGGTGTCGTGACGATGGAGGACCTGGTCGAAGAGGTGGTCGGCGAGATCTATGACGAGACCGACCGGGACGTGCAGGCCGTGCTTCACGAAAGCGACGGCGTTTTCGTCGTGCCCGGCTCGTTTCCCATCCACGATCTGCCCGACCTCGGCATCGACATCGAGAAGTTGCCTCCGTTGGATTACACGACGGTCGCCGGCCTCGTGCTCCACCGGCTCGGTCACGTGCCGACCACCACGGGTGAGACCGTCACGCTGCCCGGACTCACGGCGGAGATCACGCAGATCAGCGGCCGGGCGATCAGCCAGGTGCGGCTGCGCACGGTGCAGCGCGGAGGTCGGGACGGCGCGCCCCGATAGCCCAAGGGGTCACCCGAAGACGGCAGGAAATACGATGCTGGGATGACGAACACAGACCCCAGTGCCGAGGTCACCGGAGAGTTCGAGGTCACGCAATGGGACCAGACTCCGTACGGCGATGAGGCCCACGGCCCGGCGCTGGCACGCGCCACCGTGCGCAAGACCTTCCGGGGCGACATCGACGGCATCAGCGTCGCGGAGGTGCTTCTCGCCGGGGCCGAAGGCGGCCGTGGTTACCTGGCCTCCGAAGTGTTCACCGGGGTCATCGCGGGCCGTCGCGGCACGGTGGTGTTCCAACACGGGGGCATCGATGATGGGGCCGACCCTTTCACGTACGGGTCGATCGTGCCCGGCACGGGCACCGAGGAACTCGCCGGCCTGGCCGGGGCCGTCGCCTACGCGCACGACGAGACCGGTGCGCGGGTCACACTGACGTTGCGCCCATAACCATCTGTCCAGTTCACGGGGCCCGCCGACGATTGTGTCGGACCTTGCCGCTAGCTTCGTCGTTCGTGAGGCGAGACGACTGGAGTGGGAGGCGGCGCGGTGGGCGATGTGGATGAGGACGCTGGTGGATCCGGCTGGCGAGAACGCAGCGTCGTGACCGTGATCGCGCCGAGCGCGCCGCGCAAACTGGGCAAAGTTCCGTTCGTGGAACTCGCCGAGGGGCGGCTGCAGGGCGTCGTGTCCAGTTCGTCCGACATCGCGCGGGTCTACGTGTCGGCGATTACCGCGAAGACACACGGATATAGCTGCAGCACCAACAACAACCGGCCCTGTGGGGGCGGGGGATTCTGCAAGCACCTGCGGTCGCTGGTGGACGAGGCCGTGGTGCAGTACGGCGTCGGCCGGGTCGCGCGCTATCTGCGCGTCGACATGGGGGACACGACCCCCAGCGGCGCCGAGCTCGTCAGCCGGTTGACCCTCACCAAAGAACCGGCCGCCGCCGCCAGCGTCTTCGCCAGATTCCTCAGCCATCTCGCCTATCTCGAGTTGGCCACGGTGGCCGAACCGGTCGTGGAGATGCACTGGTTCCCGTCTGTCGCCGGAGGACACTGATGCTGGGCAATCAGCTCCGCGCGCTGCGGGAAGGGCCGGGTGCCGGCGTCGACGCGGCGCTCGACGTCGTCGCTGGCGTGGACGACGCGCTCGTGCACGGGTTCGGTCGTCTCGGTGACGACGCGACCGCCGCGCTCACCAGGCTTGCCTCGGCGGTCGCGACGACACCGCTCGCCGACCGTGTCACCGAGGCGGTCGGCAAGGTCGTGGCCGGGTCGGTCGGTGACGAGCATCTCGGCGCCATCGCTGGCGCCCGCACAGCCGTGCTCGGTGCGGTGCATGACGCGTTGCTCGCCCACGTCGACGAGTCCCTCGGACGAGCGCGTGCGCACTGGCCGGACCCACTGGTGCCGACGGGGGTCGGCGCGGCGACAGCGGCCGACAACCTGCTCGCGGGCTGCCGGTCATGGCTGCGCGAACTCGCCATCACCGGTTGGCACGGCGTCGACCACGACCTCGTCTCGGCATCGAGCCAGATCCTGCCCGGGCTATGGGCCGAACCCCGTCTGCGCCGGCTCGCCGTGCTGCTCGACGGGCTCGTTGGTGAACTGCGGGCGTCGGCCCCGGTCGCGACCATGCCCGAGGTGCCGGTGCGGCGATGGGCCGATCTGTGGTCGCGCGCGGTCCTGCTCGCGCAACCCGGCGGAGCGGCGCTGGGCGGGCCGGAAGCTTCCGAACCGGTCACCGGCCGGCTGCTGATCCTCGGCGTCGACGTGCACGAGCACGCGACTGCGGCGCAGGTGCAGGTGCACGGCGTGCTGGAACCGTCCACAGGCGACACTCCTAGGCTGGTTCGGACCAGCGTCGCCGTTGCGAAAGTCGACACGATCGTCGGAGCGGCGGTGTGGCGCCTGATGGACGACTATCCGGTGCTCCTGCGGGCGCTCGCGGAGGGACTGAGCATCGCCGTCACCGACCTTGAGCTGCGGGCCGGCGGCGACCTGATATGGCGAGAGAGCAACGCAACCCTGGGAGACCCAGCCGATCCGTTCACCGCGACCCGGATTCAGCTCGGCGCGGCACTCGCGCCCGCCGTCACTCCACTGGACCGGCACCCGGTGCGCATCGCCGAACCGGTGCTGCTGGAGGCGATCACCACAAGCGTCGCCGCGGACGGCGCCATCACCTGTCACGTCGATGGGGAAGACATCGCACTCGACGTGACACGCCTGCCCGATTGCGGGTCCCTCACGACAGATGTGGTGGCCGCCGCGACGGCATGCGTCGGCCTGCTGCGATGGGACGCCGGTCAGTGGACGGTGCAGCCACTCGCCGTGCGGATGACGGCGAAACGAAAAACCGCGACGGTGCACAATGGACTGTGGGCGATGGGCGCGACCGACGCCAAAGCCAAGAAGGCCGAGGCGTTGACCACCAGCGCGGTGCAGATCCTGCGCGAGCGGGCCGGACGGTTGCTGCGACGATGACCAATACCTCGGCCCAGGTGGCCGGCAACCGTCGGCAGGTGCTCTATTGGCGACTGCTCGCGCAGATCTTCAGCGCCGATGAGCAGCCCGCTCTCGAGTCGGCGAGCATGGCTGTCGTCAACGACATCGGCCTGCCCGCCACGCTGCTCGATCCGTCGGTCTCGGTCGACACGGTGGTGCAGCGCTTCCCCGAACTCGCCGACGAACTTCGTGGGCTCATGGTGTCGGAGACCGAGGAGCAGTCGGAGCAGATCAGTGTCGAGGCCGGAGACGACGAAGTGCGGCGGGCGGCGCTGGTCTCGAAACTGTTGCTCAACATCTTCGCCACCGGCTCCGGCGGCGTGAGTGCCGGCCAACTCTCCCGGTGGCAGTCCGACGCCGGTTGGCTGGAGCAGGCCATGGGCTGCGAACCAGGCGAGCTGCGCGCGGCCGGTGGCAGGCGGGAGTCGGGCGGGCTCGGAGGAGTCCTCGCCGACCTCGAGGGCGACCTGGTCAGCCGCATGCGTCTGCGTGAGGTGCTCGCCGACCCGGCGTTGGCGAGCCAGCTCACACCGAGCATGTCCCTCATCGAGCAGCTGCTGCGCGACAAGTCAAATCTGTCGGGGGTGGCGTTGGCCAACGCGAAGGCGCTGATCCGCCGTTTCGTCGACGAGGTCGCCGAGGTCTTGCGCACGCAGGTGCAGCAGACCAGCGTCGGCACCATCGATCGCAGTGTTCCGCCGAAGCGGGTCTTCCGCAACCTCGATCTGCAACGCACCATCTGGAAGAACCTGACCAACTGGAGTCCCGACGACGAGCGGCTCTATGTCGACAAGCTCTTCTATCGTCAGACCGCCCGGCGCACCACCCCGGCGCGATTGATCGTGGTGGTCGACCAGTCCGGTTCGATGGTCGATTCGATGGTCAACTGCACCATTCTCGCCTCCATCTTCGCCGGACTGCCCAAGGTGGACGTTCATCTCATCGCTTTCGACACGCGGGCGCTCGACCTGACTCCGTGGGTGCACGACCCGTTCGAGGTGCTGATGCGCACGAACCTCGGCGGCGGCAACAACGGGCCGGTGGCGATGGCGATGGCTCGGCCGAAGATCACCGAACCGGACAACACCGCGATGGTCTGGATCTCCGACTTCTATGAATTCGGGCAGTCGCAACCCCTCTTCGAGGGCATCGAAGCGGTGCACCGGTCGGGTGTGCGGTTCATTCCGGTCGGATCGGTGAACAGCTCCGGTCGCCAAAGCGTCAATCCATGGTTCCGACAGCGATTCAAAGACCTGGGCACCCCGGTGCTGTCAGGTCACATCAGCAAACTGGTATTCGAGCTCAAGAACTTCCTCACTTAGGAGAACCGGGTATGACCGAGATGTTGCGCGCCCCCGCCGAGGTCAAATACGCCGAGGAGTTGAACTGGCTGGAGTCGATCGACGACGACCCCAAACCCTTCTCCTGGCGGTTGAGTCCCCGGATGGTCCGGCTGTTCGTGCTCGGGTCGGAACGTTCCGACGGGCTCGACCGCGAGATCGCACAGAAGTGGTTCGGCGACCGCAGTTTCGTCGAACGCAGCATCGTCACCCTCGCATCGGACCGTGGTCTGCTGCTCATCGGCGACCCCGGCACCGGCAAGAGTTGGCTCGCCGAGCTGCTCTCCGCCGCGATCTGTCGCGACTCGACCCTCGTCGTGCAGGGCACGGCGGGCACCACCGAGGACCACATCAAATATTCGTGGAACGTCTCGATGGTCATCGCCAAGGGACAGTCTCGTCAGTCGATGATCCCGTCGCCGATCATGACGGCCATGGAACAGGGCATGATCGGCCGCTTCGAGGAACTGACCCGGTCAACCAGCGACGTGCAGGACGCCCTCATCTCGATCCTGTCGGAGAAGTATGTGTCGATCCCGGAACTCGACGACGACAATATCGTCTTCGCCAAACCCGGATTCTCCATCATCGCCACCGCGAACAGCCGCGACCGAGGCGTCAACGACCTGTCGTCGGCGTTGAAGCGTCGATTCAATTTCGTGCGCATCCCCGTGGTGACCAACAAACGTAGCGAGACCGAGATCGTCCGGTTCCGCACCGCGGAGTTGCTGCGCCGGCACGAGATCGAGCTCGACGTGCCGCCCACCCTGCTCGACGTCCTGCTGCAGAGCTTCGCCGACCTTCGGGCCGCAGCGGACGCGGCACGCAGCGACGACGAGAAGCTGGAGTCGGCGCTGTCGACGGCGGAGCAGATCGGCGTGCTCGAGGACGCGATCCTGCACAGCCACTTCTTCGGTGACCGCACCCTGCGGGCCGAGACGCTCGCGGCGTCGTTGGTGAGCTCGCTGGCCCGACGCACGCCCGATGATCTCGCCATTCTCAACAAGTATTGGCATGGCGTGGTGGAGCCGCGCAGCAAGCAGGACGGCGGACAATGGCCGGCCTTCCTCGACGGCGGCCGTCAGGCGATCGCAACCCTGTCATGAGCGTCGATGTCGCGCCCGACGCGCCCACACGCCCGACCGCCGTCGACAGTGACACTTTCGCGGCACTGCGCCAGCAGCTGACCGACGCGGCGGCGACCTTCGCCGACGGTCCGCACGGACTCTCGGCGATCCTCACCGGCATGGTCGACGACGTCGACCGGGCACTGCGGGAGAAGCTGGAGATCTTCCCGGTCTGTCACCACTCTCCGGCGTCGGCCCTGGCGATGGCCACGCCGGCTGCGTGAGAAGCAGCCGAAGGTCATCTATCTGGAGCTGTGCGAGGACTTTCGGCCGCTGCTCGACCAGCTGCGCAACTGTCGGCTCCCCGTCGCGTTGCAGGCGTTCGCGTCCGACGCTCGACGCTTTCCCCGCCGGATGGGGGCCGTTGAGCGTGGTCGCCCCGATCACCGAAGCGTCGGCCGAATATCAGGCCATCGCCTATGCCCTCGGCAATCCGGGGGTCGAGCTCGTCCTCGTCGACCGGTCGACCGACCACGTCTTTCAGTGGCTGCGCGACGACGAGGCGGCGGCCGCCGCCGAGCGGGACCCGGACCAGCCTCCGGTGCCCGCCGCCGGCGAGACGGCCGCCGGGCCGGTCGAGTCCGGCACGTCACTGCACGGTGACGCCGTCGGCATCGAGATCGGCGACGCTGCGGCCCGGCTTCGCCGAGCTGGAGGCGCATCTGCTGCATCATGGCAAGGTTCGGCATTGGTCCGAGTGGTGGGACCAATACGTCGAGCAGCCGCTGGTCGGCGCCGACTATGACACCTACCGGCAGGCGATGGTGCTTGTCGGCAGTCTCTTCCGGCGCCTGCGCCCGAGCGACACGGCCACCACCGACCGCGACGAGGACCGCGAACGATACATGTGGACGCGCATGCGCGAACACATGCGCGAACACGGTGTCGACAGCGCCGACTGCCTCTACGTCTGCGGCGCCTTCCACGCGGCCAGCCGGGTGGAGCAGTTCGGCGCCGACGCCACCGCGCCCTTCGACATCACCGAACGAACCGCGACCCAGTGGCTCTACGGTCTCATCCCGTCGAGCCACTCGGCGATCGAAGCCCAGTTCGGCCTCGCGTCCGGCTCCGTCTCGATCGCCGCCGCGACCTGGGAAAAGGCGGTGACCCGCTCCGGCGTACGCCCGTTTGTGCTCACTGGACACAAAGGCGGCGCCACCCGCGCCACACGCGCGTCGGCAGCCTCGGCGAAACGTCGAACCGCACCGACGGCACCCGCTGCGGACGCCACCGACCACCTGTCGGGTTTTCTCGCCCGCCCGCCGGCGCTCGACCCACTCGACGAGGATGAGCTGCTCACCTGGTGCGTCGAGATCGTCCGCCTCGCCCGGCGCAACGGCTATCTCGCGAGCACCGCCGACGCGATCGCCGTCTTCGAGACGTCGATCCTGCTCGCCGGGCTGCGCAACCGGACCCGGCCCACGCCCTATGACTTTCAGGACGCGGCGGTCACCTGCATCGAGAAAGACGTCGTGCCGGGGCGACGCGACGTGCGACGCCTCTGCGAGGTGCTGCTCGGCGGCGACCGGATCGGCCAGGTCGGCTATGACGCGCTGCCCCCACTCGCCCGTGATGTGCACGACCGGCTCGCGCCGCTCGGTCTCGACCTCACCAAACGCACCGTGCAGCGGGCGCTGCTCGACTTCACCACCCAACCCGACCTTCGAGCCTGCTCCGACCTGTTGTGGATCCTGCGGAGGCTGCTGCCCGACGACGCCGTACGCCCGATCATGGGCACCCGGGCGCTCGGCGAGTCGTCGGTGCAGGAGAGCTGGGACCTGACCATCGGCCGCCACCAGCGGTCTCTCATCGAGCTGGGTTATGAAGCGGTCACCATCGAACAGGCGCTGGAGCAGCGTCTGCGTCTGACCGCGTGGGGGGACCAGGCCACGGCGGCCGACGCGCTCGCCGCCGTCGAGGACTCCATCGTCTTTCTCAACAACCCCCGGTTCACCGACGAGCTCGGAGCCCGCGCCGTGCGCCTGCTCGCCGCGGAGCGGACCGTCGACGGCGCCCCCGACGTGCTGCGCCGCATTCGGCGACTCCTCGCCTATTATCGCGCCAACCAGCCGAGACTGCCGCAGTGGTGCGACGAGTTCGTGACCGAGGGATACACGCACTATTGCACGCTGCTGCCGACCGCGTTCGTCACCGACGACGCGAATGTGCGGCAAGTCGCGGCGATGCTCGGTTTCCTCTTCACCATGGAGAGCCTCGCCCTGGCGTTGGGCTGCGACAGGGCACAACTGGAACTCGCGGTTGGCCAATCACACCCACAGGACCCGGGCAAGACCGCTCTGGTCTGGGCGGCCCAATCCCACCTCGGCACCCTCGCCCTGGCCGAACTGCGGGACAGGTGCACCCAACTGCTCGCGAACCCGCTCACCGTGCCCGCCGTTCCGCGTTATGTCAGCGGATTCGTTCAAGCACTCGAACCGGTGCCCAGCCTCGCCCCGTTTGTCGTCGACGTGATCTCTCAGGCATTCGTGCGGTTGCCCGATTCGGTGTTGCTGCCGTGGCTGCCGAAACTCATCGTGGCGATGCGGGAAGACGCCCGCGAACTCGTGCCGGTGCTGGTGCGCGAGGCGGGACGTGTGTTTCCGGCGAAGCTCGCCGCGCTCGACGCCTGGGTTCCGCCCTGGGCTGGTGAATCGGCGAACGGGCCGCACGCCGGCCAGCCGCCAACCCTCGGCGCGACCGCGGTGGGCTCCACAGTGGAGTTCGCGGTGGTCGACCTGCTCCACGCGCACCCGTTGACCGTCGACGCGCTCGCCACGCTGTGGGGCATCGACGCACCATGGCGGGAGGCGCCCGTAACGGACGGAGCGAGCCAACCGTCGGTCGACACCGCACACGTGCGTGAACTGCTCGACGAGTACGCCGGATCCGCCGCCGCCGTGGCCGAACTGCTCGCACTCGCCTCGACGGCCGATGCCCACAACAACGGAAGAAGCGGACCGTGACCGACTCCGACGCCGGACCCACCCCGGCCGGCCCAACCGCCGCGTCCGGCTGCCTGTTCGGCCTCGCGTTCGGCGACGCGCTCGGCAAACCGACCGAGTTTCTCCGTGTCGACGAGATCACCGCCTGTTATGGGTCGGACGGCCCGCGTGAGCTCGACGGTGAACCGGCACTCGTCACCGACGACACGCAGATGACGCTCGCCGTCGGCTGGGCGCTGCTCGACGTCGGGCCGCAAGCCACGCCCGACGACGTCGCGCGTCACCTGCGCACCCGGTTCGTCGCGTGGGCGGCCAGCCCCGACAACAACCGGGCGCCCGGCACCACATGCCTGCGCGCGTGCGCGGGTCTCTCGACCGGCGTGCCGTGGAGGGAGGCGACGGTCGACGGCTCCAAGGGGTGCGGCGCCAACATGCGGGTCGCCCCGGTGGGCCTCATCGGCTCCTACGATCTCGCGACGCTCGCGGCGATCGCGCAACTGCAGGCGGCACTGACCCATGGGCACCCGACGGCACTCGCCGCGAGCGACCTCACCGCGTACGCCGTGCGGGTGTCACGCGACGGCGCCGCATTGTCCGACGTGCCCGAAATGCTGCGGGAGCGCTGTCACACGCAGCGCGAGGTCTATCACGGCGACTGGTTGGGCGACCTGTGGCAACGTCCCGGTGTCGACAGTCCCGCCGCCTTCATCGCGCGCGGGTGGGACGAGTGCCGTATGGTGCTCGACCGTCTCGACGACGCGCTGCGTCACTGGAATCTCGCCGACGACCCGTGTGGCCTCACCGGCGATGGGTGGATCGCGGAGGAGGCGTTGGCGACCGCGCTGCTGTGCGCGGTGCGCTTCGCCGACGACCCAGTCGGTGCGCTCGCCCGTGCCGCGATGACGTCGGGTGACTCCGACTCGATCGCCTGCCTGGCCGGCGCGTTCATCGGCGCGTCGCGAGGGATGTCCGCATGGCCGACCGATTGGGCCCGGCGCATCGAATATCGCGACCAGCTCGCGACGCTCGGGCGTTTGTGGGACTAGAGAACCCGCCGGCGGGGTGGCTCGTCGGCGGGGTGGGCTCCCAGACAGTGGCTCGGTGTCAGTCGACCGTCCACTCGCCCTTCTGGTCGGCGAAGCCACTGTCGAGGGCGAACTGCACCCGGGTGATGTTCGCGTCCTTGGTCACCTCGAAGGAGATGTAACCCAGTGCCGTGTCGCCCGGTGCGATGGTGGTGCTGGCCGCGAAGCTCTGGCCGGCCGAGACGTCGCTGAGCGACGAGTCGAACTGCTGGCCGTCGGAGTCGATGACGGTGGCCCCATTCGACGGAGAGTCGTCATAGGTCGCGGTGCCGACGTTGTTCAGGCGGAACTGCGCGGCGACGAAACGTTTGCCCGCCGCGGGTTCGTCAAGATCGGTGGCCCCGCTCGCCGGGTCGACGAACCTCACCAGGGTCACCTTGATTCGTTCGCTTTCGTCGATGCCTCGCAACTCGATCGTGTCGCCGACCGTGGCGGTCCCGCTGGTCGGCGCCGCGCTGTTCGGCTGCGTGCTCGTCGGCGCGGCGCTGCTGGTCGGCGGTCGAGTGGTGCCGGGCGCCGCGGTCGAGGACGGGGCCCACGAGGACCGCGTCTGGTTGGGCGAGGCTGTCGCGGAGCCGGTCGCCGACGAGGTCTGGTCGGGCTCATCGGTGACCGATGGCTCTCCACAGCTCGCGAGCGCGAGCGCGAGCGCCGCGCCGGCGGCGGCTGTGGCGATCGCGATCCGGGTTCGAGGGTGTGGTCGTCGCATCGCGTCTCCCTCAGCTGGCGGGAAGGGCCGCTACCGACGCGGACATGTCGCCCGCGTCGGGCGTCAGCCCTTCACCGGGTCGAATGTGCGAGGACGTCGCTCACTCACCGAAGACTGACGCGACTGTGATGAGGAAGATGAGCGAGACGATGATGGTGAGGATGCCGAGCACGAGGCCGCCGATCGCGACTCCCTTGCTGGCGTTGGCGCGACTCGCCATCGACAGCGCGAGGCTGCTCAGCACGGTCGCGAGCGCCCCGAGGATGATGTTGAGCCACGGTACCCAGACCAGGAACAGGCCGACGATGCCGAGGATGAGGCCGGTGACACCGAGCCCCTGCCCGTTGTTGGGGCGTTCGGTCGTCATGGTGCCCTGCGACTGTGACGAATAGGGGCTTTGGCCGCCCGGATAGTTCGACATCACTTCACCTCATCCTCGATCGGGTGTGGTGCGTGGGCATGCGAGGCCACCGTAAACCGGGATGGTCGATGGATTCAGCGCTTTCGCGAATCGGGCGGCGATGACGGGGCTGGTGGTGCCGGTGAGGGTGAGGGGCAGCTGGCGGACTGGCCTGGTTCGCTGCTATGAATTGCGTCGACTGTGCGAAGAAACTGTCGAATTGAACAATTGTCGGCACCGAGACCGTGTGACATGTGGGGGGAGCATCAGATGCAGCACACCGCGGCCGCGCCAATCGTGGCGCTGCTCTCGACCTATCGGCCCCGGACAACCGTTGAGGCCGCCGATGTGCAGCGAACCTTGGACGTGGTCGCGGCAGGGGACCCGTGGTCGCGGGCCTCGCCGCTGCACGTAACCGCGTCGGCGCTGGTGGTCCATCCACCGACGAGGCGGGTTCTGCTGCGCTGGCACGTTCGGCAAGGATCCTGGCTGCATGTCGGTGGGCACGGTGATCCGGGCGAGCGCGAGCCCGTCGAGGTCGCACTGCGGGAAGGTCGCGAAGAGACCAAGCTCGACGATCTGGTGTGCTGGCCGAACGGGGAACTACGACATGTGGTGGTGGTGCCGGCGCCTGCCAGTGCCACTGAGTCCGCCCACGAACACGCCGACCTGCGTTTCGTGTGCGCCACAGGGACGCCGGAACTGGCCAGACCAGAGAACGCGACCGCCGCATTGCGCTGGCTGAGCCTGGCTGACGCGTTCGCCACTGTCACCGAACCGAATATGCGCATCTTTCTGACCCGCGTGGAAGAGTTGCTTGACAGGCGACACTAAACCCGAAGGGGTAGACGCACGCTCAATGCGATATGTCAGCGTATGTGGGGTGGGACCTATTGTTATCCGGCACAGCACAATCGTCGCAGGTGGGTCCCGCCTGTGGATAACCTGATGATCGATGACGGTCAGTGCGGCATGATGGCGCAATGTTATGGGGCATTCAGCTTTCGTGGACCGAGGTCATCGGTTTCGTGACCGGCGCGCTGACGGTGTGGCTCTTCGTGCGGCAGAACGTGTGGGCGTGGCCGATCGGCATCGCCAACAGTGCCGCCTGGCTCATCTTGTTCTGGACACAACGGCTGTTTCTCGACGCCGGTCTCCAATTGGTCTACATCGGACTCGGTGTCATCGGCTGGTATTGGTGGGTGCGTGGCGGGCGTGACTCCGACGCCCTGCCGGTCAGACGCGCGCGGGCGCCGGAGGTCGTGGCTCTGGCAGTGATCGGCGTCGTCGCCACCGCCGGAATGTGGTGGGCGATGGAGATCGTCAACGATGCGATGCCGCTGCCAGACGCGGCGACGACCGTGGTGTCGCTCATCGCGCAATACATGCTCACCCGCAAGATGATCGGCAACTGGTGGTGCTGGATCAGCGTAGACGTGGCCTATATCGCGATGTATAGCATCAAGGGCCTATATCTGACCGCCGCTCTGCAGCCGCTGTTCATCGCGATGTGTGTCGCCGGACTGATCCAATGGAGACGGTCCGAGTCGACCATGGCCGGGGCGGTGGACCTGCGATCGGCGGCGACGCCGTGACGACGCCAGCCAGGCTCGGGGTCGTCGTCGGCAAGTTCCTGCCCCCGCACCGCGGTCACTCGCATCTCATCGAGACCGCGTGCGGGTCCGCCCAGGCAGTCACGGTGATCGTCTGCGACCGGCCAGATGACCCGATTCCCGCCGAGGCGCGGGCCGCCATGCTGCGTGTCATGCACCCTGAGGTCACCGTCGTCGTCACACCTGACGACATCCCCGACGGTGAGGGCGACGCGACGTCGCGGGCGTGGGCTCGGCGAACCGAGGAGATCTGTGGCGGCTCGCCCCCCGATGTGGTCTTCACCTCGGAGTCCTATGGGGACAGATACGCGCATTTCCTCGGCGCCCGCCATGTCTGCGTCGATCCGGGCCGCGTGCGGTTTCCCGTCTCCGGGACTCTGGTGCGCGCTGACCCGTTCGCGCAGAAGGAGTTTCTGCATCCGGCGGTCCGCGCGTGGTTCGTGCGGCGGGTCTGCGTCGTCGGTGCCGAGTCGACCGGCACCACCACCCTCGCCCAGGATCTCGCCGCCCACTACGGCTGCGAGTGGGTCCCGGAATATGGCCGTCGATACAGCGAGGAGCGACTCGCCGAGAGTCCCGCCATCGACTGGAACAGCGACGACTTCCTCCACATCGCCCGCCAGCAACAGTCCGAGGAAGACGAGGCGGCGGCACGAACGTGGGAGGCCCGGCTGGAGTCCGTGCGTGCCGGTGAGGATCGCTCCGGTTGGCCGCTGGTGGTGTGCGACACCGATGCGATGGCGACGTCGATCTGGCACGAGCGTTATATCGGCCATCGGGAGCCGGGCGTGGACCGAATCGCCGATTCCCGCACCTATGACCTCTATCTGCTCACCAGCGACGATATTCCGTTTGTGCAGGACGGCACCCGTGACGGCGAGCACATCAGGGGCTGGATGACACAACGGTTCCGCACGGAACTCGCCCGTCGGCCGGAGCCGTGGGCAGAGCTCACAGGCAGTCGCGATCGGCGGCTCGCCTCGGCTGTCGCGCTCGTCGACACGGTGGTGAGTCGGTGACGACGTCTCTGGTGAGCTCGCCCATCAGGGTCGCTTGACGGCGTTGGCTAATGGCATTAGCTTAATGGCTATGACTCATAGCCTAGCCGTGAATGGCGGCGACATCGCCTATGACCTCGCAGGCGAGGGCCCGCTCGTCGTGCTCGCCCCTGGCCTCGGCGACCTGCGCCAGGCCTATCGTTTCCTCGCCCCCGCACTTGTCCACGCCGGCTATCGCGTCGCGACGGTCGACCTGCGGGGACACGGACAGTCAAGCACCGGATTCGCCGGCCACACCCGTGCGGATGTGGCCGCCGACCTCACCGCACTCGTCGAGCACCTCGGTGGGCCCGCGGTCATCGTCGGCGCCTCCTTCGCGGGCGGGTCGGCCGTGATCATGGCAGCCCGGAGCCCCGATCTCGTGCGAGCGACCGTGCTCATCGACCCCGGCACCCGCAAACTCCACATGACCAAGATCACGTCACGCTGGCTCGGCGGGATGGCCCGTCTCGGCGTCGCCATCGGATTCACCAGTGTCGCGTGGTGGCTGCGTTACTACCGGTTCGCCTATCCCGACGTGCGGCCCGCCGACTTCGACGACTACGTCACGGGACTGGGCGTGAACCTCGCCGAGCCGGGCCGCATGGCGGCTGCGGCCGCGATGGGAAAGTCCTGGCCCACCGACGCCCAGGAGCACCTTGCCCGAGCCGATCGGCCCTGCCTAGTGATCATGGGAGGTCGTGACCCCGACTTCCCCGACCCGCGAGCCGAAGCCGACGGCATTGTCGGCGAGCTGCCTGCGGGGCGCGGCGAGACAGTCATCATCACAAGCGCTGGCCACTATCCACACGCCCAGTTTCCGGGCGAGGTCGCCTCCGCGATCGTCGGCTTCCTTCGCCGGCACCATGTTGTCTGAGCCCCCGCCGAGGCGGCGGCTGTCCCCGGACGGGATCGTCAGCATCGCCCTCGAACTCATCGACGAGGGTGGCTCCGCTCGCCTGACCCTCGCCGCCGTGGCGGCCCGGGCCGGGGTTGCGTCACCGTCGCTCTACAAGCACGTTCGCAACCTCGACGACCTGCGGCAGCTGGTGACCGTACGGATAGTGGAGGAACTCACCACGAGCCTCATCAACGCCACTCTCGGCCTCTCTCACGACGACGCTCTGCGGGCACTGATGCGTACCGTGCGCGGCAACGCGTTGAGTTACCCGCACCGCTACGTGATGCTCATCTCGGCGCCTCGACCGGACGCCGCGCCGGTCATCACCGCCACCACAGCATTGGTTGAGGTCTTCCTCGCCGTTCTGCGCGGCTATGGGCGGCATGGGAGCGCGGCCATCCACGCCACCCGGGCGGTCAGGTCCGCCTCGCACGGGTTTGTCGCCCTGGAGCTCGCCGGCGGATTCGGCCTCGCGGAGCGGGCCGACGACAGCTATGAGCAACTCATCGACATGGTCATCGCGGGATTGCGCCACACGTCACCATCGTCGTTGGGCGCAGCCTCCATTGTGGATAACAACGCCTCGTGATCTCGAGTGATTCAGCGGCCCGCGAGTGGGTCGACCAGAACCATGTCACGCAACGTGTCAGCGAGGCGGGGTATGGCGGCCCGTGCTTCCAGGTGTAGTCGGGCCAGGTTGAGGCCCTCGTCGGCGAGCACAGCGAGCACTGCCCGCTCGCCCACGCGATAGATCACGAAGTGTCCGGCACTGCCTCGGATGACACATTCCTGCAAGTGTCCGTGGCGCAGACTCCGACCCGATTGATGGCCGAGGCCGACGAACGCCGCGGCCATCGCAGCGATGTCGTGGGAGTCGAGGCCCCCGCCGCAGATGTCGTCCACGATGAGCATGCCGTCGACACCGGCGATGAGTGCTCCACGCACGGCGCTGACCCGGTCGCGCAACGCGGCGAGTTCGACGCGGGCTGCCGAGTCGGCTCGCTCATCTACATGCATGTCGCTGCCTTTCGACCATGGTGGTGCGGGTGGTGCGTGTTGATCAGAGGGCTGACCGAGTGTTGATCCTAAATGGGTGCCCCGACGCCGCCGATGGCCAAGGGTGAACAGCCGTGATCGACCGGGTGAACGTTGTGGGCTGGGGACCGCTCCCGGGTCGGCGGGTCACTTGCGCCGAGGCGTCACAGCAGTCGCAGGCGGCGGGCGTGATGCACGGCGTCACGACGGTTGGTGACGCCCAGTTTGCGATAGAGGTTCTTCAGATGGGATTTGACGGTATTGGGGGAGACCGATAGCTCTGTGGCGATGTCGTTGGTGGTCAACAGGGTCGGCAGGAAGCGCAGCACTTCGCCCTCACGACTCGTCACCGTCGGAGGCACGCGTGGGTCGTCGGCGGACCATTCCCCGGGGCTCGTTCCAGCCGGTCGACCATCGGCTCCCGCCGCGATCATCGACCCGATGAGGGGATGGTAGTCGCCGATGAGGTCGCGGTGCTGGCCCATCAGCACGCCAAAGGCCGGCCCTCCATCGAGCAACGGCCGGCGCAGCTGGTGCGGAGCGGCCGTCGCGAGTGCCCTGGACAGAGCGATGTGGACGGTTCCGGGTTGCCCGGCTTGGTCTGCCGTGAGCGCCTGCACGACCAGCGCCCCCACCTCGACCCACGCGCCGAACCGATCACCGGAGAGGCCGGCGGTGAGCCGTCGTGACCGCGCCGGTGCGCCCAGGATGAGCCACGCCTGAGCGGCGAGAAGCTGACCGAGCGCCCCGACGACCGAAGGTTCCCGCTGCCTGGTGAGTGGTTCGACGGTCTGCGCCGCTTCCCGCGGATGCCCGGCGCGCAGCAACGATCGGCTATGGCACAACAGCAGCCATTGGTGAGGCAATGGCGGCTCGGTCCGGGGCGGCGGGGACGACTCGGCGGGAGGCTGCTCGAAGTGGAGGATCGAGAGCCCCTGGGTGAATTCTGGGCCATCGGGTGCGGGGTGGTCGACTGCGGCACAGTGCGGTTCGAAACAAGGCGGTGTGGGGAAGTCGGCCGCCACATCGGAGAGCGCCGCGGGTTCGGGATCGGCACGCAGCCAGTGCGCGAGGGTGAGCGCCGCACGCGCGGCGATGTCGCCCATCGGGCCGACGGTGATCTTGCCGCTGAGGGCGAGCGCCTGGGACGCGGCGTCGATGGCGGCACCGGTGTGGCCGTGTGTGGCGAGCCGCAGCGCGTGTTGACCGAGTGCGTCGGCGGTGACTGCGGAGATCCGGTTGGCCGATGGTGACAGCGGTGTCGATGACAGTGGCGACATCGGGGACGGCGGTGACATCGGTGGCGACACCGGGGCTGCGGGCACGGGAGGACCGATCGGGTGCGCGCACGGACCTGGCGCGGGTAGCGGCCCACGTCGGACCCTGTCTGGCAACAGTCGCACGGCGATCCCCCATCGCGTCGACGCTCCGACGCTCAGCCTAACGACGGCGGTCGGGTCGCCGGGGCCGTTCGGCCATGATCGCTGACGCCGCGAGGCCACCCGCGGTGCCGAGTGCGCTGGATCCCAACGCGATCGACCAACCGATCGGGCCCAGCGGGCGACAGCCGAAGAAGTGGCTGACTCCCGGGGTGCTGATCATGGCGGCGAGGCCGGCGGCGGAGATCGCACTGGCTCCGAGCACCAACGGGCTGCGCCACCCGGCGGCGACGGTCTGCGCCAACTGGGTGTTGACCAGGGACGCGAGCGCGACGGTGCCGGCCCGTCCACGAGTGCCGGTGGCTCGGGCCGCGAGCCACGCGCCGGTCGCCGCGCTGGCGGTGGCCCCGGCGCGGATTAGCGTGTCTCGGGTCAACGCGGATCCCAGCGACTTGTCCGGTCCTTCGTGAAGCAGCGCCACTGGGTCGCGAACCGTCGGTGGGCGCACCGCCAACGCGAGCGACGGCAGCAGGTCGGTGAAGAGGTTGACCAGCAGCAGCTGGCGTGGCCCTAACGCCGATCCGCTGCGCGCGATGGCGCCGGTGCCGAGCGTGAAACCGATCTCGCCGAGGTTGCCACCGACAAGCACCGAGACGGCATCGCGAACCGACGCCCACATCGCCCGTCCTTCAACGATCGCATCGATGATCGTCTCTAGTCGATCGTCGGTGACGACGACGTCGGCGGCCTCCCGGGCAGCGCCGGTGCCCCGTCCGTGCAGTGCGACACCGACGTCGGCGAGGCGGATCGCGGCGGCGTCGTTGGCGCCGTCACCGGCCATCGCGACAGTGTGTCCGGCGCGGCTCAGCGCGGCGACGATGCGTACCTTGTCTGCCGGGGTGACCCGGGCGAAGACCGACACCTGGTTGACGCGGTGGGTCAGCGCCTCGTCGGTGAGGTCCATGAGTTGCGTGCCGGTGAGCACTTCGCCGCCGTTGACGATGTCGAGCTCGGCGGCGATCGATTCGGCTGTGCTCGGGTGATCTCCGGTGACCATGACCACGTTCACCCCGGCCTGACGCAGGTCGGCGACGGCGCTGGCAGCACTGGGTCGCACGGGATCGGCGAGCGCGAGCAGTCCGAGGAACTCCATGCTGGCGAGGCGGTCGGGGCTCAACCCGCCGCTGCGCGGTGCTCGTCGTTGAGCGACGGCGAGCACCCGATAACCGTGTCGGGCCAGGTGGTCGACTCGCTTGTCGACAGCGGACAGTGCGTCGGAGTCGAACCGATGCGATCCGTCTGAGCGACGCCAGCTGGTGCACCCGGGCAGCACCGCCTCCGGCGCGCCTTTGACGCACATGAGTTCGCCGTCGGCGCAGGCGCCGAGCGCGGCGTGATAGCCCCGGGTCGACTCGAATGGCAGGTCGGCGAGAACCTTCCATCCGCCGATGCAGTCGGCTGGGTCGACGCCAGCGTCGCGGGCAGCGACGATCACGGCCCGGTCGGTCGGGTGCGCGGCGGTTTCGGGCTGGTCGGTCTGCGGTGCCGCTCGCAGCGCCGCCGCGAGCACCTGTCGGGTCGCCGGGGTGAGGGCGTCAAGAGTGGTCTCGCTGACCCCGTCGCTGATGCGCTGCACGTGGATGTGCCCCTCGGTGAGGGTGCCGGTCTTGTCGAAGCACAGCACGTCGACTCGGCCAAGGGCCTCGATGGTGGATTGGTTGCGCACAAGCGCGCCACGGCGGGAGAGCCTGCGGGCGGCGGCGCTGGCGCCGAGAGTGGCGACCAACGGCAGACCTTCCGGCACCGACGCGACGGCGAGACTGACCGCCGGGGGCAGCACGTCGGCGACCCGTCGCCCGCGCAGAAGGCCCAGCCCGGCCAGCGTGGCCCCGGCACCGACCGCCACGGGCAGACTCGTCTTCGTCATCTGTCGCAGTCGTTGGGGAACACCGGTGCCGGTGTCGGCGGCGGGGGCCGCGCCCTCGAGGCTTCGGCCGACCTCGGTGCGTCCGCCGGTCGCGACGACCAACCCGGTCGCCTCGCCGGCCGCGACGATCGTGCCGTCATAGAGCATGCTGCGTCGCTCGGCCACCGACGTGGCTGTGGTGGCCGAAGTCGACTTCGCCACGGCCTGCGACTCTCCGGTCAGTCCCGATTCGTCCACCTCGAGGTTGGTGGCGGTCAGCAGGCGACAGTCGGCCGGAACCGGATCGCCCGCGTGCAGAGTGACGACGTCCCCGTCGACGATGTGTCCGGCGTTGATCTCGACGACCTCTCCGTCGCGTCGCACGCGTGCGCGAACAGGGTTGTCGCGCACCAGCCGCCGCACAGCGCGGTCGGCGCCGACCCGCTCCACTCCGCCGAGGACGGCGTTGACGGTGACCGCGCCGGCGATGAGCGCGGCATCGATGACCGCGCCGCTGGCGGCCGACATGACCGATCCGGTCACCAGGGCAGGCGTGAGAGGGTTGGCGAGTTCGCTGATTGTCGCCCGCACGAGGCCGAGCCGGCGGGGGGTGCTGTCGGCCGGAGCGTGCACGAGTCGAGCGGAGGCCTCGGCCTCGGTGAGGCCGCCACTGGCGGCGTGCAGCCGGCGCAGCGCGGTGTCGACATCGAGCGTGTGCCAGGCGGTCGGGTCCGTCCCTGCCGGGTCCGGGCGACGGTCGAGCCGGTTGCCGCGCATCACGCCGTAGGCCATGCCGAGAACCGCCGCCGCGTTGACTGCGGTGATCGAACGGTTCCGGGCCCGTCGCCCGGTGCCGGTGAGGGCGAGGACTGCGGCGACCGCCGAACCATAGATGGCGATGAGGGCACCCCGGTGGGACACCGCGCGGGCCGCGACGGTGGCGTCGAGCACTCGACAGGCTCCGACAGCGCCGGACCGACCCCCGCCCGGTGTCGCCGGCTCGGCGTGACCGGCCTGATCGTCGTGGTCCGCGCCGCACAGCAGGTGGGCGCCCCACGGCACGGGTGTGTGCGCGTCGAGAAGAGCGATGCCGCAGTCGGAGGTGCGCAGCGCCGTCGCCCCGCGGCGGGCCACGAGTGCAACGACATGGCCTTGTCGTTGCAGGTCTCGGATGGCGGCCGGGAGGTGGCTGCCGCCGCTGATGGTGGCGGTGAGTCCGAGGTCCTGGGCGGCACCGCTGCTGGCCCCGGCGACGAGGACCGTGCCGACCCTCCCGGCGGCGGTGGCGAGGGCGGCGGCGAAGGGGTCGACGTCGGGCAGTGCGCTGAGCACGGCCCGCAATCGGCCATGGTGGGCGAGACCAAGCGTGACTCCGCCCGGCCGGCGCACGCGGCGTGCCGCCGCGCGGGCGGGACCGTCAGTGTCGCCGGTGCGGGCGAGCACCTCGCCGAGCGGGGCGAGCAGCCACCCTCCATCGTGTCGGGTGCGGTGCGGGTGCTCGGTGTCTAGCAGTGAGTGAGCCACACCGCGCAGGCGGATCTCATCCGGTTCGCTCAGCGCGGTCGTGACGCCGCGCACCTGCCCGATACTGTAGTGTCCAGTGTGGACCGCACTGGCGTCGATGATGACCGTGTCGACCCGGTCGAGACGTCGCAGCGCTTCGGAGTCCATGGGCACCACCCCATGCCGGCACAACGACCATCCCGCCCATGCGGCGAAACTTTCCCGGGTGAGCCGTGCGGCCTTGGGAATCCCGGCGGTCAGCATCGTCAGCGCGCGTTCGTGTTCGCCGGTGAATCCGAGTGTCGCGGCAGCGGCTGCCACACCGGCGAGCGCCGTGCCGTCGGCATAACGTTCGACCGGGCCGCCGGGCAGGGGAACCACCCGTGGGGTCGGCGGGTCGGCCAGCTCGGCCGGCCGGGCGTGCAGGTTCGGTTCGTTGCGGTGCCACACCCGCCGTCGGGCGAGGATTTCGTTGATGAGCGACGCCCGGTGGGTGGCGTCGACGAGCAGTCCCAGCGGACCTTGCGCGATGCCCTGTGCGGCGGCGTTGCCGAGGGAGAGGGTGAGATCTGTCGCGGCTCGCCCGAACCGACGCTCGAGCAGCCGCCGCACTCGGGGAGCTGAGTCGACAATGGACAAAACGGAGGCGAGGTCAGCCGGCCCAAGATCACGGCGGGTGAACGAGAGTTTGTCCAGCGCCGGCAGGACCGTGGCGATTCCGGTGCCGATCAGGTCGCCACCGAGCGAGACGAGCTGGCGCCGCAGCGGCTCGATGTCTCCGGGATGCTCGGGGCGATGCCTCGCGAAGCGCTCCTCGTTGACCGAGTGCGCGGTCTCGACCTCGTCGATCGCGCTGACGATGTCGTCGAAGTCGACCGCGTCCCCGTCGTAGGCGATGACCGCGCGCCCGAGTGCGGCGTTGACTGACACCCAATCGACGCCGCGCATGCCACGAAGCGCGGACTCGAGGCGACCGTGCATGGCACCGTCCGCGTGCGCCAATCCGCGTACCTCTAAATGGGCGCGTCCGTGACCGCGCCATATGCGTCTATGGCGATGCCCGGAAGTAGTTGGATCGTCCGGTTCTGGCTCCGCGTCGAGCACGCGTGCCGCAGCCGTGACGAGATGGCCGAGGGTACGGGCAACCGTGCGCACACCGCAACGATGGCGCACCGTCCGGGCGGCGCGCATCACCCATAGCGGGTGATTCGCCACCGCCCGGACGGGAGTCGGATCCATGGGCGCGTTCGGCCTCTTACGCCGGAGCCGAGCACGAGGTAATCTGCGCCATAGGCGTCAGTCAACGTGATCTTTGTCAATGTGACGGGGTGTCGCGCACCACGCCGCGGCAGTGCGCGGACACACACCATCGCGGTTCGCCAGGGAGGGCACGTCATGGCCGGCGGTTGGGGTTGCACGTGTTAGGGGCGACGAACAGCGGCGGGGTGCTGCTGCTTCACGTGGCCCGACCGGCTCCTGAATCGGCCCGGTTGGTCCAGTTATGCTGCCAACGCCTGTTCGCGGCCAAGTCGCGATTCACCGACGAATTCCACCACGCGTTGCGCGACCTCGCGCCAAGCGTGCGGTCACTGCCGCCGGCCCGCAGCGCCGCGCTCTGCGCCGGCCTCACCTACAGCGTCATGTGGGCCGCGTTGGTGCAGGACCCACCCCAGGTCCTGGAAGCGACCCTGCACCGCGTTGGTGCCGACAACCACCATCAGGGTTTCCCCGACGACGCCTATGGCGCATTCGGCCACGCCCTGCTGCGCAGCGTGCGTGTGGTCCTCGCGCACGGGTGGAGCATGGAGGCCAGTTCCGCCTGGGTCGCCTATTATCTGTGGCTCAACGCGCACCTGTGCCACGGTGCGGCCTGGGCTGGCGCGAGCACGGCAGGCAGACCTCCGGGCGGACCGTCGTGGTCATCGGGCCACCGTCGACGCGACCCATCGCTCGACGACATCTTCGACGACCTGCGCGCGACCTATTTCGGCGACAATCCGCGCGGCCTCACCTCGGTCTGCACCCGCATCATGTTGCGCACCGGCGCCGACCTGCGGGCTCCGCGGCCCGATCAACGGCTCGACCCGGCCATCGTCGCGATGGTCGTCGAAAGCCTCATTCTCATGGGATTCACCCCCACCTCGGCGGCGCCGGGATTCACCTTCATCCATCAGCGGCTGACCCCGCCGATCGACCCTCCGGCGCGGCGGTCATGGTGGCGCTCGTTGTTCGGCCGTCCACGACGTCGTGCGCCCAACCCGTCCGGTCAAGCCAGGAGACGGGCATGACCCCGGCCGTGGCGACCGCCACCACGGCGGTGCGTGCCCACGCCACCGGCTCGGCACCCAGCGCGGTGGCTCAACTCATCGCCGAGCTGACCCACGGACTCGCCGGCCGCCCCGCCGTCGCGGTGCTCTATTTCGCGTCGAGCAGATATCTCCCCACGGATCTCGCCGGTCCGATCGCCGCCGCGTTCCCCGCCGCCGCGGTGATCGGATGTTCAACCGCGGGGGAGTTCACCGATGCGGCCATCGGGACCGGCGCGGTCAGCGCGATCGCCTTCCCCCACGGGATGTTCGCCGGCGCGCTCGCCGCTCTCGGCGATCTCTCGGTCGACGTCGCCGCCGGCACTCAGGACGCGGTGCGGGCTCTGGAGTCGCGACTCGGCAGGCCACTGCGCAGCCTCGACCCGACCCGACATGTCGCGTTGATGCTCGTCGACGGGGTGCACGGGTGCGAGGAACGGGTCACCGAGACGTTGGGCAACGCCGCCCCCCTATTGGAGTTCGTCGGCGGTTCGGCCGGCGACGATCTCGCCTTCCATCGCACCTGGGTGACGGTCGGCGACAAAGTCAGCTATCGCGGTGTCGCGCTGCTCATCGCGGCCGCGGCCCGACCGTTTCAGGCCGTGAAGACATGCTCGTTCGCCACCACTGGGCGGACGTTGGAGATCACCGAAGCGGATCCCGGGGGCCGCGTCGTGCGACGCATTGACGGCCGGCCCGCGGCGGAGGCGTACGCCTCCGCCATCGGCGTGCCAGTCGCGGCATTGGAGTCCTCGGTGTGGATGCGCCACCCGCTCGGTCTCATGATCGGCGGCGAGCCGTGGATCCGTAGCCCCCAGGCGATCACCCCCGATGGTGGCCTGCGCTTCTATGCCGAACTGCGGGCCGGCACCCGCGTCGAGGTGATGACCGCCGGCGACCTAGTCGCCGACACCCGTGCCGCGCTCGCCAGGACCCAGGCCGAGCTGGGCGGACACATCAGCGGCGCACTGCTATTCAACTGCGTTCTGCGTCGGCTGGAGATGGACGAAACCCGCGTCTCACAGGACTTTCTCGCCGCGCTCGCAGGCATCCCCACCGCGGGTTTCCACACGTACGGCGAAACGTGGCTTGGCCATGTCAACCAGACCCTCACCGGTCTGCTCTTCGCGTAGACGCCGGCCCCGCATCGGCCGGTTGGGTGACGTCCGGTCATGCACTACATTGGGCGGACATGCGCGCTGTTCACTCACAAAAGGCCGGTCGACGTCTTCTGGCAGGTGCGGTCGTCAGTTTCGTTCTCGTGATGGTGTCGGCGTGTTCGTCGCCGACCGAGCCCGCTTCGCCGGGCCCGACGGCCGATCAGCAGCTCGTGGCGGTCGGCGCCCCGCCCGCGACGGTGCGACCGACATCTTCGGCTGCGGCGGTCTCTCCTGTTGTCGCCTCGCATGCGACGGGTCACGCGACGGGCGGTTCACGGAAACCGTCGGCGAGCCGGACGGCGGCCCCGCCGGGCTCCATGATGGACCTGAGCCTCTCGTTTGCAGGCGGCTGCTCATGGCACGCCGACGGGAAGGCACTATGGATCTTGCCGACAATGACCGTCGGGTGGAACCACGTCGGCTCCTTCGGTCGGGTGGCCATGCGGATCACTGGAAGTGTCGGCCACATCACCAACGACCTCTCCCTGTTGGGCCCGACCACCATCGGTGCGGGGGTGAAGGTCGAGGCGACGTCGGCGAGCGCGGTCAAGGGCACGGACCTCACCCTCACGGTGAAGATCGCGGCGGATCCGGCGAAGCCGGAGACGACCATGGCGAACAACATCGTGAAGATCGTGGTTCACGTGCCGAACGCTTCGGCTCCCGCCACACCACACTCAGTCCCGTGCGCGGCCGCCTGACACGCGCGCCAACGTCGTCTTTCAGGTGCCTGGTCGAATCCCAGGATCGGATAGTCCATCAAGGACATAACCACGACCCCTTTCCAACCCACATTTACATCCCGCTTCGCGCCGTTGAGAAGATACCGCACGGCCCGGGTAGCCAGACTGATATGTTCGGCCAACCCTCACGAGTTCTATTTAGCCAAGTCTGACAACAACGCCCACACCAACAACCCGAACGTCGTCCTCGGTTCCGGGCATGTGAATAGTTCACCCAGTCCGTCAGTCAGATCCCGCAGCGCGGCGCCGGCGTGCCCGCAGCGACACGCGGTGAGCCCGAACCAAAACCATAGGGGGCAAAACGGTCAGGATGAATCGATTAGGGGAACGAAACCCTCTGATGGATCGAGACTGGTGGAGGCGATCAGAGGACCTCTGTTATTCTATGTAAATGATTCGAAATACCACTCAAATCCGAAGCCACTACTTCTCGGGAGAGTGTTGGAGGTTTCGGCTCCGCCGTCTTGTCGTAACTTCCTTTGCGGCGCTTGTGGCGCTTCCTGTTGTGGCGCTTTCGGGTTCGGCTGTTCAGGCGGGCAACGTAACGTCTACTCTCCGGCCGCGCATGCTCGACCCCCAATCGTTGGAAAATCTCGATCCAAAGACGCTTGCAACGATGCGGCGTCAAGAGGCCCTTCAGCCGGCCTTGCAAGCCATCTGGGACGAGCAGATGAGGCATCCTAAGTCTGGCTTCGCTGGTGTGGCATTTGAAGGCGAAGGACTGTCTGTGTATTGGAAGGGGACACTGACTCCGGCCATGGAGGTGGCGCTTACACTGGCACGCAGGACCGGCCCGGTGGCCGTGAAAGCTGCCCCGTTCTCGGCAATGGACCTTCAAACTGAAAGCCAGAAGATCGATAAAGTAGCTGCGCTTCATGGAGCTACCGATATTCAAACAATAGGCTTCGCCCCAGACGGCACTGCCCTACACATAACTCGGCAACCCGATTCGGCCCGCAAGGCGGTGGCTGCGGCGCGACTGAAAAGTGGGAAGCAGCCGGTCACTCACGCCGAGCAAGTCGTGGCGGAGGCTGGAGTCAGGGTACCAGTAACGTTTGAAACCGCCGCCGCTTCGTTGGTCCCGGACGGGAGTCGAGCCACCGATAGCCCTCCATGGAACGGTGGCGGTTGGTGGCACAATGTTTCAAAAAACACCAACTGCACGACGGGGTTTGGAGTGCATAGCTACGGGCATAGCTACGTCCTTACCGCCGCACATTGCGCCAGCTCAGGTGACTACTTGACGAATGCAGGTCGTTATATGGGCCCTGTCTACGCTGACGACTGGTCATATGACATAATGCTAATTGACGCGCCTGGATGGCATGTCATCTACGATGGATCTCCCACTACCACCACTACAAAGAACGTCAATAGCTGGGGTTACTGGGCGGCGAACGAGCTTGTGTGTCAATCGGGTCAGTCTAGTGGGACTGTCTGCAATCTCAAACAGGTCGAGTCCGTGAATGGAAGTTTTGGCTCGGATCACCCAGACTCTGATGGGGACTGGGGTTACACCATATATGGTGTGATTAAGACGGTTCAGATCGATGGTCGACCCGCTTCTCGGTCCGGTGATAGCGGCGGCCCAGTTTTTACTCTCGACGGGGCCGGAGTGCGTGCCAAGGGGATAACCTCATCGTCGGGAGCGCAAGGTGTGTTCTATTTCCAAGATTGGGCTACTATCTTGACTCGACTTGCCGCCCTGCCCAATATCAACTCAACGACATCATGACTCAACTCTGCGACTCCCCTTTATGTGGTGGTTCATTCACTGAACGCCGCGACTGCGATGAAAGTCGAGTGCGTCGGTGCGTCGTGGGCAATCAGGGAGGTAGACGTTGATGGAAAGTCAGTCGACAACTGTGGCTAGTCGTGGCGTAGGCGTGAAGGTGTCGTTGGCAATCGTTTCGGTCGCGACGGTGTTGTTGGCCACAATCGGAGCGTGTTCCCGTCCGGCAGAGGAGACCGTTACGCCGTCAGTCCCGGTGACTCCCGCGGTTGCCAGCCCTGTACCGGCGGTGTGTCCGGCGACGTGGACGAGTGACCGCCCCACGCCAACCAGAACGAGTGGTCCTTTTGCCCCGCGTGGGGCGATAGAAGCAATGTTGTGTAGCTATCCGCCGCTAGATGCACAAACCAGGCCAGTTGGGGATGTCCATCGCCTCACCACGGGTGTGGAACGAATTGTGGAATACCTAAATGGATTGCCCGCAGTAGCGAAGCCTGACCTTCTGTGCCCACTTGATCAGCGGACCGAACATGTCGTTGTGCTCGGCTACTCGGACAGGCCGCCCGCTGTGGTTACTTTTCGTCAGTGTTCGCTGGATCAGTCAGGCCAGGTACGTTACCAAGGCGACATAAAGAAGATCACGGGATTTTGGGGTGTGGAATGGAACCGCTGACCCACAGCCAAACCAAGCTGGGGCGGCAGGGTCCCGTCGTTGTTCCGAATTGACCTGATCTGCAGGTCATTACGGGCTGGTGCCCGAGTTGCGGCCGGGCGCGACTTCTGATGATCTTTTAGGTGTCTTGCCAAAAGATCGCTTCAGGAGTCACGCCCGTGGCCCTGGCTGGGGCGGCGCAGATAGTGGTTGGCGTCGGTCATCCGACCATGAGATAGCGTGTGCTCTTCGGCTGCCCCAACTGGTCAGGCGCGCGATTGTGGCTGTGCCGCTCACAGGTCATCAGAGGAACTCCGCGCGCACCCGCTGCAACCATCGCTCGGCCGACTCCTCGTCGGGGCGTTCGGGCAGCGGCGTGGTGATCTGATCGAAGTCGGCCTCGGCGCGGGCCAGCAGGTCTCGCGCCACGTCGATGTCGCCGGTGGCGACACGGTCGCCGAAGTCGCGCAGCGCCTGCGGGTCGTCGAGGCGGATCCGCAGAACTCCGGTGGCGAACAGTTCGGTGCCCTGCCGCACCAGTCGGGCGAGGTGGCGCGCGTGCTTGGCGGTGCGCTTACGGGTGTCGGCGCTGAACGAGCCGTCTCCTCGGTTGCTGAGCCGGCGAAACTGCTGC
Source organism: uncultured Actinomycetota bacterium (assembly GCA_963736695.1). Classification (GTDB taxonomy): domain Bacteria; phylum Actinomycetota; class Actinomycetes; order Mycobacteriales; family Micromonosporaceae; genus CAVTPU01. The sequence continues at coordinate 52,610 of CAVTPU010000004.1, forward strand.
ACGGCATATCCCAGATAGGCATCTCGTACGCGGGGCGCGCTGAGCATCGATGACCGGATCGCGATGAGCGCGTCGCCGAGCTCGGTCCGTGTGTCATACAGGTCGTCCGGCAGCCAGAGCAGTTCCATGACCGTCGGATTTCCGGAGAGCGCGAGTCGGCAGTATTTTCCGGCTTCGTGCAGGGTGACGTCCGGTTCGGTGTGGACCACGGAGTCCGTCGGCGGGTGCAGGCCGTGGAATGCCTGGGTCGGTGCGGCGAAGCACCCCAGACGGTCCACATCGGACCCTTCGTGAGCCAGCCCGTAGGCGGTCGAGCCCACGACTCCGGCGAGCAGGACGTGCATCTTCGACTCCTCGCGATGAGCGGTCTGTCTGGACCATTGTCCCGTCTGGACCATTGTCTCGACGGGCCATTATGCGGCTCCGTTGACGGGATCCGCCGCTGGTTTTCGACGCTCAGGGCAGGAACTGTTGCTCGATCTGGGTGACGGTTCCGGCGTTGACGGTGAGCCAGAACGTCGGATTGATTCCTGGTTGGCTCAGGAAGGCGTGTAGCTTGCCGAACACGAGGGGCTTGTCGGTCCACACCGGAGTGGTCGAGTCGACAACGGTGACCGTGACGGTGGCGGTGACCGGCAGGGTGCGCAGTTTGGGGTTCTTGTTGATGATGTAGTAGTCGTTGTCGGGCCCGCCGGTCTCGCCCGGGTGATCGGTCTTCCAGGCGTTCAGCGCGGCCGTGCCGGTGTAGAACTCGATGAGATCGAAGGTGACCGTCTTCCCGGCGGCGTCGGCGGACTTGAGGAAGACGGGATGGCGGCCGTCGGCGAGCACGGGAGTGGTCGGTTCGGCGGTGGTCAGGGTCCCGGTGCCTATGTCGGTCGTCGGCGCCGGGGTGGTGACGGTGGTCGGCGTCGATCCGCCACCGGCTGGCGTGTCGCAACTGGCTGCGAGCCCGCCACCTATCACGATGGCGCCGATGATGGCGGCGCGCCGCGCCCGGGGCATCGTCCTCATGTACCGGGACGCTAGCACCCGGTGCCGACCGCGTCACTGTGTGGGACTGGGCCGATTCCTTTGTACGAGAACAGCGCTCACTTCGAGAGCGAGTTCTGTCATGAGAGTGTTCTCGTCAAGAGCGCTGCTCGCCATGCGTACACTGCTCTGATGCAGGGCATCCGGGAACGCCGCCGCGTCGAGCTCATCACCCAGCTGCGCGAGATCGCCCACGCGCATCTGGTGGAGCACGGTGCGGCCGGACTCTCCCTGCGGGCGATCGCCCGCGACGCCGGCATCTCGGTCTCCGCGCTCTATCGATATTTCGAGCACCGCGACGACCTGCTCACCGACCTGCTCGTGCGGGCCTTCGACGCGCACGCCGACGCGGTCGAGAAGGCGGCCCAGGCCGAAACGGACCCTGCCGCCGCGATCGTCGTGGCCCTGCGCGCCTATCGGGGGTGGGCGCTGGCCCATCCGGCCGAGTTCGGCCTGGCCTACGGCGCGCCGGTGCCCGGCTATGCCGCGCCAGCGGAGCGAACCATCCGGGCCGGCGCCCGGGCCGGCGACTTCTTTCACGGGCTGCTCATGCGGGCCTGGGCCGAGGGCGGGCTGCGCCTAGCGCCGATCCGGGCACGGGGTCGGCGGCTGACCCCGGCCACCGCGGTCCAACTCGATGAACTTCGCGCCCGCCGCGGCTACGGCGGCCCGACGGCGCTCACGGCCGCGGCGATGGACGCCTTCGTGACCCTGCACGGCTTCGTCATGATGGAGGTCTTCGGCCAGTTGCGGCCGATCACCACCGACGCGTCGACCTATTTCGACGAGATACTCGCCGACCAGCTCATGCGTCTCGGCCTCAGGTGACGGTGGTGACGTGGTCGATGAGGCGCTCCACCGCGCCGATCAACGACGTCTCCAAATCTCGATAACTGTCCACACGCGACAGAATGACGCGCCATAGGCTGGCCGGGTCGGATGCGCCGAGCGCGGCGCACACACCCTCTTTCCACGGCTGACCGCGCGGCACGTCCGGCCACCGGTCGAGCCCGACGACCGACGGCCGCACCGCCTGCCAGACGTCGACATAGGGATGGCCGGTCACCAGAACATGCGGGCCGGTGACCGCGGCGGCGATCCGGCTCTCCTTCGATCCCGGCACGAGGTGGTCCACGAGCATGCCGAGTCGCCGGTCGGGGCCGGGTCCGAACCGCGCCACTGCGGCGGCCAGATTGTCCACACCGGACAGTTGCTCGACGACGACACCCTCGACCCGCAGATCGTCGCCCCAGACCCGTTCGACGAGCGCCGCGTCATGATCGCCCTCAACCCAGATGCGTGAATCGCGCGCGATGATCGCCCGGCGGGGCGCCACCGCGATCGACCCGCTCGCCGTCGACCGCCGACCGGCGGGGTGGGCTCCGGTCAACGGTCGACGCAGAGTCACTCGCTCACCATCGAGCAGAAACGCGGCCGGGGTGAGGGGAAAGGCCCGGCGTCGCAGCCGCCGATCCTCGAGGATGACCGCTCCCGCCTCGAAACCGACCACGGCGCCACAGAACTCCTCGTCGAGGTCTTCGACGACGAGCCCGATCTCGGCGTCGACGACGGGCACCACTGGGCGCGGACGGCCGCCCGCGAGCACATCGGTCGGGTCGAATCCCACCCGTGCAGCCTAATCGGTGCCGGGCGCGTCGCCGGTGACGCCGGGGCTGGCGACCGGCAGGCCGGCGGCGGCGGCCGTGGCGAGCAGCCTCTTGTCATAGGTGACAAAGGCGGTCAGCCCGGCTCCGCTCTCGTTGGCCAGGACAGTCGCCGTCGCGAGGTGGATAGCGTCGAGACTGCGCAGGGTCGGCTCGGTGAACGCCGCAGCGGTGGCCCGGACCGTCGCGTCGATCTCAAGGCGGAAGAGTCGACCGACCGCCGCCGGCACGCCGATGAGTGCCTGCGGCGCGGCGCGGCGAAGGGCGCGGGGCACCTCCACCTCGATGAGCGCGGAGGCGACGAGCGGCACCCCGGGACGCGCATTGAGCCAGTCGACGAGGTCGGCGCTGTGCGGTTCGTTGCGCACGAGCTTGACCACTGCGGCCGAGTCCAGATAGATCACCAACGCTCCTCGTCGCGCAGCGCGGCGAGCGCGGCGGACGCGTCGGTGGAGGCGTCGCCGAGCGTGGGTGGCAGCGCGACGGGGCCGGTGGTGGTGGGTCCGCAGGCCCGCCCCGAGGTCACCAGGCGCGCGAGCGCCGAGGTGTCCCCGCCGACGGGCACGAGCTTGGCGACCGGCCGGCCCCGGTCGGTGATCTCGATCGTCTCCCCGCCACTGACCCGCGCGAGCACCTGGCTGGTGTGCTGGTTGAGCTCCCGTACGCCGATGCGTTCCATTCCGCAATCGTAGAACCTCATGTTCTACATTGCCAGGGTAAGGGCGATCACCACCACGAGGAGCAGGCTGGCGGCGATCTCGACCAGTCCGACCCGGGCGGGGCTCAGCGGACGGCCCGGCAACGCCCAGGCGCGCAACGCGAGCAGCGCGAACAACACCCCGGCCGGCCAGGAGATCCAGGCCGCGACGACGAGCCCCGCCCCATGAACCGTCAAGGACCACCGCCGGTACGCCGTGCTGCCGCGCTCCCGGATCATGGTTTTGACGTGGAACACCGTCCCGGTGAAATATGCGAAGACCAGCACCGCCGCACTGATCGTGTCGTCGATCGGAGCGGGGGAGATCTGAACCATCACGGGTATCACGCAGGTGGCCAGCGCCACCGACGCGATGTCGTTGAGCAGTGCGCGTTCCCGCCGACGCCACGCGTGGGCGGCGTTGACGGCGAGCAGCGCCGCCATCACCGGGGCGGCGGCGAGCACCTGCGGCCGGGCCACGACCACGACGGTCGCCATCGGCAGAGCTATCGCTCCGAACACCGCCAGCTGCGGCCATATCCGACGGACCCGTCGGGTCTTGACCGCCAGCAGGGCGAAGTAAGCGAATAGATAGCCCCCGACCCACGCGCCGAGCAACGGCGCGAACAGCCAGTGCCACCGGGTGAGCGCGACACCCGCGACGTAGGGAACCAGCAGCATCGCCCACGCCCCGTGTTGGGGCGGGATGAACGCGCGAGCCGGCGCTCGGCGTACCCGATCTGGTCTGATCTTCGTCTTCGTCGGGCCGCTGGGTGCGGCGTCGGTCCAGCCGCGCGCCATGGCTGCCCTCCCATCACGTGGTCAGTGGTGAGGTTAGCCGGGCGGCTCGTCCATCGCCCCGGTGACCTCAACCTCGGCGGCGTCTGGGGTGCGGGGTCGCGGCGGCCTCACGCACAGTGGCGTTCGGTGTCGCCACGCTGCGTGGCGGTCGACGGAGTCGCGCCAGCGGGTGCCAATCCGTCGACAGTCCTCCGCGACCGTGCTGACCTGGGCGAATATCGGAGCGGTGAGACATTGACGAGCGACCGCCCCGATTACGTTATGCGACTCTGGCGGCGAGAGGGAATGCCGAGAGACGCCAATTGGCATTGATCAGAGTCACGTTCAGTAAATTCAATTCGATGTGGTGTGCCGATCATCGACTGTCGGCGCACGAACTCGGCCTGGGCAAAACGGATGAACAACATTCATCGCCACCGAATGAGCTGATATTCAATATGTAAATTAATGCATCTTGAAGTGAAAGATCCACTTCGCTACGATGCCCGCCGATAGCGACGTGACCTGCGCAAACCACGATTGCTGGCGCGTTGGTCCGCGGTCGGCGGCCGCCCTGTCGGGCGCCTCCAGTCGGCGAGGTCCTGCGCAGAGGCGTCATCGGGTGGGGCGGCAATGCGTAGTGTCGGGTGGTGCGCTTGGCGAGATCGGCTCTTGCGGGTCGCGTCGAGGCCATGCTTGGATATCGACTGCCTGGAATTGAAATCCGTGGCGGTGCATCGGATCGTCCGGCCATGAATTTTGAGAAAACTACCGTCTTGAGAGAAGCCAAAATATGACCACCCTCCGCCATGAAACGGCGCGTCTCGACACGCACCTCTTATTCATTGGATCGGTTGGGGTGGCGGACGCGAAGCGGGTCGGTTGATCATGAATTTTCGCCTCTTCGGCCGGCGCCGCGCGTCGACCCGCAACACTCCGCCCGTGCCGCCGACCGAGCTCGCCGGCCCCGCCTCCCATGACAACGGCCCTGCCTCCCATGACAACGGGCCCGCCGGCGACGAGGCCGTGCCGGAGACTCCTATCGCGACGCTCCCCGAGGTGGCGACGGCCAACGGGGCCTCCGTGGAGCTCGCCGCCGAGGTCGCCGTGATGGCGCCGACATCGGTGTCGGTCGACGAGCCGACACAACCACGTGGTTGTCCGTTCTCCGGGCAGTCGACGCAGACCCCGGCCTCGCCCGCGACGACCTCCGCGGACCTGCTCGCCGAGGCCGAAGACTTCCTGCGCATGTTCCACGACGAGACTTCGGCGTCGGACCTGTTTCCCCAGCGGTGGGACCAGGTGCGCGCTGAGATCGAAGAGACCGGCACCTATGAACACACCTTCGCCGAGCTCGAGTGGGGCGCGCGCGTGGCGTGGCGTCAGTCGGTGCGGTGCATGGGCCGGGTCCGGTGGCGCAATCTCATCGTGCGCGATGCCCGGCACGTGCGCAGCGCCCAGGAAGCGTACGACGAAATGGTCGACCACGTGAGGTTCGGCACCAACAAGGGGCGAATCCGGTCGACCATCACGGTCTTTCCGGCCGACACCGCTGCGGGTCCGAGGGTGCGGATCTGGAATGAGCAGCTTGTGCGCTACGCCGGATACCAGGAGGCCGACGGCACAATTCTCGGCGATCCCCGTTACGTGGCCTTCACCGACGTGGTTAAGGCGATGGGGTGGCAGCCGCCGGAACAACCGGGCCGGTTCGATCTGCTGCCCTGGGTCGTGGAGACGGCCTGGGACGAACCCGCGGTCTTTCCCGCGCCCCGCGAGGAGATCCTGGAGGTTGCGATCACGCACCCGCGTTATCCGTGGATGGCCGAGTTTGGCCTGCGATGGCACGCACTGCCCGCCGTGTCGTGCATGCGGCTGAGGGTGGGCGGGGTCGACTACTCCGGCGCGCCGTTCAACGGGTGGTATGTCGCCGATGAGGTCGCCACCCGGGACTTCGGCGACAAGCAGCGTTATGACATGCTTCCGGCGATCGCTGAGAAACTCGGGCTCGACACGTCATCCAACGTCACCTACTGGCGCCAGCGCGCCGCAGTCGAGATAAACGTCGCCGTGCACCATAGTTTCCAGCAAGCGGGGGTGAGCATCCTCGACGCGGTGACGGAATCCGACTTGTTCGTGGAGTTCGCGCGTAAGGAAGAGTCGGTGGGACGCACGTGTTTCGCCAACTGGTCGTGGGTCAACGGACATCTCGCGCCGTCGCTCGGTGAAGCCTTTCACCGCACCTATGTCGCGACCGAACCGAACCCCAACTATTGGCTCGATGAGGACGCGCGCCAGCGTGCCCTCGGTGAGGCGACGGGCCCGACCCTGGTCGCGCGACACGGCGCGGCGGAGTCCCACGACGCGGAACGGATGAGTGACGCGGAGCGGATGCGGGACACTCGGGAAGACGGCACTATTGCTCTGAACACCGCGATCGACCCAGTCCCGGCGGGGGTCGTGAACGGAGTCATGGCGTCGGCGGCCACCGCGGTCGCCGACGCGTCCGAACTACTGCGGCAACAGCCCGCGGAGGTACCTTGATGGACACCGATGCACTGAAGGTCAGCTGGCAGCGGGTTGCGGGTCTCGGCGACGATGCCGCCGAGACGTTCTATGCCGTGCTCTTCGCCACGGCTCCGCATCTGCGCGCCATGTTCCCGCCGTCGATGGCGGTGCAGCGCGGCCGGCTCCTCAGTGCGCTCGGACATATCGTCTCCAATGTCGACGATCCAGTGCTGTTGAGCGACTTCGCGGCACAGCTGGGTCGCGACCATCGCAAATACGATGTTCTCGGCCAGCACTACGCGCTTGTCGGGCAGGCGCTGCTCGAGACTCTGCGACGAGCACTCGGCCCGTTGTGGACGACGGCGTTGGCGGCCGATTGGGCGGCCGCCTACCACGTCGTCGCCGATCTCATGATCAGCGCGGCGGACGCGGACTCCCAACGCACTCCGCCGTGGTGGTCGGCCCAGGTGCTCGAGGTGGATCGGCGCGCGCCCGAGATCACCGTGATCACCGTGCGGGTCGACGGCGACCTGCGCTATCTCGCGGGGCAGTCGCTGACTATCGAGACGGCGTTGCGCCCCCGGGTGTGGCGCTTTATGTCGCCGGCCAACCCGCCCCGTCCCGACGGGATCATCGAGTTTCACGTGCGGGCCGTGCCAGGTGGTCTTTTGTCGCCAGCGCTCACCTATGACCTGCAGCGAGGGGACCTCATCAAGGTCGGGCCGCCGGTCGGCACGATGCTGTGCGACTATCGCCACGTCGACCGCGACCTGCTGCTGCTCGCCGGCGGCACGGGGTTGGCGCCCCTGCGCGCCATTGTGGAGGAGCTCGCCATTGCGCCGATCCCGCACCGGGTCACCTTCGTCGTCGGCTCCACCACCATGACCGGGCTCTACGACCTTGATCGGCTGAGGGTGTTGCACGAGAATTTGCCGTGGCTGACCATCATTCCGGCCGTCGCCAGTGATGCCAGATGGTCCGGCCCGCACGGTAGTGCCGTCGATGTGGCACTGCGGTACGGTAGCTGGGCCGACCACGAGGTCTATGTGTGCGGCCCGCCGGATATGGTGAGCGGATCGCGCAAGCGGTTGGTCGCCTCCGGCGTGCCGGCGCGTCAGATCCACTGGGAAGACTACAGCAACTACCAATACGCCCCGGCTTCCACGCGCGGGGCCGCTCAGGGGTGACCGCGTGACCGATGCCTACGACGCCGAGTTAGTCCCGGGCGAGTCGATGCCGGAGCCTGGCACGGCCGAACGGATGTGGCTCGCTGGGTTGCCAGAGGCGCAATGGGGGCGCCGAGGCTATGACAAGGCAGCCGTGCGTCGACTGCTGTCGAGGCTGGCGTACGAGGCGACGGAGGCCAAACAGGCGCTGCACCGAATGCAGGTGGCGACCGACTCCATGGCCTCCGAGATCGCCCACCGGCGGGGTGGCTATCTGCCCGACCACAGCATCACCGAGTTTCGCGTGACCGCGCAGATCGACGCCATGCGGCACAGTGACGAGGTGATCAGGGTGGCGCAGACGCACGCCCGCGACATGATCGCGGCGGCGCAGCAGCAGGCGGCGTCGTTGCTCAACGACCCGGTTCCCACCGAGGATGTCGCCCTGTTGCGCCAGCGGTTGCACGAATACCAGCAGTTGATCGTCACGATGAACGACTACATCGGGCACATCGCGAGTGTGTTGACGAGCGCGGCGGCCAGCTTCTCCGGTCGACTCAACGCTCTCGAAGCGCCGCAGGCGAACCCGTCATTGCCACAACAGTCGTTCGTTCAATAGCGGTCTCGGTCCGCGACCCGCGTCTCGGGAGTCGATGCCCGAGGCGGATCAACGGCGCCGCATGCAGAGCACGAAACTGCGGTCGGGATTCGATTGGTTCGTCTGCACATAGAAGTGCGTGGATCGCGGCACTCGGTCGCAGACGGCGCTGTTCGAGGTCGCGTTGAAGCGGGCCAGCACGAGCAGCGTGCCTTGCCGACAGGGCGTCACGCGTACGTTCGGGTTGGTGTCGGTGCCGCTGTTGACGACACAGTCGCCGCTGTCGACGGCGGCGAGGTCGGCTGTCGACGGCGAGGGTTTCGTCGGGGTCGCAGTGGGGGAGACCGACGGTGCGGCCGTCTTCGGTGCCGGTGTCGTGGTGGCCAGCTCCGATGGGATGGGGGCCGGCTCCGGGTTGTTGCTCGCCGCGCGGATCCGGTTGATTGTCACGGCCCCAGCCCCGACGCAGCACAGGCACAGCAGCACTAGCAGGCCGACGGCGAGCCCGATGATGAGGCCGGTCGGCCGTCTGTTCTCGCCGGGCGGTGGCTGGCTCCACTGCCCCCCAGGGATCGGTTCCCCCGGCACGGGCGGTCCAGGTGGCCCCGGCGGGGGTGGCGGAGGCGATGGTGGCTCCGGCGGGGGTCCGGCCGGTGGCTCGGCAGAGCTCATCGGGCACCTCCAACAGGGGCGATTCGGCGGTTTCTCCCAGGCTGCCATGGACGGAGGGATTCTGGCGGGAATTCGTCCCATCGCGAAGTCTTTCACCCGTTCTGACAGGCGAGGGAAGGCCTCCGTACGAGAGCTCGGTGGTGTTCGCCGGATGGTCCGGAAAGTGAGCCCTGGGGCTCACACGAGCCCGAGCCCCAGGTCTCGACCGATCTGGCGCAGCTCGTCCCGAGCGTCCGGATGCGCTGCCTGGTCGCAGATCTGTTGCGCCTGTTCGGTCGCGTCGCGGCCCCACACGTTCGCCACGCCGTTCTCCGTCACGATATAGCTGTGCTGAAAGGACGTCACCGGACCGGCCAACAGCGGGACCACTGTGGACTCATCGAGTCGCGGTCTCCACGACCGCAGTGCGATGATCGCGTGCCCGCCTGGTGAGTGCATCGCCCCGACGATGAAGTCGGTCTGGCCGCCGAAACCGGAATAGACGCGAGCGCCGATCCGACTCGCGTTCGCCTGCGCGAAGAGGTCCACCTGCAGGGCGCCGTTCACCGACGTCAGCGCCGGTTGTCGGGCGATGAGGCTCGGGTCGTTGGTCTTCTCGGTGCGCAGCATTCGCACCCGACGGTTGCCATCGACCCAATCGTAGAGTTGGGGCGAGCCGAAGCAGAACGACGCGGTGATCGGCGTGTCCCGGTCGAGGCGCCCGCTCGTCTCGAGGTCCATCACGCCGTCGCTGAACATCTCCGACCAGATCCGAAGCCCGCTGTGTTGCTTGAGCGCCCGCAGCGTCGCGTCCGGGATTCCGCCGATGCCCAATTGCAGCGTCGCCCCGTCGGGCACGAGGTGCGCCACCCGCTCGCCGATCACGCCGCTCGTCTCGTCGTCCGGCGCCGGCTGACATGCGGGCAGCGGTTCGTCCACTTCGTACACATAATCAATCGCGTCGGCGGGAATCGTCGCGTCGCCATATGTCACGGGCATTTGTCGGTTTGCCTGCGCCACGACAACCGCACCCCGAGCGCGTGCCAGCTCTATCGCCGCCGGCAGCACGTTGACCTCCACGCCGAGGCTGAATGTCGCACCTTGGCGCGCCGAGGTGTGCACGACGACGACGTCCGGTGCGAGCGCGTGGGCGAGCAGATGCGGCAGCAGCGACAGACGGCACGGGAAATATCGCAGACGGGGATGACCGCGCATGCCCGGCCCGACGAAGGCCGTCTCGTAGGCGACGCCCGGGCGGTCCGGGATGCCGCGTGGCGCGTTGAGCATGGTGAGCCGATAGCGTGGGACCGCACCGTCCAGAATGGCGAGTGCACGCAGCGGAGCGGCAAGGTTACCGCTTGCAATGACTCGTGGTTCCGCAGCCCCGAGGTTCTGCAACACTTCGCTGAGTTGGGTCTCAGTGACTGTACGCACTTGTCGCTCCCGGGCATCGTTGGATGCACTCACGATACGGCGCGAGACGTGCCGCTCACCCAGTGTTGCGGGACTTGGCCGCCAGTCGGCGTGTCGGGGGATCGAGTGACGATCCGCCCCGGTTTCGCCGGATCCGGGGTCGGGTGTCGACCCCTGACGGATGCGTTGCGCCGCGTGGCCTCTGCCTGAGCTGTCCTGATCGACACTATCCGAAACAATGCCCGATCTGTCGTCCCTAAACAGTCTTGAATGGATGGCCTACCGTGTTGAAGAATCGACCACATCTATGAGTCGCGGTGCCTTGTCCGCCATGGCCGGCCGTTGAGATGAGGTGGAGGCATGGGGAGGCTGGTCACCACCCTCGCCGTGGAGCTCGGATCCGCGGCGGCGTCCCGCGCCACCCCACCCGGGGCCGGCGACCGCTGGTGGGGACGACTGTGGTGGGCGCACGGGTCGAAGCGCGCCGGCGCCGGCGGCGAGCCACCCCGCTTTCGGCGATCGGGGCGCAAGCCCGAACCCTCGGCCCCGTTCTCCCACGCCTTCCCCTCGCTGCTGCTCGGCTCGCTCATCTATCGCATCGTGGCCACGGCCGCACCCGTCTCGGTGCACGTCGTGCACTACGGATTCGACCAGACCCGAACTATCGTCATGGTTGCGGTCGACCTCATTCTGCTCAATCTCGCCGGGGTGCTCTTTCTGCGACGGCGACTGCCGATGTCGCCGACCCGCACCCGGTGGCTGCTCGCCGGTGACCTCATCGTGGCGATGGCAGCCAACCTCATCGCGAGCGTATGGGTGCCCGGCCCCGCGGCCGGTCCCTATCACGACGTCTTCTGGTTTTATCTGGTCAGCTGCATCGTCCTCATCACCGGCGCGGGTGGTGTTGTGGCAGGCCTGGCGACGGTCGTGGCGTGCCTGCCGCTGGAATGGGCGATGGATCGGCTCGGTCCAACGCCGGTGACAGACACGTCAGTGATGTTGGGCCGCACCATCTGGCTCGGTGTCGGCGTGATGATGGCGGTGGTCGTGCTGTCGCTCGTGGGCGTCAACACCCGTCAGGCGATGCTGCGCGGCATCAGGTCCGGCCAGGAGGCCGAACGGGCCCGAATCCTGCGCTCCATGCACGACACCGTGTTGCAGGCATTGGAAGTGATGGCCCTGGACTCCACAATGGATGCGACGGCGCCCGGCGCGACATTGGCGCAGCTGCGACGACTGGCGAGGTCCGAGGCCATGCAACTGCGGCACGCCCTCGACGAGCTGATTGAGGAGCATCGCAGTCGGCTCGGCGACGAGCTCGCGGTCGTCGCCCGCTCCGCCGCCGAGTGGGGCCTGCGGGTGGAGCTGGTCGTCGGCGAGCTTGACGGCGAGGGCCTGACCCAGGAACGCCGGGAGGCGTTGCGAGACGCGGTTCGTGAGGCGTTGGGCAACATCGCCAAACACTCCGGCGTGACGACCGCCGTGGTCCGCGTGGAGACGGTCGCCCGCGGCGTGCAGGTGACCGTGCGCGACCATGGCACGGGGTTCGAGGCGGTCGAATCGACCTATGGCTTCGGCATCCGGGAGTCGATCTTCGGCCGGATGCGTGAGGCCGACGGCGAAGCCACGATCGAATCGTGCCCCGGCCGCGGCACCCGAATTCGGTTGTGGGTGCCGGTGTGAAGTTCACCAGATCGAGGAGCCCGATGTCACCCCACCACGCCAGTCACCACGGTGCTCACCGCAGTCGCGCGCACGTTGCCACGCGAGTCGCGCTCGCCGTCATCGTCGCCGCCGCTGGCGTCGTCAGCCCGGCTCGACCGGCACGGGCCGCGCCAGCGAAGACGCTGTGCGCCAAGCCGACCGGAAACGCGCCCTATGGCGGCGAGATGCCGTGGGCGCAGCAGCTCATGAACCCGATGCAGGTCTGGCCACTGACAACAGGCGCTGGAGTGACCGTCGCGGTGCTGGGCACCGGCGTCGACCGCAACAACGGGCAGCTCGCGGGCAGGCTCGTTGACGGGCGCGAAGTGGTGGAGCGTGGTGACAAGAAGAACCGGACCGTCGCGACCGTCTCGACGTCGGCTCTGACCGACTGCGACGGCAGGGGCACACTCGCCGCCGGAATCATCGCGGCGGCGACCCGCCGAGACACCGTCGTCGCAGGCATGGCGCCCGGTGCCCGGATTCTCTCTGTTCGCTATACCCAGAACCTGTCCCAGGGGGGCGCCAACGACCTGAACCCCGACCTCATCGCCCGCGCGATCCGGGTGGCGATCTCCGGTGGCGCGAAGGTGATCTGTGTGCTCGTGCCGGCGAGTCGTGACAGCACAGCGTTGCGCTCAGCGGTCGCGGCGGCCTACGCCAGTGGCGCTGTGTTGGTCTCGGCCGCGGCCCCGGGGCAGGGCGGCACGAATACCCTGTCGTTTCCGACCGCGAACCCCGATGCGGACAAGGTGCTCGCCGTCGGCGCGATCAATTCCGAAGGTCGTCCCATCAACAGCGGAGCCGGAAACAACATCGACGTCGCCGCTCCCGGTGCTGACCTGGTCAGCACGGCGGCCGGCGGAGGTAAAGGCGCCATCCGGCACTTCTTCACATTCAGCGACCCCATGTTCGCCGCGGCCTATGTCGCTGGTGCGGTCGCGTTGGTCAGGTCCTATCGGCCGAATCTGTCCCCGACGCAGGTGATGCAACGGATCAAGCAGACGGCCAACCATCCGCCGACAGGCACGGCCGACATGAGCGTCGGAGCCGGTGTGATCAATCCACACCTCGCCGTCTCGGCCGAAGGCATCGAGGCAGGCGCCTCCGGGCAGCCTGATCCAGAAGCCCACCAGTTCGAGCTCGCCGTGGATCCACCGGGGCACCAAGTCGACCGTCTCGCCGTGTCGATAACGGTGGCCGGGCTTGTGATGGCTTTGCTGCTTGTCCTCGGCACCCGGGTGTTCCGTCGTGGCCGGTCGCGCCGGTGGCGTCCTGGCCTGCGACGTGTCGAGCGCGACGGCTCATAGGGCACGCAACGCCACTCTGAGGAGCCGCACGACGCTCACGGGGCCACGACCGGGCCCCGCGGAACGCGGCGACGGTGGAAATACGACGGTGGATGGTCCATATGGACCATCCACCGTCGTATTTGTCGAGTGTCGCTATTCCATTTCGCCGATCACCGACGGGGTTACGGCCGACGACTCACCCCACACGTCTTCGGTCTCGACCAGCCATGGAGGCAGGCGCTTGGCGCCGTTCATGTCGCCGCCCATCATGCCGCCCATCGGCATCATCGGCATCATGCCGCCGCCCATCATGCCGCCGGCAGCCACACCGGCCCCGCCACCGACCGCGCTGAGCGCGCCCGCCGCTCCGAGCGCGCCGCCGAGAGCGGACGCTGGCGCGGCGGCCAACGGTGCTGCCGTCGGCTGCGGGATGTTTCCGGCGCCGCCACCGAACCCGCCACCGAATCCGCCACCGGTTGCGGTGGGCGTCTTGGGGGGCGCGTCGGTCGCGGGCACGTCGCCGGGCGTGCCGGGGTGCACGATGTCGGTGACCTTGTGACCGAACTGGCCGCCGAGTGCCGCAGCGGCCGCCGCGAGCCCCGAGCTGAACATCTGCCCGAAGAGCGGTTTGGGACGAGCGACGCCGTCCACCCCGGTGGTGTCGCCGACGACGTCGGGCTGCGTGACGGTGACGACCGTGCCCACATTCGGGTCTGTGGTGTAGGTCAACCCGGTCGAGGTGACGACGACGGTGTTGCCATCGGGCTCGGTGAGCAGCGTCGGCGGCGCGGCGGCGACCGGGGTCGCTGGCATCGCGACATTCGAGATGTTATATCGAGTGCCGAGGGTGGTCATGATGCCGACGGCGTCGAGGTGAGCCGCGTCCGCCGCAGCCTGTGCCGCCTGATGTTGATCGACCGCCGCGCGAGCCTCCGCCTGCCGACGTCCCATCGCCTCGACGGTGTCACCTGGCGGCGCGATGCGCGGCAACGGCGAGTTGGCGATCGCGATGACCGCCGGGGACAGCGGTGTCACCGGCACGACGGCGGGCATGCGGTTGCGCGCGTCGGTGAGCGCGTCCGCGGCTGCGTATGTGAGGTCCCGCACCGCGAGTGCCGTGTCGGCGACCTGTTCGATGCCGTCCGAGAGGTCTTTGATCATCACCTTGAACTGATCGGCCGCGCCACCGGTCCACATGTCCTCAAAGCTGTTGAGCTGTTGCATGAGGTCGGTGGATCGTTCCCGCAACGACGTGCCGACGACGGTCCAGATCGCGCCGACGGCCGATACGCCCGAGGGGTTGCTGGCGTAGAGCATCTGTGTCAGCTGCTCGTGGCTGAAGGACGCGAAGTTGGTGTTCACCAACCCTGGTGAGTCATCGAAGATCATTCTAGATCCTCTCGGTCTGGTTGGATCCCGTCGGCGTCACCACCGAGATGCGTTCCGTCTCTCTGAGGCCCGACGCCGGGTCTGTCTGCGAGACGGTGATGGTGACCTGAGGGGCGTCGAGCGAGGCGCGCCCGTCGACGCTGGAGTGTTGGCCGCCATAGAGCCCGGCGATGTGGTCGTCGTAGGCCTCGTAGCTCTCCGAGATCGTCTTTGTGACGTCGGTGGCGAAGCTGATCGCCGAACGGACCGCGTCGATGAGATCCCGCATCTGGTTGACCGCCACACGGTGCCGTTCCCGCAACGCCGCCGCTTCGGAGAATTCGCCGAGCGGCAACTGCGCCCCGTTGAGCGACGACACGTCGTCAAACGGTTTGCGAGCCGCCTCGAACTGGGCTTCGAGCTCTCGTGCGAACTCCTGAAGAGACCGCAGGTGAACCTGAAAAGACTGGTCAGCACTGATCGTTTCTTGGGCATGAGCGGCGTCATACTGCATAACGGCGATCCCCAGTGTGAGAGGGCGGAGACCATACCAGGCGGTGGCGGTGCCTCGACCACGAATGGTCGAGACCCGCCACCGCCTTGTTGGTCAGGCGAACATGCTGGCGTTACGGTTCTCCAGCGACAGTTGCATATCGTGTGCTTCGTTCACCTTGCCGGAGAACTGACCCACGACGTTGATGATGTCCGCCAGCGCGGCACGAAGCCGGGTCTCGGACTGCTCAGCCGCGGTACCGGCGGAGCTGCCAGAGGCGTACCAGGTCTCTTTGATCGGGACCAGGCTCTGGTGGAGCTCGTCAAGGTGGTTGTCGAGTGCCTTCGCCTTAGCGAAGAGCGAGTCGGCGGCCATCCGCATGGCCGCGAACTCTACGTTAATTACACCATCCACCGCGTTACACCCTCTCTCCGCGAAATAGGTCAGGCACCGGACAGGCGGGACAGAATGCTGCTGCCCTCGCCGACCTGGTTGGACAGGACCGTCAGGGACTGGGCAGCGTCCGTGTCGCCACTGTCGTAGTTGCGTGCGCTTTCGTTCACCAGGTTGGACATGGTTGCCAGCTCACGGCTGGCGATCTTCATGTCCTCCTGAAGCCGCTGGTGCAGCTGCCAGAATGCCGTTGCCTGCTTGCCGGTGTAACGGCTCAGCACCGACATCAGGTCGTTCTCTAGCTCGGCCATCGTGCGGTGGGCGTTGCTGGAAGCGTCCTCAAATCCAACAATCGCCTGCCGCATCGCAGCGGCATCACTCTTGAAGCCTGGACTAGCCACGACGGGCCACCTCCTCTCCGTGCCCGCGTCCGTCGCGGGGGGCTCGGCGCCAACTTTCAGCGCCTTCCGCGGGTTGAGCCTATTGGCTCGGCTCTATTCCAGTGAACGGCACAACTACCCCTGTTTGGCACGGCACAATTGCCCACACCCATGGGGTAACTGTCCGGATAGCACCGCACCTCAGCCCTGCTCCGGAGACCAGGCGAGCTGGATGAGCGACACCCCGGCGCGACGGCTCACCAGGTTGCCTCGGCCGGGCGGTTGCGGGCTCGGCTTCACGTCGCCCAACAGCGGGCCCTCGTCACGAGCCCCCGAGAGGATGAGCCCCGGGGTCGCCAACTCTCGCAACCGTTGCAGGATCGGCTCATAGAGCGCGCGTGAGGCGCCGCCGCTGCGGCGCACCAGGATGATATGCAGGCCGATGTCACGCGCCTGTGGCAGAAACTCCAACAACGGTGCGATCGGGTTGCGCACCTGTGTGACGACCATGTCGTAGTCGTCGACGAGCACGAACAGATCCGGGCCCTTCCACCAGTTGCGTTGGCGCAACTGATCGGGGGTCAGGTCCGCGCCCGGCAAACGGGCGCGCATTCCCTGCACGACGTCACCGATGAGGTTGGTCAACACCGGCTCAGATCCGGCGTAACCCAGCAGGTAGGCGGGATCGACCTCACCGAGCATGCTGCGCCGATAGTCTCCGACGAGCAACGTCGCCTCGGCCGGGGTATAGCGACTCTGCAGCCCAGACGCGATCGTCCGCATGAGGTTGGTCTTGCCGGACTCCACGTCGCCGAAGGCGATGAAGTGCGGATCGGTGTCGAAGTCGAGGAAGACCGGACCGAGGTCGGACTCGGCGAGCCCGATCGGGATGCGCCGATCACCGGGGACAGGCTGGGGCATCACGCTGATGGGCACCTCGCGCGGCAACAGCCGGACTTGGGGCGCGCGTTGGCCGCGCCATGCGGCCGAGACCCGTTTGACCAGGTCCGTGGCGCCCTCGGCCACGTCGTCGACGGTGGTGAGACTGTCGATGCGGGGCAGGCCGGTGAGGAAGTGCAGTTTGTCCCGGGTGATGCCACGACCGGGGCGGTCGCGGGGAACGTTCGCGGCGGTCCGTCGGTCGATCGCGGAGTCCGTCGGGTCACCCAGACGCAGCTCGAAGTGGGTGCCGATCATGTCGCGCAGCGCCGGCCGGATCTCCATCCACCGGTTGACGCCGAGGATGATGTGGATGCCGAAGCCGAGCCCCCGCGCGGCGAGCGTCGTGACCGCCTCCTCGAGCTGTTCGAACTCCTGATGCAGCGTCATCCAGCCGTCGATGACGAGGAAGACGTCGCCAAACCGTCGGTCGTCGATGACCCGAGGGTTCTTGCGAAAGGTTCCGATGGAGTCGATCGCCTCTTCCTGGAACAGTTTCTCCCGCGCGGCCATGAGCCCGGACACCTCGGCGACCACCCGTCGGACCCGCTCCGCGTCGAGTCGGGTGGCATAACCGCTCACATGCGGCAGTCCGGCCAGCGTCGACATCGAACCTCCACCGAAGTCGAGGATGAAGAACTGGACCTCGGCCGGCGTGTGGGTCAATGCGAAAGACGCGATGAGGGTACGCATCATCGTGCTCTTGCCACTCTGCGGCGCTCCCACGACCACCGCGTGACCGGCCGCGCCACTGAGGTCGGCCCAGAGCAGGTCACGCCGTTGCTCGAACGGCTTGTCGACGATCGCGACCGGCACGGCGAGCTTGCCGTTGCCTGCCCAGCCCGCCGGGCACAGCCCCCGGTCCTCGGTGAGCTGCAACGGAGGCAGAAGCTGGTCGAGCGCGGGCGGGTCGGCCAGCGGTGGCAGCCAGATCTGATAGGCGGGCGGCCCGAACCCGTCCAATCGGCCCAGCATCGCCGACATCACCGTCTGTGATCCGGGTTTGGCTGGGGCGCTCGGATCGGGAGCCACCGGCGCGGCGGCCGGGCTCACGGGCGCGGCCGTTGGCTCGGCCGCGATCGGGGCCAGCGTGAAAGGCACCAATTGATGGCTGATCGGGATAGGTGCGCCGGTGTCGATGTTCATCACCATCGGCGGCAGCTCGCTCGACACATACGCCGCCTTGAACCGGATCAACGTGGTGGTGTCGATCTTCAGGAACGCCGAGCCGGGAATCGACGGCAGTTCGTAGGCGTCGGGAACGCCGAGGACCGCCCGGCTCTCCGGCGCCGAGAAAGTCTTCAATCCGATGCGATAGCTCAGGTGGCTGTCCAGCCCCCGCAACCGCCCCTCCTCCAGACGCTGCGAGGCGAGCAGCAGATGCACGCCGAGGCTTCGGCCGAGCCGCCCGATCATGACGAAGAGGTCGATGAACTCCGGCCGAGTGGAGAGCAACTCACTGAACTCGTCGATGATGACCAACAACGACGGCAGCGGTTTGAGGTCGGCCCCGGCGTCGCGGGCACGCTCGTAGTCACGCACCGACGCGTAGTCGCCGCTCGCCCGCAACAGTTCCTGGCGCCGAACCAGCTCGCCCCGCAAGGCGTCGGCCATGCGGTCGACGAGGGCCAGGTCGGCGGCGAGGTTGGTGATCACTGCACACGTATGTGGCAGCCCCGCCATCCCGGCGAATGTCGCACCACCCTTGAAGTCGATGAGTGCCATGTTGAGGGTCTCGGACGAGTGGGTGATCGCGAGTCCGGTGACGAGTGTGCGCAGGAGCTCGCTCTTGCCGGAACCGGTCGCGCCGATCACGAGGCCGTGCGGGCCCATGCCGCCCTCGGCCGATTCCTTGAGGTCGAATTCGACGGGGCGGCCGCCGGCGTCGATGCCGAGGGGAATGCGCAGCCGGTCGCGGGCCGGTCTCGGTCGCCAGGTCATTTTCGGATCGATTCGCCGCGGATCGCCGAAGCCGAGCAGATCCGCGAGGCCGAAGGTGCCGGCCATCGAGAAGCCGTCGCCGGTGGGCGCGATGGTGAACGCGGGGGCGAGTTCGCGGGCGACAGCCTCGGCGCCCGCCGCGCTGAGCCGGTCGGCGACCCCGAGCAGCGCGACCCCGGACGCGTTGCGCATGCCGAGATGGTCGCCGTCGAGGACCAGATCGAGCTTGCCGGGTCCGGCGCTCATCGGCGCGCCGGTGAGATCCACGATGGTGACACCGTGAATGCCGGATTCGGGGAGCAGATCGCCGTCGGGGGCCGTGGCTCCGCCATCGAGCACGATGATGACGTGCGACTGGTCGGTTCCGCGTCCACCGCGCCCGAAGTTGGGCCGGTCGGCGATCTCGTCGTGGAGCAGCTCCGAGAGACTCACAAGGTTGTCCGCATAGAGCCGGGTGGGCCCGGCGGGATCGGACCACTGCTTGTGCAGCGCGTGGGGCAGCCACTTGAGCCACTCCCAGTCGGCGACCCGACTGGGATGCACGCAACAGGCGATTTGCAGGTCTTCCGGAGAGTGGAAGGTCGCGAGCTGCGCCAGCATCGCCCGGGCGACGTCGAGCACTCCCGCCCGGTCGCCTTGAAGGCTGATCCGGGCGAAGGAGCGCAGCGAAATCTCCATCGGCAGGTCCGGCACGGTGGAGTAGGTGCGGATGAAGTGTCGCAGCGACGTCGACGACACCGGATCGAGGTCTTCCAACGGAGCGGTCTGCGGCGCCCGCAGCGGGGTCGCGAGCCGCTGCGGGCCGACTCCGGCGCGGATGCGGCCGAAGTCGGAGTCCATGCGGCGACGCTCCCAGGCTCGGCCGCTATGGATGATCGACCACAGATCGGCCGGGTCGGGCCGGGTCATGAGCATCGCCTCGCGCTGGCGCGTGGCGACCTCACGGACCTGGGTTCTCAGACCGGTGAGGTAGCGCAGGTAGTCGCGGCGTTCGTCGTTGATCTGCGCTTTCTTGGACGAACCACCACGAGACATGCTCATCACGATCATGCCGATCATCGAGGTGGCGTAGAGCGCCCCGAAGATCATTGTCATGCTGGAACCAGCTCGTCCGATATAGACGAACGACATCGCCCCCATGCCGAGCATCATCGGCAGCATGAACAGCAGCTGCATCGGTGCCTGATTGGTGCCGCGGGGCAGCATGGGCGGTGGCTGCAGGGCGATTTCACCACGGGGCAGCTCGGGAACGGGCGCGCGACGGGTCCGTTGCGCGGTCTGGGTGGTCATCGGCGCTCCTCTACAGCGAAGCCGGTGTATCACCAGTGTGGCGGTGCCGGCTTCGGTGGTGAAGGGGGGATGGTGGTCAATTCGGCAGACGTCACCATGGGTAGTTTTGCCGTACGGCGTGGTCGGTCTCCGAATCTACGATGGTGCGGTCCTCGTGAGAACCCGGAAGGGGTGCGCCGTGCAACTCGCAAACTCCAGCGCAATGGACGCTGCGGCCTCTGGCGGCGGTCCGAGCACGATCGTGCTGCCCGACATCGTCACGGGCCAACCCGAGGCAATCCTGGGATACGCCGGCGAGCTGATCGCCAAAGCCGCCCGCCTCGCGTCGCACCTGGCGGCGTTGGAACGGGCCCGGGAGCAGCTGTCCCAGGTGTGGTCGGACGGGTCCGCGTCACAGAACGTGTTGACCAAGCTCACCAAGACATTCGAGCAGTTCAACGGCATTATTGAGACGGTCAACAAGGCCGTGACCGAGCTCGGCCTGTCGGCGGCGAAGGTGCGCATCGCGCAGACCGCCTACACCGCGGTCGTCAACGTGGTCAACCCCATCGTCCAAGCGCTGATCTCCAACCCGTGGACCTACGCGGCCGGTGCCGCGCTCGCCACTGGGGCGACATATCTGCTCAAAGCGTTTATCACCGCCATCAACGCCGTGATGAACATCATCGGCGGAGTTAACATCATCAAACTGCTCACCGACCTCGTTCAGATCGGACAGGCGATCAGCGAGCTCACCAACAGCGGGGCTGACGACAACGGGGCAGCGGCCGGAAACGCCGCGATCTCCGCGTCGCCGGTCTCGGCGCCGAAGCCGATGGAGACCGTCGCGACCCAGTCCGGTCAGTCCGCGCTCAACGGCGGTGGTTATGCCAGCGGCTCAAGCACCGGCAACCAGTTCGGCTCCACCGATCTCACGAGCCAATATGGTTATAACCCCAGCGCGCTCGATCCCGCGAACAGTTGGATCGCCGTCGACCCTGCGGGTTCCGGGGCCTCCGGTGGCGGTTCCGCGACACCGAACGCGGGCGGAACTGGCACTGGCGCCGGCGGATCTGGCACAGGCGCGGAGACGGGCGGCGCCTCCACCGTCGGTTCCGGTCAGTCCGGCGATCACGACGTGGTCATCACCGGAAAGAACGGTGACCTCGAGGTGACCGTCGAGGTTCCGGTCGACCTCGGTCGGGATCTGGACGTGGACATTACCGTCGAGTCGGACGGAACGACGATCCATGAACACATCGATGTCGACGCGGACGGCTCCGTCCACGTCCGCTGAGCGGTAAGGTCGCTGAGCGGTTCTGTCGGCTAATGAGGGAGCGTTCGTAGTGGAGCCCGAGATCGAGGACTTGCTGGCGCGGGTCAGGGAACAACAGGAGCGGATCGAGGAGATTCAGCGTTCCGTCTCCGAGATGATGATCACCGGATACGCCGGCAACGGCGACGTGACGGTGAAGCTCAATGGTGGTGGACGGTTCACCGAAGTCACCATCGATCCTCAGGTGGCGCGCCGATATGACGCCGACACCCTCGGGTCGTTGGTCCTCGAGGCGGTCAACGATGGATTGACCAAGCTGTCCCAGGCCAGCCAGGCGAAGTTCGCACCGATCATCGCGGAAGCCCGAGGAGAGATCGAGACATACTGATGACTTTGGTACAGCCGCGCCGGGTGACCGTCGTCGCCCCCAAGGTACGAGTCGACGTGTCTCTTCCTCTGCAGAGCACCGTCGCTGAGTTGGTTCCGCAACTCGTGCGCATCTGCGATGCGGACGCCGGCCAGACTGCGGGGCTCGTCGGTTGGGAGTTGAGCCGGCTCGGGGCGAGTCCCCTCGAGCCGGCCTCCACAGTTGAGTCCGCGGGCGTGCGCGACGGCGAGGTGCTCTATCTCAACCCGCACGATCGGCGCCCGACACCGTTGATCTTCGATGACGTCGTGGACGCGATCGCCAACGCGTCGGCTAATCAGGCGGGTTCCTGGCGACCCGAGACCTCCCGCACCGTGGGGTTGGCGTTCGCCGGACTGTGTTTCGCCGCCGTGGTCGTCCTGTTGGAGTTCCTGGGGCCGAACGGGACGGCGATCCCGCTGCTCGCCGGCGGCCTCGGCATGGTCCTGCTCATCGTGGGTGGAGCCATGGCACGCGCCTATGGTGACGTGACGGCCGGTGCCACCATCGCTGCTGCAGGGCTTCCAGCGGTCTTCATCGCCGGAACGCACGTCCTCGGCGGGCCCGTCAGCCTGTTCAACCTCACGGCCGCGCAGCTCGGCATCGGCTGCGTGACACTCGCCGTCTACGCGGTGCTCTCCGTCGTCATCGTCGCGGATCAGTCGCCATGGTTCGTCAGTGTGGCGACGAGCGCCGCTTTCGGTGGCGTGGGGACAGTCGTGGCCATGGCCTCCGGCGCGAAGGCCTATGCGGCGGCGTCGGTCATGTTGGTGCTCGTCGTGGCCATCAGCCCGGTGTTGCCGACGTTGGCGCTGCGGCTCGGTCGACTGCCGTTGCCAAAGATCCCGACCGACGTCAACGCGTTTCGTCAGGACGAACGACCGACCCTCGGTCCAGCGGTCGTGGAGGAGACCAAGTCCGCTGCCCGGTTGTTGACCGGGCTGCTCGCCGCGTCCGCGACGATCGTGGTCTGGTGTTCGGTCGTGCTGGTCAAGACGGATCTGCGCATGGCGTGGCTGCTCGCCGGTCTCGCCGGGCTCGGCCTGGTGCTGCGAGCGCGGGCATATCAGATCGCCTCAGCGAGGTTCGTGTTGTTGCTCGCCGGCGCGGCGGTCGTGGCGACGACGGCGACGACCATCGCGAGGGAGGGAACAACCTCGGTTCGACTCATCGTGGCGGGCGTAGCCGTTCTTGTCGGCATCATCGCCTTCACCTATGCGCTGCGGGCCCTGGACCGGGCCGTCTCGCCCTATTGGTCGAGGTTGCTCGACGTGGTGGAGTTCCTCACGCTCATCAGCCTGGTGCCGATCGCGAGCGCCGTGCTCGACCTCTACGCCTCCGTGCGGGGCTGGGCGAGCTGATTCGACGACATCGGTTGGCGTGGCTCGGTCGTCCAGATATCTGGAGGCCGGGCCATCGCCGTCTCAAGGCATAATTGACCCGGGCGCAATTGACCAGGACATAATTGACCCGCGATCCGTCCGGATTATCCAATATGGAAGTTTGTCCTGCCGGTGCGATTTCGCGTCTTTAGTCGTCGAGCGCTATTCCCAGCGGAAGTGTCGCACGCACCCCGGCGACGTGCTCGCCGTCGGTGCGCGCCCATCCACGTCCGAGTCGGGCACGGGCCCGAGCGAACGCCGTCAGGACCCGGAAGATGTTGGGACGTGCCGGAACGGCGATGCGGGTGATCACCTGCGAGGGCAACCCCTGAGGCGTCGGACGGTCGAAGAGCACCGCCACCCGCAGCATGAGCGCCGGTGCGGCCGCCGGTGGTGTCATGGCCGACGCGAGTTCGCGCCAGCTGCGCGGCGTGCGACGCAGCCGATAGCAGGCCGAGTGCAGCGCGCCGATCGACCACGCGTGCCAGTGCTCCACCGCGGGTGGATAGGAGATGTCCTGGCGTACGGGATCAATGCCGAGCGAGAGCGCGAGCCGGGTCCGGACCTCTTCGCCATCAAGCGGTCGGGTGACAAAGCCGGCATCGGACAGCTGCGCGGCCAACAACAGCGCCGCGCTCGACGCGGCCCGCCGGGCCGCGTCGGCGCCACCAGTGTCCGCCACGCCGCTCGGGTCGGCGGTCAGTCGCAACGCCACCAGCCACGTCCGCTGTGACGGCGGCTGACTCGCTGGCGTCGCTTCGCTGATCACCTGGGTGCGGATGGAGCCAAACTGCGGATCGGTCGTCGCGAGCCCGACCCGACCGAGCAGCTCGATGAGCGGATTGGTCGGCGGCGGTGCGGACATACCGGCGGACCGGCGGTCACTGGGTGAAGCAACGGTCGGGTGACCGGCACGGGACGTTTTCGTGGCGCCACTACCGGCCGGAGCCTGGCCGCCGAACGGGCCACCAGCAGAGTTCGCCGGGCCGGCCTGCGCACCCGCGACCCGGGTGGCGGCACCACCGAGCTGGTGTGGTGCGACGCCGACGGACACATGGGAAGGAACATCCGTCGGGGCACTGAGCGCGGCGACCGGCGCGGTGGGCCCCTGCGACCGCGGCAAAGTGACGTGGAGAACGGCGCTCCAACACTCTGCGTCACCAACGAGGCCGACCCGATTGCCCTCGCGATCGGCGTGCGTGCCGATGCCGACGTCCGGAATGAGCATGGCCAAAGGATCGGGGGCGGTCGTCGAACCGCGTTCACTCGCCTGCTGTCGTAGGGTGCGCGCGATTCGCCGGGCGCGTCGCACCCGCTCGCGGAACCGAATAAAACGGGCGAACTTGCTATAGGGATGCCGGTCACGGATGCGCAGCAACACGCCCCCGACGACGAGAGTGGCAGCGGTCGCGGCGAGCACACCGGGAAGCGTTGTCGGCGGTCCGGCGATCACGACCGCGATCAGGGCGAACTGACTTATCAGGACTTGTCGTGCGATGTTGCCCCGAATGCCGGCGCGAGAGATCGGGCGTGGGAGCCCGGAACCCTGAGCCGGAGAGGGCCGCGCGAATCCGGCGGAGGACGGGAGCGACTGCGGGTTCGTCATTCTCTCCGAGGCTCCTTGCCGTGCTCACCAAGATGTCCAGGGCGCTCGCCTTCCCGCACCTCGCGGTAAAGGAGCAGGTCACGAGCGGTGTCCGGCACAGGAAGGAATGTGTCGTTCGCCGACAGGGGTTCCCGCCGCGACTGATATTACTCTATGTTGCACTGGCGAGGGATCACTCGTGCCAGTCTTCCATCGAGCTGAGGTGTCTGATGTGGACACAACGGGACCAGTTGCAGGCCTATCAGTTCCTGCGGCGCCGGTTGGTATCCGCTCTTCAAATGGGCGATGCGAACCATCCCACATCGCCGAGTCGCCGGGTCATCGTCGGGACCGTGCTCGGAACCGTGCTCGCTCTGCTCGTCGCGGGGGGGTTCGGAATCTATGGTCTGTTGAAGTCGGGGGTCAACCAGGACTGGCGTAAGGCCGGTCAGGTGGTGATCGAGAAGGAGACCGGTGCCGCCTTCGTCCTGGACAAAGGCGGACTTCTCCACCCCATGATCAACTATACCTCGGCGCGGCTGTTCGCCGGCGGAGAGGGCAAAACGACCGTCACGGTGTCGGCCAAGTCGCTAGCCAACGCCGCCCGCGGCGTGCCGCTCGGCATCACTGGGGCGCCCAACTCGGTGCCCACCGCCGCCAATCTGGTCAGCGAGCCCTGGGCGGTCTGCTCGGCCGTCAACCGCAACCTGCCAGCCACCTCGACGCCCGACACCACCGTGATGGTCGGTGTCCGGTTCGCCTCGGGGGAACTCGACGCCGCGCACGCGCTCATCGTCAAGGACCCGAACGGGGGCGTCTACGCGCTCATTGGCGGGCGTCGGTTCAAGATCGCGGACGATCAGGTTCTCGTCGCATTGGGCTTCGCACCCGCACAAAAGGTGCCGGTGAGCCTCTCGTGGATCAACGCCGTCCCACCGGGGCCGGACTTCCGGCTCATTCAGATCCCAAGCAGTGGCGAACGCGCGTCCTTCCAGGTCGGTGGCGTCCGCACGAATGTCGGGGAGGTGGTGTTCACCGAACTCGATGGAGTCAAGCACTTCTATCTCGTGCGCAAAAACAGTCTGTCGGTCATCACCGCCACTGAAGCGACACTGGTCGTCGAGAATCCCAAGAACAAACAGTCCAAACAACGCAAGGTGTCCAACTCCGACATCAGCGAATCGGTGTCGATCAAGCAGGAGACTCTCGTCGCCGAATATCCGGCCAACATCCCCCAGCCGATCAACCAGGTGCGCAGCGACCAGGCCACGATCTGCGGCGCCTCCGGCCCGGCCGGTGATATGACCATCCACATCTATGACCGGGTGCCGCTGCCGAGCGGAGCGAAGCCGATCACCATCACCGATCAGTCCGACCAGCGGCTCGCTGGCGCGGCGTTCGTGCCTCCCGGCATGGGAGTCGTGGTTCGGATGGGAACTGGAACCCCTATCGGAACCGTCTATCTCATCACGGATCAGGGCATCCGGTATCCGATCCCCGGAGAGGACGCGATGAAGGCGTTGGGTTATGGCGCGGTGACGCCGGTGCAGACACACGAGTGGTTGCTCACCCTCTTTCCGCTTGGGCCGGTGCTCGACCCGGAGGCCGCCGGCCGGCCACCCGTGACGGCGGCGGTGAGCGGTTCGTGACCCGGCCGGAGAACGGGCTCCCCGAGCCGACCGTGTCAGACCAACCGGTCGTCGAGGTCGCGGTCGTCGAAGACCATCCGCTCTATCGCATCGCCCTCGTGCGGGTGCTCATGGAGTCGCCGAACATGCGGGTCGGAGCCATCGCCGGATCGGTCGAGGAGTTCGCGTCGTTCCGCCAGCCCCCTGGCGGGGTCGTGGTGCTCGACCTCAAACTCCCCGGCGCGCGCGACGCCACCGCCGTCGTGCAGGTGACCGCGATGGGTCACCGGGTGCTCGTGGTGTCGGCGCACGCGGAGAAAGTCGCCGTGCTCGCCGCCATCGCAGCCGGAGCACGCGGTTTCCTCACCAAGGACGCCGACGCCGACGAGGTGGTGCGGGCCGTGCGTGAGGTCGCGGCCGGACACACCTATGTCTCACCGACGCTCGCGTCCCTGCTGCTCGACTCGTCGCAGGGCCGCTATACGGCGCTGCGACTGCCATTGTCGGAGCGGGAGCGTCAGGTGCTGGGCTTGCTCGCGGCCGGGGAACGCGATCAGGACATCGCCGACGCGTTGTCGATCAGCGTGCGGACCGTCCGGTCGCATCTCGACCGGATCCGGGAGAAGACCGGTCGCCGTCGGCGGCCCGAACTCACCCGTCTGGCCATCGAGGAGGGCATCGTCTCGAATCACTCCACCGGATAGATCGCCGGTCGATCCAGCACCGCCGAGTGCGCGAATTAATGGGTAATTCTGCCGTTCAGCGCGGCTCGGCGGCCCGCCTACGATGGGCGTGGCTCGCATCGATCACGATGGGCGTGCGGGCACTCATGTTGCTGCCAAACGATATTTCGAGGGCGTGATTGCGATGTCACAGGATCAGATCACGGTGTCCGTGTCGAGTGGCGGCCACTCAAACCAATACCAGATTCCGATCGGCTCCGGTGGGTCCGGTTCGTCCTTTAAGGTCGACACGGACGGTGTCGACGACGTCGCGGGCAGCGTCATCAGCATTCTCGCCGAGGCCCTCAACGATGTGGTCGCCCTTGAGGGGCTCGGCGTCGCGGCAGCGGCGTTCGCCGGCATCGGCACGGCGGTGGCCGGCGCGGACCTCAAGCGGCAGATCCAGCTCGCCCGCCAATTGCTCCAGCTGATGAAGCTCTTCAAGCAGCTCGTCGACCTGATTCAGAAGGCGTCGAAGCAATATCGTGAGGCGGACGACGCGGTGGCCCGCAGCCTCAGCGGCACCATCAGCGTGTGACGTCGGGGTTGTCAGGTCCGGTTCCAGTCGACGCAAGGCGGCGGCCCGGCCAAGGGTGAATACGGCGGCTTGACCCAAGGCGGCGCTGAGCCTCTGGCGCGTCGCTGCCGCCGTCCGTCTCTGGCATGGGGTGAGCGGCTCAGCCCGGAAAACGGGGAGAGCCGCTCACCTGTTCGTAGACTCGCGTCGTGCCACGGACTCACGTCGTGCGGGAAACCACTTGTTCCCGACGTTGATCAGCCCGGCTGTCCACGATGAAGCTGGCTCCGGTGGACCTGACCACGGTGGACCTGATCACAGGGCGGTGACGGGCTTGCGCCACATCGGAATGAGCGCCGGGCCGTCAGGCAGTCCGAGCTCGACTCCGGTGGGGGAGAAACCCTCCCGCGCATAGAGCGCGGCGTTGCGTGGCGAGCTCGCCTCCAGATAGGCCGGCTGGCCGTTCGCGTCGAGATAGGCGAAACGGTCGTGCAGCAGCGCGGCGCCGACCCCCTGCCCTTGCCGATGCGGGGCGACCGCGAGAAATGCCAGATACCAGTGGGACTCGTGGCTCGGGTGGTTGGCGGACATGAGTCCGTCGAGCACGGCGAACCGGTCGGCGTGGTAGTCGCCGCATCGTTGACGGATCGTGAGGGAGACGTCGTCCCCCTCCTCGTCATCGGCGTTGACGTCGACCGGCAGCCATAGGGCGACCCCGGCGTCGTCGCTGGTGGCGTAGACCTCCCCGTCTGCGAGGGCGAGCTCCAGGAACGTGCGGAAGAAGCCCGGATGCAGGCGTTCCCGATCGGCGTGGTCCGGAAAGACCCATGTGCTCACCGGGTCGGTCATGAATGCGGTGGCCAACGTCGTGGTCAGGGCGTCCGCATCCTGCGCTCCCGCGCGCCGGATGTGTTGCTCAGTCATGCACTCTCCTCCGCATTTGCGTTGTCACGCGGACGTTATGGGCCAGACGGGCACAATGACACCGGCGGGAACGCCTGATGTCTCAGGAGGAAAGACCCATTGACACGTCGATGCGTTTATGCATGCAAATGATCATGCATGTGAGAGTGTGATTGGCGAGGTCGTCTCGCGGGTCGATCGGCCACTGCGCGAATCGACCCGCGACGATCAAAAGATCGAGTCAGGCGCGGTGGGCGCGGATCGGCTTCGCGACGCTCGTGAGGCAACGCCCCGACTCGAGATCGAACTTCCAACCGTGCAGCTGACAGGCGAGCACCCCGTTCTCGATGACCCCGAACCGGGTGAGGTCGGCCTTGAGGTGCGGGCACCGCCGCTGCACGGTCCACTCGTCGCCGGTGACGGAGTCGCGCAGCGTCACCTCTTCGGCGTCGGGCTCCTGTTCGGCATACCAGCCCTCGGCGTATTGCATGCGTTCGGGGGAGAGGCACTTGAAGAAGGAGTAGATGAACTCGTTGTATTGACCGATGCGCGCGGCGGAGAACCGGCAGGAGAGGAACAGGGAGTTGACCCAGTCGACCTCATTGATGTGCAGCAGGTGCTCGACGAGCACACGTTCGGTGCGGAAGCGATAACGAACCTTCTCATCCGCGTACGGGCGGACCTGTTTCGCCTCGAAGTCGACCACGATCGACTCGATCGATTCGTCGGCGCGTACGAGGTCGAACCGGACCGGACCGCCGATGCCGTCCGCCATGACGACCGACATCTCGAGCAGTGGCTCGATGCGACGTTTCATCTCGGCCAAGACGTCGATCTCCGGGTGGGACCACGTGGCCCGCTCGGCCGCGATGAGCGGCCTGGCCCGCTCGGCGTACTCGACAAGGTATTTCTCTTTGTTCTCGAAGAACGTCCGGACGTCGGGCACCGGGTGGGTGGCCGAGCAGGCGCGCTCGTCGACCTCGGCGACCGTGCCGGGCAGCAGGATCACCCCGTTGTCACCGCCGGCGATCCGGGCATATTCGTCGATGAATTCCTGCTGGTCGGGGAAGATGTTGCCCTCATCGTCGAAGATATCGTTGACCGACCACAGAGCCTCGTCGAGGAAACACGGCGGCCCGGCGATGGGGAAGACCCAGCTGGCCCGCACCTGGTCGATATAGCGGAAGGTGCGGTCGAGTTGCCGCTCGCGCTTCTGTTTGCCGAACGCCCGTTTGGCCGCCTCCGGCAATTCGTAGACCATCGGATACCAGATCGCGCCGGAGAACTGGAGCATGTGGGCGTGCACGTGCCCGAGCTCGGTGAAGGCGGACATGTCGGTCGGCCGGGCGTCGTTCTGGTTGAGCAGCCGCACCCCGTCGTGCTCCACCCACAGCGACGAGTCGCCGATCGGTCCGTCGGTTGGGGAGGTGAGCGCCTGGATCATGACCTTGAGGCCGCCGTCGAGCTCCATGACCTCGTTGGTGCGGGTGCGAATAAACTTCGTGAAACCGCACGCGCGCAGCTCGTCCTCGAGCTCGCTGGTCGGAAACTCGGGCAGCAGCACGGCCGCCTTCTTCGAGACGAACCGCGTGAGGTGCGCCGGATCCATGTGATCGCGGTGCAGGTGGGAGATGTATAGGTAGTCGACGTCGCCCAGCTTCTCCCAGTCGAGCTGGGAGTTGTCCGGGAACGGGAACCACGACGCGAAGAACGCGGGGTTGACCCACGGGTCACACAAAATGCTGCCCGCGGCTGTGTCGATGCGCAGGCTGGCGTGGCCGGTGCCGGTGATTCGCATGCCCCGTCTCTCCTCGTCGGTGTGATCGCTTCAATTCGGACTGCCACCGCGACCGTACCGAATGGTCGGTCCCGGCGTCGTGGCCGGTCCAGCACAGCGGGGGGAGCGTCTCACGACAAGAGTCGAAGGTCCTCCGGTCGAGGGACCCGTCCGGCATCATCCGGTTTGCCCGGGTACGCCGATGAGGCCCACTTGGTGCGCCCAGGCACACACACGAGGGCGCCGGCCAGGCGTCAAATGCACACCTGGCCGGCGCCTCATAACAAGCGTGATCCGTCACGCGCAAACGCGACGCGTCACGCGTGACGGATCACGCGACGGATCTAGAGCGTCAGCGTCCACGTGTCGATGGAGCCGGTGTCGCCACCCGCCGCGTCCTGGACCCGCAGGGTCCAGGTGCCGTTGCGAACCTCGGTGGAGAGGTTGGTTGTGAAGGTGTTGTTGATGTTGTCGGTGCCACCGCCGGCCCGGTTGTGCAGGACGTAGGCGGTGCCGTCGGGCGCGATGAGGCTGACGACGAGGTCACCGATGTAGGTGTGGATGATGTGCACCTCGACGGTGCTGGTGGCCGACGCGTTGCCGGTGCACCCGGCGATCGCGATGGTGCTGTTCACCGTGGCGTTGTCGGTGATGGCGACGTTGGTACCGTTGGTGCCGGTGCAACCCGGCGGTGGCGGCGGCGGTGGCGTGGTGCCGCCGCCCAGCGTCAGCTTCCAGCTGGTGAGTGTGCCGATGTCACCGTTGGCCGAGTCGTTGACCCGCAGCTTCCACGTGCCGTTGGCGACCTCGGAGGAGAGGTTGGTCGTGTAGGTCTGGTTGATGTTGTCGGCGCTGCCGCCGGTCCGGTTGTGCAGGACATAGGCGGTGGTGTCGGGCGCGATGAGGCTGACAGCGAGGTCACCGATGTAGGTGTGGGTGATGTGCACCTCGACGGTGCTGGTGGCCGACGCGTTGCCGGTGCAACCCGAGATGGTGACCGGACTCTCGATCGTCGTCAGATCCCGGACCGCCACCGCCGTCGTGTTGGTGGCGGAGCAGCCGGCCGGACCGTTGACGGTCAGCGCGTAGGCGGCCGTGTGGGTCGCCCCGGTGCCCGTACCCGTGATCGTCACCGAATAGGTGCCCGCCGCCGCGCTCGCCGTGGTGGCCAGCGTCATCGTGGCCGAACCGCCAACGGTGATCGAGGCGGGGCTAAACGACGCGGTGACGCCGGCCGGCAGGCCGCTCGCCGAGAGGTTCACGGCCTGCGCCGAGCCGTTGACCAGCGCGGTGGAGACGGTCGTGGTGAGCGACCCGCCGGGGTTGGTGGCGCCCGAAGCCGGGGTGGCGGCGATCGAGAAGTCGTTGCCGGCCGAGCAGGTGGCGTCGTTGCCAGCGACGTTAACCGAGGTCCACGCGGCCTGAACTGCCTTGTACTCCACCGAGCAGGAACCGTAGAGATCGGTGGCGGCCCGCAGGGTGTAGGCACGTGAGGTGTTCGCGGGGTTCGCGGTGTTGACATAACTGGTGCTCGACGTGAAGTAGACGTCGAGGGCGCGGAACCAGATCTTCTCGGCCTTGGCGCGGGTGATGCCGGTGACGGCGGGCGCGCTGCCGCAGACGGGCGAGGTGCCGAACGGCGTGGTGCCGGTGCCCTCGGCGAGGTTGAAGAAGAAGTGGTTGGCCACACCCGACGAGTAGTGCACGTTGACGGTCTTCGTGGTCGTTGACCAGCAGCTGTGCGAGGCGCCATCCAGCGCCGGGTTGTACATGTAGCGCAGCGGGGTGCCGTCGCCGTTGAGGTTGATCTCCTCGCCCATGTCGTAGTCGCCGGGGTCCGCGGCGTTGGCGGCGTAGAACTCCACCGCCGTGCCGAAGATGTCGCTCGTGGCCTCGTTGAGACCACCGGACTCCTCGGCGTAGGTCAGGCCACCGGGCACGACGTTCTCGGTGACACCGTGGGTCATCTCGTGCGCCGCGACGTCGAGCGAGATGACCGGCCGCGCGTTGCCCGGCCCGTCGCCATAGCTCATCGTCGCGCCGTCCCAGCCGGCGTTGTCATAGTTGTTGCCATAGTGGACCCGGGACGGAACACCCTGGCCATTGCCGAAGATGCCGTTGCGTCCGTGCACCAGCTTGAAGTAGTCGAAGGTCTTCGCCGCCCCGTAGTGCGCGTCGACGGCGGCCGACTGGCGGCTCGCGGTGGTGCCGGTTCCCCACGCGTTGTCGGCGTCGGTGAAGTTCGTGCACGCGCTGGTGCCGTTGTTCATGTCGCACGTGGTGCCGTTGCCGTGCGACGGGTCGATCATGGTGTATGTCGCGCCCGACTGCGTGGTGTCGACGGGGACACTGCCGACGTGCAGGCTGGATCCGGTGCCCGCGATGGTCTCGATCTCATCGAACGAGCCGATGAAAGCGCCGGTGGTCGCGTCAGTGACGACGTGCAGCCGGGACGGGGTCTGGTGATCCGGCGCCCAGCCGTTGATCTGGGTCTCCCACGCGAGTCGACCGCGGCCGGAGGTCGCGTCGATGAAGAGCTCCGGCGCCTCGGTCGAGGTCACTGTGCCGCGGAACTTCGTGGCCGCCACGGCGGCCGCCCGCTTCGACGTGACCTTCGCGACCGTCGGCAGCGACAGCGACTCGGTGAGGCCGACCGACGCGCCGGCGAACGCGCCGTCGGTGGCGGTGTGCACGACGAAGTCGCCGCCGGCGACCCGCAGGCCCTGATACGTGCGGGTGTACCGCACGTGTGCGGCGCCGTTGGCGTCGACCTTGGAACTGTAGGTGGTGAATGTCTCGCCGGCCGCCGCAGCCCGGATGGCCGGTTTGTGTGCCGCCAGTGCGCGGTTGGCGACGGTCATCGCGTTGTCCGGTCCCCGGGCCACGTCCGTCGTGGCACCGGCCGACGCCGCGAGCGCGACCGTCACGGCGAGCGCGCCGCTCGCCAGCACGGCGATGCCCGCGATCGCTCTTCTTCTCTTCACATGTCCTCCCGACATCGTTCAGGTGGTCGTAACCACCTATGTGCATATGTATAGTGATCGTCGGGCCGAATCGAAAGATCATTTGAGTGATGGATTCGCCGCGCAGCGTTGTCGGCCGATGTTTTCCCTGGTACGCCGCAGCCCGTCATCGCCTCGTAATAGTTATGCAGAGCGATGAATGGCTGGCGAGTTTCGCCGCACGGTGAGTCTGGAATCCATACAGGCAAATAGAATGTACGGGTCGCGCGTCAGCTCAACCGGTGGAGGTGATCCGCCACACGCATTCCCGGTCCCGCAGGCGTCTCACTGAGTGGGACTGTTGTCCACGTCGTGGTGTGATCAAGCCCTCATTGCCAGGCGTCGTCAGGAGCTGGCCTCAGCGGGCAGAGTCGCGCATCGACCGATTGACCAGTTCCGGTCAGCACTCTCCGCTGACGATACTCACGTCATGGTCAAACCGGAGCGCCCCCACGCAGTCCGACCCCAGCCTGCGCCAATCGGCCGTGCGGGGGCTTGGGCAACCGTCGCATTGATAGCCGCTGCGCCGGTCACGACCTGGTGGGTGGTTGGTGACCAGTCTGACGTCCCGCCGAACGAGCCCGATCCGGACTATTTCATCAAACCGGTCCCATTGCTGCCGGCTGCGGAAACGGCGATCGGCATCGCGGCGGTCGCCATTGTGGCGGTGGCCTTCGCCGTCGCCATCTGGGCGAGCGTGACCCGGCGGATGGACAGACGGTGGTGGGTGGTTGTCGTGCCGCTGGCACTGGCCAGCGCGTGGTTCGGCCCGTTCTGGCGGGTCGCCACCGCCGCC
Source organism: uncultured Actinomycetota bacterium (assembly GCA_963736695.1). GTDB lineage: Bacteria > Actinomycetota > Actinomycetes > Mycobacteriales > Micromonosporaceae > CAVTPU01. Next base: position 86,889 of record CAVTPU010000004.1, read on the forward strand.
GGGATCGGCGCCAACATCGGTATTGGCTTGATGACCATGTGCAACGGTCCGATTGTCTTGGCGATGGTTATTTTTGGTTTGGCGAAGACTGCCCGGCTTCGGGCTCGGCGTAGCGGCCCCCAGTCCGTTCCACCACGATCCGAGAAATGACCTCATCACCGATCGGCAAGGATCATGCATTCCCAGGTGCCGTCGCGGCGGCCGGTGCGGTCGTCCGGACCGTTGAATTGGCTGAGCAGTCGCACCTGGTCATAGCTCGGGTTAGTGCTTGTGACCTGGTCGCCACACCAGGTGAGTTTGTCACCAGCATTGAAGAGCGCCCGGGCGGAGCCCGACAGCACAACAGTGCCGGCGTGTTCGGCGGCCTGAAGTTGATGGCGCCGCCAATCCCAGTCCCACTCCGCAGAGTCGGATAGGGGTCGGGGCGCCGGGGTGAGCATGGTCGCGGGCGTTCCACCGCCCCTGCCACGCTGCAGTCCCACCCGGATCGCCGGCCACGCCGACGGGCGTAGCGGCACGTCTCGTCGCATGATGAGCAGATCGGCGAATCCCCGACCGTCGGGCCACGACTCCGCCGCCGTTCCGGCGGAGTCGTTCATCCGAAGGGGGAGAAACATGATGCTGTGTGGGCTGACCGCGGCCAGTCGAAATAGGGCGCCCATGCGCAACAGGTCGGCTCGAGAGCTGAAAAGCGCCCCGGAATGGTGCCACAGCAGTGTGGTGATGTGGCTATGGCGTAGCGGTGTCGCCATCATGATCACTCGATGCGGTCCGGTGCGGCCCGAGAGGCGATGGACGCGTACGCGCAGACGAACGCGCGCGGTGCCGGGGCCATCGATCACCCGGTTACGGTAGACAGAAGTCAATCGCCCATCAACCGCGAATCGGGTCCGGCCCAGCCACGTTGAGTGCCCGGCCCAGGCTGGGATTGTGGACGTTAGCGTGTCCGTCAGGCACGCTCTGCCGGGTCGAGAATGACACAAAACCGCCACGGTCCCCGGCGGCGTCGGTCTTCTGGCCCGCGGCCTTCTCGCTCAAGCCCGATCCTCATCGACAGGCGTGCTGTCGCCGGCGTTGGAGATGGACTTTGCCTCACCGATGTGGCGATGAAGAAGCCGATTCTGTGCCGATAGCACAAGTGGGTGTGCCGAACGCTCGGCACACCCACTTGTTCGCTGTGTTGCGATTACAGAGTCAGCGTCCAGGTGTCGATGCGACCGGTGTCAGCGGTCGCGGCGTCTTGAACCCGCAGGGTCCAGGTGCCGTTGCGAACCTCGGTGGAGAGGTTGGTTGTGAAGGTGTTGTTGATGTTGTCGGCGCTACCGCCGGCCCGGTTGTGCAGGACATAGGCGGTGCCGTCGGGCGCGATGAGGCTGACGACGAGGTCACCGATGTAGGTGTGGATGATGTGCACCTCGACGGTGCTGGTGGCCGACGCGTTGCCGGTGCATCCCGCGATCGCGATGGTGCTGTTCACCGTGGCGTTGTCAGGAATGGCGACATCGGTGCCGTTGGTGCCGGTGCAACCCGGCGGCGTGGTGCCGCCGCCCAGCGTCAGCTTCCAGCTGTTGATCGTGCCGGTGTCGCCACCCGCGGCGTCCTGCACCCGCAGCTTCCACGTGCCGTTGGCGACCTCGGAGGAGAGGTTGGTCGTGTAGGTCTGGTTGATGTTGTCGGTGGCGCCGCCGGCCCGGTTGTGCAGGACGTAGGCGGTGGTGTCGGGTGCGATGAGGCTGACGACGAGGTCACCGATGTAGGTGTGGGTGATGTGCACCTCGACGGTGCTGGTGGCCGACGCGTTGCCGGCGCAACCCGAGATGGTGACCGGGCTTTCAACGGTGGTCAGGTCGGGGATCGCCACCGCCGTCGTGCTGGCGGCGGCGCAACCGGGCGGGCCGTTGACGGTGAGGGCATAGGTGGCGCTGTGAGCGATCGACGGCGAGGTGCCGGTGACATTGACCGTGTAGGTGCCCGGTGCGGTGCTGGCACTGGTCGCGATCGTCAGGGTCGAGGAGCCGCCCGCGGTCACCGACGCCGGGGAGAAGGCGGCGGTGGCGCCGGCCGGCAGGCCGGCCGCGGAGAAGGCGACGGTCTCGGCGGTGCCACGCACGAGGGTGGTGCTCACCGTCGCGGTGAGGGAACCACCCGGGTTGACCGAACCAGACGCCGGAGCCACCGCGACCGAGAAGTCGTTGGCGGCACAACTGGCGTCGCTGCCCGCGACGTTCACTGAGGTCCAGGCTGCTTGAACGGCCTTGTACTCCGTGCCGCACAGGCCATAGAGGTCGGTGGCGGCGCTGAGCGTATATGCCCGAGCGGTGTTGCTCGGGGTCGTCGTGTTGACGTAGCTGGTGTTCGACGTGAAGTAGACGTCGAGGGCGCGGTACCAGATCTTCTCGGCCTTGGTGCGGGTGATGCCGGTGACGGCGGGCGCGCTGCCGCAGACGGGCGATGTCCCGAACGGCGTGTTGCCGGTGCCCTCGGCGAGGTTGAAGAACCAGTGGTTGGCCACACCCGACGAGTAGTGCACGTCAACATTCTTGGTGGTCGTCGACCAGCAGCCGTGCGAGTTGCCGTCAAGGACTGGGTTGTACATGTAGCGCAGCGGCGTGCCGTTGCCGTTGATGTCGATCTTCTCGCCGATGTCGTAGTCGCCGGGGTCGGCGGCGTTGGCGGCGTAGAACTCGACCATCGAACCGAAGATGTCGCTGTTGGCCTCGTTGATGCCGCCGGACTCGCCGGAGTAGGTGAGCCCGCCGGGAACGAGAGCTTCGCTGACGCCGTGGCTCATCTCGTGTGCGGCGACGTCGAGCGAGACCAGGGGCTTGCCGTTGCCGTCGCCGTAGGTCATCTGGGAACCGTCCCAGAAGGCGTTGACATAGTTGGTGCTGTAGTGCACCCGGGACGGCACGCCGGCGCCGTTGCCGAAGATGCCGTTGCGGCCGTGCACCAGCTTGTAGTAGTCGAAGGTCTTCGCCGCGCCGAAGTGCGCGTCGACGCCGGCCGACGCCCGGTTGGCGTTGGTGCCGTTGCCCCATGTGTTGCTGGTGCCGGAGAAGGTGGTGCAGGTGCTGGTGCCGTTGTTCATGTCGCACGTGGTGCCGTTGCCGTGCGACGGGTCGACCATGGAATAGGTCGAGCCACTGAGGGTGGTGTCCACGGTGACAGCGCCGACATAGAGGCTGTTTCCGGTGCCCGCGACGGTCTCGATCTCGTCGAACGAGCCGATGTGGGCGCCGGTGGTCGCGTCGGTGACGACGTGCAGCCGGGACGGGGTCTTGTGGTCGGCCGCCCAGCCGTTGATCTGGGTCTCCCACGCGAGTCGGCCACGGCCGGAAGTCGCGTCGACGAAGAGCTCGGGCGCGCGGGTCGAGGTGACCGTGCCCTCGAAACGGGCCGCTGCGGCGGCGCCGGCCTGCCGTGAGGTGACGCGGGGGGTCGTCGTCAGCGACAGGGGCGCGTCGAGGCCCACGGAGACGCCGGCGTAGGCGCCGTCACCCTTCGTGTGCACGACAAAGTCGCCGCCGGCGACCCGTAGGCCCTGATAGGTGCGGGTATAGCGGGTGTGCGCCGCGCCGTCGGCGTCGACCTTGGAGCTGTAGGTGGTGAATGTCTCGCCCGCTGCGGCGGCCCGGACGGCCGGTTTGTGCGCGGCGAGCGCACGGCTGGCGACCGTGCCTGCGTTGTCTGACCCCGCTGGCGCTGCTGTCGCGCCGGCGGCCGACGCCGCGATAGCGCCGCTCGCCAGGAAAGCGATGCTGGCGATCGCGATGGTTCTCTTCACGTGTCCTCCCGACCTCGTGAGTGTGGCGGTAGCCACTGATGTAGATATGTATAGTGATCGCCGAGCTTGATCGAAAGAGCATCGGTCGACTTTTGTTCGTCGATCTCTCCTGGTGACGCGCCTCGCCGGTGACTGTCCGTCGCGGCCGAGGTTGAAAATGGGCTTCGATCAGCGTCGATAGATGCTCGCGGTGACCGGCTGAGCGTCGAAGCTGTCCCGAGCCGTCACTGAATCGGCGAATTCCCGTTGTGTCAGGTTAACGACACGTTAAAACCTGGACATCTCACAATTAAGGCCATTAACGTGGCGAAAATCAATAGACCCGATCGAAAGCTCGAAAACGTATAAAACGGACAGGTGTGATCGGTCCACCGCTGCGGGGGAGCCCGCCCGGGCCGGTCGACACGCAAAACAAACTCATGGGGGCTTCAATGGCGTCGTCCGCCACAATCCGGGAAATTCCATCGAGACTCACGTCGGTGCATGATCCTGACCCGACCAGTCCGGTGAGGCTGAGCGTGGTGGTGCCCACGCGCAACGAGGCGGACAACATCGGCGCCCTGCTCGCGGGGCTCGGGCCCGTGCTCGCACCGCTGCACGCCGAGATCGTCGTCGTCGACGACAGCGACGACGAGACCCCGGCGGAGCTGACCCGCCACGCGACCACCGTCCCGGTTCCCGTGCGGCTATTGCGCCGGCCGCCCGGTCGCCGCGCCGGCGGTCTCAGCGGCGCGGTCATCGCCGGCCTTCGCGAGGCCCGCGGGAAGTGGGTGTTGGTGATGGACGCGGACCTGCAGCATCCGCCCGCCGCGGCGGCTGTGCTCGCCCACACCGCGTTGCGTCATGACGTCGACCTGATCATCGGCACTCGCTATGCCGGCTCCGGTTGCGGCGGCGGACTCAACGGGCCGTCGCGCACCGCAGTCTCATCCTGGGCGACCTGGCTGGTGAAGGGCCTCTTTCCGCGGAGCCTGGCCACGGTCAGCGACCCGATGAGTGGACTCTTCGCGGTGCGACGCGACGCGATCGACGCCGACCGGCTGCGACCGGTCGGCTTCAAGATCCTCCTGGAGCTGCTCGTGCGCAACCGGCAACTCCGGGTGGCGGAGGTCGCGTACACGATGGACCAGCGACACGCCGGGACCTCGAAGGCGTCGGTGCGTGAGGGGATGGCGTTCCTGCGTCACCTCGCGCGACTGCGGGCGCATCGACTCGTCGGCCAGGTTCGGCAGCGCCCGCCCCAGAGTCGGGCACGGGAACTGGCACGCATGATCGGGTTCGGCCTGGTCGGCGTCTCCGGCATCGCGGTCAACACCCTCGCGCTCTGGTTCGCCTTCCACATCAGCGGCCTGCACTATCTGCTCGGTGCGGCGTTGGCCACCCAGGTCTCCACGACCTGGAACTTCCTGCTCATCGACACCCTCATCTATCGCCGAGCGCGCACCGGCTCGTGGCCGGGTCGCGCCGCGCGGTTCTTCACTCTCAACAACCTGCTGCTGTTGTTGCGGTTGCCGGTGCTGCATCTGCTTGTCTTCACCGGAGTCGGGGTGCTCACCGCCAACGCGGTCACCCTCGCCGCGCTCTTCCTCGTGAGGTTCGTCGCGAGCGACCGAATCATCTTCAACTCGGCGACCTCGGGTTCGCGCGATCCCGTGCGGTTGTTGGTCGACCCCGCTCCGGTGCCCCGTCCGATCGAGCCCGCCTCACGCCGCCGCTATCAATATCTGCAATATCGCTACGACGTGGCCGGAGTGGTCACCATCGGTTCGCAGATCATGCTTCCGGAGCTGGAGTTCTTCCGCGCGCAGTGGGTCGGGGACCGAGACGTCGACATCGCGATCCGGGTCGGTGACGTGGGCGGGCGCAGTCCCCGCCGGCGGGCCGCGTTGACCGAATACGCCACCGACTCGGTGCTGCGTTATGAGGAGCACCTCGGGCGGCTCGGCGCGAATTTTCGCGTCGAGCTGGGAGATCCGATCACCATCGAGGTCGGCCCGCTGCTCGCGCACTCGCCACACGTGGTCTACACCAACATCGTCGAGGCGTTGCTGAGGTTCGTCATGGTCTCGCGGGGGCGGATGTTGCTGCACTCGGCGTGCGTGAGCCTCGACGGTGTCGGCGTCATGCTCTCGGCCCGCACCGACACCGGCAAGACCGCCACGGTGCTTCGCCTGCTGCGCGAGCACGGCGGGCACTTCCTCTCCGACGACATGACCGTCGTCGACGCCACCGGAGGCGCGGTCTGTTTCCCGAAACCGCTCACCATCAGCGCCCACACGCTGCGGGCGGTCGATGCCCGTGACCTGACCAAGGGCGAGTGGCGGCGGTTGGCCCTGCAGAGCCGACTCCACTCGCGTGGAGGCCGGTCGTTCGCGTTGACGCTGAGTCGGTTCAATCTGCCGATCATGGGTATCAACGCGGTCGTCCAAGCGCTCATCCCACCACCGAAATACAGCGCCGACCGCCTCGTCTCCTGTCGGATGGGCACGGCGACCCAAGTCGAGCAGCTGTTCATCATCGAGCGCGGATCGCCGAAGATCAGTGAGCTCACCCACGCCGACACGGTCGAACGCATGATAGTCAACACCGACGACGCGTACGGGTTCCCGCCGTTTCGCTATCTCGCCCCGGCGATCACCTTGCGTGGACAAAACTACGTCCAGCTGCGTGAGCGGGAACGGCAGATCCTGTCGGGGTTCCTGACCAATGTGCGCAGCCGGGTCATCGCGTCGGACTGCTATGGCTGGGCCGACGAGATTCCCCGGCTGCTCGATGGCGAACGCCTGCTGGCCGGGGCGCGCCCCGGCCACGGCGCCGGTGGCGCCGCCCCCCGACTGCACGCCTGGCCATGCTGGGAACCCACCGTGGCAACCAACGGCGTCCTGGTGTGAACGCACCCATCGCACCGATCGGCCCGGGTGCGAACGGACCGGCTCCGTTCGCACCCGGCCACTCCCGGACGGGCGTGATCGCCACCGGGTTTCGGTGGCGATCACCGTGGCTGACCCGCACCGCCTTGCCCCTGGCCGGGGTGACCACGGTCGCGATCCTGCTCCGGTTCTGGCAGCTCGACGCGGTCGGATTCAACAGCGACGAGGCCGTCTACGCCGGCACCGCCGCGGCGATCGCCGGCGATTCCGGCCGGGCCGAGATGTTCCCGGTGTTCCGGGCCCACCCGATTCTGTTTCAGAGCCTGCTGTCGATCGTCTTCCAGGTGGGGGTCACCGACTGGGCCGGCCGCGCCCTCGCCGCGACGATCGGCGTCGGCGCGGTCGTCCTCACATTTTTGTTGGCCCGCAGACTCTATGGTCGGCGGGCCGGACTGATCGCCGCACTGCTGCTCGCCGTGATGCCCTATCACGTCATCGTCAGTCGTCAGGTGCTGCTGGACGGGCTGATGACACTGTGCGCCACCGCCACCGTCTATTGCGTCGTGCGCTATGGCGAGACGATCGCGTGGAAATGGCTGCTCGCGGCCGGAGCCATGATGGGTCTGACCGTGCTCGCCAAGGAGACCAGCCTGGTGTTGCTCGGCGGTCTCTACACGTTCTTCGCCCTGACCCCGGTGGTCAGACTCCGGGTTGCGCACCTGTTCGGCGCGTTGGCGACGATGGGCGCACTGGTGCTGGTGATGCCTGTCGTCGCTATCGTCTCAGGCCGCGGTCAGACTGCTGGCAATTACCTCGTCTGGCAGCTCTTCCGCCGGGCCAACCACGAGACGCACTTCTATTTCCGAGTCCTGCCGATGGCGATCGGGGTCGCTGTTCTCATCGCCGCGGTCGCTGGTCTGATCTGGCTTCGCCGGGAGAACACGTGGCGTGAACGTCTCGCGCTGTCGTGGATCGGGGTCGCCGTCGTCTTCTTCACCCTGTGGCCGGTCAAAGGCTATCAATATCTTTTGCCGGCCGCCCCGATCGTGGCGGCGCTCGCGGGCCGCACTCTCGCGCGGCTGGGTGAGCTGAGTCCGTTTCGCCGCCCCGGCCGGCTGCCCCGACTGGCCCCGTCGGCCGTCGTCGCGCTGGTGGTGCTCAGCCTCGCCGTGCCGGCGTGGCGCGTCGTCGACCCGTCCGCGTCGACAGGGGGAGTCTTCCTCGCCGGCACCGGTGGCCTGCCTGGGGGTCGGGAGGCCGGCCGATGGGTCGCCGAGAACGTGCCGCCCGGCGGTCGGCTGCTGGCGCTGGGGCCGTCCATGGCCAACGTGGTGCAGTTCTACAGTGGCCGGCGGGTCTACGCGTTGTCGGTGAGCCCGAACCCGTTGGCCCGCAACCCATCCTATGTGCCGGTCGCCAACCCGGACCGGGCGTTGCGGGACGGGGAACTGCAATATGTCGTGTGGGACTCCTACACGGCGGCGCGGGCCCGGTTCTTCGCGGACAAACTGCGGGCGTTGGTCGACAAATACCGTGGTGTGGCGATCTTCACGGCGACGACGCAGACCGTGACCGCGTCCGGCGCGCGCGTTTCCCAACCAGTGATTATTATCTATAAAGTGAGGGCACTGTGATCGGGCCACGCCGGGTGCTGCTGTTGGCGTTGCTGGGACTTCCGTTCGCCGCGGTCGGGTCACCCGTACCAGCTCAATCATTGTCATCGCCACCCGCCGCCGCGCCGTCGGCCCGAACGCCGATCAGCAACGTCGTCTATCTCATGCAGGGGGAACGCTCGTTCGACCACTACTTCGCGACCTTCCCCGGAGCCGACGGGATTCCCCCCGACGCCTGTCAACCGGTGGCCCTCGATCATCCAGCCGGGGGCTGCGTCACGCCGTTCCCGGCGCATGGAACGGTCGCGCGACCGCCGTCGGCCAGTCGCACGGTGCTCGCGGCACAGATCAACAAGGGTCGGATGAACGGCTTTGTCAGCGCCTTCGAACGTCAGGGACGCGATGGCACGGTCGCCATGGGCTACTACGACGAACGGGATCTGCCGTTCGCCTGGGCGGTCGCGCGCGACTACGTGCTCTTCGACCGGTTCTTCGCCGCCCGGCCCTATGGCATCCGGCTCAACCGGTCGTATTGGGTGGCGGGTGCCGCCCCGCCGGGCGGCGGAGAGAAGGTCCCGGTCTCCGGATATGGCGACCAGGCCACGATCTTCGACCGCCTCGAGGCGGCTGGCGTGAGCTGGCGGTTCTATGTGCAGGACTACGATCCAGCCGTGACCTTCCGCGCCACCTCGGCGCGCGAGCCCGTCGCGCAGACGGCCCGGGTGCCGCTGCTCAACTACGCCCGCTTCGTCGACGATCCGAAACTGCGCGGGCACATCGTCGACCTCGACGAATACTTCCGCGATCTGGAGCGCGGCACCCTTCCCGCAGTCTCCTATATCGCGACATCGTGGGCGAGCGAACGCGCCGCCCAGTCGATCCAGAGTGGACAGAAGCTGGTCCGCCATCTCATCACCCAGCTCATGCTGAGCGGGCAGTGGTCGAACTCGGCGTTCCTGTGGACCTACGACGGATCCGGCGGGTGGTATGACCACGTGCCGCCGCCGGTCGTGGACGGTGAGTCGGTCGGACTCCGTGTCCCGGCGCTGCTGGTCAGCCCCTTTGCCCGGCGCGGTCATGTCGACCACACCCCGCTCAACCCGTGCGGGGTGTTGCGGTTCATCGAACGTAACTGGAACCTCGCCCCGCTCGCCCGGTGTGACCTCGCCACCGCCAGCCTCGACTCAGCGTTCGACTTCGACGCCCAACCGCGCTCCGCCCACATCATCTCGGCTGGCAGTACGCTGCCGGTGCCCACCCGGCCGGTGCGGGCGAACCCGGCCGTCGTCTATGCGGGATATGGCGGGGCGACGATCATCGCGATCGTCCTCGTCATCGGTGCGAGCCGCATGGCCACGTCGCGGCGAAATCCGATCCGGGTGCGCCCGTGGTGGCGCCGATGAGCCGCAGTCGACTGTCCTGGGTCGCGATGCTCGCCGTCTCGACGTCGCTGCTGCTCGTCGGGCTCTCGGCATCGCCCGGCGCGGCGGCGCCCACCCCGTTCGGTCGCGCCTCCTGGCCGGTGACAGTCACCATTCAGACGGTCCCGGCCCTCGCGGGAGTGGCGCTGACCTTCGATGGGATGCGGCTGCGCACCGACCACGCCGGACGGGTCCGCCACACCGCCGACCACGACTTCGCCACGCACGTGCTGACCCTCGTCGAGACCGAGCGGACCACCGCCGGGCGCCGATATCGGTTCGTGCGCTGGTCCGGTCAGCGCGATCCCAACCAGGCCTATCGGTCATCCGTCGTGGGACTGCCGATGCGCTCCAACTACACCATCACTGCCGCCTTCAGCGTCGACCACGCGATCACCGCCTCGGTGGTCGACCAGCATGGTCGGCCCATCGACGCGGCCCGGGTCAACACGGTCACGGTGAAGAGCGATACCGGTCGGATCATCGACCTGCCCTTGCGTACCCGGGTGTGGGTGGAAGGCAGCACCCCATCGTTTCGCAAGAGCCTGCTCAGCGCGTCGAGCGTCTCCTATTCGTTGCACCGGCTCATGGTGGGCGGCACCAATGCGATCGAGCCGGGCACCCAGCGTTTCCGCCCGAGCGAGGCGGCCCGAGTCGTCTTCGTCGTCGCGCTGCACGACCTCACGGTGACCTCGCATGCGGCGATGTGGCACTCGCGCACCGGCGACGGCGCGGTCGTGACCGGACCCGACGGCACCGCGTTGACCGTTCCGTTCACGGCGGCGGGTGTCGCCCGCCTCACCGGCCTGCCTCAGGGCCACTACCGGATCACCGTGCGGCGGCCGGGCGGGGTGGTGATGGACAGTCACGTGTCGCTCGGAGCCGACCGCACTGTCGACGTGGCGGTGGCCCGCTGGGTGGATCTCATGTCGATCGGCGGCGGCGTATTGGTCGCAGCGGCGTTGATGCTGGTGGTGGGTCGAGTGCGATGGCGCCGCGCGGTGCGTCGTGTCGACCCCCAGCTATGTGAATCCGCGACGACGGTGTGAGGACATGACATGCGGGTGAACTGGGCCAGGGCGAGGTTGGTCGCCGTGGTGGTGCTGATAGGCGTGACCTTCGTGGCGCTGCCCCACGGGTCTGTCGCCGCCGACGGAGACGCGGGCCGGGTGTCGGCCGCGCATCGTGACCCGTCGGCCGACCCGTCGACCCGGTCGCCCGTACCGGTGTTGGCCTTCTTCTATCAATGGTTCGATCGGGGCTCATGGAACCGCGCCAAGATCGACTACCCGACGCTGGGCCGCTACTCCAGCGACGACGTGGCAGTGATCCGTCAGCAGATCAACTGGGCCAAGTCGGCGGGGATCGACGGGTTCGTGGTGAGCTGGAAAGACACCCCCACCAACAACCGTCGACTGCACCTGCTTATGAGCGTGGCCAAGGAGATGCGATTCTCCCTCGCGATGATCTATCAGGGGCTCGACTTCGAGCGCCGCCCGCAGCCGGTCGCCCGGGTCGCCGCAGACCTTCTCACGTTTCGCCGTGTCTTCGCCCCCGACCCCGTCTTTCTCCGACTCGGCGGCAAGGCGCTGACGATCTGGAGCGGCACGTGGTCGTTCTCCCGCGAGGAGATCGGGTCCGCCACCGGCCCGGTGCGCGACCGGCTGCTCGTGCTCGCCACCGAACGCAACGTCGAGGGTTACCAACGGGTTCGTGACGTCACCGATGGCGACGCCTATTACTGGTCGTCGATCAATCCCGAGAGCAACACATACTATGAGCAGAAGCTCGTCGACATGAGTCGGGCCATCCATCAGGACGGCAAATACTGGATGGCGCCGTTCGCACCTGGATTCGACGCCCGACTCGTCGGTGGAACGAAACGCATCGAGCGGCGAGACGGCCAGACGCTTCGAGTCGAATACGCCGCGGCGGTGAACTCTTCGCCCGATCTGCTGGGGCTGATCAGCTGGAACGAATTCAGCGAGAACTCCCATGTGGAGCCATCGGTCACCCACGGTGCCCGCTATCTCGACGTGTTGCGGGAGCTGCGTGATGTGCCACCGCCGCCGCTCGGGCAGGACCTCGACTCAAGCCAGAGTTCGTCGCCCGCCGAGGCGGAGCCCGACCGGGACTGGTCCAGGGCCGCGCTGTTGCTCGGATTTCCGGTCATCCTCATCGTCGGCGTCGCGATCGTGACTGCCGTCCGCCGTCGGCGTCGAGTCGGTCACTCGGATCCGTGACCGCCTCGCGCCGTCGTAGCGAAAGGAGATCCACATGACTCATCGAACACGGGGGCGTCTGTTCCGACGTGGTTTGGCGTGTGGCGCGGTGTCGGCCGCGATGCTTACGGTCGCGATGCCGACAGGAGCGCAGGCCGCGTTGGCCGGCGTTCACCCGGCACTGACCCGAGCACCCTATCTGTCTGATCTGACCACCACCTCGGTCCAGGTCACGTGGGCGAGCACCGTCCAGTCGCACGCGGTGGTCCGCTACGGCCCGCTCGACCGGTGCACCGAGAACGTGGTCACCTCGGTGCCCAACGGCAGCCCGATCACCGTGAACGGCATGAGGCAATACCAGAATTCCGTACGGGTCACCGGCCTCGCACCCGGAGGGTCCTACTGCTATCGGGTCTACACCGATGGCGCGGCGCCGATCGATCTGCTCGGCACCAATGCGTCTCCGCGATTCGCCACGTTGAGTTCGCCGACGAGCACCGCCACGTTTTCGTTTCTGGTCATCGCCGACTGGGGTGACACCACGAACAATGGCGTCAACACCGGAGGTCTCAACCAGAGTCAGGCCAAGCTGATGGCGTTGATGGCGAAGGCCGGTGCACGTTTCGTGGTCTCCGTCGGCGACGTCGCCTATCCGTCCGGCAGTCAGACCAACTACGGCGATCTCAAGCAGACCGGCCTCGACGTGAGCAGCGTCTTCGGACCGTCCTATTGGGCGGTTCCGGGACTGCGACTGCCGGTCTTCGCGACCTCCGGCAATCATGGGCGCAACGCCAATTTCCTGAGAACGTGGCCTCAGTCGGCCATCGCGGCGGTTTCCGGCGGCGTCTATTCGATGGTCGACTATCCATCGATCGGGGGCACGATCCCTGGAGCCTATCCCACGTCATATTATGCCTTCACCACCGCGGGAGTTCGGTTCTATGTCCTCGACTCCGCCTGGAACGACCGCAACGTCGGACGTTTGACCGGGGGAGTCTGCGGCGATCGGTGCCGTCCCTATGAAGCCGACTACGAGGCCCATTGGCGATCGACCTCGGCGCAGATGCGATGGCTGCAACAGGACCTCGCGAGTCACCCCGGTGGGCTTAAGATCGCCTTCTTTCACTATCCACTAAGGTCGGATGCGGAGATCGCGCCGAGCGACCGATTCCTACAGAACCAGCCAGGCACACAGGGGCGGCTGGAACAGGTGTTGCACGACGGAGGAGTCAACCTCGTCTTCAACGGCCACGCGCACATCTATCAGCGATCCGTTCCGCAGCCCGGCGGGGTGACAAGCTATGTCGTCGGTGGTGGTGGCGCGAAACTGATCCGAGTGGGGTTCCTCGGATGCGCACCGACTGACGCCTATGCGTTGGGGTGGTATTACAAACACCAGAGGGGTGAATCGTGCGGGACCGCGCCGGCCCCGACCAGCACGGATCAGGTGCACCATTTCGTCAAGGTCACGGTGTCGGGCACCACGTTGACGGTGGCGCCGGTCAACGCCTTGGGGCGGCAGTTCGACGTCGCCACCTATGATTTCGGCGACGACCAGGTGCCACCGTCGGCGCCCGGGGCACTCACCGAGGTGCGCACCACGCCGGACTCGGTAACGCTGGATTGGACCGTGGCGACAGACAACATCGGCGTCACCGCCTATGACATCTATCGTGACGAGGTGCTCGTCGCCACCGTTGCGGGCACCGTGACCGCATTCACCGATCAGGAGTCGCCATCTGAGCTGGCGCACCGATATGTGATTCGGTCCCGCGATCTCGCCGGCAACACTGGCTCGGCGGCCGTGTTCGCCAGTGCTCCGGCACCCGCGCCGCCTGTCCCCGCGCCGCCCGCCGCGTTGGTGCGCGGCGGTCAGTGACCGCCGCCGCGGGTGCTGAGCTCCGGGCTGTCCGGGAGGCTGGCCAGATGTGCGACCCAGTCAATGTGTTCGCGTTCGTGCGGGTCCAGCTTGTGATCGTCGTCGGTGCGCCGCCCGGCGGCGGCCTTGCGAGAACCGCTCCGGGAGGAGCGCGCGGGCCGTTGTGAGCTTTCGGCCGAGTCCGGCCCCGCCGCCACCCCATCGGGGCCGGGATAGGCGGCGGGGCGGGGCACGATGATCGGAATCTCCCTCCGTGCCTGCTCGGGGACCGCAGCCACGATCTCGGTGGGGATGAGAACCGGCGGGACATCGGGCGTCGGCTCGACCGACCCCGGCGGCTCCGGTGCCGGAGCCTCGACCGGCGCCGCAGCCTCGACTGGTGCCGCGGTCTCGCCGGGCGGGGTCTTCTTCCGTGCGGGAGCCCGCTTCTTTCTCGCCGTCGGCGGCTTCGCGGCGGCCGGCGGGCTCACTGCGGCGGCGACCGCTTCCGGAGTCACGACCGGATGACCGGCGGGATCGGGTTGCTTGGGAACATAGATGGGGAAACCCAGGGGATCGCTGGGCGACTCGATCGCCAGCCGCGGTGCGGCGGCGGTCGTCCGGGTCGGTTCTGCGGCGGACCCGATCGCGAGCGGGGCCGCCGCAGAACCGACCGAGGGCGGCGAGTGGCTCGCTGCGGGGCCCAACGGAAGCGGATCCGCGGCGGGCGCCGCGGCGGCGTGGTCGCGCCGCCGGGGCGGGAAGGCAGCCACGGCGGCCGAGGTGAGCACACCGGCGAAGGCGGCGAGCAGCGCGGCGACGAAGAGCTCGATCTCGACCGGATCACGGGGCAAGCCGGTGCCGGCTGCTCCGATGAGATAGGCCGATGCGGTGAGCGCCGGCCCCGTCATGCCGCTGAGGGCGACCGCGAGCCGGTCGCTTCCCCGCCACCACGCGGCGACCGCGACGATGAAGCCGATCGCGGCGGCGAACACGATCATGGGTAACGGGCCGGCCCAGACACTCGAGTCGGTGAACAACTGCGGCATGGTGAGGGTCGCGAGGCGAACACCGGTCGGGTGTCCGCCGGCGGCGAGCACCGACACCGATGAGGTGAGGCCGACGAGCCAGATCCAGCCGGCGGTGACGGCGAGGTTCGCGGCGGACGGGCCGCTGAGCAGTGCCACGGTGGCGAGCACCCCGCCGAGGGCGATGCCGAGGCCGGCGGCGCCGAGCACGATGATCTCGGTCCGTCCCTGTGTGGCGCCGGCGGTGTGCAATGGCAGCCAGATGAGTGGTGCGGCCGTCGCCGCGCCGAGCAGTGCCGTCACGAGGGCGAGCAGGCGTCGGGCCGCGAGTGTGCGGGCGACGGCGCCGGGCCGGCGGGCCGGTCCCTGATAGGCGCGCTGTGGTGCGCGACTGCTCCGCCAGCCGGCGGCGACGCCGCCGAGCACCGCGGTGGCGAAGAGGAACGCGATCCAGCCCGCGAGGGTGCGGGCCGCGCCGTCGTCGGCGTCGATGACGCTCGGGGCGCCATCAACGAGCCCGAGTCTGTCGATGATGCCGATCTCCGCCGCGGCCAGGATGAGGGCCGTCCCGAAGGACGTCCACATGAGTCTGACCCACGTGTTGATTGCCACGCCCGGAAGTGTACGAGTCGGGACCGACCTTGGCCCGACGAATGGGGTCACCGACTCCGGCATGACACCCCGCGATCAACGCCTGACCTGCGAACTGTGGTGGCGTTGGGGGAATTCACCACATCCGTCCGAGACCGCTGACACGGCTTGTCGGCGCAGCGTCGTCGCCCGTTGACGCGGCGAATTGATGGGTGAGACCCGCCACGACCCGCGACGACACGCCACCACCCTGGCTCCCAAATGGACATATGTGCGCGGATATCCGGCACAATGGGGCGAACGTTGGCCCGCGTCGTCACCAGCCGTCGCGGACGCCTCGCCGGTAGCGGCGGATCGGGGGTGAGGATGTCACAACGCATGGTCACGCGACTCCTCGACCGACGGATCGCCGCCGGTCAGGCCCTGGCCGCAGCCGCGCCACGCATCGTCGACGCGGCCCGGGCGCTCGCCGACCGTTTTCGTCGCGGGGGCTGCCTCCTCGCGTTCGGGATCGGTGCGTCGGCGCCCGACGCCCACCACATCTGTGTGGAGTTCATGCACCCGGCCGTTGTCGGGGCTCACGCGCTGCCGTCGATCGCACTGACCGCCGACACCGCCACCATCACCGCCGTCGCCGACCACCCTGGTGCTGACCAGATTTTCGCCCACCAGATTCGGGCGTTGGCGACCCCGGTCGACAGCGTCATCGCGGTCTGCGCCGGTGCGCCCCAGCCAGCCGTACGGGCCGGTCTGCTCGCGGCCCGCGAGCGTGACCTGCTCACTCTCGCCCTCGTCGGCGGCGCACCCCAACTCGACACCGCCGGCCTCGCCGACCATGTCATGACCGCAGGCGCCTCCGATCCGCGGGTGATCGCCGAGGTGCAGATCACCACCTATCACCTTCTGTGGGAACTCGTGCAGCTCTTCCTCGACCGAGACGCACCGGCGCGGTTGGCGGTGGCGGCGTGACGCGTTCCCCGGGCGGCCCGCCACCGACCGGGCAGGTCGACGCCGTCAGCGCCCTCTATCCCTTTCTCGCGCCGCCTCGACCGGCCGGCGAGCGACTCACCGACCTCGTCGCGTCGACGGCGGCGAAGGCGCACGAGATCGTCGAGTTGCGACGCGAGATCGCCGAGCGTGACGGTGCCCGCATCGCAGCCTGCGCCACCGCCATGGCCGAGCGGCTCGTCGCCGGCGCGCGACTGCTCACCTTCGGCAACGGCGGCAGCGGCACGGACGCGCAGCGGCTCGCCCATCTCTTCGCCGCAGGTGAACCCCACACACCGGACGCCGATGCCACCGCGCCGGGTGTCACAGCTCCAGCCGTGAGATGGCCGGCCATGGGACTCACCGCCGACCCGGCACTGCTCACCGCCCTCGCCAACGACGCCGGACTCGACGCCGTCTTCGCCCGCCAGATCGCCGCCCTCGGCCGGGCGGGCGACATCGCCGTGGGCCTGTCCACCAGTGGAGACTCGCCCAACCTCGGCCGGGCGTTCTCCGAAGCACACCGGCGCGGCCTGCTCACCGTCGGTTTCGCGGGCTACGACGGGGGAGCGATGGGTCGGGCCGGCACCGTCGACCACCTCTTCGTCGTGCCGTCATCGTCAGTGCACCGCATCCAAGAAGCCCAGACGACCATCTATCACGTGATCTGGGAAATCGTCACGACGATCGTGCCCGCGGCATCGTGTGGGCCGCCACGGGACACGCCGAAGTCACCCGCCACCCGGCGGACCCGCACGCCGGAGACGATAGAGAGGAGCGGGGCATGTGTCTGGGCATTCCCGGTGAAGTGATCGAGATCCGGGCTGACCAACCCGACCTGGCGACGGTCGCGGTCTGCGGTGTTCGCCGTCCGATCAACATAGGGCTGCTCGTCGACGACCCACCCGGGCCGGGGGACTGGATCCTGATCCACGTCGGCTTCGCCCTCGCCCGCATCGACGAGGACGAGGCGGCGGCGGCGATGCGCTTTCTCGAGACCATGGGTCCGGTCTTCACCGACGAGGTCGACGCGTTGCGCGAGTCGGAACTCGACGGCCCGCCCCCGCCCCCCGGCCGGATCGGCCCACGACCCCGAGGCCCTCACGACGAACCGGAGGACACCGATGCGTTTCGTTGACGAGTTCCGCGACTCGGCCAAGGCTGCCGCGCTCGCCGACCGGATCGCGGCGCTCTGCGAACCGGGCCGCGAATACACCTTCATGGAGGTGTGCGGCGGTCACACCCACACCATCTACAAACACGGCGTCGAAGACTATCTGCCGCCCGAAGTGAACCTCGTGCACGGCCCCGGCTGCCCGGTCTGCGTGATCCCCATGGGCCGCATCGACGACGCGATCCACATCGCGCGTACCGAGGATGTCATCATGGTCTCCTTCGGCGACCTCATGCGCGTGCCCGGGGGCGCCGGGTCGTTTCTCGAGGCCAATGCCGCCGGGACCGACATTCGCATGGTTTATTCCCCATTGGACGCGCTGCGCATCGCGCGGGCGCACCCCGACCGGCGCGTCGTCTTCATGGCGATCGGCTTCGAGACGACCGCGCCGTCGACCGCGGTGACCGTCCTGCGCGCCGCCGCCCAGCAACTCGACAACTTCTCCGTCTTCTGCAACCACGTGACGATCCTGCCGGCGATCAAAGCTATCCTCGACTCGCCCGACCAGCGCCTCGACGGCTTCATCGGTCCGGGCCACGTCTCGACGGTCATCGGCTGCCGACCCTATGAGTTCATCGCCCGAGACTACGGTCGCCCGCTCGTCGTCGCCGGGTTCGAACCGCTCGATCTGCTGCAGGCGATCTATCTGCTGCTACGTCAGGTGCGTTCCGGCCGGTCCGAAGTGGAGAACCAGTATGGCCGGGTCGTCACCGCCGACGGCAACCCGGCCGCGATTCGAGCCATCACCGACGTGATGACGGTGCGCGACCACTTCGAGTGGCGGGGGTTGGGATTCATCCCACACTCGGCGCTGCGCCTGCGCGACGACTACGCCGCATTCGACGCCGAACGCGTCTTCGACGTGCCGGGAGTGCGGGTCGCCGACCCGAAGGCGTGCCAGTGCGGAGAAGTCCTCAAAGGAGTCCTCAAACCCTGGCAGTGCAAGGTCTTCGGCACCGCGTGCACGCCGCAGACCCCGATCGGCACCTGCATGGTCTCGCCCGAGGGTGCCTGCGCCGCCTACTACACCTTCGGTCGACTCAGCCGCGACCGTGGGCGGGGACGGCCCCCCGCGCCGGCGTCCCGGTCCGCCGCCTCCGCCGCAACCTCCACCGCCTCCGGGAGCCCCGCATGACCGCCGAACACCTGGTGCTGCAACGCATCGACCGCACCCGCCGCGCTCGGCCCCGCCTCACCGGAGACCGCGTCGTGCTCGCCCACGGCGCGGGCGGCCAGGCCACCCAAAACCTCGTCGAGGCGGTCTTCCTGCACGCCTTCGCCGACCCGGCGCTCGCCGCGCTCGAGGACTCCGCCACGGTCACGGCCGACGCCACCCGGCTCGCGTTCACCACCGACTCCTATGTGGTCACACCGCTGTTCTTTCCCGGTGGGTGCATCGGAGACCTCGCCGTCAACGGCACCGTCAACGACCTCGCCGTCAGCGGCGCCACGCCACTGTGCCTGTCGGCCGGATTCATCCTCGAGGAGGGCTTCCCCTTCTCAGACCTCATCCGCATCGCCACCGCGATGAGCGAGGCCGCGGAGGCCGCCGGGGTGCGCATCGTCACCGGAGACACCAAAGTGGTGCCCCGCGGCGCCGCCGACGGCTGCTATATCACCACCTCCGGCATCGGTGTCCACCGTGGACCATCATCGCTGGGGGTGGCCAACGCCCGACCCGGTGACGCCATCCTCGTCTCCGGGCCCGTCGGCGACCACGGCGTCACCGTCATGCTCGCCCGCGGCGGACTCGACCTGCGGGCCGACATCGTCTCCGACACCGCGCCCCTGCACGGCCTCATCGCCGACACGCTCGCCGCCGCCGGACCCGGCATGCGAGCCATGCGCGACGCCACCCGCGGCGGGGTAGCCACCATCCTCAACGAGATCGCCACCGCGGCCCGCGTCGGGATCGACGTCGATGAGGCGGCGGTGCCCGTGCGCTCCGTCGTGCGGGGAGCCTGCGAACTGCTCGGCATCGATCCGCTCTATCTGGCCTGCGAGGGGCGTGTGGTCACCGTGGTCGCCCCCGAGGCCGCGCTGCCGGTGCTCGCCGCGATGAGATCCCACCCGTACGGGTCGGAGGCCGCACTCATCGGCGAGGTGACCGCGGAGCCGGCCGGAACGGTCATCGCGCGCACCGCGTTCGGCGGCACTCGGGTCGTCGACACACTCGTCGGTGATCCGCTTCCGCGCATCTGCTGACCTCTCGCGGGTCCCGGCTGCCCGGCATCTGCTAACGGCTGCACGCGTCCTCATTTCACCCCCGCATGGAGAGCCTGGCCGCGTTGCGTCGCCAAACCCGTCGATCCGCCGTGATCGTGGGCGCCAGCACCGGCTAAACCGAGGACCGTCGATCACGATCATGTGGGGTCCAGCCGGAGAGAGCCCGCGACGTGCGGTGGTGTGACGTGCTGTGGTGCGGCGCGCCCGGGCACGGTGCCCCGGCTCGTCGCGCATCGGCGTCGAGGTGCCTTGCGGGGCAGGCTTACCCGATCCAGTTTGCGTCGGGGCGCTATTCTCCTGTTTGTCGTTGGTCAGACCTCAACAGGAGGATTGCGTGGTTTTCAAAAGGATGCTGGGTGCCTTCGGTGTCGGCGGCCCAAGCGTCGACACCGTCCTGTCCAATCCGAACACCCAGCCGGGATCGTTCCTGCAGGGCCAGGTCAACCTGGCCGGCGGCAGCCACGACGTGACCATCGAACACATCACCGTCGGGTTGGTGACCCGCGTGGAGGTCGAGTCCGATGACGTCGAGTTCGACCGCCACGTCGAGTTCCACCGGGTCGGCGTCGCGGGCGGGATGCGGCTCGGAGAGGGCCAGCGGGTGTCGTTGCCGTTCCAGGTGGCGGTGCCGTGGGAGACCCCGATCACTGACGTCTATGGTCAGCATCTGCACGGCATGACCATGGGGCTGCGCACCGAGGTCTCGATCGCCGGCGCGGTCGACAAGGGCGACCTCGACCAGGTCCTCGTTCATCCGCTGCCGGTGCAGGAGCGCATCCTCGCCGCGTTCGCCCAGCTCGGCTTCGGATTCGCGCGCGCCGATCTCGAGTCGGGTCACCTCTACGGCGTACAGCAGACTTTGCCGTTCTATCAGGAGATCGCGTTCCACCCGTCGGCGCACTACGCGCACGGGATCAACGAGGTCGAGGTGACCTTCGTCGCGACTCCACATGGGATGGACGTGGTGATCGAGGTCGACAAGCGGGGCGGGTTCTTCACCGCCGGACACGACCAGATCGCCCGTTATCACGTCGGCCACGCCGACGCGGCCACTGTGGACTGGGCCGCGCAGGTCGACGCGTGGTTGCGGCAGACGATCGACGCGCATCACGCGCGCGTCGGCGGCCACCGCGGCGCGCCGGGGCACGGCTTTCCGACGCAGCACGGACACGGATATGGGCACGCGCCGCAACACGGCGGCCACGGGTACGGGCACCAGGCGCACCATGGCCATGGGCATCACGGATCAGGTGTAGGCGCGGCGGTTGGCGGCGCGGCGGTCGGTTTCGCCGCTGGCATGGTCGCCGAGGAGGTCTTTGAAGAGGTCTTCGAAGAGGTCTTCGAGAGCGACGACTCCGGTGACGACTTCGGCGGCGACGAGTAACCCACGCCAGTTGGACTGTCACCCGTGTCCGGCGCCAGAAGCTGTCGTCACAGCCGATGGTGCCGGACACAGGTCGTCCCGACGTGACTCGCCTCAGCGCACCCGCTGCGCCGCGCCCGCCGATCTCACGGGGTCGGCGCTGACTCCATTGCGGACAGTCGATACATTCGCCATCCGATGCTGAGATGGAAGAAGATCAGAGTGATGACGCCAAGCGCGGCCACGGGTGACGTCGGTTCGATGAGCGCGAACATTCCGGCACCGGCGGCGGTGGCACCGAACGATGTGCTGAGCCACGCCGTCGGTGTGCCGAACGCGGGGACGGCACGCATCGCCAAGCCAAGAACCACCACGGCGGCCGCCGTAACAAGCAGGCCGGTCAAGACCAGCGCGTCGAAGATGCCCTGAACCCCGTGCCACACCAGCGCGAGCGTGCGTCGGTCGTCAGACGTCGCCCCCGCCGCGTGGTAAAGATCGGAGAGCCGGGAAGTCGCGGCATGCGGGATCGCGCCAGCCGCGAACACACCCAGACCGAGGACGCCGAGGGCTCCGCCGAACAGCGCCGACGCTGGCCGTTGGCGGCGCAGACCGCGATAGAGGGCGAGATAGGTCGGGACCCATAGTGCCAGGACGGCCAGATACAGACCGTTCTCGACGATTCGGATGGCTTCGATCTCGGGGAATCTGGCGATCGGCCCATCAACGCCGGCCGGCTCGGGACCGGCGAAGACGATCACCCAGGCGAAGACAAAGATAAACAGTAGGCCCCCGGCGACGCTGGTCAGGCCAGCGCGCCGCAGAACACTCGCGTCCGATGATTCATGTGTCATGGCGATCAGCGTGCCGGCTGTGAGAGGGCTGCTGCCTGAGGCGAAAGTCGAGATCCGCTTCGACCGAAGTGGGGAAAACCCACCGACTTTGGTCGGATGTCGCGAGCCCGGCGACACCCGTATCGTCGGATCGTGACGATGCCGGTGTTCGCCGAGACCCCCTCCGGTCGACGCTTGTCACGTGACTGGGCGATCGACATGGTGTGGTTCCTGGCGGCGGCCTGCTTCACGGCGCTCGCCTATGGCGACAACGCGAGCAGAGGGATCGG
The DNA here is from genome assembly GCA_963736695.1 of uncultured Actinomycetota bacterium. Lineage (GTDB taxonomy): Bacteria > Actinomycetota > Actinomycetes > Mycobacteriales > Micromonosporaceae > CAVTPU01. The sequence goes on from CAVTPU010000004.1 coordinate 109,146, forward strand.
TGCGGCGACGCTGGTCCTCGACGCCACGCTCGGCGGGGTGAGTTGTCTCGCCATGTGGCTGCGCCGACGGTGGCCCGTCGGCATCGCTGTGACCATCATCGGCTTGAGCATCTTCTCCACCGCCGCGTCCGGTGTGGCGCTCATCGCGCTGTTCGGTGTGGCGGCGCGCCGGCGGCTCGCGGTGGTCGCCCAGGTCACGGCGGGTTTCGCCGCCGCGTCGATCGTCGGCGCACTTGTCTGGTCAGGCCCGTCGCCGAGTGTGCCGCAGGCGGCGCTCGGAGCGGTCTGCGTGGCGGCGGCTGTGGCGTGGGGGATGTTCATCCGAGCACGTCGCCAACTCGCCCAGACACAGCGAGAGCGCGCGAGGCGCGGCGAAGCGGACCGGGTCGCCCAAGCTCGCCGACACGAGCGCCATCGGATCGCCAGGGAGATGCATGATGTTCTCGCTCACCGCATTTCGCTGGTGAGCCTGCACGCCGGGGCATTGGAACTATGTGCGCAGCGACCGCCGGAGGAGATCGTCCGGGCCGCAGGGGTCATCCGTGACAACGCCCACCAGGCGTTGGAGGATCTGCGGGAAGTGATCGGCGTGCTGCGCGCGGACCGGGCCGGCGACGATATGGACGACGCGCCTGATCGGCCCCAACCGACGCTGGTCGATCTGCCCGATCTGGTCGGCGAGTCGACGAAGGCCGAGACTCCAGTGCGCCTGGACTTTCGGGTGGCCGACCCCGCGACTGTGCCGGTGGCGGTTGGCCGCAGCGCGTACCGGATCGTTCAAGAGGGACTGACTAACGGGCGCAAGCACGCGCGGGGTGCCGAGGTGTCGGTGGCCGTGAGCGGTGCACGAGGTGATGGCCTGACCATCGAGATTCGCAACCCGTGTCCGGTCGAGACCAGTGACATCCCGCCGATCCCCGGCTCTGGCAGCGGCCTCATCGGCCTCACCGAACGAGTCGGTCTCGCAGGCGGACGCATGGAGTGTGGCCGCACCTCCCACGATGACTTTCGTCTGTGGGTTTGGCTGCCGTGGCCGACGTGAATGACGTGATCCGGGTCCTCATTGTCGACGACGACCCCTATGTGCGGACTGGCCTCGCGATGATTCTCAACGTCGCGTCAGGCATCGCTCTCGTTGGTGAGGCGAGCGACGGGACCGAGGTGCTTTCGGCAGTCGACGCCCACGCTCCCGACGTGGTCTTGATGGACATCCGCATGCCCACGCTCGATGGTCTCGCCGCAACCGAACTACTGCGTGCCCGGCCCGCCAAGCCGGAGATCATCGTGCTGACCACGTTTCACGCCGACGAATACGTGCTGCGGGCACTGCGCGCCGGGGCCAGCGGTTTTCTGCTCAAAGACACCCGGCCCGCCGAAATCCTGCACGCGATACGCAGGGTGGCGGCCGGCGACCCGATCCTCTCGCCGGCGGTCACTCGCCAACTCATCACCCACGTCGGCAGCGTCGACGCGGACGCCCGCCAGCGGCACGCCAGACGTGTGCTCGGCAAGCTCAGCGAGCGGGAACGAGAGGTCGCCGCGGCGGTGAGTCGGGGCAGGTCCAACGCGGAGATCAGCGACACGCTGTTTATGAGCGTGGCCACCGTCAAGGCCCACGTCTCGTCGATACTCACCAAACTCGATCTCAACAATCGGACCCAGGTCGCGTTGCTCGCGCACGACGCCGGACTGTGAGACTCGCGGCTCCGCTGGCCAGCGTCATTGTGATTCGTCATTCGACGGGCGACTGACCACGTCGGTCGCCGGTGTCATCGACGTGAGAACAGGCGAAACGTCATCGGTGGTGCGAAACCACGCGATGACCTCGTCTTTGCTCATCGTTTCGAAGTCGGGCCCGGTCATAGAACTCGCCTCCGCCATTCATCCAACTCGACACCGCCCAACGCGCGGGCCGACGCGGCCGAACGTATCACGATGTCATACACGCCACCGCTTCTTGGGGCGGGCAGTCGTTGTCGAGCCCGCGACCGGACGTCGGCGGTCACATGCGGGACATGCGCAGATAACGCTGGATGTCGGGCAACATCCGGATGACCAGCACCACCGTTCCCGCGACGACCGCCGCGGTGATCAAACTCTTCTTCATCTCGCCAACTCCCTCTCCGTGTCGCGTGCGACAGTTCGCCGCACGTCGGCGATGACCCGTTCGACTTCGGCGACGGCGACGTCGATGCGCTCGCGCACCACCGGACTGAGTCCGATGCCGGGGGAGAGGCTGAGCGGTTCGCACGCGACGACCCAGATCCGGGCGGGCCGGTGGCCCCACTGCTGCAGGAGGCGCAACACCTCGTCGGGGGCGAGGTCGTGCGGGTCGAGCAGTGGCGGGCCGCCCGGCTCTTCGGCGCTCGCGTCGATCACCGAGATCGTGCCCGGCCGCGCACCGCGCGGCGCGGCGTCGATGAGGATGAGTGCCGCGCACCCGTCGAGCACCTCGTGCACCAGGTGGATGCCCCGGATGCCGATGTCGAGAAGCCGCACCGGCTGCTCGTGTGTGCGCTCGGCGAGCCGACGCAGGACCTCGACGCCGAAGCCGTCGTCGCTGAGGAAGATGTTGCCCAGCCCCGCGACGAGGATCCGCTCGGCCGTAGGCGGGGTCACGGGCATGGTTGCACCTCGTCTGGGCTGAAATAGAGATAGCGGCCGTGTGAGAGCTGCAGGTCGGCCGCCGGATCGTCGGTCAACGTCACGGCCAGGTAGGGCTGGTCGTCGAGGTCGACGAGCACCGCCTGCACGGTGGCGATCCGATCGGTGAGGAACATGTCCTGTGCGTCAGCGCGGCGGGTGCCGGGCCGCAGGCGCACCTGTTGCCCGGTGCCGACGACGGTTCCTTCGATGGCGATCGTGGTGGGGGCGGGCGCGTTGAGCAGGTCGTCGAAGTCCGACTCGGCTCCGACGGGCCGCAGTTGCCGGATCGCGCCGTGCAGCCCCGCGAGCGTACCCGGATCCATCTGGTCGATCTGGTCGATGAGGGCGGCGGCGCGCGCGTCCGTCGCCCTGGCCTCCCGCCGCTCGGCGTCGGTGAGGGTGAGCACCCGCCAGGCGAGCAGTTCGTCGATCTCGAGGCCGTCATAGAGCTCGGTCGGGCTCTCCGGGGCGATCGCCGGGTGGTCATAGAGGATGATCGGCGAGCAGAGCATGACGTCGTCGACGCCGGCCTCGCCCGCGAGCACCGGGGAGCTGCCGATGTTGACGCAGTCCCGCACGGCGGCGGCGGCCCACCCCGGCGGGTCCTGCGCCGAGACGAACTGGCCGCCGTGCGCGCCGATGATCGTGTGCACGGCGATGAGTGCGGCCGGCACGGCGCTGTCGCGGTCGGTGACCTCGTGGTCGGGTTCGGTGAGGTTGGTGACCTGCACCCGCAGCCGCACGGCTTCGCGCACTCGCAGGTGTCGCGCAGCCTGGGCGGGCCGGTGGGGTCGCCTCGACCGGGGTCGCGGTCACGGTGACGACGGCGTCGAGGCGGTGCCGGTGTCGCCGAATCTCGCCGACGACCTCACCGGTCGCCGACCGTGCGACCTCGACCTCCACCGAAGGGTCACAGTGCACGGGATCGGCGCGGTCGGCCCGCAGCAGGTCGGCGATGCCCGCCTCGAGCCGCACTTCGCGTTCGACCGCTTCGTCCCACGCGGGCACGTCGCCGTCGGCGGTGGCGAGCATGGCAACGGCGACGTGCCCGCCGGTGGTCGGGTCGACGCGGTGCACGGTGCGGCGCTGGATCTGCAGAAATCGCAGCAGGATCGTCACTGTGGTGTCCGGTTGGCAGGCGAGCACGCACTCCGATTGGGTGAGCGCCGACTCGTTGGTGGACCGGCGCACATAGGCGGTCGGCATGACCACGCCGAACTGCCAACGACTGCGGTTCTTGCCGGCCGACGCGCGATAGGGATAGAGAATGTAACCCTCATAGAGGGTGGCGTCGGCGACGGCGCGGGCGGTGTCGAGGTTCATACCGGACTCATCCTCGTGTGTTGTCCAAGCAGGTGGGTGATGGTCGCGTCCCACGTGGGCAGCGCGTGCTGGGATTTATATCCGCCGAGTTCGTCGAGTGTGGACTCGTGCAGCCGCAGCCAGCCGCTGTTGGGGAAGTGGCCGTCGATGGTGTCGCGCCACACGTCGACCGGCAGTCGGTGTTCGCATTCGCAGCTCCACGGCACCGGCCGAACCCACGGCACGCCGGCGGCGGAGGGCCCGCCGTCGGCTTCGCTGAAGACGGTGCCGCTGAAGAGCAGCCGCAGGGGGACCACGCCCTCCTCGACGGCGTGCAGAAATCGCGCCGAGGCAACTTCAAGATCATATGTGCAGGGTACGACGAGCTCGAAGTCGCGGCTGTCGGTGAAGCCCGGGACGACGGTGGAGACCTGAGCCAGCCCGATCGCCTGCAGCGCGCGGTCCCACTGTGACTGGTCACCGAAGAGGTCCCGCAACCGTCGCGCCTCGCGCGAGGTGTAGTCGCGTCGCGCCGGTTCGATGCGCACCGCCGCGCGCAGGGCGATCGCGTGCACCCGCACCCCGGTGGTCTCGGCGGCCCGCACGGTGAACCGCAGGGTCGGGGTGGCCGCGTGTCGGTCGGGTCGGGCGTCGAGACAGGCGAACTCGAGGCCGATCATGGCGCGCCTCGGGTCGGGGCGGTGGGCATGACCGTGGCACGGTCGCGAAGGCGGTCGAACAACCGCACGACCCGTTCGTGGGCGACGGGTCCGCCCTCGAGACCGGTCCAATGCCGGCGCACCTCACCGACGAGGCCATAGCAGACGTCGATCGGCACGAGCAACGCCTCGACACCCTCAGGGGTGCGGTGGGTGAGGATCGCCTCCACATCGGGGGCGATCGCGCCGAGCAGCGGGTGCCTGGTGCACAACGCGGCCCAGACCTGCGGGTCGACCTCGCTCTCGGTGGCCCCGGCCGGGCTCGGGAAACACGCTGCCGGCCCACCCACGGCGGTGGAGTGAAAGAAGAACGCCACGCTCACGGGCACCCCCAGCCGGTCGATGTCGGCCGGGCGCAGCGGGTTCGCCGGATCGGTGTGCACCCGTGCGGGGATGGCCCGATAACGAGTCCCGGCCCGCCCCGCTTCGTCGCCGCCGCGCGACTCGAACAGCAGCGAGCAGGCGGTGCAGGCGCATCGGATTCGGCGGCTGTCCAGATCGACGAGGTGGCGGTGCTCGTCGGCGACGGCCACCGAGCACAGTTCGCAGGACGGCCCGGGCGGCGCGACGGCGGCGGGCTCGGCCCGCCGCCGTCCGATCCCGACCAGAGGCAGGGTGGCTCGGCCGGGTGGTGGGGCGACCGGCCCCACCGGCGGGGCGGGTGGGTCGCCGACCCGGTCCACCGGCGAGCCCGCGACCGGGCGCAGGTCGTGCACCCGCAGCAGGCTCGACAGCAGCGGGTCGGCGTCTATGTGTGCGGCGAGTTCGGTGTCGCCGCTCGCGGTGATGAGCCCCATCAGGCGGGCCAGTCCGAGGCCGTAGAGGCCGACCAGTTCCCGCGCGAGCGCGTCGGCTGCGGCGGCGGCCCGGGGGTCCGCCGCGCGTACCTCGTCGATGAGAGAGTCGACGCGCTCAATGACCGAGGCGATCTCCGCATCGGCGGATTGCGTGTCGGTGGTGGCGACGCCGTGGCGCGCAACCCGGCTCGCTGGCGCCGCGACCACCGATGTCGCGGCCACCGGCGTCGCGCCGGACCCGTCTGGCTCGACCCGATCGATGATCATGTCGCGAGGGTCACGGCCATCGGCGTGTGGGTGGTGCGCACGACCTTGCCATCGCCGAGATACATGTGCACACCGCAGGGCAGGCACGGGTCGAAGCTGCGCACCGCCCGCATGATGTCGATGCCCTTGAACTTCTCCGGCGGGTTCTCCTCGAAGATCGGCGTGTTCTGCACGGCGTCCTCATAGGGTCCGGGGGTGCCGTAACTGTCCCGCACGCTGCCGTTCCACGGCGTCGGCGGATAGGGATGATAGTTGGCGATCTTCCCGTCGCGGATCACCATGTGGTGCGAGAGCACACCGCGCACCGCCTCGGTGAAGCCGCAGCTCGCCGCGTCGTCGGGCACCGTGAACGGAGTCCACGTGGTGCTGCGCCCCGCGCGGATCTCGGCCAGGGCCTGCTCCACGAAGTGCAGCGCGCAGCCCGCGGCGTACGCCTGGAAGTAGGTTCTGGCCCGGTTGCGTTCGAGTGCGTTGCTCCACTGGGGAATCTTCCACTCGAAACGCGCCTCGGGCTTGGACATGGTCTTCGGCAGGTTGATGACCACGCTGTGTCCGGTGGCGCGCACATAGTCGAAGTCGACGAGGCCGGCGAGCGCCGTCGTCCACAGGCGGGCTAGCGGGCCGCCGCCGGTGTCGAGCGGCAGATGGTCGGTGCCGTCGAACCAGCGCGGCGACATGGTCCAGCTGTATTTGTCGTCGAAGTCGCGCTTGCCGGGCCGGGGGATCGTGTGCTGGTTCCACGGGTGTCGTTGGTCGATGGGATTGCCGAGTTCGTCGTGGGTGACGAACATGGGCTGGTCGGTCCAGTCCTCATAGAACGAGTGGCCGAGCAGGATCCGGATGCCGACGTTGATGTCGACGAGACTGGTCGTGACGAGTTTGCCGTCGACGACCACACCGGGCGTGACGAACATCTTGCGACCCCACTCGGCCATGTTGCGATAGGTGAAGTCGCAGTGGCGCGGGTCGTTGAGGCTGCCCCAACAGCCGAGCAGCACGCGTCGGCGGCCCACCTCCTCATAGCCGGGCAGCGCCTCATAGAAGAAGTCGAACAGGTCGTCGTGCATCGGCACGACCTTCTTCATGAACTCCACATAACGCATGAGGCGGGTCAGATAGTCGGTGAACAGTTGCACGGTGGCGACCGTGCCGACCCCGCCGGGATAGAGCGTGGAGGGGTGCACGTGGCGGCCCTCCATGAGGCAGAACATCTCGCGCGTGTAGCGGCTCACGGCGAGCGCCTCGCGATAGAACTCGCCCTCGAGCGGGTTGAGCGAACGCATGATGTCGCCGATGGTGCGCATGCCGTGCTCGGCGGCGTGCGGCGCCTCGGTGGCGTTGGCGCGCTCGAGCACCCCCGGGTTGGTCTCGCCGACCATCCGCGCGCAGTAGTCCACCCCGACCAGGTTCTCCTGGAAGATGTTGTGGTCGAACATGTATTCCGCGGCCTCGCCCAAGTTGATGATCCATTCGGCGAGGTGGGGCGGGCGCACGCCGTAGGCCATGTTCTGGTTGTAGACCGAGCAGGTCGCGTGGTTGTCGCCGCAGATGCCGCAGATGCGGCTCGTGATGAAGTGCGCGTCGCGTGGGTCCTTGCCCTTCATGAAGATGCTGTAGCCGCGGAAGATCGACGAGGTGCTGTGACACTCGACGACCCGCTTCTGCTTGAAATCGATCTTCGTGTAGATGCCGAGACTTCCCACGATCCGGGTGATCGGGTCCCAGGCCATCTCAACCAGGTCGCCGCCGCTCGCCGTCGTTGTCATTGTGCGATCACTAAGCCTCTCTGCTTGCCGGCATCACAGTGGACACTCACCACGGCTGCCGATAGCCGGTGAGCAACCGCTCGCCGCGGGTGCGCCAGCGTGGCTCGCGGTCGGCGGTGGCGAGGGTGAGTCCGCGCAGGGTGCGCACCAGCCGGCCATAGACGCCGCTCGCGGCCGCGGAGACATGTGCCCCCGGAGGCTCGTCCATGAACGGCATGAACTTGTCCGGGAAGCCCGGCATGGTGCAGGCGATGCAGATGCCGCCGACGTTGGGGCAGCCGCCGACGCCGTTGATCCAGCCCCGTTTGGGCACGTTGCACTTGACGACCGGTCCCCAGCAGCCGATCTTCACCAGGCACTCGGGGGTGCCGTAGGAGTCGGTGAACTCGCCCTGCTCGTAGTAGCCGGCCCGGTCGCAGCCCTGGTGCACGGTGGCGGAGAAGAGCCATGTGGGGCGCAGCGCCTCGTCGAGCGGGATCATCGGCGCCGCCCCGGTCAGCTGATAGAGCAGATAGACGAGGGTCTCGCTGAGGTTGTCCGGTTGGATCGGGCAGCCGGGCACGTTGACGATCGGCAGTCCGGCCTTGGAGGTCCACTTCCAGCCGAGATAGTCGGCCACGCCCATCGCGCCCGTCGGATTGCCCTGCATGGCGTGAATCCCGCCGTATGTCGCGCAGGTGCCGACCGCGAGCACCGCCGTCGCCTTCGGTGCGAGCCGGTCCAGCCACTCGCTGGTGGTGATCGGCTGACCGGTCGCCGGGTCGTTGCCGAACCCGCACCAATATCCCTCGGACTTGATCTTTTCGTTGGGGATGGAACCCTCGACGACGAGCACGAACGGCTCGAGTTCACCCCGGTCGGCCTTGTGCCACCAGTCGATGAAGCTGTCGGCGCCGTGCTCCGGGCCGCACTCGAAGTCGATGAGCGGCCAATGTACGGCGATCTTCGGCAGGCCGGGCAGCGCTCCGAGGACGATCTCTTCGATGCTGGGCTGGGTCGCCGCGGTCAGCGCGACGGAGTCGCCGTCGCAGCTGAGGCCGCCGTTCATCCACAGGATGTGCACGACCGGTGCGTCGTCGGTGTGGGTCACGCCAGCCACCCTTCTCGCGCGGACCTACCCGGAGGTTCTGATCACACCCAATAGTGCGTAATCCGGGCAATTCGCCAGTGCCCATCAGCATAGGTGTCGACCCGTCCCAGGCGACCCAGAAATCGCCGACACGTCGACAACAACAAACCGGGGCGCCGTCCCGCATATGCGAGAGGGCGCCCCGGTTGACGTGTCACCGGCTTCGAGGCTGGTGGCCTCGAAGCCGATCGGCGTCGCGTTGGGTGTTACAGCGGCCGGATGTTGGAGGCCTGCGGCCCCTTCTGGCCCTGGGTGATTTCGAACTCCACCCGCTGGTTTTCGTTAAGTGTCCGAAAACCGCTGGAGGCGATGGCGGAGAAGTGCGCGAACACGTCGGCTCCGCCACCATCCGGAGTGATGAAGCCGAAGCCCTTGTCCGCGTTGAACCACTTCACTGTGCCGACTGCCATACCTACTCCTTGCCAGGCAATCAGGCTCACACTGTGTGAGCCCGAGGGTGCGCGCTGATCACCTTCGACTTCCGGCGCCGAAACGACACAAGCGCCTGAGGCATGAATCCCCTCAGGCGCTTCAAAAGCGGACAAACGAAGATCACAACGTACGGCGTGAGCCTAGCACAGCCGCGCGGCACTGAGCGCCTCTTGACGCAGAATTCCCACAACCACACCGACTCGAGCGGTCCCACACCCCATCATGAGGAGGTGGACGGGGAACCTCGACCGGTGGATATTCCCCGACGGCCGATCGCCGAATTCGTCGACGTCGTCGGCCTCGCCCGCACGGTCCGACTGCTCGACGCGGCGGCCCGATTCCGGCGGCTCGCGGCCGGCCGCGTTATCTGGACCCTCAGCTCCACCGCGACCGGAGGCGGCGTCTCCGAAATGCTGCGCGGCCTCGTCGGCTACACCCGCGATCTCGCTATCGACATCCGCTGGTTCATCATCGGCGGCGACGCCGACTTCTTCCGCATCACCAAACGCCTGCACAATCACATCCACGGCCAACCCGGCGACGCGGGCCCGCTCGGCCCACGCGAGGAGAGGCACTTCACCGCCGTCGCCGGACACAATCTCGCGGCGTTGAGGGAGCACATCCGCCCCGGCGACCTGGTCCTGCTGCACGACCCGCAGACCGCCGCCCTCATCGGCCCACTCGCCGCCGCCGGTGCCCACGTCGTGTGGCGCTGCCACATCGGCGCCGACCGGCAAAACGAACACACCCGCACCGCGTGGGACTTTCTGCGCCCACACCTCGACCAGGCCGAGGCCTGCGTCTTCAGCCACGACTCCTACGCGCCCGATTTTCTGCCGGAGCCGAAAGTCTGGGTCATTCCGCCATCGATCGACCCCTTCTCGCCGAAAAACCAGGACCTCACGACCGAGACCGTGCACGCCATCCTCGCCGAGATCGGCGTGCTCGCCGGCGTCGAGCCGAGAGGCCCGGGCCACTTCACCCGCCGCGACGGCACTCCCGGCGTCGTCGTCCACCCGGCCGCTGTCGTGGCGCAGACCAAACCGGGCCCCGACGACCCGTTGGTGGTCCAGATCTCCCGGTGGGACAGGCTCAAGGACATGAGCGGGGTGATGCGTGCCTTCACCGACCACGTCGCGCCGACCGGCGACGGATTTCTCGTGCTCGCCGGCCCCGCCGTCGAGGGCGTCGCCGACGACCCGGAGGGCGCGCTCGTCTTCACCGAATGTCTCGCGCAGTGGCAAGCCTTGCCGTCGACCGTGCGCGACCGGATCATGTTGGTGACCTTGCCGATGATCGACGTGGATGAGAACGGGGCGATGGTCAACGCCCTTCAACGTCAGGCGCGGGTGATCACCCAGAAGAGTCTCGCCGAGGGTTTCGGCCTCACCGTCTCCGAAGGCATGTGGAAGGGGCGGGCCGTCGTCGGGTCTGCGGTCGGGGGCATCGTCGACCAGATCAACCCCGACGTCGGAGTGCTGCTCGCCGACCCGACCGACCTCGCCGCCTTCGGCGCCGTCGTGCGTGGGCTGCTCGACGAGCCAGATCGGGCGGCGCGCCTTGGCGCGGCCGCCCGCGGCTTCGTGCGAGACCACTTCGTCGGAGACCTGCACCTGCTGCGTTATGCCCAGCTCTTCGCCACGTTGGTCAACGGCTGATCACCGGGTGATCGCTCGGACACTGATCTCGTCAACGTGGCGTTTGCGGGTCGCTGCAACGACCCGCAAACGCCACGATCTGTGAGCCTGCGTCTTCAGACGAGTGGACACAGTGGAGGACGTGTGCGGTTGCACAGCGGACCTCTGCGACGAGGATTCGCGAGGGGCAAAGTGTGTGCACGAGGCGGCGTCATGCTGGCGTCCGCGATATGGGTGGGGAGCGATATGGGTGGGGGGCGGCGCGAAATGCACCGCCCCCCACCCATGAACTGCTGATGACGCCAACCAGGCTGGCGGGTCGGGCTGCCGACCCGTACCAGGCTCGGTCTTGAAGAACCGTCGGTCGGCTCAGCCCATCATGACGAAGGCCGTCACGACAGCCTGATCGCCGGGTCGACGAACTCGTTGGTGACCAGGTCGGCCGGTGTCAGGTTGTTCTTGATCTCCTTGCGCTGCCCGGCATAGATCGGCCCCACGATCTCGATCACCTGCTTGATCCGGTCGAGATCGAAGTCACCGAGGGTGTTGTTGGTTCCGTTGCCGACTATCTTGAGCTTGAGTTGCTGCTCGACGCTGTAGGCGGCGAGGTCCTTCGAATAGGGGAAACCCTTGTAGGCGTCGTTGAGCTTGATGATGAGTTCGTTGGTGCTGGCCGCGTTCTTCACGAAATCGATCTGTGACTGTTGCACGATCGGCACGAGCTTCTTCAGGCACGCGGCATGCTGGTCTTTCTTGTCCGCGCGCACGACCAGCGACTCCGGATAGATGGGATAGCCCGTGTCGTGAATGAGCTGGAACTGCACCTGCTTCTTCCAGATCGGCAGCTGCTTCTCATAGATGAACGGCTCGTTGGTGGCGAAGCCCTGCTGGGCGATCTTGCCCCGCTCGGCGACGAACCGGGTCGGGCTTCCGTCATAGGAGCCGTCGACCTGATCGCGTTTGAGGATGCCCGAACCGGTCAGATAGTCCATGTAGGTCGCGCCGTTGAAATAGAGCACGGTCGTCTTGGTCTTTCCGATGTCCACGATGGAGTGGAAGGTGGGGTTCGCCGCCGGGTCCCACATGATCATGTAGGGCGCGATGTCGAACGGTGCGGCGACCGCGACGACCGGTTGCTTCGCGGACAGGCCGATCGCGTCGTCGGTGGAGACCTGGCCGAGCATGATCTCCGGATCGGCGTACATCTGGGTTCCGGCGTTCTGGAAGGCGATCGCCGGTCCGCCGGCCCTGATTTCGATCGTGACGCCGGTGTCCTTGCCCTGCGCGACCAGCGCTCCGGTCACCCGCTTCTTGTTGGCGTCGATCGTGGGGTTGGCGCCGAGAAGGTTATACAGCGCACCGTGTTCGGCCTCGGGGGTCCAGGCCGCCTGCACCACGATGTTGGCGGGGCAGACCGACGCGAGATCGAGCCCACCAGCTCCTGGGCTCAGGCTGGGGCCGGCGGCCTTCGGAGTGTCCGTGGAGCCGCACCCAGCCAGCAGCGCGACGGTCATCGCCGTGGCGACACCGGCCCAGCGTCGCCGAACGGCGGCGGCAGTGGTGATTCGGATCATCTGTCTCCTTAGGGGAGGCCGGTCGGGTGACCGGACAGGCGGAGCTCGTCGGCGCTATGGGGTGGATCTGCCGGACGAGCGAGTGGGAAGGTCTGATTCGGACTCGTGCCACGCGTTGACCCGTCGGGCGATTCCCCCGAAGAACCAGAAGACGGCCAGGCCGAGCATCGAGGCGAGAAACGCGGCGGCGAAGAGCCTCTCCGGCTCCAGATTGCGCTGGTAGATGGAGATCAACTGTCCGATGCCGGGTGAGCCCTGCTGGAAGAAGTAGTCGCCGACGACCGCACCGATGACCGAGGCGCCGGCGGAGATGCGTAGCCCGGTGAAGATCGCTGGCAGCGCCGCCGGAAGCTTGAGTTTGAGCAACTGGGCCAGCCAACCGGCGCGATGCAGGCGGAACAGATCGCGCAGTCCCGGGTCGACCGAGCGCAGGCCGAAGAGGGTGTTCGCGATGATCGGGAAGATCGAGATGAGTACGCAGACCAGAACCCGGCTGGCGAAGCCGAAGCCGAACCAATAGCCGAGCAACGGCACGAGGGCGAGAACCGGGACTGTCTGCAGCGCCACGGCGTAGGGATAGACCGAGCGCTCCATCCACGATGATCGGTTCATCACGATCGCCAACCCGCCGCCGAGCACCACGCTCAAAGCCAAGCCGGTGACGGCCACTCTCGCCGAAAGCGCCACGCCCTGCAGAAGCTCGGCGAGATTGTCAGGGTCGAGCAGCGCGACCGAGATCACCGCGTGCGGCGGCGGCAGCAGGAAACGGAGCTCCTCGTCGATGATCAGATAGCTCGTGACATACCACGCGATGAGCACGACGCCGAGAGCGCCAGCCGGTGCGGCCAGCCGGCGACCGAGGCGCCTCGCCCACGGTCCGAGCGTGCCGGTGAGCCTCGCCATCGCGGCCGATCCGGCCGCCGTCGGGGCGGACTGAGTCGCGGTGGTGGCCGGTTGCGGATCCGGGGTCGCCGTCGTGGCCGCCGTCTCGTCGCCGGCCGGCGACGGGGTGGACTCGCTCGCGGCGGCGCGGGCCGTTGCCTTGGCCGTCCTCCCGGTCCTCGTGGCCTTCGTGGCCTTCGCCTGGGTCGGCGGCCGCTCCTCCGCCGGCGGTGGCTCCACCGGATCCGACAGCGCCTGATCCGACAGCGCCTGATCCGACTGGGCCTGACTCGTCTGCGCCGAGGCGGTCCGCCGTTTCGTCGCCGTCTTCCTCGGCGTCGGTGTCGGTTGTGGACTGTTCATGCCGTGGCCTTCCTGCCCCGTGCTGCCGTCGTCGTGACCGGGGTGGGCTCGTCTCCGCTGAGACGGGCGAAGACCTCGGCTGTCAGGGCCGCGAATTCCGCGGTGAACCGCCACTTCGGCGGGCGTGGATAGGGTGCGGGAATCTCGACGACTCCCGTGACGCGACCGGGCCGAGTGGAGAAGACCAGCACTCGGCTGGCGAGATAGACGGCTTCGGCGACCGAGTGGGTCACGAAGACAGCGCCGAAGCGGTCGGCGGTGAACAGGTTCTGCAACTCGTCTCCGAGCCGGCCCCGGGTCAGCTCGTCGACGGCCCCGAACGGTTCATCGAAGAGAAACAGGTCGGGACGCAGGGTCAGCGCACGCGCCACCGAGGCGCGCATCCGCATTCCGCCCGACAGGGTACGGGGACGGTGGCTGGCCACCTCGCTCAAGCCAACCCTCGCGAGAGCCTCGTCGGCTCGGGCGCGGCGTTGCTTGCGCGGCAAACCGTGCAGTTCGCAGAGCAGCTCCACATTGCGTCGCACGCTGCGCCATGGGAGCAGCGTCGGGTCCTGGAACACGACCCCGGTTGTCTCCGCGGTGCGCTCGAGGGTGCCTGCGGTCGGTTCGGCGAGACCCGCCGCGAGACGCAGCAGCGTGCTCTTGCCGCATCCCGATGGTCCGACGATCGCGACGAACTCGCCGGCTCGCACGCTCAGCGACACCGAGTCGAGCACATGTGCCCCGCCCGGATAGTCGAGGTCGACGTCGCGTAATGTCAGCAGCGCGGGTTGATCATCACTCATATGTTCTCCTCGCGATCGCCGCCAGCGGCGGCGAGATGGGTCCGGTGGCGTGCACGTGGTGAAGTGTCGACGCGGGTCGTGGTGTGCGACACCACCCGACCCTCGTGGATGACGAGCCGGTCGGGGTGCGCGGTGGCGATCGCCTCCCCCACGGACCGGGCGCGGATCGCGAGGATCTCGGCCGGGGCGCCGGCGGTGATGCTCACGGCGGGCAGGCGCAACGCCGCGCGGGCTGCGGTGCTGATCGAGTCGTACGCGGACGTGGGTGTGTCGTGGCCGACAAGCACGAGCAGGGCGGCAGTCTCCAGCGGATCGGCTCGGCCCATCGGGTTGAACGGGTCGCGCAGGTTGTCGCCGCCCGCACAGACACGAACGCCGGCGGCGCGCAGCCGACGCACCGGGGTGAGCCCACGGGGAGTCGCGACCGGCCGGTCCCGACCCTGCAGATAGAGATTCGTCTGTGGCAGGCAGACGACGCTGATGTCGGCCTCGGCGGTCGCCGCCGCGATCATCGCGAACCGATCGTCGTCCATCATGGACAGATTGACGCAGTGGCTGGCGACGACGCCACCGTCGAATCGGTCGGCGGTGATTGCTCGCGCCAGATGCTCCAGTGTGGATAGTCCGATGTCGAGAGTCTCGTCGATGTGCAGGTCGAGCGCGGCCCCACCCGCGCCGGCGATCCGCACACACGCGTCGACGCAGCCGGCCGGGTCGGGATCGAGCGCCGGACAGGCGCCGAGCGCATCGGCTCCCGCTGCCAGCGCGTCGCGCATGAGTGCCTCGGCGTTTGCCGCGCCCGGCCCGGTGAGCGGCATC
Organism: uncultured Actinomycetota bacterium; assembly: GCA_963736695.1. GTDB lineage: Bacteria > Actinomycetota > Actinomycetes > Mycobacteriales > Micromonosporaceae > CAVTPU01. The sequence goes on from CAVTPU010000004.1 coordinate 124,267, forward strand.
GCGGCGAAGGCGACCAGCCGCAGGTCGCATCGGTCGCGGTTGGCGTCGCGCACCGCGGCGAGCGCGGCGAGATTGCGCAGGCCTGCGTCGCCTCCGACGTCGACGTGGCTGCGCATGGCGGTGGCGCCGTGGGAGACATAGGTATCGAGCGCCTCACTGGCGCGGGCGACGATGTCGGCCTCGGTGAGGGTCCGCGAGATTCGCCGCCACGCGGCCACCGCGCCGACGAGATCGAACCCGGGCATGTCGACGAGACCGGCGGTCAGTGCCTTGTCGAGATGGGCGTGCGGCTCGACGGGAGCGGGCACGAGAAGATGTCCGCTGACGTCGACGCATCGCAGGTCATCCGGCGTCGCACGATCGTGTTCGGGTGGGACCGGAGCGCCGGGTGCGAGCACGGCCGCGATCCGACCAGAGCGGACGAGCAGGTCGGCCGGCGTGCCGTCGGCGAGGGCGCCACCGCGCAGCAGCAGGGGCGACGTTCGGGGGGAGACTTCGGACGATGCCATGGCGCGGTCAAGTCCGTCCCGGCCATCGGGGCTCGGGCATGGTCCAGGTGCGGTTGGCGAGTTCGGCCGGATAGACGACCCGGAACGTGGACGGTCGCCACACCTCCATCACCGCCGCCGCGAGCGGGTTCTGTCCATTGTCGCCAAACCTGATGCCGCCCCACGGCATGATGGTGGACGTGGCGGGGATCGAGGTCTGCCGCAACGCGGCCCGGATCGCAGCCGGGTCACGGCTGCCCGCCGTGTTGATCGCCACTCCGAGTGTGAGCACGGCCGTGAACGCGTCGGCGGCTGTGACGGTCATCGGCCGGTTGTAGGTGCGTTCGTACATTGTGGTCACTGCTCGACCAGCCGGGGTTCGGACCGCGAGGTCGGCGGACCACACCGCAGTGCGGAGCATCTCCGCCGAGGTGGTGGCGGCCGGCCTCAGGGTGCCGAAACCGGAGCCGATGCCGATGACCGGCACAGTCACGCCGAGGCGTCCGGCGAGCTCGTCGATCACCGCGCCGGACGCCGGTGAGCTGGAGACGACGAGCACCGCGTCCGGATGTCCTCCTGTCACGACGTCGGTCAACTTGCGGATGGTGCTCTCGCGGGCCGTGCTGGTGAACGGAAGGCGTTTAACCACCTTGTGGCCGTCCCGGGCGGCGAGAGCCGCGACGGTGTCCGCCGTGGTGGCGTCCTTGGTGCCCGACTCGACCAGCAGCGTCAACCGTTGGCCGGTGCGGTGATGGGCGTGGAGCAACGCGAACGCCGTATCGGCCAGTGTCCGGTCGGTCGGACCGATCCGGAAATACCACCCCATGCCTTGTTCAGTGAGAAAGTCGGCTGTGCTATATGCATCAATAACGGGGACTCTCAGGTGTTGACTGTCGCGTCCGATCCCCGCGGCGATATCCGCGGTATCCGAGACGACGACGGCGATCGCGTGATCCCGGGTGACGAGTGCCTCGGTCTGTTCATCGGCGGTCGCTGACACGCCTTTCGTGTCCCCGGTCAGAAGCGTGAGTTCGGCTCCGCCGAGTCGGGGGAGTCCGGTGGTGGTGCTCAGCGGCAACGGCACATCATTGTGTGACTTATTTATCAAAGCGACAGCGAGCTGCGCACCGCGTACGGCGTCGTCGCCATCGGTCTCGGCGTCGCCACTGGAGTGTGAAAGCAGTGCGATCGGGATGGGTCTTGCCTGGTCAGCGCGGTCGCGGTCGACTGTGCATGCGATGGAGCCAGCGATCGTGAGTGCGAGGGCGGTGGTCACACGGGTCACTGTCGCGACCATTGTGCGGGCACGGATAACTGCGGGCACCGAACTCGTCCTCCCAACGAGAGCCTTTCAAGCATTCCCACTCATCGCGGCGTGAGCGCACGCAGTATCCTGTCGTGTACGCGGAGTATTTTCAACTCTCCATTCAGTCGATCATGCTGAGAGTTTGGCAACCCGAGGCTGACTTGCTGTGCCAATCGCGAAACCGGTTAGATGGACTCCGCCGCGCGGTCGGTGCCGACGATGAGTACGGAGGTTGGGGTGAGCATGTCGCGAGAGCGGCCACGTGTGGGACGACCCGCGGTCACGACTCACCGACGCCGTTCTCTATTTCGGACGCTGCGTTCACGTGACTGGCGGGTGCGGACGAAGCTCATCTCCGTGCTGGTGTTGCCGCTCGGCGGCTTCCTGCTCATCGCCGGAGTGCAGGTGGATGGCTCCGTCCGCTCAGCCACCACTCTGGACGATTACGCGGAGCAGGTGTCGCTCGGGCGCGAAGTCACGATGGTGATGCACGAACTGCAACGCGAGCGTGACCGTACCGTTGGATTGTTGGCTTCGGCCCCGGCACCCGGCCGGCCCCCGACCGAGTCCAATGTCGAGGACCTCTCTCCCGAGTGGACAGCCGTCGACCGTGCGGTTGTTGCTCTCGATGCCGCGGTGCGCCCCGCACTCGATCGGGCCGACATCGCCGCGACATATCGCGCGGCAGAAGTTGACCTGGGCAAACTCGCCGATCTGCGGGCCGGCGTCAAAGCCGGGTGGTATCGCCAGCAGGCCGTCTTCGATCAGTATTCGCAGACGATCGCCGCCGTCGAGCGGCTGCTGCCCACGTCGGTGGCGGCGGCGGGAGACCAAGAGCTCAGCCGGGCTGTGGCGGCCTTCACCAACCTCACCCGCGCCAAGGAGCTCACCGCTCGCATTCGCGGCTATCTCTATGCCGTGTGTGTCGCCAAGGGGTTCGGCCCCGGTGAGTTCGCCATCGCCGCCGATGCCCGGGCACAGCGCGCGGCCGCCCTGGGACGGTTTCGGGCAGAGGCCGGCGCCGGCGCGGTCAACAGCTATGACGACGCGGTCGCCGGCCAGGCCGTGCAGAACGCCGCCCGTCTCGAACAGGCTGTGATGGACAGTGCCGCAGCCGCTGACTTCACCGTGAATCCGAACCAATGGTGGTTGGCCAGCACGACCGCGCTGGAGCAGATGCGCAGCGCGGAGGTGCAGCTGCTCGCCGTGGCGGCCGGATTGGCGGCTGAACGCAGCGACGACCAGTGGCGGATGACGGTCTCGGCGACGGCGGGCACCCTCGCGTTGTTGTTCGGCGCGCTGCTCGCCTCGCTGTTCATCAGCCGGAACATGGCGACCAACCTCAACCAGCTGCGCGACCACGCCTTGGAGGTCGCGCACCGGCAGCTGCCCGACGTCATCGACCGACTGCGCACCGAACCGAAGACCGCACCGTCGACAATGGTCGAACCGGTCGCGATTCGAGCCTCGGATGAGATCGGGGAGGTCGCGGAGGCCTTCGTCGCGGTGCACAGCAGCGCGGTGCGGCTCGCCGCCGAGCAGGCCCAGATGCGCAGCAACGTCGACGCGATCTTCGTCAACCTGGCCCGACGCAGCCAGACTCTCGTCGAGCGGCAGCTGAGGTTGCTCGACCGCTTGGAGCTGTCGGAGACCGATCCTGATCAGCTCGACAACCTCTTCTCGTTGGACCACCTCGCCACCCGCATGCGACGCAACGACGAGAACCTGCTGGTCTTGGCTGGCGGAAACACCCCACGACGATGGGCCGACCCGGTCACCCTGGTCTCCGTCGTGCTCGCGGCCACGGCAGAAATCGAGAAATACCAACGGGTTCGCCACGACGTCGCCGATGACCTCGCCATCGTGGGCCACGCGGTCGCCGACCTCGTGCACCTCGTGGCCGAACTGCTCGAGAACGCCACGATCTTCTCCCCGTCCGACACCGAGGTGACTGTCCTCGGCTGGGCGGCGACAGGCGGTGCCGAGCTCGTCATCCAGGACCGGGGCATGGGCATGACGGCCGACGCTGTCGCGCGGGCCAATAAACAACTGGCCCAACCGGTGAACATCGACGTCGCCACCGCCGAGCGGATGGGCCTGGTCGTCGTCGGCCACCTCGCCCAGCGCCACGGCGTCGCCGTCTCGCTCCGGTCCGGGACCGAAGGCCTCGAGGCGGTCGTGCAGATCCCCGAGGTGTTGCTCGCTCCGGCGCCGCCGATCGGCCCCGACCCGGCAGACCTTGACTCGGCTGACTGTGCTTCGTCGACCTGTGAACCGTCCAGTTCGGATTCGACCGGTCGCGACGAGACCGGCGATGACGACGCCATCGGCGGCAGCATCGACGAGCGTCAGGCGGCCACCCCCGACTCGGCGCCCCGCAGTCGCCCACGTCCCACCGACGACGCGGTGCGTCGGGTGCCGACCCGCGCCGAGGACGTCATCGCCGGGCGCGGCGGCGCCGGCATCTGGTGGTCAGACCGCGGAGCGAGCGGCCTGAGCCCCGCATCGGTGCCCGCCAGCGCTCGCCGGTCGGCGCCGAAGCGGTCAACCAAGGCCGCGAAGGCTCCGACCGGCCGGGCCCGCGTCCCGGCCTCGGCCTCGGCCACTGTGGCACCCCCTCCGATACCGGCTGTGGAGCCGCCGGCGTCGGACGCCGCTGGAGTCGTCGAGTCCGGCGGCCTGCCGGTCCGGACCCCGATGGCGCACTTGCCGACCGACCAGCTGGGGGCGGCGGGGTCGACCCAGCCATTCGAAGCGGACCCGGCGGAGGTGGCGGAGACGCTGTCGCGACTCGCGGGCGGGGTGCGGCGGGCGGCCGCCGAGACTGATGGCGACGAGCGACGGAGCAGCAAGTGATAGTTTCGGACGAGGAGCATCGGGTGGCATTGAGTCAGGTAGCACGTGACTTCAACTGGTTGGTCAACGCGTTTGCCGAACGCGTGGCGGGCGTCTCGCACACCGTCGTCGTCTCGGTCGACGGACTGTTGGTGGCGGTCTCCGACCACTTGCCCCGCGACCTCGCCGACCGACTCGCCGCCGTGACGTCGGGACTGGTCAGTGTGACGTCGGGCGCGGCACGCATCTTCGACGGCGACGAGGTGCGCCAGACGGTCGTCGAGATGGGCCGCGGCTATTTCATGGTGATGGCGATCCGCGACGGCTCGATTCTCGCGAGCCTCGCCTCGCGCGAAGCCGACATCGGGGTGGTCGGCTATGAGATGGCCAAATTGGCCAAACAGGCCGGCGAGGTGCTCACACCGGCCCTGCGCGCGGAGCTGCAGCAGTCTTTGCCCACAGTGGATGCCGAAGCGAGGTGAGCCGTGACGCGGTCAGCTCACGTGGTCGACCGCGCCACGACCGTCCGCCATGTGCGACGTGACAGACTCAGATCTGTTCGGAGAGCGTGAACTGCACTGAGCCTGCCGTGTCCATGGCCGCGTCCAGAGCCTTGTCGTCGAGCAGGTTCGCCGCCTGCGAGTCGAGGAAGAGCCGGGCGCCGGCGGAGTCGACCACCGCGTCACCATCGGCCGGTTCCTGCACCAGGCTGAGCATCAGCGAACCGGCTGCCGGGTCGGAGGCGATGCGCAGCACCGCGCCGTCCGGCACCTCGTCCTGCGAAGTGATCTCGCGAATCGCGGAGACCGCGTTGTCAGTAAGGGTAAGCACGTCGACGCCTCTCCCATCATGCGGTGAGCGAGCGCGAGCCCGCGCTGTCAACTCCTACGTTTCCCGCGACCGGGCCCGGCGTCAACCGGAACGCCGATAACCGTCCAAGCCCGGCGAGGCACTGGCGATATCGCCCCGGTTCGGTGGCGAACCAGCCCCGGACTGGGCCGGGATCGGGGACAATTGGCCGATGGCCGATCCGGTCGCAGCGCCGTCTGGGCGCCGGCCCGGTCGGGCCGCAGTGCTCACGATCCGACCGGTTCGCCGGCTGTGGTTGGTGCTCGGGCTCTCCGCCTTCGGTGATTGGCTGGGACTGCTCGCCACCGCCGCGTTCGCCACGGAACAGGTCACCGGCCCGGTCGCGCAGGGGCTCGCGTTCGGCTCGGTCATCGTGGTCCAGCTACTCCCGGCGTTGATCTTCGGACCGTTCGCCGGTGTGCTCGCCGACCGGTTCGACAGGCGGATCGCCATGGTCGTCTCCGACCTGGTGCGGTTCGTGGCATTCGCGTCCATCCCCACGGTGGGCCTGCTGGTGGACCGACCCGACGTCGTCGTCGCATGGGCCGCCAGTGCCATGTTCGTCGTGCAGACCGCGGCGCTGGTCTGGACACCGGCCAAAGAGGCGGCGCTGCCCAACCTGCTGCCCAAGGACCAGCTCGAGGCCGCGAACCAACTCACCCTGGCCACCACGTACGGCGTGACGCCGGTGCTCGCCGCCTTGGCCCTCGCGGCGTTGACCCGTCTGCCGACCCCCCGCGGCGTCGACCCGCTCGACGTCGCGCTGTATCTCAACGCGCTGACCTTCCTCGCCGCCGCGTGGGTGGTCTACGCCGGGATCCGGGAGATCTCCGGGCGCAGCACCGACGGCCGGACCATGCGCCGGGGCGCCATGCGGGCGTTCGTCGAGGGCTGGTGGTTCGTCATCACCACGCCGCTCATTCGCGGCCTCGTGCTCGGTGTGCTCGGCGCGTTCGCCGCCGCCGGGGCGGTGATCGGGGTCGCCCGTTTCTACGCCCGGTCCCTCGGTGGCGGCGACGCCACCTTCGCGATCCTCTTCGCGCTGGTCTTCGTCGGACTCGGCTGTGGCATCGTCGGCGGACCGAGACTGGTCGGTTCGCTGTCGAGACGGCGCTGGTTCGCCTCGTCGATCATGCTCGCCGCAGTCGGGGTCGTTGAACTCGCCATCGCGCCACGCCTCGAGATCGCGGTGATCGGCACGCTGCTCACCGGCGCCGGCGCCGGCATGGCCTTTCTGTCCGGCGTGACGTTGTTGGGTGGGGAGATCGACGACGACGTACGTGGACGCGTCTTCGCCTTCGTGCAGACCACGGTTCGGGTCACCCTGATGGCCACGATCGCGCTCGCCGGATTCGCGGTCGGAGTCGGCTCCTCGCGGAGGCTTGACCTCTTTGGCCTGGCCACGGTGGACATAGCGGCGACCCGGGTGCTGCTGTTGATAACGGGGGTCGCGGCGCTCGCGGTCGGCCTCGCGTCACTGCGTCAGATCGACGATGTCGGGGAGCTGCCGCTCGGCGTCGACCTGTGGCAGGCGATCGCGCGTCGTCGGCCCGACCCGGCCACCGCGACCACGCGACGGCACCCGCCGGCGGGTGATGATGAACCTCGTTCACGCGGATAATCCATCTTGGCGATGGTGGGTCTGGCGGTCGCAATGACCGTCCAATTCCTCTCCGCTAGCTCGAATGCTCATCTCTTCGTCGGCGGGTGCCATCTCCACTGTCACTCGGATGCCGGCCGAGCGCACAGGGACCAAAGTCCCGACCCGTCGGGCACTCATGCCACGGGCCGAGACGCCGTCGTGTTCCCCGGCCGAGGCCACCCCCGCGGCGCCGGCCACGCGGAAGGTCTCCGGATGATCATCATTCGGGCTATGGTGAACGAGGATGTCCCGGCGGCATCGGGGTGGCTCACGCGAGTGGGACGGGGTGAGGCTGATGCGGCTCACAGAGACGCGTTTCGCCAACCGGACGGAAGCAGGCAGCCGGCTCGCCACCGCGTTGCGACACCTGCGGGGACGCGACATCGTCGTGCTGGGCCTTCCTCGCGGCGGAGTCCCCGTCGCCGCCGAGGTCGCCCGGGAGCTCGGCGCGCCACTGGACGTGCTCGTCGTACGCAAACTCGGGGTTCCTGGACAGCCGGAGCTCGCCCTCGGGGCGATCGGGGAGGACGGGGCGCGGGTTCTCAACGACGGAGTGCTGCGCATGGTGCGGCTCAACCCTCAACATCTAGCTGAGATCGAGGCGGCCGAACGCCTCGAACTCGACCGACGGCTGCGCGTCTTCCGTGGCGACCGACCCGCCGTGCGGGTGCGGGGCCGCACGGCCATCGTCGTCGACGACGGAGCCGCCACCGGAGCCACCGCGAGGGTCGCCTGCGCCGTCGCCCGCTCCCACGGTGCGATCCGGGTTGTGCTGGCGCTGCCGGTCGCCGCGCCGAGCGCCGTCGCCGACTTGCGCGGCGAAGCAGACGAGGTGATCGTTGTGGCGACGCCGGAGGCGTTTTTCGCGATCGGCGAGTTCTATGACGACTTCGACCAGACCACCGACGACGAGGTCGTGAGCGTCCTGCGCGACACGGCCACCGACGCCGATCCACGACCACGAGCCGACACCGACGTCGTGGTCTCCGCCGGCGGTGCGGACCTGCTGGGTCGACTCACCGTGCCGGACAATGCCGTGGCCGTGGTGGTCTTCGCACACGGCAGAGGCAGCAACCGGAACAGCCCCCGCAACCGCTATGTGGCCCACGTGCTCAATCAGGCCGGCATCGCGACCTTGCTGGTCGACCTGCTCACCGCGCAGGAACTGGACCGTCGCCACGTCTTCGACATCGCGCTGCTCACCCAACGCCTCACCGACACCGTCGACTGGCTGCGGGAACGGCCCGAGGCGGCCGGACTGCCGATCGGGCTTTTCGGCGCCAGCACCGGAGCGGCCGCCGCGCTCGCGACCGCCGCCGCCGATCGCATCAGTCGCGGCGAGCCGACGGCCGACGACGTCCGCCCCGCCGCGGTGGGGGCCGTGGTCTCCCGCGGGGGCCGGCCCGATCTCGCCGGTGACCAGATCGCCCAGGTGCGATGCCCGGCACTGTTCATCGTCGGCGGATTCGACCATGAGGTGCTCGACCTCAACGAATCGGCCCGGGAGAAGATGACGTGCCCCACCCAGATCATCGTGGTGCCCGGAGCGACCCACCTGTTCGAGGAGCCTGGGGCGTTGGAGTCGGTCGCGGCATATACCCGGGACTGGTTCACTCGACACCTCACCGTGACGTCCGATGCCCGACGGATCGACGCCACACCCGCCGGGGAGTTCGACCCTCCCGGCGCCGAGAGCGCAGGTTAGGCCGCCGTGAACGAGCCGACCAACCGCGCCAACCGCCCGACAGCCCCGTCGGACGGCGAACCGAACGCCGCCGACGCGCTCTATGAGGCGGCGGCGGAGAGTCTGCGGGCACCCTCAGTCGCCAACACCCAGCCGTGGCGGTGGCGGGTGGTGCCCGAGGCGGCCGAACTTTACGCCGATCGCGAGCGGCAACTGCAGTCGATCGACCCGGCCGGACGGCTGTTGACCGTCAGCTGCGGAACCGCGCTGCACCACGCGCGGGTCATGCTCGCCGTGCAGGGTTTGGAGCCGGATGTGCGGCGTGTGCCCGACCCGAGCCGCCCGGACCTGCTTGCCCGAATCACCGTTGGCGGGCCCCACGACGTCGATCCGGCCGACCGGCAAGCGCACCACGCGATCCGGACCCGCCGCACCGATCGCCGACCGTTTCGCGCCGATCGACCACTGCCAGCCGCTGTGGTGGAGACGTTGTGCGCCGAGGCGGCACGCGAAGGAACAGTTGCGCACGTCATCGACCCGAAGCAGTTACGGTTTCTGTCGTTCGCGGCGCGGGCCGCGGCACAGATCGAGGCCCACACCCCCGAAGCGCGGGAAGAGTTCGCCGACTGGACCAACCGGGTCGCCGCCGTCGGCGACACCCCAGGAGACGGGGTTCCCCCCGAGCTGGCGGTGCCCTCGGTCGACCGTCCGGTGCCCATGCGCGACTTCGCTCCCGGCGGACACCCGCGGCTCGACCCGGGTGTCGGCGACGACAGCCACGCGGTCTATATCGCGATCTCCACCGACACTGACGAGCCGGACGACTGGCTGCGCGCCGGCGAGGCGTCCAGCGCCGTTTTGCTCGCCGCGACCACCGTCGGCCTCGCGAGCTCGACCCTCAGCGAGGTGGTCGAGGTGCCAGGCGCACGGGCGTTGTTGCGCAGCCTCGCGGGCAAGACCGGTCATCCGCAACTCGTGTTGCGGGTGGGAGAGAATCTGCTGACCGAGCCGCTGCCGCAGGTGGCGCGGCGCAGCCCGGCGGAGGCCATCGACAGCAGTGCCCTGTGACCTAGTCGGCCCGCGGATAGTGGGCTTCGGCCCGCGACTGGGTCAGCCACTGGTCGCGATACCAGCCGGGGACACGGGCCAGATCCGCGTGGCGACCACGGGCGACCACCCGACCCCGGTCGAGCACGAGCACCTCATCGAAGTGGTCCATCGCGGCGAGACGGTGGGTGACGACGACGACCCCGCGATGCTCGCCGACGTCGGCGAGCACCCCAGCGAGCACCCCGTCGGCGGCGGCGGGATCGAGGCCCTCGGTCGGCTCGTCGAGCACCAGCACGGCCGGCCGGGCCACGAGCGCGCGGGCCAAGGCCAGCCGTTGGCGTTGCCCGCCGGAGAGCTGACCCCCCTGTTCGCCGACGACCGTCGCGAGCCCCTCGGGTTGCCCGGTCAACCAGCCGGACAGGCCGGCGACCGTGCACGAGTGCGTCAACTCCTCGTCGGTCGCGTCGGGCCGCCCGAGACGCAGATTGTCACGGACGGTGGCGTGAAAGACGTGGGCGTCGGCGAAGAGCCCGCCGACGACGAGGTGTCGGCGGTCGTCGGCGATCTCGGCCACCGGTTCGTCGTCGGCGAGCACCGAGCCGCTCACCCGAGCCGTTGTGGGAGCTGTCGTGGTCGCGCCCATGCGTCCGGTGAGGACACTGATAAGGGTGCTCTTGCCGGCGCCACTGGGCCCCACGACCGCGACCCGTCCGCCGGGAGCGACGACGAGGTCGACGTCGGCCAACGCGGGCGTCGGCGTGTCGGGATAGGACACTGAAACCCCGGTTGCGCGCAACTCCACAGTGGTCGATGGAGTTGTGGTTGATGCAACTGCGGGGGCCGATGCGTCGGGCTTCACCTCGGTCGTCACGGGGCGCCCGGCCGGCAGCAGCGCCGCGACGCGGTTGAGCGCCGCGCCGATCTCGGTGCGCCGCCGCGCGGCCGCGATGAGCGCCAGTGCCGACTCGCCGGCGGCGAGTGTGCCCACCGCGAGGACGCCGACCATCACCCCGCGCACGTCGTTCGCCAGCGCCACGACGGTGACGGCTGCGGCGGTCAGCCCGACCGTGATGAGGCCGGCCGCGTCGACGGCGCCGCCGAGCGACGCGAGGCGGCGTTCCCGGACGCTGAGCCGGCCCGCGATTCGGGTGGCGTCGGTGAGCGCGCGATGGTGGGCGCCATAGGCGAGCAACTCCGCGGCGCCCCGCACGAGGTCGACCGTCGCGGCGGCGAACTCGGCCCGCAGCGGCGCGACGACCTGGGCCGTGCGGCGGGTCACCCGGGCTGCCGCGGCGGGCAGCGCCACGGCGGTGATGGCCAGACCCGCGGCGAGGGTGACCGCGGTGGCCGGGCTGACCAGTGCGGCCGCTCCGACGGCGGTGACCGACACCAACACCGCTGCGGCGCCCGGCACCAGCACCCGTACGACCAGATCCTGCACCGCGTCCACATCGGAGACCAGCCGGCTCAGCGCGTCGGGTGTGCGCGGCGCGGTCCGGTCGTCGTCGCCGGCGTCGACCAGTCGGGCGAAGACCGCCACCCGCACCTCGGTCACCACGCGCAGCACCGCGTCGTGGCCGGCCAACCGTTCGCCATAACGCAGCACCCCACGGGAGACGGCCAGGGCCCGCACCGACACGATCGCCACCGCGAGTGCGCTCAATGGCGGCCGACCGGCGGCGCTGATCAGCAGCCAGGTGGCGGTCGTCATGAGCGCGAGACTGGCGAGTTCGGTCGCGGTCGCGAGCGCGACAGCCCGGATCAGATAACCCGTGTACGGGCGAGCCAGCGGCAGCAGTGCGCGCAGTGGCGCTGACGCGCTCATCGTCGGTCCTCGTTCGTCGTCTCATCGGTCGTTGCGACCATCGGTTCGATCTCGGTGACCACCCCGTCGACGAGCCGCAGCACGCGGTCGGCTCCGCGCAGCAGCGCCGGCCGGTGCGCCACGAGGACCGCCGTTCGACCTGCGGCGAGGCGGCGGCTCGCCGCGACCACCGCCGCCTCCGACTCGCTGTCGAGCCGGGCGGTCGGTTCGTCGAGCATGAGCACGGGCGCGTCGCGCAGGAACGCCCGGGCCAGGGCGACCCGCTGCTGCTGACCGCTCGACAGTCCCCGGCCCCGTTCGCCCACCAGCGTGGTGAGGCCGTCGGGCAACTCGTCGACGACCGAGGCGAGCTCGGCGGCGGCGACCGCGGCCGTCACGGCCTCGTCGCCGGCCTGCGGTTGGCCGAGACGGATGTTGTCGGCCAGCGTCGCGGTGAACAGGTGTGGCCGCTGTGGCACCCACGCCAGATGGCGGCGCCACTCGTCAATGTCCACATCGGAGATGTCGACGCCGTCGATGCTGACCCGTCCGGTCGCGGGCCGGACGAATCCCAGGAGCACCGCGAGCACGGTGCTCTTGCCGGCACCGCTGGGACCGACGATCGCCACCCGCTGCCCGGCCTCGATGACGAAGGACGCGTCACGCAACGCCACGACCCGTTCGCCCGCCCGGTCATACTCCACCGTGACGTGGTCGAATCGGATCTCACCGCGCGGACGGCCGCCCGGCCATCCGGCGCCCGGCCGGCGCGAGGCCTCGGGCCCCGGCTCGCCCTGAACCGAGTCCGCGCCGTGTTCCATGCTTTCGTCCGCGTTCTCGTTCTCGTCGAGCAGCGCGAACGTGCGGTCGAGCACGGTGAGCCCCTCCATGCTGGAGTGGAACTTCGCTCCGGCCGCCCGCAGCGGCATATATACCTCCGGCACCAGGAAGAGCACCAGCAGCGCGGTCGCCAGATTCATCCCGCCGCCGAGCAGGCGCAGGCCGACCGGCACCGCGACCAGTGCGACCGACAGCGTCGCGATGAACTCCAACACCGCGCCGGAGAGAAACGCGATGCGCAGCGTCGCCATTGTCGCCTCGCGGTGCGCGTCGGCCATGCGTCGCACCACCCGCACCTGCGCCTGGGCTCGGCCGAAGGCCCGCAGCGTCGGCAGGCCGGCGACCATGTCGAGGAAATGCCCGCCGAGTGTGGCCAGGCGCCGCCACTGGCGTTCGGTCGCCAGTCGCGCCTGCCAGCCGAGCAGCGCACCGAAGATCGGAATGAGCGGCAGCGTGATCATGACGATGATCGCGGCACCCCAGTCCGCCGTGATCAGCCTCGCCAACGCGGCGACCGGAATGGTCGCCGCGAGCACCATCTGCGGCAGATAGCCGACGATGTAGTCGTCGAGCGCGTCCAACCCCCGTCCGGCGAGCGTCGCCAACTCACCGGTGTGGTGGCCGGCGAGCCACGTGGGCCCCCGCCCCACGACGGCCCCCACCAGGTCGTCACGCAGGCGGGCCTTCGCCGTCGCGGCCGCCGCCGCGGCGACGTGGGTGCGGATCCAGCCAACCACGGCCCGCCCCGCGACCGCCGCGGCGAAGACCAGCAGTGCGGTCGCGTCGAGTCGGGACGCCGCCGCGGCAGCGACGGCGCTCGCCAGAGCGGTGGCCTGCACCACGACGAGCACCGCCGTGACGACCCCGGTGAGGCTGAGCGCGGCGAACGGTCGGCGCAGGTCGGGAACCCGAACCAGCAGGCGGGGATCATAGGGTCGCATCAGTGTGGAGTAAACCAGGTGGCCGGGCCGTGATCACGCGCGCCCGGCCGCCCCGCGTCTGGGGCGGCTGGGATGGTCGCCCGGTCAGTCGCCGCGCAGGTGCCGGCTCAGCTCCGTGCGGCCGAGTCGGTCGGCAGCCGCTCGTGCCTCTTCCCGCCAATAGGGGGTCAAGCCGGTGGTGTCGGCTCCGGCGTCGAGGAGAGCCACAATGACCTCCGCAGGATAGTTGTTGATTACGGCGTGGGTCAGCGGCGTACGGATCAGGCCCGTTCCCTTGATGTCAATGAGGCTGTGCTCGAGGTCGGCGCCGTGGTCGATCAACCATCCGATGACGCGGGCCGCGTGGCGGGAACGGACCAGGTGGAGGGCGGACAACGCGATGTATGGTCCGTCGGGTCGAATATGTCTGCCAACGATGAGACTTGGGTCGGCGCCCGCGTCGAGGAGTTGGCGCACGACGTGAGGCGGTGTGTCGTGACCGACCGCGTGATGCAGCGGAGTGAGCTCCGCGTGATCCCTTTGGTCGACCCGCATGCCGGCGGCGACGAGTCGCGGCACCAGGTCCGGGACGTCGACGTAGGCCGCGAGGTGCAACAAGGTGCGGCCGGCGCGGTCCATGACTCCGGTCACGTCGATGCCGGACTCGAGTTGCCGCTCGACCTCACCCACATCGCCGAACGCCGCCGCGCGGAGCAGCTGGCGCAGTTGACGCCGTAGTGTCGCCGGCACCCGGCCGCCGCAGTCGGTCACACCAGTCGCAGCCTTCGAGGACATTGCCTCGTCATTTCTGCCCCAGGCGTTGATAGTCGCGAAGCAGCCACCCCACGATCCGCCGAGCGCACGCAGGCTGCGTTCTCGGAGCTCCTCCTCGGGCTTATGCGACAACGCGGTCAGCCGACCACCGCGCCAACCAACCTGGTGCCACGAGCCGCCACAGCGAACCCGGTGGTGGTCGAGTATCGGATCGGCTGTCAGCGGCCGGAACGTGTCATCACCCGCGAGATGCGTGAACAGTGCGTCACGGACCAATGGGTGCAGCCCGTCCGGGGTGATCACCCCGGCCCGAAGAAGGTCGATGTCGACGTTGCGTCGCCACCACGGCGCGGGGACGGCGGTGATGTCCCTCGAATCGAGGTGGTCGCGAGGCCGGACCACCGGCCGGCCGCTATCGGTGACCCGCTCGGCGACATAGACGATCGTCTCGCTCTCGTGGGCGACCGCGACCGTCGGCGCCAGGTGCGCCGCGGTCAGCGTACGGAGAAGTAACACGGGATCGGCCGGAGTCTCGCAGTCATGCGGTGGCCATTTCCCGGCCAGGCGTCCGATCTCGAACCCGGCGTCTCGCCACGCGCGTTCGGGTTCACCCGCGTCGATGAGCATGGTCACCCACTCCACCAGCGCTGTTTCGTCGTGCTGCGGTGGGACCGTCGGCAGTCTCGTGATGTCGAGCAATCGTCCATCGGGGGCGTGAAACGGCACCCGGGTCGTGATGCCCAGCCATTCACGCATCCGTGGCGTGTGTTCGGCATGCCACAGGTGGCGGGCGGTATCCCATCGTTCGAAGCGTGGCCGTTCCCGGGGGCGAAACCGCGCCGTGCGAAGCTGGTCTTGGTGGACCGTGGTGAGCCGCAGGCTCACCCGCTGCGGATGTGACTGCGCCGCGGGTGTCCGCACGAGCAGCGCGAGAACATCATCGGCGTCCGGATCGCCATAGGTCGCCAGCGCCACGACGGGGAGAGGCGAAAAAGCTCCGGTGCCTCCCCGGCCCCGTCGCGGCAGGTGCCATCGGACGAGTTCGGGGACGAGGTGACGCAGGTCTTCGGAGATGTCGGCGGCGACGTCGCGTCCGTGTCGTCGGGAAATGTCGGCGAGGGAAATCTCGGCCTCGACCATGGCGGCGGCGCAGGCCCCGGTCCAGTCGCCGGCTAACCGGCGGCGGGTCGCCAGCCGATACATCGATTCGGGCACGCCGAATTGGCGTGCCACCCGCCACGCGCCAGCGTGCGGCATGGTTGGCGCCTTCGTGCGCCGCGTGGATGCTGGGTTCAGCATGGTGTGTCGCGGTTGGGTGCGGCGGGGCCGGCCGGAATCGAACCGGCGTCTCCAGTGTCCATGACGGGCGCGCCGACCTCTGCGCTACGGCCCCGCCGGGCGGGAGCATACTCCCCGCCACGGGGGCACGGCTGATCTGTCGGAGTCACGCGGTTCATCGGTCGTCGCACCTTCCAAACGCCTGGCCCCTAACCTATCCAGGTCGCCGCCTGCGGGGAATTCGACTATTTGAGTGCGGCGAGGGCCGACTCCAACGACCGGGCATAGGCGTCGCTGGTGTAGGTGGCTCGGGAGATCAGACCGATGTCGGCGCTCTGCGCCGCCAACGCCGCCTCCCGCAGCATCGGCCCCACATCCTGCGAGATGCGGCGCGATCTGCGGTCGCGGTCGGGCAACGAGATCGCGGTCACGTCGGTGAGCCGCGATCCGGACATGGTCACCCGCACCTGCACGACGCCGAAGGGCGTCGACACCGCGGTGCCGACGGCGGTGCGGCTGCCGTCGGGCGCGGTGGTGGTCACCGCCGCCACGGCACCGGCCCCGCCAGCGGCGGCGGTGGTGCCCGCCACCGCGAGCTTGAGCGCGATCAGACCCGTCACGGCCGCGGTGGAGCCGGTCAGCGACAAGAGCAGGCGACGCATGGTGAGCCTCTCGGGTTGGGCGGTCAGAAACTGAACTGTTCGATGTGGACCCGTCGGTTGGGCACCCCGGCCTCGCGCAGCCCGGCCACGGTCGAGGAGACCATCGCCGGCGGGCCACAGATGACGACGTCGCGATCGGCGATGTCCGGCACCAGGGCGCGCAGCCGGGCCCCGTCGAGGCGGATCCGTTGCGGCGGGCCGACCAACGGGTGCAGTTCGACTCGGCGGTCCCGGGCGAGCACCGCGAACTCCTGCGGGAAGAGCAACTCGTCGTGGCTGTTGACCCGTTGGATCACGGCCGCGTGAGGCTGGTGGCCGTCGGGCACCGGGCCCACCGCGTCGAGCAGCGCGCGCAGTGGGGTGATGCCGACACCGCCGCCGATGAGCAGCAACCGGCGGCCCCCGAAGCGGCTGGGCGTGATCGCCCCATACGGGCCCTCGACGAAGACCGGGGTGCCGGGCCGCAGTCGCGCCAGGTCGGCGGTGTGGTCGCCCAGCACCTTGACGGTGATCCGCAGGCCGTCGGGGTGCGGCGCGGCGGAGAGCGAGAACGGGTGCGCCTGCCACCACCGGCCAGCGGTGAGGAACCGCCACCGGAAGAACTGGCCGGGTTCGGCCCGCAACCGGTCCAGCCGGGTGCCGCCGATGACGATCGAGAAGGTGCGTGGCCCCTCCGGGATCACCGCCACGACCCGGAACTCGTGCCGCAGATAGAGCACCAACGGTGCCAGCACCCGCCACCACAGCGCCGCGACGCCGACCGCCACGTGCACGCCGATCCAGATCGTGCGGGGCGTCGTCTCGCTGAGCTGGCTGCCGATCTCGATCTGGTGTTGGAAACCGAGGAAGACGGCGAGATAGGCGAGCAGGTGGGTCCCGTGCCAGGTCTCATAGGACACTTTCGCGCGAAGGGACCGCACGGAGAGGGCGCCGATGCAGATGAGCAGTCCGGTGGCGATGGTCGCCGGCAGCACCTCGGGCAGATCGAAGACCATCGTGCTGGTGGCGCGCAGCAGCGAGGTGTCGGTCGACAGGGTCGAGCCGACGATGAGGAGCACCGCGTGGGTGAGAAGCAGGATCACGGTGTATTCGCCGAGCGCCCGGTGCCAGGAGCTGATCCGATCGGTGCCGACGCGTTGCTCCAGCCACGGGGTGCGGGCCATCAACGCGACCTCGGCCAGCAGCAGATAGCCGCCGACGAGCCCGGTGAGCTGGCCGGCTGCGGTGAAGGCGCCACCGGTGCCCGGCCCGATGCCGTCCGGCGTGCCCCACCACCACACGGCGAGCATGAGCACGGCGCCGCCGGCGAGGGTCGACCAGGCGAGTGCGGTCGCGGTGCGGTGTCCAGATCTGTCCGGCATGGGGGCAGTGTGGCTCGGTGCGGCTGTGATGGGCCAAAGAGCACCTGAGAGGCTTCTCAGGCACCGGTGCCGGCAGCGCTCCCACCGCTGGTCGCACGGGCGTGGCAGGCTCGACGGCGGTGGTTGATCAGGCGTACCGGAGGGACGAGGACGGGGATGCGAATTCTCCTGGTCGAGGACGAGGAACGTCTCGCCGAAGTCATCAGGCGCGGCCTGGTGGCCGACGGGCACGTCGTGCGGGTCGAGCACAACGGGGTCGATGGGCTCGCGGCCGCGCGCGGCGAGGATCATGACGTGATCGTTCTCGACATCATGCTGCCGCGACTGTCGGGTTATGAGGTGGTGCGCCAGCTGCGGGCCGCCGGGGTGTGGACCCCGGTGCTCATGCTCACCGCCAAGGACGGCGAATATGACGAGGCCGACGCCTTCGACCTCGGCGCCGACGACTATCTGACCAAGCCCTTTTCGTTCGTGGTGCTGTCGGCGCGGCTGCGCTCGCTCGCCCGGCGGGGGGCGCCTCCCCGCCCGACCGTGCTCAGCATCGGTGACCTGCGGCTCGATCCGGGTCGTCGCCGGGTCGACCGGGCCGACACGGAGATCACCCTGACACCGCGCGAGTTCGGCGTGCTCGAGTGCCTGATGACACGGCCGGGGCAGGTGGTGACCAAGACGGAGATCCTCGCCGAGGTATGGGATCCGCATTTCGCCGGCGACGTCAACGTCGTCGAGGTCTACGTTGGCTACCTGCGCCGCAAGATCGATCAACCGTTCGGCCGGTTCACCATCCAGACCCTGCGCGGCCTGGGTTATCGCGTGGTCGACGACCGCGCCCGGACCTGACCGTCCGGTTCAGGGCCATTTCCTGGTACGGGTAGCCGCACCCGCACCCGGGCCCCGCCGCCGGGGGCCTCGTCCATCTCGACGGTGCCCGCGTGCGCGGCGACCACCTCGGCGACGATCGCCAGACCCAGCCCGACCCCGCCGGCGCCGCGCTCGCGGCTGGCGTCGAGTCGCACGAACCGTTCGAAGATCCGCCGCCGGTCCTCCGGCGCCACCCCGGGGCCGTCGTCGCTGACCTCGATCACGACGGCCGTCGCCTCGGTGCGCACCTCGAGGGTGACCCGCGAACGCGCGTGTCTGGCGGCGTTGTCGGCGAGGTTGCGCACCACCCGCTCCAGCTGGGCGCGATGTCCGCGCACCCGGGCGGGTTGGGACACGACGGTGACCTCGCGGCCGCCGAGTCCGCGCAGGCGGGAGGCTTCGGCGTCGACGACGTCGTCCAAGTCGACGTCGTCGACCCCGGCGAGCAGCCCCCGTTCGTCGGCCCGAGCGAGCAGCAGCAGGTCGTCGACGAGCACGGCGAGCCGGTCGGCCTCGGCGCGCAGTGTCTCCCACTCGGCGTGGTCCAGGCCTCCGGAGCGATGGCCCAGCTCGAGTCCGGCGATGAGGGTGGCGAGCGGGCTGCGCAGCTCGTGGCTGGCGTCGGCGACGAAACGTCGCTGCGTCTGCTGTGCTGCCTCGAGTCGGGCCAGCATGTCGTTCATCGTCTCGGCGAGGCGGCGCAGTTCGTCACGGGCGGGCGGCACCTCGACCCGGGTGGCGAGGTCGCGACTGGTGAGCCCGGCGACTCGTCGCCGGATCGCCTCCACCGGCCGCAGGGCCCGCCCGGCGAAGGCGTAGGTGGCCGACCCCGTGATCAGCACGAGAACCGGGCCGCCCAGCAGCACGAGGCGCAGCACGGCGTGGCTGGTGCGCTCGACGGGGTCGAGGCTCACCGCCACCAGCACCACCATGTGGCCGCTGACCGTGTCGACACCGCGGGCGGCGACCCGTACCCAGTGTTGTGGTTCTTGATCTTTATCTTCGTCGTCTTCGTCGGCGGCCAGCGAGCTGCGGTTCTCGGTGCCCGTGACGGAGGCCAGGTCCACGTCGTCGCCGTCGTCGGTGTCGTCCCATGGCTCCGTCGTGATGACCGTGTGGCCGGGGGTCGGGCGCGCCGCGCTCAGCGGGTCGGCGTCGGCGAGTTGGGGCGACGCGGCGATCACCCGCCCCGATGCGTCGAGCACCTGGATCAGGCCGGCGCCTCCGCTGCCCACCGCCAGCCGCGCGTCGCGGTCACTGTGGCCGTCGGCACCGAGTCGATCGGCCACTCGGCTCGAGGCGGCCACCGCGTCGCGATCGAGCGACTCGGTGAGGGAATGGCGCAGCAGCAGCACCAGTGCCGCCGCGCTCACGACCGCGGCGGCGGCGACGACCAGCGCGGCGGCGAGCGCGGATCGCGCCCGCACGCCGGAGTGCCGCCGCCACCACCGCCTCGCCCACGTCACCCTGCCGAGGTTACGTCGGGTTCGGTGCGGGTCCAACGGCCGGGCCGGGCCCGCCATGAGTCCCTTCGATATGGGCGACCCGGCCCTACCCCCGGCCGACGACCAGCGATGCGATGGAGGTGACAGCCGACGGTCACGTCGGCGCCGCGCGTGACCGGCGTCAGTGCGAGGAGGTCGCCATGCCCACGGTCCCCGCCGCGCCCCGTGTCGTCGTCGGTGTGCAGAGCTGCGTCTCCGGTCTCGGCGCGTTGCGGCGAGCCGTCGCCGAGTCCCGACTGCGACACGCCCGTCTCTGCGCTGTGCGGGCGTGGAATCCGGGGATGGCGTTCGACCCGGCCGGCAACCTGACCCGGGCCGACGATCACGGAGCGGACTACGCCACGGAGTTGGTCGCCGGCGCCTTCGTCGATGCCATGGGATCGATGCCCGATGACATCGACGTGGAAATCTCCATCGTCGCCGGCTATCCCGGTCAGGTGTTGGTCGGCTTCGCCGACCGCGCCGACGATCTGCTCATCGTGGGCACCTGCCAACACCGCTGGCCCCGGCGGGTGATCGGCTCTCCGATCACCCGCTTTTGCCTGCGGCACGCGGCCTGCCCGGTGCTGGTCGTGCCGCCGCACGAACTCGGCCGGCAATCCCGTCGTGGACTGCGTCGCGCCGTGCGCCGCGAAGCCGAACGGCTGGCCGCCGCGCTGCCCAGCTAGTTGTCGCGCAGCGGACGTCGTCGGCTCACCGGGCCGTGTCGGAGACGACCTCCACGACCTGCTCGGCCGGCAGTCGGGGCGTGTGTGGGGGGCCCGCTCGATCGGGATCCGGCGCGCCGACGCGCACCACGAGATAGGGGTGACCGGTGAACGAGAGCATCTGGTGCAGCGCCTCCCGGGTGCTGGTCACCTCGACGCTTGCGCTCAACGGGAGCAGGCTCGCGTCGTGTTCGGTCGCGGCCAGCCACGCCGCGCTCAGCGCCTCGCCACCTCGCAGCCACCCGGCGGGGGAGTCCTCGTCGCCATAGAGAATGGCGTAGGAGGCGGCCTTGTCGTGCTCGGTGCTGATGTCGAGGGTGCCGGCGACGGTGAAGTCTCGACCCGGCACCGTGGTGCGGGGCATTTCGGTGGGGATCGCATCGGCCGGCACCCCGAGCGGGTCACCCGCCGCCCGCGTCGCCCAGTAGGCGATCTCTTCTCTCCACTGTGGATCGAGACCCTCACTCTGCTCGGCCTGCGCGGCCACCGCCGCCAAGCGGAACACGTCCTGCGGCCGCAGCAGGTGCAGCTGGGCGCCCTCGTCAATCGCCGCTCGGCGAATCTCCTCGAGCACATCGGCGGCGACCGGGACGGGGCTGACCGGACGTCGGTCGGTGCGGCGGATTCGCACCGTCTGCATGTGCCGCAGCGCCGGCCCGGTAACCGGTGCCGGGCCGGTCAGAGTGAGCCGGGCGAGCAGATCGGGATTGTCGTCGTCGGGCAGGCGCTCCACCCGAACCGCCCATCCCTCGGCCGCGAGCGCCACCCGGGCGTGGTGCAGGGCGGCACCGCAGCTGAGGAGGAGGAGGCGACCGTCGGGGTCGGCGACCTTGAGCTGACGGGTGCGGTCGGCGAGAAGCAGGAGCGCGGGCGCCTGCACCCGCCAGCGCCATGGCTGGGTGTTGTGCACCGACGGCGCGTGACCGGCCGTGCGCGCGGCCGACGCGAGCGCTGCGGTGCCGGCGTCTGTGGTGTCGTCCATGTCACCCATCCTGCCCCACCGGTCGCGTCCGTGGCCGCGCCCCCGCGCTCCGGAAAGTCCAGCCTCGAATGCTATCCAGGTCCTGTCCGGTGCGCCGGATGTAGTCGCGGTGCCCGGCCCGCCGGTCGATCATCTCCTGACGTAGCCCGGCGGCGCGGGAACCGAGCCCTGGCACTCGGTCGATGACGTCCATGACCAGATGAAATCGATCCATGTCGTTGCGCACAACCATGTCGAACGACGTGGTGGTCGTGCCCTCCTCCTTATAGCCGCGCACATGCAGGTTGTCGTGGCAGCGGCGGCGATAGGTCAATCGGTGGATCAGCAACGGATAGCCGTGATAAGCGAAGATGATGGGTCGGTCGATGGTGAAGATCGCGTCGAACTCCGCGTCGGGCAGCCCGTGCGGATGCTCCGAATCGGGTTGCAGACGCATGAGGTCGACGACGTTGACCACTCGCATCCGCAGCTCGGGCAGGTGTTCGCGGATGAGATCGGCGGCGGCGAGGGTCTCCACCGTCGGCACGTCGCCGGCGCACGCGAGCACGACGTCGGGATAGCCGTCGTCGCCGGCCCACTCCCAGATGCCCAGACCGCGGGCGCAATGCAGGTCGGCGGCGACCGGATCCAGCCACTGTGGACCCCGCTGTTTGCCAGCGACGATCACGTTGATGAGGTCGCGGCTGCGCAGGCAGTGGTCGGCGACGCTGAGCAGCGTGTTGGCGTCGGGCGGCAGATAGACCCGGATGACGTCGGCGGTCTTGTTGACGACGTGGTCGATGAACCCGGGATCCTGATGGGAGAAACCGTTGTGGTCCTGCTGCCACACATGTGAGGTGAGCAGATAGTTCAACGCCGGGACTGGCCTGCGCCAGCTCAATGTCCGGGACACCTTGAGCCACTTGGCGTGCTGGTTGACCATCGAGTCGACGATGTGGACGAACGCCTCATAGCATGAGAACAGCCCGTGCCGTCCGGTGAGCAGATAGCCCTCGAGCCAGCCCTGGCAGGTGTGCTCGGAGAGATATTCCATCACCCGACCGGACCGTCCGAGGTGCTCGTCGACCGGCCAGACCTCGCCCTGCCACACCTTGTCGGTGACCTCGAGCACGGCGCCGAGCCGGTTGGACTCGGTCTCATCCGGGCCGACCATGCGAAAATCGCGGTATTGCTCGTTCGCGGTGATCACATCACGTAACCAGAGGCCGAGCACCCGGGTGGGTTCCGCGTCGATGGTGCCCGGCGACGACACCGCCACCCCATGTGCGCGATGGTCCGGCAGATGGAGATCGCGGGTGCAACTGCCTCCGTTGGAATGCCGACTCGAACCCATGCGCAGGCCGCCGGTCGGCAGCCAGTCGGTGACGCGCGCGACCGGGGTTCCGGCCTCGTCGAAGAGTTCGTCGGGCCGGTAGGAGAGCATCCACCGTTCGAGTGCGGCGAGCGCGACGGGGTCGTCGCGCACGTGCGTCAACGGGACCTGGTGTGCGCGCCACGTGCCGGTCGACGGACGCCCGTCAACCTCGGCGGGGCCGGTCCAGCCCTTCGGCGTACGGAGAACGATCATCGGCCATCGGGGTCGCTCGGTCGTCGCGCCCGAGCGGGCGGCCCGCTGGATGGCGGCGATGCGGTCGACGACCGCGTCGAGGGTGGCCGCGAATTCCTGGTGCAACCGCAGCGGATCGTCACCGGAGACGAGGAACGGTTCGTGTCCATAGCCGGTCAGGAGTGCGTCGAGCTCGTCGGTGCTGATTCGCGATAGCACGGTGGGGTTGGAGATCTTGAAGCCGTTGAGATGCAGGATCGGCAGCACCGCGCCGTCCCCGACCGGGTCGAGGAACTTGTTGGAGTGCCACGCGGTCGCGAGTGGTCCGGTCTCGGCCTCGCCGTCGCCGATGACGCAGGCGACGATGAGGTCGGGATTGTCCAGCGCCGCGCCGTAGGCGTGAGCCAGGCTGTATCCGAGCTCGCCGCCCTCGTGGATCGAGCCAGGGGTCTCCGGCGCGACGTGGCTGGGCACCCCGCCGGGGAAGGAGAACTGGGTGAACAGGCGGCTCAGGCCGTCGGTGTCCTGACCGATGTTGGGATAGATCTCGCTGTAGGTGCCCTCGAGCCAGACGTTGGCGATCATGCCAGGCCCGCCGTGTCCGGGTCCGGTGATATAGATCATCTCTTGTCGGCGCGCCGCGATGACCCGGTTGAGGTGGGCATAGATGAAGTTCAGTCCAGGGGTGGTTCCCCAGTGCCCGAGCAGTCGCGGCTTGACGTGTTCGCCTCGTAGCGGCTCGCGCAGGAGCGGATTGCCCAGCAGATAGATCTGGCCGACCGACAGATAGTTGGCCGCACGCCAATAGGCGTCCAGGCGTTCCAGCTCGGCCCCGGTGAGTGGATCGCCGGTTATCACACGCATCGCCACCCCCGTGGACTCCTGGCCAGTCTGCCAGCACGGGGCGCTCACCCGGTGCGGACCGGCGCAACCATGCCCGACGGGGTGGCCGGCGGCGTCGGCGCACAACGGCGCGGCGGGCCGGAGGGGAGTCCGACCCGCCGCGAGTGGGGGTGTCAGTGACGCCGTCGTGGTGACGACCGCAGGCTCACGCGGCCGACGAGCCCACGTCGGTGCCCACGGGCCGCAGACCGGCGGCGGGCGGGATCTGATTCACGCCGATGCGCTTGCGGAACACCCAGTAGGTCCACCCCTGATAGACCAGCACGATCGGGGTGAAGACCACCGCGACCCACGTCATGATCTTCAACGTGTACGGCGTGGAGGCCGCGTTCGTCACGTTGAGACTGAACGCGGGGTCGATGGTCGAGGGCAGCACGTTGGGATAGAGCGCGATGAACAATGTGGAGACCGCGGCGACGATCGTGACCGCCGTGGCGAGGAACGCCCAGCCCTCCCGGCCCGCCCCGTTGAACAGCAACGCGCCGATGAGCGCCACCGCCGCGATGGCGGCGGTCACCGCGGTGATCGCGTCACCGTGGGACAGTTGGGTCCACAGCAGGAAGCCGGCGGCGACGAGCACCGTCACCAGCCCCACGCGACCGGCGAAGCGGCGCGCCTGGTCGCGGACCTCTCCGGTGGTCTTGAGCGCGAGGAAGATCGCGCCGTGGGTGAGGAACAGCGTGAGGGTGGTGACCCCGGCGAGCAGACTGTAGGGGTTGAGCAGGTCGAAGAATGTGCCGACGTAGTGGTGTTGAGCGTCGAGCTTCACCCCACGGATGATGTTGCCGAAAGCGACGCCCCAGAGCAGGGCGGGCAGCACACTGCCCACGACGAGGGCGATGTCCCAGCCGCGCCGCCACCGGTCGCTGTCGATCTTTCCTCGGTATTCGAACCCGACGCCGCGCACGATGAGCGCGACCAGGATCACGAGCAGCGCCAGGTAGAACCCGGAGAACAGGCTCGCATACCACTCGGGGAAGGCCGCGAAGGTGGCGCCACCGGCGACCAGCAGCCACACCTCGTTGCCGTCCCACACGGGGCCGATGGTGTTGATGAGGACTCGGCGGCGGGCTTCGTCGCGACCGAGGATCGGGATGAGCATGCCGACCCCGAAGTCGAAACCCTCGAGGATGAAGTATCCGACCCATAGCACCGCTATGAGCAGGAACCAGACGTCATTGAGGTTCATGAGGGGCTCCAAATATCACAGATGGCAGTGAGTGGGTCGGATCAGTAGGCGAAGCCGAGCGGCGCCTCGGCCTCATCGGTCGTCTCGGCGGGCGGGTGGATCTCGGGCGGGCCGGCCTTCGCGTAGCGCACGGTCAGCATGAACTCCACCACCGCGAGCACGCCATAGAGCAGCGTGAAGACGATGAGCGAGGTGAGCACAGTCATCGCGCCGACCGTGGGGGAGACCCCGTCGGCGGTCTTGAGCAGGCCGAAGACGGCGAACGGCTGGCGGCCGACCTCGGTGAAGATCCATCCGGTTGCGTTCGCCGCGAGCGGCAGCGCGATGAGCCACGGTCCGAAGCGCCACAACAACCGGCCGACGCGGCCTTCGGAGGCCTCATCCTTGCGGGTCACCCACAATCCGATGAGCGCCAACGCCATGGGGATCAGCCCCAGCCCGATCATGAGCCGGAAGCCCCAGTAGGTCACCGCCACCGGCGGGATGTAGTTGCCCTCGCCGTACTTCTCCTGATATTCGGCCTGCAGGTTGTTGATGCCCTCGACCTCACCAGAGGTCGAACCCGTCGCCATGAACGACAGCAGGCCGGGGATGCGCACGCTGCCCACCTCGGTGCGCCCGTCGAGGCTGCCGATCGAGAAGATCGAGAAACTAGCCGAGTCGGAGGTCTCATAGAGGGCCTCGGCCGCGGCCATCTTCATCGGCTGCTGCTCGGTCATGATTCGGGCCTGCAGGTCACCGGTGACCGCCACCAGCGCTCCGGAGATGACGATCGTCCACAGCGCCAGCTTCATGCTCGGCCGGAAGACCTCCATGTGGCTGCGCCGACGCAGGTGCCAGGCGCTGATGGCGAGCATGAAGACACCGGCGGTGAGGAACGCGGCGGTGATCGTGTGGGGGAACGTCACGAGAACGGTCGAGTTGGTCAGCACCGCGAGGAAATCGGTGAGTTCGGCGCGACCGGTCGTCGGGTTGTAGGTGTAACCGACCGGATGCTGCATCCAGGAGTTCGCGGCGAGGATGAAGTAGGCCGACAGCACGGTTCCCATCGACGCGCACCAGATCGCGGCCAGGTGTAGGCGCTTGGACAGTCGATCCCATCCGAAGATCCACAAGCCCAGGAACGTGGACTCGAGGAAGAAGGCCACGAGGCCCTCGATCGCCAGCGGTGCCCCGAAGATGTCTCCCACGAACCGCGAGTAGGCGCTCCAGTTCATGCCGAACTGGAACTCCTGCACGATGCCGGTGACGACACCCAACGCGAAGTTGATAAGGAACAATTTGCCCCAGAATTTCGTCGCGCGTAGGTAATGTTCCTTGTTAGTACGGACCCACGCGGTCTGCAGGATCGCGACGAGGACCGACAGCGCGATGGTGATGGGGACGAAGAAGAAGTGGTAGACGGTGGTGATCGCGAACTGCCACCGCGCCAAGTCGAGTGCGCTCATGGTGGCACACGTTATGTGAGGCAGACTCGCGAGCTTAGTGCCGAAGGTCGTGTCGTGTTCGGGACCTTCGGTCCTGTCAGGTCGATCAGCCGTGGCGGTCAACTGGGAGTTGGATGGACCAGTGCGCCCGCCACTCGCGGCGGCGTGTGGGCACTCTCGATGACCGGAAGGTGGTCGCGATGGGCTCCAACTATCGCATCATCGTCGGCGTGGACGGCTCCGAAGGGGGCCGCAGGGCGCTGGCCTGGGCCGTTCACGAGGCCGCGACCCGTGGGGGGACCGTCCAAGCGGTCACCGCTTGGCGCTGGGACAGGTCCGACCTCCCGCCCTATGCGGCGACCCACCCCGATCAGGAACGGGAGCACGCGCAACAGATCGCCGACGACGAACTCGAGGCACTGCCCGACTTCGAACGCGACGGTGTGAGCATCGCCACTGAGGTGGTCGAGGGCCGCCCCGCCGAGGTGCTCGCCGACGCGGCCGTCGACGCCGACCTGCTCGTGTTGGGCAGTCACGGTCACAGTCGGGTCCGACACACGGTGCTCGGTTCGGTGAGCGAGGAGTGTGTGCGCCGGGCCCCATGCCCGGTCGTGGTCTTGCCCATCCCTCAGCCAGCCCACCGGCCGGCTGAGCCAGCGGTGCGCGGCTGACGGGCCCGGCGGTGGAGTCGAGTCCGGCGCCCACGGTGCCCGCCCCGGTCGCTGAACCCGATCGCGCCAGCATGCCGCACGTCGCCGACGCCGATCGATCGCGGTCGCCGGACCTCGGCGCCCCGCGCATGGGCGCGCAGGCGGCCCGGCTGACCGTGCGAGCCGCGTTGTCCCGAGGCGGCGGCTGGCAACCGTTTCCCCGGGTCGCGGAGATTCTCGCCCGATATGGCATCACCATGGTCTCGACGATCACGGCCGTCGGTGACCGGGCCGTGCTCAACGCGGCGCGCCGCGCCGGATATCCGATCGTCCTCAAGGCCGCGGACCCGCGCGTCGCCGATCGGCGCCGGATCGGCGGTGTCTGCCTCGACCTGCCCGACCCTTCACAGGTCGAGGCCGCCTATCGGCGAATCGAAGCGGCGCTGGGAAGCATGGAGCCAGCGGTGCTGGTGCAACCAATGATGCGGGGCACGGAGTGGGCGGCCCGGGTCGAACCGGGGCACGGACGTGCCCGCCACCGTCGACTTGAGGTGCGTGTGGTGAGTCCCGAGCCGTCCCAGGCGGTGATCCGCTCGTTGCCGGTGCGCGGCGCGCAGGCGCGGCGAATGTGGGCCGAAGCTGGGGTCGACGACGACGCGGCTGTCGCGTTGCTTGATCGGATCAACCAACTCGCCGTCGACCTGCCCGAGGTGACTCGCCTCGACCTCGCGTCGATCCAGGCCCGACACTTCCACGGCGACGACGATGTCGGCGGTCTGGTCGTGGTCGATGCCAAGCTCTTTCTCGAACCCGTCCGTTGAACGGGTCCCAGCCGGCACCGTGGCGGCGTTGCCACCAGTCTTGATCACGATCTTCGTCACAGTGACCCTATCGTAATCCGTGAATGCGGCGTTATCATGCCGGGCGTGCCGCGTTATCGGATGATGCCCCGCAGAACCGTGATCGCCGTCGTGATGGCACTGCTGGCCGTGATGACGGGTGGGGCATGCTCTTCGGGTAGTTCGGAGCCAGGCCCCAAAGCCAGTGTGGTGCGGGTCGCCGCGGCGTCGGATCTGAAGTTCGCGCTGGAGGATGTCCGCACGGCATTGGCCGCCGCCGATCCGCCGGTGGACCTGCGGATCACGTACGGTTCGTCAGGCACCTTCTTCCAGCAGATCAGCAACGGCGCGCCCTTCGACGTGTTCCTGTCCGCGGACCTGTCGTACCCCACGAGACTCGTCGAGGCCGGCCTGGCCACGAAAAACAACGTCTTCCCGTACGCGGTCGGGCGGCTCGTGGTGTGGGCGCCGACCGGCTCCGCGGCAGACGTGTCGGCGGGGCTGGCCGGACTGGCCGATCCCCGGGTGCGAAAGGTCGCGATCGCCAACCCGCAGCACGCGCCGTACGGCAAGGCCGCGGTCGCGGCGATGACCACGGCCAAGGTGTACGAGACGGTGAAAAGCAAGCTGGTGCTCGGCGAGAACGTCGCCCAGGCGGCCGAGTTCGCCGCCTCCGGAAACGCCGACGCCGGAGTCTTCGCCCTGTCACTGGCGTTGGCACCTGAACTCTCCAGCCGCGGCACATATGTGGAGGTTCCGCTCGACTCGTTTCCCCGCCTTGACCAAGGCGGGGTCATCCTCGGCTCGGCGGCCGACCCGGCCGCGGCGGCCCGGCTGCGGGTCTTTCTCACCAGCCCGGACGGGATCGCTGTCCTCACACGCTACGGCTTCTCTCTGCCCGGCGCCTGAGCGGCGGCGGTGATGGACTGGGAAGCGATCGGGCTGAGCCTGCGCCTCGCCGCGGCGACCACCATGATCCTGCTGCCACTGGCGGTGCCGCTGGCCGCGTGGCTTGCCTACTCCCGCCGCCGGGCCACCGTGCTGGTGGAGGCGTTCGTCGCGCTGCCGTTGGTTATGCCGCCGACCGTGCTGGGCTTCTATGTGATCACCGCCATGGGCACCCGTTCCCCGGTGGGCCAGTGGTGGCAGGCGACCACCGGGTCGACGCTCGCCTTTACGTTCACCGGGCTGCTCATCGCCTCCGTGCTCTACAGCCTGCCCTTCGCGGTGCAACCCTTGGTGGCGGCCTTCGCGGGCCTGGACCGGCGGCTGTTGGAAGCCTCCGCGGTGCTGGGCCGTGGCCGCACCGGGACACTGCTGCGGGTGGTGCTGCCGTCGGCCAAGGCCGGGCTCGCCACCGCAGCCGTGCTGACCTTCGCTCACACCGTCGGTGAGTTCGGAGTGGTCCTCATGGTCGGCGGGAACATTCCCGGTCAGACCCGCACCGCCTCCATCGCCATCTACGACAGCGTCCAGGCCTTCGACTACACCACCGCCGCCCACACCAGCGTCGCGATGCTGATCTTCTCCGTCGCCGTGCTCACCGCCGTCTATACCCTGCGCCGCCGCCGAGGACCGGCATGGCCCGGACCCTGACCGCCCACGTGCGTCGGCACATCCTCGACGTCGCACTCGACGTCGATCTCGCCAGCCAGCCGGTCACCGTCCTTTTTGGACCCTCCGGTTCCGGCAAGACCACGCTGCTGCGCTGTCTGGCGGGGCTGGAGCGACCGGAGGCGGGCAGCCACGTCCGCCTCGGCACCGAGGTGTGGGACGGCCCCGCTGTCCACGTGCCCACCCGCCGTCGTCACATCGGATATCTGTTCCAGGACCACGCACTGTTCCCGCATCTGAGCGTCACCGGCAACGTCGCCTATGGCCTGCACCGTCTTCCCCGCGCCCACCGGCCCGCCCGCGTCGCCGAGGCCCTCGCCGCCGCGGGCGCCAGTCACCTGCGTGACCTGCCCACCCGTGGCCTGTCGGGCGGCGAAGCCCAACGCGTCGCACTCGCCCGCGCCATCGCCCCCCGACCGAGGCTGCTGCTGCTCGACGAACCACTGTCGGCGCTGGACACACCCACCCGAGCCCGGCTGCGCACCGATCTGCGCCGCATGCTGCTCGCCTCCGGCGTCCCCGCCGTCGTCGTCACCCACGACCGCACGGAGGCACTCGCCCTCGGTGATCACATCGCCGTCATCATCGCCGGACGGCTGCACCACGCCGGCACCATCGACGACGTCTTCAACCGGCCCGCCACCGCCGAGTCGGCCGCTGCGGTCGGCATCGAGACCATCGCCGCCGGCGATGTCACCGCCCATCTCGACGGCCTCACCCACGTCGATGTCGGCAGTCGTGTTCTCCGCGCCGCGCATGCCCCCGACCTGACCGTCGGCGACCACGTTCTGGCCTGCATCCGCGCCGAGGACGTCGCCCTGCAACTGCCCGGACAGACGACGCTGAGCAGCCCCCGCAACCACCTTCCCGCCGTCATCACCGTCATCCAACCCGACGGGCCGTTGCTGCGCGTCACCCTCGACGCTGGGTTCCCGCTGACCGCGTTCATCACCCGTCCCACCCGCGATGAGCTCGACCTGCGTCCCGGCAGCGCCGTGACCGCGGCGGTGAAAGCCCCCGCCATCCACCTTGTCGCCCGCTCCGTCCGGTGAAGCGCCCACCGGTCCTCAGCCGACGACCAGGGACACGCCCAGAGCCGTCATGACCGCGGCGATCACACCTTCCACGACCCGCCACGCCGCGGGGCGGGAGAGCAACGGCGCCAGCCGGTGGGCTCCCAGGCCGAGCCCGGCGAACCACACCAGGCTCGCGGTCGCGGCCCCCGCGCCGAACGACCAACGGTTCGGATCGTGATAGGCCACCGTGCCGAGCAACACGACCGTGTCGAGGTAGACGTGCGGGTTGAGGAACGTGAACCCGAGGCAGGCCAGCAATGTCGCGCGCAGCGTGGCGGGGGGAAGATCCAACGGGGTGAGGGCGGCGGGCCGCAGGGCCCGGCGGGCCGCGATCACCGCGTATCCGAGCAGAAACACCGCACCGCCCCACCGCACCGCGGTCACGACGGTCGGCGCGTTCGCCAGCACCGCGCCGAGACCGGATATTCCGGTGGCCATGAGCGCGGCGTCGGCGGTCACACAGACCGCCACGACCGGCAGGACGTGTTCACGGCGCAGGCCCTGGCGCAGCACGAAGGCGTTTTGTGCCCCAATGGCCACGATCAACGCCAGGGAGAAGCCGAATCCGGCCAGCACGGAACCCATGCCGGCCACGCTAGGTCACGAGGTCCTCGTCTCCAACCGCAGATCGGTCACGGCGCTGACGGAGGCGCCCGGACAACCACCGCAGCCAAGCCCCGTATCGCGTACCAGATGGTGTGTTTTATGGGGTGGCGTTCCATTCGGCGGCGATCCGGGCGGCGACCACGTCGGCCGCGTCGCGCACCGCGTCACTGAGGCCGACGCCGGCGTCGGTTCTCGTCACCTCGACGAGATAGGCCACCAGCGCGGCCGGTGTCCGATCCACCGCCCGCGCGAGCGCGATCGCGGTGTGAAGGTCGACGCCATGCGAACTCGCCGCCCGCGCTGCCCGCACGTCCGGAACCGGCACGTCCGGAGCCCACTCCTCCGGAATCAGCCGCAGTCGGTGCACGCGCCCCGGCGTCGGACGGTTCGTTCGCACCGCGTCGACAACGAACGCCACCCGCGCCCCATGCCACAGGTCGAGCAGGCTGGTCGGCTCGCCGTCGCATTCGGCGAGAACCACCCCCGGTGGCGTGGGCCGGGTGCCCAACCGCGCGATCACCGCCGGTCCGACTCCGTCATCGAGCCGGTACGGGTTGCCGACGCCGATCACGACTGTCCGGCTCGCCTGGCCCTTCATGATCGTGGGCTTCGCGGGTCGTCATAACAGCCCGCAAAGCCCACGATCACGCGGCCCGGCGGGGCTGGGACGCGCGTCGGCCCTGCCGAGGTCACCGACCCTCGACGCGCAGGTCGAGAAAGTGTGTCGCGCAGGAGATGCACGGGTCATAGTTGCGGATCGCCTGCTCGCACTCGTGGGTGAGTTGGTCGTCGGGCAGATGCAGCCGGTCCTGGGTGAAACGTCGCAGGTCGTCCTCGATCGCGGCCTGGTTCTGCGACGTCGGCGGCACGATGCGCGCCCCGGTGATGGTGGCGTCACCACTCACGTCGTACCGGTGGAACAGCGTCCCGCGCGGAGCCTCGGTCGCGCCGTGTCCGATCCCGGCCCGCCCCGGCACGGACACGGCCGGCGCCTGCGGCCGCTGATAGGCCTCGACGAGGCGCAGCGCCTCCTCCGCGGCGAAGACCAACTCGACGGCGCGCACCACGATCGCGCGGAACGGGTTGACACACCGGTCGCCGAGTCCCGCATCGCGGGCGGCGGCCGCGGCGAGCGGGGGCAACCACTGGTGGCTGAGCGCATAGCGGGCCAGCGGCCCGGTGAGATACGTGCCCCGTCCCGGCAGTTCGCCCTGCAGCGCGGTGGAGTGCGGCACCTGATATTCGCGCACGTGCTCCTCGAAATCGGCCACCGCGAACGAAAGACCGCGATCGGTGCGCGGTTGCCCGCCCTCCATCGCATAACGGCCCGGGTCGACGAGAGCGAGCAGTTCGTGGTCGTGGGTGAAGTCCGGAAAGTCGAAACCGGCGACCCACGCGACCGTGGCGAGAGCGTCGTCGACGGCCCGGCGCAGCACGGGCGCCAATCCGGCCATCTCCGCCTCGGTCGGTGCCCGAAAGAAACCACCGACGCGCACGTTGACCGGGTGCACGGCCCGCCCGCCGACGAGTTCGAGGATGGTGTTGCCGGCCTTCTTCAACGCCAGTCCCCGCTCCACCATCTCGCGATGCTGGCGGGCCATCTCGACGACCGACGGATAGCCGAGAAAATCGGGCGCGTGCAACAGATAGACGTGCAGCGCGTGGCTGGAGATCCACTCTCCACAATAGAGCAATCGACGCAGGTCGGCGAGCCGACCATCCACAGTGGCCCCACAGGCCGCCTCGATGGCCAGGCACGCACTCATCTGATAAGCCACCGGACAGATGCCGCAGATGCGCGCGGTCAGATCCGGTGCCTCCGTGTGGCCCCGCCCACGCAGGAAGGCTTCGAAGAACCGGGGCGGCTCATAGATGCGCAGCTTCACATCGGTGACCACCCCGTCGTCGACCCGCACGTGCATCGCGCCTTCACCCTCGACCCGAGCCAGTCCGGTCACGGTCAGCCGGCGCTCGCCGGCTGTGGCCTCAGCCGCGGTCATCGATGACCTCCAAGCCCGCGGCGGCGGTGAACTCCGGCGCGCCGACGTTGAATGTGGCATAGACCCGCTGTATCGCGGTGTCGTCGAGGCCCGCCGCGCGCAGCGCCGGCTCGAGCGCCGCCGCGTTGGCGCCCGGCATTGGCCCGAAACAGCCATAACAGCCCCGGTCGTGGGCCGGGCAGATCGCCCCACATCCGGCGGCCGTCACCGGGCCGAGACACGGCGTGCCGCGTACGAGCACACACGGGGTGTCTCGTCGTTTGCACTGCTCGCACACGCTATATCGGGGCAGCTGCGGGCGGCGGCCGACGAGCAGGGCACTGATGAGCTCGATGAGTTGATGGCGGTCGATGGGGCAGCCGCGCAGTTCGTGGTCGACCGGCACGTGCGCCGCGATGGGGCTCGACGTGGCGAGGGTCTCGATGAACTCGGGCCGGGGATAGACCAGTGACCGAAACTCGTCGATGTCGGCGAAGTTGCGCAGCGCCTGCACCCCGCCCGCGGTGGCGCATGCCCCGATGGTGACGAGCAGGCGTGACTCGTCGCGGATGCGCCGGATGCGTTCGACGTCGGCGGCGGTGGTGACCGAACCCTCGACGAGGGAGACGTCATAGGGTCCCGGTTCGACCGCGCTGCTCGCCTCGAGGAAGTGGGCGATGCGCACCCGGTCCGCGATGGCGAGCAGCTCGTCTTCGCAGTCGAGCAGGGTGAGTTGGCAGCCGTCGCACGACGCGAATTTCCACACCGCCAGGCGGGGGCGGCGGTCGACGTGGCGGCGAGCCTCGGAGGCGCGGGTCATGGTCACAACTCCCTCGGCACCAGCAGTGGGGCGGCGTCGGCATAGGTGACGACCGGACCGTCCCGGCACAGCAGTCGGGGACCGAGCTGGCAGTGTCCGCAGACGGCGGCGCCGCAACGCATGTCCCGTTCCAACGAGATCCAGATCTGGCCGGCGGGCAGGCCCCGGCGCAGCAGGGCGTCGGCAGTCAGCCGCATCATGAGTTCGGGTCCGCACACGACGGCGACAGTGTGGCTGGGGGTGAGGGCGACCGAGTCGAGCAGCGTCGTGACGACGCCGACGTGACCGGTCCACGCGGGGCCGGTGGTCGGCACCGCCCGGTCGACGGTGACCAGCACCCGGGCGCCGGCGGTCCGCCACGCCCCGAACTCGTCGGCGAAGATCAGATCGGTGGGGGTGCGCGCGCCGATGGCCACGGTGAGACGACCCGGCCCCTCAAGCGCCCGGGTGATCACCGGCCGCACGGGGGCGAGCCCGATGCCGCCGGCGACGACGAGCACGTCGGCGCCGTTGAGATCAGGCCAGCCGGATCCGAATGGGCCGCGCAGGCCGAGCGTGGCTCCGATCGGCGCGCCGCAGATCGCGCGGGTCGTCGCTCCGACCGCGCGCACGGTCAGCTGGATCTCGTCGTCGTCTCCACCGCTGATCGATATCGGCACCTCGCCGACACCGGGGGCGTAGATCATGGTGAACTGGCCGGGCCGCCACGCCGCCAGCCGCTGCGCGCGTGGACGCAGCGTGAGGGTCACCGTCTCCGCGTTGCGGGGCCGCCGGTGCGTGACCCGATAGGGCGCCGGGGTCGTGAGGTCGTCGGGGGTGCTCACGCGGAGCCATAAAGGTCGAGCAGGCGCACCCGGGTGGCCTGCAGCCGCTCCACCACGACCTGGGTGAACCGGCGGGTCACCGCGTAGCCCAACTCCGGATCGCTGTCGCAGAGCCGCCGGACGCCCGGGCCATCCATCTCCACCGTGTAGGTGGGTTCGACGGCCGTGGCCCCGAAATGCCACTGATATGGCGGGAACATCCACGACCAGCCCAACACGGTGCCAGGCCCGAGAGTCTCGATCACAACCGGGCCTCGGCCGGGCACGTGGGCGTCGAGCGAGATGCGCCCGTCCCGGATGAGCCAGAACCGGTCGGCGCGCCCGCCCTCGGAGAAGATGCGGGCGCCCGCGTGAAACTGTGACTTGTGTGACCACGCGGAGAGCCGGGCCAGTTGGTCATCCTGCAGACCGTGCAGGAAGGGGTGCGCGGCCAACAGGTCCTGTGCGGTGATCATCATGCCTCCTCAGGTCAGGGCATCGTGGGTGGACGACGCCCCGAGGCCCGCCTCCTGGGCGAGCGCGTGTGTCTCAACGGTGATGTCGATGCCCACCGGGCACCAGGCGATGCAGCGTCCACAACCGACACACCCGGACTCGCCGAACTGGTCGTGCCACGTGCCCAACTTGTGGGTGAGCCACTGGCGATATCTGCTGTGGATGGTCTCCCGCACGGGGCCACCGTGCAGATAGGAGAAGTCCGTCTCGAAGCAGGACGCCCAGTGTTGCCATCGCTGCGCGTGCTGCCCGGTCAGGTCGGTGACCTCCTCGACCGACGTGCAGAAGCACGTCGGGCAGGCCATGGTGCAGTTGCCGCAGGCGAGGCACCGGGCCGCGACGTCGTCCCACCGGGCGGCGTTGAGGGTGGTGGCGAGCAGGTCACGCAGGTCGACCGAGGGCAGGGACCGGCCCATCCGGGCCGCCGCGTCGGCCACGAGAGACTCGCCGCGGGCCTGCGTGGCGGAGTCGGCCCGTTGCGTGGGCAGGTCGATGAGCAGCCGGGCGCCGACGTCGCTGCCGGCCTCGACGAGATATCGGGGCGACGCGGTGCCGGTGAGTTCGGTGAGAACGAGGTCGAAGTCCCGCTCGGCGCGCGGCCCCCCGCCGGCCGAGACGCAGAAGCAGGTGCTCGACGGTTCCGTGCAGTTGACCGCGATGATGATCGCCTGCGCGCGTCGGGCGGCATAACGCGACCCGATCCCGAGCACCCGGTCCTGCACGCCGATCGCCCGCAGGTCGCACGGCCGCACCCCGAGGAAGGCGACCGGAGCAGCGTCGACGGGAGCGGGGGTGAAGGTGACCTCGCCCGAGCCGTCGTCGGCCGTGTCCGCGGTGAGCAGCTGGTCGCGGGCCGGATGCAGGAGGCTCTTCCAGCTCTGCGGGCCGGTCGAGTGGGCGAAGGCGGCGCCGTCGGATCGCTCGTACACCTCATAACGCCCCGGCGCGGTGCGCACCCCCCAGCCATGCGGCAGTTCGTCGGCGCCGCCGATCTCGGCGAGCACGATCGCGCCGTCGCGCAGCGTGGGTGCGACGACCCGGTGGCCCCGCTCCCGAAGGATCGTGACGAGCGGGTCGAGCGAGTCGAGCAACGATGGCACTGTCCCCCCTGCGGGCTGGCGCAGATTCGTCTGGTGAGGGTGGTGATGTCAGCATGCCGGATGACCGGTATCGCACCAAGGGTCTGGTGTCCCCGCCACGCCGGGCCGGTCGGCCCTGGACTCGCCGGGTCGCGCGGGGGAGGCTCGCAAGTGAGCCGTCGCCCGCCACGCGGGCGGGCTCGGCCGAACCGTCGACGCCTGAGGGGGATCGAGACGATGAAAGCCGCAGTGGGCGACCGGCTGGTGCTCGAAGGGACCCATGTGGGTGACCACCGCCGGACCGGAGTGATCATCGCGTTGCGACACGAGGACGGGTCTCCGCCCTATGAGGTCCGGTGGCTCGACGACGGCCACGAGGCCCTCGTCTTCCCCGGGCCCGACTCCCGGGTGGAGTCGACGCACGGCGCCCGGCGGGGATGAGCACGGGCGGTCGCGCCGACCCGCCACCGTCGTCGACCGGCTTCACAGCGGCTCCGACCGGCCTCACCGCGTCGCAGGCCGCCGAACGGCTCGCCGCCGACGGTCCCAACACCGTGGTGGCGGTGCGCCCTCGCCGTCTCGTGACGCGGGTGCTGCACCAGGTCACCGACCCGCTGGTGGGGCTGCTGATCGCGGCGCTCGTCGTCACGGTCGCCTTGGGCGATCACGCCGACGCGGCCGTGATCGCGCTGGTGGTGGTGGTGAACACGACCATCGGTGTGGCGCAGGAGGTGCGTGCCGACCAGGCGATCGCCGCCCTCGACCAGCTCGCCGCCCCCGTTGCCCGGGTGGTGCGCGACGGACTCGATCGGGTCGTGCCCGCAGCCGAGGTCGTCGCCGGAGACGTCGTGCGGTTGGAGGCCGGCGACGTCGTACCCGCCGATCTCGTTCTTGACGTGGCGCATCGGGTGCGCGTCGACGAGTCGGCGTTGACCGGCGAGTCCGTGCCGGTCGACCGGGAGGTCGGGCAGGATCTGCTCGCCGGAACGGTGCTCGTGGTCGGTCGAGCGGTCGGCACGGTGTCGCGCACCGGTGCCCGCAGCGGCCTGGGACGCATCTCCGCGCTGGTCTCGGCGACCCGCTCCGGCCCGACGCCGTTGCAGCGTCGACTCTCGGCTCTCGGCCGAGTGCTCGCCATCGCGGTGGTGGTGGCCTCGGCGATCGTCTTCGGCCTTGGGCTGCTCTCCGGTCGATCCGTCTTCGACATGTCGATCACCGCGGTGAGCCTGGTCGTCGCGGCGGTGCCGGAGTCGTTGCCGGCGGTGGTGACCCTCGCGCTCGCGTTGGGGGCACGCCGGATGGCCGCGCACCGGGCCATTCCCCGCCGGCTGCACGCGGTCGAGACCCTCGGATCGGTGACCGTGGTGGCGTCGGACAAGACGGGCACCCTCACCGAGGGGCGCATGGCGGTGCAGCGGGCCGTGGCCGCCGACGGCACCTGGGCGCGGATTCTTGGCACCGGCTATGCCCCGGACGGCGAGGTTCGCCCCGACGACGCGACCGTCGACGTTCTCGGCTCCACCACCGGCGCGCCGGCCGTCCATTCAGAACCGTTCCCGGGTACGCCCGCGGCGCGGAGCCCGTCACACCCGCCCACGGCGTCACTGCTCACCCTCGCCCGCGCCGGCCTGCTCTGCAGCGACGCCACCATCGCGCCCCCGGACCCCGACCATCCACAGTGGCGCGCGGTCGGCGACCCGATGGAGGCGGCGATCGTCGCCTTCGCGGCCCGCTGCGGGGTGGACCCGCAGGCCGAACGCGCCAGTCATCCCCGCGTCGCCGAGCACCCATTCGACCAGGGGACCCGGCGGATGACCACCGTCCACTCCGAACCGAGCGGCGACTACCTGGTGATCTGCAAGGGCGCGCCGGAGGCGGTGCTCGCCGCACCGCTGGTCGCCGACCCCGACCCGGCCACGATCGCCGCGGCGCACCAGCTCGCCGAGGGCGGGCTGCGGGTGATCGCGGTGGCCTCCGCCATCGTCGCGGGTGGTGGTCCGCCCGACCCCACGACCGCGCGGGGGCTGCGCGTCGACGGACTCATCGGCATCGGTGACCCGATCCGCGACGACGCGCCCGCGATCGCCGCCGCCTTCGACGCGGCCGGCATCCGATTGGTGCTCATCACCGGCGACCACCCCGGCACCGCGTCGGCCATCGGCGACCAGTTGGGCATCTGGCGCGCCGGCGACGAACTGGCTCGCGGCGACGAACTGACCACCGGCGACCACGGCGTGATCGACCCGGACCACGCGGACCGGGCGCGCGTATTCGCGCGTACACAGCCGGAACAGAAACTCGACATCATCACGGCGCTGCAGGCACACGGCCACGTCGTGGCGATGACGGGCGACGGTGTCAACGACGCGCCGGCCCTGCGCCGAGCCGACATCGGGGTGGCGATGGGCGGCGGCACCGAGGTGGCGCGGCAGGCGGCCGATCTCGTGCTGCTCGACGACAACCTCGGCACCGTCACGGCGGCGGTCGCCGAGGGGCGGCGCATCTTCGACAACATTCGACGATTTCTCCTCTACGGGCTCTCCGGCGGTGCCGCTGAACTCATGGTGATGCTCATCGGGCCCGCGGTGGGGTTGCCCGTGCCCCTGCTGCCGGCGCAGATCCTCTGGATCAACCTGCTCACCCACGGGGTGCCAGGGGTGGCGCTCGGCGCCGAACCCGCCGCACCCGGCATCATGACCCGCCCGCCGCGCTCGCCGCAGGAGTCGGTTCTCGGCGGCGGGCTGCTCTCCGCCGTCATGAAGGCCGGCGCGGTGCTGTCGGTCGTGGTGCTCGCGGCCGGCGTCGCCGCCGCGCAGGCGGGGCTGGAGTGGCAGTCGATCATCTTCATGGTGCTCGGCCTCGCCCAGCTCGGCATCGCCCTCGCGGTGCGGGCCCCGCGCGGCCGGGGGAGACCAGGAAACTCCGGGCTCGTCGCCGCACTCGTCGTCTCGGCCGTGCTTCAGGTCGCCGGGGTGGTGGTGCCACCGTTGCGGGAGCTGCTCGGCACGCATCCGCTGAGCCCGGCCGAGCTGCTCGGCTGCCTCGTCGTGGCCACCATCCCCGGCGTGGTGGTGCGCCTGGGTCGTGCCCGTGTGACCTAGCCGACACAGATAGCATGCGGGCGTGGCGACTGAGTCGACCTCCCAGAGCACCGAACCGCCGACGCGCCCGGGCCAGCCGGACGTGTCGGACCCGTCATCGACCGACCCCGCACCACCCCGCGTGGCGTTGGGCGGGGCGCCCGGGGCGTCGGTGCCGGAGTCGCCACCGGGCGTGTCGCCCGAGT
Source organism: uncultured Actinomycetota bacterium (assembly GCA_963736695.1). Classification (GTDB taxonomy): domain Bacteria; phylum Actinomycetota; class Actinomycetes; order Mycobacteriales; family Micromonosporaceae; genus CAVTPU01. The sequence goes on from CAVTPU010000004.1 coordinate 164,148, forward strand.
CTCCTCTGGGCGGGCCGGCCGGGCCGATGCCCGACACGCCGTCGCTGGGTCTGACTCCGCTGTCGCGGGTGCGACTCGACCAACTCATGCAGGAACTCGTCGACCGGGTCGGCGACGTCGTGAGCAGCCGCGAACGCCTGCTCGACGCCGTCGTCGCCATCAGCACCGACCTCGACCTGCACCGCACCCTCGAACGCATCGTCGTGGCCGCCTGTCAGCTCGCCGGCGCCCGGTTCGGCGCGCTCGGGGTGCTCGGCGACGATCGGCGGCTCACCGACTTCATCACCCACGGCCTCACCCCCGCCGAACATCAGGCGATCGCCACCCCGCCCATCGGTCGAGGGCTGCTCGGACTGCTCATCGACGACCCGCACCCCATGCGCCTGGCCGACCTCACCGAGCATCCGCTCGCCACCGGCTTCCCGGCCCGCCACCCGGTCATGCGGGGATTCCTCGGCGTCCCCATCCGGGTCCGCGAAAAGATATTCGGCAACCTCTATCTCACCGACAAGCAGGGCGCCGACCAGTTCAGCGACGACGACGAACAGATCGTCGTGGCGCTCGCCGCGGCGGCCGCGGCGGCGATCGACAACGCCCGCCTCTACACGGTGGCCCAACGACGGCACCAGTGGCTCGCCGCCGCAGCCGAGATCACCGACGTGCTGCTCGGCCGGGTGCACCGCACCACTGCGTTGACCCTCGTCGCCCGGCGGGCCCGCGAGGTGGCCGACGCCGACCTCGCGTTGGTGCTGCTGCACGACGACGAGACCGGGCTGCTCACCGTCGAAGTGGTCGAGTCCGGCGACGCCGAACCCGCCCCGGCGCTCGTCGGGGCCCGAATCCCGCTCGAGGAGACGCTCTTCGCCGAGGCGGTCACCACCCGCCGACACGTCTTGGTCGAGCATCTCGCCACCGCCGCGCCGTGGCCGGTGCCGTTGAGTCCCCGGCTGGCCACGGTCGTGCCTCTTGTCACCGCCGACGCGTTGCACGGTCTGCTGGTGGTGGCGCACCGGCCCAGCGAGGGCCGCGACAGCGCCGAGGACCTGGCCATGCTCACCGCCTTCGCCGGTCAGGCCGCGCTCGCCCTCGAACGCGCCCACTCCCAAGAGGAGCGGGAGATGTTCGTCATTCTCGAAGACCGCGAACGCATCGCCCGCGACCTGCACGACGTGGTCATCCAACGGCTCTTCGCCACCGGCCTGCAACTGCAGACCGCCGCGACGTTGTCGACCCGGCCCGAGGTCGCCACCCGCATCAACAGTGCCGTCGACGAGCTCGACACGACCATCCGCGAGATTCGGTCGGCGATCTTCGAGCTCCGTACGCCGATGAGCGCCACACTGCGAGAGGAACTCCGCGAGATCGTCGAAGCGTCGTCGGGGCTGCTGCGGTTCCGTCCGGTGCTTGAGGTCTCCGGACCGGTCGACAGCGCGGCCTCACCCCAGATGCGCGCCGACCTGCTCGCCGTCGTGCGGGAAGCACTGTCCAATGTGGTTCGGCATGCCGGCGCGACCGAGGTGCGTGTCATCGTGCGGGCCCAGTCGGGTCGCCTCGGCGCCGTGGTCACCGACAACGGTGTGGGCATCACGCCCGGCGGCCGCCAGGGCGGCCTCACCAACATGCGGGAGCGCGCCGACCACCACGGTGGCGTCTTCACGGCCCGTGACGTCGAACCCCGCGGCACCATGATCGAGTGGAACGTGCCGATCTGACCCTGCTCGCTCTTGTCAGTGCAGACCTTTCCTTACATATCTGAACTACTTCAGATATGCTGCGAGCATGTCCGTCCAGACTTTTCCGTACAGCTCGTTTTTGCGGGGTCCATCGCAGGTCCTGCCCTCGCTTGCCGATGCGGATGTCATTCTTGAACGCCGCGATGAGGAGAACCTGGTTCTCACCCGAGCCGAGCGGTTCGAAGCGACCGCGACCGGCCTGCGGATCGCCGCACGGTCGTTGGCGATCCTCGCGCGCCGTCACCGCGACCTGGCAGAGGAAGTGCTCGCAGAGGAACTGCCCTGGCTGACCTGGTTGCCGGTTGAGGAGCGACCCATCTGCGTGCGGGAACTGCTCGCCGACCTCGTCGCTGGCGCTGAGACTGGACTGCTTGTCCCCTTTGCGCGCAATCTCGCCTCGTGGCGTTCCACCGCAGAAGCATGGTCCGATCCACAGTCGGCCCGTGAGTTGCGGGGCCCCTTCGATGGCGACGGACCCGTGATCGACCGGCCGATCCAGGACGCCGCGTGACTGGGCGTGGCGCGGAGATTTCCCGGCCAAAGCCCTGGACGGTGCGTGCCGTCGATCGTCAGGCATATCAGGGATGGCAACGACTGCTGACAGCCGTGCCAGACAATCTTGATCGGGCGTGGGTGGCCGTGGTCAGTGACCCCCGTCACGTCGACGCACGCCAGCATCCTCTGAAGGGGCAGCTGGGGATCGTCAAAGTGGGGGGAGCAACGCTGGAACAGTGGCAGTACGAGGTCACCGGCGCTGGCCGGATCTGGTATGCCATCGATGACGATGCCCGTACGCTTTGGATCACCCGAGCCGGCACTGGACACCCGAAGCAGACTGATACTCGCCGACGTTAACTATCCCAGACCATTCACGCGATGGCTCTCGGCCGGGTTCCCGAGGGGAAAACGCTGAGCCTCGGAGCGTGTAGCGTATCTACTCCAATGACCAGTTTCCCGGCGGCTGCGCTCCGGATACGCGACGAGTCACTGCCGGAGTACGACCGGCTGCTGAACCTTCGCGAGTGCGCACTGCGCTGCGCGCCCTACGGGTTTCGTGCCACCTGGCACCACTTGATCGTGAATGCCCGAGTCCCGCAACGGCTCGAAGACGATCCAGCGGCGTTGAATCGAGCGGTGGACGAACTCTCGGAGGCACGGGCGATGTGGTTGCGGCACGCAGCGAGGTTCGCGGCCGAGCGTCGGGCAGCCAAGGCGCGGGGGCAACGTGCGGTTCCCCTGCGTGACCGGTGGCAGCAGCACGGGATCTTTGGCCTTGCTTTCTGCCCCAATCCCATGCACCACCCCGTTGATCCATTGCCCGTCATCGTCCAGCGACTCATCGACGCATACAGCGCGGAGACGTTCGCCGACGATGAATGTCCACTGTGTGGCGAACCACTGCGCAGGAAAGTCTGCGTCGCGTGCGGCATCCAACCGCGCGGCCACGATGGCGGGACGCGCCCGGCGGCGGCCATGCGTACGCGTTGCCTGTGGCGCGAGATATGGAGGCGTACCCCCATGACTGGGTTCTCGCCGCCCCAACTGGCAACGCTGCGCGACGGTAGCCGGTTGGCGACGGAGGTCCCGGCGAGTGGGCCGGGACGCCGAGCCTTTGTGGACATCGTTCCGCGTCGAACCGACGCTGGCCGTGAGGTCGAACGTGAGGGCTGGATTCGAAGCGACACCTCCCGCGCCTACGAGGTACGGCACTGGGAGTACGACGAACGACTGCTCGACACGGTCGACTACGACATCGGCGCGATGTGTGTCGCGACTGCTTCCGCACTGGGCCATGTCGACCTGCTGTCCCTGCTGGTCGATTGGGGACTGACCCCGATGCAGTTCGACTACCCGTGGAATACAGCCGACCCGCGCTGAACCAGACGGCTCGGCAAGGCTCGGCCTGAGCCATGAGAGGCCAGCAGTCGGCCTCACAGGCAAGTACTGCCGTTTTCGCCACCCAGACCGGGGTTCTCCTTGCCGAGGAAGTGTTCGTCGAGCGGGCCGTATCGGTAGAAGGCGGGGATAAGGCCGCCGAACGCGTCGCCAGCGGGTCGCATGCCGGGAAGTAAGCGGACGGTGAACACGATGACGCGCATGCCCGCAGTCACGGCCGGTCCGGGTTCTGTTCGTGCTCGATGACAGCAGCGGGCTCGAGGCGTATGTCGTGCCAGCTGACCCAGCAGTCGGACTGCTCCGTGGCGATCTCTACCCCGCAGGCGGCGCAGGCCAGATTGGGACCGTCGCAGCCGTCGAGACGACAGCAGCCACTCAGGCGCCGCCGGTCTGAGTGGAGGCGAAGGCCGCGTACGTCGTCGGGGTGGACAAAGATCGTCAAGGCCGGCCCGGCCGACACCAGTACTTCCGGATTGCCGGGCGTCGGCTCGAACGGCGGCCCGAATCGGTCGGGGTAACGGGCAAAGGCCCCAGGTGGTATTCGGGAAGGTGCGGGACCGCGATCATCGCGGACGCTTGGCTCGTCGGGGAACGGGACTTCGTTCACGTCCGCCGTGACCGCTGCTCCGCAGCTCAAGCATGTGAACACGGTCATGGCTGACCGCGGTGTTCGGGTGTTGGGTCCATCTTCGGGGATTCGATGGATCGCAACCGTTCGCGTAGGCCTCGTCCTTCGAGCCATCGATACCTGCGGCTACGCGCCGCGACATCCGAGCGCTCGATCCGTCGAGCCGCCCGCTGCATGGTTATGTGCACGTACTCCGCCATCAGCGGGCACAGTAGCCGACCAGCGGACGACATCGGTAACTCATTCCGGGTGCTCGGTCGGATGGCGTTTCGTTCGCGAACGGGATCGGGTGGCTGCTGAGGCTGCCACCCGATGGAGCCGTACTGTTGCCCGGTGATCGAGAAATGGAGGGTTCAGGATCAGCCGCACTACCTCACGGGACCTCAGGCAGCTCAGCGAATCCGGGACCGCATGGGAGACGGCACACTGACGACGTGGTTCGAGTCCGGTCTTGGCCGCGCGATGGCGGTCGTTACGAATCGCCGTCGCGCGATGGTCATGCTTCTCGATGAATCGGATGATTCCGGACAACATGCGATCGACCCGGACGCGCGCGGCGAGCAGGGCGGTTACGTGCTTGAGAACGGCCAGCACGACACGTACGCCAACCGCGACACCGTCGCCTTCGACGTGGCGCTCGTGATCGTGGAGCACGTCGTTGACCATGGACGACCTCCTGAGGATGGTGCATGGGAGATCGACAGATAAGAGAGCCACTATCAGCGTACCAATCAACATGATCAGATAGGTGCGCGACGGCCTCCGTCCGCCAGCAAAGACGGGAGTGTCCACGATCAAGGGGCAAGCCCCTCCAGTCGTGTACGACGGCGCTTGCCAGCAGGCACACGGACATCCTTCCAGCAAAACCTCACGTCCTGCTAACTCGGTGTCCACTTGCCGGGGAACCTCAGGCAACGACTGCCGACAGTCGTACCGGATGTGTTTACGCCTCTCCGGTTGTCGCCGGTGGGACCTCCGTGCCGACTTAGAGAGCGATCATCCTTGCCGCTTCCTTGGGCGAGATGGTGTCGGTATCGATGGAGACGAGGAAGTCGGATGCGGCGGCCTGCTTGAGATCTGCAAATGTCTCGTCCCACGCTGCGAGCCGTGCATTGATGTCGGTTGAGCCGCGCGCATAGGCGTGCTGGGCGGTGGTCTCGCGGGAGCACCACAACAGCACGGTCGCCCAGTGCGCGGGGAAGGCCGTGACAGCGCGGATACCTGCGATCTGACCGAGATGTACGACGGGGGCCTGCCCTGCGGCCAGCATCTCGCTTAGGTGCGGGCGATCGACCACGTAGGTGCTGTCATAGCGCTCGTTCTGGTAGAGCACCTGGCCATTCGCGTGGAGCTGGGCGAGAACGTCCTGACCGGCCAGGCGGTAGCCGCTAGTGCTATCGCCGCCGATCTTCATTCGTCGGAACAGCCGGTCGTTGGGGTAGCCATTGAGGGCGGTGAGCATGCTTTCGACCAGGGGTCGGGTGATGACGTCTTTATCCAACAGTGCCCAGCCGGTGACGAAGCTGAGAAACTTGGCGAACTCGGTCTTGCCTGAGCCCGCGAATTGCGGGGACCCTTCGAAGGCGACGGACCCGTGATCGGCCGGACCATCCAAGACGCCGCGTGACTGTCGGCGATAGTTGGTTGCGGATCGCCACGGGCTCGACAACAGTTGTCGCATGAGTGTTCGCATCCAGTGCGTCTGCGTCGACGCCGATGATCCGTCCCGACTCGCTGACTTCTGGCAGGCCGCGCTCGGTTGGCGGCGTACGCATGAGGAGGACGGTGAGGTGGTCCTAGAGCCGCCGGTTGACGACAGCGGTGATGGTCGCGTCCCCGATCTGCTGTTTTTGCGGGTGCCTGAAGGTAAACCCGGCAAGAATCGACTTCACATCGACCTGCGCCCCGACGACCAAGCGGCCGAAGTGGCGCGGTTAACCGAGCTCGGGGCGCGTCGGATCGATATTGGCCAGCGGCCGGACGTTACCTGGGTGGTCATGGCCGACCCGGAGGGCAACGAGTTCTGCGTGCTGCGGGCGTTGCCCAGTGCTGACACCGCCTGAGTCGTCCCGTCGCCGGCGGTGCGTCTTCATAGTCGGGCGATTGGCCTGTGGAGACGACGAGGGCACTGCCGTTACGGTGGACCGATGCTATCGGTCAAGCCGTTCCAAGTCACCTTCGACTGCGCGGAACCGGAGCGCGTCGCGCGTTTCTGGTGCGAGGTCTTGGGGTACGTCGTACCGCCACCACCGGAGGGGTTCGCTACATGGGACGATTTCGATCACGCGCTGCCGCCGGAGCGTCAGGGTTCGGCGTTCGCTTGCGTTGATCCCTCGGGTGTGGGCCCGCGACTGTACTTCCAGCGAGTTCCCGAAGGCAAGGTCGCAAGAATCGGCTGCATCTTGACGTGCGGGTCGGCACCGGGCTCGTGGGTGACGAGCGCCTCGCGGCACTTGAGGCCGAATGCGCCCGACTGGTCGCGCTCGGCGCGGCTCGCGTGCGACTGCTGACCGCCGACGGTCACAACGAGTCGTGTCTCGTGATGCAGCGACGTCGAGGGCAACGAGTTCTGTCTCGACTGATCAGCCCGCGCAAATGAAAGCTCGCCCGCCAATCGTCAACAAAGATCGGAGAAGATCGTATGTCCGACTATGGTCCGGCGTTGTTCGTGTCGAGGAAGGATGGTGCGGGTTTGTCGGAGAGCGAACAGGAGACGATATTTCAGCTTGTTCGTTCCGCCGTTGGCGCGCTGAGACTGAAGGATGAGGAAGACGAGCCGGCAGATCCGAGCGTCTACGACTACGACGGATATGAAAAGGGCGCGTTGGGGATACTTCTCTATTCCGGATACTCCTATGGGCTTATGCCTGACGAGATTCAGCAGGACCAAGGACGGCAGTGGGCCAGAGAGGCAGCCCGGGTCGGTGTGGCTATCGAAAAGCAGGCGCCTGGGGTCTATGCGTTCGTGGGCTACGGGGTCGAGGTCTGACCCGTCGGGCCGTCTACTGCGGCTCCAACAACGGCCACACCTCGACCACGCCGTGCGCGACGGCGCACGGCGTGCGGGACACGATGTCGATGGCCCCGGCCAGCGTTGCTGCTTCGATGATGGCGAACCCGGCGATGGGAAGCGCCGAAGACATGAAGGACCCATCCGTCGTGGTTACCTCGGCCCCGCCGTGGTTGCGCACCTGCACGGGCGGGCCGGCGATGCCCATGTCGACACCCTTCTGGCGAAGGTGGGCGTCATGTTCGTGTGCCGCGTCGCGCACGGCACTGTCGGTCCGGTCGTATCCGGCCTGGTCGCCGTACCCAATAGTCACGAACTTCGCCACAGCAGCTCTCCTCGAGCCGGTGTCCCGACACTGGCCGCGCCCGGTGGGCGGCGCCAATCATGTACTCAGCCGTGTACGATCGGCGCTCGCCAACAGGCATACGGACATCCTTCCAGCAGAACCTCACGTCCCGCTAACTCGGTGTCCATTTGCTGGGGGGAACCTCAGTGCCGACCTGCGGGGCGATCATCCTTGCCGCTTCCTCTGGCGAGATGGTGTCGGTATCGATGGAGACGAGGAAGTCGGATGCGTCGGCCTGCTCGAGATCCGCAAATGTCTCGTCCCACGCTGCGAGCCGTGCATTGATGTCGGTTGAGCCGCGCGCATAGGCGCGCCGGGCGGTGGTCTCGCGGGAGCACCACAACAGCACGGTGACCCAGTGCGCGGGGAAGGCCGTGACAGCGCGGATACCTGCGATCTGACCGAGATGTACGACGGGGGCCTGCCCTGCGGCCAGCATCTCGCTCAGGTGCGGGCGATCGACCACGTAGGTGCTGTCATAGCGCTCGTTCTGGTAGAGCACCTGGCCATTCGCGTGGAGTTGGGCGAGAGCGTCCTGACCGGCCAGGCGGTAGCCGTTAGTGCTATCGCCGCCGATCTTCATTCGTCGGAACAGCGCGTATCTGGAGTCTAGCCTTGCAAGCTCCGCAGTGATGGTGTCTTTGCCGGAGGCCGGTGGCCCGTAGAGGATCACGGCCACAGGCGTCATTTGGCGATCCACTCTGAGACGCGGCGAGCTTCGTCGAGGAGTTCGACGGCGCTATTGAGAGAATTGTTGACGTAGAAGTGTGGGATCTCGGGCCGCATGGTGACGTTGATTTGGCTCAGGTAGTCGTCCCAGTGATTGAGTTTCCACGTATCGCGGGCGGCGTCGCGTCTTTGTAGGTAGGTGTGCATCGTTTCGAGGTCCGCGCCGACCCACACGATCTCCAGGTGGGCTCTTGCGGAGGCGCAGCGGTGCATCAGGCGGCGAAGCCATTGGGGGTCGGCGACCTCGGCCAGGTAAGGGGCGGTGACCACGGTCGAGATACCGTTCTCGATGTTGGCGAAGGTCGCGTTGCTCAGGCAGCGGTATTCAATGGGACGAACCTTGGTCCGATAGATCTCGGAATGCCGGTCGTTGGGGTCGCCATTGAGTGCGGTGAGCATGCTTTCGGCCAGGGGCCGGGTGATGACGTCTTTGTCCATCAGCGCCCAGCCGGTGACGGAGCTGAGGAACTTGGCGAACTCGGTCTTGCCTGAGCCCGCGAATCCGGCCACCAGGACGAGGTTGGTGTCGCGGTGCCGGGTACGGCGGCGGTCCGCCCACCCGTGCATGACCAGTTCCTCGAAATGGTGCAGATCCAGTGATTCCGGGTCAGTGGCGTCTTCGGGGCGGACGAGTTCCATGGTGTTACGGAAGGTTGCGGTCAGTTCGACGGGCGCCGCAGTGACGGTGCCGGCGAACATAGGCACCTCCCCCGCGACTCGGACACGACCTGTAGTGCGACATGCTTGGGTTCCTTCCGGGGCCAGTGCCTGCGGCGCTGACGCCTTTGAGTTCGCCGTCACCGGTCAGCGAGATGTCGACCGCGACGCCTTCGGTGTGCTTGACGCCGACCTGGGCCACGTCGGAGAGATCGACCTCCGCTGCCCAGGAGGAGTGTGCGATGACCTGCCCGACAGTCCATCGGCGGCAGTAGCGCTCGGCTTAGCGAATTTGTCCTTTCGACATGGAGCGTTCGTATCAGTATTGAGACGATTGCTCCATGTCTGGAGGAACTGTGCTGGCCGCGATCAGTTCGGCGCTCAGTGCGGGTGGTGCTCGCCGAGCAGTCGGGTGGCGAGCACAGCCGCCTGGGTGCGCCGCTCGAGGCCGAGCTTGGCGAGCAGACTCGAGACGTAGTTCTTCACGGTCTTCTCGGCGAGGAACATCTTCGCGGCGATCTCGCGGTTGGTCAGGCCCTCGGCGACATAGACGAGGATCCGGCGCTCCTGCTCGGTCAGCGACTTGAGCTCGCGAGGCTCCTCGACCCCGTTGCGGATGCGTTCGAGCACCCGCTGGGTGACCGCGGGGTCGAGCAGCGACTGGCCGGCCGCGACCCGGCGGACCGCGTCGACGAGATCGGTGCCCCGGATCTGCTTGAGCACATAGCCGGCGGCGCCCGCCATGATCGCCGCGAACAGGGCCTCATCGTCCTCATAGGACGTGAGGATCAGTCCCTTGATGGACGGGTCGACGGCCCGCACGTCCCGGCAGACGTCGATGCCGTTGCCGTCGGGCAGTCGGGCGTCGAGGATCGCCACGTCGGGTCGGAGCGCGGGGATGCGCCGCGCGGCCTCGGGCGCTGACCCGGACTCGCCGACCACCTCGATGTCGCCGTCGGCGGTGAGCAGCTCCCGCAGGCCGTGGCGGACCACCTCGTGGTCATCGAGGAGAAAGACACGGATCATGTCCACTTCATACTCCGATTTCCGGCATAACGCCCGAGGCGCGGGTCACCACTTCGGGCTCAACCATACCGGTGTGAGGCCTGCGAGCGCCTGTGTCGTCGGGTGAGCCTCGGGGCGACCGGCCCGCGACGGCTGGGCCTTCCGGCCCTCACGGTGACCCCGACGTTGCGGCACGGTGGGGGTGCGGACGCCACAACCGTGTCTTTTTGCACGGTCGCGCCGGCTGCGACGGGCGTCGAGAGGGGTGAGCTTCGTGTTTCAGACGTTGATCGTCGTCGGTGTGGGTGGGTCGCCGGTGAGCTGGCAACCCCTGACCTGGGCCGAAGCCGAAGCGAGCGCGACAGGCGGCCGGCTGCTCATCTGTCATGCCGTGGGACCGACCTCGCCCCTGGTCGCCCGGCCCGGCAGTGTGCGTCTGTCGACCATCGAGATCGTCGAGCCGGCGCTGGCCCGCGCGATAGCGGCAGTGCAAGGCCGGCTCGGTGGCGACCGGGTGAGCGTGCTCGTGCGTCCAGGCACCGCCGGCGAGCTGCTCGTCGAGGCCGGGGCTTCGGCCGACATGGTCATCGTGGGCGAGCCCAACGGCCCGTGGTCACACGACCACGGTTCGACCACCCATTACGTCGTCGAACGTTCGGCGAGCCCGGTCGTGGTGGTCCGCGTCAGTGGCGGTTCGGCGTCGACCGGCCCGCGCGGCTCCCACCGCCCGTTCGCCGGCCACGTCGTGGTCGGTGTGGACGGGTCGGCGCCCGCGCGCGCGGCGCTGGAGTTCGCCTTCCGGCACGCCGCCGCGCACCGACGCCCCCTCGCGGTGGTGGCCGTCACCCGGCACGGGGCCGACGATGACCTGTGGTTCGACGACACATACGGCGAGACCCACCTCACCGAAGAGCCGGCGGAGGCCGCACTGCTCGAAGGGGAGACCCGTCCGTGGCGGCTGGCCTTCCCCCACGTCGCCGTCAAACGGGCCATCTTCGCCGGCCACCCAATCGACGGTCTGGTGCGGGCGTCGGCGGGAGCGCACCTGCTCGTCGTGGGCAGCCGAGGACTGGGGCGGGTGCGCCGGGCGATCCTCGGATCGGTCAGCCACGGCGCGGTGGATCAGGCGCGCTGTCCGGTCGCGGTGGTGCACGGCGACGAGACCCGCAGCTTCTTCTCCCGTGGGGACGCGCTGCGCGGCACCCCGGTGTCCAACGAACTGACCGTGGTGCGGGCGTGAGCCTCATCGCCCTGCCCGCCCAGGCCGCGCGCACCGCCGTCGCCGCAGCCGTGCGTGCGCCGTCATTGCTCAACAGTCAACCGTGGCGCTTTCGGATCGGCGAAGATCACATCGATGTGCTGTTCGACCGCGGTCGTCGCCTGCCGGCCTGCGACCCGACCGGTTGGGCGATGCGCATGGCCTGCGGCGCGGCGACATTCAACCTGCGGCTGGCGCTCGCCACCGGCGGATCACCAACCCGGCTGCGATGGCGGCCCGAGGTCAGCGACCCGGACCTCGTCGCGAGGCTGACCCCGGCCGCGATGCCCGATCCGACGCCCCACGAGCGCCGGTTGGCCCGCGTGATCTCCCAGCGACGCACCAACCGCTCGCCGCTGCGTGCCGAGCCTGTGTCGACGGTCGCGCGGGCTCGCCTCATCGAGGCCGCGCGGGCGGAGCAGGCGTGGCTGGTGCTCGTGACCGGGGTCGGCCCGGTCGGGGCGGTTGGCGAGGTTGTGCGGGCGGCGCGTCGGGTGCTCGACCGGGATCCGCGTTATCGCGCCGAGGTCGCCGCGTGGGCGGACGACGCGAACGACGCCGACCTCGGCACGGGCTTCGACGATCTGCTGCGACCGCAGGCGCCGGGTGGGACCCCAGGGGGGCCCGACGAGGCGGCCTCGACGGTTCAGTCGGGGCCCACCGCCGACCCCGTCGAGCCCGAACCCGTCGTGGCTGTGCTCGGCAGCGCGGGCGATCTGCCGATCGACCAGCTCTCCGCCGGCTATGCGCTGCAGCGGGTGCTGTTGACCGCCGCCGACCTGGGGCTGGCCGTGTCGATGCATTCCCAGGCGATCGAGGTGCCGGCGGCCCGCGAGCAGCTGCGGTTGGCGTTGGGGCGTTTCGGCGCCCCGCAGATGGTCTTGCGCCTCGGGCGCGGTGAGGCGGGAACCCCCACAGCACGCCGCGATCCGGCCGAGGTCATCGACCTGGTGACGCGGTGACGGGCACAGACAGATCCACCCGCACGGGTCAAGGGTTTGACTGCCCGGCGACGGCCCGCAGGTCACCACGGTCGACGAGGTGCGACAACGTCTCGGTCAACGCGGTGACCTGCTCGTCGGTGTGAGTGGCGGTGAGCTGCAGCCGGAACCCCACCTTGTCTCGCGGCACCATCGGATAGGGCGCGAGGGTGACATAGACCCCCCGTCGCCACAGGAACGCGGCGACGTCGGCGAGGTCTCGGCCCTCGGCGATCGGCAACTCGATGATGGGTGTGCCGGAGGAGTTGGGGGTGAACACCCCCAACCCCGCGAGGTGGTCGAGGACCCGGGCGGTGAGCTGGTGCAGCCGCGCGCGCAGCGCCTCCCCGCGGTCGTCGTTGACGTCCAGACCGGCGAGCACCCCGGCGAGAGACGCGGTCGGCGAGGGCCCGGAATAGAGGTAGGGCGGCGCGGCGATCTTGAGAAGGTTCTTCACCGACGTGGGCACGGCGATGAAGGCCAGCAGCGAGGAGTAGGCCTTGGAGAAACCGCCGACGAGGACGATGTTGTCGTAGGTCTCGCCGGTGTGGCGCACCACCGCGTTTCCCCGCGCGCCGTAGGGGCTCGACTCGTCGGGTCGACGTTCCCCGATGATGCCGAATCCGTGCGCGTCGTCGACATAGAGCAACGCGTCGTGTTCGCGGCAGAGCGCGGCGAGTCCGGGCAGGTCGGGCGGGTTGCCGGTCATGCTGTTGACACCGTCGACACAGACCAGCCGGCCGACCCCGGCCGGCGACTCGCGCAACTGGTCGGCCAGCCTCGTCAGATCGGCGCTGTCGAATCGGTGCACGGTGGCGCCCATTCCCCGAGCGTGCACACAGCCGTCATAGATCGTGCGGTGCGCCTCGCGGTCGAGGAAGACGCTGCCTTTACCGGCGAGCACCGGGATCACCGCGTGGTGGATGTGGGTGATGGTCGGCAGCACCAGGGTGTCGGGGGCGCCGAGCAGATCGGTGAGCCGCTCCTCGATCTCGGGATAGAGCCGGGGATTGCCGAGCAGCCGGGACCAGCTCGGGTGGGTGCCCCACCGGCGCACCGCGGCGGTGATCGCCGACATGATCTGCGGGTTCGAGGTCGAAGCCCAGATAGTTGCAGGAGGCGAAGTCGACGAGCCAGTGCGTCGCCGATGCGAATGTTGCGGCCGTCGATCTCGTCGATGACGGCGTCATACATCGGGCTCTGCTCACGCAGCCGGGCCAGCTCACCGAAACGGGGGTCCGCGCGGATGTGACGCAGCGCGGCGTCGGTGACCTCAGCCATCAGACGGCCACTCGCTCGGCTTGGAGCCAGGCGACGACCTCGTCATAGCGCAGGGAACTCGAATAGAGGAATCCTTGGCCGAACGGGCAGCCCATGTCGACGAGGAGGTCCCGGTCGGAGGTGCGCTGGATGCCCTCGGCAACGACCTGCAGGCCGAGGGTCTGGGCCAACCGGACGATGCCCTCGACGAGTGCCCGTTGCTGCGCCGACGTCGAGAGCGGGTCGATGAACGACTTGTCGATCTTCACGATGTCGATGGGCACCTGGCGCAGATAACTCAACGACGAATACCCGGTGCCGAAGTCGTCGATCGCGACCCGCACGCCGAGTTCGCGCAGACTCATGAGGTCGCTCCAGACCTGATCGTCGTCGCGCAGCAGCAGACTCTCGGTGATCTCCACCATGAGTCGGTCGGCGGGGAACCCCGATCGGGCGATCGCGCGGCGGATCTTCTCGACGAAGTCCGGGGCGCGGAACTGCCGTGCCGAGGCGTTGATCCCCAGATAGGTCGTGCTCTCCGGCACGACCTCGAGCCAGGCCACCGCGTCGGTGAGTGCCTGTTCCAACACCCAGTCGCCGATCGGCACGATGAGGCCACTGTCCTCGGCGACCTCGATGAACTCACCCGGCAGGATGAGCCCGCGGGTCGGATGATGCCAGCGCATCAAGGCCTCGAAGCCGACAGTGCGCCCGTCGGTGAGCCGTACGATCGGTTGGTATTGCAGTTGGAACGCCCGCTCGGCGAGGGCCTGGTCGAGCGCGGACCGCAGCTCGAGGCGCTCGACGATCGCGGTGTGCAACGCGGCCTGATAACGCCGCCACCGGCTCTTGCCGGCGTCTTTGGCCACATAGAGGGCCAGGTCTGCCTGGCGCAGCAGGTCGCTGCCGATCTCGGCCTCGGCGGTGGTCGCCACGCCCACGCTCACCGATCCGGTGACGAGCTGGCCGGCGAGGACCAACGGTTCGGCGAGGGCGGCGACGACCCGTTCGGCGACCTGCTCCACGTCTTCCGGGGTTCGGGCGGCGTCGATGAGGATCGCGAACTCGTCGCCGCCGAGCCGCGCGGCCATGTCCTCGCCGCGCAGCACTCCGGTGAGTCGTTGCGCCATCGCCATGAGCAGTTGGTCGCCGACCTCGTGGCCGAGGGTGTCGTTGATGACTTTGAAATCGTCGAGGTCGATGAAGAGCACGCCGACGACGCTGCGGTCCCGTCGGTTGCGGGCGACCGCCTCGTCGACCTTGTCGCAGAACAGCGACCGGTTGGCCAAGCCGGTGAGTTGGTCGAAGAAGGCGCGTTGGGTGAGCTCCTTCTCCAACCGGCGCCGTTCGGTCACGTCCCGCAGGGTGAGCACCAGCCCGTTGACGGTGGCGTCGTCTCGCAGATCGCTGCCGGAGACCTCGACCTGCAGGAGCCCCTCGGCTCCCCGAACGTTCCAGTCGACCGGTTCTGCGCCGGCCCGCCCCGAGCGCAGCGTCTCGAGGACCCGCGTCACGGCGGGGTGATGGTCGGGTTCGACGAGGTCGGTGATGGCCAGGCCGAACAGGGAGGCGGAGCCGAACAATGTCGTCGCCGACGGGCTCGCATAGCGGACCCGGTCGGACTCGTCGACGATGAGGATCACGTCGGCGGAGTTCTGCACGAGGGTGCGGAAGTATTCGTCGCTGCGTCGACGGGTGATCTCCGTGCTGAGGGCGATTCGTTCCAGGGCGAGTGTCGATTGGGTCGCCAGCACGCCGACGCCGCTGAGAAGGTCGACGAGGTTGGATTCAGGCGCCGCGACGAAGATGTCTCCGATGTGGGAGACCCCGGCCGCCCGGGGCGCCATGACGAGCGGCTGCACCAACACGAGGTCGTAGCCCGCCAATCGGGATGCGATCGACGGAGGGAGGTTCGTGGTCAGGACGAGGCGCGCGTGGGACTCGTCGCCCCGGCCTCCGTCGAGCATGATGAGCACGTCGTGGCGCACACCCTGCGGCAGCAGACTGGTGACGGCGGCCGTGATGGAGTCGCTGACGTCGGAGGCCACGGTGGCGGAGACGAGCGCGGCGCCGGATTCGCGCAGGCCCCGCTCCCGTCCGGCGGCCTGCTTGTTCTCCCGCACCACGCCAGCGAGACGTAGCAGCACGAGCAGGAAGATCATCGCGGAGACCACGGCGATGACCAGCGCGTCCTCGACGGTGCCCGTCGCCTCCTCGACGGCGAGCACCAGCGGGGCCACAAGCGCCGACAGGGCAAGGATGGTCAACCGGGTCGCGGTGACCTGGCTTTCCCGCACAATCCGCGGCTCGGTCAGGCTCACCATCGACGGGTGCAGTGCGGCGGCACCCCACGTGGCGTAGAAGATGATCCACCCGGCATCGACTGGGCCGCCGACGTTCCACGAGCCGTAGAGCTGGCTGAGGGCATAGCCCACGTCGGCGGAGAGCAGGCCCAGTCCGCCGACCGCGAGCAGCACCACCGAGGGTCCGCGTCGAACGGTCGTGAGCAGGCGGGCGCCGAACGCGAGCACGACGACGTCGAAGAGGGGATAGGCGACGGAGGTCGCCTTCTCCAGCCCGCCCAACGACGGGTCGCCGACATAGCGCGAGATGAGGAAGATCCAGGCGAGCAGGGCGAGCGCTGAGGTGAAGATCAGCGTGTCGAGTCCGCCCGCCCGGTCCCGTCCGGTGACCGACCGGGGCAGCAGCATGATCGCCGCCACGAGCAGGGTATACATCCCGAGATAGAACACGTCGGCGAGCGACGGAAACGGGTTGTTCTGCCCCAACGACTCGGTGAGCACGAAATAGACGGTGTCGCCGGTGACCAGCGTGACGAGCGCCGCGCTCACGAGATACCACGGCCCGCGATAACGCGGTCGGTTGCGGGCGACCCCGACGACGACCGCCGCCGCGCCGGTGAGCCCGATGCCGGCCCAGAAATAGGCGCGCAACGGCGCCACGGCATAGAAGCCCGCGACGAGCACGGCCAACCACAGCCAGTAGAAGAGCATCAGCTTGCGCGTCGACACATCTCCTCCGCATTGCACCATCGGGCGCACCAGGCCCCGACCCGGGCGATCGGTTCTAATGATCGCCTATCTCAACACCTGACCATGTGCCGGGCAGATCGGCCATGAGGTCGATCAATGACAACAATGGTCACATCGGAGGTGCCCGTATCGCCAATCGCCATCGGCCCCAGAAACCTCCCGTTTCTCGAAATTCGCAGATATCGGGCCGTTTCCTCCACGCTACGTCGCGAAACCGGCACAGTCCGCTATTGTCCGAGATCCCTGCATCCCCGGGCCGGCCAACCCTCGTGAGTTGAGGTGCGAGGATCGGGGCATGGAGCGCACCCGGTGCTATCGAGGCGACCAGCTGGTCGCCGAGGGGTTCCCGCTCGCCGACATCTCCGCCCTGCTCGCCGAGCCCGACGCCGTGGTCTGGTGCGACCTGTGCGGCCCCGACCCAGCCCAGCTCAGCCTGATCTATCGCGAGTTGGGCCTGCACGAGCTCGCCGTCGAAGACGTGCTCGACGCCGGCCAACGCCCGAAACTCGATCACTACGCCAATCATCTGTTCATCGCGACGCACGCCGTCGACGTGGACCCCGAGACGCTGACGTTGACCGCACACGAGGTCGGAGTCTTCGTCACCCGCCACGCGATGGTGACGGTCCATGCCGATCCCGGGTTCGACATCGACGCGGTCGTGGCCATGTGGGACGCGAGCGACCAGCGGGTCGGCAGTCGCGTCGCGTTTCTGCTGCATGGGCTGCTCGACTACGTGGTCGACACCCAATACACGGCCGCCGAACGGCTCGATGACGCGATTGACGAACTCGAGGGCCTGCTCTTTGACGGCGACGGCGACGACGCGCGTCTGCAGCGCGGCACCTTCGCCGCACGCAAGGCCCTCGTGCAGCTTCGCCGCCTCGCGTTGCCGATGCGCGAGGTGGTCAACTCGGTGATGCGCCGAGATCTGGGCGTCGTCGACGCGGAGTCCAGCCCCTATTTCCAGGACGTCTACGACCACGTCATCCGGGTCGGGGAGTGGACCGAGTCGCTGCGCGACCTGCTCGCGAACATTCTCGAGACCCGACTGACCGTGCGGGGCAACCAGCTCAACGTGATCATGAAGAAGGTGACGAGCTGGGCGGCGATCATCGCCGTGCCGACGGCCGTCACCGGCTTCTACGGACAGAACATCCCATATCCCGGGTACGGGCAACCAGCCGGCTTTTGGGTCTCGGCCGTGCTGATTCTCATCATCTCCGGCGCCCTCTATCTCATTTTCCGCAGCAAGGACTGGTTGTGACACGCACCGACGCGGGCACCGACCCCGACCCCAGCACCGACGCCGGCACCGCCGTGGCCCGCCGCTGCGCGCGGGCGATGTTCGCCGCCGACGCCGCGTCGGCGCACCTGGGCATCACCATCGACGACGTGGCACCGGGCCGGGCCGCCGCGCGCATGCTCGTCACCTCGACCATGATCAACGGGCACGGCATCTGCCACGGTGGCTATCTCATGCTGCTCGCCGACACCGCCTTCGCGTTCGCCTGCAACACCTACGACCAACGTACGGTCGCTCAGTCTGTCGACATGACCTTCGTGCGCCCGGTGCGGCTGGGCGACGCGCTCGTCGCCGTCGCGGTGGAGCGGGTGCGTCACGGGCGTGGCGGCGTCTATGACGTGACGGTGCGCGCCCAGTCGGGCGACGGGTCGGCGGGGCCTGTCGTCGCGGAGTTCCGGGGTCGCAGCCGCACGATCGCCGGCTCCATCCTGCCCGCGCCACCGTCGTGAGCGGCGAACCCAGTTGCTCGCCGCTCCGTTAGCGGAGTTCGTCGATGCGGCGATAGATTCGGCGGTCCGAGATGGGATAGGCGGTGCGCACCTGCTGGGCGAAGTAGCTCAACCGCAGCTCCTCGATCATCCAGCGGAGATCCGCCACCTCGGGCTCGTCGCGCCGATGTGGGTGCAGCCCAGCCTTCAGTTCGTCATAATCGGCCCGCACCTCGGCGATCTGACTCAGCCATTCCCGGTCACGCGCCGGGTGACTGCCGAGTTTCTCCCACCGCAGCCGCATCCCGCGCAGATAACGGATGAGGTCGGGCAGTCGGCGGGTGCCGGCGGCGGTGACGAAGCCGGGGGCGATGAGCGACACCAACTGCGAGCGCATGTCCTCGACCGACTCGGCAGGCATCGCGCGGGTCGGCTCGGCGAGCAGCGAACGCACCTCGTGGGCGGCCGCGACGACCTTCTCGACCGCGGTCACGACCGACACGGTGACGTCGGTGAGGTCGCGACGCACCGCCTCGAGCAGACGGGCATAACCATCGTCGTCCCAGGACGGACCGCCGGCCGCCTCGACGATCTGGTCGACTGCCGCGTTGACGCAGTCGTCGAGCAGCTCGGGCACCGTCCCGTACGGATAGCGGGTCAGGCCGAGTTTCACCACGGCCGGAAGTCGCGCGCCGAGCTTGGGGATCGGGGTGGCCACCTCGAGCAGCAACAACCGACGGGTGCCGGACCACATGGCCCGGGCCTGTTGTTGCGGGGTCTCGAAGACGCGCACGGCGACGCTGTCGGCCTGATCCACCAACGCCGGATAGGCGGTGACCGCGTATCCCTGGCGCTCGCGGTGCACGACTTTGGCCAGGGTGCCCGGATTCCATCG
This sequence comes from uncultured Actinomycetota bacterium, assembly GCA_963736695.1. GTDB lineage: Bacteria > Actinomycetota > Actinomycetes > Mycobacteriales > Micromonosporaceae > CAVTPU01. Next base: position 183,332 of record CAVTPU010000004.1, read on the forward strand.
GGTGAGGCCGTCGCGTTCCACCCCGTCGGCGGCGTCGGCGGCGGCTTCCCGCGCCTCGGGGGCGAGCTGCGTGAGCAGTGCGGTGATCTCCTTGCCGTGCGCGAGGGTGGCGCCGTCATCGGATTCGACGCGGATCGTCATCCGCAGGTGTGCGGGGACCGCGTCGATCGGCCATTCGGCGCGGGTGAGTCGCACACCGCTGCGTTGGCGCACATAGTCGGTGAGGGCGTCGAACAGTGATGTCTCGTGCGGCGTCGTGGTGGCGAGGAAGTGCCGGACGTGGTCGGGCACCGGCACCAGGTGTCGGCGCACCGGTTTGGGTAGCGCCCTCAGCAGCGCGGTGACGAGATCCTCGCGCAGGCCGGGGATCTGCCAGTCGAAGGCGTCGTGCGGCAGCTGGGCGAGCAGTCCGACCGGCACGTGCACGCTCACCCCGTCGGTCGGACTGTCCGGGTCGAACTGATAGGTCAACCGCAGGGGCGTGTCGGTGTGGGTCCAGGTGCCGGGATAGTCCTCGCCGTCGGCCCGGACCGCCCCGCTGAGCAGCAGGCTCCGGGTGAAGGTGAGCAGGTCGGGCCGGTCCCGGCGCACCTCGCGCCACCACCGGTCGAAGTGGCGTGCCGAGACGACCTCGGCGCCGACACGGGCGTCGAAAAAGGCGAAGAGCACCTCGTCGTCGACGACCACGTCCCGTCGGCGGGTGCGATGCTCCCACTCCTCGACCTCGGCGAGCAGTGCTCGGTTGTGGTGGAAGAACTCGTGCCGGGTCTGCCAGTCGCCCTCGACGAGCGCGTGCCTGATGAACAACTCCCGGCTCAGCGTCGGATCGACGCGTCCATAGGCGACGGTGCGGTTCGCGGCGAGGGTCACCCCATAGAGCGTGACCCGCTCGCGGGCGACCACCGACCCGCGCGTGGCCACCCAATGGGGTTCGCTGTAGGTGCGTTTGACCAGGTGGCCGGCGAGTTTCTCGACCCATTCCGGATCGATGCGGGCCGCGACCCGCCCCCAAAGTCGCGACGTCTCGACCAGTTCGGCGGCCATCACCCAGTCGGTGTTGCGGCGGAACAACACCGAGCCGGGGAAGATCGCGAACCGCGCCCCGCGCGCTCCGAGATAGTCGCGCTTCTCAATATCCCGTACGCCGATGTGGGAGAGCAGCCCTGCGAGCAGTGACTGGTGCACGCGGGCGGCCGGGGCAGGCTCGGTGTTGAGGGTGATGCCGATCTGGCGGGCCACCTGGCGCAGTTGGCTCTCGAGGTCCTGCCACTCGCGCACCCGCAGATAGTTGAGATATTCGGACCGGCACATCCGACGGAACTGGTTGGAGGAGCCGGTGCGCTGCGCTTCCTGCAGATAGTTCCACAGATTCAGATAGGTGATGAAGTCTGACTCCGGGTCGCGGAACCGGGCGTGAGACTGGGTGGCCGCCTCCTGGTGCTCCAACGGCCGTTCGCGGGGATCCTGAATGGACAGTGCGGCGGCGATGATGAGCACCTCCCGCGCGCACCCGTTGGTGTCGGCCTCGATGAGCATGCGGCCGAGCCGGGGGTCGATCGGCAGGCGAGCCAACCGCCGCCCCAGGCCGGTGAGCTGGTCGCCGGCGTCTGTTCCGGCCGGGCTGAAGGCGCCCAACTCCCGCAGCAGCGCCACCCCGTCGGCGACGCTGCGCCGGTCGGGCGGGTCGAGAAAGCCGAACTTCTCGATGTCACCAAGCTCGAGCGCAGCCATCTGCACGATCACCGAGGCGAGGTTGGTGCGCAGGATCTCCGGATCGGTGAACCGGGGCCGGGCGTCGAGGTCCGCCTCGGAATAGAGCCGCACGCAGATGCCGTCGGCGATGCGCCCACAGCGACCGGCCCGTTGGTCGGCGGAGGCCCGCGAGATCGGCTCGATCGGCAGTCGCTGCACCTTGAGCCGCTGGCTGTATCGGGAGATGCGGGCGGTCCCGGTGTCGATGACATAGTGGATGCCCGGCACCGTCAGCGAGGTCTCCGCGACGTTGGTCGCCAGCACGACGCGACGCGACGCGCCAGGCTGGAAGACCCGATGCTGTTCGGCGGTCGAGAGCCGGGCGAACAGCGGCAGGATCTCGGTGCTCGGCGCGACATGTCGGCGCAGCGCGTCGGCCGCGTCGCGAATCTCCCGCTCGCCGGAGAGGAAGACGAGGATGTCGCCGGGGCCTTCGGCGCAGAGTTCGTCGACCGCGTCGCAGATCGCGCCCACCTGGTCGCGCGGCTCGGCCGTCTCGTCGGGCTGCTCCGAGGTGTGCTGCTCCGACGCGGGGGAGTCCGAGGCGTGGGGGTCCGTCATGTCGAGCGGCCGATAGCGCACCTCGACGGGGTAGGTGCGGCCGGAGACCTCCAGCACCGGGGCGTCACCGAAGTGCGCCGCGAATCGGTGCGGGTCGATGGTCGCCGACGTGACGATGACTTTGAGATCGGGCCGCCGGGGGAGCAGCTGTTTGAGATAGCCGAGAATGAAGTCGATGTTGAGGCTGCGCTCGTGCGCCTCATCGATGATCAACGTGTCGTAGGCGCTGAGCGACCGGTCGTGTTGAGTCTCGGCGAGCAGGATGCCATCGGTCATGAGTTTGACCATCGTGGAGTCGCTGACCTTGCCGGTGAACCGCACCTGATAGCCGACCGCGCCGCCCAGCGGCACTCCGAGCTCGGCCGAGATCCGTTCGGCCACGGTGCGCGCCGCGATGCGGCGGGGCTGCGTGTGCCCGATGAGGCCGTCGCGGCCACGCCCGAGCTCCAGGCAGATCTTCGGCAGCTGGGTGGTCTTGCCGGATCCGGTCTCGCCGGCGATGACCACCACCTGGTGGTCCCGGATCGCCGCGGCGATCTCGTCGCGGCGCGCGCTGATCGGCAGCTCGGCGGGATAACTGATCGCCAACTGGTGGGCCCGCCGGGCCGCGATCCGGGCCAGGTGCGCGGCCGAGACGGCGCCCGCCGACGAGGCGGCCGTCGTCGACCTGGGAGATGGTCGGGAACGGCGTCTGCCGGTTCGGTGCGGCCGGCCTGTGGGCGTGGTCATAACAGTCGCCCAGCCTAATACCGCACCGGTGGCCGCCACCAATGAATAGCGTGCGCTGACGCCCGTCACGCACGAGGCGTGACGGGCGTCAGCGCATATCGCGTGATTCTCCGGCGGTGGCCGGTGTGAAGTCAGGTCACCGCTGCGAACCGCCGCCCTGCGGGTTGCCGCCCTGCGGGTTCTGACCCGGCTGCTGCCCGGACTGCTGTTGTCCACCGGACATCGCTGCCTGGCGTTGAGCCTCGGCGGCCTCGCGCGTGCCCGCCTTCGGCGGCTCCGCGTAGTGGCGGCCGGCCGGCTCGTTCATCGCCGTCCACCGCTCACGTTCGGCCATCTGGGCGGACTCGTCGTAGTAGGCCGACGGCAGTTCACCCTCGGTGAGCCGGTCGGTGTGGCGGGTGGCCGCCAGCGACCAGATCACGAAGATGTCCAGCGCGATGACCAACAGTGCCCAGAACGGCTGGTATGGGATGAACGCGAAGTTCGCGATCGCCGACAGGCCGGCGATGATGATGCCGACGACCCGTGCGGCCGTGGCGCCGCTGAAGAGGAAGAAGCCGGTGAGCGCCACGATCACACCAACTCCCAGATGGGCCCAGCCCCACGCTGTCGTGTCCAGGTTGTAGGCGTAGTTGTCCGCGCCGCCCTGCACGACGAAGAACTGGTCCTGTGCGATTGCCGCGATTCCGATGAGGATCTGGAAGATACCGATGATCACCATGATCGTCGCGGCGAAGACGGTCCCGCCACGGGCCCAAGCCCGAGCGTTGGCGCTTCGTGCCATCTCGCTTCCCCCGTTCACTCCTGTGCGGGTGACTACCTCCACAATCGTCTCTCCGGACGTCCTAGCCGGGGCAGTGTTGGCGATATTGGGCCAACGCCGCCGACGGCTCGCGTGGTGCCATTACCTCCGACGAGCGCGCACGGACACCACACCCGCTCCGTGGGCCGCACCGGTGGCGCGGCTTTCTCCGGTCGCAACCGAAAACAAGCAGAGCATGGTGCCCGTACGCGTCGATCGCCCCTCAGGTCACGCCACGCGCGACCTGCCTGCTCGGGCCCTCAGCCGTCCACTCGGTGGTTCGCCCAGAACGCCGTCAGGTCGACGGTTGTCGCGGCCTGAGCCGCCGCCTTGAAGTCGGCGACGGTCGAGACGCCGAACCAGTGCGACTGCGCGTAGCCGCGCAACAAATTCGTCATCGCAGCCTCCCCGATGGCCCGCCGCAGATCGTGCAACACACACTTGCCGTACGTGTACACCACCGTCGCGTACCGGGTCGAGTGCGCGTCCCAATACGCCATCGGGCTCGTGATCCGCTCCGCCGAGGACTGCCAGGTGACGCCACCCCAGCAGTTCGTGCCGGTGAGCCCCCGCTGCAGGTCGGTGGCGTAGTCGGTGAAACCCTCGTCGAGCCACGGCGTGGTGTATTGGTCGTCACCCACGATGCCGTAGAACCACTGGTGGCCCAACTCATGGATGACCGGAACCGACGACGGCTGCGACAGGATGAACCCCGGGTATTCCATGCCGCCGAACCAGAAGTTGTTGTGCAGTACTACGTCGACCTCGCCATATGGGTAGGCGCCGAACCGGCTACCGTGCCCGTCCATCGCGCTCGCGGCGGTCGACTGCATCGTCGCCGCAGTCGTCGCCGACACCCCCGACGTGCGGTATGTATTCACCACCACGCCACCGGCGGAGGTGGCACTGGTCTTCACGAACGGCCCCGCCGCCCACGCGAATTCGCGTACGTTGGTCGCCGTCGCCGTAGTCACCGTCCGACCCGTGCCGCTTGGAGTGTCCGTCGACGTGCCGGTCGCAGGCACCGACAGTCCACTCGGGTGATCGAGCGTGACCGTGAAGGAGCTCGCCAACTGATAGAAGCTCTCACCGTTGTTGGTATAGGGGCTTAGATGCCAGCCCGCCGAGTCACGCACGGCGAGCACCGGCAGCGCGTTGCCGACGAAGCGGTAGGCCCCGTCCGAACCGAATCGGTCGCTGCCCGCCTTCACCGTGATCGACAGGTCGAAACCGATCGTCGCCTGCGCCCCTTGCGTCAGCGGCACTGGGAGGGTGACCCGCAGTGCGGTGCAGTTGACCTCGAGCGCCCCCGCCGTGCCGCCGGTGACGTTGCTGACCACGATCGGTTGGTTGGTGGGACAACTGCCGTGGTAGTTGTCCCACAGGCGCAGGTAGACCTCGTTGAGCGCGACCGGCGACGCGTTCCGGAAGGTCACGCTCTCGTGACCGGTCCACACCGAGCCGCTGCTGTCACTGGTCAGGTTCACCGTATAGGCGGCCTGGTGCGGAGTGCGGGTCGAGTCGGTGCCGCCCCCAGCCGCGCTCACGGTCCATCCGAAAGTCGCGGTGCCGGCGTTGAGCCCCGGATCGCGGGCCGTTACAGTGACTGACGTGGATCCCGCCACGGTCGGCGTCCCCGAGATCACCCCGGTGTTCGTGTTGATGTTCAGACCGGCGGGCAGTCCGGTGGCGCTGAACGTCAGCGCGTCGCCCTGCGGGTCGCTCGCGGAGATCGGCAGACTCACCGCCTGGCCGACCGTGGACGTCTGCGCCCCCGGACTGGTCACGACGGGGTTCGGGCTGGTGGCTCCGCCACCGACGTCGAGAGTGACGTCGTCGAGCACAAAGCTGGTTTTGAGGCTGGCGTCCTCCTTGCCGGTGAAGGTGAGCGGCACCGTCTGCCCGGCGAACGACGACACGTCGAACGTCCGTTGCTGATATCCGGCTGCGGCGTTGACGTTGGAGTAGGTCGCGAGCGTGGTCGGACCCAACGCGACGGTCAGTCGGTCATAGACCGTCGAGCCGGTCTCCGTGGTGTCGATATGCAGCCAGAACCCCACCGTCGCGGTGGTGCATCCGGCGGGCAACGTCACCGACTGCGACACCGTGTCGGTGTGCGTGGAGCCGTAGCCGTTGAGCCACGCGTCGCGGGTTCCGGTGTGCGCGGGTTGGCTGGTGAAGCTGCCGATCACGCCTGATGACGCGGTCCACGGGGTGGTGCCGGTCTCGAAACCGGGGTTGCCGATCACCTGCGTGGGCGAGCACGCGGCGATGGTGGGGCCGGTGGCTGGCGCGGCGGCGACCGAGGCGCTGACCGCCGTCAGGCTCGTCGCCACGCCGGCCACGATGGCGGTGGCGGCGAATATTCGTCGTGGGATCGCCATACATCCTCCTTGAGGTGGAACGGGGAGACGCCCGTCCCGGCGATCATAAAACGACGAATCCGAGTATTGATATCAATGCCATTACGATGCGCGGGTGGTCACGATTCAGGCGGTGCCTCGCCCGCCGTGTTGTTCGGGCACGGCGGGCGAGGCTCGCTTCATGCCGCGCGCGGCACGTATTGCACGAAGAAGGCCGCCCCCGGCAGGCCCTTCGGCGCCGCCCGCTCGGCGATCACCTTGCCGCTCAACGAGACGAGGTATGTCGTGCCGGGCCCGTGGCCGGTAGCGGTTTCGCGCACGGTCGAGACGACGGCGGCATCGCCGACCAGGTTGACGCCGGCGACGTCCTTGCCCGGCAATGACACGTACTTGCTGGTCTGGGTGTCGAAGAGCCAGCCGGCGCCGAGGACGCGACCGATGTCGTGGCTGCACCCGACGGTCGTCACATAGCGGCCGGTGTCATCGATGTCCCCGAGGGTGTAGCTGCAGTCGTGCTCCCGGACAGGGTCGCTCTTCGCGGTGCGAACGGCCGAGCCGTCGGCGGCCTTGACCGTGATCGTCCGAGCCGTCCCGCTGCGGCCGATGCTCGCCCGGAACGACCCGTTGGCCGACACCGCTTCGAATTTCTCGTCGTCGACCGGCTTCGTCGCGCCCGTGGTCACGTCGATCTCGGTCGCCTTGTTGTTGCCGTTGAGGTTCCACGTGGTGATGGTGCGGGAGTCGTTGCTCCAACTCGCATCAGTGAGATGGCAAGCGGTCTCACCGATCTTCTTCTCGTTGCTGCCGTCGATCGACGACACATACAGCGTCCCGTCGAACTCGCTCTTTTCGCCCGCGATTCCCCAGGCGACCTTTGTGCCGTCTGGGGAGACGACGATGCTGTTGGCGAGGCAATGAGCGTCCTTGGCGGTCCCGTAGGCGCGGACCTTCGTGGCGGTGGAGCCGGTCGCCGACCACAGCGTGCGGGTGTCCGAGTCGAAGTAGTAGGCCGTGCCGTCCAACGTCTTCGGCGAGGTCGGGCCGTTCGTGCTCGACGGCACGCCAGCTGAGACGCCAGGGGTCACGGACCCGCTGGCTCCGGGCGACGGGGTGTCGGTGTCGCACGCGGCCGCACCACTGAGGACCGCTGCGGCCAGACCCACCCTGAGCAGACCCACCCTGAGCAGACTGGCCCTGGGCGGGGCGCCGCGGTGTCGAAACGTTGTCATCGGTTCTCCTCGAGGCTGTGGCGTCGTGGGTCGACTCGGGGTCGACGCGGGGCGACGCCATGGGTTGTCGGATGCGACCGAAAGCGAGTCGCGGCCCGGACGTTAACACCGGGCCGCACCCGGCATGCTCAGCCCGGCATGCCGGTTGACCTGGGCAAATGCCGTGACAAACGCGGATCTGTCGATGTGGTGGCCGATTCGCGACAGCAAAGAATGCAAATATTGATGCGATCGGCGCAGAATCGCAACCGGCTCTTGCCCAACCTTTTCGGCACGGCCACGTCAGCGGCGAGTCCTCCCGATTGCTTTGGCGGCCGCGATGAGTCCTCTCAGGAGTGACTGGGGCGTGCCCGCGACAACTCCATCACGTGTTCGACCAGGGTGATGAGCAGGTTCTTAGCCGAATCGCGGTCCCGGGCGTCGCACAGGAGTACGGGGACGTGGGGGTCGAGGTTGAGCGCGAAGCGAACATCGTCCGGCTGATAGACGTGGCTGCCCTCGAAACAGTTCACCGCGACGATGAAACCGGTTCCCCGAGTCTCGAAATAGTCGATGGAGGGAAAGCACTCGGCGAGCCGGCGGGTGTCGGCGAGCACGATCGCACCGATCGCGCCGGCGGAGAGCTCGTCCCAGACGAAGAGGAAACGGTCCTGTCCGGGAGTGCCGAAGAGATAGAGCACGAGGTCGTCGCTGAGTGTGATCCGGCCGAAGTCCATCGCGACCGTGGTGGTCGTCTTGGTCTCGATGCCGACGATGTCGTCGACGCCGATGCTCTCGTCGGTGAGCAGCTCCTCGGTGAGCAGGGGCTGAATCTCGCTGACGGCGCCCACGAGGGTGGTCTTGCCGGCGCCGAATCCGCCGGCGACGAGGATCTTCAACGCCACCGGGAAGTTCTCGCCATTTTCCCGGGTGGTCTCGGTCCGCGGTCGTGCGCCGGCGGAGCCGGGCCGCGTGGGGCCGGGCTCATCAAAACCCGCCTGGCCCCACGTGGGGCCGGAGCGGGATGCGCCGGAGTCAGAGTGATCGAAGGCCATCGATGACCGCCTTGAAGACGTGCTCGGTCGGGGACTGTGCGGCCGGTGCGGGAGGCCGCGTCCGGATAATGCCGTGGTCGAGCAGATCGCCGAGCAGAACCCGGACCGTGCCTGTCGGCAGATCCAGGCGCGAGGCGAGTTCCGCGACCGAGATGGGATTCTGGCAGATCCGCACGATTGCTGCGTGATCGGGCCCCAGGTTCACATCCGGGTCGTCGGCCGACCTAGTGGTGACGATCACAGTGATGAGATCGAATTCTCCGCGGGAAGGCACGGTGCGTCCATGCGTGCGCGCATAGTGGCGCACGACCGGCCCGGCGTCGTCATCGATCCATTCGCCATCAGTGGTGGATATGGCCAACGCCATCCATCCCCCTACCCCTCCATTGCGGCTGCCGTGCGCGCCGGAGCCGACAGGTACTGGCCCACGCGGGCGACCAGCATCGCCATTTCATAGGCGATGAGTCCGATATCCGACTCCTCGTCGGCGAGGACCGCGACGCATGCGCCGTCGCCGCCCGCGGTGACGAAGAGGAAAGCTGTCTCCAACTCGACAATTGTCTGTCGGACAGCGCCTCGCTCGAATCGTCGACCCGCGCCTCGGGAGAGACCGTGCAGCCCCGCCGCGACCGCGGCGAGATGCTCGGCGTCCTCCCTGCTCAGTCCCGCTGACCCGGCGATGAGCAGGCCATCGGCGGAGAGCACCACCGTCTGCTCGACATGCGCCACCCGGTTGACCAGGTCATTGGCCAACCAGGCGATATCCGCCGTTCGGCCGGTCCGCTGTGGCACTCGCGCTCACCTCTCCTGTCCATGGTTCGACGTCGACTGGTCCCATGATGACGTGTTCGGGTCCAGTCGGGCAGCGTCGTTTCGTCCTCGAAGGGTGCCAGAGCGGTATGACGCCATGCGGGTGCGGGCTGCCTCTGCGTCGACCGTGAGTGAGTCGGAGACCCCGCCGTCGGGTTCGGGCATTGCCTCCATCGGAGCGACCGCCTCGGGGTCGGGCTGGCCGTCGTCGGCGGCACCCGTGGCGGGGGCACCACGGGTGCGTTGCCGCCACGGCAGCCCCGAGGGGGTCAAGACGGTCGGGTCCTGCCGTCGGTCCCCGAGAATCGCCGCTGCCTCGGCCCGCGCGGCTTTCCCATCCTCCGGCGGCTTCTCACGTGCCGCGGTGACCCGCCGCGGTGACTCGGCCGGCGGTCGGCTGGGCCGCGCCGTGCGGGCGGCAGCCACCTCCTCCGTCGCCATGAGTCCGTGGGGGATCACGACTATCGCGGTCGTGCCGCCCGGCTGTGCCGGGGTGAGACGCACCGAGATGGCGTGGCGCCGCGCCAACGTCCCCACGACATACAGACCGAGCCGCGCGGTGGTGGTGAGTCTGAAATCCGGTGGATTCGCGAGGTCGTCATTCGCCGACTGCAGGTCCTCTCGGGACAGTCCCAGGCCCCGGTCGGTGATCTCGATGACGAAACCGTCGGCGCTGTCGCGGCCACGCACGTGCACCCGTTCCCGGGGCGGCGAGAATGACACGGCGTTCTCGATCAGCTCGGCGAGCAGGTGAATGACGTCGCCGACGACCCGTCCCCGCATCGACGAATTATCGATCGGTGAGATCGTGACTCGCGTGTAGTCCTCAACCTCGGCGAGCGCGCCTCGAACGACATCGATCATCGGTACTGGTCGACGCCAACTGCGTCCGGCCGACGCTCCGGACAAGACGATGAGGTTCTCGGCGTTTCGCCGCATCCGGGTGGCGAGGTGGTCGATGCGGAACAGCTCGGCGAGTTCGTCGGAGCTCGTGGCGCGTCGCTCCATCGCGTCGAGCAGTTCCAGCTGACGGTGCAGCAGGGTTTGGCTGCGTCGGGCCAGGCTGAGGAAGACGTCACGCACGCCGCGCCGCAGGTGTGACTGCTCGACCGCGACCCGGATCGCGGTCTGCTGCACCTCGTTGAACGCCCGTCCGACCTGCCCGATCTCGTCCCGACCGACCCGCATCGGTGGCGCCTCGTGTTCGACGTCGACGGGCTCGCCCCGCTGGAGACGTTCCACCGCAAGCGGCAGTCGGTAGGCGGCGAGTTCCCGGGCTGCGTCGCGGAGCAGCCGCAGTTGTCGCACGTGGGACAAGGCGGTGATGGTGGCGAGCCCGGCCGCCACCGCCACGATGATCAGTCCGAATCCGCCGATGAAGCCGGCCCGCACGAGTGCCCCGGTCGTGGCCTGCGCGCCCCGTGTCGCGACGACGTTGACCTGGCTGAACTCGAGGGCCCGCCACTGGGTCAGCGTGGCGTCGGCGACGCCACGCCAGTCGAGCTCGGTCATGGGTGGTTCGGGGCCGGCCGCGGCGATGAGCCGGTCCTCGGCGGTCCGCATTCGTGAGACCGGTTCGGCGCCGATGAGCCGGTCCGCGTCAGATCGACCGGCCGTGTCGAGCCGGCTGGTCGCGTCGGTGCACTCGTGGCGCTGCGCTCCCACGAGTTGGGCGAGGCGCACGGCGTCCGTGCGACTCCACTGGATGGCGGCGAATGCTGCGGTGACCTGCGAGTCCTCTCGGGCGATGAGCTCCCGACAGCGGGTCAGTGCGGCGATGGCGTGGGCGGACCCGGTCGAGCTCTCATCGGAGAACCGGGACACGGCGTCGATCACGCGGATCGCCACGTCGATGATCCGCGTGTAGGCGTCGCCGGCTTCGGTCCTCAGCCTGGCCGGTCGGGTGGTTGACGGGGCCACCGGCAGTGAACGGTCGATCGCGTCCCGTGCCGGGGCGAGGCCGGGGACGGAACTGAGTAGGTCGGTGACTCTGTCCGGGACACCCGAACGCGCAGCCCGGCCGGTGTCGATCGGGCTCGTGAGCAGCCGCAGCTTCGCCACGGCCGCGTCGGTGGCGGCCCGTGCCTGAGTCAGTGGCGACTGTGGGGTGGCCGCGGTTCGGTCGGTCGAGGCGAGGGAGAGCCGGCGTTCGTGCTGCAGGGCCGTGACCAGTTCCTCGCTCGGCGCGGCGATCTGTGTGCGCATCGTGTCGACCGCGACGGCTGTGACGGCGTCCTGAATGGACATGTAGCTGGCCGACGCCCACGCGCTGACCAGCAGGACCAGCAGGACGCCGATGGTGGAGCGCACATGCGTGCTGCGGAAGGTCACCACATCCTTTTCCCAACGCCCGTCAACGGTCACCCCCGCCTGCCTCTGGCCGCTGGCAGTGGAGCGGTCACCGCGACGTGCGTCGTGGTGACCGTGAGCCCCGTGCGTGATGAGGAGGTCCGCACGCAACGTATCAAGGTGGGTCACGGCGTGGCAAGGGAGCGCCCGGCGGGCGAGCGCCATCGACGGACAACGAAGATCGACGAGACGAAACATTCTGGAAAGTCACTGCAAAACTCTTGCAAACTTGCTGCAATAATCGCACGCTTCCAGGTAGTCAGGGCCGGAGCGTGCCGGCCCACCCCGATGAAAGCGGTGGCGGATGAACCGACCGACGCGCCGGCGAAACCGGCTTCCCCTGACCGTCGCGGCCGTGCTGACGGCACTCGCGACGGCGTTTGTCGTGGCGCCAACACAACCGGCCTGGGCGGCGACCCACGACAACAACGTCGAATGGAACGGTCTGTTCCACGACCAAGGTCCGCTCTACGCCAGCACCACATCGCCGACCTGCACCACAGCGATGCAGCTGACGTTTCGGACCTTTCGATATGACAACACGGCTGTCAATGTCAAGTATTTCGACTCCGGCAATTCGCAATTCCACACGATCGCGATGAACTGGGTCTCGAGCGACTCGACCGGGGTCTTCGATCTCTGGCGAGCCACCCTTCCGGCGAGCTGCTCGACCAAGTACTACCGTTTCCAGGTCATCGACGGCACAAAGGTCGCTTGGTATAACCAATACGGTGCAAGCTCGACCGAACCGTCGGCCGGGGACTTCTTCGTCATCCCCGGCTTCGTCACCCCGGACTGGGCGAAGAGCACCGTGCTCTATCAGATCTTCCCCGACCGGTTCGCCAACGGCAGCACCGCCAACGACGTGGCCACCAACGAATACATCTACGACGGCTATCCGACGCAGAAGAAGGCGTGGGGAGCCAGCACCTATCCCGATCCCGGCTATTTCCGCACCTCCGTCTTCTTCGGCGGTGACCTGCAGGGAGTCAGCCAGAACGTCGGCTATCTCAAGAACACCCTCGGGGTGAACGGCGTCTATCTCAACCCGATCTTCACCTCGCCGAGCAACCACAAATACGACACCCAGGACTACGACAACGTCGACGCGCATCTCGGCGGCAACACCGCGCTGAGCGCGCTCGTCGCCAGCGTTCATAGTTCGACGAACGGTCCGGCCGGCAAGGTGATCCTCGACGGTGTCTTCAACCACACCGGCAGCTGGCACAAGTGGTTCGACAAGGAGCACAAGTGGCCGACCGTGACCGGGGCGTATGAGAGCCAAACAAGCCCATACATCAACTACTTCACATTCCAGAACTGGCCCAACCAGTACACGTGCTGGGCGGGTTTCTGCACCCTGCCGAAACTCAACTACGGCAGCAGCGGTTCGGTGACTCGCAACGCGATCTATGGCTCGACCACCTCGGTGGCGCAGAAGTGGATCCGGCAGTATGGCATCGACGGTTGGCGGTTCGACGTCGGCAACGAGCTTGACGCCAACGGTGGCCCGGGCGGCAACGCCACCAACCACCAGATCTGGCAGGAGTTCCGCACGGCGGTCAAGGGTGCCAACCCGAACGCGCTCATGATGGGCGAGTTCTGGGGCAACGCCAACTCGTGGACGCTGGGCAGGGAGTGGGACGGTGCGACCAACTTCGACGGCTTCACGATGCCCGTCTCGCAGTGGATCACCGGCAAGGACTACAAGAACAACGCCGCGTCGATCAGCGCCTCGCAGTTCGACACCTGGCTGCGCAACACCCGGGCCAACTATCCGACCCAGGTGCAGCAGGTGCTCAGCAACCACCTGTCCAACCACGACACGGTGCGGTTCGGCACCCGCGCCGGCGGTGACATCTGGAAGACCTACCTGGCGACGTTCTTCCAGATGACCTACCCCGGCATGCCGACCATCTACTATGGCGACGAATACGGCATGTTGGGCGCCGACGACCCGGACAGTCGGCGGACCTTCGACTGGACCAAGGCGAACACGACCAACGCCGCGGTGGCCCTGACGAAGAAACTCATCAGCATTCGCAAGACCTATCCCGCGCTGCGGACCGGCTCGTTCATGAGTCTCGGAACCAACGACACGACCAAGATGTACGCCTATGGGCGGATGGACGCGTCGAACCGCATCGCCGTCGTCCTCAACAACGACTCGGTGACCCATACCTACACGGTGCCGGTCTATCAGTTGTCGGTGCCGAACGGCACCACCATGGTCGACAAGATCACGAACGTGTCGTACACGGTCTCCGGAGGCAACGTCACCGTGACGGTGCCGGGCCACTACGGGGCGGTCCTGGCACAGTGATCAACGGTTCCTGGTGATCACCGACGGTCGGTGGTCACCAGGAACCGAACGGGTCGAGGCTGGCCCGCCCCCGGCCTGCGCAGGCGGTGGACCCGCCGCGACGACCGACCACAGGTCGAGGGCGGCCGTGACCGCGTCCGGCCGGTCGTCCGGCCGGTCGGACAGACAGTCCCGGCACAATCGCGTGACCTCACGGGGCAACCCCGGCACGGCGAGCACCGGGGCCGGGGCCCGCCGATGTCGGGGCGGTCTGTTCAACGCCCGCGGGTCGAGGCCCTCGCCACCGGTGAGCATCAGCACCAACAGCAGACCGAGGGCGAAGACATCATCGGCCGGTTCACCAGGTCCGGGGAAGTCGTTCGGCGGGGTCGTCGGAGTGAGGAAATACGGTCCGTTGTCCGGGGGGCGAGGCACCGTCGTGGCGAGGCCGAAGTCGATCACTTTGGCGCCGTCGCGGGTCACGAGCACATTCGCGGCCGTCAGGTCACGGTGCACGACCCCGCGCCGATGCGCGACCGCGAGCACGTCCGCGACCGCCGCCGCCAACTCCACCGCCTCGGGCCACCCCATCGCGCCGGCCGCCAGTCGATCGGCAAGCACGTCGCCACAGAGCAGGTCCAATACGAGAAACGGCAATCCGACCCCGTCGGGCGTACGGGTCTCGCCGTAGTCATGCACGTGCGGCACGCTGGGGTGACGCACCCGGTCGGTGAGGACCGCCTCGCGCCGCAGCGCCGCGCGCGCCCGCGCGGTCGACGCGCCGGACCCGACCACCATCTTGATCGCGCACTGGCGACCCCTGATGGTGTCGAAGGCCTGATAGACCTCGCTGACACCGCCTCGACCGACCACTCCGAGGAGCACATACCGGTTGAGGAATGCCGCACCCATCCGGAACCGCGCCACCAGGCGACTATTTCGCAGATCGGCACGCGGAGCAAGCCCGCGAACCCGCACGGCAACCGTCGGACGCGTCCGCGAAACGATCACCAGTGCGTATCGGCAATTACAGCGCGGGTAAAAACATCGATACTTGTTCCTGGCTCACTCTCCGGCGTACGGTGCTCGCACGCCCGCCGCTCATCCGCTGATCGCCGAAAACCAGATCGGATCACGAGTCGGATCTGGGACAGGGGAGGGGCGGCGCGACCGTCTCGTTGGAGGTTCGATGTTTCGTCCCCCATCCCTGACCCGCCCCCGCGTCGTCGGCGCACTGATCGCCGCCGCGACGGCTGTGCTGCTCGCCGCGACGCCCGCGGCGGCAGTGACCGCACCCCCCAACTCCATCGCCAGCATGGGTGACTCCATCACGCGCGGGTTCAACGCGTGCGGATGGTATTCCGACTGCGTGTCCCGATCGTTCAGCACCGGAACCGACACCGCTGTCAACAGCCAATATCGGCGGATCCTCGCGGGCAACTCCGCGATCAGCGGCAAGAACTACAACGACGGGGAGACCGGCGCGAACGCCGCCGACATGGTCGGCCAAGCCCAGAAGGCCGTCACCCAGGGCGCGCAATATGTCACGATGCTCATCGGCGCGAACGACGCCTGCACGAGCAGCGAGTCGACCATGACCCCGGTGACGACCTACCGCTCACAGATCAACGCCGCGCTCAACACCCTCAAGACGGGCCTGCCCACCGCCCGGGTTCAGGTCATCAGCGTCCCCGACATCAAACGACTCTGGCAGGTCGGGCACACCAGCTCCAGCGCCCGCTTCGCCTGGTCGTTGTTCGGCATCTGCCAGTCGATGCTGGCGAACCCGACGTCAACCTCCGCCGCCGACGTCGCCCGCCGAGACCGGGTGCGCCAGCGGGTGATCGACTACAACACCCAGCTCGCGCAGGCCTGTGCCGCATATGGTGCCAACTGCGTCTTCGACAACAACGCCGTGTTCTCCTATCAGTTCCAGCTGTCACAGCTGTCCACCTGGGATTACTTCCACCCCAACACCAGCGGCCAAGCGGTGCTCGCCGCCGTCACCTACAGCGCCGGATTCAACTGGTAACCCACACCACCGAGTCGGCCGCCGCCCCGCCCGCACCCACCGCGGTGACGCCTCAGCGGAGCGGCGGCCGACCCACACAACCAGCGAGGGTGGTATGAACGGGCCATGAGCCTGCCGACGACTGACAATGACCGCGACGATCAGCCGACGCCCGTGTCCGGCGCCGCCGCCATCCGAGCGGTGGACGAGGTCGTCGAGATCTGCCGCGATCTGATCCGTTTCGACACCACCAACACCGGAGATCCGCTGACCTGCGCAGGCGAACGGGGCGCCGCCGAATATGTCGCCGGCCTGCTCGCCGAGGTGGGGCTGGAGCCGATCATCCGGGAGAGCGCCCCCGGTCGCACCAGCGTCATCGCCCGGTTCGCCGCCGACCCCGCGACCGCCGACCCCGGCCGGGGCGCGCTGCTCGTACACGGGCATCTCGATGTCGTGCCCGCCGACGCGAGCGAGTGGTCGGTCGACCCGTTCGGCGGCGAGATCCGCGACGGTTATCTGTGGGGTCGCGGGGCGGTCGACATGAAGGACTTCGACGCGATGGTGCTCGCCACCGTGCGTCAGATGCGGCGCGAGAATCGTCGCCCGTCGCGCGACCTCGTGCTCGCCTTCCTCGCCGACGAGGAGGCCGGGGGCAGCTTCGGGGCGCACTGGCTCGTCGACAATCACCCGGACCTCTTCGACGGGTGCACCGAGGCGATCGGCGAGGTGGGTGGCTACTCCTACACGATCGCGCCCGACCGGCGGCTCTATCTCATTCAGACGGCCGAGAAGGGGCTCGCGTGGCTGCGGTTGCGCGCGACCGGACGTCCCGGCCACGGCTCGATGATCCATGACGACAACGCGGTGACGGAGCTCGCGGCGGCGGTGGCGGCGATCGGCGGGCACCGGTTTCCGGCCAGGGTCACCGAACCGGTCCGTGACTTTCTGCGGCACCTCGCCATCGAGACGGGTGTCGACATCGATCTCGACGACCCGGAGGCGGCGGTGTCCGGGCTCGGCTCGCTCGCACCGCTCATCGGGGCCACCATTCGCACGACCGCGAATCCGACCCGGCTCAACGCCGGCTACAAGGAGAACGTGATCCCCAGCCACGCCAGCGCGGTGGTCGACTGCCGGACCCTGCCGGGCCGGCATGAGGAGCTCATCGAGGAGCTGCGGGAGATCATCGGCCCGCAGATCGAGATCGAGGTGATCGAGCGGCAACCACCCGTGGAGACGTCGTTCTCCGGCCCGCTGGTCGAGGCGATGAGTGTCGCGTTGCGGGCCGAGGATCCGGGCGCGCGGGCCGTCCCCTATCTCATGTCGGGCGGCACCGACGCGAAGGCGCTGGCCCGCCTCGGCATCCGCTGTTTCGGGTTCGCGCCCCTCAAACTGGACCCGGAACTCAATTTCGCCGCGCTCTTTCACGGCATCGACGAACGGGTGCCGGTCGACGGACTACAGTTCGGCGTGCGAGTCCTTGACCGGTTCCTCACCGAGTGCTGACGACATCACGTTGACCTCACCCACGTTGAAGGGCCCGACATGACCGAGAAATACGCGGAGCTGGACGGCGCGCTCGACCGCGTGGTCGCGGCCGCGCGAGCCCACCTCGCCGCGGTGAAGGCCGCGGCCGGGCAGCCCGACGACGACACGGTGTGGCGGGAGTTCGTGGCTCTAAACAACACGGCACGCGAATATGACGAACTGCTCAACGACGTCTTCGGCGAGGTCACCCCGTGGGACTTGGAGCTGATCTCCGCCGACGAACCGCCGGCCCCGGCGACCGTGGCGGCCGTGCAGGCGCACGGCGACGAGGTGGGTGACCCCGACCCCTATCCGGTGGTGATCTCCGTGCGGCAACGGCGCGACTATCGGGTGCCCAGCGTCGCCGCGCTGCTGCGCATCGCCGCCGAGACGCCGTCTCCGGTCACGGCCGTCGGGGCGGACCAGCCGATCGCCTCGGTGGCCGACGCGGTCGTCGAGCTCCTGCAGTCGGGCGACGGATCGTTGGGCATGCTCGACGTCGCCGAACTCGAGCCGCTCGACGGGCTCGTCGTCGTCGCCGAGGTCACCGAGCCGCTCGACGTGCACACGCAGGACGACTCCGACACTTACGAGCTCTTCGCGCTCGGTTCAGACGATCGAGTCGTCGCTCGACTCGCCGAACGAGCCTTCGCCGACGTGGACCCCGGGCCCGCCGCATAGCCGACCCGCCGCACGTGGCCGTGGGGGCGGGGACCCGAGCCGATCACAGACGCCTAGTACGCTGACGGCGATCTGATGGGCGACGCGAGAACGCGGAACGAAAACGGAAACGGGCGTGCGATGCGGCTAGGGGTCAATCTCGGATATCAGTCGGCGGCCACCACCCCCGGCGACCATCTGCTTATCGCGCGCGAGGCCGAACGGCTGGGCTTCTCCGTGGTCTGGGTGGCCGAGGCCTATGGGTCTGACTCTCCCAGCATGCTCGCCTGGATCGCCGGTCAGACCGAACGCATCGACGTCGGAGCCGCGGTGATGCAGATCCCGGCGCGGACACCGGCCATGACCGCGATGACCGCCGCCACCATCGACTCGCTCTCCGGCGGCCGGTTCCGCCTCGGTCTCGGCGTCTCCGGACCCCAGGTCTCCGAGGGCTGGCACGGCGTCCGGTTCGTCAAACCACTGGCCCGTACGCGGGAATATGTTCAGATCGTGCGGACCGCGCTCGCCCGGTCGACGGTGACCTCGCCCGGCCCGTTCTATCCGCTGCCATTGCCCGACGGGCCAGGCAAGGCGCTCAAACTCGGATTCCATCCCGTACGCGCGGACCTGCCGATCTATCTCGCGGCGGTCGGACCCCGCAACCTGGAACTCGCCGGCGAGCTCGCCGACGGCTGGTTGGCGGTCTTCTATTCGCCCGAGCACGCCGGCGAGCAGTTGGCGCACATCGCCGCCGGTCGGGCGATCGCCGGCGCCGGGCTCGCCGGTTTCGACGTCGTGCCGACCGTTCCGGTCGTCATCGGCGACGACCCGGCGGCCTGCGCGGACGCGGTGCGCGGTTATGCCGCACTGTATGTCGGGGGCATGGGCAGCCGGGACCAGAACTTCTATAACCAGTTGGCGGTCCGGATGGGCTTCGGCGACGCCGCGCGGGCCGTGCAGGACGCGTTCCTCGCCCAGAGACACCGGGAGGCGGCGGCGGCCGTGCCGTTCGAGTTCATCGACCGCACGAGCCTGTTGGGGCCGGTCGCGCGCGTCGCCGACGGTCTGCGCGCGTTCGCCGACGCTGGCGTGACCACGCTGTCGATCGCCCCCTACGCGGGTGACACGGACACCGCCGTCGCCACCCTGCGCGCCGTCGTCGAGGCCGCCGAACTCGCCGGCGTGGGTGAGTGAGCATGCAGTTGTGGCACGCGATCGTCCTCGGGATCATCGAGGGCATCACCGAGTTCCTGCCGGTCTCGTCGACCGG
Source organism: uncultured Actinomycetota bacterium (assembly GCA_963736695.1). Classification (GTDB taxonomy): domain Bacteria; phylum Actinomycetota; class Actinomycetes; order Mycobacteriales; family Micromonosporaceae; genus CAVTPU01. The sequence goes on from CAVTPU010000004.1 coordinate 202,731, forward strand.
ACACCTCACCATCACGGAGAAACTGCTCGGGCTGCCCGTCAGCAGCCCTGCGGTGACCGCCTACACCGCGATCATCCAGATCGGGGCGATCGCCGCGTCGATCATCTATTTCTGGCGCGACATCGTGCGCATCGCCACCGGCTTCTTCACCGGCCTGTTCAACCCGGCCGCCCGCGACACCCCGGACTGGCGTCTCGCGCTCGCCGTCATCGTCGGCTCGCTGCCGATCGGCGTCGTGGGGCTCGCCGCGAAAGGGCTCATCGAGGGGCCGCTGCGCAGCCTGTGGGTCGTCGCCGGCGGGCTCATCGTCTGGTCCGGGGCGATGGTCTTCGCCGAACGCGCCGCCACCCACCAGCGCACCGAGCGTGACGTCACCCTCTCCGACGGTGTGATCATCGGTGTGGCGCAGTGCCTGGCCCTCGTGCCCGGAGTCTCCCGGTCGGGCGCGACCATCACCGTCGGGCTGCTGCGCGACCTCGACCGGGTCACCGCGACCCGCATGTCGTTCTTCCTCGGCATTCCCGCGCTCACCGCGGCCGGCGTCTTCGAGGCGGTCACCGTCGGCGACGAGATCGGCGCGCAGGTGGGGTGGGGAGCGACCGCCCTCGGCACGGCAGTCAGCTTCGTCGTCGCCTATGTCTCGATCGCCTGGCTGCTGCGTTTCGTCTCCCGCCACTCGATCGTGACGTTCGTCTGGTATCGCGTCATTCTCGGCATCGCGCTCATCGCCGCGCTCGCCACCGGCACCCTCGCCGCGACCTGACCGCGACCCTGTCTTTCGCTCCCCGCCGCCGTCGGCCACAATCGCTGGAGTGGACGGCGGCAAACAACTCACGTGGCGGTCGGCGGTGGTGCCGGTGCCGGCACGCGGGCGTGCGCCCGCAGCGCCACAGTCCTCGATCGTCGCCGCGCCGGTGGGCAACGGCCCCAGCGATCCGCCGATCATCCCGGTGGCGCCCGGCACCGCACTAGAGCCCGGCTGGCCGGCCTCCGACCTGCCCAGCCGCCGAAACACCGGGTGGGGAGCGCGGCCAACAGCGGCCGACGTCGCGGCCGTCGACATCGCGCCCATCGACCCGGCCTCGCTGACGCCCGAGCAGGCCCGCGCCCGCGCGATCGACGCCATGGTGCGATGGTGCCTGACCGACACCAGTCGGTTGTGGCTCGTGGAGGGCGGACCCAACAGCGGCAAGACCGACCTCGTCGCCGAGGTCGCCGACCGGCTCACGCACCAACGGTGGCCCTGTGGCTGGGCTCGACCCGGACTCGCCTCCTACGCCGTGACCGCCGCCGCCCGCAACGGACGCCCCGCGTTGGTGCTCGTCGACGACGCGGAGACCCGAGCCGACATGTTCGACCTGCTCGCCACCCTCGCCAACGGCGGGAATCCACTAGGTGTGCGGGTCATCATCGCCGCCCGCGACTTCGGCGCCTGGTGGGCGGACCTGCACGCCCGACTCAGCCCGATCGAACGGGAAACCCTCACAGCCAACCGCACCGTCATCGCCGGTGGACGAGCCAGCCCACCGACGTTGCGCGCCGTCGCCCTCAACGAATCGACCACCGACCCGCGGCGGCGCGCCGTCAGCACCCTCGCCACCGCCGATCCGTTCACCCCGGCCGTTCTGCTGCAGCTCGCCGCGCTCATCGTCGCGCTCTCCACCCGGGTCGGACAGCTCGGCCCAGCCGAGCTGCGATCCGCCCTGCGTGACCTGTTCAACGAGGACGAGGGCTTCTGGCGCCGGACCTCCGACGAGATCACCACCTCGGGCCGGGTCACCCCGGCGCTGCGGTCCGCGCTGGCCTGCGCCGCCGTTCTCGGCGCCGACGGTCTCACCGACGCCGCGACCGTGCTGCGGCGCGTGCCGGCCCTCGCCGCAGGCGCGGCGGGCCGCCTCGCCCGCCTCGCGGTCTGGTGGCACAGCCTCTTCCCCCGACAGGACGAACACGCCGCCGCCGTGCCCATGCTGCCCTCCTGGCTCGGTGAGCGTCTGCCCGATGGCGCCGACAGCAGCGGAGTCTCCTGGACCATCGCCGCGCTCGAAGCCGAACGGCGGGTCACCGCCGCCTCCGGCCAACTCGCCCTCAACGCGCACCGGGACGTCTGGCCCAGCTCCTGTCCCTCCACCGCCGACCGTGACGTGATCCACCGGCAGGTGCGTCACGCCGTCACCGCCGCCGCGCCCGTTGACGAGGCCTTGGCCTGGCTGATCCACGAGTTGACCCTCACCGAGGATGACCTCGCCGCGCTCGCCGAGGCCATCGCATATCCGACCGAGTCGTTGACCCGCACCGCCATCGTCCTCGGCCGCCGCATGCTCGAATTCGCCGAGGAACCCGACGAACGCGCCAGTCTCGCACTCGGCCTCGGCGCCCGCCACTCCGAGGCCGGCCAATGGCGTCAAGCACACACCTTCACGGCGGAGGCCGCCGCCGATCTGCGCATCCTGGCGGACCAGGACCGGGATCGATATCTGCCCGACCTCGCCATCGCCGTGGCCAACCTCAGCTCCTGTCAAGCCCACCTCGGCATGCGCGACGAGGCGCTCGCCGCCGCCTATGAAGCCGTCGCGTTGCACCGGGAACTGCTCGAACACGACCGCGAACAACACCTGCCCGCGCTTGCCCGAACCCTGACCAATTTGTCGGCCTGCCTCTCCCGCGCCGGCCGCCGGCCGGCTGCTCTTGGTGCCGCCGGTCAGGCGGTGGCGATCTATCGGGAGCTGGTCGCGTTGCACCCGGCCGCCTTCGCCGGTGAGCTCGCCGCCGCCGACCACAACTGGCGCATCTGCCGGGAAGAGCTCGGGCAACCGGTCGCCGGTCGGTCCCCGGAGCCCGGCTGAAGGAGCCGTGCGGGGCGATTGGATGGTCGGCGAGGCCGCAGGAGGCGACGTGTGCGGTGGCACACGAGCCGACGAGAACGAAGTCGTGCGGGGCGATTGGATGGTCGGCGAGGCCGCAGGAGGCGACGTGTGCGGTGGCACACGAGCCGACGAGAACGAAGTCGACCGCCAATCGAGGCACGGTAGGGTCGGTCGGGTGGCGATTGTCTTGTTATTGCGGCACGGACGCACGACCGCGAACAACGCGGGTCGCCTCGCCGGACGTGGCGCCGCCGACCTGGACCCGGTCGGCGAGGAGCAGGCCCGAGCCGTCGGGGAACGCCTCGCCGACGTGCCGTTGGCGTTGGTGGCCACCAGCCCGCTGGCCCGGTGCGTGCGCACCGTCGAACTCGCCCTGCCAGGCCGGCCGGCGACCGTCGAGCCGGACCTTATCGAGTGCGGCTACGGGGAGTGGGAAGGGCGGTCGTTGGCCACTCTCGCGAAGGATCCCTTGTGGCCGATGGTGCAGCAGCACCCGGCTGGCGTGGTTTTCCCCGGCGGTGAGGCGATGGCCGAGATGGCGGCGCGGGCGGTCCGAGCGGTTCGTCGGCTTGACGCCGCCGCGGCCGAGTCCGTGGGCGCGGACGCGGTGTGGTTGGCCTGCAGCCACGGTGACGTGATCAAAGCGGTCGTCGCCGACGCGCTCGGCCTTCACCTCGACCTGTTTCAGCGCATCGTGGTTGATCCGGGGTCGATCACCGTGATCCGTTATACGCACGGTCGGCCGTTCGTGGTGCGGCTCAACGACACGGGAGGCGATCTCGCCGCCCTGCTCGTGCCGCCACGACCGGCGCGGGGCCGGCGCGGGGCGGCGAGGGCGGCCGACAGTGACGCTCCGGTGGGCGGCGGCGCCGGACCGACGCCGCCGCCCACCGGAAGACCCCGACGGTCCCGCCCGGCTGCGGCCACCGGCCGGGAAACCGACGCGCGACCCGTCGCAGCCTCCGGTTCGGCATCGACGGGTTCGGCCAGCTAGGGTCTGCACATGGCCCAGGTCTTCGCGTTCGAGCCGCCGGATCGGTTCGTCGCCGGCACGGTGGGCGAGCCGGGGGACCGCACGTTTTTCCTCCAGGCCCGCGGTGGCGGCCGGATCGTCAGCGTGGCGCTGGAAAAGGTGCAGGTGTCGCTGTTGGCGGACAAGCTCGAGGAGCTGCTCACCGAGGCGCACCGCCGATTCGGGGTGTCGATCCCGCAGCCCGGGTCGGGTCAGGAAGACAACGATCCGTTGGAGATGCCGATCGACGAGGAGTTCCGGGTCGGCACGCTCGGCTTGGCCTGGGACGGTGACACCGCCACGGTGGTGATCGAAGCGATCGCCGTGGGCGAATTCGAGGCCGACGAGCCCACCGAGGCCGAGCTCGCCGGCCTCGACCGACTTCGGGTCCGGTTGAGCCCCGCGACCACCCGCGACTTCATCTCCCGGGCGAAACGGCTCGTCTCCGCGGGCCGCCCACCGTGCCCGTTCTGTGGCCAACCGCTGGATCCGGAAGGGCACCTGTGCCCTCGACACAACGGCTATCGACGCTGAGGCTGGCGTGACGCGGCGGGATGCGGCGACCATCTCCGAGTGGCCCGGCCCCGCTGGCGAGACGCTGTCCGACGAACACGTGCTTGAGGTGCTCGCTCACGGTGAGCTGGAGATCGAGGGTCAACTCACCGACGCCTCCAACATCACTCTGCGCGGCGTGGTCTCGCTCGCCGGCACCACGCTGCCGTGCGTCCACAAACCGATTCGGGGCGAGCGCCCGCTGTGGGACTTCCCGACCGGCACCCTCGCCCATCGGGAGGCCGCCGCCTATCTCGTCTCCGCCGCGACCGGCTGGCACATCGTGCCGCCGACGGTCACGCGAACCGGACCGTTCGGCGTCGGGTCCTGCCAGTTGTGGGTCGACCAGCCGTCGGACGCCGACGCCGCAGTCGACTTCATCGCCGCCGACAGCCCGCGACCCGACTGGTTGCCGGTGGCCGCGGCCCGGGACGAGGCCGGCAACGCGTACCTCTTGGCCCATGTCGACGACCCGCACCTGGCCCAGGTGGCGCTGTTCGACGCGGTCGTCAACAACGCCGACCGCAAGGGCGGACACCTGCTGCGCACCGCCGGCGGCCGGCTCGCGGGCATCGACCACGGTGTCTGTTTTCATGAACAGGACAAACTTCGCACCGTGCTGTGGGGTTGGGTGGGGCAGGAGATCCACTCCACGGACGTGGCGACCCTGACGACCCTGCGGAACCACCTCGCCGGCGACATCGGACGACGACTCGCGACGATGATCACGCCGGTCGAGGTCTCCGCGACACAGGCGAGGCTCGACCGGTTGCTCGTCGCCGGGGTGTTTCCCGAACCGGGGGAGGGCTGGCCACCAGTTCCCTGGCCCCCGATCGCCTGACCGGCCCGGCTAGTCTTGCCGCCATGGATTCCTGGATCGCCCCACCCGTGCCACCGGTGCCGGGGACGCCGCCGGTGCTCGGCCTTTTCGACACCGCCCGCGGCGCGATCCGGCCAACCGGTGACGACACGGCCACCCGCACGCTCTACGTGTGCGGCATCACGCCCTACGACGCGACCCACCTCGGCCACGCCGCCACCATGATCGCGTTCGATCTGGTCAACCGGGCCTGGCGCGACGCGGGCTGCCAGGTGTCATATGTCCAGAACGTCACTGACATCGACGACCCACTGCTCGAGCGGGCGCAACGCGACCACGAGGACTGGATCGTGCTCGCCATGCGCGAGACCGCGTTGTTCCGCGAAGACATGGAGTCGCTGCGGATCCTGCCGCCCACGCACTATGTCGGGGCCGTCGAGTCGATCCCGGCGATCGTCGCTCGGGTGGTCACCCTCCTCGCCGCCGGCACCGCCTATCGACTCGACGACGGCACGGGCGACATCTACTTCGACCTGCGCGCCGCGCCCCGGTTCGGCTACGAATCCCGACTGGACCGCGCCGACATGATCACCCTGGCGGCGCAACGCGGCGGCGACCCCGACCGCCCCGGCAAACGGGACCCGCTCGACCCGCTGCTGTGGCGGGGCGCCCGCGTCGGCGAGCCCTCGTGGGACGGCGCGGGTCTGGGCCCCGGCCGTCCCGGCTGGCATATCGAATGCGCAGTCATCGCCCTCGACCGGCTCGGCGCCACCGTCGATGTGCAGGGCGGCGGCAACGACCTGATCTTTCCGCACCACGAGTGTTCCGCCGCGCACGCGGAGGTGCTCACCGGCGCTCCGTTCGCCCGTCACTTCACCCACGCCGGCATGATCGGCCTTGACGGCGAGAAGATGTCCAAGTCACGCGGCAACCTCGTCTTCGTCTCCCGTCTGCGCGGCGACGGCGTCGACCCGATGTCGGTGCGACTCGCGCTGCTCAGCGAGCACTACCGGCAGGATCGCCAGTGGACATCCGACGTGCTCAAGGCCGGACAGATTCGCTTGGCCCACTGGCAGGCGGCAGCGGCGGCCCCCGCCGGACCGCCCGCGGCCGAGCTGATCACCGGGTTGCGTGCCTCGATCGCCGACGATCTCGACACCCCCCGGGCGCTCGCCGTGGTCGATGCGTGGTGCGACGAGACGCTCGCCGGCGACGCCGGGGGCCGGCTCGACGCGCAGGCGCCGACCGCGGTGGCGCGGGCCGTCGACGCTTTGTTGGGCGTACGCCTGACCCGCACCGCCGGGTAGCCGCGGCCCTCAATCGGCGGGTGTGTCCCAGGTGGTCTGTTCGTCGAGTGGGCCGGGGATCGGATAACGCTCCGTCAGGGTCGTCACGGGTCCGGGCCAGGTCGCCTGCGCCACCTCGATCGGTGTGCGCGCCTCGTCATAGGCGATGTGCAGCAGGTGCAGCACCGGAGTGTCGGACCGCACCCGCAGCAGCGCCGCCTCGTCCCGGCTCGGCAGCCGCGCGGTGATCTGGTCACTCGCGTGGGCATATCGCCGGCCGATCTCCTCCTCCGCCTCCTGATAGAGCGGGCGGCCGAAGGCGCGTCGTTGGGCGAGCGAGGTGCCGTCGGCGTCGCTGGGGCGAAACCACGACGCGCCCACCTCGACCGGTTGGTGTTCGCCGGTGCGCACGAGATGCCGGCGTACGAGCATCGGGGTGCCGTCTTTGACGCCGAAGGCGTCGGCTACCTCGGGCGGGGCCGGCGCGTGTCCGACCTCGAGGAGCTCCTGCCGATAGCGGGCGGCGAGGTCGGCGTGATAGCCCCGTCGGGCTCCGTAGCGGCCCCGCGAGAGCCGGTTGAGGCTGCGCTTGGTGCCGCGCACGTAGGTGCCGGAGCCCGGCCTGGTGATGAGGACGCCTTCGACCCTCAGTTGGTCCACGCTGCGTTGCACCGTCTGCTTCGCCACCCCATAGGCGGCGGCGATGCTCGGGATCGCCGGAAGCCGCTCGCCCGCCCCCCACTCGCCGGCCCGGATGCGCTGACGCAGCGAGGCCGCGATCTGCCGATGGGGGTGCTCGGTGTCGCCCGGGTTGATGTCGTGTTCGACCGTCGTCATGCCCATAACCTAGCATCCTAGGACACGCTAAGCGGATGTGACCCATGACACGCCGCCACGGCGGACGTGTCGGTCACAACCGACCATCCGTCCGCAGCGACCGGGGAGACCAGGCGTCTATCGTCTGGGGATGGAGGTATTCCAGTCAGCGAAACTGGCGAACGTCTGTTATGACATCCGGGGACCGGTGTTGCGGGAAGCACGTCGGATGGAGGCTGAGGGTCAACGGATCCTCAAGCTCAACATCGGCAATCCGGCTCCGTTCGGATTCGAGGCACCCGAGGAGATCCTGCAGGACATCATCGCGCACCTGCCTGCCGCGCATGGTTATGGCGACTCGAAGGGGCTCACGACCGCACGTCGTGCGGTCGTGCAGTATTACCAGGGCCATGGCGTGGCCGACGTCGACATCGAGGACGTCTATCTGGGCAACGGGGTGTCCGAGCTCATCGTCATGTCGCTGCAGGCGTTGTTGGACAACGGTGACGAGGTCCTCGTGCCGGCGCCAGATTATCCACTGTGGACCGCTTCGGTGAGTCTCTGCGGTGGTCGCGCGGTGCACTATCGGTGCGATGAGGAGGCCGAGTGGCAGCCGGACCTGGCCGACATCGCCGATAAGATCACGCCGCGTACGAAGGCCTTGGTGATCATCAACCCCAACAACCCGACCGGCGCTGTCTATAGTCGACAGACGCTGGAGCAGCTGGTCGAGCTCGCCCGAGCGCATCACCTCATCCTGTTCGCCGACGAGATCTACGACAAGATCCTCTATGACGACGCCGTGCACGTCTGCACCGCGTCACTCGCCCCGGACCTGCTCTGCCTCACCTTCAACGGGCTGTCCAAGGCCTATCGAGTGGCCGGATTCCGTACGGGCTGGATGGTGATCTCCGGACCCAAAGAACACGCGACCAGCTATATCGAAGGGTTGGAGATCCTCGCGAGCATGCGGTTGTGTCCCAACGTGCCGACGCAGCATGCCGTGCAGCCGGCGTTGGGCGGGCATCAGAGCATCAATGACCTGGTGCTGCCCGGTGGGCGCCTCGCCGAGCAGGCCGAGACCGCCTGGCGTGAACTCAACGCCATCGAGGGCGTGACGTGCGTGCGTCCGAGGGGGGCCCTCTATGTCTTTCCCCGACTGGATCCGCAACGCTATCCGATGGTCGACGACGAGCGGTTCGTGCTCGAGCTGCTCCGGGCGCAACGACTCCTGGTGGTGCAGGGCACCGCGTTCAACTGGCCGCGCCCCGACCATTTCCGGGTCGTCACCTTGCCGCGGTCGACCGATCTCGTCGAGGCGATCGGCCGCATCGGTGAGTTCCTGGAGTCCTATCGGCAGGACTGATCGTCGCGGCCCGGCCGCCGGTCGTCACCGCCCGGTCGCGGGACCCGCTGACGGGCCCGCGGAGCCGCCTCGTCGGCGCAGGTATCGCTCGAATTGCTGGGCGATCTCGTCCCCGGTCAGCGGCCGGATCTCCTCGCCGGCCCGCTGCTCCAGCTCGCGCACATAGTCGGCGAGTTCGGCGTCGGATTCGGCGGCGACTCGCAGCCGTTCCTCCCACTGAGCCGACTCCTCGGCGAGGTCTGCCATGGGGACGGGCAGGTCGAGCACCTCCTCGATGCGGTGCAGCAGGGCGAGAGTGGCTTTCGGGCATGGTGGGTTGTTGGCGTAGTGGGGGACGTGCACCCAGAACGAGACGGCGTCGAGGTCCGCGCGGCGGCATGCCTCATCGAGGACGCCCACGATGCCCGTCGGGCCCTCATATCTGGTGGGGGTGAGGTCGTAGCGTTCGATGTCGGCTTTGTCGGAGGCGCTGCCGCTGATCGGCAGGGGTCGGGTGTAGGGCACGTCGGCGAGGAGCGCGCCGAGCAGCACGATTCTGTTGATCTCCAGGCCGTGGCACATATCGAGGATCTCGTCGCAGAAACCGCGCCACCGGGTGCTGGGCTCGATGCCGCGGATGAGGACGACGTCGGTGTCGGACTCCGGCAGGTGTGCGACGGCGAAGCGGGTGGTCGGCCACTCGATGATGCGGGTCTCGCCGTCGGCCATGACGACGGTGGGGCGGTTGACCTGAAAGTCGTAGTAATCCTCGGGATCGACTTGGGCGACGGTCTGGGCCGACCACACCTGTTCGAGGTGTTCGATAGCTGCGGTGGAGGCGTCCGCCGCGTCGTTCCATCCCTCGAAGGCGGCGATCGCCACGGGGGAGCGCAGCACGGGAAGACCGTCGAAGTCACTCACGGGACCAGCCTAGTGGTCGCGGCGATCACGCGGTGCCCAGCGCGCCGCCGTTGGTCGATGTGTGTGCGTGATCGTCGTCGTACGGTCGGCAACGGTTAGCCTATACGCTGTGGGGAACTCTTTGCTGAACGCGCTCGCCGCGCGAGTGCTGGTGGCCGATGGCGCCATGGGAACGATGCTGCAGGCCGCGAATCCAACTCTCGACGACTTTCAGGGCCACGACGGGTGCAACGAGATTCTCAATGTGACCAGGCCAGAGGTGGTCCGGGGCATCCATGAGGCGTATTTCGCGGCGGGGGCCGACTGCGTCGAGACAAACACCTTCGGCGCAAACCTGGGCAATCTGGGCGAATATGGGATCGCGGATCGAATCTTCGAATTGTCCCGTGCCGGCGCGGAGCTGGCTCGCGACGTTGCGCACGGGTGGTCGACGCCGGAGCGGCCGCGGTTCGTCCTCGGCTCGATCGGTCCCGGCACCAAACTGCCGACCCTGGGGCACGCTCCGTTCGCCGAGTTGCGCGACGCGTTCGAGGCCAACGCCGCCGGGCTCATCGCCGGTGGCGCCGACGGGCTCATCGTGGAGACCTGTCAGGACGTGCTGCAGGCGAAGGCCGCCCTGATCGGGTGTCGGCGGGCGATGGCCGCCGCAGGCCGTCGGGTGGCGTTGATCTGTCACGTGACGGTGGAGACGACCGGCACCATGCTGTTGGGCTCCGAGATCGGTGCGGCGCTGACGGCACTGAGCCCGTTGGGCGTCGACGTGATCGGGCTCAACTGCGCGACTGGACCGGCGGAGATGTCCGAGCACCTGCGATATCTGAGCCAACACGCGGCGGTGCCGATCTCGGTGATGCCCAATGCGGGGCTGCCGGAGCTCACGGCCGACGGGGCGGTCTATCCGCTCCGTCCCGAGGAGCTCGCCGCAGCTCTGGCGACGTTTGTCGATGACTATGGTGTGGGTCTCGTCGGGGGCTGCTGCGGCACGACCCCGACGCACATCGAACAGGTCGTGGCGGCGGTGCGGGGCCGCACGCCTCGGGCTCGGTCGTCGGCGGGCGAGCCCGGGGTGTCGTCGATCTATCACCATGTGCCGTTCGCGCAGGACGCGAGCGTGCTCATCGTGGGGGAGCGCACCAACGCGAACGGGTCGAAGGCGTTTCGCGAGGCGATGCTCGGCGGGGACTATCACGCGTGTGTGCGCATCGCGCGCGATCAGGCCCGTGACGGTTCGCACCTGCTGGACCTGTGTGTCGACTATGTCGGCCGGGACGGGGTGGCCGACATGCGCGAGGTCGCGGCCCGGTTCGCGACCGCCTCCACCCTGCCGATCATGTTGGACTCGACGGAGCCGGCCGTGGTCGAGGCGGGCCTGGAGATGCTCGGCGGTCGATGTGTGGTCAACTCGGTCAACTTCGAGGACGGTTCCGGGCCGACGTCGCGTTATGCCCGGGTGATGCCGATCGTCGCCGAGCACGGGGCCGCGGTGGTCGCGCTGACGATTGATGAGGAGGGCCAGGCCCGTACGGCGGAATGGAAAGTGCGGGTCGCGAGCCGTCTGATCGACGATCTCACCGGCCGGTGGGGGCTGGCGCGCGAGGACATTCTGGTCGACTGTCTGACCTTCCCGATCTCCACCGGTCAGGAGGAGACCCGCCGCGACGCGATTGAGACGATCGAGGCGATTCGCCGGATCACGGCCCTCTACCCGGGGGTGAACTTCACCCTGGGCGTGTCGAATGTGTCGTTCGGTCTGAACGCGGCGGCCCGTCAGGTGCTCAACTCGGTGTTCCTGCATGAGTGTGTGCGGGCGGGGCTGACCTCCGCGATTGTGCACGCGAGCAAGATCGTGCCGATGGCGTCGATCCCGGACGAGCAGCGTGACGTGGCGTTGGATCTCATCTATGACCGTCGTCGGGATGGTTATGACCCGCTGGCGCGGCTCATCGAGCTCTTCGACGGGGTGGATGTCGCGTCGGCACGGGCGTCGCGGGCCGAAGCGTTGGCGTCGTTGCCGTTGGACGAGCGGTTGCGGCAACGGGTCGTCGATGGGGAACGCGGCGGTCTGGAGGCGGACCTCGACGAGGCGTTGGAGTCACGGTCGGCGTTGGAGATCATCAACGACACGCTGCTCGTGGGGATGAAGACGGTCGGGGAGCTGTTCGGGTCGGGGCAGATGCAGTTGCCGTTCGTGTTGCAGTCGGCCGAGGTCATGAAGACGGCGGTGGCCTATCTGGAGCCGCACATGGATCGCGCCGACGATGCCGGAAAGGGGCGCATCGTGTTGGCGACGGTCAAGGGCGACGTGCACGACATCGGCAAAAACCTCGTCGACATCATCTTGTCGAACAACGGTTATGAGGTTGTCAACATCGGCATTAAGCAGCCGATCGCGGCCATTCTGGAGGCTGCGGAGGAGGCCGACGCCGACGCGATCGGCATGTCCGGTCTGCTCGTGAAGTCCACGGTGATCATGCGGGAGAACCTGGCTGAGATGGACTCCCGGGGGGTGTCGACCCGGTGGCCGGTGCTGCTCGGCGGCGCGGCCCTCACCCGCTCCTATGTGGAGGATGATCTGCAGGCCTTGTTCTCCGGCGAGGTGCACTACGCGCGCGACGCGTTTGAGGGCCTGTCGCTCATGGACCGGGTGATGGCCGAGAAACGGGGCGAGCGCCCCGTCGTCGACGCGGAGCGGGAGCAGAAGATCGCACAGCGGCGGGAGCGTCGACGACGGTCGCGAGCCATCGTGGCCGAGGAGTCGCCCGAACTGACCGACGACTCGGTGCGTTCGGACGTGGCGGCCGACGTCGAGGTGCCGACTCCGCCGTTCTTCGGCACCCGGGTGGTCAAAGGCGTCGCGTTGGCAGACTATGTGTCGCTGCTCGACGAGCGGGCGTTGTTCCTCGGCCAGTGGGGGTTGCGCGGGTCGCGGGGCGGGTCGGGCCCGTCATATGACGAGCTCGTCGAGACTCAGGGGCGGCCGCGGTTGCGTTATTGGCTCGACCGCCTCGTCGCCGACCAGGTGCTCGAGGCAGCCGTCGTGTACGGGTACTTTCCGTGTTATTCGGAGGGCAACACGCTGGTGGTGCTCGACGAGAACGGCGCGGCCGAACGCACCCGGTTCGTGTTTCCGCGCCAACGGCGGGAACGCCGGCTGTGCATCGCCGATTTCTTCCGACCCCGGGGCGTGGAGGCTGCCGGATCCGATGTGCTCGCGACGCAGCTGGTGACGATGGGCCGGCCGGTCAGCGAATATGCGGAGAAGCTGCGGTCGGCGCACGCCTATCGGGACTATTTCGAGGTGCACGGGCTGTCGGTTCAGTTGGCCGAGGCGTTGGCCGAACACTCGCACCGTCGGATCCGCGCGGAACTGGCATTCGCCGACGGCACGACGGTGGCGGCGTCCGACGCGTCCGACGTCGCCGGGCTGCTCGCGACGTCCTATCGCGGATGCCGGTATTCGTTCGGGTATCCCGCGTGCCCGGATCTGGAAGACCGGGGCGCGCTGGTGTCGATGCTGCGGGCGCAACGAGTCGGCGTGGAGTTGACCGAGGAGTTTCAGCTGGTGCCGGAGCAGTCGACCGACGCCATCGTCGTGCATCACCCGGACGCGTCCTATTTCAACGCGAAGTGATCGACGCCAGTGAGCGTCCCCTGCGTTGTCCGACTCCCGACCGGCGCTGTTACGGTGCGAATCGGGTCCACGACGCAGGGGAGTGCTCATGTCGGCAACGAAGCTCAAGGCGGGCCATCGGGTCGTCGCGCTGATCGCGTTGGCGGTTCTCGTGATCGGATGTGGGCAGCTCGGCGGCACGCCGCCGCAACCCGTTCGCACCTATCCGGCGGACGCCGTCGCGAAGCTCGACCGTGAGGCGGTTCTCATCCGGTCCATTGTGGATGAGTTTGTGGCGACCTTTCCGGAGTCGTCGATCGCCCTGCGGAAACAGGAGGAAGACGCCGCCGAGATGTGTCTGTTCGAGGACGGCGACGACCCCAATCCGGGGCAGCTGATCAAAGACTGGACCTATCGCGTGTATCTCAACTTCTCCGGGCCGGCGACCGGTGAAGACGGCCTCAACGCGCGGCTGATCGCGGCGCTTCGCGCCGACGGTTGGCGAATCGGGTGGGACTTCACGGATCTCGGGGCGGTCAAGGACGGGCGATATCTGGAGATCCTGATGCCCGCCCGGGCCGACTTTCGCGGGTTCTCCATCCGCGGCCAGAGCCGGTGCGTGGCCGCCGACGGCACCTATCGCGACAAGCCGCCAGAGAATTTGACCGCGTTCGAGGACGGCCCGCACATGCCGTGACCCTGATGTCCGAGTCGAGGGACTCCACAGCTATTGATTCGCGGCCACTGAACCACAGTCACTGAACTACAGGCGCTGTGGCGTGGACCCTAGGATCGGGCCGTGACCTGGCCGTCGCCGGTCACCTGCCCGCAGGCGGGTCCTGCGCGGAGTGAGGTCCGGTGGTGGATTTGTCGGAGATGACCGGATGTCGTGCGGTGCTGTTCGACATGGACGGCACGCTCGTCGACAGTGAGGTCCTGTGGAGTGTGGCCCTCGACGAACTCGCGGCGACCTACGGTGGGGTGCTGTCGGTCGCGGCCCGGGCGCGGATGGTCGGCACCGACACCCCGTCGTCGATGGCGATCCTGCACGAGGATCTCGGGCAGCCATGGCGTGACCCGGTGGCGGGCGGACGCTGGTTGGACGAGCGCATGGCCGAACTGTTCGCCCGTGGGTTGGCGTGGCGTCCCGGCGCCCGGGCGCTGCTCACAGAGGTGCGGGCGACCGGCCTGCCGACCGCGTTGGTGACCAACACCCGGCGAATGTTGGTCGATGTGGCGATGGGCACGTTGGGGCGGCACAACTTCGACGTGTCGGTGTGCGGCGACGAGGTGACCCGGGCGAAGCCCGACCCGGAGCCCTACCTGACCGCCGCGGCTGCGCTGGGGATCGATCCCGCGTCGTGTGTGGCGGTCGAGGACTCCCGGTCGGGGGTGGCGAGCGCTTTGGCGGCGGGGTGTGGGGTGGTGGCGGTGCCGATGGTGGGTCCGTTGGCGCATCCGGCTCCGGTGGATGCGCGGGTGTTGGTGGTGGAGTCGTTGGCGGGTGTGGATGTGTCGGTGTTGGGTAAGGCGTTGGTGCGGTTGTGGTAGCGGTTATTCGTACGCGATGGCTTTGAGGACGTCGAGTCGTGCGGCGCGGATGGCGGGGAGTCCGGCTGCGATGAGGCCGACGATGACGGATGCGGCGATGTAGCCGCCCATGAGGGTCCAGGGTAGGGCGAGGGTGGTGAAGCCTTCGTCGTGGAGTGCGCCGACGACGCTGGTTCCGAGGCCGACTCCGACGGCGACGCCGAGGAGTGCGCCGAAGACGGAGATGACGACGGATTCGACGGTGACCATCCACATGAGTTGGCGGCGGTTGAGGCCGATGGCTCGCAGAAGTCCGAGTTCGCGGGTGCGTTCGGTCATGGATAGGGCGAGGGTGTTGATGATTCCGAGTACGGCGATGATCATGGCGAGGCCGAGGAGGAGTTGCACGAAGATCAGGATGATGTCGAAGACTTTGACTTGGTCGGCGATGAAGTCGTCGAGTCGGGCGACGGTGACTTCGGGGCTGTTGGCGAGGATGGGTTCGATTTCTTTGCGTACGGCGTTGTCGTCGGCGCCGGGTGTGACGGCGATGTAGGCCTGGTTGGGTGCGGGTGATGGTGAATGCGTCGGCGTCGGCGGATGGCAGGAGGAACCCGGAGATGAACTGGGTGCGTTTGTAGACGCCGGTGACGGTGTAAGGGCGGTTGGCGGCGCGGGCCAGGGTGACGGTGACGGTGTCACCGACGGTGAGTCCGGCGGCGGTCGCGGTGTCGGAGTCGACGAGCAGGTGTCCGGCGGTGAGCGGGGTGAGGGTGCCCGCGGTGGCGGTGAGTTCGAACATGGCTGCGGCTGCGTCGGTGTTGTTCGCGGTGACAGCGATGTTGTCTTGGCCGTTGAATTTGGCCAGGTCCATGGAGAAGGACACGACGGTGTTGACGGTGGGCAGTGCGCTGATCTGTTTGATGGCGTCGGGGTCGATGGCGGCGGTTCCGCCGCTGATGGCTTCGCTGGCGATGACGAGTTCGGCGTTGATTCCGGTGCTGACGGCGTCGAGGGTGCTGGCGCGGATGGATTCGAAGACGACGCTGATGCCGGTGACGAGGGCGATGCTGACCATGAGCGCGGCGGCGGTGATGGCGGTGCGGCGCGGGTTGCGTTGGCTGTTGCGTCGGCCGAGGTCGCCGGCGGGGGTGAATCCGACGAGGCGGCCGAGGACGGCGATGACGGGCCGGGATAGCACGGGGGTGAGCAGTGCGACGCCGACGAACGCGGCGAGCAGTCCGCCGAGCACTCCCCACAGGTTGGCGGAGCCGAGGTTTCCGGTGAGGCCGAGGCCGAGTGCGGTGCCTCCGGCGGCGGTGATGGCGGCGCCGGTGATGGTTTGGGTGGTGAGGGGTCGGTCGGGGGTGGCGGCTTCGCGCATGGCGGCGACTGGGGGGATGCGGGAGGCGCGGAGCGCGGGCAGGGTGGCGGCGATGAGTGGCACGGCGATGCCGACGCCGAGGGCTGCGACGATGGCGGTCCAGGGGAGGGCGAAGCCGGCGAGTTCGAGGGTGCCGTCGGAGAGTTGGGAGCCCATGACGGTGGAGAGGCCGATGCCGGCTCCGAGGCCGGCTGCGAGGCCGATGATGGAGGCGATGACGCCGACGACGGTGGCTTCGATGAGGACGGAGGTGGTGACTTGGTGGCGGCTGGCGCCCATGGCGCGCAGGAGGGCGAGTTCGCGGGTGCGTTGCGCGACGATGATTGAGAAGGTGTTGACGATGAGGAAGATTCCGACGAAGAGTGCGACGGCGGCGAATCCGAGGAGGATGTAGTTGAAGAAGCGGAGTCCTTCTTTGATGGATTCGGAGCTGTCGTCGGCGAGTTGTTCGCCGGTTTTGACGTCGTAGTCGGGGCCGAGTGCGGCGGCGATGCGGTCGCGCACTTCGGTGGGGGTTGCGCCGGTGACCCGTACCTCGATCATGCTGTAGACGCCGGTGTCGCGCAGCATGAGTTGTTGTGCGGTGGTCTCGGTGAAGGCGACGGTGGTTTCGCCGGCGAGGGAGTCGCGGCCGCTGGCGTAGCCGACGATGCCGACGAGGGTGAAGGGGCGGGGTTTTCCGTCGGTGGTGATGACTGTGACGGTGTCGCCGAGTGTGTATCCGGTGGTGGTGGCGAGGTTGGCGCTGATGACGATTTCGTTGTCGGCGGTGGGGCCGCGGCCGGAGCGGAGGCTGACGAGTTCGGTGTCGCCGGCCCAGTTGGCGCCGTAGCGGGGGCTGCCTTGGGTGGTGACGACTTTGCCGTTGGGGCCGATGACGCGGGCGCCGTCGACGAAGACCTGGCCGGTGGCGGAGGCGACGCCGGGCACGTCGCGGATGCGGGCGATGTCGGCGGCGGGCACGGTGGTGGGTGCGGGTTGGCCGGTGAGGGTGCGGGTCTGCGCGGGTTTGGTGACGGCGACGTCGGTGTAGGCGAATGCGCCGGTGAAGAGGTTGTCGAAGGACCGGCCGAGGGTGTCGGTGAGGATGAAGGCGCCGGAGACGAACATGACGCCGAGGACGACGGCTGTCGTCGGACAGGATGAGCCGCAGCTTGCGGGAGAGCAGGCTGCGCAGGGTTATGCGCAGCATCAGCGGTCCTGTCCGTGGCCGGGTTCGGCGGTGGGGTCGAGGTTCTTGAGGGTGTCGAGCACGGCGGCGGCGGTGGGGTTGTTGATCTCGTCGACGATGTGTCCGTCGGCGAGGAAGATGACCCGGTCGGCGTAGGAGGCGGCGTTGGGGTCGTGGGTGACCATGACGATGGTCTGCCCGTGGGTGCGGACGCTGTCGCGCAGGAAGCTGAGGACCTCGGCGCCGGAGTGGGAGTCGAGGTTGCCGGTGGGTTCGTCGGCGAAGATGACGTCGGGGCGGGCGATGATGGCGCGGGCGCAGGCGACGCGTTGTTGTTGGCCGCCGGAGAGTTGGCTGGGCCGGTGGGTGAGCCGGTCGCGCAGGTCCGACGGTGTCGATGACGGTGTCGAACCAGTCGGGGTCGGGTTTACGGCCGGCGATGGTCAGCGGCAGGAGGATGTTCTCCTGCGCGGTGAGGGTGGGCAGCAGGTTGAATTGTTGGAAGATGAATCCGACCTTGTCGCGGCGCAGCGCGGTGAGGGCGTTGTCTCCCAGGCCGGTGACGGTGATGTCGCCGATGTAGACCTCGCCGCTGCTGACGGTGTCGAGGCCGGCGAGGCAGTGCATGAGGGTGGACTTGCCGGACCCGGATGGGCCCATGATGGCGGTGAACTGGCCTTGACGGAGTTCAGCGGTGACTCCGCGCAGGGCGACCACTTCGGTTTCGCCGCTGCCGTAGACCTTCCAGACGTCTCGGGCGCGGGCGGCGACTGCGGATGGGTTCGTCATGTGCGGTGGTCCTTCCCCTCGGATCTGCATCAAACCATGGGGGTGTCGACGCGCCCCGGGGTGGTGGTGTGTTCGGGGGATCGGCGGTGCGCGGGCAGGGGTGCGGGCACCGGGTGGGCGGGGAATTCGGGTGGGGTGCCGCCGAAAGCCGGGCAGTGGGCCTGGTGGGCGCACCATCCGCATAGTTTGCTTGGTTTGGGGCGAAAGTCGCGGCTGGTGGTGGCCTGGTCTATGGCCTGCCACAGGGCGACGAGGGTGCGTTCGAATCGGGCGAGTTCGTCGGCGTCGGGGGCGTAGTCGCAGGCTTCGGCGTCTTTGAGGTAGAGCAGACGCAGCGCGCGGGGCACGACGCCGCGGGTGCGCCACAGCACGAGGGCGTAGAACTTCAGTTGGAACAGGGCCCGCGACTCGAACGCTTCGCGGGGAGCGCCGCCGGTTTTGTAGTCGACGACGCGCAGGTCTCCGTTGGGGGCTTTGTCGAGTCGGTCGATGTAGCCGCGGAGGAGGAGGCCACTGTCGACGACGGCTTCGACGAGGCATTCGCGTTCGGCTGGTTCGAGTCGGCGCGGGTCCTCGACGGCGAAGTAGCCGTCGAGGAGGGCGACGGCGGTGGGGAGGAAGTCGTCGGTGGTGGGGAGGTCGGCGAGGGTGGTCTGTTCAGCGCGTAGCCGGTCCCAGCATGGGGCGACGAGGGCGGCGGCCCGGTCGCGGTCGCGGTCGGCGGCGGGCAGGTCGAATAGTTGTTCGAGGACGGCGTGGATGAGGGTGCCGCGGGCCTGTTCGGGGGTGGCCGGTTCGGGGAGGCGGTCGATGCTGCGGAAGCGGTAGAGCAGCGGGCAGGTTTTGAAGTCGGCCGCGCGGGACGGGGACAGGGACGGTTGTGTCGGCTCCGTGCGTGGGGTCGCGTCGGTGGTGTCCGCTGGGTGTGGTGTGTCGACCGGCATGTCACGAGGTTAGGGCACGGATACGACAGTGCCACGCACTGTGACGTGGGTTCGCGTGCCGGGCGTCGGGGAGCGTGTGTGGTGGGCGGGTGGCGCGGCGTAGGCTCCACAACGCGCCCATCCCGCCTGATCATGAGGAATGTCATTGGTGACCAGATCCGCCACTTTCGCCCCGGGTGACCGGGTTCAGCTCACCGATCCCAAGGGTCGCATGCATACGATCGTGTTGCAGCCGGGCAAGGAGTTTCACACGCACCGGGGGGCGTTGGCCCACGATGACCTCATCGGGGCGCCGGACGGGTCGTTGGTGACGTCGGCCGGAGGCACGACGTATCTGGCGTTGCGGCCGTTGCTCAGCGACTATGTGTTGTCGATGCCGCGCGGCGCGCAGGTGATCTATCCGAAGGACGCGGCGCAGATCGTGGCGTTGGGTGACGTGTTCCCAGGTGCGCGGGTGTTGGAGGCGGGCGCCGGGTCGGGGGCGTTGACGTGTTCGTTGTTGCGGGCCGTCGGCTCGACCGGGCAGGTTCATTCGTTTGAGTTGCGCCCCGACTTCGCGGAGATCGCCCGCCGGAACGTGACAGATTTTTTCGGCTCTCAGCCGGAGTCGTGGCGGCTGCACGTGGGTGACGTGTCGCAGTGCGCGGAGACCGATTTCGATCGGATCGTGCTGGACCTGTTAGCGCCGTGGGAGGTGTTGGACCTCGTCGATCGGGCGCTGGTTCCGGGCGGGGTGTTCGTGGGTTATGTGGCGACGACCCCACAGCTGTCGGAGCTGGTGGAGGCGTTACGGCGCCGGGGTGGTTACACCGAGCCGCGGGCGTGGGAGTCGTTGGTGCGGGACTGGCATGTGGACGGTCTGGCGGTGCGTCCGGACCATCGGATGATCGCCCATACGGCGTTTCTGGTCACCGCTCGCCGGTTGGCTCCCGGGGTGGTCGCGCCCCCGCGGCGGCGTAAGCCGAGCAAGGGGCAGCAGGCGTACGAGCAGTTGCGGGCCGCCGTCTCGGCGGTGTCGGCTGGTGGGTCCCCTGGCGAGTCGGGAGGGTCGGCGTGAGTGTCGAGGGTTTCTCCGGCGAGCTGGCAGCGGTCTTCCCGGACTGGTCGCCCTACCGTGATCTAGGTGAGGCCGCGCGGGCCTATCTGCGTGATCCGGAGGTCGCGTTGGACGCGCTCGACGGCGTGCTCGGCGGGCGTGACGTGCGGTGTTTCACGTTGGAACGGTTCGTCAACGACGACGGTGGGGTGTGGCAGGAGGCCACGGTCTTCGACGGGTCGAGGCTGGTGTTGTGGCACGGCGAGGATGTGGTGTCGCAGGAGTCGACCGGACCGGAGGCGGCGGGGTCGATGACGTCGTCGTTGCGGGTCATTCCGGTGAGCGCGGTGACGGAGGTGGGGTGTCGTCACGGGCTGCGCCGAGAACCGAACGGGTCGGTGCAGGTCAATGTCATTGACGTGTACGTGCTGCTCAGTGCGCTCGACAGTCGGGACAACGCGGCGTCGACGCCGGCCCGGCAGGACACGCTGCGGTTCGTCAAGACGCTCGCCGATGGCGGGACCGGGCAGATCGCCCGACTTGAGGAGTTCGTGCGGGTCGTGGCGTCGGCGGTGGGTTCGGCCGCCGGGTAAGACATGACCCGCTGGGGCTCACCCGGCGGCCGGGACCTCGTCGTGGGCGTTGACCAGATAGATGCAGTCGCCCGGGCACTCGGAGATGGCGTCGAGGACCTCCAGACGCAGGTGCTCGGGAACCTCGGCGTGGGATCGGGGCGCGGTGAGCAGGTCCCCGGCGCCGTTTTTGACGTAAGCTAAACCGTCAATGTCGAGCTCGAAGACCTCCGGGGCGTACTGGGCGCAGAGGCCGTCTCCGGTGCACAGGTCCTGGTCAACCCAGACCCGCAACGGTTCATCGGTCACAGCCATCACTCCCTACCCAGGGTTCGCCTTCGGCGAACCTACCCCAGCCGTGGTGACGTCGGCGACTTCGTCGGCGTGCGCCATGCGGCGATAACGACCCTATGTCAGCGGCGCCGGGTGAGCGAAACCGTCGCTGTGAACAGATAGTGTGGAGACCGCAGAAGTATCGCCCTGTGGCTCTGGCGTCGGTCGTGGCGTGAGAGCACATCCCGGGGAGGTGGGACGTGGCACGCAGTGAAGACGACGCGGACGCGCGCGCCGCACGCTGGGAGCGGGAGGCCAACGATCTCGCCAGCCAGGTCGCGTTCCTCCAGGAGGAGCTCGCGCTGTTGCGGCGGCGACTCAACGAGAGCCCGCGCGGTGGGCGGCAGCTGGAGGATCGTTTGGCGTCGGCGCAGGCGCAGGTCGCTCGGTTGACGGAGAACAACGAACGCCTGGTGGCGACGTTGAAGGAGGCCAGGGCGCAGATCGTCACCCTCAAGGAGGAGGTCGACCGGCTCGCGCAGCCGCCCAGCGGTTACGGGGTGTTCCTCAGCCGCTGGGAGGACGGCACGGTGGACGTGTTCACCGGTGGCCGCAAGTTGCGGGTGGCGGTGTCGCCGTCGGTGGCAGCGGAGGATCTGCGCAAGGGCCAGGAGGTGCTGCTCAACGACGCGCTCAACATCGTCGACGCGTTCGGTTTCGAACGCGCCGGCGAGGTGGTGATGCTCAAGGAACTGCTCGACGGCGGCGACCGGGCATTGGTGATCTCCCACGCCGACGAGGAACGGGTGGTTCACCTCGCCGACACGCTGATCGGCGCGAGTCTCCGGGCCGGTGACTCGCTGCTCATCGAGCCGCGTTCGGCCTACGCCTACGAGCGGGTGCCGAAGAGTGAGGTCGAGGAGCTGGTTCTCGAAGAGGTTCCCGACGTCGACTATCACGACATCGGCGGACTCAACCGGCAGATCGAGCAGATCCGCGACGCGGTGGAGCTGCCGTTCCTGCACTCGGAGTTGTTCCGCGAGCACCACCTGCGGCCGCCGAAGGGCGTGCTGCTCTACGGTCCCCCCGGATGCGGTAAGACCTTGATCGCCAAGGCCGTGGCGAACTCGTTGGCGAAGAAGATCGCCGAGCGGCGGGGTGAGGAGAGGAAGACCAGCTACTTCCTCAACATCAAGGGCCCGGAACTGCTCAACAAATACGTGGGGGAGACCGAGCGACACATTCGGTTGATCTTCCAGCGGGCGCGGGAGAAGGCCGGCGAGGGTACGCCGGTGATCGTGTTCTTCGACGAGATGGATTCGGTGTTCCGCACCCGCGGGTCGGGGGTCTCCTCCGACGTGGAGAACACGATCGTGCCGCAGCTGCTGAGCGAGATCGACGGTGTCGAGGGCTTGGAGAACGTCATCGTCATCGGCGCGTCCAACCGGGAAGACATGATCGACCCGGCCATCCTGCGTCCCGGCCGACTCGACGTCAAGATCAAGATTGAGCGGCCGGATGTGGAGGCGGCGAAGGACATCTTCAGCAAATACATTCTCACCGAGCTGCCGCTGCACCCGGACGACCTCGCCGAGCACTCCAACTCGGCGGAGGAGTGCGTGGCCGCGATGATCCAGGCGGTCGTGCTGCGGATGTACTCGGAGACTGAGGAGAATCGTTTCCTTGAGGTGACCTACGCCAACGGCGACAAAGAGGTCCTCTATTTCAAGGACTTCAACTCCGGAGCCATGATCCAGAACATCGTGGACCGGGCGAAGAAGATGGCGATCAAGGAGTTCCTCGCCACCAACCGCAAAGGCCTGCGGCTGCAGCACCTGCTCGACGCGTGTGTGGACGAGTTCCGCGAGAACGAGGACCTGCCAAACACCACCAACCCCGACGACTGGGCCCGCATCTCCGGCAAGAAGGGTGAGCGGATCGTCTATATCCGCACTCTCGTCTCCGGCGGGAAGGGGACCGAGTCGGGCAGGTCCATCGACACGGTCACCAACACCGGGCAGTACCTGTAGGCGATGCGGTGCGCGACGCGGGGGCATCAGACGCCGGTGGGTTCGTCTCGGCGCACGCCCCCGCGCCGACCCGGGACAACGTCTAGGCTCGACGCATGAGCACACGATGCGAGCGGGTGTCATGAGCGTCCATCGAGTCATGGGCACCGAGGTGGAGTACGGCATCTCGGTGCCCGGTCAGGCGTCGGCCAATCCGATGGTCACGTCGTCGCAGATCGTCAATGCCTACGGGGCTCGGCCGGAGCTCACCCGGGGTGGTCGGGCCCGGTGGGACTATGAGGAGGAGTCACCCCTGCGCGACGCGCGGGGGTTCACCTATTCGGGTGCGCTCTATGACTCGGCCGAGACGATGTCCGATGAGGATCTGGGCTTGGCCAACGTCATTCTCACCAACGGGGCCCGGCTCTATGTCGATCACGCCCACCCGGAGTTCTCCACCCCTGAGGTGACGAATCCTCGCGATGTGGTGCTGTGGGACAAGGCCGGCGAGCGGGTGATGGCCGAGGCCGCCCGTCGTGCGGGGTCGGTGCCGGGGGTGCCGCCGATCAATCTCTATAAGAACAACACCGACAACAAGGGTGCCAGTTATGGCGCGCACGAGAACTATCTGATGCGTCGGTCGACGCCGTTCGCCGACATCGTGTCTTTCTTGACGCCGTTCTTCGTGACGCGTCAGATCGTGTGTGGGGCCGGCCGGGTGGGGCGTGGTCAGGACGGTTCGCAGACGGGGTTCCAGATCTCGCAGCGGGCCGATTTTTTCGAGGTCGAGGTCGGGTTGGAGACGACCCTCAAGCGGCCGATCATCAATACGCGGGACGAGCCGCATTCCGACTCGGACAAATATCGGCGGTTGCATGTCATCATCGGTGACGCGAATCTGTCGGAGATCTCCACCTATCTCAAGGTGGGATCGACGTCGGTGGTGCTGTCGATGATCGAGGAGAAGGCGCTCGGTGGTGACCTCGCCATCGCTGACCCGGTGGCGGAGCTGCGGGCGGTCAGTCACGATCCGAGCCTGACCCATCTTATTCGGTTGCGGGATGGCCGGCGGTTGACGGCGTTGGATCTGCAGTGGGCCTATCTCGACCGTGCTCGGTCCTTTATGGACGCGCGGGGGTCCGATGAGATGACCGACGACGTGTTGACGCGGTGGGAGGGTGTGCTGGATCGGCTCGGGCGCGATCCGATGTCGTGCGCCGACCAGTTGGACTGGGTGGCGAAGCTGCGGTTGTTGGAGGGTTATCGGGAGCGCGAGTCGTTGCCGTGGTCGTCGCCGAAGTTGCAGTTGGTCGATCTGCAGTATTCCGATGTTCGGCCGGACAAGGGGCTTTATCACCGGCTTGTGGCGCGGGGGTCGATGGCGCGGCTGCTCGGTGATGATGAGGTGGCGCGCGCGGTGACCGAGCCGCCCGATGACACGCGCGCGTATTTCCGGGGTCGGTGTCTGGGGAAGTATGCCGCTGAGGTGGTCGCGGCGAGTTGGGATTCGGTCATCTTCGACGTGGGTCGGGAGTCGTTGGTGCGGGTTCCGATGATGGAGCCGTTGCGGGGCACGAAGGCGCATGTGGGCGCGTTGTTCGACAGGTGTCCGAGCGCGAAGGACCTGTTGGAGTTGCTCACCGGTCAGCAGCCGTGAGGCGTGTCGGCCAGTGGTCGGTTTTGTCGCACTGGCGAGATAGGTTTGTCGCACCGGGACGTCGATGTGTCGGCGGCCCGGTGAGCGAGGAGGAGGATCGGCATGTCTACCCGTGACACCGGCGGTCAGTCGCAGTCAGGCAGGTCCCATCGTGATGAGGAGATCGACGACGCTGGTGCGCCGGCGGTTGATCCCGAGGTGGCGCAGCGGCACGAGGAGCTCACTGAGGACGTCGACGATCTGCTCGACGAGATCGACTCGGTGTTGGAGGAGAACGCTGAGGAGTTCGTCCGTGGCTATGTGCAGAAGGGCGGGGAATAGGGGCGGGTTCGCGCCGCGCCGTTCGGGCTGATTCGGGCTTCGCAGACGGGCGTGACTATCGTGTGGCAGGCAGCTGTCGACCGTGAGGGGAGTTCGAGTGGAAGAGGGACGCAGTGACGACGGGGTTTGATCCATCCGGACGACTGTCGGCCGTGTTCACGAACACCGGAACCTCGTCATTCGCCGATTTTGTGCGTGTGGCGGCGCCGGATCTGCTGCCCGGGCGGCGGCCGTTGCCGCCGGGGCTCAACGCCGACGTCGCCCCGCACGCGACGACGATCGTCGCGTTGACCTGCGCCGGTGGGGTGGTCATGGCCGGTGACCGGCGGGCGACGATGGGCAATGTGATCGCCAGTCGGGACATCGAAAAGGTGCGGGCCGCCGATGCGTACAGTCTCGTCGGCATCGCCGGCACGGCCGGTGTCGGGGTGGAACTGATCCGGTTGTTCCAGGTGGAGTTGGAGCACTACGAGAAGATCGAGGGGACGATGTTGTCCCTCGACGGCAAGGCCAACCGGCTCGCCACGATGATTCGCAACAACCTCGGGGCGGCGTTGCAGGGGCTGGCGGTGATTCCGTTGTTCGCCGGTTTCGACCTCGACGCCGCCGATGCCGCGACCGCGGGTCGGATCTTCAGTTTCGACATCGCCGGTGGGGTCTATGAGGAGACCGGCTTCGACGGCATCGGATCCGGGTCGATCTTCGCGAAGTCGGCGTTGAAGAAGCGTTATCGTCCGGGGTTGAGCCCCGACGAGGCGGTGCGTCTCGCGGTCGAGGCGCTCTATGACGCCGCCGACGACGACACGGCCACGGGCGGGCCGGACATGACGCGCGGGATCTTCCCAGTCGTCATGAGCGTCTCCGCTGAGGGGACTGTACGCCTCACCGACGAGCAGGCGGGTGAGGTCGCCCGCGAGGTCGTTACCGGCCGCATGACCAACCCCGGCGGCTGATCCGCGTTCGTTTGCCGCCACCTGAGAGGAGAACCCACCGCCGTGGCCATGCAGTTCTATGCCTCGCCCGAGCAGATCATGCGGGACCGGTCGGAGTATGCGCGTAAAGGCATCTCCCGTGGCCGTAGCGTGGTCGTGCTCAGCTATGCCGACGGCGTGCTGTTCGTCGCCGAGAACCCGTCGAACGCGTTGCACAAGGTGAGC
This sequence comes from uncultured Actinomycetota bacterium, assembly GCA_963736695.1. Lineage (GTDB taxonomy): Bacteria > Actinomycetota > Actinomycetes > Mycobacteriales > Micromonosporaceae > CAVTPU01. Next base: position 228,800 of record CAVTPU010000004.1, read on the forward strand.
GAGATCTATGACCGGATCGGGTTCGCCGCGGTGGGCCGCTACAACGAGTTTGAGAATCTGCGCTCCGCCGGCGTTCGCATGGCGGACCTGCGCGGCTACTCCTACGACCGGCGTGACGTGACCGCGCGGGCGCTCGCCAACGCCTATGCGCAGACCCTCGGCGCGATCTTCACGGAGCAGTCCAAACCGTTCGAGGTGGAGATCTGTGTGGCGCAGGTCGGTGACACCCCCGCCGACGACGAACTGTATCGCCTCACCTATGACGGGTCTGTCGGCGACGAACCCGGCCACGTGGCCATGGGCGGTCAGGCCGAGGCCATCTCCAACGTGCTCAAACAGGGTCACAGTAACGATCAGTCGTTGGGGGAGGCGCTCGCCCTCGCGGTCAAGGCGCTGTGCGCCGTCGGCGGCGAAGCGGGCGCGCCCCGCACCCTGCCCGCGGCCCAACTGGAAGTGGCGGTGCTCGACCGGCGCAGGTCTGGGCGAGTGTTCCGCCGGATCGTCGGAGCGGCCCTGACCGCCCAGTTGGAGACCGAACCGTCGGAGTCCACCCCGACTACGTCGTCGGAGACCGCCGAAACCTCGGAAACCTCGGAGGCCGCGACGACGCCGCCTGCGGAGCCGACCGGCGCGGCACCCGGAGACGAGCCGACCACCGGACAGTCGTGACGCCCGAGGGGGTCACGACTTCGTGGCCTCCTCGACCAGCGCCGCGAAGGCGGGCCGGGCCAACGCCTGCGCCAACGACGTCTGCCACGCCGGCATCGGGGCGAGTCCCACGTCGGCCCACCGGTCGTGGCTCAACACGCTGAAGCGGGGCCGTCTCGCGGCCCGACCGGGCAGGTCGGCGCCGCTGATCGGTTGGACGCGAGCGGGGTCGAGGCCCGCACCGGCGAACACTGCGCGGGCCAGGCCGAACCAGGTGGTTCGGCCTGCCGCGGTCGCGTGATAGACCCCGGGGGTCGCGGCGCCGTCGAGCGCCGCGTCGGCGAGTTCGACGGCGCGGCGGGCGAGCTGCCACGACCACGTGGGCTGGCCGTGTTGGTCGGCCACGACGGTGACGACATCCTGGCGTGCGGCCATTCGCAGCATGGTGGCGACGAAGTTCGTTCCGTGTTCCCCGTAGAGCCAGGCGGTGCGCAGCACATAACCGTGGTCGGGCAGGTGGCGCGCCACGGCGTGTTCGCCGGCGAGCTTGCTGCGGCCGTACGCGTTGATGGGTTGAGGGGTTTGTTGTTCGGAGTAGGGAATGTCGGCGTCTCCGGGGAAGACGTAGTCGGTGGAGATGTGGATGAGGCGGGCTCCGGTCGCCGCGCACGCGCGGGCGAGCGCACCGACCGCGGTTCCGTTGACGAGGGTGGCTTCGTCTTCGGCGGTCTCGGCGGCGTCGACCCCGGTCCATGCGGCGGTGTTGATGACGACGTCGTGTCCGGTGACCGCGTCGGCGACAGCGGTCGGGTCGGTGATGTCGAGGTCGCGGCGGGTCAGTGCCCGCACTCGGGCGTCCGGGCGGGCGGCGAGAACCGTCGTGAGGTCTCGGCCGAGCATGCCGGCGGCGCCGGTGATGAGCCAGTGGGTGGGTGGTGCGAACGGGGGGCGGGCGCCGGTCGGTTCGGCGCCAGGGCTGTCGGCGTAGGGATCGCCCGTGTCGAGGGCGGTCACGGGTGGGGGGCCTTCAACGGTTCCCACCAGTCGCGGCGTTCGCGATACCAGGAGACGGTGGCGGCGAGCCCGTCGGCGAGGCTGACCGTGGGGGTGTAGCCGAGCTCTTCGCTGATCTTGGTGATGTCGAGGGAGTAACGGCGGTCGTGGCCGAGGCGGTCGCCGACGGGTTCGACCATGTCCCAGCTGGCGCCGCACGCCTCCAGCAGCAGGCCGGTGAGTTCCTTGTTGGACAGTTCGGTGCCGCCGCCGATGTGATAGACCTCGCCGGCCCGGCCCCGGGTGAGGGCGAGGCCGATGCCGGCACAGTGGTCGCTGACGTGGAGCCAGTCGCGCACGTTGTCGCCGTCGCCGTAGAGCGGGACGGGGCGGCCGTCGAGCAGGTTGGTGACGAACAGGGGGATGACCTTCTCGGGGAACTGGTGGGTTCCGTAGTTGTTGGAGCATCGGGTGACGACGACGTCGAGGCCGTGTGTGCGGTGATAGGCCAGGGCGAGCAGGTCCGAGGAGGCTTTGGTGGCGGCGTAGGGCGAATTGGGGGCCAGGGGCCAGTCCTCGGTCCATGATCCGGTTTCGATGGAGCCGTAAACCTCGTCGGTGGAGACGTGCAGGAACCGGTCGACCCGGTGGCGCAGTGCGGCGTCGAGCAGGATCTGGGTGCCGAGCACGTTGGTGCGCACGAACGGGGTGGCGCCGGCGATCGAACGGTCCACATGGGACTCGGCGGCGAAATGGACGATCGCGTCGTGACCGGCGACCACGTCGTCGACGAGCGTCGTGTCGCAAATGTCGCCGTGAACGACGGTGAGTCGGGGGTCGTCGGCGACGGGCGCGAGGTTGGCGAGGTTGCCGGAGTAGGTGAGTTTGTCGAGCACGGTGATGGTGGTGAGGGGCGTCGTCGGATGCGCATCGAGCAGGAGCGATCGCGTGAAGTGCGATCCGATGAACCCGGCGCCGCCGGTGACGAGAAGCCTCACGGGTCCCAGAGTCTATGAGCGCGTGGGGTAAAGTGCCAGCTCATGCGAGGAATTCTGCTCGCTGGGGGGACGGGTTCTCGGCTGTGGCCCATCACGCTGGCGGTGTCGAAGCAGTTGATGCCGGTTTTCGACAAGCCGATGATCTATTATCCGTTGTCCACGTTGATGGTCGCGGGGGTGCGTGAGGTTCTCATCATCACCACGCCCGAGGATCAGGCGCAGTTTCGGCGGTTGCTCGGCGACGGCGCCCAGTGGGGGATGCGGTTGGACTATGCGGTGCAGCCCCGACCGGCGGGAATCGCACAGGCGTTCGTTATCGGGGCGGATTTCATCGCCGATGAGTCGGTGGCGTTGATCCTGGGGGACAACATTTTTCACGGGGTGGATCTGGGGCGACACCTGGATGGCGGGGCGGGCTTGGCCGGTGGGCGGATCTTCGCCTACGAGATGGCTGATCCGAGTGACTACGGGGTGGTTGATTTCGACCCGGACGGCCGGGTGCGTTCGATCGAGGAGAAGCCGCGGCTGCCGAAGTCGCGCTTCGCGGTGCCGGGCCTGTATTTCTATGACAACCAGGTGGTGTCGATCGCACGTGGCCTGTCGCCGAGCGGTCGCGGCGAGTTGGAGATCACGGCGGTCAACGACGCCTATCTGCGCATGGGGCGGTTGGCGGTGACGGTATTGCCGCGGGGCACGGCGTGGTTGGACACGGGGACGTTTTCGTCGCTCATGCAGGCGGGGGAGTTCGTGCGGGTGATCGAGGAACGGCAGGGGCTCAAGATCGGATGTGTCGAGGAGGTGGCCTGGCGGGCCGGTTTCATCGACGACGACCAGTTGCGCCGGTTGGCGGAGCCGTTGCTTCGCAGCGGTTACGGCACCTATCTGGTGAATCTGCTCGCTTTGGTTGACCGTACGGGTGGCCTGTCTTCGACGCCACCGAACCCGGTGGCGTCGTGAGGATCGAGCCGCTGGACATCGCGGGGGCATTCGAGATCATCCCGGTGCCGCACGGTGACGAGCGTGGCCTGTTCGTCGAGTGGTATCGCCATGACGTGTTGGAACGGGCGGCGGGACGGTCGGTGGATCTCGCCCAAGCGAACCTGTCGGTGTCGGCGGCCGGGGTCGTGCGAGGGGTGCACGTGACGGTGGGGAGCCCGGGGCAGGCGAAATACGTCACCTGTGTGCGGGGCGCGGTGGTGGACGTGGTGGTGGACCTGCGGGTCGGGTCGCCCTCGTTCGGGTCGTGGGCTTCGGTGCGGCTGGACGATGTCGACCGACGGGCCGTTTTCCTCTCCGAGGGATTGGGGCACGGGTTCTGCGCGCTCTCCGACGAGGCGACGGTGGTTTATCTGTGTTCGAGCACCTATCGGCCCGAGCATGACATCGCCGTGCATCCGCTCGACGCCGAACTGGCGATCGACTGGCCGACGGTGCGCCCGGTCCTGTCGCCCCGGGACGCCGCCGCGCCAGGTCTGGCGGAGCTGCGCGACTCGGGTGCGCTGCCAAACTATCCGATCTGTCGCGACTAGTCCCTCTCGGGGCGTTCCAGTCGATCGTCCGGACCGCTAGGGTCAAGTCATGGATCGGCGCATCTTCGGCTTGGAGACCGAATATGGGGTCACCTGCACCCATCGGGGTCAGCGGCGGCTGAGCCCGGACGAGGTCGCGCGTTATCTGTTTCGCCGGGTGGTGTCATGGGGACGGTCCAGCAACGTCTTCCTGCGCAACGGGGCGAGGCTCTATCTCGACGTCGGGTCACACCCCGAATACGCCACGCCCGAGTGCGACTCCGTCGCCGACGTGGTGGTCCACGACCGGGCGGGCGAGCGGATCCTCGAGGGCCTGTTGGTCGACGCGGAGAAGCGGTTGCACGACGAGGGCATCGCCGGTGAGATCTATCTGTTCAAGAACAACACCGACTCGGCCGGCAACTCCTATGGCTGCCACGAAAACTATCTGGTGTCCCGGCACGGCGAGTTCGGCCGGCTCTCCGACATCTTGATTCCGTTCCTGGTGACCCGTCAGCTGATCTGCGGCGCGGGCAAGGTGCTGCAGACCCCGCGCGGGGCGGTCTTCTGCCTGTCCCAACGGGCGGAGCACATCTGGGAGGGCGTGTCGTCCGCGACAACCCGGTCCCGGCCCATCATCAACACTCGCGACGAGCCGCACGCCGACGCGGAGCGTTATCGGCGGCTGCACGTCATCGTCGGCGATTCGAACATGAACGAGGTCACCACCCTGCTCAAGGTCGGCAGCGCCGACGTCGTCCTGCGCATGATCGAAGCCGGGGTGACGATGCGGGATCTGACCCTGGAGAACCCCATTCGGGCCATCCGGGAGGTGTCGCACGACGTCACCGGGCGACGCAAAGTGCGGTTGGCCAACGGCAAAGAGTGCAGCGCGCTGGAGATTCAGCAGGAGTATTTCTCCCGGGCCAGCGAGTTCGTCGAGCGTCGAGGCATGGACGCGACGACCAAACGGGTGATCGAACTGTGGGGGCGGGTGCTCGCCGCAGTCGAGTCGGGTGACTTGTCCGGCGTGGCGCGAGAGATCGACTGGGTGACGAAGCTGCGCCTCATCGAGCAATATCAGGCCCGCCACGACCTGCCGTTGTCGCACCCGCGGGTGGCCCAGCTCGACCTGGCCTACCACGACGTGCGGCGCAACCGGGGCATCTATCCGCTGATGGAACGCAAGGGGCAGGTGGACCGGGTCGCCAACGACCTGGAGATCTTCGAGGCGAAGGAGACCCCGCCGCAGACCACCCGGGCGCGGCTGCGGGGCGAGTTCATCCGGCACGCCCAGGAGAAGCGACGCGACTTCACCGTCGACTGGGTGCATCTCAAGCTCAACGACCAGGCGCAGCGCACCGTGCTGTGCAAGGACCCGTTCCGCGCCTACGACGAGCGGGTGGAGCGGCTCATCGCGAGCATGTGATCTTTTTCCTGGTACGCCGTGCCAGCCTCGCCCCGAGCCGAGCGGGCTTCGACGACGGTAGGATCGGTCCCCATGAGCGATAAGACGCCGCTCGCCGGCGACGGGTTGCCGATGCGATCCTCACCGCCTTCGGCACGCCAGGGCTGGCTGCAGAACCGGCGAGAGAAGGCGATCGCCGAGATCCAGCGCAACCGGCGCGGCGAATACACCGTGCCCACATGGGTGCTGACCGGGGCGCTTGTCGCGATTCTCGCCGCTTGGGCGGCGATCATCGTCTTCGCCTGACCTCCAAGGCGCGACGTCCAGGGGCCACGTCAGCAGGTTCGCTGCGTGGCGTCCCGCCGCAGCGGTGGCGGCGAGGAAAGTGTGAGGAGCGACATGGCACAGCGGACAGCCCCGGTCAGCGACGACACCCCACAGAACTGTGGGGACGTGGTGGTCGACGCCTACGTTCGGACCGAGGATGACGACACATTGAGCCTCGATCTCGGTGAGATCGCCTTGCACTACTCGCACCAGACGCTGGAGCATTCGGTCTCCGTTGCCGGGGTCCGGCCAGTCCGCGAGGCTGTTCGCTCCTGGTCACTCATCGGTTGTGACCTCGCGCTGGAATTCGACCAGCGCTCGGCGTCCATCCTTGGCTTGTCAGCCGTGCACCGCGCGCGGTTGGATCTTGCACTGAATGATCTCGTTGTGGTCAGAGACACCCTCGTCGAGATTCTTGAGCAGAGCACCTGTTTCGTGGTCGACTGCGCCGGTCGTCACCTGAGCGTCTGAGCTCCAAGGCGCGACGTCCAGGGGTCAGGTCAGCAGGCTCGCGGCATGGCGTCCGGCCGCCGCGGCGGCGAGGAAATAGGCGTGATCGGCGTCGAGGCCGCGACCCATCGTCGACAGGCGCACCGGCGACGCGCGCAGCGCCGCGTCGAGCCCGTCGGTGTCGACCCGGACCAGTCGGTGTGGTGGGCAGATCGCGGCGAGCGCCGCGGTGACCTCCGTGTCGAGGGTTTCGGGGAGGTCGGCGGGCATGACGAGGTCGGCTGGGGTAAGGGCGACGCGACCATAGGCGGTGAGGCTGTGGTGGGAGACGCCGCGGTGGCGGGGGCGTGGGTCGGCGTCGGAGATGCGTAGTGAGCCGATGGGGTGGCCGTTGAGGGTGGTTGTGGCGTTGATGGCTTCGCCGGTGGCGGTGCCGGAGAATCCCCAGGTGGTGCCTGTGCCGAGGTTGCCGGGGCCTTGGGTGACGATGGTGATGTCGGCGTGTGCGGCGTGTCGTGCGGCGAGGAGTCCGGCGTGAATGTTGGTGGCTTCGAGGTCGCCGCCGAAGCATTGGCCGGTGGTGACGACGGCGCATAGGACGTTGGTGAGGGCGTCGAGGGTGCGGGAGAACCAGGCGGGAAGGGCGCCGCCGTCGGTCATGACGTAGGCGATGCGGGCTTGTGGGTGGGTGGCGTGGATGCCGGCGATGATGGCGGGGAGGGCGGAGTGTAGGTCGGCGGTGATGACGGGCATGGCGTTGAGTCCGGTGGCGGTGTCGAGGGTGGGGCGGTGTGGTGAGTTTTCTTCGTCGGCGGCGAGGACGATGGCTTGTTGTGGGGTGTAGCGGGCTTTGACGATGTGGCCGGCGGGTGTGGGTGTGTCGGGGGGGAGTCGGTCGGGTAGTGCGACGACGAAGGCGTAGCCGCCGGTGCCGAGGCCGAGGGTGAGGGCGTTGAGGTTGAGCAGGACCCGGTCGCCGGGGATTGGGTCGCCGACGAGGTGTGGATAGGCGATTGCTCGTACGGTTTCTGGGTCGTCGGCGTTGCGGCGGGTGAGTGTCGTGTCGAGTTCGACTGCTCCCCGCCATTGCCGGCGTCGCGCGGTTACGCGCGCTTCACGCCACCGGATCACGTGTGAACGCTAGCCTATGGCTGGTTGTGGTGTCGCGTTGCGTGACGGTCGGTAACGACCGGGGCGGGGCGGGCACGCCCACGGCGCGGTGGTGGTGGTGGCGCTGATAGCGTCGACCGGGTGTCTCGCAGTCGCACTGAACGCCTGGTCAATCTCGTGATCTGCTTGTTGTCGACGCGGAGGTTCCTCACCGCGGCGCAGATCGCGGCGACCGTGCCGGGTTATGCCCATGATCCGGACGATGAACGCGATCACGAAGCGTTTCAACGCAAGTTCGAGCGTGATAAGGCCGAGTTGCGGGATTTGGGGATTCCGTTGGAGGTCGGCACGACCAGTGTCTTCGATACGGAGCCGGGTTATCGGATCGCTCGGGGTGACTACGCGTTGCCGGATGTTCGGTTGGAGCCGGACGAGACGGCTGCGGTGGGCATCGCCGCCCGGTTGTGGCAGCACGCGGGGTTGGCGGCTGCGGCGACGTCGGGTTTGGTGAAGTTGCGGGCGGCCGGGGTGGAGGTTGATCCGCACGCGATGTTGGGGTCGGAGCCGGTGGTGACGGTCGATCCGGCGTTCGATCCGTTGCAGAGCGCGGCACGGCATCGGCGTGAGGTGGTCTTCGATTATCGGACTTTGGAGGACGACACGTCGACGCCGCGGCGGTTGCAGCCGTGGGGTGTGGTGTGTTGGCGGGGCCGGTGGTATGTGGTCGGTCATGATCTGGACCGGGACGCGGCCCGGTGTTTCCGGTTGTCGCGGGTGGTCGGCGCGGTGCGGGTGGTGGGTCGGCCGGATGCTTTCACACCTCCGGTGGGGGTTGATTTGATCGAATATGTGGCTGGTTGGTCGGGGTCGGCGCAGCCCTATGGTGTGGCGACGGTGTTGGTGCGGCCGGGGCGGGCCGTGGGGGTGCGGCGGCGGGCTGAGCAGATTGTGCCTGGCCCTGACGGCGACGAGGTGATGTTGCCGTATTCGGATCCGCAGGGGTTGGCCCGGTGGTTGGTCGGTTATGGCTCGGATGTCGTGGTGTTGGGGCCTGAGGAGGTTCGTCAGGCGGCGATTAGCCGGTTGCGGGACTTGGCGTCGGTGTGGGCGTCGCAGCCGAGTGATCTGGCGGTGACGGGATGACGAGTCTGGTGGGGTCGAGGGCCAGCGGGGATCGGTTGGCGCGGCTGCTCAATCTGGTGCCTTATCTGTTGGCCCGGCCGGGCATTCTCATCGCTGAGGCGGCGGAGGATCTCGGGGTCAGCGACAAGCAGTTGCGGGAGGACCTGGAACTGCTGTGGATGTGCGGTTTACCCGGTTATGGCCCGGGTGATCTCATCGATATGGCTTTCGACGGTGACCGGGTCACGATCACCTATGACGCGGGCATCGACCGGCCGTTGCGGTTGACGCAGGACGAGGCGTTGGCGTTGGTGGTGGCGTTGCGCCTGCTGGCGCAGGTGCCGGGGCCGCACGATCGGGCGGCGGTCGACCGGGCCCTCGCCAAGATCGAGTCGGCGGCCGGGGACGCCGTGGCGGCCCTGCCGGTGCAGGTGCGTCTGCCGGACGGGGCCCAGGAGCGCACGTCGGAGATCCAGTCGGTGGTCGACCGGGGTCGGGCGATGCGGTTGACCTACTACACGGTGACCCGTGACGAGGTGAGCGAACGGATCGTCGACCCGATGCGGGTGCTGTTCGTCAGCGGGCACGACTACCTGGAGGCGTGGTGTCGGCGGGCCGAGGCGGTGCGGCTGTTCCGGTTGGACCGCATCGACTCCTACGCCGAGCTTGACGAGATGGCTGTGCCACCCGCGCGGGCGCGGCCGATGGACGTGTCGTCGGGGGTGTTCCCACCCCGCGACGATCTGCCGCTCGTGCGGTTGCGGGTGAGCCGGTGGGCTCGGTGGATCACCGAGTACTACCCCTGTGAAGAGGTCATCGAGTCCAGTCCCCAGTTCTGGACGGTGTCGCTGCGGGCGGCCGACCTGACGTGGGCGCGGCGCCTCGTGTTGGGGCTGGGCCCGGCGGTGACCGTGATCGACCCGCCGGAACTGGTGCGCATGGTGCGATCGGAGACCCTCGCCGCCCTCGCCCGCTATGGCCAGGACCCGCCCGACCCGGAGTAGGGTCTGACGGGTGTGGTGGATTGTCGCGGGCGTCATAGCGCTCGCCGTGGTGATAGCTGTCACGGCGGTCGCGTCGGTGGTGGGGCGGTTGCGCCCACTGGAACGGGCGTTGCGGCGACTGACGCTGCGCGCCGAGCAGGCGCAGGGCCTGCAGGCGAGCCTCGACGAGCTCCGCCAGCGCGTGGAGGCGGTCGCACCGGCCGCCCAGCAGGCCGCCGAACACGCGCAACGGGTGGGGGAGCAGGCGTCACACCTGCGAACTGTCCAATGACCCCGGGCAAACGTAGGATGGGGACCCGAACAGCTCCACCCCCGGTCGGCCGCGCACAGTCGTGACCGACACCGGCGGCAAACGATAGTGAGGTGACCCCCATGGGCGCGGTCCGGCCGTGGCACATCATCGTTCTCGCGGTGGTGTTGATCGTTCTTTTCGGGGCGAAACGCCTCCCCGACGCGGCCCGCTCACTCGGCCGTTCCCTGCGCATCATCAAGGCCGAGACCCGGGGCATGGCCGAAGACGACGTCAACGCCAAGGCCGAAGCCCAGTCCGGGCGCACCCCGCTGACGCCGCTCGCCGACGACCAGGCATCGCCGTTGGCCGGCGACGTGCAGACCGGTCAGCGCATCCGCGAACACTGACGGGCGACCGCCACCGTGACCTCCGCCGCGAAGCGACGAAAACCCAGCGACTTCGAGCGTGCCGCCGACGGCTCGATGACTCTCGTCGAGCACATCCGTGAGCTGCGCAAGCGACTGTTCCGCGCCTGCCTCGCCATCCTCGCCGGGGCCATCGCCGGTTTCTTCGTCGCGCCGCAGGTGCAGGAGATCCTCCAGGCCCCCTACTGCGACTTCTTCACCGGTGGCGTGCCGGGCGCGAAGTGCCCGTTCAACACGGGAACCCCGCTCGACCAGTTCATGCTCAACCTCAAACTCGCCCTCTACGGCGGGCTCATCCTCGCCGGCCCCGTGTGGCTCTATCAGCTGTGGGCCTTCATCGCCCCCGGCCTGCACAAACGGGAACGCCGTTACACCTACGCCTTCGCGGCGATCGCGACCCCACTGTTCGCCGGCGGCTCCGCACTCGGCTACTACCTGGCCTCCCGGAGCATGGAGTTCTTCCTCGGGCTCAGCAAAGAGATCACCGTCACCACCGACCTCCTCGGCTATTTCGACTTCATCACCAGCGTGATGCTGCTCTTCGGCGCGGGCTTCGAGTTCCCGCTCATCGTCGCGATGCTCAACGCCGCCGGCGTGGTGAGCGCGCGGCGGCTGCTCGGCTGGTGGCGCGTGGCCGTGTTCCTCATGTTCCTGTTCGCCGCGATCGTCACCCCCACCCCCGACCCGTTCAACATGACCATCCTCGCCCTGTGCATGGCCGCGTTGTATTTCGTCGCCGTCGGATTCGCGTTCCTCAACGACCGTCGACGGGCCCGCCGCAGTGCCTACGCCGACCTGTCCGACGACGAAGTCTCGCCGTTGGAACCGGTCTCACCGGTCGACGGACCCAACTGGGGACAACCACACGACCCTGACGAGCGGCGATGAGCCCAGGACCGCCGGTCGCGGTCCTGCTCAACCCGACCGCCGGCCGACGACGCCACGGTGACCTCGGCCAGGCCGTGCTCGCCGCACTGCGCGCCGGCCTCGCCGAGGGCGGGGCCACAAACACCGACGACCTGGTACGCCCGATCGTGGCGCACACCGCCAGCGAAGCCGAACGGCGATGCCGCGACGCCGTCGAGTCCGGTGTCGCCGCGATCATCGCAGTCGGCGGCGACGGCACCATGCACACCGCGCTGCAGGCCGTCGCCGGCACCAGCACCCCGTTGGGCATCGTTCCGGCCGGCACCGGCAACGACTTCGCCGCCGAACTGGGCCTGCCGACCCGACCACTCGACGCCGCGCGCCGCATCGGCGCCGCGCTCGCCGCCGGGCGTACCCGGCTCGTCGACGTGGCCGAGATCGACGGACCCGGCGGATATCGACGGTGGTTCGGGGCGGTGCTCGCCGCCGGTTTCGATTCGATCGTCAACGAACGGGCCAACGCGATGCGATGGCCCCGTGGGCGGTTGCGTTATGACCTGGCGACCTACGCCGAACTGGCCCGGCTGCGGCCACGCCACTATCGGCTGGTCGTCGACGGGACGCCCCGCGACGTCGACGCGGTGCTCGTCGCCGTCGGAAACACTGGATCCTACGGCGGGGGCATGCGCATCTGCCCGACGGCCGACCCGACCGACGGTCAACTCGACCTGGTCGTCGCCGGCCCGGTGTCGCGCGCGACCCTCGTGCGCATCAAACCCCAGGTCTATCGAGGCACCCACGTCACCCACCCGCAGGTCCTCACCGTCCGGGCCGGCGAGCTGCGGATCGGGTGCGAAGAGCCGATCACGTGTTATGTCGACGGCGAGCGGGCGTGCCCGTTGCCGGTGACCGTCACCGCCCGGGCCGGCGCGTTGACGCTGCTCGACTGACCTGCCGCGAATCCGGTCCGGGCCGAGTTCGCGGAAAACCGGTTGAGGAATGTCTTACCCACGATGGACGATCGGCGGATGCCCGCCGCCGCTCGTTCTGTCGCCGATCTGACACAGCATCTCGCACGTGGGGGGCGGGTGAAGTATCTGTTCTTCTGGGGGCACAAAGCGGAACCCGGCGGCCGCATCGGCGCCGGATGCCTGAGTCAGTGGTGGTCGGCTCCGTTCACCGTCGACGGGGTCACCTTCGCCACCGCCGAGCACTACATGATGTGGCGCAAAGCGATGCTGTTCGACGACCCCGTTGTCGCCGAACGTATCGTTGCCGCCACCCACCCGAGCAAGGCCAAAGCGCTCGGCCGCACGGTGCGTGACTTCGATGAACAGATCTGGCGCGGCGCACGGTTCGACATTGTCGTCGCTGGGAGCACGGCGAAGTTCGGCCAGCATGGTGACCTGCGCGAATATCTGCTCGGCACGGGCAATCGGGTGCTCGTCGAGGCGAGCCCACGGGATCGGATCTGGGGCATCGGGATGGCTGCGAGCAATGAACACGCGGCCGTTCCGGTGAGGTGGCGGGGCCTGAACCTGCTCGGATTCGCGTTGATGGCCGCCCGTGCGACGCTCGCCGCGCGTTGATCAATGAAGCTCGACCGACCGGGTGTCCATTGTGTTCGGCGGGGTCGCCGGTCAGCCGAGGGCGAGGCTGAGGGCTTCGGTGAGTCCGTTGACGCCGCCGGGCGTGGCGGGCGGCAGCAGCAGTGTGCGGCATCCGGCGGCCACCGCCGCAGCGTCGGCCAGGCTGTTGCCGACCATGAGGGTCGCCTCGGGGTCCACTCCCAGGTCGCGGCAGGCGTGCCAGAACATCGCCGGGTCGGGTTTGCAGCGGCCCAGTTCGCAGGAGAGTGCCCACCCGTCGATGAATGCGCCGATGCCGAATTCGTTGGCGAGTGGCCGCAGGTCGAATCCGGTGTCGCTGACCACGCCGACGGGGATCGCGGCGGCCCGCAGTGCCCGCAGGGTTATGGACGCGTCGGCATAGATCCGCCACCCGGAGGCGACGGTCTGCCGGTCATAGAGCGCCTCGGCGAAGCCGTCGATGTCGCACGTGACAGTCTCGGCGAGCCCGACGTAGGCGGCCCGGTGGGCGTGCGGATCGAGATTGCGGTCGGCGAAGAGTTCCGCCAGGTGTGGCGGCACCCGATCGGGTTTCGGGCCGCCTGGCCGGCCGGCCGTGACCAGCCGGTCGGCGAGCGCCGTGGCCTTCATCTGGTCGAGGTCGACGCCGCAGTCGGCGGCTGCGGCGCGAACCCAGTGCACGGGGTCCTCGACCTGCGCGATCGTGCCGTGGAAGGTGAACAGCACCGCCGCTATGGGCCGACGTGAGGACGAATTGCCGACCGATGTGTTCACATCTGGCACCCTACCGACCCGCCGGGACGCTGCGGCGGGCAGACTCCGGTTAGCCTTGGTGTCATGACCAGTCCGGCTGAACGGTATGTGGCCGCCCGACGCCGGGCCGAGCGAGAGTCGCGGCTGCCCGCGCTCGCCGAGTTCATGGCGGAGCTCTCCTTTGACCTTGACCCTTTTCAGGTGCAGGCGTGTGGGGCCTTGGAGGGCGGCAGTGGTGTGTTGGTCTGCGCGCCGACTGGTGCCGGCAAGACTGTGGTGGGCGAGTTCGCGGTGCATTTGGCGCTCGCGCAGGGACGCAAGTGTTTCTATACGACGCCGATCAAGGCGTTGTCCAATCAGAAGTTCAATGATCTGGTTGAGCGTTATGGCGCCGATCGGGTTGGGCTGCTCACCGGGGATAACGCGGTCAACGGCGACGCGCCGGTGGTGGTGATGACCACCGAGGTGCTGCGCAACATGCTTTACACCGGGTCGCCGGCGTTGCGTGACCTGGGCTATGTGGTGATGGATGAGGTGCATTTTCTCGCCGACCGGTTCCGTGGAGCCGTGTGGGAGGAGGTCATCATCCATCTGCCGGAGTCGGTGACGTTGGTGTCGTTGTCGGCGACCGTGTCCAATGCCGAGGAGTTCGCCGACTGGCTTGTGACGGTGCGCGGCGAGACGCAGGTGGTGGTGAGCGAGGACCGGCCGGTGCCGTTGTGGCAGCACATGCTGGTTGGTCGGCGCATGTTCGATCTGTTTCACAACGCGACGGCGGCCCGGATGCATGACGTGCATCCGGAGTTGTTGCGGCACACGCGGGAGGTGTCGCGGCGGCTCGACGCGGAGCGTCCGGCCCGGGGTCGGGGGCCTCGGCGGCGGCGACACGCCGGGCCGGTGCGGCCTGATGTCGTTGACCGGCTCGACCGTGAGGGGTTGTTGCCGGCGATCTTGTTCATCTTCAGTCGGGCGGGGTGCGACGCCGCGGTGCAGCAGTGCCTGCAGGCGGGTCTGCGGCTGACTGACCCGGAGGAACGCGCCGAGATTCGCCATGTCGTCGAGTCGCGCACCTCGCACATCGCTGGCGATGACCTGAGTGTGCTCGGTTATTGGGAATGGCTTGATGGTCTCGAGCGGGGTCTCGCCGCGCATCACGCGGGCATGCTGCCCGCGTTCAAGGAGGTCGTGGAGGAGCTGTTCGTTCGGGGCTTGGTCAAGGCGGTCTTCGCCACGGAGACTCTCGCGTTGGGCATCAACATGCCGGCGCGGTGTGTGGTGTTGGAACGGTTGGTGAAGTTCAACGGCGACGCTCACGTGGATCTGACGCCGGGGGAATACACCCAGCTCACTGGTCGGGCCGGTCGGCGGGGCATCGACGTGGAGGGGCACGCGGTGGTGGTGTGGTCGCCTGACGTCGACCCGCGGCACGTCGCGGGGCTCGCGTCGACGCGCACCTATCCGTTGCGGTCGAGTTTCCGTCCGTCCTACAACATGGCGGTCAATCTCGTCGGGTCGGTGGGCGCGCCGGCGGCCCGTGAGTTGTTGGAGTCGTCGTTCGCGCAGTTTCAGGCCGACCGGTCGGTTGTCGGGGTTGCCCGGCAGGTGCAACGCAACGAAGAGACCATGGCCGGGTACGCCGAAACGATGGCATGCCATGCCGGTGACTTTGGTGAATATTTCGCTATTCGCGCGGCGATCACTGACCGGGAGAAGTCGTTGTCCCGCGACAACGTCGCCGCACGGCGGGCCGCGACGATGGAGTCGCTGCGGCGGCTGCGTGTCGGTGACGTCATTCGGGTGCCGACCGGCCGGCGCAGCGGTCTGGCCGTGGTGCTCGATCCGGGGGTGGCCGCCACCCCTCGCGCGGTCGATGAGCCGCGTCCTCTTGTGCTCACCCAGGACCGGTGGGCGGGTCGTCTCGGCAGCACGGAGTTCACCGGTCCGGTCGAGGCGGTCGCGAGGATTCGGGTGCCGAAGAGTTTCAACCACCGGTCGCCGGCGCAACGCCGCGACCTCGCCACCACGCTGCGTCAGGTGGACGTCGACGACCGGGTCGGGGGTCGACGTCGGGCCGCCCGCGACGGTGCGGCCGACGACGCCGAGATCGCCCTGCTGCGCATCCAGTTGCGCCAACACCCGTGCCACCAGTGCCCCGACCGGGAAGAGCACGCCCAGTGGGCGCAGCGACGGCACCGGTTGGAGCGCGACACGCAGTCGCTTCGGGCGAAGGTCGCGCACCGCACCAGTTCGTTGGCGCGCACCTTCGACAAGGTTTGTTCGTTGCTGGAGGCGCGCGGTTATCTCGCCCGTGGTCACGTCACCGACTCGGGCCGCATGCTGTCACGCATCTGGACCGAGGCCGATCTGCTCGTCGCCGAGTGTCTGCGGCGTGACGTGTGGGCCGGTCTCGACCCGGCTGAGCTCGCCGCCGCCGTGTCGGTCGTCGTCTTCGAGTCGCGTCGGGAGAGCGACGAGCGTCTCGCCGTGCCCCGTGGCACGGTGGGGGACTCGATCGGTGAGACCCTCGCCATCTGGTCGGAGTTGGAGGCCGACGAGGCCGACCACGGCCTGCAGTTGACCCGCGAACCCGATCTGGGCTTCGCGTGGCCGATCTATCGGTGGACCCGGGGGGAGGATCTGACGAAGGTGCTCGCGAGCGGGGCCGACGCGGAGATGCCCGCCGGTGACTTCGTTCGGTGGGCTCGACAGGTCGTCGACCTGCTCGGTCAGATCAGCGAGGCGGCCGCCTCGTCCCCAGAGCTCGCGGCGACGGCCCGTCAGGCGATGGGGTCGATCAGTCGCGGTGTGCTCGCCTATGGCGGCCTCGCGTGAGCGCCGTGCCGGCTCCGTCGTGCAGAATCAGCTGATGCTGCACGTCTTCGACATGGATGGCACTCTGCTGCACGGCACCAGCGCCAACGAGGAGATCGCCCGGGAACTCGGCCGGTCGGCCGAAATCCAGACACTGGACGAGGCTCTCATCGGCGGTGAGATCAGTGCGCACGACTACGCCGCCGCCGTCTGCGACGTGCTCTATCACGACCTGACGGACGAGACGGTGCACGCCGTGTTTCACCGCTCGCCGTGGCTTCACGGCATGGCCGACGTGGTCGCTGACATCACTGCTCGGGGCGAGCGGTGCGCGGTGATCACGATGTCGCCGCTGTTCTTCGCCGACAAGCTGCGCGACGCGGGATTCGGCGACGTGCACGGCGCAGCCTTTCCCCAGTTGCCCATGGGAAAAGGGGCGTCGGTGGCGGGCATCCTCACCCGGGGAGACAAGGTTCGCATCACAGCGGAGTTGCTCACCCGATATGACTTGGATCATGACCGGTGCATCGCCTACGGAGACTCGGCGACGGACGTGCCGCTGTTTCGTTTTCTCCGAAAGACGGTCGCGGTGAACGCGACGCGGGAACTGTCCGAGCTGGCGACGGTCAGTCTGCGGGGAACCGACCTGTGGGCGATCTATCAGGGGGCCCGTGCGACGTTCCAGTTGGATTCGGTCAGCCCGACGATTCGGCAGCGTCAGTCCACCGTGGACAGCCCAACGTCGGCGCCGATCTGAGTCACCGGGGCGGACGGCGTCAGTGGTGCGTGGAGTCGACCAACGCGGAGACCAGACGCCCCACCGGGCTCGTCAAACCCCACCGCTTGGTGAGTTCGGCGAGCAGGTCGGGGTCGGCGGGCAGCGTCGCGGCTGGCGCGGGCAGTGCGGGTGTCGGCACGTCGCGGGCGATCCGCACCACCGTGGGGGCGACCGCGAGATAGTCGCGGGCGGCCGCGAGGGACGCGCGCAGCCCGGGGGCGAAGCCGGCCGTCGGGTCGTCGATGGCGGCGACGATTGACGTGAGGTCGCCGTGTCGGGTGATCAGCCGTGCTGCCGTCTTCTCGCCGACTCCACCAACTCCGGGAAGGCCGTCGCTGGGGTCGCCGCGCAGCGCGGCGAAGTCGGCGTAGGCGTGCGCCGGCACGGCGTACCGGGAAAGGACCGCGGCCTCGTCGAAGACCTCGAGTTTGGACACGCCTCGTCCACAGTAGAGCAGTCGGACGCCACGGGTGTCGTCGACGACCTGGAACAGGTCGCGATCTCCGGAGGCCACCTCGATCGGGCCAGGCTCGCGGGCGGCGAGGGTGCCGATGACGTCGTCGGCCTCATAGTCGGCGGCTCCGACCGCGGTGATTCCGACCGCCGCCAGCACGTCGAGGATGATCGGCACCTGGGGGCTGAGCAGGTCGGGCACCGCTTCGGCGTCGGTGTCCGGGCCGCCGGTGTCGGCGACTCGGTGGGTCTTGTATGAGGGGATGAGTGCGACCCGCCACGCGGGGCGCCAGTCTTCGTCGAGGGCGCAGACGACGCGGCGGGGTCCGCGTCCGCGGATCAGCGTGGCGAGCATGTCGAGGAATCCGCGGACGGCGTTGACGGGCGTGCCGTCGGGGGCGGTGGCCGCGTCGATCGGAACCCCGTGGAAGGCCCGGAAATACAGGCTCGCCGAGTCGACCAGCAGCAGCGGCGCTCGCTTCATTTGGTTAGCCTGCCACACCTTGACCTGAACGGGCGTTAAGCTAGGGTTACTCACGCTGTCCGCCCGCCACCCCTGGAGCCGACCGGTGACTGTTGAGCGTTTCCTGCCTACCGACGAGGCCGTCGACCTGCTCGCGTTGACCCGCGAGCTGGCCGACCGTGAGCTCGCCCCCCGCGCCGACGACTTCGAGGCACGGGGCGAGTTTCCCCGCGACGTGCTTCGCACTCTGGGCGGGGCGGGCCTGCTGGGCTTGCCGTACCCGGAGGAATTCGGTGGAGGCGGCCAACCCTATGAGGTCTATGTGCAGGTCGTCGAGGTGCTCGCGAGTCGTTGGCTCACGGTCGCCGAGGCGGTGTCGGTGCACACGATGGCGTGTTACGCGTTGGCGGCCTTCGGCGACCCGGCGCTGCGGGCCGAGCGGCTTCCCGGCATGTTCGGCGGTGACCTGCTCGGCGGCTACTGCCTGTCGGAGCCGGCGGGCGGCTCCGACCCGGCGTCGATGACAACCCGTGCGACCCGTGACGGCGACGACTACGTGGTGACCGGCACCAAGGCGTGGATCACACACGCTGGAATCGCCGACTTCTACACACTCTTCGCCCGCACCGGTGGGCCGGGCGGGCGGGGCGTCTCGTGCCTGCTCGCCGACGCCGACACTGCCGGGATCGTGGTCCAGTCACGGGAGAAGACGATGGGCCTGCGCTCGTCGCCGGTGGCGCAGATCGCCCTCGACGGCGCGCGGGTGCCGGCGTCGCGGCGGATCGGGGCCGAGGGCGAGGGCCTGGCGATCGCGTTGTCCGCGCTCGACGGTGGCCGGCTCGGGATCGCGGCGTGCGGAGTGGGTCTGGCGCAGGCGGCGCTCGACCACGCGGTCGCCTATGCCCGGCAGCGCCGCCAGTTCGGTTCGTCGATCATCGACTTTCAGGGGCTGGGTTTCCTGCTCGCCGATCTCGCCACGCAGGTGGCGGCTGCCCGGGCGCTGCTGCTGCACGCGGCGAGGCTGCGTGACGCGGGCCGGCCGCACGGTGCCGCCGCCGCGCAGGCGAAACTGTTCGCCACCGACGTGGCGATGCGAGTGACCACCGACGCGGTGCAGGTGCTCGGCGGGGCCGGTTATGTCGCCGACCATCCGGTGGAACGCTATTTCCGTGAGGCGAAGGTGTTGCAGATCGTCGAGGGCACCAACCAGATCCAACGCCTGGTGATCGCCCGATCGTTGGCGCGCTGAGACCCGGCTCCGTCGCGACCGTGTACGGTCGTGGCGTGGAAGAGATCGACCGGGCGATTGTGGCGGCGCTCACCGTCGACGGGCGGCTGTCCTATACCGATCTCGCCGAGCGGGTCGGGTTGTCGGTCTCGGCCGCGCATCAGCGGGTGCGGCGGCTGGAGCAGCGCGGAGTGGTGCAGGGTTACGCGGCGAAGGTCGACTACGCCGCGATCGACCTGCCGTTGACCGCGTTCGTCGCGATTCGCCCGATGGACATGACCCAGGCCGACGACGCGCCGGAGCGACTCGCCGGTCTACCCGAGATCGAGTCGTGTTACTCGGTCGCCGGCGAAGACCATTACATGCTTCTGGTACGGGTCTTGAGCCCCACTGACCTGGAACGGCTCCTGGGGGAGATCCGCACCGCCGCCAACGTCATCACCCGCACCACAGTGGTGCTGTCGACCCCGTTCGAGCAACGCCCCCCCAAGATCGCGGAGTAGTCTCGACCCAAGATCATACGGTGACTGCGGGCGATGATCGAATATATCTGTTTGTCAATAAGCTGCCGCGTCCTTCTGTCGCCGAATGCGGCCGAGAAGTGCCTCACTGCCTTCGGTGAGAGTGTGACGAATATTTGAGCAGGGGCAAATTAATTTACGCTGCCAAATATTCGCATGTCATGAGCGCCGGTTATCGCAGGGGGACGACAATGAGCGACACTGGGACTTCGGTGGATGTGGAGTCCGTCGTGGACCGGCCCGATGGGCAACTCGATCGCACGCTCGGCGTCGGTGGTCTTGTCGTCCACTACATCACCTCGGTGATGGGCGTGGGCGTTCTGGTCATCCCAGGCCTGGCGTGGGACGCCGCTGGCCCACTGGCACTGGTCGCCTGGCTCATTCTGATCATCTACTCATATCCGTTCGCGCTGATCTTCGCGCGACTGTCGATGCGTTTCACGACCAGCCGTGGAGTCGCTCAGTTCGTCGAGATTGCCTTCGGCCCACGGCAGGGCCGGATCACCGCGTTGTTTCTTCTCTTCACACTGCTCGTCGCCAACCCGCTCCTGGGCATCGCGGCCGGCCGTTACCTGCTGAACCTGCTGGGTGTGGACGCCAGCCACCGGCAGGTCGTCGCTGTCGGCGCGGGTCTGATCCTGGCGTCCATCGTCTTCAACCTTTTCGGTGTTCGGATAGGAGCGCGTTTTCAGGGCGGGATTCTCGGCCTTCTTATCGCCTTTCTTGTGGGAGTCATCGTCGTCGCGCTTCCCCAGGGACACACCCCACATACCTTGACGACTTCGCCCCCCCACGGGCTTCTTCCGCTCGGCAGTGCATTGCTGATCTGCTTCTTCGGTTTCATCGGCTGGGAGAACGCGGCGCCAGTCGTGGAAGAGGTGAAGAATCCGCGTCGGAATTTCCCTCGCGCCATCCTCATCGCCGTGCTTCTGGTCGGCGCCCTCTACTTCGGCATGGGTCTGACCGTCACCCTGCTCTTGCCCCCGGGGTCGGGCGGTGAGCACAACGGCCTGCTTGCCTTCGCCTCGGTGCTAGAGGCGGCGAGCAGCAGTCGTCTGGCAACCGCCGGAAACCTGGTGGCGTTCGTGTTGATGCTGCTCACGACCAATGCGTGGAGCCTCGGCACATCCCGAGTCGTTTTCTCGCTCGCACGGGAGGGGCTTTTGCCCAAGCCGCTGGCGCGAGTCGGGTCACGCAACTCGGTGCCTTATCGGGCTGTGCTGTTCCTCATCCCGGGTTACGGAATTCCGGTCGTCTATCTGTTGGCCGTGGGCGGGACCGAGTCGGACCTGATCACCGCGTCGTCGGCCGCCTTCCTGCTCGTCTTCCTGGCGGCGTTTGTGGCCGGCATTCGACTGTTGGAGTCTGCGCCGATGCGAGCCACGGCGTGTTCACCACTATTGTCACCACGTTGATGCTGCCGTTCTTCGGCATCAGTGTGCTCTTTGCGGGGATCATTCTGGCGTTAGCGGTCGTCGCGGAGCGGTTCATCCGGCCGTCGGCTGATGTCGGGGTCATTGACGGATAGTCCAGCCGCCCCCTCGCCGCCCCTCTTTCGCGGCGATCATGAAGCTACTTATCATGATCGAGGCCTCGACCTGGTCACTAGTCTCATGATCGCCGGTCAACTTCGCCGGTGGCGGCCGGGCATGACGAACGTCGAGATCGCCTACAAGATCAGCGCGCCCAATGACGTGCCGGCCGCCTATGCGCTGGGGCTCGGCGGCTGCGCCGACAACCTGTTCACCCTGGAAGTGTTCACTGTCGCGCCGACCGGAGACGACATTCGGGTGCTGACACTCGTGTCCGCATGAGAGTGCCCGGCGTCAGGGGGCCGGGCGGGTGGCCCGGCCAACGGCGGCGAGGTGACGTAACACCTGGGCATAGGAGGACAGCAGACTGGTCTCGCAGTAGGACAGACCGCGCTCCTGGCAGAAGGACTGCACGATCGGACGGGAGCGTCGCAGGTTCGGCCGCGGCATCGACGGAAAGAGGTGATGCTCGATTTGGTAGTTCAGTCCGCCCAAGGCGAAGTCAGTGAGCAGTCCGCCCCTGATGTTGCGGGAGGTCAGCACCTGTCGGCT
The DNA here is from genome assembly GCA_963736695.1 of uncultured Actinomycetota bacterium. Lineage (GTDB taxonomy): Bacteria > Actinomycetota > Actinomycetes > Mycobacteriales > Micromonosporaceae > CAVTPU01. The sequence goes on from CAVTPU010000004.1 coordinate 250,572, forward strand.
CAGGAATTCGGTGTTGTCGCCAGCGTCCAGGATGGGCATGCCCTTGTGGTTGGGGGCGAACGAACAGCCGAGATACAGACCCAACAGGCCCTGCTGCACGGCGATGAAGACCACGGCCTTGACCGGCGGCAGGACGAGGAACACCGCGCCGAAGTAACCGATAACGTGAACCGCGAGCAGCGTCACCTCGCGGAGCCGATCGGGGGAGTCGGGTCGGATCATCGCTTTGACGCTGGCCAGGTGCAGGTTGATGGCTTCCAGCAGAAGCAGCGGGAAGAACAGATAGGCCTGATAGCGCTGCGCGAGTCGGATCAGCCCTCGGCCGGCGCGGGCCTGTTCGGCGGTGAAGGCCAGCGGCGCCACGTCGATGTCGGGATCACCGTGCTCGGTGTTCGGGTGCGCGTGGTGCCGGTTGTGTTTGTGCACCCACCAGTTGTAGCTGAGGCCGATGGCGAGATTGGCGTGCAGGAGGCCGATGACATTGTTCGTCCGACGCGATCGGAAGATCTGTCCGTGTCCGGCATCGTGACCGATGAAGCCGATCTGTGCGGACACGACGGCCAGGAACGCGGCCACGGCGAGTTGCCACCAGGAGTCGCCCAACGCGACGAATCCGGCCCATCCGATAACTAACAGGGCCGTGGTGACCGTGATCTTCCAGAAGTAGTATCGCGGACGCCGTTGCAGCAGCCCCGACTGGCGGATCTGGCGGGAAAGTTGTGCGTAGGCGCTGCCTCGTCGTGGCGGATCATCCGTCGCGGAGGCGTCGATCGGCGGACCGGATCTGATGTCGGGGTCGAGGACTCGCATGGGGGTTTCCTCGCTGCACGGTCGTGGCTGCTCGCTGGCGGCACGGTGATGGACGTGCGCCGCCAGCCGAGGTGTCCGGTGTGACGACGCTGACTCGGCAGCGAAGCGTTGGGTGTCAGCGACGCGGCAAGGCCTGACCGAAACGGTAGTCGAAACTCGGGGCATCGACCAGCGAGCCGATTTCGGCGTACGCGAAGAGGTTTGTCAGTCGGCGAGTTGTTTGCTCCACCAGCGCTGGCCCGCCTCGGGCAGTGTGTCGATCGGGTCGTAGTAGGCGTAGCGCTTGGAGAAGATCTCCTCCTCGCCGCCCTCGATGGAGGTGCGGTAGTTCTTGGTCCAGTAGGAGACGCCGTTGTCCCGGTCGTATTCGGTGACCATGTGCACCCAGCGTTTGCCGACGAACGGCACGTCGCAGACGATGCGTGGGGTGGCGTAGCCGGGCAGATAGCCCATGATGTCGTGCTGCAGTTGTTGGGCCTGCCAGACCGCGACCCGCCAGTGCTCGGCGTTGGGGATCATGTCGCACATGTAGAAGTAGTAGGGCAGGATGCCTGCCTCGCCCTGCAGGCGCGAAGCACAGGTCGAGCAGGTCGGCGGAGGTCGCGTTGACGCCCCGCATAAGCACTCCCTGGTTGCGCACGTCGCGCACCCCGACGTCGAGCGCGGTCTGCGCGGCCTTCGCGACCAGTGGGGTGACGGAGTTGGCGTGGTTGACGTGGGTGTGGATGGCGAGGTTGACGCCGCGGCGGGCGGCGAGCTGGGCGACCCGTTCGAGTCCCTCGACGACGTCGGGGGCGAGCCAGTGTTGGGGCAGGGCCATGAGGGCTTTGGTGGCGAGCCGGATGTCGCGGATCGTCTCGATCTCCAGCAGGCGCATGAGATAGGACTCGAGGTTGCGCCACGGCACGTTGGCCACGTCGCCGCCGGAGACCACGATGTCGCGCACGCCCGGGTGGGCTCGCAGATAGGCGATGTGCGCGTCATATCGGTCGACGGGTTTGAGGCTGAGTTTGAGTTTGTCGACCTGTGGGGTGGAGTTGCCGACGAGGTCCATGCGGGTGCAGTGCCCGCAGTACTGCGGGCAGGTGGAGAGCAGCTCGGCGAGCACCTTGGTGGGGTAGCGGTGGGTGAGTCCTTCCGCGACCCACATGTCGTGTTCGTGGAGCGAGTCGCGGGTGGCGTGGGGGTGTGACGGCCAATCCGGGTGCCGGTCGGAGGCGACGGGGAGCATGTAGCGGCGCACCGGGTCGGCGAGCAGCGCGTCGGTGTTCGGCTGCTCGCCGGGCACCATTGTGTTGATCATCTGTGGTGGCACGAGCATCGACATGGTCGCGAAGCGTTCGGTGTCGGCGGTGAGGTCGGCGTAGAAGTGGTCGTCGACGAGGTCGCCCCAGACGGCGCGCAGTTGGGTGACGTTCTTGACGCAGTTGGTGCGTTGCCACTGCGCTGATTCCCACTGCTCGCGGGTGACGTCACGCCAGCCGGGCAGGCGGGTCCAGTCCGGTTCGACCAGTTCGTGGCGCCGATACTCGTACGGTTGGGCGGCGCGCTGCGTCACGGCAGTTCCCCTCATCAGCGATAGAAGAGCCTCAGGCTACTGGAAATAGTTCCGTGCAGTAAGTATTCTTCCGGAGAATTTCCTGTCAAGCGGAGGCCTGGCGGGTGACTTGATTGCGACGACGCGATTGCTCTGGGTGAAGGAGGACTGTCGATGACCGCGACCTGGCCGGCGGCGTCACCGATCGGGCTGCATCGGGTGATCGAACCGGCCGGTGTGCTGCCGCAGGCGGCCCGCCGGCTCGACGCATCCCCGACGATCGCCGACGACGAGGTGCGCATCGTCGTGGATCGGCTCAACCTCGACGCCGCGAGCTATCGCCAGCTCGCCACCGCCCACGGTGGTGACCCCGACGCGATCCGCGCGGAGGTGCTCGGGATCATCGCCGAACGCGGCAAGATGCACAATCCGGTCACCGGCTCCGGGGGCATGCTCATCGGCACCGTCGACGAGGTCGGCCCCCGCTCGCCGCTCGGGCTCGCCCCCGGCGACCGGGTCGCCACTCTCGTCTCCCTCACCCTCACCCCGCTGGCCATCACCGACGGCCTCGCAAGGTGGGACGGTCGGGGCGAGCAGGTCCCCACGCGCGGACACGCGATCCTCTTCGCCAGGTCGATCGCCGCGCGCCTGCCCGACGACCTCGACGATGACCTCGCGTTGGCGGTCTTCGACGTCTGCGGCGCGCCGGCGCTCACCGACCGGGTGGTGCGGCGCTATGTCGACGCGGCCCGTGCTGGCGAGACGGTGACGGTCGCGGTGCTCGGTGGGGCCGGCAAGTCCGGCTCGTTGGCGTTGGCCGCCGCGCGCCGGGCCGGCGCCCGCACGATTGGCGTCGTACCCTCAAAAACCGAACGTGATCTGCTCGCCGCGGCCGGGATCGCCGACACGATCGCGCTCGCCGACGCCCGCGACCCGGTGGCGCTCGCCGAGTCCGTCGTCGCCGCTGGCGGCCCGGCCGACGTGACCGTCGTCTGCGTCGACGTGCCCGGCTGCGAACACGGCGCGATTCTGAGCACCGCCGGCGGCGGCACGGTGATCTTCTTCAGCATGGCCACGTCGTTTCCGGCGGCGGCGCTCGGCGCCGAGGGGCTCGCCGCCGACGTCACCATGCTCATTGGCAACGGCTATCTGCCCGGCCACGCCCAGACCGCGCTCGACTTGGTGCGCTCCGAGCCGGGTGTCCGCGCGCTGTTCACCCGCCGGCTGCGCCACGACACCACGGCGAGCGGCCCAGCGGACACCGATTCGAGCCCAGACGCGGCAGGATAACCGCCATGACACCCAGCGTGCTTTATCGGGGCGGACGGATCTACAGCCCCGCCGACCCGCGCGCCACCGCGATGGTGGTCACCGGCGACACGATCACCTGGCTCGGCGCCGACGAGGACGCGCCATCCACGCACGACGTCGTGGACCTGGCCGGCGACCTCGTCACGCCGGCGTTCGTCGACGCGCACGTGCACGCCACTAACACCGGCACCACCCTCGGCGGGCTGGACCTGTCGACGACACGATCCGCCCGGGAACTGCTCGACGCGGTCGCCGCGCACAGCGCCGGGCTCGGCGGCGACGCCGTCGTTCTCGGCCACGGCTGGGACGAGTCCACCTGGGTTGTCGCCCGCACCCCGACCGCCGAGGAACTCGACCGGGCGGCCGGTGGACGCAAGGTGTATCTGTCCCAGGCGTCGATCCACTCCGCACTCTGCTCGTCGGCGATGCTCGCGGCGGCCCCGGCAGCGAGCACGCTCGCGGGCTTCGACCCGACCGGGTGCCTGCGCCGCGACGCCCACCACGCGGTGCGAGAGGTCGCGTTCGCGTCGATCACCCGACCGCAGCGGCGAGACGCGCAACACGTCGCGTTGCGACACGCCGCCAGCCTCGGCATCGCCGCCGTCCACGAATGCGGTGGCCCCGGCATCTCCGACGAGGACGACTTCGCCAGCGTGCTGAACCTCAGCGGCCCGAGTAACCGTCTACCTGAGGTTTACGGTTACTGGGGTGAACTGATGGCCGCCGCGAAGGCCAAGGAACTCGGCGCCCACGGAGCCGCCGGTGACCTCTTCGCCGACGGTGCGATCGGGTCACGCACCGCGCACGTGCGCGACCCCTACACCGACGAGGACAGCCACGGATTCGGCTACCTCACCGCAGACGAGGTCGCCGCGCACCTCGTCGAGTGCACCGAACACGGCGTGCAGGGCGGCTTCCACGCGATCGGGGACGCGGCGATCAGCACCGTGCTCGCCGGTTTCCGGGCCGCCGCGCACGCGGTCGGCCTCGACCGGTTGCGCGAACGGCGTCACCGCATCGAGCACGTCGAGATCGTCGACAAGGCGATCATCGCCGGCCTGGTGGAGTTCGGCGTCGTGGCGAGCGTGCAACCGGCGTTCGACCGGCTCTGGGGTGGTGACAACCAGATGTACGCCCAACGCCTGGGCGTGTCCCGCTCGCTCGCGGCCAACCCGATCGCGGCGCTGCACGGGGTCGGTGTGGCGTTGGCCTTCGGGTCGGACTCGCCGGTGACGCCACTGGACCCGTGGGGCGGGGTGCGCGCCGCCGCCTGGCACTTCAACCCGGTGCACCGGATGACGGTGCGGGCCGCGTTCGCCGCGCACACCCGGGGCGGGTGGCGCGCGGTGCACAACGACGACGACGGGGTGCTCGCCCCGGGAGCGGCGGCGACCTTCGCGGTGTGGCACACGCCGAGCGGGCTCGCGGAGACGGGGCTGCCGGTGCTCGACCCTGACACGGCCGCCCCGGTCTGCAACCGCACCGTGCTGCGCGGCGTGACGATCTTCGAAGGCGACACCGAACACGACCCCGCCGTCGGCGGGGAGAGGAGCCCACGGTCATGAGACTCGACCTCGACCCCGCCCTGGTCGACCGGGCCCGGGCGCTGGCCCGTCGGGTCGGGCAGCCCGTGGTCGACCTCGCCCGCACCCACACCACCGTCTCCGTCGAGCGGGCCGTGCTGCGTCTGGCCGGGGTGAGCGGCGCCGACCCCGACGGCATTCCGTGGGTCAACCGGCTCGTCGACGCGGTCGTCGCCGACGTGGGACTCGGCCACGGGGTGGCGTTGCCGGTCTGGCACGCACTGCGCGAACTGGACCTCGACGACCTCACCCTGCTGGCGCAGAAGGCCGCCGCCGGGTCGGTGCGCTTCAGCGTGCCGTCGGGCCGTGCCGCGACCTCGGCGACGAAAGCGGCTCGACGCGCCGTCGGTGCCGGGATCGCCACGATCGACCGGCGGCGGCGGGAACGCGAGCGGCTGGTGGCCCGACACGGCGACCCACCCCGCCGACCGTGGATCTATCTCATCGTCGCGACCGGCGACATCCACGAGGACATTCCGCAGGCACAGGCCGCCGCCCGGGCCGGCGCCGACGTCATCGCCGTGATCCGCTCCACCGGACAGTCCCTTTTGGACTATGTGCCGGAGGGGGCGACCCGGGAGGGTTTCGCCGGCACCTACGCCACCCAGGAGAACTTCCGACTCATGCGGGCGGCCCTCGACGAGTCCTCGCGGGAGCTGGGCCGTTACGTGCGGCTGACCAACTACGCCTCCGGACTGTGCATGCCGGAGATCGCCACCCTGGCCGGGTTGGAACGGCTCGACATGATGCTCAACGACTCGATGTACGGCATCCTCTTCCGCGACATCAACCCGATCCGCACCTTCGTCGACCAGCGGTTCTCCCGCCAGATCCACGCGCGCGCCGGCATCATCATCAACACCGGTGAGGACAACTACCTCACCACCGCCGACGCCGTCGAGGCCGCCCACACCGTCACCGTCTCCCAACTGCTCAACGAGTTCTTCGCGCACGAGGCCGGCCTGCCCGACCAGTCCCTCGGCCTCGGACACGCCTTCGAGATCAACCCGGAGGTGCCGGAATCGTTCCGGCTGGAGCTCGCGCACGCCCTGCTCGCCCGCGAACTGTTCCCCCACGCCCCGCTCAAGTGGATGCCGCCGACCAAACACATGACCGGCGACATCTTCCGCGGCAACCTCCTCGACGGTTTCTTCAACCTCGCCGGAGTGCTCACCGGACAGGGCATCCTGCTCGTCGGCATGATGACCGAAGCCGTCGTCACGCCGTGGCTGTCCGACCGTGACATCGCCCTGCAGAACGTGCGCTATGTGCTCAACGCCTGCGGCAACCTGCACGAGGACTTCGTGCCGGCCCCGGGCGGATTCATCCAACAACGCGCGCACCACGTGCTCGGCGAGGCGGTGGGACTGCTGGAACGCATCGCCGAGCACGACACCACGAGCGGCTCCGACACCACGACCGGCTCCGGCCTGCTCGCCGCGATCGGCGACGGCACGTTCGGCATCATGAAACGCCCCGCGACCGGCGGCAAGGGCCTGCACGGCGTCGCCCGACACGAGGACGACTATGTCAACCCCGCCACCGACATTCTGGAGGCCGCCGCGTGAACACCCCAGCGACGCCGCCCACGACAACCGCCGCCCCTGCCGCCGCCCCAGCCTCGACGATCGTGCGGCCCTACGGCGACACCACCGGCGACGGCATGGTGCAGCTGAGCTTCACGCTGCCCGTACCCTGCGACAAACGCGCCGAAGGCGCCGCGTTGCAGCTCGCCGCGAAGATGGGCATGGACCCGGCGATGGTCGTGCACAGCACAGCCATGGGCGAGGGATTCACGTTCTTCGTCGTCTATGGTCGGGTGCGCCACCTCGTCGACCTCAGTCAGGTCGTCGTCGCCGAACGCGACTTCCCGCTCCTGAACGCCAAAGAGATCAACCACGTCGTCAAGCAGAACCTGCGCCGCAAACTCGTCGTCGTCGGCGCGTGCATCGGCACCGACGCGCACACCGTCGGCATCGACGCGATCCTCAACCTCAAAGGCATCGCGGGGGAGAAGGGCCTGGAGTCCTACGCCGAGTTTCGCGTCGTCAACCTCGGCGCTCAGGTCAGCGTCGCCGACCTCGTCGCCCGCGCGCAGGCCGAACAGTCCGACGCCGTGCTGGTCAGCCAGGTGGTGACCCAACGCGACGCGCACCTGCACAACACTCGCGAACTCTCCGCCGCCGTGCGTGAGGCGTTTCCGGCGTCCCGGCGGCCGCTGCTCGTCGCCGGCGGCCCACGATTCGACGAACTGGCCACCGGCGAGCTGGGCGTCGACCGCATCTTCGGCCGCGGCACCACCCCCCGCGAGGTGGCCAGCTATCTCGTGCACCGGCTCGCCGCCGACCCCACCCCCGCACCGGCCCGTCAGAGCGCGCCCACGACCCGTACCAGGAGATCATCATGACGACGAGCCCGGTCGGACTGACCGTCGCCCACCACCGCTACGTGCCCACCGGACACGCGCACTACGCCGGCAACCTCGTCGACGGGGCCTACGCCCTGGGGCTCTTCGGCGACGTCGCCACCGAACTGTGCATTCGGACCGACGGCGACGAGGGGCTCTTCGCCTCCTACTCCGACGTGCAGTTCCGCGCCCCGATCCGGGCCGGCGACGTGCTTGAGGTGACCGCGACGCTCACCCGGATCGGCACCCGCAGCCGCACCGTCGACTTCGAATGCCGGGTGGTGTGCCGGGGCCGCCCCGACCTGTCCGACACCGCCGCCGAGGTCCTCGACCCGCCGTTGGTCGCGGTCACCGCGACCGGCACCGTGGTCGTCCCCGCGGCCAGTTCGACAAGCTGAGGGGTACGGCCGATGCCCGCGGCCCGCGTGGCCCTGTGCGCCGACGTCGGCTCCACCTTCACCAAGGTGGCCGCAGTCGACCTCGACCGGGCCACGGTGATCGCCACCGCGCAACGACCCACCACATCAGACAGTGACGTGCTGCGCGGGCTCGACGAGGCGATCGGCCAGATCAGCGTGGCCCTGCCCGCCGGCGCGACGGTCGGGCGCCCCTATGTCTGCTCGTCCGCCGGCGGCGGTCTGCGACTCGCCGTCGTCGGCTATGAGGCGCTCGTCACCGCCGAGGCTGGCTTCCGGGTCGGACTGTGCGCCGGCGCCCGCGTGGTGCACGTCTCCGCCGGCCCCCTCGACCGGGCCGGCGTCGACGCGCTGCGCGACTGCCGACCCGACGTGATCCTGCTTGTCGGCGGCACCGACGGCGGCGACACCGACGTGCTCACCCACAACGCGCGTCGCCTCGCCGCCGCCCGGGTCGCCACCCACCGGCGGCGGGTGCCCGTCGTCGTCGCCGGCAACATCGACGCGCGGGCCGACGCGGTCGCGCTGCTGCTCGAACGGGGCACCCCGGCCCAGGCGACCGGCAACGTGCTGCCCCGCATCGGGGTGCTCGACCCGGCTCCGGCCCGGGCGGCGATCCGTGACACGTTCCTGCGCCACGTCATCGGCGGCAAACACCTCTCACGCGGGTCGCGATTCGCGTCACTGGTGCGGGCCGCCACGCCCGACGTGGTGCTCGCCGCCGTCGAACTGCTCGGCGACCTCATCGACACCGACGTCGTCGTCGTCGACATCGGCGGGGCCACCACCGACGTCTATTCGGTAGTGCGGCCCGACCCGCACAATCCGCCGGTGACCGATGTCGCCGGCGCACTGCGGGCGAGCCGCACCGTCGAGGGCGACCTCGGCATGCGCATCAGCGCCGGCGGGGTCGTCGAGGCGGCCCGCGTCGAACGCCTCGTCGCCGACGCCCACCTGGCCGCGCTCACCGCCGCGGCCGCCGTGCGCGTCGCCGACCCCGGGCTGCTCGGCGGCGACGAGACCGACCCCGCCGTCGACGCTCGCCTCGCCGCGCTCGCCGCGACCGTCGCGGTGCGCCGCCACGCGCGGGGCGACCACGCCCCGGCCCGGATCAGCGGCGCGCATCACCCGACGAGCCCCACCGTGGCCGGGGCTGGGGCCGCGGCCGGGCGTGACCTGAGCCGCGTCGGCCTGGTCATCGGCTCCGGCGGGGTGCTTCGACACACCGCGTCGGGCACCTCCAAGGCGGTGCTCGACGCGGTGCTCGACGACCACGTCGGCGGCTGGTCGGTGCCGCGCGCGGCACGTGTGCGCGTCGACACCGCCTATGTGCTCGCGCCCGCCGGGCTGCTTGTCGGCGACCATCCCGACGTCGCCGGTCACCTGTTGCGGGAATCTCTGCTGATCTGACCCGATATGGCCGCGGCCGACAGGCTGTTGACAACTGGGCATTTTTGCCGTTCAGGCGGCCATCGATGGCGCCCTACGATCACCCATGCAGTGACCTGTCCCGTCAACGGATCGTGAAGTGAGGTGCGCATGGCATTCACTCCAGCCAACTCCAGCGCCATGGACGCGGCAACGGGTGCTGGCCCCAGCACGCTGGTGTTGCCATCGATCGTGACCGGGCAGGTCGAGGCGGTGCTCGCCTATGCGGCCAAGCTCGCCACCCAGGCCGCCACGTTCGCGGGTCAGCTCGCCGAGCTCGAACGCGCCGCACAGCAGCTCGGCGACGTGTGGAGCGGTGGCGCGGCCTCCGAGAACGTGCTCGCCAAACTCGCGAAGTCGTTCGAGGCGTTCAACAACATCATCAGCGCCGCGAAGTCGGCGGTGACCGAACTCGAGCGTTCCGCCGGTCAGGTCGACATCGCGCAGACCGCCTACAACGCCGTCGTCGGGGTGGTCAATCCGATCGTTCAGGCGCTCACGTCCAACCCCTATACCGAAGCGGCCGGGGTTGCCCTCGCGGAGGCGACCACCGCTGTGCTGTCCGCCTTCGTCGAGGGCATCGGCGCTGTGCTCGACGCGATCGGCATCGCCGACATCGCTCGCATCGTCAGCGACCTCATCAGCATCGCTCAGGACATCGACACGCTGTTCAACAGCGGCGCCGAGCACGAGAGCCTGGCGACTGCGGCGATGGTGGCCAACATCGTCCTCGCCCCGAAGCCGGTCGACACCGTCGCGTCGGGCGCCGGGCAGGCCGCCGTCAACGGATCGGGCACCTATTCCTATCGGCCCGCCGCGCTGGAATCGATCTGACCGGGAGGATGACGATGACGCAGCAGACCGAACAATGGCAGATCATCCGCGGCGAGACCCAACAGACCTCGCAAGCCCCGTCAGGCGGCGGCAGTGGCAGCGGCTATCAGGTCAACCCCGAGGGTGTACGCGCGGCCGCGCAGAGCCTCTCCGGCACGTTGAGCACCGTGATCAGCGGCATCAGCGCGGTCGAGGGTGTGGTGCTCGCGGCGGCGGCGTTCGCGCGCATCGGCGCACCGGTCGCGGCGGCTGACGCCACCCGCGCCGTGCAGATGGTTGGGGCGGCGAAGAACCTCGTCAAGCTGCTCGGCGACATCAATACTTTGGTGAAGCAGTGTGCCGACGACTATGACCAGGCCGACCAGGCCATCTCCCAGGCGTTCGGCGGTTCGTCCGGTGGCACCGTCGCCGACCCTTCGGGCACCACGGATTCGACTGTCACCCACCCCGCCGCGGACTTCACTGCCGGCTCCGGCGACTCTGGTCCGTACGGGCATGATCTCGTCACCAACCTCGTCGACCAGGGTGTGTTGCCGCACGAGTTCTCGTCGATGACTCCCGACGAGGCACGCGACTATCTGCACAGCCACCCCGACGTCGCCACCGCGCTCACCCAGAACAACACCTGGCAGCCGCCCGAGGGCGACCGCGACTTGGTGCGCACCCACTTCGAGAACATGTCCGCCGACGACCGCAAGTGGACGGCGCTCATGTCGCCGAACTCGGTGGGCAACCTCTCCGGCGCGCCGTTCGAGGAGCGGGCCCTCGCCAACGATGTGCACATCACGGCCGAACTGCAGGCCGAGCAGTCCCGACTGGTCGACTATCAGCGCCAGGACCAGGAGAACGAGTCGAACAACGGGTGGTTCGGCTGGGGTTCCTGGGACGACAACGACATGGACCCCAAGATCGAGGAGTCCCAGAAGCGCATCGACTACTATCAGCAGTTGATCAACGACAATCACCAGGTCGTCTACTTCGACCCGTCCGGCGACGGGGCGATCGCCGAGGTCTACGGCGACATCGGAGCCAACACGACCAACGTCGGCATGATCGTGCCGGGCACCACCGCCCAACTCAGCAGTTTCAACGACTACGTGGCCGGAACGGCGCAGGGGTTCGTCAACTCCTCTCCGGACCACTCGCTCGCGATGGTCGGATGGATGGGCGGCGACCTGCCCGATGAGGTCATCCCCAACGCCATGTCATCCAGTTATGCGGTCGACCTCGGCCCGAACCTCGCCGAGTTCTCCCACGACCTGCGTCAGGAGATCAACCACTCGCCAGCGGCCGACAACAACGTGCAGGTCACGGCTGCGGGCCACTCCTATGGGGGCGCCGTGGTCGGCGCGGCCGAGACGCAGGGCCTCGACGCCAACCGGATTCTGCACATCGAGTCGGCCGGCATGGGTAACGGCGTCACCGACGTCAGCGATCTGCACAACGCCAACGACACCGTGTGGCGCTATTCGATGACGGCTCCCGGCGATCCGATCGACCAGGTGCAGGGCATCTTCTTCGGGCACGGGCCGCACGGCGCCGACCCGGACACGTTCTCGGGCGTCGTCCAACTGGAGACCGGCAACTACACCAACGGCACGCCGATCGAGGGTATGACCGCACACACCGGCGTCTTCCAGTACCGTTCAGACGCGTGGTGGGAGATGTACAACGTGTTCACCGGCGGGGAGGTTCACCCGCACGGTCAGGGCGACACGACCATCGACATCCCGTGAACGACCGGCGTCATCGGGGCTCCGGCCCCGTCACCGCGATGGTGGGGGTTGCTTTCGCCCTCGCCCTCGCGGTATCTGTCAGTGGATGTTCGATGCTGACCAGCAGCGGCAAGGAGCGTGGCATGAACGCGACAACCCCCACCCTCGAACAAGCCGCCGACGAGTTGCGGGCCGTCACGGCCCGGCTCACCGAACCATTCGTCGGTGAGCGGAGCGTGGTGACCGACCTCAAAGCGGACTGCGATCCTCAGCATCCCGGTCGCACCGTCCGGTGGGACTACATCGTGCGCATTCCCGCGCCGACCGACGCAGGCGACCTGGTCACCCAGCGGGTCGTGCCGACGATGCGTGACGCCGGTTGGAAGGTCACCGATCGCAGCTCCGACAAGGAGATCGCTTTTCAGTTCTCCCTCGACGGTTCGTTTCTCGGCGTGAACTTCTCCCGCGAGGGCGGCGGCGACGTCGTCGTCGGCGGGTCCAGCCGGTGTGTGCCCGTCGCGGCAACGTGATCCACGCTCGACCCGTCGACACGCCGGTGCCTCGATTCGGCCTGTGGCGTACGCTGGGACGCCACAGGTTATCAACATCTATTCCTGGATAAGATGGCGCGACCGGTCGCCCAGCGCGTACGGTCAATGCGTCCTTTTCCCGCACGTGGTTTTCGATCACCTACCGCAGTGCCTGTTCGCCCGACAACACCGGTGTCTTCCCTTAACCGCCGGTGGAGCCACCAGGGCAAGCAGGACGAGGGGCGGTCACCGGCGACTCGACGGTCATGAGCGGCGTGGGCCTGCCACGACGGGTGTGGAGCAGGGCCACGGGTAGGGGGCACGTGCGGCCAGTAGACAACGGTTCGCCGCGGGCAGCCAGTCCGCATCGAATCGGTCCGAAGGCAGCGAGTGCGCATCTGCCACCGGCCAGAGGGGCCTGGGAGACGGGGCGCGACACGTATGGTGTCGCGCCCCGTAACACGCCCCCACCTCGAGCCGCGCCCTCTCGAGCCGCCCTCTTGAGTCGCGATCATGAAGCTACTTGGCATGATCACGCCTCCCAACTGATCAACAGCTTCATGATCGGCACGCTCGGGGCGAGGCTTGTAGGCTGGGCCGATGGCAAAGCTGGGGCGTTGGTCGGCGATCGCCGCCGCGCTCATCTCAGGCGGCGCGCTCTTCGCCGCATTCCCCCCGCTCGACCAATGGTGGGCCGCCCCGATCGGGGTGGCGCTGCTCGCCATCGCCACCCACGGCCGCCGTGCCCTCGCCGGCGCCGGACTCGGACTGCTCGCCGGACTGGCGCTCATGGTGCCGCTGCTGAGCTGGGCGGGTGGATACGTCGGAGCCGTGTGGTTGCTCCTGCCGCTGCTGCAGGCCGGCTACATCGCCTTGTTGGGCGCGCTCAGCGCCTGGGTCAGCCCACTGACGCACCGCCGCCCCTGGCTGTGGCCACTCGCGACAGGCGTGTTGTGGGTGTCGCAGGAGGCGTTGCGCGACCGCACCCCGTTCGGCGGCTTCCCATGGGGCCGCCTCGCGTTCAGTCAGGCCGACTCGCCCCTCGTGCGCCTCGCCGCGATCGGCGGAGCACCGTTGGTGACCTTCGGAGTCGCGACGATCGGCGGCCTGCTCGCGGTGACGGCACTCACGGTCGTCGAACACACCCGCCGCCCGCACGATCGCGTCGCACCGACCACGCCGGACGGCGACGGTGGTGAGCCGGTCGACGCCAGCGTCACGGGCGCCGCCCGTACCCGGGTGGCCATTCCCGTCGGGGTGGCGCTGCTCGCCGTCGGCGTGCCGTTGGGGGTTCCCGCGTCGGCCGCACCCGGTGGCGACGTCGAGCCGGTGACCGTCGCGATCGTGCAGGGCAACGTGCCGAGGCTCGGGTTGGACTTCAACGAACAGCGCCGAGCCGTGCTGACCAACCACGTCACCGCCACCATCGGGCTCGCCGCGGACGTCGCCGCCGGCCGCCGGCCGCAACCCGACCTCGTGGTGTGGCCGGAGAACGCGAGCGACGTCGATCCGGTCGCCGATCCGCAGGCCAGCGAACTGATCTCGCGGGCCGCACGGGCGATCGGGGTGCCGATCCTCGTCGGCGGGTTGCGTGAGGGCCCAGGCGATCGGTTGCGCAACGTGGGGCTGGTCTGGCAGCCCGACACCGGACCCGGCCAGATGTACGTTAAGCGCCATCCTGTGCCATTCGCGGAATATATCCCGATGCGCGCCGTCGCCCGCGCGATCAGCAGCAAAGTCGATCTGGTCCGGTCCGACTTCCTCGCCGGCCCAGTGCCCGGCGTGCTGACGGTCGGCCCCACCACCATCGGCGATGTCATCTGTTTCGAGGTGGCCTATGACGAGGTGGTCCGCGACACCGTGACGGGCGGCGCGCGGCTGCTGGTCGTGCAGACCAACAACGCCACGTTCAACCCCGCCGAGGCCCGCCAGCAACTCGCCATGGTCCGTCTGCGCGCCGTCGAACACGGCCGGCCCGCGTTGATGGCGTCGACCGTCGGCGTGTCCGGATTCGTCGACCCCGCCGGCCACGTCTTCGACGCGACCGGCTTCAACACCCAGGCGGTGATTGTGCGTGCGATACGACCGGCGGCAGGCCGTACTATAGCCACCGGGTTGGGTGTCCTGCCGGAGCTGGTCCTCGTCGTCATCGCCGCCGTCCTGGTGGGTGCGGCGACGACTCGGAGAATCACGAGCCGGCGGACGCCCCGATGACACACGAGAGCAACGAAGGGCCGCGGGTGAGCGAGGACTACCACGGGATCGGGCGGGTCCTGGTGATCATCCCGACCTACAACGAAGCCGACAACGTCGCGGTGATCGTCGGCCGGGTCCGCGCGGCTGTGCCCGCCGTGCACGTGCTCGTCGCCGACGACAACAGTCCGGACGGCACCGGAGCCATCGTCGACGGCATCGCCGCCGCCGACAACCATGTGCACGTGCTGCACCGGGCCGGCAAGCAGGGACTCGGCGCCGCCTATCTCGCCGGTTTCGCGTGGGCCGAGGAGCACCACTACGACGTCGTGGTCGAGATGGACGCCGACGGCTCGCACGCCCCCGAAGAGCTGCCGGTGCTGCTCGACGCGCTCGCCGACGCCGACGTGGTGCTCGGCTCCCGCTGGGTTCCCGGCGGCAAGGTGGTGAACTGGCCCGCGCACCGACTGGCGCTCTCCCGCGGCGGCAACCTCTATGTGCGCCTCATGCTCGGCATGCCGCTCAAGGACGCGACCGGCGGATATCGCGCCTATCGGATGACCGCGCTATCCAAGACTGGAAGTCGAGACGGTCGCCTCGCAGGGTTACTGTTTCCAGGTCGACCTCGCCTGGCGGGCCCACCGCAACGGCTTCCGGGTGGTCGAGGTGCCGATCACGTTCGCCGAACGCGAGCGTGGCGCGAGCAAGATGAGTTCATCGATCGTGCGCGAGGCACTGTGGCGGGTGACGGTGTGGGGCACGCAGTCGCGCACCACGGCAGCCCGGCTGGCGCTGACCGGGCGTCGGAGGCGAGAGGAAGGCTGACTCGATGCGTCGGTTCCGAATCCCCCTCGCCGCCTTGGCGGTCTTCGGGATCGTCGAGGTGGCGGTGTTGATCTGGGTCGGCCGAGCGATCGGGTTGGGGCAACTGCTGTTGCTGCTGCTCATCGGCGCCGCGCTCGGGACGCTGTGGCTTCGCCGCTCTGCCGGGCCGGCGTGGCGAGCCTTCCGCACCGACGTCGACGCCCAACGCCCGCCCGGCAACTCGGCCGTTGACGGTCTGCTTGTCATCGCCGGTGGGGTGTTGCTCATTCTGCCCGGTCTGCTGTCCGATCTCGTCGGCTTGATCTTCATCATCCCGGCGACTCGACGTGCGGTCCGGGGGATCACGCTGGGCCGGTTCACCACCCATATGTCGCCGTCGGCAGCCACGTCGCTGTTCGGACCCCGACGGGTACGGGTGCGTTATGGTCGGCCGAACCCGCCGGAGACCACGGTCCAGGGACCGCCGCAGCCTCCGCCGGGTGATGGTGTTCCGTCGGGCCGGGCCGACACGCCGATAGAAGGCGAGATCATCGAACCGGACCGCTGACGCAGCCACCGATCGAGGCGTCGACCGACCGGTGGCATCCGCTTCTCGCTTCGGACCAGGTGGTCAGGACGCCCGACCGCGTCGGGCCCGCACCTCTTCCAGTCGCTCGTTGAGGATCTCCTCCAACTCGGACATGCTGCGCCGCTCGAGCAGCATGTCCCAGTGGGTGCGTGGCGGTTTCGCCTTCTTCTGCTCTGGCTCGGTGTGATCGACCAGACGTGCGACCGTGCCGTCGAACTTGCATTCCCAGGTGATCGGCACCTCGGCGTCAACGGCGAACGGAACCTCGAACTGGTGGCCCCGCGCGCACAGATATTCGCGTGTCTGTCGCGGGGCCAGCTCGGTGTTGCGGTCGGACTCGTAGCTGACGGCTCCGAGCCGACTTCCGCGCAGCATGCGCTCGCCCATGATCGGCTTCTTCCTCCCAGTCGCGGTATGAGGTCGGTTCGTGTAACGACCGAACTCGGTCTGACGATTCCCTCATCGAAGGGAGTTACGCCTGTTCAAATGTAGCGATGGCGCCCGAGTCACGGTAAGGTGATCATGGTCACCCAGTGGTGAAATTCCCCAGAACGACACCGTATGGAATTTTTGCCGCTCCTCGCAGTGCTTTGACACTGAAACCCAGAATCGTGGGAACCAATCACGACGGGCGTTGCACGCTGGTCAGGCCCGCCAACGCCGCCGCGAGTTGTCCCGACTGCTCCACCAGCGCGGAGGCCTGCCGCTGAGCCGCCACAACGTCTCGACGAGCCTCATCCCGCTCCGCCTCGACGGCCATCACCCGCGCGGTGAGCTCCGCAGTCTGCCGATCGGCGGCTCGAACGGCGTCCTGCGCGGCAGACAACTGCGCCTGAAGTGCCACGGCGCCGGCCGTGAGCTCGTCGTGCAGCCGACGCGCCTCACCCGCGGCCTGGGCCGCCTGCGCCCGGGCCCGGTCGGTCTCGACGACAGCGGCCTGGGCCCGGGCCGTGGCCTCCGCCACCGCAGCCGCCTGCAGACGGGCCTCGGCGAGCGCCGTGTCGCGCGCCTTCTCCGCCTCGCGAGTCTGCGCCCGGGAGGCATCGCGTTCCCGCTGGGCTTCGTCGCGCACGGCGACGGCTGCCACGAGCTCCGCGCGGGCGCGGTCCCGGTCGTCGACAGCGGCCTTGGCGCGGTTGTGCGCGTCGACTGCCGCCGCGTCGGCCGCGTCCGCGCGGCTCTGCGCCGCGTTGACCCGCTGGTCGGCGAGCTCGATCGCCTCCGCCGCCAGAGCCCGTGCCGAGTCGGCCTGCGCGAGTGCCGCCTCAATCGTGCGGGCCGCTTCCCGCTGGGTCGACTCAACCTCCGTACGGGCGGTTTGTGTTTCGGTCTTGGCTCGGTCGGCCGCGTCGCGGTGCAGCTGCGCCTCCCGCCGGGCCTCGTCGCGTTCGGCGTGGGCGGCGCTGAGTCGCGAACTTGTCTCGGCGCGCAGGTCGGTCATCTGCCGTTCGACGCCGGCGGGGGAGAGCTCGGCGTGCAGGGCGTCGACGAGCGTCTCGGCGACCTTCTCCAGCCGGTCGACCGCCTCGAAAGTCTGCGCGACCTGACCGGCGAGCCCCGGCGCGTTGCGGTGCCGCACTCGGGCGCTCTTCGCGGCGCGCAGACACGCGTCGTCGTTGTCGCGGCAATAGCGAAACGGTCGACCCGCCCCGACCCGCTGCGGCACGGGTCGTCCACAGTGGGCACATGGTCGGGTCGGCGAGTCGTCGGTCATTGTTGGCACGGGCTGGTTCACGACATCCGAGTCTAGGCTGTCGGTCGCGGGCGGCACGTTCGTCGGCTCAGTGCGCGCCAGCGAGGTTGATCATCACGACGCCCGCGATGACGACCACGATGCCGAGCAACCGCACAAGCGAAGCGCCTTCGTTGAGAAAGACGATGCCGATGCCGGCGATGAGCGCCGTGCCCAACGCCGACCAGATCGCATAGGCGGTGCCGACCTCCATGGTGCGCAGTGTCAACGACAGAAACCAGAACGACGCCACATAGGCGACGATCGTCGCCACCGACGGCCACAGGTTGGTGAATCCGTTGGCGAACTTGAGCATTGTGGTGCCGAAGACTTCGGTGAGGATGGCGAGGGTGAGCAGCAGATAGGGCATGACGACTCCCGGTGACGTGCGAGGCGCGGCCCTCTCAGCATCGCACCGGTGACCGCCGAAACCGCGCCGCCGCGCGCCGGACGTTCAGGCCGACAGCAGGATGGGCACAGTGAGCAGATATGCCGCGAGCAGGACGACACCTTCCGTTCTGCTCAGCCGCAGGCCCCGGCGCAGCAACACCCAGGCCAGACCGCTGGTCGCGACCATCGTGACCAGCATGGCAACGCTCGTTGACGCCGCCGGGTGCGCGCCGCTGGCGAACCCGACGACAGCGCCACCGGCGAGGCTGTTGAAGAGGTTGGAACCGAACAAATTGCCCACAACGAGGTCGGCTTCGCCACGCCGCATGGCCTGAATCGTCGTCACCAGCTCCGGCAACGACGTGCCCAGCGCCACGAGGGTGAAACCGACGATGAACTGCGGAACACCGAGGTCGGTGGCGATCGTCGACGCGTTCGTCACCAGCAGTTGGGCGCCGGCGAGAACACCGGCGAGGCCGAGCACCGATCGAAGCGGTTCGACCCACGCCGATCGGCGCGTCGAGGTCCGCGCCGGCGAGTCGTCGTCTTCGGCGAATTCGATGGCCTCGGCCGCCAGCTCCGCACCGCGGTCCCTCGTCGCCCACCGGACCAGCATCCACAACGCGACCACCACAGCCACCGCGAGAAAGCCGCCGGTGACCGGCGTGAGGCCGATCCACGCGGCGCAGGCGAACAGCCCCACCGACGCCACGGCGAGGGGCACCTCACGTCGGATGACCGCCGAGGTGACACGGACCGCGCCGACGAGCGCCGCGACTCCCAGAATGAGCGTGAGGTTCAAGATGTTGGAGCCCATGATGTTGCCGACTGCGATGCCGGTGTCACCTCCGGCGGCCGCGACGCCGGAGACGAGAAACTCCGGTGCGCTCGTGCCCAACCCGATGACGACCACGCCCACGACGACGGGACGCACCCGCATCCGGTGTGCCAGGCGAGACGATCCGAGCACCAGTTGGTCGGCCGCGACCGTGAGCACGACCAACCCGACGACGGACAGAAGAAGTTGAATGAGCACTGCGGACGGCTCCTCGATGTGACGGGACGGCGGAACAATCGCCGACCAGGCTTCCCGGCACACCAGGCGCACACTCTACCCACGAAACCCCTTCCTGGGTACGCCCACAGCCGCCCACAACCAGTGCCTGCCCACATAATCGCGTGAACACATGACCGCCACGCGTTTAGGCTGACCGGACTGGCGCCCCCACAGCACGTCGCGCCGCCCGCGCGGAGAAGAGGAACCATGACAGCCGACATCGACCCAGTTGCGCACAACCGCGCGGCCTGGGACCGCGAAGTCGAGACCGGCAACGAGTGGACGGTGCCGGTCGGCCCCGACGTCATCGCCCGGGCCCGGACGGGAGACTGGTCGGTGGTGCTTATCGGCCACGAACCGACACCCCGCGACTGGTTCCCCCCGACAGTGGTCGAAGCCGACATTCTCTGCCTCGCCTCCGGCGGAGGCCAACAAGCGCCGGTGCTCGCCGCCGCCGGAGCACGCGTCACGGTGCTCGACAACTCGCCCCGCCAGCTGGAACGCGACACTGCGGTGGCCGAGCGCGACGGACTCTAGCCTGCGGACCGTGCTCGGCGACATGCGAGACCTGAGCATGCTCGCCGACGCCAGTTTCGACGTGGTGTTCCACCCGGTGTCCAATCTGTTCTGCCCCGACCTCGCACCCGTGTGGCGGGAGACTTTCCGGGTGTTGCGGCCCGGCGGCGTCCTGTTGACCGGCTTCGTCAACCCCGACGTCTACGTCTTCGACTTCGCGGTCATGGACCGCAGCGGCGAGCTCATCGCCCGCAACAGCCTGCCGCACAGTTCACTCGACCTGTCCGAAGCCGACCGCGCCGAGATCTATGGTGCGGACGGCCCGATCGAATACAGCCACACGATGACCGCCCAGATCGGCGGGCAGCTCGCAGCGGGATTCCTGCTCACCGATTTCGTCGAGGCGCCACACCACTGCGACCCGACGGCTCGGTTCATGTCCGGCTATTTCGCCACCCGTGCGGTCAAACCGCCTTCGACGCGATGACGACAGTCGCGTCGAAGGCGGTGGAGCTGGCCGTGCGCGGTGTCAGGCCGGCCAGCTCCGCGATCCGCATGGCCTGCGGAGACTGACGCTCGCTGGTCTCCACCAGCAGGTGTCCACCGGGCGCCAACCACCTCGGTGCCTCCGCGGCGACCCTGCGCAGCACATCGAGCCCATCACCGCCGCCGTCGAGCGCCGCCCGCGCCTCGTGCAGTCGGGCCTCTGGTGGCAGCAGTTCGATGTGATCGCTCGGCACATAGGGAACGTTGGCGAGCAGCACCTCGACACGCCCAACCAGGTCAACCGGCAGCGGCTGGAAAAGGTCTCCGACATATGTCGCGCCGAAGCCGGCGACGTTGCGGTCGGCGCAGGCGACCGCAACCCGATCGATATCGGTCGCGTGCAGTTCGATTCCGGGCCGGAGGGCGTGCAGTGCGGCGCCCAACGCGCCTGACCCGCAGCAGAGGTCGACGACGATCGCCCGGGACCGGACGAGTTCGGCGGCGCAGTGCACGAGGAACTCGGTGCGGCGGCGGGGCACGAAGACGCCACGTGCCACGTCGATGCGTAGACCGCAGAACTCCGACCCATCCTAGGACGTATTCGAGAGGCTCACCGATGACGCGACGGTCCACCATGCTCGCGAGTTCGGTCAGGGTGTGCGCCGCGCCGATCAGCAGTCGGGCCTCGTCCTCGGCGAAGACACAGCCGGCGGCTCGCAGTCGGGCGGTGACGGCATCGGGGGACGAGCGATGAGCGGCGGGATCCGATGGTGTGGTTGACATGAGAGCCTTTCGACGACTTCGAGAGTGCTCTCCGCCCCACCTATCCCAGGTGGTTCGCGGGGCTGCGAGAGGAGAGCACCCGGCCTGATGAAGTGTTGATGGGTCTCACCTCCTCTGGTCTCTTTCACGTACGTCATCGGGGATCATACCCGTCGTTTTCCGGTGATCTCGCGTCGCGGCCGGCGTGCGTGTGGCGTCGGTCCGGCCGCGGTGCTCACTCGAATCGTGACGTGTCTCCCGCGCCTCGCCGAATGATCTCGGGTTCTGATTCGGACAGGTCGACCACCGTGGTCGGCTCCGTCCCGCACGAACCGCCGTCCACGACGGCGTCGACCAGGTGGTCCACCAGTTCCTGCGCGTCGGACCCGTCGGCCGGTGGTTCCTCGTGCCCGGGCAACAACAGAGTGCTCGACAGCAGTGGTTCGCCCAACTCCGCGACCAGCGCTTGGGCGACCGCGTGCTGTGGAAAGCGCACTCCAACGGTGCGTTTGCGAGGGTGTTGCAGCAGCGGCGGGACCGCTTTCGTGGCGGTCAGGATAAACGTGTAGCTGCCCGGGGTGCAGGCCTTGACCAGCCGGAACATCGAGTTGCTCACCGTGACGAACTGGCCGAGCTGGGCGAAGTCATGACACATGAGAGTGAAGTGGTGGCGCGGTTCGAGGGCGCGGGCCCGTCGAATGCGGTCCAGCCCTGAACGGTTACCCATCTGACACCCGAACGCATAGCCCGAGTCGGTCGGATAGACGATCAGTCCGCCGCCGCGGATCACCTCAACGACTTGGCGGATCAGACGAGGCTGCGGGTTGTCCGGATGAATCGAAAAGTATGTGGCCATGCGTTCAGCTTAGGAAATCCCAGACGCGATCGGTGAGATCCCAGCCGTCGCGTGACACGATCCATGGTCATGGGAACCGATGTCTTCGCACTCGTCACCGAGTGGAAGCCGATGGTGGACGCGTTCCGCGCGACGGGGAACCTCGACTTTGTGTGGCGATCCTCCAGCATTTTGCCGTACGCCGCGACGCAGCCATTTTGGTGTGGCCCGGCACTCGTCACGGCCGACACGTACTACGAGATGCTGCGAGCGGAGATGCCCGCGGATCTCGTCGCGGAGGTGGACCCGTTCGTGCGCATGCTCTATCCGGGCAACCGATCGGGCACGGATGACCTCGCCATCGACGCCGGCCACGCCCCAGATCCGGTTGTGTTCTATTCGATGCGACCGCAGACGGTGCGTGTCACGTGGGAACATGCTGCCGCGATGTCCTGGGAGTGGCTTCGCCTGGCCGGTGGTCATCTCCGCATTGGGGACCGCTACGTGCCGGACTACGACACCTTTGAGGCCATTCTCGACGCGCAATTCGGTTGGCTACGCCACGCGGCGCGCCTCGATCGCGGCCTGATCGTCGTGGTCAGTGCGTGATCTGCACTCGTCAGGCGACGCAGAATTCGTTGCCCTCCGGGTCGCGCATGACCCACCAGTGGCCGGCGGGGCCCTTGTCCACCTCACACACACGCTCGGCGCCGAGCGCCTCCAGACGCGCGACCGTGTCGGCGAGTCCGGCCGGTCCGCTGTGGATGTCCAGGTGCAGGCGGTTCTTGCCCGTCTTCGGCTCGGGCACGTCCTGAAAGAGCAGGCGTCGGCCGTGGCCGACGCCGCTGGTCTCGTCGTACGGATCGTCGGGGTGTCTGATTCCGGCGAAGCCGCGGAAGGTTCGACGGCCGTGATGCTCGACGATCGAGTCCTCGCCGAGGTGGCCGGCGGTCAGCAGCCGGTTGATGAGGATGGTGGGATCTTCCACCGTGTAGTCCAACGCGGCGGCCCAGAAGCCCGCGAGCGAGGTGGCGTCGGTGGTGTCGACGACGACTTTCCAGTTCACTGTCATGTAACTGGTTATACTAGTTACATGACAGTGCCGACCACGCGGGGTATCCAACTGCGTTCGCACACCGGCACCACCTACTGGTTCGACGCCGGCGCCCTCTGCCTCGAACTGCTGACCACCGGCGGCCCCGGCCCATTCCGCCGCTATGAGGTGCTGCACGCGCCCGCCGACCTCGCCGACTGGGTTCGCCGGTCCCGGCTCCGCCCCACGCCCGAGCTGGAGATCGTCGAAGCTGAAATCCTCGCCGCACGCAACCTGCGCGACGCGCTGTTTCAGCTGGTCATGACCCGCGTCGCCGGCGAATCCGACGACCCGAGTCATCTGAGCGCCATCAACGACGCCGCCGCCCGCCCACCGCTCGCTCCCGCCATCGCACCGGACGGTCGCCGCCGCTGGGGCGCCGAAGCGACCGGGACTCACCTGCTCGCCACCGTCGCCCGCGACGCCGTCGACCTGCTGACCGGCCCGCTGGCACAGCGAATCCGGACGTGTGCGGCCTCGGATTGTCATCTCATCTACGTCGACACATCGCGGCCGGGCAGTCGCCGATGGTGCTCCATGGAGCACTGCGGAAACCTCCACAAGGTACGGGCATCGCGCGCTCGCCACTCCAACGCCCCGTGATTCGAGGCTCAGTGATTCGACTCCCAGTGATGCCAAGCTCAGCGGCGCACGCCCTGCCGCAGGCCCAATCCCTGTCCAGCCACTCCTCGCTGCGCCGTGTCCTCACCGCAACCACGGCAATCGCCATGATCGTGACCGATTGCACCGGCTTCGGCCGGCATATTCGCCCACAATCATGGGGTCCGGGCTGAGCTCCGACCCGCTCAGGCCACGCGAGCGTTGAGGAACCCGTTGACGGCGGACGCTTTACATGAGTGACCTGCGACAATATGGTGCGATCCAAGTTCGCCACGGACGATGGGAATCAGCGATGTCAAGCCAGCTTGGTGGGGCTGCACGGAAGGGCGATGTCGTCACTCTCATAAAGCTGCTGGCCGCTGGAGCCGACGCTGAATGGACGCACAAAGGAACTGGACGCACCGCACTGCTGGAGGCTGCAATTGCAGCAAAGACTGATGTGGTTGCGATGTTGCTTAAATGGGGTGCAAACATTGATCACCAATGTGCGGCGCTCGGCTACACGGCATTGACTTGGGCGTCAGTGAACGGATCCCGAGACACTGTGGAGCTATTGATAGAGCATGGGGCCAATCTCGACATGGCCTCACCGGAAATGCGTCGTACAGCTTTGATGGCCGCCGCGCAAGCCGGCCATACCGAAGTCGTAAAGCTATTGCTATCCGCTGGTTCAGATGCAAACCTCACAGATTTTCAGTCCGAGAATGCCTGGAGTTTGGCCAAAGCGAAGCAACACGTCTCGGTTATGCGGCTTCTTGAAGAAGCCGGTGTCGACGTTCCTCCTCAACGGGAAGTCGCGTCGGTAATCCCATGGCCAGAGTCTGCACCGGGAGTTGCGGCGACCAGCGACCCGGCCGCAGTCGTACGTGCCTACGCTCTTGCGATATACGCCTGGGAGCGGCGGGGTCACTCCGAATTCAGAGAGGGATCCGCCAGCGCCGCTTTCTTCGCTGAAGCAGATCAGGTCCGGACTCGATTTTGTACACAGCGTACACGCGCGTACACGCGGACTTGCTATGGATGGCCTCCCGAATACGCCCCCGGCGATGAACTCGTGTCGGTTAAAGATCTGTCGGCGAGGAAGGCTGAGGTCGTCATTCGAGATGCGGAAACGAGAAGCACACGATACGAGCACTGTTTTGTCGTGAAGCGAATTGCCGGCGAGTGGCGTATCGACATCGTTAAAAGCCGAATGTACGGGCTGGAGAAGTGGGAAAGGAACTACCTCTAACCGAACGGATGTTGTTGTCAGAGTCGGCGCAATCGGTCACGATCATGGTGAGTGGCGACGGCTGTCGACTCGTCTAGGCCATGCGAGCCTTGAAACTGCGGCCGTGGCCTCGCGGGGCGAGTGCACAGTAATTCCGCTGATCTCGACCACGTCGAGACGTCCTCCGACGGGTTCGGTCATCGGACGATCGTAGTTCACGAATTCATCGTCGAGTCGCGTCGAGCTCGACCCGTCGCCGACTGGATTAGAATCGCTCGCCGACCACGCCTTCATTGATGAGGGCATCAAGGCGGTCCAGGTGTTCGGTCCGTAGCGTGAGGTCTTGTGCCGCCCAGTTTTCCGCCAAGCGGTCGACTTGCCGTGTCCCTGGTATCGCGGCGAGCGCGGCATAGCGTGACAGAACCCATGCCAGCGCGACTTGTGCTGCGGTGACCCCGATCTCCTGCGCGACGGCGGCGACGCCGTCGGCCAACCGGTTGTTCCCGGCGATTGCCTCCTCGGCGAATCGCGGATTCTCCAGCCTCCAGTCTCCGGGCTCCAGATCGCCCCGTGACTGGATTGCCCCCGACAAGAAGCCTCGGCCAAGAGGGCTGTAGGCCACGAACCCGATGTTCAGGCGCTGGACGGTGGGCAGAATGTCGTGCTCAACGTGTCGCGACCACAAGGAGTATTCGGTCTGGAGTGCGCTGATGGGGTGCACCGCGTGGGCGCGGGCGAGGGTGTCCGGGTCTGCCTCACACAGGCCGATGTAGCGAACCTTCCCCGCCTGCACGAGTTCCGCCATGGCTCCGACCGTCTCCTCGATCGGCGTTTCGGGGTCGACGCGATGCTGGTAGTAGAGATCGACGTAGTCTGTCCCAAGGCGTTTCAGGGAGGCGTCGCACGAGGCCCTCACATAGTCCGCCCGCCCGCTAATGCCGTGCCAGCTGCCGTCTTCACCACGGGAAACGCCGAACTTCGTCGCCAACGTGATCTGATCACGGCGGCCGTGGAGTGCTCGCGACAAGAGGATCTCATTCGTGAACGGGCCGTACATGTCTGATGTGTCCCAGAACGTGCATCCGATGTCGGCTGCCTGATCGAGAACTCGAAGGTTCTCAGCTTCTGACGAGGAACCGTAGAACTCCGACATGCCCATGCAACCCAAGCCGATAGCCGAGACCCGAAGGCCCTGCGATCCAAGATTGACCTGTTTCATGACGCTGACGCCTTCCTCATCGCTGTGGTGAGCAGCCGCTTGGCTGCCGTAAAACGACAGGTGGTCACTTCGCCACCGTTGCGCGCCGGGGCTTACGGAGCCTTCGTGGGGTCGCCCGTGGCCCAGGCAATCCCGTCGCCACGGTCCATCTTCTCGATCGCGGCCATGTCCTCGTCGTCGATGGTGAAGCTGAAGATGTCGGCGTTGCTCCGGATGCGGTCGGGGTTGGTGCTCTTCGGAAGCACCGGATACCCCTTCTGAATGGCCCAGCGCAGCAGCACCTGCGCCTCGCTCACGCCGTACTTCTCGGCCATGATCTTGAACGGGGCGTCCGCTCGCTCGCCGTCGGCCTTCATCTGGTCCGTCTTCGCGCTGTCCTGCCCCTCGGCGGTTCGCCACGTGGAGAGCGGAACCAGGCTGCTGTAGGCGATGGGTGTGATCGCGTTGTCGGTGAGGTATCGAACCAGTTCGGGCTTCTGCGACCAGGGATGAAGCTCGATCTGGTTGGCGGCCGGCATGGGCAGGCCCGCTGCCTTCAGCTCCTCGATGTGCCTGATGCCGAAGTTGCTCACGCCGATGGCGCGCGCCTTCCCCTGCCGCTGCAGCTCGACGCAGCCCGCGCCACTGGGCGAGTCTCTGGTCGCGTTCGAACGGCGCATGGATCAAGTACAGGTCCACGTAGTCCAGCCCCAGCCGTTCGAGGCTCTCGTCGAGCGACGCCACCGTGGATTCGGTGGTCTTCGCCGGCTGCCCCCACGCCGGGTTCCCGGGCCAGAGCTTCGTGGTGACGAAGAGATCGCTTCTCGTCAGCCCTTCGGACTCGAGCGCCTGCCTGATGCCCGCCCCGACTCCCGACTCGTTCTGATAGCCCTCCGCGGTGTCGATGTGCCGGTAGCCGGCGCGAATGGCCGCACTCACCGCTGCGGCAACCTCGCCGTCGTCGATGAGGAACGTGCCAAACCCCAGGTACGGGATTTCGACATCCGGAGTCAACTGTCGGGTTCTCATGCGATGGACGCTACCCAGCGGGGAGCCGTAGCGCCTGCCAGCTCCTCCAAACAGCTTGCCCATTCCTGCGCGTGTTGAGAGAGTGCTCCCGTGCACATGGAGCGACTCATCGAGGATGCTTCCCGTCGTTTTCCAGCAGCTGAACATGGTGGCCATCAGCGAGTTACCCAGCCGATGCGCGGCCTCCAGATCCTCCGGCAAAGTTCCCCAAGTTCATTTCAAGCCTCGCTGTACGAGCCTGTCCTTTGCCTGATCCTGCAAGGTGAGAAACAGGTCGCGATCGGAGAGCAGACGTTGTCGTTCGGCCCGGGAGAATGCCTCCTCGTCAGCCACGACCTGCCGGTGAGCTCCAGAATCACGAAGGCTCCCTACCTGGCACTGGTTCTCGAGGTGGACGTCGCCGCGATCAGGGAGCTCTACGACAAGGTCGCCGATTCCGCACTCGACAGCGAACACGCCCGCGTCGCGCACACACATCAAGCGGACCCCGGGCTGTTGGATGCTCTGCGTCGATACCTGGCACTCGCCGACTCTCCTGCGGATGCGAAGGTGCTCGGCACGCTCACCTCGAAGGAGATCCACTACCGCCTGCTGATGGCTCCGTTCGGCGGAATGCTTCGTCGTCTCATGCGCCGCGACAGCAACGCGAGCGCCGTCGCCCGCGCCATCGGCTACATACGCGAGGACATCCGCTCGCCGATCACGGTCCCGGATCTCGCACGGCAGGTCGGAATGAGCGCGTCGTCCTTCCACAAGCACTTCAAGGCGATCACCTCAACGACGCCACTGCAATTCCAGAAGGAGCTTCGCCTGCTTGAAGCGCGACAGCTCCTCAGAGCAGGTGGCCCCTCGGTCACCACCGCCGCCTATGAGGTCGGCTACGAGAGCCCGAGCCAGTTCAGTCGTGAATACGCGCGCAAGTTCGGGGTCCCTCCGAGCCAAGACCTGGCCGACGCACCCGGCTAGGCGTAGTTAGTCCTGCGCTGGGAAATGGGGTGCGGTGCGGCCGGTCGTCACTGTTGGATCTTCTTATGAAGCGCGATCTTGTTCATCCCCGCAAGGCCCGTCCAGGCGACCACATCGCGGTCATCTCGCCGTCGTTCGCTGCGGCAGGCGCCTTCCCGGCGATCCACGAACAGGCCTTGCGACGCCTCACCGAGGCTACCGGCTTGGTCCCGGTCGAATACCCGACCACCCGACAGGTGGGTGCGACACCGCAAGCGCGGGCAGCCGACATCAACGCCGCCTTCGCGGATCCTCAGATCCGTGGCGTCCTCGCCGTCATCGGAGGCGAGGACCAGATCACAGTCATCCCCCACCTGGACGCCCAACTCGCCCGGGCCGACCCGAAACCCTTCCTCGGCACCAGCGACAACACCAACCTGCACCACTGGCTGTGGGGACTCGGCATCGGAAGCTTCTACGGCGGATCCTCGCAGGTCCACCTCGGTCCCGGACCATCTGTGGACGACATCCACGCGCGGTCCCTGCGTGCGGCACTGCTGACCGGAGAGCCCCTGGAGATCACGGACCCGGGCGAATCCGAGGACGTCGGGATCGACTGGGCCGATCCGCGGGCCCTGCAGCACTTCGGTGAGCGGGAACCGTCCGAGCCGTGGACCTGGCACGGACCTCGCCGCTCAGTCACCGGCGCCACCTGGGGTGGCTGCCTCGAAGTCATCGAATGGATACTGACCGCCGGACGCTTCCCATTCTCCCCGGACGTCCTCGACGGCGGGGTGCTGATCATCGAGACCTCCGAGGAACTTCTTCCCGCCCGCAACGTCGGGTGGATCGTCCGCGCCCTCGGTGAACGTGGCATCCTCGCCGCAGTCGACGCGGTCCTGGTTGCACGCCCACCAGTCTCGGACTTCACCCACCGACCCTCAGCCGCAGACCGGGCCCGGCTGCGGGAGCAGCAACGTGACACGGTCGTCGAGATAGTGACCCGATATAACCCGCAGGCCGTCATCTGTGTCGGCGTCCCATTCGGCCACACCCGGCCGCAGTGGATCCTGCCCCATGGCGGCACCGTCACCGTCGATGGCAGCGAACACCGGATCGTCGCCGATTATCGATAGGCCCCAGACCTGGTGACTCGCTCCTGAACATGGCTGGCCGCAAAATGGACGATCGTGCCCGACCTGCGGAAGTACGGGAGCACGTTGGTGTGGGCTGCTATTCCGTTTGAGGATCGCCTACCGGAACACTGCCGAACGCGACATCCACCACGGTCGGGGGGTTCCGTAACGGAGTTCCGAGTGTGGTCCGAATGACGGAGCCCTGTGCGGTTTGACCGCTTCGCCCGCAACATGACCGAGGCCCGCCAGATCCTCCGACTCTTCCCGCAAAGTTCTGTGCTTTGATGAGCGGATGGTTGGCTGCCTGGCGGCAACAGCCGCCCCAGACCAGATCGCCTATATGGATACTGCCGCGAGCACGCCAGTAGGCCTGGATTACAAGCAGCGCTTCGTGGCGTCGCTCGAACTGCGGCCGGGCCAGACGGTGGCCGACATCGGCTGTGGTCCGGGAACGGACCTCGGCCGCCTTGCCGATGCCGTGGGGGAAAACGGCTCGGTCATCGGTGTAGACCAGGAACCCCGCATGCTTGAGGAAGCCCGGCGTCGCCTGGCTGACCGGCCGAACGTGAGCCTGCTGCCCGGCGATGTCCATGATCTCCCCATAACCGACGGCGGTGTCGACCGGGTGCGGGTGGATCGCGTTCTGCAGCACGTCGCCGAGCCAGCCAAGGCCGTGCGAGAAGTCCGTCGAGCGCTTCGCTCTGGAGGGCTCTTCGGTATGGCTGAGCCGGACTGGGACACTCTTGCGGTCGCTGACGAGGATCTTGCCACCAGTAGGCAGTTCACCCGATTCGTCGCAAACCAGGTACGTAATCCCACCATTGGCCGAGACCTGAGTCGCCTGTGCCGCACCGCTGGATTCGGCATCAGATCGGTCGAACCGGTCGCCGTGCTCTTCCGCGACTTCGACGTCGCCGACCAGATCCTCGGGCTGCGGCGCAACACAGCCCGAGCGGTACTCGCCGGCAGCATGGGCGAGGCTGACGCGGAACCCTGGCTGCAGCGACTCGCCCAGGGGCCCGTTATCGCCGGCTTCACGTTCTACCTGGTGATCGCCGAGGCCTGACTTGCGTGGGGCGGGCGACCTGGATCGCGGCGTCCGGCAAGGCCATCTCCCGGCTTCAAAGGGCGCGTCTATGCCCACGACGGTTCGAGTTCGCGACCTACGGGCGCCCGCTTCGGCGAGACGCCACTATCACCGACAGATCCATTGAGATTCCACCAGTTCAGCCGAGAACTGACAGAAGGCCATTCTCAGGGGGCAGTCTCCGCTAATTATCGAATTATCGTTAACGGCAAACCGTTAATCCAAATGTGGGCCACAAATCGGGCAAATCGTCATGCGGATTCGTTACACCATAATGACTGTTATGGTGTAACAGGGGAGAGAGCTGGGTTGAAAGCCAGCAGCTACCATTGCCCGGTGCCTATCGATATTCGGTCCCTCAAAGCGGGGAACGTCAGCGAGGACGAAATTCGCGCCATCGCGTCGCGTTTTCACGAGGACCACAAGACGCGAGCGGTTCTCGACGCGTTGAAGCCGGACTCCGACTCCGGCGACGTCTGTGTCGCCACCGGAGACCTGCACATCACCGGCGACCTCAACTTGTTTGATCGTGACATCTTCGCGCTATTCGTCGATGGATCTCTCACAGTGGACGGGCTCTATGCCGACTGTGATCACCCGGCAAGCTATCTCCTGGTCACCGGAGACATGCGGGCGCGGGACGTCATCACTGGGGGCTGGCTGGAGGTGCACGGCGATCTGACCACGGGCAATCTCATCGGCAACTACAACGACTGCTCCGCCTTCATCGGCGGAGATGTTCGCGCCGAACTGTTCTATGGGGAGGAGCATTTCTTCACGATCCGGGGAGCCGTTCACGCTGATGTCGTCATTGGGGCGCCCCGCCTCGACGTGGCCGTTGACCCGCTGGCGATCGGCTTGGATGACCCACAACTTCTGGACCACCTCGACCGTGAACTGCTCGGGGTCGAGGAAGAAGTCGATGACGACGGAAGCACGGTCCTGTGGATCGACGGCATCGAGGACTTCGACGAGCTTAAGCGTCGCGTCGCCGCCGGACAGCCACTGCGCACGCCCAACAGCGACGACGCCCACGACTAAGCTTCGGACCCCACGCAAACCAGGACTCCAGCGGAGAACTGACCGACCGGCGTGGGTGGGGCCGACTACGCCCAGGGAATCAGGCTGGGACGATGAGCATGCCCTCGTTGTTCAGGTGCACCTGCGGAGCGTTGACGCCCGGCTGGTACGGCACAAGCGCGAACGCGCGCTTGCCCGCGATGTTGATGCCCTGGCCGGGCGACACGCTTGCTCCATCCGCCAGGGCTTGGGCCACTTGGCGAAGCACCTGCTCCAGAAATTCGACCATGTCTGGCAACGCCAAACCCGTGATCACATCGGGCCGGCCGAACTTAGCCATTCCGCGAGTGTGCATCGCGTGCCCGAAATTCCCGGAATCCCATCCCGGCGTTGGGTCGGTCTCGAAGACGAAGCGGACCTCAGCGTCGAGATTGAACGGGCGCTCGGGTATAAGCGCGGCCAGTTTGGAACCGTCGAGCCACCGCCCCGCATGGACGTCGACAAGTGCAAAGCAGCCCCGGTCCGCCAGCCACCGCGCCACAGCCCATGCGGCCTGGAGATATCCCAGGTCCGGTGGATCGTCGATCTCGGCCACGATCGAATGGCAGTATCGTGCGGCATCCAGGCGCGCCGCGTCGGCGAGGTCTGTGACGGCGATGGTGCGGAGCGCGCCAGTACGCCACCCGTCGAACCACTTCGGATCGTCCGCCTCAGCGTGGGTTTGCACATTTAAGCACGACACCGAATCCGCCGACGGCGCACCGAACCTACTGAGAGAAAACGGGACGTCCGGTGTGAGCGGAGCCTCGGAGAAGGCAAACAGCGATATCGAGGCCCGCGAACCGCAGGGATGGTAGGCGGGCCGTCGCCAGAGCGGAATCTCAACGATCACCGGGCCAGTGTTCCACCTGTCGGCGTGCCGTCTTCAGCTAGACCAGGATCGCTGACCGCGTCAGCGCGACATTCGGTGGGGCGGGGTCGGGCAGATCACCCGACTCGCGCCGCACCTGTGATAGTTGGGCATGGGGACGTTTAGCTCTCGTCGGATCAACGCAGCCTCAGGGTCGCGGCCCGCTCGCCGTACCCTGGTTGTTGGTTAATCTTGTGGGTAGTAGTCCTCCACGAGGATGTCCTCAATGGATTCAGCGGTCGTGGCCCGACGAATCCAGGTGGCCAGGGTCTTCTCGTCTTTGCATCCGATGATGCGGTCACGGTCGACGTCGAGGACCTTGACGTCGCGGGCGTCCAAAAAGGTGAGCACGGCCATGGCCACGCCCTCAGTCTTTCCTTCGGCTTTGCCTTCGGCTTTGCCTTCAAGGCGGCCTTGGAAGATGTACTTGCGAACGAAGTCGCTCTGATATTCGTATTTCTTCGTCATCACCATCTGAGCCTCCAGCTCACGCCGTGCCGCGTCGGGAAGCGCCGCGAGCACGATGTCGGAATAGTGGGCATAGTGTTCGGGGTCGAGCTCTTCGAGCGCGGCCAACAGTGCTTTGTGGACCAACTTCCGTTCCGGGTGGTCGGGGTGAGCGACTGCGGAGAGCACCGCCAACTCCGGTGCCCGGCTGGCCTGCGCAACGTCGGTGATGACGGGCACTACGGTGGGCCCGAGCACCGTGGGCGACAGCACCCAACCCGGGTGGCCGATGTCGATCGGCTCCGCGCACCACGTGGCGATCGCGTGGTCAACGCAGACCACCAGCAACACTGTCGGGCACCGCAATCGGGCGCGCAGCGTGGTCAGATAGACCGGCCAGCTCCATTTCTTGCCCCGGTCGCGGCCCAATTGAACCTCGACGACGACGGCGAGCACGGGCTCGTCGTCGGCCACCAGTCCGATGACGACATCGGCGCGATATTCCGTCGGGGTGAGGTCGGGGAGGTCACCGGACTCCAGGCGGACGTGGTGATGGGCGGGGACCGCCATGTCGAACACGTCGTGGAGCACGTCGGCCGCCAAGGACGGCCGACTGCGGAACATTTCGATGAGAACCTCATGCGTTTGTGAGGGCATGAGTCGAATATGGGATAGGGCAGAAGGGTTTCGCGATCCCGGTGCCGGCCCACGGCGGTGCGCGGGCCGGCAGCCGAATTTTCACCGAACCCTGGTCGAGTCCGTTGCGACGAATTCTCGAGAATTCATCTGTGCGGCCGATCAGGAACGTGTCACGGCCGAGGGCAGAGACACAACGGGTGACCGGCCGGGTCGAGCATGATGCGCCACTGGCCGTCGCCGGGTTGAAACTCCGGCGTCGTCGCGCCCAACGCCTCGCACGCCTTTGCGGCCACGTCGAGATCGTCGACATAGAAGTCCAGGTGGAACCGCTTGCCCGATTCGACATCTGGCCACGACGGCGGCTGATAGTCATCGGCCCGACCGAACCCGATCGACGTCGAACCGTCGCTGATCATCGCGTAGAGGTCCTCGCTATGGGTGATCTTCCAACCGAGCACCTGGCTATAGAAATCGGCCAAAACGGCCGGATTCGGGCAGTCGAGGTTGACCATCATCAAGGATCCGATAGGTGTCGTTGTCATGGCGATCATCCTGGCACCCGTACCCGACAGCTCCTGTCGGGTACGCAAAGATAATTTCCATGCGCGCGTCCCGACTGATGTCCCTCCTGCTGCACCTGCAGACCCGGGGCCACCTGACCGCCCGCGACCTCGCCACCCGACTCAACGTCAGCGAACGCACCGTGCAACGCGACGTCGAGACGCTCGCCGGCGCCGGGATTCCGGTGCGGTCGGTGCGCGGCCCCACCGGCGGCTATCAACTCGACGGCGGATATCGCACCAAACTGACCGGCCTCACCGCCGAGGAGTCGGAGGCGTTGGCGTTCCTCGGGCTCGCCGGACCCGCCAGCCAACTCGGCTTCGGCGACTCACTCGACGCCGCCCGGGTCAAGGTGCTCGCCGCGCTCACCGGCGAGGGGCGTGACCGGGTCCAACGGGCGGCCAGTCGGTTCCACTTCGATCCCGTCCGGTGGTATGGAACGAGCGAACCCACCCCCCGCCTCGCCGCCGTCACCCACGCGTTGTGGCAGGACCGCCGACTGCGCATCAGTTATGCCAAACGCGGCGCCCGCACGACCGACGCGGTCGTGCGCGTCGTCGACCCGCTGGGTCTCGTGCTCGCCGCCGGCGACTGGTATCTCATGGCCTCCCGCGACGGCGACACCCGCACCTATCGGGTCGCGCGCCTGCTCGACGCGCAGGTCCTGCCCGATCCGGGCTCACGACCCGCCGGATTCGACCTCGCCGCAACCTGGGCGCGGTCCCGGCGGGAGCTGGAGACTCGACACGAACTGGTCGACGTGACCGTGCGGGCCGAGGCCGCCGTCCTGCCCCGCCTGCGCCGACTGGTCGCCGTCGACAGTCAAGATCGCGTCGATCTGAGCACCCCGCCCGGCGCGACCATCGATGTCACTGTCCAGTTCGAGACCGACTCGTGGGCAGTCAGCGCACTGCTCGGGCTCGGCGGGTCGGTCGAGGTTCTCGAACCGCGGCGTCTGCGCGATCGCATGCGGGCCGAAACCACCCAGGCCGCGGCCAGATACACACGCGCTGACGCCGGCCTCGCACAACGCTCCCCGTCAGTTCACCGGGAAAGAGCGTAGGGTGTGGGCAGGGTCGACGGTTCGTGGGTCACGTGCTTGCGGCAGGCCGTCCCGGAGAGAAGACAGCGTCATGCTGCGCCCCCGATAGCAGGACCCACCCGCGTTCACGCCACCGGCGCCGTCCCCCTGGCGGCGCGTCCGACCATGCGCGCAATCATCCCCGACGCCGAGCCGCGCTCGCCGCCGGCCAGAAGAGGCGGTCCCCTCATGTCCCGAACCTACGGGTTCCTCAGCACCTACCCCCCGACGCAGTGCGGCATCGCCACATTCTCCCGATCCTTGATGCGTGGGCTCACCACCACCGGGACCGGCGATCGAGCCAGCGTGGTGCGAGTGGTCGACGCCCCGATCACCCACGACGCGCCCGAGGTCATCGCCTATCTCCACACCCGCGCCGTCAACCGACATCAGACCGCCGCGCAGGGGCTCAACACCTGCGACGTGGCGATCATCCAACACGAATTCGGAATCTATGGCGGACTCGACGGCGAACAGGTCCTCGCCGTCCTCGACGAGGTCACGGTGCCCACAGTCGTCGTCGCGCACACGGTTCTCGCCGATCCGACGGCACACCAACGCCAGGTGCTCACGCGCGTCATCGACGCCAGTGGAGCCGTGGTCACGATGACCCGCGCCGCCCACGACCGCCTCATCGCGGGATATGAGGTCGATCCGGCGAAAGTCTCAGTGATCCCTCACGGTGCGCCACCGCTCGGCACGAGCCACGTCCCCGGGCCACCCCGACGCCCGCTCATCCTCACGTGGGGGCTTCTCGGGCCGGGCAAAGGCATCGAGTGGGCCGTCGACGCACTCGCCCAGCTGCGCCACCTGCGACCCCGGCCCACCTATGTCGTGGCAGGTCAAACCCATCCCCGCGTACGGGCACAGCAAGGCGAGGCCTATCGCCTGCAACTCGGGCAGCGAGCTCGCGCCGTCGGCGTCTTCGATCTCGTCCGCTTCCACGGGTCCTATCTGGACGAAGCGACGCTCAGTAGCCTCATCGACCGGGCGGACGTCATCCTGTTGCCCTATGACTCGAGGGAACAGGTCACGTCGGGTGTGCTGGTCGAGGCCGTCGCCGCCGGGAAACCAATCGTGGCGACCGCCTTCCCCCACGCCGTCGAACTGCTCTCCGGCGGCGCCGGTCTCCTGGTGCCACAGTTCGACGCGGCCGCGATGAGCGCCGCCCTTCAGCGGGTGCTCACCGAACCCGACCTGGTCGCCACGATGAACGCCGCAGCGGCCCGCGTGGCACCGTCACTGACCTGGACCGCCGTCGCCGACGAATACCGGAACCTGACGTCGCGGCTGCTCGACAGCCGGGCCGCGGCGATCGGATGAGCCGCTATCCCGAGCCGACCTTCACTCACGTGGCGAGACTCACCGACGACACCGGCATGTTCGAACACGCGCGTGGTCCGATCCCACTGCGACACCACGGCTATTGCCTCGACGACGTCGCGCGGGCACTCATGGTGGTGTGCCGCGAACCGGACCCATCGGCGGACCTGATCCGGCTCGCCGAACGGTATCTGTCGTTCGTGGTCCACGCCCAGGCAACCGACGGAACATTCCACAACAGACTCAGCTACGCCCGGCGCTGGACCGATGATCCCGGCACCGGCGACTGGTGGGGTCGGGCGATCTGGGGACTGGGCACTGCGGTGGCCCGCTCGCCGGCCGGATGGATCCGTGACGGCGCGATGGTGTGCTTCGACGCCGCCGCAGCCCACCGGTCACAGTGGACCCGGTCGATGGCCTTTGCCGGCATCGGCGCCGCCGAAGTGCTGCGGGTCCGGCCAGATCACACCGAGGCCCGACGGCTGCTCGCCGACGCGGCCGCCACCGTCGGGC
Source organism: uncultured Actinomycetota bacterium (assembly GCA_963736695.1). Taxonomy (GTDB): domain Bacteria; phylum Actinomycetota; class Actinomycetes; order Mycobacteriales; family Micromonosporaceae; genus CAVTPU01. Next base: position 287,320 of record CAVTPU010000004.1, read on the forward strand.
GACCGGGCGACACCGCATGGCCCGAACCCCGGCTCACTTATGCCAACGCCATCCTGGCCGAGGTTCATCTGGCGGCCGGATCCCACCTCGACGACGAAAGCGAGGTGCAGACCGGTCTGCGAATGCTCGATTGGCTGCTGGCGGTCGATACCACCGATGGTCACCTGTCACCCACCCCGGTCGGCGGGTGGGCCCTAGGCGAACCGAGGCCGGCATTTGACCAACAACCGATCGAGGCGGCGGCCACGGCCGACGCCTGCGCCCGCGCGGCAGCAATGACCGGCGACGAGAAGTGGAACGACGGCCTACGCCGATCGATCGACTGGTTCCTCGGCGACAACGACGCCGAGGCGCCTGTGGCGAATCCGCTGACCGGCGGCTGCGGCGACGGGTTGGGCCCGACCGGTCGCAGCGACAACGAAGGAGCCGAATCCACATTGGCGCTCATCTCGACACTCCAACACGGACGCGACGTCCGACGGCCGCGTCATGCCGACTGAGCTCGCCACCCGCACCCCGCACCGGCTATATCCCGACGCGCGGCGAGTGATCACAAAGGAGTTCTTCCCCGGCGAGGAGACACCGAACAGCCGCTCACGCGTCAGCGCCGTCATCTCCCGCGTTCTGGCCATGAACGAGACAGACGTCGAACGACTCGCCGACGCCGTCGTCGCCGACTATCACACCCGTCACCACGACCTGATCCAAACCTTCACCGAGCACTTCGCCGCCGTCGCGCACGACATTCCGGGCAACCCCCAACTCTCCGCCGCGCGGCGCCTGCTCATCGGCGCGTGTTTCACCCACGAATACTCGCCGGAAGCGGCCGCCCTGTTCAACCCGTCGATAGCCCCGCATCCCGACCAATCGGGCCTCACCGACGGCCAACTCCGATTCGTCATGACGGTGCGGTGCGTCGGCGAGGGACACCTGTCATCGATCGGCTTCCGCACGGGAATTCTCGGCCCAAGCGACGCCATTCACGTCGACGAACCCGACCCGCTCCTCACAACCGGACGCAACCAGCGCGCGACCTATCACCGGCGACTGTTCCTCAACGCGCTCGCCGACCTCGGCGACGACGCCGAAGAGACCCGACTCCTGCTCGGCGAGCTGCCCGAGACATTCACCGCCAGCGAACTCGACGACACACTCACCGGAATCGTCGCCCATCGACTCGCGCGCGCCCGGACACAACGCACCATCGACCACGTTCGCAGACTCGCCGCCGCCACCTATGACGTGGAGTTCGCCCCGCAGACGAGGCTGACCCAACGGTTGCTGTGGCCGGTCGCCTCCGCCGAGAGCCACGGCATGGAAGACGCGCGGCTGGTCCGGTTCACCGACAACACCGGCACAGTCACCTACTTCGCGACCTACACCGCCTATGACGGGGCTCGAGTCGCCCCCCATCTGCTGGAGACTCGCGACTTCGCGCACTTCGCCGTCTCCCCGATGGCGGGCCGAGCCGCACAGAACAAAGGGTTGGCGTTGTTCCCCCGCCCCATCGGGAGTCGCTACGTCGCACTGTCGCGATGGGACAGGGAGAACACCACGATCGTCGACTCCGACGACCTGCGCATCTGGAACGAGCCGACCACCCTGCACGTGCCCCGACACGGCTGGGAGATCGTGCAGGTCGGCAACTGCGGCTCGCCGATCGAGACTCCGAACGGATGGCTCGTGCTCACCCATGGAGTCGGCCCGATGCGGGCCTATGCCATCGGCGCGCTTCTGCTCGACCTCGACGACCCGTCCACCGTCGTGGCCACTCTGCCAGAACCGCTGTTGACCCCCCGCGCCGACGAACGCGACGGCCTGGTTCCCAACGTGGTGTATTCGTGCGGCGCGCTCCTGCACGACGGCGTCGTCACCATTCCCTATGGCATCAGCGACGGCGCCATCGGCTTCGCCCAGGTGCGCCTGTCCGAACTACTCGGCCGCATGTCCTGATCGGTCGCCGCAATGGGCTAGGGTCCGATGCATGCTGGACAGACTCGACGACGTCGACTGGGCGTCCCTAGGGCATGCCTACGGGTCGGCCGATGACGTGCCCGGCCTCATCCGCGCGTTACGTGAGCCGGACGAGCCCACGTTCGTGCGCGCACTCGGCACCCTCTACAGCAACATCTTTCACCAGGGCACCCGCTATGAGGCGAGCGCCCACGCCGTCGCGTTCCTCCTCGAACTCGCCGAAGATCCCGCGATCGTGGACCGGTCGGCGATCGTGCGCCTGGTGACGCATCTCGCGGTCGGCTATGACGAGGTGTGGCTGCCGCACGGAGTCGACGTCGCCACCATCCGCCGCGACGCCGACGGTGGCGCGGCGGTGCTCGCCGCAGTGCGGGCCGCCGCCGAAGACGAAGACGAAGACGACGTCGAGGACGACGAAGACCGAGACGACGACGTCGAGGCCGCCTTCGAGGCCCGGTTCGACTATGAGATGTCCCTGCCCGACGCCGACCAAGTCCGTCTTTTCGCCCACATCGAGCTCGCCGTCTATGAGGCGGTCCGGTCCGGGGCGCAGACGTTTCGGGGACTGCTCGCCGACGCCGATCCTGAGGTGCGCACGGTCGCGGCCCATGCCTTGGCGTGGTTTCCCGACGAAGCGGCGGCCAACGTGGCGGCGCTGGCGGCCGCGGCCGCCGATCCGGTGTCGGCCGTCGCGGCGACGGCGCTGGTCGCGCTCGGCCTCAACGGCGACCCGAGTGCCGTGCCGGTCGCGGAGGCCGCGTTAGGTGACGCGCGCGACGTCGTGCGGTGGGGTGCGGCGATCGCGTTGGCCCGGCTGTGTGGGGCGACCGCGCATCCGGCGGCGGCCACCACGCTGCTCGCGTGGGCGGGTGGGCCGAGTGAACCGTCCACCGAGATCCCGTTCCTCGACGGCGACCTGGCCGGTTATGCGGCGATCGCGCTGGTCCAGCTCGGCGACGGGTGGTCCCGGTCGGCGTTCGAGTCGTTGGTGGGGCGTTTGCCGCACGTCTACGGGTCTGAGGCGCTCACGGTCGCTGGCGCGGCGTTGCGGCAGGCGTTTCCGGCCGGCAGGCTCGATGAGGGCACGCCGTTTGCCGCGCTCGATGAAACCCAACAACGACTGGTACGGGTGCTGGCCGGCGCGCCGGGTTCGTGGCTCTATGAGCCGGGCGGCAACACGTTCGGCAACTTCAGACTGTTGATGAGTGGTTATGGTCTGCCCGCCGATGCGGAGGCGATGCGCGTCTTCGCTTTCGCATCGGAGACGACCGACTCCTGCGAGGTGTCGTGATCGGGCATCGCCCGATCACGACCGTGGGTCAGTGCTCTGCGGTGTCGACGGACAGGTCGGCGAGGAGTTGGCGCACCCGAGTGTGGATCTCATCCCGTACGTGTCGAACGAATTCGATCGGTTGGTTGGCGGGGTCGGCCAGAGCCCAGTCCTCATAGCGTTTTCCGGGAAAGATCGGGCATGCGTCGCCGCAGCCCATGGTGATGATGACGTCGCTGTCGCGGGCGTCGGCGTGCTCGAGCAGCGTCGGCACCGCGGCGGTGATGTCGATGCCGACCTCGCGCATCGCCTCGACCGCCATGGGGTTGAGTGACCCGCCCGGCGCGGAGCCTGCGGAACGCACGTCGACGGTGTCTCCGGCCAGGTGACGAAGCCAGCCGGCGGCCATCTGGGAGCGGCCGGCGTTGTGCACGCAGACGAACAGCACGGTGGGTTTCGTGGCCATGGCGGTCAGGTCCTGTCCGATGTGGTTGTGGGGAAGAACCGTCGTCGCGCGGCGAGGCTGACATAGACCAACGCCACGAGGACCGGCACCTCGATGAGCGGGCCGACGACGCCGGCGAGCGCTTCGCCGCTGGTGACGCCGAAGGTCGCGATCGCCACGGCGATGGCGAGTTCGAAGTTGTTGCCGGCGGCGGTGAACGCCAGGGTCGCGGTGCGCGGGTAGGAGAGGCCGACGGCGCGGCCCAGCGCGAACGACCCCGACCACATGATCGCGAAGTAGGCGAGCAGCGGAAGCGCGATGCGGGCGACGTCTGCGGGCCGGCTGGTGATCGCATCGCCTTGGAGGGCGAAGAGGATGATGATGGTGAAGAGCAGGCCATAAAGTGCGAATGGGCCGATTCGGGGCAGGAACCGGTGTTCATACCAGTCGCGTCCGCGGATTCGTTCCCCGAACGTGCGGGTGAGGAAGCCCGCGACGAGTGGGACGCCCAGGAAGATCGCGACGTTTCGGGCGATCGCGGTGGCGGAGACGTCGAGGGTTGATGTGGTGAGGCCGAGCCATTCGGGCAGCACGGAGAGATAGAACCAGCCGAGCAGGCCGAAGGCGAATACCTGGAAGACGGAGTTGAGTGCGACGAGCACGGCGGCGGCTTCGCGGTCGCCGCAGGCGAGGTCGTTCCAGATGATGACCATGGCGATGCAGCGGGCGAGTCCAACAATGATCAGTCCGGTGCGATAGGCGGGCTGGTCGGGCAGGAAGGTCCAGGCGAGGGCGAACATGACGGCCGGACCGATGATCCAGTTGAGGATCAGCGAGGTGAGCAGCAGTCGTCGGTCTCCCGTGACGGTGCTGACGCGGTCATAGCGGACCTTCGCGAGCACCGGATACATCATGATGAGCAGTCCGATGGCGATCGGCGGCGAGACTCCACCTCCGGTGGCGCCGAGCGCCTCGCCGACGCTGGGCACGATTCGGCCGAGAATCAGGCCGACGATCATCGCCGCGCCGATCCAGACCGGCAGGAACCGGTCGAGCGAGGAGAGACGTGGGGGGATGGCGGGGGCTCGCTCGTCCGTCAGGGAACTCGACACGCGTCTAGTTTGACAGACGCCTAGATAGCGCGCCACCGTGCGTGCGCCTCGGCGCGCGTCGATATTCTGCCGGAATGCGCGTGTCCCCCCTCGTGGCTGTTGTGTGCGCCATCACCGTCGCGGTCTCCGGCTGCGACTCCTCACCCGACGCCGGGCCGGGTCCGACCGGCCCGGCCACCCCCAGTCCGTCCGAAACGATCGACATCTCTGGCGGACTGTCCCACCCGGTGGCCGACCCCATCTATCCGGCACGCGGCAACCCCGACATCGACGTTCTGCACTACAACCTGCGTCTCCAGTGGGCTCCCACCACGAAGACGCTGACCGGCGTCGCCGAGCTACGCATCCGCCCGGTGCGAGACGCTCGTGAGGTGGCGCTCGACTTCACGCCGTACGCGTTGGATGGCGTCACGGTGGACGGCCGTGACGTCTCGGGGTCACGGGTCACACGCGACCGGCTGAGTGTGCCGGTCGCCGTCACCGCCGACCGCGTGGTGACCCTCAACGTGCGCTATCACGGCACGCCGACGACCACCCCGATGCCGTCGCAACGCAGTGACACCGCACCGCTGGGTCTCACCGTGGACTCCACGGGCGGTCTGATGACGATGCAGGAGCCCTTCGGGGCGTTCACCTGGTATCCCGCCAACGACCAGCCGTCGGACAAGGCGCTGTATGACATTGCCGTGACCGTGCCGTCGGGGTGGTCAGCCGTCGCCAGCGGCACACCCAACGGCAGGGAGGGTGACACGTTCCGCTACCGCAGCACCAACCCGGTCTCCGCTTATCTAGTCACGTTGGCCGTTGGCCGCTACACGGTGGAGACCGCCGAGGGGCCGCACGGGATTCCGGTGACCTACTGGCATCGCACTGTCGACGAGGCGCTGCTGCCCGTGCTGCGTGAGACCCCGCAGATGCTGACCTGGCTGGAGCAACGGTTCGGCCCCTATCCGTTTCCCTCCGCCGGGGTCGTCGTCGTCGACTCGCGCTCGGCGATGGAGACCCAGCAGATGGTGACGCTCGGGAGTCACGTGAGGCGCAACGCCCCGCAAAGGATGAAGGAAGTGCGTTATGTCGTGCTTCACGAACTTGCCCACCAGTGGTTCGGCGATTCGGTGACCACGTCAACCTGGAAAGACATGTGGCTCAACGAGGGCTGGGCCATGTATGTCCAGTTGCTCTATGAGAAGGCGCAGGGCGAGCCGTTTGACCTCCAGGAGGAGCTCGACGTGCGCGACGCCCAGTTCCGGGCGGACTACGGTCCACCCGGAAAGCCCAAAGCCAACCTGTTCGGCGCGGGCAACGTGTATTACTGCCCAGCCGCCATGCTGCACGAGATCCGCAAGCTGATCGGCGACAAGGCGTTTGATGATCTCGCGAAGGCATGGGTGCAGGAGCACCGCGACAGCGTGGCCGACAGGGCCACGTTCATCGCGTTCGTCAACACACACACCGGGCGGGATCTGACCACGCTCATCAACACCTGGCTGGACTCGCCGACGACCCCACGGCACTGATCACCACTGTGGGGAGGACCGGATATCCGGTCCTCCCCACAGTGTGTTGGCTCGCGTCGCGCGGGTTTACTTCGCGGTGATGACGCCGCACGCCTTGTCGACCGCGTTGCCGTCGGCCTCCACCCTGGTCTGCAAATCCTCCGCGGGGGGCGTCGCGTTGGTGAGCGCGTCGAGCAGTTCCTGGAAGTCGTCGGCCAGCTTGTTGATCGCTGCCCGAGCCTCGCTGTTGTTGCTCTTCGCCGCCGAGTCGCGCAGACCGGCGACGATTCGCTGGAACTCGGCCTTGAGGTTCTCCGGCGAGCCGGCCGCCTCGTCGAACGCCTTGTCGTTGTCGACGAAGGCGTTCACCGCGACGCAACCCGGGTCTGCGGCTTTGGCCACGTGAGTGCCGATATAGACGCCGACCGTGATCTGCCCGGCGAGCCACAGCACCGACAAGATGATGCCCACCAACGCCTTGCCCTTGCCACGGCCCACCTTCTTGGCCCGTCCCAGGCCCACGATGCCCAAGATCAGGCCGATGACGCTGACACCGAGGATGCCGAGGACCAACGATGCCGTGGCGAGACCGTTGCGGGGTGGGGACGTGGGCTCGGCCGGGATGATTGTTGCGGGAGCGTCGTCTCCCGGGAGCGGACCAGTCACTGCGCGTCTCCTGTCTGAGGCTGTGAGCTGCCGGGCGTTGACGGGCCCGGCAGCCGCAGATCTTAAGAAGACGAATGGGCGCTGTCGAACGGGCGAGGCCGCTCGCTTCGTTAGGAAACGGTTCAATGCCGACGAATTCGCGAGGGGCTGCGAGGCATTCGCACCGATCGGCTGGCGGGGCACTGCCCCATCCGGCCACGCACGGTGGCCGATCGACCGCCTTGCCCGCCGGACCGGATCGCTTCCCGCCCGCTTCACGGAGGTGCCTACGCCGCCGCGATCCGGTCCGAGAAGAATCCGAGCAGCTCGCCCCAGCCGTGGCCGTATCCCTGCCCGGGTCGCGTTCCCTCTGCATCGAACTGTTCCCAGCCACTGTGCTCGATGGTGATCCGGGTCCCGGTGTCGATCTTTTCGAAGCGCACGGACACTTCCGTATGCTGATCAGGTCTCCAGCCCTGATTCCGCCAGCCAAAGACGAGCCGCGCGCCCGGCTCCCAGACGCGCACCTCGCCAATGGTGAAACCCTCGCCACTGTCGGCGTCATAAACCTCGATGAAACGGCCGCCGACGAAGGGTTCGAAGCGCAGTGTGACAGCCCGCGCGGGGTCGTTCCAATAGCTCGTGCCGCGTCTCCACCATGCTCCGATGTCGGCGGTAAAGACGGTGAATGCGGTCTGCGGGTCGCAGGCGACGTCAACGCGGGCGGTGGCGGTTCCGGTCGTGGTGTTCATGTCGGTTGTCCTTCGCTGTGTCGTTTCGTGTGTTCGGCGAACGCGTCGAGTTGGTCGGTCCAGAACGCCTCGACCTGGTCGAGCCAGGCCCGCGCACCTGCGAATGGTTCGGGGCGCAGCCGATAGACCCGAAGGCGCGCGTCATGGTCGACGCCGGTCTCGGCGACCAGCCCGCCGTGGCGCAGCACCCGCAGGTGCCGGCTCACCGACGGTGCCGAGATGTCGAACTCCGCCGCGATCTCGCCCGCCCGTCTCGGCCGTTGCCGCAGTAGTTCCAGGATGCGCCGACGGGTCGGGTCGGCGAGCGCGGAGAAGACCTCATCCAGGTCTGTAGTCATGCCGCACATTGTTAGCTCATCGGCTAACAATGTGCAACTCATAGTTCGTGATCGTGGTGTTTGCGGGTCGTGGAAACGACCGCAAACACCACGATCACGCAAACGCTAATGTCCGTCTATCCGGTCAGTGTTGGGCCCCGGTTCATTCGGGCGCCAGCCCCTGTTACCGTCGAAGATCAGCGGCGTGCCGGTGAAGACGTCGAAGATGATTCGGCTCCCGATAGGTTTCTGAAGCTGGATCTTCGCAGTGTCGCCGGGTAGCGGAGCGACGCACGGATCGGGCACATGTCCGTCGACTCGATATGGGGCGGCGAACCCGGACACGAAAATCATGGTGTTGGTTTCGTAAACCAGACCACGACGCTCACGATCGCATGCGCTCTTTCCATAGCTCACAGTCAAGGTGCGCCCCTGCTCCGCCGGTGCCGCGGGCGTCGACATCCAGTTCACGGAAAACAGGTAGCCGTCCTCCGGTCGGTCCGACACCGACTTCGCCCAGCTAGATGGATTGAACATGGTGATCGCGCTTGGGTCGATGGCGACAGTGACGACCGGCACGAACAGTTCCTTGACCGTGAAATACCACGCCGGCACCTCGATCGTGCCGCGTGAGGTGCGCATGGTCGTTTTACCCAGCCTCACGCCGGTGACCGTCAGCACACAACCCGGCTGCCCCGCGCATGCGGGGTCTCCGTCTCCGTGGTCCATCGTGACGAATGTCCACTTCGCCGCGAGCACGTCCACCGACATCTTCTTCCCGTCCGGGAAGGTGATCGCGTGTTTCGGTTGCGGAGTGTCCGGCAAGGTCGTCGCCAGGCGGTAGTGTCCATTGTGGAACGCGTCGCTCGCCCAGATCGCCTCAGGTCGATACATGGGTCCCGTCCCCGGACCCGGTTGACTCAAACCGTCGATCGCCACCAGTTTTGTGTGCCATGCCGAGTCGAGCCCGGACTCCTGCCAACCCTCCAACGTCAGCAGCCGCTGCGTGCCGAACATCTCGTCGACTGACGGCCGCGACGTCGTCGGCCGGGGGTCCGCCGGCTGGTCTTTGAGCGGCAGGTCCAGCGGCGAGAGCAGCACCGCGATGACGAGCAGGATCGATGCCGCAGCTGATCCGATGATGGCCACCCTGCGGCGGATGGCGCGGCGCCGGATCCGACTCAGGGGCGGTTGCTCCAGGTCGAGCGGTGGCGTGGGCACACCATCGCGGAAGACGTCTTCGGCGCTACGAATGGTCATCGGGACACCTCCTCTGGCTCGGTGACGATCGCGGCGACTCGCGGGTCAGCCCGCAGGTTCGCCAGCGCGCGAGCGGTATAGGACTTGACGGTGCCGATGCTGATCCCCAGTGCCTGTGCGGTGGCAGCCTCCGTCAGATCGGCGTGGAACCGCAGCATGAGCACGGCCCGTTGTTGGCGGGGTAGACCCGCCAACACTTTCGCCAACGCGGAGCGCAGATCCGGCTCGCCATACGTGTCAACATGGGCTTGTTCGGGCAGCACCGCGAATGACATCTCGCCTCGCCACTTGCGTCGCCACCAACTCAGATAGGTCGTGGCCAGCATGCGTCGCAGATAGGCATCGGGCGCGTCGTCACGCAGACGCGCCCATCGCCCATATGCGCGGGTGAGCACGGTCTGCACCAAGTCTTCGGCCCGGTGCCAGTCGCCGGTGAGCATCCACGCCGAGCGCAGCAATCGGGGCCAGGCCGTTTTCACATATGAATCGAAGTCATGTGTCACGCTTCCTCCCTCCGGCGCTTCAACGACGCGGGGGGCTCCAATGGTTGCCACCGCGTCGCCGGCACTCACGAGAGGCGCGCAGGAGACGGCCGATCAGTTGGCCGTGACGCTCACCCGTGGTTCGACGATGACGGGAAAGTTGACCGAGTTGGCGACGTAACAGACCTCGTGCGCGCGTTCGTGCAACGCCACCGCAGCATCGATCATCGACGTCTGCGTGACCGTGATGTGTGGCCGCAGCGTGACCCCGGTGAACCGTCCGGTGTCCCGCGTGGTGGTCATCACGCCGGTAGCGTCGTCGACATAGCCGGTGACGACGACACCGGCGTCCGCGCACAGGTGCAGATACCACAGCATGTGGCACTGCGAGAGCGCGGCGACGAGCAACTGTTCGGGGTTCCACCGGGTCGGGTCACCGCGAAACGCCGGGTCGGAACTGCCGGCGATGGTGGCCCGCCCGTCGGTGGCGACGTCGTGGTCACGGGCGTAGTCCCGATATCCGCTGGTTCCGGTGCCACGGTCACCGGTCCAGGTCACCGTGACGTCAAAAACATGATCGGTTGTCATCGACGATCCCTACTTCGCGTCGAGCCACGCCTGATAGGCGGCGAAGTCATAGGGGCGGCCGAGGAACGCCTCGACGAGCCGCGCCGCCGGTGCGCTGCCACCCGGTGCGAGCACCGTGTCGCGATAACGCTCGGCGGTGTCGGTGTCGAGCAGTCCGGCCCCGCTAAACGCCGTGAACAGGTCCTTGGCGATGACCAGCGACCACATGTAGGTGCAGTAGATCGCCGAATAGTCGACGAGGTGGCCGAAGCTCAGGTGCAGATAGGTGCCGTCGACGAAGGGGAACGGGGTGAGCCGTTCATAGAGTTCCTTCTCCACCGCCGCCGGGTCGAGCCCGTCGGGGTCGCGCAGATACAACTGCAGGCTCAACGCGGCATAGAACATCTGTTGCCGCACGGCGAGGCCCTTGCCGCACTCGTCGGCGGCGCGCAGCTGCTCGACCATCGGCGCCGGCAACGCCTCGCCGGTGGCGTGATGCACGGCGAACCGGGCGAGCACCTCCGGGTCACGCACCCACTCCTCGAGCAGCTGCGACGGCGCCTCGACGAAGTCCCATTCGGTGCTGATGCCGCTGGTGCCCGCCCATCGGGTGTGTCCACCGAAGATGTGGTGCAGCAGGTGACCGAACTCGTGGAAGAAGGTGGACACGTCGGAGTGCTGCAACAACGCCGGCTCCGCCCCGGGCCGCGGCAGGTTGCACACGAGTGCGCACTCCGGGATGCGCTGACCGGCCTTGCCGGTGGTCATGGTGAACATCGCCGCGTGGGCGAACTTGTCGGCCCGCGGATGCATGTCGAGGAAGATCCGGCCAATGAGTTCGTCGCCGCGGAGCACGTCGTGGCACTCCACCTCGGGGTCCCAGCCGACGATGTCAGCGCGCGCGATAAACCGTACGCCGAAAAGGTCTTCGACCAGACTCATGAGCCCGGCCTTGACCCGGGTGTATTCGAAGTAGGGACGCATGGCCTGCGTGTCGAACGCGAACTGTTCGGCTTTGACTCGGTCGTCGAGGTGTGCGCTGTCCCACGGCTGCACGCGGGTCGCGGTCGGGTCGTCGACCTGCTTGCGGGTCAGCAGCTGCTGATAGTCCTCGGCGGCCCGACGGTCGGCGGCGACGGTGATCCGGTCGATGAAGTCGGCGATGTTCGAGGCGCTGCCGATCATCTTGTCCTCGGCGACATACTGCGCCCAGCTGGAATAGCCGAGCACGGTGGCGAGGCGGCGGCGGCGGTGGATGAGCGCCGCGAGCACCGGCTGGTTGGCCGGATATCCCCGCATGCGGAACAGCCGCCACAACTGCTCGCGGGCGGCCTCGTCGACGCTGTAACGCAAAAACGGCACGATATCGGGATATTCAGTGGTGATCTCCACAAGCCCGTCGTCGCCGGCCGGATGCGCGCGCACATAGTCGTCGGGCAGTCCCGCCAACGCCGTCGGGGCGAGCCTGGCGACGCGGGTGTCCGCGCGAATGTTGCGGTCGAAGTCCTGGCCGAGGGTGACCAGTTCTTCTTGAAGCTCCCGTACGAGTGCACGGGTCGGCTCGTCACGGTCGACACCGGCGCGGCGGAAGTCCCGCAGGGTCTTCGCGACATAGTGCCGGGTCGCCGCGTCGGCGTGGGCGTCGTCGAGCCCCGCGTCGATCCGGGTGAGCGCCTCATAGAGATCCCGGTCGAGGGAGACGTCGGTGAGCACCTTCGCCAACGACTGTTTCGCGGCCTCGGCCGCGGACCTCATCGCCGGCTGCGGGTGGGTGACCGCGATGAGGTCCATCCGGTTGGTCGTGTCGCCGAGCGCGGCCATCGCCTCGTCATAGGTGTCGAGCACGCTCAGCGGGGCGGCCGCCGTGGCGGCACCGGCCTTCACGGCCGCGAACCCGGCGGTGGCCGCCGCCACCGTGTCGTCGACGGCTCGGGCGAGGTCGTCCGGCGTCGACGTGGTCAGCGTCGCGGCCGCGCTGTCTGCGGACATCAGCATCCTCCACGGGGAAGTCTGGTGGTCGGATCGACCCTACCCGGCCCCCGACCATCGCCGGCTCAGGCGGGCACCACGACCGCCCAGAGGCGTCAATCGCGACGCTGGTCACACCCCAGGTGTAATCTGCGACGCAGACGCGGCGCATCTGTCCAGGCCAATATGCTCGCCATGACGTTCACACCAGACGACGACCGACCGGTCGTCTTCGCCGTCTCCATGCTCGCCCTGCTGGTCGCGCACCACATCGGTGACCACGTGCTGCAAAGTGACGAGCAGGCAGCTCACAAGGCCGACTCGAGCCCGCGCGGATATCGGGCGATGGCCGGTCATCTCGCCGTCTATCACGCGGCGGCGGCGGCGGTGTTGATCGGCACTCTGACCGTGCTCGGGTTGCCCTTGTCAGCGTGGGGCCTCGTCGCCGGGCTGGGATTCTCGCTCGTGACCCACGGGGTGCTGGACCGGCGGTGGCCGGTGCGGGCCGTGCTGCGAGCCACCCGCTCGCCGCGCTTCGCCGAGACGACCACGCCGGTCTGCGGCATGTATGTCGCCGACCAGTCCCTGCACAAGTTGTGTCTGCTCGTTTCGGCGATCCTCGTGGCGACGGTGTAGGCCGTCAGCCGGCGTCGGCGACAGTCAACAACTCGTCGCGCACGGTCCTCCAGACGCCCGGGTTGCGTGCGACGAGCAGACCCTGATCCCGCCGCGTCGGCGTGTATGGGGTCGTGTCCAACCAGCCCGCCACCCCACCCGACTCCTCCACCAGCAGCACCCCTGGCGCGTGGTCCCACGGCATGGTCTGCCAGAAGAACGTGAACTGCGTCTCGTCGCGCAGGATCGACGGGTATTCGTAGCCGGCGCAACCACGGCCGGGACGCCACACCGGCGGGCCACCGGGCTCGCCGGTGTCCTCGCCGGCGCCGGCACGCATCGCCGCCAACGGGTGCTCTGGTGGCATGCGTCGCACGAGGGTCGAGCCCCGCAGCGCGTGAGCGGCGGGCACCTGGTCGCTGGCCCGTGTCCGAACCCCGTTGAGATAGGCGCCGGATCCCCGCTCGGCGACGGCGACGTCACCGGAGAGCGGGTCGAGGATCCACCCGGCCGTGGTCTGCCCGGCCCGCAGCAACGCCACCATCACCGCGAACGGGCCGATTCCCTGGGCGAAGTTCGCCGTGCCGTCGAGCGGGTCCACCAACCACACCGCGCCCGGATGCGACACGGTCTCAAGCAGCGTCGGGTTGGCGGCGACCGCCTCCTCACCGACGACGCGCGAACCGGGCAGCAACGCGGCGAGCTCGGCGGTGAGGCGCTCCTCCGCCTCCCGGTCGGCCACCGTGACCACGTCGCTGGGCCCCTTCTCGTGGATCTCCGACGCGTCGAGCCGCTGGAACCGCGGCACAATCACCTCGGCCGCGACGTGACGCATCAGCTGCTCAACCCGTTCGATCATGATGTCGACCCTACCCCGCGCGATTTCCCGCCCGCCCTTCCCGCGTGATCATGAAGCTAGTTGACCTGTCGGACCATCGATCATGACAAGTAGCTTCATGATCGCGCCAGAAGGCCAGCGGCCAGAGCCGACGCTTCGACGGGAGTCGAGGTGTTAGCGTGATCACCATGATGGGCGAGCTGACCCGCGCACACACGCCAGCCGCCCCCGCGACCCGCCACCAGTGGGACGCCTTCACCGAAGGTTGGCTTCACAACCGGCGATTGTCCGCCCACACCCGCGACGCCTACCGCCGCGACGTCAACACGTGGCTGACCTGGTGCACCGAACACGACATCGACCCGCTCGCCGCGACCTTCCTTCACATCAACGCCTACGCCCGACACCTTGAGTCCACACTGGATCCACGAACCGGGCGGGCACTCACCCCAACCACCGTGGCCCGCAAACTCTCCGGACTCTCCAGCTGGTATGGATTCCTGACCCGGCTCGACGTCGTAGTGAACAACCCGGTCGGCGGCGCCGACCGGCCCAGAGTCGCCCGCGACCACTCCGCGACGATCGGCCTGAGCCCCGACGAGGTCGACGCGCTGCTCATCGCCGCCGACACGGACCCCACGCCCACCCGACTGCGCAACCGCGCCGTCATCACCCTGCTCGCCGACCTCGGCCTGCGAGTCAGCGAGGTCATCGGCCTCGACGTCGACGACATCGGTTTCGAACGCGGCCACCGCAGCCTGCGGTTCATCGGCAAGGGCGGGGCCCGCCGCCGGCGAGCGCTGACCCCGGCGAGCGGCGCCGCCCTCGACGCCTACCTGACGCAACGCACCCCGCCCGCGGGCCCGGCGCCCGCCGGACCATTGTTCGTCACCGCGACCGGCTCCCGCGTCGACCGGCACGCCGTGTTCCGCCTGGTGCGCCGCCTCGCCCACCAGGCCGGCATCCCCGCGTGGGAGCACCTGTCGCCGCACTCGCTGCGTCACGCGTTCGCCACCACCGCACGCGCGGAGGGTGTCGCGTTGGAAGACGTGCAGGACGCCATGGGCCACGCCGACCCACGCACCACCCGACGCTATGACCGCGACCGACACAATCTCGACCGGGACCCCGCCTACACGGTGTGGGCGGCCCGGTCCCGGCGCCGCACCACCCCGGCCTGACAACCCGTTTCAGAGTCGGGGCGGTTCCGGCGCGGTGAGCAGCCCGGCGCGGTAGTGCCGTCGACACAACACCTGATAGTGCACCTGCGCCGGTGTGTCTTGTTCGTCCCCGCTCGCCGTGTCGCCGATCATGACCTGTTCGCCTTCCCTGGCGACGACCCCGTCGACGACGCGGGCGTTGAGGTTGCCCTCCCGCCCGCACCAGCACAGCACCTCGACCTGCAACCGGGCGACCTCGTCGGCGAGTTCGAAGAGCCGTTTGGACGCGGGGAACAGCTCCGCCCGAAACGAGCTGGCGAGCCCGAACGCGTAGACGTCGACGTCGTGCAGGTCGACCAGGTCCGCCATCTGCTCGACCTGGTCGACGGTGTAGAAACACGCTTCGTCGCAGATGAGATAGTCCAACCGCTCGCCGGCGGACCATCGCGCGCGCACGAGGTCGACGAGGTTGAGCCCGTCGGTCACCTCGACCGCGTCGCGCACGAGGCCGATGCGGGTGCTCACCCGGGCGCCCATGGAACGGTCGTTGCAGGTGAGCACCGCGCCGCGGCGCCCCTGGTGGGAGTGGTTGTAGTCGATCTGGAGGGCGAGGGTCGACTTGCCGCAGTCCATCGGACCGTAGAAGAACTTCAACTTCGCCCGGTCGCGGGCCCGCCGGTCGGCGACGGATGGTCGGGGGAGCGGCCCGGGGGCGGCGAGTGGTTCGGTGGTGGTCGGTTGAGCGCTGATCGACGGCGCGGTCGATGAGGAGGTGGTCACGGCCAGGGAGCCTAGCCGTGACCACCGTCAAATCAGAGCACGTGCGGCGGGGTGTTGCCGGCGGCGATGATCGCCCGCCGCATCGGAATCGCGGCGAGCGCCAGGAACCCGATGATGAAGAACGCGACCAGCGAGAGGATCGCGACCCGGTAGTTGCCGCTGGCCTGATAGGCCAAGCCGAACAGCAGTGGCCCCAACCAGCTCGTTCCCTTGTCGGAGATCTCATAGAGGCCGAAGTATTCGCCCTCTTTGCCCTTGGGGATCAGTTGACTGAACAGTGACCGGCTCAACGCCTGGCTGCCGCCGAGCACCAGTCCCAGGAGGATCCCCAACGCCATGAACGCGAGTGGTTTCTTCTCCGGCAGGAAATAGGCGATGCCGACCACGACGGTCCACATCACCAGGCTGCCGAGCACGGTCTTCCACGCGCCGACCAGTTTGGCGACCTGCCCCAGCAGCAACGCTCCGCCAAAAGCGAGGAACTGCACGAGCAGGATCGTCTGTAGTTGCACTTCCTGTTCCAGGCCCAGTTGTTTGTCGGCGAAGACACTCGCCATGGTGATCACCGTCTGGATGCCGTCGTTGTAGACCAAGAAGGCGATCAAGAAGAACAACGACAACGGGTACGCCCGCAGGTGCCGGAGGGTGTCCCACAGCTGACGGAACCCGTCGGCGACGACCGCGCGACGCTTCTCGGAGGTCTCCGCCGCGGTCGACGGGTGGTTCTTCAGCGTCAACAACGGCAGTGTGGTGAACGCGGCCCACCACAGACCAGCGGAGACGATGCTCCACCGGGCGATGTCGGCGGTCGTCATCGGAATCCCGAACAGCGTGTCGCCGTCGCCTTTCAACACGATCGCCATGAGGTTGATGAGCAGCAACAGGCCGCCACCGATATAGCCGGTCGCCCACCCGATGCTGGAGACCGAGTCGCGTGAGTCGGCGTCGGCCAGCTGTGGCAGGAACGAGTTGTAGACGACGATGCTCGCGCCGAACGCGATGTTGGCGATGAGGAACAGCACCACCCCGAGCAGATAACGTTCACCGGTCAGGAACACCATCGCGGTGGTCGCCCCCGACCCGATGTAGGCCAGCAGGGCGAGCAGCTGTTTGCGGTGGGCCGACCGGTCGGCGATCGCGCCGGTCACCGGCAACACGATGACCTGCAGCAACACCGACAACGACACGGCATAGGCGAACAACGCGCCGGGTGCGACCGGCAACCCCAGCACCGAGATGCGCGCCGAGTCGCACGCCGCGCCCTCGCACCCGGCGGCCCGCTCGGCGATCGACGTCAGATAGGGGCCGAGAAAGACGGTGATCACCGTCGTGGAGAAGGCCGAGTTGGCCCAGTCGTAGAAATACCAGCCCACCCGCTCCTTGCGGGTGCTCACCACCGGCGTCTCAGCCGGGACAGCAGCCGACTGCGCGACACAGTCGGGGGTGTCGTCTCCACTCGCGGGGACGGTCATGGTCGGCCAACTCTCGCAATTCAGGCGACCTGGTTGGGTCCAGTCGGACGACCGGATGGCCACTGGCCGCGGGCGATCAGAACATCGCGGAGAACCTCGATGCGATCGGTCATGATGCCATCAACTCCGAGATCAAGTAAGTCCTGCATCTCGGCAGGATCGTCAATCGTCCAGACATGAACCTGCATCCCGAGCCGGTGCGCGTGGCGCACAAAGCGCGCGTCAACCACCCGTAACCGGGCATAGGACACCGGAACCTGAACGGCCGCGACACCCGGCACGAAACCGAACAACCCCCGCCCGACCAACGAGCCCAACCGCAGCGCGGCGACCTCCCGCTGCCCCATGGACGTCGCCAACCGGGGCCCACCGACACGCCTCGCCCATCGAATCCGCCGGTCGTCAAACGACGCCAACAGCACCCGATCCCGCGCGCCCAACCGCCACACCGTCTCAATCGCCGGGTCCACCGACGCGTCGGCCTTCATGTCGATGTTGAACCTGATCTGCGGCCACGCGTCGAGCACCTCGTCCAAGCGGGGCAGCATCGCAGCCCCGCCGCTGCGCACCGACGCGAGATCCCGCCATGTGAGCTCCTCGACCCGCCCCGGCCGCCCCAACACCCGGTCGAGGGTCGCGTCGTGGAAGACCACCGCCACCCCGTCGCGGGTCGCGTGCACATCGGTCTCCACATAGCGATAACCGGCCGCCACCGCCCGCCCGAACGCCGCCAGCGAGTTCTCGTCGCCGGCGGCGGCCCCGCCCCGATGCGCGAACGCGATCGGCGGCCGTTCGTCGAGATAAGCGAACCGGTGCGACATTCGCGGACCCGCCCCCTAAACCCCGTCGGCGGGCGTCGAGACACCCCGCCCGACCCCGCCGACCGACCGCGGACCACCCCGATGCACCCGCGCCCCGCTCACCGGACGGGTCGGGTCGATGAACCGCGGCAGCCGGGACTCATCAACCCCACCCCCGGCCCCCGAGCGGATCTCCGCGAGCTCGGCCGTCACCGCGTCCATGATCCGTTCACTCGCACGCTGTGCGTGCCCAACCACACCATCACGCAGATCACTCAGGTCCACCGGCGCTCCGAACCGCACCGTCACCCGCGGCCGACGCCACACCGACCGCACCAAACTCCACACCATCGACGAGGAGCCGTGATAGACGATCACCTCGTGGGACCCCCACGTCGCCACCGGAACAACCGCCGCGCCCGTCGCGAGCGCCAGCCGCGCCACCCCGGTCTTGGCCCGCTCCGGCCACATGCCCGGATCCAACCCGACGCGACCCTCCGGATAGATGAAGACCGTCGAACCATCCCGCAACGCGGCGACCGCCGCCGGCACCGCGTCCGCAGCACTGTCACGACCCCGATGCACCGGAATGTGCCCTGCGGCGCGCATGAACGCACCCACCACCGGCACCCGGAACACCCCACCGGTCGCCATCATCCGCGGCGCCACACCAAGTCGGCCACTCACGGCGGTGAAACACACCGGGTCGAACACGCCGATGTGGTTCCCGGCCAGGATCACCGGCCCACCCCGCACATGAGCCGGCACGTCACCGACGATCCGCAACCGGCACACGGCCGGCACCACCACCCGCGCCAACCCCATCGCGAACCGCCACAACACCGGAACCCGCCACCGACGAGTCGGCCCGCCAGCCCCGTCGGGCAACGACACGGTGCTCGCGGCACTGACCGGCGAGGGCGAGGTCGGCAGGTGACCCTGGGCGGGTGACGACACAGTCTCCATGGTGCGCCGATAGTGCCACGTCGCCCCGCCCGG
The DNA here is from genome assembly GCA_963736695.1 of uncultured Actinomycetota bacterium. GTDB lineage: Bacteria > Actinomycetota > Actinomycetes > Mycobacteriales > Micromonosporaceae > CAVTPU01. Next base: position 306,272 of record CAVTPU010000004.1, read on the forward strand.
GTCACGCCCCACCCGCCGCGTCATTACTCGCCGTTGGTCAACTCCGTCAGCCGAGCCTCGATCTCGGCGAGCTCCGCACGCAGACGCAGCGCGTGCTGCTCGGCCTCGGCACGTTCCGTCGCGATGATGTTCTCCACCGCGTCATGAACCCCCGGCACGTCGATCATCGCCACCATCTTCAACGCCTCGGCGGGCTTGATGACATATGGCTTCGCGAGCGCCTTGGTGCCCTGATTCGCCGCGATCGTCCACTCCCGATCGGTGTAGGCCAACGTCACCGTCAGACTCGCCGGCGCCTTGACCCGAGCGGCCTTCGCGGGCCGCCGCTCGCCGGCAGGCGTGGGGGTCTTGTCTGGTGTGGTCGCGGTTGTGTCCGCCGCGCCGCCGGTGCCGGGAGTCGCGTCAGCCGGCCTGTCGGCCGCGTTCTTCGCGGCGGTGCCCCGGTCGGCCGGTTTCGACTGTGCGGCCCCCACTGTGGCGGTGGGGGTAGCGGATGGCGCGGACGGGGTGGACCTCGACACGGATGACTCCTCACGGGGGTTGGGGACTGATGAGGTGCGGCCGACCCGTCGGGGGGCCGGCTCCAGGAAGGGGGGTGGCGCGGGGGCCGCGACTTCGGTGTCGGCGGGCGCCGGGGTGTTCTTGCGTTGTTCGGTCCTGCGTGTCGACGAGCCCTTCGGCGGGATGGCGAGGTCGCCCGGCGCGAAGGGAAGCTCATCACGGCCGAACCGGACGACGATCCACTCGTCTGACACATCCGGGTTGGTCAGCTCGGTGACCTGCCCTATCTGGCCGGCGATCTGGCCGGCAGACGCGGTGAAGACCACTTTGGGCTTGCGTCCGCCGGTGAGAGCGTCACGGATGAGCTCAAGGTCAGTGGTCGAGAGCCCGTGCTCGGTGTCCGAGATCCCGCGGGCCGCGGTGGGGGAGACCATCGCATCCTCCGTACGTGTGTTTGAATCTTCCTATCAGGCTACGGCGACATTTCCCCACCGACACACCGACCCCACCCGACACACGCAAGCGGCGCCGGTCACGACTGGGGGGTCGTGACCGGCGCCGCTGTGGTGCGGTGGTGGTGGTGCGGTGGTTCCTTACTTGGTGAAGTGCTGGGCGTAGGGGCCGGAGCCGTAGCTACCGCGCACCAGGTCGCCCGCCATCTTCTCCCACTTGGCGTAGTGGTCCGGGAAGGCCGAGACCTGCACCGACTGGGCGGCGGCGGTCAGCGGCAGGCTCTTCCAACCGTCGACCTTCGTCAGGCTCTTGTAGAACGCCCGCGACGCGTACTGCGGGTTGGTGATCTGCTTCGGCGAGCCCCAGCCCGACGACGGACGCTGCTGGAACAGGCCCTGCGAGTCGTGGTCGTTGCGGTCGCCCAGGTTGCCGTAGTTGTGCAGCGTCGACTCCTGCAGCGAGGTGGCGACGGCGATCACCCACGCGCGGGGCGGCAGACCCATCTTCTGACCGGTCTTGATGATCGCCTCGGCGTTGCGCACCTGCGCCTTGCTCGGGTTGAACGAGGTCTGGCTGGCGGTGATGCCCCGCGGGTGCAGCTTCTTGGTCGACGGCGGGGCCGCCTTGGTGTTCGCTTCTTCTTCTTCTTCTTCGGCTTGGCGGTCTTGGCCTTGTTGGCCTTCGTGGGGTGCCCGTTCAGCTCGTTGGCGGCCTTGGCGACCGCGACGGGATTCGTCGGACTCGCCGGATCCTGCATGGTCACCTTTGCCACCGAGGCGGCCGCGGGCGCCGCCAGGCCGGCGACGACCGCCAGCGCGACGCCTGCCATTGCCGTGCGGGTGCGGCTGCGCGGGTGGCGCGCGATCGTGGCGAGTCGGTCACGGAGAATGCGGTCGATCTTGGACATGAGCTGTTCCGTCCTTCCGAAGCGGTAGGTGGATACGCTCAGTCACAACCGCCGACCCCCGCGAGGCCATGCCCGAAATGCCGGAATGTGACCTGGGTTACGTAGGGTGAGCGCGGCCAGCCTCCAGCCGGCCCCCGAGGCCACCTGGTCACCCTGCGTGGAGAGCCTCATCCGACAAACAGCGTTCAACGCGCGATATGCCCCATGTCGGCGGCCGAAACGCCGGGTCCCGCTGACTCGCACCGACGGCCGGTGACGTCACGGTGGGTGAGACTCAGATGTCGTGACGGTCGGCGAGCGACCCGCGCGCCCCTACTCCGCCGATTCGATAATGAACATTATGTCAAGTTGGACCTGCGCGGCCGGCTCCGCACCCGCCCCCACGCCCACCGGACCACCCGCTCCACCACCGCCTGCGCCAGGAACACCGCCCAATACGCGCAGAACACGACACCCAGCACCGCGACATACCAACCGACACTGTTCACGTCGATGACGACCATGACGATCCCGATGAGCGGCAACGGAACCGGCGCGGCCCACCGGATATACGCCGGCACGGCGCGGGTCAGCCAGTCCAGCCCGATGCCGAGCACGACACACGCCGCCGACGCCCCCACCGCCACACCGGTCCCCTTCGCCAGTCCGGCCAGGACCGCCCAACCGTCGAACTCGTCGTCGAGAAGGAACACGAGCGAAAAGACAACGACGCTGCCCACCGTGAAGGCCGCCACCATGGCCAGCACCACCAGCGCCGGAATGACGTGATATCGCACCCGCACCGCCTCAGGACGCTGGGGCGAACCGTCGGGCAGAGGGGTCTCGTCGCCGCGTTCCGCGACCGTGCGGGCTCTGTCGTCCACGGCACGAGACCATACCAACAACACATCGGTACGCGCGGATCGGCGCACAACCCTCTCAGCGCAGCAGTGGTGCCGGCGCCCGTCGGGCGCCGGCACTCAGACGCCGCGACGGAATACGACGATGTAGTCGGTGCGGGCCGCGTCGAGAAGACCACAGCTGAGCACCCGTACGACGGCTTGAAGGGTCTTCCACCATCCGTGGGTGACGTGCAGCCGGCGGCGCAACGCGGCCTGGTCGCCGTCTTCGAAGAACGCTTCGAAGACGGCGGTGAAACCGTGCGCGGCGAACCGACGTCGCAGCCGCGACGGAATGAGACTGCGACGCAGTCGGCGTCGACGGGTGAGTCGGGTGACGAGTCCGTGGGGGCTGAGCAGATTGGGCACGGCGAGCACGACGAGCCCGTCGGGGGCGGTCCACGTCGCGAAACGGCCGAGAACGGGCGCCGGGTCGTCGAGCGCGTCGAGAGTGTTCCAGCAGGTGATGAGGTCGAATCCGGTGGCCCACGGGCGATATTCGGCGAGTTCGCTGACGACGCGTTCGTCGAGTCGCTGGTTGCGGTGCAGGGCCTTGCGGTCGGGTGCGACGCCGACGATGTAGGCGTCTTCGGGCAGTCCGAACAGCGGGCGCTCGCCGGCACCGGCCTCGAGGACCCACAGTCGTTCCCGGCCGTCGAGGAGTTCTGCCATGGCTTGGTCGAGCGCGTGGCGGGCGCGGGCGGGCGAACCGACGGTGATGGACCGTTGAGTGTGGGGGGCTTCGGGCAGCGCGAAGCCGGGTCCGGGCTGGCCGGGTGAGCGGGGTCCGGGCGCGGTGGTGACACGGGCCCGTGTCCTGGCGCCGATCGCGGGCGGGCCGGTCGGCTGCTCGGGTGGTGTCGGGGCCGCGGACGTCGGAACCACCGTGAGACGACCTGAGCGGTTTTCACCATATTCTGCGGGCATATGGTGATTGTCGTCTGCGGGGATGTGGGGCGACGTGAGCGACGCGCCGACGGTGTGCGTCAGCCGGCGCGGAACTGTTGACGCAGCAGGGCGTCGAAGAACCGGGCGCCGAAGAGTCGTCGGGGTGCACGAGCACCCGGGCGGCGCCGGTGACGATATAACGCGGGCGGGGGCGGCGTGCGGTGATCGCCCGTTCGATCGTCTTCGCCACCGAGTCGGGTTCGGCGGCGAGCAGCCGGGACCGGTACGTCTCCTCGGTGACCTTTCGGGAGGTCGCGGTGAGCGCGGCATAGGGACCGTCGGTCGGTGCGGAACCGGTGAGTGTGTCCGCGGCGGTCGTTCCGAATTCGGTGCGGATGGCGCCCGGTTCGACGAGGACGACGTGGACGCCGAAGGGCGCGACTTCGAATCGAAGGGCGTCGCTGAGCGCCTCGACCGCGTATTTGCTCGCGTGGTAGTAGCCGCCCGTGGGAAAGACGACTCGTCCGCCCATCGAGCTGACGTTGATGACACGGCCTCCCCTGGCGGCCCGCATGCCGGGCAGGACGATCTGCACGAGGCGGGCCAGACCGAAGACGTTCGTGTCGAACTGGGCCCGTACCCGGTCGATCGGCACCTCCTCGATCGTGCCGTATTCGCCGTATCCGGCGTTGTTGACGAGCACGTCGACGTGGCCGTGTTCGGCCTCGACGGCTGCGACGGCGGCGGTCATCGACGACTCGTCGGTGACGTCGAGGGCGAGCACCCGGCAGCCGGCAGCGGCGAGGTCGACGAGCGTCTCCACACGGCGGGCCGTGGCATAGACGGTCAGGTCGCGGCGGCGGGCGAGGCGCGCCGCCGTGGCCCGGCCGATGCCCGAGGAGCAGCCGGTGATGAGAACTGTGGTCATGTGGGGGTCTCTTCCGTCAGTGGGGGTCAGGGTGTGGATGTGGGGACGCTGGTGGCGGCGAGTCCGGCGACGAGCAGTGCGACGCCGTTGCGTAGCCGTTCCCGGGGCAGGTGCGGATCGCTGAGGTCGGCCTCGAGACCCCGGGTGAGGGCGAAGGCCAGTTCGGCGACCTCGCGGGCGCCGGCGGCGCTGATCACCAGTCCGGCGTCGGCGCCCGCGTCACTGATGGTCTGGACAAGCAGTTCGGTCATCGCCGTGGTGAAGGCACGCTCCAGGTCGGCGGAGATCCGGGAGGTCTCGCCGATGAGTTCGGGCGCGTGCGGGCTTTCGGTGCAGATCTGTTGAGTCAGGCACAGTTTGACGGCGAGGATCCGGTCCATTCGCTGTGCGAGGGTGCCGTCCGCGTCAGCCGCGACGCGCGCGTTCATGAGCGTGGTGTCGAAGATGCGGAAGGCGAGCCGCCGGAAGGCGTCCTCCTTGTTGCGGACGTACTGATAGACCGCCGGTCGGGACATGCCGGCCGCGGCCGCGATGTCGTCCATCGTGGTTCTGCGGATGCCATGCCGGATGAAGCAGTGATAGGCCGCGTCGAGGATGCGCTCCACCCGCTCATCAGACATGCTGACAATTCTTGACCAGATCGTCAGTTTGTCAAGGCCCGGGTTGTCACCTCCAGATCACCACCCCCACGCGCCCGGGCGACGACGTTGACAACCACATAGACTGTGCGGCGTCCTCATGGCCCGATCCCACAGCGGAGGCACCGCGCATGGCGCCTAACGACCGTCCCGCCAGCGTTCGGTCGCACCGGCGCGGTCGACCGAGACGCCGCTACCAAATCAAACGATGGATGACGATCACCACCGTCCTCGTTCTCATCGCCGCCGGACTCACCACCGGCGCCATCTACCTCGTCGACACCCGATGCTCCGCGACAGTCACCGCCACAATCGTCGCGACCCCCCGACTCGAAGACATCCTTCGCCAGGTCGCACAGGACTGGAACACCACCAACCCGACAGTCGACAACACCTGTGCGAACGTGACCGTCACCGCCAAAGAATCGGCCACCGTCGCCACCGCGCTCGCCGACGAATGGGACACCGCCGCCGGTCCGGCACCCGACGTCTGGATTCCCGACTCCAGCGCCTGGGCGCGCAAAGCCTCCGTCGACCCGGACGCCGAACGGCTCCTGCCCGACCGGCAACCGAGCCTTGCCCGCACCCCGACCGTCGTCGCGATGCCCAAACAACTGGCGGACGCCGCCGCTCTGCCCCAGACTCCCCTGACCTGGCGGCAGATCATCGCCCGGATGAACGCCGCCGGCGGATGGGGCTCCTACGACCACAAGGAGTGGGGCGAGTTCAAGGTCGGCCTGTCCGATCCGCAGACCTCCACCGCCGGGCTGCTCGCCCTCCTGTCGATCTCCGACACCGATGAGGACGGCGACATCAGCAAAGCCGAGCAGGCCGCGCTGGTCAGTCTCCGCACCGCCATCAAGGTCCGAGCCGGCAGCACGGACGAATTCCTCGCCGGGTTACGCAACGCGTCCGGGCAGGGCGCGTCGAAGGCCCTGACCTACATATCCGCGTTCCCCGTGCTCGAACAGGACGTCGTCGCCTACAACACCGCGAAGCCCACAACTCCACTGGTGGCTGTCTATCCGAAGGACGGCACCGCCGAGGCCGACTTTCCCTATCTGGTCCTCAACGCGCCATGGGCGACCACACAACGCCAACGCGTCGCCGCCGCGTTCCTCGCCCACCTGCGCGGCGAGTCCGGGCGGGCCGCGTTCCTCGCCGCCGGACTGCGCGACAGCAACCGTACGGCTGGTTCGGTCATCAACGACGACAACGGGGTTCGCGCGAAACTCACCACCCTCCCCCGCGTCTATCTGCTGCCCGAATCGGTGCAGCACGCCGCCGCGGCGTGGACCGCCATCACCCGCCCCACCAACGTGCTCTTCCTCTTCGACACATCCGGGTCGATGGCCGACACCGTCGCCGGCACCGGCAAGAGCCGACTCGACCTCACCAAGGCCGCCGCTCTCGACGCGTTGCGGCTCTTCGACGACACCGCGAAAGTCGGAATCTGGTCCTTCGCCCCGTTCGAAAGCGGCGACGACAACCTCAGCGTGCTGCCGATGACGCCCCTCGGAAGTCTCACCGGCGAGAAGACCCATCGGGAACTGGTCAACGCCGCCGTCAAGGACCTGCGCGTCGACGGGCGCCCCGGCCTTTTTCGGCCGGTGCAGGCCGCGTGTCAGGAGGCGCGGCGCCGCTATCAAGCCGGATCGGCCAACCTCGTGTTGCTGCTCACTGACGGATCCGCCGCCGACAACGGTGGCCCGCTGAACCTCGCCGAGCTGGTCTCCGACCTCAAGAGCACGTGCGGCGCCGACGACAATCCGGTGTCCGTCGTCACCATCGGCCTCGGCGGAGACGCCAACTCAGACGTCCTGCGCCAAATCTCTGCCGCGACCAAGGCCCCGAGCTATTCGTCGCCCACATCATTCGACATCAGCCAAGTGGTGCTCACCGCGTTGTTCTCCCCCACTCTGTGACCCCCTTCAACCCGCGCCCCAACGCGCGATCATGACAACTAGCTTCATGATCGCGCCCTCGAGCAGTCACATAGCTTCATGATCGCGCCGAAGGAGTAGTGTGCGTCATTGGTCATCGCGACCACGACATCACACCACCCGGAGCTGTTTCCCATGTGTGACCACCAGCCACCCTGCCCCACCGCCGACGCCCCCGACCGGGAAGCCGCGCGAGTCACCGCCTGTCACCCCGAACAGGGGTGGAGCCTTCTCTGCAACGGAGTGATCCTCTTCGAGGACACCGGCGAAATCCTCCCCGACGGCAGCACCATCAACCCCCACCGAGGCCCCGCCCCGCACACCCTCATCACCGCCTGACCCACCCCGGCCCGCCAACAAACCGGGCAAGGTCACAGGCATGAGGCCCGGCGCCGCGACAACCACTCCCGCGTCACCACACCGGGCCACCCATCGTCAATCAGTCACACACGCACACCAGATTCCGGTCACCGAAAGCACCATCGATACGCCGCACCGGTGACCAATACTTCGCTGCCGCGTCCACCCCACCCGGATACGCCGCCACCGACCGCGAATACGCGTGATCCCACTCGTCGGCCGACACCATCGCCGCCGTATGCGGAGCGTTGACCAGCGGATTGTCCCCCGCCGGCCACACACCCGCCGCCACCGCGTCGATCTCCCCACGAATCGCGATCATCGCCTCACAGAACCGGTCCAACTCCCCCAGGTCCTCCGACTCGGTCGGCTCGACCATCAACGTGCCCGCCACCGGAAACGACATCGTCGGCGCGTGGAACCCATAATCGATGAGCCGCTTCGCGACATCATCCACACTGACCCCACTCGCCTTACTGATCGCCCGCAAATCCAAGATGCACTCGTGCGCAACCAAACCCTTGTTGCCCGCATAAAGCACCGGATAATGCTCCCGCAACCGGGCCGCCACATAGTTCGCCGCGAGCACCGCCACACCAGTCGCCCGCGCCAACCCGTCGGGCCCCATCAACCGCAGATACGCCCACGAGATCGGCAGAATCCCCGCCGACCCGAACGGCGCCGCCGTCACCGCACCACCAGCCAACGCATCCTCAGGTGAGGCCACCACGTCACGCCCCGGCAAAAACGGCGACAAGTGCTCCCGCACCGCCACCGGACCCACCCCCGGACCGCCCCCACCATGCGGAATGCAGAACGTCTTATGCAGATTCAAATGCGACACGTCAGCACCGAACCGCCCCGGCTTCGCGAACCCCACCAACGCGTTGAGATTCGCCCCATCGACATAGACCTGACCACCCGCGTCGTGCACCGTCGCACACACCTCACCGATCGTGCGCTCATAAACCCCATGCGTCGACGGATACGTCACCATCACCGCCGCGAGCCGGTCCCGATGCTCCTCCACCCGCCGACCCAAATCGACGAGATCAACATTGCCGTCACCATCACACGCGACCACGACCACCCGCATACCCGCCATCGCCGCGCTCGCCGCGTTCGTCCCGTGCGCGCTCGACGGAATCAGGCACACATCACGATGCTCGTCACCACGCGACCGGTGATAACCCCGGATCGCCAACAACCCGGCCAGCTCCCCCTGCGATCCGGCATTGGGCGTGACACTCACCGCGTCATAACCGGTGATCTCCGCGAGCCACGCCTCCAGAGCCGCGACCAGCTCGGCGTACCCCTGAACCTGGTCGGCGGGCGCGAACGGGTGAATGTCGGCCCACTGCGGCCAACTCACCGGCTCCATCTCCGTGGTCGCGTTGAGTTTCATCGTGCACGACCCGAGCGGAATCATCCCCCGATCCAACGCATAGTCCTTGTCAGCCAACGACCGCAGATAACGCAGCATCGCCGTCTCACTGTGATACGAGTTGAACACCCGATGGGTCAAATATCCGCTCGTACGCCGCAGCGGCTGCCCACCATCGAGCAACGGCGCCACCACACCCCCGTCCGCCCCGACCGGCTGCGCCCCGAACGCCGCCAACACCAGACCCACATGCTCATCGGTGGTCGTCTCATCACACGACACCCCGACCCGGTCGGCGTCGACACGACGCACGTTCACCCCCAGACCCGCCGCCGCGGCGACCACCCCATCAGCCCCACCCGGCACCCGCACGGTGAGCGTGTCGAAGAAGACACCCGTCTCCACGACCAACCCCACAGCCCGCAACCCCGCCGCGACCCGCGCCGCCATCAGATGCACCCGCTCAGCGATCCCCCGCAACCCGACCGGCCCGTGATACACCGCATACATGCCCGCCATCACGGCGAGCAGCACCTGCGCGGTGCAGATGTTGCTCGTCGCCTTCTCCCGCCGAATGTGCTGCTCACGCGTCTGCAACGCCAACCGATACGCACTCGCCCCGGCCGCATCGCGGCTAACCCCGACCAACCTGCCGGGCAACGACCGCTCCAACCCGGCCCGCACCGCCAAATAACCAGCGTGCGGACCACCGAAACCCATCGGCACACCAAACCGTTGGGCACTACCCGCAGCGATGTCAGCACCGATCTCACCGGGCGTGCGCAGCAGACACAACCCGAGCAGGTCGGCGGCGACAGTGACGAGCGCACCCCGCTCATGAGCCGCCGCGACGAGCGCACCATGATCACGCACCTCGCCACCCGTCCCCGGATACTGCACGTGCAGACCGAAGAACTCAGCCGGCAACCCAGCCGGATCGTCAACGTCGACCAGCCGGACCTCGATGCCCAACGGTCGAGCCCGCGTCGCGATCACCGAAATCGTCTGCGGGAACGCGTCTCGGTCGACCAGATAAACCGCGCTCGCCGACCGCGACGCCCGCCGAGCCAGGGTCATCGCCTCGGCGGCCGCGGTGGCCTCGTCGAGCATGCTGGCGTTGGCGACCGGCAGGCCGGTCAGATCACTGATCATGGTCTGAAACGTGAGCAACGCCTCCAACCGGCCCTGGCTGATCTCCGGCTGATACGGCGTGTACGCCGTATACCAGGCCGGGCTCTCCAACACGTTGCGCCGAATCACCGCGGGCGTGTGAGTGCCGTAATACCCCTGGCCGATCATCGACACGGCGACCATGTTGCGCGCGGCGAGCCCCCGCAGATCCGCGGTGACCCGCGCCTCGGTGGCCGCGTCGGGCAGGTCGAGCGCGGCCCGCCAACGGATCGTCTCCGGAACGACGGCGTCCATCAGCTCATCAACCGACGCATAGCCGACCGCGTCGAGCATGCGCCGCTGTTCGTCGCCGCCCGGACCGATGTGTCGGCGGGCGAAGGGAACCTGGGGGGTGAGGTCGCCGGTCATGACAACTCCTTGACGTGGGAGAGGACGCTGCTATCCGTCCTCCCCCTCTGTCGCGCACTCCGGTTGTCGCGCCCTTCAGAGTGCTGCGGAACGCCGACACCGGTCACAGACCGACGCCGTGCCCCGACCGACCGCGGTCCTGGTGCCTGAGAGGTTCCGGGGAGGAATTGCCCCTTCGGCGCCGCCGAAACGTCCGGCGGGCTCTCCCGCGTGGGTTATGCCAGCTGCCCGACACGCTACCAGTCGACGCGGGCCGCCACGGCGGCCCGCGTCGACTGGTAGCTCGCGGTCTCACAACACGGCCACCAGCCTCACGTCGCGGCCACTCCCCCACGCAACTGGCCGATGGCCGCCGTGAGGTCACGCACATCACCACGCCCGTGATGACGTGTCGCCACCCGGGCCAACAGTTCGAGCCGGTCGGTGATCCGGCTCGAACGCAGCCGCGCCGCGAACGCCGTGGCCTGCTCGCCGACCCGCAGGGCCTGATCGACGCGCCCGCCGGCGAACAACAGCGTGGCGAGAGTGATCAGTTCGAACGTGCGGCTGCGGTTCATCGTCTGGTCCCGCGAGGCGCTCGCGCGAATGAGTTGTTCGATGGCGTCGCCGCGTTGTGGTGTGGTGGCGTCGGGCAGGTTGGCGATAGCGGTCGCGCGAAGTGCCCGTAGTTCGGTGGTGTCGAAGAACTCCAACCATGCCGGGGTGTGCCCGGCGTCGGCGTGGGCGAAGTCGTCGCCGGCCCGGCCGACGCAGGCCATGGTTTGGCGGGTCTCGCCGAGCAACGCGTGCGCCCACGCCTCGTTGGCGTGCAGCATGGCGACCGCCCGTCCGTGTCCGGACTGTTGTGCGGAGAACAGGCCGAGTTGGAACAGGCGCAGGGCCTGTGGCGTCCACCGATGATGCAGGTTGAGTCGCCCCAGGCAATAGAGGGCCTTGGCGACCAGCGACGGTTCGTCGATGAATCGGGCGTGCTCGAGGGCCCGGGCGAAGTGTCGGCGTGCCGGTCCGGGCATTCCCGCGTCGAAGGATGTCCAGCCAGCCAGCAGGTGCAGGTCGGCAACGGCGACGTGCAACGCGTGGGCGACGGTGTCACCGCTGTGCGCGCGCAGCAGTTGTTGTGACCACGCGACCTGCGCGACGACGGCGTCGCGGCAGACCGAACCGCCGTATTCCCGATCGATCGCCCGCAGTTGGCCGGTGATGCCAGTGAGCCGCGCGACGTCGCTGAGTCCGATGTTTTCGGGTGCGGTGGTCCACGCGGGCGTGAACGGCTGCGCCCACGTGGCCGCGTCGACGGTGATGGTTCCGACGGTGAGGCCGGCGAGCCGGGCGATGAGCCGGTTCGGATCGTCGTCGTCGGGTTCGGCGTCGGCGACGAGCGCGGCGGTGGCGTCGTCGTAGGCGAGGCCCAGCCGCCCCCGGGGCACGCCGAGTCCGTCGGCGATGCGGGTGAGCACGTCATATGAGACGACCTGGCGACCGCCGAGGATCTCGGAGATCTCTGACTGTGACTGCCCGGTGAGCGACGCGATGCGTCGCTGGGTCACGCCGGCCCGCTGCATGAGCCGGAACACGACCGCGATGTCGCGTCCGGCGAGCGCGGCCCTCATCTCTGGTTGTTGCCACAACGCCTGATCCAACCGCCGGTCCTGCGCGTGCCGGATCTGCCCCCCACTAACCACGAGCACCTCCCCATAGGCCCATTCGAACAATAGTTGCACAACAAAGAGATCAACAATCGCAGCCTACACGGCGCGTCTCCCCACCCCGGAACGTGATCGGCGCAGCCGATCACGTTTGTATTAGCCGAAACTATCGGCGGTGACGCTGGGGGGCGCGGCTGGCTTCGGGTCACGATGAGGCCTTCTCGACACGGTCGATGAGGCTTGGAGTCTTATGTGGACAGACGTGATGCGCACCTTGTGCTGGTCCTGCACCTGCCCGAACAGAACCGACGCCTGCTCGCCCGCCTGCGATGCCGGTTGTGTGGGCAGCGTTTTCCCTGCCCACTGCGGCGGTCAGCGTTGTCCTATCTCGCGGGAGGACCCGTCTGAGGCGTCCGCGACCCGCGACGCGACGCACCAGACGGCCCGACGTCATGGACGTCGGGCCGTCTCACACGCACTCAAATCAACGCGACCGGACTTCCGCGACCGGACTTCTCACGACGCCCATCGCGAGAACGGGCGGCCCACGCTCCGGTCAGCTCACGCGGCGCTGCGCTCGCCGCAACGCCAACTCGTCGACCTCGTCGTCCACCACGGTGGGCTCACCGGCCATGCCATCCTCGTCGTCGCCGGCGTGGGCGCTGGGCAGCTCGGCGAGTGACCCTTGGATCTCCTTGAACGCGCCCCCGATCGCGATGCCGAAGACGCCCTGCCCGCCCTGCAACAGATCGACGACCTCCTCCGGCGACCGGCACTCATACACGGTCGTCCCGTCGGAGATCAACGTCATGGTCGCGAGATCATCCTCGCCCCACCGACGCAGGGTCTCGATGGCCTTGCGAATGTTCTGCAACGACACTCCGGCGTCGAGCAGCCGCTTGACCACCTTCAACACGACGATGTCCCGGAACGAATACAGCCGCTGGGTGCCTGAGCCGCTCGCGTGCCGCACGCTCGGCACGACCAGATCGGTGCGCGCCCAATAGTCCAACTGGCGATAGGTGATGCCTGCGGCTGCGCACGCGGTCACCCCCCGATAACCGTTCGGGTCGATGCCGGCCGTCGAACTGGACCGCTCCTGGCCATCACCGGTTGGCCGCCGGTCACCACCCGTGGTGGCTCGATCATCGTCGCCCGAACCCGCTGACTGCTGCACACGCGACATTCGCGACTACCTCCCGGCCGGTGGTGCTCGGTGACCACCCTACAGCGGCGATTGAGGGTTGCCGTGATGATCGCGGCTGCGACACGCCGGTGATGATCGGCGGCCGGGGGTGTGTCGCCCCGAAGGTGGGCGTGTCACGCGGCGCGCCCACTCTGACGTGGGCGTGTCGGGAGCACCCGTCCGGATGAGAGCCGGGTCGCGCGGGTCAGCCGGCGAAGTCTTCCGGACGCACCTGGTCGAGGAACTCCCGGAACTTCTCGACCTCGTCCTCTTGATCGTCGGGGATGACGATGCCGGCTTCCTCGAGCACCTGAGTCCGTGCATCGGATCGGCGCCCCGACCCGCAGCGCGAGCGCGATCGAGTCGCTGGGCCGCGCGGAGACCCGCACGCCCTCGCCGAGCACAAGATCGGCGTAGAAGATGCTGTCCTTCATCTCCATGATCTCCACCGCCTGCAGGGGGGCCTGCAACGCGGTGAGGATGTCGCGCATGAGGTCGTGGGTGAGTGGGCGGGGCGGTTTGACGCCCTGCTGCTCATAGGCGATGGCGGTGGCCTCGACCGCCCCGATCCAGATCGGCAGATAGCGTTCCCCGTCGACCTCACGCAACAACACGATCGGCTGGTTGCTGGGCAGCTCCACGCGAACTCCGACCACGCTCAGCTCGTGCACCGTCGCCTCCGCCTCGTCACCGTCGTCTCAACGTGGGTGTGACCATGCGCGCGGCCCGGCCCTCCCGCACTGCACGGTACACGCAGGAGACGCCACCCGCGTCGGCGTGCCCGCCGGTCACCGGCCGAGCACCTGACGCAACCCGTCACGCACGAGGGCGGCGTGCAGGTGCGCGCACAGGGCGGCCAGTTCGTGCACCGTCTGCAACGCCTGCGCCCGACCCCCGAGGGTGGACTGCCGGGCGAGCGGGGTGACCAGCTGGGCGAGCAACCCGACCTCCCGGTCGGCGGTGGCCCGGTAGGGCCGAAGATGCCGGGCGTGAAGTCCGAACTCGGCCAACTGCGCCGCGAGCCGGGTGATCATCAACGCCTCCGCCGAGTAGTGTCCCGACGGCCCCACCACGACCAACCCGTACTGCTCCAGGTCCGCGACCAGGTCCGGGGCCGCCCCGGACCGTTCGACCAGTTGCGCGCGGGTCAACCGCGCGTCCCCCGGTTCCCGGGACACCGCCGTGACCATGGGAGAAGGTTCGTCGGACATCCCCCGCCCAACCCGGGGAGCCGGCGCCACCGACGCGACCCGGTCCGTCTGGACCCGGTCCGCGCATCCGACACCGGCGAGTTGTTCCCTGATGACCCGCAACGGCAGATAACGGTCACGTTGCGCCGTCAACACGAACCGCAACTGTTCCACGTGCTCGGCGGTGTATTTCCGGTAGCCCGACGGGGCGCGATACGGCTCCACGAGTCCTTCCGCCTCGAGGAAACGCAGCTTCGAGATCGTCACGTCGGGAAACTCGCCACGCAACTGGGTCAGGACCTCGCCGATGCTCATCACCGGTTGGTCCCCGCTCGGCTGATCCGACGTAATCCGTCGCGCCGCGTCCGCTGCCGTCACTGTCCCCGCCGTCACTTCCCCCGGTCAGGTCACGTCGTCCAAACGTGGCCCCGCGATGAACACGAGCCGGAATTTGCCGATCTGAACCTCGTCACCGTTGGCCAACGTGGCCGCCTCCACCCGTTCCCGGTTCACATAGGTGCCGTTGAGGCTGCCGACATCCCGCACCGTGAAACCGGTCACACCGCGATGAAACTCGGCGTGACGACGGGAAACCGTCACGTCGTCAAGAAAAATGTCACTGTCGGGATGTCTGCCACTGCTCGTGACGTCATGGTCGAGCAGGAACCGGGCACCCGCGTTCGGGCCCCGCCGCACCACCAGCAAAGCCATGCCGGGCGGCAACGAACCCGCGACACGACTCGGCACGACATCGGCGTCCGACCCGTCGAGCACCTCGTCGAGCGAACCCAGGTGCAGCGTCGACGTGACGTCGAGCGGGGGGTACTCGTCGTCTGGGCGCGTCAATTGGACCACCTCACGGATCAGAAAACGAACATGGCGAACGCGGGCACAGCTCAGCGGGACATCTCGACTGAGCGAGCCTAGCGATGAGGGAAACTTCGGGTCAACCGGACTCGCGGGAACTAACCCTGCCCGATCAGTTCGGTATAACCGTCCGCGTCGAGCAACCCGTCCACGTGCGCCGGGTCCGCCGCCTCGATCTCCACCAACCAGCCCACCCCGTACGGGTCGGAATTGACCAGTTCAGGAGAGGCGACCAGGTCCTCGTTGCGGGCCACCACGGTTCCGCTGATCGGCGCGTAGATCTCCGACACACTCTTGGTCGACTCGACCTCACCCAACGGTTCGTCCGCCGCGACCGTCGAACCGACCTCAGGCAACTGGATATACACAATGTCGCCGAGCTGATCCTGCGCGAAGTCGGTGATCCCGACCCGGAACGTCGCCGCACCCACGGCGGACGCGACCCACTCGTGCTCTCTGGTGTATCGAAGCTGATCAGGGACCACGACGACCTCTTCTGTGGTGATCGTTTTGCGTACGCCACCCGTCGGTGGCGTACGCAACAATACCCTCGCCGACCCGCCCGGCGATCACTGACCCGCCGACGACGCGCCACCGCCTCACCGAGTCGGCCGCGCATAACGCAACGGTTGCCCCACGTGCAAAGCGTCGACACTCACCTCAGCCGGTTCGGTCACGTCAACCGAACCACCGTCACGCGCCACCGTGTCAGCCACCCCGCCAGGAATCGTCAACGCCGTGCGCATCGTCTGCGCCGGACCGATCACCGTGACCGTCACCGCACCGGTCAGGACCACCCCGTCGACAATGACCCCGTCGACCCCGTCCACGAACGACGTCTGCGCCACCACCCGCACCGGCCCCGCCGACCCACCACCGACCTGCATCGCCTCCGCACCCGCGCCCCGCAACTCCTCCACCGCCTCCAACACCGTGGCGGCCCGCACCGCGTGCCCTGTCGCCCCGATCCGAATGACCAACCCCTGCCCCTTCGCCGGCAACGTCCCCGCGAGAATGCCGAGCTGATCAGCGCGCCGACGAGCCTCCGCCAACGCTGCGGCCCGCCCCTGCGCGCCCGCACCAAGCTGCCCCAAAGTCGCCTCCTGCTCGCCGATCTCGGCGCGCAGACGCTGCTCTCGCGCGTCGAGATCGGACAGGATGCGCACGAGGTCGTCCTGGCGGGCGTTGTCGAGCTGAGCGTCACCGCTGTTGTTGCGCACCTGCACGACCAACGCGAACGCCAACAGGCCGACAAGGACCGCGACCATGCTGGTCGCCGCCGACGGGCGCACCCACCCGCTGGGCGACCACCAGGGTCGATTGGCGCGACCCGCACCGGTCTCCTCGCCCGTTCGCGTGCCCGTCATGCCCGGCCTCCCGTCACGCACGGAACAGGCGCCGGCGGATCGCCGCGACATTGCCGAAGATGCGAACCCCGAGCACCACCACAACCCCGGTCGACAACTGCCCACCCACCCCGAGCTGGTCGCCGAGATAGACGATGAACGCAGCCACGATCACGTTGGAGACAAACGACACCACGAACTGCTTGTCGTCGAAGACCCCATCGAGTTTGGCGCGCACGCCACCGAAGACCGCGTCGAGCGCCGCTACCACGGCGATCGGCAGATAAGGCTGCAAAACGACCGGAACGGTCGGTTCCAACAGCACGCCAGCGACCACCCCGGCGAGCAACGCGAGCACAGCGATCATCGGTGGCCTTTCGTGGCAGTCGGCGGCGCCGGTGTCACACCACCCCTGTCGGTGGCGTCCCACCCTGGTGAACGCGTCGGGGACGCCGACAGCGACGGCACCGGCGTCGCGAACCGCAACACCACGTCGGCGGCGCCAGGCAACCGCAGATCCGACGAGTCCTCGATGGACAACCCCAAGCCATAACGGGCCGCCATCGAACGCAACGACTCAGAAGTCGACGACGACTCGAACCGCCCCCGCAGACCACCCGACCCGATCGCCGTCACCCGATACGGTCCGGTCACCGGCCGAAAATCCACCAAAATCGCACTACCCGCCGTACGGATCGCCGACGTGGCAGTCAACCGCTGCCCATTGACCGCCACCGCCTCCGCGCCAGCCGCCCACAACCCGTTGACCACCGCCTGCACATCCACGTCAAGAACCCGACTGACCTCCCCCTGAGCGGGCTTGCCAGTCGTCGGGTCGATCGGCGCCGGCGCGTCGGACAACACCACCGTCACCCCATCACCGGCCACCGGCGCGAACCCGGTCACCGCCTCCTGCTCCCGGATGCCGCGCAACGCCGCGCTCGACCCGCCCAACGCCTCCGAACGAGCCAACTCCACCCGGCCCCGCAACACCTCACCCCGGGCCTGCAGATCATCAGTGCGCGCCCGAGCCTGCTTCACCTCACGCACCAACCCGGCATGCGCCCTCGACCGAGCCGGCTCCGCGACCACCGCCTCCCGATAAGCGACCGTCAGCAACAACCCCGTCACCGCCAACACCACCACCCGGGCCGCCAACGCACCCCGCCGCCCCCACCGCGACGGGCGAACACCCGCCGCCCGCCGAGCCGCCGCCTGCGCATACCCGGGATCCAACGGATGAGAAAACAACCGCAACAGAAAATCCGGGGCCAAATTGCCCTCCCCGGACCGATCCGCCCCCGAACGAACCCCAACCATCACCCCACCCGCCCGGCACGCGCCACACCCGCCGACCGAACCACCCCCACGACCTGCACGAGATAAAACCCGCCAGCGACCCAATACAACACAAGCCCCCACCACGCCAACGCCCAACCAGCGGCATGCGCCACCGCCGCCACCGGCCACCCCGAACCCGCAACCAACAACAAAGGAAACGCTCCGAGCAAGAGGAACGTCGCGGTCTTACCCACATAATGCACCGCAGGCGGGCCAAAACCATGCCGACGCAACACGGCCAACGCCACCGCCAACACAGCCTCACGCAGCAACACCGCCGCCGCGAACGCCCACCCGATCGTGCCGCGCACCGTGAAAGCCACCAACGTCGCGAGAATATAAAGCCGATCAGCGAGCGGATCCAACAACTCGCCCAACCGACTGACCTGCCCCAACCGGCGAGCCAAATAACCATCGACCCAGTCACTCGTCCCACCCACGACGAGCACCAACACCGCCCACCCGTCCGCGTGCGCCCCCAAAAACAACCACAGGAACAACGGAACACCGGCAAGCCGCGCGAAACTAATCAGATTCGGCACAGTCAAAACCTGACGATAACTGCCCGACTGGTCCACCACGGTCCCTGGTCCCTTCGGCCGATTCCCGGCGAACAATACCGCATCAACCAGCACCGACAACGCCACGCGACCTCGCGCCGCCAGACCACCCGACCCACCCTGGCTATGCTGTCGCGACCGCGCAGCCAACGACAACGACAGAGGTCACCCCACATGACCACACTCATCCTCGTCGGATACCTACCAGCACTACTGTCCGCCGCCGAAGACACCCTCCCCCCCAACACCGACATCATCATCATCGACGACCCGGCACTCGCCGACCGGCCCGCCATCAACAAAGCCCTCGCCGGCCGACCACACGTGACCCTGTCCCGCTGGCCCTACCCCCAAGCCGCCACCGCCGACGCCTGGTTCCACCACCACCGCGACCTCACCGCCGCCGCCGTCATACCCGCCGTCGAATACGCCGTCCCGTTCGCAGCCCGACTCGCCGAACGCTACGGCGCCGCAGGCGCTGGCTACGGAGCCGCCCAACTACTACGCGACAAATCCCAACTCCGCGTCGTCACCGCCGCCGCCGGACTCGCCAACCCACCACACGCCGTCGTCACCTCCCTCGACGACGTCCACGCCTTCGCCGCCGAGCACCCCGGCCCACTCGTCCTCAAACCCAGCAACCGACAAGCCTCCGTCGGCACCCGCATCGTGCGCGACCACACCGACCTCGCCGCCGCATGGACCGCCACCACCAACCTCGACGAAGCCGCCTTCGTCGCCAACCACGACCTCCCCCTCAAAATCCAAATCGAACAATTCATCGCCGGCGACGAATACAGCGTCGAAATGCTCGTCCACAACGGCACCCCCATCTTCGCCAACACCACCGGCAAACTCCTCTACCCCGGCGACCGACCCGTCGAACACGGCCACCAAGTCCCACCCGACACCGACCCCGCCACCACCACCCAACTCATCGACGCCACCACCACCCTCATTCACATCATCGGATTCACCACCGGCGTCGCACACTGCGAGTGGATCGTCCACAACCACACCCCATACCTCGTCGAATGCGCCGGCCGCATGCCCGGCGACGGCATCGTCGAACTCATCGACCACGCCTGGCAAACCAACCTGCTCCGCCGCTACCTCACCCTCATGCTCGGCCAACCCGACACAACCCCACCCCCGGCCACCCCACCCCGCGCCGCCGCCATCGTCTTCCCACTCATCCCCGCCGGCACCGTCACCGAAATCACCGGCATCGACGAATCCGCCGCCATGCCCGGCGTCTACCTCAGCCTCGCCTCCGTCAAACCCGGCGACACCGTCGCCGAACTCCGCAGCTCCTGGGACCGAGTCGTCGGCACCGCCGCCACCGCAGACACCCCCACCGCCGCGCTCGCCGCCGCCCAGGCGGCCGCCGCCAAGATCAAAATCGTGACGGAACCCACCAGCCCGCATACCCCCACGGGTGTAGGCTGAAAGCCCCACACCGAGAGGACCCCACGATGCAGGTCGAACCCGTCGCCGTCGACGAAGTCGTCAAACGCCTCCGCCGAGCCGAAGGTCAGATCCGCGGAGTCATCGCCATGCTCGAATCCGGCCGCGACTGCGCCGACGTCGTCACCCAACTCGCCGCCGTCTCCCGCGCCCTCGACCGAGCCGGATTCAAAATCATCGCCAGCGGACTCCAGCAATGCCTCGCCGCCCAAAAAACCGGCGAAGACCAGACCAGCAACATGGAACAGATGGAGAAACTCTTCCTCTCCCTCGCCTAAACACCCACCGATACCATCACCTCATGCCGCTCGACCCCACCGTGCTCGGCCGCACCTACAACCTCACCGACCCATACCACGTCGATCGCCACAAGATCCGCGAATTCGCCACCGCCACCGGCGCCACCCACCCCACCCACCACAACCTCGACGCCGCGCACCACCACGGCCACCCCGACCTCGTCGCACCCCCCACCTTCCCCATCGTCATCGTCATGGCCACCAACCAAGCCCTGCTCGCCACCCTCGGCGTCGGCCACCACCAACTCATCCACAGTGACCAACGTTTCACCCACCACCGGCCGATCCACGCCGGCGACCACCTCAACTGCGCCAGCATCGTCGACGACATCACCACCCGAGCCGGAATCCAACTGCTCACCACCCGAGCCGACCTCACCACAACCACCGGCGAACCCGTCTCCACCGCATGGACCCGACTCGTCGTCACCCCCGACCCACCGACCGAACCAGAAAACTGACTTACCCGTACGAACGAATTGGCTCACCCCGCCGGCGGCAACGGATGCGGATAGAACCGCCGCATGCCGGTGCGCACGGACCGATCGGTCAGGTCACGCAACGCAACCGCATATGGCTGCCGATTGCGCCACAAGAAGTTGAACCACTGCTTGAAATGCTGAACCAGCTCGCCGTCCTGATCATCGATGATGAAGATGCCGGTCAGCCGTTCCGCCTCTTCGAGCACGTCGTCGGGGGCGTGTTCGTTCATCTGCCAGATCACATACCCGCCCGGCTCCCCCGGATTCTCGATGATCACGAACGACGTCGGAAAGATAGCCGGCACCGCGTCGAGCAGACTCAGGCCACTCGTCGCGCTGCGACTGTCCCGGTGCGCGATGATCCGCTGGTAGTGCGCCAGATAGTCCGGGTTGACCTCCCTGCCCAACGCCAGCGGCTGATCGGCATTGAGCTCCGCGGCGCGCACCTGGATCAGCCGGCGATATTCCACCTCGCCGAGCAACCGTTCGATCGCCTCCAGATAGCGGCGCCGGGCATGGCTTGGCGCGCGGTCGAACGACCGAACCTCGACATAGGAATTGACCGCCGAGATAATCGCTCCCGGACGAGCCAATGCCACCGTGTCGGTCGCGACCTGATAAACCCGGGAAGCCTTCTCCGGATCACTGCCGGGAAAATACTTCACAGACAGCCTGAGCTTGCCGAACAGCAGCTCCACCCGCCGCTGCATCCGGGCAACGACGATCGCCACGCAGGCGATGCCGAAGAGGATTGACACGGTTGTCACCGTGTAGCTGCGACTCAATGTGCCCTGGAACCAGTCTTGTGCCACCTTGCTCAGCACGAGGACGACAACCCAGACTGGCGCCGTCACGAGAAAGCTGGTGGCAACCTCACCGAACCGGAATCTCCGCATGTCGTCTCTCCCCCAGACGCCGCGTCACAGCAAATGGTGACGCGAGTGCGAAATGTCGTATGA
Organism: uncultured Actinomycetota bacterium; assembly: GCA_963736695.1. Classification (GTDB taxonomy): domain Bacteria; phylum Actinomycetota; class Actinomycetes; order Mycobacteriales; family Micromonosporaceae; genus CAVTPU01. The sequence goes on from CAVTPU010000004.1 coordinate 328,034, forward strand.
TGCCAGAGATACTTGTCAATGGCAGGTGATTCACCATAGCACGCATACATCGCCATATGAAATGAAAAGTACGAGCGAATCGGCGCGCGGGCCGCGCGTCACCATTTGTCGATTGATTAGACCTCTGTCAACCTTGGAGGATGTCGAAGCGCGTCCTGCCCATCCTGCCGGCGATCGGAGACGGCTGCTGTTCTCCCCTCGCTGACGAACCCCTCGACGTCGACCGGTCCAGCGACCTCGCGCGCATGTTCAAAGCGCTCGGTGATCCGGTCCGGCTGCGAGTCATGTCGATGATCGCCTCCGCGCCGTCCGGCGAGATCTGCGTCTGCGACCTGACCTCCAACTTCGACGTCTCCGGCCCCACCATCTCCCATCACCTGCGGGTGCTGCGCGAGGCCGGCCTCGTCGACAGCGAACGCCGCGGCACGTGGGTCTACTACTGGCCCGACCGTGACCGGCTGCGTCGCCTCTCCGAGCTGTTGCACACGGGGTGAACCCCGACCGGATCCGCTGGATCCGGCATGATGGTCCGGTGATGAGATGGGAGTATGCCCGGCTGGAACTGCGGGCCACGGGAAGCTTCGGCACCGACCAGAACATCGACTGGTCCGCCACGTTCCACCACACCGGCGGCATCCAAGGATGGGGCACCGACGAACGCTTCGACGACCTGCGCCACCTCAATCGGGCCGGGGCCGATGGGTGGCAAGCCTATGACCGACACGCACGGCTGGTCGGCCAACCACAACGGCTGCACGCCGTGACCTATTCACTGCGCCGCGAGACGAAGTCCTGAACGGTTCGGGGTGCCTGGAATGACGATTTGACACCATCCAGGCACCCCGAACCCCGCTCGGTCAGCCGTTGACACCTTCGGGCCCACCACGGTCCGTCAACGCGGTCGCCGCACTGATGCGAAAAGTGCCCTCGACCACGGCGGTCACCCGCACCGTCGCCGGATCCAGCTCCAACCCGGCCTGATATCCGGCCGACGAGCGTGACGGCCCGCCATAACCCACTGTCATGGCGATCGGCGACGACTCGCCCGCGCTCGTGTCGCGCAACGACACCAACCCGATCACCCGCGCCCCCAACGCCTCGGCATAGTCGGTCGCCCGGACGATGAGCTCCGCGACAGCCGCCTGGCGCACCTCACGATGCACCGCGTTGTCCGGCCGAACCCGCCACCGCAGGCTGTCGATCGTGACCTGCTCCTGTTCCACGAGGCGCGTCACCACCTGCCCGACCGTCGTCACATCGCGGAGCGTCACGGTCGTCGTGACGCTCGCGTGATGACCCGTGACACGCTCCCCCGAACCCTTGACCTCGGGACGAATCACCACCGCACCGGTCGCGCGGTTCTCGATCTCGAGCCCATGCTCGTCGAGAACCGCGCGAACCACCTCACTGCGTTCGGCGAGCCGACGCACCGCGTCAGCTCGCGTCTTCTCCCGCACCCGGACGGTGACCGCCAGTGTGGCGAACTCGGTCGCCACATCCCGCGTCTCCTCGGCCCGAACCAAGATAGTGGGCCCATCGGTCGATTTTTCGATCATCTTTGTACGGTATCCGTGCGGTGCACGCGGGGATCACATCCCGTATCGCGTCCTAGGACGCTAGTTTATTGGTAAGGTACGGACAACATCGTCTGTGTACCATCCGTTACGTGCGTGACGATCTCACCAACACGATCCTCGATCCGCAGGCCACTCAGGAGGGGCTCGTCCGCTGCGCACGAGGGTGCGTTGACGGCCACAACTCTTACCACGGCCCGCTATTCGTGCGTCAGGTCTTCCCCGACGCGCGAGCGTTCGATGCGGTTTTGCGATTTGACCACCACCACGCCCCGACCATCGCGGAGATCCTTTCCGGTTCCGCCGAACGAGTCAGGCTTCTCGTCCACTCTGGCCATGAACCGTTTCTTCGCATCCACACCGACTGCCAGTACCACCCCTACCAGGACTACTTCCGATGCATCGACCTGTTGGCCCAGCATGTCGCCGACGTTAGCTTCATGCTCTGCATGAGCCACGAGGACGACGCCGGGGACTGCAGCTATCTCGTCGACCGTTACGACATCGCTGACGGCCGGCTGCGGTGGCAACGAAGGCAGACCCCGGACGAAGATCTGGACGGCTTCCTAGAACGACTTGGGTAGCCGCCCGCTCGCATGCGATAGATGCGAGCGGGCGGCATGTGGCGATTCCCGCCTGTGGCGGTCAGCGGATCGCGAGCGCCGACCACGACGGAGCCGACGGCTTCACCAACAACGGCATCTGCGCCTCCGCAGGCGTACGGTTGCCTTTGCGGTTATTGCATGGACCGCACGCGGCGACGGTGTTGGTCCAGGTGTTGCCACCTCCCCGCGACCGGGGCAGCACGTGGTCGATGGTCGACGCCGACCGTCCACAGAAGCCACACCGGCGGCCGTCACGGACCATCACTCCGGTCCGCGACCAGCCGGGACCGCTGCTGAAGCGCCACCGGGTCACGACGTAGGAGACCAGCCGCACCACTCGGGGCCGGGGAAAGACCCCGAGGTGCCGGTCGGGCTCCGCCTCGTGCACGACCGCGACCTGCCGAAACAGCATCTTTATCGCGTGCCGCAGGCTGACCCGATGCAGCGGCCCGAGGTCAGCGTTGAGCACAAGTACATGATCCACCGGGTCAACTCCTCCCTATATGCGCGTGGATGGGTCGGTGCAAGAATCTTGGTGATGACAAAAAAATCCGTGGGTACGAAAAAACCGCCCGACCCGTCTGACGGGTGGGCGGCGTCGTCGAAGTCATGACTTATCAACCGCAGTCCTGCCCACCATGGACAGCGGCAAATTCGGCGGCGTGTGCCGTGGTGACACACGTGAGCGATAGTCGATGCGAACGGTCCGACCACAGTGGTGACACCGTCATCGGCATGGCGGTTCCTCCTCTGCCTGGTCCGACGCCCACCCGGTGACGTTCACCGGGGTTGCGCAACCACAGTAGGCGCAGCGCCGCCGACCCGGCAACGACATTTGTGTCAGGTGCGTCAGGTGACCCGCAGCGCGACCGAATTCGCCACGCTCGTCGCGATCAGCTCGTTGTCGACCCCGGGGATCGACAACGACATCGCGACGTCGATCACCCCACCGGCTCGAGGGGCAACCCGCAGAACCTGCACCGACCCCACCGTCATCCACCGGCCGGCACCGCTTTTCAGCACGATCCGCTTGCCCACCGCGGGAAGTGAGTCGTGCGGCCGCCACGTCACGTTGACCCAGCTGGATTGTCGGTTGAGCAGATATGTGCAACTGCTGTCTGTGTTGGTCGTCGACAACACCACGATGGTTGTGTCTGAGGCTCGTTCGGCAATGATGGACGAAAGCTCCGTCGAGGCGATATAACGACAGGCTGGGGCTGGCGACGCCGCCCCCACCGCCTGCAACGCCGCAGCACCCTCCACCGCGGTGCCGGACGCCCCACCGGTTGGTCGTGCCGATGTCCCGTCCGTAACGGTCGAGCATCCGGCCACGGTCAACGTCATCGAGGCGACCACACACGCCACACACCGTCGAACCCTCACGCCGTCATCACCGCCTGCTCACCCGAGACCGCACCGAGCCTAGCCGACGATGGTGTTTCGGAGAAAACGGACGTCACGTCGCGGCAGGCGACTCCCACACCAGCAACGCCCGCGCCACGTCGGCGCACATCGCGGCAGACCGGTCGAGGCTTCGCCCGGTTCGCAGCTGCACCACGAGGATCCAGTCGGGGTGAATCGCGAGGCAGTTCACGTGCCACCCCGTCCCCGCATGAAGGGTCCACCCGTTCTTGATCGCTACCCGCGCCGCGAGTTCGGCCGGCAGTCCCGAGATCACGCCCCATCGCCCGCCTTGCTTCGCAGTGCTGACCTGATCGTCCACTCCCCCACGAACCTTGCGCATGGTGGACAACAACCACGGGGTCCACGTCAGTCCGGCGGCTCGGCCGTCGGCGACACACAACCCATACCGTACGGAGTCTGCCGGTGTCACGGCCGTCAACGACCACCAACCGGAACGCAGTCGCACCGAACGCAGGCCACACCGGGCGATCAGCCGGGTGATCACGGCGTCACCACCTCCCCGACGATAATACTTCTCGGCGATCCCGTCGTGACTGTCCACAATCATCAGTGTCAGTTCATTGAGGATGTCACGACTCGGACGTTGGCCCGACTCGGCGAGGCGGCGCAGATAGTCGCCGGCGATTCCCGCCTTGATCATCGACTCCACCGTGTTGCGTGTCGACTCCGCGTCTGGTGATCCCGCCCGGCGTCCGGTGCGACGGTCGAGAAAGGACCAACCAAACATGGTCGTGCCACCGGGAACTGGGATGGTCGCCCTCGGCGCACGCAGCGTCGGACGCTTCCGTGCCGCGTCGATGGTTGGATCCGTGACAGGGGGCTTCCGTGATTGTGCTGCGCCGGTGGAGTCGTCCGGCGACGGGAGGTGGCGGCGTGACGGCGCTGCTGTCACACCGCTGGGAAGAGTGAGACCGACAACGCTCGCGACGACGATGGTGAGACCCACGACGGTCAGCACCCACCAGTCCCGCTCGCGCATCGAACGTGTCGGCGCGCTATGCTTTGTCACAGTCGAGTCTTTCCGTTGCATAACAGGGGATGCGCGGTCGGAGATGACGCCACGGCGCGGCTGGCCCGAGACATGCGAAAGAGCGGTGGGCGCAGGCCATCGGTGGACGCACCGGACTGACGGCTTCACACAAGGAAGACGTCAGTGGCTGGCCGCCACGCGGGCACACGACATGCCGGCGAGGAGTCCAATGAGGACACGCCGGCGAAGGCCGCAGGGTGTGAAACGTCGAACGTCGGTCGACGATGAGCGCCGGGACCCGCACGAAACAAGGTCCGGAACCCGTGTGGTGGGCCCCTCGGGCCCAACCTCGAGCAACGGTGTTTCATACGACTAACACGTGCGGAAGACTCGAAAAGTTGAGCCCTTCGATCAGTGAATCAACCGACGTCGACGACAACCCCCGCCGACGTCGACGAGTCGCGCAACTCCACTTTCTCAATCGTGGAGTTGCCAGGGATGTCGAAGACCAACGTCAGCGAAATCTGGTTCCCCGGATCTATGTCATCGAAGGCCGCGGGCCCAGAGGCGACCAAGAGCCCAGCGGCCGTGTCGGGGGCGTAGGTGACCCCGTTCGGTCCGATCCCCCTCTGGTCGGTCTCGGTGAACCCGGACGGCGCGTTGCCGATGTTCTTCACGGTCATCGCAGCGAGGCAATATTGACCGGTGGCCCGCAACACGATGGGCTCGGTGCCGACCGACTCCTGTCCGCACGTCACCGACCTCACGGCGAACTCGAACCTGCCGTCTCGCACGGGTTCCCCGAGACTCGCTTCCTTTGTGGTGGCGCGATGCAGCGGGCCGTCATGGCGGCCGATCGTCACGACAGCCCCGATGATCGCGCCGAGGCAACAGATCACCACGACGATCAGGACCACCACCAGCCACCCGGGAAAACCCCGACGTCTCGGAGGTGGTGGCGGAGCCGGCACATAGGCCGCTGGGGGCGGGGGCGGGACCGGAGGTGGCGGATAGGGGCCCGACGGCGGCGCAGGAGGCGGAAGATCCGGTTGATCGCCGGCTGGCCGCTCGCCCGGACCGTTGGTCGTCATCGCCGCCTCCCACCGTCGCGTCAATCCGATGATCCGCTGGTGGTGCCCCCCGATCGCGGAAATGTCAGTTCTGGGCACTCCATCGCCACCATCGTGATAGTCACGACACATGCCCAGCCGAGTCGCCATCACCGTCACCAGTAATCGTCACTCCACCGAGCGCGACTCCTCCAGAACTACCCAGCGCCACCCACGACTGCGCAGTGCTCAAGCAACGATGTCTCACCTATCCCCAGGTGCTCGCATATTGGCAGGAGCTCGGCAGCCCATCCGACATGGACGACGATCACGACGGTTTGCCCTGCGAAACGATCTACGGACAGAAGAACTGAGTACTCGAGATGTGTGATCGTGGCGATTGCGGGCCGCTGGAACGACCCGCAATCGCCACGATCACGAAACGAGTGCCTCAACCGGCCACTCAATTGCCTGGAACAGCGTCACAAATCACTCGAACTCGACAGTCCACACTGGATCGACAGTGTCCAGGCGAGGGTCGAAACATTGGCGGGCACACGGATGCCCGTCAGCGCGGGTCGGCTGACGCTCGTCACGTGACGATGTGAGGCACGAACCGCGCACTGGTGTCCGTGATGAGGCCGCGACTCTCCCTCATGCCGAGCCCGGCCGGCTGCCCCTCGATGACCCACGCTCCCAACACAGGGTGGTTGCCGTCGAAGTCGGGCAGTGGATGCAGTGCTTGATAGCAGACGGGACCCTCGATCGTCGCGTCGATTGCGGATTGCGACAGCACGGACTGCGACAGTCTCGCCCCGTCGGGCCCGACCAGGGTGATGCCCGCGCCCTCCCGCCCATGCAACGGTTTCGCGGCATAGCCGGTGGCGACCAGCTCGCGCGGTCCGTCCAGATAGGCCGGCAACAGGTTCGGGTGACCGGGGAACAGCTCCCACAACACGGCCAGCAGGGCCTTGGTCGACCAGAGCATCTTCCACGGCGGCTCGATCCACTGTGGGCCCTCGTCGCCGAGGTCGAGCAGGTGCGGACCGAACCGGTCGGAGACCATCCATTCCCAGGGATACAACTTGAACATCGTACGGATCGGTTGGTTGTGCCCGTCAACGAAACGCCGCGCGCGCCGGTCCCACCCGACCTCCTCCATCGGGAGAAGAACGGTCGTGAGCCCTGCCTGCTGGGCGCATTCAGCGAGATAGGCGGTGGTGGCGCAGTCTTCGCCTTCGGTGTCGGCCAGCGAATAGCCGAAGTGGACGATGTCGCCGACGACCAGGTGGCGGCTGCGCCACCACGCGTCGACGAGCCGTTCGTGCACCGAGTTCCACTGGTCGGCGCTGGGAAAGAGCTCCTCCATCCAGAACCACTGGACGCCGGCGGTCTCGAGCAGCGACGTCGGGGTGTCGGCGTTGTATTCGAGCAGCTTCGCCGGACCGTCGCCGTGATAGTGCAGGTCGAAACGACCATAGATCGAGGGCGACCGCGCCCGGTCCCGCCAGGACCGGGCGACCAGCTCGGCCACGGCCGGGTCGGTGATCCCCACGTCGGCGAAACGGCGAGCGGCGACGATGTGTTCGGCAGCGGTCTCGCACATGAGGTGCAGCTCGGTGACCACCTCTTCGAGCTGCTCGACCTCGGCCAGGGTGAACTCGTAGAAGACCGTTTCGTCCCAATAGGTCTGCGGTCGCCCAGCGTCGTCGACGCCCACCGCATAGGTGAGACCTTGGCTCTCGACGGTGGCGCGCCAGTGCGCGCGGGGTGCTCTGGTGTGTCTGCGCATGGACGTGTTCAGGACCCGGATCCGCCGAAGAGTCGGCCGAAGCCGCCCCGTTGGACCGTCGAGCCGCCGGAGACCTTGCCGTTGGAGACGGTTCCGCCATAGAGCCAGTGGGCGCCCGGATGACTGCTTCGGGACTTGGTGTCGTCGCTGTCGCCGTCGTCGCAGTCGGCGTTGTCGATGATGTGGTCGTCGCTGTCGACGCAGTAGCGCTCGTCGTCGTCGGGGGCGACGCCGCATGCGACACCGCACCCCAACACTCCGACCACGAGTGCGCCGACACCGGCGATGACCACTTTTTTCGACCGCAATCGGCGTTTATCGTCTGAGACCACCGCAGCAGCGTAGGGGGCGGTGTCAAGCGCGTCGGTCAACAGACGGCAGCGGTGATCACCAGCGTTCCACGAGGTGCTCGCGGCCGGGTGGTGGTTGATAGGCCTCCGGCCAGAAGTCGGTGATGTGGCGGATTCGGCCATCGCCGGCCAGCTCCAGCCACACGCACGCGTCTTGGTCTTCGTCGCCGACCCGCGAATTCATCCACACCGCCGCGTGCGGGCCATCCGCGACGACTCGGCGCACGCTGAGCTGCCAACCGTCCGGATATTCCCGATTGAACCGAATGAACCCTTCTCTGCCGCGCACGCGTTCCCGGGTCTGAGGCATCTCATAGACCATGTCTTCGGTGAGGAGCTCCGCCAACCGTGGCCAGTCCCGATTCTGCGTCCGCGTGACGTATTCATGCGCAACCGCACGGGTCAGCGCCGTGTCGGCTGCTGTCGTGTCGTCCATGACGCTGACCGTAGAACGCGACACCGACAATCCGGTCGGCCGACTTGACGTGTGACGGTGATCACGACGAGGTTCGGATGAGGCGGCGGCCGATGGTCGACGGCATGCGCGGCTGCGTCATAGTGGGTGCCATGACTCTGCGATCACCTGCGGGTTCGCCGCCCGACTCGCCCGCTGTGGTGGTGCGGGGACTCCGCAAGGCGTACCCGGGCAAGAAAGCCGTCGACGGTCTTGATCTGACTGTCGCGCGGGGGGAGATCTTCGCCCTCTTGGGGCCCAACGGAGCTGGCAAGACCACCACGGTGGAGATTCTTGAGGGCTACCGGGGTCGCGACAGTGGCGAGGTGAGCGTGCTCGGGGTCGACCCGGCGCACGCCGACGCGGGCTGGCGGGCGCGGGTCGGCGTCGTGTTGCAGGGCACCGGGGAGTTCGACAACCTGCGCGTGCACGAGGTCGTCGCCTTGTTCGCCGGCTACTATCCGAATCCGGCCGACGTCGAGTCGGTGATCAACCGGGTCGGGCTGGCCGACAAACGCGACGCGTTGACCCACACCCTCTCCGGTGGGCAGAAACGCCGCCTTGACGTGGCGCTCGGCGTGATCGGGCAGCCGGAGCTGCTGTTCCTCGACGAGCCGACGACGGGGTTCGACCCGCAGGCCCGCCGCGAGTTCTGGAGCCTCATCCACGACCTGGCCGACAGCGGCACCACCATCGTGTTGACCACGCACTATCTGGAAGAGGCCGAGGAGCTGGCCGACCGGGTCGGGGTGATCACCGGAGGTCGACTCGTGGCCGCCGCCCCACCGAGCGAGTTGGGCGGGCGCGCCACCGCCGCGACCATCGTGACGTGGACCGGCCCCAACGGGCCGCAGTCGGAACACACCGCGACACCGACCGCGTTGGTGACGAAACTGTCCGCCCACTTCGGCGGCGAGGTTCCTGGGCTCGCGGTGATGAGACCGACCCTGGAAGACATCTACCTGAGCATGATCAGCGACTCCCCCGCCGCATCTTCGGAGGCCACGCGATGACGACGACACCCACCGCGACCGGGCCACTAACAGCGAGCGGGCGCAGCACCAGCCTCAGCATCGCGACCCTGGGCCTGCGCCAAGCGACCTCCGAGGTGCGGCAGTTCCTGCGCAGCCGGGAACAGGTGATCTTCACCCTCGCCTTCCCGGTGCTGCTCATGAGCATCTTCGGATCGGTCTTCACCGGCGAGCTCGGGGGTGGCGTCAAGTTCACCCAATACTTCGTCGCCGGCATGATCGCCTCGGGCCTCATGGCCACCGCTTTCCAGTCGTTGGCGATTCAGATCCCGATCGAACGCGACCGCGGCGTGCTCAAACGGCTGCGGGGCACACCCATGCCGCGGTCGACCTATTTTCTCGGCAAGATCGGCATGGTGCTGGTGGTGGCCGTGCTGGAGACCACACTCCTGCTGGCCGTGTCGGTCGCGTTCTTCGACGTGTCGCTGCCGACGACCGGGCAGCGCTGGTTCACTCTCGGCTGGGTCAGCCTGCTCGGCATCACGGCCTGCACGCTGTGCGGCATCGCGTTCTCCTCGCTGGCCCGCACCGGACGCTCCGCCCCCGCGGTGGTCACCCCGGTCGCGCTGGTGTTGCAGTTCATCTCCGGCGTGTTCTTCGTCTTCACCCAGCTGCCGACGTGGATGCAGCAGGTCGCCGCGGTGTTTCCGCTCAAGTGGATGTGTCAGGGCATGCGGTCGGTGTTCCTGCCCGACGCTGCGGTGGTCAACGAGGCGAGCGGCTCCTGGGAACTCGGTCGGGTCGCACTGGTGCTCGGCGCGTGGTGCGTCGGCGGTCTGATCCTCTGTCTGCTGACGTTTCGCTGGACCACCAAACGCGACGGCTGATCCCGGTGGTGGTCACGCGACCGGGTCGGTCGTCACCCATCCTGACGGTCCGACCAGTTCCTCGGGTTTGAGTCGATAGAGCAACTTCTCGGCGATCGGACGGTCGTCGAGAAGGGCGAACATCGCCCACGCGTCGGGGTGTTCGCGCACCGCCGCCGCGAACTCCCGGCGCCCCCACCCGTCGGGCAGGTTCGCGGCGAGCGCCGCGAACTCGGCGCGCAGTCGCCGGTCCGCCCGCTCGACTTCGTCGGTGAGGTGCGCGGCTACCCCGCGTACCCAGGGGTGGAATTCGTCCGGGAGTGGGGTGACGAGCTCGTCGAGCGGCGCGCCGTCAACCAGGTGCTGCCAGACGCGGCGGGTGTTGAGTCCACTCACGATGCGGTGCAGCGCCAGGTAGTCGGCTTGTTTGATCTTCAGCATGGCGTCGGACCGCAGGCAGCGCACCACGATCCCCTCGGCGTTGGGGCGGGGCGGCAGGGCGAGCGCGTCGGCGAACGTGGGTGCGGTGAAGACCGTCGCGGCCGGCCCGGTCCAGCCGCGCACGTCGGCGAGGTCGATCACCTCACCGGAGCGGGTGTGCACCGCGCCGAGCAGCAGCAGGTCGTCGACGTCGCCATAGTCGACGACGATCCGGTTGCCCGGATAGACGATCTCGAACAGCACGGTGTGTGCGGGTTCGGGGGTGAAGGTCGGATAGCGACGACGGAGAAGTTCGGTGGCGTGCACCGCCTGCGTGGAGGTGAACGAGCCGCGGGTCGCCACCGCCCACCCGCCGGACGGCAGCGGATAGAGGACACCCATCGATCCGTCGAGTTTGTCGGTGACGCGCACGGGCGCGTCGAGGGCGATGCTGGACGCGCCGGGCTGCCCGTGGTTGAAGAATTTGCGAAACGGACGGGCCACGACCTCCCGGGTGTCGGTGCGATAGATCAGGCCCCGGCACAGGCTCGTGACCTCCGACCAGCCGCCGGCGGAGTTGGCCTGGTCGGTGTAGTTGAGGATCGCGAGCGGCTGGTCCGGATGCAGGCTCCGCCGCACCTGGCCGGCGTCGATGGCGGCGGTGAGTGTCGCGTCGGTGAACAGGTCGTCGAGCAGCACAACCGTCACGTCAACTCCCCGGGTTCGTGACGGTCTTGGCATAGCGGGTATAACTGTTGCGCACCCGCATGCCGGCCTTCTCATAGAGCGGCAACGCTCCGGTGAAGTCGTTGGTCGACAGGGAGCACGAGCGTCGGCCCTGGCGGAACTGCGCGGCGAAGGCGTGTCGCAGCAGCAGACCGCCGATGCCCTGGCCGCGTTCGGCGGCGACGACGGCGAGCTGGTGCAGATAGCCTTCCTGGTCGTCGATGTCCATGCACAGCGCGGCGCCGATGATGCGGTCCCCACGCACGGCGACCGGCGACAGATGCGCGGCGAAGGTCTCCCGGCCCGAGACCGAGGCGAACCACTCGTCGAACGTCACCGGGGTCCGGTCGGGCCATCCGGCGAACGCATCGTCGACGACACGGTGGACGGCCCGGTCGTCCTGCCCGGGCACGAACGGGCGCACCGTGACGCCGGCCGGCGGTTCGGGCAGGTCCGGCTCTTCGGCCATGTCGATGGCGAGGATCCACGCGACGTGGGTGGGCTGATAGCCGTGCGCGGCGAACAGTGCGGCGGCGGCGTGATTGTTGTCGGTCACCGACTGGATGATTCGACCGTCGGGACTGGGTTGCGCCCGCCCATGCGCCCAGCCCAGCAGCCAGGTGCCGATGCCCTCGCCACGCCGGTCGGGGTGCACGTCGGCTTCGATGCGAAACTCCCGGAAGACCGTGCCGGCGGCGACCAACCGGCCGGTCGACTCGTGCACGACGACACTGTGCCGCTCGAGGTCCATGCTGGGATAGGTGAGCATCGCCATCACGTCGTCGGGGTCGATCTCGACCCGCCCGTCGAGGTCGGCTTCGCACGCGGCGATGAGGTGATAGATGTCGTCCGCGTCGGCGACGGTCGCAGGGCGGGCGGTGAGGTCGGCAGGCAGGTCCACGCCAGCCATGCTCACGTCTGCCCACCCCGAAGACAAATTCTTTTCTTCTTGTACGCCGTGCCGGCGGGGCTGGGTCATCGGCGAGCGCGGTTAGTCGCGGGCGGGCCGCGTTCAGGCGGGCCCGCCCGGGCTAATCGTGTTCAGGCGGGCCTGCCCGGGCTAGTCGCGTTCAGGCCGGCCTGAACGTGTCGCGGGGGCGCGGCGCGGCGTGTTTGATCATGAGGTGTCGGGTGACCGAATACTCCCGCACGGCCTCCTGGCTCATGTCCTTGCCGAAGCCCGAACCTTTGACCCCGCCGTGTGGGGCCTCGGAGGCGATCGGAAGGTGGTCGTTGACCCAGGTGACGCCGACGTCGAGGCGGTGGCTGACCCGGAGTGCGCGCCCGACGTCGCGGGTCCACACGGAGGACGCAAGACCATATCGGGTGTCGTTGGCCAGCCGGACCGCCTCGTCCTCGTCGTCGAAGGGGAGCACGACCACCACCGGGCCGAAGATCTCGCCCTGCACGATGTCACTGTCCTGCGCGGCGCCGGTGATCAGTGTCGGCGGGTAGAAGAACCCTGGACCGGCGACGGGCTCGCCGCCCAGCTCCACGGTGGCGCCCTGACGGCGGGCGTCGGTGACGAAGGTGTGCACCCGATCTCGATGCCCGGCGGAGATGAGCGGGCCGATGTCAGTCTCCGACGACCACGGATCGCCGCACCGGATCGCGGCCAGCGCCTCGCCCAACGCCGCGACCGCCTCCTGATATCTGTTGCGCGCCACATAGACCCGAGTCGCGGCTGTGCAGTCCTGGCCGGTGTTATAGGTCGCGCCCAACGCGATTCCGGTGGCCATGTCCGCCATGTCCGCGTCATCGAAGACCAGCGCCGGCGCCTTGCCACCCAGTTCGAGATGAAGCCTCTTGAGTTCACCGACGGCGCCGCGCATGACCGCCCGGCCCGTCTCGGTCGACCCGGTCAGGCTGACCATGTCGACGTCGGGGTGGGTCACCAGCGCCTCACCCACCTGCGCGCCCCCGGTGACCACCCCCACCAGCCCGGCCGGCGCGCCGGCCTCGGCGAACAGGCGAGACAACGCCAGCGTGGTCCGAGGGGTGGCTGGCGCCGGTTTGATGACGACCCCGTTGCCGGCCGCGACCGCGGGCGCCAGTTTCCAGATGGCCATGACGAGCGGAAAGTTCCACGGAGCTATCGCGCCGATCACGCCGACCGGGCGTCGCACCAGCACCGAGGTGTAGCCGGCGGAGAGCACTCCGGCACCGGTTCCGTCGAGCGAGCGCGCGGCGCCGGCGAAGAAACGCAGGTTGTCCACCCCGAACGGCAGCTCGCCGTCGCTCACCACCGCAGCCGGTTTTCCGGTCTCCTCGACCTCCAGTCGGGTCAGTTCCGCCGCGTCGCGCTCCACCAAGTCGGCCACACGCAGCAGCACCCGAGCGCGCTCGGCCGGTGTGGCGTCGCGCCAGGCCGACTGGGCGGCACGGCAGGCGGCCACGGCTGCCGCGACATCGGCTCGCGTGCTGTCCGCGACCTGGCCGATCGACGTGCCGGTAGCCGGGTTGACGAGTTCCACGTTGAATTCCTCCGCTGCAGGGGATATGCCGATCAGCTGTTGAAGCCCACACCGAACCGGTCGAGCAGGCGCAACCACGGGCCGCGCCGACCCTCACGCCGGTCGGCCCGGATCAACGCCCGCCGGGTCCACTCGACGATGGGATAACGCAAGGGTTCCGGCGGAAACGGCACCGGGTGTCGGCGCACCATGGACAGCCCGCACAGCTCGGTGCTCGCACCGGCGAGCAGGTCGAGGGCGACCCGGGCGCCGAAGCGGGACGCGGCGACACCGAGGCCGGTGTATCCCACCGCATAGGCCACTCGACCGTCTCTGGCGGTGCCGAACATGGGCGTGAACCGGCTGGTGGAGTCGATGACACCGCCCCACCGGTGGGTGAGGCGCACGCCCCGCAACTGGGGGAAGGTCTGCAGCAGATGCCGGGCCAGCAACCGGTGGGTGGCGTCGCGCTGCTCCAACGCGTCGTCGACCCGGTTGCCGAAGGTGTAGATCGCGTCATACCCGCCGAACAGGATTCGGTTGTCCGCGGTCAGCCGATAGTAGTGGAACTGGTTGCCGACGTCGGTGACGCCCTGAGCCTGCGGCCAGCGCAGTTCGGCGCGCACCTGCGCGGACAGCGGCTCGGTCACCACGACGTAGTCATAGACGGGAAGGATGTAGTGACTCAGCCGGCGAAGGGGCGGCGGGTAGGCGTTGGTGGCGATCAGCGCCCGGCGCGCGCGGATGCTCGACTCCGGAGTCCGCACGTCCACCCCGGAACTGGTGCGATGAAGGCCGGTCACCGGGGTGTCCTCGTGGATGCGAACCCCCAAGGAGGATGCCAGCCGGGCCAGGCCCCAGACCAGCCGAGCCGGATCGACCAATCCGCCGGCCCCGCGCACACGCAGACCACCGAGGTATCCCGGCGACGCGACATCCTCGCGCATCTCGGCCGCGTTCAGCACTGTGACGTCATAGCCGAAGGAGCGGTGCAACGTGGCCATGGCCTCGAGGTCGGCGACCTGATAGGGGGCCACCGCGACCGTGGTCTTGCCGCACAGTCGCAGGTCTGCGTCTATTGCGTTGTCAGCCACGGTCTGCGCGATGGCGGACAGATTCTCGCGACCGAGGCGCACGAGCGTGTCCACTTCGGATGGCCAGTGGCTGAGTCCGTGGGCCAGGCCGTGGGTCAGCGAGTCGGCGACGAACCCGCCGTTGCGTCCGCTCGCCCCGGCCCCGACGCGGCGGGCCTCGACGACCACCACATCGGTCGAGGGATCATCCTGCTTGGCGAGGATCGCGGCCCACAACCCGGTGAATCCCCCGCCCACGATCACCAGATCGGCGGCGACGGAGCCGGTGAGGCGCTCGCGAGGGTCGGGGGCGTCGGGTCGGTCGGTCCAGAACACGACCGGCTCGGCCTCGGCTAGGGCCGCCTCCGCCGCACGCTGCTGGGCATTGCTCACCGGCCGGCCGTCCCGACGTGGTTGATTCCGAGCCGTTCAATGGAGTCGGCCGCCCGCCTCAGGCCGTCAGTGGCGCGAATGTTCTGCCCGTGCTCGGTCAACCGGGCGCGCAGTTGCGCGTCGCCGAGCAGTCGGTCCAACGCCTCCCGCAGTTGCGCGTCGGTGAACCGGTATGGGTCGAGACGCACACCGAGACCGAGCTCGTCGACGCGCTGGGCGTTGTCGTACTGGTCCCAGAACAACGGCAGCACGATCATCGGCTTCCCGTAGTGCAGGCTCTCGGTCATGGTGTTGTTGCCGCCATGGGTGATGACGAGATCCACCATGGGGATGATGCTCGCCTGAGGCAGGAACTCCGCGCCCCACATGTTCGCGGCGAGATCGATTTCGGCGTGCAGCGGCCCCTTGGACACGATGTAGCGATATGGCGTCCTCGCCAACGCGTCGATGATGCGACGCATGAGCTCCACGTCGGCGGAGCCGAGCGATCCGAGGCTGAAATAGACCAACGCGCCGTCGCGGTCGGCGAGCTTGGCGGGCAGGTCGAAACGATCGTCGGTCTGACGCACCGACGAGTCCAGACGCAACCAGTGGGAGCCGAGTGGACGGGCGTCGGTGTAGTCGGCGATCTCCGGATAGACGTAGAGGTTCAGGTCTCCCTCGTGAATGAACTCCAGGTCGGGCAGTCCGGGCGCGCCCTGATCCCGGACCCACGCGTCGAACTCCTGCCACAGTGGGCGGTGCGTCCGGTCATATTCGGCGCGGAAGGCGTCCCATCCGGACCGATCGGCCGCCGGATAGCCGGAGAACACCGGCGCGATGTCGGGGCCCTTGACCTCGAGCGGATTGCATGAGACGACGCGGACGAACGGAACTCCGGCCGTGTTCAGGGCCGGGAACGCCACCACGTTGTCCTCGACGATGACGTCCGGACGCACCCGCTCGATGATGTCGAGCAGCTGCGGCTGGCAGTATTTCGCGCCGTTGATGAGCTCGACCCACACGGGTTTCACCCAGGACTCGAGCTGATCGAAGGTCGGTTTGCGGAACTCCGGCGCGGTGTCGCGAATGAAGTCCTTCCAGAACTGGCCGGCGTCCTGCTCCTGGAGGTTCTCCGGCGGTGGAGTGAGATGGACGAGGTCCTCCTCGAAGCCGAGCGTGGTCAGCTTGCCCTTCCACGAAGCTTCAGCAGCGAAGACCACCCGGTGTCCGCGGCGGCGCAGCACGTCGCCGATGCCTATGCAGTTGTTCGTTGGGCCATAGGCGCTTTCGGGCATGAACAGCACTGTCAGCGGTTGCATCGGCACTCCACGGGTGAGTTGTTGAATTCAGATTCAACAAGGGGTCGGTGACAGAGTCAATACGCGGGCACTATGGTGTGTGTCAGGCCAAGTCGGCCATTGACCACATCCCCAGGTTCGGTGCTGATGGCGACCAGGAAGACCCGTGCCGAGCGACGGCAGGACCTTATCGAGGCTGCCCGCCGCGCGATGATCCAGCACGGCACCAACAGCGTGCTGCTCAACCAGGTCGCCGAACAGGCGGGCCTCACCTCCGGCGCCGTGCTCTACCACTATCCGGACCTGCGAGATCTTCTCCTCGACGCGCACCACGCCGGCATGGAGCGGTTCTATGAACAACGGGTACGCCGAATCGCCGGCCTCTCGGACCCGGTGGAGAAGCTGGTCGTGACCGTGCGTTCGGGACTGCCCACCGACGCCGAGGACGCCGACGTGCGACTGCTGTGTGAGCTCGGCGGAGCCGCCGGCCGCAACAGGGTCTACGCGGCGCTGCTGACCACGTTGTATGACCGCCAGGTCTCGATGTATCAGTCCATCCTGGACCTGGGCTCGGCCCAGGGGATGTTCACCCTCGCCGCCGGTTCGCAGACCATCGCCAGCAACCTGGTGGCGCTGGAGGACGCGTACGGCTATCGCATCGTGGCCAGGCACCCGACCCTGCACACCGACGACGCGGTTGAGCTGATTCTGTCCTATGCCCGGCTGGTCACCGGCAACCCGCTCGACGTCGACCAGCCACCCATCCCCCGCGCCCGGCGCCGCGCCTAGCCCCGACCGCCGGGCCCGACGGCGCCGGCGCGTCACGGCACACCAGGCAACAGCACGGACTGCGCGGTCGGCCAGTCCAGCCGCACGCTCTGCCCGACACCCGCCTGGGTCGCACCCACCGACGCGGCCAGGACCGGCCGGCCCAGCCCAGCCACATCGACGGCGACCCGGCTCGTGCCTCCGAAGAAGCTCACGTCGCGCACTGTTCCCGCCAGCGGCCCGTCCTCCCCCAACCGAACCAGCTCCGGGCGGACCGCGAGGGTCGCGGGCGCACCCGGTGTCAGTGCCGTCGACGCCCCGGTCCCCTGGGTTCGCGGCGCCGGCAGGAGGCCGACGCCAGCCACCCGCAGACCGTCACCCTCGACCACACCGGGGATCAGGTTGTTGGCGCCGATGAAGTCGGCCACGAACAGGTCTGCCGGCCGCTCATACAACGGCACCGGCGCGTCGATCTGATGCACCCGTCCGCCGCTCATCACCGCGATCCGGTCTGCCAGTGACATGGCCTCTTCCTGGTCGTGGGTGACGACCACGAACGTGATGCCCACCTCGTGCTGAAGGCGCTTGAGTTCCAGCTGCATCTCGGCGCGGACCTTCTTGTCCAACGCGGACAACGGCTCGTCGAGCAGCAGCAGGCGTGGACGCTTGACGATGGCGCGTGCCAACGCGACTCGCTGGCGCTGCCCCCCGGAGAGCTGGCTGGGGCGTCGGCGGGCCAGCCCGGTCAGACCCACCGTCTCCAGCACAGCCGCGACACGGTCGCGAATCTCGGCCCGGGGCAGGCGCTCGCGCTCCAACCCGTAGGAGATGTTGCGCTCCACGTTCATGTGCGGAAACAACGCGTAGGACTGGAACATCAGGTTGACCGGCCGCCGGTGTGCCGCCACCTGAAGCAGATCCGAACCCTCCAGTTCGACCTCGCCGGAGTCCGGTTCCTCGAAGCCGGCGAGGATGCGCAGCAGCGTGGTCTTGCCGCAGCCACTGGGACCGAGTAGCGCGAAGAACTCGCCGTTGCGAATATCGATGCTGACCCCGTCGAGGGCGCGCACGTCGCCGAAACTGCGGCTGACGTCGGTGATGCGAACCAACGCGTCGGAGACCGCACCGCCACCGTTACGGGTGTTCACTGCAGCGTTCAGGGGCGAGTTCATAGGGCCTCCGTGAGACGGGCGAGGCGTTGCGCGACGAGGACGAGGGTAAAGCTGACGGCGAGCAGCAGCGTCGCCAAGGCGTTGATCTCCGGTGTGACTCCGAAGCGCACCATCGAATAGATGACGATGGGCAGGGTCGGGTCCGCTGGGCCGGCGGTGAAGAAGGCGATGACGAACTCGTCGATCGACAGCGAGAAGGCGAGCAGCGCACCGGCGATGATGCCGGGCGCCAGCGAGGGCAACGTGATGTGGACAAAGGTGGCCAGCGGGGCGGCGCCGAGATCGCGCGACGCCTCCTCCAGGGACGCGTCGACGTGGCCGAGCCGGGTGCGCACCACGGCCGTCACGAACGCCGTGCCGAAGACCGCGTGTGCCAACAGCACGGACGTCAGGCCGAGGGTGAACTGGACCGCGGTGTAGAAGGCGAGCAGCCCGATCGCCAGCACGATGTCGGGCAACACCGCCGGCGCCACGGCCAGCGAGTCGAGCAACCTGGACCGACTGTGCCGAAACAGCCCGATCGCCAGCGTGGTGCCCAGCACTGTGGACAGGGCCGTGGCACCGAAGGCGACCAGCAGGGTGTTGATCAAGCCGGTACGGATCTGGGCGTCCTCGAGGAGCCGTCCATACCAGACGGTGTCGAAACCGCCCCACGAATACGGCGTCTGCGCGGCGTTGAACGACATGACCACGAGCACCGCGATCGGCAGATACAGGAACAGATAGCTCAGCCCGGCGGGCAGCGCCAACCACCGGATCTTAGACATCACGGCCCGCCGTCGCGTCCCTCTTGGCCAGCGCGGCCTGCACCATGAGCAGCGCCACCAACAGCGCTATCACCACCAGTGCCAGCGTGGATCCGAACGGCCAGTCCCGGGCTTTGAGGAACTGATCGCGGATCATGTTGCCCACCATCACCGTGCGGCCACCGCCTAGGAGTTCGGGGATGACGAAGTTGCCGAGGCTGGGCACGAACACGAACACGCACCCGGTCAAGACTCCGGGCAGGGTCAGCGGCAGCGTGACCGACATGAACGTGCGCGCCGGCCGCGCCCCCAGATTCGCGGAGGCCTCACGCAGCTGCGGGTCGAGCCGCTCGATGGCGGCGTAGAGGGGCAGCACCATCAGCGGCAGATAGGCGTAGAGCAGGCCGCCGACGACCGCGGTCTTCGTGTAGAGCAACTCCAACGGGCGGTCGATCAACCCGACCGCGGTCAGCGTCTTGTTCACCAGACCCTCGCTGTTGAGCAGGATGATCCAGGCATAGGTGCGCACGAGGAAGTTCGTCCAGAACGGAAGAACCACGAGTACGAGGGCGATGGTGCTCCATCGCTTCGGCAGCCGGGCGATGAAGTAGGCGGTCGGATAGCCCAGCGCGAGGGCGAGCGCGGTGGTGATCGCCGCGATGGTGATCGAGTTTCCCAACACCCGCAGATAGAGCGGATCGAGGGCCCGGCTGAAGTTCTGCCCGGTCAGCTCGTAGACGATTCCGCCGAAGCGTCCCCGGTGGAACAGGGTGTAGCTGAGCACCAGTCCGAGCGGGATGAGCATGAGCGCGGTGAGGTAGCCGACCCCGGGCACCAGCAATACCAGTCGCTCGATCACGCGTTCCCGGGCGCTGGTGCCGCGCGGGGTGCGGGGCGTCCGCCGGTGCGGGCGATGATCGCTCGCACCGGCGGACGTCGGGGATGTCGTGGCCTGCGGGGTCACTAACTCGCCGATACCTCGGTGGCGATGCGGGTATACAGCGGCCCCGCCTCGCCAAGATCGATCGGAACCTCACCCTTGAGCAGCTCCTCGGGCTTCATCGCCAGAGCCGGGTAGGTCCCGAACAGTGCCGGGTCGACCTTGCCCATCGCGGCGGCGTTGGGCACCTTGTAAAGAATGTTGGTGACCGCCCACGAGTGGTTCTTCGCGTCAAGGATGTAGTTGATGAAGGCGTGCGCGGCTTCCTTGTTCTTCGAGGTCTTGAGGACCACCATGGTGTCCACCCACAGGTCGCTGCCCTCCTTCGGCACCACGAACTTGATCTTTGGGTTGTCGGTCGGGCACCATCCGTCCCAGGCCTCCACCAGAGCCGCCTCGCCTGACTTGAGTCGGTCGCCGAACGTCGTGTCGTCGTAGGCGAGCAACGACTTCTTGGCCGTCAGCAACGTCTGCTTGACCTTCTCCATCTGCGCCGGGTCGGTGGTGTTCGCCGACAGGCCGAGTGACTTCTGCGCCGGCAACATCAGCCAACGCTCGGTCGCCATCATGGTGACCTTCTTCGCCAGGGCCGGCTTGGGCTCGAGCAGATCCTTCCAACTGTCCGGGGTGTAGCCGGTCAGGTCGGTGCGGTAACAGATTCCGGTCGTGCCCCAGGTGTAGGGGACCGAGAATGTGTTGCCCTTGTCGTAGGCGAGTGTGGTCGCCTGGGGATAGAGGTTGGCGAGGTTGGGCACGAGGTCCGCGTGGATCGGCTCCAACAGACCCTGCGCGGACAGCGCCTGAGCGAACTGTCCGGAGACGAAGGCGACGTCGATGCCGCTGTCGCCACCGGCCGTCAGTTTGGCCATGATCTCTTCGTTGGTGGCGTGCTTGGTGACCGTGACCGGTGCGCCCAGCGCGGCCTTGAACGTCTCCGGCAGGTCCTTGGGCATGTAACCGTCCCAGTTGGACACGGTCAACGTCTGCTTGGTCAGATCCGCGTGCGGGTCGAGCGTCGACGCGGTGGAGCCGGGCTCGTCTCCGCGCCGCCGCCGCAGGCGGACAGGACGAGCGCCAACCCGGCGGCCAACGCCGCAGGAATCGGGCCGCGACGGGTCTTACGGGTACGCAACATTCCGGGCTCCCTCCCTCAAGGTCAAGAACAGTGCATGAACGGGACAGTGCATCGGAGTGTTGCAGTGCACGTCAACATGCGCAAGACTCTGCACGACGGTTGTAGCTCAACGTTTACGGCTGGAACTGAATTTGGGTTCAAAAAATGATTCGGGCATGTCGGGTCGATCGGCCGACCTAGTCGCACGGCTGGCGGAGGCGGGCGAAGCCGGCGATTGGCGAGAGTTGCCGGGGCTGCTTCGTGCCCAATTGTTCGATGCCGTCCCGAAGGGACCTCTCGACGAACGCCCGATCACCGTCGACCAGACCCATGTCTCGGTCGTGGTCGGGCAACGCCTGGTCGTCAAATGGATGCGCGCACCGGTTCGCCACCCACGCGCCGTCGACCTGCTCGGTCACCTCGCCGCCGTCGGCTTCCGGGCCACTCCCACGCCGTACGCCGCGGTCTTCACCGATGACGCGCGGACCCCTGCCGCGTTGGTGGCGCTGGTGACCGCGTACCTGCCGGACGCGCGCGACGGGTGGGACTGGTGTGTCGAGGCGGTGGTCGACCACTTTCGGGGGACTGGCCCAGCCGACCTGGGCCCGGTGTTGGGTGACCTGACCGCCCGGCTGCACGCCGCGTTGGCGACCCCGTCGCCGGTCTTCGCCGAACCGGTGCGATGGAGCGCCGACCCGGTGTGGCGACTCGACCGGTCGCGGGTGCTGACCGAGGCTGTGGAACTCACCGGTCGCGCCGGCGGCGAGCCCCAGCCCGACGACGAATGCGAACATGATCGGCGTTGGCTCGCCGAGCGGGTCGAGGCGTTGCGCGCCGATATGGCCGCTGCCAGCCTGGTCGATCAGACGTGGGTCATGCCACTGCATGGCGACCTGCACGTCGGACAGGTGCTGCGGTGGCGCGATGGCGACGCGGTCGCCGACTTCGACGGCAATCCGGTCCTTCGCGGTGAGCCTCTCCAGGAGCCGGCGGCGCGCGATGTGGCACAGATGCGCACCAGCCTCGCCCATGTCGCGCAGGTGGCCAACCGCCGCACCGAGGGTCGATACGCGGAGCTGGCCAACACGTGGACCGAACAGACGATGCGGGACTTCCTCACGGCGTACCGGCATGGTCTCGCCGACGCCGGCGTCGAGCACGTCTTCGACGAACGGCTACTTCGGCCGTTCGAAGTGGAGCAAGAGTGTCGGGAACTGGTTTACGCGGCACGGTTTCTGCCTCGGTGGAGGTATGCCCCCATGGCAGTGCTGCGCTCCTGGTACGAATGAGCCCAGACCGCGAATGAGGAGAGATTCGACATGGATCCAGCGGGCTTTCTCGCCGACCTGGAGGCGAAACCGGACCGGCTGCGGGAGTTGGCCGACACACTGAGTCGGGCTGATCCCTGGGCCGGCCTGCCGTCGCGGGTGCGTCGCGTCGTGTTCGTGGGCATGGGCAGTTCCCGCTATGCCGCCGACGTGGTCGCGCTGCGGTTGCGGGCGGCGGGCATCGACGCGGTGGCCGAATATGCGTCGGCGCGTCACGCCTATCCGCCGGCTCCCGACACCCTCGTCGTGGCGGTCTCGGCCGGCGGCACCAGTGAGGAGACTCTCCACGCGGTCGAGGCCTATCACGGCCGGGCACCGATCGTCGCGCTGACCAATGTAGACAACTCGGCCCTGGCCGAGGCAGCCGACCTGGTCGTGCCGATGTCTGCGGGACCAGAGGTGGGTGGCGTCGCCTGCCGCACATACCAGCACACGCTTGTCCTGCTGCTCGCTCTCGCCGAACGATTGTGCGAACGGGTCGCCGTCGGTCGGAATGGCGACGTGGTCTCGTTGGCACGCCGCGCCGCCGACGCCACTGAACATCTGTTGGATGACCGGGGGCGTTGGTTGGGCCGGGCCTGCGACCTGCTCGACGGGGACCGCGGCGTCTACGTTCTCGCGCCCGTGGAGCGATTGTCGTCGGCCCGGCAGGCCGCGCTCATGGTCCGGGAGGGTCCCCGGCGGCCCGCCGATGCCGCGGAGACCGGAGACTGGTCACATGTCGACGTCTACCTCACCAAGACGCTGGACTATCGGGCGCTGATGTTCACCGGCTCCCGTTATGACGCCCAGGCATTGGCCTGGCTGCGGGAGCGCGGTTCGACGGTGCTCGCGGTCGGCGGGCCCGCGCACGGCTCGTCCTTCGACGTGCGATACCCGTTCGACGACGACGAGGATGTCGCCCTGTTGACGGAGACCACGGTGGCTGAGCTCATCGCGGCGACGTGGTGGGACCGGTCACACCACGCACACTGACGGACTAGCCTGACATCGTGGCGCTCAGGGGATTTGCGGCGATATGCACCCTTCTGCTACCTGCGGCGATCTCCGCCGGATGCGCAGGCCGCCCGGCCCCGCCGGCCGAGCCGGGCGGGCGCGGGGCGGTCCTGCGTGCGGTCGACGGCGGGCCGGACTTCTACGCCCGGTTTCGTGACCCGCTGCCGGTCGACCCCACGTTCTTTCCGATCGGCGTGTGGGTGGAGCGGGTCGCGACCTCAGCCGACACGACGGCCGACGCCACCGCGGGCATCAACACCTATGTGGGGCTCACCGCGGGCAGTGACCCCCGGCTCGTCGGTATGGCAGACATGCACCTCATCGCCGACCGCACCGCCGGCGACCACGGTCGGGAGACGGTCGGCTGGATGCTCGCCGACGAGGTCGACATGTGGGCCGGCCCCGGCGGCGGACGGTGGAGCGGCGACGCGCCCGACCCGGCCGTCGACACCCAACCCGACTCGTGGCCGGTCTGCCAGCCCTCGACTGTCGCATGTGGCTATTCGGTGCAGGACACCCTCGGACGTGGATTCCCCCGCGACGGTCGTCTGCGTTATGCCAACTATGGCAAGGGCGTCGCGTTCTGGGAAAGCGACGAGCAGGCGAGCAGGTTCGTCAACGACTTCGCCGACCTCGTCTCGATCGACACCTACTGGTTCACCGACCCACGCATCTGCGCCGCCGACGAGGGTGGGCGTCTCCTCGGCGGCGAGGCGCTGTCCCCGCAACGGTGCCGGCGGGCGGTCAACTATGGCGCGACCATCGACCGGCTCCGGGCGCTGGTGCGCCCGCGTGGGGCGCGGCCCGTGTGGATCGTCGTCGAGCTCGGGCATCCGACGAGAGTCGCCTCAGCACCGACGATCACCCCCGATCAGGTGCGCGCGGCCGTCTGGAGCGGACTGATCCACGGCGCCCGAGGCGTGGTCTATTTCGGACACAGCGCGGCAGGACCATGCCCGACCCAGCACGCGCTACGGGATCCTTGCTATGCGAGCACCCGTACGGCGGTCTCGGGTCTCAACGCCCAGATCCGCTCGCTGGCCCCCGTGCTCAACGCGCCGACCGTCGACGGTGTCCTCACCCGACAATCCGATGTGGACTCTGTCGTGAAGTGGAGCGGCGACCATTTCTACGTCTTCGCCCAGTCGACGCGGACGGCGGCGCACACGGCCACGGTGCGGCTCGACTGCGTCGGTGACGCCGAGGCGACCGTCATCGGCGAGGACCGCCACATCGGCATTCGTGGCGGATCGTTCACCGACTCGTTCACCCCCGATGGTGTGCACCTCTACCGCATCGACGGAGGGTCGAGCTGTGGCGCCCGATGACCGTCCGCCGCCGGTTATTGATCGACGACTCGCCGATATGCTTCACCCGTGCGAGTCTCGCGACATGTCGGCTCGGCAGCCTTCGGCCTGCTGGCTTTGGTTCTCTCCGCGTGCACGGACGCCCCCGTGTCCCAACCTGCCCCAACGACCCTGACCCCGCCCCCGAGCACGTCGGCCGCCGCGGTCCCGACATCGACAGCCCAACCGGCCGCCTCGCATCGAGCACCTGCGAAGAACGGCAATCCGCAGGGAACGGCCACGGTCCCGGCCGAGGCGCGCCCTGTCGACACCTCGCACCCCACTCGCGTGATCGGCGACGGCACACCGCGCGGCTGCACGTCACAGGCGGTGGTCGCGGCGGTGGCGAAGGGTGGTGTCATCACCTTCCGCTGCGGACCGGAACCGGTCACCATCGTCATGTCATCGACAGCGAAGGTCCGCAACGCGGCCTCGAAACGGGTCGTGATCGACGGTGGGGGCCTGATCACTCTCAGCGGAGGCGGCAAACGGCGCATTCTCTATCAAAACACGTGTGACGCCGCTCAGGGTTGGACCACGTCGCACTGCCAGAACCAGGACCACCCACAGCTGACGGTGCAGAACCTGACCTTCGTCGACGGCGACTCCACCGCAGACACGACCGAAGGCGGTGGGGGTGGGGCGATCTTCGTGCGCGGCGGTCGACTCAAGGTGATCAACTCAAAGTTTCAGCACAACCGATGCGACTCCACCGGCCCGGACCTCGGGGGTGCGGCGATCCGAGTCCTGAGCCAGTTCGACAACCAGCCTGTCTTCGTCGTGGCCAGCACCTTCACCGGCGGATCGTGCTCCAACGGAGGCGCGTTGAGCAGCATCGGCGTCTCGTGGACCGTGCTGAACAGCCTCTTCACCGGCAACAACGCCGTCGGACGAGGAGCCAATCCGGCGAAGTCGGGCACACCGGGCGGCGGAAACGGCGGGGCCATCTATTGCGATGGAAACCGTTTCACCGTACGGATCGTTGGATCGCTCATCGAGCAGAACCACGCCAACGAGGGTGGCGGGGCGGTCTTCTTCGTCAGCAACGACCGCACCGGCACGATGTCGATCAGCGACAGCACACTGCGTCGCAACCCCAGCGCCGGGTTCGAGACGTCCGGGTTCCCGGGCATCTTCTTTCTCGGCGCCAGCTCGCCGTCGGTGAGCCGGTCGACCCTGCGTCGCTGATCAGGCAAGCTGACATCCGCCGCACACATTCACCGGGACCTTCACCCAATTGTTTGCCTAGTCGCAGCCCAGTTGACCAGGGACATCGACTACGATGACCGATCATGAACAACCATACATTCACACGGTTCAAATCCCGCATACTCGCGGCGGCGGTGACCCTGGCGGCACTCGTCGGCGTCACCGTGGTGGCCACCGCCGCCTCGGCGGCCACCAGCCTCACGGTCAGCCAGGCGCTCGCCGCGCAGGACGGCCGCACCGCCACCGTCACCGGTTTCGTCATCGGTCAACCCGTCTCCGCCACCTCGGTGCTGCGGTCTGGTTTCACCGCCGACACCGCGATCGCCATCGCCGACGTGGCGACCGAGACCAGCCCGACCCGGATGCTCTACATCCAGGTCACGACCGCGTTCCGCGGAACATTCGGCCTGCTCAGCAACCCGTCCACGCAGGGCCGGTCGATCACGGTCACCGGCACGCTGACCGCCTATTTCTCACATGGCGGGTTGAAGAGCCCGTCCGCCATGGCGTTCGGCACCGCCCCCACGCCGTCGCCGACCGGGCCGGCGCCCTCGCCCAGCCCCACCGCGAGCCCGACTCCCGGACCCACGACCCCCGGCGACTACGACTCCACCTACTACCGTGACGCGATCGGCAAGTCCGGTCCCGCACTGCGGCAGAGCCTGCACACCATCATCAAGGTGCAGCGCACGATCAGCTATGCGCAGGTGTGGGACGCGCTGCGCGACCTCGACGAGGACCCGGCGAACACCAACAACGTCATCCTGATCTACAACGGTCGGTCACAGAGCAAGACGACCAACGGCAGCGGAGTCGACAACTGGAACCGGGAACACGTCTGGGCCAAGTCGCACGGCAACTTCGGCACCGCGACCGGACCCGGCACCGACGTGCACCACCTGCGTGCCGCCGATGTGAGCGTCAACTCGACCCGCAGCAACAAGGACTTCGACCTCGGTGGCACCCAGGTCGCCGAAGCCCCCGGCAACTACACCGACGCCGACTCGTGGGAGCCGCGCAACGCCGACAAAGGCGACGTCGCCCGCATGATCATGTATATGGCGATCCGCTATGAGGGCGACGACAGCTGGCCCAACCTCGAGATGAACAACCTGGTCGGCAACGGCACCGCTCCCTTCCTGGGCAAGCAGTCGGTGCTGCTGCAGTGGAACCAGCTCGACCCGCCCGACGCCTTCGAGAAGCGCCGCAACCAGCACATCTTCGACACGTGGCAGGGCAACCGCAACCCGTTCATCGACCACCCGGAGTGGGCCACCGCGATCTGGGGCGGCTGACGACGCACGGTGGTCCGGGCCAACCGACACATCGGTGGGTCCGGACCACCGCAACGGGTCTCCGCCCACGCCCCGACGGTGGCATGCTCGCGTGATGCGAATACTGCGAACCCCCGACGACCGGTTCACCGGACTGCCCGACTTCGACTACGAGCCGCGTTACGCGACCGTCGGCGGCGAGCTACGCATGGCGTACGTGGAGTCTGGTCCTGCGGATGGCCAGCCGGTCCTGCTGCTGCACGGCGAGCCGACCTGGTCCTTTCTCTATCGACACGTGATCCCTGTGCTCGCCGACGCGGGCCTGCGGGTGATTGCTCCCGATCTGATCGGCTTCGGCCGGTCGGACAAGCCCGCCGAGGTCAGCGATCACAGTTATGCCTCGCACGTCGAGTGGGTGCGGGAGTTCGCCTTCGACGCGCTCGACCTGCACGGTGTGACGCTCGTCGGTCACGACTGGGGTGGGCTAATCGGGCTGCGGGTGGCGACCGAAAACTCCGACCGGATAGCGCGGCTGGTGGTCACCAACACCGGACTGCCGACCGGCGACGATCCGTTGCCCGAGATATGGTGGATGTTCCGGGACGCGGTCCGGGCGGCCCCGAAACTCGATGTGGCACGGTTCGTGCAGGCCGGCTGCCAGCTCCCCGTCGCGCCGGAAGTTCTTGACGCGTACGCCGCACCGTTCCCGGACGAGACCTTCAAGGCTGGGCCTCGAGTCATGCCGAATCTCGTGCCCACCGGCCCCGATGACCCCGCGTCCGAAGCGAACCGGCGGGCGTGGCAGCGGCTCGCGAGCTGGGACAAGCCGTTTCTCGTCGCGTTCAGCGACAGCGATCCGATCACGGGGACGATGGCCCCGGTGTTGAGTCGCACCGTGCCGACCGCCCAGTCGGTGACTATCGTCGGCGGTGGCCACTTCCTGCAAGAGGATGCGGGCGTGCCGCTCGCGAGGGCGATCACCACGTTCATCGCGGGCTGACCAGCCACTGGCTGCACCGTCCATCTTCCACACTCGTCGCGCTTGCGCGGGTGTGGAAGCATGTGTCGCACGGCTCGCAGACTTGGCGCGCCCTGGCATCGGTGATCCGACGCAGACGAAGGTGGCGGCATGAATCTCACGAAGAACACGATCCGGCGGGCCGCGGCGGTCTCCGTCGCGCTGTTCGCCATGGTGGGCACCACAGCATGCAGCGAGATCGCCGAGCCCGACCAGGTCGGCCTCTATTATCTTGAGGGGCAGTCGGACGGGTTCGCCTTCGACCACTGCATCGACCCGGGCACCGCGGACGATTATGTGTGGAACAACAGCGTGGTGTGGCTGCCGGAGAATCTCCGCACGTGGAACATCGCCAAGGAGGGCGGGGACACCGACGAGCCGATCGCCGCGCCAGCCAAACCGGAGCCGGGCCAGCCATCGGGTGTCAGCGTCAACCTCTATTCGATGACCAACCTCCACCTCAACACCAGCTGCGACGGGGGCAAGGACTCGCCACTCGTGCAGTGGTGGGAGAAGATCGGCCGGCGCTATGAGGCGGACACCGACGACGGATGGCGCAAGATGCTGCTCAACACGGTCGTTCCCGCGTTGGAGACCGCCAGCCGCACCGTGGTTCGGGAATACAACGCCGATCCTCTCGTGGCCGGCATCAGCTGGCCCGAAGTGCAGAAGAAGATCTCCGACGCCTTCGCCGCCGAGTTGAAACGACTGATGGGTGGGGAGTTCTTCTGTGGACCCGCCTTCGACCGGCAGAGCAAGCAGTGCCCTGCGGTCGAGGTGATCCTCAAGAACATCGACTACACCGACGCCGGAATCAAGGACGCGCGCAACGCCAAGGCGAAGGCGCTGGCGTTGGCTGCCGCCAAGGTCGCCGAGGCCGAGGGCGAAGTGACGGCCGCGAAGACCCGCGAACAGCTCTATCGCAACGCGGCATGGGTTCGACTTCAGGAAGCCACGATGCGTCTTGAGGAGGCCAAGGCGTGCGCCGCGGCGGCCAACTGCACGCTCGTCATCGGCGCCAACGGGGTGGTGACGACCACGTCGGGCGGCTCTCGTTAAATCACGCTTCGCGTCAGCGTATCCGGCAGTGTTAGCTCGCCAGAAGAGCCCGCATATCCCTGCCTCACCAGGGCGTCAGTCTCTGCCCGAAGCGGACCAACCGTGCCTGCCATCGCAGCTGCGACCTCTTCCGGGACCGGCCAGGCTGAGCCCGGTGGGCCATAGCCTGCCAAAACGCCGTGCGGTCAAACTCCCACATACGCCGCTTATATCCAGAACAGGCACGATCGATGCTCAGCGTACGACAGAACCCTTCGCTGAGTTCGCTGCGATAGGTCCGCTCGCCTACTGGGGGATAGGGGCACAATCTGAACTGGCACCGATCATGACAGTTCGAGCCGGGACCAGAGACTTTGGCCGAATCCACCGTGCGTAAAACAGCCAGGCTGCTGGGGTCTCGAGTCAGGCACGGTGGAAGGTCTGGTCGATCGGCGCGCTTGAGGCGTTCCTCCCGACTGGCTGGAGAGGTGCCCCGTTCAGTGAGGTTCAACATCAGCATCACGTCACCGAGAACCTGCCGAGCACGCTGAGTCAGCCCGCTCCAACCTGCGGACGGAAGAATCCACAGCTGGTGTTCATAGAACTTTCCGGTCCGCTGTCTCGATCCGACTTTGGCGATAGTTCCCGCCTCGTCGATCCAACAGTAGCTGGCCGGATCACGGGTAAGCAACGCATCCCGGGCAAGCCACGCTGCCTCGCGAACGAGTGGATGGATTCGATGGCCGGAACGATGCTCCACGTCGGAGAATCCCATACCGGCAATCTTGAGCCAGTAGCGCACGAGGTCGCTGGGATCGGAACCGTGGCCCTGGTTATGAAACCTCTCGGTCGGATCGTCGGGTAGAGACAGCAACGCGAGCGCCTGGATCAGAACGAGCTGAGCGAACCAAAATCGCGAATGCTTGAGCGCGGCTTCAGCTTGCTCAATCAATGCGGTACGCCGCTTGGCTTCGTCACTAGTCTGTCTTGGTCGAATGTTCGCCGCATGCCGAAAACCCTGGGCCAACGCCATCTCCAAGGATATCCATGGCCGCTTATCCGGATGAGTCGGATCAGTTCGGGCAAGAAAGTCAAAAATCCACAGGCGCAGGTTGTCCGACGGATTCTCGGCGGGCATATCGCTCCTCGGTCGCCGACGTGGCTCCGGATCCCGCGTGTCGGCGTTGACCCCGGCGTGATAGTGCAACAACGGAGCGAGCCAGGCGCAGACAATGCCCTGGCGGAGCCGAGATTCTTCGTCACCAGCGCAGTCGGAGCCACCACCTGTCGTCGCAAGTGACGCACGAGCAGAATTTATATTCAGCTCCAACCACGTCTCAGAGTTATTCGGAGACTCCTGAACGACCGTCGCGTGCAGGTCGGTCCACGTTTCGTTCGCGTTGGCAGTTCGGCCACACCAATATTGATTCCACCAGAGCCACCAGTCGGCGAAACAAGGCTGGATCGCATCGAACGCGTGCACTCCACCCCTCGCGACCTGATGTGTCACCTCGAGTTGGACGGCGTAGTCCTCTTCCTCAACTGCCACGGAGAAGAGGTCACGGTAAAGACCCTTCACGGTCTCCCGTGCCGCGTCGTCCATCGAACTCCATGCCAGAGCGACATCACCCAGTCGACGGATCACGTCCGTTTTTGCTTCAGGCACCGTGCGGCTTTGCACCGTAGTGACACTATAGGTCAACCAGCGTCGTTCCAGCTCGCTCGATGCCGTGGACACCTCGGGCCGCCCCTCTGGCCGCACGCCCTTCGTGCCCGACGCGCTTTGATCAGACGAGTCCGACACGTCGATCCGGGCACCGCCCGGCATCTCAATTTCGAGGAGAGTCGCCCACAGTCTGAGTGAATTCACTCGACTTTTCCGTGACACGTCGATGGCTTTGAGTCTGAGCATCTCCGACAGGCCGACTCCCGGCTGAGGCTGCCGATCAGACCCCGTTGTCATTGTCGCTACCCATTGCTTTTTCTCATCGTCCATGAACGATTCAGCTGCGACTGCGCCTTTCCTGCCTCGGCGAGACCTCGTCGAAAGTGCTATCTTCATCGCGACTCGCCGGACGACTCTACCCCGATTCGGCGGTAGCACCTCACTTGCCACCTTAATTGGCTCCGCACTACTCCGTGCGCACAAAACCAGTGCGACAAGAAAATCCCGGCCGCAATGTCCAAAATGCTTCGGTCGAATAGCGTCGATCACTGAGCACAGCCGCGAGATAGCGCGTTCCGAGAAACGATTGGATGATGCTGTGTTGGAAGCGCACCGCCTCGCCTCGCGCCTGAACGATTCCCAACTCGCTACCGAAGGTTGCAGCTAGGATGCATTCGTCTCTGAGATTGACTCTCGTCAACATGGAATCCGTCGATTGCGCACTATCTCCCGCCGCACAGACGCCTCGCGGGTGCAACTTAGCGAGCCTCTTTTCGGACTCCTTCTTGTCTAATTCCTCCAAGTCGCGGCGAAGTTGCGTCGCCACGGCATCTCCAACTACTTGCGGAGCATATCGACGATTCCCGTCGTCCTCCAAACTGACTAGATCGTCAAATTTGACGTCCAATCGGGCGCGGGCGAGCCCCACACAGGCTAGCGCCGATAGAACGATGACTGTACGTTCGCGCAGTGTCCGATCGAGTGCATAGTCCTGCATGAAGTGTCCATCAAGGAGGCACTCCTTCCAATCATTGAGCACCCTCAACCGCAGCCCGATTCGGTCCATCGCTACTTTTTGAGCACCGACATCATTCAAGGTCTGGCCGACCTGCGTTGACCACTCCTCGCCCGGTGCAAGTGCTCGCCATTTATTCTGCTGGTCGAGTTCGTGGATCATATGGAGGTACATCGGGGACTCCGCTGCCTCAGCGACCTGCACAAGCCGGGAAAGGACGCGGCGTTCGGAGTCCGTCGCGCTAAGAGTGAGAAAGTCCAGTGCCGCAGCCTCTCCCAAGGGCTCCAACTCAATGATTGGAGCGTTCAACGCGCGAAGCGGGTCGTGATGCCTCGATGTGATGACAAGCGGAAGATGGCTCCCTATCGCCCGGCGAACCGCAGCTTGGATCAAGCTCTCCCGATCCTCGACTTTTGCCTCGTCACGCAGTGCCTCTTCCAGCCCGTCGGCAAGCACGACGACCCTTTGGTCTCGACGCAAATTACGCCAGATCCTTTCGGCATCACTTGGTCCAAAAGCTCGCTCGTTAATCAGTTCAGCGAAACGCTTCTGGCCCAGGTCGCAGAAATCCAGGCCACTTTGCGAGTCGCCGAGCCGGACCGCGACCGGGACATATTTGTGTTCCGCCAAGCGTTTCGTCAACTCGACCAAAAGCGCTGTCTTTCCCGCACCGACCGTGCCGACAATGACGTTTGGAGTGGGACTTCCTCCGCCGCAGACGTTTCCGATAATGGCGTCACACAGTTCGTCTCGCCCGATGACCTCGCCGATTACCTTTCCCGCCGTCGGAACCTGGTTGGCAGGAGATTGCCGCGCTTTCTTGATATACCAAGCGATGACCCGCTTCTGGCGCCAGAACAGAAAGATCGTGTACGAAACCGCAGCCAAAAGTAGCGGCAACACGATGAATGTCACACTGTCGATCCTCTCGACCCACAGTGCCAGGGCATCTGACTTCTTGACTGTTATATCAACCGATGCCGGGGCTGGAACCTCAAATGTCACGGACGACGCTCTTTTTGTCATCGCATTGACAAACTTCGCGACCGCCCAGGCGATCAAAACGACATCTCCGAGAATCGCTGCGATGAGCACCGCCTGCCACGCTCTGGTTCGCCGCCAGGGAGAGGCTTTGATATGTCCCCTCCACGCCCGCATATGGGCGCGAAGCAGATTTAACGATCGGCGTGCGGTACGCCACAGTCCCATTTGCCCGCCCCCATCACCGTTTGC
Source organism: uncultured Actinomycetota bacterium (assembly GCA_963736695.1). Taxonomy (GTDB): domain Bacteria; phylum Actinomycetota; class Actinomycetes; order Mycobacteriales; family Micromonosporaceae; genus CAVTPU01. The sequence goes on from CAVTPU010000004.1 coordinate 361,298, forward strand.
GGCATATGAACTGCTCTTGCCTTGGCCCGCCTTACCATAACGGCCTGGCTTCCGATAGTACGGAACGTTGGCGAACAACAGCACAACAACCTTGTGAAAGACTGCACTCGGGGCAAAGCCACCGGATTGTTGATCTCTTCCCCGTACGGTGGCGGCCGTCCAGGTCGCCGAGGGTGAGGGTGAAGTGACCGCCGCGAGGACCCGTAGCGGCGTTGCCGCAACGCAGCCTGGGTACGTCTGGCGGAAGCCAAGGCGTGTGCGGCTGCAGCCAATTGCACGCTCACCATCGCCGCCAACGGGGTGGTGACAGCCACCTCGGTCGGCTTCGGGCTGCTCCAGTCAAGAATCGCCAGTTCTCCGCACTGGAATGCTTCGCGTAGGCCGTGAGCTGCTGGTTTGCGGCGGAGCGTGCTGGACATGCGGCACTCGCGGTGATGTCGTCGTGTGCACGGTGACTGCCCCACGTCGCGGACCACCACGTTGGCTGTGGGCGGCGCAGCCAGAAGATGTAACTGGACAGCAAAGCCAGGTTGGACCGGCGCCAGTCGACGCCGCGTTCGGTCAGGATCGAGAAGGACACCGCCTCTGAACACGCGCCCGACCTTCGGCGGTACTGTCGCGCCGTGACCGACGAGATCAGTTACGTGTGCGGACGATGCGGGCGGCGCCACGACGGCATACCATTCTCCTACGGCAGCGACGCTCCCGCCTATTGGAGCGATGCACTCGCCGCTGAAGACACCAGCCAGCTCACCGCCGAACAGTGCGTCATTCAACGGGAGCATTTCTTCGTCCGTGCCCGGATCGTCATTCCGGTCCTTGACGCGGACGCGGAGTTCGACTGGGGCGTGTGGGTAACGCTGAGCCAGTCCAACTTCAAGCAAATGAACGAGGTGTGGACCAGTCCAGGACGCGAAGACGAACCGCCGTACTTCGGCTGGCTGTCGACCGAAATTCCGATCTACCAACCGACGACGCTGAATCTCAAGACCCACATATACACGCAGCCGGTCGGCCAGCGCCCGCTCGTCGAGCTCGAACCGACCGACCACCCGCTCGCCGTGGAGCAGCGCACCGGGATCACGCTGGCCCGGGTCCAGCAGATCGCCGAGGAACTGTTGCACCCACAGACCTAACGGCCCACCGGCCCACGCATCGAGACGCTGGAGACACCCCCGTCTCCCACACGCGCCGGAGCCGGACTCGGCACCACCAGAGACGCCCGCCAGGGTATGGGGAAATCAGCGGTATTCAACGTCCGGTCGTCACCATAGACTGCTGTCATGGTGACGACCGGCGGCGAACCGCCGTCAGGGCGGGTGACTCGGTCGCTCACGATCGCGGCGGTGCACGAACCGTCCGTGGTCTCCACGGCCGAGCTGCAACTGCGAGACACGGGCGATGTCGTGCTCTATCACGTCGAAGCCGGCTATCCGGTCTGGGTGCAGATCGCCGAGAACTGCACCTCGTGGGAGCAGTGGGTGACGGTCGCGGCCGATGAGCTGCCCCCGTTGGGCGGTGAGTCCGATATCGACATTCTGAATCGGGTTGCGGCCGCGATCGGCGCCCGCGACGACGACAGCGGAGTGACCGCCCACCGACGGTTTCATGAGTGGTTGACCGCACGAGGCGTGCCATCGCGCTGGGCGGAACGAATCAACTACGACTGATCGGTTGCCGCCGAGCGCTGCTCACCGCCCCCGGCGTACACGGGTGTTAATCTCGCACGCGTGATTGATGTGGTGAATCGGTGGCGGGAATTCGAGACCTCGTTGCAGGAGCGGGGCCTGGCATGGGGGCTGCACTATGCGCCCGCTCATCTACGCTACGCGCGACCCGTGGGACACCGAAACGGCGCGACACTGGATCATCTGCTGCCCGCCGACTATCGGGCGTTCGTCGCTGCGGTGGGCTATCCGGTCGTCGGATTCCGCTACTACGACAGAGAGGGCTTGTCGTTCCTGCCGCCCGAGGCGATGGCCGCATATTCGGTGGAGATTCCCGACCCGGCCGGCGTGTGGCCCCCGCCCAACACCGGCGCCCCGACGGTGTGCCGGCACGCCTTCTTCGCCAGTTTCGACCTCGGCGAGGCCGAGGGCTATTCGTTCGGGCCGGATGACGACGGCACTCTCGTGGTCTGGCTGGTCGAAGGCGGCCAACCACAGGAGACGCTCGGCACATTCACGCAGTGGCTAAACGCCGAGATCACCCGGCTGATCGAATACGTCGGCGACCCCACCCCCGACGAGGTCGCTGGGATGCTCGCGAAGAACAAGGACGAAGACGATCCGCACCGACTCATCGACTATTCGCTCAACCCCGACTACGCGGTGGCCCCCTACAGTGCGGACGACCTGCGTCTGCACTGGGTCGAGTCGCAGTCGACCGTGCCATATTCCGAAGGCCTGATCGACGACGCGACCGGTGAGTGGCTGATCGCACCCGACACCAAGTTCAAACGGGTACGGCCGTTTCGCGCCGGCGTCGCCGAGGTCATCCTCGACACGGACGAGACGACCTACGCCGGACCATGGACCCGCATCCGACCCGACGGGTCCGTCATCGGCCCAGTCACCTCCGACGCTTAGCCACCAGCACGATGATCGCGACGATGACCACAACCACGGCGAGGCAACACAAGGCGCCGAACGATGGGCGGAAAACGGAGACCCGGGGACGCTTATCGGAGAGCGCGAATTCGAGGAGACCCATGCGGCTCAGCGTAGATGCCGGAGTCAAGCCAACGCGGCGACGCACGCAGCGAACGGGAACGCCGCCCGGGAACTCGCCCGCACATCCTCGACACGGGGGTGAGTCGCGACGCCAGGTGCGGCCAGAAGTTCGCAGAGCTCCTCGTCGCCGAAACTCATGAACGAGATCGCGGCCCGTTTCGCCGAACAGAGGTCGATCACCAGTTGCGCCCAGTCGTCATGGGCGATCGCCGCCGGGGTGGCCAACAGGGTGAGAACCCAGTCGAAGGTGTAAAGGTGGTCGTCGGAGTAGGCCTCCAGCGCTCCCCCTTCGTCATTGTCTATCTCGTCGAGTTCGAGCGCTTCACCATAGGCCTCTTCGGTTATCTCGGCATAGGTCTTCGAGAGTGCGACAACTGCGCGGACCAGTTCGGGCCACGCCTCGTGCGCGACCGCGCTCGCAGTGCTGAGGACGTGCTGACAGACCTGCCGTGTCGCCTCGACCGCGTCGACGTCGTCGAGCGGAGCGAGGTGGGCACGCACCCGCTCGGCCCAGTCGGACCGCGCGACCGCGCCGGCAGTGCCGAGCTCGGTCATAAGTGACGCTTCGGTCATCGGTCAGCTCCCGGATCTGAGGTTTCATGGCCGGACGACACTATGCCCGACCCGCCAAGCCACCGTGGTCGGCGGGCTGGCGCGACGTGGCCCGAACGCGGCATGCGCGCCGTCCGTGCCGGTTATCCTGATTCCATCGGGTTGACTGAGCCCTGCGCCTGAATCGACGACGCGGTGACTAGGAGAGCTGTCGGTTCGCGTGAGGCAGGAGGCCGCTGTGACAGCCGGCAACAAGGGCGACCCCACGGGCGGGTCGGCGGGGTGCGAGCCACGCGACGAAGTGTGGCGCGAAGCTATCGAGGACCTGCCGATGGGCTTCGCCGTGCTGCGGCCACTGCGCGACGACTCCGGTGCGATACACGACTTCGCCTTCGCCTATGTCAACTCGGCCACCACCGGTCTTTCGCGGATCAGCCGTGAGACCTATCTGAACCACACCGCCCAGCAACTGTTCCCGCGAATGCCGAACTTGGACCTCTGGCAACATCTCATCGAGGTCGCCGAGACCGGTCGACCATTCGCCAACGACCACCTCAAACAGCGAGCGACCTTCGGCGGCGCCGACTCCTCGCGCGTCATCGATATCTCCGTCGCGAAGTCCGGCGACTGCCTGCGGGTGTTCTGGAACGACGTCACCGAGGTCGCCGACGTGCTCGATCGACTCCGGCGATCGAGCACGATCGTCGAATCCGCACCCAACCCCATCTTCACCAAGACCCTCGATGGCGTGATCACCAGTTGGAATCCGGCCGCGGAGAACCGATACGGCTACGCCCCTTCCGAGATCATCGGCCGATCCGTCTCCGTGCTCGAACCCCCGGAGTTGGTCGGCGATACCCAAGCGATCCTCGCCCGTATCGCCAACGGCGAGGCGATCGAACAATACGACACGGTCCGGTCCGCCAAGAACGGCCGGCGCATCGACGTGTCGTTGACGATCGTGCCGATCCGAGACGCCGCCGGCGACATGATTCAGGTCGCCTCCATCGCGACCGATATCACCCAACGCCGCAAAGCCGAAGAAGAAGTCCGCGTCTCACAGGCCTACAACCGCGGCCTCATCGAAGCCTCCCTCGACGGACTCGTCACCGTCGACCCCAACCTCACCATCACCGACGTCAACCAAGGACTATCCACACTCACCGGATACACCCGCGACCAACTCATCAACACCCCCTTCCCCCAATACTTCACCGAACCACAAAAAGCCGCCGACGGCGTCCACACCACACTCCGCCAAGGAACCGTCAACGACTACGAACTCACCCTCCAAACAAAAACCGGCGACCACGTCCTCGTCTCCTTCAACGCCGCCACCTACACCGACCCCGACACCGGCGAAACCCGCGGCATCTTCGCCGCCGCCCGCGACATCACCCAACGCCGCAAAGCCGAAGAAGAAGTCCGCGTCTCCCAAGCCTACAACCGCGGCCTCATCGAAGCCTCCCTCGACGGACTCGTCACCGTCGACCCCAACCTCACCATCACCGACGTCAACCAAGGACTATCCACACTCACCGGATACACCCGCGACCAACTCATCAACACCCCCTTCCCCCAATACTTCACCGAACCACAAAAAGCCGCCGACGGCGTCCACACCACACTCCGCCAAGGAACCGTCAACGACTACGAACTCACCCTCCAAACAAAAACCGGCGACCACGTCCTCGTCTCCTTCAACGCCGCCACCTACACCGACCCCGACACCGGCGAAACCCGCGGCATCTTCGCCGCCGCCCGCGACATCACCCAACGCCGCAAAGCCGAAGAAGAAGTCCTGCGACTGAGCACGCAACGGCAAAGGGACGCGGAGGCCTCATCACGGGTCAAGTCGGAGTTCCTCGCGACCATGAGCCACGAGATCCGTACGCCGATGAATGGGGTTATCGGTCTCAACGGCCTGCTCCTCAACACCGACCTCGACGAGACGCAACGTCACTACGCCGAGGGCGTGCGGACGGCGAGCACGTCCCTGCTCGCGATCATCAGCGACATCCTCGATATTTCCAAAATCGAAGCGGGGCGGCTGATCATCTCCAACGGAGAGTTTGACTTCGTCGAACTCGTCGAGCAGGTCATCGACATTGTCGGAGAAGCGGCGCACTCCAAGGGAATCGGTCTCGGCGCCTATTGCAGCGCCGAGGTGCCCACGCTCGTGGTTGGTGATGCGCTCCGGGTGCGCCAGATCCTGCTCAACCTTGTCGACAACGCCGTGAAGTTCACCCCGGCTGGGGGCGTTCAGGTTTTCGTGCAACCCGACTCCGACCAACCCGACCCGGACAGAATCAGGCTTCACGTCGACGTCATCGATACCGGCCTCGGCCTCTCCGAGGAGGATCTGTCGAAACTCTTCACCCGATTTTCCCAGGCCCCCACCCCGACAATCGGCCCCCACAGCGGCAGCGGCCTCGGCCTGGCCATCAGCCGACAGCTCTCGGTGGCCCTCGGCGGCGACCTCGGAGTGACCAGCACGGTGGGGGAAGGCAGCACGTTCTTCTTCACCGTCGACCTCGGACGCACCGCCGCGCCGCCACGGCAACAACCGGCCATGCTAGCGGGCAAGATGCTGCTCATCGTCGCGCCCAACGACGCGGTCGCCGAGACCATCCGACGCTATGCCACCGACTGGGGCATGCGAACCCAAACGGTCGCGTCCGCACATCAGGCTCAGGACCTCGTCCGGGCGGCCCGATCCACCAACGCCATCGACGCCGTGGTTGTCGATGAGGCTCTGCCGGACTCGACCGGCATGCAGGTGGTGCAGTTGCTCGCGCCGATCCCGAGCGTCCTGCTCACAACCACTGCGGGAACGAGTCTCTCCCCCGACCATCCCACGCTGCGGGCCGTGCTGCCCCGGCCGGTGCATCATGCTCGACTGCGACAATGCCTGGAGGCGATCGCCACCGCACCCACAGAACCCGCTGCCAAACCAGCCGAACCGGTGGTGCGGACCGACTCGCCGCCGGCTCCACAGGGTCACGGGCTCGTGCTCGTCGCCGAAGACAACGAACTCAACCAGATGGTGGCCGTCGGCGTCCTGCGTCAGCAGGGTTACGAGACCGCAGTCGCTTCCGACGGCGCGCAGGCCGTCGCCATGGCTTCCGAACGTCCCTATGACGTCATCCTCATGGACGCGATCATGCCGGTGATGGACGGCCTCGACGCCACCCGAGAACTGCGCCGTCGGGAGGGCGATGCTCACCACACACCCATCATCGCGATGACCGCCTCGGCCCAGACAGAGGACCGAGACCGGTGCCTGGCTGCCGGAATGGACGACTACATCGCCAAACCGTTCACGCCGGAGGCGCTCGCCGCGATGCTGTCACGCTGGACCTGACAGCCACCGCCGCACATAGGTGCCGTCGTGGTCGAACCGACGCGCCTGACGGGTGACATTGAACCGCCGACGCGGCCGAGTGTCGTTGCCGGTGCCGGCCACCCACTGCCAGTTGCCCCAATTGTTGGCCACGTCGGCGTCGACGAGCCAACGGGCGAACCAGTCGGCGCCCTCGCGCCAGTCGAGACGCAGATCCTTTGTCAGGTAAGACGCGGTGATGAGCCGTGCCCGATTGTGCATGAAGCCCTCGGCCATAAGCTGACGCATTCCGGCGTCCACAATGGGCACTCCGGTTTCGCCATACCGCCAGGCGTCGAGAAGCTCGGGGGCGTCGATCCAACGCTCGATCGTGTTGCGCCGATAGGCGACGTGGGTGAGGTCGGGGAAGTCCGCGAGCACCTGATGATAGAAGTCCCGCCAGCACAGTTGGCGAACGAACTCGGCCGACGACTCCCCCTGGCCGACCGCCGCAGCCACAGACACCGCCGACAGGCATCCGAAGTGGAGATATGGGCTCAGCCGTGAGGTGTGGTCGGCGGGCAGGTCATCATGGTGGTCGGCGTATTCGCCGACCCGACGCCGCCACGCCTCGAGTCTGGCCAGTGCCGCGGTCTCGCCACCGGGCGACAGCCCCGGCGACTCCCCGCGCCGCGCCGGCGCCAGGGTTCCGGACCTGATCCCACCCGCCCGGACAGACTCGGGGAGCGTGATCCGTCGGGGTGCGGGCAGGACGGTGCGCCATCGGCTCGCCGACCAGGCCCGCCAATAGGGCGTGAAGACCCGGTAGTGGCCCCCGCCACCTGTCGGACGCAGCGCGCCGGGCGCGACGACGGTGACGCTGTCATGCAGCCGCAGACCGATTCGTTCACCCTCGCACGCGGCGCTCAGACGTCGCTCACGGTTCGCGGCATAGGCGCTGACGTCGGCGGCGACGGCGATCTCCTCGGCACCAACCCGGCGGGCCAAGCGGACAGCCTCGGTGACCGGATCGCCGCGACGCACGATGAGATCCCCGCCCCGGGCACGCAACGACGCGCGCAGATCTGCCAGCGACTCGAGGAGAAAGCGGTCCCGATTGGCCGGCGGCGCGATGGTCGGATCGGCCACGAACAGTGGCACAACCAGTCCCGAGCCGGCGCACGCGGCGTGCAGGGCGGGGTTGTCGTGCACCCGCAGGTCCCGGGTGAACAGGACCACGGTGGTGCGCACCGACTATCCGCCCTCACCTGTCGCGGCGCCGGCGAGCCGTCTCGTCCGGCGCTGCGCGGCGCGCACGATGTTGTCGGCCATGCCGCCGAAGACCAGCGCGTGCGCGGGCGAAACGGCCTTCCAGTACGCGTGGCCCGCGAGGCCTCTCGGGAGGAACACGGCCCGTTGCTCGTACCGGCTGCCCTCACCGTCGCTCAACGCGCGCAGTTCGAGCCACGCGCGCCCCGGCAGCCGCATCTCGGCCCGCAGCCGCAGCATCCGGCCAGGCTCGATCTCCTCGACCCGCCAGAAGTCGACTACTTCTCCGACCCGAAGCCGGTCGGGGTGGCGGCGACCGCGCCGCAGGCCGACCCCGCCGAGCATGCGGTCGATCACCCCCCGGACCGACCAGGCGAGCGGAAGCGAATACCAGCCGTTGTCTCCGCCGACCCCCTCGATCACCGACCACAGTTCCTCAACCGGAGCGGTGACGACACGCGTGTGTTTGTCGACATAGACGCTGCCGCCCGACCAGTGTGGGTCGGACGGGATCGGGTCGGACGGTGCTCCGACCCACGCCGACGTCGCCCACGAGGTCTCCACCTCGTCGCTGGCCACTTTGGCCAGCGCGAGTCGCACCGAGTCGTCGAAACCGGCGAGTCCGCCGGCCGGATCGGGCACATAGCGGGCGATGTCGTGTTCGTGCGCGATCGCCTCGTGCAGCAGGCTTTCCACCAGCGGGCGGGCGATGCCCGCCGGCACGGGCGTAACCAGCCCGACCCAATAGGCCGACAGATGCGGGGTCAACGGGCGCACAGGCAGGATCATCCGGCGGGGCAGGTGCGCGACACGCGCATAGCGCACCATCATCTCCTGATAGGTGAGCACGTCGGGACCGCCGATATCGAAGGCTCGCCGAACCTGATCGGGCACGGCCGCCCACGCGGTGAGATAGTGCAGCACGTCGCCGATCGCGATCGGCTGCACCCGGTTGTGCACCCAGCGGGGCGTCACCATGACCGGCAGCCGTTCGGTGAGATAGCGCAACATCTCAAACGACGCCGACCCCGAGCCGATGATGACAGCGGCACGCAGCACGACCGTGTCCACACCGGAACCGAGCAGGATCTCGCCGACCTCCGCGCGCGAGCGCATGTGCGGGGAGAGTGCACCGTCGTCGGGAACCGGACCGCCGAGATAGACGACACGTCGCACGCCGGCCTCCGTGGCCGCCGCCGCGAAGTTCGCCGCGGCCCGACGATCTGTGTCCTCAAAGGAGGGTGAGCCGATGGAGTGCACCAAGTAGTAGGCGACGTCCACGCCCTCGAGAGCGCGCGCCGCAGCGCTTGGATCGAGCAGATCACCCTCGACGATCTCGGCGTGCTCCGCCCACGGCACGTCACGCAGGCTGGTGGCCGAGCGGGTCAGACAACGCACCCGGTGGCCGGCCGTCAGCAGCCGCGGCGCGAGCCGCCCACCCACATAGCCGGTGGCCCCGGTGACCAGGCACAGTGCCATGCCACGAGCCTACGACAGCCCGCCGAGGCGGCAGGGACGAACGGCGGCCATCTGCCACACCCGTCGAGCCGCGCCCGGGCGGCTGCGTCACGCCGTTCCCACCCGCCACTTCCGGCACTTGCGATCTTCGCGCCGAGCGACACAGCTTAGCGTCGCACACCCGATAAGTAAGGTGCTGGCCGCATCGATGGACGATACAGTTACGGCAACCTACATCCATGAGCAACGATGGAGTGTGCCATGCGCGTGCGACTGCTCGGCCCGATTGACGTGATCGTGGGCGGCGAGCCCCGACCCATGCCCGGCACGCGACGTCGCACGGTGCTCGCCGCTCTCGCCCTGCATCCCGGAACGGTCGTCAGCACCGATCGACTCATCCAGCTGGCCTGGGAGGACGAAGCGGGAGCGATCTCCCCGAACACCCTGCAGAGCCAGATTTCCCGGCTGCGCGCGGCGATGGGCGACCGGGACACGATCCGCGCCCAACCACCGGGCTACGTCCTCTCCGGAGCGGACATCACCGACGTCCTCGTCGCTGAACGTCTCGTCCGGGATGCGATGGCCACGACCGAGGGAGCCCGGCGGGTGCGGCTCCTGCGTGAGGCGGTCCGCATGTGGCGGGGACGCCCCCTCGACGACGTCGCCGACGTCTGGTGGACACGGGAACACCGCGAGCGCCTCGACCGACTCCTGGTGCGGGCGAAACTGGAGTTGAACGACGCGTTGCTGGCCACCGGCGAGCACGACACGGTGGTCGCCGAGGCACGCCAGCTCGCGGCGGTGCATCCGTTCGACGAACGGATGCACCGCCAACTCATGCTCGCTCTCTATCGCGCGGGTCGCCAAGCCGACGCGCTCGACGCGGCTCACCAGTTGCGCCGCCGCCTGCGCGACGAGTTGGGCATCGATCCGAGTTGTGAGGTGCGCGAGCTCGAGGCCGCGATCCTCAACCAGAGTCCCGCATTGTCGGCGGTAGAGCCGTCGGCAGTGAAGGCGTCGGAGCCTGCCACTGTCCAGTTAGGTGTGCCGGCACAACTTCCGCTCGCCGTACGAGCGTTTGTTGGTCGCGACGCCGAGCTGGCGCGCCTCGACGACCTGCTCCCCGCCGGTGCGGACGCGGCCGGTGACCGGCCCTCGACGGTGGTCATCTCGGCGGTGTCGGGCACCGCCGGGGTTGGAAAGACGACTCTGGCCGTGCACTGGGCCCACCGGATCCGACACCGTTTCCCTGACGGGAACCTCTATGTGAACCTTCGGGGATTCGATCCGGACGCGGCACCGACCGAACCCGCCGAGGTGGTCCGCGGTTTTCTCTCCGCGTTCGGGGTGCCCGCTCGGCAGGTGCCGGCGGATGTGGCGGCGCAGGCCGCGCTCTATCGCAGCATTGTGGCCGACCGGCGGGTGCTGATCGTTCTCGACAACGCCCGCGACGTCAGCCAGGTCCGGCCGCTACTGCCGGGAGCAGGCGCCAGCCTCGTCATTGTCACCAGCCGCAACCATCTCACCGCGCTCGTCGCCACCGAGGGCGCGCATCCGCTCCCCCTCGATCTGCTCACCCCCGACGAGTCACGGCAACTGCTCACCGGACGCCTCGGCTCCCAACGTATCGCCAGCGAACCCGACGCGATCGATGACATCATCGCCCGGTGCGCCCGGCTCCCCCTTGCCCTCGCGATCTTCGCGGCCCGGGCCGCCATCCGCCCCCGCTTCCCACTCGCCCGCCTCGCCGCCGATCTGCGGGAGGCCGAGGCGGGGCTCGACGCGTTGTCGGGTGGCGACGCGCGCACTGACGTTCGTGCGGCGTTCTCGTGGTCTTATCAGGCCTTGAGCCCGGAGGCCGCGCGGTTGTTCCGAATGCTCGGATCGCACCCCGGCGTCGACTTCTCGATGACTGCGGCGGCGAGCCTGGCCGGGGTCGAGCAAGCCCGGACCCGGGTCCTGCTCGACGAGCTGACTCAAGCTCAGATGATCACTGAGGCGGCCCCGGGTCGATACATTTTTCACGACCTGCTGCGTGCCTACGCCACCGAGCAGCACGCCACCCACGACAGCGACGCTGAGCGGGACGCGGCGATCCGCCGCACGCTGGATCACTACTTGCAGTCGGCACACATGGCGGTCGGCCTACTCAGCCCCTATCGGCCTTCGATCGCCATCGAGGCTCCTCTCCCTGGGGTCGGCCCGGATCGGCCCGAGGATCCGCCCGCCACGCTGCGATGGTTCGGTGCCGAGCATCGGGTGATCAGCGCGGTAATTCGCCGGGCGGCCGATCTCGGTTTCGACTTCGCCGTGTGGCGGCTGGCCTTTTTCTTCACGCCCTATCTCGAACGTCAGGGTCACTGGCACGAGTGGCTCGACCTGCAGGAGGTCGCCCACAGGTCGACGCGCAACTGCGGTGACATGACCGGGCTGGGCCATACCGTGCGGAGCCTGGCGGGCGTCCACACCCAACTCGGTCACTATGAGCTCGCCTACGACCATTTCCAGCACGCGTCGAGCCTGTTCACCACGCTCGGCGACGACATCGGCCAAGCCCAGACCCAGCTCAACCTCTCGTGGCTGGCAGAGCTGCGAGAACGTCCCGGCGAGGCGATCGACCACGCCCAACGGGCATTGGCTCTCTATCGGTCGGCGGACAGCGCGGTCGGTCAAGCCCGCGCGTTGTTCTATCTGGGCACGAACCATCTGCTGCTCGGCGACCACAAGCGGGCCCTGGACTTCTGCGGGCGAGCGCTTGCTCTCTCCCTCGACAGTGACGACCTTGACGGGCAGGCGTGGGCGTTGGACGGCCTGGGCCAGGTTTACCAGGCCTGTGGCGAACATATCGTCGCCGTCGACTACTACCGCGAGTCGCTGCACCTCATCCGACATCACAGCGATCGCTATGCCGAGGCGGAGACCCTCATCCGCCTCGGCGACTGTCACGACGTGTGCGGCGACGCCGCTGCCGCCGCCGCGGCGTGGCGGGCCGGGTTGGAGATCCTCGAGTCGATTGGCCACCGCGACATCGACCGGGTCCGGGCCAGGCTGGACTCGACCAGTCGGTGACCCTCGGGCTACGGGCACCCTCATCTGGATGAGCTGCAGCGGCGTCTGCGGCTGGGGACGGAGGCAGAGGACTGCCGACCAATCTCGTAACCATTACCAGATAGGACAATCAAGCCGAAAACGGCTATACGAGGTCGCTGTGGACAGTGGGCACCGCGTTAGCGGACGAGTCCAGCGATTCGGCCACGGCGTCACAGTAACTGGTCGGGTCCATGGTGGACAATAGCCCCGTCTCTGTGGGTCCAGCTTGATCAGTTGGTTTTGGTGCGTTCCGCGGCCGGGTCGACCGCCACCGGCCGCCTCTGTGGAGTTGATCAGTGAGATGACCACTTCCGACCAGGGCTTCACCATTTTCTGTTGCAGCGCAACACCTTTAGCGCGTCGTCCACCGCCCCTGCCGGCCATTCCCCGGCCGAGCATGGGCACTTCGTCGCCAAGCGGTTCTTCAAGCCGGGCTATCCGCTCAATCTCGACGGCGACAATCCGCTCTGAGCTGAGCGGTTCTTGTTTCGCAGTCGATGACCCGAGGCAACCGTCAGACGAACCATGACGCATTTCTGGCCGCACGAATCTTGTCTCCGTGATTGTTTCACATAGGACACGCCGATGCTCCCGGTGCCGCGCCCGAGGTCCGGGCGCACCGCACGTCCGTACGCTCGTCATTACCAGGGCGTTGTGGGCCTCGAAGCGGTCGGCGGCTCGGGCGGGAAATCCACTACTGGCGAAACGGGGTGATATTTGGCAGAACTTGCTGCAATGTGAATCGCTGCGATGAGTTTGTCGGTGGCGTCGGTCAGTCTTGGCACGACAACGATTGCTCGTAAGATCCGCCGACCACGACCACCTTCTGCCCACAACTCCGATCGAGGTACCGTGTCCGTCCAACAGCTCGACTCGCCTGCCAAGTCCGCAACCGCGACCTCAGGTCGCACCCCGCCCGTGATCCGGCTGCTTGTGCTGGCCACGTTCGTTGTCATTCTCAATGAGACGATCATGATCAACGCGATCCCGAATTTGATGGGCGCGTTGAACATCACTGAGCAGACCGCGCAATGGCTTTCGACCGCCTTCATGCTGACCATGGCGGCGGTGATCCCGATCACCGGATGGTTCCTGCAGCGGATGTCCACTCGCAGCGCCTACGCCACGGCCATGGGTTTGTTCCTGCTCGGCACCGCATTGGCCATCGTCGCGCCGAACTTTGGCATGCTCTTGGGCGCCCGCATCATTCAGGCGTCGGGCACGGCTGTCATGATGCCGCTGCTGATGACCACACTGATGCATGTGGTGCCCGAGCAAGACCGAGGCAAGGTGATGGGCAACGTCACTTTGGCCATCTCGGTCGCGCCCGCGATGGGCCCGGCAATCTCGGGAATGATCCTCAACTTCGGGTCCTGGCGCCTGCTGTTCGCCGCAGTGCTCCCCATCGCCGGCCTGATCACCTGGGGTGGCATGAAGCAGCTCACGAACGTCGGCGAGCCCGAGGTCAGCACCATCGACTGGTTCAGCGTGGCGGTGGCCGCCCTCGGCTTCGGCGGCCTGGTCTACGGGCTCAGCCAGTTCCAGGGCGGCAACATCGGCCTGGCCACGGGAATCGTCGTGGCCGGACTGGTCGCCATCGCTATCTTCGTCTTCCGCCAGCTGTCGCTGCAGAAGCTCGGCACACCACTCATGGACCTACGGACACTCAAGCACCGCACCTACACGATCGCGCTGATCCTGATGTCGGTCGCCTTCATGGCGATGCTCGGCTCGATGATCCTGCTGCCGCTCTACCTGCAGAACATCCGCGGGCTCAGCGCCCTGCAGACCGGGCTGCTCGTGATGCCCGGCGGCCTCGCGATGGGTCTGCTCGGGCCGACCATAGGCCGCCTGTTCGACAGGTTTGGCGGCCGGGTTCTGGTCATCCCCGGCGCGATCGCGATCACACTCGCGCTCGCCGGCTTCACCCAAGTCTCGATGACCATGCCGCACTGGCAGCTTCTCGTTCTGCACGCGCTGATGATGGTGGGTCTCGCCGCGACCTTCACCCCAGTCTTCGCTCTGGGGCTTGGCGCGGTTCCGCCGCACCTCTACGCCCATGGCAGCTCGATTCTGGGCACACTGCAGCAGGTAGCGGCGGCCTTCGGCACCGCGCTCGTGGTCACCGTAATGAGCGCGCGAGCCGATTCACTGAGGGCGGAGGGCGTCACCGCGGCAGCCGCCAACCTCGACGGCATGCGGCTGGCGTTCATCATCGGCGTGGTCCTGTCCATCGTCGTGATCATCACCGCCCTGCTCCTCCCTGCCAGGGCGGACAGCAGCGCCGAGAACGTGGGACACAGTCACTGACATTGCGCACCTTGGCACCCGGAGTTTGCCGGAACGGATGAGATCACTGTGCTGGCCCAGTCACGCCACCAGCGCGAGGCAGAAGCCTACCGTCGCGACGAATGAGAGAAGCGCTCGCACCAGAACCAAGGTGCTGGCGTTTTCTCTCACTTCGCGCCGAGGTCGTCAGGGACGAGCCGGGCTAGGAGGTAGTGCTCGACCGGCTACTCGACCTCGTACTGATCACTACCCTGCTGGCGTGCGGTGGCGGGGGAACTCCCGTCAACGGCCTACCCCTCCGCGGCGGGCGAGTTCGGACTGATAGCGAGTGCCGACCGAATCGCGGTTGGCGCGCAGATATTCACTGAGCAGGGTCGGACATGTTGCCGGACCGTCCACATGGACCAGTTCCGCCATGAGACCGTCGATCTCGTCGCGGGTGAGGGTGACGTCGTGGGTGATCGCTCCGATGATCCGCAGCAGCGGGGTGACCAACGCGGGCCGAAGGTGGATGAGCCGGCGGGACACCCCGATCTGCGTTGCGATGAGCCGGACGAGTTCTTCGAAGGTGAACGACTCGGGGCCGACGGCGTCGACGATGACATCGTCGGCCTCCGAGCCGAGCCGCACGCACAGGTCGGCGAGGTCGGCGGTGGCGACCGGACGCAGGCGATATCGTCCGTCTCCGGGGATGGCGAAGAACGGGAACCGGCGGAGCATCCAGGCGATGTTGTTGATGAGGATGTCGTCTGATCCGAAAAGGACGGTGGGCCGGACGATGGCGTGTGACAGTCCGCTGACCCGGATCGCGTCCTCGATCGCCGCCTTGCCACGATAATAGGCGTAGAAGGAGTCGTGGGCGGGGTTGGTGATGCTGATATGCACGACGCGTCGCACACCGGCGTGGGCCGCCGCGTCCATGAGCAGCAACGTGTTCGCCACGGCCTGCTCATAGCTCGTGCCACCCGGCTGATAACGCACCCAATAGGTGTTGTAGAGCGTCGACACCCCGGTCAGCGACCGCACCAACGCGTCGCGATTGTCGAACGCGAGCGGGTGCGCCTCGATCTCGGTCGACGGCTGGGGGTGGTTGGTCAGAGTGCGCACCGTGTGGCCGGCGGCGAGCAGCCGTTCGCTGATGTATCGACCGGTGTAGCCGAAAGCCCCTGTCACCACGTCGATCTGGCTCATGCTCGGTCTCCTCAACTGACGTCCGACGAGTGAGCCCCCGCGTCGCGAAATCCCGATCCCACGTACGAGATATTATGCCGGCGCCATCTCATGGCGTTGGCGTGGCAGCGACTGTCGTGATCACGACATCGACGACGCCGGCGAGCGCGTCACGCCTGGTCGACGACCAGGGACGCATAGGTGGGGACGAGCACCCGTCGGGCCGGCCGTCGGGAGACCACCCGCCACGGCCGCCCGTCGGCGGTGAGGCTCCCGATGAGTCGGGTGAGCTGCACGCGGGCGATCGCCGCACCCAGGCACAGGTGCCGACCCGCGCCGAACCACAGCTGCCGGGTCTGCGGCACGTAGTCTCTGCCGAGATCGAAACGACCGACGCGGTTGTTCGCCACGTAGGTGAGCATGAGCACACGGTCGCCGGCTCGCAGGCGCCGCCCGGCGACTTCCACGTCGATTGCGACGTGCCGGCCGATCACCGGGGCGGGACTGGTCACCCTCAGCCCCTCCCGCACCGCGACCGGGGTGAGCGACGGGTCGGCGAGCAACCGGTGTTGTTCGCCGGTGTCGTGCAGCAACGCGATGGTGCGGCTCAACGACGACGCGCCGGTCTCGGTGCCGGCGATCGCCATGAGGGTGGTGACGCCGCGGGCCAGGTGCGGGTCGAGGCCGATCTCGCGGCACCGGCCGAGGATCGTGTCGGATCCGGCCGTACGGTATGCCTGTTCGACCCCCGCCGTGAGCTCAGCGACCAGTGTCTTCGCCGCGTCGATCGTCTCCGGCGCGAGGTGGGTCGAGGACTGGGTGCCCAGTGCTAGTGCCGCGAGGCGTTCGCCGGCGGCGAAGACCACGCGGGCGGCGTCGTCGTCGGGCACGTCGAGGCCGAGCAACCGGCCGACGGTGAGTCCGGAGACGACGCGGGCGAAGTCGGCGATATCGACGGCGTCTCCGGACGCGAGGCGCTGTCGGAGCTGCGCGTGATGTTCGCCCTGCGCTTGGGTGACGAGCGCGGTCGCGCTCTCCTCGGTGAAGAGGTCCCGTGCGCTGGTTCGCAGCTGCAGATGCCGGGCGCCGCCGAAGAACGACGCCATCTCGTCGCCGAACAGCTGCGTCCACATGTGACCCACGCCACCCTCTCCGACCATGCTCACGTGGTCGGCGTCGTTGAGCAGGCGGCGGGCGAGGACCGCGTCGGTCACCACCCATCCGAGCCGGGGCACCCGCATGATCGCCGGAGCGTGCCGACCGGCGGCGAGCAGCGTGGCGAGTCCGGGGTTTCCCGCCCACAGCAGTCGGGATTCGTGCCGGCGGGTCCGCATGCGCCTGATGTTTGTCGGCATCCGTCGCCTCTCCTCACGCGGGGGGTCGTGTCACCGGTGAGGTTAGCGGCCGGCGGCTGGGGGTTGGTGCGATGTCCTCGGTCGCCTCGATGTCCTAGGCTGCTGGCGAGCAGGCCGACCCGCCCCCGGTCCGGGGCCCGCATCTGAGGGACACCGCCATGAGAGCCCGCATCGCCGCAGTCGCGGCGCACCTGCCGCCCGACCGGCTGTCCAGCAGCGAGGTCGAGCGGCGCATCAGTGAGCTCAGTGACGGTTTCGCCCCGCCCGCGACGCTCATCGAACGCATCACCGGCATCCGGCACCGCCATGTGGCGCGCACCGACCAGCAGGCCTCCGATCTCGCGGTCGCCGCCGCCGAAAAACTCCTCGCCGACCAGGGGTTGGCCGCCGCCGACATCGGTCTGCTCATCTTCGCGTCGGCGTCACAGGACCTCGTCGAACCGGCCACCGCCCACATCGTGGCCGCGAAGCTCGGCCTGACCTGTCCGGTCTTCGACGTGAAGAACGCGTGCAACAGTGTGCTCAACGGCGTGCAGGTCGCCGACGCGCTCATCCGCACCGGCCAGCACACCCGGGTGTTGGTCTGTTCCGGCGAGACCCCGTCGCGGGCGGTGCGGTGGCGGGTGCGCGACCGGGCACAGTTCGCCGACGCGTTCGCCGGATATACGCTCTCCGACGGCGGTGCGGCGATCCTGCTCGAACGCGCGACCAGCGGGGGCATCTTCCACCGGGCGTTCGCGGCCGACTCGACCGTGTGGGAGTTGGGCACGTTGCCGGCCGGCGGCTCGATGCACCCCCGCGACCCGGAGTTCACCTATTTCAGCGGTGACGGGCGCCGGTTGCGTGACGCGTTCCTCGCCATCGGACCGGACCTGTTCGTCGACGCGCTCGCCACCACCGGCCTCACGTGGGACGACTTCGCCGTCGTCGCCGTGCATCAGGTCACCCTGCCCTATCTTGAGGTGCTGCGAGGCGGCTTGGGCATCCCGGCCGACAAGATCGTGGTGACCCTCGCCGACCACGGCAACCTCGCGAGCGTCACCCTGCCGCTGCAGGTGGCCACGGCACTCGCCGACGGCCGGTGCGGTCCGGGCGACCGAGTCGCGCTGTTGGGTCTGGCCGGCGGCGTGAGCCTCGGTGCGGTCTTCGTGGAGCTGTGACGGCGATGGACCTGTGGGTGGTGGTGCCCGCCTTCAACGAGGAGAAGTCGATCGGCTCGACCCTGCGCCGCCTCGCGGAGCAGACCGATGCCGCGTTCACGGTCGTGCTGGTCGACAACGGGTGCACCGACGCGACGGTCTCGGCCGCGCGTGCCGCCGCGTCTGGGCTCGACCTGCGTGTGGTCGAAGAACCCCTCAAGGGTACGGGTGCGGCGGCCGACACTGGTGTCCGGTTCGCCATCGCGCACGGGGCGACGCACATCGCCCGTACGGATGCGGATTGTCTTCCCGCCCGAGACTGGGTCGCGGCCACCCGCGCCGGATTCCACAGTGGATTGGAGTTGGTGAGCGGTCCGCTGCGTCCCCGCACCGACGAGTTCCGATTGGCATGGTGGGAGCGTCGACTGCTGCCGGCCGTCGTGTCGACTGCGGCGACGTTCGGCCGGTGGCGGCCCGGCAATCGGGATCGGGCCTATCTGGGTCCATATCGGATGATGCCTGGCTGCAACCTCGCCATCACCGCCGAACTCTATGAGCGGTGCGGTGGTTTTCCGCGAACCCGCATCGAGGACGTGCACGAGGATCGGGCACTGGTCAACCGGGTCCGACGGGTCAGCGACGCCTATGGTCTGCGCCGCGACATGGTGGTCTTCGGCTCGGTGCGACGCCTGCGCGCATACGGACTCGTCGGCACCCTCGCGTGGTATGCCGACCACCACTACCGACCCACCATCGTGGACATTCGATGAGCTGGGACATTCGATGAGCGCCCCACAGACGTGGGAACGCGGGCTCTATCTCGCCGCGCACCCGTTCGCCTATCCACTGATCCGGTTCCTCGCCCGGCGCGGACCCGTCGTGCGGGTCCCCGGAATCGGGGTCGTCGTCAACGACGCGCGCCTCGCCCGTGAGGTGCTCCTCGACAGTGAGACCTTCCGCAAGGACGGCCCCGGCTCACCGGGCGACCTGTGGACTCCGATCCTCGGCCCGTCGGTGCTGCTCAACATGGAAGGCCCCGCCCACCGGGCGCTGCGCCACCGCCTCGCCGGCCTCTTCAGCTCCGGATATGTGGGCCGCCTCTGCGCGGACGTGCTCGCCGAACCGCTCGCCGACCTCACCTGCCGGCTCCGTGCGGGCGAGACCATCGACCTAGTCGACACGATGCGGGTGCTCACCGGCGCCGTGATCTGCCGGGTGATCGGGCTCGCCACCGACTCGCCCGCCGACCACCGCCGCATGTTCCACCAAGGCGAACGGATCGTCGCGATGGTCAACCTGCGCACCCGACGGTTGTCGGCCACGCAGATCGACCGCGCCCGCGACGTGCTCGACCCGATCGGGGACATCGCCGCCGCGGCCTTCCACTCCGGTGACGACACCACCGTCATGGGTCGCATGCGCGCCTTGGACCTGTCCGAAGAGGAGGCCCGCGGCGCGGCCGGCGCGTTCTTCCTCACCGGCACCGAGACCGTCGCGACCCTCGTCCCGCGACTCATCGCCCTGCTGCACGACAGCGGCGACCTCGACCGGGTCGCCGACGACCCCACCCTGCTCGACCACGCCATCGACGAGGCGATGCGGGTCACCACCCCGACACCGGTGATGCTGCGCGGCGTGCGCGCGGCGACCCGAATCGGCCGGGTCCCGGTGCGCCCCGGCGACCGAGTCGTCATCGCCACCCACAACTGCTGCCGCGCCACCGGCGGGTTCGACCTGGACCGTCCACACCCACCGGACCTGCACCGATTGTGGTTCGGCGCCGGAGCGCACCTGTGCATCGGCTATCCGCTCGCGCTCGCCGAGACCCGCGCCATCGCCTCCGCGGTGCTCGCCGCCGCCCCGCTGCGCGTGGTGCGCCGGCGGGCCGCACGCCGCGTGCTCATCCCCACCTACGCCCGGTTCGAGATCGCCCACGCGGCGACTCCAGGCGCGGCCCCGGTCGCGGCCCCGGTCGCGACGCCGTCCCCATCGGACCCCCGATGAGCGCCGACCACCTAGTCGACCTCGTGCTGCGCCGGGCTGACATCGACCCGCACGCCGTCGCCCTCGTCACCGGCGACGGCGACGCCGCCACCCTGCGCTATGGCCAACTGCGCCGCCGGATCCTCGCCGTGCGGCAGGGCCTCGTCGACGCCGGACTGTCCCCCGGCGACGGGGTGCTCTTCTCGGTGCGCCCATCCGCGCGGTCACTGGTGCTCGCGCTCGCCGTCGTCGCCGCCCGCGGCGTCGTCATCTTCGCCGACCCCGGCGCCGGACCGGAGATGTTCACCGCGCGACTGCGCCTCGCGGCTCCCCGCTGGGCCGCCGCCGAATCGGTCCTCTACGCCGCGAGCAGGCTGCCCCCACTGCGCAGGCTCGCCCGGCGCCGGGGGCTGCACCTGCCGAACCTCACCCACCTGCCGGTCGACCACCACGTCTACACCGGACGGTGGCTGCCCGGCGTGCCACGCCACGCCCTGGCACTGTCCACACTGGAACAGACTCAGCCACCGAGCCAGCACCCGACGAGCTCGACCCCGACGACACCGCCGTCATCATCTTCACCTCAGGCACGACCGAACACCCGCGCGCGGTCGTGCACACCGGCGCGTCACTAGCCGCCGCACTCGAACTCTTCCACACCCGAGTCCCGATCAACCCCGGCGACGTCGTCCACACCGACCAACTCATGCTCGGCCTGCCCACCCTCATCAGCGGAGCCCGCTGGTCACTGCCCCCGCTCGGCGGCTCCCCCACCACCTTCGCCGACCACCTGCGCAGCCGGGGCGCCACCCACACCTACTGCGTGCCGACGCACCTCGCCGAGGTCCTCGACGCCTCCGGCGACACCCTGCCGGCCCACCTGCGACACGTGATCCTCGGATCCGCGCCCGCCCCCGCCCCCCTGCTGCGCCGAACCATCGCCGCCGCACCACACGCCGACGTCACCTCCGTCTACGCCATGACCGAGATCCTGCCCGTCGCGATCGCCACCGCCGCCGACAAACTCGCCCACACCGCCTCCGGAGCCACCGGCGACCTGCTCGGCTCCCCGCTCCCCGGCGTCGACGTCGCCCTCACATCCGACGGCGAACTACTCCTGCGCGGCCCCAACCGATGCTCCGGCTACCTCGGCGACCCCCCACCGGAGTGGCTGCCCACCGGCGACCTCGCCCGACTCGACGACGCCGGCCGCATCGTCCTCATCGGACGCAAAAAAGACATGATCATCCGCGATGGATTCAACCTCTACCCCGGACTCTACGAGCCCGCGATCCGTGCCGAGCACGGCGTCGCCGACGCCGCCTACGTCGGAGTCCCCCACCCCGACACCGGCGACGAACACGTCGTGCTCGCCGTCGTCCCCACCACCCCCGACGACCACACCCTCGTCCAACACCTCACCCGGCGACTGCCCCACATCGTCGACCACGGAGCCATGCCCGACCGCATCGTGCTCACGCGCGAGCTTCCGCGCAGCGGACGATCCCGCAAACTCGACCGAGCCGCGCTGCTCTCACTCGTACAAGGAAAATCATGAAGATCGCCGTCACCGGAGCGTCCGGCTTCGTCGGCGGCGCGACCTGCCGCCTGCTCGTCGCCGACGGACACCAGGTGCACGCCTTCGGCCGACGCTCCACAGTCGACCCCACGCACATTGGCGGCGCCCACTATCGGGCATGGGACATCACCACCGGCCCGCTGTCCGACCCACCTGACGTCGACGCGACCGTCCACTGTGCCGGCACCGTCACCGATTGGGGCCCGCCCCGGGGCTTTCACGCAACCAACGTCACGGGTACGGGCAACGTGCTCGACTCGTTTCCCACCGCCCGCGTCGTCCACGTGAGCACCGCCAGCGTCTACGACCCACGCACAGCCACCATCATGGCAACCGAGGATCAGGCGCCCGTGCGCCGCTATCTCAACGCCTACGGCGCGTCGAAAGCCGCCGCCGAACGCCTCGTGCTCGACGCGATGACCGAGCGGCCCGCCATCATCCTGCGACCCCACGCCGTCTACGGCCCCGGCGACACCACCCTGCTCCCCCGCGTGCTCGCCGCCGTCCGCGGACGATGGCTCATCGCCATCGGCGACGGCCGACAACGCCTCAGCCTCACCTTGGTCGACAACCTCGCCCGCGCTTGCGCGCTCGCCGCCACCGGCCCCGTCGACCGGGGCATATTCAACGTCACCGACGCCGAGCCGGTGGCCCTCGACGACGTGCTGCGCGCGCTGCTCGCCGCGCGCGGCATCGCAGCCCGACCCATCTATCTCCCCGAGCGGATCATGGCGCCGCTCGCCGGCGCCCTCGAGGCACTGAACGCCCGCACGGGGTGGCGATCGCCGCCGAAGCTGACCCGTTATGCGGTCAGCCACCTCGCCCACGAACGCACTCTCGACATCACCGCCGCGCGGCGGGACCTCGGCTATGACCCGTCACCCACCTCATTGGACGGCGCACACCACTGGTAACGACCATGTCGGACGCGGGAACACTAACTGAAATGGGCCGTGATCAGTGCGTAACCCGGGCCGCCCGCGCCACCCGCACCGGACGGATACCCGTTCAGGCTTGCGCCCCCGCCTCCGCCACCGGCACCCCGGTATCCCGCCGCACCGGTCTGCGCGGTGCCGGTCTTGCACGCCGCACCACCGCCGGGACCATTCGACGCAACGCCCTTTCCGATAGTGGCGGGATCGACGCCACGCGTCGGGTTGGAGGTGGCTACCACTCCCCCACTGCCATACGTCGCCTCGCCACGGGTTCGGGAGTAGCCACCCGGGCCTCCGTTGCCCTCCACATCCGCCGATGTTATCCCGCCACCCGGGCCGGGACTTCCGCATCCGCCACCCGTCTGAGTGGCCGCGGCGCCCGGCCCGCCGGTTGTCGACGCTGAACCACCAGGGTTGCCGTTGACGCCGCCTAAAGCGGCTACCCCACCCGCGCCGCTGCTCGTGGTCCCGCCCGAGCCACCAGCAGTGTTTCCACAGCGAAGGTGACCACCGAAGACCGTTGCCCCGCCGGCCGATCCAGCGTTGCCATTCGTATTGTTTGCCGTCACCGCCGCGCCGCCGGCGCCGCCAGCACCGACGGTGACCGTGACTGGGCTGGTTAGTTCGGAGACATCCAAGTCGACCGACGGAGATGCCGCTGCTGGCCCCGCCGCCACCACCACATCGAACCGTTCCCGGCCGCTCCACGGCGCCCGGAACCACCCCCGCCGCCGCCGCTCATGAGCGTCACCTCAAGGACCTTGGCACCGATGGGGATGTCGTAGTAGTAGGTTCCAGCAGTCACGTATTCCGTCGCCTCGGGGACCTGCGGAATGGTTACCGCGGCGGCGTTGAGGCTGACCGGCGTGGTGACAGTGTATCGATTCAGAGTGACTTCACAGCCGGCGTCGACGAGGATCGAATATGTCGGGTCATTCGGTGGGCTGTCCGGGTTCCCTGGACTTCCTTCGTACAGTCCGTTCACGATGATGCTGTTGGACGCGTCGGTAACCCAGAACGCCGTGCCAATGTTCTGCAGCATGAACGGGGTGTTCACAACGAGGTTTCGCGAACCAGAGATCTTCCATGCGTACCCCGGATACCCGGCGTTCAGTGAACTGAAGTCGTACGGCGCTTCCATACCGCAGGAGTTGAACGTCAGGCCGTTGCTGTCGGCGACCTCGTATCCGATCCCCAGAGAATCAGCGGCACAGGAATCCCACGTGCTGTAGGCCATCTGATTGATTCGGTAACCAGCTGCGCGGCAACCGGCCGCGTAGCAACTGCTGAACACCGTGGCCGTTCCGTCCGCCGACCCTTTCCCGTAGACATTGAAGCCGTGCCGTCCACAGGTGTATACCTTCACACCCGAGATCGAACAGACGACGGGCTCCTCTATCTCGATGCCATCCCTCCCCCACCACTGGATGAAGCAGTCCTTCACCGTGTGGTAGAAGATGGCAGGGAGGTCACCGGTAGTCAGCTTGATGGCCGTGGCATCGGTCTGGATTGGCGTTACTGCCCTCTTCCGGTTCGGCCGCTCCCACGAGGCGCAGGCCTTCCCACGAACACGACGAGATTCCTTCCCCGACGAACCCGTGCTTTGCGCCAACGGTCTGGCGGATCACGGATGCCCCATGCGAGCCAGTCGGATCCCAGCTCGGGCCGTACTCCGTCGCGTCAGCGGTGTGGTGCGACCCGGCGCCTTCGCCCAGAAACCGATATCCACTGTGGGGGATGCTGAGCGAATCAGAGATGTCGTAGATTCCGTGTGGAAAGAAGACCAGGCCACCTCGATTGCTCGGTATGCTATCGATGGCGTCCTGAATGGCTTCAGTGTCGTCCGTCGCGCCGTCCCCCACCGCGCCAAAGTCCTGTACGTTCGCTATGCCCATGGTGACCTCGCAAGTGCTTCAGTTGCACACGGGTACGGAGCCTTCAGCCAGACGTGACGCGAGGGCGAGTGGAGTTATCCGGCGCGCCGACCCAACGCCACGTTCCCAGCTCCACGAGAGCCTATCATCGATAGCTCTAGATCTCCATCGGAGCGAACGGGTACGTGAGGCTCCACGGGATCAGCCCAGCAGCAGTGCCCCGTACAAGGTGAGTCCCGGACCGAATGCGAGGAGCGCGATCGGGCCAGTGCCGCCGGCCCGGGTCCGAAGGATCTGGTCGAGAATCATGAGAACGGTGGGTGACGAACAGTTGCCGTGTGCGGCGAGGCAGGTCCGCGACGGCGCCATCTCCGCCCCGCCGAGATCCAGCTGATCGGCCACGACGTCCAGAATCCGCGGCCCACCGGGATGGATCGCCCAGTCTCCGATCTCCGACACCGCCCACCCCTGCCGGGTTGCCAACTCCGACACCAACGGACCCACGTGATGGGCCAGCACCTCCGGCACCTGCGGCGACAGCCCCATGCGGAACCCGAGGTCGGTCACCTTCCAGGTCATGTGGTCGGCGGTCGCATAGTCGGTCCGACAACCGATCTCGACAACCGCCGGACCTCCCCCGTCGGGAACCAGCACCACCGCGGCGGCGGCGTCGGAGAACAACGCGTGAGTCACCACCTGCTGCGGGTCCGACGCCGCCGGCTGAACGTGCAGACTCGTCACCTCCACGCACAACAGGATCGCCGGACGGCCATGCGACGCGACATAGTCGGCCGCGACGCCCAGCCCGGGCAGCGCCGCATAGCAGCCCATGTGCCCGACGAACACCCGGCGACTGTCCAGCGGCAGACCCAGGTCACGGGCCAGCAGAATGTCCAACCCGGGCGTGACATATCCGGTGCAGGAACACGCGACGAGCATGCCGACGTCGGCCGCCGCCACCCCGGCCTGCCGCAGCGCGGAGTCGATCGCCTGCCGCCCCAACGACAACGCCTCGGGCAGATACCGCAGCATCCTCGCTCCCGTGGACCACCCGGAGACATCCTCGACGAGGGGATTGACCGCACCGTGCCGGGTATCCACCCCGGAGTTGGCGAAGATTCGCTTGGCCAGACTCTCCGCGACGCCCGCGTAGTGGCTGGCAAAATACTTCTCCCACAGGTCGCTCTGCCGCACCGGCGGCGGATGAGCGACCCCGATGCCAGCGATCGCGGCCCGACATGGCCTCACCACCTCGGGACCACGCCATCACGATCCGGATCCCCGCCCAGCGCGGCGACGCCCAACCAGTCCGCGCAGACATCGGATGTGGCCGGCTGCAGCGAGGCGCACCGGGCGTCCCGGAACAGCCGCTCCAACGGATGCCCCCGCCGCGACGCCGACGTGCCAGCCGCCTCCATCATCGACGCGGCCACCTCCATCGCCGTGGTGCCGGCGATCAGCTTCGCCCGCCAAACCCACCGGTTGGTGACCTCGTCTCCGGGTGCCTCGGTCACCAGTCTGGCCGCTTCGGTCACCACCAAACGTGCTGCGGCCACCGCCGCGTCCGCCCGGCCGATCCGTGACCGCACCGACGGCAGCGACGCCAGGCCACGGTCCCGACAGTGGGTCACGGCCTCGTCCACACAGGACTGAGCCACACCAACGTAGACGGCCGCGTAGCTGGCCACCATCCAGTGTGGCAGGACCGCAGCGATCAGCAGTGCGAGCCCCTCCACCCCACCGAGCAACGACTCGGGAGGCACGACGACGTCGAGATGCAGGTCGTCGGAGGCGGTCGCCCGCATCCCCAGCGAGTCCCATGTGGACTCCACAGTCAACCCGCGACTCGTCGCCGGGACGACGAACTGCGACACGACCGAATCGTCGGTCGACGAGCGGGCGGAGACGAGGAAGGCGTCAGCGACACCAGCACCGGACACGAAGGACTTTGTGCCCCTGATGCGAAAGCCGCCAGCGGCGGGCTCATACCGCGTCTCCATCGCGGACAGGCGCGAGCCCGTCTTTCGTTCACTCATGGCCACGGCATAGAAGCAACCCCGCGCCGCGCCCGCCAACAGTGCGTCACGAGAGGCAAAGAACGATTCCGGTACGCCCAACGAGCGCACCATCTCGTCCGGGACGCTCGCCAGGCCACCGGTCACCGACGCGTGCATGTTGAACGCGAGAGCCGTCGCGCCATGCGCCCGACCGAGCTCATACGCCACCTGAGCATAGTCGGCATAGGACCTCTCCAGACCGCCCAGCCGGCGCGGTGTGAACAGCCCGAACAAACCCGCGGCTCGAAGATCCGCGAAGTCGTCGGTCGGGAACTGACCCGTGCGGTCATGATAGGCCGCGCGGGCGGCGAACGTCGGCCGCAGGCGCGCGACAAGTTCCGATGGCTCAGTCATCCACTCTCCTTGATTCCCCAACCCTGATAAAGCACAGCGGTCGACCGAGTCGGCACCATCGGCACGTCACCGCGCCGACGGAGCAGCCAACGCAGCAGCGGCCCGATGGCCGGACGCAGTCCACGAAACCGCAGAACCACACCGCCCTCAGCGCACGCGGCGGCGAGACGAGCAGGCTCGACGAACAGCGATGGATCATGAATGCCCTTCGGCGCAGCTCCCGGAATCCGCTCCGCCACGGTGACCGCGACGAACCGGGCCACCCTCGTCGCGTTGATCGTGTCCAGCACCAGCAGTCCACCCGGTCGAAGCACCCGGCACGCCTCGGCGATCACAGTGGACGGATCATCGACGTGTTCGAGAATCTCACCGGCGCTCACCACATCGGCGCAGCGGTCTGCCAACGGCAGTCGGCGGACATCCGCGCGCACCGGAATGACCCCGTGGTCTCCGGCCTGCCGCAGCGACGTCTCCACGAGGTCAACGCCCACGTGCCGAAATCCGAGCGGCCCGACATGCGGCGCCAACAGTCCCGCGCCACAGCCCAGATCAACCAACAACGGCGGTGCGGACGGATTATGCGTTCTGGAGACGCGGTGAGCGGCGATGAGCGCGGCCCGCGCCCGGGCGATCCAGTGCAGCATCGCGAACGCCCCGTCCGACCGCCACCACTCGTCCGCCAACTGCTCATACTGACGAAGATCGTTGCGTGATAGCGCGGTCGACATAGGGAGAAGCGTGACACGAGACACCGATCCGGGCCACACTAACGGAATGTCCGCCCGGCGTCTGATGATGGGTCTGGCCGGGAGCTGCCATCCCGGGCCGACCGCCGTGGTCACCGTCGGCACAGCCATCCTCGCCCGGGCTAGCGGACATCACGGCTCGGGCCTGGCCGCGGTCACCGCCACCGTGCTGGCCAGTCAGCTCACCATCGGCTGGCACAACGACTGGCTCGACGCCCCTCGCGATGCCGCCGTGGGTCGCGCCGACAAACCCATCGTGCGCGGGGACCTCCCTCGGCGTACCGTGGGAGTCGCAGCCATCCTCGCGGCGCTCACCACCGTCGGCGTCGCCACCCTCACCGGGCGGACCGCCGCCGCCGTCGCGACCATCGCCTTGTGCTGCGGCCTGGCTTACAACGGGCCGCTGAAGTCACACGTCCTATCCGTCCTGCCATACGCTGTGTCCTTCGCTTGTCTGCCCGCCTTCATCATCATCAGCCTTCCTGGTCCGACCCGACCGCCCTGGTGGCTGCTGGCCGCAGGTGGATGTCTCGGCGCCGGAGCCCACTTCGCCAACGTTCTCGCCGATCTCGCTGACGACGCACACACCGGCGTTCGCGGTCTGCCACACCGGTTGGGTGCGAACACCAGCACGACGTTGGCCAGCCTTTTCCTGGCCGCCGCCGGCGCGTTGCTGGTGTTCGGGCCGGGCCGGCCGGTGCCGGCCATCGCCGCAGGCGGATTCGCCACCGCGAATCTCGTGATGGCTGCCGGCTGGTATGCCCAGCGCCGTTCGAGCCTGTCACACGGCGCGTTCTACGCCGTGCTCGTCGCCGGTCTCATCGATGTGGTGCTACTGCTCGTCTCGGGCGCGGTGACCTGACCTCGCCGTCGGGGGCTGCTCTCAGCCGGGATCAACACACCGCAGGGCGCGGGCATGCTGCGGCCTCGACGAGGATGTGCTGGAACGCCGGATTGAACCCCTCCGCCGTGGAGTGGCTCTTGAGCAGTTGCTTGGTGGTGCCGAAGACGGGCAGCGCGAGAGTGTCCGACAGCATCCGCAGGGTGCGCTGGCCGCTGTCGGTCACTGCCGTCTCACAGCCGAGCAGACGCACGGCGACGATCCCCAGGCGGGGCAACAGATTGTCGCCGGCCATCGTGGCGAAGAACCGCGCGACGCGCGGGTCGAGCATGTCGATCGGTGTGGCGCCCAGCCGCAGCAACCGATGGCCACGGGTCGAGTGCCCGATGAGGTCGAGCGTGCGCCCTCGGTCTGTCAGGTCGCGGCCCGTCTGGTCGCGACGGCGATCGAGAACGGCGCGAAGTTCGCCGAGCGAGCCGGCATGGTGCAGATGAACGCACCGTGCCGCCCGCCCGGCGAAGAACTCCTCGGCGCAGTCTGGCGACGCGACGCACAGCGGTGCCGCCATCACCACGTTAGTCGCCCATGTATGGGGGCAGTTTCGGCTCCAACGCGGTGAGCACCGCGGTGGTTGCGATGATCGCGGTGCCGCCGAACAGCATCGCCAGGTGGCGACGTCGGGACCTGCGGGCGTGCCGTGGCACGTCATCTCCGTCGCTGGCGGTCACGAACTGCGAGGCTTCCTTGTCCTTGTTCATCATCTCTCCTTGTCGACAGCGATCGATCGCGCCAGTCGGCGCGTCGTGAATTCCGCCCGCATGCGAGCGGTCTGCGGCGCGCGGTCAGTCACCGGCACAGACGGGCCACTTCACCGCGCCGACTGCGGAGAAGCCGACGGTCGAGTCCAGCTGCGGCCTCGCGACCGGGGCGACACACTCCGTGGGCGGGCCGGTGACCGGCAGTCGAGCCGCCGCGCCGCCGGCGACGGCTGTCTCACCCGCGAGGCTCACCGGTCCAGCGACGAACGCCGCTGCGGCCACGGCCGGCGCGGCGAAACCCAGCAGGACAGCCGCCCGCATCTGTCCGGTCCGGACAGATCCGTTCTTGCTCTCGGTGTTGTTGTCCATAAGGTGCTCCCTTGTTCGCGATCTGTCAGACAGGCAGAGTGCCCGAGATGAGAAACAACGCACCCCGTTTCGGCGCCTCACCGACTCCGATCGTGGTGAGACTGTCGGGCCCGGCGTCACACTGCTCACACGACGCCAAGTCGATCCACATGGTCGCCACGGTCAGGTTCGGTTGCCGCGAGCGGCCGGGCGGAAACACCGCCACCCGCGCCAACGACCCTCGCTCCTCACGGATCTCCGCGTGATGCCCGGCATATCGCCGGCCCGCCCGAGGATCGTCAATCTCGGGCCAATACGCGGTTGTCACGCACTCGTACGCCCTCCCGTCCACCCCGACCGGTGGGGTCGGCGGACGAAGCCGAGCCGGCAGAGACTCCACGAACCGTCGTTCCAGATAGACGGCTCCGGCGAGGGACACCTCCGGCCAGCGCGGCCCGAGGGTCGTGCCTGCCACGGCGCCGTTGGGACCGGTGAAACAGTCGTCGACCTGCACATCGCCCCAGCCGATCTCCCCGGCGACCGCGGCCGACGGCGTGCGGGCCAGGTCTATGGCGATGAGACGGTCGACGTCGAAGCCGTGGTCGACTGGCTCCTCGACCCAGAACGAGCAGCGGGTCTCGCCGTCGATCCGTCCGAGAAACGCCGGAGTCCCCACAAACTCGCACCGCATCGATCAGCCTCCCGCGCCGATTCTCACCGCCCGACACGCGTCGGGCATCGCCAACCATGACGCGGCCCGCTGACGTGTCGCTGACACGGCGCTGACGTCGGCGTGACCGCATGCCGGCACGGCCCCCGACTCTTCTCAGACGGGCAACTTATTGGTACGTCTCTCCACCGGGCGAAGAGTCAACAGTCAACTATCCCGACGTCACAGTGGATGACCAAAGAAATATCGAGTTCCTGGTTGGAACATGCTGGCTTGACCAGACTCCAGGAATGCGGCCACGACGGTCGCTACATCGGGGGGAAAGTCGCATCTCGTACTCTCGACGGGCGTAAATGCCACACCTGTCAAAGCTTGAAACGTTCCGAGCTCCCACTCGATCCGGTCACGCATCCCGCCTGCCCGAAGACTGCGAAGGAGATCGGAGGCGAGACGAGTGAGGTCGATCGGGGCTCCACCGATGATTGCGTGGTCCGTGACGCCAGTCGTTCGGATCTGCTCCACCCGAGTCTCGACAAGGTGTTCGTAACCATCATGGTCGTAGCTGACCTCGCGATGGAGGAACGCGGGGTAGTCCTCGTCGGGTTCAACGATCTCCGCCGGTCCGCTCCAGATCGGCCCATGGGCGGGTTCGAGAAGAAACGATAGGGCGGACTCGATGCTGTCGCGCTGCTGCCAATGGGTGGCCACCCGCAGCAGCGCGAGCATGTGTGGCACGGCCGATAGTCCGCCAGCGGTCAGCATGCGCGCGAGATGTGTCTGAACCCCTGGGTCGCCGAACCGGGGCGAGTATTCCGTGACGAATTGGGAGATCAGGTCAGCGGTGCCGGCAGCCGCGACCAGGTCAGCGACGCAAGGCCACAGCACCGCATCTTCGTGCACGCGGAGCAGGCTTGGTAGGACCGCGATCCCATCGAACTCGCCGCGGTGTGCCCGAGCCAGAACGCAACCGAGCACCACCCATGGGTCTGGGGACTGGAGGTGAGTCTCGTCGGCGAGATCAGGTGGTGGCGGGGTGGTGAAGTGAAAGCCACTCCTATGAACGAGAAAGGTGCCGCTGAGGTACGGCGGAATTGGGGTCATGACCAGCCACTCTGTCGACCGCCATCCAGCACGGGAAGGCCCACCATCGGATTCTAGCAATTGGTGTTTGTCGTTAGCGGCCAGCGCTGGATCGATTACGGTCGTGCTCAAGCACGACCAGTGCCTCGGTAAGACGGACGAACAGATTCACCCTCGCTGGCCTGACGATAACGGTTGCCCTCCGGCCACATGCTCGTCGATTGAGATGTGACAAACTCTGCGCGACGGTCTGCCGGGCGTCACATCGAGATGTTCGACTGGTCGATTCACGGCCACTCCGGCCGACCGTATGATGTCCCCACTGTTTTCGCATTCGTGAATGAGACGTTTTGGGGAGGCGCCAGTGCGGGGCTCACGACTGACGATATTGGCCATCGGGGCGGTCGGGCTCGTCGCCACCGGTGCGGTCGCGTTGACCAGTTGTGCTGGCGGCATCAGCAGCGACCTGCCACGGAATTCTGGCAGCGAGGCGAGCCAGACTCGATTCATCTCCGAGGTCCTGCGCGACCAGTCGGCACTGTTTGACGGATATGTGCAGATCAGCGGAGTTCCCGCCACCGCGAAGGTGGACCACAGCTACACATTGAC
Source organism: uncultured Actinomycetota bacterium (assembly GCA_963736695.1). Lineage (GTDB taxonomy): Bacteria > Actinomycetota > Actinomycetes > Mycobacteriales > Micromonosporaceae > CAVTPU01. The sequence goes on from CAVTPU010000004.1 coordinate 393,508, forward strand.
CGTCTTGGTCTGCGGCAACGCCACCACATGCCGCTCTTCCGCCCGCGGCGGCCCTCCGACGCCGACAGACAGCGGGCCAGCGACCCCGACCGCCGTCCCGACCCGACCAGGCGGTCAGGTCAAGGTCGGCGGAGTCGTCTCCACCCGTTTGACCTCCGACATGCCCGGCACCACCACCGCACTATCGTCACAACGACAACCGATACTCTCCACTGACGATGTGGCGACGTGGCAGTGGACGGTCACCGCCCGACAATCTGGCATGTGGTCGCTGCAACTACGCATCACTGTGCTCCGCGGCGACACTGATGAGCCGCTCATTCCGGAAAAGACCATCGACGTGCCGGTGACGGTCTCCGATACGGTGGCCCACGACGCGGGTCAAGCGTGGAGTTGGGTCAAAGAGATCTCCGCGGTGCTGGCGGCGAGTGGGGTCAGCCTCGTCGCGGTGATCGCCTACCTCCGGCGACGCATGCGTCGTCGAACTACAGAGAACCAGCCGGCAGCGGATCGCGCTGACACAGGCAGCGGCTGACAGATCGCGCTACAGCCTGCGCGAAGCTAGAATGATCAACTTGTCCCGGTTGTCGTCCTGTGTGATGCCGGCGAGACGCGTCGCTGACATGGCGATCAGCTGATTCCCTTTACGAACGACGAGATAGCTGTTCGTGGTGGACTCAGCGCCGATGCTGGCGACGTTGAAGTAGGCGCCATCGGCGATCTGCTCGGGGCTGGCGACCTTGTCCTTGTTCGGACTGAGCTCCAGTGTGGACTTGTTCTCGTTGAACCTCGCCTCGGCGTTCGCCGCTGTGTCGAAAGTGGAGGTCTCCACAACGAACTGGAACGCCTCAGTGAACCCGCCAGAGTCCTCCACCTGCTCAAACTTGCAGCTGCGGACGGTGTAGTTGGAGTTCTTCTGTTCCGGGCCCTTTTCGGTGGTGGGCTTCAGCTTGATGCCCCACACACGCTCGAAGTCCACTGCCTGAAACACTGTGCATGGGTCAAGGTTCCCGGTCGCTTCACCGGTGTTCTGACCAGTTCCTGCTGGTTCACTCGTACCCAACGGTTGACTGGGGATTGCCTTGCGGTCGTCGTCCGCTTTCGCCGAACACGCGGACAACCCGAACGCCGCGAGCGCCGCAGTCGTGAGCGTCGCAGTCGTGAGCGTCGCGGCAGCGAACGTCGTTGACAGTCTATTCATCTTGCGCACGATGTCTCTCCAGAAAGCTTTACACGAGACCAGTGGTTAGGTGGCAGCCATGAAAACGTGACGCTGTCCGGGGACGGACGGGCGTCATCGCGTCCACGGCTGCGGCACCGAGCCAAGTTAACAAGGCTCGTCAAGACGCGGTGCCAGCCTCGCGCCGGCTCGCCGGGCCACACGGATCGCGCCCGCAGAGGGGTTCGTGAGATAGTTGCCGATCGCGAAGCGGTGGTCTTAGACGCTGGCCGGGGCATCCCGGCAATTGCCGCCTGTCGATGAACACCGTAGAACCCAACTGAGTCTAAGGATTCAGGCTACTGTGCCTACACTCCAGCCACGACCCCCGCATCACATAGGAGAGACGTTGTGACCGACATCCCCCAGGAGTGGCGAGACATCGTCGCCAGCGACGACCAGACGGCCGCCGTCACACGACACCTTCGATTCCTCACCGGCTCCCCCGCGTGCGAGGAGCTGCTCGACGAGCTGATGGCCACGTTCGTCGAGGCGCGGGTGGACGATGACGCGCTCGAACTCGTCTTCCGTTATGCCGAATTCGACGAGGAGTGCGTCATCAGCTGCGACTTGCCGCATTCCGGCGTCGCCGATGGTGTGCCCGCGTCCGTTGCCGACGTCGTACGCGTCCATAACGGAATCGGTTGGGAGAGCATCGGCGGCGGCGGATTCGGCTTCTGGGGACTCCAGGACGGCGTGTTCGTCGGAGGCGGAGGCTGGGAGTCCAAGGCGCTCACCGAAGCGGCCGCACGCAACGCGGTCTTCCTCGCGCAGCTCGCCGACGCGGGCCTCACCCACGCCGACGTGATCTGTCCGTGCGAATTTGGACAGAACTGGCTGATCTGGCATCCGGTCGAGCAGAACCTGCGGGGTGAGCCGGTCCTCTACTTCGTCTCCCACGGCGACTGCGTCGCGACGCCGGTCGAGGCCGCCCGGGAGCTCGCGTTCGGACCGTTACTTCTGCGGGTGATGGCACAGGACATCCTCGACAAAAATGTCCTCGACGGGGTCTACACCTGAGTCCTGCGGGCCGCCTGCTTCCTGCGACGACGAGCCTCGCGGCGGTTCTTGCGGCGGGACGAGCTGTTTGAATCGCACGTGTCGCACCCGCAGTCGGTGCAGGCGTCGCAGCATCGAAGACAGTCACCGCACCGGCCGCACCCGCCACGACCACCACAGTCGCAGTCGCATCCCTGGCAATCGCAGCAACCGCAGTCACAGTCACACATCGCCGGGCCGGCCGCGACGAGCCCGCACAGGGTGAGGCCGGCCCCCGGCTTCCCTCTGGCTGGTCCCCCACCAGTCGGTTCCCCACCGGTCCGGGTGAGGACCGGCTCGCCGCGATCGACTGTCGCGGCGGCGATCCGGCGACCCAACGCGGTCACCAGCAACGTCCATGGCAGGTCAGTTGGGGCGACACTCAACGCGGTGAGCGCGGCCTCGATCCTCGCGCGATAGTCGACGATGGCCGCCCGCCCGTGTGACCAGCGCCGTTCGTCGGTCTCGTCCGGCCACGCCGCCGTGAGCAGGTTGAACCGTCCACTGTGGTTGTCGACGGCGTAGTCCTCGAAGGCGTCGACGAGCGTCGCCGTCGCCCCATAGGCCCGTCCCAGGTCGGCGAGCGGCGGGCACGCGGAGGGCACGCCCATGACCCGACCGATTCCGGCGAAGCAGAGTGCGAACGCTTCGGCGGTGTGGCGCAGGTAGTCGTGCGAGGCGAGACCTGGCTCACGGCGTACCCGTCGCTCTGTCTGGATCGCGGCCTCGATGCCGGACAGGTCGGCACCCAGATCAGCGGCCACGGCGGCTGCGGTTCGGGCCCGGCTCGCGGCATAGGGTGACGCGATCCGGGCGGCGAGCCTGCCCGCGTCACGGTCGTCGATGTGGTCGCGCAGATTGATGTCGACGAGCAGCATCGACACGGCGGCGGCATAACGCGCGGCTGGCGATGTCGGCTCGAGGACGACCGCGGTGCGCATGCCGCGCAGCGGGCACCGTCCCGCGTGGACCCGCTGGGGGGAACGACGGCCCGTCGTGTCCGACCGCAGGTGTTCGGCGAGCAGCGACAGGATGAGCGTGTCGAGGTTGAGCGCCGATCTGGCCACCTGGCCGAAGCTGTTTCCCATCGACAGGCACACGCCGCACATGTGCGCGAGATAGTCCTGTCGTGCCGCCCCCAGCTGGTGACGGCACGGTTGCACCAATCCGAACATCGGCGGGATCAGAGGCAGTCGTCGTCGAGGTCGACCAACGACGTGTCGAGGCTGGCGAGCAGGTCGAGTTGCGGGCCGGTGCGCGGCAGTTCGTGGGTGAAGAAATAGCGTGCGGCGGCCCGTTTGCCGTCATAGAACGCGCCCGTCTTGCCGGTGGCGGCGAGGGCCTGTTCGAGCCACATCCAGGCGATGACGATGTGGCCGGCGGCTTCGAGATAGGCGGCGGCGTTCGCGGTGGCACGCACGGGGTCTTTGCCCGACCACAGTGCCCGTGTCACGTCGACGAGCCGGTCGCACGCCCGGGTGAGGTGGTCGGCGTGCCCCGCGAGGTCGGGAACGTCGGCGGCCCGGTGGGCGCAGGCGCGCATCGTCTCGACGAGCAGGGTCAGGCCCGCGCCGTCGAGCATCGTGACCTTGCGTCCGAGCAGGTCGAGTGCCTGAATGCCGTGGGTGCCCTCGTGGATCGGGTTGAGTCGGTTGTCGCGATAAAACTGTTCGACGGGATATTCGCGGGTGTAGCCGTATCCGCCGTGCACCTGAATGGCGTGGTCGTTGGCGAGCAGGCACCACTGCGACGGCCAACTTTTGACGATCGGGGTGAGCACGTCGAGGAGCAGGCGGGCCGCGTCGCGGGCCTGCAGATCTTCGGCGGTGCGCTGCTCGTCGATCAGTCGGGAGGCGTAGAGGACGAGCGCCAGGCCCCCCTCGACGTAGCTTTTGGAGGCGAGCAGCATGCGTCGCACGTCGGGGTGACGCACGATCGGCACCTGCGGTGACGTGGGGTCCCGGTCGGTGAGCGGGCGCCCCTGCGGGCGGGTGCGGGCATAGTCGAGGGCGTGCAGATAGCCGGTGTAGCCGAGGGCGACGGCGCCGGCGCCAACACCGACGCGCGCCTCGTTCATCATGTGGAACATGTAGGCCAAGCCGTGCCCCTCGGCGCCGACAAGGTAGCCGATGGCGCCCGGTGCGCCGCCCGGAGTGTGTCGACCTTCGCCGAAGTTGAGGATGGCGTTCGTGGTGCCCCGGAAGCCCATCTTGTGGTTGAGTCCGGCGAGCACGACGTCGTTGCGCTCGCCGACCGTGCCGTCTGGGTTGACGAGATGCTTGGGTACGACGAAGAGGGAGAGACCCTTCACACCGGATGGCGCGCCGGCGACGCGGGCGAGCACCAGGTGGACGATCGTCTCGGCGAGCTCGTGATCACCGCCGGAGATCCACATCTTGTTGCCGAAGAGCCGGTAGGTGCCATCGTCGTCGGGCTCGGCGCGGGTCACGACGTCGGCGAGGGACGATCCCGCGTGGGGTTCGGACAGGCACATGGTGCCGTAGAACCGACCTTCCAGCATGGGTCGGACGAATGTGTCGATCTGCTCGGGGTTCGCGTGGGCGAGCAGCAGGCTGGCGTTGGCCATGGTCAGCATGGGGTAGACCACCGTGGCGACGTTGGCCGCCTGGAACCAGGCGTAGCAGGCTCGCTGGATCACCTCGGGCAGTTGCAGGCCGCCGACCGATTCGTCCATCGTCGCCGCGATGAGGCCGGTCGCGTTGAAGGCGTCGAGCGCCGTCTTCACCTCGGGGATGACGTGGGCACGACCGCCGTCGAAGCGGGGTTCGTGTGCGTCGCTGAGCGCATTGTGGCTGGCGAAGTCGCGTTCGGCGATCTGCTCGGAGACGGCCAGGAACGCGTCGAAGGTCTCCCGCGAATGTTCGCGGAAGCGGGCGCGGCTGGTCAGCGAGTCGGCGTCGAGCCACTCGAAGAGGAGGAATTCAAGATCACGGCGGGACAGGATCTTCGACACGCCGTGCAGTCTCTCATCTCCGGGGGCTGAGTGTGCCCCTACCCGGTCCTGACGAGGCCACATGCGTCACGCATACCCCGTGGGGTATAGTCGTGGCCGTCTGGCCCAGCCGAAGAAACGGAGTCCCCCGATGCCCCGAACGCCACTCGCCCGTCTGATCGGCGCACTGCTCCTCACCGCCGCCATGATCGGCGGCACGGCCGCGTGTTCCTCTGACGCGAGCGTGGACCGGCTCTCGGCCACAGCCTTCGCCGAGGCGATCGCCAAGCCCGGAGTGACCATCGTCGACGTGCGCACCCCCGACGAATTCGCCTCCGGACACATCGCCAACGCCATCAACATCGACGTCGAGTCGGCCGACTTCGCCCAACGCATCGCCGGCCTGGACGCGAAGGCCTCCTACGCTGTGTATTGCCGCAGCGGCAACCGGTCACGCACCGCCGTCTCGCAGATGACCGACGCCGGCTTCACGAACGTGGTCGAGCTCGCTGACGGCATCAGCGGCTGGTCAGGGGCCGGGCAACCGGTGGTGACCGGCCCCTGATCCGCGGACGCGTCAACCCGCGGCGGAGCGGACATAGGACGTGCAGGTCGACACGACCTTCGGCCACGTCACACCCAACGTCGCGGGTGCCGCCTCGGTCGGCGACTCGGAGGTTCTCAGGATGTGGTCCGCGAAGGTGAGCATGCGCTCTTCGCCATAGCGTTGTGCGATGCATCGCCAGGTGAGATAGCCGATGCCGTAGCCGGCCGACATGTCGCGGCTGCCTCCGTCAATCGAGGTGTTTTCGATCGTGCGCCACTTCCCTCGGCGCAGAAGTGACCGCACATCGTAAAGCCGACCATAAGACCGCACCGGAGCGTGGTTCTCGGCAACATATTCGGCGATCCCCTCGACCAGATAGTCGTCGACGTTCGCAGGTCCGCCGAGCAGGGTGAGCACATGCGCGAACTCGTGCCGGATCAGCTCGGGAAGCTCGCCTCGCTTGGCCCGCGAATAGTTGAGCATCACCGTGTCGGCCGACTCGCTGGTCTCCATGGCATAGCCGAGGATATTCGGTTTGTCGTCGATCCCACCGAACCAGCGCTGCCACTCTGAACGGTTCGCCAGATAGAGCACGTAGCGGCGGGGCTTGGGCCACCTGGCGTAGCCGTCGACGACGCTCGCGGCCCGCTCGGCGAGAGTCAGCACCCGCGGAAGTTCACGCTCAAGACCCGCCGACGCCAGCACCGTCACCCGAGGGCCGGCCCGCCATCGCAGATCCGAGATGACGAAGGGTTGCGTGGTGAAGGCCGACGACTCTTCCAGCGTGAAATTCGTGATGCGATAGCCGTCCTGGCCCAGTGACCAGACCTGCCGCGCGGCGAACAGATCGGTCGGCAGCCGGGTGGCATAGGGTTTACGTTTGTCGGACAGATATGGACAGTCGGCAATCTGACCACAGTAACCGTAGAGCAGATCGAGCTCGATCACCGACGGAGCGCCGTAACTGCGTCGGACGATCGGATCCGACCACGCCCCACCATCGGGAACCCGCGCGATGACGTCCAACCGGGCAACACCCAGCGCCCGCAGCAGCGCGTAGATCTTGCGATAGCGGGCGACGAGGACTTCGTCGGCCGGATCGACCGCAGCGAGCCAGCCGGGCTCGTCACCGTCGGTGAGTGCGCGGACCTGCCGTTGCAGAATCGGGCCGATGGAGTCCACATCGACCACCGGGGTCGAGTTCGCCTTGATGGTGAGTGCGGGAATCGAGCGGATCTCGCCATCGGAGAAGCTCCACGCGGCGAGCGTGGACACGGCGGTCAGCATCGCAACGAAGGCAGCGACCCGGCCGACCCGACGACCGTCGTGACGCGATGGCTCCGAATAGGGCGTGTAGCCGTCAGCGCTTCTCACGGTCATACCTGTCATGCGCATCGCCACCCCGTCGAATGAGCCGAGTCCACCACAGACCACGACGTCGACAGTGGAGAGAGCCGGACGTCGATTGAAGGGAGCATAGTGGACAACGCGGACGGGAGACGAGACGAGTCGATCGCCCTGTGGATAACTCACGCTTCCGCAGGTGACGGGCGATCGCCCCGACCAGTGACTAGCTTGTGTCCGTGTGACAGGCACAGCACGGACGATCGGGTATTGACATCGCCTCCTATGCTGGCGCCGAAATGGCGAGGAATCCACCTTGCTTTATGTCGTCGAGTTGGAGCACAGCGTGACAATCACACAATCGACGTGGGCGATCCGAGTCGCCGCAGCCGCCGCCCTGCTGCCTTTGGCGGCGTGCTCGAGCCCCTCCGCGAGCGTCGACGCGGACGGCAAAGCCAAGGTCGACACCGACCACGGCTCCGTCAGTGTCGAAGTCAGCGGGGGCGGAAGCGCAGGTGGTGCCGGAAACGCCGGCAGTGGTGCCGCGAACCGCGATGCCTGCCTGAACGGCACCTGGACGATGGACTCCGCGAGCTTGTTCGCCGCCGTCGACGCGAGCACCGGCGGGGTGAGCGCTCAGACCAAAACCACCGGCACCGTCACCGTCACCTTCGACGACAAGATGACGATCACCTACAACACCGCGATGATGGTCGACGCGGCGGTCGGCGGTGCGGTGGGCGCATCCACCAAGACCACCTTCACCGGATCGGCCTCGAGCACCGACTATCAGGCCACAAAGGGCACCATCACCGGCTCCATGCCGGCCGACACCATCACCGCGAAGGCCGTGACGACGACCGGAGTGGCTGGAACCTCGGTGCAGCAGACCCAAGACGGCACCGTGTCACCGGCGGTGAGCCTGAACGACGGGCCGATCCGCTACACGTGCTCGGCGACCGCGTTGACCCTCGAGGGCGACGGCGCGACCTGGAAACTGCACAAATAGTGCCGCATGGCGAGCCGGAGCGACCACAGTGGACTATCACGGTGGCCGCTATCACGGTGGTCGCACCGGCCGCCGCACCGTGGCTATTTCGCGTCGATATCACAGCCCGATGTGTCGGGTCGCCTCACGCACACTCAGCGGCGACAAGCGCGCCTGATTGCTACGTACGAAATCTTGAACTTCATCCGGCGCGGTCCTCGCATAGTCGCGCAACGCCCACCCGATTCCCTTGCGGATGAAGAAGTCTTTGTGCTCGGCACGCGCCCGACAGTAATCGAACAGGCGGGTCGAGTCGGTGCCATCCCGCCGACCCAACTGGTGCAGCAACGCCGTTCGGATCAGCCACAGCTCGTCCGAGTCGATCCACTCGTCCATCGTCTCCGCCAATGCCGGATAGCGCACGACGAGCGGGCCAACGACGTGACTCGCGAGATCGTCCACAGTGTCCCACCAGGACTTCGTGACGATCAGACCCCGCACCGTGCCGAGAAACCGAGCGTCGACGCGCGCGACATGTCGGCGCAGCAACCCGCACGCGAAATACTGAAACTCCCGCTCGGCCCGCCGCCAACAGCTGAGCGCCACATCACGCAAGTCGGCCTGCCGCGGGGTTGCAAGACCCGCGAGCACCCGCCGGGCGATGGTCGCCAACTCGGGACGCGGCACGCCGGCGAACGGAAACTGGTCACGCATATAGGCGGCCATGCCCGCGGCACGCACCGGATCGGCCGCTGACCGAAGTTCGGCGTCGAGCCGAGCCATCAGCTCACCGCCGAGTGGCGTCGACACCGGCCGAGACTCGGATCCCATCAGCGCAGCATGCCATGCCAGAACACGAACGTCGCGGAGTTCGTGAGTATGATGCGCATGTCGCCCACCGCCCCGCCGACATTAAAGACACAAGGCAACAGATGAGAGGTACGCCGTGCGGACCCCCGGGCTCTTTCGTGTCCTCGCACCCGCCCACCGCGTTCTGATCGCCGGCGCGGGCGGCGGATTCGACATCTACGCTGGCCTCCCACTCGCGCTGTCACTCATCGACGACGGCCACGAGGTCTTCCTCGCCAACCTGTCGTTCTCCGAGCTACATCTGCTCGACAGCAGTGCGCGGCTCGCGGAGAACGTCTCCACGATCGACGAGAACACCACCGGGCTCGACGACTATTTCCCCGAACGCACGCTGGCGACCTGGCTCGCGGAGAACTCCCTACCGTCCACTGTCTACGCGTTCGGCAAGGTCGGCGTGCTGCCGCTCCGCGCCGCCTATGCCGAACTGGTCCAACATGTGAGACCGGACGCCATCGTGCTTGTCGACGGCGGCAACGACATCATGATGCGCGGAGACGAGACGGGGATCGGCACCCCGGTTGAAGACGCGACCAGCCTCGCAGCGGTCGCCGGGCTCACCACTCCCGCCATCAAAGTCGTCACCTGCCTCGGCTTCGGCATCGACTCCTATCATGGGGTCACGGCCGTGCAAGCGTTGGAGAACATCGCCGCGCTCGACCGTGACGGCGCATATCTCGGGGCATTCTCCATTCCCGGATCTAGCCGAGAGGCCAGGCTCTATCGCGATGCCGTCCGTCACGCCATCCGCGCCACTCCCATGCGGCCGAGCATCGTGCACGGACAGATCGCCGCGGCTCTCGCGGGCGAGTTCGGCGACGTCCACACCACCGCCCGCACTTTCGGCAGCGAACTCTTCGTCAACCCTCTGATGGCGATGTATTTCAGCTTTGATCTGGAGGGATTGGCCCGCCACAACCTCTACCTCGATCTCATCGAGGATACCGTTGGAATGCGGCAGGTGGCTGGCCGCATCGAGTGGTTTCGACGTGACATCACATTCAGGGCCTCGCGACGCTTCCCCCACTGAGGCGGCCACGCGGGCCTGAAGTTCGCGCTTTCATCTCCAGCGTTGCCGTCCTGGCACGCGGCGTTTGCGGCGTTCCGGCTTACGTCGTTTGGCCGGTGCGGACGCCTGCTCAACCCACTGGTCGCAATATTCGATGCGAATGTCGGGACCATCCGCGAAAACGCCGTCCCTCGCAACGAAGGTGGTGCAATAGGGCTGTGAGCGCAGATATGTGGGGCCGTTCGCGGCGATGTCGAAGAAGCGGTCGGCGGTCTCCCGCAGGACCTTGGCACCGCCGGTGAGAAACAGCGTCTGAGCGTGAATTCGCTCGGCGAATCGATCTGGGTTGTCATAGTGGAGTCCGGCCAGCAATTCGTCGAACTCAGGCGAATCCTCCACAGGCGGTCGGCGGTCGACGAGGTCGCCTGCGAGAAGGCGCTCCGTGTGTGGCGAGCCGGCGGCGACCTGTCCCCGGACCTGCCTCCAACGGGACGGCGAAAACTGCAGAGTGTGGTGGGCGATCACAATGTCGAGAAGCTGCGGCGGGTCCCTGAATTCGTGTCGTCGTGGCGGCTGCGAGTTTCCGCGAAGTGGCACGTGAATCAAGGCATCTCGGGACTGGTCAGCGAGCATCCATAGTCGACCGATCCGGGTAGCGGTGTGCTCGTCGACATACATCGTGAGCTCAGACAGCCCGGCGAAGCTGAGAAGAACTGCTCGTGTCAATGGACGTGCCGGCCGCACCACCCGATGAGTCACACCGTCGAGGCGGACCGGATGAACCATGACCGGGGTGTCCATGTTCGTCAGTAGACCAACTCGCGCCAGCGATAGAGCAACCGATTTCGTACGCCGCAGCGCGCCCGCCACCGTCAGGAGAGTCGCGAGCCACTCCGGCAGCGGTTCCCGCGCCGCGATCCATTCGGCGGGTATGCCGGCGACTCCGGTATGCGCGGCGACGACTCCGCCGGCGATGGCAGCGGTGGTGTCGATGTCGCCGCCGACGCTGACGCAGTCGCGGATCGCCTGTGGATAGTCGGTGAGGTTGCGGGCCGCGACCCACAGTGTGAACGGCACCGTGTCCTGTGCCAGGATCAGGCGCCCGTTGCCCAGCTCGTGGGCCGCCTCGTCGCGCGACAGGTGCAGCATCGCGCGGGCTCGCACGATGCCCCGACGCACCTGACTTTCTGGGGTCGCCGCGCTGACCGCGTCGAGGAACGGGCCGGGTTTCGGTCGAGCCCCGGCGACGCGGCCCGCCGCGGCGACGCTCGCGGCGACCGCGACCGCGATCGCCCCGGCGACGCCCTCTGGATGCGCGTGGGTCACCTCGGCCGACAATGCCGCCTCACGCGCGGCCCGTGCCACGTCGTCGGCGAAGTAGGCGCCCAGCGGAGCGACCCGCATCGCCGCGCCATTGCCCATGGAGCCCTGACCGTCGAAGACGTCGCCGGCCGACGCGCGCCACGGCGTGCCCTGCCGGATCTCGTGCAGGATCACGAACGCCCCGGCCCCATAGCCGCGGTTGGGTTCGCATCGCTCGGCGAACGCCTCAGCGAGCCGGTCCTGCTCGACCCGGCCGGATTCGGCCAACATCCACACGAGTGAGCAGGCCATCTCGGTGTCGTCGGTCCACTCCCAGACCGGTGGAGGCACGACTCCCGCGAGCAGATCCTCGACCTTGCGGCCGACCATGAAATATTGCGCCCCGAGTGCGTCGCCGACGGACAACCCCGTCACACTGTCTGTGGCATAGCCGAGCCTTGTGGCTTCGCTGAGTGTGATTCTCATGTCGACGCCCATTCTTCCCCACCGGCGCGGACCGGGGCAAGCGAAGGGCCGGCTCACGTTCACGAGTTGCGATACTTCACTTATTCTTCCAGCATGCATCCTGCTTCCGATGGCGCCACTCCCCCGTATCTCGGCCAACCGTCCGCGCCGGTGCCGACCAGCGCGGCGCCCACCACACGTACGGTCATGATCGTTGTTGGGGTTGCTCTGCTGTGCTGCGTTGGACCCGCCGTCGGAGGTCTGGCCGGCTGGGGTGTCTATGAGTCGCAGAAGACCACCGCCCCCGCCACGCTCACCCCATCGCCGACGATGCCGACGCCGTCGAGGGCTCCCAGGAACCCCGTGGTGACCGACGTCGGGGGAACCGAATCGGGTCTCGTCGCTGGCGGCGACGGGCCGGTGACAGTCGAGGTCTACATCGACTTCATGTGCCCGCCGTGCAGCGACCTCGACGACGAGCTGTCGTCGACGGTCGACCAGCTCCTCACGGATAGGAAGATCAAACTGATCTGGCACCCGGTCGCCTATCTCGACCGCTATTCGGAAGGCACCGAATTCTCCACCCGGGCCGCCTCCGCCGCGCGTTGCGCCGCCGAGGCCGGCGGGCTGAAGGAGTTCGGCGAGGAGATGTTGATCAACCAGCCCGAGGAGAACACCATAGGCCTGACCGACGACGAAATCGTCGGGATCGGGCGCGACGTCGGCATCACCGACTCCCGCTTCGCCCAATGCGTTCGCGACCACAAATACAAGAGTTGGGTCGGCCACATCAACCAAGAGGCCGACAATCGCGGCATCGACAGCGTTCCGGCGGTTTTCGTCAACGGCAAGCGGCTGGAGAACCGCAGCGCCATTGCGCTGACGCAAGCTGTTGCGGACGCCTGATCTGCGGCCACCCGACGAAAGACCGAATCGTCCGCGGAGTGGCCGTCGACCCGCCGAAACTGTCCTGACTGACGGTCGCTCCCAGCGCATCGACCATTCCGCGCATCGACCGATTTGCCGTCAACGCTAAAGTGCCCGGTGTGCCACATTCGACATCACCCCCTCCAAATGCTCGCGACACGACACCCGCACGCGTGACCAGAGCCGCCGTAAGCCACGACCTCGGCAATCTGACCCTGATGCGCCGGGGCTCGCATCCCATCGGCAACTTCCTGTTCTTCCTCGGCATCGCCGGGCTCCTCGTCGGGGGCAGCGCCGGTTTGGTATGGATCGCGTCGCTCGGCGTCGACGATGCCGCAAAGCCGGCCATCGTAGCCTCGCTCGGCGCGGCGGCGTCCGTCGCCCTGGCCCTCATCGGCCTATCTCAGGGTTTTACCGCGCTCTATATCTTTGAGCGTGGCCTGATTCGCACCAGGAATTGGCGCATCGACGTCGCGACACTGAACCAGATCGACGAACTTCACCAGGTATGGGGTGACGGACGACTCACCTCAGACAAGATTCTCGGCTACCGCCTCATCTTCTTCGGCGGCAGTCGTTGGTTCGTTGAGGCCGAGACTTCCAAGGACAAAACCACCACCCTCGCCGATCGACTCATGGCCATCACTGAACGCCAGGGACGAAGAATGACCCGCTGGCCACGCCCGCAGGCGGTCCTCGTCGCCTCATACGAGCCGCCCGGCAAAGGCATCATTCTTCTCAACCTCGCGATCGTTACCGCGGCGGGCGCCGGACTCGCGGGGCTCGGCACCCCCGGTTGGCTCGCCGCGACCCTGGCCTTCGCCGCAGTCGGATATGCCCTGATCGCCATCGGCACCCGCAACGGCACCACAATCCGCGTCCTGGGCTACACATTCCTCGGCATCGGTGGACTCTGCGCGGCCGGCGTCACCGTCCCGTTCGCGGCCCCGCTCAACAGGTGGATCACCTTCGCCCTCACCATCGCGGTCGAAGTCGTCATCGTCCGCCTCATCGCACACGGATATCGATGGCTCGCATCCACGATGGGCCACACCGCACGGCGTCTCACGCTGAAGCGACATGGCTGGACCGTGCGCGGCCACGAAACGGTTCCGGTGCCCAGCCCTGCGACGGCAGTCCGGCTGCTCGGCCTTCCCTCGACGTCGACAACCGCGGACGCTATCGGCGTCGCACACCGAACATTCGCCGGCGTCGACGTCACGGTGTTCGATCGGATCCGCCGCCGCACCGACCCGACCGACCGACCTCAGACCGCGTGGTTTCTCCACCTGCCCGTGCGGCTGCAACACCTGTCACCAGCGGACCTCAGCGTGGTTGAGCCGGACTCCTGGTGGATTGACGGCGATCTGCTCATCCACGTCGCGGAGTCACGATCACACGCACCGATCGACGCCGACGGCATCGAGTCCACTACGAGGAGACTGCTGGCGGCGGTCGCCAGCCTCGATCCGAAGCGGCTCAACGGCGGCTGAGGACCGGCATCACCACGCCCCTGACCGCCCGGCACCAACTCGGCCGGCGCCACTCACCGGCGCTGTTACGATGGACCGGCCAACCACATCACTGGCTCCAAACCCGCACACGACACCAGATTCGGGTCATCGAACGTTGCGCGCACCACCGGGGTGCCAGGGCACCCCCATAACCCGACCCCCACACAAACCTCAAGCATCACCGGCGTACAACTGAATTTGATCGTTGGTCTTGGTTCTCGACTCGCTGGGAGGGGTGTTGAGCACTCCAGCCGATCTTCACTTCCGCCTCGCCGACGCGCTCGGCGCACATGACGTTTCCCCCGATATTCGCGCTCGCATCCAGGACGCGTATCTCGCCGCCGGAGCGCATGACGCCGCCTGGGAAGACCTCCCTGCGGAGATCCAGGAGTTGATCGAACAGGTCGAACGGTTACCCCGCACCGCGTGGGATGACCCGTCCGACGTTCCGGACGACATCGACGACGACTTCTAAAGATTTGTACGCTCACGGTTTGGCGGCAGCGACATCGTAACGACGCTTGTCAGGGACTCCAAGTCACCTTCGATTGCGTCGAGCCCGAGGGCGTCGCGCGCTTCTGGTGCGAGGCGCTCGGGCTCGACGTGCCGCCACAGAGGGTTTCGCCACCTGGGATGATTTCGGGTGGGCTACAGGTTGTTGATTCGTGCCAGCAGCTCCGCCTCGGTCAGGTTTTCCAGGACCGAGTCCTGCTTGCGGCCCAGGACTGCCAGCAGCTTTTCCTTCTCCAGTTTCTTGGCTGCCGCCGCCTTCGCCGCCTGATCCTCCGCGAGGAGGATGGCGATGACGTGCTTGACGACCTCCAACTTGGTCTCCAGGGTCGCCTTGGCCGGATTGGTCTCGGTGGCCACGAACGACTCGGTGTCGATGGCCTTGAGTTCGGCGTTGACCGCCTTGGCCACGTCATCGAGGCTGAAGCCGGACTTGGCGGTCAGCGGGAGCTCCCACAACTGTTCCGTGGTCAGCAGGCCCTTGGTGGACGGGTAGCGGAATTTCTCCCGCGTGGCCTTTTCGAAAATGGTCACGATGGCCTCTCCGATTTTCTGGGTAGGGAGTCAGAACTGGATGCTGATGAGTTGGGTCCGGCCGCCGGTCATAGTCGCCTTGGCTATCACGGAACTGCGGACCGTGGAGCTGAAGCCGAGGCCGGACAGCTGATCCGGGGACGGCTCGCATTTGGTGCGATCGCCGAGAACTTCGAACACCTTGCGGTGCGGTTGCAGGTCGCGGCGGAGGAACTCGTTGTAGATTCCCCGGGTCGGCTGGTCGTTCACGCACCCCTTCAGGATGAAGAAGTAGTGGCGGTTGCCGACCTCGCTGTCGTCGAAGTAGTTCGGCGAGTACATGATGGTGGACACCGGCACGAACTGTTCGGTGGTGATGCCCCACAGGTCCTTGCCTGCGCTACCCGGCCGCATGTCCGGACCCGGCCGGAAAGCAGTGATCACCCCATCGACGACCGTCATCCGGCCCACCTCGACGGTCTCCTTGTGGCCGACCGCCCGCTCGTGACTGTATTGCTCGATTTTCCCGTTGCTCTCGGTCTCGATCACGAAGCCGACCTCGGTGCTTTCCCGCTTGTTGTACTGGTTCACCTCGATCCGGTACTCGCCGTCCGGAACGTGACCGGTCCAGGTGACGTTCTCCACCGGCTCGCGTGAGAACGGCCCGCCCGCGTTCATGTCGACGTCCAACTTGTTGCGCTTGTCCCTGAACCAGATGTGGTCGCCGTTGGGTTCGAACACATGCAGGTCGAGGTCGTCGTGGTTGAACCAGGACAGGCTCACCCGCAGCTTGCCGGTGACGTTGCCACCGGCCCGCTTGACCCTATCCTTGATCGAATCGGTGAGGTTGCCGTTGTAGGACCAGCCGAAATCGTTATCCCAGGTGAACAGTCGTGGAGCGGCCGGGTGCCTGCCGGTGGTGAGACTGACGAAGTTCGGTTCGTGACTGTTGGCGACCCACAGGTCGAGGGTCGCGGCGCCGGGCAGGATATCTTTCATGAAGGTGACCACGGGAATCTCCTCCGGCTTCGCGTCACGAGGGCGCGCACCAGTCGACCTCGTGGTGGCCGCCTGCATGAGCAGCCCTTCGATGCCATCCTTCATCCGCGGCTGTGTGTCGTTGTCGACCCATAGCACGTTGGTGACCGACACGTCGGACAGCCGGGCGAACCGTCGCTGCAACGACTCTTCGATGCCCAACTCGTCGATGGTCTTCATGGCAGCCTTGACCATGGTCGGTGTGATCAACGCCGTGGGGCGCTGGTAATTCTGCGGTGCCACCTTCGACTCGAACGACCGGACCGCCTGCTCCAGGTCGACGCCCGCGGAGAGATCCTGAACAAGAGTGCCGATCACCGTGTTGCGGAATCGGGCAGCCGGGTTCATGGCATTGGCGAAAATGAAGGCCTGTCCGTCGGTCGCCTTCGTCCACCGGTTCCGCAGTGACCGAAACTCGGTCACTGCCCGACGATGCTCCGTGCCGCGGTAGAGGGCGTTGTCGTCGATGAGGTCGACGACGGTGTCCAGAGCGTGCTGAGTCAGCTCGGCCAGGCCACGCTGGAACACCTGCACCGCGGCGTCGAAGGTGCCCCGTGCCGCGCCGACGTCTGTGATGCGATGCCGCTTCTCCACTCGGCCGTGCAGGTGGTGCCACACCTCGACCTGGCCATCACGCAACGTCCGGGTCGTCCTCGCCCCGTACTGCGCCTCGGTGGACCGGAAAATGGTGGACAACGGCAGCGTGCCCACGAATTCATCCATTGCGGCGGCGACGACGGAGAAGACCGGGTCGGATGCAGACACCCCAGACCAGACGGAGCGGACCTGTCCGTTGTTGATCTCGACGACGTTACCAACGTTCTTGATGAACCCACGGCAGGTCGAGCAGTCATACTCGGACCGCTCACGGAACCGGAGATTGGTACCGGCGGGAAAGGAACTGAGGAAGGTGAGCCAGAGTGAGTCCCGGTCGAGACCGTCGCCGACGACGTACAACTCGCCTTTGGACATCACGGACAGACGCATAGTCACATCCGTCACGAACTGCTCAAAATCGCCCACCATGTCATCCTCCTCAATCACCGGAGATCCTATGGAGTGCCTGCAAACCGGAGAAACGCATTTTCGGCTGGCCGCACGGTCACGGACCGTACCCGACGGTCATGTCGACCGGATCCGCGTACGGCGGTAGCGTGCCGAGCCGGCGATCACCCAATGCAGCCACCAATCGGCGGTGTCACCGCGATCCGCGCGGCCAGCGACTTCTCGTACGGTTCGCCGCATGCACCGGGCTATCACCAGCGGTTGCCTGAATCCAGGTGGTGATCATCTATGCACCCCCGGCGCGGGCCCGCTGGCATTGTTGGTCCAGATCGGCCGACTGCGCCGCTGCGGGCCTCCCGCTCCGTCCCTAACGTCCACGACACCTTAGCGGCCCTGTCTGCAGGTGCATGTAGTGCGCTGAACGAACTCGGTGATCTCAGACACGGACTACACGGCGTCCTCTCGCGACATTGCTCACGCTCAACCTGACGCACGGAGTGCCAACGAGGTGAGTTCCTATCGCGGCCTGCGGGAACGACAGCGACACGGTGCGGTTTCGGACGCTGTCGAGTTCGCACGCGCGACACCAGGATCGACGTACGCAGACATCAGGCGCCTCCAGTACGGTATGGCGCATGACGACCGCTGCGGACACCGTCGACTGGGCCGCTCTGAAGCATGCCTACGGTCCGGCGACCGACACCCCGAATCTGATTCGCGACTTGCATTCGAATGACCACGAACGGGTCACCGCAGCGCTGAATGAGCTCGTTGGAAGCATTCACCATCAGGGCACCGTATATCCGGCCACGGTGGCGGCTGTTCCGTATCTGGTCGACGCCGCGCTAAATGCCCGACACCAGCGCGCGGATCAGGTGATTTCGATTGGGATGTTGGCCGATCCACATCACTCGTACGGCCGCGCCTTTCCCACTGTCCGGCAAGCAGTTCGGGAGCATGCCAGGCCGCTCGCAGCACTTCTGCACGACGAAGACGAAAGCGTCCGAGCCGCAGTGGCATACCTTGCCGCGCAGACAGGTCTCGTGCCCTTGAATCAGCTCACGGAGTTGTGGGAGTCCGCTGAGGGGACACCGCTGCGCGTGGCGCTGCTGTTCGCATTGGCCGCGTCCGACCCGATGGGCGGCTTGGTGTCGCTGCACGCTGCTGTGTTTGACGATGAGCCCGAGGTATGTCTGGCAGGCGCGCTGGCACTGCAAGGGGCGGGAATGGCATGGCCTGATGGAGCGGCCGAGGCACTGGTCGAGGCCTTCGAGCAAGAGGCCGATATTCCGTACGAGTGGCATGCCCACGCTGAGCCTACGACCGAGTTGATTCTCCGCGCCGCTGATGAGGACCGCAACGATCTGCTCGGCCAGCTGTTGCGTCCGGAATCTCCAGCCTGCGAGACCGCGCTGTATGTCCTGGGCGAGCTGTTCCGGGCCCGCCGCGGCCCGAGAGAGCTGTTCATGCCGCTGCTCGGACCACTGCTCGCCGACGCTCGGACGTGTCAGGCCGCCGCTGATCTCTTGGGCAAGGCCGGCCGGGCTTCAGGGCGCTACCGCAATGAGCTGGCAGCCATCGCTGCCGGGTACCCTAATGTCGCTACAGCGCGGGGCTTCACGGCTGAGTTGTCCGCGGTGCGGACGCTTGTCCGGCTCGGTGACCCGCGCTGGGTCGCGATTGTCTGCGATGCGGCTCGCGCCGGTCATCGCCACATCGACTCTCATACCACTCCGTGCAACGCGGAGACCTTGGCGACAGTGCAGGCACGCCTGGACGCGTTGCCTACAGATGTGGTGACTTCCGCCGACCGCGCCGAGTTGCACACACTGCGGGTTGAATTCGCCCGGTGGGGCGAGGCGGCGGCGGAGTTGGTGCCACGGTTACGCGAGTTGGTGCCGAGCTACGGCGTCGACGCCGCCCATGTGCCAGCAGCTCTTGGAGATGACGTCGCCACGGTGGTCGGCTGCCTGCGTGCGGCTGCGGCAGATGGCAACGTCACCGAAGCGGTATCCCTATGGCGGATCACCGGTGAGGCAGAGCCAATCGTGGCTGGAGTACGACGTCTGCTGGGGTACGTCCTACGTGGCAGCAAGGTTGACCCGCCGGATGTCAGGCCAGCCCGTAATGTGGAGCCCGAACTCCGACAGGCTTTCCCCGCCGGACCGAATTTGAGAGACCTGGCCGACGATCTCCGTGACGTCGCGACTGCGGGGCGCCACCCTCTCGGTTTGCGACTGACTGCGGCCCGCCTACTATGGACCGCCACCGGCGAGACTGACGTCCCGACGACAGTCCTTGGACAGAGCCTGGCCAACCGATTCCTTGTCCCCGACGCACTGGAGCTGGCCAGGCTGATGGACGCCCGCTCCTTGAAGGGCGACATACTTGCATTACTGAACGACGACGACGGCCGGGCAGGCGCGGCTGCGGCGCGAACCCTGTGGGCATTCGGCATGTCGCCAGACGAGCTCATGCCATACCTGCACCGATGTATAGAGAACGGCTCCCTGCACCCAGCCATGGAGGCTGTCGACCTCATCGTAGAGATGGGTCACAACGCCGCCGTACCCATTCTCCAGGAGTTGGCTGATCGGGATGCGGCGCTCGTCACTGCCGGGGCCGAGTTTGACATTGTATGGAACGACGAACAGCTATGCGACCGGTTGCTCGCCGCGGTCGCCTGTCTCGCCCATCCCTGAGAGCGTGTTTGAGATCAACGCCGGACGGGGTGTCTGTCTTGTCTCATTGGGTTGATCGGTGATCAGTGTGTGGAACGCCAGCGACGCTATCCGTCCGACTTGACCGACGAGCAGTGGGCAGTGATCGAGGTGATGCTGCCGCTGCCGAAGTGGCTGGGTCGCCAAGAGGTACATCCGCGTAGGTCTATTGTGGATGCGATCTTGTATGTCGTGCGTACGGGTTGTGCGTGGAGGTACCTGCCGGTTGATTTCCCGCCGTGGCCAACGGTGTACTGGCACTTCAACCAATGGAACAAGCGTGGCGTCACGCAGCGGCTGATGGATGAGTTGCGTGAACTGGTCCGCGTCGAGCACGGTCGGGAACCGGAGCCGACACCGTGGGCCGCGAGTCTCGCGGCTACGACGCCGGTAGACGCGTCAACGGCCGAAAGCGGTTCATTGTCACCGACACCCTTGGTCTGCTCATCACGGTCAGTGTGGTCGCCGCCAGCATGCACGACCAGCACGGCGCCAAATCCGTACTGCTCAGCATGTACCTGGCCACCCCGATCCGGTTCGTGTTCGCTGACGGCGCCTTTGGCGGCAAGCTTATCGACTGGGCCATCCGGGTACTCAAAACTACCGTGCACGTCGTACGCAAACCGCATGGCCAGCAAGGCTTCGCCGTCATACCCCGACGATGGGTCGTGGAAAGAACGCTTGCATGGATCACCGCACACCGACGCCTGGTCCGCGACTACGAACGCGACCCCGGAGTCTCCGAAGCGTTCATCCGTTGGGCCGCGATCAACCAAGTGCTGCGCCGCCTCGCCCGAGGAACGCCAGAAACCCGCCAACCACGCTGGACCTGGCCAGACACACTCGAATGACATTGATCTCAAACACGCTCTGAGTCCAGCTTCACAATGGGATCCAAGCCACCAATCTGGATCATGTGAACAACAAAGGAGGCGGCGTTGGCGGCCGCCGCTGCCTGATATGCATCTGTCTTGTCGTACCCCCAGTCACATATGCCCTTAACCATTGCCCAATCAACTTTGGATCGAGTTGCCGCAGTATAGATGCCGCCTGCCTCCATCTCTCCACCAATGGCCTCGCGCTCGGATTCCTTCAGCTGCTGACGATAAGTGAAGGAATCCACCAGAACACTTTCAGTCAACATCGGCCCGAAGTGGACTGACGCATCATTGTTCCAGTCAAGTTGGGCAGAGCGAAGACGATCGAGCAGATTTGGCGACGGGTGTACCTCGCCGCCGCGCTGAAATGTAAAACTGGCACCGCGTGCTCTCTGTGACACCTTCTTGTGAGCAATGAGGCGCAATTGATCCGCAACCAGAACGTCGGCAAGCCGCTGCGGCCTCTTAGGATCGTCGTCCTTCAGCCCGTAGCAGATTCCGACCAGAATGACATAGTCCGGCTGGAAATCTGCGATGAGCGCGGTGGACGCCGTACTCGCCGCGTCCGGAGTAACCGCGCCAGGACCGATCTGGGAAAGCAGAACCTCGGTTCGGCTTACACGGCCGAGTGAGTAGACCGTATGGTGAGTGGACATGTATCGGGTGAACGAATGACCGTTGACCGCCTTCACTGCCTGCATGACGGCGTCACGTTCGACGTTGGCGACAACCACGATCAATGCGCTGGTCGTATCGCGTAGGCCACCGACGTCCCCGCCTCTGTTCAGTTGTCTTGGAGTGACAGTCGTAGTGTCGGTTGGCGCCATGACAACGTGCCCGCTTGCTTGGCTGCCGGCACCAAACGACTGTGCTCCCACGTTGAGTGATCCGTTGAAGACAGGTCGGATTTCATTGCTCATTGTCGAACTCCTTATGTCGATCATGACGATGCGTTCAGATTTGCCTGCACCGCCGTCGCCCCATTCGGAATGACCGAAACACCGACCGCGCCAACAGCTACGTTGCCGTTACCGAATGTCAAACTGCCTGCGGTGAGATTGTTAAACACGGCTTCGATCCGATTATTGATGATTGACTCCGACTTTCCGACGAACTCGGCAGTGTCAATACTGAGTGAGTCGAGATAGTCCGCAACGGTCCTCACTAGTCGATACTGGAGACGTGACACGTGCCCCATCATGTCAACGAACGCATTGTAATGCATCTTTTGCCCTAAGGCTACGAATTCACGTAGGGATATGTCGGCCCCAAAATCAGCTGGTGTACCACGGCGCAGCGACCGGAGATGGCGACGATATTCATACCTGGCCATAGCCGGCCGCACTGCGGCCACGGCACAGTTTTGTAGGCAACCGAACACTGCGTGCACGTACGAGCGGGTTCCTTCAGTGATGCCCTTCGCCACCGCCGACAGTGGTCTGCGAGGAACGTCCGTTCGCCGCTCCACAACGTCAGCCTTCGCCTCGGTTTGTTTTCTCTCCTCCTCGGTTTGGTACAGCATCGTCGTAGGGCGTTGGACGAGATTGACTTCCGGAAGCGCGTGGAGGCTCACTTCAAGCTGGAGTAGCCGTCCGTTAAGTACGGCCCGAACGAGCATCGTGACGACAACCTCACCATCGCGGTCAGTCGCCTGAAGGCAGAGGTAGCCTCGTTCGTAATCACGCGGTGCACGGATGCGTTCGAGAACATCTGCTTCTGGCAACTCGACGTTGGGCGGCCTGCCGGGGAACGGGATGTGGGTGGCTGGGCGGCCCGACAACCGCTGGCCGTCAATGTAAAGACGATGGCTGCATTGCAGGCTATCGAGATCAAATGATTCAGCCGTGCGTCGGAGTTCTCGGTGCAGGGCGCGCACATCCAGGGGTTGCGGGTCAACGCGATCCCCGCCGTCAATCAATCTTCCACGTGCTACATCAACGATCGGCGTGTTCCACTGAGTTAGGCGATGTCCCGCTCCGACGAACGGACCCAGTTCTTGTGACAAACCTTGCGGCGTCTGGAGAGTTCCCCGAGCCCGACTTCGTGAGTAGACCAGCACATTTCCGCAGGAGACGGCTCGGGCTCGTTTTTCGATATGTTCTGGCAGCGGCCGAGCCAGACGTCGCACACCACCCGTGCTGAATAGTACTTTGCTCGACAACAGATACGAGGCTACAGATGCGCTGACGACAATTATCCATGAGAGTATCGACGCCCCAAAGATGAGATACACGCACCTTCGAGCAGTTGCGTTGGTAACAACGAACATCGCGATGAGTATGAAAGCTGAGAAGGTTATCGTCAATCTCTGACGTGCTTTCTTGGGACTGTGTCTGGAGTACTTCCGGAGCTGTTGGCAAATCGCTCGCACAGTTATCTTGCATCGAGCCAAGATGGCCCGGAGCGCGGCACCAGCTACCACAGTCATGGCGACCACGATGAAACCTATCGACTTTCCCCCCGCAAGCACGTATCCAATCATCGTCGCGGCAACAACCATCAATAATGCGAGCAGAATATCGCGTCCCATAACAAGCCGCCGCGCGGCAGCCGCATGACGTAGTAACCCGACGAGGTCAGTCCCGTAGCATGGCGCCCAAGCATTGTGCCGGCGGGCGTGGAAATGCTCGGCAATACTTTCACGCAGCTCGGGCTCCACGTAGACAAACGCGCACAGCTTTCTAGTCGGCATACTGCCTTCGAACGGCGCGAGCGTCGGCTCGTACGGAGCGCCTACCGAATCCGAAAATGGGTGCGCGAGACGAGTATTCCCGTCCGAGCGGTGGAGTCGTCGAAGGCTCGCCTTCTGACGAACGCGGGACGGTCTCACTTCATCGTCTTCATATTGCCTTTCTGAACGAGGCCGAGGTTTCGAAACTGTCGGCATGTTCCGCCTCACTCTCACCAAGAACTATGTTGGACGACTTTGGGCAAGCGAATTCACGCAGCCAACGCACATCAGACGCCTCGCTCCGGCTCCATGTCGCTCATCGCTTCGCGGGCTAGCGTCGGACCCTACGTTCAGATCTAGCTATTTCGCGCTGAGGCCCAACGGGCCAACACCCAATTGCTGAAGACTTGCTGCGCCAACAGAATCACCCCAACCGACTCGACAATCACAATGGCTGCGACCGGCCACGAACGGACGATGAGGTCAATATTCGCGAGAATGGCGGCAGCACCTGGGAGGCAAAACGTAACGATGCTGGCGGCCGCCTGGACGGAAACTCTCAATCGGTAACCGGGTCCAGCTCGATGCGCCGACTCCCAGCCGAAGAGGTCAGAATCAACTGGCATTCGCATCGCCAGTTTGGAGGCAAGGTTGAGGCGAATGTACCGGCCAATCTCTGTGACCTTGCGATCATTACTCACGCTCGTCCAACCCAGCAGAACGCAGACCGCCGGCAGCGCCAAAAGAACAGCGGTCGATCGCAGCTGCACCGCAGTGCCGCACACCGCCCCAATCGCAACCAACGTCGCATAGATCAGATTGTCGCGGCTGGTAATCCTGATACGTTGCTCCTCTTTCAGATGTCCGTACTCTAGGACGACAAGATCCAAACTACTTGACCTGGCCAGGCTAGCCGCGCACGTAGATCGGCCACACCCCACTTCCTGCACCGACAGCTCCATGCATAGGAACCTATCTTTGAGGGGAGCTTCTTGTCAAGCTGACATTTAGCGCCAACGTCTTCCGCTAATGGCTACCCCCTTCACTGCCGGCAGCGGCACGCAGCAGCGCTGGATGAAGCCTCGCGGCTGATCCACGCCGGTAGAGCACGGCCGGACGACCGCCGTCGGACGCTCTTTTCGAACCGGCAGGAACGACGAAGCCCTCCGTCCTTGTAACCTTGCGACTGAAGTTCCCGGGGTCGAGGCTCGCATCCCACACTGTCTCGTAGACGCCTCGCAACTCGCTGATAGTGAATGTTTCAGCACAGAAAGCTGCGGCGACCGTAGTGTCCTCTAGCCGAGCCCTCGCGCGCTCGACCGCCGCCCCAAGAATCTCCCCATGATCAAACGCCAGCGTCGCTGGAGCATTCAACAACGCCCGCATCCCTCCCACCGGGCGCTCCGCGCGTCCGACCCTGCCACCGGCATCGGAAGATTGGGGGCGATGGCCAGGTACGGCACGCTTACCACGCGGCCTCGGGGATCACGCCTGGGGGAGCCAAAGACACGCAACTGCTCCAGGTGAAGGACCGACCCGTCGAGCGCCGTCTCCTCACGCAGTTCCCGGACCGCCGCATCGGGCAGGTCCTCGCCCTCCCGAACAAAGCCGCCCGGCAACGCCAGCTGGCCGCGATACGGCTCGTTGCCGCGTTCGACGAGCAGAACCTGGAGTACGCGATCACGGACGGTCAGAATGGCAAGATCTACTGCCAGGCGCAACTGCGCATGGTTCCGCTTGCGGCTCGACATGCGATAAGCGTAGCCAAATGTCACCATGACACAAAGCAAAGGCACACCCGGCACCATCTCGACACTGTCGCCCACGGTCGACGTAGGTCGAAGTCGGAGTGCGTCCCCTCGGCACAGCAGGCTAACAAATGGGATCGAGACTCTCCGCCATGCTGCGCGGGGTGGCGTCGATCCGGAACCGGCGACGATGCGGCTCGTCGACTATGGCGCCACCGTGATGCCTCTCGCCATGCGGGGACTTGAAGGCAAGACGCTCGACCCGTATCTCGGTAGCTGGCGTAAGCGGGTCGTGCCGGCTCTGGGCCACCTTCCCGTTCGAATATCACTAACGGCACGGTCGACCACGCGGTGCACGGTTGGATCGGTGACGGCTGCGGCCGGTCGACCGTCAAGAACAGTCAGGCCCCGCCATCACATGACTCACGGCTGTTCGTTGGGCCGAAGGATGGCCGGATCAGCACTGCGGTGCTGCGTGCCGCGACGCACTGGGATGCGGTCGTGACCCGGCTCGGATATGACCACCTGCGGCGGCACGATCTGCGACACGCGGGGTTGACCTGGCTCGCTGATGCCGGGGTGCCCGTCCACGTCCTGCGGAAGATCGCTGGGCACGGGTCGCTGACCACTACGCAGCGCTACCTTCACCCCGACCATCGGTCATACCGCGAGGCAGGCGAGGCGCTCAGCGCCCACCTATCGGCGCCTCGGTCCCCATCTGGTCCCCAATTGAAGGCCATCTAATTCACGCAAACTTCGACCGCCCTAAATCAAGAACGGCCGTTGACCTGGGAAAACTCCCAAGTCGACGGCCGTTTTGTCTGTGTCGGGACGGCGGGATTCGAACCCACGACCCCTTGACCCCCAGGACGTATGCGTAGCCGTTTTTGCAGGTCACGCGGGGTGAACGCAGGACGCGCTCTGGCCTGCGCGACGCTCATCGTGAGGTCCGCGCATGTCGTGTGGTCCCCATCTGGTCCCCACGGGCGCCGCCGAACGGCCTGCAGTCGCCCGGCACGGGCGCAACCCCGTCACCGTCATCTCGTCGCCGTTGGCCCGCGAGCTGTTTTAGGCGGGTTCTGGCCCCCGGTCAAGGTGGAGCGCCCTGCCGGACGTACGACCTTGACCGGGGGCCAGGTTCCGCCTTGGCTCGTAGCGGGTCAACGGAGACGAGATGACCACCCCACCCACAAACAGCGACATTGGTCCCCCGGTCATCTTGGAGCTGGAGCCCCCGCCGGAGGCACAAAAGAGCCCGATCAGTGTCGGTCGGTGACTGCGGCAGCGTGATGCGGCTCGTCCTGGTCGTGCTGATGTTCACGGTCCAACCTGGTCACACACCGCGCGCTGTCGCCGGCGGCCTGCACCCCGCCGCCCGGGCCGAAGGCCAGAGGGCGGGCGGGGCGGCTACGGCCGGGCCAGCCGGCAGGCGCGCAGCGGGCCGAAGGCCCGCCTTGAAACCGTATAGAAAGTTCTCACAACCGGCTCATACGTCGGATAGAGACTGCACCCGAACCGGTCGACGCCCCACACGTCCGCCTCGGCCGAGGCAATACCTGATCACCACCATGTGCGACTCGTCGCGGCACCTCAATGCCGATGACCTGCTCATAGTCAGGCCGACGCAGACAGTCCACCTGCGCTGCGGAACATACAAACCGCGATATGCACGCACCACCAGCGTTGCACAGCCACGAGTCTGCTTGCGCCCCCCGATTCACTTTGATACCAAGTTCTACCGTGTTGGTTCGTTCGACACGTCCGCCGCGCTAACCAGAAGGAGCACGTGCATGGCAATTCGCCGCAGGCCACCAGACCCCAAGCCCGTCGATGTGAGGCTAGGCCATCTCGTGCTCGGATATTCCGACCTGACCTCATTGATGAACCTGCTGGCATCGCGAGTAGGCGACTTTAAGATCGAGGCCGGGGAAAAGAAGATCAGCAACATCGGCGATCTCTACAGCGCCAGCAGAAGCGAAAGAGCTGCCTTGATAATAAGGACAACTTCGCCCAACACTACGATCTATCTGTGCGCCGGAAACGCACGCGTCGAGATCGCCGATACCTCGCCAGCAGGCATCAATCTCGCCGGGGAGGTTCTGACACACTTGGAACACCGCAGGCAGAGGGCTCCGGTCGGAATCGGATCGATACTCCTTTACGGGGCACTCACCGCGTTCGTCGTCGCTATCATTTCATTTGTACACTCGCTTGTAACGTCGCCTAAAACAGCGATGATCGCGACCGGAGTCCTGGCCGCATTCACCCTGCTCGTACTGTTGACTACTGGGTCAAACTTACACTCCTCGGGTAGCGTGAGCCTAAAACTCGGGGAGCGGCCGACCAGCGTCGAAAAAACCCAACTTCGCTACCTTTGCGAGTTGCCAAAACACGTCACGGCATTCCGCCTGGGATTCATCCGACTTTATTTGGACGATATAGACGACATTGCAAGTATACTCTCGATGCGCGGCAAGTCGGTCCACCTCTATGCGGGCAGTGCGAAACTCGACTCCGCAAACGATCTTCGCAATACCACATCGGACGAACTGGCAAATCTCGTTTTCGAATCGCGTAAGCCACATGTTCGAGTCGAGATTTGTCAACAACGGACAATCGTTTATGCGCTTGAAGATACCAGCAAGGCTATTTCCCTCGCTGATGATATTGCCCGCTTAATCGCTCGGCGCGCCACGCGATTTCCTGTCGGACACCCGGATATCCCGATTGTTGTCGCTCTTTCGATAGGACTCCTCACTTCGGCCCCCACCGTCATCTGGCCGAACGTGTCGATTATTGATCGCATCGGGGTGGTTACTTACGCGGTCCTCCTTCCACTCCTCAGCGCATCATTCTATTCTCTTGCGAGAGTCACGGGTGGCGCCAAAATCTATCGCACGGACCGCGCTGGCCGCATCGACATGCAAAGATCTTGGCGACAGATGTGGATAAGTGCCACGATCGGCGCGACCATAAGCGTCGCGTTGACATGGTGGCAGTTGCGCAGCTAACCAACGAAGTGAGGATCGAGCTAGCTCTGACGCGTTGTGGTTCGCGGAAATGATGACCGGTCCGGACGGGTAGGGCTTCGAGGTGTTGGATCGGCTCCCGGGAAATTCGGGAGCGTTACGGACTTGAGGATGTGGTGACTCGGTTCATTGTGCGCGCCGAGTGTGAGCTTGTAGGCGCGGTTCGGCGTACGGAGGAACGGTTACGGGCGGCCGGGGTGGACTATCCGATGTAGGGCTCTCCGTGGGTGAACCCGTGGTCAACGCGCAGCCTCATTGACGGGTGCATCGGCAGCGTGTCGAGCTGGTCGCGGGGCACCCACCGGACTTCTGATGACTCGCTGGATGTGGTCGGTTCGCCAGCGAGATAGCGGGCGCGAAAGCAGATCGAGAACTGTTGCCGGACTTCCCCGTCGGTGTATTCAACGACGTGGCTCGGGTTGGTGTAGATGCCGACGATGCCGGTCACCTCGATGTCGACCCCGGCCTCTTCCCTGGTCTCGCGTGCGGCGGTCTCAGCGATGAACTCGCCGAAATCCTGCGCACCGCCGGGCAACGCCCACAGGTCATTGTCGGTGCGACGGATGAGCAGGACCCGGTCGACGTCATCGGCGACAAACACCGTGCAGGCGACAACGATCGAGTTGGCCTCGGGGGCGTTCGGGTCGTTGAAGTGTTCTATCCTCGCCACGTATCCGATCCTGCCATCTCCGACCGGCGAAACGGTGCGGGATCAATTCGTGCGATCCCGCTTGATAGGGGTGCGCACGGTGTCGACGATCGCGCTCTCCAGCCTCTCCGATGTGGTCATGGCTTGGCGGAGCAGTTGGGCGTGGACGCACTGGTCACCGCCGTCTGAGGCTGCGTCGAGCTTCAGGGCTTCGTTTCCGCTGGTCAGCAAGTCGGCTTGGTCGTCGAGCAGTGTCACCAGCTCTTGCGCTGGGGTCGGCAGTTCGTGTTTGCCGATGTAGGTGAAGCGGCGCAGTCGTCGCGTCAGCGCTTCGACCTCGGGTGTGATCAGGGCACTACAGGCGACCGACCCGGCGGGATGCCCACGATGCGAGGTCAACACTTCTGCGAGTGAGGTCCACAACGCGTGGTTGATGTCGAGGCATTCTCGCGCGGCTTCCACTGCGCGTTCGCGTTCGTGCACTTGCAGGCTGTGCGTGTAGGTGAGATCGGCTTGTATTCGGGCTGCTTGCAGTGTGCCCCTGACCTGCATCACTGCTGCTATGGCGGTGAACAGGCCGCCGACGACTGAGCCGATGAGACCGCCGATGATCGCCGCCCACAGTTCATTCACGGACTGATAGTGGCAGATCGGTCACTGTGGGCTCAATGCCCGTACGTGTCGGTCAGATTGAGGGCCATCGGACCGTGAGGACCACGGAGTCTTCTTCGGCCTGCCAGATGTGGTCGATGCCCGGCCCCCACATGACGTAGTCGCCTTGGGTGACGAGGTTCGCGGTGCCGGTGCTCAGCTGCACCTGAAACCGGCCCGAGACGAGGATGACGAGGGTGGTTCGCGCGTCGTCGGACACCCACTCGTGGCGTTGTTCGCCGGCGGGGTGGGTGCCCCATTTCACCTCAAGGTCGGTGGTCGCGCGCACGTCCGTCGGTGGCTGGATGAAGTGTCCGAGCAGCCATCCCCGATGGTGGGGGGCGTCGTCGTTGGCGTTTCCGGTGTACCAGTCGTGGGCCATCACGGTTTCTCTCGTTCGATGGTGGGCAGGTCGACGCGGTCCCCGCCGAGCTGGGCGAGTCGGCGCAGCCCCTGGGCAAGGGCAAAGAGTCCTTCATTGCTCCACGCGGGGTCGAGCACGAGCGACTCGATGAGGTCCCGGTCGAGGGTGGAATAGCGCCGCAGGGTGTCGGATTCCCAGTTGGCTTCGATGCTTCCGCCGAACTGGTCCCACCAGTCTTCGTCGTCGATGACGATGAGGCTGGCGAACTCGTAGTTGCCGCTGACCAGGTTGAGGCCGAGCCCGGTGCACTCCAGTCGCCACGAATCGGGATGGTCGGTGAGCCACCGCATCGGGGGTGATAGCCGGCTGGGGTGCATCGGGTCGGCGTGTCGCGGGTCGGCGTGGGTGGTGTCGACGTCGGCGCGGCCGAATAGTTCTTCTTCCATCTCGCGTTCGATGGTGGCGCTGATCTGGGCGTCTTCGGCGTA
This sequence comes from uncultured Actinomycetota bacterium, assembly GCA_963736695.1. Classification (GTDB taxonomy): domain Bacteria; phylum Actinomycetota; class Actinomycetes; order Mycobacteriales; family Micromonosporaceae; genus CAVTPU01. Next base: position 423,945 of record CAVTPU010000004.1, read on the forward strand.
GTCGGCCAGTGGCCCATGAAACGCTTTCGGGATGACGGCGAGGCGTTGCGCCGCGTTGAGGACCCGGCCGGATCTTTCTTGTACGAGGATCATGTAGTCACTGGGTCGACGTGATCTGCCACGACGGGCTATCGCGGTGAGCGTCGGTGGTCCTCCGACACAGAGTCGGCGGGACAGATCGGTGACCGCGTCGACGTCGGGCAGGTAGCGGTCTCGCAGGATGAGTGCGCCGGGGCTGGTCGGGGTGCCTGCCGCGATGGCGTCGGTGAGCTCGTTCTCGATGAGGTCCATGGTCATCGCGTAGCCTGCGAAGTCGGTCAGACTCGCGTCGCCCGACATACTGCCTGCGGTGACACCGACTGATGTGAGCCGATAGATCGGCGCGTTGACCAGGCGGGAGTTCATCGCGACGATCTCAGCGAGGCGGTCAACGGCCGCGTCTGCGGCGATCTCGTCGAGAGTGATGTCTGACGTGACACGCGCCCCGGTGAGGGTGATGTGGTCGCGTCCCGTGTCGTAGGTGAGTCCGAGGTCTAACCAGTCGTCGCGGGTGAGGATGCTCGTCTGAATGGCACGTCCCCCGCACCGGACACGGTAGGTGTGGAGTCCGTTGAAATCGGCGGCGTAGTAGTCGTGCAACGCGATGGCGACCTGTTCCCGGGTGACTCGGGCGCGACGGTGGCCCCGGTCCTGGATCGCGCGAACGTCAAGGCGGGCCAGAGAATCTGCGACTCGTCGACGGGCTGCCCCGGGAGTCCATCCGGCGTGCCGGTCGAGCCAGTCGAGTGCGGCCACGATGTGATGGTCGGCGCTCAGTCGAGTCTCGGCCGCGATCACCTCCGGCGACCGGCGCGGCGTCGGGATCACTGGCTGTGCTGGTGTCGCTGGTGTCGATTCTGCGGCGACGAGCATCGTGAATCTCGACTTGACTTCATCGGTCGCCCGGTGAAAAACGGTGTCAAGGGCGCGTTGCATGTCACTGACCGGCACCATGTCGGGGTCGGCGTTCCATCGGGCGACGGTGCGAACGGCCGTACCAAGCTGCTCCGCGAACGCCTCGTTGGTCAGCCGCAAGGCGCGGCGAAGTGCGGTCGCGTGCCGTCCGGTCCACTCGTCGACGACTTCCATGCCCACGCCTCCCGCAAGTTGATCTCAAAGTGGCACTGTGAGTGCACTGTCGGTGCACTGTGGTGTCATCACCGATGCGTGTCGTTCGCCGTTGAATAGAGCTCATGAACAACGGCGGCAAACACAGCAGCTACGCGGAGCGTCGAGGTTGCGGCTTCAATCCCGGTGACGCGGGAGGGACGCCGTTTTCCCGGGCGAACTTGCGGACGTACGCGGCGGTGAACGGGGACAAGGCCGCGACCTCGGTCGGGCCAACTCCGGCCCGCAACGCGGTCAACACCGCATCGATGACGGCTACGCGGGCCTCATCGCGGGCGGTCTCGGCACGCTTGAACCGTTGCGTAGCCGCTGATAGCGCCGCTTTTGGATCTGTCATTCAACAAGGGTAGCGCAACACGCTTGCGCAACGCCCGACGCTGCGCTAGCTTAAAGCGCAACAGAAAAGCGCAACTAAAGCGCGATTCGAAGAACATTCCGGGTACGCCGACCGGCGACCCACACCACACGGGCGACAACGGGTCGCCCGCACAACGGAGGTATTCAGTCATGCGGTATCTGCTCAAGACCGAGGGTGTCGAGTTTGAGGTTGCGAAGGCTCCGGCTCCGAAGACGGATCAGAACGGGGTTCAGCGGATCAACAAGGCGACTGGTTTGCCGGTGTGGTCGGTTGGTCTTCTGCTGCTCGATACGAGTGCGGAGACGGCGGAGGATCTGGTCGTTTCGGTGGCGTCGGCGGTGATGCCGGCAGTGCGGTGGCGTGAGCCGGTTGAGGTCGCGGAGTTGGAGATGTTGCCGTGGTCGTCGACGGATAAGAACGGCGATATGCGTTCGGGTGTGGCGTTCCGCGCGTCGGAGATCCGCCCTATCGGTTTCGGTGCTGCGGCTGCTGCCTGATCTCCGGTGGTGCCCGACTGGCCGGGTCCCCGGTTCGACCCCGGGGCGGGCGCGATGGGGTGTCGTTGGGATGCCCTGGTTCGAAGGGAAAGTGTGATGGCGAAGAACGTGGCGAGTGGTAACGACCGGGTCGCGATCCAGGTGGGCAAGGTTCACGGTCGTTCTGGTGACAAGCCGGCTCCGGCGGCGCCTGCCGCGTCGGGTCCGAGTGTGAATGTTCGTTCGGGTAACGCGCGGGTCGGGAAGCAGACCGATGTCGTGCGTGGTGATGTGCAGATCAAGTTCTGAGACGTGACCGGTCCGGGGTCGCAGCGACGCCAATCACCAGCGGCCCCGGTCCGGCTCTTCACCTTTTGACCAACCCATCAGGGGGTTTTGTCGTGTCCAAGTCTAGTGGGCGTGGCTTGTTCGGCGTGTCGTCGCCGGGTGTGGTCACGGTTGTTGACGCTCCGGTGTCGCGGGAGTTCGCGCGTAAGGCTCGGGTGGGGTTGTTCGTGACCGCCCCGACGGTGGCCATCGTGGTGGCTGCCGTGTTGTCGACCCGGGTGTCCGCGTTGTGGGCGGTCGCTGTCGGCGTCTGCGTCGGCGCGGTCTGCGGTGTGAGTGTCGCAATGCTCATGGTGGCGTGGCCGGTGCTGCGGGTCGTGTGGCACTGGCTGGTTGAGGTCACCGCCGCTGGCGTGCTGGTCGCCGGCTGGTCCGTCCTCGCGCACGTCTTCTCGCCGGTCGTGGCGACGGTCGTGGTCCTGGCCCTCACGGCCGTTGTGTTCTCGGTGTCTCCGGTTCGGCGGCGGGTGGTGGCGTTCGGCTGGTGTGTTGTTGTGCGGCATCGCCTGCGGGTCGCGTTCGCGGAGTTCACCCGGTCGGGTTCCCGGTCGCGTGCTGGCCGGTCACCGTTGATGTTGTGGGCTCGTCCGACCCCGGCGGGGGAACGGGTGTGGGTGTGGTTGCGCACCGGTCTGGACCTGTCCGATCTGGACGGCAAGACCGGAAAAATCGCGGTCACGTGTTGGGCGAGTGAGGTTCGGGTTGCTCGGGCGTCTGACCGGTTCGCCGCACTGATCCGCGTGGACGTGTCCCGCCGTGATCCCCTCGCCGGTGTGGTCGCGTCCCCGTTCGCCGCGTTGTTCGGTAACCAACCGTCGGCCGAGATTCCGGTGTCGCCGGGAATGGCCCCGTTGGCGTTGGACCTGCCCGACGTTCCCGACCCCGGCCCGACCATTTCGGCCGGCCGGTCTCCGCGTGAACCGCGTGAACGGCGTGAGTCTCGCCGCCCGGCCCGGCCCGTCGACGACCTCGATTCGTTCATCTGACCCCGACCGATCTGGGAGGTTCGCTGTGTTCCGCCACGTGAAGATTCGCCGCGCACCCAAACCTCGCACGGTGCCGGTCGCCGGCCCGTTGTCGGTCTTCGATCCGATGTATCTGGGTATCGACGAGTCCGGCCAAGCCGTGTACGTACCGATCATCTACCGAAACATGCTCATCGGCGGGGAACCCGGCGCCGGAAAGTCCAGTCTGTTGAACACGATCGTTGCCCACGCCGCCCTGTCCGCCGACTGCCGACTGTGCCTGCTGGACGGCAAACAGGTTGAACTCGGCTTGTGGGAGGACTGCGCCGACGACTTCGTCGGCCCCGACCTCGACAAGGCCATCCGAACACTGCGCCGTGTCCAGATAGTGATGGACAACCGTTACGCCTACCTGAAACGGTGCAAGCGGCGGAAGATCGTACGGGGTGACGGGTTCTCCGTGATCCTCGTCGCCGTTGACGAGATCGCCTACTTCTCCGCGACCGTCGGCGACAAAACCACCCGCGAACTGTTCTCATCCCTGCTGCGTGACCTGGTCGCCCGAGGCCGGGCGGTCGGCATCCCGGTGGTGGCAGCGACGCAACGCCCCTCATCGGACATCATCCCCACGTCGTTGCGGGACTTGTTCGCGTGGCGGTTCGCCGGCCGGTGCACCACCGACGTGTCATCCGACATCGTGTTGGGTCACGGGTGGGCCAACCGGGGATGGTCGGCTAACACCGTCGCCACGAACAACCCCGGTGCCGGTCTGCTCATCGCTGAGGGCGGCGTACCGCGCCTCGTCAAGGCCGCGTACCTGGCCGATGCGGACATCACCGCGATCGCCGATCACGTCGCCTGGACCCGCCGCACAGCCGATCTGAACCTCACCGTTGGTGAATCGTCCGCCGTTGAGGTGGCGGCATGACCACCGCGACCCGCCCCCGGTTCCGTCCCGGCGCTGACGTTCACCCGTCGTGGTGTTCCCACGGGCACGCGTGCGGGCTCGGCGAACACCGCGCCGACCCCGTCACCCTCGACGGTTCCGGCGGTGTCATCGTCCTGACCCGCGTGCAAACCCGCACCGGACGTCAACACGTTGAGATCCGTACCCGGATCGCCTTGAACCCCGGCCATGACGTCGGCCGCGCCCACCTGGCGCACATCCTCACCGAACTCGACGCGCACTTGAGGCGGGTGATCCGCCCACCGCGCTAACCCATGTCGAGCCGACGACACCGACATCTGCCCTGGAAAGCAACCCGGTGTCGCCGACCTCAACCAACCAACAGCCCTCGAAAGGACGTGGCTGCCATGCACCCTACCCAAAAACCGGGAACCACACCCACACCCCCACCTGTCAAGCCGGCCTTGACACGTAAACGGCGCCGTTCCGTTGTCGAGAACGACGATTACGCCAAGTTCGCTCGACGCGTCATCCGCGCGTACGCCCGCCGCGTCGCGACCGGGGACGTCGAAGCCCTCGCATCCATGACCACTCTCGCGGCCGATCTCGAAAACGAGATCCGTACGGCCGTTATCGGTCTTCGCGACTTCGGCTACTCGTGGGCTGAGATCGCCTCACGCCTCGGCGTGACCCGCCAAGCCGCACACCAGCGTTGGGGGCGGTCATGACCGCAATCGACCCACGCCTGCTCAACACCCACCCGATCACCGTCGACCTCCTGGTGACCCTGTTCGCCGACCATCACCGCGGCCTGCCCGCCGTCTCGTCCTGCCCTGCCTGCGGGCACCGGTTCACCGACACCGACACGGGCGACTGCCCCACCAACCAAATCGTGCGCCCGCTCCTGCGGCGTCGCCGACACGAACAAACCGGCTGCCTCAAGCCACTCACCGACATCCAACACATCGACCTCATCGACACCAAACCCACGGTCCGCAAACCCGCCCGGACACCTAAACCGGACGTGACTTTGTTCGCTCTCGTTCTCGCGTTCGTCATCGGCGCTATCGCCTACCGCACCCACTCCAACCTCGCCGCGTTCTCAACGCTCGCGTTCACCGCAACCGCCGCCATCACCACATGGAGGAACCCCACATGACCACCGAACCGACCCCGCGTCACTTCACCGCGTCCATGGTCGTCATCGACACCACCACCGCCCGGGTCCTTCTCATCCACCACAACGCGTCCGGACTTCTCCAGTTCCCCGGCGGACACGTCGACCCGAACGAAGCCCCCCACGAAACCGCCATCCGCGAGGTCCTCGAAGAGACCGGCCTCACCGTCACCCTCCACACCGGCAACCTGATCGACCTGCCTGACATGACACCGATGGTGTCCCCGTTCCTCACCGCCGAGATCCCCGCACCAGCCAAACCCGCCCGACCCGGCAAACCCGCCGAAGCACCCCACCTACACATCGACTTCCTCTACATCGGACACGCCGACTCCACCACACCCACAACCGCACTCGAATGTGAAGTGTCCGCCGCCATCTGGGTGCCCATCAACACCCTCCACACCCTCCCGACCCGGGCCGAAGTTCCCCACGTTGCCCAACTCGCACACACCCTCATCACCACCGAAACAGGTGACCACAAATGACCACCACACCCACAACCCGCCCGACCGGCCGTGGCTGGGCATACACCGGCGCCATCCTCGGCGGAGCCGTATCCATCGCCGCGAACGTGGCCCACTCATTCATCCACCCGGCCGGAGCTGACCCGACCTGGACCCCAGAACCCGGCGCAGTCGTCGGCGCGATCGTCTGGCCCGTCTTCCTGTTCATCGCCATCGAGATCCTGGCCCGCACCGTCTGGCCCACCGGACTCGGCTGGTCCACCCTTCGTTGGGGCGGACTCCTACCCGTCGCAGCAGTCGCCGCGTTCGTCTCCTACAAACACCTCTCCGGACTCCTCGCCCACTACGGCGAAGAACCCATCGTCTACTACCTCGGCCCCCTCGCCGTCGACGGCCTCATGATCATGGCCACCGGCGCACTCCTGGCCTCCGCTCACCGACACACACCCACCACCACCACGATGCCCGCACCTGCGGCACACACCGTCACGCAACCCGTGACACCCGCACCGGTCGTCACCCCGGCACCCGTGCCAACGACACCGGTCACCGCGCCCCCGGCGAACCCGCCAACCGCCCCGGTCACCACACCAAACCTCGAGCTGGCCAACGTTTCCCCGACGCCCCGGCGTCACACGCCGACCGTCCCGGCCCCAGCACCCGCACCGTCCACCCCCGACGTTTCCGTCACCCCGGTCGACGCTGCCCCGAAGCTGACCCAGCCGGTCCCGGCCACCCTGCTCACCCGCGCCCACCACATCGCGCGAACCCACCACACCACCACCGGAACACCCATCACCCCCGGCGAACTCGCCGTCCGGATGCGCGTCAACACCGACTCCGCGCAACAACTCATCGCCCTGATGAAACTGCGCGAAACCTCACCCACGCCCGCGACCCCGGTCAACGGCACACCAGTCAGAGTCGGCCACTAACCGTCTCGACGCCTGACCGTCGCACCCGAAACCCCACAAGGTTTCGGGTCCGGCGGCACCCGCCGAGCCGCACCAAGCCGAACCCCACCGACCGACCCGCACTGACAGGAGAAAAACCCGATGTCGACATCCACGGTCGGTGACGTGTTCCGGCCCACCACCGCCCGCGATCACGCGTTGCTGCGGGTCAGTCAACCCGACTACCACCAATGGCTCCACCACGTCATGCCCGCCGCCGCGTGCACCAAACCCATCCGCCTCGCCGGCGACCTGCTCACCATCGAAGCCAACACCGGACGGTTCCTCACCTCCAGGTCCACCACCGACATGCCCGACGGCGTCATCTACAAAGCCTGCGGCAACCGTCGACACACGACCTGCCCGTCCTGCGCAGGTGTCTACCAACGCGACGCGTACCAACTCATCCGAGCCGGACTCGTCGGCGGGAAAACCATCCCCACCACGGTCGCCCAACATCCGGCCGTGTTCGCCACGTTCACCGCACCCAGCTTCGGACCCGTCCACACCCGCATCGTTCGACGTCACACCTGCGCCAACCGGCGGGCCTGCGACTGCCGACCCGAACCCTGCCACCCACGACGCGACGCCACCGACTGCCCGCACGGGAACCCGACGACCTGCTACACCCGCCACACCCGCGACGACAACCGGCTCGGCCAACCCTTGTGTTTGGACTGTTACAACCACCACCACCAAACCGTATGGAACAACCAAGCCGGCGAACTCTGGCGACGCACCCGCATCGGCATCGACCGGGCCATCCGCCGTACCGCCCGCGCCCGGGGCATCGACCCCCGCACCGTCCGTGTCTCCTACGGCAAAGTCGCCGAAATGCAACGCCGGGGCGTCGTCCACTTCCACGCCATCATCCGACTCGACGGCCACAATCCCGACGACCCGGGCACCCTGCAACCCCCACCGCCGGGGCTCACCGGTGACGACCTGAACGCGGCCATCACCACCGCCGTCACCAACACCGAATACATGCTTCCTCACCCGACCCAACCGATCGGCTGGCGTATCCGGTGGGGCACCCAACTCGACCTTCGCCCCGTCAACACCAACGGTGACATCACCGATGGCATGGTCGCCGGCTACCTCGCCAAATACGCCACCAAATCCACAGAGGACACCGGGCACCTGTCCGCACGCCTCAACAGCGACACCATCGACCTTCACGCCAACGCCGACGGCACCCACACCGAACGGCTCATCGACGCCTGCTGGACCCTCGGCGCGATCTTCCCCACCATGCGCCGCTGGGCACACATGCTCGGCTTCGGCGGCCACTTCCTCACCAAATCCCGCACCTACACCGTCACCTTCCGACTTCTCCGCGAAACCCGCGCCCTCTATCAACGCACCATCCACACCGGACAACCCGAAACAACCGGCGACCCGTACGACATCGAAGGCCCCATCCTCGTCGTCAACTACCTCCAGTTCGCCGGCGCAGGATGGCTCACCACCGGAGACGAACTCCTCGCCAACACCGCCGCCGAAAACGCCCGAGAGCGCCGCCAAACAGCAAGAGAGGAGCTATCCACAACCACCGATCGATAGCCGATTCAGTGTCAACCCCTCATTGACAGTCCACACACGACATCGGAGGAATCGATACCATGACTACCCCCCGCCTTGTCACGACGGAAGAGGTCGCACAGCTGCTGCGACGCGATCCGTCGACGTTGCGACGCTGGCGCACCGCGCGACCCCTGCAAGGTCCGCCATTCATCCGCCTCACCGATCGTGTGACGCTGTACGACGAAGATGACGTGGTCCGCTGGCTCGCGAGTCGGCGCGTAGAGGCGGAGGCGGCCTGATGGCGAAGCCGGAGATGCCCCCAGTCGGTGTAACTCTCGCGTCCGATGTGGAGTATTTGGAAGGCCGCCCAAATCCCTATCGGGCTCGTGTCCGATGGATAGATCCGGCCACCAAGCGTCGTAAGTCCAAGTCGCAGTGTGTCGCGGCACTGGATCAAGCGCAGGCATGGATCGATGGCCTAGCCCGCGCAGCTATGGGCGGGGTCGACCCGTCGGCTGCCACCATGCGACTTCGCGACTACGGCTCGGCGGTCATGACGCTCGCGATGCGCGGTCTAGAAACGAAGACACTCGATCCCTACCTGGCCGGTTGGCGCAAGCGAGTCGTGCCGACCCTCGGCCACCTGCCCGTACGCATGATCACTAACGGGGCGGTCGATCGTGCCGTATCAGGCTGGATATCTGACGAGTGCAGCCGTTCGACCGTGAAAAACAGCCTGGCCGCTCTGGTTCGCGTCATGGAACAGGCAGTGCGAGATGGGATCATTGACCGGAATCCGGCGCGGGTCAGTGGTTGGCAGCGGGAGTTTCAGCGGGCAGAAGACGAACTCGACGATCCTCGGTCGCTGGCGCTTCCGGACTGGCAGACGTTGACGAGTCTCGCGGACGCACTCGTCGACAGGTCCTATGACAAATTCGCGGGATGGGGCGAGGTGGTGATGTTCGCGGCGGCGACGGCGGCCCGCATCGGGGAGGTGTCCGGCGTTCAGCGCGACGATGTCAACTGCGAGACGTGGCTGTGGACGGTGCGGCGCCAGACAACTTCCGGTCCCGGCGGGCTGGTCGACAAGGGCACGAAGGGCAAGCGCGCCCGAACCGTTCCGATCATCGAAGAGATCCGCCCGTTCGTCGCCGCTCGAGTTCTAGCTGCGTCAACGCCTCAAACCCGTCTGTTCACTGGGCCTCGGGGTGGCCGGATCAGCACCGCCGTTTTGCGTGACGCCACGCACTGGGACGATGTTGTTGCCCGGCTCGGATTTGAGCATCTGCATCGGCACAGCCTGCGGCACACGGGGTTGACTTGGCTGGCAGACGCCGGGGTGCCCGTCCATGTCCTGCGGAAGATCGCCGGGCACGGGTCATTGACGACGACTCAGCGTTATCTTCACCCAGATCGTCAGGCGATCGAAGACGCGGGCCTCGCGTTGAGCGCCCACCTGCGGGCGCCGACACAGGGCGGCTGGTCCACAAGTGGTCCACGGCTGCGAGTCGTCTAGATCGTCAAGTCGTAGCGAGTGGTAACGAAAGACGGCCGTTGACCTGGGAAAACTCCCAAGTCGACGGCCGTTTTGTCGTGTCGGGACGGCGGGATTCGAACCCACGACCCCTTGACCCCCAGGCACTGAACGTTGCCCATCGGCCAGGGAAGCCCCACTACCCCACCTCTACCGATAGTCCCGGCTAGTCCCCCGACGTCCGGGCCGATGCGAGCCGGTAGTCACTCAGTTCAACACTCACGAGAGCCACCTCGCGGCCGGGCTAACCGGTGGAGGCCGCCAAACGCCGCTGTGTTGCGGCGGTCTACCCACAACGCACGCCGAGCAGACGGCCCTGCTGGGCTATATGTTCTGCGGACGCGCCAATCGGGGGGTCACTGACCTGTCCTCTATAGCGCCTCCGCAGACTCCAGAGGGCTCGCAAACATCATGTATTGAGGCTTCCCAGGCTCCATCCGGTCACCGAGGCCAGCCGTCCTCTCCAGAGAACGCCTTCTCCCACTGTCGGGAGAAGCCTAGATTCGTAGACGTAATATGCATTTTTCAAGTGGATGTAATCCTCAAAAACCGCTTCGTTGAGATAGTTCTCAAGTTCGGCACCATGGATCTCCGCTTCCAGGTTCTCTCCGAACGACTTGCCGAACTCGCCTGCCCCGGAGCAGATCTTCCTGAACTCGGACAACCACGCGTCACGGCCGATGAGAAGGCCTGTCAATGGGGCACCTGCGGTATTGAGCGTCACCGAAATTCGAAACGCTCCCACCTGTGCCATCTCAGCAAATGATCGTAGTAATGGGTCACCACTCGAAGCGACGGCCGGCTGCTCATCATTCATGGAATCAGATTATATGGCGTTCTCCGACTCCGAACTGTAAGCCAAGACCCTGGCGAGGCGGGACAATCCTCAGTTCTTCCGGGCCTGCCAAGCCTCGACCATGACTTGGTCAAGGCCGGATCGGTGTGGTTGCCAACCAAGTTCACTGCCAATCCGGTAAATGTTGGCAGTGAGGTACAGCGGTTCGGGCTTGGGCGGGTTGTGGGCGACCGCGATCCGCTGGCCCGTGACTTGCTCGGCGATGGCGACGACCTGGGCCATGCTGACGCCGATGCCCGATCCGACGTTGTAAAGCCGATGCTGCCCGGGCTTGCAGGCAGTGAGGCTGGCCGACACTGCGTCGGCAACGTCTTGGACGTGGACGAAGTCGCGGACCGCTGAGCCGTCGCCGTTGAGGGTCACGTGGGGAATCTGACCGGTTAGTGCGCGGAGGATGTTCGGGATGATGCGGCCGGGGTCGGTGTCGCCGACGCCGTTGACGGCACCGGCGATGTTGAATGGTCGGAGTGTGACCGCGCCGATGGCGCCGGTCGTGGCATAGGCCGCGACCATCTGTTCCGCGGTGAGCTTCGATGCGGCGTACGGGTTTTCTGGGTGTGGTTCGAGGTCTTCTGAAAGCGCCCCGGTGTGTGTCGAGCCATAGACGATGTTGGTAGAGGTGAACACGAAAGCCGGCGGCTTGCCGGTGTAGCGGGCGGTGTCGATGGCCATGAGTAGGTTCAGGGTGCCGCCGGCGTTGACGTCGAAGTAGGTGAGCGGGTCGGTAAGCGAGTCTCGGCCACTGGTCACGGCTGCCAGGTGGACGACTCCGCCGTACCCGCCGGTTTGGATGATCTCGCCGAGTCGGGCGCGGTCTCGGATGTCGCCAACGACTAGGTTGGCGCCGGCCGGCGTCGTGCGGGGTTGTCCGCGGGTGAGTATGTCGACCTGGTGCCCGGCGGACACCAGGTCGAGCGTGACAGCGTGACCGAGGAACCCGGTTCCCCCGGTGACGAGGACCCGCATGACTAGTTCCTTCCGAGGATCGCGCGCCGGTGTTGCCAGGCCAGTTCGATGCACCCGGCTGCCGCCGGTGCGAGTCGGCCGCTGGCGGTCAGTTCGTTGATGACCTGCTGGGTGAACGGCAACGCCGAGGTGGGGTTGGCTCGGCCGGTCTTGACTACGGTGCCTTCGTTGTTGCGGCTGACCATGTCGGCGAAGATCTGGTCGTAGGTTGGGCCGTCGAAGATGGCGACGGTGAGGATTTCGCCCCACAGGGTGAGCGCGTCGAGGGCGACGCCGAGGCAATAGACCCGTGCGTGTTCGGTCCGGTAGGCGTCGCACAACGACCGGAGTGGTTCAGCGTTGTAGTCGGCGGGTTGACCCTCGCCGCCGTGTTCGGAGTTGCCTAGGAACTCTTCGCTGAATTCGCGGGCCATGTTGTGCCACAGGTTGAAGTCGTCGGTCTGCGCGGTGGGCAGGATGCTCGACGGTTGGAAGACCCCGGCGGGCATGATGTGCAGCATTCCCCCGGCTACCGCCACGTTGCCGGCCGACCGGTTGTGTAGAACGAAGGTCACGCCGTCGTCGTCCTGGCGGAGCGTGAGAGTGTCGATCGATGCGGTTATCGGCAGGCGGTTGGGAGTGAACGGGTCGCCGATGAGTCGGCGGAGGTTGAGGTTGCGCCAGGTTGGGGGCGCGATGCCGTCGGCGGTCACGTGAACGCTCGCCATTTCGTGCGCCAGCGCCTCGCTGGCGTCGACACCTCCAAAGTAGGTGCCCGTGCCGAAGCTGAGCGATTCCGGCCGTGACCAGTCGACGTCAACCAGCCGCCACGTCAGGCGGTTCTCTAACAGCCGTGGTTGTTCGATGTCGCGTAGGGCGAGGCTGTAGCGCTGGTGACGTTGGTCGTCGGTTTCGAGCGGTCGAACTTTCGCCGATGCGTCTTCCGTGCCCGTGATCTCGGGTTGGGGCAAGTCGTCGTCGGTTCGGATGCTGAAATCGGCGAGTGGGATGGGTTCGGTGGGCATCCATCCTGGCCCGGTGATGAGTCCGGTTTCGCCGATGCGCACGTCGTCGCCGTAGAGGAGTGCTGCCGCGCGGGCCAGCGGGACGCGGTGAACGTTCATCTGGCGCCGGACGGCGCGCCACTCTTCCTGGCTCTGGCTCGTTCGTGTTCCAGTCGCGGATCGATCGTCGTCGTGGATGGCGAAGACCTCCGAATCATGGATTGAACCGGTGGGTTGAGCGGGGACGATCTTTTGTCGGGTGAGGCCGAGTTCTTCGACAGACACGCCGAAGTGTTCGGCGAGAAGCTGGCGGTAGATGCCTGATGGGAAGGTGATTCCCCGTTCCCATCTGCTGACCTGATTTGCTGTGACCGCCGTTCCCTTTCGGCGCGGCGTGGCGAGCCGGTTGATGGCGTCGGCAACGTCTTGTTGGGTCTGGCCCGCCGCGTCACGCAGGTTGTAGAGCATGACGTTGGCAACTGCGTCCCTGGCGCGGGGAGCCATCCGTGTTCCTTTCCGGGGCCTTGACGTTGCGAGATTTCCGCAGGTCAGGGCGCCGTGCCTAGTCGATGCCTAGTCGTCAGCGAGTCACTGGCTGCTGATGACCGTTCGTATGCGTGTCGATCCCTGGTGTTCTTATGTCCATGAACGACACCACGCAAGAGCGCCGGCTAACGGCCGGGCTGCCGATCATCGGCAAGCCGGTCGACCGCGTCGGCGAGCCGACGAACCTCCCCGTGCAACTGATCCAATCGCGTCAACACCACGGTCAGATCGTCACCGGGCGCCCGACGTCCGCCGGTGTCGTCGGACGAGAGTTCGCCGACCGACACGGCCTTGAGGTAACCCTCGGGCCAGTTCAGAGCTCCCGACACGTCAGCGAGCAACCGGTCCGAGCGGTTCCGTGCGGCCTTCGCGTGCTGTATCTCGCGCAGGGTCGCGACCGAGACACCCGACCGATCAGAAAGCTCACGCTGACTGAGCGATAGCTCGGCCATCCGGTCGTTGATCGCGGTTGCGACCGCCTGCCAGTCCCTTTCCAACCGTCGAGCCCTCCTCTCGAAAACCCCGTTACGCCGACCCGCTGATCCTAGCCCGCGTCGGGCTTGACACGACGTAGCACTGGCGCTAATTTTAGCGCTGAAATCAGCGGTCATCGACCGGGTGGCTTCCAGGGAACGGCGACATCTTGCGATGTTTCGCGCCCATGGTCTGCCCGTTTCGCCTGTTTTTTGACATTTCCATAGTGATGGGGTTGCACCTCCCCAAGAGCAAGGTGCCGTGCACGGACGTGTGGTTATCCGTGCCTCTGAACTCCCTTTGTGTGAAGGCGCGGCCGGTCTTTGGCCTGGTAACCGTTCCGGCCGCGCCTTCCTGATCTACCCATCCACAACTGACCTTGAAGGAGGTCCCTTTATGGCGTCTTCGATCGCTTCGATCGTACGGATCACCGCCCGTCAAAGCGCGGTGTGGCGCGCGTGCGTCGCCTGTTCGACCCCCGCGCCCATGAGTGCGGCTGAAACACGGTGTCGGCGTTGCCGCACGTCCGCGCCGCCCGGCGCGTCGTTTGGCCGCCGCGTGAATCCCCTTTCGATTCTGAGGAGCCGTCTGATGTTTTCCGATCTGGGCGGGCCGTCGCCCGCTGAGCTGGCCGCGATCGACGCTGAATGGCCGTTGATCGAAGCCGAGATGAGGTTGGTTGACGCCGAGATCACGGTGTTGACCGCCGACCGGGCGTTGACCGAGCTGGACTGGCGGCGCCTACGCCGCGCCGAACGGCGCGTGTTGACCGAGCTGACCGCGTTCGCCGACCGGTTCGTAGCCGTCAACGCTTCCACGATCGCGACCGTGACTCGTTCGGAGGTGGCCGCGTGAGTACGGATGTGTTGGTTCGTCATGAGACGGCGTCGATGGTTGTGGTTCATCCGGTCGGGTCGCGGGTGTTGTTGGTGCATCACCGGGCAACTGGGGCGTGGATGTTTCCTGGCGGGCATGTCGACCCGAACGAGGCCGCGCATGAGGCCGCTGTGCGGGAGGTGTGGGAAGAGACCGGTGTTCGTGCCCGTGTGTGGCGCCACCGGCCGATGCTTGACCTGCCCGGCATGCTTCACCTGCCCGAACCGTGGGTGGTGGCGGAGATTCCCGCACCGGCGAAACCGGCACGTCCGGGTAAGCCCGCCGAGGCCGCTCATTCGCACGTTGACTTGTTGTTCCTGGGGCGGGTCACGGGTGATCCGACGTTGCATGGCACCGGTGATGACGGTGTCGTGGGCGCTCACTGGGTGAGCCTGTCGGACATGCGCCGGTTGAAGACACGCGACGAGGTGCCTTTGTTGACCCGGCTCGCGTTGCGGGCCTTAGCCGTGGGATCGATTCCGACTGTTGGAGGTACCCGGTGACTGACATGACTTCCCCACGGGTGATGGGCCGCACGGCTGACCGGTTGGGTACGGCGTTCTACGTGACGGTCGCGGGTATCGCGTTGGCCGGTCAGGCCGGTGCCGCTGGTGACTGGTTGGGTTGGCCGTTAATGTTCGCCCTGCCCGCTGTCGGCGCTCTGGAGTTGGGCGGTATTGCCTTAGCGGCGCGGGCGGACTTCCGCCGCCGGTTGGGTGAGACCGCGATCGGCGCCCGGGTTCTGTCCGCCGCTGTGGCGGTGTTCGCGGTGGTGTTCAACTGGGTCGGTCACACCGATCATCTCGCGGGCGGGTTCTTCGCGATCATGTCCGGCTTGGGTTATCTGATGTGGCTGATCAACTCTGGTGATCGGCGCCGTGATCAGCTTCGCGCCGAAGGCAAGCTGTCGGCGACACCGCCGGTGTTCGGTGTGGTTCAGTGGGCACGTCATCCGTGGTTGACCCGCCGTGCCCGCGCCTTGGCCGTCGCTGACCTGTCGCTCGGGTTGCATGGCGCGTTACGCGCCGCCATCGAGCAGGTGCGAGCGGAACGTCGCCGGGCCGCGATCGCGAAAGCTCTTCACAAGAAGTTGTCGACGGGCTTGGATCAGGTGTCCGCGACGATCGCGGTGCACACGTACGACCTGGACCGTATCGCCGCTGGGTTGGCTGATGGTGCCGACTATGACGGTCTTACCGCTCTACTCGCGGCCGATCTGACCCCTGCGGCGTTGACCGCCGAACCTGTTGTGACCTCGGTCAAGACCGCCCAGGTGTCGACAGGGCCGGCTGTTGTTGTCGACAAACCGGCCCGCCTGGTGTCGACAGGCAAGACCGGCCCCCGTGTCCCTGTTAAACGTCAGAACGCGGCGGAGCGTGTCGCTAAAGCTGTCGCCAAGACGCCGGATGCGACACCGGCGCAGATCGCCGCCCGCCTCGGGCTCAGCGAACGCACGGTGCAACGTCACATGCGTCGCCCTGTCGACACGGTGACGACACCTCCCCCCGCCCCTGTCGTCACGGCCGCACCGGTGCTGGCCGCCGCTTGAGTTCGCCCGGGGCGCGGCCCATGGCCTAGGAACCGTGCCGCGCCCCGGCCCTCACCATCCATCACAGGACTGGAGGAAGTCCCATCATGACAAGCGACAACGGTGACCGCTTCGATTGGGAGCTAGCCGAGGCGGAAGTGTTCGACTTGGACGCGGCGCGTGCCCGACGCACGCCGCGTGATGGTGTCGACGTGAACGACGACCCGCCAACTGGCCTGGGGGTGTTGGTCGACACGGTTGACGCGCAACGACCGGCACGGGTATCGGTGGCTGGTTTGCGGGCCGGGCAGCGTCGCCCGGTCCTGCCCGGTTGGGTGCGGTCACGGGCCGAGTTCGCCGACGCGACCCGGTGGGTTGTCGGCTACGTCGGGCATACCACCGCGTATCACGCGACCCGCACACCGAAATATGCGGGCAAGCTCATGTTTCGGTCACCGCGCGGTTTGGTGCGGGTGTTGGTCACGTCCGGCCGGTGGGTGTTCGATCTGGAAGGCGAACCGGTTCGACAGTTCACGGTGTCGCGTAATGATCCGGAACAGTATTTGCGGTTGTCGCGTCAACGTGACCGGCGGGTGCGGTGGCGGGGCATGGTCGCCCTGGTCACGTTGGGTGTCTTGGCCGCCGGTGGGGTGTCGATCGCGTTCGCCCCACCGTGGGCACGGTGGGCGGCTCTGGCCTTGGCCGTAACCCTGCTCGGGTTGGCGGGCCGTCCGGCCGACCGGCCCCTGTTGGATACCGCCGTTACGTTGCCGAAGGTCGCCAAACTCACCAGCGATGTTGTCACCCGCGCGTTGGCGTCGCTCGGGTTGGCCGGGGTCACGTCCGCCTTGTCGAAGAACCCGAAAGCGATCGGGTTCCCCGCCCCGATCACCCGCGACGGGCCGGGGTGGCGGGCCGACGTTGACCTGCCCTACGGGGTGACCGCCACTGAGGTGATCGAACGCCGCGACAAACTCGCCGCCGCCCTCGGTCGCCCGTTGGGGTGTGTATGGCCGGAAGGTAACCACGAAATTCACCCCGGCCGACTGGTCCTATGGGTCGGTGATCAGGACATGGCCACCGCGAAACAACCCGCGTGGCCGCTCCTCAAACCAACCAGCGTGGCGGACGTGTTCAAGCCGGTACCGTTCGGCGCCGACCCGCGTGGTCGGGCCGTCACCGTCGACCTGATGTATACCAACTTCCTGATCGGTTCGATCCCCGGCGCGGGTAAGACGTTCTCCCTGCGGGTACCCCTGTTGGCTGCCGCGCTGGACCCGCGCGCCGAACTGTGGGTGTTCGAACTCAAAGGCACCGGCGACCTGGAATCCCTCGCCCAAGTGTCGGCCCGCTACGCGTCCGGCGCCGACGACGACACCATCGAAGCCGCCCTGATCGCGTTGCGGGACCTGCGTAAGGAATGCGCCCGCCGCGCCCAAGTCATCAAAGGCCTACCGAAAGACCTGTGCCCGGAGAACAAGGTCACCCCAGAGTTGGCTTCCCGTAAAGGATTGGGCCTCCACCCGCTGGTGTGCTCGATCGACGAATGCCAAGAACTGTTCAGTCATCCGGAGTTCGGTAAAGAAGCCGGTGAACTGGCCGAGAAGATCATCAAACTCGCCCGGGCGTTAGGGATCGTGTTGCTCCTCGCCACTCAACGACCCGACTCGAAATCGTTGCCCACCGGCGTGTCGGCGAACGTCGGCACCCGGTTCTGTCTGCGAGTCATGGGCCAGGTCGAGAACGACATGATCCTTGGCACGTCGTCGTACCGCAACGGCATCCGGGCAACCATGTTCACCAAACGAGACAAAGGCATGGGCTACCTCGTCGGCGCTGCCGACGACGCGCAGATCACCCGCACCTACTACGTCGACGGGCCGGCCGCCGAGAAGATCTGCCGACGTGCCCGGGCCCTACGCGAAACCGCCGGCACGCTTGACCGGCCACGCGATCGGCCAAGACATCACCACACCAGCCGCCCGCCGCGACACCCTCCTCGACGACCTTCTCACCGTCATCGGCGGCACCGAACCGAAAATGTGGACCGAAACCGTCGTCGACCGGCTCACCACACTTCGACCCGACGTCTACACCGACCTGACCCGCGACCAACTCACCGCCGCGCTTCGCCCCTACGGCATCACCACCGGCCAAATCTGGGGCACCGACCCGACCACCGGGAAAGGCGCCAACCGGCGCGGCATCGACCGGGCCGACATCACCAAAGCCGTTACCGAACGTAACCAACAGCGCGGCGACAAAACCGCCTGAAACGGTCGCGGTCGATCGCTAGGTCTAGCGGCCCCACCCGCTAGACCTAGCACCCCCGCTAGCACCCCACACAACCCCTGGCCAGCGCCCTAACCACTAGCGGCGCTGACCTCACGCACCCCGAAACAGCCTGGGGAGGCACTGAAATGACCAGCACCGTCACGCTAGCTAGCCTCGCCCTCACCGGCTACGCAGCGTATTACCTGATCGCCTGCGCTCTGTTCCCGTTCGGCCGCTGCCACCGATGCCACGGCACCGGACACCGACACACCATCACTGGCCGGCGCCGCGAATGCCGCCGCTGCCACGCCACCGGCCGCCGAATCCGCATCGGCCGCCGCCTCTACGAACACATCCGCACCGAATACCGCAGCAGCCGATGACCAACCACACCACATGGTGCGCGGGCGGACACCTCTGCAACCTCAGCGAACACCGCGCCCACCCCATCGCCATCCACCCCACCGGGGCACTAACCCGCGTACGCGACCACACCGGCCGCGACCACGTCGAAATCCGGCTACGCCTGCCCCTACCCGCCAACGAAACCGCCGCACGCCACCGACTCGCCGCGCTACTCGCCGAACTGGCGAACATCGCCCGCCAACGACCATGACCGGCCGACACAACTGCCAGCACTGGAACGGCGACACCCGCACCTACTGCGGGGTTGTGGTCGGGGTTCGCCGATACCTGACCGGGTGGTGTTGCCCCGACCACACTCCCGCCGCCATCAACGGTTTGAAGGAGACCACTATGGACACGTCACCATCGGCCGCGTTGTTGCGCGCCGCGTTGACCGCCGCCGCCCGAGGGTGGCATGTCATCCCGCTGCGGCCGGGCGATAAACGGCCCGCGTTCCCCGACCATCCCGCCGACCGATGTGACCTACGCGACCCGCGATGCAGGAAAGCTGAAACACACATCGGGTGGGAAGCCCGCGCGACCGTTGACCCCGACCGGATTCGCCGCGCCTGGACAACCCGACCATTCAACGTCGGCATAGCGTGCGGCCCGTCCGGCCTCATCGTCGTCGACCTCGACAAGCCGAAACCCGACCAGACCACGCCCGCGGAGTGGGCCATCGGCGGGGTCAACGACGGGGCCGACGTGTTCACCGTCGTATGCGAACCGGGCCGGACACCCCGTACCGGTCGACACTCACACCGTCACGACCGGGCGGGGCGGCACCCACCACTACTACCAACACCCCAACGGTCCCCAGTTGCGCAACACGTCGGGCACGTTGGGATGGCTCATCGACACGCGCGGGTGGGGTGGTTACGTCGTCGCCCCGGGCAGCATCGTCAACGGCAACCCCTACACCGTCGCGTGGAACACCGACCCCGCCCCGTTGCCTGACTGGTTGGCCCATCAACTCGCACCCGCGCCACTGCCCCCGCAACGACCGGTCGTGGTCGACCTTGGCACCGGCCGCCGCCGCGCCTACCTCACCGCCGCGATCACCCGACAAACCGACGCGGTCACCACCGCCCCTGAGGGGCAACGCAACCGCGCGTTGTTCACCTCCGCGTGCGCACTGGGGCAGTTGGTCGCCGGTGGGGAACTGTCCGAAACCGATGTCACCGCAACCCTGACCGCCGCCGCAGCACGGGCGGGACTCACCCCCACCGAGACCACCCGCACCATCACATCCGGCCTACGCGCCGGCGCCCACCGCCCAAGGAGCGTGGCCGCATGACACACACCATCACCACCACACCACCCGACACTGTTTCAGCCAACATTCGCCCCGCCGGCGGGAACTTCCCGATCACGCCGGCCACAACGTCGGCTAGTGGTGCCGCGATCCTCGACGACCTACGGGCCGCGCTCACCCGCTACGTCATCCTGCCCTCACCCGAAGCCGTCGACGCGGTCGTGTTGTGGATCGCCGCGACCCACGCGCAACCGGCGTGGGCGCACGCCCCCCGCCTCGTCATTCGGGCACCAGAGAAACGATGCGGCAAGAGTCGACTACTCGACATTGTCGAGGCGATCTGTCACGCCCCGCTGATCACCGTCAACGCCTCGCCCGCCGCTGTGTATCGGGCGATCGGCGCCGAAGGCGGCCCACCAACGCTGTTGGTTGACGAGGCGGACACGATCTTCGGCGGGAAGAACGCCGACGCGAACGAAGACCTTCGTGGGTTGCTCAATGCCGGGCATCAACGCAACCGGCCCACCATCCGATGGGACTCCAACACCCGCACTCTGGAGAAGATCCCCACCTTCGCCATGGCCGCCTTGGCCGGTATCGGGGCGATGCCCGACACCATCGAAGATCGGGCCGTCGTCATCCGCATGCGCCGCCGCGCCCCCGGGGAAACCGTCGCCCCCTACCGGCACCGCCGAGACCGACCCGCACTCACCCAACTCGCCCGCCGACTCGTCGAATGGCTCACCCGCCACCTCACCGAACTTGAAGCCGCCGAACCGGTCATGCCCCTCGAAGACCGGGCCGCCGACACATGGGAACCGTTGATCGCCATCGCCGACCACGCCGGCGGGGCCTGGCCAACCCGCGCCCGCACCGCCGCCGTCATGCTCACCGCCGAACGCGACGAAGCCACCGCCGCATCCGACCGCATCCGACTACTCGCCGACTGCCGAACCGCGTTCGCCGACCTCGACGCCATCCCCACCACCGTCCTACTCGACCGACTCAAAACCGACCCCGAAGCCCCATGGGCCGACCACGGCACCACCGGATTGACCGCAATGAAACTCGGCGGGTTGCTTCGCGAATACGACATTCGATCCGCGAACGTTCGTTTCGGCCCGCCGATCGGGCAAGTGAAGGGCTACACGCGCGCCGATTTCGAAGACGCCTGGAACCGCTACTGTCCCGCCCCGGACGCCTCGACCCCGCCTGAGCCGTCCCAGCCGTCCCAGCCGTCCCCGCCCAGCTCAGAGGCGGGACGGCTTGAAACCTGGGACGGCTCAAGCCGTCCCACCGAAAAAGCCGTCCCGGGCCTGACCTGCAATGCAACGCCTGGGACGGCTGGGACGGCTACCCCCCGGCTACGACTCATCGAAGGCACCGGATAACCCCCGACAACCCCACCCGAACCCGAAAAGCCGGCCGGTTCCGCCACCCCGGAACCGGCCGGCCCAACACATCACCCCCACCAACCAAAGATCTTGCCCCTACGGCGCTTACAACGGGCCGTTCTAAGCGCCACCACCACGCCGAAACGCACAACCACAACCGATACGCCCCTCACCTCGAAAGGACGTGAGATGCGCTCCCAGCCGGGCCGTGCACCCCTCCACGCGATCCAGGCACCCGCACCACTACCGAGAAAGGCACTGTGGACAGTTCCCGAAGCCATGCACCTACTCAGCATGAGCCGAACCGTCATCTACGAACAGATCCGCTCCGGCCGGCTCCGCTCCGTCAAGCAAGGCCGGACCCGACTCATCCCCGACGCCGCGATCACCGAACACGTCCGACTCCTCGAAACCGAAACCACGATGGGAGCCGCTGCCTGATGGCCACCAAACCACGCCGCCCCCGAGGCGAGGGAAGCATCTACTGGGACGAAAACCGGCAACGCTTCATCGCCGAAATCACCATCGGATACACCCCGGCAGGAAAGCGCATCGTCCGCAAGGGCAGCGGCAAGACCGAAACCGCCGCACGCGCCAAACTCAAGGAACTCGTCCGCGATCACGACGATGGGCTGGCCATCGCACCACCGAACTTCACAGTCGGTGACGCGGTCACAGACTGGCTCGCCTTCGGGCTGAATGGCCGCTCGACGAACACTCGATCGAACTACAGGAACCTTGCCGAAACTCACATCATCGGTCAGATCGGTGCGCGAAAACTGCGGGATCTCAACGCCAGCGATGTCGAACGGTGGCTCGCCAACCGCGCCAAACTTCTCAGCAACCGAACGTTGCGCCTTCTACATTCGATCCTCAATCGAGCGCTCAAGCGAGCGATGGCCCGGGACAAGGTGAAACGCAACGTTGTCGAGCTCTGCGACGTACCCTCCGGGCTATCCGGCCGTCGGTCGAAGTCGCTCACCCTCGACCAAGCGAAGGCCGTTCTGGAAGCGTCAGAACAGAGTCGGCTTCACGCCTACATCGTGGTGTCACTTCTCACCGGCGCGCGTACCGAGGAACTACGTGCGCTTACCTGGGAGCACGTCGACCTCGACGGGCGGCCCGACGAGAGGCCGCCCGTTCCGCCTTCAATCGAGGTGTGGCATTCAGTGCGAGGTACGGGTGACACCAAAACTCCGAAATCGCGACGGACCCTTGCGCTGCCCTCACGATGTGTCGAAGCCTTCAAGTCACAACGCCGACAGCAAGCGGAAGACCGCACGGCGGCTGGCAAAGACTGGCAAGACACCGGGTTGGCGTTCACCTCGAAGACCGGTGCGCTACTCGACGCGGCCAACGTGCGCCGGGCATTGCGGCGGGTTGCCGAATTGGCTGGATTGGATCCGACCCAGTGGGCACCACGCGAGCTACGCCACAGCTTCGTGTCGTTGCTTTCTGACAGCGGGATGCGCCTAGAGGACATCGCCGATCTCTGCGGGCACTGCAGGCACGACGGTCACGGGTAAGGTCTACCGGCACCAACTCCGGCCAGTTCTACTCACCGGCGCGGTAACGATGAACCGGATTTTCGACCCGACGCCACCATCGGAGACTGAGGGATAGTCACTCAGTTAGACACTCAGGTTGCACAAGAGGGCATGTTCAATCGATTGAACATGCCCTCTGACCTGTGTCGGGACGGCGGGATTCGAACCCACGACCCCTTGACCCCCAGTCAAGTACGCTACCAAGCTGCGCCACGTCCCGGCGTCGTCCGCGCATGTGCACTGCGGACGACAGCCGCTACAGATTAGCGCACACCCTGAGGGTGTGCGCTACCGGGTTATCGCCGTTGGTGCGTCACTTCGCGACGATCGGGTGGATCACACTCCGTACCGTGTCCTAGGATGCTAGGTTTTTGGGGAGGACGGTGGCTTGGTTGAGGTCAGTCCTCGGGGAGGGGGAGCTGGTGTCGGCACTGATGTCGACGAGCAGCATGCGCGCACCGACGACGGCCAGTCCGGCCGGGTCGGCGATGACGTCGGGGAGCCGGGTGGCTAAGTGGACGGTTCCGACGTGCATGGCATAGGCGGCGACCGCGCGATTGTGGGCCTCGTGGGCAGGGAGGCCCAGGTCTCGAAAGGTTTCGTGCAGATAGGCGATTCGACGGTCGACGACCCGGCGCATGACCGGCGCGACGAGTGGGTGGTCGGCGACCCCGAGGAGGCTCGCCTCGATGGCGGGGATGCCGCGGGTGGTGACCTGGGTGAAGAGTGTTCGAAGGCGGGTCGCCGGATCGGAGTGGACGGCGATGGCGTCGATGACCGCCTGGGTGTGTGCCTGCTCCCAGAGTTCGAGCGCGGCGACGATGACCGCGTCGCGGTTGGGATAGTGCCAATAGAAGCTGCCTTTGGTGGTGCCGAGCCGCGCCGCGAGGGGTTCGACTGCGACGGCGGCCAGCCCCTTCTCCCCCAGCAGGTCGAGGGCCGCCGTGGCCCAGTCGGTTGCGGTCAGTCGTACGCGCGCCATGCCATACGGTAGCGTATGGTCGCGCTGCGACGCATTACTCGGCCGCATTCCGCGTGATCGCGAGCGCCAGGACCGGGTGCAGCCGGTGCTATCGCACACGATCACGCCGAGTGGCGTTAGCTCTTCTTGCGCGCCCGCACGGACAGCGAGATCGGCGATCCGACGAAGCCGAACTCCTCACGGAGCCGACGTTCGATGAACCGCACGTAACCCGCGTCGAGCGGGCCTGAGGTGAAGAGCACGAACCGCGGGGGTTTGGTGCCGGCCTGGGTCGCGAAGAGAACCTTCGGCGACCGTCCGCTGCGGACCGGGTGCGGCGTCGCCTGCACGACCGAGTTGAGCCACTGGTTGAGCTGCCCGGTCGAGACCCGCTGCTCCCAGCTCGCCAGCGCCGTGCGCAGCGCGGGGGCGAGTTTCTCCGTCGCACGGCCGGTCTTCGCCGAGATGTTGACCCGGATCGCCCACGGGATGCGGCGCAGCTCCCGCTCCACCTCACGTTCGAGGAAATAGCGGCGGTCGTCGCTGACGAGATCCCACTTGTTGAAGGCGAGCACGAGGGCGCGGCCGGCCTCGGCGACCATGGTGAGCACCCGTTGATCCTGCTCGGCGATGGGTTCGGCGGCGTCGAGCAGGACGACGGCGACCTCGGCCGTCTCCAGTGCGCCGGCCGTGCGCAGGCTCGCGTAATATTCCGCGCCGCTGGCGGTGTCGACGCGGCGGCGCAGCCCGGCGGTGTCGACGAAGAGCCACGTGTCGCCGCCGATGCTGACGAGGCTGTCGACCGGGTCCACTGTGGTGCCTGCGACCGAGTCGACGACGACGCGTTCCTCGTTGGCGAGACGGTTGAGCAGGCTGGACTTGCCGACGTTGGGCCGGCCGATAAGCGCGACCCGGCGGGGGCCGCGGGTGGTGACCTCGATGACCGGTGGCGTCGAGGGCAGGGTGGCGAGCACCGCGTCGAGCAGGTCGCCGGAGCCGCGGCCGTGCAGGGCGGAGACCGGATAGGGCAGACCGAGGCCGAGCGACCACAGTCTCGCCGAGTCCAGTTCCTGCTGCGCGTTGTCGACCTTGTTGGCCACGAGCAGCACGGGTTTGCGGGTGCGCCGCAGCATTCGCACCGCGGCTTCGTCGTCGTCGAGCGCGCCGACGGTGGAGTCGACGACGAAGAGGATGACGTCTGCGGTCGCGGCGGCGATCTCGGCTTGCGCGGCGATGGCGGCGGCGCGGTCGCGTGGATCGGGTTCCCAGCCGCCGGTGTCGACGATCACGAACCGACGGCCGGACCACTGGGCGTCATAGGCGACCCGGTCGCGGGTGACGCCGGGCACGTCCTGCACGACCGCCTGTCGGCGGCCGAGGATGCGGTTGACGAGGGTGGACTTGCCGACGTTGGGGCGGCCGACCACGGCGACGACCGGGGCCGGGACGACGAGTCGCGAGCCCGAACCGTCCTCATCGGACTCCGCCTCGAACTCCGACTCGTCGAAGTCGTCGGCGAGCTCGTAGTCGCCGTCGAAGGCATCGGCGTCGAAGGAGTCACCATCGAACGGGCCACTGTCGAGAGTGGACCCGTCGAGGGTGGGCGGTTGGGTGTCGTGGACGCCGTCGGCGGCGAGCATGCGGTGCTCCGGGTTGCTCATGCGCGCGCTTTCGCGCGTACCAGGGAATTCAGTTGGTCGACCACCTCGTCGATGCCGATCTCGGTGGTGTCGAGCACCACCGCGTCGGCCGCTTGGGCCAACGGGTCGGCGGCGCGGGTCGAGTCGAGGTGGTCGCGGCGGCGCAGGTCCGCGGCGGTCGCGTCGACGTCGGAGGCGTCTTCGGCCGCGCGGCGGCGCGCACGTTCGGCGGCGGAGGCGGTGAGATAGACCTTGAGGTGTGCGTCGGGCGCCACGACGGATCCGATGTCGCGACCCTCGACGACGATGCCGGCGTCGGCCTCGGCGATGATGTCACGCTGGCGGGCGACGAGCAGCTGCCGCACGGCGGGGACGGCCGCGACGGCGGAGACGGCCGCGGTGACCTCCGGGCCACGGATCGGCCCGTCGACCGGGGTGCCGTCGACGCTGATCCGCGGGTCGGCTGGGTCGCTGACGATCGTCAGCTCAGCCTCGCCAGCGATCTTGGCCACGGTGTCCGCGTCGTGCGGGTCGACCCCGGCGTGCAGCACCGCCCAGGTGATCGCCCGATACATCGCGCCCGTGTCGAGATAGGCGGCCCCGAGGGTCTGCGCCAGTCGCCGCGACACGGTCGACTTGCCCGAGCCGGATGGGCCGTCGACCGCCACCACGGCCCCCGACCGCTCCTGCCTGTCACCCACGAAAACACACTCCTCGATCGTGGCGACCGGGCCGGATGGCCGCGGTCGTCTCGTTAACGTTACCGGCGTCGGGCTCAGGCGGCAGCGGCCGGTTGCGCGGCGGCGAACAGGGCCGCCACCTCGGACCGGGTCAGGTGGCGCCACCGACCCGTTTTCAGGTCGCCGAGCTTGACTGGGCCGACGGCGGTGCGCACGAGCCGCGACACGGGGTGCCCGACCTCGGCGAGCATGCGGCGCACGATGTGGTTGCGCCCCTCGTGCAGGACGATCTCCACGAGCGCGGTGCGGCCAAACGAGTCGATCACGCGGAATGCGTCGGCCTTCGCGAGCCCGTCGTCGAGTTCGACGCCGGTGACCAGCTGCTTGCGCAGCCCGGACCGCACGGGGCCGGCGACCTCGGCGAGATAGGTTTTCGAGACTCCGAACGACGGGTGGCTCAGGTGGTGGGAGAGGTCACCGTCGTTGGTCAACAACAACAGGCCCTCGCTGTCGGTGTCCAACCGACCCACGTGATAGACCCGGTGCGGCATGCTCGATCCGAGCAGGTCGGCGATGCTGGCGCGGCCCCGGTCGTCGGACATGGTGGAGACGATGCCGCGGGGTTTGTTCAACGCCAGATAGACCATGCGGGTGTCGGTGACGATCCGTTCGCCATCGACATGGATCACCGAAGAGCGGGGATCGGCCCGCTGGCCCAGCTCAGCCCGCCGACCGTCCACTGTGACGCGTCCGGCGGCGATGAGTTCCTCGCACGCCCGACGCGAGCCCACGCCCGCAGTGGCGAGCACCTTCTGCAACCGCTGCGGTCCGGTGCCGGACGCGGCGGTGTCGTCATCGTTGCGCAAACTCAACCTCATCGACGTTGTCGGGCAGGAGCGGTCCCAGCGACGGCAGGTCCTCGACGCTGTTGATGCCGACCTTCTCGAGGAAGAGTCGGGTGGTGCGGTAAAGGTGGGCGCCGGTCTCGGGTTCGGTGCCGGACTCCTCGATGAGTCCCCGCGTGACGAGGGTCTTCATCACACCGTCGCAGTTGACGCCGCGGATCGCGGAGACCCGCGAGCGGGTCGCCGGTTGTTTGTAGGCGACGACGGCGAGGGTCTCGAGCGCGGCCTGGGTGAGTCGGATCTGTTGGCCGTCGAGCACGAACCGTTGAACGTAGGGAGCGTATTCGGCCCGGGTGTAGAAACGCCAACCGCCGGCGACTTGGCGAAGATCAAACCCATGCCCGTGTACGGAATATTGGGCTGCGAGGTCACGTATGGTCGACTCGACGCGGCTGGCCGGTTCTTCGAGCACCTGGGCGAGCATGGTGATCGTGACTGGTTCGTCGACGATGAGCAGGATCGACTCGAGCGCGCCGCGCAGTTGCGCGGTGGACATGCCGGGTTCGAACTGGTCGGGGTCGGGCAGTTCGTCTTCGCTGGCGTAGGCGAGCCGGCCGATGGCCAGTTCCTCGGGCGTGTAGTCGGCGGCCGGTTCGACGACGAGCTCCGGCAGTGACCTGGCCCACGGCGGCACCCATGAGGCGGCGAACGACTCGAAGGCGGTCGGGTCGACTGGGGCGTCGTCGGTGGGGGTGTCGTTGGTGGGTTCGACTGTCTGCGAGACGTCGACGGCGGGCTCGTCCGGTTCGGGACGGGTGTCGTCGGTCATGCTGTCTCCTCCTCCCCGCCCGGACCGGCGGTGGCGGTCTCCTCAGCGGCGACGTGGCCACTGTAGTCGTCGATGGTGAACTCGAAGGCGGCGCTCTGGTCGCCGTGCCATGTGACGGTCAGCTCACCGAGCGCGGTCACCTGGTCGAAGCTGACCAGCCCCTCGCGGTAGAATTCGAGCAGCGCGAGGAACCGCGCCACCACCTCGAGGGTGGACAGGCAGTCGGCGCAGAGGGAGCGAAAGGTCGCGGTGCCCACCCGGATCAGCTTGTCCCGCAGGATCTGTGCGTGTTCACGCACGCTGACCCGCACCATGTGCACGTGTGCGATCGAGACCACCGGTGCCGCTTTGGGCAGCATCGCCTTGACGGCGAGGGCGGCGAGCCGGTCCGGCCCGATGCCGAGCACGAGTTCGGGCAGGGCTTCGGCGTACTGCGGTTCGAGTTTGACCGCGCGGGGATAGACGCGGCCGGCCTCGCCCTCCAGGTTGGCGATGACCGCGGCAGCTTCCTTGAACGCCTTGTACTGCAGCAGTCGGGCGAAGAGCAGGTCGCGGGCCTCGAGCAGGGCGAGATCGTCCTCGTTCTCAACCTCAGCTTGAGGCAGCAGCCGGGCCGCCTTGAGGTCGAGCAGGGTCGCCGCGACCACGAGGAACTCGCTGGCCTCGTCGAGGTTCCACTGCTCTCCCATCGCCCGGATGTAGGCGATGAACTCGTCGGTCACCGTGCTCAGCGCAAGCTCGGTGATCTCCAGCTTCTGCTTGCCGATCAACTGCAGCAACAGGTCGAACGGGCCGGTGAAGTTGGTCAACCGCACCTGGAACCCGACATTGCCGACGGGCGCCCCGGCTGCCGGCGCCGGTGCCGGCGTCTCAGCGGCGGCGTCTCGGCGGCTGGCGGCCCGGCTGACGGCTCGGCGGGCTCGGAGACTGGCTCGGCGTCGGGCATCATCGCATCATCGGCCACCCCGGTCGGGGTGCCCATGTCAGGGGTGTTCACGGTCGTGTTATCCCAGCCCTGGGGTGTGTGCGGCGATCACTTCGCGGGCCAGCTGCCGGTAGTTGCGGGCACCCGACGACGACGGGTCCAGTGAGGTGATCGGGGCTCCGGCGACGGTCGACTCGGGAAACTTCACCGTCTTGGTGATGACCGTCTGGTAGACCTTGTCGCCGAACGCCTCGACAACCCGTTGCAGCACCTGCCGGCTGTGAGTGGTCCGGCTGTCGTACATCGTGGCGAGGATGCCCTCGAGCTCGAGGTCGAAGTTGAGTCGTTCGCGCACCTTGTCGATGGTGTCGAGCAGCAGCGCGACACCGCGCAGGCTGAAGAACTCGCATTCGAGCGGGATGAGCACGCCGTGCGCGCAGGTGAGGGCGTTGATCGCGAGCAGGCCGAGCGACGGTTGGCAGTCGATGAGGATGAAGTCGTATTCCTTGAGCACCGGCCGCAGCAGCCGGGCCAGCGCCATCTCCCGGGCCACCTCGGTGACGAGCTGGATCTCGGCGGCGGAGAGGTCGATGTTGGCCGGCAACAGGTGCAGGCCGGCGACGTTGGTCTTGATCAGGATGTCGTCGATGCCGACTTCGTCGTGCATCAGCAGGTTGTAGATCGACAGGTCCAGGTTGTGCGGGTTGACCCCGAGTCCGACCGACAGCGCGCCCTGCGGGTCGAAGTCGACGAGCAGGACCTTGCGTCCATACTCGGCGAGCGCCGCGCCCAGGTTGATCGTCGTGGTGGTCTTGCCGACCCCACCCTTCTGGTTGGCCATCGCGATGATGCGCGCCGGTCCGTGCCGGTCGAGGGGAATGGGTTGCGGGATCGGTTGGCGGGTGGTGTATGCGGCCGGGTCTGCCGGGCCCAGCTCCGCGCCGAGGTCGAGCGCCGTCTGGTCCGCGCGCAACGCGGCCCACGACCTTCCACGCTCGTCGTTGCCCACCATGTCCGCTGTCTACGCCCTTTCCCGCCTCCGGGCCGGCGTCGCCTCAAGCGACACGATTGAAAGATTTCACATTCGCCGAGATTGACTCTACGGCACCGGGCGCGGCTGGGCCGGGACCGGTCCCGGCGTGTCGCGGGCCCGGGGGTGGGCCAACGCATAGACCTCCCGCAGTCGTTGCACGGTCACCAACGTGTAGATCTGGGTGGTGGTCACGGATGCGTGCCCGAGCAGTTCCTGCACCACGCGCACATCGGCGCCGCCATCGAGCAGGTGGGTGGCGAAGCAGTGACGCAGCGTGTGGGGGGTGACGCGCCCGGCCAGTTCGCACCGTCGCGAGGCGTCCCGGATGATGCCCCACGCGCCCTGCCGCGTCAGTGGACCGCCCCGGGCGTTGCGAAAGATCGCGTGCCGGCCCGGTTCGGCCACGGCCGACGATCGTCGCCGGGCCAGCAGCGCCGGGCGGGCCCGTACGAGATATGCCTGGATGGCCTCGACCGCCGCGCCGCCGACGGGCACGATCCGGCTGCGTCCGCCCTTGCCGCGCAACAGGACACTGTGGTCGGTGAGGTCGAGGTCGTCGGCCGGCAACTGGACCGCTTCGGAGATGCGGGCGCCCGTGGCGTACAAGAACTCCATCAACGCCCGGTCGCGCAACGCGGTGGCCTCGTCGCCGGCCACCGACGCGATGAGCCGTTCGACCTCGGTCACGTCGAGCGCCTGAGGCAGTCGTCGGGCCGGTGTGGGCGGGCGAACCTGCGCCGCCGGGTCGGTCGCCGTCCATCCTTCGCGTACGGCGAAACGGTGCAGCCCCCGCACGGCGCTCACCGCCCGGGCCGCTGACGCGGCCGCGAGCGGCGGATGAATGTCGTCGCCTTCCCGCAACGCGCGCAGGTGCGCGGTGACCTGGTCGGGTTCGACCGTGGTGATCTCCGTGTGCCCGGTCGCGGCGAGGTGCGCGGCATAGCGGGCGAGGTCACGGCGGTAGGCGGCGAGGGTGTTCGCCGCGACGCCCCGCTCGACACTCAGGTGCGCCAGATAGGCCCGGCAGGCCGCGTCGACCGTACGACCGTCGGCGGCGGAGCGGGTGGATTCGACCCCGCCGCCCGGTTCGTGATGGTCTGCGGTCAGGAGAGCACCTCGTCGAGCTTGACCGCGCCCAACCCGTGCGCCGCTGCGACCGGGCCGGAGGTGAGCAGGCCGGCGTGGGTGTTGAGACCCAACGCGAGCGAACGGTCCTTGCGCAGCGCCTCGCGCCAGCCGTGGTTGGCCAACTCGACCGCGTAGGGCAGGGTCACGTTGGTCAACGCGTAGGTCGACGTGTGCGGAACCGCGCCCGGCATGTTCGCCACGCAGTAGAAGACGCTGTTGTGCACCGGATAGACCGGTTCGGCGTGGGTGGTCGGCCGGGAGTCCTCGAAACAGCCACCCTGGTCGATGGAGATGTCGACGAGAATGCTGCCCGGCTTCATGCGGGACACCAGCTCGTTGGTGATCAACGTCGGGGCTTTGGCGCCCGGCACGAGCACCGCGCCGATGACCAGGTCGGCGTCGAGCACCGCGCGCTCGATCTCGAACGAGTTGGAGGCGACCGTCTGCAGATGGCCGCGGTAGTCGGCGTCGGCCGCCCGCAGCCGGGCGATGTTCTTGTCGAGCAGCAGCACCTCGGCCTGCATGCCCAGGGCGATCGCGGCGGCGTTCATGCCGGAGACCCCGGCGCCGATGACGACGACCTTCGCGGCATAGACCCCGGGCGCGCCACCCATGAGCACCCCACGGCCACCGCCCGGGCGCATGAGGTGATAGGCGCCCACCTGCGGGGCGAGCCGGCCCGCGACCTCGGACATCGGCGCGAGCAGCGGCAACGCGCCCTCGGCGGTCTCGACCGTCTCATAGGCGATCGCGGTGACCTGTCGCTCGAGCAGCGCGTCGGTGCACTCCCGCGACGCCGCGAGGTGCAGGTAGGTGAAGAGCACCTGCCCCTGCCGCATGCGGTGGTATTCCTGCGGGACCGGTTCCTTGACCTTGAGAATCAGGTCACCGGCGGCCCACACCTCATCGGCGTCGGCCATGATCGTCGCGCCGGCCGCCGCGAACTCGGCGTCGGTGATCGACGACCCGAGGCCCGCGCCCGACTCGATCATCACCTCGTGGCCGTGGCGGGTGAGCTCGTGCACCCCCGATGGGGTGATCGCCACCCGATATTCGTGGTTCTTGACCTCGCGGGGAACGCCAACCTTCACCTTGCTGACACCTCTTCCAGCGCCGACGCCTGGCGGCGCCATTGCCACCCTCGGCTACGCCGTCGCTTCCGGTGGGAGTCTAGAACCGCCCCTGAACTGGCTTTTCCCTCCCCCTCGCCGATAGACGAAGGCCATCACCACCGACATTAGCCGCATCGGGCGACTGGGCTCGGGTTCATCGTCACGGCTGGATTAGGCTGCCGGGCGGGCGGTGCCGTAGCGCAGAGGTCGACGCGCCCGCCTCCAGAGCGGGAAGGACGCCGGTTCGATTCCGGTCGGCACCGCCCACCCCACGCGCCTGAGGAGTCCGCAATATCGAACCGCACACGAGCCGCGATTCTCGGGATTCGCGCTTTCGGCGTGCCGCCGGAGATGATCGCCGAATGCACCCGGCTGCGGCTGGCCGGCGACTGGCGTGGCGCGGTCCGGGCCGCACGGCTGGACACCGAGATCGACCTGACGAATGTCCGTCGACGATTCGGGCGACTGGCCGCAGCCGGTGTCGAGGCCGACCTGCACGGCCTCGCACCGGACCTGCTGGCCTGGCATCTGCGTTGCGGCCGCCCCGACAACGCATTGGGAATGCGGACTTCCCACACATTGGGGGTGGGTCACGCCCCATGCGCGGGTGGTCCTGTCGCGGGCGGAACGACTCGAACCGGCCGACCCGATGCTCATCCTGCGACACGTCCACGGCGCTTGGCGCCCACGGCTCGAGGTCGCCCGACTGCGCAACGTCGCCCTCGAATCCATCGCCGACCTGCCCGGATTCCTCTGGCACGCCGACGAGGCACCCCGACTCGCCGATCTCTGGTCCGCACACGTGCCCGGCGCCGACGGCTTGGCGCCCGCCGACCGAGTGGCCGCGATGGTCGCCGCCGGCGACACCGTGGGCGCCTGGCGGACGGCCGGCATCGGGCTCACCCCCACCGACGGGTCGTCATCGACGATGGTCAAAGCCCACCTCAGCGGGCTGAAGCCACCGGCGTGGATCGGCGCGGAGGTGCGTCGGCTCGCCGCCCGATATCACGTCGCCGACGTGGCGTGGAACCCGTGGGTCGTGATCTCGACCGAGGACCCCACAGCGTTGTCGGCGCGGTGGATCAACGGGCATGCCGAGAAACAGGCCCTCACGATCGCCCCGCTGCTGCGCCACGGCCTCAACACGGGCCTCGCTCGGATTCGGCGTGGTCGTCCGACGCCCGACGACCTGCACCCGCTCATCCACGCGGCGCTCTTCGCCGATCGGGTCCAGACCCCACCCCCGGTCGCCACCTCGCTGTTCCACCCCGTCCGGGTGCGCTGCGAGGGAGTGTGGCACGTGGTCCAGGTCAGAGACGGCGACCTCACGGTCCCGCACACCGACGCCGAACTCGACCGGGAACGCGCACTCGAGGCACTCGGCGGAATCATGACGGGGTGCGCCGCGGCCCGCAACGCCTGGCACACCGGAAAAGGCCGACTGCCGAGACAACTGCGGGTGCAACGCGACGAGTTCTTCGCGCACGCCATCGCCGGAGACACCGACGGCGTCATCCGGTTGCTCGACGCCGGATTCGACCCGCTGGTGCGCGACCGTTGCGGCCGGTCACTGCTGCACTATCTGTCCTTTCTGGACTTTCCTCGATTGCTCCCCCGCCTGCGCGCGGCCGGCCTGGTCGGTGACGAACCTGACGCGTTCAGATTCACCCCGACGATGTACGCCCGACGCCATGGCGTCACCGGTCTGCATGAGGCACTCGTCAGCCACGACGCCCTCGTCAGCGGCGACGTGACGCCGCGAGCAGCCCGGTGACGGCGAGCGAGTTGCTGATCCGCCCGTCGAAGACCATCGCCACGGCGTCGTCGAGCGAAACCCGGTGCACGGTGAGTTCGCTCTCCTCGTGTTCGCGCACGTGCGCTGGGCCGGGCGCCTCCGTGAGGTCCGTGGCGAGATAGATCCGGGCCAGCTCGTCGGTGAACCCTGGGCTCGTATGCACGTCGAGGAGATGACTCCAGGTGCGGGCCATCAGCCCCGCCTCCTCGGCGAGTTCCCGCGCCGCGGTGATCTCGGGCGCCTCGCCGGTCACGTCGAGCAGCCCTGCCGGCAGTTCCCACATGAGGCGGGCGACCGGGTGACGGTATTGGCGCACGAGCACGACCCGGTCGGCCTCGTCGAGCGCCACCACCCCGACCGAACCGAGGTTGCGGGTGTAGTCGCGCACCGCGGTGCCGCCGCCCGGCATCTCGATCCGGTCGGAGAAGACGTCGAAGATGGCTCCACGAAAGCGTTCCACATGGTCGACGACCCGGTAGTCGTGCGGTGGCTTGCTCACCCGACACCCACCGGGCTCGCGTCGACGTCGCCACCGGTCGACGCCTCGGTGGAGTCGAGAACGACCGGCAGTTGGTCGGCCGAGTGATAGTCGATCGCCGCGCGCACGAACGAGGTGAACAGCGGATGCGACCGGGTGGGTCGACTCTTGAGCTCCGGGTGGGCCTGGGTGGCGACGAAATAGGGATGCAGGTCGCGGCGCAGTTCGATGAACTCCACGAGCCGGCCGTCCGGGGAGGTGCCGCTGATGACAAGGCCGGCCTTGGTGAGAGCGTCACGATAGGCGTTGTTGACCTCATAGCGGTGCCGGTGGCGTTCGGTGACGGTGGTCGCGCCGTAGGCCTCCGCGACAATGGAGCCGGGGGTCAGCTGCGCGGGATAGGAGCCCAGTCGCATCGTGCCGCCCAGGTCGCCGAGTCCAGCGACGATCTCCTGCTGGTCGGCCATGGTCGCGATCACCGGATGCGTCGCGTTCTCGTCGAACTCCAACGAGTTGGCGCCGTCAAGGTCGGCGAGGTCGCGGGCGACCTCGATGGTCATGCACTGCAACCCCAGGCACAGTCCGAGGATCGGGATCCGACGTTCCCGGGCGAAGCGCACGGCGCCGATCTTTCCCTCGATGCCGCGAATCCCGAAGCCGCCGGGCACGACGATCCCGTCGACGCCGGCGAGCGCGGTGGCTGCGGCGGCCGGGTCGGCGCAGTCATCGCTGGGCACCCATCGCAGCTGCACCTTGGACCGGTGGGTGAATCCGGCCGCGCGTACGGCTTCACTGACCGACAGGTAGGCGTCGGGCAGGTCGACGTATTTGCCGACGATCGCGATCGTGACGCTCTGTTGTGGATTGTGAACGCGGTCGAGCAGGTCGTCCCAGCTGCTCCAGTCGACGTCGCGGAAGCTCAATCCCAGGCGCCGTACGACGTAGGCGTCCAGGCCCTCGCGGTGCAGCACTTTGGGAATGTCGTAGATGCTCGGCGCGTCGGCGGCGGAGACGACGGCCTCGGCGTCGACGTCGCAATAGAGGGAGAGTTTGACCTTGAGTTTCTCCGGGATCTCCCGGTCGGATCGGCAGACGAGCGCGTCGGGTTGGATACCGATGTTGCGTAGGGCCGCCACGGAGTGCTGGGTGGGTTTGGTCTTGAGTTCGCCGCTGGGGGCGAGATAGGGCACGAGTGAGACGTGCAGATAGAAGCAGTTGTCGCGGCCGATGTCGTGGCGGACCTGTCGGATCGCCTCGAGGAACGGCAGCGACTCGATGTCGCCGACCGTGCCGCCGACCTCGGTGATCACCACGTCGGGCCGGTGGCCGTGTTCGTCGGGCGATCCCATCGCCCGGATCCGGGCTTTGATCTCGTTGGTGACGTGGGGGATCACCTGAACGGTGTCGCCGAGATATTCGCCGCGTCGTTCTTTGGCGATGACGTCGGAGTAGATCTGGCCGGTGGTGACGTTGGCCCGCCGGGACAGGTTCTGGTCGAGGAACCGTTCATAGTGTCCGACGTCGAGGTCGGTCTCGGCCCCGTCCTCGGTGACGAAGACCTCGCCGTGTTGGAACGGGTTCATCGTGCCGGGGTCGACGTTGAGGTAGGGGTCGAGTTTCTGCATCACGACCCGCAGTCCGCGGGCGGTGAGCAGATTGCCGAGGCTGGAGGCGGTGAGTCCCTTGCCGAGGGACGACGCGACTCCCCCGGTGACGAAGATGTGCTTGGTCATGCGTGCTGCCGGCGCGGCCAATGCGGGCTCCCGTGGTGTCAGGCGGAGACGCGCACACCGCACGCGCGGTCAGGCGCGACTGGCGTGGCGTGCGAGATCAGGTGATCCACGGGATTTCACGCTAACACCACTGGCACGGGCGGCGCGCCACCGGTTCCCGTGTCGGATGTCACCACGTCGACGCTGGGTGAGGATCGCCTGATTCTGCGTGACGCGGAGGCGAGGGACGGCGCCAGAACAGGCGCGGCGCCCGGGTCCACCGCGAGCGTGCGGTCGTCCGCGTGAGCCAATGCCCGTACGGCGGAGAGTGTGATCAACGGCACAACGGTCGCTGCGGCGGCGCCGGCGACGATGAGTCCCGAGCCGTTGACGGCGCCGCCGAGCACAGTGGCGATCACCAGCCCCACCCCGGTCGCGCGCACCGCCGGATAGAGGCCGAACAGGCGCAGCAGGCCTCCCCAGTGTTGGGACAGCAGATAGAAGACGATCGCCGCGGAGGCGACGGCCGGCACGGTCAGCGGGTTGGCGACGACCGCCATCACGTTGGCCGTGCCGGCGCGCTGGATCGCCAGTCCGGCCGTGCCGTCGCCGATCGCGGTGACGAACTGGCCGAGGCTGCCACGGTGGGCGGCCGGTCGCAGCGCGTCGACGGTCGCGAGAACCGCGGTCACACTCACGCCGGTGAGGACCGCGGCGGCGAGTCGGATGGGGGTCAGCCACCGGCCGGAGGCCATGACGGTGGCGACGCAGGCTCCGGCCGTCAACCCGATCGCCCCTGCGGCGTTCGACCCGAGATAGGGGCTGCCCACGATGACGACGCCGACGCAGCCGGCGACGGCGACGGCCGCCGACCGCCACCGTCTGTCCAACGACTGCGCGAGGGTCGCCGACGTGAGCATCCACCCGGCGAGGAACACGCCGAGACCGATCGCGCCGACGCCGACATAGCGCGTGCCGTCGGTGGCGAGGTAGCCGCCGACCCCGTTGAACTGGAGCCAGCCACCGCTGATCACATCGACGACCACGATGACGGCGGCGATCGTGCCACCCGCGGCGGCCGTGCCGAGGGTGTGGGTGCGGGCCGGGCCGACGAGAGCGGCGGCGGTGATCGCGATCAGCACGGTCACCCACGCTCCGGCGAAGGCGAGCCCCGGGTGAGCGGCGCGCCACCACGGTGCCAGGTCGGCCGCGAGCGCCGCCGGAACCGCGAGGGCGACGGCGGTCAGGACGCCCTCGGCGACTCTGCGCCAGCGCAGTGGCACGGGTCGCGGCCCTCGGGGGCCGCCGTCGCGGGCGCGGCGCAGCAGCGGGATGGCGGCGAGCAGCGCGAGAACCTCGGCGATGCCGACCGCCAGAAGGAAACGCCCGGAGATGTCGCGTTGGGCGCGGACTTGACCGTCGGAGTCGGCGAGGCTGGTGACGGTCGAGGCGGTGTCGCTGGCGCGGTCTTCGCTGCGGTGCAGGGTCTGGCCGGTCAGGTGTTTGCCGGGTCGGGGTTGGCCGAGTGCCGCCAGCGCGGTCGGGGCGATGTCGATGAGCTGCACATAACGCGACCGGTGGGTGGTGGGTGAGGTGAGCCAGCCGCCGGTGAACCCGGGCCCGTTGGCGATCGCGACGTGCAGCCGGGACGGGCCGTCGGTGTCGGCGAGGCCGGCGATGATGACCAGGGACTGGTCCGGCCGGTGGGCGAGCATTCGGGCGGCGTCGGCGTCGGCTTTGGCGAGGGCGGTGGCGCGGGTGACCCCGGACCCGTGAACCACTCCAAGATCCACAATGGACAATGGGCAGAAGGCAAGCACCGCAGTCGGATCGGCCGGCAGTGACGCCAGATAGCGGTCGACCCGCCCGACCGGCCGGGCGGCGGCGATCGCCGCTCCGGAGCCGATCGCGGTCGTGCAGCCGACCGATTCGGCGAGGGCGCCGGGCTGTGCTCCCCAGGCGAGGCGGCGGTTGTGTTCCACGACCAGTGGCTGGGCCACGACGAATCCCCCGCCGGATGAGGCCTCGACCGACGCGGGTTCCCGCACGCATCCGTCGGCCGCACTCCCGAGGCCCCACTCGGCGGCGTTGCCCGCCCCGAGGGTCAGCCATCCGTCAGCCGGGCAGGTCAGTCGGGCCGCCGAGCGCACCGACAGGGCCGCCACGCTGGAGTGTCCGACCAACTCCCACAGGGCCGGCGTCGCCGAGGGCGAGAGGTCGTCCCAGCGCAGTCCGGGCACGCCCGCCACGACCACGTGGGAGACTCGGGGCGGGTTCGCCGCCACCGCCGGGTGACGAACGAACGACAGCGCGCTCACCAGCACGACCACCGCGATGATGGCCAACGAGCGGCGGCGGGGAACCGCGTTCATCCGGCGTTCTCGGTGGCAGCGTCCGCCGAGCGGGGGACGGGGTCGACACTGACGGTCGCGGCGTCGATGAGCTCGGCGTAGAGACCGAGCACCTGGTCGGCGGTGTCGCTCGGGGTCGGCCATGTCGCGGCGCGGGCCAGTCCGGCGGCGGCGAGCCGGGCTCGCTCGTCGGGGTCGGCGAGAAGGCGGCGCACCGCTGTGTCGAGGGCGTCGACGTCGCCGGGCTCGAACGTGACGGCCGCGTCGCCGACCAACTCGGGCAGACCTCCCACCGTGGTGCAGACCAGTGGCACGCCGGCGGCGAGCGCCTCCTGGGCGAAGAGTTGTCGCGCTTCCCACCCGCTGGTCACGACGGCGAGGTCTGCGGCGCCGAGCAGATCCGCGACGTCGTCGCGGTGCCCGAGAAATCGAATCGGGGCGCGGCGGCTGAGCACCGAGGCCGCGAGCTCGCGATAGTCCGGCCCGGTCCCAGCGATGATCACCAGAGGTGTCGGCCGAAGTTCCCGCCACCGCACGGCGGCGTCGATGAGGGTCGGATAGTCCTTCTGTGGGTGCAGTCGCCCCACCGAGATGATGAGGGGCCCGTCGGCGACGCCGAACTCCTGCCGCACCGCAGCGGCGGACCGGGTCGGGGTGGGCGTCAGCGGCGTCGCCACCGGCCCGAGGCGCACGTCGCGACCGCCGAGCGCTGACACTCGTTCGACCAGGTCGGTGGAGGCGGCGAGGGTGACGCGCGCGGCGCGGGCGACGAATCGCTCACCCAGGCGCAGCACCCGGGCGCGCATCCCGCGACCGAGCACGGTGTTGTGCCAGGTCACCACGAGCGGCACCGAGGCGGGGCGGGCGAGTGCGGCGACCAGACCGGCCCGTAGACCGTGCGCGTGCAGCACCGAGACCGGGTCGTCGCGCAGGGTGGCGCGCACGTCGGCGACGACTCGGGTGTCGCGAATCCCCGGACTCGCCGGGATCTCCACCGTCGTCACCCGCGCGCCGGCTGCGGCGAAGTCGAACTGGGCCGCAGCCGCGGCCGGACATAACACCCGTACGTCATAACCGGCGGCGTGGATCTCACCGATCAACGACCTCACGTGCACGCCGACGCCGCCGGTGGTCGAACCCAACAGCACAGCCACCCGCCGGGGCGGTGGGGTCTGGCCCGTGCTCACGTGCGTACCTCCTCGTCGGTGGGCGACCGGTCTGGCGGCGTCCGGTCCGTGGCAGGCTGCCCGTCCGGCCCTGCCACGCCACGGCGTCGGCGGGCCATCCCCGCCACCACGTGGCGGAGATCGTCGCCGGCCGCGATCCAGGTGATCGCGCCGAAGACGGCGACCGCGACGACACCAGCGGCGACCCCGGAGACGGCCGCGCCGACGACGCCGGACGGCGACCAGGTTGCGGTGACCGTCGCGGTGAGCGCGCCGACACCGGCAGCGACGATGGCCGCGCCACCGCTCACCAGAAGGGTACGACCGCACCCGGCGGGCGCGCGGCCACCCCGCCACCGAGCCACGGCGGCGATGAGCACGGCGGCGAGCACGCTCATGCCGATCGAATTGCCGAGGGCCAACGCGACCACCCGATCGTCCGGTGTGGCCATGGCTGCGAGGCCGCCGGCTGCCAGGGCCGTGGCGGCCCAGCCGATGATCGCCGCAGCGGCCGCGCGCCGGGCCTCGCCTGCCGCGTTGAGTGCCCGTGTGATGAGCGCGAGCAGCGAATAACCCACGAGGCCGGGGGCGAAGGCCACGATCGCCGCAGTGAGTCGGTCGGGCGGCGGGTGGCCGGCGGTGAGAACGGAGAGTAACCGCCCGGCCGGTCCGGCCGTGGCGATCAGTCCGGCGGCGCCGAGGCCGGCCGCGACGAGCACCAGCCGCACGGTGCGGGCCAGACGCTCGTCGAACCCGGTCTGGTCGCCAATGGCGGCGGCCCGGGCCAGCATGGGGAAGGTGGGGGTGCTCAGCGGAACCGCGAGCACCGCCCATGGAAGCAGGAAGACGGTCTGCGCGAGGCTGAAGACGACGAACGTGCCGGCGACTCCCTCGTTGGCGAGGCGGATGAGATAGGCGGTCACAAGCTGCTGCACGGCGACGGTGAGCACCGCAGCGCCAGCGAGCGTGATCGCGGCACGGCGGAGCTCGCCGGCGAGGCGCAGCGTGGGGCGCAGCCGCAGCTTCAGCGCGAGCACCGGTGGCACGAGGCAGCCGGAGAGCACCGCCACCCCGACGGTGGTGCCGACCGACAGGATCGCCTCCCCCGCGGGGGTGAGGCCGGCGAGCGTGGTGCCGGCGCCGTCCACGGCCGCGAACAGTGCGTAGGCGCCGATCATCGTGAGACTCGACAACAAGGGCGCGAGCACCGGCCAGGTGAACCGATGGTGCGCGTGCAGAACGCCGGCGAGCACGATTCCGATGCCGTAGAGCGGCAATTGGATCGCGAAGACCCGCAACATGCGGGCCCCGGTGGCGATCTCGGCCGGATCGGTGTGGGGTCCGGTGAGCAGGCTCATCACCGGCGTCGCGGCGAGGGCGAGCAGCCCGGCCAACGGCACGAGCACGAGCACCGCCCAGGTGAGCTGGGCCGAGGCGATGCTGGCGGTCGCACGCTCGTCGGCGTCGGCGATCGCGGCGGCGAGCAGTGGCACCACGACGACGGCGAGTGCCCCGCCGGCGACGATCTCAAAGATGATGTTGGGGATGGTGTTGGCGGTCAGATAGACCTCGCCGAGGTTGGTCGCGCCGACCGCGTGGGCGAAGACGAGGGTACGCGCGAAGCCGGCCACCCGCGCCACGATGGTGAGCAGCGCGATGACTGCCACGGCCGTGGCGATGCGGCGCCCCCGGGTGACGTCACGCCTCGCGGCCGTCATGTCACGCCTTGCGGCCGAGGTGGTCCAAGGCGCGCAGCACCGGGGTCCGCTCGATGACCGCCGTGAAGCTCACCCGTTCGCTCGCGGCGGTGAGCGCGCCGAGCCCGGCGAGAAGCACCGCCCGTCCCCACCGGCCGGTGCGCCGGGCCGCCAGCACGCCCAACAGTGCGCCGAGGGCGTTGGCACCGCCGTCGCCGAGCATCACCTCTTCGCCGAGGTCCGCGGGCAGCAGTGCGGAGGCGGCGCCAACGAGGCCGGCGGCGGCTGGCCCGGTCTGCCCGGTGGTGAGCGGTGCGGCGACTGCGATGCCGGCCTTGAGCGCTCGACCGGGGCGCAGGTCGAGCAGATTCACCAGGTTGGCGGTGCCCGCGATGACGCCGGCGGCAAGGCCGACATCGATCATCCGCCCCGCACGCCCTCGAGGCGCACGCCCCGGCGGCGTGCGGACTGGCAGTGCGCTCGCGGCTGCGAGCCCGACGACCCCGATGCCGACGATCTTCACAAGTCCGGTGGTGACCCGCCCCTCGCGCAATGCACCGAGGTGACCGGCGAAGCCCTTGATGCGCTTCTCGTCGGGCCGCGCGCCGGCCACGTCGTCATAGAGCCCGATCGCGCCCGCCCCGACCCCTGCGACGAGGCACGCGCCGGCGAGGCCGGGTTCGCGGGCGACCATAGCGCCGGCACCGGCCGCCGAGCTCGCGGCGAGGGCCAACGCGGGTCCGGCGGCCAGGCTCACCGTGCCGCCGCGGTGGTTGACCCGCTCCAACCTCGACGCCTGGCCTGACGATCTGATCGCGGCGAGGGCGCTGTGGGCGAGCGCCGCGCCCACTCCCATGAACGCGGTCCGGACGAATGTTCCGGTGGCGCGGCCTGTCATCGATTCCACCCTCCCCATGATGGTCGTGGTCGCGTGAACGCGCCTGCCCGACGGAGGCTGGTTCCGACTCGACGCCGGCGCACCGGCGGGTCGGTCCGACGCTATTGCGACACCTTCGGCAGCAGCGTAGTCCCCGATCCGATGCCGTAGTGACCGACCTTGCCTGAGATGCGGTCGGCGACCGCCCACGCGGCGACGAGGCGACCCTGCGGAGTGGCAACATTGTCCACTGTGGAGACTCGACTGGAGAGGGTCGGTTCGCCGCGCACCGCGGTCACCACGTTGCCGTTTCCGGCGTCGGAGTCGGATGCGACGAGGACCCGCCCCGCTTTGGTGAGCTGAGTGACGAACGTGACCGCCGCGGCGTTCTTGCGGGCTGCGTCCTTGTCGGTCAACGGCGGGCCCGAGATGACGACAACGGCGTCGGCTGGGCCGGTCACCTTCTGCGTCTGCTCCAGATATCCCTGGCTGTCATAGGCCGCGAGCACACTGCGCAGATCGGCCTCGCTCGGCGCCGGAATCCGGTTCAGCAGCACCGCGGCGAGCAACGCCGACGACGACTCCACACCGACGCTGTTCGTCGGCAGTCCTCCCGTGACGCTTGCGGGAAGGGCGGTGTGAGCCAGGTCAAGCAGCTCATCGTTGCGTGCCGGATCGAGGAAAGAGTCGCTCACCGCCACCGTTCCGGTGATCTTGGCCCCGGCCGTGACCAACATCTTCGTCACCGCTTCGACATAGTCGCCGCCCGTCGGCAGTGACACGACGAGAACCTTGGTGTTGGTCAGCCGCCCCGCGAGAACGACCGGCGCGATCTGCTCGGCGAACCGTTCACGGCTGTTGACGTCGGCGGTGAGGTGGTCGACTCGGTCGCGCAGCTCCTGGTTTTGCTGGCCGAGCGAGGTGACTTGCTCCTTCAACGAGTCGGCGACCGGACCATTGAGCGCCGCGGTGCCGACCACCAGACCGATCGCGAGAGCGAAGAAGACCGCGGTGAGTGAGACGACGTGGTACCGAAAATTGATCACGAGAAGAGCCTCTGGATCTGAAACATCAGGTTGTCCCACGACTCGGCGAGCACGCCCACATAAGCCTTGCCGACCGTGGAGACCGCGATCGCGGCGGCCATCGCGGCCAGCGCGGAGGCGATCAACCCGACGAACGCCGATGTGGAGGTGTTCTGGCGGTAGAGTCGACTCACGCCTTTGGCGTCGACCAACTTACCACCGACCTTGAGCCGGGTGAGAAAGGTCGATGCCATGCCCCCACGACCCTTGTCGAGGAACTCGACGAGGGTCGCGTGGGTGCCGACCGCGACAATGAGAGTCGCCCCCTTCTCGTCGGCGAGCAGCATCGCGATGTCCTCGCTCGTCGCCGCCGCGGGAAACGTGATCGCGGGCAGGTCGAGTTGGCGCATCCGGTCGAGACCGGGCGCACGTCCGTCCGGATAGGCGTGCACGATGATCTCCGCGCCGCACCGCAGCACGTCGTCGGAGAC
The DNA here is from genome assembly GCA_963736695.1 of uncultured Actinomycetota bacterium. Classification (GTDB taxonomy): domain Bacteria; phylum Actinomycetota; class Actinomycetes; order Mycobacteriales; family Micromonosporaceae; genus CAVTPU01. The sequence continues at coordinate 467,673 of CAVTPU010000004.1, forward strand.
GGAGTCCATGTCGCCGACGATGATGTCGGGGGTGTAGCCCGCCTCGACCAGCGCGTCCGCGCCGCCGTCGACGCCGATGAGAACCGGCTTGAACTCGCGGATGTAGGGCCGCAGCACGTCAAGGTCCGCCTGGTAGTCATAGCCACGCACGACGATGAGGCAGTGCCGCCGGGCGATCGGGGTGACGACATCAGGCACACCGACACCGTCGAGGAGCAGCTCACGTTCCTGCTTGAGATATTCCATCGTGTTGGCGGCGAAAGCCTCCAACTGCACGGACAGCCCCTCGCGTGCGTCGACCATGGCCTTGGCGACGCTCTGCGCGTCGTGGCGCACCCCGTGGGCGATCGCGGCCCCGTCGACCAGCACTGTGTTTCCGTCGACGGTGACGAGGTCTCCCTCGCGCACGAGATGGAAGATGTCGGCGCCGAGGTCGTCGATGAGTGGAACACCCGCCGCGATCAGCACCTCGGGTCCGAGGTTGGGATATCGGCCGGAGATCGATGGTCGCGCGTTGAGCACTGCGCCGACGCCGACCGCGACGAGCGAATCGGCCGCGACCCTGTCGAGGTCGATGTGGTCGATCAGGGCGATGTCACCGGGGCGCAACCGACCGACCAGGCGTTTGGTTCGCCGGTCGAGCCGCACCGTGCCGGCGGTCGTTCCAGGCTCCACGACCCGGGAACGCCGAAGTGTCAGTAGTCGCATCGGGGACCATCTTGACACTTCACCGTGGCTCGATGTGCCGCGACATGCTCACAAAATGCCGGCCTTGTCATGATGCGCGACGGTCAACAACTCCTCGGCGTGGGCGATGCCGAGGTCGGAATCGGGCAAACCGGCAAGCATGCGGGCAAGTTCGCGAGCCCGGTTGGTCTCCTCAACCACTCGCACCCCACTGACCGTCACCGAACCGTCTGTGTCTTTCGCCACCACCAGGTGGCGATCGGCGAACGCCGCGACCTGGGGCAGGTGGGTCACGGCGAGCACTTGGTGAGTGTGCGCGAGCCGCGCGAGCCGACGCCCGATCTCAACCGCGGCGGCGCCACCGACCCCGGAGTCGACCTCGTCGAAGACGAGTGTCGGGGGGCCTCCCGACCCGGCGAAGACCACCTCGATGGCGAGCATCACTCGGGACAGTTCGCCGCCGGAGGCACCCTTCTGCAGCGGCAGTGGCGGGGCGCCCGGATGTGAACGCAGACGGATCTCCACATCGTCGGCGCCGTCCGGCCCGACTCCCGTCTCGGCCCCGTCGATCACCACGCTCGTTCCGGCCGACCCCACCGGCCGCGGCACCACCGCGACCTCGATGCGGGCGTGTGGCATCGCCAGCCCGGCGAGCTCCTCGGTGACCTCGCGGGCGAAGTGCGACGCGACCTCCCGCCGGGACGCGCTCAACTCGACCGCGAGCCGGATCACCTCGATCTCCAGCGATTGCCGGCGTTCCTCCAACTCGGCGAGCACCTCGTCGGAGGTGTCCAACTCAGTGAGCCGGGTGCGGGCGTGCTCGGCCCAGGCTAGAACACCATCGATATCGTCAGCGTATTTGCGGGTCAGGCCACGAAGCGCCGCCCGCCGTTCGTGCACGGTCGCGAGCCGGTCGGGGTCCGCGCCGAGCGAATCGAGATAGGCACCCAACTCGACGCAGATGTCGGCGGCCAACGTCGACGCCTCGCTGACCCGCGCCGCGAGCTCGTCGAGGACACGGTCCAAGCCGGCCTGCGCGTGCAACGAACGCCGGGCCGAACCCAGCAGATTGGCTGCGCCCGACGAGTCGTCGCCATCACGGCCATCACCGAGAGCGGAATAGGCGGCCTGCGCGGCGGCGCGGAGGCCCTCGACGTGCTCGAGTCGCTGCGCCTCCTCGCGCAGCACCTCGTCCTCCCCCGGCTGCGGATCGACCCGGGTTATCTCGTCCAACCCCAGGTGCAGCAGATCGGCCTCCTGGCTGCGCTCACGCGCGTGCCGGCGCCGCTGCGCGAGATCGGCGTTGATCGCGCACCACTCGTCATAGACCGCGCGGAACCCGACGAGACGAGCCTCATGGTCGACGCCGGCATAGCGGTCGAGTGCTCCGCGTTGCTCGGCCGGTCGCAGCAGGCGGAGCTGGTCGGATTGACCATGCACAGCGAGCACCTGCTCGCCGAGCTCGGCGAGCATGGCCACCGGCACGGTGCGCCCACCGACATGTGCGCGAGAACGCCCTTCGCCGCTGACCAGACGGGTCAACAACAGACCCTCGTCGCTCCACTCGGCGCCCGCCTGCTCGACCCGATCGCGCACCGCGGCGGCGAGGGGGCCGGTCAGATGCAGGAAGCCCTCGACGACCGCGCGGCTCTGCTCCGTGCCATCGGGTTCGACACGGACCTTCGCTGCGTCGGCGCGGCCACCGAAGAGCAGGCCGAGACCGGCCACCACCATCGTCTTGCCGGCGCCCGTCTCGCCGGTGATGACGGTAAATCCGGGACCGAGTGGCAGGGTGGCGTCGCGAATCACGCCTAATCCGCAGATGCGAAGCTCTTCCAGCACATGCGTCACACTAGTACACCCGTGCGATCATGTGCCACCGGCGACGCACCGACGCCAACGACGCGATCGGGAACGATCCGTACGAGGATCAAAGGTGTTGAATTTCAAGGGTTCCAGCGCCGCAGGTCAGGCGATGCCGTCGACTCACGTCGGGAAACGACGCCGCCGCCATGGAGATCGACAAGAAGCGCGCCGAAGGTGTGGATAACCCCGACCGAGAGACCGGGCACTGGTGGGCCACGAACTCCCGAAGGTCACCCGACGGATTCCGGTGGCGACGCTTCGTGACCGTTGGCTCGCCAACCGGCGACCGGAAGGCCGAACTTCGCCACCAGCCGGTCGGTGAATGTACGCGGACGCAACCGGACGACTCGCACCGGCGTGTCGCCGCGTCGAACGGTGACGCGGGCGCCCGGCGGCACCTCGAAGACCCGACGGCCATCACAGCACAGCACAGCCGGCGACGCGTGCGGGTCGACGATGACCGACAACACCGACGTCGGCGCGGTCACCAACGCCCGGCTGAACAGCGCGTGCGCGCTGATCGGCACCAACAGAAGCGCCTCGACGTCGGGCCAGACCACCGGACCACCGGCGGAGAACGCATAGGCGGTGGAGCCGGTCGGCGTCGCGCAGACCACGCCGTCGCAGCCGTAACGCGACAACGGTCGACCATCGACCTCGACCCGCACCTCGAGCATGCGCTCACGGGCGCCCTTCTCCACGCTCACCTCGTTGAGCGCCCACGACTGGGCGACAATGAGTCCATTGTGTTCAACCGTGACGTCGACGGTGAGTCGTTCGTCCACAGTGTATTGTCTCGCGACGGCCTGACGCACCGCGTCATCGAGGTCGCCGATCTCCGCCTCGGCGAGGAAACCCACCTTGCCGAGATTGATGCCCAGCAGTGGGGCACGCGCCGGTCGGGCGAGCTCGGCGGCGCGCAGCAGCGTGCCGTCACCGCCCAACGCGAAGACTATCTCCACCCCCCGCGCCGCGTCGGCCCCTTCGACGGGAAGGACATCAGGCAGATCACCGTCGTCGATCTCCTCGGCGACGACCCGCACCTCGAACCCGGCCTCACGCAGATCCCGACTCACGGCGCGGGCGTGCTCCACGCTCTCGACCCGACTTCGATGGGTGATCAACAACGCCGACCGGCTCACCGTCGCTCCTCCTCCGCCGCCTCGACCACCGCCGCGACCACCGCGGGATCGGCAGGCGGCGCACCACGCCGCAACCACAGAAAAAATTCCACGTTGCCCGACGGCCCCGGCAAACCGCTCGCGACCACGCCGGCCACGCCGAGGCCCAACTCCGCCGCCGACGCCGCGACGTCGAGCACCGCACTCGTGCGCACCGCCGGATCGCGCACGACCCCGCCGGCACCCACCAGGTCGCGACCCACCTCGAACTGCGGCTTGACCATCGGCACCAAATCACCGTCGGACGCGGTGCATGCGGCGAGCGCCGGCAACACCAACCGCAACGAGATGAACGACAGATCGGCGACTGTCACCTCGACCAGTCCCCCGATCTGATCCGGGGTCAGCGACCGCACGTTCATCCGTTCCCACACACTGACCCGGCCATCGGTGCGCAACGACCACGCCAACTGTCCATAACCGACGTCGACGGCGGCGACATGCGCCGCGCCGTGGCGCAACAACACGTCGGTGAAGCCCCCCGTCGACGCCCCCGCGTCGAGGCAGCGCCGACCCGCGACGCTCAGCCCCGACGGGCCGAACGCGGCGAGCGCCCCGGCCAGCTTGTGCCCACCCCTGGACACATAGTCGTCGGTGTCGCCGGCCAACACCCGCACCGGATCGGCCGGGTCGACCATCGCGGCGGGTTTGGCCGCCGGACCTCCGCGCACCAGCACCCGACCGGCGGCGATGAGGGTGGCCGCGTGCTCGCGTGACCGGGCCATGCCCCGGCGGACCAACTCGGTGTCGAGGCGGTTGCGTCGCGCCATCGGATCAGACGTCGCCGATCGAATCGAGCGTGTGCCGCAGTGCCCGGTGCGCGTCGGTGAGGGCGCCGATCTGATCGGCCGGTGGCAGGTCGCGCACCTCGTCGAGGGCCTGCAACGCCTGCGCCACCGGCTCGGGGATCTGCTCGCCGGCCACCGCGACACCGCCGAATTCGAGGTCGGCCACTATGCCTCCGTCGCGCTCGTCGCGGCCTTGCGTGCCGTCTTCTTGGCGACGGTCTTCTTCGCCGGGGCCTTCTTCGCGACGGTCTTCTTCGCCGCCGCCTTCTTCGCCGGGGCCTTCTGCGGCGCCTGCCCACCCTGCGCCGCGCGCAGCTGGCGCTCCAGGTCACGCACCCGGGCGGTGAGCTGGCTGACCTCCTCGGCGGTGGCCAGTCCGACCACGCCCAGCGCCCGGTCGACCTCAAACCGCACAAGGTTGGACAACGCGTCGCGGTTGCTGACATTCATCGCCAGCAGGTCGGTGGTGAGCGTCTTGAGCTGCTCGGCGGTGGCGCCACCGCGACCGACGGCGTCCTGCACGACCTTCTTGACTGTTTTCCGGGACGCCTCGGTCAGGCCGGTGGCCAGTTCGAGATACGTCCGCAACGCCTCCTGCATCACGTCCTCCTTCGTCACTCTCGTCGTCACGTCGTGACGCCCGATCATCGGTGACAATGCCACGCTACCGGCCCCGACGCGCCGGTGTGCGGTACGGTGCGGCCAGACGCCCGGCGGAACCGACCGACCAGGCCCACACCGACGGTCCCTGGAGGGCGGACGTGGCGACGATCGACGAATGCCGGGCGGCACTGGCCCAGTTGGCGGCTCACCTGGCCAAAGACCCCCGGGCGGCGGCCCGGACAGGTCTGGACCGTTCCCTCGCCTGCCGCATCCGAGACCTCGACGTGACATTCCACGGCCAACTCACCAATGGGGAGATCACCCACATCACCGACGGCGATGATCCGGGCGCGCAGATCCGTCTCGCGCTCAACGGCGACGACCTGCTCGCGCTGGTCGCCGGTGAGCTGCATTTCGCCGCCGCGTGGGCGAGCGGCCGAATCTCGGTCAAGGCGAGCTTCACCGACCTGCTCAAGCTGCGCACCCTGCTCTAACCGCCTTGCGCCAACCGCCTTCTTCGGACGGTCACGGCCGAATGAGGTCGCCCAGTCCCAGATCGCGAACGGCCCGGTCGGCGTCATCACCGATCGGGGTGAGCGCCGTCCACCGTGGATGCGCCCAAGCGGCGGCCGCGAGGGCCCGAAGCGCGGCGATCCGGTCACCGGACCCGGCGAGCACGACGCGGTCACCGTCGTGGTCGGCGCGCCATCCCCCCGTACGGGCACCAAGTCCCGTGTCGAAGACGGGAACCCGGACACCGGCCGACGGCCCGCACAACGCGCCCAGGTCAGCCGCCACATGATTGGGGCGCTCCCCCTCGACGGCCCGCAGAAGATCGGCCGCCTGATGCACGCCGGTCAAGACCAGCAGGCTCGACATGCCGGCCGCGACGGCACCCCGCACATCGGTGTCGAGCCGGTCGCCGACGACGAGTGCCCGGCACGCGCCCCTGGCCCGCGCCGCCACCTCGAACAGGGTCGGTCCGGGTTTGCCGACCACCGAGTCGGGACGGCGACCACCGAGCGCGTGCGCGAGTGCCGCGACAAGCGCCCCGTTGCCGGGCAACGGTCCCCGCGTCGACGGCAAAGTCGCGTCGGTGTTGGTCGCCACCCATCGGGCCCCCGCCCGCACCGCCACACACGCCTCGGCGAGGTCGGACCACCCGACGTCGGGACCATAGCCCTGCGCCACCGCGATCGGGGAGTGCGCAGCGGTGGTAACAGGGGTCAGGCCAACGGCTGCGATCTCGCCACGCAGCGCGTCCGAGCCCACGACCAGCACCGGCGCCGCCGGCGGCAGGTCGTGGGCGAGTGACTGGGCGGTGGCTTGCGCCGAGGTGAGCACGTCGTCGGCGCTCGCCGCCACGCCGAGGTCACGCAGCAGTGCCGCGACCTCCTCGGCGGTGCGGGACGCGTTGTTGGTGGCATAGACGACCGGCGTCGCACCAGAGCCGGTGATCGCGCCGATCGCCGCCGCCGCACCCGGCACCGCGTCGGTGCCGAGATAGACGACCCCGTCGAGATCGAGAATGACCAGGTCGTGCTCGGAGGCCAGACTCGCGCCCGGCGCCAGGTCCACTGTGCTCACCTCTCGTCGATCACCCGTTGCCGGTCGTGGTCACCTCGACAGGGACCGAATCGGCCGTGGCGGCACCCGCCGCACCCCGATCGGCCTCGGTCTCGTCGTCGTCCAGGTCGTCCACTTCGAAGTCGTTATCCGCTGCGGAGTCACCGTCTACTTCGGAGTCGCCGGGCACTGGGGCGTCGGCGATGGGCTCGTCGAGGCCGACAACCTCATCGTCGTCGGCCGACTCGTCGAACTCGAGTTCTTCCACATCGGACTCATCATCGGCGAGGACCACCCCGTCGAGGTCCAGCAGCCGCTCTGTCGCGTCGGTGAGAGCCTCCTCATCGACCTCGGCCGCGCGTGCGAACCACTCACGGGCCTCCACCCGTCGCCCCACGGCCAGCAGCGCGTCGGCATAGGCATAACGCAGCCGAGCCGCCCACGGGTCGTCGGAGGTGAGCTCACGCACCTGCAGCATCGTCACCGCCGCCTCCCGCTGCCCCAGGTCGCCCCGCGCGCCAGCGGCGACGATGAGCAACTCGATCGCCTCCTGACTCGAGAGCGCACCCGGTGTCACGCCACGGAACAGGTCGATCGCCCGCTCCGGCCGCCCGAGGGCACGTTCGCAGTCGGCGAGCACCGCGAGGTGTGTCTGCCGTCCGGTCATCCGGTGATAGGCACGCAGCTCGCCGATCGCGCTCTGCCACTGCCCGGCTCGATATGCCGCGAGGCCGACAGCCTCGCGCACCACCGAAATGCGCGACGCGAGGCGTCGCGCGACCAGCGCGTGCGCCAGCGCCGTGGCCGGGTCCTCGTCAATGAGTTCGCCTGCGGCGACCAGCCGCGACGCCACGTGGTCGGCGACGCCTCGGGCGAGGCTGCGCAGCTCGGCCCGCACCTCGGCGTCGAGACTATGGGGCTCGATGCCCTCGGGCAGCGGCGGACCATCGTCGACTGCCGCCGAACGGCCGCCGAACGTGTCCACACCGGACAGTCCTGTCGGCCGGTCGCGGTCGAAACCGCGGTCGCGGACCGATGGCCGGTCCCGCTCGCGTCCACGGTCCTGCCCACGGTCTTGCCCACGATCCTGAGCCGGCGGCCGATCGCGGTCGAAACCGCGGTCGCGACTGGCCGGCCGGGGCCGTTCGGATCCACGCTCCGACCCGCGATCACGATCGAACCCGCGGGCCCGATCCGATCCACGCTCCGACCCGCGATCGGAGCCACGGTCTCGTTCCGGGCCACGGTCCCGGCTGTAGCGGGGAGTGTCGGCACCCGACGTGTCACCGCGGCCGCGGAACCCGTCACGGTCCCGGAAACCACCCCGCGCACCCGCTGGGCCACCCGTGCCACCGCGCTGCTCGCGACCGGTGTCGCGAATACGACCGTCCTCATAGGATCGTCTAGGCGTCGAGGTTCGGTCGCGGTCATCTCCGCGCCGCGGGCCGAAGCCGTCTCGCCGCGGGCCGAAACCGCCACGCTGAGAACCATGGTCGCCACTCTGCGGACGACCCGCGCCACGGTCACGGTCGCCACCCTGGGCGCGACCGAAGCGGTCGGGGGCGAATCCACCGCGGTCGGGCCGACCACGGTCTGAACGCCCCTGATCGAATCGGCCACGGCCGCCACGGTCCTGATCCCCACGGCCTTGTCCGCCACGGTCCTGATCGGACCGCGCACCGTCGGATCGCGGGCCGTCGAATCGACGCCCGCCGCCCTGTGTCCGGTCACGGAAGTCACGACCGGGTCGGGCGCCACCGTCACGGAATCCGGCGCCCCGACCCTCGCGGAACCCGCCCCGCTGACCGTCCGACGGCCCACGCTCCCGACTCTGGCCGTCGCGGCCGGCGCCTGGGCGTGAATCGTGATCTCGCCACCCCGTACGCGGGGATCCGGTTCCTCTGTTTCCTTTGTCACCCGACCCGGCGCCACGGTCGTCGGACCGACGGCCACCCTCGCGGGGCCACCAGTCGCGGCCTCGGTCGGTTGAACCGCCCTGCCCGGTCGTCGGTCGATCGGCGCCACCCTGGCCCGACCCGCCACGGAAGGATCCGCCGCGCGACGATCCGCCCCGGGGCGCTCCACCTCGCGACGATCCGCCAAAGGTCGACCCGCCGCGACGCTCGCCGCCGGAACCACCACGGTGGTCGCGGCCCATGGCGCCGTCCGATCGCGGCCGGCCCGACCTCTGGCCAGACCGGTCCCGGCGTCCTGGTTCGTCGCCGCTTCTGCCCGTGCTCGCGTTCACCGCACCCAATCCTCCCCGACGCCCGTGCGTCGCATGCCCTATCCTCGCTGGGTCGCGAGGAGGATCACCACATGACCAACCCCATCGAGCCGTCACGGGACCCGTCGTCTCCGCCGCTCGCTCCAGCAACCGCTGGCATCGGTGACGTGCCGACCGGAGGTCAACCCTATCCGGCCGGATGGGGCGAGTCGGCACCACCGCCAGCTCCAGCCCCCACGAAGGAGACTCGGGGCTGGACCCGGGCGGCGCTCGCCGTCGTTTTGCTCGTCGCCACGATCGGCGGAGCCGCCGCGACCCTGTGGTTCACCCGACCGCACGATCCGGCCGCAGCCCCGTCACCGAACCCGTCGACTCCGTCCGCGCCGTCGCCGGCCTCGAGTGCCACCCCGGCACCGAAACCGGAGCCCCTGCCGGCGAAGCTCGCTGGCTTGAACCGAACCGAACCCGCGCAGCTCACCACCGCACTGGCGGGATTGGAAGAGCAGCTGCGCACGGCGGTGCCCGAGGCGCACGACATCCGCACCGGCGTCTACGCCGACCCGAAGGCCACAGAGAAGTTGACCCTGGTAATCGAGGTTAAGGGTACGATCGGCGATCCCGAATACCAAGTCGACGGGATGCTCGCCGGCCTCAAGACGTCGGGAATCGCCGTGACCGGTCTCACACCGGCGCCTGGGGCCGCCGGTGGCGGAGCCGCTCAGTGCGGCCGAAGCGCCGTGCAGAAGGTCAACCTCACGGTCTGCGCGTGGGGCGACGACGCGAGCATCGGCATGATGATCTTTTATTTCCGTACGGTCACGGAGAGTGTTCCCCTGTTCACGAAGATTCGCACGGGGCTGCACTGACTCGACTCCGGTGCCCCGCACCGCCCGCGATCATGAAACTAGTGACCAGCTCGAGGGTGCGATCATGACAACTAGCTTCATGATCGCGACCCCGAGCGATGGTCGCGCCTCACAGCGCGGACGCGACGAGCGTCACACCGACGGGGAGACCTCCACCCCGGCGACGTTGCGCCTGCCGCGGCGCAACACCAGCCACCGCCCGTGCAACAGGTGCGACCGGTCCACCGTCATCTCTGCGTCGGTGACACGTTCGTTGTTGAGATATGCCCCGCCGTCGGCGATCGCCCGTCGAGCCTCGTTCATGCTCGCCACCAGACCCGACTCCTTGAACAGCGCGGCGACACCTGGCAACTGATCGCCACTGATCTCGACGATCCCCGCCTCGGCGAGCGCGGCCCGCAGGGTCGGCGCGGCGAGATCGGCCAACGACCCCCGCCCGAACAGCGCGGTGCTCGCGGCGATCGCCCCAGCGCACTCGTCGGCGCCGTGCACCAATGTGGTCAACTCCTGCGCCAACGCCCGTTGCCCCTCCCTCGCGGCCGGCCGCTCGGCGGCCGCCTCGTCGAGAGCGATCAGCTCCTCGTGTGACCGGAGGCTGAAATAGCGCAGGTATCGCCCGACGTCACGGTCGTCGACGTTGAACCAGAACTGATAGAACGCGTACGGCGATGTCATCTGCGGGTCGAGCCAGATCGCGCCCCCCTCGGTCTTGCCGAACTTCGTGCCGTCCGACTTGGTGACCAGTGGCGTGGTGAAGGCGTGCACCGGCCCGGCCCCCCGCCGACGGATGTAGTCGACCCCGGCGGTGATGTTGCCCCACTGGTCGGAGCCGCCGAACTGCAGCGTGCACCCGTGTCTGCGGTGCAGTTCGAAGAAGTCGTGCGACTGGAGCAGTTGATAGCTGAACTCCGTGAAGCTGATGCCGGTCTCGAGGCGGGCTTTGACGACCTCGCGGGCGAGCATCCGGTTGACCGGAAAGTGTTTGCCCACATCGCGCAGGAACTCGATCGCCGACAGCTGCGCGGTCCAGTCGAGGTTGTTGACCAGTGTGGCGGCGTTGTCGCCCTCGTAGGAGACGAACGGGGCCAGCTGCGACCGGATGTGCTCCACCCACCCCGCGACGACCTCCGGCGGGTTGAGGTTGCGCTCGCCCGCCTCCTTCGGGTCGCCGATCTGCCCGGTCGCGCCGCCGACGAGCAGCAGCGGGCGGTGGCCGGCGAGTTGGAACCGTCGGGCGGTGAGAACTTGGACGAGGTGCCCCAGGTGCAGGCTCGGCGCGGTCGGGTCGAACCCGACATAGAACGAGACCGGCCCGGAGTCGAGATGTGCGCGCAGCTGATCCGGGTCGGTGGCGTCCTGGATCAGGCCGCGCCACCGCAGGTCGTCGATGAGGTTCACACCTGCGATTGTCCCGCACGAGGAGGCCGAGCCGGAAAGCGGGTTTGCCACCACGGGTCGCCCAGCCATCACCCCCGCCGGGCGCGGGGAACGTGCGGGCGATACGCGCTCACCGAGGGCTCACCAGCGAGCCAGAAACGCCACGGGGTGTCCGCGCCGGCGGCCACACCCACGCGGGGACCGGACCGCACCAAGGCCTCATCCCGCGGGCCGCGCGGTGCCAGCAACCGCGCCGGCCCCGTGCCGTCAATGAGGTTGGTCGCGTTGGCCGAGCCGTCGAGACCGAGGGCGACCATCAGCCGGGCCGGGCCTCGCGCGAGGTCCGGCCCGGACACGCCAGGACGACGCCCGCGCGCCACCGACACGCCGGTGACGACCTCGCCGGCCCGCAGAAGCACCGCGCCGGCCGTGCCCTCGGGGCCGGTGACGAGGTTGAGGCACCAGTGCATGCCCCAGACAAAATAGGCGTACGCGTGTCCGGCTGGGCCGAACATGACGGCGTTGCGTGGGGTGCGGCCGCGAAACGCGTGCGACGCCTCGTCCTCGCCCGCGTCGCCATAGGCCTCAACCTCGGTGAGACGCACCGTGACGCCGTTGGCCCGCAGTCGCGCACCCAGCAGCGCGCGGGCCGTCGCGACGACGTCGGCCGCGGGGTCGAGGCGCAGCCGGCCGGCGCTCACCGGGGCCCGATCGGTTGCCCCGCCCAGTCTCGCCAACCCTCCACTGTGTCCATCGCGGCGGCGAGCTGCTCGGCGACCGGTCCCGGGCCGGTCGATCCTGGCGTGGTGCGCGCGGCGAGCGCGCTGCGCACCGACAGCACGGCGCGCACGTCGGGGGTGAGGTGCGGCGAGATCGTGGCGAGATCGGCGTCGGTCGACGTCGGCCAAGGCGCACTCGCGGGCCACGCAGAGCGCGACGAGCGACCCGGTCACCTCGTGCGCCTCACGGAACGGCACGCCGCGGCGCACCAGCCACTCGGCGACCTCGGTGGCCAGCGAATAGCCGGCCGGGGCCGCGGCGGCGAGCCGGTCGACCCGCACGGTCATCGTCGAGATCATTCCGGCCAGCGCGGGCAGAACCAGCTCGAGGGTGTCGACCGCGTCGAAGGCGGGTTCCTTGTCTTCCTGCATGTCGCGGTCATAGGCGAGGGGCAGGCCCTTGAGCATGGTGAGCACGGTGACGAGTCCGCCGATGAGTCGGCCGGCCTTGCCCCGGGCCAGTTCGGCGATGTCGGCGTTCTTCTTCTGCGGCATGATCGACGATCCGGTGGCGAAGGCGTCGTCGAGCTCGACCCAGCCGAACTCCTGCGACGTCCACAGCACCACCTCCTCGCCGAGCCGGGACAGGTGCACGCCGACGAGCGCGGCGACGAAGAGGAACTCGGCGACGAAGTCGCGGTCGGCGACAGCGTCCATGGAGTTCGCCGCCGACGTGGTGAAACCCAGATCCGTGCGCCACCCGCACCGGGTCGAGCGGCAGCGACGAGCCGGCCAGCGCCCCCGCGCCGAGCGGGGAGATCGCGGCGCGGGCGTCCCAGTCGCGCAGCCGGGCCAGGTCACGCAGCAGGGGCTGCACGTGGGCCAGCAGCTGGTGGGCGAAGCTGACCGGCTGCGCGTGCTGCAGGTGGGTCATGCCGGGCGCGGGCGTGTCGATGTGTCGCTGCGCCTGATCGGTGAGGGCGTCGGCCAGTTCGACCAGTCGGCCGGCGACGCCCCGAGCGTGGTCGCGCAGATAGAGCCGCAGGTCGGTGGCGACCTGGTCGTTGCGGGACCGACCGGCCCGCAGTTTGCCGCCGAGGGTGCCGAGGCGTTCGAGCAGGCCGCGTTCCAGAGCGGTGTGCACGTCCTCGTCCTCGACGGTCGGGCGGAACTGCCCGGAGGCGCACGCCGCTTCGAGGTCGTCGAGCGCGGCGAGCATGCGCCCGAGTTCGTCGGCGTCGAGGAGCCCGGCGCCGGCGAGCACCCGCGCGTGCGCGCGGGACGCGGCGAGGTCGTAGGGAGCCAGACGCCAGTCGAACTGCACGCTCACCGACAGGCGCGCCAACGCTTCCGCCGGGCCGCCCTGAAACCGTCCGCCCCATAGCCGCACGCTGTTGGTCACCGAATACCGCCCTCTCCGATCAGTCCACCCGTGCCACGACTCGCCGGACGCGTCACCCGGCACGCCGATGGGGTGCCGGGTGACCTTCCTATCACGACGATCGAAACGATCAGCCGAGCCGGGTGTCGCGCGCCGCGGCGAGCCGGCTCGGCAGGCCCCACAGCTCGACGAATCCCTTGGCCAACGACTGGTCGAACATGTCGCCCTCGTCGTAGGTGGCGAGACCGAAGTCATACAGCGACGCCTCGGAGCGTCGACCGGTGACGACGGCGCGTCCACCGTGGAGGCGGATCCGCACGTCGCCGGTGACGAAGCGCTGCGAATCGGCGATGAACGCGTTGAGCGCCTGGGTGAGCGGCGAGAACCACAGTCCATCATAGACGAGCTCACCCCACCGCTGGTCGACGGAGCGTTTGAACCGGGCGAGGTCCCGCTCGACGGTGACGTTCTCCAGTTCCTGATGGGCGGTGATGAGGGCGATCGCGCCGGGAGCCTCATAGACCTCCCGGCTCTTGATGCCGACGAGCCGGTCCTCGACCATGTCGAGCCGGCCCACGCCCTGCGCCCCGGCCCGCTGGTTCATGGCCATGATGGCCTCGTACGGGGTGACGGTCTCGCCGTCGATCGCGACCGGCACCCCGGCGTCGAAGGTGACGGTGACCTCGTCCGGGTCACGCACGACCGCCGGGTCCTGGGTGTAGTCGTAGATCTGTTCGATCGGCGCGTTCCAGATGTCTTCGAGGAATCCGGTCTCCACGGCCCGACCCCACAGGTTCTGGTCGATGGAGTAGGGCGACCGGTGGCTGACGCTGATCGGCAGGGCCTTCTCTTCGGCGTACGCGATGGCCTTGTCCCTGGTCCACGCGAAGTCCCGCGCCGGCGCGACCACCTTGAGCTGGGGTGCGAGCGCGGCGATGCCGACCTCGAACCGAACCTGGTCGTTGCCCTTGCCGGTGCAGCCGTGCGACACGACGGTGCCGCCATGCGCGCGGGCCGCGGCCACGAGGTGCTTGACGATGAGCGGCCGCGACAGCGCCGACACGAGCGGATAGCGGTCCATGTAGAGCGCGTTGGCGCGCAGGGCCGGCAGGCAGAAGTCGGCGGCGAACTCCTCACGCGCGTCGACCACTTCGGACTCGACCGCGCCGCAGTCGAGGGCCCGTTGCCGGACCGCGTCCATCTCCTCGCCGCCCTGGCCGACGTCGATGGCGACGGCGATCACCTCGGCGCCCATCTGTTCGGCCAGATAGGGGATGGCGACGGACGTGTCGAGTCCGCCGGAATACGCGAGCACGATCCGCTCTGTCATGGCCGTTCTCCTTCGTCACCGTCATGGTGGTCGATAGCGGTGCGACCGGCCCGGGAGGTGTGCTCCCTGCCGGCCCATTCCAACAACTGATGGGCGAGCGCGTCGCCCGGTCCGGGCGCGGGGTCGCGGGCGACGACGAGGATCGTGTCGTCACCGGCGATCGTGCCGACGACCTCGGGCAGGCCCGATCGGTCGAGGGCGCTGGCGAGGAACTGCGCGGCGCCCGGCGGTGTGCGCAGCACCACGAGGTTTCCGCTCGAGTCGGCGCCGGTGAGCAGCTCCCGCAGCAGCCGCCGCAGCCGGTCCGGCGCCTGTTCGGCGGGGCGCGCCGGCGCCTGCCCGTCCTCGGGAATGAGATAGATCGGGGCGCCGCCGTCGGCGCCACGCACCTTCACCGCGCCCAACTCGTCGAGGTCACGCGACAGGGTGGCCTGCGTGACCGCGACCCCGTGGGCGGCGAGCAGGTCGGCGAGCTCGGTCTGGGACCGCACCGGGTGGGCGCGGATCAGCTCGATGACCCGCGCGTGGCGTGCGGTACGCGACACCGGTGGAGCGCTCATGCGACGCCTGGCGTGGTGGTGACGGGCACCCCGGCGAGGGGGTCGGCGTGGCGTGCCGCGTCATATTGTTCGAGCAGCCACGTGAGCAGCGCCTTCTGCGCGGGGACCCGGTTGGCTGCTTGGTCGAAGACCGCGCTCGCCGGGCCGTCCATCACCTCGTCGGTGATCTCCTCGCCCCGGTGCGCCGGCAGGCAGTGCAACACGATGACGCCCGGGTCGGCGGCGGCGACCAGCGCCGCGTTGACCTGAAACGGGGCGAGCAGCCGGGGCCGGTCGATGCCGTCGCCTTCCTGCCCCATCGAGGTCCACGCGTCGGCGGCGACGATGTGGGCGCCGGCGACCGCCTCGGCCGGGTCGGTGGTCACCATGACCGATCCACCGGTACGCGCGGCGATCGCCCGGGCCCGTTCGACGATCGCGGGGTCGGGCCGCAACTCGGCGGGGCCGGCGACCCGCACACACATGCCGGCGGTGGCGCCGCCGAGCAGATAGGAGTGGGCCATGTTGTTGCCGGCGTCACCGAGATAGGCGAGGACGCGCCCGGCGGTGGAGCCGAGCCGTTGCCTGATGGTGAGCAGGTCGGCGAGCACCTGACACGGGTGGAACTGGTCGGTGAGGGCGTTGATGACCGGCACCTCGGCGACGGCGGCGATCTCGGTGATCCGTTCGTGGCCGCCGGTGCGCAACACGATGGCGCTGACGTAGCCCGACAGCACCCGCCCGGCGTCGGCGAGGGTCTCGCCACGACCGAAGTGGGTGCCCTGAGTGTCGATCGTGATGGGGTTTCCGCCGAGGTCGGCGATGCCCACGGCGAAGGAGACCCGGGTGCGCAGGCTCGGCTTGTCGAAGAGCACCGCGACCGACTTCGGGCCGGCGAGCGGGCGATAGGCGAAACGGTCGTCGGCCATCACCTCGGCGAGCTCGAGCACCCGTTGCTGTTCGTCGGGGCTCAGGTCGTCGTCGCGCAGAAAGTGCCGGATCGCGGGCTCCGGGTCAATGTCGGTCACGTCGCCTCCACTGTGGATGACAGGTGCGCTGAGGAATCCTGGCGGGGTGGCGCGTCGGGTGTGATGTGCGCGTCGAGCACGGCCGGCAGGGCCGCGACGAATGTGTCGGCCTGATCGGCCGTGAGAATCAGCGGCGGGGCGAGTCGGATCGTGTCGGCGCGCACCGGGTCGACGAGGAATCCGGCCGCGCGCAGCGCGGCCGCGAGCTCACCGGCGACGGGGGCGGCGAGTCCCACGCCGAGCAGCAGTCCCGCGCCGCGCACCTCGGTGACGAGCGGATGCGCCAGCGACGTGATCCGCTCGCGCAGGCGGCCGCCGACGTCGGCGGCCCGCGGCGAGCAGATCCTCGTCGTCGATGGTGGCGAGCACGGCGAGGGCGGCGGCGCAGCTGACCGGGTTGCCCGCGAAGGTGGAGCCGTGACTGCCCGGCCCGAGCAGGTCGGCGGCGGCGCCGAAGGCGACGCACGCCCCGATCGGCAGGCCGCCGCCGAGGCCTTTGGCGAGGGTGACCACGTCGGGTTCGACGCCGTGCGCCTCGTGGGCGAAGAACCGTCCGGTGCGGCCGACCCCGGTCTGCACCTCGTCGAGCACGAGCAGAGCCCCGTGCGCGGCCGTGACGCGCCGGGCCTCGGCGAGATATCCGGCCGGCGGGGTGATGACCCCGTTCTCCCCCTGGATCGGCTCGAGGATGACCATGGCGCACTCGCCGTCGACGGCGGCGGCGAGCGCGGCGGTGTCCCCGTACGGGATGAAGGTGACCTCGCCCGGCAACGGCCGGAACGGGTCCGCCTTGGCTGGCTGACCGGTGAGCGCGAGCGCGCCCATGGTGCGGCCGTGGAAACCGCCGAGCGCCGCGACGACGCGGGTGCGGCCCGTGCGGCGGGAGAGTTTGAACGCGGCTTCGTTGGCCTCGGCGCCGGAGTTGGTGAAGAAGACCCGACCGGGGCGACCGGCGCGGGCCAGCAACGCCTCGGCGAGCGCCACCGGAGGTTCGGTGGCGAAGAGGTTCGACACATGTCCGAGGGTGGAGATCTGCCGGGTCACGGCCTCGGTGAGCGCCGGGTGGGCGTGTCCGAGAAGGTTCACCGCGATCCCGGCGAGCAGGTCGAGATAGCGTCGGCCCGCCGAGTCCCAGACATAGGCCCCCGAGCCGCGCACGAGGGTCATCGTCGGCGTGGCGTAGGTGCGCATCATCGTCGCCGACCACCGACGCGTCGTGGTGGTCATGCCGGTGTCACCATCGTCCCGAACCCCTCATCGGTGAAGATCTCCAACAGCAGCGAGTGCGGCACCCGACCGTCGACCACGTGCGCCGCCGGCACCGCGCCGCGCACGGCGCGCAGGCACGCCTCCATCTTGGGCGCCATGCCCGCCTCGAGGGTGGCAAGCAGCCCGGCGAGTTCGTCGGCGGCGATGCGGGTCACCAGCGTCTCCGGGTCGGGCCAGCGCAGATAGAGCCCGGCGACGTCGGTGAGGATGACGAGTTTGCGGGCGCCGAGCGCGACCGCGAGCGCGGCGGCGGCGGTGTCGGCGTTGAGGTTGTGCACCACGCCGGCCCGGTCGGGCGCGACGCTGGAGATGACCGGGATCCGGCCGGCGGCGATGAGGTCCGTGACGGCGTCGGTGTTGACCGCGGCGACGTCGCCGACGAGACCGATGTCGACGGCTTCGCCGTCGACGATCGCGTCGCGACGGGCCGCGGTGAACAGGCCGCCGTCCTCGCCGGACATGCCGACGGCGAATGGCCCGTGTTCGTTGATCAGACCGACGAGTTCCCGTCCGACCTGGCCGACGAGCACCATGCGCACCACGTCGATCGCCTCCGGGGTGGTGACCCGCAGGCCTCCCCGAAATTCGGTGGTGATGCCGAGACGGTGCAGCATGGCCGAGATCTGCGGACCGCCACCGTGCACGACGACCGGTTTGAGCCCGACATAACGCAGGAACACCAGGTCCTCAGCGAATGCGCGGCGCACCTCGGGATCGCCCATGGCGTGCCCGCCGTATTTGACGACGACGGTCGCGCCGTGAAAGCGGGCCAGCCATGGCAGGGCCTCGACCAGGGTGCTCGCCTTGCCCAGGGCGATGCCCAGGTCGCGGGCGCTCAGCGGGGAGACGGCGCTCACGACGAATAGGCCGAGTTCTCGTGGACATAGGCGATGGACAGGTCGTTGGTCCACACCGTGGCGTGATGCGCGCCGGCGTCGAGATCGATCCACAGGTGGATCGCCGAACCGGTCAGGTCCACATCGGACGACTCGACTGCGGCGCCTTCCTGGCACACCCACACGTCGTTGATCGCGACGGCGAGCCGATCCGGGTCGAACGCGGCGTCGGTGGTGCCGATCGCGGCGAGGATCCGCCCCCAGTTGGGGTCGTTGCCGAACAGTGCCGTCTTGACCAGGTTGTTGCGCGCCACCGCCCGGCCGACCTCGACCGCGTCGTCCTCGCTCGCGGCGCCGGTCACCTCGATGGCGATCTGCTTGGTGGCACCCTCGGCGTCACCGAGCAGTTGACCGGCGAGATCGCGGCACGCGTCGGTGACGGCGACGGTGAGCTCGGCGAGGCTGGGCGCCACCCCGGAGGCGCCGCTCGCGAGCAGCAGGACGGTGTCGTTGGTCGACTGGCAGCCGTCGGAGTCGAGCCGGTCGAAGGTGACCTTCGTCGCGGCGCGCAGGGCCTCGTCGAGAGTGGACTGATCGGCGATCGCGTCGGTGGTGAGCACGCACAGCATGGTCGCCAGGCTCGGCGCGAGCATCCCGGCGCCTTTGGCCATGCCGCCGACGGTCCACCCCGGACCGTCCACGATGGATGTCTTCGGTCGCGTGTCGGTGGTCATGATGGCGCACGCGGCGGCGTGTCCGCCGTCGACGCTCAATGTGCGCACTGCGGCGTCCACACCCGACAGAAGCGCCGGCATCGGCAGGCGTTGACCGATCAGCCCGGTGGAGCAGACCGCCACCTCGCCGGCGCTCACCCCGAGCAGCCCCCCGCCCGCGCGGGTCAGGCGGGCGGCCGACACCCGCGCCGCGACCTGTTCGGCGGTCGTGTGGGTGTCGCGCAGGCCGTCGGGGCCGGTGCACGCGTTGGCCCCGCCCGAGTTGAGCACCACCGCCCGCACGATGCCCGATCGCAGCACCTGCTGACTCCACCGCACCGGCGCGGCCTTGACCCGGTTGCCCGTGAAGACTCCGGCGGCGGTCGCGTCCGGACCGGTGTTGACGATCACCGCGACGTCGGGTTCACCCGACGTCTTCAATCCGGCGGCGACGCCGGCGGCGCGAAATCCCCGGGGCGCGGTCACGCTCACGGTGCCACCCCCCGAGTGGTGAGACCGGCGGTCTCCGGCAGGCCGAGCATGATGTTGGCGCACTGCACCGCTTGCCCGGCCGCGCCCTTGCCGAGATTGTCCAACGCGCTGACGACGATGATGCGGCCCGAGTGGGCGTCGACGCCGGCCTGCAGGTGACAGGCGTTGGAGCCGAGCGTCGCCGACGTGCGTGGCCAGACGCCGTCGGGCAACAGGCGCACGAACGGCTCGTCGGCGTAGTGGTCGGCGAGCGCGGCCCGCACGTCGGCGGCGGTGACACCGGGGCGGGTGGGCGTGGCCGTGACCGTCGCGAGAATGCCGCGCGGCATCGGCACGAGCACCGGCGTGAACGACAGGGTGCGCGCGCCGGTCGCCTGGGCGATCTCCGGCGTGTGCTGGTGCGCGCCGACCTTATAGGTCGTGACGTCGCCCATCACCTCGCTGGCGAGCAGGGTGGTCTTCGCCGCGCGGCCGGCGCCGGTGGTGCCGGAGGCGGCCACCACCACGACGTCGTCGGGGCTCGCGAGTCCGCGACTGATCAGTGGCGCGAGGGCGAGGATCGTCGCCGCCGCATAGCAGCCGGTGCCGGCGACGCGGGTAGCCTCGGCGATGGCCGAGCGCTGCCCTGGCAGCTCCGGCAGTCCATAGGTCCACGCCGGGGCGGCGGTCCCGCCGTAGTAGCGCAGCCACGCGTCCGGATCACGCAGGCGATGGTCCGCCCCAAGATCGACGACCCGGACCCGCTCGGGCACCAGGGGCGCCAGCCGCGCCGACTCACCGTGGGGAAGGGCGAGGAAGACGAGGTCGGCGTCGCTGACCGACTCGGGACCGGTCGGGGTGAAGCTCAGGTCGAGATCGATCAGATGGGGGTGCACCGCGCCGACCGGCTCGCCGGCGTGGCTGTGCGCGGTCGCGGCGACGATCTCCACCCCGGGATGCCCGCTCAGCAGTCGCAGCAGCTCGCCACCGGCGTAGCCGCTGGCGCCGACCACCGCGACCCGAGAACCCACGCCATCCACCTCCTGCATCACTATGCAGGCAACCGTATAACATGCAGGGCGTACGGGCAAATGGGTTTGTCACGCGTGATCCGTCACACCCGTCTCGTAGGGTCCCGTAGCCCGACCACAGACGGCTTGGCACAGACTGGAGACGCGCGTGTCCGCCACATCTGACCAACTGATCACCCTTGACGGTCACCTCCGGCGTGACCTCGTGACGTGGGCGAGCGCCCCGGCGCGACCAAACGGCCCCCCACCAGTGGTCACCGGCAAGACGGCCCTCGTCGGCGACCGGTTGCGCACCGGAGACGTGCTCGTCGAACTCGACGGGCGACCGGTCCTAGCCATCCTCGGCGGAGGACCCGCCTTCCGCAGCCTCGCGCTGGGGGACCACGGATCCGACGTCACGCAGGTGCAGACGGCGCTGCATCGACTCTTCGGCACGCCCATCACCGGTTTTCTCGATCCGACGACGGTGGCCGACATCGATCGCCTCTATCAAGCTGCGGGCTACTCGCCGCCGGAGAAGGCGACCGGCGTCGCTCTCCCCATGTCTGAAGTCGTCATCGTGCCCCGCAACCCGACTCATGTGACGGAAATGCGGGCGGCATACGGCGAGCCCGTCGTGGGTGACTATGCCGAACTCAGCGCGGGACGGTGGCGGGTGATCGTCCCACTCGACGGCGACGAGATGCGGTTTTTCGTGCCACCGTTCCAGCCGAACATGGTCGACACTGTGCCACCCGTGCTCGCGTTCGGCGAGGGACCGGTCGCCTACCAGCCGGCGACCTTCGACGTCGTCGTTGTGCGCCGCGATCGACGCAGTGGGCAGTCCGGCGCATACGCCATCATCAAGGTCGGCGGCCGGAGCAATCGGGCCGTCAACCACCTCGAGCAACAGGTCATCGTCGTCCAAGCGGCACGGCACGTGATTCGACCCGAAGCGCCGGGCAGATGACTGGAGGGTGAATCCTCGCCGTTTCCCGGCCTCCGCCCGAGTCGGACGCCTACGCTGCGTCGGGGTGGGCGGTTCGACGGGGCAAGAAGGTGAACGATGCCATCTGGCGTCGAAGGCGATGTCACGACAGTGGACGGGCGGACGCCCCGGCCGGTCGACGTCGACCGGATCCCGGATGGACTGCCCGCGCAGCGCCGGCCCGGCTATGACCTGACCCGATGGCGCGTGCTGGCGTGGTGGATGCACCGTCGGTCGTGGCAATTCCAGCTCATCGCACCGACGCAGATCCTCTTCTGGACCGTCATCGGGGTGGGGCTGTTCGGAGTCGACGACTTCGACGCCAACTTCGCCACCACGATCACCTGGCTCGTGTGGTTCGGCCTGGTGTTCGTCTTGATCGCGTTCACCGGCCGAGGCTGGTGCGCGGTCTGCCCGTTCGGCGGAATGGCCGAATGGATCCAACGCCGAAGACTGTGGCACGGGCGCACCCGGCACACTCCGCACGTGACGCGCGCGGCTCCGACATGGCTGTCGCGATACGGCTATGTGCCGACTGCGGCGATGTTCGGCGTCTTCACCTGGGTTGAGGAGTATTACGAGGTGGCCGACGGCGCCTCCCCGGCGCGCACGAGCTGGACGGTCATCGGGATCATCCTGCTCGCGCTGCTCACATTCGCGGCCTTCCAACGCCGGTCGTTCTGCCGCTATGTGTGCCCGATGGGAGGGCTGATCGGCGCGCTCGGAGCCGGGGCGCCGGTGTCGGGTTTCCGCGCGCGGGACCGGCAGGTGTGTCTGCGGTGCACGACGAGAGACTGCCTGCGCGGCAACGACAATGCCTACGGATGCCCCTGGTTCAACTGGCCCGGTGGCACCGATTCACATATCAACTGCGGACTATGCGGAGAATGCTTCCGTGCCTGCCCGTCCAACAACGTGGGACTGTTCATCGATCGCCCGTTCGCCGGACTCACCCGGCCGCGGGACCGGCGCGCAGACGTGGCCTGGACCGTCGCGATCATCGGCGGCATCATGGCGAGCCAGCACCTGCGCACGACCGCCACATATGACCACGTCGACAGCTGGTTCAACGCCGCGATGGGGATGCCCCACGGGCCCAACCCCCTGCTGTTCGCACTTCTCGCCGCCGCCTGCACGCTCATCCTGGTCTCCCCCGCGTGGCTGAGTCGCGCCGCGCTGTTTCACCCACCGGCCGGCGGACTGTCCCCTCGCGACGGATCGTTCGTCTATCGGGTCACCCCGTTTCGGGTGTTCTTCCTCCCGTTGGCCTATGCCGCGATCCCCTTGCTGGCCGCGGACTTCATCGCCGTCGAACTGGTGGGCTTCCTGCGGGACTCGCCGAAGATGCTCGCGGCCGCCGGCCACCTCGCGGGCATGGCTCCAGACGGTCTCGCCGGCATGCGGTCGGCTCACCTGCTCGACGGGCCGGCCGTGATAGCGGTTCAGCTCACCGTCCTCGTCGTGGGAGCGATCGCTTCGACCGCCGTGGCGACGACGATCGCCGGCTCCGAGGTGGCACCGATGGTTCGGTCCGCGCTCGCCGTCCGAGTCGGCGCCGGTGCGCTCATGGCCACCGCCGGGGTCCTGGTCGTCGCCGTATATGTGCTGACACAAGGCGACGCGGGTTGACCATGCGACCCCAGCCGGCGCCAGACCCCGACGACGCTCACCGCGACACGACACCGCGACCGGCCCCGGCCGTGACCTGGCGAATGCCACCGAACCTATGGGTCATGGACAAAAAATCGGGCTGGTACGCACATGGTCAGGCGCAGCCACCGCACGTGACGATCGCCACCGACCACTGTGTGGGGTGCGCGGCCTGCGCCGAAGTCTGTCGACCGCGCGCCTTGCGGCTGATGCCCGGAGCGTGGGCGGCGACGGTCGACAGCACCCGGTGCACCGCGTGCCGCAGATGCGCGACCGTGTGTCCCTTCGACGCCATCGCCGTCAGCGGCACACCACGCACGGGCCGCCAGAGCATTCTCGACAAACTCGCAGCGGCGCTCGCGTCGAACGCTCCGCCGGACTGGTGGGTCCACACTGCGGACCACAACCCGGGTTCCCCGACCGCCGTCATCCCCGACCTGGCGATCGTCCACGACGAACAGAGAAAACGAACGTCGGTGCCGGCCGGCTCTTCAGATCGCCGTTCGCGCACCGCCACTCTCGTGGCGGAGATCGTCTCCGCGACACCCCGGGACTCCGACCTGCGACGCAACCATGAGCTGCATCGATCCCATGGAGTTGCCGCCTTCTGGACCCTGAATCCGCGCGACGGAAAGGTGACCGTCCACTGGTCGGACATCCCAGCGTGGTATGACCGCTTCGCCGACACCTCGTTTCGGTGAGGCGTCTCCTCACAGGACCGACGTGTGCTCGGCTCGGCCGACCCGGCTTCGGCGTGACAACGGTTGTGGCCGCCGACGTTCCCCACAGGTTCAACTGCTAATTTCTCCTCGCGTACGGCGAAGAACTTTTGCCACGCACAATGCGATGACCAATGAATTCGGAGACACGCGATGAGAATGCTCTATTGGGCCGCCGCCGTTTACACCGCACTGGGCCTCGCCAGCGGCCTCTATTATCGGGAACTGACCAAAGCGCACGACTTCACCGGCCGCACCGAACTCTCCACGGTGCACACCCACCTGTTGGCGCTCGGCACGCTCATGTTCCTGGTGTTCCTCGCGCTCGAACGCCTCCTGACGCTCACCGCCAGTCGTGGGCTCTTCGCTGGATTCTTCTGGACATACAACGCGGGCCTTCTCATCACCGTCACGGCGATGACGATCATCGGAACCCGCACCGTGCTCGGCGAGGGCGAGAGCAAGGCCCTCAGCGGCATCGCCGGCCTCGGACACATCGCGTTGACGGCCGCGTTCGTCCTGTTCTTCATCGTGCTCGGCGAGCGCATCTCGCCCTCCGCCGATGAGTCGTCCGCACCGACGGAGGGCTGAGTGGGGCACGTCCGGGTGAGAGCTACACCAGTCGATTTTCGGGCCATCCGGGATCTGGTCAACGTGAGCCGGACGGCTTAGCCTTCTCGCACGGATGAGACGCCATGGGCGTCGCCGGCTGTGGAGGGAGACGGCGATGGTCGCCGATGACGACGAGCAACGCCCAACGCCGCAGCCTGGTCCGCCCGAAATCGAATGGTTTGAAGGGGTCCGGTGGGGCAGACGCGCCGAAGGTCCACCACCAACCGGCGCCGATCCGACGCGGTCTCCGCGCGGGGAGGCCGTCTTGGCGGCCACGGTCGGGCACGGACCGCGGCGGCGGATCTGGCGCCGCGTGGTGGCGGTCGCGGCAGCGATGACCGTCATCGCTGGTGGTTCGCTGGCATATGCCCTGACACCTGCCGAAGACTGGGACGCCTCAGGGCCGACTCCGCCCGCCCACACTGCGCCCGTCGACCCGACGGAGTCCGACCCGACCGGCCCGACCACGGCACGTCCGTCACCCACGATCGCAGCCTCGGCGAGCCCGACACCGGCGGCGACGCCGACCCCACGCGCGACTCCGACCGTGAAGCGCACGTCGACGCCGCGTTTGTCGTCGCCGTCGGCGTACGCGAGCCCGGTCGTCTTCCGCGCGGAGGCTGAGAACTCGACGAATGTCCTCACCGGTTCGGCGTCGGTGGTCGAGGCCCTGGGTGCGTCGAACGGCAGGGTGGTCGCCAACGTCGGCGCGACCGTGGCAGGCAAATCGCCCGGGGTGCTTCAGATCACCAATGTCACGGTGCCGAGGCAGGGCACATATCGCTTCAGTTTCGCCTATTCGACCCTCTACTACCGGAGCGTCCGCGTTCAGATTGGAACCGCGGGGGCTGCGTTCGGTCTGCTGCCGACGTCGAAGTGCTGCCCAATGACTGAGGTGACCGTCGAGCTGAACCCTGGCGTGACGTCAATCGTCTTCCACGACGCATCGGGGGCCGGGCTGGCCGTCGACTATGTCGTGTTGAGCTCCGTCGGCTGAGGCACGTGAGCCATCGGGCTCAGCCGTCAGGAGTCGAAACCCAGACCGAACCGATCCAGCGTTCGCAGCCACAGGTTGCGTCGCCCGGCGTCGCGATCGGCCTTGGCGACGGACCTGGTTGTCAGCTCGATCACCGCAGTGCGCAACGGCTCCGGCGGAAACGGCATCGGCCTGGACTTCACCATCGCCAGTTCGGTGCGCTCCGTCGGCTCGCCGCTCGTCAGGTCGAGCATCACCTGAGCACCGAAGCGGGTGGCGCCCACGCCCAACCCGGTGTAACCGACGGCATAGGCCAACCGTCCATCGTGGTCGGTTCCGAAGAACGCGCTGAACCGGCTGCAGGTGTCGATGACCCCGCCCCACTGGTGGGTGAAACGCAGCCCTCGCAGGGTGGGGAACGTGTCGAAGAAGTGGGCGGCCAGCACCCGGAACGTCCGCATCCGCTGGTCGCGCTCGGGAGTGATCCGTCCACCGGGGTAGTAGACGGCGTCATATCCGCCCCACAGAATCCGGTTGTCGGCGGTCAGTCGGTAGTAGTGGAAGAGGTTCGCCGCGTCACCCACGCCCTGACGGCCTCTCCACCCGATGCTGGCGAGCTGCTCGGCCGTGAGCGGCTCCGTCATCAACGCGTAGTCGTAGACGGGCACCACCCGGTGACGCGTGCGGCGGCTCAGGTGCGAATAGGCCCCGGTGCCGAGCGCGACCCGCCGGGCGTCGACCGTCCCATGTGGTGTCACCAGACGCAGCGGACCCGACCGTCCACGCCCCACATCCTCCACACCCGACACCGGAGTGTGCTCATATACCCGTACGCCCAATCTTTGGCACGCTGATCGCAGGCCCCACGCGAGGCGCGCGGGGTCGACAATGGCGGTGCCGGTCCGGTCGAGCAGCGCCCCACGATAGCGGGGCGAGTCGACGAGCGCCCGGGTCGCGTCCTCGTCCAGCAACTCGCGCGTCTGACCCAACTCCGCCGCCAACCGGTGCTCATCGGCGAGCGCCGTCGTCTGCCAATCGGCGAGCGACACGGTGAGTTCGCCGGTGCGCTCGAAGGCGCAGTCGATGTCGTGTGTCGCGATCGTCTGCTCGATCTCGTCGAGGTTGGCGTGGCCCAACCTCTCCAACGTGGTGATCTCGTCGGGGAAGCGTGTGTGTCCGTTGACCAATCCGTGGGTGAGGCTGGCCGAGCAGAATCCGCCGTTTCGGCCGGACGCGGCCCAGCCCACGGTGCGTGCCTCGAGGAGGACGACGTCGCGGGACGGATCGCGTTCCTTGGCCAGCAACGCGGTCCACAGTCCGCTGTATCCGCCGCCGACGATCGCGAGGTCGGCGCTCGTGGCTCCGGTCAGCGGATCGGTCGGCTCCGGACGTGCGTCTTGTTCGAGCCAGAAGACCGCGGGCCGCGTGTCGGTCAACGCACGGCTGATGTCTGGATCTTGATGTGAGGTGGCCATCGCAGCATCACACTACAGCGGGACCGTCGCGTGGTCTTCTCAGAATTTTCGTTGCCCCACAGCAATTTCGTCACACAGAGGCATTGTCGTTACTTCAGGTGCGCAATCTCGCAATCGGGTCACGACCGCCACGAGCCGAACACCCGCACCCGACGGTTGGCGTCAACCAGCCGGGCTGGCGCGCCGATCTCACGCAGCCATCGCGGTGCCCGGGCGCCGCGCACGAGCGTCGCTGTGCTCACCGTGTTCGCGGTGACGCAGTCGCGGGCCGCGACGCTGGCAGTGCGCCAGATCGGAGCACACGGCATCCCCAGTCGCGGGTCGATGATGTGATGCATGCCCGCGCCCCAGCGGCGACTGACCGTGCTGGAGGTCGCCAAGGCCGCACCGGCCGGCAGGCGCACCACGGCACCTGGGTCGCCTGGTCGGTCCCGCACCAACACCCGCCAGCCGTGCGCGGGGCTCGGGCCGGCGGTGGCGATGTCACCGCCGAGGCTGACGAGAACGCCGACCCGACACTGGTCCGCGACGAGACTGGCGCACCGATCCGCCGCCCACGCCTTCGCCGTGGATCCAAGATCCAATTGTACGCCCGCGGGCACGCTCAGTAGATCACCGTCGAGTCGCACCATCCGCCACTCGGGAGTGGGCACGATCGTCAGACTCATCGCCGCTGACCCCCGGTGGGGGTTCGGCCCGCCGAGAGGCGCGGGCCGAACCCCCACCGGGCCTGGCAGCTGTGCGAAGTCCCGGTCATAGCCAAGCTCACTCAGCCGGGCGCCGACGGTGGGATCGACGTCGCCCTCGGTCCACGATGCCGCGTGAAGCGCGGCGCCCACCAACGCGGCAAGGCGACTGCTCACTCGCACGGGCCGGCCAGCGGCGGGATAGACCACCGTGTGAAGTTCGGTGTCGGAACGAAACCGGCTGCACGCCTGCTCCACCGCCGCCAACTCCGCAACCACGACGGCTCGCGCCGCCTCGAGGCGATCTGGGTCGGTCACCACGATGCGCGCGGTCGTCGACCACAACGGCCATTGGGAGACCCCGGACGTGACGGGAAGCGTCTCGACAATCGGCACGTCATGACCCGCCCGACGACGCGTGCGGGCCGCCGCCCACACCGCCAGACATGTCGGGCCATTGCCCGTTCGTACCCTGCCCTGGCGGTGCGGGTTGTTGGCCGCCGAGTCCTTGTGTCCCACTGGACTGACCGGATTGCTGATCCCCGCTGTTGGATGGCCGCCCCGAGCCGCCGTTGGCACGCTGTCGCGGCGAGTCGCCGTCTTGGGCGTTCCCGCCCGACTCGTCATCCTCGTCGTCGGGGCTCCACATCTGGTGGGAGCCACCGCTCGCCGGTTGACGATCGTCGTGCGTCGAGGCGAGGGCGAGTCCGGAGATTCCCAACGAGACGACTGCGCTGACGGCGGCGACGCCGACGGCGATCGTGGTGAGCCTGCGACGCTTCGCCTCTGGGTCGGCGCTGGCGACTCGGCCTGCCGGCGCGGGGTCCACGTTGACGGGCAGAGCGGCCGGCGCGGGTCCGGGAAGTGGGAGTCCCGACGGATAACCGGAGGTCACGCTCCCAGAAGCAGCGGCGGCTGGGCCGACCGTGCTCGCGGCCATCGGGGCTGCCGGATTCGCGATCGGCGTGCCTGGCATGACATCGGCTTGAGCCGGATCGGGCTGGTGCGGCGACTGTGACTGCGGAGTTCCTGACTGCGGAGTCGGCTGGGAAGGTCCCGCGATGTTGTCTGTCATGGCGGCAACGATGCCTCGGCTGCCTGAAACCACCATGGGTCGCGGCTGTGGATTTCCTGAATGGGTTTCCTGAATGGGTTTCCTGAGCGCGCGTTGATCGGCGCGAACGGAACAGATGCCGACGGTCGGGTACGGACCGGTGCGAAAGGCCGGTTCGCGCGATACCATCCCTAGCGTCGATGCGCGTCGATTGCTTGGGGGTTGTCGTGAGCCGAACCCGAATCGCCATCATGGCGTTGATCACCACCATCGGCGTCGCTGGCCTCACCGGCTGCGACAGTCGGCGTGAGCCACCCACCGCGCCACCGACCCCTGCCCCGGCCGGACCCGAGGCCGACGGGCTCAAGGTCGGCGACTGCGTCGCGCCGAAGAACAACAACGCTGTTGGCTATCGCGAGGTGTGGTGTTCCGACCCGGCCGCGCTCGCGAAGATCGAAGAGGTGGCCGACACGGGGCGAGCCGGACTGTTGGCCACTGCGGCGTGCCCCGCCAACACAGATATCGTGCTCAACACATTTGACTTCGCCCAACCGCTGACCGGGTCCAACCAAGGCACCGCCTGCGCGCGGAATCTGAAACCACCGCACCCGGGTGATCCGGGCAACGGCGGCGGAGAAATCGGCGACGGCGACTGCGTCTATCTCGCCGGCACGCTTGTGCAAGAGACCGAGTGCGGTGGCAGCAAGACCCAAGAGACATACAAGATCTATCGAATGTCAGCGAGTCTTCTCGCGGAGAAGTGCGACAAAGCATCCGACCTGAGCTTCACCATGTCGAGCGCGGGTGGAGCCCTCGGCGGCCTCGCCGTCTGCGCCCGCAGGGTCACCGGCTGACGCCGGACGCGCAGTGTCCCGAGCGAGACCTAGCCGGGGGCTGAGATCGCGGGAGGACACAAACAGTGTCACGCCGTCGGAACCCGCAGAGTGGGCCACGTGGCGCCACCGTCCGTCGACGAATAGAAACGTCGTTCGTCACCGACATTGGAGTCGCTCATAGCGACAACCCGCGCTTCGGCGCTGGAGACATGATCGACTCGTCCAGGAACGGCCGGCACCGCCACCTCACCGCTGGCCGACACCGCACGAGCCTGGCTACGCCGGCCGACGCATCGTTCGGGGCGAGCACTGTCCCGACCGTTGTTGTCACCACACCCACCTGAGTCCGGAAGGCGCGATGACGTCGCGCCGATCGACGCGCACGTCCCAGAATCTCGTCGACATAGCCCTCGAAAATCGACGATTGCGTATCAACCTCCGCCGAGTCAAAGATCGTGCGAATTTTTACATGGCAGGCACGTTCGCTATCTCACACGCGACATCGCCAAAGATCGTGGAACAGTCAGGCTGGTGCCCCGACTGCCGCGACACAGGCGGCCCATACAAAACTGCTGCTGGAGAAAGCACGGAACCAGGCGGCGAGTGCCGCGTGTGCGGAGGTCCAGCGCCAACCGATAAATCTCGGCCACCGCGGCCGATATACTCCGCGATGTGCACGCCCAACCTCAGCATCTCCTGCGCAAATATTCTATTGACGAAGATAAATGACGACCTTCTACCGCCTCTGCCGGGATCCGGATGCCTTCCGCAAAGGGCTCAATCTGCACTACATCGATACCCAGACTTTTATCGACCTTCCGTGGCTCGCCGGCCAGCTGTTTGTGAAGCCGCCGACCGAGTTGATCGAATCCACGCTCTACGAGGACGACGAGGCAGCCCAGTTGCCCGACGCGTTCCTTCTGGACTCGATCCCTCTGCTCTCGGGGCGAGTGGTCGGCTGCTTGCGCGCAGCAGGCGTCGCCAACCTCGATACTTATCCGGCAATCTTGAAATCTGCGGACGGCAAGGTGATCGACACGCCGTATTTCGGTTTCAACGTCGTCGGTCTGGTCGGCGCCGACATGTCCAGGTCGAAGTACGTGCCCGGGTCGTGGTTCCCGATGATCGACTTCACCGAACTGCACATCGATCCCGTGGCCGCTCAAGGAGCGCTGATGTTCCGCCTGGCCGAAAATCCGGGGTTCATCATCGTCAGAGAAAAAGTCAAGCGTGCGCTGGAAGCGCTGCCGCTGGTCGACTTGTGTGCGCTCTCACTGGATAACCGGGCCGCGTACTGAGCCGTCAACCCCCGAACCCGCGCACGACGACGATCTCGGTGGCAGCTGCTCACTGGCAGGAGCAACATATCGACACCCCCGTTCATTGATTGCTAAATTTGCACGCCTGATGCGCTATTGGCTTCGAGACCGCCGGTGAAGTCGAGTCAGCGGCGGCGAGAAACCCAAACATCTGCCGCGAACCGCACGACCCTCGTACCCGGTAATGACTGTCCCAGCGCTGCAGCCGAGCGCCTCGGCGGTCTCCTCGACATCGAGACGCTCCCAATAGCGCAGCACCAACACCGCTCGCTGACCCGCCGGCAGGCGCCTCAAGGCGGCCATCAGGTCAAGCCGCTCATCGAGACGACCGCCGTGCGGACTCGGCGGTCCGACGATCTCCGGCTCCGCGACCGGCGCCACCCTCCGCACCCAGACTCGACGTTGATCTTCGAGTACGGCGTTGACCAGCATTCGCCGAACGTAACCATCGACGGATCTGGCAGCCGAAGCCCGGTTCCAATGTCGGTAGAGCAGAATCAGCGCAGCCTGTACTGCGTCCTCCGTGCGATGCTAATCACCGCACAGCCGATATGCGGTGCAACGTAACCGCGAGACGCGTACGCGAACGTATTCGACGTATTCCCTTTCCTGCTCGGCTCGCGCCGATGCTCCCTTCCCTGCGACAGAGAAGATGGTGCGTTCGGCCCGGTCGGTTGCCTACCGCCGCCGGATTTCGCCGCCATTCCCGATCGTTGCGCAGTCAACAGATATGGCGGCGGGCGATGTCGCCGAAGCACACACATCGGCTTGGCAGGGGCATAACCTCGAGGGAAGGGATCCGTCTCACCATCGACGCCGGATCCTCCACCTCGAATGATCTGCGTCGGACGAGGAGGTAGCGATGTCGCGCAAAACGTTCGTCAACCTGCCGGTGAAGGATCTCAGCCGGTCCATGACGTTCTTCCAGGAGTTGGGCTTCGCGTTCGATCCGAAGTTCACCGACGACAAGGCCGCATGCATGATCATCAGTGATGACAGCTATGCGATGCTGCTCCACGAGGACTTCTTCAAGACGTTCAACAACAAGAAGTCGATCGTCGACGCCACCACGGCGACCGAGGCGATCATCTCCATCGATGCTGGAAGTCGCGCCGAGGTTGACGCCCTGGCCGACAAGGCGCTGTCGGCGGGCGCGACCCCAGGCAACCCGCCCATCGACGAGGCCAATATGTATGACCGCAGCGTGCAGGACCCGGACGGGCACCTGTGGGAGTTCTTCTACATGGACATGGAAGGCATGCAGGCCAGCGCCGGCACGGCCTGACTGATCGGGTTGTCAAGAACCGGGTCGAGCTGAGGATTCTCGCAGGGCCCGTGATCGTGGGCGGCAACGCCGGCCAAAGCCGGTGCCAACGCCCACGATCCAAGGCCTTTAGCTCCACGCTCGCCGGTCACAGCAGACCGGCGAGTTTATAGAGCACCAGCGAGCCCGCAACCGCCACGTTGAGGCTCATCCCCGTACCGATCATGGGAATCTCCACGACCGCGTCGAGCAGATCCAACGCCTGCCCCGGAATTCCGGTCGCCTCATGCCCCAGCACCGCAACCGTCGGCTTGCGGGCCGGCGGGAGGTCCGCAAGGCGAATCGCCTCGTCGGCGAGCTCGACGCCGACGATGTGCGCGCCGGATTGGCGTTGCTTCGTCAGCCACCGCTGCGGATCGGAGACCCGGTGCACGCAGGTTCGATGTCGCAGTGTGTTGCCTCGGGCGAGAGCTTCGTCGACCCATCGGTGCGGCGGAACCGCCAGGCAGGCGCCCACGGCGTCGCACGTGCGCAGCAGGGTGCCTAGATTGACTCCGTGCAACGGCCACAATGGAGCGGCGATCAGGTGGCCCCAACAGGAATGTGGGCGAGTGCGGCGGCTGGCCGCGAGTTCGCGACGTGAGCGAACCCGGATCGCGGGGCTCACCGGCCGAGGGTGCCTCCACCCAGAACTTCTATAGTCATCATCATGCGTACTTCCGGCGTACGTGGGCCATCGGCGAAGGTGGACGGCGCTCACTATGACCGCGAACCGCGCGGGTTGTCAAGCGCCCGGAGTGGGCTGAAGGACCCCGATCCCCCGTGATCGTGCGCGGCAACGCCGGTCACAGCCGGTGCTATCGCCCACGATCACGGGGCTTGCAGCGGTACGCGCGAAGCGCTCGGGACCTCAGCCCAGTGCACGCGTCTTTCGGAGACGGAACACACGCTCAGCGCAGCGCCGCGCCCACTCGTTCGGCCGCTGCGGAGACCGCGCTGTCGCGCACCGCCACAGACTCTTCCGCGGTCAGTGTGCGGTCGTCGGCCCGCAGTGTCATGGCGTAGGCGAGCGACTTGCGCCCCTCGCCCACCTGCGATCCGGTGTAGACGTCGAAGAGCCGGATCGACTCCAGCAACGGTCCGGCGCCGGCCACCAACGCGTCACGCACCCGAGCCGCCGCCACCGTGGCGTCGACGACGAGCGCCACATCGATGAGCGCCGCCGGATAGGAGGAGATGCGCGGCGCCGGCGCGACCGGTGACAGTGGCACGGCATCGAGGTCGAGTTCCATGGCACACGTGCGGCGCGGCAGATCCAACGCGGCACACACGGCCGGATGCAGCTCGCCCGCGTGTCCGATCACCTCATCACCGACGAGGATCTCGGCGCACCGGCCCGGATGCCACGGCGCGAGCGCCCCCGGCCGCACGGTGACGGCGACGCCACTGGCCTCGGCGACGACGTGTGCGGCCCGGATCGCATCGGCCCAGTCCGCGGGACGACCGGCGCCCCACCAGCCGGCTGGTTCGATGTCTCCGGCGAGCACCACGGCCACGTGCCATGGCTGGCGCGGCAGGGTCGCGTCGGCGGCGGCGAACTCCTCATCGGACGGTCGGGTGTGGACGCTCATGTGAGCGGCCGCGGTTGTCTCGGAGGTCGGGTGGAAGACCATGCCCTGCTCATAGAGCGCGACGTCCCGAGCGCCCCGACCGATGTTGCGGCGCAGTGTCGCGAGCAGCGGGGGCAGCATGGAGGTCCGCATGAGCGGCTCCTCATTGGACAGCGGGTTGGCCAGGGCGACCGCGTGGCGTCGCGGGTCGTCCGCGTCGAGACCGAGGTCATCGGCGGCCGACGGGGCGACGAACGGATAGTTGATCACCTCGACATAGCCGGCCTCGGCGAGGGCTCGACTCACTCCGCGTCGACGCCGTTGGCTGGCGGTGAGCCCGTTGCCGGGCGGTGCCGTCGGCAGCACGCTGGGCACCCGGTCATAACCGTCGAGGCGGATGACCTCTTCGGCCAGGTCGGCCGGGTCGGTGAGGTCGGGCCGCCAACTGGGTGGGGTGACGGCGAGCAGGTCGCCGTCGACGGTGATGGTGGCGCCGATCTCGGTGAGCAGCTGCGGTGACCCGGTCCGCGGGATAGTCGACTCCGGCCACCCGGGCGGGCGCGTCGGCGGCGATGACGATCGCTTCCCGCGCGGCGACGGTGTCGATGTCGAGCACCCGGTCG
The DNA here is from genome assembly GCA_963736695.1 of uncultured Actinomycetota bacterium. Classification (GTDB taxonomy): domain Bacteria; phylum Actinomycetota; class Actinomycetes; order Mycobacteriales; family Micromonosporaceae; genus CAVTPU01. The sequence continues at coordinate 501,942 of CAVTPU010000004.1, forward strand.
TCGGCGGCTCCCCCGCCGAATTCGACGAGCAGGTCGACGGCCCGCTGCGCGGCGACGGGCGCCATCGCCGGGTCGACGCCGCGTTCGAACCGTTTGCTCGCCTCGCTGCCGAGCTTCTGTCGACGGCAGGTGCGGGCGATCGACACCGGATCCCAGTGCGCGGCCTCGAAGAGCAGGTCGGTGGTCTGCTCCGACACCTCGGTGGTCGCTCCACCCATGACCGCCGCCAGCGAGATCGACACCGGTGTCGTCGGCGATGACGAGGTCTTCCGGGTCGAGCGCACGGTGCGCACCGTCGAGTGTGGTCAGTTTCTCGCCGGCGGCGGCGCGGCGCACCACGAGCGGCCCGGCGATGCGGGCCGCGTCGAAGGCGTGCATGGGCTGGCCGAGTTCGAGCATCAGATAGTTGGTGATGTCGACGGCGAGCGAGATGGGCCGCACGCCGGCGAGAGTGAGTCGCCGCCGCATCCAGTCGGGGCTGGGCGCGGCCGGGTCGACTCCGGTGACGAGGCGGGCGACGAACCGGTCGCAGCCGGCGGGGTCGACGACGGTGACCGGGTGCGGCGGCTGCGCGGTGGCGGCCGGGGTCGACACCGCGCCCGGGTCGCGCAACGGCAGGCCGAGCGAGTGGGACAGCTCGCGGGCGATGCCGCGCACGCTGAAGCAGTAGCCCCGGTCGGGGGTGATGTTGAGTTCGACGACGACCTCGTCGAGTCCGACGACGGGCCGCGCGTCGTCGCCCGGCTGCGGCGGTCACCGACGGGTCGAGCACGATGATGCCGTCATGCTCGTCGCTGATTCCCAGCTCCCGCGCGGAGCAGATCATGCCCTCGGAGAGGTGGCCATAGGTCTTGCGTGATCCGATGGAGAATCCGCCGGGCAGCACTCCGCCGGGCAGGATCACCACGACCCGGTCACCGACGGCGAAGTTGGTGGCACCGCAGACGATGCTGCGGGGGTTCGTCCTCACCGACCTCGACCAGGCAGTGCCGGATCGGTTTCTTGAACTCGGTGAGCTCGGTGATCGACGCGACCTGACCCACGACGAGTGGGCCGGTCACCGTCGCCCGCAGGTCGACGATCTCCTCGACCTCGAGCCCGACCCGCACCAGCGCCTCTTCGAGGACGGCGGCGTCGGTGGGGGCGTCGACATATTCACGCAGCCACGACACAGGCACTCGCATGACGGTTGCCCTCCTTCCTAGATCTCGACGCCGAAGGCGCGGGTGAAGCGGACGTCGCCCTCGACCATGTCGCGCATGTCGGTCACCTCGTGCCGGAACATGAGGGTGCGCTCGATTCCCATGCCGAACGCGAATCCACTGTAGACTCGACGGGTCGATGCCGCAGGCCGCGCAGCACCCGCGGGTTGACCATGCCGCAGCCGCCCCACTCGATCCACCGTGGACCGCCGCGGGCCTGCGGGAACCACAGGTCCAGCTCGGCCGACGGTTCGGTGAACGGGAAGTAGGACGGGCGCAGCCGGGTGCGGGCCTGCTCGCCGAACATGCTGCGGGCAAAGTGGTCGAGCGTGCCCTTGAGGTGGGCCATGGTGATGCCCTTGTCGACGACGAGCCCCTCCACCTGGTGGAACACCGGGGTGTGGGTGGCGTCGAGCTCGTCGGTGCGATAGACCCGGCCGGGACAGACCACATAGATCGGCGGCGTACGGGTGAGCATCGTGCGCGCCTGGACCGGCGAGGTGTGGGTGCGCAGCACCTGTCCACTGTGGCCGCTGGCGACGTCGGCACTGGCGACATAGAACGTGTCCATCATGGTGCGCGCCGGGTGGTCGGGGGCGATGTTGAGCGCGTCGAAGTTGGCCCACTCCAACTCGACCTCGGGCCCCTCGGCGATCTCGTAGCCCATGCCGACGAAGAGGTCGCCGACGCGCTCCATGAGTGTGGTCAACGGATGCCGCGCGCCGCGTGGGCGGCGGTCGACCGGCAACGTGACGTCGACCGTCTCCTCGACCAGCATGCGACGAGCCTGTTGCGCCGCCAGCTCGGCCGCCCGCTCGTCGTACGCGTTCTGGATCTTCGTTCGGGTCTCGTTCACCCGTTTACCTGCGTCGGACTTCGCCTTCGGCGGCAACGCGCCGATCTCGCGGCGCGCCAGGGCGACGGGCGCCCGGTCGCCGAGGTGATGGTGGCGAACCGTGGTGAGGGCGTCGACGTCACCGGCCTCGGCGAAGGCGGCGAGGGCCGCGGCGACCGCCTCGTCGAGCGACGTCTGGTCGAGCAGCGCGACCTGCTTCGGATCGTACGGGTCATTGCGGTAAGTCATGGATTCTCCCGATGCGACAACCGGACCAGTCTACGGACACGCGGTGTCACCGCAGCCCACCGGTGCGACATCGGAACGCGACGAGACTGACCGAAGGGGTCTAGCGCGGCGCCCGCCCGCCACCGGCGGGCCAGCTAAACCGCAATGTCTCGCACATGTGGGCAGCCTAGCGCACGGCCGCCGGGGCCGGTAAGCCGATTTCCCCGGACGGCCGGCGGGCGGCTCACCGGCGGCCTCACCGGGCGCGCTGAGCGAACGCGGTGGCATACAGGCAGACGGCTGCCGCGGCCGCGAGGTTGAGGCTCTCGGCCGCGCCGTAGATGGGAACCTTGACCCTGGCGTCGGCCAGCGCGGCCACCTCACGCGGCAGCCCGTGCGCCTCTGAGCCGAAGAGCCACGCGGTCGGTTGGGCGAGCGCGCCGCCGCGGGCGTACGTGTCGAGGTCCGTGGCCCCGTGCGCGTCGGCGGCGAGGATCGCGAGCCCGGCGGCGCGCGCCTGCGCCACCGCGACCTCGACCGTGATGTCACGGACCAGGTCGACGTGAAAGAGACTGCCGGCGCTGGCCCGAACACATTTTCCGTTGTACGGGTCGACCGCCGCACCGGCGAAGACGACCGCAGCCGCGCCGGCGGCGTCGGCGGTGCGCAGCACCGTGCCGGCGTTGCCTGGGTCGGCGATTCCGGCGAGCATGACGAGAAGGCCGGGCGGCCGGGCCGGCGCGGACTCGAGAGCGCGCTCCACGCTCGTGTGGTGGCGGTGCCGGCAGACCGCGATGATGCCCTGGGGTTGCACGGTGTCGCTCAGGTGGGCCAGACCCGCCTCCGTGACCGGCCGGACCGGGACACCCGCGGCCTCGGCCGCGCTGGTCAACGGCTGGTGGCGGGCCATCATGTCGGTCGCGACAAAGATCTCGACAGCGGCCATCTCGCCAGCGCCGGTCGTCGCGGTGGCGGTGATCGCCTCCCGCACGGCCTGCGGCCCCTCGGCGAGAAAGAGGCCCGTCTCGTCGCGGTGGCGGCGGCGCAGCAGGCGCCGGGCGCCAACAACCCGGGGCGACCGTTGGGTGAACGGTGCCCCGGGTTGGGGATGCTCCGGCGCGGGCCGGTTCAGGCGGCCGCCTCGTTGACGTCGGCGGGCAGTGCGGCGCGGGCCACCTGCGACCAGTCCGGCGAACGCGGCGGCGTCGTTGACCGCGAGATCGGCCAGGATCTTGCGGTCGACCTCGATGCCGGCCAGGCGCAGGCCCTGGATGAGCCGGTTGTAGGTCATGCCGTTGGCGCGAGCCGCGGCGTTGATCCGGGTGATCCACAACTGGCGGAAGTCGCCCTTGCGGTCGCGCCGGTCCCGGTAGGCATACTGCATCGAGTGCAGCATCTGTTCCTTGGCCTTGCGGTAGAGCCGGGAGCGCTGGCCCCGGTAACCGCTGGCGCCTTCCAGGACGGTCCGGCGCTTCTTCTGGGCGTTGACCGCCCGCTTGACGCGTGCCACGTCGTCACTCCTTGTCAGTCTTTATATCGCCCGGGGTGAGGAGCGAACCCCATCGCCCCGAGTCAACGTGTTGGCGTGCCGCGCGTCAGCGGCCCAGCATCCTGCTTGATCCGCTTGAACGGTCGACACTCGCCACCTCGACGGTGCCGGTCAGCCGGCGGGTGCGGCGGGACGACTTGCCCTCGAGCAGGTGGCGCTTGCCGGCCTGCTCGGTGACGAGCTTGCCTCGGCCGGTCACCTTGACCCGCTTGCCCATCCCGGTGTGGCTCTTCATCTTCGGCATTTCTGCAGTTCTCCCTATTGCTCGCCCACGGCGCTCTGCGACTCAGGCTCCGCGGCGGCGTCCACATCGGACTCGTCGTCACGTGACTTCGCCGCGCCGCGTGCCGGTTTGATCGCCCGGTGCGGCGCCAAAACCATGATCATGTTGCGGCCGTCCTGCTTGGCGGCGGCCTCGACATAACCCAGGTCCTGGATCTCTTCTTCGAGCCGGCGCAACAACCGGAAACCCAGCTCCGGACGGCTCTGCTCGCGACCTCGGAACATGATCGTCACCTTGACCTTGTCGCCCGCCTTGAGGAACCGCATGACGTGACCCTTTTTGGTCTCATAGTCGTGCGGGTCGATCTTCGGACGGAGCTTCATCTCCTTGATGACGGTCTGTTGCTGATTGCGCCGCGCTTCCCGGGCCTTGAGCGCACTCTCGTACTTGAACTTTCCAAAGTCCATGAGCTTGCACACAGGTGGGCGCGCCATCGGCGCTACCTCGACCAGATCCAGGTCCACGTCGCGCAGCCAGCTGCAGAGCACGCTCCAGTGGGACGATGCCCACCTGCTCACCTTCCGGGCCAACCAGCCGTACCTCACGAGCTCGGATCTGCTCGTTGATGCGTGGCTCGACGCTGATGGGGCCTCCTCGGGTCCGATGTCACCGGTCGCGTGGCGCGACCGGTCTCCAGACGCCGACCCCAGCGTCACCGCGCCCTGATGCCCGGCACGCCTCGCCACAAGCAGAAGGCCCCGGCGATCGCCGGGGCCCGCTCGACCGGTCAGACGCATATGCGTCGTCGCCCGCGTGATCGGCGATGCCGATGCTCGCGGTCGGACCGGACCCGGCCGCTCATCGGCTGCTCGGGTGGGAACGGGTGCTCCACTTGAAGACGCCACACAAGTGTGGCGTGGTCGACGCCTAAGATCTTAGCAGACGCCCCGAGCGGCGGCGTGCAGCCGGCGCAGTTGTTGCGCCCCAGTCACCGCACGCTCCTTGTCGGCCGCCTGAACGGCCATGACCGTGACAACGTCGTCGTCCTCCAACTCGAGAGTCAGAAACGCGTTGCCCCGATCGAACCGAACCGCCCGCACCACCTGCCACGGCAATTCATAGCCCCCGACCACATTGGTAATGCGCACCCCAACCTCGTCGGCGACCACGACAGGTCGGGCGAAGAGCAGGACCGCGGCGGCGAAGAGCAGGCCCAGCACCACCATCGCCACTCGGTCGCTGGTCTGGAAGACCGCGGGACCAGCGCCGGTCGCGCCACCCAACGCCAGCCCAGTCACCGCGAAGAACCCGGCCAGTGCCGGCGCGAGCACCCAGCAGACAAAACGGACCTTCCGGGGGCGGATCTTCACCGGCGTCACCGACGTCGCGGGCGTCGCCCGCGACGGGTTGGGAGTCGTCACGTCGCTGAGTCTGCCACACCCCCCTTTTCGGCGCGATCATGAGGAGGATGGGGGGATCAGAGGCGGCAGGCGTGGATGTCGGTGACGAGGATGGCGCGCGCCCCCACGTCGTACAACTTGTCCATGATCTTGTGCACCTCGGACCGCAACACCATCGCCTGCACCGCGACCCACCCCTCCCGGTGCAATGGGGAGATCGTCGGCGACTCGATGCCAGGAGTGAGCGCGCACGCCTCATCCAGCTGATCGGCCCGCACGTCATAGGCGAGCATCACGAATCGGCGCGCCACCAATACGCCCTGCAACCGGCGAACCAACTGCGTCACCGGCCCGTTTCCCGGCGCGCCGGACGCCCGCACCAGAATCGCCTCGGAGCGCAACACCACGTCGCCCAGCGGTTCCAGCCCCGCCTTGGCCAGCGTGCGGCCGGTGTCGACGACATCGGCGATCGCGTCGGCTACCCCGAGCCCGACCGCGTTCTCCACCGCGCCGTCGAGCCGCACCACCCGGGCCGTCACCGCGTGCTCGGCGAGAAACTTCGCCACCACCCCCGGATATGACGTGGCGATGCGCGCCCCGGACATGTCGGCCACGCGGGCGAACCGTCCGGGCGGCGCCGCGAGCCGGAACGCCGACGCCCCGAAGGCCAACTCGAGCACCTCGTCGACCGCGACCCCGGAGTCGACGACCAGGTCCCGACCGGTGATGCCGAGGTCGAGGTCGCCAGACGCGACATAGGTGCCGATATCGCGCGGACGGAGATAAAAGAACTCGACGTCGTTGTCCGGATCGCTGCAGGTCAGGTCCTTGTCGTCCGCGCGCTGCCGATAACCGGCCTCGCGCAGCATCTGCGCGGCGGCGGGCGCCAAACCCCCCTTATTGGGTACGGCGATACGCAGCATTGCGGCTCCTGACTCGACTCATGGCTCTGGGCACTCACGACTTGGGGAATTGCGCCTGCCCAGTGGGGCGGCGCGTTCGCCTCACAGATGTCGATAAACGTCTTCCAAGCTCAGCCCGGCGGCGAGCATGAGCGCCTGCGCGTGATAGAGCAGCTGCGCAATCTCCTCTGCGGCCCGGTCCGGCCCCTCGTGCTCGGCCGCCATCCACGACTCCGCGGCCTCCTCGACCACCTTTTTGCCCACCGCGTGCACGCCGCCGGCGAGCAGCGCCACGGTGCCGGAGTGAGGGTCGCCCTGCTCGGCCTTGGCGGCGAGTTCGGCCCACAGCTCCTCAAACGTCTTCACAGTCAACCATTCTGGCAGGCCCGCCGGGTGGCGCCCAATGGCGCCTGGTCAGGTTGTGACTTCGACGCCTTCCCCGGCCCGGCTCCGCAGATCGCCTGTGACCGACCTCACGCCACGAACACCGACCGCCACAGTCGCCGCCCAGATCCACGCGCCGCGCACCGAGCCGCCCTCGTGGCCTCGTCGAGGCGCACCCCGCACTCCACACCGCCGACGCACTGCGGCGCCGCCATGATCGTGGCGGATGGGACTGCACCTGGCCGGTAGAGTCCCACACACTCATGGAGAAATGGAGAGCCGCCGATGACGGACACGCCGGAAAACACTGTCCACGTGCGACACTCGGCTCGGATCCTGCTGATCAACCGCGACGATCGACTGCTGCTCATGCGTTTTGTCTTCCACGAAGACGCACCCGAGAGCGGATTCGGCTGGGCGACTCCAGGCGGGGCGATCGACGGAGGCGAGACGGCGGCCGAAGCCGCCGCCCGGGAACTGCGCGAAGAGATCGGCCTGCGGGTCACTCCGGCCGCCCTCGGCCCGATTGTGGCCACGACCGGCGGTTTCGCCGACGTGGGCTGGCGGCGCGGACTCTGGAAAGAGGACTACTTCCTTCATCGCGTTGACCATCATGAGGTCGATCTCAGCGGCATGGACGAGTTGGAGACAGCCGGTCAGGCCGGACATCGCTGGTGGCCGATCGACGAGATCGAGGTGGCCGCTGAACCGATCTATCCCAGCGGACTCGCTCCGCTGGTCACCGATCTGCTCGCCGGGCTGACCCCCGTCGAACCGGTCCGGCTCCCCTGGCACCACTGACGCGCGACCTGCGGGACCTCAGCCAGCGCGATCACAGACAACGCAGGGTGTGGGCGGCGTCGAGCGCGGCCACGGTCGCCGACCAACCTTTATCCTCAGTGGAGTCGTCGAAACCCGCCCGGTCGACAGCCTGCTCGAGAGTGTCGACCGTGAGCACTCCATGCGCGACCGGGGTCGAGGTGTCCAACGCCACCCGGGTGAGTCCGTCGGTGACCGACCGGCAGACATAGTCGAAGTGGGCGGTGTCGCCCCGAATCACGACACCGAGTGCCACCACCGCGTCGCACGAACGGGCGAGCGCCTGTGCGATCACCGGAATCTCCACCGAACCGGCGACTCGCACCACCCGCACGTCATCGACCCCGCAGGCAGTCGAAGCGGCCTGGGCCCGCGTCACCATCTGGTCGACGAGGTCCGCGTGCCACCTGGTGGCGACGATTCCCAGCCGCAGCCCGGATGCCTCCACTGTGGTCATGTCGGGGGTTCCGAACCCGGCCATCGTCACACCACCCCCGCAGGACTGTCATCGAGCCCGTCGAGCAGGTGTCCCATCCGGTCGCGTTTGGTGCGCAGATAACGCAGATTCTCCGGGTGGGGACGCACGGGCAGGGGCTCGCGCCCGAGCACCGTCAAGCCGTACCCCTCGAGACCGGCCCGTTTGGCCGGGTTGTTGGTGAGCAAGCGCATCGAGACGACGCCGAGGTCGGCGAGGATCTGCGCGCCGGTGCCATAGTCGCGGGCGTCGGCGGGCAGACCGAGGTCGAGGTTGGCGTCGACGGTGTCACGGCCGTCGTCCTGCAGTTCATAGGCCTGCAGTTTGTGCATGAGGCCGATTCCCCGGCCTTCGTGTCCGCGCACATAGAGCACGATGCCGCGCCCCTCGTCGGCGATGCGGGCGAGCGAAGACCGCAACTGCGGGCCACAGTCGCAGCGCAATGAGCCGAAGACGTCTCCGGTGAGGCATTCGGAATGCACCCGTACGAGCACATCGGTGCCGTCGCCGAGATCACCGTGCACGAGCGCGACGTGATCGGACCCGTCGGTGAGACTGCGATAGCCGACCGCGTGGAACAGTCCGTGTTCGGTGGGCAGTCGGGTTCGCGCGACCCGCTCGATGAGCCGTTCGTGGGTGCGGCGATAGGCGATGAGGTCGGCGATGGAGATGAGCACCAGGTCGTGCTCGATGGCGAATCGGCGCAGCTGCGGCAGTCGCATCATGGTGCCGTCGTCGTTGACGAGTTCGCAGAGCACCCCGGCCGGGTGCAGGCCAGCGAGCCGGGTCAGGTCGATCGCCGCTTCGGTGTGGCCGGCACGGCGCAGCACCCCGCCGGCCTTGGCGCGCAACGGCACCACGTGCCCGGGGCGGGACAGGTCGGCCGGTGAGGTGCGTGGGTCGGCGAGCAGGCGCACGGTGTGGGCGCGTTCGGCGGCGGAGATGCCGGTGGTGACGCCCTCGCGGGCGTCGACGGTGACGGTGTACGCGGTGCCCCGCCGGTCCTGGTTGACGGCATACATGGGGGGCAGGTCGAGCCGGTCGGCATCGTCCTCGGTGAGCGGTGCGCAGATGAATCCCGACGTGTGTCGCACCATGAACGCCATGAGTTCGGGGGTCGCCATCTGGGCGGCGAAGATCAGATCGCCTTCGTTTTCCCGGTTTTCGTCGTCGACGACGACGACGGCGCGGCCTGCGGCGATTTCTTTGATCGCCTCTTCGATGCTGGCGAACGCGGTCACGCGATCCTCCCGGTGACGAGTTTCTCGACATATTTGGCGATCACGTCGACCTCCAGGTTCACCAGGGTTCCGGGCTCGACCCGGCCGAGGGTGGTGGCCGCGAGCGTGGTGGGGATGAGGCTGACGCTGAATCCGGTGTCGTCGACGTCGACGACGGTGAGCGAGACGCCGTCAACGCATATCGACCCTTTCGCCACGACGTAGCGACTCAGCCCGACGGGCATCGACACGCGCACGTCGTCCCACCGCTCGCCACGCGTGTGGGCGAGCACGGTGCCGACCGCGTCGACGTGTCCCTGCACGAGATGACCGCCGAGGCGACTGTTGAGGGTCGCGGCCCGTTCGAGGTTGACGACGTCACCGCCGGACAGTGAGCCCAGACTCGACCGGTTGACGGTCTCCTTCATCACGTCGGCGGTGAACGAGCCGTCGCCGATCTCGACGACGGTCAGGCACACGCCGTTGACGGCGACGGAGTCGCCGGCCGCGACGTCGGCGCTGACCAGTGGTGCCCGCACCCGCAGCACCGCAGCCTCACCGTGCCAGCTGAGGTCGACGATGTGTCCCAGTTCTTCGACGATCCCGGTGAACATTGACTTCTCCTCATCTGTCCGCCGGCGCCGCCGGCGGCTGGTCTCGGCGGTGTGGCGTCGCGCTGATGCGCAGGTCGGCGCCGACCCGCCGAACGTCGGTGAGCTCCAGGTCGATGGCTTCGGCGATGGTTCCGATGCCCGCCGCCGCGAGCGCGGCCGGCCCGGCTCCGAGCAGTTTCGGCGCGACATATCCGACGACCTCGTCGACGAGTCCCCGCCTCAGATACGCGCCGGCGAGGGTAGGGCCGCCCTCGAGCAGCACCCGCCGGCAGCCCCGTTCGAACAGCGCCGGGCCGAGCAGGCCGAGGTCGACTCGGCCGTCGCCGCCGGCCCCGACGTCGGCGGCGGTCGCGATCCAGGTCCGTGCCGCGGTGTCGCGGACCCGGGCTGATTGGGGGGTACGCCCGGCGGAGTCCACGATGACCCGCAGTGGTTGGCGGTTGGCCAGTGCCCCGGCGCCGGTGCGCGCGGTCAGGTGCGGGTCGTCGGCGAGTACGGTACCGACGCCGACCATGATGGCGTCCACAGTGGATCGCAGGTGTTGCACGTCGGCGCGGGACTCGGGTGAGCTGATCCACTGGCTGGTGCCGTCGGCGGCGGCGGACCGGCCGTCGAGGGTGGAGGCGAATTTCCAGATGACGAACGGGCGCGGATCACCGGCGGCGGCTCGGGCGGTGGAGGTGAGCCAGCCGAGGTTGCCCGCGTGTGCTTGCGCCGCCCTGGCGCCCAGCTCGACGTCGATCCCGGCGGCGCGCAGTGTCTCGATCCCGCCGCGGGCGGCGGGGTTGGGGTCGGCGACGGCTGCGATGACCCGGGTGACGCCGGCGGCGATGAGCGCCTGGGTGCAGGGGCCGGTGCGTCCGGTGTGGTCGCACGGTTCGAGGGTGACGACGGCGGTTCCGCCGCGGGCCCGGTCCCCGGCGGCCGCGAGGGCGCGAACTTCGGCGTGCGGGCCGCCGGCGTAGGCGTGGAAACCCTCTCCGACCACGACGCCGGCGGCGTCAAGAATCACGCATCCGACGATGGGGTTGGGGCTGGTGGTGCCGAGACCGTGGGCGGCGAGTTCGATCGCGCGCAGCATCGCGCGGTCTTCGATGGAGCCGGTCTCCGCTGGGCTCGCCATGGCTTCGTCCCTCTGTCGCGCCGGGGTCAGGCGCGCGGACGGCGGGCACAACAGCGGTAGCACGCGCACGCGGACAGGCGTGAACGTGCCGACCGCGCGCTGTCTCCCATCCGGACTGTCTGGCCGGGCACGTCCGGGGTTGAGCTCGGACGGCTTGACCAACCGTCGGCCCCGGATTCACACCGGATCCACCGGTGGCTGGCTGCCACCGGGTCGCGGGCTGACCGGGCACGGGCCCGGATCACCGCCGGTTCGGAATTTCACCGAATCCCGCCAGCGCGCTGATGGGTGTTTTCGAGTCTGCCACGCCACCGGGACTGGTGGGGAGTGGGGGGAGCAACATCACAAGGAAGAGGGCAATCCGGCGACATTCGCGCCGAGGCTTCAGGCGCCGCGGCGGTCGACGGCGATGTAGGAGCCGGGCTGGCTCTTGGCGACCTTCTTCATCTCGCCGGCGTCGGCGATGAGCTCCCGAGCGTCGGTGTAGGCCCGCCGGGTCGACAGGGCCACCCCGGTGGAGACCATGACCAGGCCAACGTCATGGTTGCCGCGCGTGCGGTCGCGCACGGTGACATAACCCCGCGCGCGGTCGTGCTCGTCATAGAGCCCGTCGGCGGCCTTCTCGAACCGGGCGACCGCGACCTCGATCAACGGCAGGATGAGGTCGGGGTGGCAGACCACGACGAAGTCGTCGCCGCCGATGTGGCCGAGGAAGGACGGCGGCCCGCTCGTCTCTCGCACCGCCCGGGCCAGCTCCCGGGCGAGGGTGTTGATGAATTCGTCACCGCGCGCGAATCCGTACGCGTCATTGACCGCCTTGAATCCATCGATGTCGCAGTAGCAGACGGCGAACGGATCCCCGATCCGGATCCGGGTGTCGACCTCGCGCAGGATGCGGGAGTTGCCGGGCAGCCCCGTGAGTGGGGAGATGTCGCGAAACTCCTGGCTGCGCCGCAGAATCGTCTCGATCCGCGCCACCAGCTCCATGGTCTCGAATGGTTTGACGAGGTAGTCGTCGGCCCCCTCGTTGAGCCCCATGACCTTGTCGTAGGCCATGCCCTTCGCCGTCAGCATGATGATCGGCAGCACCGAGGTCAGCGAGTCGGCGCGCAGCTTGCGGGTCAGCTCCATCCCGCCCATGATCGGCATCATGAGGTCGACGATGAGCAGATCCGGCTGATTGGCGAGGATCATCCGATATGCGGTGGCGCCGTCGTGCGCGACGTCGACGGTGAAGCCCTTGCTTTCAAGCTCAAACCGGACAAACGACGCGATGTGTACGTCGTCGTCGACCACCAGAATGTGCTCACTGCGCTGCTCGCCGGTCGGGTTCGACACGTGCTGCTCCCCTCCCCACACCTTGAGTGACCGTAGCGGGTGAGCTCCGCCCGCCGCTACGCCCGTGTGGCGGCCTGGGCCAGTGCACGCAACCGCCGGACTGCGGCCGCCGGGTCAGCCGTGCCATAGACCGCGGTCCCCGCGACGAAGCTGTCGGCGCCGGCCTCGGCGGCCGCGCCGATCGTCTCCTCGCTGATGCCTCCATCGACCTCGATGCGCACCCGCAGGTGACCGGTGGCGATGCGACGGCGGGCGGAACGAACCTTGTCGAGCAGCTCCGGCATGAAACGCTGCCCGCCGAACCCCGCCTTGATCGTCATGATCAGCAGGAGATCGAAGTGCGGCAACAGGTCGAGATAACCCTCGACCGGGGTGTCCCGGTCGATCGCGAGCCCCGCGAGCGACCCGGCCGCCCGCAGATCGCGCGCGATCGCGATCGGGTCCTTCGCCGCCTCGGCGTGGAACGTGACATTGTGGGCGCCGGCTTCGGCGTACCCAATGGCCCATCGGTCTGGATCTTCGATCATGAGGTGGCAGTCGAACGGCGCGCTCGTCGCCGCCCGCAACGACTCGACCACCGGCAAACCAATCGTGAGATTCGGCACGAAATGGTTGTCCATGACGTCGACGTGCAACCAGTCGACGTCGGCCTCGACCAGACGTGCCTGCTCGCCTAGCCGGGCGAAGTCGGCGGCGAGCAGGCTCGGCGCGATGATCACGGGCGGCTGCGCGTCGACGGGAGGTACGGGTGTCACCTGATCAGTCTACGAACCGATCCCGGCAAGAGATCACCCACTATCCGGTTGAAGACCGCCAGGTCTGGAGATTCATCTCGAGGTGCTGTTTCCAACTACGGCGCCACGGAGTCTTTATGGACATGAGAGTTGAGCATGAGAACGCCTGAGCCGCCGCTCAGCTTCGTCGAGTTCGTAACGGCTCGATCGCATGCCCTGCTGAGGTCCGCGTGGTTGCTCACAGGCGACGCGGGGCGGGCCGAGGACCTGCTGCAGACCGCGCTGGCGAAGGCGTGGCGACACTGGCGAACCGTGGAGCGGGCGGGCAGTCCCGAGGCATACGTCCGGCGGATCCTCTTCACCACACACGCCACCTGGTGGCGGCGAGGCTGGCGGTCTGAGTTTCCCGTCGGTGAGCTGCCCGACGTTTCGGGCGGAACGGATGTGGCTTCAGACGCGGCAACCCGGGATGCCGTGCGGCATGCACTCGCGCAGCTGTCTTATCAGACGAGAGCCATCGTGATCCTGCGCTACATCGAGGATCGTCCCGTCGCCGAAGTGGCCACCGTGCTCGGCTGCTCGCAAGGAATGGTCAAGACACAGGCCCGGCGGGCGTTGGCCGCGCTTCGCAACTCCCCGGATCTGCGATCCATCACATATCAAGGAGCAGACGCATGAATGAGCCCGATCTTCGTCGTGTCGTTTTAGACGCGATACCACCGCTGGCCGCGCCCGCGGACCGCATGCAGTCGCTCGGTCGCCGCGTGCGTCGGCAGCGCATGCGTTTCATGGCGACAGCCGGTGCCGCGAGCGTGACCCTGCTCGCCGCCGCAGCCGGATTTGTGACCGTCCTCGGCGGCGAGTCGGCCGCGACGACAGGCAATCAGACGGCTGCGGCACCTGCCGCGACGCTCGCGTCACCGACGGCGACTCCCTCGGCGTCATCGTCGCCGAAGTCCACCAAGGACGGACGCCCAACCGAAAGTCCTGAGGCCGCGAAAGCGAGACTCAACGAGGCGGCCAAAGCCGCATTGCGCAAAGCCGTGCCCGGCCTGACGATCACCAAGTCCACCCCGATGACGCACGAAGAGGCTTCAGACTTCTTCGAATATAACGTCGCCTACCTGGTCAAGGGGCACGGCCGCACGGGCACGGTCGAGATCACCGTCAGAATGCCGGTGGAAGGCTTCACACTCACCTGCGCCGCAAACAATGAGGGCGGCGGAGAAGAGTCCGCCGGCATCAATTGCAAAGATCGGAAAGGGCCGCACGGCGAACTCATCGTTTCGTTTCCGACGCTCGGTGATGGCCCGAGCACGGGCGGAGGCGGCAAGCGGTTCCGGGGGACGGGCGCCACAGTGACACGTGCGGACGGGGTGATCGTTGAGGTGCTCTGCATCAACGCGACCGAGGTGGGCACCAGCAGTCCCTCCCACACGGCCGCGTCGCAGCCATTGACCGCCCAAGACGCCATCGACGTCGCCCTGGATGCGGGTCTCACTCTTTATCCGTAAACTTTTTGGGTGACCGCCGATCTCTGCGGCGCATACACAACAAGGACCGCGAGCGGGCCGGCTTCTGTGGCTGGTCAGCTTGCGGTCCTCGCGTTCGTCAGGAGACCCGTGCGATGACATGGATGGATGCGTGGTCTTTCCAGACCGGCGCGGTTCGCAAGGCAGACTTGGCCTATGTCGCGATGACCGTCGACGAACTCACCGCCGCCGACTATCCGCACACCGACATACTCGAGTGGGATGCGGGCACGTGGCGTGACGGCGGGCGAATGCTCTGGCCCGCTGCGGGCATGTGCATCACGACTGGGCCGCTACACCAGATGTGCACCGTGAGCGTTGACGGCCACGCCTTGTTTCTCGGCAGCGGCGACCGACATGAGGAGCGGCTGACCGACGCCGAGGACGACCCAGTCCGACGCATTCGGGGTGTTCGGTCTGTCGCGGGCTCTGTCCTGGCCGTGGGCATGGATCGGCAGGCGTTCCGTCGCGGCCCGGCAGGGGCCTGGGAACGGATCGACGCCGGCGCCCGACCCGGGTCGACGGACGACGGGGTGGTCGGCTTCGAAGCGGTTGACGGGTTCTCCGCCACCGAGATCTACTCCGTGGGCTGGAACGGTGAGATCTGGGGGTTCGACGGGTGCCTGTGGACCCGGCTGCCCAGCCCCACCGACCGCGTGCTGACCGGAATCCGGTGCGCCGGTGACGGGGTGGCCTACGCTACCGGTCGGGCCGGGCTGCTCGTTCGCGGTCGAGGCCGGACGTGGACGAGAGTTCCCACTGCGCCCCTCCTCGACGATATCTGGAGCGCCGAGTGGTTCGACGGACGGCTCTATCTCGCGACGATGCACGCTTTGTACGCGTACGATGGAAGTGTGGTGTCCATCGTGGACACGAGTTCGACTGGGGCCGTGACGTTCTATCATCTCAGCGCAGCCGACGGCGTCCTGTGGTCGATCGGACCGAAAGATGTCATCGCATTCGATGGACTGGTCTGGTCTCGAATCGACTGACCCGAGACCGAGTCGAGCCTTCCTCGCACGCCGATCACGGGCCGGTGAAGGACTACGGCGAAATCTCAGGTGACGCGGCGCAGCAACGCCAGGAACATCGCGTCGGTGCCATGACGATGTGGCCACAACTGCACCATCGGGCCCTCACCCAGATCGTCCAGCCGATCCGACAACACGGTACGCGCGTCCAACAGCTCCACTGTGGATTCTGCTGGGAGTCGGCGGAGCACCTCGCGCACGGTCACCTCGGTCTCGACCTGGTGCGGCGAACAGGTGACGTAGGCCACCACTCCCCCGGGCCGCACCGCCCGCAACGCGGCGGTGAGCAACTGGCGTTGCAGCGCGGTCAACGGCGGCAGGTCGCTGGGCTGACGCCGCCACCGCGCCTCGGGGCGGCGGCGCAGCGACCCGAGGCCGCTGCACGGCGCGTCGACGAGCACCCGATCGAAGCCGCCCACGGGCAACGCCTCGTGCTCCCCCACGTCCCGACCGTCGGCGCAGACCACCCGCACGCCGAGCCCTGCGACCGACTGACGCAGCAGGTCGGTGCGGTGCGGTGCCACCTCGACCGCGGTCAGGTGCGCCCCGCGTTGAGCGCCGAGGCAGGCCAGCAACGCGGCCTTGCCACCCGGACCGGCGCACATGTCCAGCCACCGCTCCCCGTCTGCCGAGACACCGTCGGCCGGGCCGACGCCGGCCCGGGCACCGTCAATGGGGGCGTCGGCGAGCGCGGCGGCGACGAGCTGCGAACCCTCGTCCTGCACGTGCGCCAGCCCGTGGAGGACGGCGTCGAGGTCGCCGGGCGCGCCGTCGGGCAGCCGCACCGCGTACGGGGAGAATCGCCCTTCGGAGCCGCCGGAGCGTGCGGCGAGTTCGGTGGCCGTGACCCGCCCGGGCCGGGCGCACAGGTGCACGATGGGTCGGTCGTTGTCGGCGGCGAGCGCCGTGTCGATCTCGTCGGCCCGCGTGCCGAGGGCGTCGCGCATGGCGCGCACGATCCACTCGGGGTGGGCGTGGCTCAGGGCGAGCCGGCTCACCGGGTCGGTCGGGGCGAGTGCGTCGAGCCACTGGGCGAGGTCGCGGGCGCTGATCCGGCGAAGCACGGCGTTGGCGAAGCCCGCGCCGGCCGGCCACGCGGCGCGCACGAGGTCGACGGTGGTGGCGACCGCCGCGTGCGCCGGCACGCGGGTGTGCAGCAGTTGATAGGCGCCCAGCCGCAGGGCGTCGCGCACCGGTGGGTCGATGCGGTCGACCGCGCGGCCGGCGGCGTCGGCGATGATCGCGTCGAGTTGTCCGGTCAGGCGCAGCGTGCCATAGGTGAGTTCGGTGGCGAAGGCGGCGTCGCGACCGGTGATGCCGCGTTCGCGCAGCAGTCGGGGCAGCACGAGGTTGGCGTAGGCGTCGTCGCGGTGCACGGCCGCGATCGTGGTGAAGGCGGCCGCGCGAGCCGGGTCGGCGTCGAAGCTCACCCCACGGTTCGGGGCGGGTGTGACCGCAGACCGGGGCGCGGTGCGGCGGGTTCCGGCCGGCGCGTCCCGCTCGGGCCGGACCCCGCCGACCCGACCCGGTCTGCGCTGGTTGTTCGGCGACGTCACGCGAATCGCTCCCCGGGGCTGACGCGGGCTCCGCGGGCCCAGTCGGTGGCCGGCATCGGGCGTCGGCCGGGGGCCTGCACCTCGGTGAGGAGCACGGGGTCGGTGGCGGTGCCGACTCGCACGTCGCGACGGCTCACGGCGATCTCGCCGGGCGCGAGGCTTGGCGCCGGGCCGGGCGGCGGGTCGTCCGGCGCAGGCGTCACCCGCCCCAGCTTGATCCGTTCGTCGCGGAATGTGGTCCATGGGCCGGGAGCCGGGGTGCAGGCCCGCACTCGACGGTCGACGGCGAAGGCGGGGTCGGACCATCGAACGCGGGCGTCGTCGGCGGTGAGTTTCGCGGCATAGCTGGGCCCGTCGGCCGGTTGGGCGAGCGCGACGGCAGTGCCGTCGGCGATCGCGTCGAGCACGGTGAGCAGCAGGCCCGCGCCGCCGGTCGCGAGGCGGGTGAGCAGGTCGGCGGTGGTGTCGCGGGGCCGGATCGACTCGGTGAGCGTGCCGAAGACCGGTCCGGTGTCGAGCCCCTTCTCGAGTTGGAAGACGCTGGCGCCGGTGACCTCGTCGCCGTGCATGATGGCGTGCTGCACGGGCGACGCCCCGCGCCACGCGGGCAGCAGGGAGAAGTGCAGGTTGACCCAGCCGTACCGGATCTGCTCGAGCAGCGACGGGGGCACGAGAGCGCCGTAGCCGACCACCGGGACGCAGTCGGGGTCGAGGTCGGTCAGTCGCTCGACGAACCGCGGGTCGGCGGGTTTCGTCGGGGTGAGCACCTCGACACCGTGTGCGTCGGCCCAGGCACCGACCGGTGACCGGGTGAGGCGTTGGCCGCGCCGCGCCGGCGCGTCGGGGCGGGTGAGCACGGCGAGCAGTTCGTGTCCGCTGGCGTGGATGGCGTCGAGGCTGGGGATCGCGACCTCGGGTGTTCCGGCGAAGATGAGTCGCACGTCGCGCCCTACCGGCCGAAAATCGACGGCTGGTGGGGGCTGATCTTCACGGTCGGCGGGGCGGCCGGGTCATACCAGGAGGCCTGGCGGATCTGGCGCATCGCCTCCTTGCGGGCGGCCAGGTCGAGCCGGTCGAGGAAGAGCACACCCTCGAGGTGGTCGGTCTCGTGTTGGCAGCACCGTGCCATCATGCCGGTGCCGATCAGTCGAACGGGTTCGCCGTGTTCGTTGAATCCGGTCGCGACCACGTTCATGCGCCGTTTGGTGTCGATGTAGATCCCGGGCATCGACAAGCACCCTTCGGGCCCGTCCTGCTCCTGTTCGTCCGGAAAGTGCAGTTCTGGGTTGATGAGGTGCCCGACGACGTCGTCGACGTCGAATGTGAAGACCCGCAGGCCAACCCCGATCTGCGGGGCGGCCAGACCCGCCCCACCCTCGTCGAGCATCGTCTCGGTGAGGTCCTTGACCAGTCGGCGCAACTCCTTGTCGAAGTCGACCACCGGGTCGGCGGACGTGCGCAGAACAGGGTCGCCGAAGAGTCGGATCGGCTGGACGGTCACAGGCTTTCCCCCTGGGAGACGGTGAGGCAACCGCTCCAGTCTACGGATGCCCTAGCCGGGTCGGCGATCAGCGCACCGGTGCGCGCTCCCAGCCGGTAACGTCGATTCGGACAACGCGGATCGGACCGGGTCGCCGGCCGACTCACAGCGGGGGTGGGCGATGTCGTTCATTCAGATCATCGACTATGAGACCGACCGGTCGGCCGAGGCGTGGGCTCGCCTGCGGGACGGAATTCCCACAAACACTGACAGCGGCGCGCCGTATGTGCGGATAGAGCACACCCGCGACCACGACCGACCCAACCACTACATGACCATCGTGGAGTTCCCCAGTTATGAGGCCGCGATGGCCAACAGCAGCCGGCCGGAGATCGACGCGCTGGCCCGCGAGCTTGCCGAGCTCTGCACGAGCGGCCCGACCTATACCAACCTCGACGTCAGGCTCACCTCTCCCTGACGCCGCAGGGTCAGCCTGTTGTGACGCTCACCTCGGCATAGCCGCGCAGGGTCAGCCGGTCACGACGCGGCGGGTCGACGGCGAGACGCAGGTCGGGCAACGCGCGAAACAACGCGGGGAAGGCGAGCTGAGCCTCGAGCCGGGCCAGCGGAGACCCGAGACAGAAGTGGGCACCGGCGCCAAACGACAGCGGCGCAGAATCCGACGACGAGCCGAGATAGCGTCCCGGGTCGAAACTGTCCGGGTCTGTGAACGTGCCTGGGTCACGGTTTCCCGCACCGATGAGCAGCAGGATCTCGGCACCGGCGGGCACACTCACCCCGCCGATCTCCAGCGAATCCGGGCACCAACGCGAGGTGAGCTGCACCGGAGAGTCGAACCGCGCTATCTCCTCGACGAACGCGGGGGCGAGCGTGTCGTCGGAGCGTAGTCGCGCCGCCCACTCCGGCTCACGCAACAGGGTCACCAGGCCGTTGCCGAGCAGGTTGGTGGTGGTCTCAAAACCCGCGACGAGCAGCAGGATGAGATTCGCCAGCAGCTCCGCTCCGGTCAGCGTCGATCCATCGGCGTCATGAGAGCGCACCAGGGCGGTGGTGAGATCCTCCCGTGGGTCGCGTCGTCGCCGCACAATCAGATCGCTGAAATAGTCCTCCAGCTCGCCGGTCGCCGCGTCGGCCTCGTCGAGGTCGCCGGCGGCGGCGGTCAGTTCCAAGACCACGGTCAACGCCGCCGCCCGGGACCGGAACCACGTGTGGTCCTCGGCGGGCAGGCCGAGGAGAGCGCAGATCACCGCGATCGGCAGTGGAAAGGCGAACTCGCTCAAAAAGTCCACAGAGGACTGTGTGGTTAACGCACGGGCCAACGCGTCGGTCTGGGTCGCGACCTGCCCGGCGATCGTCTCGCGCAGCTCACCGACCCGTCGGGCGGTGAAGACGCCGCTGGCGAGCCGCCGCACCCGGGTGTGATCGGGCGCGTTGGCGAACAGGACCGACCGAGCCATCGACCGCACCGCGCGGCTGGCCTCCCACCCGGGCGCCACGACGTCCAGCCGCGCCGCGCCCTGCACCTGCATCCGCGCGTCACGCAGCACCGCGTCGATGACCTCATATCCGGTCGCGACGAAGACCCCCTCGCCGGCGGGCGCGAACGGCGCGATCTCGCGAATCGCGGCATAGATGGGGTACGGGTTGACGCGCCCCTCGGGCGTCAGCAGGGGTGCGACCACCTCGCCGAATTCTTGGCCGGATCCGGTGTTCTCCACGCGGTCACCATAACTCGCGAGGATCGATCTGCACCCGTA
Organism: uncultured Actinomycetota bacterium; assembly: GCA_963736695.1. Lineage (GTDB taxonomy): Bacteria > Actinomycetota > Actinomycetes > Mycobacteriales > Micromonosporaceae > CAVTPU01. The sequence continues at coordinate 522,365 of CAVTPU010000004.1, forward strand.
CGGAGGTAGTCGCCTTTCTGGCACTGCGCACCCCTGCGGCGGCTCGTAACGCCGCGGCGAGCGCGCCGCCAGCGGTCCGCGTCGCCACCCGGATCAGCATTCGCTCCTGGTCACCGGAGTCGACGGGGCCGAGAACCTCGGCCCCGTCGGGCAGTTCGAGCAGGCTCACAAACTCGGCGACCGCGTCCGCCGGGCCGGTCAGGCTCGCCATGCGCGCGGCCGGCGGGAACCCCAGCTCGCGACGCTCGGCCAGCTCGCGGGCCGCGAACGTCACCGGATCCCACCGCAGCAGGGCCTGCACCGGAGTGAGGCCCCCGTCGGCGACCACCACCACGCGCCCGCCCCGCGCCGCCGGGCGGGCGAGGGTCGCCGCGCGCAGCCACCGCCGCAACGCCTCCTCGCCGGCCCGCAGGTCGGCGCGGGTGAGCAGCGCCCACGTGTCGAGCAGCAACACCGCGCCGAAACCGTCGACGGCGGTGGGTTCGGCGCCCGGGGTCGCGATGATCAGGTCAGGTTCGGCCGGCACCACGTCAAGCACCGCGTCACGGCCGGAGGTGCGCACCGTGATGCCCGGAAATGCCCGCCCAAGCTCCTCGGCGGTGCGTCGGGCACCAACCACCCCGGCCCGCAACCGGCGGGCACCGCACTGCGGGCACGCGTAGTCGGCTGACGGACGCGCGCACCACCGGCACGTCGCGACGGCGCGGGCCGCGCCGAGCGACAACGGTCCGGAGCAGTGCGGGCACCGCGCCGGAGTGTGACACTCCACACACGACACTGAAGGGAAATAGCCTCGGCGGGGCACCTGCACCAGCACCGGCGCGCCGGCCGCGAGGGAATCACGAGCCGCGCGCCACGCCACACTCGGCAGCCGCGCACTCGACGCCCCCGGGTCGCGCGCCCGGTCGCTGTCGTCGCCGGTGGGCACCACCAGAGGCGCCCACCGGCGAACCTCATCGCGGGTCGGCGCCACGGGCTGGGCCCACCCGGTCTCCACGAGAAGGTGTGCCTCGGCGCTACGGGTAGTGGCGGCGACGAGCGCCCCGGCCTGCTCGAGCCGGGCCCGCTGCAGCAGCACCTGCAACGCGTGCGGATAGGGCGCGCGAGGCTCGACATGCAGGTCGTCGCCGTCGTCCCAGATCGCGACCAGGCCGAGACGGTGCGCGGGCGCGAACGCCGTGGCCCGGGTGCCGGCAATGATCCGGACCTGCCCCCGGGACGCCCGCAGAAACCGGCGATAGCGTTGCGCCGGACCGAGTGCGGCGTGCAGTGCGACGTGCTGGTCCGGCCCGCCGAGCAGTTCGGTTAACGCCCCGTCGAGCAGGTCGAGGTCACGGGCATCGGGCACCACAAGCACGCTTGATCGGCCACTGTGGGCAGTCGCGACGGCGGCCTCGGCGATCCTCGTCGCCCACCGCTCGCCAGCGAGCGCGGTGACGACGGCTCGTGGGCTGCGTCCGTCGCCGAGGGCGGTGAGAAACTCCGGGCCCGCGACATAACGACCCCAACCGGCGGCCGGGTCGGGCATCGGCGGCGTGGGCTGGGCGGTGTCGGGGATGGGGGCGGGCGTGCCGGTTTCCCGCTCGACACGGGCGTGCCGTGGCGGGACCGCCAGGCGCAGCACGTCGGCGAGCACCCCGGCATAACGGTCGGCGACCGCGCGGGCGAGCGCCGCCACCGGCGGGGTGAGGACCGGTTCGGGTGAGACCACCTTCTCCACCGGGGCGAGCCGACCGGTGTGCGTCGACTCCGCGCTGCGGTCGAGCACGAAACCGTCGACGAGCCGACCGGCGAAACGCACCCGCACCCGACATCCCGGCACGGCGGTGGCGTCGAGCTCGGGTGGCACCCGATAGTCGAACGGCCGGTCGAGATGGGTCAACGGCACGTCGACCGCGACGTGAGCGATCTCTCGCCCCGAGGCAGGTGGCAACGAACGTCCAGTGGTCACTGGCGCGTCCTTCACCCGGGCCCGGGGCGAGAGTCGAACGAGGTCAGGCCGCGGCGATGGATTTGAGATCCGCGACCCGGTCGGTGCGCTCCCACGTGAAGTCGGGCAGCTCGCGGCCGAAGTGGCCATAGGCCGCGGTGGCCTGATAGATCGGGCGGGTCAGGTGCAGGTCCCGGATGATCGCCGCGGGGCGCAGGTCGAAGACCTCCTTGACGGCCTGCTCGATGCGCTCGATCGGGACCACCTCGGTGCCGAAGGTCTCGATGAACAGGCTCACCGGGTGGGCCTTGCCGATCGCGTACGCCACCTGAACCTCACACCGCTCGGCCAGCCCGGCCGCGACGATGTTCTTCGCGACCCACCGCGTCGCGTAGGCCGCGGAGCGGTCCACCTTGGACGGGTCCTTGCCGGAGAAAGCGCCGCCGCCGTGGCGGGCATATCCCCCGTACGTGTCGACAATGATTTTGCGTCCAGTCAGGCCCGCGTCGCCCATCGGGCCGCCGACCTCGAACCGGCCGGTCGGGTTGACCAGCAGCCGATAGCCGTCGGTGTCGAGCCCAAGGTTCTCCAGCTCTGGGGTGATCACGTGCTCGCGCACATCCGGGCTGAGCAGCGACTCCAACGAGATGTCCGGCGCGTGCTGACTGGAGACCACCACGGTGTCCAGCCGCACCGGGCGCAGCCCGTCATATTCGATGGTGACCTGGGTCTTGCCGTCCGGCCGCAGATAGGGCACCGTGCCGTCTTTGCGCACCAGGGAGAGCCGACGGGCGAGGCGGTGGGCGAGCGCGATCGGCAGGGGCATGAGCTCCGGGGTCTCGGAGCAGGCGAAACCGAACATCATGCCCTGGTCGCCGGCGCCCTGCGCGTCCAGCGCGCTCTCCGACTCGCCGTGACGCAACTCGATGGCGTTGTCGACGCCCTGGGCGATGTCGGGTGACTGCGCACCGATCGCCGTGTTCACCCCGCAGGAGGCCCCGTCGAAGCCCTTCTTCGACGAGTCGTAACCGATGCCGAGGATGGTCTCCCGCACGATGGTGTTGATGTCGACGTAGGCCTTGGTGGTGACCTCACCCGCCACATGCACCTGGCCGGTGGTGATCAGAGTCTCGACGGCGACCCGGCTGCGCGGGTCGGCGGCCAGCATCGCGTCGAGAATGCCGTCGCTGATCTGGTCGGCAATCTTGTCCGGATGGCCTTCGGTAACCGACTCGGACGTGAAAAGGCGGCGTGCCACGGTGCTCCCTGAATGCTTGACGACATTTCGGTGGTGGCCGCGATTCTATCGCTGCCGACACACCCGCTGAGCCGCAGCCGACCCGAAACCCCTTGATTGATATCTCGCGTCACGCACCGGTGACGAACCGTTGTCCGCCCGAGAGTCCGACGGTCGCCGTACGGTCCGTCGCGAGAAGCGGCGCGACCCTCGACGCCTCCGTGGTGTGTCTTGGTGTGTCTTGGTGTGTCTCGGTGCGTCTCGGTCCTCTTCCCACAGGCCCCAATGGCACTAGGCGCACCACTGGCACGAACGACCCCGCACGCCGGGCGCAGCAGGCGCCGCGTCTTCAGCGTTCCTATGCCCTCCGCACATACCCTGTCCCCCCTCACACCTGTTCCTTCGCACACCTCCGCGCACCCCCGCGCACCTCCGCGCCACGGGCCCCCGCGCACCTCCGCACACCCCCACGCGGAGAATGCCGCATATGCCTCGTATAGAAGGCTATATTCGCGCAGCTTTGCTTGTTTAGAGGCACCGGTTGATGATCGTGGTGTTTCCGGGTCGCAGGAGCGGCCCGGAAACACCACGATCATGCTCGATGCAGTCATGTGCACCGGATATACGCGCATAAGTCCCACCTTTCTTCGTCCACAATAGAACGGTGGTGGCGTGCTGGCGGGATGGCGGCGAGGCGGCAACCGTGCTGGCGGAACGGTGGCGGCGTGCTGGCGAGGTGGCGGGGTGGCGGCAATTCGGTGACCCAACCGCGCTGGTGATGGTGGTGGTGCGCTGGTGGCGGCAACCGTAGTGGCACCACCACCGCCGGGAAGGTCGACGAGGGAAGGCCAGCGAGCGGAAACGTCGACGGAGGGAAGGCTAGGGGCGGCGGGTCTCAGACCGGGCGGGCCGCCACGACATCCCAGATCGCGTCGGCGACCTCGTCTTTGTCCGCTTCAGCGACCGTCGCGATGACACCCTCCGGACCGAGCACGGTCACCGCGTTGGTGGCCTGGCCGAAGACCTTGTCGGGTCCGACCTCGTTGACGACGATGAGATCAGCCCGTTTGCGGGTGAGTTTGTCTGCCGCGTGGGCGAGCGCGGCCGCGGTCTCGGCCGTGGCCTCGGCCGCGAACGCCACGATAACCTGCCCGGGACGCTTGCCCGCGCCGAGTTCGGCGGCGATGTCGGGGTTGGTGACCAGATGCAGCACGGGCGCGGCCGTACCCGGCACTTTTTTGATCTTCTCGGTGGCGACCGTCGCCGGCCGGAAGTCGGCCGGGGCGGCGGCCAGCACGATGATGTCCGCGTGCTCGGCGGCCTCGAGTGTGGCCGAGCGTAGTTGCTCGGTGGTGCCGACCTGGGACACTCGCGCGCCCGCCGGGTCCGGCAACGTGACGTTGGCGCTGATCAGCTCGACCGATGCCCCACGTGCGATGGCAGCCCGAGCCAGGGCATAACCCTGTCGGCCGGACGAGTGGTTGCCGAGAAACCGCACCGGATCGATCGGCTCGCGGGTGCCGCCCGCGGTCACCAGCACCCGACGGCCGGTCAGGTCGGGCGGGCGGTGTCCGCGCCGCAGCAGTCGCCGGGCGACGGCGAAGATCTCGGCTGGGTCGGGCAGCCGACCGGGCCCGGTGTCGGCTCCGGTGAGTCGTCCGACGGCCGGATCGAGGACGATCGCACCGCGCCGACGCAGGGCGTCGACGTTGTCGACGGTCGCCGGATGCTGCCACATCTCGGTGTGCATGGCCGGGGCGAAAAGCACCGGCGCGCGGGTGGTGAGCAGCGTGTTGGTGAGCAGGTCGTCGGCCGCCCCGTGGCTGGCGCGGGCGAGCAGGTCGGCGGTCGCCGGGGCGACGATCAGCAGATCGCAGTCGCGGCCGAGCGCGACGTGGGGCACCTCGTGCACGTCGGCGAACGGGTCGGCGGTGACGGGCTCGCCGGAGAGCGCGGCCCAGGTGGGGGCGCCCACGAACCGTAACGCGGCGGCGGTGGGCACCACCCGCACCCGATGTCCCGACTCGGTGAGCAGTCGCAACAGCTCACAGGCCTTGTATGCGGCGATTCCGCCGCTGACGCCGAGAATGACCCGCGGTCGTGTCATCGCCTGGCTGCCGATGTGGTCAGCCCTCGATCGGCTCGGCCATGAGGAGATTGCTGTTGATCTCGCGAAGGGCGATGGACAGCGACTTCTCCTGAGGGGTCGTCTCCACGAGGGGACCGACGTATTCCAGCAGGCCCTCGCCGAGCTGGCTGTAGTAGGCGTTGATCTGGCGGGCACGCTTCGCGGCGAAGATCACCAGAGAGTACTTCGACGAGGTCTTGTCCAACAGTTCGTCGATCGGCGGACTGGTGATGCCCTCAGGGTTAGCGAAAGTTGCCGACACGAAGAGTCCTCACAATGTGATGGGTTGCGAAATCGCGCTGGTCGCGTGCGAATTGAGTAATCCTAGCAAGTCGTCGGCGGCTTGCTCGACGAAGCGGTTGACGATCGTCACATCGAACTCCGGCTGTGCCGCGAGTTCCTCGCGCGCGTGCTCGAGCCGGTGTCGGATCGTCTCGGCGTCGTCGGTGCCCCGACCGACGAGGCGGCGCTTGAGTTCGGCCCAACTCGGCGGGGCGAGAAAGACCAACCGCGCGTCGGGCATCGTCACCCGCACCTGCCGGGCCCCCTGCAGGTCGATCTTGAGGAGGACCGGCTGGCCTTCGGCGAGGCGGGCCTCGACGGGCCCTCGAGGGGTGCCGTAGAGGTTGCCGGCGAACTCCGCCCACTCCAGCAGCTGGCCGCTGTCGACGAGTCGTTCGAAGTCCGTCCGGTCGACGAAGTGGTAGTGCACCCCGTCGCTCTCGTAGTCGCGTCGGCGCCGGGTGGTGACCGACACCGACAGCCACACCCACGGCGCGCGCGCCCGGATCAGCTCGATCACACTGTCCTTGCCGACCCCAGAGGGGCCGGAGAGCACGGTGAGGCGGGCTCGGCCCGGGCGCGTCGCGTCTCGTCGTCACTGCTTGTTTCTACCTGACGGTCATTGCGGGCCGACAGCGAACTCCGCAAGCAGTGCCTTGCGCTGCTGCTCGCCGAGTCCGCGCAAGCGGCGGCTCTCGGCGATTTTCAACTTTTCCATGATCTGCGTCGCTCGTACCTTGCCGATGCCGGGCATCGACTGCAGCACGGCCGACACCTTGAGCTTGCCGACCACGTCGTCGGTCTCTGCCCGTTCAAGCACCGTCGTGAGCGTCGTCTTGCCCGATTTGAGCTGTTCTTTCAGCTCAGCACGGGCCTTGCGAATCTCCGCAGCCTTCTCCAGCGCGGCAGCGCGCTGTTCGGGGCTGAGTGTGGGAAGCGGCACCAGATCTCCTCAGGTCCCTCGTGGTGCGCTGGGTGAGTCCAGCGCCGGGAAAACTAGTGCTCAGAGCGCCGTTTGGCAACGTAAGTGCGTGAAAACGCCCAGCGTGACGCGTGATTGGTGTCACAAAAACGGATAATTCAGAACATTTCGACACTCCGCAGCGGTCCGGGTCGATCGCCGCGCGAAGCCCCGGCACGCTCGGTCCATGCGCCAAAATCTCCCGCGAGTACGCCGGGATCACCACGCCCGTCAGCCCGGCGAACACGGCGTTCAGGTCCTCGAGCCGACCGCCCTGAGCACCCAGTCCGGGAGCCAGCACAGGGCCATTGAGCTGCGACAAGTCGAGCCCGGTGCCGCTGTCGACGGAGCCCTCGGCGACCCCGCCGACCGGCTCCGAGGGGGCTGCGACGTCGGCGACGCCACGACGAGCGGCGGGAGCCGAGCCGCCCCCGCGACTGCTCGCACTGGACGGATTCGCGCCGACTGTGGCGCCAATCACTACGCCGACCGAGCCCATTGGACGGGCTCCGAGGTTGCGGCGAGCCACCTCGTCGAGCATCACCTGGGCCACCGTGCGGCCACTCGCGGTGACCGCGCGCTGCACCTGCGCCCCCTCCGGATTGGAGGTGAGGGCGAGCACGAAGACCCCGCTGTCATGCGCCATCGCTTCATCGAGAATCGGTGCTATCGAACCGAATCCGAGGTAGGGATTGACAGTGATCGCATCGACTGCGAGCGGGCTCGCGGGATCGAGGTACGCCTGTGCGTAGGCCTGCGCGGTCGAGCCGATGTCGCCACGCTTCACATCGAGCACGACGAGTATGCCCCTGTCGCGTAGCTGTCGGATAGTTGACTCAAGAATGGCGATCCCGGCCGATCCGAATCGTTCGAAAAATGCCGATTGCGGCTTCACGACCGCCACCAGATCGGCGACCGCCTCCACCACCGTGGCGCAGAACCGTTCCAATCCGGCCGGATCATCGGACAGTCCCCACCGGCTGCAGCAGCGCCGGATGCGGGTCGATCCCCACACACAGCGGCCCCCGCTCCGTGATTGATTCGCCCAGTCTCGCGCCAAATGTTGGCATTGTCGTTTCTCTCCTGTCCGTCCCAGCCCCGCGACCTTCTCCGCGACCGGCGAAAATCAACGCTCGTGACGCGCCAACGCGCGCACGCACCCGCGCACCAGACCCGGGCCGCGGTAGATGAACCCCGTGTAGAGCTGCACCAGGCTCGCACCCGCGTCGACGAGGCGCACCGCGTCGTCGGCCGTCGATGATCCCGCCGACCCCGATGATCGGCAGCCCGCCAGCGGTCTCGCGGTGCACGAAGGCGACCACCTCGCCGGGCCCGGTCGGCCAGCGGCCGTCCGCTCAGACCCGCCGGCCTGCGCCGCCGGTCGCGACCGTCCGCGGCGGCCAGCTCCGGCCCGGTCGAGGGTGGTGTTGGTGGCGATCACCCCGGCCACCCCGCGCGCCAGGCAGACCTCCAGCACCTCGGCGATCTGCCGCGTCGGTCAGATCCGGCGCGATCTTGACCAGACAGCGGCTTCTCCGGCCGCCCGGCGGCCAGTGACCGCACGTGGCCGCGCAGCGCGCCGACGAGCACGTCGAGGCGCTCCCGGTCCTGCAGACCCCGCAGCCCCGGCGTGTTGGGCGAGCTGACGTTGACCGCGAAGTAGTCGCCGTGCTCGTAGCAGCGCGCCGCAGCGACGCCAGCGTAGTCGTCGACCGCCTCGCTCGAGCGGCGTGACCTTGGACTTGCCGAGGCTCACCCCGATCGGCACCCCGCGCGCCACCCAGGGCCGATCGGCGCTCAGCCGCAGCGCCAGCGCCCGCGCGCCCGCGTTGTTGAAGCCCATCCGGTTGATGACCGCCTCGGAGCGCGGCAGCCGGAACAGCCGGGGCCGGTCGTTGCCGGGCTGCGGCGTGCCAGGTGACCGTGCCGACCTCGACGAACCCGAACCCGAGCGCCGGCCACGCCCGACAGCGCGACGCCGTCCTTGTCCATCCCGGCCGCCAGTCCGACCGGGTTGGGGAAGCGCAGCCCGAACACCTCCACCGGCGTGCCGGCGCCGCCGAGGCGGGCCACCGCGGCGAGTGCCGAGAGCGGCGCCGGATGGTCGGACAACGCACCGAGCCGACGCAGCGTCCACTCGTGCGCCGCCTCGGCGTCGCCGCCGCCGAGCCGGAACAGCACCGGCCGCAGCGAGCCGCTCGTAGAGCATGCTCACCCCGCGTCGGTCCGCCGCCGGCCCCGGACCAGGGCTTCGTGCAGATCCTGGAGCGGGCGTACGGTCATCTCGCCCCGGATCAACGCCTCGATTCCCATGACCGCGGCGGCCGCGCCGGGAATCGTGGTGATGCAGGGGATGTCCGCGGCGACCGCGGCGCTGCGGATCTCGTAGCCGTCCATCCGCGCGCCGCTGCCCTGCGGCGTGTTGATGATGAGTTCGACCTCGCCGGACGAGATCAGCGCACACCGCGTCGCGCCCGTCGCGACCGAGCTCGAAGTGCTTGTGCACGACCTCGCAGTCGACGCCGTGTCGGCGCAGCACCTCGCCGGTGCCGGCGGTGGCCACGATCGCGAAGCCCGAGGTCGGCGAGCCGCTTGACCGGGAAGATCATGCCGCGCTTGTCACGGTTGGCGACGGTGACGAGGACCGTGCCGGCGGTCGGCAGCGACCCGTAGGCCGCGGTCTGCGACTTGGCGAAGGCGTGCCCGAAGGCGACGTCGATGCCCATGACCTCACCGGTGGACTTCATCTCCGGGCCGAGCAGGCTGTCGAGACCCTTGCCCTCGGCGGTGCGGAACCGTTTGAACGGCAGCACCGCCTCCTTGACCGCGATCGGCGCGCCGTCGGGCGGATCGCCCCCGTCGCCGTCGGCGGCGAGCATGCCCTCGGCGCGCAGTTCGGCGATGGTGGCGCCGAGCATGATCCGGGCCGCCGCCTTCGCCAGCGGCACCGCCGTCGCCTTGGAGACGAACGGTACGGTTCGGGAGGCCCGCGGATTCGCCTCCAGGACGTAGAGCATGTCGTCCTTGAGCGCGTACTGCACGTTGAGCAGGCCACGCACCCCGACTCCGCGGCCGATCGCCTCGGTGTAGGCGCGCACCTTGGCCACGTCGGTCGAGGCGAGCGTGATCGGCGGCAGCGCGCACGCCGAGTCGCCGGAGTGGATGCCGGCCTCCTCGATGTGCTCCATGACGCCGCCGAGGTAGACCTCGCCGGTGGCGTCGACGAGCGCGTCGACGTCGATCTCGATCGCGTCGTCGAGGAACCGGTCGACGAGCACCGGGTGCTCGGGAGAGATGTCGGTCGCGCGGGTGATGTAGCCGCGCAGGGTCTCGTCGTCGTAGACGATCTCCATGCCCCGACCACCGAGCACATAGGACGGACGGACCAGCACCGGATAGCCGATCTCGTCCGCGATGCGCTTGGCCTCGACGAAGGAGGTGGCGGTGCCATGATCGGGTGACCGCAGCCCCGCCTCGGTGAGCAGGCGACCGAAGGCGCCCCGGTCCTCGGCGAGGTGGATCGACTCGGGGCTGGTGCCGACGATCGGCACCCCGGCGGCGGCGAGGCGGCGAGCCAGTCCCAGCGGGGTCTGGCCGCCCAGTTGCACGATCACCCCGACCACGCCGAGGCCGCCCGCGTCGACTCCGGAGGTGTGCTCGGCGTGCCACACCTCGAGCACGTCCTCGAAGGTCAGCGGCTCGAAGTAGAGTCGGTCGGCGGTGTCGTAGTCGGTGGAGACCGTCTCCGGATTGCAGTTGACCATGACGGTCTCGTATCCGGCGTCGCGCAGCGCCATGACCGCGTGCACACACGAGTAGTCGAACTCGATGCCCTGGCCGATCCGGTTCGGCCCCGATCCGAGGATGATCACCTTGGGCCGGTCGGAGCCGGTCACCTCGGTCTCGTCCTCATAGGTCGAGTAGTGGTAGGGGGTGGCCGCCTCGAACTCCGCCGCGCACGTGTCGACTGTCTTGAAGACCGGACGCAGCCCGAGGCGGTGTCGCAACGTGCGTACCCCGTCTTCGCCGGCGAACTCGGGCCGCAGCGCCGCGACCTGCCGGTCGGACAACCCGGCCCGTTTGGCCCGGCGCAGCAGCGCCTCGTCGAGCACCGGGGCGGCGACGAGGTCCGCGCGCAGATCCACCAGCGCGGCGATCTGGTCGACGAACCACGGGTCGAAACCGCCGCTGGCGCGGCAGACGTCGGGGACACTCGCGCCCAACCGAAGCGCCCTCTCGGCGGTGATCAGACGCCCGTCGTGGGGGGTGCCCAGCTGCGTCGAGGGTCGACTCCAGGGTCGCCCCGACCGGGTCCGGAGTGGTCCAGAAACCGGCCGGGCTGGTCTCCATCGACCGCATCGCCTTGCCCAACGCCTCGGCGAAGTTGCGACCCAACGCCATCGCCTCGCCGACCGACTTCATCGTCGTGGTGAGTTCGGGGTCGGCACCAGGGAACTTCTCGAACGCGAATCGCGGCACCTTGACCACGACGTAGTCCAGGGCGGGTTCGAACGCCGCCGGAGTGCGCAGGGTGATGTCGTTGGGAATCTCGTCGAGGGTGTAACCGATCGCGAGCTTCGCGGCGATCTTGGCGATGGGGAAACCGGTGGCCTTGCTCGCCAACGCCGACGACCGGGAGACCCGCGGGTTCATCTCGATCACCACGACGCGTCCGGTCTCGGGGTGCACGGCGAACTGGATGTTGCAGCCGCCGGTGTCGACCCCCACCTCGCGCAGCACGGCGATGCCCAGGTCCCGCAGGGTCTGCTTCTCCCGGTCGGTGAGGGTCATGGCGGGCGCCACGGTCACCGAGTCGCCGGTGTGCACCCCCATCGGGTCGACGTTCTCGATGGAGCAGACGACCACCACGTTGTCGTGACGGTCGCGCATGAGTTCGAGCTCGAACTCCTTCCACCCGAACACGCTCTCCTCGATGAGCACCTCGCTCGCCGGGGAGGCGCGCAGTCCGGCGCCCGGCGATGCGGTCGAGCGTCTCGTCGGTGTGCGCCATGCCGGAGCCCAGCCCGCCCATGGTGAACGACGGACGGATCGACGACCGGCAGCCCCAACTCGTCGGCGGCGGCGCGCACCTCGGTCAGGGTGTGGCACACCCTCGATCGCGGGACCAGCCCCACCGGGTCGAGACCGATCCGGTCGCCGGCCGCCGCGACGACGTGTTTGAACAGTTCCCGGTCCTCGCCCCGACGGATCGCGTCGATGTCGGCGCCGATGAGCCGCACGCCGTATTTCTCCAGCACCCCGGACTCGTGCAACGCCACCGCGGTGTTGAGCGCGGTCTGCCCGCCCAGGGTGGGCAGAAGCGCGTCGGGCCGTTCCCGGGCGATGACCAGCTCGACGAACTCTGGGGTGATCGGCTCGACGTAGGTGGCGTCGGCGAACTCCGGATCGGTCATGATGGTCGCCGGATTGGAGTTTATCAATGAAACGCGCAGGCCTTCGGCGCGCAGCACCCGGCAGGCCTGCGTGCCGGAATAGTCGAACTCACAGCGCCTGACCGATGACGATCGGACCGGAACCGATGACGAGGACGTGGCGCAGATCGTCGCTCTTAGGCATGGTGCGACACTCCCCCGGTCGGGCCGGCGCCTGCGGTGCATCATCTCGGCGAACCGGTCGAAGAGGTGATCGGCGTCATGCGGTCCGGCGGCCGCCTCCGGGTGGTACTGCACCGTGAAGGCCGGCACGTCACGACAGCGCAGCCCCTCGACCACCTCGTCGTTGAGGCAGACGTGGCTCACCTCGACGTCACCGAAGTCGGTCTGCGACACGGTGTCCAGGGGCGCCCGCACCGCGAAACCATGGTTGTGGCAGGTCACCTCGACCCGGCCGGTGACCCGGTCGAGCACCGGCTGGTTCATGCCCCGATGCCCATAGTCGAGTTTGTAGGTCTCGAAGCCCAGCGCCCGCCCGAGCACCTGGCTGCCGAAACAGATGCCGAACAGCGGAATCGACCGGCGCAGCACCTCGCGGGCCAGCCCGACCGCGTGGTCGGCCGTGGCCGGGTCCCCCGGCCCGGGCGAGAAGAAGACCGCGTCCGGCCCGACGGCCAGCAGTTCGTCCATCGTCGAGGTCGCGGGAAGCACGTGCACCCGCACCCCGCGCGCCGCGAGCCGTCGTGCCACATTGCGTTTGATGCCCAGATCGAGGGCGGCCACGGTGAAGCGATGCTCACCGCGTTCGTCCACTGTGTATGGTCGGGGCGTGCTCACCTCGGCGGAGAGGTCGGCGCCGAGCATCCGCGGCGACGCGAGGACCCGTTGAAGCAACCGCGCAGGATCTCGCTCCACACTCGACACTCCCACGCGCATCGCGCCACGCGAACGCAGATGCCGGGTCAACGCCCGAGTGTCGATGCCGCAGACGCCGACCACTCCCTCGGTCGCGAGCCGGTCCTCCAACGCGCCGACGGCCCGCCAGCTTGACGCGGCGCGGGCCGGGTCGCGCACCACATAGCCGGCGACCCAGATCCGCGCCGACTCGTCGTCGTCGTCGTTGACACCGGTGTTGCCGATATGCGGCGCGGTCTGCACCACGACCTGCCGGTGATAGGACGGGATCGGTGAGCGTCTCCTGATATCCGGTCATGCCGGTCGTGAAGACCGCCTCGCCGAAGACCTCACCGACGCTGCCGAACGCCTCGCCGTGAAAGGTGCGCCCGTCCTCGAGCACGAGAATCGCCGCGGTGCGCGCGCCGACCCCGCTCACGAGCCGCCGAACGCCCGGAGAACCCGTCGTGGTCATGGACACACCACCCCGTCGAGCACCGTCGGCCGCCCACGCAGGAACGTCGCGACCACCCGCGTGGGCAACCGCATGCCCGCGAATGGCGTGTTGCTGCTGCGGCTGGCCAACTCGGCCGGATCGGGCGTCCACCAGGCCTGCGGGTCGACGAGGGTGATGTTGGCCGGGGCTCCGACGATCAGGTCACGGCCGTGCCCGGTCAACCCCGCGATCCGAGCCGGGGTACGGGACATCCGCTGCGCGACCCCAGCCCAGCCCAGTTCATCGAGCACCGTCGCGGCCACCACCGACAGTGCCGTCTGCAACCCCAGCATGCCGGGGCGGGCGTAGGCCCACTCACACTCCTTGTCCTGCAAGGCGTGTGGGGCGTGGTCGGTCGCGACCGCGTCGATGACCCCCTCGATGAGCGCGGCCCGCAGCGCGGCGACGTCGGAGTCGGCGCGCAACGGCGGATTCACCTTGAAGATCGGGTCATAGGTCGCGGCGAGTTCGTCGGTGAGCAGCAGGTGGTGCGGCGTCACCTCGGCGGTGATCAGCGACGGCCGGCCCGCCTCGTGGGCGCGGCGTCGGGCCCACCGGAGAATCTCCACGCTGCCTGCGGTGGAGACGTGGCACACGTGCAGGCGCGCGCCGACGTGCTCGGCGAGCAGCACGTCGCGGGCGATGATCGCCTCTTCGGCGACGGCCGGCCAGCCGACCATTCCCAGGCGGGCCGAGTGCACCCCCTCGTGCATCTGCGCGCCGTGCGCGGGATCGCCTGACTGGGTGAGCCGGGGCTCCTCCGCGTGTTGGGCGATCACCCCGTCGAAGGCTTTGACGTATTCCAGGCCTCGGCGCATGAGCCGTGGGTCGGCGACGCAGAACCCGTCGTCGGAGAAGATGCGCACCCGGGCGGCCGAGTCGGCCATCGCGCCCAGTTCGGCGAGTTGCTCGCCGAGCAGGCCGACCGTGACGGCGCCGATGGGTTGCACGTCGACGAGGCCGGCCTCCCGGCCCAGCCGCCACACCTGTTCGACGACACCGGCGGTGTCGGCGACCGGTGAGGTGTTCGCCATCGCGCAGACCGCGGTGTAGCCGCCGAGCGCGGCGGCCCGGGAACCGGAGGCGACGGTCTCGGCGTCCTCCCGGCCCGGCTCGCGCAGGTGGGTGTGCAGGTCGACGAGGCCGGGCAACGCGACCAGTCCCGCGGCGTCGAGCACCTCGGCGCCCGGCACGCTCAGCCCGACCCCCATCTCGGCGATGACTCCGTCGCGCAGCAGAAGGTCGCACGGTTGCCCGCCCACGACACTCGCCCCGCGGATCACATATGCGGGCGTGTGTGCCGCGGTCACTGGGACCCTCCCAACATCAGATAGAGCACGGCCATCCGCACGCTGACCCCGTTGGCGACCTGTTCGACGATTGTCGAGCGGCTGGAGTCGGCGACCTCCGGAGTGATCTCCATTCCCCGGTTCATCGGGCCGGGGTGCATGACGATCGCGTGTGACGGCAACGCCTTGAGCCGGTCACCGTCGAGTCCATAACGTCGGGCGTATTCGCGCTCGGACGGGAAGAACGCCTCGACCATCCGCTCCCTCTGCACCCGCAGCATCATGACGACGTCGGCGTCGGGCAGGGCGTCGTCGAGGTCATAGCCGACACGCGCCGGCCACGCGCCCACCCCCACCGGCAGCAGCGTCGGTGGGGCGACGAGGGTGACGTGTGCGCCCAACGTGTGCAGCAACGCCACGTTGGACCGCACCACCCGGCTGTGCAGCACGTCGCCGACGATAAGCACCCGCAGACCGTCGATGCGGCCGTGTCGATGCCGCATGGTGTAGGCGTCGAGCAGCGCCTGGGTCGGATGCTCATGGGTGCCGTCACCGGCGTTGATCACAGTGCCGTCGATCCACTGCGCAAGCCGGTGCGGCGCGCCGGACGCGGAGTGGCGGATCACCACCGCGTCGGCGCCCATCGCCTGCAGGGTCAGGGCGGTGTCCTTGAGGCTCTCCCCCTTGGAGACACTCGACCCCTTCGCCGAGAAGTTGATCACGTCGGCGCTCAGCCGCTTCGCCGCCGCCTCGAACGAGATGCGGGTGCGGGTGGAGTCCTCATAGAAGAGGTTGACCACCGTGCGGCCGCGCAGCGTCGGCAGTTTCTTCACCTCGCGACCGGCGGTGGCGGCCATCGCGGACGCGGTGTCAAGCACCGCCGTCGCGGCGGCTCGATCGAGGTCGGCGCAGGAGAGCAGGTGACGGATGCCGAGACCGGTCGGTTCGCCGCGTGCCGGGGAGCGGTCCCGTTCGGGGTGGGTGACCGACGCGGGCCGGGGTGACGAGCCGACCACGGCCGGCGTACGGGCGCTCATGCCGGCACCCCCGCGGTCAGGCGCACCTCGTCGAGGCCGTCGACCTCGGTGAGCAACACCAACACCTGTTCGTCGAGCGCGGTGGGGATGTTCTTGCCCACATAGTCGGCCCGGATCGGCAGCCGTCGGTGGCCGCGATCGACGAGCACCGCGAGCTGCACCGAGCGCGGCCGGCCGAGATCGACGAGGGCGTCAAGAGCGGCCCGAATCGTACGCCCGGAGAAGAGCACGTCATCGACGAGGATCACGCCGCGCCCGTCGATGCCGCCCGCCGGCACGTCGGTCGGGCCCACCGTGCGGGCGCCCCGCAGGCGCAGATCGTCGCGATAGAGGGTGACGTCGAGGGTGCCGACCGGCACCCGCACCCCCTCGAAGGCGTCGATGCGGCGGGCGAGTCGATGTGCCAGTGGCACTCCCCTGGTCGGGATTCCGAGCAGGATGGTGTCGCGGGCGCCTTCGGTCTTCTCCAGAATCTGATGGGCGATCCGATCGGTGATGCGGGCCAGGTCGGCTGCCGATGCGATCGTCTTCACGGACGCGTGCGCACCTGGGGGGTTGTCGCCGCCGTCACGGTGCTGATCATGCGAAATGGGCTGGTCGTCGCTGGTTGTCGCCGACTGGGCGGTGCTGTGGTGCGCCAAGGCGGACCTCCTTCCCCGCCTCACGGGACGGGCCTTAAAGGACGTCGGTTAACAGATCACAGACTAACAAGTTGAGGAGCGGAAATGGCCCGGGAGGGGGGTCAACACTTGACCACGTGAGCTGAGCCACGTACCGTCACGCTCCGTAATGATCGCTGGGCAACCCAACTGTCTCTGGGGAGTACCTGATGGCTTCTGACTACGCCAAGTCGCTCGGCGCCCGCCTGCGCGCCATTCGCCAGCAGCAGGGCCTGTCACTGCAAGGCGTGGAGGAGAAGTCGGCGGGACGCTGGAAGGCTGTCGTCGTCGGCTCCTACGAACGTGGCGACCGGGCGGTCACCGTCTCCCGGCTCGCCGAACTCGCGGACTTCTATCGAGTGCCGGTGGCGGA
The DNA here is from genome assembly GCA_963736695.1 of uncultured Actinomycetota bacterium. Taxonomy (GTDB): domain Bacteria; phylum Actinomycetota; class Actinomycetes; order Mycobacteriales; family Micromonosporaceae; genus CAVTPU01. Next base: position 539,044 of record CAVTPU010000004.1, read on the forward strand.
ACTGCTGCCGGAGTCGGGCCCGACCCGGTCGGACTCGGCTGGCAAGATCGTCCTCGATCTCGCCAAGCTCTATGACAACACCGGCGACGGCGAGACCGATCTCGGTTACGTCGCCAAATACGCCCGGGCGATTCAACAGGCCCGGGGTGACTACAACGGCCGGGTGCTGTCGATCCGGGCCGACGACCTGCGCGCCCTGGCCATCGCCTACGACGACTCGCCCAGCGGGCTCGTGGAGCGGCTCAACGCGGCCGGGGTTCTCGTCGACGACCCGCGGGCGTTCTTCAACTCCTGACGCGCACGTGACGGCGGCCGACGCCTCTCGCACCGTTGTGTGATCGCGCGCTACGCCACCCGCTAGCGGGTGGCGTAGCGCGCGATGCGGTCGAGCAGACCGTTGACGAAGCGCGGCGAATCGTCGGTCGACAGTTCCTCGGCGAGCGCGACCGCCTCGCTGATCGCGACCGCGTCGTCGACCTCGCCGCCATGGACGAGCTCGAAGACGGCGATCCGGCAGAGGTTCCGGTCGACCACCGGCATGCGATCCAGCGTCCACCCCTCGGCATAGCTGGCGATCAGCTCGTCGATGTGCTCGCGATGGGTCGCGACTCCCTCAACGAGAACGACGGTGTAGTCCACATAGTCCGGCCGATCCCGACCGAGCCGGATCAGGGTGTCGGCGAGGATCGTCGCGATCGACGCGTCCCGAAGGTCGGCCTGATAGAGCACATCCAACGCCCGTCGGCGAGCCTTGCGCCGAGCCGGGTTGAATCCGGTGATGGTCGCCGCCGGCGTCGGCCGCGGCCGACGATCGCTCGGACTCGGCCGATCAGGCCCGACCAAGATAACGACCGTCCCGGGTATCCACCTTGATCTTCTCACCGGTGGAGATGAACAGCGGGACGTTGACAGTCGCCCCGGTCTCGACCGTGGCGGGTTTGGTGCCGCCGGTCGACCGGTCGCCCTGCAGGCCCGGCTCGGTGTAGGTGATCTCCAACACCACGCTGGTGGCCAACTCGACATAGAGGGGCACGCTCTCGTGGGTGGCGACCAGCGCCTCGGCCTCGGGCAGCAGATAGTTGGCGGCGTCGCCGACCGTGACAGCCGGCACCGGAATCTGCTCAAAGGACGACAGATCCATGAAGATGTAGTCGTCGCCATCGGAGTAGAGATACTGCATCGACCGCTTGTCGACGTTGGCGGTCTCGACCTTCGTGCCGGCGTTGAAGGTCCGGTCGACCACCTTGCCGGAGAGGACGTTCTTGAGCGTGGTCCGCACGAACGCTCCGCCCTTTCCGGGCTTGACGTGTTGGAACTCCACCACGGCCCAGAGCTCGCCGTCGAGGTTGAGCACCAAGCCGTTCTTCAGGTCATTCGTGGTGGCCATAGTGAACTTCAACGTCTCTTTCGTGTCGGGACGGGGGAGGCGGGTGATCACGCCTCACACACGAGGCCGCCCGCCGGCAAACGTCGGAAAGTCTACCCGCCGAGCCGGTTCCGGTCGCGGCCCGGCTCACCCGCCGGTCGTGGCGCCACTGGGGCACTCGCCCGGGCACTCACCACTCGCCCGCCGCGATCGGCCCGGACCGTCCGACGCGCGAGCGCACAGCGCGCCGGAAGTGACCGATGTGGGTTAGCGTGAACGTCGTGGCTGTGGACGACCGACAGGCCCAAGTGGCCGCGTATCTGAGGATGTTGCTCGTGCGGCCCGGCGAGCCGAGAGACCGGTGGCTGCGGCACCAGTCCCCGTGTCGCCCGGCGGCCGGCCCGGCGGATCTCGATGTCGAGGCGGTCGCCGCGGCGCTCGGATTCGGTTCGACGGCACATCCCCGGCCCCTGGGTGCCCAGCCGCTCGATGTCGTGCGCGGGGTGCTGGAGCCGGCGGAGAAGGAGTTTCTGGACCCCGCGACGCTGGACGCCTTCATTGACGCGTTCGGCCTCACCGGCCGCCACGCCGATCGGCTGCACGGCCTGCTGCGGGGCACGGACAACGTGCGGGTGATCACCGGAGATGCCCTGCGTGAGCTGCGGCGGACCTCCACCGGCCCGGCGGCCCAGATCCTCGCTCTGCATGAACTGCACAACCTGGGCCCCGACGGACTCCCCGCAGAACATCAGACTATCCAGGCATTTCGGTCGAATGTTGACGGGCTCACGACGTACCCGTTTCGGTTCGACACCGACCAGATCGTCATCGAGGTCGTGCGCGGCGGACGGGTCGGCGATCTTTATCGCGACGACTCGGGCCTCTTCGGCGTCGACATCGTGCTCGACCGACCGCTCGCCGAGGGTGAGACGGCCCTGTTGCACTACCGCACGACCTTCCTTTATCGCGACACCCCTCCGCCACAGTTCCGGCGGGGGATTCTCGGCAGCACGCGCGACCTCACCCTGTGGGTGCGGTTCCACCCGGCTCGCCTGCCGGCGTCGGTGTGGTCGGGCCGGTGGGACCGACTCGACCAGCAGACGATCATGGACCGTCGCCCGATGACGCTCGACGACGAACACTGCGTGCACGTGCGCTATGACGCCGTGCACGACTCCATCGTCGGGTTCTGCTGGGACTGGTCGTGAAGTCACCGGCGCCGCCGCTTCGGGAGGCAGCGGCGGCGCCGGTGACTGTTGATGTGACGCGCTGGCGGGTGGGCCGGTTCCCGCCTTGTGATGATCAGTTCGGCTGATCCGACTCGTCCTCACGTCGGACCGCCGCGAACGGCACGGTCTTCGGTGTGGTGAAGGCGTGCACCAGACCGGCGGCGGAGAGCAGAGCCAGCAGCGCGGCGGCGAAATAGGCGGCTGTGGCGCCCTGGTCGGCTTTGCGCCCGAACTCGCTGAAGCCATATGAGGTGAGCAGCAGGCCGCGCAGCGTCTCGCCCTTGAACAACGTCTCCCGCTGGGCGGTCACCGCCGCCAGCTGGTCACGCAGGTCGGACAAGGCCGGATCATTGCTCTTCTCGGCGGCGGCGACCTTGGCGCGCAGCTCGGACTGGGGAACGCCGATCTCGGCATAGGTCTGACCGTTCGCGGTCGACTTCAGATGCAGCCCGATGAACTCGTTCGCATAGCACTCCGCCTGCTTGCCGGTGGTGAGCGCGAGCCCCGCGTTGTCGACGAGGCACGTGGCCTGACGCTCCTCCGCGGTAAGCGTGTCGGCGGTCTTGAAGGTAATGTTCTGCTCGCTGAGCTGGGTCGTGACATAGTCGTTGGCGAAGGTCGAGTTGCTCGTCAGCACCAAGCCGATCGAGAGCAGGACGACGGCCATGAGCATTCCGCCAACACTAAAAAGGATGTCCAGAGTTCTGCGCTTCATCGAAGCCTCCGTTGTCCACCAAACTCGCCGCCAGCGGGTGCGCCCGCAGCGATCGTCGTGCATGTTTAGGGTGGCGCGACCCGGGCCGACAGTCCAGGGAATCTCGGCCCTCGGAGCGCGCCGATGGTCCTGGCGGGGTCCCGAGCCAGGGCGTATGCCCATATGCAGCTTCATGGTTCTGCATCGGGTGCAATTCATGATTAGTGCTACATTTTCCCGGAACACGGGGGTGTGCCGGCCGGTCTCCCGGCCCAGCCGTATCGATCATGCTGATATTTGGCGAAGCTGGAACATATCCGCCGGGGCCCGTGTTCGTTACACCACGAGACCAAGCCCGGGAGGTAACCCCCATGAGCCGAACTACAGATTACGACGTGATCCGCCGCCCGCTCGTTGAGCTGGAGGAGGACAGCCTGGACGAGCTCAAGGCCAAGCGCTCGAGCGCGAGCAGCCCCAACATCGACGACACCGACGTCGCCGACGGGTTCGAGCTGCCCGATGGCGATCTGGGCGATGAGGAGCTCGTCGTCAACGTCGTCCCGATCCGGCCCGACGAGTTCCGATGTGCCCGCTGTTTCCTGGTTTATCACCGCAATCAGTTCGCGGCGCAGGACAACGGCGAGGACATCTGCGTGGAGTGCTCCTGACCATGACCGGGCGTCCGGTCGTGGTCAGGTCACGTCCACAACTGTGACGACATCGGCCCCACGGCGACCACCCGCACCACCGCCGCACCGACGACATCCGACTCAGCGAGGTCGATTCGCGCGGTGATGCCCCAATCGTGTTCGCCGGCTGGGTCGTCAAAGATCTGCCGAACTGTCCACTCGCCGGGGCCCTTGTCGATGACGACGAGCTCCGGCCCCCGGGCCGCCGGCCCGGTTCCGAGGTCGCCGAACTCCGCGAAATAGGGATCGAGGGCCGCCGCCCACTCCTCCCAGTCCCACCCGGCGTCGCCGTCGAGCTCTCCCAGCTCGTCATAGCGCCGCCGGGCGGCGAGCTCCACCCGACGGAACATCGCGTTGCGCACGAGCACCCGGAAGGCCCGCTCGTTGGCTGTGACGGCCGGCGGACGGTCGTCGGAGAGGCCGGCGAGCGCGCCGCCGACGTCGCCCGTGCCCCGATCGGGGTCCCGCAGGCGCTCCCACTCGTCGATGAGGCTGGAGTCGACTTGGCGTACCAGCTCTCCCAGCCACTCGATGAGATCGACAAGTTCGGGGCCTTTGGCCTCTTCCGGCACGCTTTGCCGCAATGCCTTGAAGGCGTCGGCGAGATAGCGCAGAACCAGACCCTCGGATCGGGCGAGGCCATAGAAGCCGACGTATTCGACGAAGTTCATGGCTCGCTCGAACATGTCGCGCACGACCGACTTGGGCGCGACCTGATGGTCGCTGACCCACGGGTGACCGCGCCGATAGAGCTCGTAGGCCGCGTCGAGCAGTTCGGCGAGCGGCCGGGGATAGGTCACGTCCTCGAGCAGTGTCATGCGCTGCTCATAGTCGATGCCGTCGGCCTTCATCTGCGCCACGGCCTCGCCACGGGCCTTGGTGCGCTGCGCGGACAGGACCTGCCGCGGGTCGCTCAGCGTCGCCTCGATGATCGACACAACGTCGAGGGCATAGCTGGGTGACTCCCTGTCGAGCAGTTCCATCGCGGCGAGCGCGAATGGCGACAGCGGCTGGTTGAGCGCGAAGTCGAACTGCAGGTCGACAGTGAGGCGCACCTGACGACCGGCCGCGTCCGGCTCGTCGAGGCGCTCGACGACACCGGCCGCGAGCAGCGCTCGATAGATGGCGATGGCGCGATGGATGTGCCGACGCTGAGCCGACCGTTCCTCGTGGTTGTCGGTGAGCAGGTGTCGCATCGCGGCGAACGCGTCGCCGGGCCGCCCGATGACGTTGAGCAGCATGGCGTGGCTGACCTCGAAGCGGGAGCGCAACGGCTCGGGCTCGGCGTCGACCAGTCGTTCGAAGGTCGGCCGCCCCCATGAGACGAAACCCTCGGGTGGTTTCTTTCGCACGACCCGACGCCGTTTGCGTTCGTCGTCGCCGGCCTTGGCCAGCAGCTTCTCGTTCTCCACGACGTGGTCCGGCGCCTGCACGACGACCCGGCCGATCGTGTCGAAGCCGGCCCTCCCGGCCCGCCCGGCGATCTGGTGGAACTCGCGAGCCTGCAGGTGGCGGGTCTTGACACCGTCGTATTTGGACAGGGCGGTGAAGACGACCGTACGGATCGGCACGTTGATGCCGACGCCGAGGGTGTCGGTGCCGCAGATGACCTTCAACAGGCCCGCCTGCGCGAGGGTCTCCACGAGCCGGCGATATTTGGGCAGCATGCCCGCGTGGTGCACGCCGATGCCGTGTCGGACCAGCCGCGACAGGACCCGGCCGAAGCCGGCGGTGAACCGGAACGATCCGATCGCCTCGGCGATGGCGTCCTTCTCGGCCCGACTGCAGACATTGACGCTCATGAGCGCCTGGGCTCGTTCCAGGGCCGCGGCCTGGGTGAAGTGCACCACATAGATCGGCACCTCACGGGTGTCGAGCAGCTCCTGCAGCGTCTCGTGCAGCGGCGTGAGAACAAACGAATGCAGCAGCGGGACGGGCCGTTGCGCCGAACTCACCACCGCGGTCGGCGCCCCGGTGCGCCGCGTGAGGTCGTCGCGGAATCGCGTGACGTCGCCCAGCGTGGCCGACATGAGAACGAACTGCACCCGGGGCAGTTCGATGAGCGGCACCTGCCAGGCCCATCCCCGGTCCGGATCGGCGTAGAAGTGGAACTCGTCCATGATCACCTGGCCGACGTCGGCCTCGGCACCGTCGCGCAACGCGATGTTGGCCAGCACCTCGGCCGTGCAACAGATGATCGGCGCTTCGGGGTTGACGCTCGCGTCACCGGTGAGCATGCCGACCATCGCCGGACCGAAGGCGTCGCACAGGGCGAAGAACTTCTCCGAGACCAGAGCCTTGATCGGCGCGCTGTAGAAGCTGCGCCGACCACTCGCGACCGCCGCGACGTGCGCGCCGAGCGCGATGAGGCTCTTGCCCGATCCGGTCGGTGTGCTGACGATCACATTCGCCCCGGAGAGGATCTCGATGAGCGCCTCCTCCTGGTGGGGATAGAGAGTCAGCCCAGACTCGTGGGCCCAGCCCGCGAAGGCTTCGAAGAGGGCGTCGGGATCATCGGACGCGTCGTCACGCGCGAGGAGGTCAGCGAGGGTCATGGTGATGACATCGTGCCAGGTGCCGCAGGGCCAGGGCATAGCCGTCGACGCCCAGCCCGCAGATCACCCCGGTGGCGATCGCCGAGACGACCGAGTGGTGACGAAACTCCTCACGCGCGTGGATGTTGGAGATGTGCACCTCGATGAGCGGAGCCCGAAGCATCGCGCACGCGTCGCGCACGGCATAGGAATAGTGCGACCACGCCCCCGGGTTGAGCACGACGGCCGCGCCGTCGTCGGCCGCCTCGTGCAGCCAGCCGACGAGCTCATGCTCGGCGTCGGTCTGGCGCACGTCGACGTCGAGCCCCAGCTCCGCTCCGACGTGCCGACACAGCTCGACCAGCCCGGCATAGGTGGTCGCCCCATAGACGTCGACCTGACGGCTGCCCAGCCGGCCCAGGTTCACGCCGTTGAGCACGCGCACCGGGGCGGGCCCGTTCGACGACTGCGGCGTACCCCCGCTCATTGGTTCACCTCCCGATAGACCCGCTCGAGCAGATCGACGGACTCGACCCGCGTCACCGCCGGAGCCCCGATCTCGTCGAGCAGCACGAAACGCAGATGCTCGCCCCGACTCTTCTTGTCGACCCGCATCGCGGCGAGCAGATCCGGCCATCTCCCGTCGCGATAGCTCACCGGCAGTCCGGCGGCGACGAGCACCCGCCGGTGACGGTCGGCCGAGTCGGCGTCGAGACGCCCCAACTCACGAGCGAGGGTCGCGGCGAAGACCATCCCCACCGCGACCGCGTCGCCGTGCCGCCAGGTGAAGCCCTCCACCTGCTCGATCGCGTGCGCGAACGTGTGGCCATAGTTGAGGATCTCGCGCTGGCCCGACTCGCGCAGATCGGCCGACACGACCCGGGCCTTGACCTCGATGGACCGCTCGACGAGCTCCCGCAGCGTCGCCGGGGTCGGATCGGGCTCATCCTCCACAAGCGAGAGAATGCGCGAATCGGCGATGAACCCGCACTTGATCACCTCGGCCAGGCCCGCGGTGCGGTCAGCGGCCGGCAGAGTCTCCAACATGGACAGATCACACAGGACTGTCGCGGGTGGATGGAACGCGCCGACGAGGTTCTTCCCCGCGGCGATGTTCACGCCGGTCTTGCCGCCGACCGCCGCGTCGACCATCCCGAGCAACGACGTGGGTACGGGCACCCAGCGCACCCCACGCAACCAGCACGCGGCGACGAACCCGGCGAGATCGGTGACCGCTCCCCCGCCCACGCCCACCACCGCGTCGGACCGGGTGAACCCGGCCGCCGCGAGCTCGTCCCAACACCGGGCCGCGACCGCCATCGACTTGCCCGCCTCGGCGTCGGGCACCTCGATCGGTCGCACCCGCAGTCCGGCGCGCTCCAGCACCGACACCAGCCGGGCCGCGTGCGTCGCGACCGGTTGCGCGTGCACGACCGCCACGCGCGACGCACCCGTCACGGCGGCCACGACCTCGTCGACCACGTCGTGCCCCACCAGCACCGGATAGGGCTGCGGGCCGGTGACGTCGATCCGGGTGACCCTCTGCCCGGCGGGCGGGCGGCCCGGCGGGAAGGTCTGCTTCGCTGTCGCACTCATCGCGTCCGAGCCTATCCGCCGGGCGAAAGCGTCGGCATGACAGACTGGGCCGCATGCGTTGGCTGACCGCGGGTGAATCACACGGCTCCGCGCTGGTGACGATCATCGACAACGTGCCCGCCGGAATCGCGCTCACCACCGAGGTGATCATGCGCGACCTCGCCCGCCGACGACTCGGCTATGGCCGCGGCGCGCGCATGTCGTTCGAACGCGACGAGGCCGAGATCATCAGCGGGGTCCGGCACGGCGTGACCCTGGGCAGCCCGGTGGCGATCCGCGTGGCGAACACCGAGTGGCCCAAGTGGCGCACGGTGATGGCGGCCGACCCGGTCGACCCCGACGAGCTCGCCGACCAGGCCCGCAACGCCCCGCTCACCCGGCCCCGGCCCGGCCACGCCGACCTGGCCGGCATGCAGAAATACGACCACACCGACGCCCGACCGATCCTCGAACGCGCCAGCGCCCGCGAGACCGCCGCCCGGGTCGCCGCCGGCGTGGTCGCCAAAGCGTTGCTGAGTCAGGCGATCGGCGTCGAGATCGTCTCGCACGTCGTCGAGATCGGCGGCGTCGCCGCCCCCGACGGTCCTCGCCCCACCCCCGACGACCGGGACCGGGTCGACGCCGACCCGATGCGATGCCTCGACCCCGAGATCTCCGCCCGAATGGTCGCCGAGATCGACGCGGCCCGCCGCGACGCGGACACCCTGGGCGGCGTCGTGGAGGTCCTCGCCTATGGCGTGCCACCGGGGCTCGGCAGCCACGTCCAGTGGGATCGACGCCTCGACACCCGCATCGCGGCCGCGCTCTGCTCCATCCAGGCGATCAAAGCGGTGGAGATCGGTGACGCCTTCACCCAGGCGAGGTCCCGAGGCTCGGTGGCCCACGACGAGATCTTCCCCGGACCGGCGGGAGTCGTGCGCCACACCGACCGGGCCGGCGGACTCGAGGGCGGCATCACCACCGGCCAGCCCGTCCGGGCCCGCGCGGCCATGAAACCGATCTCGTCGCTCAACCGACCGCTCGCGACGGTCGACGTCGCCACCGGCGAACCGGCCACCGCCATCAACCAACGGTCCGACGTGTGCGCGGTGCCGGCGGCCGCCGTCGTCGCCGAGTCGATGCTCGCCCTCGTGCTCGCCGAGGCGGTCGCCGACAAGTTCGGCGGCGACTCGGTGGCCCAGGTGCGTCGCAACCTCGCCAGCTATCTCGACCATCTGGTGATGCGATGAGTGCCTCCGGCCCCGCCCCGATGACCGACACGCGTCCCGCCTGCGTGCTCGTCGGCGCGCCCGGAGCCGGCAAGACGACCACCGGGACCCTGCTCGCGGCCGCGCTCGGCGTCGAGTTCCGTGACACCGACGCCGACATCGTCGAGACTGCGGGCAAGACCATCCCGGAGATCTTCGTCGACGACGGCGAGGCTCACTTTCGCGACCTGGAACGGGCCGCGGTCGCCCACGCGCTGCACGACTGCACCGGCGTGCTCGCTCTCGGCGGCGGTGCCGTGCTCGCCGCCGAAACCCGAGCCATGCTCGCCGGCCACCGGGTCGCCTATCTGAGCGTCAGCGCGGCGGAGGCGACCCGGCGTGTCGGGCTCGACGTGGGTCGGCCGCTGCTGCTCAACGTCAATCCCCGTGCCACGATGAGACACCTGCTCGACCAGCGCCGCCCGTTCTATGACGAGGTGGCGACCGTCGTCGTCGACACCGACGGGCGGACCCCCGACGACGTCGCCGCGGAACTCGTGGCCGCCCTGCGTCAACCTCAGCCCCGGCAGCCCGCCTAGGCCTGGGCGCGTGCCGCGTCGACCAACGCGGCACGCATCGCCTCGACGGGTGCCGCGACGCCGGTGAACAGCACGAACTGGCGCACCGCCTGTGCCAGCAACAGGTCCAGACCGCCGATCACCGCGCATCCGGCGGCGGCGGCCGACACCGCGAGCGGGGTCGGCCACGGGTGATAGAGCGCGTCGAAGAGCACCGGCCGCCCGCTCCAGTCGAGAGCGGTGGCGAGCGAATCGGCGACGCCCGCCGGCACCGTGGAGATGATCACGTGGGTGGAGACGACCCCTCCTGCCGACGCGGCCGACCCAGCGGCGACCGCCCCCGTGGCAACCGACCCGGTGACGGCCGACCCGGTGACAGCCTTGTCAACAGCGGCCCATCCCCGGCCCATGATGCGCACACCCAACCGTTGGGCCACCTCGTCGAGGGCGATGAGCGCCTCCGGCCGGCGGGCATAGACGGTGATGTCACTCACACCCAGATCACGCGCGGCGGCGATAGCCGCCCGCGCGGTGCCACCGGCGCCGAGAATCGCGACCGAGCCGATCCCCGCGTTCAACGGGCTGGTCACGGCTGCGCGCACCGCGTCGACGATGCCCCCGACATCGGTGTTGTCGGCGTGCCACCCGTCGGCACGGCGCACGAGCGTGTTCGCGGCGCCGGTCGCGGCCGCGACCGGCGCGACCGTCGACGCGACCCGCAGCGCCTCCTGCTTGAGCGGCATCGTCACCGACAGTCCGGCCCACTCGGCGCCCAGCCCTGCGACGAAGCCGGCGAGGGAGCCGGCGCCACAGTCGTGGGCGTCGTAGCGCCAGCCGCCGAGCCCCGCTGCGGCGTACCCGGCGTTGTGAATGACCGGGGAGAGCGAGTGGCCGATCGGGCTGCCGAGCACGGCGGCCCGGCGCTGCTCCGACGCGATCAGAGGACTCCGTTCTTCTTTGCGAGCGCCTCGTTGATCTCGTGTTGGGCGGCGGTGGTGGCGAAGTCGGTCGTGCCGCTCTTGTCCACCGCGACGAAATAGAGCCAGCCGCCGGGGGGTGGGCTCATCGCCCCGGTCAGTGCGTCCTTGCCCGGGTTGGAGATCGGCCCCGGCGGCAGCCCTGGCTTGTCATGGGTGTTGTAGGGGTTCCTCGCGTTGTGCAGGTCGGTTCTCAGTCATGTCCTTGGAGGCCTTGGTCGGCTTGCCCTGCAGTTGGAGCCAGTAGTTGACGGTGACGTCGAAACCGAGGCAATTGCAGGGGAAGTCCTCGTAGGCCCGGTTGTAGGCGACCCGGGCGATCTTGCCGAAGTCGGTTGCCTTGCCCGCCTCCACCTGCGCCAGGGACGCGGCGACGAGCGCCTCATGCGGGGAGATGCTCAGGCCGGTCTGCACGGTCTCGGCGAAGTTGAGCTCACCAACGACGGTGTTGAACTGGTTGACCATCTGCGTGAGGATCTGCGCCGCGGTGAGCCCGGGGTCGAAGCGATAGGTGTCGGGGAAGAGGAAGCCCTCGATCGACTTCACCGCTTTCTTGCCGTCGTCGCGCTTGAACCACCAGTCCTGCACACCGAGTGCGATGGGGTCCTTCGCGGCGGCGGTGAAGTCGGCGACCGGAATGCCGGTCGCCTTGGACAACAGGGCGAAGGTGTCGATGGCGGTCTTACCCTCGGGCACCACCACCTTGTTGAGCAGCATGTTCTTCTCGGGATCGAGCAGCGCCTCGAGGGCGACTTTTGCCGGCATCTGCTCGAAGAGCCGATAGGTGCCGGGTTGGATCGACCGGCTGCGGTCGTCGTCGCGGGCGGTGTTGACGAACGCCTTGACGCTCTTGATGACCTTCTTGCCGAACAACTCCTGGCCGATCTCCAACGAGCCGTCGCCCGGATCGACTTTCACATTTACCTCAGTCGATGTAGGCTGGCCGGTGTAGTCCGGAGCCCCGAAGAACTCCTGCAATCTGCCCACGCCCCAATAGACACCGCCGCCGAGCGCGACCAACAACACCATTGAGACGAACAGCGCGCCGAACGACCGTCCGCGACGTTTCTTCTGGGTGCGGCGACGTTGTCGGGTCTGCCGGCTCGGCGGCCCCCCTCGACGGGACCGGCGGGAGTCGCCCTCTTCCCAGCCCAGGTCCAGATCATCATCGAGCATGTCTGTGCCTCCGCGCATCGAGCCAGCCCTGCAAGATCTCCACCGCCGCGGCCTGATCCACGACCGCGCGCTGACGCTTGTGCCGAACTCCCCGTTCGGACAGCCTACGGGCCGCCACAACGGTGGACATCCGCTCGTCGGTGAACCGCACCGGCACCGGCGCGACCGCCGGCGCCAACAGGTCGACATAGGCACGCACGGCCTTCGCCGCCGGCCCCTGCGCACCCGCGAGATTGACCGGCAGCCCCACGATCACCTCGACGCACTCATGCGTCCGGACGAGCCGCACGAGCTCGACGATATCGTCCGGCGGGCCATCCGCGGCAGGGGCCCGGTCGCGCAGCACGGTCGCGACCGGGGTGGCGAGAATGCAACCCGGGTCGCAGACCGCCACTCCGATACGCACAGTGCCGACGTCGATACCGAGACGAACTCCGGCCGGTTCCTCATCACCCATCGCGGACGTCACACCGACAGGAGGTGGTTCTCCACCGCGGCGAGCAGCACCGGCGCTTGATCCGCCGGCACCCCGCCGCCCTGCGCGAGGTCGGCGTTGCCGCCGCCCCGACCCGACAAGGCGGCCCTGACCAGGACACCGGCGTCGAGACCACGCTGCTTGCCGGCCGCGTTGACCGCCACCACGAGCGACGCCTTGCCGCCGCTGCGGGCCGCCACCACGACCACCGCCGGGCGAGACGCGGGGAACCGGCCCCGGACCTCGGTCGCGAGAGTGCGCACGTCGTTGCCCGCGGTGCCCTCCGGAGCCTCCACAGCCACCAGCGCCACACCACCCACATCGACTGCGGCGTCGACGAGCCCGCCCGCGTTGGCGAGCACCAACTGCGAACGCAGCTTCTCCAACTCCTTCTCCGCGTCACGCAACTGCGCGATGGTCGCCGTCGACCCGGTCGGCGACCTCGTCGGGCTTGGCCCGATAAAGCTCGGCGATCCGGCTGACCAACAGGTGCTCCTTGGCGAGAAAACTGAGCGCGTCCAGACCCACAAGAGCCTCAACCCGGCGTACGCCGGAGCCGATCGACGCCTCGTGCAGGATCTTCACCAGGCCGAGCTGAGCCGACCGGCTCACGTGGGTGCCACCGCACAGTTCGCGCGCGTAGTCGCCGACCTCGACGACCCGCACCCGCTCGCCGTACTTCTCGCCGAAGAGCGCCATCGCACCCAGCCGGCGAGCCTCCTCCTGCGTGGTGACGAACGCACGCACCTCGAGGTCGTCGAGCAGCACCTGGTTCACCTGCTGCTCGACGTCGTGCAGCACCGACGGCGGCACCGCGGCCGGGGTGTTGAAGTCGAACCGCAGCCGACCGGGCGCGTTGAGCGAACCCGGCCTGGGTCGCGATCTCACCGAGGAACGCCCGCATCGTCTGGTGCACCAGGTGGGTCGCGGTGTGCGCCCGCGAGATCGCCCGCCGCCGGCTCACGTCGATCTCGCCCGTACCCGGTCTCTCCGGTGCGGACCTCGCCGCGCACGACCCGGCCGCGGTGCACGATCAGGCCTGGCACCGGTTGCTGGACGTCGAAGATCTCCACCTCGCCGGCGCCGACGGTGACCCGGCCGTGGTCGGGCTGCTGGCCGCCGCCCTCGGCGTAGAACGGGGTCGCGTCGAGAATCAGCTCCACCTCGTCGCCCTCGGCGGCGACCGCGACGGGGCCCGCTCCGACGATGCAGCGCCCGCACCTTCGACTCACGTTCGGTCTCGGCATAGCCGGTGAACTCGACCGGCCCCCCGAGGTCGAGCACGCCGCGATAGGCCGACAGGTCGGCGTGGCCGGTCTTGCGCGCCTGCGCGTCGGCCTTCGCCCGGCGCCGCTGCTCACCCATGAGCCGGGTGAAGCCCTCCGAGTCGACACCGAGGCCCTGCTCGGCGGCGATCTCGAGGGTGAGGTCGATCGGGAAACCGTAGGTGTCGTGCAGTTGGAACGCCTGGTCGCCCGAGAGCCGCCCGCCACCGGACTTCTTCGTCTCGGCGATCGCCACGTCGAGGATCGTCGTGCCCGACCGCAGCGTCGTGAGGAAGGCCTCCTCCTCGCCATAGGCGTAGGACGAGATGCGGCCGAAGTCGCTTGCGAGCTCCGGATAGGACGGCGACATGCAGTCTCGCGCCACCGGCAGCAACTGCGGCAGCACCGGACCCTCGTGCCAGCCGAGCAGCCGCATCGCCCGCACGGCGCGGCGCAGGATGCGCCGCAACACATATCCACGGCCTTCGTTAGAAGGGGTGACTCCGTCGCCGATGAGCATGAGCGAGGTGCGCACATGGTCGGCGATCACCCGCAGCCGGACATCGTCCGGGTGCGATTCGGCCGCGACATGACTGGGGTTCGCGCCATAGCGTTTGCCCGTCAGTTCAGCGGCCTTGTCGAGGATCGGACGCACCTCGTCGATCTCATAGAGGTTGTCGACCCCCTGCAGGATCGACGCGATGCGTTCCAGACCCATGCCGGTGTCGATGTTCTTCGCCGGTAGCTCGCCGAGGATGCGGAACTCCTCTTTGCTCGTCACATCGGCGATCTCGTATTGCATGAAGACGAGGTTCCAGAACTCCAGATAGCGGTCCTCGTCGACCTCCGGCCCGCCGTCGGGACCGTAGGAGGGACCCCGGTCGTAGTAGATCTCCGAACACGGACCGGCCGGGCCGGGAATCCCCATCGACCAGTAGTTGTCCTTGCGGCCACGCCGCACGATGCGGTCGGCGGGCAGACCCGCGACCCGACGCCACAGGTCGATCGCCTCGTCGTCGTCGAGATAGACCGTCGCCCACAGACGCTGCGGGTCGAGGCCGAAACCGCCCTCCGACACCGGGTTCGTGGCCAACGTCCACGCCAGCTCGATCGCGCCTTCTTTGAAATAGTCGCCGAAGGAGAAGTTGCCGTTCATCTGAAAGAACGTGCCGTGACGACTGGTCTTGCCGACCTCATCGATGTCGGGCGTGCGAATGCACTTCTGCACCGACACGGCCCGCGAGTAGGGCGCGGTCGCCTGACCGACGAAATACGGGGCGAACGGCACCATGCCGGCCGGGACAAAGAGCAGATTGGGGTCGTCGGCGGGCAACGGGGCCGACGGAACGACCGTGTGACCACGAGACTCGAAGTGCGTCAAAAACCTGCTCTTGATATCGGCCGTTCTCATTACCGGAATCCCGCTCCATCCTCATCGTCCCAGTCCTGCACGCTCACCCCGTCGGCGAAGGCGGCGTGGATCTCCGCCTCCCGCTCGGCCATGCCCTCACGCACGTCGGCGACGAAGTCTCGCACGGAACCGAGCGCGCCCGCAGCGGTGTTTCGCGCCGACCCCGCCAGACCCGTCGGCGAATAGGCCTGAAGTGCCCGCGACACCTGACGCACCACGATCGCCCCCACGGCGACGCCGAGCCCCAGCCAGAGCAGCCGCCTCACCGCGACTCGCCCCGCTTGCGGTCACGCCGCTCCTGGGCGAGCCGGGCGCGCAGGTCGGCCTCCTCGTCGGCGGCCCGGCGACGAGATGTCGCCCGGCGGACGCCGTAGGTGAACGCCGCGGCCTTGACCAACGGGTTCGCCGCCGCCGCTGTCACCACCGTGGTGAGGTTGGCGATATTGGCCGTCACCTGCTGCGCGTGACCGGTGATGGTGTCGAGGCGGGCCAATTGCAGATTGACCCCATCCAACGAGACCTGCATCTGGGTCAGCGCGGTGTTGACGTTGTCGACCGTGGCGTTGACGCTGCCGAGGATCGGACCGGTGCGGTCATTGAGGTCATTGAGCGCCTGGGTCGCGGCGTCGACGGTGTGACGAAGCCGCAGCAGCGGCACCGCCACGACGATGACGAGCATGAGGAAAGCCCCGGCCGCGATCAGGGCCGCGATATCTCCACCGGACACACCTGGCCCCTTTCATTCGAAATCGATGATCATGGAGTGTGACCTGACGGGCGGTCGATGACGACACCGGACGCCAGCCACCTGCATGACCTTACCGGCCGCGGCGCATCGACCGTGACGGCGTGTCACAAAACGTCGGCGGAGGCCGGTTCAGCCCACGGGGTGATATCCGGTGGCGTTGAAGACCTTCACGGTCACCAGCGAACCGGGGCAGCCCGTCGGCGTGGCCGGTGCCTCGCTGGGGGTGGGAGACGGCGTCGCCGCCCCCTTCGCGGCGAGCGTCGGGCGGGGTGGCGGGAGATCACAGATGGGCGCGCGGGACCACATGTCCAGCACGTATTCGTCGTAGGACCAACAGGTGAACAGCCCCTCGTCGACCGTGGCGCACCCCTCGTTCCGGGGCCGCCAACCCGCGTCGCGCAGCGCCGCCACATAGGCGGCGTGAGTCTCCTCGGGCCCTCGTTCGGCCTCCCACGTGCGCTCCCGGAACCGGCAGGCGGTGATGCACCACCGGCTGCCCCCGCTCGCCTCGGTGTGGGTGCCCGCGGCCCACTCCGGCAGAGCGAGATCGTCGAGCATGGCGAAGACCGGATCCTTGGTCTCACTGGTCACGAAGAGAAAGACCGGATAGGCGCCGAGGATGGCCAGCGCTGCCGCGATGAGCGTCACAATCTTGAACTGCTGGGCGAGCTTGACCTGCCGGCGCAGTGCCGCCCGACCGGCGCCGTCTGGTGTTCCCGGTTTCTTGCCGGTTGGTCCGCCCGGTCCGGTTGGCCCGCCCGGACCGACGCGCGGCACCCGAGCGGGACCGGCGGGGACGGGTGCACCCTCGAGCCCGCCCGGGCCGGTCATCGCCGGATCCAGCGGTCCCACCGGGGCGGGCGCGTCCGCTCGTCCGGCGAGCCGGCCACGCACCGACGGCGGCAAAGGCTGAACCGGTGGCGCGGGCGCCGGAATCAGCGGAGGGCGGCGCATGCCCGCAGGCGGGGTCAACGGAGGCGGACCTGCCATGGGCGGACCTGCCATGGGCGGGCCGACCGGGGGCGGTGACAGCGGGCCGGGTCGGGGCCCTGGCGGGCCGGCCGGCGGCATCCCGGCCGGCGGCATCGCGGGCTGGGATGGTGGTGGCACCGGTCTCCCGCCGAACATCGATCGTCTCGGCGGCTGAGTGACCGGACCAGCCTGAGTCTCCGGCGCAGCTGGTGGGGCGGCATCGCCGCCGGGGCGGGCCCGCATCCCGAAACGTGACCTCGAGGATTTCGCCGCGCCGTCCCGTTTGCCCGCAGGCTCGTCCGGCGGCGCAACGGCTCGGTCGGGGCCATCCCGACGTGCGGGGTCCCGGCGACCAGAGTCCTGACGCGCAGGTCCTCTACGGCGGTCTGCCGCGGCCGGCTCGTCGGGCCCGCTGCGGGCGGGCGGAACGTCTGTGGGGCGAGCCGGGCCGCCCGGCGGTGGGGCACCCGCCGACCGCAGGTCGGCCAGCCACGCGAGGTCGTCGTCGCCGGACTGCTCTGACCGGCCACGGCGGCGCCGGCTCGATCCGTCCTTGTTCGACGCGTCGTCGCGGGCCACTACCGCCCCTCCCCACTGCCGGACCCTGATGCGGGTCGCTGCGTGCGCACCCCCGGAAGGGGGTGCGTTTCTGCTCTGACGACCGCCCGCAACTTCGCCACCCGGTCACCGAGTGGGCGTTCCGCGCCGTGTCCTGTTGGACGGTAATACTCCCGGTCGGCCACGTCATCCGGGGCGTAGCGCTGAGTCACCACTCCGCGCGGATCGTCGTGAGGGTAACGGTAGCCGGTGCCGTGGCCAAGGCCCCGTGCCCCCGCGTAGTGCGCGTCACGCAGATGCCGGGGCACCGGCCCGGCATGACCCGACCGCACGTCGGCGATCGCCGCGTCGATCGCGACGATGACCGCGTTGGACTTCGGCGCCGTCGCGAGGTGGATCACGGCCTGAGCGAGGTTGATTCGCGCCTCCGGCAGGCCGACCCGGTCGACCGCGCCCGCGGCGGCGTGCGCCGCGAGCGCCGCGGTCGGGTCGGCCAGCCCCACGTCCTCGCTGGCGAAGATGATCAAACGGCGGGCGATGAACCTCGGGTCCTCCCCCGCCACGATCATCCTCGCCAGGTAGTGCAACGCGGCGTCCGCGTCGGAGCCTCGCAGGCTCTTGATGAACGCGCTGACCACGTCGTAGTGCTCGTCGCCGGCCGCGTCATAACGCAGCGCCGCCTGGTCGAGGGCCGCCTCCGCGATGGCGAGATCGACCGTCGTGACACCACTGGCCAATGCGCCGGCGGCGGCGGCCTCCAAGCCGGTGAGGGCCTTGCGCACGTCGCCGCCGCTGAGCCGCACGAGGTGCGCCTCGGCGTCGGGTTCGAGATCCACGGCACCGGCGAGGCCGCGAGCGTCGGTGACCGCGCGGCGCAACAACGCGCGTACGGCGTCGTCGTTTAACGGCCGCAGGGTGAGCAGAACGCAGCGCGACAGCAGCGGGGAGATGACACAGAAGTACGGGTTTTCGGTGGTCGCCGCGAGCAGGGTGACCGTGCCGTCCTCCACCGCGGCGAGCAGCGAATCCTGCTGGGTTTTGGTGAAGCGGTGCACCTCGTCGATGAAGAGCACGGTCGCCGCTCCGCCGCCGCGCCGCACCTGACGGGCCTCGTCGATCGCCCCACGCACGTCCTTGACCCCGGCGGTGAGCGCCGACAGCGCCACCACTCGGCGACCCTCTCCGTCGCCGACCAGGTGGGCGATGGTGGTCTTGCCGGTGCCCGGCGGGCCCCAGAGGATCACGGAGGTGAGTTGTCCTCCGCCGACGAGCCTGCGCAGCGGCGCTCCGGGTGCCAACAGGTGGTCCTGACCGACGAGTTCGTCGATGGCGCGGGGACGCATTCGCACGGCCAACGGCGCGGTCGGGGCGAAAGCCGACTCCGCGCCGGTGGGGTCATCGACTCGCGCCGGCCCTGCCGACGCCGCGACGCTCGACTCGACTGGCGGAAACAAGGCGTCGGAGTCCATCACGACGACCCTACCCGGCGTGACGCCCACGGCAGCGACGGGCCGGACCGAGTGGGTCACGGCCCGCCGCAGAGGTGTCGCTGTCAGGATCCGGCGGGCGCCTTGGGTTTCGCGTCGACGCCAGCCTCGGCGCGCTGCTGCCCCGTGATCGGCGTCGGCGCCCCGGTGAGAGGGTCGAAGCCACCCCGGGTCTTCGGGAAGGCGATCACCTCACGGATCGAGTCGACGCCGGCGAGCAGCATGCAGACGCGGTCCCACCCGAAGGCGATGCCGGCGTGCGGCGGCGGGCCGTATTTGAACGCCTCGAGGAGGAAGCCGAACTTCTCCGTCGCCTCGGTCGGCGTGATGCCGAGCAGGTCGAAGACCCGCCGCTGCACGTCGGCCTGGTGGATCCGGACCGAACCGCCGCCGATCTCGTTGCCGTTGCAGACGATGTCATAGGCGTAGGCCAACGCCTGCCCGGGAGCTGACTCGAACGAGTCCTTCCACTCCGCGTTGGGCGAGGTGAACGGGTGGTGCACCGCCGTCCAGCCGCCCGCGTCGTCGGGTTCGAACATGGGCGCGTCGACCACCCAGCAGAACGCCCACGCCGATTCGTCGACGAGTTCGAGCCGCCGGGCGATCTCGACCCGTGCGGCGCCGAGCAGTTCCTGCGCCTCGCGACGCACGTCCGCAGCCGCGAAGAAGACGGCGTCGCCCGGTTTGGCGCCGACCGCGTCGGCGAGGCCGGCGAGGTGCGTCTCCGAGAGGTTCTTCGCGACCGGTCCCCGGGCCTGCCCGGTCTCCTGGTCGAGCACCACGTAGGCCAGGCCGCGGGCGCCCCGGGCCTTGGCCCAGTCCTGCCACCCGTCGAGTTCCTTGCGACTCTGCGCCGCTCCGCCCGGCATGACGACCGCGCCGACGTAACCTCCGGCCATGATCGCGGCGGAGAAGACCCTGAACTCGGTGCCGTGCAGATAGGTGGTGAGGTCCACCAGCTCCAGCTGATAACGCAGGTCGGGTTTGTCCGAGCCATAGCGGTCCATCGCCTCGGCGAAGGTCAGCCGTGGGATGGGTCGGGGCACCTCGACGCCGGCGAGTTCGCCCCAGAGTCCGGCGACGATCTCCTCGCCGAGCTCGATGACGTCCTCTTGCTCCACAAAGGACATTTCGATGTCGAGCTGGGTGAACTCCGGCTGACGGTCGGCGCGGAAGTCCTCGTCGCGATAGCAGCGCGCGATCTGATAATAACGCTCCATCCCGGCCACCATGAGCAGCTGCTTGAACAGTTGCGGCGACTGGGGCAACGCATACCACGAGCCGGGCTGCAGGCGAACCGGCACGAGGAAGTCGCGTGCGCCCTCCGGGGTCGACCGCGTCAGCGTCGGCGTCTCGACCTCGACGAAGTCACGTTGATGCAGCACCCGCCGGGCGATCTGGTTGGCCTGACTGCGCAGGCGCAGCGCCGAACCCGGCCCCGAACGACGCAGGTCGAGATAGCGATAACGCAACCGCAGATCGTCACCGGCGTCGATGGTGTCGTCGACCGGGATCGGCAGTGGCGCCGCCTCGGCGAGCACCCGCAGGCTGGTGACGGTGACCTCGACCTCACCGGTCGGCAGGTCCGGGTTCTCGTTGCCCTCCGGCCGGCGGCACACCTCGCCGGTCACCGCGACGCAGTATTCGTTGCGTAGGGCGTGTGCGGACTCGGAGTCGCGGAAGACGATCTGCGCGACGCCCGAGGAGTCCCGCAGATCGATGAATGTCACCCCGCCATGGTCGCGGCGGCGGGCCACCCATCCAGCGAGGGTCACGGTCGTGCCGGTGTCAGCCGCACGCAGGCTGCCGGCGAGGTGGGAACGAATCACAGGTCACATATTTCCAGCGAGCCATCACGGCCGATGATCCGGGGGTTGAGATCCGCCTCCGGAGGCGTCCACACCATGGGATCGGCAGCGGCCTGATCACCCGAGCGGATGTCCTTGACCTCGTCGCCGACGCCGGTGGTCGGGTCGCCCGGGAACCAGACGAACGGAATTCCCCGCCGCTGCGCGAACTGGATCTGCTTGCCGAATTTGCGCGCCGCAGGCGCCACCTCGGTGGCGATGCCCCGCCCTCGCAGCCGCCGCGCGACCCGATCGCAGTCGTCGCGGCGTTCCTCGGCCGGCACCGCGACGAGAACACATGTCGGCACCGGTCGGCTGCTCTCCAACGCGCCCGCGCCGAAGAGCAGCCCGAGCAGACGGGAGACCCCGACGGAGATCCCGACACCCGGATAGCGGTCAGTTCCGGAGGTGGCGAGGTTGTCATAACGGCCACCGGAGCAGATCGAACCGAACCGCTCGAACCCGGCCAGTTGGGTCTCATAGACCGTGCCCGTGTAGTAGTCCAGCCCTCGGGCGATCTTCAGGTCGGCGACGACGAGGCCGGGCTCGTGCGCACGGGCCGACTCCACGACCCGCACGAGCTCGGCGATGCCCTCGTCAAGCAGTGGGTCGCTGACCCCCAGAGCCGTGACCGCATCGACGAAGGAGGCGTCGGCGGCGGAGATCTCGGCGAGCGCGAGGCACGCTTTGGCCTGCGCGGCGCTCGCCCCGGCGGTGGAGACCAGCAGTGCCTCGACACCGGCCGGGCCGACCTTGTCGAGCTTGTCGACCGCGCGCAGCGCGGCTGCGGTGTCGTCGATTCCGAGCCCGCGATAGAAGCCCTCGCAGAGCTTGCGGTTGTTGACCAGAATCCGCACGGGTGGGATCGGCAGCGCGCGCAGCGCGTCGCCGACGACGAGCGGGATCTCCGACTCGTAGTGCGGCGGGAGCGTGTCCCGGTCGACGATGTCGATGTCGGCCTGCAGGAACTCGCGATAACGCCCCTCCTGCGGACGCTCGCCCCGCCACGCCTTCTGGATCTGATAGCGCCGGAACGGGAACTGCAGTCGGCCGGCGTTCTCCAACACGAACCGCGCGAACGGCACGGTCAGGTCGAAGTGCAGGCCCAGCGACGCGTCCGACGAGTCCTTCTCGTCGGCCTGCAACCGCCGCAACACATAGACTTCTTTCGACGTTTCCCCCTTGCGGAGCAGCTGATCGAGCGGTTCCACGGCCCGCGTCTCCAGCGGCGCGAACCCGTGCAGCTCGAACGTCGAACGAAGACGGTCGAGCACCGACTGCTCGATCATGCGCTGCGCCGGCAGCCATTCCGGGAAACCGCTCAGAGGTCTGATCCTGCTCACACGTACCTGCCTATCAGATCTTGGTCGAACAAAGCCACGGGTTATCCGCCGACGGCGACATCACGGCGCCTCACGAACGCCGCCCATGACCGCCCGCGAGGCCCAAGCCGAACTCGTCACCGAACTCGATCAACTCCCGCAGGTACGGGTTAGTGGCCCGCTCCCGGCCGATGGTGCTCGCCGGGCCGTGGCCGGGCATCACCACCGTGGCGTCGTCGAGGGTGAGCACCTTGTCGCGCAGGCTCTCGCGCATGCGGGCCATCGAACCGCCAGGCAGATCGGTGCGACCGATCGAACCGGCGAAGAGCACGTCACCGGTGAGGCAGACCGGCGCCTCGTCGCCCGGCAGCCGCAACAACACCGACCCCTGCGTGTGGCCGGGGGCGTGATCAACTGTGATCTCCAGGCCGGCGAGGGTGATCGCCCCGCCGTCGGGCAGGACGGCCACGTCATCGGGCTCGGCGTAGGGCAGACCCACCAGCATCGCCGCGCTCTCGGCGGAGAGCCCCTTCGCCGGGTCGGCGAGCAACTCGCGGTCGGCGGGGTGGATATAGGCGGTCACGCCCCGGGCCCGGCACACCGGCGTCACCGAGAACGTGTGGTCGAGGTGGCCATGCGTGAGCAACACGGCGACCGGGCGGAGCCGATGCCGCCCGACCAGCTCCCACAGCCTGTCGGTCACCCCGATTCCGGGGTCGACGACCACACACTCCTCACCGGGGCCAGGCGCCACGACATAGCAGTTGGTGCCGAAGGCCTCAGCGGGAAAACCCGCGATCAGCACGCTCACCCTCCTCAGCGGACCCGTCATGACACCGGGCAACGGCGGACGCTTCACCCCACTCGCGCACCGGCGACGCCCAGCCTAGCTGGGTGTTGTGTCACGGTTGGTCAACCTCGGTCGCCAGTGGGGGCATCCGTGCCCGTAGACTCTGCCGAAGTCTGCGCCCGGTCGAGTCACGCCGGGCGAGCCCGTCGTCGAGATCGACAACGCCGGAGGGAGCACCGTGGTTTCCAAGAGGGACCGCCTGCGAAAGCTGGAGCGCGCACGGATCGAACGCCGAATCGCGCGGCAGGCGGCGCAGACCCGCCGCCGCCGGCAGGTGCAGGCCGGCATCGGGGCCGTGCTATCGGTCGCCGTGATCGTCGTCGGCACGGTATGGCTGCTCGGCGGCTTCGACTCCAAGCCCCAGGCGAAGGAGACCGTGGCGCGGGGCACGTGCACGTGGAACCTCAAGGACGCGGCCACCGACCCCAACGTCATCGACGTGGGGCACCCGCCCACCACGGGTGAGAAGCGCTCCGGCACGGAGAAGCTGACCATTCGCACCAACCTCGGCGACGTCGAGGCTTCCCTCGACCTCACGCGCACGCCGTGCACCACGGCCAGTCTGGCCTACCTCTCGGAGAAGAAATACTACGAGGGTGTGAAGTGTCACCGGCTCGACACCGAGGCATCGTTCCTCGCCTGCGGCGACCCCAAGGGTGACGGTTCCGGGCTGCCCTCCTATTCGTTCTCCTCCGAATATCTGCCTCCGCCGGTGAAGCCCACCACGGCCCCGTCGGCCGGCGCCTCCGCCAGCCCCGACTCGGAGACCAGCGTCTATCGCAAGGGCACCATCGTGTTGGCCAACTCCGGCCCCGATAACAACGGTGGCCAGTTCTTCATCATCTATGGCGACGCGTCGACTCTGCCCGGGTCATACTCGATTATCGGGACCGTCACCCGCGGGCTCGACCTGGTCGAACGGGTCGCCAAGGGTGGCGCCGTCGACGACACCGGAAACGTCACACCCGCCGGCACCCCGAAGACCGACCTGACCGTCGAGGCGATCTATGTGGGCGCCGCGCCGGCCGCGTCACCGGCACCCGCCTCGTCCGCACCGGCGACCCCGGCGGCCTGACCCACCACGTGCACCACCCCATTTACCCACCGGCGACAAGGGAGCAGCAGTGAGTTCGGTACGGGATCGCCAGCGCGCAGCGGCGCGAGCCAAGCTGGAACGGGAGATGGCGGCGCGCGCCGAGCAGGCCCAGCGCAAGCGTCTGCTCCAGGCACGCATCGGCGCCGGAGTCGCCGGTGCGGTCGTGATCGCATTGGTGACCTGGATCGCGGTCGCGGTCACCGGCGACGACGGCAAGTCGAGCGCCGCTCAGCCGACCGCCAGCGCCACGCCCACCGCCTGTGAGTGGCTGCCCGAGGAGACCGACGGCGCCTCCCCCAACCCGGGCATCAAGAACGTCGGAACGCCCCCGACCGACGTCGCGCGCAGCGGCTTCCAGGTGTTGACCTTCAACACCAACCTGGGCGCGGTGAAGGTCGAGATGGACCTCTCCAAGACCCCCTGCACGGCCGCGAACCTCGCCTATCTGGCGCAGAAGAAGTTCTACGACGGATCGAAGTGCCACCGCCTCGTCGACACCATCTTCGCCCTCCAGTGCGGCGACCCGACCGGCACCGGTTCCGGCGGCGCCAGCTATCGCCTCGCCGACGAGAACCTGCCCACCGACAAGCTTCCCGCCTATCGCGACGGCGACGTGGCGATGGCCAACCGGGGCGAGCCGGCGACCAACGGCAGCCAGTTCTTCTTCCTCTTCGGCAACAGTCCGCTGCCGGCGCAATACAGCCTCTTCGGCCACGTCATCACCGGCCTCGACATCGTCAAGAAGGTCGCGGCGGGCGGCGACGACGGCGCGTTCGCCGAGCAGGCCGGCGGCGGACACCCGAAGATCAAATTCGTGCTCACGTCGGTGACGGCCGGCCCCGTCACCCCGACGTCGTCGGCGACGGCGGCCTCGGCGCCGACGAGCAGCGCGCCGAGTTCCACCCCGACGGCGACGCCCGCGCCCTAGGCTGGTCCATCGATAGGCCGTGAGGCCTCCGGCGCTTGGTTCAACGACCAAGCCACGGAGGCCTCGCGGCCTTTCTGGGCGAAGTTACGATTGCGCGCCGTTCCTGACTCTCGCTTGGGTGCGGGGCGCCGGAATGCGAGGCGCTCAGGTGCCCTGGGTCACCCGATAGGCGTCATAGACGCCGTCGATTTTGCGCACCGCGGCGAGCAGGTGGCCGAGGTGCTTGGTGTCGGCCATCTCGAAGGTGAACCGGCTCACCGCGACCCGGTCGCGGGTGGTGGTGACGCTCGCCGAGAGGATGTTGACCCGTTCCTCGGAGAGCACGCGGGTGACGTCGGCGAGCAGCTTGTGCCGGTCGAGCGCCTCCACCTGGATGGCCACGAGGAACATCGACGCCGACGTCGGTTTCCAGTCGACGGGGACGACCCGGTCGCTCTGCCGACGCAGCTCGTCGGCGTTGGTGCAGTCGGTCGCGGTGCACGCTGACCCCACCGGTGCGGGTGGTGAAGCCGAAGATCGGGTCACCGGGCACCGGGGTGCAGCACCGGGCGAGCTTGATCCAGATGTCGGAGGCGCCCCGCACCACGACGCCCGGGTCGTGCGCGGTCGACGCGGGTCGGCGGCGGCGCGTCGGCACCTCGGTCTCGGCGAGGTCCTCGGTGGCGCCTTCGACGCCACCGAGGCCGGCCACGAGGCGTGCGACGACCGACTGGGCGGAGAACTGACTCTCGCCGACCGCCGCATAGAGTCGCGGTGACGTCGGCGAGGTGCAGCTCCCGGGCGATGGTGGTGAGCGCTTCGGAGGTGAGCATCCGCTGCAGCGGCAGGCCCTGCTTGCGCATCGCCTTGGCGATGGCTTCCTTGCCCTGCTCGATGGCGATCTCGCGTCGTTCCTTGTTGAAGTACTGGCGGATCTTCGTGCGGGCGCGCGGGCTCTGCACGAACCCGAGCCAGTCCTGCGACGGGCTGGCGATCTCGGACTTCGATGTGAAGATCTCGATGACGTCGCCGTTGGACAGCGTCGACTCTCCAGCGGCACCAGTTTGCCGTTGACCTTCGCACCGATGCACTTGTGCCCGACCTCGGTGTGCACGGCGTAGGCGAAGTCGACCGGGGTGGAGTCGGTCGGCAACGCGATCACGTCGCCCTTGGGCGTGAAGACGTAGACCTCCTGTGTGGACAGGTCGAAGCGCAGCGCGTCGAGGAACTCGGCCGGGTCGGACGCCTCCCGCTGCCAGTCGAGCAGCTGCCGCAGCCAGGTCATCTCGTCGATGTGCGCCGGCGGTCCCACGAGCGTGGTGTTCTTGATCTCCTTGTACCGCCAGTGGGCCGCGATGCCGTACTCGGCGGTTCGGTGCATGGCGAAGGTGCGGATCTGCAACTCCACCGGTTTGCCGGTGGGTCCGATGACCGTCGTGTGCAACGACTGGTACATGTTGAACTTCGGCATCGCGATGTAGTCCTTGAACCGGCCGGGCACCGGTTGCCAGTTGGCGTGGATCACCCCAAGCGCCGCGTAGCAGTCACGAACCGTGTCGACGAGCACCCGTACGCCGATCAGGTCGTAGATCTCGGTGAAGTCCCGGCCTCGCGCGATCATCTTCTGATAGATCGAGTAGAGGTGCTTCGGGCGTCCGGTCACCTCGGCCTTGATCTTCGCGGCCTTGAGGTCGGTCGTGACCTTCTGGGTGACCTGGCTGAGCAACGCGTCGCGCTGCGGGGCATGTTCGGTGACGAGCCGGTCGATCTCCTCGTGCCGCTTGGGATAGAGGGCGGCGAAGGCGAGGTCCTCCAACTCCCACTTGATGGTGTTCATGCCCAGCCGGTGGGCGAGCGGGGCGAGGATCTCCAGGGTCTCCCGCGCCTTCTGCTCCGCTGGGATGCTGGGCAAGGAAGGCGAGGGTACGCATGTTGTGCAGGCGGTCGGCGAGTTTGATGACGAGCACCCGAGGGTCCTTCGCCATCGCGACGACCATCTTGCGGATGGTCTCGGCCTTCGCGGCGTCGCCGAGCTTGACGCGGTCGAGTTTGGTCACGCCGTCGACGAGCAGCGCGATCTCCGGGGTCGAAGTCCTCACGCATCTGCTCGAGGGTGTATTCGGTGTCCTCGATCGTGTCGTGCAGCAGCGCGGCGACCAGCGTGGTGGTGTCCATCCCGAGGTTGGCGAGGATCGTGGCGACGGCGAGCGGATGGGTGATGTAGGGGTCGCCGGACTTGCGGTATTGCCCGGCGTGCCACTCGTTGGCGACCTCGTAGGCCCGCTGCAGCAGCTTGATGTCTGCTTTGGGGTGGTTCGCCCGGTGGGTCGCGATGAGTGGCTCCAGCACCTCGATGACCGGCGCGCTCTGCCACGGCGCGTTGAACCGCGCGAGGCGGGCGCGCATCCGTCGCCCGGTCGGCGCCCCCACGAAACCGAAGGTGGACGAGACGGCCGACAACACGGCCTCGTCGGTGTCATCGGCGCCGTCGCCCGGATCTGTCCGGGCGTGGCTGGGCTCCGGCTCGGCCGCCCCGACCGCCGCCGTGGCGGTGCGCGCGGGGAACCCGGCCTCGGTCGACGACGGTTCGCCACCCGGATCGTGGCCCTGCGTGACCTCGCGAGGGTCATCGGTCATGATCCGCGCCCCC
The DNA here is from genome assembly GCA_963736695.1 of uncultured Actinomycetota bacterium. Lineage (GTDB taxonomy): Bacteria > Actinomycetota > Actinomycetes > Mycobacteriales > Micromonosporaceae > CAVTPU01. The sequence goes on from CAVTPU010000004.1 coordinate 566,658, forward strand.
TCTGCCGGCGGGGCGATGTCGTCAGACACCGGCCGCTCCTCAATCTCTCGGTCAGCGCCGGCCACTGGCGACTCGATCGCGTCGTCAGGTGTGTCGCGCGCCGGAACGACCATCCTACCCGGCGCGGCGAATATCGCGAGGCACGGCCATGGTCGGCCGTCGGCCGTCGTCGATCGATCAGGTCATGAGCAGGGCGTGGGTGGCGTGCGGAAGCACCCGAGCCCGGCCCCCCAGCGATGACAATTCCAGCAGTACGGCGAAGCCCGCCACGCTGCCACCGGCCAGCTCCACCAGCGCTAGGGCCGCCTCGGCGGTTCCGCCGGTCGCGAGCACATCGTCGACCACCAGCACCCGTTGGCCGGCGATGAACGCGTCGGTGTGCACCTCGAGAGTAGCCGTGCCGTACTCCAAGTCGTACGACGCTGAATGGGTTTTGCGCGGCAATTTGCCGGCTTTGCGAATCGGGATCACGCCTGTGCCCGTGGCGTAGGCGATCGCCGCCGCGAGGAGGAAACCCCGCGCCTCGACCCCAGCGACGACGTCGAACGTGCCGTCGTGGCGGGCCACGAGGGCGTCAACGACCCGTCGGAACGCGAGTCCGGCGGCGAAGAGCGGACTGAGGTCCTTGAAGACGATCCCGTCGATAGGAAAGTCCGGCACGTCGATGGTGTGCCCGTCAACGACGCGCGCGACGTCGACGCCATAGTCACCGCGGATCTCCGACATGTGGTCCCCGACCTTTCTCAGCCTGTCGAAACCTCGTCGAACGCCACGATTGACGTCGGCTGGCACCGACTGCGGACAGTGCCGCGCGGCCGGCACCGTGACGACGAAAAGGTCGTCGCGAGGCCGGCCGCGCGGGAGACGCTGTCGTTGCTCTAGCGGCGTTTGCCGCCACCCGACCGTCCACCACCGGGTTTGGTCCCCGCACCCGGTCGTTTGCGGGCCGCCGGGCGGGCGCCCGCGCGGGGTGCCGCACCGGCGAGTGCCGCCGTGTCGTCGGACTCGCCGTCGGACTGTCGAGGAGTCGCGGTGTCCTTGTCCGACTCGCCTGGCCGGCTCACGCCGGACTTGCGGTCGCCGGCCGCCGCTGCGGCCCGACGGGCCAGCACCCGCTGCTTGTGCAGCTTGAACTTGGGTTCGCGTTCCTTGATGTCGACCAGCACCGGGGTGGCGAAGAAGATCGACGAATAGACGGCGGCGAGCATGCCGACGAAGAGCACCAGACCGAGGTCCTTGAGCGTGCCCGCGCCCAGCAGGCCCGCTCCGATGAAGAGCAGCCCGCCGACCGGCAGCAGCGCCACGACCGCCGTGTTGATGGAACGCATCAACGTCTGGTTGACGGCGAGGTTCGCCGCCTCACCGTAGGTGCGGGTGGCGTTGCCGGCGATGCCCTGGGTGTTCTCCCGCACCTTGTCGAAGACCACCACGACGTCATAGAGGGCGAAGCCGAGGATCGTGAGGAACCCGATGACCGTCGACGGCGTCACCTCGAATCCGACGATCAGATAGATCGTCGCGGTGAGGATGAGGTTCTGCAGCAAGGCGGCGATCGCGGCGACGGCCATGCGCCACTCCCGCAGCACCGCCGCGAGATAGACCACGACCAACACCAGGAAGACCAACGCGCCCTGCAGCGCCTTGACCGCCACGGATGTGCCCCAGGCGCCGCTGACCGCGCTCTCGCTGATCTGGGCGTCGTCGATGGCGAACTGCGTGGCGACCTTCTGCTTGATCTCGGTCGCCTTCTTCGCCGCGACGGCCGGGTCCTCATCGAGCAACGCAGTGTTGATCTTGTAGGTGGGCGTGCCACCGCCCACCCGCTGTGCGGTCACCACCGTCGCGCCGGAGTCGGCGACCGCCGCGCGGGCCTGATCCAGCGTGCCGATGCTCGCCGGGATCTGGAAGCTGTTGCCGCCCTTGAACTCCAGTCCGAGGTTGAACTTCTGCACCGAGAAGGTGATCACACCGAGGAGCAGGATCGCCGCGGCGACGGCGTAGTAGACCTTCCTCTTGCCGACCACGTCGATGCCGGCCTCACCCCGATAGAGTCGGCTGGCGAGGTCCTTGATGCCGCGGTTGTTCGGCGACTCGACCATCGTCTTCTCGCTCATGTCACGCCCCCTTCGAGCGGGTCGAGCCGGACGCGGGCGCGTCACTGGCGGCCGAGTGCAGCACCCGGCCGAGGCCGCTGACCCGTGGCGACAAGAACGCCGGTGTGCGGGCCAGCATGGTCATGATCGGGTGTCGGAACAGGAAGACGATCAACAGGTCGAGCAGCGTCGCCAGACCGAGCGCGAAGGCGAAACCCTTGACCGAGCCCACGCCGACGAGATAGAGCACCACCGCCGCGAGGATGGTCACCGCGTTGGCGGTGATGATCGTGCGTTGCGCACGGGCCCAGGCCCGCGGGATCGCGCTGCGGGGGCTGCGTCCCTCCCGGATCTCGTCCTTGAGACGTTCGAAGTAGATGACGAACGAGTCGGCCGCGACGCCCAGCGACACGATGAACCCGGCGATGCCGGCGAGCGACAGGGTGAACCCGATCTCCCGGCCGAGCAACACCAGCATGCCGAAGGTGAGCAGGCCGGAGAGGACCAGACTCAGGAAGATCACCGAGCCGAGCAACCGGTAGTAGAAGAAGGCGTAGACGATGACCAGGAGCATGCCGATGCCGGCGGCCAGCAGACCCGCCTTGAGATAGTCGGTGCCCAGCGTCGCGGAGATCGAGTTGAGCTCGCCCTGGTCGAAGGTGAGCGGCAGTGCGCCATATTTGAGCTGGTTGGCCAACTGCTGGGAGCTGCTGCGGTTGAAGCTGCCGGTGATGCGCGACTTCGACGCGAGCACGCCCTGGATCGCCGGCGCGGAGACGACCGTGTTGTCCAGCACCACGGCGACCTGACAGACGGGGTTTCCGCCGGTCTCGTCGTTGGGCTGCGTCACCACGCACGCGCCGCCGGTGTTCTCGAAGGCCTCACGGGTCAATCCCGACCACTTCTTGGTGCCGCTGTCGCTGAATTCGAGGTCGACCTGCCATCCGGCGCCGTTGTCGGTCCGCGGGTTCGCGGTGGCGGAGGCGACATCGGTGCCGAGCACCTTCGCCACGTCGAGCAGCAGCTTGGTGTTGGGGTTGTCTGCCTCTTCGCAGGCGACCGCCTGCTGCGCGGCATCCTGGATCGAGCCGGCGGGCCGGTTGTTGAGGGCCTCGCAGGTGACCTGCGGCACGGCGAACTGCATCTGAACCGGAAGCACCGCGACCTCGGCCGGGGTCAGCTTGCGAAACGGCTCAAGTGCCGCGAGAGCCGCTTGATCCTGAGCGAGCGCGGCGGGGTCGGTGATCTGGGCGGCGACCGTCGCCGCCGGGCCGAGCTTCTTGAGCACGGCCTCGCGCTGCTTCTCGATGTCGACCGGGACAGCGCTCGGCGACGGCGACGCTGCAGCCGACGCTTTCGGGGTGGCTGCGGCCGACGCCTTCGGCGCCGCCGCAGTAGTGGCGGCCGGGGTCGCGGCCGGCGTGGCAGCCGGGGTCGCCGCAGCGGCGGCTGGGGTCGCCTTCGGCGCTGCCGTGGCGGTGGGCTTCGTGGAGGCCTTCGGCGACGCGCTCGGCGAAGGTGACGCGCTCGGAGTCACCGTGGGCGCGGCGGGCAGGTCCTGCGTAGCGTTGATCACCTTGCGGAAGCGCAGCTGCGCCGGCACGCCGACCTGCTTGATCGCGTCGTTGTTCTCGCCGGGCACCGACACCACGATGTGGTTGTTGCCCTCCGTCACCACCTCGGCCTCTGCCACGCCGAGACCGTTGACCCGGCTCTCGATGATCTGCCTGGCCTGCTCGAGTGCGGCCGCGTTGGGAGGCAGGCCATTGGTCGTCTTCGCGACGAGGGTGAGGGTCGTGCCGCCGACGAGATCGAGGCCGAGTTTGGGCTCCAGACGGTCGCTGAGACTGCCTTTGCCGAAACCGAGCACGATCGAGAAGATCACGATGAAGATCGCCGCGAGCACGGCGAGATACCGTGACGGGCGCATCTGCCCCTGAGGTGGTGGTGCCACGTTGGTCGTTTCTCCTGTCGAATGTCGGCGCCAGAGCCAGGGCCGCGCCGACGGCGAGGGACGGCGCACCGGGTCCAGCGAGGCGCCCCGGTAGGTCGATCTGTCGAGACGTTGCTAAAGCCTCCCGGCACGGGAGACGAGGATCATCCTTTCTCAGTCACCGTGGGGGTGTCGACACTCTCGTCGTCGGCGGTGCTCGACGCGTCGTCGGTGTCGGTCGTGGCGCTCGTCACGACCCGGGCGATCGCCCCACGCACGAAGCGAAGCGGGACACCCGGTGCGGCCTCGATCGTCACCGACTCGTCGTCGGCGCTCACGACCGTGCCGAAGAGACCGCCGATGGTCTGCACCTCGTCGCCGGGACCGAGCTGCGACTGCATCTGGGCTGCCTCGCGGCGCCGCTTGGACTGCGGACGGATCATGAGGAAATACAACGCCGCGAAGAGAAGGAGGATCGGGAGGAACGTGAGAATGCCGCCAGAGCCACCAGAGGTGTTTTCAGCGAGGTACACGTGAGTGCCTTCCATATCTTCACCACCGCCGACACCTGCCGTGCGGATCGCGGATGATCGGCCGCGGAGTGCGTGGGTGATGCCACAGGTGGTTGTCTATCCCAGACCGCCGGAGTCTAATCGGTGCCAGGGCAACGACCGACAGGGACCTCGGTCACACCATGGTCACGACTCATCCGCGAACAAATCCGGGGGTGCTGTCGCACCGTCACCCATCGTAGCCGGTATTCCACGGGCCGCCGACGAGCGCCCGCCGGCGGTGATCTGCCCGGAGAACCAGGCCCGGTCGGGTGGTTCGAGACCCAGGTGCCGCCAGGCGCTCGGGGTGGCGACCCGACCCCGAGGTGTACGCGCGAGCAGCCCAGCGCGCACCAGGAACGGCTCACAGACCTCTTCCACGGTGTCCGGTTGCTCACCCACCGCGACGGCGAGCGTGGACACGCCGACTGGTCCACCCCCGAAGGTGCGCACCAGCGCGCTGAGCACGGCGCGGTCGAGTCGGTCCAGACCGAGGTCGTCGACGTCATAGACCCGCAAAGCCGCCTGGGCGACCTCGACGGTGACCACACCGTCGGCTCGAACCTCGGCGAAGTCCCGCACCCGCCGCAGCAGCCGGTTGGCGATGCGTGGGGTGCCCCGGGACCGGCCGGCGATCTCGGCCGCTCCGTCTTCGGTGATCTCGACCTCGAGAATCTGTGCCGAGCGACACAACAGCAGTCGCAGCTCATCAGCCTGATAGAAGTCCAGGTGCCCCACGAAACCAAACCGGTCACGCATCGGCCCCGTGAGCAGCCCCGCCCGGGTCGTCGCGCCGACGAGGGTGAACGGCTCCACCTCCAACGGGATCGCGGTCGCCCCCGGCCCCTTGCCGACGACAACATCGACCCGGAAGTCCTCCATCGCCGAGTAGAGCAGCTCCTCGGCCGGTCGGGCGATGCGGTGGATCTCGTCGATGAAGAGGACATCACCACGGGTCAGGCTGGTCAGCACGGCGGCAAGGTCGCCGGACCGCTCGATGGCCGGGCCGCTGGTGATGCGCAGACCGGCGCCGAGCTCCGCCGCGACGATCATGGCGAGAGTGGTCTTTCCCAGCCCGGGCGATCCGGAGAGCAGGATGTGATCGGGTGGCGCGCCCCGGCGCAATGCCCCACGCAGCAACAGATCGAACTGCTCGCGCACCCGGTGCTGCGCGACGAACTCGGTCAGCCGACGGGGCCGAAGCGTCGCCTCGTCGTCGCGCTCGGTCTCGTCGACCAGCGGGGAGACGAGGTCACCGTCGACAGCGAAGTCCGCGTCGCCCATAAAGTCCGCGTCGGAGGAGAAATCGGCGCCGCTCACCGGCCGCGCCCCAGCGCCTGAATCGCCCGTTTCAGCAGTGCCGCGACCGGTTGACTCGGCTGGCCGACCTGCTCGGCGGCGACGACGCCGACCGCCTGGTCCGCCTGCTGCGCGCTCCACCCGAGCCCGACCAGGGCCTGACGCACCTGGTCTTGCCAGGCGACGCCCGCGACCGGCAGCCCCGCCCCCGTCGCCCCGCCGACGGCCACTGGACCGATCTTGTCACGCAACTCGAGCACCAGACGTTCCGCCCCCTTCTTGCCGATGCCGGGAACCCGGGTGAGGGTCGCGATATCGCCTTGGGCGATCGCCGTGCGCACAACGTCGGGGGTGTGCACGGCGAGCACCGCCTGCGCCAACCGAGGCCCGACGCCGCTGGCCGTCTGTAGCAGTTCGAACAGCGTCTTCGCGTCGTCGTCGGCGAAGCCGTAGAGGGTCAGCGAGTCCTCCCGCACGATCAGGGTCGTCGCGAGAGTGACCGGCTCGCCGACGTGCAGCGCGGCGAGGGTGGCCGGGGTGCACGTCACCGCGAGCCCGACCCCGCCGACCTCGACCACCGCGCTGTCCGGTGCCAGGGACGCGACCACGCCCCGTACGCTCGCGATCATTTTGTCCTTCCCACGACCCGTCGTGTCGCCTGGTTGGCGACCCGCGCGGCGGCGATCTTGTCTTGGGTGCCGCCCCGCCACACGTGACAGATCGCCAGCGCGAGGGCGTCGGCGGCGTCCGCCGGGCGGGGTGGGGTGGCCAACCGCAGCAGACGGGTCACCATCGCCGTCACCTGCGCCTTGTCCGCCGTTCCCACGCCGGTGATCGCGGCCTTCACCTCGGTGGGAGTGTAGGTGCGCACCGGGATGCCCACGCGGGCGGCGGCGAGCAGCGCGAGCCCACCGGCCTGCGCCGTGCCCATCGCCGAGCGCACGTTGTGCTGACTGAAGACCCGTTCCACGGCGACCGCCTCCGGCGACCATCGCGCGACCACCTGGGTCAGCGCGTCGTCGAGCAGAAGGAGTCGTTGGCTGAGTTCGGCCTGCGGATCGGTGCGGATCACGTCCACGGTGATCAACTGACACGGGCGGCCAGGAACTCCCTCGACCACACCGATCCCGCACCGGGTCAAACCTGGGTCCACCCCGAGCACCCGCACATATCCTCCCCTGACGAACGCACGTTCGATCACGGTAACGCACGGTGGACGGGCCCCGCACACCGACACACCCGGGCTAGACGGCTGCGGACTCCACGGGGCCGGATGGCTGGTCGACGGCCGGACGTCTCGGCAGCCAGATGAGCGAGACGACCGCGCCGAGCAGGGCGATGATCGCGGATCCGGTCGCGGCTGCGTGCATGGCATCGATGAAGGCCGCGTCGGCCGCGCCGACGAGCGCCGAACCTGACGCCCCGGCCTGATCGGCCACCCCGTGCGCCCCGGAGATCGACTCACGGGCGGCGGCGCGGGCGGCGGGCGGCAGGCCGGCCAGGGCCGGGGTGATCTCGCTGCGATAGACGGCCGAGAGCACCGAGCCGAGCACGGCGATGCCCAGCGCCCCGCCGACCTGACGCACGGTGTTACCGATGGCCGAACCGACGCCGGCCTTCTCCCGGGGCAGCGACGCGATGATCGACTCCGTGACGGGCGGCATGACGTTGGCCATGCCCGTGCCCTGGACGAACGCGAACAGGCCGATCGCCCAGACCGGCGAGTCGGCGTCGAGCCGGCTGAATCCGGACAGCGACGCCGCGACAAGGGTGAGCCCGACGGCACAGACGGCCTTCGGGCCGAACCGGCGCACCATCGCGGCGCTGCGCGGAGCGAAGATCAGTTGCGCGGCGGCGAACGGGGTCATCAACAGCCCCGCCTGCAACGGCGAATAACCGCGCACCAGCTGCAGATAGAAGCTGAGGAAGAACAGGGTGCCCATCGCGGCGAAGAAGACCAGCCCGAGGGAGACCACCGCGGCCGAGAACGCGGACCGGGTGAACAGTCGCACGTCGAGCGACGGATGGTCGGTGCGCAGTTCGTGCCAGGCGAACAGGCCGAGGACCGCCAGACCCACCAGGATCGTCGCCCATGCCCGGGGTCGCCCGAAGCCGTGCTCGCCGCCGTCGATGATGCCGAAGACGAGCAGCACGAGGCCGACGATGGTCAGCAGCACGCCGACGAGATCCACCCGCCCGGGTCGTGGGTCGCGTGACTCCGGAACCACGAGGAGCACCGCGCACACCCCGATCACCACGATCGGAACGTTGATGAGGAAGACCGACCCCCACCAGAAGTGCTCGAGCAGCAGGCCACCGACGACGGGGCCGACGGCGACGCCGAGACCGACGGCGCCGGCCCAGATCCCGATCGCCTTGGCGCGTTCCCTCGGATCGAAGACGTTGGAGATGATCGACAGCGTGGCGGGAAGCACTCCGGCCCCGCCCGCGCCCATCACCGCGCGGGCGCAGATGAGTTGGGTCGGCGTCTGGGCATAGGCGGACAGCAGCGAGGAGGTTCCGAAGACCACCAACCCGATGAGCAACACGCGGCGACGACCCGACCGGTCACCGAGCACGCCCGCGGTGAAGAGCAGCCCGGCGAAGACGAGGGTATAGGAGTTGATCGCCCACTCCAGCTCGCTGTGCGCGGCGCCCAGGCCATGCTCCGGGTCCGCGATGGTGCGCAGCGCCACGTTGAGCACCGTGTTGTCGAGCACGACGACGAACAGGCTCACCACGAGCACGGCGAGGATCACCCACCGCCGGGGATTCCCGCCTGCCGGCGGGGCGGGGTCTGGCACGGACGGCTGGGTCACGACGTTCTCCCTGGCACCACGGCACATGGGGAGTGCCTGGAGATCTTCAACGTCAGCCTAGACACACGCCGACGCCCGGCTCCGGCGTTATCCCGGTGAGCCGATTGTGATCATGGTGCCACGTCGGAGTCCGGTGGGTTCACCGCACCCGGCATTGGTCGGCGATCGAGGCCACCTCATCGCGGCCCAGAATGACCTGGTCGTCGGAGCCCGCGTTGATCACCAGGCCGGATGCCTCGCCGTCGCCGAGCCTGCCGAACAGGGCTAGGCCGTCGACGGTGGCGAGCGCCCGCGCGGGCCGAATCTCCATCGGAAGGCCGAGCGTGAACTCGTCGGCCCGGTCGGCGGCGGTGAAACAGACCGCGAACGACCCGTCATGGTCGGGCAGGAAGACCCGCACCGGAGCCTGGCTGAGCTCCTCGAGCAGCAGCTGATAGGTGTGGTCGAGCAGTTGCGCCGCCGGCACCGGACCGGCGCCCCGAGCGGCGAGCGCCCGTTCCACCCCAACTGCGGTCGACCACGTACGCGCGATGTCGAATCCGCTGGCGGCGATATACCACTGGTGTTCGGTGGGCGAGGCGGGGTTGACCAGCACCGCCTCGCAGTGGCCGGTGAGCGAGCGCATGAGCAGCGCACCGCTGACCGGGCCGACGTAGGGGCCCAGCGACCGGTCTGCCGCGAGACGAGCCGCGTCCCGATCGGTGAAGACGGTGAGCACCGACTGGGGTGGCGCCGCGTCGAAGTCGATCATCTCGTCGAAGACGCTGTGTCCCCAGGCCTGGTCGGCGTGCAGTGCGGGGACGAACCAACCGTCATGCGCGACGAGCGCCCGCATCACCGCGTCGATGTCGCTCGTCGCGGCCGCTGTGAGCCGGGCGAACGCCGCGAGCGCGGCCAAAGCGCCGGAGACGTCGGGTGAGCTCACCCGCGACGACTGCGGCCCGGCGAAGACGTCGTCCGGCGAGTTCACTCTGTGATCCTCGCCGGTAGCGCGTCGTGACGCAAGGCTCGTTGTGCCGACACTCAGCCGACGGCGGACAGGATGTCGTCGGAGACATCGAAGTTGGCGTAGACGTTCTGCACGTCGTCGCTGTCCTCGATGGCGTCGATGAGCTTGAAGATCTTCCGAGCTCCCTCTTCGTCAAGCTCGACCGTGACGCTTGGCATGAACGGCGACTCCGCCGACTCATAGTCGATGCCCGCCGCCTGCAGCGCCGTGCGAACCGGGATCAGGTCGCCGGGCTCGGAGACCACCTCGAAGGCTTCACCCAGGTCGTTGACCTCCTCCGCTCCGGCGTCGAGCACGGCGGCGAGCACGTCGTCCTCGGTGAGACCGGTCTTCGGAACGATCACCACGCCCTTGCGGGAGAACATGTAGGAGACCGAGCCCGCATCGGCGAGTGAGCCGCCGTTGCGGGTGAGCGCGGTGCGCACGTCGGTCGCGGCACGGTTGCGGTTGTCGGTGAGGCACTCGACGAGCAGGGCCACGCCGTTGGGCCCATACCCCTCATACATGACCGTCTGATAGTCGGCGCCGCCCGCTTCCTGACCGGACCCGCGTTTGACCGCCCGGTCGATGTTGTCGTTCGGGACGGAGTTCTTCTTCGCCTTCTGAATCGCGTCGAAGAGAGTGGGGTTTCCCGCCGGATCACCGCCGCCGGTGCGCGCCGCAACCTCGACGTTCTTGATGAGACGGGCGAAGAGTTTGCCCCGCTTGGCGTCGATGACGGCCTTCTTGTGTTTGGTCGTCGCCCACTTTGAATGGCCTGACATCAGTCAACCTCCGCCTGTCACCTAGTCTCGCCGCACCCGCGCCTGCCGCACCATCTCCACGAAGAACCGGTGCACTCGACGGTCGCCGGTCAACTCGGGGTGAAACGCGGTGGCGAGCAGATTGCGCTGCCGAACCGCGACAATCCTACCGGTCGCCGATCCGTCGGCGACGCGCCCCAGCACCCGCACCGACGGGTCGGCGCGTTCGACCCACGGCGCGCGGATGAAGACCGCTCGCACCGGACCGTCGTCGACGCCGGCGAACTCCAGCGGCGACTCGAACGAGTCGACTTGGCGGCCGAAAGCGTTGCGCCGCACCGCCATCTCGATGCCTCCGAACACGCGCTGGTCCGGCCGGCCGTCGAGCACCTCGTCGGCGAGCATGATCATGCCGGCGCAGGAACCATAGACCGGCATGCCGTCGGCGATCAGCTTCGCCACTGGGTCGAGCATGCCGAACTCGGCGGCGAGGCGACTCATCGTGGTCGATTCGCCGCCGGGGACCACCAGAGCGTCGAGTTCGTCGAGTTCGGTCGGGCGACGCACCGGCCGGGCCACGACATCGACCTCCGCGAGCGCGTTGAGATGCTCACGCACGTCTCCCTGCAGTGCGAGCACTCCGACGACGATGTCCATGCCGCCGCTGCCCCGCCACATCACGATGGCTCACCAGCCACGTTCGGCGAAACGCAACGGCGCGGGCGAGGCGTCGACGTTGATGCCGACCATCGCCTCACCCAACCCGCGCGACACCTTCGCCACCACATCGGCGTCGTCGAAGAACGTCGTCGCCTTGACGATCGCGGCCGCGCGCTTCGCCGGATCGCCCGACTTGAAGATGCCCGAGCCGACGAAGACCCCGTCGGCGCCGAGCTGCATCATCATCGCCGCGTCCGCCGGGGTGGCGATGCCGCCCGCCGTGAACAGCACGACCGGCAGCGCACCCGCCTCGGCCACCTCGCGAACCAGGTCATAGGGTGCGCGCAGCTCTTTGGCCGCGACGTAGAGCTCGTCTTCTGGCAGGCTCGCCAGCCGCCTGATCGCGGCCCGGATCTCCCTCATGTGGCCGGTCGCGTTGGAGACGTCGCCGGTTCCGGCCTCACCCTTGGAGCGGATCATCGCCGCCCCCTCGGTGATGCGCCGCAGAGCCTCCCCGAGGTTGGTCGCACCGCAGACGAACGGCACCGTGAAGGGCCATTTGTCAATGTGATGGGCGAAGTCTGCCGGCGAGAGCACCTCGGACTCGTCGATGTAGTCCACACCGAGAGACTGCAACACCTGGGCCTCGACGAAATGTCCAATCCGGGCCTTTGCCATGACCGGAATGGAGACCGCGGCGATGATGCCGTCGATCATGTCGGGGTCGGACATCCGGGAGATGCCGCCGTCGGCACGGATATCGGCGGGCACCCGCTCGAGTGCCATGACCGCGACGGCGCCCGCGTCCTCGGCGATCTTCGCCTGTTCCGGCGTGACGACGTCCATGATCACGCCACCTTTGAGCATCTCTGCCATGCCCCGTTTGACCCGGGCTGTGCCGGTGCGAGACGTCTGGTCGTCGGCGGACGTGGGGGCGTTGACCTGCGATTGCGACACGGGGATACTCCTCGGCGGGGTGCGGGGCGTCATGCTCCATCGTACGCAACCTCCTTACCGCCCGACGCACCGCGCGGACTGCCGGGGTGAGGTGACACACGCGACGTGGCGGGCGACCAGCGGGCGGGCGGGCGCGGCGTGGATTACGTCACAGTGTCGGTTCGTCGATGTCGAAGAACCGGGGCTCGCCGTGGTTGCGGGCGAACCGGAACAACCGCACCACCGGGTGGCGACGCACCGCCAACGCGTCGCGCACCTGATCGGTGTGCAGTTGCCGGGCCATCGCGAGGCGTCGACTGGTCTCGGCGACGGGGGCCAGATCGGCTTCGGTGACACGTGTGGCGGCCACGCGTACCTGATGGGTCAGGTCGTTTTCGGCGAGTTCCCGATCGGCGGAGCGGGCAGCGAGCACCGCGCGGGCCGCGTCGCGCAGCCGGCGCACCGGGCCCTCCGGATCGGCGTCGCCGGCCTGAGCCGCCCACCGGTGGCTGAACGCCTCGACGGCCGCCGCCCGCCGCACCGACTGAGCGTCCAGTGCCGCCCAGGCCGCGGCGGCCCGGGCATGCAGCCGGTCAACCCGCCCGGCGGTCCAGGTGAGATATGTCGCCACCAGCACCACGCCGGTGACCACGGCGACGGTCAACCACATGATCAGGCATCGTAGCGGGACGACGGGGCCGCAAACGTGCGCCGAGGAAGGTTGGCCTCGATCGCCAAGGCGTAGACCTCGACCACCCGCGCCGCGACCACCCGCCAGTCGTAGTGGCCCACCGTGTCGCACGCCCGCGCGGCGAGATCCGCGCGGCGGGCGGGGTCGTCGAGCAGCGCCGCGAGTCTCGCCGCGAGGTCGACGCTGTCACCGGTGGCGAACAGCTCCCCGGCCCGGCCACCGTCGAGCACCCGCCGGAACGCGTCGAGGTCGCTGGCGACCACCGGCGTGCCGGCCGCCATCGCCTCGGTGAGGATCATCCCGAAGGATTCGCCGCCGACGTTAGGCGCCACGTAGAGGTCGACGCTGCGCAGCATCTGCGCCTTCTCCTCCTCGGAGACCAAGCCGAGGAAGGTGATCCGCGACGCGATCGGCTCCGGCACCGACTCCAGCACCTCCGCTGGGTCGCCCGGCCCGGCCACCAGCAGGCGAACCGTCGGATGGTCGGCGGCGAGCGCGACAAACGCGTCGCGCAGCACCCCGAAACCCTTGCGCGGCTCGGTGAACCGGCCGAGGAAACCGATCGAGCCGCCCTCACCGGGCCAGCCCGCGAGCGGCACGGCGTCGGCGAAGCGGGCGACGACGACCCCGTTGGGGATCTCCCACGCGCCGCCGCCGAGGTGCTCAACCTGCACCTTGCGCGCGAGCTGGCTCACCGCGATGCGAGCGGTGATCTTCTCCAAGACGAGTTGGAGCACCCCAGACGCGACGTGCAGGGCGCGCGAGCGGGTCATCGCGGTGTGGAACGTCGCGACGACCGGCTCGTTCTTGGCGCTGAGGACGGCGAGCAACGACAGGCTCGGGGTGAAGGGTTCGTGCACGTGCAGCACGTCGAACTCGCCGGCGGCGAGCCACCGGCGCACCCGGGTCGCGGCGACCGGCCCGAATGACAACCGCGCCACCGACCCGTTGTAACGCACGGGCACCGCCCGGCCCGCCGGCACCACGAAGTCGGGCAGCGACGCCTGCTCGTCGGCCGGTGCGAGCACGCTCACCTCGTGTCCGAGGGAGATCAGTGTGCGGGCGAGGTCGTTGACATGGTTCTGCACCCCGCCGGGCACCTCGAACGAATACGGGCAGACGAGTCCGACCCGCAGCGTCCCGGTCATTCCGCGGCCGCCGAGTCCCCGGCCGGTCTCGGCCGCAGTGACGGATCGTCCAGCCACAGTCGCTGCAACATGTGCCAGTCCTGTGGATTTTCGGCGATGCCACGGCCGAGGTGGTCGGCGATGGTCTGGGTCAGTTCGCGCACCCGGTCGTCGAGCGATCCGGTCGTCGGCACCGGCAACGGTCCGTCGATGCGCCCCCTCCCCCGGCCCGGCTCATACCACAACGACGCGGTGAACAGCGGCGCTCCGGTGCGCAGCGTGAGCAGGGCCGGTCCGGCCGGCATCCGGGCCCGACCGCCGAAGAAGTCCACCTCGATGCCGCGTGCCGACAGGTCCCGGTCGGCGAGCAGCGGCACGATGTGTCCCTGGCCGAGGCTTTCGACGAGCACGTCGAGCGGGGGCCGGGCACCACCCACGGTGGGGATGATGCGCATGCCGAGAGTCTCGCGGTAGGCGAGGAAGCGCTGATAGAGCCGCTCTGGTTTGAGGCGTTCGGCGACGGTAGTCAAAGGCATGCCCTGTGCGCAGACCCAGGCGCCCGCGTGGTCCCAGTTGCCGGAGTGCGGCAGCGCGACGACGCACCCGGTGCCGGCGGCGACCGCGTCGGCGAGCAGGTTCACCCCGTCGAGGAGAAACTCGCGTTGAAGGCGCGGGGGGCTCAGCGTGGGCAGGCGGAAAGTCTCCATCCAATACCGCGCGTACGACCGCAGTCCGGCGCGCACCAACGCGTCGAGGTCGGCGTCGGCGACGTCGGCACCGACCACCCGTCGCAGGTTGCGGCGCAGCTGCTGGGCGGCGGGGCCCCGGCGGGTGGCGGCCCGGTCGGCGCCGGCCGCGAACACCTTCGCGACGAGCGGGCGGGGCAGGGCGCGGGTCAGTCGCCAGCCGGCGGCATAACTCAGGTCGACGAGCCGGTTGCTCACGCGTCGACCTCGCCCCGGTCGTGGGGCTGATCGTTGTCACGAACATATCGCCCCGGGTGGGGTGGGCGCTGCCCGGACGACTCCTGGAACCGCACGTGCAGCACGCGCTGCGCGGCGGTGACCACCGACAGCACCGCGAGCACCCACAGCGCGGCACCCAGCCCCCAGCTCACGCCGAATCCGGAGAGTAGCCCGCCGACACCGAGGATGATCAGACGCTCCATCCGTTCGGCGATGCCGACGTCGCAGCGCAGTCCCAACCCCTCGGCGCGCGCCTTGACGTAGGAGACGATCTGACCGCCGACGAGGCACACCAGGCAGACGGCCGCGAGCACGTCCTGCCCGCTGGTGGCCAGCCACCAGGCGAGCGCGCCGAAGAGCACCCCGTCGGCGACCCGGTCCATGGTCGAGTCGAGCAGCGCGCCGAAGCGGGTCGCCGACCCGCGGGCCCGGGCCATCGCACCGTCGAGCACGTCGAGAAGGGCGCTGAGGGTCACCACGACCGTCGCCGCGATGAGCTGCCCCCGCGCCGCGAAGGCGACCGCGCCGACGACCACGCCGAGTGTGCCGGCGATGGTGACCACGTCCGGTGAGACGCCGGCGCGCACCAACGCCCGCCCCATGGGGTCGAACGCCGCGCGCGCCCCACGCTTGAAGGAACCAAAGATCTTCGCCATGTCGCCGTTGAGCCTATCGGCGGGCCGACTGCGACGTGCGGCACAGGTCGCCGCTCGCGAGTCGGGGTTGTGCCGACGACCGCCACGGGTGTGGGATCGAAGGTGACGCACCGGTCACTCCACTGGCGCTCGGACACAGGAGGCGCGTGATGGCGCAGAAGTCTCAGGACAGGATCACCGGCTCGGCGCCAACGGTCCACGACCCGGGCTCGGTGCGCAACGTGGTGGTGGTGGGCCACTCCGGTGCGGGCAAGACGACGCTGGTGGAGGCGTTGCTCGCGGCGACGAATGTGATCAACAGGGCGGGCCGAGTGGTCGACGGCACGACGGTCACCGACCATGATCCGGCGGCGGTGCGTCAGCAGCGTTCGGTCGCCCTCGGGTGCGCCCCGATCGTCCACGCCGGGGTAAAGGTCAACCTGCTCGACACCCCCGGATACGCCGACTTCGTCGGCGAGGTGCGCGCCGGGTTGCGCGCCGCCGACGCGGCCCTCTTCGTCGTCTCGGCCGTCGACGGCATGGACGCCGCGACCACCGCCCTGTGGGACGAGTGCGCCGCGGTCGGCATGCCCCGCGCGGTCGCGGTGGCGAGACTCGACCACGCCCGGGCCGATTTCGACTCCACCGTGGAGGAGTGTCAGGAGGCCTTCGGCGACGGCGTGCTGCCCATGGACCTGCCGATGCTCGACGACGACGGACACACCGTGGTCGGGCTGATCAACCTGATCACTCAACGGGTCAGCGACTATTCGCAGGGCTATCCGCCCGCCGTGCGGGAACCGGACCCGCAACACCTGCCGATGATCACGCAGGCCCGCGCCACGCTCATCGAGGCGATCATCGCCGAGAGCGAGGACGAGACCCTCATGGACCGCTATCTCGCCGGCGAGTCCATCGACGCGGCGACCCTCGTCCGCGACGCGGAGACGGCGGTGGCGCGAGGCGGGTTCCATCCGGTGATGCCGGTCTGCGCGGAGACCGGAGTGGGCCTGGACGCCCTGCTCGAATTGCTGGTCAGCGGATTCCCCTCGCCTCTGGAGCACGCCCTGCCCGCGGTGACCGGCGTCGACGGCTCACCCCGGGACCCGCTGCGCGTCGACCCGGGAGGCCCACTCGTCGCCGAGGTGGTCAAAACCACGATCGACCCGTACGTGGGTCGGGTGTGTCTGGTTCGGGTCTTCTCCGGGACTCTGCGCCCCGAGACGGCGGTGCACATCTGCGGACACGGCCTGGAGCGACGTGGCCACCCCGACCACGACGAGGAGGAACGCGTCGCGCACCTGTTCTCCCCGCTCGGCAGAGCGCTGCGCGAGGTCGGCGCGTGCGTCGCCGGCGACATCTGTGCCATCACCAAATCGGCCAGCGCCGAGACCGGTGACACCATCTCCGCCAAGGACGCATCCGCTGCTCATCGAGGCATGGCGGATGCCCGAACCGCTGTTGCCGATCGCCGTCGTCGCCAAGAGCCGATCCGATGAGGACGCGCTCGCCAAGAACCTCACCCGGCTCGTCACCGGCGACCCCACGCTGCGGTTGGAGCGCAACGGCGAGACCCACCAACTGGTGCTGTGGTGCATGGGTGAGGCCCACGCCGACGTGGTGCTCGACCGGTTGCGCACCGGCGGTGTCGAGTTGACGACCGAACCGGTGCGGGTCGCGTTGCGCGAAACCCTCGCCGCGCCCTCGACCGGCCACGGCCGGCACGTGAAACAGTCCGGCGGGCACGGGCAATACGCCGTCTGCGACATCGAGGTCGAACCATTGCCGCGCGGGGCCGGTTTCGAGTTCGTCGACAAGGTCGTCGGCGGCGCCGTGCCGCACCACTTCATTCCGTCGATCGAGAAGGGGGTGCGGACCCAGATGGAGCGGGGCCTCGCCTCCGGACACCCGGTCGTCGACCTGCGGGTCACCCTCGTCGACGGCAAGGCGCACAGCGTCGACTCCTCCGACGCGGCGTTTCAGACCGCCGGCGCGCTGGCTCTGCGCGACGCCGCCGACAAGGGCCAGCCGGTGCTGCTCGAACCCGTCGACGAGGTCACGATCCGCGTGCCCGACGAGTTCGTCGGCGCGGTGATGAGTGACCTCTCCGGCCGGCGGGGGCGGGTGCTCGGCACCGAACCCGACCCGGAGGGCGATTCGGGCAGTGGCCTCGGCGGGCTCGGCGGGCTCGGCGGCGAACGCACGGTCGTTCGGGCGGAGGTCCCCGCAGCCGAGCTCTGCCGCTATGCCGTGGAGCTGCGCGCGATGACCTCCGGTGCCGGCGCCTTCACCCGGTCGTTCGTTCGCTATGACCCACAGCACGCTGCCGCGCACCACCACGCCGCCCCGCCCCCCATCGCCGCGCGATCATGACAACTAGCTTCATGATCGGCGGGAGGCGTCGCGCAGCTCGACCGCCGCGGTGAGCTCGTCGCCGAACCCCTCCGGGTCGCGGGCCGCGAGCGCCTCATAGATCCCGACCGCCTCGTCGGCGGCGGAGTCGGCGTCCGCGGTTGGCGAACCCAGCTGGGACAGCAGCGTCGCATGGGTGAGCAGGGTCGCGGCGAGCTCGGGCCGGCAGGTGTCGTCGGTGGCGACCAGTTCGCGACACAGGTCGACGGACTCGGTCGAATATGCGACCGCTTCGGCCCAGAAGTCGGCCGAAGCCAGCCTCGTCGCGTGGTCACGCACGAGCGCCGCATAGACGGCGATATGTCCATCGCGATCGATCGCGATGAGTTCGCGCCGCGCGGCGACCGCCTCGGTCGAGCAGGTCAACGCCTCGTCGGCCCGGCCGGCCTGCGCGAGCCGCCCGGCGTGGTTGGCTATCGCCGCCGCGAAGTCGCTCAAGTGACGCGCCCGGTCGGCCGCGACGAGTTCCCGAAACAGGCTGACGGCCTCGTCGGTGGCCGCGACCGCGTCGTCAGCACGGCCCGCCATCGTCAACGCCACCGCGTGATTGTTGATCGACGCCGCCAAGGCGGGCAGCCGCCCCGCGCGGTCGGTCGCGGCCCGTTCACGCAGCCGACCGACGGTCTCCTCCGACGACGCCACGAGGGCGTCGAGCCATTGCGAAGTCACGCGCGGACTTTAGGGCAGACGACGATCTCCGCACAAGCCAGTGACGCATATACAGACATGCGTGTCAGGTGGGCCACGCTCCGGCGAGCAGGTCACGGGTGTCGGCGAGCAGTTGCGGCAACACCTTGGTGCGGGCGAGCACCGGCATGAAGTTGGTGTCACCGCCCCACCGAGGCACGATGTGTTGGTGCAGGTGCGCGGCGATTCCGGCACCGGCGACGGCGCCCTGGTTCATGCCGACGTTGAATCCGGCCGGGCCGCTGACCGAGCGCAGCACCCGCATCGCGGTCTGGGTGAACTCGGCCAGCTCCAGCGTCTCGCCCGCGTCCAGCTCCGGATAGTCGGCGACGTGCCGGTAGGGGCAGATCATCACGTGCCCCGGGTTGTATGGATAGAGGTTGAGCACGGCGAAGACCCGCTCACCGCGCGCCACGATGAGATCGACGGTGCCCGGATGTTCCGGGGTGAGGCAGAACGGGCACCGCGCCGGACTGGCGTCGCCGGGGGGACGGGTGTCGTTGGTGATGTAGGCCATCCGGTGCGGCGTCCACAGCCGCTCCAGATCGTCGGGAACCCCGGTCACCACGCCTCCCCCGCGCTCGCTCATGGGCGTACCAGACGCCCCATCGTCACCTGTGATCCTAGACCGACCGCACCGCTGGAGGTTCTACGCCGCCAAAGCAATACGCCGCCGCAGTTCTATGCCTCCTCGATGGCCGCCGGCGCCGATGGGCCGGTGTTGACCCGCGACGAGACGACCTCGAGCACGTGCGCGACCGCCTCGTCGAGGGGCAGGCCGTTGCGCTGCGACCCGTCCCGATAGCGGAACGACACGGTGCCGTCGGCGACGTCGGTGTCTCCGGCGATCGCCATGAACGGCACCTTCTGCTGCTGCGCGGTGCGGATCTTCTTCTGCATCCGGTCGTCGGAGGCGTCGACCTCGGCCCGGATGCCATGGGCTCGCAGTTGCTCCACAAAGGACTGCAGATAGTCGGTGTGCTCGTCGCGGATCGGAATGCCGACGACCTGCACCGGGGCAAGCCACGCCGGGAATGCTCCCGCGTAGTGCTCGGTGAGCACTCCGAAGAAGCGCTCGATCGAGCCGAACAGCGCCCGGTGGATCATCACCGGCCGCTGCCGTGTGCCGTCGGCGGCCTGATACTCCAGTCCGAAACGCTCCGGCAGGTTGAAGTCCAGCTGGATCGTGGACATCTGCCACGTACGCCCGATCGCGTCCTTGGCCTGCACGGAGATCTTGGGCCCGTAGAAGGCCGCGCCGCCCGGATCGGGCATCAGGCTGAGTGCCGACTCGGCCGCCGCCTGCAGCAACGCGTCGGTGGCGATCTCCCAGTTCTCGTCGGTACCGACGTATTTCTCGTCGTTGCGGGTGGACAGCTCGAGATAGAAGTCGTCGAGCCCATAGTCGCGCAGCAGATTGAGCACGAATCGCAGCAACGACTTGAGTTCGTCGCCCATCTGTTCGCGGGTGCAGAAGATGTGCGCGTCGTCCTGGGTCATGCCGCGCACCCGGGTGAGTCCGTGCACCACGCCCGACTTCTCAAACCGATAGACGGTGCCGAATTCGAACATGCGCAACGGCAGTTCCCGATAGGACCGTCCGCGGGACCGGAAAATCAGGTTGTGGAACGGGCAGTTCATCGGCTTGAGGTAGTAGTCCGCGCCCTCCATCGACATGGGCGGATACATGCCATCGGCGTACCATTGCAAGTGCCCTGAGGTCTCGAACAGGTTGGCTTTGGTGATGTGCGGGGTATTGACGAACGCATATCCCGCTTCCTCATGCCGCTGCCGGGAATAGTTCTCCAGTTCGCGACGAATGATGCCGCCCTTGGGGTGGAAGACCGCGAGCCCGGACCCGATCTCGTCGGGGAACGAGAAAAGGTCCAGATCGACGCCGAGCTTGCGGTGGTCGCGCTTGGCGGCCTCCTCAAGCTGTTTGAGATATGTCTTGAGGGCGTCGCGGGTGGGCCAGGCGGTGCCATATATACGCTGCAGTTGCGGGTTGCGCTCCGACCCCCGCCAGTACGCCGCGGCGGTGCGCATCAGTTTGAAGGCCCCGATGAGCCGGGTCGAGGGCAGGTGCGGGCCCCGGCACAGGTCCCCCCAGCAGCGTTGCCCGGTCTTGGGATCGAGGTTGTCATAGATGGTCAGCTCACCGCCGCCCACCTCCATGACCTCGTCGGCGTCGACGTCGCCCTTGATGTCGACCAGCTCCAGCTTGAACGGCTCCGCCGCGAGTTCGGCCTTCGCCTCGTCGAGGCTGACGAACCGACGCCGACGGAAGACCTGCCCCGCCTTGATGATCTCCTGCATCCGCTTCTCGAGCGTGGCCAGGTCATCGGGGTGGAACGGCTTGTCGACGCCGAAGTCGTAGTAGAAACCGTTGTCGATCGGCGGGCCGATGCCGAGTTTCGCCTCGGGGAAGACGTCCTGCACGGCCTGCGCGAGCACGTGCGCGGTGGAGTGCCGCAGCACGGTGAGCCCGGCCGGGCTCGACAGCGCCACCGGCTCGACATCGACATCGACTGCTGGGGTCCAGTCGAGGTCCTTGAGCTGACCGTCGATGGTGCGCACCACGACGATCGCGTCGGGTCCCGTCAGTGGCAGTCCCGCGGCGACGGCGCCGTCGGCACACGTCGTCCCCGCTGCGACGACGATGCAGTCAGCCACAGCAGTAGGGAAACGGTTTGCCGACACGATGGGTCTCCTTTTGCGAGAAGCGGGTGAGGCGCCATGCTCCCAGGTGGGCGGACGCCGATTAACTGGTCCGCTCATCGTATCGAGTGACGCGAGCCGGTTTCCTCCGCTCCCCACCCCGCCCCCGACCCTCGGCGCGGTCCTCGGCGTGATCATGAACCTATTTCACATGATCACGGTGTCGATCATGACAACTAGGTTCATGATCACGCCAGAGGCGGGATCACTTGGACGTGAACTCAGATATGGGTAATTCAACATCTATTCAAGTACCGATGCGTCGCACTAAGGTCTGCCTGATCGGCTGTTCAGCCCACATGAGCGGGCCGACTGTCGATGTACTACCCCCAAAGGGAGGAGCTGTATGACCAACACACGCACGACTCGGCGCTGGCTGCTGGCCGGCGCGGCGACCGTGGCGACCGTCGCCGCGTCCGTTCTCGCGGGCGCGGGTGCCGCGGCCGCCGCTCCGGCGACCGGCACCATCCGGCCCGCCGGCACGGCGGCTGTCGTTCCCGGCAGCTACATCGTGGTCCTCAAGGACTCCGCCGCGCTGACCAGCAGTGGTCTCGACACCACGGTGAAGGGCCTGCGCGCTCGGTACGGCGGGACTGTCAAGAGCACCTACCGCCACGCGCTGCGGGGCTATGAGGTCTCCGCGAGCGAGGCGACCGCCAAGCGGCTCGCCGCGAACCCGGCCGTCGCCTACGTGCAGCGCAACGGCGTCTATCACACCACCGCGACCCAGACCCCCACCCCGTCGTGGGGCCTGGACCGCATCGACCAACGGGCGCTGCCGCTCAACAACAGCTTCACCTATCCGACCACCGCGAGCGGGGTGAAGGCGTATATCGTCGACACCGGCATCCGCAAGACGCACACCAACTTCGGTGGTCGGGCCATCACCGGCTTCGACGCCATCACGGCCGGTGGCACGGCGGATGACTGCAACGGGCACGGCACCCACGTCTCCGGCACCGTCGGCGGCTCGACCTACGGCGTCGCCAAGGGCGTGACGCTGGTCGCGGTGCGGGTGCTCGACTGCAACGGCAGCGGCACCACAGCTCAGGTCGTCAACGGCATCGACTGGGTCACCGGCAACCACGCCGCTGGCCAGCCCGCCGTGGCGAACATGAGCCTCGGCGGCGGGGTCGACCCGACGCTGGACACCTCGGTGGCCAACGCCATCGCTGACGGCGTCACCTTCGGTGTCGCCGCCGGCAACGACACCGGCGCCAACGCGTGCAACACCTCGCCCGCACGGGTTCCGACCGCCATCACGGTCGGCTCCACGACGAGCACCGACGCCCGGTCGTCGTTCTCCAACATCGGCACCTGCCTGGACATCTTCGCGCCGGGTTCGTCCATCACCTCATCGTGGAACACCAACGACACCGCGACCAACACGATCAGCGGCACGTCGATGGCGACTCCACACGTGGTCGGAGCGGCGGCCCTCGTGGTCGCGCAGAACCCGACCTTCACCCCGCAGCAGGTGCGCGACTACCTGGTCAACAACGCGACCAGTGGCGTCGTCACCAGCCCGGGCACCGGTTCACCGAACAAGCTGCTCTTCGTCGTCAACGGCACCACGCCGGTCAACGACTTCTCCGTCGCGGTCTCCCCCACCTCGGGGTCGGTCGTGCGCGGAAGTTCGGTGAGCGCCACCGTCAGCACCGCCACCACATCCGGTAGCGCGCAGGCGGTCTCCTTCTCTGCCAGTGGCCTGCCGGCGGGGGCGAGCGCGACGTTCACCCCCACGTCGGTGACCTCCGGCGGCTCGTCCACCCTGAGGATCAGCACCACCACCTCGGCGGTGGCGGGCACCTACCCGCTCACGATCACCGGAGCTGGCGCGTCCGCGACGCACACCGCGTCGTACACGCTCACCATCACCGCTGGTGGCGGTGGCACCTGCACCAGCCCCGGTCAGAAGCTGGGTAACGCCGGTTTCGAGACCGGCACCACCCCGTGGTCCTCGACCGCGGGTGTCATCGGGGCCTTCGCCGGCCAGCCCGCCCACGGGGGAACCCGGGTGGCGTGGCTGAACGGTTACGGCTCCGCGCGCACTGAGACCCTGAGCCAGGCGGTGACGGTTCCGGCCGGCTGCTCGACCTACACGTTGAGCTTCTGGCTGCACATCGACTCCGCGGAGACCACAACCTCCACGGCGTACGACACGCTCAAGGTCCAGGTGATCAGCGGCACGACCACCACCACGCTGGCGACCTATTCGAACCTGAACAAGGCCGCCGGTTACAGCTCCAAGTCGTTCAACCTCGCGGCGTTCGCGGGCAAGTCGATCACGATCAAGTTCCTGGGTGTCGAGGACTCCTCGCTCCAGACCTCGTTCGTCGTCGATGACACGGCTCTCAACGTGAGCTGAGCTTTTCGATAAGGGCGAGGCCCTCCAGTCACCTCGGTGGCTGGAGGGCCTTTCTCGTGCGCTGAATTGCCGTGAACGTGGGCGATAGCACCGGGTGGGGCCGGTTCAATACATCACAATCATGAGCTGTACGGGCATCCGGCAGCCGAACACGCACATGACGTCGACACACGACGTTCGCCGTTTCGCAACCGGCAACCGCGCCGCCGGCCGGTTAGACTCGATCTCGTGCCAGGCACCGAGATGGTCCGCGCCTTGGATCGGCGATATCGCGGATATTTCTCCGACCGTCCGCCGGTGGCGTTCGACGTCGTCGGCCGGGACGGCCGACGACACCACTTCGGCCCGACCACGGGGCCGCCCGCCTTCACGATCACCGTCAGCACCGAGCGGGGCGAGAAGGCGCTCACCTCGCTCGACCAGTTGCAGGTGTCGTTGTCCTATCTGCGCGGGGACATCGACGTCGAGGGCGAGATCATGACCGTACTGGAGATGCGGGGTTTCTTCTCCGATTTCCACCCGATCGCTTATGTCGGACGGTGGGCTCCGGCGCTGCTGCGCGGTCGTCGCGAACACGACCGACGCTCGATCTCACGACATTATGACGAGGAATCGGAGTTTTTCCTGACGTTCCTCGACCGACGCCACCGGTGTTATACGGAAGGGGTCTTCGCGCGCGACGACGAACCGCTCGAGGACGCCGTCACTCGCAAGATGGACCTCGCGATCGAGGCGATCGGGGTCGGCCCGGGTGACCGGGTGCTGGAGGTCGGCGGCGGCTGGGGCGCCTTCGCCGAACACGCGGCGCGGCGCGGCATCGACGTCACCACACTGACCCTGGCACGGGAGTCCGAGCGTTATCTCACCGACCTGTTCGCTCACGAGGATCTCCCGGTGACGGTGGTGCGCGAACACATTTTCTCGTACGCGTCGCCGCAACGCTTCGACGCGATCGTCAACATGGGCGTCACCGAGCATCTGCCGGACTATCGCACCACTCTGCGCACCTATGCCGACCTTCTCAAACCGGGTGGACGGGTCTATCTCGACGCTCTCGCGATGCGCCGCAAACAGCAGCTGTCCACGTTCTTCAAGAGCTATATCTATCCCGGCAACTCGGCACCCCTGTTGCTGCACTCATATCTGCGGCAGGTCGCCCGGTCGCCATTCGAACTGGTCAGCCTCACCGACGACCGACACAACTATTTCCTCACGTGCCGGGAGTGGGCGACCCGGCTCGACGCCGCGCGCGACGAGATCGTGCGCCGGTGGGGCGAACCGCTCTACCGGCGCTTCCGCCTCTTCCTATGGGGGTCGGCCGCCGGGTTCGACAGCGGAATGGTGCAGGCATATCGCTGGGTTCTTCGCCTGCCCGCCACCGCCTGACGGCCCACCCCCACCTCGCGGCTATGCCGCCGTCTGCCCTGCGAAATCGGTGAGCACCCGCACGGCCCGCTGCCACAGTTCGTCGAACTCGTCGGCCGGCACGCTCAACGGCTGGTCGTCGGCGAGCGCCGCGGCCAGGTCCCGCAGGTCCGGCAGTGTGATGCTGCCGTAGCTGATGGAGTTGAGGTGGTTGACCAGCGCGCCCAGTCGGCTGCCGAGGTCGGAGAGCAGTTCCCGACGCTCCCACTGTGGCAGGTTCTCGGCTGCACGCAGCCGCGTCACCTCGTCGGTGATCTGTTCGCGGGCGGCGTGCAGTTCGTCGGCATACCCGGTGTCGGCCGATCCGTCGGCCATCTCGGATTCGATCGCCGACTCGGATGCCATGCCCGATCCGGTGATTCGGGCCGCCATGGCGCCGAAGAAGCCGGCTTGGGCGCCTGGTCCGCCGGTCGAACGTTTGCGTTGGACGCCGCCCGCACGGGTGGTTGGTGCGGTGGAGACCGACGGCGGGGCGAAGGCAGACATGTCGCGCTGAGGCGCGACGATCGGGGACGGGGCCGGCGGTGGCGCGCCCGGACCCGGGGCCGCCGCGCCGAGTGTCGCCATCGGGGCTGACTTCGACATCATCTCCCAACCGGCGGGGGCTTCGACCGGTTGCACCACCCGGTGCAGCGTGGTGCCCTCGCGCACGACCTGGGTGTCGATGGCGAGCCACGCGGTGAATCGGCACAGCACCTGATGACGCAGTGACATCGCGACGATCTCGCGTTGCAGCTGATCACGGTCGGCCATGTAGTCGGTGACGCAGCGGTCCTCGAGAGCCCGCAGGTGGGCTCGGGCCCAGACCGCCGTGGCCGCGTGGTTGTCGGAGCCCGTGGCGGTCACGTCGGCGCGCCAAGGGCTTCCGTCCCGCGCGACCGCCGTGACCCGCATGGTGGCCTGTCCGACGAGGCCCGCGTGTCCCGCGCGATAGCGGCCGAGCACCACGAGGGGAACTCCGGGGAACAGGTCCGGCATGGGGCTGGGGGTCAGTGAGCCGTCGATCACGTTGAGGTTGTCGGTGGTGAGTGTGACGCCCCGCACGAGGGGCGCGGCGATGCGGTGGTGAATGCGTTGCATCGCCTCGTCGAGCCGGTCTTCGCTTTCGACGAGCTCGCACCGGCCGGCTCCGGCGGCGGCGAGGCGACCGAGGAATCCGGCGTTGACGGCCGTGTCGATGCCGACGGTGTGCACCCGAGCGCCGTCGAGCTGGGGACCGATCTCGCCGAGGATCTGGTCCTCGTTGCCGACCTGACCGTCGGTGACGAGCACGATGACGCGATCGCGGGCGGCGGTGCCCGCCGATTCTCCTCGAGGCAGCAGTCGCAACGCGTCGAGCAACGGTTCGAGCAGTTCGGTGCCGCCTCGGGCGTCGACCCCGGCGAGGTGCTCGACCGCGCGGAACCGGTTGCGGTCGCTCGCTTCGACGAGTTCGCCGCCGAGTGCAGGCGGGGCCTCGACCGTGTGGTCGAAGGTCAGCGCCGCGAATCGGTCGGCGGAGGTGAGGGTGTCGATGATGCGGGCCGCCGCTCGGCGCGCGGCGATCATCTTCCACCCGTCCATGCTGCCGGAGCGGTCGAGCAGCAACACCACGTCACGGGGCCGAGCCGGGCCGGCCTGGGCCGGTGGCAGAACGGTGAGCTGCAGGGTGCCCTCGTCGCCGACGGAGTCGGGGGTGAGGGTGAGCGCGTGCGTCGTCTGGTCGGCCTCGCCATAGGCCAGGCGGAGAATGAAGTCGCGGTTGAGTCGCTCGCCCGGCTGGACCCGCAGCGATCCGCCGTCGGCGGTGACCGTGTGCAGACTCGACTTGACGGGACCCAGCGGCAGGCCGACTGGATCAATGTCGACCACAATGGACAGTGCCACCGGGTTGGCGAAGCCAGGCAACAGAACCGGCGGGGTGATCCGGGAGGCATCGGGCACCGCGTCGGTGTCGAGGGCGTAACCGTCGCCGACGGCGTTGGCCGCCAACGGCGTACCAGGAATGTATCGGGGTGCCACCACGAGCGGGAACCGATAGGTCGCCTCACCGTCCTCATAGGGCAGTGGGCCCACGATGGTCAGTGCCACCCGCACGGTCTCGCCCGCGCAGATGTTGCCGGCGCGCATCGTGAAGACGTCGGGCCGTTCCTCTTCGGCGATGGAGGCCCGTTGCCCGGCGGCGATCGCGGCGTCGTAGTCGGCGCGAGCCTGTTCGCGTTCGGAGAGGGTGGCGCGCACCTCCCGGTCGCCGATCGTCATCGTCATCGCGGTGACCGCTGCCCGGTCCGGCAACGGGAAGATGTAGGTCGCCTCCATCGCCGTGGTGGTGTCGTTGCGGAATGTCTGGACCAGTTCGGTGCGACTGAACAGTCCGGTGATCCCAACCCGAACGTCGACAGCGGCGAGTGGGAAGTTGCCGGTCTCGCCGCGCAGTGCGCCGAAACCGCACTCCATGCCGGCCGGAGCGGTGGCGGCCTCGGCCTCCGCCGGTGACATCTCGATGATGTTGACGCTCATCGGTTGTTCCTTCCTGTGTGGTGAGGGGTGGTGAGGCCGCGGACGGCCAAGAGGTCGAGCAGTGGTTGGGCGGCGTCGATGATCGCCGCGAGGTCGTCGTCGCGGGGTGGGAATGGAAGGAGCAACTGCACACCGTCACGCAGCGGCACGCCGGTGAGCACAGACCTGCTTTCGGGTACGGGGATTGGGCCCGGCGTCGGCGTCGCGGCCCGCGGCGTCGTCTCGCCCGGCCGCACGCCGGCCCGGCGTGGCGCCGGTTCCGCCCAGAAGCGGCTCCGACCGGTCTCGGGTGATGGTGGTGGTGCGGGCCTGGTCGCGGGTTTCCTCGCGGCGTCACCGGCTGTGGGACCACCGGCTGCGGCGCCACCGGCTGAGATGTCACCTGCCGTGGTCTCACCGATTGCGGCGACCTGCCGCAGATAGTCGTCGGTGGCGTTGGCGAGCTCGGCTTGGATGTGGGCGAGGGCGCGACCCTGTGACTGGCGGCGTTTGATCGCCACCAGTTGCAGCAGGTGTCGTTCGTGATAGAGCGCGGTCCGCCCGCGCATGCCGCACGGCCGGTCCACGAGTCCGATCGTCGAATACCACCGGATCACCCGGGCGTCGGGCATCGCGGTGATTCGGGCGTTGGTCGCGTGCACGTCGCCGGCGCGCAGTGCCTGTTCGGCCCGCTCCACCAGCTCCGTCAGAGTCCACGTTCCCGTCATGGCGGCAATACTGACACTGTCATCATGACACTGTCAAATGGCGTGGTCGGCGATCTCCCACGCGTGGTCGAGCACGTGCCAGGCGATGCGCCGCGCCGCATAACGCGGCGGCCACGTCGCGTTGCGCGGCGACGCAGCCCCGACCGACGCAGCCTCCGCCGGCGTGGCCTCGGCCGGCGTGGCGAGCACGGTGGCGATCTCTTCCCGCAGCTCCTCGATCGCGGTGAGGTCGTCGATCGCCGGCGCGCGCTGATGAATGCCCATGGCCCGGGCATATGCCGCCTCCGCAGCGAGCACGTGCGCCACGATCGCGTCGCGGTCGCGCCCGTTTCCGCTCGGACCACCGCGCAGCTCTGCCGGCGCGGCGGCACGCGTCTCGTCGAAGACCGACCACGCCGCGCTCACGAGTGCCGCGAGACGTTGCGCGGCGGGTGCCGTCACCGCCCGCCGGTCGGCGGCGGCAATCCGGTGGGGAGCGCCGGCCTCGGCGGTCGGGTCGTTGTCGGTCCCGTCGCCGGTGAGCCGTTCGATGATCCGCGTGTCGGCACCTTCGCCGGGAAAAGCGATGCCGGCCTGCTGCGCGACGACGGCATAACGCGGGGCGTAGTCGATGAGCGCCCGAACCGCCGCCTCCTCGGTGGGCCCCGACCGGCACCATCCGGGCCACTCCACGGCTGCGGCGAAGGTTTTCTCCTCGCCCGCTTCAATCACAATCTTGGTACGCCCGGCGGCCGTCACTCGTCAATTCCCCCACCCGGCGCGAGGTGCGCCGGACGTCACCGTACCTCGGCCGGGGCGCGCGGGGTCGCCGCCACACCCGACGCGTTGGCCCACCGCGATCACACCAATACGTGTTCTTCGTAAGCCGGGCCACCCGACGGTATGAGGGTTAGCCTGAGGTTGACCACCCGGAGGTGTGAGGTTATGAGCGCCATGGGGGCAACACCGTCGGATCCCTCACCGTCGGATCCCTCATCGTCGGGAGAGGTTCTCGACCAGTCGGGAGAGGTCGTCGATCAGGACGACCCACACAACCCCGTCGGTCGTCAGCGGGGGTGGGAGCCGGTGCGGGAGCACGGCTTCGGCACCGAGTTGGGTCAGGTCCCGTTGCGCCGCCCACCGAATCCGATCGGCCCGTTCATCTCGGGTGTCGTGCCCAAGAAGCGGCTGGAGTGGCCGATTCTCATCGTCGTGATGGTGCTCGCGGCGATCATCATGACCGCGTGGTGCCTGGCCGGGTTCGCCATCGCGAGCCGTTCCGGGCGTACCCATGCTGGGGGGCCGACCACCGTGAACTCCGGCACGGTCGCCGCCGCCATCGCGCCACCGGCCGACAGTGGTCACGTCACGGCGATCGGCGCGAGCTCATAGAGCGCGTCGCGACGCGCGTCGAGGTGATCGCGGGCCCACCGACGAACGTGCGAGCTCTGGCTGAAGAGGATGATCTGCCGGCGATGTGACTGTCGGTGCAACAGGTCGAGGATCTGACCGGTGCGATCCTCGTCGGCGTGCACGGTGACGTCGTCGAACAACAGCGGACAGGACTCCGTGGCCGTGGTGAGGTGATCGGCGAGCGCGACACGCAGCAACAGATAGATCTGTTCGGCGGTGCCGTAGGAGAGTCGCTGCGCCGATCGCCATCGACCCGACTGCCCGCAGACCCGCACGGCGAGCGTGCCGGGATCGATGAGCACGTCGACATAACGTCCGCCGGTGACCGCCTCGACGACGGGGCGCACCGCCTCGACGAGCACGGGGGCGATGTCGCGGTGCACCTGTTCCTGCGCCGAGACGAGGAAACGCCGGGTCAGGCTCAGGGTCTGCTCGAGCCCGCGCAGGCGAGCGACTTCGGCCTCGGCGCGGGTCAGGCGTTCTTCGGCCTCGTTGACCGAGATCAGTCGGGCGGAGCGTTCGGCGAGCGCGCCGTCGACGGCTCCGGCCGCCTCGGCCGCGGACCGGGCGGCGGAGCGCAGTTCCCGCAACCGCGCGGGGCCCGCGTCGCGCACCGAGTCGAGTTCGGCACTGGTGAATTCGCCCACCGCGTCGACGGCCCCGGCCCGGGCCGCCTCCGCCTCGGCGCGCACCGCCGCGAGGTCCGGGTGATCGGGCGTCGGCGGCGGCTCCACGCGCGTCGAACGCGTCATCGCCGCTCGAGGGCTGGGGCGGTCCGGCGACGCGCCACCGACGGGGGTGCGGGGTCCGTCGTGTGCGGCGAGGCCGGCGGCGGCGCTGATCGCTCCGCCGAGCACGCACAGCATCGCGATGATGGCTGGCACCGGGGTCAGCAACAGAAGCAGGCCGGCGGCCACCGCCGCGACACCGGCGGTGGCCGCGACTCGCCGCCCCTGCGGCCGGAGGCCGCTGGAGATCCGGGCCAGCACCGCTGGCGCCGGTGGTGTCGGCTCGGGTGGTGTCGTCATCGCGGGTGGTATCTCCGAGGGTGGTGTCGACGCGGATGTCGCCTCCGAAGCGACGGTGACGAGTCGAGCCGCCGCCTCGAGGCGTCCCTGTGCCGCCCGCGCCTCGTCGGCGAGGGCGACGGCCTCGTGCAGCCGCAGGGTGAAATCGGCGACGTCGGACTGGACCCGCAACCGGTGCGCGCGGGCGAGCAGCTCCTCGTGGTCGGTTCGGTCGCGACGGGCCGCGGCGAGGAGTTCCTGCCCCTCGCGCAGCGCCTCGAGCGCGGCGCGCAGCGGCCCCGACGTGGGTGCCGATCGTGATGACGGACGTGACGCCATTCGTGGCGAGCTGGCCGACGGCGTTCGGGTCCCGAGTCGGTCGCGGCGGAATTCGTCGATTCGCTCGATCGCGGCGGCCGCCGTCGTGTCGGCGCCGGCGGTCGCGGCGGACCGCTGCAGGTGTTGGCTGAGCCCGTCGGCGTGACGCAACACCGTGAGCACCTGGGCCTGGAAGACGCAGGCGGTGGCGGCGAACGATTCCCGGTCGAGCCCGAGCCAGCGCGACCCGTCCGGAGCGCCGTCGTGCATGATCTCGGCCGCGCAATCCGTTCCCAGGTCGAGGTCGGTGGCGTGGCAGTCGACCCGCCCGTCGAGGTCGTGACGCAGCGCGACCCGCCGCCCGTCGTCGAGATGGATCACCGCGCTGACGGCCCACTCGCCACCGTGCCACGGTCGGTGACGGTCGGCGAAGGCGCGGTCGGCGGCGTGGCCGCTGCCCCGGCCGCGCCGCCGACCGCAGAGCGCGGCGAAGGCCGCCGCGTGCCAGCTCGACTTCGCCGACTCGTTGGGCCCGCAGATCACAGTCATCCCGTCGGCGAAGTCGAGGGTCTGCTCGGTGATCGGACCGAAGGCGTGTGCGGTGACCCGCTTGATGATCATCGTGGCCGCACCGATCGGGAGTCCGGCGGGCGTGTCCCGATCATCAGCGCACGTCCAGGTCGAGCCGGCGCCCGGCGAGCGCCCGCAGCCCGGTGATGAGCACTCGGCGGCGTTGGTCGTCGTCGAGGTCGGTTGCCGCCCGCACGTCTCGGACGAACTGTCCCCGCACGGTGGGTTCGGCGGCGAGCGCGGCCCAGTCATATGCGACGTCGATCGCCCCTTCCCGCACGACGAGCGCGTCGAGGCGGTGGCGTTCGGCGAGGTCGTCCCAGTCGCCGAGTGCGAGGTCGACGTCGGCTCCGACCTCACCGGTGAGAGTGACCCGCACGAGGCCACCGAGCCCGGTGACGGCGTCGCCGACCCGTTGCCGGATCTCGTGGCCGTGGGCGGCCCCGTCAACCGGCACGGTGAGGTCGTGCACGGCGAAGACCCCGACCCGATGTCGTTCTCGAGTGACCCGACCCGCGTCGTCGATGTCGACAAGCACGGCGCCGCGCGCCCCCGCCTCGCCGAAGGTCAACGGCTCGGGGTTGCCGGGATAGGTGTGAAACTCGCCGTCTCGGGGGGTGTGATAGTGCCCGACGAGCGCGTGATGCAGCCCGGCCTGGGGGACCTGCCCGGCCCGAAACGGCGCGTGTGGCCGTTTCGACGCCTCCTGCAGTGCCCAGTCCCCCTGCTCGGAGCCGTGGAAGAGCGCCACGTGCACGCCGCCGCGATCGACGGCGAACCGGTCGAGCGGCCCCGGGGTGTTCGACGGGGAGCAATGCGCCGAGCCCCAGACCGTGAAGCCGTCACGCAGCGGAAATGGCACCAGCCGGGGCTCGGTGAAGATGTGGACGTTGTCGCTCCAGTCGCCTCGCTGATAGAGGCTGGTCGGGCCGAGCCAGTCGTGGTTGCCGGGGGCGAGCAGCACCGGCGTCGGGTGCAGATCGGCGAAGCAGTCCCGCAGGAACGCGGCCGTGTCCGGCCCGTAGCGCTCCTGTTCATAGAGATCACCCGCGCAACACACGGCGTCGACGCGCAGCTCGTCGGCGAGGCCGGCGATGCGGGTCAGCGCCTCGCGTTGCGCGGCCCGGCGAGCCCGGGCCAGCTCGGGTCGAGCCGACGCGAACGGCGCGTCGAGGTGCACGTCGGCGAAGAGCAGTAGCCGCACTCAGGTCCCCCTCCTCGTCCGTGGCCTGCGGAGCGGCGCGATGGCGATGATCCGACCGACGGCATCACACCAGAGGGGTATGACACCGGCGTCGCTCGTACCCTCAGGTCGAGGGTGACCGAGACAAAGCCGTAACACACCACGCCCAGGGCGGGTAGGCAACACGTCGCCGAACGTGACATTCTCGCTGGGTGACCAGCATCGCGTCGGCGCCCGCGCTCTCCGCCGCTGGTTCTGTGCTCGCCGTCTGGTCGATCATCGTCGCGATCGTCGGAGTGCTCCTGTTCGGTTACAGCATCGTCGTGACGAGACGGGCCCGCCGGGGACGTCGACGTGGTCGGCGCGCCGGCTCGGCACCGGCGACCGGGGTCCGCGTGCCCCGGCCACGCACCGGCGACCGAAAGCCGCTGCCGACCGCAGCGACGGTCGGCGGGCGAGAGCCGTCGACGGATCCCCGTGAGCCGCTCGCCCTGCCCGCCGGACCGCAGCGCCGCCGGGTGCCGATGCCGCCACCGCCCGCACGCATCTATCCGATGCCGCACCGGGTCGATCCGATCCCCGTCGGGGCGACCCCGGCGGCCCCGCCGCCGGCTTGGCCGCCGGTCGCCCCGGGTGTGCGCTCAGCGGAGTGGCCACCGACTGTGCCGGGCGCGGTGCCCGTCGTGGGGGTTCCGGTTGTCGGGCTGCCGCCCAGGCCCGACGACGCCACGACGATCCAGCCTGCGATCACCGATCGGCCGAGCCTCGCGCGCGGTTCCGCCTTCGACCAGACCGCGATCGCGGCACTGCCCGCCTACAGCGAGGCAACCATGCGGGTGGCTCCGGATCCGGTCGCCCTGACTGCCGAGGAGACCGTACGGGTTCCGCCCGCCTCACAACGAGCCGGTTCGTCGACGGGGCGCGGATCGGACCCGTGCGCGGCGCTGTGGGCCGAGTGCGACGAACTCGTCGAGATCGCCAACACCGCGGCTGCGGCGGCAGCCTCGGCCGCCACCGCGGCCGAGGCCCGGCACGCCGAACACGCGGCGGCGCAGCGGGACGCCGATGAGGCTCGACGGGCTCACCAACGGGTCTCCCACGAGGTGGGCGAGATCGCGGCGCGGCTGGCGGACCTCGACCGGGAGCCCTCGACGGGGGCGACTTCGGGGTCAGGTCCGGGGTCGGGTCCGGGCCTGGAGGAGACCACCCACGCGGCATTCGCCGCGTATCGGCGCGGCGACCTCACCAGCGACGAGTTGCGTGAGGTTTTTCGCCGGGCCGAGGGGTGGACCCCGGACCATGATCGATTCTCTCGCCGGGTCACCGAGCTGCGCGCCGAGGAGACCGACTTGGCACGCACCCGCGACTCCGCCGTGCTGCGGGAAGAGGTCTCCAGCGAGCGGGCCCGCGATGCCGCGCTCGCCGCGCACACTCTGCAGGAGCGCGCGCATGCCGCCGCGGGCAAGGCCCAGGCCGCACGAGCGGCGGCGCAGGCGTGCACGGAGCGCTCCCGCCGCTCACACCACCCGCGTCGATCATGACAACTAGGTTCATGATCGGCTAGATAAGGGGGGATCGGAGAGGTCGCGCCACGGTTCGGTTCCGGCGATCAGATTTCGGGTTCGGTCCAACGCGGTGTCGGCGTCGGCGCACTCGTGCCACCGACTGCGCCCCTCGACCCCACCGATTCGGTGTTCCACCCACCAGACCCCGCCGTCTTCATAGATCATGACATCGTGACGGGCTAGCCGGCCCCACCGACCATTCCACAGGTGCCTGCGCTTCTCCATGGCACCATTCGAACACACGTACGGCCGAGTGTCGAGAAGCAGCCCCGCCGAGTCCCCCGGCCGGCATAATTGACGAGCGAGGGGAGCTCATGGCGTGGGCGAGGTTTCAGATTCGACGAGCCTGGTCGTGGTGGCCAATCGGCTGCCCGTCGACGAGGTCAGCACGCCCACCGGCCGGGAATGGCGACGCAGCCCCGGCGGGCTGGTCACCGCGTTGCATCCGATCCTCACCGCCAACCACGGCAAGTGGGTCGGGTGGGCCGGCGGAGTCGGTCCCGCCCCCGAGCCGTTCGAGGTCGACGGCATCGGCCTGCATCCGGTGGAGTTGTCCGCCGCCGACTTGGAGAACTACTACGAGGGACAGTCCAACGCCAGCATCTGGCCGCTTTATCACGACGCCGTCGAGCCGCCCGCCTATCACCGGCACTGGCGCGACTCCTATCGCGAGGTCAACCGGCGCTTCGCCGCCGCCGCCGCACGGGTCGCTCCGCCCGGCGCTGTCGTCTGGATCCAGGACTATCAGCTGCAACTGGTGCCGGCGTTCCTGCGGGATCTGCGCCCGGACCTGCGCATCGGATTCTTCCTGCACATCCCCTTTCCCCCGGTCGAGTTGTTCATGCAGCTGCCGGCCCGGGAAGAGATCATTCATGGTCTGCTCGGCGCCGACCTGGTCGGTTTCCAGACCCCGTTGGGCGCGCAGAACTTCCTGCGCCTGGCACACCACCTGGGCGGGCTACGCCGACGTGGGTTGACGGTCGACTTCGATGGGCGTGCGGTGCGGGCCGGGGCCTTCCCCGTCTCGATCGATGTCGCCGAGATCGAGGAGATCGTCGAATCCGCGCCGGTGCGGGCCCGCGCCGAGGAGATCCGATCGGAGCTCGGACGCCCCAACACCCTCATCGTCGGAGTGGACCGGCTCGACTACACCAAGGGCATCGGCCAGCGGCTCACCGCCTATCGGGAGCTGCTCGCCGACGGACTGATCGGCACCCCCGAGACGGTTCTCGTGCAGGTTGCCACGCCGAGTCGCGAACGAGTGGAGCATTACGCGCGTCTGCGGGAGAATGTCGAACGTGAAGTTGGCCGAATCAACGGTGAATTCGGACGGGTCGGCGCGCCGGCCGTGCACTACCTACACCAGGCATATAGCCGCGTCGAGCTCGCCGCCCTCTATCTCGCGGCGGACGTCATGGCGGTGACCCCGCTGCGCGACGGCATGAACCTCGTCGCCAAGGAGTATGTCGCCGCCCGCGCCGACCTGCGCGGCACGCTCGTCCTGTCCGAGTTCGCCGGCGCCGCACGCGAGCTGCGGCACTCGTTCACCTGCAATCCACACGACATCGAGAGTGTCAAGGAGGCCATCCTGAGCGCGGTTCGAGCCGATCCCCACGATGCGGCCAAACGGATGCACGCGATGCGTCGCCAGATCAGTGACCACGGAGTGTCGCA
Organism: uncultured Actinomycetota bacterium; assembly: GCA_963736695.1. GTDB lineage: Bacteria > Actinomycetota > Actinomycetes > Mycobacteriales > Micromonosporaceae > CAVTPU01. The sequence continues at coordinate 602,644 of CAVTPU010000004.1, forward strand.
CTGGGCCTCCGATTTCCTCACCGCGCTCGGCCGGCTTACTCCCCCGCCTCGACCGGAGGCCTCATGACCGGATCCGTTGGGCAGCCGCTCCCCGATGACCTGCGAGCCGCGCTCACGCGCATCGCCCGGGTGCCCCAGCTGCTCGTCGCCTGCGACTATGACGGCACGCTCGCCCCGATCGTCGACGACCCGACCCACGCGATCCCGTTGCCGGAGGCCGTCATGGCCGTGCGGTCGCTGGCGACTCTGCCGCAGACCACCGTCGCGGTCGTCTCCGGGCGGGCATTGCGGGATCTCGCCGCACTGTCCCGCCTGCCCAGCGAGGTGCACCTCGTGGGCAGTCACGGCTCCGAGTTCGACGTCGGATTCGTCGAGCGTCTCACCCAGGAGAAGTCGGCGTTGCGCACCCGACTCGGCGCGGAGGTCGCGCGAGATTGTCGGTGACGCACGAGGGGTACTGATCGAAAAGAAGCCGGCGAGCGTCGCGGTGCACACCCGCAACGCCGACCAGGCGCTCGCCACGAGACTGCAGGAAGAGCTGCGATCCGGCCCATGCTCGTGGCCAGACGATCTATACGACGACCGGCAAGGATGGTCATCGAACTGTCGGTCGATGGCGACCAACAAGGGCATCGCGATCGACACGCTGCGCACCCAGCTCTCCTCCAGCGCGGTGATCTTCATCGGTGACGACGTCACCGACGAGAACGCGTTCGAAAAACTGCACGGCCCCGACATCGGCATCAAGATCGGCTCCGGAACGACCCAGGCCAGCCACCGGGTGCCGGATCCGGAGACCGCCGTACGGGTGCTGGCACTGCTCTCCGAGTCGCGGCGGCGCTGGCTCTTCGGTGAACGCGCGGTTCCGATCGAACGCCACACCATGCTCGCCAACGGACGGACCCTGGCGTTGCTCACACCGGATGGCACAGGTGACGTGGCTGTGCCATCCGCGGCCCGACTCGACCGGCATCTTCGCCGCGTTGCTCGGCGACGACTCCGCCGGATATTTCTCGGTACGGCCGGCTCGGCCCGGCTACACCGGCAAGGCGTTGCCGCTGGGGCAGCGCTATGTGCCGCAGCACGATGACCGTGCAGACGCAGTGGTCGGGCCTGATGGTGACCGACTGGCTCGACGGTGTCGCACCAGCGAACGCGCTGGTGCGAATGCTCTCCGGATCGGTGCCGGTGCAGATCGAGTTCGCGCCGCGACCCGAGTTCGGGCAGGTCGCCGCGCAGTTGCACCAAGTCGGCGACGAGCTGCGGGTCTTCGGCTCCAATGAGCCGATGGCGTTGGTCGCCCCGGGAGTCGAATGGACCATCGCCGACGACGCCGGGCACCACACCGCGCGCGCCATCGTCGACCTCGCCGCTCGGGGCGGAAGCCTGGTGCTGGAGCTGCGGATCGGCGACGGTGTTCCGCCCGACACCCCGGCCCCGACCACCGACCAGGCGCTGCAACGCCAGAACGCCGCCGAGAAGTCCTGGAGAGAGTGGGCGGGGCAGCTGCGCCTGCCCCGATATGCCCGCGAGCATGTGCTGCGCAGTGCGCTCACCCTGCGGGCGCTGCGTTACGAACCGACCCTGGCGATCATCGCGGCCGGCACCACGTCGTTGCCGGAGGAGATGGGCGGGGTGCGCAACTGGGACTACCGCTACTGCTGGCTGCGAGACGCGGCGATGAGCGCCCACGCGCTGGTGTCGTTGGGCTCCGGAGAGGAGGCCGAGGGGCTGCTGCTCCTGGACCCGGGAGATCATCGAGCCGGCACCGAGCGGGCACCCGGAACGGCTGCACCCACTCTACACAGTGGACGGTTTCGAGCTCGGCGCTGAGGCGGTCATCGAGACCCTCCCCGGCTATGCCGGCTCGCGACCGGTGCGGGTCGGCAACGCCGCCAACCGGCAGGTGCAGCTCGACGTCTTCGGTCCGATCGCCGATCTGCATCGCGGCCCTCGCCGACCTGCGCGGCTCGGTGCCACCGTGGCAGTCCGAGCTCATGGCCGACATGGTCGAGGCCGTGTCGCGGCGCTGGCACGAGCCGGACCACGGCATCTGGGAGGCCCGTATCCCGCCCCGCCACCACATCTACTCCAAGGTGATGGGCTGGCTCACCGTCGACCGGGCGATCCGCATGGGCGAACGATTCGGCACCCCAATCGACCCGTCGTGGCCGGAGCTGCGCGACCAGATCGCCGACGACGTGCTCACCCGCGGCTGGCACGAGGAGGTCGGCGCGTACACCGTCGCCTACGACGACCCGGAGGTCGACGCCTCGTCGCTGTGGATCGGGCTCTCCGGTCTGCTCGCCGACGACGACCCGCGGTTCCTCGCCACCGTGCTGCGCATCGAGGCGGACCTGCGCAGCGGCCCGATCGTCTACCGCTACCGCTGGGACGACGGCCTGCCGGGTCGAGAGGGCGGGTTCCACCTCTGCACCGCCTGGCTGATCGAGGCCTATCTGCGCACGGGGCGCCGCAACGACGCGGAGGAGTTGTTCAATCAGCTGGTCGCGTGCGCGGGGCCGACCGGTCTGCTGCCCGAGCAGTACGACCCGCTCACCGAACGCGGCCTGGGCAACCATCCGCAGGCCTACAGCCACCTCGGCCTCATCAACTGCGCGCTGTTGCTCGACCGCTGAGCGGTCGACGCCGACGAGCGAGAAACCGCGAGCACATTCGCGCGTACGCGTGGAGGGGTTTGACCTGTCCGCAACGGCCGGGCACCGCGATCGGGTGAATCAGCGCGATCGCGGTGCCCGCCGGTGAGGAGTGACGGCGCCGCCCGCAGGGAGGCGACGCCGTCGTGTCACGCCTATCGCCAGGTGTCGTTGAACGTCACACTGCAGGCGCTGCCGGTGCTGACGACCCGGTTGCCGCCGGTCTCCCAGACCACCGAACCGCCGTTCTTCTTGACGTACTTGTATTCGATGGTGGTGTTGGCGGGCAGATTCACCGTGCCCTTCCAGACCGGATAGGTCGCCGAGTCCAGCGCGAGACCACCGGCGGCGTTCCAATTGCCCAGCTCGGCCCGGTTGCCCAGGACGTAGACGCTCTCACCCCACGTGGTGGTGGCGGTGGCCGCGAAGGTGACCGCGACCGTCGTGCACCCGCCCCCGCCGCCACCGCCGCCGGGGCCGTTCCACGTCTCGGTGTAGGCGACGGTGCAGGTGCCCGGCGTGGTGTGGCCGCGGTTGGGGTCGAATTCCCAGGTGACCGCCCCCGCCGCGGTCTTGCGGATGTATTTGTAGGCGAACGCCGTGTTCGTCGGCAGGTTGACCGTCGCCTTCCACACCCCGGCCGTGAGCGTCATCGCGACGGCGCTGGCGGTGTTCCAACTGCCCAGCGCGCCCTGATCGCCGACGACCTGGATGGTCTCACCGGCGCTCACCGGCGCGGTCACCGAGAAGGTCGTCGCCACCGCGGTGCAGCCACCGCCGCCGCCCGAGGTGCGGGCGTTGATGTGCAGCGCGAGCATGCTGCCGGCGGCGATCGTCGCGGTGAACTGTCCCGCCGAGTTGACGGTGTAGGTCGGGCCCGAGCACGTGGTGCCGGAGACATCGCCGTGCGCCACGTCGCAATAGGTGCCTGCCGGCAGGCTGGTCTGGAACGTGCGGGTCAGGCCGTTGCCGTCCCGGTTGAACGCGACGTAACCGGCCGCGCCCCGACCGAAGCCGATCTGGCCCCCGCCGTTGGACCACCAGTTCGTGACGCCGGTGCCGTTGGTGGTGTTGCGGAACCCGACCAGGTTGGCGACATAACGCACCCGGTGTTCGCAGACCCAACCGGAGCCGCAGGTGACCTGGGTTGTGGTCGGACCGTTCGACGGCGGGCCCTGGTCGTTGTTGGAGAAGCTGAAACTCGACATCAGCTGCGGTGTGCCCCACGGCCACGCGAGCATGAACGCTTGGGCGAGGTCGTGGTTGTTGCCGTCCTTATAGGTCAACCGGGCCCGGCCGTTGCGCTGAGTGTCGTGGTTGTCGACGAAGGCGACGCCGTCGCCGCTGCCGAGCAGCATCGAGCCGCCCAGGTTGTTGAGGTTGGAGAGGTTGCCGTCGCGGAACGCGTTGCCGACAACATCGCCGTAGCGGAACTCGGTGACGTCGCCAACTCCGGTGTATTCGGTCGGGCTGATCTCGCCCGGCCCACCTTCGATCACCTCACTGAAGATGTACGGCGAGCCGGTGAGGCCACCGAAGATGGCCTGGAGGTCGCCGACCGGCATGTGCTTGGCCGCGTCGACACGGAACCCGTCGACGCCCAGACCGATGAGGTCGTTCATATAGCCGATGAGTTTGCCGCGCACATAACCCGACTCGGTCGCCAGGTCGGAGAGGTCGACAAGCTCGCAGTTCTGCACCTCCCACCGGTCCTGCCAGGCCTGAATGTCGTCGTTGCCGTGGCGGCCGCAGTGGTGGAAGTCGTTGGTGCCGAAGGGCACGGACGGATAGCTGTAGTGAGTGAAGGTCGACCCGTTGCTGCCCGGACCGGTCGACCCGCCGCCGGCCATGTGGTTGATCACCGCGTCGACATAGATCTTCACGCCCGCGTTGTGGCACGTGGTGACCATGTTCGCGAAAGCGGCCCGGTCACCGCGGCGGGTCACCAGCCGATAGCTGACGGGCTGATAGTCCTGCCACCAGGCATAACCGCTGCCGGGCAGCACGACGTGCTCCTGCGGCGGCGAGACCTGCACGGCACCGAAGCCCTTGGGGCCGAGCACGTTGGTGCACTCGGAGGCGACCGACGCCCACGGCCACTCGAAGAGGTGCACGATGGCGTCTCGGCTGCCCGGACTGGAGTCTGCCTTCGCCTCGGCGGGTTGGCTGGTGCGCAGCAGCGGGATGAGCGCCGCCGCGGCGACAAGCACGATCGCCGCCGCGGCGATGATTGATCGTTTGTGGCGCATCTCGATGGCCCTCCTCGCGAGGGGACAGGGGAAATCTTGCGCAAGGAACTGCAAGTTTTCAGAAAGTTAGCAGGATGTTGCCGGGAAGTAAAGAGATCCATCGATCGAATAAGGGCTCCGGGGAAGGAACCGCACCCGATCGGCGTTCCGGTCGTTGATCAGGATGCGTGGCGCCATCGCGCCGCATTTCGACACACAATCTTCTCTTGGCAAACGGGGAACGTCATGTCACGCAGACTGATCGCCACCACGGGCGTGGGTGTTGTCACGGCACTGGGGTTGGGCGGATATGCCGCGGCTGCGGTGAGCCAGCCGACGGCCGGCTTCGCACACACCTCGACACAGGTTCAGGCACAGGCCACCGCCCGCGCCACCTGCCGCCCATCGCCCGGGCCCGGGCAGACCACCGCCGCTCCTAGCCCACGGCCCAGCGGGTCGGGCCAGCCGCGGCCGAGCGGCTCGCCACGACCGCCGCGACCGTTCTGTTCCGAGCCGCCGGTCGGGACCGCCGCGCCGTCACCGTCGGGCCCGCCAACCGTCGCCGCGTCGAGTCCAGCCCGCACCGCGTCGCCGTGTCCGCCGTCCCCGGCACCCGGCGCCACCTCGACCACGGTCCCGGGTGGACCGTCGCCGACACCGGTCGAGCCGTCCGGATTCGGCAACCCGCAGAATCCCCAGACGGGTCCGGAGGTTGACCCCGAGCCACGGGCCGCCGGCCGGATCGGATCGGCTGCGGGCGCCGCGATCGGCGGCTTCGCGGTCGTCGCCGCCGGACACGACTCTCTGACCCTCATCGGCCTCAAGGCACCCGGAAACAACGTCATCCGCGCCTTGCCGTGCGACACCGTTCCTGGCACCCAGGCGGTTCTGCCGGTCACCGGCGGGCCGGTGACGACCGTGCTGGCGCTGTCCGGACTGGCTCTGCTCGCGGGTGGAACCGCGGTTCTGGCCCGGCTGCGCCGCCAGCGCCGCACGGCCGACGACATCTCCATCTCCTGAGCTCTCCCGACGACGTCAGTCGAGCTCGACCCGCGCAACCGGCTTCGCGCACAACTGAAACAACGCACGTGAGGTGGGCGGTGACGATGACGTCACCGCCCACCTCACGTCGGTCACGTTCGGCGGTTGAGCGTTCACGGTCGGCGGTTGAGTGAGTCTGCCCTGACCGCTAGGGTGACCCGCATGGCTGACGGTCGCCCCGGCCCAACCCGACGCGGGCCGACGCCCGCGCCCGACTCCACGTTGCTGAACCAGATCTTCCCCAACCACGACGACGGTCGACGCCCGGACGCCGCTTCGACGCCCGACCAACATGCGGGGCCGGACCAACGAACCGCCACCGGGGCCCACCGACGAGTCGACCGCGCGGGCCCGGGCCTCCGAATCTCTCGACGGCTCCGCCCCAGCGCCATCCGCCAGGCCGGTGCGGGCGTGCTCGACGTCGCCGCCAGCACAGGCTGGCGCCGGCGGGTGCTATTCGGACTTGGCGGGGCTGCCGCGGTCGCGACCGGCGCGGGGGTCACCGCGCTGGTCACCGGTGACGCGACACCAGCCGAGGCCTCGTCGCGGCGACACAACACGAGAGTCGAGGGCCTCGGCGCGGCCGGGATCGTCGAGTCGGCCACCGAAGCGGCACGCGTCGCCGCCGGAGCCACGCCGACGTGGCCCACCCCGCTCGCCCGTGACCCGCATCTGCATCTGCTGCGCCGGGCCACCTTCGGCCCGACCGTCGGCGACATCGCGGCGATCCGCCAGGTGGGTCTCGACGCGTGGCTCGACCGCCAGCTCGACCCGAACACGATCGCCGACCCGACGGGAGACGAGATCGCTCGCCTCTATCGCACCATCGGCATGACCAGCGACCAGATCCGGGCGACGGTCAAACGCTATGACTGGGAGGCGATGTGGGAGTTGGGCCACGCGACCATCGCCCGTCAGGTGTGGAGCAGCCGGCAACTCTTCGAGGTCATGGTGGACTTCTGGGCCAACCACCTCAACGTCACCAACCCGTTCGACGGCGGCTGGGACGTGCGCACGTCCTATGACAACGACGTGATCCGCGCCCACGCGTTGGGCGACTTCAGCTCCATGCTCGCGGCGAGCGCGCGACATCCGGCGATGATGCGTTATCTCGACAACGCCAGTTCGCATCGTGATTCGGTCAACGAGAACTACGGCCGCGAACTGTTGGAGCTGCACACCGTCGGCGTCGAGGCCCGCTATACCGAAAAGGATGTGCGTCACAGCGCCTTTCTCATGACCGGGCGCACCGTCGACGACGGCGGGCGGTTTCGGTATGACCCGGATCGGCACTGGACCGGAGCGGTGCGGGTGCTCGGATTCACCCACCCCAACGGCAAACGGTCGCAGGGGCTGGGGGTGGGCGACGCGTACCTCACCTATCTGGCCACCCACCCGGCGACCGCGACGCGCATCGCCCGCAAGTTGGCCCGGCGGTTTGTCTGCGACGACCCGCCGCAGACCCTCGTCGATCGACTCGCGCAATCCTATTTAGACAATGGTACGGCGATTAAGCCGATGCTCCACACACTGTTTCGCTCCCTCGAGTTCTGGATGTCGACCGGACTCAAGACGCGGCGCCCGCTGGAGAATCTCGTCGCCACCGGCCGGGTGCTCGGCGTGGCCCCCGGGCCGAAGACCCGCGACGGTGTCGAGGGCCTTTATCGCATGGCGGACCAGCTCGGGCAGGCCCCGCTGACATGGGGTCCCCCCGACGGTTTCGCCGACGTCGCCGACGCGTGGGGGTCGGCGCACGCCACCCTCGGCACCTGGAACGCGCACCGGAGGCTGATCAACGGGCGACTGGAGGGACTGAGTTATCCCAGCGCGGCGAGCCTCGTCGGGCGAAAGCCCGCCAACGTCGGCGCCTATCTCGACACGCTGGCCACCCGGTTGGTGCATCAGCCGATGGCCACCGCGCACAAGAAGGCGCTGCTGAAGTTCCTCGGAGCCAAGACGACCACGGCGGTCAAGAGCACCCAGCTCGGTGGCGCCGTCGACGACCTCGTCCCCCTCATGCTCGACTCCGTCTATCACGCGCTGCGGTGAGGCCATGACTGACAACGAACCGATCCGCGTGCGGGCGCAGGCCGTCGAAGCCGGCCTGCGCCGACGTGACGACCAGTGGCGACACGGGTTCACCCGCCGACGGGTGCTCGCCGGCGCGGGTGCCGTCGGAGTGGCGGCCCTCGGCAGCCAGCTCACCACGACCCGACTCTCCTTCGCGGCTCCCGCTGCGGCCACCCGTACGCTCGTCGTGGTCTTTTTTCGCGGCGGCATGGACGGCCTGAGCGTCGTGGTCCCGGCCGGCGACCCGCACCTGCGGGCCGCGCGCCCCAACCTCGCGGTGCCCGCCGCGGCGCTGCTGCCGCTCGACGCGCGGTTCGGCCTGCATCCGGCGCTCGCCCCGCTGCACCCGTTCTGGAAGTCCGGGCAGATGACGGCGGTGCCGGCGGTCGCCTCACCCGACGTGAGCCGCAGCCACTTCCAGGCCCAGGAATGCCTCGAACGCGGCACCGCCGCGTCGACCACCCGCACCGGATGGCTCGACCGCACCCTCACCGCGCTCGGGGCCGGCACGACCTTCCGCGCCATCGCCGAGGGCGACGCCATGCCCCGATCGTTGCTGGGCCGGGAGGCGAAACTCGTGCTCAACGGCATCGAGGACTTCGCGCTCACGGGACGGAACAGTTCGCGCGAACGCACCCTCACGGCGTTGCGTTCCCTCTACACCGGACTCGACCATCCGGTCGCCCCGCACGCACTCGCCACGGTCAAGGCGCTCGCCGCCGCCCGCGACCTCGCGGCCAAGCCCTATCAAAGCGTCAAGCCCTATCCCGGCGGCGGTTTCGCCGATCAGCTGCGCGACGTCGCGCGCCTCATCAAAGCCAAGGTGGGCCTGCGGGTCGCCGCGATCGACCTCGGTGGATGGGACATGCACACCGGGCTCGGCTCGGTCGACGGCGGGGAGATGCGCAACGCGCTCACCGACCTCGGCGCGGCGCTGGGAGCCTTCGCCACCGACCTCGGACCCGCGCTCGCCGACGTCACCCTCGTCGCGATGACCGAGTTCGGTCGGCGGGTCGCGCAGAACGGCAACGCCGGCACCGACCACGGTCACGGCAGCGTCATGTTGCTGCTCGGCGGCGGCCTCAACGGTGGCAGCGGTGCACGGCCGGTGGCCCGGGTTGGCCCCGTCGGACCTGGACCACGGTGATGTCGCCGGCGCCAACGACTATCGTGACGTGCTCGGCGACGTGCTCACCCGAGGTTTCGCCGTCGGCGACGTCGGCGCGATCTTCCCCGATCACCGGCACAAGCCGATCGGCGTGATGCGCTAGCCCGTCGTGAGGCGCGACCCTCGGAGGCGCGATCGAGGCTGATCAGCGGCGTTTGCCGAACATGGCCCGGATCGCGGCGACGAGCAGCACGACTCCGATCATGATGCCGACGAAGGCGACTCCGGGGATGTCGTTCCAGGGCCGCGGAGAATCCATGGCCGCCGCGAGGCCCGTGCTTCCGAGTGTCACGCCGCTCAACGTCCTCATGGCGCTCACTGTGCCACCGTGGCATGCGCTGTGCCACTGCGGCATCCGCCTGCCACTGGGTGAGCACGAAACCCACACACAAAAGCAGGAGCCGGCATCCACGGGGGAAGACGTCGGCTCCTGCACTCATGAGCATAGAGGATGTGATCAGCGAATGCCAACAGCAATCGCGGGTGTCGACAGCGATCGTCAGCGGGCTCCACGTCCGGGCCCGATGTCGGCCGCGACCGGAGCCGCGGCGGGAGCCGCCGTGGGGACTGTCGCGGGGGCCGCGACCGGGGCCCCGTTGCGGCCCCGCCTCGCCGCTGCGGCCGAGGTCACGCCGCCGAGCGACTGATGCGGCATCCCCCGTCCGCACAATTGCGCGAGCGCGCGGATGACCGACTCCGGCTCTCCGGAGAGGTCCAGATCACGCACCTGGTCTGGCCCGAGCGGTGGCACGGCCACCTGCGAGATCAGCGGGTGGCTCGGCCGACGGTCAACCTCGTTCGCGCCGAAGAGCGCCTCGTGCAGCTTCTCCCCCGGCCGCAGTCCGGTGAAGACGATCTCCGGCGGGTGTGACTCACCGGCGAGAGTCGCATGCGGACGGCCGGAGGCGGGCTCGACGTCGGGTTCTCCCGGCGGGTCCACGATGTGGGACGCCGCGACGTGTTGGGCGACCTCGGCGATGCGCACCGGATCACCCATGTCGAGCACGAGCACCTCGCCGTCGTGGCCGATCGCCGCAGCGTGGATGACGAGGCCGACCGCCTCTGCGACGGTCATGAAATAACGCGTCACGTCGGGATGTGTGACGGTCAACGGCCCGCCGGCTGCGGCTTGGCGGGCGAACGTGGTGAGCACTGAACCCCGACTGCCGAGCACATTGCCGAACCGCACGCTGAGGAAGGTCCCAGGATGAGACATCGACGCGTACGCCGTAAGCCGCTCAGTGATCCGCTTGGTATAGCCGAGCACGCTGATCGGATCGGCTGCCTTGTCGGTGGAGATGTTGACGAACTTCGTCACGTCGCGGGCCGCGTCGAGCACCCCACACGTACCCCAGATGTTGGTCTTGACGGCCTCGCCGGGGTGCCGTTGGAGCAGGGTGAGGTGTTTGAGCGCGGCGGCGTGAAAGACGACGTCGGGCCGGCGATCGGCGAAGATCCGTCGCACGGTGTCGTGGTCGCGCAGGTCGGCGAGGATCAGTTCGGGACTGTCGAGCAGTGCCCGGCCTCTGATGGCGAGCTGCACGGCGTGCAGTGCCGACTCGTCGCGGTCGAGCATCATGAGTTCGGCGACGGGAAACCGGCTCAGTTGTCGACATAGTTCGGAGCCGATTGAGCCGCCGGCGCCGGTGACCAGCACCCGGGCGCCGGTCAGATAGCTGGCCGCCGGCCGGTGTCCGGTGTCGACTTGGTCGCGGCCGAGCAGATCGCCGACGCACCAGCCAGGGTTGCGCCGTTCCGTCACGAGCGCAGACCCGGGGCCGACTTCGGGGCCGGCGCCGTTCGCGGATCGCCGGCGGCCGAGCAGGTCACCGAGGTCGGCGTCGCGCACGTCGCCGACCCGTGCGCTGCCGGCGAGCAGTTCCGTCGCCGACGGCACGATCTTGAAGGCGACCCCGGCGACGTGGCACGTGTGTCGCACGTCGCGGATCAGTGCGGCGTCGGCGTTGGCGACCGAGAAGATGACGGTGGTCGCGCCGGTGCGGGCGAGCACGTCCGGCAGTTCCCGCCGACCGCCGAGCACGGTCACGCCGTGCACGCGCAGCCCCCGTTTGGTGAGGTCGTCGTCGACCACTCCGACCGGCAGATAGTCGCTGGCCGGGTTGGCGAGGATGGCCTGGGCGAGGTGGTGGCCGGCGGAGCCAGCGCCGAAGAGGAGCGTGGGCGTCGCCCGGCTCCGGTCGGGGCGCAGGAGGCGTTCGCGATGTAGTCGGTGCGCGTAGCGCAGACCGAGCATGAGCACGAGGGCGAGCGCCGCGCCGACCAGCGGGCTGCTCGCCGGCACGGGCCGGGGTTGGGCTGACACGTCGATGGCGAGCAGCGCGACGGCCATGGTCACCACGGTGCCGAGCAGCGCGCGTACCTCGTCGACGGTGCCGTAACCGTAACGTCCGCGATAGAGCGAGAAGATCGGGCCGATGACCGCGTGCAGTGCGGCGGCGGTGGCCGCGATGGCGGCGGCGGCGCCCCACTTGTCGGCGGCGAGATTGAAGTCGAACCGGCTCCAGACTGCGGTGATCACGCCGAGGGCGCACGCGGTGGAGTCGGCGAAGGCCGCGGTGGCGGCTCTCATTCGGGCTGACACAAGCCAAACTCTGCCCTTAAAACAGGCGCAATGATGCTAAAAACGGCGAAAACTCGCAAAAACTCCATAACATGAGTCAAGGCCGAAGAGGATTCCGGACTTCAAGAAAGAGGTCAGCCCGTGGACCTACGCAGCACGCTGCGCGCGACGCGCCGGCACTGGTGGATCGTCCTCGTGGGGGTTGGCCTCGCGGCGGGTGGCGCGGTGCTGACGACCGCGATGACGGTGCCCCGCCACGCCGCGTCGGTCAGGTTCTTCGTGACCACCCCCAGCCAGGGGATCACCGACTCTTATCAGGGCGGCCTGTTCTCCCAACAGCGGGTGAAGTCCTACGCCGACCTGCTCACCAGTGAACGGCTCGCCCGATCGGTCGCGGCCGCAGAGGGGTCTGGCCTGAACGCGACGCAGGTGCAGCGTCTCATCACGGCCCACGCCGTGCCCGACACGGTGCTGCTGGAGGCGACCGTCACCGACACCGACACGGCACGCGCCGAACGGATAGCGCAGGCGGTCTCCGCCCAGTTCCTCCTCCTCGTCAAGGAGCTGGAGACCCCACCCGGCACCGGGGCTCCGACGGTGAAGGTCGAGGTGGTCGCCGGGCCGACCATCGACCCCACGCCGGTGGCCCCCCAACCGGCCCGCAACGCGGCGCTCGGTCTGCTGCTCGGTCTCGTCGTCGGCGTCGGCGCCGCAGTGCTGCGCGAGGTGCTCGACGTCTCCATCAAGACCGCCGAGACGCTCCAACAGGTCGCCGACGCCGCGGTGCTCGCCACCGTGCCGTTCGACAGCGGCGCGAAGAAGTCCCCCCTTGTCATCGACGGCGACGACGCCCACTCCGCCCGCGCGGAGGCCTATCGGCACCTGCGCACCAACCTGCGCTTCGTCGACGTCGACCGGCCCATCCGAACGATCGTGGTCACCAGCGCCGTGCCCGACGAGGGCAAGTCGACCACGGCGGTCAACCTGGCGTTGTCGTTCGCCTCCGCCGGACAACGGGTGCTGCTCGTCGAGGCCGACCTGCGCCGACCCCGCGTCGCCGAATATCTCAGCCTCGAGGGGGCCGTCGGCCTGTCCAATGTGCTCGCCGGTCAGGCCGATCTCGACGAGGTGCTGCAACGGTGGGGGGCCTATGACATGCACGTGCTGCCGAGCGGCTTCATCCCGCCCAACCCCAGTGAGCTGCTCGGCTCGCGCAACATGGCGCTCCTGCTCGAACGCCTGCAGGACCGCTATCACATGATCATCCTCGACACTCCCCCGCTGCTGCCCGTCACCGACGCCGCCGTGCTCGCCACGATGGTCGACGGCACGCTTCTCGTCACCCGCTCGGGAAAGACCCCAGAAGCACGGGTACGCACAGCGGTGGAGAGCCTTCGCGTCGTCGACGCGCGGATCCTCGGGTGTGTGCTCACCATGCAGCCGACGAAGAAAGAGACTGGTTACTACTATTACTACGGCGAGGACGACCGCTCGACCTCCACAGGCGCCACCAACCTGGGTCGCCGCCCGCACCGCATACGTGGGTCACGCCCCGCTTCGGGGCCGACCTATGTGCCCGCGAGCCCGGAAGCTCCCGCCCCAGCGGCTTCGCCCACCTCGCCCGCAGTCCGGTCGCCACGGTCCACTCCCGTGTCTGAACAAGCGACGGTCGCCGCCGAGATGCCACACCAGCCCCCCGTCACACCGAGCGAACCGGACACGGCGACATCGGATAGTCCCACCTCGACGTCGACGCAAGCCCCGGTGACGCCAGCGGACCCCGCCTCCGACGCGGAGTGGATCGCCAGCCTGCGGGTCAGGTCGCCGCGATGAACCGGGCCACCGGAGCCAACGCGCGCTCGATCCGGTCAGCGCAGGCGCGCAGGTCCGCCTCGGTGCCGTTGACCGGATCGTCAAGATCGTCGTCAGCGGCCGGCACGGGCTGGGTGCGCCCGCGAACCACCCGAACCAGCTCTATCAAGTCGATGAGGCGACTCTGGCCCGGCATCTGTGTCCGCTCAGCCTCCGCCGCGAGCCGACCAAACTGGCGCAGGGTGAAGATGCGGCCGACCGCGGCCGGCGCCAGTGCCGCACAGATCGACCGCTGTTCGCGGTTCGCCGTCAGAATCAGCTCCGCATGGCGCACCAGCTCGATCGTCACCGGCCGACTCGCGAAGCCGGCAGCGTCAACTCCGCGCTCGCGCAGCAGGAGCTCCGCACCCATATACATCGGATCACCGAGACGGGCATGGGTGCCGGCGCTCGCGACCCGCAGGCCAGCCAGCGTCGACGACGCAGACCCGGCGGGGCTCGCCATCATGTGCCGGGCGAGCCGCTCCGCCATCGGCGACCGACACACGTTGGCGTGGCACACGAACAGCAGCGTCGGCGCCTGCGTCATCGCGGTATCGCCCCCCGATTCCCGTCGTTGTGGTCCTCTTCCCCGTCAGCATAGAAAGTCGTCTCCTCCGCACCCCTCAGGCGCGCGCTGATGACCGGCCGGATCTATCTCTCCGCCCCCGACGTCGGAGCGCTTGAAGAAGAGTTCCTTCTCGACGCGGTCCGCTCCGGTTGGGTCGCGCCGCTGGGTCCGCACGTCTCGGCCTTCGAGGCGGAGCTGTCGGACTGGTCCGACACCACGCACGCCGTCGCGCTCAGCTCCGGCACCGCCGCCCTGCACCTGGCCCTGCTCGCCACCGGAGTCGGCCCGGGCCAGACCGTGATCGTGCCGACCATGACATTCGCGGCGACCGCGAACGCCGTGCACTACACGGGCGCCCGACCGTTCTTCGTGGACTGTCAGCTCTCCGATGGCAACCTCGACGTGGCGCTGCTTGACGACGTTCTCACCCGACTGATCGCCGCCGGCCACGACGTCGGAGCGGTCATCCCGGTCGACCTCCTCGGTGTCTGCGCCGACTATGGCGCACTGTTGCCGGTGTGCGCCGAGCACGGCGTACCGGTCATTGAGGACGCGGCCGAATCGCTCGGCGCGTCATGGCACGGACGGCCAGCCGGTTCGTTCGGCCGCGCCGGGGTGTTCTCCTTCAACGGCAACAAAATCATGACGACCTCCGGCGGCGGAATGCTCGTCTCCGACGACGCAGACCTGGTGGAGCGCTGCCGCTATCTGGCGACCCAGGCCCGCCAGCCTGTCGTCCACTATGAACACACCGATATCGGGTTCAACTATCGGCTGAGCAACCTGCTCGCGGCGGTCGGCCGGGCGCAGTTGCGACGCCTCGCCGAGATGATCGAGCGGCGGCGCCAACTGCGCGACCGCTATGCCAAGCTCTTCACCCGGGCCGCCGGCGTGCGACTGCTCGGTGACGACGATCAAGAGTCGAACTGCTGGCTCACCGCCATCGTCGTCGACCCCGACGAGGCCGGCTGGTGCGCCGCCGACCTCGCCAAGGCGCTGGGAACCCAGGACATCGAGACGCGTCCACTGTGGAAGCCCATGCACCGACAGCCGGTGCATGCCGACGCGGGTGCGGCGATCACCGGCGCGGCAGACACACTCTTCGCCCGCGGGCTCACTCTGCCCAGCGGCTCGTCACTGTCGGCGACACAGATCGAGCTCGTCACCGAGACCATCGTCGCCTTCCTGGAGGCCCGGTCAGGACTACTCATAAGACTACAAGGTAAACGGCGGAAATCAAACAGAACAAACGTATCAGTGCCCGCCATCGACAGATTTAACAACAGCTAAGTCTACTTAGGAAAGTCCCCACCGAAAACCTTACAGACACACTGGCGCAGACTCCACCAGAAACGCGCCATGACCAGCTACTACCGACGACACGGACTCGAGCCAAATCAACAAACATCTCTTTAACAAGCCGAGGCTGTAGTACTAGCCCGGGCGACTCTGTCAACGCCGGGATGAGTCATCGGTAGCCGCCGACAACAAGATACGCTCAACACGTTCGAAAAGCCGATCACGGTCAAAGTCCGTATTCGCCAGACGCCTAGCCGCAGAACGGGCAGTAAATGATCGCGCAGGATCATCGAGAAAGCTCGTGACAATCTTTGCGGCGACACTCGGGTCATCGGCCGGGAGTACTAAACCCCCGCCGCTGTCTCGGATCAGATCGGCGAGCCAGCCTTCGCGATTCACCGCCACCGGGCGACCTGCCGCCAACGCGTCAAACACCTTGTTGGCCGAATTTGCCCGCAAGGCGCGATTGTCAATAACCGATCACTGCCGTTGGGAACTACCGATATCGGAGTCTGCGGAAACCGGGCCCAATGCTATCAGCCGCCTCCGGAGACGACGCGATTATGTGTCTCGCGTGCCGATACGCCCATCTCTCGAGTTGACGTGCGGCACTCCGACTAACGGGCGATCGAAGTACACCAAGCGCGACTGAACTCTCCGGCCAAAGATCTCGAACTTCGAGCACCATGGCAACTTTGGCACGTTTCGCCGAATAGACGCCAGGGATCGCGATGGTCAACGGCGTGCTTGTAGCGAACACCAGGTCCTGCTCGATCGCCGAGGCTCGTCTGGCAGCGAGCCAGGCAAAGTGGCCAAAAGCCCGCAGTCGTGCCCGGTAATTCATTGAGTTCTGGTACGGCACCGGAGCCCAATGCACTGTGACTCCAGCTTCGCGTGAAACACGCCAGTCCCGTCTATCCCCCGTTGAAACGGCTTCCTGATCACTCGTGATGACATGGACCTCATGTCCATGAGCGACGAGGCGCCGCGCAAACTCATACGACCTGGTTCCGCCCGCCATGTTCGGCGTCCGGATTTACTGGTGCAGGTAGACAATTTTCAACCGTCGCGACATCGCACCTTCCAACCGTGACTCACCCGCCGGAGCGCTTCCATCGTTGACTATAGTCAGATACTCTCGCGGGATGGGGCAGGACACGCTTTACAGCAATAGCTAGCCGGGCTGGAGAGGTCAGAGTCGCCGGGCACTGCCTCTGACTCCCTAAAATTGAACACACACAATACATGGGCAAACGTTCTGTTGGGATCCATCATTCTGGCGATGACACTCGGCCCGCGAATACGCCTAGGGTTCGTCGATTCGGCCCGCCCAATCGACTTGCGCCTACAAGATCTAATACTCGTTCCTGCCATCATCGCGACTTGTCGCCGCCCGTTGATCAATCTTGGCCCGATGGCCACCACACATAGGCGGTGGCGATGGTGGTATTGGTTGTCTCGCGTTCGGGTACTCAGCAATAGTGGTCGCCTTACTGCATTCACTGATGGATAACAATGTTACGACTATGAGGTGGGCGGCGTTTCTGACACGACAGCTGGAACCAATTGTTCTAGTTGTCGTGGTGAGCCGCCTGTACCGGCAGGGCGGTCGAAAGGCAACGGCATGGAGTCTGCACTGTCTTCACTTTGCAGCACTCTCAATATCGTTGGTTCGGACACCGATTTGCTTTCGACGAAGAACTACTCTGTTTGGAAGTGAACTAGGCTGCCAGATAGAGTCGTATGGGCCAAAATTAGTCGGCGAGCCGAGCGCATTCGGAACCGGATCGTTTTTCGCATTTGTCGCCGCGTTGGCGATTGCCGAATTACAGGCGGGAATTTACCCAAAGATCATTCCAGCAAGCCTCTTTGTTAGCTCGGCGATATGCTGCTACTTGTCCCAGTCTCGCAGCTCACTCGTAGCCATTGCCGTTCTCGCAGTTCTATTCATTGTCCAGCGGGGGGGAGCCGACCAGATCTTTGGTAGCAAGCTTCTACATGCAGGACTATTCATAGCCGGGATCGCCGCTATTCTCAGCTCGGACGTCAACCCTCGAATGAGTGAGGGAGGAGTGGACGGCAGCGTTGACGGACGCATAACTGGAATTTGGCAACCATTATGGGAGCATATGGGCAATCATCCCGTCGCCCTCCTGCTCGGTGTGGCGCCGGCGGACTGGGCACCTTCGGTCGCGCTACGCACTTTCCTGGCACACAACATGATCGTTCAGTCTGGCTCGACTTCGCCTCCTGGCGCCGTTGCCCTTTGCGTGGCGTTAATTGCAACCGTATGCAACGCCCATCGGGCCCGGACCACGCCTCACGCCTCTCCATCAATGACGTTGCACGCGAATCTCGCGATCAACTGCACTGTCTGGATCACAACCGCCGGGCTCGTACAGGACTCGTTTACTGCTGTGACGTCATCACATCTCCTGATGCTTGCAGTCGGACTCCACATTGGGCATATGGCGATGCTCAAGCACAGGTCGCCTCGTCTCGGTCAAGGGACCCTGTAAGAAACCTGGCTGGTGTGTACGGCTGGAAACAAGCCTTCGACGAACTCGAGATGTTCTTTCCGCGCCGTATCCCCGTCGAAGTCTACTGGCTAATCCAGATAGGACGTTGCACAGGAGTTCGGAAGGCTTCTCAGCGTAGGCGCTAAGCCGGCCCGACACGCGACCCTGCACACCGCGTTGGGTCTGCAGCCGAGCTTCCAACGTGTCGGCCTTCCGGTCCGCCAGTACTTCGATACGTGCACCAGTCCCCACCGCGAAGCCAACAATGCCCTGGCGCCGGCTCTGCCGGCCAGTCCCTTGACCACAGCGCCGATCTGACTGGCCAACCGAACAGTGCGACGCTGGTAGCGTTCCACGACCCCAGGTGTCTGCTCACGAAACGTCCGCACACAGACAACGTCGGACACACCGGACGACGTCCCCGACACCCGGACCACAAGTCGCGGGCATCCACCGCGACGTCAGCGACGAGCCTGGCGCTCTTGGTTACAGTAGGATTGCGCGAGCCTGACCAGCGTAATTGCCCGGTTCGAACTCCGCTGTCGCCCACTCTCTCGCCTGTTCACTCATCCGCTTGAGCCGCTCCGAATCATCGAGCATCCACCTAAGCACGGACTCCAATGCGGCCGAGGACTGGTCGACTGGAGCGACACCTGTAACTCCTTGGCGATATGCGTCCGTGCACCCACCAAAGGCAGGAGCGACAACCGGAGTGCCCGCGAGCTGGGCCTCGGCCAACACTAGTCCAAATCCTTCGCCGGCACGCACTGGTCGTCGCTGAAGACGAGTCGCGAGTACGAATACATCGGCGTTGGCGAATTGCACCGCCAGTTCGTTGTCCGCAAGATTCTCGTGCAGCTCGCAGAATTCGAACCTCGTGAGGAGCTCCCGCAGCTCGGAAGGGGCCGAGCCGCTACCACAGATGACTAGGCGCACGTCTGATCGTTCGATAGAGGCCAATGCATCAAGAATCTCCGGAAGTCCCTTTCTCGCCACGCCTGCAGTCGAAATGCCGTCATAACCCGCCTTTGACATCCTTCAACTACAGTCGGCTTCACGCTACTCAGCATCTGATACCACGGCAGCGCAAGGCCTGGCGAAAGCACTCCAGCCGGCGCGACGGGATACAAGGATCCAGCGCTAAACGCGACTCACCGCCACGGGGCGCACCCTCCGACTTCGTAGCATGTAAAGGATGACCCTACGAGCAAGTCCTGGTGCCCAGATCTCGTTTCCGTGCAACACGACTGTGATTGGTAGAGACGGTTTTTTGCGGGTGACCCACAAGGCCAGTGGAAGCATATTGACATATGTCAGGACCAGCCTGTCAGCACCACTGCCCTCAACCTGATGAAGCACATCCCTCCAGAACTTGCGATGCCGGAAGCACTGGGCCCAAATCGCTTGAAGCACTCGCCCTGTTGGCCGGTCCCGCAAGCCATTCAGAATTCCGTCAAAGAGGTCAAGCCGACATCTTAGCTCTCCGCTGCTCCGAAGAATCGATTCAATAGTTGCCGTATAACGCTCGATACCACCACCAAGCCCACGGGTAGGGCTAATGAGGACCGCTGCCAGCTTCTGGCATGAGGCGAGGTTCTTGACTTTGGCAGGCCCCTCACCATCACTTCGAACTCCGCATCCCGACAAAACAGACATAAAAATCAACCTTGCTTACGCCAGAACGCTCCAGCACCATCGATCATGGCTATTTCTTCTTCAATTCGGTGCAACTTGCGATAGTCCGTCACCGCGCGCTGACAGCCAACTAGGGGCCCATAGTCGTCAACTATACAAAAGCCGCCGACCGAGAGTTTTGGATAGAGTGCGTCAAGGGCATCCATAGTCGACTCATACATATCACCGTCGAGCCTGAGGACTGACAGTGACTTAATGGGAGCCGACCTCAGCGTGTCACGGAACCAACCTGGAAGGAAGTGGACTCGGTCATCGAGAAAACCATAGCGCCGAAAGTTGCTTTGGACCTGTTCCAAGCTGACACACAAAGCATCTTCTTGGTGCAGTTGATCGCCGTAGTCATCTGGATACTGCTTTGGATCCGGCTTTGGAAGTCCCTGAAATGAATCGGCAACAAACACTCGGCGGGAGCGATCCCCATATGCCTCGAGAATCGCCCGCATATAGATAACTGCACCGCCCCGCCACACTCCGGTTTCGATGAGGTCACCCGGGACCTCATCGAGAAGTACCTGCTCAACACACGAACGAAGATTGTTCATACGTCGCAGGCCGATCATGGACTCGGCCCGTGCTGGCCAATCCAGGCCATTCTCCCGGGCACTGTAACTATATGGCCGTTTGCGAATTATTTCGAAGCCAGCCTTGCGGAGGACTCTACACGCCCTATGAGCCATACGTTTCGACCAATGATGGCGACACGTCGTATTCAGCCCGATGATCTGATCACCATCCTCGAAGAGCGCGCCTGTGAGCGCATCCCGTAGAAGATCCAGATATTTTTCCGTATTGTCGTTGATGACTCTTGTCGTAGTTGTCATCGATCTTCCTTTCTCGCCCTCGTCGAACCAACAGACTCTGCGAACTTGCCGGTCCGCATCCCGTGATGGCTGGCCCGACTTCATAGGTTGGTTAGAAATGTTCCAAGACGCTCTGCATGGTTGCGGAAGTCGAAGGACGATAACGCCCGGTCACGTGCTGCAAGTCGCATAGCGGCACGCTGACTCGCGCCCAATGTCAAGGCTCGTCGCAAGCTTTCTGCAAAGTCATCAACTCGATGCCCCGGACAGATCAATCCCTCCGCTCCGTCGCTCATATACTCGCCCATGTCGCCAGTGATATTGGTAATCACCGGTGTTCCATTGGCTAGACTTTCACAGAACTTCGTGGAAAAGCCCGCCCGGGCTAAGCGTGTGGGCCGACGTAAGATGAGACTGAAGTCAGCCTGTTGCAGCATGCGCGGCACGTCGGCGTGAGGAAGCTTGTTCATCACACGAATTCCTGGAGGCAATTCCTTGCTACCGAACAGTTCAGCAACGACGCCTGGACTCGGTCCGTAGATTCTGAAGTCAAGTCGGCCGCCCTCTCGCGCCACGATTGCCACCGCCCTGATCATGTCACCAAGCAGCTCCTTCCAGCCTGCCTTTCGTCCAGGATTGCCGAAATAGACCAGCTGAAGCGGCCACATCTCTCGCGTAACCGGACTTTCATTGATCGTGATTTGCTCGACATCAAACATCATTGGGACACGAAGAACCCGACAGCCCCGCCGGTGGAAGTGGCCCTCAAGAAACGACGTGATCGCGATTATTCCGTCAAAGCGAGGGTAATAGCGGCGCAGGGCAAGCTGATTGCACGCGTGACTCGGACCGAAGTAGCCTCCCCGAAAATACCGCCCATCAGGCCAGTCGATGACATCCCCGACAAGGGGCACGCAATTGCGTCGACACCACTCTTGGAGCCGGATTGCATATTGAAGGCTCTCTGCGAAAATCACAACACACTCGGGTTTCGTAGGCTGACAATCAAGCCAAGCAACAGCTCGCTCCCCTCTGCTCATCCAGCGGGTGAGCTCCCCTCGAATGGTGCTTGTTCGCCTTCGCGCCTCGCCGAGGCCTAGGAAAGAGATCCGCCCAGGTCCTTCAACCTCGTTTAGCGTCGACCGCACGCTGCAAGGCGAAGCGCCGCTCACGATCACTACGTCAAGACCGAATCTCGCGAGAGCATGGGAAACTCCGTTGATTCGATGGTGTTCCCCCCATTCGTTCTGCAAAAATGCAGGCGGCGAGACGTATGCAACCCAGCCCCGAGCTGCTCCTATCGTCGGAGCCTCGACGGACGTGACCTCTGACTTTTGACTTGCCACTAGTCCTGCCCCTCGCTCGCCGCGACCCAGGTCGGCGAGCCGTAAACTCGCGTCTGAGTCTGCGGAGCCGTCGAAATTGATTTGGCCAACACTCGGTGATATCCGATCATCACCGCCGGCAAGACGGTCATGAGATATAGGCCGGACCCGATGTATGGCACCGAACTAATACCGAAATAGCGGGCTCCATACCATTTAGCGGGAACGGAGACACACAGAAATGCCGTCCACCCTAACAACTGCGGACCCACGACCCCGGCCGAGAACTGGACCGTTGCCATTGACGACGCAAACGCAAAGATGGTGTACCAGAGCCCAAAACCGACCAACAGACGTAGGTCACTCTCCACCCTATGACTAGTCCATTCGCCAAGTAGGCGGTGGCCAGAGAAGATCAGGGCTACCGACAACAGAAAAACTGTACTTGTCAGTATGAGTGTCATCCGCCGCGTTGTATTCCGAACCCAGGCTATGTTGCCGGCGGTTAGTGCGGCCCCGTTCGCAGGCCACAAAGCGAGGGCAAGAACCGATATCAACGCTCCCAAAAGCGCAAACAGCTTCGCAGGCACCGCAAAGTTCGTAACTGCTTGGAGACTGAGCGCATGTGCAATGATGAATGCATCTGAGCTTAGTGCTGCTGCAGCAGCGACGTTCAAACTCAGAAACAGCATGCTGAGCGGAAATAGCTGGCGAATTGTCAACCAGCCAACACGTCCGATTCGCGGAGACATGTTGGGCATTTTCCGGGTAAAGAACCAGATATTATTGAGGCAACTAACAATAACAGGACCAACGACGCTAGCAGCGACGACTGTAACGGCCGACATCTTTAAGTATATGGAACCGAGTACCATCGGGACCGATGAGACAGCGCCAGCCATCTGCCAGAGATTGCTACGAGTCACCTGCTGATACGCATACTGAACACGCCCAACGAGGGACAGCGGCAGGCTGACTGCATATGCGGTTATACAAATCAGAGACATGGCGCGCGCACGGGACTCGGTCACGTCGCCGGCGACGTTGAACAGCGTCGACCAGACAATCTCGCTGGAGAGTAGCCAGACGGCACCGCACGTGCCAACCGCGACCATTACAAGTGCAAAGTAGGCACTTGAAATGTACCGTTGAGCCTTATCAGTGTCGCCTTCCGAATAGCAGGGTATTAGCAATGTCAGCAGGCTACTTCCAAGTCCAAGATCCGCAAATGTTGCCATCGCTATGAGTGCAACTATGGCAGCCCACAATCCATAAGTCTCCGGTCCAAGATAAGCGAGCATCGGCGGAATGAGCACGACAGGAACAATAAGGCCGATCCCTCGACTAAGAATGGCTCCCACAATCGTCTGGCTAAGACGACGAGGCCAGGCGAACCAGGAAACGGATGTCGTGGCTTCTATTAGCCGAGGCTCTGCCATGAAAACCTCACTCGACCGGACTTTCTCTAACCGCTTTTCTCGATTGCCTCATGTCAAAGTGACCTCATGTCCGCGCAGCAGGAACTTCTGCTAAATCGACGTCATCAATCGGCGCCGGCCGCGACCGCGGCCGCCCTGTCAGCCTGTCTGCAGAATTCTTCGTCCTCGGAGGCCGCAGATGACGCTCAGGAAGTCTGATCCCCGCCCACTCATGGTGGCGGCGTACTGTGGAGTGAATGAAGTCAACTACCCGCCGTGACGTGTCGACAATCCGATAGTCCTCAGGGCAGGGCACACTGCCTTCTGCGTATTGGTCGATCGCGACAGCAACAGCCTCCGTGACCCCCTCAGGATCCAGCCCGGTCATGATAATTGTTCCGGTATCCAACGCCTCTGGGCGCTCAATGGAGTCGCGTAGAGTGACTGCAGGAAATCCGAGAATAGCGGCTTCTTCGCTCACCGTCCCGCTGTCGGAGAGCGTGCAGCACGCGTTCATCTGAAGCCGTGCGTAGTCAGGAAGGCCGAATGGTTCATGAAAGATGATTCCCTCGAGCGCATCGTGGCTGAACGCTAGTTGTTCGAGACGTTTCCGAGTGCGTGGATGCGTGGTGACGATGATCGGCAGTCCCCATCTATCACGAACCTGCCGTAGACACATCAACATACTCCTGAGACGACGCACGTCGTCGACATTCTCCTCACGATGGGCGCTGGCCAGAAAATAGTTTCCCGGAGTTAGTGCCATCCGTTCAAGCACGTTACTTGCATCGATCTTTGAACGGTAATACGTTAGTACCTCCCGCATCGGAGATCCAGTATGGAGAATTCGGCGCGGATGAATTCCTTCGCTCAGTAAGTTTCGTCGGGCATGTTCCGAATACACCAGATTGAAGTCGCTGATGTGGTCAACAAGCCTACGGTTGGTTTCCTCCGGCACGTTTTGATCGAAACACCGGTTGCCGGCCTCCATATGATAGACAGGCACTTTCAGACGACGAGCCATCAATGCTGCGATGGCACTATTGGTATCGCCGAGCACCAGCACCGCATCGGGTTCTACTTCGGCAATCATCTCCTCGATACCGAGGAGTACGCCACTTAGGGCGCGACCCAACGAGGACGAGTCAACTCCCAGATAGTGGTCGGGAGGTCGTAGATTCAACTCGTCGAAAAACACATCGCTTAATAGTGGATCAGCGTTCTGTCCCGTATGCACAAGAACATGCTTCATAGTTCGTTCAAGACGATCGACTACTCGGGACAACCGAATGATTTCTGGCCTTGTTCCGACCACTGTCATCACGCGGATCATATAGTCATTCCGCCCACGCTTGCCGAACCGACTAGAGGAGATGAGTCGCCACGGAGTTCACGAATCATTTGCTCCCAACCGGGCGGGCAGTATCCGGTTGCCGCAAAGAAAGCGTCAGCACAAAGCGTTCGATCGCAGACGAAGTCTTCGCAGGGAACAATCTCGCCTGGCCACTGATATATATCAGCAACCAAACGAAGCAGATCGTACTTATTTATTGGCTGTGATGCTACGTGATATAGACCGACAAGGCTCGGTCTCGGCAATACCACGGACGCAAGTAGTTGTGCCAACTCTCGCGTAGTTATTCCACTGTAGATCGCCCGAGTGTAGCCCTGGACGTTGGTTGTCTGAGAAAGGAACCATCCAAAGAGTGATCGAGGCGGCCCCAACTCGCGTCCGACAATTGACGTGCGAAGGGTCAACGCAGGCGGATCGACTACCTCCCCTACCAACTTCGAGCGCCCGTACAGGTCGACTGGATCAGGTTGATCGGTCTCGACGTAGTTGCCACGGCGCCCGGAGAAGACACAGTCCGTACTGATGTGCACCGTCCGGATTCCCCGAGCAGTGCATGCCTGAGCGAGGCGATGCGGAAATAGCGAATTTACCTCGATGACCAGGGCTCGGTTTTGGACGTCAGGACTCTGTTTGATAACACCAATACAATTGACCACCACGTCGGGTTTCAACCCGTCAAGCAGCTGACAAAGAGAGGCATTGTCTCTGACATCAATATTAGATGTCACGCGGCTGAGCAAATGAGGCGGAAAGGTATGGCCCAACGCCTTGACCGAGCGCGCTGATCCGTATACCTCAAATTCGTCAATTCGATCTAGCTCGGCCATCAGAGTGTGCCCAAGCATTCCCGTCGCGCCGAGAATCAGTATCCGCGCTCTCACTCCGCCGCCAGGCGTGCTGTTGGGCCGACCAGCCCGAGTTGATGCGTCATGGTCCCTCCTTCTCCTTGCGCCAGCTTGCGATACTACATGCCGTTATCAGCTGTTACGTCCGGTTTGGCCGTGTAATTAGCCATTTCTCGGGCTTCCGTCACTCGTTCGGGTGATCCCCCTATTAGTTCCGTATGTATGACACAGCATCCCTGCGCCATTCTTTTATCCGCATTAATGAGTGCCTGAGTGTGAGACCTCGGCCTGGTAATTTTCCTGCCAGTCGGGACTTCGGATCTTGGATTTGGCCGCATCTTCTCCCGGTCAGGTGCGCGACGAGACGGCCAGCCGCCAGCCCCGTTCCATTTTGGGTTCAGAGCGTCGAGCCCCATGTCGTTGAACGCGTGGATCACGTCACGCATGTATCCCTCGTCCACGTGTAGCGGGCCCACGATGTCGCTGATGCACTGGCCTGCCCAGACATAGTCACCACGACCGCTCGACGTAACTCGGCCGGCTCCTTCGCCGTACGCGTGATGCGCTACCGCTTCTTCCCTTCGGCCATGGACAGTTCCCGCACGAATACCTTTCGATGACGCGCCATCACCACCTCCTGCCCGATCAACGGGCAGAGGACGAGGTCAGCTACCGGCAGAAGGACGAAATTACCGCGCCAACGTTCCGCGCAGCGTCACTATTGACTTTTGTGCCTGCAACACACGCGCGTTGCGATCGAGCTACCCATTTGATGGGCATGGCGATGTCATCGGCTTGCTGGGCCACAGATGGGTATGGGACGGCTAAGCGGACGGATCAGTTGGATCCATCTCACGATCGGACATTGTGTCCGCGCACCAGGGAAAGCGCCGTCCATCTTGGCGAGAGCTTTGGCCGAGGCGTCCGGCGACGGGTGATCGTCCTCGGTGTCGTTGTCACGGTCCTCGCCTCCGAGGGCGTGTGGGTCGGCGTGCGCGGTTTGCCAGTGCGCGAACACGACTCGACACAGTAGCCCCGAAGAAATGGGGCGGTCGTCCTCACCCCGTTCCGCATGGCGGTGCCGACGGTCGCGACAGCGCACCCGGCGCTCGCCGATTGACTAGCCACACTCGTGGACTGGCGGTTCCTGCCGGTTCGCCGACGCCAGAGGACGGACTGCCCATGTCATAGCACCAACGAAGAAACTCGCGGAAGCGGGCAACGATACTCGGGGAAGTAGTTACGACTTGTCTGCCAGTCTGAATGCCCTCGCCGTTGCCCAGCAGCCCGACGGCTGTCGACAAGCCTGTCGTAGACTCCTTGATCAAATACCCGTGAGCTCGTATAGTACGGGGTCAGTCCGTTCGGAGCAAAAGCTTTTTTATAGCGGAATATCCCATCATCCGGCGCATAGCCACCGCCGAGAACATAGCGTTTCTTGGATCTCGCCTTAGCCCATTGAATCACCTCGAACTTGAGTAAATCATTGGGGCGAACATCGAACGTCTCCTCGTTCGTGCCGCCAAGAAATGAATAGACCGTATCTGCGGAAACGAGCACCAATTCGACGGATATCGCCCGGTCATTGTGCGATGCGATGAACAAGGCGAACTGTCCACCTAGCTCGCAGGCTATCGACTCAAAGAAACTTGCGGGGAAGTTGAATTCCGCAGATGCGTTGCGACGGGCCATTGTCGATTCGTAGATCTTAACAAACTCACCCATCCGCGTCCCGGTCAGATCCACATCGACCTGTACGTCATTTCGGCGAGCCTTATTGACGTTCTTTCGAACCTTGTGCTCGAATTCACGCCACATCTCGTCAGGCGTCATCCGAAGATCCCGCACGACGTTCAACGACACAAACTTTGGCTGGCCGGCGGGAGACAGTCGGGAGTCCTCAAACAGCGCCAGCCTGGTGAACTCGGAAACGACACCGACATCTCGACAGTACTCGTCGAATCTATCCCAGAACAGGTTCGCGTCGAAGCTTTCGACATTCCAGCAAAATGCTCCAGAATAGCCATATGGACTCGTGATATCAAAGGCCTTGCCGAGGCCGCTTGACCCTAGGCCATCACCGTCAATGCTTCGAAGAATAAATGGATGGAGCACCAGGCCCGATCCCGTCTCCGCGACAGCAGCCATCGGCATATCGCCACTTCCCGCAAATAGCTTCACATATGAAGGATGTGCGAATACTTCACGCGTCGGCCACGAGTCGTAGATGGACAGCCAGCGAGCTAGATCACTTGAGTCGTAGGCATTTAATATCGCAATATCCATATTCAGTCGCCACTTCTAACGCCGCCGAGAGCCACCCGAACTCATTCCGCACACGTGAGCGCGGACACATCGTCAGGCAAGACAGTCGCCAACTGTCGACGTTCTTTGGGCTCCGAATAGGAGTCGCGAGGCTGGTGACCCAGCGGCAGCGACTGTCCGCATACGCGCTCTATGTATTCCGACGCGTAATCCATAGAGTCGAAATCGGACCGCAGTTGCGCGATCCGAATCAGATCACACCACTCTCCACGGCGAAGCACGGCCTCGCACTCACGTCCTTCGACCCGCCAGCCACACTTGCGGGTAGACATGGCGATGCTGGCCGGATTTGAGTCGAGAATCGTGCCGTGCAGTCGCCGCAGGCCCGCCTCATAGAAACTCCATGCCGCCATCAACTTCATCGAATCACTACCCGCGCCCTTGGGTGCAGTCCCCGGCATGAGCTTGACTGCAAACATCGCTGATCGGTTGTGCCAGTCAACCTCCCACAACCCCGTGAGACCTATGGGGCTGCCTGTCGACGGGTCTACGACGGTGAAGCGCCGGTTGCGGGGGTCTCGCAACGCGCCTTCCAACCACCCGCGCTGCGCGTCACGCGCTATCGGCCAATCCCACCCCACGACGTTGTGCCGCACCTGCGGCGCGTTCGCCAACTCTGCCAGAAAGTCGGCATCGGCCATCTGCAGCGGCCGAATTTCGATAAGTCGCCCCTCGAGCATGTCTATCTCCATTGTTGTCAATCAAACGACTTCACACTGCCTGTCGCCGTTACCCCTTCGGGGAGGCATCTCAGGAATTTTCACGGGCCTGGCTCTGCCCGGGCACGTGTCGACGGCTGGCAGTCCGTAAGATTTCGGCCACGCGATCCATGTCGCTATAACTCCACCGGAAGTCGGTATGCATAAATAGCATTCTTTGCGAGAAGCTCCGCTGGCGTTGTCTGACGACTCCGGCGGGCAAATCCCACAGCACCGCCGGATAGACAGCTTCCTCGATGAGTTGTTGCCGAACCAGGTCCCGACGCTGTCCAGACTCGAACTCCACGACGACTCCGAATGGGTTCACGGTGGTTGCGGCCCCTGGAAGTTGCGCGAGTTTTGCGCCAAGCCTCGCGGCATTCTTCAGCCTATGCTCACGAAGCCTCTGCATCGGAAGGACTCGCAGAGCTTGCCGCGAATATTCCGATATGCCGCTGACTGGGGCGCAACGAAGTTCGACTTCACCCTTGGTGAAGAGAGACAGATATCTGTCCTTCTCGGAGATTGCGCCACCGAGATAGGCCGACTTCAGGCACATCGCGGAAAGTATGGTTCCCACAGTTGCCAGGTGGCCTGGTGTTTCCATAACAGCAGGAGGCAGCTTTCGGCCTGTCGTCGACCATACCGCGCCCCCATCGGGCACAGGCAGCGTCTTACGCAATGAGGCAACAATGTAGTCGGCTTCGAGGCGCTCGATCCATGGCGCGGTGAGGTCATGAGATACATCAACGATCGTGTGAGCTCGAGTTCGAGGCACGAACGGCATTGCTCCGAAATACGACATCGCGATGACGGCATCGTGCGGCCCTGCCGCCGGACCGACTCGCGGTCCGACTGGTCCATTTTCGTAGCGATGGACCGTTATCGTCTCGGCGAGATCCGTTGCCACGTCTGGACAAAAATACGTGGGCAGGTGCACCGCTTCCCACCCAAACTCGGCCTTCCCATGTGCGACCAGCGCCCGTAGGGCTTGGCGGCCCGATCCATAGAGGCTGGCATTCGTGGGGAATTCGCCACCTTGCCCGCGAGGCAGGACAAGGGGATAGGCCGAACCGACCTCCCAACGCTTGACGTCTTTCATGGCGCCCGGCCGATCACTGAAGATGAGCCGATCACCGAAGCGGAAAGGCCGACATCATCCACCTCAGCGAATGACTGACCTCGAATCTCACCACGCCGGAAAGGCTGAATGAGGGTTCGCACGAGTATGAGCAGATCTAACCGTAGAGACCAGTTGTCGACATATTTGATATCCATGTCTAGACGCTGCCCGAGAGTGAGTGATCGACGGCCGTTCACTTGTGCGAGGCCGGTGATCCCGGGCTTCACCAGGTGCCGTCGAGCATGTGCCGGACTGTATCGGGGGAGATACTCGATGACCAGAGGTCGCGGACCCACAAGACTCATTCGCCCGGAGAGCACATGCACAAGCTCTGGCAATTCATCGAAGCTGATTCGCCGCAGCAGGCGCCCCAATCGCGTCGTTCTCACGTCGTCGGTCAACCACGGATGCTCCTCGCCCGCCTGGGGTTCCCGCATCGTCCGGAACTTGCACATGGTGAAAGGTCTTCCGTGCCATCCGGACCGGACTTGACGAAAGAGAACCGGCCGGCCCGACGTCACGACGATGCCCGCAGCGATAGCTGCCATCAGAGGGCCCAGTATCACCAAAAGGAGGAGGGAACCAACCACATCGATGAGCCTTTTGAGGCCCATCCGCACGGTCAGTCCCATCTTCGCAGGCACAGCGCCCGTCTCCTGATCGTGAACGGGTGCACTGACGGTCCCCGAGCTCTCCAGCGGCTGCAACACGGGTCGACCATAACTCACTAATCGGTCGATTAGCCGAATTTCGGGCATAGTTCACTTTATACCTGAAGTGTCGCTTTCTTGACTCCCGGGCGTTCCACACCGCGTGACCGGTGGCACCCCGCGCTGGCGCCCGCCTCTCATCTCGACGTCAAGGCCGAGGCCTCGGTCCGGGTCGGCGTCCACGCGGACTACGTGTGACCGAAATGCCCGAAATGCCTGTTAGCCTGATAATGTGCGCCACTTTAGGTTTGCCGCCGACCGACCGACGTTTGCCGCCACCAAGCGCCGACGACGGGTGATCATTCTCGGTGTCGTCGTCGTCACGGTGCTCGCCTCGGGCGGCGTGTGGGTCGGCGTGCGCGGCTTGCCGGTGCGCGAACACCTGACACAGGCCGCACAGACGATGCGAGCGCTGCAGACACAGATGCGAGCGGGGCAGACCGCCGACGCACGCGCCAGCCTCGACGCCCTACAACGCCAGACCCGCGCGGCGCGGCATGCCGCCGACGGCCTCGACTGGCGGGCACTGTCACACCTTCCGGCGGTCGGCGCGAACGTGAGCGCCGTGCGCACCGTGACGACGGTGCTCGACCAGCTCAGCCACGACGCGCTGCCCGCCATGGTCGACCTCACCTCGACCCTGCGACTCGACGCGGTGACCCCGAAGAACGGGACGGTCGACCTCACCCCGTTGCGCACGGCGGCGCCGACGGTCGCGACAGCGCACGCGGCGGCGGCGCGGGCGCTGTCGACCGTGAAGCCGCTGACCACGGCCGACCTATGGCCGCAGGTGCGCGACGCGGTGACGACCCTGCACGACGGCCTGCACACGATGACGGCGCTGTTGGCGACCGCACAGCGCGCCACCGACCTGGTTCCGTCGCTGCTGGGCGCGCGCGGTCGGCGTACCCATCTGGTGCTCTTTCAAAACCCCGCGGAGCTGCGCGCCACCGGCGGCATGCCGGGCGCGTTCCTCGTCGTCGAGGCCGACGGTGGCCGGGTGCGACTCGTCGACGTGGGCACGGCCAGCGCCGACCTGCGTGCCTTCGACACACCGGTGCTGCCGATAGAGCCCGAGATGCACTCGCTCTATACGGACCGGATGGGAGTCTTCCCCGCCGACATCAACTTCACGCCCCACTTCCCCACCACCGCCGCGCTCGCCCAGGAGATGTATCGCCGCCGCACCGGCGTGCGGGTTGACGGCGTCATCGCGACCGATCCGGTGGCGTTGTCCTATCTGCTGCGCGCGACCGGGCCGGTGCGCCCCCAGGGCGGCCCGGTCCTGAGCGCGGCGAACGCCGTGAGCCAGCTGCTGTCGCGCGCCTACATCGACCTGCCGACCGGACCAGCTCAGGACCGCTATTTCGCCTCGGCGGCGCGGGCGGTCTTCGACACGCTCAGCCGGGGTTCGGCCAACCCGACGGCGGCGCTCGCCGCCCTGGCCCGGGCCGCGTCGGAGCGACGCATCCTCGTGTGGAGTTCACACGCCGGTGAGCAGCAGCACATCGCCGGCACGGTGCTCGCCGGCGAGATGCCGCTCGACGACGGGGATCGCCCCACCGTCGGGGTGTTCCTCAACGACGGCAGCGGCGCGAAGCTCGGCTACTACCTGTCGGGAAACGCGGCGGTGCGCGGTGGCCAGTGCCGCTCCGGCGGACGCCGGGAGTTGGCGTTGCGGGTCACGGTGCACTCCGCCGCGCCGACGTCGGGACTGCCGCGGGCGGTGCTGGGCCTCGGGCTCGGCGGTGATCCCTACACCGCGCGTACGAATATCATGATCTTCGCTCCCGCTGGCGGGGGCGTGGTCGACGCTCGGATTGATGGCCAGCCGGCGCAGATCGGCATGGGGCGGGAGCGGGGACGCTTCGTGGCGGTCGCCACGATCTTCACCAAGCCGGGTGCAACGTCGACTGTCGACGTCACCGTGCTCACGGCTGCCCCGAAGACATCAGCCGTCTCGCAGCTGCGGCCCCGCCTCTGGGCCACACCAGGGGTGAATCCGTGGGCGCTTCACGCGGAAAAGACCACAACGTGCGCTATCGCCGGCTAATGTCATATTTGTCATTGCGCCTAACCTGGCGCGTCCATGCGACTTGCGGAGGAAAACCATGCGGATGAGCCGGATTCTGGTTCCGCTCGCCGCCGCTGTGTGCGGCGTGATCGTCGCGGCGGCGCCGACGGCGGCACAGCCCTATCCAATCGGCACTCCCGATATCACCTTGTCATCCGGCACCGTCGTGGTCGGGAACACCGTTGTCCTCAACGGGCAGCATTTCGGTGCCAACGACCTCGTGTCGATCGACGCGACCTTCCTCTCCACGGCGATGCAGGCCCCGACCGGCCGGTCGGGCGGCGAGCCGGCGCAGGTGGCGATCGCCCCGGTCGCCTACACAGTGCCGCAGATGGTGCCCCGCGCGTTCGTCAAGAGTGTGCGGGCCGACGCCAACGGAAACTTCACCACGACACTGGTGTTCGACCAGGCCGGCGTCGTGCGGATCACCGCGACCGGTGACCCGTCCGGCGTCTCCCTGTCGCTGTTGCTCACCATCTTGCCCGCAGGCGCGGCACTGCCGATCACTGGTGACGGCGGCGGCATCCTCGGCATGATCCTCATCGGCGCGGCCGTCGTGGCCGCCGGCGCGGTGCTCGTCTTCGTCACCCGCCGACGCCGGGCACGTGTGACGGCATAGCCGCTTCGACGCCTGAGCGCCCCGGCCGATCTGGTCGGGGCGCTCACTTTTGTGTCGGGCCCGGCCGTCACATAGAAACCCTCCCCGGGTACGGGTCACTCGCCCACAACCACACGACTCCCCACTCGCCACCGCGCCACCAGGCACCGGCCGGCGCGCCACCGCACGCGACCTTCGGCAACGTGTCATGAAAACATGTGCTGGCATGTCAAACCTGACACGTTGCCGAGCGGTTGTCCGCCGTGATCGCATGGCACGACGGTCAACTGGGCATGGCGGGCCGGTCGGCCCGCGCCGATCAGTGTCAGAGGTGTTCGACGGCGCCGGTGAAGACTCGGCTGCGGGTGTCGAAGATGAGGCGAGCGCCGGAGATGAGTTCATAGTCGATGGCGTCGTGATCGGTGAGGATCACGACGGCGTCGGCGGCGTCGACCAGCGCCTCGTCGAGCGGGGCGAGCCGCACGTAGGGCGGCACCCGGGCGGGCTCCACGTGCGGGTCGATGGCGACGAGTTCGGCGCCCATGCGGTGCAGTTCTTCGGCGACCCGCAGGGCGGGCGACTCGCGGCAGTCGGCGCTGTTGGGCTTGTAGGCGAGGCCGACAAGCACCACCGTGGCCCCGTTGATGGAGAGCCCGGCGCGGTTGAGGGCTCCGGTGAGCCGCTGCACCACATAAACCGGCATGTAGCTGTTGATGTCGTTGGCGAGCTCGATGAACCGGAAGGATCGGCCGAGGCTGCGCTTGACTTGCCATGACAGATAGGACGGGTCGATCGGCAGGCAGTGCCCGCCGACGCCGGGTCCGGGGGTGAAGCGCTGAAAGCCGAAGGGTTTGGTGGTGGCCGCGTCGATCACCTCGGGCAGGTCGATGCCGAGCTGATGGGCATAGATCGCCAGCTCGTTGACGAGCGCGATGTTGACGTGGCGATAGGTGTTCTCGAGCAGTTTGGTCAGTTCCGCTTCGCGGGTGCCGCGCACGGGCACGGTCTTGTCGATGAGCGTGTCATAGAAGCCCTGCACAGCCTGCAGTGAGGCGGCGGTGACGCCGGAGACGACCTTCGGCGTGTTGACCAGGTGCCATGCGACGTTGCCCGGGTCGATGCGCTCGGGGCTATAGCCGAGGTGGAAGTCGACGCCGCACCGCATCCCGCTGCCCTGCTCGAGCAGGGGCATGACGAGGGTCTCGGTGGTGCCGGGATAGGTGGTCGACTCGAGGATCACGCAGGCGCCGGGGGTCAGGTGTGGGGCGATGCTGCGAGCGGCGGACTCCACATAACTGAGGTCGGGTGTGCCCTCCCGCAGCGGTGTGGGCACGGTGATCACCGCAAAGGCGAAACCGGAGGCTTCGGCGTACGAGTCGGTGATTGTGTATCGACCGGACCCGAGTGCCGCGTTGAGCTCGCGGGCGGGCACGTCCTCGACGAACGAGTCGCCGGCCCGCAGTCGTGCCACCCGGGTCGGGTCGCTGTCGATGCCGACGACGCGATATCCGACGTCGGCGGCCCGCATCGCGACCGGAAGCCCGACGTATCCCTGCCCCACTACGACTACCTTCGCGCCGTCCACACCGGCATCGTGGCACAAATTGCCTGTTTCGGTGTAAAGAAGGCAAAAATGGTCAGCCGGCGTGGCCAACCTGCGAAGCTGGAGCCATGGATGAACGGGACATCCTTGACCGCATCGGCGAGCTGATCGACGAGGAGCACCGGCTGCGCGCCGCGATGCGGGCCGGACAGATCACCGCCGACGACGAACATGAACGGCTGAGCCTGCTGGAGCAGGCGCTTGACCAGTCGTGGGACCTGCTGCGGCGACGCCGCGCGGCCCGCGACGCCGACCTCAACCCCGACTCGGTCGCGGTGCGGCCGGTCACCGAGGTCGAGGGTTATCTGCAATAGCTTCGGGGGCGCGCCGCCCGCCCCCGCGTGGTGGCGCGAGCCGTCGTCGTGTGGTTGGGTGCCGGCATGACGAGTGCGCCGGGTTCGGACGCCGCGCGCCGACGCCCCCCGCGCCGACCCGCACGCGGGGGCGGACGGGTCCACCGGCTCTACACCGTCGTGGTCTTCATCGCGCTGGCCTCCCTCGACAACACGGCCATCGGCCTGGTGCCGCCGCTCTATGCCCCGATCGCGCAGCAGTTCGGGGTCGGCGAGGCGGCGATCACGGCCGTGACCGCTGTGTCCTATCTGGCCAGTGCGGTGGCCGCCGTCGCCTGGGCCTATGTCGGCGACCGGTCCGACCGCAAACCCCTGCTCATGGCCGGCACCCTCATCTGGGCCGCCGGCACGCTGACCACCGCGTGGGCCACGAACTACGCCATGTTCTTCGCGGCGCAGTTCATCGCGGCAATCGGGTTGGGCGCGGTCGCGTCGGTGGGCTTCTCCGTCGTCAGCGACCTCATCTCGCCCCGCCGCCGGGGTCTAGTCATGAGTTTCTGGGGCCTGTCGCAGGGGGTCGGGACCCTCGCCGGCACTCTCGCCGGCGGGCTGCTCGGCTCAGCGGACTGGCGGCGACCGTTCGTGGCGCTGAGCATCGTCGGGGCGAGCGCGACCGTCGCCTTCATCTTCACCTACGACATTCGCCGCGGGCAGAGTGAGCCGCAGCTCGCTGGGGTCTTCGCCGCCGGAGAAGACTACGACTATCGGATCACCCACGCCGACCTGCCGCGCATCGCCCGCCGACGCACCAACGTGTGGCTCACCCTGCAGGGGTTCACCGCCCAGATGGTCTTCGGCTCACTGGTCTTCCTGCCTCGTCTCTTCCAGGCCAAGGCCGAGAGCCTGGGCTTCGACCAGCCGACCGCGATCGACATCGGCGCGGTCTACGCCACGCTGTTTCCAACTCGGCGGCGCACTGTCCATCGTGGGCGGCCTCATCGGCGACCGACTCCAACGCCGCACCCCACGCGGCCGGGCCATGGTCGCGTCGATCGGCGTGCTCACGGCGATTCCGTTCTATGTGGTGCTGGTCTTCGTGCCGATTCGCGTCCATGTTCACAATGGAGCGAGCTCGGGTGAGGTCATCGGGGCCGTGCTGTCCAGTGTGGTCACCGAGCCGTTGATGACGGTGAGCCTCGGCACCGCGCTGCTCGCGCTCGCCCTCACCTCGGCCAACTCCCCCAACTGGTACGCGTTGATCGCCGAGGTCAATCCGCCGGAGCACCGTGGCACCGTGTTCAGTCTCGGCAACCTCGTCAACGGCATGGGCCGCGCCGTCGGCAACAGCCTCGTCGCCGTCACATTCCGCGCACTGGGCAAGGCCATTCCCCCGCCGCTCAACTTCGCCGTCGGGCTCGCCATGTTTCAGGTCTTCTTCATCCCCACCGGAATCATGTTCTGGTTGGCGTCGCGCACGTCACCGCGTGACATCGCCGACGTGCACGAACTGCTCGCCGAACGCGCCGCGACACCCGCCCCCGACCCGCACTGAATCGCGCCGCGCCGCCGCGCCGTGAGACTCACGCCGCCTACCTCAGTGCGCGGACTTTCTCCTCATCCCACCACGGCGCGGTGACCTGCTGCCCGGCGAGCACCTCCTCAGCGACGCCCACCAACTCATCCACCGCTGGGTGGCGGCGATCGGCCCGTTTCACCAGAAATTCCAGTTCCGGTCGGTTGCCGAAGACCGCGTGGTGCAGCAGCCAGTAGGACTGCAGGTGCGGCCATTCGGAGACGAACTCACGTTCGTTGCGCCACACATCCATCCCTAGGCGCGTCGGTCAGATCGTGTTCCACCTCAAAGGCGATCTGCCGCTGCGGCAGCAGGTGTGACACGATCCAGCCGGTGCGCGGATACAACGCGGTGACCGACAGGTGTGGTGGCAGTGGTTCTCCTGTGAGTTGACTGGCGACCGCCGCCTTGTTAATCAGACTACGAGCGTGATTCAGCCGTGATGTCCACATCTGTTGTGCCACCACATCGTCGTCTTCCGCCTCACGCAGCAAGACCGTCGCAAGCATCAAAGACAGCGACTTGAACCGAACGAATCCGTCTTGGTCCTGGTAGGAATAGTAGGTTGCACTGTTGCCGAAGACATCTGGCAGCCACGCCGCGTGGTAGCTCGACTCGAAGTTCACCGACACCGTAGACATCGGCAGAAACAAACTCTGTAGGCGGGCCACCCATGCGTCGTCATTCCAGCTGACAGCCGCGCTGACAGTGGAGCTGACGGCTGGATGAAGCCGTCGGCGATTCGCCGACGGTCGGTCGGCCATGACATCGATCCACCGCGACAGCTCGGGAGAGATCCGTTCACCGAGAACCTCTTGGATCGGCCACACGATGTCGAGGCCCGGCCATGATCTGTAAGTGTCGCCCGGATCATATCCGAGCAGATCCGCTATCGCGTGGAGTCTCGCCCCACCTTTGCCCATGATCGCCCACGCGCCGTCGACGGTCATGTGTTCCACCCGCAGCGTATCGATCCAGGCGGCGAATTGTGGATCCGCGCGGAACTCCGCGAGCCCAGCGGCATCCGGATCCGTGATGAAAACCTCCTGCGTCAACGCGTACGCCTCATCGGCACGGCCTCTGTGACGCAACGCGGCGACCTTTGTCACCTTCGCGGCCAGCCCACCGGACCGTCGCCCCGCCTCGATCGATTCGTCGGCGAACGTCAATGCCGCATCGACGTCACCGCTGGCCAGCGCGTCGGCCGCCAACCACGCCAACACCGCCGCCCGGGCATCCGCGATCTGTGCTCGCTCATCGGCCAGCAGACTCTGCGAAACTGGCAAAGCGGCAACCGTCAAACTCACCTCGCGCCGCTCGTGTCGATGCTCGGCATCGTCACCTAGGCAACGACTCAGCAACTCCCCCGCGCTGATCCGATCTTCGCCGGAAGCGGACGCCGCTCCACTCGACAGTCGCGCCCACCACTGACGGGCGGCCTCCAACGCCTGCCCGGCCCGACCTTCGCGCGCCGCCAACGTCGCCACCCCATGCTCGGGGCTACGAAAGCACAGCGAACTGATCTCTTCCCCGTCCAGGTACTTCTCTTCGCTCACCAGAGCACCGGAGCGGTCGTACGTCTGCCAAAAACCGACCGCGTCGCCCGACTCGTCGTGTGCCCCAACCATCCACGCGTCGGGGACAGACATGTACGTCGCCTCGGGCGGCACTCCAGCTGGTCGAGCCGGCATCACCGCACCCGCATCCGTGATCTGCGTGCCCGACCGGTCATAGAGACGGGCCGCTACTATCCGCCCGTCAACTCGATCAACTTCATAGCGCCACGCGTTCTTCGGCGCCTTGCTGATCGGAAACGCGAGCTCCGATGTGGACGTCACTGAACGAAAAGCCCGATCGACTCCCTGCAACACACCATGGTGATAGTGAGTCTCCCGCGAGACCTCTCCTGACTCGTGATATCGGCGGGACAGTCCATGTGGCACGCCGTGAACGAACTCGGTGTGCCGAGCCAGTGAACCATCCGGACGCCAGCACGTCAGCAGACCACTCCGACGTCCTTGGTCATCGGTGAACGCCAACACCCATTCCTGAGCGCTCTCATCCCATGCCCCCTCGTCGGGGACGCCCGAGGGCCGTTGTCTCGTCATCACAACCCCAGCTTCGCTGTGCGTCACTACAGGATGGAATTCCTTCGCGCCCATCGTGCGAACCCCTTCGTCTGCCCGGATTGGCGGCCTCACCGACGCTGCTCACCGAACGCGCCGCGACACCCGCCCCCGACCGCAGGCGTGACGGCGACTATCGCACATCGCTCGGGAGCTCCCACAGCCGCAATATCCGTTCCGACGAGTCCTCGGACCAGTCCTCGGCGCGGTCTATGGTGACCCACCGGCCCGGCTGCGGAGCGGAGACCAGAAAACGCCAACCCTGCACGTCGTAGTCGATCACGCGAATGAGGCTCAGGTCGTCGGCGGCGACCAGAAGATGCCTCTCTGATACGAATTCCTCAAACCCGACACCAACTATCAAGACATCGGACGTGACGAACATCGCCTCCGTGAGGTAGTAAAACTCGTCACCCCGCGTCCAGTCAAAGCCGCCAATCGAACTTCCCTCATCCACCAGTTCATCGTCACCGAATCGACGGACCACGACAGTCAGTGATGTGTGAGGTGTCGTCACATAGCGTTCGCCGTCAGCGGATACACTCTCGAGGAAGTCGCCGGGAACGGTTCGGACCTTGATGGCACCCTGATCGAACGTGCACCAGGCACTGATAGTGCCCTCCTGCCCCATCGACACCGCGAGGCCGACGTGATGACCGTCCGGGTGCGACAAAAAGAGTCCAAGACCATGAGCCGAATCAAGTGGCGCGCGTGAAAGTTCCTTGCCCTCGGCCACATGGAAGACCGCCAACTCGCCATCGGCGTTGGCCGGCGTGTAGAGCCAGAGCAACCCCCTGCCGTCAAACACCACCGCTGGCCTACGAATCCAATTCGGCGCCGCATATGGGTGATGCCACCATTGCCTCACCTCGCCATGCTGGTCCGTAACCACCAGGTCATCAAACACCGCGAACGCGAATTCGGACCCGTCCGGTGACATGGCGGCGGTGACTCGGCCCTTGAGAGCCGGCACGGCAACTTCCCTCGCACGCCGAAGGTTCTCGTCCAACACTGTGAGGCACCGCTGCTCATCGTCGAGCACAAGCCAGCCGCCGTAGGTCGGCCTGACCATGGGTTCCGACGAGCGTCGGGGGATGGAGAACTCGTTCACGAGAATCGGTTGCACGCGGCGGAGCGTAACGCGACCCACCGACATCCATTCGTCGATCCACGCCCGCCCACGACCAGCGGACGTAACGGCGACTATCGCACACCGCTCGGGAGCTCCCACAGTCGCAATATGCGCTTAGTCCAGTCCATGGTGACCCACCGGCCTGATCGCGGAGCGGAGATCAGAATGCCCACATCCTGCGTGTCATAGTCGATCACGCGAATGAGGCTCAGATCGTCGGCGGAGACCAGAAGATGCTTTTCAGATTCCCATTCATCGAACCCGACGCCGATCATCAAGGCATCGGACGTGACGAATGTCGCATCCCTGAGATAGTAGTGGTCGTCGCCCCGCGCCCAATCAAATCCACCGATCTCATTTCCCTCAATCACCAGTTTGTCACCACCGAAGCGGCGGACCGCGACAGTCAGTGTGGTGTGAGGTGTCGTCACATAGCTCGCACCGTCAGCAGTCACGTCACTGAGGAAGTCGCCAGGAACAGTTCGCACCACGATGGCACCCTCGTCAAGCGTGGCCCAGACGCTGATCGTGCCGTCCTGCCCCATCGACACCGCGAGGCCGACGTGATAGCCATCGGGGTGCGACGAAAAGTGTCCACCCCCACCATCTGATCGGAGCCTCACGCGCGACAGTTCGTTGCCCTCGGGCACATGGAAGACCGCCAACTCGTCTCTGGTGTCGTTCGGCGAGTAGAGCCACAGCAACCCCCTGCCGTCGAAGACCACCGACGGACTGTTCAACCAACACGGCGCCTCATAAGGGTGATGCCACCACTGGTGCACCTCGCCATGTCTGTCAGTGACCATCAGATCATTGAACACCGCGAACGCGAAGTCGCTCCCGTCCGGAGACATAGCGGCGGCGGCTCTGCCTTCGAGAGGCGGCACGGCAATTTCCCTCGTACGCCGAAGGTTCTCATCCAACACTGTGAGGCACCGCTGCTCATCGTCGAGCACAAGCCAGCCGCCGTAGGTCGGCGTGACCGTCGGAGCCGCAGGGTGTCGGGGGATGGGAAACTCATTCACGAGAATCGGTCGCACGCGGCGAAGCGTAACGTGCCCCACCGACATCCAATCGCCGCTACGCCTCGTCCAGGACCTGCGCTGGGTCAGCTCCGACAACACCCAGCAACTCGCGGCCCGCAACGAGATGCAATGCCCCTGACCCCAAACCGGTGCTATCCATCCGCGCCTCATCCGCGATTCGGGCGGCGGAGATCCCCCACGAGGGGTTTCGCGGGTTGGTCCGCCAGGCCCGCCTGCGCTGGACGCCCACACTCGGCTCCGCTATTCCGTCTCGGACGACCGGACGCGCTTCCCGCATCGTCATCCCGAACTGGGAGAGAACCGGGGCGTTGACCATTGCCGATCGCCGACCCGCGAACCTCACACGCGTCGAACTGACTTGATCCTCCAACGCCATGACTGCCAGCAGAAGATGCGCCGGGGTCACTTGCGCCTGCCCCAGCCGGACCGCCTGCCGGATCGCCTCAAACTCCAGACTGGCCAAGACCATGCTCGACTCCGCAAGGAATGAGATGGCCCGTGACATCCATCCCACCTTGGGCTCGGCGAGTTCAGACGAGCCATCGGGCACAAGCACACCCCAGGAGGCAAGGAAGCCAACCGACTCCGCGAGCGGCTTCTCATCGTGAGGAGGCCAGGGAAGATTCTCCAACCGCCCTCGTTGAAGCAGCCGTTGGATCCTCTCGAGACGGACCTGACTGCCGTCGGGTTGGCGGGCGGCCCGCATCGTTTTACCGTCGATTGTGATCACCCGACGGTGGCGGGGTCGGTGGGGTGTGGCCGGTGGTTGGGTGCGGGTGTGGAGCCAGCGGGCGAGGATCGTGGCGAGTTGGTCGGCGTCGAGGCGGGTCAGTAGTCGCCACATTGTGGTTGTGGCCGGTATGTGGCGACCGAATCCGAGGCGTGCCCGGGTGGTGTCGTCGAGGTCGTGGAGCCAGTCCACGATCGCTGTGAATGATGACGCGCCGGCCAGTACTGCGCACACCGCGACTGTGAGCAGTCCTGCCAGTGGGTAGCGGGTTCCGCGACGCGAACGGGGATCCGGCACTGTCGACAGGATGTGGAACAACCCGTCTTGCTCACCGTTGGTAACCGTTGGTGGTGCCGTGTCGGTGGGGGTGGGGAGCACGGATAGTGCTGGGATGAGGCATGCTGACATCGCGGGTGAGGTCCTCGAAGGTGTCGTGCCTGTGCGGAAACTCCATGATCACCTAGGTGGTCTCACCCGCTTCGACTGCCCCCGCGCAACCTGTTCACCCCAACGAAACCGCAGCTCAGATACCTAAATGTCGAGAACGCAATGTCCCTGGGGCGGATGCAGACCGAACTGCTCAACCGGAAGCGTTGGAAGACCCGCATCGAGTTAGCTAACGCCATCTTCGAGTATCTCGAAATCTTCCATAACCGACAGCGTCGCCACAGCTCACTGGGCATGCTCAGCCCAGCCGAGTACGAAAGCCATCAGCCAACTCTATCCGCAGCATGAACCAACTTTCCCGACCCCATCAAACCCAGGGCACATCATCTCTGTCCGGCCGCCTTCATGACCCACACCCACACTGACCTGCCCGAAGAGCCTGATCTGAACGGCATTGGCCCTGGGGTCTTGCTGGTGACTTAAATCCAAGCCATACTATCCATGTCAGTCAATCGGTTCGCGATGCGGACCAGGTACATCAAGCAAGGAGAGGTACATGAGTCGGAAGGCCAGGCGCGTAATCGCCGTTGCAAGCGCCGCACTAGTTGGGGCCGCTTTCTTCAGTTCGCCAGCGTATGCGACAGCACAATGGAACGGGTCACAGGTGACCTGCGCACCAGATTCGCAGGTCCGGATTTCGACGCAGGTAACGTCTGGCGCAACTGTCCATGGGTGGACCGATTACAATGGCAACTACGACGGAGTCCGCTACCCGAGCGGCGCCTACCATACGACATATACCGGTAAACGCATCGCTACTCCATCAGCCGCGACCAGCGGATCGTTCGTGTCGGCCGGTGCGTGGTGTTCCTGACCGAGGGTGGCTCGTTTGACGACTAGTTGGCGATGGCGTGCTTTGCCCGAGCGAGTCCTCGGCGTCCTCCTTCTCATTGCGTTGACGGGCTGTGGGAGCTCCGGGCCGAAGCCATCTCGAACGGCCCATCAGGAAACACAGGCTGCAATGCGTAGCCAATCTATTCAAGAATGCTTGACGAACGATGGCTGGCAAACGCAGTTAACGTGGGACGGCGGAATACGAGCAGGTTACCCTCAGGAGCGGGCTAGCGCATATCAAGAAACCTTTGCCAAGTGCTCGGATCAAGCTAAGTCGGCGTTTCCGTTGCCTTCTTTTAACGCCGAAGCAATTCGTATTGCTTACCGGGCTGAAATTGACAATCGGACTTGCATTGTCAACCAGAACTATCTGATTCCAGAGGCGCCAAGCGAGCAGGAGTATATTGATACATTTTTCAGCAATCGTTGGGAGGCGCACTCTTCCCTAGAGCA
Organism: uncultured Actinomycetota bacterium; assembly: GCA_963736695.1. Taxonomy (GTDB): domain Bacteria; phylum Actinomycetota; class Actinomycetes; order Mycobacteriales; family Micromonosporaceae; genus CAVTPU01. The sequence continues at coordinate 645,831 of CAVTPU010000004.1, forward strand.
GAGACTTCCGACGGGCCATAAGGGTGAAGCGGAATATGTAAGAGTCCTGACAATTTGTTGGCCCCCGAGTTGGAGTGAGTGAGTTCCTGATCGCCCAGGGCCCCGGCGTTGTTCCGAATTGAGCTGGTCCTCGGGTTTTGCTGTGGGTGGTGTGGAGTGCATACGGGCACGACTTCTGATGATCTTTTAGGTGTCTACGCCAAAAGATCTATTCAGGAGCCGTGCCCGTATCTTCCCCCTCCGAACTGTTGATCCCCCGCGCAATTAACGCGGCATACTGTGCACGCTTGGCGGTCTGCGGCTCCGGACCCCGCCGGCCTCTGCCTGCCATCGCAACTCCTCGAACCGTCGAGTGTTGCGACGATCGCTGGAATCCGCCTAAAGATTTCTGGTCCAGCCGGGGCCAAATTAGGTGATCACACCCACTCGGCCCTGACACTCCTTCGCGGACCGCAACGCCGCCTTCAAGTCAGCGACCGCCGCCGGACATGCTGCCGCTGCGGCATGAGCCGGCGTGGAGGGGACTGCCACCAAGGCAACTCCCTGAGCGAGCAAGGCGAGCACCATGAGAGCAGGAAGCCAACGATGGGTCGGACCGAACTGGCGCCTGACTAACCGGCCGGCCCACGTTCGCAGGTGCATGCCAGTCCGGTTTGCAGTGCAGAACACTATTGATCCCCGCCCCTCCGTGATTCAACGCCGACGGACAGTAACACCGACTGGGATCGAGGAACTGCCCACTCATCTCCATCGACAGGTGGGACAAACCCTCCGCCGGCGGCGTGGGACGGGTGGCAGGCCTGACGGCCTCGACCCGCGTAATGCGAGGTAGTCCCCGATAGACCGACCATCATGGACAGTTACTCGGCAACGCAACGCACCCCTTGGAGGTCCTCTCATTACATCTGATCAATCGTTACCGGGTCGTTATATTTAACTCGGCCAACTCCGGACATTACCGGACGTTCACCTGGCTGACTCGCGGACAACGAAGAGAGGTGCCCAAGACCGATCAATGGAGCCTGGCGAACCGCACAAGGCCCGCAGCTCATCGCCGATTTGGCCAGCCGCCCCCGAAACATAAACCCCTATCAACGTCAATGCGCCGAGCCACAACTCGTGGGGAGGTCAGCGCTTTGATCGCCATCCGGTGGACCACCGACGTCGGGGCTTGTCCGCGATCGGCTCAGACGCCGAAGCCGGCTCAGACGAAGTGTCCGCTGTAGACACCGGTGACGGCGTGGGGCTCGCGACCGCTGGGATGGGCGACACCGAGGGGCGCGGGATTGTCGCGATGGGAAGGCCGGTCGCCGACCGGTCCCGGCCGAGAATCATGTCGATGACCAGCGCGGTCCAGCCGGTCTGATGCGAGGCACCGAGCCCCGCACCGGTGTCACCGTGGAAATATTCGTGGAACGGAATGAGGTCGCGCCATCGCGGATCGCGTTGGAACAGTTCGCACTGGCCGTGCACCGGCCGGCGCCCGTCCTCATCGAGGAGGAAGATGCTGACCAGCCGGTGGGTGAGGTCGTCGGCGACGGTCCGCAGGGGGTATTTGTTTCCGGATCCGGTGGGATATTCGACGAGCAGGTCGTCGCCGAAGAACTCGGCGAACCGCCGCAGTCCCTCGATGATGAGATAGTTCACCGGGAACCACACGGGACCGCGCCAGTTGGAGTTGCCGCCGAAGACCCCGGTCGACGAGTCGGCCGGCTCATAGCCGACGGTGTAGTCGGTGTCGCCGAGTCGCACTGTGTAGGGCTCGTCGCGATGCGCCCGGGAGAGGCTGCGCAACCCATATGGGGAGAGGAACTCCTCGGGGTCGAGCATGCGCGCGAGGATGCGCATGAGTCGGTCCGGGCTCACGGCCGCGAGCAGCCGCTGTTGTTGGCCGTCGCGGATGCGTCGGGCGCTGAGCGTGTCGGCATATTGTGGACGGTGGGTGACGAACCAGCGCAGTCGGCCGGCGACGTCGGGCATGCGGGCCAGGGTGACCGAGGAGAGGTTTGTTGTCGCCGCCAACGGCAGCAGTCCGACGACCGACCGCACTTTGAGGGGCACCTTGTCGCCGTCGGGCTGCCGGATGACGTCGTGGAAGAATCCGTCCTCGTCGTCCCACAGTCCTTGCTCATAAGCTGCGGAGGCGATGTAGGCGAAGTGTTCGAGAAACTTCGTCACGAGGTCGACATAGGACGGATCCCGGACCGCGAGGACGAGGGAGATCTCCAACAGGTTCAGGGCATACATGGCCATCCACGCGGTGCCGTCGCTCTGCTCGAGCACGCCGGCGACCGGCAGGGTGGCGCCCCGATCGAAGGGGCCGACGTTGTCCAGGCCGAGAAAGCCGCCCTCGAAGACGTTGTTGCCGCCGGAGTCCTTGCGGTTGACCCACCAGGTGAAGTTCATGAGCAGTTTGTGCAGCACCCGGGCGAGAAAGTCGTGGTCGCGCGCGCCGTCGAGTTCATAGACCTTGAGCGCGGCCCAGGCGTGCACGGGCGGGTTGACGTCGTCGAGTGCCCATTCATAGGCTGGAATCTGCCCGTTGGGATGCATATACCACTCGCGAAGCAACAGCAGGAGTTGACTCTTGGCGAAGGCTGGGTCGACCCGGGCGATCGCGACACATTGGAACGCGAGGTCCCACGCCGCATACCACGGATATTCCCACGGGTCCGGCATCGAGATGATGTCGAAACTGGACATGTGTCGCCAGTGTTTGTTGCGCCCCCGGTCGGCGGACGGCGGTTCGGCGTAGGGGTCGCCGTCGAGCCAGCGGGTGACGTCGTAATGGTAGAACTGCTTTCCCCACATGAGTCCGGCGACGGCCTGCCGCAGCACCATCGCCTCGTCGGCGTCGACCCCGGGTGGGGTGAGATCGGCGAAGTATTCGTCGGCCTCCGCGCGGCGACCCGTCATGACCGTGTCGAATCCGGCACCCAGATCGAGGGCGGCGTGGCTGCGTTCGGCGGCCTCCGGCGACCATTCGCCGGTGGGGTCGTTGACGAGTGCGAGTCTCAGTCGGACCCGCCGGGACTGTCCGGCCGCGACGGTCACCCGATAGTGCAGCGCGCCTTTGGTGCCGATCCGGTCGGGATTGACGGTGGGCAGGTCGTGCACCAGGTGGTCGTTGATGCCGTCCTTCGGATAGGGCGAGCGGTTGCCGAGCCCCCACAGGCGTTGCGCGTTCGACTCGTTGTCGCAGCACAGCGCCTCGGGTTGATCCTCTCCCGCGAGGACCAACCGGCCGAGGCCGCGGTGGCGGGCGACGAGGGTGCCGTTGTCATATCCGCGGATCTGGGGAATGGCGTCCCAGCCGGGCAGACCCCACGCCCACGTGTTGCGAAACCACAGGGTCGGCAACAGGTGCAGGGTTGCTTCGTTCGGGCCCCGGTTCTCCACCGTGATCTCGACGCAGAGGTCGGTCGTGTCGGCTTTGGCATAGTCCACAGTGACTGACCAATAGCGAGACTCGTCGAATATCCCGGTGTCGACGAGTTCGAATTCGGGTTGGTCTCGGCCACGGGCTGCGTTTGTGCGCACCAGGTCGCCGTACGGGAAACGGCTTTGTGGGTAGTGATAGCGCCACCGCATCCACGAGTGGGTGGGGGTGGAGTCTTCATACCACCAGTATTCTTTGGCGTCCTCGCCATGGTTGCCTTCGGGGCCGTTGAGCCCGAAGATGCGTTCCTTGATGATGGAGTCCTCGCCGTTCCACAATGCGAGCGCGAAGCAGAAGGTCTGCCGGTCGTCGCAGATCCCGGCGAGGCCGTCTTCGTTCCACCGGTAGGTGCGGCTGCGGGCGTGGTCGTGGGGAAAGTAGTCCCACGCGGTGCCGTGCTGGCTGTAGTCCTCTCGCACCGTGCCCCAGGCTCGCTCGGCCAGATAGGGTCCCCACCCGCGCCAGTCGGCCGCACCCGCGTCTGCGGCGGCGAGACGTGCCCGCTCCGCTCCCACTCGTGTCACGGTGGGTATTCTGCCTGGCCGGCCGGGGGCGGTGGGGACGGCACCCGACGACCGGCCGACGGGCGGGCGCCTACGATGGGGCCGGTGAGGTTCGGGACACAGGTGTGCACGTCGCTGGCGGCGGGCGGGACTCGGGAGTGGCTGGTCGCCGACGGCCGTGGCGGCTTCGCCATGGGTACGGTGAGCGGGCTGCGCACCCGTCGTTATCACGGGCTGCTCGTCGTGGCCGGCGACAACCCCGCACGCCGGCACCTCGGGCTCGCCTCGCTCGACCCGATTGTCACGCTCGACTCGGGAGCGACGGTGCGGCTCGGGGTGCACGAGTGGGCTTCCGGGGCGATCGCGCCGGCCGGGCACGAGCTGTTGGAGAGTTTCGAACTGCGCGACGGACTGCCGTGTTGGCGGTGGCGGGTGGGTTCGGTGGTGCTGGAGCGGGTGGTCGCGATGCGCCACGGCTCGCCCACGGTGGTGGTGCGCCACACCCTGCTCGCCGGCGGGCCGGTGGATCTCGCGGTGGAGGCGGTCGGCACGTGGCGCGACGGGCACGGGGAACGGGTCGCCGACGACGATCTGACGGTGGACCCGACCGGTGACGGGGTGGTAGTGGCCGGCGCCTATCGGGTCGCCGGGCCCGGATTTGTCGCCGATCCGGCGTGGTTTCACGGGGTCCGTCACCGGGTCGAGGCGGCACGCGGCCTGGCCGCCACCGAGGATCTGCTGCGGTTCGGCCGGTTCACGGCCCGGTTGGAGCAGGGCCAGAGCCTCGACGTGCACGGGTGGGCCGGTGACGAGGCGGCGTTGGCGTCAGCGCCGCCGCCGGCGGGTGAGATCGTCGCCGCCGCACGGCGGCGGTGGGGCGCGCTGGTCTCCCGGGCCGGCGTCGACCCGGCCGACGAGACCGGGGCGCGGCTGGTGGGCGCGGCGGACTCGTTCGTGGTGACGACGCCGCGCGGCCCGGACGTCGTCGCGGGCTATCCGTGGTTCGGGGCGTGGTCGCGCGACACGATGATCGCCTATCCGGGCTTGTTCCTGTCGACCGGCCGCGCCGACGAGGGGCGGGAGCTGTTGCGGTCCTATGCGGCGACCCTGTCGGAGGGCATGCTCGCCAACACGGCCGACACCGCCGAGGTCTCACACAACACGGCCGATGCGACGTTGTGGTTCGCCCACGCGGTCGAACGGCACGTGCGAGCCACCGGCGACACCGACCTCGCCGCCGAACTCATCGGACCGCTCACCGACGTGGTCGCACGGCACCGCGCCGGCACCCGGTTCGGCATCCGGATCGACTCCGACGGGCTGCTCACGCAGGGCGCGCCCGGGCTCGCGCTCACCTGGATGGACGCGGTCATCCACAGTGGACCAGTGACGCCGCGTGCCGGCAAGACGGTCGAGCTCAACGCCTTGTGGATAAACGCCTTGGGCGCGCTCGCGGAGCTGAGCACCCGCGTCGGGCGTGACCCGGGTGAGATGATCGCGGCGCGGCGCGCGGCGGTCGCCTCGTTCATCGCACGCTTTCCCACACCGGGCGGGTGGTTGCACGACGTCGTCGACTCCCCCGACCCGGCCAACGCCGGAGGCGACGACCCCCGGCTGCGCCCCAACCAGCTCTTCGCGATCAGCCTGCCCCACGCGCCACTACACGACCCATCGGGTACGCCGGAGCACGCCGATCTCGTCGCCAGCGTTCTCCGCGTCACCGGCGACCACCTGCTCACGCCGCTGGGGCTGCGCACACTCGCGCGTACCGATCGGGATTTTGTCGGTGCCCACCAGGGTGACCCGACCGCCCGGGATCTCGCCTATCACCAGGGCACGGTCTGGCCGTGGCTGCTCGGCCCCTATGTCGACGCCCTCGCCGCCGCCGACCCGGCCGTCGACCGCCGCCAGGTGCTCGCCGGGGTGCGGGCGCACCTGTCCGAGTGGGGCCTCGGCTCGGTGAGCGAGACCGCCGACGGGGATGCCCCGCACGACGCGACCGGCTGCCCGTTTCAGGCGTGGTCGGTCGCCGAGACCCTGCGGGTGTGGCGCGACGCGGCGACGTGATGTGCGGGATGCCCTCTGACGACACGGCCTCCCACCTATCGGCGATCTGCCACCGATCGGGGCGACAGCGTTCATGGCTGGCCGGCAACCACGCTCTCGCCCGCTGTCAGTGAGTGACTCGTCAGTGTGCCGTGAGGGTCCTTCTTGTCGCCGGGACACCCCACACACGGGATAGCTTAGCGGCGCGACGTCGATTCCCTGCAGAGGGAGCGGACCGCAATCGGCAGTCACGCGTGCCCCGCGTGTGTTTGGGTTGACCACGTGAGCGAGTCGGTCATGGTCGCCGGACCCAGTGAACTCGACCTCTATCTGTTCTCCGTCGGCCGGCACGAACGCCTGTGGCGGATGCTCGGCGCGCACCTCGACGCGGGCGGCGCCACATTCGCCGTGTGGGCGCCGCACGCCCGGGAGGTGCGGCTGGTCAGTGACGCCACCGGGTGGGGCCCTTATGAGGGGCAGCGAATGGACCCGCTCGGCCCGAGCGGGGTCTGGGTCACCACGGTCACCGACGTTCGGAAGGGCACCCGCTATAAGTTCCGGGTGCACGGGGCCGACGGGTCGTGGCGCGACCACGCCGACCCGATGGCCCGGGCCACCGAGTGTCCACCGAGGACAGCGTCGATCGTGACCGAGTCGGCCTATGAGTGGGGCGACTCGGACTGGTGCGCGCGGCGCCCCGACGACCACTACCAACGCCCGATGAGCGTCTATGAACTGCATCTCGGGTCGTGGCGACCGGGCCTGGACTATCGCGCGCTCGCCGACACGCTGCCGGCGTATATCGCCGGCCTCGGCTTCACCCACGTCGAGCTGATGCCGGTGATGGAACACCCGTTCGGCGGCTCGTGGGGCTATCAGGTCACCGGCTTCTATGCGCCGACAGCTCGCTTCGGCGAGCCCGACGACCTGCGACTGCTCATCGACCGGCTGCACCAGGCCGGCATCGGGGTCATCCTCGACTGGGTGCCGGCGCACTTTCCCCGCGACGACTGGGCGCTGGCGCGTTTCGACGGCACGCCCACCTATGAATACGCCGATCCGCGCCGGGGCGAACACCCCGACTGGGGCAGCCTCATCTTCGACTTTGGCCGGCCGGAGGTGCGCAACTTCCTCATCAGCAACGCTCTCTATTGGATAGAAGAGTTTCATGTGGACGGTCTGCGGGTCGACGCGGTCGCCTCGATGCTCTATCTCGACTATTCGCGGGAATCGCACGCCTGGGAGCCCAACATCTTCGGCGGCAACGAACATCTGGAGGCCATCGAGTTCCTGCGCGACCTCAACCGCGCCGTCTATGGCGCACACCCCGACGCCATCATGGTCGCCGAGGAGTCGACCGCGTGGCCGGGCGTGTCCCGCCCGACCGACAAGGGCGGGCTCGGCTTCGGTTTCAAGTGGAACATGGGCTGGATGCACGACACGTTGTCCTATGTGGAGCGTGACCCGGTGCACCGACAATATCACCACGACACGTTGACGTTGCCGGCGCTCTACGCCTTCGCCGAAAACTACGTGCTGCCGATCAGCCACGACGAGGTGGTGCACGGCAAACGCGCGCTCACGGCCAAGCTGCCCGGCGACCGGTGGCGGCGGCTGGCCGGGCTGCGCGGACTGCTCGGCTACATGTGGGCGTTCCCCGGCAAGAAGCTGCTCTTCATGGGATCCGAACTCGCCGCCGAGCAGGAGTGGAGCGAGGCGCACGGCCTCGACTGGTCAGACGCGGACAATCCCGACGTCGCCGGCGTGCGACGCCTGCTGGGCCAGCTCAACCACACCTATCGCGACACCGCCGCCCTGTGGTCCGGCGACCCGGTCCCCGGCAGCGTCACGTGGCTGGTCACCGGCGAGGCCTCCGGCAACCTCATCGCGTTCCTGCGGTGGGGCACCGACGGGTCGGTGCTCGCCTGCGTGGCGAACTTCGCCGCGATGCCGCACCACGACTATCGCCTCGGCCTGCCGGTGGCGGGACAGTGGCGCGAAGTGGTCAACACCGACGCGACGGAGTTCGGCGGCAGCGGTGTCGGCAACCTCGGCGTCGCGACCGCGCGCCCCTATTCCCACGGCGGTCAGCCGGCGAGCGCCGAGATTCAGGTGGGCCCGCTCGCGACCGTATGGTTCGCCGGGCCGCAGACGGCGGCGGGTGAGGCGGGCACGTCGCAGACTGCGGCGGCGGTTGACGGAGTTCGCCGCGCGCCTCGGTGACGAGTCGCGCCGGCACGGCGTACCCGGTCAGTCGGATTGTCGTCGCGACCCGACCCGTCGCGGGGGTGTGCGCGGTGGCGGGGCGGCGGTAAAGTGCGCAGGGCATGACCGGTTTCGGACACCCCTCCGCGCCGCAGGCAAGCCTGCGCAGCCCCCGTCTCAGTGTGGTCGGGGTGCATGTCATGCACTTGAGTGATCTCTATCAGTGGCGGACGGGCATCGAGCAGACCGCGCGTCACCGGGTGCCCGTGCACATGCTCGCGCTCGTCACCGCCGGCCGGGCCAGTTTCAGTGTCGACTTCGCCCCGTTCGGTGCGCGCCCGGGCGGCCTGCTGTGGGTGCGGCCCGACCAGTTCGTCGGATTCCCCCCGCCCGGGGTGGACGCCACGCTGATCCTTTTCGAACCCACTTTCCCGTACGGGGGTGAGAGCGGGCCGGCCGGTGACCGGTGGGCTGGTCCGGGAACCTATTGGCAGCTCACTGGCGACGATGAGGAGGCGATCGTCGACGGGGTCAGCCAGTTGGAGGCCGACTATCGGCGGGTCGCGAGCGGGGACCCGTTGCCGCTGGACGTGCTGCGTCACCAGCTCGCGGCCCTGTTGTTGCGGGTCGCGCACCTCGAGCCGGAGGGTCGTGTCGGGCAGGCCGGCGTCGACAGTGAGGTGTTGCGGCGGTTGCGGAGCGAGATCGAGTCGCGCTTCCGCGACACCCGTCAGGTCGAGCATTATGCTCGCGCGCTCGACTGTTCGGTGCGCACGCTCACCCGGGCGAGTCTGGCCACGACGGGACGCACCGCGAAGCAGCTCATCGACGACCGGGTGGCCCTCGAGGCCAAACGGCTGCTCGCCGAGAGTGACCTGCCGGTGTCGGTCATCGGGGCGCGGTTGGGGTTTCGCGAAGCCACGAACTTCGGGCGGTTCTTCGCCCGCACGGTTGGAGTCTCGCCGGGCAACTTCCGGGCGCAGAGCCGGCGGGAGGCGGCCGAGTCCGGGCGGGCGGTCGAGGCGCCGCCGGCGGCACCGCTGGCGACCGCGGTGGCCAAGGGTGAGCGCCGGTCGTTCTTCTCCCGTCGACAGTGAAGCTCACGTCGACGGTGAGAGTCGGTGACTGCACGGCTGGCGGCCGTGAGGGTTAGGTAGACCACGAGGGTCTGGTGCAGGCTCACCGGTTGGACAGCGTCACCCGCAGCTGCCGCAACGCGCGGTTGAGCAGCCGGGACACGTGCATCTGGGAGATGCCTAGTTCGATCGCGATCTGCGACTGGGTCAGGCCGGCGAGATAACGCAACCGGAGCAGGTGACGCTCGCGTGCGGGCAAGGTGGCGAGCAGCGGTCCCATCGACTCGCGGTCGTCAACGGCCTCGAAACGGTGGTCGACGACGCCGAGTGCGACGGGTGGGGCGCTGTCGCCGTCGGCGGCTTCGTCGCCGGTGATCTCGTTGAGTGACAACGGTTGAAAGAATCGGCCGGCGGCGAGCGCTTCGGCGATCTCGCGTGGGGTGACGCCGAGGTGACGGGCGAGGTCGTCGGTGGTGGGGTCGGCCCCGGGTCGGGCGGTCAGTCCGGGTGCGGCCGATGGGTCGCGGGCCACCGCCAACACGTCGGCCCGCAGTTGGCGCACTCGCCGTGGCACGGCGATTCGCCACGTGGTGTCGCGGAAGTGTCGGCGGATCTCCCCCACGACCGTCGGGGTGGCATAGCCGGTGAAGCCGTGCCAGGGTGCGGCGCGGCCGCGTGCGTGGTCATAGCCGTCGACGGCGTGCACGAGGCCCACGGCGGCGACCTGCACGAGGTCGTCAACGGGTTCGCCTCGGTCTCGGAAGCGCAGGGCGAGGTGACGGGCGAGCGGCAGGCTGTCTTCGATGGCTTGGTTTCGCAGTGCCACCCGGTGGGGGTCGCGTCGTTCGAACCGGGCGGCGGCGGCGAGCAGTGCGTGCACGGTGATGTTCTGACTTCCGGGCCATCGTCGGGCGGCGTGGTCCGGCCCGATTTCGTCGTGCACGGCGTGGTCGTGGGCGTGGTCGGGCTCAGCGTGGTTTGACCCGGCTTGGTCGGACTCAGCTTGGTCGGGCTCGGCGTGGTCGGGCTCGGCGAACTCGGCGATGATCTGCGCCGGCCGGTCGGTGGCGCAGATGGTGATGCCGGCGCCGTGGGCACGCAGTGACCACAGAACATGCCCGCGGGCGGCGAAGACCCGCAGCAGTCCGTCGTGGCTGGCCGCGATCGCGCTGGCGGCGGCGAGCGCGGCGATGCCGGCGTCGTCGATCCGGCGCACCTGGCTGGCGTCGAATATCAGTGTCGCGCGTCCTTCGGCGATGCGGGCGTCGAGCACGGCGCGCAGGGCGGGGGCGGTCGACTCGTCGATCACGCCGGCGACGGCGACGAGGTCCGCCGAGCCGATCCGCCTGACGTCGATCCGCACTGGCACCCCCTCGTCTCGCCCCTTGCGCGATGTTCTCATCTCCATCGATGATGCGCAGTGACAAGACGGTGACTCAAGGTGATCCACTTGAGGATGAACCTGAATTCATGAGGATCTCGGCGACGGGCGCACCCGCACCTGCGCCCAGACGACGGTGTCCCGGTGCGATCGCAGGCATCCCCATTGCGCGGCGAGTGTCTCCACCAGCATGAGCCCGCGACCCCCGTCGACGAGCTCGGCCGCGTCATAGCGCACCTCAGGTTGCCCGGCGCCCCCGTCCCGGACCGCGATGTGCAGCAGTGGAGGGACGATCCGCAGTGACAGGTCGATCATGGTGCCGGCGTGCACCACCGCGTTGGTGACCAGCTCCGTCGCGACCAACGCCGCCACGTCGACGTCGCCGCCGAGGCCTTGGGCGAGACAGATCGAGTGCACCGCGGACCGTGCGGTGCGCGCCGCGGTCTGGTCGGGGGCGATGCGCAGCCGGCGCACCCCGAGGTCGGGCAGCCCGGTGATGCCGGTCGAGATCGTCGCGTCGGTGTGCACGGCGACCCCGGGCGCGAGTCCGACCCGGTGGGCGGCGGCGATCGTCGAGGGCGAGGCTCCGCTCACGACGATCGGCACGCCGGGCCAGATCAGGCTTTCCCGGCCGAGGGTGGCGATGCCGCTGAGCACCACGTCGTCCACGCCGGTCGCGCGCGTGAGGTCGACGAGCACCGCACCGGGTTGGGCGGCGAGACAGGCCACCACCTCCGCCCGCAGACCGGGGCCCGCCGCAGCCACGAGCGGGCCGTGCGCGCGCACCGTCGCGAGCGACGGGGTGAGGTCGACCGTGAAGCGGACCTGATCATCCATCACGATCATCAGACCATGGCCGGTGCGTGCCGCGCTGCGGACGAGCACGGCACGACACCACCGGATGACCGGGGCGAACCGGTCAGGTCGAGCCGTGGACGCCGGGCGCCGTTGACCGGCGTTGATAGCGGGCCCGAAAGTCGACCAGCCATCTGTCGAGCACCGTGGGGTCAACGACGCCGCGCCTGGTCACTGCGGCGCGCCACCCCTTCTCCTGCAACAACTGACGCTCATTTTCGCTAAAACCACCCCAGATGCCATATTCCTCACCGATCACCAGCGCGTGCGTCGCGCACTGCGGGCGTACCGGGCATTCTTGACATATCTGTTTCGCGGCGATCTCCCGCAAACGCCGACTGATGCGGCCCGGATCGTCCTCCGGGTGAAAGAACTGCACGCCACTACGGTCGCGGCAACGGCCATAGCGCTGCCACTCCCACGCGTCACTCAAGGGCTGCAACCGAGACGGGAACTTCGCCATCGCGGGTCCTCCTTCATCGACTCCCGTGATCTCGTCTGCAACCCGCCCTTGTCCGGTTAATACCCCAATCCGGTCCGGCCTAAACCTCGCTACAAAATTCGCCAAACCGATCAAAGTCATAATCCACAATAAAACGTACGATCAATGTGGCTGAAGTCCCACGGCGGCGTTTCGACCCGCGACTGTCGGTGGCGGGCGGTAAGGTCCTCGCCCGATGAAGAACCTAATCAACGGCTGGCGTCTGCGCCGCACCGCGAAGGCCATCTTCGGCTGGCGCAAGCTGCGGCCCGCGCAGCTGCGCGCCATGCGTGCGATCACCCGTGGCCGGGACACCCTCACGGTCATGCCCACCGGCGCCGGCAAGTCCGCGATCTATCAGGTGCCCGCCGCGATGCTCGACCGGCCGACCCTGGTGATCTCGCCGCTGCTCGCGCTGCAAACCGACCAGATGGCCGGGCTCAACCAGCGCGACGACCAGCGCATCCGCGCCGTGCGGATCAGCTCGGCCGAGACCCCCGCCGGGCAACGCGAGTCGCTCGCCGCGATCCGTGAAGGGCGCGCCCGGTTCCTCTTCGTCACCCCGGAACAGTTGGCCAACCCGGATCGGCGGGCCGAGATCCGCGACCTCAATCCGGGCCTGGTCGCCGTCGACGAGGCCCACTGCCTGTCGACCTGGGGACACGACTTCCGCCCCGACTACCTCACCCTCGGGCACGCGATCGACGACCTCGCCCCGATCCGACGCGGATGGCGACGCCTCTTCGGCCGACGCGGGCCCCGCCCCGTCGTCGTCGCGCTCACCGCCACCGCCTCGCCGCCGGTGCGCGAGGACATCGTGGCCCGGCTGCGCCTGCGCGCACCCGAACTGATCATCACCGGCCTGGACCGGCCCAACCTGCACCTCGCCACGATCCACTGCCCCACCGAGGACCACCGGTGGCGACGCCTGCTCGCCCTGCTCGACAACGAACAGGCGCGGTCCGGCCGCTGCGGCATCATCTACGTCGCGACCCGCCGCGCTGCGGAACAGACCGCCCAACGCCTGCAGGAGGACGGTTTCGCCGCCGACCACTACCACGGTGGCCTCGCCGCCGGCACCCGCACCCGCAAACACGAACAGTTCCTCGCCGGCGAGATCCCGGTCATGGTCGCCACCTCTGCCTTCGGCATGGGCATCGACAAACCCGACATCCGTTGGGTGATCCACCTCGCGCTGCCCGACTCGCCCGACAGTTATCTGCAGGAGATCGGCCGCGCGGGCCGCGACGGGGCACCAGCCCGCGCGTCGCTACTGTTCCGCGCCGAAGACGTCGGGCTGCAACGCTACTTCGCCGGCGGAACCCCGTCGGAGATCGAGATTCGCGACCTCGTCGCGGTGCTGCGCCAACACCCCCACAGCCGTGCCCAGCTGCGCGAGGTCAGCGGATTCAGCGCCCGCAAACTCACCTCGCTCATCACCCTGCTGGAGCAGGTCGGCGCGGTCGCCACCGACGCCGACGACATGCTGGCCAGCCCCGCGCACGCCCCACTGCCCGTCGACGCCGCCCGCCTCGCGCTCGCCGAGGTCGAACGGCATCAGACGATCGGACGCAGCCGCATCGACATGATGCGCGGCTTCGCCGAGAGTCGCGCCTGCCGTGGGCAGGCTCTGCTGACCTATTTCGGCGACCGCGTCGACGGCCCGTGCGGGCACTGCGACAACTGCGACGCCCAACCCCACGCGAACGCCACCGGCCCGGCCGGGGCTCGCGCCGGGGCCAGCGTCGTCGGAGCGAGCGCCCGGCGGGGTGGCGCCGCAACGGGCACCTCGGCTGGGTCGCCGGCCGGCGGCCCGGATCCGGCCGGCTCATCGGGCGATCGACCGACCGCCTCGTCAACCGGCCGATCGCGGGTGGCGCCCACGCAACGCGGCAACACCACATCCACCCACGATGGCGCCCCGGCGGTCAACGCGGCCGGATCCGACGCCGAGCCCTATCCGTTGCACGCCACCGTGCGGCACAAGGCCTGGGGCAGCGGAACCGTGCTCGGATATGAGAGCGACAAGATGACGGTGCTGTTCGACAGCGTCGGCTACAAGACGCTCGCGGTCTCCGTTGTGCGTAAGGGCAATCTGCTCACCCTCGAATCCGCCGACCAGTCCTCATAGGACTGGTTACCTGAGAAGCCACGGGTGCCCGCCTCGCTGATTGCGTCGGCATCGAGGCCACTTTGCACCCTTTATGGCGTTGTACTTGCGCGCTGACCTGTCAACTGAGGCGCCCACGCCTCAACGTGGTGGTTTCGGGTCGTCATGACGACCCGAAACCACCACGCTAATGCGGACCCCTTGATCGTGCGCACGCTGTGGGTGTGGGTGCGTGATGCCGAGCGGACCGCGCCGGCGTGGTGGCGAAGAGCACCGCTCACCGACCGCGCCACCACGAAAAGTGCGCCGCGAACGCGGTGCGAACCACACTATCCGTACGGATAGATGGTGTTTTCGCGCCCACTCGCCGGCCCGCCTGGTCTCGGGTAGCATGACCGCGACCTATATCAATATGCACAGGTGACATGGCACCCGAAACGGCCTCACCGATGCCCGAACAGCGCCAATCGATAGCCAGACGACTCAATGCCAACCAACCCTATGGGTGAGCCTGGTGTCGTTCGGGCGTTGACGGCTGCACCCCATGGGCGAGTGACCGCTACAGTGCCACACGCCACCATGAATAAACGATCAACGGCGTGTGCCCGGAGAAACAGCCCGGGCGCCGAGAATCCGTGCACATAGGACTTGAAAGGGCGCCACGTGTCGGACCAGCAGCCTGCCGGGGACTCGCCAGAACCAGCGAGTGACATCCCCACCCCGGCCACCCCACCACCGGCGGCGAATCCACCCGCCGACGCTGACAAACCCGCCGCCACTCCCGCTCCGGCGCCAGCGGCGACCCCCAAACCAGCCACTCCCAAGCCCGCCACACCGAAACCCGCGCCGGCCAAGCCGGACCCGGCCCCCGCGGCCGGGCCGCTCAGCGACGTGCTTCCCAGCGCGGCGGCTGGTGCGGCCGTCGCGGGCGCTGCGGCCGCGGGCGCCGCAACAGCAGCGGGCGCCGGAGCCGGAGCCGCTGCGGCCAAGCCTGCCGCCGAGTGTGTCTCGGACGATGTCGCCGAGCCGGTCGCCGCGAACCCGGTCGACCGGAAAGATGACGATCATGATGATGACGACGATGACGACAGTCACGGCGGCAAGGTTCTGCTCATCATCGTGCTGATCCTGTTGCTGCTGCTGTGCCTGGGCGGCGGCGGGTGGTATCTGTTCTTGCGGGACAAGGACGACAAACCCGCGCCGGCCGCGAGCCAGTCGACTGTCGCCACGGCCCCCGCGACGACAGCCGCCCCGGTTGAGCCGGCGCCGACCACTCCGGTAGGCGAGCCGTCGCCGACTGAGACGGCCGCACCGGAGCCGACCGCGACGCCGACCGCCACCCCCGAACAGAAACTCGTGGCGGTGCCCAACGTCGTCGGCATGACCGCCGCCGAGGCCGAGCACGCACTGGAACACGCGGGGTTCACGAAGGTGACGTTCAGCAACGCCGATCATCCCGACGAGCCGGTGCAGATCCTCACCGAATGGAAGGTCACCGCGCAGACCCCGACGGCCGGCGACACGATCGACGCCGACACGGAGATCGTGCTGACCGTGACCCGATTGGGCGGCGGCAGAGGCTGACCGACGGCGGGTGCGGGCCCTTGGTGGTGAAAACCTCAGGCGGCCCGCGCTCGCCGTTCTGCTGAATTCGACGGTTCGGCAGTGGTCGACGGTTCGACTGTTGTCGACTGTTCGGCGGCGATCGATACGAAGGCGGAGGCGTCGGCAGCGGCGGCCGCGTCCGCATCGTTGTTGAAATAGACAAAAACGTCCGAATCGGACGGATAGGCTGATCGGATCCGTTTCGCCCACAGACGCAGCGTTCGCGCGTCATAGCGGGGCGAGCGCGTCGCGCCGAGTCCGTGCAGACGCAGATAACCGAACGGCGCGGTGCGCCACAACGGCGTCACGGGTTGCCCGAGTCGGTCCGACCAGCACAACGCCGCGTCATGCCGACCGAGCACGTCGCGGACCGAATCGGTCCACCACGACGAATGGCGGGGCTCGACCACGACCCGGATCGCCCCCTTGTCGCACTCGTCGAGGACCGCGTCAAGCCGGTCCACATCGACCGCGAGAGTCGGCGGCAGCTGCAACAGCACCGGACCGAGCTTGTCGGCCAGCCCGGTGGCCCGCTCAAGAAAGCGTCCCACGGGCTCGGCCGGGTCGCGCAGTCGCTTGACGTGGGTGAGGAATCGGCTCATCTTCACCGCGACGAGGAAGTCGTCCGGAGTGCGGTCGCGCCACGCGGCGAAGGTGTCTCGCTCGGGCAGACGATAAAAGGCGTTGTCGACCTCGACGGTGTCGAAGGCTCCGGCGTAATACTCCAGCCACAGCCGTTGCGGCACATCGTCGGGATAGAAACGGTGCCGCCACCCGGCGTATTGCCAGCCGCAGGTGCCGACCCGGATCACTGTCGCCGGCCGCCTATCCGGCGCGCCGCTCGCTGGTCTGTTTGCACCGCACGCACGTGGTGGCCGCGGGGAATGCCTCGAGCCGCTCGGCCGGAATGACCTCGCCGCAGACCTCGCAGGTCCCGTAGGTGCCAGTGTCGATGCGTCGCATCGCGTGCTCGATCTGGTCGAGCCGGTCACGAATGCCCGCGACGAGGGTCAGCTGTTGCTCCCGTTGTGATGTGCGGGCGCCATAGTCGACTTCGTCGTCGCCGCCGGCTTCGACGGTCTGGCCCACGTTGGTCACCACCGCCAACGCCTCGGCGTGTTCGGCCTCCAGCTCCGTATGCATGACGTGCAGACGCTCACGGATCTCGCCGGTGTCCAACCCTGTGGTGCGTGCGTCCGGCTGAGCCGGTCGGGTCGTCTTCGTGGTCATCGTCGACGCTCCTGCCTGGGCGAAGGTGATCCCCCGACGCTACGGCAGCGGCCTGCGGGCCGCCGCCGTTTGGTGGGAAAAGTCGCGCCCGTCGGTGGTCACCGCGTGATCGCGGTGACCACCTGCTGCGCCCGCCCCTCATGCCTGGCGTAGGCGTAGGGATAGGCGCTGATCTGCACCGATTGGGCAGCCCATGTGAGCGACATCTGCTGCCATCCCGGCACCTGCCGCAACGCGCGATAGAACTGGGTCGCCGAATAGCCGGGGGTCATCAGCCCCTTGACCGGACCCCACGCGCCGCTCGCGCGCTGTTGGAACAGCCCGACCGAGTCGTGGTCGGCTCCCGTCCCCTCGTGGGGATAGTGCAACGATTCGGGCACCACATAACTTGCCAGGTTGCGCAGGTCGCTCTCCTGCATCGCGGTCGCCACGGCGATCACCAGAGCCCGCTTGGGCATCTTCATCGCCTGTCCCGCGCGCACGATCTGATAAGCGTTGTTCATCTGCGTACGGGTAAGACCAGCGACTGGTGCCGGCGGGCCGGCCGGCTTCGCCGGCGCCTTCGCGACCTTTGTGGACGGTGTCGACGTCCGGGCACCGCCCCGGGAGCCCCGCTGAGCCTCGGGTCGGGTGGGGTCGTCGACGCCCGCAGCGAGCGCGGCCGCGCGCTGGGTGGCCCGCGCGGCGTGGATCGGCCCTTGGGTGAAGGTCACGAGGCCGAGACAGCACAGCGAGCCCATGACGATCGCCATCCGTCCAGAAGGGACCCAGCTGAGCAACATGGCGTGGCGGGCGCGTTGGGCATAGCCGGCGACCGCAGCGCCGGTCCGGGTGTTCCGGATCCGCGTGACGGTCGGGTGTGTCGCCGCGTGCGTCGCCGCGCGTGCCCGGTCGAACGCCGCGCGGAACGCGGAACGCGCACGCGACGGCCGGTCCGACCCGCGATGCGTGGGCCGGTACGCCTGACTGAGCCGCCGGATCCGTACCCGCAGATTGTCTTGAATGTTTTGATGCGTGGGGGAATGTCGCATTGGCCGATCGTAAAGCGGCGAGTCGGCGATAGCGCAGGTCAGAGCCAGTGAGACTCATAACAACTTCACTATTCGTAGTCATGTCATTACGTTGCGTTGACGTGAGCGGCGTCACTCCCCCACCCGTGGTGCCGCCGAATCATCGCGAACCGCCTCCGGAACACGCGTGAGAAAGCCCCACGACGTCGGCCCGTCGTCGCGACACCGCACCTCGAACTCGGCACAATGGCGGGCGGCCCCTGACCACCACAACGCGAGACGGAAGACAGGCGTGACGACGTCCATCCACCAACGCATCGCCGACGAGCTCGGGGTGCGCCAGCGGCAGGTCCAAGCGGCGGTCGAACTGCTCGACAGCGGCGCCACCGTGCCGTTCATCGCCCGCTATCGCAAAGAAGCGACCGAGATGCTCGACGACGCGCAACTGCGCACACTCGAGGAACGGCTGCGATATCTTCGCGAACTCGACGAACGGCGCACCGCGATCATCGAGTCGATCCGTGGACAGGGCAAGCTCACCGACGAGTTGCTTGCCCAGACTCATGGCGGCCGACTCCAAGGCCCGCCTGGAAGACATCTACCTGCCCTACAAGCCGAAGCGACGCACGAAGGCCCAGATCGCCCGGGAGGCCGGGCTGGAGCCGCTCGCCGACCGCACTGCTCGACGACCCGTCGCTAGACCCCACCGCCACCGCCGCCGGCTATGTCGACGCAGACAAGGGCGTCGCCGACGCGGCCGCCGCCCTCGACGGCGCCCGGGCGATCCTCGTCGAACGGTTCGCCGAGGACGCCGACCTCATCGGCGAGCTGCGGGAACGCATGTGGGGTCAGGGGACTCTCGTCGCCAAGGTTCGCGACGGCAAAGACCGAGTCGGGCGCGAAGTTCTCCGACTATTTCGACTTCGCCGAGCCGTTCACCCAACTGCCCTCACACCGCATCCTCGCGATGTTCCGCGGAGAGAAGGAAGAGGTGCTCGACCTCGTCCTTCGAACCCGAACCCGTCGCACCCGGGGAAGGGCCCGCGGTCGTCCCCGGCCCCAGCGACTACGAGGTGCGCATCGCCGCACCGAGTCGGCGTCGCCGACCGGGGCCGCGCCGCCGACCGGTGGCTGCTCGACACGGTCCGCTGGGCCTGGCGCACCCGGATCCTCGTGCACCTCGGCATCGACACCCGCATGAAGTTGTGGCAGGTCGCCGAGGATGAGGCGGTGCGGGTCTTCGCCGCGAACCTGCGCGACCTGCTGCTCGCGGCGCCGGCCGGCGCCCGGCCGACCATGGGGCTCGACCCGGGCTTCCGGACCGGGGTCAAGGTCGCCGTCGTCGACGCCACCGGCAAGGTCGTCGCCACCGACACCATCTATCCCGCACGTGCCCCAGCGCAAGTGGGACGAGTCGCTCGCGGTGCTCGCCCGGCTCGCGCAGGTGCACCAGGTCGAACTCATCGCGATCGGCAACGGCACCGCCTCGCGCGAGACCGACAAACTCGCCGACGGATCTGATCAAGCTCTATCCGCAGCTCAACCTCACCAAGGTGATGGTGTCGGAGGCGGGTGCGTCGGTCTATTCCGCGTCGGCCTACGCCTCGCAGGAGCTGCCC
Organism: uncultured Actinomycetota bacterium; assembly: GCA_963736695.1. Classification (GTDB taxonomy): domain Bacteria; phylum Actinomycetota; class Actinomycetes; order Mycobacteriales; family Micromonosporaceae; genus CAVTPU01. Next base: position 665,391 of record CAVTPU010000004.1, read on the forward strand.
GAGCTCGACGTGTCGCTGCGCGGCGCGGTCTCCATCGCCCGCCGACTGCAGGACCCGCTCGCCGAACTCGTCAAGATCGACCCGAAGTCGATCGGCGTCGGGCAGTATCAGCACGACCTCGCCGAGTTCAAGCTGTCCCGCTCGCTCGACGCGGTCGTCGAGGACTGCGTCAACGCGGTCGGAGTCGACGTCAACACCGCCTCGGCGCCCCTGCTCGCCCGGGTCTCCGGCATCGGAGAATCGTTGGCGCACAACATCGTCGCCCACCGCGACACCAACGGCCCGTTCCGGTCCCGGCGCGGCGCTCACCGACGTCGCCCGGCTCGGCCCCAAGGCCTTCGAACAGTGCGCGGGGTTCCTGCGCATCACCGACGGCGACGACCCCCTCGACGCCTCCGCGGTGCACCCCGAGGCCTATCCGGTGGTTCGACGCATCCTCGCCAGCGCCGCCGTCGACATCAAGGCCCTCATCGGCAACACCACCGTGCTGCGTGGGCTCTCACCGCAGCGTTTCGTCGACGACATCTTCGGCCTGCCCACCGTCACCGACATCGTCAAGGAGCTGGAGAAGCCAGGTCGCGATCCCCGGCCGGCCTTCACGCACGGCAACCTTCGCCGACGGTGTGGAGACCCTCGGCGACCTCGCCCCCGGCATGCTGCTCGAGGGAGTCGTCACCAACGTCGCCGCCTTCGGCGCGTTCGTCGACATCGGCGTGCACCAGGACGGTCTCGTGCACATCTCGGCCTTGTCACACAACTTCGTCAACGACCCGCGTGAGGTGGTCAAACCCGGAGACGTCGTACGCGTCAAGGTGCTCGACGTCGACATCCCTCGCAAGCGGATCTCGCTGACCCTCCGGCTCGACGACGAGATCCCGACCGCTGGCGCTGATTCCGGAGCACCCGGCGCCCAGCGCGGAGCGCCGGGTCGCCCCGGCGGGCAAGGTCGGGGCGGGCCGTCACGTGGCGGGCAGGGTGGGCAGCGCACCGGCGGGCAAGCTCAGGGCGGACAGCGCTCCGGCGGGCAGCCAGGTCAACGCACCGGCGGGCAACCTCGAGGCGGGCAGCGCGGCAATCAGCCCGCCAACACCGCCCTCGCCGAAGCACTTCGCAAGGCCGGGCTCACGCCCTGATCACGCCCTCCACAGAGGACTCCTCCAGCCAGCACGCTGGACTGACGCCACATAACGGGGCAAAAGCGGCGTCCGCCGCAGGCTGCAGTGCGGGAAGGCGAAGGCTGGGAGGGATATACCCCCGCGGCGGGGGTATATCCCTCCCACGGTCGCCATGTACGAAACCGAACGGCAGAGCTGGGATCCACGTACGTGGGCCGAACGGCTGAGCTGGGCACGTTGGGCAGTGGCGGCTCCCAGCTCAGCGCCGTATGACGGCCGGTGATCCGGTGAAGCAGCTGAAACCGGCACCCCTGCCGTCCTACGGTGGCACTGGCGGCGCGTGGCCGCGTCACACGGGGCCACGCACGAATCCGCACTGGGGAGGAGACATCATGATCGCAGCACGCGACTTCATGCATCTGGGCGCGCACTGCGTCGGCGAGGACGAGAGCCTCGCCGCGGCCGCGCTGAAGATGCGCGACCTGCATGTCGGGGCTCTGCCGGTCTGCGGGCCCGACGACCACGTACAAGCGATTGTCACCGACCGCGACATTGTGGTCGGATGCGTCGCGGCGGGACTCGACCCGAAACTCACCACAATGGCGGATTTCGCCAAAAAGCAGGCGGTTTGGGTCGATGCCAGCACAAGCGCCGAGGAGGTCGTCGACGTGATGGCCCGCAACCAGATTCGTCGGGTGCCGGTGGTCGAGGACACCCATCTGGTGGGGATGATCAGCGAGGCTGACATCGCGACGCACCTCGACGAACACCTGGTCGGCAAGTTCGCCGCCGCGCTTGCGAGCGCGCCACCGTCAAGCTGACCCCATTCTCCGGCGATGGGTCAGGCCTGCACCCGTTGTCCTTTGCCGATGACGACGACGCCGTTGGCGGAGACGGTATATCGGGTGCGGTCCTGATCGAGGTCGACTCCGATCTGCGCACCCTCCGGCACGACGACGTTCTTGTCGAGGATCGCGTTGCGCACCACGGCGCGACGCCCGATGTCCACGCCCTCCATGAGGACCGATCCCTGCACGTGCGCCCAGGAATGCACATGGACGTTGGGCGAGACGACGGAGTTCTCCACCAGTGACCCGGAGATCACGGCGCCGGGCGACACCATCGAGTCGACGGCCCGGCCGACCCGTTCCTGCCAGCCGTGCACGAACTTCGCCGGCGGCCACGGCCGGTTCTCGGTGTAGATCGGCCACTCGTAGTTGTAGAGGTTGAAGACCGGGTGCACGGCGATGAGGTCCATGTGCGCGTCATAGAAGGAGTCGAGCGTCCCCACGTCACGCCAGTAGCCACGGTCACGGTCGGCGCTGCCGGGAACCACGTTGTCGCGAAAGTCGTAGACGTTCGCCTCACCCTGATCGACGAGCATGGGAATGATGTTGCCTCCCATGTCGTGTTTGCTCAGCTCGTCTTTCGCGTCGCGGGTCAGCGCGTCGATGAGTGCGCTCGTGGTGAAGACGTAGTTGCCCATCGAGGCGAAGATCTCGTCCGGGGAATCGGGCAGGCCCGGGGCGTCGTGCGGCTTCTCCAGAAACGCCCGGATGCGCCGCCCGTCACCGCCGACGTCGATCACTCCAAACTGGTCGGAAAGGGATCGGGGCTGACGGATGCCGGCGACACTGACACCGGCACCGGATGCGATGTGCGCGGCGACCATCTGTGACGGATCCATCCGATAGATGTGGTCCGCGCCGAAGACGATCACATAGTCGGGCGATTCGTCATGGATGAGGTTGAGGCTCTGATAGATCGCGTCGGCGGAGCCGGCGAACCAATAGGGGCCGAGCCGCTGCTGCGCCGGCACCGGGGTGACGTAGTTGCCGAGCAGGTTCGACATGCGCCACGTCTTCGTGACGTGACGGTCGAGCGAGTGCGACTTGTATTGGGTGAGCACGACAACCTTCAAGTATCCCGCGTTCACCAGGTTGGAGAGCGCGAAATCCACCATCCGGTACATCCCGCCGAATGGCACGGCGGGTTTGGCCCGGTCGGCGGTCAGCGGCATGAGCCGCTTACCTTCGCCGCCGGCGAGCACGATCGCGAGGACCTTGACAGGCATGATCTGAAACTAACGATCAAAAAGCTCCAGCACCAGCCGGACGCGACAGTTGCGCCGACTAATGTGCGTGACGTGGCCGAATCAACGTTGCGTCCGACGGCGGGTTCCCCCGCGGAGTCACTGTCCGACTCCGCGCTGGAGCCGTTGTCGGACTTCCCCCCGCCCTCACCGTCAGGTCCCGGGCGACGACTGCGCGTGGACCTTCTTACCCGCGAGTATCCGCCCGACGTCTACGGCGGGGCCGGCGTGCATGTGGAGTATCTGGCTCCCGCCCTACGCGCCGCGGCCGATGTGCGGGTGCGGTGCTTCGGTGACCCGCGCGCCGCGGCTCCGGACGCGCCGCCGGTGACCTCCTATCCGGAGCCGGTGGAGCTCGCCGGCGCGAATCAGGCGCTGCGGACCCTCGGCGTCGACGTGGCGATGGCGGCCGGATGCGCCGGAGCCGACATCGTCCACAGTCACACGTGGTATGCCAATCTCGCCGGGCATCTGGCGAAGCTGCTCTATGGCGTGCCGCACGTGGCGACCGCGCACAGCCTGGAACCGCTGAGGCCGTGGAAGGCCGAGCAGCTGGGCGGCGGTTATGCCCTGTCGTCGTGGTGCGAACGCACCGCGTTGGAGGCGGCCGACGCCATCATCGCAGTCTCGGCCGGAATGCGGCGGGACGTGCTCACGGCGTACCCGCACATCAGTCCGGAGCGGGTCCACACCGTCCCCAATGGAATCGACACGGAACAATATAAACCCGATCCGGGTACGGATGTGTTGGCCCGCAACCGCATCGACCCGCACGCTCCGAGCGTGGTCTTCGTCGGCCGCATCACCCGACAAAAGGGACTGCCTTATCTGCTGCGCGCCGCCGCCGCACTGCCACCCGAGGCTCAACTGGTGCTGCTCGCCGGAGCGCCGGACACCCCCGAGATCGCCGCGGAGGTCGAGGAACTCGTCGAGTCGCTGCGCCGACACCGCACCGGCGTCGTCTGGATCCCGCAGATGTTGCCGAAGCCCGAGGTCATCCAGATCCTCAGTCACGCCAGCGTCTTCGTGTGCCCGTCACTGTATGAGCCGATGGGCATCGTCAACCTCGAGGCGATGGCGTGCCAGACCCCGGTGGTCGCCACCGCGACCGGGGGCATTCCCGAAGTCGTCGACGACGGTGTGACCGGAATGCTGGTCGGAATCGACCAGGCTCAGGACGGCACCGGCACCCCGCGCGATCCGGAAAAGTTCGTCGCCGATCTCGCCGACGCGATCACCACCGTGTTGCGACGACCGCAGTGGGCTCGCCAACTCGGCCACGCGGGCCGGGACCGTGCGGTGCGACACTTCTCCTGGAGTTCGATCGCCGAACGGACGATCCAGATCTATCGACAGGTGCGGGAGCGACGATGACCGGACGGTTGGCAATCGAGGAGATCACGCCGACGGTTGACGACGGCGAGCATCCGGCCAAGGCCGTCGTCGGTGAGGTCGTGCCGATCGGCGCGCTCGCCTATCGCGAGGGCCACGAGTCGCTCGGCGTCACCGTTGTCTGGGTCGGGCCCGACGGGCGACGCCGCCGAACCCGGATGTCGCCGGGGGCGGCCGGCACCGACCGGTGGCAGGCGACGATCCGCCCGGATGCGCCCGGATCGTGGACGTTCACGCTGGAGGCGTTTCACGACCCGTTCCTCACGTGGCGTCACGCGGTCATGGCCAAGCTCGAGGCCGGGCAGGGCGCGGCCGAGCTCGCCAACGACTTGGAGACCGGCGCACGCATCCTCGACGCGGCCGCCGCCGCCCGCGTCGCCGACACCAACGGGGTGGCCAGCGACGGGGTGGCCAGCGGCGCCATCGACGAAACGGTCGGGCGTGATCTCGCGGCGCTGCGCGAGGCCGCCGCCGCGCTGCGCGACCCGCGCACGCCGGTCGGGCAACGGGTGCAACCCGCCCTCGGCCTGCAGGACCTCATGTGGCTGCGCCCCGTCCGCGAACTCGTGACCCAATCGGCGGCCCGCCGACTCTGGGTCGACCGCCCCCGGGCACTGTTCTCCGCCTGGTATGAGCTATTTCCCCGCTCCGAAGGCGCCGTGACCGACCTGGATGGTCGGGCCCGCCGGTCGGGAACCCTCGCCGACGCCGCGCTGCGACTGCCGGCGATCGCGGCGATGGGTTTCGACGTCGTCTATCTGCCGCCGATCCACCCGATCGGTCGCATCAACCGCAAGGGCCGCAACAACTCGCTCATCACGGAGCCGGGCGACGTCGGCTCGCCGTGGGCGATCGGCGCGGACGAGGGCGGACACGACGCGGTCCACCCCGATCTGGGCACCCTCGCCGACCTGCGCGCGTTTGTCGCGAGGGCCGCCGAACTCGACATCGAGGTGGCGCTCGACCTGGCCCTGCAATGCGCCCCGGACCACCCGTGGGTGCGTGAACACCCCGAATGGTTCACCACCCGACCCGACGGTTCGATCGCCTATGCCGAGAATCCGCCGAAGAAATACCAGGACATCTATCCGATCAATTTCGACAACGACCCCGAGGGCATCCGGGCCGAGGTGCTCCGCGTCGTCGTGCACTGGATCGACCAGGGTGTGCGGATTTTCCGGGTCGACAACCCGCACACCAAACCCATCGACATGTGGCACTGGCTGATCTGGCGGGTCAAACAGGACCACCCCGATGTGCTCTTCCTCGCCGAGGCGTTCACCCGACCCGCGATGATGCACGGGCTGGGACGTGTCGGTTTCACCCAGTCCTATACCTATTTCACGTGGCGCACCACGGCGGCCGATCTTCGCGACTACTGCCAGGAACTCGTCGCGTCGATTGATCACATGCGCCCCAACTTCTGGCCGAACACCCCCGATATCCTGCCCGAGCAGCTGCAGCACGGCGGGCCGGCGATGTTCGCGATCCGGGCCGTGCTGGCGAGCATGCTCAGCCCGTCGTGGGGCGTCTATTCCGGATATGAGCTCTTCGAGCACGACGCCCGCCCCGACTCCGAGGACTATCAGGACTCCGAGAAATATCAGCTGCGGCCCCGGCCGTGGGCGGCGGCTGAGGAGGCCGGCGAGACGCTGGCACCGCTCATCGCCGCCCTCAACCGGATCCGGCGCGACAACCCGGCCCTGCGTTGGCTGCGCAACCTACGGTTCCACGACGTGGACAACGACTCCGTGCTGTGCTGGTCCAAACGCGACCCCGACACCGGCAACACGGTGCTCGTCGTCTGCCTGCTCGACTCCCGCAACGCGCACTGGGCCAACACCAGCCTGACCATGCCGGACCTCGGCTTCGACTGGCACGAACGCATGCGGGTCCACGATCAACTGACCGGAGACTCGTACGTGTGGGGTCAGCACAACGCCGTGCATCTCGACCCTCGGGTTCGGCCCGCGCACATCTTCACGGTGCACCGGTTGAGCGAGCCCGCGCCACCCGTCGCGGCCGCTCCCGCCGCGGCGGCCCCGATCGAATCGGCCCCTGTCGAGCCGGCTCCCACCCCGCCGTCTGTCACTCCGCCTGCGGTCACTCGGCCGGCGGTAGAGCCCACCACTGTGGAACCTGAGTCCGCTGCGAGCCTTCCCCGTTCTGCGAATCCGAGCCCCGCGTCGGGAACCGCACCGCCAAGGCCCGGCCCTCGACCGGGGCCACCCCCCTCGGTGGCGGGCCTATCGCCGGGCACGTCGCGGGCCCACCCGTCGCCGACGCGACCTCTGGCGGGCGACGATGACTGATCCCCATGAACTGATCACCGGGGCGGTGCACGACCCGCACGCGCTGCTCGGTCTGCACCCCGACGCCGACGGCGCGGTGGTGCGCACACTGCGGCGGGGGGCGCACGACGTGTCGCTGACCGTCAGCGGGCGACGCGTGCCCATGAGCCGCGTGCACGACGAGGGCGTCTTCGAGGCCCGAATCCCCGTCGACGGCGACACCGGTGTCGCCGTCGACTATCGGGTTGAGGTCGACGGCGTGACGGTCGACGACCCCTATCACTATCTGCCCACCATCGACACCGCCGCTCTCGACTCGTTGCGCGCCGGCCGCAACCATCGACTATGGACGGTCCTCGGCGCGAGGCGCCTGCGTCTTCCCTCCCCGTCCGGCGCGGTGTTAGTGAACAGTGCAGTGTTTGTGGACGGTGTCGCGTTCGCCGTGTGGGCACCCAATGCCCGTGGGGTGCGGGTCGTGGGCGATTTCTGCGGCTGGGGTCCCCATGACGGCTGGCCCATGCGCAGCATGGGCCACAGTGGAGTGTGGGAGCTCTTCGTTCCCGGGGTGCTCGATGGTCAGCGCTACAAATACCGAATCCTGGGCCACGATGGGGTCTGGCGGGAGAAGGCCGATCCGCTCGCGTCACACAGCGAGGTCGCGCCGCGTACGGCGTCGGTGGTCTTCGACTCGGGACACCGCTGGGGTGACGACCAGTGGATGGCGCGACGGGCCGGGTGGGCCGCGCACGCGAGCCCGATCAGCGTCTATGAGGTGCATCTGGGGTCGTGGCGGCCGGGCCTGACCTATCGTGAGGTCGCCGCCGAACTCATCGCCTATGTCACCGAACTCGGCTTCACCCATGTCGAATTCCTGCCGGTGACCGAACATCCCTATGGCGGGTCGTGGGGTTATCAGGTCACCGGATATTTCGCCCCGACGGCACGCTTCGGCGACCCAGACGACCTGCGTTATCTCATCGACCAACTGCATCAGGCCGGAATCGGGGTCCTTCTCGACTGGGTGCCGGCGCACTTCCCCAAAGACGAGTGGGCGCTGGCGCGTTTCGACGGAACCGCGCTCTATGAACACGCGGATCCGCGACGGGGCGAGCACCCCGACTGGGGGACCTATATCTTCGACTACGGTCGTCCGGAGGTGCGTGACTTTCTGCTCTCCAGCGCGCTCTATTGGCTCACCGAGTTTCATGTGGACGGTCTGCGGGTCGACGCGGTCGCGTCCATGCTCTATCTCGACTATTCCCGTTCAGATGGGCAATGGGAACCCAACATTCACGGCGGGCGGGAGAACCTCGAGGCGGTCAGCTTCCTCCAGGAACTCAACACCGTCGCCTACCGGGAGTGTCCCGGCGTCATGATGATCGCGGAGGAGTCGACCGCGTGGCCGGGCGTCACCCGACCCACCGACCACGGTGGACTCGGATTCGGATTCAAATGGAACATGGGCTGGATGCACGACACGCTCGACTATCTGTCGAAGGAGCCGATCCACCGGCAATGGCACCACCACCAGCTCACCTTCGCGGCCGCCTATGCGTGGAGCGAAAACTTCATCTTGCCGATCAGTCACGACGAGGTCGTGCACGGCAAGGGTTCCCTGGCGGCGAAGATGCCGGGCGACGACTGGCAGCGCCGCGCCAATCTGCGGGGACTGCTTGGATTCATGTGGGCACACCCCGGCAAACAGCTGCTCTTCATGGGCTGCGAATTGGCGGACAGTCGCGAGTGGAGTGAACAGTCGGGGTTCGACTGGTCGCTGGCCGACTTTCCCGCGCACGCCGGAGTTCGGCGCCTTGTCACCGACCTCAACCACGTCTATCGCGCACACCCCGCACTGTGGACGCTCGACACGACGCCCGATGGGTTCTCCTGGATCGCCGCCGACGACGCGAGCGGCAACGTCGTCGCGTTCGAGCGCTTCGGTTCCGACGGTTCGGTGCTCGTGTGCGTCGCCAACTTCTCCGCCACCCCGCGCGATGACTACTGGTTGGGTCTGCCGCGCGCCGGAGTGTGGCACGAGATCATCAACACTGACGCGCATGTCTATGGCGGGTCGGGGGTCGGCAATCTCGGCACCGTCGTGGCTGACGGGCCGGGCCGCCATCATCGGGTGGCGTCGGCCGCGCTTCGCTTGCCGCCGCTGGGGGTGCTCTGGCTGCGCCCCGCCCCGCTAACCTCCGCACGATGAGGGGGGTTACGCGGAAGAGGGGGGTGTGGCGACGGCCTGATGCCGATCGTCGTAGTGATAGGTGAGGTTGTCCACCACCTCGACAACGCCAGCGACGCTCGAGGCGAGTCGCACGACGATGCCGATTGTCGTGCGACGGTCGACGGTGCCGGTGAGGTTGACCACCCCCCGACGGACCGTGACGGTCACGGTGCCCGGTTCGAACCACAGCGCACGGGTGAGCACCCGGTCGACGATCTCGGCGCGGATCGACTCGTCGTCGCGCAGATAGACCCGCAGCAGGTCGGTGCGGGAGACGATGCCCACGAGTTGCCCGAAGCCGTTGACGACCGGCAGCCGTTTGATCCTCTCCTCGTCCATGAGGCGCGCGGCGAAGGTGATCGTGGCGTCTGGGTCGATGACGACGGCGGGGGCCGTCATGAGGTCGCGGGCGATCTCGGCCTGCGCCTTGACTCGGGTGTCGCGACGGCGTTTGCGTTCCAGGAGTGGCAGATGTGGTTCGCCACCGGTGAACTCCATCTTGTGCAACACGTCGGCCTCGGAGACCACTCCGGCGACCCGCCGTTCGTCGTCGATCACCGGAACCGCGCTGATGGAGTGTCTGGAGAGCGTCTGCACGATGTCCTTGAACGGCGTTCGCTCGGAGATCGACACGACGTCCTCGGTCATCACATCGCGGACCTGCCACCGCCGCACCACGACCACCTCCCGCGTCCGCCCTCACCGTGCGCCTCGAGCCGAGCCGCCTCCAGTGCCGAAAGTCCCAGTGCCGGCCGGATCGCTCGGACCTTTCGCCCGACTAACCGCATTTCTCCTATTCTGACTGAGTGATCGGTGACCACGTACCAGAACCGTTAGAGCCCCTCCCCGAGGACTGGTCGCGGGCACTCGCGGTGGTCGCCCACCCCGACGATCTCGAGTACGGCGCGGCCGCCGCAGTGGCACGGTGGACCGCGCAGGGCAAGGAGGTCACCTATCTCCTCGCCACCCGGGGCGAGGCCGGCATCGACGACATGGCGCCGGAGCTCGCCGCACCGCTGCGCGAGTCGGAACAACGCGCCTCCTCCGCGATCGCCGGCGTGCGCGACGTGGAGTTTCTCGACTGGCCCGACGGCATGATCGAATATGGACTGCCGCTTCGCCGCGACCTCGCCGCAGCGATCCGTCGCCACCGGCCGGAGATGGTCGTCACGCTCAACTTCCGGGAGACATTCGGCTCAGACCGACTCAATCAGGCCGATCACGTCGCGATCGGACGCGCACTCGTCGACGCGGTGCGCGACGCCGGCAACCGGTGGGTCTTCCGCGACCTGCTCGACGAGGGACTGCCCCCATGGACCGGGGTGCGGGCCGTGCTCGCCGCGAATTCGCCACGGGCCGCCCATGGGGTCGACGTGAGCGCCAGCCTCAACCGCGCGGTCACCGCGCTGCGCGCTCACGAGACCTATCTGCGGGGGCTCGGCGAGGAGACCGACCCGCAGGAGTTCCTCGAATCGATGGCGCGGCCGACCGGAACCCGGCTCGGCTGCCGATTCGGCGTCGCCTTCGAGATGCTTCGGGTCGACTGACCGATCACGGTCACACCCGAGTCGTCCGCGCCGCCGCGACGGGCGAACCGGCATCGCGTACCCGGAAAGGCACGAAAGCGCCTGCAACCGGCCGCAAGAATTTGCAAATCTTCGTACATCCATATTCTGCGATGTCATGTCGTTGAAACGATGCGGAAACATCCATCACGGAGGTTTCTCCTGGGACCCCACACTCGCTGCCGTCAATATCCGTATTTACCTTGATATATCAGCCGACCGCAGGTCTCAGAATGGTCAACTCATGTAACGAGAAGGTCGCGGGAACAGCAAAGTCTTTCGCTGTTCGCAACTTCTTGCTAACGTCCGGCGCGACAGCGATCGAAGCTGCATACCCGAGGAGCGCACATGGGTCGCACCACAAAGGGGATCGTCGTCCTGGCCTCCGCCGCACTCGCTCTCGCGTTGAGCGCCTGCGGTGGCGACAAGCCGAAGACGGCCGAAACCCCGAAGACCAACCCCGCCGACATCAAAGCAGAACTGACGTGGTGGGACACGTCGGACCCCAAGAACGAGGGTCCGGCATTCAAGGAACTCATCACGAAGTTCAACCAGACCTACCCGAACGTCAAGATCAACTACCAGTCGGTCCCGTTCGGTGACGCGCAGAACAAGTTCAAGACCGCCGCGCAGGCCAAGATCGGGCGCGCCGGACATCCTGCGGGCCGAGGTCGCCTGGGTGCCCGAGTTCGCCTCCCTGGGCTACCTCTACGCCCTGGACGGCTCGGACCTGCTCGCCGACGAGGCTGACTTCTTCGCGACCCCGATGTCGTCGAACAAGTTCAACGGCAAGACCTACGGCGTGCCGCAGGTCACCGACTCGCTGGCCCTGCTCTACAACAAGAAGCTCTTCACCAAGGCCGGCATCACCGACGCTCCGAAGACCTGGGCCGACGTGAAGACCGCCGCGCCGAAGATCAAGGACACCAGGCCAAGACCGACGGCCTGTTCATCAACGCCGGCGGCTACTTCCTGCTGCCGTTCATCTACGGCGAGGGCGGCGACACTGGTCGACGCCGCCAACAAGAAGATCGTCGTCAACACCGATGCCAGAACGTCACCGGCATCAAGGTCGCGCAGGACCTGGTCAAGAGCGGCGCCGCGGTGAAGCCCGCCGGCGAACGACTCCTACGGCACCATGATGACCCTGTTCAAGGAGAGCAAGGTCGCCATGATCATCAACGGCCCGTGGGAGGTCAACAACATCAAGAGCGCGCCGAAGTTCGGCGGCCTCGAGAACCTCGGCGTCGCCGCGGTTCCGGCTGGCAGCGTGAAGGCCGGCGCGCCGGTCGGCGGCCACAACTACGTGATCTACTCCGGCATGGACGCAGGAGAAGGTCGCGGCCGCCATCGCGTTCGTGAAGTTCATGAGCTCGGCCGAGTCGCAGGCCTACCTGGCCGACAAGCTCGGTCTGCTGCCCACCCGCAAGTCGGCCTATGACCTCGACGCGGTGAAGAACAACGCGATCGTCACGGCGTTCAAGCCGGTCATCGACTCCGCCGTGGCTCGCCCGTGGATCCCCGAGGGTGGCCAGTTCTTCGGTCCGCTCGACAAGATGGCGACCGAGGTGCTGGTGCAGGGCAAGGACCCCAAGGCCTCGCTCGACAACGTGGCGAAGACCTACAAGGCCGAGGTCGTCCCCGGCTACTCCTCCTGATTCACCTCACGTTGATCAGCGCCACTCGGCACTGATCGGCAGGCACGTCGCTCGGTGTGGTTGTCCGATTCACCTCGGACGGCCACACCGAGCACCCCATGCGGGCCCTTTCACCACACATCCCGGTGCTCCCGGCCCGCCGACGCGAATCCACGCCTGAAGAGCGGAGCTGCGATGAGCACCATCACGGCCGAAACTGAGACGCCGGCCGCCCCGACGCCCAAGGCTCAACGCAGCCCCGGGTGGCTGCGCCGCAGCTGGGACAAACACTGGTACGCCTGGGCCATGGTGTTACCCGTCGTGGTCATCATGGCCATTTTGATCTTCTATCCGCTCATCCGGGGCATCTCTCATCTCGTTCACGAACCTGACCGAGGCGCAACCAGGCCGCCGAGATCTGCACGAAGTCGATCACGCGGCGGCGAAGACTGCCGCCCAACCCCAACCAGTCGAAGTTCGTCGGGTTGGACAACTACCTCAACGTGCTCAGCGGCGAATACGGCGAGTTCTGGCAGTGGTTCTGGGTCACCATCGTGTGGACGGTCATCTGCGTCGTCTTCCACTACGCGATCGGCCTGGGCCTCGCGGTGCTGCTCAACCGCCCGATGCGGGGGCGCGGGATCTATCGCGTGCTGCTGATCCTGCCGTGGGCCGTGCCGGCGTTCGTCAGCGCCTTCTCGTGGCGGTTCATGTTCAACGAGCAAGTTCGGCCTGTTCAACGCGCCGCTCGGCATGGTCGGGCTCGACCCGGTCGCGTGGTTCGACTCACCGGTGCACGGCCATTGTTCACCGCGATCGTCACCAACATCTGGCTCGGCGTGCCGTTCATCATGGTGACCCTGCTCGGTGGCATGCAGACCATCTCGAGCGAGCTCTACGAGGCCGCCGCGATCGACGGCGCGACCCCCTGGCAGCGATTCCGCAACATCACCTTGCCTGGGCTGCGACCGGTGAGCATGACCGTCATCCTGCTCGGCACGATCTGGACCTTCAACATGTTCCCGATCATCTTCCTGGTCACCGGCGGGCAGCCGGCCGGACAGACCGAGATCCTCGTGACCGGCGCCTTCCGGTCGGCCTTCGAGGGGCTGCGCAACTATTCGCTCGCCTCCACCTATGGCGTGCTCATTCTGTCGATCCTGCTCGTCTTCTCGGCCTTCTATCGGCGAGCGCTCCGCAAACATGGCGAGGTGTGGTAACCATGTCCAGCAACGTCGACGCCATCCCCGTTCCGGCCGGCACCACCCTCCGCCCCGAACCCGCCCCGACGCTGGTTGGCCGGACGGCCCGCCGCAGTCGCCTCGCCTCATTCGGATTGCACGCCACCCTTACGGTCGCGTCGGTGATCGCGCTCTTCCCGATTGTGTGGATCCTGCTGTCGTCCTTCAAACCGGGTGCGGTCATCCAGAGCTCCGAGCTGAGCTTCGTCAAGGAGCCGACCCTGGCCAACTATGACTACGTGCTCACCCAGACCAACTTCCCCACCTGGGTGCTCAACTCGGTCATCGTCGCCGCGGTCACCATGGCGGTCGGGGTCTTCCTCTCCGCGACCACCGGCTATGCCCTGTCCCGATTCAACTTCCCGGGACGTCGCCAGCTCATGCTGGTCTTCCTCGTGACGCAGATGTTCCCCGTCTCGATCCTCATCGTGCCGATCTATGTGATCATGGCGAACCTGGGTCTCATCAACACCCTCGGATCGCTCATCATCGCCTATCTCACCATCGCCGTGCCGTTCTGCTCGTGGATGCTCAAGGGCTACTTCGACTCGATCACCACCACCTTCGACGAAGCGGCGGCGATCGACGGATGCGGGCCGTTCGCCATCTTCTGGCGGGTCATCCTGCCGTTGGCCCGACCCGGTCTCGCCGTTACCGCGTTCTTCAGCTTCCTCACCGCCTGGGGCGAGGTCGCCTACGCGTCGGCGTTCATTCAGACCGACAACAAATTCACCCTCTCGTACGGGTTGCAGCAGTTCGTTCCGCGCTTCAACCCGCAGTGGGAATATCTGACCGCAGCCGCCGTGCTGATCACCATCCCCGCCGGGCTGGTCTTCTTCTTCGCCCAGCGCCACCTCGTCGGTGGCCTCACGGCGGGCGGCACCAAGGGCTGAGACCACTCCCGCTCCGATCGCCACCCACATCACCCAACGTCGGCAGGTGAGTCGCCATGCGCGCACGACTGTCTGACATCGCCCGACACGCCGAGGTCAGCTCAGCGACGGTCTCTCGGGTCCTCAATGGACGCCCCGGCGTCTCGGCGGAGACCCGACAGGCCGTGCTGACCGCCCTCGACGTGTTGGGTTATGAACGGCCGACCTATCTGCGCAGCCGTGACGCCGGACTGGTCGGGTTGATCGTGCCCGAGCTCGACAACCCGATCTTTCCGGCCTTCGCGCAGGTCACCGAGTCGGCGTTGGCCCAACGCGGCTATACCCCGGTGCTGTGCACCCAGACGCCGGGCGGGGTCTCCGAGGACGAATATGTCGAGATGCTGCTCGACCGGCAGGTCTCCGGCATCATCTTCGTCTCCGGCATGCACGCCGACGCGACCGCCAGCCACGAGCGTTATCGCAGTCTGCTCGCGCGACCGCTGCCCACGGTCTTCGTCAACGGTTTCGTCAACGACCTGCCGGCCCCGTTCGTCTCCTGCGACGACCACGTCGCCGGCGAACTCGCGGTCACCCACCTCGCGTCGCTGGGGCATCGCCGGATCGGCCTCATCACGGGGCCGCGCAGATTCGTGCCAGTGCGCCGTCGAGTCGGCGGATATCGGACCACAATGGCCCGGCTGCTCGGCGCCGAACCCGACGAGCTCGACGAACTCACCGCGCTCGCGCCCTTCTCGGTCGAGGGCGGCTTCGCCGCAGCGGCCCGGCTGCTCGACCGCGACGTCACGGCGATCCTGTGCGGCTCGGACCTCATGGCGCTCGGCGCGATTCGCGCCGCGCGCGGACGCGGCCAACGAGTGCCCGACGACGTCTCCGTGGTCGGTTATGACGACTCGCCGCTCATCGCCTTCACCGATCCCCCGTTGACGACCGTCCGTCAACCCGTACGGGCGATGGCGCTCGCGACCGTGCACGCACTGCTCGACGAGATCAACGGGCACGGGGCCCCGCATTCGGAATACATGTTCCGCCCCGAACTGGTGCTGCGCGGGTCCACCGCGGCGCTCCCGTGACGGGTGCGCCGCGGTGTCGCCGCCAAGCTCGCCACGGCGTACCCAATCGTTTGGTTTATCGCTCTGCCGCCACCGGCGTGGGCAGGATCGCCTGACCGGCCGCAGTCGACGCGGCTGGCGTCGACGTAGCTGGTGCCGCTGTCGCCACGGCTCGGCGTGGCCACAGTGGCACCGCGATGAGCACCAACGCGATCCCGACCCCGCCGCCCGTCACGAAACCCCAGCCCGGACCGACCGCGTCGATGACCGCGCCGGCGAACGGGGCGCCGAGCGCCACACCGACCGTCAGGGCCGTCCCGTGCAGGCCCATCGCCTCGCCGCGGGCACTCGGAGGCACCCAAGCGTTGACGGTGTCGACCGTCGCGGTCAGCGACGGGGCGCAGAAGAGACCAGCCGGGATCAGCGCGAGCATCAACCACCACCACCCGCCGGTCACGAGACCGACCGGCAGTGTGAACACGGCGAGACCGCCGACGAGCACCAACGGGGACAGGCTCTCGCGCAACGAGCCATAGATGAAGCCGCCGATGAGTGAATAGGAGCACCACACCCCGATCACCAGGCCGGTCCACTCGGTGGCGCCGCTGCCGCGCAACAACGCCACGACCGACAGCTCGGTCGACGCGAGCACGAAGGTGGTCGCGACGCTGACCCCAAGCAGCACGACCATCCGCCCCGTCAGCCACTGCCGACGGGGAACTCGTTCGCCGATCTCGGCCTGTTCGTCCTCGGACCTGATCGGCGGATTGAGAATGATCAGTGCCACTCCGGCGGCCGTGAGGCCGGCGCCGACGGCATAGAGGGTGGCCGCGCTGCCGATCGAGGTGATGCCGGCGACCGCGAGGGCGGGTCCGAGCATGTAGGACAACTCGACCGCCATCGCGTCGAGCGCGAAGACCGTTCGGCGTTGGTCGACGGGGGCGAGCGCCACGAAGAACTGACGCAGCACGGTGAACAGCGGCAGGCTCAGCACGCCGGAGATGAAGCCCCAGACGAGCAGCGCCGAATAGGTCAGGTTCGGCGCGACGGCCCAATATGCGGCCTGCGCGATGGTGGTGAGGATGAGCACGGGGCGCGCGCCGACGCGGTCAACGAATCGGCCGGCGAGCGGTGAGCCGACGCCGACACCGGCCATGGCGACGGCTCCGGCGATGCCGGCTGCGGCGTAGTCGAGTTTGAGACCGGAGACGACATGCAGGGTGATGGCCATGCCGGCGGCGGTCGCGGGGATGCGCGCCAGCAGCCCGATGAGCATCAATGACGCGAGTCCGGGTTGTCGCAGAACGTCGCGGTAAGGTGCGATGTTCATATAGGTCAGTACCTCCCGGCTTGAGTCTGCACTGCCGGGCATGGTTCGCGAAACCTGATTTCGCGGGCCCACATGATGACGATCGTCACCCTGTCACCGGTCCTCCCGCGTTTGCTGGGTCTATGGGACTTTTCTCGTACGATCGCTCGCCGCGCGCACCGCACTCCCGCTACCTGAGTTCGCGCGACCCGTTCGGTGGGCTCCGCACTCCCGCGTGACCCACTCGATGCGCACTGCGCTCCCACGTGACCGCAGACAGCCGCAAGGCCTGGCGCGAGGCGAGACACCACGTGGCCGCACGCCATTGTGTTAGCAGACCATTGTGTTATACGTGGCGTTATGTCTGCTGACTAACCGACTAACGGAAGTGCCTGCTCATTATCGTGGGGGTTACAGGTCGTCCCGACGACCTGTAACCCCCACGATAATGCTCGACGTGCTCATGTGCGCTGGACATATGCACATAAGTGGCGATAACTTTCGTCCACAGTAGAGTTCGGAGCGAGGGGTGGCGCACCTGGCGAGGAGTAGCGGCACGTCGGGCGAAGGCCGGTGGCACGACGGAGCGAAGATCGTGGGCACCCGACAACCGCTCAGACGGCCGGTTGCCACTGGCCGCAGCCGTGGGTGGTGAACAGCGCGTCGGAGGTGGAGATCGTCACCGTGATGCGGTGCCCGGGTGGCACCTGGCCACTGGTGATCAGATCGTGGTTCTTCGCGTGCCGCGACCACGTGCAGCCGGCCGAGTTCGAGGGCACGGTCGCCGTGTAGTCGCCGGCCGGCAGGACCGTTCCGACCTGCCACACGCCGTCACCGGGACGCACGACGGTGCCCTTGCCTCCGCCGGTCGGCGCGGAGCCGGTCGGCTTGGAGTCGCCCGGCGTGCCGGTGCGGGTCGGCGCGCCGGAGTCGTGCTTCGTCGGCGCGATTGTCGGTGTGGGCGGCGTGGATGGCGAGGCCATGGGCAGCGGGGTCTGAGTGGCGGGCGCCACGATGATCGACTCGGGCGTCGGCGGGGCCGCCTGAGCCGACACGTCAGGCGGCGGGTCTGACGTCGCACTGGCGAGCAAGAAATAGAGCGCCATCGCGATGAGTGGTGCGCTCACTCCGACGATCGTCACGAGTCGCCGAAGGCTGGACCTGGTCAAACGGATCGGCATGTGTGGTGCCTCCTTCGTCATGGCCTCCTCCGCCGCCATCGTAGGACGTCACTGCCCGTTGTGGCTGCTCACCGGGGCACGAGCCCGACGGGGCGAAACGGGACTCCGGGACAGACGAACACGGGAGGGACACGGGAGTCGACGTGAAGGTGATCAGCGCCACAAGAGATCAACCTGACCACGATCCACGCCCTTCGAAGTTGCTAAAGTCTGCAAATCATGAACCAACCCACCCCGCCCACGTTCGCCAACCCGCCGGTGAGCCAGCCGCTCTATCAGGCGAAGGCAGAGCTGTTCAAGACGTTGGGTCACCCGACCCGCATTCGCGTTCTGGAGCTGCTGTCGCACGGCGAACGACCGGTCGCCGAGATGCTGGCTGCGATCGGCGTCGAGGCGACCAACCTGTCGCAGCAGCTCGCTCTGCTGCGACGCGGTGGGTTGGTCACATCCCGGAAGGAGGGCTCCACGGTCGTCTACGCGCTGGCGAGCCCCCCGGTCGCGGAGCTTCTCGCGGTCGCTCGCCGCATCCTCTCCGAGGTTCTCTCCGGCCAGGCCGACCTGCTCGCCGACCTGCGGGCTGCGGGGTCGCTGCTGCCTCCGGCCGTCGAGTCGCCATAACGACCGACGATTCGCTTTTCCGCCAGACGCCCGCTTTCCCACCACTCACCCCCCGCCGAGAGTTTCATGATCAGCAAGCTGTTGAAGAAGATCGGCCGGACCGGTCGGGTCGCCGAACCCGCACCGCCCGGGCCCACCACACTGTCGTGCCGCAAAGCCAAGGTGCTGCGGGGATCGGTGCAACTGCGGCACATCGACGCCGGTTCGTGCAACGGCTGCGAGATCGAGATCAGCTCAGCGTTCGGGCCGGTCTATGACGCCGAACGTTATGGCGCACGCCTCGTCGCCTCGCCCCGGCACGCCGACGCGCTGCTCATCACGGGTCCGGTGACTCGCAACATGGCCGAGCCGCTGCGAAGCACCGTGGCGGCCACGGCCCAGCCGAGGATCGTCGTGGCGGTCGGTGACTGCGCCCGCGACCAGGGCGAGTTCGCCGGGGCATATGGCGTCGAGGGCTCCGTCGCCGACTTCGTCGGGGTCGACGTCGAGATACCTGGTTGCCCGCCCGCGCCCGCCGACATCGTCGCGGCCCTGCGTGGATTGACCGGCCGGTGACCCCGACCCGCGTCGCCGAGCTCGGCATGCTCGCGGTGACTGCCCTCACCGGCCTCGGCGTTCTCGCCGCAGTCGCCACACCGGCACGCCTGCGGGTCGCGACGGTCGCGATGATCACCTTCCTTCTCGGCACGGCCGCGACCGCGACCGGAGTCGCGGCACTGCTCGGCGCCACGGTCACCGCCCGCATGCCCGGCCTGCTGCCGCTCACCGGTGTCGAGGTCCACCTCGACGCGCTCGGCGGCCTCTTCGTCGCAGTCACCGGCGTGGTGGTCGCACTCGCCGCGATCTACGGCGCCGGCTACGCCGGGCACGGACACGGCCCCGCTGGTCGCGGCGCGCAGGCGATGATCGTCGTCTTCGCGGCGTCGATGATTCTCGTGCCGGTCGCCGCCAGCGTCACCACCTTCCTGATCCTGTGGGAACTGATGGCGGGGGCCTCCCTCCTGCTCATTATCTCGGAGCACCGACGCCGGGCCGCGGTGGTCGACGCCGGCTGGTGGTACGCCGTCATGACCCAGGCGGGATTCGTCGCGATCCTCATCGGACTGACGATGTTCGCGGCCGGCGCCGGTGGTCAAAGCTTCGCCGAACTACGTGCCGCGCACCTCAACCCCGTACTCGGTGGTGGGGTCTTTATTTTGCTTCTCATCGGTTTTGGTGCGAAGTCTGGCCTCGTGCCGGCGCACGTGTGGCTGCCCCGCGCCCATCCTGAGGCCCCGACGCACGTCTCGGCCATGTTGAGCGCCGCCATGGTCAACCTCGGCGCCTACGGCGTGGTGCGATTCGGCTTCGACATCCTCGGCGGCGGAGCCCGCTGGTGGTGGCTGCTCGCCTTCATCGCCGGCGCCGCGTCGGCGCTCTACGGCATCCTCCAAGCGGCGGTCGCCAGCGACCTCAAACGCCTCCTCGCATATTCCACAGTCGACAATATGGGCCTGATCTTCATCGGAATCGGCGCCGCCGGGGTGCTGCGGGCGAGCGGTTCGACGACGCTGGCCGGACTGGCGTTGGCCGCCGCGATGCTGCACGTGGTCAACCACGCCGGATTCAAGACGTTGCTCTTCTTCGGCGCCGGCTCCGTTCTGCGCGCCACCGGCACCCGCGACCTCGACGCGCTCGGCGGTCTGCGGTCCCGACTGCCGGTCACCACCGTGATGTTCGCCTTCGGCGCACTCGCCGCGGCCGCTCTGCCGCCCGGCAACGGATTCGTCTCCGAGTGGCTGCTGCTGCAGTCGCTGGTGCCGGCCACCCCCACCGGCGGAGTTGTCACCGCGGTGGTGATGCCGCTGGCGGTCGCGGCCGTCGCGCTCACCGCCGGCCTCGCCGTCGCCACCTATGTCAAGGCCTTCGGCGTCGGGTTCCTCGCCCGCCCCCGCAGCGAATCGGTCGAGCACGCACGCGAGTCGCCGCCGAGCATGCTCATCGCGATGGGCCTCGCCGCGGCGGCCTGCTTCGCGCTCGCGCTCGCTCCCGCGTGGCTGGGCGGCCCGCTCACCAGCGTCGTGAACCTCGCCACCGGACAACCGGCGGGCGCCGACATCATGGCCGGCGGGGTGACGTTGAAGTTGGCTGGCATCGCGAGCACGGTGTCCCCACTCGGCGTCACCGGAGCCCTCATCGTCGCACTCGCGCTCACGGCCGCCGGAACGCAACTCGTGCGGGCCGGGGTCAGGCGTCGACGGGCGGCGGCGCTGTGGGACTGCGGCGCCGGAGCACCCACGGCGCGCATGCAATACACCGCGACCTCGTTCGCCGAACCGTTGCAGCGGGTCTTCGATGACGTGCTCGCACCGCAGATCGACGTCAACGTCACACCCCGCGAGGAGTCGCGATATCTCGTCGCGAAGGTCGCCTATCTGCGTCGGGTGCCCGACCGGATCGAACACCGGCTCTATCATCCGCTGCTCGGCGCCGGCCGCCGATTGGGCCGCCTCGGCGGGGTCATCGGCAACGGAAGCGTGCACCGCTATCTCGGTTATGGATTCGTGGGCGTGATCAGTCTTCTCGTGGTGTTGGCGGTGACCCGATGACCCGGCAGACGCTGATCGCCACGGCGATCCAAGTGTTCACGGTCGTGCTCGTGGCGCCCTTGTTGGTCGGACTCATGCGACAGACGCGGGCCCGATTGGAGGGTCGCGCCGGAGCCGGCGTCGGTCAGCCGTGGCGAGACCTGCGCAAACTTGCCCGCCGCGCGCCCACCTCACCGACCGGCACGGGCTGGCCGTTCCGGCTCGCGCCGCTCGCCCTCGTCGCGACCTCGACCGTGGCCGCGGCCGCAATTCCCCTCATCACGTTGTCGTCACCGTTGCAGGGC
The DNA here is from genome assembly GCA_963736695.1 of uncultured Actinomycetota bacterium. Lineage (GTDB taxonomy): Bacteria > Actinomycetota > Actinomycetes > Mycobacteriales > Micromonosporaceae > CAVTPU01. Next base: position 686,873 of record CAVTPU010000004.1, read on the forward strand.
ACCACCGACCTCTTCGTCGTCGTCGGCATTCTCGCCCTCGGCACGGTCACCCTCGCGGTGGCGGCGCTCGACACCGGCACCGCCTTCGGCGGCATGGGCGCCAGCCGCGAGATGACGGTGATGGCGCTGGTCGAGCCCACCATCCTCGTGGCTGTCTTCGCGCTCTCCGCCCGGGTCGGCTCCACCAACCTCGACACCATCGTGACCGCGACCCTGCACGACCCGGTGCGTCTGGCCACCCCGGCGAGCCTGCTCGCCGCCGCCGCCCTTGTCGTGGTCACAATCGCCGAGACCGGGCGACTTCCGGTGGACAACCCATCGACCCACCTCGAGCTGACAATGATCCACGAGGCGATGGTGCTGGAATACTCCGGCTCCGACCTCGCGCTCATCGAGCTCGCCTCCGCGATGCGGTTGACCGTCCTGCTGGGACTGATCTCCTCCCTCTTCGCTCCGTGGGGCATCGCCGGCGGGGTCGACGCAGTCGGGATCGGCGGCACCGGCATGCTCGCCATCGCCGTCGGGATCGTCGCCTTCGTGATCAAAGTGGGGGTGCTGGGCACCGGGCTCGCGTTCGCCGAGGTCTTCATGGCGAAACTGCGACTGTTCCGGGTGCCGGAGCTGCTCGCCGGCTCCTTCGTCTTCGCCCTGCTCGCCGTCGCGACCTCATTCTTTCTGGCCTGATCGATGAACGGATGGAGAAGGCGATGCGGAGTCGCGGTGGGCGACCATGACTGACACCACCTATGTGCAGGCCCTCGACCTAGCGGCCGGGCTCTTCCTGCTCGCCGCGGTCGGCATGCTGTGGCGCCGCCAGCTCACGGCCATGATCCGGCTCTTCGCGTTGCAGGGAGTGGCGCTGGCCGCCATGGTGGCGGTCCTCGGCGTGCACGAAAACGACCACGAACTGCTCGCGGTCGCCGCTGGTCTCGTGGTGTTGCGGGCCGGAGTCCTGCCGCACCTGGTTCGACGGGCGCTCGGCACGGTCGTGGCCGAACAACGCGAGAGCAACCCCTCGGTCAACATCGCGGCGTCACTGCTCGCGGCGGCGGCGTTGACACTGCTCGCCTACGCGGTGAGCCGCCCGCTGGTGGCGCTGTCCCCCACCCCGGCCGTGGCGGTGCTGCCGGTCGGCGTCGCGGTGGTGCTCATCGGCTTCTTCGCCCTCGCCACCCGACGCCGCGCGCTGTCACAGGTCGTCGGGTTCCTGCTGCTCGACAACGGCATCACCGCCACCGCGTTCCTCGCCGCGTCGGGGGTGCCGCTCATCGTCGAGCTGGGCGTCTCCTTCGACGTGCTGCTGGTGGTGCTGGTGTTGCAGCTGCTCACGGTGCGGCTGCGGGACGCCTTTGGCAGCACCGACATCGACGGGCTCCGGGAGTTGCACGACTGATGAACACCCCACTCTGGCTCCTCCTCACGCCGATCGCCGCGCCCATCGCGGCCGCGGTCGGCTATTCCATCGCGGGTTGGCGCCGGTCCACCGCGTGGCTGGCGCTGGTCGCCAGTCTCGTCGTCCTCGCCGACGCGGCGTTGCTCGCGGCCCGCGTCGCCGGCCGAGGACCGATATCGGTCCTCGGCGGGCAGTTGCGGGCCGACGCGCTGTCGGCGTGGCTGCTGCTCGTTGTGGCGGTCGTGGCGGTGCTCGCCTGCTGGGCCAGCCCCGCATATCTCGCCGCCGGAGGAGCACCGGCTCGACGCTCCCGCTGGTATGGCATCCTGCTCCAGCTCTTCGTCGCCGCGATGGCCACCGCCGTGCTCGCCGGCAACCTCGGAGTGCTGTGGGTGGCGGTCGAGGCGACCACCATCGTCACGGCGTTCCTCGTCGGTCATGGGCGCACCCGCACCGCGCTGGAGGCCGCCTGGAAATATGTGGTGATCTGCTCGGCGGCCATCGCCATCGCGTTCCTCGGCACCGTGCTCGTCTACTACAGCGCCCGCCACGCCGGCATCGACAGCGAGCTGGCCCTCGACTGGGTGACGCTGACCGGTCACGCCGGCGATCTCGACCCCGGCGTGACCCGCATCGCGATCGGCCTCGCGGTCATCGGATTCGGCGCCAAAGCCGGTCTGGTCCCGTTGCACGCGTGGCTGCCCGACGCGCACTCGCAGGCGCCCGCGCCCGTCTCCGCGCTCATGTCCGGAGTGTTGCTGTCGGTCGCGTTCTATGCCGTGCTGCGCTTCAAGATCGTCGCCGACGCCGCGCTCGGCCCGGCCTATCTGCGGACCCTGCTGCTGATCCTCGCCCTCGCCACCCTCGCCGTCGCCGCCGTGCTGCTCACCGGCCAGCGCGACTATAAACGCATGCTCGCCTATTCGAGCATGGAACACATGGGGCTCATCGCGCTCGGCGCGGCCATCGGCACCGATCTCGCGATCGCCGCCGTGCTGCTGCACATGGCCGGACACGGCTTGGCCAAGAGCGTCGCCTTCCTGTCCTCCGGCCACATCCTCCACCACCACGGCAGTTCCCGGATCTCCGACGTGCGCGGACTCGCGACCCGAATGCCCGTGCTCGCCACCGTCTTCGGCCTGTCGATCGTGGCGTTGCTGGGGCTGCCTCCGGCGGCCGTCTTCGCCAGCGAGCTCGGCATCGCCCGTGCGGGCGCGAACGCCGGGCTGGGCTGGGCCACGGCCGCGGCCTACTTGTTGGTGCTCATCGCTTTTGGCGCTCTGATCTCCCGTGCCGGCCGGATGCTGCTCGGCCCAGACATCGACATCGAGATCGCTCAGCCAGGGGCGATCATCGAGACGCGGGCGACCCCCGCGCCCGGCGCCTTCACCGCGGCCACCGCCGTGCCCCTCGTGGTGGGGCTCGTCGCCGTGGCCGCCCTCGGCCTGAGCACCGGGCCGCTGACTAGCCTGCTCTCCACCGCCGCGACCATCGTTGGAGCACCATGAGCATCACCCTCCCGGCCCCCTTGGCCATCCCGGCTCCCTCTGCCGCTCCGGCCGCCGAGTCGATCCCCCTCGCCCCGACCGGCACGACGGTCGGCCCGCACCGCACGGCGGTCGCCACAAGCAAGGCCCAGTTGTGGGGCCACGCCGCCGCCTTGGCCACCGAGGGATTCCGCCTGGCGCTCGTGGGCGCGCACGACGACGGTGACGCCTATCGGGTGGTCTATCTCTACACGAACAGCGGGCCCGATCGGCGCACCGAACTGCACCTGCGCGTCGACCACGACGATCCGAGCGTTCCGACGCTCGCCGCGTTGTCATTCTCGGCGAGCCGGTTCGAACGGGAGATGCGCGACCTGTTCGGCATCGTCCCCACCGGACATCCTCTCCCCCGCCGCCTCGTGCGTCACGCGCAGTGGCCCGAGGGGTGGTATCCGATGCGTGACGACGCCGGCGACCCGCCCGCCTTCGGGCCGGCCGACAAACCGTTTCCGTTCCTCACCGTCGAGGGGCCGGGTGTCTATGAGATTCCGGTCGGTCCGGTCCACGCAGGACTCATCGAACCCGGCCACTTCCGATTCTCCGTCGTGGGCGAGACCATCCTCAAACTCAAGGCCCGCCTCTGGTATGTCCACAAGGGACTTGAAAAGCTATTTTCTGGGCGTACGCCGCAGGCGGCCCTGCCGCTCGCCGAGCGGATCTCGGGCGACACGGCGGTCGGTCACACCCTCGCCTTCTGCCGTGCCGTTGAGGAGGCCCTCGGCGTCGAGGTGCCCGCCGAGGCCGACCGCATGCGCGCGGTCCTGCTCGAACTCGAACGGCTCTATAACCACATCACCGACATCGGTGCTCTCTGCAACGACGTCGGTCACGGCATCCTCAACAGTCACGCCCAACGCGTGCGGGAGACCCTGCTCCGGCTCAACGCCAGCGTCACCGGTCACCGGCTGCTGCGCGGCGGCGTGCTGCTCGGCGGCGCCACGATCCGGCGCCTGCCCGACCCTGCCGACCTCGCCCGCATCGGCGCCGACATCAGTGAAATCGTCGACCTCGCGTTGTCGAACAGCCTCGTCGCCGAACGGTTCACCGGCACTGCTGTGCTCACCGCCGGGCAGGCCCGTGATCTCGGCGCGGTGGGATATGTCGCCCGGGCCAGCGGGCTGCCCATGGACGCACGGCTCGACCATCCAGGCAACGGACTCGACGGCTGCGACATCGACCTCACCACGCTGCTGGCGTCGTCACACCAGCGCGGCGGCGACGTGCTCGCCCGGTTTCAGCAACGCGCCGTCGAGATGGCCAGCTCGATCGCACTGATCCAGGTGCTGCTGCCAACCGTGCACGAAGGAACGGTCTGCGCCGATCTGGCGCGGCTCGGCGACGCCGGTGAGATCACGACGGCGTCCGCACCGGCCTCGCAGCCGGGGCTCTCGCGCCGCTCGGGCGTCGGCATCGTCGAAGGCTGGCGGGGAACCATCGTGCACCGGGTCGAAGTCGACGGCGCCGGAAGGCTAACCCGCGTAAAGATCGTCGACCCGTCGTTCCTCAACTGGCCGGCCCTGCCGGTGGCGTTGACGAACACGATCGTGCCGGACTTTCCGCTCGCCAACAAGAGTTTCAACCTCTCCTACGCCGGCAACGACCTCTAGACCTCACCGGGCGTTCGCCACTCATGCGGCAGGCGTCGGCGGCGTTCGTCGACGCCACTTCCAGCCTCGGCAGTCTCGTCGCGGGCGCGGCCGCTCGTGCGCTGGAGCGGGCCACGAAAGAGCGTGGCGTTTTTTGTGTCAATCAATGCACGCGGTAAAGTGCGCGACGGTCACGGTATCTTCCACAATCCCAGTGATGGCTGACCTGACCTATCGCACGACGGCCACAGGGCACGCGGCGTGGCGCAGCAACGCCTGGCTGACCGAGCCGAGCAGTAAACCAGTGAATCCACCACGACCCCGCGATCCCACGACGACGAGCGACGCGGACTCGCTGGCCCGGACCAACGCGTGCGCCGGCCGATCGCGCACCACCTCGCGATTGACCCGAACATCGGGATAGCGATCGGCGAACCCGGCGAGCGCCTCGGCGATCGCCTCGTCTTCCTCGGCCCGCAGGGTCTTGTCGTCATAGACGAGCGGCAGCATGTCCCCTGGTTCACCAGAGGCCGGAAAGCGATAGGCGTGCAGGGCGGTGATGCCGACTTCGCGCAGCGACGCTTCCTCATATGCGAACGCGAGCGCGTCGGCGCCTTTGGGTGAGGCGTCCACTCCGACGAGGATGTCGCGGCCGGGCCGTTCGTCGCCGCGGGAGATGACCACGGGGCACGAGGCGTGTGCGGTGACTTGGACCGCGACAGATCCGATGAGCATTCCGGTGAATCCGCCCAGGCCACGGTGTCCGAGCACGATCGCGGCCGCCTGTTGGCATTCGGCGAGCAGTGTGCTCGCCGGCGCGCCGGTCAGGACTTGGCCCACGACTTCGAGTTTCGGATAGGCCTGGCGGGCCTGTGCGACCGCGTCGGCGACGATCCGGTCCGCCTCGTTGCGCAGCCCGCCGTCGGGGGGACCGACCGGGGACGGGTCGAGCGGAACGCCGAGGTAGGGCCAGACGAAGGCGTGCACCACTCGCAACACTCTGGCCCGGTCGGCGGCGAGCTGCGCCGCGAGTGCGACGGCGCGGTGACTGTCTTCTGAGTCGTCCACACCCACGATGATGGGTGCTCCCGCGAGCAGCGTCATGGTCGTCCCTCCCCGTTGGGCCCACCTGTCGCCGAGTCTAGTCGTCGCGGGGCGGGCCCGTGGCGTCGTGCCCTGTTCGCCTTGGGTCGCTGGTCCCGGGTTGTGGGGTCTTTCGGCCCGTTAGAGGGTGGGCAGTGCTGGGCTGCCGGCGTCGACCGCCTGCGCGGCGAGGGCTCGGACCACCTCGTCGCGACACTCGCGCAGGAGTCGTCGCAGGGCGGGGTCGATGTCGTCGCGGAGGAGCACCGCGTTGGTTTTGTCGACTGTGGACTGTTCGATGAGGATCGATGGATAGAGGCCGGTGACGATGTTCTGAGCTATCTCGAGCGTACGGCTGTGCCAGATGTGTGGGACGGCCTCGAAGTAACGGTCGGCGAAGTCACGCAGCACCGCTTCTTGTCCGGATTGGACGAAACCGAGGCCGACGCGGGCATAGCGTCCGCCGACGATCGCCTCCTGCACGCGGTTGGGCAGGTCATCGTTGTCAATGACCCTCGCCCACGCCTCGACCTTCGCGTCGAGGTCGGGCCGCGCGGCGAGAAGGCCGGCGGCGTGTTCGGCGCCGCTCGTGGTGCGGTCGTCGGCGAGTTCGGCGTCAATCATCTGGGCGTCGGCCACGCCGTGTCGGGCGAGCATCGCCAGCAGTGCCCAGCGCAGATCGGTGTCGACCCGCAGGCCGGAGATGACCTGTGCGCCGGATCGCAGGTCAGCGACGAAGGCGGTCTCGCTGGCTGGCGCGACGCGGGCGAGGAACATCGCCCATGCCAGTTGCAGGTCGCCACCGGGGGCTGCCGTGGCGAGACGGTGCTTGGCCTGAGCAGTTGCCCACGCGATGGACTCCGCACGCGCCGCCGGGTCCACATAGGTCTCAACGGCGGTGACGAGGTCTTGGTGCAGCATCTGAACGACGCTGATCTCGGATTCCTGGTCGATGCCGGCGAAGATGAGGCGCAGATAGTCGCGTGGGGCGAGTTCGGCGGAGCGGACCATGTCCCAGGCGGATGTCCAGCACAGGGCTCGGGCCACCGGATCGGTGAGCTCCCCGATGTGGGAGCGCAGGGTGTCCAGGGAGTGGTCGTCGAGCCGGATTCGGGCATAGGTGAGGTCGTCGTCGTTGACGAGAATGAGGTCCGGCCGGGCTTTCCCGGTCAACTGTGGCACCGGGGTGTGGGCGTCGGTGAGGTCGAGTTCGAGTCGTTCGGTGCGCACCAGTCCGGTTGGGCGTCGCTCATAGAGCCCGATCGCGAGTCGGTGTGGGCGCAGCGTCGGGTCTTCGGCTGGTGGCTGTTGCTCGATGTGGAATGACGTGATGAGCCCCTCCGCGTCCACGTCACACACGGCCGTGAGGGTGCTCGGTCCCGCGGTGCGCAACCACTGGTTCGACCACTGTGTCAGGTCTCGTCCCGACGCGTCGGCGAGGGCTTCGAGCAGGTCGTCGAGTGTGGTGTCGCTCCAGGCGTGGCGCGCGAAATAGGTGCGCATGCCGGCGAAGAACTCGTCGCGACCCACCCAGGCGACGAGCTGTTTGAGCACGGCGGCGCCTTTGGCATAGGTGATGCCGTCGAAGTTGATTCCGACGTCGGCGAGGTCTCGAATGTCGGCGACGATCGGGTGGGTGGACGGCATCTGGTCCTGTTTGAGCGCCCAGCCTTTGTGTCGGTTGGCGAAGGTCGCCCAGGCCGCCGGCCCCCACCGGGTGGCTTCGGTGAGGCACAGGATGGACATGTATGTGGCGAACGACTCCTTGAGCCACAGGTCGTCCCACCAGCGCATGGTGACGAGGTCACCGAACCACATGTGCGCCAGCTCGTGCAGCACCGTCTCGGCGCGCCGCTGTCGGTGTCCGTCGGTGACCTGCGAGCGAAAGAGGTAGCTCTCGTTGAGGGTCACGCACCCGGCGTTCTCCATCGCGCCGATGTTGTATTCGGGCAGGAAGAACTGGTCGTATTTCGCGAACGGATAGGGCTGATCGAACAGTGACAGGTAGTAGTCGAATCCGGCGCGGGTGATCTCCAGGATCTCGGCTGCGTCGAGATGCTCCGCCATCGATGCGCGACACCCGACCGCAAGCGGGATCACCTGCCCGTCGGGCGCGACGTAGGTGTCGCGTACGACGTGGAACGGTCCGGCCACCACGGCCGTAATGTAGGTGGAGATGCGGGGAGTCGGCGGGAACCGCCACACCAGCCTCCCCTCGCCGGCAGGAGCGGGTTCGGGGGCCGGAGAGTTCGACGCGACGAGCCAGCTGTCGGGCGCGGTGATGGTGAACCGGAAACTGGCCTTGAGATCGGGCTGCTCGAAGGTGGCGAAGACCCGCCGAGCCTCGGGAACCTCGAAGTGGGTGTAGAGGTAGGTGTTGGCGTCCACCGGGTCGACGGTGCGGTGCAGCCCCTCACCGGTGTTCATGTATGCGCAGTCGGCGACCACCCGCAGCACGTTGTCGGTGGCGAGGTGGTCGAGCTCGACGCGCCCGTCCCGATAGGCGGCGGCGGGGTCGAGACTCACCCCGTTGAGCTCGATGGACCGGACCCGGGTCGCGATGAGGTCGACGAAGGTCGACGCGCCCGCGCGATCGGCGCTAAACCTGATGACGGTGACCGAAGGGAAGGTCGGGCCGTCGGGTGACAGATCGAGCTCGATCTCATAGGACTCCACCCGCAGCGACGAGCGGCGTTGATGGGCCTCGACACGGGTCAGGTTAGTTCCGGGCATGCTGCACAGCCTGTCACGTCGGCGCCGTTGACCGCCACCACTCAGGCCGACGGCGAACGGTTGTCGGAGTCCGACCCGACCCACCGACGCAGCACCTGCTCGATGTCGTCCGGGGTGAACGGCTTGACGACATAGTCGTCCATGCCGGCGGCGAGCGCCTTGTCGCGGTCCTGCGGCTGCGCGGTGGCGGTGAGCGCGACGATGGGCGTGTGTGCGCCGCCTGCCTCTCGTCGACGCAGTTCGGCCGTGGCCGCATAGCCGTCGAGCACCGGCATGAGGCAGTCCATCAGAATCAGGTCGTAGGTGTGGTGTTCGGCGAGGTCCAACGCCTCCTGACCGTTGTTGGCGACGTCAGCGGTCTGCTCGAAGCGGCGCAGCATCTCAATGACGACCATCTGGTTGATCGGGTTGTCCTCGACGACGAGAACTCCCGGCCCATCATTGGGGGACGCGTTGGGGGCGGGTCCGGGATCCTCCGAGGGCGTGGGGTTGACCGGCGATGACGGAGTGGGCGAGGCGGCCTCCACCTGGGGGATGTCCGCATTCGGGGTGTCCGCGTGCGGGGTGTCCGCCTGGGGGGTGGGCACCCGGTGGCTGAGCGCCTGATCGAGTGCGGCGAGCAGGGCGCTGCGATGGACCGGCACGGTGATCTCCCCATCGGCCGATTCGGCGGCGTTGTCGTCGGCTGCGGGCCCGGCCAGCCGCAGCACGGCGGGGCCGCCTCGGCGTGGGCCTTCGCCCGGCAGACCTCCTCCCGACGGGCCTCCGCCCGGCTCGGGCGGCCACTGGGCGGCGATGACGAGGTCGAACGGTTCGACCCCGGGCTGTGTGCCGCTGACGAGGTCGGCCCCGATCTCCGGCGAGTCGGCCGGGGTCGAGCCCGCGTGCCAGTCCCGCAGATAGTCGCAGATGGGCAGCCGAACCGGGGCGCGGTCGTCGACGACGAGCACCCGCGCGCCGTCGACGCATGGACCCGCCGTCGGCAGCGTCGTTGATCCCGGCGCGGTGGGAAGCGCGGCGGTGAACCAGAAGGTGCTTCCGTGGCCGATCTGGCTGCGCACCCCGACGTGTCCGCCCATGAGCTCGGCGAGTTGTTTGCTGATGGCCAGGCCGAGGCCGGTGCCGCCGGAGGCCGACGTGGTCTGCACGAAACGGTTGAACAGCAGGTCGATCTCCTCGGCCGGGATGCCGATCCCGGTGTCGACGATTTCAAATCTGATGATCGGTGACGTGGGCGGCGACTGTTCGTCCATTGTGGCCCGAATCGTGACGCCGCCGCGTTCGGTGAATTTGACGGCGTTGTCGACAAAGTTGAGCAGAATTTGCTGCACCCGAGCCCGGTCGCCGACGACGGCGGCGGGCACCGTCGCGCCCAGATAGCTGCCCACCGTGATGCCCTTGGCGGAGGCGTTTCCTGTCTGCAGGTCGACCATGTCCTCGACCAGCCGCGCGAGATCGAACTCCTCCTGACGCAACACGATCCGCCCCGACTCGATCTTCGCGATGTCGAGCACCTGACTGATGATGGTCATGAGAGCGCGACCGGCCGTCTCGATGCCCTCGGCATAGCGCCGCTGAGTCTCGTTGAGTTCCCCGGCGAGCAGCAGACCGGTCAGGCCTATCACGCCGTTCATCGGCGTACGGATCTCATGGCTCATGCTCGCGAGAAAGTCGCTCTTCTGCCGTGATGCCTCTTCCGCCGTGTCGCGGCGTTGTCCCGAGAGTCGGAGCACATCGGTCTCGGCCCGGCGACGTGAGGTGATGTCACGGGCGGCGGCGAGCACGCCCCGAACCTCCCCTGTGGACGGATCGGTGTAGGTGGCCGCGTTGAACGACACCAGCACCTCGTCGTCGTTGCCGTCGCGCCCGGCGGGAGACAGTCGCAACTCGTAGTCGGAGACCGATCCTTCGGAGAGTGCTTTGCGCACTCCGGTCGCGGCGCGCGCCGGGTCGGTGAAGTGTTCGGGGAAGAACGATCCGATGAGGTCGGTGCGGCGCTGCCCGACGAGGCGGCACAGGCTTTCGTTGACGTCGGTGATGACGAGGTCGGGACCCACCGCGACGAGGCCGTCGAGCGAGGCCTCGATAAGACCCCGGTTGTACGCGCGGCTGACCCGCAGCCTCTCCTCGGCCCGCCGGCGCTGGGTGACGTCGAGGGCTGTGGTGGCGATCTCGGTGACGTTTCCGGCGTTGTCCCGCAACGGGATGAGGGTCAGCGCACAGTCCAGGCGTCGCCCGTCCTTGGTGAGGCGCACCGTTTCATAGTGGGTGATCTGCTCGCCGTCGCGCAGGCGCCGCAACAGCAGACTGACTTCTCCGGCGCGCTCGGGTGGCTCGAGGATCGACACCTGCTGGCCGATCGCCTCGGCCTCGGTATAGCCGTAGAACCGTTGCGCGGCCGGGTTCCAGCTGGTGATGGTGCCGTTGAGGGTCTTCGTGAGGACCGCGTTGGGTGAGGCGTCGACGATCGTGACGGCGCGACGCAGGTCCTCGTGGGCTTCGGCCTCCGCGGTGACGTCGCGCCAGATGGTGCATATGTCGTCGCCGCCGGCCGGCGCGACGACGAGGTCCAGGGTTCGCGTGGTGGACTGGGCGCCGAACGCCTTCCGATAGCGCAGGTCGGGCAGGTGGAACAGGGTTCCGGTGTTGGCGACGTCCACGAAGTGTCGCAACAGGCCGCGTCGAACCTCGGGGAAGATGTCGCACAGGCTGCGGGTCACGAAGTTCGCGACGCTCACGTCTGCGAGGCGACTGCCAGTCGGGTTGACGTAGAGGTGGTTGAAGTCGATTATTTCGCCGGCGTCGTTGCGAATGGGACGCAGAATTCCGACGGCGTCGCCGCTGTGCTCGACGGCCGACCTCAGCCATTCATAACGCGGCTCGTCCGTGGCGTTTCGTTCGGCATGTCCGGACGCCATATGTCCTCTTCCCGGTCACCCACCCAGGCCTGGCTCACCCACCGTCTCCACGATCACATTATCGCCGATCGCCGCCGATCGGGCTGGGACCGGACAGGTCGGCGCTTTCACACCGGCACGCATTGCCCCATATGCCACAACAACCATTCCGGACGCTTGACGTGACTGTTGTCACAACCAATAAGCGATAGCGCTTTCTCGGCGACGACCCGCATTGTCTGCGGATTTATCGATCTCGCGTTTCCTTATCGATCCGACTCCGTCAATTTATGACCGCGGCGGTGTTAACTCTCGGCGAACTTTCTATGATCTGCCTATGGGCGTTGCGGATAACGGGAAGGACTATCACAGTCTGCTGTCACTTCATCACTCTATGCAGTTGAGGCGCCGTATTCAGAGCGGCGTCGGCAACATCCGCCGCAACCCCAGCGGCACCAGTCATTCCGAGATCCCGTCCTGGGCCCCGACCCCCGACGACTGGCCGCAACGCGCCGACGATCAGCGCCTGCTCCAGGAGAGCCTCGCGGTCCTCGATCCGCTGGAGGAGGCACTCGGTCTCCTCTACACGACGCTCTTCGCGGAACGACCGTTCCTTCGGGTGATGTTCCCCGATTCGCTCATGACCCAACGTCAGCGACTCAAGTGGGCGTTGCTGCACCTGATCGACGCGCTGGGCGACACCGGTCTCGCCGTGGAGATGTTCGAACACTACGGCCGGGAGCACCGCAAACTCGGGGTCCGGGCCGCGCACTACACGCCGTTCGGCGAGGCACTGTTCGCCGCGCTCCGCATGCAGGCCGGCCCCCGGTGGCGCGACGACTTCGCGCAAGCATGGCAACGGGCCTATTGGTATATCGCCCGTCTAATGATCCTCGCCTCGGAGCAGACCACCTCCGAACCGCCCTACACCTCGGCGACCGTCATCGGTCACGACCGGCGCCGACACGACATCGCGGTGCTGCACCTGCGACCGGCACATCCCTTCGTCTTCCGGGCCGGTCAACACACCGCCGTCGAATCCCCTCGACTGCCCCGCACATGGCGTTATTACTCGATGGCCAACCCACCTGGACCTAATGAGCCGATCGAGCTTCACATCAAAGCCACCGGGTCCGGCCGCCTCAGCGATGTTCTCGTTGACAAGACCGAGGTCGGCGACCTCCTGCGACTGGGCCCGGCGACCGGGGGGCTCGCGGTGCCGTCGCTGCCGTTGCCGGGTGGACGCGGGCTGCTGCTCATCGCCGGCGGCACCGGCCTGGCACCGATCAGGTCACTGCTCGGCGAGGTCGCCCGTCACCCGACTCCGCCCACGACATGGCTCTTCGTCGGCGCACGCCACCAATCCGGACTCTATGACCTGCCCGCGTTGGTCGACCTCGCCCGCCGATCACCCTGGCTGCGACTCATCGGCGCCGTCTCCGACACCGAACCCGGACCGTTCGAACAGGGGTCGCTCCCACAGGTCGTCGCCCGGCGGGGGTCGTGGATCGGCCATCACGCCGTGGTCAGCGGGCCACCCGCGATGGTCGCGGTGATGCGCAGTCGGTTGGTGGACCTGGGTGTGTCGGAGTCGGAGATCCACGTCGATCCGCAATAGTCACAGTTGGGGCCGCAGATCGGCCAGGACCCGGGTCACGACGTCGAGCTCGTGCCGCGCCTCATCGAGCACCGGGGGCGCCTCATCAAGCTGATGTCTGCGGCCAAGCTCCTCCAGCTGCTCGAACCGTCTCGCGAGTTCGGTGGCGCCGATCGTGCCGGCCGAACCCTTCACACTGTGCGCCTCCCGATAGACCACCTCCGAATCGCCGGACTCGACGGCCCGGGCCACCGAGTCGACGTGGGACGGCACGTGAGAAAGGAACGTGTCCACCAGCCCGATGAGCAGCGTTCGGGACTGGTGTGGGTCTGGCGCGCCGAGATCGTCGAGGCGGCCGCGGATTGCCTGTTTCACCGATTCATCCCCCATGACTCCCCCGTTCTCGTCGACCGGTCCCGCTCGGGCCCCGGCGTCAAGCGCGATTCGCACACAGTCACGCAGGTGGTCGCGTCGCACCGGGCGCGCCAGCACCGCCACCGCCGGCGGTGTGGGTGGCATCCCCGGAGACAGGTCCCGCGTGAGCATGATCACTGGACTCCGCGCGGCGAATTCCGTGAGCAGAGCGAGTCCCTGCCCGTCCGGCAGTTCCGTGTCCACAATGGCCGCAGCGAACCGTTCCCCGCGCGACGCCGACGCCCACATGGTCAGTGCCGCGTCCGCTGACGAGACGCTCGAGCACAGCACCGACCAGTCGGCGAGCTGGCGGCAGAGCAGCGAACCGACCACCTCGTCGCCGGTCACGAGCAGCAGCCGCGAACCCGCGAACTCCGATGTCGCCTCGGGATTCTGCGCCCCGGATCCTCGCAGCAGCGGCAGCACACACCAGAACACGCTGCCCCGGCCGGGCACACTGCGCGCCCCGATCTGCCCGTTCATCGCGTCGGTGAGGCGTCGGCTGATCGCGAGCCCCAGACCCACGCCAGCGGCCGGGGAGACCATCGGTTCGATCCGCGGACCAGACGCGAGGAGGTTCTCCACCGTCTCCGGATCGATGCCGATGCCGGTGTCACTCACCTCGAACAGCACGCGCACCACCGGCCCCTCCACGGGCGAGTCGTCGGCCAGCCGCACGGTCACGCTGACTCCCCCCACATCGGTGAACTTCACCGCGTTGCTGAGCAGGTTGAGCAGGAGCTGCCGCAGCCGGGCCGGATCACCGACGACCCGGGGCGGCACCGTCGGCTCGCAATAGGCCCCGATCCCGATCCGCTTCGCGCGCGCGCCTTCTCGCTCCAGATCGGCCACGTCCTCGACGAGCTCGAGCAGCGAGAATTCGGCCTGCTCCAGCACCATCCTGCCGGCCTCGATCTTGGAAATGTCGAGCACATCCGTGATCACCGAGAGCAACGCCTTGCCCGATGTGTCGATCGCCTCGGCATATGCGCGTTGGGTATGATCGAGTTCGGTGCCGAGCAGCAGAGTGGTCAGCCCAATCACACCGTTCATCGGCGTACGGATCTCATGGCTCATCGTCGCGAGATATTCCGACTTCATGCGGAACTGTCGCGCCGCCTCCGCCCCGCGCTCGACGAGTTCCTCCTCAGCTTCCTTGCGTTCGGTGATGTCGTGGCCCGAAGCGAACATCGCCTCGCCGGGGCGCACGGCGATCTGCCAGCTGATCCAGTTGTAGGAACCGTCTCGGCGACGGAACCGCGCGACGAATCCCACCGATCTCTGTTCACCCGCCCCGGCCCTGGTGAGTTCGGCCATAGCGGCTCGCAGGTCGTCGGGGTGCACGAAGTCGATGAACGACCGGCCGGGCAGCTCGGAGGTCAGATAGCCGAGCACCCACCCCCACGCGGGATTGACCCGGGTGATCGATCCGCCGACGTCGAGCACGCACAACAGGTCGAAAGATAGGTTGAAGAATCGGTCGAGCTGCTCCAGCGTCTGCAGCCGCTCGGCGTTGGCCCGTGATTCGCGCCGCCACCCGGCCCGAAGTCCCTGTTGACGTTGCCGCTCGACCTCGTCGACCACCCGAGCCGCGCCGAAGACGAGCACGATATAGAAGAGCAGCACCGCGGTGAGGACGACGAACAGTCGCGCGTTCTCGTCCGCGACGACGAGGTTCGCCGCGATCACAACGACGATCGGGAAGAGCACCACGGTCGGCAGCACTTCGCGGATGAGCCGCCCGCCCGGGGTGTCGAAGACCGCGCGGCGCAACACGCCGTGCCGCGGAAAGACACCCAGCAAGCCGGCGGAGAGCAGACACCACCCGATGACCGGCCCGACGGCCGCGTCCGGAACGAACCCGAACCCCGCCAACTGCGGGGTGTCCGTCGCTTTTCCAATCAACGCGATCGCACCGATGAGCCCGGCCGTTCCGGCGAGGACATCGCCGATCCAGTCCCGGCCGACCTTCGTCGGGTAGACCATCGTCGCGGTCGCGACAAGCAAGAAGGCGATCGCGCCGTTGAAGGCGATTCGAACGGACTTCTCGAAGTCCGGTGTGATCTCACGCCCGCCCACGAGGACCGCGTCGATGCCGAGCGGCCGGCCGAGCGCATATTCCGCGAGGGTAACGACGGCGACTGCGCAGACGATCGCGGCGCAGATCCACCCGATGACTCGCCTGGCCATCCGTGGCCGCCGATCGATGCGGTCGGCCGACTCGGGTTCGTCCCAGAGGAGCATGAAGAACGCGATCGCGAGGAGGACGAGGTTGAGAGCCGCATTCGGTCGACTATCGATGAGCAACAGGGTCGACAAATTAAACAACCAGCCGACCAGAGTCACGAGCCCGATCGCGCCACCGACGATCACGGCGGCGAATGCCACCCGCCGCACACCACGCACATAGGCGGCGACGTCGGTCTCGGATGGCTCCAGGACGGCTTCGTCCTCGACGGCGGAGGGACCGCCGGCGCTGGCGTCATCAGCCCCGCTCATCCCGGCCATGCTGCCCCCGCGACTCTCGCACATGATCCGTCACCAGATCCTATGTCCAACCGGGTGGCGACCGGACGGTTTTTGCCGCATCGCCGCCACCCTCTGGCCCCGATCAATCGACGGGTGTATATTCACCCGCCAGCGCCCCGATCGGGGCGCCCCGTGACATCCCAGGAGGCCCCATGTCGGCAACCCGCAGGATCAGCCTGCTCGGTGTGCTCAGCATCGTCGCGATGACTCTCACGGCACTTGTCGGCGCCCCCGCGTCGGCGGCCCCGGCGGGGCTGCCCGGCATGGACGTCTCCGGCTATCAAGGCAACGTCAACTGGTCCGCCGCGTGGGCCAATGGTGCCCGGTTCGCCTATGTCAAGGCGAGCGAGGGCACCTACTACACCAACCCCTACTTCGCCCAGCAATACAACGGTTCCTACAACGTCGGAATGATCCGAGGCGCCTATCACTTCGCCCGGCCCGACACCACGACCGGCGCGACCCAGGCAGACTATTTCGTCAACCACGGCGGTGGCTGGTCTCGGGACGGCAAGACTCTGCCCGGGGCCGTCGATTTGGAATACAACCCGTACGGGTCGACCTGTTACGGCCTCTCACAGGCCGCCATGCGCGGGTGGATCAGTTCGTTCCTCAACCGGTATTACGCCCGCACGGGACGATGGGCCACCATCTACACCACCACCAACTGGTGGACCACCTGCACCGGCAACTACTCCGGATTCTCCAGCACCAGTCCGCTGTGGATTGCGCGGTATTCGAGCACGGTCGGCACCCTGCCCGCCGGCTGGGCCACCTATTCGTTCTGGCAGTGGTCCTCATCGGGAGTTTTCCCCGGCGACCAGAACGTATGGAACGGGACCCTCGCCCGGCTACGTGTGCTCGCCTGCAACGGCACCTGCTAACGACCGGCGTCGTGGCGGGTCAGTCGGATCATCGACGCGCCCGCCACGATCAGCCACACACCGGCGAGCGCCACGGGCCACACCCGCACGCCCGTGTCGGCCAGCACCGCCTGGAACGTGAAGCCGTCGACCCGCCGGGCGTCCTGCCCGCGCAGCGTGACGACGACGGTGACCCGTCCTGCGGCATGCGTCGGGGCACGAACCGTCAGCCGGTTGTCGGTCGGCTCACCGACGAGGATCGCGGCCCGGCCGCCGAAACGGACGGCCGAGGCGCTGACGAGACCGGTTCCGGTGATCGTCACGAGCGTCCCGCCGGTCTCCGGTCCACTAGCTGGGTCCAGAAGAGTGATCATCGGTGGCTGATAAGTGAAGACGCCGGCGCTCACCCGACCACCGGGAAACGTGATCCAGACCGTGCGAGGTCCGGAGCTCTCGCTGGCGGGAGTCGCGACGGCGAGCCGGGTCGCCGTCGCCGCCGCGCCGACCCCGGCCAGCTCGCCGAAGCGCACCCCCGTGGCGCCGGTGAGCCCCGAACCGGCGATGACCACCGGTGTGCCGCCGGAGGTCGGCCCCGATGACGGGGTCAGGGAGCGAACCTGGATCGTGGTGTTCAGCAGGACGGTCACGCCGTCGTCTGCGGCCCTCGCGCCGATCGAGGACGGCGACAGGCGGCGAAGCAGCCGATCGAGGTCTCCCGCGCCCCGAACACGGCGCTGAGCGAGCAGGGGTAGCCCGTTGGTCGTGGCGACGTCGGGAAGACCGTCGCGGTTGAAGTCCGCTATCGCGGCGCTGAACCCCGCCGGCCCGACATCGAAGGCCACGGCTGGCGCGAATCCGCCCGAGCCGTCCCCCGCCAGCACCAAAAACTCCCCGGAGCCGAAGTCGACGACCCCGACGTCCGGATCGGCGTCGAGGTTGAAGTCCGCCACCACGGCCGCCACGGGGCCGGACCCAGCCGCGAACTGCGTGGCTGGAGCGAATCCACCCGCGCCATCACCCATCAACACCGACACGCTGTCCGACACGAGGCTGGGGACCGCCAGATCGGCGTCGCCGTCTTTGTTGAAGTCACCCACCGCCACCGACAACGGAAACGCGCCCACGGGGAAAGCCGTCGCCGGTCCGAACCCACCCGCACCATTGCCCAACAACACCGACACCGTTCCCGAGAACAGGTCTGCGGTGGCCAGATCCGGTCTGCGGTCTCCGTTGAAATCGCCGACTGCCACGGAGAACGGAAAGAACCCCACGGGAAAGTCCGTCGCCGGTCCGAACCCACCCGCACCGTCGCCCAACAACACCGACACGGCGCCCTCCGCGAGGCTGACGACGGCGAGGTCCGGTCTGCGGTCGCCGTCGAAGTCGCCAACGGCGACCGAGTCGGGGCTCCCGCCGACGCCGAAGTTCGTCGCGAGGCCGAATCCGCCCGCGCCATTGCCCAGCAACACCGAGACGGTGTCCGATCCGGAGTTCGCCACCGCCGCGTCCGGGTCGCCGTCGCCGTCGAAGTCGCCGACCGCCACCGAAAATGGCGCAGCTCCCACCGCGAAGTTCGTGGCCGGCCCGAACCCGCCCGCACCGTCGCCGAGCACGACCCCGACGGTGTCCGTGTTCTGATCGGCGACGACGAGATCGACATCGCCGTCCCGGTTGAAGTCGCCCGGCGCGACCGAGACCGGGTTTGTGTCGGCGCCGACGGGATATGTGGCGGGCGGCCCGAAGCCGACCGGGGTGAGCGGCGCGGCGGCGGCCGGGGCGGCGGGAAGAACGAGTGCCCCCACGACGGCGCCGAGCACCGCAGATGAGCGAACAGACCAAGAAACCATCATGCACCCCACCCGTACGCCGAATCGCAATTCAGACTAAACGGGCACGCTGGGTCATTGGGTGAACAACGGCGATTCTTCTTGGTTTAGCGGGCCTGATCACCGGAACGTGTCGCGGGCGCCGCCGGGAACCACGGTCAGCCGACGAGCGCCGAATAGACCAGTTGGCGCAGTTGAGTGCGGATCGGATGCGCGCTGGAAGGCATCAGCTGGGCATAGAAGTGGGCGGTGAGCTGCTCGACCGGATCGATCCAGAAGGCGGTGCTCGCCACACCACCCCAATAGTAGGAGCCGTCGGTGACCGGAATCCGGCTGGGAATCGTGTTCTCGACCGTCGCCACACCGAGGCCGAATCCGATTCCGTCCAATGTGGTCTCAGCGAAACCGCCGGTGGACAACGCCCCGAGGTCACGGCCGCCGGGCAGGTGATTGCGGGCCATGAATCGCACGGTGCGGTCGCCGAGCAGGCGCACGCCGTCGAACTCCCCGCCGCGCAGCAGCATCTGGGTGAACCGGTGATAGTCGCCGGCGGTGCTGATTAGCCCGCCACCGCCGGAGAACAGATCAGGACGTTGGAGAGCGAACGCCCCGATCCGGTCGTCGCGCACCGCTCGGCCCGTCGCCGGGTCAGCCAGATAGAGCGCGGCGAGCCGGCCCGCCGCCTCCGGCTCCACCCACCACCGGGTGTCGGTCATGCCGAGCGGTTCAAGCACGCGCTCCGCGATGAACTCGGGCAGGCTCCGCCCGGAGACGAGTTCGATGATTCTGCCGAGCACATCGGTGGCGATCGAATAGCCCCAGGCAGTGCCAGGCTGAAACAGCAGAGGAAGCCGGGCGAAGACGTCACACGCCGCGGCGAGGTCGGCGCCCGGTGGCGGAAAAAGGTCATATCCCACAGCTCGGTAGAGCGCGTCCACCACCGAGGTGTTCATGAATCCATAGGTGAAGCCCGCGGTGTGGGTCAGCAGGTGCCAGATCCGAATCGGTTCGGCCGCAGGCACGGTGAGGGGCTGCTGCGCGGACCCCTTGTCATAGACCCGAACATCGGCGAAGGCCGGCAGCCAACGGCTGATCTCGTCGGTGAGCTCGAAATGCCCCTCCTCCCAGAGCATCATCGCCGCGACCGACGTGATCGGCTTGGTCATGGAGAAGATGCGCCAGAGCGTGTCGTCGGCGACCGGAACACCGGCCTCGCGATCCGCATAGCCGTGTGTCGAGGCGTGCGCCACCTGCCCGTACCGGGTGATCAGTAATTGCCAACCGGCGAGCCGGCCGTCGTCGACATAACGGGAGAAATGACGATCGATTCGCGCCAATCGGTCGGCGTCGAAACCGAGGTCCTCCGGGCGCGCGCTGCGGGCGATGGTCACGACGGGCAGCTTACCCGTTGGTGGCGGCGAGAAACTGGGTCGCGGCGAGTTCGGCATAGAGTGCGTCCGCGCCGACCAGCTCCGCGTGGGATCCGACGGCACGCACCCGACCGGTCTCCATCACCACGATCCGATCGGCCATCGTGACGGTCGACAAGCGGTGCGCCACCACCATCACCGTGGTGGTTCGGGCCGCGTCGGCGATGGTCTCCCGCAAAGCCGCCTCGTTGACCGCGTCAAGCTGGGACGTGGCCTCGTCGAGCAGCAACAGCCTCGGACGACGCAACAACGCCCGGGCGATCGCGACCCGTTGCCGTTCGCCGCCGGAGAGCTTCGTGCCCCGGTGGCCGACGAGAGTGTCGAGCCCGTCGGGCATTCGCGCCACCATCGCCTCGAGCCGGGTCAGCCGCAGCACCTCACGCACCTGTTCGTCGCTGGCGTCGGGCGATCCATAACGCAGATTCTCCTCGAGGGTGCCGGAGAGCACCGGCGCGTCCTGCTCGACATAGCCGATGGTCGACCGCAGTGCGGCGACCGGCCAGGCCTCGAGGTCTGTGTCGTCGAGAAGAATTCGACCCGACGTCGGCGCGTAGAACCGCTCAATGAGGGAGAAGATCGTGGTCTTGCCCGCTCCGGATGGCCCGACGAACGCCGTCATTCCGCCGGGCGGCACGTCGAAACTCACTCCGCTGTGCACCGCGGGAAGCTGCGGGTCATAGTGGAAATAGACATCGTCGAAGGTGACCGTCGCGGGCGAAACCGATGCGGCGGGCCGGTTGGCCATGTCGACTCCAACACGCTGCGCGGGCACGCCGGGTTCGACATTGCTGGACGGGGCGTGGTCCGACTCGACCGGATCGGACTCCACCGGCAACAGACGCACCTCGCTGATCCGGCCGATCGCCACGGAGCCGAGCTGATATTGCGTGACAGCCTGCACCAATTGTCCGATTGGCGCGAGCAGGAAGAAGACATAGAGCAGGAACGCCACGAGTGTGCCCACGTCGATATCGCCTGCGGCGACCCGGGCGCCGCCGACGCTGAGCACGGCGAGGAACGCCACCTGCGACGCGAGGCCGGCGATGTTTCCGGCGAGCGCCGACCACTTCGCGGCGCGGACGCTGGACCGCAGCGCGTCGTGCGCGGCGTCGCGGACCCGCTGCGCCTCACGTTGTTCGGCACTGGAGGCCTTGACCGTTCGGAAGGCGCCGAACATGCGCTCCAGCGCCGAACCCATCGCGCCCACCGACTCTTGTGCCTGTCGCGCGGCCCGGTTGATGCGCGGCACGACCAGCCGGATGACCGAACCGGCCACGACGAGGGCCGCCACCGTCACCGCGAGCAGCACGGGGTCGAGCACCGCCATCATGGCGATCGTGGCGATGACCATCACCACGCCGGTGATACCACCGACGAGAGTCGACGAGATGACCTCACGCAGCAACACCGTGTCGGCGGTGACCCGCGACATGAGGTCACCCGGTTCGTGACTTTCGAGCGAGGCGACCCGCAGCCGGGTCAGCCGATCGATGAGGTCGCGGCGGGCCGCGAAGACGACAGACTCGGCCGTGCGGCGCAGCAGAAATGCCCCGATCGCACCGATTCCAGCGTTGGCGGTGACGAGCCCTGTCATCACGAGCAGCGCCGCGGTGACCGATCGGCCGGCCGCGAGATCCGCGATGAGGTCCCGCGCGACCAGGGGCAACGCGAGGCCGGTGGCACCGGTGACGAGGCTGAGCAGCCCGCCGGCGAGCAGCCCTCGCCAATGCGGACGCAGGTAGGAGAGCATGACCCGCCAGGAAGACGGGGCGACTGCGGTGGGTTTCTCGTTGGTGGGCACCGCACAACACTACGGCGACTCCGATAGTGGTCGACCGGACCAGATATCTGTTACAAAGTGATGAACGTTACTGATGCGAGTCGACGAGTGTCGCGGCGGTGTCAGACCCGCGAGGTAGCGTCACTTCGACGGCCACACGACTGGGTGGGAGGCGACAATGGCGTTACCTCGGGCGACGAGACGATGACCGTCACGCGGTCTGTGCCCGCGATGGGCGCCCCTGCCTCGGTCTCGACGACGTCAATCGTGGCCGATCGTGCGGCGGCGGAGCGACATATCGCCCGGGTCTGCTTCAAGACCGGGCCTCCTCGACTCACCGGCGTTGAGCTGGAATGGATCGCCCATCATGTCGACGATCCGCGTCGTCGCCTCGACCGAATCGTGCTCGCCGACGCTCTCGGCGAGCACGCGCCGTCGACCTTGACGCCGGGCAGTCCACAAGTCCCCTTGCCGCATGGTGGAGTAGTGACGGTCGAGCCCGGCGGGCAGGTCGAGATCTCCACCCCACCCCACGCGTCCCTCACCCGTCTGCATGTCGAGACCGACGCCGACGTCGACTATCTCATCGACCGTCTCGCCAGCGCGGGCCTGTCTCTCAGCGACGCCGCCCATGACTCGTTCCGGTCGCCACGCCGGCTTCTCGACACCCCGCGTTATGCCGCGATGGAGCGCACCTTCGACCGGGTCGGCGCCGCCGGTCGCGCGATGATGTGCGGCACCGCCGGCCTGCAGATCTGTCTCGACGCCGGGTCTGCGGCCCAGCTCGGGTCCCGATGGCAGGCCCTGCACGCGATCGGTCCGGCATTGCTGGCACTGTTCGCCAACTCGCCCGGCGACGGATGGGTGTCGCAGCGCATGCGTATCTGGTATGACACCGATCCCGCCCGCACGTTCGCTCCGCCTGCGCCGCGCCGCGGTGACACGGTCGTCGGTGACACCGCCAGCGTTGACACGGCCGAGGCATGGGCTCGGCGGGTGCTCGATACGCCGCTGTTGTGTCGTCGCCGCACCGGCCGAGAGTGGGAGGTGCCCGTCTATCCAATCACCTTCGGCGATTGGATAGACGGTGCCCTATCGGAGCCGCCGACCTTCTCCGACCTCGACTATCACCTCACCACCGTCTTCCCGCCCGTGCGCCCGCAGGGCCATCTCGAGGTGCGTTATCTCGACGCCCAACCCGCCCGCTCCGACGGGTCGACCGGCGGGTGGTTCGCGCCGGTGGCCATGCTCGTCGCGCTCACCAACTCTTCGGAGACGACGGAGCGGGCCGCAGACATCGCGGCCCCGGTGGCCGGGGCGTGGCGTTGCGCCGCACGCGACGGACTGCGCGACCGCCGCCTCGCAGCGGTCGCCGCCGAGCTCGTCACGCTCGCCGTCGACAACCTCGACACGACCGATCTGCCCACTGCGACCACCGACATGGTCCGCAGAAGTCTCGACCAGCAGCTCACCCGTCAGTGTTCGCCAGACCGAAGGACATCACCGTGACTGGACTCACCGACGATATTCATCTCCAGCCGGCATCGTCGCCGGACGGTCTACGCGCGCTTGTCGCGCGTCACCTGGAGACCGCACGGGAGCGCAGCACACTTCTCACCGACGCTGTCGACGACAACGATCTCACTCGGCAGCACTCGCCGCTGATGTCGCCGCTGGTGTGGGATCTGGCCCACGTCGGCAACCAGGAGGAGCTGTGGCTGGTGCGCGACGTGGGCGGCGTCGAGCCGGTGCGCCCCGACATCGACAGCCTCTACGACGCCTTCAAGCACCCCCGGGCGAGCCGGCCGAGTCTGCCGTTGCTCGGTCCGGCGGAGGCGCGCGCCTATGTGCGCACCGTACGCGACAAGGTTCTCGACATTCTCGAGACGGTGTCGTTGACGGACCGGCCGCTGGTGGAGCACGGATTCGTCTTCGGCATGATCATCCAGCACGAGCAGCAGCACGACGAGACGATGCTCGCCACCCACCAGCTGCGGATCGGCGCGCCCGTGCTCGCGGCTCCCCCGCCTCCCCACGCCGCCGAGCCCGTCACTGGTGAGGTGCTCATCCCGGCCGGCCCGTTCACGATGGGCACGTCGATCGAGCCCTGGGCTTTGGACAACGAGCGGCCCGCGCATCAGGTCGACGTGGCTGACTTCTTCATCGACCCGGCGCCGGTGACCAACGCGGAGTATCAGCGGTTCATCGACGACGGCGGCTACGACGACCAACGCTGGTGGAGCGACGACGGCTGGGAATACCGGCAGCGGGCTCAACTCAGCGCACCCATGCATTGGCATGGCGACGGCACCTATACCCGGTTCGGCCGACGAGAGTCGATCATCGCCGACGAACCAGTGGTGCACGTCTGCTGGCACGAGGCGGAGGCCTACGCGCGCTGGGCCGGCAAACGCCTGCCGACCGAGGCGGAGTGGGAGAAGGCCGCCCGCTTCGACCCGGCCACCGGCCGCTCTCGACGCTACCCGTGGGGCGACGACGATCCCACCTCCACGCACGCCAACCTGGGTCAGCGCCACCTCGTCCCGGCGCCGGTGGGCGCCTATCCGGCCGGCGCCTCGCCGAGCGGCGTGCACCAGCTCATCGGCGACGTCTGGGAGTGGACGTCGTCGGACTTTCGCGGCTACCCCGGCTTCGCCGCCTTTCCCTACCGGGAGTACTCCGAGGTGTTCTTCGGACCCGACTACAAGGTGCTGCGCGGCGGTTCGTTCGGCGCCGACCCGGTGGCCTGCCGGGGCACGTTCCGCAACTGGGACTTCCCGATCCGCCGGCAGATCTTCAGCGGTCTGCGGTGCGCCCGCGACCCGCGGCCGGGCGAGCTCGGCTGATGTGCCGACATCTGCTCTATCTCGGTTCGCCACAATCGCTGCGGGCGTTGCTTTTCGACCCGCCGCACTCATTGGCTCGCCAGTCGTGGGCGCCGCGGGAGATGCGTGGCGGCGGCACGATCAACGCCGACGGCTTCGGGGTGGGTTGGTTCACCGGCGGATCCGTCACAACATATCGCCGCGACTGTCCGATCTGGAGCGACACGAATCTGACTGCCCTCGCACCATTGACGATCTCCGGGGCGATGCTCGCCGCAGTCCGGTCGGCGACCGAAGGCATGACGGTGACCGCCACCGCGTGCGCCCCCTTCGCCGCCGACGGGTGGCTCTTCAGCCACAACGGGGTAGTGGAGGGGTGGCCGCACACTGTCGCTGAGCTCGCTCGTCGACTGCCGACCGCCGACCTGCTCACCCTTGACGCACCCACCGACTCCGCCCTGCTATGGGCCCTGGTACGCCATGAGTTGCGCGCCGGCACCGAACCCGCGACGGCCCTGGCGACCACGGTGGCGAGCGTGCTCCGCGCAGCCCCCGGCTCACGCCTCAATCTGCTGCTCACCGACGGAGAACGCGGGTGGGCCACGACGGTCGGCCACTCGTTGTGGCTGCGCCACGAACCCGACGCGACGTCGCCGGCCGGTGGCCGCGTCGTCGTCGCGTCGGAACCATTCGACCATGAGCCGGGATGGATTGAGTTGCCGGACCGGACATTGATCATCGCCGACCAGGCGGGCTACGAGTTGGAGAACCTGTGAAGCTCGACGTGCACCTCACCGACGCAGACCTGCGGGAGTCGCTGCTGGTCGACGCCCGACGCGGGCTCATGGGCGAGCCAAAATGGCTGCCGCCCAAGTGGTTCTATGACGCGCGCGGCAGTGAGCTGTTCGAACAGATCACCACGCTGCCCGAATATTATCCGACCCGCGCGGAACGAACGATCCTGCGCGAACGGGCCGTCGAGATCGCCGAGGTCACCGGCGCGACGACGGTCGTCGAGCTCGGATCGGGTTCGTCGGACAAGACCCGTCTGCTGCTCGACGCCATGCACAACCACGGCGGCATCACCACATTCGTGCCGTTGGATGTCTCCGCGACCGCGCTGACGGCCGCCGCCGAGGCCATCAACGCCGAATATCCGGCCTTGTTCGTCCACGCGATCGTGGCCGACTTCACCACGCACCTGAAGCATATTCCTGGCGACTCCGGACGCCTCGTCGTCTTTCTCGGTGGCACCATCGGCAACCTGCTTCCCGCCGAGCGGGCCATGTTTCTCACCGACGTGAGATCACAGTTGACGCCCGGCGAGTGGCTGCTGCTCGGCACCGACCTCGTCAAGGATCCGGCGACGTTGGTGTCCGCCTATGACGACGCGTCCGGAGTGACCGCCGAATTCAACCGCAACGTGTTGAGAGTGCTCAACCGGGAGCTCGACGCCGACTTCCCCGTCGAGGCGTTCACCCACGTCGCGCACTGGGATCCGACGAACGAATGGATCGAGATGCGCCTGCGCGCCGAGAAACCGATCGACGTGCGCGTCGGGGCGCTCGCTCTCGACGTCCGATTCGCCGAGGGCGAGCAGATGCGCACCGAGGTCTCCGCGAAGTTCCGTGAGGAGCGGGTCGCCGCCGAGCTCGCGGACGCCCGCTTCGCCGTGCGGCGCTGGTGGACCGATCCGTTGGGACAATTCGCGCTCACGCTGGCTCAGGCGGTCTGATCCGGGCGTTGGTCGGATCATAGAGTGGGCGCAGACTCACCCGAGCCGGATAGCTCGCGCCGGCGATCTCCACACTCCACTCCCCGGAGTCGAGATAGGACTGATCGAAGGGGTGCCCGGCGTCGATCATCGCGAGCCCGACCGCACCACCGAGGGTGAATCCATAGGAGGCCGAACGCAGATAGCCCACCGCCACGCCGTCGCGGCGCACGATCTCACCGTGGAACATCAGCGGCTTCGGGTCGGTGACGAGCACCTGGACGAGCCGGCGCTCGGGCGGCCCGGCCGCGCGCTGCGCCTCGGCCGCAGTCCGCCCGAGGAACCCGCCGGGTTTGTCGAGCGCGACGGCGAAGCCGAGGCCGCACTCCCACACGGTGTCGAGGTTGTCAATGTCGTGCCCATAGTCTCGGTAGCCCTTCTCCAGCCGCAGACTGCCGAGCGCCCGGAGACCCGCATGCCGTAGCCCGAACCGCTCACCCGCCGCGACCAGTTCGTCGTGCACGTGCACCGCGAAGTCGGCGGGGACATGCAGCTCGTACCCCAGCTCTCCAACATAGGTGATGCGCGCGCCGACCGCCCGCGCATATCCGAGGTCTATCTCGCGCACGCCGCGAAACGCCCACGCCCGGTCGGTGAGGTCGGCACTGGTGAGTGTGGACAGCAGTTCGCGCGACTTCGGGCCCTGCAGGTTGATCTGGGCGAAGCCGGAGGTGATGTCGGTGACGCTCACGTGCGCGTGACCGCCGTCGAAGCGGGCGAACTGCCGCCGCATCCAGGCCAGAACGTGCCGGTGGGCGGTGTCGGTGGCGATGACCCAGAATCGATCGTCGTCGAGTTTTGTGACGGTGACGTCGGCTTCGATGGTGCCGTTGTCGTTGAGCCACTGGGTATAGGTGATGGTGCCCGGCTCGCCGTCGACCCGGTTGGCTGACAACCACTCCAGTGCCCGGCCGGCGTCACGGCCCTGCACGAGGAATCTCGCCATGAACGACATGTCCATGATGACGACGCCGGCGCGGGCCGCATGGTGTTCGTCGGCCCATCGGTCGAACCACTCCGGCCGGTCCCACGAGAGCCACTCACTGACGGCGATCGGGTCGACGGTGGGGTCCGGGGCGCCGAACCAGTCGGCGGCCTCCCACCCGCTCACCTCACGGAAGCGGGCGCCCCGCTCCGCGAGCCGCTCATGCAATGGGGTCCGCCGCGCCCCTCGCCCGCCGCGCATCGCCCGGCCGGGATAGTGGGTCTGGTAGACCGATCCGAGGGATTCGCCGACCCTGTCCGCGCGATAGCGGGGCGTTGCCTGGTGTGGCGCGAAGCGGTCGATCGTGATGGCGGTGACGTCGATGTCGGGGGCGCCGGTGAGGATCCAGTGGGCGAGCGCCCGGCCGATTCCGCCACCGCTGAGGATGCCGATCGAGTTGAGTCCGGCCGCGACGAAATAGTTGGCGAGTTCGGGGGCTTCACCGACGATCGGGTTGACGTCGGGCGTGAAACTCTCCGGTCCGCAGAAGAAGGTGCGCACACCGGCGTCGAGGGTGATCGGGACACGTCCCATGGCCCGCTGCAGAAAGGGCGCCATCCGGTCCCAGTCGGGTGGCAGGGTGCCGAAGGAGAAGTCCGTCGGGATCTCGTCGACCCGCCATCCGGCGCCGGCCGGTTCGAAGAGCCCGACCATGAGGCCGCCGCTCTCCTCCCGATAATAGCCGTGCGCCGCCGGGTCTTCGAGCACCGGCCAGCGCCGGTCGACGCCGTCGATCGCGTCGGTAATGAGGTAATAGTGCTCGGCCGCTTGCAGGGGAACGCAGACGCCGACATCGGCGCCGAGTTGGCGGGCCCACATGCCGGCGCAGTTGACGACGATCTCGGCTTCGATGTCGCCGACCGGGGTGCGCACGCCGGTCACGACGCCCCGTCGGTGCAGCACCTCGGTGACCGGCGTCGATTCGATGACGCGCACGCCACGCATACGCGCCCCTTTGGCCAGTGACATCGTCACGTCGACCGGGTTGGCCCGCCCGTCGTCGGGCACATAGAAGCCGGCGAGAATGTCGTCGACGCGGGCGAGCGGAAACAATTCGCCGACCTCGCGGGCGGATATCTCGTGCACGTCGACGCCGCAGTGTCGGTTGAACGCGGCGATGCGCCGATATTCGGTCAGTCGGTCGACGTCGGCGGCGACCTCGATGAAACCGACCGGCGAGAAGCCGGTCGAGAGACCGGTCTCGGCCTCGAGTCGACTGTAGAGCGACCGGGTGTATTGGCGCATCTGCGTGGCCGTCGACGAAAGGGAACCGAAAGTCACCATCAGGCCGGCGGCGTGCCACGTGGTGCCGCTGGTGAGCTTGTCCCGTTCGAGCAGCACCACGTCGCGGCATCCCTGGGCGGCGAGGTGATAGGCGACGGAGGTGCCGATAACCCCACCCCCGATCACCACGACTCGGGCCCGTTGCGGCACGTCGGTCATCTTCGCCACCACCTCGCGTTCTCGCCTGTCTGTCCTGACGAGGATAGGCTTCGCCGCAACGGGGCGGAGCTGATAGAACCGGTCAAGGAGCATTCCGTGAGCAAAAAGGACAACAACCGGCAAAGCGTACGGCCGGATGGCACTGTGATGGCGCCCAAGGCGGAGCGGCGGGAGGCTGGTCGCGTCGCCAAGCAGCGCCGGCTCAACGCCGAACGGCGCCGGCGCCTCGCGGCGCAGGGCGGCGCCGCGCTCGGGGTGATCGCGGTCGTCTTCGGCCTCATCGCCCTCAACGGCGGTTTCGACGGAAAGAAGACCGCGGCGTCCCCGGGTTCGACGCCGAGCGCGGGGGCGAGTGCGGGGGCGAATGAGAGCCCGACCGCGTCCACACCGACGGACCCCGCGTTGGCGGCGAAGCCCGTCGTGAAAGCGGCCACCACCCCGCTGACGAAGCTCGTCGCGACCCCCCTTGTTCGTGGGTCGGGGCCGGCGGTTCAGGCCGGTCAGGAGATCACGGTCAATTACGTGGGTGTTTTCTACAAGACCGGAGAAGAATTCGACTCGTCGTGGAAACGGTCGCAGCCGTTCACTTTCACGCTCGGACAGGGAAACGTTATCGCCGGGTGGGATCAGGGCCTGGTCGGCGCGACCGTCGGCAGTCGCATCCAGCTTGATATTCCGGCCGATCTGGCCTATGGCGACTCCGGCGAAGGTGGTCGTCCGGCCGGGCCGCTGCGGTTCGTCGTGGATGTGCTGTCAGCGAACTGACGTGAATTCGTGACCCGGATTGCGGGTGGTCGGAGATTGTTCGGCCACCCGCAGCCGACCACACGTACGGAGAATATCCGCGAACGATGGACATAGTTGGATGTGCGGGGAATAATCATAAGCCCCGGATCGGCGAAAATCACCACGCGTGGCGACAGTGCGTAAACACCCCGTGCGGGGGTTTCCTATACTCCGGCTGATCTTTCGTTGCATGATGCTCCTAGCACATGTTCCCGCAGGTGAGAAGGTAGATAGATGGCCCGCAAGGTAGAGTTCAGACTCATAGATGACCTCGACGGCAGTCGCGCCGACGAAACCGTCACTTTTGGTCTGGACGGCTCCACATTTGAAATCGACCTGTCCGCGAAACACGCCAAGGAGTTGCGTGCGTCGCTCGACCGCTATCTGCTGAACGCGCGTCGGGTGCGACACACCCGAACCCCCGCGGCCGGGCATCGCGGCCAACCCGTCGCCGGCGGCGCAGCCCGGACCCGCCCGGATGGCCTGCAGAGCCAGGCGATCCGCCAATGGGCGCAGCGCAAGGGGTTGGGCGTCTCCACTCGGGGGCGTATCCCGCAGTCGGTGATCGACCGCTATCAGGCCGAGGCCGGACGCGCCCAGCCCGCGGCCGAGACCAAAACCCCGGCCGCCTCCACCCGCTCCACCACCAAAGCCGCGGCCGGCCCCGCGAAGAAGAGCACCGCCCGCGCCGCAGCGGGGCGCTCGGGTTCTCGGGCCACCACCACCACTCGTGGCGCTCGCTCCGGCACCCGCCGCGGCAAGGCCTGACGAACCGACACCACCCCGCCCACCGCCCGCTGGCGAGCACGCCGGAGCGCAGCGGCGGGGTGGTCGACGTCATCTCCGGCAGGAACCCCAACGCCCGGCGCCGCCCAGCACTCCAGCGCCCAACACGAATCCGAAGTCATACCAGTTGCCGTTGTTGTGCACGTCATAGATGCTCACACTGTCGGTGAAGAGCGAGATGATAAACGAGATCGGCAGAATTATCCCCTGCCACAATCCGGCCCAGAAACCTGAAATGTGGCCGGTGTCCACATCGGCCACATTGTTGGGTCCCGCGAGTCCCGCGCAGGCGCTGAGCCCGCCGAGCACCATCACCCCGAGGACAGTCACCACGATGACGCGACGGCCGGGCCGCCGGTCGGATCTCTGCGATGCAGCCACTCCCGCACCTCACATTCGTCGAAGTCGCCCAGCACACGCCGGCGTCGCCTCATCCTCGCCGAACAGGCCGCGACGGGCGGCCTTTGCATTCGACAACCACCCATCGACGCGCCCCCTGGTGTGTCCGGGGCTAAAGTGACGTCATGGCGGTCGAGTCACTCATGGTCGAACTGGGCACACCGGCACCCGATTTCACACTCCCGGACGCGCATGGCGTTGTCTTCTCCCGCGACGAGATCGCGGCAGGGCGACCGCTGCTGGTTGCGTTCGTGTGCAACCACTGCCCGTACGTGAAGCATCTCGAACATGAGTTCGGCGCGCTCACTCGCGACGTCGCGGGCTTGGCGATCGCGGCGATCTGCACCAACGACGCCGAGGCCTATCCCGATGACGCCCCCGCCCGGCTCGCCGAACAGGCCGAGCGGGCCGGGTGGGACTTCCCCTATCTCGTCGACGCCGACCAAACCGTCGGGCGGGCCTATCGGGCAGCCTGCACTCCGGACTTCTTCCTCTTCGACGCGGGGCTGCGCCTGGCCTATCGGGGCGCGTTTGACGACTCCACCCCCGGCAACAAACAGCAGGTGACGGGCGCGTCGCTGCGCGAGGCGATCGACCGGGTGCTTGCCGGCGAGGCCGTGCCCGAACCGCACCGTCCGAGCATGGGGTGTTCCATCAAGTGGCGGGAGTGACGTGGCGTGGCATACTCCCCCACCATGGTGCTTTCACGCGGATGGTCCTGGTTTCTCATCGCCGTCGGGGTCTGGACTTGGGTCATCTGGCCGCGTTTCATGGTCGCGATCTGGAACGACCCCCGGTCGTGGTCGACCCGACAGGTCGGTGAGGGCTCGGGCACCTCGTTCCTGTGGGTCCACGTCGCGCTCATCGCCGTGTCCCTGATCATCGGCACCGTGATCGGGGTCCTCGGCATTCGATGCGTACGGGCACTGCGGAGCACAGCCCACAAGGACTGACGTCGCGCCGACTCGCCACTCGGGGCTGGCGACACGGGCAGAATCAGCCTTTGTGGGTGAGGATTCAGAAGGCGACGACTCGGCGGACGTCGGCAGCCCCGCCGGCGATGAGTCGTCTCCCGACCCACGCGAGCCGATCAATCTATTGCTGCGCCAATTGCGAGCCCGGCCGGATGGGCTCTCGTCGCGCGAGGCAGCCCGGCGGCTCGTCGCCTATGGCCCCAACCGGCTGACCCGCCGGCCCGGCCGACACTGGGCGCGGGACCTTGCGGCGCAGTTCACCCACCCGCTGGCCCTGCTGCTGTGGGCGGCCGCCGGGCTGGCCTATGTCGGCGGATCGGGCCCGCTCGGCGCCGCGATCGTCGCGGTCATCATCCTCAACGCGGGTTTCGCGTTCAGTCAGGAGCGGCAGGCCGAGCGCGCGGTCGAGGCACTCGCCCGCTATCTGCCTCCCCGGGCGACCGTCATTCGCGACGGCCGCCACCAGATCATCGACGCGTCCGGGCTGGTGCCCGGCGACGTGCTCAGCATCGGCGAGGGCGAACGGGTGTGCGCCGACGCCCGCCTCATCAACGGGTCTATCGAGATCGATCTGTCCACATTGACCGGTGAGGCTGTTCCGGTGGCGCGCTCCGCGAATCTTGTCGACACCGCCGGCCCGCTGATGCAGGCGCGCGACCTAGTCTTCTCGGGCTCGGAGTGCACCGGCGGCGAGGCCACCGCGCTCGTGTTCGCCACCGGGATGCACACCGAGCTGGGCCGCATCGCTGCCCTGTCCCAGCGGGTCGGCCGCGATATCAGCCCGCTGGAACACCAGGTCACCCGCGTCGCCTGGCTGATCGCGGCCGTCGCCGTCGGGGTGGGCGCGGCGTTCGTGCCGCTGGGCACGCTCGTCGCGGGCCTGCCTGTCGCCGATACCCTGACCTTCGCCATCGGCCTGCTCGTCGCCAACGTGCCGGAGGGGCTCCTGCCGACGATCACGTTGGCCTTGGCGTTGGGCGTGCGGGAGCTAACCCGCGCCGGTGCCGTCGTCAAGCGACTCTCCTCAGTGGAGACACTCGGTTCGACCACGGTGATCTGCACCGACAAGACCGGCACCCTCACTGAGAACCGGATGCGGGCCGAGGCGGTCTGGACCGGCACCGACTCCGACCGGCTCGACGATCTCCTGCCGGCGTCACGACGCCTCGCCGGGCCGATCGCGGCCTGCTCGAACGCCGAGATCGATCCGACCGGCGTCGGCGCCGACACCGGAGACCCCACCGAGGTGGCGATGCTGCACGCGGCGGCGACGCTCGGCGCCGACACCCGCGCCTCGACCCGGGAGCGCGGCCGGCGCCGCGAGTTTCGCTTCGACCCCACCCTACGCCTCATGACCACAGTGGACGATGTGGATGGAAAACTGTGGGCTCATAGCAAGGGGGCGCCGGAGGCGGTGCTCGGCCGCGTCACCACCGTGCTCGACGCCGACGGCACACCACATCCTCTCAACGCCGAACGACGAGCGGCGGTCGAGCAGGCGACCTCGCGATATGCCGAGGCGGGCCTGCGCGTGCTCGCGGTGGCGCGCCGCGAGCTCGATCCCGCCAAGCCGCTGCCGGAACGGCGCGATGATGTCGAAGCCGACCTCACCCTGCTCGGCCTCGTCGCGATCGCCGACCCGCCACGCCCCGAGGTCGCCGAGGCGGTCGCCGCGTGCCACACCGCCGGCATCCGCCTCATCGTCGTGACTGGAGACTATGGACAGACGGCGGCGCAGATCGCACGCCAGGTCGGCATCGGGCGGGCCGGTGTGCGGGTGGTCTCCGGTGAGGAACTCGACGCGATGTCCGAAGACGCGCTCGACGACCTGCTCGACGCGCATCGCGAGCTCATCTTCGCCCGGAGCTCGCCCGAGGCGAAGCTGCGCATCGCCGACGCCCTGCGCGACCAGGGCCATGTGGTGGCGATGACGGGCGACGGGGTCAACGACGCTCCGGCGTTGCGGCGGGCCGACATCGGCGTGGCGATGGGGCGGTCTGGCACCGATGTCGCCCGGGAGGCCTCGACGCTGGTGCTCACCGACGACAACTTCGCCACCATCGTCGCCGCGGTGCGGGCCGGTCGGCGAGCCTACGACAACGTACGCAAATTCATTGTGTATATCTTCGCGCACGCCACGCCCGAGGTCGTGCCGTTCCTTATCTTCGCGATCAGCGGCGGAGCGGTGCCACTGCCGCTGACCGTGATGCAGATCCTCGCGATCGACCTCGGCACCGAGACCCTCCCCGCCTTGGCCCTGGGCCGCGAGCCCGCGGAGCCGGGCCTCATGCGCCGGTCACCTCGCCCCCGCAGCGCGTCGGTGGTTGACGCGACGATGCTGTGGCGGGCCTGGGGGCTGCTCGGAGGGGTCTCGGCGGTGCTGGTCACCGGCGGGTTCTTCGTCACGTTGATCGCCGGCGGCTGGCACTGGGGAGAGTCGGTGGAGCCCGGCACGCCGCTTCATCACGTGTGGCGAGAGGCGACGACGATGACGTTTCTCGGCATCGTGGCCTGCCAGCTCGGCACCGCGTTCGCCGCCCGCACTCAGGTGGCGTCGTTGCGCGAAATCGGCGTGACGACCAACCGCTGGCTGTTGTGGGGCATCGTCTTCGAGCTCGGATTCGCCGCAGCGGTCGTCGGCGTGCCGATGCTGCAGCGGGTGTTCGGCACCGCTGTGCCGCCCCTGGGGCATCTGCTGCTGCTCATCCCGTTTCCAATCGTGGTCTGGGGTGCCGATGAGCTGTGGCGGTGGCGGGTGCGACGCAGGCTGGATATGCGGGACCTGTGACCCTGGGCGAGCGGGCAGGCCGACCCTGCACGCTCAAGGGCACGGCCGGACAGGGTAGAAGTGTCCGGAAAAGTAGCATTCGCCGACAAGAGGAGGTGGGTGACGATGGCATCGCAGACAGCGCGCATCGAGGAGCACCCCGATATCGTCGGGCTGCGGATGCGCTATGAGCAGGTGGCGGAGACCCGAGCCGCGCACGTGGTGGACGGGCTCAGCCTCCTGACCGGGCTCTTCGTGGCGGCGTCCGCGTGGATCGTCGGCTTCACGGCCACCACGCTCGCCGCCACAAACCTCATCACCGGAATCGCCCTCGCGCTGCTGGCGCTGGGATTCGCCTCGGCGTTCGGCCGCACGCACGGCATCGCCTGGGTCGCGCCAGTGCTTGGCGTCTGGACAATCCTTTCGCCGTGGCTGGTCAGCGGCAGTGTCGCCACCGGTCGGACGATCGCGACCAACGTGATCGCCGGCGGGGTCTATCTGGTGCTGAGCCTCTCGGCGATGTGGCTCGGGATGCGGCGGGCAGGTGGCCGGTCATCCGCGACGCGGGGTTGATTCACCGGGAGAGGCGGAATCGCTGCGGCGACGCGGCGACCCGTGTGAAGATGTGGGAAGCGGGGCGGACCATCGAAAGATGGTCCGCCCCGCGACTTCACTGTCTGGCCGGCCCAGCTGCGGCGTCGGCTCAGCTATCTGGCCGGCTAGCTGCTCGGTGGTGCGCCGTAGATCGCCGCCGCGAACTCGCTGATCTGCTGCTCATCGAGGTGAGTCGCGAGATCAGCCTCGCTGATCATCCCCACCAGGCGACGCTCGTCCAGCACCGGGACCCGACGGATCTTGTGCTTCTCCATCGTCTGCAGCACCTCGGTCTCGTCCGCGTCCGCGTCGACCCAGACCGGGGTGCCCAGCGCGAGCTCCCCAGCGGTCAACACGTGCGGGTCGAAGCCCTCCGCCACGCACCGGACCACGATGTCGCGATCGGTGATGATGCCGCGCAGTTTCCCGTCGGCACCACAGATCGGCAGGGCACCCACGTGTGAGTCCCGCATCCTCTTCGCGGCCGCGATCACCGCGTCGTCCGCACTGACGCATTCTGCACCCAGGTGCATGATCTGGCGTGCTGTGCTCATGCGACACCTCCCCAGAATGGTTGTGGTATTGCACTGTCGAGCCTACGGCGCGGGCGGTGACGGTCGAAGCGAATCGTGGGCACCCCCATCAGAGGGTGCCCACGTAGACGGTTCTGGTGTTGTCATGTCGCACCGGTGGTGCGGATGCGACTGGTGTGAATGCCGGTTGGTGCCGACGGGACCAGTCAGGAACGCGTGAGTCGCCCGGTGGAGAGTTGCCGCAACGCGCGGGTGTAAGCCGAGGCGTGTCCGGCTTCGTCCCGCGCGATCTCACGGAACAGCATCGAGGCTCGAAGATCACCGACGCTCATCGCCATCCGGGCATACGACGGATACATGGTGCGCGCCTCATAACGCTCACCGGCGATCGCCGTGCGCAGATTGGCGGCGTTGGACCGGACGAGACCCGCCAACGCGGCCTCCTCGGCGAAGTGCTCACCGAGCTCCGCCCCGGCCGTGTTGATGAACAGTCGGGCCACGCGCGGCAGACCGGCCCGGCGAGCGGCCTCCGCATACCAGGTGTAGGAGGCGTTCGCGAACGCCTCCCCCTTCATCGCGGTCATGAGGTTGGTCGCGGTCTGTCCTGTGCAGGCGGGCAGAGACATCGGCACCGGCACCGGCATGACGACCTCGCCCACCGGCACGACTCGCCCCGATCCTGGGTTGCGCAACACGTCCAGCGCCTCGGCGAAGGTCTGCGCGTGCCGCGCCTCATCGAGGCTGATCTCGTCGAAGAGTTCGGCGGCCGCGTCACATCCGTCGAGACGAGCCTGTCGGGCGAACCCCGGATACATCGTGGTCGACTCATATGTCTCGCCGGCGATCGCCGTGCGCAGGTTGTCGGTGGCGCTGCCGCCGAAGCCGATGAGCGCGGCCTCCTTCGCGAAGTGATCAAAGCGTTCGGTGTGCGCGGTGGTGGTGAAGAGCAGCGCGAGCCCCTCATATCCGGTGCGCATCGCCTGCTGCGCGTAGGCGTGATAGGACGCGTGCGCGAAGGCCTCGCCATGCATCGCCGCGAGCGCATTATCCTTTGTGGACTGGTCTAGTGTCGGGCGAATCGGCAGCGCGACGATCGGCCCGGCCCCGATCGCGGGGGCAGGCCTCGCGACGACCCGACTCGACGGGACTGGACTCGCGACCGCGTGAACGGGGGCGATCTGGCTGGCGAGCCCGGCCCCGGCGGTGACCACGCCACAGAACGCGGCGGTGAGAGTCGCGGCGCGGCCGAATCGCGGTCGGCGCCGATCGCCGGAGCGATGCCGACCTGCGGCTACGCGCGGCCCTCCGGTTGTTCGGTGATCACCGGAATAGTTAGGCACGTGAATCGGCTGAGGTTCTATGATCATCTGGTCCTCCGTGTTTCGTCGTCGCCAGGGGTCGGTCCCTCCACTACAACCAACGATGTCGGCCCGATGGGCGTGATGCCGCGGGCCCGACTCACCGCCGCCGAGTGAAAACGCGCTTCTTCGCGGACGGCGGTGGCGGGGTGTACGGTGACGACTGACGACCGGCGCGCCGGGCACGGTCGCCCGCCACTTCGGGCGTACCATTTGGGTGGTTTTATCGGGTCACTCGCGACGCTCGACAGGTGATTGATCATGCGTGTCTCCCACTTCGGGCCGTGCTTCGTCGTCGACCACGTCGCGCTGACCGCGCAGTTCTATGTGGACCACTTCGGCTTCACCGTGGACCACTCGACCGGCTGGTTCGCGAGTCTGAGCAACGGCGAACCCGAGCACCACCTGAGCTTCATCCGACGCGGGATGCGCCTGCTCCCCCCGCCCTATGGCGACCGAACCGTCACCGGCGCGATCATCGGCTTCCACGTCGATGACGCCGAGGCCGAGGCGTGCCGACTGCGTGACGCCGGGGTTCGCGTCCTCACCGGACTGGTCGACGAACCATATGGGCAACGACACTTTCTCTGCACCGACCCCAACGACATCCTCATCGATGTCATCGAAGCGACGGCCGCCGACGACGACTGGCTCGACCGATATGCGATGCCGCACCGCGTCGCGAAGGCGTCGTCCGGGAGGACTTGACCCGCCTCGCGCGACGGATGGCAGACTGTGCCGGTGAAGCCGCTGAAACTGATCGAGACCACGCCGGGCAAATACTCGCTGTTGCTCAACGCCGGAACCACGGAGGTCGACGAGCTCGTGGAGAACCTGGGTCACCTGCCCAACGGCTATTTCTGGGAAGGTGTCGCGCAGTTGCTCGTCAGCACGCGGGCCCCAGGTCTCGACAAACGACTCGAGTATGACCCGGAGGGCGGCATGTTCTGCGCCTATAGCACGGATCGCCCCGCGCTCGAGCAGCTCGGAGCGCTGATGAGCCTCGTCGCGTCCGACAAGGACCGGATGCGCGAGCTCATCGCGGCGGCGGAGGCCGACGGTTTCGAGTTCGACGACTGATCACTCGCGCAGCGCCGCCACGCCACCGGCCACCGCGTCGAGCAGAAAGAACGGATCGAACTGGCCGTTGTCGCCGCGTCGAAACGCCTCGGGTGTGACGACCCCCTCGAGCGCGGACGTGTCCCAACGTTGCGACATGATCACGGATTCGTCGCGCACGAAAATGTGTCGCGCCCGGATGTTGTCGACGGATTCCTGCTCCAGGTAGAGGTTGTACCACGTGTCCTGCAACCAGAGCCCCGTCTCGCACCCGCCAACACACATGGAGATGCCGTAGGCGCAGACGAAGACGCACTCGTCGGCCCTCAGGGCTCCGGCGGTGAACAGGTAGGTGCGCACCAGTTCCATCGCACGGCAGTGGATGTCGCCCGCCACCATGAGGATCTTATGTGCGGGGTTGCCATAGATGAGCCCGCCGACCCGCAGATCCCCAAGCACCAGCAGGGCACTGCAGAGGTGCAGGTCACCGTCGACGTGCAGCGCGCCGGGGATGACCGTGGGTCGGTTGACGACGAGTTCCGGCACGGTTCTCGGCGCGGGTGCCGAACCGGACCCCGCTCCCTCGATCGAGCGCCGTCGCGCCATGATGGCCTCCGCGGTCCCGGCCGACCACTCGTCCGGGTCACACAGGCCACCGAAGAACGCCTCCAGGTCAAGAACCATTCGAGCAGGGTACGCGCATAGCGCCGCGGGCCGCCGCACCGGGCGCACGCCGTCGCCGAAGGTCCAAACCGGC
Source organism: uncultured Actinomycetota bacterium (assembly GCA_963736695.1). Taxonomy (GTDB): domain Bacteria; phylum Actinomycetota; class Actinomycetes; order Mycobacteriales; family Micromonosporaceae; genus CAVTPU01. Next base: position 725,591 of record CAVTPU010000004.1, read on the forward strand.
ACTGCCCCACGGGGAGCCGTGAACACTCACCGGCCGATGCGCGAAGAAGGGGTGACGGATGAAGTTCACCCCGGTGCCAGCAAGCGAGGCAGACAATGATGCGAGTGACTCCAGCATGACGACCGTGATGGACATGTCAGCGACACACGTCGCGGATGCCGAGATCATCCAGCGCTCCGTTCAGGAGCCGGAACACTTCGGTGTCCTGTTCGACCGACACTACGACCAGATCTATGGCTATGCGGCACGCCGGTTAGGCAGCAGTCTCGCCGACGACGTGGCAGCGGACACGTTCCTCATCGCCTTCGCGAAGAGGAACAGCTATGACACGTCACGTCCCGACGCCCGCCCCTGGTTATATGGCGTCGCCTCGAATCTGATATCCCGACAGCACCAAGCTGAGGTGCGCCACTATCGGGCCCTCACCCGCGTGGGTGTCGACATCGTCAGTGATGGGCACGCGGATCACGTCGCCGATCGCGTCGACGCGCACGCCTATCGTGGTCCGCTCGCGGCGGCTCTGGCGAAGCTCTCCAAGGCCGACCGCGACGTGCTGCTGTTGGTCGCCTGGGCCGAGTTGACCTCCGAGGAGGCGGGCCTCGCGCTCGGCATCCCGGCTGGGACAGCCCGTTCCCGGCTGCACCGGGCCCGCAAACAAATCCGTAAGGCGCTGGCCGACCTGGGCCAGCCAAGTGGAAAGGAACAGTGACAGTGGACGAACTGAACATCCTGCGCGAGGCGTGGGCCGAGCCCACCTCGCCGCCGCCCAGTGCGCGAACCGGAGCCAAGGCGAAGTTGATGTGGCACGCGAGCCATCCCGAGGCGCGGCCATCCGCCCTGTCGACCACCCGGGAACGGTCACGTTTCACCCGGTGGCTAGCGGTCGCCGCCGCCGGAACCGTCGCGGCGGGGGCGCTAGCTTTCGTGGTCGCGCCGGGCTCGACCGCGACCTCGCCGCCGCCCGCGACTCCGACGACGTCGTCGGGCAGCTCATCGGCCCCGTCTGCGGCGCAACGCATCCTGCTCGCCGCAGCCGCGACGGCCTTGACTCAGCCGGCGGAGGACGGCGCCTATTGGCATCTCAAATATCGACTCGAAGGAGTCCCTGGCGCCGCGGTGACGGGAGAGTCCTGGGATGGGCCCGAGGGCCGATGGCTTCGATTCGACAACGGGCCCATTGGGGGGCCCGAAGCATTCACCCACAACGTGGGCTTGTCACAGTTGACCTTCCAGGAGGTGCAGCAGTTGCCGACAGACCCGGAGCGACTGAAGGCATGGTTCGTCGACTCGTATCGCAATCCGGCGCGAGCCATGCCATTGCCGAACGACGTCCCGCCGCCGAATTTTGGCGACTGCGACCTTGAATCTCACCAAATGTCGCGTTCATTGCTTGAGTTGCTCTATGAAATTCCAGCTCCGCCCGAGGTGCGCGCAGCAGCATTTCGGGCCCTCGCCGCGATTCCAGGTGTCACCGATCTCGGCGCCATGGGCGGCGGTGCAGGACTGGGCATCCCCCTACCGATCGCTCCCGCGAGGGAATACCCCGGCGGAACGGTCCCGAAGGGCGCTGACTCGATTGTCCTGGTCATCGACCCGACGACCGCAAAGTTGATCAGCTCTAAGGCCTGGTTCGGTGCCGTTACGATCACCGCGGCCGAATGGACGAACCGCCTGCCGTTCGACCCCAAGCGCTCCTAAAGACTGGCGCACAAACGCCGTGCGCCACCGATGACCTCCACACCGGGTCGCCCGACGAACGACTGTCGCTGGGCGTCCGGTGTGGAGGTCATCGGTCTTCGTAGTAGGAATGGACCGCCGGCTGGTTGGTGTAGTTCGGGCCGGCGCGATCGTCGGCACCGAGGTAGGCGAAGGGCAGGTTGGCCTCGCGGCGGCCCTGACAGCGGATCAGGCGGCGGCGGGCGTCATAGTCGAACCCGCCGTCACGCAGAGCCGCGGTGAGAATCCGACCCATCGCTCTGCCGTCACGCCGGCGGACGCTGCTGGCGTCGAAGTCGGCGATGAACAGCCCGTTCTCCGTGAGTGCGCCGGCGGCGCGGACGATGACGCCGAGCTTGTCTCCGACGTAGTGCAGACCATGCACGCACGTGATCAGGTCGACTGGGTCCGGTGGCTGCCACGTGACTATCGAGGCCGTGACGAACGTGACCGGCGCCCCCTGCGGCACGACGTCGAACGCGTCGACCAGATCCACACCCATCAGGTCGAAGCGATCGCGAATTCCGGCGGCACGCAGGCGATCGTCGGCTTGCAGGAGCGCGCGCCCCCGTCCACAGCACAGATCCAGCCAGCGGAGGGTGGTGGCTGGCGCCCCTGCGGCACTGTCGGCGGTGTCGACCATCCGAGCACGCAGCCAATCCAATGGGTGAAGGCCCAACTCGCGGTGATAGCTGTTGACCCCGGTCAACTGTCGCTCACGGTTCATCGCGTTGTTCGCCACCACCGAAGACCCGACCAGCACGTCCTCGGCGACCAGATTCGGGTTCACCACGAAATCCTGCCACGGCGCACCAGAAATTGAAGAATCAACCCACGAGCACCCGTACGGTCGACGCAGCGAACCTCGTGAGTCGGAAGTCGCGAAATGCTCCGTACCCGGATGGGGTTTCCCTGTCGCATCGAGGAAAACGTCCACCCGGGCACGGAGCCATCGAGATCGCGGAAGTGACTACGCGAGGCTAGGTCTACACAAGACTTGGCTCGGAGGACCGCGGCGCGTGTTCCGGGACGTTCCCAACCGGGGTGTCCGACTCGCGCAGCCCGAAACGTCGATACACCTTCGCCAGCGGTCCTGGGGCCCACCAGTTCCACCGACCCAGCAGCCGCATCGTGGCCGGCACCAACAGTGTCCGCACCAAGGTCGCGTCCACCGCGACAGCCACGACCGCACCGATTCCGAGCAGCTTGATCGTGGCCGCGCCGCCGGTGGCGAATCCCCCGATCACCACGATCAGCAACAGTGCGGCGGCGGTGATGATTCCGCCGGTCCGTTGCAGACCACCGGCGACGGCGGCGCTGTTCTGGCCCGTTCGGTCCCATTCCTCGCGGACTCGGGACAGCAGGAAGACTTCGTAGTCAGTGGACAGTCCAAAGAGGATGGCCAGCATCAGGATGAGGTTTGTCGGCACCAGGAACCCGGTCGAGGTGAACCCGAGCTGATCGGCCAGGTGCCCGTCCTGGAAGATCCAGACAACGACCCCGAACGAAGCACCGATCGAAATCATGTTCATCACGATCGCCTTCAGCGGCAAGACCACCGAACCAAAGGCGAGGAAGAGCAAGAGGAAGGTCACCACGCCGACGTAGAGAGCCATCCGCCAGAGTCGATCGCTCAAACTGTCCAGCTGATCCAACACCGAGGCGGAATGCCCGCCAACCAACACCTGCGCCCCGGGGGGAGCTGGCAACGCACGCACTCGGGTGACGATATCCCGGGCGTGAGCCGAGGTCGCCTCGCCGGTGTAGCCGATCGTCACCAACGACGAGGTCCCCTTCGTCGCGGTCACCGCGGCCCCGGTCACGCCTGCCAGACCAGCGGCCTGACCCGCATATGCCTGAGCCGCCTCCGGGTTGGTGTCGGAGATCAACACGACGATCGGGGCCACTGCGCCGCCCGGAAAGTCGGCCGCGATCCTCTCGCTGACGGTCCGACTGGCCGTGCCGACCGGGAGCACCCGTTCGTCGAACCCGCCGAAGCTGGCCCGCAGGAAGGGGGTGGCTATGGCCAGCAACACAATGGTGACCCCAAGGGCATAGAGGACCGGTCGACGCATCACGCTTCGGGCGAGTCGGGCCCACCCACCATCGTCGACCGACGCCGACTTCTTCTTCGACCGCCGTCCGAGCGGAATGCGCAGCGCGTTGATCCGAGGCCCGAGAACCGCCAGCAGTGCCGGCAGGGCCGTCAACGCGGCGAGCATCGCCACCAGCACCGCTGCCATTCCCCCGTACCCCATGGATTTAAGGAAATTCATCGGGAACAGCAACAGGCTCGACAAGGCGAGTGCGACGGTCAGGCCGGAGACGACGACGGTCCGGCCGGCGGTGGCGATCGTGCGGGCTACCGCTTCCGCGGTTGTGTGACCGGCGGCGAGCTCCTCCCGGAAGCGGCTCACCACAAAGAGTGAATAGTCGATGGCCATGCCCAGCCCGAGCATCGTGATGACGTTGGAGGCGAAGACCGAGACGTCGGTCACGTTGGTCAGCAGTCGGGTGACCGTCAGCGCGCCGAGGATCGCCACCACTCCGACGAAGAGCGGAGTCGCCGCAGCGATGAGCCCTCGAAATATCACGACCATAAGGATCAGCAGGATCGGCATCGACAAGATCTCAGCCTTGACCATGTCCGATTTGATCTGATGGTTGGCGTCACGGGCGAAGGCGATCGGGCCGCCGACCTCGGTGCGAACATCGCCACCGGCGGCGAGATCTGGGGTGATCGACTCCAGGTCGACCACCTTGGCGTCCTCGTCGTCGGCCCGGAGCCGGACGGCCAGATATGTCGCGTGTTTGTCGGCCGAGACCAGGGAAGGCGCCGGTGTGTCATACCAGCTTGTCACCGCCGCGACCTCGGACCGCTGACGCAGCCGCGAAGCGACCGCCCGGACCGGGTCGCTCAGGCCCGGCTGGTCGACCGTGGCTGCCGGGTTCGTAAACAACACAAGCACATCTTGATCTTGACGGCCAAGGTCAGCCTTGACCCGTTCGTAGGCCCGGCTCGACTCGCTCGCGGGATCATCGAAGCCCCCGCTGCTGAGCGCGCCGAAGACTCCCGCGCCCCACAACCCACCGACCAGCATCAACACGGTCGTCCCGGCGAGCACCCACCATCTCGCTGAGACGACCCGACGACCCCACCACGCGAACATCGTTTCCGATCCCCTTCCCCGGGCCGATTGGCCGTAGACTGGTACACATCAGATAGCTCAGTTAACGCCGTATACTATGCATACGCCGTTTGTGATCGTCAAGGGGGGTCGACCACACAGCCATGACCATCACGTCACCGAGCCGCCGAGAACGTCTGCGCACCGCCACCGCCACCGAGATCAAGCAACTCGCCCGCCAGCTCCTGACCAGCGGCGGCGCCCCGGCGATCTCGCTGCGCTCCATCGCACGCGACATGGGCATGACCGCGCCCGCGATCTACCGCTACTTCCCCAGCCTGAACGCCCTGGTCAGAGAATTGACCGAGGATCTGTTCGACGAGCTCCGACACGAGGTCGAGCGGGCCCGCGACAGCCAACCCGGCGATCCGCTGACCCAACTGCTCACCATGGCGCGAGCCTTCCGACGGTGGTCACTGGCCCACCCCGCCGAGTTCGAGCTCGTCTTCGGCCGTCCGGAGCCTGGTGTGATCTCCTTCGAAGAGGCCTGCGACCAACCCGACCACGCGGCCGCCCGGTTCGGGGAACCGTTCCTCACGGCCCTGCATGAGGTGTGGCTCATCCGGCCGTTCGCCACGCCACCGGCCGCTGTGATCGCCGAACAGCTCGGCCCGCACCTCTCCGCGCCGATCCGCTCGTTCAAGTCAGACATCCCCGTGGAGGTGATCTACACCTACATATCAGCCTGGATTCGGCTATATGGGCTCGTCGCGATGGAGGTGTTCGGGCATCTGCGGTGGGCCGTCACCACCGTCGAGCCACTCTTCGAGATGGAGTTGGCGTCGTTCGCCAGCGTGCTCTCCGCCGAGCCGGCCTAGCGTCACCCACGTTCCGCCCCCCAACGGCACGGATGTCGTCAGTGAGCCGGCACGGCGTACCAGAAAATGAGGATCAACCCGAGAGTGCTCGTTCGATCGACGTTGACAACTTCATGAGCCGGTCGCGCACAGCCCCCGCGTGGGAATGACCGAACGAGACGAGGATCTCGAGAGCGTCGTGCCAGGCCGAACACGCGTCCTCGACCTTGCCCATGGCCTGATAGGCGTCGCCGAGGTGGATGAGGGTCTCCCATTCGGTGCCCCGGTCGGCGCGTTCGCGAATCAGCACGAGTGACCGCCGATAGCAGTCGATCGCCTGGTCATGGGCCCCGAGCTGTCGATAGGAATATCCGAGGCTATCCAACGCCCACGCTTGTCCGTCGACATCTCCGAGCTCCGTCAACCTCGTCAACGCCGCCGCGCACCGGTCGATCGCGATCGCATAGTCGCCGATCAGAGCGTGATTCCAGCCCACCGAGTTGAGCGCGCGGGCCGGGCCGATCTCGTGTCCCGCCGCGCGATAGAGCGCGAACGCCATCTGACCATGACCGATCGCGTCGGCGTGCCTGCCTTGCTGTTCGGTGAGCCAGGCAAGATTGAGATGCGTCTGCGCCTGCCCAACGACATCGTCCGTCGCGGCGAAGAAGTGGAGCGCGCGTTGAAGGTGGTCGTGGCCCGCGGAGTCACGGCGAAGCAACGAGTTCGCGACGCCGAGGCAGCGGTGCGCGTGGGCCTGTCCGATCACGTCGTCGACGCCCTGAGCCTGCTCAAGTGCCCCGCGCTGAGCACGGGCCCACTCGCAGATGTGCCCCTGCCGCTGCAGGTAGGGCACCACGGCATAGACGAGCTGCCAGATTCCGGGCAACGCCCACTCGCTTGCCTGGTCGATGGTCGCGAGGAGCACCGAATGCTCGGCGCTGAACCAGGCGAGCGCCTCATCGAGACTCGTAATCGACTGTGGACAAACGCCTGGCGGGGACTCGGGCAGTTCGACTCTGTCGCGATGGGGATCGAGGTGATTCATCGCCCGCGTCGCGGTGCGCAAATAGTGATCAAGGCTGCGGGCGAGCGCGCCACGACGCTCGTCGGCACTGTCATGCCGCTGACTCTGCTCGGTCGCATAGAGGCACAGAAGATCGTGTATCGCATAGCGGCCAGTCGCCGGTTCGGTCACCAGTTGCGCAGCGTCGAGTTCAGCGAGCAGGGTTCGTGCCCGGGTGAGCGTGACACCGGCGAGACTCGCGGCGGCCGCGATGGTGATGTCTGGCCCAGAGTGCAGGCCGAGCAGCCGAAACATTCGTCCGGCATCGTCGCTGAGTGCGTCGCAGGAGGACCGGAACGCCGCCCGAACGTCGGCGATCGGGTCGCCGGCGTCGAGTTCGTCAAGCGCGCTGCCGTCGTCGCGAAGGTCGGCCGCGATCCGGTCGAGCGGCACACCGGGCCGGGCCGCCGCCCGTGCGGCCACGATGGCCAACGCGAGCGGCAACCGGGCGCACCTGTCGATGATCTCGGCGACGGCGTCCGGTTCGGCCGCCACGCGTGACGCGCCGAGCCGATTGACGATCAGTTGCGTGGCTTGCGAGTCGGTGAGCAGGTCGACGGTCGCCTGATGGGCGCCGTCGGTGACCGCCAAGGAGGTGAGCCGACGACGGCTGGTGACGATGACGAGGCTGCTCCCGGTGCCTGGCAGCAGCGGTCGCACATGGTCGGCGTCGCGCGCGTTGTCGAGCAGGATGAGCAGCCTCTTTCCCGCGGTGACGCTGCGATAGTGCGCGACCATCGCATCCGGATCGACGGGAACGCTTCCGGGCGCGACACCTAAGGCGGCGAGGAACCGCCGAAGAATGTCGGTGGCCTCCACCGGGACGCCGGAGGGGTCGAAGCCGCGAAGATTGGCATAGAGACTGCCATCGGCGAACGTATGGCGCATCCGGTGTGCCCAATGCACGGCGAGAGTCGTCTTGCCGACGCCGGCCGTTCCCGACAGGCAGACGACCTCGACGTGCGTCTCGGCACCGATCTGGTCTGACTCGGCGATGATCTGGTCGAGCGCGGTGAGCTCGTCGGCGCGCCCGACTATCGTCGTGATGGCGGCCGGCAGTTGCGCGGGGACGATGATGGGCTCGGCGGTCGGCTCGATAGTGACGAAGGCCGAAACGGGGTCGACTGCGAGATCTTGGCTGAGGATCGCAATGTGCAGATCGCGAATGCCCTGTCCGGGATCGACTCCGAGTTGGTCGGCGAGCGCCCCCCGCAAGCGCTCATACAGTGCCAGTGCGTCCGCCTGGCGACCTGCCCGATAGAGGGCGAGCATCGCGTGGTGGTGAACTCGTTCATCGAGGGGATTCACCTCGGCGAGTGGTTCGAGATCGGCAAGAACGGTCTGGTCGCCCAACTCCAGTCGGGCTTGCGCGAGCGCGATCGTCGCGTCGAGCTTGAGGCGGTCGAGCCAGGCCCTCTGCTGATCAGCCCACCCGCAGTCGAGATCAGCCAGCGGCCGGCCGCGCCACAGTGCGAGCGCCTGTGTGAGCTGGTGCACTTGGCCGCTGGCGTCGCTGCTGTGCCTGCTGTCCCTGATGAGACGTTGCGCCGTGTCGAGATCAGTCAATTCATCTGGGTGTTCGAGCAGATAACCGGACGACCGCGAGACGATCGTGGTGCCGTCGGGGAGGGTGCGGCGGAGTCGGGAGACCAAGCCTTGCAGGGAGTTGACCGGGACTGAAGTGGCGTCCGGCCACACCATGTCGATGAGTTCGTCGACGCCGATGACGCGGTTGGCGCGCAAAGCGAGTGCCGCGAGCAGCGCTTTTAGCCGCACTCCTGGCACTGGGCGAGGAGCGCCGGCGATCGTGATGTCGATTGGTCCGAGGAGTCTGACAATCATAGAGATTCCCCAATTTCCATATGACTCCCGCCTGAACAGCGACGCCTGACGCGAGGGAAGGCGGCATCGTCAGCCCAGGCGATGATTGTCCAGTGCGGCCCTCGCGGCGGCCTCCCACGGAAACGAACGGCGGGACGCCTCGGCGCCACCGGGTTCGTGCGGCTCCCAGCCATCATCCGACCCGAAGATCACCCGCACGCCTTCCGCTCGCACGCTCGCCACCGATGACTGGAAGGGGCGTCTGTTCGCCAGCGCCGCGTTGACGAACGGGACGATGACCGTCGGCACCCCGCGCCCGATCATCTCGGCGACTGCGGTGAGTGCGTAATTCTCCGCGATCCCAGTCGCGATCTTGTTCATGCTGTTGAAGGTGGCTGGAGCGACGATGAGCGCGTCGGCTTTCGGAGTCATCCGACCGGTGACCGGCGTCGACACGAAGGTGTGCCGCACCGGGAAACCCGTCGCCATCTCTACCGCGACGACGTTGACGAAGGCCAGCGAGGATGGGGTGGCCGCCACCGCAGTCGACCAGCCGGCGCTCTGTGCCAAGGCAACGAGGTGACCGAGGTCGCTGGCGGGTTCGGCGCCACAGGCGACGATCCGCAGGTGTTTGGCGGTCATAGCTGGGCGCTCCCTCCGACGTGGACTGAAGCCTCACCGGTGCCGGGCATGACATTGAATTGTCCAGTTTCGTCCATCAACTGTCACTGTATGTCCTGGCCCTGGCCGGACACCAGATCGTAGGCTCTCCTCACAGAGTCGGATCAACGCCACACCATCGCCGATGGCGGCCACGGAAAGGACGCATCAGTGGGACATAGCATCGTGCTACCCGGTCAGGGCGCCGACTACGACTGGGCACAGGACCACGTCACGATCAAGACGCCGGTCGAGCTCACCGACGGTCGGGTGACCGTCGTCGAGGACATCCTCAAGCCGGGCTTCCATCTGCCCCGGCACCACCACAAGCAGATGGTCGAGATCTTCTACGTCCTCGACGGTGAGGTGACCTTCACCTTCGACGCCGAGACCATCGTCGCCGGACCAGGTTCGGTGATCAACGTGCCGCCCGGCGTCCGCCACGCCGCCAGCTGTCCAGACGGCGGCAAGCTGATCACCATCTTCACCCCGGGCGGGTTCGACCGCTATCTCGCCGAACTCGCGACGCTCACCGAGCCAGACTTCGCCGACGCGACGCTCATGCGAACCCTCGAGGAGAAATACGACATCTGGCCCGCGTGACGGCTTTGGCGCTTCTGGCCCTGGTCCGGTCACCAGAAGCGCCACCAGGGCTTGGCGGCACTCGTGAGGTTCCGCGCCCGCTCCACCTGCTCCTGCACGTCGGCATCGTCGACATTCGCGAAGCGGGTGATGACGTAGTCCCACTGGGCAAGGGCATCGTCGCGACGACCCAGGTCTCGCAGGGCCGCGCCGGCGCTGGTCGCCATCCAGGCCACGAACTCCTGCACGCTGGGACGATGGTCGTCATGGAAGCGGCGAATCGCCTCCACCCACAGGGTGACGGCCTCCTGGTCGCGGTCGAGGTCGCGAAGAGTTCCGCCATGGTTGAGTGCCGCTTTAGCTAACTCCTCGCTGACGACCGTCTCGTCCTTGGAGTGGTCCCACGGGCGATAGTCGATGCGTCGAGCCAGTTCCTCAAGGGCGTGGATCCGCTCGTCGATCCGGCCGAGTTTGTCGAGAACGATGGCCTTGCCGCCCCACGCCACGGCCAGATTCTGACGGAACACATCCTCGGGGCGATTGCCGAACATGTTGATCACCATCTCGTAGCGGGCTAAAGCCCGCTCCTCCGACACGTGATACCGAGTGATATACGCGCCCCAGGTCAGGGCATCAGCGACCCGACGGCCCACCATCGGGTCCGGGCTGTGCTGAAAACGCGCTATCAGGCTGTCGTAGGTATCCAGCGCCTCGCGCCAACTCCCGCCGCCCGACTTCAGCTGCAAGGCTTTGCCCGCCTCGAACATCGAATTGGCGACCTCACGGTCGTCGCCAGCATGAAGCATGTCGATTGTCCTTTCTCTCACCACACGCGTCGTCATTCCGATGCGGCGACATATCGCCGATCGGAGTGACGACGATTCAAGCCACGATTCTCGGACAGGTCCACGTCAACTCCGGCGCCGACCAGTTCGTCGGTCAGCCGTCTCACCATCTCCTCGCTGAGAAAGTGATGGTGCAGGTCGAGTCGTCTCAGATGGGTCAGCGGCTGCCCCGCGAGCAACGCCGCAGCCCCATCGTCGGACAGCATGCCCAGTGACAGGTCCAGAGTCGACAGACGGGCCACGATGGGCGCGCTCGCGACCGCCGCCGCCACCTGGTCGGCGATCTCGGCGTCACGCAAGCCGAGATAGGTCAACGCCGGCAGCCTCGTCCCTGCCAAGAACGGCGCCAGGTCGTCCACCGTGGTGGTTCCCCCATAGTTGGCCACGCCGAGCCACAGCTCCAGATGCGTCAACTCGGGCATGTCACACTCCCCGACCGCTCGCACGACGTGAGACGGCAACCCTCCGGTCTCGAAGGCCAGCTCTCGCAGGTGCGGATAGGTTCCCGGCCGCAACGCGACTTTGGACCCGCCGCGCACTCGCAACACCCGCAATCCGGGGAAAGCCTCCAACAGCGGGGTGACATCGGACTGAATGATCCAGGAGATCTCATTCTCATCACAGGTCATCTCACCGATAAAGAGCGCGGAGAGGTTCGTCAACACACTCGCTGCTTCGATGAGGCTTCCCATCGGCGCCTCGTTCTCAAAGCTCTCACCCCATTCACCCACGATGAGCGCGGCGATCTGGCCCGCCCACGGCTCGGCGAGCAGGCCCGAGAGATACCTTTCGAACGGCGGTTCCTCGTCGAAGTTGGTGGCGATTCGCCACGCCACCGACGCTGGATCGACATCGTCGGGCAACAGCATGCCGGGGACGTATTCCCGCACCGGCAGGCCGTGGAATGTGGTGATGTGTCGGCCGATCCCCATGTGTTCCTCCGATATCTCATCTGTGCGCTGGGCGAGGCTAACAATCGGGACCGACATTCGACTCATGGGGGCCGGGGCGACGATCAAGATCTCGTGACGCCCACCTTCGCCCCCGCTTGTGTATAGTGACGCTGTCGAATTCATCGATGTGTTACACGCGGTTCACGACGTGCCCACATGTCCCTGCTATGTGGGCACGACGGACTTGCCGGCGGTCCCCACGGCGACCGCCACACACTCGCCGGAGGTTCTCTATGAGGTTTGCCCGCCACCTGTTCGCGTCCGTGCTCGTCATCACGCTCACCGGCGCCTTACCGCCCACCGACGCACAGTCTCATCCCGACAACCAGTCGCACCCGGTTGCGCGGGCATGGCTGACCACCGGCGACCAGACAAACCTGCTGGCCGAGCAGCCTGCCGACGCCCTCGGCGCGCCCGTCGACGGGGTCGGGACCATCACGGTCGACCCGGCAGAGTCGTTCCAGCGCATCGAGGGTTTCGGCGCGTCGATCACCGACTCCTCCGCTCATCTGCTGGCGGAGTCACCCGATCGAGATAAGATCATGCGTACGTTGTTCGACCCCCGCCACGGACTCGGGTTGAGCTATCTGCGGCAGCCGATCGGCGCCTCGGACTTCGTCTCGGGACCGGCCTACACCTATGACGACCTCGCCCCCGGCGAGACCGACTTCGCGATGCGCAGGTTCTCGATCGCGCACGATCGCGCCCAGATCCTGCCGCTGCTGCGCCAGGCTCGCGCGCTCAACCCGAACCTGAAGATCATGGCGACGCCGTGGAGCCCGCCGGCGTGGATGAAGACCAGCGGCTCGCTCGTCGGCGGACGCTTCATCGACGACCCGCGCTACTACCAGGCGTACGCGCGATACCTCGTGCGCTTCGTCGAGGAGTATCGCCGCGCGGGCGTACCCATCGATGTGTTGACTCTGCAAAACGAGCCACAGAACCGCAATCCGAGCGGCTATCCCGGCATGGAGTTGCGCGACACGGAGCAGGCGCGGCTGGTCAAGCTCCTCGGCCCCGCGCTGCGGCGCGCCGGGCTGGACACGAAGCTGTTGGGATATGACCACAACTGGTCGCTGCACCCCAACGACGGCGGTCCGGCCGACGACCCCGCCAATCCCGACTACGCCCAGGCTCTGCTGTCCGACCCCGACGCGCGACGTTATCTGGCCGGTACGGCGTTTCACTGCTACTACGGCGACCCGGCCAACCAGTCGACCCTGCATGACGCGTTCCCCGACAAGGACATCTATTTCACCGAATGCTCGGGATCGACGTCGGCCAACCCGGCCACCACATTTCCCGACACGCTGCACTGGCACACCCGTTATCTCACCGTCGGCGCCGTTCGCAACTGGGCAAAGACCGTCATCACGTGGAACGTCGCGCTGGACCCCACGGGCGGCCCGCACACCGGCGGTTGTGGCACCTGCTTCGGTGTGGTCACCATCGACCCGACCACCGGTCACGCGACGCCCACCGCCGACTACTACGTCTTCGGGCACGTGACCCGATTCGTCAAGCCCGGGGCGGTGCGCATCGGTTCGACCGTCGCCGGCAACATCTGGAACGTCGCATTCCGCAACCGTGACGGCTCGGTCGTGGTCGTCGCCGTCAACGACGACTGGGGCACCGGCTCGCAACGCTTCAACCTGCGGATGGGCGACGAGGCGTTCTCCTATGAGTTGGCCGCCGGCGCGGTCGCGACCTTCGTGCTGCCGGCACGCTCCCCCCGATAACCCGCACGCCTGACGACGACGAGGAGACTCATGAAGCTGACGAAATCCGCGTGGCTCCTGCTCCCGCTGGTGCTCGCGACCGTTCCGCTCGGGGCCGCGCCATCCGCGGCTGCGGGCCTGCCCTATGAGAATGCGAACCTGTCGACATCCGCACGAGTGGCGGACCTGCTCGGCCGCATGACCCTGGCCGAAAAGGTCGGCCAGATGACGCAGACCGAGCGTTATCAGGTCTATGACGACGCGACTCCGATCACCACATGGAACCTCGGCAGCATCCTGTCGGGCGGCGGATCGACGCCCGCGGAGAACACGCCGACGGCGTGGGCCGACATGGTCGACCGGTTTCAACGCGCGGCGATGGCGACCAGGCTGCACATTCCGCTCATCTATGGCATCGACTCCGTGCACGGTGACGGAAACATGCAAGGCGCGACGATATTTCCGCACAACATCGGCCTCGGGGCGACCCGTGACCCCGAACTGGTGCGCGAGGTCGCACACGTGACCGCAGCCGAGACCCGCGCCAGTGGACCACAGTGGACATTCGCGCCGTGCATCTGCGTGGCCCGCGACGACCGTTGGGGCCGCACCTATGAAAGCTTTGGCGAGGACCCCGAGCTGGCGATAAAGATGGAGACCGCGATCGACGGCTTCCAGGGTCCGCGCGGTCACCTGTCCGACCCCGACCGGATGCTGGCCACGGCCAAACACTACGCGGGCGACGGAGACACGACCTACGGCACCGCCACCGGTGACTACAAGATCGACCAAGGCGTGGCGATCACCAGCCACGAGGACTTCTGGAACGTGGCGTTGCGCCAATACGGCCCGGCGGTTCGCCGTCATGACGTGGGCACCGTCATGCCGTCATATTCCAGTGTGGACTGGACCGAGGACGGCGTCGGCAATCCGGTCAAGATGCACGCTCACAAGGACCTCATCGACGGAGTCCTCAAAGGCTCGATGGACTTCGACGGCTTCGTCATCAGCGACTGGGAGGGAATTCACCAGATTCCCGGCGACTGGCCGACCCAGGTTCGCACCGGTGTCAACGCCGGCATCGACATGATGATGGAGCCCAACCAATATCAGAGCTTCGAGACCACGCTCATCGCCGAGGTCCAGGCCGGTCGCGTGAGCATGAACCGAATCAATGACGCCGTACGCCGTATTCTCACGAAGAAGTTCGAGTTGGGACTCTTCGAGCACCCCTACACCGACCGCCGCAACCTCTCCGCGATCGGCTCCCCCGCCCACCACGCGCTCGCCCGCGAGGCCGTCGCGAAGTCGCAGGTGCTGCTCAAGAACGACCACGCCACGCTGCCGATTCGCGGTCAGCGGGTCTACGTCGCCGGCAGCAACGCCAACAACATCGGCAACCAGGCCGGTGGTTGGACGCTGACCTGGCAAGGTGGTTCCACCAACCAGATTCCCGGCACCACCGTCCTCGATGGGGTCCGCGCGGCCGCCGGAACCGACCGGATCACCTTCAGCCCCGACGCGTCGCTGCCGATCGGACGCGATGACATCGGCATCGTCGTCGTCGGCGAGACGCCCTATTCCGAGGGATTCGGCGACGTCGGCGGGCCGCAGTGGGCTTGGGATCCGGGTGACAATGGTGTTCCGCGCCCGGTGAAGGACATGCGCCTCTCGCCGGCCGACTCCGCCGCGGTCGACCGGGTCTGCGCCGCCGCGGCGCGCTGCGCCGTGGTCATCGTCTCCGGCCGGCCGTTGATCCTCGACCCCCGGCAACTGGCGAACATCGACGCCCTCGTCGCGGCGTGGCTGCCCGGCAGCGAGGGAGCCGGCGTCGCCGACACCCTCTTCGGCACGCGCCCCTTCACCGGCAAACTCCCCGTCACCTGGCCGCGGACGCTCGACCAAGAGCCCATCAACGTCGGCGACGTGAACTATGACCCGCTGTATCCGTTCGGATATGGGCTCCGGACGAAGGCCCACGAGCACAACGACTGATCGATTCGAGGGATCTGTGCGGCGAGGAGCCATCCGCTCCTCGCCGCACAGCCTTGTATGCGTGCGAGTCGATCCGAGGCCCGGAAGGGCTTCAGTTGACGGCCTTTCAGGCCGACAATGGACGCCATGTTCTCCCCCACCGAAGTCGCCATTCTTATGACGATCACGACCGTCCTGACCATCTGGATTGGTACTGCTCTGCTCCTGACACTTCAGCGCCGCTCCGAAAGCCAGCGGGTGGACGGAGCCACCGCCCAATTCCTCACGGCTGTCGAACTGCTCGGCAGCGACAAGTCCACCGTGCGGGTCGGCGGACTCCTCGCCCTCGAGCGCCTCGGCCAAACACATCCCGCGCTTCGTCAAGTCGCTATTGACATGATCTGCGCATACCTTCGCGGGCCCTACCAACCACCAGCAACGTTCCTCCGAAACAACGTCCCGTCATCGCCGGAACACCCGACGGTGGCCGAGCCAACATGCGATGCCGAGCAAGACGCCACTCGCGGTCGCGAACTTCAGATTCGCCTCATCGCTCAACGCATTCTGCGCGATCACACCAGGCCAATGTCGAACACCAAGAAGTCGCCCGACTATTGGCTCGGGACCGCCGGCGAACGCATGAACATCGACCTCACCGGCGCGACGCTGTTCAACTTCGGCCTCGCGGGATGCGCCCCCGGTGCGATCACGCTATGGAACGCGCAGCTCCACGGCTCCACTCACCTCAGTCAGATGCAGGTTCATGGGAGCACGATTTTGAGCAACGCGCGGTTCCACGGCTCGGTGCACTTGTCCTGGACGAGATTCCGGGAATCAGTCGCCATGCGGAACACTCAGTTTCACGACTACGCGGAATTCATCGGAGTGTGCTTCGACAAGAGGGCCGATCTCTCGGGGGCACAGTTCCACCGCTGGGCCAAGATTAGCGACATGCGGTTTCACATGGATGCCCCGATGGCCAAAGTACAGTTTCACCGATACGCCGACTTGGAAAGGACATGGTTTCACGGACCCATCGACGTGCAAGGGGTGCAGTTTCATGAGTACGTCAACTTGGGTGACGTACGATTCTTTCAGTACGTCAAACTGAGTGAGGTGCGATTCCACGGGAATGTCAACCTGAGTGGAGCTGAATTTCGCGACGACGCCGACCTGAGCGGGCTGCGATTCGATAAAGATGTAGACTTGAGGGAGTCGCAGTTCCATGGGAACGCGGACCTGAGTGGAGCGCAATTCTCTGGTAGGTCCGACATAGACATGGTGGTGTTTCATCAAGATGTCGACCTGGCCGGAGCACTCGTCCGTCCGGGTTCGTCTCTGCCGGCTGGCTGGGCCACTCGCCCTGGTCCGGAAGAGGGTCTGCTGGTGGTCGCCTCCCACAACACCCCTGCCCCGGATCAAACGAACCGATGACTTTCGATGTAACGATTGTCGGGGGCGGAGCCTCGGGCGTTCTCTTGGCCGCCAACCTCGCCAGGATCGCGGCCTCGCGCGACATTCCACCACCGCGCGCCGGGATCATCGACGCGGGTCCGGGACTCCTCGGGGCCGGGGTCGCCTATCGCACCACGCACGTGAACCACCTGCTCAACGTCAGGTCGAAACACTATGAGCGCACTGTCCTGTAGTTCGCCGAAGCGCGCTGTCCGCAGCGGCTGCGGATGAGTGTTGTGCCGCTTCGCCCACGTGGCAGACGGTGGCCGAGACCATGGAAGATTGCTTTATGGATTCACTGCTCGCTGACCTTGACCACCCGGCGATCGACGCGTTCCTCGACGCCGTGGACGAGGTCATGAACAGCAATACGTTTCTACTCAAGGTCCGCGCCGACGTCCCGGTGCACCTGGGCAACCGAGTCGAGATCCTCGACGCATTCCTCCGCGACCGACTGTTCCACGAGATGATGCTCGCCGCGGACCAGGCGCGCGACTGGTGGATGTTCCACGAGGTGCCGTGGGAGCCGGACGAACCCGGGGCACCAATGGCCGGCGCCCCGGGTTCGTTGGTCCGCGACGGGTTCCGCCTGACCCTCGACCCACTCGATGCCACCGGTATGGTCGTCCGCCTACGGTGGATGCTCACCGGCGCGTGCAGCCCCTACCGCCGACACCTGGATGAGGTGCGCGCGCGGGACCTGGTCAGCGGGTTCCTGCGGCAGGCGCTCGGACCCGTAGATGGCGCCTGTCCCGTCGAGCCGGACCGGAGGTCGGAGACCGAGAAGCCGTGGAAGTTCTGCACCGTATGGCCGGATTTCCTACGGGGCATGGACGAGCGGACCGACGAGTCGCACCAGCCAGCGTACTTCGAAGGCTGCGAGTCGGCCGACACCGCAACGTTCTTCCACCGAGGCGACGTCTTCTACCTCTTGCTCACCAACGGCGCCCCATAGCGTTGACAGAGTTCGCGAACGCGAGCCCATCGGCGTTGGAGTCGGTGTTCGGGCCTGGGTGCCGCCAGTTGCTCGACGCCGACTGGCTGGCTGGCTGGCTGAGGTCATGGAACCGTTGCTGCCGGGGGAGAAGAAGGCGGGGCGACCTCCGAAGTGGACCAAGCGTCAGCTCATCGACGGCATCAGGTGGCGGGTGCGAGCCGGGTCGCCGTGGCGGGACCTGTCGACAACGTACGCCCCGTGACAGACGGTGTATGGCCTGTTTCGACGGTGGCAGCGTAGGGGGGTGTGGCGGCGGATTCTGTCGCGATTGTAGGCCTTGGCCGACTTGGCCGCCGTCGATCGTGCCTACGCCGGCGCAGCGCGCTGCGCCGTGGTATCTGTGCGGCGAGGAGCCACCCGCCCCTCGCCGCACGGTCCGTCTGGTCCATGCGCGACTAGGCAAGTAGCATCCACGCCGTGCGGATCACCTCGCCGAAGGGCTATCGGACCGGATCGCCTGACGAGTTCGCGAGCCGGCTCGAATCCGACGTGACCCCACACTATCCGGGCCGGCGTCACCGTGCTGCGTCCGGGTCTTTCACACGGCGCCGCACGGTGAAGCCGACGTCACTGCCCCCGGGCGAGGCGAACCGATGGCTCTCGATGTAGCGATTGTCGGAGGCGGCGCCTCCGGCGTGCTCGTGGCCGCCAACCTCGCCAGGATCGCGGCCTCGTGCGCCATCCCACCACCACGCGTCGGGATCATCGACGCGGGTCCGGGCCCCGTCGGAGCCGGAGTCGCCTATCGCACCACGCACGTGAACCACGTGCTCAACGTCAGATCGAGTGCCATGAGTGCGTTCCCCAACGACCCGGAGCACTTCGACCGGTGGTTGCGGGAAACCGGAACGTACGTGTCAGTCGGCCGGTTTGCCGCGAGGCGCGACTATCGCACCTATCTCCACACGATTCTTCGCGATCACGCGGCAGTCACCGGACAGCTCACCACGACCCGCGACCGCGTGGTGGCCGCCGCTCCCTGCGCGGACGGATGGCGGCTCGCGACCGCCGGAGGTTCGGTTCACCTGTCGACACACGTGGTGCTGGCTGTCGGGGCAAACACACCATCGGTACGATGGGCGCCGCGCAGCCTCCTCGACAGCGATCGGTTCGTCGCGGACCCGTGGTGGCCGGGCGCCCTCGACCCGATCCGGGAACGCGATCGGGTGCTGCTCGTCGGCACCGGACTGACCATGGTGGACATCGCGCTGTCGTTGGATCGCCCGCTTCAGCGAATCCACGCTATGTCCCGGCACGGGCTTCTGCCGCAACGCCACTACAAGTGGCCGATGCCACCCATGCCGGTCGATGTCGTTCCCATTCCTACGCCGGTGACGCTCGGACGACTTCGCCGATGGCTGGCCGATCGGGTGCGTCAAGCGGAGCGGGTGAACGGCGACTGGCGGCAGGCCGTCGATGGGATCAGACCGGTCACCTCGGATCTGTGGCAAGCCCTGACCGAGGCGGACCGGCGGGCATTTCTGCGTGAGCACGTTCGGCACTGGGACGTGGTCCGGCATCGAATGGCGCCCGGGACCAACACCCGGATCGAGAAAATGCGTCGGTCTGGACGATTGGCTCTGCACCACGGTTCGGTCGGTTCCGTGGCCGATCGCGGCGACCACCTCGTGGTCAATCCGGGTGACGCAGAACCGCTGACTGTTGAATGGGTGATCAACTGCGCCGGGCCGGAGCGCGACCTTCGAGCAACCGGAGATCCGATGCTCACCGACCTGTTCAAACGAAACCTGATCACCGCCGGACCGTGCGGGCTCGGGCTGGCCGCCGATTCCCTCGGGCGGCTGACCCCTGCTGGCCGGAGACACTCCGGACTCTGGACGCTGGGCGGGACCCGAATTGGACAGTTGTGGGAGTCGACGGCGATTCCCGAGATTCGGGTCCAGGCGAGTCAGATGGCGGGTGAGTTGATGCGCCTCCTGTCGCTACGATAGGCACATGCGCCTCACAAAGTTCGGCCATGCCTGCGTACGCCTCGAAGACGACGGCCGTGTGCTCGTGATCGACCCGGGCACCTTCTCCGAAGTGGACTCCTTGTCGGGAGCCGACGCTGTGCTCATCACCCACGAGCACGCCGACCACATCGATGTCGAGAAACTCGCCAAGGCCCGTGCCGCCAATCCCTCGCTGACCGTCCACACCCATCCCGCTCTCGCCGCGACCCTCGGCCACGATGTGCACGCGGTCTCCCCCGGCGACGCGTTCACCGCGGCCGGGTTCGCCGTGCGGGCGGTCGGTGGCGAGCACGCCGAGATCATCGACGGCCTGCCCGGTTGCCCCAACATCGGCTTCATCGTCGATGGGGTCTTCCATCCTGGCGATTCGCTGGTCGTCCCGGACGAGCCGGTCGACACGCTGCTGGTGCCGGCGTCCGGGCCGTGGCTGAAACTGCGTGAGGCCATCGAGTTTGTCCGCGCGGTCGCGCCGGCCCGCACGTTTCCCATCCATGACGCCATGTTCAGCGACCTCGGTCTGAACAACTTCGACCACTGGGTGGGCGCCAAGGGCGGCACCGCCTATGCCCGAATCCCCCTCGGCGGGTCAGTCGACCTCTGAACGGGGCATCGGTCCGCCGACGCCCGCGGCCGACCGGATGGCGGCGATGTTGGCGGCGTAGGCGGACCGGGCGCCGCCTGTGAAGATCGCGGAGCCGGCGACGAGAACGTCGGCTCCGGCGGCCACCAGTGCCCGCGCGTTCGCCACGCCGACACCACCGTCGACCTGCACCCGCACCGGCCGATCACCGATGAGCTCACGCACTCGGCGCACGCGATCCACCGACCCCGCGATGAACCTCTGCCCGCCGAACCCGGGGTTGACGCTCATGACGAGCACGAGGTCGACGTCGTCGAGCACCGGCGCGACGTGTTCCACCGCGGTTCCCGGGTTGAGCGCGACGCCCACCGCCATGCCCAGATCGCGCGCCGCCTGCACGGACCGGTGCAGGTGCGGACCGGACTCGACGTGGATGGTGACCGAATCGGCTCCCGCGGCCGCGAAGTCTGCCAGATAGAGGTCGACTGGCGCGATCATGAGGTGAACGTCGAGCGGTTTCGCGGTGTGCGGCCGGATGGCCGCGACCATCGCGGGTCCGAAGGTCAGCTGACCGACGAAGTGGCCGTCCATGACGTCGATGTGAATCCAGTCCGCGCCGGCCTCGGCGACGGCTCGGACCTCCTCACCCATCCGGGCGAAGTCGGCGGAGAGGATCGACGGCGCGACCAGTGTCATCCGAACCGTCCACGGTGGACGACGAACGCCAGGCCCTGCGTCTGCCGACGCCGGTCATAGCCGATGAGCCGCACGTGGTCGCCGGGGTGTGCGGCGCGGCAGGCGTCGACCTCGCGCATCACGACCCGCGCGTCGAGTTCACCGAACATCGGCAGCTTCCACATATACCAATAGGTGCTGGCGGCCCGGCCCGGTTCGACGTGCTCGATCGAGCACGACCAGCCCTGGGCGAGAATGTGGTCGACCTGACGCATGATCTGCTCGCGGGTGAACGGGGGCAGATAGGAGAACGTGCCGAGCCGACGCGCGTCGGGATCGTCCACACGGGACGCGAAGTCCTGAATACCTGTCATGTCACATTCCTTTCACTCGACGGCGAGCGTGTCGACGGTGTCGAAGTCGAAGCGGACCTCTTTCCAGGTCTCCATCGCGGCGGCGAGTTCTGGGCTGTGCGCGGCTGCCTCCCGCAGCACGTCACGTCCGTCCTTCTCCACGTCGCGACCCTCGTTGCGGGCCCGCACGCAGGCCTCGACGGCCACCCGGTTGGCGGTGGCGCCAGCCGCGTTTCCCCATGGATGCCCGAGTGTCCCGCCGCCGAACTGAAGCACGGAGTCGTCACCGAAGATGGCGACGAGCGCGGGGATGTGCCAGACGTGGATGCCGCCCGAGGCGACCGGGAACAGTCCGGGCAGGTTTCCGAAGTCCTGGTCGAAGAAGAGCCCGCGGCTGCGGTCCTCGCCAATGTGCGAATCCCGCATGAGGTCGATCCAGCCGAGGGTCGCTGCCCGGTCTCCCTCGAGTTTGCCGACCACTGTGCCGGAGTGCATGTGGTCACCTCCGGACAGTCGCAGACATTTGGTGAGCACCCGAAAGTGGATGCCGTGGCGCGGATTGCGGTCGATGACCGAGTGCATCGCCCGGTGGATGTGCAGGAGCATTCCGTTGCGACGACACCAGTTGGCCAGTGAGGTGTTCGCGGTGAAGCCGGCCGTGAGAAAGTCGTGCATGATGATCGGCATGTCGAGTGACTTGGCGAATTCTGCCCGTTCGAACATGTCCTCGACGGTGCCGGCCGTCACGTTGAGATAGTGTCCTTTGCGTTCACCGGTCTCCGCCTCGGCGGTCTTCACCGCCTCGGCCACATAGGTGAACCGGTCTCGCCACCGCATGAACGGCTGCGAGTTGACGTTCTCGTCGTCCTTGGTGAAGTCGAGCCCACCGCGCAGACATTCATAGACAGCGCGCCCATAGTTCTTCGCCGAAAGGCCCAGCTTGGGTTTGATCGTGCAGCCCAGCAGCGGCCGGCCGTACTTGTCGAGTTTGTCGCGCTCGACGATGATCCCGTTGGGCGGCCCGCCACACTGGGCGACGAACACGAGCGGGAACCGAATGTCTTCCAGCCGCAGCGAGCGGATCGCCTTGAACCCGAAGACGTTGCCGACGAGCGAGGTGAGCACGTTGACGACCGAGCCCTCCTCGAACAGGTCGATGGGATAGGCGACGAAGGCATAGAACGCGTCCGGATCGCCCGGCACGTCCTCGATGCGATAGGCGCGTCCCTTGTAGTGTTCGAGGTCGGTGAGCAGGTCCGTCCACACCGTCGTCCACGTGCCGGTCGAGCTCTCGGCCGCGACCGCTGCCGCCGCCTCGGCGCGGGCGACACCCCGCTGGGCGACGACCTTGAAGCAGGCGAGCAGGTCCGTGTCCCGTGGCTCGTAGGCCGGATCCCAGTAGGTGACGGCGTAGTCCTTGACGCCCGCGTCGTATCCGTGGGCGGCCTCGAGGGTGCCGGTCATCGGGCGCTCCCTGCATATCGGGTGGCCATGTTGAGCAGGCTTCGGGGTGCGATGTGACCGGCGTGGCCGGCGGATCCGAACTGTTCAAAGCGGAGGCGACACAGATCGGTCATCGCCTCCATCGCCGGAATGAGGAACTTGCGGGGATCGAACTCCGCGGGTTTCGTGACCGCCACCCGGCGAATCGCGCCGGCCATCGCCAGACGGCTATCCGTGTCGATGTTCACTTTGCGCACGCCGTACCTGATCCCTTCGATGATCTCCTCCACCGGAACCCCCCACGTCTGTGGCATCTCGCCGCCATATTCGTTGAACACGTCCTGCAGATCCTGCGGAACCGATGACGAGCCATGCATGACCAGATGCAGGTCGGGCAGCCGCTCGTGGATCTGTTTCACCACCGACATCGCGAGCACCTCACTGTCGGGTCGGCGGCTAAATTTGTACGCACCATGTGAGGTGCCCATCGCGATGGCGAGCGCGTCGACCTGTGTTCGGCCGACGAAGTCGACCGCCTGGTCGGGGTCGGTCAACAGTTGTTCCCGCCCGAGCGTGCCGGTGGCGCCGTGGCCGTCCTCCTGCTCGCCGGATCCGGTGTCGAGGCGGCCGAGCACGCCCAGCTCGCCTTCGACGGAGACTCCGCGGGAGTGCGCGAGGGCGACGACCCGCTGGGTGACGTCGACGTTCTCCTCATAGGTGGTGGGCGTGTGCGCGTCGTCGCGCAGCGACCCGTCCATCATCACGCTGGTGTAGCCCTGGTCGATGGCCGAGGCGCACGTGTCATAGCTGTTGCCGTGGTCCTGGTGCACGCAGATCGGGATGTGGGGATAGAGTTCCTCGCCCGCCTCGATGAGGTGGCGCATCATGGCGTCGGTGGCGTAGGAGCGGGCGCCGCGGCTGACCTGAAGAATGACCGGCGAGTGGGTCGCGTCGGCCGCCCGGAGGATCGCGATGACCTGTTCCATGTTGTTGACGTTGAAGGCCGGCAGGCCGTAGCCGCGCTCGGCGGCGTGGTCGAGCAGTTGCCGAAGGGTGACACGGGCCATGATCAGCTCCTCGTCGAGTCGGTTGCGCGGGGGAAAGTGCGGGTGATGGCGGTGCGGGCCGTGGCGGCGACGTCGGCCGCGGTGATGCCGAAGTGTCGATAGAGGTCGTCGGCGGGGCCGGAGGCGCCGAAGCCGGTCATGCCGACGAACCGGTCCCCGAGCCTCAGATAGGCGTCCCACCCCTGGCGGATCGCGGCTTCGACCGCGACCCGGGGGGCTGTTCCGAGGACCTCGTCGCGATAGGACTCGGGTTGGGCGTCGAAGATTTCGAAGCTGGGCAGCGAGACGACGGCCGCCGCCACACCGTCGGCGGCGAGGATGTCGGCGGCGGCGAGCGCGACACCGACTTCCGAACCGGTCGCGACCAGTGTGATGTCGCGCGAGCCGGCCGGGTGGCGCACGAGGTAACCGCCCCTGCGGGGGCCGTCCGAGGTGGACTCCACTGTGGCATGCGACGCGGCGTATGGCAGGGCGGGCAGCTCCTGTCGGCTGAGGATGAGCGCCGTGGGTGTGGTTGTGGAGTGGAGAGCGAGGTCCCACGCCACTGCGGTCTCGACCGCGTCGGCCGGGCGGATGACGGTGAGGTTGGGGATCGCCCGCAGTGCGGCGAGGTGCTCGACGGGTTGATGGGTGGGGCCGTCCTCACCGACTCCGATGGAGTCGTGGGTGAGCACATAGATGACGCGCAGCCCCATGAGCGCCGAGAGGCGCATCGACGGGCGCAGATAGTCGGAGAAGACGAGGAACGTGCCGCCGAAGGGGATGAAGCCTCCGTGCAGGGCCAGGCCGTTGAGCACCGCGCCCATGGCGTGTTCCCGGATGCCGTAGTTGACGTAGTCGCCGGAGTAGTCGTCGGCGGTGACGGCGCGGTGAGCCGAGACGCGGGTGCCGGTGGATCCACTGAGGTCGGCCGATCCGCCGACGAGGGTGGGCTGGTGGCGGCTCAGCTCATCGATGACCTGGTGCGACGACTGTCTGCTCGCCAGCGATGTCCGTTGCTCGCGAAACCGTGTGACGACCTCGCGCAGTCCACTGTCGACACTGTGGGCGAGCACCCCGTCGATGGTGTCGCGAAACTTGGTGGCTTGCGGGGTGGGCAGGGCGTCGAGTCGGGTGAGCCACGCGGCGCGGGCGGCCCGGCCCCGATCGGCGGCGGCCAACCAGTGCGCACGCACGTCGCCGGGCACGTCAAACGACGGGTACGGCCAGCCCAGCGCACTCTTCGCGGCGGCGAGCTCGTCGGCGCCGAGGGGGCTGCCGTGTGCGCCGGGCGTACCCTGTTTGTTGGGTGCTCCGTAGCCGATGACGGTGCGGCATCGGATCAGGGTGGGGCGGTCGTCGGTCTTGGCGGCGGCGATCGCTTCGGAGACGGCGTGTTGGTCGTGTCCGTCCACGGCGAGTGTCTGCCATCCCGAGGCCGCGAAGCGACGGTCGTGGTCGATGCTTGTCGACAGGCTGGTCGGGCCGTCGATGGAGATCTGGTTGTCGTCGAACAGGACAATGAGGCGCCCGAGCCGCAGGTGCCCGGCGAGGTCGATGGCCTCATGGGAGATCCCCTCCATGAGGCAGCCGTCGCCCACGATGACATAGGTGTGGTGATCGACGAGGTCGTCGCCGAAGCGGGCGTTGTGCATGCGCTCGGCGAGCGCCATGCCGACGGCGGTGGCCAGTCCGGCCCCGAGCGGGCCGGTGGTGGTCTCGACGCCGGGGCAGTGACCGTGTTCGGGGTGGCCGGCGGTGATGGATCCGAGCTGTCGGAAGGCTCGCAGATCGTCGAGGCCGACGGCATAGCCGGTGAGGTGCAGCAGCGAATAGAGCAGCATGGAGCCATGGCCGGCGGAGAGCACGAATCGGTCGCGGTCGGGCCAGGTCGGGTCGGCGGGGTCGAAGACGAGGTGGTCGCGGAACAGTGCCGTGGCGGCGTCGGCCATGCCCATCGGCAACCCGGGGTGCCCCGATCTCGCCCGTTCGATCGCGTCCATGGACAGGGCTCGAAGCGCGTTGGCCATGTGGCGCTCGTGGTCGGCGGCGGTCATGAGCGGGCCCTTCTGCTCTTCTCCACCAGTCGGGTAATCATCGGCGTGAGGATGAGCTGCATGGCGAGGTCGAGTTTGCCGCCGGGAATGACGATCGAGTTTGCCCGGGACATGAAACTGCTGGCGATCATGGAGATGAGGTAGGGGAAGTCGATGCCGTGCGGGTCGCGGAATCGGATGACGACCATCGACTCGTCGGCGGTCGGAATCGTGCGGGCGATGAACGGGTTGGACGTGTCGACGGTGGGCACCCGCTGGAAGTTCACGTCGGTCTTGGTGAACTGCGGGGTGATCGTGCGCACGTAGTCGGGCATGCGCCGCAGAATGGTGTCGGTGATGGCTTCCTGGGAGTGGCCGCGGTGCGACTTGTCGCGGTGCAGTTTCTGGATCCATTCGAGGTTGATGACGGGGACCACGCCGATCTTGAGATCGCCGTAGGTCGCGAGGTTGATCCCGGTCGGGGTCACGGCCGCGCCGTGCAGGCCCTCATAGAGGAGCACCTCGGCGTCGGGTTCGAACTCCGCCCAGTCGGTGAAGGTGCCGGGCTCGCGACCGTGCTCGCGGGCTTCGTTCTCGTCGTGGACATAGCGGCGGGTGCGTCCGGCCCCGGTGGACGCGAACTCCGCGAAGACCGCGCCCAGCTCGTCGAGCAGATTGGCCTCGGGGCTGAAGTGGCTGAGGTGGTTGTCGCCCGTCGCCTCGGCGCGCGCGACGGCCTCGCGCATCTCGGCGCGCGTGTAACGGTGAAAGGCGTCGCCCTCGATATATGCCGAGCGGATGCCTTCACGGCGAAAAATCTGATCGAAGGTGTTCTTGATGGTGGTCGTTCCGGCGCCGGACGAACCCGTGACGCAGATGATGGGGTGTTTGACGGACATGTCGGGCCGCTCCTCAGTCAGTCGCGAAAAAGGCCGCGCCGGGCGAACAGCGGCGACCGCTCGTGTGTCGTGGCCGGATCAAGCAGATAACGCCGCACCCGCTCGACCTTGCCGCGCGACCCGAAGACGAACGGGGTGCGCTGATGCAGCGAGGCGGGTTCGATGTCCAACACCCGGTTGACGCCATCGGTGGCGAGTCCGCCGGCCTGCTCGCAGAGGAACGCGACCGGGTTGGCCTCATAGACCAGTCGGATCCGGCCCTCGCGATACGCCGGCCGTTCATCGGCCGGATAAAGAAAAATTCCGCCGCGTACGAGGATGCGGTAGGCGTCCGCGACGAGAGCGGCGAACCACCTCATGTTGAAGTCGCGTCCGCGCGGCCCGACGCTGCCGCTGACCAGGTCGTCGACGTAGCTGCGCACGCCTGGCCCCCAGTGCCGCGCGTTGGAGGCGTTGACGGCGTATTCCTGCGCGTCGATCGGCAACACGATCCCGCGATGGGCGAGGACGAACACGCCGGTCGCCGGGTTGAGAAAGAAGACGTCGGTGCCGTCGCCGAGGGTGAGAACCAGCACGGTGCGCGGGCCATAGACGATGAGTCCCGCCGCCACCTGGTTTCGCCCGGGTTGCAGGGCCGCCGCATCAGGGTCCCCGGCGAACCCCGTCGCGGGCAATACCGAGAAGATCGTGCCGATCGGAGCGTTGATGTCGATGTTGGACGATCCGTCGACCGGATCGAGGGTGACGACAAGGGATCCGCCGACGGCGATTCCGATCGGATGAGCAGTCTCCTCCGAACAGATCGCCGCCACATCGCACCCGGCGAGCGCGTCGACGAACATGGCCTCCGCGACGAGGTCAAGCGGCTTCTGTTCGTCACCACTGGCGTTGGTGACCGGAGTGGCCGACGAGCCGGCACGGCCGCCGTCGACGCGGCCGGCGCCCACGCGGCCGGTTTCCACGGCGCTGGTCGCGATGACGCCGGCGAGCCGCGCACCGGTCTCGGCGACGGCGATGACGACGTCCGCGACCGCTCGCCGGTCGTTGGCGTCGCCGCGCCAGGCGGCCAGAATGGTCGCCAGGTGCGGGGCGGGGGCCGTCGGGGCGGGGGCCGCGGTTCGGTCGGTGCGCATGTGTGGAGTCTGCGGCGCGGCCGTACAAAAGCAAAGGCATGGTTTTCTTCGCGTGTGCAAAGTTCACCTATGCTTGCCGCATGAAGGACGTCACCCTCAAACAGCTGCGATTTCTGGCCGAAACGGCTGAAACCGGATCGCTCGCGGGCGCCGCGGCCCGCCTGCACCTCACCGCGCCGGCGATCGCCCAGCAGGTGCGGCTGCTCGAACGCGGCGTCGGCCTTCCCCTGCTCGAACGCGGCCCGGACGGGCAGCGCCCCACCGAGGCCGGACGGATCCTCCTCGATGCCGGCCGGCGGGTCGAGGCCGAACTCGCCGCGTGCGACGAGGCGTTGCAGTCCCTTCGCGCGGCCCGCACCGGCAGGGTCACCCTCGGCGCGGTGAGCACCGCCAAATACTTCGCCCCACACGTCATCGCGTCGTTTCAGGAGGTGAAGCCGGACGTGACCGTCGCGCTCACGATCGGAAACCGCGACCGGGTCCTGCGACAGCTGGAAAACTACGAGATCGACTTCGCCATCATGGGCCGCCCCCCAAGGGCGCTCGAGGTGGTGCAGGAGGTGTTCGGCGAGCATCCGTACGTGTTCATCGCACGCCCCACACACCAACTTGTCGGGCGCTCGCGCGTGCCGATCGCTCGCATCGCCGAGGAGACGATGCTGGTGCGCGAATCCGGGTCCGGCACTCGCCTGCACCTCGACGCGCTGTTCTCCACGGCCGAGCCACAGCCCCCCGTCGGCATGGAGATCACCTCGAACGAGACCATCAAACAGGCGGTCATCGCCGGGCTCGGGATCGCCCTCATCTCCGCCCACACCATCGCCGCCGAGGTGCACGATGGCAGGCTCGCGGTGCTCGACGTGGAAGGGCTCCCGATCCGCCGCCACTGGCTCGTCGTGCGCATGGCCCGCCGTTCGGTGTCACCGGCCACGCAGTCCCTGTGGGACTTCATCCTCCGGGAGGCGGCGAGCCGCCTCCCCTCGCTCTCACCCATCGAGGCCGACGGGTGAGAGCGATGCCGGTCGCCGACGTGGCGCACGCGCCGGCGACGACGAACAGCACCGGGGCGTAGGAACCGGCGACCTGGTGCAACGCCGCACCGGTCAACGGCGCCAACGCCGTCGCGAGAGTGACCGGTGCCGCGATCATGCCGGCGATGGTGGCATAGGCCGATGTGCCGAACATTCCGGTGACAAGCGCCGGTCGCGCGATGGTCGACACGCCGAAGCCGATGCCGAAACAGAGCACCCCGACGATGGCGCCGGGAGTGCTCGCCGCAATGACGATCAGGGCAAGGGCGGCGGCCGACTGAAACGCGAAGACACCTGCGGTCACACTCGCCGGAGACAACACACGGGTGAGACCGGTGACGACGAGTCGGCCGGTGACGGAAAGAACGCCGAGCCCGCCCGTGATCGTGGCGGCGAACGCGGCGGCATGACCGGCTTCGGTGAGGATGCCGATGAGGTGGATCGACATCGTGGAGATGGCGACGGCTTGGGCGGTGAACGCGACGGCGAGAAGCCAGAAGCGTCGCTCACGCACCACCGCGCGGATAGTCTCGCGACGGTGACTGTCGGGGCTCGCCTGGGCGGGTCCCGCCTGCGGCGGACGACGCAACACCAGCGCGTGCAGTGGAATGGTGATGACGGCATGGACACCGGCGAGCACCAGCGCCGTGGACCGCCAGCCGTGGTGCTCGACGAGGGCGGCGGTCAGCGGCAGGAAAATCGAACTGGCGAAACCGGCGACGACGGTGACCGCCAGCAACGCCTGGGCTCGACGGGCGGGCGGAGTCCACGCGATCACGGTGGCGAACGCGGGTTCGTAGAACACGGTGGCGCCAACGGCCCCGATGCCTGCCCACACGGCATAGAGCCCCACGACGGTGTCGACGTGCGCGAACGCCACCAACAGGAGGCTGCCGGCCACCGACCCGCCGGTCATGAGGGCCCTGCTGCCACGGCGGTCCAACCACCGTCCGACGGGGATCGCCAGCACCGCAGCCGCGAGGACTGCGGTGGTGAACGCCCCGGTGACGAGGGTCCGGCTGGCGTGCAGGTCGGCTGCGACGGGCGCGAGGAAGACCGCGAAGGAGTAGTAGAGGCTGCCGTAGCCGACGGTCTGGGTGATAGCGAGCGCCGCCACGATTGCTTTGGCCCGGGCAGAGACGGCGTTGTGCGCATGAAGTTCGGCAGGGTGCTGCCCACCGGCGGCTGAGCCGGTGGGCAGCGTCGATGTCGTCGGCTGGTTCACCCGCAGCAGTCACCGCCGGACGACGACGACGCGACGAGGGTCGACGAGCAGACGCCTGTCTCCGGCAACTCCAGGTGGACTTCCCGGGCGGTGGCCCAGTCGCCGGCGAGCGCGGCGACGACGGACCGAACCTGCTCGTATCCGGTGGCCATGAGGAAGGTCGGCGCCCGGCCGTAGCTTTTCATGCCGACGACGAAGTAGTTCGGCTCGGGCTGGGTGAGTTCCTCGACGCCATGTGGCCGCACTGTCCCGCAGGAATGCTCATTGGGGTCGATGAGTGGAGCGAGCATGCGGGTGGAGCCGAGCACCGGGTCGGGGTCGATGCGCAATTCGGCGGCGATGGAATGATCGGGCCGGAATCCGGTGGCTGCCACGACGCGGTGGGCGGTGACCCGTCGACCGTCGGTCGCAGTCAGCTCCACAGTGGATTCATCGACTCGCACCGAATCCACGGCGAACCCGGCGGCGAGCCGCACGGCGCCGGTGCCGATGAGCGTCCGCAGCCCGGCGCCGAGAGCGGCTCGGGCGGGAAGCGCGTCGGCGTCGCCGCCCCCATAGACCCGGGTGACGTCACGTCCGCGAACCACCCACGTGATCGTGGTGTCTGGCTCGGTGCCGGCGAGCTCGACGAGGGCCAGCAGCGTGTTGGCCGCGGAGTGCCCGCCGCCGACCACCACCGTGTGCTTTCTGGCGAAGCGACTCCGGTCGACGCCGAGGACGTCTGGCAGCGCGGCGTCGATGAATGCGCCTGCCTGGGACTCTCCCCATGCGGGCAGGCCGTTGGCTCCGATCGGGTTCGGGGTGTTCCAGGTGCCGGACGCGTCGATGACTGCCCGGGCCAATACCTGGGCCCCGTCGCCGAGACGAACGACAAACGGGGCCTGCGCTCGTCCGGCGCTGCGGACCCGGTCCATGCCGAGACGGCTCACCGCGGTGACCGTCGCGTCATAACGGATGTGGGGGGCCAACGCCGGCAGGCCGGCGAGCGGGCGTAGATAGTCGGTGACGAGCTCGGCAGCCATGGGGATGGAGTCCAGGTCGGGGCCGAGCCAGCCGGCAGCGTCGAGCAAGCGGCGGGCCGCCAGGTCGATGTTGTATCGCCAGGGACTGAACACCCGAATGTGCCCCCAGTGGGCCATGGACGTCGCGGCCCGCTCGCCGGCTTCCAGAACGAGGAAGGGTAGGCCGCGTTCATGCAGGTGGGCGGCGGCGGCCAGACCGACAGGGCCGGCGCCGATGACGACAACCGGCAGCTCGGCCTGTGCGGCGTCGGCGCCGCCGCAACCCGGCGTGGATGTGGCCTCATGGGCGATTTGCGCCGACTCGGTGCTCATGGCAGCTCCTTGGAAAGTCATCGGGGCCACTCACGGGACCCCTATCTTGACATCCGCCTAAGCAGACTACCCAACCATGGTCCCTGTTTCAGAATCTGTCAAGTTAGACCGATGTCTAAATAAAAGTCGACTGTCATGACGCCGCCCGCTGGAACTGGTCCCGTCCGGCCAAGACCCCGAGTCCGATCGCGATAACCAGAGCGAGCGCCGCGAACCCCATGTCGACAATCCCCGGCGCGGCCGCCCGGACGTCACCTGTCAATCGGGGCCTCACCACATCGTCTGGGTCGATCCACACCTCAACCGTGGCGCCCACTCCCAACCGGCGCTCCCCGGTGTCGACCTCGCCCTCAACCGATGGGCCGTCGACGCTATGAAAGTGATATGCATAGCTGGTCGCCCCGTCATAGGGCAGATTGTCGTGCACGTGTTCCCGGTCCAGCGTCACGGACCTCACAACACCGGTGTCGGTGAACCTGGCCCACGCGACGACATCCGAGACGAAGACCGGCGTGATGATCACCATCGCCCCGATGATCACCGTGCCCCATGTCGTGACAACCGAATCCCGAGTGCGCCGGATCCACATCCTGGCGAAGGCCGCGACCCCGACACAGGCGAGCAACCATCCCACCCACACGGCCGCCGTCAAGGGCGAATATCGAGAGGTCGATGCGAGGAGGGTGCCGGTGACGATCGCGGCGACCACAAACAGAACGAGTGGCACGACCGCCGCGACAAGTCCTGCCGCCACGGCCTTCGCGAGCCGGAGCGCCGAACAACGGAACTGGTCGGGCCGAGGGGGGAACGCCACTATTCTCCTCACAGCCACGGGTGAGGTTCGTTGTCAGCAAGGCGCCTGCCTACGGTCGGGCAGACGCCGCGTCCGATTCGCTTCCACTCCTGACATCGTCTCGATCAAACCACCGCAGGGGGTGACGCGGATCGGCCAAATCATATATGCCTTGACGATAGAACTCCATGCTGACGAGGCCACGACGACGAAGGTCTCGACTGTCGTCCGGCGGAAGTAGACCCGAGACCAGACGGGCGATCCACTTCTCCCGACCCGCGACAGGGTCCTGAAAATCATCGAAGTCGGGGTCACAACCACAGGCGTCCGTGGCGTCGCGCAGCTCGGGGTATACATCGAAAATGTCGCTGCTTTGCGGCGGCTCCGTGTTGAGGATGATCACCAACAGCGCATATTCGTCCGCGAGACACGTGGGTCGAGGCACCCGACCCGCGGACAACTCGCGAGCCACCCACATAATGCGCTCGCCCATGCGCACCAACCAATGCCCATTCACCTGAATCAGAACGGACTCGGGCAAGTCGCAGAGCAGCTCCACGTCGCGAATAGTCGTTTCGCCCTTCAGATATGCGGCGAACCCGCATCCCGGCACGATCTCGACGTGAAAGCGACCATCGGCGGTGGGCCTGAAGTCCGAGTTCGCCACGGTCCTGACCAGAGCCATCGCCTCCGCCGGCGTGATCGGATCGCCGCGAAAGCACTCGCGGAACAGGCGCACCACCGCTGCGGGCCCGTTGCCACCGCCGGTCCACGGCTCGTCGCGCCGCGTTCTCTCATCGATTCCCGCGGCCACGTTCACGCAGTGACGCAGGTCGTCGACGCTGAGTCTCAACGCACGTGCGAACCCCGTGACGTTGTCACCGCGAAATTCATCCAATGGGCCGCCATCAGCCATGATGATTTCGAACCGCCGCCACGCCGCCAACGAAACCCGCGCACGCCGCGATGCCTCTGACTGCGTGAGGCGCAACTCGGCTCGGCGTTGCGTGATGAGATTGTGGACCTCCACTCCAGCTCCCTGTGAGTGCTCCGCCGATGTCCATCAAACTAACACGCATCACATACCCAGGTTCTTATGAACACTCACGCCAGGAGACGAAGTTCGCGCTGCCGTCAGGCGGATCGCGGACCAACGGAACCGGGCCTTCGCGCCGAACTCGACGAGTGCGGTCCGTGGGTCGTGGCCGGCCGAAACCATCGCGCGCTGGTCCCCGACGGTGGTGACGGTGCGCACCTCGAGCCAGGCGACGGTCTCGTCGGGGGTGATTCCCGCGGCATGCCATGCGATGGCGACGTCGGCCGGCAGTCGGGTCTTCGCCCATGCCCCGGCCATCTCGGCGGCGAGGCCGGCCTCGCGGTAGGCGGCGGCGTCGACCGGCCGGCCGACCGCGAGCGCCCAGGGAAGATGGTCGGCGAAGGCGAACCCGCGCGGTCTCCAGTGGAGGAGGTAGTCGCCGTAATGAAGGGCGCAGACCTCGTTGGATCGCAGATACGGCTCACAGTAGACACAGTCGGCGGGGGTCCGAGGGTTCACTGGCGCTCCTTGCGTGATTGCGAAACGGCGTGTCCTTTCTCGCACAACAACGATGCACGGGTGAAATTGTTTCGCCAATCGGTGTGAGGTGGCGGGATCGATGACCTGTCAGCCGGGCCGAGTCGCCCTTATGTGTCCATCGTGGACTTCGATGACCTGGTCGGCCGCATCGGCGTACGAGCGATCGTGGGTGACCAGGACGGTCGCGGTCGCTCGTTCCCGGGTGAGGGTGGTGAGCAGTTCGATCACGGCCGCACCGCGTTCGTGGTCTAGCGCGCTCGTCGGTTCGTCCACGAGCAACACGGACGGATCATTCATCAGCGCCCGGGCGATGTTGACACGTTGCCGTTGCCCGCCGGAGAGCTGGTGCGGGAGTCGGTCCGACTCCGCCGCCAAGCCGACCGCAGCGAGCAACTCCCGGGCAGCGCCCCGGGCAGCGCGCGCGGGCCGTCCATCGAGGTGCACCATGACCTGAAGCTGTTCTGTCGCGGTGAGCGCGGGCAGCAGGTTCGGCTGTTGAAAAACCATGCCTATCCGGGTACGCCGAAGGGCGCTGAGCTGGCCACGATCCATTCCCGTTGTTGACTCGCCCGCCACCACCACGTGGCCGGAGTCCGGCGCGATAAGCGTCGCGGCGACGGCGAGCAGGCTGGACTTCCCCGAACCGGATGGCCCAATCACGGCGGCGAGGCTGCCCGGCGGCACGGACAGGCTGATCCCGTCGAGCGCTGTGAGCCTTCCCGTGCCGTCCGGATAGGTCAGGGTCACGTCGGTGAGAAGCAGGCTCATCGAGCACTTCCTAACGCGGTCAGTGGGTCAACGGCGGTGATCCTGCGGATGGCCAAGGCCGCGCCGCCCATCCCGATCGCGATCATGATTGCGGCGGGTGCCAGGACGGTCGACACGTCAAGCACAAACGGAACCGCCTGTTCGATCGCCGCACCTACCCCGACCGCGATCGCGGTGCCGACACCCGTGCCGAGGGCGAGCAACACGACAGCTTGGCCGAGCGCATCGCGGAGGAGGTAGGAAGTCGACGCACCGAGCGCCTTGAGCACCGCCACGTCACCGCTGCGTTGGATCGTCCACACGGTGAAGAAGGCGCCGATCACCAACGCGGAGATCACGAACAGGAACCCCCGCATCAGTTGCAGAGAACCGTTCTCCGCGGCGAAGGACGCGATCGCGGTCACTGCGTCGTCTCGTTCGACGGTTCGCGTCGACAACGTCCGGTCGGCGGCCGCGAAGTCGGGATTCCCGGTCGTGGTCAGCGCGACTATTGTCGCCCGCGACCCGGCTCTATCCGGTCGCGCGAGACGCTGCCAGTCGTCCAAGCCGACCCAGATCACCGGAGTGTGGCTAAACGCCGCGTCACCGGCGACGGCTGACACGGTTCGACTTCCGGCTGAGGTGCTCACCGATCCGCCCGGCCCGACGCCGAGGTCAATGGCGGCGCCGGATGACAAGACAACCGAACCTGCGGAAACCGGCGCCGGGGCGAGCGGCGAGCCCGGCTCGACACCGAACGCGGCGACTGCGACTGTGCCCGCCGCCGTGATCCGGGTGATCGTGATGCCGAGCGGATCCGCCCGCTCGACCCCTGGCACGCCCGCCCAGCCCTGCCATATCGGCTCGCTCACGGAGGAGTCGTCGAACGACACGTCCTCGCCGTCCGGCGGGGCGGAGAAGACGATGTGGTCGGCGGCCAGCCCGGTGATCCCCGACGTGTTCTCCCAGCCCAATCCGGCGGTCAGCCCGGAAAGGAGACCGACCAACACTGTGATCAACACGACGACGATTCCCATCAGCGCGAATCGCCCCTTGGCGAACCGCAGGTCTCTCCAGGCGACAAACACAGGCCGCACGTCCTCTCTCGAAGGTTCCCTCATCGTCGCGACACCGGCTCTCTCCGGCATCGCGCCGACGAATGGCCATGCCGCGACAGAGGTCGCAGGCCAGGCTCAACCTTTCGATGGATGCCGCCGAACCACGTGCGTCTACGCTTGACCCACCATGACCCGACCGACCGTGACCCGACCCGCCATGATCGAGCGAGCCGCGACGCCCGTTCCTCGCGTCCTCGGTCTGTGCCTGCACGTGCTGACCGCCGCCCTCCTCGTGCTGGCGATAGCCCGCGCGACGCTCGGGCCCCCACCGCGGCTCGCGGCGGTCGTCGCGGTGGCGATCGTGGTGGGTGCGATCTATGGCGCGGGACCGGCCATCGCGGCCATCCGCCGATCAACCGCAGTGGCCACCGGCTGGTTGGCTCTGCTGATGGCCGCGTGGATGGCGTTGCTGGCGCTCACCCCCGACGGGATTTGGCTCGCCTTTCCGCTCTTCTTCGTGCAGCTTCACCTCCTTCCTGCGCGGTGGGCACTCGTCGCCGTGAGCGCCACGGCCGTTGTCGCAATCGCCGGATTTGGCTGGCATCAGGGCGCACTCGCACCGGGGACGGTCATCGGCCCACTCCTCGGGGCAGCCGTCGCCGTCGCCACCGCACTCGGCTATCAGACTCTCTATCGCGAAAGCGAACGCCGCCGACAGCTCGTCGAAGAGCTCACGGCCATGCGCACCGACCTCACCGCCGCCGAACACGCCGCAGGTGTGCTCGCCGAGCGCGAGCGCCTCGCCCGCGAAATCCACGACACTCTGGCGCAGGGCTTGTCGAGCATCCAGCTTCTGCTCACCGCCGCCGAACGCGCCATGCCTGCCGACGCACAAGCCGCGGACCACGTGCGGCTGGCGCGTCGAACCGCTCAGGACAACCTGATGGAGGCCCGCCGGTTCGTCCTCGCTCTGACCCCGCCCGCTCTCGACGGCGACCCGCTGCCAACCGCGCTCGGAAAGCTGTGTGCCACCGCCACCGCCGAGGTCTCTGATCTTTCGGTGCACTTTCACCTCAGTGGCACCCCCACCGACTTGCCCACCGCACATGAAGTCGCGTTGTTGCGCGTCGCTCAGTCGGCGCTAGCCAACACCACCCAACACGCGCGGGCCACCCGTGCCGAAGTGACTCTCAGCTACATGGACACCGAGATCGCGTTGGACGTCGTCGACGACGGCCGCGGATTCGACCCGCGGACACTCTCCGGGGCCGGCACGGGATCCACGCGCCGAGGCTTCGGCCTGGCCGCCATGCGTGCCCGCATTCGCGCCATCGCCGGCAACCTCACCATCGAGTCGGCCCCCGGGCACGGCACGGCCATCGCCGTCACGCTGCCATATGGCCAGCCGTCGTGAACCCTGTGCGCCTGCTACTGGCCGACGATCACCCGATCGTCCGGGCCGGAATACGCGCCGTCGTGGAGACCGAACCCGACTTCCTGATTGTCGGTGAAGCAGCCACACCCCAACAGGCGATCGACCTCGCTGAATCGCTGACGGTTGACGTCGTACTCATGGATCTTCGTTTCGGCGCCCAGATGCACGGAGCCCAGGCCACCGCCGCCATCACCCGGCAACCACATGCCCCACGGGTGCTGATCCTGACCACATATGACACAGACGCCGATATCCTCTCCGCGATTGAGGCAGGCGCGGCCGGCTATCTGCTCAAGGACGCCCCGCCCGACGAACTCGCCGCCGCCGTGCGCACCGCCGCCAGCGGAGGTTCCGTCCTCGCCCCAGCGGTCGCGCACCGTTTGATGGACCGCATGCGTGCGCCCAGTGCCACACTCAGCCCTCGCGAGACCGAGGTCCTGCAACTTGTCGCCGATGGACTGTCCAATCAGGAGATCAGCCGGACACTCTTCCTCAGCCAGGCCACTGTCAAGTCTCACCTGGTGCACATCTTCGCGAAACTGGAGGTCGACTCGCGCACGGCGGCCGTCGCCGTCGCCGCGACTCGGGGCCTCGTGCGCCGCTGATCCGCCGGTCAGACACGGTCCGTCACGCGAGCCGGGACCAGATATCCGCCATGTGCTCCTGCTCGACGGCGGTCAGACGGTTGAGGAACTGCTCACGAACAAGGAGGACGTGTCGTCGCGCGGCCCGCTCGAAGAGGTCACGGCCCTCGTCGGTGAGCGCGACGATGGTGCCCCGCCGGTCTTCCGCCGAGGTCTGCCGGACAACCAGCCCGGCTGCGGCGAGGCGGTTGACGAGCTCTGCTCACCCCGGACCGGGTGAGCAGACTCTCGGCGGCGAGGTCCTGCACGCGCATCCGCCGGTCGGCGTGGCGCCAGAGTCGCAGCAGCACCTCGAACTCCGGGTGGGTGATCCCGTCATGAGCCACAAGGTCCGCGTCGACGACGCGGTCGAGCCGGGCACATGCGGCGAGGAATCCGCCCCAGGCCGCCGACTCGCGCGCGGTGAAGTAGCGCGTCACCGAAGTCCCCCTCGTCATTTGGATGATCGTCCTCTAATATAGGTGACCAGTCACCTATATTAGAGGGTAGAGACCGTCGTGAACCAGTCCACCGTTCTCATCACCGGTGCCACATCGGGCATCGGATATCAGACCGCCCGGGCCCTCGCGAAGCGGGGAGCGCACGTATTCGTGACCGGACGGGACGAACGCGCCGGCCAGAGCGCCGTCGACCAGTTGCGTTCCGACTCCGGCGGCGACGCCGTCGATCTCATCCTCGCAGACCTGTCCACGCACGCCGGCGTCACCGCGGTCGCCCAACAGTTCGCACAGACCGCACGGCCACTCGACGTGCTGATCAACAACGCCGGATACGCCGGGCCGCACCGGATCACCGCCGACGGGCACGAGATGACGTACGCCGTGAATGTCATCGCCCCGTACCTGCTCACTCATCTGTTGCTCGACTCGCTGCGGACCACCGGCGCCCGCGTGATCACCGTCACCGGCGGATCGCATCCCCGAATCCTTGACCCGACCAATCTGCGCGCGGAACACGGTTATCAGGGCCTCAGAACATATTCACACGCCAAGCTCGCCATGATGGCCACGATGTATGAGATGAGTCAGCGCGTCGACGTGACGCGGTTCACGGTCAACGTCTGCTATCCGGGCCAGGCGTCGACTGCCATGACCCAAAACGTGACGCCCGACATGGTCCCCCGACATCTTCGATGGGCGACCCCGATCTTTCGCCTGCTCACCCGACCCGACGACGGCAAGTCCGCACGCGTGGCCTCCCGTTCGTCGGTGCGGCTCGCGGCGGGGTCCACATTCGCCGGACGCACCGGGCTCTATGTCAACGCGGCGGGTCGCGACGTGCCGTGGCCGGCAGCGGTGCTCGATGACGAGATTCGGGCCGCGGTGTGGCACGCGGTCGAACAGTCCGCATCTCTGACATCCCCGCTGAACCGTCGAGAAAAAACGTGAGGTCTCGACCTCCTCGAGGGTCCTCCAGACCAATGTGAGACAGTCTTGGTCACCGTGCTGCGAGTGGCTACAACGAAGACATAATTCTGCGGTCACCGGCGCGCATCCCTGAAGCGCGAAGGAGTCGACATGAGTGCCGACCAGCAAGGCAACGCATATCTCGAGCAGGTCGTTGCTCAGCAACAGCGTCTCGAGCAGGACCTGCGGACCAAGCGCAGGGCGGTCTCGGCCTCGGCTCCGGCTGCGGCGGCCAAACCGGCGCCGGGCGCGGCGGCGGCGTGCTCGGTCGACGCCGCGGCGCCACGGGGCCAGACGACTCCCCCAGCGCGGGCTCGACCGCGGTTGACGTGCGGGTCAGCGGATTCTGGCGGTGGCGCACGGTCCTGGTGCCGCCGAACGCCTTCGTCGTCCACACTCGACGCGGCCACGAAGCACCGCTGCACGTCGGATTGGGCGTGTCGTTCCGTTTCAATCCGGCCACCGACTCCTTCCTCGTCGCGCCGGGCGCGATGCAGACCATTCTCATCAACGCGTATTGCATC
Organism: uncultured Actinomycetota bacterium; assembly: GCA_963736695.1. GTDB lineage: Bacteria > Actinomycetota > Actinomycetes > Mycobacteriales > Micromonosporaceae > CAVTPU01. Next base: position 765,271 of record CAVTPU010000004.1, read on the forward strand.
TGCCAGGAGCTGCAGGGCGTCGTCGTTCAGGCCTATGTGCAATGGATCATCCAGGACTTCGCGGTCGCATATCGCAAGCTCGACTTCAGCGACGCCGACGACCCGATGCGCTTGGTGAACCTACAGCTCAAGGAGCAGGCCGAGGCCGCGATCAAAGACAAGGTCGCCACCATGAGCGTGCATGAGGTGCTCAGCGACAAGCAGCTCATCGTCGAGGAGCTCACCGCACGACTGCGTGGCGTCGCCGAGGGCGAGGGATCCAGCGACCGCGGGCTGGGCCTGCGCATCGTGACCGTACAAATAAAGGAAGCCGTGGTCAGCTCCACCACGCTGTGGAAAAACCTCCAGAAGCCGTTCCGCTCCGAGCAGGAACGCATCGCCCGCCTCGCCGAACTCGCCTCCGACGAGGCGATCACCGAGCGTGAGATGGAGTCACGCCGTGCTCAGGAGACGTTCCGCATGGCGAGCGAGAGCGAACTGTCCGAGCTGAGGTCACGCAACGAGGCCACCACGTTCGACCGGGAGGCCGCCGAGTCGATCCGCCGCACGCAACGCGAGCGGGAGGACGCGCGGCTCGTCGCGGAGTTGGCGAGTCAGGCCGCACTGCATGACCTGGCCCTGGAGAAGGCGCGAAACGAGGAGGAGACCGAGGTCGGCCGGCTGCGCCTCGAGCGGGAACAACTGCTGCGCCGCCTCGAGGTGGAGGGCGGGCTCGCCCTGGCGCGGGCGAAGGCGCAGGCCGAGCACGAGCGCGACCTGCTGCACGTGGAACGGGAACGGCTGCGCGGGGCCATCGCCAACGATCGGTCGACCGAGAGCATCCAGGCCGAGTTGGTGCGGGCGCTTCCTGAGATCGTGACGCATCTCCCCACCCCGACCGAACTTCGCTCGGTGACGGTCGGCGGCCCCGACACGGGCTCGCTCGCCGGGATTCTCACGCAGCTGATCGAGGTAGTATCCGCGCTGCGAAATTCCGGCAGGGGGTGACGCGTGTTTCTCGAGATCCGAACCTACCGGCTGAAGCCGGGCACCGGCGACGAGTTCGTCCGGGTCATGCGCGAGGAGTCCATTCCCCTGCTGCGGGAGTTCGGCATCCGCGTGGTCTCCGCCGGCGCGTCGCTGGTGGCCGATGACGGTCACGAGGAGGCCTACCTGATCCGGGCCTTCGGCTCCCTCGAGGAACATCGCGAGCAGGAGGAGGCTTTCTACACCAGCGACGCGTGGCGACAGGGTCCGCGTGAGGCGATCGTCTCCCGAATCGACAGCTGCCACACGATCGTCATCGAGACTTCCGAGCGGGCCGTGCTGGCACTGCACGGCCCGTTCTAGTCTCCATGCGAGACGCGCCGACGAAACACGTAGTAGGTCCAGGCCTGGTAGGCGAGGACGATCGGCAGCATGGCCGCGGCGACGATCGTCATCACGGTGAGGGAGTATGACGAAGACGAGGTGTTGGCGATGGTGAGGTCGTTGGCCGAGCCCAACGTGGAGACCATCACCCTCGGATAGAGCGCCGCGAAGAGCGACAGTATCGAACAACCTATCGTCACCGCTGTCGCGGTGAACGCCCATCCGTCCCTGCCCGCCAGCACCAGCGCCGCCGCCCCCAGCACTGCGACGATCGCGACCACCTCGAATATCGACGACAGCAGGTTTCTTCGCCCGATGACAAATGTCCAGACCATGAAGACAATCACGGCCACTGCGGTCGGCGGCGCGAGTCGGCGAGCCACCGAGACCGCCCGGGTTCGAAGGTCACCGGTGGTCTTCAGCATCAAGAACGTGCACCCGTGCAGCAGGCAGACAAGCAACACCGTGAGACCGCCGACGAGCGCATAAGGGCCGAGCAGGTCCCAGAACGTGCCGACGAATTCGTCGCCGACGATCGGCAGACCGTGCACGAGATCGGCGAGCGCGACCCCGACCAGCAGTGGTGTGAGCGCGCTCCCGACGATCAGCGCGATGTCCCACGTCCCCATCCAGCGCTGGTGCCGAACCGACGCCCGAAATTCAAAGGACACTCCGCGTACGATCAACGCCAGCAGCAGCACCACGAGTGCCAGGTAGAACCCGGAGAACATCGTGGCATACCAACCGGGAAAGGCCGCGAACATCGCCGCCCCCGCCACGATGAGCCAGACCTCGTTCGCGTCCCAGAGCGGGCCGATGGTGTCGATGACCGTCTGGCGTCCGACGGCGTCGCGGCCGACCACCCGATGGAGCATCCCGACACCGAAGTCGAAGCCCTCCAGCACGAGGAATCCGGTCCACAGGACCGCGATCAATGAGAACCATAGGACTGACAGTGACATGGCGGCCTCAGTAACCCAACGGAGTGACGTCTGGACGGGCGCCGGTCGGCCCGTCATCGATCGACTTGCGAGCCATGCGGACGCTGAGAACGACCGCGACGACGGCCAGCACGCCATAGATGAGCACAAAGACAATGAGGCTGGCGATCACGCTGCCACGGGAGACGATGGGAGACACGGCGTCTCCCGTGCGTTGCAGGCCCTGCACGATCCACGGCTGCCGGCCGCTCTCGGTCAACAGCCACCCTGCCGTGTTCATGAGGAACGGTAGCGGCACCGCCCAGATCACCATGCGGAGGAAGAGCCTCGACCGCGCCAGCCTGCGGCGCCACAGCAGCCAGCCGCCCCACAGTGCCATCGCAAAGGTGATCACCGCGAGATATGCCATTACCCGCATCGACCAGTATTGAATGAACACATTCGGCACGTAGCTGCCCGGTCCGTACCGCTGTTCGTATTGGCTCTGCAGTTGATTGAGGCCCTCGACTCGGCCGTCCCACGAGTTCGTCGCGAGAATCGACAACAGATGCGGAATTCGGATTATCTTCGATGGATTCTGGTCATTGTTTCCACCGCCGACCTGGAATGCGGAGAACGAGCATGGTTGGCATGTCTCCCACTGGGCCTCGGCCGCAGCGATCTTCATCGGTTGGTAACGCGCCTCGACGACGCCGAGTTCGCTGCCGACGAGGATCGTGACGAACAACGTCGGGATAAGCACCACGATCGCGAGGGCCGCCGACCGCGTGAAGACCTCAGGATGACGGCCGTGCAGAAGCTGCCACGCGGAGACCGCCAACATCACCACTGCCGCGGTGATGAATGCGGCGAGCAGCACATGCGCGTATGACCAGAGGAACACCGGGTTGCTGAGGACGGCCCAGATGTCGGTCAACTGCGCACGGCCGGTGGTGGAGTCGATCTCATATCCGACGGGGCGTTGCATCCATGAATTGGCCGCCATGATGAAGGCTGCCGAAAGGATGGCTCCTATGGCGACGAGCCATATCGTGGCCAGGTGAACCCTGCGGGGCAGGCGCTCCCATCCGAAGATCCACAGACCGAGGAAGGTGGACTCCAGGAAGAACGCGAACAGGCCCTCCATCGCCAGCGGCGCACCGAACACGTCGCCGACAAAACGCGAATACACCGACCAGTTCATGCCGAACTGAAACTCCTGCACGAGTCCGGTGACGACGCCGACCGCGATGTTGACGACGAGCACGGCTCCGAAGAACCGGGTCAGCGAACGATACTCCGGCCGACCACGGCGCACCCAGGCGGTCTGCAAGATGGCGGTGAGCAGGCTGAGACCGATCGTCACCGGCACGAACAGAAAGTGATAGATCGACGTGGTGGCGAATTGAAGGCGCGCGAGGTCGATTGCCGACATAGCCTTCCTCTCGTCTGGCGGCGAATGCCACCTGCGGCTTGCGTCACCAGTGTTCCCTCTCACCGACCTCCTGACTGCCATTCCAGGACATCTCGCGGCGTTCGGGCATCACCCTCAGAGGGTGAATTTCGCGATCGGGATCGTTGTCGTGACCGACGGCCGCCCGTCGCGCCCATAGGCTCACCTCACGGAGTTGGCAGCTGACGGCGATAGCCGCGTGACGCGGGGTCGGGCGGAGGAGAGTCGATGACCGACGAATACCCGCCGATCGAAAACCACGGACTCATCGGTGATCTGCAGACCGCAGCGCTCGTCGCGGACGACGGCACGATCGACTGGTTCTGCGCGCCCCGCTTCGACTCACCCAGCATCTTCGCCGCGCTGGTGGACTCCCAACGCGGCGGACACTTCCGGATCAGCGCCGAACGCACCGAGTTCGTCACCAGACAGCTCTATCTGCCCGGAACTCCGATCCTGATCACCCGCTTCGTCAGCGTCGACGGCGTCGGGGAGGTCATCGACTTCATGCCGATCGCCGGTGACACCGCGACCCGTCAACACACGATCGTGCGGTTGTTGCGGGTCGTGCGCGGCGAGGTCGCCTTCTTGGTCGACTGCCAACCACGGTTCAACTACGGTCGGGACGAGCACGAGACAGAAGTCGGCGAGCATGGGGTCACGTTTCGTTCCCGCGACCTCACCGTGAATCTCACCGCCGCGCGCCGTGGCGGCCCGTTCGACACACACGACATTCGCCGCGTCGACGGAGGGGTTCAGGAGAAGGTCGTCATGCGCGCCGGCGACGCCGGTGGGCTTCTGTTGGAGACCGCCCCGCACGGACCGCCGCGTTCCGTGCCGGTCGGACGGGTCACCGAGATGTTTCATCGGACACGCGACTATTGGCGCGGGTGGCTGGGGCGCTCGCACTATGCCGGACGGTGGCGGGAGACGGTCGAGCGCTCGGCGATGACCCTCAAACTCATGACGTACGCCCCGACCGGCGCGCTGGTGGCGGCGCCGACGACGAGCCTGCCCGAGCAGATCGGCGGCGAACGGAACTGGGACTACCGCTACACCTGGATCCGTGACGCGTCCTTCTCGGTCTATTCCTTGTTGAGTCTTGGCTTCACCGAGGAGGCGTCCGCGTTTCTCAGCTGGCTCAACGACCGGATCCGCGACGCCTCCGAACGGTCGAGGCCGTTGCAGATCATGTATTGCGTCGATGGGGATCCTGACCTCACCGAGGTGACGCTGGATCACCTCGCCGGTTATCGGGGCTCGCGCCCGGTCCGCGTGGGCAACGGAGCCGCGACCCAGTCGCAGCTCGACATCTATGGCGAGGCCCTGGACTCGATTTATCAAGCTGATCTGCACGCCATCCAGATGAACCACGACTCCTGGCAGCAGACCGCCCGAATGATCGATTGGCTCTGCGAAAACTGGGACGCGCCGGACGACGGAATCTGGGAAACGCGCGGCGGCCGGGAGAACTTTGTCTATGGAAAGGTGATGAGTTGGGTGGCCTTCGACCGAGGCATCCGACTGTCACAGCGGCGCGGCCGCCCGGCGGACGTCGGACGATGGACGAACATGCGGGACATGGTCTATCGCCAGGTGATGGAGCGTGGCTTCCACAAAGAACGTGGCGCGTTCGTTCAGCACTATGGGTCGGAGGTGCTCGACGCGTCGCTGCTCTATCTGCCGTTGATCGGTTTCGTGGCGCCCACGGATCCGATGTGGCACTCGACTCTCGCGGCGATGGATCAGGAGCTGGTCTCCGACAGTTTGGTCTATCGATATAATCCGAGCGCGTCACCCGACGGGCTGCGGGGCTCGGAGGGGACATTCTCGATGTGCACGTTCTGGTATGTCGACGCCCTCGCCCGCAGCGGACGGCTCAACGAGGCCCGGTTGGTGTTCGAGAAGATGCAGACCTACGCCAACCACCTGGGTCTCTACGCCGAGGAGATCGGACCGACCGGGGAACAGTTGGGCAACTTCCCGCAGGCCTTCAGTCATCTCGCGTTGATCAGCGCGGCGGTCAACCTGGACTATCAGCTCGACCATGGAGCTGGCTGGGTCGACCCGGTCGTCGTCCGGAAATAGGCCGCAGCTTCACCGCGCCACCGAAGAGCGCCAACGCGACCGCCGCGCCGGTCCAGAAGACCGTCCGAAGCGACACTCCGGTCGCCAGAATCGGCCCGATCGCGAACGCCGCGATGCCATAGCCGAACTGGTAGGCGGCGATGATTCCGGCCGGCACCATCGCAGCCGCCGACGCGGACAGACCGCCGGACTCGTCCTGAGCGCCGGACTCATCCTGAGCAAAACTGATCGTCAACGGGAGCAGCGCCGAGCAGCCCAACCCCGCCATCGCGAACGCGCCGATGGTCAACCCCGACGCGCCCGCGGGAAGCACCGCCACGGCCACAAACGCGGCCGCCAACAGCAGCGGAAGCACCCGATACATGGCTTGTGGCCGCAGGCGGCCACTCGCGGCAGCCACGCCCAGTCGCCCCAGCGTGACCATCGCCCAGAAGGCGATCAACACCGCTGAGGCCACCACGTCGGACCCGCGAAGCGGGCCGGTCACATCCAGCGTCGACCAGTTGCCGTTGAGTGTCTCGCAGAAGCCGTAGCCGACGGCGAACACGATGAACAGCCGAAAACGACGCGGAAGTCGAACCCGAGCCCGGGTACGGTCGACCGAGGCGTTGGGCCGCGACCCCGGTTCCCGCAGCGACAGAAACGACGCGACCACCACGAGCGCTCCCATGGCGATCGCCGCAGTCAGCGGCATTCCCCACCAGAAACCAAGGCCGACGAAGACCGCGACGAACAGCGGCGCCAGGACGGTGCCCAAGCCGAGCAGCGCGTTGAGCACGAGCACCGAGCCGTCCACGCGGGCCGGATGGAAGGCGGCGGTCAGCGTGTTCAGCACCGGCACCGTGAGCCCGAACCCGACACCCACGAGACCGGTGGAGACCAACAGAATCGCGAACGCGGCGCCGTGGTGGTGGGCCACCGGAAGGCTGAGCAGGAGCAGGAGCATCGCACCCAGCCCCGCCGACAAGCCGTACAGGAAGATTCTCTTTGTCCCCCATCGGGCGGTGAGCCACCCGCCGGTGAGCGCCCCGGCGATCGCGAGGATCACCTGCGGAAGAAACATCAGCCCATATTCGGCGCTGGTGAGCGAATAGCCGGACGGATCGGTCAGGACGTTCGCGGCGGCGGGGAAACTGACCAGCACCACGCCCTGCGCGGCGCCGGCCAGGTAGACGACCGTAGCGTCGACTCTGGCGCCGGCCACCGGTCCTGTCACGCGCCCGAGCCGCGCGCCGCCCCGAGCTCCCGCGTGGCCGCTCCCGTCTCGACGCCGAGCCGTTGACCCAGATGGTCGGCGACCCGAAGCGCGTTGGCCATCACGGTCAACCCCGGGTTCACCGCCCCGATGCTGGGAAAGAAGCTGGCGTCGACGACATAAAGGTTGTCCAGATCATGCGCGCGGCAGTCCACGTTGAGCGCCGAGGTCCGCGGATCCGTTCCGAAACGGCACGTGCCCGCCTGGTGGGCCACCCCAGCGACCGGGATGTCGCTCTTCAGATAAGCGAACCGGTGCACCAGGTGGTCCGGGTGAAGCCGCAACTGATGAAGCATGGACTTCAGCTGCCGATACAGCTGCTGCGCCGCCTCGTTGTTGGTGGCGGTGTAGGCCAACCGTATCCGCGTTCCACCGTCTCCTTCCGGCGCCAGCGTCACTCGATTCTCGGCCCGCGGAAGGTCCTCCGTGGACAGCCAGAAGTCGACCGCGTGATCGGCGACGTCACGCAGCGCCCATCCGGGCACCAACGCGGTCTCCTTCGGACGCTCCCCGTGATACATCGCGGCCTGCGACTTGCCGATCATCTGGATGTTGCCCATGGGATAGTCGAAACCCGGGCCTCGTTGATAGAAGTCGTTGAGAGCCAGCGTCTTCTGGAAGACCGTCGGGTTAGGCTCCCGGGACAGGGCGAGGACCGCCTGACTGTTGTGGAACATGTAGTTGCGACCGACCTGATCGCTTCGATTCGCCAGACCGTCCGGATGCTGGTCCGTCGCCGAGCGCAGCAACAGTTTCGCCGAGTTCGCCGCACCGCACGAGACCACCACGATGTCGCCACGGTAGCGTTCCAGCTGTCCGTCATGCTCGACGACGACCGAGGTCACCGCCGTTCCGGTCGAGTTCGTCTCCAGTCGGACCGCTTCGGCGTCGGTGAGCAATGTGACGTTGGGAAACTGCAGCGCCGGCCGAACTCCGCGCACCTCGGCATCGGCCTTGGCGTGCAACGGACACGGAAATCCGTCGCAGTTGCGGCAGCGAACACACGTGCTGTAGGGCATGTTCGTCTCGTTCAACAGAATCGCGCACGGGGCGTGAAACGGGTGGAGACCGGCGGCGCTCAAATCGGCGGCCAGCTGCGCGATGCGAGGTTCATGGGAGACGGGCGGATGCGGATATGGCGCACTCGCGGGCGGCTCCGTCGGATCCTCACCGCGAGCCCCATGTACGGCGTACATGGTCTCTGCCGCCGTATAGTAGGGCTCCAGGTCGGCGTAGCTGATCGGCCAGGCTGGCGACGTTCCGTCGACGTGTTGAGTCGCCTGGAAGTCGCTTTCCCGCAACCGATAGAGAGCCGCGCCGTAGAGCTTTGTCGCGCCACCGACGTAGTAGTGGACCTGCGGTTGAAAACTGCGGCCCGCCCCGTCCAGCCACGTGTCCGGCGTGATATATCGATTGTCGACGAACACGTCCGCAGCCTGCCAGTTCTCCGGCTCCCGGGGCAGCCACGTGCCGCGCTCGAGGATCAGGATCCTCTTCCCGGTCGGGGCGAGCGCCCGGGCGAGCGTTCCCCCGCCCGCGCCGCTGCCGACGATGATCACGTCGTAGGCTCCGCCGGAACCAACCCCGGCCGTCATGACCGCTCCGCCCGAGCCGGTTCCACCCATGGCATCTGCCATCGCGGGTCGCCTCGCACCAGGTCGTCGGCTGCGGTCGGACCCCATGTGCCGCGCTGATATTGCGCGACGGGCGGCGGCGAGTCCAGCAGCGGCTGCATGACACGCCACTGCTGCTCCACCCCGTCCTGCCGGGTGAAACGCGTGCTCCGACCGATCAGCGCCGCGTGGAGCAGCACTTCGTAGGGCAGCGGCCCCTCCCCGCCCTGGTCGGCGAAGTCGACGTCGAAGGTGACCGTGTGCGGGCCGGCCGCGTCGGCCCGACGGGCGTCCAGCGCGAGCCGCACACCGGTCATCGGGTCGAGCGTGACGACCAACTGGTCCGGCTCGGGCTTGCGGTCCCATGGCAATTGCACGCCCAGCCGCGGGGGGCGTTTGAAGATGAGCCGGAACTCGGTCTGGGTGACCGGCAGGTTCTTGCCGGTGCGCAGGAAGAACGGCACGTCGGCCCAGCGCCAGTTGTCAATCATGAGGCGGAGGGCGGCGAAGGTCTCCGTCGTGGAGTCCGGCGCCACGCCCGCCACCGAGCGATAGCCGGCGTACTGGCCTCGCACATAGTGCGTCGGGTCCCCCGCGAGGACCGTCTGCCACAACGTCACCTGTGCGTTCTTCAGGGCGTCCGGATCGGGACCAGCCGGCGGCTCCATCGCTCCGGCCGCGACGACCTGCATCATGTGGTTGACCACAACGTCGCGCAACGCGCCGACCGGGTCATAGAAGTGGCCGCGGTCATCCACTCCGAAACTCTCGGCCATGGTGATCTGAACCGACTCGACGTAGTTGCGGTTCCACACGGGTTCGAGAATCGTGTTGGCGAACCTCAGATAGAGCAGCTCTTCCAAGCCCATCTTGCCGAGGAAGTGGTCGATGCGATAAAGGTTCGGTTCGGACACGTACTGGTGGAGTTCAGCAGCCAATGCCTGAGCGGACGCCAGATCGTGACCGAACGGTTTCTCCACCACAACGCGGCCGCCACGAATGAGGCCGGCCTCGGCCAACCCACGCGTCACGGGGGCGAAGAGCGACGGCGGCGTCTCGAGATAGAACACCGGGGTCTGCATGTCGCCCAGCGCTCCGGCCAGCCGGTGATAGGTCTGCGGGTCGGTGAAGTCGCCGGGGAGATAGGACATCCGGCCGCAGAGCTGGTCGAAGACGTCGTCATCCATCTTCTCCCCGCAGGCCTCGATCGCCTCACCCGCATGCTTGCGCAGGTCGTCGACGCTCCAGTGGTCGGCTGCCACGCCGACGACCGGGCAGGTCAACAGGCCTCGCTTGGTCAGCCGGTAGAGCGCCTGGAAGGTCATCACCTTGGCCAGGTCACCGGAGATTCCGAAGATCACGAGAGCATCGGCCGGGCGTTGCCCGGACGCGACTGCGCCGCTGTTCGTGCTCGTCGCCATGCGTTCACCCTCGCAGCCTGGATCGAATGTCGCATCGCCCGTGGCGGGTGACTTTGGCGTGTTGGCGGTCTCGTCAGCCGCGATTCCAGCCGATTCGTGGCTTGTCCACCTCAGACGGAGCGAGCAGCGCGGCGCTGCGGTGGTGCGGCCTGAAGTAGAACTCTCCGGCCCACCTGACGAACGCGTTGATCTCGGCACCACTGGATGACAACAGTTCCGCGTGAACGCCGAGCCACGCCGCGAACGCGACTCGCCCGTGCAGTTCGTGCCGATGCTCGCCCACCTCCGCAACCGCGGCCTGCCGGCCGATCATGGCCATGATGCCCTTGTCGCGATAGTCGAACGGCGCTGTCGGCAGGCCTTCGAGCCCGGCCAGGATGTTCTGCGCGGCCCAGTCGCCGCTCTGCTGCGCGACGCTCCCCAGTTGTGGAAGTGGCGCCTGCGCGGTGCCGATGTTCGCCGCGTCGCCGACCACGGAGATCGTCGGGAAGCCCGGGACGGTGAGATCGTCGAGAACGTCGACCCGACCCCCAGTCCCCACCGGCAGCCCGGCCCGCGCCACCACGGACGCGGCCTGCTCGCCACCTGCCCATATGACGAGGCCCGCGGTCAGTTCAGACCCGTTGTCGAGACGCACTCCCGAGTCGGTCACCTCGGCGATCGCCGCTCCCAACTGGAGGGTGACGCCGCGGCGGTGCAGCTCGTCGCTGGCATAGTGCTGGGCCCGGCTGGAGAAGGCTCGCAGCACCGATGGCGCCCGGTCGACGAGCACGACAGATGGCTGCGTCGCGAGGTCATGCGCGAGGTGGGGCAGCACGTCGCGGATGAGATCGGCGATCGCTCCGGCCGTCTCCACTCCCGTCGGACCGCCACCGGCCACGACCACCGTTCGGTTCCGCGGTTGAGCCGCCGATTGTTGGTCCCACACACCGAATAGGTCCAGAATCCGGCCGCGAACCTGTTCGGCGTCTTCGACGCTGTAGAGGGGAACGGCGTAGTGGTCGGCGCCGGGCACGTGGAAGAAGTTCGGCGCGGCCCCGGCGGCGATGACGAGGCGGTCCCATCGGATGAGCGTGTTGTCCGCGAGCGTCACCGTGCCGCCCTTCGGATCAATCCCGGTCACGGTCGCGGTCATGACGGTGACGCTTGGGTTGTGACGAAACAGATCCGAAAGATCAAATTGTACGTCGCGCGGGGTCAGCTCCGCGGTGGCGAGCTGGTAGAGCAGCGGCTGAAACTGATGCGTGCCGCGTTGATCAATAAGAGTCACCTCGACGGTGGGCTCGTCGGCCAGCCTGCGCGCGCAGGCGACGCCGGCGAATCCGCCACCCAGCACGACCACCGTGGCCGGCCGGGTTTCGCGCCCGATCTCCGTGCTCATGGTTCTTCCTCTCCCTCGGGCCGTCGCGATCCGTGCCGCCACTACGCTCATAGTCGTCGGCCACCCGAGCGCGCGGAGGGTTTTGACCTCATCGGTCCCGATTCGTCGCTCCACGATGGGCGAGCAAGCGCTTGCGCATCGCCTCTCCGGCGAGCCCGGCGATTCGACGGGCATCGGCTCGTCCTGGTGAAATTTATTGATGCAAGCCCTTGCACATCCCATCCGCCCAGGGCTAGCGTCAGAACCCCCAGAGGTTCGACAAAGATCAATTGGATGGGTTCGTGGGCTACAGCATCGACGAGGTGGCACAACGGGCCGGAGTCTCCGCCGCGACCGTCTCACGCGCACTCCGCGGCCTGCCTCGCGTCTCGCCCGCCACGCGGGCCCGGGTTCTGGCGGCCGCCGAGGAGCTGGGATATGTCGTGTCCCCCAGCGCCTCCCGGCTCGCGACCGGACGCACGGGAACGGTCGGCGTCGTGGTCCCCTATGTCAACCGGTGGTTCTTCGGCCAGATCATCGCCGGAGTCGAGCAGGTGCTCCGCGCGCACGGTCTCGACCTGCTGCTCTACAACCTCGGCGACGAGGCCGGCCGAGACCGGTTCTTCCACGAGATGCCCCTGCGCCGGCGGGTCGACGCGGTGCTCGTGCTCACGCTGCCACTCGACGAGTCCGAAGTGGAGAAACTACGCGCGCTGCGGGTTCCCGTGGCTGTGCTCGGCGCGTCGGTCGAGCCGTTCGCCTGCGTGCGCATCGACGACCTGGCCGGCGCCACCACCGCGGTCCGACACCTGACCAACCTCGGTCACCGCGACATCGCGCTGATCTCCGGCGGTGCCGACGTGCCGATGCGTTTCACCGCGCCGAGCGACCGTCGGCAGGCCTACATCGACGTACTCGCGTCTGTTGGGGTTGACTTCGATCCCCGGCTGGAGTCGGCCGGTGACTTCACCGCCGCCGGAGGCCATCAGGCGATGACGCAACTGCTCGGCCGTGACCGGCAACCAACCGCGATCTTCGCGCAGTCCGACGAGATGGCCTTCGGCGCGATCCGCGCGCTGCGCCTCGCCGGGTTGCGCGTGCCCGATGACATCTCGGTCATCGGGTTCGACAACCACGAGATGGCCGACCTGCTCGACCTCACCACGATCGCCCAACCAGTCGTGGCGCAGGGCGAAGCCGTCGCCCGCCTGCTGCTCGACCGCCTCGCCGCCGGCGGTGACCTCGGGCATCACGTTCAGCACCACCCCACCAGACTCATCGTCCGAGGCAGCACCGCACCGGCACCCGCCGGGCACGCGGCCCGGTCGGTGGCCGCATCCCAGCGCGCCGGCCAACGACGGTCGGCGCCCACACGAGAGGACGCTCATGGTGAAACTGTCCCGCCGGATCGGGGCGACGATCGCCACCCTAGCGCTGATCAGCGTCGCCGGGGCCGCGTGTAGCACCGACAAGTCCACCACCACCGAACAGGGGGACGGCACCGGCCCCATCACCGTCTGGGCTCATCAGGGCCAACCGGGCGAGGTCAGTGCCCTGCAGGAGGCCGTCAAAGGCTTCAACGCCAGCCAGTCGGCGATCACCGCCACCCTCAAACTCATCCCCGAGAACGACTACACGAAGACCCTGACCGCCGCGCAGCCCGCCGACCTGCCCGACGTCGTCGAGTTCGACGGGCCGACGATGGCGAGCCTGGTCTATAACAAGAAACTCGCCGCCATCGACGCGGCCGTCGCCGCGAACACGAAGGCGAACGCGTTGCCCTCGATCCTCGCCCAGGGCACCCTCGACGGAAAACTCTATGGGCTCGGCATGTTCGACTCCGGCCTGGGCGTGTGGGGCAACCGCAAGCTGCTCGACGCCGCCGGCGTGAAATATCCGACGGGACTCGCCGACGCGTGGACGGCCGACCAGTTCACCGCCGCGTTGGCCACCCTCGCCGCGAAGGACCCCGACCACAAGGTCCTCGACATCAAAGAGAACTACGGCTTCGGCGGCGGCAGCGAATGGACCACCTACGGGTTCAGTCCGGTCGTCTGGTCGGCCGGTGGCAACCTCATCGCCAACGGCAAGGCCAGCGCGACGTTGAACACTCCCGCCGTCGCGAGCGCGCTCACCACCGTGCAGGGGTGGAAGAAGTTCGTCGACCCCAACACCAAGGACGACGCGTTCGTCAAGGGAACCGTTGCTCTGTCCTGGGTGGGGCACTGGGCCTATCCCGACTATTCCAAGGCTCTCGCCGGTGATCTCGTGTTGCTTCCCCTGCCCAACTTCGGCAATGGAGTCAAGAGCGGTCAAGGCTCGTGGGCCTGGGGTGTCGGAGCGGGCAGCAAGCGGACCAAAGCCGCCGGCGCCTTCATCGATTATCTGCTCAACGACGGCAACGTGGCGGCCATGACCAAGGCCAACGGAGCACCTCCCGGCACCAAGTCCGCGGTCGAGCACAGCGACCTCTATCGGCCGGGCGGCCCCCTGCAGCTTTTCATCGACCAGCTCGCCAAGACCTGCGGAGCCAACGCGATCACCGCCGACTGTGTGACCGTGCCCCGGCCGCTGACCGCCGGCTATCCCACCATCACCCAACAGTTCGCCACCGCATTCAAAAACATTTATGACGGTACGCCCGCGCAAGCGAGCCTCGACAAGGCAGCCAAGGCCATCGACGTGGACTTCGCCGACAACGCCGGCTATTCCGGTTCCTGACCCGACCGTCGGGCCGGCCTCACGGGCCGGCCCGACGGGTCCGGCGACGAGTTGGACCCCGCAGCGAGAAAGGTCGTGAGATCACCATGACGTCGACGGTGGCGACCCCACGCGACGAACCCGCCGCCTCCCCTGCGGCGCGCGCCGCCCCGGGCGCCGCACGCCGCCGAGGTGAGATCCGCGCCGCGTGGGCGATGGTCAGCCCGGCGGTGCTGGGACTTCTGCTCTTCGTCGTCGCGCCGTTCGTGATCTCCATCGTCCTGTCGCTCTACAACGTGCGCCTCGGCTCGGCTCGGCCAGCCCAGTTCTTCGGCTGGGAGAACTACCGCCGCATCCTGTTCGACCCACAGTTCGCCGAGGAATTCCGCCGATCGCTGTTCAACAATGCGGTTTTCGCCGCCGTCGTCGTGCCCGTGCAGACCGCGCTCGCGTTGGGCCTGGCACTGCTGCTCAACCGGCCGCTGCGAGCGATGCCGATCTTTCGTACCGCGTTCTTCCTGCCTGTCGTCTTTCCGATGGCGCTGGTCGCGGTGGTGTGGAAACTCATCTACAGTCGCGACTCCGACGGCATGCTCAACGCTCTGCTCGGCACGGTCACGGGTGGCGGCTTCGCCCCGCACGACTGGCTGGGCGACACCGCCACCGCACTCGGATCGATCATCGTGCTCTCCATCTGGCAGGGCGTCGGATTCCAAATGGTGATCATGCTCGCCGGGCTGCAGGGCATCTCCCCCGCACTCTATGAGGCGGCCGAGGTCGACGGCGCGACGCGCTGGCAACAGTTCCTCGCCGTCACCCTGCCCGGCCTGCGCAACACCATGATCTTCGTCGTGATGGTCACCAGCATCCTCGCGTTCCGGCTCTTCGACCAGGTCTACATCCTCACCCGCGGCGGACCCGACAACGCCACCACGACAGTCATGCACCAAGCCGTGTCGACGGCATTCGACGCAGGCAACGTGGGCCGCGCGGCCGCCATGACCGCGGTGCTGTTCGTCATCGTCGCGGCAATCACGCTCATTCAGCAACGCCTACTGCGCCAGGACAGGGAGATCCGGTGAACAGACGACGCCCGGTCGACCGGGTCATCCGCGCCGCCGACTATGCGCTCATGACCTGCGTCGCGCTCCTCTTCATCGCCCCCATCGCCTATATGGTGATCGGCAGCCTCAAACCCAACGACGAGGTGCTCGGCGGGCTCGGCGGCTTCGCACCCGAACACCTGTCACTGGCCAACTATCAGGCCGTCTTCGATCGCTTCGACGGACCCGATACCGGCTATTTCCTCGGCTTCTACGCCGTCTCCGTCGGAGTGACCCTCATCGTGGTCATCGGCGGCCTACTGGTGAACTCACTCGCCGCCTACGCCTTCGCCCGCATGCGGTGGCGCGGCCGCGACGCGGTCTTCGCCCTGGTGCTCGCCGTGGCGGTGCTGCCGTTCGAGGCGATCGCGGTGCCTCTGCTCTATATGCTCAACGACTATCGCAACACCGTCGCCGTGCAGGCGGTGCCGTTCGTCGTCAACGCGTTCTCCATCTATCTCTTCACGACGTTCTTCCGCACCCTGCCTGCCGAGATCGAAGAGGCCGCCCGCGTCGACGGCGCCGGACCGTGGCGCATGTTCTTTCAGATCGTCGTGCCGATGAGCAAACCGGTCTTCGCCACCGTCGCGATCCTCACCTTCCTCAGCCAGTGGAGCGCGTTCCTGTGGCCGGTACTCATGGTCAGCGACCCGTCGGTGCGCCCGTTGCCGCTGGCGATCAGCGTCTTCCAGGCCCAGCCGCCATATCCGTGGGGCGAGATCATGGCGTTCGGCGTCATGATGGTGCTTCCCGTGCTCATGGTGTTCCTCGGTTTCCAGCGCTGGTTTGTGCGCAGTGTCGCGGCGAGCGCCGTCAAGGGCTGACTCACATGGTGATGACCGCCTTGCCCGCCGCGTGTCCGTGAGCGAGGTGGCGAATCGCGTCGGCGGTGTCGGCGAGGGGAAACACCCGGTCGATGACTGGGGCCACCTCGCCGGCATCGATGAGTCGGGTGAGCTCGTCGAGGTCGTCGGCGCGGTCCTTGGCCATGAGTCCGCGCAGTCGTTGCCCGACGAACAGCGACACGATCGGCGCCCGCAGCTGGCGGTCGAAACCGCCGAGGACACGTCCGCCGCCGTGCTCGCCGCCGACGAGCACGAGTGTCCCGTGAGGTGTCATGGCCCGTCGCAGCAGTGACAGTGGACGGTTGCCGGCGGTGTCGATGACGACGTCATAGCTCGCCCCGTCCCGGTTGACACTCTCGCGGGTGTAGTCGATGGTGTCGGCCGCGCCGAGACGGCGTACGAGATCGGTTTTGGTTGTGCCACACACGCCGGTCACCCTGGCGCCGAGTGCGGTCGCGAGTTGCACGGCGAAGCTGCCGACGCCGCCGGCCGCGCCGATGACGAGCACCCGCTGCCCCGACCGCACCTGTCCGCAGTCGCGCACGGCCTGCAGCGCGGTCGTGCCCGACGTCGGCACCACGGCGGCCTGCTCCCAGGTGATGATGTTCGGTCTGCGGGCGAGCCGGTAGTGCGGCACGGCGGCGAATTCGGCATATGTGCCGGTTTCGCTCGTCCCGTAGACCTCGTCGCCGGGTCGGAAGCGGGTCACGTGTGGTCCGACCGCCTCCACGACTCCGGCGAGGTCCCTGCCACGCACCGGGACCGTGGGTCGACGCAGGCCGAACCCCATGATCCTCGTGAGAAGGGGCTCGCCGGTCATGAGGTGCCACACGCCCGGATCGACCCCGGCGGCGCAAACCCTGACGAGCACGTCGTCGTCGCCGACCGTCGGCGGGTCGATGTCGCGAAGCTGCAGCACGTCGGGGCCGCCATATGTGTCCTGGACGATCGCTCTCATGTGACCACCTCCGGGTCAGGGAATTGGAACACGTCGTCGAGCGGCACGCCGAAGACGCGGGCGATGGTGAAGGCCAGTTCGAGCGAGGGCGAATAGCGACCCTGCTCGATGGCGATAACGGTCTGTCGGGTCACTCCGATGCGCGCGGCGAGGTCGGCCTGGGTCATCTCGCCGTTGGCGAAGCGCAACGCGCGGATCGTGTTGGTCACGCGGGTCGGTTTCACCACTGGGGCAGGCTCCGACGATAGACGACCACCCGGGTGATCGAGCCGAGGACGGCGGACAGCGCGAAGCCCAGATAGATCACGTTCGCGATCCAGAACCAGTCCCACTCGGCCATGGCCATGAGCATCGCGGCGACCGCTCCGATGACCACGAACGACTGGCCGACATGGTCGCCGAGGCGGTTGATCTCGCGGTCGCGCACGTCCGTGACGCGCGACGCCCGCGGATTGATGATGGCGGCCGCGATCTCTGCGACGATCGCCGCCACGATGGCAACCCCGATGGTCGCGAGCAAGGTTGCGGCATATGGGACGTCGACCAGCGGGCGCCCCTCGGCGCGGGTCAGGATGATGACCGCATACGCGGGGTAGGTGATCGCGGTGACCACCAACATGATCCACGCGCGCTTCTCCTCGTGGGTCATCGCACACCTCCCATGTTAAGAATCTTTGACACACCCAGACCGTAAAGCATATTTGACATCGTGTCAAAGATTCCAGACATGATCTTTGTACGCCCGGCGGAGCCCGGCTGGTCACGGCGACTCCTCGGCCTCACCCCAAACCGGTTCGCGCCTCGCCGAGGCGATCGGGTAGAGTCACACGCGTCCCGGGCGATTAGCTCAGCGGGAGAGCGCTTCGTTCACACCGAAGAGGTCACTGGTTCGATCCCAGTATCGCCCACACAGGTCAGAGGGCATATCCCATCGATGAATATGCCCTCTGACGTTATCTGAGTGACTAACTGAGTGACTACCCCTGTTCGTCGGACCGGTTCTCGTCGGCGAAGATGCGGTCCATGACGACCGCCCCGCCGAGCAACACCGGGCGCAACTGGTGCCGGTAGACCTTCTCCGTCACCGAAGTGCCAGCATGCCCACACAGGTCCGCGATGTCCTCCAACGGCACGCCACTATCGGAGAGCACCGACACGAAACTGTGCCGCAACTCGCGAGGCGTCCACGCCGTTCGATCAAGACCGGCATCTTCGACGACCTTCCGGAACGCGCGACGCACATTGCCCGCGAGCGGTTCCGTGCCGACCTTCGTCGCGAAGACCAGGCCGAGATCCTGCCACGCCTCCCCCGCCCCTTCCCTGTCCTGCCCCTGCTGCTCCCGATGAAGGTTCAGCGCGTCGACGCACCGGGCGGGCAGGGCCAACGTACGGCGTGATTTCCTGGTCTTGGTATCTCCCCCGTCCCGCACCGAGTGCCAGACCTCAATCGACGGCGGCACCGGAGGATTACCGTTCGGCCGCCCTTCCACGTCGACGTGATCCCAGGTGAGCGCACGCAACTCCTCGGTGCGCGCGCCGGTCAACAGCGACAGCACGACGTAGGCCTGCAGCCGGCTACCCTCCGCCGCGCGGAGCACCGCCTTGGCCTGGTCGAGTGTGAGCGACTTCGACGGCCGACCCGGTTGGCCTTTCGGAATCGTGCAGAGCGCCACCACGTTTCGCTTGACCTGATCGCGAGCCATGGCCCGATTGACCGCCCGGTTCAGGCATTGATAGAGCTCCTGCAACGTCCGGGTGCTCAGGATCTTTGCCTTCCCGGCGAGCCAACGATCAATGTCGGTGGCGCTGAGCTGGCGCAGCTTTCGCGCGCCGAGTGCCGGGATGACATGCGAACGGCAAAGGTTGGTGCACATGTCCACCGTTCCCTTCGACCGCCCATTGAGACCATAGGCCAACCAGTCATCGACGACCTGGGAGACGGTGATGTTCTGCGGCGCGATCGCCAACCCCCGTCGACCCACCAGGCACGGCTTCGACCGAGTGGTGGCGACTGGGCGATCGAGAACGGTGTGGGGTTGCGGTGACGCCTTAGGCGGGGGCCGTAATTCGATCGCCTGAAATGGGTTGATATTTGTCGGCTGTTCGGGGCGATCGAACACATGCCGTTCGTGGGAGCAGTCACCCGCGGCAGGTTGGGACACTGCCGATGAACAGTCGACCACCTGGGCCAGCTTGTTCGATCCGTAGATGGACATTTTTAACATGGGTGCGCCAACTATCGGCGGGTGCTGGAAAAGGATGCTTCGGACACGCTGGGCTCTCGGTACGATCTCGCCGGCGTGTATGAGTTGATGGGGCGGGTGGATAAGAATGATCGACCTGTTTGAGCGGGTGTTGGCTGATCGGTTGCGGGTGTTGGGTGAGGACCATCCGGACACGCTGGGGTCGCGACGCGATCTCACCTTCGCCTACCTGAAGGCGGGTCGGATGAGTGAGGCGACCGACATGTGTGAGCAGGTGTTGGCTGATCGGTTGCGGGTGTTGGGTGAGGACCATCCGGACACGCTGGGGTCGCGACGCGATCTCACCTTCGCCTACCTGAAGGCGGGTCGGGTGAGTGAGGCGACCGACATGTGTGAGCAGGTGTTGGCTGATCGGTTGAGGGTGTTGGGTAAGAATGATCCGGACACGTTTCGGTCGCGACGCGCTCTCGCCGACGCCTACCTGGGTGCGGGTCGGATGGATGAGACGATCCTGCGGGTGTTGGGTGAGGATCCTCCGGTGGATGAGGCAATCCCGCGGGTGTTGGGTGAGGATGATCCGGGCACGCCGTCGCGAAACGATCTCGCCGACGCCTGCCGGAAGGCGGGTCGACTGGGTGAGGCGATCGACCTATATGAGCAGGTGTTGGCTGATCGACTGTGGGTGTTGGGTGAGGATCATCCGGACACACTGTGGTCGCAATACGTTCTCGCCAACGCCTACCAGACGGCGGGTCGGGTGGGTGAGGCGATCGACCTGTTCGAGCAGGTGGTGGCTGGTCGTCGGCGGGTGGGTGAGGACCATTTGGACACACTGAGGTCGCAAAGCGATCTTGCCGACGCCTACCTGAGGGCGGATCGAATGGATGAGGCGATCGACCTGTATGAGCAGGTCCTCACCGACCATCGGCGGATGTTGGGTGAGGATCATCCGGACACACTGAGGTCGCTAAACGATCTCGCCGACGCGTACCACATGGCGGATCGGATGGGTGAGGCGATCGACCTGTATGAGCAGGTGTTGGCCGATCGTCGGCGGGTATTGGGTGAGGACCACTGGAACACGCTGACGTTGCGAAGCGATCTCGCCCACGCCTACCACATGGCGGATCGGGAGGGTGAGGCGATCGACCTGTATGAGCAGGTGTTGGCCGATCGTCGGCGGGTATTGGGTGAGGACCATCCGGACACGCTGACGTCGCAAAGCGATCTCGCCGACGCCTACCGGTATGCGGGGCGGGAGGGTGAGGCGATCGACCTGTATGAGCAGGTGTTGGCCGATCGTCGGCGGGTGTTGGGTGAGGACCACTGGAACACGCTGACGTCGCTATACCGTCTCGCCGACGCCTACCTGAAGGCGGGTCGGGAGGGTGAGGCGATCGACCTGTATGAGCAGGTGTTGGCCGATCGTCGGCGGGTATTGGGTGAGGACCATCCGGACACGCTGACGTCGCGAGACAAGCTCGCCGACGCCTACCTGAAGGCGGGTCGACTGGGTGAGGCGATCGACCTGTATGAGCAGATCCTGGCCGACTCTCGGCGGGTGTTGGGTGAGGATCATCCGGACACGTTTCGGTCGCGATGCGCTCTCGCCGACGCCTACCGGTCTGCGGGGCGGGAGGGTGAGGCGATCGACCTGTATGAGCAGGTGTTGGCCGATCGTCGGCGGGTGTTGGGCGAGGACCATCCGGACACGCTGACGTCGCTATACCGTCTCGCCGACGCCTACCTGAAGGCGGATCGGATGGACGAGGCGATCGACCTGTATGAGCAGGCGCTCGCTGATCGGCAGCGGGTATTGGGTGAGGACCACTGGAGCACGCTGACGTCGCGAGACAAGCTCGCCGACGCCTACCGGTCTGCGGGGCGGGAGGGTGAGGCGATCGACCTGTATGAGCAGGTGTTGGCCGATCGTCGGCGACTGTTGGGTGAGGACCACTGGAACACGCTGTGGTCGCGACTCAATCTCGCTGGCGTCTTGCGGTCCGTGGGTCGGGTGGGCGAGGCGATCGACATGTATGAGCAGGTGTTGGCCGATCGTCGGCGGGTGTTTGGTGAGGATGATCCGGGCACGTTGTGGTCGCGAAGCGATCTCGCCGACGCCTACCTGGAGGCGGGTCGGGTGGGCGAGGCGATCGACATGTATGAGCAGGCGCTCGCTGGTCGTCGGCGGGTATTTGGGGAGGATGATCCTCGCGCAAAAACGATCGCAGACAACCTGGCGAGAGCCCGCAAGAACACAGCGTGAGCCGTCCGACGGTACAGCAGCGAAGTACAGCAACGAGGTTGTCGAACGATGACCGGAACCGACTCAGATCGACGGCGTTACCACGGGATAAACCATTGTTGACCGGCGGATTCCAGCGATCGTCGCAACACGGCGACCTTGATCGCTGATGATCGTAGCGGTCAGCGGATGGTGGTTTGAGCAAGCTCCGTGACGGGCGTGGTGGTGTCGATCGACCAGGTTTGGATCGTGGCGGCAAGCGCGAGTGCGCTGCCGTGGAGGACCTGGGGGCCGCCCTGACGGGTGATGAGCGAGCCGAGTGACCGGAACGCTCGCCCTTTGCCGGCTAGGGCGAGGATGTCACGTGCGGCGCGTTCTCCTTGCCAGTGCCCTTTGGGGAGACGGACCCGTTGTGCTAACGCTGCGGGTGTGGTGGGTTCGTGCCCGCCCAGCCACTCGTCGAGCAGGCCGAGGGCCAGGCCGATACACGCGGATACTGTTGGTGCCGAGTTGTCGGGCGATTCCGGCTGAACCTGAGCCAGGACCGCCGAAGCGACGGTGCTGTCGTTGTCCGCGAGTGCCTCGACCACCAGTCGCAGCGCGGCCGCGGCGAGGTCCCTCGTTTTGCCGACAGGGGTGAACAGTTCCATGTTGCGTCGTTCGATGGCCCGGTTCATGGCGCGCTGCAACGTTTGCATGTCGAGGTTGTTGGTATGGTCGAGATCGATGCCTTCCTCGGCGAGTAGCGGTGCGAGCTCGCCCAGCAGCTCGTCGGCCATGCCGGGTTTGAACTCGATCCTCGGCGGGCCGGGCGGTGGTTCCGGGTCGCGTCGACGCATCTGTGCCACGCCACCATCCTGTCAGGTGCCGGTCGTGGTGGCCGACCCGGGAGTACGACTCTCGCGTGGGTCTGACGGGATGGCTGGCAGGGGTCGGGCGGCGGCGAGTAGCGCGGCTGGGGTTTGCCAGTCCAACGTCTTGCGGGGGCGTTCGTTGAGCTCTTCGGCGACGGCGGCGATCTGGTCGGCGTCGTGGCTGCGCAGGTTCGTTCCTTTCGGGAAG
The DNA here is from genome assembly GCA_963736695.1 of uncultured Actinomycetota bacterium. Lineage (GTDB taxonomy): Bacteria > Actinomycetota > Actinomycetes > Mycobacteriales > Micromonosporaceae > CAVTPU01. Next base: position 787,848 of record CAVTPU010000004.1, read on the forward strand.
TACTGGCGCAGCAGGCCGTTTGTGTTCTCGTTGCTGGGCCGCTGCCACGGGCTGGCCTTCTCGCAGAAGTAGACCGGCATGCCAAGCGCTGCGGCGATGTCGGCGCGCATCGCCATCTCGCTGCCCTGATCCCAGGTGAGCGACCGGCGTAAATGTTCCAGCAGGTCCTTCAACGCGGCGATGACGGCGTCGCGGACCGCCTCGGCGGTATGCCGACCGGGAAGATGCAGCAGGATCGTGTACCGGCTCGACCGTTCGACCAGAGTGCTGATCGCGGAACGGTTTGCTCGCCGGTGATCAGTCGGGTAGCCCCGACGCATTGCTGCGTCGGGGCCCCCTCAGAACCGTGCTTGCGGCGTTAACCGCACACGGCTCAAGCAAGCCCCTCGGGCTCGCGGACGGACAGTGCGGGCGCTGTGCCTTCGGCGGCTTCGTGTCGTCGAAGACATTGCACGTGTGTGAGACGGGTTCGAACATCGTCCGGTGCGCCGTTGCCCTGACGGATGATGTGACACCTGGTGATCGCCTTTTGGATCGTGCGTACCCACTGTCAGTTTTCGGTGAAGTTCCCCCCTTGGACCGGACACCTTGAAACCAGACAGAGGTCTGGGGGAAGGATGTCCTTGTGCCCCGTCCATCGAAGTATCCCGAGGAGTTCCGCAGGGACGCGGTAGAGCTGGCGCTCTCGTCCCCTTAGCGGACTATGCGTGAGATTGGCCGTGAACTCGGCGTCAGTCACGAGACTCTGCGTAGCTGGGTCAACGTTGAGCGTAGACGCCGGGAAGCGGCGAACAGTGGCGGCGGTGTGGAGGCTCCACTGAGCGTCGACGAGCGTGCTGAGTTGCGTCGGCTACGGAAGAAGCTGGCGGAGGCGGAGCTGGAGAAAGAGATCCTCCGTAAGGCGGCTCAGTATTTTGCGAAAGAGATGGGTCGATGATCCACCGCTACCGGTTCATCTCGTTACATTACGCCGTTTACGGTGTGACGCGGTTGTGTCGCGTCCTGGCGGTAAAGCGTCGGCAGGGTTACTACGAGTGGGTGGCCGCCCAACCGGCGCGGCACGTACGTGCGCGGGTGGATGACGAACTCGTCGCCGAGATCCGCATCATCCATGCCGAGCACGGGGGTTCTTACGGGTCGCCCCGCGTGCACGACGAGCTGGTTCGCCGCGGTCGGCGGGTCAACCGTAAACGTGTCGAGCGGCTCATGCGTGAGCGGTGCATCGTTGGGGTCACCCGCCGGCGCCGCCGGTCACTGACCAAACCTGATGCCAGGGCCGTTCCGGCGCCGGACCTGATCAGCCGTAACTTCACCTCCCCTACACCCGGGCAGCGGTTCGTCGGTGACATCACCTACCTGCCCACCGGTGAGGGTTGGCTCTACCTCGCCACAGTGATCGACCTTTTCAACCGGGAGGTCGTTGGCCACGCGATGGCCGATCACATGCGCGCCGACCTGGTATGCGACGCTGTGGACCTGGCGCATAAGCGTGGCCTGGTCGGGCCGAAAGCGATCTTCCACTCGGATCGCGGTTCCCAGTACACATCGACCCAGTTCCGGGCCAAACTCGGCAGTCTTGACCTGAAGGCATCGATGGGTCGAACTGGTTCATGTTATGACAACGCCGCGGCCGAGTCGTTCTTCGCGAGCCTGAAAGCGCCAGATCGGAACCAAGGTCTGGACCACCCGGGACGAGGCCCGACGGGCGGTATTCGCCTACCTTTCCTACTACAACCGAAACCGTCTACATTCGACGCTCAAGAGACAGACCCCGTACGAGGCCCGTGCCTGCTATCGTCAGCCCCACGCCCTCGTGGCATAAAACCCAGTGTCCGGTCCTGCGGGGGAACTTCAGTTGTACCAAAGCTTTGGTCCGACGGTGACTCGGCGGTTAGTCCCACGGGTAGCGGAACTGGACGTGTTCGCCGAATCGGTTGGTCAGGGTCTCGATCGTGTCGTCGCTCAGGTCCGCGCCACCGAGTTCGAGTAGGTGGATCGAATGCAAGTATGGGGATTGAGCCAGGGCCAAGCCAGCGCGGTCGGTTAGCTGGTTGTTGCCGAGATTGAGTATTCGTAGGCGTGCCATAGACGGAGCACCGGCCAGTGCGACTGCTCCGTCATCGCCGATCCCGTTGCCGTACAGGTTGAGGGATTCGAGGCAATGCCACGGTGCGTTCGCTAGTGCCAGCGAGCCATCCACGCCGATTTCACCCAATGACAGGTCCAGCGAGCCGAGGGTATCGACGAAGGCCGCCCGGCCGAGAGCGGCGCCGGTCGCCGAACCAGGCCGACGCCGCAGATCTCCGCTTAGGTCGAGGTGCCGCAATGGCATGGAACTGGCCGCCGTAACGGCAGCGGCGTACCCGTCGTCGCCCAGCCCGTTTCCGCCGATCTCAAGGCGGGTCAATCCGGTCACCACAGGAGATTCGAGAAAGCCGACCATTCCCTCCGCGCTGATTTCATTCTGTCTCAGATCGACCGAGCGGTACCTGTGGTTGAGGACAGCCAGGTATTCGAGACCGCCATCGGTGAGGGAACCGCGGTCCAGACCAAGCTCGGCCAGGTTGGGTAAGGCAGCCAGGAACTCCACCACGTCGTCCCCCTGCCACCGACCGCCGATCATGAGCCGCTCCAGCGTCGCCGCGAACGCGGCGGCGGGCAAGGCGGCCAGACCGGTCAAAGTCCAGTCCTGTTCTGCCCGAGCGTCGGACAGGTCGAGCCCACGCAGTCGGGGATACGCGGTGCCGTCCAACACCGTGGGCAGGGTGTCATCATCAAGGCCAGTGTTGGCCAGACTGAGTTCGGTCAGGCCTACCAATTCAGGCGACCGCGCCAGCCAGTCAGCTCCGCGACTCCATAGGCGGGTCTCCATCAGGGCCAACCCGGAGTACCGGTGTAGCGCCGGCAGTTGAAGGATCACGCGAAGTTCGTTGCCTGCGGCGAAAAGGACCAGGCGGGTCGCCAGCGGACATAGCCGGAAGACGAGGTCGTGGTGACGGAGGAACTCATCTCCTCCCAGATAGACCGACGCCAGCGCAGAAAAGCCCCGCACTGGTTCCCACAGACTTCGCAACGAGTGCGGTACCGACGCCGATAAAACGTCGAAGGTCCCACTCGGCCTTGTTACGTCCCCGTTCTCGCCGACGTTGTTGCCGATCTGGGCGAGGATCATCCTGCTGTGCTCGGGGTAGAGGTGGCTGACGTGGGCTGCGTAAGCCAGGCGGGCCGCATCATCGTCCGGATCGGCCCGGATTGCCAACAGCAACGACTCAGTCCGCTCATCCACCCGGTGCTGGCCAACGATGTCGGCGATGGAGGCGATAGCTTCGTCGGCCCGATCGAGTCCGCACAGAAGGTTGACCCGTCGCGCGGACCACTGCTCCCGTGATGATTCGCCGGCACCGTCGGACGCCACATGGCCGACAAGTAGCGCCGCGTCAATGACGTCCAACGCCGCGAGGTCTCGTCTGGCCCGGCATAGCTGGTTGACCAGCGCGACCAGAGTGGGCTCACGTGGCGCACCCCACCGCAGCGCGCGAAGACAGTCCACCGGCTCGTCCAGGTATTCAGACGACCGGTGCCGCCCGTTCTCGTCGACCTCCGGCCAGGGTCGGTCGCTCCGAACATACGTGGTCACGACCGTACGATCCGCTGTCCGGCCCGCCAGTCTGAGCCAGGCCAGCATCGCCGCGGGTCCGCCCGGATCGTCGGCCTCCAGTTGCCGGGCTACCCGCGCGAGGTCTTGCACGCTGTCATGGTCGGCCGCCGCCGCGCCGTCCACCAGATCCGTTCGGCGGCATGGTTGGCCGAGTTCCACGGTCTCGGTCTGGCCGTCGTCGCTGCTGACCTCCCACCGCCCGATTTCGAACCCGTCGGCGACCGGTCCGCGTCGCGTCGTGCCGTATCCGCCTGCTTCCTCCCCGGTACGGTGCCAGGTCCGGGTCCGCTCATCCCCGGTATGGTCGTACTCCGACACGCGGCGCAGCAATCCCGCCGGATCGTAGAACCGCCAGATGCCGGTTCGTGAATCCCCGCCGCTGCCGCGGTCTCCTTCGGCCCGCAACTGGCCTCCGGGGTGGTAAGCCCGCTCGTGACCTGCGGAGGATCGCTCCACGTCCAACTCGCCAGCGGCCGACCATTCACAGCTCTCGAGGACCACGTCGCCAGCCTCGCCTCTGCGCCGCTGGAACAGCCAGCGGCCATCGGCAGTCTCAGCCGCCGTGGGCGGGACCCCGGCCGGCCGAACGGACACCTCGCCGCCGTACGGATCGACCTCGACCCCGTCCCGATCGAGGTACCGGGAGCCGATCAGATCGCCTGCCTCATAGATGAGTTCGCAGACCGTCACGTCGTCGTACACCCGCCGCCACCACGGCCCTGCGGCGTAGCTGGTAGGGGTTGGGCTGTCATCGAGGCGCGGGCGATGCATTCGGCGGACCCCGTCGATGACCCCATGCACATAGCGGCACTCCTGCGCGAGCGTGCCGTCCGGAAAGTACCGCCGCGCCGCGCCATGCGGCCGGCCCGCGATGTGGTCGCACTCGGAGATGAGTGCCCCGTCCGCGTCCCAGTACCGGACCAGACCCGTTAGTCGCCCCTGAGCGTCGCGGTCACCGTCGACCCATTCGTGGTCCCGTTCCGACCACCGCGCGCCCGGTGGGCAGGCGGCGGGTCGGGTCTCGTCAAAGCGCACCGTTGTACACTGCCAGCCGGCCTGGTCGTCTTCTACGCCGGACCTTCAAGCGGCATCTGATGACAGGGTTGATGCCGGACTCGTTGTGTTGGACCGGACGGGACAACGCGGCTACGGACGCTGTCGACGCACGGGCGGGATGGTCACAACAGGCCCGTGAGCTGCGGAAACGCGGTTCGGATTCTGGCAAGTATGGCCCACGTAACTTTGTCGGACATGTCCGACATCTGAAGGCCGGCTCTCTGAGCTGGCCTTTCGCGTTGAGATCAAGTCGCTTATCAAGGTATAGAGGCTGGTTGCCCGTATTGCCCGGTGCGAACCACCCTCTTGGCCCTCGGGCCGATCGTGGAGCGCCCCCGGTACGCCCGGTGTCGGCTAGACAGCCCGCATCAACTGCTCTGACTGGTCGTGTCTGCGGCCCCGAGTCCCAACGGCGTCTTGCCGGCCGTGGCATCCCACGCGCATCGAGCGAGCACCTTCGCAACCCCGCACACCCGAGCGGATCGCGGCTTGAGCGTAGACGCCGCGCACTCTGCGGTGGAAGCGGACGTTCGCAGTCGTCGGCACAATGGTCAGGTGGACTACGTTCGCGGCGCGGCCGTGCGATGGGTGGACGAAGAGTGGCCCGGCTGGATTGAGGTGCAGATCGTCGTCGATGGCGGCGTTACCGTCAGCCTCATCGACAAGGTCCCGATCTTTGACGACGGTGATCGGATCGTTCCTGGCACACTGTTTCCCGTGCCAGTTCGGGTCGCCTGTGACGTCGTAGGGTGGGAGCCTGGCCCCGAGGGGCGGCGTGTGGCCGTCATCGCTCTTCGTCATCAGATAAACGATGACGCCGGGCGTAGCACCATCCGGGTCGGTGCTGATGACATAGAGGCTCACGCCTGAGTGCTCGGCGCTCAATTTTGGCGCCACACGAATCGCGGCAAATCCAGTCGTATCTCAATCGGCGTGCCGATGACGTTCGCCGCGTCGTCGTAGACGCCGCAGGTACTGGCCGCGAAACCGGCGCTGCGGCGGACGTAATCAGGATCCGCCGCCGCCTCGTAGTAGGCGTTCTCGGCCGCGTCACGCCCGTCGTCAGCGTCGACGATCGGCGCCAAGCCGAGCCCCGCTGCAGGTCCGCTCGGTAGGTATTTGACTTACTCGGCCTTCGCCGGTTCCTCGTCGCTCGCGCCGTGGGCGGGTAGTTCATCGGCGATGAACCGGTATCCGAACGTCGGATCATCGGCGTGGATGTTCAGGGCCGTGTTGATCAGGTGGGCGTCGTCCCAGTCCCGCTGGGACACCGGGTTGGCCTTCCACGCGTAGTAGGCCTGTTTCGAGAACCTCAGTACCCGGCAGGTCACCGCGACGGGGATTCCGTCGGCGGCCAGGTCCTCAACCAGCGGGTAGCTCATTTTGGGTTGTGCTCACGGGAGGCGAAGTAGGCGGCGGCCCGGCGCAGGATCTCGTTCTCCTGTTCCAGTAGCCGGTTGCGTTTACGCAGCTCACGAAGCTCTGCCGACTCGCTGATGGTGACACCGGGTCGGACGCCGTCTTCGATGTCGGCCTGTTTCAGCCAACGGTGCAGGCACGCCTCGGAGATCCCGAAATCCTTCGCGATCTGTTTCACCGACGCCTGGCATTTACCGGCTACCGCGACCACATCGCGGCGGAACTCCATCGGGAACGCTCTGGGCATGGTAGACATCCTTCCAGCGAGGACAACATCCTCACAGATCAGGAGTCAACCAAACTGGGTGCAGTCCCCACTGTGCTCGTGGCGACGATGGGTAGCTCCTCCGGGCCTTTGAGGAAGGCGCCGACGTAGATGGGGCGTCGTAGGGTTCGGCCTGGGCCATAGGCTTGGTTGCGCCAGTGGGCGCTGACCCAAAACCGCCCTTTGTAGACTCGTTCAGAACTGGTTGTCCCTGCCGCTTTGTGCTGCTCGGGTCGGGCTCGGATGCGCACGATCCTGACGTCGGGCAGGGTCCGCTTCGCGCGGGCGTAGGACTTGCGTAGCCCGGGGTCAATGTCGACGGGGACTGCTTCGGCGACCTTTTGGGCGATGAGGAGCCAGGTCCCCACGAGGGGTGCGGCGGGATCGTTTTCGTTGAGCAGGCCGTTGGTGGCGACGGTGGTGGTTGTCATCGGGGCCAGCCAGCCGACTTGTTCGCGGATGTGTTGGAGGTTGGTGGCGTCGAGGTCGCCGCCAATGTTTCGGTAGCAGGTCAGGTGCCACCGGTCATACTCGACAGTCCACGATGCGGCGACGACGTGCCGGTCGGTGATGGGCCGCGCCCAGATGAGGAGTCCGTCCTGGGCTGGCATGTCGTCTCGGTTGATGGTTGCCGCTGGTAGCTGGTTGGCGGCGTGTTCGGCCAGCTCGGTGAATTCGTCGTCGATCCAGAAGAGTCCGGCCCTGTCCAGGCCGCGGGCGAGGTGGCCGCGAAGCTCGGGCTGGCCGGTGTCGGTCGGTAGTCCGTCTGATCCTCGGTAGAAGCGCGCGAGTCGGTCGCGGACTTTGGGCAGGTCTTTGGCGTGGATGGGTGTTGGCGGCCAGGCGGTGGTGGTGATGAGGACGCGGCCGGGTTGCAGGGTGGACAGGAACGCGGCGTGCAGCTCGGCGATGCTGGCGTGACTGTGGCGGTGTTTGGCGACGCCGAGTCCGGTCACGGCTCGCTCGACCAACGCGGGCACGTTCTTGACGGCGGCGAGGCGCTGGTACGGGGCGCAGCTCGCCCATGTCTCACCCATGTTTTGGATGTAGGTGTGGTTGTCTCGTTCCGAGACGGCGGCGAGGTTCGACCCAGTTAAGCTCCACAGTGGACAGCGGTCGCCGCAGAAGTCACAGGTGCGGTGGACGGTGTGCAGTGTGGTGACCTGGACAGGCACCGGTGGGTGCCCGTCCTGGCCGGCTGCGAAGGGGTGCACGTACTTGGGTGGGTCGCCGATGGTGTTGAGCGGGTGCAGGCATTGCCGGCAGGCCATTTCAGGTGGCTGGGTCATCGCCGCCCCTCCCGCCGGTTGTCGCGAAGGCGTACGCCGCGCCGTGCCGGCGTGTCGGGCATGCTCATGCCGGGCTGGTGCAGCACGCAGGCCCCGCCGTGGCGTTTGGCTTGGTAGAGGGCGATGTCGGCGCGGTGCAGCAGGATGTGGAGTGTGTCGCCGGGTCGGCTGAGTGATACGCCGGCGCTGGCTCGGGGTTCGAGCCGGACGATGGTGTCGTCGATGTCGATGCTGACGGCTTGGCCGATGAGGTTGAGGATGAGTTCGACGCGCCGGCACAGTTCGCCGAGGCGTACGGGTAGGACGACGACGAACTCGTCGCCGGACAGGCGGGCGGCGACGGTGGTCAGGACGACGTCTCCGCCGTCGTGGCTGTGGGTGTCGTTGATCGCTTTGAAGTCGTCGAGGTCGATGAGGACCAGGACCACGTTGGGGTATGCCTGGGTGAGTTGGTTGAACGCGGCGGCGAGGCCGGCCCGGTTGAGCAGTGCGGTGAGCGGGTCGTGCTGGGCCTGTCAGGTCGTGTCGGCGAGCTGGGTGCGTAGGCGGCGGATGGTGGGCTCGGCGAACAGCCGCCCCATAGCGAGCGCCATGCCGCTTATGGCGATCATCGTGAGGTACGGGGACACTGGAGTCCTCTCTTTGCGAGAGAACCCGGGACGCGAAGTTGTCCAGACGAGGCGTCCCGGGTCCGAAGACGGTTGAGGCGGCCCCCAGGTTGGCGGGCCGCCTTTTTTGGGCGCCGGGGTGCCGGCGCGTGTGCTTTTGTGCCCGGTGGCCGCGCGGCTGCGTGCGTCCCTTAGTCCACTGTGGTCGGTACCGGATTGATCGCCCGGACGCGGAGTAGGTGTTCGGGCAGGATCAGCGCGGCCGGCAGGCTGGTACGAGGGGTCGATGACGGGTTGGTAGGAGCGGACCCACGCCAGGTGCCACGTGTCCGCCGGACGGCCGGGCCGGGTTCCGGCGGGGTCTCCGTAGTGGACGACGCCGGGCACGTCGAGCAGGGGTGTGCTGGCGCGGTGGTGGGTCATCTGGCCGGACAGCATGCGGCAGGCCCGGATCGAGTAGTGCGCGCACTCGGGATGCATGGCCGGCTCGGGAGCGAGCATCAGGGGCCGCATGTCGGTGTCGCGCATGGCCACCACAATGGGATGACTGAGGGGCTCACCGCAGATTTGGCATAGCTGGTCGTGGATGGCCCGGTGAATCCGGCCGGCGTCGATGATGCCGAAGCGGTAGCGCCCATCGGGGCCTTTCGCGGTGACACAACCATGTCTCAGTCTGGCGCAAACCGTAGGAACCCCACCGCGCGCGGTAGTCTGTCCGGATGGAACGCTATCCCAGGATCACGACGACCATAGGAACAATTGCTTCCCTGCTTGGTGCTGTGACCGTTTTGTACAATTGGGATCGACCCGATTATCAAAGTGGATTCTTTGCTGGTGGTCTCTTGGTGGTGGGCGGCCTCCTGCTGCGAATCGAAGGCGCTGTCCGCGAAGGGTATCCGCATCGCGACAGGTGATGCGATGGGCCGGCGGAAGTCAGTACCGGTCGAAGGCGACCTTCAGTCGGGCGACGATGGCCTCGGTCTCGCTCGCCCGGTGCGGGGACGAGCCGCGATCGAGCATCACGTACGCCGCGCGCAGCACCGCGAGAGTGTTGGCGACCGGGACCGGGACCGGGCCGGGCCGGGCGCACCGGTCGCGAACAGGTTGTCCATACAGGACAGCCACGCGGTGGCCTGATCGGTGGTCAGCTCCGGCCGGGCCAGGATCCGCCGCAACGCGTGCGCCAAACGGTCTTCCTCCTGATGGGCGTACTGGTAGCTGGTTGGCGCGACGATCCGCTCACCGATGGCGGTCAGTAGCCGGCCGAGGTCCCCAGCCTCAAGGTGGGGGACTCGCCGAACGCGCCGGCCAGGTCGGCTCCGTGGGCCACGGCGTGCAGCCAGCCAAGTTCGTCGTCCCAACCACGGATGTCGGTTTCGGCCACCCACCAGGTGATGAAGCCGTTCAACCAACGTCGGACGGTTGTGGCGTCGAGGTGGCCAGCACCTGTTGCGGTGTCCCGGTTGACAGCGCTGGCCAGGATCAGCGGCGCGAAGGTACGGGCCTTGCTCGTGATTCGGTCGGCGTTGCTGCATGGGGTTCCCTTCCGTAGGCAGGGAACCGCAGGGCTCGGCCTGGTGGCCGTTGCCCTGCGGGTCCACAAAGGTGGTTAGGGCAACGGCCGCGGCGCGGTCGTTGACGGAGGTTGTTACTTCCCGGGCGGCGTGGTGCTCGTGCCGGTCAGGGTGGTGTGGGCGTCGTTGAGCCGCGCGGCTGACAGTTCGCAGGCCGTGCCGGCGCGGGCGAGGCACTCGGTGATGTCGGCGACCACATCGGGGTCGCCGAGGTCGGTCAGGGCTCCGCTGCCGATGCGGTGGCGCAGCCGGCCGAATCCTTGCGCCAGGTGGGCGGTGAGCAGGTTCAGACCGTTGAGGAGACGGTCCAGCTCGTGACGGTCGCCGAGGCTGACCTTCGGGTATTCGGTGGTGTCGCTGATGTGTTCGATCGCGACGATGGCGATGTGGGTCGGCGTTCGGAGGTACGGCCGACCCGGGCAGGACGAAAGGACGCGGCGGGTGACCTGACGACAGGCCACCCGGCGCACCGTTGTCGGCGTAACAGTGTGAGCGTCAGCTCGATCGGGTTGTTCGACGCCGCAGACCGGGTCGTCGTCTACGTCACCAACCACCTTGGAAGAAGGTGAGAAGAGCGGGCGAAGGATCCGTCGCCGTATTCAGGTTCGCCCCGGATACAACGAACAAAGCCAGCGCCAGCAGCGAAAGAAAGATGCCGGCCGATGTCCGGATGCGCCTCGATCGCCGATCAAGCTGAGCCGTCGTCGCAAGTCGTCGCCACAACAACGCGGCGAGGCCGACGAACGCGATGGCAACGATCGCGGCGGTTACGGCCAGCGCCATGTGATATCGAGAAAAGTCACTGATCGTCAGATCGAGGGCGGCCGGTGTTTCGCCTCGATCAGTGCGGAAGTTGGCCACCTGGTATCTGACCTGATCCAGTGTCTTCGTGAGCTCCGCGTCGGTCGAGTCTTCGGTCACCATCGGCAGGAGTGAGGCGAAGGGTGCCATGGCGCCTTGGATATTGGCCATCACCAGTACCAGTGCCGACAGTGCGAGCGTCGTGATAGCCAGCCCAGCTGCCGCATTCGCGGCTCGGCCCGCGACCCTGGACCCCCGCTGCGCTGCGGTCGTCTTCCACAGTAGACGGCCGAGTGCAAGGAGCGCCATCAACAGCAGGACGGCGATGACGGCCTTGGCCACGTGGTAGCGAAACCAATAGTCGACGGCGCCGGCCAACTCCGGCGGAAACGCCCGGTCGCCTGAGCGCCAGTAGACCACAAATCCGGCGCGGGCGGCTTCGGCGAGGTGCCGCCTATCGCTGTAGCTGTCGCCTGGACCGATCGAGGCCAACCAAGCCGGGGCAACGACGAATGCCGTTGCGAGTACCCCAGCCACTATGACGAGCGCCATAAACCAGCGACTGCGGACATGCACCGGTCGAGGACGGATTGTGAAGCTGTTCACCGGACTCCTTCGATGTAGTCGACTCCTGATGCGAGAGTCGAATGTGGACCAATCGCGCGATCGCGCACCGTCGCCGTGACGCGGTACCCCCAGCGACACCGGCATACGGCTGTCTCTAGCCGGCCTTTCCTACTGTTGGACCGTGTTCCACGTGGCCCGAGCGTCGAGCTCTTGGCCGATGAGCCCGAAGAGCCTTGTCTGAACGGCATTGAGCCACTACGCTGCCCGCCCCGGCGGACCCACTTGCCCGGGAGGGTTCCCGGCGCTGCACGCCATCAAGAAGTGCGTGTCCGAGTTGTGGCTACGGTTGTCGAACGAGGCCAATGGAGCGAGGGTCCCGCGCCGATTCAGGCCGGCACCTTCTCCGTGGGCGCCGCCACCACGACGGTGCTCGCCTGCGTGCCGTGCGACAACATGCCCACCGCAGCTACGAGGCCGCCGCGGGACACAACAGCGAGAGCCCAGAAGCAGGGTCCCGTCACGGGCGCTGGCCACCGGCCAGTGAGCCCCCGCGTGGACAGGACAACAGACCGTTTGTGAGCAGTTCTCTGCGTATACCGCAACTGAGCTGGTCACAGTCGGCCCGGTGTCCGCAGCGGCGGGCTTCACGCCGTAGGACCACCTACTGTCGAAGGTCGGTCGTCGCGAGACCGGCTGGGACGGCGGAGGATCGCGGCCAGCTCCAGGCGGAGCGCAGAATGAAGGCCAGGAGCAGCACCTCGATTCCGATGGAGAGGCCGTAGAAGGAGGCCCAGTCCCAGGACGCCCCCACCGCGTTGAACACCGAGAAGGGGATGTAGAGCGATGCAACGACGAGGTTCATGGCGCGGTTCACCCGGGCGGGCAGCGTCATGGAGAGCATCACCATCAGGGCCGGGATCCCTATGAGCGCGAGGAAAATGGTCAACAATGTCCCGCTGATGTCGAACTCAAAGACGACGCCACCCCGGATTTCGTCGACGGCGCCAGGCTTGTAGAGGTGGAAGTAGTCGACGTAGATGTAGAGGAACATGAAGCTGGTCCAGGCGGCGGCGAGCTTGGCCTGCACGGGGATCGGTGGGTTGTCGAGCAGGTTCGGGGTTTTCGTTGGGATGGTCATCGGTTCTTTCTTTCGAGAGGAACGGTTCGTCCGCCGGAGTGGCGGCAGGTCTGGGCGTGCATACGCACGGGTGGTCGTGATCGAAGCTGTGGCTGCCATCCCCGGGCGGCTCTCCACGGAGTCCTCGCCCGCGTGCGCGACCTCGGCGCCGCGCTCATCTCGGTCACGACCGGACGAGGCGCACGCCGGTCGCGAGCAGCCAGACGAGCCAGGCGACGAGCCCTAGGAGCCCGACGAAGATCAGCGGCGAGCCGTCGGCGATCGCGAGGTTGCCCAGCCCCGCGGCGAGCAGCAGGCTCCCGCCCACCATGCCCAGCAGCCGTTGCCAAGTCGGAGTCAGCCCGCTCGCGTGCGCGGCGAGGGCCGAGCCGATGCAGGTGGTGCCGAGCATCGGCAGCGCCAGCGCGAACGCCGCCGCGTGAATCTGCCAGATGAGCCCGAGCGCGGGCGTCGGCTCGGCGAGCCCGCTGGCGGAGAGCGCGAGCCCGATCTGCAGGACGTTGACAAGCACGAAGATGGCCGACAGCGTCGCGCCAGCGGCCAAGGCGAGGCGCGACCAGTCGGCGCCCGCTCCGCCGCGCCGCTCCACGAGGCCGTGCAGGCCCGTCACGAACGCGAGCAGCAGCGGCAGGTACAGGGCTACCAGACCGGACACGATCGCGACCGCGTCGCGGTTGGCCGCGTAGTAGGCCAGCACTTCCTCGATCGGAGCGCCGTAGGCCGGCGCGCCCGTTACCGCAAACAACACGTTCTCGATCACCACCAACACCGCGAATGCGATCGCTGTGGCACCGACGAGCCGGCCTCGAGCGAACCAATTGCGGGCTGGCGTGGTGGCGGCGTTGTTCGGTGATCTCATCTCTTACCCCTTCGTTGCGGTCGGATGACCAGTGGGTTGTCGAGCAGGTTCGGGTTTTTCGTTGGGATGGTCATCGGTTCTTCTTTCGAGAGGAGCGGTTCGTCCGCCGGAGTGGCGGCAGGTCTCGGCGCGCATACGTACGGGTGGTCGGTCTGGTTGTCAGGCGGTGATCACGACCTTCCCTCGGTGTGGCCGGCCGCGACGTGGCGAGGGCGTCGGGTTGCTTCGTCGAGGCGGTGGGTGCGGTCGACGATGGGCATGACCTGCCTCGGCCGTGAGCAGGTCGGCCAGGGTGAGCAGGTCCTGACGCTTCCCGACCGACGTGAACGGCTTCAGCCGCTGATGGGTGATGCGCCGAAGGCGCTCCCACCTGGACGAGCACATCGCCGCGACCGGGCAGCGGCAGCCCGATCTCGGGCAACGCGAGCACTGAGGGCGGGCCGTAGCGGAGCTGGACGGCGGCCCGCGTCGTCGCCGCCCCGGCCGGACTTTCCTCCAGCGCCAGGCGTGCTCCGCCGTTCGATCGCTGTTCGGTACCCACAAAAGCCTCCTCACGTCCGAGTCGCGACTCTCGTTGACTCGTACGCCGTACGTCGTACACCGTACTGTGGGACGTACGCTGTACGATTGTCAAGCCGTTCGAGCGAGGAGACCCGTGTCTGCGAGAGAACAACGCCAGGTCGCGTCAGACGCGGGGCTGAACAAGCAGCGCGTGGTGGCCGAGGCGGTCCGGCTCGCCGACCGCGAGGGGGTCCACGGGCTGAGCATGCGCCGGCTGGCTGGCGCGCTCGGCGCAGGCGCGATGTCGCTCTACCATTACGTGGCGAGCAAAGACGAGCTGCTGGACGCCATGATCGACCTCGTGTTCGAGGAGATCGAACTCCCGCCCGAAGACACCGACTGGCAGTCGGCGATGCGACGGGAGGCTGTATCCGCCCGACAGGTTCTCGCACGCCACCCGTGGGCGATCGGCCTGATGGACTCACGGACGTCGCCGGGGCCTGCACACCTCCGCCACCGCGAAGCGGTCACCGCCTGCCTGCGCAGAGCGGGCTTCTCGGTCTTGATGGCGACGCACGCCAACTGGTTGCTCGACAGCTATGTCTACGGGTTCGCCCTGCAGGAAGCCAGCCTGCCGTTCGACACCGCCGATGACCTCGCGGACATGGTCGAGGACGTCTACCTGCCCCAGCTTCCTCCCGATGAGTTCCCCTACCTCAACGAGTCCGCCGCGGCACTCGTCGCTGTCGGCTACGACCCCGCGGAGGAGTTCGTCTTCGGCCTCGACCTCGTCCTAGCCGCCCTCGAGCCCCTGAGGGCTTCCGCATAGCGACGCTCACGAACCGTCGCGCGGTCCTCTGCACCGCACCCCTTGTTTTCGGCCCGCCGGCGACACGAGCGCCTGATCAAACGGGAAGCCGAAGCTACGCCGGATTCTGGGCAGGTCTGCGGTTCCATCGAGGCGCCAGCGATCAGGACCCTCGGCGAAGTCAACGAGATCATCGCCATTCCACCCAAGGCCGCCACTGGCCTCTCCGTGGCGATGCACCGCACAGTCACCACGAACTCCCCAACCCCGTGTCCCAGCCACGACCTGCTTGACGACGCCACGATACCCGCACCCGGAAATCCGTGGAGGCCGAGCTCGCGGCGGCTCATACTTCACACGATGATCTGCGCTGAGGACGACTGCGACCACGACTGGCACTACGACGTCTCGCGAACCTTTCGCGGGAGGATGCAACGTGGCCTTGGGTATGCCGCCTACCGCGCTCGCCTCGATCCCGCCGGCGCTCAGATCGTCAACGAGTGCCTGCGGCGTGACTACCGGTGGGACTGGCAGGTCGACGACCGGCTCGTCTACCTGGCCCGGCTGGTGCGCGACTTGCGCCTGGACATCACACCCTTGGTCGACCAGATGCGCGCTTGCGGGCCACCAAAGCACTACAGCGAGCCCGATCCCACCGACGACGACAACCAGTTCGACGTCGCCGTGGGCGTGCTCACAGCCCTCGCCCGAACCGGCAATTCTCACGCCCGCGACGCCGTGCGCGACTATGCGGCCGACGGCGCACGGTGGCTCGACGTGACGCACCGGATCGCCGAGGAATGGCCAGAGGCCTGGTGGGACGATCTATGGGTAATCGCCGCGCGCCGACTCCAGCCAGAAGACGCGCAGACGTTGTTCGCCGACAGCGGGCCCTGGCCGACATGGAGCGGACGCGATCCGCGCACCGATACGATTCTCGACGCCGCCAAACATCGCATTGCGCAGGCGCGTTCGGGCCGCTCTACACCCGACTTGGAACAGCTGACCACCGGCGAGCTCCTCGCCATCCTCGGCACAGTCGCCGTCAGTCGCCAACGCAAGGTGGCCGTGCTCGCCCAGCTTCGCCGTCGGGAACCGGCACCCGAACTCCTCGACCTCGCTGACCGCATCGAGGAGCTGAACCTGCCATTCCTCGGCTCCGCGCTTCGACACCTCGGGCCGACGGCCATCACGCGAGCGCGCACCTGGGCCACCCAACCCGGCCATCCCCTCGCCTGGACCGGTCAGCAGATCCTGGCCGACCACGGCGACCAGACCGACATCCCGACTCTGCTAACGGCCCTACAACAGCTCGACGCGGGCGCAGGTTGGTGCGGCTACGACACCATCACCCAGGGACTCACCCGTATCGCGACGGCCTCGACTGTCCCCGCAGTCGGTGTCAAAGATCAACTTGTAGGCATACTGCGCAGACTGCTTCACACCTCACCCCACTCCTACGAACGAGCCAGCTACTTGAGCAGCCTTCTTGCGCTCGATCCGGGCCGAACCGAACGACTGCTGCCCATTTGTCTCCTCGACTGCGAACCTCAGGTGCGCCTCCTCGCAGCCCAGCGCACGCCCATGACCGACGACGCCCGACAATGGCTCACCGGCCTCGGCCTGGACCCCCTCGAGGAAGACGCCGTACGTGAGGCGGTAGAACAGCGGATCCACGCCGCTACGCAGTAACACCCGCCGCCTCACTGCCGTTCCTCACCCGGGCATCCTCGAGGCCTGGGCTCGGTCGTCGAACCATCGCGCCACCGGCCCGTGATCGCTAACTCGAGGTTCGGCCTGTGCGCGGCCGATCCGTCAAACCGACCGCCTGCGTACTGCAGTAACACTGACAATAGGCCCGTGACCTGCTGAAACGCGGTTATTATTCTGCCACGTTACGTCCACACAGGTCAGAGGGCATATCCCATCGACGGATATGCCCTCTGACGTTATCTGAGCGACTAACTGAGTGACTACCCCTGTTCGGCGGGCCGGTTGTCATCGGCGAAGATGCGGTCCATGACGACCGACCCGCCGAGCAACACCAGGCGCAACTGGTGCCGGTAGACCTTCTCCGTCACCGAAGTGCCAGCATGCCCACACAGGTCCGCGATGTCCTCCAACGGCACGCCACTATCGGAGAGCACCGACACGAAACTGTGCCGCAACTCGCGCGGCGTCCACGCCGTTCGATCCAGCCCGGCATCTTCGATGACCTTCCGGAACGCGCGACGCACATTGCCCGCGAACCCGCCCGTGGAGTCTTGGCGCCGTTCAGTCAGCCTGGCGATCGATCGGCAGCGCGACAGCCGCCGAGTCGCCGGCTCGATGCGCGGAGTGCGCTGGCGCCGGCCCGTCGACCGACGCGGTCTTCGTGAACAGTCGACCCCGCCCCACCAACCCAGCGCGGACCAACACGTCGCACGTCACCAGGTGAATCGGCTTCTGCGGAGTGACAGACCGCCGACCACCGAATGCTCATGCGCCCGGGGTGGCGACAAAGACACCACGCTGGGAGCCCGTCGATAAACTCGCCATCCCTCGCCACGACCCCAGTTCAGCACCGCTTCGACGCTCCGTCCGGTCGAGCCACTGAGCCAGTGACAACGCCGCCCGCTCACCATCGTCGGCTATCTCCGCGAACCGGAGAATAACGCCTGCCCGAATTGTCCAGAGTCACTCTCTGCGCATATGGGGACGGCACCATTACCCATAGACAGCCACATGTCGTGATGTTTGGATGAGCGCGTTTCGCACCGTTGACCTGCCGAAAGCGTCGTAGACCGCACGTCATCACGACCTCCTCGGCAACCCCAGGAGTGTCCACTATGCGTTCTCTTGTCGACACGGCACGGATCGTCGCCAGCGCCACCCGATCGCGGCGCGGCCGTCAGGCGCTCACCGCCGGCCTGCTCGTGCTGACCCTCGGTCTCGCCACGTTTCTCGCGACGCTCACCACGCCGGCGACCGCGCAGACGGCGGCCGGCTCGCCGACCGCCCCTGGTCAGGTCAACCAGAACACCGGAACCTTCACGAGCTCCATCGCCATTGAGGCGCCCGCGTTCCACGGCGTCGAGCCGAGACTCGCGCTCGTCTACGACTCGTCCGCGGACAACGGTGCATACGGAATGGGTTGGCGGTTGTCCGGCGAGTCGGTCATCGAGCGTGTCGGCCCCGGCCGTGGTTCCGCCACGATGACCGCGTCGGACACCTACCTGCTCGACGACGAACCGCTGGTCGCCTCGGCCGCGCTCGGCGGCACTCACGTGACAAAACGGCAAAGCTTTGTACGGATCACGTTCAACTCCGCCGCGAACACGTGGATCGTACGGGAGAAGGACGGGACGACGAAGACCTACGCCAAACGGCTGGACGTCGCCACCGACCAGACGGTGCGCTGGATGCTGTCGTCCGTCGCCGATCTGCATGGCAACAAGGTGACCTACGGCTATTGGTGTAACGGCACCGCTGAATGTTATCTGAACACCGTCTCCTACAACGGCACCGTCATCACCCTCTATCGGGAGACTCGCACCGACCCCATCCTTACCGCGGTCGGCGGCAAAGTCGCCACCGGTGGCTTCACCAAGATGAGCTACCGCATCAAGACCATCGATGTGAAGGTGTCCGGTTCCCGCGCCCGCGCCTACCGGCTCACATACACCATGAGCGCCACGACCGGCCGGTCACTGCTGTCGAGCGTTCGACGGTTCGGCACCAACGCCACCCTCGACGCGAGCGGTGCGATCACCGGGGGAAGCTCCCTCTCCCCGATCTCGCTGAGCTATCGGGCCGACACGAAAGTGTTTACCACTAAACCCGAGTTTCCCGACTGGTGTTACGCGAGCAGCTTGTTCGGGACGGGCGACTTCAACGGCGACGGCATCGGCGATCTGTGGTGCTATGACTGGCACAACGGCTCGAACATGTCGTGGGTGGCGTTGGGCAACGGCTCTGGCGGATTCACCCCCGCGCCAGCCTTCCAAGACTGGTGCTACAACAAACTGGACTTCGGCGCCGGCGACTTCAACAACGACGGCAAGGACGACCTGTGGTGCCACGGCACCAGCAGTGGCATGGTCGAATACGCGATCGGCAACGGGTCCGGTGGATTCACCGCCATGCCCGCCAACACCTTGCCATTCAACTTCTGCCCGGTCCGCGACGGCAGTCGGATGATCGGCGACTTCGGCACCGGCATCTTCGGTGCCGACAATCATGAAGGCTTCTGGTGCCATCTGCGGGGTTTCTGGACCAGCACCGTGCTGCCCCAGAAACTGACCTTGTATAGCCCCTGCGGGATGACGTCGCCTTTCGGTAGCGGTGACTTCGACGGCGACGGCAAGACTGAGTTCTGGTGCTTCGCACCGGGCGGCACGACCGGCCCGCACGTGGCACTATCGGAGAAGGCAACCAACGATGGAGCCATCTCCACCGTGCCGACCGGCGCGAAGTGGTGTGCGGCCGGAGCCGATGTCGGCACCGGCGACTTCAACGGCGACGGCCGCATGGACATCTGGTGCCGCGTCAAGACCACAGGCAGCACACAGGTTTTCTTGTCGGATGGGACCTTCCGATTCCGTGTCGCGCACTCGCTCACCGGCTGGTGCGCCAGCACGACCGCCCAATTCGGCGTCGGAGACTTCAACGGCGACGGCAAAGACGATCTGTGGTGCCACGACCCGGCGACCGCGAAGACGTGGGTAGCCACCTCGAACGCCGGCTCATCCGGCTTCACCGCCAGCACCATGACGATGACGTCATGGTGTGGCTCCACCGCCCGGGTCGGCGTCAGCGATTTCAACGGCGACGGCAAGAGCGACTTCTGGTGCCACAGTTCGACCGGGGCGGGGCGCAGCACATGGCTCGCCACCTCCGGCACACTGGGCTCTGGCGACGTGCTCACCAACGTGACTAACGAGATGGGCGGGCAGACCCAGATCACCTACAAGCCGATGACGTCCTGGCCGACCGGTGCCATCGAATCAGGCCTTCAGGCCGCGGTGGGACCGCTCCTGACAGTGTCACGGGTGCGGGTCGGTGACGGGCGAGGACTGTGGACCGACACCAGCTACGCCTACCAAGCCGGGCGGTGGGACCCCGCCGAACGACGTTTCCTCGGCTTCAAGACGGTGACCGCGACCGACTCCAGTGGCGCGAAGTCGGTCACCGCCTTCGCGGTCGCCGCCGGCTACCAGACCGGCCGAATGATGAAAGTGCAACGTTTCTCAGCCGCGGGTGTGCTGCTCGAGCAGGCGACCGCGTCCTACACCAACACCGCCGCCGGTGGGGTCTTCACTTCCGTGCTGCACTCGAAGACCCACGCGTGGTGCCAAGGGGTCGGCACGTGTCAGACCACCCGAACCGATTATCGGACCTACGACACCTACGGCAACGTCACCGACTCACTCTTCTATGGCGACACCGCGGTGGCGAGCGACGACACCACAGTGCTGACCACTTTCGACTACGTCACCGGCTCCTATCTGGTGAACCGTGCGCTGAGCGTGACGACGCTGGCTGGGTTGGGCTCGACCGGCAGCCGACTCAAACGGCTGGAGTTCAGCTATTCCGCGGCTGGCGATCCGATCGTCGCAAAGACGTGGCTGGACACCACCAACACGATGATCTCCGTATCGACGGATTACGACTCCTACGGCAACAAGATCAAGGCCGTCAACGAGTCCGCTGGCGTGACCGGCTACGCCTACGACGCCACCTACCACATGTATCCCGTTCGTGAATGCCGCACTGACGCGGCGTGTGACGCGGATACCTGCGCCGCGACGGGCGTGCTGTGCACCGTCCGTACCTGGAACATGGTTTTGGGGTTGCCCACGTCGCACCGTGACGCCAACAGCAAGACCACCTCATGGTCCTATGACGCGTTCGGCCGGATAAAGCTGGAGACCCGCCCCGACACCGGCACCACCACCACGACCTATGTGAACTGGGGCAACCCGGCCACCCAATATGTGCAGACGGCTATATCGGACGGCACCACCAACGATCTGTGGAGCCGCACCTACGTCGACGGTCTCGGCCGCACCGTCAAGACAGTCTCCGAGCCGGACCACACCGTACTCACCGTCTACAACGCGCAAGGCCAAGTGGAGAAGGTCAGCAACCCCTACACGGGAACGGCCACCCCGCAATACACCTCGTTCGGCTATGACGCGGTGGGCCGACAGGTTCGGGTCACCCACCCCGACGGCACCGCCGCAACCGCCACCTACAGCGTGCTCACCACCGCCAAAGACACCGACTTCGGCACCGCGAAACTGATCCAAACCTCATGCGACGAGCTCGGAGTGTGTCGACGGGTCGGCTTCGGCGGGCAGGA
The DNA here is from genome assembly GCA_963736695.1 of uncultured Actinomycetota bacterium. Classification (GTDB taxonomy): domain Bacteria; phylum Actinomycetota; class Actinomycetes; order Mycobacteriales; family Micromonosporaceae; genus CAVTPU01. Next base: position 808,734 of record CAVTPU010000004.1, read on the forward strand.
CAACCCGGTCGTCACCGTCGAGTGGAGCGGTGTCGGAGTCGGCGACGGCACCGAATATCGCACCCGCATGACCTATGACCGCCTCGGCCGCCCCACCAAGACCACCGACGCGGTCGGCAACGTCACCTCGACGACGTGGGACTCGCTCGGCCGCAAGACCGCGCTCACCGACCCCGACTCCGGCTCCTGGACCTACGGGTACGACGAGGCGGGGCACCTGACCTCGCAAAAGGACGGCGCCGGTCACACCATCACGTTCCAGTACGCCGACCCGCTCGGCCGGATCACCACACGCAAGTCCGGCACTACAGTGCTCGCCACCTACCGCTACGACCAGACCGGTCACGGTGCTGGGCTGGGTCAGATGACCAGCATGACCGACCTCTCCGGATCAACCTCGTGGTCGTACGACTCGATGGGCCGAGCGACCACGACCAGCCGGACCATCAGCGGCACCACCCACACGGTGTCACAGTCCTTCGACACCGCCGGCCGGCTCGCGTCGGTGACCTACCCCGACAACGAGTCCGTCAGCTACGGCTATGGCGCTGACGGTTGTGTGACCAGCGTCGGCGGTTATGTCACCAGCGCGACGTGCAGCCCGACGTCGACGAGTCAGACTCTCGGCAACGGCGTGGTCCTCACCCAAGCCCTTGATCCGAAGCGCGGGTGGATGACGACCAACACCGCCACCTACGGCACAACGGTGTTGCAGAACGAGGCTTACACCTACTTCGGCAACGGCAAACTCAAGACGAAGACCTCCGACGACACCGCCGACCAGTGGAGCTACACCTACGACAACCTCGGCCGGCTCACCGCCGCGACCAACACCACCAATACGGCGTTCAGCAGTTCCTATTCGTTTGATGAGGTCGGCCGGATGCTGACCGGGACAGGCATCGGCACGATGACCTACCCGGCGGTCGACGGTGGGCACGCGCACGCCCCGAGCAAAGTCGGGACGGTCGCCAACACCTACGACGGGGCCGGCAACCTTCGCGGCGACGGCACCGCGACCTACACCTACGACACCCTCAACCAGTTGGCGAGCACCACCGTCGGCACGGCGACCACGAGCTACGCCTATGACGGGCTCGGCACCAGAGTCAAAGCCGGCGCGACCAGCTTTGTCGAGGTGGGCGGACATCTGCTCTACCAATACAACGCCACGAGCAAGACGGGCACCAAGTTCTACTACTACGGTGACCAGCGGGTCGCCGCCAAGACTGGCAGTTCGGTGCTCTACTACGTGCCTAACCATCTCGGCGGACCGCACCTGACTCTCAACGCCTCACGAGCCGTGGTGTCAAAGGCGGTCTACAGTCCGTTCGGCAAGACACTGTCGCGCACCGGCACATCGGCAGACCCCTACCGTCAGGCTGGCGACTACCTCGACACCGCGACCGGGCTCTATCAGCGGGGCATCCGAGATCAAGACGCGGACCGCGGCTGGTTCACCACCCCCGACCCGAGCCAGCACGTCGACGTCACCGCACCCCAAACCCTCAACCGATATTCGTACGCCCTCGGCGACCCGATCAACTATGTCGACCACACCGGGCAGTCGGCTATCTTCTGGGCGACTGTGCAGAAGTTGACAGGCGCTTTCGACCCCGCCACTGAGAGCATCACCGCGAGCGTCAACGTCGGCAACGTGACCTTGTCGCACACCATCAACCCCAACGTCGGCAACGAGAGCTGGGGGGCGAGCGTCAAGCTCGCTCAGATGGGCATCGCGAGCCTGACCGGCAAGACATCCGCCGAATTCACCAAGGGAGGCACCGAATTCGACAGTGTCTCCGCGGGTGTCGGCATGAAGGCCGGTGTGGACGGGCTCGAAGGCAAGCTCACCTCAGGCATCAAGTTCACCTTCGACGAGAGCGGCAACCTGGTCTCCCACACCACCAGCACCGCCGAGGTGAAGATCATGGAGGTCATCGACCAGACCTGGACCCTCTATGAATCGGGTGATGTCGTCTGGGGTGAATACGACCCGCTCGGCCCTGACGGAGTCGAAAGGATCGGTCGCATCACTCCCCCCGACGTCTACTCGCAGAAGGACTACAGCAAAGCCTTCAGCGACGAGGAGTTGGCGAAGTCAGCGGCGAGTCGCGCGAACGACAAAGCCATACGGCAGATCGGCAAGGGCTACTGGGGCTATGGCTCTTGGGGACCGGGGGCTGGATTATCTCTCCACGGCTTCAGCTATGGCCTCGGCCTCGATTCGTTCAACGTCTGGGGCACCAGCTTCGGCACCTTCGGCCCCACCGGATTTGTCGACATCTTGCCGATCGTCCACCGGTGGCGCTGACACACGGTGGGTGAGCTGATGTCAGCTCACCCACCACCACCCCTCGCCAATATCACGAACCGGTCCGCCGCGGTCACCATCCGCGGTAGAGATGCTGGCGTCCTCCACCAAACTTTGTCGGACATGTCCGACATTCGAAGCGCCGGCTCTCTGTGCCAGCGTTTCGTGTTGAGATCAAGTCGCTTATCGGTTGGTGCTCCGAGGTTGTCCGTATTGCCCGGCGCGAACCACTCCCCTGGCCTAAGGCGGCCGTGGGAGCGGCCACGGTATATGCGGCGCCGAGAGTCCGTAGGACGTCTTGCCGGCCCTGACATCCCACGCACATTGAGCGAGTACCTCCTCAACCCCGCACACCCGAGCGGTTCGCGGCACGATGGACTGCTGACCCTCAACGCCCGTACCGAAAATCACCGAGTAGACGACGCGAGCGTGGCGAGCGCGACGCGGCTATATGAGGACACCGCAGGCAATGGCTTCCGGGCGCGAACGTCGAGAGGGACAACGGCTGGGGCTGGTTGATGTGACACTCGCAATCCAGCCATCCGAGGCGTAGTAGGCGTCGCCGACGGCACCGCCAGGACAGTCGAGACCCGGGCCCAGTCTCGCCGGTTCCGTGATCGCCGCGATCATGGCAGGCTGATCGCCTTCTGGAAATCGTTTGTGTCGTAGGCCGCGCCTTCGTAGATTGCCGGTACCCCTTCGCAGCGAAGACAGAGGACGAACCGCGTGACCGCGCCTGCTCTTTAGACCTGACACTTTCCTCCGCGCATCTGCAGGCCGACGCCTCGTCGGTCCTGCCGGGCTGCCCTCGTGCGCCCGTTCATGCAGCGATTGAGGCCGCGCGCTATCGGCCTCGTGCCAGGTCTTCAGAGAGATCACCATGTCATCAGAACCTCATATTGTGCTGCCCTGGACCGTTCGCCGGACCAGGTTGCCTCTGCTGTCGGTGCGGTGCGTGGACTGCCCATCGAGGTTGGCCACCACGGGCAAGGGCAGATTCCGCGTCAACGCCAACGGCAAGCTGCTGGACGTGTGGCTATTGGTCCGTTGCCTGTCCTGCGATCGGACGAGCAAGTTCACCGTGCATGAGCGCGCGACGGTCAGATCCCTCGCTCCGGCATTGCTCGACGGCTACCACGACAACGATCCGGGGCTCGTCGCGGCCACGCTGCTCGACCCCCAGTTTGCTCGACGCCATGGGCTTGCCCTCGATTGGCAGGGAGCCTGGCAGCTGGACGCTGCAACTGCACGACTCGACGACGCGTGGCCATGGCAAGTGGCGGTCGACTTCGAGGATCCGGTGCCACTACGCCCTGACCGGCTCATCTCGCACGGGCTCCGTCTCAGCCGAAACGAGGTACTGCGACGGATCAAGTGCGATATTTCGCTGCGCCGCCCCACGAGCACCGGATTCACTTTCATTGTGTTGACCACGGGCTCGACGAAGTGATCTGCCCTCCAGAAGCTGAGAGTCACAGCCGCCGGCAGCCCTGAATTCCACTAGCGAGAATCGGGGTCCGGGGGCGCAGGACAGCTCGTATGCGCCCCCGGTTCCGGCCAACATCCAACGCGTTGCCGATTGGACAGATTCGGCTTTATCAGGCGCCCTCAACTCGGCAAATCCGGTAAACGCACGAGTGTAGGCCCGTGCGCCGTAGTCGGCTCGTTCGCTCGGCCGCCGGCGCCTGTGCTCGGTGTCGGGTAACTGTCCCTACAGCATGCGTATGCGGCCGCGCGTCACGCGGCAAACGGACCGGTCGTTTAACTGTTGGACGAGGCAGTCATTGCGGACGTTGGAGCGCCGTGAACCGTGGCAAGCATCGGGTAACGCCGTTTAGGCTTCGCCAGCCGGGAACGGTTCCCATGTCCGAAGAGGACCACCGAAAAGCCGTTACCGCGCTCTCCTCGATGATCCAGGACTGGTGGCTGCACGAGCGCGACCCCGACCGATCATCTCCCCAAGCGGAGGCCGACACGACGGGCGGGTAAGACGCCTACCGGCGACACCGACGTACGGCCGGCACGGTCACATCGGGCCCCTGAGCTGTGCAAACGCGGTTTGGATTCTGCCACGTATCGCCCACACCGGTCAGAGTGACTAGCTGAGTGACTACCCCTGTTCGTCGGGCCGGTTCTCATCGGCGAAGATGCGATCCATGACGACCGCCCCGCCGAGCAACACCAGGCGCAACTGGTGCCGGTAGACCTTCTCCGTCACCGAAGTGCCAGCATGCCCACACAGGTCCGCGATGTCCTCCAACGGCACGCCACTATCGGAGAGCACCGACACGAAACTGTGCCGCAACTCGCGCGGCGTCCACGCCGTTCGATCCAGCCCGGCGTCATCGATGACCTTCCGGAACGCGCGACGCACATTGCCCGCGAGCGGTTGCGTGCCGACCTTCGTCGCGAAGACCAGGCCGAGATCCTGCCACGCCTCCCCCGCCCCTTCCCTGTCCTGCCCCTGCTGCTCCCAGTGAAGGTTCAGCGCGTCGAGGCGTACCGAGCCCCGGCGTGATGTAGAGCCGCGAGACCGTCTCATAGGTGGCATAGGTCGTCGCTCCAGGACGGCGCCGGACGGGCCCGATGTCTCCATCAAACCCGGGCATTGGCGCCCGGCACCGGATCGTGGGCCCGCAGGTGGAGTAACTGTGATCCACGCTGGTGAAACCCAAACCAACAGTCGCTCTTGTCCCCTTATCATGAAAGTATGCCAAGAAGCAGACAAAAGCGGGAGGTAGTCTCTTCATCGGACAATCCGAATGACGAACGCCGTGCGGTGGCCATCCAACGAGAGGCCGGAGTCGGCATCGGGCACGAGTTGCGCCATCAGGGCGCCCGCATTCTGGGATATCTGGAACTGCTGAAAGACGAGGACCCCGGCCCATTGAACTCCGATCAGGCCGCAATGCTGGCCACCGTGGAGTTCGAGTCCCGCCGGTTGCTCACTCTGAGCCAAGAACTCCTGCTTATGGTCGAACTGGCGAGGGGCATTCTCGCTCCGGATTCCCGGCCAGTGGCGGCCGGCACGCTGGTCACCACCGCGATCGAGGACTGCGATTGGGCAGCCGCAGAACGGGAAACCACGTTGCAGCAGCGAACCGAACCCGACGTATGGCTAAACGGCGACCTCGACCTGCTGCGGGTCCTTGTCAGCAGGGTCATCACGAACCTGGTCACACTAACCGAACGGCGTGGCTCGATCGATATCCACGCCTACCCGGAAGATCACGGCGTGGCCATCACTGTGACCGGCAGACCGGTGACGCTTCCGAATGACCAACCTGGCCCGCTGCTAACCCGACACCTGCATCCCACGGTGCGCTCCGACACATCGGTGCCGGCTCGGACCTATGGCAAGACTTTCGTTGAGCAGTTGACCGCCCTGCATGGCGGGCGCGTTGAGGTCGGCACCAGCGACAACCAAACCGCCTGGGTACGCCTGCACCTGCCGACCATTGCGCCCGAGGCTGGGGCGGCTGACCAGCACCGCACCCACCAACCGGTACCCGTCAAAGGAAGGCAGGCCGACTGATGACCAGCGTTCTCGTTGTCGACGATGACCCGGGCATCCTGGCCCTGGTTTCCTACAAACTCTCCAGTTCGGGGTTCGAGGTGGAGACGGTACCCAGCGGCGAGGCCGCGTTGGATCGGGTCACGACGAACCCGCCGGCGCTGGTACTGCTGGACGTCCTGATGCCCGGCCTTTCCGGGCTAGAGGTGCTGCAGCGGATCCGGTCGCGGGACGAGACCGCCCGGCTTCCGGTGATCATGCTCACCGCCAAAGCCCAGGAGTCCGACGTCGAACGGGGATTCGAACTCGGCGCCGACGAGTACGTCGTCAAGCCGTTCAGCCCCCGGGAACTGGTCAGCCGTGTCAACGCAGTGCTGGGCCGTACGAGAGGCTAAACCCGATGGTCGGCCTGTTGCGGGAGCACTGTTAGGCACTCGCAGTACTGGAGCGCAACGGCAGCGGGGACGAGTGGGCGATCGTGTTCACTGCGGACGGCGCATTCATTCGAGTGTTCGACCACGAGTCACACATGACTAGCGATAGGCTGTTTTCTATGGGTGGGAGCAGTGGGTCGATCACGTGACGACCGCTTCTATTGTACATTTGTACTGCTCCCACCGGTGACCGCTTCTCGGTTGGACATGTGATCACCCGTCGGCGGGTTTGGGCGATGATGGCCAGCTCCAACGGCGAGGCGCCCCGATCGTCGCGCAGCAGCCGAGCCCACCCCCGCCCGCACACGACGGCGGACTAAGCCAACGATTTGTCTACTGTGGAGTGCCATCGTCGCTCGGGTACGTCGTACTCGACCACGCGAGCGAGATGCACCCGCTCCTTGTCGACGTCGTCTCCGCGGCGGGCGGCTTCGAGCGGCGCGTCGCGGGGTGGGCAGAGCCGTTGCCAGCACTTGTCGTATTGAGCTAGTCGGCTCATGGTGAACTGCTCGACGCTGGCGCCCCAACCCGCGCCTGGGCGTTGCTCAGCCCAAGCGCCCGGCGCAGCAACTGGCGCAGGGTGCCCCGCTCCTCCTCGGTCAGCCCGGCGAGCAGGTCGGCCTCGACCTGGTCAGCGATCTGACGGGCGCGGGCGGTGAGGTCGCCACCCGCCGTGGTGAGCGAGATGAGGTTTCGGCGCCGGTCGGCGGTGTCGACCACTCTGGCCACGACGCCACGCTCCTGCAGCGCGTCGGTCAACGCCACGATCCGGCTGGCGTCGATCCCGAGAATCGCCGCGACGTCCTTCTGCGACAGCGGGCCGAACTCCGCGACCGCGCTCAGGTAGTCGTAGCCGGCCGGCCGCAGGCGAAGCTCGGCGATCGCCAGCTCAAACCGTTGCTGCGCCTCCAGACCGAGCCGCACGGCCAGGTAGCCGGCGTGGCCGGCGAGTGCCGCCGGGAGCTGGGCCGGGGCGGTAGGGCTCGATACGCGTTCCATGGCCACATGGTAGCTCATCGCAATAGTTCTTTCATAACATCGTTGCTTGTTGCAATCATTGCCGGGTGAAGCTATGTTTGCCACCATGACAACGAACTCGACCGCAGCGAACGCGACCACCGCCGACACCGATCTTGAGACCGCCCTGAGCGTCTCCACCTCGATCCTTCAGGGCGACTGGAAGCGGCTCGACTCGCTTCTCGCCCCCGACTTCACCTACCACGGTGACCTCGGCCAGCCGTACAGCCGGGATGAGTACATCGGCTTCATGCAGGCGATGAAGGGCGCCATGGCGGACATGACGATGGAGTTCACCCACACGGTGAGCCAGGGCGGCCTGGTGTCGATCCGGTTTGTCACCAAAGCCCGCCAGACCGGCAAGTTCATGGGCGCACCGGCGACCGGCAAGAAGGTCGAGATCCGCGGCATCTTCATGCGCCGGGTCGCCAACGGCCGGGTGGTGCAGGAGTGGCAGGCGACCGACCTGCTCTGGATGATGACCCAGATGGGCTTCGGCACCTTGCTGGGCTACGCCATCGGTGGCGGACTACTGCACCGCAGCGCGCCGATCCCAGCCAGAATCGCCTGATCCGCCCAAGACCTACGGCGCCGTCTCGCGGCTCGTCGTAGCCGGGGCGGATCTCGTAGTTGACGAACGGGCTCGCCCGGCTCACACCCTTCGCTTTGTTGTGCGGCAGCCGAGGCTTGAAGACTAATACGTCCAGATCGGCCGGAAGCTGGCCCACGGGCCAACCATGGGCCGGCTACCCGACCGATTTCCTTGACAGACCCTCCGACGGGCGACAGCTTGCCGGTTCGCCAGTCGTCGGGCTATCGTCTAGCAAGACGTACGTACGGTTTGCTGGAGGCCTGTCGTGTGGGATCCCGGTGTATATATGCGCTTCACGCAGGAACGCGGCCGGCCCTTCGCCGACCTGGTAGGGCAGGTTCATGCCCGCAATCCGACCCAGGTCGTTGACCTCGGGTGTGGCCCGGGCGACCTCACCGCGACGTTGGCACACCTCTGGCCCGGGGCCAACATTGTCGGAATCGACTCCTCACCTTCGATGATCGACAAGGCGAGGGCGCTCGACAGCGACGTACGGTTCGAAGTGGGCGACCTACGAGCATGGTCGCCCGGGCCCGACACGTGCGTCGTGATCTGCAACGCCGCCTTGCAGTGGGTGGACGGGCACGCCGATCTGATCCAGTCGTGGGCCGGGTCAATGCCGCCCGGCAGCTGGCTCGCATTTCAGGTTCCCGGAAACTTCGACGCAAGCTCGCACCGGGCCTTGCGGGGTCTGGCGAGATCACCGCGCTGGCACCAGCGTCTGACCGACCTGGTTCGCGGGCCCGACGCGGTGCTCGAACCACACGGGTACGCCGACCTACTCCTCAGGAACGGGTTGCAGATCAATGCGTGGGAGACGACATATCTGCACCTGCTGGACGCGCCCACCGGCCATCCACATCCGGTACTGCGCTGGATGGAGGGCACCGCGCTACGCCCCATCCAGACAACACTGGAACCACGCGAATGGACGGACTTTCGCGCCCAACTCCACGCCGAACTAGCCCAGCAATACCCAACCAACCACGCAAAGGTGGCCTTCGAGTTCCGGCGCGTCTTCGCAGTCGCCCATGTCCCCTGAACAGCGAGCCGCGCGATAGTCAAGCCCGTCCAGGCCCTGCTCGACCATAGCGCCATCAGCACTGGATCGCGGACGCCGAATCGCAGCTTCTCCACTTCGGACGCAGTTGAGCCGTGTAGCTCTTGGCCAAAACGATCGGACATCGCGTCGGTAACGGTGACGCGGAACAGGTGGTCGCTAGATGAGCACGTGCCGACACCTATCAATGGCGTAGGTATTCGCAACGTTCGGCATCGTTATTCAGACGGCTTTGGATATGGCAGGATCGCTGCATGAGTGCGCCGTACCAGCCATACCAGACCACTGCGACTACGAAGGTCCGCAGGAGGACGAGTCACACGTTCCATCTGTTAATGACGATTTTTACCTGTGGGCTGTGGGCCATCGTCTGGCTGTCGATCGTGCTGTGGCACAAGCTCGGGCCGCGACAGAAGGTCCGGACGATCACCCGAGGGTAGCTCAACTTCGATTTGTTGGTGAATCGGTGCGACGTGACCGTGCGTGTGCCCCCACGCACCTCTCGGCCGTAACGGGTTCGCCTATCTCGTCTAGCCGCGGTCGAGTTGGAGTCGGTGCCAGGAAAGGAGAGCGCAGCCGCCGATCAGGGGCGCCTACGGATGGACCGATTGCCGGGATCTGACTTGGCGCTGGCGCGCGACGAGGTAGCCCCACATCGACGAGGTGCCGATAGAAACGGCAAGCAGCACGATGCTGCCCATGATGTCGAGAACATAGTGGTTTCCCGTGGCGAGCACGTCCGCCGCCATGAGCAGCGGGAACAACCACGACAATAGCGCCAGGCGCGGGTGTGCGCCGCGAAGCGCAGACCACACGGCGTACGCGCACCACAGCGACCAGCCTACGTGCATGCTGGGCATGGCAGTGTAGTGGCTGGGATTCGTCCAGCTCTGTTGGGAGGCGTGGTCCAGGATGTCGTACCTGGCAACGATGTCGACGGTACCCGGCAGAGCAGAACGCGGTGGCGACATCGGCACTGCCCAGTAGACCGGCAGGACGAGGACCATCATCGCGATCATCGCCCGACGGACCTTACGGTAGACGTCGGCGTGCCGGATGAATGCCCACAGCAGAGTGCCGGCGATCACCGCGTAGTACAGCCGGTACAGGTACACCGCCAGATGACTAAGGATCAGATTCTCAACCATCCAGCCGTTCGCGCTCCGCTCGATGTCGATATGCATCGCGTGTTCCATAGACTGCAGGGCCAGCGCGTGGGCGTTGGCGGCCGCGAGATCTTTGCCTACAGCGGCGTCGAGACGCGTGAAGAGCAGAAACCAAAACAGCAGAAGGATCAGCTCGTTGAGAACGCCAGGTCGCCCACCAACACCCCGGAACAACGCACCTGCTCTGGCCCGCACGGTCGGGCCCGACCGTCCACGGGCGGCCGCCATGGGCTCCGTGCCGACTTCGGCCGTTGACACAGGACGTCGACGTTTGATGTCCGGCGGCGGATTCACGCGGTCACTATATAGCCGACCATGGCAGGGGGCAGCGCATGTCACACGACATGGCCCCGCGCCTTGTCAATGCCTAGGGCACCGAGTGCATCGCGCGACGGCGATGGGCGGGTCAGCGCTCGCGGCGGTAGTGCATGGCCACCGCGCCGTTGCTCAGCGGTTCGGCCGAGACCAGCTCGAGCCTGCGAGTGGCGGGCAACCCACCCTGATGCAGCGTCGGGCCGTGGCCGGCGATCCTGGGATGGACAAGCAACTTGTATTCGTCGATCAGGTCCAGCCGGTCGAGTTCGGTCGCGAGCTTGCCGCTTCCGAGGAGAACCCCGGCCGGGGTCGCGTCCTTGAGCTTCTGCACGCCATCGCGCAGATCGCCAACGATGTGGTGGCTGTTGGTCCACGGGAAGTCGGTGCGCGTCGACGACACCACGTACTTGGGTTTGGCGTCGAGCTTGGCCGCCCAGTCACGCATGGCCGGCGGCGCCTCCACCTCGCCACGGGCGACGGCCGGCCAGTAGCCCTCCATCATCTCGTAGGTGACACGACCCCACAGCATCGCCCCGCCCTCGTCCAAGAGACGGGTGAAGAAGGCGTGCGTCTCGTCGTCGGCTATCCCCTCCTGGTGGTCGACACAACCATCCAGAGTGAGGTTGAGGCTGAAAGTGAGAAGTCCCATGGCCTGCGAGTCTAACGCCACTGCGGCGTCGCCGCCGTAGGTTCACGCGCCCGTCTCGTTGGAGTCGTCGGTCTGGACGAGCCGACGGTCGTCACCAGCGTTGCCGAGCACCCGACTCGCGGCCACGCCCCCTCCCGCCGAGGATTCGTTCAACGGCCAATACGCGTACGAGTCGATGTTGAGAACTGAATTGACGTATGGCGATGTGCTGTCCAACTGAACAGGTGGTGCACGCCATCGCACGTCGCGACCGGCGGTCATGGACGGCCCTCTCATGGTCCTACCGTCCGCACGCGATCGTAACCGCCCCCGATCTGGTGGCCGCTATCACGCAGTGACGTGCGGCCTGCCGGCGGGTCAACACCGGGTCTCTGACACGCTGTGCCAGCATCGCCTCGTGCGCAACGAACAACGCCTACGAACACGAACGAGTGAGTCGCGAGCCTTCGCGGAACGCGTACAACTCGTCATGAGCCTGACCTCGCGCCTCAACATGCTGCCGTTCGACGATCTCGACGAGCGCAGGACAATGCTGACCGAGATCTTCGGTAAACCGATCCCTGACTCTCTGTCCATCCTGCCCCCGTTCTATTGCGACTACGGGCTTGGAGCATCGTTCGGCGAGCGCGTATTCATCAATCAGGGATGCTTCTTCCTCGACTACGGGGGCATCACCATCGGTGACCGCGTCATGATCGGTCCTCGAGTGACTCTGTGTACGGCCGGGCATCCGGTCGAACTCGACGAACGGTATGACTTCATCACGCACGCACCCATCGTCATCGGGGATGATGTGTGGATCGGCGCCGGAGCCACGATCACGCCTGGAGTGACGATTGGTCGCGGCTCAGTCGTGGGCGCGGGCGCCGTCGTCGCGAAGGACGTGCCGCCGCTAAGCGTGGTGACGGCAACAAGCGTCGTCGAGAGAAAACGTCTGAAGCCGACGACGGACACAGACTAACCGCTCCTCAGCCAAACAGAAGCTCGTCCACATGCGACGGACATCGGATCGATCGCGCTTGGTTGTCGGCCATGCCGCCGACCTACTCGTGGAATCGGGTCAGACGCTCGCTCAGGACCCGGTCGAGCGCCGCCCGTCCCACCGGACCCCACGCCGGCTTACCCCCGGATAGACCGCGGTCCCCATTCTGGCCCATCAGCATCAAGAAGAGGCTCTTCAGCGCGGCCAGCCCGCGGGCGCGCCGGACCGTCGCCTCGTCAACTTCCGCGTAGGCGGCGAAGAAGCGTGCAGCCGCGCCCGCCGGCAACAGCACCCAGGCGGCCGCCAGGTCCAACGCCGGGTCGCCGGCGAACAGGTCGCCGAAGTCGACAACGCCCGCAAGCGTCCCGTCCTCGACGACGACGTTCGCGGGATGCAGGTCGCCGTGCACCCACACCGACGGACCCTCCCACACCGGGGCCGCGACGGCGTCGTCCCAAACGGCCCGAACGTCGGCGGCATCGGAGCCGATCGCGTCAACGTCGACGGAGTCGAAGAAACGATCGAAGCCGCCCGTGCAGTCTTTGGGGTGCGCGCCGCGGCCCGTATCAACCGGTGCGCCGTCGGGGGCTGCCACATGCAGCGCACGGAGGAACGCCGCCAGGGTGTCGGCCGCGTGCCCGCCGCGGGTGATCAACCCGCGGTCCAACGGCGTGCCCGGCACCCATGTCACGATCGTCCACATCTTGGGGAAACGCTTCGAGGGCGCACCAGACCGCACCGGGACGGGGATTGGCAGCGGCAGGCGGGGGGCGAGCAGCGGCAACCACCGGCGTTCCTTAAGCTGGCTCCCCGGGTTGGTGTCCATGCGTTGGATCCGCACAGCCAGCTCGTCCCCGAGCCGCCACATCTGGTTGCCCCAGCCGCCCTCCACCTCACGGACGGGCAGCCCAGCCAGGTCCGGATGCTGGTCCCGCAAAAGGTCGCGGATGAGACCCGCGGTGATCTCGGTCTCGATCTCGGTCATCCGAAGCAACCATACTGGGTTCGACGGCGACAATCCCGTCCGACCGTTCCGACGTGCGAAGCTGTCCCCGTTTCCGGTCTGGCTGGTTCCGGAGTCGCACAACGTTGAGCCGAGCATCTCGCCCCAGATACGCCAAGTGTGATCGGCGCCTTCGAATGTGAGGACGACTGTCCAATGCAGACGTTCTGCATGTGTCCATGGTGACTAGTCAACTGGGTCCCGTCTAGCGCTTTTGGATGCGAGCCATACAGTTCCTTCCGAAGCTCAGCATCGATGTCCTCACTTGCGGCATGTGCAGATTGTGTCTGACTTTGGTGTTCCAGTATCGACCTGCGGTGATGTCCCACCTGATCAGGTGCAACGACAAGCTGTCGACTCTGCGGACAGGCTGACCAGAGCCTTGACAGGAAACCAACCCTCACGGGATAGTTCGATCGACAATTAACGATATTATGCGGAGGTGTTGACTCATGGCTCGTGACGCTTCTTCCTGGATGCGCCGGCTCGCGGCAACCGGGGCACTGGCGTTGGCCACCTTCGGCGGTTTGGCGGGAGTAAGCGCGCCGGCCCAGGCTGTCGCACCGCCGGAGGACGATTGCGTGCTAGATGCATGGACTGAGTTTGATACATCAAAACGGGCAATCCATGCTATTCGCGGCTACTTCTGTTCGAGTGGCAACTTCTATGGACTTACTCAAGCAATCCAACGCTCCACTCCCACCGGTTGGGTGACCGTCGCCTACGGTCAGGGTGACGTCGTCTACGCCTGCGATGGCACTGCGGTCAACACGTACGCGGCGTCGATTCCCAATACGCCCTTCACTATCGCCTGCGGCTGACCGTCGCTTGTCGGACCACCGATGTCGAACGGTGCTCTTCGAACCGCAGAAACGCCCGACGAGCACGAACCCGCCGAAGTGACGTGAAGCGACAAGAGATTGAACCTTCGATGGCCATGACCGTCGACACTGTCGGCACGCGGAGCCGGGTGGTGATCGCACAGGTGGGGCGGATTGCGGCGTAGCGAGCGGCGAGGGACGAGCTCGCACCGCCCGCTACGCCCCTGCTGGTGCTGGTTATGAAGAGCACGGTCGGCGGCAGATCCGGTGCATCACTACCGACAGATCAACGCACGATTCTCACGTTTAGGAGGGATTTCGGCTCGGCAACCATGACCCAAACAGTGACGCGTACTCCTTCCTTCGGAGCTGGCATACAAGACCGGACGGATCGGGCGGCGTTCACCGCAGAGGAAGAACGTGCCGCCAGCGAAGTCACCTGCTATGCCTTCCAGGGCATTCCCCGACGAGAGCCGGACGAGCTTGCCGTGTTCACCGCGCGAGAGGTCGAACTCGCAGACCTCCCACAGTAGTTCGGCGAGACCCGGGTTTTGGCGAACTACTTTCAGGATCTCCTCATCGCTCTCCACGAGGCGTGACGTTAGCAGTGCGACTAGTCCGCGCGGAGTGGTTGGTCTGGCGGTGAGTGCGGTGCGTTGACTAAGTACCCTGTGGCTGAACCGAAATGCCGTAAGGCGGCTTACGTCCTTGGCTGGCGTAAACCGTCGAGTCCCAGCCGATACCACGTGGTGTCGCCGAACAGGTGCAGGTCGACTCCGCGGAACCGACTATGGGGCTGGTTGCCCGTATTGCGCGGTGCGAACAACTTCGACCTTCGCAGCCGCAAAGAGCCATCGTTAGTGCCTGTGTTGATCGCGGCAGAACCGGCAGGTCGATCACGTCGCCCGCCCCAGCCGGATGCTGAGGATTCGGGCGCTGGCCGCGTCGAGGCCTGATGGCTAATGATGGCCAGGTGATACATGAGGTTGACGGCTGGCCGGTGGGCGACGGCACGGATGATCTGGCGGCGTACGTGATGGCCCAGGGAGCCGAGGGCTACGACATCCATGAGGTACGGCTCTGCATGTGCGCTGGCTGCGGCGGGCAGGTCTTCGGCGTACACGGCGATCTTGAAGAACGCGCCGTGCAGCGTATCTGCCGCAGCTGCGGTGCTGAGCATTTCATCGCCGATAGTGGCGAATACTGGGAGGTCATGAAGCCGGCCATCATGGTTTGCGAGTGCAACGGTGATGGCGATGAGGAGGACTTCAACGTGGCCGTAGGCTACTCACTCTACGCAGACGGAACCGGGATCCGGGCGATCGCGGTCATGAGCCGCTGCGTCGCGTGCGGACGGCTGGGCTACTGGGTGGACTGGATGGTACGCACGGAGGACATGCGGCTGCTGAACCTCGCGTGACTTACGGCGCCACAGACCTGGCCACGAGCTACGTCGCTGCGGCAGTTTGTATGCTCCTCGACGATTCGTACTCACGTCGTCAGCCGCATGTGTATGAATGCACCGCATCACCATGCAGTCACCCACGACGATCTGGAGAGGGTGACGAATGGCCGTTATCCTGCCGGGCAGCCTTACTCGCAGGGTTCGACCGCTTGCTCGGCATACTCGACGATCATCTACTTGCGGCATACGCCAACGCGGTTCCGCAGCGGTGCTCCGTCAGCCCACCGCTGTTGCACAGGGCCTTACGGTGGAATGCATGCCAACTCGACAGCACCGCCAGCGGCCAATGAGGGGCATGACCAGGGAGAGGTACGAGCGGCCCGGGGCGTATCGCCAGCTGATCCGGCGACATCACGGCCAACGCCCCGCCCGATGATCGGTTCGTGCGAACTGTGGCCGAATTCGACGCCGATGGCATGGGTGTCGTGCATGCCGAGTCTGGAGTGGGTCAGCCGCCGAGTCGTCTACCGCCTTCGCGGTAGGGTCTTGACGGCCAACTACTACGTTCTGCGATACTATGCAGAACGTAGTAAGGGAGGTGCTGCTTGTCTGGGCTATCGGAGCTCGGCAGGTTCTCTGAGCCAGCGATGCTCATCATGATCAGTTTGGCGGCGGGTCCGAAGCACGGTTATGCCATGCAGGACGACATCGCCGAGCTGGCCGGCGAACGACCGGGTCCTGGCACCCTGTACGGCGCGATCCGGCGCTTGGAGGAACACCATTACATTGAGGCGCTGCCTGAGCAGAGTCGCCGCAAGCCTTACCAGCTCACCGATAACGGTCGGGCCGCGTTGAACGCGGAGTTGCAGCGTATGCGTGCGATGGCCAGCGCCGGTCTGCGCCGACTGGCGGTGACCTGATGTCCCCACGGCTTATCCGGGGCCTGCTAGCGATGTATCCGCAGCCGGTCCGGGAACGTTACGGCGACGAAATCGCCGACCTGCTCGTTCACTCACCCCGACCATTGCGCGACCTGGCTGATGTGGCCTGGTGCGCGTTGACTGATCGAAGGGAGCACTTCACCGTGCCTCGACCACGCATTGCCAAGTCAACCATGTTGAAGCTTCTCGCTGCCCCTGTCGTGTTCGGCACGGCACTGCTTTTTGCCATTTCTGCAGTCCTGGCGGTGTTCAACACCGTCGACGAGGGCGCCGACTATCAGGCGGTCGCGATCGCCAGCGCGGCGGCGATGCTCCCCGTTGCGCTCCTGGCGGCCTGGTGGGGCCGATCGTTGGGACACAAGGACGCGATGAAGTCGCCCGGCCTGGTGATCCCCATCGCGTTGGCGGTCGTCGTCACCACCATGTGGACGGCGCCTTCAATTCCCCTGGTGGGCGAGTCAGTGGGCGCGAGTCTTGTCGCCACCCTTCCGGCTACGGTCACCTGGTGTGTTGGCCTGATGGTGCTGATCGCGGTGACGGCGAAGTTGCGGTCACGCGGGCTTGGCTCGCTCGCCACCGTTGTCGCCATCGCTGGCGGCTTTCTGATGCTGGAACTCAGCACCATCGCCAAAGTCCTGTCCGTATTGGACGCGCAGGCCGCGCCACGGGTAGACGCCCTGTGGTGGTATCCGGCGACGATCACCGGCTACGACCCCGGGCTTGTCATGAGCACCCACGACATGCTCCATGAAGCGGTGGGAATCATGCCTGCCGTACTGACCATCTGCACCGTGTTCGCACTGGTCATCGTCGCCAACGCCACCAGCAACGAAACCCGGGAACCCGCTGTCGCGCTAGCGTGACAGGATTGCGGTGCTGCAGGTAGGGGCGAGCCGTCCGCACGGTTCGGATGCACATCTCACCGCCTCCGTCCGGCGCCATCATGAACCACCAGCAAGACCAAGCGTCAGGGAGCGAGTCCAGAGCCGTCAGCTCTGGACTCGCTCGTATTCCCCGTCGAAGCGGTGGCTGCGGCCCGCGATGGGCGAAAACCCGGCGTTAGCTCGCAGGCAGTCCCGGCGGTCCATCCCGATGGCACGATCATGTGGCGCTGGAGTTGAGCTCTGAGTGTCTGGCGTCAACAAACCTGCCGCTCCCACAACACCCGACCAGCGGCAGTTGCGGGTGTCATACAGCGCTTTCCGAAGCTAAACCAGCGCCCAGGCGTACAGAGCCCGGCCCGTTGCGACGGCCGCGCGGGCGACCGATCGCAGGTCTTGTACCGCTTCGGTCAAGGCATCCGGATCCTCTTCGCCGAACCAGTACTCCGACTGCGCCCATTGGGCTGCCAGCGGTGCCACGCTCTCGTCGGAGATGCCGGCGAGGACAGCAACATCGCCGCCGACGACCTGCACCAGCAGGTGTCCAGCGGGCGTCGGCTCTTCATCGGGATACTGCGCCAGGCGATCGTCGACGGAGAACTCCACGCCCGTGACGTCAGCTACCAGTTGCCCCAGCAGCACGACCGGGTCCACCGATTTCAGTTCCGTCTGCACTAGGCCTGAGCTGCTCGGCCCGTCTTCGACGGCGGCGGCGGCCTCGTCAGCGGTGGCAGCGAAGTAGTGGAAGTACTGGCTCATCCGGTCCTCTGAGATCCACACATACCGGAGATGGTAGCCGGACGGGTGAAGTGGATCTAAATAGCCTCGCTCGGCGCGTATCTCAACAGGATTTCCTTCGGGCCTCAGCACAGGGGCGAGAACGGTCTACTGATCGTCAGGCTGCGGGAACTACTCGATCCAACTGTCGAACCCGATCACCTGAAACTCGGTGATGAATCCGGCCACCGATCCGTCAGCGGCCCGCCCTACCCAGACACCGTAAAACCCATCACCGCCACTGTCCGAAACGATCACGTTGAGGCCGGCGTGACGGTCCAGGTCATAGGGCTTGCCTTCACTGAACACGACCCGCTCGCGGTCATCGGCGTCAAGGGCTGCCAGTGCCGGGACCGCCAGTGCGTCCATGAACGCCGCAACGCCGCAGTCGACGGCGTATCCGTAGACCGACCCATCATCGGCGGCGCCGTCAGCCTCGGGTGCGTCGTTGGCGAAACGCGCCGGCTCCCAACGGTCAACCGGCTCGTCGCTGATCATCAGATGCAGCCCGGCCGTGAAAGAGACCGCTTCGGAGCCGGTCTCGCAGAGATTCACCACAACGACCGCGTAGCTGCCGGGCGCAACGGTCGCTGCAAACGCTGGCTCGTCGCCGCGGACCGTCCCGGGATCGGCGGCTACAACGTGACCACTGGGCAGGTGCAGTATGCCGGCCGGCATCCTTCTGATCTGATACGTGTCCTCGAGGTACGAGACGGCGGCGCCCTCACTCAGCAGGACGTCGAGAACCCACGCATCCGAGCTATCCCCGGAACGAGACTTTCCTGCCATCAGTACTGAACCTCCGAATCTCGCCCGTCTACACTACCCGGCAACGCCGACTGTCTCACTCATGCTGACAGAGAGGAAGGCTGCGGCGAGCCGTCCAGGGGTTCACCGATTCGATGACGTCGTCATCTATAACGAGCCTCGCAAGAAGGATCTACTCATGTTGATGGCACGCGGGACAGCGCACCAGATCTTCGCCACCATGTTGGCGCGGTGGCACGCAAAGACATCACGGTCTGGACCAGTCTGACAGCGGAGTCGCGCCTCACCGTCGCGGCAAAGTGCACTCCCAGCATGGCGGTCATCGTACGGACGCGGGGTGATCCCCAGCCATCCGAACGGTCGCGACGTACAAACTGACGGCTCGCCGCGGCTGGCGACGCGGTGATGTGCTACCGGCCGACCGGACGGATGGGCACAAGAAAGTCCGGCATCGCCAAAGTCGCGGGAAAAATAGCGCGACATCGGGTATAGGGTTCGCGCAGAATCCTGGTGATGTTCGCCGCCGTCCTCCGCCGCACCCGTCCGCCGTCGCCGTTGGCCGGGCGGCTGGCCGCGCAGTCATTGCTATTCGCGGCCGGTGAGGGAACGTTCCTGACCGGGTCGGCGGTGTTCTTTACCCAAATTGTCGGACTTTCCGCCGCTCAGGTCGGCCTGGGATTGACTCTTGCCGGCATCGCTTCGTTTCTGGCCGCGCTACCGATGGGAAAGCTGGTCGACCGGTTCGGACCGAAGCGAATGTGGGCGTTCAGCGCGTCGGGGCAGGCGGCCATGTTCGCGCTCTGGCCGTTCATCGGCGACTTCAGAGGCTATGTGGCGATGGCGGTCGTCATGGAAGTTCTCGACGCGCTCGGCAGCGCCGCGCACGCGGCGTATGCCATCGACGTGCTGCCGTCGGCTGAGCGGGTGACGTCGCGGGCCTACATGTACTCCGCGCTCAACCTCGGGTTCACGGTCGGAGCCTTGCTCGGCGGCATCGCGCTGGCGTTCCACTCCAACACCGCGCTGCACCTACTGCCCTGGTTCACCACGGTGGCCTTTCTGATCAACGGTCTGGCCATCACGAGACTGCCCCGGGCCTCACACGACGAGCGCACCCCGCAGGACCGGAAGGTGAAGATCCCCGGGCCGGGGCCCCTACGTAACCTGGGTTGGTTGCTCACCACCTTCTTCACCGGTGTCTTCTGGACCAACCAGGTGCTGCTGAACGTGGTCATTCCACTGTGGTTGGTGGAGAAGACTGACGCTCCACGCGTGCTGCTGGCCTTCCTGTTCGGAACGAACACGGTGATGTGCATCGTCCTGCCGATGGTGACGGCTCGCGGTGTGCACGACGTGGCATCGGCGTTGAAAGCGGTCCGGATCTCGTCGACCTTCTTCGTGGTGTCCTGCCTGATCACCCTGGCCACCCACGACACCGTTGGCTGGGTCACGATCGCGTTGGTCTGGCTGGGCCACGTGACCGTAACCGGGGCCGAGCTATACCTGACGGCCGCGTCCTGGTCGTTCGAGGCCGAGCTAATGGACCCCCGGCAACGCGGCGCCTACCAGGGCGCGGCCGGGCTGAGTTCGACGCTGGGCAAGGTGTGGGCGCCGGCGCTATACACGTTCCTCGCGATGAACTGGGGAGCCGGCGGCTGGCTGTTGATCTCCGCGATCATCGTGGTGGCCACCATCGCCGTGCATCCCTCGACCAGGCTGGCCCTCCGCTTCCTGGAACGGCACGTACCGGCCGATGTGCTGGCCGACGCCCGGGCCGGCCGCGCGCCCGACCTGTCGCAATCCGACAGCGAAGGGGCACCGACGGCACCCATGCCCGCAGCGGTCAGCGGAGCCCCGATAGCGTCCGGCGCTTGACATTGTCACAGTGACAAGGTCTTCACTGGCGGTCGGAGGTGATTCCGATCAACCTGAACCGTGCTGACCCAGAACCTGACGTGGCGCCCGATGAGAGGCTGCTGGCGGCGCTCAGCGCGGCTGATCCCTCGACTCGGCTGGCCGCCGCCCTGACCGCCGGCACCCGTGGCGGCTCCCGTGGCGGCTCCCGTGGCGACGCGACTGTCGCCGACAAACTCGTGGCCCGTTGCGCGGTCGAGCCCGACTTCTTCGTCCGCGACATGCTCACGTGGGCGTTGACCCGGCTGCCCGCCGAGATCACCGTGCCACGATTACGCGACCAATTGAAGTCCCCGACGCCACAGGCCCGGAGCCAGGCGCTGCACACCCTGTCCAAGATCGGCGATCGGTCTGCATGGTCGGCGATCACACCAGCGCTGTTATGTGATCCTGATGACGACGTCGCCCGGACCGCGTGGCGCACTGCCGTGACTCTCGCACCCGATGACGAAAAGGCAGCGCTGGCCGAACGGCTGGCGGCCCAGCTCGGCCGCGGCGGTCGGGAGGTTCAGCTGAGCCTCAGTCGCGCCCTGCTTATCCTGTCCGATGTGGTCGGTGAGGTGGTCGGGCGACTACTCCAAACCTCCCAGACAAACCACAATCCACGGGTACGGGCGCATGCCAGCGCCACCGAGCACCTGCTGCGCGACCCGGATGCCGGTTTCGACGTTGCACTGCATGAGGCGAAACGCTTGTACGCGCTCTCGGGTCGGACAGCGGACCTCGCGGACGACGAGGAGGGGCAGGCGGCGTGCTGATCGGGGAGGTGGCGCAGCGTTGCGGGGTGAGTGCCCGGATGCTGCGGCACTACGATTCGTTGGGCCTAGTCCAGCCGACCGGACGAACCGTCGGCGGCTACCGGGAATACACCACCGACGACGTCCGACGAATTTTCTATGTGGAGGGTCTGCGCACCCTGGGCCTGTCACTGCGCCAGATCGGGCGTACCCTTGAAGATCCTGGCTTTTCCCCGTCCACAATGGTCGGCGAGCTGATTCGGCGTACCAAGGAAGACCTTCGTCAACAGCAGGAGCTTCTCGATCGGCTCCGTACGGTCGAGGCGGCCGAACCTTCCGCCTGGGCCGACGTGGCCCGGGTTGTCGATCTATTGCACGGACTGGGTTCGCCACACGCGGCACGCCGGCAACAGGCCGTCTTCGCCTCCGTTGAGCAAGAAACGGTTCCGGCCGAACTTCTCGCCCGGGCAGTGCTGATGGAGGCCGAAACAAACGTGGCCGGAGCGCTGCGATGGGCGCTGGCCAGAGCCAATGACCACGGCGACGCGGTGGACGTGCTGGCCACGGCCCTGACCTCGGACGACGTCGAGGTTCGCCAGCGGGCCGTGCGTGCCCTCGCCGAACTGCCCGGAGATGAGGTGACGGTGGCCCTGACATCGGCGCTCGCCGACCCCGATTCAGCGGTCCGCTCGCCGGCCGCCCTAGCCGCGGCGGCCCGCGGTGTGACCAGCGCTGTGCCGACTCTGGTCGAGATGGTGGTCACCGGCCCGAACGACGTCGAGGCCGCCGAGCAGTTGGCAGCGTTGGCTCAGGACCCGACGATGACTGACCAGATCATGGGCGCGTTGACCGACGAGCTCGCCGCGCACCCGAACGAGCCGGTCATACGGTTGCGGCTCGTGCAGGCGTTCGCCGAGCTGCCGGGCGCAGTCGCGGGCGATACCTTGCGGCAGCTGGCCACCGACGGCGATCGGCAGGTGGCGCTTACGGCTGCCGCACTGGCCTCCATCGTGGAGGAAGTTCCGGCGGAGACAGCCAGGCCGGGCAACGTGGCGCCCGGTCAACAACCGTCCACTATGCACTGACTCGGGTCGCGACGTGGGCTGACCCTATCCGGATCGGCCCTTCTCCTGGTGAGACCACATGCGTTGAATGTCGTCGAGCGAACGGCCTTTCGTCTCTGGAAGGAGCCGCCAGACGAAGATGAACGCGGCGGCGCAGATGATCGCGAAGAGGGTGAAGGTGCCCGGCTCGCCGAGCCCGTCAACCAAGGTGAGAAAGAACTGGGTGACCAGCCACGCCGAGCCCCAGTTCGCCGCGGTGGCGACAGCGACCGCACGACCACGCACCGAGCTCGGATAGATCTCGTTGATGACGGTCCACACCACCGGTCCGAGTGAGAACGCGAAACATGCGATGAAGACCACCATCGCGACGAGCAGCACGACCCCGGAGTCGGTCGGAGAGTTCTCGGTCGCGGCACTGGCGGCGGTGACCCGGTCGAGCCGCCGGAAACTCAACGCGATAGCGAGCAACGCCAGCCCCATGCCGGCGAGACCCGTCAGCAGCAACGGTCGGCGGCCTAGTCGATCGACAAAGGCGACCGCGACGAAGGTGAAGAGCACGTTCACCGCGCCGATCGACCAGGTGGTGGCGGCGGTCTGGGCGTGAGCGGAGTCGAATCCGGCGGCTGCGAAGATCTTGTCGGCGTAGTAGATGACCGCGTTGATGCCGGTGAACTGCTGAAAGACCGCGAGACCCACGCCGATCATGAGCGGGCGTCGCCACGCGCGGGCGAAGACCTCACCCCAGGTGACCTTGGAGGCGTGCAGAGTCGACCCGATCGCCGACAGCGTCTTGTCGGCGGGCTCGTCCGGCCGCACCTTCCGCAATGCCGCTTGCGCCTGATCGCGGCGCCCCATGTTGAGCAACCAGACCACCGAGTCGGGCAGAGGCAGGATCGCCACCGCCAGCAGCACACCGGGCACGACCGACAGCGCCAGCATGAGCCTCCACCAGCCGCCTGCGGCGAGCAGTTGGTCGACCAGATAGGCGATGAAGATGCCGAAGGTGATCGCGAGTTGATAGAGCGAGACGAAGGTGCCGCGTAGGCGGGTGGGGGCCATCTCGGCGGCGTAGAGCGGGGCGGCGACTGAGGCGACTCCGACGCCGAATCCGACCACCAGTCGGCCGATGACCAGCAGCACCGTCCCGGGGGCGAGCGCCTCCACTGCGGCGCCGGCGGTGAAGAGTAGTGCCGCGAGGATGATGGTGGCGCGACGGCCGAGACGGTCGGCCATGCCACCGGCGATGAGTGCGCCGACGAGCGCGCCGAGCGTCACCCAGCTGGTGATGATCTCCGTGACCAGCGTTCCGGTATGGAAGGTTCGTTCAATGCCGTCCAACGCGCCGCCGATGACGCCTTGGTCATAGCCGAAGAGCAGGCCGGCGAGCATGACGACGCCGCCGACCAAGGCGAGCCATCGGTTGAGTCGAGGGTGCGACACGACTTCTCCTTCCCCGTGCCGTCAGTGTCGCAACCTTCAGATGTGGGGGGTGTGTTGTTTGCGTCGGTTGGTCACCCGTTCGGGCGTTGTGACGAGGCTGGCATTGGCATGTCTGCAAGATATAATCCATGGCGGTCTATTCTCAGATGCCAGACGACCTGCGGGGTTCGTGGGCGATCAAACCTGCGGGAAGGCGAGCATGACACGGGCGTTCCTGCGGGCGGACGACCTGCGTGACGTGGTCGCGGAGCAGTTCGGCTCGGACCACCGGATCGATTCACTGACCCGGCTGACCGGAGGCACCAAGAAGGGGGTCTACCGGCTTCACCTGACCGATCAGACAACCATGATTGCCTACGTGTGGGCACCGGGCGAGAATTACTGGCCAGCGACACCGTCCGTCCCCGACGATCCGTTCACCGACGCGTCCGGCGCTGAGCTGTTCGCCACCAATCACGTGGCGCTCACCGCCGCAGGGGTCCGGATCCCGCAACTGATAATGCTCGACCGCAGCGGTCGCCACCTCGACGCCGACATCGCGTTGGTCGAAGACGCCGGATCGCTCCGACTCGAAACGTTGATGGAACAAGACCCCGCTGCAGCCGCCGCGCCACTATCAGCCCTCGGCGACGCCCTGCACGGCATGCATACCACGTTCAGCGCGCACTACGGCAAACTCGCCACCATCGCCTGTGGTGAAGCGTCCCAGGCTCGCCGCACCGAGGACATCATTGTTGACCGCGCACTCCAACACCTTGACGCGGCAGCGGCCCGCGAGGCCCGACTGGCCGACGCGCATCACCGCATCGCCATCCACGTGCACCACCTTCGCAGCCTGGTCACGCCACGCGAGCAATACGCGCTCGTGCACGGAGAACTCGGCCCGGACCACGTCCTGGTCACCCCGACCGGCGAAGCCGTCGTGATCGACTTCGAGGGACTGGCGTATTTCGATGTCGAATGGGACCACGCCTGGCTGCACATGCGCTTCGGCGACTTGTACCCGGCACTTCACCCAGTCGACATCGACCCTCACCGACTCGAGCTCTACCGGTACGCCCAAACGCTGTCGCTGATCGAAGGGCCACTGCGCATCGCCGACACCGACTTCCCCGACCGGCAATGGATGCTCAACCTCGCCGAGTGGAACATCACCAAAGCACTCGCCCCGATCTGACACACCGTTCCCGCGACTTTCACGGGGTCTACGGATTGCACGCCAGCGACCGCTGCTGGCTGCGAGTTGACGGTGTTTGCCCGCGTCTCGTAGCGTATGGGCAGCGTCGCGTGTCGGTGACAGACTGTGTCAGGCATGGAGGCGTGTGACCGGAAGGTTGACGCTGTGCGCAGCACTAACCCTCGGACTGCCTCGCCGCTGTCGAACGCTTCGAAGAGACCACCCTTCATCTCCTTCGCACTATTACCCGCATTCGGACACGTCTATCCTGTGATGCCCTTGGCCGAGGCGGTGCGTGCGACTGGTGCTCGTGTCCAGGTCGCGGTCGGTGACCCATTCAACGGGAATCTGCCCCTGCCCACTGTGGTTGGCACGGACCTTGACCCGACCACCACCGATGTTCGCGAACTTACCCGCGGACGCTTCCCCGCAGCCGTCGCCGACATGCGGACACGATGGGTTCCGGCCTACTTCGGCGTAATGCACGCTCTTCCCGCAGTCGCAGCCCTGCGCCGGGCGTGGCGGGACGACCGACCCGACCTCGTCGTCTACGACCCAGCCAATCCGGGCGCCGCCGTCGTCGCGGACGAGCTCGGTATCCCCTCGATGGTCTTTAGCGTCTTCCACTATTTCCCGCCCATGCTGGATCTTCCCGCCATCACACGGCGTGCGCTCGATCAGCCGGACGTCGATCCGTGGCAGCCGCTATCGCAGCCCGCGCGTCTTCGCCCCTACATCGACCCGGTCCCGAACGTTCTCCAGGTTGGCCCAGTGGCTGACCACTCGGACGTCGTCCCCATCCGCACCGTTGCGTGGGAGGACCCTCTCACCACGCCCATCCTGTTGCCCCACCGCACACCGGGTCGGCCGCTGGTGTACGTGACATTGGGGACGGTCGTGGGTACGCCGGAACTGCTTCGTGAAGCGATCCTCGAAGCGGCCCAGATTGGTGACGTGATCGCATCGGTCGGCCCGACCAACGATCCCAGACTTCTCGGCGACCTGCCCGACAACGTCGCGGTCTATCGATTTGTGCCGACCCGCATGGTCCTAGAGGCAGCCGATCTCGTCGTGCATCACGGTGGCATGGGCACCACATTGGCCGCGGCAGCTTTCGGAACCCCGCAACTGCTCCTGCCACAGATCGGAGACCAATTCGCTAACGCCCAAGCCGTTCCTCATGCGGAAATCGGCCAAGCACTGATCGGCCCCCGCGTTGATGGCGCTATCGCCGACGCACTCGCCACTCTCCACACCAGCTCAGGCGTACGGGAAGCCACCCGCGCGGTGGCGCAGAGCATTGCCGCTATGCCCGGACCCGACCAGATCGCAGAAGAACTCCACTCTCGCGCTGGGCTGGAAGCGTAGGCTGCCGGCGCACACGACGACGAGGGAGCGACTGCAGATGCTTGAAGAAGCGTGGAACGCAATTGGGCATGGCGGCGAACGGTTAGCGACCCTTGTCGCGATGCTGAGTGGACCTCGTCGCAGCGAGGATGATGAGGAGGAGGACTACGAGTGTGACGCACTAAACCGTGAGAATGATTTGGCCTCGCCGGATGAGGACGGCGATCGTCACGAGCCGCTGGACACGCGGTGGCCGGTCCGCGAGGTTTTCGGCGATCGACTCTCGCCAGAGCTGGATCGATGGCTGGATGTGGTTTCGTCATCTCGATATGCGGGCACGATAAGAATGCTTCCTGGAGTCACCTCGACCCTTGGTGCCGCGATCGGTGCGCGCGACGGTGCGTGGTGTGCCCGGTTGGAGGGTTTGTTCTTGCCCGTGGCAGCCATACTTGCTGAAGACGAATGGATATGTCATGCCTCGCTGCTGGCCACGCAGCATGGAGACAGCATCGCCTATTCCTCGCACGCCGACGATCCCGGCTTCCACGCTCGCCCATCACTGTCGATGACGGTGGCGTCCTTGATCGAGGATGAGGTGGAGTCTCGTGGCCTGACTCTGTCGGACGACGCCTTCGCGAGATTGTTCGCCGGCGCGAGGCAGTGCACATTCCATTTTCCTGCAGCCACAACCGCCGACAACTTCGTGCCGGATTGGCCGGACCACCTGTCGGTGAAGAAGCTCCACCCTCGCACTAGGTGGATTGTTGAACATCTGCTTGGGATCGGCTATCCGGACAAACCACCAGTGCCGGGAATCGATGTGTGGGAGGCCGAACAGGAGCATCTGCCCGCATGGCCGCACCTTCAATGCTATTGGCTGCTACATCACCTCGTTTTCGACAACCAGTCGGAGCTGGCTGTGGCGACCACGTGCGCGTTGCGACAACATCCAGCGGTGGCCGAGCTCGCGGACATGGCCGAGCAAGTCCTCGCCGGTGGCCCAATCACCGCGGTCTGGTGGGATCAGTCCGCAGCGGCGAAAGCTCGACACCGCTGGACGAGTGGCCGCTTCGCATAGCCGAAACAGTCGTCAGCGCTATGCGTTACTTCGGCGGATCAGAACTTAGCCACAGAGCCAGCGCATCGTGTCGGCAATTTCTGTCGCGTGGTCCTCGGGCAGGTGTCCACCGGTTTCGCTGATCCTCGTCTCGACTGCGGGGATGCGTTCCGCGAGCCACAGTCCATGGTTGAGTGGGGCCGACTTGTCGTGCGCACCATGCGTGAGCAACACCGGCACACTGATGGCATCCAGGTCGAAACCCCACGGCCGGATGAACGCGAGCGTATCGTCCACCCAGCCGCCGACGCCATGCGCCGCCTGCTCCGCGATGACGAGCGCGAACCTCTCCGCAACCTCCGGACGAAGCAGAAACGCCCGGTCCGACTCGCTCATCTCCTCGCCGAGCACGTTCGCAGGATCGGCGACGATCTGCTCAGCCATCCGCTGCTGCGCGGCCACGGTTTCGCGTACCAGGATCTCCTCACCCGCCTCGGCCCATTCGAGTTCCACCGCGTGCTCGGCGGCCATCCCCGCCAGCCATTCCCCGCGGGTCATTCCGCCCACCCCGATCGGCGCGACACTGGACTGGCATGCCACCCGCTCCACCCGGCCCGCCAACAAAGCCGCGCAGGCCAACGCATGTGGACCGCCGCCCGAACCGCCGACCACGGCGAACCGCTCAATGCCCAACCCGTCAGCCACCTCGCGAATGTCGCTGGCCTCATCGGCAACGACGCGACCATAGTGCCGCGACGACTGCCCATACCCGGCGCGATCAGTAGTGATATATCGAACGTGCGTGTCGGCATACACCTGGTCGTCGGACACCCGAGCCAAACGACAACCCGGTGTGCCGTGCAACCCGAACACCGGATAGCCGCCGGGATCTCCCCCATCGACGAACGCGACCACCCGACCATCGGCCAGGCGCATCCGGCCACACCCCGACTGACCATCTCGCATGACTGAGGCTGCCACCTGACTTCCCCTCTCCTCTCGCCAGCGCCGTCTTCCCGACGCCGACAGGCTTCACAGATGCGACGTAACCACACCAGAATCACGAGCCAATAGATGTCGCCCTGCACCCATCAACTGGAGTCGATCTCCAGTCCGCGTTCGTACAGTTCCGCCGGAACCGGGCACCTGTGAGCCACCAGCATGCGTAACGCAGGAAGTTGCGCCAACACCTGCCAGTCCGAGATCTTCCGGCAGTACGAAACGTCGAGATACTCCAGTTGCGCCAACGCCAGGAGTGGCAGCAACGAAAGTACCGGAGTGGAGCGCATTGATAGTCGACGCAACGACGGTAGACACTCGATGCCGGCCAAGCTGGGTAGCGGAGTGTTGTCGACAATCAGCTTGGTTAGTTCCGTCAACGTCGCGATCTCGGCCGGGATCCGATGCAACCGCGCGTAGTGCAGCTCCAACATGGTCACCCCAGCCGGTGCCGCTATCGCCTCCACTAATTCCGCTGGCAGTGGAAACTCGACCGGGCGCGGCTCGGCGAGCACCGGCGAGTGCCCTGCGGCCGCCTCGCGCAGGATCCGGTGCCGATCGAGCCGATCGTCGCGATTCTCGGCACCGAAATCCACATAGTCCGCCGGCAGCCACCGGGCCAGGTCCTCCTCCGGAGGGTTCGAGTCACAGTCGGCTACCCGGGCGCGGGTCTCGCCAAAGACTGCGACATCGTGCTCCTCCGAGAGGAGCAGGTCGGCGCTCAGCTCGCCGCCCACCACGAGGGAGCCGTCGTTGTTGAAGCAGGAGATGACGCTGGCGGACAGTGATCCGAGCACAAAGTGATCGGCACCGCTACGAAGGGCCCGCACCCGAACGTCGCCAGCGACGATGACGTAACTGTGGAAGACATCGCCGTCGCGCAAAAGACCGTCCACGGTTAGGCTACCGAGCACGATCAACGGCGCGTCGACGCCAAGGTCACCGGGGACGTGCGCGTCTCCGAACCAGATCAGGGGCGACCGACGCGGCACTACCCAACCCGAACCTTCTCGTTCGAGCCCGTCCGGGAAGTTGGTCTGATCCGCGTCCGGCGACGCCGCCCTCAGCGATTCGGCCAGCAGCAGCCCGTTGGTTGGCCCGTCGCAGTGCACGACCATACGCCACGTGTCGCTGGTGGCGAGTTCGCGCCAGAACTGGTGGGCCGACTCGGCACTGTCGGTCAAACCGGTGTTGTGATAGTCGAGAACATCGTCTGACCAGCGGTCCAGCAGCCTTTCCCACGCGGCGTCTAAGCCGTCGAGGCCGAGCTTAATGCGCTCCTGGTTTAACAGCATCAGGGGCGACCCTCCTTGTGCTTGCCTGAACCTCTACCTGCACGTACGACAGCGATTGTAGGGTGGGTAGTCTGCCCGCACATCTTGCGCAACGGTGGAGCGACGGGCAGATGCTCGAGGAAGCATGGGCCGCCATTGGGCATGGCGGCGAGCGGTTGGCGGCGGCGCTATAGGTAGAAGTCACGGAGGTGGCCAGCTCACCAGACATGCGTTTCGCGGGGCCGATTCTGCTGTACGGCTTGGGTACGACGACGTTCGGAGGGTTGGTTCTCGTCGCTCTGTTTCGTCGACGACGCGGCACTGGATGAACGACACGCTGGATCGCCTCGAGGCGTGCTCCAATCACCGAGGCGTGTGAGCGGACATCATGGGAATGACTGCTCAGTGGGGGCTGAGAAACTCTGCCACGCGGTCGACGTACCAAGGAAGTTTTGATTGTCGACTGTGGAAGCCGACGTGCCCGCCGGACGCGGTGATCTCGCGAGTGATGGCCGGCAAGGCATCCCAGTCGACGGCCCGGTATGGCGCGGCGGGAATCATCGGATCGTCCATCGCGTGGATGACCAGGGTCGGCCGGGTAATCGTGGGCAGAAATCCGATCGCCGAGTTGAGGGCGTAATACTCGGCGGCGTCTCGCCAGCCGTTGCGCGGCGCGGTGATCGCGTTGTCGAAGTCGAGAATGCCGCGCACTCGAGCGACACGGGCGCGTTCCTCGGCGGTGGCCGCCGAACTCGGACGGGTGACCTCGCGGCGCATCTTGGTGATCAGGTAGCGCTCATACGCGCCGAATGCGGTCTGGCTCAGGTGTTCGGTGCCGAGCGCCAAGTCGAGTGGGGAGGAGACGGCGACGCCAGCGACGACCGGAATGCCGTCGAGCGGCTCACCGAGCAGCTTCAGGGTGAGGTTGCCGCCGAGGGAGAACCCGACCGGAACAACGGTGGACGCCTCTCGAGCTAGGCGCCGCAGCACAGCCCGCAGGTCGTCGGTGCGGCCCGCGTGATAGAGGCCAGCGCTGAACTCTCCCGACCGGCCGGCGCCGCGCAAGTCGACGCGGGCCACCATGAACCCGTCCGCGAGCAGCCCAAACGCGCTGGCCCGCATGTAGTTCGACTCCGCCGACCCGCCAAGCCCGTGAACGAGGACAACAAGCGGGCCGCGCGCAGCAACGGATGGATGGTGCACTTGGACGACGAGCCTGTCCCCGTCGCTGACGTCGGCGATCACGGTCTTGGCTGCCGGCAACGGGTAGCGCGGGCGCGCGATGCGGTCCCTCACGGTCTGAAGATGGCCGCCGAACCACGGCGGGCGGGGCCGGAAGGTCACGTTCACCGGGTAGGTCACGGCTCCAGCGTACGGCGCCAGCCGCGACCGTTCCATCGGCGGACTGTGCCGCGTTACCGCAGCCGATGAGCTCAGGCATGGGCAGCGCCAACCCCGACCCGAGCCGGTAGCTAGTCTTGGGCGTCGAGGTCACGCAGCGCGAAGCGCAGATGCTCCCATTCTTCGTCAAAGATCACGTAGAGGCAGTGCAAGACAGGCTCGTCATGTTCGGGGGACCACGCGGTCGGTCGAGGCTCCGCGAGCAGCTCTGGCGTGGCGGTCGCGATGAATTCCCTCACCATGGCCTGCCGCTGGGCACGCAGATCAAGCACCTCGGCGAAGGTTGGCTGGTCCGCGACGAAAATCGACATGTCGAAGCCGTCCGTCTCATATTCGGCGTGCGGTTGGCCGAATGGATGGAATGGCTGGGGCAAGCGCAGTATGGCCCTGCCAAGCCATGCGTCGGTGGCGAACACGAGGTGGCGTAACGTTTGCGCGAACGACCATTCGCCGTTGACCGAGACGTCGACTGTTTCATTGGGCATGGACCCGACGCGGCTGAGCGCGACCGCCCAGGCTTGTTCGAGTGCCGTCCACGCCGCGCGTAGGCCATCCGGGTCCTTGGCTCGCTTAAGTTCGCGCCCGGGAAACCGTCGATTGAGCTCGGCATCGACAAACGGAACGACGTCGACGCCGTTGACGAGCAGCGCCCCATCGCCCAGCCACGGTGCGTCGATATCCAACCCGCGTATGTCAACGCCACGCATCACCGCACCGGCGAGTGTCGCCCGGGTAAACCGCGCGCCTTGCAGGTTCTTGTCGACGAAAACTGCGACTTCCTCTTGGGCCACTGTTTTCTCCTCCTGTTGAGGATCACGGTGAACAGGGACGAGTGTTGGGCGCCTTCGAGCACTGCGGCGAAGACGTGTCGCTGCGGTCGTGAGTCGCTGACTTCGCGAATCACGACGCCAGGTGGAAGGTCGCGCTGGGCGAGTCGGGGATCAGGGCCACGCCGTGCCGGTGCGCAACCAGCTGAGCGAGCGCCTGCCAGTCGTTCGTCCGATGCGCGACGTTCGGGGTCCGGACAGGTTCGCCGCGGAGAACTACCCCCATACCACCACAAGGACTCCTCGAGGAAGTAGGCATGCTGCGCGGTCTCCCACTCCTCCATGTTCAGATACCTGTCTCGACAATATCGCCGCCGAAGATGATCGATGAACTGTGTCCGCTCGGCGTCATTGGCCAGCCACAGTCCCCTGTTGTCAGCGTCGGCCCGAAGCACGACCCCACCATTGGGATCCACGGTCACGGTGATCTCGCTGTTGCGCCGCTCAACCGCTCGGTGAGCGGCCAGGTATGCGAAGTGAGGTACCGGTAGTCGAGCTCATTTCGGCAAACACGACTTTACCCACGGGAGCGCGGAATCGCCGCTGACATACCACCCGAGGGAGTGTCCGCCGCTTGTGGCATCTCGTTGCGTTAACTGTTGGTCGGCCGGCGTTCGGAGAGTCGGGCGGACCTTCATCTTCCCCGTTCCGCGCCGCCATTGACTTGGATGACCTGGCCGGTAACGTGGCTAGCGCCGGGCGATGCCAGCCAGCGGACTGTGTCGGCGACATCGGTTGGGGTTCCCGCACGACCATTGGCGGTTTGAGCAATGAGGATCGCTTCGCGTTCGCGCGAGAGCCCACCGCGGAAGAACTCGGTGTCGCGAATGAAGCCTGGTGCTATGACGTTGACCGTGATGCGGCGAGAGCCCAAAGCCGCAGCGAGATCGTAGGCGTAAGGGTGCAGCGCGGCTTTAGAAGCCGCGTAGGAGCCTGAACCTGATCCTCGGTAGGCTGCGATAGAGCTGATCAATACTATGCGGCCCTCTTCGCGGATCTGTTCACGGAGCGCCTCCGTGAGCAGGACAGCCGTGAGGGTATTGCTGCGGAAGTTTTCTGTCCAATGCCATGCTGTCCCGGTTGTTCCTTCGGGGATCTCCTCTGCGGCGAGCAAGGCGTTGCCGCCAGCGCAGTTGACCAGGACGTCAACGGCGCCGAACCGGTCGCTCACCAGGCTGCTAACGCGATCGGCCTCGACGGGATCTGCCAAATTCGCGCTGACGGCATATGTCGACGGTCCGTCCTTCGGCAGCAACCGGTCTAGTTTCGTCGTCGCCTGCTCCAGGGCGTCGGCTCTGCGTCCGACGATGATCACCTGGTCACCGTCCTGGGCGAACATCCGCAGCCACGGCGAGGCCGATGCCGGTAGCCCCGCCGCTCACCACTACTGTTCGCATCAGGCGCCCACTCGAATGAGTAGGGGTGTCTTTTTCGTACTTAGGTCGAGTGCGAACGTCTCCCTGCCGGTCATCGTGAAGTCCGCGTCGGTGGCCAGCTCGCCGCAAAGGCGGTAGTGCTCGTCGAGCAGGTGTCTGCGGACTCGATCGGTCACCACCTGCTCCTGACAGCCGTCCATCAGTCGTAGTCGCACGTGCATCCTTTCGTGTGGTGTGCCCGTTTCATAGATGATGGGCTGCACGATCCAACCGTACCTGTCGCTACCTCCCGCCGATCATTTTCATCCCTAGCCACGTACCCGCCAGGACGGTGTCAGAGTCGAAGGTGACGATCTGACCACCAAGCAACCCGCACCGCGGTCCGAAAAATCGGTTGCTGGGATTGAGCGCTCGCCAGCAGACTATCGCCATGACGTACTGATGGGCAGTTTGAGTTGAGCTAACCACCATGACGCGCGGCTGCGCGGGCATGAGTGTGTCGTGGCTTTACGCCTGTTCCGTCTGCGAAAGAGAAACCCCTTGTCTCAAGAAACGGCTGCCTCCGTTACGGTGTTCGCCTCCTCCGGGAGTTGGATCGAGTCCGACGCCGTCACCCAGTGCCACCAGGTTGCTGCTCTGGACGGCATGACGCACGTCGCGGGCATGCCCGACCTGCATCCCGGCAAAGGCGCCCCGATCGGCGCCGCGATGGCGTCCACTGTGCTCTACCCGAACTTGGTGGGCTCCGACATCGGCTGTGGCATCGCTGTCTTCCCCATCGATATCAAGCGCGCCGAACCCCAGCGTCTGGTCGGCCGCTTTCCCGACCTCGACCGCGTTCCCGACCCAGACGACCCGGCCTGGGACTTCGTGGATGCCGACGTTCCCGCCGGTCACCGGGACAGTCTGGGCACGGTGGGCCGGGGCAACCATTTCGTGGAGCTGGCCCGGGTCGCGAACATCCTCGACGTGGGCCACGCGGCCCGACTCGGGCTCGCAGCCGGCGATCTGCTCCTCATTGTGCACAGCGGCTCCCGCGGCCTGGGTGAGGCAATTCTGCGCTCGCACACGCAGGTGCGTGGTGCTGGCCCGGCGGCAGACCCGGAGGACTATCTGGCTCGGCACGACGACGCGGTGCGTTGGGGATCGCTCAATCGTCGGCTCTTGGCCGCACGAGTGGCCCTCGCGCTTGGCGCCGAACCCACCGAGCCGATCGTCGATGAGTGCCACAACCTGGTCGAGTTCCGTGACGGCATTTACCTGCACCGCAAGGGCGCCGCCCGGGGTGACGGCCGGGACGTGCTCGTCGCCGGCACCAGAGGGACGCCGTCCTACCTCGTGGCCGCGCACGCCGGCCCGGAGGCCAACTACTCCGTCGCGCACGGAGCGGGTCGCAAGATGTCGCGCGCCGACGCCCTGGTGCGGGGCCGCGCAAAACACACGGTCAAGGAGCTGCGTCGCACACCGCTGGGGTCGCTCGTGGTGTGCGGCGACCGGCAGTTGTTGTTCGAAGAGGCGCCGACGGCATACAAGCGGATCGAGCAGGTGATCGACGACCTGGTCGGGCACGGGCTGGCGACGTCGGTGGCCGTGACGGTCCCGATCATCACTTACAAGACGGCCGAGCGCGACCAGCCGCGTGAGCGCCGCAAGGACCGAGGTGGCCATGAGCGTGGCTGAACGCGTACATCTGCTCTTATCGGCCGGTCGCGGTCCGCGCGAGTGTGGCTGGGCGGTTGCGCAGCTTCTGCAGCGGCTCGAAGCCGACGCCGCCCGGCATGCTCTGACGACCCACCGGGCCGAGACCGTCGCAGGCGACCCGCCCGGGACCTACCGGTCGGCCCTGGTAGGCATCCACGGCGTCGGCGCCACCGCCTTCGCCCGCTCGTGGACGGGCACGCTGTGTTGGCAGGCGCCCAGCCCATATCGGTCGAGCGCGGGCCGCAAGAACTGGTATGTCATCGCGCAACCGTGCGACGTCAGCACCCCACACACCAGGTTCGCGGAGTCAGACGTCGACATCGTGGGATGCCGCACCGGCGGCCCCGGCGGCCAGCACCGCAACAAGTCCAGCACCGCGGTTCGGGCCACCCACCGACCGTCGGGCATCGTCGTCGTGGTCGACACCGAGCGACAGTTCAGCCAGAACCGCCGCTTGGCCCTCGAACGCATCCGCGCCCGCCTGCACGAACGAGACCGCCTCGACATCAAGGCATTGACCTCGGATCGTTGGCGCGTCCACGACGACCTCGTCCGCGGCGACCCCATCCGCATCGAACGACCGGTAACGTCTTAGGTGTGCTTCGCGTCAGCTCAGCCCATCCGAGCCGGTGGAGAAACCATTGACGCGTACGCGTATTCGGCCGCCGCGCAAACGGTAACGAACGCTGAGCAGATCGACCACGAAGATCAGATGCTCGCCCGGCCCGTGACGCCCACCCAGAAAATGGCGAGGGTTCTGGTTGGTGGGTCGTTTGAGTCGGTAGGAGTTGTGTCGGGCGCGTTTGACAAACCAGCCTCCCAGATTCGCCGGCCTCATCAACTACGAGCAGCGCATCGATCAACCGGTCAAGGGACGGGTTTCCCGACCGTCAACCTGCGCCTTGGCAACGGGTGCGCGATGCGTTCCCGTACGGTCTGAAGGTTGCCGCCAGCCGACAGTGGCCGGGGACCTGCCGCGTAAAACGGCCGTGCCATGTTGGTGGGACGCGACTAGAGTTTCGCCGTGCGCATCACGAGCCGTGACCTCGAACCGGTCACCGAACTCACCTATCAGGGGGCGCGTTCCGGCGGTGGCACCGAGACCGTGCGACTGCAGGTGACGCGTCTGGGCGTCGAATCGGTGCCCGCGGGCTGCGACGCGGTGTTGGCGACCGGAGATTTGCAGGGTATGGCGCCGTCGCCGTGGGGCGGCAACCCGGCGCTGTTGGGTGTCACGTTGGCCGACTACCTGCAGGTATGGTTCGAGCAAGGGCTGATCCCGCCGCCACATCGCCTCGCCGTGGTCCTCGCCGGTGACCTGTACTCGGCTCCGCACGCCGATCGCCGGGGGGCCTCCGGCGAGGTTGACGACGTGTGGCTGGCGTTTGCCACCATCGGCTGCCCGCTGATCGTCGGCGTGACCGGCAACCACGACGTTCTATCAGACGACGCATTTGCCGAGTTGGGCCAAGCCGCGACGCTCCTTGACGGCACCTGGGTCGACCGCGGCGGCGTCCGCTTCGCCGGTGTCGGCAACATCATCGGCGATCCCCATCGACTCGGCCGCCGCAGTGAACACACCCAACTGGCCCGGATCGGTGCCGCACTCGCGGCAAACCCCTCCGTCCTCGTCCTGCACGAAGGACCGCAAGGCGAAGGCTGCGACCAACCCGGCAACTCTGTCATCGGCACCCAACTGCGCAAGCAGCCGCCGAGCTTGACAATTTGTGGTCACGTCCACTGGGACAAGCCCCTGGCTCGCCTGGGTGCCGGTCACGTCCTCAACGTCGATGGTCGGGCTGTCCTGTTGCATCCTCAGAATGAGGAACAGTCGCCGGTCCCGTAACGTTGCCTGCTCCACGCGCCATATTGGCACCTGCCCCGCGCGACGCCGGCAGGGCGTCCCAGCCGAGAGCCCGGTACGGCCATGCGCCATCAACCACGACGAAATTAGCGCTATCTACGCGGGCTACATCCGCCGTCTACGGACCGGCGGGACGGTCACCACGGACCCCTGAACTACGGAAACGCGGTTCTTAACCGGCCAGTAGCCGGGCCAGCAACATTTGTGGAACCGTTGGGACCGTCGTCTCCACGTGGATGTAGCAGTCATCGTGGCCGCTGTAGTACAGCCGCAGGCCATGCAGCAATGGCAGGACTGACGTCTTCATGTCATGGGTGTTGACCGTCAGCGCCAACTCCTCGACTTCGGCCACCGACAACGGCCGGGCGGCGTCGAACACCTCGATATCGTATGTGCTCCAGCCGCCGAGGAACCGCGATACCTCCGGCCAGGGCATGACCAGCAATTCGTCGGACCGGGCGCGGCCCGCAGCCGCGGGATGACCGCAGGCGCGCACTCCAAACGCTAACGGACGCTGAGCAGATCGACCACGAAGATCAGGTGCTCGCCCGGCTTGATCACGCCGCCGGCGCCCCGATCGCCGTACGCCAGCGAGGAGGGAATGGTGAGCCGGCGGCGACCGCCGACCCGCATGCCTGCCACTCCCCGATCCCATCCGGCGATGACTTCCCCACCGCCGAGATGAAACTCAAACGATGAGCGCCGATTCCACGAGGAGTCGAACTCCGCCCCGTCGGAGAACGCGACGCCGACGTAGTGCACCTCGACCGTGTTGCCTGGCTGGGCCTGCGCACCCTCGCCGACCTCGAGGTCGACGATCTCCAGGTCAGTGGGAGGCGTGGCCGTTGTCGGGCGGTCCACCATCGGCTTGCTTCGTGTCATATCGAGACCTTACCTTGACGCCGCCGCCGG
Source organism: uncultured Actinomycetota bacterium (assembly GCA_963736695.1). Taxonomy (GTDB): domain Bacteria; phylum Actinomycetota; class Actinomycetes; order Mycobacteriales; family Micromonosporaceae; genus CAVTPU01. The sequence continues at coordinate 846,466 of CAVTPU010000004.1, forward strand.
AGTCGCACTGATCCGCACTCGACAACCTCTGGACCGACGATCCCTTCCGCACCAGCTCCCCAACGTCCGGTGGCTGCGGCGGTGAGATCCAGGTAACCATCACCACTGAAATGATCATCAAGAGGAACCAGGATGTGAGTTTGGTCGGCGACACCAACGTCCAGCCGTCGAGCTGGCTCGGATAGAGCCAGGCCTGCGACCACGTGGCGATATTCTCCGCCACCCAGATGACACCGGCCACCAGAAGAAACGCCAACAGCAGCGGCATTCGCAGCCGGCGGCGATGGATGCGGAACTGCATGACACAACGGCCGAACACGAGCGCGACAGCGAGGAGCAGCAGCCACCGCAGGTCGAGAATGTAGTGGTTGGTGAAGAAGTTGGCATATCCGGCCGCGGCGACGACAACAGTCAGCCACAACCTCGGATAGCGGGCGAACCGCAGGTCAAACAGGCGATTCACCCGGACCATGTAGGAGCCGACCGCGGCATACATGAAACCGCTGAACAGCGGAACCGCCCCGACCCGCAAAACACCATCATCCTCGTACGACCAGGACCCAATGTGGGTCTTGAACAGCTCCATGACCGTTCCAACCAGGTGGAACAGGATCACGACCCGCAGCTCCCGCATGCTCTCCAGCCGCGCGACAACCATGGCTATCTGAATGGCGACGGCGGCGAGAGTCAGAACGTCGTTGCGAGCCAGCGCCGAACGATCCGGATACCACACATGCGCGGCGAAGATGGCCGCCAACATAGCCCCGCCAAAGACACACGCCCACGCCTGTTTGAGAACAAACACACCACACTCGACCAACCAGCCGACTATTCCGTGTTGCGGCAGTTTCGCCAAAGCCATCCGGAATCGAGCGTCGATCGCACGTTCGGCTCCGGTCAGCGCGGCGACCTCGTGAGGGGTGTCCATCGGTGGTGACCTTATCGCGCCTCAGCTCGAACCTTCGTGGACGGGCTGTCGCACGCCGCTGCCGATAGTGGCCCGGTCCTGCGGGTTGTCGACGTAGTGGTGAATGGCATTGGCGAGAAACGCCGGGTCGATATGCAACCGGCCGACCGGGACATCCTCGCTAGCGACATATTGGCCATATGTCGACATGCGGTTGAGGTATAGCCGCAGCTTGCGGGGGTGGCGCTTGGTCGGCGGAGGAGGACCGCCGGGGGCGAGTTCATCCCAGGCGACGACTGTCGTGCTCCACATCCGGTGGATGGTCAAACCGCTTGGGTCAAGATGAAGCTGCGGACGGTGCACGAGAAGGAAAGCGAGTGCGCCCGCCCAGAAAAGTCCGACGTCGATGATTGTCATCGGCCACGCGAATCCGAATTCGGCCACTCGCATTGCGTCACCGTTGGGAACTCGCTCGGTGACGACAAGCCCGCCACTCAGGATCATCCACAGGATCGCCTGCGACGATGCGAACATCGGCGACGCCTGCGCGGTGAAACGTCCGTCGCCCACCACAAAGCTGGCTGGAGGCCGCAGATTGCTGCCAGCAAGCAACCACAAGATCCCAAACGGGACCGCCACCGCGACCGCTATCCCGCCGAGCATCACCGACAAGCCATAGTCCAAGCCCAGTCGCCAGGTCAGTGGCTGCAGCCGGAACGTGACCGCCAACCGAAGAATGAATCCGAGTACGCCGAGCGGAACGGCACACCAGCGAAGGGCAGTCGGCGACATGCAGCGCACACTAGCTGAGCTGGCCAAATGACTCCACCGGACGGGCAGGATCCACGTACGGCATGATTTCTTGGTTTTGGTATCTTTCCGTCCCGCACTGATCGCCGGGCCTCAATCGACGGTGACATCAGTTGAACGAACGGATGTCGAACCATGATCCACAGCTCTCATGTCATCCGCATCGCGCGTCCGTCACAGGACTTGCGGCGTGCGGAACGATTCTACGTGGACGGCCTCGGGCTGGCCGTTCTCTACCGGGCGACCGGTGCGGCCGCGCAAGGCGAATACGACCTGCTCATGCTCGGCCCGGTCGGAGGCTCCTGGCACCTGGAACTGACCATTGGGGCCGGTGAGGACCTAGCCCCCACCCCCACGGTCGAGGACCTTCTGGTCATCTACCTCGACGCTGCGATCCCGCCGGAGATGGTCGCCCGCGCCGAAGCCCACGGCGGTGTGGTCACGACGGCACACAACGCCTATTGGGATCAGGACGGCATAACACTCATCGATCCAGACGGATATCGCGTGGTCCTCACCTCACGTCGCTGGGGACCGAACACCGCATTTCCGGAGTCCCGGCCAGAGGAATGATTGTCAAACTGCGCCGGTCGGTTCCAGAAACGCCAAACCAGATCTGGGTAGGAGCAAGGGACAATGGGAACCGGTGCCGAACTCACATCAGTTCACCTTCGACCGGCGTTCCTTCCTGCCTCCACAATGGCGGTGGACAGCCACACCGCACTGATCGCAACCGCAGGCGCTGGTGGACGAGTCTGGATCTGGGATGCCCGCCGGGCAGTGTTGATCACAGCGTTGACCGGACACACCGGCACGGTCAACGCTGTGGAGTTCTCGCCGGACGGACGGTGGTTGGCCAGCGGCGGCGACGACGCGGTTATCCGGATCTGGGACACCGCCACGGGGCTGGTGACGCGCGAACTCGCGACACCCGACTCGCCGGTGCGAGCCATCGCCATCTCACCGGATGGCACACGGCTGGCCAGTGGTGGTGATGACGCGCTTGTCCGGATATGGGATCTCCGACGTGGCACGGTCCGGCTCGAGGTGCCGGTGCGCACCGGAGCGGTCTGCGCGGTCGCGTTCAACCCGGACGGGCAGGCGGTGGTGACGGCGGACGGTCGGGAGCCTGCGAAGGTCTGGAACGCCTCGGACGGAAGCCTGATGTTCGAAACGTACACCGACTGCGGCAGGATCCGGTGTGTCGAGTTTTCGCCGGACGGTCGACTCCTCGCAACCGCCGGATCCCAAGGGCTGGTCCTGTGGGACGCAGGATCCAGCGGCGAGAAACGCGTCCTGAGCGGACACATAGGACCGGTTGAGGCTGCGCGGTTTTCCCCGGACGGGCAATGGCTGGGCAGTGGCGGATCTGACGGCACGGTTCGGCTCTGGCACGTGGAAAGCGGTCTGCAGGTGGAAGAATTGCTGGGTCCGGCCGTCCAGTCCTCGTCACGCGGAGTGCGCGACGTCCGGTTCTTCGCCGATGGGCATTGGCTGGCGAGCGCGGGCGCCGACGGCGGCGTGCGGATTTGGGACGTACACACCGGTGCTCTGGTTTGTAAGATGATCACGCCACCGTCGACATCGATGTTCGCGGTGACGTCGTTGGCCTTCTCCTCCGATGGACAGCGCATAGCCGCGCTGTCTCAAACTGGCGACCAGCGGTCCTCCGGAACGGGCGACGGAAACTTGTCGTTGTGGGACATCGGCCAGGCGGCTCGCACCGGCTGTGCGCAGATCGGCGACGATGCGACGGCGTTGTTCGGCGAGGAACTGCTGACGACCCTGCGAACCGACCCGAAGACGCGACTGGTTGACATCGATGAGCTTTGGAAGCACAAACTACCCGACGTGACGTCGACGATGTCCGTCGACTTCTCCGTGGACGGACGACTGTTAGCAGTTGGGGATCTGTTCGGTCGAGTTGAGGTGCGCAACCTCGATGGGGGATGGCGGGTGTGTTCCATCACACCATATGGCGGAACGACGTTCGATGAACGCGTATTCGCAATAGCTTTCGCTCCGGACGGCCGACAGTTCGCCACAGGAGGTGAAGACGGTTGGGTCCGGCTCTGGGAGGTCGATTCAGGCAGGATGCTGCAGGCACTGGACGTCGGTGGATACGATGCCACGTTTGCGGCCCGCTTCTCCCCATGTGGTCGGTGGCTGGCCACCGGCGGCATCGACAACGTGGTGCGTCTGTGGGAGGTGACAACTGGGGCGTGCCGGGCCGCGTTGGTGACACTGGCCGACGGCGGTTGGGCCTCAGTCCTCGATGGACGACGCTACAAGTGCGCGGGCGAGCCGAGTGGCGAGTTCTGGTATTCCTTCGGCATGCGCCGCTATGACTTCCCTGACTTTGCGTCGGTGCCGGGACTAACCCGGGTGCCGGTTGCGGATCGGGTCCTGTCGACTGGGTTCGGTCGTCTGCACCAGTTTAGCTCGACCCGATAGACCCATCCGCCAGGGTTCTCCAAGCCGCCCATGGTGCCTGTGCCTCACTCCTCGGGCAGCCGACGCATGGTTCTCAGCGGAGAGAAGACGACCCAGAACACCCCGAGCAGCGCGCCGATGCTGGCGATCCAGAGGACGGAATGTGTCCCGATCGCGGCGCCGAGTTCCCCGCCGATCAGGGCACCGACCGGCCGGATGCCGTAGTTGACAGTGCGTTTGACGCCGGAGACCACGGCGAGCATCGTCTTCGGTGTGGCCGCGAGCTGCACCGATCCGGCCGTGATGTCGAGGAACATGACGCCCAGTGCGGAGATGAACTTGGCGGCGAACAGCAGCACGAGCACCAGCGTTCGCTGACCCACAGCCATCGGCACGAGGACGAGTGGGGCCGGAAAGAGGAAGAGACCGAGGATCACTGCTGGTCCGATGCCGATCCGGCGGCTGACCGGTCCGGTGATCGCTGCACCAAGCAGTCCTCCGAACGCGCCGGCCCCGATGATAACGCCCAGCGCGCCCGGGGAGACGTCCAGTTCAGTGGTCACGTAAAGAACGAACAACGCGGAGAACATGTAGTTGAACAGGTTGAGTGTGGTGGTGCCGAGCAGGATCGCCCGTAGTACCGCGGAACGCGCCACATATCGCACGCCAGCGACCATGCCGAAGCCGGGGCCGCTAGTGTGCGAGACCTCAGTGACCCTTGTCCGGGTCAGGAAGAAAGCAGACGTCAGATAGGTGAGCGCATCGACGACCAGCGCGACCGGGGCGGCGAGCACCTGCACGAGCACACCACCGACGCTCGGACCGGCCACGTATGACATGGCCCTGCTGCCGTTGATCAGGCTATTGGCGTTCACATAGTCCGGCTGCGGGACCAGGGCGACGAAGAGACTGGTGTGCGCCACCTCGAAGAACACCGAGAGAGTCCCGATCAGGAAGACCACGACGCAAAGCAACGTCAGGTTCAGCGCATCCGCCCACCACAGCAGTGGCACCGCCAGCAGAAGGCCCGCCCGGCCAAGGTCCGCGATGATCATTACTCGTCGTCGCCGATGCCGGTCCGCCCATGCGCCTGCAGGCAAGGAGAAGAACAGGTTCGGCAGCAGCGCGGCGGCGGTCAGGTAGCCCATCTCGGCGGGGCCGGCGCCGAGCGCGAGCACGGCCAGCAGCGGCAGGGCGAGTGTGGTGATCTGGTCGCCAAAGAGCGAGACGGTCTGCGCGGACCAGTAGCGGCGGAAGGATGGCTGCTGTAGCAGTCGCGGAATGCGGTGCTGGCGCGGTGGCCCCGGTTCGGCTAGGACGAGGGATTTGGTCACAGCCCGACTCCGCGCGGCACTGCCAGCTGGATGATCTGCACCGGGCGAGACCCTGGCGGGCGTTTCGCCGGGTCGGCAAGCCGCTCCCCGTACCGGGATAGCACTGCGTCGACCTCCTCCGTGAGCTCGCGCAGCTCAGCGGCGGTGACGTGCAGCAGAGTGTCGCCGAACCCGGCAGCGGCCCGCCACTCGACGGGCTCGTCGCCGCGGACCGCGAGGTAGTCCTGCGCGTATTGCACGAAAAGCGCGAGCAACACGCCGTTGAGCTGGTCTGTGGCGGCCTTTATTGCAGGGTCGCTGGAGTCGTCGGCCCAGGACGTGTATTGCGTGGTTGCCCGCCAGGGTCGTTCCCTACCGTCTGCCCCGGGAACGCGTTCAGCAAACCCATACTTAGCGAGCTGTCTCAAGTGGAACGAACAGTTCGGCGCGTTGTCGTCGAGCCGGGCGGCCGCCTGAGTTGCGGTCATCGGGCCGTCGCTGCGCAGCAGCCCGATCAGACGCATCCGCAACGGGTGCGCGTACGCCCGCAGCGCACGCGGGTCGGTGAGTGTGATTGAACGCTCAGGCACCTCTTCGGTCATATCCTAGAGAATACTTTCGAAAGATATCTTTAGTAACTGGCTTCACTCGGTGCGCAGCAACGCACTGACCGTGACCATCAAGTGAGCGGAGTAGAGCCATGTGGCGATGGACCGGCATCCAGGTCCATCGCCTCTATCGGTCAGAATGGCCACTCGTCGCGGGATCCGGCCTCGATGAGGGGGATCATCGCGAACGCGGCGTCGGACAGCCCGCCGAACGTGTGCCGGTTCCCGGCGGTCGGCGCGTGCCCGACCCGATATCCGGCCAGATTCCATGTATACACCGGAACCTGAGCGGGCACTGCGGCCGAGACGTCCGAGGAGCCGTGCCAGTGTGCCTGCTCGTCGGTGAGGATCACCACGCGATCATGCCGCGCATAGTGCGCCCGCACTGCCTTCTCGGTTTGGGTCCCGCCACCGTTGAAGTAGCCGCCGTCCTTGAAGCGGCGCACCGACGACAACACCGACTCTCCCGCCACCGCAGGAAACACCTTTGTGTAGTCGGAGAACGACACGACCGTCGCGTCCTGGGCGCGCGCGGCCAGCGCGAGGCCGAATACCGTTGCCGCGTCCCAACAACGCAGCGTGCCGTCTTTGCTTAACGCGCTGTTCATCGACGCCGACGTGTCAATCAAGATCAGCGTACGCCCATCGAGCGCCGGCACGTTCGCGAGCGCGTGCTGCAACGCCTTCTCCAACGGATATGCCCACCGCAGGCTCGGAGCCGCGTTGTAGGCCGACAGGAAACGCATCGGCAGCACTCGAGATTTGGCCACCTCAACCGGATCGGACAGCTTCGCCGCCACCACCTCGGCCGCGGCATCACTGACGCCGACTCGGTCGAAGTTGCGCAGGTTTCGCAGCAGTGCGAGGTAACCCATGGTCGGGATGATCGATTCCCACGCGGCGGCGTCCATCGTGGTCTGCCGCCATCCGGCCAGTGCCTCCCACGTCATCCCAGCCGCGCCCAGCATCGCCGGGTCGACGATCTCCCGGCGCCGCTCGACGGGCAACGCCATGAGCTCCGCCCGCGCCGCCAACACCGTCAACGACACCGGCACTGGGTTGTCCCGCTTGTGACGGCGGTCCAGCGCGTGCCGGAACAGGTCGCCCTGTCGGGCGTCCTTCGCCGCTGGATGGGTGAGGTCGATAACGTCACCGAACCGCACCGCGCTGCCGTCGGAGTCGTATTTGAGCAGGCTCCGCTCGTGATACATCCGCACCACAGCATCCGCGATACCTCGCTTGACCGGCTTGGGCAACGCGCGTCCATACCTCCCGAGCCAATACGCCAAGGCTTCGCCGGGCTCGTCGGCCCGCTGCAACGCCGCGTTGACGACCGCCCGTGACCCCGCGACGCCGGCGGCGAGTTGTGCGCGAGCGCCTTCCAGTGCCGCCACGACCGACGCCGAACGCAGCATGGCACCTGTGCGAAGCCACGGCACGAACCGTGCGAACCAGTCGGGATCGGTGGCGGCCACGGTGGCGATCAGTTCACGGAAGCGAGCGTCCCGCACGGAGGCGCCCTCATAGAAGGTGTCCTCGCCGACCATGTTCGACACACCGAGCAGAAACAGCTCAGCGCGCGGCTCACGAACGAACCCGGGCGCGCCCTCAGCGGTGACGACCTCGCGGTTCGACTCGTACCGGTTCTGGCTCGGTTTGCCGTTGAACTTGCCCATCACGTCCCCCACATCTCCTCGAGCGAGGAGACGCCACCAGACCACACACCCGAGATCAGAAATCGGCCACGGACTAGGTCCGCTGCTCTATCCGATTGAGCTATCAGCCCGAAGGCTTCGAGGGACTCGAACCCCCAACCCGCGGAACCGCGAAGTAACCGTTGCCTGCGCACCGGGTGTGTGGTGTGGTCGCGCCTCCCGAGATCAAGACGGCGACGGACGGGCTCTTCACCGGGGCATGCGCCCCTCCAAGATGTAACCGTCACCTGCGCACCGGGAGGTGCGTGCACGAGGCTAGCTGAGCGTTGGTAGCCGGGCAACAGAGTTGCCGTCCTGTGATCATGGGGCGGGAAGGCGATCAAACCACACACCCGAGATCAGGAGTCGACTGCGGAAGGAGCTATTGCTCTGCCAGCTGAGCTACCAGCCCGAAGGCTGGAGGGGATTCGAACCCCCGACCCATAGATGAGAAGTATCCGCTGTCTGCGCACCGGGTGTGTGGTGTGGTCGCGCCTCCCGAGATCAAGACGGCAACGGAGACTGGCCCTTGCGGGCCAAGGCGACCTGGCCACTAGTCGACACCGCCAATGAAGGCGGCGGCGGGATTCGAACCCGCGTCTCCCCGTTGGAAGCGGAAGTAGCCGTTGCCTGCGCACCGGGAGGTGCGTGACGACAGTATCGACGGTGGCGCTCGTGAGCAAGCCACTTCCGCACTACCATGGCCGACTCCTCAAGACGCAGACTCCGTACGCCCATCGTTGTGCACACTCGCCTCGCCCTCGCGAGGTCTATGCTGTGCGCCATGAACGAGCCTGTGACGATTCGGCAACCACGCCGCGGACTATCCCTACTCATTGCCTGGGTCGTCCTGGTCGTGGGGATGTTTGTGTGTGCGGGTTTCGTGCTTCCGTTCACCGGATCGGAGCGGGCGTTTGTCGTCGCCGGCGTTGCAGTCCTCGTTGTGATGGTCGGTGCATCTCTCGTATATCGCGCCAGGATCTCCAGCCTGACTGTCGGCAGCAACGGATTAGTCCTGCGTGGACTGTTTCTGCACTGGGAGGCAGGCTGGAGTGATCTTGCCCGGGTGGAGTACGTCCAATATCGATCGGGAACGACGATGCGATTGGACTACGTTCTTCTCTTCCCCGCTGCGGGAGTGCGGACGCCCTCGATCGGCGTGCCCACACACACTGCCGTCGCCCGCCAACTCGGTCGCGGAGCCGAGCCTTTCGTCCCGTTCATCGCGGGCCGGTTCGAGGGTGGCCATGAGGCGATTCTGGACGCATTCCGGCGGTATGCGCCATCGAATGTCACCGTCTCCGGGGCCTGATCCGCCGGTGGCTGCCCGTCGCGGCGATGCGATATGGTGTGCAACGCCCAAAGCATCGATGATCGGGATGGCATCAATATCTGATGGCACGAATGCGTGACACGTGGGGAGGCGCTGCATGACTGAGGTCGACACGACGGCGTTGCGGGCCGCCGCAACGGTGTATGGAACCTATTCGACGGACTTTCAGAATCGAGTGCTTCCCGGGTTGACGGCCGCCGGGCTTCCGGCGATGGCGTTTCCTGCGCTCGCACATCAACTGCAGTCCGCCTATCAGGAGGCGTGGGTCGCGGCTGACCTGTTCTGCCGCACTGCGGCGGATTCCTTCAAGACCCTCAATCTGGCGCTGACCCGCGTGGCCAACTGCTATGAGGCGCAGGACCAGAAGAACGCGAACCAGTTCGGGCCCGTGACAGCACCCCCGGTGCCGACCGCTCGCGCCTATGACGACAGTTTCGACTTAGGAGACTGGACCTCTGCGGCCGCCCGCGGAGCGATTATGAGTGCCGGTGTCGGCACCGCGTTGTGGATGCTGTTCACTCATTCGTCCTATCTCGCGACGAGCGTGGCCGAAGTTGGGGCGGCCTTCACCGTCCTCGCCATCAGCGGCTCCGCTATCGGCACACTCTCCGACCCCCTCCCGTGGGGCCCAGCGCACGGTGGCTGGGACACCATCGAGCAGGTGCTCTCGCTGGCGGCGACCCAGGTGCCCGCACAGGGAGCTAAAATCGTCGATGACGCAGGCTGGAAAGGTGCTGGTCCGGAAGCATTCAAGGGATATGTCGAGGACAAAATTTCTGGAGCCCTCGACTCCGCGAACGGCCTCGCCGCAGGCATGAAGGAGATCGCCGGAAGCTGTGGGCGCAACCTGTGGCTCGGCATCGGCATCTATCTCGCCACCACGATCGCGGCGGCGGCTGCGTGCATGGTGCTCAGCTTCGACCCGGAGCCGGCCACACGAGCCGCAGCGAAATGGGCTTTGACCCTGAGCTGGGTCGGCATGATCGTCAACCTCGCTCTGCAGATGTTCGGCGTCTGGGACGTGTTCGGCGTGGCGATCGACATGATCAAAACTGGTTACCGCGGCCTGCACGCGTCGATGATGAATGACGATCGGCAACTGGACGCCGACAGCATCGCCCTCAAGACGTCGGACACCGAACGCATCCAAGACTGGACCGGATGGGAACCGAAGACGGCATGAGTGCCCCGGATGCCTATCAGCAGTTCATCGCGAACGCGATGCGGCACGGCCGAAGCTCCGAAACGGCGGGACGCCGCCGGTCTGCCGAGGCCGCGCACGCACTCCACGGCCGGTTCCGCGAACTGACCGAGGAGTCGGTCACCGGCGCGGACGGTGCTGGATATGTCGAGGCCACCACGAGGCTCGGCGGAGAGTTGACCGACGTGCGCATCTCAGCCTTGGCGATGCGCAATCTCAACGCCGACGAGCTCGGTGTCGCGTGCACCCAGGCGATCGCCGCCGCCCGCACGCGAAGTGGCGAGGTCATGGCCGAGCGTCTCGAGGAGATGACTGCATCGACGTCGACCGCCGGGCTGGAGGAACTGATTCCCCAGGAGATCCGTCGGATCCCGGAGATTGCCGAACTGCTCAAAGGGCTCCAGCGGTGAACGGCGGCAACCCGTTCGGCCCCGACGCCATGGGAAGTCCGGAAGCCTTCATGCGCGCCGCCGAGCGAATCAACCTTCCCACCGACCTGACCCGGATTCCCCAGATGATGGCCGCCTTCCAGGCATCGATGGAGGCGTCGGCACGGGAGTTCGCCGAGCTCACGTTCGACGGCTGCGCGGACCTTGGCGACGTGACAGCCACGGTCACGGCCTACGGGGCCGTGACGAATATCCGCATCGGCATATTGGCCAAACGTCAGCTCGACAACTACACGCTCGGCGACGCCGTTGTCGAGGCGGTGCGTGCCGCTCGGGCCAGCGCCCAGAACGCGTGGGCGGAGAGACTCGCCTCGATCACCTTGTTCGGAATGCCGGCAAACGCATTCATGCCCAAGGTCGACTGACTCGGTCGTACGGGGAATGGAGGTTGCCCCACTTCTTGTGGAGGCGGCATAGGTTCAGCACCCCTGTCGTGGCTACTCATCCGTCCCTCATGTCTAACGTGAAGTCATGCCGAGCGCTGAACACGAGACACCGATCGCATTGGCCACATTGGACCCCAGCCTGGCCGCTTGGTTGTTGACGAACCTGTTCGACATCAAAATTCCCGACTACCACCACGCCCGAACAGCCTCCACCGACGTTCGCGTCATGGTGCCACGCACCTATCACGCCGACGGAATGCTGGTCTTCAGCGACCTCGCCGACCAACCCGTCCTCGCAGTCGTCCTCGAAGTGCAACGACGCTGGGACAATGGCAAACGATGGACCTGGCGGCTCTATGTGGCACAACTGGAGTCCGAACTCACCGTCAACGCCGCACTCATCGTCTACTGCCCCGATCCAGCCGTCGCCCGCCGCTACCGCAACATGTGCGAGGCCGACGGGATCAGCCTCCTCCTCCGACCGTTGATCTTCACACCACACGACATACCACTGATCATCGACACCGACGTGGCCGAGACCCACCCCGCGTTGGCGGTGCTCGCGGCCCTCTGCCACGCCAACGGTCCCGACGTCGACGCCGCATTCCCCGCCCTCGCCGCCGCACTACACGCACTCGGCCCGAGCAAAGCGATCTTGTACTATGACATTGTGCTGTCCGGGCTGCCCGAAGCTCCCCGGACACGTTGGGAGGCATTCATGACCACCACCATCGGCTCCGCCTACCGCAGCGCCCTCCTCCAAGAGATCGACGCACGCGGAGAAGCACGAGGAGAGGCACGCGGAGAAGCTCTTGGCGAAGCGCGCGGGGAGGTTCGGGGCGAAGCCAAGTCGGTGCTCATCGTGCTCGAAGCCCGCGGCGTGACCATGTCCACCGACGCTCGTGACCAGATCCTCGACTGCACCGACCGGGACCAACTCGACACCTGGCTCCGCCGAGCCGTCACGGCGACCACCGCTGACGACGTCCTTCACTAACCGACACTATCGCCGATTTGGTGGGATCGCGCGACTGTCCGTGCAGGGACTGGCGGTCGACGCTGACACGAAGTCGCCATAGTATCGAACGTGGCGACTGAACTACCCACAAGAAGGCGGGCTCGATGTCCAACGATCAGTTGTACGACACCATCGGAGCCACCTACACCCTGACGCGACGCACCGATCCACGCATCGCCGCGCAGATCTGGGATGCGCTCGGCGATGCGCGGACCGTGGTGAATGTCGGGGCGGGCACCGGATCCTACGAGCCCTCCGACCGCTACGTCCTCGCGGTCGAGCCGTCGGCGCTCATGCGTTCACAGCGCCGACCAGACGGGGCGCCGTGCCTGATCGGATCCGCCGAGAGCCTGCCGTTCGACGACCAGTCCTTCGACGCGGCGATCGCCGTCGCCACCATCCATCATTGGCCGGACCCGATCGCCGGCCTGCGCGAGATGCGTCGTGTCGCCCGCCGCGTCGTGGTGTTCACACACGACAGCAGTGACGCCGGATGGCTTCACCGGTTCTGGCTCACCCGCGACTACCTTCCCGAAATCGCCGATCTCCTTGTCGGCAGGCCGGCGCTCTCCGAGTTGGCCGACGCGATCGGAGCCCGGGTGGAGCCGGTGCCCATTCCGTGGGACTGCACCGACGGCTTCCTCGAGGCCCACTGGCGCCGCCCCGAGGCCTATCTGGACGACAGTGTCCGTCGCGGGGTGTCGGTCTGGTCCAGGGTCGGGCCGGAGGTCGAGCAGCGGGTGGTGCGTAGCCTCCGCGATGACCTCGCATCCGGCCGGTGGGCCGAGCGAAACCGTGACCTCGTCGATCTCGACGCGGCGGAGCTCGGTCTTCGCCTGCTTATCGCCTGAACCCGCGCAGATCAACGCCAAGTCAACACCCACTTTGTGTACGCCCGCGTGGGCGCACACGGCGCGAAAACGAAGCCTGTCCCTGATCAGGGTTGTGAGTGGGTGGCGAGGGCACGCAGCTGTTTCCGATCACTCGGAAGACCGTTGTCCGTGAGCACCTCAGACAGATTTGCGTTGAAAAGCCACGCATTGGGGCTGTCCGCGATGGCCCCGACAACCGTTCGCTGCGCTTGCGTGAACGGTCGACTCTCCTTGTGCGCTTCATCAGGAAAGACGATGTCGAGAAGGGCTGAGGCGACGGATATCGCGTTGATGGGGTCGACGTCTTCGAGTGCCTGGCACAACTGGGGAAGGATCGGCGTCGCATAACTCAACGGAACCTCCCGCAGACAGCCGATGGCGTCGGTTATTGCACTGCCCGATCCGAGGTAAAGGCAGTCGAAGCCTTCTGGGTCGAATCGACCGTGAAGAACGTCCAACACGACGGACACGGCACAGTCGATCGGTTCCAGACCGGACCTGAGCCAGGTCAGAGCCGCGCAGAACCGAATCAGTGGATCGGCATCGGAGGAAATCATGGGGTTCAGCGAATTGATTAGTTCGGGGTCGTCGCCCCAACGGTTGGGGTCGGCGACAGCGAGGAGCGCGGCTCGACAGGCCAGACTGAGAACAACTCCGGCACGCAGGTGCCGGCTGGGCTCGTTCGCAGCGGCGGCGAGTTCGGCAGCCCGTGCGACGTCGTCAACGACGAGGGCGCGCAACACCTGGGCGCCACCACGAACGGCCTCGTTGTCGTCACTGGACAAACTGATCCATAGGTCGGCGCTGGAATTGATCGCCGCGTATATCTCGTAGTAGGCGGGTTCGGTGTCATTACGTCGATAGTGCTTGGCCGCTTTCGACTTATTCGGGGGTGTGCTCGCGTAAAGACGAAGGAGGAATGATGCGGCGCTGAACTCTCCGTTGCGGGTGGCGATGTCGCAGATGAGTTGCAGCACGCCGGCGAGCGAGTCCCGATCGTCAATAACCGCGCAGGCGGCGGTCATGAACCGCACCGCTGGTCCGGCGATGTCAGAGATCGTGTGCTGGTGCAGGGTCTCGACCTCGATTCGATCCAATGCGATGCGCACGGCGGTGGGGTCGGGAACAACCAGACCATGCAGGAAGAAGGGAATCATTGTGGTGTCAACGAACCCCCATCCCTCCAGCTTGCCCCAGGGCACGGCGTCCATCTCCGCAAGGACGGCCGGTCGTGGAGTGCGGCGCCATAGTTCCACCGCCGCCGCCATCGCCCCGAGGTCCCCGTTGCGTTGCAGGTCGAGCTTTTTGAGCGACACGGTCGCCCGCTCGTTGCCGTCCGAGCCGAACAACCGCCACTTCTTGACTGGACCCCCATCTCCAGCCCGCACATAACCGAGGGCGGTCGTTGCACCGTCCTGGTTCAACGCTCGCCAGAGTTCAACCTTGAGGTCGCCCTTGTTTTTGCGGCGCAGCGGCTCGGAGACCGGCGTCACTTCGGCGGTGAGAGTTTCATTTTGGTCGAACCATCGTTCGATGATGAGCTGACCCGCGTGGGTGATGCGTTCCATCATCACGCCGCCAGTGTGGTCGAAGAAGGAACGATAGACCTGCTGGCCGTCGCCACACTGCTCGGTCTCCGCCTCCAACCAACCAAGGTCATAGGTGCGGCGCAGTGTCTCGACGCCGTCCGGGCCGAAGTGAAATTCCCGATATGGGGTGTCGCCGCTGAGCATCTCGTGACGTTCGCGGAGCCGGCCGTCAACGAAGACAGCGCGAACCGCTTCCGGATCGAAGTCGGACCCGGAAGCCTTCCACAGTCGCCAAGTTCCAGCCGCCGCGCCGGTCGCATCGACATCGCCGCAGATCCAGAAGCCGGAACCGAGCCCGCCCACCCAGACCGCGTCCGCCGGCACTGTGTCAGGCCGTTCGGGTTCCGCCCGGCCCGGACTTGGCGCGCCAGACGGCAGGGTTGTTACGTCAACGGTCCGGCCGCATTCGCGCAGAAATCCCGACACCTGCTCATAGGCAGCGTGCAGGGTCGTCGCAGCGTGGCGGCCGTGGCCGGCGGCGAGCAGGTTTCGCACCGCTTCGGTGTCGCCGGCCTTAGCGGCAGCGATCAGTGGGTCGCCGAACCGATTCTCTCCGTCACGCAGGTCGTAGGCGGCCGACTGCTCGCCCTTGTAGTCCCAGCGGACCAACACTCCGGATGGGTCATAGAAGTGGAAGAGGCCGAGCCCGCGTCCGGCCGATGCGCCGCTGGCTACCCACCGGCCGTCGCGCCACAGCCTGATTGAGGAGTTGAACTGCGCCGTGGGTGACAGTCCCAAGGGCCGGGTGGGCACCGGTTTGCCGTGCGAGTCGAGCTCGGTGCCGTCGGCGGAATGAAACAGTTGAGTGGTGCAGACGTATGCGTCGTCGACTCGGCTGCCGTCGAAGCGGAACTCCAGTTTCTGTATGGACGTGGCAAGTCCCGCGAAGGCGCCCTCGTCCGAGGATCCCTGTTGACGGTAGTGCACATCACAAACGAGGTGGCCATCGCGGAACACATACACGCGGGCCAGAGAACCATCGGTGTGGTAATAACGCCGCTCGCCGTTGAGTGTCTGGTCGCGAAAGTATGCGTTGCTGGTGAAGGTGGCGTCACCGGAGAATGTGCCGTCCGGACGCCAGAACCGCCAGTCACCGATGATGCCGTCACCTTCGCGGCGACCATGACCCCACTCGCCCCAGCTATCGCCGAGCCAGATCGCGTCCGCTGGCACCCCATGTGGCCGAAGTCGGTCATCCGCCATCGTCGTCTCCTCACCTTGGCATGCCGCTGACCGCAGACACTACCCAGACTCCCCGACAAGACCATTGTCGGTCTTCAGTTCGAGGTATTCGGCGAGCCGTGCGGCACCGGTGAGCATGGCTCGGCCGCGTGCGGTGAGCCGATCACGCCAGTCGCGCAGCGAGGCGGCGACCGCTTCGGTGCCGCCGGCGTCACGGACGTGGTGCAGCACGTCGGCGATGTGGTCGAGCCGGTGTCCGCCGCGGCGCAGCAGGTGCGCGAGTTCGGCGTCGCGAATGTCGTCTGGTGAATAGACGCGATAGCGGGTTGCGGGATCACGCGCCGGTTGCAGGAGTCCGGCTCGTTCCCACTTGCGCAGGGTCGCCGGTCGGACGTCGAGTCGGCGCGCGAGGGTGCCGATCGAAACGGCACGGCGGGTGGGCGGCTCGCGTCGCGTTCCGGCGAGGACTGCGACCGCTTTCTCGACCGCGTCAAGGGTCTCTCGGTCGCGTTGCAGCAGAGCGTGACTGTGGTCGATCGCCCGCAGCGCCACGTCGATCGACCCTCGGTTGACGGCCCGCATGATCTCGCCGCTCGCCGCATAGCCGTGCGCCGAAATCAGCGCCATGTAGGCGCTCAGTGCCTTGGCGTGCACCTCGGTGAACTGACGATAGCCGGTTGGGCTGCGCTCGGCCGGCGGCAGGACGCCGTCTCGCTCGTAGTTGCGCACGGCCTGCGCCGACAGGCCGTGCGCGCGTGCGAGGTCGACTGGTCGGCGTACCCTTGGGTTTGAAGGTTTTGTGGTTGTCATCCCGCTCTTCGCTTTAAGAAGTCTCAACCGGTGGTTCAACGATACAGTCGAGGGGGTGACTTCCTCTCTGAACCTCCATCGACCTGTTCGCCGTGCCGCCGACTGTGCTCGCGTTCGGCGAGCCCACACATGGCGAGTCGGCCTTTCTTCAGATGCGCAATGAGGCGTTCGCGTCGCTGGCCGAGCACGGCTATCGGTCGATCGCCCTGGAGAGCGACCAGTCCGCCGGGCTGATCGCCGACGAGTATGTTCAAGGCTCCACCACCGTGACGCTCGACCGCGCGCTCGCCGAGGGCTTCAGCCACGAATTCGGCGCCGCCCCCGCCAACCGCGATCTGCTGCTGTGGATGCGCGAGCACAACGCCGGGCGGCCGGCGGCCGAGCGCCTGACGTTTTACGGTTTCGACGCTCCACTGGAGATGGCAAGCGTTGCGAGTCCGCGGCGCCACCTCGCCCAGGTCTGCGCGTTCCTCGGCTCCGACCAATCGGCAGAGATCGATGATCTGGTCGGCGACGAAGCACAGTGGAGTGACTCGGCCGCGATCTGGGAGCCGGGGAGGTCGATCGGACGTTCAGCCGACGCTCAGCGGCTGCGGGTGATCGCCGACGATCTGCTGACCGAGCTCTATCTGCAGGCACCGCGACGACCCGAGGGGTGGTGGGCGGCGAACGTGGCGGCGAGGGCTGCGGTCGCACTGCTGCGCTATCACGCCGAGGCTGCCGCACCACGCCCGCAGGAGGAACGCTTCGCGCGCCTGTCCGGGGTCCGCGACGCACTCATGGCCGAGAACCTGTTCGCGATCCGTTCGGCCGAGGCGCACCGCGGACCGACGCTGGTCTTCGCGCACAACCTGCACCTTCACCGCCACGCGAGCACGATGACGATGGCCGGAACGGAGCTGTCATGGTTCAGCGCTGGTGCGATCGTCGGATCTCGGCTCGGCGACCGATATGCGGTGATCGCCGGCAGCCTGGGAGCGAGCCCCGCGCTCGGCATCGAGGCGCCAGCCCCGTCAACGTACGAAGGAAGAATTCAACAACAAGGTCAACTTCCCCGATACCTCCGTACGTCCGAAGTGGAGCCGGCCGAGAGCAGAGCCCACGATTACCGCTATTTCCCGTTGGACCAGGCCACGCTCGAGCACGCTGACGCGGTGCTTCACATCCCCACCGGCACTGGCCCTGCCATGCTCGCCGATCGGATTTGCGAGTTGACCGGCGTCGAACAGCTCGTGGCGAGTGCGGAGAACGGCGCACCGGAGGCCGCGTGGGGTGACCGGTTCTTCTACATTGGACCGGATCGGCGCCGGCCGTTCGCCACGATCGTCGAGCACGATGTGCCGGGCTTCGATGAGGACTCCCAACTCGACCGTCCCGGCGTTTTCCGGCTCAACCTGCACGTGGGCCGAGCCGAGTTCGAGAAGCTGTTCGGCTTTGCTCCTAAGGACTTCGAGGAGCACCGCGACGAGTTCGACTTCGCCCGGCTGGACACGTTCGTGCCTCATCCGGGCTATGCACTGCACGGCTTCGCCAGCGTTGTCATGCCCGGCCCGCAGATGCTGCCCGAGATCGACCGGCTGCTCGGGATCGCCCACGCCCGAGCAGCCGCCCATCATGAACGCGCGCCGCGCCGGGCTGCCGACGTCCCAACTGGCGACGTGTCCGCTGGTTAGACCGCCTTTCGCCATGATCGTGGGCGGCAATACCGATTGTTGCCGGTGCTATCGCCCACGATCACGACGGGTGCCGGGGTTCGCCGCGCGCATGGGAGAAGTGGAGAGCGGAGAACACCCGGCTTCCAGCCGCCCTCGCACACGCGGCGATCGCTAGGCTGCTGCTGGTCACTGTAGACATGCCATCGGCTATCGCACACCGTCCGGAAGCTCCCACAGTCGCCATCCTGGCCCGCCGAGGGTGACCCACCGGCCCGGTCGCGCGGCGGGAACTAGCTGCTCGCGCCACCCCTCAACGCCATAGTCGATCACGTGCAGAAGACTCAAGTCGTTGGCGGAGACCAGAAGATGCTCCGAGGGACCCCATTCGTCGAACCCGACGCTGACCACCAAGGCGTCGGTGGTGACGAACGTCGCACCCCCGCGAGTAAACCCGTATAAGTCTTCGTCTTCGCCCTTCATCCCGTCATATCCGATGACCTCTGCTGCCTCAACCACCAATTTGTCATCGCCGAATCGGCGAACCTCGACAGCAGATTTGGTGAGGGGTGTTGTCACATAGAACCCGCCGTTGGCCGTCACGTCGCGGAGAGTTTCGCCGGGAGTGGTTCTCACCACGATGGACTGTCCGTTGAACTCGGCCCAGACGCTGACCACGTTGTCGGGATCCATTCTCACCACAAGGCCGACGTGGTCGCCGATCGGGTGCGGCAAGAAATTCGCGAGCCCACCATCCGTGTGGAGTCTCGCGCGCGAGAGTTCCGTGTTTGTGTAGGCACGTCAAAGACAGTCAGCCTGTCAAGGATCTCCGACTTACATCGGACGCCCGGACTGTAGAGCCACAGTAACCCGCAACCATCAAACTCCACCGCTGGGCTGTCAAGCGAACCTGTCCGCCCCGGATAAACCTGAGAAGGATAGTGCCACCACCTTCGCACCACGCCATGGCGGTCAGTGACCACCAGATCATCCAATCCCGCGAACGCGAAGTCGAACCCATCCGGTGACATGGCGACGGCGACCATACCCTCGAGAGTCGGCACGGCGATTTCCCTCGTACGCCGAAAGTTCTCATCCAACACTGTGAGGCACCCTTCCTCGTTGTCGAGCCAAAGCCAGCCGCCATAGGTCGGCGTCATCCATCCCGGCCGTCGAGGGATGAACTCACTCACGAGTTTTGGTCGCACGGGCCGAAGCCTACCGAGCCCCACCGACATCGCATTTCCTGGACGCACGCCCACAATGCCTGGCACCGAGCCGGCGAACTCAACCGACGGGTGCGCCGAACCAGCGGGGCAACCGTTCGAGCAGTTTCTCCTGATCGTCGCCGACCCACGCCACGTGACCGTCGGGTCGCAGAAGTACCGCGGGCACGTCCAGTTCCTCGCTGACGTCGGCGACGTAGTCGACCCGATCCGCCCACCCCGCAACCGAAAGTCGACCGGTCTGGTCGAGCAGCAGCCCCCGTCCGTCGCGCATCAGCCCATAGAGGTGGCCCCGCGTGAGCTCGACGTCGCGCAGCCGCCGGCCGAGCAGCTCATGCTCCTCGCCCAAGTCGTAGCGAACCCCGATCGCGGTGATCTTCTCGATCAGATACCTGTTCACCTCGTCGAAGTCCATCAGTTCCGCCAGCAGCCGACGCACCGCTTGGGGACCGGGCTCGGTGGAGACCAGTTCCATCGGCCACCCCCTCGGCGGGCACGACGACGCGGTAGGCGCCCTCGCCGAACGGCATGACGCCGAACCGTTTTTCGGTTTTCCGGACTTCGGCGACCACGGCGGCCACCGTCTCCGGCGGCGCAGTTACCGCCATCTCCCCCAGCAGCGTCTCGACCCTGGACGGCTCGCCGGGAGAGTCCGATCCAGGGTGCCCATGATCGAGTAAAGTGCCGGCCACACCGCCGGATCGGTGTTGACCACGGACGTGAAAGGTTCCGTGTCGATGGACCTGTAGAGCCAGTCCGATAGGACCAGCGCCTCGTCGTGACTGAAGACCACCGTGACATCTGAGCCGATCAGGTTATGGCCGGGCCACTACCGAGCGAAAACCCCATGCTCGTGCAGCCGCCGTAGGTCGACGTCACAGTCGGCCGGCCGCCACGGCCCGGATCGCGGCTGCGCCTGCGGGCGGCGGCACCGTCACACACGCCTGCGATGCCAGATCACATGACAGCACCCGTACTTGCTGATATCGGTCGACTTTGCTGTCGTCGGCACTGCCTGCCACCCAGTTATCAATGACCGCTGCAACGACCATGCGGTCGCCGACCTCGTCGATGATGTCGAGTTTGGCGTTTTTAGTGCTGGCCGGCAACGCGACGTGCGTAAGCTGACCGGTCCGCCCCGCCCGAAGATCGTCCAGCGTGATGCTCACCAGTTCGCCAGCGGCTTCTGGCGTGCGTTTGATCGCGACCAGTCGAGTGCCGTCCGGGGAGAGCCGAAAGTCGTATGAGTTTGACAACGCGGCACCGCCGATGGTTGCCACTCGCGCGGGGTCCCGAACCGGGGCGAGCATCAGTGAGTCGTCCCGGCGTTGCAGCAGCAGGATCTGGGCCGTGCGCTTGTCCACGTCCCGAATGAGCTTGTCCGGCAGTCGAACAGTGTCTCCGGTGCAGGCGTTCCACGCCACGGCGCCCGAGAATGCCTCGCTGTCGCCGATCGGCCCAGAATTAAACAGGACCCGGTCCCCGACGATCCAGGCTCGATTCTTGAACAAGAGACCGTCTTGATTGTTTGACATCGAGCCGACAAGGGTGAGATCGGGCAACGAGCGGACCTCAAGCCACGAGCCATCGCCTGCGGCAGAGACCACTGCGGTGACCACCGACGTGCCGCCGAGCGAGACGTCGAGCACGTTGATCGAAGTCCTGGAGGCGAAGGAATGATTAGCACTTGGGAGACCGGTGGCCGGCGCGTAGGTTTGACCGCGAGAGAGTTGAACCTGGGCCGCGAGTTCAACCACCGTCGCACTGCCGTCTCCGGTGGGTCGGACCACCCAGTGCCGGAGCCTATCCGGAGCCCGGCCGTTGGTGGTGGCCAGCCACCCGCCTCGTATCTTGGTCAGGTTTAGCGCGACCTGCTCATCCGGGAACGGCACGCGTAGTTGGCCGCCGGCCGCCGGATAGATAACGTTACGGTCGTCGATGAGGTCAACCGCAGATCCCGCGACCGGGTCGGTTCCATGGCCGGGCGTTGATTGATGCGCAGCGTCCGACGTCGTGCCGATCAAGGGTGAGGAGTCCGGCACCGATCCGGCTCGGAGCGACTCTGTGCACGCGTCACGCGGTCCGACGCCAGCACCGCCACCAGGACTGTCGCAGGCGGCGAGCCCAACCATCAATGCTCCGGCCAACGTCGCCCTAGTCATTCGCGCCAAAACCATCGTGCCAACTCCTCGCGACCAGTCGCTCAAATATGACATCAACTATCATATATCACTGGCTGATCGACGGTCGCGCGCGCCAAATCGACTGGGCCTATTGGGCCTTCGTCATGAAGACGCTATTGGGATCCTCCTTGTATGAGCCGAAGGGAGGGCACAGGACGAAGCCCGCCTTGACATAGAGCGCCCGCGCCGGGGCAAAGAATTCCATGCTGCCGGTCTCCAGGGATATCCTGCGAATGCCGCGCCGCCGGGCATCCTCCACGAGGTGTCCGAGAAGCCGAGCACCGATTCCCTGGCCTCGTCGCCTCGGCTCTGTCCGCATGCTCTTGAGCTCTTCATGGCCGGGTTCCAACGCGGCCAGCGCACCGGTCGCCGCGATCTCTCCGCGATAGTGCGCGACCCAGAGTCGCACTCCGGGGGCCTGGAGTGCGGCGAGATCCAGTGCGTGCCGACTCTCTGGCGGAGCCGTCGGTGCGAGCTCGTCCAGATGACCCCGCAGGAAGAGAATGACGCTGGGGTCGGTGAAGTCGGCGGGACCGATACTCAATTGCATCGGCCCATCATGCCAAGGCGCTTGTTTCGAACACGTTTCTAGAGATGAACAACACCGCGCGGCCTCAGGTGTCGATGGCGGTTCGGATGTACGCGCGATCCCGCTCGCTGACCTCGCTGAGTGGTCCGGCCGCCCGGAGAACCACATCGAGAACCGCGTCCGTGTCGGCGGCATACGCGTTGGCATACCAGGCCATGTTCGCTTCCACGACCGCCCAGTGTTCGTCCGTCTGCTCCGGTGTGGTGGCCAAGCCAACATCGAGCACGACGGCACTGGGCAAGGTGTTGCCGTACGCGTCGAGAAGTTGTGCAGCGAAGTCGAGCACCTCGTCGTGGTGTGGGCTCAGCCGCAACTCAAGCGGGTCGAGCCGGCCGAAGGTGGCATATCGACTGCCGGCGTGCACGCGCCCATCCAGCAGGAACAGACGATATTCGGCGATGAACGTCACGATCTCGCTGACCAGAACCGGCATCGACGGCTGGCCATCGGGCAGTCGCGAACCGTCGGCGTAGACCGCGGCGGGCAGGTCCTTGTCGCGCGGCTGTTTGACGAAAGCGGGTTCCCGAAGCCAACGAGCATCGCCCAGCGTCGTGGCATAGATCTCGCGCCGCAGAAACTCATAGGGCAACTGGACAAGCCAGTCATCGGCGGGTTCCAACAGTGCGATGTCGAATTCGGCGGCGAGCGCCGCCGCGAACAGTGGACCGCCATAGACGTGCGCCGCCTGCGTTGCCGTGGCGGTTGAACCAGCTGAGAGCCGCTGCACGTCCATGCCCCGCTCGGCAGCCGCGTCGGCGAGCAGCTCGGCGGTGCTGTTGGCGAATGCGGGAACGAAGAGGGTGCGGCGCATGGTTGCTGATCCTGGCACGACAGGGAGGCCCGACGCGACGGTGTTTCGGCGACGCGGCCACCCGGGCCACGTGCGCGAGCCGCGCCGTCCGGGTGGTCACCCGCGATCTTGGGTACGGCGTACGCGTCCACCGGATAGCGTTGTGTCGTGCGCCGTGCCCAGCCCGCTGTGATCACGATTCTCCGGCTCACGATCACGTCGGTGTTGGCGTTCCTCGTGGCCCGGCTGCTCATCGACGCCAGCACACCGATCCTCGCGTCCCTGACCGCGCTGCTCGTGGTCCAGGTGACCCTCTACCGCACCTTCCGTAGCGCTGTGCAGCGGATCGCCAGCGTGATCGCTGGTGTCCTGCTCGCCCTGGGGTTGTCGACCACTCTGGGATTCACGTGGTGGAGTCTGGGCATCGTCATCGCGGCGGCGCTGATTGTGGGCTTTGTGCTGCGCTTGGGCGATAGCGTGCTGGAGGTGCCGATCAGCGCCATGCTGATTCTGTCGCTGCCGGTCGAGGCGGCGGTGACGGACCGGATCCTGGAGACTCTGATCGGGGCGGCCACTGGCCTGATCTCCAATCTGGTCATGGCTCCGCTGCGGGTGCAGCCCGCGGAGGAGGCGGTGGACGACCTGAGCCGGCAGTTGGCTGAGCTGTTGGACCAGATGTCCGCCGATCTGGCGGCCGGCGCCGGACCGGACCGGGCCCGCGATTGGTTCCACCGTGCCCGGGTTCTGACATCGGAGTTCGATCAGGTGGAGGAGGCGCTCGGGCAGGCCGAGGAGAGTGTGCGGCTCAATCCTCGCGGCGCGCTCGTCGTCGATCCCCGGGTTTTTCTGCGGCGCCGGCTGGAGTCGTTGGAACACGCGACTCTCACCGTGAGGGGAATCGCCCGGTCTCTCAGCGACAGTGCCGGGTTGGCCGGGGAACGCAATCCGGTTCGCGATCCGCACGCCGCCCATCAGGTCGCGGAGGTTCTGCAGGAGTTGGCTGCGGCCCTGCGCGCCTATGGGCGGCTGGCCCGCTCCGGGTCGGTGAACCGGGACGCGCTGAAGGCCGACGTCGACCGGCACCTGGCGGAGGCCGCACAGCATCAGGGAACGGTTGCCGACGTGTTGCGGGTCGAGCCCGACGAGCCCCCCGAGTCTGTGGATTGGCCGTTGCGTGGTGAGCTCGTGACCCATCTGGACCGGTTGCGTCTGGAGTTGCATCCGGCGCCGCCTGTGCCAGACAATCAGGCCGCAGCGGCCCAGCCTGCGCGCTGGTGGCGGCGAACCGTCCGAACGCTGCGCCGACGTCGATAGTCGCCGGCCACCCGACCGCTCCGCGGCGTTGTCGCATGGATTGAGGGACGCTCGATTCAATGTGGACTTCCTGCTGTTCATGGGTGAAGACCGCAGCGTGTTTTCACCGTTCGGCGCATCGATGGATGCGTAACTGTTCCGGTGGCTCGAGCTCGACCGATCGACCATGCAGCGAACTGTCCAAGCGTTGGCGCCGGCCTCAATAGATGCCAGGGCCTTGGTACGGGCAGCGGCCGAGGCCTGGTGACGCGAGGCTTCCGTGCGGTATTACCGCCTCTGCCCGTCGCCGTCTGCTTGCGCGACACCCAGTCCGATCAGGGCGAACAAAACATATGACGTGTTCGCGGCGACCCAAACCCGCTCCACGACGACGTCAACCTTCACGACGACGTCGATAGTCGAACAGCGACGCACCACGGCGTCAGAGAACGACGTATACCTCATATCTCACGAAAACGCACAAAAAGCGCTCCGCGACGGGGCGACTTACCCCGCCAATCGCGTTTTACGCGTTGTACGATGGCAGTCGTGGCAGACCGTGAGTACAACTGGACCGACGCCGGAAAGACCAGCGCGGCCCAAAGCGACGTGACCGAACGGGAGGTTGTAGAGGCTCTCTACTCGACGCAGCGGATCGAAAACAGTATTGGCACGCTCCTGCTTGCCGTTGCTGGGCTTGCTGCGACAGCGCGGGTAGTCGTCGTCCTGTGCGAACGCGTTAACAACGTCAACAGCTACGCGATTATGGCTGCGCGACCGGCCACTCCGGAAGAGATCAAGTTATGGATGGAGAGAACTCGATGAGTAGTCGCCAAGACCTAAGGGCTATGAGTAGGGATGACCTGGTGGCTTATTTCAACGCTGGCGGCGACATCTCGGAGCTTCTTCGGGGTGCTGCTCCCGCGCCAGATCTAGGCAGCGCTCCCGACCCGGCTGACATTCCCATGCTCGTCACCGGTGTCCGGCTCCCATCGACCACAGTAGAGCGGCTGGACGCACTTGCCGGCAACGACAAGGGTGGTCGCTCAGGTCTCATTCGTCAAGCAATAGATGAATACCTCGAACGGCACCCAGGTAAGGCGGCATAGCGCGCGCGGCAAAGTCGAGGGAGGATGTCGGGATGACCACCGCCGCCACGCTGTATAAGGACCTGCTCCGCACCCAGGTCGGCCCCGTGTTACGCGCATCGGGTTTCACGGGATCGGGTGGACGGTGGGTGCTGACCGATGCGGAAACCGGGGACATGGCCGTCGTTTCGGCTCAGAGTTCCGCCTGGAACTCGGCTGCGGCGGTGTCGTTCTACGTCAATCTTGCCGTGGTGCCCGCACCCTGGTGGACCTACCTCACCGATCGTGATGGCGACAATGCGTCCAAGACGCCCAAGGAACACCACGGCGTGTGGCGGGACCGCCTCGACGGCGGCGCTGGCGACTCATGGACGATCACCGACGCTGCCTCGGCCCACCGCGCCGGCCAGGACGTCGCGATGCTGCTGACTGCCGAGGGCATACCCCGGCTACGCCATTTCCTGAACCGTCCCACGCTGCTCAACCACCTGCGGGCAATGGGGCACGACCCGATCTTCAGAAGTGAGCCGCTGGCCGTCCTGCTCGCCGACGACGGACCCAGCAGCGAGCTCGACGCGATTGTGGACCAGATCCGCGCCGACGTGGACAACGGCGCATATCCCCCGGTGCGAGCCCGATTCGCCAGCCGCCTCATCGACTGGGCCCGTGACCACGCCGCGCGCCAACAATGACCTCTGGCGCCGTCACGTGCAGTGATGGCATGACGCACGTGACGTTCACGACATCGAGTGACGACGAGCCCTGTGCGACTATCGTGTGATGACGTCGTCCTCACTGTTTACCGAGTTCGCTATACGTGAGGCCCGAGGAGTGTCACCGACGTACGAGCGATTGACCCTCGCGATCGCTCACGACGACGAGATCCTGGCCCTGCTGGACGGGGTTCCCGCGCCGAAGCGGCAGCCGAACCTGCTCATGGGCGTCGTGCGTCTCCTCGGCGGTCCGGTCGACGATCCGGCGTCATTTCACGACTTCACCGTGACGAACTGGTCGGCTGTCGAAACGCAACTGCGTGCACGCGCGACCCAGACGAATGAGGCCGGCCGGTGTGCGTTGTTGTTGCCCGTGCTCGCATCCCTTCCGCAGCCGCTCGCCTTGCTGGAGGTCGGAGCCGCGGCGGGCCTCGGGCTCTATCCCGACCGTTACTCCTACCGCTACGGCGACCATGTGGTCGGCTCCAGCGGCCCGCTTCTCGACTGCGCCCTCAGCGGTCGGACTCCGCCATCGCGACTGCCCGACATCGTCTGGCGGGCGGGCATTGACCTGAATCCTCTCGACGTCACCGCGACCGACGACGTAGCTTGGCTGAAGGCACTCATCTGGCCCGAGCATGTTCACCGGAGAAAGCGGCTCCACGCCGCCGCGGCCATCGCCGCCGCTGATCCACCGATGCTGGTTCGCGGCGATCTCGTCGATGACCTGCTCTCTCTCGCCGCCCAAGCGCCGCCCGACGCGACACTGGTCGTCTTCCACACCTCGATGCTCTATCAGGTGCCCGCCGCGCGCCGAACGGCGTTCGTCGAGTTGGTGCGAACGCTTCCCGGGCACTGGATCTCGGTGGAGGCGCCGCATGTGCTGGCCTTTGGGGAATTGCCGCCGCCGCCGGACGCATCGCTGCACAACGTGCTCGCACTCGATGGTCGACCATTGGCGTGGACCCGCAGTCACGGACAGGAGATGAGGTGGTTCGCATGAGCGGCGACAAGGTCATACCCGTGTTCCGCTACGCGGCGTTCGGCGAGGTGCCCGGCGGCGGCAATCCCGCCGGAGTGGTGCTCGACGCCGCCGGGCTCTCGCCCGAGACGATGCTGGCGATCGCCGCCGACGTCGGCTATTCCGAAACCGCGTTCGTCTCGCCGAACGAGGCGCTGCCGGGCCGGCCCGCGACGCACCGGATCCAATATTTCAGCCCACTCGCCGAGGTGAACTTCTGCGGACACGCCACCATCGCCGCAGCCGTGGCGCTCGCCGAACGCCAGGGTGTCGGCACGCGCACCTTCGTCACGCGCGTCGGAGCCGTCCCAATCGAGACGAGCGTGCGCGCGGATGGACGCGTCGTCGCCACCCTCACCAGTCCCCCGACGACGACTCGACCCGCCGATCCGCACGATGTCGCCGAGACGCTGGCGGCACTGCGATGGTCGGCCGACGACATCGACCCTCGATTTCCGGCGCATGTGGCGAACGCCGGCAACGACCATCTCGTGCTGGCGGTGGCGAGCCGCGAACGGCTCGCGGAGTTGCACTACGACTACGACCGGCTGGCGAACCTCATGGATGCGCGCGGATGGACCACGCTGCACCTGTTTTGGGCCGAGTCGGAGTGTGTCTTCCACGCCCGCGACCCGTTCCCGCCCGGTGGCCAGGTCGAAGACGCGGCGACCGGCGCCGCCGCGGCGGCGTTCGCCGGATATCTTCGAGACCTCGATCTGCTCGCCGGCTCCACGCGGATCACCATCCACCAGGGTGAAGACATGGGTCGACCCAGCGTTCTCGTCGCCGATCTCACAACCAAAGACCAATGTGTACGGGTCACCGGCACAGCAAACCTGATGGCGCACCCACACATGACGGAGTCCGGCCAGTGACGTTTCCCCTGCATTGCGAGAACCGCTCAGTTCCGACCGCCCCTGGCTCCCGAAAAGCATCACACACGCCGGCGGAAGCTGCCCAGATCATCGGCGACGTGCTCACACGTCTGGACGAGCTCGGAGCGGCGAATCTCTTCTTCCCTTTGAGCTGTGACGCCGAAATCGATGACGACCCGGTTCTCGGCCCGACACTCGGGCCTTACGGCCCGCGCGTGCTCCTCACCGCCGACCTGGTGATCCTTCCACCATCGCGTCGGTTCAGTGGGGAACGAGATGTGGCCCCCAATTGGATCTTCGCGCTGAAACCCAACCAGGATGGGATCGACGGGTTCGCTCTCGCCCCAAGCGAATTCCGGGACGAACTGGCCGTCTGGTCATATAGCGAAAGCGGCCTGCTAACGGAAGGCGAGTGGGGCTCGATAACGGACTGGCTCGTGGAGATGCTGGCTTCGCTGGGAAGCGTCCAGATCGGCGACGATGCGGATCCGTCCACTATGGCTATCCGATTGTCCGAATCGGCCATCGCATTGTGGAACGCGACCGAATATGACCTGCCCTCCTCTCCGCGACCTCGGCCGGACTGGACGAGGCACTTGTTCCATGAAAATTCTGTCGAGAAGTGGCTCGGCGAGCGGAAGGCGGGCCGCCCGGAAGGGGTCTGGACTTTGTGGCGCAACGGTGTTGTCGTCCGAGAGGAGACCTATCTCCAGGGACGCCGGCACGGGCCCATCACCTGGTGGCACCAGGAGGTCGACTTTCTCGGCGACCCGACCAACGCCGCGGCGGCCGGTTCGGACGATGACGAGTTCGCCTATCGGCAAGGGAGTCCGTCCCGACGGGGCTGCTTCGTCGACGGCGCGGCGCACGGACACTTTGAGTTCTTCGACGAGCGCGGGCGTCTGTTGCAGGAAGGGAATTACGAACACGGCTGGCCCGAGGGTCGCTGGGTCGTCTATCCGATCGCGCCCCGCGGTGTTGTCGGCGAGTCCGTCGTGGACTATCGCGCTGGCGTGCCGGTCAGCTGGTCGATTGCGCCACTCGCCTTTCACTGTGTGGCGCTGCACAGCGACGACAATCCCCCTGTCACGCTCGCCGAACTCTCCGCCGGACACCGTGGCGTGGTGCTCGTCGACTGTGCCGAATCAACAGACCTGGAGATATCGGAGCGGGTCGCCGGCGAGTTGGCCACACTCGAGGAGATTCTCATCGTCGGGGTGCACCCGACGATGCCGGGATCCGGCAGGCTGGGCGAACGCGGCTTTCCCATCCTCGCCGATGCCTCTGGCGATCTGATCCGGGCATACGGCAATCCGGATGGCGCGCTGATGCCGTTGACATACTTCGGCGAAGACGGGACTCGGCGGGGCGGGTCGACTCTGCGGCACGCGCGGCTCGCGGCTGTGTTCCGCGCAGATCCTCGGCGTCAGTGACGCGACGTGTGGTCTGATGCGACGTGGTGTCTGATGCGACGCCGTCTTCGGCAGCGTCAGTCCCTGATGAGTGCCACGACGGGAATCACCCGGCTGGTCTGTCGCTGATATTCAGCGAACCCTGGATAGCGGCGAGCCTGCTCGGCGTACAAGCGGTCTCGTTCTTGTCCTTGCAGGTCGACGGCGTGGGCGGGAAAGGTCTCGGTGCCGACCTCGACCGTCACCTGCGGCGCGGCGAGCAGATTGTGATACCAGTCGGGATGGGTCGGCGCGCCTCCTTTGGAGGCGAAGACGAGCAGGCGGTCGCCGTCGGCGAGATACATCATCGGGTTGATGCGGGGCTCGCCGCTGCGGCGACCGGTCGTGGTCAGCAGCAGCAGGGGTGCGCCCTCGAACTGGCCACCGACCCGCCCCTCGTTCTGGCGAAACTCCGCGATGATCTTCGCGTTCCAGTCTGACACGGTCCACTCCTCGTCGCGCGGCGAAACACGTTCCATTAAAGCAGCTCGACGCGCGAATCAGCCCGCATTCACGGCTTGGCCGCCACTCGGAGTTCGGCGGATCGGCGAAGTCCGGTAAGGCGCACGGTGCCGAGTTGTCCGAGGATGATCCCGGCGAAGACGAGCACGAGTCCCCCGATTTGATGCGCGGCGAGGATGTCGCCTGCGATTGTGATGCCGAGCAGCACCCCGGTTATCGGGTTGAGCAGTCCGATGAGTCCGACTGCCGCGGCGTTGAGGTGACGCAGTCCGGTGAACCACGCGGAGAAGGCGAACGCGGTCGCGACGATCGTGAGATAGGCGAAGCCCAGGACAGCACTCGTGTCCACAGTGGGCGGTGCCCCTTCGATCGCGACGGCGAAGGGCATCAGCACGGCTCCTCCGGCGATGAGCTGCCACGCGGCGAGCGAGAAGACGTCGACGTCGGCGCTCCACTTCTTGGCGAGCACATAGCCGAGGGACGACATCACCATCGCCGCGATGGCGGCGGCGATGCCCATCGTGTTGATGGTGGCCTCGCCGTCGACCAGCATGAGATAGACGCCCACGATCCCGACGGCCGCTCCGGTCACGGGTGCCGCCGCAGGGCGTTCGGCGAGTGCGGTCCAAGCGAACAGCATCATCATGATGGGCGAGGCTGCCATGATCGTTGAGGCGACGCTCGATGGCAGGGTCTGGGCCGCCAGATAGACCAGCACGAAGAACGCACCCGTGTTGAGGGTGCCCAGAACTACCGATTTCCACCACCACGCGCCGTGGGGAAGCTTCCGGCTCACGGCGAGGAGCAGCAGTCCTGCGGGCAAGGCTCGGATCGCGGCCCCATAGATCGGATAGTCGGCCGGCAGGAACTGTTGGGTGACGACATAGGTGGTGCCCCACGCCACGGGTGCGAGCGCGGTGATGACGATCCACCGTATAGTAGCTTCCATGGAAGCCACTATACCTTCCACGGAAGCTATTGTGATCTCGTGACTGAGCCACTCGACCACGTCTCCCGGGTCCAGCAGGCCTGGGCACGCGAACGCCCCGACGTCGACGTGACGCCGCTGGGTGTGATCGGACGACTTCACCGGCTCGGATACCACCTCACCGAACAGCTGCAGACCATCTATCGGCGATATGGTCTCGGCGAGGGTGAATTCGACGTGCTCGCCTCGCTTCGACGTGCCGGCGAACCCTTCGAACTCGCTCCCGGACAACTGGCCTCGTTCACGATGGTCACCACCGGGGCGATGACGAAACGCCTCGACCGACTTGAGCGGGACGGACTCGTCACCCGCCGCGCCGACACGAACGACGGCCGCGGACGCGTCGTCGCACTCACCAAAGCCGGCAGAGAGCTGTTTGACCAGGCGTTCACCGATCACATGCGCAATGAACGTCGCCTGATTGATCAGATCTCCCCGGAGGACGCCGCCCAACTGGAGTCGCTGCTCGCCACCTGGCTCGCCTGCTTCGAGACTCCACTGAAGACAGATATCTGACTGATAGAAGACTTGGCGAGACCCTCGATGCGGGTCGGCTCGATACGATGCCCGTCGTGGCCGTGACAGGCGGCCACGAGACAACGGGAGGAAACAGACTGTGTCGACTGACACCCCACGTCGCCACTACGCCCGCGTCAGCATCATCGCGGTCGCGACCACGCTCGGCGCCGCCCTCGGTGCGGGGGCTCTCGCCCCGACCGCCGGGCACGCCGCAGCACCCGCCGGCCCGGACATCGCGGCCACCGCGGCGTTCGATAAGGCCACCTACACCACCGTCGGACAGAACGTCACCGCTACCTTCACCTTGCGCAATATCGGCACGGCCGACGCGACCAACGTGCACGTCACCGGCGGAGACAATGGCGGCATCGACATCTCGAACTTCCCCACGGTGAACTTCGACATCGCCGCCGGCGCCACCAAGACGTTCACCGTCACCGGCGCCGTCAACGCCCAAGGCAAGAGCAACGGCCTCGTCTTCGTCAGCAATCAGTTCGAGCCGGACGAGACGGACGTCAATCCGGACAACAACATCGGCACGGCCAGAGCCGAGGTTGTCGGCGCGACCGGGAGCCTCACCGGCCTGGTCTTCCACGAGGCCGACAACGACCCGTCGACCGTCGACGACAAGGGGATCGCCGGAGTGGTGATCGAGCTCTATCGGACGGACAAGCCGAAGACCCTGGTTGCAAAGGTCACCACCGACGCCAAGGGCGTCTTCACCGCCACCGAACTGCCCGTCGGCGCCTACTCCTTCACGGTCAATCCGCCGGCCGGGTGGAAGCTCGGCGGCTACCACGAGACCAGCGGGGCGCAGGTCACTGAGAACGAGGGCGAACGCATTCTCATCTCCGTCGTTCCGGCGCCCATCGCCTCACCGCCGGCCAACGCGCCGCAGCTGCCGAAGACCGGCTCGCCAGCGGCCTTGATCGCCGGCATCGGGGCCGGGGCAGTCATCGCCGGGGCGATCGCGATCGGCCTCGCGCGTCGCCGCCGGCACGCCTGAGCCATTCCGCGATAACGCACACCACGCCCGGCTCGCACCGAGGCGACGACGCTCGAGCCGGGCGTGGTGTGCCGTCGACATCGCTCACGTCGGGCTGTGTTCCAGCGCGTCGCTGATGTCGAGGCTCAGTTGTCGAACCACCGCTTCAGCCTGCTCGAAGAGATAGAAGTGCCCGCCCGGCAACGTGTGCTGGCGCACCGGAGCGGTCGTGTGCTCAACCCACCCCGCGACCTGCTCGGCGGGTGCCATCGGGTCATCCCGTCCGGAGAGGACGGTCAGTGGAACGCGCAGCGGCGGCCCGGCCCGATATTCGTACGTGTCGACGATCGCGAGATCGGAGCGCAACGTCCGCACCATGAGCTCGGCGACGTCCGACATCTCCAGCACCTCGTGCGGCGTGCCGCCGAGATCGCGCATAAACCGGATCAGCCGGTCACGCGACCACAGGTCGCGCCGCCGGGTGGGGTCGACGAACCTCGGCGCCGAGCCGCCGGAGAGGCCGAGCCACACCGGCCCGCGGCCGCGGGCCTCGAGTTCGCGGGCCAGCTCGAAGGCGATCAACGCCCCCATGCTGTGTCCGAAGATCGCGAGCGGACCGGTGATCTCGGCCTCGACGAGAGGGGCCAGCCACCCGGTCACGTCGGCCGCCCGCTCAAACCGGGGGCCATCGTCATCGGTAATCCGCCCAGGAAGATCCAGACCCAGCAGTCTCCACTGTGGAGGAAAATGCCGCGCCAACGGCAGATAGCCGATCGCAGACCCACCCGCGTGATGAACGACGAGCACGGTGACCGGGGCGTCGGCGCTCGCACTCCCCCGGCGCAGCTCGAGAAACGGGGCACGCACTGTTTCGGGCGTCGACAACTCGTCTCCTCACGATTGGTTCAGCGCGATCATCCTATCGGCGGGTTGGGCCCGCCTTGTCTCAGCACGATCGACGCCCTGACGCTGTGAGTAACTTTGTGCCATTTTGCTCGTTTCCCCAAGAAAGTATGGGCCCGAACGCGCGAGCCGATTGGTGGGCTCACGCGGATCACAGTGATGCACGCGGGGCTTTGTCTCAACTCACACTCGGGGGTAACGTGCGAGCACATGTCGTGACTGGCGGGGCGGGGTTCATCGGTTCACATCTGTGTGACGCGCTCGTGTCTCGCGGAGATCGTGTCGTCTGTGTGGACAACTTCGTGGGCACCCACGGCTCCAAGCGCAACATCGATCACTTGCTGCATCATGAGCGGTTCGAGTTCGTCAACGAGGACCTCGTCGAGTGGGCGGCGACCGCCGACCTGTCGGGAATCGACACGGTGTTTCACCAAGCGGCGTCGAAGAACACCGTCTCCATCGCCGATCCCGAGCTCGACCTGACGGTCAACGCCCTGGGCACTCAACGGATGCTCCGCGCCGCCGTGCGCGGCAAGGTGCGCAAGTTCGTGCACGGATCGACAGGATCCGTATTTGGCGCGCTGCGCGACTATCAGGACGAGGAACATCCCAAGAACCCGCGCTCGTTCTATGGAGTCAGCAAGCTCGCCGGTGAATCATATTGCCGGGTTATCGGCGAGATGTGCGGGCTGGACTATTCGGTGCTCCGTTACTATCACGTGATTGGTCCACGGCAAGATGACTCCGACACCGGTGGCGTGGTCCCGATCTTTATCAAGCGATGCGAGGACAAACGCGATCTGACCATCTATGGGACCGGCGAACAATCACGCAGTTTCACGTCCGTCCTCGACGTCGTCGCGGCCAACCTCCTGGTGGCCGAGAAGGCCGACGCGTCGCAGCAGTTCTTCAACTGCGCCAGCGGAATTCGCGTGACGATCCAGGAACTCGCCGACTTCATCATCGCTGAAATGAACTCGGAAGTCGCCATCACACATGAGGATTTCCGTCCTGGCGACATCCTGGACTTCAACGTCGACAACGCGAAGATCAAGAAGCTGGGAATGACATTCAACCAGGATTGGCGGGGCGTCGTTCGTGGGGTCATCGAGTCTCGAGATCCGGCCTCCGACTCTCCGCTAGCGGCGCTCTGCGCGAGCGAAATCTGAGGTGGGCGGTCACGTGCGGCGGGCAATCGGCCCGATCAAACGTCGGCTGAAACGGTCCCGCCTAGGCCCGAGCTTATCGCGCGCTAAACGCTCTCTCGCCACGCGCGCCGCGAAGATGATCACCCATCCCCTTCTCCCATCGAGCGTCGCCGCGCGATTCAGCGCGACCCATGCCCAGATGCTCGGACTGTTGATCGCGACGCAGGAGTGGGCCAATGCCGCCCACATCGGCGATGCGCTGCTCGCCCGAACCGGCCCAACCGCAAAACCCGCCTGGTACGCCCACACCGCCACCGCACACCTCAAACTCGGCGACCGCACCACCGCCACCCACGTCCTCGAAGCCGGCCGAACAACACACCCCGACTCCACCCTCCTCGACTCCCACCTCCTCAGCCTCTCCATCACCACACAAGACTGGGCCACCGCCGCCCACATCGGCGACGCACTGCTCGCCCGAACCGGCCCAACCGCAAAACCCGCCTGGCATGCCCACACCGCCACCGCACACCTCAAACTCGGCGACCACACCACCGCCGAGCGGGTGCTTCAGGCCGGCCGAACAACACACCCCGAGACCACCCTCCTCGACTCCCACCTCCTCAGCCTCTCCATCACCACACAAGACTGGGCCACCGCCGCCCACATCGGCGACGCGCTGCTCGCCCGAACCGGCCCAACCGCAAAACCCGCCTGGCATGCCCACACCGCCACCGCACACCTCAAACTCGGCGACCACACCACCGCGGAACGGGTCCTCGAGGCCGGCGGGCCCCTGGCCGCGCAGCATCGTGATGGGCAGTGGACACGGGCTCTCCTCGACGCTCATCTGCACGGCAAGTCATTGGACTATGGACGCATGGGCGTTCTCAAGTTCTCCCCGCAACAGCGTCGTGATCTGTCGGACGCGATGCCCACTCACGCGTTCGGGTCATATACCAAGGGAATCATCGACTGGCAACACCGGTGGGACGAGGCGTCACCGGACCATCGGGTGATCATGATAGCCCCCAAGGACTTCTCCGGCTCGATGTTCAAGCTGGCCGCAGCCGCAAACCGCTATTCCCCGTACGCCGTGCGCTTGGTGACGTTTCATCCGCACGAGTTCGGCTACGCCAACGATCTCGTGATCCCCGAGATCACGGATGCTCGCCGCGATCTACTTCTCCGCGAGGTCGACAGGTGCCGCATCATTCACCTCAAAGACGAACACTCGTGGTTCAACGACGCCCGAGGCATCAACGCTGATCTGCTGCGGGAGTTGTTCTATGGCGATCTCCGGCGCCACTATCGAACAGTCTTCACCACCTATGGCGGGTGGGCGCGAAGCCATAAGGACAACGCCGACTGGCAGGCCGGCGTGCTGTCCTTCGACGCCCGAACGGCGATGACCCCGGATCTCAACTTCGATTGGTATCACGGGGATCTGCTGCCGCACGCGATCGACACTGACAACCTGCACTACTGCTGGACCGACTCAAAGGTCATCGGTCACTCCAGCGCCACCACGAAACCGCAGCGAAAGGGCACGGAGCTGCTCTTCGAAGCCGTGCGACAGCTGGAAAAGCAGCGGCCACGGGGTTGGGCGGAGTGGGAGGCGACCTTCATCATCGGGGTCAGTCATGACGTGGCGATGGCACGCAAACGCGGACTGTCCCTCTATTTCGACCAGGCCGGTCGAGAGCCGGGAAACGGGCCACTCGCGGTCGACGACGTCATCGGCTGGTATGGCAACGCCGCCATCGAAGCCCTCGTGATGGGCATCCCCACACTGGTCCACATTCGACGCGACGCCGCCGACCGGGCCGCACGGGCCGGCGTCGACGTCGCCGGCTGGCCTCTCATTCAGGTGGATCGCGATCCCGCGGACATCGCCGACAAGATCCGCCGGTTCGTCATGGCCTCCGGGGCGGAGCGCGAGGCGCTGTCTCACAAGTCCCGGGCGTTCGCCGAGAAATACCACAGCTACCAAGCGTTGGCTGCGCGTCTAGGCGACGTATACGGGCGCGTGACGCGCTCGCCGCGCACCGCCGCCCAACCCAGTGTCGATATTGGAGGCACGTCTCTGTGAAGATCGCATGCGTGGTCAGCCACATGGATGAGCCGTTGCTCAACGTCTCGCTGATCACCATCTCAAAGGCCAACGACAGCAACGTCGAGGTTCAGCGAGTGGTGGCGGGCAAGTCCCCCATGTGCGCCTCGTTCAACGCGGCGTTGGACATCGCCTGGACCCACGAGTGCGATGTGCTTATCCATACGGCCTCCGATGTTCTGCTGCAGCGCCACGCGCTCACCGTGTTACTCTCGACCCTGGATCTTGATCGCCACTTCGTGGCCGTCGCGCGGGGTTACGACGCCATCCACGGGCTCAGTTCCGGCGGGCTATGGGCATTCAACATGCGCGTCGTCGCGGACAAGTTCCGCTTTCGCGACGTCTTCAAGCAGGACCTCGATCTGTGCGAGCGGATCGAGGCCGCGACGGGCCTCGAGTGCGCCTACACACCGCCGGGCGATCCCCTGACATATCACCATCCGGTGTGGACGGCTCGTGAGCTGTATGGCAAATATCGATACTCCTATCCGAAATACACGAAGGCGAAAACGCAGGCGACCATGCGGGCGTTCCTCGAGATCGGGCTGCAGCGCAATCCCGGCAACAAGGCCCTCCTCGCCGGAACGCGGGGCTTGGTGGCGGCCCAGCGACGGGGCCCCATGCGCGGCGCGAAGTCACATGAGGAGGTCGAGAAGGAGTTCATCGCCGACTGCGCCGATCTCACCATCGAGGGCACCGAGTTCTACGTCAAGCACCAGCACTATCAGAGCTTGGCGAGGGCGATTCTCGACTCTGCCGACATGTGTGTATGTGAGCCGCCGGACTCGTTGACCCCGCTCATCAAGTTGTGATCCCGCCGCCACTCTCGTCGTTCTGGCCCGCGTCGCTGGATAAGCGGCGACTATCGCGCTGTCATCTTTCGCTCGTGCGCAACGGGCGACCCGTACGGATGCGTCTTTTAAGACCGTAGACGCCGTCGCGGAAACCGTCGACAGAGACCCCGTCTTCCTCCTCATAGATCTGCAACAAGTCGGGGTCGAAGAGCTCAAGCAGGGCTTGATCGTGGAGTGTGATGCCGTCACCCAGCGTGTCGTCCGGGGCAGCGCCACCAGCGAATCGGAGACGGTTCCTGACCTTTCCGACGAGGTGTCGGGCCCGAAACGCCCCGCCCACAGAGAAGTAGTGCTCCTCGGGATAGAACAACTCACACGAAACGTCTCCACCGACGATGGCGCGACCGTGGTTGTCGTCACCGATAAGGCTCCGCTCGACTGACAGATCGCCGTGCACAGATAGCAGCCCGGCCGTCACCACGTCGCGGGCACGCATGTCACCGGTGACGATGACTCGCGTGATGGCGTCGTGGTGGTCGCCGAGGAATGCTCCGGTGACCGTCAGGTTTCCCCGCACCACGAGGAGCACCATCCATGGCTTGGCGGTGTCGAGATCGCCGTCCACATGGAGGTCGCCTTCATGAAGGCACACGTCGGCCGCACCGAAGCCGTCCGGTTGAGCGACGAACTCGTCCAGCTCTTCGATGGCGAATGACCTCGCGGGGACCATCGGAATCAGGTGGCGAATGTCGTCAAGACTCAGGGTTCCACCCCGATAGCTACGCATCGGACCCTACTCCGGTTGGCTTCGCAGAATCGACTCGGCGAGCGCACGGGTCACGTCGTCGAACAGCACCAGCTGGACAAGCTCCACACTGGACTCCGCGGGCGCGGATCGAATGGCGGCCACGGCTTGGGTGACGGCGTCGTCTTTGGGCCAGCCGTAGATTCCCGACGAGATCAGGGGAAAGGCGACGGTCCGGGCGCCGAGTCCGGCCGAGACTGCGAGGGAGTTGCGGTAGCAGTCCCGCAGCGTCGCGGAGCGGTCCTCGGCCGCACTCCACACTGGACCGACGGTGTGCACCACCCAGCGGGCCGGGAGATGCCCCGCCGGAGTGGCGACGGCCTGCCCGGCCGGCAGCCCTCGTCCATAGCGGCTGGCCCGCAAGGCGCGGCAGGCGGCGAGGATCTCCGGCCCACCCTTTCGATGAATAGCGCCGTCCACTCCGCCGCCGCCGAGCAGCGACGAGTTCGCCGCGTTGACGACCACGTCGACCTGTTGCTCGGTGATGTCACCGGTGATGAGTTCGATCCTCATGGCGCCTCCCGCGCGCCGATCCTATCCGACGGTGGGGTTGGGCAGTGGTCCCAGGTCGGGCTGCGCCCCGACCGTCGTTGCGTTGGCGCGGCTCGGCCAGGCGATGAGGCACAGCGTCGTCACCACTGACACGGCGACGACGACGGTGACCTGCCACCATTGGCCGGGAATGGCGACCTGCGGCATCACCAAGACGTGCGCTGCTGTGTTGCCCAGATTGGCGGAGGCGACGACATACATGAAGGCACCGTAGAGCGTGAGCGGGGCAACCACGAGAAACGGGCCGGCTGCCATGATGGTCCGTGAACGTCGCGGGAGCGGGTGCCGTCGATAGCGTTGCGCCGCCCACACGCCGACAATCCAGCCCAGCGCGATCCCGCCGGCCGCGCCGGTGATCAGCGCGCCCATCACCGAGGCCGAATAACCCTTGCTGAGATTGACAAAGACTGAGCCAGACGCGTCGACAGACTCCGGAGTCTTGACCAGCGCCGTCACGCTGATCTCACGTTCGTCTTTGACCGCGTCGAATTGACTGATCCCGTCGGCCTGGGTGTGGAGTGCGGTGACGTCCCAGCCGGCGGCGATGAGACGCTCCCGGGCTCGGGCGATGACAAGGGGCGCCTCGTCCCACGGGATGGCATAACTGACGTCGGTGTAGTCGGAGTGGTCGAAGACCTGTGAGTCATAGGCGATCACGTCATCGCCGGGATGGTTCGGGGTGTCGCAGAAGTTGCCGCACCGCACGGGTGGACCGGCGATGTTGCGCGGTTCGATCGGGATAGCCTCCATCGCCGCGGCGATCGCCTGTGTCTCGGATGGCGGTCCGGGAAACCCTGTCAGCGACACCGCGATCGCGGCGCCGGCCAACGCCGCGTACAAGGTGATCATGATGATGGCGAGTCGGGCGAGGAGTCCACGTGGGAGACCCAGCCGGGCCCGCACCCCGGCTTTGACCAGGTCTGCGACCTCGCCGAGGCTCGGGCGGCGACGCCCGGGCGGCGCGTCGTCGAGCAGCGCCGTCACCATCTCGAGGCCACGCTCCCGCCGATACCACCGCGGGAAGATCAACATCCAACGCTCGTACGCCCGGCGCAGCCGCTCGTTGTCATTCACAGCGCACTCCCCATGGCGAAACCCGCCGCGTGGCGGCGGCGCAGCCGGCCCGCAGCGACAGTGGCATTGGCCCGCAGACGTTCCACCTCGGCGGCGAGCGTGTTGGCACCGGCGTCGGTCAGCCGGTAATAGCGGCGGAGCCGCCCGTTGGACGCCTCCTCGCGGTCGACGACGAGAAGCCCGTCCTCGGTGAGCCGGTCGAGTGCCGCGTAGAGGGTGCCCGGACGCAGGTTGAGCCGCTGATCGGACAACTCCCGAACCGCCAACATGACGCCATAGCCGTGCAGGGTCCGGTCTGTCAGCGCGGTGAGGATGAAGAAGGTTGGCTCCGCAAGACTCATGCGGCCAACATAACGGCCGTCGGAATACTCTGTCAATCGGACTAGTAAGGTCGAAAATTTCCGTGCGGTCCGCTGACGAGCCGGCTAGCCTGCGCTGATGGATGCGAGGCCGCGGCCGGCGACACATGGTGGATCGACCCGGCTGCGATTCCTCACCGACCCGGCCGAGTTTCTCGACGCCGCGGGCAACTACCTCGCCGCCGCCCCCGTGATGAGCACAGTCGTCGCGGTGACCGCTCACCGGCATCTCGCGAGGTCAACCGAGGAAGTCTCACAGCCTGAGCGTGACTGGTGGCTCGTGGTGACCGACGACACGGGTGCGGTGGTCGGGGTCGGCATGCGCACGGCCCCGTTCGCCCCCTATCCGCCGTATCTTCTTTCGATGCCCGCGGACGCGGCCGTGGCGCTCGCCCGCGAGTTGCACCGACGCGGCGATGAGGTGCTCGGCCTCAACGGCGCCCTGCCCACCGTCGAGCTCTGCGCCGCCGAGCTCGCCCGGCTGGGCGGGGGGCACGTCACGACCGAAATGCACACGCGGCTGCACGAGCTCGGCGAACTCGCGACACCAGGCTCCGTGCCCGGCGAGCTGGTGGCCGCCACCGAGGACGACGTGGACTTGGCCATCGAGTGGCTCGCCGCGTTCAACGACGACTCCGACGAACAGGCGGGCAGGGCACGCGGCACGAGCACGCACGGGGCGCATGACCGAGTGGAGACGCTTCGCCGAATCCGGGCGGGCTGGTTGTGGTTCTGGGTCGATGGCGCGGGGCGGCGGGTTCATCTCACGGGAGCCAACCCGCCGGCCTTCGGTGTCGCGCGCATCGGTCCGGTCTACACACCGCCGTCCCAACGCGGCCGGGGCTGGGCCAGCAACGCGGTCGCTGAGGTGTCTCGGCGGATCGTCGCCGACGGTGCGCGGGTCTGCTTGTTCACCGACCAGGCGAACCCGACGTCCAACAAGATCTATGCCGCGCTTGGCTATCGACCCGTGGTCGACATGGCCAATCTCGTCATCGAGCGCTGACGCGGCAGACCACGCTCACGACTTCCTCACCCATCGACGTCCAGCATGTCGTGCAGAAACTGTGCGAGGAAATCCCGCAGGCGCTCTCGGCCGTCGAAGTCGAGCATGTCTTTCGGATCGAAGGGGAGAACCGTCGGTTCGCCCTCCTCGTCGCGCGCCGCCAAGTCCAGCACATACCAGATGTCCTCGCCGTGCCGCGCGACGAAGGCATAGCTGCCATCGGGCGACTTACCGAAAGGCCCCTCGTCGCGACCCAACACGTCGACGCAGTCCTCGACATGCTCCACGTCGAGATATGTGCGCTCGTCGAACGCGGTCAGGCAGCCGTGGACCGACACGAAAGCCTCCAGCGACTCGGGCAGATCCCCGTCGAACACCGGATGCGCGCCCCGGGCGGACTCGGACAACGGCGCCGACCCCCACAGCTCGCCGACCGTCAGTTCCCTGGCAGCCATCAGCTCGTCGATCGACGCGTCCGCGATGTTCGGCACGTCCCTGGAGACCCAGGAGGCCATGAGATAGATGAGATGGTCCTGCTCCCCCTCGCGCACCATCGCGAGGGCGAACGCCGACGTCGTGAGTCGGGCGACGAACTCCGGCGCGCGGTCCGCGAAAGGCGCCCACAGCGTACGGATGGCCTGTTGTATTTCGACGTCCGCCGGAAGCCCCCATGGGTTGTCCGCCGGAAATCCGATATCGCCGTGACCGCCTCGCAGCACCAAACCCCGCAGTTCGCCCCGGTCCGAGCCGCGTGGGGGCTGGCCGGGAATCGTCCGCACCGGACGCGGCGCACACACCCACTCGGCATAGGCCGCGGCGTCACGGGTCGCCAGCAGCAGGCTGCCCGGCGACCCCTTGGTCAGCCACGTGTCGGGGCGGACGCCCGTCGTCGCCGTTCGAAAATCAGCGATGACTGCTCCCACGGTCGACTGGTCGACGCTCATGCCGCACCCCTCTCCATCGCGGGTCACTCTTCCACCGATCATCATGCGCGACAAATCGGGCGGCCGCGGCCTCGCGGCACGCCTCCCACTACGGTGTGCTCACATGAGCATGTATCCGATGCACCTGGAGATACCCCGCGACCTGCTGGACAAGGTCCTCGAAGATCCCGGCAACGCGGCGTGGGTGGACGGGCTGATCTTCTCCCCGGACGGCGGTGGGAGCAGCGCCGCCGCGACCTGGTCCGACCTCTCCGACGAGGAGCTCGAGAGTCGCTTCACCTGGCCGCACCTAACGGTGACCGCCGAGCAGCGTCGCCTCCTGGCATCCTATGACTGCGGAAAATTAGGAGCATTCGAACCCTGGAATGCCGAGGCGCCGTTTTTCTACCTGCTCAACGCCGCCGACCACCCCGACCAGATCGATCTTGAGTACATGCTGAGCATCGACGACGACGGAAGCGACGCGCTCGCCGACGCGTGGGGCACGGCCGTCGGCGAACCGGCCTTGGTTCACGCCTCGCATCGCAGCCATACAGTCGACGGCGTCAACCACGGGATCGCGTCCAACGTCGCGTGCTATGG
Source organism: uncultured Actinomycetota bacterium (assembly GCA_963736695.1). Classification (GTDB taxonomy): domain Bacteria; phylum Actinomycetota; class Actinomycetes; order Mycobacteriales; family Micromonosporaceae; genus CAVTPU01. The sequence continues at coordinate 889,186 of CAVTPU010000004.1, forward strand.
CATCAGCGGCTACCGCACCCCGGAGGACCTGGCGGGCATCTGGCGGAAGGTGGATCGCATCGTGACCCGATATCCGGATCTGGTTGGCCCCATAGTCGACAGATTCGACACCGAGATCCGCTACTACTACGGATGTTTCGCCCGGGGCAGCGCCGATCTTCACGTGATCTGGTGACGGCGTGACAAGTGGGTCGACACGAGCTGGTGAAGCATGACGATGCGGGCAGGCCACTCTGCCCTCACCGCAATCTCTGCCAAGGTGCGCAGCGGGACTCCACCCAATAGGGCGGATTGTCCGGCAACCCCCGGATCCGCAGCCCTCCCGGGTTAAAGTGCTCGTGGCGATCCATAAGCCAGCCACGTCGACACCGACAGGTCGCCTGACACGCCGGGGGGTGGCACTGCGATGTCGCGACTTTCAGACGAGGCGAAGTATCTCCGCAACGAACATCATCTCGCCAGCCGGGTCCGCGCCAACAAAGAAGCAGACCTGGCCGGCAAATGTGGGCGCCCAGGCCGGGAAGTGCGCGCCGAAGCCGTGCGCTCACTGTGCCTGGACCGAAGCAACAACTTCGACCGGGTCGTCGTGCACAACGGGGTCATCATCGGTCGCCTTCAACTGGAAGACAACCACATCAAGAAACGTCTATCATTTCGCAACTGCGAATTCCCTAAAGGAATCAGCCTCTTCCAAGCTCGCGCCGACGGCCCCATCGAGTTCATCAACTGCGACATCGCCGATATCGACGCGTCGCGGCTCGAATCGCGAAGCGACATCGTCCTGCGCAACTGCACCACACGAGCCTCGTTCGTCGGAGCCCAGATCGGCGACGGGACGATCGTCGGCGACCTGATCTTCACAGGCAGTCGATTGCACCAATTCGGACAGGTGGCGCTCGACGCGCGCGATCTGCTCGTCACCGGTTCCCTGCTGCTCGATCGTAATTTTCACGCCGACGGCAAGGTCCTGCTCGAATCCGCCTCCATCGGTCACGATCTCGACTGCCGGGGCGGCCACTTCGACAATCCCGGCCACTGCTCCATTGAGGCGACCCATCTGGCCGTATCGGGCGAGTTGATCTGCGAACGTGGCTTCACCTCCCACGGCGAGATCCTCATGTCTTGGGCCCAAGCCAGGACCATCCGGTTTCGAGGCGCGTGTCTCACCAATCCGGGCAAGGTCGCGCTACGCGCCGACGGCGTGACGGTCACCAATGGAGTCCACCTTGGACCGGAGTTTCACGCCACCGGCTCGATTCATCTGGTCGGGGCACATATCGGTGGCGAGCTCGCCTGCACCGACGGACGGTTCGACAACGGCGCAGGCAACGCCATCGAGGCCGAACGCCTGACCGCGGCCGACGTCTATCTCGACCGAGGATTCCATTCAACAGGATCCGTACGCCTTGTCGGCGCGCAGCTGGACCGACAGCTCACCTGCACCGGCGGTCGGTTCGATAACCCCGGCGGGTATGCCCTCGACGCGGCCGGCCTGGTCTGTGGCGGCGGCGTGTTCCTCGACGCGTGGCAACCACAGAACACCGGCTTCACCTCACAGGGCGAGGTGCATCTGACGGGTGCGACCATCGGCACGGAACTGACCTGCACCGGCGCGTTCCTCAACTGTCCGAGCGGCATCGCGTTGAATGCCGACGGTCTCACGACCAACGGAAACGTCAATCTCGACGGCGACTTCCGGGCAGTGGGTGAGGTCCGGCTAGCCCGAGCCAACGTCGGACGACAACTGAGGTGCACCGGTGCGTCTCTCGACGGGCCGGGCGAGCTCGCCTTGGACCTCTCGGGTGCCATCGTCAACGGCGACATCGAGCTGTCTGACGGTTTCCATAGCGTGGGCGAGGTGCGGCTCACCGGCGCCCAGGTCGTTCGCAATGTCAACTTCACCGAAGCGCGACTGACGAGAATCGGCGGTCCCGCACTGGCCGCGCACAAACTCCGCGCCGGCAGCAGCATCATGTGGCTGCCAGCCGAGACTCCGAACGGCAGCATCGACTTCTCGTTCGCCGACACGAACACTCTCACCGACGCGATCAAGAGCTGGCCCCGGATCCCCGACCGCGACAAGGGACGGGGAGAGAACAACGTTGTGTTGGAGGGGTTCACGTTTCGCACGCTCGACAGCGACATTCCGCTCGAGGATCGGCTCAACGTCCTCAGACATACCAACATCTATTCCATGCAGCAATACCGCGAGCTCGCCACCGCATATCGCATCGCCGGTGAACACAAGAACTATCGCCTCACGATGATCGACGGCTTTCGCAACGAACGCCGACGCGGAGACCTAAGTCGATACTCCCGAGTGTCCAACTGGTTCCTCGAGTGGACGGTCGGATTCGGCTATCGCCTCTGGCTTCCGTTCGTCTATGTCGCCGTGCTTGGCTTCGTCATGGGCTTCGTCTACCACTACGCCGAGCACCATCCACCAACTTCATCCGGAAAGCCAGCCGTTCAGCCTCACATGGTGCCCGTGCAACGCGAGATCCATCCGGCAAATGGGTGCAGCAAAGACATCCCGGTGCCCTCCACAGAGCCGACTCCAAAACCGAGTGCGACGAGATTCACGGCGCCGACCCCGTGCCCGCCGGATGTCGTGCCTCAACTCAACGCCGACTTCGTCAATGGCCGGCTGGGCGGTGACTATCCGTCCTTCAACGCGTGGACCTACTCATACGGCCTGCTCATCCCGGTCGCTAACCTGCAGCAGATCAGCTATTGGTTGCCCGACGGGCACGGGGCGTTCGGCAAATTCCTGCTCTATTACACCTGGATCGCGGTCACCCTTGGGTGGCTTCTCGCCATCGCGCTCGTCGCCGGGGTCGGCAACCTCATCAAAGCGCGGCGCGAGTGAGCCGTCGGCGTCGAGCCGACCTTGAACCGCCGCATCCGACCCAGCCAAGCTGACCATCCGCTCGAGATCCACGAAAACACCGAGGTTCGCCACCTCGTCGATGCTCACTGACACCTCGCCCCACAGTCCGACCCGGCGGGTCTTGACGATCTGCACGGTCGGGGTGAATCCCATGGCCAGCAGCGCATTGAGATCCGCCACTCGATATTTGACCTCAACGTCACGAACGTCGTGAGCGACGTGGACGAAATTCATGACCATGAACCCTACGTGAGTGGGCCCGCCGTCACCTGCGATAGTTGCGTGTCACGGATGCGCAGATCGTGGGGAGTGCGGACGATGCGGCTATGGGACCTGTGGTCGACATGGCTCAACGGCCACCAGGTGCAGGACCAGGTTCTGTGGGGCGCGTCACTGCTGTTCTGGGGCCGGATCGGAAAGGTCCTCGAGTTCGTCGCCGGCCTCGTGGCCGTCGTCGACCTTCTCGATCCGGACAAGTTGCGACGCCATGGCGCGGCCGCCCGCGAACGGCTGCGTCAACGCCGCGACCGCGCGGCGACCGAAGGCAGAAAGTTCACGATGGCGGAACTGCACCATGACGTGGTGTACAGCATGGTGGCGACCGAGACGTTCGAGGACGCCCCCACGATCTTCCGGATCAACACAAATCCGCCGAGGCAGTTCGGGCCGCCCGCGCCGTTCATCCAAGCGGAATACGACCGGTTGCGCGAGACGACGCTCACCGAATTGGACTCCGCTCACCGCTGCCCACATTCACACTCCGAGACGCTGTGTTCCGACCAGGTTACCTTCGTCAACAGGCAAGTCGCTGACTTTCTGGATACACGCTGGTCCGAAGAGGACAAACGTCTGATCGTTGAGGCGCGACGGATTCGAGGCCGGGGCGAGTGGGCGTGGCTCATCAGCGTCCCCGTCGTGTGCGTGGCCTCGCCAACGCTCGGCGCACCGCTGGCCGTCACACTCATTGCGACGATGACTGTGTTCTTTATCGCGATCCTGGCCTCGCTGCCCGGCCTGTGGAGCCTCACCACGCCATGGCTATGGGTCCGGGCGCATCCAGCCGGCATGGCGGCCGCGATGCTCGCCGGATTGCTTGACAAGACCCAGCCCCTGCACGTGTTACGCAAGATCGCTCTGGCGCTGTTCGTGGTGGGGTTCCACTTCGACCTGCTGGCCTCCTGACCAAGCGGACGAAACGGGCGCGACCAGTGGGCCCTCGGATGTCACTTTGATCCACACGGCCTGATGGGAGATGCTTAGGCTTCCCCACCCTCGGAGCACCAATGCGCCTACTGCGCGATCTTTGGACCACTTCGCCCCGCCGCTTGACACTCGTGGCGTGTCTCATCGTGCTCGGAGCGGCGGCGCAGTCGGGTGCGGCCGCCGTGGCCGGCCCGGTTCTCATCCACCGGTCGTGGCCGTTGTTCGTCGTGCTCGCGACCGCTCTCGGCATCGCGGTTGCCACTGACGTGGCCGTGGGACTGCTCATGACACGCCTGACCACCGACTGGACGGCCACCGTCCGGCGAGGCCTGTGTCGGGTGGCGTTCGGTCAGAACCTTCCGACGTTGGAGGGCACGCCGGTCGGCGAGCTGCTCGATCGCATCGACACAGACGTCTTCCAGATCGGGTCCGAGGTGCGGGGCCGAGGGACCCGGCTCGTGCAGCTGCTCGCATTCGGTGTGCTGGCGCTGATCACGGCTTTCGTCGTGTGGTGGCCGGCCGGTGTGGGCATGGCGGCGGTCGTGGCCGGTCTCGTGGTCGGGCTGAGGCATCGCACCGCTCGGATCGCTCCGGCGCGGGTCGCTGAGGAGGAGGCCTGGTCGGACCTGGCGGCGGTGATGGAGGAGGCGATCCACGGGCAGGACGACGTGCGCACGAGCCTCGCCCGGCCATATGTGCTCAAGCTGTACGCGCAACGTGCCCGCGCGGTGCTTGAGCGGGGCCGCCGGGTGTGGTTCATGACCGCGTCGGTCTCCGTGGCGGCGTCGGCGGTGATGAAGCTCGGCACTGCCACGGTGGTTATCGTGGGCGCGTGGGCGTTCGCGACCGAGCGGATCGACGGTGCTCGGCTGACTGCGGTGTGGCTGCTCACGCTCGCGTTCAGCGCCATCGTGGAGAACCTCAGCCGCATGGTTCCCGAGATGCAGAACGCGTTCGGCGCGTGGTCTCGGGTGCAGCTGCTGCGCGATGCCCGGCAGGAACCGGCGGGCGGGTTGCCACCGGCCGACGCGGACCTCACCATCCGAGGACTGACTTTCCGCTATCCCACTGGCACGGAGGGCGGTGAACGCCCCGCGGCGCTGCGTGATGTTTGCCTGACATTCCGCAGAGGCCGCTCGTACGCCGTAATCGGCCGCACTGGTTCGGGGAAGTCCACCCTCGCCAAGATCCTCACCCGCTCGGTGGAGATCGCCAGGGGAACGGTCTTTCTCGGAGACACGGACTTCGTCGACCTCGACCTCGACCAGCTGCGCCGATGGGTCGCGATCGTGCCGCAGCGCACGGAGATCATCGCCGGCACGATCGCCGAGAACGTGGCGTTGTTCGATCCGGACCTCATCGACGCGGCAGCCGGGGCGATGGAGCAGCTCGGGCTCGCCTCCTGGGTCGCCGACCTGCCCGATGGCATGCGGACCAGGCTCGGCGATGGTGGTTATGTGCTGTCGGCCGGGCAGGAACAGCTGGTGGCCTTCGCCCGGATTCTCGTCCGCGACCCGCACGTGGTGATCCTCGACGAGGCGACCGCCCGCATGGATCCGGTCACGGAATCCCGGGTGCACCTCGCCACCGAACGGTTGCTGCGCGACCGAATCGGCATCATCGTGGCGCACCGGCTCTCGTCGGTGCGCGGCTGCGACGAGGTCGTGGTGCTCGCCGACGGTTCCGTCGTCGAGGCGGGGCCGTTGCACGAGTCGCAGCGTTTCGCCCAACTGCTCGCGACCAGCGACGCGACGATGAACACCGCGACGAGCGTGGCGGCTGGCACGGGCGGCGGAACCGTCGCCGCCAAGACGAAGACCGGACCGCGACCCACCGGCGTGGCGCTCGCCGACCGTCCGCCCAGCCCTCGGGAGGCACCCGACCTCGACGACACACGAATCGATGCCGAACCCACCACGCCGCCGCTGAGGGCCGAGCCGCCCCCGCTGCCGAAGCCCGCTGCGGTGCGCACGCTCCGGGAGATCGTCCGCCTCGCCACTAACGATCCGCGTTTCGGACTCGTCTCGGTGGGCCTGTTCCTGGTGATGACCGTCGGCGGCCTCGATGGGGCGGTGCTGCCCTGGTTGTGGGCGGACCTCGTGGACGGCCGCGGCAGCGTCGTCTGGCCGGTCGTCGGCATCGTCACGACGCTCATGGTGGTGTTGCCGGCCATCTTCTTCGCCACCCGACTCTATCCCGAGTGGTGGAACCGCCAGATGCTTCGCATCGGTCTTCGTCTCACGCACGGCCAAACCGGCGCCCGCCGGGTGAGCGAGCACACCCCGGCTGCGGTCATCGCGCAGTCCGGCGACACCGAACGGGTCGTCCTTCTCGCCGACAACGTGATCGACCACGTCATCAGCGTCGGCTTTCTCGTCGCCATGACAGCCTTCTCGGGCAGTCTCGTGCCGGGCCTATTCTTCGCCTCGACCATGGTCGTCTCGGGCCTGGCCTCGACCCTCTATGGACCACGCCTCAAGATCTCGGCGGACCGGGCGGTCGCGGCCCGCGCCGTCTTCGCAACCGGGCTCGCCTCATGTTTGTCGGCGGCCCGCACGGTCAAGCTCGCCGGCGCCACCCGGCCGGTGCTGGCGCATCTAGCCCGACTCGACGCGACCCGCAGCGAACACCAGCGACGGGAGATCTCCCTGCAGGTGCTGGCCCGCTCGACTCCATTTGTCCTGAGTGGACTCCTGCCGATCGGGGCGTGGGCGCTCTATCTCACCGACCGCCTGTCGGCGAGCGCGACCCTCGTCGCCGTGTCCACTCTCGCCGCCGGCCGCTGGTTCGGGTGGACCTCCGCGTCGCTGGTCTCGCAGCTCCCAGCCGCGCGGGTGTGGACGTCACGCACCGTGGCGATGGCGGGCGTTGCGGCCTACTCAGCACCCGTACCAGGGGTGGATATTTCGGCCGGAACCGCTCCCGCGCCGCGCCCGGCCCCGCGACACCCGTTGCGCCGACTGGAACTGGCGTCGTTCACCGCCGTGCACGACGACGGCACCGTTGGGGTGCGTGACGTCGATTTGACCGTCGAACGTGGACAGTTGGTGCTCGTCGTGGGACCGGTCGGCTCCGGCAAGTCGTCGATGCTGCGGGCGATGGCGGGCATCGTCCATCACACGGGGACGCTGACCTGGAACGAGAACGCGATCGACGAACCCGAGCTGTTCCTGCGCCCCAACCAGGTCGGCTATGTGGGGCAGTTGCCGCGGGTGCTCTCGGGAACGGTGGCGGACAACATTCGTCTCGGGCACGACGTCGACGCCGACAGTGCGGTCTCGACCGCGCAGTTGCGCCACGATCTGGCCGCCGCCGGTGGCGGGCTTGGGTTGCTCATCGGGCACAAAGGCACCCTGCTCTCCGGTGGCCAGTTGCAGCGGCTCGCGCTCGCCCGGGCGCTCGCTCCGCAGACCGAGCTGCTCATCGCTGACGACGTCTCGTCCGCGCTCGACGTGACAACCGAGCTGGACCTGTGGCGGGCGCTGCGCGGACGCGGAGTCACCGTCGTCGGTTCGACCTCGAAACGGGCCGCGTTGGCCCAGGCCGACCAGGTCGTCGTGCTCATCGACGGGGTCGCCGTCGCGCACGGCACGTGGGACGAGCTTCGCGGCCGGTGGGACCACTTGGCCGGCTGAGGCGAGCCGCGTCCGCGGGATGTTGCATGATGACGTGATGCGCGAGATCACCATCACCGGCGACTCGATCCGGCTCGGCCAGTTTCTCAAACTCGCCGACATCGTCGAGGTCGGCTCGGACGTCAAGATCCTGCTCGCCGAGGGCGGAGTCAGGGTCAACGGGGCGCCGGAGACGCGCCGGGGCCGCCAGCTCAGCCGCGGTGACATCGTCGCCGTCGACGAGGCGGAGCTGCGGGTGGCATAACACAGACCGACGCGTGGTCGTGTCACACGCAGGTGCAACAATCCCGCGCATGGTGGATGTGTGGCAGCGAATCGAGACTGCGCGGGCAGCTTTGACGACTCTGGACGGAGCCCGGGCCTGGATCGCCCTCCCGGCACAACGTCGGGAGGCTCTGCTCGCCGCCGACGGTGGAGTCGAGTGGCCATCTATCTTTCGCCTTCTCGGGGAGCGGGCGGAGAGGCTGGCGAGAGCAGGCGAGTTCTCCGACGCACTCACCATCTTTGACGAGCTGATGGCCTTGCCGCACGACAACGTATGGTTCCTGTGGCAGGACGCCCTGTGGGCTGTACGCGACGCCAATCATCACCGTGGGGTGATGCCCGAGCGGGCACGCGCATATCTCGACGCGTGCTTTTCGCGTGGCGCCGGGAGCCAGGCCAACCCCCGAGCGCTTGCCCATGACGGCTTTTTTCACGAAGCGATTCACACTCGCCTCGAGCTTGGCGACGTTGACGGAGCCATCGAGGCAGCCACCCATCTCGACTGCTATGGGATGCAGAGGATTCGAGACGACCTGGCGCTGCTGCCGTTATGGAAGCACTCCCGGTGGCGGGAGCTCTTCGCCGAAGTCGGCGCACCGACGTTTCCGAACATGGCCGAGGAGCTGGCGATGCCTGAGCTGGTCTACAGGCTGCAGCTCGATACGAATGCGAGCCTGCCCACGGAGATCTCCGCCTTCACCAATCTCGAGACGCTCGCAATTCGCTCCTCGTTAATTAGCGGTCTGCCGGCGTGGCTTGCGGGGCTGACCCGACTCAAAGTGATCCGCGTTACCGGCACCCGGCGCCCGCTGGACGTCCCGGATGAGGTTCTCGCCATGCCGTCTCTGCGCACGTTGGTGTTTTCCGGGCGCACCGTGCGCGGCGATGTTTGCCTCGCGATGATCAACGCTCTGCTCGACGGATTCGCGAAGACGAACCCGTCGGCCGAGACGCGACTGCTGCACATCGCCCTGTTCCGCGGTGACATAGAGACGGCTCGGTCTAGGGGAGACCTCCGGATGCTGTTCGCTGCGCTCGACTCCCCAACCCCTGTCGTGCGGCTGCACGCCAAGACCCTGCTGGCACAGGAGCTCGGCAGGGATCGAATCTCCATCGACGCCGACTCGCAGATTCTTGTCATGGGGAAGACGAACACCCCCCGGGCGGAACTCGCCGACCGGCTCGCCGAACATGGCGCGAAGCTGGTTCGGGTGCGGGGGCCCAAGACCACGGCTGTCATCATCGGCGATCGTCCCGGCGAAAAGGTCCTCGACCACCTCGACTCGGACGTGACCGTCGGGCTGGAGAGCGATCTGCTGGCCGCGCTCGCCGCGAAGACTCCAGGCCTGTTCGACTCCCCGAGCCTGCCCGACGATCTCTCGGCCCGCCTCGGAGAGCTGCTCGCCTCCGACGACTCGGCGAATCGAAGCATCGCCATCACCATCATGAAACGCAGCGGCGTGCCGCCGCACGTCTTCGAGGAACTGCTGCTCGTCATGCAAAACTCCGCAGTCGACAAGCAGATCCGCGCCGAGGCCAAGGCGCTGTTTGCTCAGCATGCACCACGCGAACTGCAGGACGCCGTGCTGCAGCGACTCGCCAAAACGTCGCTGTTCGCCATGGGTGATAGGAAGCTCAGTAACGTCATCACCGCACTGGCGACGCTGTCGAACGGCGCGATCGACCCCACGAAGTTGGCGACACTGTTGCTTCCTGGAGGATTCGAATATCTGGTCAACGCGGACATCCCGGATGAACTCATGTCACGGGTCCTCAGACATCGACTGCGTGACGAGGTCGGAGGCCGAAGTCTCGTGCTGTCCTCTATGAACATGACTCGACTGCCATCAGCCATCGCACAACTGCAGGGCATCACGACGTTGACTGTTTCACACAACCGGCTCACAACATTTCCCGATGTCACCTTCGACATGGCCGACCTGACCGGACTCTCGCTCGCCAACAACCGCCTCACATCCATTTCGGACTCCGTCGAGCGACTCACCAATCTGCGTCTGCTCGACATTTCCCGCAACGGACTACGGGAATTCCCGCCGGCCGTTGTTCGCATGACCGGACTGCGCACGCTCCGCGTGTCCGCCGCCCCAGAGGGAAGCCTGGTCAGGAGGTTCACCGCGTTGCCCGAGAATCTCGGCTCGATGGTCGAGCTGGAAGAACTCGCGTTGCAAGGACATCGGCTCGCCACATTGCCGGAGTCCATGCGACACCTGACGCGGCTCACCGAGCTCAACCTGAACTACAACGACGCGCTCGTCGAACTTCCCGAATGGTTGCCCGACCTGCCCGCATTGAAAAAGCTGGAACTCTACGGGATGGAGATCACCCATGGACGTGACAACCCCGTCGTGGTCCGGCTGCGCGAACGCGGAGTCGATGTGAAGCTCTCGAACCGCTGATGGTCATCGCAGCATCTCGCCTCGTCGCCCCCTCACCGGAAAGGTCCACCCGCCGTGACACAGCAGGGTTTGTTCGACTACATCACCTATGGCACGGCATGCGATGCCGACGAGTTGCGCACCTTCCTCGTCCACATGCTCGACGTCAACGACGAGCTCGGAACCGCCGGCCGACGCACGACCCCGGTCTGCGTCTGGGGCAGGCACGGAATCGGCAAGACCGACATCATCGAAGAGCTGGCCCGCCAACGGGGCGCTCGGCTCGTCACCATCGCCCCGGCCCAGTTTGAGGAGATGGGTGACCTGATGGGCATGCCCGTCGTCGACGGTGCGACGACCCGTATGGCACCGCCCGACTGGGTGCCACGCGACGACGGACCCGGGATCCTGCTCATCGACGACGTCAACCGCGCCGACGATCGGATCCTGCGCGGGCTGATGCAACTGCTGCAACGCGGTGAGCTGAGCGCGTGGCGACTTCCGCCGCGCTGGCAGATCGTTCTCACCGCCAACCCCGACGGGGGCGACTATTCGGTCACCCCCATGGACGACGCCATGCTGACCCGGATGATGCACGTCACGTTGCGATTCGACGCGAAACGCTGGTCGGCATGGGCGGAGGAGTCGGGCATCGACCCACGGGGAATCGCGTTCGTGCTCGCCTATCCCGAGACCGTCACCGGCCTGCGCACCACACCCCGGACTCTCGTCCAGTTCTTCGAACGCATCCGCGCCATCGCCGACCTTCGCGCCGAGCTTCATCTGGTCACCATGCTCGGCGAGTCCTGTCTCGACAAGAGCACGGTCTCCGCGTTCATCGCCTTCGTCAATCACAACCTCGACCACCTCATCACGCCCGAGGAGATCCTCGGGGCCCGTTCCATCAACGCGGTGACGAAACGGCTGGCCACGCTCGTCAACCAGGAGGTGCGTCGCGTGGACATCCTGTCGGCGGTCTGCACCCGACTGGTCAACCACCTCGCGCTGCGACCATCGCCTCTGAGCGCCAGTGAGGTGGCCAATCTCCGTACCCTGCTTGTCTCTTCTGTTTTGCCGCAAGACATGCGCCTCGCGCTCGCACAGGACTTCGCCCTGCTCGACCGCAAGAAGGGACTCTCCACCGTGCTCAGTGACCCAGACGTCGCACTGCTGTTGCTCAGCGCCAGCACACGACTGTCGTGACTCCCGTGGACCGGGGGACCGTTCAGTCCGAGGTGGACAATCTCGTACGGACATTGCTCATCGCCGAACCGTTCTATGGGCACCTGCTCGTCGGCACCGTGCGCGTCATCTCCGACGGTGAGGCGGCGATCCGCCTCATGCCGTCGGGCCACGTGGTCAGCGTCGAGGTCGGCGCACGCCGGTGGGCGCTGCTCACACCGGCGGCCCGGACTGCGGCGCTCACCCACGAACTGCTCCACCTAACCCTCAAACACCCGCTGCGGGCCAGGTCTCGCCTCATGCTTCCACTGTGGGGGCTCGCCTGCGACCTCGTCGTCAACCAGCTCTTCGACGCCAGCCAACTCGATGAGGCGTTCACCATCGCCGACTTCCCCGAGGCCGGCCTCAGCCCCGACGACAGCGCCGACGCCTATTATCAAAGACTGACCCCGTTGTACGAACATTGTGTCTACTCCCCGGATAGCGACGACGACGACAGTGACAATCGCGCGCGTGACGCGATGCGCCGCTGGTTGACCGCCTCCGACGACATCACCCATGCGCATCGACACTGGCAGGCGTTCGCCGCCATGCCTTCACCGGAGCTGTCCGTGCTCACCGCCAACGTCGACACGCTGGTCGACGCGACGATCCGACGGGCGCGAACGCGGGGCTACGGCCGATTGCCTGCAAACCTCGTGTCGCTACTGGATTCGATCACCGCCAAGCCGCAGATCCCGTGGCGACGGGTGCTTCGACTCTTCGGAGCGACCAGCGAACGCACCCTGTTGCGGAGCACCCTGTCGCGCCCGTCGAAACGATATGGCACTACCCCAGGAATCCGCGTGCGGCGGCGCACCGATCTCGTGGTCGCCGTCGACACGTCGGGCAGCGTGACCATCGACGACATCGGCACGTTCTTCGCCGAGATCCACGACATGTGGCGGCGCGGGGCCACCGTTACTGTGCTCGAGTGCGATGCTCGCGTGCAGCGCGAATATTCATATCGCGGAACGCCGCCGCACGGCGTCAAGGGGCGTGGCGGCACATCATTCACCCCCGCCATCCAACGCGCCAATGAGATCAACCCGGACGCGCTGATCTTCCTGACCGACGGATATGCGCCCGAGCCCTCGACCCGCGCACGCATGCCATTGCTGTGGGTCATCGCCCGGGACGGCTGCTCGATGAGTGAGGTCTCCCACCTGCCTGGCCGGAAGGTCAAGCTCGCCTAAATGTGAAATACCGGATTGAGACATAGAGCATATTGACCGAACGGCCCGTGACATCGACACGCCACTTCTGCCAACGTGTTTCGAATAGGTCTACTTACATAGGTGGACTGCTACATGTCACGCCGGTGTCTGCGGATTCGCGGCACTGGCCTCCAGGAGAATTCGGAGGTTGACTGTGCGCAAAGTCGTAGTGGGGCTTGTCGGGCTCTCACTCGCTGGGCTTAGCGTCGCTATCGCCCCGTCGGCGCTCGCCACAAACACCCCTGTGGTGACGCGTGTGGCCGAGAAGGCGGAGCCCACTCCCAGCGACGATCTGCCCAACCCGTTGGAGGAGAAGCGCCGCGACCTGCGCGAGCAGGCGCTCAGCGAGGTCCTCAACGGAACACTGACCACCGAGGTTCGCAACGGAAGTGTCGTGGCGAAGGTTGGCGAGACCGAACGCCGGTCGGCGAACGGCACCGTCAAGAAGAAGAGTCAATACGTCGAACTGCAGCGAGAGAAGACCGACCGGATCTTCGTGATCTTGGCCGAGTTCGGAACCCAGCGGCACGCGAGCTATCCCGACCAGGACACCGACCCCGACACTGCGGGACCGGTGACCTTCGACGGGCCGCAGCACAACCAGCTCCCGCAGCCGGATCGGGCGGTGGACAACTCCACCGTCTGGCAGGCCGACTATGACCGGCAGCACTTCCAGGACGTCTACTTCGGTGACACCGAGTCGCTGCGCACCTATTATGAGACCCAGTCGTCGGGCCGTTACAGCGTCAACGGCACCGTCACCGACTGGGTTCGGGTGCCCTACAACGGTGCCCGCTATGGCCGGTCCAACGGTTTCCCGTGTGGCAGCAACGTCTGCAGCAACACCTGGGCACTGGTCCGCGACGCCGCCAACACCTGGTATAACGACCAGCTCGCGAAGGGTCGCACCGCTGCCGAGGTGGCGGCCGAGATGGCCACCTTCGACCAGTGGGACCGTTACGACTTCGACGGCGACGGCAACTTCAACGAGGCCGACGGCTACATCGACCACTTCCAGATCGTGCACTCCGGTGGCGACCAGGCCGATGGTGACCCGACACTCGGCGAAGACGCCATCTGGAGCCACCGGTGGTATGCGTTCATGGGCACCGGCTCCAGCGGCCCGGTGAACAACCTGCGCGGCGGCACCCAGATCGGCACGTCGGGCCTGTGGATCGGTGACTACACGATTCAGCCGGAGAACGGCGGTCGCAGCGTCTTCTATCACGAATACGGTCACGACCTCGGTCTGCCGGACGACTACAACGTGCTCAGCGGTGGCGACAACAACAGCGAGCACTGGACCCTGATGGCGCAGAGCCGGCTCGGCGCGGCGACCGACCAGGGCATCGGCGAGCGTGGCGGTGACCTCGGAGCGTGGAACAAGATCCAGCTTGGCTGGCTCAACTACGCGACGGTTCAGGCCGGGCAGAAGAAGGAGATCAAGCTCGGGCCGCAGGAATACAACACGAAGAACAAGCAGGGCGTCGTGGTCGTGCTTCCGAAGAAGTCGGTGACGACGGATCTCGGTTCGCCCGCGGCGGGTGCCAACCAGTGGCACAGCGGCACGGGTGACGATCTCACCAGCACGTTGGAGCGTCAGGTGACGCTCGGCGCCGGTGCGGCGAGCCTGTCGTTGCAGGCGCGGTGGGACATTGAGGACTGTGGTCCCGACGCCTGTGACTATGCCTATGTCGAGGTCGACAGCGGCAGCGGGTGGACGCCGATCGCCGGGTCGATCACCAACGCAGCCGAGGGCCACGCGATCGACGGCACGCAGGCGAGCTATACGCCCGCCACGTTCGACCTTTCCGCGTACGCCGGAAGCACCATCGGTCTGCGGTTGCGTTATGCGACAGACGGGGCGGTCGCCGGCAACGACGACGCGGTGCCGAACGGTCTCTTCGTGGACGAGGTGGCGATCACCTCCGGTGGTTCGACCATCTTCAGTGACGGTGCCGAGTCGGGCGCCAACGGGTGGACCGCGACTGGATTCTCGGCCGTCGGTTCCAGCTTCACCACGTTGTATGACAACTTCTACATCGCGGGCTACCGCTCGTATGTGTCGTATGACCAGTATCTGAAGACCGGGCCGTACTTCTTCGGCTATGGCAACACTCGGCCGGACTTCGTCGACCACTACGCCTATCAGCCGGGCCTGCTCGTCTCCTATTGGGACCGGTCCTATGACGACAATGACACGTTCGCTCACCCCGGTTCGGGTCGAAACCTCATCATCGACTCGCACCCGGCGCCGCTGATCCGCGTCGACGGAATTCCGTGGCGGGCCCGTGTCCAGATCTATGACGCGCCGTTCGGCCTGCGCACCACGGACTCGTTCACGTTGCACGTCAACGGGGTCGCGAGCCCGATCGCGGGCCAGCCGGGTGTTGCGTTGTTCGACGACACCCAGAAATACTGGTTTGAGGAGCTGCCCAACCACGGGGTGAAGTTGCCTGCGGTCGGCGTGAAGATCAGGGTCAAGGAGGTCAAGGGGACCACGATGGAGATCAAGATCTCCTGACCCCTTCGCCCATCAGCACCACAAAACGGTGCCCGGAGCTTGCAAGCTCCGGGCACCGTTCTTCGTTTCGGGCAGATTATTGTCAGGACCCGGCGGGCCTGACCGCGTGCGCGACGTCACGCTCCTCGGCGAAGTGGCAGGCGCTCACGTGCGCCGAGCCTGGCCGCACCTCGAGCGCGGGTTCCTCCTGCGAGCAGCGCTCCTGGGCTTTCCAGCACCGGGTGCGGAACCGGCAGCCCGACGGCGGGTTCGCCGGTGAGGGCACGTCTCCGGTCAGCATGATCTGGTCACGCTGGCCGCGGAGGGTCGGGTCGGGCACCGGCACCGCGGAGAGCAGCGCCTGCGTGTATGGGTGGGTGGCGTGGTCATAGATCTCGGCGTCGTTGCCGATCTCGGCGACCTTGCCCAGATACATCACCGCGACCCGGTCGGAGAGGTGACGCACGACCGACAAGTCGTGCGCGATAAACACATAGGACAGACCGAGCTCGTTCTGAAGGGTCTCCAACAGGTTCATCACCTGTGCCTGAATCGACACGTCGAGCGCGGAGACCGGCTCGTCGCAAACGATGATCTTCGGCTGGAGTGCGAGTGCCCGGGCGATGCCGATGCGCTGCCGCTGCCCGCCGGAGAACTGGTGCGGATAGCGGTTGATGTGATCCGGGTTGAGGCCCACGAGGTCGAGCAGGTCCTGCACCTTGCGCTGCCGGTCCTGACGGGCGACAACCTCCGGGTGGATGGCGAAAGGTTCACCGATGATGTCGCCGACCGTCATGCGGGGATTCAACGACGTGTACGGGTCCTGAAGCACCATCTGGATGTTGCGTCGGGCCAGGCGCAGTTGGTTTCCTCGCAGTTTGGTGAGGTCCTGACCACGCACGGAGATCGACCCCGAGGTCGGCTTCTCCAAGCCGACGAGGAGCTTCGCCAGGGTCGACTTTCCGCACCCGGACTCCCCCACCACGCCGAGGGTCTCCCCTTGGTGCAGCTGGAGGTTGACTCCGTCGACCGCCTGCACGGCCCCTATGCGGGTTCGGAACACGATTCCCCGGGTGATGGGGAAGTGCTTGACCAGATCCCGCGTTTCGAGCACGACGTCACTCACCGCCGCGCACCTCCTCCCAGAAGTGGCAGGCGCTGCGCCGGCCGTCGGCCACCGTTTGCCGCTCCGGCTGCGGGTCGACGCGGCACTGATCCCGGGCGAACGCGCAGCGGGGGTTGAACGCGCAGCCCGGCGGAATGTCGACCAGGTTGGGCGGCAGCCCCTTGATGACCTTGAGCTGCTGCCCCTTGAGGTCAAGCCGGGGAATCGACTCCAGCAACGCCTTGGTGTAGGGGTGTGCCGGTGTCGCGTAGATGTCGAGCACCGGAGCCTCCTCCACGATGCGCCCGGCATACATCACGGAGATTCGGTCCGCGACGTCGGCCACGACACCCATGTCGTGGGTGATGAGGATCAGGCCCATGTTGCGTTCCGCCTGCAACTCGGCGAGCAGAGTCATGATCTGGGCCTGGACTGTGACGTCGAGGGCGGTCGTCGGCTCGTCCGCGATCACCACGTCGGGGTCGAGCGCCAACGCCATCGCGATCATCACCCGCTGGCGCATGCCGCCGGAGAACTGATGCGGATAGTCGTTGACGCGCTGGCTCGCCGCCGGGATCTTCACCATGTCGAGCAGTTCGATGGCGCGTTTCTTCGCCTCGGACCGGGACATTCCCTTGTGGATTCGGAATGGCTCGGCGAGCTGGAACCCGACGGAGAAGACGGGATTCAGCGCGGAGAGCGCGTCCTGAAAGATCATCGCGATGTGGTTGGCCCGCACTTGCCGACGTTCCGACTCGGGCAGTTTCAGCAAGTCGACGCCGCGATAGCGGATCTGTCCGTTGGTGACGAACGCCGGAGGAGTGTCGAGGGTGCCGGTCACCGCCAACGCGGTGACCGACTTGCCGCACCCCGACTCGCCGAGAAGGGCGAGCGTCTCGCCGGCGCGCAACGTGATGTCGACGCCGTTGATCGCGCGCGCCACGCCGTTGGGGGTCCGGAACTCCACATGCAGGTTCTCGATCTCCAGCAGGGGCACCTGCGGGTTGGTGTCGAACCGAGTGGCGACCTGGATATCGGTCACTATCTCCTCACCTCAGCCGTGGGTCGAAGGCGTCACGGATCGCGTCGCCCAGCATGATGAAGCCAAGCACTGTCAACGCGAGGAACCCGGCGGGGGCAATCATGGGGATCGCCGCTTCCCGAACGTGGGTCTGCGCGCTGGCGATGTCGATGCCCCATGAGATGGCCGGCGGTTTGAGCCCGATGCCGAGGAACGACAACGTCGCCTCGGAGGCGATGAATCCGCCGAGACTGATGGTGAGCACCACCACCATCGGCGCCAGCGCGTTGGGCAGGATGTGTCGCCACATGATCCGCCAGTTGCTCGCGCCGAGCATGCGCGCCGCCGCGACGTAGTCCTGTTCCTTGGCGGTGAGCACCGACGATCGGATGATGCGTGCCGCGGTCGTCCAGCCGAGCACCCCGAGCACGAGCACGACCGCCCAGATGCCGGGGTCGGCGCGACCCGAGGTGAGCCGCTTGGCCAACACGATGCCGGCGAGCAGATAGGGCACGCCGAGCACGATGTCGATGACCCGGGAGAGGACCGCGTCGATCCAGCCGCCGAAGAAGCCGGCCGGCATGCCGATGAGCAACGCAAGCACGGTGGTCAGCGCGACCGCGAAGATCGCGACCTTGACCGAGGCGTTGGCCCCATAGACCGTGCGGGCGAAGACGTCGCAACCCTGGAAGTCATATCCGAGGAGAGCGGTGCCCGATGGTCCGCCGTGTTGTCGGGAGAGCATGCACAGCCGGGGATCGGCCGATGTGAACATCTCTGGGAGGAACGCCATCGCGACGACGAGCACGACAAGCAGGCTCGCCACCCAGAAGATCGGGTTGCGTCGCAGGTCGCGCATCGCGTCGTCGAAGAGGCTGCGTGGTTTCGCGGCCCGCTCGGTCCTTCCGGGCGGTGTCGGGGCGGCGGCGGATGCGGCTGACGTGTCGGCCGCCCCGGCCACCACGGTGTCGCCGCTTTCGGTGCTACTCATATCGAATCCTCGGGTCCAGCACGGCATAGAGCAGATCGACGGCGAGGCTCGCCAATAGATAGACCATGACCAGCACACTCACGAAGCCGACCACGAGCGGTCCGTCTTCGGTGCGGATGCCGCGGAAGAGGTTGAAGCCCACTCCGGGGATGTTGAAGACGCCCTCGGTGATGATCGCGCCACCCATGAGCGAGCCAAGGTCGATCCCGAGCGAGGTCACCACGGGGATCAGGGAGTTGCGCAACACGTGCACTCCCACGACCCGGGACGGCCGCAGCCCTTTGGCGCGGGCCGTGCGCACATAGTCGGAGCGCAGGTTCTCCACGACCGACGTGCGGGTGAGCCGGATCGTGGTCGCCAACGACAGCGATCCGAGCACCAAGCCGGGCAACAACAACGCCGTGAATCCCGGATCGGCCCCGGCTGTCACCGGGAAGATCTTCCACTCGATGCCGAACAGGTATTGCGCGGTCGGCGCTAGCACGATCACCGGGATAGCGATGATGATGAGCGTCAACACGAGGGTGTTGTTGTCGAAGAAGCCGCCGCGACGCAGCCCCGCCACCACCCCGGCGGCGATGCCGATCACGGCCGATGAGAGGAGCGCGATGATCGCGAGCCGGATCGTGACCGGCCACGCCTGGGCCATCATCTCCGAGATCTGCCGGCCGGTGAGCGACTCACCGAAGTCGCCGGTGAGAAGGCCCTTCATGTAGTAGAGATATTGCACGAGGAACGGTTCGTTGAGGTGGAACTTCTCGGTGAGCGCCTGCTGCACCGCCGGGCTCACCGGCCGCTCTCCGGCGAGCGCCTGCAGCGGGTTGCCCTGGTTGGCGAACATCAGCGCGTAGACCACGAAGGTAGCCCCGAAGAACGTCAGGACCATCTGGAGCAGGCGCCGAACGATGTAGCGAAACATGTCTTTTTGAGCCCCTCACGGAGGACTGGCGTGCCGTGACCGGCGATCTCATCGGCTCCGGGACGCGGAGCGCGGTGCCACCGACGGGTGGTGATGTCGGTGGCACCGCGCTCCGCTGCGCGGATCAGGAGGCCGGAACGACCTCGATCTTGGACAGGACGGTCCGGCTGAACGCGTCCAGGTCGAAGTTCTTGATGCGCGGGGAGATGCCGACGTTGTCGGCGCCGAAGCGCAGTGGGATCACCGGCATGTCCTTGACGAGGATGTCCTCCGCCGCCTGATATTTGGCGATGGCCTCCTGCGGCGACGCTGCGGTGTCACCCTCGTGAACCAGCTTGTCGAACTCGGCGTTGCTGTATCCGTAGTTGTTCGACGAACCGTTGGTGGTGTATAGCGGGCCGAGGTAGTTGCCCATGGACGGATAGTCCATGACCCAACCCAGGCGGAACATCCCGATGTTCTGCTTCGCCTTGAGCTTGGTGAGCATGTCGGCGAACTTGGGCTCGGGGGTGCCGACGCAACTAGTCAGGCCGAGGTTGGTCTTGAGCTGGTTACAGGTGGCCTCGATCCAGTCCTTGTGGCCACCGTCGGCGTTGTAACTGATCTTCAGCGTCTTCGGGCCACCGTTGGCGTCGTAGAGCTCCTTGGCCTTCGCCGCGTCGAACTTGCAGGCCTCGCCACACGCACCCGGACGATATCCGGCGACGACCGGCGAGACGAACGCGTCGGCGGACCGCTGCGAGTTCTTGAAGACCGACTTGATGATCTCGTCACGGTCGATCGCCATCGAGACGGCGCGCCGCACCTCTGGCTTGGCGTAGGCCGGGTCGTAGGTCGGGAAGGCCACGAACTGGAACGTCGACGACGACTTCTGGATGTAGCGGTTGCCGAGGTCCGTCGGGGCGGAGGCGAGGCTGCCCGTCGGGATGGAGTCGATAATGTCGAGCTGCCCGGCGAGCAGGTCCGCGTAGGCCGCGTCCTGGTTCTGGTAGATCTTGAAGGTCACCCCGGCGATCTTCGGCTTGGTGCCGGCGTATCCGTCCCAGCGCTCAACCTCGATCTTCGAGTCGTGCTGCCACGTGCCCTTGATCTTGAAGGGACCGTTGCCGATCGGGGCCGCCTCGGCGTCCTTCTTCAGCGTCGTGCCGTCGGCCTCGAAGGCGGCCGCCGGCATCGGATAGAAGGCGGTGTAGCCCATGACGGCCGGGAAGTCGGCGAACGGCGCGGCGAGCGTCGCGGTGAAGGTCAGGTCGTCGACCTTGGCCAGGCCGGTCATCGCCTTCGCCTTCGGCTCCGGGGCCTTCTGCGCACCCTTTTCGCCGTCCGGGTCGACCGGGTTGAGGTCCTTGTAACCCTCAACGCCCATGAGGTCGAAGAAGTAGTTGTTGTTCAGGCCGTTGGGGCCGAACGCGGTGTAGTTCCACGCGCGCAGGTAGGCGTCGGCGTTGACCGGCTCACCGTTGTGGAAGGTGCGCCCCGACTTGAGCTTGACGGTCCAGACCTTGCGGTCGTCCGACGTGATCGACTGCGCGGCGGCCATGACCGGCTTGTTCTGCGCGTCGAAGTCGACGAGACCTTCATAGATAGCGTTGAGGACCTCTGAGCCCGAGGTCTCGTTCACGTTGCCGGGGACCAGGTGCTCCGGCTCCGCGATCGAGATCGAGATCGTCTCGTTGGTGTTGCCCGTGTCGGACGCACCCTTCTGGGTGCATCCCGTGGCGAGCAACGCGACGGCCGCTGTCGCGACCGTTGCCCGCACCACAATTCTTCTCCGCACTAATTCCTCCTCGAGGCATGTCTCGATGTCAGACCCGCGCGTCCCACCCACCACCGTCCCTTGTGGTCAGGAGGTAGTGATCCGCCGAGTCAGACAACACAGGGTAGACATTGCGATGTTCGACCGCGAGTCGGCCCCAGGCTACCGGCCAGCGCGATTGTCATGAATACGTCGCGGCACCAGATTGGTAACGATCCCGCTGCGTAAAGCCACTCCCACGGCGATCTCCGCAACGGGTCGGCGAGCTTGGCGAGCGGTTCGATTTCGGCCGAAATTCCGCGCGACATTTTAATTACCACTCTGAATATTTGAAGGTCAGAAGCCCTGCAGACGGTTTTCCGCCCGGAACGCTCGACGCCTCTCACCGGTCGCCCGCGACGAACGCGCTCACCCCGCAAAACGCTGCAAAGTCAGGACAATCGCGCGTCTCCGGCACACCCGACGCCTCGCGTTGTCGGCCCCGCGAAGCCGCCAACGTGGATCCTCCACTGACGACACCGCGACCCAATCGACCGCCGGTTCGTGACCTCGCGCACTGACCGTCGCGGATGCCGTCAGCGCCCGGACATGCGATTGTCATCACCCGCCGACAGTCGCCGTGATCAATTCCCAAAACCACGTCACGAAAACTCATGATCGCCGCGTTTTCGCAGGTCACAGGCCTATAAATGATCACCGCAGAAAACCCGCACCGGCGCATAGCACAGTTACATGTCACGATGAATGTCCGCCGCGAGCGCCCGGGCGTCACACGTCTCCGAAAACCACGTCCCGCTGGCGCCACGCGTCCCAGCATCACGCGTTTCAGCATCACGAGGCCGGGATCGCCCAGTCCGCGCGACTCGTGGACCGAACGCACGGCCGGGGCGACCCGATCGGGGGATGTGTGGTGAGCCGGGCCGCGCTCCTGTCCGGCGGCCCATACCGTACGAGGTGATGGGTTTCTTCTTGAGCCTGTGGTTGGTCCTCGTCGCCGGTTGGATCATCCACATCGCCTTCGATCACGACACCGCCCGCCGCACGAGCGGACGGGTGATCGAACTCGCCCTGCTGTGGGTCGTGGTCGGCGGCGGCGTCGCGAGCCTCGCTGGCGGCCTGAGCCACATCGGGCCGGGCGCAGACAAGGTGGCCGAGCAGATCGGCTATGCCCAGTCGATGTTCCAGTGGGAGGTCGGCTGGGGCGACATCGCGCTTGGTGTGCTCGGCGTGGCGTGCGCCGCCCGCCGGATGCGCGACGGCTGGCTCACCGCGGCCGTGGTCGCGGTCTTCATCTCCTATGGCGGCGACGCGATCGGCCACACCATGCAGCTCGTCGCGCACGACAACCACGCGTCGGCCAACGTCTCGTCCCTGCCGAGCGACATCGTCCAAGCCGTGCTCGGCGTGGTGCTGCTCATCGCCTATCGACACAGCGCACTGGGTCGGCGCGCCCGACCGGCTGGTCCGGGTGAGGCGGCGTCGACGTGACACCATCCCCACCCGGACCGCCCGCCGCTCAGTGAGCGACCACCGCGCCCCCCACCGGAGCCGGCGCATAACCGACTGGCCGGGTGGTGAAGGCGCCGCGGCCCTGGGTCCGACTGCGCAAGGCGTTCGCATATCCGAACAGCTCGGCCACCGGAACCGTCGCGGTCACCACGACCGTGCCGCCGCGAGTGTTCGATCCCGTGACCCGACCCCGGCGCGCGGCCAGGTCGCCCAGCACCGCACCGAAGCCCTCGGGGTCGACGGTGACACTCACCTCGACCACCGGTTCCAGCACTGACATCGCGCACGCGCGCAGCGCGTCCCGGAGCGCGAACCGGCCCGCGGTGCGGAACGCGAGCTCCGACGAGTCCTTCGGGTGGGTCGCCCCATCGGTCAACGTCACCCGCACCCCGGTCACCGGATGCCCACCGACCGGCCCCTCGGCGAGCGCGTCACGGCAGCCCGCCTCGACCGCGCGGACGTATTCGCCGGGCACACGTCCACCCACGACAGTCGACGCGAACGTCATCGGCTCATCTCCCTCCCACGGCTGCACATCGAGCACCACGTGCGCAAACTGGCCAGCGCCACCGTCCTGTTTGACGTGTCGATAGAGGAACCCGCTCACGCCCCGCACCACCGTCTCCCGATAGGACACCGTCGGCCGGCCGACCGTCACCTCGATGGCGTAGTCACGCCGCACCTTCTCCAACGCGACCTCTAGATGCAGCTCGCCCAGGCCCGACAGCAGGGTCTGCCCCGTCTCACGGTCGGTGCGCACCGCAAGCGAGGGATCCGACTCCACGAGCCGAACCAACGCCGACGCCAGCCGGTCGGAGTCGGCATTGCGGACCGGCTCCACCGCGATCGCGACCACCGGGGTGCTCGGGGTCGGCGGCTCCAACACCAGTGGTGCACGCGGCGCGCACAACGTCGACCCGGCGCGGGCCGACTTCGGGCCGATGAGCGCCACGATGTCGCCGACCACAGCGCGATCGAGATCGGAGTGGCGGTCGGCCTGCACACGCAGGATTCGACCGACGCGTTCCGTGCGCCCGGTTGTGCTGTCCACTATCGACTCGCCCTTCTCCAGAGTTCCGGAATAGACCCGCACGAAGGTGAGGCGACCGGTCTTGGTCGCGGCCACCTTGAACACCAGTGCGGCGAACGGCTCCGTCAGGTCGGCGGCGCGTTCCTCGTCGGCGCCTCCCCACGTGCCCCGAACCACCGGCATGTCCACAGGGGATGGCAAATAGGCGGCCACCGCGTCCAGCAGCGGTTCGATCCCCCGGTTGCGGTAGGCCGATCCACAGAGGACCACGAGACCGTCACCCGTGCGGGTGAGATCGCGCAGCGCCCGCGTCAGCGTCGCCGCGCAGACCGTCGACCTCGCGCAGAACTCCTCGAGGGCGGCGGGGTGCCGCTCGGCGACGGCCTCCACGAGGCGTCGACGTCTGGCGTCCGCCTCCTCCGCGAGCTCGTCCGGCACCGGACCCTCCGACAGCGAGTCGTCGACCCAGGTCAACGCTCTCATATGGACGAGGTCGACCACTCCGGTGAAACCGTCCTCGCGGCCGATCGGCAACTGCGTCACCAGCGGAGTCGGGTGCAGCCGATCCCGGATCGACGCGACCACGGTGTCGAGGTCCGCACCGGCGCGGTCGAGCTTGTTGACGAACGCGATGCGCGCAACGCCGAACCGGTCGGCCTGTCGCCACACCGACTCGCTCTGCGGCTCCACCCCGGCGACCCCGTCGAAGACGGCGACGGCTCCGTCGAGCACCCGCAGCGAGCGCACGACCTCGTCGGCGAAGTCGACGTGGCCGGGCGTGTCGATGATGTTGATCCGATGATCGTCCCACGCGCAGCTCACGGCAGCCGCGAAGATCGTGATGCCGCGATCGCGTTCCTGGGAGTCGAAGTCGGTGACGGTCGTTCCGTCATGCACCTCGCCCCGCCGGTGGATGGCGCCGGTGGCATAGAGGATCCGTTCCGTAACTGTGGTCTTGCCCGCGTCGACATGGGCGAGAATGCCCAGGTTGCGGGTGCGGGTCAATCGGTCGATGAAGGAGCGTTCGGTCGCGCGCATGGTCGATGGTCCCCTCTGGACGTTCGACAGACGTTGACAGTGGACTGCGCGATTTCGTTGCTGGGTACGCTCTCGCGCTTCGCGTCACGGACGTGATGTCACGCACGCGAAGCGTTGACCAACACAAGGGGTACGCCCGTTGGGCGGTGCGGCTCATCGCAGCCACCGCGATCACGGGAGTTTCTGCCCAGCCACCGGTGCGGCCACGCAGCCGCAACCGGAGTTCAGCGAGACGTCAGAATCAGCTCACGCAACGCTTGGGGGATGACCACAGCGGTCCGGTATCGCACGGCTGGCTCCCCTCCATCGTCGGCGCGGGAGGAACGTGTCGACCCGCCGCCGGGGCTCGTCACGGAAGTGTAGTGCCGGCGATCAAACCCCGCCAGTGCGTTTGCCACGCGCACGGGACGGGCCGCGAGCCGTAAAGACGAAGTGAAGATCTTCGCCCGTACCGTTAAGAAAGTCTTCAGATCTTCGGTCGGTGTCGGGACGCGTCGCTTCACTGGGGCGGTGCTGGAATGGATGAAGCGGCTCGTGGTGGGCCGACCGCTGCGAAGTGACCGACTCGGCGAGCAACTGTTGTCCAAACGCATCGCGCTGCCGGTCTTCGCGAGCGATCCCCTGTCGTCGGTGGCCTATGCCACGCAGGAGATCTTGCTGGTGTTGACGCTGGGCGGGCTCGCCTATCTCTATTTGGCACCGTGGATCGGCCTTGGCGTCGTGGTGCTGCTGGCGGTGGTCGTGCTGTCCTATCGCCAGGTGGTGCGCGCCTATCCCAGTGGTGGCGGTTCCTATGAGGTCGCCACCGTCAACCTCGGGCCGTCCGCCGGGCTCGTCGTCGCGGCCGCCCTGCTCGTCGACTATGTGATGACCGTCGCGGTGTCGGTGGCCGCCGGTGTGGACAACATCATCTCGGCGGCCCCCGAGCTCAACCCATATCGCGTGCCGATCAACCTCGGATTCGTCGCCGTACTCACGGCGATGAACCTGCGAGGCGTGCGGGAGTCGGGGCGCATCTTCGCCATTCCGACATATCTCTTCGTCGTCGGGGTGCTCGGTCTCATCACGACCGGCTTCGCGGAGATGGCGGTCGGCCACCCGCCGGTCGCGGAGAGCGCCGGCTGGACGATCGAACCCGAGGTCGGCCACGTCGGGCTGACCGGGCTGGCGCTGGCCTTCCTCGCGCTGCGGGCCTTCTCGTCGGGTTGTACGGCACTAACCGGCGCCGAGGCGATCTCCAATGGGGTTCCGTCGTTCCGCTCGCCGAAGGGTGAGAACGCCGCACGCACCATGACGGCGATGGGCGTCTTGTCGATCACCATGTTCGGCGGCATCACCGCGCTGGCGATCCTGGCCGACGTTCGCTACGTCGAGAACGCCTGTGATCTGGTCGGGTTCCCGGGCAACTGCGAAACCGAAGCGCAACGCACGGTCATCGCCCAGCTCGCCGCAGCCGTGTTCGGCGGCACCAGCTCGCCGATGTTCTACTATATTCAGGCCGCCACGGCCATGATCTTGATCCTCGCCGCGAACACCGCGTTCAACGGATTCCCGTTGCTCGGATCGATCCTCGCACAGCATCGTTATCTGCCCCGGCAACTGCACACCCGAGGCGACCGGTTGGCCTTCTCCAACGGCATCGTGCTGCTCGCACTCATCGCCGGCGCGCTGATCTACGCCTACGCCGGGTCGGTCACCAGCCTCATCCAGCTCTATATCCTCGGAGTCTTCACCTCATTTACCCTGTCGCAGACCGGCATGGTGCGGCACTGGAACAGGGCGCTGCGCACCGAACGCGACCCGGTCGCTCGCCGACGCATCCACCGATCCCGAGCGATCAACGCGGTCGGCGCCTGTTTCACCGGACTCGTGCTGCTCATCGTCACCATCACCAAATTCACCCACGGCGCCTATCTGGTCGTCATCGCCATGCCCCTGCTGTTCCTCATGATGCGGGCCATCCGCCGCCACTATGACCGGGTCGCCGCCGAACTCGTACCCGAACCCGGCGGCATGCGCCTGCCCAGCCGCGTACACGCGGTGGTGCTCGTCTCTCGACTGCACCAACCCACCATCCGCGCCCTCGCCTATGCGCGGGCCACCCGGCCCGACACTCTCACCGCCGTCACCGTGGCGATCAGCCCGGAGGAGGCCCGGCCACTGCAGCACCAATGGGATGAACACGATATTCCGGTGTCCCTGACCGTCTTGGAGTCGCCCTATCGCGACATCACCGGATCGGTGCTGAACTATGTCGCCGACCTCCACCGCGACCACCCGCGTGACCTGATCGTCATCTACGTTCCGGAATACGTCGTGGGCCGGTGGTGGGAGCACCTGTTGCACAACCAGTCGGCCCTGCGGATCAAGACCCGGCTGCTCTTCCAGCAGGGAGCCATGGTGACCAGCGTGCCGTGGTTGCTCGATTCCAGCCACGCCGACCAGCCCACACAGACCGGCGCGACCACGTCGGCGGGCTCCACACGCTAACTTGACAGTCATGAGCGACCTTCCGCCGTCCGCGACCCCCGGGGCGCGGTCGGGCCCCCAGGGGCAGCCCGGATGGCGACGTCCGACAACCATCCTTGTCGCGACGGCCGGCCTCACTGGCCTCACCGCCGTGCTCGCGCCACTGCGGAGCGACCTGTCCCTCGCCAGCGTGGTGCTGCTCTATCTGCTGGTGGTTGTCGCGGTCGCGGTGACCGGCGGGCTCGCCGCGTCGCTGGCGACGGCCCTCGCCTCCGACCTCGTGGTCAACTTCTTCTATGTCCCGCCTTTTCACACGCTCACTGTCGAAAGCCGCGACCACGTCATCACCCTGGCCGTCTATGTCGCCGTCGCGGTGACGGTCAGCGTCGCCGTCGACATCGCCGCCCGGCAACGGGCCGCCGCCGCCCGCAGCGGCCTCGAGGCCGAACTGCTCGCGCGCATCAGCGCCGGCCCCGTGCGGCAAGGCACCACCCACGAACTGCTCGACCACCTGCGCGCCACCCTGCGGATGGACTCCGCCGCGCTTGTCGAGATGACCGAGCGCGGCGACGAGGTCGTCGCGCTCGCCGGCCCCCCACTCACTGGCACCCCCGCACTGTCCGTGCCGGCCGGTGACGGTCTGACCCTCATCGTCGAGGGACCACCCGTCTTCGCCCCAAACCCCCGCTTTCTCTCCCAGCTCGCCGCAGCCTGTTCCCGGGCGCTCACCACGGAACGCCTCGCCGAACAGGCCGCCCAGGCCCGTGAGCTGGCGCAGATCGACCGACTGCGCTCGGCACTGCTCGCCGCAGTCGGACATGATCTGCGCACACCACTGGCCGGCATCAAGGCGGGGGTCTCCAGCCTTCGCGACCCCGATCTCGACCTCACCGACGACCAACAGGTCGAGCTGCTCGCCGCGGTCGACGAGTCGGCCGACCGCATGACCGACCTGGTCGAGAACCTGCTCGCCATGAGCCGCCTGCAGGCCGGGGCATTGAGCGTGCACGCCCAGCCGGTCGCGCTCGACGAGGTGGTCGCCGCCGCGACGATCCACCAGCGCGGCGAGCCCCAACCACACCTCGATGTGCCCGACGACCTGCCATTCGCACTCGCCGACCCGGGCCTGCTCGAACGGGTCGTCGCCAATCTCATCGCCAACGCCCGCGAGGCCAGCCCACCGGACCGTCCGGTCCTGATCACCGGCCGGCTGAACCTCGCCGGCGACCTCGAACTACGCGTGATCGACCATGGTCCGGGCATCCGCTCCGCAGACCGCGACCGGGTCTTCGCGCCGTTCCAACGGCTCGGCGACCGCACCAGCGAAGGCGGACTCGGCCTGGGACTCGCGATCGCCCGGGGGTTCGTCGACGCGATGCATGGCACCATCACCCCGACCTCCACACCCGGCGGCGGCCTCACCATGACAATCACCCTGCCGGCGGCGCCATGACCCGCATCCTCGTCGTCGACGACGACCGCCAACTGCTCAAGGCCCTGCACATCGCCTTGACCGCACGCGGCTATACCGTTGTCGCCGTCAACGACGGCGCGGCCGCCCTCGACGCCGCACAACGCAACCCGCCCGATCTCGTCATCGTCGACCTCGGCCTGCCCGACATCGATGGCGTCGACATCGTGCACTCCCTTCGCGGCTGGCTCACCGCACCGATCGTGGTGCTCTCCGCTCGGCTCAGCGAGGAGTCGAAGATAGATGTTCTGGACGCGGGAGCCGACGACTACGTCACCAAACCATTCGCCATGGGCGAACTGCTCGCCCGGGTCCGAGCCGCGTTGCGGCGGGCCTCGCATGAGGAGCAACTGCCCGTGGTGACCACATCGGCGTTCACAGTGGACCGCACGGCGCGACGCGTCACCAGCGCGGCCGGCGAGATTCGCCTCACTCCCACGGAGTGGCACCTGCTCGAGATCCTCGTTCGCAACCCCGGGCGACTGGTGACACACCACCAGTTGCTGCACGAGATCTGGGGGCCGCGTTATGAGACGGAGACCAACTATCTGCGGGTGCACATGGCGAACCTGCGTCGCAAACTGGAACCCGACCCGCCCCGACCGCGTTTCCTGCGCACCGATCCCGGCCTAGGCTATCGGTTCACGCCCGACGAGCCGAACTAAGGCTCGGCGACGCGGGCACTTTCGCTCGTACGGGTAGAGGGATTTGAACCCACTGAGGCGTGCAGCCACCGGTTTTACAGACCGGCCCGACTCTCCCACGTCGGCGTACCCGCATGGTGCCCTCGGCGAGATTCGAACTCGCGACCTCCTGGTTCGTAGCCAGGGACTCTATCCATTGAGCTACGAGGGCATGACTGTGCATCGTGGACAGTTGGGCTTCGCAACAGACAACGGCCGCCCATCCCGATCATGGGAGGACGGCCGCACACGAAGTCGTGTCGCGCTATCCACCCCAGCGGCGGCGATAATATCCGCGGCGCCGCGACTGCGTGGGGACCGACCAGTTCGTCATGCGGCAACGATAAGCGGCACACAAGTCGCCTCGCAACGCATTAACCTGTTGCCCGCGTCAGGCCGCACTCTCGGCCGCCGCGCACATGCCGGCCGCCTCCATCGCCATGTAACGACGGGTGATCCGCCCCAACAACAGACCCATGAGGCCGGCGAGCGGGCCGGTCTGATCGATGGTCAACGCGATCCGGGTGGTTCCGTCCGGCAGCGCGGTCACCCCGTGGAACGCCTTCGTGAGCACCCCGGGCGAACGGTTCTCCCAGACGAATCCGTCGTTTTCGCGCAGTTCGGTGACCTGCCAGGTCACGGACGGCAGCCGGGGTTGCTCCACCCGAAACTGGCCGCCGACCCGCAATCGCTGGTCACCGTCGACGGACTGCACCGACCGCATCGACTCGGTCCACTGTGGCCAAAGGCTGGGGGCCGCCACGACAGCCCAGGTCCGCTCCACCGATGCCGTCGTCACGGCCGTCTGCTCATAGAACACGCGTCACATGCTACGCCACGCGGCCCACCGGGGCTGCTCTGCGACACCGAGCCCCGGCCTGTGACACCGGCCCCAGCCTGTCACTGGGCGCGGATCGGTCGCCGCCGGATCCGCCGGACCGCCTCGCGATCCCCGGCCATGATGATTGAATCGGCTGATAGGTCCACCGCAGACACGGATGGTCGGCGGCGCGAACCCCTGCCGCCGGCGGAGACGGGGGGTCAGCATGACGCAGACATACAGCGTGGCGTGGTGGAATGTCGAGAACCTCTTCGACGAGGAGAACTCGCCCAGACGCACCGACAAGGTCGCCCGTACGGTGGGAAAGTCCATCGTCGGATGGACTTCGGCGCTTCGTGACCGCAAGATCGACCAACTGTCGTCGATCATCGCGCAACTCAACGATGGTGCCGGCCCAGACCTCATGGGCTTGGCCGAGGTAGAGAACGAATTCGTGGTCGACCAGCTCGCGGCCGCGGTCAATTCCCGCGTGGCGGGGCGCAAATACAAGGTCGCGCACGCGGACACCTCCGACCACCGGGGCATCGACGTCGCGTTTCTCTATGACCCTAAGCGACTCGAAGCGCCCAAAGACGAACGGTTCCAGCACGTCGTCATGCGCCGCACGGCGACCCGTGAGATCTTTCAGGTCAACTTCCACACGAAGTCCGGTCGAGTATGGACAGTCTTTGGCAACCACTGGCCGTCTCGCAGCGGCGGGCAGATGGAATCGGCGGGTTATCGGGCGATCGCGGGCGAGACTCTCGCCTATTTCCACGAACGGGCGATGGACGTGCTCGGCCCCACGACACCCGCACTGGCCATGGGTGACTTCAACGACGAACCATTCGACCCTTCCCTCGTACGCCATGCGCTGAGCACACGGCAACAGGCGAAGGTCATGCGGGCTGACACGCCACGGTTCCTCAATCTCATGTGGACGACGGAGGGAGTCGGCGACGGCACATTCTATTTCGACAACTTCGCCAACGTGCTCGACCAGTTTCTCGTCAACCGCAACATGATCGCCGCGTCGGCGCCGCTGCGCGTTGTCGACGGCTCCGCGCAGGTGGTTCGGTTTCCCGAGATGGTGCGCTCCGGCGCCTATCCCGCCCCGATCCCGTTCGGTGGCATGGGCAAGCCGGTCAACACCGATGGGTTCTCCGACCACCTGCCGATCGCGGTGACCGTGGAGGAGAAGGACTAGCCTCGCGGATTGGACGGGCCCAACGGATTGGACGGGCCCGACGAGCGTCGTTTTGTGCGCTTTCCGCGGCAGTGTTCCCGCTCCCGCTGGCCATCGGGGGCTTCAGCTCATCAACGTGGCGTTTGCGGGTCGTTATGACGACCCGCAAACGCCACGTTAGTGAAGGCTCAGGTGTGCGCCAGCTCAGCGGTGTGCTGACTCAGGTGTGCCAGCTCAGCGGTCGGCCGACTCAGATGTGCGCTGACTCAGCGGTGCGCAGTGAGGTCATAGAGCGTCACCTGATCGACTGTGGTGGCCGTGAAGTTCGCCTGCACCCAGGCCGTGATCTCCGCCGACGCCGAACTCCCGCCATTGGCGCGCAGTCCCCCGC
The DNA here is from genome assembly GCA_963736695.1 of uncultured Actinomycetota bacterium. Classification (GTDB taxonomy): domain Bacteria; phylum Actinomycetota; class Actinomycetes; order Mycobacteriales; family Micromonosporaceae; genus CAVTPU01. Next base: position 920,904 of record CAVTPU010000004.1, read on the forward strand.
CCCCGATGAAGTAGTGGACGCGACCCTGCTCGACGTATCGCTGGAACTGCGCAAGGGTCGGTGACGGATCACTGCCGTTGAAACCACCGATCGGCATCACCGCTCGCCCCGTGGCCAGCTGGAAGCCTGCGGCGGAGTTCGAGCCGACGGCCGCCGCGACCCAGGTAAAACGGTCGGCGTCGGCCGACAGCGCGGCGACCACCGCCGCCCCCGGCTTTCCCGCGTCGAGCAACCCCCCAGCACCGCCGGCCCGGCCACCAGGGCCGGTGAAACCGCCGGGCCCAGTGAAACCGCCAGGACCGGTGAAACCGCCAGGAGCACCAGCCCCGCCAGGACCACCGCCGCCGCCCGCGCCACCAGGTTGCGTCCCTGCGCCCGGACCGGGGAGCGTCCGCCCATCCGGTCGACTGCCGGCTCCTTGCCCCCCGCCGGGGAAGCCCGCTCCCCCAGGAAACCCCTGCCCGTCTGGGCCCTGGCGTCGACCAGGCGCACCATCGCCTGGGCCGCCCGGGCGGCCACCGAACCCACCAGGGCCCCGACCGGCCGCCGGGCCGGCGACCGGTATCGCGCCCGCCTTCGGCGAGCTCACGGTAGCGGCGGCATAGGCGGCCGGACCGAGCAGCGCGCTCGCCACCGCTCCCGCCATGGCGATGGAGGCGGCTGCGGCGAGGCGCCGCGCCAGCCTCGGCTCGTCCGCGCTGGCGGGTCGGGCCGCCCACCACCGCGACACGGCGACACCGAGCGCGGCGACGACTCCACCGGTCACCACCAACGGTGGCAGCCAGGGCGCAAACTCCGGAGTGCGGCCGAGCAGCACCCCCGACCAGATCGCGGTGACCCCGATGATCGTGGCGAGTGCGGTCGACGCCCACACCGCGCCGTGCCGCCACAGCTGGGTGGCTCCGATGCCGATCAGCGCCCCGATCGCCGGAGCGAGCGCCACGTTGTAGTAGGCGTGGAAGATGCCGGCCATGAGGCTGAACGTCAGACCGGTCATCAACAGCCATCCGCCCCATAGCAACAGTGCGGCCCGGGTGCGGTCGACGCGGCCGGCTTGGCGGGTGAGGATGAGTCCGGTCACGAGCAGCAGCAGTGCGGCCGGAAGCAGCCAGGCCACCTGCCCGCCGTTGTCGGCGTCGAACAGGCGGCCGATTCCGCTCGCGCCCCATGGGCCGCCTGCCCCGCCGCCCAGACGGGCGCCGCCGGTGACGCTGCCGACCTCGTCGCCGGTGAGCCGGCCCAGGCCGTTATATCCGAGGGCCAGTTCGAGCACCGAGTTGTCCTGGGAACCTCCGATGTAGGGGCGCGCGGAGGCGGGCATGAGCTCGACGATCGCGACCCACCATCCGGCGGCGCCGATCATCGCCGCGCCGGCCGCGAACACGTGGCCGATCCGGCGTCGCACGCCGGTCGGCGCGGCGACGAGATAGACCAACGCGAACGCCGGCAGGACGAGCAGGGCTTGCAGCATCTTCGTGAGGAATCCGAGTCCGACGAGTGCGCCGGCGAGGGCCAGCCACCGGACGTTCGCGGCCTCGACGGCGCGGGTGGTGGCATATGCCGCGGCCACGAGCAGCAGCACGAGCAGCGCGTCTGGGTTGTTGAACCGGAACATGAGCACGGCCGCCGGGGTGAGCGCCATGACGGCGCCGGAGAGCAGTGCGGCGGCTGGGCCGGCGACGTGGCGAACAGTGGCATAGAGCAGGCCGACGGCGGCTACCCCGGCGAGCGCCTGCGGGACCAGGATCGCCCATGGGTTGAGTCCGAAGACTCGTACGGAGATGACCATGAGCCACAGCGCGGCCGGGGTCTTGTCCACCGTGATCGAGTTGCCGGCGTCGGATGAACCGAAGAAGAAGGCCTCCCAGCTCTGCGAACCGGCCTGGACCGCCGCCGAATAGAACGAGTTCGCCCACCCGTTGGCGCCGAGGCCCCACAGATAGAGCACAGCGGTGGCGATGAGGAGCACAGCGACCGCGGGGCGCTCCCATCCGCGACGGGGCGTGGGGCGCCATACCTGTCCGGGCGTTCCGACGTCGGACCCACTCGTCGGGTCGGTCGGGCGCGTCTCGGGACCGGCCACCACCTGCGGGGCCGCTGGTTCGGTGGGCGGTGAGGTGTCAGACATGGGTGCCTCCGGACGTTCTGGTCACGCCGCTCAGCATGCCAACTGCGTCTGGGAGGTTTCTGTGAGGAGCCTGACCGATGGCTGACAACGTCTGCCGTGGCGACTGCGGCAGTCGGTTCCAGGACGGACAAGTTTTTCGCAAGGTCGCACCCCTACCGTCCATGTCACCTTCCCAAGGATTGGATGCGCGAACATGCCCTCACTTGGTCGGCGGGACCTGCTCAAAGTCGGGCTTTTCGCAGGTGCGGCGCTGGCGCTGCCACTGGAGCGGGTGGCCTCGGCAAAGACCGCCAGCGACCGGATCGCCCTGAGTAAACTTCCGACCCCATTCACCATCGGGTTCACAACGCCGCCGGTGCTGGCGCCCGTACGTCGCGACGCGACAACCGACTACTACGACATCACCATGCGCGCGAGCAAAGTAGAGATCATTCCCGGCCTACTCACCGGGGTCTGGGCCTATAACGGCGTTCCCGGCGGGCCGACCATCGAGGTCGACCAGGGCCGACAGGTGGTGATGCGGCAGATCAACGGCCTGCCGCCGACCCACCCGCGGTTCGGATATGAGTCGTGGACATCGGTGCATCTGCACGGATCAGCATCGCTGCCGCAATATGACGGCTACGCCAACGACATCACCCGCCCCGGACAATACAAGGACTACCACTATCCGAACTTCCAGAACGCGCGAACGATCTGGTATCACGACCACGGCGTCCACCACACCGCGGAGAACGCCTATTACGGCCTCGCCGCGATGTATCTGCTGCACGACGATCTGGAGAAATCGCTGCCGATTCCCAAGGGACGTTATGACGTTCCGCTCATCGTCCGAGACGCGATGTTCGACTCGACCGGCGGTCTGACCTATGAGGACAATAGTCACTCTGGACTCTACGGCGATGTCATTCTCATCAACGGAAAGCCGTGGCCGCGCATGCCAGTGGAACGCCGGAAATACCGGTTCCGCATGCTCAACGGGTCGATCTCCCGATCCTACCGGTGGGCGTTGAGCACCGGCGACGCGTTCACGGTGATCGGCACCGACGGTGGGCTGATGCCCTCGCCGCAGCGGGTGACGGAGTTGCGGCACGGCAACGCTGAGCGGTACGAGATTGTCATCGACTTCGCCAAATATCCCGTCGGCACCCGGGTGGTGTTGAAGAACCTTCGCCTCCCCAACGTCATCGACTATGACACCACGGGACAGGCGATGGCATTCGACGTGGTCTCCGACGCGACGGACCTGACCAACAACTCCGTTCCGGACGTCCTCAACCCGACGGCGCCAGCGATGGACCTCACGCCCGCCATGGCCGCCCGTACGCGTCGGTTTGAATTCATTCGGACGAACGGGCACTGGACTATCAACGGCAAGACCTGGCAGGACGTCATCGACTCCGGATATCAATACGTGTGGGCCGATCCCAAGCTGGGCGACGTCGAAATCTGGGAGTTCGTCAACACCTCGGGCGGGTGGTATCACCCGGTGCACACCCACCTCATCGACTTCAAGATCCTCGACCGCAACGGCGGACCGCCCAAACCCTACGAACGAGGCCCGAAGGACGTCGTCTTCGTCGGCGAAAACGAAACCGTGCGGGTCATCGCACGATTCGGACCGCATCCCGGCAAATACATGATGCACTGTCACAACCTGGTGCACGAGGATCACGACATGATGGCCCAGTTTGAGGTCGGCGGACCCAGGGCGGGCTTCGATCCGGTCACGAGCGCGCCCGCCGCCGCACTGCCGGCACCGGCGTTGTAGGGCCGACGATGACACTGTCCACCTCACCGAAGGTCCAGGCGAATCAGGTTGCGGCGCTACTCACCGCCACGGCCGGCGTCGTCCACCTCGCCGTCGTGCCCGAACACGCCGAGCACTGGGCCGTCTACGGCCTGTTCTTCGCCGCAGTGGGACTGGCGCAGCTCGCCGTCGCGGCGATGGCCGGATGGCTGCCCGGACCGGTCCCGACACTCACCCTCATCGGCCTCAACACCATGATTATCAACCTGTACGTCGTGAGCCGCACCGCTGGCGTCCGCATCGGCCCGCACGGCGGACCAGAACCCACGGGCACGCTCGACGTGGCGACCACGAGCGTCGAACTCGCCGCCGTGGTCGTGGGGCTCGCGATCCTCACCGGAGCCCGTCGGCGATGGGTCGGCAATGTCCTGCTCACCATGGGCGCGGCGATGCTCGTCTTGCGGGCGACCGGAACGCTGGGCTGACACGTGGTGGCCCAACCGATCACGCAAGCGGACGGGACGGGAAGTGTCGTCCCGTGGCGGGCCCGACGGATCAGCGTCGTCGTCACGCTCGCGGTGATCGCCGCAGTCGCGGTGGAGCCGGTGCGGGTCCCCACGGGCAGCATGGCACCGACGCTGGCCGCCGGCGACCAACTCGTCGTCGACAAGATCGGCCACCGACTCAGCGCACCCGATCGTGGCGACCTCGTGGTATTCCGCGCTCCGAACTCGGCGGATCTCATGGTGAAGCGCCTCGTCGCCGCCGCTGGTGACACCGTCGGCCTCGAAGATGGAGTGCTCGTCGTCAACGGCCGACCGGTTGACGAGATCTATGTGGACCAGCGCCTCATCGACGGGGTCTATTTCGGGCCGACGACGGTGCCCCCAGGGTGCTTGTTCGTCCTCGGCGACGACCGGGCCAACTCGGTCGACTCGCGGAGCTTCGGACCCGTACGTGTCTCGGATCTTGTCGGGGTGGCCACCGTGCGGATCTGGCCGCCGGCCTGGTTGCGGTGACGAGAACCCTCGATCAGCCCGCAGTGACAACCCGGACAGTCGTGCCAAGGCCAAGCTCGGAGAACACGGTCAGCTCGCCACCGGAGTCGGCCACCGACTGCTCAAGCAACCGCAACCCGAAGTGCCCCTTCGGGGTGTTGCTCGGCGAAAATCCCACCCCGTCGTCGGAGACTGTCAGTTCGGCCTGCCGGCCGCGCACCGTCACGGTGACGGTGACCTCGTGTGCGTGGGCGTGCTTAGCCACGTTGCGCAACGCCTCGCGCGCCGCCTGATAGAGCAGTCGAACGTCCAACTCCGGCAGCGAGTCGGTCTCCGCGATCCGCACCTGACAACGAACGCCGCGGTCCCGCAACGGTACGGTGAGGTCGGCGATCGCCGACGCGAGATCCGACTGGACGACGTCGAACGGATTGAGGTCGACCATCGTCTGACGCAATGTTCGCACATCCTGTTGCACGATCTCGGTGGCCCGACCGACCGCGTCGCGCACCCGTGGATGCGCCTGCTCGATGAGCCCCTGCACCGAGTCGAGCAGATAGCCGACCCCGGCAAGGTCCTGGACCACCCCGTCGTGCAGGTCCTGCGCGACCCGTCGACGCTCCACTTCGGACGCCACGACCGCGCGTTCGAGCAGACGGGCCCGTTCGGTGTGGGCACGGTCGAGCCGACGGGCCAGCACCAGGGCGAGCGGCAACTGCAGCAGTTGCAGCATGATGATCGTGGCCAACGCGACCGGGGTCAGATCCCAGGCAATCGCCCGGGCGTCGGCGTCGACCCGGTCGGCGGAAAAATAGGCCTCGAAGAGCAACGGCTCCCCCCGCGTGTCGCGGATGCTGACGTAGCTCTCCACCATGCGGGGGCTCGTCGACGCCTCGAGTACGTTCTCGGGCTTGTCCAGCTGGCTGATCTCCGAGGCGGAGCCGGCGGCGTCAAGCAGTGCGACGTCGCCCGAGGACAGGTCGAAGGTCTGCCCGATGAGTGCGGGCGCGTCGGAATAGATGATCCTGCCGGTCCTGGTCCAGATCTTGACTCGCAACACCCGACCGGTCAGCTCCTGACCTCGCACAGCGTCGTCGAGTGCGCGCACCGCAGCCGGATTACCGGTGCTGAGTTGGGCGGTGCACAGCGGCGCGATCACCCCGATGGCCAGCGACCGGGCGTCCTCAGTGGCCCGCCGGACCGCCTGCGACTCGGCGACGTGAATGCTCCAGGCGATTGCTCCCGCCGCGACCAGTCCGACGGCGAGGAGGTTGAGCAGGACGAAACGGACGAAGGCGTGGCGAACCTCACGGCGGGGCGCTGCCGAATCTCGGGCCACGCCCGGCATTCTCGCGCATCTCCGACGAAATCGGGGCGGCCACGGGAGTCCTGTTATGACGGCCCCGTCGTAGCGACCAACCGCCTGGTCGGACGATCGCCGATCAGCCGTTCGGCTTGATTGAGCAGCTGCACGACCCGGCCGGCCGGGTCACTGTCCACCGCGAGGCGCCGCGCGGCCGCGAGCAACGCGACCACAAGCGAGTCCGCCTCGCCGTCGGGGTCGCGGTCGGACCGCAACAGCCGCAGATAGAGATCATGCGTATCGCGTGATGGTTCGACGCCGAGTTCGTCGGCGAGGTGCCGCCGCAGCGTCTCATGGCAGCGCAGAGCCCCGCCGAGGTCGCCGTTCCCGGCGTGCGCGGTCATCCTGGCCCGCCACGCGGGCTCGGCCAACGGGTCGAGATCGGTTGCCCGAGTGGACAATGACAGGGCCCGTCCGGTGGCTCCGAGTGCCAGCGCGTGCTCGGCTGCGCGGGTCGCCGCGTCGACCAATCGCGGCCGGATCCAGTCGCGGGCGGCGACGGCCCACCGCGCATAGCAGTCGTCGGTCAGCAGTGGTTTCTCGGCGATATCGATAGCGGCAAGCAGCGCGGCGAGGGCCGCGACGGGTTCGGCGCCGGAAGCTGCGGTGATGTGTGTGTGGAACCGGCCGAGATCGGTGCTGACCCGGTCGAAGTCGAGCGCATACCCGCCGCTGCGGGTGAGCACGACGGAGGATCGAGCCGACGCGGCCGGGTCGAGTCGCCGCCGCAGTATGCAGACATAGCTCTCCAGCGTCGCGACGTATTCGACCGGCGGGTTCTGCTCCCAGAGCAGGTCGGCGAGTTCCCCCTTGCTCAATGATCCGTGCAGCACCAGCAGTTCCAGGATCTGGCGCTGCTTGACTCCGCCGAAGTCGCGACCGGCGAGCCGGCCGTGTGGGGTCACGGCGACGGTCGGACCGAAGATGTCGACTCGAAACGGTGTCGGCGTGGTGTCCCTCGTAGTCATGTCTGGCAGGTTTCCCGACGCCGGGATTCGCGGGTACGCCCTGGGAGGGGGGATGGCGACCCCGAATTTGGGGGATGGATGAGCCGCGTGGGTGAGTCCGCCTATCCGACTGGCCCACTAGTGACGCTCCGTATGGTTCGGAACAACAGACCGGAGCGCGGTTATGAGGTCGGATCCGCGACTGCCATCACGGGGGCCTTCTGGTTAAAGTCATTTTGAGGTTTGCTTAACCTTCCACGCCCGAGATCACGGCTCAGATCCCTCGGCCCCAGGAGCGTAGATGACCAGCGGAGTTTGTACCGACGAGGCGGAGCGTGACTGCGTGCTCGTCGAGGCGGCCAAGCCGGGCGTCTCGGTTCTCGTGGTCGATGATCATCAGACCTTCGCCGATCTTCTCGCGATCGCACTGAATGCCGACCCGTCGCTGCGATACGTCGGGCACGCTCGGACGGCCGAGTGCGCCTTCCGACTCGCCGCCGAGCTCTGCCCCGACGTGGTGCTCATGGATGTCCAACTGCCCGACCTCGACGGCATCACCGCGACGGAACAACTCCTCGCGCGACATCCGGAGTTGCGGGTGGTGATCCTGACCGCGCACACCGAGCCCAATCTTGTCGCCCGAGCAGCGGCGGCTGGCGCCCACGGATTCTTGCCCAAGGACGGGGCGCTGCGCGATGTCCTCCAGGCTCTGCACACCGCACACCGCGGCGGCATGGTGGTCTCGACCGGGCTGCTGACCGGGATACTCGCTCCGACTCCACCGCCCCGCAGCGCGGCCCTGCCCACAGCGTTGCTCACCTCCCGCGAACACGAGGTGCTGCGACTGATCGGGCGCGGACTCGACGTTCGCGCCGTGGCACGAGATCTCAACATCAGCCCACACACCTGTCGCAGTTACATCAAGAACATCCTGAGCAAGCTGAATTCGCACAGTCAACTGGAGGCGGTCATCACCGCGATCCGCTGCGGCCTGATCTCGCCACACGAGCTGACCTGAACCCCATTCACGTGTACGCCGGAGCTGGTGGGGCCGGCGTAGCATGGCCCAGCCCCACCAGTCGAACGAGCCGGCTCGCGGTGAACCGTTCACCTCTTTAGGAGGCGAGGGAGTTCACTGTCCACAGTCGTCCGGTGAGCACGCCCGCACCAGCGGTCGGATCATCACCAATCAACAACGTGCCCACCGGGTTCAACCCCAACGCGCTCACATTCGACAACGGATACACCGTCTGCGAATACGTCCCCGTCGTCGCCAACGTCTCCGTCAAACCAGTCCCCGGATAATGCCGCAACACCGCACTCACATCACCCACGAACAACCTGATCCCATCAGAAACCAGAGCCGTCGGAGCGACAGCACCCGTCGCGACAGCAGTACCCCGACAAGCCCTAGCACAAGCAGCGACATTCGAGATCCGAGTCACCCCGGCACCCTCAGCCAGATAGAGATTCGCACCGAACGCCGCGAGCGAAACCACTCTCCCGCCATCCGACGACACACCCGCGCTCTGCACCAACTGCACCGCCGGATCACCCGCCGGAGAAGTCACCCGAGAAATATTGCCGTTCTTCAAAAAACTCACATACAACGCGCCATCCGACCCCAACGCCGCAGCAGCCGGACGATTCCCGCCCAACCCCTTCCCCGGCGCCAACTGAACAGTCTCCTGCACCGTCTCCGTCACAGAACTGACCAACAACCGGACAACACCACGACTCTTCGACGACAGATCAGGCACATAAACCAACCCAGCCGCCGCATCAACCGCCGGCTGACCCGGCGACGTCGCCGCGATCGAACACGTCGAACCATTAATCACCAACGACGCGCCCGACACATCCAAACGGCAAAAACCCTGAATATGATCCGACACCCACCAGTGACCACCCAAACCACCAGGCACCCACACCACACCAGCCGGCGCAGTCACCCCACTCCCCGCAAAATCCGCGATGGCGATCGGGGTCGGATTCGGTCCGGGCGGCGGAGGTGGAGGCGGCGGGGGATTGCCTCCGCCGGGCAAGGCAGCGCCGTTACTGTCGGTGGTCCACAGTCGTCCGGTGAGCACGCCCGCACCAGCGGTCGGATCATCACCAATCAACAACGTGCCCACCGGGTTCAACCCCAACGCGCTCACATTCGACAACGGATACACCGTCTGCGAATACGTCCCCGTCGTCGCCAACGTCTCCGTCAAACCAGTCCCCGGATAATGCCGCAACACCGCACTCACATCACCCACGAACAACCTGGTCCCATCAGAAACCAGAGCCGTCGGAGCGACAGCACCCGTCGCGACAGCAGTACCCCGACAAGCCCTAGCACAAGCAGCGACATTCGAGATCCGAGTCACCCCGGCACCCTCAGCCAGATAGAGATTCGCACCGAACGCCGCGAGCGAAACCACTCTCCCGCCATCCGACGACACACCCGCGCTCTGCACCAACTGCACCGCCGGATCGCCCGCCGGAGAAGTCACCCGAGAAATATTGCCGTTCTTCAAAAAACTCACATACAACGCGCCATCCGACCCCAACGCCGCAGCAGCCGGACGATTCCCGCCCAACCCCTTCCCCGGCGCCAACTGAACAGTCTCCTGCACCGTCTCCGTCACAGAACTGACCAACAACCGGACAACACCACGACTCTTCGACGACAGATCAGGCACATAAACCAACCCAGCCGCCGCATCAACCGCCGGCTGACCCGGCGACGTCGCCGCGATCGAACACGTCGAACCATTAATCACCAACGACGCGCCCGACACATCCAAACGGCAAAAACCCTGAATATGATCCGACACCCACCAGTGACCACCCAAACCACCAGGCACCCACACCACACCAGCCGGCGCAGTCACCCCACTCCCCGCAAAGTCGGCCACCGTCGCCTCCGCCGCGCTTGCGACAACGAGTGGAGAGGCCGCGACCAGCAGTGCGGCGGCCAGGCGGGCACCCCACCGCATGGGCTTTCGTGTCATCGTTGATTCCTCCTTTCAGCTCCTGAGAGGCGACCCGGTCATGCACGACCGGCATTCACCCAGCCCGACGGTGCCCGGCCGACCCTAGGAAAACCTTGCGCGCGACACGCGGCTGCGCGAGCAGCGGCATCTCGGGTGACGAAGTGCGGCAGTCCGCTGTAGATCGACGGCACTCGGCGAGCCGCCAATCGCATATGCGGATTTACCGAGCGATGAGAAAGTTCCAGAAATCCCGCAAGGAGTGGAACCCGAAGCTGAAGCGCAGAGTCAGCCACACCACGGAGATGACGATGAGCAGACCGCACAGCCCGGCGAGCATCCGCACCGTCCAGTGCTGCCGACCGAGCCAATGCCACCATCGTTCCAGCCTCGTTCGGGTGAAGTGCAGCAGCCGTTTCGCCCACGCGAATTCCAGTGCCCAGATCGCGAGGCCGGTGAGCACGATGAGCCATCCCGGCCCCGGAAAAGGGATCAGCACGATGCCAACGGCGATGACGAGGGCGCCGATGACTGCGATGACGAACTGCAGGCTGAGGCGTCCGGCACGGGTGGCACGGATGCGGTGACGCATCGCCTGGAGCTGTTCTCTCATCCTCATGCGTCACTCCAGCCGCTCGACGACCGTTACCGGTGTGAGGTGAGTACGACAAATGCGAACGTCGCGGTTCCCGGTGATCCCCTGCCGCTTCGCCCGCTTCCGTGCCAACCGTCGGTCAACGACAACGCCTCATGTCAGTAACCACAATAAGGATCATTCTCAAACAGCTTCCTACCACTACTGGGTGAGATCGGTAAATGACTCGGCGTGGCGGGACTGATCGCCTGAGGATGGAGTGCGGGGCAACGGGGTGTCACGCCACAAAGGGGCCGGGGGGAGTCAGCCATGAGCGCTATTCGTCCACAGACTGTCGAGGTCGAGACATCACTTCGACTCGTCGCACCCGACGCGACCGCGTTGCCGGTGCGGGCCAGCCTGCGTTATGACCCAATTGACCCGTACGCGGTGCATGTGCTCTTTCACGCCGAGACCGCCAGTGGCGAGACGGTGAGCTGGTCGTTCGCCCGCGAGCTGCTGGTGAGCGGACTCGATGAGCCGGCCGGCATCGGTGACGTGCGGGTGTGGCCATGGGCGACGCCTCGTGGGGACTTCGTCGCGCTCGCACTCTCCTCGCCCGACGGCAATGCGCTGTTCGAGGTGCCGCGTAGTGTTCTCGTGCGCTTCCTGCGCCGCACCTACGTGGTGGTCGCACGCGGACGCGAGACCGACCACCTCGACGTCGACGCCGCGCTCGTGCGTCTGCTCGCCGGGCGTTAACCGCTCGGCGTTAACCGCCCGACGCGGTTAACGCCCGCACCGGACCGTCGAGCTCCGCCGACTGCCCGTCGGGCTGCGGCGCTCCGTTGGGCCGCGACTGGCCGTTGAGCGCCGCAGCATGCATGCTCAAGGCGAGATGGTCCGATTCTGCCTGGCGGGGCTGCGCGCTCACGCCATCCGTACCCTGCTGACCGCTGCGGCGGTGGCGCTCGGAGTCAGCCTCTTCACCGGCACACTGATCTATGCGGCGACGGCACGGGCCGCCTTCGCCGACGATTTCGCCCGGCCTGCGCGCGGCGTCGACTTCGCGGTCGATCCGCCGGATTCGGCCGGTTTCGACATCACCAATCCGCTGCCCCCCACAGTGCTCGAACGCGTCACCCGACTGTCGGCGGTGGCCAGCGCACACGGACAGATGGTGGCGCCCCTGCCGATGCTCGGCCGCGACAGTCGGGTTCTGCAGAATCTCGGACGGGTGGGCTACGCCATGTCGCCACCCACCGACGACCGCATGAGCCCCGTCGACCTCACCACCGGCCGTTGGCCACACAACCCCGCCGAGGCGACACTCGACCAGATCACCGCCGATCAGCAAGGCATCTCCGTCGGGGACCGAATCACCGTGCTCGACCGCGACGACCATCACCGCGAACTCGTCGTCGTCGGCACCGTCGACCCCGGAACCTCGCCGATATTCCACGGCTGGACTCTGCTCGTCCTCAACGAATCCGAGATAACCTCGCTCACCGGCACGCGTGGCTACGCATCGATAACGGTCGCTGCCACGCCCGGCGTCGACCATCGCCGCCTCACCGCCGAGCTGAGCGACGCCGCCGGCCCCGGACACACCGTCGTCACCGGCGAGCAGGTCCGCGCCGATCTAGCCCGCGACAGCGCCAAATACGTCGCTGAGTTCGCCGCGATCCTGCTCGCCAGCGCGCTCGTCGCACTCATCATCGCGGCCCTCGTCGGACACAACGCCTTCGCAGTGCTCGCCGCCGCCCGCGCCCACGAGCTCGGCCTGCTGCGCGTCGTCGGCGCCACCCGTGCTCAGGTGCTCGGCCTCATGCTCGCCGAAGCGCTCGGGGTGGGCACGGCTGCCGCCGGAGTCGGCGTGCTCCTCGGCCTTCCCCTGGCATGGGGCATCGCGGTCGGCCGCGACGCCGCCGGAGCACCCGAACCGGGACACGGCCTGGTCGTCACCGGCGGCACGATCGTGACCGCCGTCGCGGTCGGGGTGCTCGCCACCGTCGCTGCCAGTCTGGTGCCCGCGATTCGCGCGTGCCGGGTGCCGCCCGTGGCGGCCCTGCGGTCCACCTCGGACCAGATTCTCGACTCGACCGCACACGGCCGGGCCCGCCGGGACCGTGTCAGCCGCGCCTGGATCGCCGTCCTGATCCTCGCGGGCGGGCTGGCGATGCTGGCACGCGGCGCCCGCGACGGACTCACCGGCGCGGTGCCCATGGCGGCGGGCGCGATGGGAGTGCTCCTCGCGGTGGTGGTGGCGACCCCACTGTTCACCGCCGCCCTGGTCAGACTGGTCGGATGGCTGCCGGGCCGCCTGTGCGGGGCGGCTGGCCGACTCGCCGTGGCCAACGCGTTGCGCGCGCCGACGCGCACCGCCGCGACCACCGGGGCACTGCTCGTCGGCGTCGCCGTCATGGCGATGCTCAGCGTGCTCGTGGCCAGCGCACGCGACCAAGGCGAACGCGAACTCGCCGAGAATCTGCGCATCGACTTCGTGGTCGACGCGGTCGGAACCGACACCAGGGACACCCTTGCGACCACTCTGGACACACGCCTGCGATCCGGGCCGGAATTCGAGACCGTGATCCGGACCCGCCTCGATCACGCGTGGCTGGCCGGCGCCCCGGTGTCGGTCTCGACCATCGCACCCCACCAACCGGACACCTCGACCGAGGTGATCGCCGGCGCACTCGCCGACACGCTCATCGGCGTCGCCGCGACCACGCCGACAGCGGCCGGGCGGATGCCGGTCGCGGTGCGCACCACACTCGCCTATCCCCGAGGGCTCGCCCTCAACGATCCGATCCACCTGACCACCTTCGCCGGCACCCCGATCGACGGACGGGTCGCTGCGATCTTCGACGACTCAGCCGTCTCCGGCGACCTCATCATCGGCTGGCCGGAATTCACCGCCGCGTTCGGCGACCGAGGCGACCAGTTGCTCCTGCGCCGGTCCACTGTGTCCACAGTGGAGCAGGCGAGGGCCGCTCTCGACCAAGCACTGCGAGATTACCCGTACGCGTCGATCTCAAGCCGGGCCGAACGACGAGCGCAACTCACCGACCAGTGGAACCGCCGACTCGGCCAGTTTTCGGCCCTGCTCGTCGCATGCACCATCATCGCGGTCCTCGGCATCACCGACGCGCTCATGCTCGCGGTGCGCGAACGAATCCGGGAGCTGTCGACACTGCGCGCACTGGGGCTGTCCCGACGAGGACTGCGGGTCACGCTGCTCATCGAGGCCCAACTCACCGCGTTCGTCGCAGCCATCGTGGGAGTGAGCTGCGGCACCGCACTGGGCTGGCTCATGTCGTACGCGTTGATCAGTCGTTATGGTCACGGACTGCCCACGCTTCCGGTTGGCCAGCTCGTCGGCTTCGCGGTTCTCGCCTCGATCGCGGCCTCGATCGCCACCATCGCGCCCGCCCGGCGAGCCAACCGGGCCTCCATTCTGGCCGGCCTCGCGCACCGGTGACAATAAGGCGTGGCAGGCGCCACGCGGCACGCCTTACGCTATGCCCCAACGGTGACACGAAAGTCAGGTCCTCATGCGCTGGTCTCAACTCCACATCCCCACCCTCCGCGACAAACCCGCGGAGGCGGATGCGCCGAGTCACCAGCTGATGCTGCGCGCCGGATACATTCGCCAGTTGATGGCCGGGCACTACAGCTTGCTGCCGCTCGCGGTGCGGGTGCGAGCCAAGGTGATGGCGATCATCCGCGAGGAGATGGACGCCATCGGCGCACAGGAGTTCCTGCTGCCCAGCATGCACCCGGCCGACGTGTGGCGACGCAGCGGACGGTGGGACCGCATCGGCGCCGAAATGTTCCGGCTGCGCGACCGCAAGGGCGCCGACCTCGCGCTGGGCATGACCCACGAGGAGATCATCACCACGGTGGCGCTGGAACTGAGCTCTTATCGCGACCTGCCCCAGATCTGGTATCAGTTTCAGACCAAGTTCCGCGACGAACCGAGGCCGAAGGCCGGGCTGCTGCGGACCCGGGAATTCACCATGAAGGACTCCTACAGCTTCGACTTCACCGCCGACGGACTCAACCACTCGTTTGACCTGCACCACCAGGCCTATCTGCGCATCTTCGCCCGGCTCGGAATCCCCGCCATCGCCGTGCAGGCCTCCAACGGCAGCATGGGCGGCTCAGACTCCATCGAGTTCATGTGCCCGACCGACAGCGGTGAGGACCTCGTCATCGACTGCCCCGACTGTGGTTATGCGGCCAACGTCGAGCGTGCCGCCGCCCGGGTCACACCCATCGACGACGGGCCCGGCACACCCGCGCCGGAACGCTTCGACACGCCGGGCGCCCGCACCATCGACGACCTCGTCGCGGGCTATGACGCCGCCGCACACCGTCAGATCAAGACTTTGGTCTATGTGATCGACGACGTGCTCACCCTGATTCTGTTGCGGGGTGACCACGCGCTCAACGAACAGAAACTCGCCGACGCCACCGGTGCGGGAAACCTGCGGCCGGCCAACCCCGATGAGATCCGTACGGCCCTCGGAGCCTCGCCGGGCAGCCTCGGCGCGGTCGGCGTCTCTGCCCTGCCGGTGCTCGCCGACACGGCCCTGGCCGGGCGGCGCGACATGTTTACCGGCGCCAACACCGACGACGTCCACCTGCGTGGGGTCGACGTCGAACGCGACATCGCCGTGGACAGGTGGGTCGACGTGCGTGAGGTCGTCGCCGGCGAGGCATGCGTCCAGTGTGGACAACCGCTGCGGGCGGGTCGGGCCATCGAAGTCGGACACATCTTCAAACTCGGCAATCGCTATAGCGAAGCGCTCGGAGTCTTCGTGCTCGGACCCGACGGCGAACGAGTCACCCCGATCATGGGTAGTTATGGAATCGGCGTCGAGCGGGCGCTCGCCGCCATCGTCGAGTGCCACCACGACGACAAGGGCATCATCTGGCCCGCGGCGGTCGCGCCGTTCCACGTCGACATCGTGCTCGCGCAGGCCGACCACGTCGAGGCGGCCGCCGCCGCCGAACAGATCTATCGACAACTCCGAGACAGCGGCATCGAGACCATCATCGACGACCGGACCGAACGGGCCGGAGTCAAGTTTCGCGATGCCGAACTCGTCGGGATCCCGTTGCGGGTCACCGTCGGGGCGCGGGGCCTCGCCGACGGGGTGGTCGAACTGACCTCCCGGGCCGATGGTGAAACCGTCCGAGTGCCGGTCGGCGACGTCGTGAGCCGGGTTCGCGATGCGGTCGCCTCGCTGCGATAAGCCCGATCTCGCTTTTTCATCGTCGGGGTCGGTCTGTGGATGACGGGTGGTCTGGTGTGGTCGTAGTCGGCTAGTCTCATGTTTCGATCTTTTGCCTGGTCGGGATGTGGGGGGACGGCGCGTGGGTGACGGCATCGCACCAGCGGGTTGGGTCATGAAGGGTTATGCCCCGCCTGGGTCTCCGGCGCATTGGGTTCGTTATGACCTCGCGCAGATGTGGGAGATGGTCAGGGACGAGGACAGTGAGGTCAATTACCGTCAGCGGGCGGCGTGGTTGCGGATGGCTGATCTGTGCACCGATCAGGCTGATCAGTTGTCGAAGGCTCTCGCGCAGTTGGTGAGTCGGTGGCCGAACCGGCCGGGTTCGGCGTCGTCGGCGTTGGTGGAGTATGTGAATCCGATGATTCGGTCGATGCGTGAGCAGGCGGACGCGGCGAGGAGTAATGCGCGGGCGTTGGAGAACATTACGAATGTTCTGGTGGCGGCGCGTTCGGAGATCGGTGCGTTGATGGATGAGGCTCGCCATCTGGCGGGTGTTGAGCGGCAGCTTCAGCCGCAGCGCACCCCGTCGCCGGGTGAGGCTCAGGCTCCGACACCGTTTGTGTCGTTGACGCCGCCGCCTCCCGATTGGCGTGAGCGGATCAATGATCAGGCGCGTGAGGTGATGCGCCGCACCGACGAGATGATCGCCCCCGAACTCCACACCATCACGGTTCCCGAACGATACAAACCGAAGCCAAAGATCGAAGGGCCACCGCCACCCCCGCCACCCCCGCCACCTCCGACAGGCGGAGGCGGCTCGTGGGTGTCGCCTATTCCGCCGTTGGCGTTCGATCCTCCCGAGCCGTTGCCACTGCCCACCGGTCCGGGCCTGTCGTGGGGGTCCGACGGTGATCCGGTCCTGGCCAGTGGCCCCGGCCTCGCAGGGGCAGGTCTCGGCGGCCCCGGGTCGGGGTTCACCCCAGGCAGTGGTTCGGGGTATTCGTCGCGGGTCGACACTCCCATCGGTTCGACCCTGGCCCCCGGTGGTCTCATCGGCACCCCACCACCCGGCGTGGGAACAGGCCCGACCGTCGGAACCCGAGCCGGGCAAACCCCGCCATCGGGCACCCCAGGGACAGGTACGCGGGCGGGCGGACCTGCGGGTGGTGCGCCGATGGGCGCACCCATGACACCACCACCCCGCCAGTCCGGCACCCCACACCACATTCCACCCGCCGGACGACGCGCCACCCCACACTGGCGAAACCGAACCACCCGCGACCCCCGCGACCCGTGGGCCGTGCCCGACGGAGTTCCGGCCCTCATCGAACCCGTGACCGACACCACCGACCACGACCCCGGACCCCACATCGGACCACGCCCATGAACACACCCCGCACACCCCGGCCGCTTCTCAACCGCCGAGTCGTACACGTCACCGCCGCGATCCTCATCACGCTCGCTTTCGCCACCGCCACCCCCGCAGCAGCCTCCGCAGCCCCGACCTTCGCAGCCTCAGCCCCGTCCGCCGTATCCGCCCGGCAGGACCAGTGGCACCTGCGATATCTCCACATCACCGAAGCCCACCAGCAGAGTCAAGGCGAAGGCGTCATCGTCGGCGTCATCGACACCGGCGTCGACACCCGACACCCAGACCTCGCCGGCACCGTCACCGCCGGCATCGACTACACCACATATCCGTCGACCGACACCCAGACCGACACGGACGGACACGGCACCGCCATGGCCGGACTCATCGCCGCCCACGGCGACGCCACCGGCATCGCACCCAAAGCCACAATCGTCGCCGGGCGGGACGCACTCAACACGCTGGGATATGGCAGCGGAACCGTGCGAGCCATTGACTGGGCCGTCGATCACGGCGCCACCGTGCTCTGCCTCGCCTTCGGAGGAGCGGACGACACCCAACTCCACAGGGCCATCGACCGGGCCATCGCCCACGACGTCGTGATCGTCGCAGGCGTCGGCAACAACCCCGCGATCCCCGGATACATCTACCCCGCCGCCTACCCCGGAGTCGTCGGAGCCGCCGGGATCGACAAAAACGGCGACCACGCCGCAGTCTCCGTCATCGGGCCGCAAGCCCTGCTCGCCGCACCCGCCGTCGACATCACCTCAACCAGACTCAACGGCGGCTACGGGAAGGGAACCGGAACCAGCGACGCCACCGCCATCATCGCCGGTGCCGCGGCCCTCATCCGCTCCCGATATCCCCACCTCACCGCACCCCAGGTCATCAACCACCTCACCACCACCGCCGACGACAAAGGCCCACCCGGCCGAGACAACCAATACGGACACGGCGTCATCAACATCGTCCGCGCACTCACCACCACACCCCCCACACCCCAACCCACCGACAATCAGACCGACAACGCCAACGACATCGACACCACCCAACCAGGCAAACCCAACCTCTGGCTCATCGCCGGCGCCGTCGCACTCACCATCATCATCGTCCCCACCCTCATGACCATCGCCACCCGACGCCGACACCACGCCGACGCCACCAAGGACTGATGGCGACGCCGCGCCGCACCCAGCGGACAGTCCGCACCACGACGTCCAATATGGATTTCCACTACTACGTCCATTCTGGATTTGGCTGTGCGTGTGAGATTTGTTCACAGGGATCGCGCAGCGGCGTCGAACCACACCGGTGACCGCAGTTGGCCACGCGATACGGTGACGCCCCCATGGCCCATGACCGCGAGGAGCCAACGGTGACTGACCACGTCAACGAATTGGACTGCGCTCCTGCGCGATCCTCGCCGGCTCGTGCACACCGACCCGGCGACCGTCATGGACCTGCTCGAGCACGCCGCCACCGACGCGGACCGCGTCATGGCCGCCATCTATCGCACCTCGGCCTGGCGGTTCCCCGCCGACGATCCGGAGCACACGCGGGCCCGACGGGACGTGCTCGCCATCGACGCGGCACGTTTCGGCATGACCGATCTCGCCGCCGACCTCGCGGCCGTCTCCATTGCGAACCCCTCAAACCCAACCGATCCCGTACGCACACCGCGCCCGACCCCCATCAACGGTGTCGCGTGGGCCACGGGAGCACAGGTCAGCACCCGCCTGCGGCGGGTGCTGACCACAGTCGCCGGGGCCTTTCACGTCGAGAAGGCCGATGTCGACGGCCCGACCATGGTGATCGCCAAAGAACCGCCGCACCGGATATTGCGGGCGTGGGATCTCGCGACCGGCGCCCAGCTCTGGTCGTGTGAGCGGGACAGCCTGTGGAGACGGTGGGTGGGCGAAGAGATAAGTTACAGCACAGTGCAGACTCACGACGTCGCTCGACGGGGTGCCAGTGATAGCTTTCGTTGGCGGTCGCAGTCTCATCGAGGTTCGCGACCTGCGCACGGGCGAACACGTGGTCCGGTTCGATCTCGAGCATCACTATAACCACAACGGTGATTACGTAACCGACAGCCTGGCGGCCTGTTCGCTAAATGGTCGAACAGTCCTGCTCTCCACCACCTATAACCGCGACGGTGGTTACGAGTCGCGCCAGTCCCCCTTCGTCGACGTTCACGATCTGGCGACCGGCGCGCTCGTCGGCCGCTTCGACACCGAGCAGGACGGCACGGTGGTCGTCGCGGCGACCACCGTGGACGGACGCCCCATCGCGATCACCGGCGCCAGCGGCGATCACACCCTGCGGCTGTGGGACCTGGCCGCACCGCAACCGATCGGCGAGCCGCTGACGGGACATACCAGCGGCCTCACCAGGCTTGTGGTGACCGCTGTGGATGGTCGCCCGGTCGCGCTGAGCGGAAGTTACGACAGAACGGTTCGCCGGTGGGATCTTCGCACCGGCGCCGCGATCGGCGAGCCGATGACCTTCTCCGGCGACAGGTGGGTGGCGACGCTGGAAGTGGCCGTGACCGACGTGGGCGCGACCGCGATCACCCGGTGGCGGAAGGGTCGGATACACGTGTGGGATGTCGCCACCGGCCGGCCAGTCAGGCAACCGTTCGTGGTCCCGGACGCGACCGTCGTCGGGCTGACCCGGGTCGACGACGCGCCCGCAGTCGTGGGGAATCGCCATGCCGTGGCGCACGTCTGGTCGACGGGCCCGGAGATCCGGTCCGCACCCCGACTCGCGGGCCTGCGTCGACCGGTCACGCGACTTGTCTCCGCTTCGGTCGGCGGACGGCCCGTCATCGTCACCGGTTCAGCGACCGAGCTGTGCCGCTATGACCTCTCGGGACGCCAACTGGGCGAGCCGCTGACATTCGACAACTATGGCATCCGGGCGATGACGGTGCTCCCCGATGACGCGTCGTCGGTGGCGATGCTGGTCGTCGCCATCGACGACGCCGCCGAGTTCGAAGCGCGAACCCGGCTACATTGGATCGACCTGGCGACCTGGTCGTCGGTCAGGGTGTCGACGGATGAATCACCGACGATCTTCGGCGTCGCCGCTACCGTCCAGGACGGACGTTCCTGGGTGATCGCGGGTGGCTCCGACAGTCGACATTCCGGCCAGCTCCAGATGTGGAACTCGGCCACCGGCGATCCGGTCGGTGGGCCGATGGCCGGGCACAATTGGTCGGTGCGCGCCGTCGCGACCACCACAGTGGAGGGTCGGGCCGTGGTGGTGAGCGCCGGCGGACAGGACAAGACCGTGCGAATGTGGGACCTGCGGGACGGCGCCGAGTTGTCGTGCGTGACCGGCCACGACGCGACGGTGACCGAACTCGCGATCAGCGACCACGGTGAGCGCACCATCGCGGTCTCCGGCGACGACAAAGGGGTGATCCGTCTGTGGGATCTCGGTTCCTCGGTCAGCCCGCCACCATTGACCGGACACGTGGGAGCGGTCACCGCCATCGCGACCGGCGAGCTCGACGGGCGGCCGGTGGCGATCTCCGGCGGGGATGACAGCACCGTGCGCGTGTGGGATCTGGTCTCGTGCGAGCAGATCGGACCGCCGGTGACGGTGCCGGATCCGGTCTCGGCGTTGACCGTCATGCCGGGCGCGGTGGTGGTGGCTTTCGGTCTCGACCTCGCACTGCTCACCGCACCGGTGAACCCGTGACTGACCAGCCCGTGACTGACCAGCCCGTCGGGTCAGCCCCCTAACGGATCAGCGCACCGCAGCGGCGAGCAGTTCGAGGATCACGGCATTGGTGGCCCCGTCGAGGGCCCAGACTGGAACATCCAACGGGACCTCCGAAGACAGGTAGATCTTGGTCGATTGCCCTGTTTATCAGAGATCCCGTCCCTATTGCCTCATCACCAATCAGCCGAACGGCCCACTTGCATCCCCCACCAAACGCTTAACTACGCGGCATTGCCCGAATCGGTGGTATAACCTTCCCAGCCTTCGCTCACCCGTACTGCAGTCTACTGTGAAGATAACGTGCACCCCCGTTGTGTATGGCACCATTCCAGCACGCTGACTGGTCACCGGTAATGCCCGCTCATGAACGTGGGGGTTCAGGGTCGTCGTGACGACCCTGAACCCCCACGTTGTCGCCCCATACAAGCGGATAAGCCCTCTCAGTCACGCAACACGTGACGCATGATCTTTCCGAGCGCGTTGCGGGGAATCTCGTCCACCCAACGCCACTCTCGTGGCCGCTTATACGCAGCCAATTCCCGACCACACCACGCATCGAGCGCGCCCGCGAGCTGTGTGGTGGCACTCGTCCCGGATCCCACCACATAGGCGACGACCGTCTCACCCCATTGCTGCGACGGGACTCCGACAACGGCGCAGTCGAGCACGTCCGGATGAGACCGCAGCACCTCCTCAACCTCGCGCGGATAGACGTTGAATCCGCCGGTGATGATGAGTTCGCGGGCCCTGCCGTTGATTCTCAGATAGCCACCGGGGTCGACGACACCGAGATCGCCGGTGCGAAACCAACCGTCCGATGTGTACGATTCAGCGTTCGCTCCGGGGTTGTCCAGATATCCCGCCACCACCGACGGCCCGCGCACCTGAATCTCGGCGGTGCCGCCGTCGTGAGGCGTGAGCCGCAGGTCGACGCCGGGCAGGGCGAATCCGACGGTGCCCGCCCGCCGGTGTTCGTCATAGGGGTTGCCGGCGAGCATCACGGTCTCGGTCATGCCATAGCGTTCGAGCACCGCCTGCCCGGTCGCCGCTTCGATGGCCTGGTGCAGATGCGCGGGCAGCGGAGCCGAACCACTCACAGCGAGTCGCACCTGGCGCAGCGCATTGAGGTGTGCCGTCTCGGCGAGCCGGTGAAACATGGTGGGCACACCGAAGAACAGGGTGGCCCCGTCGGCGATCGCCTGAGCGGTGGTGGCCGGATCGAAGCGCGGCAGGAGGATCGTGCTGGCGCCGGCGACGAGTGTGGTGTGCAGGCCGACGCCGAGCCCGTGCATGTGAAACAGCGGCAGACCGAGTGCGAGTGTGTCGTCGGCACTCCACCGCCACGCGATTCGCACGCTGTGCGACCCGGCGAGCAGGTTCGCGTGGGTGAGCGGCACACCTTTGGGCCGACCGGTGGTGCCGGACGTATAGATGATGAGCGCGGTGTCGTCGGGCCGAACCAGGTCGATGGGTTCGTCACCGCGCCCGGCGGAGAGATCTGTGAGGTCGACTGCGGTCGACCTCACAGCGGCGGGCGTTTCCCGACGTCGGTCGGGGTCGTCGAACACGGCGAGCGCGGGCCGCGATGCCGCGATGAGGCGGGTGAGTTCGCCGATGGGCGCGTCCGGGTTCGCGGGCACGACGGCCAGTCCGGCGCGTAGCGCGCCGATGTAGGTGACGATCAACGTCATGCTCGTACGGGCCGATATGAGAACGCGGTCGCCGGGGCGTAACCCGACCGCGAGAAGGCGGCGTGCGGCGGCCGCGGATCGGTGTTCGAGCTCGCCCGCGTTCATGGCCGCGCCGTCGAGGGTGCGCAGCGTGGGGCGGGCCGGATCGGCGCGCCATGCCGCCGTCCACGCTCCGACGAGGGTGCCGTGTTCGGTGAGGTCGACGTCGGCGCGCGTGACCCCGGTCGGCAGGTGGGCCGACCAGGCCGGCGGCTGCCGGGTCGGGGCCGGTTCAGGCGGGTTCGGCTGGCGCGTCGGCTCCGACCGGGTCATCGCCCGAGCCTATGTCACTGGCGCGACGGGTGAGGAAGTCATATGCCTCGTGACGCGTGTATCCGCGGTCGATCGTGTCGTCGTCGAATGCGATCGCTCCGGGCTCGGTGTGCCCGGCTGCGGGCTCGTGCTCATCTGTCATGTCTTCGCGGTCTCGTTTCTCAGGGGCTCGACCGGTGAGGTCGGCTTTGATGGTGAAGTCGTCTGGGACCGCCGGCAGCACCCGGGTGAAATAGTCGGTGCGCGCCGCCGTCGTGCCGATGTCTCGACCGGCCCGCTCCGAGAGGAACCATCGATGTTCGAGAATCTCGTGGAAAACCTCCACCTCGTCGAGCCGGCCGCGCAGCCCGGCCGGGATCGCCTCGACCACCGGTTCATAGACCTCGGACAGCCAGCGGTTGGCCGCGACCACCTCACTCACCGGGCGACGGCCGCGTTGTTCCAGATAACCCCGATAGCTGGCGATGTCGTTGAGCAGGCGCCGGGCCTGATTCTCCTGGGCGTCGAGGCCCGTACGCGTGAACAGCACCCGCCGGTGATGCCCAGGCTCGGCGACCCGGGTGCGCAGCCGTAGGCGGCTGCCCTCGGCGCCGTCGATCAACTCGACCTCGTCAACGTCGAACCCGAGTTCGTTGAGCCTGCGCAACCGTTCGCCGATGCGATAACGCTGTTCCGAGGGCAGCACGAGGTCCTCGCGGGTGAGCTCCGACCACAGCGCCTCATAGCGTCGGCTGATCTGTTCGGCGGCATCGATCGGGTCGATCCCGGCGGGCAGCAGGCCGGCGGCCTGGAGGTCGAACAGCTCCCCGCCGACTCGCTCGCACGCGAGTTCCACGTCATAGCCGCGCTGCCCGGCGGTGAGGGTGGGGTGCAGCTCGGCGGTCTCCGCGTCGACCAAGTGGGCGGCGAGCGCGCCGGCGTCGAGTCGGAACAGGGTGTTCGACAGCGAGCAGTCGCCCCACATGAATCCGGCGAGGTGCAGGCGGGCGAGCAGTTCGACCATCGCGTCGAGGAGCCGGTCGGCGCTGCGTCCGCCTCGGGGACTGCTGAAGAGTGCGCGATAGGAGATGGAGTGGTCGAGAAATCGGGTGACGAGCACGGCGTCGAGGTCGTCGGGGCGGTTGACGACGACGCCGAGCACCTCGACTGCAGGAATGCCGAGTTCGCGCAGGTGGCGCAGCAGTCGGTATTCGCGCCGAGCCAGACGCTCATCGAGCTCCTTCAGTGCGTATATCTCACCGTCCTCGATGGCGAATCGCACCACATGTCGCGAAAGTCCGCGTTGCCGGATCTCAACCAGGCGGTCGTCGACCCAGTCTGCCATCGGCTCGTGCCACGGTAGGGTGAGCAGGCCCGCCGTGTGATCGGCCGGTGGCGCGAAGACGAATCGCATGGTTCTCCTCGGAAGTGGATCGGACCGCCCGACCAAACCTCATCCTGGCGGGTCGCGCAACCACCGGCCGGGCCACTTGTCGCCAGAGCCGAACGCCACCACATGAGGGGACCTTCGCCCCTGCCCCGGACCTGATGCCGTTCGCCAGACTGCCACGACATGTTTCTCGGGAAGAGCCTCGTCGGAGGGGGTCCATGATGCCATCGACGTCGAAAGGGCCCGCGACCGCGCCAACGACGGGCGCGGACAAGCGGCGGGCGCTGCGCGAACTCGCTCGCGAGGAGGCGCTCGCACTGCTGAGCACTGTCCCTTATGGGCGGATTGTCTTTACTCAACGAGCGCTGCCCGCAGTGCGACCGGTCAACCACATCATCGACAACGGCGCGATCATCATCCGTAGTCACGCCGGCACCGCGATCACGGCGGCGGTTGACCTCGCCAGTCCGACCGTCGTGGCCTATCAAGCCGACGACATCGACCGCGAAACCCGGCTCGGATGGAGTGTGGTCGTCACTGGACGGGCGCAACTAGTCGTCGACTCGGCCGAAATCATCCGATATGAGCAATTGCTCCAGCCGTGGATGGATGTCGACATGAACTCGGTCATCCGAATCAACTGCGAAATCGTCTCGGGCTACGATCTCACCGATATCGCATCGGAGGAAGCGCCGACAAGTTAGGCGCGGGTGACCACAACCGCCACCGACGACGGGTCTAGAGTGCTGGAAAGGTGACGCCGCAGTGCGACACGCCACCACCGGGAGGTTCTTGTTGTGAGCACGTCCGTTATCGAGCCGACGCCGGTCACGACGCGACCATGGCCGGTGCGACAGGCCCCCCGAGGCTCGGCACTCGCCCGTCTGCTGCGCACCACCGACGCCAAGCAAATCGGCATGATGTATATGGTCACGTCGTTCGTCTTCTTCGCCATCGGCGGAGTAATGGCACTCGTGATGCGTGCCGAGCTGGGCAAACCCGGGCTCGCGTTCCTCTCGCCCGAGCAATACAACCAGCTGTTCACCATGCACGCGACGCTGATGCTGCTGATGTTCGCCACGCCCATCGTCTTCGCGTTCGCCAACTACTTGGTGCCGTTGCAGATCGGCGCGCCGGACGTCAGCTTCCCCCGGCTCAACGCCTTCGCATACTGGCTCTATCTGTTCGGCAGCACGCTGGCGACCGCCGGCTTCCTCTCGCCGGGCGGAGCCGCCGACTTCGGCTGGTTCGCCTATGCCCCACTGACGAACGCGACCAACTCCCCCGGCGCCGGCGCCGACTTGTGGATCGTCGGCCTCACGATCTCGGGTCTGGGCACCATTCTCGGCTCCGTCAACATGATCACCACGATCCTCACGCTGCGCGCGCCCGGCATGACCATGTTCCGCATGCCGATCTTCACGT
This sequence comes from uncultured Actinomycetota bacterium, assembly GCA_963736695.1. Lineage (GTDB taxonomy): Bacteria > Actinomycetota > Actinomycetes > Mycobacteriales > Micromonosporaceae > CAVTPU01. The sequence continues at coordinate 946,786 of CAVTPU010000004.1, forward strand.
GGAACATGCTGGTCACCAGCCTGCTGGTGCTCATGGTCTTCCCCGCCCTCGCCGCAGCGCTGCTGGTGCTGGAGTCCGATCGACAATTCGGCGGTCACGTCTTCGACGCGGCGACCGGCGGCGCATTGCTATGGCAACACATATTCTGGTTCTTCGGCCATCCTGAGGTATATATCCTCGCGTTACCGTTCTTCGGTATTGTTTCCGAGATCATTCCGGTCTTCAGCCGCAAACCGATCTTCGGCTACAAAGGACTCGTCGCCGCCACCCTCGCCATCGCCGCGCTGTCGATGAGCGTCTGGGCGCACCACATGTACACGACCGGTCAGGTGCTGCTGCCGTTCTTCGCATTCCTGACGTTCCTCATCGCCGTGCCGACCGGCATCAAGTTCTTCAACTGGATCGGCACCATGTGGAACGGCCAGATCACCTTCGAGACGCCGATGCTCTTCTCGATGGGATTCCTGGTCACCTTCCTCGCCGGTGGGCTCACCGGGGTGCTGCTCGCCAGCCCCCCCATCGACTTCCACGTCTCCGACACCTATTTCGTCGTCGCACACTTCCACTACGTGCTCTTCGGCACGATCGTCTACGCGGCCTACGCCGGGGTCTATTTCTGGTTCCCAAAGATGACCGGACGCATGCTCGACGAGCGACTCGGCAAGGTGCACTTCTGGCTGACCACCATCGGTTTCCACACCACCTTCCTCGTGCAGCACTGGCTCGGCACCGAAGGCATGGCCCGACGCTACGCCGACTATCTGGAGCAGGACGGGTTCACGACGCTCAACATGATCTCGACCGTCGGATCGTTCATTGTCGGCATCTCGATCCTGCCGTTCTTCTGGAACGTCTGGAAGTCGTACAAGAGCGGCAAGATCGTCGAGGTCGACGACCCCTGGGGCTACGGCAACTCACTGGAGTGGGCGACGAGTTGCCCGCCGCCGCTGCGTAACTTCGACCGGATGCCGGCCATCCGCTCGGAACGCCCCGCGTTCGATCTGAAGTTCCCGCACCTCATGGTCGGCGCGTCGACGTCGCACCGCAGCGTCGACACCCCCAAGCAGCGCACCGGCAACTCTGTCGAGAGCCGCTAAGTCCGAGCACCGCCAGATCCGTGACACGACCGTCCTAAACTCGGCGAGGCGCCGACCGGCTGCGCAATGTCTCTGACATTGATGCCGGTCGGCGCCTCGCCGAGTGTGACTGGACGAGCCCGACACATCAGAACTGGAGCATGTACGCCTTGAAATACCATCCCGCAGTCGGAGAGGTCTTGTAGACGCAGGGGAAAGTTATGTAGTCGGTGGCGTCGGCGTATTCGACTCGGGCCTCCTCGCACTGCGCCTGGGTGGACCAGCTGCCGTTCCAGATGACCACGGCGGCCGAGGCCGGGGTCTGAGCGACCAGTGCTCCACCGGCGACAGCGGCGACTGCTGTGGCCGCCAGCACGGCACGGCGTAGCACGCGGGAAGGCTGTTTCTGCATGATGAGCCCCATTCGATCGATCGTTGATCGTAACGGCTATCAATCTAAGACATTTAAATCTCTTTGCCTAGCAGGGCGCGGCGTTCATCGGAGTGGCCCCGACCGGCGTGCGCCTTGATCCGGTGCGACTACTCCTCGGATGTGGCGTCCACGTCGTGACCGACCCCACCACGGGTGCGGGTCTTCGCCTCATACATCGCGGCGTCCGCCTCCGACAGCAGGGTCTGCGCGGGCCGTGCGGACAGATCCGGGGTTGTGGCGATGCCGATGCTCGCGCCGATGACGACGGTGACGCCGCCGACGGAGATCGGCTCGGCGAGCATCGCGAGAATGCGTCGCGCCACCTCCTCGGCCCGCACGGCACTGTCCCGGCCGCGGACCACGACAGCGAATTCGTCTCCACCGAGGCGTCCGACCGTGTCTGTGTCGGGCACAGCCTGACGCAAGCGGGTGGCGACCACACCGAGGATCACGTCGCCGACTTGGTGCCCGTACTGGTCGTTGATCTGTTTGAAGCCATCGAGGTCGAGAAAGAGCAGTGCCGCCGACTCGTCGGTCTCACCGACGTCGGTCGCGCGCCAATCGGAACGATCCGTGAGGAACCGGTCGGCATATGGGCGACGGGGGCTGAGCTGATCGAGGATGACATAACGGTTGGGCAGCCCGGTCAGCGAATCCTGCGTCGCACGCTGCGCGAGACGTTTCCGCGCGCGGCGAGCGTCGGTGATGTCGGTGAGGTGGATGATGAATTCCTCGTCGTCGCCGAGCGCCGCCGCACAGGCATAAACCCAGCCGCGCCGCCCGTCGACCCGCAGATAACGAAACTCCCCGTCGATGGATCTCGTCGCCCCGTTGATGAGTTTGGCCCAACTCTGCTGCACCACCGGCAGGTCTTCCGGGTGCACGATCTGCCAACACTGTTCGTGGATCATGTCGCCGAGGTCCCGCCGGACGAGGCGCGCCAGAGCCGGGTTGGCGGCGAGCACCCGACCGCGGGCGTCGACGATGAGCATCGGGGTGGCCGCGTGCCGGAAGGCTGCCTGCAGCCGGGCCTCGGCCGACCTCACAGCGGCTTGGGCCTGTTTCCGTGCGGTGATGTCGCGAACCACGACCAACGCGGCGGCCTGGCCGTGCACCACGATGGGCGTGCCCGCCGCCTCGATGTCGATGACCGCGCCGTCGAGGCGCACGATCTTCTCCTCGACATATCCGAGGGGTTTGCGCTCGTCAACCATCATGTGCATGCGTTCGTCGGCGTCGCCGCGGCTGTCGCGGTGCATGAAGTCCAGCGAGGGGCGGGTCTGCAGGTCCTGGATGGTGCGCCCGCCCAGCAGAGCCAGCCCGCGCGAGTTGGCGAAGATGTGATAGCCGTTGGCGATGATGAACACCGCGTCGGGTGACAACTCGACCAGCGCCCGAAAGCCCGCGTCGGAGTCGAGACTCACGGCGGGAACCTCAAAGGTCACGTGCGGCGCACCCGTCTCAGGCATCATTGCCGCGTCCACCCCCGGTGCGGCCCACCCGGCCGCTCGGCTCGTTGCTGACGTGCTCAAGGCTAGTCCGAGCCGCCCCTCGGCGGCGACCCGCCCATGGTCGACGTTCCCTTTGGCGAGGCTTGTCCCGCAATGCGGGGTTGCCGGTCGTGACATCGGCGGCAGCCACTGCCGCCGGCCACTATGCTGACGCTGCTCCCCACCCCCCGACGCCCCCACCGCACCGGAGCCACCGCATGGCCGTCAAGCGCACCGACCCGCCTGTTTCAGCCCGCGTTCTGATCCCGGAGACGATGGTCTATCAGGGCGAACTCCCAGCCAACGCACGCCCGGACGAGCCCTCGTCGCGGGAGTCGACCTGGCGCAACGCCACGCTCACCTTCGCCACCGTGCTCGTGGTGGTGCTCGCCGGTGTGGTCATCTTCTGGCCGAGGTCAGGGCAGGTCGCCGCACCGGCCGCCAGCCCCACTGTGGACGATGCCGCCGCCGACCCCACATCATCCGGCGGCGTCACCACCGTCCGCCACGTCGGACCGCCCCCGTCCGGCGTGGCCATGCCCACCGGCGATGTCGCCGGCTGGCGGCAGACCTTCGCCGAGGACTTCAACAGCGACTTCACCGCCCGATGGAACACCTATGAGGGCGAACCGGGCGGCGATCCGGGCGGGTGGTGGATGCCGTCGCACGTGAGCCAACGCGGCGGCAAATTGACGATCGACGCGTACGAGGAGACCACCCCCAACGGTCGCATCTATGCCAGCGGCGGCGTCTCCAACGCGAAGACGTTCTCCCAGTCACACGGTCGTTTCGAGATTCGCTATCGAATGCAGAAAGGCTACGGGATCTCCTACGCGATCCTGCTCTGGCCGACATCCAACGTGTGGCCGCCGGAGATCGACATTGCCGAGGACAACGGTCGGCAGCGCGACAAACTGTGGGCCTATCTGCACTATGGCTCCGACAACCGACAGATGTCGCGCACGACCCGGGGTCCGGATTTCTCCACCTGGCACACCGCCCGGCTCGACTGGAAGCCGGGTGAGCTGGTCTATCGCCTCGACGGCAAAGTGTGGGCGACGATGACCACGGCGAACGTCCCGGACAACCCGATGTCGATCGCCATTCAGACCCAGGCCTGGGAATGCGGCAAGTCCTATAACGCGTGTCCCAACTCGACGACTCCGACGCGGGTCGCCATGGACGTCGACTGGGTCGTGGCCTATCAGTCGGTCGACTGACGACTCACTTCGCACGCCCGGCCGGAACATACACAAAGATCACCACATCGCCGTCCTGGTGGAACAGCCTCCACTGTGGAGACCGGGCGATCAACGCCTGAAGGCGGTCGAAGGCGCCGTCCGGCGCATAACCGAAATAGTGCAGGAACTGTCGCATGCTCGGGCTGAAGACCAGATAGGTCGGAACCTCGGCATCGAAGTTCGCGTTAATGGTGGGCAGGTCGCGTTCGTTGAGATGCAGCTTGACCAGGTCCTCGTCGGGGTTGAGCAGGGAACGGTCACTGTTGGGGCCGCTAGCGAAGGCACCATAGGTGGCGGTCAACCGGGTCGGGAAGTTGCCGGCCGCGAGCACGATGTCGGCCCCAGGCTCGGCGTGGTTATAGATGAATTGGCTGGCCCGCACCTCGGCCGTCGTGAACCGGTTGAAACCGAGCTGACCGTGCGCACCCTGCATCGACGCCAGCGCGGCGGCGGTGAGCACGATGGCCGCGCCCGGCACGCCGAGCCCACGGGGCAGCCACCGGCTTCGCAGCACGAGTGTGGCGATGAGCAGCGAACACCAGGGGATCGAGAAGAGATAGACCCGATAGATCGCCTCACCGCCATAGGACTGCGCGAGCAGCAACGCGAACGGGCTGAAGGCGAGCACGGCGGGGGCGGCGACCGGCCCGAGGCGGCGGCGTGAGGCGACGACGGCGAGTGCCGCGAGCCCCCACACGACGAGGGAGAGCAGCTGCGCGACGTGTGCGGAGAAGACCCGCGCCGCCGAGGTGCCGGCGACCGGCTTGGCCGCTTGGGCGTTGCTGAAGAAGTTGAATCCGTTGAATAGTCCGTAGTTGTCGACGACCTCCAACCGGGGCAGCAGAAAGGCGACTGCGATCGCGAGGAAGATCGGCACGATCCACACCGGACGCACGAGGCCGAGGCCGACGAGCGCGCCCGCGCTCATGACGATGACATAGGGCGAGAGCTGGTGTGAGGTGACGACCACGGCGTAGACGAGGCAGAGCACCGCCATCGCCGACCGACGGGCATAGCGGGCCGCGTAGGGCACCTCGACGAGGTCTCGGCCGACCCACGCCCACAGTCGGGCGAGCGGTGCGGGGATCTTTCCCCCGGCCGTCGAATTGGTGCGACGCAACCAGCGGGCCATGATGAGGGTCGTGCCGAGGCCGAGGAGATAGGTGAACGCCTGCGCCGACAGGTAATCCTGCGCGACCCAGTTGGCCGCGGAGAAGATGAAGACGGTCAGATAAGGCACTCGCCGATCGGCCGAGAGTGTGCGGGCGATCGCGATGATCGGCAGGCAGAAGACGAGGTCGAAGAAGGCCGGCGCCCAGGCCGCGATGGGCAGACTGCCCACCCCGCTCGCCGCGACGAGCTGAGCGACGACGGCGAAGAACGTCGGCCACTGTTGGTAGAGGTCGTCGGGGTTGGTGATCTGTCCGTGACTGAGAAAGAGCTCCACCACCCCCACGTGCTTATATGTCCACGCGTATTCGGGTTCGGCGATGAGCAACGGCACGGTCGCGTGCATGATGAGCACGAGCAGCACGGTGTGGCCGGTGAGGATCATCCCGCGCGGGTGTCGCCGGGCGAGCTCGACGACGAATCGCAGCACGCAGAGGGCGATCGCGGCGAAGAAGGCCGGATGCACCTGCCACAGCAGCCCATAGTCGTCGACTCCGCTCACGTCCGAGCGGGTGAGGCTCCACAACCACAAGCCGACCACCCCCGCGGCGATGGCCAGTTCGACCGAGACTGCCGCGATCAGCCGCGTCGGCGTGGCCGATGTCCGGGCCGCTGGTGTGGCCGAGGTCTGGGCCGCTGGCGTGCTCACGATCCGTGGAAGCACCGTCGTCTGATCACCGCCCCCCTGCCCCGCCACGATGACGACGCGGGCGTCGGGCCGGTCGTCGCGCCACCGGGGCAGCACCGCGGTGGCGTCACCGCCGTGGTCGATCGTGAGATGCGAACCGGTGGGAGGCCTGTCGGTGATGCGTGGCAACACCGAGGTCTGGGCCGACGGTTCGATCGCGGCGAAGCGGGGCAGCACCGACGTCTCGTCCGAGAGCCTGGGTGCCGGGGCGGCCGACCGTTGTGGTCGCGGACCGACGGCCGGCCCATGACCGCCGCGACTGGGGTCGACGACCAGTGCGATCGCCGCTGTGATCACGGTCGGCACGGCGAGCGCGACATAGCCCGTGAGGGGATGCCACTGCCGCGCCCACAGCATGGCGTCGGCGGCGACCCCGGCGAGGGCCAGGCTGAGCACCAACGCCATCGCCCACGACGAGACCCAGTCGCCGAGTCTGATGAGGCTGGCGAACGCGAGCCCGGGTCCAAAGCAGACAAACGGCAGCAGCACCGCGAGGCTGGCCGCGCCGACCGGCTCCCGCACGAGCGCGAGCGACAGGGTGAGGCAGCCCAACAGCAGCGCGATCCAGGCCATCGCCGACCGGTGGCCGGTCACCGGCTCGGCCGCGACGGCCGTCTGGGTGGTCATCGCGCACTGCTTTCATTCGTACGCCCGGCAGGGCGCACTCGACCAGCACCGTCAGCGCCGGCAGCGCCGTGGACGGCGCTGCCGGCGTCGTCCGTCCACTCGGGCCTGACGCGTTGCATGGGAATGGTGGCGTCACCGGCGATCGGGTCGGGGGTCTCGACCGCCTGCATCAGCACGGTCTGCGAGTCGTTCATCAACCGCCACCCGGGGGTGTCGGGCAGAAAGACCACCTGCACGGGACCTCCGTCGTGACCGGGTCGCAGGTGGGGCACGGCAGCCACACCGCGAGCACGCACCGGCGCGACCCCGCGAGCCGTCGTCGACGCCGAGTCCTGGCCGGGCTCGGCGTCGCGCACCAACGCCCGCAGCCTTCGGATCGTCGCGGGGGCGAGCGAGATCCCCATGACCGCGTGGGAGCCGAGATAGGCCGCCGCCATGCCCACCGCGCCGATGGCCGGCAGCGCGAGCAGGCCGGCTCCGAGGAAGAAGACGGTCGCGACGAGCTGCGCCCAGAAGATCACCCAGGTGCGCTTCGCCATGATCGCAGCGGCCGAGAAGAGCGTCATCACCAGGTCGAACGGCAGACTCAGGCCGATGAGGCGCAGCGAGGTCGCCCCACTCGCGGCATATCGGTCGCCGAGCGTCGCCAAGATGAGTGGCGCGGCGATCGCGAGCATGGCGCCGCCGCCCACCGTCACGGCGAGCAGCAGCCGCACCGCGTGACGCAGATGTTCCCGCACCCGCGACGGCTCGCCGCTCGCCTCCACGACGAATGACACGGAGATGTTCCACGAGAGGGCGAGCGCCGCCGATCCGATCAGCCAGGGCAGGTAGAAATAGGCGTTCTGTTCCGGGCCGAGCACCATGGCGACGAGCAGCGGTGGGGTGGTCAGGGTGAGAGTGCCGAGGATGTTCTTGAGATATTCGGAGGTCATGAAGCCGCGTAGTTCGACGAGAGTCGGCAGGCCCTGCTCCGGTCGGGGTTGGGCCGGTCGGGCCTGGTCCCGACGAAGCCCGGTGACGAGCCTGACGAGCAGCGCGCCGATCGCCACGACCGCGACGACGATCGGCGCCGCCCAGGCGATGAGCATCGGTGCCCGCACCGTCGTCACAGCGAGCGCCACGAGCAGCGCCAACTTGCCCAGCCCGAGGATGATGTTGCCCGCCGGCACCCACGCGGCACGGCGCAGCGCGGTGAGAACGCTGTCCTGCAGGGCCGCGATGGTCGACGCGCAGACCGCCACACAGAAGGCGATGAGCGGCACGGGCCCGGGTGGCAGGAAGTCGCGGGCGAGGCCGAGCAGGAAAAACGCGGCCGCACCGAGCACCGAGGCCGCCCCGGCCGCGGCGTAGCCGAAGCGGATGATCCGTCCGGTCCGGTCGCCGGCGCCCGGCAGGAACCGGACGAAGACCGAGCTGAGGCTCAGCTGCGCCAATCCGGCGAGCAGGGTGATCGCCGACGCGCCCGCCGACGCCCGCCCGACCTCGTCGGCGGGGTAGAGGCGCACGGCTGCGATCCAGAACGCCATGCCCAGCGCGGAGCTCGCCACGGTCGAGAACATGAGCGCTGCGGCGTTGCGCACCACCGCGTTGGCCCGGCCTGGTCGGATCATGACTGGGCCCCGCCCGTCGACCCGGCGAGGCTGCGGGTTCCGCGAAGCAAGCGGGTTCCGCGAAGCGATCCGTGCAGGTATCCGAGGCCGGCGATGGCGACGCCTGCGACGATGAGCCAGGCGGCGAGCCATCCCCCGGCCTGGCCGCGCACCCCTCGACCGAGTTCGCGGGCCACCGCCCGGGGCAGCACCCGCCGCAGATAGTCGCGTTCGCTCGCGAGCGCCGGGCCGGTGCCGGCGAGTCGGGACACGTGCGCTTTGGAGCGACCCTCGCCGAGGCAGCGGCGCAGGAAATATCGCACCCGCGCCCGGTCGGGGCTGACCGTGTGCGCGACCGACACGTCGGGCAGATAGATGATGCGCGCGTCGGGGCGGGCCGCGCGCAGCCTGATGCACAGCTCGGTCTCCTCGCAGCCAGTCGCCCCGCCGCCGACGCGGCCCACCGTGAGGGAGAACCGGCCGGCGTGCGTGAAGGCGTCGCGCCGAAACGCCATCGCGGCGCCGATGACGTTGCGAACCTCGGCGGTCGTCTCGGGCAGGCCGCGATAGGTGCAGCCGACGACCCAGTCATATTCGGCGGGAAACCATGGTGGTCGTCGGCCGCCCGGCCACTGGGGCATCGCGGCGGTGCCGGCCGCCATGACCGGGCGTGGGTGGTCGCTAGCCTCGAAGACCGCCCTGATCCGGGGCAACCACTGGTCGCCGGCGACCGCGTCGTCGTCGAGGAACGCGAGCACATGGCCCCGGCACAGTTCGACGGCGGTGTTGCGCGCGCCGGAGAGTCCGGCCGGTCCCGCGCTGGGCACGACCCGGGTGTCGGCGCTGGCCAGCGCCGACTGGGCGGTGGCGAGGAGCGTGTCGTTGTGATCGATGACGACGATGACGTCGTCGCCCGGTTGGAGTTGCCCGCGCACCGACGCCACTGCGGCGGTCAGCTGGTCCCAGCGCGCGAGGGTGAAGGCGCAGATCGCGACGGTGACGGTGACGGGCTCGTCGGGTGGCAGTGCGGTCATGGCGCCGCACCGCCGACGAGCCGCCGTTCGCTCGGGTGATCGGCCGGCGTGGTTGGGTGGCCCCGCAGAGCTCGCAGGCTGCGCAGATAGGCGAACGGGCCGGCGAGGAGGCCGCGGGTCTCGACGCGGGCCAGTTCGGGCGGATAGTCGCTGACGCGCCGCCGCTTGGCCCGACCGGTGAGCACCCCGACTGCGGGGAGCAGCAGGTGCGCGAGGCCGATCAGGTGGCGCGGGTCGCGGTGGACGAGCGCGGCGAGTGCCGCGGAGGCGCCGACCCCATAGCCGTACATCTGCTCTGTGAGCAGTTCGGGTTCGCGGCGGTGATAGTGGTGCACGATGACCGCCGGGTCGCTGGTGATTCGTCCGCCGTGGCGCAGCAGGCGGGCCAGCGCCGCAATGTCCTCGCCGCCGCGGGCCGGGGTGCCGACCCCGAGCGCCTCGTCGAAGCCGCCGATGCCGCGCAGCGCGGTCGCGCGAAAGGCGAAGGAGGCACCCATGCCGAAGGTTCCGGCCCGATAGATGAAGCAACGGGTCGGGGCGGCGATGGCCGGGTCGCCGGTCGGGTCGGGTTCGGCGACGACCTCATATGCACGTCGGCGCAGCCACGCGAACGGAGATGGCCCGCTGTCGGCGCTTCGGTAGGTCACGGCGGTGAAGCCGACCGCGAGTTTGCTGCCGGAGCGCTCGAACCAGATCTGTTCCGGGGTCTCCAGTTCGGCGGGCAGCACCACGCCGGTCACGCAGTCGACGCGGGGGTGGGAGCCCAGTCGCGCGGCGGTCGCCGCGAGCCACCGGGGATGCACCACGACGTCGTCGTCGGTGAACGCGATGATCTCGCCCGTGGCCGCCCGCGCCCCGGCGTTGCGTGCGGCGGCGATGCCGGGCCGGGGCTCGACCACAACCCGCACCCGGGGCACACCGGCCAACCGCCGATGCTCGGCTTCGCGGGCCGGCGAGGAGTCGGGCCGGTTGTCCACGACGATGATCTCGTACGCCGAATAGTCCATCGTCGACAGTGCGGTGAGGCAGCGGTCGAGCGCGTCGCGCCGGCTCAGCGTGCTCGCCACCACCACGCTGATGAAGGGTGGGTCGCCGACGGCGTCAACCGGCGCGACGCCTGCCTGCGCGACAGCTCGGCGCCGTCACGGCGCCGAGCTGCGGGCTCAGATGTGCCCGCAGCCGTGACGGGGTCAGCGGCGTGTCGTCGAAGGCGATCTGTGTCGCGGCGACGATCTGTCCAGATCGGACGACATAGACCAACGCGGCCTCATAGCGCCCGCCCGCTGGGCGTACGGGGGATATCTCTGGCAGTTCGGAGTCGACGTCGACGAGGACGACCCGAATGGGACCGGGGCCGGTCCGGGAGTTCACCGTGGGCCCTCCCCGTGGGCGACGGCCGCCTCGGCGCCGACCGCCGTCTCGTGTGACCGCGACCGGACCCGCCCGCGGTCACCACCTCGGCGGAACTCCCGCAGGATCGTGGCGAGAACCCGCCTGCCGTCGTGGAACGCGTGCAGGTTGCTCACCCCGTGCAGCCGCACCGACTCGGCGCTGGGCACCTCGACGACGCGCAGGCGCGCCTCGATCGCCCTGATGTTGACCATCGTCTCGACCTCGAAGCCGTCGCCCCAGATCATCTGTCCGCCGGGCGGTCGGGGCGCGTCAACGTCGGGCAGGTCCAATTGCGACAGCACCCGGTGCCACGCCGCGTTGTAGCCGTAACACAGGTCGCTGAAGCGCGTGCCGAAGAGCAGGTTGACCAACTTCGTCAGCGCGTCGTTGCCCCACTGGCGCAGCCGGGTGATGTCGGTGCTGCCCCCGCCCGGCAGGAAACGCGACCCTTTGGCGAAGTCGGCGCCGGCCATGAGCGCGGCGGCGAACCGCGGAATCTCGGCGGGGTCGGCCGAGCCGTCGGCGTCGAGCATCACGACGATGTCACCGGTGCACGCGGCGAATCCGCAGGCGAGCGCGTTGCCCTTGCCGGTGCGGCTCTGGCTCACCACCACGACGGATGGCCACAGGCGTCGGGCGCACTCGACCGAGTCGTCGCGTGAGCCGCCGTCGACGAGAACCACCTCGGTGACGGCGGCGGGCATCCGGGAGAAGACATAGCCAAGGTTGCGTTCCTCGTTGAGACACGGGATCACGACGCTCACGGTCGGCATCTGACTGGATTCGGGTCGATCCATCTCCGCCATCGACTCCACGCACTGTCCAGACACGACCGAACCCATTGTCTCCACGCCCCCCCAGGCCAGGCCGGAGGTGGTTGGGCCTCCGGCTCACGCAATCGCATTGTCCGCTTCAGCAAGCTAGCAGCCGGCGACGCCGGGAACGAGACCACAGCCCCGATAGCGTGAAACTCCCAGCATCCAAACGGATAGTTGACTCATAACTACCCGAGCCTGACGGCGTGCGCAACGCGAGAGACGGACATCCATCTGACGGCGTCAATGTGTTATTTGTGACTCTTGCCCATGGATGCCGGCGAGCACGATCGAGGTCACGATGAGGCCACGATCAACCAGGAACTGTCCGGCGAATGTGGACAATGCCACGCCGTCTATCTCCGGGCCGGGCACGAGCAACTCGGCCTCAAACCGACAAGTCGACGGGTCAAAGGTGACGCTCGCCTCCTCAAAACCCAGCCATCGCTGAGTCAGCGGAAACCAGGCCTTATAGACCGACTCCTTGGCGCTAAAGATCAGTCGATCCCAATGAATGTCCGGCGCCTGGTCGGTGTAGTCACGCACCCTCCGCCGTTCCTCGTCACGGATCACCAGCCGATCGACCCCGTCGGGCAGCGGCTCGTGCGGCTCGGCGTCGATGCCGATGCTCGCCACGTGGCGTCGCCACGCCACCGCCGCCGCCCGATAACCCGCACAGTGGGTCATGCTGCCGACGACGCCTTCCGGCCAGGTGGGGGCACCGCGCAGTCCGGGCAGGATCGGCACCGCTGCGATGCCCAGCCGGGCGAGCGCGACGCGCGCGCAGGCGCGCACGGTGGTGAACTCCGACCGGCGTTTGCCCACGGCACGCGCGATCGACTCGCGTTCGGCGGGCAGCAGGACCGACTCGTCGGCGTCCACGAAGGAGTCCTCGGCGCTGATGGGCGGCCCGAGCCACGCGCCGATCATGACGGGTCCGGCAGGATCTGACGGGGCCACGGCGCCCGGTGGGTCCGCGGTCGCCACTCTCGTGGATAGCCGAGCGACACCTCGTCGAACCGCACCCCGTCGATCTCCATGGTGCGCGGAATGTGCAGATGGCCATAGACCACCGCGGCGGCGCGGAACCTGAGGTGCCAGTCTGCGGTGCGATCGGTGCCACACCACTGCGCGAACTGCGGATAACGCAGCACCGTAGTCGGGTGCCGGGTCAGCGGGAAGTGGTTGACCAGCACCGTGCGCGAACCGGGGTCGAGCCCGTCGAGGCGGCTGGCCGTCGCCTCGACCCGGGCCCAACACCAGTCCTGCCGGGTCGGATAGGGGTCGGGGTGCAGGAGCATCTCGTCCTGACACACCACGCCGGTGGAGTAGGCCAACTCGAGCGCCGCTTCCCGGGTCTCGACGCCCGGCGGCAGAAAACTGTAGTCGTAGAGCAGGAACATGGGCACGATGACCGCCGGGCCGCCGGGTCCGTCCCAGACCGGGTACGGGTCTTCCGGAGTGATCACCCCGAGGCTTCGGCACAGGCCCACAAGATGGTCATAACGCTGCTCCCCGCGCAGCCGCACCGGGTCATTCGACGGGGTCCACAGTTCGTGATTGCCGGGCACCCAGATCACCGCCGAGAAGTGTTGTCGCAGGGTGCGCAGCGTCCACTCGATGCTGGCCACCTTTTCGCCGACATCGCCGGCGACGATGAGCCAGTCGTCGTCGTGGGTGGGTCGCAGGTTGCGCACGAGTTCACGGTTGTCTGGATAACCGACGTGCAGGTCACTGACGGCGAGCAGCCGCGGGCCGGGCGGATCATGATGTGCCATGTCGTCTCCTGCTCACCTCGCACGCGCCATGGGCCTGAGAAGGGCCCCCCAGACGCTACACGTCGACGCATGGTTTGCCGTTGGTCCACCCTGACCCGCCCGTAACCTATGAGGTACAGTTTTCTGTACGTCCAGGGAGGGGCATCTCGTGCGAACCGTGAACTTCACCCAGCTTCGGCAGAACCTGGCAGCCGAGCTCGACAGCGTGATCAACGACGCCGAGGAAGTGGTCGTCACCCGGTCGGGCCACGAACCGGTCGTCATCGTGCCGCTGGCCGAATATGAAGCGATGAGGGAGACAGAATACCTGCTCCGGAACCCGAGCAACGCTGCGGCGCTACGTCGGTCGATCGGCGAGCTGGAGCGTGGCGAAACGAGCGAGCGGACCCTCGTCGACCCCGCGACCACGCGGGATGTCGCGTGAGGCTCGTCTTCACCGCCACCGCGTGGGATCAATACCTGAGCCACACCGATCGGAGACTCATCAAGCGCCTGAACGACCTCATCGCCGATGTGATGCGCAACGAGCATGAGGGAATCGGCAAGCCAGAGCCCCTTCGCGGTGAGCTATCGGGGTTCTGGTCCAGACGCATTGATCGCGAGCACAGGCTCGTTTATCGGATCGAGGACGGAGACGTCGAAATCATCGCTTGCCGTTATCACTACGGCGATCGATGAGCCTAACCCCATTGTGGGTGGCGACGGTTAGTGCGCCCGCACCCAGGCGAAGCTGGCGTCGGCGACCTCTTCCCAGCCGGGCTGGTTGCAGATGAAGTGGGACCGACCGGCATAGGTGATGAAGTCGACCGTCCCCGCGTCGCGGCGATAGGCCGCGACGTTGCGACGAATCAGCGCCAGCGGGGTGAGGTGGTCCTGGTCGGCGGCGATGACGAGCAGCGGCGCGTGTGGTGTGGCGAAGTCGATCCGCCCCTGCGAGGTCAGGGTGGTGCGGGGCACGTTGCGGCTCTCGGGCACGGCGTAGCGGATGAACCCGTCGTCGCTGGCGGCTCGGGTCATCGTGTTGGCGAAGGTGTAGTGGAACCGTTTCGGGGTCATCACCACCGGACGACTGCCGGCGAGCGGGTTGACGTGCGGAAAGTTGGCGCGCACGAACGTCGGCGAGGCGGTGAAGACCCCCGCGGGCGGGGCCGGGCAGATGGCGACGCCGGCGGCGCCGTACCCGTCGTTGATCAGTTTCTGCACGACCAGGCCGCCGATCGAGTGTCCGATGAGGATCGGCCGGGCGGGCAGGGCGTCGATGAACGCCTTCAGGTGCGCGGTGATGCCACCGAAGGTGAGTGAGCCGAGCGCCGGGTCGATGCGCGACCGCAGCGCGGTGGGTTCGCCGTCGTGATGGGGCCAGGATGGTGCGAAGCACTCGAATCCCTGGCTGGTGGCCCGGTCGACCCATGGACGCCAGCTGTGACCGTTCATATACATGCCATGAATGAAGACGATCTGCGTTGTCTCGGGCACGTCCGCTCCTCCAGTAAGGCACACCTATCGAGACAGACCGTTCGGTCTCTCTGAGGAGGAAAGGTAGACCGACCGTTCTTGCTTGTCAACGGCGGCGTTCGCCCTCGTTGGCGATAGGATGACCCGTCGTGACCACAATCGCAGGCACCCCGGCGCGCCAACGACTGGTCGCGACGGCATCGCGGATCTTCTACGCCGAGGGGATCCACTCGGTCGGCGTCGACCGACTGGCGACCGAGAGCGGCGTCACCAAGGCCACGTTCTATCGCCACTTCGCCACCAAGGACGATCTCGTCGTCGCGCACGTGCGATATCAGGACCAGCTCATTCGTGACGCGGTCAACGCCGGCACCGGCGCGATCGCCGCATCCGACGCCATCGACGCGTTCTTCGTCGGGCTCGCCGGCATGATCTGCGGTCCCGGATTCCGGGGCTGCCCCTTTATCAACGCCGCCGCGGAATATCCCGACCCGACCCACCCCGTCCGGCGGGCCGTGGCGGACCATCGAGACTGGCTGCGGCAGACCTTCGCCGGACTGCTCGCCGCCGCCGGGCAGGCCGAGCCCGAGCGAGTCGCCGAGGCATTGGTGCTGCTGCGCGACGGCGCGATGGTCGGCGGTTATCTCGACAATCCTCAGTCGGTCGAGCTGATTCTGCGCGACGCCGTGCGGACCATGACCCGATAACGCATTCCCCGGCCCTATTCGATGAAGCGCAACTTCGCCTCGAGGCCGCGCGTCTGCGCGGCGGCCATCGCGGTCACACGCTTGGTTTCGATGTCGGTGATGACCTGCGTGAAACTCGCGTTGATGGCCAAAGAATTGGCGACCGACAACGCGTCGACATGGCGATATTGCGCCTCGACCTGTTTCATCGCCTCGATGAGCACCCCGGCCGCTTCGATATAGGAGGAGAGATTCTCCGCGGCCGCGCTCATCGACTCCTGATATCGGGTCCGCACCGACTGGACCCGGTCGCCCGGATTGCGATAGCCGAACCGGACACCGTCGCTGTGGTCCTGGCCGATGTTGTGCGCGGAAGGCATGAGATTGACCGCGCGTTCGCGGCCCAGCAACGCGGTGAACTCCGCCAGACCATCAAGATCCACATCGACATGGCTGAGTTGCAGTGAATCCGCGACCCGCGCCTTGCCCCGGCCATCGTCGAGCATCGCTCCCCCTCGTGACAAGCAAACTTCCGACCAGACTAGCCGACCGCCACGCTCATCACTATCGGCATCACTATCAGCGTCACTATCAGGCATCACGGCCGGACTCCCTGTGACGCGACCGGCCACAAACGCGGCCCGACCACAGACAAACGAACGGCTCCCCCAACAAGGCGATTAAGTGGAGTGGCGACGATCCCACCGCACCTATACGATCATCGGGCTCAGATCAAGGAGACCTCGGTGTGGCGTCGCGAATACTCAGTGCCGGAACGACTGGCGCTCTTCGGCTATCTGGTCGGTGGCGCCGCAATCGTCTATCCGGCTCTGAGCCAGGCAACGGGGCTCGGCGTGCCGTGCCTTCTGCGGTCCACCACCGGAATCCCCTGCCCCGCCTGCGGAATGACCACCGCCGCGACAGCACTCGTCGCGGGTCACCCCGACCTGGCATGGCAGGCCAATCCCGCCATCTTCGCGCTCGCCGGGCTCGCTCTGGTCATGGCTCCGGTGCTGGTGTCACGGACACGCGGTTGGTCACCGGCGCCTCGCGCGGCGAGCAACAGAACGCGGCGACAAATCGGCCGGTTGGCGGTCGTCGGCGCCTTCGTCAGTTGGTTGGTGCAACTCCACCGGTTTGAGTTTATTTAAACCCCTTCACACCAATGCCAGGAGTCGCAGTGAACACTGCAAGTTGGGGCACCCGAGCGGGCGCCTATCTCATCGATTCCATCCCCTCTGCGGTGCTCTATGGAATCGCCGTCATCCTCGCGAGCACGTCGACCACTCTCACCCTGATCGTCGAACTCGCCGCTATCGCCGTCTGGGGCTACAACCGCTGGTTCCAGCAGGGTTCGACCGGACAGTCGTGGGGCAAGAAGGTCCTCAACATCCGTCTGGTCAGCGAGGAGACCGGCGCACCGCTCGGCACCCTCATGGCGTTCGTTCGCGACCTCGCCCACTTCATCGACATCGTCATCTGCGGCATCGGCTTTCTCTTCCCGCTGTGGGACGCCAAGAAGCAGACCATCGCCGACAAGCTCATCAAGACGGCCGTCGTCAGCGCCTGACGCGTCACCATCCGAAGCCGTCGCGACCCGCTGGGTCGCGACGGCTTCGTCGTGTCACGACACAGATCACCGCACAGGCGACCGGATCGCCGACCGGATCGCCGCCGTGATGGCCACCACGCCACCGACGATGAGCGCCAGCGCGCAGACCACGAAGAGCACGTAGGTCACCGGTGGCACCAGCGAAAGCGCCGCTGCGGCGACGCCGAGCCACGCGGCCCGCGACCACCACCAGCGAGCGTTCCACGCGTCCGATTCGGTTCGGCCTCCTTCGACGTGCGCGTCGACATCGGCTGATGCCTCACCATCGACGCGCGCTCGAATCACTGGGGTTCGCCGAATCAGCAGCACGATGAGCGGATATGCCGCGAGCGTGACGAGCTGCACCACGAGGCTGGGACGACGGTCGGCATCCAACCCGAAATATCCGACGATGTAGTAGAACGCGAGCATGGCGGCGGCGACGATCAGGATCCGACCGCGACGCAGGAAGACGTCGCCCATGAAAACCTCGTCGGCGAGCGCCGGACGTGCCATGCGCAGAAGCAATCCACCGGCCACCAGGGTCGCTGCCCAGGTCACCGCGATGACAATCGGCGTACGAAGATTGAAGGCCGGCAGCACGACGATGAGCGCGGCGAGCCCGAACATCCACCAGGGTCGGCGGCGGGGCGCGAACGCCCACCCGACGCCGCCCAGGCCCGCGCGGAAACCCGGGCTCAGATGGGCCAGCACGGCGACCGGCAGCATGAGGCTCGCCACCGGGTGATAGACGAAGACGAGCGCGAGGGTCTCGTGCACGCCGAAACCGCCGACGGCTCCGACGGCGTGGTGGCCGCCGTAGCCGGCCCAGACGACTTTGGTGATCCACGATTCGTAGAGCCCGAAGAGAACTCCGAACAGATATAGCGCGGTCAACGACGTGCGACCCGTCAGTCGCGCGATCGTGACGAGCAACCACAGGTGTGCCGAATAGAGCGGAATCGTCACCAGCCAGGCCCACGGCCGCACCGGCCACAAAGGTGACGAACCCGCGAAGAGCTCTGCGCAGGCGAACGACAGGAAACCGGCGAAGAGATAGGCCGCGACCCGATGTCGGCGCGCGGCCGGAGACGTGTGTGTCACTCGCACCATCCGGGATTCGCCGTCGGTCGGACAACTGAGGAGTCAACCATACGGTCAGTCGCCGCTCGACGAAACACCCTCGCGATTCGGTAAATCAACATATGTGCGAAATAGCCGCCCCCGCGTCGCGCGGGGAAGGTCCGGCTAATTTTGTGTCCTCAGTGTCCGGAGGTATCCAGCGCGCCGGCTGGATAGATATCGTTACCTCGCTCAGCGCAACATAGTCGTGCTCAACCGAGGCTACGTTTCCGGCTGGCGACCATCGTGGACATTCACATGACACACCTCACAAGGTGAGTGGGAGGAAGAGCATGACCGACCGACCGGTGCGCGTCTGCATCGTCGGCGCCGGGCCGCGTGGCCTGTCCGTCCTGGAACGGATATGCGCCAACGCCGGAGACCGCGCGGTGACCGTCCACATCGTCGACCCGCATCCGGCTGGCGCGGGCAAGGTGTGGCGATCCGACCAGCACCGACACCTGCTGGCAAACACGGTCGCGTCCCAAGTCACGATGTTCACCGACGACACCGTCGACATGGACGGGCCAGTCGTCGCCGGTCCGAGTCTCGCCGAGTGGGCGCGTTTCCTCACCGTCATGGGTTCCGTGGAGTCCTATGACGACTGGGTGTTGGAGGAGGCCAAGCGAACCGGCCCGAACACCTATCCGAGCCGCGCTTTCTACGGCGTCTATCTGCGGTGGGTGTTCCGACGCGTCGTCAGCCAGGCGCCCGCCGGCGTTCAGGTGCACTTTCACCAGACCGCGGCCGTCGACCTCGTCGACGTTGGTCCCGAAGGGACACAGCGGGTGGTGCTCGACGGAGGCGCCACTCTCGACGGCATCGACGCCGTCGTGCTCGCACAGGGACACCTCGGCGCCACACCGACCGACGTCGAGACCGCGCTCGGCCAATTCGCTCAACAGCACGGACTGCACTACGTGCCGCCGCTCAACCCCGCCGACGCGGATCTGTCCTTTGTCGAGGCCGGCGAGCCGGTGCTGTTGCGGGGGCTCGGCCTGTGCTTCTTCGACTACATGGCTTTGCTGACCACAGGTCGGGGCGGGCGATTCGACCGACGTGATGACAGGCTCACCTATCTGCCGTCCGGCGCCGAGCCGCTTATCTATGCGGGCTCCCGGCGCGGCATCCCCTTTCACGCGCGGGGTGAAAACCAAAAAGGCGCGTCGCTGCGACACGAGCCAGTCATGCTCACCGTGGACGTCATCGACAAGCTGCGGACGATGGGCACCGAGGGCAACGGCATCGACTTTCGACGCGATGTCTGGCCGCTCGTCGCCAAAGAAGTCGAAACCGTCTACTACGCCACACTCATCTCCCAACGCGGATGCGGCTGCGACGCCGACCGATTCCGGTCCGCATATCTACCTCTCGAGTGGGGCAGTGAGGCCGAAGCGGGCGTACTCGAGGATTTTGCCGTGCCGGACGGCCAGCAGTGGGACTGGGAAAGCGTTCTCCATCCCCATCACGGGCTCGAATTCGCCGGACCGGACGACTTCCGGTCCTGGCTCATCGGCTATCTGGCCCACGACATCGACTCGGCGAGGCAGGGCAACCTCACCAACCCAATCAAGACCGCCCTCGACGTGCTGCGCGACCTGCGCAACGAGGTTCGTCTCGTGGTCGACCACGGCGGCCTCTCCGGACGGTCCTATCGCGACGATCTCAACGGGTGGTATACCCCACTCAACGCCTTCCTCTCCATCGGACCACCGACGAGCCGCATCGAGGAACTGCTGGCGCTCATCGAGGCGGGCGTGCTCACCATCGTCGGCCCGGACCTGCGGGTGGAGACCGACCCCGACACGGGTCGATTCACCGCCGAATCGGCGCTCGGACCCGAGTCGCGGGTGAGCCTCACCACCCTCATCGAGGCTCAGCTCGGCGGGCCGAACCTCGGCCGCACCACCGACCCGCTGCTCCAGCGCCTGCTCACGACCGGGCAGGCCAGCGCCTATGTCATCGCCGACTCGGAGGCGGGCGACTTCCACACCACCGGACTCGCGGTCACCCAACGCCCCTATCACCTCGTCGACGCGACCGGATCGGCGCACCCTCGACGGTTCGCGCTCGGCGTGCCGACCGAAGGCGTGCACTGGGTGACCGCGGCGGGCATCAGGCCGGGCGTCAACTCGGTGACCCTCGCCGACTCGGACGCGATCGCCCGAGCCGCCCTGCTCGCCTCGGCCCCGGAGGCCGTCCAACACGACCTTCGACCGGTTCCGGCGACGGACACCCCCGTCAGCACCGGCCCCAACCGGTAAGATTCGGCGACATGACGATCGCCAATATATCCTCATCCGTCGATGCCGGCCTGCTCGCACCTGTGCGGGCCGGCACCGCGGTCGAGTCGCTGACCACCGACCGGGCATGGTTGCAGGCCATGCTCGACGCCGAGGTCGCGTTGGTGTGGTCGCAGGTGAGCCTCGGGTCCGTCCCCGAAAAGGCGGCCACCGTGATCGAATCGGTCGCGCACGCCGACCGCTTCGACCTCGTCGATCTCGCCCACGCGTCCCGCGCCGCAGCCAACCCGGTGGTGGCGATGGTGGAGCGACTCACCACCACGGTCGCGGCGACCGATCCGGCCGCCGCCGACTATGTGCACCGCGGCTCAACCAGCCAGGACGTGCTCGACACCGCGACCATGGTGATCGCCGCCCGATGCCTACAGGTCATCATCGAGGACCTCGAGCGCACCGCCGACGCCGCAGCCCACCTCGCCGACGAGCACCGCGACACCGTCATGGCCGGTCGCACACTAAGCCAGCACGCCGTACCCGTCACGTTTGGCCTTAAGGCCGCGGGGTGGGCACACGCGGTGACCCGAGCGGCCACCCGCCTGCGCACGGTCCGCGACACGCTGCCGGCACAGCTCGGCGGCGCCGCCGGCACCCTCGCCGGATATCTGGAATACGCCGGAGCGGACGCCGACCCGGCCGACTACACGGCACGGCTCATGGAGACCTTCGCCGGGCGGCTCGGCCTCGCCACTCCGATCGTGCCCTGGCACACCGACCGGGCCGTGGTCGTCGAGCTCGGCTGGGAACTCGCCACCGTCACCGGCGTGCTCGGCAAGATCGCCGTGGATGTGCGATCAATGGCCCGCACCGAAGTCGCCGAGGTCGCCGAACCGGCCGCAGCCGGGCGGGGCGCGTCGTCCGCGATGCCCCAGAAACGCAACCCCGTGCTCGCCACCCTCATCATCGCCGCCGCGACCCAGACCGGGCCGCTCGCCGCCGCGTTGTCCCACACCATGCTCGCCGAGGACGAACGCCCCGCCGGGGCCTGGCACGCCGAGTGGCAACCCCTGCGCGACTGCCTGCGCCTCGCCGGCGGCGCCGCGCAGACGGCCGCCGAACTCGTCGAGGGGCTCACCGTCGACGTCGACCGGATGCGCACGAACGTCGGCCTCACCGGTGGCCTGATCCTCACCGAACGGGTCGCGGCCGCGCTCGCCCCACGCCTGGGCAAAGCCGCCGCGAAAAAGGTCGTCTCCGCGGCGGCGCTCGCGGCGGCGGACTCCGGCCGGTCGTTCACCGATGAACTGCTCGCCGCACCGCAACTGGTCGGCCAGATCGACCCGACGGAACTGCAACCGTTGCTGGTCGCCGACCACTACCTCGGCGCCGCCGGCGTGCTGGTCGATCGCGCGTTGGACGAACACCGCGCACACGTCGGACGGCGGTGACACCGATGAATCTGCTGGATCTGCGCCGTCTCACCCAGCCCGTCATCTGCGCGCCGATGGCTGGCGGACCGTCGACTCCCGAACTCGTCAGCGCGGTGGGCGCCGCCGGCGGGCTGGGGATGCTCGCGGCGGGATATAAGCAGCCGGCGGCGGTCGAGGCCGAGGTGGCGGCGGTCCGCGCCGCCGGCGAGGTCGCCTTCGGCGTCAACGTCTTCGTGCCAGTGGCGCTTGCAGCCGGCGGCACCAACGACTCGGCCACCGCTGTTCCGCTCGCCGGGTCACCGGCCGCCGCGACTGCCCCTGTGGCGCCGGCGTCCCCTGTGGACCCGGTGCCTCCTGCGGCACTGGCGTCCTATCAGGACAGTCTGCGGGCCGAGGCCGACGAGCTCGGCGTGTCACTCGGCGTCGCGTCGGGGGTCGACGACGACCACTTCGCAGCAAAGATCGATCTGCTGTGCCGACTGCTGGTCCCGGTGGTGTCGTTCACTTTCGGATCTCCACCGTCCGATGTGGTCACACGGTTGCACGAGGTGGGCACGACGGTTCTCGTCACCGTGACGAGTGTCGCCGAGGCCGTCGCCGCGCAGGAACGCGGAGCCGACGCACTTGTGGTGCAAGGGGTCGAGGCCGGCGGACACCGTGGGGGTCTCGACTGCGAGGATTCCGAAGGCCTCGGCCTGCTCCCACTGCTGCGGTTGGTCGCCGCCCGCAGCCACGTGCCGCTGATCGCCGCCGGCGGGCTCGCCGACGGCGCGGCGATCGCGGCCACCCTCGTGGCCGGCGCCGTCGCGGCCCAATTGGGCACGGCGTTTCTCGCCTGCCCTGAGGCGGGGACCAACGCCGTGCACCGCGCCGAAATCGGCGGTGGCCGAGACACCGTGCCCACTCGGGCCTTCACCGGCCGGTGGGCCAGGGCCCTGCGCAACGACTTCGTCACCCGCCACGCCGACGCCCCCGCCGGATATCCGCAGATCCATCAGCTGACTGGGCCGCTTCGGGCGCGGGCGCTGGCCGAACGCGACCCGGAGCGTCTGCACCTGTGGGCCGGGCAGGCCCACTCGCTCAGCCGCGCGATGCCCGCCGGCGAGCTCGTGCGGGTGCTCGGCGTCGAGGCCCGCAAGGCTTTGGCCACAGTCACAATCTGACCCGTACGGGTGCGTCCGCGGTGCCCACACCCGGGCGAATTCATCAGACTCAGCAGGTCGTAACCCGACCAACGCCCGCGCGACGACTGATGAATCTCGGCGTCTCCTCGGGGCTGAGCAGCGAAAGCAACCTGCGACCGTTGAGTTGTGTCGCACCCAACGGTCGCAGGGGGAAGCCAATGTGAGGTCGTTCTTTATTGCTAACAGCCTGGGAGCGTGCCCTTCGCTACGATTTCGATGCCTCCGAGTATGCCATCAGCCTTCTCCCCAGCGGTGAAATGATATTCGGCGTTTGGGTTTCCCGGAATATCGGCGACTTCATAGCCAGACGTCTCTTCGCCAGGTTTACTGCTTGCCGGCACCTTTCGCTTGGACGGGTACAGCGCGTCCAGCTCCTTGCGTGTCGTGCGGTAGATCATGGCTCCTTCTGGCGTCGGAGTGTCTGCGGGGGCGGAGATGGAAACGATCTTCGAGTTCACGAAGTAGATCATGCCGTCGCCGCGGGTCCGGTTGGTGATGACTTTCTTGTCCGGACCGAGCATGTCGGCGTGGCTACAGTTTTCGGCGATCGGCGTAATACTGACGACGATCCCGGTCGCTTTCGCCTCTTCGAGGCTCTGCCCCAGCCGCACCGGGCCATATCCGAAGGGCCCAAAGGTCAATGGTCCGGTGGTCGGAGTGGCCGCTGGTGGCGCAACCGATGTGCCCGCCGAGGGCGTTGGAGCGCCACTGCTCGCGTTCGCCCCTTGAGGGTCGCTCGCAGAACATCCGGCGGCGAGCGCGAGCGCGAGCGCCGATGGCGCGGCGAGCGCGAGCCCGAACCGGCGCGCGGTGGTGAGTCGCATTGATCCTCCTATGTGTGAGGCGGCAGAGGCGCACCTCGATTTCTGGATGGATCCTAGGCGCGCTAGTCAAACGCACCCGTGACTGGGCGCGGCGGAATCGCCGCCACGACAGTGAGTCACGATGACGGCCCGCGCTTCCCCGACAGGCCAGTCATGCAGTGTCGCAATGGCATAAAACGGGCGCAGGACGGCGTCGGTTCATCATCGTGGCGATTGCGGGTCGTTGCGAGCGGCCCGCAATCGCCACGTTCATGAGTGGGCAATACCGGTGACCAGTCAGCGTGCTGGGCGGACGCCATATACGGGGCAAAAGTGGTGTTTGTAGTGACGCAGCACGGACACGTGGGGGTGCGCCAACACTGCGGTGGCCCAGCCGGGGCGGTCCCGAACAGCTGGCGAACCGCCAGCGAAGCAGAACATGACGGAACACGACACAACAGGCCGAACACGAAGCGAAGAGGATCAAACGCCTATTGACCACATATGAGACACGAAAGAGTTGCCAACGTGAGACGCTGACGAGGTGACGCGCAGCCCAAACGGCGATTCACGCCCTGACCCGGCGCCGCACGGCGGAAAAGCCGACAGTGGAAATGCTGACGGCGGCCGGACAGCAGCGCACCCAACGGCGGCATGGCGCACGGCGGCATGGCGCTCGTCGCGCTGATCGTCGTCGCGGCCGTGGCCAACCTCAACCTCGCCGTCGCCAACGTCGCCCTGCCCTCGATCGGGCGGGCCTTCGACGCCAGCCAGACCAGCCTCGACCTCATCTCGGTGGGCTATTCGTTGGGTTTGGCCGCCTCGGTGCTCTATCTCGGGGCTGTGGGCGACCGCTATGGCCGCAAGCTGATGCTCATCGTCGGGGTGTGCGTGTCGGTGCCGGCGTGTCTGATCGCGGCCTACGCACCCGACGAGCACGTGCTGGTCGCCGCCCGACTGCTGGGTGGTCTCGCCGCCGGCATGGCCTATCCGACCACGCTCGCGTTGATCACGGCACTGTGGGCGGGCGCCGCCCGCACCCGGCGCATCGCGATCTGGTCCGGGGTGGGTGCCGCGATCTCCACCCTCGGCCCAGTGGTCTCCGGATGGTTGTTGCTGCGCTTCTGGTGGGGCTCGGTCTTTCTGGTGACTCTGCCGTTGGCGGCGGTCGCGATCATTCTCGCCCTGCGTTTCGTGCCCGCGCACGTCAACGAGACCACCGCCAAGGTCGACCACCGTGGCGGGGTACTTTCGGTGATCATGGTGGCGGGCATCGTGTTGGCGATCAACCTCATGACCTCGCCTAGCCAGCGCGCCACCGCGTGGCTGCTGCTCGGCATCGGAGTGCTGGGGCTGGTCGCGTTCGTGTGGCGCCAACGGCGTACGGATGAACCTCTTTTTGACCTGGCGGTCGCGGGCCGACGCGTCTTCTGGGTCGCCGCAGTCGCCGGAATCATCGTCTTCGGCTCGCTCATGGGTGCGATGTTCGTCGGACAACAGTTCCTGCAAAACGTGCTGAGCTATTCCACTTTGGAGGCAGGGGCGGCGATCGTGCCGGGCGCCGCCCTCATGATCGTGGCCGCGCCGATCTCGGCACGGCTGGTGATCCGGCGAGGCGCCCGGCTGACTCTGCTCATTGGATATGCCTTCTGCCTGGCGGGATTCCTCGTCGCGTTGCTCACATGGCGGGAGGGCGTGTCCCGGTGGCCCGTCGTGGCCTGCTATGCGCTGGTCGGCGCGGGCGTCGGGTTCGCGGGCACGCCCGCGTCGCATTCGTTGACCAGCTCCGTGCCGGTGCGCCGTGCTGGCATGGCCTCGGCCACCGCCGACCTGCAGCGGGATCTCGGTGGAGCGCTCATGCAG
The DNA here is from genome assembly GCA_963736695.1 of uncultured Actinomycetota bacterium. Taxonomy (GTDB): domain Bacteria; phylum Actinomycetota; class Actinomycetes; order Mycobacteriales; family Micromonosporaceae; genus CAVTPU01. The sequence goes on from CAVTPU010000004.1 coordinate 972,496, forward strand.
TCATTGCTCGGCGCGTTGCTCACCGCCGGCTATGCCCACGCGTTCAGCCAACGCCTCGCCGACGCCCCCAACGCGGCCGACGTCTCGTCGTCGGTCGCGTCGGAGCTGGAGAAGTCGTTCTCCTCCGCAGCCGACACGGCGCTGCGCTATCCGCAATACGCCGAGCAGATCATCGCGGCGGCGAAGGACTCCTTTGTCCATGGGGCGGATTGGTCGTTCCTGACCGCGATCATCGCGGTGCTCATCGGAGCGGTCATCGTGGCGGTCTTCTTTCCGAAGAAGGCTGCCGAAGAGGAGGCCTTGCGACGCTATCGAGACGAGGACGTCACGAACCAGTCGCCACCGCGATGAACTCGATCGTGTTGAGGGTCAGGTGCGCGGTGAATGCGGCGAGCAGCGTGCCCCGGCGCAGTCTCAGCGCGCCGAACGCGCCGCCAGCGAGGACTCCGGTGAGCAACATGTACCACAAGCCGCCGGCCCAGTGGAGCGTTCCAAATAGGACACAGGTGACGACGAACGCGACCGGAGTGCCCCACCGCCGGCCGAGTTGACGCAACGCATAGCCGCGATAGAACGTCTCCTCGACGACCGGCGCGAGCACGACGTTGGCGATGAAGAACGGAACCAGCGCGGTGCCCAGTGACGGCAACAACTGTCCGGCTGGCACGATGTCGCCGACGGTGCGCTGCAGGTGCGTCATGAGTGGGTTGAGCCACCACAGATAGGCGCCGGCGATGGCCGCGCCGACCGCGACGCCGAGTCCAATGTCGACCCCCGAGGACCGCGGCGACCGGAGGCTCCAGCCGAGGTCGCGAAGGCTGACCCGGTCGCGACGCACGGCCCAGGCCAACACGGCGACGAGCAGCAGCTGGGTGATGAGCAGGAGCGCGGGGATCTGACCCGTCACCTGCGCCTGCACCGCTTCTGGATCTTGCCTGGTACGGGCAGTGACCACCGCTGAGAGGCCAACGATCGCTGCGAGGAACGCGAGCGGGCCGAGCACCAGCGCGGTGATGGCTCGTCGCACGGGAGGGGAACCAGTCGTCATACACTATCTATAAGTTATATCTGCCAGTGATGTCAAGCCAGGGCTGTTCCGGTCGGGAGGCGTTCCGGTCGGGAGGCGTTCCGATCGGCGACGGCCCCCGGGCCATACGACGCGCACAAAGCTCCGCCCCGGTCAGGGTGAGCTGACCGGGGCGGAGCCGCAACGAACGCGTGTCGCTGGTGAACCAGCGAGGTTGCGTGAGGTAGGCAGGGTGTGAGTGCGCGTTCGCCGCGGCGAACGCGCACTCACACCGCGATGTCAGCCGATCTTTGCGCCGACGTGGATCGCGACCGAGTCGTGCGCGGCGACGTTGGCGTTGAACCAGCCGCCCGCGTCGACCGTGATGACGGGGCCGCTGCACGACGTACCGAGGAAGTCGCCGTGGATCACGTCGCAGTAACGGCCGGCCGGCATGTTGGTGTGGTAGCCACGTCCGTTGATGGCGAAGTCCTCATCGTTGATGGTGACATAGCCCTTGCCGTTGCGACCGAACGCGATGTGCTGGAAGTTGTTGGAATACCAGTTGACGACCGTCGTTCCCTTGACCGCGTTGTGGAATCCGACCATGTTGGCGATGACCTGCCAGCGGTGTTCGCACCGCCATCCACCGGTGAAACAGGTGGAGTTGTTGGTCTTGCCGCTCCCGTTGGACGGCGGGCCCTGGTCCTTGTTGGCGAACTCGTAGCTCGACATCACCGCCGGCGAACCGTAGGGCCACGCGAGCATGAAGGTGTTGGCGAGGGCGTAGATTCCGTTGTCCTTGTAGGTCAGGATGTCGCCGCCGTCGCGCTGGGTGTCGTGGTTGTCGGTGAAGACGACCGCCTTGGAGTTGGTCAGATAACCCCACGCCTCGCCGAAGTTGCCCAGATAGGCCAGCCGCTCCCGACGGAACACCCGACCGATGTCGCGGCCATAACGGAACTCGTGCACGTCGCCGTTGCCGACATACTCGGTCGGCAGGATCGGCTCGCCCGCGCCATACATAACTTCCTGAACGATGTAGGGCTGGCGGGTCAGCTTCGCCTTGATCGCGGCGATGTCCGCGGCCGGCATGTGCTTGCTGGCGTCGAGACGGAAGCCGTCGACGCCGAGAGCGAGCAGGTCGTTGAGATAGGAAGCGATCTTGCTGCGCACATAGTCACTCTCGGTCTTGAGGTCGGCGAGGTTGACCAGTTCGCAGTTTTGCACCTCCCACCGGTCGTTGTAGTTGGCGATGTCATCATTGCCATTGCGTCCACAGTGGTGGAAGTCCTGGTTCTGATAGATGCCCGGATGGGTGTATGGCGTGAATGTCGATCCGGCCCAGCCGCTGCCCGACCCAACGCCCGTGGTGTGGTTGATGACCGCGTCGACGATGACCTTGACGCCCGCGTTGTGGCAGGTGGTCACCATCGACTGAAACTGCGCCCGGGTGCCCTTGCGAGACTCGATCTTATAGCTGACCGGCTGATAGGCGACCCACCACTGCTGCCCGAGCACGTGCTCCTGGGGCGGCGAGACCTGGACGTATCCATAGCCTTTGGGGCCGAGGAAGCTCGTGCACTCGCTGGCGACCGACGGCCAGTTCCACTCGAAGAGCTGGACGATGACGTCCTTGGTGCCGGCCGGCGCGGCGACGGCCGGGGTCGCGACGCCCACCGGAACGGTGAGCGTCGCCGCGAGCAGGCCTGCTGCCGCGGCGGTGAATATCGACCTGCGTAGACGCATGCCATGGACTCCTATGTCAATGGGCAGGGGTCAGTCGGCCAGCGTCGCCGACTGCTCAGCAAGCGGTGTGAAATGTTTCAGCAAACTTTCCGCTACGTTACAAACCCGATGCAGGAAGGTCAATGGTTGGCTGTGCAAACCTTCATCGATCGGGTCACGGATCGGCTTCGGCGGTGGCGATGGCGATTACGCGGGGTGAACGGAACGAAACTCACCGATGGTTGACCCCAAAATTGACCCTTGCGATACTCCAACCGAGTTCACGGACGACCTCGAAGGAGATCTATGGCGATCCCGGCACGTCCTCTGCTCGTCGCCGCCGTGGGTCTGAGCATCATCGCCGCGACCATCATCATAGGCGCGGATGATTTGTCCATCTCGATCCAGACCGCCACGCCGCCCACGGTTCCCCGTTTGCCGACAACAGCCGACGGGGCCGCCATCGGCGAACCTGCGACCGCGGAACCATCCCCGAGTGCCACCGCCGCCGTCGGACCGAGCATGAAGCCCAAACCCGACATGCGCAAATGGCACCCCGGAAACTACCTCAATGCCTATTGGGGCAGCTCGGTGTCGTGGTCGATCGACAGGGTCACCGGCAACCCCAATCTCAAAGGCGTCTCGGCGATGCACCTGTGGACCGAGCTCGAGCCTCGCAAGGGTGTCTATGACTTCTCCCGCATCGAAAGCGAGCTCGCCGCCGTCGCTGCGGCGAAAAAGCAGCTGATCGTCCATGTCGCCGACCGCACGATTCAGGGCCAGGCGTGCGTCCCTGCCTATGTCAGGGACACCTTTGGCAATGGCGGTCACCTGCGCGTCAACAACAAGTGCACCGCGCTGCGCTGGATGCCGGCGGTGCAGGACCGACTCATCGCGCTATATCGCGCACTCGGGGCGAAATTCGACCGTCACCCCAATTTCGAGGCGGTCATGCTGTCGGAAGACTCCATGGAACACTCACCCGGATATAGCGACGCCGGCTATGTGCGGGAATCGAAGCGGGGCATGACGGCCTTGGCGAAGGCCTTCCCACACACGGTCGTCTTCAAATCCCTCAACTGGGGCCCAGGAATCCCCGAACTCTTCGCGCACGCCTCCACACTCGGGATTGGAGTCGGCTCACCCGACCTCACCCCGGAGAGCGCCTCGTGGGCATATCCCCACTATCCGAAATACGCCGGAAAGATTCCACTGCAGATCTCCCTGCGTGACCCGCGGGTCATCGACAGCATGCGGGCCGGCGTGACGGTCGCCGGGCTCTATGACTTCGCGGTCACACAGCCGAAGGGGCTGCACGTCAACTACATCGTGTGGGACCAGACCGAACACCCCGAGATCAGCTTTCAACACCAGATTCTTCCACTTATCGACGCCCGCAAGGGCGTGACCAACGCCCGCTGTCCCGCCGCGATCCGCTGCCGATAGCCGCGCTTTTTCGACCCGTACGGGATAATCACGGCTCACTGACAGCCGGACCTCGGGAGAACGGAAGAGCACGATGTCATCGCAGCGAGTGACGGCCGACGAGATCGCAGACTGGTATTCGGCCGCGTCCGGACATCTCTATCGCGGCGTGTTCGCCACCACGCTGTGGGCGACGCGATATCCGGAGATCGCCGACGCGTGGGAGCGGTGGATCGAGGAGGAACGGCCCGACCTGCTCGAGGGCGACGACCCGCGCATCGACGTGGTCGAGTCGACCCTCGTCGAGGAGGAATCCTTCGACGCGATCGTCGACTTCCTCGACTCGTTGCCCGACGACGCGCGCGACGACGCGATCACGACGACCGCCGCCGCGGTCGAGGCGATGCGATGTGGCACGTTCCGTCCGTGTGTGGGGCCCTTCGAGATCGAAGAACTCTACGACTTCAAGGGCGGTCCGCTCTTCGAAGAGGCGTGGGCGGACGTCGCCGGACTCGACGAGGCGTTCGTCGAGTGGAACCGCGCCAACCACACGGACGTCTTCGAACAATGGGCTCAGGCGTGGCCGCCGAGCCGCGCAGCCGCCTATCCCAACGACGCGATCTGCGCATTGGAGAGCGCGAATCGCGGCACGGATCATCCCTATGCGATGTCCGACTTCCACGCCACGCTGCCGTTCGAGCTCGCGGTCGCCTCGTCCGACGCGCTCGCCGCGTTTCGCGCCCGCTACGGCGGATGACTGGTCGGTTGACCACTCGACTTGACCTATCGGCTTGACCTATCGGCTTGACCCGCCGGCAGCGCGCCTCGCCGCGAGCCGTCACGACCGCCGCCGGGATGCGAAACAACGTGACCGTCAACGTGTCAATCGCGGCTCGCTATAGAGTGCGCCACGGACACGATATCTTCCACGATCCTGAGTCAAGATCGACACAAAAGAACAAACCCAACCCCACGGTGTACGCCGAAGCCAGCGAGGCCGGCCACGTCGAGAGCGTGCCTTTCCTACGCGATCCACTGCTGAGCAACCAAGAAGAGCGCGCCTGCCAGAGCGATCCTCGGCTGGCAACCAAGAAGAGCGCGCCTAGTCAGTGGTGCGGGGCAGGTCGGGTAAACGTGTGGAAGTGTCCGATCGCGACATAACCGAGTCGGGCATATAGCTGACGCGGCCAGTCGTCGGCGTCGGCCTCGAGGAAGAGCAGGTCGCAGCCGGCCTCGACCGCGCGCCGCCGGCCGTCGGCGAGCAGCGCTCGGGCATATCCGCGGCCCTGATGTTCGGGGTCGGTCATCACCTCTTCGATCTGGGCGATCCCGCGAGCCGCGTCGAGATAGACGTCGGCGTGCGAGACGATGTCGCCGTCCGCGTCGCGGATCGCGAGGAAGACAACCTCGTCGGCGCCACGCAGGCGCGCCTGTCGTCGAGCGGTCAACTGTTCGACGGCTTCGTCGGAGGCGTGGGGCAACTCGGCACGCCACGTACGCCGATCTGGGGTGTGAAGTTCCTGCCAGGTGACGGGCTCGACCGTGATCGCCGGATCGGCTGGCCGGTCCGCGTCGTCGCGATGGCGCATGACGACCGTCGTCTCGTGCTCAAATCCCGCGTCGACGAAGGCCCGCATGCCGGCTAGCGCGGGCGGCTCGCCGGTGGCGACGATGAGTCGGTGGGCGAGGCCGGCCCCGCCGAGCACCCGGTCGGCGGCGGCGATCGTTTCGGCGGGGTCGGTCAGCGACTCGACAATGAGTTTGTTGTGGTCATAGGAGGCGGCGAAGGCGGCGTCGAGCACGGCGAATCCGCCGGGCACGTCGACGACGTGGCTCGCCTGCCGGCGGGCGAAGGCGTTTGTGAAGGCGATGATTCGGGCCAGTGCGGAGTGGGGCACGTGGCAACGCTACCCGAGAGCGGGCGTGCGCGGCCTATCCCCGCCGGACGGGGCGAGCAGCGAAGGCCGCGATGAGGGCGGAGAGGTTCTTCCGCGAACGGGGTCACAGCGTCACGTGATCGGCCCCTGCCGATGAGCTGGTCACGGGCTGCGGTCACCAACGCCACGATGGCCCGACTGCCGAGCCCGCCGATGACGCCACCGTCGAGCAGCGGCAGCGACCGGTCCGGGTTGACGATGGGGATCCGGACACCGTCGCGATATAGCACCACATATGGAATGGACTGGTTGCGGAAGCGGGCCGCCACCGCCTGATCACGGTCGATGTCGACGTCGAAGAACCGCACACCGTCGATGCCGCCGGCTGCTTCAATCGCGTCGATCGCCTTGTCCATGAGGCGGCACGGCGGGCACCAGATGGCGCCGAACTTCACCACGGCGAGCGCGCCGGCCAATCGTGGTCCATTGAGGACTGTGTCGATGTCGCGACCGGTGAGCATCGTCGCCCCGCGCGGTTTCGGCTGGGCCGTCGATGATTCGCCGGACCGGACGGGATGCACCGAGTCGGTGTAGACGAGCAGCGTGTCGCCCGTGCCGAACTTGTCCTGTGTCATCCGCATGACGATGAACTGGCAGCAATACCAACCCTCGTGCAGGCTCACGTCATAGCGGCGCAGCCCACTCCAGTCTGCGACGTCGGAGATGAGATAGCACTCGCCGTCGTATTCCCCGAGATCCCACAGGGGGCGAATTCCCAAGATATGTTCCGTACGGAATATGAGCCGCCCACATTCGTTGCAGGCATATCCTTCGATGGCGTTGTCTGTCGTGTCCACTGGTCCTCCGGTGTGGAGTGTGGGGTCGCCGACGGCGGTCCGCCGTCGGCGACCCCTTGGGCGGATCAGGCTCGAGGGTCACACTCGCGAGTGAGGCACGCGCGCAAATCAGGCACGCGCGAGCGTCAGGCCGATGCCCGCGCCCATTCCCTGGCCATAGGCGAGCTGAATGAGCAGCTCCACGGCGGGTTCCAGATAGCGGGAATTGCTCAGCGGGCCGGCGTCGATCGCGTCGAATCCGAGCTGGTGTCCGAGGTCGAGCACCTCTCGCTTCGCCCGGTCGTCGTCACCGGCGACGGGCAGCAGCAGCGGAACGCCGCCGAGCACGGGCTCGGCCAGATTCTGTGCCATCACCGTGTTGAAGGCCTTGACCACATGCGACTCGGGCAACCGGGCGGCGATCTGCTCGCCGGCCGAGGTCGTGTGTCCGATGGTCAGCGACATGAAGTCGGCGGCGAGTGGGTTGGTGGCGTCGACGACGGTCTTGCCTGCTGCGGCGGCGGCGACCTCTGGGGTCAACGCGTCGGCGGCGGCGCCGAACGGCACGGCGAGGATCACGAGTTCGGCGCCGGTGACCGCGTCGATACTCGACGCGGCAGCGATCGCGGGGGCGCCCGCGTCGGTTGTGTTCGCGGTCAGCTCCGCCAGCCGGGACGAACCGGGAGTGGCGGCGCTGACGGTGACGGCGTGGCCGGCGGCGGCGAGCCGGCGAGCCAGGCCGCCGCCGACGTTGCCGGCGCCGATAATCGCGATCTTCATGAGGGGCTCCTGGGATGAGTCGAGTAAGGTGTTACTTCGAACTCGAACTATCAGCAGACCCGATGTATTTCCAATTCGAATCATCTGAGGTATGACGTGGACCACACCGACGAGGAGCCGCGCTGGCTCGACGAGACCGAGATGCGGGCCTGGACCGGCCTTCTCGACACCTTCCACCTGCTCCAACGCGACATCGACGCCCAGCTGCGCGCGGAGGGCGGCGTCACCCAGGTGCAATATGAGATCCTCACCCGGCTGGCCGAGTCCCCCAACGGAGACCTCCGCATGAGCGACCTCGCCGACCGACTCGTCGCCAGCCGCAGCGGCCTCACCTATCAGGTCACCCAACTGGTCACCGCCGGGCTGGTGCGGCGCCTCCCCGACCCCGGCGACGACCGGGCCGTGCTCGCCGCCATCACCGACGCTGGTCGTGACGTGTTGCAGCGCGCCGCGCCCGGCCACGTACGGGTCGTTCGTCAAGGTCTTCTCGACGCGCTCACCGCGCGTCAGGTCGGCCAGCTCGCCGACATCATGGACCGCGCCCGGGCGCACCTTCGCGGATAGGCTCGGTCCTCGTGAAGGACGCCTCAGCGGAGGTCTACGCGTCCAGCCTCAACCTCCGACATCACGCGGTCGACCGAGCGGAAGCGGCGTAGCAGGTGTGGCGCCTTCGCGCCGATGAGGGTCAGGCCCGCGGCCGGAACGACGCGTCCGACCATCACCGCTGACGCGATGGCCAATGGCGGCATCCCCACGAGCGCGCACGCCAACACGGCGGCGCGTGGCGTCCAGGGCAGCAGGGAGAGGCCGAAGAGCATCCACAAGCCGTACCGCTCGATGTTTTGCATGACGTTGCGCACGGCGCTTTGGTCGGGGTTGAGCCCGATTGTGTCGAGCAACCAGGGGCCGGCGGTCTGCACAGCGATCGCGACGAGCAACGCACCCAGGCTGGTCGCCACCATGAAGGTGAGGGTGAGAGCGCGCCAGCGGCGGGGGTGCAGAGCGCCCAGTGTCATGAGCAGCATCTGATTGGGCAGGAACGGCAGCACGTAATCCGTCAGCGGAGGGACGCCGACTGCCGGCAGGAACCACGGCCGGTGTGACACGCGGTCGAGCCTGAGCAGCATGCGCGCTGCGCGGGTGGTCGGGCGGGCAGTTTTGCCGACAAAAGTCATGCTTGCACTGCTTTCAATGGTTAATCGGCACGAAGGCCGAGGCGGGGGCCGAGACGGGGTCGAGACGCCGCTCAGCGAGGCGGACTGGCGAACGCTGACCGATATGCCGAGGGCGTCATGGCGGTCCGGCGCTTGAAGTCGCGGGTGAAATGCGGTTGGTCGGCATAGCCGGAGGCGAAGCCGACGATGCTCAGCGGATGCTCGCTATTCATCAGAAGGTCCGCAGCCGCGTCGGCCCGCGCTGCGCCGAGGATCGTGTTGAACCCGCCGTCGGCGCGCAAGCGTCGCTGGAGGCTGCGCGGAGAGGTGGCGAGCTTGGCCGCGAGGCCACGCAGAGTCCAGCGGTGGCCGAGATCGCTGGCGAGAATGCGGCGTGCGGGTGACGCCGCGTCGGTGCCGGCCGGATGCGCCATTGATGCGAGCGATGACCAGGTGAAATGCCAGAGTGCGGTGTCGTGGCCAGCGGGTGGGGACGTGAAGACACCCGTGGCGAACACCACCGGAGCGGTGTCAGAACCCAGCCTGATCGTGACCGCCTGACCGCCGATCGCCACGGTCAAAGCCGCCAGCACGCCGAGGATCAGCGCATCCTCAGCGGATGTGGGCGGCGCTGCGGGCGGTCCAATATGCTCGGCGATGAGGTATTTGGGGCCGGTCTCGCGAATCACGACGCGGTGGCGCGAATGGGTGAAGCGCTCCAGTCGACTCCACCGGGCGAAGAGATCGTGGGGCGTGCCCGAAGCCAGAAGAGCGGAGATGGCCGGGTCAGGCGGCAGCTCCGCCAGGGACAGGCCCACCCGCAACAACGGCAGCAGGCCATGCGTCCGCGCTACTCCCGCGAGGATCTGCCGTTTGGCCTCCAACGGCAGCAACGCGCCGCCTGGCGCGGGCACGACAACTGGTATTCCATCGTTGGCGAGCGCCCGCCGCACTGCCCCCACCAGCACCGCGCTCGCGAAGTCGTCCACAACCCCTCCGTTCACCACTATCGAACGAGGAGACGCTACATCCGCCGCGACGGGTCGTCTTGAACGAAGACGCCAACTCCGATGGTCGCGAACTTCCTGGCGTGGGCACCCGGCTCACGCTGAGGCCGGGGGTGGGCAGCGCAATACGCTTTCGGGCGATTGCCCCGCTTCGGGCATCACCCGGCCGGCTCTGCCATGGATTCAGTTTTTTGGGGGGTCGCGCCAACATCGATCGAGAGATATCGTACGACTGATGTGCGCGCCCGACGGCGCATCACGCTGCCACCGACGATGGTGACGGCTGTCGAAGCGATTGCTGGCCCCGCCCGATGACGGGCCGACGGTTGAGGTGAGGTCGCATGTTCGACGCTGACGGGACGAAGTCCCCAGGCCGCAATGACGGCCGGCGGACCGACGACGGTTTCCCCGCCGGTGGTCGCCACCGCGCGAGCGACGATTCGACCGACAAAGTCTGGTCGGCAACCCCGCACGTCACCCCGTGGTGGCCGACGTCTCCCCTGTCGACGCCGCCGCTGCCCGCGCCGTCGCTGCCGACGCCTCCCTCGTCAGGATTCACACCGGGCTTCGCCGCGCCGCCCGGCGCCCCCGAGCGGGCCCCACTGGCCGGCCCGCCGCACCACGTGACGCAACGCCCGGCCCACAGCGCGCTGACCGGCGACACTCGGGAGTCGTCGGCCGTCGGCGCTCATCCGCCCCGCAGCCGGTGGTGGCCGAAGCTCGCCATCGGCGCGGTGACAGCACTCGCGGCCGCCGCAGTGCCCGTGTGGCTGCGCATGGAGCCCGCGCGCTATCCCACTCCGATCACACTCGCGTCGCCGACAAGCGCGGCCGACGGCTCCGACATCAGTGTGGCGGCGAACGGGCCTCGCGGCGTCACGCCGTCACGCCGGATGCGGCCATCGACGACGCCGACCCCCAAGGGCGCACCCGTCACGTCGCCGTCGCCGCTCGGGTTCATGGTGGAGCGCGAGGCCGAAGACCTTCCCGTCAACATTCTCGCCGGAACACGGATCGCCACCGAACACTCCGCGTCAGGGCGCGCAGTCGTGACCGACCTGGGCCGCAGCAACAACCTCACCATGCCCGGCATTTACGCCCCGGTGAGCGGGGCTTACCGCATGAGGATCTGGTATCAGGCGCGGACCGCCCAGAGCCTGCAAATCGATGTCAATGCGAAGACCGTGGCGGCTTTCAGCGTCCCGAAGTTGGAGTGTTGTGGCACCTCGATCGAGGTTGTCATTCCTCTCAACGCGGGCGAGAACACCATCACGTTCGGCAGCAGGGAAGTCCTCGGGCCCGACATCGACCGGATCACCATCGTTATGGGCTAACTCGCTGACATGCGGATCCGACATGGAGATCTGGTGTTGCGCACCGTCACACTCGACGACATCGACCTCTTCGAGGACGCCTTCAGTGGCGTCGATGGCGCCGGGGAACATCAGTGGTTCGGCTTCACGTCGTTCAACGGGGCTCGGCGCGAGGTCGATAGTCGCGGGCTGCTCGGTGGTGAGGCCAACATGCTCACCATCGTCCGTGAGGGGCAGGTGTGCGGCCGAGTCGAATGGCTCGCCCGGCACTGGGGTCGGCGCGACACGTCGCAGTGTTGGGAGATCGCCATCGGCTTGCTGGCCACATTCCGCGGCCAGGGCATCGGAACGATCTGTCAACAGTGGCTCGTCGACTATCTCTTCGCGCACACCCGGGCGGAGCGGATTCAAGCCACGACGGATCCGACGAATCTCGCTGAACGAAAGTGCTTGGAGCGCGCGGGGTTCACGTTGGAAGGGCGCGTGCGGCGCGCGCAGTGGCGCCAAGGCTCCTGGCACGACCAACTGCTTTATTCAGTCGTACGCGGCGAGTCGCGACACGCATCGTCAGTGCTGGGCGAGTCGTCTGACCACGACGTGGCCCACGGGACCGAAAACCGCTAACTCGCTGGCGTGCGGCGCGCCCGTGCGATAGGGAAGACGGTGTGATCTCGTTCCTCCGCGCGCACCCGACGTTTCGCCGGCTGTGGTTGTCGCGGTCGGTGTCATTCCTCGGCGACTCGGTGGGCCTGGTGGCGTTGCTGCTCTTCGTGGCGCAACGTCACTCGTCGGCGTTGGCCGTCGCGCTGCTCATGATCGCCGGGGATTTCGTGCCCAACCTGCTCAGCCCGTTCGCCGGCGCCGTCGCCGACCGGGTCGACGCCCGTCGGCTGATGCTGTCGTGTGAGGTGGCGCAGGCGGCGATCGTCGCGGTCATCGCGGCGAGTCTGCCCGGTCTTCCGCTGCTGCTGCCCCTGGTGGCGCTGCGCGCGTCGATCGCCACGGTGTTTCAGGCCGCGTCCCGCGCCGTCGTGCCGTCGCTGGTCGCGGAGGAGGAGTTGGGCCGGGCCAACGCGACGATCGGAGCGGGCACTCACGGTCTCGACGTGATCGGGCCGTTGGTCGCGGCCGCCTTGGTGCCGTGGCTGGGAGTCCCGGGACTGCTGTTCTTCGACGCCGCGACGTTCGCGGCGTCGGCGGGATTGCTCGCGACGTTGCCGATAAACACTCGAGCCGCGCACCTTGACGAGCCCGAATCGTTCATCGCCGGGGTGCGCGGCGGCATGCGATATATCTGGCGACACCGAACGATTCGGGTGATCGCCGTGGGCTTCTGCACCGTAGTGTTCTTCAACGGAGTCGATGACGTCGCGTTGGTCTATCTCGCGCGCGACTCGCTCGGGGCGGGCGATTCGGCGACCAGTGTGCTCTTTGCGGGGGTGGGCGCCGGGCTGCTGGTCGGCTTCGCGATCCTGAGCCGGTTAAGCTCGCGGCTTGCGCCCATCACGTTGCTGGTGGCCGGTTTCGTGATAAGCAGCCTGGGCAATCTGTTGACCGGCGTCGCGTGGGCCGTTGCGGCCGCGGTCGGCTTTCAAGCCGTACGGGGCATGGGTTTGAGTCTTGTCGACACCGCGCATGACACGCTGATCCAGCGGGCCGTGCCCGCCGGCATGTTGGGGCGCGTCTTCAGCAACATCTATGGCGCGGTGTCCGTCTCCGCTGGACTGTCCTATGTGTTCGGTGGGATGCTGCTCGACGCGACGAGTCCCCGGACCGCGCTCGTCGTGGCCGGGGCCGGCGGCATCGCGGCCACAGGCCTGCTGGCCTGGCGGCTAAGACAGGTGAAGCGGTCAGCGTCCGGGCGGTGAGCCGGCCGCGTTGATGTCGGCGATCTCGAGAAGGCGGGTCGGCGCGCCGTGTCGAGTGACGGCGAGCATCGCCCGTCCGACCACTTCGGTGGTGGTGATGCTCTTCGGGAACAACCGTTTGAGCACGGGGAGCAGCGGGCCGGTCATGCGATAGAGCACGCGATAGGACCGCACTTTCGACACCTCGCCGTGGCGCGGTTGGATCAGCCCGGGGCGGAACATGAAGGCGTTCAACGGCAACGCGAGCAGCGCGTTTTCGGTGCGCCCCTTGACCCGCGCCCACATGGTGCTGCCGCGTTCGGTGCTGTCGGTGCCCTGCCCCGAGACGTAGACGAACGTCATGCCCGGGTTGACGTCGGCGAGCACGGTCGCGGCGGCAAGCGTGATGTCGAAGGTGAGCCGGCGATATGTCGCCTCGTTCATGCCGTTTGATGAGACGCCGAGGCAGAACAGGCACGCGTCATAGCCGGCGAGGTCGTCGCGTGCCGTGGTGAAGTCGGCGAAGTCGGCGTGGAGAAGCTCACGGAGTTTGGGATGGCTCTGGCCGGTGGGGGTTCGGGTGACGGCGAGCACGTCGGTGACGTCGTCGGCGAGCAGGCACTCGCGCAGGACCCCCTGCCCGACCATGCCGGTGGCCCCGAAGATGATGACCCTCACCAGTGTCCTCCACGTCAATGCCGGACCAGTCGCGGCCCGCTTCGTTCGGTGAGCCTACCCATTTCGCCGCAGCCTGCGCCGCGACCTTCGCCGCGACCACGAACGCAGGGGGCATATCAGGCATAGTGGACGGTCGGCTATGACAGGCGCACCGAGCGCGGTATCGTACGAACGCACAGTGATCTCGCCGACCGGTCGAAAATAGACGATAGGCGCACAAATTTGCATAAGACACCTTGAAAGATCACTCCGTGTAGTTGAATATCTCCCTCTGTGTCGAATGGGGAGAAGCTACCGAGAACCATTGGGCCCTATGAGGTGCTGGCGCCGTTGGGCGCCGGCGGCATGGGAGCGGTCTATCTGGCGGCGTCCCCGACCGCCAGCCGGGTGGCGGTCAAGGTCGTGCTCGGCGCGCTCGCTGGCGACAGTCGCATGCGCGACCGGTTCATGGGCGAGGTCGACACCCTGCGAATGACCTTCGGCTCACGGGTCGCCCGATTCGAAGGCGCCGACCTGCACGCCGACCCCCCGTGGCTGGCGATCGAATATAAGCCCGGCGTGACCCTGCGAGATCACGTCACCCGGCACGGTCCGCTGCCCGCCGAACTCGGCCTGATCCTCGGCGCCCTGCTCGCCGAGGGCATCGGCTCGATCCACACGGCCGGGCTCGTGCACCGCGACATCAAACCGAACAACGTCATCATGAGCGACGACGGTCCGGTGATCATCGACTTCGGGCTCGCGATGCTCGCCGAGGGCCACGAGCACGTGACCCAGACCGGAAGCGCGGTCGGCACCCCGGCATATATGGCCCCGGAGCAGGCACGCGGCGAGCGCGACCTCACTGGCGCCACCGACATCTATGCCCTCGGCTCCAGCCTCGTGATGGCGCTCACCGGCCACACCATCTATCCCTCCGCCACCCCGTTCGCCGTCGCGCAGCACGTCATGGACCCCAACCGGCACCCGGACCTCTCCGGCCTGCCCAGCGAGATCACCGGCGTCGTGGGTCCGATGCTCGCCCACGACCCACACCTGCGCCCATCGGCCGAGCAGGTGCTCGAGGCTCTGCTGCGCGTCATGCGCCGTGACGGACTCGACCCCGGCGACCTGCGCCGACGGCTGCGCGACCTGACTTTCGTGGTGCCCACGCTCGTGCTGCCGTCGTGGGCTGACGACCCGGTCGTCGACCCTGAAGAGATCGATTCTGCGGAGATCGACACCGGGCCGACCGTCCCCCTCGGAGACAAACCGTCCGCCGCCCCCGAACCGACGACCCGCGCGGACGTCACCAAACTGCTTTCAGAGATCCGCACCCGGTACGCCGCAGGCGGCTCGCTGTGACCGGGCCGGCCCTCACCACTGAGTCGTTCCCGCCGGGCGCACGAATCCTCGCCCGCGACGAGGAGTGGCTGGTCAAGACCTCGCGACCCACCGAACGCGACGGACACGAGATTCGCGCCGTCGGTGTGACCGAGTTCGTCCAAGGCGTCGATGTGGTCCTCTTCTCCGCCGTCGAACGAGCCGCCGGACGACCCATCACCCTCCTGCGCCCCGAAGACACGGTGCTCGTCACCGACACCACCCCCCGATTTCGGCGCAGCCGACTCTTCCTCGAGGCGGTGCTGCGACGCACCCCGCTGCCGCGCACCGCCCGGGGCCTGGCCCTGGCCGACCGGTTCCTGCTCGACCCGCTCGGCTATCAGCGCCGCCCCGCCGAGATGGCCCTCGCCGGAGACGCCCCACGCATCCTGCTCGCCGACGTGGTCGGCCTCGGCAAGACGCTGGAGATCGGGCTCACCCTCGCCGAGCTGATCCGGCGGGGCCGCGGCGAACGCATCCTCGTGGTGACCCCACAACACATCCTCGAACAGTTTCAACACGAGCTGTGGACCCGATTCTCGATCCCCCTCGTGCGGCTCGACTCGGTCGGCGTGGAACGCATCCAACGGGAGATCCCCGCCGGCCGCAACCCGTTCACCTATTTCAAACGGGTCATCGTCTCGATCGACACACTCAAGAACGTCGGACGTTATGGCCACCACCTCGAGCAGACCTCGTGGGACGTGGTGGTCATCGACGAGTCTCACAACCTCATCGGGCAGTCGAGCCTGCGCAACCGGCTGGCCCGGCTGCTCGCCCGCCGCACCGACGCGCTGCTGCTGGCCAGTGCCACCCCACACAACGGCGACCGCGAGTCGTTCGCCGAACTGATCCGCATGCTCGACCCGACGGCGATCCGCGACCCCAAGGCCTATAGCGCGGCGGACATCGAGCACCTCTATCTGCGGCGCACCAAGGTGAGCCCCGAGGTGCGTGACCAGATCGGTGACCGGTGGGCCGACCGTGAGGCTCCCCAGCCGATCCACTGTCCGGCGACCCCTGCGGAGGAGGCCGTCTTCGCCGAGCTGACCGACCGGTGGCTCGCGGGCCCGGCCGACGGCACCCGCGACCGACTCTTCGCCTACACACTGCTCAAGGCATTCCTGTCGTCGCACCGGGCGCTCGCCGAGACGGTCCACAATCGGCTGAAGGCGACGGGAGCCGGGGGCGGGGAACACGAAGCCCTGCTCCGACTCGCCGCGCTCGCCGACGAGATCGGCTCAGTCGAGAAGAACCCGACTGAGCCAGATAGGCCGAGCGCAGACCGACCGAAGGCAGCCCAGCCGGCGAAGCTCACCGCACTCATCGCGCGGCTGCGCGAGGCGGGGGTGGGCGCCAGCGACACCCGCGTCGTGATCTTCTCCGAACGAGTCGCCACCCTGAAGTGGCTGGCGAAGGTCGTGCCGCCGCTGCTCGGTGTGCCGGCGTTGGGCGTACGCGTCATGCATGGAGGGGTGACCGACACCGAACAGCAACGGATCGTCGAGGAATTTTCACTCGCCGGCTCGCCGGTGCGACTGCTCTTCACCGGAGACATCGCCTCGGAGGGCGTCAACCTGCACCGCGAATGCCATCACCTCATTCACTATGACATTCCGTGGAGCCTCATCCGCATCGAGCAACGCAACGGCCGCATCGACCGATATGGACAGACAAAGCCGCCCAGGTTCGAGGCACTGATCCTGACCTCCACTGTGGAGGGAGCGAAGGACGACACGACGGTCGCCGAGAAACTGTTGCTGCGCGAGCAGGCAGCGCACGCGAGCATCGGCACGGCCGAGGCCGTCACCGGACTCTTCGACGCCAAGAAGGAAGAGGACCGCCTCACTCTCGACCTGCTGCGCGGGCGCTCCGTCGAGGAGTCCCTCGGCGTGAGCGTCGAACGTGACGTGCTCAGCGACCTGCTCGGCGAGATCGCCTCGACACCTCACCAGGAAGCTCCGGCCCGCACCCTGGTGCCGAGCCTGTTCGCCGCGACCGGCGACTTCGTCGACGAGGCGCTCCGCGAGGTCTATGCCAGTCCCGAAGACGATGTGGAGCTCGCCCGCGAAGACCAGCTGCTCGCATTGACCGCGCCCGACGACCTCGTGCACCGTCTCGCCGACCTGCCGAGGTCTTATCTGGCGGCGCAGCGGGTCAATGGCCGGGTGCGGATGCGACTCACCTTTGACAAACCGGCGGCGCAGCGTTCACTCGATGCCGCGCGCCGCAGCGACACCACGATCTGGCCGCAGGTGCACTTCGTCTCCGAGATCCACCCGGTGGTGGAGTGGCTCGTCGACAAGGTGCTCGTGCGACTCGGGCGGCAGGAGGCACCGGTGCTCATCGCCGACGTCGACGCGCCCGTCGTGCTGATTCAATCCGTACGATGTGACGCGGCCGGGCATCCGATCGACGTACGCTGGCTCGCGGTCTCCGATGTGGAGGGTCGCACGCGCGTCGAGCCGATGACCGACGTGCTCGCCGCCGCCGGAGTCGGGCCGGCGATGGCCAACCCCGGCACCGCTCCCCCGCTGGCGCAGCTGCAACCGTTGCTGCCGGCCGCGATCGACGCGGTGCGCGCGCAACTAGCCAGCGAGACAGACGAGACGCCGATGGGCGAGCCGCTGCTGCGCGTGCTCGCCGTGTTGTGGGGTGGGCGATGAGCTTCGACGCGTTGACCAACCGGGGCGAATATCTGTCCGCCCACTATCTCGCCGAGGTGTTGCCGGCCGCGCTGAAGAAAGGCCAGCTCGCCGAGTGGGCGGCGGCCGAGAAACGTGGTGTGGCCACACCCCGGCAGGGGCTGCGGGCGTTGCGTCAGACCTACTTCGCGGTCAAGTCCGACCTCGTCGACCTCAACGCCGAGGCCACCCAGGCCGACGGCACCCGCGCCTATATCGCCGATCGGGTCCGCGAGTTTCACGCCCGCCTGCTCGACGCGTGCGGATTCACCAGCGACCGACGCGATGACGGGCGGGTCGCGGTCGTCGAGTGTGGATGGGCGGTCGACTGCGACGAGGCCGCCGACGCCGACGGTGCCGGCCGGCTGCTCGACCCAGTCGAGGTCGACCCCCGGCGCCGCATCGAGACCGGATTCGCTCTCGCGACCCATCTGTTCACCGGTGACGAACCGCCCCGCTATGCGCTGATCCTCGCCGGCGGGGTGATGACCCTCGCCGACCGCCACACGTGGGCGGAGGGGCGTTATCTCGCGGTGAGCCTCGACGCGGCGTTTGGCCGCAACGACTCCCGGCCGGGCGGCGAACTCGACGTGATCGCCGCGCTGTTCGGTGCCGATTCGCTGCTGCCGCCGCCGGAGGGCGGGGACGAGAAGCTCGCCACCCTCGTCGGCGAGTCACGCCAGCACGCGGTGGGCGTCTCCAGCGAACTGCGCGAGGGGTTGCGCCTGTCGGTGGAACTCATCGCCAACGCGGTGCTCGAACGCATTCGCGAGCAGGGCGTCGACCCGGTCGACCTCATGGATCCCCGCGAGCTGGCCCGCGAGTTGAGCAGCCAGTCGCTGCGTTATCTCTACCGGATCCTGTTCCTGCTCTATGCCGAGGCCCGCCCCGAGTTGGGCGTGTTGCCAGTGGACGATCCGGAATATATGGCCGGCTATAGCCTGGCCCGCCTGGGTGAGCTGGTGTCCCGCAAGCTCGGCGGTGAGCAGGCGCGCCGCAGCTTTCACCTGCACGAGTCGCTGGACCTGCTCTTCCGCATGGTCAACGACGGGCACAATCCCCGCGTCACCGGCGACGAACCGGTGAGCGAGGGCACCGGGCTGCGCTTCGAACCACTGATGTCCGACCTGTTTCGCCCGGCCCGCACCCGACTCATCGGCCCCTCCGCGTTCGTTCACCCCGACGACGATGACGCCGCCGAGCCACGCATGCTCGACACCCGACTGCGCAACGCGACGCTCTATCAGGTGCTGCGGCTGCTCATGCGCACGCGGGGTCGGCGCAATCAGCGCGGCGGTTTCATCTCCTATCGCATGTTGGGCATCAACCAGTTGGGCGCGGTCTATGAGGGCCTCATGTCGTTCACCGGGTTCATCGCCGCCGAGGAGCTTTATGAGGTCGCCAAGGGCGGTGACGCGAAGGACGGGTCGTGGATGATTCCCGCGTCGCGGGCCGACGACTATCCCGACGAGGTCTTTGTCACTCGGTCCGATGAGGAGACGGGCGCGCGCGTACGGGTGCGTTATGCAGTCCGGTTCTTTTGTCTATCGCCTCGCCGGGCGTGACCGGCAGACGAGCGCCTCCTACTACACCCCGCAGTCGTTGACTGAGGTGACGGTGCAGTTGGCACTGAAGTATCGCCTCGATCAGGACGACACCGTCACCCCCGCGCGCGACCTGCTGGAGTGGACGATCTGCGAGCCGGCCCTCGGGTCGGGCGCCTTCCTCAACGAGGCGATCAACCAGGTCGCCGCCGAATATCTGCGCCGCCGCCAGGCCGAGCTGGGCGTGAGCATCGACCCCGACCAGCACGCGGTGGAGCTGCAGCGGGTCAAGACCTATATCGCGCTGCACAACTGTTATGGCGTCGACCTCAACCGCACGGCCGTCGAGTTGGCCGAGGTGTCGTTGTGGCTCAACGTCATGCATCACGGGCTGCGGGCACCGTGGTTCGGCCTGCATCTGCGGCGCGGCAATTCGCTCATCGGCGCGCGGCGCCAGTTTTACACCCCCGCGCAGGTGGCCGACAAGTCGTGGCTGAGCACCGCCCCCACCGACCATCCACTGAGGTCGGTCGAGCCGCTGCCGGCCGGCGCCGTGCACCACTTCGTGCTGCCCGCCGACGGGTGGGGTGCGGTCGCGTCCGCGAAGGAGGCGAAGATCGCTCGCCGCCGACGACGCGAAACGCCTCGCCGACTGGCGGCGCACCATCAAGTCGAAGCCCACCACGGCCCAGCAGCGTCGGTTGCAGGCGCATCGCCGGGCGGGTCGAGGTGCTGTGGTCGCTCGTGCGGCAACGCCTCGCCTTGTCGGAGCAGGAGATCCGCCGCGACATCGCCGTGTGGGGCGCCGATCATCTGCCCGCCGCCGCCCACGCCGCGCACCGCGACCAGATCAAGGCCGACCTCGAGGCCGAGGGCGGACCCTATTGGCGGCTCACCCTGCTCATGAACGCGTGGTGCGCGCTGTGGTTCTGGCCGCTCGACAAGGCCGGGCTGCTCGACGGGTCCGACCCGGTCTATGAGCGGGAGCCCGTCACCCACGTGACGCGGCGCGACGCCGACGAGCCGGCCTTCGAGCTTTATGAACCGGCGGCCCTGTTTGAGACCGGCGGGGCCGAGCAACTCACCCTTGCTTTGACGCGTACGCCGAAGAAGACCGGCGTGCCTTCGCAGCGACGCCCGACACTCATCGAGTCGCTCGCGCGCGCGACGCCGCTCAAGGATCTCGGCGGCTGGCTCGACTTCGCCGAAGCGGTGGTCGGCCGGGCCGACATCCCCGCCGACTCCCTCGTCGACCACTTCACCAACCTGGCCGAGCTGACGCGCGTTTGAGGACGACCTGCCCACGTGGATGGGCACCGACTCGCATGTGCGGCTCTTCGAACGGTTCCCGTGGCTTGAGGTGGCTCGCCGGATCGCCGACGAGCAGGGTTTCTTCCACTGGGAGGTCGAGTTTGCCCACGCCTTCGCGGCGGGCGGCTTCGACCTGCAGGTCGGCAACCCCCCCTGGGTACGGCCCCACTGGCAGGAAGACGAGCGTCCTCGCCGAACACGACCCGTGGTTCGCCCTGGCCCACAAGCCCAGCACCGAGTCGTGGAATCGATCGCAAGTCCACAGTGCTCGCCCAGCCCGAGGTGCAGGACAGCTTTCCTCGCCGAACTCGCCGCGAACACCGGGCGTCGTCGCGTCGCTCGGCTCGGGACTCGCCTATCCGCTGCTCGCCGGCACCCAGCCCGACCTCTATCGCGCCTTTATGTGTCAGGTCTGGTCACACCAGAGCCCGCACGGCACCTCTGGAATGATCCACCCCGACACCCACTTCGGCGGGGTCAAGGAAGGCGCACTGCGAGCCGCCGCCTACCGCCACCTCCGCGTTCACGGACATTCGTCAACGACGGCAACTGGGCATTTGCCGACGCCCAGCAGACAACATCGAGTTTCGGCCTTCACATCTATGGCACGTCACCGTGATCATCGACTTCATGCACGTACAGTCGTCTCTATCGGCGCGCGGACTTTGGCTGACTCACTCATCGCACGATGGAGACGGGCCCGCGCCGGGGCAGAGATACCGACAAGTGGGATATTCGTCCGCATCGGTCGCGGGTCGTACGGGTGACGACCGATCTTCTCCGAGTCTGGAGCTCACTGACCCAGGCGCTACGAGCACGTCGATCCAGAACGATCTGCGCTGCTCTTTCCGGTGACGGTCCACGAAGAGCGTGCGATCGCGGCTCTCGCCGAACACGACCATGCGGCTGGACTCGCTAGACCCATCGATCACGTCCGGCTATCGATGAGACGAACGCGAAGAACGAACGGGCTCATCGAGATATCACACCGACGTGCAGTCCGACAGTGACGACGAGATGATTCTTCAGGGACCGCATCTCGGAATCGCGACGCCCCTATATCAAGGAACCGCGTGAGCTCGTGTCGAGTCAACAGCGACTGGGACCTCGTCGACCTGACGACGCTCGCCGACGACTCGGTGCCGACGCACCAACTATCGACGGGCGTGCGACGAGGAGCGATTTATCTGAAGGCACAGGACATGTGGGGCGGAAGCCGATACACGGAGTTCTTACCGACTCGCCTGGCGAGCGATGATTGCCCATTCAACACCGAGCGGTCGTTGTTCGCGGCGCTGATCCCGCCCGGCCCGACTCACGTCAACTCTGTGCACTCACTCGCGCTACCAACCAACGCACAGACCGCGCTCAACGCCGGTTTCTGGGCGTCGCTGCCGCTCGACTATCTACTCCGCATCACCGGACGCGCTCATCTCAGTCGTCGGAGAGGCGAAGGCGATGCCGGCCGCCGAGGTGGGGCATCCGTTGGCGTCGGCGTTGCTGCTGCGCACCCTGCGCCTCAACTGCCTGACTCGACACTACGAACCACTGTGGAGTGAGCTTTACGATCCCACGTGGACCGGCGAGACGTGGGTGGTCGGCTGGCCCGGCCTGCCGCCACTGGGCGACGTGACCCCCGACTGGCGATGGGCGACACCGCTGCGCACCGAGCGCGCCCGTCGCGCCGCCCTCGTCGAGATCGACGCGCTGGTCGCCGTGTGGTTGGGGATCGGCGTCGACGAGCTGATCGCCGTGCTGCGGTCGCGTTATCCGATCCTCACCGACCGGGAAGACGAGATGTGGTTCGACGCGGCGGGACGCCGCGTGGCTCGTGACCCGTACGCGTATGGGTTTGGTCAGGAGAAAGGGGTTTATGAGGACGTGCTCGCCCATCTCGACGCGCCGGACATGACCCCACCGCCCGACGGTTATACCGCGCCGTTTCACCAGGCCGACCGGGAGGGCGAATATCGCCAGGCGCACGCCGCGTTCTCGGCGCGCCTGCGAGCGGCGAAGGCCAACGGATGGGAGCCGACCGCATGAGGCCGACGCTCGCGGCGGACAGTCTGCGCCGCAACCTCACGCAATATCTGTCGACGACGTTCGACCTGGTCGACGCCGAGGTGCGCGACGGGTTGGCCGCGTTTGTCAACCACGCCGAGCACGGCATCTTCCGGGGGCCTTATCTGCGGATGCGCCTTCCCTTTCGGGTCGACGAGGGCGACTGGCGACGTCACCTGGAGTGGTTTCCGGCCGGGCATCCCGCGCCCTATGGCCATCAGGCGCGGGCGTTCGAACGACTCTCCACACTGCACGGACCGGCCGAGCCGACACTGGTCACCACGGGAACTGGGTCGGGCAAGACCGAGTCGTTCCTCATCCCGATCCTCGACCACTGTCGCCGGGAGCGGGCGAAGGGGCGGCCGGGAGTCAAGGCGGTGCTGCTCTATCCGATGAACGCGCTCGCCACCGACCAGACCCAGCGCGTCAACCGCATGTTGGCGCAGCCGGAGCTGGCCGAGGTGACCGCCGGGCTCTATATCGGTGACGTGGCGGCGGTGACCTATGAGCGGGTGATGACGAAACGCTCGGAGATCCGCTATGCGAGACCCGACGTGTTGATCACCAACTACAAGATGCTTGACCTGTTGTTGCAGCGCGGCGACGACCTTCCATTGTGGCAGGACGCCGATCTGTCCTATGTGGTGTTGGACGAGTTTCACACCTATGACGGGGCGCAGGGCACCGACGTGGCGATGCTGCTGCGGCGACTCGCCGCCGCGACCGGGGCGTCGCAACCGGGGCGTCCGCTGGGCCGGATCTGCCCGGTCGCCACGTCGGCGACCCTCGGCGGCGGGGGCGGCAACGGGGGTGGCAACATCGCCGCGATCCGCGACGTCGCCCAGCAGGTCTTCGGCTGCGAATTCGGCCCCGACTCGCTCATCACCGAAGACCGCTATCGCCTCGACGAGTTCATCGCCGACGTCGACTATTCGCTGCCGCTGCCCGAGCCGGCCGAGCTCGCCGCGATCGCCGACCCGGCCGTCGACCCGGCGGCCATGAACGCGATCGCCCGCGCCGTGCTCGGCAGCCCCGACCTCGATCCGGTGCGCCTCGGCGGCAAACTCAAACGCCACATCCTCACCAGCGCGGTGCTCGACGTGCTCGGCGACCGGCCCAAGGTCGCCGCCGAGATTCTCGAACTGCTCCCCCGCAAGGGCGCCTATAGCTGGGGTGCCGCGCTGCGCACCCGGCCCGAACAGGCCGCCGCCGCCCTGTCCCGGTTCGTCGCGCTGCTCGCCATGGCCCGCAACCCCGACGCGCCCAGCCGGCCCCTCGTCAACATCGAAACCCACCTGTGGGTGCGGTCCGTCTCACGACTGCTGCGCGCCGTCACCCCGACGCCCGCGTTCGGCTGGTCGGGCGAGCCCGCGCGCCGGCCCGGGCCCGACGACCCCGAGGCCGACCTCATCGTCGCCGCCGACGGCCAACCCCTGCTCCCCGCGATCTATTGCCGCCACTGTGGACGGTCAGGGTGGGCGGCCGTCTCCCCCGAAGGCGACCGCGAGCACCTCATCGTCGACCCGGCCAAGATCTATCGCTCGAGCGTGGGGCGAAACAAACGACGCGTACGCGCCCTCATCCCCGCAACCGACGCCGAGTTGGCGGCTTCCGGGGTCAATGCGATGGCCCTCGACCCCGCGAGCGGGCACCTGCGACCCTATGACCCACACCGGGACCAGCCCGCGAACGGGGCGGGCGGCGCTCTCGCCACCGCGCTCACCACGGCGCGGGGCGAGCTGCTCGTGCTCGGTGACCTGCTCGACGACCGGGCCGCCGAGACCGACACGTGCCCGGCGTGCCGGGCCGACCAGGGCATCCGGTTCCTCGGGCAGGGGGTGGCGGCGCTGGCGTCGGTGATGGTGACGCAGCTCTTCACCGGCGGCGAGCTCGACCGCGCCGAGCGCAAGACGTTGCTCTTCAACGACTCGGTGCAGGACGCGGCGCATCGTGCCGGTTTCGTCGCGAGCCGGGCCTATCAGTTCTCGTTGCGGGCGCTGCTCGCCGCACAGTTGCGACCCAGTCAGCCGCGCGCCCTGCACGACCTCATCGCCGACGTCGTCAACGCGGCCTCGGCCGACCGGCAGGTGCTCGCCGCAGTCGTGCCGCCCGACCTGCACGACCGCTCTGGGGTCGACGCGCTGCTCGCCGGCGAGTCGGTGGGCAGCGACGCCACGTGGTCGCTGGTGGCCGAACGGCTCGCGTTCGCGACGATTCTCGAGTGTGGACTGCGGGCACGGCCGGGCCGCACCCTCGAGGCGACCCGCACGGCGGCCGTCGAGGTGACCCTCGACGATCCGGCCGGGGCGGCGCGCACGTGCCGGGAGGTCTTCGCCCACAACGTGGCCGGGGCGATGGCACCGCCCGACGAGGAGCGCTTCGACGTGTTCCTGCGCGGGTCTGCTGCACCGCATGCGGGTGCGGGGGGCGATCGGGCACCGGTGGCTCGCGCCCTATCTGGGGTCCGGGGGGCGGCGGTGGCAGATCTGGGGTGGCCGGCCGGAGGGCATGCCGGCGTTTCCCCGGGGGTTGGCGGCGCCGAAGTTTCTCATCAGCGCCGACCGGTCGAGCAGCGAGTTCGACGCGTTGTCCACACGCGACACGTGGTATGCGGACTGGGCCCGACGCTGCCTGGGAGTGAGCCGTGACGACGCGGTGCGTTATCTGACCCGACTGTTGCCGGCGTTGGCGGCCGACGGGGTGGTCGCCGCGCGGCCGGTCGACGACGGTGGCGGCACGGTCTTCGGTCTGCTGCCCGGGCATCTGAGCGTCACCCTGCTCTCCGATGTGGACGCGGTGGCGGCCGGGGTTCGCTGCGACGCGTGTGGGGCGCAGCAGGTCGTGGCGCCCAACCGGATCGGCCAGTGGGTCGACCAGCCGTGTCTGCGTTATCGGTGCGGGGGCGTGTGGCGGCAGGCGAGCGATCCGGACGCGGCCGACGACTATTATCGGCGGCTCTACCTCGACGGGGGCGTCTTCCGCATCGTCACCGGCGAACACACCGGGCTGCTCACCCGCGCCCAGCGGGAGCAGGTCGAGGTCGGGTTCCGTCGGGGTGCGCGATATACCGACCCGAACGTGTTGTCGTGCACGCCGACCCTCGAGATGGGCATCGACATCGGCGACCTGTCGGCGGTGGTGCTCGCGTCGCTGCCCAAGGGGCCGGCGCATTATGTGCAGCGGTCCGGCCGGGCCGGGCGGGCCAGCGGCAACGCGCTCGTCGTCACCCTCGTCGGGCGGGGCGAACGGGACCGTTATTTCCTTGCCGAACCGCGCGACATGATCGACGGTCAGATCACGCCACCCGGGTGTTTCCTGTCGGCGGTGGAGATCCTGCAGCGGCAATATGTCGCGCACCTCATCGACCTCGCCGCACGGGACCGTCTGCCGGGGGTTCGGCCTTTGCCGAGGCGGGCGAGTGTGCTGTTTGACCGGTCGGGCTGGTTGGCCGACCTCACCGCCGCCGGGCTGCGCGACGGGCCGCAGCTCGTTGACGGTTTCCTCGCGCTCTTCACCTCGACGGCCAGCTCAGCCGAGAGTCCGGCTGGCTCAGCGGCAGGCTCGGCCGTGAGCTCGTCGGCCGTGAGCTCGTCGGCCGCCGAGGCCCTGCGCGAATTCGCTCGCACCGGCCTCGGCGACGCGGTCGACCGGGTGCGCGCGGCGTGGGACGACCGGCTCGACGACCTGCGCACCCGCCTGCGGCTCATCGACGCGGCGATGGCCGAGTGTGTGCTCACCGACCCCGAACAGCAGCGCCAGCACCGGTCACTGCGGGCCGAACGGCGCGCCGTGACCCGCCGCATCGGCGACATCGGCTCGGCGCCGGCCCACTCGACGATGGTGGAGTTTGGCCTGCTGCCCAACTATTCGCTCATCGACCACCGCACCGACCTCGAGGCGACCCTCACCTGGGAAGACCGCACTGGAGGCGCCGACCGGCGCTATCACAGCGAGGTGCGCGAATATGCCCGGCCGGCTCGCCAGGCCCTCGTCGAGATCGCCCCCGGCAACAGCTACTACGTGCGCGGCTATCGCCACAAGGTCACCGGACTGCAGATCGGCACCCGGGGCCGCCCGGCGTGGGAGACGTGGCGGGTCTGCCCCTCGTGTGGCTACGTGCGCACGACCGTGGCGGCCACCGACACCAGCGACTGCCCGCGCTGCGGGGATCAGGGCATCGCCGACTCCGGCAACCTGCATCAGGTGCTGCGCCCCACCCGGGTCACGGCGCGGGACCGCCGCGACGACGCGCGCATCGGCGACGACTCCGACGACCGGGATCGCCGGGTCTATCAGCTCGCCACCGCCGTCGACGTCGACCCGGCGCGCATCGACAGTTCGTGGCGGCACGCCACAGCCACCTTCGGCGTCGACTTCACCCGCCACGCCGTCATCCGCACCGTCAACCTCGGGGCCGCCCGCTTCGACCGACCAGCCGACCAGCCCTTCGCCGGCGAACTCGTGCGCGTCAACCCGTTTCACGCCTGCCTCACCTGCGGCGGCACCACCGTGGACGGTCCACCGCAGACGAACCCCGACCAGACCCTCGTCGCGGTGACCGCCCGCACCCCCGGGCTCGACCACCACCGGCCCTGGTGCCCGGCGGCGCGCGGCGGGCGCGTCGAGCACCTGCCGGTGCTGCTCGCCCACGAACTGCACACCGAAGCGTTGCGGGTGCTCGTACCGGCCGTCACCGCACTCGTCGACGAACGCCGCGTCTCGTTCGCCGCCGCCCTGCGGTTGGGCATCTCCGCCCGATATGGCGGCGACCCCGACCACCTGCGGCTCGACCACGCCAGCATGCCCGACCGCGACGGCACCCGCGTCTTCATCGTCGTCTATGACACCCAACCCGGCGGCACCGGTTATCTGCACCGTCTCGCCGACCCCAGCCCAGTTTCGCGAGGTGCTCGCCGCCGCGCACGACACGATCGCCGGCTGCCCGTGCGGCGGGGCCGACCCGCGCGGCTGCCACCGCTGCCTGCTGCGCCACGCCCGCGACGCCGACTTCCCCGTGACCAGCCGGTCGGAAGCCCTCACCATGCTCAGCGACCTGCTCGACTCGTGGAACGTCACGGCGCTGGGCCGCACCGACGAGATCTCCCTCGTCGACCAGGTCGAAAGCGAGCTCGAGTCACGATTTCTGCACGCCCTGCTCGACTGGGCGCAGCGAAGCGACTCGGGGTGCTCCATCACCCGCGAAACCGACCGCGACGGCGCCCGCATGGCCCAACTGCGCTTCCACACCCGCGACGGGCGGGTCACCCGCTGGCGGCTGCGCCTGCAGAACACCATTCGCGGCACCCGACCCGACGCGCACCTCGTGCGGCTCGACGCCGAACCCGCCGAGGTCGCCCTCTTCCTCGACGGCTATCAATATCATGCGGCGCCCACGATCCCCGGCCGGGGCGGCAACCGCCTCTCCGACGACGCCGACAAACGCGCCCGCCTGCGCGCCCACGGCATCAGCGTCTTCCAGTTCACCTGGGACGACGTCGAACGGTGGCGCGACAAACCCGTCAGCCGCCCACCGGTCTGGCCACCCTATGGCGGCATCGCCCAGGAGGCCGCCCGGGGCGTCTATCGCCAACGCTCCCACCGCGAAGGCGCCGACCTCGCCGCCCACGTGTGGGTCAACCCCATCGACACCCTGCTCGCCTACCTCGCCGAACCCGACGCCGACCTGTGGCGGTGGCGCGCCGAAGCGGCCCTCGCCGGACTGCTGCGATCCCCGTCGGCGGGCAGCCTCGCCTGTGACCCCACCGAGGTGGCAAAGGCTTTGACTTCCGGCGTACGCGGAAATGGCCTCCGCCCCGCGCACGCAGCCGCACCGGCGTCGGGCCCGGTCACGGTGGTGCGCGCCCTCGACGACGCCGACTGTCCACTGGTGCTGGTCATCGACCGGCGCGCGGCCGACCCCGTCTGGTCGGCGTTCGCCGTCATCGACGACCGCACCGACGTCATCACCGCCGACGAGGCCGGCCACCGCCGACGGTGGGCCGCGTGGCTCTATTGGGGAAACCTCATCCAGTTTCTCGTCAGCGACGACATGCGCGGCGACGCCGACCAACTCGCGTGGACCACACTGGACAGTTTCGACCCGACACTGCTCGCCGTCTGCGCCGGCGGTGGACTGGTGCCCGCGCACCGGCAGCTCCCGCTCGACGAGGAGAGTCAGACGTGGCTCGCCCGCGACGACCACGCCGAACCGGCCGTCGCGGCGCCCACCACCGCCGGCGATCCACAGTGGAACCGGGTGCTCGCCCTCGTCGCCGGCGAAGAGTCCGGCCTGCACACGCTCGTGCGCGCCCTCGCCGACCGCGGCGTGCCCCTGCCCCAAGTCGGCTATGAACTCGACGATGCGGGCTGGCAGGCCGAACTCGCGTGGCCGAGCCTGCGCATCGCCGTGCTGCTCGGCTCGTTTCACCGGCTCGCGTCCACACAGGAGGTCGACGACCGCGACCGAGCCTTCGCCGACGCCGGCTGGCGGGCGCGCCCGACCCACGGATGGACCGCCGACGAACTCGCCGGCACGATCATGGCCGACGGCCACGCGGCCGGCTCACACAGCGGGGAGGGCGCATGAGCGTCGTGACATTGCAGGTGCTGCAGCGGGCACACAAAGAAGTCATGGATTTGTCGCAGGCCGACAGGGGCGCCTTCTATACCTTCCTGCACAAGTTTCGGCAGAACCCCGAAAATCCTGGGCTGCGCCGCAAACAGCTCAAGGGCGACACTCGACTGTGGTCGGCGCGCGTCAACGACGACCATCGCGCGCTGCTGCTGCACCTCGGCGCGAACGACTTCCTCGTGCTGTCGGTCAAGAACCGCAAAGACGTCTACGACAACCTCGACCGCTATGAATATCAGATCAACCGGGTCACCGGTGGCATCGAGGTCGTCGACCTGACCGCCGTCGGCGACAGCATCGTCGGCCGACTCCTGCCACCCGACAACGCCGTGCCGGGCGCCTCGCCGGGCGCCCCGCCGGACTCCCCCGTTCCGCCGGCCGGCCTGTCGGCCGGTCTGTTCGCCGCGTTCACCCGCGAGCAACTGCTCGACCTCGGCGTCGCCGAACCGCTGCTCGCCTCCATCGCACAGGTCACCACCGAAGACGAACTTATCGCGCTCGCCGAGGTCGCTCCGCAGCTCACCGCCGAGGTGCTCTTCGCGCTCCACGAAGGACACAGCGTCGACGACGTGATGGAACAGATCACCACCCCGGTGCGGGCCGACGGCCCGGTCGACACCACGGACTTCGCCGCCGCCGTCGCCCGGCCGGCGACACCGGTCAACAGCGACGACGCCGCGATGCAGGCCGTCATCGACCAGCCCTTCGAGCAGTGGCAACTGTTCCTGCACCCCACCCAGCAGACCCTCGTGCGCCGCCACTATCGCGGCTCGGCGAAGGTCGCCGGCGGGCCCGGCACCGGCAAGACCGTCGTCGCGTTGCACCGAGTCAAACACCTCGTCACCCAACTGCCCCCCGGCTCCGACCGGCCGGTGCTGCTCACCACCTTCAACCGCAACCTCGCCGCCGACCTGCGCAGCCGGCTGCTGGCCCTCGTCGGCCCCGAGCTCGCCGCCCGCGTCGAGATCGTCAACATCGACACGCTCGCCAGCCGCATCGTCAACGAGTCGTCGCTCGGTCAGCGACGGCCCACCCTCATCGACCACGCCGACGTGGTGAAGATCTGGCAGACCATGCTGTTGGAGCTCAACGAGCGCGACTTCACCGCCGAGTTCCTCGCCGACGAGTGGGCCCAGGTGATCGTCGGGCACGTCATCGACAGTCGAGGCGACTACTTTCAGGCCAGACGTACGGGTCGAGGTCGCGCACTAAGCCGCGACGAACGCGACAAGGTCTGGACGCTCGTGGAACGCTTCGGACGTCGGCTCGACGAACTCGGCCAGTGGACGTGGCGGCACGTCGCCGCGGCGGCGGCACGCTTCGAGCAGGACCGGGGCGGCGCACCCCGCTATCGGCACGTCGTCGTCGACGAGGCGCAGGATCTCGGGCCGGCACACTGGAAGATGCTGCGGGCGATGGTCGCCGACGGCCCCAACGACATCTTTCTCGTCGGCGACACCCACCAGCGCATCTACGACAACTACGTGACGCTGAGCAGCCTCGGAGTCAACGTACGGGGTCGCTCCTCGCGGCTCACGTTGAGTTATCGCACCACGCGCGAAATCCTCGTCACCGCACTGACCGTGCTACGTGGACAGTCCTATGACGACCTCGACGGCGGCACCGACACGCTCGACGGCTATCGGTCGCTGCTGCGCGGCGACCGACCCTCGCCTGCACGGGGTGGCCACCTGGGCCCAGGAGCAGGACCTCATCGTCGCCCAACTGCGCCAATGGATCGCCGCCACGCCGGACGGTCACGGGCTCGCCGTGTGCCTGCCGACCCGCGACATGGTCGCCGATGTGCTCGCCCGCCTCGCGTCCGAGCACATCGCCGCCGCCGAGATCGGGCCGGACGGGCCGCGCAGCCCCGACGGCGTGCATGTCGGCACGATGCACCGGTTCAAGGGTCTCGAATATCAGCGTCTCGTCATCGGCGGGGTGCGTGAGGGGCTCGTGCCGCACGCCGACGTCGAACAGCACCGCCACGACCTGCGCCGCTATGAACGTGAGCTGCTCCGCGACCGGTCACGCCTGTTCGTCGCCGCCACCCGGGCGCGCGACGAGTTGGCGATCTTCTGGCACGCCGCCCCGAGCCGCTTTCTGCCCAACGCCGAGTGATGGCCCGATGTGGGGCGTTCACGGTGAGGCGTGCACTTCACCCATCGCACTGGCCCGCGGATGCCCGGCTCACCCATCGACCTTGTTATCGACGCACTTTGCGCGGTTTATGGCGTTGCATTGGCGCGCTGGCCGGTCAATTCAGGCCTCCATTCATGAACGTGGCGGTTACGGGTCGTCATAGCGACCCGTAACCGCCACGTTGATACGGACTGCGGCCGGGTGATACCCCAGATAGCTACGGGATGCGGCTGACAGACGACACACAACTGCGCACTGCGAAAGCCAGCATCAGCGGCAGACCGACGGACGTCAAACCGCTGCCCAACCGGACGTAGTCAACACCTCTCCCCGATCGTCGACGAGCAACGCCTCGAAACCGGCGATCGCCTCCAGCCAGCCGATCGCCTCGCGGCCGTGCACCACTCCGGCCGTGGCATAGATGTCGGCCCACATCAATGACGGGCCGGTGACGGTCAGAGCTCGGACCTGCTCGGCCGGGCGACCCGTGCGCGGATCGACGATGTGCGCGCCACGGTGCGCGCCACCCGACGTGGCGACCGCCCCGTCGGCCAGGGTGAGCACGTCAAGAAGCCGACCGGTCGCGGCGGGGTCCTCGACGCCCACCCGCCATGGCGAGCGCCCTTCGACGGTGCTCACCATCACGTCGCCGCCGGTGTTGAGGCACATGTCGACGCCGGCCAGGTGAGTCAGGTGCATGGCGGCCCGCTGCACTGCCCACGTCTTCACCAACCCTGACGGGTCAAACCACCGCCCCGCGCCGTCGAGTCGGGGCAACTGGGCGTCGAACAGTCCGCCGGTGCGGGTGTGGGCATCGGCGCACAACCGCATGACCTCGGCCACGGTCGGCGAACAGTCGTCGAGTGTGATCTCGCCCCGATTGAGGCGACTGATCTGACTCTCCGACCGATAGGTGCTGAAGATGCGGTCGACGCGGCGCAACTCGTCGAAATAGTCCCTTACGTGATGCTCGACGTCGATCGTGCGCACGGTGTCGCCGCGCAGGTGCACGCTCACGGGCATACCCATGATCTGCTGCACCCAGGAACGTCGAGGAGCGTCTGCAGTCGCGGAAAAGCCCACTGGCGCGGGGGCGATCGTCGGCGCGGCCCCCATCACAGGTGCGCCGCATCGATCGCAGCCTGCAGCGACTCACGGTAGCCATCGCTGGTGACTGTCGCCCCGGAGACGGTGTCGACGTTGGCGCTCTGGGCCGCCAACGTCGCACTGACGAGCACCGGCACCGCATAGTCGTTGATCATCTGATCGCGGCGATTGCTATCTGGCACCTGAAGCATGGTGACATTTGTGATCTTGCCGCCGGAGACGGAGATGCGCACCTGCACCGGACCCCACCTCGTCTGCACCACCGAACCATCCACTGTGGTCGCACGGGTGGAGCCACTGGACCCGCTGCCGGAGCTACTACTGCCCCCGCTACCCGACCCGCCACTCGAGCCGCCGCTCGATCCGCTGCCAGAGCCGCCGGTGGAGCCGCTCCCCGACCCGGTCGTGGCCGAGTTGTCCGTCGCGGTCGTCGCACCGCCGCCCGCCACCGTCGTCACCGGCGGGACGCCCGACTGCGTGCTCGTCTTATAGCTGAACAGCAGCACCAGTGCCGCGATAGTGGAGACAAGCCAGAGGGTGACGCGTCTCATGAACGCGCTCCTTTCCCGTCAACGTGAGAGAGCCTCACCAGGCGAACTGTTCGAAGTGGATTCGGTCGGCCGGCACACCGGCGGCGAGTGCGGCCGTGCGGGCTGCGCTCATCCACGGGCCCGGGCCGCAGATAAAGACGTCGTGGTGGGCGATGTCGGGCACGAGCCGCCGCAAAGCGTCCGCGTCGTCGGGATATGGGGTGCGTGCCGGCTGCCATGAGTTGCGTTTCGTGGAGCGTCGGCCCGGCAGCAACACCGCTTGCAGGCCCCGACTTTCGGCCAAGCGGGTGATCTCGTCGCGGAAGGTGAAGTCGGACTTGTTGTGAGCCCGATAGATGAGGTGCGCCTGCCCTTGCCCGTAGGGCAGGTCATGGAGCAGCGCGGTGACCGGAGTGATTCCGACCCCGCAGGCGAGCATCGTGACGCCGCCGCCCCGATAGTGCTCTCCGGTGAGCGCGCCGTAAGGCCCTTCGATGAGCACGCGGGTTCCGGGCCTGAGTGCGGCGACCTTCGCGCTGTCGTCGCCGAGGCTCTTCACGGTGATGCGCAGTCTGTCCTTAGTGGGCGGAGCGGAGAGCGAGTAGGGGTGTGCCCTGCTCCATCCGGCTCCGGCGAGGAAACGCCACTGGAAAAACTGGCCGGATCGCGCCGGAAGCCGATCGAGATGGCGTCCCCGCACATAGACCGACACGACGCCGGGTGTCTCGGGCACGACCGCCTCGACGGTGAGCTGGTGTCGCAGGCTGCGCCACAGCGGCAGGCCGAGTCGAAACGCGATGACGCTGCCGGCCGCCACGCCATAGAGGGTCCACCAATAGGCCTGGGCCGCGGGCGAGGCGATGAACTCCGTTCCGGTCCACAACTCGTGCGGCAGCGCGAGTCCGACACCCAGATAGGCATAGAGGTGCAACAGGTGCCATGACTCATAACGCAGGCGGCGCCGAGCCGCGCGTACAGATGTCACCACCACCATGATCAGCGCCACCGTCGCGGCCGTCGCCAACAACATTCCCGGGTACGTCGTGACGAGTTCCCAGAAGTGACCCAGCACAGCCGGAGCGATCGTCTCGGCCGAGCCGACCGTGCTCAGCAGGATGTGCACGAGCATCAGGGTGAAGGAAGTGAACCCGACGAGTCGGTGCCAGCGGGCGAGGCGGTCCTGGCCGAAGGCGCGCTCAACCGGCGGGATTCGCGCGATCAGCAGCACCTGAATGAGCAGCAGGTCGGCCGAGACGAGACCGGTGAGGCGGCCCAGCGACGAGGCCGCACCCCACGGGCCGTCGGCCATGTTCTGCAGACCCCGGTTGGCGACCCACAGTGCGACCACGACGAGCAGGCTCGCCAGTGTGGCGACGCCGGCCGCGTCGACCCACCACTGGCGGGCCGACGTCGGCCGGCCCGCGGGCTGATGGGTCGCCACGGGTGCCGGCCGCGTGGGAGGACGGGCCGGAGCGGCCCGCATGGCGGCCGGCTCGGTCACGACAGCGGTTGGAGACATGCAACGACTATCACCGATCAGCATGGGGGCTGCCTGGGTCCCACCTGGGAAGTTCCTGGACGCCCCGGCCCACCGACGCCCGATATGCCCGGCTGAGTTGCCTATCTCACAACTTCGACTAATGCCGATCCAGTCAAGCGATCATGAGCCGCGCCTTCGGGCCGCGTGGCGGCGACAGCAGCTAACATGCGAGCCATGGCGATTCTGCACCGCTCGACACTTCAACCGACAAAGCTTGAGCTCGTCGCCACGTGGTTGCCCAGCCGCCCGTGGCATCGCGGGTCGGGCGCAGCCCCGTCGAACGGGTCGCCGCATATCGGTTCGACGACCCGGCGGGTGAGGTCGGCATCGAGACGATGCTCCTCCGGGTCGATGGCGGGCTGATTCACCAGATTCCCCTCACCTATCGCGCCGCACCGTTGGCGGGTGCCGACGACTGGCTCATCGGCACCACCGAACATTCGGTGCTGGGGAAGCGCTGGGTCTATGACGGTTGCGGTGATCCGGTCTATGTGGCGGCGCTCGCCAGCGTCTTCTTTGGAGGAGTCGGGCAAGCCGACGAGTTCCGTGACATCAATGGCCGGTTGGAGATGCAGGAACCTTCGATGACGGTCGTGTCGTCGGGCGGCGGCAACGACAAGGCTGCCGGCGATCGCGGCGTTTTCAGCGTCACGGACGGTGATCCGACGCTCATCGTGACCGACACTGCGGAGTTGGCGGTGATCCGCATTCTGGGCGACACAAGCCAGCCGACCGGCGCGACGTTGACCGGCACGTGGGCCGGTCAACCCGATCCGATGCTGCTGGCGTTCGCCCACGTTCGCTGAAGCGACGCCGTCGTCACGTGCCCTGAAGGCGCAGGCCCGTCTGCTGCGGGTGTCTCCGACACACAAACAGATATAGCGTCGCAACATCACCCCAGCTGGCCTCGGTCAGGTCTGTCGGACGGATCTGCAGCAGCACCTCCATCAGGTGGTCGCAGTCGGCGCAGCGCGGTGTTGCGTCAGGACCGTTCGCCCAGTAGGGATATCCGCCGATCGCCACACCGTCGTTGCGCAGGTGCGGGGCTCTCGCCTGTTCGCCCGTGAGGGAGAACGCGACGCGGTTGACGATGGCCCAGTTGGCCCACGCCTCACGACTGCCGCTGTCACCCGGCACGAGCCCCCATAGCTGCGGGCAGTGTGGCTCAATTCCGACGGCGTCGGGCAACGACCGTTCCAGACGCGACCGAGCGAAGCACTCGTCGAAGTCGGCCGTGGACGGGTTCTCTTTGGTGAGCGCGCGAGGACTGTTGAGCCGCGCGTAGGTGCGGACGAGCCACTTGCCTTTGTCTTTCTCCTTCCCCCACGGATGACAGTTCCAGCAATAGAAGAAGGTGAAGAACGCGATCGGTGGCGCACTGTGCAACGCGTCCCGGCCGAGGTCGACCTGCGCGACGAACTGGAGTTCCGCACCGCAACCCGCGCAGGTGGGCCACTGCTCGCCGTCTTCGCCGGTCGGCTGACCGCCGAAGCGGGTGCAGACAAGCGAACGAGTCGAGGGTCCCGTTTCGGCGGGCTCGAGCACGGTCCTCGACCGCACGAGCGGCGACAACAGTCGCGTTACTTCGTCATCTCGCAGAAGTGCCATTCGCGCCTGCCCCTTGTGCCCGTCAGCGACCGCCTGTCAGCGACTGTCATTGTCGTAGGGATGCTGATCCGGCGAGCTGCGGCATGTCCCAGCCGCGTGCCAGCGACGATGGCTTCGATGGGGCGGCGCCAGAGAAATATTCGGTGAACTTCATGAACAGGGGGTCCCAACGCACAGGATCGATATAGGTGGGATGTTCGGTCATGAGCAGACTGTCGTCGACGTGGGTGCGCAACACCGACACCTCGAGCGCGCACAGTCCGAAGTCTGGATTGTCGATGCTGTGAATGGCGCACACATGTCCCTCCATCTGGATCAGGCTTTCCGCGACGCCAGCTGGCATGTCGCCTGCGAAGGGTGCGGGAGTGAGACCGGCGGCGGCGAACTTGTCCGCCTCGTAGGTGTAACCCCGCCTGCGTTTGTATTCGGGCACATCGGGTCGGCCTGTGAGCAGAGCGATCCGGTCAACCGCCTCGACCATCGAGGCGTCCGCGAGGTTGAGCACACACGTCGGGCGTTGTCGCAGGTTGCGAAGAGTCTGAGAGTGGGCGCTGAGCCCCAACATCGCGGTGTCGCCGATCCACCATGCCGACGACATCGGGGCGACATTGGTCGAGCCGTCGTCGTTGAGTGAGCTGATCAACACCACCGGCGTTCCGAAATACAACATCTTGGGGCTGAGTAGGGTTTTCATTGTGGCTCCGTCAGGTTGAGGGGGTGTGCTCGAGGTCGAGCAGCATGCGCTTGACCTCGGCCCCGCCGAGGTAGGCGCCCGTCGTGCCGTCACTGCGAACGACACGGTGACACGGGATCACCAGTGGTAGCGGATTGGTCGCGCACGCCGTGCCCACGGCACGTGACGCTTTCGGGTTGCCCACCTCGGCGGCGAGCTCGGCATAGCTAACTGTGTGGCCGTAGCCCACCTCTGGCAGGTGCTCGAGCACGGTGCGTCGGAACCCTCGGGTGAGCCGCAGGTCGAGGGGCAGGTCAAACCGGCGCCGCCGGCTGGTGAAGTAGTCGTCGAGTTGGCGTGCCGCGTCGTCGAGCCGGGCGGGAGCGAGCAGAATCCGGGGGCTGACCTGCTGGGCGAGCGCGTCGAGCACCACCTCGTGGTCCTCAACGGCGAAGGCGACACGGATCAGGCCCGAGGGGGTCGCGGCGAGCAGCAGCACGCCGATGGGGCTGTCGATGGTTCGATAGGCGACGTCGAGAAGGTCCTGTTCCTGCGCACGGCTGGCCAACAGGGCACGGAGTCGTTCGACCGCCGGGCTGGGCTCGTCCGAGGTTGCGGCGAGCAGGCGTTTGAGCTCGTTCACGGCGTCATCTCCTGGCTCGGCCGCGGACTCGACTGGAGATCGAAAGTCGGCGGATAGGTGCGTCGCAGCGCCTTGATGCCGTCTGCGGCGCTGCGTCGGGCGGCCGCCTCGGTGGTGCCCATGATGACCGCGACCTCGGCATAGGCAAGGTCAGCCACATAGCGATATGCGACGGCGTGCCGCTGTTTGGTGGGCAGTGCCCGAACGGCGGACCAGAGTCGCTCGTCGGCGACGAGCGGTTCGACTCGGCTCATGGTTTCGGGGATCTCCGGAACCGGCACGGCATGCCGGGCTTGCCGGCGCAGGATGTCGAGGGCTTTGCGGTGGGCGATGGTCACCAGCCACGCCCTCACATCACTGTCGGCGCGCAGCCGCGGATAGGCCTCCAGCGCGGCGAGGAAAGCGTCGGCCGCCGCGTCTTGCGCATCGTGCGTCGCGAGCAGGGCTCGGCAGACTCGCAGCACGACGTGGCTGTGTTCGTTCACCACGCGATCGAATGGGGGGAGGCTCACAATCAGCTAACGTGCCACAGCCAGAATGTGTGAGGTGTGTCGGCCGGCGAATCCGCGAGCAAAGGGCCCGCAGCCACTGTGACTCCTATCGGAGCACCGGGCGACCGTCGAGCATCGCCCGCTGCACCTGCTCCCAGTGGACCCACCCGTCGGGGTGGACGAACTCGGCGAGCATGGCGTCGGCCGGCCGGTGACTAGTCGCCGAGGCGTCGAAGTAGGGGTTGTTAGCGCTGCCGACGAGCCGCGCCGCCGGCGGGGCCGCGAAGTCGATGGCGCCCCGACCACCGACCTCGATCCACGTGCCCGCGGTGACCGAGCCGTGCACGACCAGATGCCCCGCGTCGGCCAGGGCCGTCATCATCAGGCCCCGCACCACGAGCGAGCCGCCGACGAAGAGCTGACCGTGCATGACGGCGGCGAGATCGTCGACGGTGACCGAACCGGTCACATACAACGAGGTGTTGCTGTCACCGCTACACACGGCGACTGGGCCGTTCACGACGAGATCACCGTCAATCACGTACACGGTCGAAATCTCTTCGCCCCGGTCGTCTTCCAAGATCAGCCGGCCGTCGACGGTGACATCGCCCTCGTGCACGAAGAAATAGTCGGGCACGTCACCGAACTGGTCCTCGAGATAGACGCTGTCGTTGCTGGCTTCGCCCAGGTCATAGCGCTCGCCGCAGTCGGCGACCGGCACGCGTTCCCAGAGCGGTTGGGGCGTTGCGTCGAAAAACATTCGTGGTCCTCCGATCGTGGCAGTGGCGCCCACGAGCGTAGGCCATCCGACATCGGAGGCGGCACCTGGCCGGAAATTCGGTTGGCGACGGCGGCCACAGCCGCATAACCTCGCCGACATGTTCGCTCTCCGGTCCGTGCGTCGCGCGACTTTCTCGCGCCCCGTGGCCGGCCAGCGACGCCGCGCCGATAGCTGACCCTCTTCACGCACCGGCAGAACCAGCGGGAGAGGGTGTCATCGGCGTCGCCGCGCGGTTCTGGCGCGGATTCAGCTCGCGGAGTGGCGATCCGCCCGCGCACCATCGTCCAGCCTTGCCTGTCATCCAGATATGGGGGCACATCACCATGGCGAAGAGTCCATTTTTGCGCACCAAGACACACCTGAACATCGGCACGATGGGTCACGTCGACCACGGGAAGACCACGCTCACCGCGGCCATCACGAAGGTCCTCGCCGACCTCGACCCGACGGTCAACCGCTACATCGCCTTCGACGGGATCGACCGTGCACCGGAGGAGATCAACCGCGGCATCACCATCAACATCGCCCACGTCGAATACGAGACCGCGACACGCCATTACGCCCACGTGGACATGCCCGGACACGCCGACTACATCAAGAACATGATCACCGGTGCGGCGCAGGTCGACGCGGCGATCCTCGTCGTGTCGGCGCAGGACGGTTCGATGCCACAGACCCGCGAACACGTCCTGCTCGCCCGGCGGGTCGGGGTGCCGCATCTGGTGGTCGCCATCAACAAGGCCGACGCCGTCGACGACGGCGAACTGCTCGACCTGGTGGAGTTGGAGGTTCGGGAACTGCTCACCGAATATGGGTTTCCAGGAACGGAGATTCCGATTGTACGGGTCTCCGGACTGCGGGCGCTGTCCGGCGATCCACGGTGGACGGCGTCTATCGTGGAGCTTCTCGACGCGATCGACAGCTATGTGCCGGACCCGACCCGGGACCTGGACCAGCCGTTCCTCATGCCGATCGAGAACGCCCTCACTATCTCGGGGCGGGGCACGGTCGTCACGGGTGCGATCGAACGTGGAACCCTCACGGTCGGCGACACGGTCGAGGTCGTTGGTCTCGGTCCAACACTGTCCACTGTGGCGACTGGATTGGAGACGTTTGGACGCACCCTCGACCGGGCCGAAGCGGGCGACAACGCCGCGATCCTGCTGCGCGGAGTCAAGCGGGGGCAGGTCGGCCGCGGACAGGTGGTGGCGTTGCCCGGTTCGGTCACCCCGCACCGGCGCTTCGCCGCCAGAATCTATGCGCTCACGGCGGACGAGGGTGGACGACACTCGGGTTTCCGCGCCAACTACCGTCCGCAGTTCTATTTCCGCACCACCGACGTGCCCGGCTCGCTCGACCTCGGCGAGGTTGACATGGTGATGCCGGGTGACACTGCCGACGTGACAGTCGACCTCGGTCGACCGATCGCGATGGGAGTCGGTCTCGGCTTCGCGATGAGGGAGGGCGGCAAGACGGTGGCGGGCGGCACGGTGACCGCCGTGCTCGACTGAGGGCACGACCAGGATCGGGGTGGAGTGCGGATCACGCGCTCCACCCCGATCTGGCGTCGACGAAAATCAACACACCATCAACGTACGAAATATAGAGCTGACCGGATTCGAACCGGCGTCCCCCACGATGCCGTCGTGGTGCGTCGACCTCTGCGCTACAGCCCTACGATCGTGACGATATCAACCTCGGATGCACTGCGGAATGGTGGCCCGAGAGTCGGCAGCTCCGTGCGCCATCAGCACCTCGACGAGGTCGTCGGCGCCCTGATGACGCGCCGTCGACAGTGGAGTGTTGCCGCCGACGTCTTCGACGTCGAGTGACAGGCCAAGCTCACTCAACCGGGGCAGAAGTCGAGTGTGATCGAGGGCCGGCAGGTAGTGCAGGAGGGTCCTTCCCGTGCGGTCACGTACGAGCGGATCAAAGCCGTTGTCGAGCAGGTGCACAATCATGTCGGTGTCGCCCCGCCGAGCGTGGCCGAAGAAATCCCGCCGTTGCACACGGAGCACCTTCGGCAACCAGCCAGGCCCGTCATGCCAGGAGGTCTCGACCGCGGCACAGCCGTTGACCACACCGCCGAGTGCACCGACTGTCCTTTCCCGACGCAGTTCGACGGGGTCGTGCGGCATCCGCAAAGCGCCGTCCGAGATGACCACCTCATGCCACACACCGCCACAACGCACTCGCGTCGAAGTGAACGTGACGGCCGGAAGCGGAGCAGGTGACCAATGCTGGCCGGGACGAAGCACTCCATGGATCAGCCGGTGACTGATCGGCGGAGGAGTGGAGCCCTCACCGCGGCTCGCGAGCTCCGGCGGTGTGGCATATGCCGGTGGCGCGATCGGGACACGGTCATTCGAGCCTGCCTGCCGCCCATCAGTGATGATCGGACGTCCGGCGCGGAGAGAGATCACGATAGAACCGCGACATCCGTATACTACGGGAGCCAGAATAGCTGTGTTGACGCCGTAACGATGAGTCAGCCGACGGACCTCCCCCACGAGGCCTCTTGCTGGCGCCAGCAGTCCCGTTCCCTCTCTGATCGACTCCACGTCTCCGGCCGTCAGCGCCGCGGAGTCATCGGCATGGTGATCCGGGGCTCCGAACAGCTCGGCGAGCCCGCCGACCTCCGAGGCATGCCACAGCGACGGCGGCAAATCCCACGTCACGCGGCGTGAAGCCGGTTGTGGAGGGGTTCCCACGCGCAGCCGAAAGACGCCGGGCGCACCCGCCTCGGCGAGGTCCACCAGAAGAACCGGCGCCCTCGCCGACAGTCGGGGCAGAGTCGACAAGACGAGGAGCGCGCCAATCCCATCATGATGCGTGAGGTGCCAACGCAGCATGTCCGGATCGAAGCCGATCAGGTCGTCTTCGATCCGTCGTGCCCGCACAGAGTCGAATCGCCTCGCAACCTCCGTGAGATCAATGGCGTGCGAGACGCCCGTCAACCGGAGAAGGCCACGCCAATCGCCAGACGCGCGCAGCCGCGCGCACTCGTCGACGCGGTTCAACGCGACGGGGCGAGGCCACTGCCAGTCCTGCCGCCGCACCGTCGTCACACCGTCTCCCCCACTGCCCGCCGACCCCACGCGGGTCGACTAGCCTTCACGTCACGCATCAAAACTCACCGGTGGATGCTATCGCGCAGACAAGTCACCTCACGCACAATTTCCACCCCTGTGGAGTCCAGGAGCCTACGACTGCCTGACTACCTTGGGACGAGGCACCGTTGTCACGGGGTGCGATTGAACGGGAAACTCTCACGGTCGGCGACACCGTCAAGGTGGTTGATCTCGGACCGAAGTAGGCGACAACACCGCGATTCAGCTGCGCGGCGTCAAGCGGGATGGGGTGCGGATCACGCGCTCCGCCCCGATCTGGCGGCGACGAAAATCAACACACCACCAC
Source organism: uncultured Actinomycetota bacterium (assembly GCA_963736695.1). Classification (GTDB taxonomy): domain Bacteria; phylum Actinomycetota; class Actinomycetes; order Mycobacteriales; family Micromonosporaceae; genus CAVTPU01. The sequence continues at coordinate 1,014,672 of CAVTPU010000004.1, forward strand.
CGTACGAGATATAGGGCTGACCGGATTCGAACCGGCGTCCCCCACGATGGAATCGTGATGCGTCGACCTCTGCGCTACAGCCCTACGGACGTGACTCTACCAGCCTCTCGCGTGTGTGAAACGTTGGCGCGAGAAGTCAGGAGCACAGTGCGCGCCGTGCGCCACCAATGCCTCGGCGAGGTCGTCGGCGCCGTGATGACGCGCCGTCGACAGTGGAGTGTTGCCGCCGACGTCTTCGACGTTGAGTGACAGGCCAAGCTCACTCAACCGGGGCAGAAGTCGAGTGTGATCGAGGGCCGGCAGGTAGTGCAGAAGGGTCTTTCCGTCGCTATCGCGCACGAGCGGATCAAAGCCGTTGTCGAGCAGGTGCACAATCATGTCGGTGTCGCCCCGCCGAGCGTGGCCGAAGAAATCCCGCCGTTGCACACGGAGCGCCTTCGGCAACCAGCCAGGCCCGTCATGCCAGGAGGTCTCGACCGCGGCACAGCCGTTGACCACACCGCCGAGTGCACCGACTGTCCTTTCCCGACGCAGTTCGACGGGGTCGTGCGGCATCCGCAAAGCGCCGTCCGAGATGACCACCTCATGCCACACACCGCCACAACGCACTCGAGTCGAAGTGAACGTGACGGCCGGAAGCGGAGCAGGATGCGTAAGGCGCCAACGCAACACGTCCGGATCGAAACCACTTAGGTCGTCGTCGAACCGGCAAGGCAGCACAGCGTCGTACCGCTTCGCGACCTCCTGGAGGAATACGGCGTGCGAGACACCTATCAAGCCGCGAAGGCGACGCCAAGCGGGACGAGGCCACTGCCACTCCTGCCGCAGCACGTTCGTCATATCGCCTCCCCCACTGGGCGCCGACCCTACACGGATCGACTAGCGCGCATGTCGCGGGTCGAATTCACCGGTGGATGCTATCGCGAAGACGAGTCGCCTCACTCATAATTACCCTCCTTGCCGAGTCGAGGAGTATTCGATCATCATGGCGAAGAGTCCACTCCCACCCGCGATGCCACATGCACATGTCGAGATGATGGGTCAGGTCGGCTCCGCCGTTGAAGTGGCCTCGATCGTGCCCTCGGCGGCGTCTTCGACTTGGTAACGCTGCGCCCTGTATGTCCGCGACGACACGCGTGGTGTTCGGTTCGCTTCCGCTTTCGTGAACCGGAGTGGCGAACCGGCTCCTGATCCGGCCCACTAGCCCGTGAGTTCGGCGTACGTGGCCCTGAACTGATCTTCGTGAGGACTGTGGAAGTTATCGTGACCGTGGCGCACTCTAGAGCGTGCCGAGATTGACACGTCAACGGTCACGTTATGTCGCATCCGGGAGCTGTGCAGGTGGTCGGGTGGCCATCCCAGCCCCCGCGTCGCAGCACCTCGATCACCTGTCGAGCCACCCGGCACGGCTGATCGATGACATCCCCGCGTCCAAAGCGCATCACCCGTTCGCCAGCGACCACAGCGGAGTTGTCACGTCGATTGTCTCGCCATCGACTGTCATCGGGGTGTGCGATCCGACCGTCGGGCACCACAATGGTCGCACGGCCTGAATGGGTCACAATGTCATCGCGCGCACGAGTCGCCTCACGCATTATTACCATCCCTGACGAGCCGAGGAGCACTCGAACGTCATGACGAAGAGTCCACGCCCGCCCGCCAAGCCACATACGCATATCGAGATGATGGGTCAGGTCGGCTCCGGGAAGACCACGCTCACCGAGGCGATCACGAAAGTTCTCGCCGACCGCGACCCCGTGGTTAACCGCTATGTCGCCTTCACCGGGATTGACCGCGCGACGGAGGTGACCCGGTGCGGCCTCCCCTTGGGCGTGATCCATGTCGAATACGAGACCGCGACCCACCGCTACAGTCACGTGGACATACCCGGACAGGTCACGCCCATGATCTCCGCAAGGTCGAGCGATGCGGCGATCCTCGCCGTGTCGGCGCGGGACGAGCCGGCACAGGACGATTCGATGCCGCAGACCCGCGAACACGTTCGGCGCGCCTGGCTAATCGGCGTGCCGCGCCTGATAGTCGCTCTCACCAAGGCTGACACCATCGACGACGGCGAACTGCTCGACGTGGTGGAGTTGGAGGTTCGCGAACTCCTCACCGAATACGGTTTTCCGGGGCCGAAAACCCCGGTTGTACGCGTCTCTGGCCTGCGGGCATTGGCCGGCGATCCACGGTGGACCGCGTCGATCGCGGAGCTCCTCGACGCGATCGACGACTATGTGCCGAACCCGACGCCGGCCCTGGCCCGGCCCTTCCTCATGCCGATCGAGGACGCGATGACGATCTCCGGGCGAGGCACACTCGTCATCGGACGGATCGAGCACGGGATCCTCACGGTCGGCGACTCGGTCGAGGTCGTCGGCCTCGGACCAACACTGTCCACTGTGGCGACTGGCCTGGAGCGGTTTCGCCGCGACCTCGACCGGGCCGAAGCGGGCGACAACGCCGCAGTCTTCTTGCGTGGCATCGAACGGGAACAGGTGGCTCGCGGCCAGGTGCTGGCGTTGCCCGGTTCGATAACGCCGCACCAGCACTTCGCCGCCAGAGCCTATTCGCACACCGAGGACGAGGGTGGGCGGTCAGCGGGCCTCCACGCCACCCCCCGTCTCCAGTTCTATTTCCGCAACACCCCCGTGCCCGGCTCACTCGACCTCGGCGAGCTGGCGACGATGGCGCCGGGTGACACCGCCGACGTAACAGTCGTGCTCGATCACCCCATCGCACTGGATGCCGGTCTTCGATTTACAGTGCGGGAGGGTCGCGACACGGTGGCCAGCGGCGTGGTGACTGCCCTGCTCGACTGAGGACGACGATCAGGGTCGGGGCGGGGTGTGCGATCGCGCGCTCCACCCCACACACCCCACCAACTTACGGGATATAGGGCTGACCGGATTCGAACCGGCGTCCCCCACGTGTACAAACGTGATGCGTCGACCTCTGCGCTGCGGATCGAAAACTCCGCCTCGCACCGCCGGCGGCTTCGATACACTTCTTTCCCGAAAGACAAGCCCAACTCTCATGGGGAGACGATTTATTTGAAGATCCGCAGGCTGACGCGGTGGGTCGCGATCGCCGGATTATGTGCCGCGACCACCGTCGGACAGGCCACCTCGGCCCAAGCGGCCACCTATGTCGGTGCGCCGACGATCACCTCTGACACCGTCCACTTTCTCCTCGGCGAACCCGCCACGTTCACTTTCACCCCCGATCCCGTCGGTGAGACGCCCGTCAGCTACCAATACTGGATCAGTCACGAGTTGCCGCCGACGCAGATGTCCACCGTCGCGGCGGTCTCCGGTGTCGCCAGCATTACCCTGACCCCCACCACGCGGACCACCTTCCTCACGGTCAGGTCGGTGGCGTCGGACACGACGACGAGCCCGGGCCAACTGCGCATTGTTCTCGCCGACGCCGCTGTGCCCACTGCGGACAAGGACATGAACGGCGATGGGATTCCCGACTTGATCACGGCCGGAGGAACGGCGAATCTGGCATCCGGATTGTGGCTCGCCGCCGGCCGAAGCCGCCACGACGATGATGGCCGCCTGCGCACGCCCGCCGTCAATATCGGAGTCAACGGCACCGGCGGCAACTCGCCGACCGACTTCGATGGTACCCAGATCATCACTGGGCATTTTCTTGGCGATGGCGTGCAAGACATCATGGCCTACTATCCGACGACGTTTCGAGCCGGCGGTGGCGCGGTACTCAGCGGCAGCGGCGACGGATCGCCTCTACAGAGTCAGATCAGCGGGAACCAAGTCAACATTTTATCCGGACTATTGACCGACCTCAACGGCGACAATCCCATCCGACTCGCGAACGCCTATGGCCCGTACCGCGACTACTATTCCGACCTCATCGGAATCAACGGGAACCCCACCAACGGCTACTACCTGGCCTACTATCCGAACTTCAACGGAACAACTAATTTCCCTTACGCAGTGCAGGTGGCGGCCACCACGCCGACCGGCGGCACGGACTGGGAGAACTGGACTCTCGCGACGACGACGGTGGCGTCTGGCACCGCGATGTATCTGTGGAACGCCTCGACTGGCCAACTCTTTCTCTGGACTGGTGTCACGTTCACCGACAACGGTGACCTCACCGGTTCGGTCGCCTTCACCCAATATCGCATCGCGTCCAACTGGAACACCAACGCCAACCTGGCCACCCTTGAGGCTGCGGACTTCAGCGGCGACGGGGTGCCGGATCTGTGGACAGTCACGACTGCGGGCGCCGTCACGGCGTACAAGGTCTCTCGTCTCTCCACCACTGGAACCGCGACGGTAAAGATCACGTCGAGGCAGAACCTCCTGTAGACCGAGACGGACGCCTCGCGGCTGGAAGGTCCCACGGATCATCGGGTGGCCTCCCAGCCGCGAGGCGCAGCCTGTTGCATGGAGAGGTCATATGGTGACCAGCTTTCCGCCACAGGCCAGCCGCGTGCATGACTTGACCTTGTCGCCACGGGAACGGCTCTCGGCCCTGAGAGAGTGCGTCACGCATTTCTCCCTGTACGGGTATCGGGCCACCTGGCACCACCTGACGATCAACGCGGGTGTTCCTCAACGGCCGCCCGCTGGGATGATCGCCTATTGCCCGGACCCGATCATTCATCCAGGTCAACGCCTTGCGGTCGTCGTGGGACACGCTCGGGCACTGCCATCCGCACGCGCAGCCTCTATCATGGGTGCGGGAGGCCACGATGAGAGTGCCAGGCATACCCTTTATCCAAGGCCGAAACTCGTATTCCGACATCGACGGCCGCAAGTTCGGCATCGCGATCCACTGCACCTCGAACACCGCCACCGCACGGGGCGAGGCCGCCTATGCGACACGTCGCACCGACGGCGTCAGCGCACACTTCTATGTCGACAGCCACCGAAGTGATCCAGTCCCTCGACACCAAAGCCAAAGCCGGTCACGCAGGATCGACGGCCGGCAACGAACACTCGATCGCATTCGAGATCACCGGAATGACCACGTGGACCCGACAAAAGTGGTTGGCGAGCGTGTGCTGGCCACTATTGTCTCGGGTCATCGCGATCCTCTGCCACGAATATGGCATTCAACCACGTCACGCCACGGTCGCACAGATGCGCGCCAACCCCAGAGTGCTCGCCTTCTATGACCACGATGACATGCGCCAGGCCTGGGGCAGCACCACCCACACGGACCCGGGACCGAACTTCCCCTGGGACCACCTGTTGAGCTTGGTTCGCGCCGAGTTGGAGGACACCATGACCCCTGACCAGTTCTTGGCCCTGCTGGGAGACCAGCGGGTGCAGGCGTTGCTGCGCGCACTGCCGTGGCAATATCCAGTCACGCCACAACTGTCGATGCTCAACGCACTCGCCGGCCCGACCGGCCTGTTCGCGCAGACGGCGCAGCTGTCGGGCCAGGTCGCCGGCCTCATGAACCTGGTGCAGGAGCTCGCAGCACGACCCTCGTCGCCGGTGACTCCCGAGCAGTTGGCACAACTCATCGCGGCGATCGAGGCCGCGTCGCGTGCCGGTGCCGCCGAGCTCAGCGACCGGCTCGCTTTCGCGGCTCGAGCCGAGGCCGACGCACTCGACCCAGCACCGGACGAAACCACACCGTGACGGGCTGTTCGGGGAAGAAACCCCGTGGCCCATGATGTTACCGCCGAGGACACCCGTCCGCCCCGGGTGACGCGGAGGAACGACATGACAACACAGACACAAAGCCTCGAGCCCCGTACGGGTGAGTGGTCCGCAGCACCAGCCAAGCTCAGCGTTGGGCGTACGGCTGCGGTTGGTGCCCTTTTTGGACTGGTGGCGTCACTGGTCATGGCGGTCTACGCCATGCTCGCCTCGGCGACATCCCACGGTCGCGGATTCTTCACGCCGCTCTATCACATCGCGTCGGTGGTCGTCGATCCCGACGCGCTCGCTGAGTCGATGCGGCAAGCTAGCGGCGGCAATCTGTTCTATTTCGCCGCGAGCCCCGCGTTTCTCGGAGCCGCCATCCATATGGCGACCGGCGCGGGCTTCGGGGCGCTATTCGGCGTCGCGATCGGTCTTCTCCGACTGCGGGGCGGCGCGGTGGTCGCCGCCGGAGCGGCGTGGGGTGCGATCGTCTTCGCGTTCAGCACCTGGATCGGACTGTCGGTGACAGCAACCCTGTTGGGCAGCGGCGATCAGATCGCGAACATGGCAGCGGCAGTCGGCTATGGCACGTTTCTCATCGAGCACGCGCTCTTCGGAGTTGTGGTCGGGCTGCTCATGGCTGGGCGAACACATCACTGGTCCGTCGCGACGGTCGGTCCATAGGAGTTGGTCCGCGCGGATCAGTGCACGCAGAGACAGAACGGGTGGCCCGCCGGGTCGAGGAAGACCCGGAAGGTCGTGCCGGGCTGGTGCGGGTGTTTGATCGCGCCGAGATCGAGCACCGCAGTCTCGGCGGCGTCGAGGTTGTCGACGGTCACATCAAGGTGCATCTGCTGAGGTGGCTCCTGGGTTGGCCATATCGGCGGCACAAAACCGTCCACCCGCAGAAACGTGATGCACTGCCCATAATCCGCGCGAACCTCGGCCCAGTCTGGCGACACGTTGACCCGCCAATCCAACATCGCGCCATAGAACCGTGCGAGCGCGCCAGGATCGGGACAGTCGATGACGATGCTGGGGAAGCGAGCGATGGCCATACCGACCATGGTAGGGCCGATTGCGGACGATCCACGTCCGGATCGTCTCGCCGGCGCGCACCACGCTTGGGCGGCGATGTCATGGGTGGCCCACGTTGGTTACGTGCTCGCCATCTCAAGGTCACCGTCAGCTTCGCCCCCGTCCACCCAGCACCGGTAGAGATAGTGCATGCGTGGACATCGGTCGATGCGGGTCGTGGCGTTCGGGGCGGCACTGGCCGCAACAGCAGTCATGGCTCCGCCAACTCTCACCCCGGCACGTGCGGCCGCTTCGTCGCCGATCACCGGAGCGCCCATCGCCGGGGCGGCATTCCCGACGACGGCGCTGACCCGTGACCCGGTCGCGGCGATCTATGCCCGAGATCACGCGCTGCACCTGCTCAACGGCGGTGCCACCGACGACGAACTCGACACGCGCACCGCGAAGCTGGCCGGCGACCCATGGGCGTTCTTCCGAGGCACATCACCACTGTTCTATTCCGACCTCGGCGAACTGGCGCCGTCGGCATATGCGACCGCCGCCGACGACGTGTGGATCGTCGGCGACGCTCATCTGGAGAACACCGGAGCCGACCGTGGGGCCGACAACACCGAGCAATATCAGCTCACCGACACCGACGACGCGTGGCGCGGATCGTGGACCTGGGATCTGCGCCGTGAAGCGGTCGCGATCGTCCTCGCCGGACGGACCAACGGGCGAAGCAACGCCGCAATCGCCTCCGATGTGGACACATTCGTCGCCGAATATGCACAGTGGATCGCGAAGTTCCACGGCACGAACGACGAAACGACGTGGCGGCTCACCGCGGGCAACACGTCACACCTGAGTGCCGAACTCATCGCGAAGTCCGACGCCGACCATCGCAGCGATCTGCTGAACCGGTGGACGACAGTGAGCGGGTCCACCCGTACCCTGAAGAATGATCCTGAACTTGAGACGGTGAGCGCAACAACCCGCGCCCAGATCGCCGCAGCGGTCGCCAACTATCGGACCACCGCGAGCCAGCCGCTCACCCTCGCTGAAGCGAAAGTCAAAGACGTCAAGCGGCGTACGGGTGCGGGCACCGGCAGCCTCGGCCGGTGGCGGTGGTATGCGCTCATCGAAGGTGACACGACGAGCCAGAGCGACGACCGGATCCTGGAACTCAAACAGCAGGTCAGCCCCGCACCCGCCGCGCTGGCACCCGGCGCCACCACGTTGGCGGGCGGGCAGCGGCCGGCGCTCGCGTTGCAGTGGCTGGTTAACCAGTCGGATCCGCTCGCCGGTTGGGCAAGCGTCGGCGCGGTTCCGGTGTTGGTGAAGGAGAAAACCCCGTTCGCGGAGGATCTCGCCATCGCCGACCTCACCACGTCGACGATATGGGACGACTCGGTGCGTGACGTCGGGCGACTGCTCGCCGCCGCGCATGCGCGGGCCGACAAGGATATCGCCGGCACCGGGGTGTCATATTCGACGGACGCGGCGATCGACAACGCGATCACGTCGATGGTCGGATTGCAGGCGGAGACCCGCGCGTTCGCGGTCGGCTACGCCGACCAGGTCGCGGCTGACTGGTTCGCGTACGCCGCCGCCTACGACGCGGGAGTGCCGCTCTTCTGACTGTGACGCGCCCGAGCACAACTACGTCGATCAGTAGTATCACTAGCTTGACAACGAATATCGCAGGCCTCACCAAAGAACACGGCGATGAATCTTAGGGTTTGTACGTTTGACATATTGATGTCGATGTCGTCAAGCCAGGTAGTGGCCTTCGCTCTTCAGCCGTAAACTCGCGGTAGCCAATGACGCGACACAATTCGTCCATCCAGGTAGATGGATCGAGCTTGAGTGGCCGTCCGATACCATTCGAATCAACCAGAATCACGGCTTTACCGTCTTCCGTGATGGCCTCGAAAGAGTATGGACTCTGCAGCTTGCTTCCATCTGGATGCCCGAATTCGTATGAGTCAATGTAGCCAGGTTTACCTATTTGATAAATTCGAATAGCATTGTTGCTTCCGACTAGGAACTGTCCGTCTTTACTTAGAAATTGACTGACGAATCGCGTATGGGTGCCTCTTTCGTCTCCTCCAAGATTATAGGGAAGACGCTGTTCCATCCGTAGCGGATTTCGGCGCCACAACTCGACGATCCCAGATCGGCGCAGTAGCACAAAGTAGCGGGAGCTGGCGTCGAAGGCGACACTAATCGCGTCGTCAGTGGTCTTAACAGAGTCAACCACTTTTCCTGACAACAGATCCACAATGTAGATAGAGGGATCACCCCACACAACTACAGTGATCTTGTCTTTCGAGGGATACCTATCGACTATTATATGGGGAGGATTATTATCGGAGAGTTTCGAGTTCAGAACACTAGCGTCGAATCGGGCAAGCTGCTGGCCGGTTTGTGGATCCCACATCTGCACCTTGGTGCCCGAAACGGTTACCAGATGTCCCGATGCGTTGAAGAAGTACTCCAGTTCGCCCTTTGTGCTCGGATCGGAGGGCGCGGGCGTGCTGATTCGGACTCTCTCCCGCAGATTTGGGATATCGCGAACGGACACCACGTTCGCGTCTTCTCTGTTGGCGACCAGACCCTGCTCATCGTCCACAGACAGGCTGTTGCCCTGCGGATCCCAGGCTGGCTGAGGTGGCTGAGAACGGGCCAGCACTCGGTTTGCATCATTCCAGGTCGGCCGTAGCATCAACGAGCCGTCGCGCAGCAGGCTGAGCGTTGCCGCACCGCCGGAGACGAGACGCTGTCCCACTACATCAAAACTTTCGACGCTTCGTGGCACGGGTATGTACCTGATTTCAGCGATCCCCTGCCGAACAAGGTAGAGCGCGTCGCCGCTAGAAACCAGATCAGTGCTGAGACAAGACAAGCTTTCGCATGGAGCGTAGTCTAAAGATGTGACCTTTCTTCCTTCATCTAGATCGATGACTGCGTGACTGTGCAGGCCGTCGGACACAACAACTCGTCGCCCGCGTTGATCAGCTGCTTCGAGTCCCGCGCAGTATGGCATTCGAAATGACTTTCCGGCAGAAGAGCCGTCGGAGACGTTGTGCGCCTCGAGAACGGCCTTGCCGTCACTGGTGGGTCGGCAGGCCACAACCGTTGATCGGTCGCCCGAGACCAGGGTTGCGTGAGTGCCTGGCACTGGAAGCACGGCCCGAGCCCGCGCAGATGCCATGTCCACTGCCGTCAGACCACTCGTCGAACCCGTGTATCTCTCTGTCTTCACCAGAATTGTACGGTTATCGCCACTTATCCATAAGTCGACAGTAGCGTCCGGCGGCATCGGAGCGGATCCGGCGAGAATTCCACGCTCAAGATCCCACCAGACTAGACGATTTGTTGTATGAGTGACGAGCAGCTTCCCATCCGCCGACATCGCGGCTGCGTTGCGAACATCCAGACCACTCCCGAGACTGTTGATCTTCGGTAACCGATGCACCGTACCGACAATCTCTGCATCGTCTGGGTGCACCTCAAACCAACCGGCCTCGCCACTCTCAGTAACGAAGGCGGCGCGTCGGCCATCACCGGAGACAGCTGTGAACAAGACATAGCCGACAGAAAAGTTCTTGCTGCGCACCGCTCCGGACAAGGCGTGGACGAAAAGCGTGGTACGGCCTAACTTTGAGGCGGCGAACACCACTTGCCCATCACGGCTATGCTGGAAAGTCGCGACCTGTCCGGTCAGGCCAGACAGCGCCCGTGCGGTATTGGTATACGCGAGGTACTCCCGCAGTAGCTGGTTACGAGCTTCCCTGGTAGGCGCGATCTGATAAGCGGACAACGCCATCATTGTCGACATCGCCGGATCGAACGCTGCTTCATCCTGCGACATCTGCGCCAAGGCACGGGAGTCTGCCAGCGTCTCAATCGCCTTGCTTTGCCGTTGCGCGTATAGAAAGAGCGAGATGAAGACCAACGTGACGGCGACAAGAGCCGCAAGCCCCGACTGTAGCGCCCGCCGTCTGCGAGTTCGGGAGCGATGATGGGTTCGACCGACCTCAAGGAACTCGCGTTCAGCCGCGCTCAAGTCCGTGCTGCGGGACTCCATCCACTTCCGGGCCACGTCAAGTTCGAACGAGGCGGGAAGAAGTTCCGGTATGCGCTCAGCGCGTATCCATCGATCTTGTTCGTGTCGTAGACTTTCCCGCCAGTCGAGAAAGGCGCGATCTGCGGCTACCTGTCGGGTGAGTCTGTCCCACCCGGCGATCAACGTTTCGTGGGTGAGTTCCACACTGGCGTGGCCGCCATTACTATTCTTGATTACCAACAGTCGCGTGGCTGCCAGACGCTGCGCGATACGCCATTCGTCATCGTCTAGCTCAGTGCGTGCGGCGACGCGGCGCGTAGCGGCCGTAGCGCCAATCGGCACTCGAATTAGTTTGGTCAACAGACGTTGCCCGACGGGCTCGTCCTGTTCGGAGACATTTTCCGCCCATGCGCGCTGCGCATAGTCACCCAACGCGCCAGCGACGCCACCAAGACGGTCGTAAGCCTGATGGGTCAACACGCCGTTCTGAATGCCACGCCACAGCAGGTCAAGGGTGAAACTCACCAACGGCAACGCGCCGGAGTCTGTGCCGGTGTCGGCCAGAATACGTTCGACCAGGTGGGTTTCGTATTGCACGCCGGGAATCTCGCTAATCGGTCTCTCGATGATTTCGCGCAACTGATCCCGACGCATCGGCTCAAGTGCATAGAGATGCCTACTGACCACCGGCCCCAGCCTGGGATGCGTCAAAGCTGGCTCCAGGAAGTCCGCCCGCAAGGTCGCTAGCACCCTGACTGCAGGGAATAGGTCACCGTCAAACACAATATTCGCGAAAGTCTCGATGTCACCCGAAGTGCGATCCAGCAATTCTTCGAACTGGTCAATCACGATAAGAAGACGGTCACTTTGGTGGAGTCGCAGAACCCGAGGAACCACGTCATGAAGACCCTGTCGGGTAAGCGTTTCAGCGAACGGTGCATTCTTGATCAGCTGATCCGTTTCCGACAAGTCGGGTTCCAGTAGCGGCAGCAAGGCGGCCGCTAGTGCGTGGACTGGGCTGGCGTGGTGCCCTGGTCGCAGTACGACGGCGCAATCGCCTGCGGCCCGTCGCCGTGGAATGACACCAGCCATGGCCAGCGACGACTTTCCGGTGCCAGATGGCCCGACGATCGTGGTCCACGGCTCGGTTTCTACCGCGTCGGCTACCCGATCGCTCTCGAAGTTACGGCCATGAAAGATCGAGGACTCAGCGGCCACAAATGGTCGGAGGCCTCGAAACGGTGAAGGCGGCGACGCCAGGTCACGCAGTTGCGGCCACGCCAATTGCAGACCACTGGTGGGGATAAGGTAACTTACCGGGGTTTCGCCTGCTTCAGCGACAGCCATCATGCCGATGACCCCGGAGAGCTCGTCATCCCACACCGGTCCACCACTGAAGCCAGCGGAAACACGATACCCACTCGCTGCCAAGTCGGCCTGCACCCAACCATTTGCTTGACGTGCGCGCAGGACTCCGTGGTGCCACACCCCGCCCGGCCGTCCCGCGGGAAAGCCAAAAGCCCGAGCAGGGTGGCCCCACACGTCGGGAGCGTTCACCAGCCGCACAGGTAGCGCGCCAGGCAGAGTTGCTTCGAGTCGCAGAACCGCGACGTCCCCGGCACCCGAAGGGTGCGGTGCGATCCACTGCTCGACGCGGGCGAGGACGGTTCGACTCTCGTGATGAGACTCGGCTAGAGGCAGGTCGACGCTGACCCGATCGGTGGGGGCAGGGCGGACATTTTCGGCAAGTCCAAGCGCGGTTGAAACAACATGCGCACAGGTCAATGCCCGTTGGGCATCAACGAGAAAACCAACACCGATAGTGGTCCCTGCACCAGTCACAATTCGCACGACAGCACGATTCAACGATGCAGGGCCGGTTTCATCACCAGCGAAGTCAAACAGTGCGGTCACGCCTCGGCTCCGTTTCGACTTAAACGCGACTCCCGGGCTAGGCCAGGTCGCCAAGCCAACGAGACCGTGAAGTTTGCCTGCGCCGTAGTGCTGGAAACGATCAACTCAGCCTCGGCGGACAACGACAGCCCGAATTCGACAGTGATCTCATCGGGGGGCTGAACCATGTCGGCGAAGCTCTGAACAAAGGTCTCCGCAATGGGGCGCACGTCAGCCAACATCTCAGTCAAAGTACGGGTAGCTTTTGCCACCACCTGGCCGGGACGGGAGACTTTGACTAGCCCGTCCGCGACATGTTTGACCTCTATTCTGACGATCTGCGCTGACTCGTCGCTGCCCGCAACGGGGAGCTCTATGAGGTACGACATCTATCCCCTCCGATATGCGTTGAGCGATTCGCTCCTGCCGTCCGCATCTGTCATGCAGCTGTTCGGCGCACATTGATGCTAGCGCATCTAACAACATCAACAGTTGCGCTGGCCAACGCTTTCCATGGAGGGCGATCAGCGACCTAACACTCAAGGTCACATTCGACACTGTCGCAGGCTGCGGTGGTGTCACCCAATCGACGCGTCGTTCAACTAAGATTAGTTGATCACGGCTTTTGATCTCTCAGTTTGCATTAATCGATGGCGGACCGACTGTGTCGGCGACGCTTACCGCATGCGTGGCCTCGTCTGATCGGCTGGTGCGACATCGGCGGCGCTCGAACAGTATGCTCACCATCCGTGACCGACGATATTGCTGCCCGACTGTCCGCGATCTCCGACTTGCTCGACGCGGACAATGTCGCTGCCGCCGTCAAAGAGCTGCGGCAGATCGCGGATCAAGCCCCGCTGGCCGAGGTCGTCGGCGGTGCGGCTCGATGTCGCGCGGCCGTTGACCGTCGACAGTGGGCTCCTGTGCGCAGGCAGTGTCTTCGCCATGGCCGACCTCGCCCTCGCCGTCGTGTCGCAGTTTGCCGGGCCGTCACTGGCACGCCAGTGCACGCAGGTGCTGCTGCTCGACGAACATCCGTCACAGGCGCCCTATATGGCGTTGCGACACATGATGACGAACGAACCCGTGATCCGTTCGGCTGAGGCCTGGATCCGCGATCACCTCGCGGACGGGTTCTCGGTCGGTGAGCTCGCGCATGCGATCGGCACCAGTCCGCGCACGTTCGCGCGCAGGCTCGATGATGCCCTCGGGGTCAGCCCGTTGGCGTTCATCAACAACATTCGCCTCGAGTCGGCCGCCCACATGCTGGAGACGTCGGGACTGTCGCTTGCCGAAGTTGCCCGCCGCGTTGGATACCGCGACGCTGGCACGCTTCGCCGCCTGGTTCGACGCGGATTGGGCCGCGTGCCGCGCGACCTGCGGCGCCGATAGTCAGCACTTCCCGGCTCAGGCGTTACTGGCGTTGTCCAGCAGAACCTCCGGTTGGATCACTCGTACCCTGAAAGAGCGTGGCGGTTATTGTGTCAACCTAGGCACGCTATGGAGTGCACGACGGACACGATGTCTTCCACAATCCCAGTGGATTCCGGGTCGGCGAACGACGTCACGGACGAGTCGCGTAACCGTCGAGTGTCGTGGCCCCGCACCAATCGAGGCGAATAGCCCTGTTCGGAATGACTCGTTGGCCGAGCTGCCCGACTTGGTGCGCAGGCCGAGTGGGGCCGCATAACCCAGGGCGACCACCGCACTCACCGGTTCCCTCTCGATGGGGCAGTCCGGCGTGGAACCGCAGCGACCGGACCGTCTTCTCACCCAGAATCGGGCGAGAACGCTCGATCAGCTCGGCGAGTTCGGCCGCGCGATCGCGCGACGGCCCGCGATAGGTCGAGGACGCCGGCCTCGTGTCGCAGAGCCCGCCACTACCTGGCGCGATCACGGCACCAGACTCGTCACGCAGCAACGGCACCAGTTCGGCCGGCCGGGCCACGCCGAGACGACGCAATGCTCGGACCGCTTCGACCCGGACACGCGCATGTGGATGCGCCAGTCATCGCCGCAGCAGGTCGGTATCCTCGGCGCTGCCCGTCTCGCCCAGCCCGCTCACGACCCCTACAGCGCGTCTCTGTGATCACGATCGGCATGTCGGCAACCGTGCCGACCCTCAATGCCAACCGCCAGCACAGCACGCTGACCTGCACAAATGCCCTACTGAACGGCATCGATCCCACGTCCTCGACATCATCGCATGATCATCGATCATGCGATGATCATGGGGGTCGTCCCTAGCCATGAGGGTGATCCGATCATTCAGAAACATCACTATAGTCGACGATGACTGTTGATCGACTCATAGAGTGGCAGGGGATAAATGACGGGAAGGCAGCCGAGTGAGGCCAGAAAACAGTATGAAATGAATCGCTACTATCGCAGGGTGGACTTAGAAGAATTCATCGACAAAATGCGACATATTTCTAACCTTGAAGCAGCGGAATACGCTACATCCCTGCTAGCTTTCTTCGACGCTATAGGAGGCGACCCTGTCGAACAAGCTCTACTACTAGCCCGGACCGCAATTGTTGATGCGATGGTTGACCTCGGCGAGAGTCAATCTAAGCTAAATTCAATTGAAATCGTCGTTCTGCAGATCAGCAACCTCACAGCAAGCAGCACGTCATACAACGACAACTCGGCTCTAATTCGTATTTCGGATACACTGCTGGCGGTCGTCGACATGTACTCTCGCCACTTGACACGGGGTCTGATCAAGGAGAGTTTCGTCCAGTCTATCCGAGCCATTCTGCGGAGATTCCGAACGGGAGAGGTCGATTTGGATGTCGAGCTACTAGCCCTGTCGTTGCGGTACAACATGATCCATCAACGAACACTAAATATGGCTGCTACTCCGCTACTAAAACTTGCGACCATGCGACAGTGGCACTCCGACTTATTTTTGTCACACTGTCTCCGATTCATCGTGGCACACGAAATAGCCCACCACTTGTTGGACGCCGCCGCGAAGGATCGCGCATTCATGACGGCTTCGGGAGTTGCCTCATGCACTGGCGATCAGTTGCTAGAGATTCAGGCAGACGAACTAGCTTTGAGGTCCGTCTTTCATGCCCAAAAGATGGAGCGAAGTGGCCATGTGTTGCATGTCGCGCTCGGTGTCCTCGTTGCAATAATGGTTCTGGAATGCGCGGAATCGTCACTGTTCATCAACAGGGGCAGGACACACCCACCGGCAAGACTTCGTGCCGAGTTACTACTCAACCTACTACCGTTGCGAGTTTCACCATCAGTTCAGATGTTTAGCGCTCCCCTCTTACGCGCTACATCGAAGGCAAGTAATTTCGTCCTGGGAAAGGCGCCGCAGATGCCCTGGAATCGCCTCAGGAACGACTCTGATATTGTGAGATTTCCATACAGCCAACTGTCTTTCGGGTCGATACTGCGGTGGGAAGAAATTCAAACCTCCGACAGCGACGCACTGGCTCATCGGGTCCTCTTAGCTGCTCCAACAAGTGGCCCTATCTCGGTGGGGTTATCAGAGTTGCGGAACCAGCGCCTACCGGAGGCTTTGGTGACTTGGGGTGCTTCTCAGACTGCATCCAGATCCGCTATGGATCGAACAATCCCATTAACATTTTACGGTCTTCGAAATATCATATATTCTAGTCCGCATCTTGCCAATTTTGACGATTCGAAGCGGACCTTTCTCGCCAATAGCATGAGTGCCCTTGTAGAAAACGAGCTAGGAAAGGCAGTCGAGACATGAGCCTCAGCGACGTCGCTTCATATCTTGAGATGACAGAAGATGAGTTGTTCACGATCCTCGGACTTGAGCTGCTCGGCACAGGTCTAGGTGTCTCGCCAGATGATCGTTCAGAGGCTAGGGACTACGGCCGCAGATGGTTTTCGAATCGCTACTCCCAACTTCGGAGATCCATCTGCCTCCATCCGAAGGCCAAGACATTTTCAAGTGGTTCTGCCTCCGATCACGTGGTGGATGCAGCTGCCATATATGAACTCGTAGTCGACCTCCCTGAGGATCCCATAAAGGCAGCTGTCATAGCCGTACTAGTGGCGCGGATCGGTCTCGGGACCTTTTGCGCAGGCGTTTCAGGAGCGAGCTGACTCAGGCGACCATACATCAGACCGGCGATTGCGGCCCTCTCTGGCGCCAGCTCGAAAACCAAGCGTCAACCCCCACACTCCGACGCAGGCGGGCTATTCCGATTGCGGGTGGGGACCATACTTCGCAATGAGTTCCGCCTCATCCTCCGGATAGAGTCTGAGGTTATTCGATGCAAATATTCTGGTCTTAGACTCGTCATAGACCTTAACGACCATTCCTTCGAGCGGGTTGATCTTGCTCTGCCAAATCAATCGGACAGCCTCGTCAACGAGCGCCTCCGAGCCACTTTCACTCGAGGCCTTGAATGTCACGTATGC
Organism: uncultured Actinomycetota bacterium; assembly: GCA_963736695.1. Lineage (GTDB taxonomy): Bacteria > Actinomycetota > Actinomycetes > Mycobacteriales > Micromonosporaceae > CAVTPU01. The sequence continues at coordinate 1,031,700 of CAVTPU010000004.1, forward strand.
ATCCCCCGGAAGATTGAGGCTATTCTCATATTCCACGTCGACCTCAACCACATTCGGAAGCTTCGCGAGCTCACCCTCAATAGCCACCAAAATCGCCTCGATCTCCGGAGTCGTACCAAAACTGCATCCGGCGAGACTCGACACAGCGATGACGGCCACCAACGCCACGGAAGCCACCCGCCCTGAAGCTCTGACCATGCGCATATCTCACTCAAACTTTCTGGAGAGACCATAGAATTTGGTTGACATTGTCGAGTTGCTGTCGCCGATGAACTGGTATGCGCTGTCGCGAAACGACGTCACGGACGCGTCAGATGAACCGTCAAGCGCGGTGGCGATCGGCAGGTAAGAAAGCTTAATTCCGTGATTATTTCCCAACGTTCCATGCTGGTCATCGACGGTGACGGTCGTCCAGTTGGCCCGGTCCGGATTGTCGGCGGCGTCGAGGTGCGGCACGATGTCGTGCGCGTTCTCCAACGCCAGCACCTGCACGTGGTCGGGCACGTCGGTGCGACCGATCGGCGACGCTGCCGTGACGACGTGGGTCACGTTGAAGTCGAACCCGCCGTTCGCGGAGTCATGCGCGGCCTGAGCGGCCACGATGCCTCCCTGGCTGTGTCCGACAAGCATGACCGGATCTGTCGAGCTGGCACCCGCACGCCGCAAAGCCTCCGCGATGGCGTGCTCCCGCGAGGTGACCTCACCACCCATCGCGTGGATATTCGTCCCCAGATCGTTGAGATTGTCCTCGTGCGGGAACGGCGGATCCCATACCTTCGTGCCCGGAATATCAACCACATATGCGGTCGAACCATCGGCATGGGTGATGATCCGAACATCGATCCGATCAGGACCCGACGCCTTAACCTCCCCGTTAAGTTGATTCAACCCGGCGATGAGATCACCGAAACCGTGCGGCGGATTCACCATCGTTGGATCATTGGCATCTGCGGGCATCTCGGTGACCTCGGGTACACCGTCGGGATATGCCAGACCGAGCAGCCTGGCGGCCTCCGGAACGCTCGCCGGATTGGGATCGCCGGGCAGTGCAGTGAGCAACCCCGGAGACATACCGATGAGGTTGTCGACAATGCCCGGATGCTCGGTGAGAATCTCCTCCCAGTCAAGGGTCGCCCCCACCCCGATTGCCGCCAGACCGACCGGGTGGGCCGCCAAAGCAACCAGAACCGGAGCGAGAATCGGCAGAGCCAACCCACCTTCCCAACCCCACAACCAACGAACATGGTCAACGAGGTCCCGATTCAACTCATCGACGGACCGATAGGCTCCGCAGCCGCCCGCAACGCGCCTGCGCGCAGCCCGATCTCGATCGCGAGTTCGGTGAGCCCAGACCGACCGTCGAGTGCGCCCAACAGTTCAACTTCAAACGCCGCGACACCACTCGGATTGAACGGCGCCGAGTCAAGAATCTCCCGATCACCAAGAATCGCATGACAATCGATCGCGAGTCCCGCGAGCTCGCCGGCGATCTCCTCGCTGTGTTGGGCCAGGGTCGCGAGGTCGTCGAGATTGGCCATAGTGCCACCAGCGCCACCAGCGATGCGCAGTTCAGGGTCGCTCATCAGCACCTTCCAGAATCGTCGCGAGATAAGGGGCGAGCCAGGACGCGAAATCGGCCCGGTCGACGGGGACGAGATCGACCATCCGGACCGCCGAGGCGACACCCAAACCCGAAGACCCTTCTGGGTACGCCGAAAGTGGCGCGGTGACGGGACGTAGCCCAACCCATCCAGTGGTCGTCGACACCCACACGATGTGCGCGAGGCCGCGGGTCGGCGCGATGACACTGGCGCGCAACACTCCGGTGGCGGTCGTGGCGAGACGGTGAAGCACCGCAGCCACGTCGGCAGTCAGGTGTCCGATATCTGTCCCAGGCTCGGGAGTGGACGGACCGACGATGCCGCACGTCGCCACAGCCTCCAGCGGAACGCGACCCCACGAACGGTCAGCCGGACCATCGTCTGAACGCGTCGGGCTAAGAGCTGAGGCGAACGCAGTGAACGCGGCAGAGCCAAGAGGCGGCACTGTCCGTAGGAGTGAATGCCCCAACGCCATCGCCGGAAACAGCGACAGCTCCACCCCACCATCGGCGAGTCTGAGCAGACTGGCGCCAAGATGGCCCGCACAGGCGATGACGTGCCGTTCCCTGTGACGGTTGGCGGAGATGTCCAGGTCGACGAGCGCCGTCGGATAGGCGAGGACGGCGATGTTTGCCGCGACCGCCCGAACCGGAACCCAACCCCCGTCGTCGTCGCGGGTCAACACACCTCGGTCCGCCAAGGCGAACGCGACGGCGTCGGAGATCGCGTGCTCGGCAGAGTTACGCACACGGTCCGCAAACACTGGCACTGAGTCGGCACCACTCACCCGACGCAGACACGCCCACTCGTCGACGGTCAGAGTCAACCGCCGGGCTGAAACACCCTCGGGATCGGCGTCCACGTTAGAGCGCTCCTTCACGGCGCAGGTGCGGTCCAATCTCGAGCCATCGCAGATCGCCGGACGGCGGCAACGCGGTCGGAATTATGGGCCACCCGACCCACGGCGGGTTCTCCGTCACGATCGTCCACGCTTTCTTCACGTCGTCCCAGACCCGCACGGCCTGCGCCTCCGCGTCGTGGCGTTGCTGGCCGAACCACCGGCCCGCACTCTCCTCGATCCGGGCGATCTCCTCCTTCGTCTCCCGGACCTCGGCCGCGTGCCTCCGCAACCGGGCCGCCGCCCGCTCCAACTGCTCAGCGCACCGATAGCTCCGTCGTCGATCCTGGATCACCAGCTCGCGATAGTCGTTCGCCGAGTCCGATACCCACCGAGCCGCCTGCGCCCGCGTCACATGCTCGGAAGCGAGCTGACGCACCCGCTGCGCCCGCTCCACCAACCGATCAGCCAACCGGTCCAGTTCACCCGGGTCGCCCACACCATCCACCCACTCGCCATCGTGATCGCGTCAAACCCCGCCTATGCAACCAGCTCCAATCGATCATCCGCAACCCATGGTGATCTACTGCGCAACTGACATCGCTCGGCGCCGACCCGTCTTGCTACACTGGACGGCCACGATGGACTCAGGGTCACCCAGCATCGTCACCGCACCCATCGCGCACCGCGCTATCGGATGCCTTCACATGTGCGTACATTGTGGATCTTTGGAAAATTCGCTGTCCAATGGGCATTGTGCGGTGCTAGACAGTCAACGTGGCACATTCTTTGGAATTCCCCGCTCTGTTGCGACTCATCGACGAGCGGTCAGCCACCTTCCGGGCAGCGGTCGCCTCCGCAACCAACCTCGACGCGCAGGTGCCGACATGTCCTGAGTGGACGCTGTTGGATCTGGCTCATCACCTCGGCAACGGGCACCGCCGGTGGGCCGCCACCGTCGCCGCAGGACCTGCCGACACTCCGCCTGAGACCACGTCGGAGGATGTCCCGACGGACCCCGATGAGCGCGAGGCGTTGCTGGACTGGTTGGCCGAAGGCACGACACAACTGCTGGGCGCGCTGCGGGAGGCCGGCCCGGAACGGGGCTGCTGGACGTGGTGGGGCGGGTCTCAGTCGCCCCAGACCTGCGGCGCCGTCGCCCGACACCAACTCCAACATGTCGCGGTGCACACCTACGACGCCTACGTCACTGTGGAGACACCACAGCCGCTGCAGGCCGAGACTGCGCTCGACGGTGTCGACGAGTTCCTGTCCACCTGCTGCGCGGGACCATACCGCTGGCCGCACGAACCCGCTGCCGTCGACTACCACGCCACGGAGGGCCGATCGTGGCGCCTCTCACTCTCCGCCAACGGCGTGCGGGCCACCCGTCTGCCCACGCCCGCCGGTGAGAACTCCACATCGGCTAACGCCTCCGCGTCGGGCACAGCCAGCGATCTGGTTCTGGCCCTGTACGGTCGCATTCCGGTGAACTCTCTCACGCTTGACGGCGACGCATACCTCTTCGACCAGCTCATCGCCTGGGATCCGGACGAGTGATGTCCGCTCAGGAGCATGGGGATTGCGGGTCGTCATAGCGGCCCGAAACCACCATGCTCACCGGCGGAGGCGTCCACTCCCATCAACGGATGACGATCGCACTGGGGGCTGCAGCTCAGTCTGTTCTCCCGGCGTAAGCCACACGCATCGGTCTCCGAGGTCGCAGGTGCCGAGTGCGTCAGTGACCTCGGCGCGGCCCTGCCGGAAGTGGCTCCATCCCTCGTAGTGGATGGGAACGATCGTGTGGGGGTTGAGGCAGCGTGCTGCCCGCGCCACGTCGCGTCCATCCATGGTGTATCGAATGCGGCCGGTGAGGGCGAAGTGCGCGGCACCCGCGTGGACCAGGGCGACACCGATGCCACGATCGGCTAGAGGCTCCAACTTTCGGTGCCAGACCGTATCTCCCGATATCCACAGTGGACCATGCTGGTTGTCGGTCCACTCGAGCAGGAACCCCACGACCGGTCCGACGATGGGTCGACTGAACGCGGGGCCGTGTCGGGCGGGAGTCGCGGTGACGCGAACAGTGAGCCCGCCGACGGTCAACTCGGTGGTGTCCCATGGGGCGAGTCCCATCACGTTGGACAGTGCGTTTCTCGCGAGGCGGCGAGCCCCTGTTCTGGTGGTCAACACCCGTCGGGCTCCGCGCGCCAACTGCCGGCCGGAGTGATCGAAATTGTCCCGATGCTGATCGTGGCTGAGCAGCACCACGTCGATCGGCGGCAGGGCCCGCGGCAGCAACGCCGGCGGGCGAAGGTTGGTATAGCTCAGTGGTGCCACGCCGCTGAGCGTGTATCGAGTGCCCGCAGCGGAGAAGACCGGGTCGGTCACCAGGCACACCCGATCCTCTCCGCGCCGCAGTTCCAGCAGGACGGTCGCGGTTCCGATATGTGTCGCATGCAGCGTCGTCACATGCGCTCCAAGGGATTGCGCCGGATGAAGCTCTCAAAACCCATCGCCATCCAGCGCGAGACCCGCGCCGTCGGATGTCGGCGGCGTTCCTCGGCGAAGAGCTCGACCAACAGTTCGACGAGATCCAGACGCGGGTGGCGGCTCAGGACGCCGCGCAGGACGGCGGTGTCCAGTTCGTCAATGCGCGAACCCACCACGTCCAAAGCCGCTCCGGCGTGCACGAGATGCGCCTCGACTCCGAGGGCGCGCGGAACGCTCACCCTCAGGTGAAGGCATATGGCGTCGGCGACCTGAGTCCGGCGGGCTTCATCGACGCGATGCTCGGCAAGCAGGGTCAGGGCCTGCTCCGCACCGTCGTGAGCGAAGCAGCGACGGGTGGGATTACGTCGAGCAAGAGCGAGATCGTGAAGCAGCGCGGCGAGAGCGAAGACCTCGCGATCCCATCGCAAGCCGTCGCGGAGACCGAACAGTGTTCCAAACGCGTAGGTGCGGATCGCGTGCCCCAACAGAGCCGGCGGGCCGAGCTCACCGACGAGGGCCAGCGCTGCCTGCACCGCTGGCGTCTCGGGCAGGTTCGCCTCGGCGAGCGCACGTTCGGCTTCACTCGCGGTGTCGAATCCCGCCAGGCGCGGGGCTCGGCGGACTCTGCTGGCCACCTGGTAGCCAACCAGCAACGCGGTCTGGCGAAGCAGGGTCGCACCCGCCAGCGCACCGGCCTCGCGTCGAGCCCAGCTGAGTGTTCCGTATTCCATGAGCAGATTCTTGTCCGACTCCCGGCCTCGTGAACAGTGGCGAATATGACAAACAACAGGCTTTTCTTGCCAGAGCAGGGCTCGTCGTGACACCGTCGACGACATGCCCGTACGGATCGGTGTCCTTGTGCTCGATGGGGTGACCGATTCCGGGCTGAGTGTCGCCCTCGATGTCTTCCGCGCGGCGAACTCGCTCGCGCGGCGGGAGGGGAACGCGCCGCCGTTCGATATCGAGGTCCTGTCCACAGTAGGTGCTCCGGTCCGCGCCGCTTCGGGGCTGAGCACAACCGTGCACGGGGGATTCGATCGGGTGGATAGCTGCTCGGTGGTGCTGGCACCCGGATGCTGGGTCGAGACCGAGCAGGATGTGCACGACCTGCTCGCCCGACCAGACGCTGCCATGGCGATCGAGGCCCTGCGGGAGTCGGCGGATCGTGGCGCGCGGGTGGGAGCCTCCTGCACCGGCACCTTTCTTCTCGCCGCCACCGAGCTGCTTAATGACCGGCCGGCGACAACAACCTGGTGGCTGGCGGCCGAGTTTCGGCGTCGCTTTCCCGCGGTGCGGCTCGATGTCGCGCGGCCGTTGACCGTCGACAGTGGACTCCTGTGCGCAGGCAGTGTCTTCGCCATGGCCGACCTCGCCCTCGCCGTCGTGTCGCAGTTTGCCGGGCCGTCACTGGCACGCCAGTGCACGCAGGTGCTGCTGCTCGACGAACATCCGTCACAGGCGCCCTATATGGCGTTGCGACACATGATGACGAACGAACCCGTGATCCGTTCGGCCGAGGCCTGGATCCGTAATCACCTCGCGGACGGGTTCTCGGTCGGTGAGCTCGCGCATGCGATCGGCACCAGTCCGCGCACGTTCGCGCGCAGGCTCGATGATGCCCTCGGGGTCAGCCCGTTGGCGTTCATCAACAACATTCGCCTCGAGTCGGCCGCCCACATGCTGGAGACGTCGGGACTGTCGCTTGCCGAAGTCGCCCGCCGCGTCGGATACCGCGACGCTGGCACGCTTCGCCGCCTGGTTCGACGCGGATTGGGCCGCGTGCCGAGCGACCTGCGGCGCCGATAGTCAGCACTTCCCGGCTCAGGCGTTACTGACGTTGTCCAGCAGAACCTCCGGTTGGATCACTCGTACCCTGAAAGAGCGTGGCGGTTATTGTGTCAACCTAGGCACGCTATGGAGTGCACGACGGACACGATGTCTTCCACAATCCCAGCGGATTCCGGGTCGGCGAACGACGTCACGGACGAGTCGCGTAACCGTCGAGTGTCGTGGCCCCGCACCAATCGAGGCGAATAGCCCTGTTCGGAATGACTCGTTGGCCGAGCTGCCCGACTTGGTGCGCAGGCCGAGTGGGGCCGCATAACCCAGGGCGACCACCGCACTCACCGGTTCCCTCTCGATGGGGCAGTCCGGCGTGGAACCTCAGCGACCGGACCGTCTTCTCACCCAGAATCGGGCGAGAACGCTCGATCAGCTCGGCGAGTTCGGCCGCGCGATCGCGCGACGGCCCGCGATAGGTCGAGGCCGCCTGCCGGTCGAGCCACGTGGTGATGTCCGCTCGCGCGGTGCCGCGTAGCCGGTCGTCGAAGTCATCGATCAGTCGCAGGTTGGTGGCCAACCGTTGCCATGCGGTCCCTGCGGTCAGCAACCGGTAGCCCGCGAACCGAACATGAGGCGCGTTAGTCGGGCTGAGCAGGGCCCCAAGCATTTCCGGGTCGAGAACGCCGGATTCGTGTCGCAGAGCCGTCACTACCTGGCGTGTCACCGCACCAGATTCGTCGCGCAGCAGCGGCACCAGTTCGGCCGGTCGGGTGGCGCCGAGACGACGCAACGCTCGGACTGCTTCGACTCGGCCACGTGCACGTGGATGGCCCAGCCAGCGCCGAACCCGGTCGGCATCCTCGGCGCCACCGGTCTCGCCCAGACCGCCCACAACCCCTGGTGCCGGCGGCTCCAACCCGGCAAGCAGGCGATAGGACTCGGCCGGATCCGCGCCACCGCGGCGAAGCGCGGCCTGAGCGATCGCCCGAACCAACGGGTGACGGTCGGACAACGCCGCCTCAGCAGCACCCAGATCACCGGTCGTGGCCACGGCCTGCAACGCCTCAGCCCGAACCAGCGCATTGCGACTCGCCAGCAACCCACGCAGCTGAGCCGGGTCTGTCGCGGCCTGAACGGCAGCTCGGGCGCACAGGATCCGAATCGGCGAGTCGTCGTCGGTCATCGCGGCCGTTGTCAACCGGCGCAAACTCAACTGGCCACCGGTCGTCGCAGCGCGATACGCCGCCCGCCGGGTCCAACGATCCCGCGCCGCCAGCAATGGCTCCAAACCATCCAACGGCAAGTCCCCCATGACACCCTCGACCCGCTCGGCCAACCAGTCGCCCTGACGACAACCGCGCAGGGCAAACGCCAGCTCGGCAAGCTGGGCCAACGACCCCGGCGACGACGACAGCCAACCGTCCACCGCCGCCCTGGCCCGCTGACGCACCTCGATCACCCAGTCAACTGTTCGAAGCGCCAGCACAGCCAGCGCCGCCGGGCTCGCGTGACCAGCCAAGTAAACAACCGCCGCTTCGCGGATCCGCCCGTCACAGTGGCAGCCTGCCACGACCAAGCGCAGCACCTCCACCTCGCCATCAGCCAACTCCGCCGCGAGGCTCCGCGACCAGCGCGGCGCCGACCACCACCGCTGACGCAACGCTTTATCCACCGCCAGCCACCACCGCGCCCCGACGGAACCAAGCTCATTTGCGACCGCCGCCCGCATATCCGGCTCACCGTCGCGGGCCACCGTCAGCAACACGGCGGAGGCCTCCGCAGGGCTGACGTTCCAATCGGGCCCCAGCGCCATCGCACTCACCAGCGCCTCCGTTCCCACCGCCGATCACCATGACCTGTGTCCGATTGTTCAGGATGGCACGGCGGGCAGGAAGGCGCCGTTCGCGCCGACTTACGTGGGCTGTGGCGACGTTCGCGCTGACGCATGTGGGCTGTGGCGGTGGCCGGCACCGGTAGGGTGAACGCGTGGTTGTGGACGAAGACAAAGAATCGGACGGCACCGACACACCGGCTGTCTCTGAGGAACCGGACGAGTCGGCTGTGGTGACCGATGAGGACATTCGAGCCGCATTGCGCGCGATCCGGTCCGGCGATGAACCGCTCCTCGGGAAGATCGCGGATCTCGTGGTCGCGTCGACGCAGCGCCCAGCCAGTCCGGATGCCGAACCGCTGGCACCCCAACCGCTGGTCGACGCGGTGCTGGGAGCGTGGTCGGCCGAGCGTGACATCGCCAACGGTGGCCTCGACCAATATGTATGGAATCACGGCGTCGACGAGTCCCGGCGGGTGGCTGCGTCGTTTCGTGAGGTCGGTGCGTTGGAGAACGCCGACGTCATCGACATGTTGGCCGACGAGCTCGAGCGATGCCGGTCGGAGATCGGCCCGGACCCGATCAGCAGTGACCCGGTGAGGCACTTCCTCACCTTTCGCCGCCGCGGTGGGGGTCCGTTCTTCGCCATACCCGATCTTGACGACGAGATCGGCGAGGCCATCGTCGAGTATGTGATCGCGCATGCCGCCGAGTTCCCCGATCCGGATGGGCCCCTCCTGCGGGTCGCGACTGCGGCCAGCCCTCAGCCTCAGTAGATAACGCAGTTCGGCAGCGCCTCCTTGATTCGGGCGTACGTGCTGTCTGGCAGTGAATTGTTCCGAATTCGCAGTTCCTTGAGGTTGCTCATCTCATACAACTCATCGGGCACCTCGGTCAGCGACGAATACCACACGCAGAGCTTCTGGAGTCTCGGCAGCCGGCAGATTTGTGGTGGCAGCCGCCGCAGTGATCGGGACACGAGCCACAACGTCTCCAACGACTCCATCTCATATAGGCAGGACGGTGGCTCCTCAAGCGGCAACCCACCCAGGTGGAGAAATCTCAGCCGACCAAGCTGCGCCATCGACGCTGGCAGATCGGTGAGCGGGTTGTCGTTGAGCCACAACGTCTCCAGGCGCCCCAGTCGCCCGAAATCGTCCGGCAGGGCCAACAGCTCGTTGTCGCCGAGCCCGAGCGTCGTGAGCTCGCCGAGGTCGAGCAGCGCCGCCGGCACCTCACGAAGACCATTGTCGGCCAGATGAAGGGCCCTCAGCTCGGTGAGCAGGCCCAGCTCGGCTGGCAGATGTTCGATGCGGTTCCTGGTCAGGTCCAGCCGGCGCAGCTGAAGCAGGTTGCCGATCGCGGGTGGCAGCGTCCGCAATTGGTTGCCGTTGAGCAGCACCACCTGCAGCGCGGGCAGGCTGCCAATCGCAGCGGGCACCTCGGTCAGTCCGAGGTTGGCGAGGCCAACCAGGTCTCCCTCCTTCGATATGCGCGCGGACAGGGTCGCGCGGGACGTGGCAGGGTCACTCAATGCCAGGCACGCGCCAGTGGACCCCGCGGAGACCGCGTGAGCGTGCAGCGTCGTCTGATCCACCCCGGCATCGGCACCCAACGCCGACACGACTCGGGAAAGCCGGGTGGCGGTCTGCACCCGGGGTGCCCGGTCCAGACCCAACGCGGTGAGGCTGGCGAGCAACGACGGCCGAGCGGCCGCCAACACCTGGCGGCGGGCCGCACGTGCAACCTCAGCGTCCCGTTCACGGTCTCCGAACCAGCCGACCGCGATCGCCCGAGCCATCTCGTGCGGTGACAATCCGCCACCACAGTCAGCAGCAGCCGATTCGGGCTCGGCGACGGGCTCCGAAGCTGGCACGGTCGGCATCTTGACCGTGCGGGCGAGGACGCCGGAACGGTCATACTCTTCGATCGGGCCGGCGAACGCGTCGTCGCGAAGCTCCGCCCGGCGCAACACAGTGCCGTCTCGGCGCCACGCCTGTGCCGCACCGTCGAGTGTGGTGTCCCGCAGGGTGATCGACAGTCGAGGATTGCCGTTGTCATAGAAAAGGGTCCGACGGATCCGGTCGTCCTCGCGGGTCGTGCGCAGCAGAAGCACGCCATCGGCACTCCACGCGTTCGACTCCTCGATAGGGTTACCGGAGGCGTCATACAGACCATCCAGCCACTGCTCGGCCGTGTCCATAAAATTCGCGGTCTCCGGTACGTTGGCCGGCCGCGGCGGCAACGGCATGCCGGCCGCAGTGACCGGCTTGTCATCGCGATCGAAGTATCGAAACGCCCGCAGGTTGCCGTGAACGTAGTCGACCTCCACCCGCACAACGGCGTCACTCAAGCCCTCGCTATGCATCTTCTCGGTGGTGGGACTGTCGCTGGCATACCAGATCCTTACGCCGTGCAACACACCGTCGACGTAGTGCGCCAGCATGGACACCTCGCCGCTCTCGTGGAAACGTCGCGACACCCCGTCCGCCTTGCCTGCGACATACTGGCTGACGCAGCACAGCGAACCGTCGGGCCGAAAGTAGCTGACCTCACCCACCCTCGCGCCAGCAGCATCGCGCTCGCTGAGCACCCACTCTTGATCTTTTTCGGACCAAACGGCATTTATCGGTACGGATGCTGGGCGTTGCGGCATCCCGACATGGTATTGGCTAGGAGCTGAACATCGACACGGCCGCAATGAACGGCCGGGGACCTACGCTGGGGCCGTGACCTACCCGGTGAATGCCACCTTCCGGCCTCGCCCGCCATGGTTCGGCGGCCACCTTCAGACCGTGAGGGACCGCATCGCGCGCCCGCGCTACCTGCTGGCCGCGCCGCAGACCGTGATTGTCGCGGTCAGCGACGGGGACAAGCTCGTCGTCCAGGTCCACCGCCCGCACACCGCTCCGCGCGGCCCGCTCGTCGTCCTCGTTCACGGACTCGGCGGCTCGGCCGAGTCCGACTACATCCGGGCCAGCGCGTACGGGCTACTCGCGGCCGGGTTCATCGTGGCCCGCGTCGACCTGCGGGGGGCCGGTCGGTCCGGGCAGTCCAGCGCTGGCCTTTACCACGCTGGCCGCACCGATGACTTACGGGCCGTACTTCGCCGCTTGGCAGACGAGGCACCCGCCGTCGCGCCGGTCGGGTTTTCCCTCGGCGGCAACCTCACCCTGAAGCTGCTCGGCGAGCCGCTCGACGGCATTCCGGTGGTCGCCGGCGCCGCCATCTCGTCCCCGCTCGACCTCGCGCTCGGCACCGAACACCTGAGCCACGCCACGTTCGGAGCGTACGAGCGCTACCTGATCACCAAGATGCGCCGCGAAGTCACCCGGCCAGGCTCGGCAGCCACCGCCGAGGAACGTGCGCGCATCGCCCAAGTGCGCGGCATTCTCGACTTCGACAACGCGATCACCGCGTCGCGCAACGGCTGGCGCGACGCCGCCGAGTATTACGCCCTCAACTCGGCGATCGGATTCCTGCCCACGATCACCCTTCCCACCCTGATCATCCACGCGATGGACGATCCGATGATCCCGGCCGGGCCGTACCGGGCGGTCGACTGGGATGCGCTGCCGGCCATAACTCGCGAAATCACCGCGTCCGGCGGGCACGTCGGCTTTCACGGCCGACAATCGAAACTCCCCTGGTACGTCGGCCGTATCGAGAAGTTCCTCGGCTCTCGCTGAGCAGTCACCTCCGCCATGGCCCGGACGTCATGCGACATGATCCACGATCGCCACTCACTCCAGCCGCTAGTGGGGGGTTGGGTATTGGGAGGATCAGGTGCCACGGCCGTTGCGCCAGCGCAGCAGGGCACGACCCGTGATCGCCGCCAACTCACCGGTGCCGCGGTGAAGGCAGGTTGGTGTGAAGCCGGGGACGGTCGCGGTGCGCTGGCCGGTGGTTGGGTCCCACACGTGTGTCGCGTCCTCATGGACGGAGTACAGCCGCAGGCCGTCAGACAAGAGCGTTCCGGTCGGTCCGGCGAACGCCGTCAGCTCAGTTCCAGACGCGACGCTGAACATCCGCACACCGGGCAGCATGGCTTCGTCGTCGTCGCCGATCCCGCTGACGGCCACAGTGGTGTCGCCGACGAAACACATCCCGACGTCCCAGTGATAGGCCCGCTGACATAGTGGGTGCCTTGACGAGCCGTCCTCGGACTCCCAAACGTTGCCGCCGAGCCAGGCATGCAGATCCCAGACTGCGGGTACGCCGACCGGTGACCAGATCCAGCCGTCATCAGCGATCGCTTGGCTGCCGGGAGACACGTGCAGACGGCCGTGGAAGTAGTCGAGATAGTGTGTTGGCCTGGTCCGGCTGTTGTCCGGCATAGTGTCGTGCTCACGGCTGGTCAGTAGTTCTCCAGTCTGCGGGTCGCTGATGTCCAACCGGTTCCATCCTGTCCGGTGCACGAGGATCGGACGGCCCGCCACCACTGCGAATACCGCTGAGAACGGGACTGTCTCCTGGACGTAGGTACCTCCGTCCAGTGCCATCGTCGGTGTGCCACCACCCGCGAGGTCTACGACTTGACCGTATTGGCCATAGTCGTGAACGACGGCAGCGAAGCGGCCGCAGTCGGAGGTGTGCAACCGTGGGCGTAGCGCGTGCCCCATCCAGGGCTCGTGTTCTGGCTCGGGGGTGACCTCGACGGTGGCTAACACCGTGGCACGATCGTCGTCTGGGACCAGCTCGGCGATCCGACCGTCGGCGGTCAGCGCCAGCCAGGTCGAGGTGAGCGAATCGTGCACCGGCACCAAGTCGATTACGTCACCCAGCCACGGCGGCAGCGGCCACTGCAGCACAGTCGTGTCGATGACCTCCGGCCGTTCCAGGATGCCGGGCTGGCCGCGCCATGCGGTGATGACGTTTCCCTCGAGCAGCCGGCCCCTGCAGCCTTCGCAGATCTCAACCAGCGATGTCGCCTCGCCGGCTCGGCCGCACTCGGGGCAAGCCAGGTCGAACGCCAGCGCCCGGCCAGTCAGCAGGCCAACCAGATCCGGAATGTCCTCATCTTCGGCCTTCATCGCCAGATGCGTGCAGACCCGCATCGGCGACGCGTTCGCGACATGACCGCAAGCCCGTGTCAACACACCGATACCGTACCGGCGACCATCAATCCCGTGGCCGGGGTGCCGAACTGCCACGACGGGGCGACAACACCCGACTCGATGGCCGACTCCTGCGCGGTCAACACCACGAAATGCTCCACCTCGCGGGTCAGTCACCTCCGAGTCGATGTCCACAGTGGTGACCGACCCGGACCTGCCAACCAACTCCTGCAACAACGAGGCGTTTTGTAGCCACCTGCCACTGTCAACGCGTGTTTGTCGTCAAGGTCAGCCGCTCGGTGGCGCCCCAGCGTTTGACGTGCCACTCGGACCGAAGGCCAGCAACTCGACAGCCGCAGTTCCTATTTGGCTACGTCGATGTTTTCCGCCAGCACGTGGAAGGTGCTGTTTCCTGCTTCGTCCTGGACTTGGTAAGAAAGAACGACAACGGCCACCTGCCGCTCCCGTGGGTCACGCTCCCAGCCGATGATGTCGCACGCCACTCGCACCGGAGCTGGGAACGTCACCCCGGGAACTATCTGGTCACCGCCATCGAACATCAGGACCTTGTCGACGAGGCTGATTGTGGCACCGTCGGCCACGACGATATGCACTTCGACCCAGCCCGGCCACCCTTCGTCGACCCAGCGCACAGCCCGTGCCCGGATGTAGTCCATCTCGACATTGTGCTCGCCACTCGGCGGCCATCCTGATCTGCCGCTGCCAGCGCGCCCGTTGCGGAGGTCCCATCGGTCGCGGCTCGGGCACGAGTCGTTCGCGACAACGTAACGGTATGCGCGCCTGCGGCCGGACGCGCACGACAAGATGCGCGATTCGTGGCGACGCACCCGTGACGCGCGGGCACCCAAACCAGAGAGGCCAGAGGCTCCTAAAAAGCACTCTGACCTCTCGATATTCCTGGTGGGCGATACTGGGTTTGAACCAGTGACCTCTTCCGTGTCAAGGAAGCGCGCTCCCACTGCGCCAATCGCCCGAGGCGGGTGCGGGAGTCGAACCCGCGTACAGGGATTTGCAGTCCCTTGCCTAAGCCACTCGGCCAACCCGCCAGCATCCCTCGCGGGATCGGTTGTGGCGGCCGAGCCGCCGCTTGCGAGCGGACGACGGGATTCGAACCCGCGACCCTCACCTTGGCAAGGTGATGCGCTACCAGCTGCGCTACGTCCGCGTTGCCGTGTGTTACCCGGCGACGGATGTGAACTCTAGCCGACTCTGAGCCGCGACGCCAAACTGATTGCGGCGAGTCGCCACCCGTCTGCGATCGCCACACTATTCGACCCGATTCGCCCCGATTACTCTAGCAAGGTGCGGGGCGGCCGGGACCGAGGCGGCGGAAACCTGGTGCGGAAGGCCGGGCTCATCCGGCGTACCAGATGAACCCGGCCACGACCCGGGTCAGACGGCGACCACGTCAGCCACGACGCACGCGATGTTGTCCGGCGCGCCATTGCGTCGGGCGAGCTCAACGAGCTCGGCGACGACCCGCTCCGGATCGGCGTCGAGGCCGAGCGCGGCCCGCACCTGCGACTCCGGCACCACCGCGCTGAGCCCATCGGAACACAACAGATAACGGTCACCGGCGAGCGCCTCGTGCAACGACAGGTCCGGCCGAACCGCCCCGGTGCCGTCGATCGCCCTGATGAGCAGCGCCCGCTGCGGGTGCGCCTGGGCCTCGTCGGCGCTCAACGCGCCCGAGTCGACGAGCGACTGCACATAGGTGTGGTCGTGGGTGATCTGCACGAACTCCCCGTCCCGTGCCAGATATGCCCGGGTGTCGCCGACGTGCACGAGGGCCAGTTGCGAACCCGACCACACCATCGCGGTGAGTGTCGTGATGTCCTCCCCCGAAGTGGAGTGACTCTCGCCGATGGCCCGGTCGGCCGACGAGACCGCGTCGGCGAGGACATTGAGAAGATCCCCCACGGGTACGGCGTTGGCCGGCACCGCTGTGAGCGCCTCGATCGCGAGAGCGCTGGCCCGGGCGCCGCCCCTGCCCCGCGTGCCATCGGCGACGGCGAGCACTCGGTCGCTTGCGAAGGCGATGTCCTCGTTGCTGTCGCGCTCGAGACCGATGTCGGTGCGCGCTGCGTAGCGGATTTCGATGGTGGTTGTGGTCATGGCGGTGTCCCTTCCCGATAGATAGTCGACGAGGAAGGTGGCGAGCTGCCCCCGTGCCGTGGTGTCGGCCACGACGCCGTCCCAGAACCGGGCGACGAGCGTCGCACCGGTCGTCGCTTCGGCGTCGCAGACCTCGCGAATGCCCGACAGCGGCATGCCGATGCGGCGCAGCCACGCGACGAGGCGCGCCCGTTCGCACAGTTCGGGGGCATAGTGGCGGTATCCCGACGAGGGGTCCACCCACGTCGGGCGAAGCAGGCCCAGCTCGTCATAGAGGCGCAGCGCCTTGAGCGAAAGCCGGGTCGCCCGGGAGAACTCCCCGATCGTCATCAACGTCATGCCTCTCCCTTCCGTGCCGACGCGCTCGCCGGCACCGTCGCCTGACGCTGTCGTCTGGCACCGTCGATGCTGGGGTCTGCCCCTGGGGCAGGGTCAATATCCGCAGGTGGGCGCACCGATAGACTGCGCGGGTGCCGATCTCGCCTTATATTCAGGGTCTGCGTGACCACGTCGGGCATGACCTGCTCATGTTGCCGAGTGTGAGTGCGGTGATCTTCAACGATCGGGGCGAGGTGCTGCTCGGGCGGCGCACCGACAACGGTCGCTGGTCGTTGATCGCCGGCACGATCGATCCGGGCGAGCAGCCGTCCGAGGCGATGCTGCGTGAGGCCTATGAGGAGGCGGGCATCCGGATCGCGATCGACCGGGTCGCGGGGGTTGGCCTGCACCCGGTCACCTATCCCAATGGGGACGTCTGCCAGTTTCTCAACGTGTGGTTCCGGTGTCGGGTGGTGAGCGGCGTCGCCCGGGTCAATGACGACGAGTCCGATGCGATGGCGTGGTTCGCGGTGGACGCGTTGCCGGACGTCGGACCGTGGTCGAACCTTCGCATCCGTACGGCGTTGCCGGAACACGCGCCGGCATGGTTCGCTGCCCCTGGGGAGAGTCACGACGGGTTGGCGTCTCCGGCCGATATCTGACGCTCGCCGCGATCGCCCCGACCGATCGCCGGAGCCCCTCACTCGGGTGCTTGCTGAACTCTTGCTGCCCCTTCGCGCTTTCGACGCGTGCCCCGTCGGCCACGTGTGCCACGGTGGTGACGGCGCGATCCTTCGCTCTCTCCTCCCGTTGTCTGGCAAAGGATCGCGCCACTCATGTGACACATTGACGCGACTAGAGACGTGGTGGCATGCCCTCGCAACTGCATGAAACACTCGTGGAATTCGTGCGGGAACGCCCGACGTTCGCGGCGGAGCTCCTCAGTGGACCTTTAGGCGTTCGACTGCCTGACTTCGGCGAGACCCGCTTGGAGTCCGGCGACTTCACCAATCTCAATCCGACCGAATATCGGGCCGACGCGGTGGTGACGCTTCTGGCCAATAACACGCCGGTATTCGCCATCGTCATCGAAGCGCAGCTCAGCAGATCTGATGACAAGCGGTGGAGCTGGCCGGTCTATGTGACCACGCTGCGCGCCCGACTGAAATGCGCGACGACGCTTCTCGTCCTATGTGACGACCCGAAAGTCGCACGGTGGTGCGCCCAGCCGTTTGAGGTGGCCCACCCCCGGTGCGTCATGACCCCGCTTGTGCTCGGACCGGATCGTGTTCCCGTCATCACCGATCCGGAGATCGCGAGCGCCAGCCCCGAGCTCACGGTGCTCTCCGCATTGGCGCACGGTCGCGGACCCGATCTCGCGAACATCTTCCCCGCGCTTCTCACCGCGCTCGGAAAAATCGACGAAGACCATCAAAAACTGTACTACGACCTGGTGTTCGCCGGCCTGACCAAGGCGAACCAAAACGAACTGGAGGAAAAACTCATGGCAGTCACCGCTAACTACGAATACCGCAGCGACTTCCTGCGCAACCACGCCGCCACCCACAAAGCCGAGGGCAAGGCTGAGGGCAAAGCTGAGGGCAAAGCCGAAGCGGTCTTCGCCGTGCTCAACGCCCGTGGCATCGACGTCTCCGACGCCACCCGCACCGCGATCACCACCTGCACCGACCTCAAGCGGCTCGAAACCTGGCTCAGCCGAGCAGTCACCGCCGTCACCGACGACGAACTACTCATCGCCTGAGCCCAACCTCAGCGGCCCCGCCTCGTGGGGGAGCCATGGAGACCCGGAACGGGTCCCGCCGAGAGCCGAGGTGAGCCACGTGCGGCACTGGGCGCGGAACACCTCTGGCTCCCACTCCCCCACGCCGGCGGGCACGACGCCGACGATCTCGCCGGGCATCACATCAAGGTTAGTGAGGTTAGTGCGTTCGGCGAGTCCCGGCGAGTCGGGCCATGCCCCGATCACCACCGACGCGGTGAGGTCTCGTCGGGCCAGCGCCTCCAACGTCAACGCGGTGTGGTTGAGCGTGCCGAGACCCGCGCGGGTGACCACGACAACCTCAACGTCAAACCCTGGCGTGTCGTCGAGCGACCGGGCCAGATCGGCAATCGTCCATTCGAGACCGTCGGCTGGCGACACTCCGATGGGGACGAGCAGCCCGCCGGCACCCTCGACGAGGATCACGTCGTGGTCGACGGCGAGTTCGCGAACGGTCGACTCGACCTGCTCCTGCCCCAGGGGCGGCTGACCCGCCACCCGTGCCGCCACCGTGGGTGCGAGCGGATCGGGATAGGTCGCGAGGGTGCGCGCCGTCGCGGGCGCGGCGAGACGAGCCACGGTGTCGGCGTCGGCGATCTCGGTGCTGCCGGGGCCGACCCCGGTCTGTGCGGGTTTGATGACCGCGACGCGAGATCCTGACCTTCCCAGCGCTGCGGTGATCGCCGCAGTCACGATGGTCTTGCCGACGCCCGTGTCGGTGCCGGTGACGACGATGACGCGCGCCATGCGTCACCCCACCGCGGACGCGGCGACACCGCCACGTGAAGCGCCCAAGCGTGAGGCGCCGTCGGGCGTCGTGCCGATGATGACCCCGAGCGCGTCTTCGAACCTCACCCACGGCACCCCGGTGCTGATCGTCAGCCGCAGATAGGATGCACCGTCGGGTGTGGACGGTGGCCGGAAGCAGCCGACCGCGACCCCCAGGTCTCGGCAGGCGGCCGCCCACGCGAGAGCCTCGGCGGGCCCGGGAGCGGCGACGCAGAGCACCGCACCGGCCGGGTCGCTCACCCGCAGACCGGCGTCCGACAGCACTTCGTGGGCCATGTGGGCTCGAGCGAGCAGTTCGCCTCGAGCGGCGTCGCCAACGTCGCCGCGCACCGCCCCGACGGCGGCGAGCGCGCCAGCCGCGACCGCTGGCGGCAGGCCGGTGTCATAGATGAACGGTCGGGACGTCTCGACCAGGTGCCCGATGAACTCGGCGGGGCCGGCGACGACTCCCCCGGCGGCGCCGAGTGCTTTCGACAAGGTGGCGGTGATCACGACGTGGGGGTCACCGGCGATGCCGGCGGCGACCGCTCCTCCCCCGCCCCGTGCCCCGAGCACTCCGACGGCGTGCGCGTCGTCGATGAGCAACACTCCACTGTGCTCGTGGGCGAGTTGGGAGAGTGTCGAGAGTGGTGCGAGGTCGCCGAAGACGGAGAAGACCGATTCGGTGATGACGACGGCGGCGCCGGGCGCGGCCGCGACAGCGGCCCGGGCGGCGTCCGCGTCGGCGTGGGCATAGACCATGGTACGGGCACCGCCGCGCCCCGCCCCGGCCAGTCGGCAGGCGTCCACAATCGACGCGTGGTTGTGTGCGTCGGAGGCGAGCAGCACGGGTTGGTCGACGTCGGGTGAGCCCACGCCGGGGGTCGCCAGCGCCCGCACCGCGCCGAGGTTGGCGAGATATCCGGACGAGAAGACCAGCGCGGCCTCACATCCGAGCAGCGCGGCGAGTTGGGTTTCGAGTTCGGCGTGCAGGTCGGTGTGGCCGCGCACCAGGCGTGAGGCGGTGGCGCCCAACCCGTACGCGTCAAGGGCCTGTGTGGCGGCGGCTGCGACCTCGGGTGATCGGGCCAGCCCGAGATAGTCGTTGCCTGAGAGGTCGATGAGGGTGTCGTCGGCGGGTCGGGGGCGCAGTTCGCGGCGCAGTCCGGCGGCGGCGCGCGCGTGAGCGAGCCGGTCCAGCCGCCTGAGCCAGGTCACCGGACGACCTCGGTGATCGCGTCGGTGAGCGTGTCGACCATGAGTCGGGTTTCGTTGTCGCCGAGGGTCAGCGGCGGCATGAGGATGATCGTGTCGCCGAGGGGGCGCAGCCACACGCCTCGGTCGCGGGCTGCGCGGCAGACCCGCATGCCGGTGCGGTCGCCGGCGGCGCGCACCTGCACGCCGGTCATCGTTCCGACGCGGCGCACCTCGACGACGCGGTCGTCGGCCTCCAGCGGGGCGAGCAGGTCGCCGAGGCGTTGCCCGAGGGCGGCGGCCGCGGCGACGACTCCCCGCGAGGCGACGAGGTCGAGGTTGGCGTTGGCGGCGGCGCAACACAACGGGTTCGCGGTGTAGGTGTGTCCGTGGAAGAAGGTGCGCGCCGACGCGGGCGTGCCAAGAAATGCCTCATAGACGGCGTCGCTGGTGAGCACCGCAGAGAGCGGCAGATAGCCGCCGGTGAGGCCTTTGCCGCAGGTGAGCAGGTCGGGCACGATGCCGGCGTGTTCGCTGGCCCACATCTTTCCCGTACGCCCGACGCCGGTGGCGACCTCGTCGCAGATGAGCAGTGCCCCGTGGGCGGTCGCGAGCCGGCGGGCGGCGCGCAGGAACGCGGGGTCATAGGTGAGCATGCCGCCGGCGGCCTGCACGAGGGGTTCGACGATGATCGCGCAGACCTGGTCGCCGTGTTCGGCCATGACGGCGGCGAGTTCGGCCTCGACCTGTGCGGCCCGGTCGGCGGGGCTCTGCCCGGGCGCGCGCAGGCCGGGTGAGGAGACGGCGAGGGTGCGCAGCAGCAGGGGGCGGTAGGTGGCGTGGAACAGTTCCATGCCGCCGACGCTGACCGCGCCGAGGGTGTCGCCGTGATATGACTCGGCGAGGTGCACGAAGAGTGGACGGGACTGTCCGGTCTGGACGGAGTGCTGGTAGGCCATTTTGAGCGCGACCTCGACCGCGCTCGACCCGTCGCCGGCATAGAACACTTTGGACAGTGTGGGGCCGTCGCCGGTCGGTGCGGTGGCGAGCAAGCGTTCGGCGAGTTCGATGCCGGGCACGTGTGTCGCGCCGAGGAACGTGGAGTGGTCGAGCTGGTCGAGTTGCGCCCGAATGGCGGCGTCGATCTCGGGCGTGCGGTGCCCGTGGGTTGTCACCCACAACGACGACACGCCGTCGAGATAGCGGCGGCCGTCGACGTCGACGATCCAGGGGCCCTCGGCGCGGGCGACGACGGTCGGTTCGTCGTCGAGCCAGACGCTGTGCTGGGTGAACGGATGCCACACGGAGGCCGCGTCCCGAGCCACCCACGCCGCGCTGTCCATCAGCCCATCAACCTCTTTCGATTGTGCCGCAAACCGGACTGTCACCCCGTCCCGGCCGCCTTGTAGGGTACGTCCCATGTCCGAGTTGCTCACCCGCGCCCGCACCCAGGTCCTCGACGCCGGCATCGGCTTGGACGAGGCCGGGGTCCTCGAGGCGTTGCGCTGCTCCGACGACGAGCTGCCCGATCTGCTCCAACTCGCCCACGATGTGCGGATGCGTTGGTGCGGACCGGAGGTTGAGGTCGAGGGCATCGTCTCGGTCAAGACGGGCGGTTGCCCGGAGGATTGCCACTTCTGCTCACAGTCGGGACTTTTCGCCTCACCCGTGCGCGCGGTCTGGCTCGACACCGCCGAACTCGTCGAAGCAGCTCGGCAGACCGCGGCCACCGGCGCCACCGAGTTCTGCATCGTCGCCGCCGTCCGCGGTCCGGACGCCCGACTCATGGCCCAGGTGCGCGAGGGGGTCGCCGCGATCCGCGACGCCGTGCAGATCAACGTCGCCGCGTCACTGGGCATGCTCACCCAGGAGCAGGTCGACGAGCTCGCCGCGCTCGGCATCCACCGCTATAACCACAATCTCGAGACCGCCCGCTCCTTCTTCCCCACCGTCGTCACCACCCACACGTGGCAGGAACGCTGGGACACGCTGCGCATGGTCGGCGAGGCCGGCATGGAGGTCTGCTGCGGCGGCATCCTCGGCCTCGGCGAGACCATCGAACAACGCGCCGAGTTCGCCGCGCAACTCGTCGAGCTCGACCCGCACGAGGTGCCCCTCAACTTCCTCAACCCCCGCCCCGGCACGCCCTTGGCCGAGCAGTCGGTGCTGTCCCCCCGCGACGCCCTGCGCGCCATCGCCGCGTTCCGGCTCGCGCTGCCCCGCACCATCCTGCGTTTCGCCGGCGGCCGCGAGATCACCCTCGGCGACCTCGGCACCCGAGACGGCCTGCTCGGCGGCATCAACGCGGTGATCGTCGGCAACTATCTGACCACCCTGGGCCGCCCCGCCGAACACGATCTCGCCCTGCTCGACGAGCTCGCCATGCCGGTCAAAGCCCTCTCGTCGACCCTGTGAGCCCGCAGTGACCTCCGGGCGTGCCACGACCCAACCCACAGACCCTTCCGCGTACGCCGAAGAGCCCGCACCCGACCAGTCCGGCTCACCCGACACACCCCGGTGGTGTGACCATTGCGGCGACGCGCTCGGCCCACCCGCCGCCGACGTCGGTGCAGCCGGCGACGCCGGGACGCACACGCAGTGTTCGCGGGCTCGCGCGTTGGAACCGCCCCGGTTCTGCCCGTGGTGCCGCCGCCGAATGAAGGTGCAGGTCATGCCGTCGGGCTGGCACGCGACCTGCGTCGAACACGCCACCATCGTCGGCCCCTGACCGACCCCCTCACCAGTCCTTTGTGGACCACTGGCGGGTCGGGATCGGACCGCTAGGGTGTGACCCGTGAACCTTTCGACCGCAGGCCCGCCCGCATCGGCCCACCACCTCATCCGCGAGTGGATCCCACCGTCGCCGCAGCAGGCAGAGACCCGCCAGCGGTTCCTCGACCTGCTGCGGGACAACCCCGAGGCGACCCGCGCCGACCATCCGGGGGCGCACCTGACCGCGAGCGCGGTCGTCGTCAACGCCGACCGCGATCGGGTGCTGTTCTGCCTGCACGGACGCATCGGAAAGTGGGTGCAGCTCGGCGGTCACTGCGAAGACGTCGACGACACGCTCGGCGACGCGGCGCTGCGCGAAGCGACCGAAGAGTCAGGCATCGCGGGGCTACGCATCGACCCGACCCCGATCAACCTGGACATCCGCCCGGTCACGTGCCGATATGGGCCAGTGCTGCACTACGACGTGCGGTTCGTGGTGTTCGCCCCGCCGGGGGCCGTCACGGCGATCAGCGCCGAGTGGCGCGACCTGGAATGGTTTGCGCCCAACGGGTTGCCGGCACCGCTGGCCGACGCGGCCGAGCGGGTCGTCGCGTCGGCGATGACCCACGTCGCGGGGCTGTGATCCACGTCGCGCGATTGTGAGCCGGTTTCGGCGTACCAGGAAAATCAGGCCGTTCCGCGAATGACCAGGCGGGTGTCGAGCACCACGAGCGGGGCGGGGCGCTGCTCGCCGCGAATGTGCTCGACGAGCAGGTTGGCCATCTCCCGTCCCATCGCCTCGACCGGCTGATGCACGGTGGTCAACGGCGGGTCGACGAGGCGGGCGAGCACCGAGTCGTCGAACCCGGCGACGGCGACGTCGACGGGCACGCGGCGACCATATTCGCGCAACACGCGCATGGTGCCGGCGGCCATCGCGTCGGATGAGGCGAAGACGGCGTCGACGTTGGGGTGCCGGTCGAGCAGTGCCCGCATGGCGCCGGCCCCGCCGTCCTCGGTGAACTCGGTGTATTCGATGAGGGATTCGTCGATGGGCAGGCCGGCGACCTCCAGCGCCCGCCGATAGCCGGCGAGGCGGCCGGCGGCAGCGCCGAGTTCCTGTGGGCCGGCGATGGCGCCGATGCGGGTGCGGTCCTGGCCGATGAGGTGGGTCACGGCCTGTTGTGCCCCGCCGAGGTTGTCGACGTCGACGCAGCTCATCTGATCGCCGACGATCTTGACTCCGCTGCCGGGTTGGCCGCACTGCACGACCGGCATGCCGCGTTCGGCGAGCACCCGGGGCAGCGGGTCGTCGTTGTGCAGTGACAGCAGCAGCACCCCGTCGATGTGTTGGGGCGTGAGGTGTTTGCCAATCCAGTCACGGTCGCGGTCGGTGCGGGTCATGGCGAGCCACAGATGCAGGTTGGTCTGCAGCAACTGCGAGTTGACGCCGCGGATGATGCTGGCGATGAACGGGTCACCGAAGCCGCGTTCCTCGGTCTCGGCGACGACGAGGGCGACCGAGTCGGCGCGTTGGGTGACAAGTGCGCGGGCCGCGCGGTTGGGCACATAGCCGAGCTCGCGAATCGCCTCTTCGACGGCGACGCGGGCCGAGTCCGACACCTGGGGTGAGCCGTTGACGACGCGCGAGACGGTGCCTCGCCCGACGCCGGCGCGGGCGGCGACCTGGTCGAGCGTGGGCCGGTTGGTGGTGTGGCGTCGCCCGCCGGCCGGTCCTTCCCGCCGCTGCGTTCGCTGAGTCACCGCAGGCCTCCTCATCCCCCGTTCGCCCGCCCCGGTCCGACGCGCGTTCGCACACTCATTGTGCCGGCCCGAACCCCGACATTGGGAGCGTTCCCACAAACGGGGTCGAGATTCGCACCCTTGGGGGTGGCCCATGAATCCCGCTCGTCTCGTGCACCCCGCCACCACGACGTAGGCTGACCTGGTGATCTGCCGCGCCTGCCGGGAACAACACCACGAGCGGTGCCCGGGGCGGGGCTGGTGCGACTGCCAGCACCGCCAGCCGACACCGACCCCGCCGGCGACCGGCCGGGCGGGCGAATGACGCGCCGCCCCCACACCCACGGATAGGGTCGCAACCGTGCGCCAACTGCTCCCCGAACCGGTGACGTCAGTCGATCCATACTCCGCGTACGGGGATATCCTCCCCGCCTCGCTCCGGCTCAACTTCGTCGTCAGCGTCGACGGGTGCGCCACCGACCGGCACGGATGGACCGACGAACTCGGTGGCGACGCCGACATGCGCGTGTTCCGGACTCTGCGGGCGCTCGCCGACGCGATCATCATCGGCGCGGGAACGATCCGTTCGGGCCGAGTCGGCCCACATCGGCCGCCCGAGCCGTTGCGGGCGCGGCGGGTGGCCGATGGACGTTCGCCGACCGCGCCGATCGTGGTGGTCAGCCGGAGTCTCGACCTGGACTGGTCTCATCCGCTGTTCACCGCGGCGGAGGCCCCGACGATGGTGGTGACCTGCGCGCGACCGGTCCGGCCGCGCACGTCGGTGCCGTCGACCGTGCCGGTGCTCGTCTCCGGCGACGACGAGGTCGATCTGCCGCAGGCGCTCGCGCGGTTGCGCGCCGAGTTTCGCCTCGACCGGTTGTTGTGTGAGGGCGGCCCGGTGTTGGCGACCCGACTGCTCGACGTGGGCGTGGTCGACGAGTTGTGCCTGTCGGTGGCGCCGGTGCTGGTCGGCGTCGACCACCCGGTTCGGCTCATCGGTGGACTCACCACCGACATTCCCATGGAGCTGACCGGCGCCTATCACGACAGGGGCGTGCTGTTTCTGCGTTATCGGCCGTCGAAGCGTCACTAACTGGCCGGCGGCCATGGGTCGGGGATGCCGAGCAGCATCCGGTCAGGGTGCGGGAAGTCGGGGTCGAGCACGTCGGCAACGTATGCGCCGACGACGTGTCCGTCGAGCCAGCCGGGTTGGATCGGACTGCCGTCCCAGTGTCGGGTGATGATCGGGGTACGCACGGTCACCTCGTGCAGGCGCACATGCCCGGCGCCCATGTCCTGGGCAAACACATCCTCGGCGAGTAGTTCTTCGGCGAGCACCCGCAGCATCATGCGCTGCGCGGCCCCGGTGGCGCTGATCGGGCCGGAGTTGGCCACCGCCTTGTCTGCGGCGATGCCGTTGAGGGTGAGGTAGACGCCGCGGCGCCGCGGCGCGATGGCACCGCTTTCGATGGCACCGCGGGCGGCCGGTGACCGGTGGTTGACCAGCGCCGGCAGGAAGGCTCGGGCGGCGAGGAAGTGGCTGGTGAGATTGACGTCGAGCAGTTCCCGCCAGGTCGCCTCGGGCAGGTCGACGAGGGCGTGGCCGGCCCACCATCCGCCGAGTGAGGCGACGACGCCGTGAATCTGGCCGAGATCGGCGACGATGCGCGCGCACACGTCGGCGGCGCCGTCGGCACTGTCCATGGCGCCGAGATAGGTGTGCAGGTCGGGGCAGTCGTGCACGGCCCGTAGGCGCTCGAGCCGGGGGCCGGACCGGGACGGCACGGCGACGGTGGCGCCGCGGGCCAGCAGCGCGGCGACGACGCATTCGCCGGCGACGCCCGCGCCCCCGGCGACGACGATGACGTGTCCGCGCAGGCTCACGGCGATCAGCCTGGCATATCCGAACGGCTCGTGGTGGTCGCTGATCAGGTGCGCGTCACTGACCCGTACCAGATTTGTGGCTTTTGGATGGACTCGCGGGGCCTGGTTGGTCCCTCGGCTTGTCGGTGGCATGCGGCAGGATGCGATGGGGGCAGATGACGGCACGTGGCAAGGCGGGAGAGTACGTGGCAGGCAGAGGCGAGGGGTGCGCATGGATCACGGCGAGTCCGTCGGGCGGGTGCTCGGCACCGTCGACGCGACCCCGCTGCAGTTCTGGGTCGCGGTGCGGCCGGGGGCCTATCTGCAGCTCGACGACGTGGTGGTCACCACTCGGCACCTGCCCGGTGTCAACGGCGCGGTCGGTGACCAGGTCACCATCGCGGGCGTCGTCACCCAGGTGCGCGCCCGTCACGAGGGCGCGGCGTTCGACTCCGACGTGTTCGCCATCGCCGACGGCATGCTGCCCGCGCAGATCCAGGAGGCGGCCGAGATCACCACGACCCGCGTCGACCCGGAGGTCTACGTGCCGCCGGAGCCCGGTGCCCTCGTGCGCCGCGCGGCCGGCGAGGAACGCGCCGCCGCCCTCTATTTCGACCGGATGCAGCGACGGATCCCGATCGGGTTCGGCCGCGACGGAGAACCGCTCTATCTCAACGCCGAGTTCCTCGACGGCACCCGCGGGGCGCACGTGTCGATCTCCGGCATCTCCGGGGTCGCCACGAAGACGAGTTTCGCGACATGGTTGCTCTATTCGGTATTCCGGTCCGGGGTGCTCGGCGGCGGCGCCGAGACCACCAACACCCGAGCGCTGATCTTCAACGTCAAGGGTGAGGACCTGCTCTTCCTCGACCACCCCAACAACCGACTCGATCCGAAGACCCGCAACCAATACGCCCGGGTCGGGCTCGACGCCGGCCCGTTTCCCGACGTGCGGGTGCACGCCCCGCCCCGCGCCGGCGACCTCACCGGATCGCCGGACGTCGCGAGCCGGCTCACCGGTGTCGACTCGTTCTACTGGACGATCGCCGAGTTCTGCGGCGACCGCCTGCTGCCCTACGTCTTCGCCGACGCCGACGACGACCGACAGCAGTACACGATGGTCGTGCACTCCGTCACCGCCTATCTGCACCGGCACGGCCAGCCTGCCGACGCGGGGATCGTCATCGACGGAACCCGCATCAACTCCTACAGTGACCTTGTCGAACTCATCTCCGAACGGCTCGCCGACGACGAGACCCGCGCCACGTGGGCCGGGTCGGCCGTGGGTCTGGGCACCGTCAACGCGTTCCTGCGGCGTCTCATCGCCAGCGCCCGCGACCTGGGGCGGCTCGTGCGCGGCGATCTCAGCGCGACCCGCCCGCACCGCGTCAACACCGCCGAAAGCGCGCAGGTCACCGTCGTCGACCTGCACAACCTGCCCGACCGGGCGCAACGGTTCGTCGTCGGCGTGATCCTCAAAAGCGAGTTCGAACGCAAAGAGAAGGCCGGCACCGCCAAACCGCTGCTCTTCGTGGTGATCGACGAACTCAACAAGTACGCCCCCCGCGACGGAACCTCGCCGATCAAGGAGGTGCTGCTCGACATCGCCGAACGCGGCCGCTCATTGGGGGTGGTGCTCATCGGCGCGCAACAGACGGCGAGCGAGATCGAACGCCGCATCGTGGTCAACTCGGCGATCAAGGTGGTCGGTCGCCTCGACGCCGCCGAGGCCGCCCGCCCCGAGTACGGGTTCCTCTCCCCCGCCCAACGACAACGTGCCCTCATCGCCAAACCCGGCACCATGTTCATCAACCAGCCCGACATTCCCGTGCCCCTGGTCGCGGAGTTCCCCTTCCCGTCGTGGGCGACCCGCCCCGCCGAGGCCGGCCCAGCCCCGGCCGCGACACTGCGGTCACTGGTGCAGGCCAGCGACCCGTTCGCTGTGGTCGGCGCCGGCACCGGCACGATCAGCGACGACGAGATCCCATTCTGAAGGCGAAGGCGCGACGGTGAAGATCCTGCACACTTCCGACTGGCACGTCGGAAAAGTCCTCAAAGGACAATCGCGGCGCGACGAGCAGATCGCGGTGCTCGCGCAGATCGTCTCGATCGCCCAGACCGAAAAACCCGACCTCGCCATCGTCTCCGGCGACCTTTACGACAGCGCCGCACCGACCGCCGAATCCGAGAAGATCGTCGTACGGGCATTGAGCGCGCTGCGCCGCCACTGCGCCGCCGTCGTCGTCATCGCCGGCAACCACGACCACAGTGGACGCCTCGACGCGCTGCGCCCATGGGCCGACGGTGTCGGCATCACCCTGCGCGGCGCGTTCGGCCGACCCCACGAGCACGTCATCACCGGCACGACCCCCGACGGGCAGGCGTGGCGCGTCGCAGCCCTGCCATTCATCTCCCAACGCTATGCCGTGCGCGCCTCCGAAATGTTCGACCTCAGCCCAGCCGACGCGGCCGCCACCTACGCCGACCACCTCGCCCGGCTCGTCGCCACCCTCACCGCCGACTTCGGCGACAACACCCCGACCGTCAACCTCATCACCGCCCATCTCACCGTCGTCGGCGGCAAACTCGGCGGCGGCGAACGCGACGCCCACACCATCGAGTCCTACGCCGTGCCCTCCTCGATCTTCCCCCCCACCACCCACTATGTCGCGTTAGGACACTTGCACCGGCGCCAACAAGTTCCCGGCGCGGTGCCCGTGCACTACTGCGGCAGCCCCATCGCCATCGACTTCGGCGAACAGGAGAACGTGCCCTCCGTCTCCATCGTCGAGGTCACCGCCACCACCACCGCGAAACTGCGCCCCGTGCCGATCACCGAAGCCGTCCGACTGCGCACCGTGCGCGGCACCCTCGCCCAACTCGCCGAACTCGACACCACCGACGCCACATGGCTGCGCGTCTACGTCAGCGAAACCCCCCGCGCCGGCCTCAAAGAAGCAGTGCAGGACCTGCTCCCCCGCGCGTTGGAGGTGCGCATCGACCCGCAGCTCCTGCCCCGACTCGACCCCGCCAACCGGGCCATGACCCGCACCACCCGGTCACCCCGTGACCTCTTCGCCGAATACCTCACCACCAAAGGCAGCACCGACGAACCCGTCGCCGCCCTGTTCGACACACTCTATGAAGAGGTGAGCGCGCCGTGAGGCCACTGCGACTGGACCTGCGCGGATTCGCCGTCTTCCGCGACCACACCACAGTGGACTTCACCGACACCGACTACTTCGCACTCGTCGGCCCCACCGGATCCGGAAAGTCCACCGTCCTCGACGCCATCTGCTTCGCCCTCTATGGCACCGTGCCACGCTGGGACGACCGACGAAGCATCGAAAACGCGCTCGCCCCATCAGCCACCGAAGCCCGCGTGCGCCTCGCCTTCCAAGCCAACGGGGCGCGCTACGTCGCGACCCGCGTCGTGCGCCGCGACGGCAAAGGACGCGTCTCAACCGCCCACGCCGGCCTCGAACAACTCCCCGCCGGTTTCGACCTCACCAGCTTCGACACGTCCCCCGCGCAACGCGGCGCGACCGGCCTCGGCACCGTGCTCGCCGGCACCCCCGCCGAGATGGAGTCCGCAGTCCTCGCAGCCGTCGGCCTGCCCTACGACCAGTTCACCGCCAGCGTCGTGCTGCCCCAGGGCGAGTTCGCCCGGTTCCTGCACGCCAAACCCCGCGAACGCCAGGACATTCTCGTCAACCTGCTCGGCCTGCACGCCTATCGTCGCGTCGCCGAACGGGCCGCCACCGCCGGACGCGACGCCGACGCCCGGGCCGCGGCCGCGCGAGGCCTGCTCGGTGACCTGCGCGACGCCGACGACGCCGCCCTCGCCGCCGCCGAGGCCGAGGTGCTCGCCGGCCAACAGCTCGCCGAGCGGGTCGAGACAGAACTGCCCGCGTTGGTCGCCGCAGTCGCCGCCGAACAGACCGCCCGGGCAGACCTCGCCGACGTCGAACGCGAACTCACCGCCCTCACCGCCGTGCGGATCCCCACCGACATCGCCACCCTCGCCGCCGCCATCACCGCCGCACGACTCAACGTCGACACCACGCAGGCCGCCACCGTCACCGCCGAAGAACGCGAACAGAAACTGCGCGCCCAACGCGACGGCGCCGGCGACGCCACCACACTGACCCGGCTGCTCGACCTGCACGCCACCCGCGCCGACCTGGCCCGCCGATCCGGTGAACTCGGCGACGCCGTCGCGGCCGCCACCGCCGAACACGCCCGAGCCGCCACCGCCCAACTCGCCGCCCAACAAGTCGCCGACCTGGCCACCGCCGCGGTCACCGACGCTCACGCGGGCGTCGAGACAGCCCAGACCGCCGACCGCGCCGCCTCCCTGCGCGTGCACCTCACCGCCGGACGACCATGCCCCGTCTGCGAACACGACGTCACCACCATCCCCGCCATCCCCACCACCCCGGCGCTCGCCGCAGCCCGACACCACCTCGCCGACGCGGAACAGGCGGCCCGCGCCGCCACCGCCCAACTCGGCGACCACGACTGGGCATTGCGGGCCGCCGACCGCGAACTCGCCGGCGCCACCGCACGCCAACGCGAATCGGTCGCCCGCCTCACCGAGATCACCACCCAACTCGCCGACGCGCCACCGGCCCCACAGATCACCGCCGCCCTCGCCACGATCGCCGACCTCGACCGGGCCGTCGCCACCGCCGCCACCGAGGTGCGCGACGCGCGCCACGCCGAACGGGCCGCCACCACCGCGCTACGCCACGCCGAAGACCGGCTACGCGCCGCATGGACCGGCTTCGACCAGGTCCGCGACACCCTCGCCCAACTCGCGCCACCACCCGTCGACCGCGACGACCTCGCCGCGTCATGGCGCGACCTCGACGAGTGGGCGCGCCACGGCGCCGCAGAACGGGCCGACACGCGCGACGACCACCGCGCCCGCGCCGCCCAGGCACAACACGAGATCGAACAACGCACCACCGCACTCGACACGCTCTTCGCCGACACCCCCGGCACGACACCCGCCACCGGCGACCCGGCGGCCCGCTATCGCCAGCGGGCCGCCCTGCTCGTGCAAGCCGCCGAAGCCGCCCATCGACGCGTGCGGGAACAACGCGAACAAGCCGCCCGACTCGCCGACCAAATCACCGCCCACGACCAGGCCGCCCGCGTCGCGAAGACACTCGCCCAACACCTGCGGGCCGACCGATTCGAACGGTGGCTGCTCGCCGAAGCACTCGACGCGCTCGTCACCGGCGCCTCACTCATCCTGCGCGAACTCACCAGCGGCCAGTACGACCTCACCCACGACAAGGGCGAGTTCTATGTCATCGACCACTCCGACGCCGGCCTGCGACGAGGCGTGCGCACCCTCTCCGGCGGCGAGACGTTCCAAGCGTCACTGGCCCTGGCACTCGCGTTGTGTGACCAGCTCGCCGGGCTCTCCAACGGCACCGCCAGCCTGGAGTCGATCATGCTGGACGAGGGTTTCGGCACCCTCGACGCCTTCACCCTCGACACCGTCGCCGCGACCCTGGAGAACCTCGCCGCACGCGGCGACCGCATGGTCGGCGTCGTCACCCACGTGCCAGCCCTCGCCGAACGCATCCCCGTACGCTTTGATGTGACCAAGGACGCTCGCGGCGCCTCCCAAGTCATCCGGGTCACGTGAGCCGAACTGAGGTGGTGAGGTCATGAGCGTACGCGTCTTCGTCGACGGCTGGGACCCCTCGTACGGATCCCCCCTGGACCCGGTCGAAACCGGCCCAGCCGCGCCGAGCAGCGCCGCGCTCAACCTCGACGTCGAGCTACCCGCCGCCGGATGGCACGCGCTGAGCCCCCCACCCGACGCCCGCGCACCCGACGTCGTCCTCCTCGTCGACGGCGTCCGCCGCGTCGACGCCCGCGTATGGGTTCAGGAAGCCGACGACACACTGCACCCCGGCGTCGCCGCCTCATACGCCGCCGGAGTCGTGCGATGCGACCTGCGACACGGCTGCGCGACCGTGGTCACCGCCCAGATCCAACGAGGACTGTTCACTCCCAGCCCCGGCGCCGACGACCTCGTCGCCGCGAACGCCCGCTATCACGTGCACCGCGTCGCCGGATCCGAGATCGCACAGCTCACCACCGCCATTCAACCGCAACTGCAAGCACTCGAAGCCCACGTCGCCGCCCAAGCCCGAGCCGAATGCGACGCCGGCGTCGACGACCTACTCGTCGTCGACGGGCCACTGCACCGGCGCACCAACCAACCACGCGCGCTCGGCTACATCAAGACCCACCGGGTCCAATACCTGCCGGCCGAACACACCGCCCTCATTGGACACCTCCGTCCCGGCCAACGCAGCCCCGTCTTCCTCCTCGGCACCAGCTGGCACCGCCACACGTGGTATCTCAAACTCCCCGGCCCGCCCGGCTCACCATGGGCCGGAGTCGTGCGCGTCGAAGCCTCCGCAGACCTGTCCCGCAGCGACGTCATCGGCCTCGCCGACCAGTCCGCCGTCACCCTGCCCCGATTCGCGTCAACGTCCTATAAGGACGCTCGTGCCCCCCAGAACCTCACCCCCATCGCCGGCCTGGAACGCCGACTGCGCACCATGCTCGGCGACCAACGACTCCTCCTGCGATCCCTCACCGCCGCCGCGGCCGGACGCGGACCCCACACCAACCCCGACTGGGCCTGAGACGACCACCATGAACCAACGATGGCTCGACCTGCCCCGCCACTACGACTTCGCCGGCACCCTCGGCGCCCTCACCATGGGCCGACACGACCCGTGCATGCGCCTGACCGGCACCACATTCTCGTGGGCCACCCGCACCCCCGACGGCCCCGCCACCCTCTGCCTCCAAACCCATGCCCGTACGCACGACAGCCTGCCACCGTCCGACACAGCCCCGTCGGACACGGCCCCGTCCGGCACGGCCGCCACTGTGCGTGGACTCGCCGACGCCCCGCCACACCGACTGCTCGCCACCGCATACGGCCCCGGCGCCACATGGGCGCTCGCGCAGGCCGACGCACTCGCCGGCCTGCGCGACGACCTCACCGGCTTCGCCGACATCGCCCAACGCCACCACGTCGTCGCCCGCCTCACCCACCAGATGCCCGGACTGCGCATGGGCTCCACCGGACGAGTCTTCCCCCGACTCCTGCGCGCCATCCTCGAACAGAAAGTCACCGTCAAAGAAGCGCACCACGCCTACGTCGCCACCGTGCGCCACTTCCACCGGGCATCGGGCAACACACCCGCGCCCGGACCCGCGACCGACCTGCTCCTTCCCCCCGAACCGGAGGCGGTGGCGGCCACGCCGTACTGGGTGTTTCATCCCTTCGGGGTCGAAGCCCGACGCGCCGAAACGATCTGTCGGGCCGCAGCAGCGGCACCCCGCCTCGAACGCTGCCCCGACCCCGCCACCCTCACAAAACTCCTCACGGCCATCCCCGGCATCGGCGCGTGGACCGCCGCCGAAGTCATCCGAGACGTCTTCGGCGACCCCGACGCCGTCTCCGTCCACGACTATCACCTGCCACACACCATTGCGTGGGCGCTCGCCGGAGAGGCGCGGGCCGGCGGACGGTCCGGTCCGTCGCCGGCCGCCGACGCTCGCATGCTGGAACTGCTCGAACCGTTCACCGGGCACCGTGGTCGCGTCTGCGCGCTCATCGCCCGGGCAGGGCACGGCGCGCCCAGATTTGGTCCGCGACAACAGATCCGCTCGTTCGCACGGTTCTAGACGGCATCCGATTCGGACAGCTTTCGAAAGCAGGATCTATCGACGATGACCTACTCACCCCTTACGTGGGCCGACGTTGACCCTTATACGCACCCGTTCGACTCGGACGACGCCCGCGAGTTCATCAACCCGATGATCGACGAGATCGCTGACCGGTTCCCTAAGGAGTGGCTGGACTACCTGAGCCTCCCGCTCCCAGCCGACTATCCGGGAAGCACGCCCTTTTCGAACCCAGTCAAATTCCCGGAAAGCATGCCTCACCAGGACCGAATGAAAGTTCAGTCGGAATTGAGGGACACGATTGGTGCCGCCCTCACACGAAAATTCGGCCGCTGGATCGACGCCGAGATGTCACGTCCGGGCCACGGCAACTTCGTCAGCCCACGGCAGGCAGCTGAGCGCATTCACCGTTCGGTCTGCGAAACTCGACAGTGGGTCGAGACTCTCGCCGATCGCTTCGGCGCGCTGGCCCTGCCCGCCGCACCGCCCCACGCCCGCCTCGCAGCGTTGGAACACGCGGTCACCGAACTTGTGACCTTGGTCGTCGAGCAGACCGAGGCGTGGGATTGCTGGTATGACGACTGCGCGATTGTTCTCGGTTGGTTTCTGGAACATCAAGGTGTCGACTGTGGAGACTTCGCCATCGACGAACTCCTCAATGGCCGGTTCGACAGCTGGATCGCACCGGCTCCCGAACTCGTCGCCGACGTCGCTGCGGAGTTCGCGCTCCGCCTAGAAGACGACGAGTGATGAATGTCGAATGACACGTCGATCGACTACCACCTGCCGTGGGCAGTGCCGTGGGAAGACGTTGACCCAAGCCGACATGCCTTCAACTCCGACCGTGCCCGCGAAGTCATCGCGACAGCCACGGTGCGGAGCTCAACCCGTTTTCCCGCCGCGTGGCGAGACGACTCCACCCCTGACCGAAGCTCGAACACCAACGAGGGGAGGATCCGCCGAGACCGCGACGCGTGGGTCAGGCATCTTCACATCGCGCTCAGACACGAATTCGGCCCGTGGACCTGGGGCTGGCTCTTTTCCAACGGCACCACGGCGCTGCTCGGCCGAAACAGTCAGATGCCCTGCTGCCTGAATCACTTCGTTACCACCCCTGAGGAGACCGCCGACAAAACCCACCGTGCGTTGTGCGAGTGGCGGCGATGGCTGGAAGAACTCGCTGATCTTTTCGACACCCTCGCCCTGCCCGCCGCCCAACCTCCGGCACGCCTCATCGCATGGGAACACGCGGTCACCGCCATCGTCTCCACCGTCGTGGATCGAACCGAGGCGAGCGACGCGTGGTATGGCCACTGCACCCAGGTGCTCGAATGGTTCCTCGGACACCAAGGCGTCCCACGTAATCTCCGCCATCAGCTCGTCGCGGGGGCGATCGGCGGCCGGTTCGGAAGCTGGAGCGGACCAGACCCCGAAATCGTCGCCGACGTCGCCGCCGCTCTCGCCGTCCGCGCCTCGCACGCGCGGGCCACCCGACCGGGCTCACGAAACGATCGGCGCCGCCAACGGCGTGACTCGTGATGCGCGACGACCTGCTCACTTGGTGCGACATTCGCGCCTCCATCGACTGGCCAAACCTCGACTCGTACGTTGGTGGGCCGGTGCACGGTGTGCGGGACGGAGTCACCCATTTCATCGACACGCATGCGCGCGCCCGCGATCCGGAGCGAGCTGACCGCTTGCTCGACGCGCTGCGGATGGCCCGCGCATATGCCTCGTCGGACCGCCCGCTGACCTTTGATGTGCTCGCCACGTGGCAGGGCGTCGTTCTCGGCACCGACTCGCCCGTGGCGTTTCGTCGTGGCGTCGCCTTCGCCAAAGGTGGCCGGGAGCGTTATGGCATCGACGAGACGACCCCTCACCGGTTTGCGGCGTGCCTGTCCGACGCAGACGACCCGACGATGCCGGTCTCGCTCCGCGCCGCTCGGGCCTATCTCGATGTGTGCTTCTTCCACCCGTTTCCCGATGGCAATGGTCGTGCCGCTCTGTTGGCGCTCGCATTTTTGCTCGCGCGAGCCGACATCACCATCGACCAAGCCGCTCCGTTGTTTCTGGTCAGCCGGCGCGCGGACGATCGACATGGTGCGGAGGGACTCGCTCGGCTGATCGACACACTCATCTATGCCACTCGACGCCGTTCGCAGCAGCACGACGGTTTCCCCTTCATGGCGTAACGCTTTACGCAGCAACACCCACGTGCGTTGCACGCCCGCTTCACACGACTCTGGTCTCCCGCCAAGCCGACAATCCATGAGCGGAGCCTCACATAACGGCGAGGTTGCCCACGTCGCATCTCGCACGGCCCCTCGCGGTCGCTGTGTGTGCCAGCTGCGTGATCGTGGCGATTGACGGTCGTCGGAGCGACCCTCAATCGCCACGATCACGCTCCAGGCACCGCTCTCGACCGCCCAGTGACTGAGCAGAGGCGCACATTCGCGACATACCACTAGGCACAGTGGACTGGGTTACCGAAGAGTGGCCTTGCCGTCCTACAAACTGTAGATCACACCACCTAGCGTGTCCTAGGACGCCAGGATGGGAGGTTGGGAGAGGTTGGGGGTGGCTGGTGGCTGGTGCGCAACGATTCTCGGCGACCGCAGGACGCCCGTCCTACGCGACAGAAGTACTACGCGACAACAGCGCTCTATGACGGTTGTGCCTCGCGACAGCAGAAGAACATCGGGACTGCGGGGTTCGGGACTGCGGGAGACGATCAGCGGGTCAGACGCCGAGAACGTCGGCGATGTGGAAACGGACCGGGTGCTCCAATTGGGCATAGGTGCAGCTGGCCGGCTTTCGGTCGGGCCGCCACCGGACGAACTGGGTGGTGTGGCGAAACCTCGAACCCTCCATGTAGTCGTAGCGCACCTCGACGACGCGCTCCGGCCGGAGCGGGACGAACGACAGGTCCTTGCCGGCGTTCCACCGGCTCGCCTCGTTGCGCCGGGGGGTCCGCTCCCCCTGCTCCTGGGCGGCCCAGTCCCACGGATGCCCGTCGAGGCCGGTGACGAGCGGTTGAAGTTCGGTGAAGAGGCTGCGCCGCACGGCCATCGGGAACGCGGCGACGACCCCGACCGACGCGAGCACGCCACGTTCGTCGTGCAGGCCCAGCAGCAGTGAGCCGATGGCGTCGGGAGACGACGCGTGCAACCGGTAGCCGCCAACGACGCAATCCGCCGTACGCTCATGTTTGATCTTGGTCATGACCCGTTTGTCGGGCTGATAGGTGAGGTCGAGGCGCTTGGCGATGAGCCCGTCGAGCCCGGCCCCCTCGAACTCATCGAACCAGCGGCGCGCCACATCAAGATCACGGGTCGCCGGAGTGACGTGAACGGGCGGGGCGGCGGCGGCGAACGCCTCCTCAAGCAAAGCCCGCCGCTGCTCGAACGGGCGCCCGGTGAGATCCTCGTCGCCGAGGGCGAGCAGGTCGAAGGCGACGAAACTCGCCGGGGTCTGCTCGGCGAGCAGCGTGACCCGACTCGCCGCCGGGTGGATGCGCTGTTGAAGCGACTCGAAGTCGAGCCGATTGTTGGTGGTGTCGACGACGATGATCTCCCCGTCGACAACGGCACGTGCCGGGAAGTTCGCCATGACGGCCGCGACGACCTCGGGAAAATAGCGGGTCATCGGCTTCTCGTTGCGACTGCCGATCTCAACCTTGTCGCCGTCGCGGAAGATGATCGACCGGAAACCGTCCCACTTCGGCTCATAGCTCTGGCCGGTGGGGATCTGTCCGACGGGTTTGGCGAGCATCGGCGCGACGGGCGGCATCACTGGCAATCGCATGGGTGCGATTATCGCCCACGGATGCGACAAAACCCGGCCGTTCCGCATGGGTGATCGCAGCGTCGGACCGCGGGTGCGTAACCTGGTCGGCGGCACCATCCGCCCGCGTGAAGGAGAACTCACGTTGCGCCGTCTCCGGCTCACCGCCCTCGCCGCGCTGATCGCGGTCACCGCCGCCGCCTGTTCGCCGTCGGTGACCTGGCGCGACAAGGACCAGGCGCGCTCCTCTTCCGACGCGGGCTCGACGTCGCTGACCTGGCGCAACTGCGACACGGAGGCCCGGCAGATCAACCGGGGGCTCTCGCGTGCGCTCAGATTCGACTGCGCGACCCTGCGGGTGCCACGGGACTGGAAGACAATTCCGACGGGTACGGGTGCTGCCAAGCCCACGATGACCCCGACTCCGATCGTGGCGCTGCCCCCGGGCACGCCCACCTTCGACATCGCGCTCATGCGGGCGCGCTCGACACGTCAAGCCCACCGACAAGGTTCAATCGTTGTCGATCCTGGCGGCCCGGGGGGCTCCGGCGTCGAGTTCCTCGCCTACGTCGCGCCGCAGTTCGGTGGGCTGCTCGACACGTTCGACATCGTCGGGCTCGACCCGCGCGGAGTGGGCCGATCCAGTCCGGTCGAGTGTGTCTCCGACACCGACCTCGACGCGACGTTCGCGGCGGAGTTCGACCCGCACAACGACGACGAGTTTCAGACGATAGTCGATCTCGCCAAGAAGATCGCCGCAGACTGCTCCGCCGCCTACGGCGTCGACCTGGATCTCTTCTCGACCGAGCAGGCCGCCCGCGACCTCGACGCGATCCGGGTGGCGTTGGGCGAGGAGAAGCTCAACTATCTCGGCTATTCCTATGGGACGCTGCTCGGCGCGGTCTACGCGCACCTGTTCGGATCGCGCGTGCGGGCCATGGTGCTCGACGGAGCGGTCGACCCGAGCCAGTCGCCGGTGCAAAGCTCCGAAGGGCAGGCGATGGGCCTCGAGCGGGCGTTCGCCAACTTCACCGCGTGGTGCCGGGCGACTCACAATCGTTGCCCGATCGCGCGCGACCCGCGGGCCGAGGTCGTCGCCGCGCTCGACTCGGCTCGCACCGCTCCGGTGCGCGGAGCCGACGGGCGTGAGGCGACCGAGGGAATCGTCATGACCGCCGTCATCGCGTCTCTCTACACCGAACAGACCTGGCGAACTCTCGCGGAGGGAGTCCAGGAACTGCGGCAGGGAAAATCAACGAAGGTGTTCTCGCTGGCTGACGGCTACGCCGAACGCGACAAGTCCGGCCACTATTCCAACCTGTTCGACGCCAATATGGCGATCAACTGCGCCGACTCGGACCAATACCCCACCCCGAGTCAGGTTCGAGCGCTCGCCCAGCGTTGGCGCACGGCGTACCCGCTCTTTGGTTCGACTCTCGCGGTGGGTCTGCTCAACTGCGCGGTGTGGTCGCCGGAACGCGACCCCTATCCGGTGGGGCCGGCGACGGGCGCGCCGACCATCATGGTCGTCGGCACCACCGGCGATCCGGCGACGCCTTATGAGTCGACGCAGAAGCTCGCGACACTACTTGGTACGGGCATCGTGGTGACCTGGCATGGCGAGGGACACACCGCCTATCCGGGGTCACCATGCATTGTGCGTGCCGTGGAGGACTATTTCACAAAGCTGACCGCGCCCAAGGCGGGGATCGACTGCCCCGCCTAGGCGCCGCGGCTTGGTCAGCTGAGCTTCTTGTCCTGAATGAAAACGAAGAGCCGTTCGAACTGCGCGTCGATACGGTTGAACCGCCGTTCGGTCGCCAGCTCGAAACGGTTGAATTGCTCCTGCAGCGACACGACATCGGTCTTGAGCTGAGCGACATCGGTCTTCAACTCAGCGACATCGACCTTGAGAACAGCGACATCGCTCTTCAGTTCGGCCACATCGGTTTTCAGTTCGGCAACATCGACCTTGAGAACAGCAACATCGGTCTTCAGTTCGGCAACATCCACTTTGAGCTGAGCGACATCGGTCTTCAGTTCCGCCACGTCGGTCTTGAGAACAGCAACGTCGGTCTTCAGGTTCTCGACGTCGACCTTGAGAACAGCAACGTCGGTCTTCAGTTCGGCGACGTCGGTCTTCAGTTCCGCCACGTCGGTCTTGAGCGTCGCGACGTCGGTCTTCAGTTCGGCGACGTCGCCTTCGAGCCGGTCGAGCCGCGCTTCGATGAATGACTGGCCGTGGATGAAAGACTCACCAACCTGACGCAGAAGATCGGGCAACGGGACATAACCCGCGCGCGTCTCGGCGGTCGGCTGGCGAGCTCGTTGTGTTGTGGTCATGAAGGCACTCTCCCCGTCAGTCTCCGGGCACACCACCGCGATCATGCGAAGCGACGGCAGGAGTTCGGCAGCCGGTCCTCGGTGCGGACGCAACGGTCGTGGCCGTGGCATCGTCACCTGCGACGCCACGGCCACGACACCAGTCGCGTGACTCGTCGAGCCGATCACTGCCGGCCACGCCGAACTCGCTCATGCCGGGTCGATCGCGACTATTGCACGAGGATCGCGCCATAGTGACCAGGCACCGTCACGGTGACGGTTCCATTCGTGACGGTGTAACTCGCGCCGGTGATCTTGTCGGTGACGACGCTGCCGTTGGCCATCGACAGTTGATAGGCCGGCACGGTGTAGCTATGGCTCACTGAGTCGTTGTTGAGCACCACAGCGATTCTGTTGTTGCGATCCATGCGACCGTAGGCGTACATGGTGGGGGTTGTCCCGAGCGTGATGAACGAACCGGTGCGCAGCGCCGGATAGGCATTGCGAATGCCGATGAGCTTCTTTGTCAGCGCCACCGCACTGTTGGCGGTGGTCGCCTTGGACCAGTCGAAGGTGCGCCGGTTGTCCGGATCGGCACCGCCCTGCATTCCGTATTCGTCGCCATAGTAGATCGTCGGCATGCCGACGTAGGTCATCTGGAAGAAGAGCGCGAGATAGGTCTTCCAGATGTCGCCGCCGGCCCGCGTGCCGAACCGGGTAATGTCGTGATTGGACAGATGGTTACTCATCACCTGCTGCACCTGGGTCGGATAGTTGGCTCGGGTGTCACGCAGCCATCTGTCGAAGTCCGTTGTGGACAAGGTTGCTGGGTTGTTCTGATAGTCCTTGCCGGTGATCCACCGGGAGACCGGTTGGGTGAAGCCGTCGAAGTTGGTGGCGCCGTCCCACTTGCGGCCGTTTCCGGTCCACGGGTTGGCGTTGCCCCAATATTCGCCGAGAATCAGCGCGTCGGACTTGGCGCTCGTCACCGCGGTGCGGAACTCGGTCCAGATCTGATGATTGGTCGCGTTGTTGCCCTGGCCGGTGCCGGCGTCGGCATATTGCGGGGCGTCCAGACGCCACCCATCGACGCCATATTGCCGGATCCACTTCTGCGCCACCGAGGTGGTCGAGCCATAGATCGCGTTGCGCGCGGCTGATCCGGAGGCGCCGAAGTTCACTTTCGGCATGGTGGGGTGGTTGCCGAGGAACGACGCATACTGATTGGGCCAGGCTGTGAACGCGTAGTAGCTGGAATACGGACTGGTCTGACTCTCGTAGGCTCCGGTGACCGTCGGCCACACGTGGTCACGGTCGAACCACTTGTTCCATGAGCCCGTATGGTTGAAGACCCCGTCGAGCACGACCTTCATCGCCGGCCCCGACGCGGTGGAGTGCGCGTCGGCGACGACCCGCGACAGTGCCACGTTGCCACCAAAGTGCGGGTCGACGTTGTCATAGTCCTGCGTGTCGTATTTGTGGTTGGTGGGCGAGGTGAAGACCGGGTTGAGATAGAGTCCGCTCACGCCCAGGGTGTTGCGCAGATAGGGCAGGGAGTTGTCGACACCGGCGAGGTCGCCGCCGAAGAAGACGGTCGAGCTTGAAAAGCCCGCGTCGGCGGCGGGACTCTGCCCCCAGGCCTTGCTCTGGGTGGGTTTGCCCGCATAGACATATTCGTTGGTCCGCACGTCATTGGCGGTGTCGCCGTTGGCGAACCGGTCGACGAACACCTGATAAAGCACGTTGTTCTTCGCCCAATAGGGCGTGTTGAGCCCGACGACAAGCGAGAAGTCGCCGGCGGCAGGCTCGGCGTTTGACGCGCCACGGGCGTTGTACCACACCGTTTTCGTGCCGTCGTTGATCTGGAACCGGTAGTATCTGTTGGCGCAACTCGCCGGGATGTTGCCGGCCCACAGATCGAATCGACCGCTCGCGTCGGCCTGAACCCAGTTCATCGGCACCCAGCGCCAGGTATTGTTTGACGTATCGAGGTATTTGATGTTGACGCTCGTCGCGTCGAGCCGCGCGGTGCGCATGAACACACGTGGCGCGACGAAACAGTCGATCGACGTCGCGCTGATATAGAGCGGCCCCTGATCGTGAAACAGACCGCTCCACTCCACGTTGTTGTCGTGCGAGGCGGCCATGGCCGAGGGTGGCGAGACGGTCAGTG
Source organism: uncultured Actinomycetota bacterium (assembly GCA_963736695.1). Classification (GTDB taxonomy): domain Bacteria; phylum Actinomycetota; class Actinomycetes; order Mycobacteriales; family Micromonosporaceae; genus CAVTPU01. The sequence continues at coordinate 1,073,825 of CAVTPU010000004.1, forward strand.
TCGCGACGAGCGCGAGAGCCACCACGGCGCCGAGCCGTCGGGCTCGGCGGGCGAGCGACACTCGTCGTCCGGGTCTGTGGGTCCACGCTTCAGAGATACCTGCTGGTTCCATCGGGCCTCCTCAAGGCTCACCGACTGCAAGTTTCCAGCAAAATATCAGAAAGTTTCAATCTTTAGAAGCAATACTTTGGGTAGCCTTACGGGCCCGGCTGGGCTGCACCCGGGACGGCTCCCCCGGCATCTTGGGATAGTCCGGTGGATAGGGCAGGTCACCCTCGTGCGCGTCCCGTTCCGCCCACTCCAGCAGCGGCGTCAGGTCGTGCGCGACATCGTCGATGGTCGCGTGCGGGTCGCCGATCGCCGCGAACCGGGCGGCGACCGTGTCGAGGGTGAAGTCATCGGGCGACACCCGAGTCAGTTCGTCCCACGTGACCGGCGTCGACGCGGTCGCGCGCGGATTGGCCCGCAGCGAATAGGCGCAGGCGATCGTGCGGTCGCGGGCCATCTGGTTGTAGTCGACGAAGACCCGCTGCCCGCGTTCCTCTTTCCACCACTTCGTGGTGACCAGATCCGGCCGACGCCGCTCAACCTCGCGGGCGAACGCGATCGCGGCTGCCCGTACCTGGGTGAAGGACCATCGGGGTTCGAGCCGCACGTAGATGTGCACGCCTCGGCCGCCGGAGGTCTTCGGAAAACCGATCCAGCCCAGCTCGTCGAGCAGGGCGCGCACCTCACCCGCCGCCTCGACCGCGTCGGCGAACCCGGTGCCCGGCTGCGGATCGAGATCGATTCGCAGCTCATCGGGGGCGTCGACGTCCTCGCGACGCACCGGCCACGGGTGGAAGACGATCGTGCCGAGCTGCGCGGCCCACGCCACGTGCGCGAGGTCGGTCGGGCAGAGCTCCGCCGCGCTGCGCCCGCTCGGAAAGGTGATCTCGGTAGTCTCCACCCACGGCGGCACCCCGCGCGTCGGGATGCGCTTCTGATAGAAGGCGTCGCCGGTGTGGTCGGCGCGCGTCGCGAGCTTCGCTCCGGCGATGACCCCCTTGGGCCACCTCTCCAGGGTGGTTGGCCGATGCCTGAGGGCGCGCAGAATGCCGTCGCCCACCGCGACGTAGTAGCGCACAACATCGAGCTTAGTGAATCCCCGTTCGGGGAAACAGATCCGGTCCGGGTTCGTCACCCGAACCGCGCGCCCGTCCACGTCCAGTTCCGTCGCCGTCGACCCCACCATAGGCTGACCATACCCCCGGGGGGCGACAAGTCCCGGACCATCGCTGCGGCGGTCCCCGACGATCGTGTCCCAAGCGATGATCATTGCGTACGGTGGAGACATGAGCGACGAGCAGCCCCGTGACGCTGGCACACCCGACGACCTGCCCACCACCGACGACGAATGGCGGGTGCGGCTCAACCCGGCCGAGTTCCGAGTGCTGCGTGAAGCCGGCACCGAACCCGCGTGGTCGGGCGAATACGTCGACACGACGACGGCCGGCACCTATCTCTGCCGGGCCTGCGGTGCGCGACTGTTCGCCAGCGGCACGAAATTCGATTCGCACTGCGGGTGGCCATCGTTCGACGAGGCACTGCCCGGCGCGGTCCGTTATGTCGAGGACCGCTCGCGAGGCATGGTCCGCACCGAGGTCCGGTGCGCCCGGTGCGACTCGCATCTCGGGCACCGCTTCGACGGCGAGCGCATGACCCCGCGCGACGCGCGTTATTGCATCAACTCCATCAGCCTGACGCTCGACCCGGGCGCGCACGATTAGTCGGGCACGCGATTAGCCCCGCGATGGGCGGATATATTCCGTTCCGCGCGTGGAGAACACGGCGACCGGAGCGCCCATCGTGTTGAAGACGCACCATTCGATCGTGGGGTCGTCGGCGAGTCGGCGTGCCACGAATGCCTCCGCGTCGGCCCGTGTCGCGAAGATGTCGTAGTGCGGGCCGGTGACGGACGGTCGTCCGTGCGCGTCGAGCGCGATCCCGGTGGCGAGTTCAGCCGCCATCACCGCGTGCTGCTCGGGGCCCGCCAATGGGAATCCCTCTCGCACGGCTCCTCCTTCGGGGGTGGTCCTCCTCGCCAACGATCGCCCATGTTCGCCGGAATCGCCACCCCCGCCGGATCTTCGCCTCCGGCGCGGGCCGCGCCCTCGATAGGATCACCGCATGCAGTTGCGGGTCGCACGCGCCGACGAGATCACCGTCGCGGATCTCTATGCCGTGTTGTGTCTGCGGGCCGACATCTTCGTCGTCGAGCAGGCCTGCCCCTATGCGGACCCCGACGGTCGCGACCTCGATCCGGGCACGACACACCTGTGGTTCACCCGCGAGGGCGAACCGAAACACATCGACGCGTACGCGCGGATCGTGATCGACCCGGACGGCGCGGCTCGCGTCGGTCGGGTGTGCACGTCGCGCCGGGCTCGTGGCCGTGGGCTCGCGGCGAGGCTCATCGGGGCTGCGCTGGAGCTGACGGATTCGCGGGTGTGCGTGCTCGCGGCGCAGTCGCACCTGACCGGCTTCTATGAGAGGTTTGGCTTTGTCGTCGACGGCGACGAGTTCGACGAGGACGGCATCGCGCACACCCCGATGCGCCTGGTGCGCTGATTCACTCCGGTTGAGCAGCCTGCGTCGTCACCAGTTGTCGTCAACGTTCGTCATCAGGCGGGCGGCATCAGGTCACTCTCACTGATGGTGTAGGTCAACCGTGGGTAGGTGAAGTCCGTCTCGTTGTTCTCGCGGCGCCGCAGGAGGTAGAACTCGCGTCGCTGGTCGTCGTCGGCCGACGTCAGGCGCTCACCGTCGGGGAGGTATGTCTGTCCGTCGCGAAACCGCACGAGGGTCTGTGACGTTCGAAACGTCACACCCAACCACTGGTTCTCGGCCATGTGGGCGGACTTGTCCAACACGATCTTGTGTCTGAAACGGCGATTGGTGTCAACGGAGAAGGTGACGACGCTGTTGTGAGTCAAGGGAATCTCACAACTGTCACCGCCAGGTTCCTTCGATTCGACGACCAGCTTCCTCGGCGGGTTCGCCTCGGGATTTTCATAGCAGGAGAAGAGCGCGATAAACGACTCATCCGCCAGATCGATGGCCTGGTCGCAATGACGGCCCATCGTCGTGTAGGCGTTGGTGTAACTTTCGATAAGGGCGTTGTTGAAGCCAACAGCGAGCGCGGCACGTTCCTGAATCTGTTGTGCCAACTGCTCGTGCACCGCCCGGAAACGTTGCGTCGGCGTGCCGTATCGGGTGGTGGTTCGCACGAGGGGCACGTTGCCCGCTTCGTCGATCTTGGCCAGGACGGCACCCAGCCTGCCCTTTCCCACGTCTTCGAACCGAACCGATGTGAACAGCGACTCAAACAGGTTCCCGCTGGCGGCCAAGGCGTACGAGCGGATCTCATCCGAGATTCTATGGTTGGGGGGCAAGGTAGTCTCCCGTGTTCATGCTGAAGAGGAATTTGTCGCCGTAGTCGATGAAGTGTTGGGTCTTGTTCTCCTCGACATACAACGTGCGCAGGTCGGTCATGCCCTCGGGGGTGGGTGATCCCAGCTTCACCAGCTCTCCATCGAGCTTGAGAAACGTCTGCCCGTTCGTGTGAACGGCCTCGGTTTTCGAACAGCGAACCACGTAACCCATGCGGGTCGGGAGCAACGAGGCGTCCAGCGGCGAGGACCGGATCTCGTGTGTATACAGCCGGTTGGTGGACAGCGGCATGAAGAACACGGAGTCGGGATACAGCGTCAGGGTGAACTGTTGAGGAAGCGCGTCCCCCGCACGGCTTTCGGTCGGTTCTTTGAGACGAAAGTGGAGCTTGGTCAACCCGCTCGCACCCTTCACGCCATAGTCGAAGGCGTCGTCGGCCAGGGGGCGCAGCTTGTCGAGTCGGTCATAGAAGGTGCAGAAGGCCATGATGCCGTTGACGGACATGTCCTTGGTCTTGTCGGCGTGGGCCGAAATCGTGGCCTTGGACTGCTTATGCTCCGCGGTGGTTGGGGTGTTGTGATAGATCTGCGTGAGGACGTGATTCAGCGAGGCGTGGTTGTGGAATATGACGGCGGCCTCATGGTTCAACGCCTCGACGATGCGCGTGTCGGTCGCGGAGAAGTTTTCGGTCGGTCCCGACAGGTTCGTCGAGCACCGGAGCAGGCGGAAGTGCAGTTCGTCGTTGTCCCGCGTGACGGGGGTCAGATAGATCCCGGTGCGATGGGCCGTCCCGGGTTTGGTGGACTCCGTGAGGGACTGGAACGCGTGCTCCGAACAGATCCGGCCAAAGAGATCAGAACCGGGGCTGAAAAAGCGCCGGTAGTAGACGCCGAGGCCGTGGACGCGAATGGGAACGTGGCCGAGGTCGACGAATTTCCAGGGCTTGCCGTCCTCCTCGTCGTATCCGTGCGAAAGCTCCCGGATCACGAACACCCGCGCGGCCCCGTCGAGCAGGTGTTCGCTGATCGTCGACAGGTCGCCGCAGAGATAGACGGTCTTGCGTTCCACGTCGGGCGGGGCCGAGGAGAAATCCTCTGGAGTGATCACGGAGCCGAGGAAGTCCCTGGCCAGAGCGTCATCGTGCAACGTCGATGGTAAAACCATGATGTTGTTCGCATCCTCGATGCGAGCTTCCGTTCGTTCTGCTGTGTGCATGAAGCTGTACCTGCCATTCGCCGCCTGCGACACGACCCGCGCGATGCCGCCCGATTTGGGGGTCAAACGCTCCCAGGGTTGTCGAGGATAATCGGTCCCATGACCGACGACAACGACGCCGCCACCCCGGCTGCCGTGGAACCCGAAGCATCCGCCGCGACTGACACGCAGACAGCCACGGCGGCACCGACCCTCAAGGTGCGCATCGACGCCGGTGGACGCGAGATCGAACTGGAGACGTCCCACGCGACACAGAGCGTGGACACGCTCGTCGCGACGGCCCTGCGACTGTGGCAGGCCACCGATGACGCACTGCACCCGACGCAGGCCCGCAGCGCGTTCGGCTTGGTCTCGTCGGAGCGCGCCAGACACACCAACCCGACCAGCACGATGGACTACCCGCTGGAGAGCCCTCGTTAGTCCGTCGACGTCTCACGAGGAGTGGGCGACCCCAGGGGCGAGATCGGCCGCGACACGGGTCGCCCACTCCTCGATCGCCGACCAGTCGCGCGAGTCGCCATCGGGGGTGCCCAACGACGCGATCACGGCGCGTTCGGCGAGGCCGAGCAGCCTGCGGTCCATCCGACCGAGAAAATACCGATGGCCGCGAGCGCCGGTTGTGTCGATCGCGGCCGTCGCGTCGGCGAGCACCGCGCCGGGGCGTTGCGGGGCGAGTCCGACGCTGAAGAGCCAGACCGGCCGAGCCGCGAGCGCCGCCGCGTGGGTCGCGACGAAGGCGCGGGGCTGGTCCATCCACCGTCCCATATAGACGGCGCTGCCGAGCACCACGGCGCGATAGTGGGTGAGGTCTTGGACCTGTCCGACGGGCACCACGTCGACCGGCGAGGCGAGGCCGCCCAACACCTCGCCGACGCGTTGGGCGATGGCGGCCGTGCAGCCGTGTCGACCCGCATATGCCACGAGTACCGTCATGACCTCATCATCCGCTATGCCGGCGCGGTTGACGCGAACACCCGCGATGCGTGACGCACGGATACGCGGCGTGGCCAGTGTGCCGGCACGGCGTACCCATCGGTCGTGATTGTGTCCGGGTGGTCATCGGGCGCCGGCTGTCGTGATGTGGGTGGTGGCGGTGCCGAGTGCGCCGATGCGGCGCAGGCGCTCGGCCGCGACGGTCGCGTTGTGGCGCAGCCGGGTCACTTCGCTGGCCAGCAGTCCGGAGCCGTCGTCGGTCAGCCGGTAGTAGCGACGCAGCCGCCCCTCGACGATCTCTTCTCGGTCGATGGCGATGAGTCCGTCGTCGGAGAGTCGGTCGAGGGCGGCGTAGAGGGTGCTGGCTCGCAGGGTGACCCGTCCGTCAGAGAGCGCCTGGACCGATTGGATGATCGCGTAACCGTGCGCGGCCTGACCGGCGAGCGCGGTGAGGATGAAGAAGCTCGGTTCGCGTAACGTCATGCCGCGATACTACGCTGGATGGCATATCCCGTCTAGTGCAGTATCGCGGCAACGTCCTACCCGGCGGCCCGTCAGGGCAGCGCCGCGACGATCTGCGCGACCGTGCGCCGACGACCGGTGTAGAACGGGATCTCCTCGCGCACGTGCCGCCGCGCGCCGGCCGCGCGCAACTCACGCATGAGGTCGACGATGCGGTGCAGCTCGTCGGCCTCGAACGCGAGAATCCACTCATAGTCGCCGAGCGCGAACGACGCGACCGTGTTGGCCCGCACGTCGGGATAGTCGCGGGCCATCCGCCCATGCTCGACGAGCAGGTCCCGCCTCTCCTGATCGGGCAGCAGATACCACTCGTACGAGCGCACGAACGGATAGACGCACAGATATGCGTGGGCCTCCTCGCCGGCGAGGAACGCCGGGATGTGGCTCTTGTTGAACTCGGCGGGCCGGTGCAGCCCCATCACCGACCAGACCGGGGAGAGATGGGTGCCGAGGCGGGTGCGCCGCAGCCGCCCATAGGCCTCCTGCAGGGCGTCGGAGGTCGGGGCGTGCCACCACACCATGAGGTCGGCGTCGGCCCGCAGCGCCGAGACGTCATAGGTGCCGCGCACGACGATGTCCTTCGCGGCGAGTTGGTCGAAGAGCATCTCGACCTCGGCCGCGATCTCATCCCGACCTGGCGCGTCCGCCCCGGCGAGTGGCCGGTCGAGCCGAAACACGCTGTGCATGGTGTAACGGATGGTGGAGTTGAGTTCCCGCAGTCGCGCGGCGTTGGTCTGGCCCGGCTCGGGGACGATCTCGCTCATGCCACCGATTGTGTCAAACCAGCGGGTCGGCGCGCGGCCGGTCCGCCGTCAGCCGACGAGCGCGCGCCAGACCTGCTCGGCGGCGGTCTCGCCGGAGCGCACGCAGGCGGCGATGCCGACCCCGTCGACGGCGGCGCCGGCGAGCGCGACCGTCGCGGGCAGCGTGGCGCGGGCCCGCGCCACGCGGGTGACGTGGCCGACGGCGTATTGCGGCAGCGCGTCGTGCCACCGTGCGACGCTCGCCTCGAGCGGTTCGGGCAGCTCGGCGTCGATGATGGCTCCGACCTCCCGCCGGGCGAGGTCGATGAGTTGCGGGTCGGCGCGGCGAAGCACCGAGTCGTCGCCGTGGCGGCCCAGCGACGCGCGCACGAGCACCGGGGAGTCCACACCCGAAGAGTCCACATCGGATTGTCCGGCGGTCGCGCGCAGGTGCGGCCACTTGGTGGTGAAGAAGGTGGCGGCCTTCACCGCGAAACCCTCAACCTCGGGCACGAGGAATCCGGAGATCGCCGGCACGACCGTGTCGGCCGGCAACGCGAGGGTCACCAGAGCCACGCTGGCATAGTCGAGTCCGGCGATCGCCGCGCCCGCGTCGGAGTCGAGTCCGGCGAGCAGGTGGCCGGCGGAGCCGGCCGGCACGGCGATGACCACGGCGTCGGCGACGAGTTCCGCCGGACCCGATGCGGAGTCAAGCGAAATGACAAACCCTTTCGGCGTACGGGTCATTGCGCGCGCGGTGGCGCCGAGCCGCACATCGACCGCGCCGATGAGCCGGCGCGCGATGGCGCCCACCAGCTCGCTCATTCCACCGTGGACGGTGGCGAACATCGGCGTTCCCGGCGCACGGGGCGCCGCCTGTTGTGCGGCGCGCACAGCCGCCGCGAGGGTGGAGTGGGTCTGCGCGGCGGCGTGCAGGCCGGGCGCGGTCGCCGCGAGGGAGAGGGTGTCGCTGCGCCCGGCATAGACGCCCCCGAGCATCGGATCGACGAGGCGGTCGACGACGTCGTCGCCGAACCGGGCGCGCACGAGCGCGCCGACCGCGATGTCCTCGTCGGGTGTGAGCAACGGCACCCCGGCGTCGGTGTCGTGGTCCGCCACGTCGACCACACCGTCTAGTGTGGACAGATCGGATGGCACGCCGAGGAGGGTTCCGGCAGGGATCGGTCGCAGCGCGCCGTGCGCGACCATCGCCGGTGCCACCGGCGCCGGGTGCGCCAAGCGGTCGTCGAGTCTCACCCGGCGGGCCAGCCGCACCGCCGCCGACTCGTCGCCCCGGTCGGTCATGAGGAACGTCTCGGCGCCCTGTTCGGCGACGAGCCCCGCGAGCTCACCAGTGTCGATCTTGCCGCCAAGCCGGTCGCCCGCCTCGACGAGCACGATCTCGGCGGGGGCTGGGCGACCCTCCGACGACTCGACCACGCTTCGCGACACGACGTCGCCCGGCCAGGGGAGCTCGTCCAGCCCGCACAGGTCACTGAGCCGCGCTGCGGCCGCCAATCCGGCGATGCCGCCGCCGATGATCACAATCCGCACATCCCCATTCAACTCCGCCGGCAGCCGGCGGGTGGCGTGGGGGTGCGCCGGCGGGCAGGGACAGGTCAGCGGGGCGTGTCGTGCACCAGCTCCACCACGCGGGTGAGCACCTCGGGGTCGGTCTCCGGCAGCACGCCGTGGCCGAGGTTGAAGATGTGCGAAGGCGCGGCGGCGCCCTCGCGCAGCACCCGCTCCACCTCGGCGCGCACCACCGGCCACGGGGCGAGCAGCACACACGGGTCGAGGTTGCCCTGCACGACGTGGTCCGGACCGAGCCGGCCCGTCGCGACGTCGAGCGGGGTGCGCCAGTCGACGCCGACGACGTCGGCGCCGGCGGAGGCCATGGCGGGCAGCAGCTCACCGGTTCCGACGCCGAAGTGGATGCGCGGCAGGTGCGGGTGTTCGCGGGCGACGCCGTCGAGCACGGCCGACGAGTGTGGCAACACGAACCGTCGATAGTCGGCCTCCGACAGCGCGCCGGCCCACGAGTCGAACAGTTGCACGGCGTCGACCCCGGCGCGCGCCTGCACGAGCAGGAACTCCCTCGTGATCTGGGCGAGGCGACCGCACAGCGCGTGCCAGAGGTCCGGCTCGGCGTACATCATGGCTTTGGTCTTGGCATGGGTGCGCGATGGCCCGCCCTCGATGAGATAGGACGCGAGGGTGAACGGGGCGCCGGCGAAGCCGATCAACGCGGTGCCGGAGCCGGACAGGGCCTTCGCGGTCAGGGCGACGGCCTCGGCGACGAAGTCGACCTGGTCGGGGTGCAGCGGCCCGATCGCCGCGACACCAGCGGCGTCGACGACCGGGGCGGCCACGACCGGCCCGACGCCGGGCACGATGTCGAGGTCGACGCCGGCGGCGGCCACGGGGACGACGATGTCGGAGAAGAGGATGGCCGCGTCGACACCATGCCGGCGTACGGGTTGCAGGGTGATCTCGCAGACGAGGTCCGGGCGACGGCAGGCCTCGAGCATGGCGATGCCCGCTCGGGCGGCCCGATATTCGGGAAGCGAGCGGCCGGCTTGGCGCATGAACCACACGGGTGCGGTGGGCGTGGGCTCTCGCCGGCACGCGCGCAGGAACAGATCACTCATCGCCGGTCATGGTGCCAGATCGCGGCCGGCGGGTGGGGAGCCACGTCAGCCGCGGACCAGACAGTGTGGATAATTGCCCTAAAACTGCTTATTCGGGCGTCGTGTCGACGTGGGTGACGGGTGGTGTCGACGCGGTCGGCGCGCCGTGCACCCCGATCGGTCGATCGCGCCCTACGCTCGGCCGTGTGGCGCCCCCGACCGCCGTACCGGAGATCTTCGCTCAGGCCGTGACCGACCTACGGTCTGTCACGCCTCGCCCCGAGATCGAGCTCGAGGAGATCAAGGCACCCCAACGACTCGCGCCATACGCCTATGCGCTCAGCGCCACGGTGATCCGTGAGGGCGAGGACATCGCCACCGGCCGCCTCATCCTGCTTCACGACCCCGCTGAGCCCGACGCGTGGGGCGCGACGTTGCGGCTGGTCACCTATATCGCGGCGGAGCTCGACGCGGAGATGGCCACCGATCCGTTCCTGCCCGAGGTGGGCTGGTCGTGGCTCATCGACGCGCTCAACCAGAACGGCGCGCGGTTCACCGCCGCCGCCGGCACCGTCACCCAGACCATCTCGCACCGCTTCGGCGACCTCGCCGGCACCCCCTCCGAGGCCGACATCGAGATCCGCGCCTCGTGGTCGCCACTCGATCGCAGCCTGCGCTCCCACCTCGACGCGTGGTGTGCGCTGCTCGCGTCGACCGTTGGCCTGCCGCCGCCCGGCGTCGCGGTCCTGCCCCGCGTCTCCGGCCGCCTCGGCCTCGCGTGAGGCCGCGGAGACCAATTTATGAATGAATGGAGAGGCATCGCGGTCGTCGCGGTGACGAGTAGGCGACAGTTCGGGGAGTAGCCGAGCGCAATCTTACGGTTACCGGCCGGTACATCTATCTCCACAGACCCGTCAAATGGGCAATGACCAGGCAATATATCGTGTGACACGATCGCTAACACGGCAGGGTTAGCGATGAAGTGAGGCGCCCTCACCGTACGGTTGTCACGTGACCGACGGACCAGTGACCCCGCGCCAGGATGCCGTCGTCCTCACGACACCCCGCGACGGCACGCCGGAACCGATCACGACGGCGGCCGAGCTCAATCGGGCGGCGCGGCGACTCGCCGCCGGATCGGGGCCGGTCGCGGTGGACGCCGAACGAGCCTCCGGCTACCGCTACACCCATCGCGCCTACCTCGTGCAGTTGCGCCGCGCCGGCGCCGGCACAGTGCTCATCGACCCCATCCCGCTCGGCGACCTCACCCCGATCGCCGAGGCGATCGGCTCCGCCGAATGGGTGCTGCACGCCGCGAGCCAGGACCTCGCCTGCCTCGCCGAGATCGGCCTGCGCCCGACCCGGCTATTCGACACCGAACTCGCCGCCCGCATCGCCAACCTCGAACGGGTCGGCCTCGCGGCGCTCACCGAGACGATGCTCGGATTCGCGTTGGAGAAACACCACTCCGCGGCCGACTGGTCGACCCGACCGCTGCCCGACTCGTGGCTCAGCTATGCCGCGCTCGACGTTGAGCTTCTCATCGCCCTGCGCGACAAGCTCGAAGCGGCACTCATGGAGCAGGGCAAACTCGACTGGGCGCGCGAGGAGTTCGCCTCGCTCGTCGCCTCGGCCGGTCGACCGGTCGCCCCCCGGACCGATCCGTGGCGACGCACATCGGGCATCCACAAGCTTCGCGGGTCTCGGGCGCTGGCCCGGGTACGCGCGATGTGGTATGCCCGCGACACCATCGCCTCGCGGCGCGACAGCGCCCCCGGCCGGGTGCTCGCCGACGCGGCGATCATCGCGGCGGCCGAGATGAACCCCCGCACCGAACGGGAACTGCTCGTGCTGCCCGGATTCGGCGGCCGGTCCGTGCGCCGACTGGCGCAGGTCTGGCTCACCGCGCTCGACGAAGCACACGCCCTGCCCGACGCCGACCTGCCCCAGCCCCCCGTCGCCGACGGTCCGCCGCCGCCGCACCGGTGGGCCGAACGCGACCCGGTGGCGGCGGCCCGCCTCGCCCGGGCGCGCGAGGTCGTCATCCGACTCGCCACGACACACAACCTGCCACCGGAGAATCTCATCGCCCCCGACTCGATCCGGCGGCTCTCATGGAGCCCACCCGAGGAGATCAGCCGGGACACCGTCGCCGACGCCCTGCGCGCGAATGGCGCGCGAAACTGGCAGATCACCCTGCTCGTCGGCGAACTGGCCCCCGCGCTGCAGCACCCCGTGGAGTCCTGAAGCGACACTCGCCATCGGTCGTCGCGCGTCGGTCTCAAATGCATCACGGGATGCACCACATACGGGTCTCGAATGGGTCACACTGCGCAGCGCTTCCTGCGCTCCCCGCTCACCTGGTTGCTCTCGTATGTTTACATCGACGTCGGCCAGTTCGCCGATGCGTAGTCGCACGTCGACAACACAAACCAGAGGAGCCACCGCGCCATGAGACGCCCACACACCACATCTGTCCACCGGTTGCATGGCGTTTCCCGCCCGGGTCTAACGACCCTCGGACGACTCGGGCTGATCGCCGCGACCGCTGTCGTCGGTGTCGCGCTCGGCGCGTGCGACTCTGCCAGCCCAGCCCCGGCCGGCACTACTCCCCCAGCCACCACTTCCCCGGCGGCCGCCAGCCCCACCCCACCGCAGACTCCACCAGCGAGCACCACGCCTGCGCCGGTCACGAGCCCGGCGAGCTGCGCGACTGCCGGCACGCCCATCGGCACCGACGAGTTCCTCAAGGCGTGGCTCACCTGCGACGACAACGAACTCAAGGCGATGCTCACCCCGGCCGCGCTCACGCAACTGCGGTCGATCGGCGCACTTGACAACATGACCTGGAAGAAGGACAGCTGCGAAGGCGCGGCGGGGTCGACCTACTGCACCTACAGCAACGAGGCCGGCGCGAAACTCGTCGTCCAACGCGTCAACCAGGGCGATCGCAAGATCCAGGACATTCGGCTGAATAAGTAATCGACTCAAGACCAGCCCACCAGGATCGGCACCGGCACCGAATGATGCCCAGCATCCCCAGCTCGAATGAGCGTGGGGGTTACGGGTCGCTATAGCGACCCGTAACCCCCACGCTCTGTGGATCTCTTCACTGCGCCACCATCAATCGGACCACGACGAACAGCCCACCCGTGGGCAACACATCGGGTGACCCGACCACCCCGAGTTCCGCAGAACGCTGGCGACTTGGCGCGCCACCGCGCACGGATCGCCGGCCACGTCAGCGAAGCCATAGCGCAGCACCCGGTCCCCGGCGACGACCGCGTCGTTGTCGCGGGACATGTCACGCCACCGCCGACGGTCCGGATGTGCGGCACGACCGTCGAGTTCCACCCTCAACCGATAGTCCGGATATCGCACATCGTCATATCGTCGGACGCGCCGCCCCGATGCTTGCTGGCGCGCGGCAACCGGCAGGCCATGCGCCCTCTCGACGTCTCGCAGATAGGCCAGCTCCAGCCAGGAATGTGCGCCGGCTGCGACATCGACGAGCGCCGCCATCAGTTCGCTTCGCCATCTCACCCTGGAGCGGCGACGCATCGCGCAAGCGAGCCGTTCGCTGGTGGTCAGCCGAGATCCGATCGCCTGAGCGAGCCAGCTCTGCGCGTCACCGATCGTGCGCGCAACCTGAGTGAGGTCGACGATAGTCTCCTCAAGCCGGGTTTGCGGCGGGGTTCGGCTCGGGTGCATCCTCATGGCCACGTGACCCGACCGGTGCACGACCACGCCCGGAATGCCGGCGGGATCGCGGCCACTCGGCACCGTGACGTGGATCATCTCCCCCGGTCCTTTCAGGAGCCCGGCGACTTCGGCCGCGGTCTCGTGACTGAGAACGGCTCCCGGGCCGGCGCGTAGCACGACTGCCCACAACAGACTCAGTCGAGGCAGCGGTCCAGAGAAGACCGCGAAGACTCCAAGAAAGACCCGCTGCCAGCGACCGGACCGGACGCGAGCTTTGATCGCCGAGTCGGTGACACCGGCCGCACGCGCTTGTGTCGCAGTGAGGATCCCGTGCTGCCTCTCGGCTATCTCGTCGAGCACGCCTGTCAGCGTGCCCAGCGCTGCACGGGGAAGTCCACCAGCGCATGATCACCTGTGGATAACTGGGAGGCACCGGGTGAGGCGAAGGGGTGGAGTGAACCGGACGAACGGGGTGGAACAGCGGGGTAAACAGGTAGACCGAACGAGATGAGTGGAGCGTCAGCCGGGCAGGCGTTGGGGGCGCACCGCCGACCAGCGCATCGAGTCGCGGATGCCGTCGGCGATGGTGAACCGCGGCTCCCATCCGAGCAGCTCGCGAGCCCGCGTGCTGCGGGTATACGAGCCGACCGCGTCACCGAGGCGGGGGCCGGTCTCCCGTACCCGCAATGGAAGTTTGGAGACGTCGCGGAACGCCTCGACGAACTCCCTGACCGTGGTGCCGTTGCCCGTGCCGATGTTGATCACCTCATAGCCGTGCGGCACACCCGCGGGAACCAGCTCGTCGAAGCGCCGCAGGGCACGCACGTGCGCGGTGGCGAGGTCCCACACGTGGATGAAGTCGCGGATGCCCGAGCCGTCGCGGGTCGGCCAGTCGACACCGGTGATCTCGAACTCCTCGTCACGTTCCGCTGACGTGATGAGCCGGCCGAGCAGGTGGGTGGGGTTGGCGACCTGCAGGCCGGAGCGCAGCTGCGGGTCGGCGCCGATCGGGTTGAAATAGCGCAGCGAGATGGCGCGCAGGTCATAGGCGGCGGTGCAGTCGTCGAGCAGCTGCTCCATCACGAACTTCGTGCGGGCATACGGGCTCGTGGTCTCCAACGGCGAGAGTTCGTCGACGGTGAAGTCATCGCCGGGCCGGTAGATGGAGGCCGATGAGCTGAACAGATAGCGGGAGCAGCCGTTGCGCACGATGTGGTCGATGAGTTCGATCGACTTGGAGACGTTCTCGCGGTAGTAGCGCAGTGGGTGCTCGACCGACTCGGGCACCACGATCATGGCGGCGGTGTGCACGACCGCGTCGATGTCGGGGTGATCGGCGAAGATCTTGTCGATGAGTGGGCCGTCGGCGATGTCGCCTTGATAGAAGATCCGATCGCGGGCGAACTCGGCCCGTCCGGTGCTCAGATTGTCCAGGATGACCGGAACTATCCCGTCGTCGGCGCAGGCCGACGCCACAGTGCTGCCGATGAATCCGGCGCCGCCGGCGATGAGAACCTTCATAGAGCGAACCTACCGAATGGTCGCCCGCACCGAAGCGGGCTGGGTCTGACCCGTACGGGGAGAATGTGGTTTGGACCACAGGTGGCGCCCACGCGGCGTCTAGTTACCCGTGAGTAGCATACGAGGATCACGCGAGACGTCCCATCACTCAAGGAGGCCGCAGTGCCCCGTGACACACCACCGAGACACATCCGCGATGTCGTCTTCGTCGACGGCGTTCGCACGCCGTTCGGCAAGGCGGGCGGAATGTATGCCGCCACCCGCGCCGACGACCTTGTGATCCGGTGCATCCGCGAACTCCTGCGACGCAACCCCACCCTGCCCGCCGACAAGGTCGACGAGGTCGCCATCGCCGCCACCACCCAGATCGGCGACCAGGGCCTGACCATCGGCCGCACCGCCGCGCTGCTCGCCGGCCTGCCGTCGACCGTGCCCGGCTTCTCCATCGACCGCATGTGCGCGGGCGCGATGACCGCCGTCACCACCGTCTCCTCCGGCATCGCCATGGGGGCCTATGACCTCGCCATCGCCGGCGGCGTCGAACACATGGGCCGCCACCCCATGGGCGAGGGCGTCGACCCCAACCCGCGCATCCTCGCCGAGAAGATCGTCGACCCGTCGGCGCTGGTGATGGGCGCGACCGCCGAGAACCTGCACGACCGCATGCCCGGCATCACCAAGGAGCGGTCCGACCGCTTCGCGCTCGCCTCCCAACAGCGGACCGCGCGGGCCTATGCCGAGGGCAAGCTCCAACCCGACCTCGTGCCGATCGCGATCCGTGACCCGGAGGCCGGGTGGGGCCTCGCCTCCGTCGACGAGGCGCCCCGCGAGACGTCGCTGGAGAAACTCGCGACTCTGAAGACCCCGTTCCGTCCACATGGGAAGGTCACCGCCGGCAACGCGGCCGGCCTCAACGACGGCGCCACCGCGTGTGTGCTCGCCGCCGAGGACGTCGCGACCGAACTCGGACTGCCGATCCCGATGCGGCTGGTGAGCTATGGCTTCGCCGGCGTCGAGCCCGAGGTGATGGGCATCGGCCCGATCCCGTCGACCGAGAAGGCCCTGCGCCTGGGCGGACTGTCCATCGACGACATCGGACTGTTCGAGCTCAACGAGGCGTTCGCCGTGCAGGTGCTCGCGTTCCTCGACCACTTCGGCATCGACGACGAAGACCCGCGGGTCAACGCGTGGGGCGGCGCGATCGCCCTCGGCCACCCGCTCGCGTCGTCGGGCGTGCGGCTCATGACCCAGCTCGCGCGCCGCTTCGCCGAGCACCCCGAGGTGCGCTATGGCATCACGTCGATGTGCATCGGCATCGGCATGGGCGGGACCGTTATCTGGGAGAACACCGCGGCGACCGGTTCGGAGGCAACCAAGTGAGCACGACGCAACAGTCCCTGCCGAATTTCCCCGGCGAGGTGGTCACCCACGCGTTCGTACGCGAAGTGCGGGTGCCCGGCCTGACTCGGCCCGCCGCCCTCATCACCCTCGACAACGGCTTGGACCACACGAAGCCCAACTCGTTCGGCCCCGCCGGACTGGCCAACCTCGAGGCCGCCATCGACGCGGCGATCGCCGCCGAACCCGCGTTCATCGCGGTCACCGGCAAGCCGTACATCTTCTGCGTCGGTGCCGACGTGACCGGCATGCCACTGATCAAAGACCACGACCAGGCAATGGCGATCGGCTCGTACGGGCACAAGGTCTTCGCCAAATTCAAGGACTCGCCGGTGCCGACCTTCGCCTTCGTCAACGGCGCGGCGCTCGGCGGCGGCCTGGAACTGGCCCTGCACTGCCACTACCGCACCCTGTCGCGCGGCGTCGCCGCGCTCGGCCTGCCGGAGGTCTCCCTCGGACTGATCCCCGGCTGGGGCGGGTCGCAGCTGCTGCCCAACCTCATCGGCATCATCAACGCCGCCCAGGTCATCGTGCAGAACCCGTTGATGCAGAACAAGATGCTCAGACCCGCGCAGGCGCACGAGATGGGCATCAGCGACGCGCTGTTCGACCCGGCCGACTTCCTCGAGCACTCGCTGGAGTGGGCCGCCGCGGTGGTGCAGAAGAAGACCACTGTGGAGCGCGAGCCGGTCGACCGCAGCGAGATGTGGGACGCCATCGTCGGCTTCGCCCGCCAGCAGCTCGACGAGCGCCTGCACGGCGCGCCGCTCGCGCCCGTACAAGGCGCTGGACCTGCTCGCCATGGCGAAGACCGCGCCGTTCGCCGAGGGCACGGCGGCCGAGGACGAGGCGCTGGCCGACCTGGTCATGGGCGAAGAGTTCCGCAGTGGACTCTACGCCTTCGACCTGGTGCAGCGGCGGGCCAAGCGGCCGGCCGGCGCGCCCGACAAGGGCCTCGCGCCTGCCGGTGACGAAGGTCGGCATCGTCGGCGCCGGCCTGATGGCGAGCCAGCTCGCCCTGCTCTTCGCCCGGCGCCTGGAGGTGCCGGTGGTGCTCACCGACCTCGACCAGGCCCGGGTCGACAAGGGAGTGTCCTATGTGCACAACGAGATCGACAAGCTGGTCTCGCAAGAACCGGCTCAACGCCGGGAAGGCGGCGAAGCTGCGCGGCCTGGTCAGCGGCAGCGTCGACAAGCGCGGTCTTCGCCGACGCCGACTTCGTCATCGAGGCCGTCTTCGAGGACCTCGCGGTCAAGAAGCAGGTCTGGGCCGAGCTGGAGAAGATCGTCACGCCCGGAGTGCGTGCTCGCCACCAACACCTCGTCGCTGTCGGTGACCGCGATGGCCGCCGACCTCGAGCACCCGGAGCGGGTCGTCGGCTTCCACTTCTTCAACCCGGTCGCGATGATGCCGCTGCTGGAGATCGTGCGCGGCGGAGCGCACCGACGACGCGACGCTGGCCACCGCGTTCGCCGTCGGCAAGTCGCTGCGCAAGTCGTGCGTGCTGGTCAAGGACGCGCCCGCGTTCGTGGTCAACCGGCTGCTGACCCGGTTCCTCGGCGAGATCCTCGGCGCCGTCGACGCCGGCACCCCGCCGGAGGTGGCCGACTCCGCGCTCGACCCGCTCGGCCTGCCGATGCGGCCGTTGGCGCTGCTGTCACTCGTCGGCCCGGCGGTGGCCTATCACGTGGGCGGCACGCTGCACGCGGCCTTCCCGGACCGGTTCGCCGTCAGCGACAACCTGCGCCGCATCGCCGAGTCGCGAGCCCCGCTCTTCGTCGACGACGCGATCAACCCGCAGGTCGCGGAGTTGCTGCAGGTCGGATCGGCGCCGTTGACCGAGGTCGAGGTGCGCGACCGCGCGCTGACGGCACTGGCCACCGAGATCCGACTGATGCTCGACGAGGGGGTCGTCGCCGACGCCCGGGACATCGACCTGTGCATGATCCTCGGCGCCGGCTGGCCGTTCCACCTCGGCGGTGTCACGCCCTACCTGGACCGTGCGGGCGTCTCGGAAAGCGTGACCGGACAACGGTTCCTCGCCCGCGGGGTGGCGAGCCTGGGCTGATCCGGCAATCTCGATTTACCCCTCCTCGGGTACGCCCGGCGCGGGCTGGTCTGACTCTGACCGGCCCGCGCCGACGCGTCTGTGCTCGCTCCGCACCCGCCGGCCATCGCTGTTAGCCTGGCCGCATCACGGGAGGAGCGCTTCACCATGCCTGCACCCCATCGGGTTCCCACGGCTGTTCGTGTCGCCGTCATCGCACTGCTCACCGCCACGGTCGTGGGTCTGATCCAAGCCGTCAACGCCGCGTGGGAGAGACAGACGCTCGTCGCCGCGATGCACGACGCGGTCCGATATGTCGATCCGGAGACATTGCGACGTTCTACATCGTCACTGCGGGACAGCCTCGAGCTCGCGTTGCCGGCCGGGGTCGGGCTCACCGTCGCGGGGACCATCCTGACTCCCCTGGTCTGGTGGTCGCGGCAGTCCGGACGAGTGTTGACCTGGGTCGCGGCCGGCGTGTTCGTCATGATCCACGCGATCATGATGGCCTCCGACAGCGGCGTGGGGATCGGCGACTATCTCACCGCCAACGACGTGATCGCAGGCGCGGCGGACCTGCGTGACGCGGCTGGAGGCGGCGACGCGGCGATGGGCGATGCCACGACGATGGCCGCGTGGATCAACTCACAGATCGCGCCGCGTCAATTCTTCGCCATCTATTACCTGACGGAGATTCTCGCGCCGGCATATCTCGTCATCGCCGCCGTCAACCTCGCCCGGGAGCCGGCCCACGCGCACTTTCGCATGGGCCGCTAAGGCAGCATCGGGACCGCGGCCGTCGCCGACACCACGGGGGTCGTCACGGCTGCGGGCAGGCAGACCGTGACGGTCAGACCCCCGTCGGGGTTCGCGGTGGCGGTGACGGTGCCGCCATGCGCCTCCGCGACGGCCCGCACGATCGACAGGCCCAGCCCCGAGCCGCGTCCCCCGGTGCGTTCCCGGCCACCCCGACGGAACGGCTCGAACAACCCGGAGACGTCGGCCGGCTCGACCTCGAAGCCGGTGTTGCTGACGACGAGGGTGGCGGAGGTCTCGTCGCCTGTGGTGCGCACCGAGACCTGACCGTTGAGGTGGTTGTAGCGGATGGCGTTCTCGACGAGGTTGCCGGCGAGCCGGTCGAGCAGACCAGGATCGCCGACGACCGGCGGCGGAGTCGAGCTGGGTGCTGATGGTGAGGCTGAGCCGGTCGGCCTCCCGACGCACCGCCGCGAGGGCGGAGTTCGCGGCGGTCGCGAGGTCGGAGGGCATCTTGCGGGACAGCCGCCGGCCGGCCTGGGCTTCGCTGCGGGCGAGCACGAGCAGCGCGTCGACGAGCGCGTTGGCGCGTTCGGAGCCGTCGCGCACCACCCGGGCCATGCGGCGAAACTCGGCGACGTCGGCGTCGGGGTCGGCGAGGGTTACGTCGATCTCGGTGCGCATGACGGCCAGTGGCGTGCGCAACTCGTGTGAGGCGTTGGCGACGAAGCGTTTCTGGGTCTCGAAGGTCGAGCCGATGCGGTCGAGCATCTGGTCGAAGGTGGCGGCGAGTTCGGCGACCTCGTCGTCGGCGCCGACATAGCGGATGCGTTGGTCGAGCGTCTCGCCGGAGAGATGTCGGGCGGTCGTGGTGACCTGTTGCAGCGGGTGCAGTGCCCGTCCCGCGACGGCGTAGGTGCCGGCGGTGGCGACGACGCCGACGACCATGACGGCGATGAGTCCATAGATCAGCAGGTCGTGGCGGGCGGCGGCGGTGGTCTGGGCCTGCCACGTCGCGGCGTCGAGGTGGCTGCCGTCGGTGAGGGTGACCTGGCTGCCGGTGGCGAGCCGGTCGGTTGATCCGACCTCGCCACCGGCGAGCAGCGCGACCAACAGCACGAGCAGCGCGCTGGCGGAGCCGATGAGCAGCAGCGCGTTGAGCAGCGTCAGGCGCAGGCGCAGCGTGGGGCGCAGATGCAGGGTGGGGCGCAGGCGCAGGGTGGATCGGATCCACTCGCGCATCGTCCGGGAGTTGCGTGTGCCGCCATAGACTGTCATCGCTGCCCCGGGTCGGCGGCGGGCATGCGGTAGCCGACGCCGACGACGGTCTCGATGAGCTGTGGGTCGCCGAGCTTTCGACGCAGGGTCATCATGGTCACCCGTACGGTGGTGGTGAAGGGGTCGGCGTTGGCGTCCCAGACCCGTTCGAGCAGTTCCTCGCTGGAGACCACGCCGCCGCGGGCCTTGAGCAGCTCGAGGAGCAGGCCGAACTCCTTGCGGGTGAGGTCGAGTGGGACGCCGGCCCGGCTGACGGCTCGTTGGGACTGGTCGAGGATGAGGTCGGCGGCGACGAGCACGGGCGGCGCGGCCGGTGTGGCTCGGCGGCCCAGCGCTCGCACCCGGGCGACGAGTTCGTCGAAGGCGAACGGTTTGGGCAGGTAGTCGTCGGCGCCGATGCGCAGCCCCTCGACGCGGTCGGCGACGGTGCCGCTGGCGGTGAGCATGAGCACGCGGGTCAGCGCGCCGGAGGCGACCAGGTCGGCGCAGATCTGGTCGCCGTGCACGCCGGGCAGGTCGCGGTCGAGGACCACCACGTCGTACCGGGTGACGGTTGTCGCCTCTTGGCCGGACGTTCCGTCGTAGGTCGACGTCGACGGCGAAGCCTTCGCGCGCGCAGGCCGCGGGCGATCGCGTCGGCGAGGCTTCGTTCGTCCTCGATCACCAATATGCGCACGTCACACCCTCCGCTTGTGGTCGCCGACGACTGACTGCCTCACGCTAGTCGGCCGCCGGTCACGAGCGCATCACGGGCGTGTTGCCGAATTGTTATCGCCAACAACAAACTTAACCCCGCCGTCATCTTGCGCTCGCCGTCGCCGACGCAATACGTTGCCGGACACAACAATCTGTGTGACCGTCCCCACAAGGATCTACCGGCCACGCGGAAGACGAGACGGCCGCCACCGAGCACCCGAGCGCTCCTCAGACCAATCGCTCCAGCTCAGGCGCACTGACACTCGAACTGCTCACGGCACCGTCGACGCGACGACGGGTCGATTCCACCGCCGCCATGGGCGGCACAAGGAAGGGAAGGACCGGGCGATGCGCAAAAGCATCTCTCTGCTGGCCGCCGGTGGCCTGTTGGCACTCGGCACGTTGGGCGCCTGCGCCTCGGAGAAGTCCGACGGCGGCAGCGACACCAAGACCCCATAGATCGGCGTGATCCTGCCGGACAGCGCCTCGTCCGCACGGTGGGAGACCGCCGACCGCAAGTACCTGGAGGCCGCGTTCAAGGCCGCCGGCGTCAAGTACGACATCCAGAACGCGCAGGGCGACAAGGCCGCAGTTCCAGACCATCGCCGACCAGATGATCACCAAGCGGCGTCACCGTCCTGATGATCGTCAACCTGGACTCCGGCACCGGCAAGGCCGTGCTCGACAAGGCCAAGGCCCAGGGCATCGGCACCATCGACTACGACCGGCTCACCCTCAACGGCGGCGCCGACTACTACGTCAGCTTCGACAACGTGGCGGTCGGCAAGCTCCAGGGCGAGGGCCTGGTCAAGTGCCTCACCGACAAGGGCGCGAAGAACCCCGTCGTCGCCGAGCTCAACGGCTCGCCGACCGACAACAACGCCACCCTGTTCAAGCAGGGCTACGACTCGGTGCTCCAGCCGAAGTACGACTGCGAGGACTACATCAAGGGCCCGGACCAGTCGGTGCCGGACTGGGACAACACCCAGGGCGGCACGATCTTCGAGCAGATGCTGACCAGGGCCGGCAACAAGATCGACGGCGTGCTCGCGGCCAACGACGGCCTCGGCAACGCGGCGATCACCGTGCTCAAGCGCAACAAGCTCAACGGCAAGGTCCCGGTCACCGGCCAGGACGCCACCGTGCAGGGCCTGCAGAACATCCTCGCCGGCGACCAGTGCATGACCGTCTACAAGGCGGTCAAGCAGGAGGCCGACGCGGCCTCCGCGCTGGCGATCGCGCTGGCCAAGGGCGAGCACCCCGACCACCGGTCAGACCGTGAAGGACACCGAGTCCGAGCAAGGACGTCCCGGCCAAGCTGCTCGTCCCGGTCGCCATCTTCAAGGACAACGTCAAGGACGTCGTCGCCGACGGCTTCGTCACCAAGGCCGAGCTCTGCACCGGCGCCTACGCCGCGCTGTGCACCGCCAACGGCATCTCCTAGCCACAACCGAGGACTGGCGGACGAATCATCGCCAGAATGGCGCCGCGCGGCACCCTGCTGCCGCGCGGCGCCCTACCTCCCGGGCACCGACCCCACAGCGCTCGTCACGGTGGGGCGGCCGGACCTACCATGATCGTTTGTTGAGGGGAGCACGGTGAACAGCCCAGCAGAACAACCACTACTCGAGTTGCGGGGGCTCTACAAGAGCTTCGGCGCGGTGCAGGTGCTCCACGACGTCGACCTGACCGTGCCGGCTGGGCAGGTCACCGCCCTCGTCGGGGACAACGGCGCGGGCAAGTCCACATTGGTCAAATGCGTCAGCGGCATCCACCAGGCGGACGACCGGCGAGTTCCGCTTCGACGGACAGCCCGGTCACCATCCACAGCCCGCGCGACGCCGCCAACCTCGGCATCGAGGTCGTCTACCAGGACCTCGCGCTGTGCGACAACCTCGACATCGTGCAGAACATGTTCCTCGGCCGCGAACGGCGACGGGGCGTCGTGCTCGACGACCCCACCATGGAGGAGATGGCCGCGAAGACCCTCGCGGGCCTCGCCGTGCGTACCGTCAAGTCGATCCGGCAGAAGGTCGCCAGCCTCTCGCGGCGGCCAGCGCCAGACCGTCGCCATCGCCAAGGCGGTGCTGTGGAACAGCAGAGTCGTCATCCTCGACGAACCGACCGCCGCGCTCGGCGTCGCCCAGACCGCGCAGGTGCTCGAACTGGTGCGCCGCCTGGCCGACAACGGGCTCGCCGTCGTGCTCATCTCGCACAACATGAACGACGTCTTCGCCGTCTCCGACCGCATCGCCGCGCTCTACCTCGGACGGATGGTGGCCCAGGTCAAGGCCACCGACGTCACCCACGCGCAGGTGGTCGAGCTGATCACCGCCGGGCGCAGCGGCGACCTCGGACTGCCCGCGAACGTCGACACCACCAACGGATTCGAACCGACCGGAGCGCAACGATGACCACGACGCGAACCCTGGACGACCACACCGTCGTCGCCGAGCCGGCCGTGACTGCGTCCCCCCTGACCTCCCACATCCAGGACTATCTGCGCCGGGTGCGCGGCGGCGACATGGGCGCACTGCCCGCCGTCATCGGCCTCGTCGTGCTCTGCGTCGTCTTCGCCGTGGCCCGGCCCGTCTTCCTCACCAGCGCCAACTTCGCGAACCTCCTGCCACAGGCGGCCGCGGTCACCATCATCGCCATGGGGCTCATCTTCGTGCTGCTGCTCGGCGAGATCGACCTGTCGGCGGGCTTCGCCAGCGGTGTCTGCGCGGCCGTGCTCGCACAGACACTCACAAAGGCCGGATCCCCCTGGTACGTGGCGATTCTCGCCGCCCTGGCGACCGGCGCGCTCATCGGCCTGGTCCTCGGCACGCTGGTCGCCAAAGCGGGCATCCCCTCATTCGTCGTCACCCTCGCCGCCTTCCTCGCGTTTCAGGGCGTCATGCTGCAGGTCATCGAGGGCGGCAAGAACATCACCATCACCGACACGGTGATCCTCGCCATCGGAAACAAGACCGTCGGGCCCGAGCTCGGCTGGATCCTGCTCGCCGTCGGCGTGGCGGCCTACGCCGGGTTGCAGTTCAACCGGTGGCGCAGCCGGCAGGCGCGGGGCCTCGCCACCGAGCCGGTGAGTCTCATCGTCTCGCGCGTCGCGCTGCTGGCCATCGCGGCCGGCCTGCCCGTCTATGCGCTCAACCTGGAACGCAGCCGCAACCCCGCGCTCACCTCACTGCGAGGCGTGCCGATCGTCGTCCCCATCATCGCGGCACTGCTGATTCTGCTGACCTTCGTCCTCAAACGTACCCGTTATGGGTTGCACATCTATGCCGTCGGCGGCAACCTCGAGGCCGCCCGCCGGGCCGGCATCAAGACCGACCTCATTCGCATCAGCGCCTTCGTCATCTGCTCGGCCACCGCGGCGATCGGCGGCATCATCGCCGCCTCGCGGGCCGCCTCCGTCGACGCGAACACCGGCGGCAGCCGGGTGCTGCTCTATGCGGTGGGAGCCGCCGTGATCGGTGGCACTAGTCTCTTCGGCGGCAAGGGTCGAGTGCTCGACGCCGTCCTCGGTGGACTGGTCGTCGCGGTCATCGACAACGGCATGGGCCTCATGGGATACAGCGCGGGAGTCAAGTTGATCATCACGGGATCGGTGCTCCTGCTCGCCGCCGGCGTCGACTCGCTGTCACGTCGACGCGCGGCCGCGACCGGAACCCGCTAACCCACCATGCGCGCGGGCCCCAGCCAGGAAGAGATCAGACGGCACAACCTGGGAGTGCTGCTGCGCTATGTGCACGTGCACGGCGCCACCTCCCGAGCCGAACTGACCGCCGCGCTGGGGCTCAACCGCAGCACCATCGGCGCACTCACCGCCGACCTCGCCGCGGCCGGCCTGGTCCGGGAAGAACTCCCCCGCGACCACGGCCGCGCCGGGCGACCGTCCCTTGTGGTGCGACCCGAATCACACCGGGCCTATGTCTATGCCTGCAACATCGAAGTCGACCGGGTCACCGCGGCCCGGGTCGCCCTCGGCGGAGTCGTGCTCGAACGCCGCGAAGTGTCACGCCCACGCGGCGAACGCCCCGCCGCCAAAGTCATCGCACCCATCGCCGAATTCGTCCGGGAAACCGAACGCCACCTGCCCGACGACACCCGCTGCATCGGGGCCGCCGCCGCCGTCAGCGGCATCGTCAGGCAAGACGACGGCGTCGTGCGACTCGGAAGTCACGTCGGCTGGGTCGACGAACCACTCGGCGAAGCCCTCAACGAAGCGCTCAACGAATCAGGCCGATCGGACATCTCCTCCGCGCCGCTGGCCGTGCGCAACGACGCCGACCTCGCCGCGCTCGCCGAACACGTGCGCGGCGTCGCCGCCGGCTGCCGCAACGTCATCTATCTGCACGGCGACGCCGGCATCGGCGGCGGCATCATCGCCGACGGCCGGCCCGTCACCGGGCACGGCGGCTATGGCGGCGAAGTCGGACACATCGTCGTCAACCCCAACGGCCGGCCCTGCAGCTGCGGCTCACGAGGCTGCTGGGAGACCGAAATCGGCGAGTACGCCCTGATCCGCGCCGCCGGTCGCGACGGCACGGGCCGCGAAGCCGTCGCCGCGGTCGTCGACGCCGCCGGCCGCGGCGACGCCATGGCGCAAGGCGCCCTGCGACAGGTCGGCGACTGGCTCGGATTCGGCGTCGCGAACCTGATCAACATCTTCGACCCCGAGATGGTCATCTTCGGCGGCACCCTGCGCGACGTGTTCCTCGGATCGGCGGCCCAGGTGCGGGGCCGACTCAACCGCATGGCGCTGCCCGTCTGCCGGGAACACGTGCGACTGCGCACCCCGACCCTCGGCGACGACGCGAGCCTGCTCGGCGCCGCCGAACTGGCCTTCGAACGTCTGCTCGCCGACCCACTCGAAGTCGCCGACCCCAAAACCTGACACTCGCCGCCTCCTGCCGCGTCGGTTTTCTTCGTCTCGGCGGGCCACTGGCACTGTTCGTGTCACGTTCGCGCCTGGAAGGTGGGGCTCGGTGAGCGTCGGCGTCACACTGGTGTGGGGCTGGGCGTTCAGTCATGATGACGGTGGAGAAGGGGGCGATGAGATGGCCGCTGACAACCCGCCGACACCCGATGCTCACGACGCCGACACCACTGATGACGATGCACTGATTCGTAGGCAGCGATGGTCTCGCCTGCCCGACAGGCCCGATCCGGGCGACTACGTCGAGACGCAGAGCCAGGATCCGCCGCCGAGCGTCTCGCCTGCGGCCGGTGATCCTGACACGAACTGGATGCTGCGCCACTCCGGATAGTCGACGCCGGCCGAAGTAGTGATCGTCAAACAGCCTCAGCAGGTCGGTGCGCGACTCAGCAACGTGGGGCGGTCTCCATCCGCCTCGATAACAAAGCGGACTGAACCGCTAATCAACGGCGACTCGAACCACGACGCTAGGGACACCTGCCTGCCGCAGCCGTTCACCCAGCAACTC
Organism: uncultured Actinomycetota bacterium; assembly: GCA_963736695.1. Taxonomy (GTDB): domain Bacteria; phylum Actinomycetota; class Actinomycetes; order Mycobacteriales; family Micromonosporaceae; genus CAVTPU01. The sequence continues at coordinate 1,100,149 of CAVTPU010000004.1, forward strand.
GGTTTCAACAAAGGTGCCCTCATATCCGAACAGCCTGAGCCTGCTGGCGGACTCCTGAGCATCGTTAAGGCTCTTGTTGAAGACCTGGCGAAATACTTTGAGTATTTCACCCCCGCGCGACTCGCCGTCTTTGAGCCGCAGACAATAGCTCCCGTGTTGGGACAACAGTTCCTCTCGCAACTTGTCTGGGGCCGGACCCCAATCTCCGTCATCTGAGACTGTCCCGCAGGCGCCACAGCTCCACTCCAACTCCCAACAAAGTCGGTCGTCGCGAGTAAGTTGCACTGCCCATCCATCGCAAGGACTCCCGCACGTCCGACAATTTCCTAACAGTGTGGCGGCCTGCTCGCTCATGACCAGTCCACAATCGACATATAGGGTTCGATGACACCGTCGACGCGCTCCGACGATCGCTGGAATCCGCCTGACGGCAGGTGGGGCCAACTCACTTGACGACACCCAACCGTCGTCGGCCCGTCACCACGACGACTGACCCGCCACCTGCCTACCCACCCCGACCACCGAACCGAGCAACCAGAACTCATGGACCCACGGCGCACCGCGTATCCCGAGTTGGCCACGTCGAGCCGTCCCATCGGCAGCTTCGCCACCCTACTCACCCCTGCGGACTCGAGCAGGCCGCGACGCGGCCAACGCGGCGGTCACCCTGTGTTACCACAACGGAACCACAGAAGGCGTGAACACAAAGACCAAACTCATCAAACGCCAAATGTACGGCCGAGCCGGCTTCCAACTACCACGACACCGAATCCTACTCGGCTGGCCCATCACCGTCCGTCACCACCGAAAGTTCAACAGAGCCGATTTCCCTACAGGCCCCTGGACCCGAGACTGGTCTGGTACAACGAGATCACCGCCCGTAGCAAGGCACGGATCTCCAAGTTGGGTGTATTCGACAACTGGCACCAGTGTCTCGTGCGTGACGACTACGCGGACTGGCACCAGTTCGGCGAGACTGCTGGCTGGGTGCCGCAGTGCGGCGATCATCTGATCCGCCATCTGCAAGGTGTGCTCGACCTTGCCCCCGGAGGTGCAGCAGCGGGCCAGTCAGGTGCAGAAAGCGGGCACAAGACGCCGCTAAACTCGTCGACACCGCCACCAACTCGGGCATCGACGCCGAAGCTTTGGCTGACGTCCGGTGGGGTTATGACCAGAGTGTCCTTGTCGGAATCTCAACCAACCTGCCCCGACCCTGACATAAAGGCAATCATTATGGATCCTGATCCACTCGTTGCCCCACCCCTCTACACGAATCTAAAGAAGTCCGCTTTTCTCATTAATCCTGCAGCCTCATATCCTCATGGCAAGGTCCACCGAACTAGTTCGGAAGACTCTGGCTCCAGGTCTTCGAATAGGACGAGTGGAGCGTCGTAGGCTCGAATGGCCTCAGCGCCAAACGGCCGACCAGAAACGACAAACCAGTCTCTCGTTTCTGATAGTCGATACATATCCAAATCCGAGTCATCTGAAATATCAAGACCGAAGTAACTGACCATCCGCGACCGAAACTCCGGCTCGGCACGCCGGATATAAATGTCATTCACTATCGGCGGAATGGCCACGAACTTCACGCCGCCAAATGCGATCTCGATGCGAGTCAGCTGACCGCTTGCGATATTGCGATTACTAACGAGCACGAGAGTCGTATGTGTGGGCCTGAATGCCCAAACCTGAAACATGCGACCAGGCACGCTGTAACTTTCCTGTGGCCCCTTGAAAGGAAAATGAAACCTTGTCATGAGAGCCCCTTAAAGAACAAGCGACTACGCAAGACCCTGCCCTGCCGCCGAGCCCTTATCAGAATCACGAATTCGACAATCCGTCAGAATCATGGCGCGAGTTTAAGTATCTCCGCCACAACCTCAATATCCATGGGTTCGCGCTGGGACGCGGCTCTCTATCGACAGCAGGTCCAGGCGCTATCTCGATTGTGTGGAGAAGGGTCCATGCCATACCGAAACAGTTATCTTCTCCAAAACTTCCGAGCAGCATATGTGCTTCGCCGTCACTTACCGGACGCCTGATCGAAAGCAGTAGCCGCTCTACTACCTCCAGTCGTTCATCAACGCCATCTGAGTCATCGTTTTCCGACGGCAGAGGTCCAAGTTTACAGAAGGCAACTATCTCATCGCGAATCACATGGACCTCACATCAAGTTGAGATAACTCACATGCACCCTATACTTGAGGGAAGCGATCTTTAAGGCTCGATCCCAAAGTCCCCAAATTCTACTTGTGATCCTGATCTATTCCACCACTCCCCACTCCATGTCATCGCCGGGCGGCCATTGCTGGTTAAAGTCGAAAAGCGAAGGATCATCCACACTCCTTTCGGCTTTCCGCCAAGATGGCCGCCCGGACACTACAAAGCTGATCGGCGACATGGGATTTACGAGGTAAATAAACCTACGCTCTTCCTATGCAATATCAAAACGATCTCCCACACTGATCTGTTCCATCGATGATGCAGCGCGAACGACCACTCCTTTCATTAGCGGCTGAACGGCCACATAGGATACGTTTCCGAAGTAAATTTCGACTCGGCTTGCACCATCAGCTAACGTGCACGGGTCGCTCCGCAGAATGAGCTGGCGATGCGTCGGGTTAAAGCTGGAGAGGCGAAAAATTCGGCTGGAGGCATACTCCCTCACAATAAGCTCTCCAAGGCTCAGCTAAACGGATTCGGGAGATCAACTTTCTTGCCTTGCCAATACCAATCGATCGACGACCACTCGCGATTCCCAAGACGAACCACTCTACCGACAGTAGCAAGCTCCCAGGCAGTCCCGTTGCCGCCGGCTGCGCCACATCTCCAGTCTCCGACCATTGGGATCCCCCGCGCGTAGTTGACGTCAAACGCCTCTTTGCTGATCCTGCGACAGCCTTTCCGCCGGGACCAAACAGACCATCCAATGTGAACGAGATTCTTATGTTGCCGTTCTTCGCAACCGCCGATACCCCGTCCGCCCAAAGGGCAATGACAGGTAGCCTAGTTTGATCATGGTGTTGAGCTGCCGGCCTGTGGCGGGTCTGGGATACGGTCTCGTCGGCGGGGGTGTCGCAGCGGGCATGCGCCGGTCTGGTTCTTTGAATTGCGGCTGCAAACACAATCCTTCCAAGTAACGGACCGGCGTCCTAATTAGATGGACGCTACCCCGGTTAACACCATCGACATATTCCGACGCGCCCCTGATTAACCCTCATTGTTCATCGGTCAGGCCTCTGGGATAGGGGTGCGTCCACTCACGACCGTTCTAACGCGGCACCGCCACATCAGGTACGTCTACCAAACTTCGGCCACCCGCAGACCGAATAAAAACCTACAAAACTACCCATAGACCCCTACCAGACTACCCTCTGAGACCGCTTTACCCTATCTCCTCTGCGGCAATTCCCAAGACCAGGCTGTCTAGGGCACCGTGCTCCCGACCCAGACATGCAACCCAATCAGTCACAACATAGAGATAGCTCCGTTCATCCATCGCCAGAAAGTACCTTCCGCCATCAAGATCGCCAATCGGCGCGAAAGACCTGTCTAGCTGCAGACTCCATGCGGAGAACCTGCCACTTTCTCCGGAACACAAGACCGGATCCAGCTCGAATGGCGTCTTTGCACAAGAAAGACCAGCACCTCGTATATTTACGTAGAGTCCGCCGAACTCTGATAAAAAGACACAGGCAGCCCTATGCAGTACAAATCCTTCAGTCTCAAGCAGCCGATGCCAGCCTCCCGTGTCCACACTCCGGCCGGGCCGCCAGCCGGCATTCCTCAACGCCCGCTCCGTCTCGGATGAAAACGACGTTCCCACGTCAACCTCCGGTGCGCCAAATCAAGCTGAAACCTTTTGGACAAGACTGCACAGCTATCGCAAGGACCGACTGGCAAGCCATACCTTGCGTGTTTCGTCGAACTCCTTACAGTAACCGCCGCAGCCTCCAAGCCGGTGGGGTCTAACCCCCTATTGAAAGCCTCCGTCAGGCACTGCGGCAAACCACATCACCCGTGGCACGGCCACGCAAAGCCGTCGGTATCGAATCGAGCACGTTCCGTACGTCGACGAGCTAACCGCCGGCCGAACAACCTCATCGCAGCTGTGACCAGCGAAAACCCCGGAACGCAATGACCCTGGCGGATGTGCGCCTCGGTTGATGTCACGGTTGGTGTCAAATACTCGGTCTACATGCGAATGCTTAAATACAGCCAATATGGATGACCCCTCGCGATGCCGCAGGTCCATGCCCGGATCGACACGCGACTCGAAGGCGTGACGCGAGTCTGACCTGGGCTAACCGTCCTTAGGAGTCCACCGCTTCACTACTACCGTCCGGGCAGCGGCAGCTTTCCACACCTGTATCCGCACTTGCTCCATTGTCGCCGCGTTTTCGTCCGAATTGACATTTGAGCGGCAGGCAACATCCAAGTTCGACTTCGCCACGCGAACCCGTACCCACCCTGCCGGAATGGTGAACCGGGCTGCCTCAGGCTCATAGTCCGTACACCCCATAACAACCAAGCGACCTGAGGAAACGTGGAGACTGCCTTCGACCAGGTGATCGAACTCCACGCTGTCATCGACCGGCAGACGATCCAACACCTCCACAACCACTGATACGAAGACGTTCACCACCGTGCCGACCGCCATGGCGTCACTTCCCACCGCCAACTGGTCTGCGGCTGCCTCCTCAGTCCAAACGCCCCCCAGGTCGGTGGCCGACCCTTCGTCGAACAAGTGAATCTGGTAGTAATCCGCGAATAGCCGCAACTCATCGCGCACTGGCCCGCCCGTCCTTAGACTGTTTTCGAGGAACACGAATTGTGAGCGGAGACACCTGGCCTGACAAACGAGCACACGAGCACACGAGCACGCGTAAACGACGCCACCTGGAGACCGCCGCTGCCACCAAATCCAGCAGAAGATTTCCGGTTGGCTCGCCAGCGACGACGCCACCAACAACCGGCTCACCATCCGTGCCTACATCTCCACCGCAGTCGAATACTGACTCGACGGCCATGACCGTCCTCCGCGATGCCCTCACCGGCAACCCATGGGCGCCGCCAGCCGCAACAATCCTGGCGTAACCTCGCCAATATCTATCGACGCGGGCACACCCGGGTGCGAGGGGTGAACGTATACCTGGCGAATCCTCCACACCGACGACTGGCGACCGCTGAACGCATTCAGCGAAACCATCGCTACCATCGTCGCGCACTGACCCTTTCGTCCACATGCGCCCAATGTTTAAGAGAAGTGATCTTTAAGGCTCAAGCCCGAAATCTAGAGGCTCCGTCCGGAGCCTCTTCTCTAAAGCCGCATCGATCAGGCTTTCATCCGGGCGACGCCCTCTTCCCTCCCAGTAATCGACATTCAGGTCCTGTGCGGCGACGTAGTCGTGATCACTGGCCGCAAGCCGCCGCACCAGGGACGCCAGATCATGTAGACCGAAGTAGTCGAATGCTGATGCCACCAATTCCATTCGCTCAGGCGAGTAACGGCTCATCGCTCCATCCAGGCCGTTACTCATCACCGCCGAATCGAAGCCTCCAAGATAGCAGAGATGCCTGATAGCCAATGGCTTTCCGTCAGTGACATGATCGCCTTCAAGTTCCACCCGTAGCGCGAGATCAAGGCTGTCGTTCCAAATTTCTACTCCCAAAGGGCTCAACATTCTTCGCCTCCTCGTTATCATTTTGGAAGCGGTAGCCCGGCTTCTAGTACGGCAGCCGCCAATGGTTAGTTGACCAGGGCGTATTCGCGGCCCAGTCGTGTGCGTTGATGGAACCAGCGTTAGCGGGCTTGGTGGCGGCGACGCCAAACGGCCCAGTGGTCGGCGTGGTCGGGTGGTTTTGGATGGTGCGATGTTCTGGCCAGGAGTCGTCGCGTCTCGGGACGGTCAGGGGGATCAAGCCCGGATCTGATGGCGGGGCCTGTCCGGGAGTGTGCGGTCGCGAAGTTGAGCGGCTGCGACGGCGCATATGGCCAGGGCCGCCATGACCATCACGGTGTGACGGCGGATCGCCGTATACAGGCGGGCCTGGCATTGGTCGAGACCGAACTGGTCCTTGCCGAACTCAAAATCCTCCTCCACGGGCCAACGTAGGCCCGTGGCGCGTATCAACCGGGTCGTCGACGCGGGCTGTCCGGCGGGCAGGTGACAGTAGTGGAACGCCAACTTTCCGGTACGTACATGTCGACGTACCAGCAGCACATGCTCGGGACTGGCGGTGGCGATACACGCCCACGCGTACCACCTCTGCCCTTTCGATCCGGCCCCGACACTACGAACCTCCCATTGACGTTGGTCGACTAGTTGTTGCGTCGCCTCCAGACACGTCAACCGCAGGCCACCACCGAGTTCCACCATGAACGTGCGAGCCACCCGCAACACGTACGCCTGCCGACGCTGCTCGAAGAACTCCCGCAACCGGGTACAACCACCGTAGACCTCATCCCCGCAGACCACATCGAAACGCACCCCGTCCGTGGACGCGTCCTCACAAATGTCGGCAGCCAAATCGCCCTTCGTACGAAACCGCAGATCAGCGGGCAACCCCATAACAACCGCGGTATCCGCGTCGTCGACCTGTTCGACCGGAATCCACTGCCGGGCACCGATCAACGCGTGCCCGACCCCCTCACGCACATACGACAAGTGCACCGTGTTGATCCCGTTCTCCACCCGACCAGCACACCCCAGATACTGCCGCTTGACCCCACACGTCAACACACCCCGCTTCTGCTGACCAGTCTCGTCCAACGCCCCCACCACAAGCCCCCGCCGACGCCGCCGGGCCGCCACCCCCAACCCCTCAACCACGAACCGGCGCACCACACTCATCGCCCCGTCCGTATCCCACACCGCCCGATTCAACAACCGCTGAACACGATCCGGAGAACGATCCCCAACACACTCCGCGATCGTCCACCCATTACGTTTTGCCCGCTAATGCCCTTAGTTCGCGTGCTGAAACAGGTTGTGGCCACAACGATCGCGTCGTTGTTTGTCGACCCTTTTCAGCGCGAAATCCAGCTGCAGCGACTAAAGGTTGGAAAGACCCTCACGCCAGCGCCGCGCACCATCGGGCGGGCTTATTCTCGCAGATGGCGCAGTTTCAATAAGATGCAACAGGTTCCAAGCCAGACCGAAGCATAGGTCCTCACCGAAGCATTCTGCCAAGGCATTTGCCTCCTCGTCAGTTACGGGGCGTTCAATAAGGTCCAGTAGTGCTCCGGCGCGATCTACAGCTTCCTCGAGTTCTTCCGTGGGTTCGCCACGCTCAGACGGAAGTTTGCCTAGGTTAACGAAGTCCTGAACTTCGGGCCGAACCATATGTGACCTTCCTTCTATCTAAGTTCGTGACACGGCACGACTCAAACCAACGACGCCAGCCAGCTGCACGTTACGGTTCCGAACAAGGCGATCGAACCACTTCGAAATCATCGATCGCGTCAGACTCCGAGGTGTGGGAAATTCGTTCGACAATAAGCGAGTACTCCCTTGATGGATTCATTGAAGTAGGAAGGGTCACCATACAACTGCTGGCCAATTGACCGATAGTTCCACAACTTCGCGGCGACTACCTCACGGAACGACAATCCCGCATCGAGCCGCTTAGTACGAATTCCTTTACCCCGACAGTCTCGAGTTAGGGCATGCTCGGCATCCGTCAGCATCACTGCCGCGCAATCAACCCGAGGAAATAGACCACCGTCAGCACCGGTGGCCCGGCTGGCTACAAACGGCTTTACTGATATCAAGAACAGTGCCCGGCTACGCCCGGCACACGCGCACGCGCCACCAGCCTTCACGCTGGTCTTGGGCCGCACGCCACCAGCCGCGCCAGCGAGTGCGCCGAACGCCCCACCGAAAGCGGCACCGGCGATCGCGCCGCTGAGAGCACCAGATCCGGCAGCCGAGGCCAACCCGCCCCAGAAACAGTTCATCTTCGCGCTGCAGGCCAAGCCGCAGCTGAGAGCCGAGCCGTACGCGCCCGCACCGGCACCGGTCACGGCACCGGCCACAACACCGTCCAGGGCGTTGGCGCCGATACGGGCCAGTGCACTGCCGCCTTCGCCGAGCAGCCCGTTGGCGACCTTCCCGACCAACGCTCCACCGATCGCGCCGCCAAGTGCGCCGGTGAGGCCACCGACCACCCCATCCATCGTGGCCTGGCCCAAACTCTTGCCCGCGACGAGACCAGAAGCGAACGATCCGGCGAATCCGGCGATCCCGCCACAAGCAACCGCGCCAACACCGGTCCACCCGAGCAGAAGTCCGCAACCGACCCCTACCCCGACAGTGACGAGCGTCCCCACGATCTGGGCCTTGTGTTGAGCGACCCACCTCACGGTGTTCTTGGCGAGCTCATGCGCCTTCTTGTTGACCGTCTGGACAATCTTGGCGCAGGTATGACACACATCGTTGATCTTGTGGCCGAGTTGAGTGAGGGCGTGCTTGCCAGCATCGACGAGCGCATCAAAACCTTTATGGAGGTTGTCCAGTCCTCGACCGATAGTGCCGATCGGGTCCTTCGCATAGGCTACGGCCCTTACGGGCACGCCCTTGACAGTGGACCTCTACGGCCCTCGGCGGGCAGCAGGACCGGGCAGGCGGGTACCTTCCCGGCGAGGCGCGCGCATTCGAGTCGCACCCCAACCCGTCGCTGGACGCTACATCTCCGACCGCTCCTCCACCGCCCCCTGCTCAAGACGGTGCTGGATGAGGCACCGGTTGGTGTCGCGGTTCCGATATTTTCCCTCGGCCATACAGTGGCAGCCTTACGACCAGGAGCCTTACCGCTCAAGATGGCTGTAACCCAAGGCTCACCTCACGATCAGGAATGCCGGAGTAGGCAACGGCAAACACGTCGTCCGGAAAGCTTGAAAGGAAGCCCATTCCACGACACACGAAGACGACCCGTTCATCGTCCATCAGCCAACTGTCGGAGATTCCGGAAATCCGGGGGAAAGGCGACATCGCCGACAGATCGAGTGAGGACATCTCAGGCCCTATAAACTTCCGCGTTTCAGTCGTTACGCGGCGAAGCAGGTATTCGAGCGCCAGCGACTCGATCCAATCCTCCACGGACGCAAAAAGGGGGACGAACTCAACCCCACCCACACCGAAGGCACCATCAGGTCCGAGCAGAAAGTCGTAGGAGATGGAAAACCGAGCAGGTCCCGACTCAAAATATCCGCCAGCCGACCATTCTCCCACCAAAACATTGGACCCAAGATATCGGGGTCCGCCGTTATAAAACATCGAAGGCGGCAGATATAGATCTGCCCAGCGCTGCTCGTACTCAACCGCACGCTGCGTGAGCACTCGATCAACCCCCTGCCCGATCCAGTCTTCCGCAGACTGATAGGCCCGGTTGCTGGGCAGTCGTTGTCCGTGCCCCTGCACGAATGAAAGAGCACGCCGCGACAGAGCGCCTGCTGGTACAGCGATCACAACACACTCCTCCGCTCGCTGACGGAACTAAGCCACACCATCATCACCATGTTCCGAAGAGTCGGCGAATCATCGGCTGACAATAGTCTTCGCAGGGATTGACCCCCCGAATTCACCTTGAGCGTTCGAAACCCGTGTGTCGGGCGCAAAGCTATGCGGACACCGTCTTGCTGATGCCCTTAGTGATCGCTTTCCCAAAGGTGAACATCTTTCCGATGGGCAGGAGTCCGAGCAGTGCTGAGGCGCACGCGCCAACATCGCCCTTGCTGATGCAGTTCCAGATGTCGGTAATGCCGAAGAAGCTGAGCAAGAACCCGACCCCGGCATCGATGATCAGATCCCTCATCGACTTGTTCTTGACCTTCTCAGCCTGGGCCTTGTCGTTGTTGGCCTGGTCGAGCATCGCCTGGGCATCCGCGACATCAGCGGCGGTGGCGGCCGTGCCGTTGCTATAACCCCCGCTGGTCCCGCTGTCTCCACTGCCTCCCCCACCGTCAAGCATCAGGCCCAGCGAAGGACCTCTATTTACACCACTCCAAGGAACTCATACACGGATGACGGGCGGTTGTGTGGAGAACCGCCACCGCCGTCGGCCCCGAACCGTACCGGAGCCCTCACCAACCGCCACATCAGACGCGACCACATCAACCGCGCCAGCCGCCGTACCAGCCCCCACATCAACGCCGCCGCGAACGGACAAAGTCAGATCCGTGTCGTGGTTGATATGAAGCAGCTCAACCCGCTCGGCCGCCACCACACCAGTCCCCGGTCCACGGCCAGAACCGAGTCGCCGACCGCCACATCCTCCATACCGGACACAACCGCACGACGTGATCACAGCCAGTCACCTACATATTGCCGGGAAAGGCTCAATGCCCAGTAAAGCGCTGTATTAGTCTCCCACGAACCACAGATAGAGATGCGATCCATGTTCCACTTGCAAACAGAGCCTTTCGATCTCCGCTACTGAATCTCTTCCGAGAACCTCACCGATGGAATGACTCGCAATTTCCCTTCTCAGGCGTTCAGTCTGGCGTGCGTTGAACATCGTGTCCGCATACGGCAATATGCTGCCCAGAAGAGGAAACTCCTCATCATCTATACCCCGAAGAGAAGTCATCCAATCCAATCCGCATCGTCCGCGTGACACGATTTCACCCGCCTCGGTGCGTACTTGAAGGTTAATCACCAAGCCACCTCTCAGTTCGGATGAACGCTCTCAACTACGCCATTTCGCACCCACACCGCAACAGAGAAGAGATCGTTCCCGTCCGCATCGTAGCCGATAGGGTGGCGGCTATTGATCTGCAGGACATGCCGATGGGCATTACCAGTTCCAAGGTTCATGGAATCCATCGGCTTCCTCATGGCCAGCCTGGCCCAGTTGCGAATGTGGCTTGGCTTAACCCAGTCCTCGAATTTGGATTTGTCTGCCCACTTCCAGCCGTCCGGGTGACCTGCGCCATGCCGGGGAAGGATGTGGTCATTCATTACCTTGTCGGGAATGATCCCATCGCCGCAGTTGTGGACCAAGACCGGGGTGGCGCCAGCTACCACATAGTACGTGTGGGTCGTGTCGACTGTGAGGTCACGCATCACCGACTCACCGGTGAAGACCCGCACACCAGTCACCACATACACGCGACCATCCGGACCGACCAGAGACGAAACCCCAGCCCTCAGATCAGCCGCGTCAACCCAAACCCCACTCGTCGCATCCCAAAACGGATGATGCGCAGTCGTATGCAACACCGACGCACCAACATCCGCACCCGTCGGCCCACGAGTGCTACGACCACCCTCACCCTCACCCTCACCCTCACCCTCACCCACAGGCCGAGCCACACCAGCCCCACCCGCGGCAACCGGACGACCCGACACCGACACATCAACCAGATCACGATCCCGGTTCACATGCAGCATCACCACCGACTCGGCACCCACCCGCTCACCAGTCGCCGGATCCGCCGTCGCCACCCGATCACCAACATTGACATCACTGATCGGCCGCGACGACCCATCACCCATCAACACCCGAGTCGACGGCGCGAACGAATGCACAGGACACGACGCCGGCTCCGGATCGCCCCCACACTCCGGATCACGCCTCGGAGCCTCACCCCGATCCGGCCGCTCACCATTCTTCGGCCGCCCACTGTCCGGCCGCTCCGCACGCTTCGGAGCCGCCTTCGGCTTCTGGGGCGCGGCCGCCTTCGACGGTTTCGGTTTCTCCGCCGCCCGTGCCGGCTTCTGCTTCGGCTTTTTCGGAGGCTTCGGCTTCTTCTTCGGCGCCTTCGGCTTCTTCGGGACCTTCCGAAGCAGGTCCTTCAAATGCTTACGCACCGCATCCAAAGCATCAGCCGCCCGACGCATCACCGTCCGGGCACCCTCCACAATCCGCTTCCACATTCGGAAGCCCTGCATCCCCCGATCGACCGCATGCCACAAAGACTTCCCAAGCTTGAATACCTTCAACGGGCCGAGAGCACTCGACGCCAGATCGATACACGCCCATACGTCGCCATTCGCGAAACAGCCCATCGCGCTCGTCCAACCGATCATGTCGAGAATCATTCCGACCCCGACCTCGATCAAGATGCTGAACAAGTCGATCTTGCTGTCCTGCTCCGCCCGCTGATACTCCGACTCATTCCGAGCAATATCAGCACCGGCCGCCTTCACATCACGTGCGTGCTGCTCGACCTCCCGCTCATACTGCTTCAACTGGCACGGATAGTCGTCCTCAGCACAACCCGCGTTACCAGCCCCGGGGCGTTCGACCATGTGCCCCGTCGGGTCAGTATTCGTCAGCGGATTGCCGTCACCATAAGTGAACCGGTTAGCCCGCACCGAATCCGGCGAACCCGCCACCGACACATCATCACGAGTGTCAAACCCGCCGGTTTCAGGGTTATACCACCGGGCCAACATGTTGACCCGGCCCGTGTTCTGATCAGTCCACTCCGACTGGAACCCGAGGCCACCAACCATGCCAACCCGGGAAAGCACCGACCCGTACGGGTCATAGGTCTCCGAACCGGCAAGCGCCGACCCCGACGCGGTGAACTCCCCCACCACATCGGTATGCGAGTCGGTCCACATATATCTGCCGGACCCACCGGCGACGACGCCCAGCGCCTCGTCTCCCGGGCCGCGCACATAGGACGTGGCGCCATCACCGGCGACGCTGTTGCCCAGACCGGAATAGGACATGCCCGGCCGAACCATGCGCCCCAAGCCGTCATAGGCATAGGTCGACGGCGCGCCGCCCGCCCACCCTTGAGACACAACCTGCCCGAAGGCGTCCGCCTCGGAGTCGACCGACTGACCCGCGGAGACCGTGTGCCGCAACGTGCCACGCGGCGTGTATTGATAGGTCGTCCCGTCAGACGACGACGCCAACTGATTGCGCGCGTCATAGACGAACGTTCGGGTCCCAGCCTGCAGCCTGTTGCCCGACTTGTCATAAGCATAGACAACCGGGGTGACATCGTTGTCCCAACCGATGAGCCTGTCGGCCAGGTCATAGGAATAGCTGTTGGTCGCCGATCCCGCGAAGCCTGTGGTGGTCTTCGAGGTGAGGTTGTCGTTGCTATCCCAGCCATAGGCGATCGCGGCGATGCTGACTCCGCCAGCGGTCTTCAGTTCATCGGTCGCGAGACGGTGCAGACCGTCATATCCCAGATGTCTGACGTTGCCGTTCGTTCCATAGGTGATCGACGAGCGCCCGACGATATCCCGACCGACGTTTTGTCACCGTCGGAGGAGACGTGACGTCACCGAACCTCACGGTTGTGGCGAAAGGCGATGTGGACCGCATAGCGGACGAGGTGGGGCGGATCGTGGTTGACGCGGTCGGCCCATCACCGTCCAGCTAGCGTCTCCGACTCCCACTGAGTCCCCGACTCCCACTGAGATGTGGCATGTCCCCGGCGCCTGCTGAGATCGACAGATCGTGGCGGTTGCGGGTCGCTGGAGCGACCCGGAAACACCACGATCACACAAGATCCGCGAGCGGCGGCGCGCTGCGCATTGATTTAGCGCCGCATATCCACCCATTCCGCCGTCCACATTGGACCGACGGAGGACTGATGGCGGACCGATGGTGGAGCGACATTGGACCGATGGCAAAACAGCGGTGGGCCGGCGACGGGTCAGCGGGCTCGCTTGGGCTGCCGGGTGTGCTCGCGAGGGGTGGGAAGCCTGGTGGGCGCGGCCTGATCGTCCAAACGCGACATCCAGCCCGTGACCTGACGCGCGACGTCTTGGGCCGTGAGCCCGAGATCGGCGAGCAGTTGGGCGCGCGTGCCGTGGGGGTGCCAGTCGGCTGAGACGCCGATCTGGTGCACGGGCACGTCGACGTCGTGGTCACGCAACAGTTGGGCGACGGCTGAGCCGACTCCCCCGGCGCGCACGCCGTCTTCGACGACGACCACGAGCCGGTGCGCGGCGGCGAGTCCGACGAGTTCGACGGGTGCGGGGCGCACCCAGCGTGGGTCGACGACGGTTACGCCGTACCCGTGCTCGTTGACTCGGGCGGCGACGTCGACTCCGAGGTGGGCGAATGATCCGACGGCGACGAGCAGCACGTCGGCGTTGTCGGCGTGGGTGAGCACGTCGACGGGTCCGACGCGGCGCATGGCGGGCAGGTCGGCGGGGACGGAGCCGGTGGGGAAGCGCACGATGGTGGGGCCGTCGTCGATGGCGACGGCTTCGCGCAGTTCTTCGCGCAGGGTGGCGGCGTCGCGGGGGGCTGCGACGCGCAGGCCGGGCACGACGCCGAAGACCGACATGTCCCAGATGCCATAGTGGCTGGGTCCGTCGGGTCCGGTGACGCCTGCGCGGTCGAGCACGAAGGTCACGGGCAGCCGGTGCATGGCCACGTCGAGCAGCACCTGGTCGAAGGCGCGGTTGAGGAAGGTGGCGTAGACGGCGACGACGGGGTGCATGCCGCCGAAGGCGAGGCCGGCGGCCGATGTGGTGGCGTGTTGTTCGGCGATGCCGACGTCGAAGGCGCGGCGGGGATATTTCGCGGCGAGTTTCGAGATGCCGGTCGATTCGGGCATGGCGGCGGTGATGCCGACGATGTCGGGGCGTTCGTCGGCGATGGCGACGAGTTCGTCGCCGAAGACGCTGGTCCATTTCAGGGATGGCGCGGCGGTTGACTTGCCGGTGCGCGGGTCGAACGCGCCGGGGCTGTGCAGGCGGTCGGCCTCGTCCTCTTCGGCCGGCTGATAGCCGAAGCCCTTGCGGGTCACGGCATGCACGATGACGGGGAGTCCGAATTTCTTGGCCCGGCGCAGCGCGGCTTCGACGGCGACGATGTCGTGTCCGTCGACCGGTCCGACGTATTTGAGGCCGAGGTCTTCGAACATCGCCTGCGGGGAGACGGCGTCCTTGATGCCGGTCTTGACGGCGTGGAGCACCTCGAAGAGTGGGCCGCCGACGAGGGGGGTCTTGGCGAGCGAGTCTTTGACGAGGTCGAGGACCCGCTCATAGCCGGGGTTGAGGCGCAGTGCGGCGAGGTGGTCGGCGAGCCCGCCGATGGTGGGGGCGTAGGAGCGCCCGTTGTCGTTGACGACGATGACGACGGGGTTCTGGGACGCGGCGATGTTGTTGAGTGCTTCCCAGCACATGCCGCCGGTGAGTGCGCCGTCGCCGACGAGGGCGACGACGTGGCGGTCCTCCTCGCGCAACGCGTAGGCCTTGGCGAGCCCGTCGGCGTAGGACAACGCGGTGGAGGCGTGGCAGTTCTCGACGAGGTCGTGTTCGCTCTCGGCGCGGCTGGGATAGCCGGAGAGGCCGCCGCGTTGGCGGAGGAGGTCGAAGCCGTCCTGACGACCGGTGACGATCTTGTGAACGTACGCCTGATGTCCGGTGTCGAAGATCAACCGGTCGCGGGGCGAGTCGAAGACCCGGTGCAACGCGAGTGTCAGCTCCACCACACCGAGGTTGGGGCCGAGGTGCCCACCGGTGCGGGAGACCTTCGCCACGAGGAAGTCGCGGATCTCCGCCGCGAGCAGGGCGAGCTGCTCGGGGGTGAGCAGCCGCAGATCGTGAGGTGCGTGGATGTTGTCCAACATGCCGTCGACGGGCTGACGCTGGTCGGAGTCCACCTCATGCACACTCATAAACGCTGAGTCTACTGTCCGGTCGCCATGAGCGACCCCGCCCGGCCGGGTGACGTCTCTCCGTCGGCGGCGCGCACGAACAGCCCGACCGTCTCGACGTGGTGGGTCATCGGAAAAAGATCAAACGCGTGTACGCCCACGAGCCGCCACCCGAGGACTCGAAAGCGCGCGACGTCACGGGCGAACGCCGCCGGATCGCACGCGACATAGGCCACCGCCCGGCGGGTGCGTGCGGCGACGGCGCGCAGCACGTGATGGTCTGCGCCGGCCCGGGGCGGGTCGAGCACCACCAGGTCGGCGATGCCGTCGTGCGTGTCGAGCCATCGGCGCACGTCGGCCCGCACGGCCCGCACCGCGGGCAGGTCGGCGAGCCCGCGGCGGGCGGCGGCGGCCGCGGCGGGGTGCGACTCCACCACGGTCACCCGCCCGGTGGGTCCGACCCGGTCGGCGACGGCGGCGGCGAACAGGCCCACCCCGCCATAGAGGTCCCACGCGCGTTCCCCGGGGCGGGGGTCGAGCAGCTCCACGACCGTGTTCGCGAGGGTGTCCGCCGCCGCGGGGTGCACCTGCCAGAACGCCTCGGCCGGCACGTGGAAGACGCGGCTGAGCGCCGACTCGCGCACCGACGCGGGCCCGCTGACCCGACGCGGCGCGCCTCGGCCGCCGTGGGCGAGCACCGTGACCTCGGCGGGCGTGGCGACGCGCCGTGCCGGCGATGACCGTGGACCCGGCGATGACCTCCACCCCGGTGACGCCCGGCCACGGCCGGTCGAGCACCGGCGCGGCCGCGCACCGCCGGGTGCGCCAGCGGGCACTCGTCGACCGGGATGACCTCGTGTGACCGGTGGGCGCGCAGTCCGGCGCGCCCGGCGGCGTCCACCGCGTAGTGGACGCGGGTGCGCCAGCCCAGCCCCTCGGGTTCGCCGGCGACGTCGGTGAGCGGCTCCACGCGTACGGGAAAATCGGTTGGAGCGTGCCCACCCAGCCGGACCAGCTGCTCGCGCACGACGGTGGTCTTGAGTTCACGCTGCGCGGCGGGTGTCGCGTGTTGCCAGTCGCACCCGCCGCACCGGCCGGGGCCGGCCCACGGGCAGGGCGGCGTCACCCGGTCGGGTGAGGCGCGCAGCACCTCGACGGCGTCGGCGCGCAGGAAGGTGCGTCCTTCGCTGGTGACCGCGGCGCGGACCCGTTCACCGGGCAGGGTGTGGCGCACGAACACGACCCGACCGTCGGGCAGCCGGGCGACACAGTGGCCGCCGTGGGCGACCGACCCGACCTCGAGGTCGAGCAGACCAGTGTCGATCGTCGTCACCGCTCCCCCGACGTCGGACCGGCTGCTCGGCGTCGGCGGTCCCGGTCGGTGTTCGCCGGACTTGCCGGACGCGCGGGCCCGGGAGAAGCGTCGCGTCGAGGCGGTCGAGGTTCTTGACGTTGGTCGAGGCGAGCTGCCACGGCACGCTCGTCACCATGACGCCCGGCTCGAACAGCAGCCGGGTCTTGATGCGCAGGGCGCTCTGGTTGTGCAGCAGGTGTCTCCCACCAGCGGCCGACCACGTATTCGGGAATGAAGATGGTGACGACGTCGCGCGGCGAGCTGCGGCGCACCGACTTGACGTAGTCGATGATCGGTCGGGTGATCTCCCGGTAGGGCGACTCGATGACGGTCAGCGCCGACGCGGAATGCGTCGACGCTCCCACTCGGCCTGGATCTCGCGGGTGTCGCCGTCGTCGACGTTGACGGTCAGCGCGGTGAGCGTGTCGGGGCGGGTCGCCTGGGCGTAGGCGAGCGCCCGCAGGGTCGGCAGGTGCACTTTGCTCACCAGCACGATGACGTGGTTGCGGGCGGGCAGCACCGGCCGGTCGTCGGTGGGCTGCAGTTCCTGGGCGACCGGTGTCGTAGTGGCGGCGGATGCTCAGCATGACAGCGTAGATGACGGCCATCGCGGCGATGGCGATCCACGCGCCGAGCAGGAACTTGGTGACGAGCACCACGATGAGCACCGCGCCGGTGAGCACCAGGCCGAAGCCGTTGATGGCCCGCGAGCGGTGCATGCGGCGGCGGGTCGCCGGGTCGCGTTCGGTGCGCAGCAGCCGGTTCCAGTGCCGGATCATGCCGGCCTGCGACAGGGTGAACGAGACGAAGACGCCGACGATGTAGAGCTGGATCAGCCGGGTGACCTCGGCCTGGAACGACGACGATCAGCACGATCGCGAAGACGGCGAGGAAGACGATGCCGTTGGAGAACGCGAGCCGGTCGCCGCGGGTGTGCAGCTGGCGGGGCAGGTAGCGGTCCTGGGCGAGGATCGAGCCGAGCACCGGGAAAGCCGTTGAACGCGGTGTTGGCGGCGAGGAACAGGATCAGCGCGGTGGCACCGGCGACCACGTAGAGCATGACCGAGCCGGCGCCGAAGACCGTCTCGGCGAGCTGCGCGGTGACCGTCTTCTGCTCGTAGCCGGCCGGGCCGGAGACGATCTGCGCGGCGGGGTTCTCGACGAACTGCAGGCCGGTCAGCCTGGCCAGCGCGACGATGCCGACCAGCATGGTGACGGCGATGCCGCCGAGCAGCAGCAGCGTGGTCGCGGCGTTGCGGCTCTTCGGCGGCTTGAACGCCGGCACCCCGTTGGAGATGGCCTCGACGCCGGTGAGCGCGGCGCAGCCGGAGGAGAAGGCGCGCAGCAGCAGGAAGACGAGCGCGAAGCCGGTGACGTCGTGTTCGGCGGTGATCGTCAGGTCCGGCGCTGGGTGCCCTGCAGGTCGTCGCCGAGCACGAAGAGCCGGAACAGTCCGGTGGCGACCATGCCCAAAATCACGATCATGAACCCGTACGTGGGGATGGCGAACGCGGTGCCGGACTCGCGAATGCCCCGCAGGTTGACCGCGGTGAGCAGCGACGATCGCGGCGACCGCGATCGGCACCTTGTGGTTGGCGACGAACGGCACACACCGAGCCGAGGTTGGCCACGCCCGGAGGCGCTGGAGACCGCGACGGTCAGCACGTAGTCGACCAGCAGCGCGCTGGCCACCCCGAGCCCGGACGCGGGAGCCGAGGTTGACGCTGGCGACCTCGTAGTCGCCGCCGCCGGACGGATAGGCGTGCACGTTCTGCCGGTAGCTCGCGACCACGGTGAGCATCACCACGACGACGGCGAGCGCGACCCACGGCGAGAAGACGAAGGCGCTCGCGCCCGGCGATCGACAGGGTCAGCAGGATCTCGTCGGGCGCGTATGCGACGCTGGACAGCGCGTCGGAGGCGAAGACCGGCAGCGCGATCCGCTTGGGCAGCAGGGTGTGCTGCAGCCGGTCGGACCGGAACGGACGGCCGAGGAGCAGGCGCTTGAGGACCGAGGTGGGTGTGGCCACCTCCGAAGGGTAGGTCCCGGCGACGACTCCGGGGCACACCGGTGGGTGATAGCCGCACGCAGCGTGTGCACGGTGTAGCGTCGCCGGCACAGACTCACCGCGCCGCCGATCGGCGTCGGGTGGCACCGCCGGAGGGCCAGCGTGCACATCGTGATCATGGGATGCGGGCGGGTCGGGTCGACCGTCGCCCACGACCTCGAATCCCGAGGCCACACGTGTGGCCGTCATCGACCAGGACCCGGACGCGTTCCGTCGGCTCGGGCCGGATTTCGCCGGGCTCACCGTCACCGGTGCCGGCTTCGACCGGGATGTGCTCGTCGAGGCCGGCATCGAACGGGCCGACGCGTTCGCGGCCGTCTCCAGCGGCGACAACTCCAACATCATCTCGGCCCGGCTGGCCCGCGAGACGTTCGGCGTGTCCCGGGTCGTCGCCCGGATCTACGACCAAAGACGAGCCGAGGTGTACGAGCGGCTGGGCATCCCGACCGTCGCGACGGTGCGCTGGACGGCCGACCGCATGGTGCGGCACCTGGTTCCGGAGGGCACGGTCGAGCTCTGGCGGGACCCGACCGGCATCGTGTCGATCGATCGAGGTGCCGGTGCACCCGGAGTGGGTCTCCCGCCCGGTGCGCGATCTGGAGGACGGCGTACCGGCGCCCGGGTGGCTTACCTCATGCGGTTCGGGCTCGGCACACTGCCGACCGCCTCGACGCGTGCTCCAGGACGGCGACCAGGTCTTCATGCTGGTCACCGACGACATCGCCGCTCAGGTCATCGCGGTCACCGGCGCCGCGCCGGTCGCCCGGTGACCACCGACCCCGCCGACATCGCCAGGAGGATCACATGAGGGTCGCCATCGCCGGAGCGGGCAACGTGGGCCGCTCGATCGCCCAGGAGCTGATCGAGAACGGCCACCACGTGCTGCTCATCGAGCGGCAGCCGTCGATGCTGCGCCCGGAGCGGGTGCCGACGGCCGAGTGGATCCTCGCCGACTGCTGCGAGGTGGCCAGCCTGCGAGGAGGCCGACCTCGCCAGCTGCGACGTCGTGGTGGCCGCGACCGGCGACGACAAGGTCAACCTGGTGCTCTCGCTGCTGGCCAAGACCGAGTTCGCGGTGCCCCGGGTGGTCGCCCGGGTCAACCGGGCCGAGAACGAGTGGCTCTTCACCGAGCAGTGGGGCGTCGACGTGGCGGTCAGCAAGCCCCGCGTGATGGCGGCCCTGGTCGAGGAGGCGGTCACCGTCGGCGACCTGGTCCGGCTGATGACCTTCCGGCAGGGCGCAGGCGAACCTCGTCGAGATCACGCTGCCGGACACCGCGCCGTACGTCGGACACGCCGGTCCGTGACGTGACCGCTGCCCCGCGACGCCGCCCTGGTGGCGATCCTGCGCGGCAAGCGGGTGCTCGCCCCGACCGCCGGACGACCCGCTGGAGACCGGCGACGAACTGGTCTTCGTCTGCACCGTCGAGGTCGAGGACGAAGTGCGCCAGGTCATTCTCGGCTGAGCCAGACCGGCGCGTCAGACCGGCCGCGGCCGGCCGGTTCGCTCGGTGCGGCCTTCTCGACGCAGATGTGGCCGCACCGCCCACACGGTGAGTCCCAACAGCAGCGCGTACGGCGGGAATCCCAGGGCGATGCGAGTGATCCCGAGAACGCTGGCTTTCTGGTCCTCGGTGAGGGCGTCGGTGTAGTAGACCCCGGCCTGCAATCCGACCTTCGCCAGATAGATCACCGCCCACACGCACGGTGAGCCAGCCGAAGGTGCGACGCAGCCCGGGATGCTCCCGCCACCGGGTGGCGCCCTTGTCCGCGACCACCGACCAGATCCAGCCGACCAGCGGGCGGCGGGTCGCCACCGAACCGACCATCGCCACGGCATAGCCGGCGCTGAGCAGGATGCCGGGCAGATAGAAGTCCTTGGGGCTGCCGCTGCGCCACGCGATGAGCGCGCCGACGCCGATGCCGACGAGGCCGTTGACCGCGTGCCGCACCGGTTCCCGTCGACTGAGCCGATAGATCGCGATTCCGACGGCGCCGGCCACCGCGAGGATGAGCGCGGGTTCGAGCTCCCACACCACGTTGGCGATGACGAACGCCATGACCGGCAGGCTCGACTCGATCATGCCGCGCAATCCGCCGAGCTGGTCGGCGACCTGCTCCGAGAAGGTCGGGAGGGCTTCCTCGGCGACCGCCGCGTCGGTGTCGGCGCTTCGGGTCTGTTCAGTCATGCGGGTTATCCAGCTCGTAGTAGGGGTTGTAGATGACCTTGCGAGTCGTCTCGGATCGCGACCCGGCCACGCGCGGTGAGCGACCGGCCCGGTTCGATCCCCGCGATCTGGCGGCGCCCCAACCAGACCAGGGTCACCACGTCACTGCCGTCGTAGAGGTCGGCCTCCAGAGTCGGCAGGTTCGTGCGAGGGGTATACACCACAGTGCGCAGCCGCCCCGTGACGCTGACGAACTGGCCACGACAGGCCTCCCCGGCCGGAGTCGAACCCGCCGCGTGCGTCTCCGCCCGCAACTCTTCGGCGTCGAGCTCAGCCTGCGACGCCGTGAACCGGCGCAACAATCGGTGCAACACCGAACCGCGGGCGGGTGGCTCCGCCGCCGGACCGGTCGTGAACCCGGTCTCGGCGCCGGGTTGATGGCCACCGCCGCGGTCGTCGGACATTACGGCTCCTGCGCTTGGGCGCCGGCCTCGGCCAGTTGCTGGGCCGCCTCCGGCGGCAACCGCAACGGCAACGCCTCGCTCACCGGCATCGCCTGATCGCCTCGGTCGACCACGAGTCCCCGGAGCACGTCGCGCAGGGGCGCGTCCTCGGCCGGATCCGCGGCGGCCGCGCCAGCGAAGACACAGTGCACGAACCAGCGTGGCCCGTCCACCCCCACGTGCCGCACCTCAATCGGCCCCTCCGGGCCGGTCAGGCGGGCCCGCAGCTCGACGCCATAGTCACCGGGCACCTCGATCGGACGGGAGCCGCCCTCGGTGAGCGCGGTGATCAGCGACGCCCGGATCTCGTCCCACGTGCCCTCGGTGCGCGGGGCAGCGAACGCCGCGAGCTGCAGACGACTGCCGCCGTAGCCGAGCAGAATCTGCTGCACCTGGCCGTCGCCGCCGGTCTGCAACTGCACCGCCACATCGGGGATAGCGGGGATGCGCAGCGCACCGAGGTCGAGGCGTGCCTGATCGTCGTCGGGGGCGGTGGCGCTGTCGTAGGGGCCAAAGCCGACCGTCGAGGCGTCGTGAATGCGGCCGGCCTCGGCGACCGAGTCGTTCGGTCGCATGTCCGTCGACGCCGTCTCGGCGCCTTGCTTGTCGCCCCGCCCGCGCTGCCCCCGGCGGGAGTCGCCGGACGCCTGCGTGCTGTCTCGGTCAGCCTTCCCACGACCACGCGAGAAGATCACTGTTTCTCTCCCTCTGCCACCGTGCGCGCGCCAGCGGCCCGTGCCGCGGGAAGGGCCGCGTGGCCACCGGTGGACCCGTGCCCCCCGTCCCCGCGCGAGGTGGCTGGCAATTGTTCGACTGGGTGGAAGTCTGCCCGCTCCACCCGCTGGACGACAAGCTGCGCGATGCGGTCCCCGCGGGCGATCGTGACCGTATCCCGCGGGTCGTGGTTGATCAAGTTCACCATGATCTCCCCCCGGTAGCCGGCGTCGACCGTGCCCGGCGCGTTGAGCACCGTCACTCCGAGTCGGGCCGCGAGCCCGGAACGCGGATGGACCAGGCCGACGTGCCCCGCCGGCAGCGCCACCGCGACGCCCGTGGGCACCAGCGCGCGCTCCCCCGGCGTGAGTGTGACCTCCGCCGCCGCGAAGAGGTCTGCGCCGGCGTCACCCTCGTGGGCATAGCCGGGCAACGGAAGGCCGGGGTCCAATCGGCGTACCCCAACTCGGATCGGTTCACCCATCGCCGCCGTCGTCCTCGATTCTCTCGACACCATCCGGCGGCCCGACAACGAACCAGGACACCGTGCCACCGCCGGTCTGCGATGGCCGTGGTCATCATCGCGCCCGACCCGGGCACGACCACAGCCGCCACCCCGACCAGCCACCAGACGCGCCACGCCCGCCGCCAGCCGGCGGCGGAAGACGCCCGGACGAACAGCACCACACAGCCCGTCGTAGGCTGCGCAGCGTGACACCCGCATCACCACCACGTGACCCGCTCGCGGCACGGGCGCACTATCAGGAGCGCCTCACCGTCGCCTGGTGGGTCTGGCCGCTGGGCCTCGGGCTGAGCTCGCTCATCATCGCCGAACTCGCCATGGCGTTCCCGCCGCTCAACCATCCCGTGGCATATCTGGTCGGCGCCGCGCTCTCCGCCGGCGCGCTGCTGTGGCTGGGCCGAGTGCGAATCCAGGTGCTCGACGGGGAACTCCACGTCGGCGCGGCCCGGCTGCCGGTGCGCCGGATAAGCGAAACGGCGACCGTGACGCTGGAACAACGACGCAAGCTGCTGGGCGTCGACGCCGATCCGCGGGCATTCGTCACACAGCGCCCGTGGATCGGCGGCGGTCTGCTCGTCGACATCGCCGACGAGGCGACCGAGCCCGACGAGTCGCGACCGGAGGCGCCGGGCGGACCCGCCACTCCATACTGGTTCGTCAGCTGCCGTCACCCGCAACGACTGGCCGACGCCATCAGCGCCGCACGGGACAAGACCACCCGCAACGCCGGTCGAACCGAGACCTGACCGGTCAGTTCACCCGTCGGTCACGTCGTGCGGTCGAGTCGACAGCTGGGGACGGGGCCTGCGGTGGGCAAGATCACGCCGAACCTCGTCAGCTAGGTGCAGCGTCGCCCGCCGGTTGAGAAACGCGGCGACCGCGGCCCCGGTGAACAGCGGGCCTAACGCGGTGAGGTTGCGGCCAAAACGACGCAACAGCCGGTCGCGCAGCTCGTGCCGGGCGGCCGTGCCGAGCACCGCGGCGACTCCCCGGCCGGGTGCCATGAGGTTGACGCCCCGACGGGCGGCCCAGGCCTGCAACAGGCTCACGGCCCGCTGTGTCGTCGTGCCCGGCACCGCCTGGCCATAGAGCTCCTGCAGTTCGCCGATGAGCTTGAGCTCCACCGCGACCACGGCGACGGTCTCCGCCGCGAGCAGAGCGGGGGCGGTGAGCAGAGCGGGTGGCGCCATCCACTCGATCGCCGCGACGCCGCCGCCGACCGCGCCGATCCCGGCAGAGGCGCGGGCCGCGTTGCGCACGAGCCGGTCCGCGATGTCGTCGTCGCTGAGTCCGGGGAAGTGCTGCCGCAGCGTCGCGAGGTCCCGCAGCGGAATCCGGGGCGCGAGGTCGACGACGGTGTCGGCTATCCACGCCATCGCCGCGCGGGGCCGCAACATGCCGGTGAACCCACGGCCGCGCAGCAAACCGGCGAGCTGCCCGACCGCCCGGCGCCGGTCGGCTTTGCTCAGGTCGTCGTCGGCGAGCCGGGCGACGAGGTCGCCGGGGACCGACTCGACCGGGTTCGAGGCCGGGAGAGTCGGGCCCGAGGGGCTCGGGTCATCCGCGGGCACGGCGTGGTGATCGGTCATGGGGGTGGCCTTCCACGGTGAGGGGTCGCCGTCGAGTCAGGGAGACGACGTCAGCACCGCCGATTGTGGCCGATGACGCACACCACCGCCATCGGCCACATCGTTGGACGCCGATGGCGGTGGTGTTGTGGTCTACGAACGTCTCAGGAGCACTCGCGACAGACGAGTTCCCCGTCCTCCTCATAGGCCAACTGGCTGCGGTGCTGGACCAGGAAACACCGCGAGCAGCGGAACTCGTCGGCCTGCATGGGCAGGACCCGCACCGTGAGTTCCTCATCGGCGAGGTCGGCGCCGGGAAGCTCGAAGCTCTCCGCCGCCTCAGCCTCGTCGACGTCCACGCTGCCCGACTGTGCGTCGACTCTGCGGGATTTCAGCTCTTCGAGACTGTCCTCCCCGAGTTCGACCTCGTCACGCCGCGGCGCGTCGTAGTCGGTGGCCATCCGTTGTCACACTCCTATGTGCGCGTCGTGCGTGCCGCTGCGGCGGCCGCGCACGTGTTCTCTGTGGCTTTTCGCCGATCAGCCTGGGCTCCGTCGCCGTGATCGTGGTCGGATCGGTTGGCCACAGATCCCAGATTGGCCAACCGGCGGGGTACCTTACCCCCCGCGCGTGGAGTTGGCCTCACTGGCACGGGAGAATGGTCTCCGATGTGACCCAAGCGACACAAAGGTAGGGGGCGAATCGACGGAGTCGACGTTCGGCACGCCGACGTGTGGGCAAGATTCCGTGCCCGTACGGCGGGGCACCGGATAGATTCAGGACACCGTTACCCTCGCCACCGGAGGAACCTCCACACTGGGGTGCTGGGTGCGCCAAATGAGGACGACTGGGAGTGGCGAGGAATGACATTCGCGCGAGTACGGGCGTTGATCTTCGTGTCGATGTTGTTCGTCGGAGCCACGGTGGTGGTGGTCATGGCGGTGACACGGGACACTCAGACCCGGGTGGGGCAGCACAACGCCTGTCCGGCCGGTCTGGTCCCGGCGAAGGTCAAGATGCCCGAACGTAACGAATTCGTGGTCGACGTCTTCAACGGCACCAAGACGGTCGGGCTCGCGCAGACGGTCGGCGACGAGTTCAAGAACCGCGGCTTTCAGGTCGACAAGATGAAGACCGCTCCTGGATCCAAGGTGCACGACGTCATCGCCGAGATCCGCTATGGCCCGGAGGCGGTTGGGGCGGCTCGCCTGGTCAGCGCCTATTTCCTCGTGGACGAGGCGGAGATGAACTTCGACATCAAACGCAAGGGCAACCACGTCGACGTGATCATCGGCACCCGGTTTCAGCAGCTCGCGACGACGATCGAGGTCAACCAGTCGATCGCGGCGCTGGGCAATCCCACGGCCCCGGAGGGCACCTGCGACGCCTCCTGATCATGGTCCGCCGGCGGCGTCGAAGTCGACCAGCAGGCCGTGCAGGAGTGGATGGAGGCCGGGCGGTGCGGCGAGCACCATCGCGGGGCCTGGTTCCCGCCCGCTCAGTCCGGTCACGAGCAGCCCGGCCTCGGTTGCGATGAGTCCCCCGGCGGCGTGGTCCCACGCCGCGAGCCCCTTCTCGAAATAGGCGTCGAAGCGGCCCTCGGCGGCGAAGCACAGGTCGAGTGAGGCGGCCCCGCACCGGCGGATGTCCCGCACCTGGGGCAGGAGCGCGGCGACGACGGCGGCTTGGTGCGCCCGACGGGCCGGCAGATAGCCGAACCCGGTGCCGACCATAGCCTGGCTGAGTTCGGTGACTGTCGAGCCGCTCAGGCGCCTTCCAGCCCGCCAGGCGCCGTGGCCGCGCATGGCCGTCCACTGCTCGTCGGTGGCGGCGTTGCGCACCACTGCCGCGACGACGACGCCGTCGACCTCCGCCGCGATCGAGACGGCATAGAACGGGATGCCATAGACGAAATTCACTGTGCCGTCGATCGGGTCGATGATCCACCGCACCCGACTTCGCCCGGCCTCGGCGCCGGGCTCGACCCCGTCGGCCTCGTGCGCTCCCAGTTCCTCACCCAAGATCAAATCGTACGGGCGAATCGCTCGCAGCCGCTCGGAGATAAGGCGCTCGACCGCGCGGTCCACGACGGTGACCAGATCGGTCACGGTGCTCTTCGTGTCGATGTCGGCCGCGCTCAGACCGGCGTCACGCGCGCTTCGGGCGTGGCGCGCGGCCTCGCCGGCGACCCGCGTCGCGAGGTCCAGCAGCATCCTCGGGTCGACCATGCCCACTCCTCGTCACCGTCGACGGGCGCCACGCGGCGCCCGGATCGTGGCACGATCGCCGCACCAGCGAGGTATCCTCACAGTCGCCAATCCTCGCAGCCCGATCGCGGCGGCATGGGGTCGGCGGTGACATGAGATGATCGCTACGATTCGGCGCTACAATTGCGCCCTGTCCGCACGTCTCGCCGCACCACACGCGACGTGAGGGTCAAGAAGAATCTCCGGCCTCCGCACGGTGTCGCTCCGCGCCCACCGGTCGGTCAGCCTGCCGGTCTCGCCACGGGAAGGTCGTTCGTGACAGAACTCCGCCACATCGGCGCCGACGTCCAGTCGATCACTGACGCGCTTCTGGCCCGCGCCACCAACGGCGGCGGCCAACTGACCTCGGCAGAGGTGGGGCGGACGCTGGAGGAGGCGCAGGTGACGCCCACGCAGGCGCGCAAGTTGCTGCGCACCCTCACCGAAGCCGGGGTGCTCGTCTTCGACGACTCCAGGCCGAAGCCCACCCGACGCAAGACCACGTCGAGTCGCACGGTCGCCGCCCGATCCGCGAGTGGACCCTCCAAGGTCACCGCCGCGGCAAGCGCGAAGAGCACCACCGACGCCACCGACGTGTCGACCACACGGACCCGGCCGGCGGCACGGCCGGCCACCAAACACGCCGGCACGGCCGCCATCGACGTCCCCGCCGACGACGCTCCCGCCGCCGCAGACGACGTCACCGTCGGCGAGGCCACACCGGCGAAGGCCGCGAGCAAGAGCGCCGCGAAGGCGCCCGCGAGCAGGAGCGCCACGAAGGCCACCAAAGCTGAGGCTGATGGTGACGGGGTGCCGACGGCAGGGGCCGGTCCGGCCAAGAAGGCACCGGCGCGCAAGGCTGCGGCGAAGAAGGCACCGGCCGCCGCTGGCGCGGGGGCCGCGAAGAAGGCCCCCGCCAAGGCAGCCAAGAAGGCGGCGACGAAGCCGGCCGGAGACTCGGAGTCGGGCGAGCCACAGCTCGAAGAGGTCGAGATCGACGCCGAGTTGACCCAGGAGCTGGAGGCCGCGGCGGCGACCGAGCCGCCAGCGGTGGTGAAGGCCGCCGAGGCCGACGCGGCGGCTGACAACGACTTCGAGTGGGATGACGAGGAGTCCGAGGCGCTCAAGCAGGCCCGCCGCGACGCGGAGCTCACCGCTTCAGCCGACTCGGTTCGGGCCTATCTCAAGCAGATCGGCAAGGTTCCGCTGCTCAACGCCGAGCAGGAGGTCGACCTCGCCAAGCGAATCGAGGCTGGGCTCTACGCCTCGGAGCGGCTGCGCCTCGCGGAGGAGTCCGAGGAGAAGCTGCCGACCCCACTGCGCCGCGATCTGAGCTGGATCTCTCGTGACGGGGAACGAGCCAAGAACCACCTTCTCGAGGCCAACCTGCGCCTCGTGGTCTCGCTCGCCAAGCGTTACACCGGGCGGGGCATGGCTTTCCTCGACCTGATCCAGGAAGGCAACCTCGGCCTCATCCGCGCCGTGGAGAAGTTCGACTACACCAAGGGCTACAAGTTCTCCACCTACGCCACCTGGTGGATCCGCCAGGCCATCACCCGCGCCATGGCCGACCAGGCCCGCACCATCCGCATCCCCGTGCACATGGTCGAGGTGATCAACAAGCTCGGCCGCATCCAGCGGGAGCTGCTTCAGGATCTCGGACGCGAGCCCACCCCCGAGGAGCTCGCCAAGGAGATGGACATCACCCCGGAGAAGGTGCTGGAGATCCAGCAATACGCCCGGGAGCCCATCTCTCTCGACCAGACCATCGGTGACGAGGGTGACAGTCAGCTCGGCGACTTCATCGAAGACTCCGAGGCGGTCGTGGCCGTCGACGCCGTCTCGTTCTCGTTGCTTCAGGACCAGCTGCAGCAGGTGCTGCAGACGCTCTCCGAGCGCGAGGCGGGCGTGGTGCGGCTGCGGTTCGGCCTCACCGATGGCCAGCCGCGCACCCTCGACGAGATCGGCCAGGTCTACGGCGTGACCCGGGAACGGATCCGCCAGATCGAGTCGAAGACGATGTCGAAGCTGCGTCACCCGTCCCGGTCCCAGGTCCTGCGCGACTACCTCGACTAGTCACAACCGGGTGTCTCGCCGACCGTGCCCGTGGGCGGTGAGACACCCGGTTCGAAGGCCTCAGCCGGCGCTCGAGGGGGTTGTCCGGCCACAATCGGGCCTTACGTCGAACCTGACACGTTCGCTCTTCGCGAAACAGACGAGCAGCCCGGAGCAGCTGAAACCCTACCCAGCGTGCGCGACACGCCGATTTGCGCAGGTCATCCATGATCATGTCGTAACGCTTCGTAAGCGATCGATTACCGTAATGTAACTGTGATGCGAATAGGGCGTGCGCCTGCCGTGCTGAGTGGGAAAGACTGTCACAACCTCGGGTTAGGCTCGCTGTGACCTCGGTCGCCACCCCCGGATCCGGGAACGCGGTCAGTGGACCCGATGTTGGACGATGAGTGAAGAAGAGTCGACCAGGCCAGGCCCATCGACCCGAGACGAGCAGGAGGACGAGGCGATGACCCCAACCCTCACGCCGCCCACGGCAGCGACAGCCCCACCCTCGGCTGAGGAGCGCTGCGACCGGTGCAACGCCGCCGGCAAAGTACGAATCGTGCTCGCTGGAGGAGGCGAGCTCGTCTTCTGCGGCCACCACGCCAACAAGCTCGCCCCCGAGCTGGTCAAGGTCGCGGTCGACGTGGTCGCCGCACCCGACTTCCACTGGCGGGGCACCGACCTCATCGCGGCCTCAGGGGCCGTGAGCACCACCAACGAGAACTGATCCGCCCACCAACACCGAGCCCGACGACAACGGCCTCCTCGCCGACACGCCTGCGCACTGGGGCACCGCCACTACGGCGGATCCCCACAGGTCAACCGGTGAGGGGGCCGTTGTCATCGGGACTCGTCGGCCGGCGCCTACAAGTCCCCGCCTGATCCGGCCGACAAGTCCCCGCCTAATCCGGCCGACGAGTCGCCGCCGTGCAGTGGCGCATAAAGTGGATCATCGCCCTGGCGCTTGGCGTTCTCGCGCCGAATCGCCCGGGCGGCGGCCTTCGCGGCCCGGATGCGTTCTTCGGGTGTCCGTGGGTGGCGACGTCGCATCCTGTGCCGCACCCATAACGCGACGCTGATGGCCGCGGAGACGGCCACGGCGACGATGCCAACAGAGGTCCAGACAACGGTGGGCATAACTGTCACAGTAGGACGCTAGTCAACCCCGGCATTGACCTGAGCCGATCGCGAGAACCCGAGGCCACCGTCGGCGGGCCAGGTCACAGGGTCTGCAGAATCGTGATGCGTTCCTGCAGTTGCTCGATCGTCGCCTGAGCGCTGGGCGGGCCGCCGCACTGGCGCCGGAGCTCCGCGTGGATCTTGCCGTGCGGCAGCCCCGTGCGGTGATGGTGGGCGGCGACCATCTGGTTGAGCTGGCGCCGCAGGGCGATGCGCCGGTGCGCGGCGGGCATCGGCGGGCCGGACGCGTCGTCACGGTCGGGGGCGCCATGGGGTGTGCTGCGTCCGCGCCGACGCGCGGCGGCCGCCTGCTCGGCCTGACGGCGGGTGAGCAGCATCGCGACCTGGTCGGGGCTGAGCAGGCCCGGCAGCCCGAGATACTCCTCTTCCTCCGGGGTGCCCGACTGTGTGGGCAGGCCAAATGACGCTCCATCAAAGATCACTTGGTCGAGCTCGGCGGTGGCTGACAGCGCTTCATATCGTTTGGTCAGCTCGTCGCTGGCGGCCTCGGCACGGTTGGCGCGCTCCATGAGCTCGTCGTCGAAGCCGTCATCGCTCTTTTTCGCGCCGAGCACGTGGTCACGCTGCGCCTCCATCTCGCTGGCGAGCCCCAGCAGGTGCGGCACGCTGGGAAGGAAGACCGTGGCCGTTTCGCCCGGCCGCCGAACCCGCACGAACCGGCCGATCGCCTGCGCGAAGAACAACGGAGTGGAGGCGCTCGTGGCATAGACCCCGACGGCGAGTCGTGGAATGTCAACACCCTCCGAAACCATCCGTACGGCCACGAGCCACCGCTGGTCCGAGGCGGCGAACTCACCGATGCGATCCGAGGCCCCGGTGTCGTCGGAGAGCACGATGACGGGCGGCTCGCCGGTGATCTGTGTCAACAGTTTCGCGTAGGCGCGGGCGGCCTGCTGATCGCTGGCGATGACCAGCCCACCGGCATCGGGGATGCCACCGGCCCGCAACACCTGCAGGCGCGCGTCCGCGGCCCGCAGCACCTGCGGCATCCAGTCACCGGTCGGGTCGAGTGCCGTGCGCCACGCCTGCGCGATGACGTCCTGGGTCATCGGTTCGCCGAGCCGCACCGCGAGCTCGTCGCCGGCCGACGTGCGCCACCGGGTCTCGCCCGAGTAGGCGAGGAAGATCACCGGACGGACGACGCCGTCACGCAGCGCGTCGGCATAGCCGTAGGAGGAGTCCGGTCGAGAGCGCGACAATCCGTCGCCACCCCGCTCATAGGTGACAAACGGGATCGGGTTCTCGTCGGATCGAAACGGGGTTCCGGTGAGGGTGAGGCGGCGCACCGCCGGCTCGAAGGCGTTCTTCACCCCGTCGCCCCACGACCGGGAATCCCCGGCGTGGTGGATCTCGTCGAGCACCACGAGGCTCCGCCTCGCCATCGTGCGGCGCCGGTGCACCATGGGGGCGGCGCCGACCTGGGCATAGGTGACGACCGCGCCGTGGAAGTCGGCCGTGGTGTGCAGATCGGCGTTGCGAAAAGCGGGGTCGAGCGCGATGCCGACGCCCGCCGCCGCCGTCGACCACTGGGTTTTGAGGTGCTCGGTCGGTGTGACCACGGTCACCGCGTCGACCACCCCGGTGGCGAGAAGTTCGGCGGCGATCCGCAGGGCGAACGTGGTCTTGCCGGCGCCAGGGGTCGCGACCGCGAGAAAGTCGTGGCCGACGTCGGCGTCGGCGGTGGCGTCGCGGCGCAGATATTCGACGAGCGCCCGCCGTTGCCACGCACGCAGCGGCGGAAACGTCGCCAGCGTCGGCAGTGACGGCGCCATATCTGGCCCTCCCCCTCGAAGCTCACCGCACGCAGAAAGCCCCCGAGTCGGCTCGCGACGCGAAGGCTCATCTAGCCTAGCGGGTCACTCTGACATCGCCTGCCACGTGCCCGCGACTCCCGACCGCTGGCGGCGATCACTTCCAGTTCATGAGTCTCTCGTCGTTCTCATAGATCTCTTTGCACTCGGGACAGACCGGAAAGCGTTGCGGGTCGCGGGAGGGCACCCAGACCTTGCCACAGAGGGCGCGCACCGGGGTGCCGAGCACCATCGCCTCGGTCATCTTGTGTTTGTCGACATAATGCGCGAAGCGCTCGTGGTCGCCCTCCTCGACCCGAAACTCGACGCGCTCTTCCAGAATGGTTCCGCCGGTCTCCGGCAGTGAGGTCGGTGTCGTCACGCCCGCCATTGTCCCAGGTTCGGTGGCCGAACGCACCGGGCGTCACCGGTGGGCGCGACGGCGGCGTTATCGTGATCACCATGGCGGAGATCCGGTACGGGCTACATGTGCGCGACGCGCTCACCGACCACCGGCCGGTGGTCGCGCTGGAGAGCACGATCATCTCGCACGGTCTGCCTCGGCCGCGCAACCTCGAGGTGGCGCACGAGGTCGAACAGACGGTGCGCGACCACGGGGCGGTGCCGGCGACCATCGGGGTCGTCGGCGGAGACATCGTGGTCGGGCTCGACGACGGCGAGCTGGCGCACCTGGCGACCGCCGAGCAGGTGGCGAAGCTGTCGGCGCGTGACCTCGCGGTGGCCAGCGCACGCGGGCTCGACGGGGCGACGACGGTCGCCGCCACCGCGGTGATCGCCGCACACGCCGGCGTGTCGGTCTTCGCGACCGGTGGACTCGGTGGCGTGCATCGGGGCGCCGGCGACAGCTTCGACGAGTCGGCGGACCTCGCCGCGTTGGCCCGCACCCCCATCGTCGTGGTCTGCGCCGGGGTGAAGTCCATTCTCGACGTCGGCGCGACCCTGGAGCGGCTGGAGTCGTTCGGTGTGACGGTCGTCGGTTATCGCACCGACCGTTTCCCTGGGTTCTATCTCAGCGACAGTGGGCACCACCTGGACTGGACACTGGACGATCCGGCACAGGTCGCCGCCACCCTGCACGCCCAACACGCGCTCGGACTGGGCGCCGGTGCGATCGTGGTCGCCCAGCCCCTGCCACCCGAGGAACAGATGGCACCCCAGTTGCACGACCGACTTCTCGCCGAGGGCCTGGCCGGTCTGGCTCGCGACCGTGTCACCGGCAAGGCGGTCACCCCCTATCTGCTGGCGCACTTCCACGAGGCGAGCGACGGCGCGAGCCTGGCAGCCAACGTACGGATCATCCTGCGCAACGCGGCCCTCGCCGCCGATATCGCCGCCGCCCACGCCGCGATCCCGTTGCCGACGTGAGTCCCGGAGTCGAGGGTCGCCCCGGCCCCACCGGTCGGGTGATCGTGGTCGGGGACATCGTCACCGACATCCTGGCTGTCCAGAGTGGACCAATAGTCTCCGGTTCGGACACCGACGCGTTGATCCGGCTCACCGGAGGTGGGTCGGCGGCGAACACCGCCGCGTGGCTCGCCTATTCGGGAGTGCGGGTCGAACTCGTCGGGGTGGTCGGCACCGACCCCGGCGGCGCCGACCGACTCGCCGAGTTGGCCCGCCACGGGGTCGGTTGCGCACACGTGCGACGCCAGTCCGGGGCGCGAACCGGCTGCGTGGTGGTGCTCACCCACGAACACGAACGCTCGATGCTCTGCGACCGGGGAGCCAACCTGCTGCTGTCCGAGTCTGATGTGGAGTGTGCGATCACGACGCTCGACGACGCGACACACCTGCACCTGTCGGGTTACACCATGTTCGACGCGGCGACCCGATACGCCGCCGTCCGGGCGCTTAAGCTCGCCACCGAGCGGGGCATGACGACCAGTGTGGACGCCGGATCGGCCGCTCCCCTGCGCCAATTGGGCGCCACGACGTTCCTCGAACTCATCTCGGGCACAAACCTGCTCTTCGCCAATCTCGACGAGGCGCGGACCCTGCTGCCCGACTCAGACACGCCGGGCACCGGGACCGCCGACGATCTGGCCCGCCACCTCACCCGCTGGGCGCGCAACGCTCTCGTCAAGCGGGGAGCGGCGGGTGCGGTGTGGGCCGGGCCGCGAACCTCGGCCGAGCCGATCCCGATCGTCGGCTCCCCCGCGCTGCCGGTCACGGCGACCGACCCGACCGGTGCCGGCGACGCCTTCGCGGCCGGGGTGCTCTCCGCCTGGCTGCTCGGAGTTGAGCCGAAGAAGGCGCTGCACGCCGGGATTCATCTCGGGGCCGAAGCGGTGTCCACAGTGGGTGCACGACCACCAGTTCCCGCGAACGCCTGACCGGTCCGCTCCGCCTAGCTCTTGTCGTCAGCCTTGGCCGGCGGCGTCTCGGCGGGCGGCTTCTCGGCAGGCGGCGTCTCGGCGGGGCGCGCCATCTCGGTGACCTCGTCGACGTCGATGACCCGGCTGACGTCCGGGGCCGGCAAGGCGGTCTGTTCCGGGGCAGCAGTCGTCGGCTGCCGCCGGTCGCGCTTCTTCACCGGCGCGTCGTTGGCGATCACCACCGCGAGCCACGGCACCACGACCATGCCGAGCGCGCACAGGGTCAGCCACAGACCCATCAGCGGCGGCCGGGCCGAGACGAGAATCGCGGCGGCGATGATGCAGACCACCCGAACCGACATCATGAGCACATAACGCAGACGTCGCCGGCGAAACTCCTTCTCCGGGTCCTCCGGCGCGTCGGTGATCACCACCGGCACGGGCCTGCGCGTGAACAGCACGGGGCTCAGCCTACTGCCGGCCCCCGCCCGGTCGACGTCGGGCAGGATGGAGCCATGCGCGAGGAGACGACCCAGCCACTGCTCGACGCCGACGGCATCGCCCGGCTTCGCGATGCGCTCGGCGGCGCCGGCTACACCAGTGCCGGCATCGCCGAGCGCATCGGCCCAGCCGCGGTCGAGGCCGTGCGCCGCAACGACCTGCGCGCCCTGCTGCGGGTCACCCGAGACGGCGGGGACCCGCTCGCGACCCTGATCCGACTCTTCATCGGCGGTCAGACCGAGTCGACCGAGGCGGTGACCCGGGCTCTCGCCCCGCTGCCACTGGCAGCCGCGGTCGAGGCCGGGCTCATCCAGGCGTACGGGCAAGGGTTTGTCGCCGCCGTCGACCTCGACGTCTATGGCGATCCGGCCGGCGACTGGTGGGTCGTCTCCGACCTCGACGCCGAGGCCCGGCCCGGCCCGCTGCGCGTCGACCACGTGCTCGGTGTGGGAAACGCCGCCACCACTCTCGCCGGGGCGACGATCCGCCGGCCGGTCGGCACCGCGCTCGACCTCGGCACGGGCTGCGGGGTGCAGGCGTTGCACCTGTCCCGCCACGCCGGCGCGGTCACCGCCACCGACCTGTCCGAGCGGGCACTGCGGTTCGCCGCCACCACCGCCGGACTCAACGGCCTCGAGTGGGAGCTGCTCGCCGGCGACATGACCGCGCCGGTGCGGGGGCGACGCTTCGACCTCGTGGTGAGCAACCCACCGTTCGTGGTGGGCCCGCCGACCACGCGATATAGCTATCGCGACTCGGGCCGGGGCGGCGACGCGATCTGCGCCGAACTCGCCGGCGCCGCGCCCGACCTGCTCACCGACGGCGGCACCATGCAGTTCCTGGCCAATTGGCTGCATGTGCGGGGCGAAGACTGGCGCGACCGGGTGGCCGGTTGGGTCCCCGCCGGCCACGACGCGTGGATCATCCAACGCGAGCTCTCCGACCCGGTCGAATACGTCCAGCTATGGATGCGCGACGCCGCCGAACTCGCCGGTGGCACCCGGGTCGACCCGCTGCGTGCGCAGGCGTGGCTCGACTGGTTCGACGACCACAAGGTCGAGGCCGTCGGTTTCGGCCTTGTCACCATCCGACGCTCCGGTCACACCCATCCACTTGTACGCGTGGAGGACCTCCGCCACTCGATAGCTCAACCGTGGGGCGACGAGGTGGCCCGCTGGTTCGACAGACGCGAGTGGCTCGCGCGACGCCCCGGTCCGGACCTGCTCGCCGCCCGCTATCAGCGCAGTCCCGACCTGCGGCTCACTCAGCACGCCAGCCATGACGGCGAGGACTGGCAGGTGGATCGTCAGGTGCTCACTCTCGATGGCGGGCTCAACTGGTCGCGGGAGGTCGACCCGATCGCGCTCGCACTGGTGTCCGGGGCCGACGGCGCGACATCCTTGGCCGATCAGCTATCGGTGCTCGCGGCAGCGTTCGACACGCCGTCTGCGACACTCGCCGCGATGGCGGCGCCCGTCGTGCAACAGTTGGTGGAGAAAGGATTCCTCGTCCCCACGAACGTCGATTGACGGGCCACCGCTCATCTCGCGTGCCGTACGCGCCGCCCAACGTCAGACGCGATTTTTCTCGTCCCGTTCGATGTATGCGAAGAGCCGTTCGAACTGTGCGTCGACCCGCCTCGTATGACTGTCGAACGCCTTCTCCAGACGGTCGAATCTGGCGTCTATGTGGTCAAGCCTGGTTTCGATGTGGTCAAGCCTGGTTTCGACCCGATCAAGTCTCATCTCGACGCGGTCAAGCCTGGTTTCGATGTGGTCAAGCCTCGTCTCGACCCGATCAAGCCTCGTCTCGACGCGGTCAAGCCTGGCATCTGTGCGGTCAAGCCTCTCGTCGATGCCGTCGAACCTGGTGTCGACGCGGTGGTGCCCGAAG
Source organism: uncultured Actinomycetota bacterium (assembly GCA_963736695.1). Taxonomy (GTDB): domain Bacteria; phylum Actinomycetota; class Actinomycetes; order Mycobacteriales; family Micromonosporaceae; genus CAVTPU01. Next base: position 1,136,658 of record CAVTPU010000004.1, read on the forward strand.
ACGAGATAGTCGCCGAGTTCCCGCCACAGACGGCCGAGGTCATCGCCGAACCGCTGCCCGGGTGGTTGGGTAACGACAGTCAATGCGATCTCCAAGGGATGCGATGAACAACTGACGTCACCACGATCTCCCCGTTCCGGTCGGCATTCCAGCGGTTCGAAACCCAGGGGCAGCAAGGGTTCGGCACTGCCGCCCAATCTCCAATTGTCAGGTGACAGGAGAGCCGATCGACGACAATATCTCCAAGATACATCCAGCGGTGGAACACTCACGGCTGAGTGTTCCACCGCTGAGTGCTAAGTCCTCGCGAAAGCCATCAAAACGGCGCTTATAGCGCCGATGACTCGCCGGGAGGTCACGCACACGGGCCGCCCACCCGGACGGCGCGCCCCTGCGACTCTCCACCATGGAATATCCGATCATTCGATATTTACATCCGTCACACTGATCGATTCCGGGCGCATGATTCCTACAGTGGACAGCGCGGAAACGTGCGAGCACTCCAGGAGCGCCCAACGTGAATGACGTGACTGTGTCCATGTGGCTTCCCGTCGGCCGAGCCAACTTCTACAGCGTCACGGCCAACGGGTGGCAGCGGCATCTCGACGACCCGACGATCTTCTCCTCAAGCCGTCTCGACGACCCGGACTATGTCCCATTGCTGCAGTGCTCGGTGCTGCGCCGGGTGCTCGAGGTGCTGCCGATGTCGTTCGGCTATGACCGGCACGGCGTCTGCACCCCTCCCAGCCAATCCGACGAGCAGGGTCGCCCCATCGATGTGACGATGACTTTGAACCTCTCCGCCGAGTCGCTCAATGCCCCGACCGTCACGGGCAGTCGCGCCGAGGCAGCCAATCGGGCGCTCGTCGACGTCGGCGTCACCCGGGTCACGCTGCGAGTCGACGAACACGGCTTCTACACATTCACGGCCGACGGCGCGGGCCGTGGTGACCACGTCGAGGCCGCGCTGCGTACGCATATCTGTGAAGTCTTCGGCGGCGACTTCCGCGTCGACCGCCACCGGGAAGCCCCTCCCGGGCACCGCGAGGGTTCGGCCGCGATACGCCGCTACAACGGGTTGATCGAGGACCCCGGCCGCCAGCCGAGCGATGAACGGCGACGCGTCGGCCCGCCGCTCGGGGCCTTGACGTTCTTTCAACTCAACACTTTCGTCGAGGGCGCCTTCAACTTCACCCTCTCACCGATGGTCTTCTTCGAACGCTATTCGTTTATCGAGGAATATCTCGACCAGACCCGGGGTGCCACCGCGACCCTGATCTCGATCACCGACATCATGGCGCAACTCGCCCATGACTCGGACGCCCGCGCGACGCCCGGCCAGATATCCACCCTGCGACACTTCCTCGCCGTCACGTCCCGCGAGTCGCTTCAAAAGATCAAATGGTCGGTGGAGAGTGTGCGGCGCAGCCTGCTCGACGAGATGATCGCGGTGCTGCACCGCCAGTCGCGCCTCATCCAACTCGACCTCGGCGCCGCGCACAGTGAACGCACCCCCGACCTGGCGATCGGGGCCAGCGAGCCACAACTGCGCGGCTATGTGATGCTCGCGGCGGCGAAAGTGCCGCTGATCGCCAACATTCACGAGATCGCGTCGCTCGCCGTCGACCATCTCAACGGCAAACCGATCGCCGGCGCGAGCGATGACCCCGCCGACGACACCCCCGACCGGCACGCCGTCGAGCTCTCCGACCTGCACCAACAACTGCGTCAGTGGCGGACCCTGCTCGATGGCGTCGTGGCCAACGTCGACAGTCTCGAGCGAGCCGTCGAGCAGGCGTGGATGGAGCGCCTGCTCTATGAGCAGCAGCAGAGCCGCTCCGAGCAGGAGGCGATGGCCGAGATCGAACGCAGCCGGTTCGGCGCGCGGCCGAGCCGGCCGGCCGGCGGCGACGCCTACAGTGCGCTGCAACTGTTCCTCGCGCTCGTCGCCGTGCTGTTCGCGTTCGTCACCACCGATCTGCACAATCGCGGCGACGACCCGTGGTGGCGACAGGTCGGCGCGTTGTGGCCGGTCATCGCCATCGCGGCCGGTGTCTATCTCGTGCCGGCGGTGGTGAGACGGCTCCGGGGCTGGTCGAAGGCCCGCAGCGGCGTCAGCGAATTCTTCAGCTACGAGTTCGCATTCCGGCTCGACGAACGCACCGACCCGGTTCGGGTCAACAGGCACCTGCGCGACCGGACCCGCAAGACCAGGCCGTTGGTGGTCGCCCCGGATTCCCCGGGTACGCGCGAACGCGACGAGCCCGTCACCCGCCGCCCGCGGCGTCGGACGGTGACGATCGTCAACACTGGCGGCGGCCGGATCGAGCGGATATCGCCGGATCAGGCCACGGTGAAGACCCACTCGGTCGCCGTGTTTCGGGTGCGGCGGCTGCGTTACGCACGGTTCGAGATCATCAACGAGATTCTCATCAACCGGGTCTCCGACGAACCCCGCTATTTCCTGCACCAGAGCCGCATGTTCGGCGTATCCCCCGTGCCACTGGACCCGGCGACGCTGCTGGCGCTCATCACGGTCGTGCTTCGGGAGATCGGCGCTCCGCTGGCCGCCGACACCGACCTCGACGACGACGCGGTTCTCGATCTCGTCGCCCCTCTCTTTACGCCACCACAGGCGACGCGGCGCGGATGACCCGCTCGTCCCCGGCGCCGGGTGGCGCCGGGGACGTAGGGTGACCCACATGCGAGCGGTGGTGCAGACGGTGAGCCGAGCGTCGGTGACGGTCGACGACGAGGTGGTCGGCGACATCACCGACGGTCTGCTGGTGCTGGTCGGCGTGACCCACACCGACACGGCACCCGTCGCCGCGACGCTGGCCCGCAAGGTGCACGAGCTGCGCATCCTCGACGACGATGAGTCGGCCGCGAGCATCGGGGCACCCCTGCTGGTGGTGAGCCAGTTCACCCTCTACGCCGACACCCGCAAGGGCCGGCGGCCGAGCTGGATCGCGGCGGCTCCGGCGGAGGCGGCCGAGCCGCTGGTGACAGCGTTCGTCGAGGAGCTTCGCGGGCGGGGCGCGACGGTCCAAACGGGACGATTCAGGCAACACATGCTGGTGGAGAGCGTCAACGTGGGGCCGCGCACGGTCATCATCGACGCCTGAGCGAGGCGACGGGTCGACCACATCGCCCGTACTGTCTGGATCACGACTGCGCGTGGTGACCGCGTGGGCGAAAACCTCACCAGGATTTAACGCGTCACAGCGCACTCTCGTTGCTGTGACGACATCACGCATCATCGGGCTCGATGAGCTCAGCGACGACGACCCCAACGCCGAGGCCCTCGCCGAGGCAGAGGCGCAGCGGCTCGAAGCCGACGACCGGGCCGTCTGCACCGACCTTGTCCGTGCCTATCTCAACGGCATCGGCCGGACCCGGCTGCTCACCGCCGCGCAAGAGGTCGAGCTGGCCCGCCGCATCGAGGCCGGCCTAGTCGCCGAGGAACGCCTCACCAGCACAGACCTCGACCGGTCGGCCCGGGCCGACCTGCGCACCGTCATGGTCGAGGGCCGCACCGCCAAGAACCAGCTGCTCGAGGCCAACCTGCGCCTCGTCGTGAGCATCGCCAAGCGCTACACCGGACGAGGCATGCCGCTGCTCGACCTGATCCAGGAAGGCAACCTGGGCCTCATCCGCGCCGTGGAGAAGTTCGACTACACCAAGGGCTACAAGTTCTCCACCTACGCCACCTGGTGGATCCGCCAAGCCATCACCCGCGCCATGGCCGACCAAGCCCGCACCATCCGCATCCCCGTGCACATGGTCGAACAGGTCAACCGGATGGTCCGGGTGCGCCGGGACTTGTCGGCCGAGCTCAACCGGGAGCCGACGGTCGCCGAGATCGCCGCCGGCCTCGGAGTCGCACCCTATGAGGTGCTGGAACTCGTCTCCTACGACCGCCAGCCCGTCTCACTCGATCAGTCGGTCGGCGACGACGGCGACAGTGTGCTCGGCGACTTCGTCGCCAACCAACCGCCGAGACCGACGGGCGACGACGCAACCGGGGCGCTGCGCAGCGACGTGGAGATCGTGCTCGCGACGCTGTCGCAACGCGAACAGGAAGTGATCCGCCTGCGCTTCGGCCTCGACGACGGACGGCAACGCACACTCGACGAGGTGGGCCGCGAGTTCGGGCTCTCCCGCGAACGCATCCGCCAAATCGAGAAGGTGACGCTGCTCAAACTTCGCGACCCCGAGCGGGCCGACCGACTCGCCGCCTACACCCACTGAGCGCGGCTGTCGCCGACGCCGCCGTGACGCATCGGCCTCAGCGAGCCCGCAACGCGGCGGCGACGGCCTGCGCGACAGTGGTGGCCGGGCGGCCGATGAGCCGGGCCAAGTCGGTGCTGTCGGTGAAGAGGTCGCCGCGCGTGATGCCCCGGTCGGAGTCGGCGAGCATCTCGGCGAAGACGTCCGGCACGCCGTTGGCGATGAGGGCTTGGGCATATTCGGCCTCTGGCAGGTCGGCGTAGGCGACCTGGGTGTCCGACTGCTTCGTGATCTCGGCGGCGAGGTCGGTGAGTGTGAAGGCGTGGTCGCCACCGAGTTCGTAGGTGGCGTCGACGTGCCCGTCGCCGGTCAGCACCGCGCCGGCGGCGCTGGCGTAGTCGGCGCGGCTGGCGGCGGAGATCCGGCCGTCCCGCGCCGCGCCGAGCAGCGCACCGTGGGCGAGCGCTGGGGCGAGGTTGTCGGTGTAGTTCTCCAGATACCACCCGTTGCGCAGGAGCACGTGGTCGAGGCCGCTGTCGCGGATGACGTTCTCGGTCGCCAGGTGCTCGCCGGCGAGCAGCATGCTCGAGGTGTCGGCGCGGAGGATGCTGGTGTAGGCGATGAGTGAGACGCCGGCCCGCGCGGCGGCGTGGACGACGGCGGTGTGTTGAGTGGTGCGTCGGCCCATCTCGTTCGACGAGATCAGCAGGAGCCGATCGGTGCCGGTGAGGGCGGACTCGAGGGTCTCCGGCCGGTTGTAGTCGGCGAGGCGCACGCGCACTCCGAGCTCGGCGAGATCGGCGGCTTTGTCTGGATCGCGTACGGCTGCGGTGATTTCACCGGCGGCCACGCCTCGGGTGAGCAGGTCGGCGATGACGAGACGGCCGAGGTGGCCAGTCGCCGCGGTCACAGTGATCATGGAAGCTCCTCGTGGGGTGGGACCGGGTAGAGCGGTCACCACTTACGGTGCACTCTCTTTTTGAAAGTGCCAACCTTTCGTGAGTACGATCACTCCATTAGGCGCCATCGCTATGTGGGGCGCCGCGGCGCTACAGTGGAGGCCATGGACCCCACGGACGAGCTCATCGCCGACGTCTTCGCGCGCGACTGCCCGTCGCGCCAGGTCCTCGACAACGTCGGTTCGAAGTGGGGCGTGCTCGCGCTCGTCGCGTTGACCGAGGACAGATACCGGTTCAACGCGCTGCGCCGTCGCGTCGACGGGGTGAGCGAGAAGATGCTCTCTCAGACGCTTCACGCACTCGAACGCGACGGCCTGGTCCGGCGGCAGGTGCACACCACCATCCCGCCGCACGTCGAATACAGCCTGACCCCGCTCGGTGGCCGGGTCGCCGGGGCGCTGCGTGGCCTCGTCGAGCTCATCGAGGCCGAGTTGCCCGCGGTGGCCGCCGCGAGGGCACACTACGATTCGCCGGCCCACTCGCCAGCTGATCGGCCGTCCGATCGCGTGGTGTCGTGAGCGCCGGTCAGCGGCACAGCCGCCGATGCCAGGCGAGAGCCGCCGGATCGGTGAGTGAGGCGACCTGATCGATGACGACCCGCAGCCGAGCAGCGTCGTCGGGTGCCGCACGCCACAACGGCGCGAAGATTGGATCGAGCACGTCGGGGGCCCGCAACACGAGCACCGAGACGAGCTCACGCAGCACCTCTTGCTCACGCTGATAACGCCGCGCCGAGCCCTCGCGGCGCATCACATAACGCAGGGCGATGCCCTTGAGCAGCGCGCACTGCGCCCGCACCGGCGTCGGCACGACAAGGTCGGCCTGATAACGCCGGAGAGGGTCGGATCCGAACCTCTTGCGGGTGGCGTCGACCGCAGCCGCGACAAACCGTCCAATGAGGAGACTGGCGGCGCGTTTGAGCGCGACATGCATGGCGTGGCTGGCGTCGAAACGCGCCACCGTGGCGAGCACCGGATCGGCGAGCAGCCGATCGAGCGGTCCGGCTAGGCGCGCCGCCGATTCGGTGGAATAGGTTTGCGCGACGTCGACGCAGAGCGCGGCCCGTTCGTCGGGGTCACGCAACAGCGTGTCGAGGCTGATGAGCCCCGCGCTGACGCCGTCTTCGACGTCGTGCACGCAATATGCCACGTCGTCGGCCCAGTCCATCACCTGAGCCTCGAGGCAGCGCCGGTCCCCCAGCGCGCCCGCGTCGCCAGCCCTCGTGTCGTCGGGGTCGCCGGCGCGCAGCCAGGAAAAGATCGGCACGTCATCGGGGTAGACGCCGAACTTGCGCTGTCCGGGGCGGCGGGGCCACGGATATTTGCAGGTGGCGTCGAGGCTCGCACGGGTGAGGTTGAGCCCGGCCGAGGTGCCGTCGGGCAGGGCGATCTTCGCCTCGAGCCGGGTGAGCACCCGCAGGGTCTGGGCGTTTCCCTCGAAACCGCCGCAGGCGCGGGCCGCCTCGTGCAACGCGTCCTCGCCGTTGTGTCCGAACGGCGGGTGGCCGAGGTCATGGGCGAGTCCGGCGGTGTCGACGACGTCGGGGTCGCAGCCGAGGCTCTCCCCCATCTCCCGGGCGATCTGAGCCACCTCCAGCGAGTGGGTGAGTCGGGTGCGCACGAGCCCGTCGCCGTCGGTGCCCGTCGTGTGCACCTGGGTCTTGGTCGCGAGTCGGCGGAACGCACCACAGTGCAGCACCCGGGCTCGGTCACGGCCGAATGGACTGCGGTCGGCCTCGGCCCGACCGGCGACCCCGGTCTTGGGCGATTCGGCGACGAACCGGCGCGCCGCCCACTCGGCGCTCAGCGCAGGTCCCGCACGTCGATGGCGTGCCACTGTTCATCGGCGCCGAAACCGGTGGCCCACCACAACAGAGTCGCGTGACCACGCACGCCGGCGACATCGGTGGCGATCAGGCTGGTCCGGCCCGTCTCGAGGTCATAGAGGCTGAGGTTGACCCCGTCGATTTCGGTGGCGCTCGCGGCCGGGCCGTCGCTGGCGGCGGGACCGTCACTGGCCGCCGGATCGGCGCCGAAATCGGCTCCCCGGTCGGTGGTCAACGGCACGAAACGGTCGATGAGCGCGACGTCGGTGAGGGTCGGCGTGGCCTCCCTGCCGCCGATGCGCCGACGGGCGCCACCGTCGGGGTGCGCGATGTCGAGCCGCACCAGAGTGTTGTTGTTCACGATGCCGAACCGGCACCACAACGGCCCACAGGCGGCGGTCTCCGGCGCACTGGTCGCGACGGAGAGCTTGGCTCCGGTGCGGAGATTACGCAACCGCATCGGGATGCCCCGGCCACCCGCGAGGCTGACCACCCATGGCGGTGTGGTGAGGGCGAATTCGCCGTCAAGACGTTTCGCGGTGACCTCGCCACCGCCGATCGGCACGGAGCGCACCTCGGTGAGCACCCCGCCACCGGGGTGGCCGTCGGGGGTGACCGCCGCCCACATGACTCGGCCGCCGTCAATGGTGAGGTCGAATTGCGAGCCGGTGAACGCGGCCTCGCCGGTGTCGGCCGTGATCTGCTTGGGTCGCCCACCGGAGCGCCAGTCGGACCGCCACAACACCGTGTGTGGGGCGCCCTCCGTCGGGACCGTGGTCTCAGCCCACACGAGCGTGGCGCCAGTGACCGCGAACGCGTCGAACTGTGGGACGTCGGCCGCGCGGAACCGCCGCAACTCGACGACGTTCGTGGCAGAGCGCCGAACGAGCCGCAGATATGCGTGATCGGCGGTCTCGGCGAGCCCGACCGAATCGGTCAACGTCAGATAGAGCCGGGGGGCGTAGGAGCTTCCGTCCGCGAGCGTCCCCGACTGCGCGCTCGCCACGGGTTGGTCGAGGGTCGCCTCGGGCGCGGCCGGCGATCCCGCCGCGACCGGAGCGCGAACAGGATCCGGCAACGTCAGCAACCGGACGATCGCCGCGATCGCCGCGATGAGCACCAGCGCCCGCGCCAGCGACACCCCTGGTTGGCGACGGCGTCGCCCGGGTTGGCGGCGTCGCCCCGTCTGGATCGACACCGACGTAGCCTAGACGAACGGTCCGAGGGGGCTGCGCGAGCCTCACGGCGTACGGGTCGATCTGGGGTTTGCCATCACTCACGCCCCGCGCCGGGTCGGCTGTTTGTAGTCCTGTTTCGAGCGCAGGAAGTCCGTCACACCCAGGACGCACCAGAAGGCGACCAGCTGGCGAAACCCGAAGAGCTCGAGGATCGCGTAGAGCACCAAACGTATCGTCTCCCAGCCCGCCGCCGTGCGCCGATAACCCACCTGAGCCATCGCCACCGCGGCGAACGACAGGGTGAGGTTGGCCAACAGCGACAGCGAAAGGAAGATCAAGAACACCGGGAGGGACAGCACACCCAGGACGAACCCGATGATCACGATGAGCCAGGCGAAGAGTTCGACCATCGGACCGAGGATCTCGACCACCCCGATGGGCATGCCGAAGATCGCGAACTTGCCGAACCGGGCGCGCCCCACCGCGTCGCGGTGCCGCCACATCGCCTCGGCCAAGCCTCGGTGCCATCGCCGACGTTGGGTGAGCAGATCGCGCATCGTGAACGGAACCTCGGTCCAGCAGACCGGCTCCGGCACGAGTTCGATGCGATAGTCACGCCCCTGCTCGCCCATGTGCCGGTGCAGGTGCAGCACCATTTCGATGTCGTCGGCGGCCGTGTGATACCAACCGCCCACCTCCTCCACCGACGATCGACGAAACAGCCCGAACGCGCCGGAGATGATGAGCAACGTGTTGCGGCTGGTCCAGAACATGCGCATGACGAGAAACGACCGAAGATATTCCAAGACCTGAATTCCAATGACCGGGGTACGGGGAAGCCGGACCTGACTTACGCGGCCTCGGTGGACGACGCTGGTGTTGATCGCCCGGACCATGCCACCGGTGGCGATCACCATGTCCGGGTCGTCGAACATGGGCTGCGCCGCGCCGAGCACCGCGTCTTCCTCGATGACGGCGTCGCCGTCGACCGCCACCAGATAAGGGTTGCGCGCGGCCGCGAGACCGGTGTTGAGCGCGTCGGACTTGCCGCCACCGACCTTGCTCAACACCGTGAGACTGGGATAGCGCCGCGACCGATAGCCAGCGATCACCGGTTTGTGTTCGACGATCGGGCGCAGTGCCCGCCGCACCGGAAAAAGCTCGAACTCTTCCTGCAGCCTCGACATCGTCGAGTCGGTCGACCCGTCGTCGACGACGATGACCTCGAATCGCGGAAACCGCAGGTTGAGCAGTGACCACACCGTGTTGATGATGCCGGCCTCCTCGTTGTGCACCGGCACGAGGATCGACACCGCTGGGGTCAACGGCGACGCGAACGTCTCGTTGGCCGTCGACCGCTGATAGTCGCGTCCGAACCGGACCATGCCCACTGCCGCGATCACGGCGCCGATGAGATAGAGCGCGTTCATGACCAGATAGAAGGAGATCAGGATGATGGTCAGCACGAGGAACGCCTGCGTCATCGCACATCACCTCCTCTGGCACGGCGACCCTGATCATCGATCCGGTCGCGTCCGATTCGCCTCACGCCGCAGGGCCTCGGAGCAGATCCGCCTGCTCGAGCAGGTGCGGACCGGGGTCTGGTCCCACGGCCGCGGCGAAGGTCGCGTGGGGTGCGAGCCGAGCCACCGCCACGGCCGCGGCGTGAGCCGGCTCGAACTCGTCGTGCCGAGCCTGATGCAGCAGATAGTCGGCGACCAGCGGGTCACCGATCTCGCCGAGTGCCTCGGCCGCCGCCGCACGCACCGACGGGACAAGATCGGTGAGCAGCGAGCGCACCCGGTGCGACGCCTGGTCGGCGCCGAGCCGCCCCAGAGCCAGGCACGCGGAGGCCCGCACCGTCGGGTCGACGTCGACGAGGTGGTCGATGAGCCGGTCGGCCTCGCCGGCGCCCCCCAGATAGCCGGTGAGTTCGATGGCGAACCCGCGCACCGCCGGATCGGGATGGTCGGCGAGTTCGAGCAGTTGAGGCAACGCCGGCGGGCCGATCTCCAGCAGCATCGAGCCGGCGAGCACCGCCGGCACCCGCCGACGCGCCGCGGCCCAGGCCAGTGGACGCACCGCCTCGGCGGCCTTCAGCCTGCCGAGGCTGCGGGTCGCGGCGGCGCGCACGGCCCGGTCCGGGTCGTCGAGGGCGGCGATGAGCGGGGCGACGCCGCGGGGTGAGCACGTGTCACCGAGCCCGAACGCGGCCTGCGCCCGCTGCCAGGCGCGGCGGCTCGTCAGCGCCGCGAGTTGCCGGTCGACCAAGCCCACTTCTTCGAAGTAGGCGGCGATGCGTTCCCTGGAGTCTCCGGTGAGCTGTCGCGAATAGCGCCACAGCACTTCGGCGAGGAGGTCCGCGTCCTGAGGCGGCACGTTCTCGGGCGGCGTGCCTTCGACCACGAGTTCCACCGCCGCGTCACGCAGCCGGTCGACGGCGGCGGCACGACGTTGCTGGCCCCGCAACAACCGAATTCGCCGAACCGCGATGATCACCAACAGAATGGCGACGCAGATCGACATGGTCAGCGCCGCGATGGAGACGATTTCAAGCACGTGACACCCCTGTCGCGACGACGCTTCGGCCGGCTAGCGCTTGGCTCTGGTGAGGACCGCGTTGATTCTGCTCATGAGCTCCTTGAGGCTGAACGGCTTGATGATGTAGTCGTCGGCTCCCAACGAGAACCCGCGCGCCACATCGTCCTCCTGAGCCTTCGCCGTCAGCATGATCACAGGGATCTGCACCGTCGCCCCGTTGCTGCGCAGGTTCTCCAGCACGTCGAGACCGGAGAGTCCGGGCATCATGATGTCGAGCAGGATGAGTTCGGGTGGGTCGGCGGCGACCTTGTCCAGTGCCTGTTGCCCGTCACCCGCCGATTCGACGCCGAAACCCTGCTGGTTGAGCTTGTATTCGACCAGGGTCACGACCTCGGGGTCGTCATCGACTACGAGTACCCGTGTCACCGTTGCGCTCCCGCCCTCGCCGTCCTCGAGTGGTGCCCGCTATCCCTGAGGATGCTACGAACAGGACTCCCATAGCGTCTTATCTGAGGAAAAATCGTGCTAGGTTGTGCTCAGGAGCACCAGCGGATCAGCGCGTGGCCGGCAACGGCCTGGGGGGAGCGCGAAATGTCCCGGATCCTGGTGACCGGCGGAGCCGGTTTTATCGGAAGTCACCTATGCGAGGCGCTTGTGGCCCGCGGCGACGAGATCACCTGTCTCGACGATCTCTCAACCGGACGAACACACAACCTCGACCACCTGGCGCGTCGGCCGGAGCTACGTTTCGTTGAGGGCAGCGTGCTCGACGGGAAGCTGGTCGAACAACTGATCTCGTCGAGCGACTCGGTGATCCATCTGGCCTCGACGGTCGGTGTGCGCCGGGTTCTCGAAGACCCACTCACCGCGTTGCGCACCATTGTGGACGGAACGCAGACGATCCTCGACCGAGCAGATCCCGGCCGTCACCGGATCCTCATCGCGTCGTCGTCCGAGGTCTATGGCAAGAATCAGGCACGACTGCGGGAAGACGCCGACATCGTGATGGGCCCGACGACGACTCCACGGTGGACATATGGCGCGGGGAAGGCCATCGCCGAGATGTTCGCTCTCGCGCACCATCACGCTCGCGGCCTGCCGATCGTCATCGCGCGACTGTTCAACACGGTCGGCCCCCGGCAGAGCCCCGCCTATGGCATGGTGCTGCCCCGGTTCATCGACCAGGCACTGCGCGGCGAGCCGCTGACCGTCTACGGCGACGGCGAGCAGTCACGCTGCTTCTGCCACGTCAGTGACGCGGTTCGAGCATTGATCGGGCTGCACGATCATCCGCGGGTCATCGGCCAGGTGGTCAACGTGGCATCACCGGAACGGGTCACGATCCTCGATCTCGCCGAGCGGGTCGTCGCCGCCACCCGGTCGAGCAGTGACCTGCGATTCATCAGCCACGTCGATGTCTTCGGCAACCAGTTCGAGGAGACCCCGCACCGCGACCCCGACATCACCCGCATCGGCGAGCTCATCGGGTGGCGTCCCGAGATGTCGTTGAACGACACCATCGCCGCCACGATCACGGCCACCCGGGCGGCCCTCGCAACGGCCGGACGCTGAGCCGGGTCGGAGAACCCGGTTCGGACCATCAGGTCCGTCACCGCATCAGACACGCCCTGTCGTCGGACAGGGACGATCGGGGAGGCACGAACATGAGCGCACGCACCCAGCAGCACCCCGACAACCCGCGGCGGGTGGTCGTGCTCGGACAGGGCTATGTCGGGCTGCCGCTCGCGATACACGCCGTCACCCGTGGTTATGACGTCGTCGGCTTCGACGTCGACGAACACAAGGTCGCGCGACTGCGGGAGGGCGAGTCCTATACCCCCGACGTCACCGATCACGACTTGGCGGCCGCGTTCGCCTCCCAGCGCTATCGGATCTCGACCAACCCGCAGGAATGTCGCGGCTTCGACGTCGCGATCATCGCCGTCCCGACCCCGTTGCGGGAGGGCGCGCCGGATCTCTCCTTCGCGGTGAGCGCCGCCGAGACCATCGCACCGTTCGTGCGGCCCGGCTGCATGGTCGTGGTCGAGTCGAGCACCTATCCGGGCACGACAGAAGAGATCGTGCGGCCGATCCTCGAGAAGGGCAGTGGGCTGCGCGCCGAGACCGACTTCTCGCTCGGATACAGCCCCGAACGCATCGACCCGGCCAGCGACCACTCCTTCGAGGCGACCCCGAAGCTGGTCTCCGGGGTCGGCGAGGCGTCCCTGCGCGAGGTGAACGACTTCTATGCGACTCTGGTCGACCGGACGGTGCCGGTGAGCGGCCCGAAGGTCGCCGAGCTGGCCAAACTGCTCGAGAACACGTTTCGCGCGGTCAACATCGCGCTCGTCAACGAAGTCGCGATGTTCGCCGGCGATCTCGGCATCGACATCTGGGAGACCATCGACGCGGCCGCGACCAAACCATTCGGGTTCATGCGTTTCACCCCCGGGCCCGGAGTCGGGGGCCACTGCCTGCCGATCGATCCGAGCTATCTGTCGTGGCAGGTCGAACGGCGTCTCGGAGTGTCGTTCCGGTTCGTCCATCTCGCCAACGACATCAACGCCCACATGCCCGACTATGTGACGCACCGAATCGTCCACGCACTCAACCAGCGCCGACTGCCGCTGAACGGGACGAAGATCCTGCTGCTCGGTCTCGCCTACAAGGCCAACACCGGCGACACCCGCGAGTCTCCCGCGATCGCTGTCGCCGACCATCTGCTCGCCAATGGCGCACGCGTGCACGCGTGCGACTCGCACGCCCAGCTCGACCACCTCGACCCGCGCATCGTCCGGGTGCCGTTAAGCGTCGATGAGGTCCGCGACGCCGACCTCGTGGTCCTGCTCACCGACCACGACGACATCGACTATGAGATGGTCGCCGAGGAGGCCACCGCCGTTCTGGACACCCGCCGCCGCCTGCGCGGGCGTCAGGTCGAATATCTGTGACAACCGCCGCATGCCACGAGTGGGCGCTGGGGACCTACGATACGTCGGGACACCCAGTCGACCATATCGACAAGGAGACACTCGTGGATCTCGATGTCAGCGGGGACCCCTACTCCGACGTGCTCGCCGAGTTGCACGGGCTGCGGCAGGGCACCGACTCCATCGAGGGCAGTGTCGTCGCGACCACCGACGGCATGGTCATCGCCCATGATCTCAGCGCCACCCAGACCTTCTCGGTCGAACCGGAAGGCGTCGCCGCGCTCAGCGCCGTCCACCTGGGACTCAGCCAGCGCATCACCGACACGGCGAGCCACGGCGAGCTGCAGGAGGTCATCGTGCGTGGCTCCTTCGGCCAGGTCGTGACCTATGCCGCGGGCGAGCGCGCCCTGCTCGCCGTGTTGCTGCGGGTGACCACCGACGTGCCCACACTGCATCGCGACGCGCGGTCCGCCGCCGACCGCATCGCGGCCCGGCTCGCGCACGCGTGGCGCGATGACGCCGCCACGTGGCGGGCGCCGTGAGGCCGCCGGCCGGACCATAGGGCCCGGCCGGATCGGGTCAGCAGCGCGGCGTCAGCGGGTGTCGGAACCCGCGTGTCGTCCCAGGTCGGCGGCGACGGCCGCCCGGCCGGCCTCGAGTCGCGCCACCGGCACCCGGAACGGCGAACACGAGACATAGTCGAGCCCGGCGTCGTGAAAGAAGTGCACCGAGTCGGGGTCGCCGCCATGTTCGCCGCAGACTCCGACCTTGAGGTCTGGGCGCACAGACCGGCCCTCCTCCACGGACAGCCGCACCAGCCGCCCGGTGCCGTCGCGGTCGAGCGACTCGAACGGCGACACACCGAAGACGCCCAGCTCCAGATAGGGCGTGAAGAACGACCCTTCGACGTCGTCGCGGGAGAAACCCCACGTCATCTGTGTCAGGTCGTTGGTGCCGAAGGAGAAGAACTGCGCCACTTCGGCGATCTGCGCGGAGGTGAGTGCCGCCCGTGGAACCTCGATCATCGTGCCGATGAGCGCCCGCACACCGTCGGCGGTGCGCGGTTCGGGGGAGATCTCCACCCCCGACTCCTCGCTGACCGCGGCGAGCACGGTGAGCGCCTGCGCGCGTACGGTCTCAAGCTCTTGAACCGCCCCGACGAGCGGCACCATGATCTCTGGGTGCGGGTCTCCCCCGGCGGTCTTGACCGCGACCGCCGCCTCGGCGATCGCCCGCACCTGCATCGCGAACAGTCCGGGGATCACCAGCCCGAGCCGCACCCCGCGCAGCCCGAGCATGGGGTTCTGCTCGTGCATGCGTCGCACGGCGGTGAGCAGTTTGTCCTGCCGGGTGCGGTCGGCGGTGGCTCCGGTGGCGCGGGCGACCGCCGCGTCGACCTCGAGTTCGACGAGCGAGGGCAGAAACTCGTGCAGCGGCGGGTCGATGAGCCGCACGGTCACCGGCAGTCCCCGCATCGCGTGGAAGATCTCGATGAAGTCGGAGCGCTGCGGGGGAAGCAGCGCGTCGAGGGCGGCCTGCTGTTCGGCGGGCGTGTCGGCGAGGATGAGGCTTTCGACGAGTTCGCGGCGGTCGCCGAGGAACATGTGTTCGGTGCGGCACAGGCCGATGCCCTGCGCGCCGAAACGGCGGGCGCGGGCCGAGTCGTCGGGGGTGTCGGCGTTGGTGCGCACCCCGAGACGTCGACGGTCGTCGGCGTGGCGCAGCAGGCGGTCGACGGCGGCGACGAGCGGGTCGCTCGCCGGGTCGAGTTCCCCTTCGAAATATCGCACGACGGGTGAGGGCTGCACCGGGATCTCGCCGAGATAGATCTCGCCGCTGGTGCCGTCGATCGAGATGGTGTCGCCGGAGCGCACCACCTGACCGTGCACGGTGAACTGTCCTGTCACGACATCGACGTCGAGCGCCTCGGCGCCGCAGACGCAGGTCTTGCCCATGCCCCGGGCGACGACGGCGGCGTGTGAGGTCTTGCCGCCCCGCGAGGTGAGGATGCCCTGCGCGGCGATCATGCCGGGCAGGTCGTCGGGGTTGGTCTCACGGCGCACGAGGATCACCTTTTGCCCGGTCGCGGCTGACGCGGCTGCGGTGGCGGCGTCGAAGACCACCCGGCCGACGGCGGCGCCCGGCGATGCGGCGATGCCATGGGCGATCGGGGCGGTGGCGACACCGGGTGCGAAGGTGGGGAACATCAGGTGCGCCAACTGCGAGCCGGAGACCCGCAGCACGGCCTCGTCGAGGGTGATCACACCCTCGTCGACGAGGTGGTTGGCGATGACGAACGCGGCGGCGGCGGTGCGTTTGCCGACTCGCGTCTGCAGCATCCACAGGGTGCCGCGCTCGATGGTGAATTCGATGTCGCACAGGTCCTGATAGTGTGACTCCAATGTGGACATGATGCGCATGAGTTCGTCGAAACTGGTCTTGTCGAGGCGTTCGAGCTCGTCGAGACCGACCGTGTTGCGAATGCCGGCGACGACGTCCTCGCCCTGCGCGTTGGCGAGATAGTCGCCATAGACGCCGCTCGCCCCGGTGCCGGGGTCCCGGGTGAAGGCGACTCCCGTCCCCGAGTCCTCACCAAGGTTGCCGAAGACCATGGCGACGACGTTGACCGCGGTGCCGAGATCGGCGGGGATTCGTTCCTGCCGGCGATAGATGATGGCGCGCGGCGAGTTCCACGAGTCGAAGACCGAACGGACGGCGAGATCGAGTTGTTCGCGAGGATCCTGCGGGAAGTCGCGGCCGGCGTGCGCCGAGAAGATCTTCTTGTACGTGTCCACCAGGACGCGCAGATCGTCTGCGTCGAGGTCGAGGTCGAGGTCGGTCGCCTTGGCGTGCTTCGCCTCGTCGAGGGCGTGTTCGAACGCCTCCCCCTCGATCCCGAACACCGTCTTGCCGAACATCTGGATCAGCCGGCGATAGGAGTCCCAGGCGAAACGGCGAGCCGCCGCGTCGATCTGGTCGGGCTCGGCGGCGGCCTGCCGGGCCAGCCCGTGCACGCTCTCGTCGGTGAGCCCGACGTTGAGAATGGTCTCCATCATGCCGGGCATGGAGAACTTCGCGCCCGACCGCACGGAGACAAGTAGCGGATCGATGGGGTCACCGAGTCGCTTGCCCCGAGCCCGCTCCAAACTGGCGAGATGGGTGTCGATCTCGGCGGCGAGCTCCGCGGGGGTGGAACCGGTCTCGAGATAGGCCTGACACGCCCGGGTGGTGATGATGAAGCCCGGCGGCACCGGAAGGCCCAGGTTGGTCATCTCGGCCAGGTTCGCGCCCTTGCCGCCGAGCAGGTCCTTGAGGTCCTTGTTGCCTTCAGCGAAGTCGAAAACATATGTGGCGCTCACCTGAGTCACGTCGTCTCCTCATGTCGACGCCCGGCACTGGTGGCCCGAGGCGTTTTCATCGCCTGCCCGGAAGAGGTGGATGAGTCTCGTCGGACATTGACTGTGGGCGAAGAGTAAGCGGGGGAAACCGGATCCGACAGCATTCGGTGACACTTTGCACAGCAGACAGGCCTGATCTGCGTAGACTAGCCGTTGGGAACGCTCCCATGGACAGGAAAACGCAGGGAGAACGAGCGCAAACATCCACGTGGCGGAAAGATTCGAATGGGGTGCCGAGAAAGATCTCGCCCGGTCGCTGAAAGTCCTTTCAACTTCTTGTGGAAAGAAGTGAAAACTGTTGCGACTCCCAGCGATTTTTGGCGACTCTCAACCGCTCTGCAGCCACTCTCAACCGGTCTCAGCCGCCGGAGACATCGAGTTCGGCGTCGACCGGCACGGCGTCGCTGTCGCGGTCGTCGAGCCAGCCATAGGGCAGCACAACCTTCGCCGGGGAGTTGGTGCGACCACGCGGCTGCCCGACATTGTCCGTCGGAAACGGCACGGTCGGATCGAGCTTGCCCAGCAGATCGTCGAGCTCCATGAGACTCGACGCCAGTGCCAATGACTGGCGCAACTCGGGCCCGACCGGGAACCCCTTGAGATACCACGCGACGTGTTTGCGAAAGTCGGTGACGGCCTCACGCTCCGCCCCCCACCAGTCGACGAGCAGCTCCGCGTGCCGCCGCATGGTCGCGGCCACCTCGCCCAACGTGGGCAGGCTCCGCCGCGGGTCCGCCGCGAACGCCGCCTCGAGGTCGGCGAACAGCCACGGCCGCCCCAGACAGCCCCGCCCGACGACCACGCCCGCACACCCCGTCTGCGCCATCATGCGCACGGCGTCGTCGGCCTCCCAGATGTCACCGTTGCCCAGCACCGGGATCTCCAACGCCTGCACGAGGGTCGCGATCGCCGACCAGTCGGCCTGTCCCGAATACCGTTGCGCGGCGGTCCGCGCGTGCAGGGCCACCCAGGTGGCCCCCGCCTCCTGCGCGACGAGACCGGCCTCCACATAGGTCAGATGCTCGTCGTCGATGCCCATGCGCATCTTCACCGTGACCGGAATCCCGGCCGGCCTGGCCACGTCGACGGCGGCGGCGACGATCGCGCCGAAGAGTCGGCGTTTCCACGGGATCGCCGACCCGCCGCCCTTTGCTGGTGATCTTCTTCACGCTGCAGCCGAAGTTGAGATCGATGTGGTCGGCGAGACCCTCGTCGACGACGCGGGCGACCGCCGCCGCGGTGATCCGCGGATCCACCCCATAGAGCTGCATGCTGCGAGGGTCCTCGTCCGGACCGAACTGGATCAACCGCTGGGTCTTCGGATTGCGATGTGTCAACGCGACCGTCGTGATCATCTCAGAGACGAAGACGCCCCCGCCCTGCTCCCGACAGAGCCGGCGGAACGCGACATTGGTGATGCCCGCCATCGGGGCGAGGACCACCGGCGGATTCACTGTTCGATCTCCCAGACGCACCCGTCGAGCATCGCACGCCGCGCCACCGCACCGACCAGTCGCGCCGGCGTGGGCGTACCCGGTAAATTTGACGCCGTCACGGTGTTTCTGGGAGGCCTGATAGGCGGTGCGTGACGTGCGTCCAACGTCGTGTTTTGTCATCTTCGCAGCTGTGGGAGCCCGCCATGCGTGCCCGTGATCTCGTCGCACCGTTTCCCGTCATCACCGCGGACACGTCGGCGCTGCAGGCCGCCCGCCTGCTCGCCGGCCTCGACCTGCCCGGACTGATCGTGGTCGACGGCACGCACCAGCCCGTCACGATCCTGCCCGGCACTCAGGTGCTGCGCATGGCGATTCCGCACTATTACCAGGACGATCCGGCACTGGCCCGAGTCGTCGACGAGGAGCACGCCGACCAGTTCTGCCGTGGCTTAGAGAACCGGACGGTCGCCGAGTGTCTGTCCAAGCCACATGATGAACTCGCCGTCGTCGATCCCGACGCCACCGTGCTCGAGATCGCCGCGCTGATGGCGCGCACCCGGACTCCACTGGTCGCGGTGGTCGACAACCGCACCCTGGTCGGCGCCATCACCCTCGACGCGCTGATGGACCACCTCCTCCCCGGCGAGCCCAGCTGATCCACTCTGGACAAACCTTTCCTGGTACGCCGAAGGCCGCGCTCGCGGCGCCTCGGTGAACACCCGCGCGGGCCGACTCGCCCCCCGCGGCCACGCCCATCCACGCGAGCTGATTCGCCCCCCGCGGTCACCCAACCTTCGCGGGCCGAACCGGCTCGTGGGCGGGCGGACTGCCTGCCAAGCAGTATCCAACTCGCCGGTCAGGCTCTAGGCTGGTTCTTCGGGTGAGTGGCAACCGGCTGCGCGCAGCCGGGCGGCGGGAGAGGATCGCACTGTGGCGGCACCGACACATCCGGATCCATCGTGTGCGATCGCGCGGGGCGAGCTGCCACCCGAGGTCGGCGCGCGGACGATCGTGGGCGTCTTCGTGACCCCCACGACGGAGTTTCTTCTCCACTTCGCCCGCGACCTCGGCTATCGGACGATCATGATGGACCCGGACTCCGACCGGCTCACGTGGGCGGAGTGGCGCTATGCCGACGAGGTCGCGACCGTGCCGACCGAGGAACTCGTCGGTCGGGACACCGACGTCGTGATCACCGACCACGAAAGGCCCGAACTGGGCCCGGTGCTCGAGTCGTTCCTGCGCCTGCCGGCCCGGTGGATCGGCGTGGCGGGCAGCGTCCGGCACCCCGCCCCACACATCGAGGCGCTGCGTGGCCTGGGCGTGCCCGATCCGGTGATCGCGCGCATTCGCCGACCGCTCGGGCTCAACATCGGCTCCCGCACCCCTGCCGAGATCGCCCTCGCGACGCTCGCCGGACTGATCGCCGACCGCAACCGCCGTCCTGGCGGATTCGCCTTCTAGCCCAGGTGGCGGCACGCCCCGCTCAGCACAACGCGGTGTTTGAGGGTCGTTGGAACGACCCTCAAACACCGCGTTGATGCTCGACGCCAGCGATCGCCCAAACCGCAGCGATTCCTCGTCGGACAATGTGCACAAACCTCACGTTCCGCCGCCGACGCACAGGGAAGTTCGCCGCGAGCCGACCTCAGCACGGGCCAAGCTGACGCACGAGCGGACCTCAGCACGGGCAAAGCTGACACACGGGCAAAGCTGACGCACGAGCCAACCTCAGCGCGGTGAACCTCGCCAGTGAAGCCCACCGCGCCAGCACCGCCTGAATCCGAGGCAGCAGAGGTCAGACCGGCAGCCGTTCGAGGAGATAGCTCTCGACGGAGGCGAGCGGGATCCGTTCCTGGGTCATCGAGTCCCGTTCCCGGACCGTCACCGCGTCGTCGGTGAGGGTGTCGAAGTCGACGGTCACGCAGAACGGAGTGCCGATCTCGTCCTGCCGGCGATAGCGCCGGCCGATCGCCTGCGCGTCGTCGAACTCGACCACCCAGCGCCGCCGAAGCGTGGCGGCGAGTTCCTTCGCCCGTGGCGACAGCTGTTCGTTGCGCGACAGCGGCAGCACCGCCACCTTGACCGGCGCCAACCGGGGGTCGAAACGCATGACGGTGCGCCGTTCGACGCCACCTTTCGTGTTGGGCGCCTCGTCGACGTCGTATGCGTCGAGCATGAAGGCCAGCACCGCGCGGGTGAGACCGGCGGCGGGTTCGATGACGTAGGGAACCCAACGCTCGTTCTTCGCCTGGTCGAAATAGGACAGGTCGACGCCGGAGTGTTTGGAGTGGGTCGACAGGTCATAGTCGGTGCGGTTGGCGATGCCCTCCAGTTCGGAGAAGTCGGTGCCGCCGAACTCGAAGCGATATTCGATGTCGACGGTCCGCTTCGAATAGTGCGACAGCTTCTCCTGCGGGTGTTCGAAATAGCGCAGGTTTTCCGGTTTGATGCCGAGGTCGACATACCAGTTCCAGCGCTCCCGCAACCAGTATTCGTGCCACTCGTCGTCGGTGCCCGGTTCGACGAAGAACTCCATCTCCATCTGCTCGAATTCACGAGTGCGGAAGATGAAGTTGCCTGGGGTGATCTCGTTGCGGAAGCTCTTGCCGGTCTGCGCGATGCCGAACGGTGGCTTCTTGCGTGCCGAACCGGCCACGTTGGCGTAGTTGACGAAGATGCCCTGCGCCGTCTCGGGACGCAGATAATGCAGGCCCTCGGCCGAGTCCACCGGGCCGAGATAGGTCTTCATGAGACCGTTGAACAGCCGCGGTTCGGTGAAGGTGCCCTTGTTGCCGCAGTGCGGGCAGTTGAGATCGGCGAGTGAGGCGGGCGGCGCGCCGTGTTTGGCGGCGTACGCCTCCTCCAAGTGATCGGCCCGGAAACGTTTGTGGCACGACGCGCACTCGGTGAGCGGGTCGACGAACGCCTCAAGGTGACCGGAGGCCGCCCACACATCGGTGGCGAGGATCACCGCGGAGTCGAGGCCGACGACGTCGTCGCGTTGCTGCACCATCGTGCGCCACCACTGCCTGCGGACGTTCTCCTTGAGCTCGACGCCGAGCGGGCCGTAGTCCCACGCCGACCGGGTGCCGCCATAGATCTCACTTGAGGGATAGACGAAGCCTCGGCGCTTGGCCAGGCTGACGATAGCGTCAATGCGGTCGGCGGACATTGGTTGTCAGTTCCTCCAGATTGGCCGCCGGCTGGCTGTCGGCGGGCGCGTGCTCGGTGATTCGGTCGACTCCCACCCTAACGGGCTGTTCCACAGACTTTCAGCTCGCCGGTCGAGCTGTCCTGATCGAGCACGAACCGCTCGTCGGCGGCTGTCCCGTCGTCGAAGCGCAGTGCGGCCGGCACCGTGACCTCGGCGGCGAGGCTCGGATCACCCACCTCGAAGGAGGACAGCCCCGGGTGGCTCTCGTCGAGAGTGAACTCGGCGCGGCCACGCCTGGCGCGTTCGCGGGGACACAACAACTCGTACGCCGAATCGAAGTCGCCATCCTCGATAGCGCTCAGGTAGTCGGTGACGGTGGAACGGGCCTCGTCGATCACTTTCTGGTTGCCGAAGACGACCAGAGCGCCGAACCCGGCGGCACCACCCGCGCAGCAGAGCACCGCGGCGAGCACGGCGAGCGTGACCGCCCAACCCCGTCGTTGACGGGTGCCGTCGGTCGGCGGCGCGATGAAGGGGGGTCGCACCCCGGGGCCGGGCGGGGGCGGCGCGGCGCCCGGCGCCGCGCCGTGATGTGGTGTTGCGGCAGATCCGGGGCCCGCGACGGTCATGCCCCCGATGCTACCGGTGCGTCCGGATCGGTCGGTGTCACCGGCGTGGGCGCCACGAAACCCGGCCCGGCGGTGAGCACCGGATCGAACGCGGAGACCTCGGGTGACGCCTTCGCCAACAGTCGGGTGCCGAGCATCTTGACCTGCGGATTGGACAGCGCTCGGCGATAGGTGCCGACGGACTCCCAGTCGAGCAGCAGGCACCACTGATCGGGTTCCTCGAAGGACCGGGCCAACCTTCCCTGGCGATAACCCGCACAGGCGGCGAGGGCGGAGAGCGCGTCGGCCGCCTCGGCGAGAAACTCCGACTCCGACTCGGTCACGGTGAATCTCAACACGGCGAGCATGCCGCTACGGTAGCGGCATGACCGACCAGCGCCACGGCCTCGGGCACCGGCTCGCCCGGCTGGACCGCACGACCGTCTTTCTCGCCGCGCTCACCCTCGGGGTCGCCGGGCTGTTCCTGCCGGGGTGGGCGGGGGCCGGCCTGCTGGTGGCGGTGGTCGCGGCGTTGATCATGGTGGCTAGGCTGACCTGGCCGGTCACGCCCGCGCCGATGCGGATCGTGCGGGTGATGATCCTCACCGCGCTGGTGGCGGTCGCCGTCGCCAAGCTGATCTAAATACCCCGCGCAGAACCGCGGAGGGACCGATCTGAAGCCCGGGTACCCTCCGTCCACATGCGCGTCGTCAACCCCCACGGGGGCACAACCATCACCACCGTGGAGGCGATCAGTCGATATGGGTCGCTACTTGGCAACCGGCTCCACAAGAACCGCCGGCCGATTCGGGTGTTTGAAGGTGGCCTCTCCATACGCGGGGATTTGCTTGCGGAGCATGGCCGGGTCAGCTGTCAGGAGCACCTGATCGTCGATGGGGACCTGACCGTCACCGGGTTACTGGAATGGTGGGATGACGAGTGGACCAAGGTGCTCCTCGTGACCGGGAACATGCGGGTCGACCGCCTGTCGCTCGGGGAACGGGTCGATGTCGTCGTCGGTGGTGATCTGGTGGCCCAGGACCTGGTCGACGCATACGGTCGGGGTGAGAGCCCAACCGACGCGGACACCCGGCTGAGTGTGGCCAACCTGCGCGCGGCGCGCCTCGTCCTGGCCGGACACGTGGATGTGACGGTCCGCGAGGATCTGCTCGTCACGGGAGAGGTGACAGGGAAGAGCATCGACCGTCGCGGCTCCTTGACGGTGCACGGCCGGACCCGATGCCGGATGGTGTGGGCGAAACGTTGGTTCACCATGACCTTCGCGGAAGAGCCCGAGGCAGACGTCCTGAGGGGCAACCTGCCACGGACGGTGTTGAACGACGAGTTGACCCGGCTGGCGCGGCGACCGGATGACGTGTTCGAGTTGGACCTGAAAGGCAAAGACCTTCCGGTGGTTCCGGAGGCCATTCGAGGCTTCACCAATCTGCGCCGACTGGGGCTGTCTCACAACTACAATGTGGACAGTGTGCCGGACTGGATCGCCGAACTGACCGGGCTGACGGAACTCGATCTGTCGTCGACCACGATGACCACGGTGCCCGCGGCACTGGCGCGGCTCAGCGAATTGACCACGCTGAAAGTGTCCAACTCGGAGGGCGAGCTGCTTCGCCTGCCGGACCACCTTGGTCGGCTCACCAACCTGCGGGTGCTACATCTGGAGGGCGCCGCTGCTCCGGTGCCGAACCAGGTCGCCGATCTGGTCCGGCTGGAAGAACTGAACCTCCAGAATCTGGGGGGCGGCAAGCCGGTGGAGTTCCCCGGGTCGGTCACGCGGCTGCCGAAATTGCGGGTGCTGAAGCTGGCCAAGACGCGGCTGACCTCGGTGCCCGACGAGCTGGCGTCCATGGATTCGTTGGAGGAACTGGACCTCGGTGATTCACTCGGTTTGGTACGCCGACTGCCGGTTTTGGCCCGGCTGCCCCGGCTACGCGCGCTCCGGGTGGACGGACACATGTATGGGCGCCCCTGCGGTTGCCACTCCCCGAGCTTGCTTGAACAGGTCTGGGAGGTGACCACCCTCGAAGAGTTGAACCTCAACTTCTGGGGTGGGCTCTGCGGGCCTCTCGGCCGCACAAGAGACCGCGTAAGCCGCCAAGGACCGTTCACCTTGCCGAACCACGCGTTCGCGGTGATGCCTCGCCTTCGCACCCTCAACCTGATCTCCACCTGGGTCACGACTCTGCCGGAGTCGTTCTACGCCCTGCGCGAATTGGTGGAGGTGCACCTAGACTTCGCGTCGTTGGACAGCCCGACTCGGCGGCGGTTAGCCGAACTAGCCAATGACGAGCGGGACAACCCCGCGTTCGATTGGATCCGCACAATCCAGGTTCGGCTTCTCATCAAGGCGGGGCGCTCGGACGCGGCCCAAAAACTCGCCCGCCAGGTGCTGACCCGTCGTCCGGACTTCGTCGGCCTCGCGGATTTCGCCTCAGCCCCGACAACTCGCGTGTCCACACGTCAGAGGCGAGCGACCTTTGGGGCCCTACCCTAGTCGCGGGTCTCGTAGGCGGCGATCTGGGCGATGCGCCGCCGGTGTCGGTCGCCGCCGGAGAACTCAGTGGTGAGGAACGCCTCGATGATCGCCTCGATCTGCTCGATCGGGTGTTGCCGGGCGCCGACGCCGACAATGGTGGCGTCGTTGTGTTCGCGGGCCAGCCGGGCGGTCTCGACGTTCCAGGCCAAAGCCGCCCGGGCACCGCGCACCTTGTTGGCGGCGATCTGCTCCCCGTTGCCGGAGCCGCCGAGGACGATCCCGAGGCTGCCGGGGTCGGCCACGACCCGCTCGGCGGTCGACAGACAGAACGTCGGATAGTCGTCCTCCGCGTCGTAGTGATGCGGACCGATATCGACGACGTCATCTCCCCGGTCAGCGAGCCATCGGCACAGGTGTTGTTTCACCTCGAACCCGGCGTGGTCGGAGCCGATGTAGACCCGCATGCTCACTCCCGTCCTTCGTCGATCGCCCGCAGGTCGGCGAGGACCAGCCCGCCGCGCGCCTTCGGGGTGAACCAGGTGCTCTTGCGGGGCAGTTTGTGGCGGGCCAGGTTCACCTCGACGAAGTCGACGACCGCGACCGGCGCGATCATGATCGCGATATCCGCCCGGTCGGTGTCGACCTCGCTGACGAGCCATTCGGGTGGGTAGTCCCCGCCGACGTAGGTGATGCGTTTGTCGCCGGGCTCCAGTCCGAGGACCGCGCTGAGGAGCACCCGTTCCACGACCGCGTGATCCATGCGGCCGACCTGGTCGGTCCCGGGCTCGATGAGACCGGCGAGCCCGACGCGATACCCCTCGCCCGCCGTGCGCGACGGCCGCCCGTACACGATGATCTCGCCTCGGTCGGGGACGCTCAGCGCGCCGCGCGGCACGGGGCTCACGTCGGCGCCGAGCTCGCGCAGTCGGGTGACGATGGCCGTCACGTCGAGTGGCGACTGGTCCACGAGCCGGTGGTAGGGCTGGATCGCGACGGAGTCGGCGGTGGTGATCACCGCGAGGAAGCGGGGCAGCTCACCGATCTGAGCCGCGAGGCTGCGGTGGTTGCCGTCGGCCACGACGAGCTCTCCCCCGCCGGCGAGTTCGGTGATGCGGGTGGCCGCCGCCGATGCGGCGGGCAAGACCCAGACCGCATGGGTACGCCCGACGTGGTCGACGTCGGTCACGTCCGGCTCACCCGCCTGTGCCACCGCCTCGACCAGCGCCGCGTGCAGCTCGTCGCCGCAGCCGGTCTGCACGAGCAGCACCGGCGAGAGCAGATGCTGGGTCGCCTCGGCGAGCGCGACCCGCTCGCGGACTTTCTCGATGAAGACATCCTCGTTGCGGATGACCAGGCCCGGCTCGTCGGCCGTGGTGGAGATCTGCGAGGTCTCGACCATCGCGAAGACTCCGTAGGCGGCCTCGTCGAGGCGCTCGGGGGCGGCGATGCGATAGAGCACGACGACGTCGTCGACCGGCCGATAGGCGCCGTCGGCCTGATCCTTGGCCAACCGCGCCGCAGCCTCGTCAAGCGCCTGGGAGAAGGTCAGGCCAACGCTGGCCGGGACCCGGTGTGGCATCTCGACGGCGAGCGCGCTGCGCGGGTTCGCCGCGATGATCTCGGTGATCTCCGCGTCGTCGGCGAACTCGTCGTAGTTGCGGGCTCCGGTGCCGCCGGTGGAGATCCAGGCGCGTCGCAGTGGGTGCACAACGGTCATTACTCGACGCTAGCGTCTCGTGATCACACCGGCGGGGGCAGGGCCCGCCGGTGTGGCGCGCGTCGTGATCAGTCAAAAGCGGGTTCGCGCGTACGGGTCCGTTTGAGTTCGAAGAATCCATCGGTGCCGGCGACGGCGAGCACCCCGTCGAAGAGCCGGCCGGCCGCCTCGCCCTTGGGCGCCGGGGTCACCACGGGTCCGAAGAACGCGACCGTCTGCCCGTCGGGGCCGGGCACGTGCACTACGGGTGTGCCGACGTCCATGCCGACCGGGCCCATGCCGGCCTCGTGGCTGGCCCGCAGCAGCGCGTCGTGGGCGTCGGAGTCGGCCGCCTTCACCAGCTCCGCTGGGAGCCCGCAGTCGGCGAGCGCGCCCTCGATCATGTCGATGCCGTTGCCCTGGCCCCCCGGATGGACGCGGGTGCCCATCGCGGAATAGAGCGGGCGGACCACGTCGTCGCCGTGTTCGGCGCGGGCGGCGATGAGCACCCGCACCGGACCCCAGGCGCGGCCGATCAGGTCCCGATAGAACTCGGGGACGTCGCGACCCTCGTTGAGGACGGACAGGCTCATCACGTGGAAGCTGACGGAGATGTCGCGGACCTTCTCCACCTCGAGCAGCCAGCGGGACGTGATCCAGGCCCACGGGCAGGTCGGATCAACCCACAAGTCCACATTGGTCACGACTGCTCCCCATTTCCCGCCCGCGGTGGGCCGCGTCTTGAGTCGACAAGACCTCGATCCTCCCGCCGACGACGACCCGGATGCCACGGATCACAACGTGACCTAGCCCACTACGCCAGGCGCCTCCGTCGACTCCTGCCGCCGGTCGGATCACATCCGGCGGATGCCGGGTCGACGCTGTCGTGACAGACTCGCCCTGACGACCGCCGATTCCCGACGGTCGACAGATCCTCGCGGAGGAGGCACCACCGGTGGCTGGAGTTCGCAACCTCACCCAGATCGAGGCGACTCGGCGCGCACACCTGCTGCGGGTGCGCGGCTATGACGTCGTCCTCGACCTGACCGACGGCACGGGAGGACCGGGCGAGGGCACGTTCCGCTCGACCACCCGGGTCGATTTCGCCTGCACCGAACCGGGGGCCGAGACCTTCATCGAGGTCGCCGCGCACCGACTGCACGGCGCGCACCTCAACGGTGAACCGATCGACACGTCGGACTGGTCCGCCGAGCAGTGGTCTGCCGCTCACCGGGCTGGCCGCCGACAACACGCTGGTCGTCGACGCCGACTTCGGCTACTCCACGTCCGGACAGGGCCTGCACCGCCTGGTCGACCCCGTCGACAAAGAGGTCTACCTCTACAGCCAGTTCGAGACGGCCGACGCGCAGCGGGTCTTCGCCTGTTTCGACCAGCCCGACCTCAAGGCGACGTTCACGTGGCATGCCACCGTCCCAGCACATTGGACGGTTGTGTCCAACGCGGTCGTCGACAGAATCGAACCCGGACCGGTGGCGGCGACCTCGATCGTCCACTTCGCGCCGTCGGTGCGCATGAGCACCTATGTCTCGGCCCTCTGCGCCGGCCCCTATCACGAGGTTCGCACCGAACACGACGGCATCGACCTGGGCCTGTTCGTCCGGGCGTCGATGGCCGAACACCTCGACGCCGATGATCTGTTCACCATCACCCGGCAGGGCATGGACTTCTTCCACAGCAGTTCGGCGTGCGCTATCCCGCTGCCGAAATACGACCAGATCTTCGTCCCCGAGTTCAACGCCGGCGCGATGGAGAACTTCGGCTGCATCGTCAACGCCGAACAGTACTACATCTTCCGGTCCCAGGTCACCGACTACGAGTACGAGCAGCGTGCCAACACCATCCTGCACGAGATGGCGCACATGTGGTTCGGCGACCTCGTGACCATGCGGTGGTGGGATGACCTGTGGCTCAACGAGTCGTTCGCCGAGTGGGCGTCACACTGGTGCCAACACCCACGCCACCCGGTTCACCGACGCGTGGACCACCTTCCTGTCGATCCGCAAGTCGTGGGGATATCGACAGGACCAGCTCTCGTCGACCCACCCGGTCTACTGCGACATGCCCGACGTGGAGGCGGTCGAGGTCAACTTCGACGGCATCACCTACGCCAAGGGCGCGTCGGTGATCAAGCAGCTCGTGGCCTACGTCGGCATCGAGGCGTTCGTCGCCGGGCTGCGCGCCTATTTCGAGAAGCACGCGTGGGGCAACGCCACCTTCACCGACCTGCTCAGCGCGTTGGAGGACACGTCGGGTCGCCCGCTTCGCGCGTTCGCCGCCCAGTGGCTCGAGACGGCTCAGGTCAACACGTTGCGCCCCGAGGTGAGCATCGACGAACACGGCCGCTACGCCGAGGTCGTGGTCTGCCAGGAGGCGCCCGAGGCGCACCCCACACTGCGCACCCACCGCATCGGGATCGGCCTCTATGACCTGGCACCCGACGGCCGACTGAACCGCCGCGACCGGCTCGAGCTGGACATCTCGGGGCCGCGCACCACGATCGACGCCCTCGCCGGGGTGCCGGCCGCCGACGTGCTGCTGCTCAACGACGACGACCTCAGCTATGCCAAACTGCGGCTCGACGACGCGCAGCATGGCCACCGTCGTCACACACCTCAGTGGCCTGGAGTCGTCGCTGGCCCGGGCGTTGTCCTGGACCGCCGCGTGGGACATGACCCGCGACGGCGAGCTCCCGGCCCGCGACTATCTGACGCTGGTCTGCACCAACCTGCCCGCCGAGTCCGACATCAACCTCGTCACCGCGAACCTGCGGCAGGCGCAGCAGGCACTCAGCCAATACGCCGACCCGCGGTGGGCCCCGACCGGCTGGCTCAGCCTCGCCCAGACCGCGCAGGCCACCCTCACCGCCGCCGAACCGGGCGGCGGCCTCCAGCTCGCGTGGGCCCGCGCCTTCATCGCGGCCGCCCGCGACGCGTCCGATCTGGGCATGCTGCGCGGTTGGCTCGACGGTCGCGACGTGCCCGCCGGCCTCACCATCGGCGCCGATCTGCGTTGGGAGCTCATCTTCGCGCTCGCCGCCGCCGGCACCGTCGGCACCGACGAGATCGCCGCCGAACTCGACCGCGATCGGACCGCCTCTGGGGAGCGCAGCGCTGCCCAAGCCGAGGCTCTCGTCGCCACACCAGAGGCGAAGGCCGAGGCGTGGCGCCGCATCACCACCGACGACAAGCTGCCCAACTGGCGGCAGCGGGCGTTGCTGCAGGGCTTCTATCACCCGAGTCAACTGGCCCTGACCGAACCCTATGTCGCGAGATATTTCGACGTCGTCGCCGACATCTGGGCCACCCTGGACAGTGACCCGGCGCAGGACTTTGTCTATCTGGGTTTCCCCGCCCACCACGTCGGCGAGGCCACCGTGGCGGGCAGTGACGCATGGCTCGCCGACGAGTCCCGGCCGGCGCCGCTTCGTCGCCTCGTCGGCGAGGGTCGTGACGCCGTGATCCGGGCGATCAAGGCCCGAAGCGCCGACGGCGCGACGAGTTAGCGACGCCGATGCCGCGGCACGGATGACGCGTGAGGGATGGTACGACGGGTGGCGTGATCGGCGAGCTGGGCGAGTCCAGCCACGATCCCGCCACCCAGATCGCCGCCGGTGAACGCGGCCACCATCGACATCGCGGCGAGCGCACAGTCCCGGTCGAGCACACGCCGACGCGCGACCTCCCCGGTGATCACCTCGACGACGCGTTCGTCGGGTGAGACGGCGAGCAACACCGACCGGTCCGGTTCGGGCAGTCGCGCGTGCAGGGCTCGCGCCGAGTCGCGCACCGGCTCGGCCAATGGTCCAACGTAGACACTGAAGCGCAGGCCCGTGCCCTGGTCCGCCAGGCGCAGCGCCTCGTCCAGGCGCAGCAGAGCCCGGGTCGAGAACGGGCCGTCGATGACCTCCGGGTGCGACGTCGGCCGGCGGGTGGCCACAGCGGCCACGCCGCGGAAGGGGATCACCTCACCACTGGTCACTGGCGCCTCCTGTCGAACCGGGCCGCCCTTCGCGTGGCGCGGCGGCGATCTCGCGGGTGGCGCGGCCGGCGCCCGGCTGATCCGGTCTCGCCGAGATGAACCACACCGGGGTGAACGGAAACGGCCGTCCCGGTCGATAACGCTTCGACCGCCGCGACGGGCGGGCATAGATGAGGGCCGTCACCAGCAGACTCACGACGACCGCAATGCCGATCATCACCAGCATCATGTCAACAAATTGTCGGCTCAACGCCAGACCTCCGCAGCGACTTCGCCCACACCGATCGTTCTTCGTCACATCGGGTGTTCATCCACCGTACGTCCCGGGCCCGCCTCGACGCCGGTGGGGGCAGGCGGATGAGACGGAGTCCCGGGTGGGTCGGCCGAGGAACGAGCCGCCTTCGGCGTACCAGATCGATGGCTGGCCATATATCGGACCGGTGGGTCGGGTCCGGTGAGAGGATCGGAGTGCGTGGTCGGGAGACCGCGCGTGCACGGGGGAATGGGGAGGCCCACGATGCGAGCAGTTCGTTTGGTGCCCAGTGCCGCCGCCCTGGTCGCGGCACTCGCCGGAGCATCCGCATGCAACGCCGCGCAAGCCAACGCCGCCGGCGTCTGGGTGGAGGTCAGTCCGAGTTCGATCACCGCTGGATACAGCGTGGCGATCCGGGCCAGTTGTGGCGACAACAGCAACTCGGCCACCGTCAGTTCACCCGCGTTCGGCTCCATCTCGGTGGAACCGCTCAACTCACAACTGCAGGCCGAGGTCTCGGTTCCGCAGCGCACGGCGGAAGGGTCATATGACGTGACCCTCACCTGCCGCACCGGATCCAGCGCGACGACCCGCCTCTGGGTGATCAACAAGGCAGCGGGGCGCGGGACGCTCGGACCGCGCACGGGCGGCGGTTTCCTCGCCCGCCACGACGACGGCTCGGATCCCTCCACCACAGGCAGCGGGAAGACCGCCCTGCTCAGTGGGGTGGCGTTGACGCTCGCCGTGGGTAGTGTCGGTGCGGTCTCCGTGGTGCGCCGTCGCCGGACCCGTGCCGACGACTCGACAGTCGGCCGCTGAGACGTGCGCCCCCGACTCTCGCAGCTGCCGCCCGCTCCTCGTCGAACGGGGGGGCGGCGGTGGCGGTGGCCCCGACGGCCCGACTCCAGCACGCCGCTGGTGGTGGCATTGTCGCTGCTCAGCGTCTTCGGCGCCGGAGTGAGCGCGAGTCAGCTCACCCACCTTCCCGGGTTGCCCGACTTCAGCCCGGTCACGCGGGCCGTCGGCGGCCAGTCCCACCACACCACGCTGCGCCGGTCGACCCCGACGCGCATCTCGATCCCATCGCTCGGCGTGCGCGCGAGGATCATCGAGGTCGGCCGGTCCGGTGACGGAAGCGTCGCGGCGCCCGCCACGGACGCGGCTGGCGACGCGGGGTGGTATAGCGCGGGGCCGAGCCCGGGCGAAGCGGGCAGCGCCCTCGTCGTGGGCCACGTCGACACCGCCGACAAACCGGCGATCTTCCACAGTCTGCGCGATCTTCGCAAGGGCAAGTTCATCGAGGTCAAACGGCAGGATCGGCGGGTCGCGACCTTCACCGTCGACGCCGTCAAGTCGTTCCCCAAGACCTCGTTCCCCATCGACGAGGTCTACGCGGCGGCGGCGAAACCTCGATTGATTCTCGTCACCTGCGGAGGACGCTGGGTCGGGGGGAGCGTCGGCTACGCCGACAACGTCATCGTCTTCGCGACTCTCGTGTGAGGCCCGCCTCGGGTGACGTCCTCAGGAGGCCAGGTCGAGCCAGGCCGCCCATCGTGGGTCGGGTGCCCGGTGCCCGAGCACCCGCCACGCCGTCCCCTTCGGCGCGCCCGGGGTGACGTGCAGCCGCCAACCCATCTCGGCCGGCGTCCGGTCGCCCTTGGTGTGGTTGCACCGGGCGCACGCGGCGACCACGTTGTCCCATTCATGCCGCCCGCCCCGACTGCGCGGCATGACGTGGTCGATGGTCTCCGCCGAACCCAGACAATAACCACACCGGCCCCGATCCCGGGCGAAGATCGCGCGTCGGGACAGACCAACGTAGGGTCGGAAGGGAACCCGGACGAAGTGGGTCAGACGCACCACCAACGGCACCGGGACCGTCATTCGCTCCGCGTGCAGCACGCCGGCACCGTCGGCGAGGCAGATCGCCTTGGCGGAGAGGACGAGAATCGTGGCGCGACGCACAGACACGACACCGAGAGGCTCGTAGGTCGCGTTGAGGACCAACGCTGACGAGTCCCAGGGTCGTATGTCAGGCATCGCAGCTACCTCCCGTGCCCCCATAGTCCCCGACAATTCGCGTTCTGGCGAGCACTAATTGCCGAGCCGTGTCGCCTGGGCGGGCCGCCGAAACCGACCCCAACCCGATGAGGTACGAAATGGAGCGTGATTGCCTCGCTGATAGCCGCACCGACACCCGAACCCAGCTCGACCACACCCTCGTGCACCGACGATCCGCTCTGCCAACTCATCATGGAGCAGACTCAGCAGGTCTGGCTCGCCGAGAGCAGCTACTACGTGCTCATCAAACCCGCCCTCATCGTGGCGATCATCGTGGCGGCGTTGATATTGCGCCGCATCGTGTTCCGAATGATCAACCGACTCGCGGCCGGCGTCAGTGAAGGCCGCCGACAGGCCCCCACCAAACCGGTTCAGGACCGCGCGACGCTCGTCCTCGCCGACGTCACCGGAGTGCGTTCCGAACGGCGCCGGCAACGGGCGCAAGCTCTCGGCTCGGTGTTGCGCAGCGGCGCCACCATCACGATCTTCTCGGTCGCGGCCATGCTGGTCCTCGGTGAACTCGGCGTCGAACTCGCCCCGTTGCTCGCCAGCGCCGGCATCGCCGGTGTCGCCGTGGGCTTTGGCGCGCAGAACCTCGTCAAGGACTTCATCGCCGGACTGTTCATGCTGCTCGAGGACCAATACGGCGTGGGCGACACCGTCGACCTCGGCGAGGTCAGCGGAGACGTCGAGGCGGTCGGGCTGCGCATCACGACCGTCCGCGACGACCGCGGTGTGCTCTGGTATATCCGCAACGGCGAGATCTCCCGCGTCGGCAACCAGAGCCAGGGATGGTCAATGATCGTGGTGGATATTCAGATCGGGTTCGCCAACGTGGACGAGGCGACGGCGGTCCTGCAAGCCGCAGCCGACGCGATCGCATCCGATCCGCAGTTCGCCGACGACCTCATCGAATCCCCCGCCGTGCTCGGCGTCGAACACATCAGCGCGGAGGGTGCGGTGATCCGCGTCACCGCGAAGACCACGGCCGTGGCGCAGGGCCGGGTCGGGCGGGAACTGCGTCGACGGCTCTCCGATGCGGTCGAGGCGTCGGGCCTGTCCCGGCACGCGGCGGCGGCGCTGGCGCTGACTCGCGGCCGGGGCAACAACTCGGCGATCGGCGCGGCGACCGCTGCCGCGGCTGGCGCGGCGACCGGCGCGGCCACTGCGGTGCGATCGGAGTCCGATGAGGAGTCGTCCGACGACGGCGTGACCGGCTCGAATGGCACCGAATCCGGTAACCAACCACCCGCATAACCATTTGGCTATGTCGATTTCTCGGCAAAGGAGCTGATAGCGCCGAATCGACAACTGCTGGCGACCCGACACCTTTTGCCTCCGTTAGGGGTCGCGCGACGCATGGACACTTCGCTATCGTCCATTTGTCTGCCGACCGCGAAGAGCCGTCGCGCCGTCGCGCCGATCGGGTGAATCCGACTCGGACGATCAGTGCGCGATCTCTCAGCCACATTGCGGAGGCGGGTGCCGGATCGCCAGCGGCCAAGGGGAGGGTTAGTGCTCGCGGGAGCCAGACACGACAGCGAGCGGCCCGCGACATACCGGGAAGTTCTGACCAGTGGCGAATTTCGCGCGATCTATGCCGCGAGTGCGCTCTCGTGGGTCGGCGACTATCTGGCGCGCGCCGCCGTCACCGTGCTGGTCCTGCAGATGTCGGGGTCGGTGCCGCTGTCGGCGGCGGCCTTCGCCATCAGCTATGCGCCGTGGTTGCTCGGCGGATCCGTGCTGGTCTCGATCGCGGAGCGGTTCCCTTACCGGTCGGTCATGGTCTTCAGTGACATCGCCCGCGTGGCGCTCATGGTGCTGGTCGCGTTGCCCGGGCTCCCGCTGCCCGTTGTTCTCGTGCTGCTGTTGGCCAGCTCACTGTTCGCCCCTCCGTTCGACGCCGCACGCTCGGCGACCCTGCCGGCGGTGCTCACCGGCGACCGATATGTGGTCGGGATGGGGTTGCACTCGGCGACCGCGCAGCCGGCTCAGATCGCGGGCTACTTCGCCGGGGCGTCACTCGCCGCCGCCGACCCCCGGATGGCGTTGTTGCTCAACGCGCTCACCTTCGCCGCGTCCGCGATCCTCATCGGCACCTATGTCCAGCGCCGCGCCCCGGCGTTGGACCGCAGCCGTCGCACTGACCTGATCCGGGAGACCATCGACGGGTTCCGACTGGTCTTCACCACACCGGCGCTGCGGGCCGTGGTTGTGCTGGTCTTCGGCGGTTCCCTGTTCGCCGTCGTGCCCGAGGCGCTCGCGGCCGCGTGGGCGGTGCACCTCGCCGGGCCGGAGGCGCCGGGCTGGACCCAGGGCTTGATCATGGCCTCGGTGCCCCTCGGCTCGGTCTTCGGCGCGCTGACGGTGAGCCGGTTCGTCGCTCCGGCCCGACGACGGCATCTGTTGCGGCCGCTCGCGGTCGCCACTCCCCTCACCCTGGTGCCCGCCGTGCTCGACCCGTCGGCGGGGTGGGTGGCACTGCTCGCCGGCGCCTGCGGTTTCGCGATTGGCGGGCTCGTTCCGATCGCCAACGGGCAGTTCGTCAAGGCTCTGCCCAACGAGTTTCGGGCACGCGCGTTCGGAGTGGTTCAAGCCGGGCTGCATCTGCTCCAAGGCGCGGCGGTCCTGGTGACCGGTCTGGTCGCGGACAAGACCGCCCTTCCATTGGCGGTCGGGATCTGGAGTCTGGCCGGGGTCGTCCTGCTGGGGATCATCTGCGTGACCTGGGCCACGCCCGCCGCGTTCAGTTCCACCACCATCGCGGTGGTGCTGCCCACCCGCCCCGCGAGCGCGTCGGACCGCGACGTCGACAGTCCCACCACCACCGTCGCCCGACCGGCACCCGCGCCGACATCGAGTGCGGCGACACCTGGCACCATGAAGATGTGACTGCGTCGCCCGATCGGGCCACCTTCTATGAGGCCGTCGGCGGGCGGGCCACCTTCGCCCGCCTCGTCGAGGTCTTCTATGCCGGTGTCGCCGACGACCCGGTGTTGCGTCCGCTCTATCCGGACGAGGATCTCGGCCCCGCCGCCGAACGCCTGACCCAGTTTCTGGAGCAGTATTGGGGCGGGCCCGACACCTATTCACAGCAGCGTGGCCACCCACGCCTAAGACTGCGGCACGCGCCTTTCACGATCGGCGCCGCGGAACGCGACGCGTGGCTGCACCACATGCGCACGGCCGTTGACGCGCTCGATCTCAACCCGCAGTTGAGCGAGCTGCTCTGGGACTATCTCGAGCACGCGGCGATGTTCTTGGTGAATTCGCCGGACTGAACCTCAGAGCAGCGAACCCTCGTCATAGAGCCACTCCACGAACGAGTTCGTCACGGCCGCCGCGCAGTCGAGGATCTCGTCGACCAGCGCGTCATGGGCCCCGGCGAGCATCGGCACCTGAATCTCGGCATAGATCGGCAGTTGGCCGCGTTCGGTGGCGTCTCCCACATATGCCTTGCAGAACCGACGAGTGTGGTTCCACTCGTTGACCACCCGGTAGGCGCGATCGGACCAGTCCGGTGGCACCGTCGCGTGGGGTCGGCCCCGCATAACCAGGATCTCGTCGTCGGGTCCCTCCAACGCGAAGAGCAGCGCGTGGCGTTCCCACATCGCGAGCAGGCTGCCATCGCCGTCGGTGAGATAGCGGACCTCAAGACGGTCCAGTGCTTCACCGATCCGCGACATCGTCACCGGTCGGACGCTGTCGTCCGCACCGCGCTGTGTCGGCAGCTCGGTGCGGATGGAGCGTTCAACCGACGCGATCGGTCCGGCTGCGACGCTGGCCGACATGCTTGTTTCCTGCGAACGCGCGCGTTGAGCGCCCCACAAAGACCACCAAGGCATCGCCCGAGAACCTCCACTCCGCTGTCCGTGACTGCCTGCGCGCCGACGGTACCCGGATTTGCCCACCTTTGGCAGTCCCCGCCAGTGGCCCGGTGACCTAAACGTATGAGTGGACATCATCTGAACGATGAGGCGCCACGTCAACCCCCTGGTCAGTGCGTGGCACCAATAATCGGTTGATATCGCCACACAAAGGCAGCACTTGGCGACGTGAACCGATGCGTCGCACGTCACAGTGACGCAAGAATCACTCAGCGTCGCGCCTGACTCAGGAGCGGACCCATTCGGACAGAAATGCCCACTCCTCGTCGGTCAACCGGCGGGGCCGCTGGCCGGCCAGGTCATAGGGGACGCAGACCGAACGCGCCCGCGACGCCAGCCGACCGTCGTCACGCAGCTCATAAGCGAGGACGAACCGGCTCGGCCGAATCTGCTCGACCCACAGGTCCACCACGACGGTTGGCCCGTCACCGTCGGACGAATAGTCCACCGGACGCAGATAGTCGATCTCGTGACGGGCGATCACCACCCCTTCCGCGAAAGAGGTGATGCCCCGCTGCCGGGCGGCGCCGAACATCAGCGCCACCCGGGCCTCCTCAAAGAGCGTGAGGAACCGCGCGTTGTTCACGTGGCCGAACAGATCGAGATCCGACCAGCGCAGAGCGCAGCGATAGGAGAACGTCATCGCCGTTGTCGTGATCAGTCCCGGGTCAGCCTGCGGTGCGTGACCCGGTGGGGTCGCGCCGCGTCCGCCCCGAGGCGCTCGACCTTGTTTCGCTCGTACGCCTCGAAGTTGCCCTCGAACCAGAACCAGGAGGCCGGTTCGGTGTCAGTGCCCTCCCAGGCGAGAATGTGGGTCGCGACACGGTCGAGGAACATCCGGTCGTGCGAGATCACCACCGCGCAGCCCGGAAAATCGAGCAGCGCGTTCTCCAGGCTGGAGAGAGTCTCGACGTCGAGGTCGTTGGTCGGCTCGTCGAGCAGGATGACGTTACCGCCGATCTTCAACGTGAGGGCGAGGTTGAGGCGGTTGCGTTCGCCGCCGGAGAGGACCCCGGTCGGCTTCTGCTGGTCCGGCCCCTTGAATCCGAACGCCGCCACATAGGCCCGCGACGGCATCTCCACCTTGCCGACCATGAGGTGGTCGAGTCCGTCCGAGACGACCTCCCACACAGTCTTTTTCGGATCGAGCCCGGCCCGGTTCTGATCGACATAGGACAGTTTCACCGTCTCGCCGACCTTCACCGAGCCGTCGTCGGGCTGTTCCATGCCGACGATGGTTTTGAACAGCGTCGTCTTGCCGACACCGTTCGGACCGATGATGCCGACGATTCCGTTGCGCGGCAGGCTGAAACTCAGATCGTCGATGAGCACCCGGTCGCCGAAGCCCTTGCGTAGCCCACCAGCCTCGATGACCGTGCTGCCCAAGCGCGGGCCCGGCGGGATCTGAATCTCCTCGAAGTCGAGTTTGCGGGTCTTCTCCGCCTCGGCCGCCATCTCCTCATAACGCTGCAGTCGAGCCTTCGACTTGGTCTGACGCGCCTTGGCGTTGGACCGCACCCACTCCAGTTCGTCGGCGAGCCGCTTCTGCATCTTCACGTCTTTGCGACCCTGAACCGACAGTCGCTCGGCCTTCTTCGCGAGATAAGTCGAATAATTTCCCTCGTACGGAAATGCCCGCCCACGGTCGAGCTCGAGAATCCACTGGGCCACATTGTCGAGGAAGTAACGGTCGTGCGTGATCGCCACCACGGTGCCCGGATATTTCGCCAGATGCTGCTCCAACCACAGGACGCTCTCCGCGTCGAGGTGGTTGGTCGGCTCGTCGAGCAGCAACAGATCAGGCTGTTCGAGCAACAACTTGCACAACGCGACCCGGCGACGCTCCCCTCCGGAGAGGGTCGTGACATCGGCGTCGGGCGGCGGGCAACGCAGCGCGTCCATCGCCTGCTCGAGTCGGGCGTCGACATCCCACGCGTCGCTGTGGTCGAGCTGCTCCTGCAGCTGCCCCATCTCCGACATGAGCTCGTCGGAGTAGTCGGTGGCGAGCTTCTCGGCGATCTCGTTGAACCGGGCCAGCTGGGCCTTGGTCTCCGCCACGGCCTCCTCGATGTTGCCCAACACGTCCTTGGACTCGTTGAGCGGAGGCTCCTGCGCCAAAATGCCGACCGTATGGCCGGGCATGAGCTTCGCTTCACCGTTGCTGGGTCGGTCCTGACCAGCCATGATCCGCAACAGGCTCGACTTGCCGGCACCGTTGGGTCCGACCACGCCTATCTTGGCGCCGTGCAGGAACATCAAGGTCACATCGTCGAGCACGACCTTGTCCCCGTGCGCCCGACGCGCCTTCTCCAGCGTGTAGATGAACTGGGCCACGGTGCGGCCACCCTCCACGATCAGTTGTGTGACGACGGGTCCGCCTCGCGGACCTGATGATGTGGCAATCTTTTCAGGTCATCGCCGGCCGCCGACAACCGGGCCGCCTCGGTCGTGCCCTCGACCGCTCCGACCACACGGCCCCCTACGCTCATCGAACAGCCACTATGGTTAGACAGGGGAGGTGTCTTGGACGCGCCACTGTTGCCGGCACTGCCCGGCTATGACGATCCGGAACTCATCGCGCACGGCACGACCGCGCTGGTCTTCCGGGCGACCCAGCGTCGCCTCAACCGCCTCGTCGCGATCAAGGTCATCACGGTCGACACGGGATCGACTTCGGTCAACGCGCAGCGGGAGCTGCAGACCACGGTGGCGTTGTCCAGCCAACCGCACATCGTCTCCATCATCGACACCGGCGTGACTAACGACGACCGCCCCTTCATCGTCATGGAGTATTGCGAAGGCGGTTCCTACGCGCAGATCCTGCGCCACCGGGGTCCGCTGCCGGTCACCGACGTCATCGACGTCGGAGTCTCGATCGGCGAGGCTTTGCACGCCGCGCATCAGGCGGGAATCGTGCACCGCGACGTAAAACCGTCCAACATCCTGCGGTCCCGATTCGGACCGGCACTGACCGACTTCGGCATCGCCCGCGCCCCGGACGAACTCGCCGGCACCCTCACCCGCGAGATGATGACCCCGCATCACGCCTCGCCCGAGGCGCTGCTTCATCAGGCCCAGTCCGGACCGTCCGATATATACAGCCTCGCCTCCACGATGTGGACCCTGCTCGTCGGTCACCCCCCGTTCGTCGACCCGGCCAGACCCGCCGCCGACATCTACGCCTTTCGCGACGTGGTGCTCTATGAGCCGCTCCCCCCGATGCCGCGTCCTGACGTGCCGAGCTGGCTCGTCGAGCAGCTCACCCGCGCGATGGCGAAACTGCCCGCCGAGCGGCACCCGACGGCGCTGGACTTCGCGCAGGCCCTGCGCCGGGCCACGCTCGGCATCGCTCCCGTCGGCCACGCCGGGACCGCGCCCCCAACGCCACGACTGGCCCGGCCGACGGTGCACCAACCCGGCCTGCCTCCACAGGCGTTCCCGACCTCCACGCGACCGTCGGAGGTTCACCCGGCGGAGGGGCCGATCTATATCCCCCGGTCGTCCGCACCCGCCCACCCCGTTCGGCCACAACAGCCACCGATGCCGATGCCCCCTGCGGCGGTCAGCAGACAGGCGCCCGACCACGATCGGGACATCGACGACGCCGCTGGTTTCGACGACGACGCCTTCGACGACCTCGGCTACGACGGGGAGAACAGCGGCGGGTGGCTCGCCCCTCAACCCGACCCGCCACCCGCTCCGCCCGGGCCAGCCCCATCCCGCCCTGATCCGCCGCGCCCCGTCCCCACGCCCCCGCCAGCGCACACACCCAACACTGACTTCGGTGCCAGCGATTTCACCGACGGAGTCCCCGACGGCCGCCGACGCCTGCCGATGATCATCGGATCCGGCGTCGTCATGGTGCTGCTCGCCGTCGCCGGCCTCGGCGGGCTGCTGCTCTCGGGCACGCTCACCCGGCCGTCGCGGGGCGACGTTCCGATCGCCAACCCGACCGGTGATGACGATCCGACCCGCTTCATCACTCCGGGGACACTCGGCGCGCCGACGGCCGTCACCATCACCAAGGACAGCGGAGAAAGCGTCACGCTGCGATGGCGAGACCCGACGTCGTCAACGGTCTCCTTCCACGTCATGGCTTATCGCACCAGCAACGTCACGGCATTCGTCGATCCGCAGGTCATTGCCCACGGCACAACCAGGGCGACCTTCACCGGCCTGAACCCGAAAGACGACTACTGCTTCGTCGTCAGCGCCCTCTATTCCACCGAGACCGTGTCTCGCGCGACACCCGTGTGCACGACTCGCAGGGCCCGCTCCAGCCCTCACTAGGTCGCTGCACGGCGCTCCCGGCTTCCGCGCCACCGATCGACCAAACCCGCGCTCGCCAAGCGGTCAGCGCCCGCGCACCAAGGGGCGGGGATCGATGTGCCAGAACAGGCGCCGCCACCAGGGTTGGGTGGCACGCAACATCCGCACATAGGCGGTCACGCACTGGCTGACCACCCGCGCGCCGCCCTCATCGACCGCCATCTGACCGGGCCGGGCCGGGCCAGCCGCCCCGTCGCCACCGAAGGCGACCATGTTGACCACCTCGGCGATCGGCGCAAGCGACGGGGCGGCGGGTCGGGAGACCCGCACGTGCTTGGGCGTGGGCTGCGCCTCGATGACGGTGGCGGCGTGGACCGCGATCTCCGCTGAGGTCAGGTGAGCGGGCGGCGCGACGCCGGCGAGGGTGAGCGCGTCGAGGATCTCGGACCACGCGCCGAGGATCCGCTGCTGCGGCGTGCCCCGTGCCAGGTGAGACCGACGTCGACGGGCGCGCGCGACACCGATCACGAACACCAGCACCGCGAGCAGTGCCACAGCCGCGACAAGCCACCCAACGAGCGGCCCGGCGCCGGACTCCGCCGCCAGTAGGGGCGGGGCCGCGCTCGCCGTCGGCGGTGAATATGTGGGGATGTCGGATGGCTCGACTGATGCCGGCGGGTTGGTCGGCGGCGCGGGTTTCGGCAGATATTCGTCCTCGAGCGGACGGGGCGGCACGTCGGGCCTAGGTAACGGGTCGAACGGAACCCACCCGACGCCGGCGAAGAGCACCTCGGGCCAGGCGAGCGCCGCTCCGGCGGTGACCGTGCCACCGCCGACGGGGGTGCGGAAGCCGACGACCACCCGGGTCGGCAGACCCATAAGTCGGCCGAGAGTGGCGAAGGCGGTGGCGAACTGCTCGGACGTCCCTTGCTGTCCGCCGGCTCGCGGGCTGGTGAAGAGGAAAAACCTCAGGTTCGGATAGGCATGTCCGCTGGGCGCGTCGGCGGAGAGGCGATAGTGCTCGGAGAGAAACATCTCCAACGCCTGCGCTTTCAGATATGGAGAGCCCTCGCCAGCGGCGATCTGTTCGGCGAGCCTGCCCAGATCATCGGGCACCGAGTCGCCGACGCCGAGAAAACGGGCCACCGCCGGGCCGGCCGGCACGTCGGCGGCGGGCAGAAGATCAACAGCGATGCTGGGGTTGGCCGACGTGACGACATAGGTCAGTCCCGGCTCCACTCGGTTGGAGTGCAGCAGCGTCCCGGTTGACGTGTCAAAGGCGACCCGGACACCGTCGACTCGTTGGGGTGACGCAACGGCGGGCAGCAGTCGCCCAGCGAGCCCAGTGGCGGTGATGCGTTCCTCGATCGTACGAATGCTGGGTCTTTCGCCCAACGGATCGTCTCCGGGCGGCCGGTCTGGGGGCGGCAGCACACGGCCGGCGTTGCGATAGTCGGCCCGCATGTGCCACGTGA
The DNA here is from genome assembly GCA_963736695.1 of uncultured Actinomycetota bacterium. Taxonomy (GTDB): domain Bacteria; phylum Actinomycetota; class Actinomycetes; order Mycobacteriales; family Micromonosporaceae; genus CAVTPU01. The sequence goes on from CAVTPU010000004.1 coordinate 1,179,054, forward strand.
TCCCGTCCCAGTCGGCGAGCACGGCGAGGCGCAGCCGCGCGTCATAGGCGGCGGTCGCCGGGTCGGAGTTGTCGGGGGGCTGTTCATCGAGCGGCTGCGCGTCCAGCTCGTTCGCCGAGTCCACGGCATCCTCGGTGGACGGTTCGCCGGACGGATCTGTCGACGAAGTGTCTGAAGGGGTGAGTCCGCGGAGCACGGTGACGTCGAACAGCGGTCGACTCGGGTCGGCCGCCCAGCCGGAGAGTCTGCTCAGTGGGTTCGCGTCGAGCGCGTCGAGGCTCGGTGGCGTGACATAGCGGCGCGGGTCGACGGGATCCCGGCGGACCCAACCGGCGGCGAGCGGCGCGATCGCTACCGCGCCGGCGATCACCGCGACCAGGCCGAGGGCGAGTCCACCCGCCATCCGCAGCCGCAGCCGCCGGTCCCCGGTCGCCGGAAGCGCCAGGTCGGCGATGGCCAGCCCGACCGCCGCAACGACGGCGAAGAGCAGGGGTTGCGCGATGTTGACCGGCGCGTTCGGCCCGACCAGCACGAGGACGCCGGCATAGAGCAGGGCGGGCGGGATCAGCGCCGCAGCCGGCCGGCGGGCCCGTCCGGCGAGCTCGGTGGCGGCGAAACCGGCGAGCCAGGCGAGCGCCACTGGGGCGAGCACCGTGTCGGGCTGGGCTTCCACGGGGATCACCGCGGTGAGCAGCCGGGGAATGGCGTTGCGGGCCGCGTCGAGGGTGAGTGCGGTGAGGTCACCGCTGATCCCACCGGCGCGTGCCGAGATCTGCACGGCCGTGACGGTGGCGACGGCGAGCCCGATCACCGACAGTGCTGCGGCGAGCCAGGCCGGAGCCCGCCGAAGCGTCGCGGAGATCAGCACCGCGACGCCGGTGGCCACACCGACCATTTCGATGAGCAAAGGTCCGTTGTAGACACGACCGAGCGACGCCGCGGCGAGCAGCACGAGCAGCCAGGTCGTCACGGGCGACGCCCAACTGGACGTGTCGTGCGCCGGGCGTCGAGTCCGAAGGGATGCCCAGGTCACCATGCTCTCACCCCGTCCCATGCGGCCGCGAAGTCGGCGCCGTCGACGGCCCCGACGATGAGCAGTCCGGCCTCTGTCGACAGTCCGCTCTCGACGTCGCCGAATAGTCCGACGACAATCGATGGATAGACGCCGCGCAGACCGGCGAGCAGGCCGAGCTCGGGCTGACTGGCCGAGCCGGTGAGGAAGACGAGGGTGTCGCCTTGGCGCCGCAGGTGCAGGTGTTGCACGGCTCGGCGCAGCAGTTCCGGATCGGCGCCCTCTGGCGGGCCGGCGAGGTCGGCCTCAGCGAGCCGGTCGAGCACCGGCCCCACTCCGACGTCGTCGCTGACTCCGATGGCGCCGCTGACGAAGCCGAGTCGCGCCGCCACCCCTTCCCGGGCGCCGGCGACGAGCACCGACGCGGCTGCCTCGCAGACTGCCTCGAACGTCGATTCCCCGGCCTGGTCGAGGGAGTGCGCGCCGACTCGGTCGTCGAGCAGCACCACCAACGTGGGCAGGCTGGTGTCGACGTGTTCGCGCACCATGAGCTCGCCGACCCGCACAGAGGTGCGCCAGTGCACGCGGCGAAGGTCGTCGCCGACGACATATTCGCGCAGTGCGGCGAAGGTGATGCTCCCGTGTGGGACCCGGTCGACCCGACCGTCCATGCTGCGGGAGAGTCCGACCGGCACCGCCGCGATGGGATGGACTCGGGGACGCACCCAGACGGTCGCCGAGCCACCGAAGCGCCGCACCACACTGGCGAGGCCGAGCGAGTCACGCCGACTGATCTCCAGTGGGCCGACCGTCACGACTCCCCGCCTCGACGTGGGCACCTCATAGTCCACAGAGGTCTCCCGCCCGGGTCGCAACCGCACAAGCGGCACTGGGACGAGGGCACCCGGCGTGATCCGGTCGCGTGCGGTGAGGCTGAGCCCGAGGAACCGACTGTCGTTGGTCACCGAGACTCGCATCTGGCATGGTTCGCCGCGGGTCACGCGGTCGGGGTCGACGTCACGTCGCACCCTGAGTCGGGGTCGCCACACCACGACGACGACGGCGCCCACCACCGCCACCAACGCGGCCGCGCCGAGCACCGCCAACTCCGGATAGCCCAGCCACAGGCCCGCCGTCAACGCGACGATCCCCGACGCGAGCAGCCCGAACCCTCGGGATGTGAATCGCATCGCCTTAGGCCCGCGATGTGGACGGGGCGGGGACCGGCACCGCCTCCACCACCGACTGCAGCACGTCGGACGCGGTCACCCCGCGCATGACCGCGTCGGGCACCAACAGCAGGCGATGCGCGAAGACCGGCTCGATCAGCTTCTTGACATCCTCAGGAACAACATATGGCCGTCCATCAATTAATGCGAACGCCTGGGCCGCGCGGGTGAGCGCGATCACTCCACGCGGGCTAACCCCGACCCTGACCTGCTTATGCTCGCGGGTCGCCACGGCGAGTTTCACGGCATAGCCATAGAGCGGGTCGGCGATGAAGACTCGGTGGCCGAAACGGACGAGTTGGCTGATCGTGGCCGTGTCGGTGACCGCGCCGAGATAGTCGGGCGACCGGCCGGCGGCCGCTCCCCGAAGCACCTCGATCTCCACGTTCTCATCGGGATAGCCGACGGAGAGTTTCATGAGAAACCGGTCGAGCTGTGCCTCGGGCAGCCGATAGGTGCCGTCCATCTCCACCGGATTCTGGGTGGCCACGACGAGAAACGGTCGAGGCACCGGATGCGCGACCCCGTCGACCGTGACGTGCCTCTCCTCCATGACCTCCAGCAGCGCGGACTGCGTCTTCGGCGAAGCTCGGTTGATCTCGTCGGCGATGACGATGTTGGCGAACACCGGTCCACCGTGGAACTCGAACTGCCGAGAGGCCTGGTTGAAGATGGTGACGCCGGCGACATCGGAAGGGAGCAGGTCGGGGGTGAACTGAATGCGTCGCCACTGTCCGCGCACCGAGGCGGCGAGCGCCCTCGCGAGCGTCGTCTTGCCGACTCCTGGCACGTCTTCGAGCAGCAGGTGTCCTTCGGCGAACATCGCGGTGAGAGCCAGCCGCACCACCTCGGGTTTGCCCAGCACAACCGACTCGACGTTGGCCGCGATGCGCGCCGCGGTGTCGGCGAAAGCGATCACGTCTTCGGCGTTGAGGGTCGGTGGGGCTTCGATCATGGCGCTGCTCCTGGGGGTCGGGGCCCGCCGGGGATCACAGCTTCCTCCGGCGATCCCGGCTCATCTTAGGCGGGTGTGGTGACCCCGTTCCACCGCCGTCCACACCCTGCACTCGTAAGACATCTAGACATCGCCAGTTATCCACACATCGACCTCTGGGGCTTGACAAGCGTCCGTCACGGCCGACGCCGCCCAGCCTCCTCGACCGAGCAGAGCCAATTATTCGTACGGGTAAATCTATCGCCCACTCGACGAGACCCGACGCGTCTGGTCGGCCGCCCGGCGAGCACGTGCCTTGATCGTCGGGCCTCGGGTGAGCGCGGGTCGCGTCCAGCCCCGGATGATCAACGAAAGGCAGGCACTCCGATGGACAGTTGACGCTGTGGGTCGCGGGCCGCCGAGCGCTGCCCACCCCACCTCGCCCGCCTCAATTGCAACAGTGATTCGCCCGGTTGAGGATCCTTGGCCGCTACTGTCGAGTTTTGTCCTACTTTTGAGGGGTGATGACGCCGAACCCCACAATGATGAGATACCTCACCACGCTTGTCCGCACCGGACTCATCGGCGGGATAGTGCTCGCGGTGGGGGCGTTCCCCCTCGCCGGAGTCGCCGGGCTCGGCGTGCTTAAAGCGACCGACTTCCTCCATGACCTGCCCGACACCCTGCGCCCCGGCATCTCCGCGCAGGTGACCTACGTCTATGCCAGTGACGGACGCACCCCGATCACCCAGTTCTACGAGGAATACCGCAAATACATTCCGCTCGCCGAGATCTCACCGCACATGCTGCGGGCGACCGTCGCCAGCGAGGACTCCCGATTCTATGAACACCACGGGGTGGACATGCGCGGCGTCATGCGCGCCTTCATCGCCAATCAACAGGCCGGCGGGGTCTCGCAGGGCGCCTCCACACTGACCATGCAATACGTACGCAACGTCCAACGCGACGCGGCCCGGACACCGACCGAGGTGGCTGAAGCGACCGCGCAGAGCAACCTTCGCAAGCTTAAGGAGATGCGCCTGGCTGTCGCGGTCGAGAAACGACTGACCAAAGCCCAGATCCTCGAACGCTATCTCAACGTGGCCTACTTCGGGCACCGCGCCTACGGCATCTACGCCGCGGCCGAGGTCTATTTCTCCAAGCGGCCCAAGGATCTCACCATCGCCGAGGCCGCCACCCTCGCCGGCGTCGTCAAGGCCCCATCGGCGTTCGACCCGGCGGGCAGTTATCGCGCCGCCGCGCTCGACCGCCGCAACTACGTCATCGACCGGATGGCCGACCTCAAATACCTCTCCCCGCAGCTCGCCACGTCCGCCAAGACCACACCGATCGCGCTCCGCCTGACCAACCCGCCCAACGACTGCGTCTCGGTCAACCCGCGACACAACGACTGGGGCTTCTTCTGCGACATGTTCAAGTCCTGGTGGCGACAGCAGAAGGCGTTTGGTGACACCCCACAACAACGGGAGGAGAACCTGCGACGCGGCGGCTATCGCATCGTCACCTCGCTCAACCCGCGCACCCAGGCGATCGCAATGTCGGAGGTCACCGAGAAGGAACGCGTCGGCAGCTCGTTCGCACTCGGCGTGGTGGCCGTCGAGCCCGGCACCGGACGGATCGCCGCGGCTGCGGTCAACCGCCGCTATCACCTGAGCCAGAAAGGCAACGGAATCAGCACCGATCCCTATCGCGCCGCGCGCGACCTGCCCGGAACCTATCCCAACACCGTGGTTCCGCTGCTCGGCGGAGGTGACATGCCGGGCTATCAGGCGGGTTCGACCTTCAAGATGTTCACCATGCTCGCGGCCCTCGAGCAAGGCATGCCGCTCAACACCCGCATTCACTCCCCGATGAGCGTGCGCACGCACTATCTCACCGGCCCGGGCGATCCGTCACTATGCGGAGGCGTCTATTGGTGCCCCCACAACGCCAGCAGCGCCATGGTCGGGACGCAGACGATGTGGTCGGGCTTCGGCAAGTCGGTCAACACCTACTTCGTCCAACTTGAGGAGCGGGTCGGCGCGGACCGTGCCGTCAAGATGGCCGAACGGCTCGGGCTGCGCTGGCACACCGAGGTCGACCAGCGGATGGCCGCCCCCGAACATGTCAAGGGTTGGGGTTCGTTCACTCTCGGGGTGGCCGACACGACCCCGTTGGAGATGGCCAACGCCTATGCCACGGTCGCGGCGGACGGCCGTCACTGCGAACCGATGCCGGTGATCAGCATCACCGACATCAACGGTCGCGTGTTGCCCACAGGGCAACCGCAGTGCCGGCAGGAGGTCGACCCAGAGGTGGCCCGCGCGGCTGCCGACGCGGCCCGGTGCGTCACCGGATACCGCGCCTCGTCCGGCGGGTGTGGCGGCTGGTCCACCGCGCCCGACGTCTATCGGTCAGTCGGACGACCCATCGCCGGCAAGACCGGCACGACCGACGAGACCCGGGCCGCGTGGTTCGTGGGCATGACACCGGGGCTCGCCGCCGCGAGCTTCATCGCCGACCCGGACACGCCGTTCCACGTCCCGGGAGACGGAAACTCGTGGAAACCCATCTCAACGGTCTCCGGTGTGCTGAAACGTGCTCTGGCCGGCACGCCGGTGCGCGAGTTCACTCCGCCCTCAGCCCGCACCGCCTACGGGCCGGATCATGAACGGTGAGGATCCCGACCGTCGAGCCAAACTGGCGGTCGGCCCGCTGGGCCGCCTCGCCGACGGGTAGCCTCCTGTTGTGTACCGGTTCGTGCTCTCGGCCCGTTGGCTCGGCCTCGCCCTCCTCATGGCGATCGCCGCGATCATCATGATCAAGTTGGGTTACTGGCAGCTCGATCGCTATCACCAGCGCAGCGCGGTCAACGAACGCATCGACGACGCCGCCACTCGCCCGCCGGCTCCCCTCACCTCGACATTGGCTGCGCCAACGCCCGGACAAGCCGGCGCCGTGGGGGCCGCACCCGCCGGTGACCTGTTGTGGAGCCGAGTGAGCGCGACCGGGCGCTATGACCGCGAGCACGAGATCTTGGCACGGTCGCGAACCGCAGGCGGGCACGTCGGCGTGGAAGTGATCACTCCACTGCGACTCGCCGACGGGACTGCGGTCCTCGTGGACAGGGGCTGGGTGCCGCCCGCCGCCGACGGCACGGCGCAGCTGCCCACCGTGCCGAAACCCCCGGAGGGCGAGGTCACGGTCATCGGACGGGTCCACGCGGCCGAGAGTCGCGCGCAGGCGCCAGAGTCAATCGGCGGCCAACTCACCGTGAGGCGCATCGCACCGGACCGGCTCGCTGCCGCTTTGCCCTATCCCGTGTACGGGGCCTATCTCACGCTGGAGAGCCAGACCCCCCCGGCCGACAGCACGTTCGTGGGCATCGAGCCCAGCCGCGAGAACTCCATGCTCAACGCCGGCTATGCGGCGCAGTGGTGGCTCATGGCTGGTTTGTGCGTGATCGGATACTTCTATCTTGTTGTACGGGAGCGCCGCTCCCGCCTCGCCATCGGGTCGATCGCTGACACGCCCGCGGAGTTGTTCGCTTCCGCACCCGCCGAGGCGCCGGTTTCGCCCGCGGTGTGAAGCTTTCGCCCCGCCGCGCGGTCTGGCTGCGTGGGTCTGCCGTGTGGGTCTGGCCGATCCTTCGGGCCGCGCCCTTCGCGTGGGAGACAATGGGGGGAGATCCACGTCACGGGAGGTATGCCATGACAGCGGCGACGACAACGTGGGGCATCGAGATGCGGTTCGAGGAGACCTCTGACTTCACTCACGCGACTGCGATCGTGTTGACTCCGGCCGGCCGCGAACTGCGCGGTCATGGGCAGGCTCGGCGCAATCCCGTTGATCGCCCATCGCCACGCATCGGTGAAGAGGTGGCTGGGGCGAGGGCACTGTCCAACCTGGCCCACGAACTGTTGGAGTTCGCGGCGTCGGAGATCGAGTCAAACGCGGCCGGCGACCAGTTCTGACCGCGGTCGTCAGGCGCCGGCCGACAGTCGCCCGAGGTTGGCCAGGAACAGGGTCTCGCCGAGGCAGACCCGTTCGAACTCAGCGAGATGCAGGCTCTCGTTGGGTCCATGGGCGCGGGAGTCGGGGTCCTCGACACCCGTGACGATGATCGCGGCATCGGGAAAGAGAGTCTGGAACGTCGCGATGAACGGAATGGAGCCCCCGATGCCGATCTCGACGGGCTCGACTGAGCCCCAAGCCGCCGTGAACGCGGCCCGCACCGCGTCATAGGCGGGCCCGGTCGCGTCAAGCACGCACGGGTCGCCGCTCTGCTCGGTGGTGACGGTGACCTGCGCACCCCATGGCGCGTTGTTGTGCAGGTGACTGTCGAGCGCGGCGAAGACCTTGTCCGGAGAGTCTCCGGGCGCGATGCGCACCGAGATCTTCGCCTTCGCCGTCGGCACGAGCGCGTTGGGAGCCTGACCGGTGGGGGGCGCGTCGATGCCGAGCACCGCGATCGCCGGACGAGTCCACAGCCGTTCCACAATGGATCCTGTGCCGATCGGCTCGACCCCGTCTGCCAGACCGGATTCGCGTCGAAAACGCTCGATCGGATAGTCCAAGGCCGCTGCGGAGTTCGACACGAGTCCCGCAACGGCGACGTCGCCGGACTCGTCGTGGAGGCTCGCAATGAGCCGACAAAGAGCCGTCAACGCGTCTGGCACCGCCCCACCGAACATGCCGCTGTGCACGGCGTGGTCGAGTGTGCGCACCTCGACGAAGCAGTTGAGCAAGCCACGAAGGGAGGTCGTCAACGCGGGGACCCCCACGTCCCAGTTCGCCGAGTCGGCGATGACGATGACATCGGCGGCGAGATCGTCATGGTGTGCCTCGATGAGATTCTGCAGGGACTCGGAGCCGAACTCCTCCTCCCCTTCGATGAAGAAGGTCACGCCGACGGGCAGGTCGTCACCGAGTGCTCGCAACGCGGCGATGTGCGCCATGACACCGGCTTTGTCGTCAGCCGCGCCCCGACCATAGAGCCGCCCGTCACGCTCGGTCGCCACGAAAGGTTCGCTGAGCCAAGCCCCACGGTCCCCGACAGGTTGCACATCATGGTGGGCATAGAGCAGCACAGTCGGAGCACCCGGCGGGCCTGGGCGCCGCCCGATCACCGCAGGCTGCCCACCCGCTCGCACGATGCGCACGTCGGGCACCCCCGCGTCGCGCAACAGTTGCGCGACGGCCTCGGCCGACCGGTCGACCTCTCCGTGATCGAAGCCTGGGAACGCGACGCTGGGGATGCGAACCAGACGCTCCAAGTCGGCCCGCACCCCGGGCATGGCGGCGGCGACCGCCGAGCGGAGCCGGTCGTGCTGTTGCTGCGTGAGAGCCATAACCGGTGATCCTACGTGGGCGTCGCCGCTTACGGCGTCCCGACTACGAAGCCTGATGAATTCCCGAGAGTGGTCATGTGCCACATTGGGGTCACCGTCGATGATCACGTCGACTCGGCGGAGCGTGTCGTCGCCCGCGAAGTGTCGATCCTCGTCACGCATCCACCGAATCAGTCGGGGTCGCAGATGCGCGCCGTCCCGGCGTAGCGTCCGGAGAAGCCGAACGCCTGATTCCGCGACGACCATGACCGCCAACGCGAGCCGGTCAGCGGCTGCCGCCCGGGCGCTGCTCACGCCCTCGACGATGAGCACGTCCGGCACGTCAACCGGCCACCACTGCTCGTCGAATCGGGCAGAACGCCAGTTATAACGCCGATAGCGGCCGCTCAGCCCATTCGCCAATGGGGTGAGGACCTGCCGTTCGAGTCGAGGCCAGAAAGTGACCAGGTCGTCCCAACCGTCGAGCAGATCGTCGACATGCACCTGCTCGACGGTGGCGCCGGCCGCGCCCAAGGCGTCGGAGAGACGTTGCGCGATCGTAGTCTTGCCGGCTCCGCTCGGCCCGTCCACCGACACCCATCGCACCGATCCGAGGTGGGGCGGGGCCTCGAGGATCTGTCGGACCAGGTCGACATAGGGGCACACACACGCCGTCGCGAAGCGGTGCCGCAGGTGCGGGTCTGTCATCGTCTGCGCCTCCAGGAACGTGCTGACTCACCACCGCCAACCTGGCGAAATGCTTTGTTTGCCTCGATGCGGCGAGCTTAACGAGTCGATCCGGTTGGGGTGGTCCGGCCGGCCCCCGGACCCCCCAACCGGATCATCGGGAGAAACGATCAGGCCGGCACCGGCTCACGCCCGCGCCGGCGGCTGCGGCCGCCTGGACCGCCCAGACCGGCAGCCGCGCCGACCAGCTCCTCCTCGTCTGTGTCGTCGTCACCGGAGCCGGCCTCGCCGTCGTCATCGGAGCGCTCCGGGGAGAGCCCCACACCGCGCAGAATCGCGACAGCGTCGAGATCCGAGTCGCCGTTGCCTGACGGCTCGAAGTCATCGGCAGGGCGCCCCTGAGTCCCATGGTCACCGAGTTCGGATACGCCGAAGGCATTGATGCGTTCGCTGACCTCGCCGTTCACGCGCGACTCCGACTCCGAGTCCTCCACCACCGACAGAGCCTTCTCCGTCTTGTTCCTGAAGAACTTCGCCCTTCCACGGGACAAGTCGTGGCCGACGGTGATCGCGTCGAGTTCGTAGGCGATCCGGGGATCGCCTTGTTCGGTCTTCCAATCCCGTGTGGAGATGCGCCCATAGATGACGACCGGGTCACCGGCGATCACCGAATCGCAGACCCCCTCGGCGAGCCGGCGCCAACAGTTGACTCGGATGCGCAGGCTCGCCGCGTCCACCCACTGTCCGCTGGCCCGGTCGAATCGTCGCGCGTGCGAGGCGACCCGGAAGTTCGCCACCAGGACGCCGCTGGACTGCACCCGCTTCCACTCCGGCGTCGTCAGCGCGGTGCCGACGACGGTCACATAAGTATCGAACATTGCCACTCCTTGGTTGCCTTGGGTCGAACTGGCGACCGGTTCGGACCAAGCGTGTCCCACCGGTTGACCAGTGCGACCGATCAATCGACAACCTGTGGATAACTCCGCCCCCTGTGGAGAAACCCTTGACTTCCCACCTGCGCCAACGGCGAACCAGCGCCGCGACAACCACGGTCCGAGCTCCAGCCGAGCCTCGAAAACCGGCCGGCATCCCCCAAGCGGCTGATCGCCTCAGTCGATGACCAACGGGTACCGTCGCGGGTGTGAAGACCGACATCCTGGGAAGCCCGTACGAGAGCCGGCAGATCGCACTGCCGCCAGACGACGAGGGCGACAATATCGCCACGCTTGTCCGCTTTCGCGCCAGCCAGCCCACTCGTCGGGCGGTGCTCTATGTGCACGGATTCATCGACTACTTCTTCCAGACGCACCTCGCCGAGTTCTTCGCCGACCGGGGCTATGACTTCTATGCGCTGGATCTGCGCAAATATGGCCGCAGCCTGCTCGCCCACCAGAGCCCGAACTTCTGCCGAGACATCGCCGAGTATTTCCCCGAAATCGACGAGGCGGTACGCATCATCCGCGATGATGACGACCACGATCTTGTGGTGCTCAACGGGCACTCCACCGGTGGACTCATCGCGGCGTTGTGGGCCGACCGGGTGGCCGGCCGCGGCCTGATCCAGAGCCTTGTGCTCAACAGCCCGTTCTTCGAGTTCAACGAGCCGTGGCTCGTCCGCAGAGGACTCTCACCGATGATTCGCGGCTTCGGCCGATTGCGTCCACATGCGACGATGCCCCAGCAGTTGGGCACGACATATGGTCGGTCCATCCACCGCGACCACGACGGCGAGTGGGACTATGACCTTGCGTGGAAGCCGCTCAATGGTTTCCCCATCTTCGCCGGGTGGGTTCGGGCGATCAGTCGCGCTCACGCGGCGATCCGGTCGGGCCTCGCGATCGACGTGCCGACGTTTGTCGCCTGCTCGACTGCGAGCTATCACGGCCGTGACTTCACCGAAGCGGCACACCACGCTGACGCCGTGCTCGACGTGGACCACATCGTGCGTCACAGTCCGGGCCTCGGACGCGATGTGACCATAGCGCGGATCGAGGGGGGCAAACACGATCTGGCGTTGTCGCCTGCGCCCGCTCGCACCCAATACTTCGCCGCGGTCGGGGCGTTCCTCGCCGACGTCCACAAGGACTGACCTGGGCGTTCGCGTCAGAACATACGAATATCCCGTACGGGATATGGGTTGATCGTCTCGATCCGGCGCGCGGCTTCGGCGAAAGACTGCCCAGCGGTTGATTTCCCAGCGGGAGATCACTCAGCGGGAGAATCGGGCCCGGGGGCCCGTCGTGGGAGCGCTCGAGCGCGGCGCTGGCGAGGTGGGCGCCGTTCCCCATCGACCCGGATATTGCTGTTCTTCGCTGCGGCTGGGCGCTGCGGCAGGCGCGGGCGCTCCGACGACCCGGTGCAGGCCGGTCGCGTGTCGTGCCGCCGGAACATCCCCGTAGCTCGCCGGGTAAGGAACGGCTGAATATGGCGTCGCGGGGTAGGGCTGAGCCGAATACGGAGTCGCCGCGTAGGGCGCCATCGAATACGGAACCGTCGAATATGGCACGGCCGACATCGGAGCCGACGGCGGCACCGGGGCGGGTCGGGCCATCGACGAATATGGGTCGCGGCTGGAATAGGACGACTCGCCGCCGTGCTGGCGTGGTGGTTCCGGCGCCCGGTGCGACGAGGGCCGACTATAACCACTCGCACCGACCGGCGCACTGGCGGGCGCGTCCGGGTATGGCTGCTTCGCGCGATAATCGGGCGCCTGCGCCGCGTGCACCCCCCGTGACCTCGGAACTCCGCCCAGCGGCGCACCCGAATAGGGAGTCCCCGAATAGGGAGTCGCGGAGTAGGGCGCCGCCGAATATGGCGTGGTGTAAGGAATCGCGGAGTGCGGTGGCGGTGCCGGGTGGGCTCGAAGATCCGGACGGGGCATAGCTGAATACGGCACGGCCGAATAGGGTACGGCCGAATAGGGCATCGCCGAATACGGCGCCACGTCCGCTGCAGCGGGCCGTCGATCGGCGAGGTGCTGACGGGGCGGCAGGGGTTGGCCGGCCGGCGCGTGCGATGTCGGCATCGCCGACGCAGGCGTGGAGCTCATCGGCTGAGCGGGGTGCGAGCCCTGCGGCGGCATCCGGCGCCTCCCGCCTTGGGTCGCGGCGCCCGCCTGCTGTGGCGGTCCCGAACGCGGAGCGGTCATGCCGGTCGGCACCCGGGAGGGGCCGGATGGCGCCGGCGGGAGTGGAGCGCCCGTGACCGACATGGGTGGAGCCGAACGCATCGGACTCATCGGCCGACCTGGTCCCACCTGTGACGGCGGACCGCCGGGAAGTGATGATGGGCCGGCGGGCGGCATTGACACGGGGGGCCGCATCGCCGCGACGGGAACGCGCTCACCGGGCCACGACGGGTGTTCCTGAAACTGGCGTGGGGGCTGATCGGCGAGGTGCTGACTGTTCGCCTGCCTGGGGGCACCCGAGCCTGCCCGGGTGGGACGATCGAACGGTTCCCATGAACCGCCGCGACGCACGAGCAGGCAACGGGTGAGCAGGTTGTCGTCACCGGCGAAGAAGACCCGGTCAACTGCCCTGCGCACCTTCTCCAGGCCCGGCGCGGACTGCGAACCTGTCACGATCACGACATCGCGGGCGGGAACTCCGACAACCAGTTCGCCGGGGACGGCGTTCTCCAGTCGGCTCCAGAAAGCATGTGCCAGCAGCAGGCTGGACTCGAGCCCCGAGAAGGAGAGCATCATCGATGGCGGCTGGCCGTGAAACTCGGCCCGACCGGCGAGGACTTCGAGTTGTTCGACTGCCGCGCGCCGAAGAATCGGTTGCGCCAACTGAAGTTGACCCAGGTCGGCATGGGTGACGAGCCGGCGGCCAAACTGCGGGCCAAAACTGTAGACCACGCTGAGATCACCGCAGTACTCGTCGCGAACCACGCCCGGGCCAATCTGGTCCGGGTTCGCGGGCGCGAGCAGCGGGAGGAACGTGGCGCCAGTCACCTGCACGTGTGCAACGTAGCGGCTCAGGGCCACCGACCGAAAGCCCCGCGCGGCTTATGCCTGATTTGTCGAGCAACCTTTTTCGTGCTCGAAACGTTATACGTGTTCAGGCGGTACGCTGTGTGCCGCACACCACACGCGCCCGTAGCTCAGCGGATAGAGCAGCTGCCTTCTAAGCAGTTGGCCGCAGGTTCGAATCCTGCCGGGCGCACAGACCGGTCATCAGCCGAACTGCCGATGGCGCCCACGTGCGGCCCATCCGTTTCGCGCACGGTTCGCGTAACCTCAACAGTGTGCCGTCGCCGCCGCCAGACTTGATCCGTCCCGGCTGGACGGCCGAACCGCTCGTGCACAACGCCGCCAACGAGGCCACTGGCGGCATCTGGCGGATTACCCGAGACCATGACACCGCCATTCTCAAGATCGCCACACCACGTCGCAGCGGCGCCGCCGCGCATCTTGCCGCGAGCCACGAGCCCTGGCATTGGAATTACTGGAAGCGCGAAACCCTCGCATACCGCAATGGCCTTCCTGCCAACGCGTTCGCCCACGCCGGCCTTTCCGCGCCCCAACTAATGGCCGCCGAGGAGCAACCTGACGGATCGGTCGCGTTGTGGCTGCAGGACGTGCCCGGCACCGAAGGAACCGCCTGCGGCAGCGCCGAACTCGGCGACATTGCGTATCGGCTTGGGGTCGGCCAGGCACGATGGCTCGGACATCCTCCCGGTGACGCTTGGCTGGCGCGGGACTTTCTACGTGACTACACGACCGCTTCAGGGTCCGCTGGCGACCTGGACTGGGATCACCCAGTCGCGGTCGCGGCCTGGTCGCCGCGGCTGCGGGCCGATCTGCGGCTGCTGTGGGATCGCCGCGACGACCTACTCGCTGCCGCCGACAAACTGCCACGCACCTTGTGTCACCACGATGTCTGGCCTATGAACGTCATCATCACGACCGACGCGCCGGTGCTGTTGGACTGGGCGTTCGTCGGGCCCGGCGCGATCGGTGAGGACGTCGCCAACCTGACCCTCGATACATTCTTCGATGGCCTAGTCGACATTGAACTCCTCGACGATGTCACGGCCACCATTGCTGACAACTATCGCCGCGGGCTCGACGGTGCGATCGATGCGGCGACGGTCCGGCACGCCATCATGCTCACGGGCGCAACCAAGTACTACTGGCTCGCACCACGCATGCTTGCCATGGCGCGCAACCAACAACGCCGCGCCAGTTACGACAATCGAGACATCACCGCGATGTTCGTAGGGCGAGCGCCTGTGCTCGAACAAGTCACGCGGTGGGCGCAGGCGGCCCTGCCCTAATCAAGCACAAAACCGCGAAGATCTGCTGAGCGCACAAGTGCCGCCGCATTCACCGTTGACGACATGGCCGGCTTGTCGTACTGCCCGGTTGGCCTCGCTGGCGAAGCGCTGGTCAGACTGTGCCAAACCTCTTGTATCCGGCGCGCCGAACCTTACGGTGTCGATCACCAGCGGACACCATCAGGCCCGTGACCTGCAGTTTTAGGTTCGCATGATGACATGTTGGGTGCACAGACCGGTCATCAGCCGAACTGCCGCGAGGGCAGCATCGACTCGACGAGCCGCGAAGGATCGGGTCCCCATACAGATCCGCAAGCCCTGCTCAGAGGTACGGAAACGGCACGGTCGGGACTGGCGTTGTACGCCGTTGGAACTGCACATAATGCGCGTAAGGCCCTGAGACCTCGACTGCACTAAGCTCGTTACATATGCCGGTCAGGGTTCGGCTGGCGTACCCCAGCGGACCGCCACCACCTCCGGCGTCAAGGTCGAGGTGCAGTCTGCCCGTATGCAGGTACCCGAACTCAGGAGTCCACAAGCCAAGAACGAACGACCGTCTGGCCGACCAGGTCCGCGCTCCGGCTAACGCTAATGCCCGCACCGTGGACGCTTCCGACGAGAATCCGACATCAGCGTGTTCCACATCCCAGTCAACCATGCCCTCTTTGCCGCACGGCAGCATGTCGGATAGACACAACAATACCGACACTCCATCGTGGACAGCACGGGCGTTGTCGAGTTGTCCGGCCGCTGCCTCGAACAAGGGAAGATCCGCCATGTCATCGGACCGCACATAATTCCACCCGGCCCGCAACGGCGCTTCGTACTGCTCGACGGACGCGTCCGGCCCGACTCCCAGTAACCACGGATGGCCCAACCGATGAAACGGAAACGTGCCGTACCTCATCAGCACCTCCGTCTGCCATAAGCCGGCGCTCCCCACCCATCCGACACGAGCCGCCTCAGCTCCCCACCGCTGAAACCAGACGGGGCCGAGCCGGGGCCGGGAACCTTCGCCCCAGTACGTAGTCATCGCCCAGTCGCCCATGGCCACGTATTCTTCCACCTGGGCACTGACGGTTAGACCGCGCAAACGGCACTGCGGTAAATGGCCCTTTCGTGTTGCGAGACCCCCTGAGCACTTTGGGCACCGCAGCCGATGACCGGGAATCAGTCACCTACGCACGGCACGGCGAGCCCTGGTCGCGACCGCTACACCTGGGATTTCCGGTACCCGTCGCGCCTGACCTCCGCTCGTGCGTCCTTACTTTGCTCGGTGATCCCACATCTGCTTGATTTCAGAGCGTGAGCGGCGGCGAGGGCTGGTCCACCGACGGTAGGTAACGTCGGCAGCCTCGATGCCCAGGGCAAGGAACCACTCGTCGTCGGTTCGGTTCCACCGGGAGGTGATGAAGGTGGACTCGGACTGGTCGTGGTCCCACCCGCGATCCGGACCGGAGTTGATGATGCGTGCGTACACCTCGAGAACGTCGCCGTTGCTCCAAACCCACACGGATGCCTCGGCCGGCGCGTCCACACTTCCATCAGATTCATGCCAGGCCGCATCGACCCGCCAGTCGACTCGATCGACGTCGTCGATGGCACGCAGCGTCTGCGCTGCCCGCCGGACGACGGCCTCGGCGCCGTCCGGGTCGGCGGTATCGGTTGTCAGGACGATCAGAACGTCGTCCCGCCAGGGACGACCGTTGGTGGCGTCACGTGGCACCCAGTCGACACCGTTGGCAGCCAGGACCGCGACCTTACCGGTGGCGGCCAACGCATCCTCGGCCAGGAAATGCATGTCGTCGTCGAGCCAGACGGCAACGGTCCAGCCAGCCTGATCAGGCGCTGGCATCGCACCCTCGACCGTGCCCTCCCGGCCGACTAACGTGGCGGCATCGAACCCCTCGCTGCACCCATCCACTTCCTGGCCAGTCACCCGAACAATCCGAACCACCTCGGCGAATTCAAACCTCGGTGGACGGCCCGCAGGTCCCGAGTCGCGGCTCACGACCACAGCCTAACCATGCCCTGCCAGCCCTGGGCCGGCGAGTTATCTACTTGGCCCGTTGATTCCTGGCCGTCCGATCCAGTCGAGGATTAGGTCTGCCATGGTGTCCGGCGCGTCCAGCGAAACCGTGACGGCTCACGTGAAGTGCCCGGACTAGTGGTATAGCGGAGTTCCCCAGAAGCGGTTGTCTTGCAGGACAAACCTCTTTACCGCGGAACTCCGGTCTTACGCGTAAGCGACACACCTTGGCACGATAACTGACTGGACGTTGCGCCTACACCTCGCCTAGCTTCGATCCCGAACCGTCCGGCGGTTGGACACCGGTAGGCGACGTGCCCGCAGGCTACGTGAGCACCCTCGCCACAGATGATCTGTCGAAGGGAACGAGGTTGGGTACGCGCCACGCCACGGATGGAACGCCGCAGAGTTCTCGGCTCGCGAAGTCCGCCAGTTCGTCGCCACCGGTCGTGGTCCAACGCGTCATCGTGCAGTGGCAGCCGGGAGGGCGCGGGGCCACTGCCGCAGCGCAGCGCCGAAACCTTCCCAGATCGTTTCTTCTGCCACCACAGGCCCATGCCGCCGTCCACGTGCATGACGTGAGAATGGTCGACCACGACGGATACCTGCCCAGACACGTGAACCGCAGCGGCACTGTCGCGCTGGCGAAGGTTCGGTTCGCCGTCACGATCGTCGACGGACGCTGCGTAGTCGACCGGATGTCCGCCGGTGCAGCCTATCCCACTGAGCGCGAACCGACCCGTCTGTTTACCCTGAATCGAGGCGAAATCGGGCGCTTCCGCGCCAACTTTCGATTCGTCGGCATGTGCTGCTCGCCGGCCTGGTACTACCAGGAATGGGCAGTACACATTGGATTTAGAGAACGTCGCGACGACATGTTCCTTGCCTGCCAGCGACCGGACCACGATTTCGACGATCGGGTGAACCTGTACGGATCGATGCGACACCGGCCGTCATAGCTGGCCGGAATGCCGGTATCCATCACCTACACCTGTCGCATCGGTCGCCGCCGGAACTCCGTCCGAGGCGTCGGCACCGCGCTCAGTGGGGCGGACCGAATTGCAGGTACGCGGTCGACCACACCGACGCTGGATATCTGGAGCGCGGCCTGGCACACGGGCCGATTCAGGCCCGATCGACCTCCGCATACCCCTCGGATTGCTTGGCTGCGACCAGCTTGTCGGCTTTTCGAGCAGCTCGAGCCGGGTCCGGATAGCGCCGGGTGCGCACGGTGCCGACTGTGCCCACTTTCCCAGATCGAGTCGAGACAACTCCGGCCGCGTCGTCGCGGTACAACTCCCAGAAGCGGCCGCTCCGGCCGGTCGCCCGTCGTTCGAAGTATCGGCGTTGCGCGGCCGGGTTCAGCCGCTGGCCACAGTAGAGCTGGGCGATGACCGGGGCCGCACTCTCGACAGCGTCGGCGAAAGAGTCGAGGAAACGAGTGGCGAACGTCCAGGAGAGCGACGTCCACCAGAGGTCGCTCTTCTTCTGGTAGGCGTGAGTGAATACCCTTCCGTCCGAGTCCGAAATAGCATGGTCAGCCATCACAGCCAGGATCGATGATCCAGTAGTCTCCTCGACCAGCACGTCAAGGGCTCCCAACAAGGGTCTGGACTGCTCGGCTTCGTCGGGCGTCAGCTGGGACAGATATGCCTCGCCCAACGCCCCGGCCGCAGAACGACGTTCAAGCATCTGCGCTGGTGACAATATTCGCATTCCAACCTGCCCGGTGGACCAACTGGCATATCCGATCTCTCTCCAGAAGGCTCGCAGCACGTCCGGGACCGGCTGGGAGCGACCGGCTTCGAACGCCGCTATCTCCGCGTCCGACACACCGGTGCCGACCTCCACCTCGAGAGCGGAGATCAGATCAGCGAATCCGTACGCCCGCAGATAGTCGACGACTTCGCAGAGCGCCCGCACATGCCAGGCGGCGTCGCGGGAGTCATCGCGGATTCGCTGCCTTATCCACTCCCCCACAGTCATGTCTTCTGAGTGACGGCAGTGTTGCGACCACTCCAGGCGAGACAAGTGAGCGCTGAGGTCACGCATCAATTCGAGTTCGCGGCGTTGGTGCCGCAGCACCGCCTCCGGGTCTTCCCGGCTTTGGTGGATCTGGTCAGAAGGCGTCAAGGGCAGGGGCTTCAGACCGCCTTCGAATACGTTCAGGCGAACATCGTCCGTCTGCCAGCTGCCCTCAATCGGGCAACTGTACTTGCGGACAATCGCGCCTTTCCCGGACAGGTACCACGGGCTGGATTCGACCAATCCGGTCGCGGCGATGCTGGGTTTCAGTCGGAAGAAAGCATCGGCGGCGGCCGTTTCGTCGGGGAAGGCCAGGCCGACCTGCTCGGTCCGGGAGAATATCGGTGATTGATCGTTTCGCCCCCACCTGCAGACCAGCCGATCGCCAAAGCGAATCAACTCGACGAATGTGTCGCCAGCCCGGTTCCAGAACAACGCCCGCTCAGAGATCTCCGCGACCCCCACCAGAAATTCGTTCAGCCGGCCGTTTGCTAAGGAATCGGCTCGAAACGGCGGGCCGACGATCTCATATCCGTCGAACGCGTGCAGCTTTTTGTCGCTGTCAAAAAACCACACCTCGCCAGTCTGCTGGTCGTGCAGCAGCCGTCGTGAAACGGTCACGCCAGCCAGAATGCCCAACGCCTCGTCGCCGATTTTGCGCCGAGGCCGGCCGGCCGCCCGAGCGGCCACTCCTTTGTCGATCAACCGGCGTCGCTTCTCATCTGCCGAGCCAGAAACAATCTCGGCGAGCCGCCGACTCAGTTTCGATGTCTCAAGTGGGTTGTTCCAGGTTGTTCCTCGGGCATGATTGTCCGGCTCCAACGGGGGCTCGGCGATAGCGGTGGCTAACTCGTGGCCACGACGCACCAACTCAAACTGCTTCGCCGACAACGCCCCCTCGATCCCCACCACGAGCGCGTACTTGAAGAAGCGACGGGCGATCTCGTCATCCGGCACCGACCAGGTGACCAGCAGCTCCAACAGCTCGACTTTCGCGGGATCCTTTTTGACGAAGTCGGCCAACGCGAAGGCGTAGCAGCCAGCAGCGCGGCCATCGGGCCGCTCGACCAGACTGCGCATGATCTCTGCCTGCACCTGGGGGTTGAAGACTTCACCGATCGCGTTGCCCATCCGCCAGAATTCACGCCGCTCGGTGAACAGTCGATCGATCAGCACGGTTCGCGACTTCGCGGTGTTCATCCTGCGCACCGCTGAATAGAGATCCGATAGCAAATCTCCCAGCCGTTCGTCCTGCTCTGGATCCAGCTGCGCCGACGAAGCCGCATAGCGGTCACCGAACTCCACCAGTGCGTCGATAAAGTAGTCCTCTGCGCCGACATGCGTGAAGTAGTACAGCTGATGCCCGGCCGCGTTACGCACGTGAATGTTGGGGTGGTTCAGCTTGTTCGCCACCATCGCCCGGGCCGCTCTGGTCGCCTGCGCGTCGTCGAGCCGAGACAAGACATATGTCTCCTTCTCGAACGGGCTGAACAGCTCATTCCATAACGGTTCAACCGTGGTCCGCGGACCGTTGCTTTCGGCCATCTGCATCAGCCGATCAAAAATCGGCGGCTCGGCAGCGAACGGTGCCAGCGTGTGCAGCACCTCCTCTTTCATCTCTTCCATGGTGTAACTGGCCATGAAGTCGTTGTCATCTGGTTCGGCATCGTTCTCCAACACCCGGAGCATCGTCTCGACAAACGGATGCTCAGCCGAGGTCACCTCCGCACCGAACCTGGCCAGCAACTCGTTCTGCTCTTCGGCTGGCACTCGGGCGAACCCGTCGGCCGCCAGTTCCGCCCGGTCCGAGTCGTCGCTGGCGAGCACGGTTCGAATCGCCCAGGCGATCACGTCGGCGCAGTATTCGTCTTTGTCGGCCCGGAACAACACCCGCCGAGCGACTATCCGAACGAGTTGCGGATCGGCAATCGCTTCGACCGCAGCCGACCAGGCCTGCGGCGATTCGGTCAGCTGTTGCAGAACCGTCGCGGACTCCTCGCCGAGTTCGACCGCCCGGTCCAACTCCGCTTCGGCCAGGAACACTTCTCTCCCGGCCATTCGTTGCGCGGCTTGGGCGAGCAGCAGAACCCGCCGATGGTGTGGATCATGTCGCAACAGGAACTTCACTGCGGCGACGAACGCCTCCGTGTCGCGCACCAAGGGGTGCAGCTGCCAGAACAGTTCAAAGAATGCCGGCCACGCTTCGGTGAACCCGGCTGCGGCCCGGACAAACTCGTCGGCGGCTTGACTTTCCGTCGCACCGGCTCGCTGCTCAATCAGGGCTCGAAGTGCCGCGGTGTCAGCAGACTCGGGCAGGTGGCCAAGCGCATCGACCAGGTCGGCGTCGGTCACTGTTCCGGTCTCCAGGCCTTGCCGGATCAGCAATGTCTTCATCAATGGCCACACCTGCGGCGCGACTCGCAGCGCACGCACAGCGGTCGGGCCCCGCCCCGCTGCGTCTTCCCCGCCGGTATACATCAACGCCATTGATCGGCGGTCCCGGAATCCAGGGAGCAGTGAAAGGTCGGCCTCCAACGCGAGTCGGCCGAACCCGGTGGCGAAAGCGTCGAGCAGCGGGGATCGTGACGTGTCGCCGATGGCAATCAAGACCTGCTCGTGTTCGTCGTCTTGGGCCAGCAACGCGGTGTGCAGGAGCCAATAGATGGCCAGGTGTGGGTCGCCGGCAAGCTCCGGCAATTCGGAACGGAGCTGGTCGACCTCGGCTTGGGTCGTGGGGAAAACCGACCGCAGATGCCCGATGGCACTTCCGGCCAGATCTTCGTCACTCTGCGTTGGCTTGCCGTCGCGGTCTCGAAGCGGTTGGGCGAGCAGCCACACCAACCACTGGTAGCGCTCGGCGAGCATCGGGGTGGTCAGGCAGCGGGATGGCTGCTCCGCGGCGGGTGCCGGACCACTGGGTTGATTCGCGCTCAACAGTTCGTGCTCGTCGCCGTCATTGTCGACCTCGGCTTCGAAGTCCGACCAATCTGACAACGAGTCGAAGCGACATTCGAGCTCTCGGGTTTCGTGGTCTTGCCACCACACCCGGCCGTCACCGCGCTGATCGAGCAGAGTGTAGTTGTCACCTTCGTCGTCTAGGACCACGAACCCGGCCAGAGTTTTGTCGATGGCGCCGAAGTACGAATAGTTGTTTTTGAGGTGGGCGGCGACCAAGTCGGCTTCACCCGGATCGGTCAGGCCCTCATCGATGGCGTCGGTGACCTCCGATCCAACTGTTAGCCCGTAAAACCGGCTGACCGACTCTTCGTCACGCATGCTACTTCCTCCCAAGGTGATTGGCGTAGACCATAGCCAAGCCCCCTGACAACACTTGCTCGTGTGTCGAAGCCGAGCCCAGACAAGTCGACGCGACCACCAGCGCGACCCAGACCGGCTTTGCGATGAGCGTGGAGAAGATCCGATGGCCGTACGGCGTTGCCGCAGCGCCATCGATCAAAGCTCATTGATTACGGCCCCGGTGATGCCGAGCGTGATCGGCTGATACCCGTAGTGGCGCACCGAAGATCGTAGAAACCAACCGCGGACTCTGTTCAGTCCGGTGTTCACGCGCCGGTTCCATCGAGCCACGCACGCCAGGCCGCATAGTTGCCAATACCGTGCTCCGCCAAGCGACGCACCGCTGGGCCGCCGAAGTCTTCGTCGACATCGTCACCAACATCGTCGTCCATCTCAGGCCAAATCGCGGTTGCGGACCAGCACAGCCACTCGGTTGGTGGTGGGTGATGACGAAAATAGGCGAGCCGGGACGCCTCGTCCGGATATGACGACGTCCACCAGTGCGACCAGACCATGACGTGCCACTCGCCGGCGCCCATGCGCCAACCGATGTCGAATGGGTCGATGCCGGGAAAAGCGATGTATGGCGGGCGGACCTCAGACCAATCGGCTATCTCGCCGCGCACTGCGTCGTCCAGCATGGCAGTTGTACGCTCGTCCACTCTCGTCTCCGATCAGGGCAAGTCCCACGGTGGCCGCAATCGCCCAGCCCGTCTCCGCCGTGATGATGCCCAGCTGGCTCCTCAGCCGACGGCGTTCGCCATTGCAGAACACCCACCCCGGAAGCGTACGACGCGTATGACGCCGGTCCATCATCAAACAGACCAGCTTCGCAATTCATGGTCAATTGATCATGCAGTGGGCGCGGCGCGCGCTGGCGTTTCGAGCCCGCACTGTTCGGCGGCGAGATCCGAGCTGCGGGGCCGAGCGACTACTCGGCGGCGACGAGAATGCAGAAAGGGTGCCCCTCGGGATCAGCCAGTACATACAGCGGCTCCGCTTCGTCGTCTGCGCGGTCGTGCAGCAGGGTAGCCCCAAGCTCCTCGGCACGCTGCCGTTGGCGCCGCAGGTCTCCTACGGTCGCCACACGAAAGTCGTGATGCATCTGCTTCGGCACGTCGTGTGTGGGCCAGGTCGATCGCGCGAGGTTCGCAACCCGCTGGAACGCAAACACCCTGCGTCCCGCCGAATCCAGAAGAACCAACCAGTCCGACTCATCGTCGCTGCCGTCAACGGGGATCTCATCGCCTGGGCGATACCGCAGGCCGAGGAATTGTCGATAGAACTCGGCCAGGCTGCGACAGTCGGTGGCGTCGAGAGCCGTGTGCATCAGAACCGGGAAAGTGGACAACTGATCTCCTGAGGCTCGTGTCCGGGCGAGCCTCTAGTGAGCCGACGATGGCTTTTCCGAACGCGGCGGGTCGGTCGGCGATTGAGATGAAGCGGATGGGAAAGTGATTCCATGGTGGTACGCGCCGAGCCTGACTCTATCGCCGCGAGCCTGGAGCGGTTGCGGGGGCCCCTGACCGGCTATTGCTATCGCATCCTCGGATCCGTCAACGAGGTGGAGGACGCAGTCCAGGAGACTCTGCTGCGAGCGTTTCGGGCGATCGGCAGCTATGACCGGGACCGCGCAGAGTTCTCGACCTGGGTGCACCGCATCGCCACGAATATCTGCCTGGACATGCTGCGCGGCGCGCAGCGGCGGGCGTTGCCCTGGGACATGGGGCCGGCTGCCTCTGGGCCGGACATCGGTGTCCCGCTCCCGCCTTCGCGGTGGGTCGAGCCGTTAGCGGACTCTCGCATTGCGGGCACCGTTGACCCGGCCGAGATCGTGGTCCGGCATGAGACGCTGCGCCTGGCCTTCATCGCCGCACTGCAGTGGTTACCGCCGCGTCAACGTGCGGTGTTGGTGTTGCGGGATGGACTTGGGTTCGGCGCTGCGGAAACAGCCGAGGTCACGGAGATGTCGGTGGCCGCTGTGAACAGTGCGTTGCAGCGAGCCAGGGCTACGTTGGCCAAGCACCGGCCTCGCCGGGCCGACCCGCCCGACCTGCATGACGTGACTCAACGCACGCTTCTCCAGCGATACGTCCACGCTTTTCACACACACGACATTCACGCGCTGCTCGCGGTGCTGGCCGACGATGCTCGGTCCGGGATGCCGCCGTTCGGGTGGTGGCTCGACGGGCCGACCCGAATCGGCGAGGCGATGACTGCGACCAACGCCTGCGCCGAAGACCGTCTCGTTCCTGGCGACCTAGTCAACGGGTGTTGGACGCTCGGTCAGTATCGGCCGGACGCCAACGGCACGTTGGCGCCGTTCGCGCTGTTGGTGATCGAGTGCCGAGGCGGGCGGATCAGCGAAATCGTGACGTTCCTGGGTTGCGGTGAGCGCTTCGCGGAGTTCGGCCTGCCGAAAAATCTTGAGACCGGATTCCCTATGGACCGATGAGTCCGGCCCCTGTCAGCCGTATAAGAGCCGACTCATTGGTTTTTACCGGAAGGCCTTTCGCCCATGTCCTCGATCCAGACAGACCTCATGCCACATGTCCGCGCCGAGCGGGAACGACTGGCCGATCTCCTTGCTGGCCTCACGGACGACGAGTGGAATCATCCGTCCCTGTGCCGGGGTTGGCGGGCGCTGGACGTCGCCGCGCACATCACCATGCCATTCCGCACGAGCCTACCCAAGCTGATGGTGGGGCTGGCCGCAGCCGGTTTCTCCTTCAACCGATATGCCGATCGGGCAGCCCGCAAGGACGCCGCCCGAATGTCGGGGGTGGAACTACTAGCCATCCTGCGAGCCAATATCACCAACCCCTGGCAGCCACCGGGTGGTGGCCCCGCCGGAGCACTGAGCCACGACACTATTCACGGTCTGGACATCACCGAGCCGTTGGATTTGCCATCCCCACCGCTCGAGCGACTGGCCTTGGTCGTCGCGAACGCCAACCCGCGCAGCCTGTCCTACTTCGGCGTGGATCTGGCGGGCATCCAGTTGCGAGGCATCGACGCCGATGTCCGGATCGGCGATGGGGAACAGGTCGACATGCCGGTCAAGGACATCCTGCTGACCATCACCGGGCGACGCCCGCTGATGACCCGAACGAGGTGAGCGATCCACGAGCTGTGAGCTGCCGGTGAGCGAGCATTCCGGGCTCACAACCTGTCAGGCGAGTGGTTTGGTGGCTTTGATGATGGCCGAGTGCATGCCGTCGGCGACCGCGTGGGTTGGGGTGATCTCCACGTTGGCGAATCCGGCATCGTGGAGCCCAGCCCGATATTGGCTGATAGACAACGCGCCGGCGATGCAGCCGACCCAGCCTCCGCGTTCGGCCCGTTGCGCTTCGGTGAGGTGGTCGTCGGAGACCACGTCGGAGACACCGAACCGGCCACCGGGTTTGAGCACCCGGAACGTTTCGGCGAACACGGCCGGCTTGTCCGTCGACAGGTTGATCACGCAGTTGGAGATGACGACGTCGACGGTGGCGTCGGGCAGCGGCACCGCCTCGATCTGCCCCTTGACAAACTCCACGTTGGACAGTCCGGACTCGCTCGCGTTGCGACGTGCGAGGTCGAGCATCTCGTCGGTCATGTCCAAGCCATACGCCTTGCCGCTGGGTCCGACCCGACGAGCGGAGAGCAGGACGTCTATTCCACCACCCGACCCGAGGTCCAGCACCACATCGCCTTCGCGCAGGTCGGCCACGGCGAGCGGGTTGCCGCAGCCCAACGAGGCGGCCACCGCGGCACCGGGAAGGGCCTCCCGCTGCTCAGCGTCATAGAGTCCCGCGCCGAAAGGATCCTCCGCGGTGCCGGTTTCTGGCGCGCAGCAGGAGCCCGCATCGATGACAGACAACGCTGCGGAGCTGGGCGCCGGACTGCAGCAGGCGATCTGTCCGCCGGTCACGGCCAGCGCGGCGGCGGCATAGTTGGCGCGGACCTGCTCCCGGACGGCATCGGCGGCGGCATCGACGTGTTCGGCCATGACATCTCCCAAGATCAAATGATACGGGGGTACGGGTTTATGCCCCTCGCGACTGACGTGACACCCGCCTTCACGGGCTCGCCACCAACTGTGCCCCCTGTTTCGACATCAGTCAAGCTAGACGCATCTCGAAACAAGCTCGATCCAGACTCTCCACTCAACGACGAGCTCTCCACCGCAACACGTGACCTCGAATATGTAGCATTGCTGCCCATGTCGAGACCACAACTGATGCCCGTCTGCGAAGCGCACGCCGAGTTCGGGGTCCGAGACGTGTTCGATCTCCGCAAGGCTCCCGACGATGATGTGATTGTGGTGTGGCGGGGCGCCATGACCGTGGACTCGATCCCGCTCGATTTCTGCGATCTTGACCGCTGGGTGAATCGACCCGAGACCGGATCGTCTTCGCTCATTGGCATGATCGTCGACGGCGATTGCGAGGTGGCTGAGCACATCGTCAACGGAGAAATCGACTTCGGCCCCTTCTTGTGGGTGCGCGGTGACCTTCGTACCAAGAATATTGCCGTTGCCGGCAGCGAGGTCGTGATCGAGGGACGACTTGACGCTGTTCAGACCATCACTGGCACCTACAACCATGGAAGCCTGGTGGTCCGCGGTGACGCCACCGCTGAAGTAGTCTTCCCAAACGACTATCTCATGGTGTTCCACGCGGGGCTGGACGCAACCCTGGTGGTGGCCGACCAATTCTTGCGCATCGCCCAGCCGGGCGCCATGCGAGTAAAACACTGGGCTGGAGCGCCAGCTGGCCTTGATGGCCAACGAATAGGCGGGCTAGGAGCCGGGTACCAGGCGATGCGGATGCTCCACCACACCGTCGCCAGTGGCAAGCAGCACCCAATCTGGCAGGCCGCGCGTGAGGGTCGGTCCTTGCTGGTCCACCTAAGCCCACCCCCGCCGCCACCGCCCGCACCGGTGGCGGCAGTGCGGGCGGCACTGTTGGCCGCAGGGCACCACGAATATGACTCTATCCATGGCGGGTTTGTCATCGACGACAACGACGACTGTGAACGTACGATGAGCGTCTACTATGGAATAGGCGAGGAACAACCAGAACACCCAGACTCGATCGAGCAGCGTGACGTCTATGCCGATATCCTCACCGCTGCCGGTTTCGTGGTCTCGGTCGACGACTTCACCGATGGGGAGCTACGGGTGTCAGCCGGGCAGGTATAGGTTTAGGCCTGTTCGTGACGTTGACGATGGCCACCGACTGCGGCCTGCGGGCAGTCGCGCTTAGAGTCGATCACAACTAGCTAGGCAGATCAGATTGGGCATCGTCATGTCGGTCTCAGAGCCAATCTCCCACTACATCAGTTACGTGGACGGGGCGGCACGTTTCCGTGACTTGATCTATCTGGTGGGCAGAAACCGGCGCCTCGCTCAGGAAGATGTCGAGCATTCTCTATTCATCGGGTTTTACCGGGGCGAATACGGCTCGATGGAGAATGTGAACTGGTCGGCGGTCGCAGTGTGCGTTCCCCGTCGTCCCGTCGAGCAAATGGTCGCGGTGGGTGAGGACGGCGAGGTTTTCACCTATGTCGGCGGGGTGTCGGCTCAGGAGCGCATCAAGCCCGAACCGCTGGCGCTGCGTAATCTCGGAGTAATCGATGGGTTGGCCTACGCCTGCGGAATGGGTCGGCAGGTGTTCCGCCGCGACGGCGTCGATGATTGGGTCGCGATGCACGCCCCGGAAACGACGCAGACGGCCGGGTTCGAGGCGATCGACGGGTTCTCCGCCGACGAGATCTACGCGGTGGGGTGGAACGGCGAGATCTGGCAATGGGGCAACGGTTCGTGGACGTCACACGATACGCCCGTCGAGGTGGTGCTGACCGGAGTGTGCTGCGCCGACGACGGGCAGGTCTATGCCTGCGGCCAAGACGGCACGCTGCTCATCGGTCGCAACGGCATGTGGCGGCAGGTCCCAGCGACGCCGCCGATCGACTTCTGGGATGTGCACTGGTACGACGGACGGGTCTTCCTGGCCAGCATGCAGCGACTGTACACATGCGATAGTGAAGGAAACCTGGCCCCGGTCGACTTCGGCCCGGACGCGCCGTCATGGTGCTATCGACTGTCGTCCGCCGAAGGTGTGCTGTGGTCGGTCGGAAACAGCGACGTGTTCAGCTTCGACGGCAGAGTGTGGCAGCGCGTCGACTGAGGTCACCGTGATCGCCATGATCACCCAAACACGAGAGCCACGAGGATGACCGGGCAGGTCGACCGTGGCGGCGTTTCCAGACACACTGGCGGTTGCCAGCGTCACCAACGAAGTGTTCAGCCCGCAGCGTAGTGGGGTCGTGGCCGAGATGCGCGGGGCCGGCGTCAGATGTCAGTCGACACGCCGCCAGTCCCGTCCGTCAAAGCTGAACACATCCCGTTCGCCGACTGACCACAGCACGCCTTCCGCGGACGACAACCTGTAGCACGACGACGGGGCATCGCTGCCGAAATCGACCGGCAAGACACCACGGTGCTCGTCGTATGTGTACAAACCATCCATCGTCGCCAGGTATATCCGGCCGTCGAACCAGTGCACGTCCCAGATATCCACCGCCAAACCCGACGGCTCCACACGCCGCCAGTCCCCGCGCCTCCCGATGAGCAGCGTGCCGTCCTGCCCGCACGCGTACACCTGGCCGTCCCCAGCACAACACACCCCGGTCAGCACGACCTCCACCTGCGGCGGACACGCGGTCCACGAACCCGCGTGCCACAGCCAGATCTCCCCTCGCCACCCCACCGCGTAGATCTCGTCACTATCGAAACCGTCGATCGCCTCGAACCCTGACGTCTCCTGCGACCCCGGCGCGTGCATCGCGATCCACGCACCGTCCTCATCGCGACGAAAGACCTGCCGGTTCATCCCGCACGCATACGCCAACCCGTCAACCACCCCGAGATTGCGCAGTGCCAGCGGCTCGGGTTCGATCTGCTCGTACGCCGAAACTCCGCCCACGTACGTGTAGACATCGCCGTCATGTCCTACCGCGACCATCAGGTCCGCCGGACGCCGCACCACACACACACTCACCGCAGACCAGTTCTTGTCACCGCTGTAACAAAACTCCCCCCGGTAGAACGCCACGAACCGGGAATGTGCCACGTCCTGCGCGGCCAAGCCCCGGTCCTGTGCCACGAGGTAGATCAGGTCGCTGAAGCGGGCCGCCCCGTCCACGAAACTGGTATGGGAGGAGATCGGCTTTGGAACGGACATCGCGTCAGCCTAACCGAACGGTCTGCATGAGTCGCGCTCGGCGACCGCTGCGGCGATCGCTGCGGCGGCCTCGTCGGCGCGGCCGAGGGCTGCCAGCGAGATGGCCGCCGCGTCGAGTGACGTGGCGAGCGCCTTCCGGCATGGGTCTTTGTCGTCGAGCTCGTTGGTCTCCGGCTTGATGAGTTGGTGGATCTGGCCACGCAGGGATCCGATCGCCTCGTCGAGGATGACGAGTGCCTCAGCGTGACGCCCCACCGCGGTCAGGCAGGTGCCATACGTCTCGAGAACGTTGTCGAGGTAGTAGCGCTGATGCGGGTCGGCTGCCACACATCTGCGGAAGAGTTCGACCGACTCTTCGACCGGGCCGATCGCCTCGGCATGCCGGCCGGCCTTGACCAGCAGGTCGGCGAGGTGGCCGACCTCGCCGGCGAGAAGATACAGATGCTTGTCGGCGTTGGTCTCGGCATAGAGAACGCGCCACAACTCCACGGCCTCGGTGATCGCACTCATCGCCGCCGGGAACTGGTCCGCCTCCGCCAACCGGTCGGCGTGGTTGCACAATGCCCATGCGAGGTCGTCGCGCAGCCGTGGCCAGCGTCCGACTGCCGATCGGCAGATGGTGACCGCTTCGGCGGCGCATTCGCCCGCCTCCTGACGGCGTTCCAGCCTGGCGAAGTTGCGGGATTGCCAGTGGAGCGCATCCGCGAGATTGTCCACATAGTCATCCGGGGAGTCGGTCGCGAGTGTCCGGAAGCGGGATATCGCCTCGTTGGTGGCGGCCACGGCCTCCTCGTGCCGACACAGATCGGCGAGTCGTCGCCCACGCTGCAGCAGCCGATCGGCGAGCCGAGCACGTGCCGGCTGATCCTGTGCCGGCCGATCCTGTGCCGACGTGTTCCGCTGCAGATCTTGCCTGCCCCGGGCGATGAGTTCGTCAACCACGGACAGGGCCTCGTCATGCATTCCCAGCCTGGCCAGGTTGGTGGCCGCGCCGGACAACGCGCTGTCGATCTCCGTACGCATCCCGTCGACGGTGTCCGCCAACGCCCGATAGAAGTCCAGGTATTCGGTGATGGCGGCGACGGCGCCATCCCGGTCACCAACCTCTCCGAACCGCCGAATCGTCAGGGTGAGCAGATTTCTCGCCGAGTGCCGGTCGCGCGGGTCGAGCCGCAGCGCGTTCCAATAACTCTCGATCGCCGCATCCCAGTCGCCCGCGCCTTCCAACGCCCAGGCGAGGCGATGGACAAACTTCGCGTCCTGCGGGCGGAGCGCGATCGCCCGCTCACAACACCGCACGGCCTCCCGATAGTCGCCCATTCCCCCGGCCACAACACCTAAAACATCCCAGCTGTACGGGTTATCCGGCTCGAGCGCACACGCTCGCTCGCAGGCGACTCGGGCCTGGTCGAACTCCTGCGCGTCAGCGGCGATCTTCGCCCACGCCCGCGCCCAGACCGCACCATCGGGATCAAGCCGCACCGACTGTTGAATCGCCTCCAGCGCCCCGCCTGGCTGTCCGAGCGCGAGCAGCGACAGGGCGACCTCATAGTGGGCGGCGGGTGAGTCCGGGAACGCGGCGACCGTCTCCCGGGCCACGGCGAGCGCCTCCGTGTCACG
Source organism: uncultured Actinomycetota bacterium (assembly GCA_963736695.1). Taxonomy (GTDB): domain Bacteria; phylum Actinomycetota; class Actinomycetes; order Mycobacteriales; family Micromonosporaceae; genus CAVTPU01. Next base: position 1,209,726 of record CAVTPU010000004.1, read on the forward strand.
GGAGAGCATGCGCAGGCAATATCCCACTTTCGCGCGGGGCGCCTCGTCGCCGGTGACGACGGTGGCGACCCGCGCGAAGAGTGGCAACGCGTCTTCATACCGGCCGACCGCCAGCAACGCGTCCGCGCGTACCCAGATTTGGAGGATCTTCTCCACGATGTCGTCAGTCGCCGATGGCGGCGCGTGTCTCGGCCGCTTCCGCGACCGCTGCGGCGGCCTCGTCGGTGCGGCCGAGGGCCGTCAGCGAGATGGCTGCGGCCTCGAGTGATTTGGCGAGCGTCTTCCGGCATGGATCACGGTCGTCCAGCTCGGTGCTTCCCAGTTTGATGGGGCCATCGACCTGCCCGCGCAGCGACTTGATTGCCTCGTCGAGGTTGACGAGTGCCTCAGCGTGACGCCCCACGGCGGTCAGACAAGTGCCATACGTCTCGAGAACACTGTCGAGCCAGTATCGTTCACGTGGGTTCGCAGCCACTACCTGCCGATACATCGCGACTGACTCCTCGACCGGGCCGATCGCCTCGGCATGCCGACCGTCCTTCACCAGCAGGTCGGCGACATGGCTGACCTCACCCGCGAGAAGGTCCCGGTGACGGTCAGCGTTGGTCTCGGCGTAGAGGACTCGGCGCAGCTCCACGGCCTCGGTGATCACGCTCATCGCCGCCGTGGACTCGCCGGCTTCGTGAGACCGTGCGGCCAGGTAGCACAACGCCCAGGCCATCTCGTCACGCAGCCGCGGCCAGCGTTGCACCGCCGACCGGCAGATCGCCACCGACTCGGCGGCGGACTCCACGGCTTCAGCGTGCCGATCAAGCTTGGCGAGGAACTTCGACCGGACCTGCAATGTGTCGGTCAGGTATTCGGTCTGGTCTGCGGGCTTCGCCGCAGTGAGAGTTCGGCGCAAAGAGAGCGCCTCGTCACTCGCGGCCAGCGCGTCGGCTTGCCGGCCCAGGTCGTCCAGCCGACGCGCACGGGTCAACAGGCGATCCGCGAGACGATCCCGGCACGCGTCGACCTGTTCCGAATCGGTTCGCTCGAGACTGGCTCGGGCCAGTTCCGAGCGGCCCCAGGCGACGAGTTCGTCCATCACCGACAGTGCCTCGGCAAACATTCTCAGGTCGGTCAGACCGCCCGCCGCCGCCCATAGAGCGCTATCCACTTCAGCGCGCATTCCCTCGTCGGTAACCTCCAGCCTCCGATAGAAACTCACACACTCATCGATCGCAGTCTGAGCACCGTCGCGGTCATTCGTCTCGGCGTATTGGCGGACCATGAGCCTGAGCAAGCCATTGGCCGAAATCCTGTCCCGGGGATCAAGTCGCAGGGCGTCGCGATAACGCTCGCGGGCGTCATCCCATCGACCCGCGCCCTCCAACGCCCAACCGAGCCGATGAACGAATGTCGAGTTAGCGGGGCGCAGCGCGACCGCCCGTTCGCAGCAGCGCACCGCCTCCGACCAGTCGCCCATATCGCCGGCAACGCAGCCACGGACGTCCCACGTATGCGGATTGGTGGGTTCGAGTACGCAGGCACGTTCGATCGCGGCCTTGGCGACGACGAACTCGCCCGCGTCGGACGAGATCCGGGCGTGGCCCCGGTGCCAGATCGCCCGGTCCGGGTCGAGCCGCACCGACTCCTGGATCGCCTCCAGAGCCTCGCCATGGCGACCGACCCAGGACAACCCGTGGGCGAGTTCATGGAAGATGCGTGGAGACTCGGGAAAGGTCGCCACCATCGTTCGACCCACTGTCACCGCCTCGCCGTCACGGTCCAACATGCGTAGGCAGTAGAGAACCCGCGACGCCGAATGATCGTCTGTCGGGTCCGCTGCGACCACCTTGGTGAACAGCTCCAACGCGTCCTCGTAGCGTTCGACATCCAACAGAGCCCGGGCGCGAACCCGAAGCCGACTAGTCTCGTTGGCCGCGTTCGGCACCGAGTTCCCTCCCTGGACGCCAGTCGACTTGTTCGTCATCGTGCAAGTCTCCTCGTTGCCTGAGATAAGTCGCAAACAGCGTCCGAGGGCACCTTACCTACGAAACCTCGACCAATGGCAGCGTCTCATCGACGACGGCGACCTGCCCGGCCTTCGCCGGGCAATGACCGGGCTCGACGCCAACTCGGTGCAGATGCGGGAGGTATCCCAGATGGGTGGACTTCTCCCATCGGATGAGCGCGCTGAAGTCCTGCGAGAGGCGAGCTGATGCGACGCGATCAGCTCGAACACGCCATCCGTACGGCCGTCAGATCATCCAACGACCTGCGGACCTCTGCGTCGCCAAACTCTCTGCATTCCGCGGCAATATCCCACTTTCGCGCGGGGCGCCTCGCCGTTGACAGCGGTGGCGACCCGCGCGAAGAGTGGCAACGCGTCTCCATACCGGCCGACAGCCAGCAACGCGTCCCCGCGTACCCAGGTTTGGAGGATCTCCTCCACGATGTCGTCAGCCGCCGATAGAGGCGCGCGTCACGGCCGCCTCCGCGACCGCTGCGGCGGCCTCGTCGGTGCGGCCGAAGGCCGTCAGCGAGACGGCCGCGGCCTCGAGCGACTCGGCGAGCGTCTTCCGGCATGGATCACGGTCGTCCAGTTCGACGCTCTCCAGTTTGACGGGGCCATCCACCTGCCCGCGCAGCGAGCCGATCGCCTCGTCGAGGACCACAAGTGCCTCAGCGTGACGCCCCACGGCTGCCAGACAAGTGCCATACGTCTCGAGGACACTGTCGAGCCAGTATCGTTCGCGCGGGTTCGCGGCCACCACCTGCCGATACATCGCGGCTGCCTCCTCGATCGGGCCGATCGCCTCGGCATGTCGACCGTCCTTCACCAGCAGATCGGCGACGTGGCTGACCTCGCCGGCGAGAAGGTCCCGGTGCTTGTCTGCCTTGGTTTCGGCGTAAAGCTCCCGCCACAACTCCACCGCCTCGGTGATCGCGGTCATCGCCGCCGTGGAATCGCCGGCGCCGTGAGACCGGTCGGCCAGGTTACACAATGCCCAGGCCAAATCGTCGCGCAGGCGCGGCCAGCGTTCGGCGGCAACCCGGCAGATCGCCACCGTCTCGGCGGCGGACCCCGCGGCTTCAGCGTGCCGATCAAGCTTGGCGAGGAACCTTGCCTTGGCCCGCAGCGCTCTTGCCAGGTTGTCGATCTGGTCTGCCGGCTTCGCCGCCGCGAGCTTTCGGCGCAACGCGACCGCTTCATCGCTCGCGGCCAGCGCGTCGGCGTGCCGCCCCAGGTCGTCCAATCGACACGCACGGGTCACCAGCCGATTCGCGAGACGAGCGCTGCACACGTTGACCTGTTCAGAATCGGCACGTCCAGAACTGATGTGGGCCAGTTCCGAGCGACTCCGGGCGACGAGCTCATCCATCACCGACAGCGCCTCGGCATACATTCTCAGGTCGGTCAGACTGCCCGCCGCCGCCCATAGGGCGCTATCGACTTCGGCGCGCGTTCCCTCATCGTCGGCGCCCAGCCCCCGGTAGAAACTCACACATTCATCGATCGCACCCATGGCGCCATCGCGGTCACCCGCCTCGGCATACTGGCGGACTATGAGCTTGAGCAGGCCATTGGCCGAAGATCCGTTTCGGGGATCAAGACGCAAGGCGTCGCGATAGCGCTCGCTGGCGTCATCCCATCGGCCCGCGCTCTCCAACGCCCGGCCGAGCCGATGAACGAACATCGAGTTGGCGGGTTGCAACGCGACCGCCCGTTCACCGCAGCGCACAGCCTCCGGCCAGTCACCCATCGATAAAGCAACGTTCCCGCGTATGTCCCAGGTGCGCGGTTCATTGGGTTCGAGAGTGCACGCGCGCTCGATCGCGGCCTTGGCAACGAGGAGTTCGCCGGCAGCGGCCGCAATCCATGCGTGGCCCCGATGCCACGCTGCCCAGCCCGGATCGAGCCGCACCGACTCCTGGATCATCTCCAGGGCTTCGCTGTGACGCCCGACCGCTGACAACGACTGACCCAGCTCGTAACAGACGTATGGTGAGTCGGGGAAGGCCGCGACCGCAGCCCGCCCCGCTGTCACCGCCTCGTCATAACGAGACAACATGTTCAGGCAGCACACCACCCTCGCCGACGAGAAGTCGTCTGTCGGGTCCGCTGCGGCGACCATGGTGAACAGCTCCAACGCGTCCTCGTAGCGCTCGACATCCAACAGAGCCCGGGCGCGAGCCCGAAGCCGGTCGGCCTGCGTCGCCCCAGTCGACTCCGGCGACTGATCTGCGCCGGACAACGAGCTCCCGTTCTGAATGCTGGTCGACTTGTTCGTCATCGTGCCAGGTCTCCTCGTTGCCTCAGATACGTCGCGAGCTCGTCATAAACGCCACCATCGTTGGCGAACATCGCAACATTGCGGGCCGTGGCGAACCACGAGCCGACCGACGGTCGCACCTCACGCAGCGCCCGGGTCAGGTCGCCCTGCCCGATCATTCGGACCCGCCCGGACGTCAACGAGTCATACATGGCAAATTCGGCAGCGGTCTCGCACAGGTGCGCCAGATCAGCTCCGGAGAAGTCCTCCGTTCCGGCCACGATGAGGTCGAGGTCGATGCTCTCGATAGGCCGATCCCGCAAGTGGTATGTCAGGATCGCGGATCGCGCGGGCCCGTCCGGCGGAGCGACGAACACCATTCGATCCAACCGCCCCGGACGGCGCAACGCCACATCCACGTCCCAGGGCGCGTTGGTGGCGGCGAGCACGAACACCCCGTCATTGTCGTTGTCCAGACCATCCATCTCGGCCAACAGCTGATTGCCCAGGGTGCGCATCCCCGACGACGACATGTTGCTGCGTTTGTGTCCGATCGCGTCGATCTCGTCGAGAAACAACACGCACGGCTTGTTGCGCCGGGCCGCCTCGAAGATCTGATGGAGGTTGTTCTCCGACGCGCCGACCCAGATGTTGAGCACGTCCACAATCGACATCGAGATGAAGTGCGCGCCCATCTCCCCCGCGACCGCGCGGGCCACGAAAGTCTTGCCGCAGCCCGGTGGGCCATAGAGCATCAGCCCGCCGCGCAGGCTCTTGTGATAGAGCTTGCGCAACTCGGGGTTACGCAGGGGCGCGAGAAATGCCAACTCCAACCGTTGCTTGACGTCGACCATCCCCCCGACGTCGGCGAGCCGAATCGGGGAGGTCTCCACCTCGACGATCTCGTCCGCCTCGCCGGCGACCGGTTCGGCGATGCCGTCGGAGCGGACGAACCGGGGCGGGATCACGCCCGCGAGCTCCTGCTCGAGGCTGCCCCAGTCGACCACCGTGGCCGTGTCGTCCTCGCCGGGCATCTCCGCGCTCGGCGTCGACTCCGGTGCCGTCGCCGGTGCCGTCGCCGGTCTGGTCGCCGTCGTGCCTGCGGCGTCCGCCGGCTCGCCGCTGATGGCCCGCCGCATCAACGCCTGTGCGTGCGGGTCGGCCGGTGTCTGACGCAACGCCTCCGCAACATGCGCGATCGCGTCGGTGTCCTGCCCCCGGTCCAGCAGCAACTCCGCCAGATGCAGCCGGAGGGTCACGTCGGACGGTTGTGCGTCCACCGCGGCAGTCAGGCTCGTCAGCAGTGCCGAACCACCCGACGCGGCCTCGACCGGATCGGGATCGGACGAGGTCGCGGCATCGGACGACTCTATGTCGGACTGCGCTGTTTCGAACGGCGCGGTGTCGGACGATTCAGGGGGGTTGGTCACCCGCGCCATGATAGCCATCATCGCAGCACATCACTATTTTGCTGCCTAGTCTGCCCAGTTGCCGAGCTCAAGTGCCACGGCGATCACCGTCGCCTCGGGACCACGCCACGCCCTGCCACGATATCGGCCATCTCCACAGCCGGCCTCAGCCACGACCCCACGGTCGTTGAGCACCACGGCGAGAGCAGGGCCAGCGGCCGCGAGTTGTTGGCGAATGGCGTGAACCAGGTCAGGGTCCGCGATGTCGATCCGATCAGGTTCGCCGAGGTCGAAGCATCCCGCCATCCCAGAGTCGACCAGCACGGTGAAGGTGTCATCGGCAGCGATGCCGAAGGTCATTGCCTGACCATCGAGCCACATCCGCAGCTCAACGACGCGCGGGCCGGCTTCTTCACGGTTCGCCACAAACGAGAACGCCCGCCACTTTCCCGCCTGCGCCGGCAGTGTCGCGCCAACGAACCGATCGAACTGTGGAGTGCGCGGCTTGAGCAGGCAGGGATCCGCCAGCCGCAGCGTCTCACTGACCACCTCGAAGGTGCCGACATCGTGCCTCACGCCGGGTGGAACCACGCCGCCCTGATCGATGAGGATGGCGAGTTCGGTGCATCCCACATAGGCTGGGCAACCCGCCGGGAAGTCGAAAGAAGGCCGCACCGCCTTGAGGACACTGTAGAGCTTCTGCTTCCTGACGGCCTCGCGTCTTTCCACGTCGTCGTGGATGGCCGCCACCGCGTGCAACCGGGAGTCGGCCGAGGCGGGCAGGTCCCGCAACGCACGACCGAAGGCGCGCCACTGGGCCGCTACAAAGTGGCTCATGGTGCAGAGGACACCGGCAGACAGGTCGGAAAATCCGCCGCCGTCAAAGACTCTGACGGCGTCGAACAGCGGCCGTAGGAGTTCCCGTGCCGCCGGCAGGTCGAGAGAACTCACACTCGCGAGCCTGTTCGCCGCGCTTTCAGGAGCTTTGCGCCGACCGAACTGCCTAAGCAGGTCATGTAAATCAACTGCGCCATCGGTCAACACCTCCCCAGCCTCCACCCGGCTGCCGACAGGAACCCGCAGAGCTCTGCCGTCGAGTGAGCCGAAACGCCACGCTCGTCGCTCACCGAGCACGCGGTAGACGGCTCCGCCCGCTTCCCATTCGTCCGTCCGAAACTTCTCCGGCACATACTCGCCTGCGGGGGTGGTTTCCTCGGTGAGCAACAATGCCGAGCCCACCTGGTTCAGATAACCCGACATGGGGGCGAACCAAGCCGCGCGCTCCGGGCGCCGCGCCAACAGGATGTCGGCGACCGCCTCCGGCTCGGCCGTGTCCGCCAACGACCCGATCCACTGTTCAACATCTTCCCCGGACACCCCGGACGAATGCAGAACATGCGCGAGGTCGTCCAACTCCGCTTGAGACAATGCCGACACGTACCCAACTCCCGCCTATCCAACCAGCTACGTCAGTCATTGTGTGCAATCGAACACCATCAGGGGTCGAAGGGGTTGACGAGCCGAACCCCGGTCCGGATCACATCAACGGTGTTGCGCGTCACCAACGTCAATCGATGCACCTTGGCGGTCGCGGCACCCGACCATCGCAGGATAGTCGGAGCAACTACATAGCACTCTCTGCTATAGTTCCCGCATGCCCGATCGTCGAGGGGTTCTACGCGAGGTGATGCTGGAGACCGGCACCACCCAATCCGAGCTATCACGCGTCAGCGGCGTGCGCCAGCCAAGCATCAGTCAGTTCCTCTCCGGGCGCACACCCATGAGTGACGACATGCTCGATCGCCTACTGTCCTGCATGGGATACCGCTTGGAGGTCATCCGGCGACCGATCAGGCCCGAACTCGGTCGATCGCCAGCACGCTCATGGAGACTACATCGGCGTCTATCGATGCATCTGTCACCTCGGACCTTCAACGAATGGCGCACAACGATGTTGGGCAACCTCGAACGACTACGAGGCAGCGTCCGAGGACAACCTCACCTGCGAAACCTCGACCAATGGCAGCGTCTCATCGACGACGGCGACCTGCCCGGCATTCGCCGGGCAATGACCGGGCTCGACGCCAACTCGGTGCAGATGCGGGAGGTATCCCCGATGGGTGGACTTCTCCCATCGGATGAGCGCGCTGAAGTCCTGCGAGAGGCGAGCTGATGCGACGCGACCAGCGCCACCCTGTGCCACGGCATGACTGATCAACGCGCCGCTGCCCGCGCGATGGCCAAGGCCGCGCTGAATCGCGGCGATCATGTCGGTTGGTTCGAGGAACTCTATGCGGCCGCGGAGTCGGGCTCCGCCGTTGTCCCATGGGCAGACCTGCACGTCAATCCGCAGCTGTCGTCGTGGAACCTGCTCGACACCGCACGAATAAGCAGCGCGCTGGTGGTCGGCTGTGGTCTCGGCGACGACGCCGAATGGCTGGCCGCGCAGGGGTTCGCGGTCACGGCGTTTGACATCTCCGCGACCGCGATCGTCGCGTGTCGTCGCCGCTTTCCGCATAGTTCTGTTGACTACGTTCAGACCTCCCTCCTCTCACCACCTGCTGAGTGGATCGCGGATCCTTTTGATCTGGTCGTCGAGTCATACACCATCCAGGTCCTGCCGCCGGGCAGCCCCGAACGAACGGCGTCGTATTCTCGACCTGTTCCACCACCGGCATGAACCTGCATCGCCAAGGCCTTGACTTCGAAGGCGACGGATACTTCGTCGACCTGGTCTCCGAGGACGACGAAGAGCTTCACTCCGACCCCCACAAGGACGCTTGGCTCGGTGTGCAGGACGCGCTGGTCCGGGCAAAGAACGGAGACTTCACGACAGTCGCCGCCATGCCCGACCGCTACCACGATGAGTGGCCCGACGACGATCCATGGCTCTTGGGTGCCTGCTATCCCCTTCTTGGACACGCGGCGACGCCCACGTGTTTCACGCGCATGCGACGCATGGTCGAGGAATCAAGGCTCAGCAGCTGGGATGCGACGATCGATTTCTGCCTGGCCATCGCCATGGGTGACACCTTGTCGGCCGTTCCGCTCCTGCTGAAAACCTACATAACGTTATGGGAGCTTGGGGCGGGAGGTGTCGAGATGATCCCCCACTTGTTGTGTCATAACCTGGAGGCCGAGCCGAGACTTCTTGAGCATCCCGCGGTGCTGGAAACCGGTCCGCCGCGAAGCCCACGTGATATGCCGGCGCTGCGAGACTATCAACAGTTGGTGATGGCACGTTATGCCGAGTTGACCGAGCGATTCGGAACCGATGAGGTGCACGTGTATCGCGGCGAGCTGACGGCGGTTGTTGCGTTGGCCAAACGAATCAGGCGCGACATCGCACGACGCAAATACCACAACATAGTCTTTCTGCGAGGCCATTTCGAAGCCTCGACCGGGGTCGACTGCCGCGGCTTCTTCGAGCGCGGGTCGTTCCAGCCGATCCGCGCGGCGGCGATCGTGGATGAGTTCTTGAAGAGTCCGTACGCGCGGACCTTCGAGCCGGGCGTCCGATACTTCTTCGGCCACCGAATCCCGGAGTGATCGCTGAGCCCGTCCCGCTGCGATAGCCTGCTCGTCGTGCCCCTCACATTCCCGTCCCATCCGGTCGCCGTCATCCCCCTCAAGCTGTGGCGACCACGCTGGTTCGATGGTGTGGCACTGGTTATCGGCTCGATGACCCCCGACTTCGCATACGTCTTCGACGGTTCCGGCCTTCCGGTCTGGCCGTTCTCCCATCAGCTGGCGGGGTTGGTCGGGTGGTGCCTGCCGATGGCCTTTGTCGGCAGCTGGCTCGTTCGTCGCGCGGCACCGGTGATGGCCGCGCATCTCCCATCCGGCGGCTGGCTGGCTCTGCGTGACTATGGATCGCTCGGAGCGTCCCATCATCGATGGTGGATCACCGCCAGCTCGGCTCTGATCGGTGCCTCGAGCCACCTCGCCCTCGACTGGCTCGAGGCACGTGTTCCGGCGGCCGAATACCCCATGCACGTCGCGGGCATCATCGGACTGCTCTTCCTCGCGGCGTTTGTCGGCCGACGCCGCCTGCTGCGCCAGTGGCACGGCGATGCGCCCGTACGCCGCCCTCGTTTTGGTTTGTTCTGGTCGGTCGCCGCCAGCGTCACGCTGCCCGCAGCGGCGATCGCTCCGATGCTTCCTGGCTCGTCTCTGGCCCACACGACGGGAACACGCCTGCTGTGCGCGATCGCCGCCGGACTGCTCGTCGGGTCAGCGGCGGTCGCCCGGCTACGCCCGGCGACCGACTCCGCTGTCGGTGCGACCTAGTCTGCGCGACTCAGCCGGCTCGCACCTCCTCATAGCCCTTGGCCAGCCGGGCGGCGATACGTTTGGCGGCCTTCTTCTCGGCCACCTCCGGCCGATAGCGCCGAGTGGTGATCGACCCGGCGGTGCCGACCTTGCCGGACCGGATCGAGATCACGCCATAGGCGGGGTCATGCGACAACTCCCAGAATCGGGCGGGCTTCTGCCCGGACAACTCGAAATAGCGCCGGGGTAGCGCCGGGTCGAAGGGCTGCCCGTAGTAGAACTGGCCGGCTGCTGGCACGAGCGCCTCGATCGCGTCGGCGAACTCGGCCAACAACCAGGTGGCCAGCATCCCTGACAGCGACTTCACCCACCAGAAGTCATGCGGGCTTTCAGGCGGGTGGGCGAAGACCCGGTCGTCGTCCCGATCGACGGCCGCCATCAGCGTCACCGGCGTGCCGTCGACCGTCTCGACCAGCACGTCGAGCGATCCGAGCAGGTCCACCGTTTCTGCGGCCCGAGGGTCGGTGAACGCGGCCAGATATCGCTGGCCCAACTCTCGAGCCACGGGCCGCTGCCGCAGCACCTCGCTGGGCGACAGCACTCGCACGCCCACGGTAACCATCCCGGAACCATCGAGGGCCGGCTTTGTGAGGCGCCAGCCCGCCCACCCGATCTCGCGCCAGAAGGTTCGCAGCACCTCGGGCACCGGACGCCCCCGGTCGGCCTCGAAGGCCGTGATCTCGTCGTCGCTGACACCCGCCCCGACCTCGACAGTGAGTCCGGCGATCATTTCACCGAAGCCGTGTTCGGTGAGATGGTTGGTGATCTCGGTCAAGGCCCGGATATGCCAGACCGGATCGCGCCCATCGTGGCGTATCCGGCCTTGGATCCACTCCCGCACCGTCAGGTCCTGGGGAATGCGGCAGTGATCGGACCATTCAAATTCGGACAACCGCCCGCCTTGGTCGCGTAGCATGGTCAACTCTTGCCGCTGATGGGCTGCGATCGCCTCCGCTTCGGTCTCGAACCGGACGCCGCCCCGCTCGATGCTGCCGTCAAAGACACACAGTCGGGTGCGATTGGAAGTATAGCTGCCGTCCGGTTCGGGAACGTAGAACGTCCGCAGCACAGCTCCCCGCCCGGGCAGATACCAGGGGCTCGATTCGATCATGCCGTCGGCAGCGACGCTGGCCCGCCAGCGGGTCATTGCGGCTGCGGCGGTCGACGTGTCCGGGAAAGTCAGCCCCCACTGTTCACTGGCAGCGGTGTAGATCCCGTTCAGGTAGGAGATCCGGTCACCGTAGCGGATCATCTCGACCACCAGCTTCGGACTCTTGCCCCAAAATATCGCCCGTTCGCTGACTTCGGTGACTCCTGACATGAATTCTGACCGGCCGCCAGATACGATCGACGCCGCGATGAACGGCGGCTCGACGATCTCATAGCCGTCGAAGACCCGCACCACGCCGTCACCGTCGATAAACCACACCTCGCCGGTGTCCCGATCGTGCAACAACCGGAGGCCGACCGTGTTGCCGGCCAGCACACCGAGTTTGCGATCGGAGATCTTCCGCCACGGCCGCCGTTCGATTCGGCGGGTGTCGCCCTTGCGTCGCAACGCCACCCGGTCCTCGTCGGCCGAGCCGGACAGCACCGTGGCTAGCTCAGCCGCCCGCTTCCGGTCGGCGACCAGCGGGTTGGTCCAGGTGTTGCCGCGCGAGTGGTCGTCGGGTTCATTCGGCGCCTCAGCGATGGTGCCGGCCAACTCGTGGGCCGTGCGGACCAACGCATATTGCCTGGTGTCGAGGGCCGCGAGCATTCCCACGGCCAAGGCGTAGTGAAAGAACTGGCGGGCCACCGGCCGCTCGGGAAGCGACCAGTCGACGATCTCGGCCAGCAGATCGACCAGCAGCTGGGGCTTCTTGACGAAGTGGGCCAGCGCGAAGGCATAGCAACCGGCGGCCGCGCCGTCGCGACTGGCCCGCAGCGCGGCGAGGGCCTCGGCGTGCCCCTCCGGCCAATAGGCCACGGACGCGACCGTGTCGGCCATCGAATAGTACGACCGACGTTCGGTGAACAGTCGTCGGATCAGCGCCGACCGGGCCGACGCGGTGCCGACAGCCAGCACCGCCTTATAGAGGCTGTATATCAAGTTCTTGATGTCTCCGACCTCCTCGGGGTGGCCGGTCGAGCCGTGTGCCGCGTCCGCCCAACGGCCGGCGTATTCGTCGAGCGCCTCGATCAGATAGGCCTCCCCTCCGGCGTGATTGAACCAGTAGAGCTGATGCCTGGCCGAGCTGCGGGCGTGAATATCGGGATGGGTCGCTTGGGTCAGCACCATCGCTCGAGCCACCCGGTCGGCCTGCGCGTCGGTCAGCCGGGGCAGGACGTAGGTCTCTTTCTTGGACCGAGAGAACAGCACACTCCACAACATATCCACAGTGGATCCGGTGGCCGGTCGTTCAGCCAAGCGCATCAACGCGTCGAACACCACCGGCTCTGCGGCGAACCGGGCCAGAATACCGAGGATCTTCTCGGCCAGCTTCCGGGCGTCCACCCAGCCGCAATAGCCACACTCATAGGCGTCGGTTTGGTCGAGCAGGTTGAGCAGGACCGGCACCAACGCGTGGTCGGCCGACGTGATGGCGTCACCCAGCGCGGACAACACCTGACCGTGATGGCGGGCCGGCATGTCGCCGATCGCTCGCGTGACCAGCTCGACCGATTCGGGGCTATCCGGCCGTTGGGTCAGCACGGTCTGGATAGCCCACTCGATCGCCCCCGGGTCATAGTCGTCGAGGCCGCAGCGCCGGAGGATCCGCGCGGCGACCGCTGCCCGCAGGTCGGCCGAGTCGAGCTGGTCGAGTGTGGCCCGCGACTGCGCCGGAGTCTGGAGGATCTCGAGCAGGACCGGCCTGGAGGCCTCGGCCAGCCGCAACCGCTCGGCCAGTTCCTCGTCGGTGCCGAAGATATCTCGACCCACGGCGGTCTGGACGTGCTGCGCGGTCACGACAGTGGCCTGATGGTATGGATCCATGTCGAGGAGCCGACTAACCACAGTGGACAACGCGACGAGATCACTGACCACGTGGTGGAGGTTGTTGACGAAGTGCACCAGAAAAGTCCACTGTTCGTCGCTGGCGGCCAACGCCACCATCACCTCGTCGGCGGCCGGGCTGGTGGCCACGCCGGACCGTTCGTCCAGCACGGCCCGCAGGGCGGACGCGGCGAGCCCGGCCGGCAGCATGTCGACGGCGGCCGACACCTGGGCGTCGGTCAGGTCGTCCTGCTCCAATCCTTTCCAGACGAAAGCCACCCGCTCCAGCGGGTCCTGAGTCGGGTCCATGCGCAACGCCAGCAGGGCCCCGCTGGCCAACGGTCGCCAGGAGAACGATAGCCGGTAGGCCACGAAGGACCGCCGGGCCGACAGAAACGGAATCACATCGAGCTGGCCGGTCAGGTCCAGCCCGGCGAACGCGTCGAGAAACGCGGCCACGAGTGTCGTCGACGGGTTCGGTCCGATCGCCGCCACCACGTCGGCGCGCTCGTCGGTCATTCCAAGCAGGGACGTGGTCAGCAGCCAGAAAATGGCCAGGTGCGGATCGTCGGCCAGCCCATCGAGCTCAACTCGCAGCGCGGCGTGCAGCGCGTCCCGCCGGGGGAAGGTGGTCAGCAGATGTCCGACCGCCGGGCCGGCGAGGCCGGCGTCGTCTTGGATGGCCCGGCCGTCGCGGTCGCGCAACGGCTGGGCCAGCAACCAGACCAGCCACTGATAGCGCCCGGCGAGGTCGACCGTGCTGACCGTGCGGGCCGGCTCCGTGGCCGGTGCTGCGGCGGTGGATCGCAGCCCGGCCCGGATGGCGTCTTCGTCGGCGTCGTCGCCCGCGTCGGCCAGCTCGAGCCGATAGGTCAGCCAGTCGTCCAATGAGTCACAGAGGAGCGAGATTTCCCGGGTTTCGTGGTCCTGCCACCAGACCTTTCCGTCGCCGCGCAGGTCGAGCAGGGTGAAGTTGTCTCCCTCATCGTCCAGCACGACAAAACCGGATAAAGTCTTGTCGATGCCGCCGAAGTAGGCCCGGTTGTGCCGCAGGTGGGCGGCGACCAGATCGGTCTCCTCCGAGTCGGTGAGTCGTTCGCTCATCGCGGCCACCACCTCGGCCGTCACCGGCAGTGCGTAGAACTCGCTGAACGTCGGATCGAGGGGAACCGTCGATGTCATGCGAGGAGGCTAACGCCACCCCCCGACAGCGTGGAGCAAACCTCCCAAGGCCGACTCTTTTGCCTACCATTAGCCGAGAATCGGTATTTACACAACGACACATGTACGTCGAAGGCGGTTCCCATGACTGACAGCTTCACAGTTCGCAGTCTCACCTGCCGCGTGCGGTTCGACGGGCACACCGTGCGGATCTTTCGGTGGTGGGCTCCACTACCGTTGTTCACTTGGCACCGAATTCCGGTCGCTGACATGGCAGTCGCCACCATCATCGGCTTCGGCCAGGACGCCCCGTGCCGATATGCCATTGAGTTGTGGCGCTTCGGCGAGCCGGGGAAACGGCCCCGACCGATCCGCACCTCCCGATCGTTTGGTCCAGGTTACCCGCGTCACGAAAAGGTTGAGATCCTCGTCGCCGCGATCAACGAAGCGGTCAGCGAACGAGCATTCCGGGTGCTCTCGGCCAACCTCGAGCATGGGGCCACGGTGCCCGATATCTGGCAGTGGATCGAGCGAACCGTCCCGGAGGTCCGCGACGTGATGAACCCGCCGTATCGGGAAACTCAGCTTCGAAAGGACATCGACTGGCGGATCGCGATGCTCAGAGGTCAGCGAACGACTCGCGAGGACTGGTCGCCGGATCACTGCGTCAGCCTCTATCGGTGGAAGCCCGACGGCTTCGGCAGGCTCGATCCTGGTGATGACCTATTCCGATTGCTCATTGACCGACTTTCGAAAGACGCCGAACCGACCCACGATGCGAGGTGGTCCACTTTTGCTCGCACCCTGATTGGCCAAGCCCAGCATTATCTCGGCCGACGGTGGGTTCCCAAGGATCGACATCGCCTTCGCACCTAAGCGAGGTGGCGGGCGAAGAACCGGTCTGAGCTGTCCAGCTCGAACATGGGCACGTTCCGGTGTCGGCCAGAGTTGGCGTGCAGGGTCTTCTCCGGAGAGGCGAAGGCGTCGAACAGTGCCAAGGCATCCGCTCGGGGCACCAACTCGTCGTCCCACTGGAGCAGAAACTCGATCGGGATGGTGATCCGAGACGCCGTGGCGGCGAGGGTTTCCTGGCCGACGAGCCCGAGGACGGCGGCGGTGATTCTCGGCTCCGCCGCAACCAAGGGTACGCCGATGCCGGAGCCCAGTGCCACGCCCCAGAAGCCGACCGGCCCGTCGGAGCCGATGCCGGCGAGCGTCTGGAGTGCGTCGAGGGTGTGTCGCCATTCGGGAACGGCTTGCGCCGCGAGCGCCGCGTTGTAGTCGGCCACCAGCGAGCCGACGGGCTCGCCGGCCGTTATCCGTTCCCGCAGGTGTGCGGCGAATCGCTGGTCCCGTTCGGTCGTCGGCCGGTCGCCGTGCCCGGGCGCGTCGATCGCCGCAGCCGCGAAGCCGCGCGCCGAGACGAAACGGTGGGCGCGGGCCACTACTCCAGGGGCTGACTTGTGTTGGCCGCCGCCGTGGCCGAGCAGCACCAGCGGACGGTCGCCGGTGACGTTGGCGGGCAACCAGAGGACGCCGGGAATGCCGTCGAGGGTGAAGTGACGTTCCGAGACGCCGTTCGAGGTCGTCTCTGAGGTGAAGCGCATAGGTCGTTGCCTTTCGGGATCGCTTGAGGGCGCTCCCGGGGCCGCCTAGGTCAGGCGACGAGGAAGGGGAGCGCCCACACTGATGACGCGGTAATGGGTCTCACCTCCTCAAGCCGATCTCGTGCGAGGAGACGACTCTATCAGTGCAGCGAGGAGTCGCCTCGGCGGGAAGACCCGTCAAAGGTACGGCCATCGCAGCGTCGGCGTGGGTGTCTGAACCGTTCGAAACACACACTGTGGGCGTACGGGCCAGAAGTTTCGACTCCATCGAGATCATTGCATGTGCCGGTGAGGGTCCGGCTGGCGTAGCCGATGGGACTGCGACCGGGCACGAGGGCGAGGTAGCCACAAAGAATCCTCTCGTCGACCGGGTTTGCTCACCGGCCAGGGCCAGTTCTCGTACGACGAGTGCCTCCGCCGAGACTCCGACGTCGGTCGCATCCACATCCCAATCCACCACGCCGCCATCGCACGGCAGCACGTCCGGCAAGCACAACAGCGCCGACTCTCCATCATGGACAGCGTGGGCCTCGCCGAGCCGCCGCCTCGAACAGAGGGAGATCCGTCACGTCATTGGACCTCAGATAGTTTCCAGCCGGCCCGCAACGGCGCCTGTTCCCGCCCGGCCGAGGCCTCCGGCCCGCCACCCAGCAACCACGGATGACCCAACTGGGCAAACGGAAAGGTGCCATATCTCATCAGCATCTCCGCTTGCCATAACCCGGTGCTGCCCACCCAGTCGCCCATGGCCACCCATCCTTCCAGGGGTCGTTCCCGGCAGCGAAGCCACTCCCGTTGCGCACGCCTCGCTGCCGGACACTGCTCAGTGCGGCAGCCTGCGAATGGTGAGGTCCGGGTCGCGCATGATCTCGGACTCGGTGAACCGCTCGTCGACCCACTGCTTCGCGGCATACATGCGGGTCTGGTCCAGGTGGAAGGGTGAGGCGGGGTTGGCAGACTGCGAATACGTCATGATGGTGCGCGACCGTGGGCCATGTGGCGTCAACTCCACCGCCATGATGAAACTCGATCCATATTCGACCTCCGGAAACGCACCGTCACCACCCACGGCGCCTGCCGGCTGGGTAATGTTGAAGCAGCCCTCCTGTTCGGTGCAGCCGTGGATTGGGATCGACTCGAAGCGCTGCGCGGCGCCCAGTGTGATGTCGAGCGATATGTGGTTGGTTCGGAACAAACGCACCGTGTCGGCGAGGGCCGCCCGGACCGCCGGGTGGGTCGTGTTGAGGCCCCGAGGGGTGGTCAACGGGTGGCTGGGATCGAACGGGGTCCGCCACATGTCGAGGCCAGCGGAGGCTTGGACTCGCGTGAGATATTCGCGCCACAGCACGGCTCCGGGACGGTCGATCTCGGCCCGCAGATCCCAGTGCGCCAGCGTGTCGCACGCATCCCTGACGGCGACCAGACGGCCGTCACTGGCGGGCAGAGTCGGGGTGGCCCGGCACATCGCCACAGCGGCGTCGCGGACGAGTTCGGCGCTGTAGTCGCGGTTGCCCAGCATCATGGCCTGCAGTGCGGGCAAGGTGAACCTGGGGCGGCCGAGGTCGTCAGTCCCGTCGAGCCGCCCGGCAATCATGTTCTGAGTGAGTCGAGTCCGAATGGAACGCGGGGTGTCGACATCGCCGACGATGGCTGGATATCCGGTCAGCGGAGCAGCCGGATTGCTCAGCCAGTGACTGTCGTTGGAGTTGGACACGTGGTCGTCGCGAGTCAGGCTGGGCAGGTGGCCAGGGCCGAACAGTCCCGGCTCCACGGCGTCGGGGTCGCTGCCCCAATGACAGGCGCTACGCGCACCGTCGAGGAGGGTGACGACGGTGCCGTTGATGTCGACCGTGCCGGGCCTCGGCCCCAACCCTTCGGAGTTCGGTGGAACGCAGCGCGCGTGCAGGGCGTCTGTGACGTGTGGCACGACCTGAACGTCACCGAAGTATGCGGCGCCGGTGGAGTCAGCCGCCACCGTGGTAAAGATGGGCAGGCCCTGATAGCGGGCCTGCGCCCGGCGCAGGTCCGCGACGCTGTGCGATCGGTTCATGGCGAGCCACTGGTCGACCGCGCGCAGGTTGCCGGCATTGGCGTCGTGAACGACGAATGCGGTGCGCTCGGACCAGTCCAGCAGACCCGGCAGTTGCAACACCGGCCCGTCCGGGGTGCGATAGAGGGTCCGGCTGACCGTGGTAACTGTGCCGTCGGTGTGGCGCACCGGCACGCGTACCCGGTGCTGTGTCATTTTGCGCACTGTGCCATCGACGAGATAGCTCGTCGGGTCGCCGGGGACGAGCGTCAACTGGGTGAGAGTAAACGTTTGGGCGGTGGACCACGTGTGACTCCATGCCAGCCGGTCCGTGTGGCCGATCATGACGACGGGCAGTCCGTAGAGTGTGGCGCCGCTGACATTCATCTCGCCGGGGATCGTCAGATGCTGCTGATAGAAGCGGCGCATGCCGCGCCAGGGTTGGTGCGGGTTGGCCAACACCATGCCATCGTGTCCGAGCGTGGCGGTGCGGCCGAGCGCGATTGCATTGCTACCCAGCCCTGCGGCGCGGCTCAGCGGCGCCGCGACCGTCGGCGTCGTCATAGTTGGCGTCGTCGTGACCTTCGCGTCGGCGGGTGGAGCGCTGGCGGCGATGAGGGTGTCCAACGCGGCGCCGCCGCCCTGGGTCGTGCCCTGATATGCCAGCCGCCACATGTCCAACTCGGTGATCGGACGCAGCCAGGCCGCGTCCCGACACGTCGGGTCGGGCCAACGGGTTCCTTTGTGGTCTGCCCGATAACGGTTATAGCCGTTCGCATAGCCGCGCATCAGATCCCGCGCCTGGCGAGACGGTCCCAGCGGCTCCGGCCGCTTCAGCAGTTCCTCCACCACATGGCTTTCATTGAGCTGCCGGTAGTAGAAGTCGCTGTCGAGGTTGTTCTTCCCGTCAACGGTCACGGCCGACGAGCCGAACCACCGCGAACGCTGCCCGGACAGTGTCACCATGTTGTCGGCGAACAGGCACCCGTTGTCCTCGGCGAAGGCGAAGCCGGCCCCATATCCCAACCCCGCGTAGTCGCGGGCGAGGATGTGTGCAATGCCGTGCCCGGTTCGGCGGATGACCGTGCCATGCCTGGGCGCCCCGCGACCATCGTCAGCGGAGGCCGGCGCAAACACTCCGACACTGGCAGCCACCGCCAGCACACCGACACCCACGAGCACGATCTGCCTGCCACGCATCGACGGTCTTCGGTTCAAAAGCCACCGACTCCCAGTCTGATGAAACACTGTCTCTCTCCTCTTATGCTGAAGCGAGCCCGCGTGGCTCGCCCGCTTGACGAAGCCTGCCGTCGACGGGCGTGTCGTGTCGGTAGTGCCGGCATCCGTGCTCACCTGGGGCTGTCCTCACCCGTGGACCGCCTAGCCGCGTCGGTCGTACCATCTCCATGGGTGTGCTGAACGGAGATGGATGTGATTCACAACGCCACGAAGCATGTCGATTCCGTGAAACGTGAGCTGCTGCCTCCAGAGCGGGCGTTCATTCCCGGAGGATTCCTTTTCGGCTGGGCCATAGAGGCTGGGCGGCACAACACGGAGGAACTCCTGGGAGACGACGTCGCCGCCGTGCTGCGCGGGTTCGAGCACCGAGAGTTGACTGCCGCGAGCCTCTTCGAATCGCTTGGTGGAATGCTAGACGAAGAGACCCTCGACGAGGCCGGATACGCCTTCGCGGAGTCGTATGTGGGCTGGGACGCCGGGCAGTATTTCGCCGATTTCCGGCAACTGCTCGCTCCGCACCTGCCGAGCATCTGGCACGTCGCGGACACCTGGGCCAACTACGACCGGATGAAGGCGCACGTCGAGACGCGCTACCGGACATGGCTCCGGACCGATCCACAGCAGTGCCGCTTGTAACCTACCTAGAAATTTTCTAGGTAGGTTACAAGGCCCTGATGGAGAGCCGTGATGGCATCGAGTTGCTGATGGATGCCGTGCTATACAGCGCTCTCGCTGACCGAAACCTCGTGGCGCTAGGAGGTTCGATACTCTGCACACCTGCGAGGCGGGGCGAGTCGAGAAGGAGCTGGTTGGCGATGGCGATGGCGACGCGACTGCAGTCGGTGACCGCAGCGGAGCTCGCGGGGTTACGTGACGATCCCGACTCGATCGACTCGCTGGCTTCGCGGCCTTCCTACTGGACCCACTTCGCCGCTACCATCAACTACTTCCTCAGCGGGAACGCCTATCCCGGCGAGAAGAACGGGCCATTGTGGCCGGTGCTGGACGGGGCGGAGAGCCTCAGCACCGTACGGATGGAATGTGGCTCTTTTGGTGTCGTGCCCATCGATCACGTCGCCCGCCTCGCCACGCTGCTCGCCGACATCGACATCGAGGCCGTCGCCGCTGCCGCTGGCGACGAAAACCTCGACGTCGACTCGCTCATCAACGACGAGGAGCTCGAAGACCTAGAGATCATCGCGGCGGAGGAGTTGCCCGGCGTGCTGACCAACGAGGTCACCGGGCTGGTCGCCTTTTATCAGACGGCGGCCAGGGACTGCCACGCCGTGGTTATGTATACGACGTGACAGTCCCGGCACATCGCGCAGCTAGGCGACGTCGCGACGCCTGATCCACCACATCGCGGCGGCCACGAGAACCACGGCGGTGATCCCGAAGAGCCAACTGGAGTGGACCCAGGTGATGGTGTCGGTCATAGGCCGACACTCGCCCTGAACGTTGTTGCAGACGCTGAAGTCCTGCAAGAGGACCCTCTTTCGCATGAGAGCCTCGACATAGGTCGAGATGAGCCACTGTTCGACGAGGGGGCTACCTGCGATTCCCAACACGGTGCTCACGCCGATCTCACTGACCAGCAGGACTCCAATGCCGACGCCCAAAGCCGCGCCGGTGTGTCGACCGATCGACGCGAGCGCGAAACCGATGGCGGCGGCGATGAGAACAAACCCGATCGCCCTAGCTTCGGAGAGCCCAATGGATCGCCAATAGCCGGGCGTGAGCGTCCCCAGCGTCCCGCGATATTTGCCGATGAGCCAGAAAGCCCCGGTCCACAGCGCTGCCAGCAACGTGCTCGTCACCAGGGTCACCCCAAGCAGGGTGCCTAGTTTGGTCAACAGCACCGAAATTCGGCGGGGGCGCCAGAGAAGCAGGTTCATCATCGAGCCGGAGTTCCACTCCGCCCCGATGAAGGACGCCGCGATCACGAACCCGGTCAACACCAACACCCCGGCGAAGATCGTCAGCAGGTCGTCGAAGTCGTTCTGGAAGTGGAACAGATAGGGCAGGAAGTGCTCGGCCCGAAAATCATCCCGCGGCGGATCCTGGATCTCGGAGCAGTCGCCGGGGAACATCATCGCGGTGGAACCTTTCCCGGAACCATCGGCCCCCGGGCTGGCGGTGGGGGCCGCCGCCTTCTCCCGCTCGCACTGCTCCCGGGCCTGTGTCGTGTAGCCCCGCTGCTCCTCATAGACCCGTTGGGCTTCCCGTTCGGCTGCGGCGTAAGCCGCCGCGTCCGGCCGATGACTGGTCAGGCTGATGGTCGCCACGACCGCGCCGAGAAGGGCGATCGCCACCGCGACCATGATCTTGGTGGATCGACGCTTCACCAGGCGGCGTCGCTCCGCTCGAAACAGGCTCATGCCCGCCCCCCGTTCGTCGTGCTGGACACCGGTCGCGCCGATTCGTCGACCTGACGATGCTGGCCGGGCACCGCGACGGTTTCGGTCAACTCCAAGAAGACGCTCTCCAAGTCGGCGCGGACTTGTGTCAGTTCGCTGACATAAAGCTCATGCCCGGCCAGAACTTTGGTGATCCACGCCGGATTCGTGGCCCCGGTGACCACAAGCTTTTCGCCGTTCTCCGTGACCGCAACGCCGGCCTCTCGGAGGATCTTCGCCGCGATGGTGGCGTCCCCGTCGATCGCCACCCGCACCTCGCCCGAGGAGTGGCTGGCGAGCACGTCGGCGACTGGCCCGGCGACCACCCGTCGACCACCAGAGATGATCGTGACGGAGTCGCAGATCTGCTCGACCTCGCCGAGGATGTGACTGGAGAGCACGACCGTCATGCCGCTCGAGGCCAGATTGCGGGTGAGATCCCGCATCTCCCGGATGCCGCCGGGGTCCAACCCGTTGGCCGGCTCGTCGAGGATGAGCACGGTCGGTTCCTTGAGCAACGCGCTGGCGACCGCCAGGCGCTGTTTCATGCCCAGTGAATAGGTCTTCACTCGATCCTTTGCCCGGTCCCGCAGTCCGACGATCTCGAGCACCTCGTCAACCCGGCGTTGGGGGACGTTGCCCGCGTCGGCCAGCAGTGACAGCGTGGTTCGAGCGGTGAAGCCCGGAAGGAACTGTGGGCTCTCCACCAGCGCGCCGACCTGCCTCAGCACCGCCGGCAACGCCCGCGGCACCGGCTGGCCCAGGATGCGCATCGTGCCTTCGTTGGCTTGAATGAGTCCGAGCAGCGTGCGCAGTGTCGTTGTTTTTCCTGATCCGTTTGGTCCGAGGAATCCGTGGACCTGCCCGGATTCAACAACCATGTCGAATCCGTCCAGCGCCTGGCGGGGGCCGCGACGCATACTCCGATACGTTTTCCGGAGTCCTTCGATCTCAATGACAGCAGACAATCCGTGTGCACCTTCCCCGATGACGGCAACGGCGGCGCGCCCTTCCGCGAACTGGCGCAGCGGCGCCTGTCGGAAGGGACACGAGAGGCCCAACGTATCAGTCGGGAATAACAGCCTCGCGACGGGACGGATCGGACGTCTCGGCGGCGCGCGATCGGGCTGCGGGCACGTGAGCAGGCACCGGGTCGGCGGTGGACGCACCACCGCCGTGCCAGGAACGCCACAGGGCGGCATAGGCCCCGCCGGCCGCGACCAGCTCGTGATGCGGACCGAGCTCGGCGATCCGGCCGTCCTCCACCACCGCGACCCGATCCGCGTCGTGCGCGGAAAACAGGCGGTGTGCGATCGCGATCACAGTGCGTCCCTTCAGGACTGCGGCGAGCGATCGCTCCAGGTGTCGGGCCGCGCGCGGGTCGATCAGCGAGGTCGCCTCGTCCAGGACGAGTGTGTGTGGGTCCGCGACGACGAGTCGGGCCAGGGCCAGTTGTTGGGCCTGCGCCGGCGAGAGCGGTTGCCGCGTGGACCCGAGCTCGGTGTCGAGTTCGGACGGCAGCGCGCTGACCCAGGTCCACGCGTCGACTGCGATCAGCGCATCGCGTACCTCGTCATCGGTGGCCTCGGGTCGGGCCAGCGCGACATTTTCCCGGACCGTGCCGAGAAAGACGTGGTGTTCCTGGGTCACCAGGGCGACGTGCCGGCGCAGCTCCTCAAGCGGCAGCTCCATCAGGTCGACGCCGCCGACCGTGACTGTTCCGCTGCGCGGGCCGTGCACCCCGGCGAGCAGCCGCCCCAGGGTGGACTTGCCCGCGCCGGACGGGCCCACCATCGCGAGCCGCTCGCCGGGGGTCAGCGACAGGGACACTCCATGCAGGACGTCACGTCCATCCACATAAGAGAAACGTACGCCGGAGGCGGCGAGCTGCTCGCCCTGCGGCTTGCGCAGGCTGGGGGTCCGGTCGTCGGGCACGTTCGACACGCCGAGCAGGCGGGCCAGGCAGGCCTGTCCCACCTGCAGTTCGTCCAACCACGACAGCAACCGGTCGAGCGGGTCGACCAGTTGCTGGACATAGAGGATCGCGGCGGTGACCTGAAACAGGGTGGCCCACCCCTCGGCGTAATACCAGCCGCCCATGAGCAGTGTGGCGATGACCGGCACCCAGTGACCGATGTCGACGGAGGGAAAGAACACCGTGCGCAGAGACAACGTGTAACGTTCGGCCGCCCAGGACCGGCGAATGTCGGTGTGGGACCGCTCCTGCCGTCGATTCTGGGCACGCAACGCCTCAACCGTTCGGGCCGCGTCGACCGTCTCGGCGAGCCCGTCGGTCATGTCCGAATAGGCGGCGTTCTCCCGCAGATAGCCGGCCGGGGCTCGGGTCAGATACCACCGCGTGCTCAGCCACAGGATCGGCAGCGCCCAGCAGGCAGGGGATGAGGAACTGCGGGCCGACCAACGCGAGCGCCCCGAGAGAGAAGACGAGGGTGACGGTCGCGATGAGGATCTCCGGCACCGCGAACCGAACGCTGTGCGACAGCGAGTCGATGTCGCGCGACGTGCGGGTCAACAGGTCGCCGGTGCCGGACCGTTCCACAGTGGATAAGGGAATGGCCAGGATCCGGCGCACGAAGTCCTCGCGCAACTGGGCGAGCATCCGCTCACCGAGCCGAGCCGCGGTCAGCTTGGCGAACCGGGTGAGCACCGCCTGCGCGGTGACGGCCGCGACGATGGCGAGCGCGATCCGGTCAACCGCGTCGATCGTCGTACCGGATCTGATTTTCTCGACGAGAGTGCCGATCAGCCAGGGCATCGCCAGCCCGGCCACGGCAGCGAGTGCGTGCAGGCCCAGCGTCACCGCCCAGGGGCCGGGTTGGGTGCGCAGCAGTGCCCCGGCATAGCGGCGAACCTCCGTCGGCGTGGCGACCGGGAGGAGCACCCGCCCCTCGGTGCCGCTCACTCGTCTTCCCCTCGGGTCACCGTGGCCGCGTACGCCGGGTGCGTGTCCAGCAGGTCGCGGTGTCGGCCCTGCGCGACCACCCGCCCGCCCTCGAGATAACACACGTGGTCGGCGTGGTCGAGAATCAGTGGGCTGGTGCTGCACACGACCGTCGTGCGCCCCGACCGGCTCGGCCCCAGCCGCTGGCCGATGCGGGCCTCGGTGTGGGCGTCGACCGCGCTGGTCGGCTCGACCAGGATGAGCACCGACGGGTCGTGCAGCAGCGCCCGGGCCAGGCGCAGTCGCTGCTGTTGTCCGCCGGAGAATTCGCGGCCGCGCTCGGTGACGACCGTGTCCAGCCCGCGTGGCAGGGCGTCGATGATGTCCGTGGCGTTGGCCGCCCATAGGGCGTCGCGGACCGTGTCGTCGGAGCGTGGCTGTCCGCCCGTGAGCTCCTCGCGCAGCACCCCGGAGAAGAGTCGCGCGTCGTTGTCGGCGACGAGGATCATTCCCCGTACGGTCGACAACGCCAGATCGGCCAGCGCAACCCCGCCGAGGTGTGCGGCACTGTCGGTGTATCTTCCGAGCCGGTCGACGACGGCTGTGGCCTCCGCGGGATCGGCGGCGGCCACGGCGGTGAACCGTCCTGGCCCGATCACCACACCTGATTCCGGGTCGATGAGTTCTGTCGCGGACGGGTCGGGTGCGGGCTGCGGCGCGTCGGGATCACCGATGTTCGGCGCCACGCCGAGGATCGCGACCACGCGGCGGGCCGCGACGTGGCCGCGGGTGAGTTTGTCGGCCGTCTCGGTCAAGGTTCGCAACGGCAGCAACAGGAAGGCGGCGTAGCCGTAGAAGGCGATGAGTTCGCCGACGGTGATCCGGCCACTCACTGCGAACCGGGCACCGAGCCACGTGACGAGCGCGACGAAGACCCCGGGCAGGAACACCTGGGCGGCCTCGAGGATCGACTCGACTCGAGCCACGCCGATCCCGGCCGCGCGGACCCGCTGCGACTCCTCCTGATATCGCCGCGCGAACGTGCTCTCGCCGCCGACACCGCGCAGGACCCGCAGGCCCGTGACGATGTCCGCGGCCCGACCGGTCAGCCGGCCGGTCTGCTCCCGATAGGCCTGCTGGCGGGCGTGCAGCGGCCGGATGAGGATCGCCACGATCGTCAACAGCACCGGCACGCCGAGGACCACCACGAGGCCGAGAGGCAGTGAGGAGTTCAGCAGGATGATCGCGACCACGATGATCGCCACGATCGAGCCCACGCCACGCGCGGTGATGTCGATGGCGTTGCCGATGGGGTTGATGTCGGATGTGCCGATGCTGACGACCTCGCCGGCTGCCATCCGGTCGGGCAGGGTCGCCCCGAGCCGGCCCGCCTGCCGGACGGTCACCGCGAGGGTGCGATAGGCGGCGACGAGCCAGTTCGTCACGGCGAACCGGTGTCGCATGATGCCGGAGACGGCTTGGATGACACCGAGCCCGAGCAGGACGCCCGTCCAAGCCAACAGTGCCCCACGGTCGCGGGCCAGCACCCCCGCGTTGATCGCTTGACCGATGACGGCGGGCACGAGGGCCTGGCTGACCATCCAGGTGACGCCCAGCACGACGCCCCCGACGACCGTTGTCACCTGGGTCCGGACGATCCACCACAAATACCGGGTGGCGGACCGGTGATCTGGCGTTCCCAGATCGGATAAGGGCAGCTCACGCATGATGAGGCGACCCTACGACGACGCCGGCCCGGCCGCCCGCGAATTATTTACCCGTGTGCGATGAACTTCTCGGGCCGGATGGTGAGAATCACCCGCACCGACGCGTCCAAAATCGGATAGTCCTTGCCGTATCGCCGTTGTAGCGACTGATAGAACGACGCCTCGGCGTCGTCGTCCTCGACGCTCTCGACCACACCCCGAACCTCCACATAGCGGTACGGGTTGTCCGGCTCGGCGATCGACAGCGCCACCCGCGGCTCGTGCTGAAGGTTCCGGAACTTCTGACGCGTTTTGGTGTGCGTCATTCGTACCCGTTCACCGTCCCACACAAACCACATGACCTGTGTCTGCGGAGCCCCGTCGGGCCGCACCGTCGCCAGATGCGCGAAGGTGGGCCGGTCGAGCAGATCGACATGACTCTCGGGCACTTCGATAGACACGATCAACACCTTTCGAACAGACTGGACGTTTCTCGCATCAAGCCTAGCTAGACGCTTCGCAGGATCTGCGCGGGATCCCACCACCATCCCCCGCCACCGTCCCCAGACTGAAGTCGCGACCGGACGGTGAACACGGTTCAAGTCGCGGCCCGCCGCGGTGCCGCAGCGGAGACATTGACGACGCCTCGATTGCACCTGTAAGTTTGAGCTTGCACGTGGAAGGAGGTGCTGTGAACGTCGACGAACTCGTCACACGCCTCACCGCCGTGGCCAGCCCACACCGACTGCGCATCCTCGCCCTCCTTGCCGAGGAGTCCACGCACGTCAGCGAGCTGGCGCGCCGGGTCGGCATGTCACGCGCGCTGCTCTACATGCACCTACGTCGGCTTGAGGAGGCCGGCTTCGTCACTGGACGACTTGAGCTGTCCGATGACGGCAAAGCACTGAAGTATTTCGAGATCGTGCCCTTCGAGCTGACCATCGACGTGAGCACCGTGACGGCCGTCGTCGCGGCTAGCGTCGAGGACAGCGACGCCGCGGAGAGTGGGTAGGCCTTATGTCTGAGTTCCCTTGGATCGCATGGATCGCGTTAGCCACCATCGCGTCCGGACTCATCATCACCGTCATCGGACAATTCACGAGTAGAGACGATCCGCCCGAGTCGGCACTCGAGCAGGGCGCCGAGTCCCTCCGGCAGATCATGGAACGACTCGATCAGATGGACGCACGTCTGGCCGTGATCGAGAAGACCCTCACCGACATCCCCTGACGCAGCAACGACAATCAACCCTGGGAGAGTTATGCCCCCCGCCGCGGGGGTAATACTTTCCCAGGGTTAGCGGCCGGACGGGTTAGCGGCCAGACACTATGGTGACAACCATCGTGGGGCTGTAACGCAGAAGATTGACGTGCCGGACTGCACATCCGGAGGACGCCGGTGCGAATCCGGTCAGCTCCACATCACGCATCGGTTCTGGGAGTGACTAACCGGCGCTGATAGGCTCACCCGTCGTCTGGGGCCTGTAGCGCAGAGGTCGTCGCGCCATGGCTCATAACCGCGGAAGACGTCGGTTCGAATCCGGCCGGGCCCTGGACCCCGAAACAGGACGCCCCCTGACCGCGCTCGACGTCATCGCGTCGCGAAAAGCTAACACAGCGTGACGCGTACGGGTCATATCTGTTGGGCTCTGTCCTTAATGGCCAGAATTCGGGCGCCTCAGCGAGGAACGCTGTCCCATCCTGCTACCGTCTTCGCCGGTGGGCCGTAGCGCAGAGGTCGTCGCGCCCGTACTCAAACTGGAGGACGCCGGTTCGAATCCGGCCGGCCCCACCACGAAAACGCCGATCGGAGGAGACGCCATAACAATGGAGCCCGACGCTCACGACGTCGCCACCTGCCTGCGGGTGCTCGGCGCCGTCCCGGAGAGCCCCGACGATCCCCGGTTCGCTGAGGTGCGAAACGCCATCAACGTCGCCTACCGCGCGTTGAAGAAGGCGCGACGCGGAGAACGTCGTGCCCGGCAAAACGAGCAGGATCAGGCCCTGCTGGCCGCAGCCTCCCGACACCGTGACGAGATCCCGTCCACCGTGCCGTCGATCACCGCCATACCGGCAGACGGTCACCTCGACAGTAGCCGCGACGACAGCGACAAACGCCCGACGCTGCACCGTCACCGCCAATGCTATGTCTGCAAGCGGCCCTATCGCGTGGTCGACGCCGACTATCACATGCACTGCCCGGACTGCGCGGCCATCGACGCCACCCGTCGGCATGCCCGCGCCGACCTACGGGGCCGTCGAGTCGTCATCACCGGCGGGCGCGTGAAGATCGGTTTTCACACGACCCTGAAGCTGCTCCGCGACGGTGCCGACGTCATCGTCACCACCCGCTTTCCGCGCGACGCCGCCCGACGTTTCGCGGCCGTGCCGGACGCGGCTGACTGGACCGATCGGCTGAGTGTGTGCGGAGTGGACTTTCTCGACCTGCCGAGCGTCGTCGGTCTCGTTGAACACGTCACCAGCGTCTGGGACGGGCTCGACATCCTCATCAACAACGCGGCGCAGACCGTTCGACGTCCGCCGCAATATCACCGCGAGGTTCGCGCCGCCGAGGCAGAGCCATTGCGTGGCATCGCCGCCGCCATCGCGGTCACGCGCACCGACCGGTCGGCGTTGCCCGCCGGCGCGAGCTCGCGTGACGTGCTCGACGCGATGCTGCCGGCGACGGTTGAGTCACTGTTTCCGGCGGGCCGCACCGACGAGACCGGTCAGCCCCTGGACCTGCGCTCTGTCAACAGCTGGACGATCGGCGTTGAGGACGTCACGCCGCAAGAGTGGCTGGAGACTCACGTCATCAACGCCTTCGTCCCATTCCTGCTGACCGGCAAGCTCCGACCGCTGCTGCGGTCGTCAGCACATCCCGACCGCTATATCGTGCAGGTCTCGGCGATGGAAGGCAGCTTCAGCCGCCGATACAAGACCTCCGACC
This sequence comes from uncultured Actinomycetota bacterium, assembly GCA_963736695.1. Lineage (GTDB taxonomy): Bacteria > Actinomycetota > Actinomycetes > Mycobacteriales > Micromonosporaceae > CAVTPU01. The sequence continues at coordinate 1,238,692 of CAVTPU010000004.1, forward strand.
ATCCGCACACCAACATGGCGAAGGCCGCACTCAACATGCTGACCCGCACGGTGGCCGCCGACTATGTCACGGATGGCATCCACATGACCAGTGTGGACACCGGGTGGGTCACCGACGAACGACCCCACCCCGAGAAGTTGCATCAGCGTGGCGCGGGATTCCGACCGCCACTCGACGTCATCGACGGTGCCGCGCGCGTCTATGACCCCATCGTGCGGGGCGTCGGCGGAGAACGGCTCAGCGGAGTGTTTCTCAAGGACTATCGTCCGGTCGACTGGTGAAGCCGATTCTCAGCGTCTATCGATAAAGGACTGTCGTGAGTGGCGCCAAGATGACTGTACGCGGTCAGCGGGTTTGCCTGCCGGAGGCGTTCCCGGCCCAGGCCGCAGCCGGATGGCTGGTCGCGCGCCGCTACGGCGTACCGGCTCGGATGGTCGCCGACGCCACCAGAGCTCGGCTCGCCGGGGACTGGCTCGGAGCCTGCGCCGCCGCACGATTCGATCCCCGATTCACCCTCGGCGGGGTGACCGACCAGTTCGGCGCCGAGATCGCCGCGCAGGTGACCGCCGATCTCACTCATCTCGTGCCCGACCTCGTCCGGTGGCACCTGCCCCGGCGGGTGTGGGGCGGCAGCGGTCTCCTTGAGCCCGACATGTCGGCGATCCTGTCGATCTATGGCGACCTGGACGCGAATGAACAAGTCGCGCTCGTCGTCAGCACGCCTGACATCGTCAGCCGGCCGCAACGGCTCGCACTGCACGTGACCCAGCTGCGCGACGGCGAACCACAAATCGCCGGGCGTTGGGCCGACCGTTGGGACGGCGCCCGGCACCTGTGGCACAGCGGCCACTGTGGACGACTGAGGGCCTGGGTCGGCGGCGACGGGCGAACGCCGTTTCACTCACCGGACGGGCGGCTGCTCAGCGCGGAGGAGTTGCCCACTGCGCCGCCGAACGGCGATGACCTCGCGACCCTCACCGAGTGGACCAGCCTGCTGTGGGATCAGGACCGAGCCGCCGACGCATGGGCCGCCGCTGGCGTCACGGCCGACTTCGTTCTGCCGGAGGAGGCGGCCCAAAACTTCGGATGGAACCGCCATGGCAAGCCCAGCTGGAACGGCGAACACTTCGCGGAGCACGACCTGCTCAGCTCCCCCACGGTGCTCGCGCGGATCCTCACCGGTGAACTCGACCCTGGAACTACGAGCGGCCGACGCTTGGTGCCCAACGAGGGCGTCGTCATCCTCAACACCGCAAGCGGCCGATTCGCTGGCACGCCGGAGTTCGCCGTGTCCCGTGTCGGAGGGCTCTCCGGGGTGCGGTTCGTCGACGCGGACGGGCAGCACTGGGTGCAGCCATGGACTCGTCGCAGCGTCGACCTCGACCTCTTGCGATTCAACCTGCTCACACCTCGACAGCTGCATCCGTTGGTGCGGTCCGCGCTGTTCGGCGAGAACGCGCAGGACGATGACTATCGTCCGATCGACGATCGGGAGCAGGTGCGCACGTCGTTCCCGGTGCGGTGTCGTGGCCAGTGGCATCAGGTCGGGTGGCGAGACGGGGCGCTGGAGCCGCTGTCTCACTCTCCCGACGAGGCCGAACGGGAAGAGGTGGTCCGCTCGCTCGGCGGAGCGGTGCCACGCTGCTTCGCCGTGACCTATGCCTGGGCGGGTCGGGAACCCGGCCGAATCCCTCGTGGCCTGGGCCGCCTACGCACCGAACTGCTGCGGGCGGTGGTGCACGGCGACGCTGACGAGGTCGATCGAATATTGCGCACCGGAGTCCACCCAGTGGGTATCCGGGACCGGGGTGGCCGCACGCTGCTGCACATGGCGGCCTACATCGACGATCCCGACTTCGCGGCACGGATGATCGCCGCCGGGCTGACCATCGACGCCGTGGACTCTCAAAGTCGCACTCCCCTGCATCAGGTGGCGCGGGACGGCGGTTCCATCACGACCATCCGCTGCCTGCTTGAAGCCGGCGCTGATGTCACGGCGATCGACTCATCTGGCTGCACGGCGGTGCACGTGCTGCGGTCACATGACGCGCCGATCATCCTGTCGATGCTGCTGGCACACGGCGGATCCCTGAAGCGGACTACGTCCGGCCGACCGCCGATCGCGATCGCCATCGTCAACAATGCCCCGGCCGACGTCATTCGCGCCTTCATCGACGCTGGCGCCGACCCGACCGACGAGGACAAGGATCACGGCTTCAATCTCGCATCCGACCTAAAATACTATGGCCGCCCCGACCTTGCGTTTCTACTTCCAGACACCGCCGAAAACCGATGATGTCTCGACCAGTTCGCGTGGAGCCCGTTCTCCCTCCGGGGTTCTCGCGGCAGATGGCGGCCGGCTGGCTGGTCGCGCGCCGCTACGGCGTGCCGGCTCGGATGGTCGCCGAAGCGACGGCGGCCAGGCTCGCCGGTGACTGGCGCGGAGCCTGCGAGGCAGCCCGCGTTGACGTGACATTCACCCTCGATGAGGTTCGGCACACCCACGGTGCGACGGTCGCCGAAAAGGTCGCCGATGACCTGACGCACCTGGCGCCGGACCTGTTGCGGTGGCACCTCCCCCGTCGGGTGGGCGACGGTCGTGGTCTCCTCTGGCCTCGGTTGACCGTCCTGTTGGGGTCACTATGGCGAAACTGACTCCGGTGACGTGCCCGCGCTGACCGTGTCGACCCCGACCAGACTGGAACGTCCACAGCGGTTGACGCTTCGAATGTCGACCATCCCCCGGCGTTATCTGCGAGGTTACGCTCGGCGGCGGCACCCGCAGCGCTGGGATCTCGCCCGCCATCTGTGGCACGTTGACCACTGTGGACGGCTGCGCGAGTGGGTCGGCGGCGGGGACCGAACGCCGTTCCACGATCGGGGTGGCCGGCTCCTCGAGCCGTCCGAGCTGCCGACGCGACCACCATCTGCCGGATGATCTCGCCGCCGTCACCGAATGGGCGACGCTGCGGTGGGATCTCGGCGCATTCGTCGACGCGTGGTCGGCCGCTGGATTCACGGCCGACCTCACGATTCCCGCAGTCGGTGCGTGAAAACGTGCCCCGCGCCGATGTGGATGGCTCGTCCACACACTGCGATGCGCGCCCACTGTCCTCGCGGCCGCGATCGCCAGCGGCCTCACCGAGATTGGTGACCACGATGCAACCGGGTGCAGACCGACCCGCGGCCGACCCATTGCAGGCGGGCCCATTGCAGGCAGTCGCGTTGCGGGCTGTGGAACACGAGTGGCGGTTCGTCACCGCCACGTCTCCTTCGCCCTTTCCCGCCGGGACCTGACCTCCGGATGGCGTCGACCACACCGGATATTGCTCGACGCACCCGGGCATCCCTGAGCCGCTGTGGCGACGCACCGTTGATCTGGACCTGCTGCGGTTCGGTCTGTTGGAGAAGCGACAGCTTCACCCGTTGGTCCGGCGCGCGTTGTTTCCCGACATCGACGACGAGCCATTCGAACCCGCGCCGCGATCCCCGGTGGCTACCGAATTTCCGGTCCGATGCCGAGAGGTCTGGCACCGCGTCGGTGGACATGGTCACTCAGGCGACTGTCGCACTCTACTGAGGAGTTGAATCGGGAGGAGATGCTCCGGGTCCTCGGCGGTGGCTCGCCGGGATGTTTCACCGCGTTGTGGTCCTCGCGCGGCGACCTGCCGGGTCGGGTTCCTCGGCCGCTTCGGCAGACTGCGCAGCCAACTCCTGCGGGCGATGTGCGCACGGAGACGTCGATGAGACACGTCGCCTGTTGGACGCCGGATTGAGCCCGGAGGGTGTCGTCGACCGCCGCAAAGGCGGACTGTTGCATCTGGTGCCTTCGTCGACCTTCCGGAGCTGATTCCCCGACTCGTCGCCGCTGGCTTCCCCGTCAATGGACGCGACGCCTACGGGCAGACCCCGCTCTATCGGGCGTTGATCAACGGTGCGCCGGCACGCACCATCCGACAGTTGCTCACGGCAGGCGCGGACCCGAACCTCGGTAATAATGGCGGCAAGCCGACCAATCCAGCGATCCAGTGCCTCGAGGCCTCAGCGGTCGTGCAACTAATGATCGAACATGGCGATGCCGTGGTCGGAACGGCTGGATCGGGACATCTGTACTGCGTACCGCAATCAGGACAAACGCCCCCATCGAGGCGATCAAGGCGTTGATCGACGTCGGGCCCGATCTTGACGCTGCTGACATCCGCGAGCGACGAAACCTCGGCGACGCCATCCGCTTCTGCGGACGCGTCGATCTCGCCTTTCTTCTGCCCTATGTGGACGATGAGAGCCGGGCGATGATCGAGGCGGACTGGTCCGACGAGCACAACCATTGACCCGTACGAGGAGACGCCCGGTGATTCAGTGACCCGCCGGAGTCAGCCAGGCCGCGATCGACGGTCGGCGCAGTGCCGCACGCAACACGAGGTAGCCCACCACGGCGCCGAGGGTGTTGGCGATGAGGTCGTTGATGTCGACGGAGTGGCGACTGTCGAGCAGGCGACCGAGCGCAAACTGGGTCACCTCGATGCCGAGGCTCACCGCCGCGCCGAGTCGCAGCACCGAACGCACCGAACGCAGGTCGGGGTTGAGCGCCGGCAGCAACATTCCGAGGGGCATCAACATGACGACGTTCAGCACGAAGCTGCGCGGATCGGCGGTGATCAGCGGCAGCGGTTCGAGATCGGCATACCAGGCATTCATGGAGCGGTATTTACCCAGGTTCACCTGGATCGGCAGGATCGTCACCGCGAGGACGCCCAGACCATAGACGGCCGAGACTGCGGCGAGCAGGACTCGGCGCCGATGTTGCGCGCCCGTGTCGCGGGCCATGGCCCTGGCCACCACTGCCGCCGCCGCGACGGCAAGGGGGACTAACACGACGACCGAGGGTACGACGAAGTGAGCGTTCATGGGGTTTCCTCCCGCTAAGGTGCTTCGTTTCGACACACGCTAATCACGGGTCCGCGGTGGCGCGTCTGTCCCAAGTCGGACAACGAGGGTCTATCGGAAGACAGATTTCCGCGAACGGACCGGCGGGTAGCCTTGCGCCGGTGTACGCGAACCGCAGCAACCGCGACGTCTGGGCCCGCCTCGGCGGCCTAGCCGTGGCCGGGTTGATCGCGGCGGCCGCGGTCCTGGACGGCTGGGTGCTCTATCACCTCGGCCGGTGGGAGGTCGCCGTCGTTCCAATACTCTTCGCCCTGCCTCCGTTGACCGTCGCGCTCGTGTCCTCCGCGTCCCGCGTGGCAGCGATGTATGCCACCGCCGCCATTGGAGTGCTCGCGCTGACCGTCCTGCCGTATCCGCCGGCGGCCGGCGCGATCGCCGCGATCGTCATCGCCTATTCCGCCGCGTCCCGTCTGCCTCGTCCGCACAACGTGTGGGCGCTGCCGCTCGTCGTCGTCGCGGCGGCCGGCGGGGCGCTGCGGGGCGCAACCCCCGTCGCCGGGGTGGTCAGTGGTTATCTGCCGGTCTCCTCGAAGCCGGGTTCGGTCGGCTGGTTGGCCACGGCGGGGGTGGTCTTCACGATGAGCGCCGTGGTGTTGGCCGCCTGCTGGCTGGCCGGCACCACGGTCAGGGCCCGGCGCGAGCTGCTGTCCGCGGCGTTGGACCGGGCCGTTCGACTCGAACGCGAACGAGACCGCGCTGGACCAGGTGGCGACCGTTCGGGAGCGGACCCGCATCGCCCGGGAGCTTCACGACGTGGTGGCGCACAGCCTCTCGGTTGTCGTGTTGCAGGCCGATGGCGCCTTGGCCGTGATGGATCGGGATCAGCGCCGGGCCGCCGAGGCGATGGAGGCGGTCGGGCGCAACGGCCGGCGTGCCCTGGCCGAGCTCCGCCACATGCTCGGGGTGTTGCGCGACGTCGGACCGGCAGGCCCGACTGCCGACACGCCTGCCGATGGGTGGGCTCCACAACCGGGGCTTGGCGACATCGAGGCTCTCGCCGACCGGGTCCGACAGGCCGGGGTCGCCGTCATCGTCTCCTGCGAACGCGCAGCCACGGTCTCCCCGGCCGTGGGATTGTCCGCCTATCGAATCGTGCAGGAGTCCCTCACCAATGCCGTGCGCCACGCGGGAATCGGCGCCACCGTGCGGGTCTCCGCCCGAGTCGCGGAGTCGACTCTGGTCGTCGATGTGACCGACGACGGCCGGGGCACCGCACCGGGCCGACCAACCGTCGGACCAAGCCTGGGAATCACCGGAATGCGCGAAAGAGCCCGCGCCGTCGGTGGGACACTGCAGGCCGGCCCCCAACCGCACGGGGGTTTCCGCGTCACCGCGCGGCTACCTGCCCCCCTCAACGAAACCCCGATGGCCCGCGCGGAGCAGAACTAATGGTCCAGATCATCATCGTCGACGATCAGGAACTGATCCGGTCCGGGCTGCGCATGGTGCTCGACGGACGCGACGGCATCGCCGTCGTCGGCGAAGCCGCCAACGGAGTCGACGCGCTCGCCCTCTGCGCGAGCACGTCGGTCGACGTGGTGGTGATGGACGTACGCATGCCTGGCATGGACGGCATCGAAGCCACCCGCCGACTTCAGGCCCTGCCCCAACCTCCCCGCGTTCTCGTCCTGACCACCTTCGACCTCGACGAATACGCATATGCCGCGCTGCGTGCCGGCGCATCCGGGTTTCTGCTCAAAGACGCCGGCAGCGCGGAACTGGCTCGTGCCGTGCACGCCGTGCACAACGGCGACGCGGTGGTGGCGCCGTCGACCACCCGACGCCTGCTCGACCGGTTCGTTCCTGGTCTGCCCGGCGCCACCCCGATCTCGTCGGCGCCGGCACTCGATCCGCTGACGCCCCGCGAGCGGGAGGTTCTCATGCTCATCGCGCGGGGCCGGTCCAACGCCGAGATCGCCGGCGAGCTCTATCTCACCGAGGGAACGGTCAAGACCCACGTCAGCCGGATCCTGCACAAACTCGGCCTGCGGGACCGGGTCCAGGCCGTCATTTTCGCGTACGAGAACAGCATGGTGCGCCCCATCTCGTGACCTTGGCCGAACGGACGCTCAATGTCCTCACACACCACGTCTTCACGCACCACGTCTACAGTCGACACACGAATTCAGCGGGGCTGAGACAACAACTTAAGTTGCGCAGGCGGCAGTAGTATCCGATGCCACCCCAGGCGGAACCGCAGCCCCAACTCGGTGATAGGCCGTCACAGTGCCAGCCCACCGAGACGATGCGGTGGGCCAGTCCCAGGTTGAAGACTCACAGCTGTTCCCCACATCGCACGGGACGCTCGCTGGCGCCTCACCACACATTCGCCGCAGCGAAGACCCGTTGTGCTGGTCGCCACCGGTTCGGCGACCTATTCTTCATGAACATGTCGACCGACGTGCTGCATCGTGCGCTGCATGACCCCGGCCCACCACATCTGAGCCCACTGCCGAGTCTGGCAACCGACCTGCTGATGACGCTGCACGCGCCGGCTCGTCTCGGCGCGCACCTGCGTCTGGTGCATGACGTGGCCCAACGACTCATGCGCAGCTGGGTGGAGACATTTCCCGCTGTCGCCGTCAACGACGAGGCAGTCGAGTTCGGCGCGGCGATTCACGACATCGGAAAGGTTATTCACCCCGAGGAGCTGATTGGCCCTGGCCACGCCCACGAGGCGGCGGGACAGCTCCTCCTGCTCGATCATGGCATCACCGACGAGTTGGCACGGTTCGCCGGCACGCACGCCGACTGGCATCGTCCTGCCGCGACACTCGACGAGCTGCTGGTCAGTCTCGCCGATCAGATCTGGCGTGGTCGACGGCAGCCGGATCTGGAACAGCGCATCATTGGGCATGTGACCGAAGCCAGCGACAAACCATCGTGGCAGGTCTTCCTCTCGCTCGACGACATCGCGACCGACATCGCCAAGGATGCCGAGACCAGGCTGGCCTTTCAGTCGCGCTTCCCGGCCCATCCATGAATGTCGCAGGCTTACGCCGGCACGCACCAGGGCTTCGGCCGCTTCCGCCGTGAGATCAGTTACGGGAGCGAGGCTGCTCAGGCGGCTGAATTCGCACCCTCGACTCCGGGCGACTCTCGATGTCATTGAGTTGTGCACGGATTGTCGCCCGTAGATCGTCGTAGTTTCGGAAGTTGTAGTCGCCGAAAAGGGTGTGCCCTGTCCACATCAGGTTGGCGCAGACCCGGGGCGACACCCGACCTGTCGCCGCGCCCATGCCGACGAGCGCCACCGAGGCGATGCTGCCCGGCGCCGACTCGTTCTGCATGTGAATGGCCTGAAACGCGGCGGCGCACGCCAGAGCCACGTTGAGCGTCTCGCTGACGTCCTGTGTGGACTGAACCATTGTCGGCGTCGAGATGAGGAACTTCGGGTTGGTCGCTCCGGACCGCACGCACACGGCGCTTCCCACCGGCAGCGATCCCCCGAACTGGTCACGAATCGCGCGTTGGACGCGCAGCTGAATTCCCGCCCCCAAGTGACGTTTGATGACCGCGTCGACCCCACCGTCCATCCGTCCACGGGAGTTGGTCGGACTGACCCAGGCATCGACGTGCTGGTCGACGATCGATCCGGTGCGGATCTCGACTTCGGGAGTGTCGGCGAACGCTGCCCGCCACGACTGCACCACGGCGGTGTTGATGTCCGTCAGCACCACTGAGAGCTGCGGCTTCACATGAATCGCGGTCATAGGTTGCTCCAGTCGAGGCGATGGTGTCTTCAACGACACGTGAACCTATCGGACCCCCCTGACAAAATCGCGACGCTCGATGGATGGCGGAGTCTGGCCCGCCGACATCGCGGTCCTGTCCGCCCCCGGTGCTATCGTCCGCGACGACTTCGCGCACCGAGCCCCCCACCCCCACCCAACCTCGTGCCGTCACCGGCGCATCGCCATTCGGGAGTCCACATGAGCGACACCGTCGCCCCCACTCCGGCCGAGCCGAACGACCCACTGGCCCTCGCCGAGCTCTTCACGGGTGGCGGCGAGCCGTGGTTGCCTCTTCTGAAGCCGATCATCGAGGCGCAGCCCGCGGCGGCGAGGTTCATCGGCGCGGACCGCAGTCCACACGTGGTTCCCGTTCGGGAGTTGACCTTCCAAGCACTCAAACCCCACCCGCCGCACAAGTGGAAGGTCGTCGTCTTCGGCCAGAACCCATATCCACGCACCGAGAGTGCCACCGGCATCGCCATGTTCGACAACACCTTTCATGACTGGGCCGACAGTCAGTTCGGCAGAGTCATGACCATCCGGTGCATCATCAAGGCCGCAGCGATGTGGAAGCACGGCATTGCCAAGAAGACGCCGATCGCCGACATTCGCGCACTGCTGAAGAAGCAGGACGTCGTGCAGCCACCGGAGTGGTTTCAGGCGATGCTCGCCCAGGGTGTCTTGCTGTTGAATGCGGCGCTCACCGCCAGCGACGACGGTTCGATGACGACGGACGAGCACACCGCGTTCTGGCGTCCGGTCGTCGAGAGACTTGTCGAAGAGATCCTTAAAGCCAAGCAGAACGCCGACGAGGAGGACCGAGGTGTGGTCTTCGCGTGGTGGGGGGTTCACGCCCGAGCCCTGAAAGGGATCGTTGCCCGACTCCAAAAGAAATATCCCGGAGTCGACGTTCGACACATCGACCATCCGAACCCCGCAGCGCAGGGCGATATCTTCTGCGACGCGGACCACTTCGGCACGGTCAACGCGGCGCTGCGGGCTCTCGGCGCAGCCGAGATCGACTGGCTGCCCAGCAAAGGATGGGACAAACACGCGACGCACGACGGCGGGGCAGCCGCGGAGACCGCCGATCGCATGGGAGCGTTCATCGCGTCCACTATGGAGCTGCATCAGCTTTATCTCGAGCGGCTCGCCAGCGTCAAGGACGAGGGGCTGGTCCTTCCCTCGATCACGGGGGTGTTCGACACCCCCCTCATGGACTTCCGCGAGGCGCTCGCACCCCTCGCCGCACTGCTGTCGGGCCTCGATCAGTACGTGGGGCGTTCCTACGAGTTCGGCACGAAGATGGCTGACGAACTGACCCACGGGCTGCCCGCCGACGAGATCGCGGCCGTCTACCTCTACACCTGCGAGTCGGTGTTCTATCGACACATCAACGCCACACTGCGCAATCCGGACCGTACCCAGATTTTGCCTTATCTGCCTTATCTGAGGCTCTTGTTCTCGGCTATGTCACGACTGCCCGCCCGCACGGAACCACTCTGGCGAGGGGTGTCGGTGGACCTTCGCGCGCAATATCCGGTTGGCCGCACCGTGGCTTGGTGGGGCGTGTCCTCGTGCACGTCGAAACTCGGCGTCGCTCAGGGATTCCTCGGCGGTCGGGGCAAGCGGACGCTCTTTCAGATCCTTCCCAAGCGGGCCGTCGGCATCCGCAGTTTCTCCGCGTTCACCGGCGAGGAGGAGTTCATCCTCGCCCCCGGCACCCAACTCGAGGTGACCAGTGTGAAAGCGGAGCGCGGAGGTCTGTGCACCGTGACGTTGGCCGAACTCGCCGAGCAGGACCTGGTGGCGTGACCGGCGAGTTCATCGAGCGTTCGCCTCAGCCGTGGGCGACCACGGCATAGGCCCGCACCGGGAACGTGCCGAATTCGCGCACCCGGGGCGGGACCGCGTGCAACCGGGCTCCGGCGATGGGCAGCTGGTCCAGGCCGGTGAGGTGTTCCAACACAGGCACACCGGCGGCGAGCAGGATCGAGTGAGCGGGACGCTCGTCGCCGTCGGTGCAGTCGATGTTGACGCTGTCGATGCCGACCAGTCGGGCGCCGGCACGCACTAGGGCTTCGGCCGCTTCCGCGGTCAGATAGGGTGCCTCAGTTCCATAGCGGTCGGTCCGCCAGTGGCGGTCCCAACCGGTGTGGAATAGCACGGCGGCGCCGGCCACGGACTGTGCCGCGACCGCGGTCGCGGGGATGGCTCGTGATTGAGATCCCGTGACTCGAACCACGACGATGGGCACGTCCGCCACCGATTCCAGGGGCAGGCCAGCGAGGTCGACCCCGTCGACATAGCGGTGATAGGGACTGTCCACATAGGTTCCCGTGTTGCCGACCATGCTGATCCGGTCGATGGCGAACTCCGTGCCCTCGGCATATGTCCGCCGGGAGTCTTCGCGAGACAGGTGTGGGGAGATCTCCGGGCCGGGCAGGCCCGGATAGGTCGTCATCCCTCTTTCGATGACATGACTAAGGTCGATCAGTCGACCGTTGCTCGCCGGGACCCCCTCAGGAACTCCACGCGAGCCCTTGTGCGCTTCCGGGAAGACGCGCACGCCGCTGAGCGTGACCTGGTCGACCATCAACAGGCCGAGGTGCCGGACGAAGAGTTGGGCCAGGTCGGGCTCGGTGATCTCCTTGTCGGGCACGTCGATTCGGAAGTCGCGGGCCTGAAGTCCTCCGCCGTTGAGAAACGTCACCTCGGCATCGAAGCAGGCTCGGTGCTGTGTGCTGGTGGAATTCGTCACGACAGTCATCTTCACCCAGGCGAGGCTCGAACGCGAGCGACTGTCGTTTTGTGTCGGCCCCGGGTGGGCCGCGCTTGACACAACGGGAGCTCCTTATCGATAATCGATGCATCGATTATCGATAAGGAGCTGCGACCCATGGTCCGGATGCACGCGCCACTGTTCTGGCTGCGCACGACGCGAAACCTCACCGCAATGATGCTCGGCCTGAACGTGCTCGGGCTGCCTGTTTTCCTCTTTGGATATGGAGGATTCACTCAGATCGGCAGCGTCCTTGTTGGCGAGGACCCGTTCGCCACTCAACGAGGACCTCAAGGTCTCAACCCACACACCGTCACGTTCAGTGTGGACGGGCTTCACCATCCAGGTCTTCGCGACCAATTCCTTTATCTGATGTCGCACAATCTCGCGATGACGCTCGCGACGATTCCTATGCTCTTCCTCGCCTATCGCCTGGTTGACGCCGCGATCAGAAACGACCCCTTCACGTCTCTCATGGCGCGACGCATCCGGAGGCTCGGGCTGGTCGTGCTCATCGGCGGCGCCTCGGCCGAGGTGGTGGAGTATGCGTGCGGACGAATTCTGATTGAGATCTATGTTCCCCAGAACTTGATCGGCGCCGTCGAAACGGACACAAGCGTCACGTTGTGGTGGGCCATTCTCGGCCCCACCCTGCTGGCGATATCCGAAGTGGTCAGGCGAGGCGTGTCGATGCGCGACGAACTGGACGGGGTGATCTGATGCCTCCAGAGGAGGACCACCGCGTCGAGCTGCACATCGATCGGATATTGGTTGAGCGCGGTTTGACACTGACCGAACTCGCCCTGCGGGTCGGCATCACACTGGCGAACCTGTCCGTGCTCAAGAACGGTCGGGCCCGGGCGATCAGGTTCAGCACCCTGACCGCGCTGTGTGACGTGCTGGAGTGCGACCCTGGCGACATCCTGACGGTGCGTCCAATGCCAGGCGCGACGCCCGACAGGTGATCGAACAGTGCGCGATCAGTCTTGTCCAGTGTGGACCAGTTCGCCCTGCACATAGGTGTGCACGACGCGCGCCTCGGCGATCTCGGCGGCCGGACGGTCGAACGGATCCCGGTCGAGCACCACGAGATCGGCGTATTTTCCCACGTCGATCGTACCGGTCATCTCGTCGAAATGGTTGACATACGCGCTGCCGGCCGTATATGCCGTGAGCACGGTGGCGAGGTCGAGGGCCTGTTCCGGCAGGAACGGCGGCCCGTCGGTGCCGGGTTCGACGCGGTTGACCGCGACGTGTGCCGCCCACAGTGGATTCGGGCTGCTCACCGACCAGTCGCTGCCGACAGCGAGGCGTGCGCCAGCGCGGTGCAGGTCGCCGAACGGATATTGCCAGGCACCCCGGCGTTCACCGAGGAACGGCAGGGTCAGCTTGTCCATCTCCTGGTCATGGCAGGCCCACAGCGGTTGCAGGTTGGCCACCGCCCCGAGCTCGGCGAAGCGGGCGACGTCGTCGGGGTGCACGACCTGCAGATGCGCCAGGTGGTGCCGATTGTCGTTGACACCATTGACCGTACGCGCGGCGGCGAGCGCGTCGAGGCATTCGCGCACCGATCGGTCGCCGAGGGCGTGGAAGTGCACCTGGAATCCTTCGGCGTCGAGCCTCGTCACGTGCGCTGACAGCTCGGCTGGGTCGACGAAGCTCAGGCCGGTGTTGGCCGTGGCGCAGCCGCAGGAGTCCAGGTATGGCTCGAGCATGCCGGCCGTGAAGTTCTCCGCCACTCCGTCTTGCATGATCTTCACGCTGGTCGCCGAGAATCGGCCGACCCGTCCCGCATCACGTCGTGCCAGCAGGTCGGGAATCTGTTCGGCGCCTCGGGTCCGGTCCCACCAGAGGGCTCCGACGACCCGGCCCGTCAGCGCACCGGACGCGGCGGCTCGCAGATAGGTGCCGAGTGTGTCGGGGAATCCGCCGGTGCCGCCGACGATGGCGTCCTGCCATCCGGTGATCCCAAGGGCCATGAGATAGCTCTGGCCCGCCAGGAGTGCCGCGTCGAGTTCGGCGGCGGTCGGGGCGGGCAGCAGTCGGGTGACGGCCGCGATGGCTCCTTCGTGAAGCGTGCCGGTCGGTTCGCCGTGTTCGTCCCGTTCGATGCGGCCGTCGGGTGGGTCCGGCGTGTTGCGGTCGATGCCGGCCATCGCCAGCGCCAGCGAGTTGACCCAGGCGCCGTGGGCGTCCCGGTTGGGCAGATAGACCGGCCGGTCCGGCACCACCTCATCGAGCAGCCGCTTGTCTGGCGTGCCGTTGGGGAAGGCCCCCATCGCCCAGCCCCCGCCGAGGATCCACTCCGCTGCGGGGTGGTCGTGCGCGTATTGCCGGATCCGGGCCAGGTATTCGTCGGCCGTCTCCAGATCGTGCAGGTCGCAGCGCACGAGGTCGAGCCCGGCGAGCACCGGGTGCACGTGGGCGTCCTGAAAACCCGGTGTGATGAGCCGGCCGGAGACGTCCACGACGCGGGCTCCGGGGCCGGCTGCGGCGATGACCTCGTCGCGGTGACCCACCGCCGCTATCCGGCCGTCGCGTACGGCGACGGAGGCGGCGCGGGAGCGTCGTCCGTGTCCGGTGAAGACGTTTCCGCCGGTGAAGACGGTGGGTTGTTCGGTCATTGCCGCTCCTCGTGCCGGGTGCAGACAAGGTGAGCCACCACGGACACCATTGTCAACCAACCTCGCGGCCGAGGCCGTCGGATGCGGTTCTCCCGTGGTTGCGGAGAGCCGACACCCCTGGTAGGTTGTTCTCAGCCTGAGATGTTCTCGGACTGAGAACAACCTACCGCAGTTGGAGTCACCGTGACCGACCACGACTTCCTCGCCGCCTACGACCCGCGCGCCTATCCGGCGGTGGCCGTGACGGTTGACGTGGTCGCGTTCACCATTCGCGCCGGCGACCTGCACGTGCTGCTCGTGCGTCGAGGCGGTCCGCCGTTCGCCGACGACTGGGCCCTGCCCGGCGGGTTCGTGCGCCCTGACGAGGACCTGCCCGTCGCCGCTGCCCGCGAACTCGCCGAGGAGACCGGCCTGACCGACCTCCCCCGAGTGCACCTGGAACAGCTCGCCACCTATGGCGCTCCCGCCCGCGATCCCCGCATGCGTGTGATCTCGGTGGCCTATGTGGCGCTCGCCCCCGATCTGCCCGAGCCCGTCGGCGGCTCCGACGCCCGCGAGGCCGCCTGGGTTCCGGTCGGGCACGTGCCACCGCCGCGGGGCGCTCAGGCCCGTGGGCGTACGGACAAGGGTTTGGGGTTGGCCTTCGACCACGGCCACATCGTCGCCGACGGCCTCGAACGGGCACGGTCCAAATTGGAATATTCGCCGCTCGCGACGAGTTTCGTCGCCGACGAGTTCACCATCGCCGACCTGCGCCGCGTCTACGAGACGGTGTGGGGCGCCACGCTGCACGCCGGCAACTTCCACCGAAAAGTGCTCTCCGTGCCCGGTTTCGTGACACCCACCGGAGAGACCACCGTGCAGGGCGGCTCGCGCGGCGGACCACGGTCCCGCTTCTATCGCGCCGGCCCCGCACGGCTGCTGCACCCGCCGCTGCTGCGCCCCGAACCCGAAGGGGCGACGTCGTGAACAACACCGCCGACCCGTCCGTCTCCGACCCGACGCTCGCCGACCTGACGCTTGCAGACGCGATCCGTCTGGTGACCTCCGCGACCAATCGAACGGACCTGCTTGGTACGACCGACGCGGCGCACCGCTATCGCCAACTCATCCGGGTGTTGCACCCCGACCGGGTGACGACGAGCGACCCGACACGACGCGACGCCGCCGCCGAGGCGTTTCATCGCCTCCAGCTGCTGTGGCGAAACCGTGACGGCGACTATCGGTTCGGGGAGCGGCTCTACACCGGCGACCTCACCGACCTCTACGACGTCGGCGACGGCCGGATCCTCAAACTCCCCCGCAACCCGGCCAACAACGACCTCATGGATCGCGAGGCGCGAGCGTTGCGACGGCTCGCCGCAGGCGACGCCGCGTTATCTGCCCTACGCGCCACGTCTCATCGAGTCGCTGCGGCACCGCGACCCGGACAGCGGGAAGGAACGGCAGGCCACCGTCACCTCGACGGTCACGGGGCTGCGCAGCCTGTCGGAGGTGCGGGCGGCGTTCCCGGACGGGGTCGACCCGCGCGACGTGGCGTGGATGTGGCGGCGACTGCTGGTGGCGTTGGGATTCGCCCACCGGGCCGGAGTCGTGCACGGGGCGGTGCTGCCGCCGCATGTGCTCATCCACCCCGCCGAGCATGGCCTGGTGCTGATCGACTGGTGCTATTCGACCGTGGGGCCCGACGAACGGGTGCCGGCGCTCGTGCCCGAGTTCGCGTCGTGGTATCCGGTGGAGGTCACCGGTCGCCAATCACCCGGCCCGGGCACCGACATCGCGATGGCGACCCGATGCATGACCTATCTCATGGGCGAGCGGGCACCCGACCGGTTGCGAAACTTCGCCGCTGGCTGCGCGTTGCCCGCGTTGCGGCAACGCCCCGACGACGCGTGGCGCCTGCTCGCCGAGCTCGATGACCTGCTGGAGCGGCTCTACGGACCACGCCGGTTCCGACCGTTTCGGCTCTGACCACCCACATCCCTCAAGGAGAAGACAATGGGAAGCGGAATCTGGTCGACTGACGTCTATGACGCGGCCGACCGCTAT
The DNA here is from genome assembly GCA_963736695.1 of uncultured Actinomycetota bacterium. Taxonomy (GTDB): domain Bacteria; phylum Actinomycetota; class Actinomycetes; order Mycobacteriales; family Micromonosporaceae; genus CAVTPU01. The sequence continues at coordinate 1,254,828 of CAVTPU010000004.1, forward strand.
CGCCGGGCAACCGGCACGAGTGCCTTCGCCTACAGCGACAGCGGGGCGCGCACCGTCCACGCCAGCCTCGACCCGCGGGGCGTGACCGCCAGGGAGAGCCGCGACACCGACGAACACCCGCAGTCGCTGGCGATCGCGGTGCTCTTCGACGTGACCGGCTCGATGCGTTCGGTCCCCCGGACCCTGCAGACGAAACTGCCGCAGCTGCTCGGCCTGTTGCTGCGCAAGGGTTACGTCACCGATCCGCAGATCCTGTTCGGCGCGATCGGCGACGCCACCTGCGACCGGGTCCCCCTGCAGGTCGGCCAGTTCGAGTCCGACAACCGGATGGACGAAGACCTCGGCAAGATCGTGCTCGAAGGCGGCGGCGGCGGTCAGATGACCGAGTCCTATGAGCTCGCGATGTATTTCCTGGCCCGGCACGCGGCGATCGACTGCTATGACACGCGCGGCCGCAAAGGCTATCTGTTCATCATCGGCGACGAGATGGCCTATCCGGCGGTGAAGGCGAGGGAGGTTCGCACCGTCATCGGCGACGAACTGGCCGAGGACATTCCCCTGCGGCAGATCGTCGCCGAGGTGAGTCGGCGATTCCACACCTATTATGTTCTGCCGACGGGCAGCTCATATGCGGGCAACTCGCAGGTGCTCGACTTCTGGCGTGATCTGCTCGGGCAGAACATCATCGAGCTCGACGACCTCGACGCAGTCTGCGAGACGATCGGACTCACGATCGGGCTCAACGAGGACGCGATCGACCTCGCCACCGGGCTCAGTGACCTCACGGAAGCCGGACCGGCGACCGTCGGAGCCGTTTCGCGGGCGTTGGCACGCATGGACTCCCGACGCGGGACGGTCGCGGTCGCCACCCTGCCGGAGCCATCCGACACCGCTGACAACGTGACCCGGCTGTGACCCTCGGCGCCTAACGCGGACGAACGGACTAACGATGCGTCACATCATCGTCGTCGACCTCGGATTCGGCGACGCGGGCAAGGGCACCATTGTGGACTGGCTGTGCTCCCGGCAGCCGGTCCACACGGTGGTCCGCTTCAACGGGGGCGCCCAGGCCGGACACAACGTCGTGCTCTCCGATGGGCGCAGCCACACGTTCGCACAGTTCGGTTCGGGAACGCTGCGTCCGGGCGTGCGCACCCACCTGTCTCGGTTCATGGTCGTCGACCCGCTCGCGTTGGCGGCCGAAGCGGGGCACCTCGCCGCGATCGGGGTGCCCGATCCCTTGAGTCTCATCACCGTGGACGAGTCGGCGCTGCTGGCCACCCCCTTTCACCGGGCCGCCAATCGCGCCCGGGAACTGGCCCGGGGCGAGCACCGCCACGGGTCGTGCGGCATGGGCGTCGGCGAGGTGATGGCCTATCAACTGGCCCGACCCGGCGCCGAGCCCCTGGTCGCCGACTGTCGCGACCCCCGCGTGCTGCGGGCCAAACTGGTGGAGCTGCGCGGGCATCTGACCGACACGGTCGGCCCGCTCGACGCTCCACCGGTGGATGACTGCGTGGCGGCGTTTCGCGCCTTCGCCGAACGAGTCTCCATCGTGGACGAAGCCTTCACCCGTCACCTGCTGCGCACCGAGCTTGTCGTCTTCGAAGGCGCCCAAGGGGTGTTGCTCGACGAGTGGCACGGCTTCCACCCCTACACGACATGGAGCACCACGACATTCGCCAACGCCGAAGCGTTGGTGGCGCAGGCCGGCGTCAAGGCCACCAGGCTGGGCGTGCTGCGAACGTTCACCACCCGACACGGCCCGGGTCCGCTCGTCACCGAGGACCCGGGCCTGCGCATCACCGATCCCCGCAATCCCACCAATCCATGGCAGGGCGCGTTCCGGGTGGGCCACTTCGACGCGGTCGCGCACCGCTATGCCCTCGACGTGGCCGGCGGTGTCGACGCGCTCGCGCTCACCCACCTCGACCTGACCGATCGGGACCTGCGCGTGTGCCACTCCTACGACGCGACCGATAGGTTGCCGGTCGGGGCCGTCTGCGACCTCGACCGTCAGGCCGCGCTCACCCGTCGCCTGTTCGCCAGCACACCGGTCTATCGGCGCGCGCCGGTGACCGACTGGGTCGCGACGGTCGAAGACGAACTCGGCGTCCCGATCGCGATCGCCTCGGACGGACCCACGGCGGAGAAGAAGTCCGTGATCGCCGACCTCAACACGACGCGCCGCTGACGAGACCGCCCGCCGACGGCGCGTCGGTCTTCCCAAGCCCCGACGGCGAGTCCACCATGGCCTCATGACCACACTCACGGGACAACAAATAGCCGACGAGGCGCCCACCGGCTGGGTCTATCTGGTCGGCGGCATCCAGACCCGCGTCCAAACCCCTGATTTCGCAACCGGACTGTCGATTGTCAACGCCATCGGCGCAGCGGCCGATGAGATGAACCACCACCCCGACATCGATCTGCGTTATAGCCATGTGGACATCCGGCTGAGCAGCCACGACGTACGCGGCGTCACCGACCGCGACATCCGCTTGGCCCGCGCCATCTCCGCGATCGTCGACGCCGCCGACCTGACCGTGGAGTGCGCGAGCGTCTCCCGATTCGAGCTCGCGCTCGACACCCCGGCCGTCGCGTCGGTGCTGCCGTTCTGGCGCGCCGTGCTCACCATGACCGACCTCGCGACGGCCGGCGGCGACGAGCTGCGCGATCCGTTCGACGTGCTACCCGCGCTCTGGTTTCAGCGCTCCGGCGACGAGGAGCCGCGCCAACGTTGGCATCCCGACGTGTGGGTGGATCCCGCGCAGGTTCAGCCGCGCATCGACGCCGCCCTCGCCGCCGGCGGCACGCTCGTCAGCGACGCGGACGCTCCGAGCTTCTGGGTGCTCGCCGACCCCGAGGGCAACAGGGTCTGTCTGTGCACGTGGCAGGACCGATGACCGCCCCTCCTCGCGAATGCCCGACTTGTCCCGATTCAGGGCGTAAACTGAGGTATCGGATGCCCACTCATGGATCGGGGTTCACATGCCTGACCGGACTCTCACCGACGTCGTGACCATCTGCACGTCCTGCTCGTGCGGGGGCAGTCACAGCGGCGCATGCACCTGTGGCTGCAACTGCCCCGAAATCGGCGTGGACGCCAGCGCCGCCCCCGACAAGTCGGTCGTCATCAACGATGACTTCGGCGGCGAGGTCCGCCTGAGCGCGAACCAACTGCGCGGAATCGTCGACAGCGCTCGCGCTGGCGAACTCGACGCCGTGGGTGGCAAGCGCTAGCGCCTGGCGCCTAACGCGGCGAACGCCGGCCCGGCCGGGGACGGGTCAACGAGACAGGGTCGACTCGAGCTCGCGAGACTCCGACCCGGCCGGTAGGGCCGGCTCATGGCGGGCCAGATTCTCACCCTCCACGTCGACCTTGGGCAGGACCCGGTCGAGCCAGCGGGGAAGCCACCACGCCGACCGGTTGAGCAGCGACATGACCGCCGGCACGATGGTCATGCGAACCACGAACGCGTCGATCAGCACACCGAGCGCGAGCGCGAATCCCATCGATTTGACGAGCACCTCGCCGGAGACGATGAATCCACTGAAGACGCTGATCATGATGATGGCAGCGGCGGTGACGACCCTGGCACCGTGTCGGAAACCGGTGATGACAGCCTGTTGCGCGTCGGCGCCGTGCACATAGTCCTCACGCATGCGGGTGACGAGGAAGACCTGATAGTCCATGGCGAGTCCAAAGAGGATTCCGATCAACAGGATCGGCAGCAGGCTCATGATCGGACCGGTCTCGGTCACGCCGAAGAACCTCGCCAACCAACCCCATTGGAACACCGCGACCACCGCCCCGAAGGTGGCGCCAATGCTGAGCAGGAAGCCCAGCGTGGCCTTCACCGGCACCAGCACCGACCGGAACACGAGCATGAGCAGCAGGAACGCCAACCCGACGACGAGCCCCAGATAGGGCAGCAGCGCGCCGCCGATCGTGTCGGAGACATCGATGTTGAGCGCGGTCTGGCCGGTGACGGCGATGTCGGCCCCGGTCTCCTGGCGCAGTGCCGCCTGCTTGTCTCGAATGGCCCGCACGAGATCGGTGGTCGCCTCGTCGTTGGGGGCGCTCGCCGGAATGACGGTGAGCAACGCCGTCGCGCCATCGGCGCTCAGCATCGCGGGGGCGACCGCTATCACCCCGGGCGTCTGCTGAATCGAGGCCGCGACCCGCGCCGCTGCCGGACCGGCTCCGCCATCGTCGCTGACCACGACGGTGAGCGGACCGTTGAATCCCGGGCCGAACCCCGTGGAGATGAGGTCGTACGCCCGGCGTTGCGTGCTGTCGACGGCCGCCATGCCGTCATCGGGCAGTCCCAGGCGCAACTGGGCGGCCGGAAGCGCGACCGTGCCGAGTGCGACGAGCGCGACGAGCAGCACCGGCACCCGGCGACGGGTGACGAACCGCGCCCACCGCTCGCCCATCGGGGTCGGCCCGTCGTCGGATTCGGGGTCAGGAGCCGGTCGGCGCGACAGCCGACCGGCCGTCACCCGGCGACCGGCGACACCGAGCAGCGCGGGCAGCAGGGTCACCGCGACGAGCACCGCGATGGCGACGACAGCCGCCGCGGCCAGGCCCATCGACGCGAGCAGTGGGATGCCTACGACCGTGAGCCCCGCGAGCGCGATGATCACGGTGAGGCCCGCGAAGACGACGGCCGATCCGGCGGTGCCGACGGCGCGGCCGGCCGCCTCCGGACCGGCGCCGCGCACGAGCACCTCGTGGCGGAACCGGGAGACGATGAACAGGGCATAGTCGATGCCCACGGCGAGGCCCAGCATGAGGGCGATAATGAGGCTGTTGGCGTTGACGTCGACGAATCGGGACATGACCGCGATGCCCGACAGCCCGATCCCGACGCCCGCGAGCGCGGTGAGCAGCGGCAGCCCGGCCGCGACGAGCGACCCGAGGGTGATGATGAGCACGAGCGCGGCGATCAGCACTCCGATGACCTCAGCCACGCCGGCCTCGGGTGTGGTGCGCAACGCGTCACCGCCCACCTCGACGGTCAACCCTGCGGCCCGACCGGCGTTCAGGCTGGCGAGCAGCGCCTCGCGGTCGGCGACGGTCAGCTGGGTGCCCTGCACCGCATAGCTGACCTGAGCGACCGCGGATCGGCCGTCGGGTGAGAAGAACTTGGTCTGAAAGGGGTCGGCGACGGTGGCCACCTGTGGCGCGGCCTTCAGCGACCCGATGGTCTTCGCCACGGCCGCCTGGTTGTCGGGCGTCATGAGGGTCGAGCCGGCGGGCGCGACGAACACCACGCGCGCGGTGGCGCCGCCGACATTGGCCTGCGGGAACCGGGCGGCCAACTCGTCGATCGCCTGCTGGGCCTGCGTGCCCGGAATGCTGAACGAGTTGGACATCTGACCGGACAGCGTGGCGGCGCCGCCACCGGCCGCCGCCAGGAGCAGCACCCAAAGCCCGATAACGAGCCACCGTCGGCGATAGGAGAATCGGCCGATTGTGTAGAGAAACGTTGCCACCGCGCTATTCCCATCTCGTGAGTGATGCGGCAACGCTAGCCGAACGGCAAGGGGAAACCAAGCCGAGCGTAAGGTAAGTCACTTGCCGTTCGACTAGTTGTTTCCCTGCCGCCCGGCAAGTTATGGTGGCTCGAACTCGACAAGGAACTTGACAGACGGCTCGATAAGCGGGAGGACAAGTGGCGGCCCCATCGACACGCGCCGCCGCGCGCCGCGACGCGGCCCCCGGCGAGGGAACCCGGGAGCGACTGCTCGACGCCGCGCTGCGCCTGTTCGCCGAGCACAGCTTCGCCGGCACCTCACTGCAGATGATCGCCGACGAGCTGGGCATCACGAAGGCCGCCGTCTATCACCACTTCCACACCCGCGAGGAGCTTCTCAGCGCCCTGGCGAGCCCCGCCCTCGACGAGATGCGCGCGATCGTCGACGCCGCCGAGGAGCGCCGCACCCCGCACTCCCGGGCCGAACACATGCTCACCGGGTTCGTCGACCTGGCCCTGCGGCACCGCAAACTGACCGCGATCCTCGGCGCCGATCAGGCCATCGCGCAACTTCTCAAGTCCCACGCCGTCTTCACCGACCTGGTCGACCGACCACTCACGCTGCTGGGTGGCGGGGATCCGGCCGGACGGATCGCCGGCACTGTCGCGTTGTCCGGCATCGCGAGCGCCGCCGGCAGCGAACTGCTCGCCGACCTCGACGACGACACGATGCGCAGACACCTCACCGAGACCGGTCGACGCCTCCTCGGGTTGCGTGCCCCACGACCCGCCCAGACTCGTGAGGGCCGTCGGCCACGCCGGGAATGAGCAGCCAATGTGCGCAGCCGCGATCCTGCACACATTCGCGAACGCATTATTCGACGCCACCCTGTTCATGCTGGTGGGAGTCATCGACCGGGAGGCCGGCAGTCGTGACATCCGGCAACTGTCCGGGCTGACACCGGAACGCTCGTCCAAGAGGATCCCGACGACCCGTACATCTAGGATGTTTTGGTCATTTTGGGCTAATCTGATCGCGGGAGGTACGTTTCGATGCGGCGAATCATCGTCGGATTCGACGGTTCGGAATCCGCGCACGCGGCTCTCTCGTGGGCGGTGGAGGAGGCGAGACTTCACGCCGTCGAGCTGCTCGCCTGGTCGGTGCTCGACCAACTGCCCGCCTATCCGGCCTCCCGCGCGCTCAACGTCGACGACACGACCGCCGACATCAACACGCTGCGCAGGCAGGTCGAGGAATCAACCATCGACTATCCGGCGATCTTCCGATACAGCGCCGGAGGCGCCGCCGCCGAACTAACCCACGCGTGTGCCGACGATGACCTGCTCGTCGTCGGCTCGCGGGGCCGAAGCACGTTCGCGGGAGTGCTGCTCGGCTCGGTGAGCCGGGCCTGCCTGCACCACGCACCATGTCCGGTGGTCGTGGTTCGCGCACCTCTGAGCAGCACCCGGCACGACCGCATAGTGGTTGGCGTCGACGCCTCCGACCTCGCGCGGCAGTCGCTTCTCGTGGGGGCCGAAGAGGCTCGCCTGCGCGGTTGCGCGCTGCGCGCGGTGCACGCCGCACACTGGGACCGCCTGGGGACTGAATGGGTCACACCCGCCCCCGACGAACTCGTCTCGTGGGGCCACATGCTGATCGAGTCCGAACTCGCCGCGACGGGAGTGACCGCCGAACCCGTGGTGATCGTCGGCGGCGCGGCCGAGGTCCTCACGAACGAAAGCGCCGCCGCGGACCTTCTCGTCCTCGGTTCGAAAGGCCACAACCCGCTCGCGACGCTGATGCTCGGATCGACCAGCGACCACTGCGCCCACTCCGCGCGCTGTCCAGTCATGATCGTGCGTCCACCGCGCAGCACCGACTAGGCGGCACTCGCACCCAACTTCGGAGGCCGCCATCGACGACCATGTGTGATGGCAGTCGTGGAAGGACCTCGACGCCCGACCCTGAGATGTCGTAGGTTAGGGGCAGGTGTGCCGGGAAGACTGGTCGGCGCTGTCACAGTCGTGCCCATCACCCGAGGAGGATTCCTGGTGCCCGCGCCACATCCGCACGCCATGCCGCACGGACACATGATGCCCCGATCCTGGCGTGGAGCCGGTCGCACATGGGGATAACAGCGTGGTTGGCCGTCGCGATCTTCGCCTTCGCCTACGCTCTCATCGCCACGGAGAAGATCCACCGCGTGGCGGCCGCCCTCGGCGGCGCGGCACTCATGTTGCTCGTCGGAGCGACCGACGCCGAACACGCGTTCTTCTCTGAAGAGTCCGGAATCGACTGGAACGTTCTCTTCCTGCTGCTGGGCATGATGCTCATCGTCTCAGTGCTCAAACGTACCGGCATATTTGAATATGTATCGATCTGGGCGGTGAAGCGGGCGAAAGGCCGACCGTTCCGCGTCATGGTCATCCTGGTTCTGGTGACCGCGATCGCCTCGGCAGCGTTGGACAACGTCACCACCGTGTTGCTGATCGCGCCAGTGACGTTTCTCGTCTGTGATCGACTCGCCGTTCCCATCGCGCCGTTCCTCATCGCCGAGGCGATGGCCTCCAACATCGGCGGCACGGCGACCCTCGTGGGCGACCCACCCAACATCATCATCGCGTCGAGAGCCGGCCTGACATATAACGACTTCCTCATCCACCTAGGGCCGTTCATCCTGCTGCTGCTCGTCGTCTTCATCGGACTGTGCCGCGTCATGTTCCGCAAGTCGTTCGCCTATGACCCGCAACGCACCGCGCAGATCATGGTGCTCAAGGAACGCGACGCCATCCGGGATGGGCGGCTTCTCGTGGTCAGCTTGGCGGTGCTGGGCGCCGTGACCGTCGCGTTCGCCCTGCACGCCGTGGTCCACCTCGAACCGTCGATCGTCGCGATCATCGGTGGCCTCGCGCTGCTGGCCGTGTCCCGGTTGGACGTCGACGAGGTCATCCGCGACGTGGAGTGGCCGACTCTGGCCTTCTTCGCGGGCCTGTTCATCATGGTCGGGGCACTGGTCGCAACCGGCGTCATCGGGCAACTCTCCACAGCCGCCGCGCATGCGACCGACGGCCGGCTGATGCTCACCTCGATGATGTTGTTGTGGGGATCCGCTGTTCTATCGGCGATCGTGGATAACATCCCTTATGTCGCGACGATGAGCCCGATCGTGGCCGACTTGGCGAACGCGACCGGATCGGACTCCTCGCAGGTGCTGTGGTGGTCGTTGGCGCTCGGCGCCGACCTCGGCGGCAACGCCACGGCAGTCGGCGCCTCGGCCAACGTGATCGTCCTCGGTCTGGCGGAGAAGGCGGGCAGGCGCATCAGCTTTTGGGAGTTCACCAAATATGGACTGATCGTGACGGCCGTCAGCATCGCCCTCGCGACCCCATACCTGTGGCTGCGCTACTTCTGACCATCGTGAAGGATGCTGCAACCCGCGTGATCAGTAGTAATGCATGGTGCGCCGTTGCGCGGTGGTGAAAAGCAGCGGGGCGAGCCGGCCGTTTCGGCAGTGCACATTGTGATACATGATCGAGGTGCAACTGCGGGGGTGGGTGTAGAGCCCATAGGCGTGACCCAACTCATGCACCAGAATGTGCAGGCGCTGCGACCACGACGTCCAGCGCCGGTGCGGGTTGAGTGTGAGCGTCGTCTTCGGATAACCCGGCCGGGTCACGGCCCCCCACTGCGAAGGCATCCGCCAACTCTCGCGAATGACGATGCACCGGGAGCCGGCGTGGCAGCGCCCGAAACGGGCCTGGCTTCCGGTGTAACGGTCGACGAAACCCACCGCCCGACGCACCGGCCACGCCGAGTTGACCCGCACGTCGATCCAGACCGTCTGGACCCGGGCGCTCGTCGAGGCCCGCACGGCCGCGGCGGCGGCTGGCCGCTCGCTCGCGACGACAACGCCTGCGGTGGCGAAAGCGGTGATGCCGACCAGGGCACAGCTGATGAGCAGTCGTCTCACGGGGGTCCTCGAGGGGGAGAGTCGCCGCAGTGGGCGAGGGGGCCGGACCGGGCAAGTCTGACTCGGCGATCGGCGGCCCGACAGGGCCTCACGCGCGGACCGCGAGCAAGGTCACACAGACCCATGGGTACGACGAATCCACGGCTCACCAGTCACGCGACCCGTCGGGCCCACGAGGTGCGGGCTGGTGCGCCCTGGGCGGGAACCCTACGGTGGGCGAATGCCCACGACTCTGGCCAGCGCACTCGATGACCTCTATCGGGTGTTCGCCGACGCCCCTCGGCCGACAGGCATCGACTGCTGCTCGTGCTGTTTCACCGCCGAACAAGCGCAGACGTTGCTCTCCCACAAAGAGGTTCGCCGGATCCCGGTGGAGGTCATCGAGCCCTACGCCGCCGACGTGCTGATCACCATCGGGGCGTTGAACGACTTCCGCCACTATCTGCCGCGACTGTTGGAGATCGCCTGCACGGTCGGCTTCGACTGGCCGGACACCGAGTCGCTGCTGGGCCGGTTGCCCCGGGCTGGCTGGACCGACTGGTCCGCCGCCGATCAACAGGCCGTCCGACGGGTGTTGCGGGCGTGGTGGGAAACGACCCTCGCGACATATCCGGGGCAGGTGCCGGCGGCCGACGTGCTGTGCGCGATCGGCAACGCCGAGGACGACATCGAGCCCTATCTGCGCACCTGGATGGTGGCACTGTCCCAGCCAACCGCGGCAGCCCACCTGCGCGACCTGTTGCGTTTCGAGGCTCGACTGACCGTCGACGGCTGGAAGCTGACCAACCCGTGGTGGTCAGACTGCGCCGTTCCACCACCGAACCCGTGGTTGGGTGGTGTCGAACTGCGACGCGAGGTCGCGGCGGCGTTGGCGGTGTCGACCGACGAGACCCGGAGCACACTAACCGAAATCGGCGAACTACTCGGCCCGCCAATCGCCATCGAGAGTTGACCGGTTGGTGCTCACCTCACGCGACGTATGGCGTCGACCCTGAACGCATGAGTCCGCCGCGATAAGCCACGACGACGGCTTGGGCGCGATCCCGCGCCCCGATCTTGGCGATGATCCGCTTGACGTGGGTCTTCGCCGTCGACTCCGCGATTGTGAGTCGCGCCGCGATCTCGGCGTTGGAACACCCCTCGGCGATGAGTCGCAACACTTGGGTTTCGCGACCGGTGAGTTCGGTCAGCCGCGCCCGCTCGTCGGCACCGCCGTCCGACTGCCCGGCGGAGAGCTCGACGAAGTGTCCGATGAGGGCACGGGTCACGGCGGGATCGAGCAACGCCTCTCCCCCGGCGACCGTGCGAACGGCCTCGATAAGGCGCTCGGGCGCGGCGCGTTTGAGCAGGAATCCGCTCGCGCCCGCACGCAGCGCGCCCCACACATAGTCGTCCTGCGGGAACGTGGTCAACACGAGCACACGGGTGCTCAGGGCGTCCGTGACGATCCGCCTGGTCGCTTCGATTCCGTCGACGCCAGGCATCCGGACGTCCATAAGGATCACGTCGGGGGTCAGCTGCCGGCACAACCGCACGGCGTCGATCCCGTCGGCCGCCTCGCCCACCACGTCGATGTCGTCGGCGCTGCCGAGCACGACGGAGACCCCGGCTCGCAGCAGTGCGTCGTCATCGGCGATGACCACTCGAATCGTCATGGCAACGGCAACTCCGCCCGCACCCGGAAGCCGCCGCGGTCGCCGGGGCCGTGCTCCACCGTGCCGCCGAACATCGTCGCCCGTTCGCGCATGCCGAGCAGCCCGCGGCCAGGTGGACGCTCCGGTTGTGAGCCACGGCCGTCATCGGTTATCTCGATAGCGAGCACGCGGCCCACCAGTCCCACCGCGACTGTGGCGCGACCTGCCTGACCATGGGTGAGAGCGTTGGTGAGCGACTCCTGCACGATCCGATATGCCGTCAGGCTCAGACTGCGCGGCACCGCGAGGTTCGACTCGCCGGTGACCTCGACCCGCATGCCCGCACGCGTCATCTGGTCACACAGTTGGGCAATGTTCGACAGGCCCGGTTCGGCGTCACGTTCGCCAGCGCGGTCGGGGGGACCGTCGTGGCGCAGAATTCCCAACACCCGGTCCAGCTCGGCGAGCGCGTCGCGACCGGTATCCTCCACGCTGGACAGCAGTTGCCTGGTCTGTTGTGGACTGTTGTCGAGGGTCATTCGTGCGGCGCCTGCCTGCACGAGCATGAGGTTGACTGTGTGTCCGACGAGATCGTGCAGTTCGCGGGCGATGTGCGCGCGTTCTTCGGCGACGGCTTGGCGTTGCGTTAATCGTTGCGTGGCGCGCTGCTGTTCGCGCCACCGCGCGGTGCGATAGCCCAGCGCCCACGCGAGCGCCCACGAAAACAGCACTCCGGTGAGCGCCACCAACGACGACGGTTGCAGCCTGAGGAAATAGACGATGACGCCCGGAAGCGCGACCGCCGGGCCCCACCAGGCCCGCGACCGCGTCGCATACAACCCAACAGAATAAATGCCAACCAGATTCGAGTACGGCGAGATCGGGCTCGGCGCCACGAACAGCGTCTCCGCCACCAAAGCCGATGATCCGAGCAGATAGCCCAGCACAGGTGCCTGCCGGCGAAGCGCCAACCCGCCCGCGATCAGCACGCTGAATCCGACCGCCATGGGTTTCAGGCCGCCGAGAGTCTCGGCGGCCTGAAACCGTTCGGCGAGCATCACGACCAGGAAGACGCCACCCAACGCCACGTCCGCCACCAAGGCCGTCGGCCGGCGTCGGCGCGTGTGGACCATTCGGCGTACCAGATGGATCATCGATCGGTGGCCGCCCGCGACGCGGCCGCCAGCGTCTCGCACCGTCGTCGCCACTGTCGTCACCACCCGCCGCCTCGCACCGCTGCACGCGCGTCACCCGCGCTGCCGCCGCCAACATTAGCCGGCGCTCACCGAAGGCGTCCTCACCCCTGCGGGGTCAACGGCATACCCCTCACGAGGCAGGAAACCGACCTCCCCAGCGGGACGCGGTCGAGCCGAGGGGCATTTAGCGTTGCGCTCACTTCGCCGCCGGCATCGCCGTCGCGACCCCACCAGTGAAGGAGGAGACATGGATTCCCCCGTGTCCGCGCACCCCACCGTCATCAGCCAATATTCGGCGGGAAAGGTCTCCGCGATCGTCCTCGCCGCCACGATCCCCATGGGGGTCGGGGCGTGGATCGTGGCCCCCGCCCTCATGGGGATGGTCGGAGTTGACTCGGGGGGCGGTTCCGCCGATGGCGGCCGCTTCGCCCAGATTCTGATCGCCACCTTCACCGCCGGCCTCGCCTGGCAGTTTCTGCTGGTCGTCGGGCTCGTCGCACGTGAGCAGCGGACGCTACGTTGGCGAGTGGTCCGTGACGCACTGTGGCTCAATCCCCCCACTGACGCCGCCGGCCGTCGGGGTGGCCGGCGCTGGTGGTGGGTCGTGGCTCTTATCGCGTGTTTCGGGGCGATCGAAGCCCTGCCGCTCAGTCAATCACCGCCGGCCGGCCGTGATCTCGGTGCGTTTCTCGGCTCATCCGATGGGCAGGATTTTCTGCGCGGCAACTGGCCGATGCTCGCGTTGGTCGTTCTCATGGCGCTGCTCAACACGGTGCTCGGCGAGGAGTTGCTCTTTCGCGGTCTGCTGCTGCCCCGCATGGGTGGAGCCTTCGGCAAAGCCGACTGGGTCGTCAACGGCATCGCCTTCGGCCTCTATCACCTGCACCAGCCGTGGTCGATCCCCAGCGGAATCGCTACCGGGCTCGCGGCGGCCTTCGCCACCCGACGACTGCACAGCGCGTGGATGGGCATCATCGCGCATTCGGTGCAGAGCCTGATCATCGTCGGTCTTACCGTGGCGATCGTGCTTTCGTGACACCGATCCGCCCGTCCGCCCGACTCGCGCCATCCACTGTCGACCGTGCGTCGACTGTTATGCTGCCCGCACCCCACACCACAGGCTGAGCGAAAGGCCCGACGGATGGCCGAATCGGCGGTTGCCACACCCAAGCGTTTCTTCGGTGCGGTTCGGCGCGATCAGGTGGATAAGGTGCGGGCCGCTCTCGACGCGGGTTTCGACCTCTCGACGGCATATGACCCACACCGAATCGACCGACCACCGACCACCGCGCTGCACCACGCGCTCGAGTCCGGTGCCGACGCGGTCGCACGACTGCTGCTCGATCGGGGCGCCGATCCCAATCGGCGCAATGGCTACGGCGACTATCCGTTGCACCTCACCAGCGAGGCTGCGCTCGTCGAGCGACTCCTCGCCGCCGGCGCCGAGGTGAACGCCCGCGACCGACGCGGACGCACCGCCCTGCACCGATCCTGCGCCGCGCACCGCCGTGACCTCGCCGTGATCGCCGCGCTCCTGCGCGGTGGCGCCGACGTCGACGCCGTGGACGATGACGGTTTGACCGCCTATCACCACGCCGCGCGGGTCGACGCCCGGGACCTCCTGCGCAGCCACGGGGCCACCGGACTCGCGAGCGGCACGGGATCGGCCCAGCTCCCGACCCGTACGATCGCGGTTTTGTCTGATGTGGACGTTGAGCGCGGTTGCATCGGGGCGGACCGGATCGGCGGCGTCTGGTTCGGCGGTTATTCCGGGCTCTTCCGACGGCTCCCCGACGGACGGGTGGATCGCTTCGAGTTCGACGACTCCTTCGCCATCGGCTCGATCGTGCCCGGCCCACCCGCCGACTCCGACGACACCGTCTATGTCGCAACCAACGCCGGCCTGTTGAGATTCTCGGACGGACAGTTCCGGCATTTTCGGGTCGACAACTCGGAGCTCTTCGACAACCACATCACCGGACTCTTCACCGGAGCCGACGGCCGGGTGTTCTTCCTCTGCTATGAGACCGGCCTGCCCGAGCGTCACATCGGGATCGTCGACGGGGAGAGTTTCGCCATTCTGCGGCCCGGAGTCGACTTTCCGACCGGCCTTGAGCTCACCTGCGTGTCGTCCACACCCGACGGATCGCTGTTGGTGGGCGGTGAGAACGGTTTCGCGTGGCACGACGGTGCACAGTGGAGGCATCTGACCAGCTTCGATGACTCCGTCTTCGACCCGTCAGTCCAGGCGATCGAGGTGGTCGGCGACGACGTGTGGCTCGGCACCCAGAACGGCACCTATCGCCTGCGCGACGGGGCGTTCACCCACGTCGAGACCGACTCCGTGGCCTGCCTGTGTTGGGACGGCGAATCGCTGTGGGGCGGCGCATCGTGGGGCGGGCTCTTCCGCATCCACGACGCGGTGGTGACTCGGTTTCGGGAGGACGACTCGGCCCTGCCGGACGACAACGTCCACGGGTTGGTCCGCGCGACCGACGGCACGATATGGGTGCACGCGGGTTCCGAGGTGGCGTGGCTGCGCGACGGCGAGCCGCACGCGGTGACCCACGAGTCGGAACCTGACGACGCCACTCACGACGACACCTCCGACGGTGATTTCGCCGGCACCGATCGCGCCGGCACCGACGACACCGCCGATGGCGGGCGCACAGCGACCGTCGCTGCCAACGAAACCGTTGGTGTCGGCGGAGACTCGATCCCGGCCGATGTTCGAGACGCCTTCACCGCCGCGGATCTCACCGGCATCACCGCCGACGAACTCCTGCGGGTGGTCCGGCCCGCCATCGAGTTCGACCTCACCGGGGGTCGGCGACCGGTCGAGCTCGAAGTCGGCGCGTCGAGGTTCGGCGGGCTGCCCGACCTGCCCGACGATGTGCCGTGGCCGACCTTCAGCTATGACGACGAGGCCTATCTGCCGTTCATCATGCAGGTGAACCTCGCCGACGTCGCCGTGCTGGATCTCGAACGACTGCTGCCGGAGACCGGCATGCTGCTGTTCTTCAGCGACACGAGCCCGGACGACATCGGTGACGCGCGGGTGCTGCACGTCGACGCGCCCGTCGAGCTGCTGCGTCGACGTGACCTGCCCGACGACCTCTCCGACCGGCTCGACGACGATGATTTCGTGGCACGGCTGCCCGAATGGCGGCTGACGTTCGCCCAGCGGTTCACGCTGCCGTCCGCCGAGTTCCTCGCGGCCCGCGCCGACCTCGCCGACAGCGACAAACGGGCCCTCGCCGAGTTGCGCCGACTGCTCGACCAACGGGGCCCGACCGGCGACACCACGGGGTCGCGTCTGCTCGGCTGGCCCGACAATCAACAGGGCGAGTTCCTGTCGAGCCATAAGCAGATCGTGCTGCTTCAGCTGTGCGGCGAGGGTCTCCGGGCGCCGCGCATCGACCGGGTCTTCCGTCACTGGTGCGGAGACGGACTCATCCACACCGTGCTCGCCCGCAAACACCTGCGCAAGCGCCGCTTCGACCGCGCCACGACCGAGATGACCTACACCTGACCGGTGATCGGCGCCCTATTCCTTTGACGTGGATCGAGGCCGAGTGCGCGAACCTCGGCCAGCCACGCCGGCACGTCGGTGATGGTGCCGAGTTCGGTGCGCGCACCCGAACACAACTCCTCGATGAGGCGTGCGCAGTCGCGGGTCAATCTCGCCGGCGCTGACGCGCACACCCGCAGATAGTCGTCCAACTCCGGTTCGTCGAACAGATATGCGCGCCACATCGCATAGAGCGCGGTCGGCACGTGCGACGCGCACGCGGCCAGCCTGGCCTCGACGATCTCGGCCGTGACCACGCGATTGCGGTCCTCGTCAACGAACTCGTCGCCGAACACGTCCTCGATCCACTCGGCCAGGTCACGGCCGCTTCGCTCCCGCTGACCAAGCAGCAGTTGAATCCACTCCGAGCGGATGAACAGATGACGGATGCCATCGTGTTCGCGATCACCGCCGCCGTATGCGACAAAGTCGGGGTATTCGTCCTCTATGGAGGAGAGCCAGTCGACGGCGACCCGTCCGGACAACACCCGCACACCACGTTCATAGGCGCCTGCCGAGACCTGGTCCTCGCTGTAGGCGGTGTCCAACGCGTGGGCGAAGAGCATCGTCGAAAGCCGGTCCGCGAGGTCGCCGGCTTGATAGAAAACGTCCTCGCAACCGTAGTAACAGAACTCGCGCACCACCTCATCGGCCGCGACGTCAGGATGTGCCTTCTCGGGGTCCGTCGCCGGATAGATCGCCAGCATCGCCACCGCGGTGTCGGCTCGGTCGTCGACACACACCAGTCCGCAGAAGACCTCGGCCAACTCCATGCCGAAGGACCGCTGCCCCGCGCAGACCGCAGAGACGAAGACATTGCCCTCCGGCGGCACGCGATCCCACTCGGTCGACGCCAACGTCCACCCGTCGAAGACGGGCCACTCGCCGGCCTCGGCCACCACCGTCAACAGTCGCCGATAGGCGGGTGGCATGGCGGTCGCCCAATTCTCGACAAACCGGGCCTCCACGACCCCCGGGTCCTCCACCGGCGCGGATTCTCGTTCGTCGACAGCCGCCATCGCCTTGATGAAGGCCGACAAACCAGAGTCGACGAACGCGTCCGGTCCCGCCTCGAACACGGCATCCAACGACCCCACGTCGCCATCGTCGTTCGAGGGGTCCAGCCGGCCGGGGCTATCCGCGGAGAGGGTCATCACCGGATTCTAGGAACCGCCACCGACGTTTCGCGTCGAGGTGCTCACCGGCGACTGCGTTCGCGAGCGCGACGACCCGTACACCTGAGGGTTTTCACGCCGCCGCCGGCTCGACAAGGGTGGGGCGGGGGGCGAAAATCGGCGGGTCACAGTGAAACGATAGCGGTAGCGTGTCATCGATGAAGAAGAAGACACGACAATCGCGTGCCAGCGACGAGCCAGCGGCTCTCCGCGTCGACTGTGGAGCTCGACCCCGCCCGCCTTGTGAAGATCAGCAAACGCATGTCCCGCGCGCTGCGGCACGATCCGACACGGGTTGGGCTGACCCTCGACAGTGGTGGCTGGGTGGACGTCGACGCGCTGCTCGGCGCGTTGAGCATCACCCGGGCGGAGCTCGACCAGGTCGTCGCCGGCAACGACAAGCAACGTTTCGCGGTGGTACGCGACGACGACGGCGTGGACCGGGTTCGCGCCAATCAGGGCCATTCGGTCCCCGTCGAGCTCGACCTGATGCCGGCCGATCCCCCGGACCTGCTCTTTCACGGCACGGGCACCGCCGCCTGGCTGAGCATCCAGGTCAGTGGCATCCATCGTGGTGGCCGCCACCACGTGCATTTGTCGCCGGACATCCCGACAGCGCGGCGGGTCGGCGACCGGCGGGGCGGTCCAACCGTGGTGATCACGGTGGACGCGGCGCGGATGGCTCGCGACGGTCACGTCTTCTTCCGCAGCGACAACGGGGTGTGGCTCACCGACGCGGTGCCGGCCGGCTACCTCCACGTCCCGCCGGCATCGTGACCATGGGGGCGAGCCGGACAAGATTGTGATCGGCGTCGCAGCCTGCCATAAGCTACCAAGATCGGGCTGAATCGTTACCCTGGTGCGTGGTCCGCCGACGGGTCATGGCACCCGCCGCGACCGACGATCAACAGACCGACCGGGTACGGACGCTGACCGGCGCAACCGGCAGCGGCGACGAAAGGGTGCACAGTGTCACGTTCTGCTCGAATCGTCGCTGTGGTGAGCGCGATAGTGGTGCTCGTCGGTGGGGGTGCGTTCGTCGGTTGGCGGATGGTCAACAACAAGGTCAACAACTCCATCCCCAAGGCCGATCTCTTCGGCGATTCGGGGGCCAACGGATCTCCGACCGCCAGTCCCACACCGCCGCCGGGCGCCGACATCAAGGGCCCACTCAACATCCTCATCAGTGGGGTCGACACCCGGGTCAGCGTGCCCGGCTGGATCCCCCGGTCAGACAGTGTGCTGATCCTGCACGTCAACGCCGACCTCAGCTCGGGCTATCTGACCTCGCTGCCGCGTGACCTCGTCGTCAATGTGCCCGCGTTCGCGCCGGCGCAGTTCGGCGGGGAGCGCACCAAGCTGACCCACGCGATGATGTATGGCAGCAAGGTTCCCGGCAAATCCGAGCCGAGCACGGCTCAGGGGTTCCAGCTGCTCTCCAAGACGGTCAGCAAATACACCGGCATCAGCCGCTTCGACGCCGGCGCGGTGCTCACCTTCGGAGGTCTCGCCGGGCTGGTCAACGCGGTCGGCGGTGTCGACGCCTACGTCGACCAGCAGACCGTCTCGATCCACATGCAGCCCAACGGTCAGCACCGACCCGAGTGTGGCGGCTGTGAGCACGGCTATTCCGGTCCGCGCATGACCTACAAGGTCGGCATGCACCACTTCACCGGCTGGCAGGCCATCGACTATTCACGGCAGCGCTATCTCAGCGGTGGCGACTACACCCGCCAGCGACACCAGCGGCAGATCATCAAGGCGATCGTCGCCAAGATCTTCTCCAGCGACACGGTCAACAACCCCACCCAGATCAACAAGGTCATCAAGGCGCTCGGCAAGACCCTGACCTTCGACGGCCGAGGCCGGACCCCGACCGAGTTCGCCTATGCGCTGCGCAACCTGCGGCCCGAAAAGGTCACGCTGGTTGGCCTGCCGGGAGCTGGGGCATATAGCGGCGGCAGCTATATCGGCGAGAACCTCACCGGGGTGCAGACGTCCTATTTCGCGGCGCTGCGGGCCGACACACTCGACGCGTTCGTCGCGAGTCACCCGAAGCTGGTCAACGCCGACCCCCGCTAGCCTCACCAACGCCCTGCCTGCCCTGCGGCGATCATGGGCGTAGCTTCATGATCGCCGCTCAAAAGTGGGGCGAGGCCGTAGAATCGGACCATGGCCCGCCCGAACGAGGTGGTTGAGGGGCTGCTCCAGGAGTATGCCGATCTGCTCTCCATCACCGGTGGTGAAGCGTTCAAGGTGCGGGTCTATGAGAAGGCAGCCCGCGCCGTCGGCGGCTATCAGACGGATGTCTCGACTCTCGACGCCGCCGGGCTCCGCAAGATCGCAGGCGTCGGGTCGTCGATCGCCGACAAGATCGATCAGTTTCTGCGCACCGGCCGGTTCGAGGCCGTCGAGAAGCTGCGCGCCGAGGTCCCTGCGGGCGTGCGGGAGCTCACCAACGTGCCCGGCCTCGGGCCGAAACGCGCGATGACCCTCTATGCCGAGCGGGGCGTCACGTCGGTCGATGACCTGGCACGGGCGCTCGACGACGGCCGCCTCGCCGGCCTGCGCGGCTTCGGGCCGAAGAGCACAGCCAACCTGCGCCACGGCATCGACTTGGCCCGCGCGAGCAGCGGACGGACCCTCATCAACCACGCGACGGCCGCCGCCGAGGAGATCATCCCCGTGCTGCGCGCCGTGAAGGGCTGCCTGCAGTGCACGGTCGCCGGATCGCTCGCGCGCATGCGCGAGACGATCGGCGACATCGACATCCTCGCCGCGTCCGACCACCCCGCGCCGCTGATGGCCGCGTTGGTCAACCTCGACCAGGTGGCTGAGGTCGTCGTGCGAGGCGAAAAGAAGACATCCGTACGGCTCAATAATGGTTTGCAGGTGGATCTTCGAGTCGTGCCACCGCAGTCGTGGGGGGCCGCGCTGCAATATTTCATCGGGTCGAAGGCGCACAACATCCGGCTGCGGGAGATCGCCCTGCGACGGGGTTTGAAACTCTCCGAATATGGCCTGTTCCGCGTCGACGACGACACGCTCGTGGTGTCGCGAACCGAGGAGGAGGTCTATCACCATCTCGGGCTGCCGTGGATTCCGCCGACGCTGCGGGAGGATCGGGGCGAGATCGAGGCGGCGCTCGCCGATGACCTGCCCCGCCTCGTGCGGATCGACGACGTGCGCGGCGATCTGCACACGCACACCAACCTCACCGACGGCCTCTGCGACCTGACCGAGATGGTCGAGGCGATCGCCGATCGCGGGTTGAGTTATGTCGCGATCACCGACCACGCCAAGGACATGGCGATGCAGCGCATGACCGACGAGAAGATGCTCGCGCAACGCGAGCGGGTGCGCGCGCTCGCGAAACAGAAAGACCACAGTGGACGCAAGGTGACCGTGTTGCACGGCGTGGAGCTCAATATCGGCCCCACCGGCGACGTGGACTGGGGTCCGGAGTTCCTCGCCGGCTTCGACATCTGCGTCGCGTCGGTGCACTCGCACTTCACCCAGTCGGCCGGCGATATGACGCGCCGACTCATCCGGGCCTGCGAGAACCCGTACGTGTCGATCATCGGTCATCCGACCACCCGCCAACTCGGCCGACGTGGCCAGGTGGAGGCCGACTGGGACGCCGTCTTCGCCGCGGCGGCGAGCACCGGCACAGCCATGGAGATCAACAGTTATCCCGATCGGCTCGACCTGCCCGACGAGCTGATCCTGCGGGCCCGGCGAGCAGGCGTCACGTTCACCATCGACACCGACGCGCACGCCGTCACCCACCTGGACTATCTGCGTTTCGGCGTCGGCACCGCCCAACGTGGCTGGCTGACCGCAGCCGAGGTGCTCAACACCTGGCCACTTTCCCGGGTACGCGCGTTTGTGCGCGCGAAACGCCCCAGCTGAGCGGCACACCCGGCACGGACACGCGCGGACGCGCGCGCCCGATGGGGCCGGCACGCGTCGTTCACGTGATCGCCACCGCCTGCTCAAACCGGTGCCACTCGCCCGGCATTACCGGGGCGTAGACCTGCGGTCATGAGCGCATCACCGGTTATCGCCGCAGGTCAGGCGGCCGCCGAAGCCACCTACAGCATCATCCTCGCGACCGCGCCCGACGAGATTCACGCAGCGCAACGGCTGCGCCACCACGTCTTCGCCCAGGAGATGGGCGCGCGGCTGCACTCCCCGATCCCCGGCCTCGACATCGACGAATTCGATGCCATCTGTGATCACCTCGTCGTGCGCGACGACCGCACCGGAGCGACCGTCGGCACCTATCGCATGCTGCCGCCGCACCGCACCGATCCACTTGCCGAGCCCGCGGGAAGCCGGCGGTTCTATTCGGAGACCGAGTTCGACCTGTCGCCGCTGGCTCCGCTGCGCGACGTGCTGGTCGAGACCGGACGGTCGTGCGTGCACCCGGATCACCGCACCGGCGCGGTGATCAACCTCATGTGGGCCGGCATCGCCCGCTATCTGCACCTGCACGGCTATCGCTGGCTTGCCGGCTGCGCGTCGGTGCCGCTCGCCGACGGCGGAGCCGCCGCCGACGCCGTGTGGGCCCTCGTGCGGGACACACACCTGAGCCCGCCCAGGTTGCGGGTCACCCCACGCACACCCGCACCGCTTCGCGATCCGGTGTCGTCGCGGCGGGCCGATCTGCTCGCCGCCGCGCCACCCCTGCTGCGGGGCTATCTGCGCTTGGGCGCCTGGGTCTGCGGTCCGCCCGCGCACGACCCGGACTTCGACGTGGCCGACTTCTTCGTGCTGCTCTCGCTCGATCGGATTGACCCACGCTATCTGCGCCACTTCCTCGGCGGACCGGACGGCGGCATCGGCTCGCGATGACGACAGTGTCGCCGGTCCGCCAAGCGCTGCGGGCGCTCGCGCTGGTCGCGGTGCTCGCCGCCGTGGTCGGATCCGTTCCGGCGTGGCCGCTGGCGACCCGACGGGGTCGGGTCACGCTCGTCACGTGGTGGTGCCGCGCGGTGTTGCGCGTCACCGGGGTGCGACTTGTCCGCGAGCCGCACCCCGGTGACGACGCATCGATCACCGACACCGCCCTCGTCACGTGCAATCACGTCTCCTGGTTGGACATTCCGGTGCTGCTCGTGGCCGTGTCGACGCCGCGAGCTCCGATGCCGGTCGTGGCCAAGAGCGAGGTGCGCGACTGGCCGGTGATCGGGTTTCTCGCCGCTCGGATCGGCACAGTCTTCATCGACCGGGCCCGGCTGCGCAGGCTTCCGACGACGGTCGCCCAGATCGCGGAACACCTGCGCCACGGACGCAGCGTGCTCGTCTTCCCCGAGGGCACCACCGGGTGCGGCTCGACCGTCGGGATATTTCGCCCGGCGATGTTCCAGGCGGCCGTCGATTCGGGGGCGCCGGTGCGGCCGGTCGCGCTGCGCTATCACCTGCCCGACGGCGGGCCGGCCGTTTCGGCCGCCTTCATCGACGATGACACACTGATTCGATCCGTACGCCGGGTGATCGCGATCCGGGGTCTTGTCGTGACCGTCCGGACCGGCCCTCTGGTTCGCTTGGCTGATCTTCCCGCCACGTGGACGGAGGCGGACGACACCCCGACCGGGGCGGGTGCCGGGATGACGGGCCGGTGGCGCGCGCGTCCCCGCCGCGCGCTCGCCGACTGCGCCCGCGCGCACGTCACCGACTCAGTCCGCTGACCGTTTGCCGAACCAACCCCCGTAGTCCGGGGTCGACGCGACGATCTCCGCATAGGCCGCCGACGCAGTCGACACCAGCAACTGGGTGAACGCCTGGCTCGCCGGTTCGGCACGCCAGACCATCGCGTGCATCCAGCGCAGCGGCGCTCCCTCGATCGGCCGCACCGTCACGCCAGGAGAACGGCGGATCGGCAGGCACAGCGACACGGCCTTACCCGTACGAGAAAGCTCTATGCAGGTGGCCGCGTCGGTCTCGTAACCGGTGCGCGGGGTGAAACCGGCTCGCAGGCAGGCCGACATGAAACAGCCATAGAGACAACCGTCGCCGGGCAACCAGGCCCACCGTTCCTCGGACAGGTCGGCGAGATCGACCGTCTCGTTCGCCGCCAGCGGATGCCCGTCGGGCAACATGACGCAGACCGGCTCCAGTGCGACGGAATGCACCCGCAGCCCGGCGGCGGCGGAGGCCGGCAGCCCGTGTTCACCGCAGCAGCCGACCACGGCGCAGTCGATGCGGTCGGCCTGCACCTGATCCAACAGCTCCAGCGCAGAAAACGAGACGCACGTCGTGACCTCCAACTGCGGCGCCGTCTCGCTGAGCCGGTTGACCATGCCGGCCAGATATGGATCGCCCGTCGTGCCGATGCGCAGCGGCCGTGACCCCGGTTGGGTGCGTTCGGCGGCGGCGAGCCGGATCGCGTCGTCGTGCAGTTCGCGGGCCGCCGGCAGGAGCACCCGGGCACGGCTGAGCACCAGCTCACCCAACGGGGTCGGGGTGACGCCGTTGCGGCCACGTTCAAAGAGCTGGCCGCCGAGCGAGTTCTCGATGCGACGCAGCTGTGCGGTGACCGCCGGTTGCGCCAAGCCGAGCACCGCGGACGCCTTGGTGACGCTGCCCGCGTCCGCGACGGCGCAGACGATCCTCAGGTGCCGCAGCTCCAGGTCCATAGCACGACGGTATGACCTATTGGGGATTTCCGGGAAGTCGACGGATGGATGATTATTAATCCAGCGACCCGCCCTGCCGCACGCAGGCCCGCGCTCGATGCGTCTACTATCGCACCGGGCGCGGGCCTGCGCCCGCCGAGAAGTGGAGCGGGCGATGAGTGCACAGACGCAGCGAGCCGGAAAGATCTCGTTGCCGCCGACATTCACGTCGCAGCACGTGGCCTCCCACCTGGCCGGACGCCGCTACGGCGTACCCGCTCGAATGGTCGCAGAGGCGACGACCCGGCGGCTCGCCGGCGACTGGCTGGGTGCCTGCGCAGCCGCGCGCGTCGACGTGCGATTCGATTCGAGTGACCTCGCCGACCGGTATGGGTCGGCGACCGCCGCGCTCATCCTCGATGACCTGAGCCACCTCGCCCCCGACCTGGTCCGCTGGAACCTGCCCCGCCACACGGCCGGCGGCACCGGCGAACTGGTCCCCAAACTCACCGTCACCCTGGCCACCTATCGCCGCGACGGCGAACCCGACCTAACACTGCGCGTGACCACCCCCGACCTGATCAACCGCCCACAGCGGCTCGCACTGCATCTCATGTCGGCACGCCCCCCGACGATCAAGGTGAGGCGGCGCGACTTCCCCAACGATTGGACCACCGCCCGTCACCTATGGCACGACCAGCACACACACGAACTGCGGCAGTGGATCGGCGGCGGCGACCGAATCCCGTTCCACACCGCGGATGGCCGACTGCTCGACCCCGCCGAATGGCCCACCCACGCACCCGCCGGAGCCGATCCGACGGCGCTCGCCGAATGGGCGGCTGTCGCCTGGGACCACGATCAACCGGCAGAAGCCTGGGCGGCGGCCGGGGTGACGGCCGACCTAACCATGCCGTCGAAACTCGAGAACTACCCCCGATGGTATGGCGAACACTTCGCCAGCCGGCTACTGGTCTGCTCGCCGACTGCGGTGGCCTCCGCACTGGACCTGCTCGCCGGCGAACCCGGAGGAGACGTCGGCCCCGTCACCATCTCCGGCTCATGGCGGAGGTTTCGACTCGTGGCGCAGCAACGCGACAGGGTCGCCACTGTTCGCATCGGTGTAGACGACGACAGCAAACTCCCGGCGCTTCCGTGGGCGTTGTGCGGCCGCAACGTCGACCTAGACCTGCTGCGACTCGGGCGGATCAACCCAATGAAACTGCACCCGCTGGTGCGCTCGGCGTTGCTGCCCGGCCTCCACGACGACCGTTATGCGCCCGTACGAGGGGACGTGGTTTCACAGCCGACGCGGGTGCGCTGTCGCGGGCAATGGCATTCGGTCGGGTGGCGCGACAACCGGCTCACCGCGCTGGCCCACCCGCCCGAGGAGGAGCAACGTGAAGCCGCGCTGCGCTCGTTGGGCGGCGAGGTCCCCGGCTGCTTCCAAGTCGTCCAGACCTGGAGTGACACGGCCCTCGGCGGCTCAGCGATCGAATCCCGCGACGGCCGCCGTCGCCGAACGTGGTTGCCCAAGCAACTGCACGAGGTGCGCGGCCATCTGTTGCGGGCCTTCGCCCACGGCGACGCCGATGAGGTCGAACGACTTCTCGCGACCGGCATCGACCCGGCCGGTGTCCGCGACCACCATGGACGCACCCTGCTCCACATGGTCGCCTGCGTCGACATCCCCGACCTCGCGCCACGACTCATCGCCGCCGGCATCCCTGTCAACGCCACCGACACCCACAACCGCACCCCCCTGCACCAGGTGCTCCTCGACGCCGCTCCCGCCGCACTCGTGCGGCAACTGCTCGACGCCGGCGCCGATGTCAGCGCCACCGACATGTATGAAGCCCTGCCCGCACACGTCATCCGCAGCCGCGAGGCCGCGACCATCATGCCGTGGCTGGTGGCGCCCGGCGAGAAAATTCCCTCCACCTTGTGGGGCCGGACGCCGATGATGATGGCGTTGGCCGTCGGCGCCCCGGCCGAGGTGATCGCAGTCCTCATCGAGATGGGAATCGACCCGACCGACACCGACGACGACTACGGACTCGACCTCGCCGAGGCGCTCGAACACTGGGGACGCGACGACCTGCTCGACGTTCTGCGCCCCTATCTGCCCACCGGGGACTGACCCACGCCGACTGCCGACGCGATCACTTCCAGCGCGATCATGAACACAGGTGTCATGAGACGTGGAAGACGGCACGCGTGACATGTTTTGTGGATAGAAGGCGATTTGGTCTACTGTCGACGGAATAGGTTCGTAGGTCCCTTGTAGATGCCTTCTCTTGTTCCTTGAGCGAGGGCCGACGAGACTTCCTATTGGTTGGGCGGGCGTCTCCGGCTTCTATGGTCGCCTCGACGGACACGCGTACGGCCATAGAAGACGCCGGGCTGGGTCATAGCGCCGAGTGTCGGCTTTTCGACGTGTGACAGGAACCCCGGCCGCGACGACCCGCCGGACAACGGCGGCGCGAAAATCTCCCCTGCGAATAGGCCCAGCTCACGGCCATCCTTGCCAGTTCGTCAGCACGACAATCGGGTCGGCGGTCGACGCATCACGGCACCCGGCGATGGACTTTATTGATCTTTAAATTGGCGCCCTTGGATGTAAGGAGCCAAATAGGGTGGCAACCCAAGGCGGACCATGGGTAGTGTTACCTTCGTTCACAGATAGATCATCCCGAATCCGAAGACTGCGCGGAGAGTGAACGAGTCCGATGACCTTGGCTTGCCGCGAAATATACGCAACCATCGAAACAGCGGAAAATCGTTTTGGATGGCTGGATGTATTTCACAGGATGTCCGCCCATGCCTAACAGGGATCTACCCAACAGCAGGACTACAATTCCCCAAGTCACCAGAAGCGAGCGTATGCCGTTGTCGCGTTCGCAACGTGGCCTCTGGTTGCTTGATCGACTCCATCCGGGCACACCAGCATACAACGTCCCGTTCATCGCCCAGCTGCATGGTGATCTCGACGTCGTCGCGCTATGCCGCGCCATCAACTCAGTCATAATGCGACACGAGGTCCTTCGCACCACGTTCGTCACTGTGGACGGCGCACCTGTTCAACGAATCGCCACATCCTCTTCAGTAGACTTGTCGGTAATCGACCTATCCCATTTGCCTGCGGCGCAACGAAAGGAAGGCTGTCAGAAGATCGTCTTTAGCGAGTCGGTCAAGCCCTTCGACCTTGCCACGGGACCGCTCGTCCGTGCTTTTCTGGTGCGGTTGTCGGAACGCGACCATGTATTCGGCGTCGTCTTGCACCACATCATCTGCGATGGCGCGTCGATGCGCATTATGTTTGACGAGTTCGCTGATTGTTACGCGCCGGGAGAGTCGACACACATTGACAATCCGCAATCTCTGCCGCTACAGTTTGCCGACTTCGCCGCATGGCAACTACAGAACCCTATTGCGCAAAAGGAACTGGACTGGTGGCGACAGTACCTCGCCGGCGCCCCGACGGTGCTAGACCTCCCTGGCGACCACGCCCGACCGCCTGTTCGCTCAATGCATGGCGCGAGCCGCACGTACCAATTACCAGCGGAAATCGTTGCCACGGCAGCTGCGGTGGCGCGACAAAACCGCACCAGCACCTTCATGGTGATGCTCGGCGCATACGCAACGCTGCTCGGCCGGCTTTGCGGGGTACGGGACCTACTTGTCGGAACACCGATCGCCGGCCGGGAGTTCCCCGAGTTGGAGGAGTTGCTCGGGTAC
Organism: uncultured Actinomycetota bacterium; assembly: GCA_963736695.1. GTDB lineage: Bacteria > Actinomycetota > Actinomycetes > Mycobacteriales > Micromonosporaceae > CAVTPU01. Next base: position 1,282,216 of record CAVTPU010000004.1, read on the forward strand.
TTCGTGACCACGGTGCCCGTACGAATAGATCTTTCCGGCTCTCCCACCTTTCTTGAGGTTCTCGGCCGGATCCGGCGGTCGACACTTGGGGTGCTTTCGCACCAGGAGGTCTCGTTCGAGACTCTGGTCGAGATGCTCCGCCTTGACCGGAACCTCAGTCACACGCCGTTGGTGCAGGCCTTCTTCACCTTCGAAGGCGAGCCGCTGGCGCAGCCACGCTTTGTGGGTCTCACGGCCGACGTCACCATGGCCAGCACCGCGACCGCAAAGTTCGACCTCGACTTCATGATCGTGCCAGCGGCGTCGGCGGACCGGGTCGACTATGAACTGATCATCAACTACAGCACGGACATCTTCTCTCATGAGAACATCGATGTGCTCGCCGGGCGGTTTCTTGCGTTGGTGTCGGCGTTGACAGAAGAGCCTGAAACACCGGTGTGGCGGGTGCCCTTCCTCTCGCCTGACGAGACGCGGTCCCTTCGCGAATGGCAGGGTGGCCTGGATTGCTGGCCGACCGATCTCCTTGTCCATGAACTTGTGGAAGCCCGGTGCGCCGAGACGCCGAATGCGATCGCGGTGAGCACCGATGGTCGAACCCTGACATATCGGCAGTTGCTGATCCAGGCGCGGCACGTGGCGCTTCAGTTGAATGAAATGAGTCTTGGCCCAGACGATGTCGTGGGTCTGCTGCTGCCCCAGGGACTCGAGCGACCTGCGGCGCTGCTCGGCATTCTGATGGCCGGGTGCGCATACCTCCCGTTGGATCCACACCAGAAGACCAGCCAGATCAATGCCACTCTGCAACGGGCCGGGGCGGTGGCGGTGGTCAGCCTGATGTCGCTGCAGCCGATACTGCTCGGAACAGGGGTGCCTGTTGTGCTGGCCGACGACGGTGGCCAAGATGCCCCTCATGACGCACGAGGTCTGGCTCGGTTTCCACGGCCGCGGCCGGGAAATCTGGCCTATCTAATCTTTACATCCGGGTCGACCGGTGAGCCGAAGGGGGTGGCGATAACCCACGCGGCTTTGGTCAATCACGCGCAGTTCATGAGAGACCGGTACCGTTTGACGGCGGACGACCGGGTCCTACAGTTCTCCACTATCTCCTTTGACGTCGCGGCTGAGGAGATGTTCCCCACCCTGCTGGCCGGGGGGTGTGTCGTGACCGGACCGGACCCGGTGCCTCCGCCCACGGGGTTGACATCTGTACTAGCGGCCGGCCGGGTGAGTGTCGCCAATCTTCCTGCCAGCTACTGGCATCAGTGGATCCGCAGCTTGGACGCAGCACCAGCCGACCTCCGCCTGCTCATAGTGGGCAGTGAGACCGTCGACAAGCAAGCCTTGTCTCGATGGTTGAAGGTCACAGACATTCCCCTCATCAATGCCTATGGACTGACCGAAACAACCATCACTTCAACACTGTTTTATGTGGACCATGAGGAGATCGGGACGATTGTGCCCGTTGGTCGACCAATCGATGGGATGCGAGCCTACGTACTCGACTCGGAACTAGGCCCAGTCCCACCCGGACAGGCCGGCGAGTTGTATCTCGGCGGCATCGGACTTGCCCGTGGCTACCACGCACGTCCTGACCTCACAGCCGACCGTTTCGTGCCAGACCCATTCGCCGACACCGATGGCCAACGGATGCACCGAACCGGGGACCGGGCATGCTGGCGTCGCGACGGCGTGCTGGAGATCATCGGTCGAACCGACGACCAGATCAAGATCCGTGGATATCGAATTGAACCAGGCCAGATCGAGGCCGCAGCGTTGACTCATCCAGACGTGGCGCAAGCCGTCGTGGCCGCGAAACCCGACGGCGCCGGCGGGCAACGACTGGTCGGCTATGTCGCGGCCCGTTCGGGTGCCATTGTGCCGGCGAACCTGCGTCAGTTCCTGACCGATCGTCTTCCCGCATATATGATTCCGTCCGCCTTCGTGGCGATGTCGGCGATGCCAACTACTCCGAACGGGAAGATGGATCGTGCGGCGTTGCCCACGCCCGAACTTGGCGTGCCGGCACCTCAGAGTCACACCTTGCCGCGAACGCCGACAGAGACGCACGTATACGACATTTGGCAGAAGGTGCTGCGCGTCGGGTCGTTCGGAGTCGACGACAACTTCTTCGACCTGGGTGGCAATTCGTTCGCCCTCGCTGCCGTGCACGCGGACCTCGCTGGCGTATACGCCGATCGGATTCCCATGGTGACCCTCTACGAGTACCCGACCGTGTCCAGCCTGGCCGCACATCTGGATGGCAACGACAACGAGACAACCGACGATTCACTGTCACAGTCAGATCGGCTCATCAGAGGCAGAGCGCGCCTGGCAGAGAGAAGAAGGGCAGCACGATGACGGAGCCGAGGCAGGACGCGGTATTCGAGGACAGTGAGACGCGCCAGTACGAGGTGGTTGTCAACGACGAAGAGCAATACTCGATCTGGCCAGCCGATCGCGAGCCGCCACCAGGATGGCGTTGCTGCGGGATGGTCGGCCTCAAAGCCGATTGTCTGCAATACATCAGCAGCGAGTGGACCGACATTCGCCCCAAAAGCCTACGCGACCTGATGGGTACCTGAGATGAGCAAGCCATTGTGGCGGCACGGTAACTTCCGGAACTTGTGGCTGGCGCAGTCGGTCAGCCTTATCGGCACGCAGGTTACCCTGCTCGCATTTCCGTTGGCAGCGCTGTTGCTGTTAAAGGCATCCGCGCTGCAGGTCAGCCTCCTATCCGCCGTCGAATTCCTTCCGGTGCTCCTCCTGGGACTGCCGGCGGGGGCGTGGGTGGAGAAGATGCGGCGCCGCCCCGTTCTCATCATCACAGATGTCGTACGGGCTATCGCGCTGATCAGTGTTCCGCTGGCATACCTGACGCATAGCCTGTCTATCGCCCTGCTGTATGTGGTGGCCTTCATCATCGGTTTGGGCACGATCTTCTTTGACGTTGCCCAGATGTCGTATCTACCCGCAATCGTATCGGAAGAGCAGTTGGCCGACGGCAACGGCAAACTTGAGGCCTCTCGCTCTGGGGCACAGCTCGTTGGTCCGACGATCGGCGGTTTTCTGGTGCAGATTCTGCATGCGCCGATCGCGATCGCCGTGGATGCAGCGAGCTACGTCGTATCGGCCATCTTTCTTCTGTCGATTCGTCATCGCGAGTCTGCGCCCGAGGAATCAAGTGACGCGGGACTGGGCGAGAAGATCGGCGAAGGTCTGCGGTTTGTCTTCACCCATCCCCTGATTGGCCCATTGGCTTGGTGCACGCTGGCGGCAGACCTCGCCTTCGCAGCGGTGCTGGCGTTGCAGGTGGTGTTCGCCTCAGACGAACTGCACATGAGTCCGGGCGCGATCGGAATCGTTCTCGCGGTCGGCAATCTGGGTGGGCTCATTGGTGCCGCGGTGTGTACGCCGATCGCTGACCGACTGGGACACGGCGTGACACTCGTGGCATCGGTGGCACTGTTTAGTATTGGAGCGATGATGTTGCCACTGTCGCGTGGTGCCATCATGTTCGGCGCTGGGCTTTTCGTGGTGTACCTCGGAGTGGTCGTTTTCAACATTCTACAGGCAACTATATGTCAATTGCAGACACCTACCGGCCTCATGGGCCGAATGAACGCCACCATGCGATTCATTTCCTGGGGAACGGTGCCGGTAGGTGCGTCCGTCGGTGGCCTGTTGGTCGGACCGGCAGGACTTCGGGGCGTGTTTTGGACAGCGGCTGGAGTGTGCGCGCTAGCCATCGTGCCAGTGGCGTTCTCCGAAGTGCGCGCGTACCACCCCCCGACGACCGAAACGGTGGAAAACACCAACGAGGCAGCGGAAGTCGCGCCATGACGGACACTCATGTGGCGATCGTCGGAATTGCCGGCCGGTTTCCCGGCGCCACGGACGTTTCGTCGTTCTGGTCCAATCTGAAGACAGGCGTCGACTCGGTAACCCGCCAGGAACCTGACCCGGCTGCCGGACACGTACCGGCATACGGCGTAGTCGTTGGATCGGATCTATTTGACGCGTCTTTCTTTGGATGTTCGTCCCGAGACGCCCTGATGCTCGACCCGCAGCATCGTGTCTTCATGGAGTGTGCCTGGGAAGCGTTAGAAGACGCGGGTTGCGATCCGACGCGTTACCACGGACAGGTCGGCGTATATGGTGGCAGCGGCGACACCGACCATTTCGCCACCCTGCGAGCTCAGGCAGCGCATTTTCCAGGTATCACACTATGGCAGATGCGCCTGGCCAGCGGCGCGGACTTCCTGACCAGCAGAGTGGCGTACAAAATCGGCCTGACCGGGCCCGCAGTGACTGTGCAAACGGCCTGCTCCACCTCACTCGTCGCCACGCACCTTGCTATTCAGGCGCTGCTCGCTGGTGAGTGCGATCTCGCATTAGCGGGTGGTGCAACCATCCATATGAACCATCCTTTCAGCGGTTCTGACAACGACGGCGTCCTGGCGCGGGATGGATACTGCCGACCATTCGATGCCCAGGCGACAGGCACCGTAGGGGCCGACGGAGCCGGGGTGGTGGCGTTGAAACGGTTGGCCGACGCGCTGGAGGAAGGTGACCAGATCTATGCGGTCATCCTAGGCTCGGTGGTCAACAACGATGGATCAGCCAAGATAGGATTCACCGCGCCGGGCGTGGACGGACAGGCTGCAGCGGTGCGGGCCGCCCATTTGGTGGCCGGAGTCGACCCCGCAAGCATCGGCTACGTGGAGGCGCACGGCACCGGCACACCGGTGGGCGACCCGATCGAAGTGCGCGCCCTATCGAAGGCATTCCGCCGCCGGGTGACGGACGAACCGGTCCGCTCAGCAGGCGATGACGCGGGCGAGTCGTCCTGCGTTCTGGGCTCCGTCAAGGCGAATATCGGTCACACCGACGCCGCGGCCGGAGTCATCGGCCTTATCAAAACGGCGCTGTGCCTGCGGAACGAGCTGATCCCAGCGACTCCCCACTTCGCGTCTCCAAATCCGGGTCTCGAGCTCGATGGCAGTCCCTTCGTCATAGCCAAGGCTGCCGTGAAATGGCCGAGATCGGCCCGGCCACGACGGGCTGGCGTCAATTCCCTCGGACTCGGCGGCACGAACGCACACGTAGTCGTCGAAGAGGCGCCGGTGCTGGAGAACAAGCCGGGTCGGCCCTATCAGGTGCTGCCCATCTCAGCTCGATCTCGGGCTGAGCTGACCGAAGTCGCGGCGAGGCTCGGAGGCTGTCTGGCCGATCCGGATCTAGCGATCGATGATGCGGCGTGGACGCTACAGACAGGGCGTAAAGCTTTTTCCACACGGTCGTTCGTGGTGGCTAGCGGTCGCGATGAGGCAGTGCGACGGCTGGAGGACTCGCAAACGAGCCCGCTTCCAGTGCGGCGGGCCGAGGTCGGGCGGCAGGTCTCCTTTCTCTTCCCGGGGCAGGGCGGCCAATCCGTCGGCATGGGACGCGAGCTGTACCGGCACGAGCCGGCGTTTCGGACCGAGATTGATCGGTGCGCCGAGCTGGCAGCCGACCGACTCGGTTTGGACATTCGCGACATCCTCTACCCCGACGCGGATGACCACGAGGCAACCACGCGGATCAAGTCGATGGCGGTCGCCCAGCCGACCTTGTTCGCACTGGAGTATGCGCTGGCGCGACTGTGGCAGTCATGGGGCATCACGCCCTCCAGCGTGCTCGGACACAGCCTTGGTGCCTACGCGGCTGCGACGATCGCCGGCGTCCTCACCGTCGAGGGTGCGATGACTCTGGTGCTGACACGAGGAGAACTGTTTGACGGGTTGGCGCCAGGGGCGATGTTGGCGGTGTCGGCTGCGGAACGCGAGATCACCAATGTGATCGGTGATGGAATTTCGATCGCCGCAGTCAATAGTTCAGAGCAGGTTGTGCTGGCCGGGCCGATCGAAGCCGTCGAACGCCTGCACGCGTCGCTCCAGCAACAGGGCCGAGACGTCCGTCTGTTGCACGTCTCAGCAGCCGCACATTCCGAGTTGGTCGAACCCGTTGTCGGACAGTTCGAACAGGTCGTCGCTGGCATCGCGCTGAGACCACCAACAGTCACCTGGATATCGGACCGTACAGGACAGCCGGTTACCGCGGCACAGGCATGCGACCCGCGATATTGGGGCGAACATCTGCGGCATACGGTGCGTTTCCATGATGCGCTGACGACCATGCTCAGGGACGACGCATCGGCACTATTAGAAATCGGACCCGGCCGCACCCTGGGGGCATTGGCCCAGCGCCATCCCGGGTTCACGCCAGATCGGCCCGTCGTCTCCTGCTTGCCGCATCCCGCGGATCCGGTGAACGGCGCGGAGACCATGATGGCTGCGGTTGGTCGGCTATGGCAGTCGGGGGTCGATGTGGACTGGGCTGCTCTGCACAGTGGAGAGCGCCGCCGACGGGTGAGCCTGCCGTCGTACCCGTTCCAACGTCGATTGTTCCGTCTCGATGCAATCGATCTCGACCAGGACATTCACGCTCTCGACACTCATGCAGAGGACTACGTCGCCCCAGTCACGCCCAGTGAAATTGCGATATCCACGGCCTTCGCCAAGGTTCTCGGCGGCGCTGGCGTCGGCGTACACACGCACTTCTTTGAGTCAGGTGGGGATTCACTGAGCGCGAAGACTCTCCTGACGCTGCTTCGGTCGAGCCTTGACAGCAGGCGCGCAGCCCAACTGAATCTAGCCATGATCTTCCAGGCTCCCACGGTCCGGTCTTTGGCCGCCGCAGTCGACACCGCTGACGGCGGCCCGGACAACCCTCAACACCCATCCCGCATAGCCGCGCGTTCACCGTGGATGATTGGTCGGCGTGGCGCTGCGACGGCGCTGCAGCTGTATTGCTTTCCCCATAGCGGCGGTTCCGCTGGGGAGTTCGTTCAGTGGCTTAGTGCGCTACCTGATGTGCAGGCGTGTGGCTTTCAGCCGCCGGGCCGGGGTGCGAGGCTGGCCGAGGATCCCTGGTATGAGATGAGCGGACTAGTTTCGTCCATTCTCGATAGTGCTGCCTTCGTCGAGCCGTTTGTTCTCTTCGGCCACAGCCTTGGGGCACTGGTCGCATATGAGGTGGCACATGCCTTGGCGCAGGCAGGCCGGACCGGACCGGCTCAGTTGATTGTTTCCGGCATGCCAGCCCCACACCGCCACGATCCGGGAACGCCGGTATATCTGTTGGATGACGCGGCGTTGGTCGAGGAGATCCGGCTTCGATACGACACTCTGCCACCGGAGTTCGATGACCCGGAACTTCGCCAGATCGCGCTAAAGGGGCTGCGAGCGGATCTGTCCATTGTCGATACCTATCGGCATGTGCCACGGCCGCCCCTGGGCTGTCCGATTGTGGCGCTTGGGGGTGCCGGCGACGAGCCGACAGTCGATGACCTACGAGAGTGGCGTGGACACACCACCGCCGACGTTGTAGTTCGACTCTTTCCGGGTGACCACTTCTACTATCGGGAGAAACCCAATGACGTACTCAGCTTCATCGCGGACGAGCTACCTACGGGAGTTGTACCACGGCCGGGTCCGTTGGGACTTGATGCGCCCGTTCCTCGCCAGCGAGGCTGACCTCGACGGCAGCGCGACCGCCGTGGATGAACTAGTCGAACTCTTACGGCAGCATGTGGACCCGGAGGACGTTGAGCGACATGGTCGGCTACCAGAACCATTTCTCGATCTTTTGAAGGCGGGCGGCTTTTTCCGACTTACCATGAGCCCGTCGCTCGGTGGCCGAGGCCTGTCACCCCTGGGAGCTTGCCGGGTCGTCGAGATGGCCGCGAGTCACTGTTCAGCCGCTGCATTTGCCTTGTCTGTGGCCAACGGATTCGGCTCGGGCACATATCTGGAGGCAATTGCGGACGGTCCGCTCCGCGACATGATCGCCACTCGCGTGGCCGCCGGCATCGTGTCAGCCGGGGCTGACGCGGAGGCCATTGGCACGGCCAACCAGCGGCGGGCCACGAGAGCCGTGCCCGTCGAGGATGGTCGGGCGTTTCACCTCACCGGCGAAAAGGTCTTCATCGGCAACGGGCCGATCGCTGACCTTATGGACGTCTCGGCAACGGTAACCGGCGATGACGGCACGGAGCAGGTCAAGCTGTTCTTCGTGGACAGCAGGACGCCTGGCTTCAGCGTGACGGCGTGGCATGAGTTCATGGGACTGCGGGGTGCTGCGATTGGCGCTCTCCGTCTTGATCAGGTCAGGATCCCGGCCGAACACCTCCTCGACGAGTCATCGGACGGTTGGCGCATGCGACCTGCCACCGACGCCACGGTCCCGGACGCGAGCTCCCCAGATGTTTCGCCACTGGCACGGCTGGCCAATGTCGGCCGAATGATGGTTATCGCGCCGCCGGCGTTGGCCATCACGAAACTGTGTCTTTTCTGGTCACGGGAATTCCTGCGTCGGCGCAGTATTGATGGCAGGAGTCTCGGCGACTACGAGGAGATCAAGAGAATGGTGGCGGCGACCGCCGCTGACGTCTACCTCATTGAGGCGGTTCAGACCTGGACTCTTCATCGGGAGAACCGGGCTGACACCGTTGCCGACCTGACTCCAGCAAAGAACCTCGTATCGTTGGCATGCTGGCGATCGGTCGATCGAACGATGTCTCTGATGGGTGGCGAGGGCTACGAAACCGCGCGGAGCAAAGCTGCGCGAGGGGTTCCAGCCCTTCCGGTTGAGCGGGCGTTTCGCGACGCCCGCGCGCTGAGGGTGGCGGGCGGTGTGGATTTCATGCTCGATCACTGGTCGGCCACGGAGAACCTCGCGACCATCCGTTCACACACGGGTGAGGGTGGTGGTGTGGCATGGTCGAATCCGACCGATCCGGCGTTGTCCGGTGACTGTGGCGAACACCTGGCGTTCGTCGCCGCCCAAGCTCGCCGACTGTCTACCACGTGCACAGAGGTGCTTGAGGGCGCTCGTTACGAGGAATTAATCCAACGCCAACGCCTGGTACGCCTGATCGGGCAGACAGCAACAGAGTTGCTGGGGATGTCAATCGTGCTCGCCAAGGCAGCTCAGCAGGCTGAGGAGGATGACTTCTCCGGACTGTCGTTGGCCGATGTCTCGTGCACTGCGGCCAGACTGCGCATCGCGAGCCAGTGGCAGGAACTCGACGTGCTACGCCAAGGCGGCGACGGCACGGATTCATACCGAACCGTTAGTGAGGACTGGCTCGCCAACGGCAGGTTTGAATATCTCGTCAATGGCATTCTGGCAGTACGGGAGACGGGAGCGCCGACATGACAGAGCAAGCGTTCAACCTTCACACATTGGTCGAACAGAGGGCGTCCCTTCATCCCGACCGCACGGCTTTGGTCTGCGACTCTGACAAGCTCTCATACGGCGAGCTGAATGCGCGCGCCAATCAGTTGGCGCACAGCATCATCAACTCGGGACTGTGCCGTGAAGGAGCGGTTGGCCTCCTTCTTGCGCGATCGATCGATTTCGTCGTCGGCGCCCTGGCCATCCTGAAGGCGGGATGTACGTATGTGCCGCTCGACCCCGACTATCCGCCAGCGCGGCTGGAGATGATGCGCGCCGCTGCGAACATCAGGATGGTGATCACCAATCGGGGGATGGCCGGGCAACTGGCGCACCGAGACGTTCTGCTGGTCGACGCCGTGTCCGACGAGCCGGACGACAATCCGAATGTGCCGGTATTCCCGGACAACCTCGCGTACGTCATGTTCACTTCGGGTTCGACCGGCACGCCAAAGGGAGTTTTAGTAACCCACCGCGGGATCATCCGCTTAGTGGTAAACCCTGGCGATCTTCGGTTGAATGAGAGTGAGATCGTCCTACACGCTTCGTCTATTTCATTCGACGCCTCGACATTCGAGATCTGGGGGGCGTTGGTCAACGGCGGCTGTCTGGTCCTAGCCCCCGCAGGACAGTTGTCGGTGCTCGAACTGGGTGCGGTGCTGCGCAAGCATCGTGTGACCACCGCGTTTTTCACCACAGGGCTCTTTCACGTGCTGGTGGATGAGTGCCTCAAAGATCTGGCGAACCTCACCCAGGTTGTCGTCGGCGGTGATGTCATGTCCGCCACGGTGGCTGGCCGACTTCTGGCTGCGCACCCAGACTGCCGCCTGCTGAACGGCTATGGTCCAACTGAGATGACGACGTTCACTACCTGTCAGGTAGTCGGCGGGCACCACGTCGCGGAGGGCAGCATTCCTATCGGCGGCCCGATCCGAAAGACCTGGGTGCGGATTCTTGATGAGAACATGCGTGAGGTGGGCACCGGCGAGACCGGAATGTTGTATGCGGGTGGCGACGGTGCGGCTCGAGGATACGTGTCCGATACAGCGCTGACCGCACAACGCTTCGTGCCTGACCCATTCAGCGTCTCGCAACGCCTATACCGGACCGGGGACCTGGCACGCTACCGGTCTGATGGCTCAATCGACTTTCTCGGCCGCGCCGACCAACAGGTGAAACGACGCGGGTTTCGGATCGAACCGATAGAGATCGAAGAGGCATTGCGCGGCCTTACCCAGGTTGGCGACGCGGCAGTGGTCGCGGAAGGCTCCAACGCGGACGACCGTACCCTGGTCGCGTATGTGGCAACGGAGCCGTCCGATATGAGCTCGATCGAGATGATCAAGGCGCAGCTTGGGCGTAGCCTTCCCGGGTACATGATGCCCGACCGCTGGGTGATCCTCGATGCCCTGCCGCTCAATCCCAACGGCAAGGTGGACAAACGTGCTCTGGTGAATTCCACTCTGAGTGGAAGGACGGGAACCGCTCCATTCCGTGATGGCGAGCCACGGACGGATGGGCCCTTGGGCCCGGTGGAATCGGCGATCGCACAGGCGTGGTGCGAGGTTTTCGGACTGCCGCAGGTGGGGCGCCACGACGACTTCTTCGACCTTGGCGGCCACTCGTTGATCGCTAGCCGCCTCGTGTCCCGGCTTCGTCACTCCCTGGGTCAACGGATCCCATTGGCGGCTGTTTTTGACTACCCCACCGTGGCACAGCTGGCGGAAGTCGTCGGTCTGCCCAACTCGAGGTCCGTTGAAGATGTCTTCGGCTGACGTCAGGTGGGAAGCCGACGGCTTTCCGGCGCGCCCCTTCCGCCGCGATCGCGCCACTGATCGCAGCGTCGAGGCGGTGTCATAGGCTCAACTGCGTGATCGTCGTACACGGGCTAGGGACACCCGATGAGGGTGTGCTGCTGTGGGGTGAGGACTCCACCCGGTGTGACTCGCCGACGCGGGGCGCCGCGCGTCGAGGGGTGACAACGGCCGCCCCGCACCCGTTCGCGGCGGACACCGCTGCCCTTGTCACCGTGCTCACCGCCGCGCTCGACGCACCCGCGGCGTGGCTGGGCCGCGCCGACACCGGGCACAGCGAGATCACCCTGCCCAGTCAGGGCGCCCGACCACTGGACTCCCCCGAGCTCGTACGCGACACCCCACCACCGCGCAGCCGAGCGCAGCTGCGCCTCTCCCCTTGGCTGGTCCCGACTCTCACGATCGACGCGGGCCGCGTCGGACCGGTGTTGACGGCAGTCGCACGATGCCAGACCGGCGTGGGCGCGAGCTTGCGTCACCTGGCCCGCGTCGCGGAGTTCGCCGAGGATCTCGCCCGACGCGGACGAGTGCTGCCCACGATCACGGCCGACGACACACGACCGGGACTGGCCCACGCCCAGTGGCGGCCGGTGCTCACCGGCGCCGACGAACGATGGTCGCGGGCGTTGGCGTCGGCCACCCCGCCGGTCGCCCGCGCCCGCGTGCCGGAGCTGCCGGTCGACGAGTGGACGTCAACGCTGCTCGGCGCTCTCGTCGACGCCGCGGTCCGGACGATCATCGCAGTGCCGGAGACGGGTCGCGGCCGATCCAGAGGTCGCCCGAGCCGACACGTGCTGCTGTGGCGACGATGGCTTGCCCGACTTGCCAGCACCGACGCGACGTTCACCGCCGACGCCGCAGAGCTGGCGGAGCTCACCGACGCGGTCACCGACTGGCAGCGCGACGCGACGGCGGGCCGGGTGCGGGCCTGCTTTCGGCTCGTCGAGCCCGATGACGAGACGCCTGTCAACGACGAGACGACCGGCAAGCGGGCGCCCGACAACGAGAGCCCCGACGCGAAGGAACCCTTGTGGCGGTTGGGATTCGCCTTGCAGGACACCGACGAACCCAGCCTGCTCGTCGACGCGAATCAGGTGTGGCGCAGCCGTGGCCCAGTGCGGGCCCTCGCCCGACTGCTGCACGCTCCACAAGAGACACTGCTCGCGGAGCTGGGTCGGGCGAGCCGCCTCTATGCACCGCTCACCGACGCGTTGCGCACCGCCACCCCGACGGCCCTGACTCTGGACACCGCCGGCGCCCACCAGTTTCTGCGCAACGGGGCGGCGCTGCTGTCAAGCGCCGGCTTCGGAGTGCTGTTGCCGGGCTGGTGGACCCGACCCAAGACCCAACTCGGCGCGCGGCTGCACGTGTCGTCTCCACCCGCGTCGACACCGTCGGCGCCCGGCGCAGTCACCACAGCCGCCGGAGTCGGGCTCGACGCGGTCGTCGACTTCCAGTGGCGACTCGCGTTGGGTGAGCACCCGTTGGCTGAGTCGGAGCTGGCCGCGTTGGCGGAGCTGAAGGCGCCGTTGGTGAGGCTGCGCGGTGAGTGGGTGGAGGTCGACCCGACACGGATCGCGGCCGGGCTGGCGATGCTCGGCACCGGACGCGCCCGAGTGGCGGATCTGCTCCGGGCAGGCGCGACCGGACCTGACGCAACCGGCCCAGACACCGCCAGACCTGGCCTGCCCAGCGGGTCGCCGCACGAACACCCGAACAGGCTCACTGGCGGATTGCCGGTGTTATCGGTCACCGCCGACGGACCGCTCGCCGACCTCTTCTCCGGCGAGCTGGAACACCGGCTCGCGCCCATCGCGACGCCGGATAGTTTCATCGGCACACTGCGCCCCTATCAGGAACGGGGCCTGGCCTGGTTGTCCTTTATGGAGTCACTGGGGTTGGGTCCGGTGCTCGCCGACGACATGGGACTGGGCAAGACCGCCACGGTGTTGGCGTTGCTCACCACCGACGCGCCGGAGACCGGGCCGACGCTGTTGGTGTGTCCAATGTCGCTGGTCGGCAACTGGCAGCGGGAGGTCGTGAAGTTCGCTCCCGGCCTGCGGGTGCACGTGCACCATGGCGCGGAACGCGCCCGTGGTCGGAGCTTCACCGACGCCGTCGACGAGGCTGACCTGGTCATCACCACCTATGCCCTCGTGGCCCGGGACCACACGGCGCTGGCTCGAGTCGCCTGGCACCGCGTGGTGATCGACGAGGCGCAGGCGATCAAGAACGCGGCGACCAAACCCGCGGTGGCACTGCGCTCTTTGCCGGCCCCGCGCCGCATCGCGATGACGGGCACCCCGGTGGAGAACCGGCTCGCCGACCTCTGGTCGATCATGGAGTTCACCAACCCCGGGCCTGCTCGGCACCTCAAGCACGTTCGCTCGTCGCTTCGCCGACCCCCATCGAGCGGCACGGCGATGACGCGGTGGCCGCCGAACTCAAACGGCTGACCGGCCCATTCATCCTGCGCCGGGTCAAGACCGACCGGTCGATCATCGCCGACCTGCCGGAAAAGGTGGAGATGCAGATCGCCTGCAACCTCACCGCCGAGCAGGCCTCGCTCTATCAGGCCGTGATCTCCGAGATGATGCCGCAGGTCGACGCGAGCGACGGTGTCCAGCGGCGGGCGATGGTGCTCGCCACCATCACCCGGCTCAAACAGGTCTGCAACCATCCCGCGCAGTTGCTGCACGACGGCAGCGAACTGGCCGGCCGCTCCGGCAAACTCGCCCGGTTGGAGGAGATCCTCGACGAGATCCTCACCGGCGGCGAGCGGACCCTCGTCTTTTCGCAGTTCGCCGAGTTCGGCGCGATGCTGCGAGCCCATCTCACGTCGCGCTTCGGTCGGGAGGTCATCTTCCTCCACGGTGGAGTGTCCAAATCGGACCGTGATGCGATGGTGACCCGGTTTCAGCGAGCGGACGAGGCTTCGCCACCGATCTTCGTGCTGTCACTCAAGGCCGGTGGCACCGGTCTCACCCTGACGGCGGCCAACCACGTCATTCACGTGGACCGGTGGTGGAATCCGGCCGTGGAGGATCAGGCCACCGACCGCGCGTTCCGCATCGGACAGACACGCGACGTGCAGGTGCGCAGGCTTGTCTGTGCGGGCACCATCGAGGAGAAGATCGCGGCGGTGATCGACGCGAAGCGCGATCTCGCCGCGAGCGTCGTCGGCGCCGGCGAGGACTGGTTGACTCGGTTGTCCACTGAGGAGCTGCACACACTGGTCGCGTTGGACGAGGGGGTGGTGGTCGAATGAGCCCTGACCGAGGACGTGGTGGTCGAGTGGGCCGCCGTGACGTTCGGACCCGCGATGCCCCCGAATATGGCCCACCCATCCGGGTCGCGGACGGGTTGCGTGCCCGCACGGCTCGGGGCGCTATCGGCGCGTCCTGGTGGTCGCGACGTTTCCTCGACGTGCTGGAGTCCTTCGCCTTGGGCAGTCGGCTAGCCCGGGGGCGATCCTATGCCCGCGCCGGGCAGGTGGTGGAGCTGACGATCGGGCCAGGACTGGTCCACGCGAGGGTGCAAGGTTCGCGGCGCACGCCGTACGAGGTGGATATTGAGCTCGCGGTGGTCTCGGACCGGGACTGGGCGACGGTCGAGAGCGCCCTCGCGGGCCAGGCCCTCTTCGGCGCGCAACTGCTCGCCGGCGAGATGCCGGCCGAGATCGAGCGGGTCTTCGACGAGGCTGACGCGCCGCTGTTTCCGCAGGCGATCGGCGACCTGGGCCTGTCGTGTTCCTGCCCCGACTGGGAGGTGCCGTGCAAGCACCTCGCGGCGACGTTCTATCTGCTCGCGGAGTCGTTCGACGACGATCCGTTCCAGATCCTGCGGTGGCGAGGCCGCGACCGCGAGACGTTGCTGGCCGAGTTGCGGCGGCTGCGGGTGGTTGATGACCCACCGGGTACGGGTGACCCGCACGTGGCTCGCCCGGCGCGTGACGCGCCCGTCTCCGGCCGGCCCCAGGCCGCCGACACCGACGCCGCCGGCCCTGCCGTGCCGATCGATCGATTCTGGTTCGCGCCGGTGCCGCTGCCCGATCAGCCGGCGACGGTGGCCGCCGAGTCGGGGCTGTTGTTGCGACAGTTGGCCCCGCCGTCGGCGACGCTCGGCGGTGAGGAACTGCTCGCCGAGCTGCGTGTGTGGTATTCGCGGCTCGGTGAACCTCGCGACCACGCGGTCGACCACGACGTCGACGGCCACTGACCGTCACGAACCGTGAGCGTCACGAACCGTAAGCGTCACGAACCGCTGAGTCCGAACGACACCAGGGTCGCGCCGCCGTCGAGCACCAAGGTCTGCCCCGTCATCCAGGCCGCGTCGTCGGAGAGCAGGAACGCGACTACGCCCGCGACATCGTTGGGTTCGCCGAGCCGGCCCAGTGGATAGACGGAGCTGACCTGCTCCTCCCGACCCTCATAGAGCGCGGTCGCAAACTTGGTCTTGACCACGGCGGGCGCGACCGCGTTGACCCGCACGCCGGGGCTGAGCTCGAGGGCGAGCTGCTCGGTGAGGTAGTTGAGCGCGGCTTTGCTCATGCCGTAGGCCCCAAGACCGGGCGCGGGGCTGAGTCCACCGACCGACGAGACGTTGACGATGGCGCCGCCGTGGATGTCCATCCACGCTTGATGCACACGCTGGGTCCACGAAAACGCGGAGAGCACGTTGACCTCGAAGACCTTGCGCAGGACCTCGGCGTCGAGGTCGATCATCGGGCCGAAGACCGGATTGGTGCCGACGTTGTTGACCAGGTAGTCGAGGCGGCCGAACGTGTCGAGGGAGCGGGCGACGGTCTCCGCCTGATGCTGGGGGTCGTGTGCCTTGCCAGCCACGAAGATCGCCTGGTCACCGAGCGCGGCGGCGGCGTCGGCGAGCGCCTCCTCGTTGCGGCCGGTGAGGCAGACCCGAACGCCGTCGCTCACCAGTCGTCGCGCGATCGCGAATCCGATGCCCCGGCTGGCCCCGGTGACGATGGCGGCTGGGGCGTTGTCGGCCCTGACGTCGCCGGCTTTGATGTCGCCAGGGATGGCGTCGTCGATCATCTGCGCTCCTTTTCAGCGGTGGCGTTGGTGCGCACCTTCTGCAGCGGCGTCTGACGTCCCGCCGCCACCGCGGCACATCGTGTCGTTATTTTCACGTCACGGCCTGACAAAACATCCACAGTATCCCGGCTCGCGAGGGGACTTCACCCGCCGGCCGGTTGACCGCCCCGAGTGGTTCGGCCACTCGACGTGGTCAGCAACCCGCGTGGTCGGCCACCCGAGTCAGGGGGTCGAGGCGGCGAGCACCTCGGCGAACCGGTCGACCAGCCAGTTGATCTCCTCGGCTGTCACCACGAGTGGCGGGGCGAGCCTGATCGTCGAGCCGTGGGTGTCTTTGGCGAGCACGCCGGCGCGCATGAGTCGTTCACACGCCTCGCGGCCGGTCATGAGGGTCGGGTCGATGTCGATGCCGGCCCACAGGCCGCGGCCGCGGATCTCGGTGACGCCGTGTCCGACGAGTTGCGCCAGTCGGGTGTGCAGCACATTACCGAGATCGCGGGCACGTTGCTGAAACTCGCCGGTGCGCAGCAGCTCCACGGTGGTGAGCCCGACCGCGCAGGCGAGTGGGTTGCCGCCGAAGGTCGAGCCGTGTTCGCCTGGACGCAGCACTCCGAGGATGTCGGCGCGGGAGACGACGGCGGAGACCGGAACCACTCCGCCACCGAGCGCTTTGCCGAGGACGTACATGTCTGGCACGACGCCTTCGTGGTCGCAGGCGAAGGTGTCTCCGGTGCGGCCGAGGCCCGATTGGATCTCGTCGGCGGCGAAGAGCACGTTGCGTTCGGTGCAGAGCTCGCGCACCCCGCGCAGATAGCCGGGCGGGGGCACCAGAACCCCGGCCTCGCCCTGGATGGGTTCGATGAGCACGGCGACTGTGGTGTCGTCGATGGCCGCGTTCATCGCGTCGAGGTCGCCGTAGGGCACGATCCGGAAGCCCGGGGTGAACGGGCCATAGTCGGCTCGCGCGTCCGGGTCGGTGGAGAAGCTGATGATGGTCGTGGTGCGGCCGTGGAAGTTGTTCGCCGCCACGACGATGGTCGCCTGCCCGTCGGGCACGCCCTTGACCCGATAACCCCACTTGCGGGCGACCTTGACGGCGGTCTCGACGGCTTCGGCGCCGGTGTTCATCGGCAGGACCATCTGCATGCCGCAAAGCTCGGCGAGTGCGCGGCAGAACGGACCGAACTGGTCGTGCAGGAAGGCCCGGCTGGTGAGAGTCACCCGGTCGAGCTGTTTGTGGGCCGACGCGAGCAACGCCGGGTGGCGGTGGCCGAAGTTGAGGGCGGAATAGCCTGCGAGGCAGTCGAGATAGCGTCGGCCGTCCACATCGGTCACCCAGGCGCCGTCGGCGTCGGCGATGACCACCGGCAGTGGGTGATAGTTGTGCGCGGTCCACCGCTCGGCCTCCGCCACCGCGGCACTGGTCCGGTCGGGGTGTTCCACCGCGCCGGTCGTCTCGTTCGTCGTCGTGCTCACGCCCGTGCCTCCTCGCTGTCGCCGCGCAGTTCCAGAGTGCAGCACTTGGGGCCGCCGCCAGCCTTCAACAGCTCGGACAGGTCCACCGGCACCACCTGGAAACCTCTGGCGGTGAGCTGGTCGGCGAGCCCCTCGGCCCGCGTCGGCAGGACGACCCGGGAGCCGTCGCTGACCGCGTTGAGGCCGAGCACCCCGGCGTCGGCGGCCGTCGCGACGATGGCGTCGGGGAAGAGTTGCGCGAGAATCCGGCGGCTCGACTCGCTGAACGCCTCGGGATAATAGGCGACGGTCTGTCCGTCGAGCACGGCCAGCGCGGTGTCGAGGTGATAGAAACGCGGATCGACCAGCCGCAGTGTGATCACCGGACGACCGAAGATCTCCTGCACTTCGCCGTGCGCTGCGTGGTCGGTGCGAAACCCGGTGCCGGCGAGAAGGAAGCGGTCGGTGAGGAGCAGGTCGCCCTCGCCCTCGTTGATGTGTTTGGGTTCGTGTGTGGCGAACCCGGCGGCCGCGAGCCAGTCGAGATATGCGGGCCCCTCGGGGGCTCGCTCGGGGTGGCGAAACTGCGCGCCATAGGCGATGCCGTCGATGACGGTGGCACCGTTGGCGGCGAAGACCATGTCGGGCAGGCCGGGCACGGGGGCGATCTCGTCGACGGTGTGGCCCAACGCGCGGTAGGTGTCCCGCAGCGTGGTCCACTGCTTGACGGCGAGCGCGGTGTCGACGGGAACGCCGGGGTTCATCCATGGATTGATGGCGTAGCCCACGGTGAAATGCGTGGGCGGACACATGAGATATCGACGCGAGCTCATCCGTCTCCTCCGTCTCCGGCGTCACATCAACTGCCAGTCTGGGTACGGCGAGCGTGCGGCAGCGGAGGATCGACCGAGATCCGCAGTCACGTCATCACCGCAGCTCAGCTGGTCTGCTCCAGCCCAGCCTAGGTCGACAGTCTCAGACGATCCATTGCGGGACACTGCGTCTTGCCGGCATTTCGTTGCGTCAACTGTCCATGCGCAGACGGTCTGTTGCGTCGCGCCGGTGCGGGACGGTTCGGTCGACGGTGCGGGTCAACCTTTACCTGAGGGTGCGGTTGCTTCGCGTCGGTGCCACGACTCTCGCCCTTGACTTCACGAGGAGATATAGTTGAGCCATCAATAATTGCTCGGGCATGCTTCTAGACCCTCTCATGCCCTCACGACCGTCATGTCTTACTACTCTGGAGATCATCATGGGCATCCACCGGCTCAACCACGCAGTCCTGTTCATCAGTGATCTGCAGCGCAGTCTCGCCTTCTATACCGAGGTCCTCGGCTTCGAGAAGATCGACATGACGCCAACGGGTTTCACCGGAGCGGCGTTCCTGCGCGCGCCGGACTCGACCAACGACCACGACCTCGGCCTGTTCGAAGTCGGCGGACAAGCTGGGCCCTCCCGCGCCGGCCGGTCAACCGTCGGCCTCTATCACCTCGCCTGGGAGGTGCAGACCCTCGACGACCTCGACGACACCGCACGCCAACTCATGACGGCCAACGCCCTGGTCGGCACCTCCGACCACGGCACCACCAAGAGCCTCTATGGCAAAGACCCCGACGGCCTCGAATTCGAGATCGTCTGGATCGTGCCCGCCGACCTGCTCGACCAGCAGGCGATCGACTCCCGAGTCCACATCCGGCCACTCGATCTCGCCAAGGAGAAGCGGCGCTATGGCGCACAGACCAGAGGCGGAGTCGGCATCTCCGTGCCCGTCTAAACCGACCGGCCGCCTCACCCGTTGGAGCCAGACCTATCCGACGACCCGCCCCTGCGGGTAGAACGAGGGTATGGCCACACCCCACGCCGCAGCCACCCGCGAACTGCTCGTCCGATGCCTCGACGCGTGGACCCCGACCGCACTGCACGGCCACGCCCACATCGTCTATGTCGACGCGCTCGCCGACCGTGACGTCGGCACCGGCCCGCCGGCTCCGGTGACGGGCACGACCCAGGAGACGACACACGACGACGACCCGTACGACGGAGGGGGTTGCGCGGAGACGGCGCTGCGCGTCTTCGCCGAGTTCAACGACCGGCTCGCCCATCGCCGGCTCACCATCGTGCTCGGCGGAACCGACCCCGACCGGCTCGCGTCGCTGCGCACACGACTCGAGGCCCTCGCCAGCGAGTTGGACCTGCCGGACGGGTTGCGGATCGTGACCGGTGCGGGGCTCGCGACGCTCCCCCGCACTCTCGCCGACGCCGAGGCCACGGGGGTGCCGACATTCGGCTGGTTCGACGCCGCAGACCCGGGCATCGCCCTCGAACACCTGACGGCGGCGGTTCGCGCGGTCACCGGTCCCGGCTGCGAAACCATGATCACCTCGACTGCGGTCGCCACCGACCGGCTGCTGAGCATCCTCGACGACGCCGGATCCGGCGCCCATACCCGAATCGAGCTGGTCGACCCGGAAGGTGTCAGCGAGACCCTCATCTTCGCCGCGCCCGCCGCCAAGTCGGTGGAGAAGTTCAAGAACGAGCTGTGGGCCATCGACGAATACGCCGGCATTCGTTTGCGGGACCCGGCCGACCCCGACCGGGCCGTCGTGGACATCTCCCTGCCGCCCCACCTCGGACCACTGCGGCGCGCAATCGTCGCCCACCTCGGCGACACCGGACCCATCCGCGTCGACGCCCTGCGCACCTGGGCGTCGCGCGCCACGATCTATCGCGGCGAAGACGTCGTGCGAGCGGTGGCCGGATTGGTGGCAAGCGGCCAACTCGCTCGTGAGCCCGCCAGCGGACGACTCTCGGCGACGACGACGATCATGCCTGCGTCGCCCGCCGCCTGATTGGGCTGGTGTCAGGAGCCGAGTGTCGTTCGCATGCGTCAGACCGCAGGCGGCGTCGCGCCGAGCACCACCTCAAACTCCAACAGCGACGCTCCCGACGCCACCGGGCGGGCCCGCTCACCCGCATGGGCCTCGCGCGCGGGGCCGGACTGCCACGCCTGAAACGCCTCGTCGGTCTCCCACTTCGTATAGACGAAGTAACGAGTCTCGCCACCGACTGGGCGGAGCAGTTCGAACCCCAGAAAACCCGGGGTGTTCTCGACCGCTCCCATGCGCGCGGCGAACCGCTTCTCCAGCTCGGGGCCGGCGCCCTCGGGCACCTCAATCGCATTGATCTTCACAACTGCCATTGGTCGATCCTAGCGGGGCGGAACGGTCGGTGTCGGCGCGCCACACCCGCACACCCGCTCACCACAATGATGTGGACGTGGCTTCGTCGCAGGCGCGACTGTCGGTCGTGACCTCAGGTCGCCTGATTGACGCATCGCAGGAGGTAGTTCGCGAGCGGACTGTCCGATTAACATGCGAATATGGAAACTCCGTGGTTGGCACTGTTACTGATGATCGGCCTACCCATCGCCCTCGTCATCGGATCAGCGACCGCGAACCGCGTTCGCACACACCGCCTTGAACGGGCCGGCTCCGTTGCCACCGGTCGGGTGACCGCACTGAGCACTCTCGCCGGCGATGGAGTGACCTCTCCGACCTCCTGGGCCAACGTGACCTGCGACGCAGACGCCGTGTCGCTGCGAGTTGAAGTCGACGCGAACCGATACAGCTCACTGCATGTCGGCAGTGCCGTGCGTGTGCAATATATGCATCGGCACGGCCGAACGACCGGAACTCTTCTCTGACACACACCGCACCGCAGCACCACGAACCGCGACGCCATCATCGTGGTGTTTGAGGGTCGTTCCAACGGCCCTCAAACGCCACGATCACGCAACGTTGGGCGTACGTGTTGTTAGGCTCGCCTGGTGACCCGAGAGATCGACGTGCACCTCGATGACGGCCGCACACTGCACGCCTATGACACGGAGTCGTCCACCACAGCCGACCGCCTCGCCGTCTTCTGGCACCACGGCACGCCGAACCTCGGCATCCCACCCGAGCCGTTGATGCCGGCCGCCGACCGGCTCGGAATCCGGTGGGTCTCCTATGACCGACCCGGATATGGCGGCTCGACCCCCCACGAAGGTCGTGACGTCGCGTCGGCAGCCAACGATGCCGCCCGCGTCGCCGACGCGCTGGGTATCGATCGGTTCGCCGTGCTGGGCCACTCCGGTGGCGGTCCGCACGCCCTCGCGTGTGGCGCAGCGCTGCCCGACAGGGTGCTGGGTGTCGTCAGTGTCGCCGGCCCCGCTCCCATCGACTCCCCAGGGCTCGACTGGTTCGCGGACATGATCCCGTCAGGTGTCGCATCCCTGCGCGCCGCCACCGAGGGACGGGCGGCCAAGGAACGTTATGAAACCTCGGGCGCCGACTACGACCCTGGGTTCAGCGCAGCCGATCGCGAGGCGCTCGCCGGACCGTGGGCCTGGTTCGACGAGGTCGTCGGCCCAGCCGTCGCCGCGGGGCCGGGTGGGCTGATCGACGATGACCTCGCCCTCGTCGCGCCGTGGGGATTCGACCCCGCGACGATGACCGCGCCGGTTCTGCTTCTGCACGGCGGACGGGACCGAATCGTGCCGGCCGCGCACGGCCGGTGGCTCGCCAGCCAATGTCGCACCGCCGACCTGTGGTTTTCGGCGGACGACGGACACATCTCGATCCTCAACTCGGCCCCGGCCGCAATGAAGTGGCTGCGGGAGCACGCGGGCTGACGCAACGCGGCGCCGCGTCACGCGCTCCTGGGCGGCGCGAGCGGCGCGACCCGGTCGAGCCACACCTCGTCGACCGCGTCATAGCACCGACCGAGCGACTCCTGTGGTTCCTGACGCAGCTCGCCCTTGGCGATCTTCTCCGACGGAGTCAACGGCAGTTCGGCGCGAAACTCCCAATAGCGCGGCACCTTGAAATAGGCCAGCCGCTCCCGCGTGTGCGCGACGAGTTCCTCCACTGTCGCCGAACCGCCGGGCCCAAGCACCACGTACGCCTTGATCTCCTCACCACGCACGTCATCGGCGACCGGGACGCATGCGCACAGTCGCACGTCGGGATGGTTCTGCACGGCCTGCTCGACCTGCGCGGCCGAGACGTTCTCGCCGCTGCGGCGAATGATGTCCTTCTCCCGGCCAGCGAAGTGCACGAATCCGTCCGAGTCCCAGCACGCCAGGTCTCCGGTGACATACCACCCGTTGCCGATCGTGTTCGACGGCGAGTCGAGATAGCCGTCACTGGTCGCGACACCACGCACAAGCAGCCTGCCGACCACACCACGTGGCACCGGCCAACCGCTCTCGTCAACCACGCGGATCTCCCGATTGGCGACGGGGCGCCCGATCGACCCAGTGGCGAGCGCGTGGTCGTGGTCGTCGGCGTCGACCACGATGTCCAGGCCGGTTTCGGTGCTGCCATAGAGTTCGTGCCAGGGCGCGCCATAGCGGGCTTCAAGCTCGGCGTGTCGACCCGGCGGGATTGCTGAGCAGGCGACATAACGCATTCGGGACTGACTTTCCCCGGGTACGGGTGGCGTGCGCAGCATCATGGCCGGCATCACCCCGAGGCAATAGAAGAACGTGGCTTCGTGTCGCTGGACGGAGCTCCAGAAGGTGCCGGATCGGAATCTTTCCAGCACGACGAGGCGCGCGCCGGTGCGCAGGCATACCACGAGGTTCCACTGTGGATCCATGTAGTAGAAAGGCTGCGCGCACAGCAGCACATCGTCGTGACGCAGTCGGGGCCCGTGTTGACGCATCATCTCGGCGATGGTCAGCCAATAGCGGTGCGACAGCAGGCACCCTTTGGAGAGCCCTGTGCTGCCCGAGGTGAACTGGATGTTCGCCAGCGACTCCGGTCGCGGTGACGAAAATTGCGGCGCCTCCGCTGGCGGGGGTGATTCGGTCGACTGGCCCAGCCGCGCCAGCTGCCCCTTGAGTGCGTCGAGTTCGCCGGAGACTGTGGACAGGAGCAATCGCGGCGTGCCCGCGTCGAGTGCGTCGTCGAGCACGCCGCCGAACTCGTCCGCGGCCAACACCAGCGCGGGTGTGGTCGCCTGCGCGATCGGCGCGAGGTCGTGTGCGGACAGATGCACATTGAGCGGCACCATCGCGGCTCCGGCGCGCAAGACTCCGAGCCAGCTCACCGGAAACTCGAGGTCATTGCGAAACATGACCGCTACCCGGTCGCCGGGACCGATTCCCCGGCTGCGCAACCCGTCGGCGACAAGAGTGGCGAGCTCGTCGAGCTCGGCGAAGGTGACCGTCTGCTGGCGGCGTTCGCAGTGGAGCGCGACCTTCGCGCCCCATCGGCGGGCCGCGTCGGCGAGCGCGCCGGGCACGGACTCGGCTGCGAGGTCGAGATCGGAGTCACTGTCGAGCGGTGTCATGGTCGACGCAGTCCGGGTTGGCCGAAGAGCGCGCGGCCGTTGCCACCGAGAAGCGCATCCACTGTGGCCGGTCGCAGTTGGCCGGCACGCCATTCGCTCAACGCTCGTTCGTGGCTGAAGACGGGCCAGTCGGTGGCGAAGAGCACCTGTTCGCGCAGCACGTTGTTGAGCATGCCGGCGAGCGGGTCCCACCCGGTGCCGGGCTTGAGCACATATTTCGGCGCCAGTCCGCCGAGTTCCAGGTGGACGGTGGGGTGGCGGCGAGCGACGGCGCAATATTCGGCGACCCACGGCCATCCGCTGTGGCAGGCGATGATGCGCAGGTCGGGAAAGTCGCACGCGACCTGGTCGAGGAATTCTGGCCGCTCGTGCGCCATCGGATAGACCCGGGAGTAGTTGATGCCGGTGTGCAACGCGACGATGAGGCCGAGTTCCTCAGCGCGGGCATAGGCGGCGTAGAGGCGTCGGTCGTGTGTGTCCATGCCGGCGAAGGCTGGCTGGATGTTCACGCCGATGAGGCCGAGTTCGGCACAGTCTCGGACCTCACGCCCGGCCGAGCCGCCGGAGGGCGGCGGCATGGTCACGGTGCCGAAACCGGATAGCAGGTTCGAATGTTCGCTGACCAGCTGCGCGGTCGCGGCGTTGAGCGCGGCCACGTCCTCGCCGCCCTCGGTCTCGGCGTGGACGACGGCGTGGCCGACACCGTTGGCCCGTAGGTCGGCGAGCAGCGCCTCGGTCGTGCCGGCCTGCAGCTTTCCGGTGACGTTGAGCACTTCGTCATAGCGGTGTCGGTGCATCGCGGCCGATGGTGGCGCGGCCGGGCGGCGGTCGAGCGGCAGACGCACTCGGGCGTCGACGACGAGCGAATGGTCGGGCATCGGTCGCGGCCCCTTGCGTTCGCCAATCTTGATCTTGATTGATCACGTGACTTGCAGGCTACTGACGGTCTGACCAGGCAGTCAACACCCATACGGCGGCGCTGCTCGCTATAACCTCCTGGGTCGACACCTCATGCTCAGCGGCCTCATGGCCGACCCGACACCGACGGCGACGGTCGAACCGTCACTGTCGCGCCGACTGGCGGATGACCCGATGGCAGTCCGCCGCGCAGTTGCGTGTCGTCGAGAGCGGGGGCGGGCTCGTTGTTTCCCACACTGGGCGATATCTGTTCGGGACTCGCGGGACCGACCGTTCCGCGAGCCACGAATCCCCCGACGAACATGAGTGCCATGAGCAGCGCGACGGCGGCCAGCCCAAGGCGCCCATCGGCCGCCGGCCCGGGGCGCGGTGAATCCTCTCGCCGTTCGACTTCCGGTTCGCTGGGCACCGTCAATCCTCCTTCGCCGCGTGGCAGGTGGCGCAGAACGTGCGCTGGTTGTGGCAGGTCAGGCAATATGCCCGGTTCCCTTCCGCCTGATGCTCGTGCCCTCCATTCGCCCACCCGGAGATCCGGTGCGACGCGGGCCGGCTGCGCGCATGACAGGCGGCGCAGAACGTACGCTGGTTGTGACAGGACAGACACTGCGCACGGTTGCCCTCCGCAGCATCGCGGTGCGATCCCGTCGACCAGCCCACGAGTTGGTGCGACGGCGGTCCGGTGCCCGAGTGGCAGTTGGCGCAGAATGTCTTTTCGACGTGGCAACTCAGGCACTGCTTGCGGTCGACTTTGGCCTCCGCCGCGTGCCGAGCCCCCGCCCACCCCGTCACATGAGTGTCAGGTTTGCGGATGAACGTCGCCGGATGACAGGTGAGACACCGGCCCGACGCCGTCGAGACGCGGGTGGTGCCGTGGCACTGATAGCAGCGGTCCATCGTCGGACGCGTCGTCTTGTCGGGCCGGTGAGTGTCGGCCAGGTGGCAGGTAGCACAGTCACCGATCGCCCGTCCAAAGTGCCGGACATGCGAGAAGATCACGTCCGTTGCCTGCTTCGCAGTGGTCGCCTTGTCAAAGTCGGCGTGGCACTGCCGGCAGTTCTGATACGCATATCCGAGGTCGGCACGCACCGTCGGTGCGACCACAGTCGGTCGATCAGCATCGTCGTCGCCGGCCCACAGCAACAGGCCCACCACGATGCCGACTCCGACAAGGGCAAGACCAACCACGACCCGTACGAGAAGATGGGTTTTGCCGCGCGGCGGCGGCGACACTGGGTTCTCGTTCTCAGCCATGTCAGGGACCCTTCGTGGAGGGATCCGTCGACGATGGCAACCGCCAATCGCCCTTGACGTGGCACACCGCGCAGTCCGTGCTGGCGGTGCGTCCATTGTGGCAGGTGAAGCAGGAGTTCATGGTGGGATAGGTGCGGGCGCCTATCGGCGTCGCCTCGCCGTGAGCGATCGTCGAATGGCAGGACATGCACTTGCCACCCAGCTTGATGATTCCTTTGTGGT
Organism: uncultured Actinomycetota bacterium; assembly: GCA_963736695.1. Lineage (GTDB taxonomy): Bacteria > Actinomycetota > Actinomycetes > Mycobacteriales > Micromonosporaceae > CAVTPU01. The sequence continues at coordinate 1,308,542 of CAVTPU010000004.1, forward strand.
CGACTCGAATGCCATCCGAGACGATCACCGCGTCTTCAATGGTGGCGTGACAACTCAGACATGAGGCGTTGGAGACGACCGCGTTGAACGACTCGTCTCGGTAGTCGCCACGAACGTAGTCGACGACCACCTGCAATGCCGCGATCTTGCCGCCGACGAACGCCACCTTGCCCGGAGGCAGATGGCAGTCTTCGCAATTGACACTCTGATGTGGACCGGCCTGCCAGCCATCGATGAATGGTTGCATGGGGTGACACTTCGCGCAGAAGGACGGCTGCGAGGTCCAGTGCAGCGAGGCGGCCGTGAGCCCACCGAGGATGAGAAACGGAACCACCACCAACGCGAAGGCCGTCCGCCGGCGCCGGCGGCCACCCAATCCGCGCCATGCCGCCACAGTCGCACGCACAGCGGCGTGAATATCGCGCACCGGACGCGCCACGACCCTCACGATGCTCCGGACCCGAGTCCATCCTGCCAGCCGGCGGCGCACCCAACCGAACCACGATAGCTTCGCCATCATAGCTCTCCCTTCGGCACGGTCGACGAGCTTACGCCGCCCACCGGGCGCCAGCTCGCGGCGATGCGAGAGGTCAGCTCCGCACGACGGCGACGAAAATCGGCGTCGTCGGAGACCAGACCGCGTTCGTGGGCGAGATCGAGCAACGCGACATGATCGAGCAGCAACTCGACGTCGGCTGTGTCGTCCTGATCGCGTCGAGTGGGCCTCGGCACCGCGGGTGACGCCGCCTGTTCGGTCGGACGACGCCGACGTCGGACGACCACCACGATCGCAACGGCGATCGCCGCGCACGCGCCAACAGTGAGCGTCATGGTGTTCGACGAGGCCGGCTCCTGGCCCACTGCCGTACGCCGCATCGCCACCCGGATCGAGTCACCGGCACGAAGGTCGCTCCCGGTGTAGACCTGATACGAGGTTCCCCGGTCTTCACTGCGTCCATCCGGAGACAGTCGTGGAGCGTCGATTTCGACACCGTCCGGAACCATCATCGTGAAACGAGTCGTCGGATAGGTGATCGGGAAGACCAGGTCCGCCAGAACCTGGGTCTCGAACCGCAGCGCGGCCTGAGACTGTCCGGGCGAGATCGGGGCGGTCGAGACGAAGGTGGTGTCGCGCCGCATGCCTGTCGAGTCGGTGAGGAAACCGAGAAACTGCAGATTTTCGGCGTCGCCTGTCAACGGGAGAACGAACACCGATCGTTTGCCGCCGCCCAGGTCGGCGCCGCCCGCATAGGCGCTCGTCGCCGAATTGGTCAACACCACATCCTGCTCAACCGCCGTGACCGCCCCCTGCACGTCGATCCAGACAATCCAGGAGTCCTGCACGATCGGCGCAGGCGGAGTTGACGGTGAGGCTGATGCGGAAGGCTGCGGCGAAGGGGCCTCCACCGCGGCCGACGCGGCCACGGGCATGGCGACCGTCGCCATAAAGCACACGCCGCAACCAAGAAGGGTCGCCCACATCCGGCGGCTCGACATCGCGCTCATGGAGACTCACCATCCCGTGCTGACAGGCCGGCGCCGCAGCCCCGGCAGAATCTGTCGGTGTCATCGCGGCGCCGACCACAGGCCGGACAAACGACCGCGAGCAGAACCGCCTTGCGAGCCAAGATTTCCTCTTCGATCAGGTCAGTCGGCGGCGGCAGTTCCGGACCGCCGGACGGGGGCCGGGGCCGGACGCCTTCCGATGGCTGACCTGCGGACAATCGGGGCGCATCGGTCTGGCCCAGCAGTGGCCAGACGGTGAGGCGCAACACCGCCGCCAAGAGCAGAAAGTCCAGGAACACGACACTCAGATCCATCGTCAACGCCCCCTCTGCCCGACCTGCGACCGGCGGGACTCCCGTGGGGTCTGCCCACTTGGAGACCGGCGGCCCCGCACCCCCGGCATGACATGAACCGGCCAAGCCGCGATGGCACCTCCACCCACGATGAGGAAGCCGCCCACCCAGATCCACACCACCGCAGGATTCACGTAGGCGCCGATCGTCGCCGAGCGGTCCGCCGGTGTGGCGCCCTCCAACGCGAGGTAGAGATCCTCGCCGAGTGTCGAACGGATCGCCACCTCGGTCACCGCCTGCGGTTGGGTCCGCGTGACCACCTGTTCGCTAGTGAGGACGCCGAGCGATCGCCCCTCGGAGTCGACCACCGACATCGCTGCGACCGTGGCCTGCTGCTCGCCGCGGGTCACGACTCTCACGTCGTCGAGGCTGATGACATAGCCTCCGATGGTCATCGATTCGCCGGCACGAATGTTCGCCCGGTCGTGCTGGCGCAGGCCGACGTTGACCGCGATGGCCGCAATGAACAACGCCAATCCGATGTGGACCAACGCGGCGCCGATCGCCCGGCGCCCCGGGCGCTGTTGCGCCGAGATGGATCGGCTCCGCACGACCGCAGCGACGAGCGGGTCCGCCACCGCAGTCGCAACCGCCGCGGCGAGACCGACGACTGCGGTCACTGCCACATGCCGCCCGTGGTCAAGCGCCGTCGCCACACCGAAGGCGAGCAGCCCACCCACCACCGCGCGCACCGCTGCGGCTGGGACCGCGCCGGTGTGGCCGAGACGCCACCTCCGCAGCACGGGATATGCACCGGCCGCAGCGAGGAGGACGAGGGCCATCGGCGTCACCACCGCCTGATAGAAGCCGGCTCCGACGGAGGACTCCACACCGTTGATCGCCTTGCTCGTCAGCGGGAACAACGTTCCCCATAGCACGACGGCCGCCATCGCCGCGAGCAGCGCGTTGCCCAACAGCACCGATCCCTCCGCCGACCAGGTCAGCGAGAGTCGGGGGCCGCCACGCAGCGCCGGCATTCGGCGCGCCAACAGGCCACCGCCGATCACCACCGCGGCGAGGACCCCGCCGAGCAGGAACGGACCCACCGTCGACTCGCCGAAGGCGTGCACGGACGAGACGACACCGGAGCGAGTGAGGAAGGTCCCGAGAATGCTCAGAACGAAGGTGGTGATCACGAGAACCGGGTTCCAGACCCGCAGCGCTCCCTTGTGCTGCTGCAAGGCGGCTGAGTGCAGAAACGCGGTCGCCGTCAACCACGGCAGGAGACTCGCGTTCTCGACCGGATCCCATGCCCAATAGCCGCCCCAGCCAAGCTCCACATAGGACCACTGCATACCGAGGACGATGCCTGCGGTCAGGAATACCCACGACCACATGGTCCATCGACGGGCGGGCACCAACCACGCCTCGTCGGCGAGCGGGGTGGCTAGACCCGCCACACACAATGCGAACGGAACCGTGAGACCGACCATCCCGAGATAGAGCGCGACCGGATGCACCAGCTGGCCATAGTTGCGCAACAGCAGGTTCAGCCCCTGACCGTCGGGCATCGCCGTCGGCAGCCGGTCGAACGGGTTCGCGGCGAACGCCACCAGTGCCGCGAACAACAGCACCACCGCCGAGATCGTCACCGTCACATATGACCGAGCCACCGGATCGAACCCTGCAGGACGGGCCGGCAGACGCAGTGCCACAAAACCGCACACGGCGACAAGCCAGGCCCACAGCAGCAGCGAGCCGGCCTGCCCGGCCCAGAAGGCACCCAGGGTGTAGGGAAGCGACATCGACCTGCTGGTGTATTCGACCACGTAGATCACGGAGAAATCCCGGCCGACCAGCGCGACGACGAGGGCCGCGCATGCCGCGGTCAGACTCAAGGCAGCCGCGAACAACGCGCCCTGAGCGCTGCGCCCGAGGTCGCGCCGCCCATCGCGCACGCTCTGCACCCCACTAACGAGCGCCCATGCCGCCGCTCCGACTGCCAGTAGGAGCGCGAATTCACCGAACCCGGCCATCGCTCCGCCGTTCCGCGAGGCGCGATAGCGCCCGCTCGCGTCTGTGAAGAATCAGGAGATAGCCCCCGTAGAGTCCAGCAGTTGCGAGATAGGCCATGATCAGATAGCCATACTGGTTCATTCGGCCGCCTCCTCGTCGAGCGCCGACGCGCTGAGCCGTTCGACGCGCAGTCGGCTCCGCATCGCACATAGATAGAGAAGCGTGAAAGAGATCAATCCGACGCCGAGTGTGGCGAGCATGGCCAGCGGCATCTGGGGTCCTTCCCGGGTAACGACCACTTGGGCCGGATGCAGGCCACGCCACCAGCTCACCGAGAGATAGACGATGGGAACGTCGAGGAAACCCATGATGCCGAGCACCGCACTATAGCGGGCCCGCCGGCCGGGCTCCGTGACCTGCCGACGCAGCAGCAGATAGGAGACCACGATCAGCCACAACACGAAGAACGAGGTGAGTCGCGGGTCCCAGACCCAGAAGACTCCCCACGCCGCACGCGCCCACAGCGGACCGGTGATCAACACACCGGTAATGAAGACCGCGCCGACCGCGGCTGACGCACTGGCGATCTCGTCGTAGCGCGGGTCTCTGGTGCGCAGATAGACGATGCTCGCGACGAATAGCACGCCCAGTGCCAGAAAGCCGATCCACGCCGATGGCACGTGGACGTAGAAGATTCGCTGCGAGGGTCCCTGCACCGCGTCCTCTGGCGCCACCATGAAGGCGAACGCGATGTGCAAAGCGACCGCCCCGATGGTCGTCGCAGTGAGTAGCCGCGGACGGGACATGGTCACTCCTCAACCAGATATGGCACTGTCAACACGGCGATAAGCAGAAACAGGGCATCGCAGCCGCCCAGCAGAGCCAGCCAACGCAGGTTGACATCGAATCCCCCGCCGGCGAGCGCGGAGGCGCTGACCTGCACCGACGCGATCATCAACGGGGTGGCGATCGGCATCACCAACACCGGCAGGAGTGGTTGCTGCATACGGGTCTGCCCGGTCACCATGCCGAACGTGGTGCCGAGGCTGACCAATCCGATGGTGCCCAGCATCACCCCGAGCATGAGCAGTGCGATGTTGGGAGAGTCAAACCGGCTGAGCACGATGAACGCCGGCACGAGCACCAGCGCCATCGACCAGCTGAAGATCAGATTGGCGCAGAGTTTGCCTAGGAATACGCACTCGCGTGCGATCGGCGCGAGCAGCAACGTGTCGAGGCACCGCTGTTCGGTCTCGACCGCCTGGGACCGGCCGATTCCGAGCAGACCGGCGAAGAGCACGGCCATCCACAGCGTGCCCGCCGTGATGGCGTTCTGGTCGTCGCCGTCGGTCGGCAGAGTGAAGCTCGCGGTGACGACGATGAGCAACGCGAACAGACCCATCGAACCGAGCACGTCGTGGGTGCGCCACTCCAGCCGCAGGTCTTTGCCGGCGATGGTGGCGATTGCCCGCAACCCGGTCATCGCCGACTCTCCTGAGCGGTCGCGAACTCCGCCGGCACAGCCGGGCCGCAGGTGCGTACGGGCGGATTCTCTTGATGGTCGACTCGGCCGCGTTCGATAGTGACCGTTTGGGTGGGACCGTGAGTGGTTGGCGGCATTTCGTGCAGGGCTGCCACGATCGTCCCGCCCGCACGGTGATGACGGGCCAGGCACTCGGTCAGCAGACCAGCCGATCGGTCGTCCAGTCCGGTGTAAGGCTCATCGAGAAGCAGAATCCGTGGTTGGTGGAGCAGGGCCTTCGTCAACGCTACCCGTTGGCGCATGCCCCGGGAGAGCACCCGCACCGGCCTATCAAGGATCCACTCGATGTCCAGCCAGGAAGCGGCCCGAACTACTCGTAACGCCGGTTGGGCGAAACCGAAGAGGCGTGCCGCGAAGACCAGGTTCTCGCGAACCGTCAGATCGGCATAGAGAGACGTCTCGTGGGAGACAAACCCGATCGCCGACCGAGGCGACAAGTCGTCAGCGGACAGAGCTACGCCTTCGACCACAATTCGGCCACGATCGGGACGCATGAGGCCAGCCGCGAGGCGCAGGATGGTGGTCTTCCCGGTTCCGTTAGCCCCCATCAGCGCCAGATAAGACCCGCACGGCACCGCAAAGTCACAACCGACGAGAACCTTGGTGCGACCGTAGGCCTTGGATACCGAGTCGAAGACCAGAGATTCAGAGACTCCGGATGTGTCAGCCATCGTCGGACCCCGATTGGGAGTCGAACTTCGATGGACATTTCGTGATCAGGTTCTGAGCGACGAAGCTGACACCGGATGGGCCGACCTCTCCGTCGGCGACGATCTCTCCCCCGTCCCGCAGCGCGGCGGGACGGGTCCCGGCATAGGTGACACTCACGATCGTCGACCCGTCGGTGACGTTGAAGGTGATCCCGTTGTCTGACGTCGACGCGATACTTCCGGGCACGATCGTGCCGGAGAGCCGGACGTGTTCGCCGGCGAGCGACGCGATCTCGGTCGGTGTGCGGTAATAGACGACCGCGTCGGTGAACGCGCTCACTGCGAGATAACCGAAGGCTAACAGGATCACCATGCCGAAGGTCACGATCAGTCCACGCCGACGACGCGGGGGGTGATGTGCGGATGCACCGACAGGAGGTTTTGGGTCGTGAGTCACCGCGGTCACCTCGATCCCGATCCGGGACACTAGCCAGCCATACATTCATTGGCGCCTTTCTTTGTACGCGTCGCCACCCACCGCGGACTGAGGCGAAAGTCCCCACTTGGTCGGGACGCTCGTCCCTGCCTCACGGTTCGCTGCCCTGCCACACTCAACCGTGCGAGACTCCGCACATCACATTGATTACAGTGGATGTTTTCGGATGGCGAACCATGACAACAGGGATGAGAGCGATGAGCGAACCCACCCCTTGCGACACCGAGGCGATCCCCGAGTCGCCGGATCGGCGCCACGAATCAGGCCACGGCGTCGCGACTGCGGTGGTGGCGGGCCTCGCGATGGCGCTTATCGCGATTCTGCTTCCCGCTGTATGGCCGGGAAGCGAAACAGCATTGTCGGCGTCGCCTGTCGGCATGAGTGCGCCCGACTTCTCGTTGCGAACATTGGACAACTCCGCAGTGACGCGATTGTCGCAACACCGAGGGCGGCCAGTGGTGCTCAACTTCTGGGCGTCATGGTGCGCGCCGTGCCAGGAGGAGGCTGCCGCCCTCGCCGCTGGCGAACGTCGCTGGCGCGACCGGGGCGTAGTATTCATCGGAGTCAATGCCCAGGACACGGCCACTGCGGCGCGCGCCTACGTCCGCAGCAACACCATCGAATACGACAATCTCGTCGATACCCGCGGTGATGTGGTGCGGGAGTTCGGCGTGACAGGCTTCCCCGAGACCTTCTTCATCTCCGCGCAGGGCGTCATCCGGGCGAAGGAGATGGTCGCTCTCGACGCGGCGGCTCTGGATCGGGCCATCGCTGACATCGCCGGATCATAAACCCACGTCGCGCCCCTCGGCGTCAGGCGGGTTCGTCGGTCCACCGGTTGGAGTTGGTGTCGTCCAGCCCCGCGTCGGTCACGACGCAGAAGATCAACCCGGCGGGGTCGTGCATGACCGTCCACATTTCGGCCTCCTCAACGACGGTGGCGCCGAGCTCGCTGAGCCGGGCGACCTCGGCGGAGCGGTCGGTTGTGTGGATGTCCAGATGCACCCGGGGTGCTCCGCCGCCGAGTCTCTGCACCAGCAGCCCCATGCCCTCGTGGGGCAGGGCGGCGCCGTGATAGTCGGGAAACCGCTCAAATGCGACGAGTGGCAGGTTGAGCGCCGCGCGCCAGAACGCGACCACGCGGTCGTGCTCGTCACCGGGGACGTCGATGACGATCCGCGACAGCGTGCTGAAGTGCGTCATGGTCACAGCATGCGCCACTACCAGTGGGCGGTGTGAGCCGCCCGGCGAGTCACTCCTTCGTCGGATGGGACGGGCCACGGGTCGCGACGAGACTCCACCCGATCGACACGGCGATCGTCAGCACGATGACGCCGAGAGTGAGCCCGATGGGCAGTTTGCCGACCGGGGTCTGCGAGAGAATCAGTTTCACGCCAGCGAAGGCGAGCAACAGGGCCAAGCCGTAGTGCAGATAGCGGAATCGGCGCAGCAGTCCCGCGAGGCAGAAATAGAGGCTGCGAAGCCCGAGGATGGCGAAGGCGTTGGCGGACCACACGATGAACGTGTTCGTCGTGATCGCCAACACCGCGGCGACCGAGTCGATGGCGAAGAGCAGGTCGGTCGCCTCCACCGCGACGAGCACGAGAAACAGCAGTGTCGCGACCCTTCTGCCGTCGACCGTGGTGATGAACCGGTCGCCGTCGAACCGAGGGACGGTCGGGATGGCGCGGCGGGCGAGTCGCACCAACGGGTTCTGCTCGGGATGCACCTCCTTGTCGTGCGCGACGACCATGCGATAGGCCGTAAAGATGAGAAACGCGCCGAACAGATAGGCGGTCCAGAAGAACGTCTCGAGCATACCGACTCCGGCGAAGATGAACGCCAAGCGAAACGCGAGGGCGCCGATGACTCCCCAGAACAGCACCTTGTGTTGATAGGCTGCCGGCACGGCGAACGCGGCGAAGACCATCGCCATGACGAAGAGGTTGTCGATCGACAACGCTTTTTCGATGAGATAGCCGGTGAAATAGAGTTCGGCCGTCTCCGAACCGCTCCACCACCACAGCAGCACGCCGAACCCGAGCCCGACGGTGATCCACACGGCCGACCACGCGAGCGCCTCCCGAAACCCGATGACGTGGCTGCCGTGATGCAGCGCGAGGTCGACGCCGAGCATCCCGGCGATCGCCACGATCAACAGCAGCCAGCCCCATATGGGCACCGTCAGCGCGGCATCGGTCGGTGATCCGCCGCCGGTCGCCGAGAAAGTCACCGCGAGGGTCGTCACGGCTCCCATCATCGCGCGGGCTCCGCGATGGCGTGGGGCGTTCGGCTGGGCGGAGATTTTGTCCCGATGATCTCGGCCACGTAGGGTGACCGATGGCCCGCGCCCACCCACTCGTTTTGAGGTGCCCATGCCCGTCACCCGCGTGCTCACCCGGTTCGCGACGATCACCGTCGCAGCGGCAATCGTCACGGTGATGACCATCGCCGGCCTAGGTTCGCCGGCCACGGCCGCCCGCAACGGCGACTGCGAGGTGTTCCTGCTCAACCTGTCGGCGACAATACCCGCCGCCACGCCGTCGTCGTTCAGCGCCAAGATCGGCAACGACTCCCCCGTGACCTATCCGATCGTCCACCGCGAGTTTCTTGTGGAGTTGACCGGACTGGTTCCCGGCAAGGTGACGATGTCTCGGGGCGGCACGCCGCTGACCAGATCAGCCAGTGGCGCGGGGCGCGTGACTTTCAGTGACGCCGCCGGGGTGCCGATCGGCGCGCGGGGCACACAGACCGCGCGGCAGAGCTGGCCATATACGATCACCTTCACGGCCAGCGCACCGTCCGGGACCGCCAAGATCACATTCCACGCGTACGACGGAACTGTCCTTATCAACTCGGTTGCGAAGCTTGTCACGGTCACGGTCACGAGCTCCGGCGCCGTGCCCGTCACCCCTGGGCCGACGGCGACGCCGGGGCCGGCTCCGCGGGCCACGGCCACCGGCAGTGCGGCGACGCGGGCCAGCGCCAACCCGACACGCACCTCCCACGCGAGCCCCCAGTCTGGCGCGACCTCGGGCATCGGCGACGCGGACCCCACCGGCTCGACGAACGATTCGGTCAGCCTGGCCGGCGGTTCCACGTCGCCATCGCCTAACGGTTCGTCCGTCTTCTATGCGGCCGGGGCCGCACTGGTGGCGATCGGCGCCATCGTGGCATGGCTTTTCAGACGCCGTCACACGGCGCGGTAGCCGTCGCGCAACTGGCGGTGGATCGCCACGACGACAGCCGCGGTAGCGGTCACCACCACGGCCTCGATGCCGATCTGTGCGATCAGCTCCGTCCACAGTGGCGCGTGCAGGTCGGCGAGGGTCTCCTCTAGCTGATCGCCGAGAAAGAACAACGCGAGTGCCGCGGTGGTCAGTGAGGCGACGCGCCAGAACTGCCCGCGAACCAGGGCGACACTGCGGCGCAGCGACTGCCACACGCCGACCCGCTCGAAGCTGGTCACCGGCGTCGCCAACGCCAGCCACGCGAAGGCCACCACCCCGGGAAGCACACACAGCAACAGTCCGATGAGAACGACCGCGCCGGTGAGCAGTGACACCCCGGTCAGCCGCCACAGCGGAACGGACCGCAGATGTGTCCACAGCGAGATGTCGGCGCGGCCGGTCAGGTCGTGGCGGACCATATGCTCGGCCAAGCCGGAGCACAACGCCTCGCCCACGACCGTCAACGCCCCCGCCGCCATCGTGACCGCGACCACCGCCGCGGCATGGGTGACGGGAGCGTCGACGAGTACGTTAGACAACACGACCAGTGGCGCGACCACGGTGGCTCCCAGTGCTCCAACCCGCCAGCGGTTGCGCCACCAGGAGCGGGCCGCCAACGCCACGGTCGAACCGACCGGCAAGCGATAGTCGCCGTCCCGGCCCGACGTGGCGGTGGATTCCGACAACGCCTCGCCTCGCCCACTGGCGTCACCGCCAACCCGGTCGCCGGCGTTCGCCGACACATCGACTTCGTCGGGTCAACGATCGACTCACGCCTGAGGCAACGCGATGACCGTTGGTCTCAGAAGGCGTATGGGCCGAACCTTCCCCAGGCCACGACGGCGGCGAGCACGAGAAAGAGGAGGTTCACGCCGATGAGTGGGGTCTCCTTGCGGCGGGCATGGGTGATCGCCGCGCCGATCATGATTATGGCGAAGCCGGTGGCGGCGAGGGGTGTGAGGATGGTCGCGATGCCGAGAGCCCCTGGCAGGACGAGGCCGATGGCTCCGAGCAGCTCGACCAGACCGATGCTGGTGATCTGACCGGCGGTGAAGTCTTGCGTCCACGCCAGGCCGAATGCGGCCAGCTTCTCTTTCGGTTGGGTGATCTTCATGAGGCCGGCGGCGGCGAAGACCACGGCGAGCACGCCCGCGATGATCCACAGCAAGGTGTTCATGGGGTCTCTCCTCTGCGCGACTTAACTTGACGATTCAACTAAAAGCTAGCCCGAAGAAGTTGACTCGTCAAGCATTCGGCGGGGAGTGGTCTCGACCGGCAGGTTATCGTGGGCCGATGGACTCGGCGACCCACACACCGCAGCAGCCTCACTGGCTGACCGCCGATGAGATGGAGGCGTGGCTCGCGTTGGCCGGCTTGATGATCAAGCTGCCCGCGGCGCTCGACGCGCAACTGCAACGCGACGCCGGAATCAGCCACTTCGAATATCAGGTGTTGGCCGGGCTGTCGCAGGCACCCGATCTGACTCTGCGCATGAGCCAGCTGGCGGTCTTCGCCAACGGTTCGCTGTCGAGACTGTCCCATGTGGTCAATCGACTCGAGCGACGTGGCTGGGTTCGGCGGGCTGCCGATCCGGCTGACAGACGCACCACCCTCGCGATCCTCACCGAGAACGGCAGGCGCACACTCGTCGAGATCGCACCGGGCCACGTCGACGCCGTACGGAGAATGGTCTTTGATCCTCTGACGCCAGCGCAGGTGCGGCAACTGCGCGACATCGGTCGACGCGTGCTGCGCACTATCGACCCGGAGGACCGGTGCCTGTCCGGTTCAGGCGACCGGTGAGACGCCCGCCGTCACCCAACTCGTCATCGTCCTCGCGTGGTTGCGCCATCGAAGCACCCTGCGTTGGCCGCGCGAGTGGGTCCGCGGCATAGGCGATGCGAATGACACCGTCGGCGTGCCGTTCGGCGACGGCCGCCACGCCGAAGACGTCTCGAAACAACTCGACGGTGAGCACCTCGAGCACCGGACCGGAGGCGACAACCGCGCCCCGGCACAACACCACGATGCGGTCGCAGATGCGCGCCGCGAGGTCAAGGTCATGCAGGACAGCGAGCGTGGCGACGCCCGTACGCGCGATGAGGTCAAGCAGTTCAAACCGAGCCCGGATGTCGAGGTGGTTCGTGGGCTCGTCGAGCAACAACAGGCGAGGCTGCTGCGCGAGCGCCCGGGCCAACAGGACCCGTTGACGTTCGCCGCCCGACAACGAGGCGTAGGTGCGGTCGCCGAACGCGGCCGTCCCGGTGCGGGCGAGCGCGTCGGAGACCACCGAACGGTCGAGGTCGGTCTGCCGGTCGAACAGACCCTGATGCGGGGTTCGACCGAGGGCCACGATCTCGGCGACGGTGAGCCCCTCCGGCGCGGACCCGCTCTGCAGGACCGCGGCCGTGCGCTGAGCCGCCCCCCTCGCCGACAGCGTCCAGACGTCGTCGCCACCGACCCGCACCATGCCTGTGTCGGGGCGCTGGGAACGATAGACGGTGCGCAGCAACGTGGTCTTGCCACTGCCGTTCGGACCGACGAGGCCGACCAGCTCGCCGGCTGCCACCTCAAGGCTGGCGCCGTCGAGCACCGTCGCCGCGCCGAGGGCGACGGTGACGCCGCTGAGATCGAGTCGCATGCTCTCTTCCACTGTGGATGTCACTGTTCGGTGGTGAGGGTGCGGTTGCGCCGAAGGAGCCAGAGGAAGAAGGGGGCGCCGAAGGCGGCGGTGAAGATGCCGATCGGCAGCTCGTTGGGGCGATCGACGGTGCGGGAAATCAGGTCGACCACGACAAGATAGACGGCGCCGATGACGGCGGTCAGCGGCAGGAGACGCCGATGGTCGGCGCCGAAGGCCAGGCGCACCAGGTGCGGAATAATGAGTCCCACGAATCCGATGCCACCCGCGACGCCGATAAGGGTGCCGGTCAACAGCGCCGCGACGGCGAGGACGACGATCCGAAGCCCACGCACGTCGACGCCGAGGGCGGTGGCGGTCTCGTCTCCGGTGACGAGGGCGTTGAGGCGACGCCCGAGGAGGACCGCGAGCGTCGTGGCCGCCAAGACGATCGCGGTGACCGGGCCGAGCTGCGTCCAGTCGGCGCCCGCGACGCTGCCGAGCAGCCAGAACATGAGCCTTCGCAGGTCACTCGGAGACGCCTTGAGCTGCAGATAGCTGGTGAGTGCGATGAGGAGATAGCCCACCGCGATGCCGGCGAGGATGAGCCGGGTTGGTGCGAGTCGGCCGTGCTGCTGGCCGAGAGCGAACACGAGCACCGCGGCGAGCATGGCGCCGGCGAACGCCGCCGACGACAGACCGAATCCCCCGAGGGTGGCCGTGCCTGTGGTGATGACGAGGACCGCGCCGAGGGAGGCGCCCGGGGTGAGGCCGAGAACGTAGGGCTCGGCGAGCGGGTTGGCGACGAGTGCCTGCAGCAGCGCGCCCGCGACTGCGAGCCCGGCGCCGACCAGCGCGGCGAGCAGCACCCGGGGCAGGCGAAACTCCCAGATGATCTGGTCGAAGACGAAATCGGCCGGCGGGCCGCCGCCGGCGAGGTGCGCGGCGATGATCTGCCAGGTGTCCGCCACCGGCACCGTGATGGAGCCGACCGCCACGGCGCACAGCATCACCGCGGCGAGCGACATCACCGCGACGCCGAGTGCGACTGGCAGAGGCACGGCGTGCAGCGGGGCGGGGCGGGCCGGCCGGCACGAATCTCGTGCCGGCCGGAGGTCCCTAAAGCGCATCCGGGTGGATCGCTGCGGCGATCTTGCTCACCGCGATGTGGTTGCTCGGCCCGAGATAGATGGAGTCGGACAGGATCACCACTCGGTTATCCTTGGCCGCCTGCCACTGGGGAAACTGCTTGAACAGTTTCGTGGCGGTGGCCTGCGGGTCGGGGTTCATGTAGTTGACGATGACCAGCGCGTCGACCTGCGCCGCGGCGGCCTGCTCTTTGCTGATCGTCGCGAAGACCTCCGTCGTCGCGCCGGCGAAGGCGTTGACGCCGCCGGCTTTGGCGAGGATGTCGTTCCAGATGCCGTTGCCCGCCACAGAGGCGAGGTCGTCGGCGCCCATTCCGGGGAAGATCACCATGACCTTCTTCGCCGGCTTGTCCTTCAGCTTCGCCGAGAGCGCGGCGAGCTGCGCCTTCGAGTCGCTGATGATCTTCTCGGCCTGGCTCGCGCTGTCGAAGATCTTGCCGAAGTCGCGGAGCATGCTGTAGCTGTCCTCGATGGACGGCGTGCCGGTCACACTGCCGGTGGCCCCGCAAGCAGTCGCCGGGACATAGGTGTTGGCTCCGGCTTTGAGCAGCTCCTCGCGGGTGGCGAAACCGGAGTCGGCGGCAAACCCGCCGGCATAGGTGGCGATGACGAAGTCGGGGCGCTGCGCGAGCATGGCCTCGCGGGGAATGTCCTGCAGGTTGTTCAGCTTGACTCCGCCGGTGGGAAGCTTGGAGATAGCCTCCGCCCGACCGGTGACCTCGGATGCCCCATAGTTCTGGGCGTTCGCGACGATGCGGTCGCCGACGCCGAGTTCGAGCAGCGAGGATACCTCGGCGACGGAACCGCCGTTCATCACCACGACGCGGCTCGGTGCCTGCGCGAAGGTGTAGTCCTTGCCACAGTTGTTGATGGTCAATGGATAGCTGGTCTTACCCTCAACCGCCGTGCTGGCTTTGGGGGCATCCGTGCGCGGCGAGGCTCCGCCGCACCCCGAGGTGGCCGTGACGACGAGCGCCATCGCGACCGCGATGACCTGTCGAGCGCGCATCCACAGTCTCCTTCATTCCGAAATGGACGAACATCACTGGTGTAGTCGATCCCGCGGTCGCCTGGGTTCCCGCGTGGTCGACAGGTTTTTCACTGTCTTCTCAGGCGAACGCAGGCGAGCCCTGTGCCGGCTGACGCCACCGCGAGCACCACGGCCGCGGCGATGAAGGCCGATCGTTGCGCGGCGAAGCCGAGGGTGGGGTCGCCCGGGATCCCACCAAGCACAGTGGAATAGACCAACCCGACCGTGGTGAAGCCGAAGGCGAGACCGAACTGCACGACGGTGGAGGCGACGCCGGAGGCGGCTCCGGCGTCGTCGGGTGTGAACCTTCCGAGGATGGCGCCCACGAGCGGCGCCACGACCAGCCCCTGGCCGAACCCGGTGATCGCGATGAGCGCACTGAGCAGCACACGTTGGGTCAACGACGGCAGCGTGGCCGCTCCGACCGCGCCGATGAGTGCGACGGTGATGATCGTGGTTCCGATGACCGGCAACCACGACCCGAACCGCACAGCGAGTCGGCTGCTCGCGGCCGAACCCGCGGCGAAACCGATGCCGACCGGCGCGAAGAGGAGTCCGGCCGTGATCGGCGCCAGACCCAGGCCGGTCTGCAGGTGATAGGTGAAGACCAGATAGAGCCCGGCGTTTCCGGCGAAGAAGGCACCGAGAACGAGCAGGCTCGGTCGGAATCCGGGTGTGGTGACGACATGCGGCGGATAGAGGGGTTCACCGCCCCGGGTTGCCAGGCGACGCTGGTGCGTGACCAACAGTCCGGCGGTCACCAGACCGATGAGAGCGCAGATCCAGATGAGACCCGACCATCCGGCTCGTGGTCCGAGAATGAGCGGCACGAGCAGCGCCGGGATCGTGACCATGGTGAGGGCCGCACCGACGACGTCGAGGCCGGTCGTCGTGGCCGAACGACTCTCGTCGATGGTGAATCGTCCGAGCGCGACGATGACGACGCCGATGGGCACGTTGACCAGGAACGCCGCCCGCCAACCGAGACCGGCGAGGTCGAGATCGACCAGGACGCCGCCACCCGCGATGCCGCCGATGACACCGAGTCCGAGCACGACACCGTAGGCACCCAGCGCCCGGGCGCGTTGATTGTCGTCGTCGAAGATGGTTCGGATGATCGCGAGCTCCTGCGGAATCAGCACAGCCGCCGCAGCCCCTTGGAGAAGACGGAACCCGATGAGCTGGGCTGGATCGCTCGCCACACCACACATGAGCGAGGCGAGCGTGAAGACCGCGACCCCCGCGAGGAACACCCGTCGACGACCGAACCGGTCTCCGAGCCGGCCGCCGATGACGAGTCCCGCAGCACAGGCGAACACGAAGACCGCGCCGATGAGTTGGATCTCGTCGAATCCGGCGGGAAGCTCGCGTTGGATGGTGGGACTGGCGACGTTGACGATGAACCCGTCGACCTGCCCCATGAAGGTGGCTGCCAGCACCGTCGCGAGCGCGATCCACGCCCTGGCGCCTGCGATCCGGGTTGGGGCGACGGGAGTCGGGGTCGCGGGAGTCGGGGCCGGCGTGGTCGCGGCGCCGGTCATCGGGCGCTCATCGCAGGAGCCGGGAAGTGTCCACAGTCGATGAAGAACTCCACATATCTGTCGATGACGTCGTCGTCGAGTGGGCCCATGTCATGCTCCGATCCGGCCAGGCCAGCCACGGTGTGGTCGCGGGCGAAGGTGATCTGTTGACCGCCCTCTCCAGTCGTCGCGGCGTGGGCCTGTGCCAGCCACAACGTGTAGTCACCGGTTTCGGCGGCCCGCTCGGAGGCCTCGACCAGCATGCGTCGCCACTGCTCGGCGGAGACCTCGGCGATGTCGTAGCCCCGCCGCCGAAGCCTGCTGAGCACCCGACCGACCGACACTGGTCGGGGGCTGGTGAGGTGGAATGTCCGGCCAACCGAGTCGGGTCGGGTCGACAGGTGCACGATCGCGGCGGCGACCTGGTCGACAGGCACGAGGTCGGCCCGAACCTCGGCGACGGTCGGGGCGGCGGCCACCACGATCATGGCCCGCACCATGCTCCAGAAAGCGTCTGCGGTGCTGCAGGCACCGGTGCGGGTGTCGCCACTGACCCGACTGGGCCGATGGATGGTCGTCGGCACGCCCTGCCGTCCTGCGGCCCGCACCAGCGCCTCGGCGACCCACTTGCTGGCCACATATCCGTTGGGGACCACCGCGTCGGCGTCGACGAAGCGGCTCTCGGCGAGCACCGGTGGGTTATCCGAGGCGGCCACCGCGAGGTCGCATGTCGAGACGTGGTGCACGGGTTTGAGTCGTGTCATGGTGGCGAGCCGCAGAAT
Organism: uncultured Actinomycetota bacterium; assembly: GCA_963736695.1. Classification (GTDB taxonomy): domain Bacteria; phylum Actinomycetota; class Actinomycetes; order Mycobacteriales; family Micromonosporaceae; genus CAVTPU01. The sequence goes on from CAVTPU010000004.1 coordinate 1,325,376, forward strand.
CTCCCGAGTGCCGGTGACATTCGTGGCGCGCAGCCTCGGATAGGGGTCAAGATGGTTGACCCGCGCCCCGTTGTGATAGATGACGTCAACGTCGGCGGCGAGCCGGGCGAAGCCGTCGACGCCGAGCCCCAGGTCGGGTTCGGCCAGGTCACCCGCGACGACGTCGACGCCGTCGAGATCGTCGGCCAAGCGATAGCGCCGCAGCGTCTCTCGCAGCCGCCGCCGACCGGACTCCTCTGAGTCGGCCCGGACCAGGCACACCACCGCGATGTCGGCCGCGCGCAACGCGTCGAGCAGAAACGCTCCGAGGAACCCGGTCGCCCCGGTGAGCAGCGCCCGCCGTGGTCGCGCAGCCGGGTCGGCCAACGAGGGTCCGAGGGCGTCCGACCGCTCCCACCGGGCCTCGGCCGCGAGGTCGATCCCGCGCCACGGGTGGTCCGACTCGGTGTCGACGGCGTCCACGGCGGTGTCGACGGAACCGTCGGCCGTGCCGCGTGCGGTCCGCGCGTCGATGCGCTCCGCGAGGGCCACGACGGTCGGCGCGTCGAAGACGGCCCGAACTCCCAAACGAACCCCATGATCGACCCGTACGCGGTTGAGTAGCCGGGCCACGAGCAGGGAGTGCCCGCCAAGGGTGAAGAAGTCGTCGTCGATGCCGACCTCGGGCAGGTCGAGCACCTCGGCGAAGAGCGCGCACAGTCGCCGTTCGAGCTCGGTGCGCGGCGCGCGTGCCACCTCGGCCGCGATCTCGGGTGCCGGCAACGCGGCCCGGTCGAGCTTGCCGTTGGCGTTGGCCGGCAACCGGTCGAGCATGACGAAGGCGGTCGGGACCATATAGTCGGGCAGACGGGCGGCGAGATACCGCCGCAGATCCGACGACGCCACTGAGGACGAATCCGATGTGGATGAATCTGCCGGCACGACGTAGGCGACGAGACGGTCTCCTCGGGGATCGTCTCGTCGTGCCGTCACCGCCGCCTGTCCGACCCCATCGTGTCCACACAGGACCGCTTCGATCTCGGCCAACTCGATCCGGAACCCGCGCACCTTGACCTGGTCGTCGGAGCGGCCGAGATATTCGACGACGCCGTCCGGGCGCCAGCGTGCCAGATCGCCGGTGCGATACATGACGGCGCCCGGCGGGCCGAACGGATTCGGCACAAACCGTTCTCCGGTCAGCTCGTCCCGGTTGTGGTAGCCCCGGCCGAGAGGTGTGCCGGCTAGATAGAGCTCGCCGGTCGCGCCGGGCGGCAGCAGCGCGCCCTTCGGGTCGAGCACATAGGCCTGGGCGTTTCGCACCGGACGACCGATGACAGGGGTGGGACTGTCCGACAGGCGGCACCACAGGGCGTCGACCGTGCACTCGGTCGGGCCATAGAGGTTATATGTCGACAGGCCCGCAACAGTCCGCAGTTTCGTCCACAATGGCGCGCCGACCGCCTCACCGCCGAGCGCGATCACCGCCGGCCGATAGGCCCCGTCGGCGAGCAGGCCACAGAGCACCAGCTCCTCGGCATAGGTGGGTGTGATGTCGATGAAGTCGATGTGCCATGCGGCGAAATAGCGCAGCAACTCGGCCGGGTCGCGGCGCACGTCATCACAGATGAAGTGCAGCTCGTGGCCGGCCAGCAGCCACAACAGTCCCTCCCACGACGTGTCGAACGACAGTGACGCCGTCAGCGCCGCCCGAAACCGCCGTCCCCCCGCTGCGGCGACCTCGGGACTGATGAGGTGCTCATGGTGGTGATGGAACAGATTGACCATGCCCCGGTGCTCCAGCACGGCCCCTTTCGGCGTACCCGTCGAACCGGAGGTGTAGATGACGCTCAGCGCGCTGTCGGGCCGCAGCGGCGCGCCGCGCTCGGCGTCGGTCAGGTCGTGGCCGGGCAGCGCGTCGACGCGGGCCAGCACCATCGGGTCGTCGACGACGATGACGTCGGCCGTTGCCGTCGCAGGCAACTCAACCGCCAGGTCACGGGTGGTGAGCACGACGACCGGCTGGGAGTCGTCGAGCAGATAGGTCACCCTCGCGGCCGGATAGTCGGGGTCGATCGGCACATATGCCGACCCGGCCTCGAGCACCGCGAGCAGGGCGACGACGGCGTCGGCGGTGCGCGGCAGGAGCAGGGCGACGTGGCTTCCCGGCCCGGCCCCGGCGGCGACGAGCAGCCGGGCCAGCCTGTTGACCCGCGCGCTGAGCTGAGCGAATGTCAGCGTGACCGAGTCGGCGACGAGCGCCACCGCGTCCGGGGTCGCCGCGACCTGCGTCCGGAACAGGTCGCCGACGGTCTGCCGGTCGGCCGGGCCTTCCGGTGGATTCCACGCGACCAATCGTTGGCGCTCCGACGGCCGCAGCAGCTCGGCCGACGCGAGTGGACTGTCGGGGTCGCGCGCCACCGTCTCGACGAATCCCAGAAAACGATCGAGGTGCGCCTCGAGCTCATCGCCGTCATAGGTCGCCGGATTCGCGTCGAACGTCACGTGCATGCCGGTGCCGTCGGCCCGGTCATAGACATTGAGCACCAAATCTTCGACGAGGCCGGCGGAGACGTTGCGCACCATGGCGGGATGGCCCGCGAAGGTCAGGCCATAGTCGAACGGCATGATGTTGACCGACGGTCCGAACATCTTGCGATCACTGGTGACGAGTTTGAGGTCACGGCGCAGCTGTTCATAGCGATAGCGGTGGTGTGGGCGGCCGAGCCGAATCTGCTCGGCGACCCGCCCGGTCAGCTCGGTCAGGCTGGTCTCCGACGTGACGCCGAGCCGCACCGGCACGACGTTGAGCACCATGCATGGCACGCGCAGCGCGACCGACCCGATCCGGTTCATCACCGGCAGCGCGAGATTCACCTCGTCGGCACCGGACATGCGGCGCAGATAGGCGGCGAACGACGCGATCAGCGCCTCGGTCCACAGTGCCCTCACCGGGCGGGCGGCGGCACCGAGCTCGGCCACAATGGACTTGCTCAGCAGACGCTGCCGGCGCAACACCGTGTGTGGCAGCGGACCGAACCGGCCCGACAACGTCACCGGTTCGGGCTGATTGGCGAGATAGGCAGTCCAATAGTCGCGGTCACTCAGATATCGCGACGAGTCGAGATAGGCCCGATCCTCGTCGACCACCGCGGCCAACGAGCCGAACTCGCACACGGGTGGATCGGCGCCGGTGACGAGGGCGGAATAGACGTCGGCGACCCGGCGGGCGAACAACGCGAGCCCATAGCCGTCGAGCGCGATGTGGTGCACCCGGTGATACCACACGAAGCGGTTGTCGGAGAGCCGGAACAGCGCATGGCCGAACAGCGGATCGGCTGACAGGTCAACGGGTCGAGCCAGATCGTCGGTCATCCACCTCAGCGCGGCGGCCAACGGATCGGTTTCGCCCGCCGTGTCGGCGAGGTGCACCCTCCACTGTGGCCCGCTGTCGCAGACTTGCCAGACACCGTCGTCGTCCTCGACGACACGTGCCCGCACCGCGGGGGTCTCCGCCACGACATGGCGGACCGCGGCGACGAAGACCTCGGCCTCCACGGGGCCGGCGATGTCGACATATTCGGCGGTGTTGAACGCCGGCGAGTCCGGATCGAGCTGCTGCCCGGTCCAGATGCCGTGCTGCGCCTGTGACAGGGGAAGGCGGTCAGGCATCGGCCCTCCCTGACCCGACCATCGCCGCCCAGTCTGCCACGGTGGGCTTCTCGACCAGGTCGATGAAGCTCACCTGGGCGCCGGCGGCACGCCACCGCTCGACGAGACCCAAGACCCGCACCGAGTCGAGCCCGGAGTCGAAGAGGTTGGTGTCGTCGGTCAGCTCGTCCGGGCTCAGATAGAGCAGGTCGGCGATGTCCGCGCGGATCCGCTCGATCGTCAACGCCTCGGTCATGGTGGTCCCTCCGGTTTCAGTTGACCTGACGGTCGCGGTCGAGCCAGAAACGGTCCCGAAGCTCACGGCGAAGGATCTTGCCGCTCGGGTTTCGTGGCACCGCGTCGACGAACTCGAATCGCGCGGGGATCTTAAACGCGGCGAGGTTCGTCTTGAGAAACAGCAACAGGTCACGGGGGGTGGCCCGCTGCCCGGGCCGCAGCGCCACGAACGCGTGCACCGCCTCGCCGAACCGGTCGTCCGGAACCCCGATCACCGCAGCTTCGGCGACGGCCGGATGGGCGGCTATCGCGTTTTCGACCTCAGTCGGATAGATCTTCTCGCCCGCCACAATGATCATGTCTTTGAGGCGGTCAGAGATGAAGAGATAGCCGTCGGCGTCGAGATAGCCGGCGTCGCCGGTGTGGATCCAGCCGTCGACCAGGGTCTCGGCGGTGGCGTCGGGCAGGTTCCAATACTCGAGCATCCGCGCCGGTGTGTGCAGACAAACTTCCCCGACCGACCCGACCGACAGGGGGCTGCCTTCGCCGTCAATGACCTTCACCCGGACCCCAGGATAGGGCCGACCGGCGGCACGCAGTCGCGGCCCGCCCGGCACGTGATCGGCGGGAGGCAGACAGATGGCCGTGTTGCCGGTCTCGGTCAGCCCATAGATCTGGGCGAAGTCGGCCTCGAACGCGGCGATCGACTCGGTGAGAAGCGTCTCCGATATCGGCGAACCCCCATAGACGATCTTCCGTACGGATCGAAAGGCCTCGCGGCCCGCACCCGGCTCCCCCAGCATCAGCCGCAGCATCGACGGCACGACACACAGCGTCGTGATGGCCTGGGAGCGGATGAGTCGCACCGCCTCGGCGCTGTCGAATCGCGGCATCGCCACGTTGGTGACGCCGGCGCTGAAACCCTGCATCGCCCACCACACGCCGCCGACGTGCAGGCCGGGAATGCCGATGAGGCTGCGGTCACCGTCGCGCCAGTCGATCCAGTCGAGCCCTGCCCCGGCCAGCGCGTCACGGATGGCGAAGAAGCTGCGCTGCGCCACGACGACGCCCTTGGGCAGACCGGTGGTTCCGCTGGTGTAAAGCTGAACGACCGGATCGTCGGGGCCCGTGTCGGGTGTCACGTCGTCGTCGGCGTGGCTCGAACTCCACCCGCCGAAGCCGTCGCCATCACCATCGCCGTCGAGCGTGACGACCGCACCCAACTGTGGCAACTCATCCGCGGCCTTCGTCGCCACATCGGACAGTGCCTTCTCGACGAAGAGAAGTTCGCTCGCCGAGTCGCGCAGGATGTGTTCCACCTCGGGCGCGGTGAGCCGCCAGTTGATAGGAACCAGGACGGTCGCGCTCTTCGCGCAGCCGAACAGGATCTCGTAGTAGTGGACCGACTCCCTGGCGAGATAGGCCACTCGGGCGCCCGGCTTGAGTCCGGCGGCGATGAGCGCGCGGGCCACCCGGTTGCTCGACCGATGCAGCTGCGCATAGCTGCGTTCCTGACCGGCGCAGATGATCGCGGGCGTCGCGGGCCGCCGATCGGCGTGCAGGCTCACCACGTCGGCGAGGGTCTGCGGTGCGGTGCTGGTCACAAGTCGCTCCTCACTCGTCGACAATCGCCACGGCCACCTGTCCGCTTGCGCGTCCATTGTGGTCGTCCCAATAGCGGAAACTGGTCTCCAGCGCGGTCAGCGGAGCACTCTCGGGGCGCAGCCGGCGGTGTGCGACGCCGGTCAACTCGAACTCCCCGTGATAGTTGCGCGGATCGATCGGTCGGCGAAACTCGCTGGTGACCTTCGTGATCAGGATGCCGGGCAGCTGACGACGCCAGTAGTCCTCCATCGTCCAGCCCGAGAAGACCGGACCCAGGCCCTCACGCACGGCCTTCGCGATGACGTAATACAACATCTGGTTATAGCCGATCATCACCTCCACGGCGTTGAGGTGGCCCGTGTCGTCGATGTAGCACGACTCCTCGATGCTCAGCTCCGCCGCGCCACAGATCACCCCGTCGGAGTGGGTCACCACCATTTCCCGTACGTATCGGCTGTGTGGTTTGTAGCAACGAAGGACGCTGGACAACAGCTCCTCGTCGGTCGCAAATGTGACGACCGGCGCGCGGCCCGTCGGGGTCAACGCGCGGAGCTTTCGTCGTGCACCGTCACCCGATAGGAGACCGCGGGCTCGGGCGTGGTGGTGTGCAGCGCGTGGTGAACGAGGCTGCGGTTGTCCCACACGAGCAGGTCGCCCTTCTCATAGGTCTGCAGGTGGATGGCGTCGTGCTCGAAGGTGGCGTCGGCCTGTCCCGATGCGGCGAGCAGCGCGTGCAGCAACTCCGGCCGTTCGGCGCCGTCGGAGTCGGTGATGGAGAAGGTGAAGCCCTCGCTCAGATAGAGGATCGTCTCGTTGGTGTGCGGATGCCGGTGCGCGGTCGGCGATGAGACCGGAGGGGTGCGCCGGTCGACCTCGTCGAGCACCTCGGAGATCGGACGGTAGACGTCGGACGGCCTGATTTTGAAGTAGCGGCGCACGCTGTGCCACGCGACCGTGTCGAGCGCCGCAGCCTGCAGGTCGGCGCCGAGCCCGGCGAACATCTCGCACATGTTGATGAAATAGGTTCCCCGGTTGCGGGCCGGCAGCACCTGCGGATAGATCAGCGTGAAGTCGAAGGGGCGGGGCATGAACTGATAGTCGGAGTGCCAGAATTTTCCGGTCTTCGGCACGCCAACGAGCTTGCCGTCTTCCTCCACGTTGGAGGAGACGAAGACCTCTTTCACCTCCGGGTGGTGATAGATCGGCTCGTAGTATGTCTCCGGCGTGCCCAGGCGTTGCCCGAGGTCCAGGAATCCCTGGGCGCTGAGGTCCTGGTCGCGCAGCACGACGATCTTCTCCGTGTAGACGGTGCGCTTGAGCTCGGCGATGTCCTCATCGGACGCGGTCGTCGAGTCGAAGTTCTCGACGCTGACGCCGAATTTTCCCTGTTCCTGTGGTGTGATCTTCACTTCTGCCTCCCAAGCTCCGCCTCGATGAACGCCGCCATGCCGTCGATGCTGTCGACGGCAGAGAGTCGATCGTCGGGGATCTCCACGCCGAATGTTTTCTCCACTTTGAACAAAAGGTCCATCACACTCATCGAATCGATGCCGGCTTCGACGAAGCTTCCCGAGGGCTGCACGACCTCCTCGTCGAGCACGTCACGCAATAGGCGCGTGATGACGTCACGAATCTGCTCGACCTGCATGGATCTCTCCTCACTCCTCACTCCTCGCTCTGCGCGACGACGGACGGCCACACCAGGGCGGCGGACCCCCATGTGGCGCCGCCTCCGAACGCCGTGAGAACGACTCTGTGTCCCGCCTGAAGCGTTCCGGCCGTCGCGGCGTCGGCCAGCGCGAGCGGGATCGACGCCGCGACGGTATTGCCGACACGTTCGACGTTGGTGACGACGGCGTCGGTCGCGAGGCCGAGTTCGGCGCCGACCGCGTCGAGGATTCGCTGGTTGGCCTGGTGGGCCACGAGCCGATCCACCTCGTCGGCCCGCCAGCCGGTCGCTTGCAGCACGGCGCGAGACGACGTCGTCATGCGTCGGACAGCGTGTCGATAGACCGGCCGGCCCTGCATCGCGAACCAACGGTCCGCCTCGGCGGTCTCGGCATCGGCGGGTTGTCTCGCCCCGCCCGCCCGAACCATGATCAGGTCGGCGAGTTCCCCATCGCTGCCCAGGTCGAACGCGGTCAGCGCGCCGGCTTCGTCCGGGGTGCCACGGCGCAGCACGACGGCGCCCGCCCCGTCGCCGAAGATGACGGCGGCGCCCCGGTCGCGCGGATTGACGATGCTGGAGAAGGCGTCCGCGCCGATCACGAGGGCGCGCTCGGCCAAGCCGGTGCCGATGAGGCCAGCCGCCGTCGCCAACGCATAGATGAACCCCGTGCAGACGGCGTTGACGTCGAAGGCCGCCACGCGGTCCTGGCCCAGTCGGGCCGCGACGTCAGGCGCGGTGGCGGGGCACCGGTGGTCGGGCGTGCTGGTGGCGAGCACGACCACGTTCACCGAGTCGACCTGCGCGGATTTCAATGCCGCCGCACCTGCCCGGACCGCGAGGTCGGATGTCGACTCGCCGGCTCCCACGACATGGCGGCGCCGGATGCCCGTACGAGCGACGATCCACTCGTCGGAGGTGTCCATTCGGGCGGCGAGGTCGTCGTTGGTCACCACTGTCGCCGGCAGACTGCTGCCGACTCCGCACAGGATCGCCGTTGGGCTGCCATCGTTAGTCATCGACTCGTAGGTCGACCGCGCGCCCGACGGGGTTCCCGACGATCAATTGAGCAATATCATAGTCTCGGAAGGGAACTGATCGGCCCGCCGAGACGACGCGCGATCAACGTACGCCGATGGCTGTAGGTTGCGCCGGATTGCCGATATCAGCCCGACTTGTACGTGTTCGCCCCGGGACATGGCGCGACCCTGAGTCCGGGCCTGCCGAACGGACGGGCGGGCCCGGACGGTGCCTCAGCTCGTCTCGCCCACCAGGCTGAACGACCGCAGGCGGCGAATGGCGACCACCGTCGCTCCTGCGGCGACGACCACGGCGAGGACCACGGCGGTCGGCACCGATACCGTGGGGGCGAGAACGTCGGAGGGAGCGAGCCGGTCGGCGATCACGATCACGTATTGCTTGATCGACAATGCCTGGGTGCCCTCCAAAAAATTCCCCAGCAAGCCTTCCCAGATCTGCACATAGATCAAACCGAGCAGCACCGGGCGCCGAGTGAGCAGGCTGAGCGCGACGAACAGCGCCGAATAGGCGACCGAGCCCACGAACGCACCCACCGCGAGCCCGACTGCCAGCTTCCCGGAACCGCCGATCACGGCCACCGCGACCAGCGGAACGGCTGTGGTCACGAACGTCACGGCGATCGCCACGAGCAGTTTGGAGAAGACGATCTGGGCTCGGGACACGGGCTTGGCGAGAATGTGCGCGATCGTGCCGTCATCGATCTCGGACCCCAACACGCCGGTGCCCACCACGAGCGCGATGACGGGCAGAACGACGCCCAAACCCAGCCCGACGATGACCGGGTCGCCCCAGTCAGCCAATGGGGCGCCCCGCGACTCGGAGATGAGCGCGAGCACGATGAGCAACGCGGGCAGGGGCAGAAGCAACAGGAAACGCCGCCGGCCGAACAACGCCCGTGCGGTGATGCGGGCGATAGTGACATTCACAGTGAGGCTCCCGTCACGACGAAACCAAATATGAGAAGACGCTCTCGAGCGACTCATCCGTTGGCGCAAGACGTTGGACCCTGATCTGCTGAGCCAACGCGATCTTCGGCAGCGCCCGAGTGAAGCTGCCATAGTCCCGGGCGCGCACGGTCAGGCCGGCCGTGTTGTCGAGCTCAACTCCCGCGACCGACTCCTCAGCGATCAGCGAGACGGCGAGGCGGCGGTTGTCGCTCGACTGGATCGTGAACACGTGCGGCCGGTGGGTCATCAGACGCCGAATGGTCCGGAAGTCGCCCGACGCGGCGAGCCGGCCCGCGACGATGACCTGAACCGTGCCGGAGACCTGTTCGACCTCTTCGAGGATGTGGGAGCTGAAGAGCACGGCTCGGCCCTGAGAGCCCATCTCGTGCAGCAGCCCCATCATGTGCATGCGCTGACGCGGATCCATGCCGTTGAACGGTTCGTCGAGCAGCAGCACGCCCGGGTCGTGCACCAAGGCGGCGGCGACCCGGGTGCGTTGCCGCATTCCCTTGGAATAGGTGCCCATCCGTCGATCCTGCGCGTCGCGCATCTCGACGAGGTCGATCGCCCGACGGGCGGCCGTCTCCGGGTTGGCGAGCTTGTGCAGCTTGGCGCTGGCCAACACGAACTCCCAACCGGTGAGGAATCCGTGCACCGCCTCGCGTTCGTTGACCACCCCCAGCTGCTCATAGACGGCCGGGTTGCGCCACGACGGAGCACCGTTGATGGTGACCGTGCCCTGCGAGGGTGGCAGGAAACCGGCCATCATGTGCAGCACCGTCGTCTTGCCGGCCCCATTGGGGCCGAGCAGGCCGGTCACCCCCGCACCCAACGTCATGGTGATGTCGTTGACCGCGACCACATTGCCATACCACTTCGACACGCTCCGCAGGTCGACTGCGTTGGCCGCGCTCACCGGGCGACCCGCCGATAGCGCACGAACAACAGCGCCGTCGAGACGACGACCAGGCCCACCGCAACCAGGCCATAGAGCGGGCCGTAGTCACCGATGACGCTCGGCGTCTCGAACCACCATCGGCTGACCCCGTTCACCAGTGTCATCGGGCTGACCAGCCCGGCCAACGCCACGGTGTCGGCCGCGTCGCCGGTGAGGGTGCCGTCGGGAGAGTCCGCATAGGCGAGTCCCACCAACACCCCGTAGACCGGGGTGGTGACCAGGAACGCCGCGACGATCATCGCTGAGGCGACGGCGCGACGGCCGGCGAGTGAGGCCACGAGCAGCGCGAGCGAGCCGAAGACCAGTGCGTAGACCGCGGAGGCCGCCAGTCCCCGGGAGAAGTCGAGGAATTCGCGCCACACCGCGCCGCCACCGTCCACGGAGAACGCTCCACCGAGGAACATGACCAGCTGCGGCGCGGCGAGCAACGCGAACTCCACAGTGATCAGCGCCGCCCATTTGGCCACCGCGTAGTCGGTTCGGGTGAGCGGACGGGAGAAATACAACGGAAGCACGCCACCGCGCAGGTCGCGGGAGACGAGTTCGGGAGCGACCACCGCACCGAACAGGATCACCAACACACTGACGTCGGACGGGAATTGCCAATATTGGGTGACGGCGACTCCGGTCTGCGTCCGAATCGCGACGAACACCACCGCGATGACGAAGACCAGACCCACCACGATCCATGGGAAGATCTTCGCCTTGGCGCTGCGCCCAAACCCATACGCCGCACGGACTCCGTGCGCATAGAGCGACCGTACGGCGTACGCACGCCCCAGCCGCGGTCCGTCGTAGCGTCGATAGCCGATGTCGTGGATGACGCTCGTCGCATCAACCGACATGGCTCACCTCCTGATTGTGTGCTTTCGCGGCGAAGAGCTCCGCGACCCGGTGACGGCGTTGGCCGAGGGAATGCAGTGGCAGGTCGAGTCGAGCGACCGCGCCGATAATCACGTCATAGGTCTCGTCGGTGCTCAGCGGCACCTGCAATACCCCGCCGTCGCGGTGCACGGCGAGACCGCACGAGGTCAGTTCGGCGAAGAGCTCGTCGGTGCCCTCCGAGACCTCGACGACGAGCACATCGGTCGAACCTGTCATCGACGAGACGCGGTCGGCTCGCAGCAGTCGCCCGCCGTCGATGGCCACGAGCGAGTCGCAGATCTGTTCGACCTCGCCGAGCAGGTGCGAGCAGACCACCACCGAGATGCCGAAGTCGGTGCCGATCCGATGGATGAGTGACAGCATCGCGTCGCGACCGGCCGGGTCGAGCCCGTTGGTCGGCTCGTCGAGCAGCACCAGGTCGGGGTCGTGGGCGAGCGCCTGGGCGAGCTTGACCCGCTGTTTCATGCCGGTGGAATAGCCGCCGATCTGCCGATAGCGTTCCTCATAGAGCCCGACGTGACGCAGTGTCTCGGAGGCCCGTTCGCGGGCGGCCGCCTTGGGCAGTCCACTCATGCGGGCCATGTGTGTGACGAATTCCGAGGCGATGAGGTCGGGTGGCAGACAGTCGGATTCGGGCATATAGCCGACGCGGGCTCGGATCTGTTCCGCCTCGCCGACCGGGTCGAGGCCGAGCACCGCGACGGTTCCGGAGGTGGCGGGGAGCAGACCGAGCAGGATCTTGATCAGCGTGGTCTTCCCCGCGCCGTTCGCGCCGACCAGCCCGATGACGCCGGGTTCGAGGGCGAGGGTCAGCTCGGAGAGCGCGGTCACCCCGTTTGCATAACTTTTGGTCAACGACTCGGTGGCTATGAGTGTCACATCGCACAACCTATGGCACACGGGGACTGCCCGACAGCTGAGCACCCCCTTGCACTACCCCGAGATTTGCCCGGCTGATCACCTACGGGTGTGGGTGGCTTTGGCGGGCGTGCGCCATGGGTGGAGACTGTGCGTGCGAATTCGTCTCTGGGGGTCCACGGTCATGTCATTCCTCGCGAGGGTCAGTCTCGCCAACCGCAGTCTCGTCGCCCTCGGCGCCGTGATCATCACGGCGTTCGGGATCTTCAGCGTTCCGTCGCTGAAGCAGCAACTGCTGCCGTCGTTGGACTTTCCGGCCGCGGTCATCGCCGCGAGCTATCCGGGGGCGTCTCCGGACATCGTCGAGCACAGTGTCACTGAGCCCATCGAACGAGCCATGCAGGGTCTTCCCGGGCTGACGCGCATCACCTCGACGTCGAGGGAGGGCTCCGCGACCGTACAAGTGGAGTTTGATTTTGGCGTCATCCTCGACGATGTCGTCGCCACGATGCAGACCGAACTCAGCCGCATCGACGCCCAGTTGCCCACCGAGGTCAACCCGACGGTCTTCGCCGGCAGCACCGACAACTTCCCGGCGGTCGTCATCGCCGCGTCGTCGTCGGGTGACGAACGAGTGCTCGCGGACCGACTCGACCGCCTGGTCGTTCCCAAACTGAAAGACATCGATGGGGTACGGGAAGCCGCGGTGAGCGGGGCACGCGCCGAGAACGTGGTGATCGCCCCGAACCCGGCGAAACTGGCCGCCGCGGGGGTCGACCTCGCGGCGATCGGCAACACCTTGCGTGTCAACGGTGTGGCCGTGCCCGCCGGCGCGTTCACAGCCGGTGATCGGACACTCACGGTGCAGGTCGGCGAGCGCCTCGCCAGCCTCGACGATCTGCGTGGCCTCTATCTCGCGCCGCTCGGCGCCCCGACGCGGCGCCCCGTCCGACTCGGCGACGTGGCCACCGTGGAGCTGCGGCTCGCACCGCCCACGTCGCTGACCCGCACCAATGGCCGGCCCAGCCTCGGCATCTCGATCACAGCCGGACCCGACGGCAACGCGGTGACCATCTCCCACCAGGTGCGCGACCAACTCGACGACCTCACGGCCGCGCTCGGCTCCGACGCGCAGCTGTCCGTCGTCTTCGACCAGGCGCCGTTCGTGGAACGGTCCATCGACGACCTCACCACCGAGGGCCTGCTCGGCCTCGCGATGGCGGTGCTGGTCATCCTCGTGTTCCTCACCTCGCTGCGGTCCACCATCGTCACCGCCGTGTCGATCCCGCTGTCGGTTCTCGTCGCGCTCATCGCCCTGTGGGTCGCCGACTATTCGCTCAACCTGCTGACCCTCGGCGCGCTCACCATCGCGGTCGGACGCGTCGTCGACGACTCGATCGTCGTTCTGGAGAACATCAAACGTCACCTGGGCTATGGCGAGGACACCCGTGACGCGATCCTCGACGGGGTCCGGGAGGTCGCGGGCGCGGTCGTCGCCTCCACCCTCACCACCGTCGCGGTGTTCCTGCCGATCGCGCTCGTCGGCGGATTCGTCGGCCAGCTCTTCGCCCCGTTCGCCATCACCGTCGCCGTCGCGCTGCTCGCGTCCCTGCTCGTGTCGTTGACCATCATCCCGGTGTTCGCCTACTGGTTCCTGCGTCGGCCCACGGGCGACCCGGACCAGATCCGGCACGCGGCCGAGGAGCGTGAGTCACGAAGCGTGCTGCAACGCGCCTATCTGCCGGTCATCCGGTTCGCGACCCGACGTCGCCTGACCACTGTCGCGATCGGACTGATCATCCTCGTCGGCACCTTCGGCCTGGGCAGCCGGTTGGAGACCAACTTCATCGACCAGTCCGGACAGGACACTCTGACGATCAACCAGCGCCTGCCGATCGGCACCAGTCTCACCACGACCGACGCCGCCGCGCGCAAGGTCGAGGCGGTGCTCGCCGACACCGCCGGGGTGACGGCCTATCAGGCGAGAATCGGCGGGGGCGGTGTCTTCGGATTCGGCACCGGTGGAGCCAACGCCACGACCTATTCCGTCTCGCTCGACAAGGACGTCGATGCCACGAGCCTCGCCGACGACGTGCGCGCGAGGCTCGACCGGCTCGACGGCATCGGCGAGATCACCGTCGGCGGCAACGGCGGCGGCTCAGGCGCCTCACCCGACCAGTTGCGAGTCATCGTGCAGGCCCCCGATCAGGCGACCCTGGCCCGGTCTGCCGAACTGGTGCGCGCGGCCATGGCCGCGACCCCGCAGGTCAGGGACGTCACGACATCGCAGACCGCGCTCGCTCCCCGAGTCGAGGTCACCATCGACCGCCCGGCGGCGGCCCGTGCCGGCCTGACCGAGGCAGCGATCGGTCAGTTCGTCGCGCAAGCCTTCCGCGGAAGCCCACTAGGACAGATCACAGTGGACGGTCGGACCAGCAACGTCGTCCTGAGCCTCGGCGTCACCCCGGGCAGCATCGACGCGCTGCGAGCCATGCCGATCCCCACCGCCACCGGACTGCTCCGGCTCGACGACGTCGCCGACATCGGCGAAGCCCAGCGCCCCGTGCAGTCCATCCGCATCGACGGGCGTCCCAGCATCACCGTCGACGGCACCGCCACCGGATCGAACATCGGCGCGATCACCACCGACCTCACCACCCGACTCGACGGGCTGGACCTTCCCGACGGGGCGACATATACCCTCGGCGGGGTCAGCGCCGACCAACAGAAAGCCTTCGGCGACCTCGGACTCGCCGTGCTCGCCGCGATCGCCATCGTGTTCCTCATCATGGTGGCGACGTTCCGCAGCCTGCTGCAGCCGCTGATCCTGCTGGTGTCCGTGCCGTTCGCCGCCACCGGCGCCATCGGGCTGTTGCTCGCCACCGGCACCCCGCTCGGCGTACCGGCGCTTATCGGTGTTCTCATGCTCGTCGGCATCGTGGTCACCAACGCCATCGTCCTCATGGACCTGATCAACCAATATCGCATGCGGGGAATGACGATCGAGGAGGCCGTCATCGAGGGTGGCCGGCGCCGGCTGCGGCCGATCCTCATGACCGCGATCGCCACCATCTTCGCCCTCATCCCGATGGCGTTGGGGCTCACCGGCGGCGGCGGGTTCATCTCCCAACCGCTCGCGGTCGTGGTCATCGGCGGGCTGCTCAGCTCGACGCTGCTCACGCTCGTGCTGGTGCCGACGCTCTACACGATGGTGGAGAACACCAAACGACGGCTGCGCGAACGGCGTGAACGCCGCCGCGCGGGGCGGGCTGCGGCTGGCGAGGGTTCTGGGTCTGCGGCGAGCGGGTCGACGGTTTCCGGGTCGGCGAGCGGCGAGTTCGCGGTCGCCCAGCCCCGGGCCGCAGCAGACGGCCAGCCGGCGACAACCAGTTGACAAGTGGCTATGGCTGCCGGGCAACGAGAATCCGACCGCCCTCGCATACGCCTCCATCAACGTTGATCACGCGACCGTCGGCATACCGCACCCTCGGGAGAGTTCTACCACCGCCTCGGGGGTAATGCGCTCCCAAGGGTCGCAGCGCACGAGCCAGGCGCTTGTCAGCTCCCTCCACAAACGGCTCCGCGACACGGCAGCGCACCGGCTCGGCTAGGTCAGCACTGCACCGTCGGAACCTATCGTGATCCACGGATCAGCCAGATCTGGTCGGGGGTGTGGGATGACTCTTGCAACGCCATCGCGGAACGGGAGAACAGCGTCGAACCGGTTGCCGATCGGAATCCGCCAGTTTCCCGCCGCGTCGATCAGGCCATACGACGCCACCGGCAGGTGCGCGGCCGGGTCATCGGCGTCGCGCACGATGGCGTCCGCCGGCCGATTGCCCCCATCGGCCCGGTTCTGCGCGATCACCATCGCGCGCACCTCTGCTCGCGCGTGAGCCGCCCGGGAACGCAGCAGATAGTTCGACTGTCTATCCACGACCCAGTTCAGCTTCAGGTCGTCAACCGTGTAGCTGGCCTGGTCATAGGAACTGCCCAGCGACTGGGCGAGGACGCCGTGCGGATCAGTGACGCGGGCGGCCTTTTCGCGCAACGTCTCCAGCTCCGCGGCATCGGCCCGTGCGATCCGATCCTCCAGAACGTCCAGCTCCGCCATGAGCCACGACGTGAATGGCCCAACATTGAGCACCGGCTCGCCGTCCTCGACGATCCAGACAACAATCTCGCCATCATCGGTCGGCCCAAAGGAATAGCCCTGAACACTCGTCAGGTCGCTACCGGCGAAGAAGGCGTGCCGACACTCGGCCGGTTCGCCTTCGACCGAGTCGGGGAAGACCCCGGCATGGTCGGGAAGCTCGACGGACATGACCGCCATCGGCTCCGGTGGAAGGAAAGAGAAGCCGAAGCTATCCGGAGCGGTGGCGATCACCGGATATCCCATGGCCGCGACGAAATCTCGGTATTCCGACGGGAGTAGGTTATCTAGCCTCGCCCCGTGTGGCGCGTCAACCCGCCGGGCATAACGCACGTCGGCCGGCAGGTAGCGCAGCGCCTCGATCAGTCCCCGTGCCCGCAGAAAGTTCTCGAAGTCCCATAACCGCTGCATGACTGGCATCTCTGTCTCCATGGCTCGCGACCTCGGCAACCTTCATGCTAGCCGGGCAACGAGAATCCGGCCGCCCTCGTATACGCCTCCATCAACGTTGATCACGCGACCGTCGGCATACCGCAGCGGCTCTCGCACGTTCTGTGCCGGGACGCCGAAATACTTGGTCAATGTACTGTGCCCGTGCACCAGAACGTCGCCGCCGAAGGCGCCCAGCATCGCCGACACGGCGTCATCCGGATGCGCCGTCTCGGCGGCACGGAACCGGCCGCGATCGCTCATCCGCTCGCAGAACCGCAGCCATTCGGCGCTGTCCCGACTGGTCAGCGATGCGCGTACGGCCGCATTGACCGCGCCCACGTCTTCGCCGAACTCCAGATAACGTGTGGTGTCCGAGTGCACGAGCAGATAGCCGTCGACAAGCGCCATCGCGGGCAACCGCTCGATCCACGCGATGTGATCGGCCGTGAGCCTCCGCAGGTCGTCTTCGCGTCCGCCGAACCTCGCCCAACCGCCACGAAATCCGGCGGGCTCGTCCCAGCCATCGATGGCCTCGTCGCCGAAGCGGTGTGCAGCCAATAGCTGCGCTTCGTGATTGCCCAACAACGTCGCCACAGTGCCACCCGCGGCGCTAGCCTGGATCGCGAGGCGACGAATGTCATCGATGACCCCGATGCCGTCTGGCCCGCGATCCACATAGTCGCCCAGCAACCACAGCCGGGCTTCGCCGCCTGACCACGCACCGCCGTCATCAACCAGACCCACACCCCGGAGCGCTTCGCGCAGCTGCTCCCGATGACCATGAATGTCGGCGGCAACATAGAGGGGTTGGACCGAATGTGACATATGGCAACATTACTATGTGGCTCAGCGGTTCGGAATGCGCCGCCGACCACCTGCGCGCCCGATCACCCTCACGCTCGAGCACTCTTGGGAGAGTTCTACCACCGCCTCGGGGGTGAAACGCTCCCCGGGGTCCACGGCGCACGAGTCAATGGCGAGATAGAGCTATCCGCGGGTTTTCACCGGCGCTCTGTCATCGGAAGAGCTCCGCCGATGAAGTCGTCGAGCGGACCCGCGTGCAACACCTTGACCCGCACCCGGTCTCGCGCGGTGATCTGGCCGATGCGCTCGATGCGCGCCGTCGACAACGGCACGGCACTGGCCGCCAGCACCACGTTTCCGTAACGTCGGCCGCGAAACATGCCGGACTCGCCGATCGCGCACACATCGGCGAAGGCCACTCGCAACGTCGCGGCGAGAACTTTCGTGTGCACGACCGGCGGCAGGTCGGTCACGTTGACGACATAGCTGCCCGCCGGGTTGAGCAGCCGCGCGACATGGCGGACGAACTCCCCGCTCGCCACGCTCTCGGGCATCACCGCACCGTCATAGACATCGTTGACGATAACGTCGAAGGGGCCGTGCGCAGCCTCAACCGCCTCGCGAGCATCGCCGATCACGGTGCGAATGTCGGCGCCCGGCGGCAACGGCAACGCTTCCCGAACCAAGGCATCGAGTGCGGCGTGCCGCTCGACGACCCGCTGCGACGATCCCGGCCGAGTGGCCTCGACATAACGGGGCAGCGTGAGCGCCCCTCCGCCAAGGTGCAGCACGCGCAGCGGCGTTCCGGGCTTGGCCGCCGTGTCGACGATCGACGCGACCCACCGCATGTAGGAGTGGGAGAGACGGCGTGGACGCGCGACATCCACATAGGATTGCTCAACGCCATCGACGAGCAACGTCCAACCCTGCGCGTACGAGGGATCGGGCTTGAGTTCGACGATTGTGTCGGAGCACGGGATTGTGAGCCGCAGTTCAACCACTGGCCACATGTTACTCTTCGCGAATCCGCGGAGTGACCGCCCGGGCCGCCACAGTGCCGCGGTGATCCGCTGCGAGAATCCGCCCCGCGACGACGGCGACGCCGGTGAGCGCGACGACGGCGCACCAGAGTGTCGGCACTGAGAGCAGCCTGAGTGCCGTCGCCAGCAACACGACCATGAGCAGGCCGCGCAGAGCCGAACCGTCATATCTGGACGAGAGCCGCGCCCCCAGCAGAACGCCAGGCACTTCACCGAGCAGCAGGGCGACGGTGACCCGCCAGTCGACGGCCCCGACGAACGCGTGTGCCATCGCACCCGCGGCAAGCATGGGCACGGCCTGCAGCAGGTCGGTGCCGACCAGCACCGATGGCCGGAGTAATGGGTAGAACAGAAGGAGCGAGGTCACGATGAGCGACCCCGACCCCACCGAGGTCATGCCCACGATGAGGCCCACGGCGGCTCCGAGCGCCGCCGTCGGCAATCGTCGCACCGGGGTGTGCTGCCCGGGCTCGGACTCGGGTCGCGGGGATTGGGTGCCGCGTCGCGCCAGCACTGATCGGACCACCATGGCGCCGAGAGCGATGACCATCGTCCACGCGATCGCCTGGGTCAACTGGTCCGTCGCGTCGTCGCTGTGCAGCACTCGAGAAAACAGCAGTGTTCCGAGCACGACACCGGGCACGGAACCGATCGACAGCCACAGCACCAAACCGAGGTGTGGTGTCCTTCGATGCAGGTGGACGGCGGACCCCACCGGTTTGACTATCGCGTTGACGACGACGTCGCTGGAGACCGCGACGCCTGCGGGGATCCCGAAGCCGATCACCAACAGGGGCGTCACGAGTGCCGCGCCGCCCATTCCGGTGAGGCCGACCATGACGCCGGCGAGCATGCCGCCGACTGCGAGAAGAACGTCCTGTGTGGTCACGTGCCCGCCACGTCGAGGGCGAGTCGGACGATGGCCGCGACAGTCTCATCGAGGTCGCCGTCGCCGCAGACCCGAAGCTCCGGTGATGTGGGCGGTTCGTAGTCCTGCCCGACCCCGGACAGGTTGGGCAGCTCACCCCCCGCCGCCTTGGCATATAGCCCTTTGACGTCCCGGGCACGGCATGTCTCGAGTGGCGTGTCGACGAATACCTCGACGAAGTCTTCGGGGCCGAACAAGGCACGGGCGTTTCGCCGGTCGACCCGGAAGGGCGACACCAGTGCGACGATCACGACTATCCCGCTCATCATCATGAGGCGGGCGGTCTCGGCGACCCGACGCACGTTTTCGGCGCGGTCTTCCGGGGTGAATCCCAGGTCTTTTGTCAGTCCTGTTCGGACATTGTCACCGTCGAGCACGAACGTTCTGGCGCCTTGTGCGTGCAGGGCCCGCTCCACGCCGTCGGCGATGGTTGACTTGCCGGCTCCCGACAGCCCGGTCAGCCAGATGACTCGTCCACGATGGCCATTGAGGCGTTCTCGTGATTCGCGGGTGACAGCGTAGTCGTGGCGCGTGATGTTCGCCGAACGACGCAGCGCATATCGCACCATGCCGGCGGCGACGGTGTCGGCGCTGACGCGGTCAACGAGGACAAATCCGCCGGTGTATCGGTTCGTGTGATAGGCGTCGAGCAGGATGGGACTGTCGGTGGCGAGCTCCACGCGGCCGATGTCGTTGAGTCGCAGGAGGCGCGCGGCCGCGTGTTCTCCGGTCTCGACGTTCAACCGGTGTCGCACCGACGTTATCGTCGCCGGCACGCGGGCGGGCCCGCACACGAGCAGATATGAGCGACCGTGGGCCAATGGCGTCTCGCCGGTCCAGATGAGGTCGGCGGAGAAGCGGTCCGCCGGGATGGCGTCGTCGGCCGGGTCGATGAGAATGTCGCCGCGTGACACGTCGATGTCTGGTTCGAGGACGAGGCAGGTCGCTTCGCCTGCCGAGGCCCGCCTGGTGTCGCCGGACAGAGACGGCATCGCGACGACGGTCGCGGGGTCCGGGCGGCCGGCGACGGCGACGGTGTCGCCGACCGTCACCACGCCGGAGGCGACGGTGCCGAGGACCGCCCGCACGGTCGATGTTCTCGCGATTGTCTGCACGGGAATGCGCAGAGAGGCGCCACTGGGGGGCGACGGTCGCGCCGCGTCGAGTGCGGAGAGCACGGTCGGTCCGGCGTACCATGGTGTGGCGTTTGATTGTCGCAGCACGTTGTCGCCGGCGAGGGCGCTCACCGGGACGATGACCGCTCGTGTGACGTCGAGTCTCGCGGCGGCGGCGGCGAGGTGTGACGACATCTCGTCGAAGACCGTGTGGTCATAGCCGTCAACGTCCATTTTGTTGATAGCGATGACAATGTGGTCGATGCCCATGAGCGCGCAGATCGTGAGGTGCCGAAGAGTCTGCGGCTGAACGCCTCTGGTTGAGTCGGTCACCAGAACCGCAGCATCGGCGGTGGAGGCGGCGACCGCCATGTTTCGCGTGTATTGCTCGTGCCCCGGCACGTCGGCGACGATCGCCCGCCCGCCCGAGGGCAGAATCAGGTGCCGATAGGCGACATCGATGGTGATGCCCTGTTCGCGTTCAGCGTCGAGACCGTCGGTGAGCAGGGAATAGTCGATGTCGCCCGGCAGCACGGTGGAGCCGGGTCTGCGGGTGTGGCGGGCGGCCTCCAACTGGTCGTCCGGAACAGATCCGGTCTCGGCGAGAAGGCGCCCGACGAGAGTGGATTTTCCGTCGTCGACGCTGCCGCATGAGATAACCCGGATGAGTGTGTTGCTATCCATCAGAAATATCCCTCGGTCTTCTTCGCCTCCATCGACGCTGCCCCGTCTCCGTCGATGAGCCTGCCGGCTCGTTCGGATTGGCGACTGGTCTCCATTTCGGCGACGACGGCGTCGATGTCGCGCGCGTCGCTCTCGACTGCGGCGCTGAGCGGATAACACCCCAAAGAGCGCATCCGTACGCGCTGCAGGCTCGCCTCTTCGCCAGGGCTCAGTGGCATTCGGTCGTCGTCGACGATTATCAGCGCCCCATTGCGCACGACGACGGGGCGTTCGGTGGCGTAATAGAGCGGCACGACGGGAATGCCTTCGCGTTGGATGTATCGCCAGATGTCGAGTTCGGTCCAGTTGGACAGCGGGAACACGCGCATCGTCTGCTGGTCCGCGAGTGTCGTGTTGATGGAACGCCACAGTTCCGGACGTTGGCGGCGGGGCTGCCACAGGTGTCCGGGCAGTCGCAGGCTGAACATGCGCTCCTTGGCACGGCTTCGCTCCTCGTCACGCCGGGAGCCGCCGATCGCCGCGTCAAAGTCGTGCTGGTCCAACGCGTCGCGCAGGGGAACGGTCTTCATGAGTCGCGTGTATTCCTGTGCCCCATGGGTGAATGGGGTGACCCCGTCCCGAATGGCGTCTTCGTTGCGCGCGACGATCAGCCCAGCCTGGTGGTCGTGGGTCATCCGTTGGCGAAACTCCATCATTTCCCGAAATTTCCACGTCGTGTCGACGTGCATCAGGGGAAACGGGACGGCTCCGGGGTGGAACGCCTTTCGGGCCACATGCAACAGGACCCCCGAATCCTTGCCGACGCTATAGAGCATGACCGGTCGACGGAAGGCACCCGCGGTCTCGCGCAGGGCCCAGATGGCCTCGGCCTCGAGCGCGTCGAGGAAACCTGTCACGTCACCCGTCCTTGGTTCGCCTGCCTCGCAACAAACTCGGCCATGGGCGCCGGCATGTCAAGTCCGCGCCTGTTCGTCGGGCCGGCTGTGCTGTTGAGAAGGTCGTCTTCGCGAACCCGGTTGGCAAGGTCGAGTTTGGTGTAGGTCGGTCTCCCTGCCGATCGATATTTCTCCTTCACTCGTTCGAGGTAGTGCTTGGCCGTCGCAGGGCGAATCCCGGTGCGCCGGGCCGCCGCGTCGAGCGTCATGCCCTCGGCGTAAGAGAGCAGGAGTCGCAGCTCCTGACCGGACAACTTCGGCCTGTTGGCGCAGTTGTCGTCGCCATCGGCGAGGGCCAGCTCGACAGGAAACCTCTCGTGTCCGGAGTGGACGTCGCGGACCAGGTCGGCCAGTTGCTGCAGATCTCTGTCCTTGGAGAGAAAACCGGATGCCCCGGCGGCCCGAGTCGCCACCAGGTGCGTGGGGTTGGCGCGGACGCTGGTGACCACGACCTTGGGTCCCGCGGCCACGATTCGGCGCACGTTGGGGGCTGGATCGCAGTGGTCGGCGGGCATGAGGCCGAGGACGACGACGTCGATGTCGAATACTCCCCTGTCGAGCAGGTGGTCGACCGAGGTGACGGCGGCGGCCAGACGAAGGTCGGGCACGTTGGCCAGCCACGCGGTCAGGCCGGAGAGCAACATGCGGTCGTCGTCGACGACTGCCATCATGATCATCGAAGCCACCTCCGCTCGACGCGAGTTCGCTCGTCACGGGCGACAACGCCGCTGCGGGCAACTAACAGTGATTGGCGTGGATAGACTATGGGGAACATCCAGGAACTTCTCCATGACATCCGTGGCGGGTCGAGTCTTCGGGCATCACGAACCATACGGCGGCTGGCCTCATGGGTATGTGTGCGCCGTTACACAACTCCGGCCACGTGGATTACTACGCCGCTTGGCTCATGTCAACGACGGCAATTGGCCGTCTTTCGTGGACGGCCGCCAGTTCCTAGCGTGGCGAGTCAGGCCTCCAGCGCAGTGTGAAACCGAGGAGATTCGCCATGGCTGACGTTACGATCACCGACTATCTGACGGTCCTGCGGCCAGTCTTGGCTGATGCGGTCGGACTTGAGGAGAGCGAGGTCGAGCCGTCCGCGACGATTCTCGGCGATCTGGGAGCCGAGTCGATCGACTTGTTGGATGTGCTGTTCCGGGTCGAACGCGCGGTCGGTGTGAAGATCTCCGCAACGGAGATCGCCGACATGTTGCAGGGCGGACTCAGTGACGACGAGTTCGAGGGTCCCGGCGGGGTCGTGACGCCGGCAGGCTTGGAGCAGTTGCGGCGGGTGTTGCCACAGATCGACGCTGAGCAGTTGAATGGGCGGTTGGTCGCCGACGAGATCATGAACCTGTTCACGGTTCAGAACCTCGCGGACATGGTGGCGCAGCGTGCGGCTGCTGCGGCCGATGCGCGTTGAGTGCGGCGACTCCGCGGGTGCTGATCGGCACCGATCTGGTCAGCGTCGACCGACTGGCGGCGATGTTGACGGACCGGCCCGACATGGCGGATGAGGTGTTCACCGAACGAGAGCTGTCCTATTGCGAGGGACGCCGCCGCCGCCACGAGCATCTGGCGGCTCGATTCGCCGCCAAAGAGGCGACGTTAAAGGCATTGGGCACGGGTTTGGCCCGCGGGGTGGGCTGGCGTGACGTCGAGGTCGTCAACGCGACCAGCGGGCGGCCCCGACTGCATCTGACCGGCAAGGCGCGGGAGGCTGCGGACCACATGGGAGTGAGATCGATGGAGGTCACGTTGTCACACTCGGGAGACCTTGCCATCGCGTTCACCGTGCTCGTCTGTTTCGGCGATGCTCGCGACGACAGTGAAGTGTGCAATGCCGTTTGAGGGGCGGGTGGCGCTGGTCACCGGAGCGTCGCGTGGGATCGGCCGGGCGACGGCCGTGCGCTTGGCCGAGCAGGGTGCGTTCGTCGCTGTGAACTTCCGATCGCGGCCCGACGAGGCCGCACAGGTGATCATGGAGATCGAACGTTTCGGCGGCACAGCAGTGGCCCTCGAGGCGGATGTCTCCGATCCCGGCGCTGCCGCCGACCTGGTCGAACGAACCAAGCGGGAGTTGGGCGGGCTGCATTATTTGATCAACAACGCGGGGCTCTCCCACGACAACCTCATCTTCGACCTTGACGTCGACGAGTTCTGGAACATCATGCGGGTCAATCTCGGCGGGGTCGTCAACTGCACGAAGGCGGTGATGAACCACTTCATGTCGCAACGCGACGGCTCGATCGTCAATGTGTCGTCGACGATGGCGCACCGCGGCTGGACTGGGGCTTCGGCGTACGCGGCTTCGAAGGGCGCGATTGACGCGTTCACGCTGACCAGCGCCGTCGAGTTGGCCAGGTTCAAGGTCAGGGTCAACGCCGTCCTGCCCGGCTTCACCCGCACCGAGATGGTCGGTCCGCTGCTCGACGGCGACAAGGGCAGGGCGTTGTCCCGTCAGATCCCGGCCCGCGGTTTCGGCAGTGCGGCGCAGATCGCCCAGGTCATCTCCCTGGTTGCGCAGGCCGACTATATGACCGGCTCGCTGGTGCGGGTTGACGGAGGCTTCGGCGCCCAGCTCGGCATCGGTCGGGTCGGGTGACTCGCATGCGTTTCCACCTGATCGACCGGATCGAGTCATGGCAACCTGACCGCCAGATCACCGCGCGGAAGGTGACCTCGGCCGCGGAAAGGTTCTGGAGCCCCGACGAGTCCGGCCGCCTGACAATGCCCCCCGAGCTCGTGCTGGAGGTCATCTGCCAGGCCGCCAGCTGGCTCATCATGCTCAGCACCGATCTCGACCGCAGGGCCGTACTCCTGTCGGTCGGAGACCTGACCGTCCACGCCGACGTCACCCCCGGCGATGTGCTCACCGCGACGGCGACGATCACGTCGAGCACCACCGAGGCCGCAGCCGTCGATGGGCGGGTGGAGTTGGACGGCCGCCTCGTCCTGGAGGCGAACACCATCTTGTGCGCGTTGCGCGACACGGAGACGCTCGAGGCCAGGAGCGACGTCGAGCGCATGGTCCACCACCTGCTAGGCGCGGCGGCCCACCGATGAGCAGGCGAGTCGTGATCACGGGCGTCGGCGCAGTCACTCCGCTCGGCAACGACGCCGAAACGACCTGGCGGGGGCTCGCCGAGGGCCGCAGCGGCGTCGGAGCGTTGTCGACCTTCGACTCCACCGGGTTCCCGGTGCGGATCGCGGGACAGGTCCGTGGCTTCCGCCCGGACGAACACCTCGCCCAGGAAGTGAACTGGCGGCACTTGTCCCGCGCGGGGCGATTCGGTGTGGCCGCCGCGGCGGAGGCCATCCACGCCTGCGGAATTGACCGTGATCGTGTCAGCGAGCGCCGAGGGGTCGCGATGGGCGGCAGTGTCGGCAGGCCCGATCTTCAGATGCTTGTCGATGTGGGAGCTTCCGGGAGCATCGTGCGGCAGCCGCCGTCGCGGACGCTGGCCGGCAACCAGAATCTTCCGGCCGCCGCGATGGCCGGTCTACTGCGGGCGACGGGGCCGTTGATCGGGACCAGCACGGCCTGCTCCGGGTCCGGCCATGCCATCGGGGAGGCGCTACGGGCAATTGAAGACGGCGACGCCGACGTGATGCTGGCCGGCGGCTCTGACTCGCTCACCACCTGGCTCGATGTGTTGGGGTTCAGTCTGTTGGGCGCCTTGGCCAGTGGTTACGACCATGATCCGCAGCGCGCCTCGCGTCCTTTCGACACCCGGCGGTCGGGTTTCGTGCTGGGCGAGGGTGCGGTCGTGTTCGTGCTTGAGGAGTTGGAGCACGCCTTGGCCCGTGGGGCCGAGGTTTTGGCGGAGGTGCTCGGCTATGGCTCCAGTCTCAACGCGTGGCGCATCACCGATTCGCCGCCCGATGGTTCGGGTGCGATCGAGGCGATGCGGGCCGCGCTGGATGACGCCACGCTGACGGCGAGCGCCGTCGATTATGTGGTTGCGCATGGCACGAGCACACCCGGCAACGACGTGTCGGAGACCAGGGCTATCAAGAAGGTCTTCGGGGACCATGCCCGGCGACTGTTGGTGAGCTCACCCAAGTCGATGTCCGGTCACCTGACGGCCGCTGCGGCGGGGCTCAACCTGCTCGCCGCGCTCGGCGCGATCCGGCACGGCATCGTGCCGCCGACCATCAATCTGGACACCCCCGATCACGATCTCGACCTCGACTATGTGCCTCACCGGGCGCGAGTGGCGCGGGTGGGCGCGGCGATGGTCAACGCGTTCGCGTTCGGTGGCAGCAACACCGTGCTCGTGGTGGGGGCGCTGCGATGATGCCGTTGGATCGCGTGCTCGAACTTGAGATCGATGTGCGTGGGGTTGCTGTCATGAACGTGCCGTCGACGCTGCTCGTCTTCGACAGCCACTTTCCCCGGTTTCCGGTGCTGCCCGGGGTGTTGTTGTTGCGGGCCATGACGGACCTTTCGGTGCGGGTCGCGGGGGGTCGTGATTGGCGGTTGCGGTCGGCCCGCCAGGTCCGGTTCAGGCATTTCGTGGAGCCGGGCGATCAGGTCGTCCTCACGGCTGAGGTGGTCGCGTCAACCACCGACGTTGTCGAGCTCACGGCCGGCGCGCGTGTTGCCGGCACCATAGTGGCCACAGCCAGCAGGCTCGTTCTGGAGCGGATATGAACAGGCGAGTGATGATCACCGGGATCGGGTTGTTGACCGGGCTCGGCGAGGGCGTGGCGGGCACCTGGGACGGCCTGTTGTCGGGTCGCAGTGCCGTCGACCGCCTCAGCGCCTATGACCCGACTCCGCTGCGCACGCAGGTGGGTGCGGAGATCCGCGGATTCGACCCGCTGCGGTTCGCATCGCGTAAGACGCTGCGCATGCTCAATCGAGGCGATCAGCTCGGCCTGGCCGGTGCGTCGTTGGCGGTGGCCGACGCGGGGCTCGGCGACGTCGCCGAGCTCGGTCATCGCGCGGGCCTGTTCCTCGGCGGCAACAAGGAGATCTCCCGTCTCGACGGCCTGATCGAGAGTTTGGGCACCATTAGGGCCGATGACGGCACGCCCGACCTGCGCCGCTTGGGACAGACCGCGTCGTCGGTGATCGCGCCGCTGTTCTTCGTCGAGGGGTTGCAGCCCGCCGGACTGTTCCACATTTCGGAGAGGTTCGGCATTCGGGGCCCTAACTGTTTCTTCGCCGGAACGGCCGACAGCGGGGCTCGGGCCGTCGGCCGTGCCATGCGCGCCATCCGCCGAGGTGAGGCCGACGTGGCCGTCGCCGGCGGATACGACGACGCGAGCGGCTGGTGGTCGATGTCGAAGATGGACGGACTGGGTCTGCTCACGTCGGACAACTCGGCCGGCGCCGCCGCGTTCCGCCCGTTCGACCGACGTCGCAGCGGGTCGGTTCTCGGCGAGGGCGCCGCTATTCTCGTACTCGAAGAAAGGGACGTTGCCCTGGCCCGCGGCGCGCGGTGTTATGCGGAAGTGGTTGGTTTCGGCGAGGGCAACGACTGTCGGCCCGCGCCCACGCCCGATCCCGACGGTCGGGGGGTGGGCGTCGCGATGCGCCGCGCCCTGCACGACGGTCGGACCGAACCGATTGACCTGTCCTATATCGTCGCGCACGGCAGCGCGACCCGGGCCGGCGACGTCAGCGAAGCACGGGCCATCAGGCAAACCCTAGGCCCCGTACGGGCGCCTGTCAGCACTGTGAAACCGCAGACCGGCCATCTCGTCGGGGCGGCCGGGGCACTCAACGTCGCTGTGGCCGCGCTGGCGCTGCGCCACGGTGTGGCTCCGGCGACCATCAATCTTGACGACCCCGATCGTCGGTGCGACCTGGACCACATCAGACGGGAGCCGCTGCGGGCCCGCCTGCGGCACGCGCTCGCGCTGGCCCGCGGTTTCGAAGGTCAAGCCACCGCGCTCGCTCTCACCTCGGCTCACTGAAGGGTTGCCGCACATGCATCGCGTAGTGGTCACCAGCATGGGGGCGGTCACCGCCCATGGCACGGGGGTGGCACGGCTGTGGCAGGGAATCGTCGCCGGCAGCGTCGCCATTCGACCGGTTCGGTCGGTGGATCTCACGGGCCACCGGACCCGGCTGGGCGGTGAGGTCGACTGGGATGGTGGCGATGACGCGACATGTGACGCGGCGACCGACTTCGCGTTGACCGCCGCCCGTGAAGCGATGGTCGACTCCGGCATCACCATCGCGGCGACCCGGTGGGGTGTCGTGTTGGGGACGTGCAACGCGGGGTTGCGTAGCGCCGAACACGCATGGCGAGCCCAGCACGCCGGCGAGAGTCCGGACTGGCGTCGATTCCTGTTGATCCAACCGCAGATCCTCGCCGAGGCGGTGGCGGCCGAGTTCGGGATCAAGGGACCGGTGCTGGCGGTCAACTCCGCGTGTGCGTCCGCCGCGCACGCCATCGGCCACGCCGTCGACATGATCAGATCGAATCAGGCCGACGCCATGCTGGTCGGCGGCGCCGACGCCTTCACCGAGACCGCGTTCGCCGGGTTCAATAGTCTCGAGTCGTTGTCATCCGAGCCGGCCGCGCCATATTCCAAACACCGCCAAGGACTCAGCCTCGGGGAAGGAGCCGGCATGCTGGTGCTCGCCAGGCTCGACGTGGCCCGCGCAGCGGGCGCGCCGATCCTGGCCGAGGTGCTCGGCTATGGCCTGTCGGCCGACGGATATCACCCGACCGCGCCGCACCCGCAGGGTGAGGGCGCCGCACGAGCCATCACGGCCGCCTTAGCTGACGCTGGAGTCGCACCATCGGGCGTCGACTATCTCAACGGACACGGCACCGGCACCCCGAAGAACGACACGGCCGAGAGCAACGCGGTGCGCGCCGCTCTCGGAGACAGTGCCGAAACGACGCCGTTGAGCAGCATCAAGTCGATGATCGGGCACCTGCTCGGCGCGGCCGGGGCTGTTGAGGGAATCGCCACGGTGCTCGCCGTGCAGCATCAGACCGCGCCCCCGACAGCCAACTTCACCGAACCCGATCCGGATTGCGGACTCGACCCGGTGCCCGGCTCCGCCCGCCCGATGCGCATCCGCGTCGCCCTGTCCAACAGCTTCGCGTTCGCCGGCACCAACGCCACGGTCGCGTTCGGCGCCTATGTCCCGACTGCGGCATCGCCGGGCAATCCATCCGAGGACATTGTCATCACTGGTGTCGGCAATCTGCACCACGGCGAGAACTTATGTGTCGATGTCGATGTCACGCGGGTCCTGCCCGCGCGTCAGGCGCGGCGCCTCGATCGGCTCAGCCTCCTTGCGATCGCCGCCGGCCGCGAAGCCCTTGCCCACGCCCAACTCGACATCGACGACAACTGCGAACGGGTGGGGGTGGTCTTCGGCACCGGCCTCGGACCGATCGAGAGCATCGAAAAGTTCACCGTCCCGGTTCTCGTGGATGGTCCGCGTGCCGCGAATCCCGCGGTCTTTCCCAACACCGTCTACAACGCGGCGGCCGGCCAGGTGGCCATGCATTTGGGCACCCGCGGGCCGTCCTCCACCATTCCCGCCTCCCACGCCGCCGGGGCGGCCGCGATGTGTGTCGCCTTCGATATGTTGCGGGCCGGTCGAGCCGACGCGCTCGTGTGTGTCGGAGCCGACGTGCCGTCGGACCTGACCAAGCGGGTCTATGCGCAGATGCCGCTGTTCAGGGCGGGACGCCTGAGCCTGTCCGAAGGGGCGGTGGCACTCGTGCTCGAGCGCCGATCGGTGGCCGAAGCCCGCGGAGCCCCCATTCTGGCGACCATGGTTGGCCGGGCGATCGCCTCCGACGCCGTCGGAATCGGACGGTGGGACAGCGGCGGTGACGGTGTCGAACGAGCGATGCGCTCCGCCCTCACCGAGGCCGGAGCGCAACCCGGCGACCTTCGCGCCATATGGGCGAACAGTGTCGGGGTCGCCGTCGTCGACCGCCCCGAGGACCGAGCGATCGGACGCCTGCTCGACGGCATGGGCGTAGCGGTCCATCGGCCCCGATTGGGGCGGGCCGAGCCGGGCGGGGTCGGCGCGCTCCTGTCCGCGGCGCTCGCGATGCAGTCCGGCGACGGCGGTCTCGTCTTGATTAACAGCTCGTCCTTGGGAGGAACCCACGTGTGCGTGGCATTGGAGAGGACTCCACGATGACTGTGAACATGCTCGCGACCGGCACCTTTCTGCCCGGTGATCCGATCGACAACGAACAGCTGGAGCGCTTGTGTGGGCCGTTGCCCGCCGATGTGTTGGCCGGGCTCGGTGTCGCGCGCCGACACTGGATGGTCGATGTCACCACGGGCGAACACACGACCAGCAACAGCAAGATGGCCGAGGCCGCCGCCCGGGTCGCTCTGGACAGGGCCGGGCTGCGACCACGCGACGTCGACCTGATCGTCCTGTCGACCGCCAGTCCGGAGTTTCACCTGCCGACGGCTGCCAGCTATGTGCAGGAGCACCTCGGGCTGTCGCACTGCGCGACGATCGAGCTTCGAGCCGGCTGCGTGGGCGCCGTGCAGGCCCTCGACATCGCCCGCCGACAGTTGGCCGATGGGACGTTCCGAACGGCGTTGGTCATTGGAGTCGAGGCGATCTCTCCGATATTGGTTCCGATGTTTCATGGACTGGACCCGTTCCGGGTGCGGATGCGTGACAGATTGTCCCTGTATAACTTCGGTGACGGTGCCGCCGCGGTCGTATTGCAGGCCGACGGGTCCAGCGCCGAGGGTCGCGGCAGTTGCGCCTTCGGCACCGCCTGCCTGGGCGGTGACCTCAAGCCCGGCATGCAGGTCGTCGGAGGCGGCACAGATCTGCCCTACGCTCAACAGTCTGCGCGCACTCGGCTGATAGACATCCGGCTCGACGCGTCGGGCGTCACCCGGCACGGACCACGGATATTGGTGACGGCGTTGCGGGATATGCTCGAACGCGCCGACCTCCGACTCTCTGATGTGGACGCGTTCGTGCTGCCGGAGGGAAACGCGGAGTATTTCAGCAGCGAGCTTGAGGCGGCCGGAATGTCGCGACAGGACCATGAGCTGGTGCAGAGTCGGGTGGTGGAGAACCTGGCCGACGTGGCGGCGACCGGGTCGCCGGCGGTGCTGTTGGCGCTCGACGCTGGAGTGTCGCGGGGCCGAATTCGACCCCATGACACGGTGTTGCTACTTGGCATCGAAGCGAGCCGCTACGTCTACGCCGGACTGTCGCTGCGCTGGGATGAGCCGCTGGCCTCTCGATAGTCGACGTCTCGCCCGCCGCCGAGCCGGCGAATCGTCGAGCCGCCGGACAGCGGCGACGGACTCCAGCGGACGCAGCATGATCGTCACGGCGCAGATGAAGCCGTCCTGGTCGAGCTCGAGAATGTCCACGCCGTTGAGCTGCGCACCCCGAACGCCCACCGCGTCGAAGAGCAGAACGTGGGTCTCGGCGGCACGCGGATCAACGCCGCCCGTGCTCGGACCCACATGTCCGACGTAGGTCAACCGCGCCAGGTTGGACATGGCGGCCCAGAGCATCAATTTCGTTGCCCGTACGCCGTGAAGTGGTTTCGCTGTTCGCGGACTGCGGAAACACACATCCTGGCGGAACAGTCCGTCGAGTGCGTCAGGATCGTTGGCTTGCATGGCGTGGCGGAAGCGTCCCACGGCATCGCTACATGTGTGCGCCGCGAAACCGGGTGAGGGCATGAACACGGCGACCCTCCTTTCCGGACCAGCCTCGCTGGCCGGCGAGGATCCGCACATCCCGGCTGTTTAGCCGTCTTGACAATTGTCCGACGACGCACCGGCCGGTTGTCACGCATATTCGTGCGATCGCAGGCGCAGCAGGTGCCGGCTCGGTCGGGTTAACGTTGGCGCATGCCCATTCGATATCGAACCTCGCTCGAGGACAGCACCCGCTGGCAGGACATGCGATTCCGCGACGGAGACATCGTTATCAGCGCGCCATCCAAGAGCGGCACTACCTGGGTGCAGATGATGTGCGCACTGCTGGTCTTTCAGACAACGACCCTCCCGGACCGGCTCGCCGAGTTGTCGCCGTGGTTGGACATGCGCCTGCGTCCCCCAGGAGCGGTGTGCGATCACCTTGAGACCCAACAACATCGGCGCTTCATGAAGACCCACACCCCCCTCGACGGCATACCAGTCCACGAAAACGTGACCTATGTCGTCGTCGGCCGAGACCCGCGCGAAGTGGCGGTCTCCCTCTATCACCAGCGCCACAACCTCAAAGCGGAGCTCCTCGAGGCCGGCCGCAGACGCGGCGTCGAGGAGCTAGGTCCACATGAGAGCATTAAGGCCTGGCTCGAGAGCAACGAATCGCCACAGCGAAATCTCGTCACGCTAAAGGGACTAGTGTGGCACCTCACCGACGCATGGTCGCGGCGCGCGCAACCCAACGTGGTCCTCCTCCACTATCGAAACCTGTCCGACGACCTCGACGCCCAGATGCGGACGCTGGCGGACCACCTCAGGATCGACATCGACGAGTCGACCTGGCCGACGCTGGTGGAAGCGGCGACTTTTCAGCAGATGCGAGGGCGCGCCGCGCAACTCGCTCCCGATCCGGACATCCTCGGCGACGCCACGCGTTTCTTTCGAACGGGACTATCCGGCGACTGGTCCACGTGGTTCACCGGAACCATGCGATCCGACTACAACACGCGCATCGCCGGCCTCGCCGAGCCCGAACTCATCCGCTGGCTGCATCACGGAACCGACCTTCTGTAACGGCCGTCACCGAACTCGACCGGACCACCGACCTAACGTGTGGTCTCCCGACCGACACACTCAGCAAAGGAGCTGGTCACCGTGACCACACAGACCGAAGACCACGCCATGCGAACCGGCCTCGTTCCAGGCGTGGCCGCTGGCGTCGCCGGCGGACTGGCCGGCGGAGTCATGTTCGGTGTCCTCATGCAGATGATGGACATGATGCCGATGGTCGCCGGACTGGTGGGCAGCACATCGGTGGCCGTCGGCTGGGTGGCGCACCTGGCGATCTCCGCGTTCCTCGGCGCGACCTTCGTGGTGTTCGGCCGGTGGGCCACCACACCCGCGACCGGAGCGCTGCTCGGCATGGGCTACGGCTTCGTCTGGTGGATCCTCGGCGCGCTGCTCATCATGCCCGCGAAACTCGGCATGACCGACATGATCTTCCACGTCGGCACCACACAGTGGCAGTCACTCATGGGTCACCTCCTATTTGGGCTGGTCCTGGGTCTCGTCTACGCAGTGCTGGGCACCCGACTCGCCCGCCGCGCATAACCGACCATGACGACACCACGAGTCGGGGCCGACACGGTTGGCCCCGACTCACCCGATCCGTCGTACTGTCTCGTAGAGGGGTTGCCCAACCACCCCCCGCCATGGGCGCCGGGGCGACGTGAGGAGACACATCGGGTGGAACGCATAGCACGCGACCGGACCGTCCTCGACGACCGGCTATGCCTGCTCGCCGAGGTCGACATCTTTGCCGACCTGTCCGAAACCGAGATGCGTGCCATCGCCGAAGCAGCCCCGATGCGCACCTATCACGGCGGCGAGATGCTCTTCACCCCGCACCAGCGGGTCGAGGCGTTGTTCATGCTCAGACGCGGCCGCGTCCGGATCTTCCGAGTCTCACCGGACGGTCGGGTGCTCACCACGGCGATCATCACCCCCGGAACCATCTTCGGCGAGATGGTGCTGCTCGGCCAACGCATGTATGACAACCACGCCGAAGCGCTGGACGACGCGACGGCATGTGTCATGAACCGCGCCGACGTGCACCGATTCCTGCTCTCCGACCCGCGCATCGCCGCGCGGATCGCGGAGATCCTCGGCTCGCGGCTGGCCGAAATGGAACACCGCCTGTCCGAAGCCATCTTCAAAACCGTGCCTCAACGGGTCGCGGCCACCCTGCTCACCCTCGCCCCGGAACCCACTCGTCGACCTGGCCTGCTCTCCTCGGGGCAGCGCCCGATCTCCATCACCCACGAGCAGCTCGCCGCACTGGTGGGCACCTCCCGGGAGACCGTCACCAAGGCCCTCGGCGCGCTCGCCGAACGCGAGGTCATCAAACTGCACCGAGGCAAGATCACCGTCCTGGACCGCCCCCGGCTCGCCGACGAAGGAGCCTGCGTCTGAAAACGCCTCGACGACGACCGACGCCGCTGGCAATCTACGAGGGTGTCACATGAACAGACGCAACTCCGGGTCGGCGGCGACGATCCGCACCTGTCCAGCCGGCTCAGCGACGAACTCGACGTGGTCAACCTCGCCGCTACCGGGGCGGATGACCAAGCCAGCCTGACCGTCTCGATCACCGAACGGGGCGAGCTCATCGCCGGCCTGGCAGGCTGGACCTGGGGCGGTGGCGCGGGCATCGAGATGATGTGGGTGCGCGCCGACCGACGCGGCTCCGGCATTGGTCGCCAGGTCGTCATGGCCGCCGAGGCGGAGGCGACGAGGCGCGGCTGCACGGACATCAGCGTCACCTCGTTCACGTTTCAGGCACCAGGTTTCTATCAGCGTCTGGGATACGTCGTCACCGGTCACCGATTTGCCATGCCTGCCGGTGCAGCCGACGTCGTTATGTGGAAGAGCCTGACAAACCATGATTGGGTACGGGTCGCCGCAGTCGTCGACTTCGACGGTGATCTCGACAGCGGGCGGTCCTATGAGGACACCGCGCTGTCGTTGGTGGCCGCGCACGGTGGGCGGGTCGACCTACGCGAGCTCAGCGCCGATAGGCGTACGGAGGTGCATGTGTTGTGGTTTCCGGATCGCGCCGCCTATGAGGCGTTTGTGGCCGATCCGGCGCGCATCGCGGCCCGACCCGAACGAGGGGTGAGTTCGCGTCTTATCGTTCTCTCCGCTGGAGTCTGATCCCCTGCGAGGTGCCAACTCCCGGTCCGCTGACTGTTTTCTGACGGGTCAGGAAGGAACGTAGCCCGTCGGCGCCCGTGCGATATGCGGCGTCGAGGTCAGGTGTCAACGGATTGTTGTGCAGCAGCATCCGAACCCGCGGGGTCTTCGCCAGCGAGGCGGGTAAGGTTCTCGATCCAATCCGGCAACTCTGTCAACCGGTTGGCCTTCAGATGAAGCCTCGTGAGCGAGGTGAGATTTCTCAGTGACTCAGGCAACACCGTCAGTTGGTTGCCAGCCAGGTGGAGGTAGGTGAGGGACGTGAGATTCCCGATCGACTCCGGCAACGCCGTCAACCGGTTGCCACCCAGCTCGAGGAATTGGAGGGAGGTGAGATTTCCCAACGACTCAGGCAACTCCGTCAGTTGGTTGCCAGCCAGGCTGAGCTTGATGAGCGAAGTGAGATTTCCCAACGACTCAGGCAACACCGACAACCAGTTACGGCTCAGAGCGAGGTGGCGGAGAGACTGAAGGTTCCCGATCGACTCCGGCAACTGTGTGAGCCCCATGCTCGATAGGCGTAGAGAGGTCACTCTGGTCCTCGCCGCCTCCGCAATACGTTTCTCTACATCGGACAAGTTCGTGTTCCATCCTCACCATGATCCGCTATCAGATAGTAATCGGCCGATTCACCTCTAGCCGAGGCTGCAAGGCAGCCAACTGACCTGGTGAATCGCGGAAGCACCGACTGACGTGAGATGCCAACTTACGGCTCGTTCTCGGACTGTTCCTGACGGGTCAGGAACGAACGTAGCCCGTCCCACCCCGCGCGATAGGCGGCCCCGAGCGCAGGAGCCAGCGGGTTGTCGTCCAGAGTCAGCCCGCTCAGCTGGAGCTGCGCAAACGTGGCAGGGACCATCCCTAACTGGTTACGCTCCAGGCGAAGGCTAATGAGGGAGGTGAGATTCCCGATCGACTCCGGCAACGACGTCAACCGGTTGTCACTCAGGCGGAGGCCGTTAAGGGAAGCGAGGCACCCGATCGACTCCGGCACCACCGACAACTGGTTGCCACCCAACCGGAGACCGGTGAGAGACGTGAGGTTGCCGATCCAACCTGGCAGTTCTGTTAGCAGATTGCCTCCCAGAGCGAGAAAGGTGAGGGAAATCAGACCACTGATCGAGACTGGGACCTCCACAAACCGGTTGCCGCCCAGCGAAAGGTGAGTGAGAGAAACGAGACCGCCGACCGAGCCCGGCAACGACGTCAACCGGTTGCCTCCCAGCGTAAGCCGTTTAAGAGACGTGAGGTTCCCAATCGACTCCGGCAACACCGACAACCGGTTGCCCCCCAGGGTAAGCCGCACAAGGGACGTAAGGTTCCCGATCCAATCCGGCAAGACAGGAAGCCGATTTCCCTCCAAAACAATCTCAGTGAGGGAGGCGAGGTTCCCGATCGAGTCAGGCAACACGGACAACCGATTTCGTTCCGAACCGAGATAGGTCAGGGAGGTGAGTTCTCCAATCGCCTCCGGCAACACCATCAACCGGTTGCGGCCCACGAAAAGGTAATTGAGGGAGCTGAGGTTCCCGATCGACTGAGGCAACACCGCCAACCGGTTTCCGGCCAGGCTGAGCGCCGTGAGAGACGTAAGGTTCCCGATCGACCCGGGCACCACCGACAAGCGGTTATACGACACGTCGAGATGGGTGAGGGACGTGAGGTTCCCGATCGACTCCGGCAACTCCGTGAGCCCCATGCACGACAGGCTCAGTGACGTCGCGTTGGTCCTGGCCGTCTCAGCAATGCAATCCTCCACATCGGACAGTCTCATGCTCGCCCCTGCCTTGATCCGATGGATGGGTTGATGGCGTGCGCTACCCGCAGGCAGGCCAACCCCTTGTCGCGCTCTCCCCGAAGCAGATATAGACGGCCCAGATCGTCGAGCGCACGATCGATGTTCGAAGATGAGTCGGCTGACAATCGGGCAATACTCGCATCCCGCGCCGCAGGCTCGTCCCCACACAACAGCGCCAGCGCTACGGTAGTCTCCAGCGCGTACAACATGGAGTGCCTGGTCCACAACGGCACGGCCGTGCCGGCCAGTCGCAGCGCCGCCGTGAGATCGTTCAGGCTCAACGCCTCCACCAGAAGATACAAGATGTCGGCGTGGGCACGACTGCCCTGAGGCACCTGGTCGAGGCACCGAACCGCCCACCCATTCACCTCGCCGATCCGACCGGCGTCCAGCAGCATCCTCGCCCGGATATACCAGGTCGGCCAGCTGTCCGGCGCATATGCGGTCATCGCGTCGATCGTGAAGTCGTCGACGTCGCAGAAATATCCGTTGGTGATCTCGTCCAGCATGATGTTGTAGGCAAACTCGGCGCACGGACCGCCGGCCGAGACGAGATGACACGCCACACTGGAATCCGCGTCAACCACGCGTGCCACGGTGAGCGCGCCGTCGCGCAGTTCCCATCGGTCAACAAAGCCACAATACTCGTCATCGAGATAGAACAGCGCGTCGTGCAGGTGCGGCGCGGCAGCAGTGACCAGCTCCCGTACGTCGTCGTAGTCGCCTTTTCCTCCGGTTTTGATCGCCACAAAGGCCCGGCCCGACACCGGAAGTTGGTAGCCGATGCCCTCCGCAGTCTCGACAAACCGACGCGCCCCGGCCAGACCGGCATATCGCACGTCGGGCGGGAATGCCCGGGCGACGTGTTCGCACTGACCGTCGCGGATGTCGATGACCGCACCAACCGCGCTGAGATATGGCTCGACCTGGATTACCCGGTGGATGTTACCCACGACGCACCGTCGGTCGTGTGATCTCCAAGAGGTCGGCGGCCAGTCCGGATCTGTCCGCCGAGGCCAGTCCGGCCGCGACCGCCACGAGGTTGCGAGTCGTCCACGCTGGCAGCTCGAGATAGTTCAGCGCCTCGTCGAGCTCCCCCACGCGCATGAGCGCGATGCCGAGGGCGCGGCTTCGATCAGGTCTCTTGCCGCACTCATAGGCACTCCGATATGCCGCCACCGATCCGGCATAGTCGCCGAGAGCGTGCCGGGCATACCCGATTGCGGTGAAGGCCTCTGCTCTGAGGTGGTCCCGGGTGGCCGTGGCGACAGCGCGTTCTGCGTGCTCGGTCGCCTCAACATGATGGCCGAGAGCATTGAGCAGCCGGGCACAGTGGGCGTGGGCGTCGAACCGATCCGGACACAAGCGGGCTGCGGCGCGAGCCCCGTCGAGCACCCACTCCTCGATCTCACTGCCGAAGTGCACCTGGGCGAGGGAAGAGGCACCAACCAACAGCGCCTCGTACGCGCGATCCACAGTGCACACATCGGTGAGATAGCCGGCCCAGGTGCCAGGGGGGTCATAGACCTCGACTCTGTCGTCAACATGAACCGCCGGGCCACCGGGGAACAGGAACGCGGCGGGCTCGACGTGTCCGCACAAGAGGTCGACCGCGTCGAGGATCGCTTGACTGCTCGACCCAGAGACGGTGACGATATCGGGACCGGCGTCGCCGAGGTCGACCGACCCGCCGTCGAGATTGACTCCTGGAAGAAAGACCTCCGTCGCAGCGGTTGCGGTCGACACGTGGGGCTCCGTCGCGGCAATGGCCGCAACCTCGTGTTCGGCCCCAGCCCTCACGAAGAACAGCACATGACGGGCCGCCGCCACCGGACTCCACTGGACAAGACAACTCACGGTGGCGCACTCTACGCCATGTGCAGGCGTTCGACGATCGAGATGGGATTGCTCCAGCCTGGGCGTTGGGGAGTCACAACCCCCGTTCCCCCGCGATACGCATCGCCGCATCGACTAACATTGGCTCCGTCGGGTTGAGTCCGATAGTGGATCGTCGTGAGGACGGAGCGCACGAGTGTCCGATGCAGAAAGACGCATTGCTGAGGCGGCGAAAACCAGAGCGACGTCACTGGACCTCTACGACATGCAACTGACTGAGCTACCGGCCTCAGCCGGCAACCTCACATCTCTCACCACGCTCGACCTGGAGCACAACCGACTGACGCCTGAGCTCGAAGCCGCACACCGAGAGGGGATCGGCCCGAATCGCCGAAAGTGAGCTCGACAGGGTCATCCTGTCGGTGAGGCCTCGTTATTCATGCTCGGTAAGCGGAAGCGCGACCGAGGAGGCGCCGCCGACGTGGTCACCGGAGTGCGCCGGCGGCGGTCGGTCGGTCGAGGCCGACCGGGCGAACAACCGTCCCCGGCCGGACAGCCCGGTGCGATAGGTCACGTCGCACGTCACCAGGTGGATCGGCGGTGCGGGGGTGACGGACCGGCGAGCACCCCAGCGCACCCAGATCGCGATCCGCCCGGCGGCGGCCTCCGCCGCCAGTTTGTCGAGTGTGCGTTGGCGATCGGTGTGATCGATCTCGATGACGACCGGCGCCCCCACCGGGCGCGCGCATGCGACGTCGAGCACGGAGTGCTCGCGGGACCGGGGCGGTGGCAACGTCACCACGCTGGGTGCCCGCAGATAGACCCGCCAGCCTTCGCCGCGTCCCCACGCCGCCGTCGCGTCGATGATTCGCGACGTGACCTCGTCGGTCGTCAGGTCAACGAAGATCAGCCGTTCAAGCGACCGAGTCAGCGAGGCGGCCACCCGTTCCCCGTCGTCACTCATGTCCACGTTCGTAGAATAACGCCCCCCGGAGCTAGCGTCGCCCGCCGCTTGGGCGTCGAGGCCGGTTGAGCCGCCCGACATCCGTGTCAGCGTTTGTTGAGAAACGTGTGCCCGAGAGGGGTCAGGCGATGCAGCATCGCCGGACCGTCCCGGCGCGACTCGAGCAGCCCGGCGGCGCGCAGGACCGAGGCGTGCTGACTCGCACCGGAGAGGGTGATGCCCACCCGACGCGCCAACTGCCCCGTCGTGCGCTCGTGATCGGCGGCGATCAGAACCGCGGCACGGGTGCGTCCGAGCAGCTCTTCCAATGCGCGTACGCCGTCAACGTCTTCGCCTTCCGGGTTGGCGAATATCCGCGCCACGTCGGCGATGTCGCGCACCATCGGATATACCAGAACATATGGCGCCGCCTCATCGAGAGGGCTGATATAGAGCGCCGGAATCTCGGCGAAGGCGGACGGAACGAGTTCGAGGCCACGCCCCGCCAGTGACATGTGCCGCTCAGGTCCGGGTGATGGCATTCGCAGCACCGGATGCGACCACGACAAGCAGGAATGCAGCGTCTGCATGAGCGCGTCGATTCCGCCGGTGGCCATGAGGGACGAACGAGTCGACTCCTCCCGCCGCAGCGAGAGGTGGATGTTGGTCCAATATGGAGCGATGGCTGTCGCATAAGCGTCGCGGAAGAAGCCGATTGCCTGCCGTCGGATATCGCGGTCGTCGGCGAGACGTCCCACCCACGGCGGCGGCAGCGACCGTCGACGGGCCGGGCTTTCCGGCAACTGATACACGCGAAAGATGTCTTGCCGCAGTGGTTCGGCAGGCACGCCCTCCAGCGTCGCCAACGCGTGCGACATGTTCGAGACGGGGCCGACGAGGGTGATCAAGTCAACGGGCGCATAGTGGCCCACCAGCTCCCCCAGTGCCATCGTCCACGACGGACGGTTGGAGAGGACCTTTTGGC
The DNA here is from genome assembly GCA_963736695.1 of uncultured Actinomycetota bacterium. GTDB lineage: Bacteria > Actinomycetota > Actinomycetes > Mycobacteriales > Micromonosporaceae > CAVTPU01. The sequence goes on from CAVTPU010000004.1 coordinate 1,365,741, forward strand.
GCCACCGTCGAGACCGGACAGTCGGCGGATATTTGAGGGTTATCAGGCTCAGCAGCGCCTCGGACAGGGGTCCATAGGTTGTCACAATCCGCGTACGCAGAAGGTCCTGCGCTGTGAAGTGAATGTTGAGCACCGCGTTCCCGTCTCGCGTGGACACGTCCGGTAATCGTAGCGCTAGTTCGCGGTCGGCGGAAACGCGGTCAGCACGCATACACCACTCGTACGGGCATGGTGGTGTGCAGTTGATTGAGGCACTTTCCGTCTCGGGTGTGGTGCGGGCGTGACGGCGCTGGCATAGTCGACGCATGGCCATCTATGACACGATCGGAAGAACCTATGCGGTGACCCGTCAACCGGATCCGCGGATCGCCGCGCTCATCGATGCGGCGGTGGGCGACGCGGGTTCTGTCATCAACGTCGGGGCGGGTGCTGGATCCTATGAGCCGACGCAGACGGTGCTCGCCGTTGAACCCAGCTCGACGATGATCGATCAGCGGCCCGCCGGGGCGGCGCCGGTCGTGCAGGCCTGCGCGGAGGCGCTGCCTCTCGCCGACGGTGCCGCCGACGCGGCGATGGCCCTGCTCACGATGCACCACTGGACGGACTTGGAGGCGGGGGCCGCTGAGCTGCGTCGGATCGCCCGTCGGCGGATCGTCGTCTTCACCTGGGACCCGCGGGTCATGCGGGAGTTTTGGCTGACGCGTGAATATCTGCCCGAGGTTGGGGCGATCGACGAAGACCGGGCTGTGCCGATTGAGCGCCTCGTCGACGTGCTCGGCGGGGCCAGAGTCACGCGGGTTCTTGTGCCACACGACTGCGTTGATGGGTTCGGGGCCGCCTTTTGGCGTCGCCCCGCGGCCTACCTCGATCCGGTTGTGCGGGCCGGCATTTCAATGTTGGCGCAGGTCGATGATGAGCTCCTGCGACCAGGGTTGGAACGGCTCGAGGCTGATCTCGTGTCCGGTCGCTGGCACGACGACCATGATGACATTGTGGGGCTCGACGAGTTCGACGCCGGCTATCGGCTGCTCATCGCCGAGCACTGAGTGTCGGGTCGGGTCGGCGAGCGCAGGGTCGGGGCTCGGGTGAGCTGACGCATGCGGCTGTATCAAGGCCGACTGCGCCATGCAGGTCGACTGCGCCAATGCAGGTCAACTGTGCCGCAAGCCCCAAACAGCCTCCAGGGACACAGCCGCATATGAGCCGCCGCGTGCAAAAAGAACGTGACCGTTACCGTGTCAATCTCAGCACGCTACAGAGTGCGCGACGGCCACGATATCTTCCACAATCCCAGCGGAGCCTGAATCTGCGGGTGCCCTCTGTGTCAACTTGGCGAGTGTGCGAGCCTCAGGGACTTTTCGCCGAACTCGCCGCGACGTGCGCAACATGCGGAGACAGGGCGCGGCGGCGGACGACGGGGTGCGGTGGGGCCGGGTGCACGGATGCGAGGCCGAGTGTGGGGGCTGCGCGGGTGGGCGGTCGCGGAAGCCGGTCACCCAAATCGGCGGCGCGAGTCGGCGAGCGCTCCTCGGGTCAGCTGTCGATGGCCACTCGTGATCTTGGTGCTCCGTTCACACATGTCACTGCAATGGAGTATTCGGTGGAGTGACCGTGGCGTGCGTCGAGTTTGAAGTTCACCCAGGCCGTGGGAGCCGGCCCCAGTTGTTTGCCATCGACCCGGTATCCCTGCCGTGGGCTCACGGAGTTGATTGTGACGAGTCCGCCGGTGCACGAGGCCCAGAAGGTGCCGCCCACCTCACTCATATATGTGCGGGAGGCGTCTGAGCTCGCGGTTCGCGGCGAGGATGTGGGCCCGGGCGCCGCTGATCTGGTTCCGGTCGGCGCGGGCGGAGACGGCGTGGTCGACGTCTGGGCGCCGAGTTCGCGCAGACTATCGTCGATGTCTCGTTGGCTAAGCGGAGGGTCTCCGGAGGCGTCACCGCCGAGCGGTCCGATGGTGGCGATGCCGACCACGGCGGCCGCCGCGACGGCGCCGAGCCAGCCGACGGCGATGACGATCTCCCTGCGCATCGTCCCAGTATCGGCGGTGAGCCGATAAGAAGCAGATAACGACCAGATACCGAACCGTCAACTTAGCCATGACGTAACCAACACCTATAAATTCTCCCCTGGTGGACCAACGCCGACGGCCGATAGCGTGGGCAGATGGCCAAGGTGTTGATCGTCGAAGACGATCCAACGATCCGTACGGCGGTGGTCCGCGCACTGGGGGAGCATGGACACGCGGTGGCCACCGCCCCGGATGCGTTGACCGGGCTGCAACTGGCCGTCGCCGAGCGTCCCGACGTGGTGTTGCTCGACCTGGGCCTGCCCGATCTGGATGGTCGGGAGACGTTGCGAATGTTGCGGGCGGTCAGCAGGGTGCCGATCATCGTGGTGACGGCGGCCTCGTCGGAGGCGGACATGGTTCGCACGTTGGACGCCGGGGCCGATGACTACATCGTCAAGCCGTTCGGTGGTGGGCAGCTCGACGCGCGCATCCGAGCGGTGTTGCGTCGGGTGGGTGAGGATGCCGGTGAGCAGGCCGTCACCGTCGGTGGCCTGGTGCTCGACGCGCGGACACGGCGCGCCACGCTGGACAATCTCCCGCTGAGCCTGGCGCCACGCGAGTTCGACATGCTGCACTATCTGGCGTTGCGTGAGGGCAAGGTGGTCACCAAGGACGAGCTGCTGACTCATGTGTGGAACCTGCCTTATGCGAGCGCCGACAAGACCGTTGACGTTCACCTGTCCTGGCTTCGCCGCAAACTGGGCGAAACGGCACTCAAGCCGCGTTATCTGCACACGGTGGTCCGTGTCGGTATTCGCCTGTCCGCACCCCCGCCCTCGTGAGGCTTCGCCAGGCCGCTCTGCTCGTCGCGGCCATGACGCTCGTGCTGGTCGCGCTGCTCGTGCCACTGGCGAAACTGGTGCAGACGTCGGCTGCGGACCGGGCCATCAGCGCAGCCGCCGACAAGGCTCGAAGCCTCGGCATTCTCGTCGCCACCGTCGAGCCGTCCGAACTCAACTTCGCCGTCACGCAAGCCAATGTGGACTCACCACAATATCCGGCCACCGTCTATGTGCCCGGCAAAGAACCGCTCGGCCGGCCAGCACCCCGTACCAAGGCTGTCGATCTGGCCACGCAGAAAGAGTTCAGCTTCAAAGCGGTCGGCGACGGCGGTTGGGACGTGTTCGTCGCCGTCGCCGCGAGCAGCTATCAGGGCATCGTCGTCGTGCGGGTCTTCGTCAGCGACGCGGCGATGACGAGCGGGGTGACGCGCGCGTGGTTCCTGCTCGCCGTGCTGGGCCTAGGAGCGCTGATCCTGTCCGTGGTCGCCGGCGACTGGCTCACCCGCGCGATCATCCGACCCATCAGGGAACTGGCAGACGTGTCGCACCAACTCGCCTCCGGACGGTTGGAGACCCGCTCCCGCGTGCACGGACCGGCCGAGATCCGCGCGGTCGCAGCGGGACTCAACCATCTGGCTGGACGGATTCAGGATCTGCTGCGCCAGGAACGCGAGTCGGTGGCGGACCTGTCGCATCAACTGCGCACACCACTGACCGCGCTCCGGCTCGAGATGGAGTCGACGCCGGGCGCGACCAGGCTCACCGGACACGTCGCGGCGCTCGAGGAGGCGATCACCGGAGTCATCGAGCAAGCCCGCCGCTCCGGCCCGCAAGAGGTCGCCGCGTGCGACGCTACCGAGGTGGTCGCCGCCCGATGCTCGTTCTGGGGCGCGCTCGCGGAGGACCAGAGCCGACCGATGCGGGTCGAGATGGCCCGGCGACGCCTGCCGATCGGAGTCACCGAAGGCGACCTGCGGGCATGCCTGGACGCCTTGCTCGGCAACGTGTTCGCGCACACCCCGCAGGCGACGTCGTTTAGCGTCACACTCACCGCCCGTGGCGGCGGCGGGGCACGGCTGGTCGTCGAGGACACCGGGCCGGGCTTCCTCTCGAGCGACGTTCTGCGACGCGGCGCCAGCGGCGGCGGCTCCACCGGGCTGGGGCTCGATATCGCTCGTCGAATCGCGCGGTCCAGCGGCGGCGACCTGACTGTGGCCTCCGGTGGCGGGGGTGGCGCACGGATCGTCGTCGACTGTGGACCACCCGCCGGATCGGCCACCGACTGACGACCACTAAGCGGTCGGTAACCGTTTGTTATCAGCGAGACTTCCCCTCCCTAGCAACACAACCGGCACAGTCATCACAACCACAACCGGTGGCCAACAGTCCTGGGAGGGCACCATGCGCAAGACACTCACCATCGGGCTCGGAGTCTCGGCGGCGGTTCTCGCCGTCGCCGGGATTGCCGCAGCCGCCACCGCCGGCCCGTCCTCGTCCGCCACGCGGTCGGTGCAGGTCGCCGCGACCAGCACCACCATCAGCCAGGCCGACGCCGAACGGATCGCCCTGGCCAAGGTGCCGGGTGGCAAGGTCACCGAGAATCGACTCGACACCGACAACGGCCGCCAGGTGTGGAACGTGCACCTGAGCACGCCGAACGGCGAGGTCGAGGTCAAGGTCGACGCGCAGACCGGAGACGCGCGCGTCGATGGCGATGGCCAGGGGTCGAACCCGGACCCCAACGCCAGCTCCAGCAGCGGCTCGGAGAGCGGCGACGATGACGGGCCGGGCCACGACGCCGACGACGACCGCGACGGTGACGACGACGGTGATGACGATGGGCCGGGCCACGATTCGGACGACGATGACGACCACGGGCACGGTGGCCACGGCAGCGACGACGGGCCGAACCACAGCTGATTGAGCAGTGTCGACGGTCGGGCTCTCTCTGAGCCCGGCCGTCGCGTCACTTCATCGTGATGGACTCCCGCACGACGACCCAACCATCGGGTCGGTGTTCAACTCGAAAGTCGGCGGACACGTCTGTCACCTCTCCGTCGAACGTGACGTTGACGAAAACACGGTCCCGGCGTTCGCTCCAGTGAAAGGCGTCGTCGAGGCCGATCCGACGCAACCACGAGAGGTCGCGACTCCACGTGCCCGCCTCAAACCCGTAGGCGGGATCGTCAGGGTCCATATCGATCGCTTCCAGGTCCTGCCACAGCGACCAGATCTGGTGATCCCAATCGGCGTACGCGTGCGCCACGGTCCGTCGCGCCTCGTCGAGGTTGCGTTCCGTCAAGCTGAAGAAAAAGGTACGAATGACCCGCTCGACTTCGCTCGTGTCGGGTTGACTCGCCAGTGGTTCCATCGGTAGTTGGAGGCGCTGGTCGTCGTAGACCTGTCGCCCCTTCCCCTTTCCATTCTGTGCGTGCGGCGCCCCACACTACCCGGCACAGCAGGCGGCCACACCTTCACGCGGTGTAGCGCGCCCAGACCCGGTTCAACTCGCCTTGGTAGTAGATCGTGTTGAGCCCCAGCACGAAGCTCAGAAGCAGCCCCACCACACCGGAGCAGCCGCCGGGCATCCCTGCGGCTTGCTGGGCGCGGGCGATGCGTTGCCCGGTGTTGTAGGTCGACACGAACGGCGGCACCACGATGATGGCGCCGATGGTCACCGCCACGACGGCCATGCCCGGCGACACCTCGATGGTCTGGTCGAAGTCCTGCACCTCACGGTTGATCTTGTAGTACCAGACGAGGTAATAGATCCCGAGAGTGATGAGAGAGAGCAGCCACACCGCGACGGGACTGCGTGTCTTCCCGATGTAGCGGTTCGCTGGTGGGGGCATGCGCCCGGAGTCCATGGTCATCGCTGACCTCCATCGTCGGCGTCTGTGCTGGACAATCGGCGACGTTCACCCGCGATCGTAAGGCTCCGGTGCGAAATTCGTCGCCAATCGCCAGATCCCGTGTGCCATCGCCAGGCGGCCGCGATGGACGGGGCTGCTCAGATGGTGACGGCCGTGAAGTCCCCGTCGAACGACAGCGGACTGACTCGGGCGGGCTTCGTCATATCGACGGTGGTCAGGTCCACGACGTACCAGGTCGGATCGGTGACGGTGCGATAGGCGTAACGTTTGTCGGTGAGGTTCGCGATGGTGTCCCACACGGTCACCTCGTCAACGGTTCCAGTCTCCCCGAATGACTCCTTGACGATGCCCGGCACCATGTCGAACGCGTTGAGCATATGCATAGCGGATTGCTCCGCCTCTTTCGCGTTCTTCGGCCGGTCGGAGAGCATCACCATCGCCGCAGCACGCACGAAGCGGGCCGCCGGCGTCAACTCCCCCGGCAGGCCCAAAAGCCCCTGCCCCTGACCGATTGCCTGAAACGACTCGCCGCCGACAGTGACCCTCTCTGGGCTGGTGTTCGTCACCCCGACATAGTTGTTGAGATTCGTTAAATGCCAATCCAGGTACGGCGAATTGGTGCCAATGCTGGTCGGGTTGTCGACGATGACGCAGCCCTGCGGATGAAACTCGATCGCTATGGAACTGTCGGCGTCGTGAAGGAGACAGTGGATCGGCGGCTCGAAGCCCATGCCAGGATCGAATCCCCACACGTTCACGTCCCGCATGGCGGCCTTGACCTCTGCGAGGGTGCTGCATGTGCCGAGAAGGTAGGCGATGAGGTCGACCTCGGCGAGATCGGAACCATCGCCGATGAACGGCTGATAAGTGCAGAAGCCGCCCGGCATGTAGAGCAGGTGCGCTGACAGTCCCGCGTCATTCATCCCGTCCATGAGCATCTGTGGGTCACCAAACCCGCACATGCCGACGATTCCGTGCGCGGCTTTCCACGTTTTGCCCTCCCGGCCGCCGCATGCGGTGCCCTGCCCCGCGTGGCCTCTCGGAAGTGCCGCGAGTGCTGTGGGCAGTCGGGTGGGGAATTCGAGGCTGCGTCCGACGACGACGCTGCCATCGTCGGCCCTCTTGGACTTGAAGTTGGTGCACATGGTGCTCTCCTCCCCTGCCATTAGGGGGCCTGCCATCACAGCATGGCACAGCAGCGCGTAGCGGAGTCAACGATTGCCTTCGGCTCGGAGGATTTGCGATGCGATGGAGGGATGCCACTTCACCGACTCGACTATAGTCCGTTCAGTCAATTTGTATCCGGCCCAGGGCATGGTGAGGACACGACATGAGCTTGTCCGATGTGGAAGCCCGCATAGCGGAGGCAACCCGGACCGAGGCGACGTCTCTGGACCTGTCGAACATGGGCCTGACGGAGTTGCCAGACTCGATCGGCAACCTTACCTTCCTTACCGAGCTCTATCTGAACCACAACCGGCTGGCGAAGTTGCCAGACCCGATCGGGAACCTCACCTCCCTCACCGATCTTGACATGTACGACAACCACCTAACGGAGTTGCCGGACTTCATCGGCAACCTCACCTCCCTCACCGGGCTCGGCCTACACAGCAACCTGTTGACGGAGTTGCCGGACTCGATCGGGAATCTCACCGCACTCGGGTTGCTCGGCCTTTACGACAACCACCTGACGAGGTTGCCGAACTCCATCGGCAACCTCACCTCCCTCACGTGGCTTGACCTCTCCAAGAACTTGTTGACGGAGTTGCCGGACTCCATCGGCAACCTCACGTCCCTCACGGAGCTTGGCCTGAGCGGCAACCGCCTGACAACGTTGCCGAACTCGATCGGCAACGTCACCTCCCTCACGTGGCTCGACCTCGGATACAACGAACTAATCAAACTGCCAGATTCGATCGGCAATCTCAACGCACTCACCGTGATGTACCTGAGGCGTAACCTGTTGACGAGACTGCCAGACTCGATCGGCAACCTCACCGCCCTTGTCGAGCTCGAGCTGGACGACAATCCCTTGACACCTGACCTCGAAGCAGCGTACGAGAAGGGTCTCGGCGAATTGCGTTCCTTCTTGGTCAGTCAGCACCGATCTCCGGGCAACATAGCCTGAGTCAATCGAAGGGAAGACACCGGATCACGAGGTACCGCTTCGGTGCCTCACAATACTCGTGTGCCAACACAACCAGATCCGACAGGCCTCTCCCCTGACGTGCAGGACAGCCTCGCCGCGGCGCTTCGTGTCGCCGCCGAGTCCCGCGGCCTGTTCCTCGACGTCATCGAAGATCCGTCGAATCGAGCAGGTTCCGCCATGGTGTCGACGTCAACGACGGGCCGAGAACCGCTTGGCGTGAGCCGCTGGAGACATGAACGACGTTGGTCGATCTCTGGCTTTGGGCGAGGAGGCGGCACAAGATCTCGATGGTTGTTGTCGGGAGATACGGACGACCTGGGCATGGTCGGTGTCGCGTCATACGGATGGCAGAATGGACTGTCGCTCACTGAGATAGAAGACAGCGCCGACTTCGTGGAACTAACCGGCCAACTCGAGGTGCCCGACGACAGTCCAGGCCACGCGATCAACTCAGATTGGTCCTACCTGCGCAGAGATGCCGAGCGATGCGGATGGCCGGAGCACCAAGCCCTTATCGAGGCGGCCTACGCACACCCAGAATTGCGCCGCCTCCATGCGTTCACCAGCCACTGGTCTCTGCGACTCACCGCGTCTCCCCTAGATAGCAGAGGCACAGACATGGTGTGCCTCGAGGCAGCGCGCGACGGACAGTTTACGGTGCGAACATCCTGGGAGGGACAGATCATCGGACGAACCGCCACGGCCGAAGAAGCGGTTTCGTTGGCGGTGGACAGCTTCTAAAACTTCAAGCATGTCGAGGCAACGCGGCCCACATCTCGCGGGTCATCTCATATTCGACCTCTCCCGAGTCTGCTCCTGGCAAAGGATCGTCCCAGGATGGAAAGAACGTGCGCACATATCGCATACCGATGCTCCTCATCACGGCCTGGGAGCCTGCGTTCACGGCCATCGTCTGCGCGATCACGCGACTCTGCCCGATGGTGTCGAAGGCGTGCAGCAGCAAGGCGCGCGACGCCTCACTCGCATAGCCTTTCCTCCACTGCCGACGGACGATGCGATAACCCAGTTCTGCCGTCGGTTCGCCAGGTGTGTCGAGGCCGGACGCTGCCGGCAGCATCATCAGTCCAACGAACTCGTCGACGCTTTCGCACACCGGTGCCATTGATTCGCGAATAGCGGAGTCGGACTCAAACGCCATCCAATAGCCCAAGCCGTCAGCGTTGCCCGCTGAGGCCATCCTCACGGCGTGGGACTCGATCACCTCATCCCTGGTTCGCGCCCGGCCGCTGATATAGCGAAGTACTTCCGGATCGGAGTCGAGCTCGACTTCCAGCTCAAGGTGGCGATCGGCAAGAGGGACCAGCGCAAGACGCGCGGTGCGAAGAATCGGTCGCGACATGCGGCAACTATCACACAATCCCGCCAACCTCACTATAGCGGGCGGCACCCGGCCGGCGCATCGGCGGGAAGGCTGATTTATCGGCCCTGACCTGCACGTATGCTCGCCGGGACACGCAGCCACACCCACCGGGGGAGCATTGTGCCCGACGTCAGGGCGATGGAGATCGCCGTCGAACAGCAGGTCGTCGACCGGATCTACGCCCGGCTCGAGCACATGCGTGCCCAGGCGGGCGAACTCGCGGGGGAAGGACACCGGCGAGCCGCCGCCGGCCCGGCGTCAGGCCTGGTGGAACGCGACGCCATGGTCCACCGGGCTGCCGCACAGCTCAGGGCGCTGGACTCCGAAGAGGAAGGCCTCGTGTTCGGCCGACTCGACTTCGATGACGGCGAGACCTATCGCATCGGCCGGCTCGGAGTGCGCGAGGGACTGGAGCCGCTGCTGATCGACTGGCGGGCGCCGGCCGCGGCACCGTTCTATCGGGCCACCACGGGTGATCCGCTCGGCGTGGTGCGCCGCCGGGTCATCATCTGCCAGGGGCCGAAGGTCGTCGACCTCGACGACGACGTGCTGTCGCCGGACGAGGCGGGCGAGGCGGGCGACCTTCGCGTGGTCGGCGAGGGGTCGCTGCTCGCCGCACTGCGACGATCCCGCGGCCCGCACATGCGCGACATCGTCAGCACCCTTCAACGGGAACAGGACGAGGCCATCCGGGCACCGGCCCGGGGCGTCACCGTCATCACCGGCGGGCCGGGCACCGGCAAGACCCAGGTCGCGCTGCACCGCGCGGCATATCTGCTCTACACCGACCGGGGCCGGTTCACCGATGGGCGAATCCTGGTGGTGGGCCCGTCGACGGTGTTCACCAACTACATCGGCCGAGTCCTTCCGTCGCTCGGCGAGGACAGTGTGCATCTACGTGCCCTCGGCGAGCTTGTCGAGGGCGTGAACGCCACTCGCCGCGACCGCGCGGACGTCGCCGCGGTCAAGGGCGACGAGCGCATGCGGCACGTGTTGACCGAGCTGATGTGGCAGACCCCGCCGGGCGTACCAGATCGGTTGCGAATTGTTTATGCGGGGCAGGTCCTCACGCTCGGGCCGGATGATCTGACGGCGGCCCGCGGTCGTGTCCGGGCCCGGTGCGCCACAAACAACACGAAACCCAACGGGGTACGGGCTACCGCCGCAGCCATCCTGCTCGACACATTGTGGTCCGCAGTGGACGGAGCGCACATCGATCGGGAACTGTTCGCCGACGAGGTCGGCGACCGCAGCGAGTTTCGCCGATTCCTCCGGGCATGGTGGCCGGCGTTGACGCCAGAAAACGTCCTGTCCTGGCTCGCCGACGAGACTCGGGTGATTGGGTTGCCCGCCAACGATGCCCGCGCGCTAGCTTCGTCGTACAAGTCGGGGGTTGATTGGTCTGTCGACGATGTGCCGCTTCTCGATGAGCTCGCGATTCTCCTCGGTGCACCACCGGTCGCCCCGAAGGCGCCCGAGCCGGAGTGGCGGCTGCGGGAGTTGACCACCGGCACCCGCCAGGTGAACACCTTCGTGCTGGCCTGTGGTCTGCGGGACGGCTGGGAGTTGTATGCGCCGCGGCTTCCCACGCCGATCGCCCTCGCGGGAGCGGCCATCGACAACGACGCGGTGGTCGCCGCTCAGCGGTGGGCCGAGGCGGTCATTCTCCGCGAGGGCCACCGTGTGGTGGGTTGGACGGACGGATTCGACCCGCACGGCGAGGAGGGTTATGTGCCGGTGTTGGCGGAGCCGTTGCCCGTCGACGAGGTCGACGACGAGCCGGTTCTGGAGCCGTATCTTCACGTGATCCTCGACGAGGCGCAGGATCTGTCGCCCATGGAGTGTCGGATGATCGCCCGGCGCGCCGAGCATGCGTCGATGACGATCGTCGGCGATCTGGGCCAGGCGACTCATCCGTTGGCGGTCGCCGCGTGGCCGGACCTGATCGCTCGGCTTGGCAAACGTGAGGTTCGCACGCTGGAGCTGCACACCGGCTATCGGGTGCCAGAGGTGATCGCGGACTATGCGACACGGGCCCTCGCCCCCGGGATCACCCCGACGCGCTCCTATCGCCCGGGCGGGTCGCTGTCGGTGCGGCGGGTCGACGACCTACGTGCCGCGGTTCGCGACGCCGTCGGCCAGGCTCCGCCTGATGCGAGTGTCGCCGTCATCGTCGCCGACGACGCCCTCATCGATCTGTCTGCCGTGACCGACCTGCCGGGTGTCATCGACTTGCCCGGTGTCACTGTCGTGCCGGCGAGCCTGGTCAAGGGCCTGGAATATGACCACGTGATCCTCGTGGAACCGGCCGACATCGTTGCCGCCGAGCCACGCGGGCTGAGCAGGCTCTATGTCGCGTTGACCCGCGCCGTTGCGACTCTGGTCGTCCTCCACAGCACCGAATTGCCCGACGCGCTCTTGTCGACTGAGCGAGCTGTGTCGGCCGAGCGATAGACCACGTTCGCACAGTGCGGTTACGCTGTTCCCGCACAGCGCCCGCGCGCCGGGTCGACGGAGGGACATGTGCCACATGACCGATGACGCGTTGGATCAGCAGACGGATCCGGGTGCGAGTCGGCCGCCGTGGCGCTTTACCCTGCCAAAGATCTTCGGGGCGGTGCTGCTGCCGGTCCTCCTGGTCGCCACCGGAGCACTGTGGTGGTTGGGCGGGGTCACGCCACGGTTCGAGCTCGGCGGCGACTCCGACTATGGCGCCGATCGCGGAACCATCTACTATGGATTCAGCGTGCGCAACACCGGCAACGTCCCGATGACAATCATCAGCGCTGGTCGCCGTGGCGATGGACTCGAACTGACCTCAGTGGAGGGAACTTTGCCGATCACCCTCCGCCATGGCGAGCAGACTCGGCTCACGCTGCGCTATCGAATCGTCGATTGTGCGGCGGTGACCAGCGATCCATGGCCGATTCCCGTGACCGTTAAACGCCCGTGGGGTCCGCAGACGGTTCACCTCGCGTTGTCACCTCAGGACAACGCCCAGTGGCAGGGACCGGACCTTCCTCCGCTGTTGGTCGTCCGAACCGGGCCGGTCGAGTGGCAGCGAAGTCAGGCTGATCTGGCCTGCGCCATGTCCGCCGTGGAATAGTCCCCGTCGCTATAGGGAAATCCAATAGCGGTGGGCGGGGCCAAACGTAGTGTCGCGGACGCCCTCGAAGACGCCACCGCACCTTTCTATTGTCTTCGATGATGGGTCATTGTCGACCGCGCAGACGAGCAACACCCGATCCAGTGCGAGTGTCCGCGCCTCGTTGAGCATCAGTCCCACCGCCCAGGTTGCCAGCCCGCGCCGACGCGCGGACGGCCGGATGCCGAAACCGATGTGCCCAGCCCACGACACATAGTCACTGTTGCCGTGCCGCAGCACGATCCCGCCGAGCACCCGATCGCCCTCGACGATCCACCGATAGATGCAGCGCGCTTTGTCAGCACCGTTCGCCGCTGTCAGCCGAGCCACCCAAGCCTGGAATCCGGCTGGCGAGTCCACATCGTCTGCCGAGCCAAGCCCGAAGCCGTCCTCATGCCATCCGGGGCCCCACTCGGCGTGCGCCTCGAGCCAGGCGGCGTGGAGGCGTGGGGTGGGCGCGATCAGTTCCTGCATGCGGCAACGGTAGCGGCAACCCGCCGGACAGCGATACCCGATCCCTCGCGGACCGAGCGAGGCCACCGAGCAAAACCCAAGTCCATCCTGTACGATCGTGCTGTACGCTCGTACAGGATGTTTGAGGAAGGGTGACCATGAACGGCCGCCAGCCCACCATCGGCTCGGCAACGACCGCCGCCGAGCCTGACCGGCCCCGCGGAGCGCACCTGCTCGAAGCGGTCTTCTCGGTGCTCGCTGAGGACGGACTCGGCGCGCTCAGCATGCGCTCGGTCGCCGCCGCCGCGAACGTGTCGGTGGCGCAGGTGCAGTATTACTTTCGCACCAAGGCGGAGTTGGTCGCCGCGGCGTTTACCTATGCGAGTTCCGAGTTCCTCGACGCTCTTGCGACCGTCGAGGGTGGCGAGCCATCGGTGGAACACCTGCGCGCGGTGATCTGGACCTGGCTGCCGCTTGACGAACAACGGGAGAGGCGGGCACGGGTCTGGCTCGCCTTCGCGGCCATCTCCGCCGCTGATCGCGAACTCGCGCGCGCCGCGGCACAACTCGACACTGACCTGCGAATGTGGTTCACCCAGCAGTTCACGGCGTTGCGGGACGGCGGCCGAATCCGCGCCGACGTGGACGTCACGGCAGCGTCCGCTCAACTGCTCGCGCTTATCGATGGAACGACTATTCACGCACTCGTCGTGCCCATGCGTCGTCGCCGCGTCATCGCGAATCAGACTCTCGGCGTCTGGCTCGACCACCTAGCACCTGCGCACCGCTGAGATCGCCTCGCGCGCTCCACAGAAGGGAGTCAACGCATGACGAATCACGAAAGTTCCGCATCACCTGGGTGGGCCATGCGAGTGGGAGCGGCGATGTGGTTTGTGCAACCGATCTATATCCTCGTCGAAGTCGTCACGGCAGCCAAAACCACTGCGGCATATAGCTTCGCGGACAACACGATCAGCGACCTCGCCGCCGGCTCGTGCGGCTCAATCGACTATCCCTTCGGGGCGGTTGCGGTGTGTTCGCCGTGGCATGGGTTGATGAACACCTCCTTCATCGTCTTCGGCCTGTTCTTGGCGATCGGCGGCATTGTCCTGGGTTCGAGGCTGCCGGCCGGAAAGTCGCGCACGGTTTCGGTTCTACTGTGGCTAATCTCCGGGCTCAGCTCGATCATGACGGGTCTGGTGCCGTTGAATGTGGACCTCGAGTTGCACACACTTGTGTCGACGCCGGCCTTCCTCGCCCAGCCGGCGGCCTTGATGGCCACAGGTTGGGCGTTGCGTCGCCACCGACCCGGATTGGCTTGGTCTGCGCTGGCGACAGGTGTCGTCAGTGCGGCGGGAGCGGTCGCCTTTCTCGTCCGATTCGACAGCGCCGACTTCGGTGGACTCCTCGAACGACTGGCACTGTGGCCCACCTATCTGTGGGTTCCCGCGATGGCCCTGACATTTCTGCCGCGGCCACGAATCGACCTCCCTTGTCCAGCTAGAGCCGGCGCTCGATCGGCAGGCGAGATCGGGTGAGCGTTCCCGCGCCGGCCATGGCGATCAGCGGCACCACCCCGAGAGCGATGGCCAGACTCAGCCACGGAACCACAATCGGATATGGAGAGGGGCTAGGCCACACGTCGGCATAGCTCTGGTTGAGTGCGGTGAGCACGGCGGCGGCGACACCGGTCCCCGCAACCGCGCCCAAGAGGGAGCCGAGTCCGGCAATTACCCCGGCCTGGCTCAGGGACAGGCCGCGGCGCAGCCTCGGCGAGGCGCCGACCGCCGCGAGGGTGGACAGGTCGGACCGTCCGTCGGCGGCGGCCAGACCTGTGGCGACGGCCGTGGCGCCGAGGGCGATCGCAGCCGAGACCGCCGCGAGGATCCACAGCATCGGATCGGCATCGTCGAGGGGGCCACGTTGGACCTCGGCTGATGCTTGCAGGTTGGACAGCTTGCTGTTGAGCGCGTCCTGTTCAGCCTGCGTCGGTATCCGCGTGGTGGCGACGACAAACGTCTGGTCGGGCACCGAGCGCAACGCCGTCGTGGCGAGTGCTCGAGTGGAGACAAACGCTCTCGGCGCATGGATCCCAGTCGCGAGCGCGGACGCGGGCATGCTAATCCGGGGAGCGTTCTGTCTCGGATCGGTCACCTGCTTTTCGTCGTACGTGATGATTGAGAACGTTGCCCGACCGTCGATGATGTAGTCGGTGGGAACGACCACGCCGCCAGCGCGCAGCACGGCGACCGCGCTGGCGAGGTCGTCGCCACCGGCACCAGTCAACGCGGCCAGTGTCGCGGCATCGTCAACGACGACGGGACGAAGCCCGGAGCCGTGAACGCGGTCCGGGGCGCAGCGGGAGTCGCGGCGAGCCGCGTGTGCCTCATCTGCGGTGAGAGATCGGGTCATGGTGATCGCCTCATATGGGCATTGCCGCTCTGGCACCTCGAGAAGCTCCAGGTCGCAGGTGGAGCTCGGCGAGGCGGAGGTCGGGCAGCCGACCCGCGACATCTGGAACGCGTGGGAGTCGGGCAAAACCTCGCGAATCGCGGAGAAGATTGCGGGAGCGTCGGATTCGCGGGCACCGGGCGCGCCGGACAGTCCGGCATAGATCATCATGTTGCCAATGGGAGCCATCGGCCGAGACTCGGCCTCATTCTGCGCGTGGGCGCTGCCGAGATATAGCCCGACGGCAACGCTGCCCGCCACGGCTGCCATCACCGCCGCGATGGCCGGTGCCGCAGCGGCCCGGTTGCGCGCCGCGTCTCGAAGCGCGATGCGCGGCGCCAAAGGCAGGCTTCGGCCGAGGCGCGCCACCAGGCCGATCAACGCCGGGGTGCACGCCACCATGCCGAGCTCTCCGACGACCATCCCGGTGAGCATGATGTTCGCCGAGACCTGCTGCGCTCCCCACCAGGTGACGACGAGCCCCGCCGCGATCATCGCGAGGCCGAACACGAGCCACCGTTTTTTCGAGCGGGTCGCGCCGCGCCGCCCGGCCAGCGACACGACCAGGTTCTGCCGGGCGACGATGAACGCGGGGAACAGCGCCGCGAGCACACCGACGACGACTGCCAGTCCGGCGATCGCGGCGAGGGCGGTGGGAAACACCCGATATCCGCCGGCACGTTGGTGGACCAACAGCTCCTCGACGTACGGGCGGGCCGCGAACGCGGTGCCGATGCCGAGCACCACTCCGACGACAGCCCCGACGGCGCCGAGAACGACGCCATCGGCAAGAACGATGCGTCGAACGTGCGCCGCGGTTCCGCCGTTCGCGGCGACCAACGCGAGTTGACGCTGCCGACGGCGCGCGCTGACCGCGAATGCGGGACCGGCGAGCAGCACGACCTCCAACAGGGCCATTCCGCCGATGAGGACGCCGGCTGCCAGGGTGTCGGATGACACCGGGTCAGCGAGTTCCGCCGTCTCCGGAGGCGGGTTGATCAGAGTGTCCCGTGAGACGATGACCATGCCGAGCTTGTTGAGCTCCACAATCTGCTGCCAGCTGACGGGAGAGTCCGTGTCGACGAGCCACGCCTGGTCGAGCGCCATGCCTGCCGGAGCAGGCTCGCTGATCGGGGCGAAGAGAACCGTCTCCTCCAGTCGCTGCGGAAACTCGACCAGACCGACCACTGTGTACGTTCGAGTGCCGTCGGGGCTGGTGACGGTGGAGCCCACACCACCACCGACACGTTTGACCGCATCGCTGGTCAGCGCGGCCTCGGTCGTGGTGCGGGGGGCGCGGCCGCGAATTACCGATACGAGGCCATGGGTGAGCGGACTGTCCGCGTCGAGGGAGACCGCCCTCATATCCCCGGAGCCGGCGACTGTTCGAAGTGAAACCGAACCCGTGCGCAGCGGGATGGCGTTGGTGCCGGCGGGAAAGCCAGCCACCAGCTCCGCCTCGGTCACCGGCGATTGCCGGACCGCGTCACCGTCTGGGGTTTTGGTGACTCCGGTGGACTGCCCGTCGCTAGTTTGGGTTACCGGAACCCGGTAGTCCCAGGTGACGCGAGCATCGGCCGTACCCATCAGTTGGTTGGCCTGTTCTTGGCCGGTCAGGGTGAACATGGCGTCGGTGACCGCGAAGGCGCTGAGGAACAGCACCGGCACGCAGATCATCGCGACCACCAGCGCGGATCGACCCTTTGAGTGGAGGGCTTCGCGGCGGGCGATTCGCAGCGCGGCGCGCCATGAGGACAACAGGTTCATGCGCCGGCCCCGGTTGTGGCGGTCAACAGCTGTTCGGGCTGGCTGAGTGGGCCGGAGCTGTCGACGACTTCCCCGTCGCGCAAGAAGACCACCCGGTCGGCCCACGCGGCGTGCCGTGCTTCGTGCGTCACTAGAACGCCGGCGGCGCCGGCGTCGACTCTGGCTCTCAGCAGTCGCAGGACCGCCTCGCCGGTCTGGGAGTCGAGCGCGCCGGTGGGTTCGTCGGCGAGCACCAGCCGACGATCGCCGACGAGTGCACGGGCGATCGCGACTCGTTGTTGCTGACCGCCGGACATCTGATCCGGGAATCGCGGGGCGAGTTGGGCTAGGCCAACTTCCTCGAGGGCGGCTAGGGCGAGTTCGCGGGTCCTGCCCAGGCGCATGCCGTCCAACTCCAGCGGCAGGGCGACGTTTTCCGCGGCGGTGAGGCTCGGCAGCAGGTTGAGGTCTTGGAATACGTAGCCGACGCTGCGTCGACGAACGGCGGCGAGTTGGGCGCGTCCGAGCTGGCCCAGCACGCTGCCCTCCACGATGACCTGGCCGCTAGTCGGGGCGTCGAGTCCGCCGGCGAGGTTGAGCAGGGTGGACTTTCCGGATCCGGACGGGCCCATGACCGCCACGAACTCGCCGGGGGCCACGGTGAGCGTGACTCCCCGCAGGGCTTGCACGGCGGTATCGCCCTTCCCGTGGGTGCGATGCACTTCACGGAGTTCGAGAATGTTCATCGTGTTGTCTCCTTGGCGGCCCTGACGGGTTTGGCCGGCGTTCTGGTCGGGTTGGCGGCGGTTTGGGGCGGCAGTGCGTGTCGGCTCAGGCTTGACTCGCAGTGGTCGAGCCAGCGAATCTCCGCCTCCGCACGGAAGATCATTGCGTCTAAGACCAAACGCCAGGCGAGGTCGTCGGGCTCGGCGATGCGGCCTTTGAGCCGGGTGTATTCCTGCAGCATGCGCATCGTCGCCGAGCGTTGGGTCTGCACGACGGCTTGGACATCCACCTCGGGAGTCGTCAGTGCGAGCGCGAGTTTGATAGCGAGTTCGTCTCTGGGACGGCCGGCTTGGTCGATCGGCGTGGCGAACCAGGCTGTCAGTTCGGTCCGGCCCGGTTCGGTGAGCTCATATGGACGCTGCCCCCCGTCGCACTCCGGCAGGGCGCGAACGAATCCGTCGCGCTCCAGACGGATGAGCGTGGTGTAGACCTGTCCGATGTTCAGTGGCCAGGTGCCGCCGGTGGCTTGTTCGAATTCGGCACGCAGCTGGTATCCGTACCGTGATCCACGCTCGAGCAGCGCGAGGATGCCGTGTTTGACGCTCACAACTACGCAGTATGCATACCGAGTATGGCAAACGCAACTCGCCAACAGATCCCCCGAGCGGCGACGCTGAATCCGGCACGCTGACGTTTGACAAGGACACTCACGGGTCCCGCCGGATGAACTGCACGGTTGCGATGCCTCCGATCGCGACGATCCATACAAGCGCGACCAGTGCGCCGGAGCCTGGGGTGAGCAGGGAGTCGGTCGGGTCATAAAGCTGACTGGCTGCACGGTCGGGAAGCCAGCGGGCGTGGTCGCTGACCCCGGAGAGCAGGGGTGAGACGATCAGCAGGAGGCTGAGCATTCCGGCGAGGACGGGCGCGAGGTGCCTGACGAGCAGAGCGGCGGAGTATGTGAGAAGTCCGATGAGTGCGAGATATGTCGCGGACCCCGTGAGGCGCCACAGATCGATATCGCCCAGCGGGCCGGCGGTGCCACGCAGGTGTTGTGTGATCGTGGCGGCCGCGAGGATCGCACCAACGGCCATCGCGGCGGCGGCGCAGATGTAGAGGAGCGCCGCGGCGGTCTTCCCCAGCGCGAGAAGTCCACGGTGGGGCACGGCGATGAGGGTTGTGGTGATCTGGCGGCCGGCGTGTTCGTGTGCGGCAGGCAGGATGCCGAGCAGCACGAGTCCCGCCTGAACGAGCGGGACTGTGTGGACAGTGACACCGACGACTGTCGAGGGCGCGCCGTCCTGTGTCGCGGAGACGGTTACGGCTGCGGCGAAAGCGGAACTGGTGAGGATCGTTCCGATGACAGTAAACGTGACGGCGGGCAGGGTGCGGAGCTTGTCGAGCTCAGCCGCAGTGATGTGTCCGATGTGCATGGTGTTCACGGGTCCCTGCGATGGAAGGCGATCACGGCGCTGGCGAGCAGAAGAGCAGTCCATCCGGCCATGACGAGCGCGCCTGGCGTGGCGTCCAGCCCGCCCTCGATGGTGTCGAGTCCGCCGAAGAGTCTTCGGCCCGCCAGGTCCGGCAGCCAGTGCGCCAGTGGGGTGAGCTTCGTCAGCAGCAGCGAGACCGACACCACGGAGCTGTTCACGATGAGGACTATGAGCGGGATAACGCCGTTGCGAGTCAGCACGGCGGTGGCGAAGGCCATCAGCCCGGTAAGGATCCAATATAGGGTGCCGCCCAGGCAACGGGTCATGGCCTCGTGTGGGGCGACCGTCTCGGTTCCGGCCGCGCCGATGACGGCGTGGGCGATACCGATGGTGGCGGGCAGGGTCAGTGCCGCGGCAACGACGATGAGCAGGACGACTGTGATCGCCTTCGCTGCGAGCACGCTCGCGCGGTGGGCGGTCGCGGTGAGAGTGGCGGTGATCTGCCGACCGCCGCCGGTGTCCGCACTGTTGATGGCGTATTCGCTGCTGAAGGCGATGACGCCGACAATGATGGCGGCGATAGTGCCGATCGGCATCGCGGCGAACGCGGTCTCAAACGGGGAGGTGTACGCGGCCGTCTCGGGCTTGCCGGCATCGACGGCTGCGCGGATCTGGAGTCCGTTGAGCAGTGTGATGGCGCATGAGCCGAGCAGCGCCACGGCGATCCCGACCGACGTCCCCGGCAGGGTGACGGTCTTGCGGAACTCCGCGCGGAACGTGTTCCACATCATCGGGCCGTCCCCAGCTCGGGGCTGGTCAGGGCGAAATACGCGTTCTCGAGGCTGTCGTGCCCGGCTGTGACGGCGGCGAGTGTCCCAGCCATCATGATCTTCCCGCCGGCGATGACCACGACGTCATCGGCGATGTCGGCGACCTCGGCGATAAGGTGGCTGGACAGCAGCACGGTGCCGCCACCGTCGGCGTGCTGGCGCAACAGTTCCCGAATCCAGCGGATGCCTTCCGGATCGAGCCCGTTGACCGGCTCGTCCAGCACGAGTGTCTTCGGTTCGCCCAGCAGCGCCGTCGCGAGCCCCAGTCGTTGCCCCATGCCGAGCGAATATCGGCCGACCCGAACACCGGCGGATTGGGCGAGGCCGACTTGGTCGAGCACCTGACCGACGCGGCGACGGTCGATGCCGTTGCTGCGGGCGACCCACGCCAGGTGGTTGCGCGCCGTGCGGGATCGGTGCGCGCCGGAGCCGTCGAGCATCGACCCGACGGTACGCAGCGGGTCACGCAGGCTCCGATATGGACGGCCTCCGACAAGGGCAGTGCCGCTGTCGGCCCGGTCGAGCCCGAGCAGGATGCGCAGGGTGGAGGACTTGCCTGCCCCGTTCGGGCCGAGGAACCCGGTCACCCGACCCGGTCGAGCCTCGAAGCCGACGCGATCCAGAACCGTGCGGGGCCCGTGGCGTTTGACGAGCCGATCGATCAGCAACATGACAACATTTCAATCCGTACGCGTCGCGCGCGCATCGGCCCCGAGTCGGAACTTCACCACCGCACTGCGACCACGGTCAGTCGAACCACGGTCTGTCGGACCCGGGTCCGATGCGCGCGAAGCCCACGGAACCTACACTCGCACAGGTGGAGACCACCGGCCGGCCCGTGCTGCGCTCACGCGCGTGGCTGATGGCCGGGGGCCTGCTCGTCACGCTCCTCGTCGCACTGTCGACCATCGGCGTCAGCCAACCCGTGGGAGCCGTCGTGGTCCTGCTCGCCGCCGGCGGCGGCGCGGTCGGCGTGCTGGTGTGGGCATTGCGGCGCACCCGGCGGCAACGACGCACCTATGAGGACAAACTCACCGCGTGGGCCGCCGAACGGTCCGCTCACACCGAGCGGCTGCGAATCGCGCGCGACCTGCACGACCTCGCCTCGCATGGGCTCGGGCTCATCACTGTGCGCGCCGCCGCCGCACGCTCAGTCACGGGGCCGGCCGGCGACGCCGAACGGGTCGCCGCGCTGACCGACATCGAACACGCGGGCCGCCAGGCGACAACCGAACTGCGCCGGTTGCTCACTGTGCTGCGCAGCCCTGGCGACGAAGCGCCCTTACGGCCCGCGGAGACGCTCTACGACCTTCCCCGAATCGTCGACACCGCCCATGTCAGCGGAGTGGCCGCCGCCCTCGATGTTGCCGACCTCGGCGACGTCTCCGCGGGAACACAACTCACCGTGTGCGCGATCGTCCGGGAGGCACTCGCCAACACCGCCCGCCACGCCGGGCCGACACGCGCCCGGGTCACCGTGCGACGCGACAATGACACGATCGTCGTCACCGTCACAGACGACGGTCCCGACCCCAGTTGGGTGCCCCACCCTGGTGCCGGCACAGGTCTCGCGGGTCTGCGCGAACGCGTCAGCGCGCTGGGCGGCAGCCTGCGCACTGGACGGTTCGGCCACGGATATCAGCTCACCGCACGCCTTCCCGAGGCCGCCGATCGACCGGAAAAGCAATGACCACGCCCGTACGAGTGCTCGTCGTTGACGACCAGCCACTCATCCGTCACAGTCTGCGGCTCATCATCGACGGCGCCCCCGATCTGGTTGTCGTCGGTGAGGCGGGCACCGGCGAGAACGCCGTCGCCCGCACCGGAGAGCTGCGCCCGGACATCGTGCTTATGGACATCCGCATGCCCGGCGGTGATGGCATCGACGCCACCCGCAGGATCGTCGGCAACCCCGCGCTCGGGGGCACCCGAGTGCTCGTGCTTAGCATGTTCGAACTCGACGACTACGTCCACGCCGCGCTGCGCGCGGGGGCCAGCGGGTTTCTCCTGAAAGACGCGGAGCCCAGCCAACTTGTCGACGCGATTCGGCGTACCCATGGTGGCGAATCGTTGTTTGCGCCGAGCATCCTCACCCGTTTCGTGCAACATTTTCTCGACCAGTCCCCGTCGAGAGCCGCGCCGGCCCAGGGGATCCTCACCGACCGAGAGACGCAAGTGCTCACGCTCGTCGGTCGTGGACTGTCCAATCAGGAGATCGGCAGTGCCCTGACGATCTCGATGGGAACTGTGAAGACCCACATCGGCAGTCTGCTGTCCAAACTACACGCCCGCGATCGTGCCCAGCTCGTCATCGCCGCCTACGAACGGAGACTCGTCTCCGCGTGTCGCCCGGAGTCTTGACAATAGGTTGATCAGAAATATATGTTGCCTGCATGAGTGAAATGCGGGAGCCCACGTTCCTGATCCTGACCGCCCTCACCGATGCCCCACGGCACGGATACGCCATCATCCAGGAGGTGGCGACGCTGTCGGCTGAGCGGGTCACGCTCCTGCCCGGAACCCTTTACACGGCCTTAGATCGTCTCTCCGCGCAGGGACTCGTCGAGCTCGACCGCGAGGAGGTCACCGGCGGCCGGTTGCGTCGCTACTACCGGTTGACCACCGATGGACTGGCCACGCTGGAGACCGAGGCCGCGCGCCTACGTTCCCTGGCCACCGCGGCGGAGAAACGCCTTCGGGCACTGCGCCCACGCACGGCATAAGACGACTTCATCGGAGGAGATCAGATGGCACGCACACAGTCGACACTCGCCGAGCGCTATCGCCGGTTGCTGCTGTTATATCCGCGCGAATATCGGAGCACCCGCGGCCAGGAGATCGTCGACACGTTCGTTGACCGCGCGCGGGACTCGCAACAGCGGCCCACCTGGCGCGAGGCGCTCAACCTGTTGACCCACGGCCTGCGCTGCCGACTGGGGCGGCCGGCCAGCCGGACCGTCGTGGTGTGGGCGTCGCTTGCCTCGCTCGTCTGTGGACTGTTCGCGGGCGCCTTCGCGACGCGACTGGCGTGGGAGACCGCCGGTCAGCTTCCCTCCCGAGACGACAGCGCCGCGTTGGTCTCGCAGCTTGAGGATAGCGTGCCATTCGATTACAGAGTGACGATGTTCTCCATCTACGACCATCCGCTGGGGTGGCAGAAACTCGATACCCTCGCGACGGTCGATCTCAAGAGATCTCAGCTGGACAGAACGCCTGTCGACCTCGATGGGCCGGCGTCGGTCAGCCGCGTCAAGATGGTCGAGGAACTCGCCAATCGACTGCGCGCCAGCGATTGGCTGATCGCCGAGCCGACCATCCGCACCACAGCAGACTGTGTTGGTTGCGAACACATGCCCCTGCCGATAGAGGCGTTCATCGTCGCGCGGCGCGGGGACGACATGGTGGAACTACAGTTCGTCTTTGGCGACCAGCAGCCCCGCTCGGCCAATCCAGGCGTGCCCGACGGAAACATTCCAACAATTCTCAGCGTACGACTAGTCCGCTCGACGCCGTGGGTGGTGTATCCGGTCGGGATCGCCGCGACTCTCCTCGGCGCGGTGATCGGGTGGTTCGTGTTCGGTTGGGCCAGCCGCCGCACCGAGAACAGGAGGGCCGCGTTGCGCGCGTTGACGACCACGGCGTACGGCTTGGCCATGTTCTTGTGGTATCTGCCCATCGCGATCGCGTTGCCATACCTGCTCAGACAACAATTCAACAGACCCTATGTCTCTGGGCACCCGATGTGGGAGTGGATCAGTCAGCCCAGCGTGTCCCTGTTGGTCGTCGCCGGCACCATCGTCGCTGCGGGTGGCCTTGCCCTGGCCGCACTTCCCCGGCGTACGGCGGAGAAGACAGCGCCCGATCCCGAAGACGCGGGCACAATCGCCTCGTCATAACCGACGCGATCGGCGTGGCGAGGCACACCACATCAACAGCAATCCGACCATGACCGCAAGCCCGCCACCGGCAGCCAGTGGGCCGGGGCGGGCTCCGGTCACCGGGATTACCGGCACAAAGGTGAAAGCCTGAGCCAACCGCGCGTCCAGGCCGGGCAACACAACGGTGACGGTGAACGTGCCCACGGCGTGCTGCGGCGTGCGCGCCCGCAGCCAGGTATCCCCGTGCGGCAGGAGGATGTCGCCGGCCTCGGCGTTGAACTTGACCTGGACGGCCCGGGTAAATCCGCTCCCCCGAATGAGGACCTCGGTGCCACCGGTGGTCGGGCCGGAAGCGGGTGTGATCGACGACAACACCGGACTGACGTAGTTGAATTGTCCTGCGGCGACTTGGCCACCCGGCAACACGAGCCGGATCGGCACAGCACCATCGCGTTCCGTGGTGGGACTCACCGCGAGAACCCGAGTGTCGGTGACCCGCACCCCACCGTCGCTGGACTGGCGCCCGATCCGGACGTCGGTCACCGCTCCGAGCCCCTGTCCCGTGATGGTCACCGGTGTTCCGCCGGCGGTCGGCCCGCGTCGGGGCGACACCGACTCGACCTCAACGGTTGCGTTGACCAGAACCGAGACGCTGTCGACGTCGACCACTGGGCCGGCTGATATCCGTACGCCGCCGGCAGGCCGTCCCCTGAGCCCGCTGGGCAACGCCGCCGGCAGTGCCGCGACGATGGTGGTGGCCACATCGGGCAGACCGTCGTTGTTGACGTCGCCGACCGCCGCTCCGATCGGTGAGCGCCCGGCGTCGAAATTCTGGGCCGTCGCGAACCGGCCGGCCCCGTCGCCGACCAGCACGGAGAAGGTTCCGGAGAAGGTGTTGGCGGTGACCAGATCAGGCTTCGCGTCGAGGTTGAAGTCTCCCGATTGAATGGAAAACGGTCCGTTTCCCACCGCGAAGTCGCTCGGCGGGTCAAAGCGGCCGGTGCCATCACCCAGCAGCACCGAGACGGCATCCCCGTCCATGTCCGATGTGGCCAGATCCAGGTTCCCGTCCCCGGTGAAGTCGGCGGAGGTGATGCCCGACGGCGACGAGCCGGTCGGGAAACTGCTCGTTGGACCAAACTGGCCGGTTCCGTCGCCAAGCAGCACCGACACCGTCGACGAACCGGAATCGGCGGTTGCGATGTCCCGATCGCCATCATGGTTGAGGTCGACAACGACGAGTGATCGAGGGTACGGCCCGACCGGCCATTGCTGGGCCGGAGAGAAACCGCCGGCACCGTTGCCGAGCAGCACCGACACGGTCGGCCCGCCGGAATCGGCGACCACCAGGTCGGGTTTCTCGTCGTCGTTGACATCGGCCACCACAACAGCAAACGGTTCTTGTCCAGCCGCGAACGTGCGCTGGGCTGCGAATCCGCCGGCACCGTTGCCCAGCAGAACGGAGACGCTGTCTCCGCCTTCGTTGGCGGTGACCGCGTCGAGCGCGTGGTCACGGTTGACGTCGCCAACCGCAACGGCGACCGGAGACACCCCCACCGGGAACACCTGCGGTGGTCCGAACTGTCCAGTGCCGTCGCCGGCGAGCAGCGCCATTCGGTCCACGTCCACTTCGGCGACGACCAGATCGACAAACCCGTCGCCGGTGAAGTCGCCGAACGCAAGGCTGAAGGGATTGGTGTGTGCTCCGACTGGGCTGGCTGCGGCGGGGTCGAACCGCACCGGCGCTGCTGCGCGTGCCGCCGCCTGGGTCAATGGCGATCTGGCGGCCGCTGCCAGCCCGGGGGTGCTCCACAGGCCGAGCCAGGCTGTCGCCACCACCAGGGTGGTCAGGCCCTGCCGACACTGAGACTTCCTCATCACTGCACCCCCGAGCCGACTGCTCCCGCAGCCGAACCCGGATGCCGCAGCGCCGAATGTGACGACTCACTCATCCTATTTCGCCCGTGTTAGGCGCTTCATGCCTTTCAGGGTAATACGCCACTTATCGCAACGCCGCCGACGACACGGTCGAGCGTCTCGACGCGGCACCTCACCGGACGCACCACGAGACAAGCAACTGTCACTTACCCGACAGTCCGCGTGAAAGCGTTGGTGGCCGGGCGCCAGCCGCCTCTCACAGGTGCTTGTTCCGCTCCGATCACAAGGGATACACGATGACGATTCATTTCCGACGACCTCGCCGCGCCGAGACGGCTCGACGCGCTGCCTGCCTCGCGGCATTTGTCGCGGTGACCTTCGGCCTGGCCGCACCCGCGTCGGCTGACCCAGCCGGACTGGTCAATGTCAATACTTCATCAGCCTCCACAAGTCTGGACAAATCCGTGACGGCGGTCTGCCCCTTCGGCACGGTCCCCACCGGCGGCGGGGGTCGCCTGAATTCATCCTCGACCGCACGGGGATATGTGGCGCTCGATCGTTTGGAACCGACCAACACCGGATTCATCGCGGGAATGCGGGAGGCGGTTCCCTACGCGGGAAACTGGACAGTGACCGCTGAGGCGGTGTGTGCGCCCGAGCCGCTGGGTCGGGTGGTCGTCTCCGCCACCGGCGCACTCGGCCAGTTGGGAGTCACCGTCGGTTGTGGATTCAAGAGCGTCATCGGCATGGGGGGTCGAGTCAACAACGGCTTCGGTGACGTGCTGTTGGACCAGATCACGCCGACCAGCGATCTAAAATTCGTGACGGTACGAGCAGCGGTTGTCCCCGGTGGCAACGCGACAAACTCGACCGTCACGGCGTTCGCAGTGTGTGCTTATCCACCAGCGGGTCTGGAACTCGTCGGGGCCAGCGCCGTGGCGGCGTCCGACAGCTCTTCGGCCAAAACCGCCGCGAAGGACTGCCCGGCCGGAAAGGCTCTCTATAGCGCGGCGGTCGCGACGTTCAACGGCGCCGGCCAGGTATTTCTGTCGTCCGTGCAGGTCAAGCCGACAGATCGGGTGACGGCCCAGGCCGACGAGATCACCACCGGATATGCCGGAAACTGGAACCTCACCGCGTTTGGGATCTGCGCAAGCTAACCCCCGTCTCGGTGTGGGGTCGACTGGTCGATCCCACACCGAGACCGCATCGTCGTACAACGTCTTCACGTCTTTGCGTTTCCGCCCAGCGACTCCGCCAGGATCTTCACACCCTTTTCCTGGTTCCGGTACAAAACAACGCTCAACGCCGCAAAGTCATCACAAACGGGACGCGCGCAGCGGACGACTGTCGCAGTGACAGCCACGCCTGTGACCTGCGTACATGTCTGATTTTTTGAATCTCGGCGTCTGGGAGCCGCTCGTCAACGACGCGCTCCCGCCTTGGGACAGGCACAGTGTGACGACTCGACTACTGTTTGACCAACGTGGTTGCGACAGATTCGGGGAGGAACATCATGGGCCGCGAGCGTCACGCGGGGCATTGCGCGACGGCGAGAAGCTCCCGATGACACCCGTGCCTCGACAACCTCCTTTCGGATCGTCGCAGCAGTCGAATCGCGATCATCACGACGCCCGTGCGGCCCTCGCGGCGCGTTTCCCTCGAAGCGTCGACGCTGAGCGCCAGATCGCCTCCACGTTGATGTCCCTGACGCGACCCGACGGCGCCGGTCGTCAGCGCTGGTGGCTGCTCATCGATCGAGCCTGGCCGGGGACGAGATCGGCCAATGTGGACATGATTCTGATCGGACCCCCTGGCGTGTTTGTGATCGACGCCAAACAGTGGACCAGTCCGCCGCAGATCCACGCTGGCGTGCTCTGCGCGGGGCTAGACAGTCGACAGTCCGAGATATCCAAAGTCAAGGCCATGATCCGACCCGCGCAGCATGCACTGACGCGTCACGTGCACATCGCCGCCGATATCGTTCAACCCGTGCTGGCCTTCGCCGGACACTCCATCCACCGCAACCACCAGGGGGTGCTGCTGCTCGGACTTCCGGAGTTGCGTCCCACCCTCACCGGGGAATACCCCACCCGACTGACCCCCGCTGACGTACACGCGGTGCGCGATGTGCTGGCGAACGTGTATCCCGCATACGAAAGCTGCAACCTGCCTGGCGGCTCAGTCGCCGCGACGGTGCCGGCTCCCAGGTCCGATGACTTGTCTGATCCGCAAGATCACGTCGACTCGGATGTCACCGCGGCCGCGACGCAGCCGATGGAGCGCTGGATGACCTTCCTGCACCCCAGCCAACTGGCGGTCGTCAAGCGCACCTATCGGGGCCCAGCCCGCATCAGCGGGCCAGCGGGCACGGGCAAGACCGTTGTTGGACTGTGGAGGGCAATCGAAGCGGCCAAGAACACCACCAACCGAGTGCTTGTCACCAGCCTGGTTCGGATGGTGCCACGAGTTCAGGCACGCCTGCTGGACCAGCTAAACCCAGATCTCGCCCCACGCATCGAGTGCGTCCACATCCACAAATGGGCCGCCGACTTTCTCGCCGAGAGCGGAGTCAAAGTCAACTATGACCCCGGTGGCGCCGACAACGAATTCAGTCGGGTGTGGCTGTCGCTTCGCGATAAACAGCCACTCGCACAACTGGACCCCCGGCCGCTTTATTGGCAGCAGGAGATCGCCACCGTCATCAAGGGGCGCGGCATCACCGGTCATGCCGAATACCGATCCACCACGCGGCCCGGTCGTCGGACGCGACTGACCGAGGCATACCGAGACCTGGTGTGGGACCTATACGAGCGTTATCAGCAACGCATGGCGGATCGCCACATCATCGACTCAGCGGACCTGTTGAACATCGCGCTGTCCACGGCTCAGCGCGAGGGCCCACGCCCCGAATATGGGGCGGTCATCGTCGACGAGGTTCAAGACCTGTCACTAACAGCGCTACGACTCGTCACAACGATCGCCCCGACCGGTGAGAACGGACTGCTGCTCATCGGTGATTGCCGACAGAAGATCTACCCCGGCGGATATCGACTCGCCGACGCCGGGCTGTCGATCACCGGCGGAAGAAGCGAAGTGCTCACCGTCAACTATCGCAACGCGCCAGCGGTCCTAGATGCCGCACTCGATGTGATCGCCGAGCAACAGTTGGAGGATATCGACGGCGCGGTGATCACGGGCCGTCCGGCCGAACTGGCCACCACCCACGGCAGCGGCCGGGTAATCCGCGCCGACGCGTCGACAGAAGGCGAACTGCAACAGCAGGTAGTCAGGACGGTGCGCGACCTGGCGGCCAGCAGCGGATACGGCGACATCGCCGTGCTGTGTTACACCAACGCTCAAGCCAAGCGATATGTCAATATCCTCCATCGCGAGACGATTCCGGTCATTGATCTGGACATCTACACCGGCGACCCCACTGATCGGGTCAAGGTCGGCACCTGGCACAAAGCGAAAGGACTGGAGTTTGCCCACGTGCTGGTCCCCCACTATGACGATGCGGTCGCTGACGCGGCCAAAGGCTACCGGACGGACGCCGAATACGTCGGCCTGGCACGACACGCCCTGCACGTGGCGATGAGTCGCGCCCGTCACACGCTCTGGCTCGGTCAGCTCAACCGTCATTGAACGCCACCTCGACCAGTCACGGGTTCAGTCCAGGCGGATCTCCAACTCGAACCCCTCACTGTTGACCACGTGGACGGCTGCGACTGTCGCCACCCGTTGCATCCATCCGGCGGCAATCGCCGCGTCGACCGCAGCCTGACTGCCCCACACGGCCAGGTGGTTCAACCCAGCCCGCCTGCGGTCATAGGGCGGTTCGGTCACCAGATCCGGCGACTGCTCAATCACCACATAGGAGCCGCCCAGCCGCCAACTGCACCCATGGTCCCAGCGTTGAAACGGCTGACATCCCAGCGCAGCCATCACCGGCGCCCATTCCTTTTCCGCCGCAGCCAGATCGGCGACCCACAATTCGACATGATGAAAGAGTTCGCCGGCGCGCACCCGTTCGTCCTGGACTTGTCCTGTCACTGCGCCGATTCCCCTCACTACCGATCGGTCATGCCGACGATCTTGCCACATTCACCAGCGTTCGGCGGTGACCAACAGCCTCAGATGCGTGTCGGTGAAAGCCGTCACCATTGCCGGTCCCGGATCGGGACCCAACAATGCCGCCAAGGTCATCATGTCCCTCCCGGCCCGAGATAGGCCGGCATCACTGAGCATCCGCGCACTTCGACAAACCCGTTCCGGGACTCTGGCTCCCAGGTGTCGCGCACCCCGGTGGGCAATCTCCGTCAATACCTCCAGAGCGTCGTCGATTGTGGCCGCAATCGGATCCATATAAGACGGCGCAGCGCCGACCAAGGCTCCACTGCCTTCACCTAGCGCGAAGTCGAGCACGACGACATCGTTGTCGACCACCACCGCGATCGGGTCGACCATCACCGCTCCGCAGTGACGCCGCACCGTGCCGCTGAGGAAACGCGGCGCGCCCATCTCACCGCCAAGCGCCTGGGCCAGTTGGTCCAAAGCGGCCGGACACGCGCTACGATACCGCGCCTGGATCGTCGCGTGGCGACCAGTTCGATCATAGATAGTCGCGTTGAGAAGTTGTTCGCCCGGCTGATATTCGATGCGTTCAACGGATCCGACTTCCATTGCCCGCACCGACTCAGCGTCGATGCGGGGGCGGATCAGACGTGGTGGCATTTGCTCTAGCTCCGCGTCGAGAGCGCCGAAATCCCGCACGAGCAGACCCTCGGGCAGCATGTTCCAGTCACCACCCGAAGGCATCACGACGGTACGCGCGATTCGGTTAGCGGCCAATCGAATGTGTCGGCTGGCGCTGCGGACCGCCGATTCCGTCACCACGGTGCTGCCCACCAACGTAGCGAGGCGAATCCCGCCAACTTTGCGACCAGCAAGATCATGTCCGGCAATCTGTTCCCCGGGTTTGACCGCCCAGCGGCGAGCCAACACGAACACGGTGCCGGTGGCGGAGTCTGCCAGAAAGACCTGGACGACCCGCTCATCATCGGTCCCCCCGACCCGCGCCCCCAAGCTCATCAGGCTTGACCGACGCAGTGGAGTCTGGGCCGCCTCCTCGGTGCCCAACACTCTCGACACCGGACTGGCGCCGTCGGCCAGAGCTGCGCGATAGCGCGCCTGCACCTCGGTGAGTAGTTCCGCCAAGCGGGAGGGTTGATAGCGTGCGCTGCGCTCCTGATAGTGCGTAAGCTGTTCAGCCAGCTCCTCCAGAGCCAGCAACGGCCAGCGCAGTCTGGCGGCGTCGAGTTCACGTTGCAACGCAACGAAGGCAGCCGCACGACCGCGTCCGGTGTGCACCGCTCCGTCGAGCAGCACCTCGCTGACCAAATCCACCGCCTGACGCAGGCAATCCGCCTTGGCTGCGCTGAGTTTCCCGCCGACCTGCACCTGCACGTCATCAGCGTGTGGCGCCTGCTCGTCAGCTATCCGGAACGCCCAGATGGCCAGCGCAATCGACTCAGCGCCAGCACCTGGGGCGGCATTGCTATGGGCGTATCCAATCTCATGTGGGACAAGAAACCGCACGGTGCAGGCGGGCAGCTCGACCCGAGCGGTTGGGTCGCCGGGTCCGGGCCGGAGTACCCGTGCCGCATAGCCGGTCCGGTGCCGACGCTTGGCGCTGGCCATGGCACGGGGCCCGAGAAACTCCTCGACTACCTCGTCAGTGAAGGCGCCCGGCGACCAGGACTTCGCCGGAGCCACTCCACTCATCGCAGACTCGGGCTTGGGTTTCCCGACGTGAAGCTGGTTCGCGACCTGGTTCTGGGCCGATGCCTGGCGTTTATACGTCAGCACGGTCAGCAGCACATGCCGACAGATGCTGTCTGAACCGCAACTACACACGGCGGCGCTCAGCGGCCCAGTCGGCACGGATGTCTTCGTGCCATCGGGATGGATAGCCTGCACTGTGGCGTCGGGTTCGACACGCATCGTCGGCGTTTCGCCCGACTCCAGCGCTCTGGTGGCCCGCTTGAACAGACCCACGTTGGCCAGTGTGATCATCGCCTCAGAGCTCAGCGCCAATAGATCGACTCGACTCACCGTCTCATCGGCTGGATTCATCGTCCCACCGCCCCAGCGACGAAACTGGCCAACTCACCCGGGGTCATCGCACCGACAAAGGCGCCGACGTTCGCTAACCGCTGGGCAAGATCCCTATCGAAGTCCGGGTTGGCCTCCTCGTCCAAGGCCGCCAAACCTAGCACCCGGGCACCTTGCTCGACGAGTTGTCCGACCGAACGAACGAGGTGCGACTGATTGCCACCCTCATAGAAGTCGGTGATCAAAGCCACGATCGTACGGCGCGGATTTTCGACTAGTCCGGCGGCATAGTCCACAGCCTGTCCAATGTCGGTGCCGCCACCAAGTTGGACCTTCATCAGCAGCTCGACGGGATCGCCGACATCATTGCTGAGATCAACAACGGTGGTGTCAAAAGCGACAAGGTGTGTGCGCACCCCGGGCAGCCCCCACAAACACGCCGCGATGATCGCCGAATGGATAACCGAACCCGCCATCGATCCAGACTGGTCAACCAGCAAAATGACCTGCCAGCGGTCGATATGCCGGCGCGTGCGGGTGAAGAAGTGCGGTCTCTGTAGGTAGATTCGCCGCTGCTCTGGATCGTAGTGCGCCAAATTTGCCGCGATCGTCCGGCGGATGTCGAAGTTGCGGGCCTGGCGCAGCAGGCTCGGACGGCGTGCCCGGGTGCCGGAGAACGCCTGGCGAACCTGAGCGTCCAGCTTCGCCATGAGCTGTTCCAGCACGGCGGCCACGATGCGTCGGGCCAGAACGAGCACCTGCGGATCCATCAAATGTTTTGTTCGCAACACCGCCTTGAGTAAAGTCGGGTTGGGCTCGATCCGCTCAAGCACCGCCGGATCTGTGACCACGTCATGAAGCTCGTAACGTTCGACCGCATCGCGTTCGAGCCGCTCGATGGTCTCCTTGGGAAACAGTTGGAAGATCTGGTCGAGCCAGTCCACCGTGGTCAGCACGGATGTTTCGGTGCCGCCCTTCCGGGTGCCGGCGCTCCGGGTGCCGCCTCGACGAACCGCACGACGGGACAGGTCCTCATCCCGACCGTAAAGCCAGTCTAAGGCGGCATCGCGGGCAGCGATGGTTCTTGACATCTCACCGCCGCCCAGCAGGAGTCCGCCGGCTTCTCCCAGCACAAGACGCCAGCGCTGCAGGCCGGGGTCGATTGTTTCGTCGGTCATTCCCGCCTCAACAGTCCTTCTCGATCCAGCAGCGCCGCCACCTGAGCATCAAGGGCGTTTGCGCGGGCCAGTTCCGCCGGATCGTGTGCCAACCGCGGCAGCCGCCGATCCGGGCCAGAACCACCCAGCCCTGATATCAGATGTTTGGCGATCGTCTCCCGCTCGCGTGGCGGGAAATAGGCGAATGCCGTCCGCAGTGCGGGCAGGGCGACCAAAAACTCGTGGTCGGACAGGTTGCGCACCGTGGTGTCCAGCGCTGCGAGAACCTCGTCGGCATGCTCAAGTGCGAGCACCTGTTCCCGGGCGAGGGCGAACAGTCCGGCCAGCCAGTCACCCAATGCCGCCGACGCGGAGACCGACTGGATTGCCTGTGCCGCATCGACTGTGCCGCCTAGCGACCAGACAAAGCCTAAGGCGCCACCGCGGAGATCTGATGGCGCCTTAGGGTCGCTGGCAACCCGCCGCATCACGAACACCGCTGCATCCGCGTCGATATTCAGTGCCGCACTGGCGTGCACAATGGCATCTCGGACGGCCACCAAGGCCGCCAACCGGCTCGGCTCGGCCGGAGCCGCGCCGGCATGGAGCCCGTCAACCAGCCAGAGGAGTCGCTCCACCGATGCTGCGATCAGTTCGCCGAAGGCTGCGCTGTGTGTTGCGCCGAACAGAGCATCGTGCCGCCACAGTGTCAATGTCACCGAAAGTGCCTGCCCCAGCGAACCCAGTTCGTTGGCACGGCTCACGCTGGTGAAGATGCTCTCCAATGCCCTTGCCGAAAAGTCGCTCACCCCGGCAAGGACCGCGTCGATGAGAATCTCGACGAGCACGTGCACCGGAGTGCAATCTCCCGATAGTCGTTCGGTGAGATATGCCGTTACAGCGCCTTCGAGGGTGGCACCATAGGTGCTTGCCTCAATCAATGAAACCAGGTGATGTTCATCAATCCGGATGGACCATTGCTCGTCAATGACCGCGTCGACCCCGGGCACGGGCCCAGACAATAGGTCGAACCCGGGGATCGCCAACACGCGCAGCCCGTGCAGGATCCGGCTGCGCGTCAGCGACCGCGCCGATGTCAGTTTCAATGTGACTTCGGACTGGCGGTCAAGGCCGTGTTGTCGCAACAATGCCGTCACATCGTGGACCAACGGCGGCAGCGGAGTGTCCGGGTGCAGGCGACCGACTCGGTCGCCTGCCAGTGCCGCCACCATCTCCACCACGATCGGATGAGTGCCAGCGGGCAGTTGACCCCGGCCAGTCCACGGAAGCGGCCGATCAAGCGCCTCGCTAACCAAGGCACTAACCAGACCGTCGAGCAGGTCCGTGCGGGTGGGCTGTGGATGGTTTCGCACCCGGGACAGCCCTGTCGCCATCGCTTGTGCTGCCACCAGATCAGCGGTGGACACGGACTGTCTGCGCTCGCGTAACCGGTCGACGATCGCGGTGATCACCCTGCCGGCCGCGCTAGCAAGGCCGACGTCCCACACGTCCTGGTAGTACTGCGGGGATGGCATGCCCGACTGGTAGCCGCGAAACGAATCGAGGCGCTTGAACGAGTAGGGCACCAGGTAGCTGCGAATTGACGCCCCCTGGCCGGGTTGGGGAATTTCGGGCCACTGGAGACTCGGCCCGGATTCGGTCACGAGCCGCGCCAACGCGCTGCGGTGAAAACCTCCGGTGACCACGACGATCGGCCTCCCATCGGCGTGCCCGAGTGCGGCGCTGATCCACTGTGCCATGTGAGTCTCCCTCACCGCATCGGTGTCGGAGGCTTTACAGCCGTCGCGAATCAACTCGAAGTAGGTCTCCAATCGCTGAGCCAACCGGTCTTCGGGATCGGCTTCAATCATGTGGTCCCAGAGAGTGTCTACATTGTCCACGTTGAACCTGTGACACAGTCGGGCAACCACGTCGGTGTAACGGCGCTCGACATCGGCATATCGGTTTTCCCGATCAACGAAGGCCGAATGCCATGCTGGCAGATCAATGAACGCGACGGAGGCACCGCAATCACGCCCGGCGTTCAGAGCCACCCACTCCGGAGAGTATTCACAAAATGGGCTCCACGAGGCGTGCGTGCGCTCCTCGTCGCGGTAGGAGGTGAACACGGCGACTGGCAGCGAGTGGCCCAGTAACAGTTCACCCAGTCGGTCGTTCATATCGCACGGACCCTCGACGAGCACATATGCCGGGCGAAGCGCGGAGATCGTCGAACCCACCAGTCGGGCACAGGCCGGACTGTGATGACGCACCCCAAGATAGGTGATCGCGGCGGCCATGCTCATCGGCCGGGCAGTAGGTGCCGGGCGTCGTACAACGCCTGCCAGGCGGCCCCCGAGCGGCGCTTGGCCGACTGCTCCAGATAGCGACGCAACCGCGCAAGGTCCTCGGCATTGTCTTTGGCTGCGGCGCCAGCCAGGCAGGTCACGATATCGGCCGAGGTGCCGGCCTCCCGGCGCAGAAACCAGCCTCGCACGCCGACTGCGTGCGCCACCGAAACCGCCTCGGCCGTGCTCATCACCGACGAAAGGCGATCAAGATCGCCGCCGGACGAGACGCTTCCCGAACGTAGTTCCCGGAACGTGGTCACCAGGACCTCCAGCACATCCCGGTCTGGTGGCACGCCCACACCCGAGCGCTTGAGCAGGTCAGCTGCTTGAGACTGGACAAGATCCAGCTCGGTGTCCAGATCGGGGATCGGAAAGACAGTCTCGTAGTTGAACCGACGCTTGAGTGCCGCGCTCATCTCGTTGACGCCCCGGTCCCGGGTGTTCGCCGTCGCGATCACGTTGAAGCCTTCGCGGGCGAAGACCAGAGAGTCGCTGCCGGTCAATTCGGGCACAGCCAGCACCCGGTCGGACAGCGGCGACAAGAGGCAGTCTTGTACTTCTAGCGGACAGCGCGTGATCTCCTCGAACCGCACAACCTGCCCCTTCGCCATGCCGCGCAGCAGAGGCGCCGGCACCAGCGAACGCATTGAGGGCCCGTCAGCGACTAGCAGTGCGTAGTTCCACGAATACTTGATCTGATCCTCTGTGGTCGCAGCGCCACCCTGGATGGTCAGCGTGGAGTCGCCACTGATCGCTGCAGCCAACAACTCCGACAGCAGGGACTTGGCCGTGCCGGGCTCGCCGACCAACATCAGTCCTCTGCTGGTGGCCAAACTTACCAACGCCCGGTCGATCAGCGACGGATCTCCGACGAACTTTCTGATGATGCCGGATGGTTCGTCACCAAGGATGAATCGCCGCGCGGCAGTCAGGCTCAAGGCCCAGCCTGGCGGCCGCTCGTCACAGTCGTCCTGCCTCAGCCGAGCCAACTCATCGGCGTAGCGAACCTCGGCCGCCGGCCGCTGCAGATTTTCAGTCACAGTCCAGTCACCTTATTCGGTCCCCGTGGGGTTTCAGCTCACTAGTCGGATCGAGTCACCAATCAACTGGAGCCGACGAGCCAATGGAGGTCGTATACGAGTTCCGAGTAGACCCGAGGGGGAAGTTGGGTGAGGTCGCTCAATTCCCCGGAGAGGCTCAGTCCTTTGATCTCTTGCGGCTCGATGTCGCCAACGTAGTTGGATGGATGCCAGCCTGGCTCTGAGTCCAGAATGACCCATACGCCTTTGTGGACCTGTTTTGCCATCTGCATGACGACGTCATACCACCGTTGCCAGCCCCGGCTTTCCAGTCCACGCATTTGACCATGATCGACACAGCGACCGACAACGTCACTGAGGTCGATCTGCCCAGTCGGCCGGTAAACCGGTCGGTCCAGTTGCGGGAATGGTTGCAGGATCGAGTAGTCGGCGAAGACCTCTAGCCAACTTGCCAGGTCCTGTGTGGACATATCCAGTGGGTGGGCTACGACAACCGAGGCGTCTCCGGTCAACTCAAGGCGATCGTCGTCTCGGTTGGCCAGGCTTCCGTCCTCGGCGACCCGGAACGTCGAGACCAGTTCGCCGTTGTCGACCGTGCCCCAGACGAGTCGGCGGGCCAGGTGGGTCATCCACGGGTGGTTGGCATAGCGGTCCAGGAACACGGCCGCGTCGATGGTTCGCCCATCGCACATGGCTCGCTCGATGCGGGACAGGTGCAGACTGGCGGAGGCTTTGGCGTCTTTGCGTAGTGCCATGAGTTGAGCCTTGGCCGCCTTAGCCAACGCCTTGTCGTCGAGTTTGCCGGGTCGGGGCAGGTCGCGCAGCATCGGTCCGGCGCCCTCGCGCAGCATTGGGGCGAGTTGTTCGTCGAAGACGATGCGGTATTTGTGCGCGCCGGTATCGATGATGTCGCCGTCGTTTTCGTCTAGGCCGAGGGTGGGCACCAGGCGATCGGCCAATTCATCGGCGGTGAGCCCACGTGCGTCCGCGATGGCCTGGATGCGTTCCCGCGCAGCCGCCGCGAAGGCTGGGAACCGTGACTTCTCCGCCAGCAGGTTGATGTTGATCATTGCAGTGTCGGTGCCGATGTTGAGGAGCACATCCAATGCGGATTGGGCGCGGGCGCTGGCGTTCTCCCCGGGCCATCTGCGGGCCAGCGTGGTCAGACGTCGAGCGCAGCTGTCGTCGCCGAAGAAGCCGACGGCCTGCATGCACCACGATGACGCTGCTGACGCGCCAGCAGCGAGCCATGCCTCGAACAACGCCCAGGCGAACGCGGCCAAGGACTCGGGTGTGTGCCGCTGCTTGGCGGCAATCACCCCCGGATGCACCTCGTCGGCGTTGCAATAGGCCAACTGGGTCAGCAACTCAGTCACATCCACCGGCGGCGTGTCGGCCTCCACTGGGACCAAAGTTGGTAGTGCAAGCGCGGTGACGAAATCGGGCAGTGTGGGGCGCTTGACCCTGGGCTCGGCCAGCGGATCCGCGTCGAGCAAGGCGGTCACGTCGGCAGACCGACCCAGTTCGGCCGCGAACCGCATGATGGTGGGCCGATGTCCCAACGTGTCGAGATAACGCAGCACCCGCATCGCATACGTGTCGGCGTGATCGTCCAACCACAATGTCAACGCACCGGCCACGGCGTGACGCGGGTGGCGAATAAGCCAGGACCGTGCCAACGCCTTGTGTTTCTTGCCCGCGAACGCCCGAGCCACGGCGGGGACGAGACTGACATCGCCGAATGGCTGCGCGGCCTTCAGCCCGAACTCCACTGTCTCCCCATCCAACGCGGCCAACAGCACCGGCAGGCAGGACACGCCGCCACGGGACAGAGCACCGGCCAAGAAGTGCTGTGCATGATGTGCCCCGATGACGAAACCCAACGCAATCAGCCGATCACGAATCGTCGCCGGCGCCAGAGCGACCTCCTCCGCCGTTGCGGGTATCGCCCACTTCTCCTTGCGCGCGATGAACTGCTCGATAGCCTGCCCGTCACATTCGCTTAGCGGCACGTTGTCCCAGGTCAACCCTTCGGCCCATTGATAGACACGCTCGGCCTCCGCACGCTCGTCGGCACGCCATGTCTCCTCCGGTTCAATGAAGACGGAGGAGCGCAGCGGAACCACCCTGATGGCCGGCATTGGCTGATAGGGCAGTGGTTTGTCTCGCCCGCCGAAAACGTCGTCCCCGCTCCGATTCACCAACGCTGGCTGCGGCGCAGGAGATCGGTCGACCAGAGCCTCCAGCTCGGCGTCGTTTCTGGTGTGCGCGAATCGACGCACCCGCTCGGCGTCGAAACTCGCCGAGAGCAGCAACCCAGCGGTCCCCCAGACCCGACCATCGACGTCGGCGTGACGTTGTCGGTGCAGCGCCTCCAACGCGCGGTCATCATCGATGTGCGCCAGAAGGGTGCACCAGATCGTGTTCTGGACCATGCTGTCATGAAACGGCCACGATGGCCTCATGGCAGAGAGTGCCTCGACTGCCTTACCGCCTGCAATATCCAGCAACGAAGCCAGATACACGCGATCGTCACTGCTCCGACCGAAGAACTCGTGTCCGACCGTGCGGTTTGCCTTGCGGAAACGGTCCAACGTAGCGAGGTCTCCGGCGGCCAACCCGCTGGCGTGAACCGACGAGTTGCCGAACGCCCCGACATTTTTCAGTGCCTGCTCGTGGAGCTCGCATTCTATTTCCCCGGCGTCCGGACCCAGCGGAAGCAGAAACGTCGCCGCCCAATGCAGATCCGCCACCCGGTCGCGTTTCTCGGGAGTGCGCTCCATCTCCTGAGCGAGCGTGTCGCACACCTCGCGGCGCGTCGCCGCATATTCATCGTCGCTGGCAAGCACCAGCAGCTCCCGCAGCCGCCCGAACGGACCGACGCCCAGATATGGCAGCTCCTCCAACCCCGTCATGCAACGTCGAACCGCACCGGGCAGACCGGAGGTCGCGACCAGAAAGTCGGCCAATCTTTCATGGACCTCTCCGCGATGGGCCTCGACGAAGGTGTGGTATTCAGCCATACACAACGAAACCAGAGCCGAATCCTCGACAACCGTCCCTGGTCGGGCATCGACACTCGATATCCGCTCCCCCACGGTGCGGATGTCCCGATCCATGCTGGTCACGCGGCTCCAAATTCCGCTGCCGCGGCTCCTGACCACCATGCCGCTTTGGTCTGCGGCCCACAACGCTCGGCGCAGTGCCGCCCACGCCTCGTCGACGCTGGGCAGCGGTCTGATCACCGTGGCTATCCCGCCCCGGCGCGGGTGGAGCATGGCACGCAGAACGGGACTGACGAAGACGCCGTCGCGACGCTCCAACGGCATTGGTGGCGGTGGCCGCCACTGCTGGACCGCGGTGGATTCCTCCGGAGCTGCCCAGGCCGGATGTATGTGCGACGCTGGGCGCGCTGCGACCGACGCTGTCGGCTCGGGCTTGCCGGTCATCGCGGCGATCGTCGCCGGTGTCGCCCGAGGCACTGGCGCTGCGGTCCCCAGCCAGGCGATGAGGCGGTTGTCACCGCCGATGAGGATCGAGTCCTCATAACGCGTGGCACACCAGAACGTTCCGTTCTCGACGAATTGCTCGACCACCACAAAACTTCGACCATCATCGGCGGAGACCAGGATGAGGCCGTTTTCTCCCACGATGACGACCAGGTCGCCGAGGCATTCAACCGCGTTCAGCCGACCGCTGCCGGGCACGTCAACCCTTTCGAAGGTCTCCCCGCGGTCGGCTGACCGGTAGACGGCGCCATGACTACCCACCGTGATCAGCGTGCCGGCCGGCGTGAGGGTAGCTGACGTCAGATCCTCGTCCGCGACTAGGTTCAGCCTGCGCACCGCCTTGTCCTGGCACAGGTAGAGATGACCTGGCCACCTGGTGGGCACCAACACTCCCAACGAGGTGCTGGTGATGTGACCGAGGTTCCGTTCATCGGCTCCCCTGACCCGACGAAATGTCACACCGTCAGCGGAGACCGACAGGCCGTGATCGCCTCTCACCCAGAGTCGCCCATCCTCGGCTGTGATCACATCGAAGAGGCGACTTTCAGTCTTAGTGCCCAAGGTTTGCCAGCTGAGCCCGCCGTCCAGTGACCGAGCCAGATAGCCGTCATTGCCAACAACCCACAACCCGTCATCACGCAGACACGCTCCGCGCAGGCCCCTACTCGGCGACGAACCCACGTGAAACGACACCCCATCGGTTGACCAGAGAAAGTCGCAATACTCGGCTCCACCCACGGCCACGACCGCGCCGTCGTGCACCGCGATTCCCTCGATGCTGACACTCTTGCTTGCATGAGCGGGGACCAGTGTGCCGACTCTCAGCCCAGATACCTCAGGGGTGATCTTCATGGCGCCGAGTATAGGGACGGCGTGTGACACTTCCCCGACTCAGTCCACGACCGCGCGACGATAGCGATT
Source organism: uncultured Actinomycetota bacterium (assembly GCA_963736695.1). Lineage (GTDB taxonomy): Bacteria > Actinomycetota > Actinomycetes > Mycobacteriales > Micromonosporaceae > CAVTPU01. The sequence continues at coordinate 1,406,632 of CAVTPU010000004.1, forward strand.
GGCCAACTGTCCTATCTTCGCGACGAGTTCCGGCGGTTCGGTGACCGTGAAGTCCACATCGAGCAGTCCAAGATAGACAGCGACAGTGTCGACGCTGTCGGCCCCGGTCACCAACACACACGACTGCTCATCGACGACCTCGACGACCCCGACCGCCGGGTTGATCCGGGCGGACACCACGGCGGTCGGCGCATGCACCGTGATTCGTGCCCGAAACCGGAACCCTGCCTGCGACGCGCCGCGCGCCACAAAGGCTGCGACATCACCGCCCTCGGGCAGCTCGCGAGGCGCGAATCCCGGGCCGGACGGAACGCGCGGGTCGATCCTGTCCACCCGAAAGGTGCGCCAGTCCGCACGATCGATGTCCCACGCGACGAGATACCACTTCCTTCCCCACGTCACGAGGCGGTGCGGTTCGACGGCGCGAACCGTGCCAGCCCCGTCATGCGACCGATAGTCGAAACGCAACCGCTGGTGATCGCGACACGCACCCGCCAACGTTGTGAGCACCGCCGAATCGACCGTCGGCGCGGCGACGTCGGGCGGCACCACCACCGTGTAGTCGACGACGGCGCCGACCCGTTGCCGCAGCCGAGCGGGCAACACCTGATCGAGCTTCGCCAACGCGCGCACCGCCGTCTCTTCGATGCCGGCGACCGGGTTGCGTGCCGCGGTGCGCAACCCCACCGCGACGGCGACCGCCTCATCGTCGTCGAGCAGCAGGGGCGGCATGACACTGCCCGCGCCCAATCGATAGCCGCCGTCCGTGCCCCGAGTCGCGTTGACGGGATAACCCAGATCCCGCAGGCGTTCCACGTCACGCCGCACGGTGCGTTGACTGACCTGGAGGCGGGCAGCAAGGTCGGAGCCGGTCCAGTCGCGCCGAGCCTGCAGGAGCGAGAGGAGTTTCAGCAGTCGAGCCGACGTTTCCCACATGCGGAGAAGTCTGACACGACTTTAGGACAGAAGTTGACCGCAACGCCCCGTAACGTCGCTGGCATGAGCGACACGACAGACATCAGACCGTTCCGCATCGACGTGCCACAGGCCGACCTCGACGACCTCGCCGCCCGACTGGAGGCAACCCGCTGGCCCGACGAGATGCCCACTGCGGGAACCGACTACGGCATGCCGTCCAATGTGGTGGCACGGCTCGGCGAACGGTGGCGCACCGGATATGACTGGCGGGCGCACGAGGCGCGCCTCAACGAGATCCCCCAGTTCACCACCACAATCGACGGTCAGAACATCCACTTCATGCATGTCCGCTCGGTCGAACCCGACGCGACGCCGTTGTTGCTGTTGCACGGGTGGCCGGGCTCCGTTGTGGAGTTCATCGACATGATCGGACCGTTGACCGACCCGCGGGCGCACGGTGGCGACCCGTCCCGAGCCTTCCATGTCGTGGTGCCGTCGCTACCGGGATACGGCTTCTCCGGACCGACGTCCGAGCCGGGTTGGGACAGTGCCCGCATGGCGAGGGCGTTCGCAGCGCTGATGAGCCGGTTGGGTTATCAGCGATGGGGCGCGGTGGGCGGCGACGCCGGCGCCCTGGTCGGCAGGGAGCTGGGCATCCTCGCGCCGAATGGCCTCATCGGCGTACATCTGCTTCAGATCTTTGCTTTTCCGTCTGGTGATCCAGCCGAGTTTGAACGACTGTCCGACATGGACAAGGCGAGTCTGTCCGGCGCGGCCGCCGACTTCGAGAGCAAGTCCGGATATCGAAAGATCCAACAAACCAGACCCCAAACTCTTGCGTACGCGCTGACAGACTCGCCCTCGGGGCAGTTGGCGTGGAACGCGGAGCTGTGGACCGGCTGGGGCGACTTCGCGGACTATCTCGACGTGGACACCTTTCTCACCCACGTGAGCATCTTCTGGTTCACCCGCACCGCAGGGTCGAGCGCCCGACACTATTTCGAAGATGCCCGCAGCGGCGCCGGCTATCGGGAGGAACCGAACCGGGTTCCGACCGCAGTCGCCGTGTTTCCACATGACTTCCGGACGGTTCGAACGTTCGCCGAGCGGGCGAACTCCGTCGTTCGATACACGGAGTTCGACCGCGGCGGCCACTTCGCCTACACAACCGATCCGGACCTGGTGGTCGGTGATCTGCGGGAGTTCTTCGCGAGTCTCAACTAGACAGACCCGGCCGCTGCGGGGACGGCGACGTCAAGGGCCAGGATCTTGCCGGTGGGATCGCCGGTGAACATCGCCGGACCCTGAGACCAGTCGGCCACAACCATAAGCAGCGTACGCCCATCCGGTCCGCCGAGCGCACACGAGAAGCAGCCGAGTCCAGTGTCGACGGTCTGCAGCACTTCGCCGCCTTCGGCCACCCGCACACAGCGATGGTTGGGCACATCCGCATACCACACAGCCCCTTCGGCATCGAGGCAGATGCCGTCCGGGGCTGCTGGATCGCCCAGATCGGCCCACACCCGACGGTTGGTGAGACCACCGTCGGGTGTGATGTCGAAGGCGGTGAGCACGTGTGCGAATGACTCCGCGACGATCAAGGTCGCGTCGTCGGGCGTGACCGCCATCCCGTTCGGAAAGCCGATCCCGTCGGCCACCTGCCGAACCGCGCCGTCGGGGGTCGCCACGGCCACCAGTCCTGGCCGGAACTCCCCGCCGGGAAACTCGAAAGCGATGTTGTTGAGATAGGAGTTGCCGCGGCCGTCCACCGCGATCTCGTTCCACTTATGCGAGCTGAATCCACTGAGGTCGGCGTGGATGACGAGGGCGCCGTCCGGCTCCTGACGAATGACCTGGCGAGTGGCTCCCGAGACGACCAGCAGCCGACCGTCGGGCAGCCAGTCGATGCAGATCGGACTGAAACCGCCGCCACCCGTCAGGCCGACCATGACCTCGCTTTTCCCGTCCAGGTCAACCGCGATGATCTCCTGGCGCGCCCAGTCGGCGAACCACAGTCGACCATCGTGCCAGCGAAGCGATTCACCGAAGACGATCCCCGTCATCAAGGTCCGCACGTCAGACATGACATCTTCTCCTCACCCGCGCCTCTCGGCGCCACTCACACACGGCATCTACCATTTCGACATGACCGGACGCCTGGCGACACAATACGCTGTTGGCCGAGACGCCGAACCGAAGCGGTTGGATCAGCCATCGATCGTTTGGTTCGGCCTTTCAGGTCCCGATGCGCCAGAAGCTGATATGGCCGTCCTCTTCGACGACTGCAAGGGTGTCGCCGTCCACCGCGCCTGAAACGACCAGATCCGCCTCGACCTGCACTTCGTCGACGACCACGTCGGTGTCATCGTGCACCCGAAACCGACGTGCCCCCGGATCGCGAGGCTCCGCCTCCCAGGTGACATAGAGTCCGAGCGACGGGAACGCCGACAGCGCATGATCCCCCGCGACTGTTCCCGAATCGTGGCGAGGGCCCGGGTACCCGCCCGAGGTCCACGAGCCTGACTGATCGCCCACTGTCACGTCGATCAAAGCGGGTCCGGAGCGGGTCATCCGAACCTCATCGCCGCTCCCGCCATAGCGAAACGCATAAGGGGGCGGAGCGACACAATCGTCCGCCACAGCCCATATCTTCGCCGTGCCGTCGCTGGCGCAGGACAACACCGTGAGGCCATCCGCGCTGACGTCGACGGCCGTCACATAACCAGCGTGCTGTCCCAGATGGACGGGCGGCCCCGGCTTTCTGATGTCCCACAGAAGCACTTGACCGTCCCAGCCTCCGCTCACCACTCGGTCTTCGTCGACGAACGCGACTGCGTCGACCCATTGCCGGTGGGCGCCCATTCCCGTACCCGTGAAAATGGACCCGCTGAGGTGCCGGGCCGGACCGATCACGACTGCCGCATCGTCGGTTTCGGCGAGGAGGTCACCGACTTCGAAGACACACACTTCGTGGTGCCAGTTGCCGGTGGCCACCCGCAGCCCCGACGGGGAGAAGGCGACGGCACCGGTCACGTTCCGGGCCTGCGCTAGCATCGGGCTCCCCGGCTGGTGACCCGCGAAGGTGGCGGCGATCCGCAGGGATGGCAGTGAGTGCAGGGCGTGTGGCAGACCCCAACAGCCTCCGACCACGACGTGTCGCCGGTCGGGACTCAGCGCCAGGGCACCCGAACCGACGCTGTCTTCCCGGGCGAGTAGGTCGCCCGTGACGACGTCCCACAACATGAGAGTGCTGCCGTCCAAAGCGAGCAGGCGACGCATGTCCACAAACCACAGTCCGGTCGGTCCCTCCACTCCGGACAGCGTCCGGAGTTGGTCGCCCGACGACAGGTCATGGATGGCGATGTCACGCCAGTAGCGGACCGCGAGAAGAATGTTGTCGGGCGACACGGCGAAGGCACCGTTGTCTTCCCGTGGGAGGCCGATCCGGTGTGCGAAGGTCCGCTCCCCATTGGCGGTGAACCGCACGAACCAACCGCTGGCGTGACCGTCTCCATCCGGGTCGACGCTGAGTCCGCCGAGCGAACCTCCTCCGAACAGGTCGATCCCCGCCCCGGATGTGAACGCGGCGTGCGACGGGTGCAGTCCGGTCTCGATCGTGAGTTGCGCACCCGGCCCCGACCGGGTGGTCGCGACGCGATGCACCAAGGGACGAGACGTTGCGGAGCCGTGCAGATGACGCTCCGCGAGCGCCCGTACGGATGAATCTGCCATTGCCTCCCGCAGCAGGGTGACGTTTCCGCCCCGGGCCAGCAGGTGGGCACGTCGGCGCAGCCACGCCGCGAATTCCGTTGAGGCATTCTCGATTGCCATGACGACCGCAGCCCGCCGGTCTTCCGGGAAGTCGGCCGACGCGAGCAGTTCGACCAGGTCCGTGAACGCTTCGGAGTCAGACACCGGACCAGCATGCCATCTCTTAGCCCCGCGAGCGACGCAGGTCGCGGCGCATGCAACGCGGGGCCACCGGCCGAGGCTCGGATTCGGCGACATCGGCATTCCCGAGATCACCCACGGTGATCCACTTCCGACGTTCGATCTTGGCTGCTTTCATCGACCCGACACAGCAGATATCGCTGCCTGGGGACACGTTCTAACGAGTCAGAAAGGAACGCACGCCGTCAACGCCGTCCCGATATGCGGCCTTGAGGTCAGGTGCGAGCGGATTGCCGTCCAGGTCGAGCCGGGTGAGAGAGTCGATGCTCCCAATCGAAACCGGTAGTTCTGCTAGCTGGTTGCCTTTCAGCGAAAGGATTCTGAGGGAGGTAAGGTTTCCGATCGAGTCCGGCAGCACCGACAACCGGTTGCCGTACAAGTTGAGCCTGGCAAGAGAGGCGAGGCACCCAAGTGACTCCGGCAACACCGCGAGTTTGTTGAATCTCAGGTCGAGGTCCGAAAGGGAAGTAAGATTCCCAATCCACTCCGGCAGCACCGACAACCGGTTGCCAGCTAGATCGAGCCTGTCGAGAGCGGCGAGGTTGCTGATCGAGTCTGGCAACACCGATAGCCGGTTGTCAGCCAGATCGAGACTTTCGAGAGCAGCGAGGTTGCCGATCGAGTCTGGCAACACCCTCAGGTCCATATCCGAGAGATCGAGCTCCGTAAGGGAAGTGAGATTCCCAATCCAGCCCGGCAACACCGAGAACCGATTGTCGAACAGGTAAAGCCTGGCAAGAGCGGTGAGGTTCCCTAACGACTCCGGCAACTCCGTCAAACGGTTACCCCACAGGCTGAGCTCCGTAAGGGAGGTAAGATTCCCAATCCAGCCCGGCAACACCCTCAGACCCATGCCCGACAGCCAAAGCTCCGTAAGGGACGTAAGATTCCCAATCCAATCCGGCAACACCCTCAACCGGTTGCCCCACAGGCTGAGGCCCGTAAGGGAGGTAAGATTCCCGATCGAGTCTGGCAACTCCGTCAAACCCATGTCCGATAGGTCCAGAGCCTTTGCCCCAGTCCTAGCCGCCTCCGCAATGCGCATCTCCACATCGGACAACGTCATGCTCCGTTCTCAGAATGACACGGCAGAGGCAAATCGACCACATCGACTACTTGGGACCGCCGGTCCAACGAATCGCGGAACCACAAAGATAACTGACAACAAACGTACGACTCCGACCCGGCACATAACGACGCTGAACCGACTCCTCGCACCTTCTCGAATGTTGCGACGATCGCTGGAGTCCGCCGAGCCTCCGGAGATCATTACCGAGATCGTGAAGGACAAGTTCGGTTGAGCCTGTGCGCAACGCGTCGGTGATCCGGCACTCAGCTTCGCTTCGCACGCGTTCTCCAAACAGGTTCAGCCGACCCGCGGATGGGCGGCGAAGAACTGCCAGATCACCGCGGTGGCGTCGAGCGCACTCGACGGTGAATCGGTCTGAAGCAGCTTCTCCAGCAGTGGCTTCCCCTCACCGCCGGGCCACTGGTGACCGGCCCCGGTGATGGTGATGAGATCGACGGCACGCCCATTGGGGCAGTTGGCGGTCGACCGGCTGACCGGACCGTCGGCGGTGAGAACCGGTTCGCCGCAGCCGTCGACCGCGCGCCACCGGGCGATGACGTCGTTGATCGGCGGCCCGTCGATGTGTGCGACGCCTTCGCCGACGCTGCCGTCGAAGGGCACCCGGGTGTCGGAGAGTCCGTGGACGTGGATGACCGACACCGGCGCTGGAGTGGGACAGTCGACCAGCATCGTGGCGGCGTCCGGGCCGATCGCGGCGAACGTCGTGGTTTCACAGGCCAACCGATAGGACATGATGCCACCGTTGGAGATGCCGGTGGCGAAGACCCGATTCGGGTCGGCCGTCTCGCCGCCGACGGCGAGACGTTGCCGCACGGTGGCCACGATCGCCTCGATCGCCGCCACATCGTCGACATTGGAGCGATTCGGTTGACCGCAGCAGTTGCCACCGGCGTTCCAGGCCCGGTCGGTCCCGTCCGGATAGACCACCAGGAAGTGGTCGAGGTCGGCTCGACCGTCCCAACCGTACGCCGATTCGGCCTGCGCCCCGGTGCCGAAGCCACCGTGCAGGAAGACCACGATCGGGACGGGCCGGACCAGAGTAGTGGGCCGGTAGACCCGGTAGCTCGCGAACATGTCCGTCCACTGTGATCTGTCCGGTCGACTGGCCGACCGGAATCCGTTCGGCACCGCCGGTGGCCGAGCTTCCACCCGCCTTTGGCCGGCATCCGGCGGCTGAGAGCAGGAGCGAGAGCGAGACGGCGAGCGCGACGACACCACCGAGCCCTCCCCGCCATCGAGGCGCCAACCGTGACAGGGTCGCCGATGGTCGCCGGGTCGCGAACCGTCCACTCATCGGTCCACCCTGGGCCGGAATTGTCAGTGCCAGGTAAAGCCATGATGAAAGGCCCGTCAACGGATCCGGCGGATTCGACGACGTCCTGACGCATCTCGGATCGCGGGAGGACAGCCGTGTCATCCGCCCCAGTGATGGCGTTTTGTAGATCATCTAATGTCCCAATGTCTCTTACAAAGAGACATGGTAGGGCGGCGGCGAGCGTCGCCCGGCATGGTTACCCTGGTCGGGTGAGTGATCAGGTCTTCGACATCTCCACCGACCCGAGCCGACTCGATCTTGATCGGGTGCACGGCTGGTTGTCCACCGACACCTACTGGGCCCGGGGATGTGATCGCGCGGCCGTCGACCGGGCTGCCGCCAACTCGATCACTTTTGGCGTCTATGCCCCGAATGGCACCCAGGTGGGTTATGCCCGTGCGGTCACGGATCTCACGACGTTCGCCTGGGTCGCCGACGTCTACATCGATCGATCGGTGCGCGGGCGAGGTCTGGGGGTCCGGCTGACCGAGGCTATCCGTGATCATCTTTCGCCGTACGGATTGCGCCGGATTGTCTTGATGACCGCTGACGCGCACGAGGTCTATGCCAAGGTGGGCTTCACCGCACTGCCCGATCCTGGGCGGTTCATGATGCTGTGCCCGTGACCTGACCCACCGGCCACGAACGCCGGACGGCGAGCGGCCGGCACCTGTCAGGGTGCCGTTGTGGGCGAGTATGGCCTGGTGGGCGGCGGTACTGAATCGATGATCTTGCCGTCGGCGTGCACGCACCGGCTGTTGCCTCGGATGGTGATCCCGTCGTGTGCCGGTCCGGCGAGGTTGATCTCCATGTAGCGGCCGCCGTTGCTCGCGACGAGCGTGTCGTTGTCCCAGCCGAGCGTCCAGCCGGCGTGTCGGAGCCGCTCGATGAGCGAGGCGTTGGCGTTTTCGGCGGCGTTCGAGGTCTCGGGCAGCTGCACGTGCGCCGCATATACCCACTTCACGATCAACGGACCCGGGTGCGGGTTGTTGATGTCCTCCGGGAAACAGCCCTGCCTGCGGTCGTCTTGCGGGGTGCGTTGGGCGACGACACGACGTGGCAGGACGGCGAGAAGATCATCGACGCTGTGGTGCAGCAGACCGGCCTCCAGCGCGAGGGTCGCTTCCGCATCGGCGGGAAACGTCCGGGGAGCAGCCGTGGGCGCGCTGGCGAAGTCGCCGCACGCCACCGTGACCATCAACAGCACACCACCGAGAACCGACGCCGTCCATCGGTTCACCGGACCGCCACCAGCCATCGTCGTTGCCGATCTCATCGCCCCATCACCCAATAATCAGGGTACGAGCGAGCGCCGGCCTCCATGTGTGGAATGTCCGCTTGTCCTCGGCGACTTTTCGCGCCGCCGCTGCTCGAGTCACGGTCCGCACCGCAGCTCACCCCGGCTCCGCCGGAGCTCGCTCCAAGATCGTGGCGATTGGGGGTCGTCCCAGCGACCCGCAATCGCCACGATCACGCGCGTACGCCTGTAGACGTCGGATCACCGGCCGCCGCACGTCGTGACGTCGGGGTTTGTCACGAGTGGCGGCCCGCACCTACGGTGAAGCCCATGGCAGCTATCCGCCCGTGGCAGGTTCTGGCGATGTTGTGTTGCGGGGTAACCGTGACCGCCGTGATCGTCGGAGTGATCCTGCTGGTCAAGCGGGGCAGCAAACCCTAGATCAGCCGCACGCGCCGACGAAACGGTCGCGGTCGTCAGCGTCGTCGGCCGACCTGGACGACGCCGCGACCGCCTTCCCACTCCATCCGCCACCAAGTTCGCCGCCTTCCGGCTCCGCCGCAGTTCACTCAAAAGATCGTGGCGATTGGGGGTCGTCCCAGCGACCCGCAATCGCCACGATCACGCGCGTACGCCCGCACCTACGGTGAAGCCAACGGATCTTCGCCCTTTTCCCCTGCATCAGCCCGCAGTTCGGCACACTGGCTGACGTGGGGCTGAGCAGCACACCGATCGCCGCTCACGGATTCCTGTCGGACTGCCACAGCGCGGCACTGGTGACCGACTGCGGCTGCGTGGACTGGTTGTGCTTCCCCCGTTTCGACAGCCCATCCGTGTTCGGCGGGCTCCTCGACGACTCGGCGGGCCACTGGTCGATCCACCCGGTGGGACGGTTCACGAGCAGCCGCCGCTACCTTGATCAGACCTTGGTCTTGGAGACCACCTTCGAGACCGACGGTGGCATCGTGACACTGGTCGACGCACTGGCGATGGGACCCGACAACCGCGGCCACGCCCTGGGCAAGGGGTCGCCGCACCTGCTCATACGTTCGGTGACGTGCCTCAAAGGTGAGGTTGAGATCGAGATCGACTACGAACCGCGCCCCGAATACGGAATCGTCACTCCCCTGCTGTCCCACCTGGAGGGCGGCGTCACCGCCCGAGGCGGCGCGGAATGGCTGGTGCTGTCCACACCGATACCGATGACTCTGGACCGGTGCGCCGCCCGTGGGCGGAGATCACTGCGGGCCGGTCACACGGTCAGCTTCGCGTTGCACTCCTCGACATTGGAGCAACTCCCCGCCCGGGTGTGGAGCCAGCGCGAGATCGCCGACCGGTTGGCCTCAACAGTGTCCGCGTGGCGATCGTGGTCGGCGCTACACCAGAACTACCAAGGCCCGTGGCGGGACCAGGTCCATGCCAGCGGTCGAGTGTTGCAGGGCTTGACGTTCGCACCCAGCGGAGCGATCATCGCCGCCCCGACCACGTCCCTGCCCGAGCAGGTCGGCGGAGGGCGCAACTGGGACTACCGCTACGCGTGGGTGCGCGACGCGAGCCTGACCATGCAAGCATTGTGGGTCGCGGCATGCCCCGACGAGGCCAGCGAATTCTTCGCGTTCATGACCACTGCGGCGGCCGGCGGGTTCGGCGCCGACACACCCCTCCAGATCATGTACGGGGTCGGCGGCGAACACGACCTCACCGAACGGGAACTGCCGCACCTCACCGGCTGGCGCGACAGTCGGCCGGTGCGCGTCGGCAACGACGCATGGCGACAACCGCAGCTCGACGTCTACGGCGAGTTGCTCACCGCAGCCGAGAACCTCTCCGATCAGATCACTTCGGTGGACGACGATATGCGGGTCTTCCTGGTCGCCCTCGCCGACGCCGCCGCCAACCGGTGGCAGGAGACCGACCAAGGCATCTGGGAGGTACGCGGGCCGCCGCGACACTTCGTGCACTCCAAGGTCATGTGTTGGGCGGCATTGGATCGGGCCATCATGCTGGCCGGCCGACTGCACGCCCACGACAAGGTCGACCAGTGGCGGGCCACCAGGGACACCATCCGACAGACGGTGATGCGCGAGGGTTGGAACCCCGGCGTCGGCGCGTTCACCCAATGTTTCGGCTCCGCCGAGCTGGACGCCTCCGCGCTCGTCATGCCCATCGTCGGGTTCTTGCCCGCCGACGACCCGCGGATGACGGCCACGATCGACGCGATCGACGCACGCCTGACCGACGAACGAGGCCTGCTCTACCGTTACCTGTCCGACGGCGACGTCGACGGGCTCACCGGACCCGAAGGCCCGTTCTTGCTCTGCACATTCTGGCTTTCCCACGCACTCGCCGCCGCCGGACAGGTGGACCGGGCGACGCAGGTCTTCGAACGGGCGCTCGCCTGCGGCAACGACATCGGCCTGTTCGCCGAGGAGGTCGCCGCGACCACCGGCGAACAGGCCGGCAATTTCCCCCAGGCTTTCAGCCACATCGGGCTGATCAACGCCGCGTGGGCGATCGCCGAGGCCCAGCGACACCAACGACCCACCGCCAACACGTCGGGGTGAGTCCTGCGCGGAATACCCAGCGAACCCACCGGGGTTCCCGCAAACAGAAAAGACGGGCAGACAGGAGATCGCTGTGAATGTGATAACCAACGGTCAGAGGCTGGCGACCCGATGAGCGAGCAGGTCGATGTCGTCGTCCTCGGTCTCGGGATCGGCGGCGAGGAGATCGCTGGGCGTCTCGCACGGGCCGGGCTCACCGTTGTCGGCATCGAGGGTCGGCTCGTGGGCGGCGAATGCCCCTATTGGGGATGCGTGCCGAGCAAGATGATGATTCGCGCCGCGAATCTGCTCGCCGAAGCCCGCCGCGTGCCGGGCATGGCGGGAGACGCGCGGGTCACTCCCGACTGGGCTCCGGTCGCCGCCCGCATCCGCGACGAGGCCACCGACGACTGGGACGACACGGTCGCGGTGGATCGGTTCGTGAACAAAGGCGGCCGATTCGTACGTGGTTGGGGACGGCTGGTCGGCCCCGGCACCGTGGAGGTGGATGGCCGCACGTTCCACGCCAGACTCGGGGTCGTCATCGGCACCGGCGCAGCGCCGGTCGTGCCACCCATCGACGGGCTTGCTGACACTCCATTCTGGACCAACAAGGACGCGGTCGAGGCCAAGACGCTGCCCGCGTCGCTCATCGTGCTCGGTGGCGGGGCCATCGGTCTCGAGTTGGCCCAGGCTTATGCCCGTTTCGGTGTCGCCGTCAGCGTGGTCGAGGCGCTCGACCGACTGGTGCCGTTGGAGGAGCCGGAGGCGTCGGACCTCGTCCACACCGCTCTCACGGCGGAGGGCATCGCCGTGCGGACAGGCGCCCGAGCGGTGGCGGTCGCCCATGACGCAAAGGGCTTCACGGTGACGCTGCATGACGACACCACCAACGACAACACCACGGTCTCCGGCGAGCGGTTGCTGGTCGCCGTCGGCCGTCGCGCCGACTTGGCCAACCTCGGGCTGGAGACGGTCGGGCTCGACCCGCGCGCCAGAACGATCGATGTCGACGACCGCATGCGCGCCGGCGACAAGCTGTGGGCTGTCGGCGACATCACCGGCCGGGGCGCGTTCACCCACGTCGCCATGCGCCAGGCCGATGTCGCGGTGCGCGACATCCTCGGAGAGGACGGTCCGCCGGCCGACTATCGTGCCGTGCCCCGGGTGACGTTCACCGACCCCGAGATCGGCGCCGTCGGCATGACCGAGGCGCAGGCCCGCCAAGCCGGACTTAACGTCCACATCGGAATGGCGCACGTGCCGTCGACCGCACGCGGCTGGCTTCACAAGGCCGGCAACGAGGGGTTCATCAAACTCGTCGCCGACGCCGACCGGGGCATCCTGGTGGGCGCAACCTCCGCCGGGCCGGCCGGTGGTGAGGTGTTGGGCGCGTTGGCCGTCGCGGTCCACGCCGAGGTTCCGATCGACCGGCTGCGGCACATGATGTATGCCTATCCCACCTTTCACCGGGGCATCGAGGATGCCCTACGCGACCTGAAACCGGCCAGCGACTGACCCCGGAACGCCCTCCGCGCATACCCATGGGGGTATAGTCATGGGAGTGCCGCCACGGCACAGCTCGGCCCGTCGCATGGCCGTCCGGGGCGGTGGAAGCGGAGAAACGATCTCATGAAAACCGTGATCGTCGGCGGGGTGGCCGGTGGCATGTCGGCGGCGACTCGCCTACGCAGGCTCAAACCGGACGCGGAGATTGTCGTGTTCGAGCGCGGCGAGCACGTGTCCTACGCCAACTGCGGGCTGCCCTATCACGTCGGTGGCGTCATCGCGGACAGGGAGGATCTGCTGCTGCAGACCCCGCAGCGGCTGCGGGAACGATTCGGCCTGGATGTCCGGATCAACAGCGATGTCCTCTCGGTGGACCGCGACGCCCGCACCATACGGGTGCGCGACCTGACGAACGGTCGCGTCTATGACGAGTCCTGGGACAACCTGGTGCTCAGCCCGGGCGCGGCGCCGTTCATTCCGGACCTGCCCGGGATCGAACGCGCCCTTCCGCTGCGATCCGTGTCCGACGCCGACCGGCTGAACGCGGCGATCGGGCAGCACGAGCCGACCACGGCGGTCGTCGTCGGTGGCGGGTTCATCGGGCTCGAGACGGCCGAGAACCTCCACCGTCGGGGCATCGCCGTCACCGTGGTGGAACTCGACTCGCAGGTGCTGGCGCCGCTCGACCCCGAGCTCGCCTCCGCCGTCCACGCCGAGCTCCGCTCGCACGGGGTCGATCTGGCGCTCGGGTCCGGACTGTCCAAGGTCCTGCCCGATTCGGTGGAGCTGACCGATGGCCGACTGTTCCCGGCCGATCTGGTCGTTGTCGCGATCGGGGTGCGGCCCGAGGTCGGGCTGGCCCGCGACGCCGGCCTCGCCATCGGGCCGAGGGGCGGTGTTGTCGTCGACGACTCGATGCGCACCAGCGATCCCCGCGTCTACGCGGTCGGCGACGCGGTGGAGAAGCCGGACCGGGTTGGTGGCGGCACCGCCCTGATCCCGTTGGCCAACACCGCGAACCGGCAGGGACGGCTGGTCGCCGACGCGATCGCCGGGCGACCGGTGACGATGGACGGTCGGCTGGGGACCGCGATCGTGCAGGTGTTCGACCTCACCGTCGCGGTCACCGGGTGGAACGAGAAGCGGCTGCGTGCCGCCGGTCGGGCGTACCAGGCAATTCACACCCACCCGTCGTCGCACGCCGGCTATTATCCCGGGGCACAACCGATGGCACTCAAACTGCTCTTCGACCCGGCCGACCAACGGATTCTCGGCGCGCAGGCGGTCGGGGGTGCCGGTGTCGACAAACGAATCGACGTCATCGCGACGGCGATGCGGGGCGGCCTGACCGTCACCGATCTCGCCGATCTGGAGCTGGCCTACGCCCCCGCGTTCGGGTCCGCGAAGGACCCGGTCAACATGCTCGGTTACATCGCCGACAATCTCGCCACCGGGTCGGTGCGCACCGTGCAGTGGCACGAGGTCAGCGATCTGGCCGACGCCGGCGCCACTGTGGTCGACGTGCGAACCCCCGACGAGTATGCCGCCGGTCACCTGCCCGGCGCGGTGAACGTACCTCTCGATGGGTTGTTGGGTCGACTCGCCGACCTGCCCGCCGGGCCGCTCATCGTCTATTGCCAGGGTGGGCAGCGGGCGCACACGGCCGTCAGCCTCATCGGCGAGCCGGACCGGGTCGCCAACCTCGACGGCGGCTACCTGACCTGGTCAGCCGTCCGATCCTGAACAGGCCGACTATTCCCCAGACATACCCCTAGGGGTACGGTGACGGGAGTTGGGCTCGATCACGAGCCCTGTGGGCACCGACAGGAGAAACACACCATGGCGCGTGTGGTCATTCTCGGGGCCGGGATATCCGGGCACACCGCTGCCCTTCATCTCAAAAGGCTCCTGGGCCGACGCCACGAAATCGTGGTCGTATCGCCCAACTCCCGCTGGAACTGGATTCCGTCGAACATCTGGGTCGGCGTCGGACGAATGTCGACAAAGGACGTCACGTTCCCCCTCGCGCCGGTATACCGGCGCAAACACATCGACTTCCGGCAGGCGCGAGCCGTCGCGATACGCCCCGAAGGCGACGCCGACAATCCACTCCCCTCGGTCGACATCGAATACACCTCACCCGACCGAAAGGGTGAGACCGAACGGCTCACCTACGACTACCTCATCAACGCCACCGGGCCGAAGCTCAACTTCGCCGCGACACCCGGCCTCGGGCCCGACGGACACAGCCTGTCGGTGTGCACCCCGGGCCACGCCGAACAGGCGGCTGCGGCGTTCGACGCGGTGATGGACAAGCTGCGGGCCGGCCAGCGGCAGACACTCGTCATCGGAGTTGGGCACGGCACCTGCACCTGCGAGGGAGCCGCCTTCGAATACACCTTCAACGTCGAGCATGAACTCCGCACCCGAGGCCTGCGCGAGTTGGCCGACGTCGTCTATCTGTCCAATGAATACGAGTTGGGCGACTTCGGAGTCGGCGGCATGAACTTCGAGCAGAAGGGCTTCGTCTCCTCCAGCCAGACCTGGACCGAGTCATTGTTCCGGGAGCGGGGCGTGCGGGCCATTCTGCGGGCCCATGTCGAACGGGTCGAGCCAGGCAAGCTGCACTACGAGACCCTCGACGGCGCACGCGACAGCCTCGCCTTCGACTTCGCGATGCTGCTGCCACCATTTCGCGGTGCCGACCTGAAAGCGTTCGACCGCGACGGCACCGACATCACTGCGGAAGTGTTCGCCCCCAACGGATTCATGCGGGTCGACGCCGACTACACCGCGAAGTCACCCACCGACTGGCGGGCCGAAGACTGGCCCAAGACCTATCAGTCGCCACGCCACAGCAACGTGTTCGGCGTCGGAATCGCGTTCGCCCCGCCCCACCCGATCTCCACGCCGCGCACCAGCCCCAACGGAACGGTCATCGCACCGGCGCCACCCCGCACCGGAATGCCCTCCGGGATTATGGGTCGGCAGGTGGCGCGCAGCATCGCCGACATGATCCGCTCCGGATCGGCGACCCCCACCCACACCGCCTCGATGGCACAGATGGGTGCGGCGTGCATCGCCTCGGCCGGGGCCGGTCGCCGCGACGGCACCGCCGCGGCGATGACGATGTATCCGGTGGTGCCCAACTACGCGACCTACCCCATTCACGGGCGGGACGTGAAGAACACGTACGGCGAAATCGGCCTGGCCGCCCACTGGGTCAAGCACCTGCTGCATTTCCTGTTCATCTACAAGGCGAAAGCCCGGCCTGGATGGTCACTCATCCCCGAATGACCCGATCACTCCCACCCCCATCGGAGCCCCACATGAACGAAGCCGACGAACGGATCGCCGCCGCGCCGCTGCCGACCACGCGCACCCTGCGCCGCCGGAAGTCCATCCCGCTGCAACTGTGGCGATTCGCCTCGATCAACCTGCGGATGCTTCAGATGATCCGCAAATCGCACTGATCCACGACACGGTGTGCGCCGGACTTCGCGTTCTCCGGCGCACACCACGAGCCTGCCCCCAACCCCGCGGGCCGGACACACATTCACTAAAGTGCCGACCATGCGCGTCACATCATGCGATGACAGTCCGGCGGCGGCGTGACCACGGCAGGGAACCAATTCGCCGACCTGTTGAAAGGCGTCGGCGCCGCAGGCGCGTCCAGCGCACGCCGCACGGCGCGACCCAACGACCTGCGGCTCGAGGTGCGCGACGTCGGACCGATCACCTTTCCCGTGCCCGTCACACAGGCGAAACAGCTGTGTCTGGTGGGTCGGCCGGCGCGATTCGGAAAGGGCGAGCAGACGCTCCTCGACCGCGGCGTGCGCGACACGTGGGAGATTCCCCGCAGCCGGATCAAGATCGACAAACGGCAGTGGGACCGCACGCTCCGCCCGACACTCGACGCCCTGCGAGCCGACCTCGGCCTGCCGGCGGAGTGCACACTGACGGCCGAGTTCCACGCCATGCTCGTCTACGGCCCCGGCCAGTTCTTCGCACCGCACCAAGACTCCGAAAAAACCGACACCATGATCGGCACCCTGGTCGTGACGTTGCCATCGAACTCCACTGGTGGGGCGCTGGTCGTTGACCACAGTGGAGCGAGCACAACCTACCGGTCATCGAAGACCTCACTATCGTTCATCGCTTTCTATGCCGACTGTCGACATGAGGTCAGACCCGTCACCTCGGGCTATCGCATCGCGTTGACCTATAACCTGCTGCTCGGCGGCGACACCACCAGCTCGGTCGCCGCCCCCGTCGATCCGGACCTGACGCGACAGCTGACCGGTCACCTCGACACCCACTTCACGACCCGCCGCACTCCGCGCTACAGCCGAGTCCAACAGTACCCACCGACCCGGCTGGTCTATTTGCTCGACCACGAATACACCGAACGCGGCCTGAGTTGGGCGCGGCTCAAGGGCACCGACTCCGACCGGGCCGCCGTCGTGAAGGCCGCCGCCGAAAAAGCCGGCTGCGAAGCCGTTCTAGCCCTCGCCGAAGTGCATGAAACCTGGCAGGCCAACGACGAATACGACTACTATGACGACGCTGACGAGGAGCCCACCGACGCCCGACACGGCGAACCCGAGTCGCAGGAACTCATCGACTCCACGGTCCGCCTCGACCGTTGGCTGAACGCCCCGGACGGACCAGCCACGCCGACCTCGTTGACGGTCTCCGACGATGAGGTCTGCGCGACAACACCGTCGGTCAACCTCGTGCCCTACTCCTCGGAATACGAGGGATACATGGGCAACTATGGCAACACTATGGATCGGTGGTATAGGCGGGCCGCGCTCGTCATCTGGCCACGGCGACTCGCGTTCGCGAATCGCGCGGAAGCGTCACCGGAGTGGGCGTTGGAAGCCCTCGTGACGCAGCTTCGCGCCAGCGACATGGCCGGCGCACTCTCGAACGCAGGCAGGCTCGCGCCCTTCTGGAAAGACGCCGTCAGCACAACACAACGCAGCGAACTGCTGACCGCGGCACTACTCGTCGCCCGAGGCCTGGACAATCCGGGACTCGCGACCATGTTATTGACACCGTTTCGCGTTGAAACGTTCGTCCGGGAAAATGTTGAACCGGCCGTCGATCTCATCTCGCACTATGGATTCACGTGGGCCCGCGAACTCGTCGACGTATGGTTCAACTACGGCGCACAACAGCACATCAACGAAGGCGCCCGTCGCGAGTGGGTAGAGTCGCTGCCGTCACTGGCCGCCGCACTCGGAGCCTCCCTGGAGGGCGTAGCCTTGGCCCGCCTTCTGCTTAATGGTTCGTGGGCATGGTTGCGCGACAACATCGAGATGTGTACATGCATCGCGATGCCATCACGTCGGGTGGCGACACTCGGCGAACTCGGACCGACGGTCACCGCTGTCTTGGCCAGCACGGCGGCCTGCGCGAGCACGGCCTTATGCGCCGGCATCGTCGGCGACCTCACTCAGGACAACGACGACCTACTCGCATGCCTCATACCCACACTGCGAGCGGGCGCGAACCTGGATCCACTCGTACGCCGTGACTCCGGTCTCGACGACATCGCGCACCACTGCGTCACCCGACTGACCGCCCGGCTCGCCCGCCCCGAACGGGCCGCCGACGACTGGTCGATCGCATCGTCCGCCGGATGCGGGTGCGTGCTGTGCGCGACGCTCGACACCTTCCTTGGTGACCCGACACGGCGAACCTTCGACTGGCCTCTCAAACAACAGGACCGGCAACACGTTCATCGCACCATTGACTCGCGCGAACTGCCGGTCATGCACCAGACCCGTCGCCAAGGACGGCCGTTCACCCTTGTGCTGACCAAGACCGAGGACCTCTTCACCACCGAAACCCGGCAACGCGCACGGGACAAGGCCGACCTGAAGTGGCTCACGAAGACCTATGGCGACGGTGATTGACGCGTAAGCAATCGCTTACGTATTATGGCGTCGTGATTCCACACATCCAGCTGCTGTCACTGCCCGTCAGCGACCAAGACCGAGCCCGCGACTTCTACGTCGGTGTCCTCGGCTTCGACCTCATCCGAGACAACCCCATGGGGCCGGACACGCGCTGGGTCCAAGTAGGACCACAAGGGGCACAAACCTCGATCGCCCTGGTCACGTGGTTTCCAACCATGCCACCCGGGTCAGCCAAAGGCCTGGTCCTGGAGACCAATGACCTCGACACGGACGTCGCCACGCTGACCGACCGCGGGGTCGAAATCCCCGAAGGCATCCAACAACAGCCCTGGGGACGGTACGTCACCTTCAACGACCCCGACGGCAACGGCATCGTCCTGCAAACAACCGCCCCGAACGCCTAACCAACCGCCGAGCCCACATGCCAGACGTCGACGTCTTCGCCGCCATCGCCAGCCCCGTGCGGCGAGCGCTGCTCGACGCGCTGCGCCCAGGCCCCCTCGCCGTCCACCAACTCGCCGACGACTTCGCCATCAGCCGACCCGCGATATCCCAACACCTCCAGGTCCTGCGCAATGCCGAACTCGTCACCGAAGAACGAACCGGCCGTGAGCGACGCTACCGGCTACAACCACATCGCCTGCGCGAAGTCACCGACTGGATCAAACATTACGAACAATTCTGGAACAGTCACCTGACCAACCTACGCAACCTGCTGGACGAACAGACATGACCACTGACATCCGCACCGACGCGTTCCTCCCTCACCCGCCAGAGAAGGTATGGCGCGCCCTCAGCGACCCCACGCTGCTCGCCGTCTGGCTGATGCCCAACGATTTCGAGCCTCGCGTCGGGCACCGATTCACCTTCCGCACCGACCCCGCCCCCGGCTTTGACGGCATCATCCGCTGTGAGGTCCTCGACCTGCGTGCCCCGGAACTGCTGCGCATCAGCTGGGCCGGCGGGCCCGGCCTTGACACCACCGTCACATGGCAACTCGTCGCCGAAGGCAGGGGGACTCGCCTATTCCTCACCCACGAAGGATTCGACGACACCGACCCCCACCAGGTCGCTGTCCGACGGTTGCTCGACGGCGGCTGGCGCAGCAACCTCGCCCGACGCCTCGAACACACGCTCGACACGATGCAATAGCATGCTCGCGTGGTCTCGAGACGAGTGTGGCGGCACCCGGTATCTCCCCGCATTCCCCACATCATCGAGCCCGCACACCTGCCCGCCCACGCGTTGAGCTCCGAGACCGCCATGGAATGCCTCGCATACACGGCACTGGACATGTCCGGATCGGACATCGCCGAACATGTCGAACTCGCCCGCTCTCACATCTCCCGCTGTTCGTTGAGCAAAAGGCGATTCGATCGTACGTCGATCATCGACTGTTCGCTGGAGACGTGCGACCTGTCCAACCTTGAGATGGTTGAGTCGTCGTGGTCGCGCGTCGAGGTCACGGACAGCCGGATCACCGGAATGACGATCGCCAACGGCACCTTGCGTGACGTGACTGCGGCGGGATGTCAAGGGCCACATAGTTCATTCAGGTTCTCCACACTTCGCGACGTACGCTTCACGAACTGCGTTTTGCGCGGCGCGGACTTCCTGCAGTGCGCGTTCGATGGCGTGGTCTTCGACGGTTGCGAACTCGACGGCGCCCAGTTTTCCGGGGTTCGCGTGTCGCGGGCACGCTTCACCAACTGCACGCTTTCCGGCATCGGCGGGGTGACGAGCCTCGCCGGCGCCGTCATCTCGGAGGCCGACCTGGCTGGCCTTGCCGGCGTCCTCGCGTCCGCCGTCGGCATCGTCGTGGAGAAGGCTGACTGACAAGGCTGCAGCGCCGGTCGAGACATGCCATCGGCTAGCATCGCTGTCGTGGCGATAGGTGCGACGGCGGTGGTGGGCTGGCGCGTTGGCCGTGGTGTTTGCTATCGCCACACTGGGCAGCTTCGTCCTATTCGGATTCATCATGCTGAACCCTTACGAATAGCCGCGCTGAACGTCAGCCTGCGGCGGCTCGGACCTGAGTGGAGGAGACGCGTGCCCGACTACATTCGATGGCTGCGAGCCCGAGTTGGACCGGACCCCATTCAGCTCAACTTCGCAGCCGCATGCATTCGAGATGGCGACCAGGTGCTTCTGCAATTGCGAGCGGACCACCACCGGTGGGGGTTTCCCGGCGGAGGCATCGAGCTGGGCGAGTCCGCCGAAGAGGCGGTGATCCGCGAGGCACGTGAGGAGACCGGTCTCGTCGTACGGATAGAGAATCTTCTTGGTGTCTACACCAAATATGAGCACGTCTATCCCAATGGCGACGCGGCCCAGCCGATCACCGTCTTCTTCCGATGCCTGCCGGTGAGCGGTCGTCTGGGTGGCGATCAACTCGATGACTCGGAGACCCTTGGCCTGCGGTATTTTCCGCTCGACCGGATGCCGCCGCTGCTCAACCAGCAACACGAGGATGCCCTGACCGACCTGCGTGCCGGCCGGGTCGGCGTCTTCCGCTAAGCGATGCACCCTGCAGTGCCGGTCTCCTGGGCGAAATCGGCGCGCAGTCGCGTGCGGGTGCTCATGAGGATCCGGCCGAGCATGTTCTTGCCGTTGCCGTTTCGGCCGCGTCCCCAATAGTGGTCGCTGCCGGTGTCCTCGACGATGACTGCATCGCCGGTGGCCAGCAGCACGGCGCGAATGTCAGCGTGGGTTATAAACTTGTCCGCGACGGCCCGGCGCATCACGTCGTCCTTGACTCGATCCCAGTCTCGACGCAGCGGTCGCGCCCGGTCGCGCCCCAACTCGGCCGCGCGCAACGGGGTGGACGCGCGACGAACGAGATCGGCGTGGCGAGTGCCGACAAACTTCTGCGCCTGAAAGTAGTGTTCGGCGGTGGGCCACGAGTGGCCATCAAGATCGAACCCGTGAGCGGAGAAGTTGGAGAAACAGCCGTATGGAACCTCGTCGGCGCCGTAGAAATAGATCGTCACGTGGGCCTCAAAACAGTTTGGGTGTCAGCACCTTGCCACACGTTTCGCTTGTCACACCAACGGGTTTTCTGAAAGCGACGTAGTTGCTGATGCGACCTCCGTTGGGGTGGGATAGATGGAACAAGTGCTCGAAGTGACCTTGAGACCCCTGAGCTTGCCGGACGCCGAGGTAATCGCACAGTGGGCCGCTGATCCGGAGTTCTGTCGGCAGGCCGATTGGTCCAGCGGAGTGTCCCTCGAAGAGCGTCGACGGCGCAACCGGGCGCTGATTCAGTCTCCACCCTCCCAGTTGATCAGACTCGGCGCCGTTCACGACGGTGTGTTGATTGGCTATGTCGATCTTCACGGCGACGAACCCGAACGACGCGAACTCGGCTTCGTCATCGGCGAGCGCCACCGCTGGGGCCGAGGGCTCGGCGGGTTGGCGGCGGCCGCTGGCCTCGACTTCGGATTTGACCGACTCGGATTGCGGCTGATCTGGGCTGAGGCCTTGGACGCCAACCCACGCTCGATCAGTGTTCTTCGACGCCTTGGCATGGCGGAGACCGGCAGAGGCGCCGACGTGGTGTTTCTTGGCCGCCCCACCCACCACCGTCAGTTCGCGATCACGGCGGTGGAATGGGCTGCGATCAAGACACCCCGATGATCGTACGTGGAGTGTGGTTGAAAGCCGATGTGCTCGTACGAGTAGTGAGGTCTTGAACCGTTCCTCCCTCTCACGGGGGAGGTGTTTTCGCTGGTAAATCCCCATCGTCCGGGAGGCACGAGCCGCCGAGGCATTGGGGTTCGCCCACCTCGCCGCAGTCACGGCGGTCGCCTTGTCCCGGCACCGGATCGGGCTGGCCACCGTACTGGCCACTGTTTCCTGGGCGCTCTCCCCCATCGCCGGAACGATGGCGTGGGGCTGGTGGCTCGCCGACGACCGTCCTAACTCGGATGACCGTCGGGAAGAAACGCAGTTCGTCGATCCCCATCCGATGGGATGCTTCGAGCTCAGACGTCAACGGATTGCTGTCCAAGCCGAGCCTGATGAGGGGTGTGGTCTCGATCGAGTCCGGCACACTTGCCCATCTCAGACGCGACCGATTCAGAGACGCCGCAATGATCCTGACTGCCTCCGCAATTCGTTACTCCACATCGGACACGATTCGGCCGACGCATCGCGAAACCACAAGGCTGACTAAAGCCGACCCATACGGCTCTGAACGAACGGTCCTCATGCATTTAGTTGGATCTTCACTCAGACGCTGTTGTCCGGAGACCGGTTCTGACGGGTCAGGAAGGAACGCAGTTCGTCGAGACCCATCTGGTAGGCGGCTTCAAGCTCAGGAGCCAGCGGGTTGTCCCCAAGGTAAAGGCTTGTCAGGGCGGTGAGATTCCCGATCGAGTCCGGCAACACCGTTAACTGGTTGCCGTAAAGGGTGAGCCAGACAAGGCCGGTCAGGTCCCCGATCCAATCCGGCAACACCGACAACTGGTTTTGACTCAATCCGAGCCTCGTAAGGAAGGTGAGATTTCCAATCGCATCCGGCAACACCGACAAATGGTTGTCGCTCAGATGGAGTTCGGCAAGAGCAGTCAGGCGACCGATCGAGTCCGGCAACACCGTCAACTGATTGCCGTCTAGATTGAGCCTGGCGAGTGAAGTCAAGTTACCGACCGTGTCCGGCAACACCGTCAGCTCGTTTTGACTCAAATTGAGCTCCTTAAGGAAGGTGAGATCCCCAATCGCATCCGGCAACGCCACCAACCGGTTCCAGCCCAGAGAGAGTTCGGCAAGAGCAGCCAGGCGACCGATCGAGTCCGGCAACACCGTCAACTGATTGCGGTCCAGAATGAGTCTGGTGAGTGAAGTCAAGTTACCGATCGAGTCCGGCAACACCGTCAGCCGGTTATGACACAAATCGAGCATCGTAAGGAGGGTCAGATTCCCAATCGCATCCGGCAACACCGCCAACCGGTTCCAGCCCAGAGAGAGTCCGGCAAGAGCAGTCAGACGACCGATCGAGTCCGGCAGCACCACCAACTGGTTGTGATACAGGCCGAGAAAGTTGAGGGAGGTAAGATTCCCGATCCAATCCGGCAACTCCGACAGCCGGTTATGACTCAAATTGAGCGTCGTGAGGGAGGTAAGGTTCCCGATCGCATCCGGCAACTCCGACAAACGATTGCCGCTCAGTTGGAGGCTGGTGAGTGAGGTAAGGTTCCCGATCGCATCCGGCAACACCGTCAGCTGATTGTCAAATAGGCGGAGGCTCGTGAGAGAGGTAAGGTTCCCGATCGCATCCGGCAACACCGTCAACTGATTGCATTGTAGGCGGAGGCTCGTGAGAGAGGTAAGGTTCCCGATCGCATCCGGCAACACCGTCAACTGATTGCCGGACAGATCGAGCGTGGTGAGGGCGGTCAGGTCTCCAATTGAATCCGGCAACTCCGTCAGCCCCGTTTTGGACAGATTCAGAGACGTCGCCTTGGTCCTAGCCGCCTCCGCTATGAGTAACTCCATATCGGGCACGTTTACGCCCATCCTCACAATGATCTGCTATCGGACACGATTAGGTCGACGCAATAGTAGTCTGTACGGCGACGCAGGCACCCGTGGCCCCGCGCATCGCGAGGCCACAAGACTTGCCAAAGGTCGACTCGGACGACTTCAACCTGGCGCACCAACGACACCAAACGAACCTCATATATAAAATTCGATGTTTGCTCAGAGGATGGTTCGTGGCGCTATGTCCATTTTGGATTTGGCGGTGTGTGCTAGAGGTCCTAACCACTGGGCTATGCAACGGTGTTCGGGGCGAGCGTGAACAGGCCCGGCTGTGTTTCGGTGAGGAAATAGCGGGCGACGAGGCGTTTTGGTTTGGCTCGGATGTTCTCGCCTATCTTTGACGGTGATGCCGCGGTCGAATGCGAGGCAGACGTCACTGGCGCGCATGCTGTTTGGGGTGGCGGTGAACGCGGTGAGGATCTTCTGGTAGGCGATGCCGGTGATGGTTGTGTCGACGGTTGTCGACGCTTCGGTCTGAACCTGCCGGACGCCTAGTTGATCGCACAGTGGGCTGGTGCGTGATGGGAAACCCGATGCGCTCGTACGAGTAGTGAGGTCTTGAACCGTTCCTCCCTCTCACGGGGGAGGTGTTTTCGCTGGTAAATCCCCGTTATCTGGGAGGCGTGCACCATCGGAGTGCTGTCATGCTCACGGTCATGACGAACCCAGACTCTCTACGTTCACAGGCAGGCGCTGCACCATCGGGCGCCGTATCGGCGGGCGCCGTATCGGCGGGCGCTGTATCGGCGGGCGCTGTATCGGCGGGCGCTGTGTCGTCGTGGGCTGCTCCGCTGGTGCTCGCGTGCGGCGTGGGCGTCTTGCTCCTCGCGACTCCGTCACAGCAGGCTGAGGTCTCCGGAATCGTGATGACGGGCGTCGGCGGCATTGGTCCCGTTGTGTTGGGGTTCGCCCACCTCGCCGCAGTCATGGCGGTCGCCTTGTC
Organism: uncultured Actinomycetota bacterium; assembly: GCA_963736695.1. GTDB lineage: Bacteria > Actinomycetota > Actinomycetes > Mycobacteriales > Micromonosporaceae > CAVTPU01. Next base: position 1,431,606 of record CAVTPU010000004.1, read on the forward strand.
CCGGCACCGGATCGGGCTGGCCACCGTGCTGGCCACCGTTGCCTGGGCGCTCTCCCCCATCGCCGGAACGATGGCGTGGGGCTGGTGGCTCGCCGGGCTGGCGGTGCTCGGGGTAGCGATCTTCGACGGTGAGCGCCGACGCGCACTGTGGATCGCGGCACTGGTGGTCGCCTTGGCGGTGACCTATTGCACCAGTGGAGTGTCGTGGAGCGTGCCGTTCGCCGGGCCTGTCGAATTGCGGAGCTATGACCCTAATCGGTGGCTCGACGACCTGAGATTGTCCTATGTGGCGGCATACCTGGGTGCTGTCGGAGCCACGGTGACGGTCGCTATGTTCGCCGGAAATGCGGTTCGCTCGCACAAGGCTCGGGCAGTCACGACAGTCACGGCATTCATGGCAACGTCGCCGGCCGAACGGACCCCATCAGGGCCGTGGGCCCAGCGGATCGCCACGCTCACCCGCCGCGAGCGGCAGGTTCTGCTCACCGCCGCCCGGGGTCTCTCCAATGCCGAAATCGCGGCTGAACTGGTCATCGGTGAGGAGACGGTGAAAAGCCACATCTCCGAAGTGCTCCGCAAACTCGGCTGCCGCGACCGAGTGCAGGCCATCATCGCGGCCTACGAATCGGGCCTCATCACACCTGAATCCGAGCGGTCCGGCTTGCAGGCGACGGGCATAGTGGGTCAGTGACCGCTCGACGACGCTTCAGCCCCGAGGATAGACAGTCGGCGGTGCAGCGTGTCCGCGAGACCGGCCGGACGTCGAAGGCCGTCGCGACCGAGTTGGGCATCAATCCTCGTACGTTGGCTAGTTGGGTTCGCGCCGACGACATCGAGCGTCGTGGCCAGGCATGGGTGCGGCGGGTGCGGCCGCACTTCGACTTCCTGACGGACCACGGCTTCCGGCTTGATGGCGTGAGTGCCGAGCACTGGTGGGCCGTGACGGTCACCTATCGGTCGACCGTCAGCGCCGTCGACGTGTCGCTGAGCTCTGAATTTCAACGGGTCGAGCTGTCGCTGGTGCGGCTGGTCGATACAGTCGGGGAGATCGCTCCTATCAACACCTTTCTGGCGGACTGGTTGTTGACGTTGCGCGCGGATCCCTCGCAACAGCCGGGGCGGGGCTTGGACGACTCCAGTGTGGAGGCCCAACTCGCCTTCTGGGCGGCGGCGTTGCGCGAACACGGCGCGGACTTCCTCGATGGCGACTTCGCCGTGCTTGACCAACTTGAACACCTGATCCGCGACAACATCCGTCGGCACCACCGGCTCGCGAGGTGACAACCGTTGTCGACGCGGGGTCGTATATTGCTGCCGTGACCGACACCTCGACCACTCCGGCCAAGAACCGCACGCAGACCGTCGCGCTTGTTCTGGCATCGATGAGCCTCGTGCTGTCGTTGATTGCCTGCGTCATCGTCGGCATCGTCGCGTGGTCAACCAGCGACGACCCGCTGCCCGTTCAATCCAAACCACAGGTGGCCAGCGCCTCGCAGGTTGAGGCCGTCGCGCATGTGACTCTTCCACCCGGGACGGTCTTTCTCGCCGGCGCTTATAGCAACGGCCTCGAGACCCGCCTGTCGGCCAAATTCCGCATCCCCCGCACCGCACTCGACGCCTTCATCGCGGCCGGCGCATTCACGACGGATCTGACGCCCGGGCTCCGAGCCGTCACCAACACAGACGACGTCGGCGGCGGCAACCTGTGGCACCCAGACGCGGCGAAGTCGGTCTCCGGTCTCAAAGAACAACAGCCAACCCCCGATGGTACGCGCCGATCGGTGCTGCTCGATCTCGACGCTCCGGACGCCATCACCGTCTACCTCTATGCCGGGCGCAACTGACAACCGGCTCGCGAGATGACGACGGAAAGCGCCGCCGGTTATGAGGCGAGCGGGAATTCGGCGTACGTGCTGGTGCCTGTGATTTTGATGGAACTGTCGACATCGTGAAGGAGACAGTGGTTCGGCGTCCTATATGGAATCGTCCCTCAACCGTCGGACTCGGCATGTCCGGCGGTCGAGGGACGACTCCTAGCCCCGCGAAGGGCCGCTAGCTACAACGATGTCCGGCTCTCACCCTGACAGTCGCCGTCTATGGTTTCCAGGCTGATTTCTTTCACTATCCCATCCTCAACCTCGAAGAAGTAATCAGCTTGAGGATTTCCGGAAGTCCCGACGAGGCCGAAGCCTTCGGGGCCTGAGTGGAAGCCCGAAGCAGGACTGCCGGTGCGACCTTTCCAGGTCGGGTATGCCGCATGCAGCTCTTTGTACGTGCTGCCGATCTTGATTCCTTCTGGCGTTGTCATGCCAGGGCCAATCCCGATGGCGACGAGCTTTGAGTGGCTGAAAGCGATCCCGGTGTGGTCACGGGCAATGACCTTCTTGTCCGGCCCGACCAGGCGACCCATACTGCAATGTTCGAAGATCTCCTGTACTTTGATGTTGACCACGAGCCCGGTGGCTTTTGCCTCCTCAATAGTCATTCCCAACCGCAGTGGGCCGTATCCGAAGGGGCCGAAGGCCAGATTGTCTGCGGGGGTCGTCCCTGGGCTGGCAGGGGGCGCCGTGGTGGTGTCCGCTGAGGCGACGGCCGAAGCCGATGGGGTGCCGCTGCTCGCGCCCGACCCCGCGGGGTCGCTCGCGGAGCATCCGGTGAGCGCGAGCGCGAGCGCGGTTGGCGCGGCGAGCGCGAGCCCGAGTCGACGCGTGGGGGTGAGTTTCATCGAATCTCCTATTCGTGAGGCGCAGGGATCGGCCTCGATGTTCGGATGGAATACTAGGCACGCCGGTCAAGCCCGCGCATCTCGGGCGGGACGAGTCGTTGTGCCGATAGCGTCGGTCGCGGATGGTACGCGCCGATCGGTGCTGCTCGATCTCGACGCCCGGACGCCATCACCGTCTACCTCTACGCCGGGCGGAACTGACAGTCGACTCGTGAGATGACGACGACAAGGGCCGCCGGGCTACGAGGCGAGCGGGAATTCGGCGTACAGGCAGATGCCTGTGATAACCGCGAAACCGACGTCCGGTATGAACTACGCATGGCCTCAACCCCCTTCGACGCGCAGCCGGGCGGGCTGCTCGCCTCGATCCGAGCGGCTCTGCCATCGTTGGTGCCCAGCGAGCGGCGGGTCGCGCAAGTGTGCCTGGATCGGCCGGCCGATGTGGCCGAATGGTCGGCGGCGGACCTCGCCGGAGCGGCGGGCACCTCGAACGCCACCGTGGTGCGTGCGTGCCAACGCCTGGGGTTGCGGGGCTTTCAACACCTGCGACTGGCGTTGGCCCGGGAGGCCGGCGCCACCGGGGTTCGGGCCCGACACGCGGTGTCGGCCGGAGACGACCCGGAGGCGGTGGTGTCCGCGGTCTTTCAGACCGCCACCGACGTGCTCAGCGAGGCGCTGGGACCGCTGGACGCCGCAGCGGTGCGTGACGCCGTGCAGATATTGGCCTGCGCCCAGCGGCTGCTGATCGTCGGCAATGGCGGCTCTGCTCCGGTGGCGCAGGACGCGGCTTTGAGGTTTTTGTCCATCGCCAGGCCGGCGGAGGCCCCGGCCGACACCATCGTGCAGCAACTGTCGGCGCGCTTGTTGTCATCGGCCGACGCGTGTCTGGTGATCACCAGCAGCGGGGCCAACGAGCCGAGCCTGCGAGCCGCGGAGGCGGCGAAGGCGTCGGGCGCGCGGGTGGTTGGGATCACCAGCTATGTGGCTGCGCCTCTGCGTGAATATGCCGATGTCGTGCTCGTGGTCGGCATTCCGAGTTGGCCCCTGGGCAGCGACACGATCGCCAGCCGGCTGGCGTTTCTGCTTCTTCTCAACGCGCTGCAGTTGTGTGTGGGGTCGACCCGCGGTGATGAACAGGGCCGGGCCCGCACCGCTGGCAGCGAACTTTTGGGCACGGTGGTGACCCAGCGCCCTCGGCGCGCCACGCGTCGTTAGCGAGTCTTCCGAATTCGCCTGCCGGCCAACAGGACTGCTGACACTTGTCATGTTGGCGCGGGCCCGCCATCACGCCGCGTTCACCTCGGCAGCTCACGCTGCCCATGTAACGAAGAACCGTAGAGCACCCGCTCGGCGGAACGCGCGTACATGGAGCGGCTATGGCAGGCATTCGAGTCGACCGTCTCAGCAAGAGATTCGGCACCGTGCGGGCGGTGGACGAGGTCTCCCTTGACATCGCCGACAGCGAGTTCCTGGTCTTGTTGGGTCCCAGCGGGTGCGGCAAGACCACCCTCCTTCGCATGATCGCCGGGCTGCTGGCCCCGAACGACGGACGCATCCTGTTGGGTGAGCGAGACATCACCTACCTTCCGCCGCGGGAACGCGATCTCGCGATGGTCTTTCAGAGCTATGCGCTCTATCCCCATCTCAGCGTCGAAAGCAACATCGGTTTTCCACTACGGGTGCAGGCCCGCCCCCGGCAGGAGATCCGGGAACGCGTCGCCACCGTCGCCGACCAGCTCGGCCTCGGTGCCTTGCTCGGCCGCAAACCACGAGAACTGTCGGGTGGCCAGCGCCAACGGGTCGCACTCGGCCGAGCGCTCGTGCGCAACCCGCAGGCGTTTCTCATGGACGAGCCTTTGTCCAACTTGGACGCGAAGCTGCGCACCGCCACCCGTACCGAGCTGGCCGCCCTGCACCACCGGACCGGAGCCACCTTCGTCTACGTCACCCACGACCAGGTGGAGGCGATGACGATGGCGACCCGCATCGCACTGCTCAATGGCGGACAACTGGAACAGGTCGGAACCCCCGCGGACGTATATGACAACCCGGCGTCGGTATTCGTGGCGGGTTTTCTCGGAGCCCCGCCGATGAACCTGCTCGACGGACGACTGGAAGGCGACGGATCCACCATCCACGCACGGGCGGAGGGTGTGGCGATTCCGCTGCGCCACGACGCGCCCAAACCCGACTCCCCCGATGGTCAACCAACTCGCGACGTGGTGCTGGGAATTCGCCCGGAAGACCTGCGCCCAACCACCGGTGATGAGACTCGGGCCGGCGGCAAACCCCGGCTGGACGCGGTCGTTCGCACGGTTGAGAACCTCGGCAGCGAAGAGATCGCCTGGTGCGAGGTGGGGACGGCGCTGGTCGGTGTGCGCGGCCCGCGTCCGTTGGGCCTGCAGCGCGATCAGCACACCACTCTCACGGTGGACCCGGCACGGATTCACCTCTTCGACCACGCCAGCGGGCGCCGCCTGGTCTGGCGGGATCCCTCCCCCACAACGACCACTCATCGGCAGCCGATCCCGGCTGCTGTCTGAACCTCTCATGTGGAGACGTGACATGCGACAACAACGATGGACGAAGACCGTGCTGGCTCTGACTGCCACCACCGTCATGCTCGGTCCGGCCGCCTGCGGCAACGGAGCCGGCACGGATGCCGGCGCGTCGAACGCTGGCCCGATCCCGGAGCTGGCCGCCAACCAACAGGTGGACATCGTCTTCGAAAGCTATAACCTCATGCGCACCGGCGCCTGGAGTGACGCGGTGAACGGCCTCATCTCGCAGTTCCAGGCCGAGCACCCGAACATCCACGTCAAGGCGCAGCCCCCGTCGGGCAGCGGTCCCGCAGCCGGCGACTATCTGTCCAGTGTGCGCAGTCAGGCCCTTGCCGGCAACGCACCCGATGTCGCGCAGGTGACCTTTAACAGCCTCGGCTTCGCGGTCAGCGGTCTGCAGGCCAAGCCGGTGGACGTCCTCGTGGGCAAGGAGACCGTCCAGGCCAACTTCGGTGGCACCCACCCGTTCGCTCCCACCGCAACCACGCTGGGCGACATCGACGGCCACACGTACGCCGTGCCGTACGTCTTCTCGACGCCCGTGCTCTGGATCAACGCGAACCTGTTCACCGCGGCCGGTCTTGACCCGAACAAACCGCCGACCACGTGGGAGCAGGCGAAGACCGCGGCGCTCGCCATCGCTCAGAAGACCGGCAAGGGCGGCATCTATCTCGACTGCACAACCAAAAACTCCGGCGACTGGTGCTTCCAGTCGCTGGTCGCGTCCGCCGGCGGCTCGGTGATGTCCGACGACCGCACGTCGCTCGCCTTCGGCGAATCGGGTGCGGTCGCGGCGGTCACCATGGCGCAGGACCTCGTGAAGTCGGGTGCCACCCCTAACCTGTCCAACGCCCAAGCTCAAGACGCGTTCAACCGTGGTGGCCTGGGCATGATGCTGGAGACCAGCGCGCTGCAAGGCACCTTCATGGCCTCGGCCAAGGCGGGCGGCTGGACCCTGTCCGCAGCCGCGGAACCCAGCTTCGGTGACAAGCCGTCGGTCCCGACGAACTCGGGGTCCGGTCTGGCCATCTTCTCCACCGATCCGGCCAAGCAGCGGGCGGCCTGGGAGCTGATCAAGTTCCTCACCAGCGACACCGCCTACAAGACCATCTCCACCAAGATCGGCTACCTGCCTCTGCGCACCGGCCTGGTCGACGACCCGAACGGCCTGCAGGAGTGGGCCGCCAAGAACCCGCTGATCAAGCCCAACCTGGCTCAGCTGCCCCAGCTCAAGCCGTGGCGAGCCTTCCCCGGCGAGAACTACCAGCAGATCACCGACATCATGATGTCCGCCGCAGAAGGCGTGATCTATCAAGGCAAGGACCCGGCCTCGACCATGGCCACCGCGCAACAGCAGGCGACCGCCCTGCTCCCGAAGGGCTGACCGGGTGAGCATCGCAACCACACACGGCATGGAGCAGGTTGTCGCCGAAACCCGGCGGCACCTGCCCCTGCCCGGCACCTTCAACGTGCGCGACGTGGGCGGATATCCCACCCGGCATGGCGGTGTCACCCGCTGGCGCACTCTGCTACGCGCCGACTCACTCCACCGACTGACCGACTCCTCCCGGGCCGTGCTAGCCCAAGTCGGCCTGCGCCACGTCGTCGACCTGCGATCACGCTATGAGCAGGAACGCGCCCCGGACGCATTGGGTCGACTCCGAGTCGAATACACCCACGCGCCGGTGTTCCCTGACACGCCGGCGGCGGCCACGGGAGGCACGGGCACACTGGCGGCCGTCTACCGCTATATGGTCGACCACTGTGGAACCAATCTCGCCACAGCCGTCGGCGCGCTCGCCGAGCCGACGGCCACCCCCGCACTGGTGCACTGCAGCGCCGGAAAGGACCGGACCGGCCTGGTGGTCGCCCTGGTTCTCGACATGCTCGGCGTCGACGACGAGCTCATCGCCGCCGACTTCTCGCTCACCAGCCAATACCTGCGCCCGGACGACCCCGCAGTGCTGGGGCAACTGGCCGAGGGAACCGGAACCAACCACGCCACGGACTCGACGATGCTCGCCTGCCCGCCCGACCTCATCCAGCAGACGCTGCGATATGTGCGGGACCGCCACGGCAGCGTCACCGAATTCCTCGCCCTACACGGCGCGGATCAGTCCATTGCCGACCGACTCACCACCGTGCTGACTACGTCGTAGCTGTCGACGAAGGGAAACTCATGTTGACGCCCAACCAGACCATCATCCAGCTCAGCGACACCCACATCGTCGCCGAGGGCAAGCTGCTGCACGGCAGCGTGGACTCGCTGGCCAACGTGGTGGCCGCGCTCGCCGCGGTGGAAGCCTCCGACGTGGTGCCGGCCGCGTTCATCCTCAGCGGCGATCTCACCGACAGCGGCGATCCCGAGGCCTATCAACGACTGCGTGCGGCTGTGGAGCCAGTGGCCGCCAGGATCGGTGCACCCGTTCTCTACGCGATGGGCAACCACGACGCGCGGGGGCCCTTCCGGGCCGGCCTGCTCGGCGCGGAGCCGAGCACGGAGCCGTTCGACTATGTCCACTGGAGCGGCGATCTGCGAATCATCGTGCTGGACAGCACCGAACCCGGGCACCATCACGGCGACCTCACCGATGACCAACTGGCATTTCTCACCGAAGAACTGCGCACACCCGCACCAGCCGGCAGCATTCTGGTGCTGCATCACCCGCCGGTGCCCTCACCGCTGCCTTTCATCAACACTCTGCTCCTCCGGCAGCCGCAGCGTCTCGCTGCCGCGCTGGCCGGCGGAGATGTCTCCATGATCCTGTGTGGACATTCTCATCATGCCTCGGCCGGAGCACTGGCGGGCATTCCGGTCTGGGTTGCCGGAGCCAGCGCCTACAGCGCGGACACTCTCGCTCCCGCGGGCCTGTTTCGCGGCCAGGCTGGCGGCATGTATAGCCGAATCGACGTTTACGACGACTGGACCGTCGCCACGGCAGTGCCGATCAGTGCCGCCGAGACGGTCTATGAGGTGGACGTCGACGCACTGCTCCGACACGTGCACGCCGATTCGGCGTGATCCCGATGTACGCCGAAATCGAGGCTCCGATCCCGGAGTCACGCCTGGGCCGGATCGACGCGATCCGGCCCAGGCTGGCCCGGCGCGTGTTGTGGGCGCTGCCGCCGTACCTGTATTTGGCTCCGGCTTTGGGTTTTCTCGTGGTGTGGACCTATCGCCCCCTCGCGCAGGCCGTCAATCTGTCGTTCTTCGACTGGAACCTTCTGCCCACCAGCCCGATGCATCCGGTCGGTCTGGACAACTACCGTCGAGTCTTCGAAGCGCCCGAACTGCGTCAGGCCGTCGGAAACACCCTGTTCTACATCGTCGGCCTGCTGCCGTTCTCACTGGTGATTCCGGTGGCCGTCGCATTGCTGACCCGCCGCATCGGCGGTCGAAGCAGGGCCGCCTACCGCTCGCTCATCTTCCTTCCGATGCTCGTCACGCCCGTGGCAACCGCGACGTTGTGGCGTTGGCTGCTGGATCCGACCGGTCTGCTCAACCAGATCGCCGCCCAGCTCGGCCTCGGCACCCACAACTGGCTGCGGGAAGAGGCCACGGCCCTGCCCTCGCTCATCGCCATCACCGCATGGCAGATTCTCGGCTTTTCCGTGCTCGTGGTCTCGGCGGGACTCGCCAACATTAGCCCTGACTACGCCGACGCCGCCGCGCTCGACGGCGCCTCCCGATGGCAGATCACCCGACGAATCATCCTGCCGTTGCTGTCCCCCACGCTGCTGTTCATGGTGCTGATGACGGTCCTGCTGTCAGCACAGTGGACGTTCCCGCTCATCGACGTGCTGACCCAAGGCGGCCCGAGTGGGAGCACCACCAACGTCTACTACCTGTTGTGGCAATACGGTTTCCGGACGTTCAACGCCGGACTCTCCGCCGCCGCCGGGCTGCTGTTCTTTCTGATATTCGGGGTCATCGCGGTCGGACTGGTCTGGCTGTCCGACCGGCTCAGCTTCCACGACAACTAAGGACAACCCGATGGGTACGCAAACAGCCACGCCAGCTCCATCTCGCCGCATCGCATGGGCGCACCTACCCATGGTGCTGCTGAGCCTGTTCAGTATCTTTCCGGTCTATTGGATGTATGCCAGTTCGTTGCGACGGCCTGGGGATGTCTATTCTCAGTCCCCGTTGCCGTGGCCGATCGACTTCTCCAACTACTCCACGGTGTGGCAGCACCTGCCGATCGGCTCCCTGCTGCTCAACACGCTGGCGATGGCGGTTTTCACCGCAGCGGGGCAACTGGTGATCTGTCTGCTGGCCGCCTATGCCTTCGCGGCGTGGCGATTCTGGGGACGTCAGGTGCTGTTCTTGCTGTTTGTCGGCGTCTGGCTGGTGCCGTTTCAGGTCACGATGATTCCCAATTATCTTCTGCTCTCCCAGTTGGGTCTGCTCAACACAATCGTCGGCGTCATCGTGCCGAACTTGTGTTCGGGCCTGGCGGTGCTGCTGCTGCGCCAGCACATTCAGGCGTTTCCCCAGGAACTGCTTGAGGCATCCAGAATGGACGGACGGTCGTCATGGGGAACCTTGTGGACGGTGGTGGTGCCGAATCTGCGTCCGGCCTTAGCCTCGCTCGGCATCCTGCTGTTCATCTCGGCGTGGAACGACTATTTCTGGCCAGCCCTCGTCCTGCCCCGGGCGAACTCAGTCATCCAACTGGGAATTCGCGGCTTTCTCACCGACGAGGGCAATGACTGGGGCGCCGTCATGGCCGCGTCCGGGCTGGCTTGCCTGCCGATCTTCGCCCTCTATATCGTCCTGCAGCGTCAGGTCGTCAACGCCTTCGTCCGTTCCGGGCTGAAATAACGAGACGTCGAGATTGTCACTCAGCCGTCGATGCGGTCATAGGTGCGAAGGACTGTGTCATAGTCGGCGGTGCGCGGCTCCGTCACAGCCTCCCAGTCCTCTGACGAGTCCCAGTCCCACCAAAGCGGTCCCCAGCCTGCGGCATGATCATAATGGGCCTGAAGGAAGCCACAACTCATTCCGGCCGGACTCAGCCTGCGACCGCCACTAAATAGCAATAGTTCCGCGTCGACGAATGGCGGGGCGTTTCCGGACGCCACGTCGAACATCGCCGTGCCCTCCATCACGGGCAGCGCCGGGTCGCTGACCAATATCGACGCATAGAACGTGACTGCGATCGAACCTTCTTCGACGTAGTGCTCGCGGAACGGCACCATCGACATGGCCAGATATCGTCCCAAACTGGAGAGCAGAAACTGCCCGATCTCGGCCATCGCGTCGAAGTCGGGAGGATTCGCCCGGCTCCATGAGGTCAGATCCATTACCCAGCCCTTCGCCTCGTCACCAATCACGGATCTCTCGCATCCTCGACGCACACCCCATATACTCACGCTCGTCGATTTAATCGGAGCGGAGAGATTGAAATATGCAACCGAGACTCGTACGCCGAGCCGGCAGGCTCGCCCTCGTCGCCACCGTCGCTGCCCTCGCCACCGTCACAGCCATGGTGGCGACCAGCCCCTCGTCGGCCGCGTCGGCCGCTACCTTACCGGCCGGCGATATCCGGTTTGACCACAGTCCCACCGCGATCGGCGATAGTTACATCGTCGTCTTCAAGGATCAGGCGACGACCTCGGGAGTGACCGGAACCGCTATCCAGGTCGGAGCGGCCGCCACCACCCTCGCGTCCCGATATGGCGGCACCGCGCGGCAGATCTTCAGCGGCGTGCTCGACGGCTTCGAACTCTCGGCGTCGGGAAGTGTCGCCCGCCACATCGCGTCCGACCCCGCCGTAGCCTTCGTCGAACGCAACCAACGGTTCCACGCCATGCAAGTCAATCCACCGTGGAATCTTGACCGGATCGACCAGCACCAACTGCCCCTCAACCAGCTCTACTCCGTCTCATCGACCGCCTCGACGGTGCACGCATATATCGTCGACACCGGAATCCTCATGACCCACAGGGAATTCGGTGGTCGTGCGACCAGCGGATGGGACTTCGTCAACAACGACCCCAACGCCACCGACTGCAACGGTCACGGCACACACGTCGCCGGCGTCGTCGGCGGAACCACATATGGTGTGGCCAAACGAGTCCAACTTGTCGGGGTTCAGGTGCTCAACTGCGCCGGTGCCGGGAGCACAGCCACCGTCATCAGCGGCATCAACTGGGTCACGGCCAACGCCGTGCGCCCGGCCGTCGCCAACTTGTCCCTCGGCGGCAGCGCCAGCGCGGCACTCGACAGCGCTGTCTCCGCGTCGATCGCCGCGGGCATCAGCTATTCCGTGGCGGCCGGCGGCAGTGGCTCCGATGCCTGCGCCTTCAGCCCCGCTCGGGTTCCGACCGCCCTGACCGTCGGCTCCACCGACCAGACCGACACCCGGGCGAGCTTCTCCAATTATGGCCCGTGCCTCGACCTATTCGCACCAGGCGCCTCGATCAAGTCGGCCTGGCACACCAGTCCGACCGCCGCCGTGACCCTGTCGGGCACGTCGACGTCCGCACCACACGTCGCCGGCGGTGCCGCGCTGATCCTCGCCGCGCACCCGCAATACACCAGTGCACAGGTCGCCGCAGCGCTCATCGCGGCGGCGACACCCGGAGTTGTGGGCAACCCCGGCCCGGGCTCGCCGAACCTGCTCCTGTTCGTCAGCTGACACCGATGCGACCCGAAGATGGCTGGGTCTAGGCCCAGCCATCTTCACACTGTCAGACCCGAACGATAGATTCTGCAGCCATGACCACCCCCATCGCGCCCTTCACCGACCGTGCGGAGTTTGACACGGCTGTCGCCGCCGCTCGCGACGCCGCCACCGCTTACTACGACACCGCAGTCATGGTCATGTCCGACGCGGACTATGACGTTCTCGTCGATCGCGTGCAGGCGACCCTCACCGTTCACCCGGACTGGGACGATCAGGGCATCACAACCGCAGTGGCGGGTGGCTCGTCCGTCGGGGGCGAAATTGTCCACCCGACTCCGATGCTCTCGCTCGACAAGGTGAAGACCCGCGATGATCTCGCCGTCTTCGTCGAGAAGCTCGGCGACCAGGCTGTCGTCGAGGTCAAACTCGACGGCTTGGCCGTGCGCGCCGCCTATCGCGACGGCCAGCTCGCACTCGTCGCGACCCGTGGCGACGGCAGCACCGGAGAAGACGTCACCACTCAGGCGATGCGCGACGGTGGCATCGCCGGACTGCCGATCACACTCGCGAAGGCGTTCACCGGCGAGGTGCGCGGTGAGGTCTTTATGACCGACACGGATTTCGCCGCCGCGAACGAAAACCGGGTCGCCGCCGGCGGAAAGGCGTTCGTCAACGCCCGCAACGCGACGGCCGGCAGCCTGCGCGCCCAGACCGCCGTCGCGGCCACCCCGATGACGTTCGCCGCCTATGAGATAACCGGCGACGACGCCGAAAAACACGCCACCCACTCCAGTCGGATGGCTTATGCCGCGTCGCTCGGCATGAACACCGCATTCGACCTCACCGGCACGGCCAGCGGCGGCACGGTGGTGGCCGGCGGCATTGACGACGTTCTCGCCATCATCGACGCGATCGAAAAGGCCCGCCCCACACTCGGCTTCCAGATCGACGGCGCGGTCATCAAAGCCGAGTCGGACTCGACCCGCGATCGGCTCGGCATGGCCAGTCGCACACCATATTGGGCGACCGCGTTCAAATATCCGCCAGACACCGGCTTCTCCGTCCTGCGCGACATCGAGGTCGCCGTCGGCCGCACCGGCCGAGCGTCGTTCCGCGCGGTCATCGACCCAGTCTTCGTCGGTGGCTCCACCATCACCTACGCAAGCCTGCACAACGCCCCGTGGATCCTCGAACAGGGCCTCGCGATCGGCATGAAGGTCGCCGTGATCCGGGCCGGTGACGTGATTCCCCGCGTCACGGCGGCGGTCGGCGAGCAGCCGGAGGGTCTGAGTCCGTGGCAGCCGCCTGCCGCCTGCCCGCAGTGCGAGCAGGAGTGGGACACGAGCAGCCTGTTGTGGCGCTGTCACACCGCGTCGTGTGCGGCGGTCAACGCGATCGTGTATTGGTGCAGCCGTGAGGCCTTGGACGTCGAACGCATCGGCGAGTCGATCTGTGAGGCGCTTGTCGAGCACGGTCTGGCGACCACTGTCGCCGACCTTTATGAGTTGGCCGTCGACGACCTCGCGAACCTGCCGTTGGGCACCACGACGACAGGCGCCGTGCGCCGGCTCGGCCAGGCTAACGCCACTGAGATCATGGCGCAGTTGGAGGCGAGCAAGGCTCAGCCGCTCAATCGGGTCATCACCGGTCTCGGCATCCGGATGACCGGACGGTCGGTGGGCCGGTGGCTCGCAGCCCGATTCAGGTCGATGGAAGCTTTGCGGGCCGCGACCGTCGAGGAGATCGCGGAGATCGACAAGATGGGCCTGATCAAGGCGCAGGCGGTCGTGGATGGTTTGGCCGCGATGGGACCCGTCATCGACCGGCTCGCGGCGCATGGTCTCTGCATGGAGGTTGTCGACGACGGCGGTCCGAGGCCGTGGGAGGGCAAGAAGGTCGTGGTGAGTGGCACGGTGCCCGGCATGAGCCGCACCGAAGCTCAGGAGGCCGCGGCTCGACTGGGTGCGACCGTCTCCAGTTCGATCAGCAAGAACACCGACCTGCTTGTCGCGGGTGACGGCGCCGGCAGCAAACTGACGAAGGCACAGGAGATCGGTGTGGAGGTCATGACCGCCGATGACTTCGCGGCGCTCTATGCCGCCACCTTCACGTCGTGACGACACGTGAACGACGATCGGGTTGGACTCTGCGGAATCGGACCGACCGCATCGACGAAGTTCTGCACGATCACCGACACCGCTATGGACACGCCCTGCGCCATGCGTGAGGGTTGCCTCATGCGATCGCATTGAACCAAACACTCGCATGATGAGCCGATTGGGAAGGGGACCCGCATGAAGATGTTCCGGCTCATAGCAATTCTCGCCGCGACCGGTGCTCTGGTCGCGACACTGGCACCAGCGGCGCAGGCCACGCCCGCTCCAGTTTCAGTGAAGACGGCCAGTTTGGCGGAGATCACCAAGGCGCGAGCCGCACAAGACGTGACGACAAACGCCTGCTACACCAACGTCACGATCAGGTCGTTGGCGAACAACCGATTCATCTCGACCGAGATCGGCTACAGCGGCTCCAGCAACGGCATGCTCCGGGCTCGCGCCACCACCGCAGGATCGTGGGAGCTTTACACGGTCTGCTACGGCAGCACCTACGACACGATCCAGTCGCAGGCCAACGGTCGATATGTCACGGCCGAGCTGAGCTACACCGGAAGCAGCTATGGCATGCTCCGCGCCCGCGCCACCGCAGTCGGACCGTGGGAGAAGTTCGACATCTACTGCCCGTCCAACTGTTACATCTATTCGATGGGCAACTCTCGATTCGCATCGGCTGAGCTCGGCTATGGCGGCAGCAGTTATGCCATGCTCCGCGCGCGGTCGACGGCATTCGGCCCGTGGGAGCAGTTCAGCTAACCCATTGGACAATGCGGTTTCGCGGGCGGGCGTTTGGTTTCCGCCCGCGAAACCGCGCACCTACGCGTGTCGGCGAGCCGGCGCTGGGCGTACCCTTGGGGTTTATGGAAACCCTTATCGGTGGACTCATCGCGGCCACGGTGGCCGCCGCGATCCTGTCGGGGCTGTGGTTTCTCGGCGTGCGGCTGCGCCGGCGCGGTGGGGGCGGTGACGTCATGGGACCGTTCGACGAGCTCTGGCATCCGTCCGCGCACCGGTTCCGCCAAGAGATTCACACGTACGAGCAACGCATGGTCCCACGGCCCGCGCCCGACGATCGGGGCCACACATGAGTTGACAGTGAGCGGGCAGCCGTGATGGCCACCCGCTCACTGTGTGACTACAGCTCACGGACGAAGTAGTGTCCGTTCACGTCATCGAAGGAGCCACCGGGTCGGCAGCAGCGGCAGAAACCGCCGCCCAGAACCACATGGGCACGGATCGCGACCGCCGAGCTTCTCCAACAGTTCCGTGTCCCCGTGAACCACGCGAACGCCGCGTTTCACCTGTGTCTCGCTAAAGGGAACCCCCGACGGCGCTTGCTGGTTCGCTCAAAAGGACGCCTCGGCGTCATAGTCGTAGCGCATGGTGACCTCCTCATTCGCAGCAACGCCAACAACGTAGCCGACGCGCGTTGGGCGCGCGCTCGAATTTCGCGACTTCTGAAGGATTGCGCCCCGTGACTGACTTCATCGATGTCATCTTTGAGACCCACTCGACCTCTGTCGACAATGAAGCGGGTCTTGCCGCCGGGTGGCACGACGCTGATCTGTCCGACACTGGCGAGATGGAGGCGCGTGACCTGGGCTTCCGGTATGACCACGCGTCGCTCGCCGCCGTGTTCTGCTCCGACCTGCGGCGTGCATATCGAACGGCGGAGATCGCCTTCGGCCGCGATGTGCCTATTGTTCGCGACCGGCGGCTGCGCGAGTGCGACTTCGGCGCGCTCACCCGGCACCCCGTGGCGGCTGTGCGCCAAGCCGCTGCCGACGCGGTGTTGCGCCCCTTTCCGGGAGGCGAAAGTTATGACCAGGCGACACGCCGGGTCGCTTCCTTTCTTGACGACCTGTTTCCCCGGTTTCAGGGTGCCACCGTGCTCATCGTGGGACACCGAGCCACCCATTTCGCGCTCGACCGGTTCGCAGGGGGCAGGGATCTGGCTGAGCTCGTCGCGGCGGAGTTCACCTGGCAACCGGGGTGGCGATACAGACTTTCCGCGCCCGAATAGGCGCCGCGCGTCCTGTGGGCGACTATTCCTGCTCGGCTGGGGTGTCGGTGCGCTGCTGACGACGCCGACGCACGATCAGCGCGATGACACCGCCGACGATGAGAACTGCCCCAAGGCCCGCCAGATAGTTGACGGCGAGCTCCTGCTGGCTCTGCCACATCTCGAAGGTGAGCACCTCTCCCCGACGGCGGCCCAGGCAGGTTTGGCCCTCGACCAACGCGGTTGTCGTGTCCTTGCACGGCAGGTTGAGGCCACGCCATGCCGCGATCCCCAGGCCGAGCGCGATCACGCCGACGATGAGAGCGCCAAAGGGGTTCCAGATAATCCTACGCAGCACCACCACACAACTCCTTCTGCTCACATGTTCGTGAGCAGGTTACGGGGCTCGGTGTTGGTGAAGCAGGTGCGAACGGCTGACAATCCAGACCGGTCGTGTGGAGAGTTTGAGATTCACGACCAGAAGCAGTCGAAACCACGTGTTGTGGGCGAACCCATTGTTGTCGGGTATGTGTTCCGACGCCACAGACGTCGCTGTTGGAAGCGCCCCGTCGTCACTACGATCGGCGACCGCACTGCGAGATTTCACGGTGCTTGAAGGAACGGCGCATGGCGATGGCGCTCACCGTTCGCGGGCCATGTAGGACGCCTCAATGGAGCCCGCTCCTGAAGAAGCGGGATGACTCCCCAACCCGCTGCTGCACCTGCTCTGGATTCTTCAGCCTCAATGGAGCCCGCTCGTGAAGAGCGGGATGACCTGGGCGTGCCCGCGACAACGTTCCGCGGATGGCTCGCCTCAATGGAGCCCGCCCTCGAAGAGCGGGATGACTCATCAGCGCCGTCATCGCGATTTGCTGCATCGGCCGCCTCAATGGAGCCCGCCCTCGAAGAGCGGGATGACCCGACGCCACGCGAGCCGAATGCATCACCGCGCTGGCCTCAATGGAGCCCGCCCTCGAAGAGCGGGATGACGGGGATGCCGGAGGACCGACAGGTCTGGAGCTGCGGCCTCAATGGAGCCCGCCCTCGAAGAGCGGGATGACCCGTCCTACTGGGCGCTATGGCCTACCCATAGCGAGCCTCAATGGAGCCCGCCCTCGAAGAGCGGGATGACTTCATCAGCCGGTGGGGGCGGCCGAACGGAACCCATGCCTCAATGGAGCCCGCCCTCGAAGAGCGGGATGACCTACCCAACCCCCGCAGAAGACGGACGCCGGTTCTTGCCTCAATGGAGCCCGCCCTCGAAGAGCGGGATGACAGTCCATCGGAGCGGGCAACATCGATGATGTCGCGGCGCCTCAATGGAGCCCGCCCTCGAAGAGCGGGATGACGTGGTGTTCCGCTACCGGAGAGATCCGGTGTGGCGGCCTCAATGGAGCCCGCCCTCGAAGAGCGGGATGACGTGGGTCGGCGACGGGCGGGTGGCCGCCGGGGTAGGGCCTCAATGGAGCCCGCCCTCGAAGAGCGGGATGACTGTCTCCGTCCTGTGTGAGGGGTTCCCCTGCGGGCCGGCCTCAATGGAGCCCGCCCTCGAAGAGCGGGATGACGTCATGCCGATACACGCGGCAGCGGCACAGTCGAGAGGCCTCAATGGAGCCCGCCCTCGAAGAGCGGGATGACATGGCCGCCGATGCGGAGGATCGATCCGCAACATGAGCCTCAATGGAGCCCGCCCTCGAAGAGCGGGATGACCCGTCCTACTGGGCGCTATGGCCTACCCATAGCGAGCCTCAATGGAGCCCGCCCTCGAAGAGCGGGATGACAAGAGACGTTCGGCCCAAGGTTCGCGGGGCATGAGGGCCTCAATGGAGCCCGCCCTCGAAGAGCGGGATGACGGCCGCTAGGCCGGATTGGCCAACTTCAGTGGATAAAGCCTCAATGGAGCCCGCCCTCGAAGAGCGGGATGACGGCTCGCCGAAAACAGGCCCTCTGACCTGCGACGATACAGCGGTTTGCGAGCGCCTCCCCGCAGACCCCCGACTACATCGATCACTATGGAGCTGTCAAGCAACAAAAGGGCCTCTGACCAGGGCGCGAGCGGTCGAGCGTGAGGGTGTCACCACCTCGGCGCTCGCACGAGCGATCTACACAATAACCGCTTCCACGGACGGCAGCCCACTATGCGGCCCGATAAACAGGAATCGCGCGGTGTCGTCGGGCCGGCCAAGGTCAACGACCATGATGCTGTCCTCCGTCACCTTCATTCGCTCCTCCAGGTCGGTCCGCATGACGACGGCTTCGCGATCCGACAGGTCGCAGATGAAGACAGAATATTGAATCCGCTCGCCGTAGCCTTCCATGCAGGATGCGACGGCTCGCAGGCGTACGTCGTCGCGAATGTCGTAGGCGACAAGGTATCGGCGTCTCGCCATGATCACCTACCGGGTGACGAGGGGCTCATACTGGGGGATCTCGCCGACGAGGACGGCGGCGAGCACGCGGGCTTGGAGCTCAATGGCACGCCGATAGCTCACGGAATATCCGAAGAGGGGATGCTTGACCTGTGTCGACAGGCGACGTTCCCACGCTCGGATGACGGTCTTGCGCCCGTCTGCGGTGAGGGTGACCGCTCCGGCGCGCATCAGAAAGTCGGATGCGGCGATTTCGTGGTTGTTGATGAGGGTGATGGCGACGGAGTCGGCGAGGAGTGGCCGGAATTCTTCGGCGAGGTCGAGGGCGAGCGCGGGTCGGCCGAAGCGCGGGCGGTGAAGCAGCCCGATATAGGGGTCGAAACCGACCGCGAGGCTGGCTGCCATGAGGTCTTTGACGAGCAGGCCATAACAGAAGGAGAGCAGGCAGTTGACCGCGTCCGTCGGCGGGCGACGGTTGCGCAGGCCAGTGAAGGGTGGGCCGGGCAGGTCGGCGTTGGGCGAAAGCAGTTGGGGGAAGTGCTGGAAATAGATGCGCGCGGCGGTGCCTTCGAGGCCGAGGAGGGTGGGCGCATTGGTGGCCGATTCCGCACGGAACGCGAGCTCGGCGAGTTGGGAGACCGCGTTGGTGGCGACGTCGCTGGCGTTGCGGCGGAGCATGACTCGACTGTTGCGAATCTTTCCGGCGATCATGCGTCGGGCGGCGGTGAGGTCGGCGCAGGCTGCACTGGTGGTCTGTTTGATTCGCAGTTGAACGTTCTTGGTGGGCAGACCGGTGGTGAGTCCGAGCAGCCATCCCCCATATGAGAAGTGGAAGATGTCGATGTCACGGTCGATGAGGGTGCGGGTCGCTTGGGCGGTGACTTGCACGTTGCCGAACGCGCTGACGTGCAGCACGTCGATGAGCCGAATGGTGGCGAGTTCCTGTCGCTGCTTCGAGACGACGAGCCGGCCGCCGTCTTGTCCGATGACCGCGCCGGGTTCGGTGACATAGAGCGGCCGCGCGTCGGGGTCGGGCGCGATGAGTCTGCGGGTGGGGCGTTCCTGTCGGCCGCGCAGCAGGTTTGTCTCGTCGGGCAGGCAGATCCCGACGAGCGAGCAGCGGGCGCACTTTGGGCTGTCGCGCAGGGGTGGTGGCGGCGTGAGTTGGGTGGCGAGGTCGCGGGCCTGTTCGGCGACTTTCAGGGTACGAGTGACCAGCTCCGCCGCCGGCTCGACAACGACCCGTTGGCGGGTCTCGGCATAGTAGAGCTCGCCTCGCGGCACCTGATAACCGTGCTCGCGTAGGAGGAGAACTTGTGCGCAGACTTGCACGGCGTCGGCTTCCCACGGCGTACCGTCGGTTTGGGGTTTGCCTTTCTTGGTGTCGACGGGCACGACGCCTCCGTCGGCTGCTTCGACGAGGTCGAGTTCGGCGGTGATTCCGAGGCGTTCGCTGGACAGGTCGACGGAGCGCGCCGCGATGATGGTGCCTTCTGATGGCAGGGGTGCCGCGCCGCCACCGGAGTCGACTCTCCTGTGACGGCGTAACCCTTCGGCGACGTCAGCGTTGGCGGCCCACATCTGATCTACCCACTCGAGGAAGAACAGGCGTGGACAGTAGACATATTCGTTGAGCATGCGGGCGGGCACAAGGTCAGGGGTCAGCGCGGTGGTCACGGTTCTGGCTCCGGCACAAAGATTCCACAACCGAAGTGACTGAGCTGCCCGAGCATCAGAGGTCCCGTGACGTCTGCGGGAAAGACGAGCCGAACTCCGAGTCCGGGGCGACTGTCGCGGAGGCGCTCCTTGATGCGATATCGACGAAACTGATTTGCCCACCGGTCAGGGAATGAGCCGTCTGGTTCCGTTGGTCTAACCTCCACAGTGGTGGGTAGTCCCCGATATTCGAGTTCCCGCCGCACATCAGCGGCGAGGTAGTCGTTAAATGACTCTCTCTTGCGGTGTCGCACCGGCAGATAGGGGGTGAGGCTCCGCCAGGCGCGGGCCGGGCCGCACAGTTCCGGTGCGACCTGCGCGATGGTGCCGACGGCCTCGAGCCGCAACGTCACCTCGGGCAGTCCTTTGATCTCATATCCGCCGTTTCCCACCGAGCCGGTGAGGCGACGAATGCTGAGAATTTCGCCGATCTCGTCGGCGGCGAGGCCGATCGGCACCCACACCATCACATGGCCGATGGCTGCACCACGTGCGTTCCGGTGCGCCGTGTCGACGGGCAGCGGAATCCAATGCGCGTGGCGGTGATCTGTGCTGGCACCCGCGTGGCCGAGCAGTTCGGCGCGGCCACCGTCGAGCCGGCTGGTAACGGCCATGTGGAGCTTGTCGGCGGCCAACAGTCCGTCGGTCGCTTTGAGCGGTGCGCGCGTGAGCACCGCGAATCGAATGGCGGTCACGGCGGTGGCATCCCGCACGGCGGCCACGGCTCGCGTCGTGTCAGGTTCAACCCCTTGACTCGTACGCCCATAGTGGACCCACCGCGACTGTGCGGGAAGCGTGCGACGCGACTTCCTCACCTCCACAGTGGAGAGCTCAAGTGCTGCGCGTTGCACCGGAACGGTCGGGGCAAGCAACCGCACCTGCTCGTCGCCGCCCGCCTCGGGCCGCCACCACGTCTCGTCGGGGGTGGGGTCGTTATCGAGGAGTCGCACGTCACACACCGACTCCGACCGGCCAACGTAGGGAATCAGTCGGGCGAGGGTGTGGAGGGTGTCGCGTTCCGCAGCGTCGAGTCGCGCGTCCCACTGAACCAACACATGATCGCCGACCGCCGGCAGGGATAGGAACGAATCGAGAGTGAGGTCGGTCTGCCCGGTCTCGCCGCTGCGATGCTCCGAGTCGGGCAGGTAATGCCTGGTGTGGCCGGGCTTCGCCACCGACGTCCACAGTCGAGGCGGGTCCCCTAGTCGGTCGAGCAGCCTGTCGAATTCTGATGCCGGCAGGTCAGGCAACCGGGAATACCAGACGCCGACGAGGGCGCGCAACAGTCGCCACGGTGCCGGCGGCCACTCGACGGCGCCTTCGTTCGCGCTGCGATCCCACGCCGCCGCGTGATAGTGCCCCAGCGGAAATCGGATGGCGAGGGTGACTGTCATGACTTCGCCTTCGACGGAGTCCACGTGACGGTGGTCGGGTCGAACTCGGTCGCGCACTCGGCCGCCAGCATGCTGATGCGCTTGGCCGCGTCCACAGTGTCTGGGCGGGGTCCGTCCACATCGACGACCTGAAGGTCGCAGGCGGTGCGCAGCCTCAGGCCTCCGTCGAGCAGGGTGCCGACCTCAAAGTCCACCAACGCTTCGAGCAGCGCGGTGCCGGCGTCGGAGAGCCCATAGGAGCGCAGTTGCGCGTGATCGACGCTGACATAGGCGACGATCTCGGCCGCGACATATTCGACCCGGTGATGTGGCACGGTGCCATATCCCTCGGCGGTCCCCCGGCCGGTCTCCACTTCGTTGTGAACCCCGTCGCGTTTGACTCCACCGCTGACGACGGGCCGCACCCCATAGGCTTCGATGAAGCTCGTCACCGCGCGGGCGATCTTCGGCTGCCATGGCCACCCTTTGCGCGCGAAGAAGACCCCGTGCAGCAGCGACAGCGGATCGAGCGCGAAACATGCCCGGGCGACGGCTCGGTGGTCGAGCGGCCGCCCTTTCCGCAACCCGAACCGGTCACGCATCCAGTCTTCGCCTTTCACCCCTCCGACCGCGCCGTCCATCACATAGGCGGAGGCGAGCCGGTGGGCCTCCAGGCGACTCGACGACAGGAGATCGCCATCGGTGTCGACGATGCGCACATAGGGCACGCCGGCCAGCGCGCTCACCTGATCGGAGGTGCCCGAGTCCCATGTGGTCGACTCAAGCCAGTTGGCCATCGACTGCGCCGACTCGACCAGCAACGCCGGGGAGCCGTCGGCCGACTCAAACTCCGCAGCCCCCAGATCCGGGAATCCGGTGGGCTGGAAGCGTTGTCCGGCGACGGGACGCAACCGCGCGGTGAGCACGGTGCGCCGGGGTGTGGACTCGACAGTCATGACATCTCCTTCACGTCGTTCACAACGTTGTCTGCTGTGGATGAATTGAGGCTGGTATCGCCGGTCGTGACGATCCGTTCGGCGAGGAAGTCCGACAGCGCCGCAAGGGGCTGTTGCACACGTGGCACCAAGGCGGCCGCGACGTGTTGACCCAACAGTCGGTCGGCTTGAGTCGAACCAGTCGACGACGGCGCCCGCCAACCGGCTCGTCGCAGTCGTCGAGCGGCGTCCGTGACCACACCAGCGACCTGTCCAGCGGCGAGTCGAGCCGGCCAGTCCGGGGCCAGGCCGAAGACCGGAGCCTCCGAGTCGCGGCCGGCCTCGCCAAGGCCATGCGCAAAAGGTTGCACCAACCCGAGCGGCGGCACGGGAACGAACGCGCCGGGGTGGGACCAGTGGTGACGGACTCCCCGCCAATCCAGGGCAAGGCAGGCGAGCACCGCCAGGTTGAGCCGCCGTTCGTCGAGCGCGCCAACGGTCGCGAATGCGTGCGCGTCCGCCGTCGGCACCCGAACGCCGGCACGGAAGGTGAGCACTCCCCGAACCGTCCGACCGCCGGGATCTTCCACTGTGGTTCTCGCCAGCCACACCAACACGTCGGTGAGCACCGCGCGCAGCGGTCGGAGCATGAAACCGGGCACCAGCGCCGAGTCCCGCCACGCTAATCCGTCCCGTTCGGGGGCGATCGGCAGGAGCAGGTGCCGCATGGCACGGGAGGAGGGTGCGTGGCCGACCGCACATGAGGCGATCCCGGCGCCGAGACGCACCTCGGGCCCGTCGAACGGCAGCCAGCGAAGGAACTCGGCCGCGACGGGCGGTCTGCGCACGGGAACCACGCCTCTGAGCCGGCCGCTGCGTCCCACCGCCTGGTCGAGGTTGGTCAGGGTGGCGAGCAGTCGCAGCAGTGCCTCTCCACCACCGTCCCGAACGAACGTGTGGTGCGCGGCGTCGAATCGCCGCACTTCCCGCGCGACCGCGTTGCTGGTGTCTCCTCGTCGCACCCAGCCCACCCATTCCTCCAGCCGGGCCGCGAGCTCGACCTCGGGATGGTGGGTGACAGCGACCCTTTCGAGCGGCACAGCCGCAAATGCCAACCCGTTGCGTTGATGCAGGCCATAGCGGCTGAAGCCGTCGATTCCCCGAGAAACCCCGAGGGTACGCGTGGCCGCGTAGAACTCCACGGACCGGCTCACTGGACGTCCCCGCCATGATGCCCGCGCGTCGGTGAACAGTTGACGAATCTCCTCGAAGGTGAACGGCTCGCTCCACAGTGGTGCCCAGATCTCGCCGCGGGACGACTCCCCGTCCGCGCCACTGCCCGGCCCTTCGGCGGAGCCAAAGACGGTGAAGGGCATCGCCGCCCGCCCGACGGAGTGCTGGTTGCGTCGCACCGCTGCGGCTGCGAAGAGCAGTGAACCCTCGACCATCATCACGAAGCGCCACGGGTTGACCAGAGGGGCCGATGCCCCGAACGGAGATGAACCGGGACCGCCTGCGCCGGCCGGGTCGAACTGGCCGATCGCACCGTCGCTGAGTTTGGCGATCTGGGTGCCGTCGACGAGGTCCTGGGCGGCCGCCCGAGACCGGTCTCGGGCGGCGGGCGCTGTGTCGAACAGCTCCACCAGCCGTTGGTGGAAGTTGGTGGAGAAGTCCAGTCTTCCGTCGTTGCCGCCGGTTCCGAGAATCGGAGGGTAGAAGACCTGGTCGCCGGTGAGCACGACGGCCGCGTCGATCCATGGCAGTGCCGACTCGGGGCACGTGTTGCGATATTCCACAATGGCGCGCTCTTTTGACCAACCACCGTCGGAGCGAAACGTCTCCCCCACGATGGTCGCCGCCGCCAGCGCCTGTTTGATCGGGTCCAGCCGGGGGTCGGACAGTCGAGTGAGAGTGTCGAGCGCCTCACGTGGTTTCTTGTCTTTGACCCCAAAACCACTTCCCTCGTTCCACGGGCTCAACACGGGCGTTGGGGCATAGTGGTCGGTCAACCACGCGGCGATGTCGTCCACGGTGGTCTGCACGACGAGCGTGTCGTCATCCCACCGGGCGGTCAGGTCGGGGTCGGCCTGTTCGGCGAGCACCCTGACGAGGCCGAGCCCGGCGAGATAGGAGGCGAGTGGTTCGGGGCGCAGTCCGGTGAGGCGGTGCTCAGGCATGGGTTTCCTCCCGAGGCGTGGGCTGGGCGCTGGCCCGCCAGTCGGCTATGCGTACCAGGGTCTCCATATAGGCCAGTTGAAACGGGCCGTAACGGTTGCGGAGTTTGAGCGCGGTGCGGGTCCAGGATCGTTGCCCACCGAAGGAGAACTGGCCGATGTCGACGGTCATCTCACCGGCGGGTTGGTTGAGCAGGCCGGGCCAGGTGATGACGTCGCCGTGAGTGAGTCCGAGCAGGGTGGCGGGGTCGGTGTCGTCGGGGCCACGCACTTGCAGGCGTAGTTTGCCGTGGTGGGCGAGCACCAGATAGCGCACCAGGTCTGGGTCGTCCACCTCGTCGAGAAGTTTCGCAAGTGGACCGTCGAGCAGGAGCAGGGAGACGAGTTCGTGTCTGAAGTTGACGCCTCTGGCGAAAGCGAGTCGGCCGGTGCGGGCGGACTTGGCCCACGGCTTGCCGGCTTCGACGCGCGCCTGCTCGTCGGGGGTGGCGAGGGCGCAGAGGGCGTCCTGCCAGATGGGGTGGCTTTTGCCGGCGTCGTGGGCATGCGCGGCGACGAGAATCGCGCGTCGAAGTGGTGCGGGAAGGTTCGGGGCGACGTCGCCGATGAGGGTTTCGACCGCGTCGCGCACGTCGTCGCTGTGGTGTTGCAGCGGCAGCCATTGGGGTTGGGTGAGACTGGCGTCATCGCCACGGAACGGGTCCTCGGCCCCGGACGCCGGGTCGGCGTGTGTCGTGGAGTCGGGCCGGTCGCCGATGGTGGGCGCGTCCGGCACGGGTTTCCTGCTTTTCGGATCGAATCCGCTGGTCGGGTCATAGCATCCGTCAGCGGCGGCGATCACCAATACTTCGCCTGGGCGGGCGGGTGCGCGTTCGGTCACGGCTGACCAGCCGCCGATCTTCTGGTCGAGTCGCCAGATATTTTTGGCTTTCGCCAGGCTTCGAATCTCACCGAGTGGCACTCGGCATCGCATTCGCGTCTCGGGTGGTCGGGCTTCGGCAGGGGGCCGTCCGCTGGGGTCCGAGGGTGTCCACTGTGCCCACGCGAGTTGCACATCGAGGTCGTCGGCGTCGCGCACATAAGGAGCGACGTCCACGTCGGAGCCGGTCAGGTCTGGGGCGGTGTCGAACAGGGCCAACAGATCGGGCCGGCGCAGCACGCTGACCCGCGCTTCGGTGACCTGCACCGGCCGGGCGAGCAGGTCCTCTCCGGTGAGGGTCTGGCCGTTGAGCGCGGTCAGTTCAGCGACGGTCGCCGCGATGTCCTCCTTCTCGTACGGCGCATGGCTTGACGGTGCCAGCCACCACAGTGTTGCGTCGTCGACCTCGCCGGTGCGGTTGCAGCGGCCGGCGCGCTGCACGATCGACGGCCACGGGGCGGCTTCGGTGATGAGCACTGTCGCGTTGAGGTCGACGCCGGCTTCGACGACCTGGGTGGAGATGACGACGTGGTCGACTTCGCCGGGCTGGTTCGTGACCCTGTCGATGAGTTTCTCCCGCTCGAGCCCGCGAAATCGGGAGTGCAGCAGGGTTCGTTCGGCGGGCAGGTCACGCAGCGCGGCGTAGACGTCGCGGGCCATCTTGACGGTGTTGACGACGACCAGGGTGAGAGTGCCGGGGCGGTGGGTGTCGCGAACTGCGGCCGCGATGCCTTTCGCGTCGCCGGGGGCACAGTCGAGTTGGCGGATGGCGCGTTGGGCGCCAAGTCGACGGGCCAACGGTCCGACCCGTTCGTGGTCTTCGATCCGAAGAATCGCGTCGGTCGACGGCAGTGGATTGTCCACAGTGGTGAGCAGCCGCTCCGAGACGGTCGCCGACATGCAGGTCAGCCCGAACGGTTCCACGGTTGGCCATGATTTTGGGCGTGTCTGGTCGGCGAACGCGGCGAGTTGGCGCAGTGTGGTCGTCGACTCCGGGCAGAGCTGAACTTCGTCGATCACCCAGTGGGCGCCGTTGGTGACGAGGGCAAAGTCGATCGGATAGATGGCTCGCGAAATGCCATAACCCCGGTTGAGCGCCTTGCTGACCAGTGAGTCGACGGTGCCGACGATGACGGCGGGCCGATGCATGTCCACTCGCCACTGCCGTTGCGTGTGGCCGGCGCCACCCATGACCACGTGGAGCGGCACCTCGTCGGTCAGGCCGAGATTGGCGAGCCACCGCTCGACGTTGCTGGCGACTTGCTCGACGAGGGTTCGTTGCGGCAGTGCGAAGATCAGCCGCCTGGGGGTTTCGTCCCGGTCGGGACCGTGCAGGCGCCGCCATAACCATGCGACCACAAGGCTTGTCTTGCCGGTGCCGGTGGCCGCATGCAGGATCTGCGGGAGGCCGTTCTCGGCCAGGCGTCGCTGAAACCCATAAGGAGGGTTGCCTGTCGCACGCACGAAGAACTCGTCAAAGTTTGACATAACGGCTCCATATGGACACGCGACCCGTCACCGGATCTGTCGGTCAAGTGGGAAAGTCAGCACTATTCTGTCTATTGATTACTAACTTGGGGCAACGACTCTTCGGCCAGATAGATGAGCCAACAGAGCCTGATTCGCCTCCCAGCCGTCCGGAAACTTCACCGGAACGTTGAGATGTATCGACTCTGTCGACGGATGAGCGTCGAGCAACTCCTGAATTCCGGCTCGAGCGACGACGATGCAGGCGTGACGATGGCGTGAGGTGAGAACGCATAAGCGACCCGCCTCAAGATGAAATTCTGTCGCATCCAACCGACCAGAGAGTGGATGCAGCACGACTGTCACATCGAACTCACGCCCCTGCAGCCGGTTGGCGGTGTCAATGGTGATGCCCCTCGCGCGTTCCCCGAGTGCCGATCGAATGGCCGAGACCTGATCGCGATGTGCGGCGCCGATCGCGATCCGATCGGGCGTGACGGGCTTCACGTCCGGTGACCGGTCCGGCGAAAAGACCGCCGCACCGCGTTCGACGATGCGGGACGCGATGTCGGCACAGGCCGAGACCGCCTCACTGTCGGTCCGCAGGGCATGCCTCGCGGGCAGTTCGTAGAGTGCCCAGCCACTCTCGGACGCCACTGTGAGCGCCTCGTCGAGCGGGTTCCGACCAAACGCGGCGGTCCGGAACATGAGCCGTCGAGCCCCGGCCGGGTCACCGGACTGGAAGGGAGTGAACGGATAGAACGCCTCGGAGATCAGGTCCGTGGCGGTGCGTGGCGATGGCTGCACCCTGGATTGCCGGTGAGCGCCGCAATGGTGCGTGCATTGTGTTTGCGGGCTGGTTCGTCGCCTCGGATCCGATCGAGGGCCGCCTCCGTCGCCGCGGTCACTGAGACGCCTCCCGAGTCTTGGCACCTGTCCCCACAGTGGCCAGTCGAGCGCCGAAGAGCTTCTGCACGGAGGTGAGCCGATCCGCTCGTACGGCTGCTTCTTTTCGAGCAATGCGGTCAGCCTCGGCATGGACGGCGAGCTCGACCCGCGCCGCGTCGGCCACCACGGTGGGTGTCGAGGCGCCGTCGGAGGCGCCGGGGATGTTCGCCGCGAACCGCCACAACAGCCGCGCGGCTTCGGGAATCGGCTCACCCAGGCGGTCGACCGCCTCCGCGACCCGGATAGCGGCTGTCAGAAAATGAACGCGCGGACTCAAGGGTCCGATGATCCGGTCTGCGATCGGCCACGTCGAGACGGTGAGCAGGCCCCGCGCGGGACTGAGCAGATCGACGGTGAGTGCCGGGCAAAGGTAATAGGGACGAGCGAACTGCGACGACTGGAAGGAACGTTCCTCGTCGCGCCGGAGACTCGTCAGCCGGGTCGCGTTCAAATCGCCGGAGAAGAACGCCCGATGCACGGCCGTGATCAGGCGAGGCGCCGCCGGCACGGTGAGCAACGTCAACGCGTGGTGCACCTGCTCACGCATCGGCAGCAGCGACTCCGCCGGGACGACCTGCGCCACGGGCGCGGGCTCCGCCAAGGCGGCGAGCGCCTGCTCCCACTCGGACTCGACGAGTCGCAACTCGGCTCGGCGTTGGCGTGCGACGACGGTATCGCCGGCGATCGCCGCTCGCCGGATGTCGGAACGAAGCTCGTCGAGTCTGCGTTCCAGGGCCTTTATCTCGTCGGTCACGGACGGAAGGCTACGCCTTCCAGGCTGTTCCAGTAAAGCCCAGTCTTTATCAATATTCGGCTTCGTCGCCGCCAGCCATGTCGAGTCGGGCCTCGTTCTCCAGTATTCTTAGGACACATCGGACCAACAAAAAGCCACACCTCGTACGTTGATCCGATTATGCAGATGCACATTTGCGTTCAAATACGGGTGAAGACGATGAGTCGCCCATATGGCTGGCTCGGCTTTGCGAGCGCCGAGGTGGTGAGTGTCTTACGCTCGACCGCTCGCACCCTGGTCAGAGGCCCTTTTGTTGCTTGACAGCTCCATAGTGATCGATGCAGTAGGGAGTCTGCGGGGAGGCGCTCGCAAACCGCTGTATCGTCGCAGGTCAGAGGGCCTGTTTAGAGCGAGCCCTGTTCCCGCCCATAACGGGCGGGCTCCATTGAGGCACCGTGCGCCGGCCGGGGCCGTCGGTCGCCTGACATGCGTGCGAGCTGTTCCCGCCCATAACGGGCGGGCTCCATTGAGGCGGCAGATGTCAGTGAAAAATCCGCACATCATCTGGCTGTTCCCGCCCATAACGGGCGGGCTCCATTGAGGCACGCACACGGGTCGCGGCGAACCGGCATCGACTGTTCCCGCCCATAACGGGCGGGCTCCATTGAGGCGCCGCAGCGGGCACCCTCGCCGACCTGCAACGGCGCTGTTCCCGCCCATAACGGGCGGGCTCCATTGAGGCTGTCACCGTCATACCGGAGCTGCGCTGATTGGCGCTGTTCCCGCCCATAACGGGCGGGCTCCATTGAGGCGTTACGTTCCGGGCGAACGTATCGGTCTATGTCTTTGCCTACTGTTCCCGCCCATAACGGGCGGGCTCCATTGAGGCATCGCGTTGCGCTGACCGACAGGCTCAGGGTGCGCCGACTGTTCCCGCCCATAACGGGCGGGCTCCATTGAGGCATCGTCGCAGCGTGCGGTGCCGGACGCCGTGGCTCGCCTGTTCCCGCCCATAACGGGCGGGCTCCATTGAGGCCGCGTTCAGTGCTCGCGCGACGCGTGTCGGCGCAGCTGTTCCCGCCCATAACGGGCGGGCTCCATTGAGGCTGACTCGTTGCGCGACTGGTTCGCCCATAACGGGCGGTCATGACCGCGTGCGACGGACAGTGCCTGTTCCCGCCCATAACGGGCGGGCTCCATTGAGGCTTCGCATAGGTCGCGCTGCTCTGGCGCGCCTGAATGCGGGCGCTGTTCCCGCCCATAACGGGCGGGCTCCATTGAGGCACGCTGCGTCGTCGCAGGCAGCCTGCCAGACGTCCTGCGCTCGAGCCCTGTTCCCGCCCATAACGGGCGGGCTCCATTGAGGCCTCATCTCGTCGGAGCTCACGGCACTGGCGTCCCGGTCATCCCGCTCGTAACGGGCGGGCTCCATTGAGGCATCTGGCGGTCAGCCGATATACGCCCACCACTCACGTGGTCATCCTGCCCTTTATGGCGGGCTCCATTGAGACAACGAAAACACCGGCACGGCCAGCAGGATCAGCACGTCATCCCGCTCGTAACGGGCGGGCTCCATTGAGACCTGCTTGTGCATTGAAAGTTGGTGGAGATGTGCCGCGTCATCCCGCTCTTCGAGGGCGGGCTCCATTGCATCTCATCCAAACCCAGCCGTCGTCTGCTCTGCGGTCGGAGACGGTCTACTGCCGTTGCTGCCCGGCAACCGCTGGGCGATCCACGACAGGAAGCACCGACGTGGGTCGTGCGCTTCTACGCACCGGGCGACGTGCGCGCCGAGACGGCACCTCACCCCACGCCGGAGCATGGCGAGGTCAAGGTGAAGGTCCGCAACTGATTGCTGTGCGGCACTAACCTCAAGATCCTCACGAAGCGCCGCGGATCATCGAGCGCAACGATGTACTCAAGGAAACGATCGCGCAATGATGCCCTGCCGGCGACGGACACGAACATCGCCTGCCCGACCGATCGAGATACGAGGCGGGCCGAATCAGTCAGAAAATGCGGCCATAATGCCCGGTTGTCAACTCACAACGCCGTCCGGTAGGAATAGGCACTATGTCCGGTAAAGGTGGCGACGCGGAATCGAACGTTGTGATCATTGATTGGAATGCGGAGAACAACACGCTGAGCTGGATTTGGTTCAACAACGGTCACGGCGGCGCTCTCCACCAACACGTACTAAACCCGTCCAGTGTCCCCGACGTTGACGCACAGTGCTCCGCCGTGCCGCTGCCAAGACTGGGAGAAATGGAGATCGCGGACGGCGATTGCGCTCTCGATCTGAGCGGACCCCCGGCGCGTCAGTGCCACGTCAGGTGGCTCAACGGCAAGGCGAAGCTCACCGAGCCCGGCACGGGTCGGGAGGCGGCGGTGATCTCGGCCGACAAGATGAGACTCCCGGCGGATGCGGCACGAGAAGGACTGAAGGACAAGATCGGCGACTACTTCCTGGTCGATGCGGGACTGGACCCACCCGGTTGCTGGTTGGAGGAGACCGAAGGCGCCCGAGACGCCTTCATCTCGCGGAATGAAGCACGGAAAGCGGCGGCAGCGGCGAGAAAGGCTGCAGAGAAGCAACGGGAGGACGACGAAGCCAAACAGGAGCACAACAACCGGCGCTTCATCAACCC
Organism: uncultured Actinomycetota bacterium; assembly: GCA_963736695.1. Lineage (GTDB taxonomy): Bacteria > Actinomycetota > Actinomycetes > Mycobacteriales > Micromonosporaceae > CAVTPU01. The sequence continues at coordinate 1,462,922 of CAVTPU010000004.1, forward strand.
CTACACCTTTGTTCCGTTTCCGACGGCGATCCAACAGGAGACCCCCGCCGGGCACCACTGTTTGGCCCCCGGCCGTTTCTCGGGCCGACTCACCGCTCGGTGGGAACTCACCTCGCCGATGCAGGCCCCACAGACTGCGCAGGACGGACAGCGTCTGCGCCTCGCCGGCTCCTCAATCAAGGGGGTGCTCCGGTCGCTGCACGAGACGCTCGCGGGAGGTTGTCTGCGGGTTCTCGACGAGGACTTCCTTCCGACCTACCGCGATCCGGCTGTCACGTCGGAAAACACCTGGACGTTGGGGATTGTCAGCGACGTGACTCTCGACGGACAGCCGCTGGCGGTCCGGTCGGCAGACAAGGTCGTGTGGGTCGAACACAATGAACTACCCAGCGGCCCGCCCCTGCTGCACTCCGGTGACCGGATCACGATCAACGAGACGGACGCACAATCCGGCACCTTTGGACGGTCCGAGCTCATCCCACGTTCGACCGTGACCCGAGGGGGCGACTGGGTGGTGTTCTTCAGCGGTCCTCGGCCACCGGCTACCGCTCGAGGCAAGGGTGAGCCACGCTACTTTGTCGCCTGTGGACGGATCTCAGAGGATAGGCAGCCGATCGAGGTGCGGGAAGAAGCATGGAGCGCATACCGCAATGCGGTAGGGAACGCCCGTGATGTGGTCGAGGCCCGACGAAAGGCATCCGAGAATTCGGACGCCTACGCCCCGGTCACGTTTCGCCACAAGACAATCGGGAAGCGACGCAGGGTGGCGAGCCGACTCAAGGTCGACGACGTCTTGTGGGTGCTTCCTGACGCAGCCGGCAAAGTGGTGGGCCTGAAGGCGGCGAACCTGTGGCGCCACCAGGGCACTGGAACGCTACGCGAACGGGTTCCGGAGCATCTGCTTTCGTGCCACGACGAGACAAATCTCTGCCCCACGTGCCGACTCTTCGGTTCAGCGGACACCCGTCCGGCGAGCCGACGGGGATGCGACGATGGTGGATCGCGGGGCGCCGAACAGCGCTCCTATGCCGGTCACGTGCGCCTCGGTGATGCGGTGAGCGAAAAGCCGGTCACGTTGACGAAGACTCTCCGTGCCCCGATGGGGATGCCTCGGCCGGGCGCGGGCCAGTTCTATCTCGCATACGACGACAGAGGCAAGAACCCGGCGGGAAACGAGCGGGAACTACCGACCCGAGAGTGGGGCTCCAAACCGGACAAGCCAAAGCCCAGACCCGTACGGGGAAGAAAGTTCTATTGGCATGCTGACCCGACGCGGCAGGAACCGCCACGACACAAGGCGCGGGGCCACCAGGAGGAAGGCACGATGGCCACCCCGGCGTTTCTAGTGGGGGCGGGAACAGTCTTCGCCCAGACCATCACCTTCGACAATCTGAGTGCGGCCGAAGTCGGCAGCCTGCTCGCCACGCTCGAACCGCACCGAGTCCTCGACCCCGCCCGTGGACCCTTTCGCCTCCACCTGGGTGGGGCGAAACCACTAGGGTTGGGCAGCTGCACCGCGACCATCACCGACATGCAGATATGGACCGCCCAGAGCAGATATGCCGAAGCGCCGGCTGCGACACTCGACTTTGGACAGGCGACGGCGGAGTTTGTGGACTCCTGCCGAGACGAGGTGAAGTCCACGTGGCCGGCGGTCAGTGCGGTGCTCAGCGATGGGCTCGAGAACGCCGAGCGCGTGTGGTATCCGCCCGGCCTGCACTGGTCGGAACAGAACGGCAATCCGAAGGAGTTCGACTCACCGTTTGCCTTTTTCCGAGCCACATCAGGGGAGTTTGTGAAGAACGGGGAAAAGAAATACTTGAGGCCATTGCCTGAGCCGACTGCAACCGACCAGAGATTGTCGATCGTTTCGAGGAAACGCCAATCGGAAGAGGGCAAGCGGTGAGCGGCGGCCAGTGGACGTATCTCGACATCGCTCCGGTGCGCATCCAGAGCTATCTGGGGCGGGCGCGGGACCTCAAAGGCCAGCGCGGCGCTTCGGCGTACCTCAGCCATATCTCCCACCGGGACGAAAACGGCCAGTTGCCGGAGTCGATCCGGGATGCGGTCGCCGCGGCTGGAGTCGTGGCGGAGACCAATGCCGAAGCGGGACAGGCCGACGGCCTGATCGCGCTTCGGCTGCCGCTCGACGCCGATGCCCGGCGGGTCGCCGAGGCCGTAATGGCGGAGGTCCGATCGAAGCTGCCGGCCGTCCACCTGACCGCCCGGTGGGCAACAGGCCAGTCTTATGTGGAGGTTTATCGAAGCCACTTCGCAACCGGTGGCGCCGAACGGTTGGAGAGCTATCCGGCGACTCGCGAATTTCCGCCGCTAGTCACATGCAGACAGTGCTCCGCAGATCCGGCCGTCGGCCGGATCGACCTGCATGAAGTAAAGAACCAGCCAGTCTGCGCGGACTGTCTCGCTCGTTACGACGACCCCTATCGGCAAAGCGGCCTCAACCAGAAGAGCGTGCCTGTGAGCGCCGAGAATGACTTACTCAACAGACTGGACCGCACGGAGAAAGGCACGGTCCAGCACTTCAAAGAGCTGGCGGAACTCGGCGAGCAGGACGGCAAACACAATCACCTCGCCACCGTCTATGTGGACGGCAACGGCCTGGGCGATCTGTTCGACCGCATCGCCACATCGGGTTCGGCCAACCTTAAGAAAGACGTCTCCGCCGCGGTGTCGGACATCACGAGAGAGGCGCTCGTCATCGCCACTCAGAAGATCCTCAGAGGCGAGGAGAAGGTGCCGGTGATTCCCCACGTTGTCGGCGGAGACGACGTGCTCGTCTCGGTCGTCGCCGACCGAGCCTGGGAATTCACCATCACATATCTGAGCGTCTTCGCGACGAGGATGGCGGCGGTGCCGGGCCTCACCGAGCTTCCCGGCTATCAGCCTGTCTCCGCGTCCGCCGGGATAGTCATCGCGCACTACAAGTTCCCGTTCCGGCGCGCGGTGAAACTCGCCGGCGGCCTGCTCCGCGCAGCCAAGCAAAAGGAACATGGCAGGCAGGCCGCCGTCCTGTGGCTCGACGCGACCCGCGACGGTGAGCAACCGCCCGCCACCCGACGGGCGTGGACGCTCGACACGCTGACCGGGCTCGCCAACACACTCACCGCGTTGCGAACGCAGATCGACCCTGCGGGCCGGGCAGCACTGGAGCGACTGGTCGACCCCACCCGACTCGAGATGTCGACCGACCGGCTGACTAAACATGTCCAACGGCTCGGCCACGGGAGCATCCTCGAACCGTTGATAGCACATAGCGGGCCGACCGCAGTCGCCGACGCACTATCTCTGGTGAGGTGGTGGCGGTGACGCTGGTCTTCGACATCCGTTTTCACACGCCGTTTCGGGTCGCCACAGGCAACGCCGGCGACGGCGGAAACAGCATGGTTGACCCGTCGAGCCTGCTGCCCGCATCAAGCCTCAAGGGCATCATGCGATGGACGGCACAACACCTGCTGTCCATATCAAGAACTGTGGTGAAGGAGGTATTCGGAGAACCACACCAGGCATCGGCCTGGAGCTGGTCGGATGCCTCCATCGCGCAGGCCGCCGACGACATCATCCGGTCACGAGCTCGGATTCAGATCTCCGATGACACCGGCACGGTGGAGAAGGGTGCACTCGCGATTGCTGAGGAGGTGTTGGCCACTCAGGCTAGCTTCGCTATCAGGCGACGCGGGTTTGTGCCGGCCGGCCGAGCCGACCTGCATAAAGACGTGCTGCTCGCCTCGGCGAGGGCGGTGACCTCCCTCGGCGGTGACCGACGACGCGGCCTCGGATGGGTCTCTGTCACGCCTACTGACCCACTGTGGACTCCTGACCTCACGAAGAGGCTGGCTGGCACGATCTCCCGAGTGCGCAACGAAGGTGGAACACCATGACAAGCGCCGGATCGCCTCGACGCGCGCTGCGGGTCACCGTAGTGGCCCAGCAGCCGCTGTCCCTCGGCACCGAGGCCGAGGTGGCCTTCTATACCCCCAGCCATCAGCACGTACCCGGCAGCGTGCTGCGCGGGGCGCTCGCCGCCGCCTGGATCTCCGAGCACGGCACTCCGACGGGCGACAATCCGCACGCCGGACGATTCCGGGCGCTCTTCGACGGCGACATCCGGTTCGGACCGCTCCTGGTTGAGGGCAGCACGCGTACGCCGATGTCGGTGCACAAGTGCAAATATCCGGTCAGCGAACAGTGCAAGCAGACCATCGTGGACGCCGCCTTCGAACACGTGCCTCGATGCCCCGGCTGTGGTCGACGACTCGAGGCTGCCAAGGGCGAACTGGTGATGCCGACCGGGTTTGTGATGCATCGCAGCACCCGCACCGCAATCAACCCAAAAACCGGCCGGACGGAAGACGGCATGCTCTATTCGCAGGGGGCGCTGCCCACCGGCACGACACTCGTCGGGCACATCCACGGGCACGACGAATGGCTTGAGCGCGACCGTCCACTGTGGCTCGGCGGGCGGCGATCCGTCGGCGGTCATGCCGAATATGCGGTGGAGCAGGTCGACCTGCCTCCCCCGCCGATGCCGGCGGACGGCGAACCGCTGGTGCTTCGGCTCGTCACGCCGGCGATCTTCGTTGATTCGGTCGGCCGACCCCGGCTCGATCCCGACCCTGTATTGGACCTTGCCGGGACATCGGTGTCGCGGAGAGGGCCGTGGAACCGCCCGGCCACCTGGTCGGGCTGGCACGCTGCCTCCGGACTGCCGAAGCCGACGGAACTGTGCGCCGCCGCCGGGTCCACCTATCGCATCACCGGGTCGTCGGACGCGCTCGCCCGACTCGCCCGTCGAGCGGCGACGGAAGGAGTCGGGCTGCGCCGGGCCGAAGGGTTCGGCGTGGTCGAGGTCGCCACCGCGCCGTGGCGTGCAGGCCCAACCTCGACCGACGCAGCCACGGTCCACACCACCGCGCCCGACCCCGCCGTCGTCGCCTTCACAACGGTTAGGGCACTGAACCTGGATGCCGAACAGCACCGCTGGCTGCTCGGCGTCCTCCGCAGGCTGCAGGTGGCGCACCTGTCCTACAAGGATAGTCAAGTCGACGAGATCGTGACTGACGTGTTCGAACAACCAACCGCGCGCGGACTCTCCGGCAATCAGCGTGACGGCCTCCAAAGACTGCTGACGAGCGTGAGCTCGGACGTGATGCGAGACCTCACCACCCTGGTTGACGTGCGACTCGTCGGCCCCGACGAAGCAGGCCAACGATGATCACATTTCTGGTGGCCCGGATCGAGGTCGAGCCCGGGTGGGCGATCGGTGCGACAAACCTGACCGACACCGCGATCGACCGCAACGTGCTCGTGGATAGCGCCGAACAGCCGTGGATCCCCGGCTCGGGACTCGCCGGATCGCTGCGTTCGCATCTGCGCCGATATCCCACGACTGACGGAACCACACTCGACACCAAGCTCATGGGCTCCCGCCCGCCACAAAACAAAGGCGAGGAGACCGAGGCGTCGAGACTGTGGTTTCTCGGCACGCAGTTCACGCCGGACAACGGCCGGGAGACCGCCGAGGTGGTGACCGTCGGCCAGACTGCGATCGACCGTCACCGAAGCGCGGCGGCGGCGAATCCGTTGCGTTTCAGCCGCCAGGTCGTCAGTGGCGGGACTCTCACGGCGTACCTGCGGTTTGACGGGGTTCTCACCGACGACGACCTGCGGGCGCTTGCGGCGTGGCGTCCGGCGATCGGGCGCGACCGGAGCACCGGCTCAGGGCAAGCCCGACTGACGGGCCTCACCCACGGCAGGATCGATCCGGCCACCGACGAGGGACTCGCGATCTGGCTCCGCCACGACGGCCCTACGCTGGTCGAGGCGGTGGCGACGACACCGGTTCCGGTGCCGGCCACGACTCGCGACCCGGCCGGGTGGTTGACCGCGACTTTCACGATCGAAGATGGACTGTTGATCGGCGACTTCGCGGTCGCCGGGCCCGCCATGTCGCGCACGCGGGGCGGCCAACCGATCATCCCAGGCTCGACGTGGAAGGGGATCTTCCGATCCCGGGTGGAATACATCATCCGGTCGTTGGGCAGCGTCGCGTGCGATCAGGTATCCGGATGCGATGAGCGCCCGGTGTGCGAGGTTTTCGGACACGAGGGTTCCCGCGGACTGCTCATCTTCCACGACTCGTTGGTGACCGGATCCACTTCGGAGACCCGTACACATGTGGCCATCGATCGGGTGACCGGCGGGGCACGCGACGGGCAGTTGTTCACCGACACACCACAGACCGGCGGACGGGTCACGCTGCGCATCGATGTGATGGACGACCGGAACGACGCGCTGCCCTCATGGGTGCGCAAGGCGTTGCTGCATGTCGTGCAGGACCTGCACGACGGACTCATCGGCGTGGGGGCACGCAGTACGCGAGGGTTCGGCACCCTCCGGCTGGCCGAACCGGTCGAGTTGCCGGGACCCATTATGTTGAGCGACGTCATGGGCCGACGCGACAGCGCCGAGAAGGAGTCGAAGTGAGCCGCACCGTTGAGGCAACCATTCACGGGTACGGGTGGGTGAGCTGGGCTGACCTGCATCGCGCGCTGCTGAATGCTGGTGCTGTCGCCTCCTGGGCTGACTACGACGGGTTCCACATTGGAGAGGCGCCGATGCAGGCACCTCCTTATAGCCACCTGTGGGCGTGGAACGGTAACAACTGGGCATTGCGGGCCCGGATCGAGGGCGACCGCGCCGTGGTCGGCCTGCTCGCCATTGACGGACCCGGACCCGACATCGGAAAGCCCATCGGCAAGCCACAACGAGTCACCTGTGTGGTGAATGATGTGGAGAGTTGGCCGGCGAAGGAGGAGCGTGTCAGCGAACAACATCCAAACGTAGCCGGGCAACGATTTCGGCTCTATCAAACCTCATCCGAGAACCCGCTCACATTCGTCGTGGCGGCGGTCTGATGGCGGATCGCGTTCGGCGAGCGGCACGGGCTTTGTCGGAGGCCTGGCGGCGACTGTTCAACGCCCGGTTCATCGACGGTCTCAACGTTCTCATCGCCTTGCTGGTCGCCGCGACCAGTGCGCTCGGCTCGCTAGTCGTCGAGGACCTGCTTCCGTTGTCGGCAGAGACAGCTTGGCACATCGAGGCGGCGCGGGGATGGTGGCTCGTTGGCCTCACGGTTGCGTTGGGCGTCGTCGTCTGGGTGAGGTCGGGCGTCCACCGATATGCCGGCGCGCTCTATTACGTGCGCATCCTGGACGATCAGATGACGGACCGCCATGACCAGGCTCGCATATCCGCCCAACGGCGCCGGATGGGTATGAAGACCGTGAGCCGATGGGCGGACCTGCGCAGTCGAACCACCGACGGTGTTATCGATGTCGCCGATGTCTGCGAGGATGTCTCACGGTCCTTGGAGTTGGTCGTGAACAACGAACCCGGCGACTATGGGCGAGCCATCGCGCCGAACGTGCTGTGGCCGGCTGCGCTCGCTATCGGGGCGGAGTTACCCCTTGTGGATCGGTGGGAGATGGTGGAATTTCTCAACAACGGCGACGAAATCTCGTTCCGGCTTGACGAGCATCGCGACATGTTCGGCGAGAAGCTGGGCGACACGGGGGCTCCTGGCACGGGTGCTGTCGGCGTGATCTTGGCATTTACCCCGTACTGCAAGGATTTCGACGAGAAGGAAGCGTTCGGCAGCCTGGCGATCAGCAACTGGCACCGTTTGGCTCCGAGAGACGTCTCCGGACGGGAGCACAGCGGCGTGCTGACCGGCGAGGAGATCGGAGCGCTCGCCGAACCGGTCGCCGCCAGGCTTGCTGCGATAAAGCGGGAGGCATCGCAGACAGGACGGGAACTCGTGGTCGCAGCCCGCATGCCCAAGGCATTGGCGTTGGCGGTCGGCTGGCATCTGGGGTGTAAAGAAGTTCGCTTCTTCGCAGGAACCCATCTGCTTCACTTTGATTCCGAGCAAAGGCAGCGCTTCTCGGTTCGGGTGCATCGCGCCCAGCCGATCAGCCCGCCGCTTGCGAAAGCACATCCGATCGGATAGCGAGCGCGTCGCCCACCTACCATCCCCCACTTCCGACAAAACCTCTCACATGAACCTGGTCTCGATTTTGAGGTTGCGCGCCGGCGCCTCTGCCGCTGGCGTCGCCGTGCCATGTCGTTTCCCGACTCGTTTTCCAGTATTCTCAGGACACATCGGACCAACAGAAACAACCAGAACACCATGATTCGTACGATGGCCCGCTTGTACAACTGAATATCTGCACCTAAATCCGGGCGAAGGCGACGCATCACCCGTCACGGATGGCTCGATTTTGCGAGCGGTCAGGTGGTGACACCCTCACGCTCGACCGCTCGCGCCCTGGTCAGAGGCCCTTTTGTTGCTTGACAGCTCCATAGTGATCGATGCAGTCGGGGGTCTGCGGGGAGGCGCTCGCAAACGGCTGTATCGTCGCAGGTCAGAGGGCCTGTTTTCGGCGAGCCGTCATCCCGCTCTTCAGGGGCGGGCTCCATTGAGGCGTGCGGCCTGCCGCACCCGCCAAGGTCAACCGGCAGTCATCCCGCTCTTCAGGGGCGGGCTCCATTGAGGCGTATTGGTGGGATCACAACGCGCCGATCGGCGCCCCACTGTCATCCCGCTCTTCAGGGGCGGGCTCCATTGAGGCCAGCGGCCGGTCTCGTAGCTGAACAACTGGGTGCCGAGTCATCCCGCTCTTCAGGGGCGGGCTCCATTGAGGCCTCGACGCGATGAAGGCTACTTGGACGCGCGCGCAGCCGTCATCCCGCTCTTCAGGGGCGGGCTCCATTGAGGCACGTCAATCTTCGTCACCGCCTGCCCCATCGGCGGCGCCGGTCATCCCGCTCTTCAGGGGCGGGCTCCATTGAGGCACGACCTGCACCGGGTGCGGGTGGTCGTCATGTGTTGTCATCCCGCTCTTCAGGGGCGGGCTCCATTGAGGCGGTCATCACCACCATTCTGCGTCAGGAGCATGATCCGGCTGCGCAGTGTCATCCCGCTCTTCAGGGGCGGGCTCCATTGAGGCCGTGTCTGGCCGAAAAGCTGCCGATCTCCGGTCAAGGTCATCCCGCTCTTCGAGGGCGGGCTCCATTGAGGCTCATGTGCGTCGGCTTACTTCTCGTAGCGTGGGCGGGCTCCATTGAGGCCACGTAGCAGCCGGCGATGATCAGGTGGTTCGCGTACATCCCGCCCCGCAGGGGGCGGGCTGCCAATGCGGTTCACCCGAGCTGTACGTCCACTGTGGTCGAAACTCCGACCGCAGCCTGCCGGCTCGGCGTACACGGAAATGGGTTTAAGGATTGTCGGCAAACGTCCACAGCGGCGGAACCGGCGCGGAAAGGCGCAACCGATGGGCGCTCAGCCCGTGACCGGGTTCTTGGCGAGATAGACGGTGTTGGTCGAGTTACGCCGTTGGATCGGGTTGTGAAACTCGACGACGTGCGCCTCGACCGTGTCGAAGACCCTGGCGAGAACGGCGTGATAGTCGGAGTCGGGCGGGTCGTTGGACCAGAGGGCGAAGACCCCGCCGGGGTTCAGGTGGTCGGCGAGGCGACGAGTGCCGGCGGGTTCATAAAACGCCGCGTGACTCGGGTGCAGCAGGTGCCGGGGCGAGTGGTCGATGTCGACGATGATGGCGTCGAAGCGCCGCTGCGGCGTGTCGGGGTCGAGGCCCGTGGCGGCGGCTGTCATCGCGAAAAAGTCGCCGTGCACCAGCCGGCATCTGGGGTCGGCGACGATGTCGGCAGCCAAGGGCACGAGGGAACTACGGTGCCATTCGATGACTTCGGCGAGCGCGTCGATGACGATGAGGGACGACACGGCGGGCGAATCGAGCACGGCGCGCGCGGTGTAGCCGAGCCCGAGTCCTCCGACTGCGACGGAGAGGCCGTCGCCGGGCAGCGCGTCCAAGGCGATCCGGGCGACTTCGATCTCGGCTGCGGTGAACATGCTGGACATGAGGTAGTCGTCGTCGAGTTTCACCTCATAGACGTCTTCGCCCAGCAGCGGGTCGCGGCGACGCCGCAGGGTGAGCTCGCCCATGGGTGTTGAGTGCCAGGCGAGTTCCTGGAAGCGACTGCTCACGTGTCCTCCACATTGGTGCCCCGAATCGCGACGAGACGGCGACGACTATTCGGCGCTGGCGATCAGCGGTTCGAGAGTGACGGTGGGGTGGTCGCGACTGGTTGCCTTGACGCGCCAGTCGTTGGTGAACACGGCGAGAAACGCGCCGTCGCGGATGCGGGTGAGCACCTCGACGGAGGGCGCTCCGGCGAGCACCTGGGCTCCTGGCGCGTCGGTTCGTCGGGCGGTTTGGTAGGGCAATTGTTCGAGGCGGGTGGGCACGCCGAATTCGGCGGCGAGCCGGTGGGTGGCCACCTCGAGTTGCATGGGGCCGACGGCGGCGAGCACGGGGGCTTGGTCGCCGCGCAGGTCGGAGCGCAGGACCTGCACGACGCCTTCGGCGTCGAGTTGTTCGATGCCTCGGCGAAACCGTTTGGCTTTGGACGAGTCTGCGCTGCGGATGGCGGCGAAGTGTTCGGGTGCGAAGGAGGGCAGTTCGGGGAAGCGGGTCGCCGGCCCGGCGTGCAGGGTGTCGCCGATGCTCAGTGCGGTCGCGTTGACGAGGCCGATGACGTCGCCGGGGTAGGCGTCGTCGATGGTTTCCCGGTCGCGGCCGAAGATTTGTTGGGCGTATTTGGTGGCGAAGGGTCGGCCGGTGGTGCCGTGGGTGACGACCATGCCGCGTTCGAATCGGCCCGAGCAGATTCGAACGAAGGCGACTTGGTCGCGGTGTGCGGGGTTCATGTTGGCTTGGATCTTGAAGACGAACCCGGCGAAGGGCGCTTCGACTGGGCGGGCCACGCCGCGCACGTCTGGGCGGGGTGATGGGGGCGGCGCGTGGTCGGCGAGAGTGTCGAGGAGTTGCCGCACGCCGAGGTTTGCCACCGCCGCGCCGAAGAGGACGGGTGTGGTCTTGCCGGCTTCGAAGCTGGCCTGGTCGTGGTCGGCTCCGGTCAAGGCGAGCAGTTCCAGCTCCTCCATCGCGCGCGTCCAGTCGTCGCCGAACCGGGCGGCCGCGTCGGCGGCGGACATCGGCTCTTCTCGCGCCGTCTGGGTGCCGCCGGGCGCGCGTTCAAAACTGACCATTGCACCCGTACGGCGATCGGCCACGCCGTGAAATTCGCCTCCGGGGCCGACGGGCCAGGTCAGGGGTGTGGGGTGCAGTCCGGTTCGCTGCTCGATCTCGTCGAGCAGCGCCAACGGGTCGATTCCGGGTCGGTCCCATTTGTTGATGAAGGTGATCACGGGGATTCGCCGGTGCCGGCACACGTCGAACAGTTTGAGGGTCTGCGGTTCCATGCCTTTGGCCGCGTCGAGCAGCATGACGGCGCAGTCGACCGCGGTGAGGACCCGGTAGGTGTCCTCGGAGAAGTCGGCGTGTCCGGGGGTGTCGAGCAGGTTGATGACCAGGTCTCGATAGGCGAACTGCAGCACGGCCGAGGTGATCGAGATGCCGCGTTGGCGTTCCATCGCCATCCAGTCGGAGACCACGCCGCGCCGGCCGCCTTTGCCGTGCACCGCGCCGGCTTCGCCGATGACCTGGGCGTGCAGCGCCAACGCCTCGGTGATGGTCGACTTGCCCGCGTCGGGGTGGCTGATCACCGCGAAGGTCCGGCGCCGGGCGGCTTGACGGGCGATGTTCCCACCGGTCTGCGTCAGGTCGCTATGCATCGCGTGTGACTCACCTTCTTCGTTCTTCTCATCGTCTCGGCCTGCTGGCACAGGCTACCCGCCGCGACACTGCCCTTTCACTAAACTCGGCGGGTCAGGAGCGTCGCCACAGACGCGACAGTTTTCTGGTCCATCGGTTGGCCAGCTGCCTCGTCTGGTGCACACGACGCACTCGATCCTGAATATCGTCAAATGTTGGGCTCTGGTTGCTGGATGACCTCGTCGAACATCGCCAATGCCGCATCGTCGTCGCCGCTCTCGTGCCGATCCCATCCGGCCTTCATCAAAGCCATCGCTGCGCGCACGTCGTCGGGGAATGCACCCAGCCCCTCAGGGAACACATAAGGCATTGAAAAACCACATCCTATTGATGGTGACAGTTCCGTGCGGCCGACACCCTACCATCTGGTACGAGGAAGGTGCCTGGGCTGGATTACGGGCGGCGTAAGGCGAAGAACACCACTCATTCATCTCTCCCACTGGCGTGGTGTCGCGAGGCACAAGGCCAGGAGTGTCCTTCACGGTCTGCTCGACCGCGCCCTGCCTGTCGTGGGTGACGGCGTCTTCACACGGCCGTGAACCAGGTTGGCAATGGCGTGTCGAAGGGTCTCCCGGCGCTCCCCCATGGTTGCCGGGTCGGCGTCAGCCGAGGCTGTGGCCCAGTTGGTGATGAGTGCCATAGAAAAGTTGATGAGCTCTTCGGGAGCGAACGTGGTTGGAAGGCGACCGGATCGCTGAGCATCGGCGATGGTGGTGAGCCTTGATACATACATTCGTCGCTCAGCCTCGGAGGAGTCCGAGCGTCGTTCGAGGAAACGCCACATCGACAACCGCAAGAGAAACGGGTGGGCAATGAAGTAGTCAAACAGTTCAACCGCAAATCCGGGTAGATCATCGACGTCGAAGTGAAGCGTGTCCTCCATTGCGCTCTTATGCTCGTCGATGACCGCGTCGAAGAGCTGCTCCTTGTTGCCGAAGTAGAGATAGATCAGCCGCTTATTAGCCCCTGCCCGTGCGGAGATTCGATCAACCCGTGCGCCAGCGAGCCCAAATTCGGTGAATTCATCGAGTGCGGCGGCGAGCAGGCGGCGGCGCGTGGCCTCGCTTCTGGGGAGCTTGGCTTCAGGGGCAGTGTCGCGCGGCATCTGTCCAGGGTATGACCTGGGCGTTGGGCTTCCGCTCGGGGAGTTGAGCATCGAAAGTGATCACCGCCACACTTTGGCAAGGTTGCTAACTAGTTAGTTACTGACCTAGGGTGAGTCTAACCGGTTAGTTACTTTCTCACTGCCCCAACCGGGCGCACCCGGCCATCGCCGTTCCCCACTGCACAACTATCCACAAGGGAGAGTTCGACTATGGCAAGACGGCCTTTTCGCCGCAGAATTGTCGGTACGCTGCTCGGGGCCACCTCGGTCGCCGCAGTAGCCGCTTTCGTCATCCCGCTCGCCGCTCCGGCGGCAGCCACGACCAGCCCAGCAGCCGGAGCATCCGTCCGTTCCCACCGAGCACCAGCCACGCTGACGGTCAACTCCCCGATGCACTATCCCGAAGGCGTGGCGTGGGACCCGACCCGCAACGCGTTCCTCGTGGGTTCCGCCGTATTCGGCAACGTGTCCGTTGTCACCACAGACGGCACAATCACACCATTGGTCACCCAGCCCGGACTGGTAACCACACTGGGTGTTCACGTCGACGTGTCCCGCAGTCGGATCCTCGTCGCCTATCTGGACACCACCCCGGCCAACACAGTCTCCGGCCTGGGCATCTTCGACCTACGCACCGGTGAGACGATCCACCTGGTTGACCTTCGGATCGGCGCCGGACCACACTTCGCGAACGACGTCACGGTCGATCCCGACGGAAACGCGTATGTCACCGACTCCAAGGCCAGCGTCATCTTCAAGGTCAACATGGATGGCGAAGTAGTCCAAACGATCTCAGATCCACGATTCGACTCAGGTGGCCAAATCGGGCTCAACGGCATCGTCTGGCACCCACGAGGGTTTCTCATCACCGGCCGCTACGACAACGGCCAGTTCTTTCGGATCAGCCCCAAGGGCACCGTCTCCGAAGTGGACCTCAACCGGGCAGTTCCCGGCTCTGACGGGTTAGCCGTGACTCGGGACGGATCGATCATCACAGTCACCAACGCCATGGGCTCGACGACCGGCGCCGACACCGCCACCACCATCAAACTGACAAGAAACGGGACCGTTGGCGAAGTCACCCGGGTCGTCTCGTGGCCGGACATAGCCCCAACCGCAGCGACCATCACACCACATGGCACATATCTGCTGAGCGGACGGATTGACCGCGTCTCCGTGGGCGATCTGTCAATCAACAGCTTCACCCTGCGTCGCCTGACGAAGTAGGACCACTTCGGCCCGGTCGAGACGCGTCTCGGCCGGGCCGAAGTCCCCGACTCGCGTGCGGCACTTGCAATTGACACCACCAAGGCGTGCGGGCGGACGCGCGTGACGTATCCGCCGCACGGGGGACCCTGGTCCATCCCACAGCGGACGACATCGGACGGCCGGCCGGGCAGGCTGATCGGCATGGCATCGTTGGCGAAACTGCGCAGGTCGCGGATCGTGCGGTGGATCGCGTTGGCAGCCGGCGTCGTCGCTGTCGCACCATTCGGAATTCAGGGCCTGCCGCTCGTCGGGCTGCTGCTCGTGGTCGTGGTCCCGTTCGAGCGACTGTTCCCTCGACACAAGCAGCGCTTTCTGCGACCGGGGCTCGGCACCGATCTGGCGTACGCGTTGTTGATGGGGTTAGCGAAAGGGGCGGGGGCCGTCGTCGCCATTCCAATCGCCGTCGCCTCCCTGATGTGGGTGCCCGGCTTGGCCCTGCGCCCGCTCGTGGCGATGCTGCCCAACCCGGCGCGGGTCGCGCTCGGCTTTCTCCTCTTCGACGCGTTGACCTATTGGGTGCACCGGTGGGCCCACCGCGTGCCGATGTTGTGGCGTTTCCACTCCATCCACCACTCGTCACAACGGCTCGACTGGCTGGCCGGCTTTCGCACCCACCCGTTTGACGGCGCACTTCTGGCCCCGCCCTTCGTCTTCCTGCTCGCCGCCGGTTTCAGCACCGAACTGACCGGGGTCTTGGCCGGCGTGCAGGCAGTGACTGGGCTATTCATCCACGCCAACGTTCGGTGGCGGTTGCGGCCGCTGCAACGCATCGTGATCACTCCGGAGTTTCACCACTGGCACCATAGCGACGAACCCCACGCCTCCAACAGCAACTTCTCCGCTTTCCTGCCGATCTGGGACATTCTGTTCCGCACCTGGCACATGCCCGCCGACCGACGCCCCACCGGATATGGCATCCAAGAAGAGGTTCCGCCCCGCCTGATCGGCCAACTGCTGCACCCCCTGCCGCCGCTTCGCGACACACTTCGCGTGCTGCGTCATCCGCTTCGATCGATCCGACCCGGGTGGCGCGGGCTGCGGATGGTGCTGCGCCAGATCCGCGTCGCGTCACGTCTGACCCCCATGCCGGCGACGGCTGAGCCCCTGGTGGACAACAATCCCTAAACTCCCGTACGTGAAGGACACGGCCGCGCTTTATCGCAGGGTGACGTCCTCGGCGTGGATGGATCGTGGCTTGGTTGCCGCCGTCGCGGTCGTCGGCGTCGTCGGCATCGTCGTCCGGGAACTCGGTGCGGGCTCCGACCTGCCGATGCCGGCATTCATCGGACTGCTGCTCGTCAGCGGCGCCACCGCCGCACTGCTGCGATGGCGCCGCTCGCACCCCACCGCGGTGCTGCTCGGCGGCATGCTGGCCGTGATCGTGGCCGCATTCATCCGCCCGCCCGGACTGGCCGCCGGGCAGGTCGTCATCGAACTGATCCTGGTGTGCTTCGCGATCGGCTCATGGAGCCGTCGAATCTGGCTGCCCGGCATCCTGCTCGTCGGGTTGATGATCGCTCTCACCGCAGGCAGCCGAGACACCGCCCCGTCCCTGTGGAACGCCCTGGCGCTCGCCTTGGCCTTGGTCGCACTCCCGGCCGTGGCCGGCTTGGCCTCCCGCGCCCGACGCGACTATCTGCGGCAAGTCGAGCAACGCCTAGTCGAAGCCGAACGCGAGCGCGATGAGCGAGCGCGCGTCGCGCTGCGGGACGAACGGGCGCGCATCGCCCGAGAGCTGCACGACGTCGTCGCCCACCACGTCAGCCTGATCGGAATTCAGGCGGGCGCGGCCCGCACGGCCTTGGCTGCCGCGCCGGACCACGTCGCTGCCGCGTTGTCGGCTATCGAAGCGACCAGCCGGGACGCCATCGTCGAAATGCGCCATCTGTTGCAGGCGCTGCGCCCGCTGGACGGTCCCGAACCGACAGATCCGCAGCCGGGCCTGCATCGCATCGGCGAGCTCGTTCAGGGTCTGCGCGGCGCCGGCTACGATCTCACCGTGCGGGCCGACGGTGTCGACGAATCTCTGCCGCCAGGTCTGTCGTTGAGCGCCTATCGGGTGGTCGAAGAGGCGCTGACCAATGTCACCCGGCACAGCGCCGCCCGAACCGCCGACGTCACTGTTGTGGTCACGGTCGACGAGGTCACCGTGACGGTCGAAGACCCCGGTCCGGGTGTCCGACACCGCCCCCATCCGGTGGCTTCCTCGCCGGGCGCCGAGGGCGGTCGGGGACTGATCGGCATGGCCGAGCGGGTTCACCTCTATGGCGGAACCCTCCGGTCCGGTCACACCGCGAGCGGCGGTTTCGCCGTCACCGCGACGCTGCGACGCGACGGGACACAGCGGTGAGCCTCACTGTGGTCCTGGTGGATGACCATCCCCTGGTCCGGGTCGCGTTCCGCACCATCTTCGAGGCCCACGACATCACCGTCGTCGGCGAGGCCGCCGACGGTGATGAGGCAGTCACCGTCATCGTGCGGGAGCGACCCGACGTGGTTCTCATGGACGTTCGGATGCCTCGACGCGACGGCCTGTCAGCCCTCGCCGAACTGCGCGTTCGCAGCCCCCATACCCGGATCATCGTGCTCACCACCTTCGATGACGACACCTATCTCGACGCGGCGTTGAATGCCGGCGCCAACGGGTTTCTGCTGAAGAACTCGTCACCGGAGGAGCTGGTGCTCGCCGTGCGCCGGGTCGCGTCCGGTGACGCGGTGCTCGACCCGGCGGTGACCGCCCGGGTGCTGGCGCGGGTCGCCCCGCGCGGCGTGCCGCCGGAACGCCACCCGGCGCTGGCGGCCTTGACCGACCGTGAACGGGCGGTGTTCGCCCTGCTCGCCCAGGGCTTGACGAACGCCGAGATCGCCGCGCGACTATTCGTCGGCGAAGCCACCGTGAAGACCCACATCTCCCGCATCCTGACCAAACTGCACCTGCGTGATCGGATTCAGGCCGTGATTTTCGCTCACCACAACGGCTTGGCCGGCCAATAGCCAACACAGCTCGTCGAGTCACTCCAGTGGTTAAATCAGTCAGCGCCGACCGGATCTGGTGCGTCAGTGCATCGATCGACGGGGTTCGCCGGACGGAGCGTGTGCGGGTCGAACCGGACTTCCCAGCTCGTGCCGTCTTTGGCGACAATGTTTACCGCGCCGCCGACGGTCAGACTCGCATGATCAAATAGCCACTCCGGGCCAGCTCCCGAACTCTCCTCAATAAAACAGGCAATGGCGGTGTCGCCTTCATAGCTCAACAGTCCTCTGTGGCTGCGCAGACGCAGCACGACATCGCCAGAGCTGAAAAGGTTCGGGCGAAGATACTGAATAACCTTATGCTGGGCCGACACGGCAACCGTCGACCCGCCCGACTCGCCGAACATGGCATTTAACGTGACACCGCCGAAAGCAGGAGATGGTCACGAGCACGACGGCGAGGCTGGCGGCGAACGCACCGCCGGCCCGGACACCTCGATGCGCGAGGCCAAAATGGCCAGCCCCAGCCAACATCACCAAAGCGACGACGATGCCGAACTCGGGCGGATCTCCGAAAATGTGAAGGTAGACGTGGCCTTGCTCGTGCTCAGGCATCATCAACCGTCCGTCGTCAAAGTGATAGCCGGCGTCTGCGGCGGAAACGACGCTGACAGCGATCATCGTGACAGCCAGGCTGGCCAGCACGATGGCGAGCGCGCGGCGATGAAGAACCATTGCCGGATTGTCGCATCTCTACGTCTTGGCGAGCGGCCCGCCGATAGTGCACGTGGAGCCCGCCTCGTAGGATCGTTGTGACCCCTTTTCGGGAGGAGCGGGAATTGGACGACAACAAAAAGCCGCCGGCGGGTGCGGACGACGACCTCGTCGTAACCGTGCAGACCAGCGCATCTGACCCATCCGGCCAGACGTCGACGAAAAACGGCCTCGATGTTGTGTCCTCGGACGCCGTCGAGTCTCTGACAGCCAACACACCCGCTGCGGAATCCGCTGACGGCACGACGCCCGGTCGAGGGGGTCGGCGTCGGCTCACCACCGTGCTGATCGCTTCCGTGGTGACCCTCGCGCTGGCGGGCGGGATCGGCGCCTACGCGGCGTACCAGAGATTCTTTGCCAAAGACCAGGATCCGGCGCGCTTCATGCCGTCCTCGGTGGCCGTCTATGCCGTCGTTGACCTTGACGTGAGCATTGATCAGCAGCTCAAGCTGGCAAAACACGCCGACAAACTCAAGCTCCCCGCCGCTGCCGACGGCGACACCCGGGACGGGTCCGGCGAGATTATCAACGACCTGGTACGCAAACTCCCGCTCACCGGCGTCGACGTAAAACGTGATCTCACCAGCTGGCTCGGTCACCGGGTCGCCGTCGGCCTATGGCTCGACGACAAGTCGCGCCCTGTCGCGCTCATCTCGGCGGCCTCGACCGATGACGCGAAGGCCGCCGCGGGCCTTGATCGTGTTCGCAGCACCGTCCGCGGCGCGAACCTCGGCTACGTCGTCCACGACGGAGCGGCGCTCATCGCGATCACCGAAGGCGACGGCCAGCAGGCTGCGGAAGCAGCGGACGCGGCGGCCGCGAAGTCGCCGCTCGCTGGACTCGAGTCGTTCCAAAAAGCGAAGGACTCTCTCGGCGACGACCAACTCGCCCTCGTCTGGGTCGACATGGTTCGTTACGACGCTGCGACGTCCGCGATCTTAAAGGAGGCCATGTCCGATTTCGATGGCCCTGGCTCTGACCAGCAGGTCCAGACGAAACCTGGCAAGCAACCGAAGGGCACCGCGATCACCGGAGTTCGGGCCACCGACGAAGGCTTCGAGGCGCGTTTCCGCACGTTCGGTGCCGAGACTTCGAAAGCGTCGATGACCGACGCGGTCGCGCGACTGTCAGCCCTGCCCGCCAACACTCAGGTCGGCGCTGTCGTTGGCCTGAAAGATGACCTCTCCGAGTCGACGAGTCCCCTCGGGGGCATGTCAATGCTTCCCTATGGACTCCTTGTCGGCAGTATGACCTCGCCCGCCCTCGACGCGGGACAGAACGAGCCGGGCGGCCCCGACACACTCCCCCAGCCGACGGCTGCGGAGCTCAAGGAATTCGACGCGCTGATGCAGAAGGACCCGAGGACGCTCACCGCAGCTGAAGCCAAACGGATCAAAGAAATCACCGGCATGTCGGTCGAACAGCTGCGAGGCCCGAATCTGCCAGCCGTCCCGGAAAAGGCTGACACACCGCCGACTCCCGTGGGAGATCCGCTGCGCGGCCTCGCCGGAGCCAAGGTGACCGTCGCGATCGCCCGACTCGCCGGCCAGACGAGCTTTCGGGCCATTGCGGAGACCACGTCGGCCGATGCGGCGAAGACCCTGGCTACACTCGCACCCGACGTGAGCCGTGACGCGAAGACGACCGTCAACGGAACCACCGTCACGCTCGAAACGACCGGCTATGCCCCTGGCGGCGGCACGCTCGCCGATCAGGCGACCTTCCGAAAGCTGGTGGCCGGCGCGCCTTCCAACACCGAAGTCGCCTTCTATGCCGACTTCGAGTCCGCGCTCACTGATGAACAGCGCAAGAAATATCCCGTACGGGCGCTGAGCGTTTTGCAGGGAACAGACAACGGCCAGCAGGTCGGTCTGGTTCGGATCCTCATCGGATAGTTAATACACGAAAGGGCGGGGCGATGAGTCTACAGTCGACTCATCGCCCCGCCCTTTCGGTCGTCAACAGCCTTCTCTGGGAATCAGTCGCGGGGAGCGTGAGTCCTGCGCTCTATTGTGGACTGGGTCCGAGCGGCGCGTCCGATGCGGACACCGGTCCTGGATTGGGTTCCTTGAGCTCGATGAAAATGCTGTGAGTCTCGGTGCCGCCGGTATTCTCGCCGGCGTGCTCCTGCGCTCCCAGCCACCGCACCTCGCCGGCGGGAAGTTCGACATCGACCTGACGGCCGCCGGCCGAGATGCGCCGCTGAAAGGCGCTGAGCGTGACCATGACGCTGTCCGGGTGCCGGTGCGCGCTGGTCTTGTCGCCAGGATGGTCGCGGTATTCCAGAACGCGAACCCGGTCGTTCTCGAAGATCACCTTGTAGAGCTGAGGGTCGGTGATGGTGGGATCGTTGCTATTCACAGGACTTCACCTGACTCCGGTCAACGGGTGACGTGATATGGGACTTCAGTCCCATGGGATTACAGTACCATTATTTGATGGCGACACCATATGAGTCCACCGGCCGGACCGAGCAGAAGTCACGGACCCGAGAGGCGCTCGTCGCCGCCACCCGCGAGCTGCTCGCACAAGGGTTGACCCCGAAGGTCGAACACGCCGCCGAGTTCGCCGGGATCTCCCGGACCACCGCATACCGCTACTTCCCGAACCAACGCAGCCTGCTTCTCGCCGCACACCCGCAGATTTCGCCCGAAACACTGCTGCCCGCCGACGCGCCCCGTGACCACAGCGCCCGCCTGGATGCGTTCATGGCGGCCTTCACCCGCTACAACTTCGACTGGGAACCACAGTTACGCACCTCGCTGCGTCTGTCGTTGGAGCCGACCGACACCCAACCGGTGCTGCGCCAGGGCGCCGCCATCGCGTGGATCGAAGACGCCCTCGAACCGGTGCGGCACAGCCGCCCCGACGTCGACATCCGCCAGTTGGCGATCGCCATCCGATCGGCCACTGGCATCGAATCGCTGATCTGGCTCATCGATATCGCCGGCTCCACCCGCGAGCAGGCCGCTGAGACCGTACGCCGCACGGCGCACGCACTCCTCGACGCAGCCCTGACCAACATCTGACGACGGCCCACGCGTGTGGTTCGAGCCGAAATCTCGGGTGCTCGCACCCCACTGCGTTTCTACCGTCGCGTCGACGAGTCGACAAAGGAGCGATGGCCGCAGTGAGGCGCACCCGGAGCCCACAGAAGAAGAAGGCGCTCAGCTATGCCATGGACCGAATGACACGCCGATATCGCTATGTTGGTCCGACGGACCTTCGCGACCTTCCGCACGCGGTCGATTCGGTCGACGCAATCAGCGTGCGGACGCTCGACCGGTGGCTCGCGAGCCAGACGCGTCGCGACCTCGAGGCGCCATTCACCTATATCATCACCGTTGAGGAAATTCTCCGCGTGGCGCCGCGGCGCCGCGAACACGTCGCCTGCGCCCGAAGTCACGACGTGCTCGGCGCCGGCGAGATCCAGTTCGAGGCGGATGGACCCGACTGGATCGTGACGGAGATCTCCAACCAATCGACCGGCTATTGCCCTGATGTGACCTCCTGGGCAGCCGTCGCTGCGGCGCTGGATCGAGCCGGGCTGCGCCACCCTGACGGATTCACACAACCAATCATCTTCCGGGCCTGCGTGGCTTGTTTCGCCATCAACATCATCCGTGACGACGACTATGTCTGCGCCATCTGCCGAGAAACACTGCCCAGCGAGTGGAACATCGGAGAATCCCGGCCATCCGATTCGAAAGGAACGTGATCACATGGCATGTCGCATCACCGAACTGGTCCTCGAGGCACGCGATCCCGAACTGTTGGCCCGCTTCTGGTGCGAGGTGCTGGGCTATGCCGAACTGGAACGCGACGACACAAGCATCGAGATCGGGCCGCCTGACGTCGGCTTCGGCGGCCCGCAGCCCACAATCGTCTTCAGCCGGACTGACCAGCCCAAGACCGGGCAGTTGCGCCTGCACATCGACGTCAACGCTACCGACCGGGAACAGAACGACGAGCTGGAACGATTGCTCGCGGTCGGCGCTCGCCGAGTCGACATCGGACAGACCGGGGCCGAGTCATGGCATGTGCTCGCTGACCCTGAGGGCAACGAATTCTGCTTGCTGAGACGTCGAGTAGCGCCCGTGTAGTCGATCTATCACCGACAACCGCTCGACTACGTTGACGGTATGCCGGAGAATTGGCTCGCCGGCTACCTCGTCGTCGGCTAGGTGTCACCACGATGAGGACGACAGTGAACCTTACCTTCGACTATCGTCGATGTCGTGGCCAATGCCGGGCTGAACTCCCCCGCCGACGAACCGTCGGTCGAACTATGGGAGACCGAACTCGTGGCGCGCAAACTTCCGACGATCTGCACGGTGACGGGAACACGCGCCGCCGGTTGGGTCACATATGAGTTGAGTCTTGACCCGACCCAATCCAACCCCGCCGAGACACTCACCGCGTGGCTGCCGGCGTCAGCGTCGGTTCGACGGCGAAACAACATCCTCGTTTCATACTGGATGTTGAGCCTGCTCGGCTGGGCCGTCCTCTTCCTGTGGCAGTGCGGCAGCGGTTCGGCGGCGGAGACCAATCCAACCATGATGGCGTGGGGAGGTGTGGTCGTCGCGAGCTGGCTCCTAGGATTTTTCGTCATATCGCCTCTGGTGCTGCGTCGGATCACGCAACCGCGCACCATCGCGGTAGGCGCCGTCGGTAGTGACCGCTGGCTCTTGATCGGTCCCGTCCACCCCGCCTTTGCCAACGCAGTGCGCAACCTGCCCCGAACCCGACCGCCGTCGTCCGATCTGGGCGAGATCGCAGAATAGGCGTGAGCCAATCCGAACGTACTATTGGAGGGGTTTCGGAGTCGGGGTGTGGGGAGGTGGCCGGCACTCCGTATCCCCAAGACTGCGAGATCTCTGTCAACGCCGATCCAGTTTCACAGCACCAGATAGAGGTTCAACGTCGGCCCAGTGAGGATGAGGCAGCAGGGTGATCACCCCCGGCCGGGTGTGGCGCACCACGACGAACCTCCAGCTTGACAACCACCAGCATGAATGCGGCTCGCCGATCGCAACGGATCGCGAGTTGACCGGAGACGTCGAGACCTTCTGGCGCTTGAAGATCATCGGGACTGGCGACGCGCTCATTCTCGTTGTTGCACACGTCGCTCCGCTTCATCAACGCTCCGTCACCAATGCCGCACACCGTACTCTGGCTGCCGTGACAATCAAGCAGTTCGCGGACGCCAGCGTCGTGGGATACGTCGATGGTCGACCAATCGCCGCCGTTGGAGGCCTCCTTGACGGTAACCGAACAGTGTGGATCTGCGAGCTACGAAACAGTACATCGATTCATTCCGACGTCGCCGTCGAGCGGTTAAACGGGCTAACCGCTGCTGTACTTGCCCTTGCTATCGGATCTTTGAATGGCCGATCCGCCATCGTCGCTGGCGACGTGTGCGGCAACGTTCTGATCTGGGATGTCGCTACAGGCGACCTGATCGGCGACCCGATATCTGGCCCCACCAACGCGATGAGGCGGGTGTTGGTTATTCTCCTTGACGGCCGGTACGTACTACTGCCAGGCGACGGCCTCAAACCGGCTGAGGTGCGCGAGGGCGAGCCGGTCCTCGTGTCAAGCCCGGAGTGGTTTCAATCGCTGGCGATCGGTTCGGTCAACGGCCGGGCAGCGATAGTCTTCGGCGGGTGGGACGGTTCCATTCGAATTTGGGACATGGTCACCGACGCCTTCGTTGGGGATCCATTCGCCGGTGGTCGCGCACGCGTCGAGTCAGTCGCGATCGGCGAGATCAACGGTCGATCAGTGATTGTTTCCGGCGGTAGCGATGCCGCAGTGCGACTGTGGGATGCGGAATCCGGCGCTCAGCTCGGCGATCCGGTCAGTCACCGGCTTCCAGTCCGATCGGTGGCGATTGGGCGCGTGCACGGCCGCATGGTCATCGCCTCGTGCTGCGGCGAATCAGAGGTTCTGATCTGGGACACCGCTGAAATGATCAATAGTCACAGGAACGGCTCCGACGTGGTGTCGCCCCGTGTCATCGCCGCAGCCGGAGTGGTCAGCCGGGTCGGCTTGTCCGATGCTGGCGGGCTGATTGCCGCGACCGAAGCAGAAGTGGTGGTCCTGCAACTCGACCCGTTGGGTTAGCGCAACGTTTTATACACTGGAGCTGATGCTTCTTCGGCAGCGACTGACAATGCCCATCGCTGGTATCGGCGCTACGCTGGCCGAGCGATCAGATCAGCCTGGGCTTGAGTCGGACCCACCGGTCAAGTTCGGCGACGACTTCTGGTCACGCCCGCGCGGGAGACCATCGGTTGCGTTGACGAGATTCTTGGCTTGGCGCAGGCGCCGCATGGTGTCAATCGCCTCAAACCCCCAATCGCCGACCGCCATGACTTCTGCCAGCGTGACCAGCATAGCGGCGAGACAAGCCGCGACCAGTTCGTCGGTGGACGGCAAGATGTTGTCGAGGCCGGTCGTGATAGCGCAGGCATAGAGTCCTCCGACGAAACGCGCCCGTTGCTCGGCCAGTTGGCTCGAGTTCAGCACTCCGGGCGTGCCGGACTTGGTCTCCCATGCCAGTCAATGCCACGCCCCGCAGGTCCACGTTGGTTGTTGAGGAGCCGGACTCGAATGTGTCACTCCCCCATCGTAGCCGTGTCTTCAGCGTTCGGATGCCCACTGTGAAGGCTGTGCCACGGTGGCTATTGTTGACCGCCGAGAGGGCATGAATTGTGGGCGAAGGCGGTCAGGCAATGAGCATTACGGCGTACGCGGAAGAATTTGCACTTGCGGTTAACGGCATCGATTGGGACGCAAGCAGGGTCCAGCAGGCGTGGAATGCCATGACCGAGGCTGCGCAGGATGCGGAGACCGCAGACCTGAACGCGGCACTGGATGTGCTCTGTCGTCGGATCGAGGCATGGGACATCCTCGACTCTGACGGAACTGCTATGGCCGCCTTGCGAGCCGGCGCACTTGTCGAAAGTGGCGGGTCGGCACGTCGGCTCGCCATCGCATTGCTGGCGAAGCTGCCCGGGGTCCTCGCCGGCGCCCGTCGATATGCCGATCTGTGCCTCGGCGACCCGGCGACCCGATCGGCTGCCGAGAGTGAGTGCGAGGATGAGGACATCCTCACCGAGGTCGACCGCGTCGCGATCTCGCGTGAGGTGTTCCGCTCGCGCCTCACGACCGACCGGCCGGACGCATGCTGCCTGAGTTACCTGCGGAACTGGGTCATGCCAACGGTTGCCGCGTTGACCAGGGATCGCGAAATGCTGAAGGCCGCCAGACAGGACCAGAATCTGGTTCAGGCCGCCTGGGCGATGCGCGATTCGGATGCCCACTGGCTCAACGTCCTGCTGCAGTGCGAAATCGAAGCGACCTGGCTGGTGTTGTGTCCGACTGCGGGTCGCGGGTTCTGGGTTGGCGTCGATGGTGTCGCCGACAACTTCACCCTCCACGCGCTGTTGGCCGGCGCGCTGACGCAGCATGGAATACCTGACTCTGACGCCAATTCACCAGAACTTCTCGCCTATCTCCGCGGCGAGTCCGACGTGTGCCCCACCAACCATGTCAACGGCGCCTGGAACCTTTACGACCACCGCGCTGCCTCAATGGACCTGACTCGGGCGTCCGAAGTGGACCAAAGCGCCTGGGTGTGGGGGGAAGGTCGCCCTTGGGACGTGCCGATGATCGACGGCATTCGTACGCTGCTAGTCGGCCCGCAGTCTTATCAACGGTCCTGGAACCCGAGGCGAACCTTCGAAGCCCTGCCCGCCAACGTATGGGTTATGCGGGAACTACCCGCAACCGAGGTGCAATCCCGCCTGGCCGCGCTGGCACGGGGCCAAGCCTGATATCTCGTTCGATGAAACGTGAGGTCGATATGCAGTGGACTCCGGTCACGGTGTTTCCCTCCAGCGAGTTGGTGTGGGATGTCACGCAAGCGCACCTGAAGAGAGGCGACCTGTTCGGAAGCATCTTTAAAATCGCCTTCCGTGGACGCTACCGGCCGGGTTCGCAAGGCACCCCCGACGCTGATTTCATGGTCGCAGTCACCGCCGCCGCCATCGCCGGGTCGGCGTGCCCAGACGCAGTCGTCTTCGACTTTCTCGAGTTGGACTATCAGTGGGGCAACGGCCTGCTCGCAGTCTTCAATGTCGTGGGCGATCGTGACAGGGAGTTTCCGGTCGCGCCGGTGGTTGCGGCGGGACCTCACGCATTCCCGGGAATTGCGAGTCTGGCTGGTGGTAAGATCGAGGGTTGGCTGTTTCATGACATTGACCGCGCCACTGAGCGGGCCACTGACTTGGTTTTGGAGCGAGCTCGGGCGATCGGCTGACTGCCCGGCCGCGCGTCGAGAACGGCGACTCAGGCGACTTTCAGTTGTTCGTCGCCGAAGTCGGCGATGAGTTTGAGCGTTCCTCCGAGGGCTGTGACATAGCGGGCAAGAACGTCTTGGGTGGAGACGTCACCGTTTTCGATCTGCGAAACTCGAGCCACGCTGACGCCCATCCGGTTGGCGACTTGTTCCTGGGTCATTTCTCGCCGTTTGCGTAGTTCGGCTAGGCGCCAGCCGCGGGCTTGGTCGAGCATCGCGTCGACTGCCGCGTCGAAGGCCTGCTGGCCACCGGCGGTTTCGACGGCGCGCTCGAGGTGGTCAGTGTCGCGCCACCGCTTACTGCTTGTCATCATGGACCTCCTTCTCCCGTTCTTCGAGATAGGTCGCATAGAGCCCCTCGGCTTGCGGAACCGCTTGGCGGTACCAACGATTCCACTGACCGGACTTGTCACCGGCAACGAGCAGGATCGCCGAGCGCCATGGATCGAAGCAGAACATGATTCTGACCTCGGACCGACCACCCGACGGCGGCCGCAACTCCTTCATGTTCGGGACCCTCGACATGGCGATATTGTCAACCAGCGGCCTGCCCTCGGCTGGACCGTTACGTTCCAGGACAAGGATCGCTTGGTTGACCAGACCGTGGGTATCACGGTCGGACTCGTACAGGTCGTCAAGGAACGCCTCGACATGCGCCGTCATCAGGATCTCCCATTCCACGCCCGCAGCCTCCCCGCTCGGTTAAGAATAACCTTAACCCACTCGTGGCGCCGTTCGTTACCCCCCACGCGAACCCCAGGTAGTCCGACCGTGGGCTCAAGGCGTTGCCAGCTCGTCGAGGCGGGCGTCGGCCTCGTCGAAATCCAGGATCTCCAGAGTGGCTTGCTTGGGGATGGAGGCGTCGGCTTCCGGGGTCGAGGTGTTGGTTTCCGGGGTGGAAGCCTTTTGTCCACGATGGATGCAACCGTGGTGCGTGAGACAAACGCCACGGTGTGGCGGCGCGCGGCAGAACATCGCATAATGATCAACCATAACCCTCGTAGGAAGCGCCTCTTAAGTTGCGACATGCTCCGACAAGGCCAGCCGCACTCCTGTTTCTCACAGCCGTAGCGGTCTTGTCCGGCTGCACGCAGCAAAGCCCGACGCGGGTGCCGGCAGATCAGCCAACACCCGCGACGGCGACCCCCTCAACCGCTTCGCCCTCCGTCGCCCCGACCGCCAGCCCGTGGATCGAGCTGGGCACGTGGCGTAACGCCGGATCCTCGGGGGCCTTCGCCATCACCGATCGTTTCCTTGTGCGACCAGACCCGGCACACCCCAAGGTGACGCTCGTCGTCCGCCGATCCGACGGCAAAGTCATCCTGAAACACACGCCGAACGACAAGTTGTACGAGACGACCTTCGCCGGACTGAACTCCGACACACTGGTTCTCGTTGACGAGGACGTCGTGTCCGGCGATTCGATGGGACCGGGTAGCTCCAAAGGTTCCGCCACCGGGGTGATCGTGGACCTGAACTCCGGACGCCAGACCCTCGCCAGGACGGTGCCCGGTGCGCCGACACTTGCCGCATATGGAGCGCAAGGCTGGGTGTCACCGTCGGGCAAGTGGTATTACGGCGCACAAACCAAAGGAAACTTCGCCAACTGCGTGGGTGAGATCGACCTACACGCCCTGACCGGCCGCACCATTGAGTGCGCGCCGCGGGGCGGAGCGATCTTTTACGTGAACTACGGTGAATCCGGGCCGGCGTGGACGACGTCCGCCAGTCACTCTCTCGGATCGTGCCGAACCGGTCACGCACTCATCAATACGACGATCATCGACGTCGGGCCCAGCGACGCATGCGACACCTTCGACACCACGACCCTCGCCGGCTGGCAACTATGGAGCACGCAGGGAACGTCCAGTCAGCCATTCGTCCCGTTGACCGCCGCGACCGCCGGACAACAACACGACCTCGGCCTCATGCGCCCCCAAACACTCCTCACCTGCGGCGGATACGCCTACTGGACAACCGGCAAGGCTCAGGTCGGCGCGGGCACAACACTCATGCGTTGGAGTCCGACAACCGAACCTGTCGTGATCTTCCGCCCCGACGGCGATCCAGACAACCTTCTCTTCTACCCACAAGGCTGCAACGACGGCCACCTCACGCTCACGGTATTCCGCTACGACAACAAAGGCTCCGCGACGGCACAACTCTTCGACCTGCCGCCACGGTGACACCCCTATCCCTGATGACAGGAGTGTCACCGCCGACTCGCCGCAGCGCCGCCAGCGCTTCATGGTCCTGCGTACGGAATAGATCAGGCGCAGTATTTGCCGGTAGCGGCATACCCCTTCAACAGCGTGGTCTCACCTGCGAAGATCGCACCGACGGAGCCATCGTCTGACGCAAGCAGCAGTGCGTGCCCGCCGGACGCCTCTACTAACAGACTCGGCCCAGCCGCCGCCGCTGGACCGCCCGGCGTTCCGGTGATCAGCTTGCCTTCCGGGTAGTCGGTCTGGGCCGTCTCCATCACGGGTCCGATCGCCAACCCAGTCGAGGTGCGAATATCGTCGCTGTCCACCCGAACCGCGACGAGCGCGCCTTTACTGAAGGTAAGCCGAACACCCATCCCCGCATAGGCACCCACGCCATCGGCGCCGGCCGTGTCCGAACACGACTGGCTCCGTGTCGTTCCGGCGACCAAACCCTTGCTGGTCAATTCGGCGAGAGTGACTCCGATGGTGAACGGACCCAACCCGTCGGGACCGATCACGAGCGACAGGTCATCACCGGACGACGGTGTCGCGGGTCCGCTGCTGGCCGGAGCTGTGCTCACGGTGGCTGAGCTAGGCGTCGCCGACCCACATCCAGCAGCAGCCATAGCGACAGCAGCGGCGCTTGCCATCACCAGGCGTGGGAGTGTCGTGTTGGGCTTCATCGGTTTCCTTTCTTGGAACCCCTGGCTTTGGCCGTGGGTCGTCAGCAGGCGCGGGACTCGAAGTCACCGCCACCTATATAAACGCCACCGGCGCCGCTGCCGGAGGGGCGGTGGGTCAATGTTTCGATGAGAGTGCCGAAACTAACCGGCGGCGACGTCGATCGTCTGATAGTCAGGGTCGCCGCTGACCACGATGCGCGCCACCGCAGCCCCCGGTTCGGCGACGACGACGTCGACCTGCCGCACATCGTCGGGGCCGGT
This sequence comes from uncultured Actinomycetota bacterium, assembly GCA_963736695.1. Lineage (GTDB taxonomy): Bacteria > Actinomycetota > Actinomycetes > Mycobacteriales > Micromonosporaceae > CAVTPU01. The sequence goes on from CAVTPU010000004.1 coordinate 1,492,336, forward strand.
CCAACCGAAGACGCTGGCTCCTCGTCGCGCCGCCCCGGTCGCCGGTCGAAACACCACCGCCAGCGCGCCGCCCTGAGGCGTCCAGCCAAGCACCCGTACGGTCATGGCGTCGGTCACGGCCGGGAGGTTGGTCGCTGGCCCGAGCGCCGCCGTGGCGAGTTCAACGAACCGCAACGTCCACGAAGGACTCTCTGGGGAAGTCGACGGCAGCAACACCGCCACGGCCGACCCGTCCGCCCGCCACGCACCCCGGCCGGCGAGCCGGGCCCCCGCCGGCAAGGTGATCTGCGCGAGGGTATAGCCAGCGATGTCCCGCAGCACCAACAGGTCACCGATCTGATAGGCATAACGTCGTCCGTCCCGGCTGAACGCCACCCCGACGCCGACCCCGGTCGCTTCGACATCGACCAGGTGGTCGGACTCGCCAGTGTCGGGATCGAACGTCTGCAGCGCCCGCCAGCTGCCCGCGCTATCGGTCTCGGCCACAACCACCGAGGCCGCGTCCGGGGTCCAGGTGAGCGCGACGCTGCGCCTGCAGAGTTGCTGATCGGCGAGCTGCACCGCCCGCTGCCGCCCAGTGACAAAGTCGACGATGTTATAGGTGCAGTGGTCGGTCCCGGCCGCCACGATGGGCCGATCGGCGACGAGGGTCTCACCGTCCGGGGCGACCAACAGCCCAGCACCGGTCGCCACCGCGCTCGCCGTGACGACTGGCTCGGTCAACCGATAACCTGCCGGGCCAAAGACTCCAACCCTAGACAATCCATTGTGTACGAATAGTGGGCCGCCACTGAACGCGAGCGTCACCGGCCCCGGCGGGTCATCACTCACCAGATGCGTCGCCGGCCCCACCGGCGCCAAGGCAGCCGGCAGTCCAGCCACCGGCTGCGGGACGCGATCACGCAGCGACGGCACCAGCGTGAAGATCAGCAATACGACGGCGGCCGCCCCCGCCGGCACGGCCACCATGTGGCGACGGCGCCTCGCCCGCACGCGACGCATTGCGGCATCGCGCACCGGATAGGTGCCCACCGGTTCGGCCACCTGGTTCAGGATGTCGCGCGCAGTGGACTCGTTCATCGGACCGCCACCTCGCGGGTCGCGGGCGCCGCCGGGCCCCTCGCCACACGCTGCGTGGCGCTGGAGGCCGGCCGGCCGATCAGCTGTGCCAGATCGGGCGCTTGGGTGCGCAGCCGTGCCAACGCGTCGCGGGTGTGACTCTTCACTGTGCCGACCCCAATGCGCAAAACCTCAGCGGTCTGCACCTCCGTCAAGTCTTCGAAATATCGCAGGACCAGCACCGCTCGCTGCCGGGGCGGTAGCGCCGCGAGCGCGGTGCTCACCGCGAGCCGGGTCGCGACGTCATCGGACTCGTCGACGGACGGGTAGTCGTGCACGACCGGCACCAGCAGTTCACGAAGCCGACGCTGACTGCGTCGCCACGCGGAGATGTATTCGTGGTAGAGCGTCTTGCGCACATATGCCTCGGGGCTGCTGTCGCGCAGCTTGGACCACCGTGCGGCGGCGCTCGCCAGCGCGTTTTGCAGCAGATCTTCGGCGGCCCCGTGGTCGCAGGTCAGCAGGAACGCGGTGCGGGACAGCGCCTGACCGCGAGCGACGACGAACTCGTCGAAACCTTCATAACGGTCTATAACCACCCAGTCTCCCCCTACCGAGGTCGTGGAGATCCCGCGACACAGGGTGTCGCCACCATAGTTAACGCCGCAGCACGTGTCGGCGGAGGGGGCGCCGAGGCCACCAAGCGGCTGAAGTCGCCGAGGATCACGGTCTCCTGTCAGCGGGTGCGAAGGCGCTGACAGGAGACTCTGCCAAAACTCAGTCGAAATCTATCTGGGTGGCGGGGAGTGCGGCGGTTATGCGCTGCCGGGTGGCCTGGTCGAAGTTGTTCCGCTCCAGGTTAAGCCACTCCAGGTGGGGGAGGTCGAGAAGTTCGTCGGGCAGTTCGGTCAGGCCGTTCGAGGACAGGTCGAGCCGACGCAGAGTCCGCCAAGCGCCGATGCCGGTGAGCATGTCAGGTGTGAGCGGACCGCGGCCCGTCTTCCCAACCGTCGATCGCGATGTCCTCGATCGCGGGAAGCGGCATGGAGAACAGTGGGCGGAGCAGGTCGTGGCCCGGCGGCCGACCCTGCGTAGGTGCTGCCGGTGAGTCGCAATACCCGCAGCTTCGGAAGTTGAGACAGGTCAGGAAGCGGGGCTTCCATCGGTCCGAGTGAGTTATTGAGGTTGAGTTTCTCCAAGTGGACCAGGTCGAGCAGACTGGCCGGGATTTCGAAGAACAGGTTGTGAGCCAGGTCGAGCACAGTCAGGTTGGGGAAGCTGGTCAACCCGTCCGGGAACTCAGGCAGGTATTTTCTGGCACCTCCACGAATCTGAATCTCACGCAGGCTGGCGAGTCCCCACATTGACGAGGGAATGACGACACCTGTCCCGTTCGCGACGAGTCGACGCAGGCTGGTGAGGCGGCCCAGCGCCTCAGGTAGGGAAACGGTGTCGCCCATAGCTCATCCTGCTTTTCGATGGACAGACCTGACAGTTCAAGTTCCTCAAGGCGGGCCAGCTCGCCAATGGATTCCGGTAGTCGGACAGGTCCGGACCTCACCACGTTGTCCGACACCCGCAGTACCCGTAGTTGACCCAGTCGACCGATCGATTCGGGCAGCTCGGTCAGCCGGCACTTTCGCACCGACAGTTCTTCCAGATTCGCGAGCTCACCGATATCGTCGGGCAGTTGGCCGATCGGGTTGTCGTCGACGATGAGGGTACGCAGGGCGGTCATCGACGTGACACCGGCTGGCAACGCCTTGAGCCTGCGGTCAGTGAGATCCAGGGTGGACGCTCCGCTTGCGATCGCCGCCGCCACGTGGTCGGCCATAGCCTCGTCCAACGTACGGGCGCCGTCGCGCAGCACCGGCTGCCCGGCCCGCAGCCGCTCAAGGAACTTGTCGAACCGGATCTCGTCCTCTTCGTGATCCACCACCTCGGCGACGAAAGCCTCGGCGAGGTTGGACTCGTCGAAATCGACCCTCACGTCGGTTCCGCGCCAATAGGAGTCGCGGGTGTCGACAATCAACGCCTCATCCGGTTCGCAGGACAGCATCCGCCCATGGTTGATCACCCACGGCGCGTCGACATCGGGAAATCCCATGCCTTCGTTGCCGCAGAAATAGACGGCATATGTGATCGTGCCGGAGACGTAAACTTCGCAGTCCTCACACTCAAGCGTCTCGCCCCTGGTGAAACCGCTCACGTAGAGCCCCGGCAAGTAGCCGTACAAGTCGATTCGGCCGTTGACGGTGAGATCACCCGAGACTGCGATAATTGAAGCGTCAGCCGCACCCAACGACTCCATCGCATCGGAAAAGTCTCCGTCGATGGTGAGGTCACCATCGAACAACGCCACATCCTCGTAGCAGGACTGTTGGAAGGAGTCCGAGAGAGCGCCGCTGAGGCGAGCGTCGGCCTCGTCGAAATCCAGGATCTCCAGAGTGGCCTGCTTGGGGGTCGAGGTGTTGGTTTCCGGGGGTGACGTGTCGGTCATGTCGCCGATGATATCGGCGACCTCCGACAGCCTGATCCCACCACGCGGACGCGCCGTAGGTCCACGATGGATATACCTGTAGTGCGTGTGACAAACGCAACGGCGACGTAACAACGTGTCGGACAAACTACGCTGAGCAACGTCCGGTGCTTGCCCCTTGATCGTGGACACCCTGATCATTGGATCGTGATGATCCATAGGACAGGAGTACCCGTTGGGACGTCGAAGTATTCGTGCGAGACGAACTGGTGAACCGTCTCCAGTTTGTCGCCACCATGCGGTCTGCAGCATGGTTCGTCGATCGCGGCCGGCAGGCGGCGTCACGCCGTGAGACACAAAGACAGTCCGTCGGGTTCGCCTGCGGACGTACGCCTGCGGACCAATGTGTGCCGCCTGTGCCGATAGCTACGATCGCGCCATGACAGTCGCTGAAGTGTCCCGGACTAGACCGATACGGAACCGCACCGCAATTGCGTGGACCGGCGGCATCGCATACCCGGTGCTGCTCGCGTTGGTGGTGGCGATGCAGATGCACGGTCCCGAGTACCTTCGTCCGCTGGCACCGATTCTGCTCGGGTCCATGCTGACCGGCCTGATTCGCCGGCACCCGGTGGTCGCGCATCTGGTGATCGTGTTCAGCTGGAGTGCCGTCGTGCCGTTCGGAGGTGGCGTCGCGATTGTGGCCGCTCACGTTGTTGTGCTCTGCGCCGCCACGGCGCTGCTGGCGGCGGGGAGCCGGCCAATCGTCTCGCTTCCGTTGGCTGCGATGACGCTGCTCAGCCAACTCGCAGCACTCACGTTCGCCGCTCACGGCGCCGCATACATCGACTCGGGAATCTTCACACTGCTCACCACGATCATTGCCTGGATGGGCGGCAACGGGCTGCGCCTGCGCCGCGTACACCGAGTCGAGGTCCACGAGAAGGCGCACGCCCAGGCCATCTCCGACGAGCGGCTACGAATCGCCCGCGAGCTGCACGATCTGGTGGCGCACAGCATCGGCGTCATAGCAATCCAAGCCGGCGTCGGCGCGCGAGTCATCGACAGTCAGCCGGCCGAGGCCCGCAACGCACTGGCCACCATCGAGACAACTAGCCGCGAAACGCTTGCCGGCCTACGGCGGGCGTTGGGCTCGCTACGCCGCCGTGATGGCGACGGCGGGTCGCTCGATCCTGCGGTGGGGCTGACCAATGTGGAGCGGCTGACGATCGCCGCCCGCGCGGCCGGAGTCACCGTAGATCTGCGGGTCACCGGCGACCGTCGAGCGTTGCCGCCGGACATCGAGTTGTCCGCGTACCGCATCGTGCAGGAGGCACTGACTAACGTGGTTCGCCACGCCGGCACCGACCAGTGCCGGGTGAATGTGCACTACAGCGCCGACGACGTGGTCATCGACGTCACCGACCACGGCCGCGGCGGTGCGATCGGCGCCGCTGCCGGCTACGGCCTCGTCGGCATGCGCGAGCGCGTCGATCTGCTGGGCGGCGACCTGACCGCTGGACCGTTGGGCGATCAAGGGTTCCGCGTCACTGCGCGGTTGCCCCTACCAGCCACCGAGGCGGTCCGGTGACCTCATCGGTTCGCGTCCTGCTCGCCGACGATCAGCCCCTGGTCCGAGCTGGTCTACGAGTGCTCATCGCAGACTCGCCTGACCTGCAGGTCGTGGGGGAAGCCGGCACCGGAGTCGAGGCTGTTCGCCTCGCCGAAGAACTGCGGCCCGACGTCGTCACTATGGACATCCGAATGCCCGAGATGGACGGCATCGAGGCCACCCGACGCATCCGCCACGCGCGAGTCCTCATGCTCACAACCTTTGACGACGACGAATACGTTCATCGCGCGCTGCGCGCCGGGGCCAGTGGCTTCCTGTTAAAGGACATGGCCCTGGAGGCCATCCTGGACGCCATCCGGGTCGTGGCGGCCGGCGACGGGCTAATCGCGCCCAGCGTGACCGGCCGCCTGATCGCGCAGTTCGCGGACCGCCCCTCGCCCGTCCGCGAACCCGCGCGGACCTTGGCGATCACCGATCGGGAACGTGAGGTGCTAGCGTTGGTCGGCTGCGGTCGCACCAATCAGGAGATCGGCGAGGCGCTCTTTATCAGCGTAGCGACGGCCAAAGCCCACGTTTCCCGGCTGCTAACCAAGCTCGACGCCCGGGATCGAGTGCAGCTGGTTATCATCGCCTACGACCACGGACTGGTAGCGCCGCGGTAATAGAGTCTGACGGCACCCACTCCCGCCCGGCCGGAGGCCACCGTGAGCACAGAGCCTGACCAGACCGCGAAAGTCCTTCGCGCCTGGGAGAAGTGGGCACCCAGCTACGACGAGCAGATCGCGTTCCTGGAGAAGAACTGGCTCAGCGGCGGCCGACAGTGGCTCGCGACCCGTGCCCAAGGCCGGATCCTGGAGGTGGCGATCGGCACCGGCCTCAACCTGCCGTTCTATCCAGTCGACGTCACGCTTTCCGGAGTCGAGCTGAGCAGTGCGATGCTGACCATCGCCCGTCGTCGCGCCGCGAACCTCGGCCTCGACGTCGACCTGCACGAAGGCGACGCTCAAGCGCTGCCGTTCGGCGACGCCACGTTCGACACGGTGGTCTGCGCGCTCTCGCTGTGCGCGATCCCCGACCCCGCTGCGGCGATCGGCGAGATGAAACGCGTGCTGACACCGGGCGGGCGACTGCTGCTGCTCGACCACGTCGGCAGCACCTGGCCACCAATCCGCGCCGCCCAATGGCTGCTGGAACGGTTGACCATCCGGACCGCCGGGGAGCACTTCACCCGCCGTCAGCTCCCCCTCGTCCGTACCGCTGGGTTTGAAATTGTGGAGGTTGAACGACTCAAGGCTGGCACCGTCGAACGGATCTTCGCCCGCGCACCGCTCGCCGCGTGACGTGGCGGCCTGGCCCCGAAGGTCCTGACCGGCTCCTCACCCCAGCCATCAACGAGCCCCGGAAGCCCATCCATCAAAGTCCACAACGGACCTGCCACCATCAGCCTCTACATGGTGAGCAGGACCGCATCATGGCCAACTACGCTACGGCATCCGAATCAGAGGCCGACCGTGGAAGCGACAACTCAATAGTGGGAGCAGTACGCGTAGCTGTATGCCGTCGCGGTCATCGCGCTCGGATCGGTATACACCGCAGTCACCTGGCCAGGAGACGAGCCGACGCACCGACCGTACAAGATGGTCTGGTCCGTGCCGACGCTCTGCCGGATCCCATTGAGATACCAGGCCGGTCCTGCGGCTGCGTTGACGAACAGCAGCCGATTGGGCGATCCGACCCCGGGGTTGATTATGGCGTTGACGGTGACGGGGAGAATCGCAGTCCGTGACCGCGAACATTAAAGATGCAAAACATTGATGTCAATGTATTGCCATGATTGCGGGCTGCGTGGCAGTTCCGCTTCGCTCCGGTTGCGACGGTCTTGTGCCGGAATCTGACCGTGGCCGATTGAATCGGCAACGGTCGACCGGGCGTCCGCTGCCGCTTGGTCCCGGCCTACCCTGGTCTGGAATTCCGGCCGCTACAGTCCCGTGTCGCCCTGTTCCACAACGTGGTCTGCTGAGACCTTCCCGTCAGACTGCGTGGCCGATGAGCACGACGAGTCCATCGGGGAGGGTCTCTGTGCCGAACGATGAACGTACCTGTGTATTGATCCCGAGCGGCCGCAGGAGCGCTGGCAGGGTCGCTGTGTCGAGCAGAACGTTGTCATGGTGTTCATCGTCGCGCTGCCACAGCCCGTCGTCGCGTTCGACAAACGTGGTCATGTCCCGAACGAAGCGATCGGCGGCCGGTGTCGAGAATCGGGAGACGAGCAGCCACCCGTCACCACTGTGGACCTGAGCGGGAGCATCCCGGCGGGCCTGTCCCCAACGCAGGTCGCAGACGTCGAGAGCCATGACACCGCCTGGCTTGAGCGCGCTGGCAAGCGCCCTCAACGCTCGGTGCACGTCAGTGACCGTGTCCAGGTAATTCAACGCGTGGCCGGTCCCGACGATCGCGTCGGCGGGTGGAACCGGATCGTCCGGCAGGCTCAGGCGGGCGAACTGCGTGCCAGGCAGGACTTCACGCGCGAGTTCGAGCATGGCCGGGGACGCATCGGTGGCGAGCACCTGGTGCCCTGCTGCCACGAGGCGTTGTGTCAACAGGCCCGTTCCGCAGCCGATCTCCAGAACTAAGCCATCTCGCGCAAGAACCGGTTCCAACCACTCGAGCACACCCGGGGCGCAGTTCTGCGCGTGAAAACCAAAACCTTGATCATGTACGAACGACAGGTCCCGCCGATAGTAGGGCTCGTCCCGTTGCATGCTCGCATCAGACCAGACCAACCCAGCGTCGGCAAGCGAACACCCGGCTAGGTGAGCGCCAAACTGGCCGGCTCCCGTCCCTGTCTTCATCGAGGCCCGGGAGGCCCGTCCAAACTGGGGTCTGGAGGCGTGCATATGGGTAGGGAGGTGTTCGTGGATACCGAAGAGTCGTTCCGGGCCTTCGTGGCCGCACGACTGTTGCCGCTGTCGAGGGTCGCGTTCATGCTGACCGGAGACTGGCATCTGGCGGAAGACCTAGTGCAAAACACTCTGGTACGGGTTGCCCGCCACTGGGAGCGGGTAGCAGCCGCTGGCGACCCGGACCACTATGTCCGGCGCACCATGTATAACCAGCATGTATCGATGTGGCGCCGCCGCTGGCGGGCTGTCGAACTGCGCTCCGAGGTTCCGGACCTGCCGTTGCCCGATCCCACCACCGATTCCGTTCGGTCGCTTGTGGTGCGTCAGGCACTCGCCCGACTCGCCCCGAGGCAACGCGCGGTGCTCGTGCTCCGGTTCTACGAAGACCTCACCATAGCGGAGTCAGCCGAAGTTCTCGGCTGCTCGGTGTCGACCGTGAAGAGTCAAGTCCGCGACGCGCTCGCCCGGCTCCAGGCGACGGCACCCGAGTTGGCCGACCTGGTTGGCGCGTCAAACGCCGAAGGAGGTTACCGGTGAGCGAGCAACTGAAAGAGGCATTGGCGGAGCTCGGTGAACGGACGCCGGCTGTCCGTGTGCCCGATGATCTATGGCGTCGTGGCCGGCGTGCCCGGCTGCGAGAAAGGATCGCCGCGATGCTCTCCGTGGTGGGCGTCGTGGTCGCGATAACGGCGCTGGTGCCGGTGTGGCTGTTCGGACCGGCGCCGCTATACGCTGGCGGAAAACCGGCTGACGCCGTACCAGGGAAGTTGCATTTGCCATGGATGTGGCAGGCCACAGTGGAGCAGGATCCTCGCGGGCCAGCGTCGGTGCTGTTCACCGGGAGCGGGCTCGGGCTCTCAGGCAGTGACCTGATCGACCATGAGGGCAAGGTGGCGGTGGTTGGCCGAGACGGCTCATACCGGATGATGCTTTACGGCGGTAGTGAGGTCACTCCAGGCGACGACGTGCTGCTCTCCCCCAACGGCACGTTCGTGGCACAAGGTTTTAAGGCTGGAGCCGAGAAGGACGGCTGGGTCGTGGTCACCGATCTCGGGACCGGCAAGAGCAGGGCCTTCCGGGGTGTGAACGGCGCCACGTGCTGCGGGCGGCCTGTCGCCTGGGCACCGGACGGAAAGTCGTTGCTCGCCATCGACTTCAATCAGGAACCGACCCACTTCGACCCGGTGACCGGCACCGGTGTCCAGCCTGCCAGGCTCTGGCTACTGGACCTGACCACCGGAGGCACGCGGCAGATCGTCGGTGATCTCGGAGACCTAAACAAACTGCGCAGTGCCTCGCTCGCCGCGTTCTCGCCAGACGGCAAACGGATCGCGGTAACCGTCGGCGACGAACTACGGATGATCGACGTCACCGGACGGACACTGTGGACGTCCACACTGGAACCGGGAAGATACCTGGCGGGCACGGCGGCCTTCACACCCGACGACACAAAGATCGTCACCGTCGCGGTGGAGGGCTGCCGCACAGACTGCGACGCCCCTGCTCTGGCCGCCCGCCAGTGGCACGTCGGCTACTTGGACGCGCGGACCGGCACCAACGCCGACGGCCCGCCGATCGATCCGGTCACCGGCATGGCGGTTCGGGCGGTCGGGTGGCGGCACGGCACCGATCTGGCGGCGGTCGTCTATCAGCCGGATCGCAGGCTTTCCAAAGAGATGCTTGCTGGGACGACTGGCACCGGCCTCACCGAGACCGGCCATGTGACGCTGGTCGCGCTGCGCCAAAGTCACGCACCTGAGGTGCTGCTCGATCCGCCCAATGAAGTCTTGGCACTCGATGTCGCCCAGGATCTGCTGCGTTCGGGTCGAGTTCGGCGGACCCGCACCCGAACCGACAATGTTTCCCGCCCGCCCGCTCATCCTCCTCCCGATCATGCTGGTGGCCATCCCGATCCTCGGTATCGCGACCCTGGCCGGCTGGCGGTTACGATTGCGCCGCCGACCGACACGAACCGGGCCGGTTTCCCGCACCGACGAGGGGGGCGACGCTTCGCCATGATGTTCGCTTCTCGCGACTACGCCGACACCACCATCAGCGTGGCATCGCTATCGGAACAAGGCCCACATCCGAACAATGAGGATGCGTTTCTCATCGCTCGACACCCGGCAGACACCGACATCGTCTTGTGTCTGCTGGCGGATGGGCAGGGCGGACATGCCGGCGGCGCCCGTGCGGCGCAGGTAGCCTGCCAGACCGCCCTCGACGCGGCGAGCGGCGTGGCTCCGAGGAGGCTCAGGGCCGAGCGTTCCTGGCGGCGCATTTGTCGGGCGGCAGACATGGCGGTCGCCGCAGATGCGGACGCGGGCCTCACCACATTGATAGCCTTTGGCATCGCCGACGGCCGGGTTGTTGGCGCGTCCAATGGCGACAGTGCGGCAGTCGCCATCTCGAACGCGACTCCCCTCATCGAACTCACCCAACACCAAGCCAAGAATCCGCCGGTCGGTTCCGGCAACGCAGAGATCGTTGGGTTCACCGCTTCGTTGGCCACCCCATGGTCGGTGGTGACGATGTCCGACGGCGTGTGGAGGTCGCACGGGCGCGATCACGTGTTTGACAGAGTCCTCGAACTTCGCGGCACCACGCTGATAGCGTCACTGCTCCAGCAAAGCCTGCTTTGCGGTGACGGTTCAGTCGACGACGACTTTACGGTCGTGACGATCGACGGCACCGCCCCGCCGGAAGCCCGCTGAATTGGCGGCGTTGCGTTGCATTGCGGCGAGTCCAGCACGCAATTCCTCATCGCCCATCACCAGATAGACCAACCCACAGTCCTGCGGACCGGTCGCGTCCAGTTGGCACAAGGTGCACGGCTGGCCCGGCCGGACCGGGCAGCGCGGATGAGGCCTTCGCCTCTGCGAACCATCCACAGTGTCAGCTTCACGCTTGTGGCTGCGAGGCGACAGGGTCCAAGGTCCTGTCGAGATCGATAAGGACGGCCAGACCGTCCAGGACGCGGCGCAGACCGAAGTCGTAGGCGTAGGCGTGGTCGTGGTCGTGGTCCTACAGCGACGGCAGGTCCCAGCGGCGTAGTGTGCCGTCACTGCCGCCGGTGACCACCATCAACCGCCCGTCGGTGCCGCTCACCAGTGCGACCAGTAGTTCATCGTGGTCCGGTTCGACTGCGGCGTGGCCGGCCAACCGGCCGACCAGTTCCTCACCGGTCATCGGGTCCCACACGCTGACGCCGGCCGCGCCGTCGGTGGCCAGCAGCGCGTCGGTACCGTCGGCGCGGGGCACGGCCAACATGCGCTCCGGATATATCTCGGCGAAGGCGGCCAACCGCTGCCCGGTAACCGGGTCGCCGACCCGTACCTCGTCGTGGTTATCGTCGCCGGTTACCACGAGCGTACGACCGGCCGGGCCGCGCAACACGGCCAGCCGGGCGACGGTGTGCAACGGGTCGAACCCGGCGCCGTGCTCGGCTCCGGTGACTGGGTCGAACACCCGCACCGGGCCTTCGTCGCTGGCGCAGGCCAGCCAGTCGCCGCCGGTCCGACGGACGGCCGCAATCCGGGTGGCGTGGCAGATGAAGGGAGCGGGCAGGGCGGCGCCGGTCTGTGGATCCCACAGCTTCACCTCGTCTGGCAACGGGCCGAACTCCCGGCCCGGGACCTCGCCAGCGGTGGCCATCAGCGTACGCCCGTCGGCCAGGCACACCGCGCACAGCGCGGTGACACCGGCGGTATGTGGTGCGAACGGTTCGCTGATCATGACGCCGGTGGTCGGATCCAAGACCACGACCATGGTCCCGCCGACCGTGCCGGCCAGTAGTGGTCTGTCGGCGCCGTGGACGACAATGGCACCATCGGGAACGGCGAACGGCAGGGTGCCTACACGTTCACCTGTCAGCGGATCCCAGGTCAGCGCCTCGTCCCGACCCTCGTGGGTGGAGACCACGAGGCCACCTGCGCCGGGCAGCACCGCCAGACCGACGACCGCCCCGGTGACCGTCCCGCCAATCCCGCCTGGCGGATCGTCCGTGCCGCCCGCACTGTCAACGTCGTCGCACGCGGGGGCCGGTGCCTCACTGACCGGCTCGCCGGTGAGCGGGTTCCACACCAATACCGGGGCCGGCATCCCCGAGGCCGGGTCGTCCCCGGCGTACACGGTGACCCGCGGACCCCTCTCAGCAGCGTGTACGACCACCCGCCGCACCCATGCCGCGCTCGCCCCGTTGACGGGGGAAGCCACGATCGGCGGTCGCACCTGTCGACCGGTATCGGGGTCCCACAGTCGCACGGTGCCGTCAACGCCACCGGTCACCACCGCGGGCCGGCCGTCGGGCAGGGTAAGCGGCGCCCAGTCGGTGATCGCGCCGACCGACTCTGAAAAGACGAAGGAAGGGACTGTCGCCGCCATCACGCCTGCTCGCCTGCCAGCTCCAGGACCCATTGATTGTCGAAGATGCCCAACGGCGCGAGGATCTTCTCGGCCCGACGTTCGTCCACTGCCAACGCGACCACCCCGTCGACTTCCGTCCTTATTGTCAGGTCAAGGTACACCAGGTTGGACAACACCTCGGCGCGCACGAGACGTACGCGCTGTGTGGACCACTGACAGCCGGAAGCATACGGTGACAACAATGTCAGCGTTGACCCCACTCCAGGCGACGACACTGTGCCTCTTCTTCGACGTACCAGAAAGCTCGGAGTCAGCGTGACGGCCTGAAACCGAGGTCTGTGAGCCGGTTGCGGGCGATATCGCGTTCCTCGTCACTGAACAATGTGTCGAATCGCTGCTGGAGCACTGTATTTTCCATGCTGATGTCGAGGTGCCCCTTCTGCCACAACTCCGCGAGTCCCGAGGAAACCTGCGAACTGCCCAACAGGCGACGGGCCGTCTCGTAGCCTCCATGATCAAGCACCATGCGGTAGAAGTAAGTCGCGTTGTAGCCGGCCAGTCGTTTGGCATTGTGATAGACGTCGAGCATCGCCTGATGAAACTCGCCGACTAGGTCTTGGTCCACGGACATCGGAACCTCCCCAGATCGTGCATGAAAGGTCGGCCGCTCGCCCTTCGGCGGCGAGCTCCGAGCTGCAAGTGTGCCGCGAACGTGCGCCCTACGGGCGCCGGTCGCGGGGATGCGCCTTGCGGACCGGAGTAAGCATACCCAGACCGATGCAGGGAAATAGAAGCACAACAATGAAATCCCACAAGGTTCGCTACGTGATCGAACAGGTCATCGCGAACCTGAAGACCTGCACGCAAACTCATTTGACCGCGCCGAAAGGATGCTGGTGTGCGTGCGTTCAGCGACCTCATCGATGAGGCTGCCGCAGTGGACGTGTCCGGATGGAACTTCGGCTGGCTCGAGGGGCGGGCAACGGAAGAGCGGCCGCCGTGGGGGTATTCACGTCTGCTCGCATCACGCCTGCCACTTGTCGCCTCGGCCTTGGACATCGACACCGGTGGCGGCGAGATTATCGCGGAGATGCCGCACCTGCCGCCGAGGATGGTTGTCACCGAGGGGTGGCCACCGAACGTGGAGCTCGCCCGTAGTCTGTTGTCGGCCCGTGGTGTGGAGGTCGTGCCGGTTGAGCAGGGACAGTCCTTGCCGTTTCCCGACGCCAGCTTCGAGCTGGTGACGAGCCGCCATCCGGCGCATCCTGACTGGTGCGAGATCGCCCGCGTGTTGGTCGATGAAGGCACCTACCTCGCCCAACACGTCGGGCCGGCGTCCGCGTTCGAGCTCATTGAGTGGTTCCTCGGCCCACTGCCACGAGAGCGCCTGGGCCGTGATCCCGATCGTGAGGCAGCGGCGGCGCGGGCGGCCTCCCTGCAGGTCATGGACCTACGCACCGCGCGCTGCCGGATGCAGTTCTTCGACATCGGCGCGGTCGTCTACACCCTGCGCACATGTGTCTGGTGGGTGCCCGACTTCACTGTCGAGCGCTACCGGGAGACGCTCCGGCGACTCGACGCCCATATCCGAAAGCATGGCGTCTTCGTGGCCCACTCGACCCGGACCCTCGTCGAAGCCAGACGCGCACCCCGGTGAAACGGCGACCGAACGGCTGTCCGACACCGACACCACCCGCCACGCCGTCGCCGGCGGCGCTGGCGTCAGGGGCTTCGCGGCATCCCGGTCGCCGCTGTGATCGGGTCCGGAATGTAGTAAGCGCGCTTGACATCATTACTATGCGCGCTTACTGTCTGGGCATGACCACTCTAGCCTCCGCCCGCATCACCTCAACCGCCTCACCGCAGGCCTTCTTCGACCGCTGGGCCGACATGGCCACCTGGCCACAGTGGAACCTGGACACCGAGTGGGTCCGTCTTGATGGCCCCTTCACCGAGGGTGCGACCGGCACTCTGAAACCCAAGGGTGGTTTCAAGGTCCGCTTCGCCGTCGAGCGACTGGTCCCCGGTGAGGTGTTCCTCGATGTCTCCTACCTCCCCGGCGCGCGACTGGTGTTCGACCACCGAGTGCGCGTCCTGGGCGACGGCCGCACCGAGGTGTCCGTACAGGTGTATCTGTCCGGGCTGCTCGCACCGTTGTGGCGACTGATCCTAGGGTCAGGGGTCGCGTCGTCCGTCCAACCCGACCTCGAACGTCTGGTGGGGGTCGCAGAAGCGGCCGCCCTCGCTCGGGAGCAATCGTGACGGCCTGGCTGGGCGTGGTAAGCGCCGAGCACGTGACCCGTGCCGTCTCGCTGGGGATCGCCCAAGTCAATCACGGAAAGCGTGGGCCGCTCGCCCGGATGAAGGCAGGTGACGGGCTCGTCTTCTACTCCCCCCGCGAAGGTATGCGCGATGGTGGGCCGGTGCAGGCCTTTACTGCCGTGGGCGTGCTAGCGGACGACCAGTTGTGGCAGGGCGACGAGGATGGCTGGCGACCATGGCGGCGGAGCGTCGGCTACGCCCCCGAGGGGAGGCCAGTATCGATAGCCGATCTGCGCGGCAGGCTTGAGCTCACGGCTGAACCAAACTGGGGGTACCGTCTGCGTCGAGGGCTGATCCCGTTGTCCGACAGCGATTTCGTGGTGATTCACCGCGCGATGACCGGGAACTCTCCCGCCGCTCTCGCCGCAGAGGCTGCTCCCCGCACGTCGTCGCCGGCCGCGTTGTGGTGAACCACAACCCCGGCCTCGCCACCGAGTTCAAGTCCGCCGACGACAGCCCAGGCCTGATGCTGTGGCGTGCGACCAACCGTTGGCAGGCCGCCCAACGCGCTGCGCTGAAACCGTTCGGACTGACCCACGTCCAGTTCGTCCTGCTGGCCTCGCTGGCCTACCTCGACACCGAGACGCCGGTGACCCAAAAGCAACTCGCCGACCACGCAGCGACTGACGAGATGATGACGTCACAGGTGGTGCGTACCCTTCAGGAGGCCGGGCTGGTCAGCCGGGAGCCGCATCCGAGCGACCGGCGGGCCCGCGCGCTCGCCGTGACCCCCGAGGGGCGAGCCCTGGCAGACCGCGCCGTCGTCGCCGTGGAGGCAGCCGACCAAGCATTCTTCGCCGCTGCAGGACCAGACCTGCCCGAATTCACGGCGGTGCTGCGACGTCTAACGAACCCCTGACCTCGGACGGTCAGCCGCCCCTTGCGCACCATCCGCCGACGCCAGCGCATCAAGAGATCGGGGGTGAATTCCATCATGGAGCCCTCGTCGGCGTGGGCAATTCGCGGAGGAACAGCAACGAGACCGCATAATCCCTCACCGCTTCTGACCGGTCGTCAACCGGACGACTGCACCCGTCGGAGATACCGGTACGTGAAGTCCGTGTGGGGCGCCGTTGGGGATGCCGCGCAGCGGCTGATACCCCGAGATCCGGCTCAGAAGTAAGATTTACTAGCGCTAGTCGGGGGCGGTCCGCTACCACATGCTGTCGATCGCGGATCGATCATTTTCAGTCCAACGTGGATGATCGAAACAACATGTCGGAGCACGTTTCCGCAGGTCGGAGCCTCGGTCAATTGAGCACCTGGCGCGTCAGAATACGAACGGCGGATCGTGGTGACAGGCGATCCGCCGGCATGCCGGTAGCGGGATCGCGCAGATCACCTTGCGATCGGCGCATTCGGGCGGGAGGACATGCGGCCCGCTGGCATCGGAGACCGGGTTCGGGCGCCACATCGTGTTTCTTCGCCGTCGCACGATGACTCAAGAAGGTCGTCCCCCAGCCCGGCGGCGCGCTGCGCGTCGTCATGTGCCGCGATGCGAGTGGTCTCGTGCGCCTCCAGTCAGTCGCGCATTCTACTCACGACCGAGACACTGCAAACCTGCTCTTCTGTCGGATCGGACCGACGAAAGGAGGGATAAGTCGGTCGGTTTTGCGGCTTCGTGCTACACAGTCGCTCGGTACGATCCGGTCGTTGCCGTGGATATCCGACTCGCCAGCAGAAGGACACTGACGGCAGCGTATGGCGCCTTTTCGTCTCTTTCCCAAAGGGAGTGTGCAAATGGAATTCGATGAACGGGTCGCGGAGCTCGCTACGAAAGTCCGGAATGAGCGGGATGCGATTCAGACGGAAGAAGCTGCTAAGAACGCTTTCGTCATGCCGTTCATCTCGACGGTTCTCGGTTACGACGTCTTCGATCCGCTGGAGGTGGTGCCGGAGTTCACCGCCGACGTGGGGATCAGGAGAGGCGAGAAGGTCGACTATGCGATCATGCGCGCCAGCGAGGTGCAGATCCTCATCGAATGCAAGCAGCCGCGCGACTCTCTGAAAATTGAACACGCGTCTCAGCTCTATCGATACTTTTCCGTTACGAATGCGCGGATCGCCGTTCTCACCAATGGGATTGTCTACCATTTCTATACGGATCTCGATGCTCCCAACAAAATGGATGCCAAGCCCTTCCTCGTGCTGGATCTGGAAGATATCGACGATACCCTTCTGCCGGAGCTGCGTAAGCTCACAAAGGACGTATTCGATCTCGACTCCATCATCAGCGCGGCTGAGGAGCTAAAATATCTCGGCCAGATCAAGCGTTTGATGGCGGCACAGTTCAACGAGCCTGAGGATGAATGGATTAGGTTCTTCACGTCGAGAGTATCCGAGGGTTCATTCACCCAAAGGAGGCGTGAACAGTTCAGGTCGCTCGTTGCCAAGGCTGCCTCGCAGTTTGTCAAGGATCAAGTGAATGAACGCTTGAAGAGCGCACTGAATGCAGGCCTTCCTTCACAGTTTACCGAGGCGTCAGCCGAGGTGCTTGAGAGCGAAGAGGGTGCGCTGAGCGATGTCGCCCGTGACTCGGAGGTAGAAACCACGCTTGAAGAACTTAATGGCTACCAGATCATCAAGGCGATCGCGTGTAGCGAGGTCAAGCCCCAGCGAATTGTTGGCCGTGATGCCAAGTCGTACTTTGCGGTCATTCTCGACGACAACAACCGCAAACCCATCGCGCGGCTGCATTTCAACGGAAAGGCCCGGAAGTACGTTGGCACGTTCGATGCCGACAAGACAGAGACCCGCCATCTGATCGGATCCATTGAAGACATCTATCTTCATGCTGAGGCAATACGGAGTGCGGTGAGGGCTTTCATGGGCGAGGGTGCCCACAAAAACATTTGAGAAGCTTGATATGCCTTTGAGACTTCCGGTTGGCTGCGTGTTGCTGGCGGCGTTGGTCGACCGGACCTCAGGCTCTCGACACCGCAACATGAAAGAGCCAAGGCCAGGCTCAATCCGATCAGGCGAGATACGGATCTTGTTCGCCTTCGATCCGGTACGACGGGCGTGTTGCTTGGTTGCAGGAGGCAAAGTCGGGAAACTGGCCAGGCTGGTTCCAGACGCCCATCCCGCTGGCTGATGACTGCTACGACGCCCACCCTGGCCGAACTGGAAACGAGGAGCTGCGACCCGGCCCACCTCCAGAAGGAGGCCGAATCCCGGCGGCAGAGGAAACTCGACCTCGGCATAACGCCACGCTCGGCGGGCGGGCTGGGAGAAGACCGGGCTGGTCTTCACGATGACGTCGACAGTTGACAGGGTTGCTGTCAGACACTCCAAAAAGACCTCAGGGCGTTTCCCAGAATTGGGAGACGCCCTGTTCATTGCTGGTGCGCCGCCAGGGACTCGAACCCCGAACCCGCGGATTAAGAGTTGACGTTCGTCGATGCCTTCATGGGCTCTGTATCTCGAAGCCGGCCGCCTTCATCCTTTGCATACGTTCGACACGAGCGCGCCATGCATCCGCTCGTGCCGCGATCAGCTCGCTACAGAACGTCACGGCACGTCGAGTCGGCCAGCTCGCGGACATGCCGATGTCAGTCCTTCGGTTGGAACGCAGCGAGGAGTTCCAGCCACATCACCATCGCCGGCCCTGCGGCGCCGTCCCGCGGCGCCATGTCTCGGCGAGTAGGGCGTACGTGTAGCCGTCAACCCAGCCCAGTTCGGCGTGCCAGGAGTCGCCGACGCCGTGTTGCTCACGGCGCATGCCGACCTTCTCCAGAATCCGCACCGAGGCGAGGTTGTCCGCGAAGCAGCCAGCGACAATCCTTCGAACGCCCAGCTGGTCGAACGCGTGCACCACCATCGCGGTGACAGCCTCACTCGCGTAGCCGTGGCCGCCGTACCCCGGGTCGAAGGTGTAGCCGAGTTGGGCCTCCGTCCGTGGCGGCATGCCGGGCTGGCCCATCCCGTCGATCACCTCGAGCGAGACGGTCCCGATCACCACGCCGTCAAGGACGACCGCCACGCTATGGTCGTCGGTGTCCTCCGCCGCGCGCCGCCACGCCGCCCGGAAGGACACAGGGTCGACCTCGGTGCGCAGTAGCCAGCGAGTGACCTCCGGTAGGTTGCGGTACTCCAGGATTCGGTCGACGTCCTCGTCACGCACCGGGCGAAGCTCGAGGCGTTCGGTGCGTAGGTGGGTGCTCTCCATGAGGTGGGACGTTAGCGAACGCACCACGGCGACACGTCCGGTTAACCGGCCGCCCGACCGGACAGGGCTCACCTAGCACGGTGCTGCGCCCACGTGCGCCGACAGCACTGGACGCACTGTCATGCCGCGACGAGTGCGGCTGGAGTCAGACCGTGTGGCGTTAGTACGAGAATGGTCGGGTGAATTCTCCGAAGGTCTGACGTCGCGTTCGAGGATCGCCCGGCGCCGTGCCCAGTCGGACTCGACGAACCGCGCCCAGCCCTCCGCCAAGGCCTCGGCGAGCTGCCGAGCGACGTTTTTCCGTGCGAGCCAGGCCAGCTCTTGGGGCTGCCAGCTCGCCTCGACGAAGAGGACGACGCTCGTGCGTATGGCGTCGTCGGAGAACGCCGCGACATCGGCGAGTTCGTCGGCGAGACGGGTGTTCATGCCGCCCCGCGGCGGCGGGGTGATCGTGTCGGGCAGGAACTTGGTCGCCGAGATCAGACTTAGGAGCCCGGCGGCGACATCGTCGCCCGCCAACCAGGCCCGAAACGGTACTGGAACAGATTTATCCGATCTATCGGCAAGCCAGGCGGGCGTAGCTCCACGGTGCAGGGCGATCAGCGCTCCGACCGTCTCCATCAGCGGCGAGATCGCAAACCGGCTGCGAGCGATCCCCGCTGGGCCGATTCGCAGCAGCGTCACTGAAATCCTCCTTGCGCCAAAGAGCGCAAGAATATCGCGAACGTCGGCCACCCAATAGACTGCGATCATGCTCCTGCCCAGCGGCCACACCGCCCGGCCCGCCACACCCGATGACATCCCCGACATCCACCGGCTCGTCGTGGCCTGCGAGGAAAACCTCCACGGACATTCGGAAACCGACGCGGACGGCATCGCCTCAGTCTTCGCCCGCGCCGGGTTCGACCTCGCACTCGACACTGTCCTGATCCACGATCCTGCCCAAGCGCTCATGGCTTGGGCCTGGTCCAACCGCCGCTCCGAGGTCGACGTCCACCCCGCCGCCCGGGATCGGGGCATCGGGCAGGCCCTGCTCGACTGGACCCAGGACCGCGGCCGCGCCGCGGGTTCGCAGCGGCTCGTCCAGACCGTCGAGGACCGCGATCATGCCGCCGTCGCGCTCGTAAAACGCGCCGGGTTCACCCCGAAGGCGACGTCGTGGCAGCTCATGATTGAAGCCAGCCATCTGCATATATCAAAACCGATGATCGACATCATGCCCCTCGAACAGCACGAGTGGCACACCGCGTACGAGGTCTGCGAGGATGCCTTCGACGACTGGCAGGAGCGGCGCAAGGGGTACGCCGAATGGGCCACCCAGACCGTCGAGCGCTCGGCGTACTTCCCGCAGGCCTCCATGGCGGCCTATGCGGACGGCAGGTTGGTCGGGGTCGTCATAGCCCTCGCCTTCCTCGGCAGGGACGAGGGCTATGTCGAGCGGGTCGCCGTGCATCGGGATTATCGTAAGCGCGGCATCGCCAGCCTCCTGCTGCGCCACACGTTCGCCGCGTTCCACCGCATGGGTCGCCCTGTCTGTGCTCTGTGGACACACTCGGGCACCGGCGCGCTCGCCCTCTACGAGAAGGTCGGCATGACCGTGCGCCGCAGCTCCACGGTCTACGCCAAAGAGCTGTCTTGGACACGAATACCGTCGCAACGTTGAGACGACGCTTCGTGATCATGCGGTGCGGCCGTACTCGATGTGAGGAAGCACGAGGCGCACGATGATGCGGCCAAGCCAAGCGCTTGAAGGCGCTGAAGACGATGAACTCGGCTACCTGACGGGTAGGCAACGCGAGCGGCAGGTCGATCCACCACCAATGCTGTTGATCGCGGATCGACCGTAGTTAGCTTCAAAGTGGATGATCGAAAAGACCTATCGGACCGCGTTTCCGCTGGTCAGGGTCTTGATCAATTGTGCGCCGCCAGGGACTCGAACCCCGAACCCGCGGATTAAGAGTCCGCTGCTCTGCCAGTTGAGCTAGCGGCGCTCGGTCGGCAACGCGGATGACCTTACCACGCGTGTTGGGGTGACCTCCAATCGATTCCGCAGCTCCCACAGAATCCGACAATTCGTCATGAACAACCACGCCAGCGGCGAGGTTTCGCAGTGCGCCGGGCCGGCTCATCAGCCACGGTCGCCGGACAGGGAAGACAGTCCGGACTCATTCACCGTACGGCTCGACCGGTGGCGCGGTGAGCGAGGCAGCGACCTCGTCGGCGGCGGACTTCAGTGGGCCGTCCGCCAGGTAGCGCAGCGTTGGGCCGTACCCGATTGATCGCACGAGGCCGGCGCGTTCGATCCGACGGATGTCGCGGATCGCCTGGTCTCGCGACAGTCCTTCGTCGCTCTGGTAGACCTCGCGGCGCAGTCCCTCGCCGGCCGCCGCATTTAGAGCGGACACGCTGCGACCCGACAGGCCGAACTCGGCCGCCAGCCGTTCGCACGCCTCCCACACCTGCAGCCCGAGTTGGAGCCGTTTCGCGACGATCTGCGCCTGCAGGTGGTGGGCGCGCAGACAGAACCTGACCCACGAATGGCAGTCGAGTTCGGGTTGATACGAGCCTCGGGTCGATTCCCGCAGCGCCCGATAATAGTCAACCGTGTTGATGTCGTGGCCGAGCCACTCCTCGATCGAGCAGAACTCCGGATGGGTCCGGCCACCCCGCGCGATCACCAATGTCTGCAGGCATCGGGCCATCCGACCGTTGCCGTCACGCCAGGGATGGATCGCCACGAGGTTGAGGTGGGCCAACGCGGCCCGGACCAGAACATGTTGCGCTTCCTCGTCTCGATTGAGCCACTCCACGAGGTCACGCATCAATTCGGGCACGGCTTCCGGCGCCGGCCCGACATATGCGGGGGCCAGCGGATCGCTTCCCGTCACCATGATTCCACCGCGCCGGTAGTTTCCCGGCGTCTTGTCGGGCCACGCCCGGGTCATCATGTAGTGCAGTCCCGATAACAGCATCTCGCCATATGAGAAGAAGTCCATCTGCGGCATTCGCAACACCCACGTCAGCGCGTCGCGATAGCCGGTGACCGCATCGCGAGCCGCTTCGGACACGTCTGCGGAGATCGCCGCGCCGTCAACGAGTGCAATCGCCGTGCTCAGGTCGACCGAGTAACCCTCGATTGTGTTGGAGCCCATGATCGCTCCGGCGACCAGCCGCTTGCGCACCCCGCCGAGCCAGGTGTGGTTGCGGACGCCGCCGGTCGACCGCACAAAATCGGCGAAATAAGCGTCGATCTCCGTGATGACCCGGCGATCGTCCTCGTCCAGCGTCGGCATGTCATACAGCACGCCTCGATGCTACGACGATCGTGGCAAGGCCGCAACGATTCAGAAAGGGCGAGCCTGACTGCAACACCTCTGGCACCTCGACCCGTCTATGTCGAGAAACCCCGGAGGTGGAACGTGACCTATGAAGAGTTCGCGGCGACTCAGCTGCGACCCCTGCTGCGCTATGCCACCATGCTCACCGGCGACGGCCATCTCGCCGCCGACCTCGTCCAAGAGGTCATGGTCAAGGTGCAGCTGCATTGGCGCAAGGTCGCCGCCGCCGACATACCCGCGCTCTATGTGCGACGAATGGTCACCAACGCCCACGTCGACTGGCGGCGCGGCTCGTGGTGGCGACGCACCGTGCTCAGCGGCAGCCCGGCTGACCTGCGAACGGTCACGACAGCCACCGCCACGGCTGACCACGCCGACCAGTCCGCCGACCGCGACCGCGTGTGGACGCTGCTGCGGACCCTCCCCCGCCAACAACGCGCGGCGTTGGTGTTGCGCTTCTATGAGGATCTCAGCGACTCCGACATCGCCGAAGTCCTCGACTGCGCCACCGGCACCGTCCGCTCACACATCTCTCGCGGACTGGCCACCCTGCGGTCCGCGATCACAGCCGACCACAGCCGCAACCCGATGGAGGCACGGACATGATCGAAGACGAGATTCGCCAGTCCTTTCACCGCCATGAACATCTCGTCCCCGACCCGGCCGGCGTGAGCCAGGCGGTCGCCGCGACGGTGCGTCGGCGGCGAACTCGCCGCCGGACACTGGCGGCCGGCGGCGTCGCCATGCTCGTGTTCGCCGCGCTCGCCGTCCCGATGGGGTTCCGGGCGTGGCTCACTGACACGGCGTCGACCCCGCTGCTTCCCGGCGGCACGAACGCTCCGACGGCGTTGGCTGGCCGGCCGTTGAACTTCCTCATCGCAGGCTTGGACGACGGCCAGTTTCACATGGGCCTCGACCGGTCCGACGCCATCATCGTTGCCCACGTGCCGGCGGACCGTCGACACATCTACCTGATCACGATCCCCCGCGACCTGGAGGTCAAGGACAAGACCAACAAACCCATGAAGATCAATAGCGCGTACGCCCTCGGCGGCTTCGCCGAACTCAGCCGCGTGGTCAGCGAGTTGACCGGACTGACCTTCGACGGAGCCGCGACGGTCGGCCTGTCGGGCATGTCCGCACTCACCGACGCGATCGGTGGCGTCGACTTCTGCGTCAAGGAAGCCGCGATCTCGTTTCACACCGGCCACCGCTTCGATCCGGGCTGCTACCACTTCACCGGGGCGCAGGCGAGAGACTATCTGCGCCAACGCATGAACTTCCCCGGCGCCCCGACAGAACCCCCCGCCTACCGTTACGGCGCGATTCTGCGGGACGAACATCAGGTCGCATATCTTGGTGCGGTCATCGAGAAGCTGGCCTCCGACTCCGCCCTGAGTGATCCGTCGAAGCTCACCGCACTCATCGGGCTCGCCGGCACGGGGCTCCACCTGGACACTCGCGGGCTGTCTCCTCTCGACGTCGCCACCGAGCTGCGACCGGCGGGGCGCGATGTCGTCGGGATCGCGATGCCGGTCACGGACGTTGCTCACCGCGAGAACACCGGCGCCCTGAACACCACTGCTGAGACGGCGCGGCTCTTCGCCGCGGTCCGAGCCGATGATCTGGACCGGTGGGCCGCCGCACATCATCTTGTGCCGGCGAAGTCCGCCAGCCCGACCCCGGGTGCAAGCCGCTCAAGCTGACGGCCCGACGCTAGACCTTTGAGCTGAGGCCTCATGAAATGGGGCCTCACGACATCGCCCACGGGCGCTGTCGAATCCGCCCTCACCGGTGATCAGGTGACCAGCCACAACACTCGATCACCGGTGAGGGCGGCCCGTTAAAGAACACGCCTCGGGGGTCAGAACGCGGAGATGCCGGTGATCGCCCGGCCGAGGATCAGGGCATGCACGTCGTGCGTACCCTCATAGGTGTTGACCACCTCAAGGTTGACCATATGCCGGGCGACACCGAACTCGTCGCTGATGCCGTTGCCGCCGAGCATGTCGCGGGCGACCCGGGCGATGTCGAGTGCCTTGCCGCACGAGTTGCGTTTGAGGATCGACGTCATCTCCACCGTCGCATGTCCCTCATCCTTGAGCCGCCCGAGTCGCAGGCAGCCCTGCAGCCCGAGGGTGATCTCGGTGAGCATGTCGGCAAGCTTCTTCTGGACCAGCTGGTTGGCCGCGAGCGGCCGTCCAAACTGGTGGCGTTGCGTCACATAGTCGCGGGCCCGGCGATAGCAGTCCTCGGCGGCGCCGAGGGCTCCCCACGCGATGCCATAGCGGGCACTGTTGAGACAGGTGAAGGGACCTTTCAATCCCCGTACGCCGGGGAAGACATTGCCGTCTGACACGAACACGTCGTCCATGACGATCTCGCCGGTTATCGACGCGCGTAGCCCCACTTTTCCGTGGATGGCTGGGGTGCTCAGCCCATCGGCCCCCCTCTCCAGCAGGAATCCACGGATGTGGCCGCCGTCGTCCTTGGCCCACACGACGAAGACGTCGGCGATCGGCGAATTGGTGATCCACATCTTTGAACCGGTCAGGCGGAAGCCGCCCGGCACACTGCGGGCTCGGGTGGCCATGGAGCCGGGGTCGCTTCCGTGGTCGGGTTCGGTCAGGCCGAAGCATCCGATCCACTCGCCGGTGGCCAGACGCGGCAGATATCTTCGTTTCTGCGCTTCGGTGCCGAACTCGGCGATCGGCACCATGACCAGCGACGACTGCACGCTCATCATCGACCGGAATCCGGAGTCGATTCGCTCGACCTCGCGGGCGATGAGGCCATAGCTGACATAGCCGAGCCCGGCTCCGCCATATTCGGCGGGAATGGTCGGGCCGAGCATGCCGATCTCGCCCATCTCACGAAAGATCGCGGGATCGGTGTGTTCGTGGCGAAACGCCTCGAGTGCCCGTGGCGCGAGCTTGTCCTGGCAATAAGCGCGTGCGGCGTCGCGCACGTGCCGTTCGTCGTCGGTGAGTTGGGTGTCGAGCAGCAGCGGGTCGTCCCACCGGAACTGGGCTCGGTTGCCAGCAGTCATGGCATTGTTCTCCTGCGATGGTTGTGAAAGTCGGACCGCGTGCAATGAGGACCGCGTCAGTCGGGGATCATCGCGGTGACCTCGATCTCGACCATGGCTCGGGGTTCGACGAGTCGACTCACCTCCACCGCGGTCATGGCGACGTCAAAGCCGCCGATGACCTCCCGGTAGGCCTTTCCGACGTCGTGCGCGGCCGCCGTGTAGGCGTCGACGTCGGTGACATACCACGTCATCCGCACGATGTGCTCGGGTCGGGCGCCGGCCTCGGCAAGCACCTCGACGATGTTGTGCAGTGCTTGTCGGGCTTGGGTGGCGAAGTCGTCGGTGGGGAAGACGCGGTCGGTGTCCCAGCCGACCATGCCGGCGACGAAGATCATTTGTCCGCGGGCGACGACTCCATTGGCATATCCGCGGGGTCGTGGCCAGCCGGGTGGTTGCAGGACGCGTTTCACGTGGGCTCTCCCCCGTCGGTGGTCTGTCGCAGTTTGAAGCGTTGCAGTTTGCCGGTTTCGGTGCGTGGAAGGGTGTCGACGAAGGTGATGGCCCGGGGGTATTTGTAGGGGGCGATGGTCTGTTTTACGAAATCTTGCAGTTGTGTGATGGTCGGCGCGTCGGGGGTGTTCGGGGGGCGCAGCACCACGAAGGCGGAGACGATCTGGCCGCGCTCGTCGTCGGGCACGCCGATGACGGCGCATTCGGCCACGGCGGGATGGGCCATGAGCGCGTCCTCCACTTCGGGTGAGGCGATGTTGTATCCGGACGAGACGATCATGTCATCGGAGCGGGCCTGGTAGTGGAAGTAGCCGTCGTCGTCGATGAGGTAGGAGTCGCCGGTGTAGTTCCATCCGTCGCGCACGTAGGTGGTTTGTCGGTCGTCGGCGAGATAACGGCACCCGGTGGGTCCTTTGACCGCGAGGAGTCCGACGGTTCCGGGCGGCACGGGTTGGCCGTGTTCGTCGACGACGCGAGCCTGATAGCCGGGGACCGGCATGCCGGTGGCGCCGGGGCGGGCGTGTTCGGCGTCGGCGGAGATGAAGATGTGCAGCATCTCGGTGGCGCCGATTCCGTCGATTATCTCGATGCCGGTCGCGTCGCGCCACTGTGCCCGGGTCGCTGCGGGGAGCGCTTCGCCGGCGGAGACGCAGGTTCGCAGAGGGGTGTCGCGGAGTTCGGCGCCGCGTGCGGCGAGCGCACGGTAGGAGGTGGGTGCGGTGACGAGGATAGTGGCGTCGAATTCTTTGATGTTGTCGAGCAGTTGCGGTGGTCCGGCTTTTTCGAGCAGCACGGTGGATGCGCCGACTGCCATGGGGAAGAGCAGCAGGCCGCCGAGCCCGAAGGTGAACGCGAGTGGTGGGCTGCCGATGAAGACGTCGTCCGGTTGAGGTCGCAGCACGTACGGGGGGAAGCAGTGACAGATGGCCATGAGGTCGCGGTGAAAGTGGACGGTGGCTTTCGGCACGCCGGTGGTGCCGGAGGTGAACGCGATGAGGCTGACGTCGTCGGCGGCGGTGGCCACGGTGGTGAAGTCGGGGGTGTGGCGGGCCATACGCGCTTCGAGCCCGTCGGGTTGGTCGCTGTGGAAGTGGACGATGTGGCGCAGCTGGGGGCGGTTGCGGGCGGCGGCGGTGAGTTCGTCGGCGAGCGCCGTGTCGCAGAGTGCGTGGGTGATGTGGGCTTTGTCGATGATTTGGCCGAGTTCTTTGGCTCGCAGCAGTGGCATGGTCGCGACGGCGATGCCGCCGGCTTTTATCACGGCGAACCAGCACGCGGCGAGCATGGGGTTGTTGGGTGCGCGCAGGAGCACCCGGTTGCCGGGGACGAGTCCGAGGTCGTGGGTGAGGACGGCGGCGATGCGGTTGGCGTGCTCGTGCAGTTGGGCGTAGGTCCAGGTGAGGCCGCCGGGTGCACGGAGGCAGACGCGGTCTCCTCGGCCTTCGGTGATGTGTCGGTCGAGCAGTTCGGTGGCGCAGTTGAGTTGGTCGGGGAATCGCAGCTCGGGGAGGTCGAAGGTCAGGTCGGGCCACTGGTGTGGTGGGGGCAGGTTGTCTCGGGCGAAGGTGTCGATGTGCGCACTCGTCATGGTCGACCTCGTGGTGAGGGGTGAGGGGTGAGGATTGAGGGGTGAGGATTGAGGGGTGAAGTGAAGGGTGTGAGGCGGTGGGTGTCAGGGGTTGGGTGTGGTGGCGTGTCGGAGAAGTTCCCGGGCGATGATGAGTTGTTGGACTTCGGTGGCGCCTTCGTAGATGCGTAGGGCTCGAATGTCGCGGTAGAGACGTTCGACGGGGTGTCCGGTGACGACGCCGAGGCCGCCCCAGAGTTGGACCGCGGCGTCGATGACCTGTTGGGCGCCTTCGGTGGCGGCCATTTTGGCCATGGCGGCGTCGCGGGTGATGGGGTGCCCCTGGTCTCGCCGCCATGCGGCGCGGTAGGTGAGCAGGGCTGCGCTGTCGATGGTCGTCGCCATGCGGGCGAGGGTTGCTTGGGTGAGTTGGAAGTCGGATAGGTGCCCGCCGAACATGGTCCGGCTGGTGGCGCGGGTGAGTGCCTCGGCGAGGGCTCGCCGGCCGAATCCGAGGGCGGCTGCGGCGACCGAGGTCCGAAAGACGTCCAATGTGCGCATCGCGAGGGCGAATCCGCTGCCTGGTGTGCCGAGTCGCCGCGAGCCGGGGACCCGGCAGGCGTCGAACCGCAGGCGGGCGAGCGGGTGGGGTGAGATCACGTCGATGCGTTCGGCGATGGTGAGTCCGGGGGTGTGGGCGTCGACAATGAACCCGGTGATGCCTTTGGCGCCGGGCGCCTCACCGGTGCGGGCGAAGACGACGTAGAAGTCGGCGATGCCGCCGTTGGAGATCCACGTCTTCTCGCCGTCGAGCACATAGTCGTCGCCGTCGGCGCGTGCCGCGCAGGTCATGGCCGCGACATCGGAACCGGCGTCGGCCTCCGACAGTGCGAAGGCCGCGATCATCTCACCGCTGACGACATGGGGCAGGTAATGCTGTCTCTGTTCGTCCGTGCCGACAAGACTGATCGCGCCGGAGCCAAGGCCTTGCATCGCGAAGGCGAAGTCGGCGAGCGCATCCCATCGGGCCAGTCTTTCGCGGGCGAGGCAGATGGTGCGGGTGTCGATGTCGTCGCGTTCTCCCCCGACTGCGGTGCCGGCCACGACGTGCCGAAGCAGACCCGAAGACCCGAGATCCCGGACGAGGGTGCGGCAGGCCGCGTCGACGTCGGTGTGGTCGACGGGTGGGCGCGTGGTGGTCCACGTGTCGACGGTGGTGGCGAACGTCTGGTGCTGCGGGTCGAAGAACGGCCAGTCGAGGTGGTCGAGGGACATGGACGTCAGTTCCCTTCGAACGTCGGGCGTTGTTTCGCGACGAACGCGTGATATGCGCGGGCGAAGTCTTCTGTGAGCATGCACAGCGCTTGGGCCTGCGCTTCGGCGTCGATGGCTTGGTCGATGGTCATGGACCACTCGTGATGCAGCATGGATTTGGTGATGCCATGCGCGAACGTCGGTCCGGCGGCGAGGTCGTGGGCGATGGCTGCCGCAGCGGCATGCAGGCCGTCCGGTTCGGTCAGCTGGTTATAGAAGCCCCACGCCGATCCTTCGGCTCCGGTCATGGGCCGGCCGGTGTAGAGCAGTTCGGCGGCCCGCCCCTGACCGATGATGCGGGGCAGCATCGCGCAGGCTCCCATGTCGCAGCCCGCGAGGCCGACCCGACTGAAGAGAAAGGCGGTGCGGCTTCGTTCGGTGCCGACCCGCAGGTCCGATGCCATCGCGATGATGGCGCCGGCCCCGGCGCAGACGCCGTCGACAGCCGCGACGATCGGCTGCGGGCAGGCTCGCATCGCTTTGACCAGGTCCCCGGTCATTCGGGTGAAGAGCAGCAGCTCGGGGGCGCGCAGGCCGATGAGCGGACCGATGATGTCGTGCACGTCGCCGCCGGAGGAGAAGTTCTCGCCGGCGCCGTGGATGACGACCGCGGCGACGTCGTCGGCGTAGGCGAGGCGCCGGAACAGGTCCCGCAGCTCGGCATAGGAGTCGAAGGTGAGCGGGTTTTTGCGTTCGGGTCGGTTGAGCACGATGGTCGCGACTCTGTCGGTGACACTCCACAGGAAGTGTTCGGCGGTGTATCCGGCGAGCCGGACACGGTTGCCGGCCCGCAGGGCGGGGTCCAAGTCGTGGGTCATGGTGTGCCTCGGCGAGTCGGTGGGCGGGTCATGGAACGCGGGCCGGGGCCGCGCAACGCAGGGGAATCCGTCGACGCCACATGCGGCATGGAGTCGGTCGCGAGGTGAACCCGCAGTTGGCCCAGCAGGTCGAACAACTGTCTTTCGTCGCGGTGACCGAACTCGCCGAACAGGTCCGTCAACCACCGTTCGTGTTCGGCGGCCATCTCCGCGAAACGGGTGCGGCCACGGCTGGTCAGCCGCACCAGGGTGGCCCGCTTGTCGTCGGGGTCGGGCACCCTGTCGACCCATCCTTCGGTCACCAACTGATCGGTGAGGCCGGTCACGTTGCCGCCGGAGACCATGAGATAACGCGACAACGCACTCATCCGCAGACCATCCGGATGCCGGTTGAGCTGGGCGAGATAGTCGAACCGAGGAAGTGTCGTGCCGAACCGCACCCGCAGCCTGGTTCGGATCTCCTGTTCGATCTGGTTGGTGCAGGCGAGCAGCCGAAGCCACAGCCGGACGTCGAGGTGGTCTTCCGAACCTGCCCTGGCCTCCACCCCGATGTGGTGCTCGGCCAACGTCTTCAGTGGCCGTTCCCGACCCCGCCGCGTCATGTCACATCACTTCCCCACCACTGATCGAGATCGCCTGCCCGGTGATCGAGCCCGCCACCGGCGAACAAAGCCACCTCACCACGTCGGCCACCTCATCGGGTTGGATCAGACGCCCCTGCGGGTTGTGTCGCACGAACTCCGCCAGCGCCTCGGGTGACCCCCGCCCCGTGGTCTCCACAACGCGGGCGACGCTGCCCCGCAACAGGTCGGTGTCGGTGAAGCCGGGGCAGACCGCGTTGACGGTGATGCCGGTCGCGGCGACCTCCACGGCCAACGACCGGGTCAGGCCGATCACCCCGTGTTTCGCCGCCGCATAGGCGGCGACATAGGCGTATCCGCGTTGCCCGGCGGTGCTCGCGACGTTGACGATCCGCCCCTGACCGGTGGCGAGCATCTGCGGCAGCACCGCCCGGGTGCACAGGAATGTGCCGGTGAGGTTGACCTCGAGCATGTGTCGCCACAGTTCGTCGCTGGTGCGGTGCAGGGGCGCGCTCTCGGCGGCTCCGGCGTTGTTGACGAGGATGTCGACGGCGCCGTGGTGTTCGGTGGCCGAGGCGAATGCCTGGGCCACCGATTCGGTGTCGGTGACATCTGCGGCGATGGCGTGTGCCAGCGCGGCCGGTGGCAGGCTTTCGGCCATCGCCGTCACGCGGGCGGCGTCGCGCCCGAGCAGGGTCAGTCGGGCGCCCGAGTCGGCGAGTCGGCGGGCGATGGCGGCTCCGATGCCTCGGGAACCACCGGTGACAAGCGCGTGCCGGCCGGCGAGATCGGGTCTGCCGTCGAGCTCGGGTCTGCGGGGTTCAGCCATTCGCACCGCCCTGGGGCGCGGCCCGCTCCCGCAGGAAGTTCGTCTCGAGCTGACGTTTGCCCGCGCCGTATTGCCGAGGCCAGTCCACGCCAGCGAAGCCGATCTTCGCGGCCTCGGTGAGTGTCCACGCCGGATTGGCCAGGTGCGGCCGGCCGACGGCGCACAGGTCGGCGCGGCCGGCCGCGATGATGCTGTTGACGTGATCGGCCTCGGAGATTGCGCCCACCGCAATGGTCGGTGACCCGACGTGCTGGCGAATCCGGTCGGCGAACGGGGTCTGGAACATTCGACCGAAGGTCGGCTTCTCAGCTTTGCTGACCTGCCCGGATGAGCAGTCGATGAGGTCCGCGCCGGCCCGCGTGAACGCCCGGGCGATCTCCACGGCCTCCGACGGGGTGATGCCGCCCTCGACCCAGTCATGCGCGGAGATCCGCACCGACATCGGCAGGTGACTTGGCCATGTCCGCCGCACCGCGTCGAACACCTCCAACGGAAATCTCAGTCGACCCTCCAGTGATCCGCCGTAGGCGTCGGCGCGATGGTTGGTCAGTGGCGAGATGAAGCTGGACAGCAGATAGCCGTGCGCGCAGTGCAACTCCAACCAGTCGAACCCGGCGGTGGCAGCCCGACTCGTCGCGGCGACGAACTGGGCGGTCACCTCGTCCATGTCGGCACGGTTCATCTCCCGCGACCACTGACTCACGTCGGGCAGATATTGCTGTGCCGACGCCGATATCAGGGGCCAGTTGGGTTCGTCATCGTCGGCGGTGAGTGGCTTGTCGATGCCGTCCCACATTCGGCGGGTCGATCCCTTCGCGCCGGAGTGGCCGAGCTGCACCCCGATCTTCGCGTCGCTGTTGGCGTGCGCCCACTCGACGATGCGTCGCCACGCCGAGGCCTGCTCGTCGGTGTAGAGACCGGGGCAGCCCGGGGTGATGCGCCCGGTGGGGCTGACACAGGTCATCTCGGCGAAGACCAGCCCGGCCCCGCCGAGGGCTCGGGCCCCCAGGTGTACGAGGTGAAAGTCGCCCGGAACTCCGTCGACCGAGCAGTATTGCGCCATCGGTGAGACGACGACCCGGTTCTTCACTGTCACCGAACGGACCGTGAACGGGGTGAACATGGGCGGCGGAGGCGATTCGTCGGCCGGAACCGTCACGCCCGCCCGGTCGGCGAACCAGCGTTCATATCCCTCGAGCCACGCCTTGTCGCGCAGCCGCAGATTTTCGTGACTGATGCGCTGGCTGCGGGTGAGCATCGAATACATGAACTGTTCGGGCTCGAGCTGATCGCAATAACGGTCGCCGCATACCTCGAACCACTCCATCGCGTTCCACGCCGCGTTCTGCAACCGCAACACGTCGATCGAACGCAGCCGTTGATAGTGGTCGAGCACCGTGGGGATGTTGGCGGGATCGTCGCCGTGCGCGCGGAACTGCCGAACGAGCTCGATGGCGTCTTCGAAGGCGAGTTTGGTGCCGGACCCGATGGCGAAGTGCGCGGTGTGCACGGCGTCGCCCATGAGCACGACATGACTGCGCCCGTTGCGCGCCCACCACTGCTCGCACGTGACCCGTTGGAAGTTCAACCAGGCGGAGCCGCGCAGATGCCGGGTGTTGGTCATCAGCGGCGCACCCTGCAGATTGTCGGCGAAGAGCTGTTCGCAGAAGGCGATCGACTTCTCCTGGTCGGCGCGGTCCAGCCCGTGCGCGCGCCACACCCGCTCCGGGGCCTCGACGATGAACGTCGCCGTCTCCTCGTCGAACTGATAGATGTGCGCCTGAAACCAACCATGCTCGGTCTTGACGAAGTCGAACGTGAACGCCTCATAGCGTCGGTTCGTGCCGAGCCAGATGTAACGATTGGGGCGCACCACGATGTCAGGGCGGAATGTCTCCGCGTACCGGGAACGGATCTTGGAGAAGATGCCGTCGCTGGCGACGATGAGGTCGGCGTCGGGAAACTCGTCGGCCGAGGCGACCTCGCGGTCGAACTCGAGCGTCACCCCGAGCTCTTGACAACGGGTCTGGAGAATGTTCAACAGCTTCTTGCGGCCGATGCCGACGAAGCCGTGCCCACCGGACCGGATCGCACGGCCCTTGAAACGCAGCTCGATATCGTCCCAATGGTTGAACGCCCGCTGAATCTGGGCCGCCGTGGACGGATCAGCCGACCGCATGTTCTCCATCGTCGCGTCGGAGAAGACCACACCCCACCCGAAGGTGTCGAAGGGCCGGTTCCGCTCGATCACCGTGACGTCGTGCTCGGGGTTGAGCTGCTTCATGAGCAGGCCGAAATACAACCCGGCCGGCCCACCACCGATGCAAACGATCTTCATGTGACGCTCCCCTTCGGCCGCGAAATTACTTTAGCCCTGAAGCTTTAGTTGTCAAGCATCTCGGAGCGGATATGACCGCGGCATCGATGGCCCCACGCCCTCCACTCTCATAGACTGCCCGGCATGTCCGCCGCCAACGCCGAGGCCCGGGCGCTGCTCAACACCGGGCTTCACTGGCTCTCCCTCGCCTATGGCATGTTCGCGACCGCGATTGAACCCGCGATCACCCACGAGGAGCTGGGAATCGCCAGTGGGATCGAGGCGATCCTGCTCGCGGTGATCGGTCTGCTCTGGGCAGGCGCCCGCCGTCAACTCGGCGCCGCACTCCTGCTCGTCGGTGCGACAGCCCCGGCGATGATGCTGGGGACGGCGTCGCTGTTCTGGGACTCCGACGATGTGTGGATCCTCGACGGCGAGGCATTCTGGACCTCGATCGGACTGGGTTCGGCCATCGGGCTTCCGTTGGTCGGCCTCGGCGCGCATGTGCTGCGCAGATCGCCCCGGCCCGACCAACGGCCGGACCCGGCGTGGTTCACCCCGCTGCGGTGGGTGCTGCAGGGCGGGCTCCTGCTCATCCTGGCGGCGTTTCGGGCGGGCGAATGGGACGCGGGCATTCCACTCGTCTACGCCGGCGCCGCCGTCGCCCTGCTGGCGTTGGTCATCGCGTTGCCTCGCCGCCTCGCCGTCACCCAACGAGGGATCGGCCTGCTGCTGATCTTTCTCGGCGCCGCCGCAGTCGTCGTCATCGCGACCGCCGCCGTCCTTCTCGGCGGCAACATCAGCGACGACGAAGCGGCGGTTGGCCTGCTGCCCGCGGGTATCGTCGCCGGGTTGGGAGTGCTGCTCGCGATCACCGCGCGCAGAACTCCCGCCGGTCCTGCCGCCACGTCTCAGTCCGGGGCCGATCACGACGATCCACCGCCGCTCGAGACATCCGCTGGCAGCGTCGACGACATCGCGATCGCGACCATCTCGAACCCCGACTCCGCGTGACCAAGCGGGCGATGGCCGCTCAGCCGCGCGGCCAGACGCCCGAACTCCCGCGCCGATGACTGTCGACGAGATGCGTGTCGATAATGCCGACCGCCTCCATCAGAGCGTGCATGGTGGTCGGCCCGACGAATAGGAAGCCTCGTCGACGAAGAGCCCGGGCCAACGCCACCGACTCCGCCGACTGGCTGGGGATCTCGTCGACGGTTCTCGGGCACGGCGTCGCCTCGGGTTTGAACGACCACACGAGATCGACCAGACCGACGTCGTCGCGCAATGCGACAGTCGCGCGAGCGTTCGCGATCGTCGCGTTGATCTTGGCTCGGTTGCGGACAATCTCGAC
The DNA here is from genome assembly GCA_963736695.1 of uncultured Actinomycetota bacterium. Lineage (GTDB taxonomy): Bacteria > Actinomycetota > Actinomycetes > Mycobacteriales > Micromonosporaceae > CAVTPU01. The sequence goes on from CAVTPU010000004.1 coordinate 1,526,864, forward strand.
GTCGGCGAGCAGCCGCCGCACGTCCGCGTCGGTGAACCCGGCGACCGTGTCGGGTGCGAACTCCGAGAAGGCGGCCCGAAACGCGGGCCGCTTGCGCAGAATGGTCGCCCAGGAGAGTCCGGATTGGAAGGCCTCCAGGCTGATCCGCTCGAACAACGCCTGCTCGTCACGGATGGGCATCCCCCATTCCGTGTCGTAGTAGTTGCGCAACAGCGGATCGGCGGCGGCCCACGGTGGGCGGGCGAGTCCATCGTCCCCGATGACGACGCCCGGCCCGGTTGATGTCATGCGCACAGACTGTAAACGCTCGACGGCGTCACAACGTGAGGTCGAGAGTCGGTTGCGCCCCGTCCTCGGCCACTCCCGCTATGTGCAAATTCGCTCGAATGGTATTTATCTCGCGGAGTCTCGAATCGATCCTGAACGCCGAAGCGCGACATTACCCACCCGCCACAGCGGCACCTCCATTATCAAATCGCGCAAATGCGCAGGTGCCCGACGCTATTCGATCATTATTCATCCATTCATAACCCGCTCAAACCAATCGTGCACTGTCGATGTTCGTTCGGTCAGTTCTTGTTGACGATCTGACGATGTTTCGTTACGAAACTGCTGAGTTAAATAATCCCTAAGGCCCCTTATAGTTCACGCGACGTACGCGTTTAATCACGGCTGCGAGCACGCGACTCGCGGTGAAGGGACAACATCCGTGAAGAGAAAACTCGTTCTGGCCCTACTTGTCGGGGTCGTGGCCGCGCAGACCCCGGGCGCGGCGATCGCCGCCGCAGCACCGCGAGCCGTCGTCGGCGCTCCATTGGCAGCCGCCCCAGTCGACCCTCGTGACGAGACGAAAGTCCCCCACTATTTCGGGCCGTATCCCAACTGGGCGAACAGTCCCCAGGTGCTCGCAAACGCCGTGGTGACTCTGACCAACGGCGGCGGCGCAGGCGCCGAGGCGACCGCCGTCGTCGATCCAAAGACCGGCGCGATCTCGGCCATCAACGTGACCAGTCCGGGCAGTGGCTATATCTCGCCACCCGACGTCGTCATCACCTCGCCGGGAGTCGTCCCCACGACACCCGCCGCCGCGACAGCGGCGATCTCCGCCGGAGTCATCACCGGCATCACGGTCGACGAGGCCGGATTCGGGTTCACCACCCCCCAGGTGACACTGACCGGCGGCAACCCCACCCCCGGAATGGAGGCCCACGCCCTCGCCAGCGGCGGCGTCGACAACCTCACCCTCACCGACGGCGGCACGGGCTACGCCCTCGCCCCCATGGTTCGCATCTCGCTGCCCGACCTGCCCGACGGGGTCCAGGCCACCGGCACGGCCACCATGGACGGCGCCGGAGTGGTGACCGGGGTCGAGGTGGTCGAGGCCGGTTCCGGCTATACCAGTGCGCCGACCGTCACGATCCTCGACGGAACCACCGAGAACCCCACCGGCGCGACGGTCACCGCCACGATCGGCATCGGTCGCGTCGATATCACCGACGGCGGCGAGGGCTATGACTCCGCGCCTCAGGTGGCGATCCTCGACGCCGGCGGCGTCGACCGGGGAGCCAGCGGCACCGCGGCCGTGGCCGTGCGCGGGGCGGTCACCGGCATCACCGTCGGAACCCCCGGCGCCGGTTATCTGACCCCGGGGCTGAAGAAGTTCGTCGACACTCTGCCGGGTCTCACCTCCGACCAGGCGAACGACCTCGGCCAATACATTCCGGTCGCGGTGCCCGACACCACCACATACCCGGGCACGGACTACTACGAGATCGCGGTCGTCCAATATCGGATGAAGTTCCACCGCGACCTGCCGGCGACCCTGCTCCGCGGTTATGTGCAGCTAGCCACCAACGTCGTACCCGGGCATCACGTCGCGTTGAGCAACGCGAACCTGGACCCGGCCGCGCCGGCCATGCCGATCGCGGGCTATTTCGGCGTGGATAACCCGCACTACCTTGGCCCGACCATCGTCGCGACCAAGGACAAGCCGGTGCGGATCCTGTTCCGCAACCTGCTGCCGACCGAGGTCTCCGGCGACCTGTTCCTGCCGACCGACACGTCGATGATGGGCGCCGGCGAGGGGCCCGACGCCATGATGCTCGACCCCAACGGCGTCCCCATGGACATGGCGATGGACGAGGGAACCGTCACCGACGGCGTGCGCAACCCTGCGTGTGGAAACACCCCGAAGCCGCGTACGTGCTATTCGGAGAACCGCGCCACCCTGCACCTGCACGGCGGCATCACCCCGTGGATCAGCGACGGAACCCCACACCAGTGGATCACGCCGAACGGTGAGGATACTGCCTATCCCCGTGGCGTCAGCGTCAGCAACGTGCCCGACATGCCCGATCCTGGCCCCGGCGCGCAGACGTTCTTCTACACCAACCAGCAGAGCGCGCGGCTGATGTTCTATCACGACCACGCGTGGGGCATCACCCGACTCAACGTCTACGCCGGCGAGGCCGCGGCCTATCTGCTCACCGACGAGATCGAACAGGAACTCATCAGCCCGACCGGCGCGCTCGCCGGCATGGGCATGGGAACCCCGCTCGTCGTTCAGGACAAGACCTTCGTGCCCAACGCCGACAAGATGCGCCAACTCGACCCGACCTGGGACGCCTCGAAGTGGGGCGGCGAGGGCAGCCTCTGGACCCCGCACGTCTACATGCCGGCCCAGAACCCCGGACAGAACCGGGGATCCAACCCGTTCGGCCGCTGGATGTATGGCCCGTGGTTCTGGCCGCCGGCGAAAGACGCGAAATACCCGCCGGTCGCCAACCCCTACTACGACCCTGCCTGCGACCCCAACGTGCAACCGTTCTGCGAACCGGCGCAGATCCCGTCGACCCCGAACAACTCCGTGGGCATGGAGGCGTTCCAGGACACCCCGGTCGTCAACGGCACGGCCTATCCGAAGACGACCGTCGACCCCAAGGCATATCGCTATCGGATCCTCAACGGCTCCAACGACCGGTTCTGGAATCTGCAGTGGTATGTCGCCGACCCCACCACCGGAACGCTCAGTGAGGTCGCGCTCAAACCTGCCGAGCTGGAGGCCGCGCAGACCGACCCAGTCGTCTTCCCGACCCCGGACACCACCAAGAGCCCGGCTGGTCCGAAGTGGATTCAGATCGGCACCGAGGGCGGCTTCCTGCCGACCCCGGTGACCGTGCCCAACCAGCCGATCACGTGGATCACCGACCCGACCCGGTTCGACGTGGGCAATGTGGACAAACACTCCCTGTTGCTGTCGCCCGCCGAACGCGCCGACGTGATTGTCGACTTCTCGCAATACCGCGGCAAGACGCTGATCCTCTACAACGACGCGCCAGCGGCCTTCCCGGCCCGGGTGCCCGGTTATGACTACTACACGGGTGGACCGGACCTGAGCCCGGTCGGCGCCCCGACGACCCTGCCGGGCTACGGACCCAATACCCGTACGATCATGCAGGTCAAGGTCTCCACCGCGGCGCCGGACGTCGCATTCGACCGGCCGAACACCACCGCCGACCGGATGGGCGCGCTCAACGCGGCCTTCGCCCACCACCTCGACGCCGCAGGCAACCCGGCGGGCGTCTTCGAAAAGGGATCGAACCCGATCATTGTCGGCCAGTCCGACTACAACACCGCCTACGGCACCGACTTCGTCTCGGCCGGCCACTGCAACAGCCCGATCAACCCGTCGCCACGGTGCGACGGTTTCGCCCGCATCAACGAACAGGGCGGCGACACCTTCAAGTTCGACACGTTAGCCGGGCCGCAAGTCACACTGCCCTTCCAACCCAAGGGCATCCATGACGAGATGAACTCGGCGAGCTTCGACCAATGGGGTCGAATGACGGCGAACATGGGCCTGGAGGCGCCGGGCGCGACACCCAACCTCCAAAAAATCGTCCTCTATCCGTTCGTCAATCCGCCGACAGAGATACTCGATTCCAGCGGATTACCCAGCAGCCTCAACGTAACCCCCATCACCGCTGGCAACGACGGCACCCAGCTATGGAAGATCACCCACAACGGTGTCGACACCCACCCGATCCACTTCCATCTCTACGATGTTCAAGTGATCAACCGGGTCACCTGGGACAACATCATCATGCCGCCCGAACCCACCGAACTCGGGTGGAAGGACACGGTGCGGGTCAGTCCTCTCGAGGACACCATCGTCGCGCTGCGGCCGATCGTGCCGACCCTGCCGTTCGCCGTCCCCGACAGTCGACGGCCGCTCAACCCCATGATGCCGCTCGGCGCACGGGGCAGCCAAAATGGCCAACTCGGAGTCGAGGCCGGCTTCAACAACACCGACGTGAACGGCAATCCGATCGCGCCGATCATCAACGAGGTCATCGACTTCGGCTGGGAATATGTGGTGCACTGCCACATCCTCAGCCACGAGGAGATGGACATGATGCGGCCGGTCACCGTGCATGTCCCGAGAGCGGTGCCACCCGCTCCCGTGCTCGCCTTCCGACGAGGAAGCGTCATTCTGGAGTGGACGGACGGAACTCCGGTCGACTACGCCAATCCCAGCACCTGGACCAATCCCGGCACGGCCGAGATCGGTTATCGGATCGAACGAGCCCTCGTCACCGACGGTGTCGCCGGACCGTTCGCCGAGATAGCCAAGGTCGGGGCCAACACGGTCACCCACACCGACCTACCGGCCGACCCGACACAGATCTACGACTACCGGGTCTTCGCCTATAACCAGGCCGGGGAGACATCGTCCAATGTGATCCGGGTCGAGGGCATCCCGGCGGCACCAACCGCGCTCACTGCGGTCGTGCAGCCTGAACCAGCGCTGCCGTCCGGCTCGCAGGTGCTGGTCAGCTGGACGAACAACGCCGTCAACGCGACCAACGTCGTGGTGGAACGCGCCGTCAACGGCGGAGCGTTCAACGTGTTGGCTACACTCGCACCCGACCAGCAGAACCACCTCGACACCACCGTCAGCCCCGGCACCTACAGCTATCGGGTCCGGGCGATCGGACCGACCGGGCCGTCGGCCTACGCCGGACCGGTCGACGCGGTCGTCACCACCGCCGCCTCCACGACGGTCGCGCTGGGCAGTCCGAACCCGTCACTGGTCGGGCAGGACGTGACCATCACCGCGACGGTGAGCTCGGCCGCCGCGGCGGCCACCCCCACCGGAACGGTGACCTTCACGGTCAACGGCGTCGACACGGTCGTCGGAGTCGACGCGGTCGGGGTGGCGACCCACCCGCTGACCGGCCTCGCCGCCGGCGCCTACCCCGTCACCGCCACCTACAGCGGCGACTCGACATTCGCCGCCAGCAACGCGACGATGACGCAGACGGTGAACAAGGCCGCGACCACAACCGCGGTCGTGAGCAGCGTCAACCCATCGCGGGTCGGGGACGCCGTGACCTTCACGGCGACCGTCAGCCCGGCGCCGGCGGCCGGAACCGTCCAGTTCATGGTCGACGGCGTGATGGTCTCCGAAGTCGCGGTCACGGGCGGTCTCGCGACCTATGCGACGACCGGACTGACCGAGGGAGCGCACATCATCACCGCGTCCTACAGCGGTGATCCGGCCCTGCTCGCCAGCACCAGCCCCGACCTGACGCAGAACGTCGGACCGGCGCTGCGGGCGACCAGAACCGTGCTGACGAGCAACAGCAACCCGTCCACCTATCTGGGCAACGTCACCTTCACCGCCACGGTGCGGCCGGTGACCGGCATCGGCATCCCGACTGGCACGGTCCAGTTCGTGATCGACGGAGCCAACGTCGGCACACCGGTGTTGCTCAACGTCAACGGCCGGGCCACGTTGGCGACCCGGACCCTGACCGCGGGCAGCCACAACGTGATAGCCGTCTACAGTGGATCCGATGTGTTCAGCGGCGGCGCCAGCGCGTCGTGGACCCAACTGGTCAACCAGGCTCCCACGACCCTGACGGTGACGAGCAACCGCAACCCCTCGCTCTATGGGCAGAACGTGACCTTCGCCGCACGGGTCGTTCCGGCGTCCGCAACCGGCACGGTCACCTTCACCATCGACGGGGTTCCCACCGGTGGACCGGTCCCGGTCACCGCCGGTGTGGCGCGACTGGCGATCAACTCTCTGGTCGTGGGTTCACACACGGTCTCGGCGGTCTACTCCGGTTCGGCCAACTTCCTGCCGAGTGCCAGTGCGCCGATCACCCAGACGGTCAACGCGGCACTGGCCCGCACGACCATCATGACAAGTGGTTCACCCGCGATTTTCGGCACTGCCGTGATCCTCACCGCTACCGTGCGGGCGACCACCAACGCCGCCGTGTTCGGCACCGGACTGGTGCAGTTCACAGTGGACGGAGTCAACGTCGGTGCTCCGGTGGTGTTGAACGGCAGTGGCCAGGCGTCACTGGCGATCAGCACGCTGCCGGTCGGGCGGCACACCGTGAAGGCGGTCTTCGCCGGCGACGGTTATCTGCTGTCGAGCACGAGCGCGGCTCGGGCGCTGCGCATCCGATAGGCGATACGTCGGTCCACTCAGGACTGATGTAGCGCCGGTGAGAGGTGGGCAGGAGCGTCAGGCTCCTGCCCACCTCTCGTGTGTGGCCGCGGCACCCGGCGACATCGGCGCGCATCCGACACCGCCACCGGCGGCGGGACGCCCGTCACCGGGTCACAACCACTCACCGCGTACGCGCAATGTCGTGTCTCGCCCCCTGGCAGCCCACAACCTCAGCTAGCCGACTGAGCCGGACCGCTGTCGCGCCAGCTCGTCGGCCAGTGCCTCAGCCGTGCTGGTGGCACGGGCCCGCAAAGTCGCGATCGCCTCGTCGAGGCGTCGCCGGTTGTTCAGGATCCGGGTCAGCCGCCGAACACTTCGCGGATCGTCGGGCGTGACCCGCGGCCTCGCCACGTCGATGGCGGCCGCGACATGGCCGTGTTTAGCGAGAATGTCGACCAGTCGCCATGTCGTGCCCATGCGTCCGGACTGCGGCCGGACGATCGCGATCGCTGCGGAGACCTGGCGATGCTTGGCGAACACGTCGGCTAACGTCCACGCCGAATCCGTGTCACCCCGTCGAATGTGCCCGACGAGCAGTGCGGCCGCCTCGTTGAGCTGACCGCGCCCGGCCAGCACCACCGCCAGATGCCGCGCGGCGACGACGTTGCCCGCCCGGACGCGAGGCGTCAGCAGCGCGACCGATTCATCGATTCGACCGTGCCGTCGCAGCACCCGCACGAGCCGCCACGTCGCCGAGAAGTCCCCCGCGTCGACAAGTCGATGGAGCACGGACACCGCGTCATCGATCCGGCCGGTCTCGACAAGTGCCGTGACCGTCATCATCGCCTCGCGACGGGCTGCGGGATCGAACCCCAACGGCAGCGCCGAGGCGACGTCATCGAGTCTGATCCCCATCGTGGCGGCCCCATCAGGGACTGCGCGCCCGACATGCGGTGGCGTCGGCCTCGGGTTGACACTCATTTCCGGTGAGAATACATAACTCGATCAAGACGCGGACCCGTCGCGAAGAGGGACCTGCGGGGAGGCCCCTCTTCGCGAACTTGGGCTCAACTCATAGACGCTAGAGTCGCAGCGTCCAGCTGTTGATATAACCGGTGTCTCCGGAGGCGGCGTCGCGAACCCTCAGGTTCCAGGCGCCGTTGCGAACCTCACCGGAGAGATTGACGGTGTAGGTCTGGTTGATGTTGTCAGTGCCGCCTCCGGTCTGGTTGTGCAGCATGTATTGACTGCCGTCCGGGGCGACGAGAGAGACCGTCAGGTCACCGATGTAGGTGTGCACGATGTGCACCTCAACCGTGCTCGTCGCCGACCCGTTGCCGGTGCAGCCGACGATGGTGACCGGACTGTTCACGGTGCTGTTGTCCGAAATCGCGATATCGGCGGTGTTGGTGGCCGTGCAGCCCGGCGGGGGCGGCGGAGGCGGAGGCGGCGGAGGCGGAGGCGGCGTTCCACTACCATTGCCGACGAAGAGGGTCCAACTGTCGATGAAGCCGACATCGCCACCGACCTGATCGGAGGCCTTCAACAGCCAGGTGCCGTTGGCGACCTCGCCGGAGAGGTTGACGGTGTAGGTCTTGTTGATGTTGTCGCCGTCGGCACCCTCCCGGTTGTGCAGAACATAGGTGCTGCCGTCCGGCGACTGAACCGCCACCACCAGGTCGCCGATGTAGGTGTGTGAGATCTGCACCTTCACCGTGCTGGTCGCACTCGCGTTGCCCGCGCAGTTCACGACAGTGACCGGACTGTAGACGGTGCCGTTGTCCGGGATGTTGACGTTGTTCGGATTGTTCTGATAGCACCCCGACGAGCTGAGCACCGTCAGCGAATATGTGGTGACCTGCGCCGTCACGGCCCCCTGCCCGGTGATCGACACCGTGTAGGTGCCCGGCTCCACCGTCGCCGAGGCGGTGATGGTCAACGTGGACGAACCACCCGACGTGATCGCCGCCGGACTGAAACTCGCCGTGGCCCCGGCCGGGAGGTTGTTCGCGAACAGATTCACCGACTGCGGAGCGCCGAGCGTGGTGGTCGTCGCGATCGTCGTGCCGACCGATCGACCCTGAACGACCGACCCGCTCGCCGGCGACGCGGCGATCGAGAAGTCGCGGGTGGGGGCCGGGATCGCCCCGGTGAAGAGCAACTTGTTGGGCGAGCCGGCGCCCGGGTCGGTGATCACTCCGGTGGTCGCGTCGGCCACCAACTGGTCTCGCACCTGCTGTGGGGTGAAAGACGGATGCGCCACGAGCATCAACGCGGCCGCGCCGACGACATGGGGGGTCGCCATCGACGTGCCGCTGATGGTGTTCGTGGCGGTGTCACCGCTGAACCATGCGGAGGTGATGCTGGTGCCTGGCGCGAAGATGTCGACACAAGTGCCGATGTTGGAATACGGTGCCCGGGCGTCGGTGTTGGCGGTCGCCGCGACGGTGATCGCCGTGGGTGTGCTCGCCGGCGACTTGGCGCACGCGTCACCGGCGGTGTTGTTGCCTGCCGCGACACCGAAGGTGACACCATCGGCGATGGCCGCAGCGACCGCGTCGTTAGTGGCCTGGTCGAAACCGCCACCGAGGCTCATGTTCGCCACGGCACGCTCACCGGGGTCGTGGTCACCGGTCACCCAGTCGATGCCGGCGATCACCTGACCGAAATTGCCCGCGCCAGTGCAGTCCAGCACCCGTACGCCGACAAGGATCACGCCCTTGGCCACGCCATAGCTGGACCCGCCGACGGTGCCGGCCACGTGCGTGCCGTGGCCATGACAGTCGTCCGCGGTGCCGCCGTCGATCGCATCGAATCCGGAGATCGCGCGACCGCCGAAGTCGTTGTGACTGAACCGAATTCCGGTGTCGACGATATAAGCCCGAACACCGCCGCCATTGTTCGGATAGGCGAACGTGTTGTTGAGCGGCCGCGCCCGCTGGTCAATGCGGTCGAGACCCCACGACGGCGTGGGGCTCTGGGTGCCGGCGATCGTCACCGTGTGGTTCTGCTCGACGTATTTCACCGCCGGGTCGGCGGCGAGGCGGCGAGCGGCAGCGGCCGTCATCCGGGTCTCGAAGCCATGCACGGCGTGGGAATAGGTGCGGGTGACGGCCCCGCCGTGCCGGGAGGCGAGGCTGTGCGCGGAGGCTGCGACGCCGGATCGGGCGACGGCGTCGGCGAAGACGACGATGTAGGAGTCCGCGATCGCGGTCGCGCCGCCGGCCCGCAGAATCTGTCCGGTCGCTCCGGTGGCTGGCGTGTTCGCCATCGCGCCTGAGGCCGCGCCGAGGACCGCGCTCGCGATCGCGACGGTGGCGACCGCCGCTTCACGCCATCGGCGTCTCTGGGGTAAACGTTGCATGTGCCAGTTCCCCTCTCAAGGTGACCGCCACGCGCCGGGCGTGCCGGCCGATGATGTTGAACCGATCAGGTCATGGTAGGGGTTAGAACGCGGAATGTAGATACCTCACTTTGATGTCGATCTCGATTTGCCCAGCTAGCGGCCGATCCGGGTCGACCATTCTGCGGCGTTGAGCCCGCTTCGTGGCGACACGGCGAAATGATCTATATCTATCCCTATTGGACGATTGGCCGACTGGCAACGGCGCAGCGTTCGTCTACGGTGAGTGGGTCGCGCGGAACCGACCAACATGAGGGATGGCGATGGGCTCAAAAAAGGCGGAGATCGCCAGCGAACAGCGGTATTTCGACAACGCCCGCCATCATCGCGAACGAGCCCGAGCCGAGACCAAGGATCTCCCCAGCGCCGCCGCGCATAGCGGTGTGACAGCTCACCTGCGCAAGCATGCCGATGATCGGCGGCGGGATCTCGGCGGGCCAGACGACTCAGTGGCGTTCGGCCGAATCGACCACGAGGACGGCGATGCGCTATATATCGGCAAGCACCTCATTCGCGACGACTCTGAGGTGCTCGTCGTCGGATGGCGAGCGCCGGCCGCCGCCGCTTTCTATCGGGCCAGCCTCACCGACCCGTGCGGGCTTATCCGCAAACGAAACTTCGAATGCGAAGGGAACACGATCCAGGACTTCGCCGATGTCCTATTTCTCGCCCAGTCTCCCGACGGGCCTGCCGAGCCCGACGAGGACCTCCTGCGCGAGCTGAGCCGAAGTCGCGCGGGAGGCATGCGAGACATCGTCTCGACGATCCGAGCCGCTCAGTTCGAGCTGATGAGCGCACCATTAGACCAGATGCTCATCATCGACGGCGGTCCCGGGACCGGAAAGACCGCCGTCGCTCTGCATCGGGTGTCGTGGCTGTTGTTCAACCATCGCGAGCGCCTGACCGCAACCGACATCCTCATGGTCGGACCGCATCCGGCATTCACCAGATATATCAGCACCGTGCTTCCGGGCCTCGGCGACGACGACGTCACGCAACTCGACATCACGCGGCTCGCCCCGACCGTTCGACAGGGCCGGATGGAGCCGCCCGACGTCGCACGGATCAAGGGCGGCGCGCGGATGGCCGGTCTTATCGCCCGCGCTGTCGACGCGCGCATCGGCGTCGCAGAACACGCGGAACGCCTGCTCATCGAGGGTAGATTCGTCACGCTTCCCGGGACCGAAATCACCGAAGCCGTCAACGCGTTGCGATACCACGATTCCCCGTACGCCCAACGGCGCCACCTGTTTCGTGACCGGATCGCCCAACTGGCGATCGATCGCGGCGCGCCGCCGAACGCGGCCCGCCAGTCCTCAGTGGAGAATCTCGTCGAGCGGATCTGGCCGGCGTTGAGCGCGGCTTCGTTCCTCCGCGATCTCTTGGCTTCGCGGGATCGACTGTTGGTCGCCGCCGGCGACGAATTCACCGCCGCCGAGGTTGCCAAACTGCGACGACGTGGCGCGGACCGCCTCTCCGCCGAGATCTGGAGCCGCGATGACCTCCCACTGCTCGACGAGGCGGAGCATCTCCTCAACGGCACCGACCGGAGCTTCCGACACATCGTCGTCGACGAGGCACAGGACCTGTCGCCGATGCAGCTGCGGACGATCGCGCGGCGCAGCGAAACCGGATCGATGACCGTGGTGGGTGACCTCGCGCAGTCGACCGGCGCCTGGGCGCGGCACCACTGGAGCCAGGTCATCGAACATCTGCCGAGCAGCCTGCCGACTTCCGTGGCACGGCTCACTTTCGGCTATCGGGTGCCCAGGTTGATCTATGAGTTCGCCGCCGCTCTGCTGCCGATCGCGGCTCCCGGCTCCTCGCCGCCCGTTGTCGTTCGAGATGGTCCGGCGACACCGCCGACTATTCACCGAATCAGCCACGCCGAACGAGCCGGCCGGGTGGCCGCAGTCGCGATAGCCCACCGAGACCGCCAACGAGTCGTCGGGGTCGTCGCGCCGGAGGCTCTCGTCCCCGACGTCGAGGCGGCCCTGGCGGGAGCTGGCGCGACGTGGACCAGCACCCAACGTGGCGAACTCGGGCCGTCGATCAACATCGTCGATCCGACCCACGCGAAGGGACTCGAATTCGACTCGGTCGTTGTCGTCGAGCCCGAGGAGATCGTCGCCAACGACGAACAGGGCCATCGACTGCTCTACGTCGCTCTGACCCGCACCACCGGTTATCTCGACGTCGTATGTGTTGGAGACCCACTGCCGCGGGAACCGGCTCGGCCTCGCACGATCGTGGTGCACGACGAGTCTGCGGCGCCCGTTCCGCAGGTCAACGCTGTGGATGTCGCGAACCTCGCGGCCGAGCTGGCGACCCGGGTCCGGGGCAGGATCCCGCCCGCGCAGTGGGAGGAGGTGCTGGCGCAGACTGCCCGCCGGCTCGTCAACCGCGAGGAGTGACGCGTTCTGTCAGCTGGCGGCCGACGAGCGCCCGAGGATGGCGTTGGTCGCCAGTCGGTGGCCGACCTTGTCTTCGACGATCAGGTCGCGGATCTGCGGAATGGTGTTTTTGGTCGTCACCCGAATCCCCAGTTGCCCGGCGAGCAGCACGATCTGAGGCCTTTTGAGGCGAAGATCGTCGAGGTAACCAGCCGCCGCGTCGCGGTCGCCGATCGCCTGAAGATCGGCGACGATCCGATCGGCGGGCAGCGGCAGCTCCACCGGCGCCGCAGGCCGTTTCGTCGCGGGTCCGACGATTCGGGCGCCTTTCGGCACGACATCGATTCGTGCGTCACCGGAGACCAGAGCCGCGTATTGGTCGGCGGTGAGCTTCTTGAGAAACTCCCCCACCCGCTGCAACATGTCGTACGTGCGGTCGGTCGACTCGGTCACGAAAGGCTCCTCAGATCCTGATCTTCGCGATGAACTCGCTGGTGAACTGCTTCAAGTCGTAGGCAACGTTAGCGGTCACGTGGTCGGCGAGCACTGCGGGGATGCCATGCTCACCGGTGTCGGCGAAGACGTTCTTGCTTTCCCGAATGCTCTGGTGGAATACCGGAACCTCGGTGCCACGCGCCAGCCTCATGTAATGATCAATCTTATTGATAGGTTTCACGCCGGCGTATTGGATCATTGTGAATACAACCCCGACGATAACCGGATTGATCTGCGCCTCCGGATCCGAACCGGCCACCCCGTTGAACTGCTCGACTAGGCCGGAGAGGCGCTCGCGAAGGTAGGTGATGCCCAAAGTCGACAGATAATCGGCCTTCGCGGGAACCAGAACGTGGTCGCTGGCCACTACCGCCGTACGCGTAATCATGTTGAAGTTCGGCGGACAATCGATGAGCACGACGTCATAGTGAGCCAACTCGTCGCTAGCCAGTGCGTCAGCCAACAACCGGTGCACCGGCACATATTCGGGGTTGAACGTCTGATAACGCGATCCGCCGAGCCCCGCTGCCAGATCGAGTTCCACATCGACAAGTTTGAGGTGTGATGCGATGAGGTCGAGCCTGCCGTGCCGAGAGGCGACTTTCGCATTCACCCTTGGCGGAGTGACGACAAGGTCCCCAAGGGCCCGAACCGTCCGAGCCCAGTTCACCGAGTCGTACCAGTGAAGAATTGTCCGGTCCGGCGCCAGTTCCCGCTCCCACTCGTCGGCCCGATAGAACGAAAAGGTCAGGCTCGCCTGCGGATCGAGATCTATCAACAGCACTGTCCATCCGCGACTCGCGAGATCCGCGCCGAGATTGGCTGTCACGGTGGTCTTTCCGACCCCACCCTTGTAGTTGAGAACCGAGACGACGCTCACTGTCGCCACCGCGCCGCGAGGACACCGATCACCCACATAACGGCCAGCCTGCCACGAAAGGGCCGATTCCCGCCCCGCCCGAACGTCCCCTTCCTTGCGCCGACCGCCTGAGGCTGGCCGGCTAGACTCGCATCCGATGGACTCCGACCCTCGCCGACGGGTGCGCGCGCATCCACCCCAGCGGGGTCGGCTCACCGACCGGCGACGCGACGCGCTCGACTGCCTCTGGCCCCGTTTCGGCGTCACCGTCGGCGAGGCCCACGGCGAGCTGAACCTGACCGACCTCTTCGGCCGGGCGGCCCCGGTGGTGTTGGAGATCGGTTTCGGCATGGGTGACGTGACCGCCGCGATGGCCGCCGCCGACCCCGCCAGCAACTATCTCGCCGTCGACGTCAACACCATCGGCGTCGCCGATCTGCTCGCCCTGATCGATCGACAAGGGCTGACAAACGTACGGGTCGCGAAAGGTGACGCGCTTGATCTCGTCACCCACCTGCCTCCCGCAAGCCTCGCCGCGATTCACGTCTTCTTTCCCGACCCCTGGCCCAAGGCCCGCCACCACGGTCGTCGCCTCATCCAACCGACACACGTCACGCTGCTCACGTCCCGCCTGGAGCCCGACGGGCTGCTGCGCTGCGCGACGGACTCGGCCGACTATGCGGAGTCGATGCTCGCGACGCTCACAGCCGAACCGTCCCTGACCAACTCGCACGAGGCGTTCGCACCCCGCCCCGAGCAGCGTCCGCTGACCAAGTTCGAACGGCGGGGACTCGACGCCGGCCGGCGTGTCTTCGACCTCGAATTCCGACGTGCAGGCGGCGAACAGCCTCACGTCGTGAACGCACGTTGGCACGCCTCTGGCATGCTGGGTTCGTGTCGGATGAACCCCTGACGTCGCCGAACCCGAGCGCGGGCCGTCAGCCACGGGCTTGGCGGCGGCTGCACCGCGCTGTCGTGCTCACCGCTGCCGCCATCCTCGCCACGGCAGGCACCATCACCGCTGCCGAGACGTGGGTTCAGGCCGCCTCATCCGACCACATCTTCACCGAAGAGACGGTGCCGTCGGCTCCGGTCGCTTTGGTGCTCGGCGCCCAAGTCGACCCGAGCGGAAGCCCGTCGGCGTTCCTCGCCTCACGGCTGGAGATCGCGCGCCGACTGTTCGTGGCCGGCAAGGTGCACGCGATCCTCGTCTCAGGCGACCACATGGACTGGGGTTATGACGAGCCCGGTGCCATGCGGCGATGGCTCACCGAACAGGGCGTTCCGGCGGAGAAGGTCGTGCTCGACCACGCCGGTTTCGACACCTACGACTCGTGTGCGCGAGCCAACCGGATTTTCGGGGTCGACAAGGCAATCGTCGTGACCCAGAGTTATCACCTGCCGCGGGCCGTCGCGCTCTGCCGGCGACTCGGCGTCGACGCCACCGGCGTGGGAGACGACACGTCCCGACAGTTTCGCCGACCGTGGTTTAACAGCGCCACCCGGGAACACGGCGCCTGCCTCAAAGCCGTCGTCGACGTCGTGTCAGGACGCGACCCCGTCTTTCTCGGGCCACAAGAGCCCGGCGTCCGCGACGCGCTGCGCGCGAGCTGAAGCCTCGTCCAGATAGGACCGCCTCCCGGCCGGCCGCAGGCCACCACGGCGTACAGGTGAACACCGCCAGTCACCGCAACCGCCGCCGGGGAGTTATGCCTGTTAAATCAGGGTACCGCCCGGTTCGACCGGCTGGCCCCTGCGACATCGACCGATCGTCCCCGGCCGCGCGCACACGGATGCGATCGCGACACGCCCGGATGTCGAGTCGACACACCAAGGAGAAAATATGAAACGTTATCCATATGCGCGGCGGCTCGCCAGCCGGGCACTACTCGCCGGGACGGCGGGTGCGACGCTGCTGGTGGGCGCCGCCATGCCCGCCGCAGGCGCGGTTCCGGGCCTGGTGCGCGTCGCGGCGGTGAGCGCGAACAACTCCAATGACTTCCACAGCGCCACCGCCACCTGCCCGGCCGGCAAACGACTCACCGGCACTGGGTTTCAGCTCAATGGCGCAACCGGGGAAGCCAACGTCGACGACTTCCGCCCCAATGGCGGTGTCGCCGCAGGCCCGACGTCGCTCGTGACCGGCGCCTACGAAGAGGACTCGTTCGCCCTCACCTGGACGGTCACCACCTATGGCATCTGCGCCAACCCGTTGCCGGGCCTCGTGCGGGTCTCCGCGACGGGTCCGACCAACTCCAACGACTTCCACAGCACCACCGCCACCTGCCCGGCCGGCAAACAACTCACCGGCGCCGGCTATGAGATCGTCGGGGCGACCGGCGAGGCCGTGGTGGACGACTTCCAGCCCAACGGCGGCATCGGCACCGCGCCGACATCGGTCACGGTCGGCGCCTATGAGTCCGACGCGTTCGCCGGCACGTGGACGCTTATCGCCTATGCGATATGCGCCAACCCAGTGCCGGGCCTGGTGCGCGTCATGGCGGTGAGCGCGAACAACTCCAACGACTTCCACAGCGCCACCGCCACCTGCCCGGCCGGCAAAGTGTTGCTCGGCACCGGTTTCGTCATGAACGGCGTCACCGGCGATGGCATTGTCGACGACCTGCAGCCCAATGGCGGGGTCGCGACGGCGCCAACGTCGGTCTTCGTCGGCGCCTATGAGGCCGACGGGTTCGCCGGCAACTGGACGGTCACCGCCTACGGCATCTGCGCCACCGCCTGACGGCTGCGCACTCATCGACACGCCAGCCGGATCGGCGTCGCCACTCCCAGGTGGACGGCTGCGCCGATCCGGCTCTATCACCACGTGGGGTTCGTCGGCAACGATTGGATGACCAGGAAGAACACTGGATGACCCAACGGTGATCTTCTCACGTGATCTATTCCGGGAAGGCCGTCGTGATCCATACGGTGCGGGCGTGACTGAAAAACGCATCTCACCAACGCGAACACGCCGGCCACGCCGCGCCACCATGACTGGCCTGCTGGTCCTCGCCTCTGTGGCGGTCGCCGGCATCGCCACCACACTGACCTCGACCCCCGCCGATGCCGTCGGTGGCGGTTTTGACCCCCGCACCACCCCGGTCGTCGAGCCGGTCTCCGGGCAGCAGGTCGCCGAGTGGCGACTCGCCGGACGGTCCAACGCGTCGGGCGTGCAGATCGCCCCCGACTGGATCATCAGTTCGGGCCACGCGGCGGCCCGGGTCGGCGGCACCTTCCAGAACGAATACGGCACCTCCACAGTGGACTCAGTGGTCACCTGCGGTGGATTCCAATCCGGCTGCGACGTCAGCCTCGCGCACCTCGCCACCGCACTGCCCGCGCCGTCCTTTCCCGATCTGTTGGTCGACGGATTCCCCGCGAACCCGCAGCCGCTGGGCGGCAACGTGCTCGCCGCCGGCTACGGCGGCAGCCGGTTCGCGGTCGGTTGGGTTCGGCCGACCGGCCAGACCGCATACGACACGATGTTCGCCCCGCCGTCGTCGATCGGCGGAGACAGCGGCGGTCCGACGTTCTATTTCCGTCCCGGCTCCACCCAAGGTCACCTGTTGGGGCTCATGGTGAGCGCCGACGCGGGAGTGACCGGCGGGCTGCAGACACTGACCAGCGCCAAGGTCCGGCCTTTCCTCGACAAGTTCCTGCCCGCCGGAACCGTGCGGTGGGCCGCCTTCGACGACCTCGGGCCCCGACCGGTGCTGCCGACTGCGGTCCGCACCCCGACCGCGACGTCCACGGCGACGTCGGTCAAGTTGAGCTGGACAGCGCCGGCCGCGGGCAGCGCCGCGATCATCGACTACCGCGCCGTGCTCATCCGCAAGGACAACCAGGCCGAACGGCACGTCGTCGTCACCTCCGCCACGAACGCCCTCTTCGACAAGGTGCAGCCCAACGTCGGCTATTGGGCGTTCGTGTTGCCACGCTCGACCGCCGGCGAGGCGCCGGTGCCATGGTCGTCCCGGATGGGGACAGCCACACCCACCTATACCTTCACCACCGTGGTCGCCGCCGGTCCCGCCCCCGGCCAGGTCACCAACGTTCGTGCCGCCACGCGCAAGGGGGCCCTCGAGGTCTCCTGGATCCGAGCCGCCGGCGCGGTTGCCGGAGTCAACAGCACTGAGATCGTCGTCCACTCGTGCACCCCGGCCGGCGGTTGTCAGACGATGGGCGCACCGATCATCACCAGCGGCTCGACAGCGCTCGTCACGCTTCCCACCGGTTTCGCGGTCTACGGGCAACGGTTCACGATGCTCGCCCGCGACTCGAACCTCACCGGCACCTCGACGTGGTCGGTGGGCTTCGGTTACTACCTGCCGCTCGCTCCGCCGCTGCGGGTCCTCGACGCCCGAGTGGAGCAGAAGGCAGACGGGGAGCTCGCCTTCTCGTTCCACACCCAGGCCGACGATCCGGCGTTGTCCACCCGACCCATGAAGCTCTATCGCCCCCACGCCGAACCGGACTACCACCAGGTGTCGGTGGTTGACCCGGCCACGGGCTCGGAGCAGGTCGTCAGCTATGCGTTCGCGCTCAGCCGGCAGCCTCTCACGATGCCGTGGACCGACCTGGGCCTGCCCGCCGGCCGCTATCAGTTCCGCTTCACCGCGATCACCTCGGAGTGGGGCGCCTCCACTGTGGCGGTCAACGCCGAGATCGGTGGAGTCGCCGCTGCGACGCAGATCGTCCGGGTTCCCGCACCGCCGCAGACCCCGGTCAACCTGGTCGGCGCCGCGCAACTGCTCGACGGCGGCACCGGCGTGTTGTCCTGGACCCTGCCCGCCCGGCAGCCCGGCCAAGCCGCGCCGAACGCGTTCATGGTGATCGTGCACGCGACGAACGCGCCCACGTCGACGCCGCGCGTCTATGAGACGGCTGGCTCCAACCGGTCAATCAGCTATCAGCTGCCCGCCGGCACATACACCGTTTCTGTGTACGCCGTGAACCAGCTCGCCGGGCCATCTGAGCCCGCGACCAGCTGACCACACGGTCACAGCCACTGGCGTTCCCGCGCCCACCACCCCAGCTGAAGTCGGGAACGCGCACCGGTGACGGTCATGAGCCGCTGCACCCGTCGAGCCACGGTGCGGCGGCTCATGCCCAACCGAGCCCCGGCCGCGTCGTCGGTGAGACCGCCGACGAGCAGCGACAGCAACGCTTGGTCCTGCTCGTCGAGCTCGTCTCCGCGGCGTCCCGTCGCGAACGCGAGCGGCGTCGCCAACTGCCAGACCGTCTCGAACAACGCCTCCAGCGCGTCAAGCAACGCTCCTGACCGCACAAACAACGCCTCTTCGGTCGCCGCCCGCCGATCGAGCGGAACCAATGCGGCCGTACGGTCACATAGGGTCATCGCGACTGGCAGGCGCGCGGCGAGTCGGGTCTGGGCCTGACCGTCGAGCCTGGTCGCCAACGCCGCGACGCTGGTGGCGTCGGCGAGTCCGCGCTCATCGAAGATCAGCTGATAATCCACCGTCCGTGAACTGTCGCGATTCCCCGACTCGCGCAGTGTGAGCGAGTGGGCCGCCGGATCGGGCACCAGCAGTCGAAGTCGTTCGCGTGCGTCGCAGTGCATCCGGTGGATCACGCTCGTCACGTCGTCCGCCCCGTTGATCACCTCGATCAGGTCGGGCCTCGACCGGTCGGCGTGCGTGGTGAGCTGCGCGACCAGTTGATCTGTGGTGTGTCGCAAGCGTTTGAGCTCGTGTTCACGTTGGCTGATGAGGTGGTCGGCGCCCATCGCGAGCGGCACGGCGACGACGGGATCGTCAGGCTGCGTGGTCGTGTAGAGCAGCCCCAATTGACGCAGCTCGTCGATGAGCGCGGTCAGCCTCGACGCCGGACGCCGAAGTTGCCGCGTGAGTTGATGCAATGTCGCAGGTCCATGGCGCACGAGGTGCAGATATGTCGTCTCCGCCTCGCTGCCGAGCCCGAGGGATTCGAACATCGGTCCTTCCGATTGGGTTCAACAATGCCGCGCCGCCTCCCAGAGCGGGCCCGTTTCACACACCGATCGACCGGTGCCACCGTATCAGAGATCGACACTTGTTGGCATGATTCGGCCACGGCTCATTTGCGCCAGCGTCGATCTCTTCTCCCGGCAACCGCATGGCCGGCATGGTTTCGTCGGCACACACGGGGAGTCACCGCCGCCGCACGGCGGCGCGAGAGGGAGGATCAACAGTGGGCATATCCAGCCCGTCACGATGGCGTGCTGCCCTGCTCGGGGCCGTAGCCATAACTATGGTCGCACCGATAAGCGCAGCTCAGGCCGCGAATCCCGACACGTTGGCCGAGCAAGCGGTCGCCGCGAAGGTGCAAGCGAAACTGCTCGCCGCAGACCCGACCGACAAGGTCACCTTCTGGGTTCGGTTCGGAGCCAAGCCTAACCTGGTGGCCGCCGAAGCGAAAACAACAAAGGCCGAACGCGGAGCGGCGGTCCGGACGGCGAAGATCGCCACGGCGGACAGCTCTCAGTCCGGCGTGCGTGCCCTGCTCACCAGCGAACAAGCGGACTTTCAGACGTTCTGGATCTCCAACGCGATCAAGGTGACCGGCCAGGCGAAGCTCTTCACCGAGATCGCCGTCCGACCCGAGGTCGTGGCGATCGAGGCCGACGTGCCGGTCGTGCTGCCGAAGCCGATCGTCGAGCCGAAGGCCAACGCCTCGGTCAACGCCGTCGAGTGGAACGTCGACCGGATCAACGCTCCCCAGGTATGGGCCCAGTTCGGTCGTGGTGAGGGCATCGTCGTCGCCAACATCGACACCGGTGTCCAGTTCGACCACCCG
Organism: uncultured Actinomycetota bacterium; assembly: GCA_963736695.1. Classification (GTDB taxonomy): domain Bacteria; phylum Actinomycetota; class Actinomycetes; order Mycobacteriales; family Micromonosporaceae; genus CAVTPU01. The sequence continues at coordinate 1,547,278 of CAVTPU010000004.1, forward strand.
GCCGTCGCCAACCAATACCGCGGCCGGTCGGCGGATGGTTCGCTCGACCACAACTACAACTGGTACGACCCGTCCAACTCCTGCCCCACCGCAGCGCCGTGTGACAACAACGACCACGGCACGCACACCATGGGCACCATGGTCGGCGATGACGGAACCAACCAGATCGGCGTCGCGCCCGGCGCGAAGTGGATCGCGGCCAAGGGCTGCGAGTCGAGCAGCTGCTCCACCGCATCGCTGATGGCGGCCGGCCAGTGGGTCGTCGCACCGACCGACCTCAGTGGCGCGAACCCCCGACCCGACCTCGCGCCCGACGTCGTCAACAACTCGTGGGGCGGCGGCGGATTCGACCCGTTCTATTCCGACATCGTCAACACCTGGGTCTCGTCCGGGATCTTCCCGGCGTTCTCCAACGGAAACAGCGGGCCGAGCTGCAACACCTCAGGTTCTCCAGGCATGGACGTCGCGAGCTACTCGTCCGGCGCGTTCGATGTCAACAACGCCATCGCCAGCTTCTCCAGCCGCGGTGCCGGCGAGAACGGTGACATCAAGCCCAACCTCGCCTCCCCCGGCGTCAACGTGCGCTCGTCGATCCGCAATGGCGGGTTCGCGAACTTCAGCGGCACCTCGATGGCATCACCGCACACCGCCGCGACGGTCGCGTTGATGTGGTCGGCGTCCCCGGCGCTGCGTGGCGACATCGCCGCCACGCGCGGCGTGCTCGACGCCACCTCGATCGACGTCAATGACACCAGCTGTGGTGGAACGGCCGCCGACAACAACGTCTTCGGCGAGGGTCGTCTCGACGCCTTCGCGGCCGTGAGCAACTCCCCGCGCGGCCCGGTCGGCTCGGCCTCCGGAACCATCACCAGCAGCGCCGGCGCACTCGCCGGAGCCACCGTGGCGGTGCAGGGACCGATCAGCCGCACCGCGGTGAGCGGCGCCGACGGCACCTACCGTTTCCAGACCCTGTCGGTCGGCGACTACACCGTGACCGTCAGCAAGTTCGGTTATCAGACCTTCACGGGCGCGGTGACCGTCCTCGAGGGTCAGACCGCCGTGCGCGACGCGGTGCTGACCGCGGCCGCCTCGGCCACCATCACCGGCACCGTGAGCAGCACCGCCGGACCCGCTGTCGGCGCGACGGTCGCGCTTGTCGGCACGCCGGTGACGACAACCACCGACGCGAACGGGCACTACAGTTTCACCGCTCCGACCGGCGACTATCAGCTCACGGTCAGCTCGCCCTATCAGTGCGCCGACGCGGTCACGCAGGCGCTGTCCATCACCGCTGACGCGACGGTCGACGTGACGCTTCCGCAGCGCGCCGACTCGTTCGGCTACACCTGTGCGGCGTCCACAGTGGCCTATCCCACGCTGACGACGGCGGTGGCTCTCACCGGCGACGACGCGGCCAAGGCGATCGACCTGCCATTCCCGATTCCGCTCTATGGCCAGGTCTACAACACGGCGTCGCTGAGCACCAACGGCAACATCGCGTTCGCCGCAGGCTCGGCGACCCAAAGCAACGTGAGTCTGCCGAGCACCAGCGCTCCGAACGGTGCGCTGTATCCGTTCTGGGATGACCTGGTGGTCGACACCGGCGGCGCGATCTACAGCGGCGTCGTCGGCGCCGCCCCCCACCGCTGGTTCGCCATCGAGTGGCGTGATGTGCGCCGCTTCGGCAGCACCACCGAACGGCTCTCGTTCGTCGCGATGATCAACGAGGACGGCTCGGTCGTCTACCGTTACAAGGACATCGCCGGCACCGGAAACGAAGCCGGCGCGGCCGCCACCATCGGCCTCGAGAATGGCGCCGGAACCGTCGCGTTCCAATACGGCTACAACAGTGCCGTGCTCAGCGACGGTCTCGGCATCGGGTTCCTCAGCAACCGGCACGGCGTGGTCCGGGGCACGGTCACCGACGCCAACGACGGCCTGCCCGTCGCCGGCGCCACGGTCGCGTTGACCAGCGGCGGCACCTCGATCGGCTCGGCAACGTCCGACGCCGCTGGCGCATGGCTCGCTCAGGTGCCGGCCGGTGACGTGACCGCCACCGTGACGGCCAACTCCTATGCGACCGCGACCAAGGCCGTCACAGTCGCCGGTGGCTCGGTGGCGATCGCCGACACCGCGTTGGGCACCGCCCGCGTGGTGGCGACTCCGGCCACGCTGAAGGTCATCGCGCCCGCCGCGCAGACCCGCACCCGCACCATCCAGGTCAGCAACACCGGTGCTCTCGCGACCACCGTCGACCTGGCCGAAGTCGGTGGCGACGTGCCGTGGCTGTCCGCCACGCTCGGCGCGACCAGCCTCGCACCGGGTGCGTCAACCACGCTGACGGTCACCGTCGACTCCACCGGTCTGGCCGCGGGCAGCGTCTCCGACGCCGCTCTCCAGCTGACCTCGACGAGTGGACGCACGCCGCAGCTCTCCGTACCGGTGAAGTTGATCGTGCCCGGCTTCCAGTCGGCACTGGACTCCGGCAGCCGCTCGAGTCACGTCGACGCCCTGGGTGACACCTGGGCCGCCGACCGGGCTGCGGCTGCGGGGGTCTGTGGCTATCTCGGTTCGACCAGCACCGTGAAGACCAGTCGGACCATCGCCGGCACCACCGACTCGGCGCGCTTCGCCGACGCTCGGCAGAACATGTATGAATACCGGTGCGACGGTGTCGCCAACGGTGTGTATACAGTGGAGCTCGGATTCGCCGAGCTGTCGAACACCCGCCCCAACAAGCGGGTCTTCGACGTCATGCTCGAAGACACGGTGGTGCTGCCCAACCTCGACATCGCGCTCGCGGTCGGCAGCTACACCGCGCTTGAGCGGACCTTCACGGTCACCGTCACCGACGGTGTGCTCGACATCCGGTTCATCACGCACTCCGGATTCGGCAAGCCGCTGGTCAACTCGGTTCGGGTAACCCAGCGCCCGGATCTGGGCTGACCAGGGCACGCCGGCGACTCTAGGGTCGCTGGCGTGACGCAACCGGTGGGGCCGGGCGACATGTTGGGTCGCTCGGCCCCACCGGCGTTCACCGGTCGGCGGCGTTCACCGGTCGGCGGTCAGGTCCGGGAAGTGCTCGACGATGTGCATCACGTGCAGCCGTTCATAGTCCGTCTTGACACATGACCCGTACGCCAGATGCGGCGCGAGCGGCGGGTTGGCCCGCTCGAACTCGGCGACCGCGTCGCGCAGCCCAGCGACGGCCTCGGCGACAGGCAGGTCGGGGTCGGGCGTCGGCGCCCCCGGCAGCGTGGGGCTGAGGTCGTGACTGATTCGACCCACCCTCAGGAAGTGACGTTTGGCGAGGCGGCCGACGGTCGCCCGGAACACCGCCGGCTTGAGCTGGGGATATCCGGCAACCGAATAGTGGATGGACTGAGCGCAGTGCTGCAGTGCGGCCGAAGGGCTCACCCCACCCGCCGCGTTCAACGCTCCCGCTGCGGCCCGCCGCTCAACGGCGGCGACCACGTCGTGCAAGCGAGGCGAAACACTCGTCTGTGGCTTCACAAATCTCTCCCACTTCTCCCATGGTCGTGGGCGATTTGACCGGCTGGCGCCGGCCTCGACGCCCACGATCACGCAACATTCGATGCCGTCCGACGCGGTCGCGTCAACCGTTCCCATGACACTCGCCACGCGGCGTCGAATCACGCTGCCAGTGCCGGCGGGGCACGGCGTACGAGTCATGCCGTTGATTCATAATGTCGGTGACCGCACCCGCACCAGCCACGACCTGCGCAGACGATGACCACGAGGACGTGACCTGTGAGCCGCCCCACATCGACATGCGCCACAACCACGCACGAGGATCGGCTCCGCAGAATAACCTGGAAGCCCGCCAAGACATCACGAGTGGAGGAATGAGTGCTCACCGTCGGTGACCATTTCCCTGAGTACGACCTGACTGCATGCGTGTCGCTCGACCCGCAGCACGCGTTCGCATCGGTCAACCACAAGTCCCACGAGGGCAAGTGGCGGGTCGTGTTCTTCTGGCCGAAGGACTTCACGTTCATCTGTCCGACCGAAATCGCCGAGTTCGGCCGCCTCAACGGCGACTTCGCCGACCGCGACGCCCAGGTGCTCGGCGTCTCCGTCGACTCGGAGTTTGTCCACTTCGCGTGGCGAAAGGACCACCCCGACCTGCGTGACCTGCCGTTCCCCATGCTCAGCGACGTCAAGCGCGAGCTCACCACCGCCTGTGGCGTGCTCGGCTCCGACGGTGTCGCGCAGCGGGCCACCTTCATCGTCGACCCGTCCAACGAGATCCAGTTCGTCATGGTCACCGCCGGATCCGTGGGACGCAACGTCGCCGAGGTGCTGCGGGTGCTCGACGCCCTGCAGACCGACGAGCTGTGCCCGTGCAACTGGAAGTCCGGCGAGGGCACGCTCAACGCCGCAGCCCTCATGGCCGGGGCGTGACGGTGGGCCTCGACGCCCTCAAGGCGGCGCTGCCCGACTATGCACGCGACACCCGACTCAACATCGGGACCGTGCTGGGCAGCGCCGCGCTCACCGAACAGCAATCGTGGGGCACCGCCGTCGCCTGCGCCGTGGCGGCACGCAACCCGATCGTGCTGCGCGAGATCATCGCGGAGGCGAGCACCCGGATGACTCCCGAGGCGGTCACCGCGGCGAAGGCCGCCGGGTCGGTGATGGCGATGAACAACATCTACTACCGGGCCAAGCATCTGCTCGCCGACGAGCAATATCAGTCGATGCCGGCCCGGCTGCGCATGCAGGTCATCGGATCACCCGGGGTCGACAAGGCCGACTTCGAGCTATGGTGTCTGGCCATCTCGGCCGTCACTGGCTGCGAGGCGTGCCTGCAGTCACACGAGAAGACGGTTCGGGACGCAGGGCTGGGACGGGAATCGGTGCACGACGCGCTGCGCATCGCGAGTGTGGTGCACGCCGTCGCCGTCACCCTCGACGCCGAGGCCGCACTCGCCGCCGAGTGAACCACCACGCAACCGTGGGCCCGGTGCTCTGAGTCAACCGCTCAGTTCGCCGGGCCCACGTCGTCAACGCTATGCGGCCGCCCGAGTCGATGCCGGCGCCGCGTCGGGGCAGACGGCGTGCACCAGTTTGTAGGGCCGCGGGGTGAATCTCTCCTCGGTGACCTCGGGGGTGCTGATCCGGTCGGCACGGAACAGGCGCGGGCCGTGGCGCTCGCCGTCCCACGCCAGGACATACCACAACGGCGGTCGCACGAGCAGGCCGTGCGGTTCGACCCGGCGGGTGGTGCGCTGCCCATGCTCGTCGACGTAGGCGAAGGACAGCAGCCGGGCGCCGGTGAAGGCCCGCTCAAACGACTCGACCAGCATCGGGTCGATCGACCCCGGTCGGGTTTCGCGTGAAGGACCGCCAACGAGAATTCGCTCCCGCAGCGCGCGTAGTTCGCTCGCTCGGGCCGGCGGCAACGCCTGCTCGATCTTGTCTATCGCCGGCTCGGAGCCGGCCGCGAAGGGGACGATCCGGGCGGCCCGTGCGATCTCCGTCGAGATGATGAGCGCGACCACCTCGTCGGCCCGCAACTGCGAGGTGATCATGACGGAGGTGGGATTGAGCCGAACCCCGCCACCAGGGCCGGGCATCGTGTCGAGGTCGAATCCGGCTTCGCGAAGCGCGCCGATGTCGCGCAGCACGGTCCGGCGGGAGGCGTCGAGGTCACGGGCGAGTTCGGCGACCGTCCAGGACGAACGCCGCCGCAGCATCCGCACCATGTGGTCACGTCGTGTCAAGGTCCGCATAGATCTGACCCTATCGCCGACCGGTGACAAAAACTGTCACCAATATCGACCCTTTTCGAAGCCGTCGACCGGTTGTCCGACCGACCTTACTCGGGCACTCCAGGCCTGACCACCAGCACGTCCGCGACGTCGGGGTGAAGGCTCACCACGTGACCCGCTGCGGTCAGCGCCTCCTCATAACGCCGCCGTTCGTCCGCCGGGTCGAGGTCTCCGGGGGCATGGTCGCCCTCCTCGAAATAGACGTAGACCCCGTCGTCCTCGTCGTCCACACAGAAACCGTCAGAGAAGCCCTGCTCGACGCACCCGGCCGCCCGCAACACAACCTGCACCGCCCGCACCGACTCCACGTCGGACAGTGGTGGGTCGATCAGCGGTTCGGCCCGCAGCAGTGAGCGTCCGGCCTCCACCGCTTTCCAGAGAGAACCTTTGCTCCAGTCGAGGAACTCGGGATCGAGCAGACGCAGCCCCTTGCGCGACATGGTTCCGATCGAGTCGAGCAGATGCCCGTCGAGACCGCAGGGCACCCCGACCCAATGCTCCACCCTCGCCGTCGCCGGATCGGCTAGGTGGACGAAGTTTCGGGCATGCACGAGTCGCGCCTCGACCGCGCCGCGAAACTCCAGGAGGTGCTCGTACGGCAGGATCACCTCAGCCCGGGTGTCTCCGTGCACGACCAGCGATCCGTGGTTGTAGTAACCGGCGATGGTCTGCGCCACGGTGAGGTCTCCGGCGATGACCACCTCGCTGCCGGCGGTCGCGAGATTCTTCGCGCGCAGGTCTCCGCGTACCCAGAGAAATGGCCCGTAATCCATGTCCCAGTTGGTGACGAAATCTCGGACCTCGAGGTCGCCGTCGACGATCATGCCCCAGAACCGGTGATCTGATGCGGCATGACCGGTCCAGGTGTCGAGATGCCAATAGTCCAGCGGCACGTTCTCCACCGTCGCGGACCCCCTGAATACGACCACCTCCCCGCTGTCCTCGGCATGACGAAGATCAAACACCGACCGTACGCCGAAGGCGGCGTCCGCCTCCTCCAGCGTCATCACCTCAATGTCGCTCATGGCCGCGCACTCTACGGCCGAGGTCCGACGGCTTCACCGGCGAACGCCAAGCGGCGGGGCCGACCACCGACCCCACCCGATCACCGTGTGCTGGGCGCGGTGCGGGGGCGGGGTCGGCCGGCCGACGCGGGTCGACGCGCGGTGGCGATGACCGCCAAGGCGACAAGAACGCATGCTGCGGCGGCGATCGCCAACGCGACCGGGTCGGAGACGGCGAGCACGGGAATGCGTCGACTCGGCACCGCGACCGCACCGATGAAGGCCCCGACGAGCCCGAAATAGGAGCCGAGCATGTGGCGCCGGTGATCCCGTCCCCGACCGGTCATTCCCGTCCAGATGCCCATGGTCAGGGAATAGATGGTGAAGGCGGAGAGGATGTGGATCCACGAATAGTGACCGGGGTCCAGATCCTTGATGGCGAACGAGCTGAGCGCGGTGGCATACATCGTGATGACCCAGACCATCCCGACAGTGCGGTGGGTGCGGTCGCCGCGGGGTTTGTGTCGCAGGTTGAAGACGCCGAGGACGAGGGAGATCGTGGCGACCGAGGCGTGGCCTGCGATGAGCCATGGCATAACAGCGTTATTTGTCATAACGCTGTTATAGTTCATGGCGTGTCGACCGTCAAGCCGCCCGAACCTGATTCACCAGCAGAGCCTCCGTCCGCCCGGGAACGCTCGCCCCGCGCCACCGACCTCATGCGTCGCCTCGTCGATGAGGCCGCCCACCGACTCGTCGCCGAGGGGCCGGCCGCCCTCTCCTTGCGCAAACTCGCCGCGAGCGTCGGCGTCTCGACGATGCCTGTCTATACCCTCTTCGGCGACAAGCACGGCCTGCTCGCCGCGATGTATGAGGAGGGTTTCCGTCGCCTCGGCGACGCGCTACGAGCGGTTCCGGCCACCGACGATCCGCTCGGAGACCTGACCGAGCTCGGCCTCGCCTATCGACGGGCGGCGCTGGCCGGGCGCCACCTCTACGGACTGATGTTCGGTCAGCCGATCCCGGAGTTCAGCCCCGACGAATCCGGGCAGGCGGCCGCCGAAGCGGCCTACCGTCCGCTTGTCGACGGGGTCATCCGGTGCCAGGAGGCGGGCATCATCATCCCCGCCGACCCCGAACGCATCGCCCTGCACCTCTGGGCGGTCACGCATGGCATGGTCAGCCTCGAACTCAACGGCCAACTCCCCGACTCCGGCGCCGTCCCGGAGGCCTTCGGTGACGCACTGATCTATGCCGGCACGCCCTTCATCTCTCCCACGTTCATCGAGAACATGGCCCAGCAGTGAGCCGAAACCCTCTTGTGAGCCCCCGCCCGGAACCATAAAATTCCCTAACGACCTCGCGGCTGCTGAACCCGAAGGTCCACAACAGATAGCCGCCGGGCACCTGTCCGGCTCCACGTGCGCGCGACCTTGTCGCACGTGTGGAGTGATTGTTGTGCTCGCAGCCAAGCGAAAGGTCCACGTACCCCTCATGTCTTCACGCCCCGACCCGCGTCTGGTCAGACTCGACGACGCGTGGCTCACCCTGCCCAACCCGTGGCGCGTGCCGGTCGACATCTGTGCCGGCCCGGAGGTTCCCATCGAATCCTCCGCCATCGACGAACTGCTGACCGTGTTGGCCACCGACGCGACCCTGCGATCGCTCGGCGAGAGCGCGGGCGTCGACGCCCGCCTCGACCGAGTGGTCTGCACACCCGATCTGCACAAGGGATCGGGCATCCCCATCGGCACCGTCATTCACACGAGCGGCGCGCTGATCCCGGCCGCCGTCGGCAACGACATCAACTGCGGCATGCGGGTCGAGGCGACCTCGCTGAGCGTCGACCAGGTGCGGCCCCGCCTCGACCACGTGGAGAGTCGACTGCGTCACCTGTTCTTCGAGGGTGGCCGCCACATCGGACTGACCCCGGCACGCCGTGAGGGGCTGCTGCGGCACGGCCTAACCGGACTGCTCGACGGAGGCGTCCCCACCGGCTCCGACGGAGTGTGGCGCCACGTCGGCCCCCACGACACGGCCGACGGCGCGGGTCGCGTCCACGCCCCGACCTATCCAGCGGCGGAGACGTCGGACTTTCGGGACTGGATCACCAGCGGCGGCACGGCCGGCGACGACACGACGAGCTATGACAGCATCATCGGCAGTGTCGGGGGCGGAAACCACTTCGCCGAGTTGCAGTATGTCGAGTCGATCCATGATGGACAGACTGCGTACGCCTGGGGTCTTTTCCCCGGACAGATCGTGCTCATGGTGCACAGTGGATCGCTGTCGCTCGGCCACCAGGCCAACGCCACCGGCCAGGACCAGGCCCGCGCCGCGTGGCCCACGGGCATGGCTCTGCCCGACAACCGGATTCTGCCCATGCTGCTCACCGAGGAAAGCGCACCGCGCAGGGAGCGCTATCTGACCGCGCTCGCCAACGCGGCGAACTTCGCCGTCGGCAACCGGTTCTTCCTCTCCCTCATGCTGCGGGCCGGGCTCACCGACGCGGTCGGCGAGCTGGAGTCGAGGTTGGTCTATGACGCGCCGCACAACCTGCTGTGGCCGGAGCCCGATGGTCGGGTGCTGCACCGCAAGGGCGCCACCCCCGCAGGCGGCGTCTCGGCCACCGGAGACGCGCCGACCGACCCGTGGGGCGAGCCGGTGATCGTGCCCGGATCGATGGGCTCAGCGAGCCTGTTACTGCGCGGCCACGGCAATCCCCGATCGTTGAGCAGCGCCTGCCACGGCGCAGGGCGCCGGGTGGCTCGGGGCGCGGCGAGCCGGGGTCACGACGCCCAGCTCGACGAGTTCCTGCGCGAGTTTCGCATCGTCACACCGCTCAACCACCGCGATCCGCTGGTGGCCGGCCGCTCCGACATCATGGCTGCGTGGCGACGCGATCTGTCACAGGAAGCGCCGTGGGCCTACAAGGATGTGGGCCCCGTCGTCGAGAGCCTGCGGCTCGCCGACGTCGCCACCCCCGTGGCGCGGCTGCGTCCGATCCTCACCGTCAAGGGCTGACGTCACCGGTTGCGCATAATTCGCGCAGCCACTGATGGGGCGATCCGGTCGATGACCCGCAGCACGCGCACCACGCCGATCGTCGTCACCGGTCGCCGGTCTCGGACTCCGGCGAGAATGGCCGCCGCGGCCTGGTCAGGGCTGATTTTGCCTTTTCCTCGCCCGGCGGTCATCGCGGTGTCGACAAGCGGCAGGATCGCGTCATTTACCACGATTGACGGTGCCCCGACGGCAGTCTGATAACGCAGCGCGGTGGTGAAGGTTCGCAGGGCGGCCTTGGTCGCGCAATAGACCGGAGCAGACCGTTTGGGCGCGATCGCCAGACCCGAAGTGACATTGACCAACGCGGCGTCGTCGGCCTCGGCGAGCAGCGGAATCAGTTCGCCTGTCAGAAGCAGCGGGGCGGTGAAGTTCGTCGCGATCTCACGGTCGGTCGCGGCCGCGAGGCCCTCACGCTCCGAGCCACACCAATCGACATGCTCCTGTACGCCCGCATTGTTGATCAAAATTGACAGGCGGGGCAGATCACTGCGCACCCGGGCGACCACCGCCGCACGACCCTCCACTGTGGCTAGATCCGCCGCGACCACCCGCAGCCCCGGGAGTTCGGCCGCGACGGTGGCGAGGCGGTCCGGATCACGGCCGCAGGTCAGCACCTCGCAGCCGAGGTCGAGCAGCTGCGCGCAGAGAGCGCGGCCGACTCCGGAGCCGCCACCGGTCACCAGCACCTGACGTCCGCGCAGGTCGAGTCGGCCGCGCCCACGCGTCTGTGGGGCCCGCCGGCCCGCAGTTGTTGAAGCACCTGTTACAGTCATGGCGAGGAGAGTAGTTGTAACACGTGCTTCAGTCAAGGGTGATGCGATGCGACCAGCCGCCGAACAACGCCGGGCCGACCTGACCACCGCCACCCTGCGATATCTCGCCCGCCACGGCCTCGACGGCTTCTCCCTGCGCGGCCTCGCCGCCCAGCTCGGGACCTCCGCCCGCATGCTCGTGCACTACTTCGGCACCAAGGAAGCGCTGCTCGACCGCGCATTCGCCGAACACCGCCGACTCATGCTCACCGCGTTCGCCTCGACAGCGGGCGCCGACCTCGCCACCAGCGCCCGCCAGTCATGGCACAACCTCACCGCTCCCGAATGGCGCGACCACTACGCCGTGATGTTCGCCCTCATGGCCGCGAGCCTCGCCGACGACCATCCCTATCGCGACGTCGCGCGTCACTGCGTAACCGACTGGATCAACGCGGTCACCGAGCATCTCGTCGCCATGGGGCACGACCCGCACATCGCCGCCCGCGACGCGACCGTCGTGGTCTCGGGTCTCAAGGGCATCGCGCTCGACCTGATGGTGACCGACGATCAGGCCCGCTGCGGCGCCGCCGCGGAAGCACTCATCGCCATGAGTCTGCGTCAACTGCGCCCCAACACGCCGCCCGACTGACTCGGTCGTTCGTCGTCGGCGAGCAGGCCGAAGAGCAGGTCATCGGTCCACTCCCCCTTGATCCAGGTGTGCTGCCGACGCAGCCCCTCACGGGTGAAACCGACCCGCTCGAGCAGTCGGGCGGATCGCGTGTTGCGCGCGTCGCACTCGGCACTAATCCGGCGCAGACCCCGCGCGAAGAGGTGATCGACGATTCGTGACACGGCCTCACTGGCATAGCCCCGCCCCTGATAGGTCGGAGAGAAGGTAAAACCAATATCTGCCTGCAGCACGTTGTCGTGCAGGTTGACCCCCACATCACCGATCAGCCCGCCGCCGGTCACGGCGTCGCCAGCCTCGCCTCGTGAGGCGCGCAGCTGCACGGCGTACTGAAACCATCCCGGAGCCCGGGGGTCGCCTGCGGCGAGCTCGTCGACCAGGTCCATGGCCTCCTGGGTTGACACCGGAGCGCTCCATGATTGATATCGGGCCACGTCCGGATCCGACCGATAGGCGGCGAGGGCGGGAGCGTCCGCGGCTCGGAATCGGCGCAGAATCAGCCTCGGCGTGTCAAGGATGGGCATAGTCGGGAAAGATACGCCATCCGAGTACGCCGACGTTGGCTCGGCCGAGGACGCCGCGACCGAGCGGAGTGACGCTCAGACCTTCACGGTGCTGCGGCTCAGCGCCCAGCGCTCCACCACACGCATCGGCAGCAGAATCGCCCAACACAGCGTCGCGGCAGTCGGACTCACGAAGGCCACCGGAATCGAACCGAGAAACACCGCGGCAAGGACGCTGATCTGCACAGTCGTCGCTCGTCGCCGCCCTTCGGAGATCGGTTCCGTGGTGGTGGCGCCGGGCCGACTGACCCGACGCCACATGGCTAACTCGACCAAGGCGGTCAATCCGATCACCGCGCCATACAACGCCGGACCGACCGGTTCGCTGGAATAGTTCTCCAAGGCGTGGGTGGGGAACGGGATGAGAGCGATCAGCGCGAGGAACGCGAAGTTGAGCCACAGCAACACCGAGTCGATGCTCGGGGCGAACTTGATGATGTGGTGCTGGCCATGCCAGAAGACGCCGATAACCGCGACGCTGATCAGAAAATAGGTGATCGTGCCGACCTGATCGCCAAGCGCATCGCTCAATGCCCGACCGCTCAGGCCTTCCGGCAGCCGAATCTCCAACGCGAGAATCGTCATCGCGATCGCCACCACCCCGTCGAGCAGCGCGAACATGCGCGCCACGGGAATGTCCTCGCGCCACTTGCCTTTCCGCTCGGCGCCCGCCCCCATGCGCCCAACTATCCCAGACGGCCACATCTCGAGGCCCGCGGATCACCAGCCATCACCCCGCCCGCGACACGTCCGCACCGTCGATCGCCCCGCCCTCAATCGGGAAATCACGACCGGCCGCCTCCGTAAAACGGGTCAACAGTCGGGCAAACTCGGCACGCTCGCTCGTCGTCCAGCCGACGAGCAGCTGAGCATAGAACTCCTGCCTGGTGCGGTGCGCGTTGTCCACGATCATCCGACCCGACGGGGTGAGCTCGAGACAGATCCTGCGACCGTCCTGTTGCGACGCTATCCGTCGAACGTATCCGGCGTGGATCGCCGCTGCGACGACCCGGCTTGCCCGCGATGGGTCAATTCCCAGACGGTCCGCGACGTCTCCGACGGTCACTTCGTTGCCCGACAGTTCCGCTCCCTCCTCGACGGCGTCAACGACGGCGACCAGCTGCAGGTCAACAGGCTCGGTGAGGCTGTTGCTGACGGATCTGCCCAGCGCGCGGCGTGACTGGCGGCGCCTGATGCGAATCATGGCCCGCTCGATCGCCACCAAGACGGGATCTCCGGCGGATGTGGCCCCCGGGGCCTTCTTTGAACTGTTCCTCGCCACATCGAGAGCCTACAGATCGACAGCTGCGTTGTGCAGACCTATGCTGCATGGCATAACATGCTCAACGCACTTAGCTGCCAAACGCACGAAATATGGGAGGTTGCCGTGACCGAAACGACAAGCGCCACGCCACGATCGGGCCGAGCCCGCGCCAGGTTGACCGCCGTCGGCGGTGGAGTCATCGGCGCGCTGCTAATCTGGGCGATCGCCGTGCCGATCGCCGGTGTAGACCTGCAAGCGCCCGGCGGACCTGGGTCCACCACACTCGAACCCGTCTATCTTCCCGCAGTGCTCATCAGCGCACTGGTGGCCTCGCTCGCAGGCTGGGGGCTGCTCGCCCTCGCGGAAAAGTTCACCAGAAAACCGCGTGCCATCTGGACCACTATTGTGCTCACTCTGCTGCTATTCTCCTTCGGCGCGCCGATTCTCGGCGCCGGGGTCCCGACCGGATCGCGCGTCACCCTCGCGGCTATGCACCTCGCCGTAGCCGCGATCGTCATCCCGCTACTCGGTCGCACCGCTACGCCGAAGTGACCACTGCACAGAGGCGAACACTGCACAGAGTCGACCGCCGCATTGGTTGTTTGCGCACGCGTGACACTCTGATCACATGGGAATTCAGAGCTTCCACCGCCAGGGTCTGGTTCGCCCACGCGAGGGCCGAGTGCTCGCCGGCGTCCTCGCCGGCTTGGGCCGTCGGTTCCACCTCGGCCCATGGCTCACGCGAATCCTGTTCATCGTGGTTCTGATGATCATTCCGGGAAGCCAGATCCTCGTCTATCCGATCCTGTGGCTGTTGATGCCGTCCGAATGAGGTGCTCCTATGCCGGCTCATCGGCATAGAGCACCTCGGCGGCGGCGTCGTTCAACGTGGAGACCAACCAGTCCTCCAGCGACGTCTCAGCCAGGGCCGCCGCCTCGCGCCACCGCTCCAGGTGTTGCTGGGTCACCGCCATGCGTGGCATGACCGCCGTCGCCGAACCGGCGGCGGTCACGGAGCCGCCCCTGATCCGTCTCCGCAGTTCGTTCCGCGACCACCGATTGGTCTCGGCGAGGTCGAGCCACTGGTCCTGATCTTCGAAACTCATGGAGGCGACTTCAGCGTGATGTTGGAAACTCAACTTGTCCCGCCGCCGGGATATGTCGAATTTCCGCGCCACCCACGCATAGTTTCGAAGAGTCTGATAGTCGAGACCGACATTTTCGAGTGCGCAGCGATATCTGTCAATGTATTTGTTGACACCGAAGTTAAGCCAATCGCCGAGACACCAGGTGGAAGTGTCCGCGATCCTGACTAGTTTGAGCCCCGCGCTCTCCCACGCTTCATAATGAAGATCATCCGGAATCTCCAGACCGACCCTCGTCGCGAGAATGTCGCTCCGGCACGAGTTTTCAGAACTGATCACACCACCATTGAGTCGGGCCGCTGCGGGGTGAGCCGCTGCGGGCCGACCCACGCGTGGCGCGGATCGGACGGTCTGCGTTCGACTGGTTGATGACTTGCCAAGTTGGTTGGCCGCAGCGGCTGTGGCGTGCGGCGTGGTTGTCATGCCCAACGTAACCCCATCCAGACTGCTTCACAGCGCTAAACACGCAAGAGGGACTTGCCGATGTAACATGACCGCGCGCCGCGCCGTCAAGACCCGTTTCACCAGGAGTGAAACTCCAATTACGCTGTCACTTTTCAGTCATCCGCACATGGGGCAAATTCCGACTACAATCGATCTCTACAAATTTCTTCATCATGATTGAGGCGTTCGCGATCAACATCGAACCCGCGCGCCCGCAGTGACGACGTCTCGCCAGCGGGACAATCCGGTGCCGAAACGCACGCAGGTCCCGCCCTCCCCGCGACACCACACGTGTGGCTCCACGGACCGGGCGGGACCTGCGTAACAGACCGAAAATCGCGTCGAATCCTAGTGCGCTTCCTGAAGCTCCGACTCCGCGTCCGGCACGGACACCGGCCGCGCCGCGGTGGGCCGAACGAAGATCGAGACGACGGAGGCGAGCACGATCACCGCGGTCGTCACGAACAATGCCGGCCGCGCCGCGGACATGAGACTGTGCGTTGAAGCATCGGTGAGAATGCGCCCGGCCTCGCCAGCCACAACACCGGAGTCGCCGCCGCTGCCCGCGTTGAGCCCGCGGTCAACGAGCCGCTCCACTTCGGAGGAGACCTGCGCGCGAACGTCCGGGGACGCGCCCGCGGCCGCTGATGTCGCAGAGGATCTGGTCTGCGCAGCCCACACGACCTGCAGAATCGCGCCGACGCTGGCGATGCAGATCGCCGCCCCGACCTGACGCACCACTTCGATGAGCCCCGACGCGCCGCCAACGGCGTCGAAGCTCACCTCCTGCATGGCGACCATGCTCAATGGTGCGAACGTGAGGCCCGCCCCGCCACCGGCGACGATCAACGGGAGAATGAAGATGCCCCATGACGATCCGGTGCCCGCGAGCACCGCGGTCAGCCCAGTGCCGACCGCGAAGATCGCGAACCCCGCGACCAACAGGCTCTTGGGCTGGAACTTCTGGGACAGCCGACCGGCCAACGGAGCCACGAGAGACGCGGCCACCCACATCGGACACAGCACGAGCCCCGCCTGCAGTGGACTCACGCCGAGGGCGGCCTGCAAATAGATCGTCATCACGAGTTGCGAACCGAAGATTCCGAAGTACGTGGCGATGGAGGCCCAGATCATGAGTCCGTAGTTGCGCGACGTGAAGATCGCCACGGGCAACAGACCGTCGCGCTTGGCGCGCTCCCAGAGCACGAAGGCGATCAGCACCACGACCCCGAAGATCAGTAGGTGGGTGATCTGCAGTCCGCCCGCGATGTGTCCCCAGTCATAACGCGAGCCCTCGATGAGCGCGAAGAGCACCGCGAAGAGCCCGACCGAGACCACCGCCGACGCCACGATCGGCAGCCGCCGACCGGTTCGGTCTCGGGTCGCGGGCAGCACGATGAAGGCCGCGAACAGCCCGACCAGGCCGATCGGCAGGTTGAGGTAGAAGATGGAACGCCAGCCGAATGCGGAGGTCAACGCGCCGCCGAGGATGGGCGCGGCTGCGGCAGCCGAGCCGATGATCGAGGCGAGAACTCCGAATGCCATCGCCCGTTGCTGTGGCGGGAAGACCGCGGCGGTGATGGCGAGCGCCTGCGGCGCGGCGGCTGCCGCCGCGATTCCCTGCAGCACCCGCCCGACGATCAACGCTTCCGGCGACGTCGCCAACGCGCACATGAGTGACGCGATCGTGAAGGCGAGTAGCCCGGCGAAGAAGACGTTGCGGTGTCCGAGCACGTCACCGAGCCGCCCGCCGAGCAGCAACAACATCGCGAACGGGAACAGATATCCGTTCAGCACCCAGAGGATCTGCTCCGTGCTGGCGTCGAGTCCACTCACGATGCTAGGAATGGCGACGTTCACCGCTGTACTATCCAGAACGTTCATGAAATAGCCGAGGGCAACAACGGTGAGTGCCAACCATGGGCTGTAACGAGTGTCTTTCTGAGGCTGAACCTCGGATGTCATGCGCAAACCTCTCGTCATTTTTACTGCTCATTCGTCATCGGCATGTGTGGCCGCAACGCTACAGTTCCCCACCGGCTTGTCGAGCAACGAACGATCGAAAAGTCAATAGCGAGTCGCAATGAGACACACCGCCGGCGTCACATGATCGAACGCGACGCCGACCGCCACGGTTACTCTACCGAGGTGAGCCTTCGCTGCGCGGCGACACATGCGTGGAAGTGAACGTTTCTGCTGATCGGCGAATGGAAACGGATCTTCGCGCGACGGCGGATGGCGTCTCGGCGCCCGCTGACGCTGCCTCATCCGGCCCAGTGGAGCACTGATCCACAGTGTTCGGCAGGAGACACTCGCACCTCGACGACAATCGACACTACCCCTTTTACATTTACGATAGTGTATGCGCATATGCGCATCGCGTGAGAGAAGGGCAGACCATCGTGTCAGAGAATGCTTCCACCGAGTTCCACGTTGTATGCAACCTCGAAGAACAGTATTCGATCTGGCCCGTCGACCAGCAAATTCCCGCAGGTTGGCGCGCAGACGGATTTCGGGGTCCCCGGGCGGACTGCCTGTCGCACATCAACGAGGTATGGGTGGACATGCGGCCGCTCAGCCTCCGCGAGGCGATGGACCACGCCTGACCCATGACGAGCGCGCCGCTGCGGCGGACGCGCCGACATCGGCGTACCCCATCGGGTTTTTCGACCCGGTCGACGCTGTCGCCACCCGCACGTGCCGAAGGAGTGAGATGAGTCAGACAGCATCGCTCAAGAAATATCAGAAGGCCGCGTGGTCGGCCGGCGACTACGTGAGCGTCGCCGGGTCCACGGTCATCGCCAGCGAGATGCTTCTCGAGGCGGTCGACGTGCGTCCCGGGGAGCGGGTGCTCGACGCCGCGTGCGGCAGCGGCAACGCCACCATCGCGGCCGCCCGCCGATTCGCCGAGGTCACCGGCCTGGACTTCTCACCCACCATGCTCGCCGAGGCGCGGCGACGCCTCGACGTCGAACGGCTCACCGCGACTCTCACCGAAGGCGACGTCGAGGCGCTTCCGTTTCCCGATGGTCACTTCGATGTCGTCATCTCCGCCTTCGGAGCGATGTTCGCGCCGAACCAACAACGAACCGCGGCGGAGCTGATGCGGGTCTGTCGGCCCGGTGGTCGCATCGGGCTCGCGTCGTGGTCGCCCGACGGCGCGCTCGGACGCCTCTTCACCGCCGCCGCCCGATATATCCCCCCAACGCCGGGCGTCCCCAGTCCGACCGCGTGGGGTGACCCCGAACAACTACGCGACCTGTTCGGATCACGGGTCACCGAGGCGGTCACCATCCCCCGCGACTTCATCTTCCGCTATCACTCGCCGCAGCACTGGTTGGCGCACTTCAAGGAGCACTTCGGACCGACCCGCATGACATTCGCGATCCTGCCTCAGCGCATCGCTGACCAGCTCGAGCGAGACCTCATCGACATGTGGGACGACCTCAACCGCGCCACCGACGGCCGACTCATCGCGCCGGTCGGATATCTCGAGGCAGTGCTCACCCTCGGCGAATAGCCTCGGCGGTGGTGTGGCGCGAACCGCACGCGTCACACCACCTCCGACGCTCATTGCGTGCCGCTCACACCACGCAGTCGAGAACCACCTTGCCGACCTGGTCGCAGTTCTCCACCGCGGTCAACGCCTCCCGCACCCCATCGAGGGGGAAAGTCCGTGCCACCACGGGCCGCAAACCCTGGGCCGCGGCCTTGACCAGATCACCGAACTCGGCCGCCGTGCCGGTGGTCGACCCGAGCACGCTCAAGTGCCGCACGAAGACCCTGGGCAGGTTGACCTGCGCCAGCATCCCCGCAGTCGCTCCACACGTGACGATCCGCCCGCCCAGACCGGCCGATCGCAACGACTCGTCGAACGTCGCGGCCCCGACGTGATCAAGCACCACGTCAACGCCGGCGCCGTCGGTGGCCTCCAGCACCGACCGGGAGAACCCACTCGACGCGAATGTGTGCGCCGCCCCGATCTGCCGCAGCTGGTCGTATTTGTCGGGCGTGCGGGTCGTCGTCAACACCGTCGCCCCGAGATGCACCCCGATGCGGATCGCCGCCGTGCCGACCGCACCGCTGCCGCCGACCACCAGCAAGGTCTGGCCGGCGCCGAGCTGAGCCCGAGTCGTGAGCATGCGCCACGCAGTGAGATAGGCCAGCGGTAGTGCCGCCGCCTCATGCCACGTCAGTCTCTCCGGCTTGGCGAAGAGGCTGGCGGCGGGAACCTGAATCCACTCGCAGGCGAGTCCATCGGCATGCTCGCCGAGCACGGCGAACTGGTTGCAGTGCACCTGCATGCCGGCGCGACAGTGCTCACACCGCCAACACGCGGCCACCGGATAGCAGATGACCTCATCGCCCGGCGCCCAGTCGGGTGAGGAACTCGCCTCGACCACTCCGGCACCGTCGGCGGAGATCACTCTCGGCGGCTCCACCCGCTGGGTTCCGGTCACCACCCAGAGGTCGAGATGGTTGAGCCCGGCGGCCCGCACGCGCACCCGAACGTGACCCGGCGGCGGGTCCTGCACCGGCCGATCACGCAACCGGACCCCGCCGGGCCCGATGGGTTCCTCCCACACCGCGCACCTGCCTTGACTCACGCTTGCTGGCACACGCATCGACCGTCTCCTCTCACTGCGATGACCGCGGCGGCCGAGCGGGCAGGCTGCCGAGCATGAATTCGCCGACGCTCGACTCCGACGCCGGGTCACGTCCGGAGGCCGCGGCGAACGTGTCGGAGTCGCCGGTGCCGAGCGCGCAGGGGGCGAGCCCCATCGATGTGGCCACCAGATACATCGTCTGCTGCAACACTCCGACGTGCTTGAGCGTCAAGCAGTAGGCCATCTCTTCGTATGTCCACATCAGACGCCCGAATCGCGCCGCCATGACCAGCAACACCTGCGGTTGACTGGCCGTGCCCGCCATGTTCGCGGCCAGCCGCAGCAGGCGACGCACCGGACGCTCGGGCCCCCGCCTCGGCCGGAGTGCGTGTTCCTGCGCGTCGTAGTGGTAGAGCCCGGCCTCAAGCCCCGCCACCCGCCGAACAACCGGATAGATCTCCAGCTCATAGGCCGATCCCCCGGCCGGATAGGGGCGGCTCAGATATTGCGCGCCACCCCGCTCGACCAGCCACTTGTCGCGAGCGCACCGGAACAGGAACTCACCCAGCTGGTCAACGGTGATGGGCGCCGCGTCGTCGTGTGTCCGCACCGTTCGACGCGCCTCGACCACCTTCGTCAGCGGATCGTCGGACGTGCGAAGCGCGGCGAGGTCGGGACGAAACAAGGTGATGGGCGCCTCATCGAACGGCTGATGTCGCGCCGACAGCGGGGGAAACTCGCCATCAGCCCAGCGGGTTGGTCCAAAGGGGCCGGCGTGGCTCGCGTTGGTCCGGGTCCGTCGATGAAACCACCACTCGTGCGGCGCCCATTGCCGTCGCGCGAAGTCCGACGACTCGTCCCCCGTGGCCGCCTCCGTCGCCAGACCGGCGAGCCACAGGTCGCTCCACAGTCGACGATGCACGTCATCGACCGCTCGATCCGGTGTCGCCAATGCCGCCATCAAGCCCGGATCATGCAGGCGAATCGCGCACCACGCATGCGGCGCCTCCACGAGCCACTCACCGCCGTCGCGACGGGTCACCGCGTGGCGCGACAACACCAGGGCCTCGGGCTGTGACCCCGGCGGCGGCGCCGGCGACCCGACCGGTGAGATCGAATATGCGAGGGTGCCCTCGTGGCTCACCGTGGTGCGCAGCCAGCCGCCGCCCGCCAACGACTCGCCCAGTCGGCCGCCGACGTCGGCGTCGCCCAACGAACCGGTCGCGAGTCTCCTCACCGTCGACTCGTCGGCATCGTCGAGTCGCCCTAGGTTGTGCGCGACCGGCGGTCCGAGCCCCGCACCGTCGGGCAACCCCCGCACGAGTCCGGCGGCCGCTCGGGCGTCGGGATATGCCCGCCGCAGGGTCTCCCACCCGCCCGAGGCGTCCGCGACGATGGCGGCGCGCGGGGGGTCGAGGTGACCGAACTCCTCAACCGCCGTCGTGGCCACCATCCACGTCTCGCCGTTGTCCGCTCGCACCGGAAGGCAACCGACGCGCAACTGCAGGGTGATGTCGACCATCACGGGGTCTCCTGTCGGGGGCGTCGTCAGGCTGCGGCGGTCGCTTCCAGCTCGATCATCAACTCGGGGAAGGCGAGCGCGGAGACCCCGAGCAGCGACCCGGGCGGCGCCACCTGGGCGGCCGCGAGACGTTCCCCCATGACCCCGAAGTTCGCGAGGAAGAGTTCCACGTCCACGGCATACATGTTGAGGCGAACGACGTTGCGCAGGCTCATTCCGGCCTCGCGCAGGATCGCCTCGACATTGTCGAGGCAGACGCCGATCTGCCCGGCCATGTCGCCCGGGTGAAGCACCTCCCCCTCGGCGTCGAGCGATGTCTGACCGGCGCACATGAGCAACTGGGTCGGCTCATGAACGAGCTCGGCCTGGTTGAATCCGAACTTGATCGACCACGGCCAAGGGTTGATGACGGTGCGGCGCATGCGAACGCTCTCCTTCGTGTGTCAGTTGCGTCGTGCCCGGATGCGACTTCATCCGGCGCACTCAACGGCGAAATTCCGATCAACTACGTGCTGGTACGTTCGATTCGGGCGAGAAAATCCCGCAGGACCGCGAGAAACCCGGCAGGATCCGTGTCCATTGCCTGATGCGCCTGGCCCGCGAGGACGGTGACCTCGCCATGCGGCACAACCGCCGCCACCTCGTTGACCGCGTCTCCCAGATCGCGGGGACTCACCTCGCCGGACAACAACAGCAGCGGCGCTCGCAGGGCGCGAAGCCTCTCGCGGTCGAGAACATAGTGGGCCGTGGCCTCGATCTCCCGGGCGATCGTCGTCGCGACGCCGGCCCGATCGGCGAAGCCGGGGATGCGCCGGATCATGTCGACGTGGCCGCGCGGCATGCCGATGACGTCACTCAGGAACAGACACAACCCCTCGGCTAGGTCACCGGCGTCGACGGCAGACTGAATTCGGTGTGCGACGGGTCGACGATCGACCGTCGACGCCACGGGAACGGGAGGTTCATAGAGGACCAGACCGGTCAGGTGCGGCAACTCGATGGCGGCCTCAATGGCGCAGATCGCGCCATAGGAGTGCGCGACCAGGGTGACCGCCCCGCCTAGTCGAGTGACCACGGCGATGATGTCGTCGGCCTCCGCGCCCAGCCGATAGCCATCGCCATCACCGCTGAGCCCGCGACCCCGCCGGTCGACACAATAGACGGTGAAGTCATGAGCGAGCCGGCCGACAATCGGCCGCCATCGATGGTGGTCCTCGCCTGTGCCGTGAATGAACACGACCGGGGGGCCGACTCCGCGCCGCCACAATGCGATCGGCGTGGAATCGGCGGAGTCCACCATGATCCGCTCGTCGACCACGGCGCTGGTCACCGAACCGCCTCGGTCCGGAGTCCATCGAGCACGCCGGCGATCTGCTCGACGAGTGCGTCGCGGGAGGAATGCAGAAAGAAGTGCCCACCGGAGAGCTCTCGCCGATCGAAAGATCCGGTCGTCTGGAGCCGCCACTGCGCGAGCTGATCCGGCGTCGTCTCGGTGTCATCGTCGCCGGAGAACACCGTGATCGGACAATCGAGCGGCTCCTCGGCCACATATCGATAGTTCTCGTCGAGCTCGAAATCCGCCCGCAGCGTGGGCAACACGACGTCGCGCACCCGCTGATCGGCCAGCAACTCGGGCGGGGTGCCGCCAAGCGTGCCGGCGTGTCGCCACAGCTCGTCGTCGGGCAACAGATGCACCCGGCCACCACCGGCCACGTGAGGTGCCGCAGCCGCCGAGACCATGAGATGACCGGGCTGCTCACACCCGTTGCGACGCAACCACCGAGCCACCTCGAATGCCACAATCGCACCCCAACTGTGTCCGAAAAGGACTGTTGTGACCGCCGCCCGACGCGGGTTCGCCGCCTCCGCCGACTCGCCGGAATCCGGCCCTCCCCCAATCAACGCGGCCCCCACCTCGGAGACCAGCCGGGCGAGGTCGCGGGCCGGCGGCTCGCCCCGCCGCTCGCCGCGTCCGGGTGGCTGGACGCAGAGCACCTCAACGCCCGACGGCAGCAGATCGACCCAACCATGAAACGCCGACGGACCGCCGCCCGCGAAGGGAAAACAGACCAGCCGAACCGGCGCCGGGTCGGCCGCCGCCCCATCACGGCGACGCTGCCGAACGAGCCACGGGCCAGCGGAGGGCGCGCCGACCATCATGGCGAGATCGGCGATGGTGGGCCGTTCATAGAAGGCGGGCAGGTCCACGCGTACGCCGAAGGTGTCTTCGATCGTCGTGACGAGCTGCACCGCAACCATGGAGTGACCGCCGATTTCGAAGAAGTCGTCGGCGACACTCACCTCGTCGCGATCGAGCAATTGACACCACAGACGAACCAGCTCCTGCTCGACGGGTCCGGAGGCCGACCGCATCGGGGCCGCCGACAGGGACCGCCCGCGAGGAGGTTCGGGGAGCGCGTGGCGATCGACCTTGCCGGTCGAACCCAGCGGCAGCTTGTCGAGCAACACAAAGTCCTGGGGTACGGCGTGCGTGGGGAGTTCCGCGCGGCAGGCACTGTGGACGGCCCGAACCAACTCAGGCCCCGCACCCTCGAGATAGGCGATGAGGGCGCGATCGTCGCCGTCGCCATGGGACACCACCGCGGCGTTACCGACCCCCGATTGGCGGCGGAGAAAGGTCTCCACCTCATCAAGATTGATCCGCTGTCCGCGAATCTTGACCTGCCGGTCGACCCGGCCGACCACCGCCAGACTGCCATCGGCCAACCAACGGCCGACGTCGCCGGTGCTCACCATCCGGGCGCCGGGGACCGGCGACAACTGATCGGGCAGCCAGCGCGCGGCGGTCACCGCGGGTTCGCCGAGATAACCGCGCGCCAGTCCCGGACCGCCGACGAAGATCTCGCCGATCGCCCCGTCGACGACCGGCCGGCCCTCAGGATCGAGCACATAGACCAACGCGTCGCGCAGCGGCCGACCGACATCGACCCGAACGGCGTCGCCCACATCATCCGGGGCGGAGTCGAGACCCCGGCCGAGCCACGACGCGATGTGTGTCGTCTCCGTCGAACCATAGGTGAGTGCCACCCGGAACGGCAGCGTCGTCGGCGGCTGAGACCGAAGCGCCTCCCCGGTGACGAGCAGGAGCCGCACGGCCGTCGACGCCGGCCATTCCTGACTCCACAACGGCTCCGCGAGTGTGGGGGTCATCTGCACGACCGTGATGCCAGCGGCGAGCAACCAGTCACGGAACCGGTCGGCGAACAGCAGTGTCTCGCGATCGGGAATGTGCACGGTCGCGCCGGCCCCGAGAGTCGGCCACACCTCATTCATCAACGAGATTCCATAGCCGGGTGAGGACACCCAGGTCACCCTGTCGTCACCACTCCATCCGGCGACCTCCCGCGCCCACCGGACGCATCGCGCGACCGTCGCGTGGCGAGCCACCACCCCGACCGGGCTCCCGGTCGACCCGGAGGTGTAGGCGATGTGCGCGGCGTTCTCCGGCGTCAGCCGGGCCGCGACGAACGGCGGGCGCGGGGTGATCGCGGACCGCGCGGCGACCCCGTCCAGTGTGATCACCGGAATCGCCGTGTCGTTGACGATGCCGAACCCGGCGTCGGCGGTCGAGATGACGGCGACCGCGCCAGCGTCACGCACCATGGCGGCCGCTCGTGTGCCTGGGTTCGCGGGGTCGATGAGCACCACGACCGCGCCGGTCTTGACAACCCCCACCACGGCGATCACGAACTCGGGGCCGCGTGGCAGACAGACCCCGACCCGCGTCTCCGGGCCAACCGCGACAGTGGCGGCGAGGTCGGCGGCGACGAGGTCCGACTGACGGTCGAGCTCGCCGTAGGTCAGGGTGACCGACCCTGCGACCACCGCCGGGTGGTTGGGTCGGAGGCGGCAATGCCGCTCAATGAGGTCGAGCACGAGCTCGTCGGCACCGGCCCCGTCACTGTGGGCCTCGACCTTTGTCGCTGAAACCGTCATCACACCGCCTCGCTTCGCAGGTCGTGGACGACGGGCTGGCTCGCGCCGGCGAGTGCCTCCACCTCGGCTGCCAACGCGCCCATCGTCGGGTTTTGGAAGAAGAGCTCCACCGGGACGTCGATGCCGACCTCGGCTGCGGCGTTGATCACGGCGATCGCTCTCAACGAATCGCCCCCGATGGTGAAGAAGTTGTCGCCGGGCGCGATCGGCGTGCCGTCGAGCACCTCCATGGCGACCTTGAGCAACAACTCCTCGGTTCGGCTGGCCGGAGCCGTCGACGTCGGCGGCGCACTCGCCGCCGCCACCGCCAGCGGGTCGCCGAATGCCACGAGCGAGGCCCGATCGACTTTTCCGTTGGCGGTCAGCGGCAACGCGTCAAGGCGGTGATAGCGGGCCGGAACGATATCCGCCAGCAGCCGACCGGCCAGATGCGCCCGCAACTCCTCGCCGCTGGGGGCGGCACCGGCCTCGGCGACGAAGTGGGCGACCAGCCGAAGCGCCGAGCGATGCTCTCCGATCGCCACGACGCAGCTCGCGGCGACGTCGGGATGACTGTCGAGAGCCGACTCGATCTCCCCCAGCTCGACCCGGTGCCCGAGGATCTTGACCTGGAAGTCTTCGCGCCCCAGGATCTCCAGCTCACCTCCGGGCCGATAACGTCCGAGGTCTCCGGTGCGATAGAGCCGCTCGCCTGTGACCGGATGCGGCACGAACCGGGCGTCGGTCTTCTGCTCGTCTCGCCAATAGCCGCGGGCCAGTCCCCGACCGGCGATATATAGCCCGCCGGTCACCCAGTCGGGCCGTGGAGCCAGCCGATCGTCCAGCACATGCCACCTCTGGTTGGCCAGCGGAAGTCCATAGGGGACACTGACCCAGTCCGGCCTTTGTGGTCCGACGACATGCGCGATCGACCAGATCGACCCTTCGGTCGCGCCGCCGAGGCTGATCAGCGTGGCGGAGCCCGCCGTGAGGTCGCGCACATGGTCGACAGTGGATGGTGGGATCCAGTCGCCGCTGAGCATCACCGTGCGCAGGCTCGGCGAGAGACGTTCCCCCCGACCCCGGCAATACTCGCTGACGATCTGAAACAACGCCGGCGCCGAGTTCCAGACAGTGACCTCGTTGTCGGCCATGAGATCAACCCACGTACGGGGGTCGGGGTTTTCGCTCGCCGGTGGCATCACCAGCGCTCCCCCGGCCCCGAGCACTCCGAAGATGTCCCAGACCGACAGGTCGAAGCTCAACGAGCTGACCGCCAGAACCCGATCGCTCGGCCCGATGTCGAACCTCTGGTTGATGTCGAGCACCGTGTTGAGCGCGGCGTGATGCTCGATCATCACTCCCTTCGGCTCGCCCGTCGAACCCGAGGTGTAGATGACATATGCCAGATGGTTCGGCTCGACGACGGCCACGATCGGCTCCGCGGGCGCCTTGAGCCCATCGTCGACCACGATCGTCGGCACCGCACCAATGGACGCGTCGTGCTCGGCCTGGGTCAGCACCGCCGCGACCTCGCCGTTGCCGACAAGGTAGTTGATGCGCTCGGCCGGCAACGCGGGGTCGATCGGCAGATAGGCCGCCCCCGCCCGCAGGACGCCGACAACCGCGGCGATCTGCTCCCACCCCTTGCGCATGAGAACCGCGACCAGCCGGTCCGGGGCGACCCCGATCTCGCCGAGTCGCTGCGCGATCGCCGCGCTGACCCGGTCGAGTTCGCCGAAGGTCATGGTGCGACCAGCGCAGATGATCGCGGGGGCGGCCGGCCGTCGCGAGAATTGGTCGACCAGCGCCTCGTGCAGCAGACCCACCGGCAGCGGCCGCTCGGTCGAGTTCACCCTGTCGCGCACCGCCACCTGGTCGGCCGGCAGCGGCACCGGTCGCGACGCCTGCCACACGTCTGGACTGTCCGCGAGGCGGTGCAGCAGTTGTCCACAGGCCGCGGCCATCTCGCCGATCATGCCGTCGGGGAACAACTGCGCGACCGCGTCCCAGGCGAAGTCAAGGCCACCATCGACCTCCATGACCTGCAGGTCGAGGGCCACCTGTGGCGTCTGCGTCACCCCGAAGGCGTAGGTGCCGAGATTCCCCCACTCCATGCGCGGCACTCCGACAAGGCTGGAAAAGACCACGGGCATCGCGGCCCGTGGGGCCGACGCCTGCTGCCGACGGTTGAGGTCGCGCATCACTTGCACGCTGCTGACGAAGCGATGCTCCAGGTCACGCCACAACTGTTCCTGCACGCTTCGCGCCCGGTCGGCGAAGGTTGGCCCACCACCGTCAACCGCGTGCAACAACCCCGAGGTGAAGTCGCCCAGAATGTCGTTGAGTTGCGGGTGAAGAGGCGGCCGGTTGAACAGGGTGAGGTTGATGGTGAAACGATCCTGAGTGGACCACATCGCCAACACCTCGGCATAGGCCGCGAGCAGCAACGCCGACGGCGTGATCCCGGCCTTCGCCGCGGCCTGACGAAGTCGCTGCCACACGGGCGGCTCCAGCCGACCGTCGTGTCGGACGAACCTGGGGTCGCGCACCGCCGCCATAGACTGCCGATAAGGCAAAGCGGGCGCCGGCGGAAGCTCATCGAGTCTTTCGAGCCAATATCGCGCGGAGGCGAGATAGGCCGGGGAGTCCTGCTGCGCGGCCCGTTCGGCGAGAACATAGTCGCGAAAGGACAGTGTCAACTCGGGCAGCGCCCGGTCGGGATCATGATAAAGCTCGGTCAATTCCTGAGTGAACACGCGCGCACTGCGAGCGTCGAAGATCAGCAGATCGAAGCTGATGTGGATGCGCGCCCGGTCCCCTTCGGTGAGGCTGACCCGCACCTGGAACAGCGGCCACTCGTCTGATGACAGGACCTCGTGAGACAGCTCGTCGCGCAGGCGGGCCAGATTCTGCTCGCGCTGCTGACGCGGCAACAACCGCAGATCGGTCACGCGTACGGCATATCGTGGCACCTCGGCGAGGACCCGTTGCCTGCCGTCGCGGGTGACGATCGCCCGCAGCATGTCGTGTCGCCGGACCAGGCGGTCGATCGCCTTCTCCAGCCGCTCGATGTCGATCTCGTCGACATCCCACTCCTGATATCCGTGGCAACCGACATCGCCCAGTTCGAGACCCCCCGCGCGGCCGACCCAATACGCGTGCTGAATGTCGGTGAGCGGGAACGGATCGTGGCGACTGTTGGGATCGGTGGGAACGTCGGGCAGGTGGTCGGCCCCGGATCGCACGGAGTCGGGCGACTTGCCCGCCCGGCCGATCATCGCGGTCATCTGCTCGACCGTCGGCGCCTCGAACAATGCGCGCAGCGGCAGCGTGATCCCGAATTCGGTGGAGATCGACGCCATGAGCTCCATGCCCGACAACGAGTCGCCGCCGAGCTCGAAATAGTTGTCGAGCACCCCGATTCGTTCCCGGTGCAACACGTGACGCCAGATCGCCGACAATTTCTCCTGCTCGACCGTGCTCGCGGCGACGAATGTCTGCTCGCTGTCCCGGGCCGCGCCGGGAATGGGCAAGGAACGCCGGTCGACTTTGCCGTTAGGCAACATCGGCAGTGCCTCGAGCATGACGAACAACGCCGGCACCATATAGGCGGGAACCTGTTCGCTCAACAATTCCCGCAGATCGGCGCTGGTCGGTCTCCGATTTGGCTCTGGTACGACGTAGGCCACCATCCGCCGCTGCCCCGGCTCGACGTCGACGACCATCACAGC
The DNA here is from genome assembly GCA_963736695.1 of uncultured Actinomycetota bacterium. Taxonomy (GTDB): domain Bacteria; phylum Actinomycetota; class Actinomycetes; order Mycobacteriales; family Micromonosporaceae; genus CAVTPU01. Next base: position 1,575,798 of record CAVTPU010000004.1, read on the forward strand.
GACCTGCCGCACAGCGGGGTGGGCCAGCAGTCGTGATGAGATCTCTCCGAGCTCGATGCGATAGCCATTGAGGCTGATCTGTTCATCGGCTCGGCCGAGAATCTCGATCGTGCCGTCCGGCAAGCGTTTGCCGACGTCACCGGTCGCGACCATCCGTTCCCCTGGCCGCGCGGCGTAGGGATCGGGAATCCACTTCATCGCCGTCGGGCCGGGCCGATGAAGATAGCCCCCCTGAATCAGCTCTCCACCGACGAAAATTTGGCCGGTCACACCGGTCGGAACGATCCGCAGCTCGCCGTCGAGCACATAGACCCGCGCCCCGGGCACCGGCAGTCCGACCGGCGCCGTCGCGCTGCGGCGGTCGGCCTCCGGAATCGCCCGTGGCGTGAACCGCCATCCCTGCGCCTCGTTGAGACACGTGGTCGCGTTGGTGGTCTCCGTCGAACCATAGATGACCACCACCTCGAACGGCACGGTCGCGCTGAGCCATCCGCATCGTTCGCCGGAGACCATCAACACGCGCATGGCCGTGTCGCGCGGCCAGTCCGCCGCGCACACCCGCTCCGCCAAGGCCTTGGGCAACACCGAGACGGTGATCCGCTGATCAACCAACCAGTCCCGAAGCCGAAAGGGCGAACTGACGGTGTTCTCGTGGGCGATGTGGACCGTCGCCCCGATGGTGAGAAAGGGCCACAGCTCGTTGACGAAAGAGATCCCGAAACCCGGCGACGATATCCACGTGCCGGAGTCGCCTGAGGTGAGCGAATAGGTGCGTTGTGTCGCGGCCGCGACCATGCGGACGGCTCGGTGCGTGAACTCCACTCCGCGGGGCTCACCCGTCGATCCGGATGTATAGGCGATCTGGCATCGGGCCTGGGGATGCGCCCACACTGGCGGCTCGTGGTCACCCGCGCTGGACACAACGTCGGCGTCCCGGTCGACGCAACGGATCTGACCGGCGTAACTCGCGGGGATCGTGGGGAGCAACGCCTCGGAGGTCACGAGCACGGGGGCCCCGCAGTCATCGAGCATGAAGGCGAGCCGCCGAGGTGGGTGAGCCGGGTCGAGCAGGGCGGCGGCTCCGCCGGCCTTGAGCACACCGAGGACCGCGATGACCATCTCCACGCACCGCGGCAGGCACACGCCGACGTTGACCTGTGGCCCCACACCGAGTTGGCGGAGATGGTTTGCGAGGGAGTTGGCCCGACTGTTGACTTCGCCGTAGGTGACTCGCCGTTCGCCGTCGACAAGCGCGACCGCGTCGGGAGTCTGCTCGGCCCGCGCCGCGATCAGCTCGTGCACCATGTGCTCGGACTCGAGCCGCATCGGTTCACCTGCCGAGAAGTCGACTATCTCCCGCAGCTGCTCGCCGGCGACGAGCGGGTGCCGACTGACCGCCTCCTCGGGGCTGGTGAGCATGCCGAGGAGCAGGGTGAAGAGATTGCCCGCGAGCCGCTCGACGGTGGCGCGTTCGAACAGGCTGGTGTCGAAGTCGATGGCTAGGGCGAGGGTGTCGCCGATCGAACGCATGGTCACGCTGAGATCAAAAGAGCTGACGGCGTGATTGAGTACGACCGCAACCGCGGGGCTGTCCGCGAAGCGGCACTCGACGGGGTGGCGCACATCGAACGAGAGCTGACACAGCGGACGTCGGCTGAGGTCCCGCTCCGAGTCCAACCGCTCCACCAACATGCCGAACGGCACGTGATCGTCGGACGTCTCAACACCACGGGCTTGGTCGAGCAACTCGACGAACGTGGGGTCCGACTCGAAGCGGAAGTGAGCGAGTTCCAGGTCGGATATCGGGCCGACCATCGTCGTGGAAGCGCCATGCGGCACACCGACGACCACATCGTCGACACCGGTATATCGGTGCACCAGTGCGGCGAACGCCGCGAGCATCAGCGGGGCGGCGGCGACCTGATGGGCCTCGCAATATTTCTCGACCTCGTCGGCGACGACCCACGGAACGGTCGCCTCGAACTGGTCGCCGGCGAAGGTGAGGATGGGAGCGCGCAGCCGGTCGGTCGGCAACTCGATGCCGGCGGGTAGGGCTGCGAAGAGATCGGCCGTCGCCTGAAGGAGGGTCTCGGCCGCTGGGTCCAGCAGTCGGAGCTGCTCGGCCTGCGCCACATGGCTGAACCCGGCGACAGGGCGCAACGCGGCCGGCACCCCGGTCACCTGTTCGGTATAGAGCGCGGCGAGGTCGTGGACCAACGTCGCCAAGGAACACCGGTCGACGATCAGCTGATCCGCCATGAGCAGCATGGCGTGCCGCCCGGAGCCGACCGAACGCACCGACAGACGCCACAACGGCTCCGTTGTCGCATAGAGCGGGTCCCTGGCTGTGGCCACCGCCCACGGACCCACATCGCTTCCATCGTCGGCGACGAGACGCAATGGCGTCTCGATGCTGGGCAGCACGCAGGCCTGCGGGGTGCCGTCGACGACCCGAAAAACCGTGCGCAGCGACTCGTGGCGTTCGATGAGCGCGAAGAGTGCCGCCTGCAGCGCCCCCGTCTTCAGCTCACCGTCGACCGTGATGAGACTGGCGATGGTGAAGACCGGATTTCCCGGGTGCAGCTCCCGCAGAAACCACGTCCGCTCCTGTTGCTTGGACAGCGAATAGGTCGAGAACAACACACTCACCGCCCGTCTGACATGAGGCGACCCGCACGTGCGAACTCATCGGTTCTCATGTCGACGAAGTGCACACGAACCTCCTCGGGTTTTGATCCGAAACATTCCATGGCGAGTTCGGTCACTCGGGCGGCGAATTCGCGGCGTTGATCGACCGTCCGACCTTCGAGCGTGAGAACCGTGATAAATGGCATCTGCTCTCCTTAGAAATCACCGCTGGCTCCCGGCGCGCGCGGTCGGTTCACGTGCCGACGTGGCGGCGCGAGGCGGGGGTTAGTGGAAGGCGTTCGCGACGCTCTCAATGAACTGGCTGATCATCGCGGTCTGGTCCGGCACGCCATAGAGCACCAACGACGCCCGGTCGACTCCGAGGTCGCTCAATTGGCGAAGCCGCTCCACGCATCGCTCTGGCGGCCCATAGATGGCGAACGAATCGACCAGTTCGTTGGAGAGCTCAGCCGCGTGGGGGGCTCCCACCACCTCGTGTTGGTCCCACTCGTAGCGCTGCGCCAACAACGCCATCTCCGCGACCACCGACGGGGCCATCACGGCGCGCAGCGCGCGACCGGCGTCCGTGTCGCGACGAAGCGCGGACTTCCAGAGGAAATAGGCAGACGTCGCAGCATAGGAGCGGACATATTCGCGGGCGTGATCGGCATCCTGGTGCACGAAGACCGCGCCTCGGCTCCACACTTCGAGATCGGTGAGCCGACGACCGACGGACGCCGCTCCTTCGGCGACCTGCGCCCGTTTCCACGCCACGATCTCGGGAGCGAAGCCAGGAAGGAAGACACCATCGGCGATGCGCCCGGCGAGCTGGCAGCTGCGGGCGCCGTGTGTGCCGAGCAGCACCGGGATGTCACGGCGCGCCCACTCCGATCGCATCGCCAAGCCCTGCCACGAGGTGGGTTTCCCGGCGGTGAAGTCACGAAAGAACGACACATATTCCGCGAGCTCGCTGAGCGGGCGGGGGCTTCGACCGACCATCGCGACGGCACTGCCGCCGGCGCCGATCCCGAGGAATGCCCGCCCGGGCGCGATCTCGTCGACGGTGGCGATGGCGTTGGCGAGAACGGCGGCGTGGCGCGTATAGGGGTTGGTGACCGCGTGGCCGATGCGAATCGTGGTGGTCTGCGCCGCCGCCAAACCCATCATGACCGTGGAGTCGCGGCAGAGGTTCTGCGACTCGATGAACGTGCAGTGTTCGAAGCCGAGTTCGTCGGCGTGTTGGGCGAGCCGCGCCGCCTGACGCGCGTTCAACGTTCGGCCGATTCCAATGCCGAATTTCACGTGTTACCTCCGACTGATGGGGTCGGCCGAATTCGCTGATCGGCGACAATGGAGAATCGAATAGTTGAAGCGACTTTCACGCATAACGGCAGCATTGTCATGCCCTCGCCAAACCTACGATTTGCCATCGATATTCGCAAGGACATCAATGGTCATGGCTAGATTCCGATCACACTGTTGACCAGATATGGGCTGGTAAACGACGTACTCTCGCCTGTTTTTCGACCACGAACCGGGAATAACCGAGCCGACAAGGGCTTGTTCCAACGCACCGCCAGTGCGGCCACATCAAGCATCAATCGCTCGATCTCGACGACGTCGATGTCGCCGGGGAGCGGCACGGTGTCCAATCCCGTTCCACACACAGCCGAATAGGCCAATAACTGAGCGCTGGTGACGCGTCTCTCCGCCCACCGACGGGCGAGAACGACGTCCTCCAGCACGGGCAGCATAAGGCCGCTGAAGCCACACCGGTCAACCCGTGCGGCGCGCACGCCAGCGGTGATGGCGCCGATCGCGGCCAGTGTGCCGGGCTCGCCGAACGGGGCTCCGCTGATGGACTCGATCGCCGCGCCGATGCTCCCGGCGGGCGTGGGCGCGGGCGCCGGAGACAGGTCTACTCCGCCGAATCGCAGACCGTTCGTTGCACAGAACCGCCGCGACGCGGCCGCGATCGGGCCGGCGGCAAGCTCCAGCGCCCGAGCGACGGTCGCGGAAGCCGACGCCCACCGCGCCGCACCCGTCTCCGCCAAGGCCGCCCGCACCACACCAGCGCTCTGCAGTCCGACACTGAGTGCGTCAGGCCCGTTGTGATAGGCCGCCGGGAAAAACGGGGCACCCGGACCGACACACGCCAGCATCGCGAACCGAAAGTTGCCGAGACCCTCGGCGGTGCCGAGTCCTAGGCGACGAATCGTTCGCGCCACGGGGCCGGCCGCCTCATATCGCACACCGTCCACCGAGTTGGCCATGAGAACCGAGCAACTGAGCGCGTCGGCCCCGATGAGAAGATCGGGGATGAGGTCGATCCGATCGAGTGGAGACCCCGGCCTCGCCGCGTCGGCCGGCCCCAGTGAACAGTGGTCGATGCCTGCCTGCGCCAACCACCGAGCCAGCCTGCCGGTGTAGTCGGCGATCTCGCCCCCGGTGGCGTCAGACAGGTCGTCGAAGACCGGCCTGGTGGAGATCCGGATGGTCTGCGTGTCATAACCCCCCGAACGCAGGTGTTCGCCGCACCGGTGCGCCAAGGACGCGGCCCGAACCACGTCCGCCTCGGAGAGTGGGTGGGGGGCGGCCACCCCAACGGTGACCGCCCGCACCGCCGGCTGTCCCGCCGGCGAGACGTCAGAGGACATCGACGTCGACCGTCGGCCGATAGACGTCCAACCAGATCGCCAGATCCAAGGTCCGTTCGAGACCGAGGCGGGTGAGCTTGTCTACCCCGGCGGGATCCCGGCGGGTCACGCCCGTGAGCCACTCGCGATCGACGAGGCCCAAGACATCGTGATTGGCGGCGAGCAGATCCATGGCCTGCCGCTGCAACGCCTGGGCATAGCTTGGGTCCTGAGTGGACGGATAGGCGGCCTTTGGCCGGTCCACGACCGACGCGGGCAACGCGTCACGCACCGCCCCGCGAAGCAGACTCTTCTCTCGACCGTCATAGTTCTTCAACGCCCACGGCGCGTTGTAGACATACTCCACCAGTCGGTGGTCACCGAAGGGCACCCGGACCTCAAGCCCCACCGCCATGCTCAGCCGGTCTTTGCGTTCCAACAGGAAGCGCACGAAGCGGGTCAGGTGCAGGTGACTCATCACGCGCATGCGATGCTCGCCGGCGTCCTCGCTGTCGAGCCGCCCAACGGCGGCGGCGGCGCTCGCGTAGCCGTCTGCTCGATAGGTGTCCAGATCGAGCACCTTCAGAAGCGACTGCCGAAGGCCGGTGCCGTCTTTGTCCAGCGGCCCCGCGTTGATAGCGATCCAGGGGAACTCCGGCATCCGGGCGATCTCCGGGTCGTGGAACTGTCGGTAGCCGCCGAAGAGCTCGTCGGCCACCTCGCCAGACAACGCGACAGTGGACCGCTCCCGGATCGCCCGGAATAGCAGATAGAGCGAGAAGTCCATCTCGCCGAAACCCACCGGCATGTCCCGCGCCACGAGCGCAGCCCGCCGAATCTCGGGGTCTGCCAACGCGGTGGAGTCGAGCACGATGTTGGCATGGTCGGAGCCGGTGTGGTCGGCGACCGCCCGCACATAAGGCGCGTCCGGTGTGCTTCGCAGGTCGTCGGGCAGGAACGACTCCGTGCGCCCGACGAAGTCCACGGAGAAGCTGCGCACCCGCTCGGAACCCAACGCCGACGCGGCCAGAGCCGTCAACGCCGACGAGTCGAGCCCGCCGGAGAGCAGCACGCACTGGGGCACGTCGGCGACGAGCTGGCGGGCGACCGTGTCGTCGAGAAGCTCGCGGACTCTGTGGAGCGTGGTCGTCAGATCGTCACGGTGGTCGCGGGCCTCCAGCCTCCAGTAGCGACGCTCACGCAGACCCCCCTCGTCGACGACGACGACGGTGCCCGGCTCGACCTGGTTCATTCCCGACCACATCGCGTGCCGGGGCGTCATGATGAACGCCAGCCACTCCCGCAGACCGTCGGCGTCGACGACCCGAGGCGCGGCCGGATTGGCGAGAATCGCCTTGGCCTCGGAACCGAAGAGCACACCGTCGCCGGTCCGCATGAAATACAGGGGTTTGATTCCGAGTCGGTCGCGCACCAACACGAGCCGCGACACCCGCGCGTCCCAGATCGCGAACGAGAACATGCCGTTGAGTCGGTCCACCACGGCGTCGCCCCACTGCAGATAACCCCGCAGAATCACCTCCGTGTCGCTGGAGGTGCGAAAACGCTGCCCGGCGGCTGCCAGCTCGGCGCGCAACTCGACGAAGTTATAGATCTCGCCCGCGAAGATCAGCACCACCTCACCGTCCGGTGTCGACGCGGACATCGGTTGTGCCCCGCCGACCAGGTCGATGACGGAGAGGCGGCGGTGGCCGAGCGCCGCGTGGCGGTCGACCCAGACGCCACACGCGTCCGGGCCACGGCACGCCATCGTCTCGGTCATCGCCGCGATCACGTCGCGTTCAGTGGTGAGGTCACGATCGAACGCGACCCAACCGGTGATTCCACACATGCGCATCTCCTTGACGTGGTTGTCGGCTCGCTCATCAGGCCGATGTGGACAGGTGCGCGGCGGAGCCGTCGACCGGACGCCCGCGTGAGACACGACGCTCGGGCCAGACGGACGGCACGACTGTGCCGGCGAGCAGGCGGGCCGCTTCGGCCAAGTCCGGGCCCAACGGCGTACCAAGATAGAACTCGGAGAATCCCGCCGCGCGCGCGTCGGTGATGACCTCCGCTAGTCGGCTCGCGCACTCGTGTGCCGTGCCGGCCACAATGAAGGCGTCGAGCAGGCTGTCGGAGAGGCTGTGCGCTGCCTCTTCCACTCCGCCGCCGCGCGCGAACGCGGCGCGCACGGCGTCGATGGACTCGACATCGAGGTTGAGGCCGGCCTCACCGAGGGTGGCCCGCAACGCGGGATTGCCAACAATGAGCGCCACCTGCCTGCGCGCGAACGACCGGGCAGCGGCGCGATCCTCCGACACACTGCAGTTGAGGCCATAGATGAGCCTCAGCGGCCGCCCCGCCACGGCCCGTCGGTCGACGAGCTCGCGAATCTCGCGTGTCGCGTCCGCGCGCGCGAGCGCCGGATAGGACAGTCGCGGAAATGTGCTGGTGCAGATCATGCCGTCGGCGACCTCTTCGACGAGTCGCATGGTCCGTGGGCCACCGACAGCGGCGAGGATGGGGATCGCGCGGGTGACCGGATAGGTCAATCGCACCGTCGCCCCTCGCCGCCACCGCAGGGCGGCGTCGACGAGCGGAAACTCCTCAATCCGTACGGCGTCGCCGGCCCACAGGCGCCGCGTCAAGATGATCGCCTCGCGCAGCAGATCGGTGGCCCCGCTCTTGTCGAACAGGCCCGACACCAGGGATCCGCCGGCCCCGACCCCCATGAGCATCGCCTTGTCGGCGGGCAGAAGCTCGCTGATCGTGGCCATCGCGCTCGCCTGGTCGACCGGGTTGCGGCCGAGTGGGACCGCGATCCCGCTGGCCACTCCGATCTGGCCACTCGCCGCGATCGCGGCGAGCAACACCTGGGCGTTGCGGGCAAGCATCTGGTCGGGCACCCAGACCACGTCGAACGCCGTGCACAACACCGGCACGGCCTGGCAGATCTGGCGTGCGGGCGTCCACGGCGCGATCTGCACCCCCAGTGACGCGGTCATCGTGACTGCCCCGAGTCGCTCCGGCCCCGGGGCCTCACCGCAGACCCCGGGCGGGCTCCGGGGTGCGCGACAGCACCGGCACCGCGACGAGGCTGGCGAGCACCAGGCCGCCGATGACGAACAGCGGCAGCCGACCCACGCCTCCGCTGAGCGCGTTGACCGCCGCCGGCACCAGACCAGCCAACGCGAATCCCACGTTGATCGACAGCGCGGTCCCGGAACCTCGCAGCGATGTGGGAAAGCGCTCGGCGAGGAAGATCGGCAGTGGTCCGAAACACGCGATGGTCAGGCATGAGATGACGAGCACCAGCGCTGCGATGGGCAGCAGCGGGCCGGTGCCGGGCAGGGTTCCCAGCCACCAGTAGAGCAGGGGCAGCGCGATCGCGTTGACCGCCGAGGCGGCCAGCAACACCCCGCGCCTGCCGAACCGTTGACTCAGGTGTCCGGAGATCGGCGCGCAGGCCAGCGCCGCGATGTTCACCCCGACCAGCAGCGGCCCCACGGTCGATGCGGTGAGCCCGTTGACGACTTGGAGATAGGTCGGAAGGAATCCGAGGGTCAGCAGGAAGTGCGTGCCGACCCCGAAGACGATGCCGATGTTGCCGATAAGCGTGCCGCGGTGGGCTGCCTGGCCGAGAGCCCGCACCGGAGAGACCGTTGTCTCCTTGGCTGCTGTCCACAGTGGTGACTCGTCGACGTGGCGAGCCACGAGCAGGCTCAACACGACGGGCAACGCCCCGGCGAAGAACATCGCCCGCCAGCCCCATTGGGCGAAGGTGTCACCGGCGAAGACCCTGGTGGCGGCGACGAGCGCGAGTGAGGCGAGGACGCTGCCGGCGGCGGTGCCGCCTCCGCCGACTAGCCCCGAGACCGCGCCGCGCCAGCGCGGGGAGACGCTCTCGGCGCCCAGCGTCAAGGTGGAGGCGAAGACCCCGCCGACGAAGAGCCCTTGCGCCAACCGAAGCACGAGCAGCGCGATGGGTGCCAGGACACCCACCTGGGCCGCGGTCGGCAGCGCGCCCATCGACGCCGTCACCAGACCCACTCCACTCAATCCGATGATCATCGCTCGCTTGCGTCCATGTCGATCGGCGACGGCACCGAGCACGGCCGCGCCGATCGGGCGCATTATCAGCGTCGCGGCGAGTGCCGCATAGGCGCCCGCCAATGACAGTGTCGGATGATTGCCGGGGAAAAAGAGTTCGGCGATGACCGGTGCGACGAACACGACAACATACAGGTCATAGAAGTCGAGGGCAAAGCCTACCACTGACGCGGCGGTCGCCCTGACGCCGGCGCGGGGCGTCGGAACCTCTTCTATCGCAACGTTCAGAGCCTCGTCAACTGTCTTCGTCGGCATACGCTGATCACCTCTCAACATCGGCGACTAGTTCTCATGAACCGTACCCGTGGTCGCCGGCAAATATTTCTTCTTGCATTGACGCCCATGATTGGTGTATGCGAAATCAGACCCTTGTGGACTGTGCCACTCGTCGCATACCTTCAAGCCGGACCACGAGTTGATGATGACCGCTCACCCGGCCACCTCGTGAACGTCCGCTCCACCACCCTGTATGCGAGTTCCAGTGCAGCGAGGGAGTTTTTCGCGATGGCGACCAAGTCACCGACAGTGCGAGCCGACCTATTCAGCAACGAATTCCTGGTCGACCCATATCCCACCTATGCGCAACTGCGCGATCACGAGCCAGTTCACTGGGACGACCGGCTCAACGGCTGGGTCATCACCCGCCACGAGGACGTCTATGCGATGCACCTCGACCCGCAGACCTATTCGTCCCACCGACTGGGCGCCATGGTCTCCAACCGGGTCGGCCCGGACGCCTCCGACGAGATGAAACACTTCATGGACATCGCTCCAGAGTGGATGCTCTTCCGCGACCCGCCGGACCACACCCGCGTCCGCAAACAGCTCATGAGCCAATTTCGGCCGACGCCGATCCGGGCGCAACGGGAGCGGATCGAGCACATCGTCGACACCCTCGTCGACAATCTGCTGGCCAAGCAGTCGTTCGACCTGGTTCAGGACTTCGGTTATCAACTTCCCGGCCAGGTGCTGGCCGCCCAATACGGGCTGCCGCTGACTGACGGGCTGGTGCTCACCGACTGGTGGTATGAGATCCGCAACATGCAGCGGGTCTTCCTCGGCGCCGACCCCGTCGCGGTCGCCCCGTCGGGCGGGCCCGTCGCGACCGCGTTCAGTCAGATGGTCCCATTCCTCACCGAGTTGATCAATGAACGAACGCGCAAGCCCGGCAACGACCTCGCATCAAAGATCATTTCGTACGCCCGAGACGCGAACGCCGACGCCGACGGCAAGCTCAACGACGCGGAGATGTTCGCCCACCTCATGTTGCTGCCGCTCGCCTCGTTCGGCACCACCATGGACCTCATCACCAACGGGCTGTTGGGTCTTCTGCAGCAACGCGACCAGTGGGAGCTGCTCAAGGCGAAGCCCGAACTCGTCTTCGACGCGGTCGAAGAGGTGCTGCGCTTCGACGCGTCGGTCCAGCTCACCCACCGTCTGGCCACTCGCGACGTCGAGATCGCCGGCACCCCGGTAGCCGCCGGAGAGCTGGTCTATATGGTTCGCGGCGCCGCCAACCGCGACCCCCGCCGGTGGACCGATCCCGACCGCATCGACATCACCCGGGGCGACGCCAAACACGTCGGATTCGGGGTGGGCATCCACCGGTGTCTCGGCGCGCCGTTGGCCCAGACCGTCACCGCGATCGCCTACGCGACGCTCAGCCGACGCGTTCCGGACCTACGCCTTGACCAGACACGGCCCCACGAGTGGAAGGCCGACACCCCGCAGTTCCGCGGCATGACGACCCTGCCCGCGCACATCGGCGACTCTCCGGTGCGTCGATGACCAGTCTCATCGAGTCCCGGGTGCACGAATCCCACTGGATCGGCGGACGGTGGCGACCCGCGACCGGCACCCGCGCGACCGTCACCAACCCCGCCACCGAAGAGCCCATCGCCACCATCACCACCGGCACTGTCGAGGACACGCACGCTGCGGTCGCGGCCGCACGCGACGCGTTTCCCGGCTGGTCGCGGACCACCCCAGCGGCGAGAAGGGCCGCGGTCGCCCGGCTCGTGGGCGGGCTCGTCACACATACCGATGATCTCGTACGGGTCATTAGCTCAGAAGTCGGCGCCCCCCTCACCATGGCCCGGCAGGCCCAAGTCGGCTTGGCCATCGCCATGACCGAGTCGTTTCTCCGGATCGCCGAGGAGTTCGCCTTCGAACGCACGGCGGGCAACTCCCTGGTCGTCCGGGAGCCCGCCGGGGTCGTGGCCACGATCACCCCGTGGAACGTTCCTTTACTGCTCAGCCTGCAGAAAATCGTGCCCGCGCTGCTCGCCGGCTGCACCGTCGTGCACAAGCCCAGCGAGATCACGCCGCTGCACGCGTATGTGCTCGCCGAGATCATCGCCGAGTGCGATCTGCCCCCCGGGGTGTTCAACCTGGTCATCGGCGAAGGGGCGGTCGTCGGCGCCGAACTCGCCCGGCACCCCGACGTCGATCTGGTCTCGCTGACCGGCTCCACCCGCGCCGGTCGGCAGGTGGCGGCTCTCGCCGCCGGTCAGATCAAGCGGGTGCATCTCGAGCTCGGCGGGAAGAACGCCAGCATTGTGCTCGATGACGCCGACCTGGAGTCGGCGGTGCGGGCCGTGGTCGACCAGGTGTGCTTCAACACCGGGCAGACCTGCCTGCAATGGAGTCGCCTGCTGGTGCCGGCCCATGCTCACGATCAGGCTGTCGAGCTGGCGGCGCACCACATGTCACGCTATCGGGTCGGCCTGCCCGACGACGAGTCGACCGATCTCGGCCCTCTCGTCTCTGGCGCGGCGTTCGACCGAGTCAACGCCTACATCAATACGGGCATCCGGCAGGGCGCCCGCCTCGCGACCGGCGGTCCGGGGCGACCTGACGGATTCGAGCGCGGATGGTTCGTCCGCCCCACCGTCTTTGGAGACGTCTCCCCGTCCATGACGATCGCGCAGGAGGAGATCTTCGGCCCGGTCCTGTCGGTCATGTCCTATCAGGACGAAGACGACGCGATCCGCATCTCCAACGACACACCCTATGGGCTGCACGGTTCGGTCTGGTCCTCCGACCAGGAACGCGCGCACCGGGTCGCGCGGCTCCTGCGCACCGGCCAGGTCGACATCAACGGTGGCGCGTTCAACGTCATCGCGCCTTTCGGTGGCTTCAAACAGTCCGGCCTCGGACGGGAATGCGGCATCGAGGGGCTTGACGGTTTTTGCGAGATCAAGTCCATCCAACTGCCGGTGGCATCGACCGAGCCGGTCGGTCCCCGGTTGCGCACGTCCTAACGATTTTCGCGACGGAGAGGGCAGACATGGACAACCGCATCAGGAAGGTCGTCATTCTCGGCGGCGGAACGGCCGGGTGGATGACCGCCGCCTATCTGGGAAAAGCGTTGCAGGGAAACGCCGAAATCACCGTGCTCGAGGCGCCCACCATCCCGCGCATCGGCGTGGGAGAGGCGACCGTGCCCAACCTGCACCGCGCGTTCTTCGCCTATCTCGGCATCGCCGAAGACGAATGGATGCGCGAGTGCAACGCGAGCTTCAAGATCGCGGTGAAGTTCATCAACTGGCGCACCCCGGGCGATAGTCACGCCACACCGCAGCCGCTCAACGGCCGGACCGACCAGTTCTATCACCCCTTCGGGCTTCTCCCCTCGATCGACCAGATCCCGCTGTCGCACTACTGGTCGGCGCAACGCCTCGCCGGGCAGACCGATGAACCGTTCGACTACGCGTGTTTCAAGGACCCTGCGATGATGGACGCGCTGCGTTCGCCTCGATGGCCCGACGGAAAGCCTGCGACGAACTACGCCTGGCACTTCGACGCCAGCCTGGTCGCCGACTTTCTCCGCCGGTTCGCCACCGGCAAGCAGGGCGCCGTGCACATCGAGGACACCCTGGAGTCGGTCGACCGCGACGAGCGCGGTTTCATCACCGCCCTGCGCACCGCCGGCGGACGATGCATCGATGGCGACTTCTTCGTCGACTGCTCCGGTTTCCGGAGCCTGCTGATGAACGGCACGATGCGCGAGCCATTCCTCGACATGAGCGACCACCTGCTATGTGACAGCGCGGTCGCCACCGCCGTGCCCCATGACGACGAGGCCAACGGTGTCGAACCCTTCACCTCGGCGATCGCGATGCGTCACGGGTGGACGTGGCGCATCCCGATGCTCACCAGGTTCGGCACCGGATATGTCTTCTCCAGTCAGTTCGTCTCCCGCGACGACGCGACGTTGGAGTTCGCCCGGCTGTGGAATCTGGACCCGGAGAAGACGACGTTCAACCAGATCAAGTTCCGGGTCGGCCGCAACCGTCGATCGTGGGTCAAGAACTGTGTGGGCATCGGACTGTCGTCCTGCTTCCTCGAGCCACTGGAGTCGACCGGCATCTACTTCATCTACGCCGCCATCTATCAGTTGGTCAAGCACTTCCCCGACCGGCGGTTCGATCCCGTGCTCATCAATGGGTTCAACCACGAGATCGAGTCGATGTTCGACAGCACCCGAGACTTCATCCAGGCGCACTTCTATCTATCCCCCCGCACCGACACTCCGTTCTGGCGGGCCAACAAGGAACTCGAGTTGGCGGACGGCATCCGCGAGAAGATCGCCATGTATCAGGCGGGCCTGCCGTTCAACTCACCGACGACCGATGAGGGGAACTACTACGGCAACTTCGAGGCCGAGTTCCGCAACTTCTGGACCAACGGCAGCTACTACTGCATCTTCGCCGGGATGGGCCTGCTCCCCAATCACGCCCTGCCGACGATCGCGCACAAGCCCGCCTCGACGCAGGCTGCGGCGGCGGCGTTCGCCCAGGTCAAGCGGGACCAACGCGAACTCGTCGAGAAGCTGCCGAGCACTTATGAATATCTGCGTCAACTGCACGGATGACGGGTCAACCCGAATGCGAGGTTCATCATGAAGTCCGAGCCCGCTCACACCGCGACAGCGACCGGCGACCAATACCGTGCGTTGATGAGCGCGTTTCCCACCGGGGTCGCGGTGATCACCAGTCTCACTCCCGACGGCGACCCGTGCGGCATGACGTGTTCGTCGCTGACCAGCGTCACAATGTCTCCGCCCACATTGTTGGTCTGCCTGCAGACCGGCACCAGAACCGCCAGCGCGGTGGTGCGTCACGGCGCCTTCGCGGTCAATCTGCTCTGCGCCAACGCCCAGCCGGTCGCCGAGATGTTCTCGGCTCCGATCGGCGACCGGTTCAGCCGAATTCGTTGGGACCACAGCGCTTCGGGACTGCCATGGCTCAGTTCCGACGCCTTCGCGCTCGCCGAGTGCGCCGTGACGGAGACGTTGTCGGTCGGTGACCACGTGGTGGCGTTCGGCAGGGTCGAGCGGATCGCCTACACGGCCGGGACACCGTTGCTCTATGGACTGCGCCAGTTCGCCACGTGGGATCCACCCAGACACGACACCAACGGCTATGCCCAGCCGAGCCCGCGGTGGTGAAAGGAGACACAATGACCCAGGCGACGACCCGACTGCTGACGCGGGCGGTGCGCCGGTGGGCCGAACGGATGCCGACCGCCACTGCGGTCCTGGCTCCCGACGGCGCGTTCAGCTTCGCCGAACTTCTCTCGCACGCGCGCCGCATCGCCGGAGCGCTCGCCACCGCCGGTGCGCGCCCCGGAGTCTCGGTCGGGATCAGTCTCGACCGGTCCCGATACTCGCTGCCGGGCCTGCTCGCCGTGTGGTCGCTGGGCGCCACGGCCGTGCCGTTGGCGGCGCGCGACCCGGTCGACCGCACCAGCTTCATCCTCGGCGATTCCGGCGTACGGGTGCTGTTGGCCGCGCGGCCACCGGCTGGCGCACTGCCTCGTGGAGTTAGCCTCGTGCGGCCCGACGCGCCGTCCGAGCCGCACGAGGCGCCCGTCGCCCCGCCCCCGGGGGCGTGCGCCTACGTCATCTACACATCCGGGACCACCGGATGGCCAAAGGGCGTCGAGATCAGCTATCGAGGCCTAGGCACCTTTGTGACGGCGCTCGACGACCTCGCACTCCCCGTCGGCGGCCTGGGGATCAACGCCGTCTCTCCGGCGTTCGACGGCTGGCTCTGGTGCACGCTCCTCTATCTCACGCACGGGCAAGGCATGGCCCTACTCGATCCCGTCAACGCCACGATGCCCAGCGGGGTCTCGGCCGACGACGACGGAGATCTGGGTGAGCAGATCTCGGCCGTCAAACCACGCACCGTCTGCCTCACCCCGTCGCTGCTCGCCTCATGCGTGGAGTCGGTAACGACGGCTGAAGTGATCGTCGCGGCCGGTGAGCCTTTGCCGCCCGCCCTGGTCCATCAACTGGCGCCCGACCGTCGGATGCTCAACGTCTATGGCCCGACCGAGACCACCATCGCCGCGACGTGGGCCGACAGCGACCGCGGCGACGACCTGCGCAGCATCGGCCGCGCCCTGCCGGGCTACACCACCTACGTCCTCGACGACGCGCTGCGACCGGTCGCCCCCGGCGAGGTCGGCGAACTCCACATCGGTGGTGACGCGGTCGCCCTCGGCTATCGCAATCGGCCCGGACTTACCGGAGAGCGGTTCCTGCCCGACCCCTGGGCGAAGCCCGGTGGCCGCATGTATCGAACCGGCGATCTCGTATCCATGCGTTCGGACGGAACCATAGATTTTCAGGGGCGCGACGACGCGCAGGTCAAAGTCCGAGGATTCCGCATCGAGCTCACCGAGGTCGAACACGCCGCCGCCGCGGCGGGCGACGTCCGTGCCGCTGCGGCGTTCGTGCTCGCCGCTGGCGACTCCATCGGGTTGGCGGTGGTGCTCGCACCGGGTTCCGATCCGACTCAAGGGGTCGCCGCGATTCGGGCCCACTGCGTCGCCAAGCTCGCCGACCACATGGTTCCGGCGGTGATCACGGCCATCGAGACGATTCCCACGACATCGACCGGCAAAGTCGACCGACAGAAGCTGGCGACGCGGGTGCGGGCGGAGTCGACGCGTGGCGGCCGGCCACCAACGACCGAGCGCGAAAAGCTCATCTGCGAGACGTGGGGATCGCTGTTGCAGCGCCCAGTCACCGACGTCGACGCCGACTTCTTCGAGCTCGGCGGACACTCTCTGCTGGCGGCCCGTGCGGTTTCGGAGCTGCGTCGTCGCACCGGTCTGCGCCTATCGGTGCGTCACCTGCTCGCGAATCCAACCCCAGCGACGCTCGCCGCAGCGGTGGATGCCCTGGCCTCCCCCGCCGGCGCGACAGGTGCGGCGGTGTCCTCATGAGCCGTTCACGCTGGCTGACGGGCTGGCAAAACCCGATGCCCGGACCCGGCCACGTGGCGCTCGTCTGCGTGCCGCCCGCAGGCGCCGGCTGTGGCCAATATCGCGCCTGGCAGAGCCAGTTCGACCACACGGTCACCGTGCTCGGCGTCGCTATGCCGGGGCGGGAACATCGGTGGTCCGAACCTCCGCCCACGGACATGACCGAGGCGACCGCCGCGATCGGCGCCGCCATCGCCGACCAGATCCCATCCCAGGTTCCGGTCGTGCTCTTCGGTCAAAGTTTCGGTGGGCTCATCGGATATGAGGTGGCCCAATATCTAAGCCAACGGCACGACCGGACCCTCGCCGCTCTCGCCGTCGCCGCGTGCCGCCCCCCGCATCTGTGGGTCGGAGCCGGGCAGGGGCTCGTCGACGACGACTCGGCGTTGCTCGAACTGCTTGACCTGCGCGCCCTCGACGACGAGGACATCGACGAAGACAGCCGGGAGATGCTGCTCGACCTCATGCGTGCCGACGCTCGACTGTCGATGTCCTATCAGGACCCGACGCCCGGACCGCTAACCTGCCCGCTCTCCATCTGGGGCGGCGCCGACGATCCCATCGTCACCGCCGAGCATCTCGACGGGTGGCGCGACTATGCCGGCGCGGCCGGCTCGCGCCACCGGCAGTTCCCTGGCGGGCATTATTTCACCACCCCGCCGACCGAGCCTCTTCTGCTCGAGCTGCGGTCGATTCTGGGCCGGGCACGTGAGCCGGAGAGTGCGACCCGATGACGGAGGCCGATGTGTTAGTCAATCTATTGGACACCGCGCCCTTTGAGAACAACACGTTCTGGTCGACGTTGGCGTGGCTGCGCGAGCACGACCCGGTGCACCGGCACGCTGAACCCGACGGGCCCGGCTTCTGGGTCGTCTCCCGCTATCGCGACATTGTCGACGTCTACACCGATCACGAGACATTCAGCTCGCGCTATGGCATGCGGTTGGACAGCAACACGGCCGCCGTCACCGCCGTCTCCCAACGCATGCTCATCGTCTCGGACCCGCCCGACCACACCCAACTCAAGCGAGTGTTGTCACAGTCATTCGGCGCCAACGCGATGCCGCGCCTGGAGCCACTCGTACGCGAATCGGTTCGGCAAGTGATCAGTGACGCGGTCGCCGTCGGCGAACTCGACTTCCTCGACGCGGCCAAGAAAATCCCCAACTATGTCGTCTGCTCCCTCATGGACCTTCCCCGCGCCGACTGGGAATGGATCGGCCAACTCACCACGGAGGCATTCGAAGGCGCCGACGAGGACGACCGCACGGGCGCGCACGCCGACATCTTCCTCTACTTCAGCGAACTGCTCGCCGAGCGTCGCAAGAATCCGGGCGACGACTTCATCAGCCACGTCGCACACGAGCGACGCGGCGGCGACCTGCCCGGCGAGGAGCGGGCCCTGACCGACGAGGAGATCATCTTCAACTGCAACGGCGTCCTCGCCGGAGCCAACGAGACGACCCGCTATTCGGCCTCCGGAGCGGTGCTCGCCTTCATCGAAAACCCCGACCAATGGCGCGCGCTCGCCAGCGGCGACGACACCACGATCGCCTCCGCCGGTGAGGAGATTCTGCGCTGGACCACGCCGGGCGTACACGCGATGCGTACGGTCATGAAGACCACCCACATCGGCGACGTTCGCTTCGAGGTCGGTGACCGCGTCACCGTCTGGAATGTCTCGGCCAATCGCGACGAAACCATCTTTGATCAACCACACCTGTTCCGGGTCGATCGCACACCGAATCGGCACATCGCCTTCGGAACCGGCCGGCATCAGTGTCTCGGCGCTCGACTCGCCAGGCTGGAGTTGACCGTGTTCCTGCGGGAACTGGTCGAGCAGGTCGAGTCGATGAAACTGGTCGCTGAACCGCTATTCAACGCGTCGAACTTCACCTGGGGACTGCGTAGCCTGCCGGTGAGCCTCTCCGCACGGACCCGGCGATGACCGGCTGGCCCGGACCACCGGCCGTGGCGACCGCCGCGACTCGGGCGATCATCCCCACACTGGCCGCCGATCAGCTGCTCGTCTTTCTCATTCAACTCGGCGTTCTGCTCGCGATCGCGTTGATCTTCGGACGGCTCGCGCATCGAGTCGGGCTTCCTGCCGTGGTTGGTGAACTATGCGCCGGGGTGCTGGTCGGGCCCACCGTCCTCGGACAACTCGCGCCCCGGGTCTTCGCCTCGTTCCTGCCACCACGGGCCGACCAGATGCATCTGCTCGACGCCGTTGGCCAGCTTGGGATGCTGCTCCTCGTGGGCATCGCCGGCATGCACGTCGACCTGCGATTCATCAGACGGCGCAGCACCTCGGTGCTCTCGGTCGGGGCCGGTGCGCTCATCGTTCCGCTATTGCTCGGGGTCGTGCTGGGTTTCGCACTGCCGGGCCAATTCGTCGGCTCTGGCGCCGACCGTCCCATCTTCGCCGCGTTTCTCGGTGTGGCGCTGAGCGTGAGCGCCATTCCCGTCATCGCCAAGACACTGCTCGAGCTCGACCTCATGCGACACGAGGTCGGACAGCTCATCGTCGGAGCCGCGGCGATCGACGACATCATCGGCTGGTTCCTCCTGTCGATCGTCGCCTCCGCCGCCTCCGCCACACACCTCGCAGCCGGCCCGGTGCTCCACGGGGTGCTGGCACTGCTCGCGGTCGCGGTCGCGGCCGTCGTCGTCGTGCGGCCGGTGATGCGGAGGCTGCTGCGCCACGTCGTGCGCTCAAGCGAACCCGGGGTCGTCGTCGCGACCGTCACCATCGCGCTGCTGCTGTCGGCCGCCGCGACCCACGCGTTGGGGCTGGAACCGATCCTCGGCACCTTCGTGACAGGAGTCATCATCGGCTCGTCGGGACAGCTTCGCGAGGAGCATCACCAACCATTGCGGACCTACACCATGATGGTGCTCGCCCCGGTCTTCTTCGTCACGGCCGGGCTGCGCATCGACCTCACGGCACTGGTCACACCGATGGCCGCGGCGATCGCAGTCCTCGTGGTCGCGGTAGCGATGATCGGCAAGACCGTGGGAGCCTATGCCGGCGCGAGGCTGGCGAAGCTCGGCCACTGGGAGGGCATCGCTCTCGGCGCGGGCCTCAACGCCCGCGGAATCGTCGAGATCGTCGTCGCGACAGTCGGACTCAATCTTGGAGTCCTGAGTGGACAGATGTATACCATCATAGTTCTCATGGCCATCGTCACATCGGTCGTCGCGCCACCCACGCTGCGATTCGCCTCCAGCCGCATGCCGACCGTGACCGCGACGCCCATCTCACGCACACTCACAGCGAAGGGACACGCGAAATGACTCACCGGTCGGTGCGCGTCTGCATCGTCGGCGCAGGGCCGCGCGGCTTGTCCGTTCTCGAACGGATCTGCGCCAACGCCAGCGACACCACAGTGGACGTTCACGTCGTCGATCCCTATCCTCCCGGAGCCGGCAAGGTTTGGCGGGTGGACCAGGACCGCCATCTCCTCGCGAACACCGTCGCGTCCCAGGTGACCATGTTCACGGATACCACGGTTGAGATGGCCGGGCCGGTCGTGGCCGGCCCGAGCCTGTCCGAGTGGGCCGAGCTTGTCTCCCACGGTGCGATCTCGGACGAAATCCCCGACTGGGCGCGCGACGAGGCCCATCGAACCGGCCCCAACACCTATCCGACGCGGGCCTTCTATGGACACTATCTGCGGTGGGTCTTCCGCCATATCGTGGCGCAGGCCCCCGACAACGTCACCGTCCACTCGCACCTCGCCGAGGTCGTCGGGGTCTCCGACGACGAACGGGCACAGCGGATCGACCTCTCCGACGGTTCGACGATCGCCGGCGTCGACACGGTCGTTCTGGCACAGGGCCACGTTGGAGCCGAGGAGACACCGACCGAACGCGACAACGCCGAATTCGCCCGCAGACATCACCTGCGATATGTCGGGCCGGCCAATCCGGCCGACGTCGACCTCTCGTTCGTCGCCGCCGGGCAGCCCGTCCTCTTGCGCGGCCTGGGCCTGTGCTTCTTCGACTACATGTCCCTTCTCACCGCGGGACGCGGTGGCGCGTTCCGACGGGATGGCGGTCGACTGGTCTATGAAGCGTCTGGTCTCGAACCACGGATCTATGCCGGCTCACGGCGCGGAGTTCCTTATCATGCGCGGGGCGAAAATCAGAAGGGCGTCGCGATCCGGCATGTTCCGCTGCTGTTGACACCGACGGTGATCGGCAAGCTGCGTGCCGCCGGGGCCGAGGGCAACGGCATCGACTTCCGCCACGAGGTGTGGCCGATGGTCGCCAAGGAAGTCGAGACAGTCTATTACTGCACGCTTCTCGCCGACCTCGGCCACGAAGCCCATGTCGACCGTTTTCGGGCGGACTTTCTCAATGCCTCCTGGGGCAGCGCGCAGGAGACCGCGGTGCTCGAGGCCTATGACGTGTCGGTCGCCGACCGTTGGAGCTGGCGGCATATCGCCTGCCCGCACGACGGCAAGCTGTTCGAGACGCCCGCGGCCTTTCATGACTGGCTGCTCGCCTATCTGCGCGACGACATCATGCAGGCGCGCCGAGGAAACGTGTCGAGTCCGCTCAAGGCCGCGTTGGACGTGCTTCGTGACCTCCGAAACGAGATCCGGCTGATAGTCGACCACAGTGGACTTTCTGGCCAGTCTCATCGCCGGGATCTCGACGAGTGGTATACCCCTCTCAACGCGTTTCTGTCGATCGGACCGCCGACCGTGCGCACGGAGGAGTTGCTTGCCCTCATCGAGGCCGGTGTGGTCACCATCATCGGACCGGACTCGGCAATATCGACCGACTCGGCCCGCTCGACCTTCGTCGCCACGTCGCCGGCCGTGTCAGGCTCGCGCGTCGAGGCGTCGACGCTCATCGAGGCCCACCTCGGCAGCCCCGATCTGCCGCGCACCACCGATTTCTTAATGCGCAGTCTGCACGCCGGCGGGCAGCTCAGCACCCACACGATCCCCGATCACGTCAACGGTCACCATCCGACGCCGGGGCTCGCGGTCACGGAACGCCCCTATCACGTCATCGATGCGGCGGGGCGCCCGCACCCACGCAGGTTCGCTTTCGGTGTCCCCACCGAGTCGGTGCATTGGGTCACCGCCGCCGGAATCCGACCGGGCGTCAATTCAGTCACCCTCGCCGACGCCGACGCCATCGCCCGTACGGCGCTGCATGTTCATCACGTTGTGCCGGCCGGCTCGCCGGTCGTCACACGTCTGGCCAGCACCCCATGAGGAGACCTCGCGAATGTGGGTATGTCGCGTGACGCCATCGTCGCGAGGCCGAAGGACCCCGGCCTCGCGACGATGGCGTGGTTCACGCGTCGATGACGTGGCCTCACACGCCGAAGGCCGGGTCGAGGGTCAGGAACCGGTGAGGTTGGGTTGGTCGATTGCCCACAACCAGGTGCCATTCGGCTGCCGACGCGCCACCTCAACCGTGAACGAACCGCTGACCAGGCGCGACGCCGTCAGCGCGACGTCGGCGTTGATCATCGGTGGTTGCACCGCGCCCGGCGCGAAGCGCACGCCGGACTTCACTACTTCCTCGAAGGCGGCGCGGATCTCCCGCTGCCCATGTGCCACGGCCCCATTGGGCAGTGCCATGATCGCATCCGGCTCATAGAGCGCCACCAGGCCGTCGACGTCAGCAGCGTTAAGGCGCTCCACAACCAAATGGTTGAGGTCTTCCGGCCGGGTCGCCCCCGCCCGCACACCGGTCTCCGTCATCTGTTCCGACTCCCCTCATCAGTTCACTCACGTCATCGTGAGGATATGTCGGGGCCGGTTCCGGCATCGGCATAACACACACAATGGCGTGTTCGGCTGGGCTCGTCGCGGTCGCTCTCCCGTTGTCGGGGTCGGTCTGTGGATGACGGGTGGTCTGGTGTGGTCGTAGTCGGCTAGTCTCATGTTTCGATCTTTTGCCTGGTCGGGATGTGGGGGGTTGGCGCGTGGGTGACGGCATCGCACCAGCGGGTTGGGTCATGAAGGGTTATGCCCCGCCTGGGTCTCCGGCGCATTGGGTTCGTTATGACCTTGCGCAGATGTGGGAGATGGTCAGGGACGAGGACAGTGAGGTCAATTACCGTCAGCGGGCGGCGTGGTTGCGGATGGCTGATCTGTGCACTGATCAGGCTGATCAGTTGTCGAAGGCTCTCGCGCAGTTGGTGAGTCGGTGGCCGAACCGGCCGGGTTCGGCGTCGTCGGCGCTGGTCAACCGTCTCACGCCGATGATTCGGTCGATGCGTGAGCAGGCGGACGCGGCGAAGAACAACGCGCGGGCGTTGGAGAACATTACGAATGTTCTGGTAGCGGCGCGTTCGGAGATCGGGGCGTTGATGGATGAGGCCCGCCATCTGGCGGGCGTCGAGCGGCAGCTTCAGCCGCAGCGCACGCCGTCGCCGGGTGAGGCTCAGGCTCCGACGCCGTTTGTGTCGTTGACGCCACCGCCTCATGACTGGCGTGAGCGGATCAATGATCAGGCGCGTGAGGTGATGCGCCGCACCGACGAGATGATCGCCCCCGAACTCCACACCATCACGGTTCCCAAACGATACGACCCGCAGCCAGGGCACGACGACGGAACAGAACCGCCCAAGCCACCTCCACCGCCACCGCCTGTCGGAGGCGGCTCGTCGTGGGTGTCGCCCATTCCGCCGTTGGCGTTCGATCCTCCCGAGCCGTTGCCCCTGCCCACCGGTCCGGGCCTGTCGTGGGGGTCTGACGGTGACCCGGTCCTGGCCAGTGGACCCGGACTCGCAGGGGCAGGTCTCGGCGGCCCCGGGTCGGTGTTCGCACCAGGCGGTTCGGGGTATTCGTCGCGGGTCGACACTCCCATCGGTTCGGCACTGGCCCCCGGTGGTCTCATCGGCGGCCCACCACCCGGGGTGGGATCGGGCCCGAGCGTCGGAACCCGAGCTGGGCAGACCCCACCACCAGGCACGTCGGGGGCGGGTACGCGGGCGGGCGGACCTGCGGGTGGTGCGCCAATGGGCGCACCGATGGCACCACCACCCCGTCAGGCCGGCACCCCCCACCACATTCCACCCGCCGGACGACGCGCCACCCCACACTGGCGAAACCGAACCACCCGCGACCCCCACGACCCGTGGGCCGTGCCCGACGGAGTTCCGGCCCTCATCGAACCCGTGACCGACACCACCGACCACGACCCCGGACCCCACATCGGACCACGCCCATGAACACACCCCGCGTCATCGCCGCGATCATCACCGCACTCACCCTCGCCACCACCACCCCCGCAGCGGCCTCCGCAGTCTCGGCCTCGTCTGCCACATCCGGCAGGCAGGACCAGTGGCATCTGAGATATCTCCACATAGCCGAGGCCCACCAGCACAGCCAAGGTGAGGGAGTCACCGTCGGTGTCATCGACACCGGCGTCGACACCCGACACCCCGACCTCGCCGGCACCGTCACCGCCGGCATCGACTACACCACATATCCGTCGACCGACACGCTGACCGACACGGACGGACACGGCACCGCCATGGCCGGACTCATCGCCGCTCACGGCGACGCCACCGGCATCGCCCCCAAAGCCACAATCGTCGCCGCACGCGACACACTCAACACAGTCGGATATGGCATCGGAGCCGAGCAGGCCATCGACTGGGCCGTCGACCACGGCGCCACCGTGCTCTGCCTCGCCTTCGGAGGCAAAGACGACACCCAACGTCGCAGAGCCGTCGACCGGGCCATCGCCCACGACGTCGTCATCGTCGCCGCCGTCGGCAACAACCCCCTGATCCCCGGATACATCTACCCCGCCGCCTACCCCGGAGTCATCGGAGCCGCCGGCATTGACAAAAACGGCGACCACGCCACGATCTCCGTCACCGGACCACAAACCCTGCTCGCCGCACCCGCCGTCGACATCACCTCAACCGGACTGCACGGCGGCTACCGCCACGGAACCGGAACCAGCGACGCCACCGCCATCATCGCCGGCGCCGCAGCCCTCATCCGCTCCCGATATCCCCACCTCACCGCACCCCAGGTCATCAACCAACTCACCACCACCGCCGACGACAAAGGCCCACCCGGACGAGACAACCAATACGGACACGGCGTCATCAACATCGTCCGCGCACTCACCACCACACCCCCCACACCCCAACCCACCGACAATCAGACCGACAACGCCAACGACATCGACACCACCCAACCAGGCAAACCCAACCTCTGGCTCATCGCCGGCGCCGTCGCACTCACCATCATCATCGTCCCCACCCTCATGACCATCGCCACCCGACGCCGACAACACACCGACGAGCCCGACCAGTGAGGCTGAACCGCCGAGCTGATCACACATCACCCCTTGACATCTATCCTTTTAGATGTCTCACTCAGGCGAAGGAGTCGAGCGTCACTCCCTCCACACGGTGAAGGAGTCCACATGCCTGCCCGCATCCGCCTGAGCCTGCTATCGCTGGCCGCCAGCGCCACTGTGCTGATCACGACTGCGACGACCGGCACCGCCGCCCCCGCCGCGACCCCGTCGACAGACCAACTCACCACCCCTTCACGCACCACTGTTTCACGCATTTCAGTCGCTGGGGCCACCGATACGCTGGCCCGCCAGCTCGCCGAGTCGTTGTCCGCCCCCACTGTCGCCGCCCTCCTCACCGACGCCGCGACCCGCCCGGTCAACCTGTCGCGGGTCACCGTCACGCCGTCGCTCGCCGCGGCCATTCACGCCGCAAACGCTCAAGTTCTCGCCGCGAAAGGCCTGCCCGCCGACAGCGGCGGCTTGCTGCGGATCCGACTGGCCGCTTCCGGCATGCGCACGGCACTCGCGCGCGGGGAAGCTCCACTGATTGCCGCGACACCGACCGACGACACGGCCACAACCATCGACGCGTACGGGCAACGGGGTGAACCCGTCCGCATCGACGCGCGACGCGTGCCGAACCGTCCGATATTCCTCGTCGACGTGGATGTCGCCAAGGCGGCGCCGATCGGGCTGCGCGTGGCCCGCGACGTTCTCGCCGCTCGCCATGTCTCCAGCGCCCCTGCTCCCGCCACGATCGCGACCTCAGGTTATTGGGCGACGAAGGTGACCTCGGTCTGGCTCAACGACGACGAGGAGCCGTGGTTCAAAGGCGGTGCCGAGATCTATAGCATCGTCGGCGGATTCGGGCTCGACGGGTTGGCGAAGGTCGACATCGTGCAGATGCCCTATCTCGACAGCGACCACACCACCTACTATCCGAACCAGCTCCTCGTGCACTTCTCGTCCTACAAATACAATCTCGCCGACGTGGTGATGATGGAGGACGACGGCGACACGAACTATCAGCAGCTCGCCACGGCCATCGCGGCCGCACTGTTGACCATTGTGGACGGTGGCGTGTACATCCCATTGGTCAACGCCATCATCTCAGCGATCCCGACGTCGTGGTGGACAGATGACCCCGACTACGTCGATTCGTGGTATACGCTCGCGACGTCCAGCAGCGGACGCCGCAATGGCGCTGCCGGCAACGGTCGCATGGACATCACGCCTTATTGGGTGGCGCCGCTATAACAGAAACGCCATCGCACAAGACCACTGGGAATGTGAACGACAATCCACATTGAACCAATGTGGATTGTCTAATCCGGTGTCACATCAGCCCCTGATGTGACACCGGCACACGCTGTCGATGTCAGGACGCACGCAGCACGATCAGGCTGATCTCGCTCGGCGCGAAGACCCGCAACGGCGGCCCCCAGAAACCGGCACCCCGACTGGTAAAGAGCTGAGTTCGGTCGCCGTGGCGGCTCAATCCCTCGACCACCGGCTGGTCGAGCCGCACCAGATAGTGAAACGGCCAGATCTGCCCACCATGGGTGTGCCCGGACAGTTGCAGGTCGACCCCGTGGGCGACCGCGCCGCCGATCTGCTTCGGCTGGTGAGCGAGCAGCATCACCGGCAGGTCGCGGTCGGATCCGGCGAGCGCCGCGACGTGGTCGGCCCGGTGATCGGGTCGACCCGACGAGGCGGCTGTGTAATCGTCGACGCCGGCGAGCACCAGTCGGGATCCGCCTCGTTCGACGACGATGTGCCTGTTGTGCAGGGGCTCCCAACCCAGGTCTCGCATGTGGTCGAGCCAGCCCTGTGCTTCCCCGAAGTATTCGTGGTTTCCGGTCACATAGGTGCGGGCCAGCCGGGCGCGAACGCGGGCCAGGGGCGCGGCCTGGTCGCGACGCTGGTCGACGGTGCCATCGGCGATGTCTCCGGTGTGGCAGACGATGTCCGCGTCGAGTTTGTTGATCGCGTCGACGACTCCGGCCGACCAGCGTGTCCGGTTGATGGGTCCGTAGTGGGTGTCGGTGAGAAGCACCACGCGGGTTCCGTCGAGGCCCGCGCCGAGTCGGGGGATGACGACCTCGACCCGCCGCACGCGGGGCACGCGCATGGCTTCGGCGTACCCCCAGAGGACGAGGATGGTGGAGACGGCCGCGACGGACACCGCGACGATGCGTGACCTCAACGGGTCGGCGACCCCGCCGGCCGCGAGCAGCGCGCGGGCGATGTTGCCGAGCACCGCCCAGGCGAAGATCACCCAGACCACGCCGAGGATGGTGTCGCCGGTGCGGGCCGCCCAGTCGTGGTGTCGCGCGTGCCCGAGATACATGAGTGCGGGGAATGCCGCGAAGGCCGTGCCGAAGGCGATGCCGCCGGTGGCGACGATGGCGGGCGGCCAGGCTGCGCCGGATCGGAACAGGGTCCACCACCCGACGCCGAAGAGCAGCGCCATGATCGCGAGGATGGTGGCGGTGAACAGCAGTGGGCGCAGAAGCCTGCGCAGTGGCGTGACGTCGACGGCCTCGGTTGCTGACATGCGGCTCTCCGGGTGGGGTGGTGGTCTGTCGACGTTATCCGATTGCGCAACGTTCGCCGAATGGCCGCGGGTAGGGCGGTAGAGGGTTTTTCCTCTCAAACAGCGCATCATTGGGCGAAAAGTGCGATTTGCGATATACGGCGTTCAACCTCGACCTCTGTCACGCATGACAGCATGATCGGTCGGCCTACGCACTCGTCGGGTCGCGCAGCCGGGGGCGGTGCTGCCAACGATCACCGTGACGTCAACGATCAGGGCAACCGCACATATCCGTTGCGTGCTTTCCATAAAAAGTATTTCTCGAAGAGCAGCTTCGCGCCGTGCGCCTGCGGGCCAGGAATGAGCACACCCATTGTGCGGGGTGGCAACATCTTGTCGGCGAGAATCATGACACCGTTGTTTCCCGCGTCCATCACACACACCGCCGGAATGTCGCCGAAACTCTTATGCTCGTGCGGCGCCTCACCGCGGATCTGCGCGGCGATGTTGACGGCGGCGACGTGTGCCTGTTGTTCGGTGGGGAATCCGGTCTTCGGCACCCCGACCGGCACCGCCGAGGTCCACGGTGCGCTCACCCCTGCCGCGATTCCCACCGCATAGACGTTGGAATAGACAGTGGACTGATAGGTGTCGCGGACTGTCACATAACCATTGGCGTCGGCCAGTTCGGGCACGGCACGAACCACCGGCTGCCCCACAAACGGCGGCACGATCATGGCGTACGAGAAATCGAGCTCGGGCCCGCCATCGAGGCTGAGCCGGCCAGGCGTGATCTCGCTCATGGCCACACCGGTGTGCGCGGTGATGCCCTCCTTCCTGAGGAACATGCCGAGAAGTTTCTCGCCGCCGGGCAGGCCACCGATGCCGAAGTGGCCGAGGAAGGGTTCCGATGTCACATAGGTCAGCGGCACCCGTTGCTTGAGCCCGGCCCGCTTCAATCGGAACGACATGTTGAACAAGAACTCATAAGCGGCCCCGAAGCAGCCAGCGCCCTGGCTCGCCCCGACCACCACTGGCCCTGGGTCGCGCAGAAACCGGCGCCACCCGTCCCCCGCCCGGACCGCGTCCGGCAGGGTGGTGATGGTGAAGGCGTTCGCCGACTCGTCGAATCCCGGCACGGCATCCATTTTGTTCTGATAGCCCGTCGCGATCACGAGAAAGTCGTAACCGAAGGTCCCGGCCGTTGTCGAGACCTCGTGCGCGAGGGGATCGATGTGAGTCGCCTCCGCGTGCACGAAATCAACGTCGTGTTCGGCGAATGTCGGGGCGAGCGGAAAGGTGATGTCGGCGGCGGTGCGCTTGCCGAACGGCAACCAGATCAGCGACGGGTTGAAGACGAAGAGGTCGGAGGCCGAGACAACCCGCACGTCCACATCGCCGTGCAACTCATGTTTGACGCTGAGCGCGGCGGTCAACCCTCCGAAGTTGCCGCCCAACACGAGGACTTTCTGACGCACGTGGCATCACCTCCAGCACCCGTGATCCTGCCACACGAAAGAGTCCCAATCGGGGCAAACCGATCGGGACTCTTTCGTGTGGCACGAAGACGTGGCCAGCCGTCGAGGGTCAGTAGCCGATGTAGTCCTGACCCTGGTGCAGACGCCGAATGCCGGGGATGTTGTCGAAACTGCCATAGCGGTCGATGCCATAGCGAACGCCGGCGACGATGTTGTCCACCGGATTCCAGACGTCGCGATGCCCCTCCACCGAGAACGTGTTGAAGGTCTGGTCGATCGTCTGCATGAGGCCCTTGGACGGAATGCCGTGACGGGCGTTGCGGTCCCAGTCGTTGAGCGCGAGCGGGTCGCCACCGGACTCGTGCCGGATCAACGCCCGAAGATCGGCGTCGGTCATCGTCGACGTGTCGACTCCGTTCGCGGCGAGGACCTGCTTGGCCTCGGTGATCCACTGGTTGAGGTCTCCGGCGGGGCGGTTGGCCGGCGGCTCGTGGCCGGTCATGTCATAGCGCGGCACGTCGTTGCCGCCGACGCGGCGGGTGCCGACGACGTCCGGATGGGTGTTGGGACTGGTGTATTGCTGCTGCCAACCGGGCGGATCGGCGTGGTTTCCGACGCCGGTCGAGCCGCCGACGGCGCCGCGCACCGTCGCGACGAACTCCGCGAGTCGCTGCTCCAGCTCGTCGACGGCCTGTTTGCTCGCGGCGGCGGCGTTCTCGCCGTTGCGCCGCGCGATCCCGGCGATCTCCGCCTCGTTGATGCCGGGCACCGACGCGATCCAGCTCAGCGCGCGGGCGATCCACTCGAATTTGGTCTTCGTGTAGTAGGTCTTCCAGCTCGCCTGCCGCATCGCGTTGGCGAGCATCTCCATCGCGTCGGCGCACGTGCTGGCCGAGGTAAAGGTCTGCTGCAGGTTGCCCAGCTCCATCGTGACGCCCTGGGTGAACGTCTGCTGAGTCCGACCGGTCCAGTTGGTCAGGCGACCGACATCTTCCCGCACATATTCCTCGGATCGCCCGGCGTCGAGGCTGACGGAGCGCATCACCTCGGCCGCGTGGCGCAATGCGGTGGAGTCGCCGGCGGCTGCCGTCGCGCACTCATTCACTGTCGGCGCGTATTGGGCGTTGATCGAGTCAACGGCACCAGAACCTGAACTCGTCACTGGCAGCAGCCCTTCAGATCCGATTCGTGAACAGACGATAACGGTGTGCCACCCCCCGAGGCAGGGCAGAACTACCGGGGGGATTGTCGGTAGTTCTGCCCACCGGAGAGTGGCATGTCGCGCCGCGCGCCGCAGCCGCCGGGTGGCACCCGCAGCGCCGTACCCCTGGAGATCTTGACGTTTGCGCAGGACCTGCGCCGGTTCGCGACAGCATAAAAGATCGACAACCGGTCGAGTAGAGTGACGCGGGCGAGACCCGAGCCATGCGGAACCGACGGAGAGCCGGATGCGAACAGGCGAACCCCCCGCCTCGACCCCGAACACGCTCACGCCCCCGGTTGAACCCGCCGTGATCGATGGCACGTCCGGCCTCATTCAACCAGCCGCACTGATCTATCTGGTCGCGGCCGTCACCGCGTGGGCGGTCGGGCTCTCGATCTTTCCGTACGCCGCAGGCGCCTACGCGATCGTCATCAGCGTCGCCTCGGTGGTCGCCAACCGCGGGCACATCGTCGTCGGCCCCGGCGGGATCACGGTCCACGGCATGTTCCGCCACACCCACGTCGACTGGAACGATGTCTGGTCTCTCAGCATCGAAGGCGGTTTCACGCACCGCTTCGTCCGGCTACGCCGACGATCCGGAAGACCAATCGCGCTGCCCGCGCTGCGAGCGCCCCGATTCGCCCAAAGTGGGGAGTTTGACGAAAAGGTCGCGCTCCTCGACCAATGGACCCGCAACCACGCCGCCACCTTCGGAGTGGCGCAACCGCACCGTTTCCGAACCTGGCGCTTCGCTGCGCTGACAGCGGTGGCGCTCGCCGCCCTCATCGGCGCCGACCGCCCGTGGTTCTGGGTCGCCGGGCCGGAGGCGACCACGGCACCCGACCCGTGCCCGGCGCTCGCCGGCGCACTCGACGTCCGAGACTATGCCGGGCCGGCCGAGTCGATGGTGCTCAGCGACGGAGCGGGCGTCAGACGTGCCTGCGAATGGCACCGCGGTTCGGCCCGCGCCCATCTGGAGATCTTTCAATACTCCCGCCACGGACTCATGAGCGGCACCGGCGTCGCGTGGGAGGCCTATCGGGAGCTGGCGCTCATGTTGCCGTCGCGCCCCATCGACATCGCCAACTATCCACCGGACGCCTATCGTCGCGTCGACCTTGGCTTCGGCGACGAAGGAACGGTCGTGGTCTTCGACGCGACGACCCTCATCGCCCGACGGGCCAACGTCGTGGTGTGGCTCAGCGTCAAGGCAGGCGACCAGGATCCGCTGCCGCTCACCGACCTGACCGGCGTGGCCCGCAACGTGATCGGCCAACTCGGCCTGCCCTGAGCCTCGAGAGTCGCCAAATATCCGTGGACCGCGTGCCGACGCCGCGAATAGGGTGTGCGACGGCCTCAACCGACGCAATCCAGCGGGAGCAGATCATGCGGACGCACTATCCCCGCACCCCGCACCTGCCCTGGTCGCCGGGGGCGAGCGCCGACGACGTCAGGGCGACCGACCTCACCAGCCTCACCGGGCTGGAGGTGGTCGTCACCGAAAAACTCGACGGCGAGAACACCACCCTCTATTCCGACGGCCTGCACGCGCGGTCACTCGACTCGGCGCACCACCCGTCGCGGACCTGGGTCAAGGCGTTGCATGGCAGGATCGCCCACTCGATCCCGCACGACTGGCGTATCTGCGGAGAGAACCTCTTCGCCCGGCACAGCGTGCCCTATGACGACCTGCTCGGCTATTTCTACGCCTTCTCGGTATGGGCGGACGACGACTGTCTCGACTGGGACGAAACCGTCGCATTCGCTCACCACCGAGGACTCCCCACCCCCACCGTGCTGTGGCGAGGCGTCTTCTCCGAACGCGCCCTGCGCGGCTTGCGTCTCGACCTGGGCCGTCAGGAGGGTTATGTGGTGCGCACCGTCGCCGGCTTTCGACGCGACGAGTTCGGCCGCCACGTGGCGAAGTGGGTGCGGCCAGCGCACGTGCGCACCACCCGCCATTGGATGCACGCTCCGGTCACTCCCAACGGGCTGGGCGTTGAGGCTCCACTGTGGGTGGTGCGGTCCGGGGGCTCGGTCGAACCCGAACGTCTGCGCGCCGTTATCGATCTTGACGTCGAGAACGGACAGCCGGATGACACCGGAGCCGCCGTCGCCGAGGCCGGCACGCGGCTCGACCTGCTCGGCCGCACCGGCGACGCCCGACTCATCGGCGTGCTCGCCGCGCTCACCCACCGGTCGCCCCGCGCGTGGCTCGGCCCACGCCTCGCACCACGGGTGGGAATGCCGGTGGCTCGCCGCGTGGCGGACATGGTCGGCCGCCACGCCCTGCCGCACCGACCGATGGCCGACGAGCAGCGCCGCGCCGCCCTGATCCGGCTCAGCGCCAGCGCGGATCTGGGGGTATTGCACGCGGTCGCCGCGGCGGCCCTCGTCGACCGCGCCGGTCCGGAGGCGACCGAAGCCCGCGACCAGGTGGAGTGGTCGACGCTGCACGCCGACGAGGCCGGCCTGCTCGAGCCCGATCCGATGCGCGAACTGCGAGCCGAACTCGTCGCGTCGCTCTCCGCCGCCGGGCTCGACGTCACCGGAGCCGACGCCGACGTGGCCGACCGTTGCTGGGCCGAGACACGCGTCGCGTTCGCCGAGGGCCGCGTCAACTCCGGGGCCGAGGCGATCGCGCTGACATGGCGGTGGCGTCGCGGGCTCTTTCCCCGGCTCACCCTCATGGTTGGGCCATCCGGCAGTGGGAAGAGCCACTATGCCGGGACGGTGACGGCCGACGTCGTCGTGAGCCTCGACGACCTGCGGGCCGCGAGGCGGTCGCGGGCCGACCAGCGGGACAACGCGGCCGTGCTCACCGAAGGCCTGCGACGACTCGAGGCGGCTCTCGCCACCGGCGGCCGCGTGATCTGGGACGCCACGGCGTTGACCCCCCAGCAGCGACGCCTGGTGCATGTGGCCGCCCTTCGACACGACGCTCTCCTCACCCACGCGGTGATGATGGTCCCGGACGACGTGGTCCGACGGCGCAACGCCGCCCGTGAGAACGAGGTGCCCGAGGCCGTGCTCTCGACACAGCTGCGCCGTTTCTGCCCTCCCTATCCCGGTGAGGCGCATCGCACCCGCTACGTCGATGCCCACGGCACGGTCGCCGACTCCGACGATCACCGAACGGAACCGTGATGCGCACCAGCGAGGAGATCTTTCACCGGATCCGGTGGGACCCGAGACTCGATCCGAGCAGGTTCGTCATGGGTGTGGCGCTGAGGGGCGGCGGCATCACCCGGGTTCCGCTCGCCGGTTTCGTCGCGGGCGGCGACATCCCGTGGCACCGCGTGCGGTTCATCGAAGCCGACGGCGAGACGGTGTGGGACAGGGAGTCCGCAGTGGACCGTCTGGACTCCACAGTGGCTGGTCGGGTGGTTGTCCCCCGACTGTTGCGGGAGCCCGCCTTCACGCCGCGGCGCCCGCACGCCTGGAGCCCAAGCTCGGGTTGGAGACCGGCCGGCGAAACCCGGCCGTCGTCGGCGACCGCCCTTCGGGTGCTCACCTGGAACACCCTGTGGGACCGCTATGACGGTGACCGCATCGACACTCGACGACGCCACCCGCTGCTCCTCGCGGCGTTGGCCGCCGCGGACGCCGACGTGATCGCCTTGCAAGAAGTCGAGGCCGGCCTGATCACGGCGCTGCTCGACGCGCCATGGGTGCGCGCCGACTATCAGCTCGGCGCCGACCCGACCAGCCGCGACATCGCCGCCCACGGTCTGCTGCTGCTCAGCCGACTGCCGGTGCTCGAGGCTGGGATCCGGCCGCTCGGACCACACAAGGGCGTGGCAGCGATCACGGTGACCTGTTCCGGGGGCCCGGTCGTCGTCGCCACCACCCACCTGACCAGCGACCACTCCACGGACGGTCCACGCCACCGCCGTCGTGAACTGGCCGAGATCGCCGATGTCTTATCCACAGTGGATTCCGAGGTGATCGTTGTCGGTGATTTCAACGACGGCACCCGAGTCCCCGCCGAGGCGCTCGCGCTGCGTGACGCGTGGACGCACGCACAAGGCGAGCGCGACGACTCCCCCACGTTCGACCCCACGACCAACCCGCTCGCGGCGGTCTCGTCGCTGACGGGTCGAGCCGGCCGGCTCGACCGGGTGCTGGTGCGGGGTGCCCGGTTGCGGGTGGTCGACGCACGTCTGCACGGTGACGCACCGGCGACCGACGACGGACTCTTCATCTCCGACCACTATGGAGTCTCCGCCGATCTTGACGCGTCGCGAAACTCCGTCAACGCTATGGGCGCCGACGCTATGGACGCCGACACCGTCGACGTCGACGCGACCCCGCGCACGGCGGTCGCGTGGCTGCCGCCAGATGAGCTGTGGCCGGCGATTGACGAGATCCGTGCGGCGCACGATCCGCAGGTCGACCGGTGGCCGCCCCACGTCAACCTGATCTTCGGTTTCGTCCCGGAGTGCGACTTCGACCGAGCCGTGCCGCTGCTCGCGGCGGCGGCCGCCGCCGTCTCCCCTTTCACCGCGAAGTTTGGCGACGTTGGCCACTTCACCCACCGGGACACGACGACACTGTGGCTCGATCCGGCGGCAGCGGAGGCGACCGCGTGGCGTCGGCTGCGCGCCGCGCTCACCCGGCCCTTCCCACGATGCCTGGGGCGGGCCGAGGGGTTCACCCCGCACCTCACCGTCGCGCGGGTCACCGGGGCGCGGGGCTCTGGCCCGCGCGATCTCCGCTCCTCGATCGCGGCGAGACTGTCGGCGGCCGGGCTCTCGTCAACAGAGGCACCGGTGTCGGAGGTCGCCGTGCTGTCCCGGCGTGGTGATGGGCCGATGCGACCCCGGGCGGTGATTCACCTTGGTACGGGTGCTGTCCGTTGGCTGCCCGCACTCGCCCACAGCACCGAAGCGCCCGCCGCCGCTCGCCTAGCGGCGAAGGTGCGCCACGACGTGCGCGACGCGCTCAGTGGCCTTGCTGGCACGGTCGTGCACACGGTCGGCTCACGGCGGATGGACTGCGCCCTGCCGGAAGCCGACCTGGACCTCGTCGTCGTGTTGCCCGACGATCAGACGGTCGCGTGGGCGAGGGAACGGATCGTGGCGGGGTTGCCGGAGGCGACCAGGATCCGTGCGGTGAAGGGCGCTCGGGTTCCCGGTCTGCGGCTCGACGTCGCCGACCTCAGAGTGGACATCATGCTCGTCGACGCCGCTCCGCTTTCGCCGGCCCTCGCCGTCGACCAGCGAATGTCGCTGGCGGGGACCGCGGCGATGACGTTGAGCGCGGTGAGTGACGCCGACGCCATCCTCGCCGCGAGCGCACCTCACCAGGAGACATTTCGTCGCCTCGCCCGCTTGGTGAAGAGGTGGGCCAGGGCCCGGGGGCTTGACTCGGCGCCGTTCGGCGGAGTCCCCGGAGTTGGTTGGGCCGTGCTCGCCGCCCGCACCGTGCGCGACCGGGTGGGCACGTGTGAGCGGGTCGACGACGGCGTGCTGGTGCGGCACTTCTTCGGCGACTGGGCGGCCTGGGACTGGCGAACGCCGGTGACGCTCACCGGCGAGATCGACGCGATGCCGACGGATTCGGCTCCGATGCGGGTGCTGACCCCGACCGCCCCGGTGCGCTCGTGCACGGCACAGGTCAGTGTCGAGGGACTCGATGTGATCACCGACGAGCTCTATCGGGCGTGGGAGATCGCCGAGGCGCGTCCTGATGATCCGTGGCCACAGTTGGTGGCACCACCCGAGTCGCATCGCCTGCACCGTGCCTGGGCCGTGGTGACAGTGCGGGCCGATGACCCCGTCAACCTCGCGAACAGCGTCGGCGCGGTGCGGGGTCGAATCCTTGCCCTGCTCGCCGACCTGGGTCGGGGCGGGGCAACCGGCCTGCGGGCGTGGCCGCGACCGATCGAGTCGGGCCCCCGTCTGGCGCGGTTCGCGATCGGCCTCGGGCGCACACCCCCGGACCGGGTCGGGCTCGCCGACCTCACTGGGCCGTGGTTGGCCGATCTGGGCGGGGTGGAGCTGAGCTGGCACGCGTGCGGTGAGGTGCCGACCCTGCGGTGAGCAGCGGGCCGAGCATCAGGCCGAGCACCGGGCTGCAGCGGGCTGCACACCACAGTGCGCTGCGTCGGCGAGAAGAATGGCCAGCGGATGAAACCGAACCGGCACGGGCCGCGTCTGACCTGCATGACGACATCACGCCGTACCCTCGCTGTTTGTTGTGCCACCCTCATCGGAGCCGGCCTCGGGGGCTGCGCCCAGCGGGGCCAGGACTCGTCAGCCGGGGTCGGGGACGTGTGGCCGGCCGGACGCACCTTCGTGGCGACGACGATCACCGAGGACGGACGGGCCCATCCGCTGGTGACGGGCACCCGGTTGACGCTCACCTTCGCCGCCAATCACACCCTCAACGCCTCGGCCGGCTGCAACACCATGAGCGGCCAGGGTCGTGTCAGCGGCGGCGCACTCGTGGTGGACCCGCTGGCGCAGACCGAGATGGGATGTGACACGGCACGCATGGCGCAGGACCAGTGGGTGAGCGCGTTCCTCGGCGGCAAACCGACGGTCGACCTCGCGGGCGAGGCGCTCACCCTGCATGGTGGTGGTGTGCGAATCGAACTGGTCAACGACAAGACGACGAACCCCGACCGA
The DNA here is from genome assembly GCA_963736695.1 of uncultured Actinomycetota bacterium. Taxonomy (GTDB): domain Bacteria; phylum Actinomycetota; class Actinomycetes; order Mycobacteriales; family Micromonosporaceae; genus CAVTPU01. The sequence continues at coordinate 1,612,592 of CAVTPU010000004.1, forward strand.
CCGCTCGCCGGCACTCGGTGGGTGGTCACGTCGCTCGTCTCGGGCGAAACCGTGTCGTCGGTGCCGGCCGACGCCGGCGAGGCAGCGCTCGTCATCGACGCGGCCGGCACGTTCACCGGCACGACTGGCTGCGGGTCGGTGAAGGGCGACGTGACGATCGCGGGCAAGTCGGTCACCTTCTCCAACACCACCGGATTCGATGTCACGTGCGCCCACGCCGAGGTGCGGGGCGCCATGGCGGTGGCGTTGCTGCGCGGGCCGGTGCGGTTTTCGATCACCGGAGACCAGCTGACTCTGCTCGGGCGCGACGGCACGGGGCTCACGTTCACGGCGAAGGCCTAGCCAGTCGCTGGACGGCGTCGAGGATGAGGTCGAGGCCGAATTCGAACTCCTGGGTGTGGTCGTAGCCGTGGCTGGCGAGTTGCTCGACGACTTCGACGAGGTACGGGTACTCCGCCAGCGACGAAGGGTGTCGGTCGGCGACGACATCGCGACGCCTCTTCGCTTCGGCGGGAATGTCGCCGGCGAGGACCCTGTCCTGCAGTGCGAAACCGTAGATGTAGCTGTCCATGAGGGTGTAGGCGTGCACCGCGGCAAGGAATGGGAAACCGGCGTCGCGGCGTAGGCAGGCGAGGACGGCGTTGTGGTGGCGCAGGTTCGCTGGGCCGGGTGTGCCGGTCTCCATCCGGCCGACGGCCCACGGATGGCGTCGCAGCGCGTCGCGCATCGACATGGCCCGCACCCGCAGCGCCGTTCGCCAGTCCACGTCGCGAGGAACCTCGATCTCGTCGAAGACCAGATCGACCATGCCGTCGAGCAGTGCGGGTTTGTCGGCGACATGCTTGTATAACGCCATCGGCACCACGCCGAGCTGGTCGGCGAGCTTGCGCATGCTCAACGCGTCGAAGCCGCCCTGGTCGGCGAGCGCGAGTGCGGCGTGCAGGACACGGGCCCGGTTGAGCCGTTCGCGTCGGGCCGGGGTGGTGACTTCGACCATAGCTGCCTCCCTTGACGAGTGTACAGCGTACACCTATCCTTCCCAGAATACGGTGTACGCCGTACACCTCGCTCTGGAAGGAAAGATATGGACCGAACGCGAAGGGATGCGCTCGCGGTGGGAGCGCTGTACCTCATCACTCACGTGACCTCGGTCACGGCGCTGGTGTTATACGGCCCGGTGGTCAACCACATCGACCACCTCGACGAAGCCGACAGCGTGTCGGTCTTCGCCGGCGGACTGCTCGAAGTGATCCTGGCTCTGGCTGTCGTCGGAACCGCGGTGGCGCTATACCCAACCGTCCGCAGACACAGCCCCGCAGGCGCCGTGGGCTACGTCGCACTGCGCACCCTCGAAGCCTCGACCATCCTCGTCGGAGTAGTGACGTTGTTGGCCGCGGTTACCGTGCGCCAACAGCATTCCGGGACGTCGGACTCCGCCTCGTCGGTCGTGGCCGGGCAGGCACTTGTCGCGGTCCACAACTGGATCTTTCTGATCGGAGTGGGCCTTGTCGTCGGCGTGCACACCGTTGTGCTGGCGTACGCGCTCTACCGCTCCCGACTGGTGGCCCGGTTCATTCCCGTCCTCGGGCTGGTCGGCGGTCCGCTGGTGTTCGCGTCCAACATCGGCGTCATGTTCGGCGCGTATCCGCAGGCGTCGACCATCACGGCCGTAGGCGCCGTGCCGGTCTTCGCCTGGGAGATCAGCCTGGCCGGTTACCTGATCGTGAAGGGGTTCCGAACCAACCCCGATCACGCGGCAGAACCCATGCGCGAGGCAATGTCGCGGCAACTGGTGTCCAGCCACAAGTCATAGCGGTCGGGGCACGAGCGATCCACGCAAGCCTTCTTTGAAGGCGGATGGTGACGCACCTCGTCGACGATTGGATACCCCCTGGGGTATAGTCGGCGGTGGGTCACACCACGTCGTTTCCAGGAGGCACGCATGTTCTTCGCCCAGTACTACCTCGACTGCCTGTCCCAGGCGTCCTATCTCATCGGCGATGAAAGCACGGGTCGCGCCGTCGTCATCGATCCCCGCCGCGACATCGGCGAATATCTCGCCGACGCCGAAGCGCACGGACTCACGATCGAGGCAGTGATCAACACCCACTTCCACGCGGACTTCCTCGCCGGGCACCTCGAACTCGCGGCGAAGACCGGGGCGTGGATCGGTTATGGGCAGGTGGCCGTCGCCGACTATCCGATCCGCCACCTCGCCGACGGCGAGACGATCAGCCTCGGCGACGTCGCGCTCACCATCATGGAGACTCCCGGGCACACCCCCGAGTCGATCAGCGTGCTGGTCTTCGAACACTCCGGCGACGAACATCCCTATGGCGTGCTGACCGGCGACACCCTCTTCATCGGTGACGTCGGCCGGCCCGATCTGCTCGCCTCCCTCGGCGTGACCGCCGAGGAGCTGGGGCGCATGCTGCACCACAGCGTGCAGGACCGGCTCATGTCGCTGCACGACGACGTGCGGGTCTTTCCCGCGCACGGCGCCGGCTCAGCGTGCGGCCGCAACCTCTCCACCGAGAAGTGGTCAACCATCGGGGAACAGCGTGCCACTAACTACGCGTGCGCTCCGATGAGTCAGGAACAGTTCCTCACGCTCGTCACCGCCGGGCAGCCGTCAGCCCCGGGCTATTTCGTCTTCGACGCCATCCTCAACCGCCGCAATCGCCCCGTCTTCGAGCCATCGGCGTCCGTGCGGCCCCTGACCGCCGCCGACGCCGCCGAGCGGATCGCGGCGGGTGCCGTCGTCGTTGACGCGCGCGAACCGCACGAATTCGCCGCCGGGCATGTCCGTGGCGCGATCAATGTGCCCGCCGACGGTCGATTCGCCGAGACCGCCGGATCTGTCGTCACCCCCGAGCACGAGATCATCGTGGTCACGCCGCAGGACCGGGAAGAGGAGATCATCGTCCGCCTCGCGCGCATCGGCTTCGACAACGTCGCCGGCTATCTGCGCGAGCCGGAGGCCGCGATGGCGATCATGAGTGACGCGATCGGCCAGGCGAGCCGGACCACCGCCGCCGCGCTGGGCTCGATTCTGGACGGCCCACAGCCGCCGTTCCTGCTCGATGTGCGCAACATCGGCGAACGGGCCACCGGCACGGTCGCCGGGTCGTGGCACATCCCGCTCGCCGAGCTCGGCCGACGTCTCGACGAGGTTCCCCTCGGCCGACCGGTCGTCGTCTTCTGCGCGGGCGGTTATCGCTCCAGCGTCGCGGCGAGCGTGTTGCGACGCAACGGTCACCCCGACGTCTCCGACCTGCTCGGTGGCTTCAACGCGGTGCGCGTGTCGGGAGGCCTGCCGACGGTCGTGCCCGACGGTGACGGGGCGACGACCGACGCCATGGCCGGCGTCGGCGCGCCACTCGGATGATTCGGCGTCTGATACCGTCGAGGCGAATACCCGACGGGGTATCCATCAAGACCACACGAAAGGGCCACAAACGCTATGCGTGAGGTGGATCTCGGCACATTCGCCACAGCACACGCCGCTGGCGCGGTCGTCATCGACGTGCGTGAACCCCATGAGTATCTCGCCGGACACGTGCCCGGAGCTCGACCGATACCCATGGCCCGATTGTCTGATCACGCCGACGCGCTCCCCCGCGGGGCCACCGTCTATGTCATCTGCGCGAGCGGCAACCGCAGCCTCGCCGCCGCGGACTTCCTCGCCCACATGGGCATCGAGGCGATCTCCGTCGCGGGTGGCACCGGAGCGTGGGCCCGCGCCGGCCGGCAGATCATCCTCGGCAGCGACCTCGGGTGATCTGACCATGCTCTGGTTGGCGGTGCTCAGTGGTCTCGGCGTCGGTGGAACCCTCGCCGTACTCGGCGGCGGCGGCTCCATCCTCGCCGTACCGATCTTGGTCTATCTTCTCGGCCAGGAACCGCATGCGGCGATCACCGGCTCACTGGTCGTGGTCGGCGTCACCGCGGCGGTGGCCACCGCCGGCCATCTGCGGGCCGGTCGAGTCAACGTCCGATCTGGACTCATCTTCGGCGGCGCCGGTGTGCCCGGAGCGATGCTCGGCGCATATCTGTCGCGCGGAGTCAACGGTTCCTTGCTGCTGCTCGGTTTCGCGAGCATCGCCACCATCTCCGCGGTGGCGATGCTCGCGCGCTGGCGCCGGTCGATCCGGCATGACCGGGTCGGGTCCGACTATGCCGGGCCCTCCCCCACTGAGCCGCGCGAGCAACACCCCGCCCGCGGCGCGTTTCGGCCGCACCCGCTCGTGATTGTCGCCACCGCGACCGGGATCGGCCTGCTCACCGGACTTCTCGGCGTCGGCGGCGGATTTCTCATCGTGCCGGCACTGACCGTCATCCTCGCCATGTCGATGCGTGACGCCGTCGGCACTTCCCTGCTTGCGATCACCATCACCAGCACAGCCGCGTTGCTCACCCGACTGTTCTCCCAATACGGTGCTCTCGGCGACCACAACATGCCACAGTGGACGCTTGTCGCGGCATTCGGCGCCGCCGCCGCCGTCGCCGGTCTCGCGGGCGACCCCATCGTGTCCCGACTCCGCCCGGCATGGCTCACCGTCGCGTTCGCGACACTCCTGCTCGCCGTCGCAGGCGTCACCGGGGCCGAAAGCCTCGGCGCCCTTCTGTGATGTCAGTCGCCACCCTGCGAACGCCGCCGCACCCGGGCCTTCTCCCGCAGCTCCAACGGCACGAAGACGATGGTGATGACCACGTCAGCCACGACCGCCCAGACGAGCACAGGAGTCGGCGCCAGGTGATCGATGCCGAGACCTGCCACCCAGCTCGGATCGACGCCGAGCGGCGGGAACCCTTCCCAGAACAGCGCCCAGAGCAACGGGCCGAGACCCATGACTATCCCGTACGCCGTGAAGTGTCCCGCCTTGGAGAACAGCACACTCAGCACGATCGCGATCACGAGATAGCCGATGACCGCGCTCTGCTGATCGGGCTGCGCCGGAAACTGGTCGCTGAGGAAGCGTCCCGCGGAACGCAATCCGGCGAGCACCTCGTCGCGGAAAGCCGCGACGAGCACCAGCATCGCGACCAGCACAGCCGCGATCGCCACCCCTCGAAAGACCTTCGCCGCACCGCCGCTTGCCTGGCTCATCGACGGCCACCTCGGCCGTCGGCATTCGGGTGGAGTCGGTTCAGCATGGTGCACCTCCGAGGGGTGAGGAACTAAACCCACCCAGCATCGCAGCAGCTGGCAAACGGTGCGAGAGCCAAGCGACCAGTTCCGCGCACGCTCTTCGGCTCACCCGACATCGCCTGTGGTCTGTGGACAAAGGGGGTGCCGGGGTGCGGCCGGGCACGAGATGGGCATAGCCTGATGCGTGCCCCTCACCCCTCCTGCGGCACGGCCGCTCCGTGCCCACACCCCGCTGGCGATCATCGCCGTTCTGCTGCTGTCCGGCGCCTGCGGCACCGACCGCTCGGCGACCGCCGCGCCTCACCGTGCCGATCCGGCCCGCACCCAGACGACCTCGTCGACACCGACGCCCGGCGGTGCGGGGACAGTTCCCGCCACGTCGGCGAACCCCGGTCCGACCGACCTTCCTGGCGCCAGTCGCCCTGGCGCTAGGCCACCGGTCGTGCGGCACGGGTCGCGAACCAGTGACATGGTCGCGTTGACGTTCGACGCCGACATGACGACGGGAATGCTCGATCGACTCACCAGAGGGCTGGCGCACTCCTATGCGAATCGCACCATCATCGACCTTCTGGAACGCCGGTCGGTGCCCGCCACGTTCTTCCTCACCGGTCTCTGGGTGCAGCGTTATCCCGACATGACCCGAAGGCTCGCCGCCAACCCGAATTTCGAGCTCGCCAACCACAGTTGGTCGCATCGGGGGTTCACGCCGAACTGCTACAACCTCGGCGTGGTGCCCCGCGCGCAGATGGCCGCTGAGCTCAACCGGACTTTCGACGTGATCGCCCCATTCGGCGGCAATCAGAGCCGTTATTTCCGGTTTCCCGGTGGATGCGCCAATGCCACCGCACTGACGGCCATCTCCGATGTCGGCGTGACCGTGGTGCAGTGGGACGTCGTCAGCGGTGATCCCAAGGCGACGGCGTGGCAGCCGATCGTGCGGGCGGTGCTCGACCACGTGCGACCGGGGTCGATCGTCGTGCTGCACATCACCGAGGAGAACGCGCCGATGACCGACGAGGCGTTGCCATCCATCTTGGACGGTCTGCGGAGCCGGGGGCTGCACCCGGTCACGCTGTCGACGCTGCTGGCGGCACGCTAGCGGCACGCCGCCGGCAGCGTCGCCCTCGCCGTCATGAGTCGGCGGTCACCTCGACGCCCTTCCAGAACGCGACCCGGTCAGTCACCTGACGGGCGGCCTCACTCGGCTCGGGATAGAACCAAGCGGCATCGACGTTGGCCTCACCATCGACGGTGATCGTGTAGTAGGAGGCAGTGCCCTTCCACGGACAGACCGTGTGGGTCTGACTGTCGGAGAAGAGATCCGCGCGCAGCGAAGCCACCGGAAAATAGTGGTTGCCTTCCACGATCACTGTGTCGTCGCTCTCGGCCACGACCACGCCGTTCCACATCGCTCGTACCATCATCTCGCCCCTCCTGGTTTCACCCGTTCATGCAACGTCTCGCCTGTTCATGCAATCAAACCAGGCGGAGGTGAGGCGATATTCCCGCCCGTGGCACCCCTACCAACGTCCGACACCACCGAAGGAACCCATGACTACTCACCTCCTGCTCATCTCCGGCAGCACTCGGGCCGCCTCGACCAACTCGTCCGCGCTGCGGACGGCCGCCACGGTCGCTCCGGACGCCATCACCACCGATCTCTTCGACGGTCTGGCCGACCTTCCGGCGTTTAGCCCGGACGCGAACGACAACGATCCGCACCCGGCCGTCGCCGGCCTGCGCCGCCGTCTCTCCGCCGCCGATGCCGTGCTTTTCTGCGTTCCCGAATACGCGGGGACCCTGCCGGGCAGCCTCAAGAACCTGCTCGATTGGACCGTGGGCAGTGGCGAGTTCAACAACAAACCCGTCGCCTGGATCAACGTCGCCAACCCCGGACGAGGCCACGGTGCCGCGGCGACCCTCGCGTCGGTGCTGACCTATCTCGACGCCGTTGTGGTCACCACCGCGTGTCTGACCCTCCCGGTGGCCCGAGACCTGGTCGGCCCCGATGGCCTCATCGACGATGCGGCGACCCGCGAGGCGCTTGTGGCCACCATGACCACTCTGGTCCGGGAGACACCAGGCTGACCGTTCGGCGCTGGCACAAACACGCCCGGCCGCGACGAGCGCCGGGTTACCGTGTGGAGGTGGAGGTCTCAGCTGGGAACCTCGTGGTGATCCTGCTCGTCTTTCTCAGCGGGCTGGCCGTCGCACTGGGTTTTCTGCTGGGCCCGTTGTCGCGCATTCGGTCGATCGAACGCACGCTGCGTGATCGCGAGCGACAATTTCGCACGGTGGTCGACAGCTCAGCCGACGTCATCACCTTGCTCACGATGGAACTCTCGATCGCGTATGTCTCGCCGTCGAGCACCGACGTGCTGGGTTATCGACCGGACGAATGGCGGGGAGCCCGGATCTGGCGACACATCCACCCTGATGACGTGCGCAACGCCGTCATCGCCATTCGCAATCTGCTCAAGGGCGGAGTGTTGCGCGATCTCACCATCAGAGTCCGGCACAAGGACGGCCACTGGGCGTGGATGGAGACGACCGGACGCCTCATCGGCGGCGAGGAGGGCTTCCCCAAACTCATCTACTTGGCCGCTCGGGACGTCACCGCGCACAAAGAAATGGAGGAGAACCTCGCCAACAGCGAGCGCCTCTCCCGGTCGATCATCGACCTCGCTTTCGATCCGATCATCGGCACCGACGAACGCGGGACCATCGTCGAGTTCAACCGGGCGGCCGAACTGCTTCTCGGCTGGCAGCGCAACGAGATCATCGGCCAGCCGGCGACGGCGCTCGTGCCGCCGGAGCACCGCCAACGGGAGGAACCGACGATCGCCGCCGTCCTCGAAGGCGATCTCCACGCGGTCTCGCGTCCGTTTGAAACCTATCTGCTCAGTCACGACGACCGCAGGATGCCGGTGGAGATGGTGATCTGGCCGGTAACCGGCGATCACCACAAGCTGTTCATGGCGACGGCCCGCGACACCGGCGCCCGTCGGGAGACTCACGAGGCGCTCATCGCCGCTCGGGAGCGGGCCGAACAGGCCTCTCGGTTGAAGTCGGAGTTCCTGGCGACCATGAGCCACGAGATCCGTACGCCGATGAGTGGCGTGATTGGACTGTCCGAGCTGCTGCTCGACACCGACCTCGACCCGAACCAACAGCGATTCGCCCGTGGCATCGCGAAGGCGGGCGCGACACTGTTGCAGATCATCAACGACATCCTGGACTTCTCCAAGCTCGAGGCCGGCCGTCTCGCCCTCACCGAGGTCGACTTCGAGCTCGAAGAGCTGTTGGACGACATCGTCGAGCTTGTCGGCGTATCGGCACATAGTCGGGGCTTGGAGCTCATCAAGGACTTCGACCCTCGGCTGCCTTCCGTGGTCCGTGGTGACCCTGCTCGGCTGCGGCAAATCCTGCTCAACCTCACCACCAACTCGGTGAAGTTCACCGAACACGGCAACGTGACGATCAAGACCATCCCCGCACCGCCGGACCCGAAGGAGCCGTCCGACTCCGATCGAGTGACGGTGATCTTTGAAGTCACCGACACCGGCATCGGCATCTCCGATGAGGACAAACGGCGGATCTTCGACGCCTTCGTCCAGGCCGACTCGTCCAGCACCAGACACTATGGCGGCACTGGTCTGGGCCTGGCCATCTGCAAACGACTCGCCACGATGATGGGCGGCGACATCACCGTCGACAGCGACCTGGGCCACGGTTCGACGTTTCGAACGATCATCCCGCTGCGCCGTTCCCCGCAGAGTGTCGCCATTCGAGTCCGCCACACCGGCACGGACCTCGCCGGGCTGCGCGTTCTGGTTGTCGATGACAACACCACCAACCGACTCGCCCTCGATCACCATCTGCGCACCTGGCAGATGTTGCCCGCGCTGGCCGACAACGCCACCGCCGCGATCGACACATTGCACGCGGCCAGCGAGCGCGGTCAGCCGATCGACGTCGCGATTCTCGACATGGCGATGCCAGACACCGACGGCATCGAGCTGGCTCGTCGGATCACCGCGGACTCGCACATCTCGCCGGTGCACCTGATACTGCTCAGCTCCGCCGATCCCGTTGATCCGGTCACCGCGCATGCCGCAGGCATCGCGGCCACCCTGACCCGCCCCGTTCATCAAGGCGAGCTGCTCACCTGCCTTGCCAACACGATGGCGTCACCAGTGGGGTCCGACGAGGTAGTTCCCACCCGCGAGTCCGGCGAGCCGGCGGGTGCACACACCCCGGCGACGCCGATCGAGACCGTGCCGACTGGCGCAGTGATCATCCCAAATGGGACGAAACGGGTTCTGCTCGCGGAGGACAACGAGGTCAATCAGCAGGTCGGCACCGCCATGTTGTCTCGGCTCGGTTATCGGACCGACGTGGCCGCGAACGGACGAGACGCCCTGCGGCTCACCGATGACGCCCGATCTGAACGTGAACCATATGACGTGATCCTCATGGATGTCCTGATGCCCGAGATGGATGGTTATTCCGCGACCGCTGAGCTGCGCAGAAGGGAGGGCCGGGGCCATCACACCCCGGTCGTCGCTCTCACCGCGGCGGCGCGTGATGAAGACCGACGGCGATGCCTCGCCGCCGGCATGGACGACTACATCAGCAAACCATTCACGCAGGCCGCGCTGGAGAAGACCCTCGAACGGTGGACCGGCGCGGCCACCAACGACCTGGGCCGCCCCGCCGACGCCGCACCGATCGACGGGAGATGACCTGTGCCACACACCCGTGACGGGCCTTCCGGGGCGACGCCGGCGAACCCCGCACCGAATCGCTCGGCCCCAATCGGGCCAGAGTGGTGGATCTTCGCGGGCGTGGGGTTGGCTCTGTCGATCGCCTACATATGGTTGCCGGAGTCGGTCAGGACGATCACGTACGTCTTGATCAGTTTCGCCACCGTCGCGGCGTTGATTGTCGCCGCGAGGCGTTGCCGTGGGCCGGCGCGGCTGGTCTGGATTCTCTTCGCCGCGGGTCAGCTTTTCTACGCCTTCGGTGACACGGCCTACAACGTGACCGAGGCGGTCACGGGCACCGTCGCGACCCCCTCTTACATCGACGTGCTCTACCTGGCCTATTACCCACTGGTGACGGCGGGCCTTGTGATCATGGCGCGACTCCGGCGCGCGATCCAGGGCTGGGACGCTGTCGGCGACGCCCTCACCGCTGGCATCGGCGGCGCGTTGCTCATCTGGCAGATCGCCCAGCCTGTGATCACGTCGCAGGACGCCTCACCCGGCGAGACGACCGTCAACCTCGCCTATCCGGTCGGTGATGTCGTCCTCATCATGCTTATCGTGCGGCTCGCCGTCGGCCCGGGCAGTCGACCGCCGGCACTGTGGTTGCTGATTGTCAGCAACGTGTGGACCATCGCAGCCGACCTGATCTTCGCTTCCTACACCGGCACCGCGACCACCGCCGTCACCAACACCGCCGATGTGCTGTTCCAGCTCGGCTATGTCGCTTTCGGACTCGCCGCGTTGCACCCCTCCATGCCGCAGATCACACAGCCCGCACCACCGGAACCTCGTTCCCTCGTCTATCGCCGAGTGGGCCTGCTGCTGCTGGCGGGCCTCCTGCCGCCCGTGCTCTTCATCACCAGCCGTGTGCTGGGCGAGCAGGGCACCCTCATTCCCTTCATCGTCGGGACCTCAGCCCTCTATCTCCTGCTGCTCATTCGACTCATCCGCATGATTCGACTGCAGGAGAAGGCGGTGCGCGAGGACAACCCGCCCTGGGTGTGGTGATCGATTGGTGGGGGCTACCACCGTCGTCTCGAATTTGGTCGGCATCAGATCGAATGTGGGAGGGCAGCACGTGCGGAACCGCCACGCGGACCCGAGTGGACAGCGTCCCCGAGCCGGTTGGAAGCCTTCAGCGACGGTGTTTTCGCAATCGTCACACACTTCTCGTCCTCGAGCTTCAGCCTCCCAGCGCGGACGAAACGAAACCACTTTGCCGAAGCACTGCTCTCCGAGTGGCCGACCTGACCTGGCCTACTCGCGGCGTTGTCATGATCGGCTCTGTGGCTCCACCACCACCTGGTGTGCTCCAGGCCAGCGGGTGGATCTTAAGCCCGATCCTGGCAAATGATCATCTTCTGAAGCTCCTCGCTCCTACCTATTCGACCGCCGTGATTTCCCAGGCATGGCGCGTCGGCGGCCACGAGGACAAGGCCGTCGCGACTGCGGTCTTCGGTTTGATTTCGGCCGCGCATGTCGATCACCTACATCGGGTTGTGTCATCGCCTGGTTGTGGGACCCCAACTACTCGCGGATCCGGGTGCGGTTGGTTTTCTCGCATCCGATCGCCGACGCGGTGGTGCTGCGTCGGTGGAACTAGGTGCCGTCGCGGTCGCGATCGTTGGTCGCCAACCATCGCACTGCTACTCTTCGCGATCACACCAATCTTCTATCTCGGAACTCTGCCTCGCAGTCTGAGAAGCCTGGCCACGCTGCGTGAATCGGTTGACGCACCGCAGAGACTGCGCACGTCAAGACTGGGCGCGTCGGGCAGGTGGTCGCTGGCCCAACGAGCGAGGTGTTCGAGCACCGGGGCGAGCGCCGAGCCCCTGTCGGTCAGCGCATAGCTGACTCCGATCGGGGGTCCGGGCAGGACTGTTCGGTCGACCAGACCCGCCGCGACCAGCTCGCTGAGACGGTCGGCGAGCATGGACTCACTGATGCCGGTGATCGCCCGGGCGAGTTCGGCGAAGCCGGCCGGACCGTCGATGAGCGTCCCGATGATCACACCGTTCCAGCGTTTGCCGAGAAACGCGAATGCTCGGGTGATCCCATGGTCACACGACCGTAGCCGACTCTGAGGCTCCCCTTCGACCATGGTCAGAGAGGATACTCGACCCCCGGTGGATGCACTAGCAAAAACGAAGCTACTATCCTTCACAAGGTAACCGGGTAAGGTAACACTGTTCTCGAAAGGACCACCGATGACGACGAGCACGGCCCCACACCTCATCGGGCTCGTGTCCCTGCACCCGACGGCGCAGGCTCAGCTCTTCACCGAGGCGCGCACCGCGCAGACGTTCACCGACGAGCCGGTCACCGACGAGCAGCTTCGGGCGATCCACGAGCTGGTCAAGTGGCCACCGACCGCCTTCAATCTGCAGCCGCTGCGGGTGCTCTATGTCCGTCCCGGTGAGTCGAGGGAACGGCTCGTCGCGCACCTCTCCCCGGGAAACCAGGCAAAGACCCGCACCGCCCCAGCGGTCGCCGTGCTCGCCGCCGACGTCGACTTTCACGAGCACGCGCCGAGGCTGGTCCCATTCGCCCCCAACCTGCGCCAACAACTGCACGACAACCCCAACCGGGAGGCGGTGGCCCGACTCAACGCCGCACTCCAGGCCGGTTACTACCTTTTGGGCGTACGCGCGGCGGGGCTCGCCGCTGGGCCAATGACCGGTTTCGACGCCGAAGGAGTCGATCGCGAATTCTTCGGCGACCGCAATCTCCGTTCGCTGTTGGTGGTCAACATCGGGCGTCCCGGACCGGACGCGTGGAAGGACCGACTGCCACGGCTCGACCACGACGACGTCGTGACGTTCGTCTGATTCACCGGCACCGTGACCCTGTTCGATTCCTGACCACGCCCACTCACAGATCGTGGCGTGTGGGGGTCGCTGCCGCGACCCGCACACGCCACGATCTCCAATGGCCGCGACTGTTTGGCTCAGTGGACCGTCGACTCAGCGGACCGTCGACTTAGCGAGCCGTCGTGTGTGTGAGCCAGGCGCACCACGAGTCGACGCCGGCACCGGTGCGCGCACTCACCTCGATGACCTCGGCGGTCGGGTTGATATCGCGCAGGTTGGCATAGAACGCGGTCAGGTCGAAGTCGAGAAATGGCAGCAGATCGACCTTGTTCACGATGACGAGGTCCACGCTGCGAAACATCACCGGATATTTGAGCGGCTTCTCCTCGCCCTCGGTCACCGCATAGACCATGGCTTTGCGGTGCTCACCGACCTCAAACTCGGCGGGACAGACGAGGTTGCCGACATTTTCGATGAGGACGAAGTCGAGCCGGTCGAGCGGCAGTTTGGGCAGCGCCGACCGCACCATCGGCGCGTCGAGATGGCACTCGCCGCCGAAGCCGTTGCCGGTGTTGACTAACGCGACCGCCGCCCCGAAGCCGTCGAGCCGGTCCGCGTCGAGGCTCGTCTCGATGTCCCCCTCGATGATGCCGATCCGGTCGGTCGCCACCCCCTCGTCGCGCAACCGTTGCAGGGTCTGACGCAACAGAGTGGTCTTGCCTGCTCCGGGCGAGGACATGAGGTTGACGACCCGCACGCCGGCTCGGTCGAAGTCGCGCCGGTTGGCTGCGGCCGTCTCATCGTTCTCCGCGAAGATCCGCTCCAGCACCTCTACCCGTTGGGTCGCGGTGCGATAACCCGAGTGATCGCCGTGTTCGTGTTGCTCCTGCGCGTGGTGGTCACCGTGATCGTGGTGGTCTTCGTGACCAGAGTGGTCGTCGTGATGATGCCCGTCGTGCTCGTGCTCGGTCCCGTCGGGATGGCGATGGAATCGTCCCATGTGGATCACGCCTCCGCGAGGTCGAGGGTGGTGACGAGGAACTCCTCACCGGCAACGATCGCGACGTCGTGGCCGCCGCACTCGTCACAGGCCAGGGAGACGGCACTGAGCACCTGCGAATGTCCACAGTGGCCACATTCGATCCGCGCGGGCACCGATTCGATCTCCAACACGCTGCCGTCCAACGTCGTGCCCTCGGTCATGAGTGACCAGCAATAGACGAGGGTGTCGGGAACCACCTGCCGCAGTTGCCCCACCCGCACTCCGATCGCCCGCACCGGTCGCCCCGTCGCGTGACGGGTGGCGATCGACGCGATCGCGTGGCACAGGGAGAGTTCGTGCACGCCGGCGCTCCTTCAGGTCGTCGCCAGGTCACCGCCACACTACGCCGCGCGCCCCCTATCGCCGCAAGGTCTGAGACGGCGTTTCGCCGTAACGCCGGTGATAGAGCACCGAGAAGTTGCCGAGGTGGGTGAAACCCCATCTGAGCGCGACATCGGTGACGCAGACGCCGTCGGCCGGCATCGCGTCGGTGAGGTCCTGCCGCGCGCGTTCCAGCCTCCGATCGCGGATGTAGGCCATCGGCGTGGTGTCGAGATCCTCGCGGAACCCTTGTTGAATCGACCGGGCACTCATCTCGACGTGCTCGGCGAGCTGTGCCATCGTCAGCGGCTCCCGCAGGTGGGTCTCGATGAATTCGATGGCCCGTCGAACCGCCCGACGACCCGATGTCTCCGCTGGCCGCGCGAGATGGGCGTGGTGGTTCGACGGCTGCAGCAGCAGCAGGCTGCTGATGAGGAAGTCCTCCAACGGGCCCACGCCCAGCCCGCGGTGGATGAGCGAGTTCGCGTAGTAGATCTCCGCATAGAGCAACTGAACCGCGCTGGTCCACCGCGCGGCCGCCTCGGTGACCAGGTCCATGCTCAGCTCGAAATCGACCGCGTGGGTGACGCTGCGGCCGAGCATGCGGGCGAGTTGTCGCTCCAGCACGGCGCGTTCGATCCGTACGATCACATGGGGTGAATCCTGCTCGAAGCGCAAGGTCAGCGCGGAGCCCGGGCTGGTCACCACGGCCCGGATCGGGTTGGCTTCCACCACTTCGGCACCTCTGGTCACAATGGTGCGACCGCTGGTGGGCATGTGTACGCCGAAATAGTCACCGGTTGCGGGGATGTCGAGGGTCGCGGCGGCGCCGATGTCGAGATAGAGCAGGCTCACGTCGCGCAGGCAGGCGCCGTGCATGCTCGCCGTGAAGCCGGTCGACCGGGTCTCCTCGACCGAGAGGGTGTGGGGCGACAGGGCTCGACCGACGAGCGCGCACGCCTCGTGTGGGTCTTCGGTGTAGAAGACCTCCCGCCCCTCCAACGCGGCCGGAATTCCCCGCGGCCGAATCCGTCGTCGCACCGGATCAAGCGTTCGGCGGGCATCGATATAGCCGAATCTATCCAATCGCGCCATGGATCACCTCGCGATTCTTCGCCTATCAAGAAGATCTCTTGCGCTTTCGCGATAGTAGCTGCGCGCGAAGGATAGGAGAACCTTTCCCGCGCGCCTACCGTGAGCCATCACACAGCGCCCAGCCGTTGCGGCGACAGGGTCTTCGCCGGAATGTGGACGAACCAGGTCCAGGAGGTGCACATGACTCAAATCCACGCGACTGTGGTGGCGGATGCCCGCCTTGACGCGCTCAAACAACAACTCGACGATCCGCGGGTCGCCGCCGCAATCAGTCAACTGCTCGACCACGCGGACCTGCTCGCATTGCTCGTCTCCGGCCTGGACACACTGATTCGTCGCAGTGAGACGGTCAGCGATTCGGTCATCGCGGGACTCAACGACCTGCGAACGGGCGCCGCCGCACCGATGCTCGACCTGGCCAGCATCGGCCAGCTGACCGCCAGCCTCACCACCCTGGCGAAGGTCCTCGCCGCCTCCACGCCTGCGCTGGAGCGACTGATCGAATCGGATCTCGTCGCCCCCGCCACGGTCGACACCGTCGCCCTCGCCGGCCGAGCCCTCGCGGCCGGCCACGCGCGGGCGCAACAGAACAACACCACCGTCAGCGGCATCCGTGCCGCGCTCAAACTGCTCAAAGACCCCGACATCGCCCGGGGACTGGGCCTGCTCAGCGAGGTCGCGCGCGGCCTCGGTCAAGAGCTCAACCGGACCGCACCGGGCACGTCCGACCGTGCCGGACTCTGAGAGGAGAGTCAATGTCTTCAGTGCTCTGGCTGCAGGGTGGGGCGTGCAGCGGCAACACCATTTCTTTTCTTAACGCCGACGAACCCAACGTCGTCGACCTGATCACCGACTTCGGACTGGATCTGCTGTGGCACCCGTCGCTGGGCTTGGAACTCGGCGCGAACGCACAGAAGATCTTCTGGGACTGCGCCCGTGGCGACCGCCCGCTGGACATCTTCGTCTTCGAGGGAACCGTCATCGAAGGCCCCAACGGCACCGGACGCTATGACCTCTTCGCCGAACGCCCGATGAAGGACTGGGTCACCGACCTCGCGTCGGCCGCGCAGATCGTGGTCGCCATCGGCGACTGCGCCTGCTGGGGCGGCATTCCCGCGACGGCACCCAACCCCAGCTCGTCGACCGGAATGCAGTTCCACAAACGGGAACGGGGAGGCTTCCTCGGCCCGGACTTCCGGTCCAAAATGGGCCTGCCCGTCATCAACATCCCCGGTTGTCCGGCCCACCCCGACTGGATCACCCAGATCATCGTGGCGCTCGCGACGGGTCGCGCCGGCGACATCAGTCTCGACGAACTGCACCGCCCCCAGACGTTCTTCAAAACCTTCACCCAAACCGGTTGTACGCGCGTGCAGTTCTTCGAATACAAGCAGTCCACGACCGCCTTCGGCGAGGGCACCCGCACGGGCTGCCTCTTCTATGAGTTCGGTTGCCGTGGCCCGATGACCCACTCGCCGTGCAACCGCATTCTGTGGAACCGCCAGTCGTCCAAGACCCGGGCCGGAATGCCCTGTCTCGGGTGCACCGAGCCGGAATTCCCGTTCTTCGACCTGGCGCCCGGAACCGTCTTCAAGACGCAGAAGGTCAGCGGTGTCATCCCGAAGGAAGTGCCGGAAGGCAGCGACCACCTGACCTATATGGCTCACGCGGCCGCGGCCCGCATCGCCGCACCGCAGTGGTCCAAAGAAGACCTATTCGTCGTCTGAGATGTTCTGGCACAAGGAAGGACCACTCTCGATATGAGCACTGTTGATCTGTTCGTCAGTCCGCTCGGACGTGTCGAAGGCGACCTCGACGTGCGGGTCACCATCGAAGACGGCGTCGTCACCTCAGCGTGGACCGAGGCCGCGATGTTTCGCGGTTTCGAGATCATCCTCCAGGGCAAGGACCCGCAGGCCGGTCTTATCGTCACGCCCCGCATCTGCGGCATCTGCGGCGGCAGCCACCTCTACAAGGCGGCATACGCGCTCGACGTCGCGTGGAAGACCACGATGCCACCGAACGCGACGCTCGTGCGCAACATCGCGCAGGCCTGCGAGACGTTGCAGAGCATGCCGCGCTATTTCTACGCCCTGTTCGCCATCGACCTGACCAACAAGAACTACTCCCGATCGCCGCTCTATGACGAGGCCGTGCGCCGATTCTCGGCGTACACGGGAAGTAGTTATGGTCCGGGAGTAGTGCTGTCGGGCAAGCCGGTGGAGGTCTATGCCATCTTCGGCGGGCAGTGGCCGCACTCGAGCTTCATGGTTCCAGGCGGAGTCATGTGCGCGCCGACCCTGTCCGACGTGACGCGGTCGATCGCCATTCTCGAACACTGGAAAGACAACTGGCTCGAGAAGCAGTGGCTGGGCTGCTCCATCGAACGCTGGATGCAGATCCGCACCTGGGACGACCTCATGGAGTGGGTGGACGAGAAGGAGTCCCATCGCAACAGCGACTGCGGCTTCTTCATTCGCTATGCGCTCGACATCGGCCTGGACAAATACGGCGCCGGGGTGGGCAACTATCTCGCCAGCGGCACCTATCTCGACCCCGCGCACTACACCAACCCGACCATCGAGGCGCGCAACGGTGCGTTGATCGGCCGGTCCGGGGTCTATGCCCAGGGCGAGTTCTTCGAGTTCGACCAGGGCCGCATCACCGAGGACGTCACCCACTCCTTCTATGAGGGCAGCGGATCGCGACACCCGTTCGACGGCGAGACCAAGCCGATCGACCCGCTGGACGGGCGCCGCCAAGGCAAATACAGCTGGGCGAAGTCGCCACGCTACAACGTGCCGGGCCTAGGCAACATCCCGCTCGAGGTCGGCCCGTTGGCCCGCCGGATCGCCGCAGCGGCGCCCGGCGCCGCCCCACACCAGGACGAGGACCCGCTCTTCCTCGACGTGCTCAAGCGGCTCGGACCGTCGGTGCTCGTGCGGCAGCTCGCCCGCATGCACGAGGCCGCGAAGCTCTACACCTATACCCGCAAGTGGATCGACGAGCTCAACCTCAGCGAGCCCTTCTATGTCAAGCCGACCGAATATGCCGATGGCCGTGGTTTCGGCTCCACCGAGGCGGCCCGGGGATCGCTGTCCGACTGGATCACCATCGAGGACGGGAAGATCGCCAACTATCAGGTGGTCACGCCGACCGCGTGGAACATCGGCCCACGCGACTCGGCCGGCACCCTGGGACCGATCGAGTCGGCCCTCGTCGGCACCCCGATCATCGACATGGACGACCCGGTTGAGCTCGGCCACGTGGCCCGCAGCTTCGACTCCTGCCTGGTCTGCACCGTGCACGCCTATGACGGCAAGACCGGACGGGAACTGAGCAGGTTCGTGGTCAACGGAACTGTGTGACGGGGACAGGGGACATGACAACCAGCTGCGACACGCTCATCGTCGGATGCGGCAACCTGCTGCGCGGCGACGATGGGGTCGGCCCGATCCTCGTGCGCCATCTCTGGGAACGAGGCGTGCCCGACGGGGTGCGACTCGTCGACGGCGGCACGGCCGGCATGGACGCCGCGTTTCAGATGCGTGGCGCCGCGCGGGTGATCATCGTCGACGCGAGTCGCACCGGCGCACCGCCGGGCACCCTCTACCGGGTGCCCGGCGCCGAGCTGGAGAATCTGCCGCCCCTGGAGGGCCTGCACAGTCACGCGTTCCGCTGGGATCACGCGCTGGCATTCGCGCACTGGCTGCTCAAAGACGAATACCCGACCGACGTGACCGTCTATCTCATCGAAGCCGCTCAGGTCGACCCCGGCGCCGACCTGAGCGCTCCGGTGCGCGCCGCGATGGCCGAGGTGGCCGACCTCATCACCCGCGACTGGACCGCAGTCGACGCGACCCATGGGGTGACCTCATGACCGACGCCGTGACACGCCCGCAACCACTGGGCATCTTCGGACTCCCGCTGGGTTATCTACTCATTCCCGCGAGCGCCGACGAGGTTCGCGCGAGCCTGCTCGCCGGCCGGCTTCCCGAGTCGTGGCCGGCGCCGACGCGGGTGCACCAGTTGGTGCACGCCGGCGAGTTGGATGCCGCCGCCGCTCTTCTCGACGACGCGATCGCCGCCGACCCCGGTGACGTGGTCGCCCGCTTCAACCGGTTTGTGCTTGACCCCGACAGCGTCGACCCCGACCGGCTCCGGGCGGACCTCGGCGCGGACCACGGCGTGCTCGTCGACCTGCTGCGATATTCGCTCGACCGATGCGAGACCCCGCCCGAGGTGGGGGCCGCGACGGGCGAGGTCGCCGCGTTGGTGCTCGCGGCGCGGGCGACGGCCGCGACCGAGCCCCGAGGCCCGGGCGAGTCGGACGACTCGCCCCCCGACCTCGACGAGGTCGCGGTGGCGATCGACCTGCTCACCGCCGCGATCGAGGCGGCACGGCCGGTGTCGCCACTGCTCGCCGGCCTGTTGCACGGCGCCCGTGCCGAGGCGACGCACCGCGCCCACGGCGCGGGGCCCGAGGTCGTGGCGGACTTCACCGAGGCGTTGCGGGTCGTCGACCCCACCGATCTCGAGGTGGCACGAGCCGAACTGCACCTAGGGCTAGGTTCCACCCATCAGGAGCTCGGCGTCGACAAGCCACACCTGTTGCGTGACGCCGTGCGGCACTATCACGTCGCGCTGACGGTGATCTCACCGTCGACGACACCCGACCTCTATGCCGCCGCGCACGCCAACCTCGCTACCGCCTATCTCACGATGCCGATGACGCAGGCGTCCGACCAGTTGCGCCGGGGTGTCGCGGTGCGGTCGCTGCGCGCGGCGCTGACCGTGTTTCGCCCCGAGACCCATCCACACCGGTGGGCGAGCACCCAGCTCAATCTCGCCAACGCGCTGGTCTATGCCCCGTCGACGCATCAGGGCGACAATCTGGTTGAGGCAGTCGAGCTCTATGAGGCGGTGATCGCGGCTCGTGACCCCGGTGTCGACCCGCTGGGCCTGGCTCGGGCGCTGGCCAACCAGGGCAACGCGTTGGCGCACCTGGGCATCTTCGACCAGGCTAAGGCGAAGCTCAACGAGGCGCGGGCGCTCTTCTCCGACGGCGGGCACGCGCACGCCGTACGCGATGTCAATGATCTTCTCGATGAGATCGCCCGGCACGCCGCCCGGCGTGGCGCCGGGGTTGATTCGACCGACGACTAAAGGTGTGGTGACGCGCCACACTGTTGACCGAGCGGGATAAGGGGATAATTCGTCACATGGCAGAAGGTGTGGTGGCTTCCGAGCGTGCGGCTGGCGCGGCCCAGTCCGACAACCCGACGGGTACGGGTGAACCAGCCATCGAGGATCTGGCCGGCGCGGTGGATGCCGCCGCCGATCGGGTGCGCACCCTCGACGACGACGCCCGCGCGGCCGCCGAAGGTCTGCGCGACGCGATCGAGGCGATCCACCGGGCTGGCCTCGTCGCCATCATCCGCCGGCTGCGCGACGACCCGGTGGGCCTGTCACTGCTGCTTGGTCTCGCCGACGAACCCGTGGTGCGCATGCTGCTCGCCCTGCATGGACTCATCTCCGCCGAACCCGCGTCAACCCCGGCGCCCGCCCCGGAGCCCGGACACCGGCGGTCGTTGACGCTCACTCCCGTGTCTCGCCAGCCGGCGAGCGAAGCGGATGAGGAACCCGATGACGATGAGGGCGACAACGGCATCGAGGGATGGGTCAGGACCTATCCCGTCGCCGAACTCGTCGACGGGAGCGTCACCCCGGTGCGGCTCGTCTCCCGCGACGGAGTCGAGACGCCGGCCATCGTCGTCAACGTCGACGGCCGGTTCACCGCGTTTCGCGACGAATGCGCCCACCAGGGCCTGCCCTTGGGCGGCGCGCTGCTCGACCCGCCCGCCGACACCCTCACCTGCCCGTGGCACGGCTATTGCTTCGACGCCAAGTCCGGCGACTGCCTGAGCGCGCCGGGAATGTCGCTCGAACCGCTGCCTCTGCGGGTGGATCAGGACGCCGTGTGGATCAGGATCTGGCCGTGACCAGCCCCTCGGGCACGGTCGCGAGTGACCCCGGAGCGCGGGTCGACGGCGGCTGGGCACCGCAGGTGTGGCTCGGCGCGCCGGCCCCGGGCGGGCTGGCCCTGCCCGACGCCCACCCTCGACCCCACACCCTCTATGCCCCGCGCGGCGTGCACCTCGACGCCGACCACCTCATCGTCGCCGACACCGGCAATCATCGGGTCATGATCTGGCCGGCCGACGCGACCGACCACAGCGACGCGGCGGTCGTGCTCGGCCAACCCGACCCGCACAGCGAAGGACCTGCCGCCGGCGGACCCGAACGCGGACTCAACCTGCCGACCGGCGTCATCGTCCATGATGGACGTTTGGTGGTCGCCGACGCCTGGCACCATCGTGTGCTCGTCTTCAACGACGTGCCGACCCGCGCCGACGCCCGCCCCGACCTGGTCATCGGCCAGCCCGACCACCGCAGCGTGGAACCCAACCGGGGCGGCGGCCCGACTGCGGCCAGCCTCTATTGGCCATTCGGGATCGCTGTCATCGCCGGCCGGTTCTACATCGCAGACACCGGCAACCGGCGGGTCCTGTGCTGGTTCGACGGCATCCCCGCTACCCCCGACCAACCCGCCGACTGTGTGCTCGGCCAACCCGACCCGCACCATCGGGAAGAAAACCGGGGCGGAGACGTCAACCCGCGCAGCTTCCGCTGGCCTCACGACCTCGCCGGCGACGCCGACACCCTCTTCGTCGCCGATGCCGGCAACCACCGCGTGCTCGGCTGGGCCGGGCATCCCGAGTGCGACCGCGACGCCGACCTGCTCCTCGGCCAGCCGTCGTTCACCAGCGCGAGCGAATTCCCGTACGGGCCGCAGAGCGCCGACGGACTGCGGTTTCCCTATGCGGCGGCCAACCTCGGCCGAATGCTCGCAGTCGCCGACACCGCCAACAACCGGGTGCTCGTGTGGACCGGCGGCGATGCCGCGACCGGCGGGACAGCCGACGCGGTGCTCGGTCAACCCAGCTTCGCCGCCAACGGCGAAAACCGGTGGACCGCCGTCGAGCCGGACACGCTGTGCTGGCCCTATGGCATCGCGACGCACCACGACACGACGCTCGGCGAACGCATCGCGGTCGCCGACTCGGGCAACAACCGGGTGATCGTCTGGAGCCGCCGATGACTCCGGTGCGGCTCGACGTCGTCGTCGAGGGAGTGGTGCAGGGCGTCGGATTCCGGCCGTTCGTCTATCGTCTCGCCGCCGAACTCGGACTCTCCGGCACGGTCGCCAACGACAGCACCAGCGTCATCGCCGACGTGCAGGGAGACGCCACCGGAGTCGCCGACTTCGTGCGCCGACTCGCCGCTGAAGCGCCGCCGCTGGCCCAGGTCACCGGGGTCCGCACCGCGCCCCGCGCACCGGAGCCCGGCCGCCATGGATTCGCGATCCTCGCCAGCCAGACCACGGTCGGACGCCGCACCCTCGTGCCGCCGGACACCGCGGTCTGCGACGACTGCCTGCGCGAAATGCGCGACCCGGCCGACCGGCGCCACCGCCACCCATTCATCACGTGCACCAACTGCGGACCCCGGTTCACCATCATCACCGGGCTCCCCTATGACCGGCCCGCGACGACGATGGCCGAATTCGACATGTGCGCGCGGTGCGCCGCCGAATATCACGACCCCGCCGACCGCCGGTTTCACGCACAGCCCGTCTGCTGCCCCGATTGTGGACCACGACTGTGGTTCGTCGACCGCGCTGGCGGCGTGCTCGACGGCGACGAGGCAAGCATCGCCGCCGCGCACGCCGCGCTCCTTAGTGGACAGATCGTGGCGGTCAAGGGCATCGGTGGCTATCACCTCGCCTGCGTCGCCACCGACGAGAACGCGGTGCGGCTGCTGCGCGAACGCAAAGGTCGCGGCGAGAAACCCTTCGCGGTGCTGGCCCGCGACCTGTCCGTCGTGTCCCGCATCGCCGAGTGTGAACCCGACGAGGCCGCCGCCCTCACCGGCCCGGCGCACCCGATCGTGCTGCTGCGACGGCGGGTCGGCGGCGCCGCACACACAGCGGCGCACGCCGCTGCCACACTGGCCTCAGCGCCACTGACCTCGGCGCCACTGGCCGACGCGGTCGCCCCCGGCAACCCGCTGCTCGGGGTGATGCTGCCCTATAGCCCCCTGCACCACCTGTTGCTGGCCGCCGTGCCCGGATCGGGCCGGCCCGCACCCGACCTGCTCGTGCTCACCAGCGGCAACATCTCGGACGAACCGATCTGTTATGCCGACGCCGACGCGCGAGACCGGCTGAGCCGGCTCGCCGATGCTTTCCTCGGCCACGATCGCCCCATCCACACGCCCTGCGACGACTCGGTCGTTCGCGTCGTCGACGGCAGGGAACTGCCGATCCGCCGATCGCGTGGATTCGCGCCGCTGCCGGTCGACCTCGGTCGGCCGGTGGCGCCCGTGCTCGCCGTCGGCGGCGAGCTGAAGAACACCTTCTGTCTCACCAGCGGGACCAACGCCTTCTGCTCCCAGCACCTCGGCGACATGGGCAGTCTCGCCACGCTCGACGCCTTCGGCCACGCGACCGACCACCTCACGGGACTCTATGACGTGACCCCGACGACCATCGCGGCCGACGCCCATCCCGGTTATCACACCCACCGATGGGCCGATCGACACTGCGGCGAGAACGCGCCATTTCTCGTGCAGCATCACCACGCGCATGTGGTGTCCCTGCTCGCCGATGCCGGCCGCCTCGGCGAACCGATGATCGGGTTCGCCTTCGACGGCACGGGTTTCGGCCACCATGACGATGGACAGACCCCGCAGATCTGGGGTGGCGAGGTCCTCACCGTCGGGGTCGACGTGACGACGTTCGCCCGTGCCGCGCACCTGCGGCCGATCCTGTTGCCCGGCGGTGACGCGGCGGTGCGCCATCCATGGCGCACCGCGCTCGCACACCTCGCCGCAGCGGGCATCGCGTGGGATCCCGACCTGCCACCGGTCGAGCACACCGACGAGACCGAACGCCGCGTGGTGCGCACCCAGATCGATCGTGGCATCGCCGCCGTCAGCTGCACGAGCATGGGGCGCCTGTTCGACGCGGTCGCCGCACTGCTCGGGGTGCGTCAGCGGATCAGCTATGAGGCGCAGGCCGCGATCGAGTTGGAGACTCTCGCCGCTGGCGCGACCGGTCCCCTGCCACCGATGTCACTGCGCGTCGAAGCAGCCGCGAGCGAGCGGATGATCATCGATCCGGGGCCGGCGCTGGCAGCGATCGTGGGAGGACTGCGGGCCGGGGAGTCGACCGGCCGGCTCGCGGCCGCCTTTCACGTGGCGGTCGCAAACGCCGTGATCGAGGTCGCCGGCCGAGTGCGGGATCGCTCCGGCACCCGACTCGCAGGCCTCACCGGCGGTGTGTTCCAGAACATTCTTCTGCTGCGTCTCTGCCGGGACAGACTGGAAGCCGCCGGGTTCACCGTGCTCACCCATCGACGTGTCCCACCCAACGACGGCGGTCTCGCCCTCGGCCAAGCCGTCATCGCCGCCCTCGCCGCCGCGACAGAGGAGAAATAGCCATGTGCCTGGGAATTCCCGGAAAGATCACCGAGATCTGGGACGATCGTGGAACCCGGATGGCCTACGTCGACTTCGGCGGCGCGGTCAAGGACGTCTGCCTCGCCTATCTGCCGGAGATCGGGGTCGGCGACTACACCATCGTGCACGCCGGCTTCGCCCTGACTAAACTCGACGAGGCCTCAGCGCTGCAGACTCTCGCCATGTTCCAGGAACTGGGCTTGCTCGAAGAGGAGCTTGGCGAGTCGTCGACCCAGGCGCCGGCCGGAGGCCGTCCGTGAAATACCTCGACGAGTTTCGCGACCCGGTCCTCGCTCGACGTCTCATCGACGAGATCACCGATCGGGCGAGCCACACGTGGACCATCATGGAGGTCTGCGGCGGCCAGACCCACTCCATCATCCGCAACGGGCTCGACCAACTCCTCGCCCCGGCCGTCGACTTCATTCACGGGCCCGGGTGTCCGGTATGCGTCACTCCACTGGAGATGATCGATCGAGCGCTGGAGGTGGCCGCCCGGCCCGGCGTCATCTTCTGTTCCTTCGGGGACATGCTGCGGGTTCCCGGCAGCGACCGAGACCTCTTCGGGGTCAAGGCGGCCGGCGCGGACGTACGCGTCGTGTATTCCCCACTGGACGCGGTGCGCATCGCGGAGCAGCACCCGGATAACCAGGTCGTCTTCTTCGGAGTGGGATTCGAGACCACCGCGCCCGCCAACGCCATGGCGGTGCTCACCGCGCACCGACGTGGCCTGACCAACTTCTCCATGCTCGTCAGTCACGTGCTGGTGCCGCCCGCGATGACCGCGATCCTGAGCTCACCCACCAACCGGGTGCAGTCGTTCCTCGCCGCCGGGCACGTCTGCACGGTCATGGGCACCTGGCAATATGACCCGCTCGTCGAGCGGTTCGGCGTGCCGATCGTGGTCACCGGTTTCGAGCCGCTCGACCTGCTCGAGGGGGTGCGGCAGGCGGTCGCGATGCTCGAAGCGGGACAGGCCGGACTGACCAACGCCTATCCTCGGGCGGTCGCAGCCGACGGCAACCCGGCCGCGCAGGCCGTGCTCAGCGACGTCTTCGAGGTCTGCGACCGGCAGTGGCGGGGCATCGGAATGATCCCGCAATCGGGCTGGCGACTCTCACCGCGCTATCACGCCTATGACGCGGAGCGACGCTTCGACGTCGGCGACCTGCATGTCGCCGAGTCGGACCAGTGCCACAGCGGAGAGGTGCTGCAGGGTCTCATCAAGCCGAACCAGTGCCCGGCCTTCGGCACCACCTGCACGCCACGCACACCCCTCGGCGCGACCATGGTCTCCAGCGAAGGCGCCTGCGCGGCCTATTATCAGTTCCGGCGACTCGAGACGGGCACGGTGAGCGTCAATGGCTGAGATCCTCGACGCGGGCAGTTGGACCTGTCCGGTGCCGCTACGCAACGAAAAGCGCATCGTGCTCGGTCACGGCGGCGGCGGCATCCTCTCCAACGACCTGATCACGCACCTGTTCCTGCCCGCCTTCGGCGCCACCGACCTGGCCGGGGCGCCGCGTGACTCCGCAGTGGTGACCGCGGGTGGCCTGCGTCTGGCGTTCACCACCGACAGCTATGTGGTCAGTCCGCTCTTCTTCCCCGGGGGCTGCATCGGCGACCTCGCCATCAACGGCACGATCAACGACCTCGCCATGAGCGGCGCCACGCCGCTGGCGCTGTCCACCGGATTCATCCTGGAGGAGGGGCTGGAGCTGGAGACCCTCCACCGGGTGGCGCAGGCGATGGGCGACGCGGCCAAGGCCGCCGGCGTGCGACTCGTCACCGGCGACACCAAAGTGGTCGAGCGCGGCCACGCCGACGGGCTTTTCATCAACACCAGCGGAATCGGGCTCATCCCCGACGGCATCGACATCGGGCCGCAACGCGCCCGGCCCGGCGACCGCGTCATCGTCTCCGGCCCCATCGGCGAACACGGAGTGGCGATCCTCAGCGTCCGATCCGGAATCGAGTTCGGCACTCAGGTCAACAGCGACTCGGCGCCGTTGCACGCCCTCGTCGCGGTGTTGGTGTCGGCCGTGCCCGACGTGCACACGCTGCGCGACCCGACCCGAGGCGGACTGGCCGGGGCGCTCAACGAGATCGCGGCGTCGGCCGGGGTCGGCATCGACCTCGACGAGGCCTCCATCCCGGTGCCGGAGGCGGTCGCGGCGGCGTGCGGTTTCCTCGGCCTCGATCCCATGCACGTGGCGAACGAGGGCAAGCTCGTGGCGTTCGTCGCCGAGGCCGACGCCGACGCTGCCATCGACGCGATGCGCGCGCACCCGTTGGGCGCCCACGCGCGGGTCATCGGAACGGTCACCGCCGAGCACCCATCGATGGTGGTCAGCCGCACCCCGCTCGGGGCCACCCGGATCATCGACCGGCCGTTGGGGGAGCAGCTCCCCCGGATCTGCTGACCCGCGGTGCGTTGACTTAGATCCGTACGATCATTTTGCCGGTATTTTCGCCGCGCAGCAGGCCGAGGAAGGCGTTCGGAGCACTCTCCAACCCGTCGACGACCGTCTCCTCGGCGTGGATTTTGCCGTCGGCGAGCCACTGGCCGACCTCGGCGCGAAAGTCGGGCACCCGCTCCGGATGGTCGGTCACGATAAAACCGCGCAGCATGAGTCGCTTGCTGATGACGAGCGGGCCGAGGTTGTCGGGGCCGGGCGACGCGGCGACATCGTTATATTGCGAGATTGCACCGCAGACCGCGATCCGGGCACCGACCCGGGCTGTGACGAGTGCCGCGTCCAGGTGCTCGCCGCCGACGTTGTCGAAATAGACGTCGATCCCATCGGGCGCGGCGGAACGCAACTGGTGACGCACGGACCCGTCACGATAGTTGAACGCCGCGTCGAAGCCGAGCCGTTCGGTGAGGTGGGCCACCTTGGCGGCCGAACCGGCACTGCCGACCACCCGGGCCGCGCCGCGCAAGCGGGCGATCTGCCCAACGAGGCCACCGACCGCACCGGCCGCACCGGAGACGAACACCGTGTCGCCGGGCCGCATCGCGGCGATGTCGAGCAGTCCGATGTAGGCGGTGAGGCCCGGCATTCCGAGCACGCCCAGATAAGCCGACGCGGGTGCGAGGTCCGTGTCGACCTTCTGGAACAGTCGCGCGTCGCCGACCGCGTAGTCACGCCAGCCGAGGTTGTGCAGGACCATGTCGCCCGGGGCGAACCCAGTTCCATTCTCGGCGATCACCTCACCGACGGCGCCACCCTGCAACACGGCGCCGACCTCGAACGGCGGAGCATAACTCTTGACGTCGTTCATCCGACTACGCATATATGGATCGACGGACATCACCACATTGCGAACCAGCACCGAGCCGGGTGTCGGGTCTGGAACGTCGACCGTCGCCACGGCGAACGTCTCCGCGGTGGGCCACCCCTGCGGCCGACCCGCGAGTCGAATCTCCCGTCCAGTGCGCATCGCCGCTCCCTGCTCGTGCCACCGCGGCTGAATCGCCGTTTTACCAGGCGAGGCTAGCGAGACGAACCGGTCGGGCGCAATCTTCTCGGACAGCGACAAACGACACACCTGCCGCGGCCCCGGCCACCTCACGAACGGCGACCGGGGCCGGCGACGGATCAGGCCAGATAGCCGAGCTGTGTCATCATTCCCGCCTCCGCGTGATAGATGTTGTGGCAGTGAAGCATCCACCGACCGGGATTGTCGGCGTCGAAGACGACCGACACCGTCTGTCCAGGAAGGACTATCATGGTGTCCTTCCGCAGCCCGGTCGATTCGATCGCGAAGGTGTGTCCATGCAGGTGCAGCGGATGCCACATCGTCGTGGAGTTCACCACCTCCAGCCGCACCCGTTCGCCGGAACGAACCGGCTCGAGGTGATTCGGGTCGTGCCCGCGTCCGTTGATCGCCCAGTCATAGCGCGCCATGCCGCCAGTGAGCTTGAGCGTGTGGGTGCGCTCGACAGCGCGGGCCGCCAGCCGCGCCGACTCCGCCGGCCTGAGCTGGCGATAGGAGACGATCCGGCGGTCGAGTTCGACCGGACGTACGGTTGAATCAACCGCCGCCCGGCCGCCGGTCCGGACCACGCCGAACGCCACACCGCCTTTGCCCTCCGCGATCGCGACGAGCGGAAAAGTCCCATCGCCGAGGGTGACCACCACGTCATAGCGTTCGCCCATGCCGATGAGCAACGCGTCGGTTTCGATCGGCTCAACCGGATAACCATCGGTGTGGGTGACCGACATCCGGTGCCCGCCCAGCGCAACGCGAAACGCGGTGTCGGCACCGGCGTTGATGAAACGCATCCGCACCCGGGTCCCCGGCCGCGCGCGGAACGTGGCCGGCGCGGAGGCTGTCCGTCCATTGAGGAGAAAGTGCGGATATCGGACGTCGCCCGCGTCGCCGCCGAGCAGCGAGCTGGCCGCGCCCATCATCATGTGCCCGGTGGCAGAGTGGCTCATGTTCGCCATCCCCTGTCCAAGTTCGGCGAACACATCGTCGGGCGTGCCGGTGACGCCATCAAGCCAATCATCGATGACGATGATCCAATCCTCATCATAGGCAAGCGGCTCCCGCGGATCGTCCACAATGACTGGTGCGTAGAGACCCCGATCTAGTTGCGCGCCGACATGGGGGTGCAGCCAATAGGTTCCGGGCCGCGCCGCGGTGAACTCATAAGTGAACCGCCCACCTGACTCGACCGGTCGCTGAGTCACCCCGGCGACACCGTCCATGTCGTTGCGCAACGCGATGCCGTGCCAGTGCACGCTCGTCTCGGTCGGCAACGTGTTGTCGATGGTCGCCCGCACCACCTCGCCGGCGCTGACCCGAATCGGCGCGCCGGGGACCTGACCGCCATAGCTCCAGGTCTGCGGACGCACACCACCAAGATCGACGACGCCGGCCGTGGCGGCGAGGGTGAACTCCCTGACTTTTCCCGGCCGTCGAGCCGCCTCGGCCCGAGCGACCTGGTCACTGTCGGACGCCACAAACTGCTCCCCATGGCGTACGCCGGAGCCGCCCGACCGATCGCACCCCGCGATCGCCGCGACGCTGGCGGCGGCGAGCCCCGCCCGCAGCAAGGTTCGCCTGGACAGGGCCGTGCGGACTTCGGTAACGCGGGCCTCGGTGGCGCTCATAGCTCATCCGCGACGGTCTGCAGGGCCTCGATCTGCGGCACGCGCGACTGCTCGACACGGTCGGCGAGCTGCTTCACCTCGGTGGAGAGCCCCTCATCCCGGATCCCCCGGCACATCTGAATGACCCCGTTGTGATGCGAGATCATCATCCGCGCGAAGAGCCGGTCGAAGTCGTCGCCGCGGGCGGCGGCCAGCTTCGTCATCTCCTCGGCCGAGGCCATCGCCGGCATGTTGGCGGCGCCGTGCATGTGGTTGTGGCCGGGCTGCGGAGTGGGTTTGTTCCACAAGTGGAGCAGGCCGGTCAGTTTGCCGGCCAGATCACGCTGCTGTGTGAGGATCTCCGCGGCGAGCTGCTTGAGCTGTGGGCGAGCCGATCGGGTCGCCGCGAGTGTGGCCATCTGCGCCGCCTGCTCGTCGTGTCCGAGCAGAGTCTGAACGAAGGCCAGGTCTGCCTCGGCGGTGCCGGCGGTGCTGGTCGTGCCGGCAGTGCTGGTGCCAGCAGTGACCGGGGTTGTCGTTCCCTCGTGACTGGTGGTGTGAGCGGTCGAGCAGGCGGCGAGGGCGAACGCCCCCGCGGCGGTCACGACGAGCGCGAGTGGCGTGCGGGCAGGCTTCATCGAACGTACCTTTCGGTGGTGGTGAAGGACAACGGCAAATGGTCACATCGGCGATTCGAAGACCTTTCGAATCGCGTTGGAGTGACCTATATCCGCAGCACCGAAAGGTCGGCCAGGCGCAGACTCAGTGGAGTCGGCGGCGGTGGACCGCAGCGCACCGTCGACCACAATGGCGCCGGGGCGCCGACGGTCCGCCTAAGCCCGCCGAGCCACAGCACGAGTCCCGCGACGAGAATCGCCACGCAGACGTCGAGTGGGTTGAATACGCCGCCACCCACGTCGTGGACCGTCGCACGCTGGCCGATGTGCGTTTCGTGACCACTATGGCCAGCGCGAACGGCGCTGTGACCAGCGACGCTGTGTCCGGTGATGTGACCAGCGACGCTGTGTCCGGTAGCGCCGTGTCCGGTGATGTGATCGCCGGCGCTGTGTCCGGTGACGAGGATGCTGGATGCGATGTCGCCTCCACCGTGGCCGTCGGCGCCATGCGACAGGTGACCGATGGTGTGCATGCCTGCGACTCCGAGGACGACGAGCCCAATAAGCAGCAGCCGAACCCCATTGAGGATTCGCATCGACACCAGCACCTCCTCGCAGTCACGCGCTCACATACCGCTACCAGCCGAACTCATCCTAATGCCCGTGGCGATCGGGAGCACGGGCACCGGAAGTCATGTCATCACGGCACCACCACCCCCGCAGATTGTGGGCGTTGAGACCGGCTGGGGCCGGTGTAATCGCCCGTGATCATGTGAAAGTGCAATGTTTGCCGCGATCATGCTCGGCTCGCGAGGCATCGCGGGCTCGGGGCTCACTTGGCATGCTCAGCTCCCCGACGTTTTTAACAACTCGCCCCCAAGCCCACGCGGTATGCTCTCCAGACTCCTCGATGCCCCTCATCCGATCGGAGTTCGACCATGGCTGAGACATCCACGCCGCCTCCCGACAAGGCTGATGCAGGCACCGAACCAGCGGCTGTACCTCACGTGCCAGCGCAACCGGGTCCGACTCACGCAACGCCCCCGCAGGACGCACCTCGACAGGCCGCGCCGCCACCGGTAACTCCCCCGCAGACCGCGCCGTCACCGGCGCTGCCGCAACTCGGCCACTCGTCGGGACTCTTCCCCGCCAAGCCGCCGCCCGCGGCGCCGTCGACGCGCACAACCTGGCCGCGACCCGAGTCGCCCGGCGGGTGGACTGCGGCGATCGCAGTGCTCGTCGGCGCTCTCAGCTTCGCGACTTTCGTCCCGCTCGTCCGGGTCGGAGTCGGCTGGCTACTCGGTGGTCTTGTCGCGACAGTCGGTGTCGCGACAGTCGCGAAAGCAACGATGGCGCGCTTGCCAGCCGGCGAGAAGCTGGTCCGAGCCGGGTGGGGTGTTAGTTCCCTCGCGCTGCTCAGCGTGCTCACGTTCCGCAACGCCTGGTGGCTGGTGACATTCTGCGTGATGGCGGCGATCTGGTGCGCCGTGCTGGCGGTGACCGGAGCCCGCTCCATCCGGTCGATCATCGTCGGTGCGCTGGCGGTGCTGCCAGCCTCGATGCGAGGCCTCGTGTGGGTTCTGGCCATCCGCAAAACCAGCCGAGCCAAGGCCAGCCCGGCACCGACCAAACCAGCACCGACCAACCCCGCACCCGCCGAGCCGAGCAGGTCGTTCGCCGCTCCGCGACTCGTTGTCTCGGCCGGCGTGACCGCGCTGCTGTTGTTGATCTTCGGCGCACTCTTCGCCTCGGCCGACGCCGCGTTCGCCCAGGTCCTCGCCAACATCGTGCCGGAGTTCAGCGTAGCCGCGATGTTCCGGTCACTGTTCCTCTTCCTGGTCGGCGGAGCCGCGACCAGCGCGGCAGTCTTCATGCTCGCGGCTCCTGTCCCGCTGGCGTCCCTGGAGACACCGGGCACGCAGCGGCTGCGCAGCGCCGAGTGGGGCCTGCCGATCGGCGGATTGGTGGCGCTGTTCAGCGTCTTCGTCGCCGTGCAAGGCACGGTGCTCTTCGGTGGGGCACGACACGTGCTGACCACCGCGGGGCTCACCTACGCCGAATATGCGCGCACCGGCTTCTGGCAACTGACGATCGTCACCCTGCTGACGCTCGCGGTGGTCGGCGCCGTCGCCCGGTGGGCGGAGCGGAGCACCCGTACGGATCGAATTTCTTTGCGGGTCCTGCTCGGTGCGCTCTCCGTGCTGACCCTCGTCGTGGTCGCCTCCGCGTTGCGACGCATGTATATCTATCAGCAGGCCTATAGCTTCACCGGCGAACGCATCTTCGTCATGGCGTTCGAATTGCTGCTCGGCTGCGTCTTCGTCGCGATTCTCGTCGCCGGCATCCGGCTCTCCGGCGCGTGGCTGCCACGGGCGATGGCGGCCGGCGTGGTCGTGATGCTGCTCAGCCTCGCGGTGTTCAACCCGGAACTCTATGCGGCCCGGCGCAATGTCCAACGTTTCGAGCAGACTCAGGCCGCCGGACACGGCAAGATCGACCTGTGGTATTTGCGGGCGCTCTCCGCTGACGCGACCCCCGCGCTGGTGGAGTTGCCGCTGGAAATGCGCCGCTGCGCTCTCATGTGGATCACACCGGAGCTGAAACCGTCCGACCCCTGGTATGGCTGGAATCTCGGCCGCGAGCAGGCCCGGTCCGCTATCGCCAAACTCGGCAAACAACCCAACGGAACATGCGCCAAGGCGAAGAAGTGGGACTATCGCAGCAGCGACTGACCGCGGGGGCGCCGCAGTGCCGC
The DNA here is from genome assembly GCA_963736695.1 of uncultured Actinomycetota bacterium. Lineage (GTDB taxonomy): Bacteria > Actinomycetota > Actinomycetes > Mycobacteriales > Micromonosporaceae > CAVTPU01. The sequence goes on from CAVTPU010000004.1 coordinate 1,645,840, forward strand.
GCGGCCACACACCGCCTTTTCACCAGCCTGCGGTTGCGACGTCAACGAAACCGACGCAGCCGCAGGCTGTTGGAGACGACGAAGACCGAGCTCAACGCCATGGTGACACCGGCGATCATCGGATTGAGCAGCCCGGCCGCCGCGAGCGGCAGCGCGGCGACGTTGTAGGCGAAGGCCCAGAACAGGTTGCCACGGATCACCGCGAGAGTGCGTCGGGCGAGCCGAATCGCGTCGGAGACGGCCCGCAGGTCGCCGCGCACCAACGTCAGGTCGCTGGCTTCGATCGCCACGTCCGTGCCGGCGCCCATGGCGATGCCGAGATCGGACTGGGCGAGTGCTGCCGCGTCGTTGACCCCATCACCGACCATCGCGACGACACGTCCCCGCGCCTGCAACCCTTCGATGATCCGCGCCTTGTCGGCGGGCAGCACCTCAGCGATGACCTCATCGATGCCGACCTCGGCTGCGACGGCGTGTGCTGCGGCCGGGTTGTCACCGGTGAGCAGGATCGGATGCAGACCTAGAGTCCCGGAGTTCACGCACCGCGATGGCGCTGGTGGGTTTGATCGTGTCGGCGACGGCGAACACCGCGGTGATGGTGTCACCCCAACCGACGGCGACCATCGTGTGACCCGACTCTTCGCCCCGACGCACGGCGGTGGCGAGCTCGGCTGACAGCGGGCCGATGGTCGTCGTGAGTGCGCTGGGACGGCCGACCCGCACGGGCGTCGACTCGACGACGCCGGCGACTCCGAGGCCCGGTTCGCTGGTGAACTCGGTGACTGGCCGCAGATCGCCGACCCGGTCGCGGGCGGCGTCGGTGATCGCCGCCGCGATGGGGTGTTGTGACGCGTGTTCGACGGCCGCGGCCCAGCTCAGGGCATGCGTCTCGGCGATGCCGGGGGCGGTGGTGACGCTGACGACTCGCATCCGGCCGGTTGTCACGGTGCCGGTCTTGTCGAGCACGACCGTGTCGACCCGACGGGTGGATTCGAGCACAGCCGGGCCCTTGATGAGGATGCCACGTTGGGCTCCGCGGCCGGTGCCGACGAGCAGGGCGGTCGGCGTGGCGAGGCCGAGCGCGCAGGGGCAAGCGATGATCAGCACGGCGACGGCGGCGGTGATCGCGGTGTCGGCCGGCGCGCCTCGCCAGAGCCATCCGGCGAAAGTGGCGGCGGCGAGCACGAGGACTATCGGCACGAAGACCGCCGCGATCCGGTCGGCGAGGCGGGCAACCGCCGCCTTTCCGTTCTGAGCCTGTTCGACAAGTCGCGCCATCTGGGCGAGTTGGGTGTCCGCGCCGACCCGCAGGGCACGCACGATGAGGCGACCGCTGGTGTTGACGGTCGCGCCGGTGACCGAGTCACCCGACTTGACATCGACCGGCACTGACTCGCCGGTGAGCATGCTCGCGTCCACTGCGGACGCTCCGTCGACGACGACTCCGTCGGTGGCGACCTTCTCGCCGGGCCGAACCACGAAGAGGTCACCGACGGCGAGTTCGGTGGCGGGCACGCGCGTCTCGTCGTCACCGCGCAGGATGGTGACGTCTTTGGCCCCGAGCCGAAGAAGGGCATGCAGCGCGGATCCGGCACGGCTCTTGGCGCGAGCCTCGAAATATCGTCCGGCGAGGATCGCCGTGGTGACCCCGGCGACGACCTCCAGATAGATGTTGGCGTCTCCGGGTGCCGAGGGAGCGAGGGTGAGGCTGAATTCGTGCCCCATCCCCTCCATGCCCGCCATCCCCTCCATTCCCGTCACCACAGCCGCGCCCGCGTCGGCGAAGAAGAGCGCATACATCGACCAGGCGAACGCCGCGAGGGTGCCGAGGGAGATGAGTGTGTCCATAGTGGTCGCGCGGTGCCGCAGGTTGAGCCACGCGGCGCGGTGGAACGGCCACGCACCGTAGACGAAGATCGGCCCGGTGAGCATGGCGCTGAGCCACTGCCAATTGCGGAACTGAAGGGACGGGACCATGGCAAGGACAATGACTGGTACGGCGAGCGCCGTGGTGATCAACAGCCGGGTGCGCAGGTCGGCCCGATGGTCGTGGCCGGCCCCCGCGTGCACGGCCCCCGCGTCGCCGATCAAAGACGAGGCTGCGGCGGCAGACGGGTTGGTCTCGTTGGCGTGTCGAGGGTGGGGCACTCGGGCGCTGTATCCGGTGCGTTCCACGACCGCGATGACATCGGCCGGGGTGAGCCGCGCCGGGAATGTGACTCGGGCCTTCTCGGTGGCGTAGTTGACGGTGGCGGTGACGCCCTCGACTCGGTTGAGTCGTTTCTCCACGCGAGCGGCGCACGCGGCACAGGTCATGCCGCCGATGACGAGGTCGACGACACCGGTGGCGCCGCGCGCCGACGGATGGGCTGGGTCAGTTGGTGGGGTGGGCGCGACCGACGGGCCCGACCGAGTGGTGGTCATCGCAGGCGATCCAGACTCACGCCACGGAAGCGGACAACTGTGACACCAGTTGATAGCCGGCCTCGTCCACGGCGTCGCGCACCTGCGCGAGGTCGACCGGAGCGTCGCTGGTGACGCTCACCGACCCAGCCGCGAGATCGACGGCGACATCGGTGACGCCGGGCATGGCGGAGACCTCGGCGGTGACGGCCCGCACGCAGTGGCCGCACGTCATGCCCTCGACGGAATAGGTGCTTATCATCGTGGTTCCTTTCGTTGCCGGATCAGGCTCGATGTCACGCATGTGTCGACTTGTCTGCCGTCACGCCCAGTGCCGCCGAAGGCGGAGGGCTCATGATCGCATCAGTCGCGCGATCGCCGCGCTGGCCTCCCGCACCTTGGCCTGAGCCGCCTCGTCGTCGGTGCGCGCCGCCTCGACGACGCAACTGCTGAGATGCTCCTCAAGCAGCGCCAACGAGAACGACTGGAGCGCCTTGGTGGTGGCCGCGACCTGGGTGAGCACGTCGATGCAGTATTGGTCCTCCTCAACCATCCGGGCCAGCCCGCGCACCTGTCCCTCGATGCGGTGCAACCGTTTGAGATAGTCGCTTCTGCGGCCGCTATAGCTCGCCACCGTATCCCTCTTCCGCACGTTTGATCATCCACGGTCTGACGCCGCGCCGAGTTGGACGCACTGCTTTACGCCAGCATACCCCCCTAGGGTATCTGTCGAATTCCGGTCCAGCCAGAGCGCTGACGGCGCTGACGGCACCAGCGACAATGTGAGCATGTGTCGAAGCATCAAAACCCTGCGTGAGCCCTTCACCTTCGATGTCACAGAAGTGGACATCGAGGCGGCAGCGCTCCAATATGTCCGAAAAATCTCGGGCTTCCGCACCCCTGCGGCGCACAACGCCGCCGCGTTCACCGACGCCGTCGCGGCCGTCGCGGCGGCCACCGCCCAGTTGCTCGATCAACTGGAGGTCCGGCGACCCGCTCCCCCGTCTCCGGTGGGTTAGCCGACGATGGCCACAGCGGCGAACCCGCAGCGGGTGACCTGGGTCGTCACGATGCTCGATCCGGCGCCCGACGAGGAGATCCTCGAAATCGGGTCGGGGGCCGGCACCGCCATCGAGCACATTTGTCGGCGGCTGACCAACGGTCGCATCACCGGCATCGACCGGTCAGCCAACGCGGTCCGCCGCGCGACCCGACGCAACGCCGAAGCGATCGCCGCGGGCAAGGCTCGGCTTCGCTGCGTGAGCCTCGCCGATCTCGACCTGCCCGGCCAGACGTTCACCACGATCTTCGCGGTTAATGTGAGCCTGTTCTGGGCGGGCGACTGCACCGCCGAACTCGCCGTCGTCGGCCGCCTGCTCGCGGCCGGGTCGGCGCTGCATCTGTTTCACCACTCCTCCGAGCCCGACCGGGTGCGACAGATCGCCCGCGCCACCACCACGACGCTGCACCGCCATGGCCTGCGCACCCGCGTCGCATGGTCGGCGGCGGGCACGCTCAGCCTCGTCACCGCCCGCCGCGTCGACGGGCTGGGCGACGCGGCGCTCACGCCGGGGTGAGCGCCCGGGAAGCAACGAGATCAAGCAGCGCGTCGGCCACCCGATCGCGTCCCTGACCGTCGACGGTCGTCCACCCACGGGAGCCTAACGTCGCCCGTACGGCGATGTCGCTAAGCAGCTCGCGCAGCGTCTGCGTGGCGGCCGCCCCGCCACCCGCCCGAATCCGGTCGAGGTGCCCTAATCCCGCCGCGAGTCCCCGTGCGGTGGCCCGGTCATAGCCGAGCTGCTGGTTGTCCACGACGCACACCAGCGCCGTGGGCACGCCGAGACACAGCAGCTCCCAGATCGAGGTCCCGGCCGCGCTCACGACCAGATCGGCGGTGCTCAGCAACTGCGGCAGATCGGGCGTCGGGTCGATGCCGGTCAGCGACTGCCCAGCTCCGGCCGGCAGCGCGGCGATCTCCGCCTGCCGCCCCGCCGACACGACTGTCGCCCGCAGCGGCGACTCCGTGTCGATGAGGCACTGGGCCATCACCGGCGCGGCGCCGAACGCGTCCGTGCCGCCGAAGACGCAGACCACGTGCGGCGGGCCGTCGGGCTCGGAAGTCGCCGGTTGCGGATCGTCGTGGCCCGGATAGATCAGCCCGGGCGGAACGAAGCGGGGAGCGGACGGACGCAGATCCGTGACTCCGCGCCGCAACAGCGCATAGGAGACGCCGGCGAGGCGACGGGCACCGTCAGCGATGGGCACCTCGATGGACTCGGCGTCGAGATTCTGATCGAGATAGAGGTCCGCGTCCTGGCCGCGTGAGTCACCGTCGACGATCACCATCGTGGTGATGCCGGCCGCGCGCACGGCGCCCGCGCAGGCCGGATCCAGGTCATAGGAGTCGATGACCAGCGCATCGAGACTCAACGCATGAGCCTGCGCGACCATCGCAGCGGGCGTCGTCGCACCCGCGAAGACCGGCATCGACACCTGGTCGCTCACCCAGGGCACCGTCTCGACTTCGCCAAGCAGCAGCAACCGCGCGTCACGATCGGCGAGGGCCTCGGCCAACGCCAGGCAGCGCACCAAATGCCCCACGCCGGTGCGCTGATCGGCATCGCACCGGATTCCGATCTGGATCATCCCGACTCCAACTCCTTCTGCGTCACGTGCGCGTTGATCGCGCGTACGTGGGGATGGTCTTCCAACCAGGCGACCAGCTTCGCCACCGGGAAAGGCCCGGCCCCGAGCCCCTCGACGACGGACTGGATGACCGTCCAGTCGTCAGGGGTGTCGAGGGTGAGCCGCAGCGTGGACCGGTCCGGCGGCATGGTCAGGCCGAGAAGCCGGAACTGCTCGGGGTTGCTCCACACATAGGACGTGACGTGCGCGCGGTGATATCCGGTGGCCCGCTGGTCGGCCGCCCTCAACACGTCGGCACGGGCGACCTCGGCGTCGAGCCCCAACGGCAGCCGGCGCACGAGTGCGGTGCTGACATAGTCGACCCCGGCGGTTCGGGCCACCCGCACGGTGAGCTCCACCACCGCCGGGTCGAGCAGCGGAGAGTCGGCGTTGAACCGCGCCACGAGATCGGCCGGGCGAACGTCGAGAGCGCCGATGAACCGGCTCAGCACATCGTCCACCGGTCCACGATGGACAGCGACGCCGAGCCGGGCGCACTCAGCCACAACGGCGTCATCGACCGATTCGGTCGTCGTCGCCACCACCAGATCGTCGAGCGCGCCGCTGTCGAGGGCGGCCCGCACCACCCACCCGAGCACGGTGTCCTCACCGAGCGGCAGAAGAACCTTGCCAGGCAACCGAGTCGAGCCCATCCTCGCCTGAATCACCCCGAGCACCCGCGACATCACCGGATCCCGTCGCTTCACGCCAGCGCGGTCCGCACGGCGTCGACGACCCGATCCTGATCGGCGTCGGTGAGATCGGCATAGAGCGGCAGGGAGAGCTGCTCGGCATAGAACTCCTCGGCGACCGGACACATGCCCCGCCGATATCCGAGGTCGGCGAAGGCCGGATGCCAATAGGCCGGCAGATAGTTGACCTGCACGGCGATGCCGGCGGCGTGCAGACGGTCATAGACCGCACGGCGCCTGCCGCCGAGAACCCGGACCGGAAACAGATGCCAGGACGGGTCGACCCAGGCGCGTTGCACCGGCAACCGCAGACCATCCACATCGGACAACAACGTGTGATATCGGGTCGCGAGGGCGGCCCGCCGCGCCTTGAACCGACCGAGCCGGCTCAGCTGACTGTGCCCCAACGCGCACAGCAGATCGGGCAACCGATAGTTGAGACCAAAAGTGTGCACCTCCTGGTGCCAACCACCCTCATCGGGCTGTCGCTGATCGGCCGGGTCGCGCACGAGCCCATGACTGCGGAAGAGGCGAGCCCGGGTGAGCACCGCGGGGTCGGTGGCCGCGACCGCGCCACCCTCGGCGGTGGTGATGTTCTTCGTCGGAAAGAACGACAAGGTGGTGACGTCGGCGAGCGCCCCCACGGGGGTGTCGCGATAGCGTGCGCCGATGGAGTGCGCCGCATCGGCGATCAGCAGCGCGCCGGCCGCGTCGACGATTTTTCTCAGATCACTGTATTCGGCGGGGTGCCCGGCGTAGTCAACGGCGGTGATCGCCCGGGTTCGGCTGGAGACTGCGGCAGCGGCGGCGGCCGGGTCGAGGTTGGCGGTCTCGGCCTCCACGTCGGCGAAGACCACGCGGGCGCCGAGCAGATGTGCGGTCGCGGCGGTCGCGACGAAGGTCATCGGCGTGGTGATGACCTCGTCGCCCGGGCCGATGCCGGCCGCCGCATAGGCGACATGCAGTGCGGCGGTCCCGCTGGTCACCACGGCGCACGGCACCCCACCGGTCCAGGCGGCGAGGGCCCGTTCGAAGCGCTCCACCCACGGTCCGGTGGTGAGCCAGTCGCTGCGCAACGCCTCGCAGACTGCCTCGACGTCGCTGTCGTCGATGCTCTGCCGCCCATAGGGCACAACACCGTCGGACATCGCGGTCAGCTATCGATCGATAGCATCGACCGCAGGTCCGCGACGCTGAGCCAGCGGTCGTTGCTGTCGGAGCGATAGGTGAACTCCTCGGTGACCGATTCGCCGCCGGTCAGCGGGACATAGCCCCAGGAAGCGATTGCGGGCTGCACGACATAGCGGTCCGGGAAACGCAGGGTTCGCCGGCCGTCGTCGGGCGCGATCATCTCTTCGTGCAGCTTCTCCCCCGGCCGGATTCCGACCTCGTGCACGGGACACTCCGGGCCGATGGCCTCGGCGAGGTCAATGATGCGCATGCTGGGGATGCGGGGCACGAAAAGTTCCCCACCGTGCATGATGTCGAACGAGTCGACGACGAACTTCACGGCCTGGTCGAGGCTGATCCAGAATCGGGTCATCTGCTTGTCGGTGATCGGCAGGCTTCCACCCTCGAGGGCGAGCTTGCGAAAGTGCGGAATCACCGAGCCGCGACTGCCCATGACGTTGCCGTAACGCACCACGGCGAAGCGGGTGTCATGGTGCGCGGCATAGTGATTGCCGGAGATGAAGAGCTTGTCGGCGACGAGTTTGGTGGCGCCGTAGAGGTTGATCGGACTCGAGGCTTTGTCGGTGGAGAGCGCGATCACTCTGGTCACTCCGCAATCGATCGCCGCATCCACCACATTCTGCGAACCGCCCACGTTGGTCTGAACGAACTCGAACGGGTTGTATTCGGCGGTGTCGACCTGTTTGAGGGCGGCGGCGTGCACGACCGCGTCGACCTTGTGCATCGCCCGCTGCAGTCGACTCTTGTCGCGCACATCGCCGATGAACCAGCGCAGTCGCGAATCCTCGCCCAGCGCCTGACGCGCCTCATATTGCTTGAGTTCGTCACGGGAGAAGATCACTATTCGTGTCGGGTCGAGGTTGTCGAGGGCGTGGCGAATAAACGCTCGGCCAAACGATCCCGTCCCCCCTGTCACGAGGATCGACGCCCCGGTCAGCGTGCCCACGTCCAGCTCACCTCCGGCTCGTTGCATTTCACAGGACCGAGCATCGCGCTCTAGTTGAGTAACGCATGATGAGAAGATCCATTACGGGGTTTCCGCGAACTTCGTGGGCGAGGCGGCCGAGCGAAGGGTTGTGAGGGGTGATGGCTGATCTCAGTCAGCTCAGGGACGTCTTCCGCGCGTCCCTGCAACTGCCGACCGATTTCCCCGTCGACGAGCTCCGCTATCGCGAGATCGACCAGTGGGACTCACTCGCGCACATGTCCCTCATCGCCGGTTTGGAAGACGCGTTCGACGTCATGATCGATACTGACGATGTGATTGACCTCAGCTCGTTCGCCAAGGCCCGCGAGATTCTCGGCAAGCACGGTGTCGCTTTCAGCGGGTGACCCCCGGGTCGCGTTGGTGACCGGCTCCACCCGGGGAATCGGGCTCGCGGTGGCGCGTGACCTCGCCCGACAGGGGCACGCGGTGGTGGTGCATGGCCGCGACCCGAGCCGTGCCGTCGAGACCGCCGACCAGATCGCCGCCGAGTTCTCCGTGCCGACGCTCGGCGTCGCCGCTGACGTCGCAGACCCCATCGCCGTACGGGCGGCCATGCGCACTGTCTTCGGCCAGTTCCGCCGCTTGGACGCCCTCGTCGTCAACGCGGGCACGCACGCGGCGGCGCCGCTCGGCATGGCCGACGACGACACCGTGGGTGAGGTCTTCGCGGTCAACACCGTCGGCGCGGTGCACACGTTGCAGGCCGCCGCCACACTGCTGCGCCGTGGCGAGGACGCCGCAGTCGTGCTGCTCACCTCGGTCGCCGGCACCCGGGGACTGCCCGGCCAGGCGGTCTATTCGGCCGCGAAGGCAGCCCTGGTCGGCCTCGCCCGGGCAACCGCCAAGGAGTGGGGTCCGTTGAACATCAGGGTCAACGCGGTCGCCCCCGGTTTCATCGACACCGACATGCTCGCCACGCTCGACGAGGCCGGACGGGAGAGCCGGGTGCGGTCCACCGCGCTGGGCCGGTTGGGTGTGGCCTCCGACGTGGCGCAGGCGATCAGTTTCCTCCTCTCGGACCGGGCCGGTTTCATCACCGGACAGGTCCTCGGAGTCGATGGGGGGCTGGTGGTGTGACGGCCGCGCTCACCCCCCACCCGCAGGCCCGCATCGTCGATGCGGAGACCTCCCAGACGCTGCACGGCACCGCCCTCACCCACGCGATCGAGGCGGCCCGCGACGTGAGCGTGGCCGCCCCTCCCGGCGTGCAGTTCGCGATGATGCCCACCACCCCGGCGGCGATCGTCTCCTATCTGGGGGCGCTGAGCGCCGGCCGGCCGGTGCTGTTGCTCGATCCGCAGATCCCCCGCGACCATCGCGATCAGCTCATCGCGCGGTTCGGACCCGCGCTGGTGACCGGCGCCGAGGGCGAGACCCCGCCGGGCTATGCCCGCACCCGCCACCGTCGGACCGGGCCGGTGTGGCGGCGGCGCGACAGTGCCGCGGTCCTCGCCCCCGACCCCCGGCTCGCCTTGCTGCTCACCACATCCGGATCCACCGGCAACCCCCGACTCGTACGCCTCTCCGGTGAGGCTGTCACGCACAACGCCGAGGCGATCGTCTCCGCCTTGGAGATCTCCGCCGACGACGTCGCGATCACCACCCTGCCGTTGCATTACACCTTCGGTCTCTCGGTGCTGCACAGCCACCTGCTCGCCGGCTCCACACTGGTGCTTCACCGCGGCTCACTCACCGAGCGGGACTTCTGGACGGCCGTCGACACCCACCGGGTCACCTCGCTGAGTGCGGTGCCCTATCAGTTCGAGATGTTGCGCCGAGTCGGATTCAACCCGGCCGCACATCCGAGCGTCACCACCCTCGCCGCCGCCGGCGGGCGACTGCCTCCCCGCGTCGCGACGGAGTTCCACCACGCCATGGCGGCCGAGGGCGGGCGCCTGTTCGTCATGTATGGCGCGACCGAGGCGACCGCCCGCATGACCGTGCTTCCCCCACACCGCCTGCTCGACAAGCCGCACTCGGTGGGGCTGCCGGTGCCCGGCGGAGATGTCCACATCGGAGAAGACGGCGAGGTTGTCTACACCGGACCCAACGTCATGATGGGGTACGCCGAATCCGCCGTCGACCTGAGCCGCGGCGACGAGCTCGGCGGCGTGCTCGCCACCGGTGACCTCGGCGACATCGACGCCGAGGGCTATCTGTCGATCACCGGGCGCCGCAAGCGCATGGCGAAGGTGTTCGGGGTGCGAATCAACCTCGACGACGTCGAGCGCCTGCTCGCCGAGGCCGAACCCGTCGTCGGTCCGGTCGCCGCCCTGCCCGGTGACGACCGGCTCGTGCTGCTGGTCGAAGCCGGCGACGACGCCCGCTGTTCGGCGGTGCGAGCCACCGTCTGCGACCGTCTCGGGCTGCACCCGTCCGGCGTGCTCACCCGCGGCGTCGACGCCTTGCCTCTGCTGTCCAGCGGCAAGGTCGACTATGCGGCGGCTGCGGCGGTGATCGCCTCGTGAGCGTCTTCACGCTGCCGCAGGCCCGCAAGGAAGAACTGTTGGTGCCCCAGTTGCGTGAGCTGGTCTCGTCGCATCGCGAGCGGTGTCCTCCGTACGCGCGAATCTTGGAAGCCACCCGGCAACGGCCCGATGACATCAACGCCATCGCCGACCTGCCGTGGTTGCCGGTGCGACTGTTCAAGCAGCAGACGCTGCGCAGCGTGCCCGCCGACGACGTCGTCAAGGTGCTCACCTCCAGCGGCACCACCGGCGACGTGAGCCGGATCTATCTCGACCGGGACGCGGCCGCGGCGCAGAACCGCGCGCTCGCCCAGACGCTCGCGAGCGTGCTCGGGCCGGCCCGACTGCCGATGCTCATTGTGGACAGTCGCGGCGTGGTGGGCGACCGCCGCTCATACAGCGCCCGGGGTGCCGGCATGCTCGGCATGATCACATTTGGTCGGGACCACACGTGGGCACTCGACGAAAACGGCGAGACCGACGTGCCGGCGATCGGGGAATTCCTTTCCCGACACGGTGACCAACCCTTCCTGATATTCGGATTCACCTATCTGGTATGGCTCTTTCTCTATCAGCGGGCAGCCGGATGGGACCTCTCCAATGGCGCACTCATCCACTCTGGAGGGTGGAAGAAGCTCGCGGACCAAGCGGTCGACAACAGCGAGTTCCGACGCCGGTTCGCCCGGGACACCGGGCTGACGAAGATGCACAACTTCTATGGCATGGTCGAACAGATCGGCACGATCTATCTGGAGAGCGACTCCGGCGGTCACCTCTATTGCCCGGACTTCGCCGACGTGGTGATCCGCGACCCCATGAGCTTTGAACCACTGCCCACCGGGAGCGAAGGGCTCATCGAAGTGGTGAGCACGCTGCCCACGTCATATCCGGGCAACGCCCTGCTCACCGAGGACCTCGGCGTGGTCGACGGCATCGACGATGGCGACTGGCCGGGAAAGCGGTTTCGGGTGCTCGGCCGACTTCCTCGGGCCGAGGCCCGCGGATGCAGCGACACATTCTCCGGAGAGCCCCGTGGTTGACCTGCTCTTTCCCGCCGGACCGCAGACACCCGCGGAGACGGTCGTCGCCGAGATCGATGCTGCCCGAGCCGTCGATGGACTGCGCGTCGGCGACCCCCGCATGGTCGACTTCCTCACCGGACTCGCCCGCCCATTGCTCGCGCCCGACGTCACCCGCCGTTATCCGGAGCTCGGCACCCTCGGGTTCTTTCTGCGGCCCACGCGACTGCGCGAGGTGCTCGACCGGGCCGGCGACGGACCAGCCGACACCGTCCGATCGGCTCGCGGCCTCATCTTTCACCTCCCACCAGCCAATGTGGACACTATTTTCGTCTATTCATGGGCACTCGCCGCGCTCGCCGGCAACGCGGGCATCGTGCGCGTGTCACCGCGCGCGGGCGGCGCCACCACATTGCTGCTGCGCCTGCTCAACGAACAGCTCACGACGGCTGACCCGGTGATCGCCCGAACCCAGCGAATGGTCGGCTATGGTCATGACGACTCGGTCACCGGGACCTTCTCCGCCGCCTGCGATCTGCGCGTGATCTGGGGCGGCGACGAGACGGTGCGACGAATCCGCGCGATCCCATTGGCACCGGCCGCCCGCGACCTCACGTTCCCCGACCGTTCGTCGTTTGCTGTCGTCGCCATCGACGCGTGGCGCGCCGCCGACGAGTCCACACGCGACGATCTGGCCCGCCGCCTCGCCAACGACGCCTACTGGTTCGATCAGGCGGCCTGCTCGTCGCCGCGCGCCCTGTTTCTCATCGGCGCCGCGACCCACGCCGCCGCCGTGCGCGACGACCTGCTCACCCGAGTCGCCGCGGCCGCGCACGACCAAGAACGCGACCGCGATCCGGCGATGGCCGTGCAACGCCGGGTCTCCGCCTATGACCTGGTCGCGGCAGGCTCGGCGGAGGCGGTGTGGCCCTACGGATCGGCGGTCCTCGGCGTCGGCCTCACCTCGCCCGCGGACACTCCCCGACGATGGCTCGGCGCTGGCGTCTTCCCCGTCGCGACCGTGCCGACCCTGACAGATCTGGCCGCCATCCTCCAACGCCGAGACCAGACGCTCGCCGTCTTCGGCTTCACACCGGCGCAATTGCGCGACCTCGTAGGGTCGATCGGCTCCGGCGGTGTCGACCGCATCGTGCCGCTCGGGTCGGCGCTCGCCTTCACCCCGGTGTGGGATGGTTATGACCTCTTCGCCGAGTTCTGCCGACTCACCACCATCACCGTCGAATCGACGTGACCAGCGACCAGCCGAGATCTGGCGTTGTCAGGGATGGGTTTTGCGAGATTCTGAGGACTTTTCGGGCGCCTCTGCCGGCTTTCGCCACAGCGAGATTGCCATGCCAAAGAACACAACTGTGTAAACCACCGCCCCGGTCCTGATTCCCGGATCATGGTCAAATAGTTGGTCACAGCCAATCAAGAGTCCAAAAACTGCGAGCAGTCCCGCAACGATGCGACGTGCCAGCATTTCGGACCCCTGCCAATCGGCGTTGAGCATGTCGAGAACATGCCCTTGACGACGTGGTTACGTTACAGCCAGTCCTTTCTCTTCTCGACGTGGTCGAGGACGGTCATTACTCCCACGCCGCCGCATGCCACCAACGCGCCTTGCCACCATGCATCGAGTGCGATGGCGATCGCCATCACCGCCATGACAGTCAGAACACGCAGCACGAGAAAGCGTCTCGCGCGGACATCCATTACCGATGCCTCTCGATCGAATGGCTGACCTGATCCGGAAATTTCCGGCATCTGGGAATTGCGCCTCTAGTTGGATGACCATCCAAAATGCTCGGTTTCTGAAACCATTCGCCTGCCACCGATGACGTCAATCGACTTCCCGCCTCACTGACTCGCGCTTCGCGAGCAGGCCGCGAATTCCATCGACTGCCATGCCTATACCTATGATTATCACGACGGTCAATGTCAGCTTGATCCACCAACTATCAATCGGAAGCTCCCCGACGATCAAGGCCGCTCCGGCACCGATCAGTCCGATTTCCAGCCAAAACCGGGAAGTGTCCTTCTGAGAGTTCAAGCCCAGTTATCTCCTTCCTGCCAGCGAACACTGCACATCCTGCTTGACGGCAATCCCGACAACGATCATCAGTTGAGGTTCCCGAACTCGTCAAGCGTCCACATCTCGAAGAGGTGATGCCGCAGACCTGCAACGGGGCGCCACGCGGCAGGCACCGTCGCCGGATTCGCCGACCCGGACCGTCACGATCGTGCGGACACATCGGCGTACAAAGGTCGGGCTTTGGGGGTTTTAGATGAGGTCCCAGGTCAGTGGGGTGCCCCGGGACACGTCGCGGGCGAAGGCCCGCCCGATCACGGTCGAGATGGTCTCGGGCGCCAACCCGCCGGCCGGACGGATCGACCGGACATTGTCGACGGTCACCGGGTCGCCGGCGCGCACATCCGCCACGACATAGAGCGACCGACGAAATCGCAAGCCCTCGGCCTCGGCCGCGGTAGGCCCGATCATGCCCCGCCCCAACGCCTGCCACGCCTGCGTCGACTCGTGCACCAACATGGCGAGTTCGGCCGGCTCGAGCGAAAACTCGGCGTCGACGCCGCCGTCGGACCGGGCGAGGGTGAGGTGCTTCTCGATCAGGCCCGCGCCGAGCGCGACGGACGCGAGCGCCACACCGATGCCGGGAGTGTGGTCGGAGATGCCCACCACGGTGTCGAAGGCGTCAGCGAGCAGCGGCAGGCGGCGCAGGTTGCTGTCGCTGGGCGGAGCCGGATAGGCCGCGGTGCAGGCGAGCAGGGCGAGGTCGACACATCCGGCGGCGCGGGCTGCGCGCACCGCTGCGTCGATCTCGGCGGCGGTCGCCATGCCGGTCGACAGGATCACGGGTCGGCCGGTGCTCGCGACCAGCCGGATGAGTGGCAGGTCGACGATCTCCGACGAAGCAATCTTGTAGGCGGCGGTGCCCAACTCCTCGAGCAGCGCCACCGCGGTCGGGTCGAAGGGTGCGGAGAAGATCGTGAGGCCGTGTTCGCGGGCCCGGGCGAAGAGGTGGGAGTGCCACTCATAGGGCGTGTGCGCCCGGCGAAACAGGTCGAACAGTCGTTCCCCGCCCCACAGGTCATGGCCCGCCGAGACCCGAAACTGCGGCCCGTCGGCGTCAATGGTGATCGTGTCGGGGCGATAGGTCTGCAGTTTCACCGCGCTTGCGCCGCTCGCGGCGGCGGCGTCGATGATCGCGAGGGCGCGGTCGAGGTCGCCGTTGTGGTTGCCCGACATCTCCGCCACGACGTAGGGCGGGTGTCCGGGGCCGACCGGGGTGCCGGCGATCGTCATCGGCTCAGCCATCGGATTTCCCCCTTCTGGGATCGTCTGTGAGCTCCAGATAGACCACGTCGTGCACGCGTCCGGCGATGTCACGCTGATAGTGCCGAGTGGGCACGAAGCCGAAACGTTGATGCAGGGCGAGCACAGGCGTGTTGGCGGCGAGCACCTCACCGCCGAGCCGGCGAACCCCCACGGTGTCGAAGGCGTAGCGGATCGCCTCCCGTTCCAGCCCGACCCAGGCAGGCACGAGCTCGCCGCGTCGTTCCAGGCCATCGACATCGAGGAAGAAGCCCCATCGGGCGCCGAGCGCCCCGACCTCGGGCGAGTCGGTGTCGGACGCTTCGGGGCCGGAAACCTCGCCGATGTCGAAGGTGACGATGCCCGCAGGCGCCGTCCGGTGGTGATAGACAAGCACTCGCCGGTTTGGGTCGGCCATCACAACGGTCCACCACCGGAGATGTTCAGCTGCGGTGATTTCGTGTTGACTCAGGCTCCACTCGCGCACCTGAGGGTGGTTGCGCCAGCGACGGACCCGTTCCCGGTCGGCCTCGACCGCCTCCCGCAGCACGTGGTCAGCCTATCGCCATCGGCCCGGCTGGCCGGGCTAAACGCCGTGGACACGCCGACTCGTTCACCGCTGCGGCTCGTTGGTCAGTCCGGAACCGCCACGATGGCGGCGGCACCGGAGAGGGGCTGTCATGCTGGACTGGGCCAAGGGTCTGCTCAGTTTCGTTCCGTTGTATGTCGCGCTGCAGAAGGGGATCGGCGCGCACCGCCTGCGTGAGCGGTGCATCACCGAGCTGGATTTGAATCCCGGAGAACGGGTGCTCGACGTGGGATGCGGTCCGGCCTATTATCTCGGCCAGCTTCCGCCCGTGCGTTATACGGGTTTCGACACCCACCCCCGCTATATCGACTATGCCCGCCGGCGGTGGGGCGACCAGGCGGAGTTCCACTGTGGCGTGTTCGACGCCAGCCAGGTTGACCGGGTCGCGCCGGTCGACGCTGTCCTGCTGCTCGGCCTGCTCCACCACCTCGACGACGACGCGTGCGCCGAACTGCTCAGGCTGACCGCTGGAGTGCTCACCCCGCGTGGTCGGGTGATCTGTGTGGACACGTGTTTCGAACCCGGCCAGGGTCGGGTGTCGCGGTGGATGTCCGCCAACGACCGCGGCGAGCATGTGCGCACCCCGGCGCGCTTCGCCGCGCTGGCCCAACCGTGGTTCGGTGACGTGACCGGTGAGCTCGTCACGGACGCGACCCGAGTGCCGGCCAGTTTCTGGCTCATGCGACTGCGAGCCCCGATCAGCGCCACACGTGGCGACTCATTCGGCCCCGGGGCCGCGTCGGCGGGACTGGCCGGTGTGGCAGCCTCGGCCGACGGTGATTCACCAGGCGGTCCAGCCCCCGTCGACGACCACGTTTGAGCCGGTGACGAAACTCGACCGGGGTGAGGCGAGGAAGAGCAGCGCGGTCGCGATCTCCTCCACCGACCCGACCCGGCCGAGTGGGGTGTGTCGGGCGATCGAGTCCCGTAGCGACGCGTTCGCCTCGCCGGCGTCGGCGGGGAAGGCACCCGGGGTCAACGCGTTGACCCGGATTCCGGCGCGGGCCAGCTCCACCGCGGCATAGCGGGTCAGTTGAAGCAGCCCAGCCTTCGCCGCGCCGTATGCCGGCGGGTTGCACCACGTCGCGTCCGGATAGATCTCGAGGCGCGGGCTCACCAACCCGTACATGGAGGCGACGGTGATCACCGAGGCCGAGTCGGGTGCGGCTGCGAGCAGGTCGCGGGTGGCATTGACCAGTCGAATGAACGCCGACAGCGCGAGGTCGGTGGCCTCGGCCACGTCGGCGGGCCGGGCCGTGGCGAGGGTTCCCGCCCGGCCCACGTGCGCGTTGTGCACGAGCACGTCGAGCCGGCCCTCCGCGGCACGCACCGCGTCGGCGAGCCGGTGCACGTCGGCGTCGACGGTGACGTCGCACGACCACGCCCGACAGGCGAGTCCGCCGCTGTCGAGGTCGGCCGCGAGGTCGTCCAGTCGGGACTGATCGCGTGCCACCGCCCACACCCTGGCACCGGCGGCCGCGAGGGTGCGAGTCATCACCGTGCCGAGCCTCCCGGTGGCTCCGGTGACCACCGCGACCCGGCCCGACAGGCCGAACAACGCTAGCGGGCTCAGCGGATCACGATCGTGCGTGCCCATCGGTCAGCCCCACGTGCTGGGGTCGAGAAGCCGCTCGGGCAGGTGTGCCCGCAACGCCGCGATCGCGGCTGACGCCTCGGCCCGGTCGGCGGAATTAAGCGGTGCCCGCGCGGCGAGGTCCGTGTTATCGAGCACCTGACTCGGGGTCTCGGCTCCCACCACGGCGGCCGTCACCCACGGCAGCGACAACACATAGGCCAGGCATAGGTCTCGACGCCCGGCCCGGCCCAGAGCCTCGGCCAGCCGATCGAGTCGGCCGACGACGAGGTCGCGGGACCGGTCGTCGAGGTGAGGCCACGGCAGCTCCGATCCTGCAGTCAGCAGGCCCTGCAGATAGACGCTGCGGGCCACCACCACCACGTCTGTGCGCCGCGACAACGCCGCGGTCACCTCGTGGTCGGCCCAGCGCCAGTCGACGATGTTGCATGGCACCTGCAGATAGCCCAGGCCCGGCAGGTCGAGCACGGAAGCGACGTCGGCGGGCGAGGCGACCGAGACTCCAATCCGGTCGACGGTGCCGGCGGCGACGAATTCACGCAATCGGTTCCACGCCGCGCCGCCGGCGATCAACGCGTCGGCGCGGCGGTGCAGCAGCACGGTAGCCGGCCGAGACCGGCCCAGCCGATCGAGGCTCTCGCGCACGCTGTCCTCCACCCACTGCCCGGCCCGGGCTGCCGTGATCGGCTCATCCGACGGCAGCGGCGCGACCTTCGTCACAATGTCCAATGTCGACGGAGCGGTTCGCAGTGCGGCCCCCACCCGTTCCTCGCTCACCCCATAGGCCCGGGCGGTGTCCACATGGGTCACCCCGGCGTGCTCCGCTGTCCGCAGAATCTCGGCGACCGCAGCCGGTCCGGGCTGCCCGGTGGTGTTGGCGATGCCATATCCGGCGGCGAACTGCGCAGTCCCCAGGATCAGCGCGGAGTGGCGATAGTCGCCGGACCACCGCACCGGCATTCGCGTGACACTGGTCATCCCGACGTCCGCATCGGGCCGCCAGCGGTGACTCCCGGCGCGGCAGCTGTCGTCGCGGCTGCGACGACAGCCCCGTCGAGAGTCTCCTCGACGGGCGCCGGCGCCCACGTCTTCGCCGCCGCCCGCCTCTGCCGCCACCGTCGGACCTGTGCCCGCAATTTCTTCAGATCGCGCCGGGCGACGCGATAGGTCTGCCGGGCGAGGGTGACGAGTTTGCCGAACAGGGTCCGGCGAGCGAGCTGGATCTCGAAATCCATCATGCTCACCGCGCGGTCACGGGAGCGGATCATCGACTCGGTCCAGGCGAGCTTCGCCAACAAGTGGCTGAGCTGATAACGCTGACGCCACAGCGCGTCCGCGAGCTGCGCATAGCCACGGACGTCGACAGGCACGCTGCCTGGGCCGATGGCGAGCAGCTCGCGGCGCCGGTGCTGGCTCGCCGGCGGGTCGAGGCCTTCCTCCGCAGTTTCCCAGGCGACGTGCAGGTCGATGGCGGCGAGATAGTCCGCCTCGCGGGCTCCCCGGTCGACCATGCCCAACAGCATCGTGGTGAAGTCGTGCGCGCTGGAGAGCATCCGCCACGGGTGCGGGGTGGGGCCGGTGACCATCGGCACGGCGAGGGTCCACAGCGCGCGGGTAATGACGACGTCGACGGGCACGGCCGTGACGGGTTCCCAGCGGGGCGCGAGTAGATGCAGATCGGTGCCGTCGTCGAGCACCGTCGCCGGAGTCGCGAACGCGACGGGTCCCGAGATGACTCCGTCATGCGTGTGGCCCATGAGCCAGGTCACGAACCGGCTCAGCGTGGCCCGAAACGCGGCAACGTCGGCCCGCGCGCTCGCGGCGGCCAGTCGCGTCTCGACGAGGTCTCCGCGCCACCCGGCGACCTCGGGCGCTGCGGTGACGCGGCGTATCCCGGCTCGGGTGACGGGTTCGGCGCCGACAAAGACCTCGCTCGTGGGAACCCCCGATTCGACGCGTACGGCGTAGCCACGCCCGCCCGTCTCTCCGACGATGAGGGCGTCGCCCCTGGTGACGTCGGCGAAGCCGCGCGAGGCGAGCACCAGCCATCCGGCGGCGTAACGTTCCTCGACGCCCGCCTCGATGGCGCGGGCGATCACCGGCCGGGGATCGGTGAGCACCGGTTCGGCCCGCACTGCGGCGGTGTATGCCTGAGCAGTCAACGCCCGAACAGCACCGCGCAGTGGCGATCTGGTGGCGCCGACGAGGGGCCTGCTCACTAGCAGCTGGGGCCGCCCTGGCTCGGCGAAACAGGTGTAGTCGGCGGCGACTCGCAACCCGACGGCACCCAACGCCTCGGCGACCTGGTCCATCGTCGCGGGCGCGGTCGAGTCGGTCCCGGACCAGGCAGCGTCCATGTCATAGCGGCGGGTCGGGTCGAGTTGCACCAGCTCGTGCAGGCTCAGCGGATTGGGTTGGGCGAACGCGAACACCCCGTCGGCGGCGAGCACCTCGGTGAGCGCGCGGACAAGGTCGATCCACTGTGGTTGCTCACCCTCCACAGAGGTGAGCCGATCGAGCCCGGACGCGGCGATCACCGTGTCGAATGGGTGCGCCGGGTCGAGCGTACCAGGAGATCCACAAAGGACTGTCGGTGTCGGCCATTGGTCGGCGAGTCGTCGGGCGTCTCCGGCGGCACGGACCAGATAGGTCAGTTCGGCGCCGCTGCCGAGCAACGCGGTGACCAGGTTGTCGTCGTGGGGTCCGGCGAGCAGCACGCGCCGACCGGAACCGGCGAGACCGATCAGCGCCCGGTTGATGGCCACGCTGCGGGGCACGGCCGGCGCGCGGTCCGGGTCCCAATCGCTGAAGGCGTAGGCTGCCGTGCTGCCCGGCTGCGCCTGATCCGGCCGGTGACGACGCTGGTTCATCGAACCTCCCTGATTTCCGACGCGGCCGTGGTCCGCAATTCCTCGTCGGGGCTGGGCCATCCCAGGTGTGCCCGCAACTCTCCCGGTGGGGCGAGCAGGTCAAGCCCGAGCTCGGTTCGAGCCGACGCATAGCACTCGGCCCGATCGGTGCGATGTCCATAGAGTTGTGGCCACTGTGCCCGGATGCGTGCCTCGCCGCCGAAGGTGAGATCGGCCTTCTCCAGCAACATCGGGTCGCCATAGACCGCGACATCACAGCCGGCCGCAGCGGCATACCACAGGGCGCTGCTGAGCCGGTTGGAGGCGACCCGTTGATGGCGGATGAGCTCGCCGAGCTGACGTTCAAGGAATCCCCGGTCGTGGTCGCGCCACCAGAATCCCCGATTTCCGTGGCAGATCACCCGGAACCCGGCCCGCTCATAACGACGCCGCACCCGCCGTGATCGGTATTCGTTCCAATAGAGACAGACCGTGACCGGGCCGGGCTCGACGTCGCGAATCTCGTCGATGAGTCGTTGATGCTCGCCGACGACCTGTTGGCCTTCCCACCCGTGAAACGGATAGAAGATGGTGCCGGCGCGTTGCTCCAACGGTGGTTGGGTGGCGGCGGCGCGCAGGGCGAGCAGATATCCGAATGGCGCCCCGACCGTGATGACGTTGCGGCGCCCCAGCGACCAGGCCCGGCGCCGGGTCTGTTCCGACCACACGAGCAGCGTGCTGCCGTCGACGAACGGCACTCCGGGGGCCAGCCCATCGCCGATGTTCCAACCGTGTTGGAGATAACCGTGCACGCGGGGCGGGTGAACCGCGTCGGCGAGGCCGCAATAGCGGGCGAGCACATGCGCGTGTCCGTAGTAGTAGTTGGCGTGGTGCATGCGTCGACCGCTCCCCTCTGCCTCCACTGAAACCCAACCGCCGCGAGCGGCGCGGG
Organism: uncultured Actinomycetota bacterium; assembly: GCA_963736695.1. Classification (GTDB taxonomy): domain Bacteria; phylum Actinomycetota; class Actinomycetes; order Mycobacteriales; family Micromonosporaceae; genus CAVTPU01. The sequence continues at coordinate 1,666,607 of CAVTPU010000004.1, forward strand.
TTACGCGTCGGGCAACTCATAGATCGTGATTGGACCGTCGACATAGCGCGCGTGGGCGACCCGGCCGAGGCTCGCGGAGACCGGGCCCGCGTCGTGGTCGACGAGGAGCCACCGAACGTGAAAACGCGCACGCAACGCGGCCACGTCGGCCGGGTCCGCATTCCTGAAGACCCGTTCGTTGAGCTGATATCGCGGCTGATCCGGCGCCGCCTGCTGGGCCATGCCGAACCCGCCGTTGCCATAGGCCGACATCGCGCCGTCGGTGTAGGCCCAGCTTTCGATCACCGTGCGCCGGCCACCGAGTCCGGCGACCCAGAACGCCCGGGTGTCGCATCGCGGTTTTGTCACCGTGCCCCGGCAATGGACGTTGGTCGCGACCACGTCGTCACGGCCGGCGTGGCGGTCGAGCCACAACGCGGCCCTCGCGCGATCGGCGGTGAACATGATCTGATTTCGGTCCGTCGGCGCATCAGGGTTCTGTGCGGCGAGCGACTGCAGGCCATACCACCCCGAGAGGAGGCTGGCGCCCACGAGCATGGCGACAGCCACCCCGACTCCCCTCCCACGCAACCACGGCGACCAGCGGCGCGCCACGACCCAGCCGAGCGCGAGCGCCCCGCCGATCACCGCTGCGATCCACATCGGAGTCACGACAGCCCTCGTCCACGCGGACACGGTCGGAGCCGGCATGGACGACTCGTGCAGGGCCCGCACCACGGCAAGCACGACGCCACCCGCGACAAGTCCGCCGACCACGGTCACACCGACCCGGTCGGCCACCGTGTCGGAGAGCAACCACACCGCGAGAAGGAACCCGAATGGCATGCCGGTGGCGAAGAAGTAGATCTGCGACGCCGCCGCGTGCTGCAGCGTCCACATGGCCACGACCCCGGTCAGGAGAGCCCCCGCGAGCAGCCACGCCGCCGGGTCGCGGCGAACTCTAGGGCGGGCGAGCGCGAGCAGCCCCACGAGCCGGGGCAGTTGAGCCACCAACCACCAGCCGGCGATCGCGATCGCGAAGGCCCATCCGAGCGTGCCGGCCGCCGCGATGCCGCCAGGGACGAATCCGAGGTCGATCGGCGCGATCGTGCGCCCCAACGTCAGCTTGTAGATCGGCATCCAGCGCTCAGTTCCGAAGGGCTGAAGAAAGAGCCCGTTCGCTCCGCCGCCGACGAACAGCGACGAGCCAATCACCACCGCGGCCACGAGCACCGCCAACCCGGCCAGCGCCCGCCACGGCAGCCACCGGAAGGCGCCCGCGCCGCCGACCCTCTCCCGCCACTGGGTGACGGCTCGGAATCCAATCGCGGCGGCCACCCCGACGAGCAGGAGAGGAAGGCCGCTGGCCTTCGCACCGGTGCACGCCAACGCCGCTGCGCCCAGCAACGGCCAGGCCCACCTCAACGGCTGGCCGCGCACCAACTGGCAGGCGAGGGCGGTGGCGAGCATGAGCACCGGCAATACGTAGGTCAACGACGGGCTGTTCATCGAGATCGGCTGAGCGCCCGGCACGGTCGACGGCCAACCCAACCCCAACGGCAGGGAGAAGATGCCTGCGGCGGCGAGCGGTCCGGTCCACCACCGCCCGGTGAGCGCTCGTGCGGTCGCGGCGGTGGCGATGACGCCGACGGCCAGGATCGGCCCCGACCACAGGCGCAGCAGGACAACCACCGGGTCCACCGAGCTGATCATCGAGGCGGCGGCCATATGCCCGTACGAGAGGAAGTGGTAGTGCAGCGGGTCGCCAGCGAGCTGTGGCACCTGCCAGGGCATCGGCCGCGTCAGCTCGTGCACCAGCGAAAGCAGATAGAAGGTGTCCACATAGTATTCATGGGTCTGTGGCGGCAAGGGCATGGTGCGCCACTGCAGGCCCGCCCACGCCACCGCGACTGTGATGACCGCCGCGATCAGCCACGACCACGCCAATGGCAACGGGCGGGGATCGCTGACCCGCCAATGCCGACGCAGCCGGGGCGCCAACGCGAAGAGCCCGATGACCGCCAACGGCCACAGCCACAACACTCGCGAGAGGTCGGTCGCCGCAGCGAATGCCCACGCGGCCAACTCCATGATCAAACCGGTGACGGCTCCGAAACCGACGTCCTCCGCAACGTTGCCGTGGCTGCCGCGCAGCGCGCGATAGACGAGGGTTCCCGGCACGATGACCGCAACAAACCAATAGATGGCGTACGCCGTGATGGCCGTCCACGGCGTCGCCTGGCTCGCGAGCGTCGCCGCGAGGACCCCGCCGGCGACGAGCCACGGCAGCGCGCGCACCAACCACCAACGAACCCAGCGGGCCGGCTCAGCCCGGCGCGCCGGCATGAACTCACGGCCGGGCTGCGTGGCGCCGTGGTTCGCGACGACCGTCATCGTGCCCCCCATCGCGTGCCGCGTCACCCGACCCCGCCTTACCACGGCCCGGTGACACACTCCCGCACAGCGCCCAACGAGCGCGGAGGATCGCGGGTGACGAACACCGACCGGGCCGCAATCCGCCCGCCGCCCCGGAACCGGTGGTTGCCCCGTGAGCCGCGCCCGCCACCGCGTCGAATGCGCTACCGTGTGGCTGCTGCCCCTCAGCACACCACGATGGTGGAGGCGCGGCATGGAGACAGCCGAGATTCACAAGCTCGCCGCACTCGAAGACACCCACTGGTGGTACCGCGAGCGCCGAACGCTTCTCGCCCGGCAGCTGCGCGGCCTGCACCGGGCCGGGCGAGGGCCGGGGCTCGCAGTCGACGTGGGCGCGGCCGGTGGGGGCAACACCCGGGTGCTGCGAGCCCACGGATGGTCGCCGCTCGCGGTCGAGTTCAGCCCGGCCGGCGCCGGGGTCGCCGCCCGGCGGGGACTGCCGGTGATCCGTGGCGACGCCCGGAGCCTTCCGTTGCCATCACGCGGAACCGACCTCGTGGTGGCCTTCGACATCCTCGAGCACATCGACGAGGACCACGTCGCGGCGGCGGAGATCCACCGGGTGCTTCGCCCCGATGGCGCGGCGCTCATCACCGTGCCATGCGACATGGCGCTGTGGTCCGAGCACGATGTCGCGGTCGGCCACGTGCGTCGCTATTCGCGTGCGTCGCTGGCCGCGCTCGCGGAGAAAGCCGGGCTCGTCGTCGACGAGATCTGGAGCTGGAACGTGCTTCTTCGTCCGGTGGCCGTGTGGCGACGCCGACGTGCGCGGGGCAGCGACCTCGACGCCGTGCCGTGGGCCGTCAATCTCGCTCTCGGTGCCACCGTGGCACTGGAACGGGTCCTGCCGGTGCGACGCTGGCCGGGGGTCTCCCTGGTGATGCGGGCACGCCGGCCCGCGTCCCTGTGAGTCGGAGTGCCGGGGATGTCGCGGGCTCACGGTGAGGACGCAGGCGAGGCGAACGACGTCGGGGAATTCACGCCACGGCTCGTCACCGACACCGTCGGCTTGATCATCGAAGCGAATCACCCCGCACAGGTGCTCTTCGGCCGCCCCCGCCGCGACCTTGTCGGAACATCGGTGCGCGACCACTTCGCCGAACCTGCCCGCATCGTCGCCGGCATCGACTTGGCTCGACAACTCGGAGATTCGACAGACGTCAACCTGACCGTGATCCGGCCAGCGAGCGCGCCGACCATGGTCTCCTATCGGGCCCGCTCCTCGGCCGACCGATCGACCGTGGACGTCGTGCTCTACGACATCGGATCAGCGAAGGAGACCGGACCGCTCGCGGACGAGATCGAATTCATGCGCGCGGAGTTCATCTCTCGCCTGTCCCATGAGCTGCGCACCCCTCTGACCAGTGTCTTTGGCTATCTCGAACTGTTGCGCGACGAGGACGCCGGGGAGTTGACCCCGGCGCAACGCACCATGGTCGACAAGGTCACTCAAAGCAGCACGCGACTGCTCGAGGTGCTCAACGACCTGCTCGCCGCCGCCGAGATCCAAAGTGGCGCCTTCGATGCCAACTTCAGCAGGTTGGACTTATCGGGTCTGGTCCGTGACACCGCCGACGGCGCTCGCCCATCCGCTCAGGCGCGCAACTTGGTGTTCCTCACCGACATCGCCGACGACATTGAGATTGATGGGGATCCGACCCAGCTGCGCCGAGTGACCGAGAGCCTGCTCAGCAACGCGATCAGCTATTCCCGCAGGGGTGGGCGTCTGGATCTAAGCCTTCAGCGAGCGACGATAAGCGACGTCGACTGGGCCGTGCTCACGGTCGCCGACGCCGGCATCGGCATTCCCTTTGATGAGCAGGCACGAGTTTTCGACCGCTTCTACCGGTCAACCTTGACGCGACATCTGCAGACGAAGGGAATCGGCTTGGGTCTATTTATCGCACGTCAAGCAATCACCGCCCACCACGGCACCATCGACCTCGTCTCGGTGCCGGGCGAGGGAACAACGGTGGTGGTGCGGGTGCCGACCCGACAGCACGAAACATCTCAGCCATCCGCCGACAGCGGCTAACGAGCCGCCGTCTCAGCCCACCAGAGTTGTCAGCGGGGCGGGACGACCATAGAGATATCCCTGCGCATAGTCGCAGCCGACCTGCGTGAGCACCGCCGCCTGCTCGACACCCTCGACACCTTCGGCGACCACCGAAACCCCCAGCTCGGCGGCGATGGTGACGATCGCCCGACACAGCGCCTCGGGCCGAGATCTCGGCGGCCGGCCACCGCGCGTCGCGTCGTCGCTCGCGTCGAGGAGAGGCGAGTGCGTCGGATTGACCGGCCGGACCGCGGTGAGCGTTCGATCGAGTTTGACGATGTCGACGGGCAGCGCATGGAGCTGCGACAACGTGTTGTATCCGGTGCCGAAGTCATCGAGCGCGAGCTTGATGCCACGTTCCCGCAGCCGGCCGGCGCTCTCCGCCGCCGCCACCGGGTCCGGAATTCGACTGCTTTCAGTCACCTCGAGCACGAGGTTGTGGGGTTGCAGCCCATAGCGCTCGAGCGCGGCGATCGCCGACGCCTCCACATCGGGATGACCGAACCGACTGCCGGCGACGTTGACGTGCACGCTCATATGTCCACCGTGGACCGCCAGATGCGCCGCGAGGTCACGGCACGACCGGTCAAGCACGAACTCGTCGAGCCGACCGATCAGGCCGCAGCGCTCCGCCACGGCGACGAAGGTTGAGGCCGAGACAGGTCCGAGCTCCGGATGAACCCACCGCGCCAGCGCCTCATAGGAGACCACCTCCCCGTCGACCATGCGGACGATCGGCTGATAGTGCACGTCGAGTCCGGACGCCGCCGGATCGGCGATGAGCGCTTCGGCGAGGCGCGCCGGCAGGTCGAGGTGTTCATCGCCGTCGGAGTGTTCTGGGCCATAGACCACGAGAACCCCTTTGCCTGAGCGCTTCCCCGCATACATCGCGGCGTCGGCGCGCCGGATGAGTGTGTCGGGGGTCAGGCCGGGTTCGGTGCCGTCGATGACGACCGCGCCGACACTCGCCGCGACGCTGACGGTCTCGCCACCCTGTTCATAGGGGCTGCACACCTGCGCGAGGATGCGGTGCCCCAGACGCTCCACCTGCTCGACTGGCGCGTCGATAAGCACCGCGAACTCGTCACCGCCGAGGCGGGCGACCGTGTCCATCCCCCGCACACACGCGCGCAGCCGTTCGCCGACGGTCCGCAGCACTCGATCGCCACCGGAATGTCCGAACGTGTCGTTGACCACTTTAAAATCATCGAGATCGATGAAAAGCAGTGCTGCCGGGCGTTGCTGCGCCCGGCAGAGCTCCACGACGGCGGCGAGTCGGTTGCGAAACAACGCCCGATTGGCCAGTCCGGTCAGCGGGTCGTGAAACGCTTGATAGTGCAGCCGCCGCTGGGCGTCGACGACATGCGCGAGCAGTTCCCGGTTGTCGATGAGGGTGGTCATCTGACGCACCACGATGAGCGCGACGATCGCGATGCCGAGATAGGTCTCAAACGCGTCGGGGCGTTCGCCCGTGATCTGTTGCGCCACGAGGAGCAGGCCGAGCGCCCCCAACGGCGTGTAGGGCAACAGATGCGCCCACTCGACCGTCCGACCCGCGAGACGTCGCTGTCGTGTTCCCGCCGACTCGCCCGTGACGAGCGCCGCGACCGCCACCAGACCCGGCCCTGCTATGAGGCCGGCGTTTCCCAACGGAGATAGTCCGCCACCGCCGCCGCTGGCCACCACATAGGCATAGGCGCTGTCAGAGGCTGCGACGCCGACGAGTCCGAGCCCCAGCAACGCCAACTGGGCGCGCAGCCGACCGGCGATGGGTCGCAGCGTGAGCACCAACACCACGATGACGACCAGGACGAGGTCAAAGACCGGATGCGCTATCGCCACGAGAAAAGCCAACGGAGTCGGTGCACCCACCTGGGCCACCGCACCCAACGCCGTGGCCCAGGTGACCACCAGCAATGAGCCGACGACGACGAGTCCGTCGAGGATCAACACGAGTCGGGAGCCGAGGACCGGCCGGCTTGGCACGGCATCCGGCTGTCGGCGGGCCGCCGGAACCCCGATGATCAGCAGCGCCATGAGCGCGAAGACCGGCATCATCAGGTCGCCGACGTCGGCCCACGACGGCGATGACGAGACGGGTTCGGCGAGCCGCTGCCACAACCACATCGTCCGGCCACCGACCCAGCTGGCCATGCCGACCGCCATGAGACGGCGCCACGTGCGCTCCACGCCGCACACCCGCCGGGACATCCATCCGCAACAGAACGCCGCGAGCGCTCCAGCGACGAGTTGCGCACCGCCGTCGAGCATGATCGTCGCGCGTGCCGATAGGAGACCTGAGCTGGCCAAGGCCACGACGGCGACGACCGTCACGCCAAGCGCGACGAGTCTCATCCCTATCCGTGGTGCCGTCATCACCGTCCTCACCGGCCGACGTCCGACTCCGAACTCGGTCGTACTCTACTGGCGCCGCCTCGCACCGACCGCATCGCCGGACCGCCGGTTCGGCGGCGGTCCACGGGCTGCGATCGGCTAGAGTGCCCACGTCGACAGGAGTCCGGCGAAAGGCTCGCCCATGAGGCCCGAATGGCAGGCGCAGATCGACGGCTTGCTCACCCAATACCGTCAGATGCAGGCTAATCTCGGACATGTCCGGCAAAAGATGACAGAGGTGAGTGCGACCGCGCAGTCACCCGACGGGCTAATCTCGGCCACCGTCGGCTACCGCGGTGACCTGACCGCGCTGGAGATCGATCCCCGGGCACTGCGCCCGGCGGATCCCCAGGCGCTCGCCGACTCGATCGTCGCGGCGACCCAAGCCGCTGTCGAGCAGGTGCGTGAAGAGATTCACGAGGTCATGGCCCCAGCGATTCCGGATCCGGAGCTGCTGTCGCGGGTGTCCCGCGACGTCGCGAGGAGCGGAACCGGGCGACCCCGGACCGACCCTCGCGACCTCATGGGCGCCGCCGATCTCATCGAGGAGCGGCCATAGCGCCTCGCGTCCTAACGCTCGCCGATCGGGACATAGGACCGTTGCGCGGGTCCGGTGTAGACCTGTCGGGGACGACCGATCTTGGTCGTCGGATCGTTGATCATCTCCCGCCACTGCGCGATCCAACCGGGCAACCGCCCGAGTGCAAACAGGACGGTGAACATGCGGGTAGGGAAGCCCATCGCCTTATAGATAAGGCCCGTGTAGAAGTCCACATTGGGATATAGCCGGCGTGTGACGAAATAGTCGTCCCGCAGTGCGATCTCCTCCAGACGCATCGCCAGGTCGAGCAGCGGATCGGCTGCGGCGAGCCGACCGAGAACGTCCTGCGCGGCCTTCTTGACGATCGCCGCACGCGGGTCATAGTTGCGATAGACGCGATGCCCGAAGCCCATGAGTTTGACGCCGGAACGCTTGTCCTTGACCGCCGCGACGAAACTCTCCGCGTCGTCGCCATTAGCGTGAATGCGCTGCAACATCTCCAATACCGCCTGGTTCGCCCCACCGTGCAGTGGGCCGAAAAGGGCGTTGACCCCGGCGGAGACCGAGGCGAAGAGATTCGCGTGGCTAGACCCCACCAGCCGTACGGTGGAGGTTGAGCAGTTTTGTTCGTGGTCGGCGTGCAGCACGAACAACATGTCGAGCACCCGGGCGGCCAGCGGGTCGACCTCGTAGCGAGTGGTCGGCACGCCGAAAGTCATGCGAAGGAAATCCTCGACAAAGCCCAGCGAATTGTCCGGATAGAGCAGTGGCTGACCGATAGATTTCTTGTACGAATAGGACGCGATGGTGGGGAGCTTGGCGAGCAGCCGAATCGTGCTTATCTCCACGTGGTCGCGATCGAACGGGTCGAGGCTGTCCTGATAGAAAGTCGACAGCGCGCTGACGGCCGACGACAGCACCGCCATCGGATGGGCGTCGCGCGGGAAACCCTCGAAGAACTGACGCATCTCCTCATGCAACAGGGTGTGCATGCGGATCGTCGTGGTGAACTCGGCCAACTGGGTCGCGGTCGGCAACTGACCATAGATCAGCAGGTAGGAGACCTCAAGAAACGACGACGACTCGGCGAGCTGCTCGATCGGATAGCCCCGATAGCGCAGGATGCCCGCTTCACCGTCGATATAGGTCACAGCCGACTCACACGCTGCGGTGTTGGTGAATCCCGGGTCGAGTGTGACCCGACCGGTGACATCGAGGAGTTGACTCACATTGAGACCGTCGGATCCCACTGTGGCACTGTGCACCGGCAGCTCAACCGCCTGGTCGCCCCGGCGAATCTCCCACCCCGCCGCATCTGTGACCGTCGTTTTCGGCTGCACCTGCACCACCCACCTGTCCGTCGCCACCGTTGGGACGTTGCCCATCCGACGGTCTCGATCATGCTGACACCCGCCATGCTAGACGAGTGGTCGAGCGGGGAAACAGGCAAAGCCCGGGCGGCGACGACCAACTCCCGGTGACAGCGTCACCAGTGATGCTCAGTGACCCGAGGCGTCAACCAGTGTGTCGAGCGCGGTGCGCAACAGGCGACCGGCGTGATCGGCGACCTCGCCCATCGCCGTGTGGCCAGCCACGGTGACCATCACCTGTGGGTCGAGCGCCTCGACGATGGTCGCATCCGGACCGTCGGCTCGGACGGTCACGTTGCACGGCAGCATCAGCCCGATGCTGCGGTCGGCCTCCAGCGCACGATGCGCCAACGGCGGGTTGCACGCGCCGAGGATCACGTAGTCCTCCATCTCGGCGCCGAGTTTGCTCAGCATCGTCGCCGCGATGTCGATTTCGCTGAGGATGCCGAATCCGTTCTCTTTGAGGACATCACGGACCCGCTGCACGAGTTCTGCGGTGAACGGCTGCGTCAGTCGGACGCTGTACCCGTACGACATGGTCTTTCTCCTCTTTTCCGGCACCGACGACAGACCGATCATACCCAAAGGGGTATTGCGCCCAGAGCCCAGACGAAGGAGTCGACGCATGACCGACCAGCTCACAGGGGCGAAAGCCACCACTGCGAAGACCCACGAGATGTCGGTGGCGTTTGTCGAAGGCGAAGCCTATGAGGTGACCGTGCGGGGGCATCGGACACGCGTCGACCAACCACGCGACGCGGGCGGCGAGGACACCGCCCCGACCCCGACCGAGCTCTTCGTCACCTCGTTGGCCACGTGCGTGGCGTTTTATGCCGGGCGTTATCTGACAAGGCATAAATTGACGCGCGAGGGCCTCGGGGTCCGGGTCGGCTATCGACTCGCCACCGACCGACCAGCGCGCGTCGAGGCGATCACGTTGACTATCACCGTGCCGCCGAGCCTCCCGGAGGACAGACGTGCCGCACTGCTCGCGGTTGCCTCACACTGCACCGTGCACAACAGCATCACCACGCCGCCCGCAGTCGACATCTCCCTCGCCTAACTAACCGCGCCGATCATGAAGCCATTTGTCATTATCGCACCCTCGATGATGACAAGTAGGCTCATGATCGGCGCATCATGTCGGGGCGGGGCTCAGATGAACAACAGTTGCGCGCCGTCGGTCTTCTCGATGAACTCCGCCGCGTTGATGATGCTCTCGACCCCCTCATAGAGGTCGGTCTCGCTCAGGTGCATCATGTCGGCCGACATGCGGCAGGCCCACAGGTGTCCACCGGAAGCGACGATCTGCTCAAGAAACTCCGGCACGTCTGGAACACCGAGATCCTGGATCTGCTTCTTCATCTGATGGGTGGCGATCGCAGTCATTCCCGGCAGGCCGCCGAGTCCCTGCGGCATGTGTGTGGCCGTGTTGCCGAGCGGGGTGAACTTGAGATCGCCCATCCGCGACTTCGTGATCATGTCGAAGCCCCAGAAGGTGAAGAAGAGGTGAGTCTCCACTCCCTCACCGAGAGCGGCGTTCGCGAGAATGAGCCCGGGATACGCCATGTCCAGACTGCCTTTGGAGCAGATGATGGCGAGCTTGCGCCCCGACGGCTGGCTGTCGAAGTTGGGAATGATGGCGGGGGCGGGAATGGTGACGCTCATGACGACTGCCTCTCTCACACGTGACTCCATTTGACGTCTCACACGCAACCGTGGGGCTTTGGCAGGCCCGCGACGTACGCCATCTTCTTTGCTGGTTTCCCGGGGAAGAGCACGAAGAGCTCCTTGATGGGCACACCGGCCAGAGTGGACACCCGGCGCAGTGTGGCGGTCTCCCCTTGGGCGGAATAGTCATCACGGAGGAATCGCAACACGGCCCAGTGCGCGTCGGTCAGTTCGACGCCGACACCGGCGGCGAGCTGAACAGCCAAGGCCTCGTCCCATTCGCCGAACTCGGTGAGGAAGCCCTCCGCGTCGACGTGGATCTCGCGGCCAAGAATGGTGGTGGCGGGCATTGTTACTCCTTGGTTTGCGGGTGGTTCTTGCCGGCCATCGACATGTGCGCCGGCAGCGGGATCGGGCGGCCCGGAAGCAGTAGGTGCCAATAGATCCAACGGAAGGCCCTCTTGCCCCAGTGATTGGCCGAGCTCTCCTTCAACAATCCGAACGGTCCGAGCCCCGGCATCGGGAAGTGCCCGGTCAGCGGTTCGGTCTCATAGTTGAAGTCGATGAGAAGTCCCTTGCCGTCACCGGACTCGATGAAGCAATTTGCGTGCCCGTCGAAACTCCCGGTCATCGGTTGCCCAGCGACGTGCTGGCAGAAGTTGTCGACAAAGACCTCGACGGAGAAGTGCGCCACCGAACCGGCCTTCGAGGTGGGAATGTCACTCGCGTCGCCGATCGCGAAGATGGTGTCGTGCTCTCGAGACAGCTGAGTGTGTTTGTCGACCGGCACGAAGTTGAGTTCGTCGCCGAGGCCACTGCGGGCGATGAAGTCGGCTCCCATGTTGAGCGGCACGGTGATGAGCAGATCGAATGGAATCTCACGGTCGTCATAGGAGACGAGTGCTTTGCGTTCCTCGTCGACGCGCTCCACCATGAAGTCGGTCTCCACCGCGATCTTCCGTTCGTCCAACATGGACGACAGATGCTCGGTGGCGATCGGTTTGGTGAACGCGCCCGCCAGGGGGGTCACATAGACCATCTCCACCTGGTCGCGGATGCCGCGCTCGCGCAGATGTGCGTCGGCGAGGAAGCTGAACTCCAGTGGAGCCACCGGGCACTTGATCGGCATGTCGACGATGTGAACCACCAGCCGACCGCCGGTGAAGTCCCGCAACGCCTCCCGCAACGCGGTCGCACCCTCAAGGGTGTAAAAGTCGAAGATCGATGTGCGCCACTGCGATCCGAGCATGCCGGGGGTCTGTTCGGGGCGAGGCGTGGTGCCGGTGGCGATGACGAGATAGTCATATTCCAGCTCCCGCCCGTCGCTGAGCGCAACCACACGCGACTGCGGGTCGACCCGGTCGATCTCGCCCAGCACCAGGTCGACGCCGGCCGGAATGAACCTGCTGCGCGGCTTGACGACCTGCTCGGGGGTGTAGTCGCCGAACGGGATAAACAGCAGACCCGGCTGATAGAGATGCGTGTCGTCCTGGTCCACCACCGTGATCTGCCATTCATCGCGCGACAGCCGACGGCGCAGTTTGTTCACCACCATCGTGCCGGCGGTCCCGGCACCCAACACCACTAAGCGGCGCACCTGAGGCTCCCTTCGGTTGCATCAGCCTCACCTGATGCAACCTCACGCTAAGCCGATGCCATCGCGCGCCTTCAGGGCCGTTGGTCCCCTCAGCCCGGGTCGGGTGCCACCACCGCCGCCAACGCCTCCGTGGCTCGCCAGCAGTCGTGATACGTGGAATACAACGGGGTCGGCGCCAGCCGGACGATGTCGGGACGACGCGCGTCGGCGATCACACCGTGCTCCTCACGCAGCCGCCGCACCACCTCGGCGGCGTCAAAACCACGCACCCGAACCGATAGTTGAGCCCCTCGACGCGCAGAATCTCGGGGGGTGACCACCTCGACTGGCCGGCTCTGTGTGACGGCGTCAAGCCGCTCCTGCAGATAGCCCGTGAGACGGCCACTGCGCTGGACGAGGTCGACCATGCCCACTTGGTCGAAGATCCGCAGTGACGAGTGTACCGGCGCCATCGACAGCACCGGCGGCGTCGACAGCTGCCACGCGTCGGCGGTCTCCGGCATGAGCGCCACCGGTGCCATGACGAACCTGGTCGCGACGTCGACTCCCCACCACCCCTCCAGCCGCGGCCGGGTGGAGTCGGTGAGGTGGCGTTGATGAACGAAGGCTCCGGCGATCGCCCCCGGACCACCGTTGAGATACTTGTACGAGCACCAAGCCGCGAAGTCGACATCCCAGTCGTGCAGGCGCAGGGCGACATTGCCGGCCGCGTGCGCCAGATCCCACCCGACGACCGCGCCAGCGGCGTGACCGGCATGGGTGATCGCGGGGATGTCGAGGACCTCGCCCGTCAAATAGTTAACCCCACCGAGCAACACCAGGGCCACCCGATCGCCCTCGGCAGCGAGATAGCTCTCGATGTCCTCCGTGCGCAGTGTCTGCTCGCCCGGCCGAGGACGCAGCCGGACAACCGCCTCATCGGGATCCAATCCGTGCAGCCGCGCCTGGCTGCGCACCGCGTAGCTATCCGACGGAAACGCGCTGTCCTCGATGACGATGCGGTCGCGGAGGCCCTCCGGCCGATAGAAGGAGACCATGAGCAGATGCAGGTTGGCGGTGAGGGTATTCATCACCACCGTCTCTTCCGGCAACGCTCCCACGACGCGCGCGGCGCTCTCCCGCATGAGGGTGTGATAGGTCAGCCAGGGCCGTCGCGCCGCCCCGTGCCCCTCCACGGCCAGCCGGGCCCAGTCATCGAGTTCCTCCATGACCTGGGCTCGGGCGGCTCGTGGTTGCAGCCCGAGGGAGTTGCCCGCGAAGTAGGCCACATCGGCGTACCCGCCGCCTGTCGCCGGCGGAATGTGGAACAGATCGCGGTGGCCAGGATCGGTGGCGTCGAGCTGACGGGCGTGCTCCTCGCTGGCCTCCTCCGGCCGAGTCGCCGTCGGCCGAGTTGATGTGGTCGACTCCATCGACTTCCTTCCCTGTCGTGGTGCGACATCCAACCTGACGGGCGGGCCGCTCACATGACCGTACGGGCCGACCATAGTTCCGGGAAGACCATGCGAGCCATGCCACGCTGCAACCAGGTCAACCCGGCAGAACCGCCGCTTCCGCTCTTGGCCCCCATGGTGCGGTGCACCGCCATGAGGTGGCGATAGCGCCAGTCCTGAAAGTGCTCGCCAATGTCGACCAACGTCTCCGCGAGCTGAAGCCACGGATTCTGTGGGCGGTCGTCGGCGTAGACCGCGACCCACACGGCCTCGACCTCGGGGCTGATCTCGGGATCGACGCTGAAGTCGCGGTCGACACGGTCGGCCGGCACGGCATGCCCGGCGCGGGCGAGCGCGGCGAGCACCGCGTCATAGAGGCTCGGCGCGTGCAGTGCCTCGAGCATCTCCCGATGCACCGTGTCATCGTGGCGAAACGGCCGGACCATGCTCGGCGTCTTGAGCCCGAGTAAGAATTCGATCTGCCGATACATCGCCGACTGAAAACCCGATCCCTCGCCGAGCAGCTCGCGGAAGCGGTTGAAGTCGCTCGGAGTCATCCACCGCAACCCGTGCCAGGCACCGTTGAGCGCCTCCATGTGCATCGTCATGCGGCGCAACGGTTGCAGGGCGGCCCACACATCGTCGTCGCTCAGGCACGCCATCGCGTGCCGCATCTCGTGCCGCATGAGTCCGAAATAGAGCTCCATCACCTGACTGATCATCAGGAACGCCATCTCGCCCGGGTCGCTGCTATAGGTGCGCTGCAAGGTGTGCAGGGTGCTGGCGTGCACATAGGTGTCATAGGGCACTCGGCCCGAAAACTCCAGGGTCGGCCCCGGTCGTGCGTCGGACAACCGCTCGGAATGCTCCTTGTCGACGCGATCGTGTTCGGACGCCACAGACACACCAGTGCTCATCATCGAATCTCCTCCATTGCTGGGTCCTATGGTGCCCTGGCTACGCTGGCTGATGGAATGGCCCACGATGGGCATAAAACAGACATTCGCCGGGTGGTTCGATGCCAAATCGCCCAGGTGACTTTCCGAACCGAAGGTGCGGCGTGGATGACATGGACTGGGCGCTGCTGCGCGAGCTTCAAGCCGACGCACGACTGTCCTTCAGCGAGCTCTCTCGCCGGGTGCACCTGTCGGCGCCGGCCGTCGCGGAGCGGGTGCGACGGTTGGAACAGTCCGGAGTGCTCACGGGCTATCACGCCCGTCTCGACCTGCACAAGGCTGGGAGGGCGGTGGTGGCGATGATCCGAATGTCCTGCTATGGGCCGCGTTGCGTGCTGCGCGACCCAGCTGTCGCGGACTGGCCTGAGGTTCTGGAGATCCACCGAATCACTGGCGACGCCTGCAGCCTGCTCAAGATCGCAGCCGGAACGATGGGCGATTTCGAAGCGGTGATCGACCGTCTCGCGCCCTATGGCCAGCCGTCGAGCACGATGGTGCTCGCCACCCCACTCGACTGGCGAGTGGTCGGACCCGTCACGGGCCAGGGCCGAATCAACGGTTGAGCGGATGCGGATAGAGGTAGGGACGATAGCCCGACTTCGCCCGAGAGCCGTTGAGCACGACGTCGACCTCGCCATTGGGGTGTCGGGCCGTCGTCACATATGCGCGGGCGCGGGCCGAGCCGTCCCACACACTGATGCCGACACTGTCAACACAGGTCGCACCGGCACGGCATCCATCCTGCGATCCGTTGTTCCACAGATAGAGCGGCGCCGAGTCCTGTTTCGCTCCGGCCCGAATCTGGGCGATGCTCTTTCCTGGCGCTCGGCCGATCTGACCAAGGCAGGGCCACCCCGGCGCTGCTGGATCACCAGCGTTGCCATCCCATGGCTTAGTGCCGTCACAAGCCCCGAAGGCACCGGAACTCTCAAAGAAACCCCGCCGCTCGTTGACCACGACGTATCTGCCGGAGTAACCGGTGACGGTGTTGTTGAAGATCACCCCGGTGCCGCCCTCCACCCGAATCGGATACATGTTGAATCTGGAGTTGCCAATGAATCTATTGTTGTAGATCTCATAGACGCCACCCCCGATCTCTTTGTCCCTGGTCCAGTGTGCGTAGAAGATCCCGGCGGTCACTGTGTTGTGCCGGAACACGGCACGGCCACCGCCGCTGGAGGTGTCATAGACCGCCATCCCGCCGGGGGCGCTGCCGACAAACGTGTTGTTCTCGATATAGAGGGCCTTCTTAGTGCCCAGGTCGAGTGGCTGCGCCGCGAGATATCCGCCCTGCGGTTTGCTCGCTGAGCCGGGCCACTCGTCGCTCATCTGCCCGGTGTTGATGATGCCGAGGCCGCCCCCATAGACCCACGTGTTGTGGTCGATCAATCCATATGTGGCGCCGCCGACGAAGATGCCATAACCGCTGCCCTGGCCCGGATAGCTCAGCACCATGTGGTCGATCCGCCAGCCCTCGTGCCACGAACCGACGTTGTCCCAGATAGTGATGACGGTTCCCGACGGACTGGCGCCTCGCAGGGTCAAACCGGTCAGTCGCCACCGTGAATTGGCGCTCGTCGCACTCGAGGAGACGACCTCGAAACACTCCTGGCAGGTGATCTTCACCCGGTCGGCACCGACCCCCGCGACCGCGATGTTCTTATCGCGCCACGTGACTCGACCCGGCCACCGGCAGGACCCCGCCGGAACCTTGACCACCTCGCCCGACCGAGCCTTATTGACGGCCTTCTGCACGGCGGTCTGTGAGCAATCGGTGGCGGCGACCACGCTGCCAGCGGGAAACCTGGAGGTTGAGGAGGGCGACGTCGTCGGCGTCGCGGAGACCGATGGAGACGCGCCAGCCCCAGTGATAGTCGACGAATCGTTGGACGGAACCAACGACGGCCGCGAACTGTCACACCCAACGGCCAGCAGGAGGCAAGCCGTCGCCACGAGCCCCGTGGCCGCGCGAACCATGACCTTGACGCGGGCAATCCGGTCGTCTCGCATCGACGAATGCCTCCCGATGATCTCAAGCAAATAGAGCATCGTCGCGAATCTATCGATAGCGAACGCTCGCCCGCCAGCCGGCATTCGTGGTCGCCTCATCACTCACAGCGAGAACATTCGCTTCTCACCCACGCGAATCCCACGACTTTCCGGCCGTCGACATCACCGGGTCACCGACATCACTAGGTCGCTGACATCACACCGTCGCTGACATCACACCTCGACGCCGTCGAGGAGAAGCGCCCGTGACGACCCCGGTCCGGCGCTCGCCGACCTCCGGTATTGGGCCGAACGGCTAACGCCCCCTCCCCAGATAGGCCGACAAGCCCGACTAATCCGCCGATAAGCCGTCTCGCAAATCCGAGCCAGGCTGGCCGCAGTCCCCTCACCCCGTTGGAGATCCTCGATGCGCCACGCGCTCCGGCGCGCCGTCGCGGCAAGCGCCACAGTCGGCGCCTGCGTCACGATCGCGATCATCGCGATCACCGGCGCGGCCCCGATCACCGCGCTTCCCACACTCGTCGCCGCCGACGCGCCCGCGACGTCCGGCACGGCCGCGCCGCCCCTGCGGGGCGGCACGACGCCCCCAACCCCCTCAAGCGCAACCGCCCCAAGCACAGCCTCCGCCAGCACGGACGCCGCCGACAACGTGACGCGCGGGCTCGGTGCTGTGCCGGGCTCGTCGGCCGGCCAGCCAACGGCCCCGCCAGGCACGTCGGCCCCGTCGTCCTCACCAAACCGGACGACTGCCCCGAAGACCGGCCCGGTCATCTGGGTGGACACCCAGGTCAACGCGGCGTGGCCGACCGCCGCCGCGGTGCGTTATGTCGATCGGTTCACGTCGTCGCGCCTGACCATCGGGCGCTGCCATGCTGGCAGTCGCTGCGTCGTCATCCGGGAGGACAACGGCCTTCCTGCCGCGTGGGGCGCGGCGACATGGCCCGGGTCGCCGACTACTCTCATCAACCTCAACCCCGCCCGCCGAACCACCGATCACACCGAGCGCATGCACATCCTCGTGCACGAACTCGGCCACGCGCAGGGCATCTTCGACCACGCCCAGGCCTGCACATCGATCATGTACGGCGGAGTGCGCTGCCCCAACGGCGACTACGCCCCGCTGCGATTCACCGCCGCGCAGCAGCGGATCCTGCGCGCCCACTGAGTCACCTCAGCTCACCCGGCCTCGCCTTGGCGTTGCCTCACGCGGGCGGACGGCGTTAAACCGACCGACGGTGTGCGCCAGACGCCCGACGCGAGGAGGCGACGATGCGAGTCACCTCGCTGTTGATCACCCCGCTGTTGCTCAGCCCGCTGTGGATCACTTGGGCCGGCACCGATCGGGCCAGCGCTCACCCGACGGGCGACATAACAACCAGCCAGTACGCCGGACTGTGGCTCACTCCGAACGCCGTGCTCATCGACCACGTCGTCGATCTCGCTGAGGTTCCCGCACATCGGGCGATCCACGAAGCCGACCGTGATCATGACGGTTCGCCGGACCCGGCCGAGCTGGAACTTTACGCGGTGCGAGCCTGCACCCGGGTCGCGGCGGCGACCCGACTTCGGGTCGCCGGGGTCGAGCGGCGCGTGACTGTCTTCGCGCACGCGGTCGACGCCCCGATCGGCGGGGCCGGGCTGCGCACCCTGCGCCTCGAGTGCGCCCTGCGCGCTCCGGCCCCCCTTCACCGCAGCGCAGCTGTGGACTATCGCAACAACGCCTTCCCGGGCGGCGTCGGCTGGAACGAGGTGACTGTCACCGGAGACCGAGTGGCGATCGTCGCGAGCACAGCACCGCCCCACAGCGCCAGCGCCCGGCTCACGGCGTACCCGTCTGATGCCTTGACCGCGCCCACCGACATGCGCAAGGCCTTCGTGCGGGTTCGTCCGGGCGGGATGGCGCAGGCGGGCGTGCTGCCCGGCCCGGGTGGGGTCGCGGCGCATCCGGGCACCATTCCCGCAGCCGATCACGGACTCGGCACCGACACCGCAGTGGCGCGGCGCGATCCGGCCGATGACCGAGATCAATGGCGTCCCGCCCTCGCCGGATGGCTGGCCCTCGCACTCGGCCTGCTGGCCGTGACGGCGTTCGCATTCAGAGGACAGATCACGCGCCGCTGGCCGCGGCGGGCCCGGTGACCATGCGCTGTTGGCACGGTCGCCGAAACGGCCACGCCAACGGCCAAGCGAAGAACGCCAGGAGAGGACGTCGGGTGGCATCTCACCCCTCACCCGCATACGTGGGGTGACAACGTGGGGCGCCAGCGGTCAGTAGCGTGTTGGGGCGATGTCACATAGCAGGACACCCGCTATGTCCACAGTAGACCCTAGATGGGTGAGCGAAGGATGGGAGGGTTCTACCCCCGATGCGGGGGTAGAACCCTCCCATGGTCAGTGTTTTGCGGGGCTGCGCTCCGCAAGACACTTCGCCGACTGACCGGTTCACCTGAGTCGGGACTATTCGCGCTCGCCCCGAATGCCGTTGCGCAATCCTGTGAACGAATCTCACGCGCACAGCCAAATCCACAATGGACATATCGATGTGGACTGTTCCTAACGCGGCGTTGACCATCAGTCCTTGGTGGCGTCGGTGTGGTGTCGGCGTCGGGTGGCGATGGTCATGAGGGTGGGCACGATGATGATGGTGAGTGCGACGGCGCCGGCGATGAGCCAGAGGTTGGGTTTGCCTGGTTGGGTGGTGTCGATGTCGTTGGCGTTGTCGGTCTTGATTGTCGGTGGGTTGGGGTGTGGGGGGTGTGGTGGTGAGTGCGCGGACGATGTTGATGACGCCGTGTCCGTATTGGTTGTCTCGGCCGGGTGGGCCTTTGTCGTCGGCGGTGGTGGTGAGTTGGTTGATGACCTGGGGTGCGGTGAGGTGGGGATATCGGGAGCGGATGAGGGCTGCGGCGCCGGCGATGATGGCGGTGGCGTCGCTGGTTCCGGTTCCCTTCCCGTAGCCGCCGTTGAGTCTGGTTGAGGTGATGTCGACGGCGGGCGCGGCGAGCAGGGCTTGCGGTCCGGTGACGGAGACCGCGGCGTGGTCGCCGTTCCTGTCGATCGCCGGCGGCTCCGATGACGCCGGGGTAGGCGGCGGGGTAGATGTATCCGGGGATCTCGGGGTTGTTGCCGACGGCGGCGACGATCACGACGTCGTGGGCGATGGCCCGGTCGATGGCTTTGCGGAACTGGGTGTCGTCCGCTCCGACGAAGGCGAGGCAGAGCACGGTGGCGCCGTGGTCGACGGCCCAGTCGACGGCGGCTTCGGCTCCGGCGCCGAATCCCAGTCGGTTGAGTGTGTAGCGGGCGGCGACGATTGTGGCTTTGGGTGCGATGCCGGTGGCGTCGCCGTGGGCGGCGATGAGTCCGGCCATGGCGGTGCCGTGTCCGTCCGTGTCGGTCTGGGTGTCGGTCGACGGATATGTGGTGTAGTCGATGCCGGCGGTGACGGTGCCGGCGAGGTCGGGGTGTCGGGTGTCGACGCCGGTGTCGATGACGCCGACGGTGACTCCCTCGCCTTGGCTGTGCTGGTGGGCCTCGGCGATGTGGAGATATCGCAGATGCCACTGGTCCTGCCGGGCGGATACGGCAGACGAGGCTGAGGCTGCGAAGGTCGGGGCTGCGGAGGCTGCTGCGGGGGTGGCGGTGGCGAAAGCGAGCGTGATGAGGATCGCGGCGGTGACGCGAAGCACTCTGGAGTTAAGGAGTGCCCGGGGGTTTAGGAATGCGCGGGGGTTGAGGAGTGGTCGGCGTGTGCGGGGTGTGTTCATGGGCGTGGTCCGATGTGGGGTCCGGGGTCGTGGTCGGTGGTGTCGGTCACGGGTTCGATGAGGGCCGGGACTCCGTCGGGCACGGCCCACGGGTCGTGGGGGTCGCGGGTGGTTCGGTTTCGCCAGTGTGGGGTGGCGCGTCGTCCGGCGGGTGGAATGTGGTGGGGGGTGCCGGCCTGACGGGGTGGTGGTGCCATCGGTGCACCCATTGGCGCACCACCAGCCGGCCCGCCCGCCCGCGTACCCGCCCCTGACGTGGCCGGTGGTGGGGTCTGCCCAGCTCGGGTTCCGACGGTCGGACCTGTTCCCACACCGGGTGGTGGGGTGCCGATGAGACCACCGGGAGCCAGTGCCGAACCGATGGGGGTGTCGACCCGCGACGAATACCCCGAACCGCCTGGTGCGAACACCGCGCCGACCCCTGCCCCGCCGAGTCCGGCTCCTGCGAGGCCGGGTCCACTGGCCAGGACCGGATCACCGTCAGACCCCCACGACAGGCCCGGACCGGTGGGCAGTGGCAACGGCTCGGGAGGATCGAACGCCAACGGCGGAATAGGCGACACCCACGACGAGCCGCCTCCGACAGGCGGTGGAGGTGGTGGTGGAGGCGGCGGCGGCGGCGGAAAAGGACCCTCGCGGTCTGGCCTCGGTCTATATCGGTTTGGAACCGTGATGGTGTGGAGTTCGGGGGCGATCATCTCGTCGGTGCGGCGCATCACCTCACGCGCCTGATCATTGATCCGCTCACGCCAATCGGGAGGCGGTGGGGTCAACGACACAAACGGCGTCGGAGCCTGAGCCTCACCCGGCGACGGGGTGCGTTGCGGCTGAAGCTGCCGCTCAACACCCGCCAGATGGCGGGCCTCATCCATCAACGCACCGATCTCCGAACGCGCCGCCACCAGAACATTCGTAATGTTCTCCAACGCCCGCGCATTACTCCTCGCCGCGTCCGCCTGCTCACGCATCGACCGAATCATCGGATTCACATACTCCACCAACGCCGACGACGCCGAACCCGGCCGGTTCGGCCACCGACTCACCAACTGCGCGAGAGCCTTCGACAACTGATCAGCCTGATCGGTGCACAGATCAGCCATCCGCAACCACGCCGCCCGCTGACGGTAATTGACCTCACTGTCCTCGTCCCTGACCATCTCCCACATCTGCGCGAGCTCATAACGAACCCAATGCGCCGGAGACCCAGGCGGGGCATAACCCTTCATGACCCAACCCGCTGGTGCGATGCCGTCACCCACGCGCCGTCCCCCCACATCCCGACCAGGCAAAAGATCGAAACATGAGACTAGCCGACTACGACCACACCAGACCACCCGTCATCCACAGACCGACCCCACCACCGAAGGCAGAAACCCGCCCGCGTGCAACTTCATGACCGGCCACTGGCCATCGGTCATGTCCGACGGGAACGACGAGTCCGATCACGACACAAATAATCGGGGCACGCCGTGTCGACAGCCCTCGGCGCCGACACGGCAAGCAGACATCTACGGGCTCGTGATCAAGGGGGGCTGGCTAGACGCCAGCCCCCCTTTTACCAACAGGCTCTAAAGACCGAAAAGCCGCCGACGGCGGCGTGGCCGAAGTTTGGCTTTGAGGATGCTCCGCAAGACCAGGAGGCCGACGACGGCGACGATCTGTCCACCGAGGACCATCCGGTTGATGTCCAGACTCGGACGCCAGCCCACTTTGCCCCGGCTGAGCACGAAGACGCCGACCGGTTTCGACGTCACGGCCATGCCCGCACCCATGCCTCCGGGCTCCTCACCTGCGGCGCCTGGACCGGTGCCACCCCCACCGCCACCAGCTCCGCGCACCTTGGCGACCGGAATGACGGTCAAACCGTCCTGGCTGACCGGCTCGCCGATCGCCGCCCGCACCGCCACGCCTTCGCGCAGCTGTGTGAGCATCTCCATCATGTCGGTCTCGCCGCTGACTGTTCTGACCATGTGTGCCACCTCCCCCGTACGCGGGCGCTAGAAGGACACGCTGCGCCCAGCCCGTTATGCCTGGTTTCCGCGTGCGTAACCGCGACCGGGTCGGCGTGTCACGGCACCGTGCGTTCGACAGCAGACCGGCCGTCGCGTTCGAGCTCTCGCCGGGCCCGCTCGACGTTCTCGGGGGTCGGATCCCGCCCCTCAGCCACCGCGAGGTCCTCTGCGTCCCACTGTTGGTCCGAACCGGTGCGCACGACCGGTCGGCCCGGTTCGTCACGGTGAGGTTTGTCTGCCATGCCGCCACCCCCTTTGGGCGGAGACGCCGCTGGCGCAGGCGTCTGCTTCGTCACGTTCCACGCTACTCCGGTCGGACGGCACGTGAGCCTAGCTGCGGTTTTCCACCCTCGAACTTGACAATCGTTTTCAGTTAACTGCAGACTCGCCGGGGGTATATGAAATTAGTTTTCAATTCGCGCAGTAGGATACCGACGGAGGAGATCATGAGAATGGGCAACGTGACACGGCGAGGGGTGCTGCTCGCGGTGGCACTCGTGCCGGCGCTGGCGGCAGGTGTGGCGCTCAGCGGATGCTCGGCCACGTCCACCAGCCCAGAGCCCGGCGCCAGCGGGAAGCTTGCGGTGATCGCCACAACGACCCAGATCGGCGACCTGGTCCGCTCGGTCGGCGGAGACGCCGTGACAGTGCACCAGATCCTCAAACCCAACGTCGACCCCCACGAGTATGAACCCACCCCCGCCGACATCGCGTCGATCGGCACCGCCACGGTCGTGGTCAAGAACGGGATCGGCCTGGAGCCGTGGCTCGACCAGACCCTGTCGGCGGCCGGGTTCACCGGCACCACCGTCGACGCCAGCACCGGCATCACCCTCCGTCACGGCGACGAGGGCGACGACCCGCACATCTGGCACAACCCGCGCAACGTGGTGACGATGGCGGCGACAATCGCGGACGCGTTCATCAAGGCCGACTCCGGACACGCCGACCAATACCGCGCACAGCTTAAGTCCTATCAGGACAAGCTCATCGAGCTCGACGCCAGCATCACCGCGAAACTCGCCACGATTCCGCCCGCGCAGCGGGTGCTGGTCACCAACCACGACGCGTTCGGCTATTACATCGATCACTATCAACTGAAGTTCATCGGATCGATCATCCCGAGCTTCGACACCTCGGCCGAACTCTCCGGCACCGCCATCGAGCAGCTCGTCGCCAAAATCAAGAGCACCGGCGTGAAGGCGGTCTTCTCCGAAAGCTCCCTTCCGCCCAAGACCGCACAGGCCATCGCGGAACGCGCCGGGATCAAGGTCGAGGCGGGCGACGACTCCCTCTTCGCCGACACCCTCGGCCCGGCCGGATCCAGCGGTTCCACCATCATCGACTCGCTGACCCACAACACCGACGTGATCGTGAAAGCGTTGACATGACATCACTGACCCACCTGACCTCGGGCCACACCACGGCCGCTGATTCATCGGCGGCCGTGCCGCCCGCGCTGGAGTTCCGCCACGCCGCGATCGCATACGACAACACTCCGGTGTTGCATGACGTGCACGGCAGCGTCGCGGCGGGCGAGGCGGTCGCGCTCATCGGCCCGAACGGGGGAGGCAAGTCCACCCTCATCCGGGCTGTCCTCGGGCTCGTGCCGGTCGCCCGTGGCGAGATCCGGGTGCTCGGCACCCGGCCATCGAGCGCCCGAAGTCAGGTGGGTTATGTGCCCCAAGCCGAGACGCTCGACCCGGAATTCCCGGTGTCGGCGCTCGGCGTCGTCCTCATGGGCCGATATCGCAGGATCGGCTGGTTGCGGGCACCTGCCCGGGCCGATCGCGCGGCGGCCCAGGAGGCGCTCGCCGCAGTGGGCCTCGGAGACCGGGAGCGAGACCGCTTCGGCACCCTCTCCGGAGGCCAACGGCAACGAGTGCTGCTGGCCCGCGCGCTTGTCGCACGACCGCGGCTGCTCGTGCTCGACGAGCCCTTCAACGGAGTCGACGCGGTGAGCCAGGAAGCCCTGCTCGCCTCTCTCACCGACGCGAAAGCCTCCGGCACGGCCGTGCTGATCAGCACCCACGACCTCTCGATCGCCCATCTGGCCTGCGACCACGTCTGCCTGCTCAACCGGCACCAGTTCGGCTTTGGGCCGGTCGAGCAGACCCTCACCCCGGATCGACTGCGGCAAACCTATGGCGCGAAGGCGTTGCAACTGCGAGGCGACCGGGTGATCGTGGCAGCCGACGACCCCACGGCGGCCCACCGGGTCACCGCAACGGCCGCACCATGAGCGCGGTGTTCCTCGATCCGTTCGCCCTGCCGTTCATGAGCCGGGCGCTCCTCGCGCTCATCATCGTCGGTGTCGCCGGCGCGGCGGTGAGCGTCTTCGTGCTGCTGCGCCGGCTCGCGTTCGCGGCCGACACCATCACCCACACCGTCTTCCCCGGCGTCGTGGTCGGTTTCCTCACCGCGGGCGAGGAGGGCGTGCTGTGGGGCGCGCTGGCCGCTGCAATCGTCACCGCGGTCGCCCTCACCCTGCTCTCCCGGGCATCGAGAGTGAGCGACGACGCGGCGATGGCGATCCTGCTCACCAGCATGTTCTCCATCGGCGTGGTGCTGATCTCCCGGCGCTCGTCCTACACCTCGGACCTGACCGCGTTCCTCTTCGGCCGGGTGCTCACAGTCAGTGCCGCCACCGTCACACAGACCGCGGTGGTGGCGGCGATCGCCCTCGCCGGGATCGCCGCCACCGCGAAGGAGCAGGTCTTTCGCGCCTTCGACCCGATCGGATCGAGCGCGAGCGGATATCGGGTGACCTGGCTCGACCTAGTGCTCAACAGCTCGATCGCACTCGTCGTCGTCGGCGCGGCCCGGGCGGTCGGCGTGCTGCTGGTCGTCGCGCTGCTGGTCGTGCCCGCCGCCGCCGGACGACTCGTCTCGTCCCGGATCTGGGTCATTGCCGCAACCGGGGTGGCCCTGACCGTGGCCGCCGCCTACGGTGGCCTGCTCATCAGCTATCACGCTGCCGTCGACTACGGCGCCCGGTTGGCTCCAGGACCGGCGGTCGTCCTCACCCTTGTCGCGGCCTATGTGCTGATCGCCGCCAGCACGGCGATGACACGCCGAGCCCGCAGTGGCGCGGTCGCCGCACGACCGGAGGTGCGCAGTGGGCTGGCTTGATTCATATCTGCACCGGGCCGTGATCGAGGTCATCCTCGTCGGCGCGATCGCCGGCACGGTCGGAGTGCAGGTGGTGCTGCGACGGCTGGCGTTCTTCGCCATGGCGATGACCCACGCCACCTTTCCCGGCGTGGTGATCGCCGCGATCATCGGGGTCAATCTCTATCTCGGTGGCGCCGTCGCCGGGGTGGCGGTCGCGGCCGGAGTGCTCGCCGCGAGCCGACGGCGCGGGCACGACGAATCGACCGCGACCGGGGTGGTGCTCGCCGCCGGGTTCGCGTTGGGCGTCGCGCTGATGTCGACTCAGCAGGGTTTCACCCGCAACCTCTCGGCTTTTCTGGTCGGGTCGATCCTCACCGTCGACCATTCCGACTTGGCGACCGCGGCGGTTCTCGCGATCGTCGTGGCGGTGACGCTCGCCCTCTTGCGCAAAGAGCTCCTCTTCGCCGGATTCGACCCGGTCGGGGCGCGAGCCGCCGGCTATCCGGTGCTCCTGTTGGAGTTCGTCGTGTTGTTGATCGTGCAGGCGGCCGTGGTGACCACGGTGCCGGCGATCGGCACCATCTTGTGCCTCGCGCTCATCGTCGCCCCGGCCGCGGCCGCTCGGCTATGGACCGACCAGGTCCGACACATGTACGCGATCGCGGTCAGCCTCGCGATCGGGTCCGGGCTGGCGGGCTTGGCGATCTCTCAGCACTATGACGTCGCGGCCGGGGGCACCATCGCGCTCGTCGCGGCCGCCGCCTTCGTCGTCTCATGGCTCGCCGCGCCCCGCCATGGTCTCCTCCACCGACGCCGACACCGGGCTACACTCACGACGAATCCGTCGTAACGTGGAGACCCTTGTGAGCCAGTCCAGGCCGGCCATTACCCGAAACACCCGACAACGGGGCGAAGTGCTCACGTTGCTCACCGAAACGGACGATTTCCGTACGCCGCAGCAGCTGCACTATGAGCTTCAGCAACGCGGAGCACAGGTAGGGTTGACGACTGTCTATCGCACCCTGCAGGTATTGGTGGACGCCGGCGAGGTCGACACCACCCGATTGCCGACCGGCGAGCAGCTCTATCGCCGCTGTCGCCAGTCTCGCCACCACCATCACCTGGTATGCCGCCAGTGTGGAACCACGGTCGAGATCGAAGGGCCGATGGTGGAGCGATGGGCCGACAAACTCGCCGCCGAACACGGCTTCTCCGACGTGAGTCACACCGTCGAGGTCTTTGGCATGTGCCGGCGGTGCACGGCCGGCACATGACCCGCCGTCAGGCCACCGAGCCGAGGAACACCCCGATGCCATAGGTAACGGCCATCGCCAGCGCTCCCCCGAAGACGACCCGGGCCACCGCTCGTCCCATGCTGGCCCCACCCAGACGCGCGCTGACCGTGCCGGTCAGTGCGAGGGCTGCAAGCACCGCGACCATCGTCACCGGCACCCGCAGGCTCGGCGGCGGCAGCACGATCGCCAACAGCGGCAACATCGCGCCGACCGTGAACGACACCACCGACGCGATCGTCGCCGCCCACGGACTCACGAGGACGTCAGGGTCGATGTTGAGCTCCGCCTCGGCGTGAGCCCGAAACGCGTCATGTTCGGTGAGCTCGATCGCCACCTGTTGCGCCAAGCGGGGCGAGAGACCCTTCGACTGATAGATGCCGGCGAGCTCGGCGAGCTCAGCCTCGGGTTCCTCGGCGAGTTCCCATCTCTCCTTGGCCAGCAAGGCGCGCTCGGTGTCGCGTTGGGTCGAGACCGAGACATATTCGCCGGCACCCATGGATAGTGCGCCAGCGACAACGCCGGCGAGGCCTGCGGTGATCAAAGCGGCCCGATTGGTTGAGGCACCTGCCACACCCACCACGAGACCGGCGACCGAGACGATCCCGTCATTGGCGCCGAGCACGCCGGCTCGCAGCCAGTTGGTTCGTTGGGCCGACCCCCGACCATGGGGTTCGTCGGGGTGGGGTCCGATGATCGACGTTCGCACGGGTGCATGATAGTGCCGAGCTCCGACGAAGTCGTCAGGCAGCATGGTGTCGGGTCGACATGACCGCCATAAGGCGCTTGGATTGTGGTGTTCGTCTCCCTCACACGGTGAACCACGGCCGCGCTGGCGACGACTTCCACTCGGGGGCGACAATCGTTCGGCGGTGGCGTGCCGCCGCGCCAGATGAAGCAGGTGAATCGATGCCGCGAGCGCGGATCATGTCCGGGTCCGATTTCGTTGACCCCACGGCCCGGCGCCGGGCGTGGCGAGTGGCTCCTCGTGTGGTCGCCGTGGTCGCCGCAGTCGCGGCGATCGTCACCGGATTCGTAAGCCCAGCCTGGGCTCACTCGGCACTCGTCTCGTCGAATCCGGCCGCCGACTCCGTCGTCCACGCCCCAGTCACCGCGATCACCCTCACGTTCAATGAGGTGGTCCGCGCCGAGTTCTCCGCCATCGTCGTGACGGGCCCCGAAAACAAGCCCTACGCCGAGGGCTCGGTCACCGCCGCCGGGCCGACAGTCAAGCAAACGGTGCGCCCCTTGGTCCCTGGCGGCTATCTCGTCGCCTGGCGGGTGGTCTCCGCCGACGGGCATCCGGAGAGCGGCGCATTCCGCTTCACCGTCGACGGCCCGACGAACGGATCGGCGGCTTCCCCCGCGCCATCGACAACCACTGCGGGCTCAGCCTCATCGGTGGACGCGCCGGTCGGCCAGAAACAGGCGGGTGGCGGCAATTCGGCGAAGCCGGGCCGCGGGGGCGTGCTGTGGTGGATCGCGAGCGGCGTCGGTTTGGCTTGCCTTATCGGCGTGGGAGTCTGGGTGACGCGGCGACGTGACGACGGACCGACGGGGCAGGTGCGGTGACGACGATGCAGCCCGCGGTCGCGCGTACGCGCTGGGTTGTCTGGCTCTTGGCTGGCGCCGCGAGCCTTGTCACGTTAGTGATGGCGGCCCGGTTCGGCGACGCCGTCACAAACACCGAACTCGCCGGCCTGCCCGACGCGGGACCGGTGGCGCATTGGGGCCTGCCGGTGCTGCGGGTGGCCAACGATCTCATCGGCACGATCGCGGTCGGACTGCTGGTCACGGCTGCGTTCATGGTGCCAGGAGACGGAGCCGCGATCGGCCCGACGGCGTTTCGGCTGTTGCGGCGCGGTTTCTGGTTCGCCGCGAGTTGGGTGGTCACGGCCTCGCTGGTGAGCGTGTTCACGGTCGCCGATCTGCTCGGCCAACCGCTGTCACGGCTATCACCGTCCATTGTGGTGAGTTTTGCGACGTCCGTCTCACAAGGACAGTCGCTGCTCGTGCAGAGTCTGTTCGCGCTGACGGCCGCGATCACCGCACGGCTGACCCTGACCCGTTTCGGGGCCGCGGTCGCCGGCATCGCGGCCGTGCTCGCGGTGGTGCCGCCCGCCTTCACCGGACACGCCGCCGCCGCCGGCAACCACCAGACCGCGGTGACCAGCCTCGCCATGCACGTGCTCGCGAGTTCGCTATGGCTGGGCGGCCTGGTGGCGCTATTCGCCGTGCGGCCGACGACGCTCCTGCCCGACGTCGCCGCCCGGTTCAGCCGACTGGCGCTCGGTTGTTGGGTCGCGATGGCGGTCAGCGGCGTGGCCAACGCGTGGGTGCGCCTCGGTTCCTGGGACGCGCTCGTCGATTCCCGGTACGGCTGGTTGATCTTCGGCAAACTCGCACTTCTGGCGCTCCTCGGTTTTGTCGGAGCGACACACCGACGGTGGTCACTGACCGCGATGCGAGCGGGTGATCCACACGGGTTCTGGCGCCTCGCCGCCGGCGAGATCATCGCCTTCGGGACGGCGATCGGCCTGGCAGTCGCGCTGTCGCGCAGTCCGACCCCGGTGCCGACCAATCCGACCACCTTCGACCCTTACACCGACCTGGTCGGATTCCCGATGCCACCCCGGCTCACCCTCGCCCGCGTCTTCGAGCTTCCCCTGCCCGACCTGTTCTTCCTCACCATCGCGATCGTCGGCGCCATCGCCTATCTCGCTGGTGTTCGCCGAATGCGGGCTCTTGGTGAGAGATGGCCCTGGCACCGCACCCTCTCCTGGCTCACGGGCATGGTCATCTTCGTCGCGGCGACCAACCTCGGACTGGCGCGCTATGCCACGGTGCTCTTCAGCGTCCACATGGCACAGCACATGGTGCTGTCGATGGTGGTGCCGATGTTGCTCGTCGGCGCCGCCCCCCTGACCCTCGCGCTGCGCGCCCTGCACCACGCGTCCGACCCACACACGCGGGGCCCCCGCGAATGGCTTCTGCTATTTATCCATAGTGGATATGTTCGGGCGCTGACTCATCCCGCAGTCGCGCTCATGCTCTATGTCGTCGGCCTCTACGCACTCTATTTCAGCTCACTGTTCACCATCCTCATGCGTTATCACCTGGGGCACCTCGCGATGGTGGTGCACTTTGTCGCCAGCGGATATCTGCTTTTCTGGGTGCTTGTCGGCATCGATCCGGGGCGCCGCCGCGTGCCTATGCCGCTGCTGATCCTCACCCACTTCATCTCGATGGTCTTCCACGCGTTCTTCGGAGTGGCGCTGCTGCAAGCTCAAGACGTGATCGGCGCCCGATGGTTCGCTCCGGTGCATCCAACGTGGGCGCCGTCGATGCTGAGCGACCAACACCTGGGTGCCTCGATCGCCTGGGCCTTCGGCGAGATCCCTGCGGCGATTGTCATGATCTTCCTGGTGTTCCAGTGGATGCGCGCCGACGAACGCGAACAACGACGCGTCGACCGGGCTGCGGACCGAGCCGCGCATGACGGAGTCGACGACGAACTCGCCCGCTACAACGCGTTTCTTCAGCGAGCCAACGCGGCCGAGCAGGCCCAGGAGTCCCGGCGTTGACCTCTGCGGCGCCCGCGCCTCAGACTCGCTCGGGCGTGACCGCCTCGAGATCACCGGCCGCGGTGACCAGAAGCCGGTGGCCGAGGTCTGTCAGTGCTCGCGCCACGGCGAGTTCGTCACCGATCTCCGGGATGTCCCGGTCGGTCGGGTTGAGTTTCGCGCGACCGATTCCGACGAGGCGATCGCCGAGATCGGTGTGCAGACGCGCCTCGGCATAGGTGCGCCCCTCGTCTTCCCCAACATAGATCTCGACCTGCCACCGTTTCATCGCGGTCATGACGGACCTCCTCGCCAGCGCGGGTGTCGAAGGCGGACCTGGTCGCCTCGTTCCCACCGTGACTCGGTCGAACCGGCGGCCGGCAGAGCCGGATGGTCCCCACCACTCGGGCCGTTCGTCTCTGACCTCGACCCGGCCGACCGCCGAGACTAGGCTTCGCCCTGACCCCCTAGGGAACACACGAGCGGAGGCGGCGATGACCGCGGTGACGATCGGTGTAGTCGCAGAATCAGCGCCGGACGAACGCCGGGTCGCGATGGTTCCCGAGGTGGTCAGTCGGCTGACCACGACCGGGGCCACCGTGATCGTCGAGGCCGGAGCCGGGGCCGCAGCGCTCATGTCCGACCAGGCCTATCGGGACGCCGGGGCAGAGGTCGCCACCGCCGACGAGGTGGATCGGCGCTCCGACGTGCTCTTATCCGTACGCGCGCTGCCCGCCACTCGTCGCGACAGGCTACGCCCCGGCCAGACCCTGATCGGATTGTTCTCACCACTGGCCGACCCGGCATTCGTGACCGACTGCGTGCGCACGAAGGCCACCGCCATCAGCCTCGACCTGTTGCCGCGCACGCTGAGCCGCGCACAGACGATGGACGCGCTCAGCTCACAAGCGAACATCGCCGGATATCGCGCCGCGCTGGTCGCGGCGACCGCCTATGGGCGGTATTTCCCCATGCTGATGACGGCGGCCGGCACCGCGAAGCCAGCGCAGGTGCTCGTGCTTGGGGCGGGCGTCGCCGGCCTGTCCGCGATCGGCACGACCCGCCGTCTCGGCGCGATGGTGAGCGGCTATGACATCCGGCCGGAGACCCGCGACGAGGTTCGGTCGATGGGAGCCCGTTTCCTCGACCTCGCCGCCGTGCAGTCCGGGACCGGCGGCGGCGGCTATGCCCGCGCCCTGACCGCCGAGGAACGCGACGCGCAGCAGCAAGCCCTGCAGGAGCGCATCGCCGGCTTCGACGTGGTGATCACCACGGCCGCAGTGCCGGGGCGTCGTCCTCCGGTGTTGGTGACCCGCGCCGCGCTCGACCAGATGCGACCCGGCTCGGTCGTGCTCGACATGGCGGCCGGCCCGCTCGGCGGCAACGTCGAGGGTTCGGCGCCCGACGAGACTCTCGTGGTCGGTGATGGCGTCACCCTCATCGGCGCCGGCAACTTGGCGGCCTCCATGCCTGCGGGGGCATCCACCGCCTATGCCCGCAACATCGCCGCGATGGTCGCGCATGTGGTGCACGACGGGGTGTTGACCATCGACCTCACCGACGAGATTCTCGCCGCCGTCGTGGTCAGCCACGCAGGCGGCGTGTTCAGCCCGGCGGTCGCCGCGGCGCACCCCGACCTGAGCGGAACCGATTCCCCACAGCCTGACGGAGGCGACGCATGAGCAGAGAGCTCGTGTTCAACCTGACCATCTTCGTGCTCAGCCTGCTGGTCGGGTTCGAAGTCATCAGCAAGGTTCCGGCGACGCTGCACACGCCGCTGATGTCCGGGGCGAACTCGATCCACGGCATCGTCCTGGTCGGCGCGATGCTGGTGGCGTCCACCGCCACCGACCTCGCCGGCTATCTGCTGGCCTTCATCGCCGTGAGCTTCGCCGCGATGAACGTCGTCGGCGGCTATGTGGTGACCGACCGCATGCTCACGATGTTCCGGGCCCGCCCGACGCCGCCCCGCGCGGCCTCCGATGACACTGACGGGACGGCACAGCGATGAGCGTCTTCGACACCGTTATCTATCTGGTCTTCCTCGGCGCCGCCTGCTGTTTCGTGCTCGGGCTGCACGACATGAACTCCCCGGCGACGGCCCGACGGGGCAACACCGTCTCCGCCGCCGGCATGACCGCAGCGGTCACCGCCACCGCGGTGCTGTTGGTGCGCGAGGGGACCATCACGATGACCGGGGTCATCGTCGTGGTCGCCGCCCTCGTGGTCGGCTCGGCAGTCGGGCTTGTCGCCTCGCGCTCGGTGCGGATGACCGCGATGCCGCAACTGGTCAGCTTGTTCAACGCGGTGGGCGGCGGCGCGGCCGCGATTCTGGCGATCGCCGAGCTGACCACCCGCGCCAGTGGCGAGCACTCCGGTCTCGCCGCCGCGCTCGACATCCTCATCGGGGCGGTGACCTTCACCGGTTCGTTGGTCGCCGCCGGCAAACTGCAGGGCGTCGTTCCCGGCGAGCCGGTGGTCTTCCCGGGCGCCCGGCTGGTCAACATCGTGCTCGCCTTGGGGTTTGGTGCCAGCGGGGTGTGGCTGGTGGTCGATCCGACGAGCACACCGGCGTTGCTCGTGCTCGCCGTGACGTCGTTGGCGTTCGGAGTGACGATGGTGCTGCCGATCGGTGGCGCCGACATGCCGGTCGTGATCTCACTGCTCAACGCGTTCACCGGCACCGCCGTGGCGATGGCCGGTTTCGTGTTGAACAACGCCGTGCTCATCATCGCTGGCGCGTTGGTCGGCGCGTCGGGAACGATCCTTACCCTGCTCATGGCCGACGCGATGAACCGCTCGGTCATCAACATCATTGTCGGTGGCTTCGGGGTCGGTGATAGCGCCGGCACGCAGCTGGTGGCCGGACAGGGCACGGTGCGCGAGGTGTCCGTCGACGACGTCGCGATCCAGTTGGCCTATGCCGCGAAGGTCATCGTCGTTCCCGGCTATGGGTTGGCCGCCGCGCAGGCCCAGCACGAGGTCGCCGCGCTCGGCGATCTGCTGGACAAGCGTGGGGTGGAGGTCTCATATGCGATCCATCCGGTCGCTGGCCGCATGCCCGGACACATGAACGTGCTGCTCGCCGAGGCGAACGTGCCCTATCCCCTGATGAAGGAGATGGACGAGGTCAACCGAGAGTTCGGGCAGGCTGATGTGGCCTTGGTTATCGGCGCTAACGATGTGACGAACCCGGCGGCGCGGCGCTCCGGCAATCCGATCTCGGGCATGCCGATCCTCGACGTCGACCAGGCCAGGAGCGTCATTGTGATCAAGCGGTCCATGGGACACGGTTACGCTGGCCTGGACAACGAGCTCTACACCGCGATGAACACCGGAATGTTCTTCACCGACGCGAAGAAGGGACTGACCGCGCTGATCTCGGCGGTCAAGACCCTCGTCGGCGGATAACGGCACCGAGTCGCCGTCGGCGACGGCGACTCGGTCTCGCGGGTGGGCGCCCGGCACCGTCGAAAGCGGAGGTCCGGCATGAAGCAGACGGTGCGGCTGGGACGGATCGTCGGCATCCCCGTGGGGATGCACTGGTCGGTTCTCGGCATCATGGTGCTGTTGGTGGAGGGACTGGCCGTGGTGGTGCTCCCACAGAGCGCTCCCGGACTGTCGACCATCACCTATTGGGTGGCGGGGTTCGTCGCATCACTGTTGTTCCTCTTCTCCCTGCTCGCCCACGAGATGGCACACGCGTTGCTGGCTCGGCGGTTCGGTATCCGAGTGGAACGGGTCACCCTGTGGCTGCTCGGTGGGGTGGCCGAGTTCGCCGATGACGCACCGCACGCCCGAGCCGACCTGCTCGTCGCCGCAGTCGGTCCGGCGACCAGCTTCGGCGCGGGGCTCGTCTTCGGCGGGGCCGGCTATGGCGTCGCGTGGCTCGGTGCTCCGCCCATCGTCACCGCGTCGCTGGTGTGGCTCGCGCTGGTCAACCTCGTTCTCGCGGTCTTCAACCTGCTGCCCGGGGCCCCACTCGATGGTGGCCGGGTGCTGCGTGCCCTGCTGTGGCAGTGGCGGGGGAACCGGGACTGGGCGGCGATCGCCGCCGCCCGGGCCGGCAACGCGCTTGGGGTTCTGCTGGTCCTCGGCGGCTTTGCTGAGATCATCTTCACGGGGTCGCTCAACGGTCTATGGCTCGCGCTCATCGGCTGGTTCCTTATCTCGGCGGCGAACTCCGAGCTGACGGCGGCCCGATATCACTCGCTGCTCGGCCGCGTGGAGGTCTCAGCCGTGATGAGCACGGACCTGGTCTGCGGAGATCCGAATCAAAGCGTCGACGACTTCGTACGCGCGGTGGCCAGCCAATCCGGACACCGAGCGTTTCCGCTGCGGGCGCCGGACGGACGGCCGGCCGGCGTGGTGCGCCTTCCCGATCTGGCCCGGGTGCCGGCCGGCCAGCGCGCCACGACGGCACTCGACCGGGTGGCGGTGCCGGTGGCGTTGGCTCCGGTGGTCGCCGCGACGGCCCCGGTCGCCGACATCGCGCCCATCGTGGCGCGGGGTGGGCTGGCGCTCGTGGCGGACGAGGATGGCGGGCTCGTCGGTGTGGTCAGCGCGCAGGATGTGACCCGAGCGACCGAGCTCGCCGAGTTTTCCCCGCCACCCCCCGGGGCTGAGGCCGCCTGACGGCTGGTCGAGGCAGTGGAGTGGGCCGCACCCCCACGCCGTGTGGCGCACAATGAGGTGGTTGGCGGCCGACGCCTTCGTCGGCCGGCCACCGGTGGTCCGCCGGACCCACGAGCCTGGGAGGCTGGTCATGGCGACAACGTCGACGACACCGACAGACGCGCAGATTCAGCGTGATGTGCTTGAGGAGCTGAGCTGGGACGCCCGGGTGGCGCCCAACGACATTGGCGTGACGGTGCGGGACTCGATCGTCACCCTCACCGGCTGGGTCGATGGATTCTCCAAGAAGTGGGCGGCCGAGCGCACGGCGCACCGGGTTCGGGGGGTCTCGGCGGTGGCCAACGACATCGATGTGCGCCTGCCCAGTTCCGCCGAACGCACCGACTCCGATGTCGCCGCCGCCGCGACCCGAGCCTTGGAGTGGGACGCGTTCGTGCCGATCGAGCAGACGGAGGTGACGGTTAGCCGTGGCTGGGTGACGCTCAACGGCGAGGTGGAGTGGGAGTTTCAGCGCCGCGAGGCGGAGCGTGCGATTCGTCGACTCTCGGGCGTGCGTGGGGTCACCAACCTCATCAGCGTGCAGCCGCGGGTTTCGCCGTCGTCGCAGGAGCTTCACGACAAAATCGAGCAGGCGTTGGTGCGCAGTGCCGAAACCGACGCCCAAGGGCTGTCCATCGAGGTCAGTGGAGCAACTGTGGTGCTGCACGGACGGGTGCGCACCTGGTCGGAGAAGGAAGAAGCGGCCAGGGTCGCCTGGTCGGCGCCAGGGGTGTCCATGGTGGACAACCACATCACGGTGCGGCCGTAGCCGCGCCGATCTTCACGAATTGAAACGTACGCCCGGCGCGGGCGTACCCACATGGCCGGCGGAGCCGGCCGTCGCCGTGAGCGCCGCGACGGCTGCCCCCCGGGCGCCTGCCATGTCGAGGTCGGGTACGAGCGCGAAGGACGCGAATCGCGACTGTTCCCACCGCAGTGCGGTGTGCTCGGCCACCGTCGCCCGAAACCACTCGCGGAACTCCGGCTCGGTCTCGACCACGCCACCCCCGATGAAATAGGTGTGTGGATCGGTGACATTGGCGATGATGGTGAAGAGCCGGCCGAGCGCCATCGCCTGCTGCTCGAAGACCTGACGCGCGAGCGCGTCGCCGGCCTCGGCGAGCCCACGCAGCCGGCGGGCCGCGACCTCGACCGGCACCGTGGTCAGCTCATGGTCGGGCCGTCGGGCCAGCCAATAGGGCAACAGATTGCGGGAGAGCGCCGTGAGCGAGGCGATGCTCTCGACGTCACCGGCCAGCCCGCAGTTGCACACCGGCGTGGGCTGGCCGGGCCCCAGCAGCCCGGTGAGCGGGATGTTGACGTGCCCCAGCTCGCCGGCCATCCCACTGGCGCCAGTGATGACCCGACCCGACTCCACTAGGCCGCCGCCCAGCCCCGTGCCGACGATCGCGGCGACAGAGGAGTGCCGTGTGGCCTGCGGGCCATAACGAACCTGGTGGGCGTAGAGAGCCGCGGCGTTGCCGTCGTTGAGATAGACGACGGGAAGCCCGAGCCGTTCTTGGATCGCGCCGCGGATGTCGAACCCGTGCCATCGCGACTCGTTGAAGTTGGTGGAGCCCTTGACGGAGATGATCCCCGTGGCACTGGCCGGCCCCGGAGTCGCCAAGCCCACGGCGATCACCTGGGACCGGTCTGCGTTGACGTGGGTCAGCGCTCCGTCGAAGGCCGCGACCAAGGCTGCCACGGCGACATCGGGGCCCTCACGGACAAGACTCGGAGTCTCCACGAGGCGGTCGATGAGAAAGTCCCCGTCAGCACCGAGAACCGTCGCGTTGTTGTTGGTGCCGCCATTGTCGAGGCCGACGACGACACGGTCCTGCGCTCGCATGTCGCCACCCTTCCCGGGCCCCCGGGTGATCATGACCCTGATCGCGTGCGGATGTCGCGATCGTACGATCGGGTGACGTCGGGTGAGCGGCAAACCGGACGACTCGGGACCAGGCCTCGTCGCAGACGGTCAACGGCCCTGGGCGAATGGCCCCTTCTGGGCCGCTGGTATCACTGTGTGTGATCGACCGTGAACCCCGGACCGGGAACGCCGGCGAGTCTCGAGACATCGGCGGCGAAGGCCACCATCGCCGTCGCGAGCACCTTCGCCCCCTCCGCGGCGCGTGGAGTGGGGCCGCAGAGCCCGCAGCCGAACTCAATCGTGGTCTCACCGTCGGAGACGATGAGAACCGGCTCACCGTCATCATTGGTTGTTCGCATAGATTTCACGCCGCGCAGACGCACACTGGCGATGGGATCAGAGATCGGCGCGTTATCTATGGACTCGACCATGCTTTGATAGGAGTCCGTCATGGGCATGGACAGGAGTCTAGGGTGCCGCTCGCGAATCGAGCTAGTCCCACGCCGACGTCAGAATTCGACGCCACGGCCCGGTCGACTGGGTCGCGAACCGGACGCCTCGTCCACTCTTCACGATCTCAACGGTCTTGGCCGAGCCCACGG
Organism: uncultured Actinomycetota bacterium; assembly: GCA_963736695.1. GTDB lineage: Bacteria > Actinomycetota > Actinomycetes > Mycobacteriales > Micromonosporaceae > CAVTPU01. Next base: position 1,703,944 of record CAVTPU010000004.1, read on the forward strand.
GACCACAATCGATGATATTCATCAATGGATACATTGTTTAGTCGCGATGTCGTGAGTCGCGCCACTGAGGACAAGAGACTTCATCAAGTGAGGCTTAACTAAGCAAATTACGACAATACCTTATATTCGTACATGGAGATATTTGACTCTTTTTTCGTTGGTTTGACCTCAGCGGCTGGCGGCAGCCGAGCCGGCCGTTCGCCGCCACCTGCCACATGCCGCCGTCGCGAAGGTCTATCTCAAACCGGCCACTGCTGGTACGGTCGTGCGTTACCTGCCGGTAACACGTTAGCCATGTCGGGGTGACCTGCGTTGACAACCAAGCCGCGCGCCAACAGCCGCCACACGCACCGCCCCGGAATCGCGAAGACCACGCCCCGGGGTCATAACGACACGCCCGCGCAACGGTCGCGGCCGGCCCGCAACGGCTCCCCGGCCGACGAGACGCGTCCGGGCATCTCTCCCCCGATCCACTTCCACCGTCGTGGGCGGGGCGAGCCTTTGCTGCTATTGCACGGCATCGGCCATCACTGGCAGGCCTGGGAGCCGATCCTCGACCGACTCGCCGAGAAGCACGAGGTCATCGCCATTGACCTGCCCGGTTTCGGGCAATCTCCGGTGCCAACGGACGGGATGCCTCGAGGCATGGCGGGCACGGTCGCCGCGATCGACGCGTTTCTTCGCCACCACGGCATCCGTCGACCGCACGTGGCCGGCAACAGCCTCGGCGGCTGCATCGCCCTCGAACTCGCCGCCGCCGGCCTCGTCACCTCGGCGACCGCACTCGCGCCGGCCGGATTCACCACCGATTGGGAACGCCTGAGGGCGCTCTGTTTGCTGAGGTTTCACCGCGCCAGCGCCCACCTGCCCACCAGCCTCGTGCGCCGGGCGATGCAGGTCCCCTCCGTGCGGTCGATGTGTTTTCGCATGGTGGTCAACCAGCCCGAACACGTCACCCCGGAGCGGGCGGTGCGCGAAGTGCTCGCGCTGCGCGACGGCATGGGTTTCGAACCGGTGGCGCGGGCCGGCCGGCGCTATCGATTCACGGGTGAGCCGGAGGTCCCAGTGACCGTCGCGTGGGGGACGGCGGACCGCATCCTTGCTCCACACCAAGCGCAGCGAGCACGCGAACAGCTGCCCCTCGCCAACCATGTCACGCTGCCGGACTGTGGACACGTGCCGATGGGCGATGCTCCGGATCTGGTCGCGTCGATCATTCTGGAGACGACCGGCGCGCAACGCCGCGCAGACTCCGCCATGAACTGATCCGCCGAGCCCACGACGTGGGCTCAGACCACCCGCACCGCCTCCGCCTGGGGGCCCTTCGGCCCACGCGTCACCTCGAACTCCACGCGCTGGTTCTCTTCCAGTGACCGATATCCCTCGGACTGAATCGCGCTGAAGTGCACGAACACGTCGTCGCCATTGTCGGTGCTGATGAAGCCGTAGCCCTTTTCGGCGTTGAACCACTTGACGGTTCCCTGCGCCATGATCTCTCCCTGCTGGTCTGCCCCGGTCGGATATCGCTCATATCCCAAACCGTGACAAGCATACAGGAAACTCTGATTACGGTCCGACTGTTGCTAGGGCTGACTGGGTCTCCGTCACACCACCGCGCACGCCGATCGTCGCCCACGACGGGCCCGAGGAGGACCGAGGTCGGAAGTTTTCCCGTTCTTGCCCATTAGGTCTCGGCTCCGCCGCCAATTCAGGAGAGGATGTCCGGGTGGACGCCGACAGTCATCCCCATCTGGTCGAAGTTGCCGCCGCGTTGAAGGAGATCACCGCTCGCATCACCAGCGCCGACGCACTGCCACAGGTGGTGGATGATCTCATCCAGACCACCGCGACGCTCCTGCCCACCGACATCCGATGCGCGGTCACGCTCGTCCGGCAAGGCACCCCGGCATTCTTCTCCGGTGCGGGCCTCGCCGAGCAGGTCGTCGACGAACTTCGCGGCACTAATGAGGATGGACCCTGCCTCGAGGCGATCCGCACCCGCACGATCGTGGCCAACCACGACCTCACCGTTGGCGACCGGTGGCCACAGTGGTCCCGGGTCGCCGTCGAACACGGCGTGCGGGCGGTGCTCTCATATCCGTTCGACGTCGACGCGCCGATGCTCGGCGCGCTCGGGCTCTATTGTGGCCGACCGGGCGCCTTCGACCGGCATATCCCGATCCTCGCGATGCTCATCGCCGACCACGCGGCCATGCTCCTGCGGATCCGACTTCGCCAAAGCACCCAGGACGACCTGCTGGCACAGGTTCACAACGCGCCCGCCGACGGGGCCTGTCTCGACCGGGCGATCGGCATCGTCATGGCCCAACGGGGCTGTCCGCCGGAGCAGGCACTGCGCCACCTGCACGACGCCGCGACGCATCTCGGGGTGGGGGTCGCCGCCGTCGCCGAACGACTCGTGCGCACCGTCGCCGACCGGGGAGCGGCGACCCCGGTGCGGGCCGGCGGATGAGCGCGGCGGGTCAGTCCCGCAACGCGACCGCGTCCGCGCCGCCCCACCGTCCTGGCAGGCCACGGACCACGAGCCGGTTCACTTCGGCAGGCAACAGCGGCCGCACGATCAGACCGCTGTCCGCAGGGTCGAGTCCAAGCAGCACCCGCAGCAAAAGCAGTGGCGCGCCCGTCGCCCAGGCTTGTGGCGAACATGCGGTGGGGAACGCCACCGGCACCCGTGTCTGCGCGCGACCATAGCCGGCGAACGCCTCCGGCAGACGATAGGCGAAGTGCGCGGAGGCCTCGATGAGTGCCACCGCGAGCCGGTTCGCGTCGTGTCTGCGTCCATAGCGTGCCAGCCCGGCCGCGATGAGCGCGGTGTCGTGGGGCCACACCGCGCCGTTGTGATAGCCGATCGGGTTGAAGACCAGCTGCCGGGCCGCGAGCGTGCGCACCCCCCAGCCGGAGAACATCTCCTCGCTGGCGAGGTGCGCCACGACCCGCTCGACCCGCTCGTCGGTGACGATGCCGCTCCACAGCAGGTGACCGATGTTGGAGGCGAGGGTCGCCACCGGTTGTTTGTCGCCGTCAAGGGCGAGCGCGAAGAAGCCCTCCTCTTCGAGCCAGAAATCCCGGTCGAACCGTTCCCTCAACTCCTGCGCCTGGGCGTGGAGTCGCTGCGCGAGCGGCTCATCGCCGAACACCTCGCGGGCGAGCCGCGCCATGCGCCGCCGAGCGTCATACACGTACCCCTGAATCTCACAGGTCGCCCGTGGCAGCGTCGCGAGTCGACCGTCGGGGTGGACGATCGAGTCCCAGGAGTCCTTCCAACATTGATTTTCCAGACCCGTACGAGGATTGCGGGTTTGGTATTCGACATAGCCATCACCGTCGCGGTCTCCGTGGTGGTCGAGCCAATCGACGGCCGCGCGGGCCACCGGCTCCAATCGTCGCACCGTCTCGACATCACCGGTCCACCGTTCATATTCATCAAGGAGAATGAGATAGAGCGGCGTCGAGTCGGCGGAGCCGAAATAGGGTGACTGCGGGCGTTCCCCGAAGACCGCGAGTTCGCCGTGGCGCAACTCGTGCAGGATCTTTCCTGGCTCCGCGTCACGAAAGTCATCCCATTGGTGCGCTTGGCGAGCCCCAAGCGCGAGCAGCGTCGTGCGCGCGAGTTCGGGTGTGAAAGGCAGCGTCTGGAAGCTCGTGATGAGACTGTCGCGACCGAACAGTGCCATGAACCAGGGCAGCCCGGCGGCCGGCAACGCTGATCCCGGCGCACCGTCCGGGGAGAACCTCAAGGCGGCGAGGTCGTGCACACTGCGGCGATAGAGCCGACTCAACTCCGGCCAGTCCGTCTCGACCACGGGCGCCGCCTCGAGCCAGGCTTCGAGCCCCGACGGCTCCGCACTGCCGCGCGCCGACCGGACCGGCGCCGCCATGGTGCCGTCGTGCACCGTCACGGTGACCGTGGTCGACCAACTCGCGCCCGGCTCCACGGAAACGACGAACCGGATGGACTCCATCGTGGACTCGCCAGCCGGCGCGTGAATGTGGGTCTGCCGCTGAAAACCGCCCCGTTGATAGCTCAACACGATCCGGTTGGGGTTCACCGTGGTGGTCAGCTCACCCCGCTTGGCGAGCACGTCTTTGACCTCGAAGAGGTCTGCGAAATCGGCCGCGAACGCCAGCGACAAGTCGACGGTGACCCGCTCCAGGCCGTGGTTGTGCACCTCGAGGGTCTCGTGCATGCCGTCGGTCACGCGACGGCGGCGAAACAGTGACATCGTCGAATCGCGATAGACGGTTCCGGTGTTCTCGGCGAGAAAGAACACCGCTTCGTGATATTCGAGTGTCTCGGCGGAGAGCAGGTCGAGGCGCTGACCGTTGAGGCGCAGTTCCCACCGCGACAGGTGCCGCATGTCGCGGAAGAACAGCCCAGTCGGGTCGCCGGGGCCGCTCGCGATGTCGCCGTGGCCGTCACTGACCACAAAGGTCGAGCCGCTGAGAACGTTGATATGCCCCCCGGTCACGGCCACTCCTTCGCGTCGACCACACCACCCCCGTGAGCCAATCGTGCACCGCCACGGCGAAATTCGCGGATAACACGCCCGTTTCCGACGCTCATCGGCAATCATGACGATAACGGGACCGATGAGGGCCCGCAGCCTGCAGAGGTGAGACATGGAGTCCTCAAACGGACACGAGTCGCCGAATGGGCACAGAGAACGCGGCCGCATAGGCCACGCGGGCGGGATGGTCCACAGCGGCGGGTCAGCCCCAGTCCGGTCCCGCTCGGACCTCGATCCCGCAGAAAAAGACGGTGACGCGCACGGCCTGCGCATCGCGATGGTCATGCCTCCGTGGTATGAGCTGCCACCATCAGGTTACGGCGGCCTCGAACGGGTCTGCGCGAGCCTCATCGACGGACTCATCGATCTCGGCCACGACGTCACTCTCTTCGGCGCGGGGTTGCGCACCGGAACAAAGGCGCGCTTCGTCAGCACCAATCCCCAGTTGCAGTTTCCCCGACTGCTGGAGGCGATGCCGGAACTCGCGCACGTGACCCAGGTCAACGACATGCTCGACCCGGCCGCCTTCGATATCGTGCACGACCACACCACCATCGGCCCGGTCACCGCGTCGCAACGACGAGTGCCGACCGTCTACACGGTGCACAACTGCCCGCTCGGCGAGCTCAACTCCTATCTGTCCCGAGTGGACGACGCGGTGGGGCTGATCGCGATCTCGCACGCGCAGCGCCGCATCGCCCCGAATCTGCGCTGGACCGCGACTGTGCATCATGGAATCGAGGCGGCCGGCGTGGTCAAGGCCGAACCGACTGGCGGACCGGTGCTCTGGCTCGGCCGCTTCGCCGCGGACAAAGGTCCCGACCTCGCGATCGCTGCCTGCCGCGCCGCCGGGCTGCCGCTCGTGCTCGCCGGCAAGTGCAACCAGACCGACGAGTGGCGATACCTCGACGAGGTGATCCGGCCGATGCTGGGCCCCGACGTCGAGCTTGTGCTCAACGCCGACCGGCCCCGCACCGAGGCTCTGCTCAGCGACGCGAGCTCTTTGGTGATGCCGATCCGGTGGGAGGAACCGTTCGGCATGGTCATGATCGAAGCCATGGCTTACGGCACTCCGGTCGTCGCGTTGCGGCGCGGCTCGGTTCCGGAGATCGTGCTGTCCGGCCGAACCGGCTTCATCTGCGCCGACGAGTCCGAGCTTCCCGACGCTCTGCACGAAGCACGCACCCTCGAGCCGTGGCACTGTGTCGACCACGTTCGCACGTCGTTCTCGGTCGAGCTGATGGCGCACCGGCACGAGCGGGTCTATCGACGGGTGATCGCCGCGCACAAGCGGACCGTCAGCGCGCCGATCGGTCGGGAAAGACAAACCGACGGTTCCCGAGTACGGGCATCCCAGGGCGCACCGGTCATTGCCTAAGGGTTCGCCTGCACCGCCTCATGTCGGGCACGGATCGAATTGTCCATCACGCTCCGTGATTGAATCCGCGCGCACTGACGAAGGCCGCGCCTCATGTTGCGGCAAATGCGATTTCGTTACATCGTGTCATCGATGCGATGGGCGTCGCGGCATTACAATGCCTAGCGTCCATCGGCGTGCTGGACCTCTGCTGAACCCCTGGACGAGGTGTGATGCGTACCCGACCCTGGTCGATCCGGGCGAAGATCATTTCCCTGCTCCTCGTCCCATTGATAGCCCTCATCGGCATGTGGGCATACTCGACGGCGATCGCGTTCGCGCCGGCGATCGAGCTGGACAACGCCCAGACGAACTTCCGCACGGTCATCCTGCCGATCGAGACCGTCGTCGCCGAACTGCAGCGGGAACGCCGTGTCACCATGGCCTATCTCGGAACCCCACACCCCAACGCCGAGTCGGTGAGCCGACAACGTGGCCGCACCGACGCAGCCATCGCCGAGCTGCGCCGAATCACAGCCACCGACGAGGCCCGCGACGCCGCCAATTCCGCTATCCGAGACCGAATCGCGAGCCTCGACAGCACGCTCGCCTCCCTCGTGCAGCTGCGCGGCTCCATCGACCGGTCCGAGGTTAACCGGACCGCCGCGCACCGCGACTACACCGCCATCATCCGGTCGGCCTTTCTCAGCTATGACTCGGTCATCGGCAGCGCGTCCGACGACGTGACCCGCCAAGCGCGATCCCTCCTCGCCTTCGCCCGGGCCGCCGAGCTGCTCGCCCAGGTCGACGCGGTGCTGACCGGCGCGCTCGCCGCCGGAAAGCTCAGTGGCGAGGACCGAGCGCTGGCCGTACAGCTCATTGGAGCGCAACGGTTCGTCGTGGCCGAGTCATTGTCCGGTCTGGTCCCACCGGACCGGGCCGCCTATGAGCGACTGGCCGCTGGGGACGCCTTCGCACGTCTCACCGCCCTGCAGGACACGCTGCTCACCGACGCGCGCGCCGGCGCCACCGTGCCGTTCCCCGCCGCGTCCTGGCACATCGCCTATGACGACGTCGCCAATCAGCTGCGTGAGCTGATCCTGCGCATCACCGCGGGCACGGTCCAGCGCACCGAACCGGTCGCGGCCGAGATCAGAACCACCATCGCCATCGTGGGCCTGCTCGGACTTCTCGCCGTGGTCATCACCCTGGTGGCGTCGATCCGCACCGGACGCAACCTGCTGCGTCGCCTCGCCGGCCTGCGGCAGGCCGCGCTGGAGCTCGCCGTCGACCGACTGCCCCGGGTCATCGCCCGATTGCGTGGCGGCGAAGACGTCGACGTCGCGGGCGAGGCGCCCGCCCTCCCCTACGGCCGCGACGAGATCGGACAGGTCGGGCGAGCGTTCAACGAGGTGCAGCGGTCGGCGATCCACTCCGCCGTTGAGGAAGCGAAACTGCGGCAAGGCATCAACGAGGTCTTCCTCAACATCGCCCGACGGAGCCAGACCCTGTTGCACCGCCAGCTCACCATCCTCGACCGCATGCAGCGCCGCACCGATGATCCGATCGAGCTGGAAGACCTCTTCCGCGTCGACCATCTCGCCACCCGCATGCGACGGCACGCCGAAGACCTCGTGATCCTCGCCGGATCCGCGCCGGGCAGGGGCTGGCGGAACCCGGTGCCGCTCATCGACGTGGCGCGAGGCGCCGCCTCCGAGGTCGAGGACTACGAGAGGGTCACTGTGGCGCAGGTGCCCAGCCTGGCACTCGCCGGCCGCGCCGTGGGTGACGTCATCCATCTGCTCGCCGAACTCATCGAGAACGCGACGGCGTTCTCGCCGCCACACACCCGCGTCAACCTCGCCGGAGATGTGGTCGCGCACGGCTTCGCCTTCGAGGTCGAGGACCGGGGACTCGGCATGTCCGCCACCGACCTCGACGCGGCGAACGAACGTCTGGTGAACCCCCCGGACTTCGACCCCGGAAACAGCGCGCAACTCGGGCTTTTCGTCGTCGCCCGGCTCGCGGCCCGCCACGGCATCAAGGTGTCGTTGCGCACCTCGCCCTATGGCGGCATCACGGCCGTCGCCCTCATCCCCGCCGAACTCATCATCGGTGACATCGAGCCGGCCACCGGACGTCACCACACCCGCCGGTCTCGGGCGGCGATCGCGGCGCTGCCCGCCGGACGGCCCAACACCGGCAACGGTGCCGGGGTCCCTGGGGCGATGCGGGAGCTGCCTGCGGCACTGACCGCACCGGGCCCGCTCAGCTCGCCGACCGAAGCCTCCCGCCCCGACCCCACTCCGGCCAACACCATCACGGCTCCGCCGAGCCTCGACGTCACCGAGCAGCGCGGCGGCCCCCGGCACGCACGTCGGGAGATGGTCGAGCCGGCCGCCGACGAATCGGCCGTCCCTGAGCCGACCGTCGACGACGACGAACCGGAACTCTCCGCCGACGGATTGCCCCGCAGGGTGCGACAGTCGAGTCTCGCGCCGCAGTTGCGTGACCCGGCGCAGCCGGTCGACGCGACGATCCCGTCGCAACGGTCTCCCGAACAGATCCGCACCATGATGTCGTCCTTTCAGGCCGGCATGGCCCGAGGACGGGAAGCTTCCGAAGCGACAGAACTCGAGACGCCGGAGAAGACCATGACTGATGAGACGTCGACACCGTCCACCGAGCGGGGGCAGTCATGACCCAGCCTCGCGACGCGGGCATGGATTGGCTGCTCAACGATCTCATTGACCGCGTTCCGGCAGCGCGAAGCGCGGTGGTGCTCTCGGTTGACGGCCTGCTCATCGGCGTCTCCCGCGGGCTGAATCAGAGCGACGCGGAGCATATGTCGGCGATCGCGGCCGGATTCCAGAGCCTCGCCCGTGGCGCCGGGCGACACTTCCGCGCCGGCTCGGTGCGCCAGACCATCGTCGAGATGGAGTCGGCATTCCTCTTCGTCACCGCGGCGGGCGAGGGCGCATGCCTCGCGGTGCTCACCGACGCCGCCACCGACATCGGCTTGGTCGCCTACGAGATGGCGATGTTGGTCAAGAGGGTGGGACAGAACCTGTCGACCCCGGCCCGTACGACGAACCCGGCCGCGCAGCCACGATGACCACGACTCCTGAGCCGATCGGCGCACCACGACACGCCGACCCCGACGGGGGACACGACGCGCATGACTGGCTCGACCAAGACGCCGGCCCGGTGGTGCGGCCCTATGCGGTGACCGGCGGTCGAGCTCGCCCCGCCACCACCGGCATCGGGCTGCTCACGTTCATCGAGGCGAACTACTCGCCCGACGCCGACGTGGCCACGTTGCAGCCCGAGCATCGCACCATCTTGCAGATCACCCGCACCGCGCACACGCTGGCCGACGTCGCGTCAGAGCTCGATCTTCCGGTCGGCGTGGCCCGGGTGCTCGTCGGCGATTTGGTCCACACCAGACTGGTCACGGTCTTCGAGTCGGAGACCTCGGTGCGCCCACCCGATGAACCGATCCTGCGCGCGGTGATCGATGGACTCCGCGCGCTCTGAGCCGCCCTCGGGGCCGGGCTCCGGGGCGGGCTCGGCCCGCCGGGCTCCCTATGCCGTGAAGATCCTCGTCGCCGGCGGATTTGGAGCCGGCAAGACAACCCTGATCGGCACGGTGAGCGAGACGCTGCCGTTGCGCACCGAGGAGACGCTGACGGCGGCGGGCCAGCACACGGATGATCTGTCCGGTGTGGAGGCGAAGGACACCACCACCGTCGTGATGGACTTCGGCCGCATCACGATCACCGACCAGCTGGTCATCTATCTCTTCGGCACTCCTGGCCAGGACAGGTTCTGGTTCCTCTGGGATGAGCTCGCCCTGGGCGCGACGGGCGCGGTCGTGCTCACCGACACCCGGCGGCTCGCGGACTGTTTCCCGTCGGTCGACTATTTCGAGCGGCGAGGCATTCCATTCATCGTGGCGGTCAATTGCTTCGATGGTCGCCATGGTCATGAGCCGGCGCAGGTGCGCGACGCGCTCGACCTCGATCCCGGCGTGCCCGTGGTGCTCTGCGACGCCCGCGACCGCCAGTCGGCGAAGGGCGTGCTGATCGGTCTCTGCGAACACATCATGCGTACGAGCAGCTGACCCGAGCCCCGGATCAGGCTGGAGCGATCACGACCAGGTCGGGGCGCACGGATCTCGAAAGGAATGTGGCGGGTGGGCGACCTAGGTCGCCCACCCGCCACATTTAATCCACTGTGGTTAAAGCCTCAGTGGTCAGAACCTCAGTGGTCAGAACCTCGACGCGAGGTCGAGCTGTCTGATCCGTTGTCGTCAGATCTGTTCACTGTGGGGTGTGGTCGTCACGACTATGCCGCCGTGACGACCACACTCCGCCGGTGAACTACTTGGTGATGTCGACCGTGCTGGTGACGATCGTCGTGCCAGCGACCGCCGGCGACGTCAGCGAGGTCTTCACCGTGCCGGTGCCGGGCAGCAGGCCCATGACATCGACCGTGTAGGAGACCGACCCGCCAGCTGTCGGCGCGGAACTGGTGATCACCTGGTTCTGCGTCGGCAACACGTTGAGTCCGAGACCGGCACCGCCGGCCCCGCTGACGTTCTCCGCACCAACCTGGAACGGCGCGTTGTCGGCCGGAGCCGTCGGCAACGCCGCGGGGTCATAGGCGAAGGAGATGTCCTGCGTGGCACCGAGACCGATCCAGGTCTGGAAGTGCCTCTCCGATGTGGTTCCCCACTCGAACACGTTCCACTCCACGACGAGCCATTCGCTGCCACCGCCCCCGAGAATGCCGATCCGAACGCCCGGGGCACCCGTGCCGTCGAGGTCGGTCCAGAACGGCGCGAGCAGGTTGTTCGGCCGCGACGGGCTGGGGATCGCCGGAAGGGTGCAGCAGACGACGTCTTCGGCGGTGGCCCCACCGGCGACGACATAACCGTTGCTGGTGATGCCGAGGCTGGTGTAGGTGACTCCGTTGAAGACGAACGCGGGCACGTTGTAGTTCAACGCGTCCTCGTCACCGACGGGCTCGGCCGGGATTCCGAACGACCCGAGCGGCAGATAGTCCGGACCGGCCGGGGTGTCGCCCGCCGCGATCGATGGCACACCGGGAATCGCGCCGTTGAGCGCCACGCCCTTCTTCTCCACCTTGAACGGGTGAACCTTGGTCGCTCCGGTCGCTCCCGTGATCGGCAGGCGCAGCCCGGTCTCGGTCTTCAGATCGGCCGTGGTGTCGGCGAACGAGTCGTTCGTCGCCGTGATGGTGCAGGTGCTGTGGCCGCCCATCGCAACGGAGGTCGGAGCGCACTCGCTGGCGAGCTTGACGGAGCCCTGCTGCGACACGAACGCCACGGGCAGGTGCAACCGGGGCACGCCGCTGGTGCGCGGGGTGAGGTTGATCTGCCCGAACTTCTGGCCGGGCGACGTCGACTTGATGGTGATCTTCAGTGTGACCGTCTTGCCGGCGCCCACGGTGAAGGCGGTCGGGCTGACGGTGATGGAGCTGCCAGCCGGCGCGGTCGCGGTGACCCGGTAGGACTGGGAGCGGGTCGTCACGTTCTTCGCCACCCGGGTCGTGGTGATGCTGCCCGGCATGATCGGCGCGTTGAGCGACGGGATGTTGAGGTTGAGCGTCTGCAACGGGTCTCCGCCGATGGCCGCCATGCGAGCGGCGGTCTCGTCGAAGGTGAGGCCCGGGTTGCCCGCCGGAGCGAGCGCGATGCGGCCAGCGCCGAGGTCGAACGGGTCGGCCGGCGTGGTCAGATCTTCCTTCACCACGTTGGTCGTCGCGGTCGTCATGAGCGCGGACTTGATCTGACCTGGGGTCCAGGTCGGGTGCAACGCCTTGATGAGCACAGCCGACCCCGCGGTGTGCGGTGACGACATCGAGGTGCCGGCGATGGCCTGGAAATACTCGCCCTGCGGGCCCTCAGCGGACGTCTCCGGGGTCGGAGTGTGTCCGGCGAGGATCTGCACACCCGGCGCGGTCACGTCGGGCTTGATGAACTGGCCCGCTGGGCCACGCGAGGAGAACGCGGCCATCGCGTCACCGGCACCGGTGAGCTTCTGCCCAGCGGTGAAGGTGGCGGAGAATCCGCCGGAGTGCGCGGTGGCGAAGGTGTTGAACGCGGTGCCGTCGGCGAGGTGCACCGTCGGCAGCCAGTGGTTGTCGGTCTCGATGTCGGCGAGGGTGGCGTTGAACAGGATCATGCCGGCGGCACCACCCTGCTTGACGTTGAATCCCTTGTCGACACGGGCGTTGCCGCCACGCTGACACGCCACGATCTTGCCGGTGAAGGTGCCGGCGGCGGCGGGGGTGGTGCAGAGGTTGTCGCTGTAGGGCGCCGCGGAGGCGAAGACGACCGGCAGCGGGCCGACACCGGAGGTGATCGACGCGCCGTGGAACGTGGCGGTGTCGGCACCGGAGGTGACGGTCAGCGTCGAGTCGAACTCACGCTTCTGGGTGGAGGCGGCGACCGTGGTGACCCACGGCGACAGGTGGTTGGCGGTGCTCGCGCCGGGGCCGTCGTTGCCGGCCGAGGCGGAGACGAAGACGCCGGCGGCGTAGGCGTCGAGGAACGCCAGCTCCACCGGGTCGGTGAACGGGTCGACGCCACCGGAGATCGAGAAGTTGATCACGCTGACGCCGTCGAGGATCGCCTGCTGCACGGCGGCCGCCGAGTCGGAGCTGAAGCAGCCCGCGGCGCCACAGACCTTGTAGACCGAGACCCACGCGCCGGGCGCGATGCCGTTGAGCGGGCCCCGCTCGACGCCGAGCACGGTGGCCGACGCGAGCTTGTTGCCGGCCGAGGTCGAGCCGGTGTGGGTGCCGTGGCCGTTGGAGTCACGCGCGGTCTTGTAGGTCTCGGCCGCGGCGCGACCCGGGTCGGCCAGGTAGGTCTGCAGGAACGGCTTGCCGCCGATGAGCTTGTTGTTGCAGGCGAAGACGTCGGTGGCCGCGGTGAGCGGGTTGTCACCGAAGTCGCAGGCGCGAGCCGTGCCGTCGGCCTTCGCCGGCGGCGCGGACAGGAGGCCCTTGTCGGCGAAGGAGGGGTGCTCCGGCCACGCACCGGTGTCGAGCACACCGAAGATCACGCCCTTGCCCGCCTTGGCGTCGCCGCCGAGCTGCGGATAGAGCGAGGTCGCCCCGATGAACGACGCGCTGGCGTCGGTGAGCGGCTTGCGCAGCGCGTCCGACTGGACAGCGACGACGCCCGGGATCGTCAGCACGTCAGCGATCTTGTTCGCCGGCACGGATGCGGCGATGCCGCCGTAGACCGTCTGCAGGCTGCGGCCCACCTTCGCGGCGGGGACCTTCTTCTTCAGCTGCGCGACGAACGCGTCCTCGACCGAGGTCACGTGGCTGGCGTATTTCTTCTCCACCGCCGAGCCAGACAGCTTGCGGCCGGTGACCGTGGGGCTCGTCGCGGCGAAGCCGTTGACGTCACCGGCATAGGTGGTGAGCGGGTCGTAACCGAGCTTGATGACGACCTGGACGTCCTTGCTGTCCTTGCGGCCCAGCAGCGCGGGATCGGTCTTGGCGAGCCGGCTGGTCGGATTCTTCGTCGCCGAGATCCGACTCGCGACACTCAACGGCTTTGCGGTGAACTTCGAGTTTTCGGTGGCGTTTCCCGGCAGCGCGCTCACAACGAGCAATGCCGCCGGCACCAAGGCCACAGCGGCTGCCGCCGTGACCCATTTCGTTCGTTTCACTCACGTCCCCTCTCGTGGACGATTCCCAGCCCGGTCGGACTCCCCCATAGGGTGGGTTGTCAAGGAATGCTGCGCGCACGTGCGCGACCAACGCCAAATTCTTCGCCGCGGCGAGTGCCCGACAACGAATGAGACGAGTACCTGACAGTAGCGTGAATATCAGTCGCAGAGGAAGCCCTCAATCAATGAGACGATTTGCTCGTTTGTATGCTGATTGCAGGCGATGTGCGCACTGAGTCGCGCCGTTCGGTCGGTAAATTTACCCCGATAGACGTAATCGGTCGAGCGCCTCGATTTGCGCCAAGACCTGTGCGAATAGGTCGGGTGAGAATGGCGGCGAAGAACATCAATGAGCCGATCGTAGCGACTCCCTGAGATGGCAATCACATATTGCCATTGATTGCATTTTGATAGCGACGCGACCCACCATCGCACAGGGTGTTCACATGATCGCTCACGACCACGAACGCGTGCCGCTGGTGACTCCCCGCGCCCGGCCCGTCGCCCACCGGCGACCAGTCATGGCGTCCCGCCCGACGCCAGCTAGTCTTCACACATGCGCAGAGTGTGCACACCTAGGTGGATCCTGGTGCACGTGGCGGCGGTCGCACTCATAACGAGCTTCCTCGGGATGGGCTGGTGGCAGGTCTTCCGAGCCGCCAACGGCAATCTCCGGTCGTTCGGTTACGCCGTCGAGTGGCCGGTCTTCGCCGGTTTCGTGATCTTCGTCTGGTTCCGTGAGGTGCGGAGCGTGCTGGCTGGCCCGGCGCCCACCGACCCGGCGACCCCGGCCGATGAACGACCGACGGCACTATCCGCCGATGACCCGTCGCCGGACGACGAGCCTCGCGCCTTGTTGCTGGCCCGCCGGCACCGGCTCAGTCTGCGCGAGGCGCCGACCGCCGACGACCAGGATCTCGACGCCTACAACCACTACCTCGCGTGGCTGGCGGCGAACCCGCACACGCCCATCGCGCACTATCCGGGCCAGGCCCGGACCGCCTCCGCCCGCGTCGCCCAGGAGTGACCATGTCCGCCGCACTCATCCGATTCCGCGTGATCGCCTACATCGTCGGCGTCTTTCTGCTCATCCTCGCCGTCGGAATGCCACTGAAATACCTCGCCGACCAGCCTGTGGTCGTTGAGGTGATCGGCCCGATCCACGGCTTCCTCTACATGGTCTATCTGGTGCTGGCGTTCAATCTCGCTGTACGGGCGAAGTGGTCTCTGCCCCGGACAGTGCTCATCCTGGCCGCCGGCACCGTGCCGGTGATGTCCTTCTTCGCGGAACGCCGGGTCACCCGGTGGATCACGGCACAGGGTCCCACCGAAGAGGTAATGGGTGGCGGCCCGCGCGCGGAGAGCGCCGTCGTCGGCCACGCACCCTCGGGGGAGTAACCCGCATAACCACCCGAGACCGCGGATCGGTGCGCCACCATGAATGGCGTCGACCGAAACGCGGAGGTGGCTATGACAGCGTACGCGTCCAAGCGCCGCACGGCACTGACCGTCGCCGGCGTGTTGCTCGTCAGTCTGGCGACCCCCGCGTGCGGCATCTTCGACCCACCCTCGCACCAGGCGAAGTCGAATCCCACACCCGTCACACCGGCCACTCCGGTCACCGTCGCCCTCACCCCCGGCGATGGAGCCAAGAACGTGCCGATCTCCTCCGAGATCGGCCTGAAAGTCGGCGGTGGGCGCGTCAACGCGATCAGCCTCGTCACAGCGCGTGGCGCCCGCCCGGTCGCCGGAGCCATGCGCGACGACGGCACCTCGTGGGTCCCGGCGGCGCCTTTGGCCTACGCCACCGGATATGCCGCGACGGTCACCGCGGCCAACGCTGACGGCACCGTCTCACAGACCAGCACCACTCGTTTCACCACCATGCCCCGGCCGAACCGACAAACCTCGACCGGTCTCTATATGCAGTCGGGGCAGACCTATGGGGTGGCGCTGCCGGTCGTCATCGAGTTTGACCCGCCCGTCGCCGACGGGTCGCGCGCGAGTGTGCAGCGGCGCCTCTTCGTGCGCAGCAACCCCCCACAGCCTGGGGTGTGGCATTGGACCGGCGGCAACCAGATCCTCTATCGGCCGCCGCGGTATTGGAAGCCGGGCACCACGATCACCGTGCGCGCCGCCCTCGCCGGGCAGCCCATGGGCGGCGGGTATTACGGCGACGTCGACCGCTCCGCCACCGCTCGGATCACCAACTCGAAGACCTACCTCGAGATCAGCAACAAAACCAAGCAGATGAAGGTCTTCGTCAAAGACAAGCTGGTACGCACGGTGCCGGTGAGCCTCGGCAAGTCGAGCACCCCGTCGTCGAGTGGGCACATGGTCGTCATGTCACACGACTATTCGACCCTGTTCGACACGACCCGGGAAGGTCCCGGCGGCTATCGGGTGTGGGTCAACTACGCCATGCGGCTGACCTGGGGCGGCGAGTTCATCCACGCGGCCCCCTGGTCCGAGGGCGACCAGGGCTATCGCAACGTCTCCCACGGCTGCGTCAACATCTCCTGGAGCAACGCGAAGTGGCTCTTCGGAGTAGCCCGAGTCGGCGACCCGGTGGTCGTCAAGGGAACCGGGATCGACCTGCCCGACGGCAATGGCTGGACCGCGTGGAACCAAACCTGGGCGAGCTATATCAAAGGGTCAGCTCTGCCTGTGCCGCCCGCCCTCGCCCGCGGCTGAGTCTCCCCTACCAGCCCCCTAAACGCAGGTCAGGCCCGGTCTCACGACCGGGCCTGACCTGCGTTTATGAAGATCGAACTACAGGGTGACTGAAGGGACTTGAACCCTCGGCACCCGGGACCACAACCCGGTGCTCTACCAGCTGAGCTACAGCCACCATCGCGATGAACGCTTGACTATGATAGCCGCAACCGGACGAGTTAGCACACCGGGTTATCCGCAACCCGCAGATGTCAGTTGACCGGCCGTTGCGCACACACCTCGGCCGCGATCCCCTTGGCCGTCTCGACGTCCGGTCCGGGCTGCGGCACGAACACCGACCGGCGGTAATACTCCAGCTCCCGGATGCTCTCCTGGATGTCGGCGAGCGCCCGGTGCGCGAGGCCTTTGGCCGGCTGCCCGAAGTAGGTGCGCGGATACCACCGCCGGCAGAGTTCCTTGATCGACGACACGTCGATCATGCGGTAGTGCAGGTGCGCGTCGAGGCGAGGCATGTCGCGGGCGAGGAAACCGCGGTCCGTGGCGATGGAGTTGCCGCACAGTGGCGCCGTCCGGGGGTCCTTCACCAGACTCGTCACGTACGACATGATCATGTCTTCGGCTTCGGCGAGGGTGACGGTCGACGCGCGGACCGCGTCGGTGAGGCCCGACTTGTCGTGCATCTCGCGCACGATCTCCACCATGCCGCCGAGCAGGCTCTCGTCGGCATGGATCACCACGTCGACGCCGTCGCCGAGCACGTTGAGGTCGGGGTCGGTGATGAGCACCGCGACCTCGATGAGAGCGTCTCGACCAAGATCGAGGCCGGTCATTTCGCAGTCGATCCACACCAGGAGATCATTCACGCCGCTCAGCCTAGCGGGACGGACCGACGTCGAGGGGGACCATCGCCCGCACGCCTGGCGGAGGCATCGGCGTGCGCGATCGAATCTCGACTAAGGTGACCGCCGTGCAGCAGCGTCGGAAAAGCCTCGAGACGACCAGCGTCGACACTCGCGCGACCGCCACCCGAGTCGGTGTGCTGTCGCTCGTCGTGGTGCTCGCCGCCGCCGGACACGCCTGGTATGGCAACCGCCAAAGGTTCTTCGACCTGCGGATCTATCGCAGCGCGATGCTCTGGTGGGAGAACGGGCACCCGCTGTATTCGTTCAGCCAGCCTGACAAGACCCAGGGGCACCTGGAGTTCACCTATCCCCCGTTCGGCGCCTATCTGTTGCGTCCCCTGGCCTGGTTGAGCTGGTCGCAAGCCGTCGTCGCCTTCAGCGTCGTCGCCGTGGTCGCCTTCGGCGCGTCGATGTGGTGGCTGCTGCGACCGGTCGCGGACGCCATCGGTGAACCCCGCTGGTTCGTCATGGGCGTCGGCTGTGTGCTCGCCACCGGCCTGGAACCGATCCGTGAAGCGTTCACGATGGGCCAGGTCAACTTCGTCCTGTGGGCGTTGGTGCTCGCCGATCTGCTGGTGCTCGCCCCACGGGCGAGCCGGTGGACCGGGGTCGGCATCGGCCTCGCCACCGCGATCAAACTGGTTCCCGGCGTCTTCATCCTCTACCTGATGGTGACCCGTCGCTGGCGAGCCGCGGCGGTCGCCGCCGGCACGGCCGCCACCGTGACACTGCTCGCCGCAGCCGGATCGCCGGACCAGTCGTGGTTTTTCTGGACCCGCAAGGTGCTGCACTCCGACGGGGTTGGCCAACTCGCGTACGCGTTCAATCAGTCCGCGATGGGCGTCATAGCGCGGGCTGTCGCGCCGGCCCAGCCCTCGACGTTCGCCTGGTTGGCGCTGGCGCTGCCGCTGCTCGGATTCGGGCTGTGGCGGGCCGCCCGCGCCGCCGGAGCCGGCGACGAGGTGACTGGTCTGACGCTCGCCGGGATCGCCGGCAGCCTCGCCAGCCCCGTCACGTGGGCCCATCACATCTTCTGGTTCGTGCCCGCACTCATCGTTCTCGTCACCCGCGTGCGGCTCGAGCCCGGCTCGAGGCTCACCCGACTGTGGTGGCCGGCGACCCTCTATCTCACGGTGACGGTGAGCCTGGTCGCGTTGTATGACAACCATCTCAAGGCCCACCCCAACCCGTGGACTCTAGTGCTCGCGAGCTGGGACGTCATCATCATGGTGGCGCTGTTGGTGACCCTGCCCGTGGACCGGCCGGCCGTGCCAGCACCGGCCGGAGTCGAACCGGCCACGCCCGCCGCATCGGTCGGGGCAGCTCCCGCCGACGCGGGGCCGACCCCGGTCAGCGCTCCTTGACGAGAACGTCCATGGCGACCGTCGCCTGGTCGGTTTCGCTGGTGCGCAGCGTGAACGCGAACCGCCACAACCCTGGCGCGGGCAGGTCGATGATGGCGTTGGCGTGGTCGCCGGTGAGTGGCACCACGTCGGCGTCGATCGGTTCGAGGTCCTGGCTCGGCAGTGCGGCCCGCACCCGCCACTGCTTGACGTCGGCGAGCCGGCCTTCGGGCGTGGAGACATAGAGCCGAATCTCGTTGGAACCGGTCATCGCCGGCTCGACCTCGACCGAGAGGCTGAAGAGGTAGTTGTTGAGCACGGCCGTCTGCACGCGAGCCTCGGCCGGGTTCACCACACGCGCCGGCGTGGTCTGCACGAGGACGGCGGCGAGCGCGAGCACGACGATCCCGCAGACCGCCTCGACGATGACCGTTCGACGCAACCGCCCGGCGATCGAGGCGGTGTCGAGGGGACCCGTGCCGCCTGGCGTCGCGGTGGTGTCGGCGCTCGCCGGTTTCGCCGGAGCCGCGGCCGACATCGCGGGCACGCTGCTCAGCGTCGCGGCCCGAGACTCCACCGTCGCGAGTGCCAGACTCGCCTGGGTGACCAGTCGCCTGGCGACGAAAGCGACCGCGAGAAGCGCGAGTGTCAGGCCTAGCTTCGCCAGCAGGAGCTGACCGTAGGGGGCCTTGATCAGCGCAGCGAAGGAGCCGACCTGCACGACGGTGTGCACGACGCCAGTGAGGAGCATCACCGCGACGGCATAGGTCGCCCACCTCGACCAGACCACCCCGATGGCGCCGAGTTCGGTTGGGGTGACGCGGGGCAGCAGGAAGACCGCCAGCATGATCAACCCGCCGAGCCAGACCGCCGCGGCGCCGAGGTGGAGCATGTCGGCAGCGACCGTGAGAGTCGGTGACGGAGTCGCCCCGGGATGTCCGGCAACCGACCACGTGCCGACGCCGATCACACCGAGCACCCCCAGCAGCACCCGATCGGCCCCCCATCCCCGGCCCCGAATCACCGACCGAAACAGCACCAGGGCGCTGGCGAGCACGCCGAGACGAATGAGGTGCGCCGCACCATATTGGCTAGCGACGACGTCCCGAAAGCCCTCCGAGGTGATCGCGCCGAGCCCGCCGCCAGCGACATAGGGAACCTGGAGGAGGAGTTCGGCGATGGCCGAGACCGCGATCGCGGCCGCGCCGATGCGGCTGGCGAGGGCAGGACCACTGCGATCGAGCCGCTGTGGCCACAGTGACGCGAGCACGAACACCGAGCCGATGAGCAGAACCAGGCCGGCGAAACCGAGCCACCGCGCGACCGGGAAGAGCACCGAGACGGCCGTGCTCGGCGCCTCGTCGGCCCCATCAAACGACGGTGGCCCGTTGGGCGACGGCGCACCGACGGAATAGGTGAAGGTGCCGGAGACCGGATGATTGTCGGCTGACGCCACCCGGAACGTCACCAGATAGGTGCCCCTGGGCGCGTTGCCCAGCATCGGGATCAACAGCTGCTTGTCGGCGACCCGTGGGGAGCCGGTGTCCGCGCGCTCACCATCGGGTCCGATCACCCGAACCTTGCCGGAGACGGGACGAACCTGCTCGGTGAAGGTCAACGCGACCTGGCCCGGAGCGGTCGGAACGACCGCGCCTTTGGCTGGATTGGAGCTGACCAAGGCGGCGTGCGCCTGCGCGGGGCTCGCGGGCCACGCGACGCTCGTCAGCACGGCGACGATCGCGACGAACAGAGCAGCGGCCAGGCGCCGAGGGATGGCGAGAGTCACGCACGCCATCATGCCGCGCCGGACGCCGAAGGTCACGTCACCGTAGTCAGGCCGTTACCGCACGAACCGTCGGCGTGCGCGCCAACGACCACACCGCCAGCGCCTGCACGACGACGAGCATGTGCCGGGCCACCCGGCTCAGGCTCACCGCGCCGTCCATGATGTCGAGCGCGCTCGCCGAGGCGAAACAGAACACAAGTGTGATGACGACCGGCGCGAAGAACCGGGCGTGGTCGGGATAACAGGCCGACAGCAGCAGGCCGACCGCGAGCGCGATCTCCAACGCCGCCACCTCCCGGCCCGCGTGCGCCTCGTGTCCCACATCGCCGAGCAGTGTCGGCACCGCGAGCATGAGCTGGATCACCGCGAGGAATCCGAGCACCCACCGCAGGCCGGACCGGACCGGACCGGCGGAGAGCACTCCGGCGAATCTCCGCCTGGGGACGTCGACGCCCTGCGCCTGGACGGCGGCGAGAATGGCCGCGGTGAGATCGGGCACGGCGACCGCCTGCACTCGGACCGTGCGGGTGATCCGTTGCGCCTCGGTGAGCCAGATCGTGCAGGAGTCGCAACCGCCGAGGTGGCGGGTGACCTCGGTCTCGGCCAGCGTCATGGGCTCGCCGTCGAGCCGAGCCGACAGCGCTATCCGAAAGTCGTCGCATCGCATGCACTGATAGTCGCGCCACACCCCTGGCTCAGTTCCGTGGGGTGACTCGACCAGCGGGCTCGATGTCGCTTAGCATCGTGCGTCGTGACCCCTGACGGCCCGATCGGTGAGACGCGCATCGATGAATCGACTCGGTGGGCGCTGGCCGCGCAGCAGGGTGAGCCGACGGCGGCGGCGGCCTTCATCCGCTGCACTCAGGTGGAGGTGTGGCGGTTTGTCGCGGCGCTCGTCGACACGGGAGCGGCCGACGACCTTACCCAGGAGACCTATCTGAGAGCGTTTCGGGCACTGCCGGCATTCGAAGGGCGGTCCAGTGCCCGTACGTGGTTGTTTGGTATCGCCCGGCGGGTCTGTGCGGATCACCTGCGCACCGTCGTGCGCCAGCGGCGCCTCACCGAGCGCGCGATGGCAATGCAGGACCCGGCCGACCGGATCAGTGGCGACGCGTCGGGGGCGATCGCCGCCACGCAACTGCTCGATCAGCTCGGCGATGCCCAGCGGGAGGCGTTCGTGCTGACCCAGATGCTCGGGTTGTCCTATGACGAGGCGGCGCAGTGTCTGCGGGTGCCGATCGGCACAATCCGGTCACGGGTCTTCCGCGCCCGGTCTGAGCTCGTGGCGCTCGTGCACCAGGCGCTCGCGAGCTGAGCCAATGTCGGCGTGCGGTGACTGTTCGATCGACCGAGTCACGGGCACACTAGGACCCGTGGATGGAATCCGATCATTAGTTCAACGATGGCCCGTGATCGGGCCCTGGGTGGGGACAGTCGCACGGCTCGTGCTCGGTGTGGTCTTCATGATCGCCGGCCTCTCCAAAGTCAACGACCTCGCCGAGAGTGGGCGGGCCGTCGCGGCATACGAAATCTTCTCGTACGAGACCTCCAAGATCATTGGCGTGACGCTGCCGTTCCTGGAGATCGCGCTCGGTCTCCTGCTCATCGTCGGCCTCGGCACGCGCCTCGCCTCGATCGCCGGCGCGCTCCTCTTCGGCGTCTTCATCATCGGCATCGCCCAGGCGTGGTATCGGGGGCTGCGCATCGACTGCGGTTGCTTCGGCGGGGGTGGTGCCCTGGCTGGCGACCAAGAACCCAGCTACGCTGCGGAGTTGATCCGCGACGTCGGCTTGGTGATCTTGGCTGGTTTCCTCTCAGTGTTCCCCCGAACCCGCGTGTCGGTCGATTCCTGGTTGTTGGATGGAGGCTCCGAACAGTGAGTAAGCGTGTCGATCAGAAGAAAGAAGCGGCCCGCATCGTCAGAGAGCAGCTCGCGAAGGAACGTCGCAAGCAGCGGACGCTGTGGGTGACCGCGGGCTCGATCGCGGTCGTCGTGATCCTCCTGCTGGTCGGCTGGGGAGTCTGGGAATCGCAGAAGGCCGACTCATACACCGCGCCCGCCACCGTGACCAACGACGGCGGCAAAGAGTCGGGGCTGTCCACCGCCGGGGACGGCCCCGTGACTGTCGAGGTCTACCTCGACTTCATGTGCCCGTCCTGCAAGCAGTTCGAGTCGGATACCTCGCCGACCATCGACCAGCTCATCGCCGAGAAAAAGATCAAGCTGGTGTGGCATCCGCTCGGCTTCCTCGACCACTTCTCGCAGGGCACGAAGTATTCCACCCGGTCCGCGTCGGCCGCTGGCTGCGCCGCCGACGCCGGCAAACTGAAGGAATATGGCAACGCGCTGTTCGCCAACGCGCCGCAGGAGAACACCACCGGCCTCACCGACGACCGCCTCATCGAGATCGGTGGCAACATCGGAATCACCGGGGAGACCTTCGCCCAGTGCGTTCGGGACCACACCTATGAGAACTGGGTCAAGCACGTCAACGACGAGGCCGCGAAACGCGTCGTCAAGGGCACCCCGACCGTCTTTGTCAACGGCAAACTGCTGGAAGACCACAGCCCCGAGGGGCTGAAGAAGGCCGTCGCCGAGGCCTGAGATCGCGTGGCGGGTGTGGGGTTCACCTTGTTCGTCGAACCCCACACCCGCCGCTCCTCTCGGCGGGACCTGACCGGCCCACGTGTCAGCGAGAGGTAAGGTCGCCCTCATGGCCGAAACCGCGCGTTTGTCCCCCGGCGATCCCGCCCCGGACTTCACCCTCACCACCGACACCAGCGACACACTGAGCCTGCGCGATCTGCGTGGCCAACGGGTCATCCTCTATGCCTATCCGGCGGCGATGACTCCCGGGTGCACGACCCAGGCGTGCGACTTTCGTGACTCGTTGGCGTCGCTGACCGCGGCCGGGGTCACTGTGGTCGGCATCTCCCCCGACGCCCCGGCCAAGCTGGCGAAATTTCGCGAGCGTGACGGCCTGACGTTTCCGCTCGTCTCCGACCCGGACCGCAGTGTGCTCACCGCATATGGCGCCTACGGCGAAAAACAAAACTACGGCCGTACGGTCGTCGGGGTGATCCGGTCCACGTTCGTCATCGACGCCGAGGGCCACATCGAGCACGCTTTCTATAACGTGAAGGCCACCGGTCACGTCGCCAAACTGCGTCGTGACCTCGACCTCGGATGAGGTCACGACGCTCGGATGAGCAGCCCGCCCAAACCCGTTTGGGCGAGAACCGGGTCTGCTCGTAGACTGATCGGGTGCGCGGGAGTGGCGTAACTGGCAGCCGCGCCGGCCTTAGGAGCCGGAGCCTTCGGGCGTAGGGGTTCGAGTCCCCTCTCCCGCACTTTGATCTTTTGTCCCGGAGATGACGCGCCCAGATCGCCCCTGGGGCGACAGGCAATGTATAGGTCGAGCTATAGTTCATGTGTGTCGACGACTGGACCCCGCCCACGCTGGGCAATCAGAACGACCACTGATGTTCGGGAGTGGCTGCGGTTGCTGAGGCGGACCGACCTCGAAACCTACCGATCAGTGAACGTCGCGATCGATATGCTGGCGGACATCGGTCCAGGACTGGGCCGTCCCCTCGTCGACACGTTGCAGGGTTCAAACATCGGCAATCTCAAGGAGTTGCGTCCACGATCCGGTCGAGACGTCGCCATCCGAGTGCTCTTCGCGTTCGACCCATGGTCACAAGCGGTGTTGTTGGTCGCGGGTAACAAGGCCGGCGACTGGTCCGGGTGGTACAAGGTGGCGATTCCAGCGGCGGAGATCGCGTACGAGGACTGGCTAGCCCACGAACGTAAGAGGAGGGAGGGGTCGTGACTGAGTTTCATGACTGGGATGACATCCGTACCGAACTACACGACGGCGATGATGCCGCGCTCGCGGCGGAGCGGGCACGCACCGAGGCATGGGTCAGTGCATACCACCTGGCCGAAGAGCGTAAACGGTTAGGCCTCACCCAACGCGAAGTCGCCGACCTGATGGGGGTCACTGCGGGTCGAATCAGCCAAATTGAGAACGGTGATCTGGACGTCAACGAGGTCGCGACACTAAGTCGCTATGCCCAAGCGCTGGGCGCTCGCCTCCGGATCATCTTCGACTACGGCAACGACCTACGTCAGATTGCATGACCGGAAGGCCATGAGTTCACGACCTCTTCCCTGATCTACTGATCGTGGCGACGGCCGGCGCGCTGCGCTTCACGGTCGAGGCGGCAAGGCGGCGACGCGAGGCATGGACTGCCGAGCATTGGCCCGTACGGCTAACGTAGGTGACCGTGGATGTCAAGGAGATCGTTTCGTACTTCCGGTTCGTGCCTGACCTTGGTGTGATGTCGTTGCAGAACCGGGTCACCATCTTCGTGCCGACTATCGCGGAGACATCAGCAGGGTCCATCCTCGTTGACCCCAGTCCGGCCGGGTAGTGGTTGACCTGCGGTTGTCAGACTTTCGATGGCGCTCAAGGCGTACGCCAACGGCTTGGAGCGCGGAAAGTAGGACCGGGGAGTTGCGGAAAATATCTGCTGTGATCGCGGAAAATTTGGCACTATTCGGTCGTGGATGGATCCCTCATCGGTCTTGCTGAGCGACGCCGGCGGCGGACGCCCACAAGGCTGACACAACGCGGGTGTCCCGATCTCTGTTGACGAACTTGTATTCCAGGTAGTGTGCCCGAATGCGCTTTGAGCGGGGGCGGACGATCGTCCGCCGGCACCGATATCCGGACGGCCGAATCAGTTCCGTGTTGTCGGGGCGGGTAGTCAGCGACGACGAACAGGGGTTGGCGTTGTGGGTCGACGCGGGTTCACAGACTCTGCGCCGCGTTGACCACGCCGGTCAGCCGACCCGGCATCTGTCGCTGCTGACCGCGCTGCGGATGACCACGGTGTTCGGTCTGAGCACCTGGCAGCCTTTCCGGACCTTGATGCTGATGCCCCCTGGTGCCGCCCACTCGATCTGGTGGAGTTGGCGACCGGACGGCGAGTTCGAAAGCTGGTATGTCAACCTTGAGCGTCCGGCCACTCGGTGGGCCGGCGGGGTTGACGTCTGCGACCAGGAACTCGACCTGCTGGTCTACCCGGACGGCACGTGGTCATGGAAAGACGAGACCGAATTCGCCGAATATACCGGCGAACCAGCGTTCTGGGACAATGCCGAAGGCGCCGCCGTTCGGGCCGAGGGTGAACGACTGCTTGCTCTCGCCAGCGCCGGAGCCGCGCCTTTCGACGGCCGGTGGCTGGACTTCCAGCCGGACCCGGTGTGGCGACCGACGCTCGTGCCGCACTGGTGGGATCTGCCCGCAGAAGCGACTTGTTGGGAACCCGAATACTTTCGAGCTTGACCAATGACCACGTGCGAATTCGCGTTCTGATGCGCCATGTGCTCTTTGATCTCTCGTACGAAAACGTGTCTCGTCAGCGGACGCACCGTAAGACGGCGACTGGCTGACTTGATGATCGCCTCAATCGCCATGGTCAATGGCCTTCCCTTATACACCACCAATCCCAGCGACTACATCGGGCTGGATGACCTCGTCACCGTTGTCGCCGTGACCCGACCACCAACAGCCGCGAGTTGACTGCGGCGAGTGAGACGACGCGTTATCCGGATGGGGTGAAGCCCAACAGGCGACCGAGCCCCGGCCGCCCGGCGATCTCGTGGCTCACCTGGCCATTCGCGTCCGCGAGCAGCAGCCGTCTCGCACCATCCAGGTCTCGCTCAAGAAGCATTCCCCCGTCGGCGAAGAAGATGACGCTGGCGAGCCGCCCCGCGCCGGGTAGCGTGACGTCTGCCCCCGTGCGGGTGTCGACCACGCGAGTGGGTGCGGCGAACAGCGGCTGACCGTCACAGTCATTCGATTCGCGCAACACCACATAACGAGCCTCGGCGGAGACCGAATAGACCATCCAGTCGGCCTCGACCGGCATCTGCTCAGGCGAATCGCACATTTTAGTGCCGAACACTCCGTCCACAAGCGACTCCCCCGTGACGCTGCCGGTCTGGAGAAAGTCCGTCTTCGGATCGAACCGCGCCCAGTCCCGACCATCGGGCGAATTCCAGAAGCCGCGATCCCCGACGGGCAGACTTTGCACCACGCCGGTGGCTAAGTCGACTGTCCGACCGGAGCCGATGGAGTTGCTCGGAAAGGTGTGGGACTCGCTGAGAAAGACGAGCCGGTTGGGTCCGTCCCACTCCAAACCAACCGGACCGGCGCAGGCCGCGTGATCGGCGAGTTTGCGGATGCCGTGCCCGACGGCATCCGCCACCATAATCGGACCGAATCCATCCGAATCGGACTCGGCCTGGATCCATGCGATGTGCGCTCCGTCGGGTGAGACCGTCACGGTGTTGTTCGCGCACGACGAGGGGAGCTGGCCGACGACGGAAGATTCCACACCGTCTCGATAGCCGACGACCGACCTTCGTTCGCGATCGTGATAGAGAAAGGTGCCGTCAAGGCCCGCCGACGTCGGGGGCGATTCCTCCGCACCGGGGATGATCTGCGACATGGGCCAGCCGATCCACTCGAGCCCAGCGCGACCGAAATTCACGGAGAAGATGAGTGCCGGCACGGCGAGCGCCACGGCCACGCTGGCGCTGACCTGGCGAAACCGGCGGCGTGAGGCGGCTGTGGCACGGATCGTGGCGGTGTCACGTGACGGGACCATCGCTGTCGCCGTTGCCCGAAACCGGGCCACGGCGTCGTCCACGTCGATCTCCGAGGGGTCGCGGGCGTCAGTCATGGGATTCTCCTTTGTCCTGCTCCGCCAGCGCCTTCGCGAGCACGATGCGAGTCCTGTGAAGTGTCGATTTGACCGTCCCCTCGGCGAGGCCCAGCTGCGTGGCGATCTCGGCGATCGGCATATCAGCGATGTGGAACATGACGAAGATTCGCCGCGGCCCGTCGGCGACTTTCGCGAGTGCGCGAACAAGTTCGACGTGGTCGGGGTTCGGCCCGTCAATGACGTCTTCGCGTTGCCGGGCAAGGAAGGCTTGGGCGACTCGCAGCCGCCGCCATCGGCTGGTCGACAGGTTCCACGCGACGCGCCGCACCCACGCCACGGGGTCGTCGTAGGTGGATATCTTCCGCCACCGGGTGAGCGCTCGGCAGAACGCCTCCTGCACCACGTCCTGAGCCTCTTGCAGGTCACCGAGATAGGCGAACAGTTGGATGGTTAGGGCCTGATGGCTCGCCGCGTAGAAGTCTTCGAAATCGACGTGGTGGGCCGCTCCGCTGGTGATGGCCCGTGATGTCGGCGTGACGACACATATCGCACCTGATCGGCGGGCTTCTGTGGAGCTGGCCAATGTGATCCCCTCGTCATCAGTGCTGCGACTGCCATCAGGACACGTAATAACACGCGATGACAACCACCCCGGTTTCCAAGATCACGAAGTCTTCCGATCGTGCTCAGCGAGGCCGCCTCGAAAAGAAACCCCGACGACTCTGTACGGGTGAGGTGCCCACGACCACGCGCAGCCCTGGTGAACTGGCACGATGGGAGCATGACCGCGATGTCCAGGGACGAATCAATCGCCTTCCTCGCCGAGGGAACCCGCACCGGCAAGCTCGCCACGGCCTCCGCGACCGGGGCGGTGCATGTGGCGCCGATCTGGTTCGTCGTCGACGGCGACGACCTCGTCTTCACCACCGGAGAGGAGACGCTCAAGGGCCGGCATCTGCGCGCGAATCCACGTGCGGCGCTCACCGTCGACGTCTCCGAATATCCCTATCACTTCGTGACGGTGCGCGGGCCGGTGGCTCTCGACCCGGCGGCCCCCGACCTGCTGGGCTGGGCGACTCGCATCGCCGAGCGTTATGTGCCGGCCGGTCGTGCCGCCGAATATGGCGCTCGCAACGGGGTGCCGGGCGAGATGTTGTGCCGACTGCGCCTCGATCGTGTCACGGGCGGACGCGACATCGCCTTGTGAACGGTGGCGCCCACCTCCCTCGTACCCGGGCCTGTGGGGTTTGAATGTCGTGAGGCACCTCAGGAGAGCTGGATCCAGTCGAGATCCGCGACCCCGTGAGTGACGGAGTTGCGGAACACCACATAGACCTCCTGCCGACCGGACACAGTGGTATCCACGTCAGCCACCACCGTGCGCCACCGGCCGGTGGCGGCCCATCCCCCGGTTGCGGGCAACGTGACGGTCGAGACCAGCGTGCCGGTGGGTCCGCCCACCCTGATCTCGAATCGGGAGTCGGTCAGCGGAGTCGCGATGCGCAGGTGGAGTCGGTGAACCCCGGTGAGGTTCACCTTTCGAAACGCCAGATAGTGCCCGTCTTCCGACCAACCCATATAACTGTTGCCGCTGGCTGACAGAGCCGATCCGTCAAGCACCTTGAGGCCCGATATGACGTCGGCGTTTTCGGCTTCGATCCGCACGGGTGTGCGGGAGGGGTTCGATGGCCTGGTGGTCGTCCGGGGAGTCGTCGGTGTCGTCGTGGGTGCTGATGGCGACGGCGTGGCGGTGGCCGGGCTGGGCGACGGCGCCGGGTGGGACTGAGCGACGCCGTGCGGCGAAGGGCTGCCCGGCACCCATAAGTTGATCATCATCGCCACAGCAACAACCGCCACGGCAGCGCCGCACGCGGTCACGATGCCGGTTGTGCGGCGGCGGCGAACAATGCGGCGACCGCTATCGATGGCGCCAGCCAGGTCGATTCGGGAAACCGGCGGGTTTTCTTCGGCGATATCGTCGAAGACCCGACGCAGCGAGTCTTCCATCTCACCCCTCCACCGTGATCCGTTGCGTGTCGATGACACGGCGTAGCGCGGCGAGCCCACGCGCCGTCTGACTTTTGACGGTCCCGGTCGAGCAGCGCAAGGCTGCGGCCGTCTCCTCAACGGACAGGTCGCAATAGAAGCGCAGGACCAATGTGGCTCGTTGCCGAGGCGAGACGACGGCGAGCGCGGACCGCACCATCATGCGCTCATCGATGTCGTCGCGAGCGGCCATGCCGCCGACGGCCATCTGCTCCACATCCTCGTCCCGCACGCTGTCGAGCAGCTTGACTCGGGTGAACCACGACGTCCTCCGTTCGCCGAGAAAAGCCCGCACGATCATTGTGCGGACATAACCGTCCAAATTGTCGGCAGCGCAGGCTCGACGCCAGCCCACATAGAGATTGGTCAACGTCGTCTGGCAGACGTCGTCGGCCCGGTCCCAGTCGTGACAGAGCAGGAACGCCACTTTGCGCATCCAGGGCATTCGGGCAGCGACATACTCCACATATGCCTGTTCGTCGGCATCGCGCACCGCCGCCTCCTGCCCACCGGCACCATGCGTGGGGTGCCGACACAGTCCTGATGCGATGAGCCCCCCACGAGGTTGCGTCGCCGAGGCCATGAATGTGAACCAATATTCTGGCGCCACGAATCCGTGCGGCGAACCCGCTGCCTGAGTACGGCGAAAACGTCGCGCACGGAATCCGACCGGTGCGATAACGTGGCGCGGCCGGCCGTGGGACTGCAGGTGCGACTTCCGGACCCGCCTCTGAAGCGATGCTTCGCTGTTCGCACCCACTTCTCCCCGGCCGGCACCGCAATGCCCCGCCCCATGGCAGGCCTCGCCGAAAGGTGCACCGATGACCGCCGAGTCGAACCGGGTCGCCTGTGAAGACGTCGTCATGTTCGTCAACGCGGCCATCGCGTCGACCGCGCAGCGCGAGTTTCGCTCCGACGCGCACGAGCAGAGCATGTCGCTGGCGTTCCTTCATGACTATGTGCTGGGCAACTATCGCGACATCTACAGCTCGACCCTGGCGCTCGACATCAACCACCACAACGTCGCATTGGTCGTGGCGAACCTGCTGCGCACCACCCGCGACGCCACCGACTCGCAACGCTCCACCGAGGGCGCGCTGATCACCGCACGACTGCGGACGCTGCCGCCCCAGCGGGTTTATGCGCTCTTCGGTGAGCTGCGCAGGCTCCGGGTGAACAACCGACGAACCCGGGCGATCATGCGTGGCTGGGTGACGAGCCGCCCCGATGTGGCGTTCGACTCGGTCAAATATCGGCGAGCGCTGGCCGCCGGCGCCCGACACGCGCACCTGCCACTGCCCGCCGAGGTGGCGGCGGTGTTGTTCAACTGGCGCGGGCCGACGCGATATGAGACGCCGATCCTCGAAACGTGGCGGCGGGCCCACTATTCGAAACAGGCGCTCTACGACCTGCCATACACGGTCGCCGAGGGTCTCGCCGCACGGCACGGCATCGACCGCAAACGTCTTCTCTCCGCGATCGCTCCCCGGATGACCAGCGGCGAACGACTGCGCCTGCAGGCGAGTGCGCAGCGTGTCGGGGCGACAGGCGTCACCGCCAACCTCGCCGCCACCGCACTCACCCGACTCGCGATCTATGCCCTGTCGTTGTCCCGGGCCGAGCGGACGCGACGACGCGATGAGCTGACGACCGCGCTGCGCACCGCCGCCCGACGAGCGGCCGGCGAGCACCAAGGCCGGTGGGGACGGGTCGTCGCGGTTCTCGACGACAGCTATTCGGCGACCGGCTCGGCCGTCAAACGGGGCCGACCGCTCGCGGTCGCGCTCGCCGCGCACTATCTGCTGGAGGCGCTCGCCGCCGACTACAGTGGATTGTGGCTGCACCATCGCGGCGATCCGCTCCTCGTGCACCCGATCGGCGCCACCGGACTCGGCGAGCGCCTCATCGACGCCCTCGAATTGACGCCGGACCGGTTGGTCATCGTCTCGGACGGGTGGGACAACGCGCCACCGGGCCTCGCGGCGGAGGTGCTGCGGATCTGGCGTACGCGTCTCGATCTTGATCAACGCACGTTCATCTGCCACCTCAACCCGGTCTATGACAGTGGGGTTTATGACGTGCGCCGCATCGCACCCGACGTCGCCACCGTCGGCGTGCGCGACGCGGAAGACGCGGCGGCGCTCGTCGAGCTGGCAAGGTTCTCCACCGGCGACGCGTCCTTCGCCGAACTGCGCCGCTATCTCGATGAGCGGGTCGACCGTTTCCTGCGAAGCAGCGCCGCCGCGATCGAGGAGTCGCCGTGACCACCGTCAACCGCAAGAACATCGTGCGCGATGGGATCGACCTGGCCGGGCTCACGGCGGGGCCGAGCCAGGTGTGGGGAACGATTCGGCTCGTGCCGCTGCTGCGGGCGACGCCCATCACCGACCTGCGGCTGCATCCGCGCCTCTTCGATCCGGAGGATCTGTCGGTCGTTCGCGTCGACTCTCGCAGCAACTATGTCGCCTTCATTCCACACGCGTTCGTCGCGTCGTGGACCGACGACGGCACACCGGCCGCCGCGTTCGGCACTCAGCTGGCCGCGCCGAACGCCACCGCGAAGCCCGACCGCATCTCGCTGCGTTTTCACCGGCGCATGGCGCGACGGGAAGACAACCAGCGGCTGCGGTTTCTGCCCCTTCACCTGGCGCTGGAAGGTTTTCTCGACCTGCATTTCGGTGGGCCGTCCACCGCCTGGCAGGAGTGGACCTTCGAGGCCGTCACCCGCGGCTTGACGCCGCGGATCGAGACCGCGTACGCCGGAGCGTGGCTGAGCGGCCTCGACGACGCGTTGCGCGTCTTCGAAATCCATCCGGATCAGTGCGGTGTCATGCTTTACGTCGCCGACGCCCTCGCGGCGGCCTTCGTCGTGCCGCACCCCGACGACTATCGCCTGCTGCACCCGACTCTGCTGCGCGATCTCTATGGTGAGCTGCTCTATCACTATGCGCGTGTGCACCCAGACGTGTCGGAGTTCACCGCGCGGCTCGATGACGACGGTGTCACCACCATCGGTGATCTGCGGGCGCAACTCGGCCGTGTTCAGTCCGAGTGGGTTCAGTTGCACGACCTCATGGCCGCCGGGGTGTTCGGTTCGCGACCCCTGGCTGTGTCGCCCGTCCACCGGATGGCGCGGTTCACGTTGTCGAGGTTTCTGCCCGTGTTCGATCCCGAGGTGGACAACCACCTCGGGGAGACCATCACCACCGACACGGGTGAGCTGGCCTATCTCAAGACGTTTCGACTGTCGGCCGCGCAGACCCGACGCGGCCACCTGTTGAGTCAGCTCGCCGCACACGACTGGCACCTCGACGCGACGGCCACCGCTCTCGGCACCGACCGGCATGGCCTCGTCACCCGGATGGATCACGCCGGTTTCGGTTATCTGCTGCGCCCCGACATTATCGACGCGTGCCGCAACCGCAACCGCCGCCGAACCCGGTGAGGCTTGCGGGTCGCCTCCCCCACCGGCATAAGATCGCCTCGACGGCGGCATCGCCGAGGGACAGCGGGAGGAAGCCATCAGCGCTCCGAATGCGGACAGCGGCGACGAGACGGCTGAAACCGCGCATCAGGTCTCCAAACCCGACGATCGTCGGCGGTCTGCCATGCGGGCGGCGACACGGGTTCTCTTCCGGCATTCGCTGACGCTGCCGCTGGGTGAGCGACTCGCGTCGCTCGCGGAACAGTCGGGCGGAGTCTATGACCTGTCCGAGCCCTGCGACATCTATGGCGATGGCGTCGTCGCGAACCTCGAGCGTCGAGTCGCCGACATGCTCGGCAAGGACGACGCGGCCTTCTTCCCCACCGGCACCATGGCCCAGCAGGTCGCGCTGCGCTGCTGGGCCGAACGCACGGGAAACAGCACTGTCGTGCTGCACCCGCTCTCGCACCCCCATCTCTTTGAGGCCGACGCCTTCCCGGTGGTCAGTGGTCTGCGCACGTTGCGCGCGACATCCCATCCGCGCCAGCCGACGGCCGACGAGATTCGTGCGATTCCCGAACGGTTCGGCACCCTGATGCTCGAACTCCCCTTGCGTGAGGCGGGTTTCCTGCTGCCCACCTGGGATGAATTGGTCGAGCTGACCGCCGTCGCGCGGGATCGCGAGGCGATCGTGCACTTCGACGGCGCGCGCCTGTGGGAGTGCACCACCCACTTTGGACGCTCCCTCGACGAGATCGCCGCGCTGGCCGACACGGTCTATGTCTCCTTCTACAAGTCGTTGGAGGGGCTGTCGGGCGCCGCCGTCGCCGGGCCGCAGTCGCTCGTCGACGAGATGCGAATCTGGCGACACCGCTATGGAGGCAAGGTTTTTCAACAGTTTCCGGCTGCGCTGTCCGCCCTCGCCGGGCTCGATAGGCAGCTGCCGCGGTTGCCAGATTTCATCGCGCACGCGCGCACGGTGGCGTCTGCTATCGCGGAGGGCCTGCGAAGCGCCGGGCTGGAGTGGTTCAGGGTCAACCCGGAGGTGCCGCACACCCAGCAGTTTCAGGTGTGGTTGCCATCATCGGCGGACTCTGCCAACGACGCGGCGATCCGCCAAGCGGAGGAGACTGGCGTGGCGTTGTTTCAGGCGCCGTGGTGGGAGCCGGGCCTGCCACCGGGCGTCTGCGTCTCGGAGGTCACGGTCAACGCGCCCGGGTTGGATTGGACACCGGCCGACATCAGTGCCGCCGCACGGGAGTTCGTCGACTATCTGCCCGCGCGATAGCGGTGCGGTCACATCAGCGGATCGCCGGCTGCTCCTCGATGTCTTGCTTGAGTCGACGCAGAGTTGTCCGCATGCCGTCGCGATTCATCTCTTCTCGACGGTCTGCCGCCGGTCCCATGACCTTTCGGCCGAGACGCAGCATGAGCGCGCTGCGACGGTCGATCCAATATTCGGTAACCTCCGTCGTCGCGGTCCGCACACCGTCGGGCGAGACAACGTCGGCGGACTCCGCCACGCGATAGCCCCACTGCGACACCAGCATTCCGAAGGCCGCCACCTCATAGGCAAACTCGACCCTCGCCTCGTCGCGCACCACCCGACAGGTGGTGAACCAACGCACGGCGCCGAGCCGGTTGAAACCCACAAACCGTGAGGTACGCCCACGGCGGCGCAGCCACACCCACACGCCCACGCATTCGGGGCTCCACTTTGTCGCCCGACGCACATCCGAGACCGCGTGATAGACCGCCTCGATCGGTGCCGCGATGATGATTCGCTCAGCCAATTCTTCGGACATGTCCGCAAACTACCGACCTATGTGGCCTGCCGCCACCGGAACCTCGCCGGGGAAGTCCGCAGCCCAGCTCGCCACGCTGGTGCCGCGAACCCCCGCCGCGTACGCGATGGTTATGTCAGCGCCTCGACCGAGCACAGCTTGTCGAACGCGGCCCCGTGGGCGTTAACTGTCCGGTCCCACGACGCTGTCGGAGCGGTGTTGCCGATCAGCATCTGCTCGAGCTCGCGATAGTCGGCGGCGATGGTCGTGATGGCGTCACGCACATTGTCGTGCTCCGCTTTCGCCGCCGCCTTGTCCAGCCCCTCGTAGGTGGATCGCACCGCATCCTTGATCCGGTCCGGATTCGACATCTCGCTCTTGTGGAGGCCGATCGCATATCTTGCTTCGGCGCACCCGGGGTCGGCGAACGTGGCGAACCTCTGGCCGACGATGACTGCCCCGACGCCGAAACAGATCATGATGACTATCGAGACGATAAGGCCGGTGATCGCTAGGCCCTTGCCCTTCTGACCGCGACGGGCCGCGACAATCAGGCCGATCACGCTGAAGACGAAACCGACTGGCGCCATGAGGAACGCGAGGACGAGTCCGGTGATCGCGAACCCGTTTGTTTCCGCCGGAGCGGCCGAAACGTGTGCCTCGGGGGCGCGGATCGGCGGAGCGGGAGCGGGGACGTCTGGTGAGCTTTGGTCTTCCATCGACATATGTAGTTCTTCGACTCCATAAGAGGTTGTCAGTGACGCCGACAGACGTTAGCCGGTAAGCACCGAATGCCCTATCGTCCCTTTAGCCGCCGAATGCGGCGCTGTGGCCGGTTATGCCAGCCATTCGGATGCACATGTACCTGGAGACCGCCGACCGCCATGACATGTCATTTACATCGCACTATGGGGCGTCAGCAGCTTTCCGCAGAGCCTGGGACGTCGGATAGTGAGGAGAATGCGGATGTCAAATACCTCTCGAGCTGATGAGCTCCAGACTTCTACCACTGGAATGGGCCGTGCTCAGGCGAGCCTATGGTTCGACACTCATCGTGTTGGCGGGCATCGGCGCCATCATCCAACCAGCCATCTTGAATACTTCTCCCGACAACAGTGCAGACGTTGTGCCTTTTGGCGAAGTCGCTCATGTACGCCGGCACAAACTGGTTCCTCGGAACGCTACCTGTCCTACTGGCGGGCGCACTGGCTGTGCTGTTAGGGCAACAGACAGGCGCCCGTCCTGCGGTTGGCATGACCGCTGGAATGGTTGCAGGGGCGACCCTTGTCGAAACTGTTGGAATCGCCTCCTGGACATTCCTCATCGGTCCCGTCGACACCGGAGCAGCGGCGTTGATCTACGCGTTCTCCAGTACTCTTCTGGCGGGAGCCTGGCTGTCCGTGCGTGGATGGCGACCGTTAGCTCTCCTCGTCAGCCCAGTGTCGGGCCTCGCATCCTGGCTGACAATTCCATCCGTGGTCGTCAGCCTCAGCGGACAACTCGAGCACCTGTTTGGAACCGGCACCCTCGCTATGTTTTTGACCTTGGTCGTCGCGTACACGATTCAAGTCCTCGTCATCAGCGTTGGGACCGCGACTGCAGTGATGTGGCGGCGTGAGCCCTCCGCAGCACGCCTACTACACCGGTGGTAGGCGTGATACTGACGGCAGCGAGCCAGTTCGGGTAGCGGTTCGTTGTGTTCGGTAGTCATGTTGTGCGGCCGTGGTCGATGTGGAGCAAGACGAGTGCGGCGACGAGGATCGTGGCGTAGTTGTGCCGTCGACGTAGGGCGAAGTCGTCAACGCCGAGCACCCGAGGCGCGGGCCACGGCGGCACCGGTATCCGCAACAGTGCCCGTAACGCGGTACTCGTGGAGACGGCCACCGCGAAGGCCGATAACACTCGGGCGCCGGCCCGG
Organism: uncultured Actinomycetota bacterium; assembly: GCA_963736695.1. GTDB lineage: Bacteria > Actinomycetota > Actinomycetes > Mycobacteriales > Micromonosporaceae > CAVTPU01. The sequence continues at coordinate 1,740,159 of CAVTPU010000004.1, forward strand.
CCGGCCAGTTCCTTGACCACGGCGCCGATCCGGCTCGCCGACCTCAGGTTGCACCATAACTGACTTCATAGATCCTCAGCGATCCTTCCAGGCCGGGACTGCTACCCAATCCAACGGACCACGCCAAGATCAACTACAAGGTTTCTTACAGGCCCTAACCTCACCTGACAGGTGCCCTCTCGAACCGGACGACGGAAGCTTCAACAAGAGTCTCCGCCGCCAGGCCTCCGGCCGCCGGCATCGTCTGCGTCGCCACCGAACCATTGTTGTTGTAGGTCGTGGTGAACGCGTAGCTTCCCGCAAGCCCCGTCTGGATCGCGGGAATCGTGACGGTCGTGCCGGTCGGCCGGTTCGCCGCGTCATAACCGGAGACTGCGGTCGTGTAGGCATTGCCGGTCATCCACCGGGTCGACGAGGCAGCGAAACCATACATGCCGTGCCCAGCGATTCCCGCACCATCGGTCGCGGTGTCGAATGTCCACTCAGCGAGCTTGGTGCCCGTACCCACAGCGTTTTTCCACGTCGACGTCTTGCGCCCCAACTCATCATAAGCATGCGCCAAGACGACGTTTCGCGCGTCAGTCGTGGTCAGGAGCTGGCCGGCGTTGTCGAAGGTGGCGTTGACGGTGCCCTTGTCAGGATCGGTGCTCGAGTCCTGCCGACCCCGCTGGTCATAGTGCCAACTCCACCCGATGCCCGCCGGATCGGTCGCTGGCAACGGCCGGGTCGCCCACGGCATGCGACCGCCATTCGCGACAGTGACCGCCGAGGCTAGTGTAACGATCTATCGCGTTGCCCGGGCTATTCGGGCGTCGAGTACCGTTTGATCGCGTCAGCGTTTGCCCTGGTCAACGGGGCGATGTGGAGAAAACCGCCGGCCAAGATAAGGCCGATTCCTAGGGTCGCGAGTTTGTACGGACTTGTTGCGAACACATCGATCCCGAGGATCACGAGGCCCGCGAACATCAGAAACCTACTCACGGTAGGCCATATTACGGCCGGCGATAATGTTTGTCGACTTCTATATGCGCTGCCCTGACGCGCCGTTGTAGGACAGCGAGAAGAACCCGACATTGATGGAGGCGGACCACGCCTGATAGCACATGCCTTCGACGGTGTCGCACAGTGACAGTTGGGCGCCCGGTTGTGGCCGTTCGCGGCGGATGATCATTCTGGCGCCGGCAGGATAGCTGGTCATGTCCATGAGGTGGGTGAGCATGGCCTCCCGCACTGGCGCGATGATAGGCGCCCCGACGGAGAAGAACGCGCGCATCCCATCCGGGCGCAGGACACGAGCGGGTGCCCGAGCTGTACGGACGCGTGCAAGGGCGGTGGCGTCCGACGCGACCGACCCGAACAGATCGGCCTGAGCGCGAAGCACCTAAAGGTCAACAATCGCTTCACCGACGCCGGCCAGCATGGTCGCGATGTCCACCGCAACGCGACCGGATCGTGACCAAAGTGCGAAGGCGTCAACGCCGCGCGACCCGTTACCCCGCACCGAAAAGCCGCCCCGACCCATCGACCAACATCATGTTACGAATTGATTGCGGTCACATCGACGACCCTTGACGCCTCGTGCAGACCGGCCGAGACTGGCCTCCACTGTAAGCGCTTCCAAAGCCGTCAGACGCCGGCGTCGGCGCGATGGACGACCCGTTCAGGAGACCACGAGACATGTCCGAACCACAGCGGCAGTCGGTGACGATCTATGAGGTCGCACACCGAGCCGGCGTCTCCATCGCGACGGTCTCGCGCGCGTTGAGCGGATCGACCGCAGTCGCTGAGGCGACCCGCGAGCGGGTCAGGGCAGCCGCCGAGGAGCTGCGCTTTCGGCCGAGCCGCCTGGGCCAATCCCTCGCCGAGGGCCGCCACGCCGCCAACGGCATCGTCTTCCCCGACCTCTCCGGCCCCTACTACGCCGAGGTGGTGCTCGGTTATGAGGAGGTCGCCGCCGATCTCGGCACCAGTGTGCTGATCCTCGCCACCCGCAGCCGCCCCGATCCGGTGAGCCGCGTGCTCGACTTGGCCCGCCGAGTCGATGGGATGGTCGTGATGGGTCACACCGTGCCCGACGAGGTGGTGGCCCGCATCGGTCAGAGCGGGCTGCCGCTCGTGCTGCTGTCGCGGCCGGGATTGCCCGCCTATGACGTGCTCAACACGGACAACGCGCACAGCGCGCACTCGCTCGTACACCATCTTGTCTCGCATGGTCTGCGTCACCTCGCGTTCGTCGGCGACCCCGACGAGTCGCCGGACGTCGCTGGACGCTATGCGGGATTTCGCGCCGGACTCGCCGCCGCCGGGCTGCCCGCGCCACGCGGACCCGTGCGGTGTGCCTTCGACGTCGACGCCGGGCGATCGGCGGCTCGCAAGGTGCTGGCCCGAACTAACCGCCCACAGGCGTTGATGTGCGCCAACGACGAGATCGCCCTCGGCGCATTGGAGGCCGCCGACGAGTTGGGGCTCGCGGTCCCCGGCGACGTGGCGATCACCGGTTGGGACGACGTCATGGCGTCCCGCTATGCCCGGCTGACAACGGTTCGCCAGCCGATGCGTGAGCTTGGCGCGACTGCGGCGAGGTGGTTGCAGGAGCGGATCACCACACCAACCGCCGCAGCCCGCCAGGAAGTGCTCCAGACCGAGCTGGTCATCCGTTCCAGCTGCGGTCCCCACGTGAGCGGAATGGAGGAGGTTCGATGAGAAGTGTGATTCGAGCGGGGGCGGTGGTTGCGGCCGTCGCCGCACTCGCGCTCTCGGGCTGCGGTCGGGACACCGGCACAGGCACCGACACACCGCAAGACGTCAACGCCGGCAAGGCCACCGGGAATGTCACCGTGTGGGCGATGGGGACCGAGGGCGAAAAGCTCTCGGCGCTCGCAGCCGATTTCATGGCGGAGAACCCCGGCGCCACCGTGAAAGTCACTCCCATCCCGTGGGACGGGGCACATGACAAGATCGCGACGGCGATCGCGGGCCGGCAGACACCCGACGTCAGCATGGTCGGCACGACATGGATGGGCGAATTCGCCAAGACCGGCGGGCTCGACCCTACCCCGACGAGTGTGGTGAGCAAGGACGCTTTCTTCCCCGGTGCGTGGAACACCACCGTCGTCAACAACACCTCCTATGGCGTGCCGTGGTATGTCGAGACGCGACTGTTCTATGTAAACAAAGCCGTCGCGGCCAAAGCCGGCGTCACCACCGCGCCCAAGACGTGGGACGAGTTCGCGGCCGCAATCAAAGCGTTCAAAGACAACGGCGGCGCCACCTGGGGCGCGGCGTTGCAGCCGGGCGGCACCGGCTCGTGGCAGTCGGTCATGCCGTTCGTGTGGCAAAACGGCGGTGACGTGCTCAACGGTGGTTCGTTCGGCTTCGACTCTCCACAGGCGACGGAGGCCCTCGCCTACTACAAGTCCTTCTTCACTCAGGGGCTCGCACCCAAGGACCTGCCACAGGGATCCCTGGAGCCCGACTTCATCAAGGGCAAGATCGGGGCGTTCATCTCCGGCCCGTGGCACATCGGCATCCTCAAAGAGCAGGGCGCCGCCGACAAGTATGAGCTGTGGCGCATGCCCGGCAAGCAGGCTGCGACGTCGTTCGTCGGCGGCAGCGACCTCGCGGTCTTCAAGGACGCCAAGAACCGGGACGCGGCATGGAAGTTCGTCTCGTTCCTGTCCCGCCCCGACGTGCAGATCAAGTGGTATAAGACCGTCAACGACCTGCCGGCCGTGACCAAGGGTTGGGACGACCCGGCGCTCACCGGCGACCCACTGCTGTCGGCCTTCGGTGAGCAGCTCAAGGACGCGAAGGCGCCGCCGGCGATTGCGACCTGGGAGCAGGTGGCCGCCGCCTTCGACGCCGAGGTGGAGAAACTGACCAAGACCGCAGTCACACCACAGGAGACTGCCACGGCGATCCAGCGCAAGGCCACCACGATCGGCACCGGGGCCTGACATGAGTCGAGGCCTGCGGTGACCACCACCACAGTGGACGTTCGCTCCCGGCGGAGGCGGCTACGCCTGCGCCGGGCGGCGGTCGGCTGGACGTTCGTGCTGCCGTTCGCCGTGCTGATCACGGTGTTTCTGGCCGGTCCGGTCATCGCGTCACTGGCGATGAGTTTCACCGACATCCGCAGCGCCGACCTGCGTGATCCGCTCGGCGTCGACCTGGTGGGCCTCGACAACTATGTCAGGCTCGCGCACGACGAGATGTTCCTGCGCTCGGTGGTCAACACTCTCATCGTCGTGCTCTTCGGTCTGCCGCTGACGGTCGGGCTCGGGCTCGCCGCCGCGATCGGACTCAACTCCGGGCTCACCCGCTTTCGCGCACTGTTCCGGGTCGGCTACTACCTGCCCGTCGTCACCAGCATCGTCGCCGTCTCGGTCGTGTGGCGTTTTGTCCTGCAAGCCGATTCGGGCCTGCTCAACGAGGCGCTCGCGCTCGTCGGCATCGACGGTCCCAACTGGCTCGCGAGCACCACCTTCGCCCTGCCGGCCATCATCGTCATGATCGCCTGGCGGGGGCTGGGCTTTCAGATGGTCATCTTCCTCGCGGGCCTTCAAGCGATACCCCAAGAGTTGTACGAGGCAGCCAAGGTCGACGGAGCCTCGACGTGGGAGCAGTTTCGCCACGTCACGCTGCCTTCGCTTCGGCCGACGCTGCTCTTCGGCACCATCATCGGCACCATCGGGCTGCTCTTCGTCTTCGAGGAGCCGTTCGTCATGACGCGGGGTGGGCCACTCGGCGCGACGACGTCGGTGTCGTTTCACATCTACAGCCAGTTCGGGTTCGGCAACTACGGCTACGCGGCGGCGATGAGTTATGCCCTCTTCGTCGCGATCGTCGCCCTGTCGCTGATCCAGTTCCGCCTGCTGCGCACCGACGACGGGGGTGGACGATAGTGAGCCAACCAGCCCGTACGCGTCGTCGTGGTTCGCTTGTCGCGAGCCTGTCGCTGCACGCCGTGCTCGTCGCCGGCCTGATAGCGATGATCGCGCCGTTCGTGTGGATGGTGCTGTCGTCGTTCAAGTCGGATGCGGAGGCCCGGCGAGTGCCGGCGACGTGGTGGCCCGAAGCCCCGACGCTGGCGAACTTTCGCGACCTGTTCGACCGCCTGGATTTTCCGCTCTATTTCACCAACTCGGCGGTCGTCGCGCTGGTGGTAACACTCGGAAACCTGGTGATCTGCTCGGCCACCGCATATGCCTTGGCGAAACTGCCCTTTCCCGGGAAACGGGCGATCTTCGGCATCGTGTTGGGCAACGTCATGGTGCCGGCGATGGTGACGTTCGTGCCGACGTTCGTGCTCATCAGTCGACTCGGACTGGTGAACACCTACGCGGGACTGATTTTGCCGAACATCGCACTGGCGGTGAACGTCTTTCTCATGCGCCAGTTCATGCTGTCGATCCCGGACGAGTTGCTCGAGTCGGCGCGCATCGACGGCGCCGGCGAGTTTCGCATCTTCTGGCGAATAGTGCTGCCGCTGTGTCGGCCGGCGCTGGCCACCGTCGGCATCTTGACGTTCCTCGGCAGCTGGAACAGCTTCCTGTGGCCGCTCGTCGTGGCGACCACGGAGGACAAATACACCCTGCCGGTCGCGCTCGCGCTTTATAGCGTGGGCCAAAACCAGACGAAGGTCGGTCTGCTGCTCGCCGGATCGGTCGTGGTGATCGCGCCGATTCTCGTCCTCTTCATCGTGCTGCAACGACACTTCGTGAAAGGCATCGCCACCACCGGCCTGAAATCCTGACTGGCCGGACACCACAGATCACATCCACTATCTCCGATCTGGGAGGCACACTATGATTCCCGTCCCGCGCCTCGGCCTGGTGGCCGCGTTGGCGCTCAGTCTCGTCGGCGCCGGATCGGTGGCCGCCAACGCCGCCACCGATCCGGGCACCGCGACAGCGAACCGGGTGTCGGTCAGCACCGCGGCCGATCTCGACCTGGGCTCGACCGACCTCGCGACGCTTCGGGGACAGCGACACCTGACCGACCGGTGGGTGCGCGACACGTGGCGGTCGATGACCGCGATGGTCGCGCCACAGACCGGCCTGCCGGCCGACAACATCGACGGCGACCTCGCCGCGTCGAGCCGGTCACGATATACGTCACCGACGAACGTCGCCTCATATATCTGGTCGGCGATCTCGGCCCGGCGCCTGCGCGTCATCGACGACCGGGAGCAGAACCGGCGCATCGGCGCGGCTCTGGACTCACTGGCCCGGCTGGAGCGGCACGCCGACTCGGGCATGTTCTTCAACTGGTATGACCCAACCAACCTGGAGCTGCTCCGGGTGTGGCCGCCGACCGGGACCACAGTGGAGCCGTTTGTCTCCAGTGTGGACAACGCATGGCTGGCGGCGTCGCTCATGATGGTGAAGAACTCGATTCCCGCGCTGAAGGCGAAGGCGAGCGCGGTTCTGTCGCCGATGGACTTCGCGTTTTATTACGACCCGAACGCGCGCGGTGCCGACGTGCCGGCGGGCCTCATGCGTGGTGGGTTCTGGGTGGAGAAGCCGTCGGGGTGTTCGGTCGAGGGCAACTATCCCGGGCGGGGAACGCCGGTCTTCTACACCTGTCACCACTATGGCGCCTTCAACAGCGAGACGCGCATGATCGGCTATGTGGCGATCTCGCTCGGCCAGGTGCCGGCCGCTCACTATTTCGCGGCGTGGCGCACGTTTCCCGATAACTGCGACTGGTCGTGGCAGGAGATGAAGCCGACCGGCCAGACCCGTGACTATCTCGGCGTTTCGGTCTATGAAGGAGTCTATGAATATCAGGGCCTGAAGTTCGTGCCGACCTGGGGCGGCGACATGTTCGAGGCTCTCATGGCCAACCAGTTCGTGCCTGAGGAGACGTGGGGGCCGAAGAGTTGGGGGCGCAATCACCCGGTCTATGTGCGTGGTCAGATCGCGCACGGCCTCATCGACGCGAAATACGGCCACTGGGGTTTCTCTCCCGCGTCTGACCCGTTCGCCGAATATCGCGAATATGGCGTGGACGCGATGGGTCTGGACTCGGCCGGTTATGCCAGCGACAAGGAACGCACGAGTGTCGACTATGGCTTCGCGGGTTGCCGCGACGCGCAGCCGGAGCCGGCGTCCTATGGCGACGGGGTGGTGACGCCGCACGCGGTCTTCCTCGCGATGCGGTTCGCCCCACAGGCGGCGTTGACCGAGTTGGCGAAGCTGCGCGCCGACTTCGACATCTATGGTCCGGGCGGCTTCTATGACTCGGTGGCGGTGCGCAGTGGCACGGTCGCGAGGCGCTATCTCGCGCTAGATCAGGGCATGATCATGGCGTCGTTGGGCAACCTGCTCGGCGACGACGTGCTGCGTGAGGCATTCACCGCTGGCGGCCCGCGCCGGCTGCTGCGTCCGGCCATGGCGCAGGAGGAGTTCTCGCTGCCCGAGCGGCAGTAGCCCCGCTTTGTGCCGGCGATCCCCCCTCACCGGCGGGTCGCCGGCAACGAAGCGACGCAGACAGCAACCGTGAGGAGAGGAACGCACCGCATGAGTCACACATCGCCGACCGCCGCCGACGACGTCGCGCGCGCCGACTGGGACGCCCGCATCGGACTCCGCCGCACCGGCGCGTCCGGCGACGGCGCGGTCATGCTCAACGCACCCACGGGGCTCGTCGCCACCGCGGGACGCGCGCAGGTCACGCTCGACTGGATGACGGTTCCGGGCGCCATCGGCTATCAGGTGCTGCGCTCCGACACGGCGGCCGGCCCGCTGACTCCACTGGACCACTTCGGCAACGACGTGCTCGCGGTGCCGCACCCGCCCTACGCCGACACCACCGGCGAACCCGGTCGGGTCTACCACTACGCCGTGGCCGCGCTGCGCGACATCGACGAGCACGGACCGGTGAGCGGGACCGTCGCCGTGGCGTCGCTGCACGCGGACGATCCGCAAACCCCGGCCACCGTACGGGTCGCGGTCAACGCCGCGGCGTCGACACGGTCGATGGATCGGCCCTGGCGTCCGATGATCGGCTCGGAGCACCTGAGTCATCTGCGGTGCACTGATCACAGCGGCGGCCGGCCGATCGGCGCGGAACTCGCGCAGGCGTTGCGAATCGCCCGTGACGAGCTCGGCGTGGAGTCGGTGCGCGCGCACGCGATCCTCAACGACGACCTCGGCGTCTATCGCGAGGTCGACGGTGTGGTGGTGCATGACTTCGCTCTCGTCGACGAGGTCTATGACCAGGTGCTCGCGATCGGCCTGCGGCCCGTGGTGGAGCTGTCGTTCATGCCGCGCGACCTCGCCACCGACCCCTCGGCCACGGTCTTCGACTATCGGGCGATCATCTCCCCGCCCCGGGACTGGGAGCGTTGGAGCGATCTCATCACCGCGCTGGTCACGCACCTCGTCGACCGCTATGGCATTGACGAGGTGCGCCAGTGGCCCTTCGAGGTGTGGAACGAGGCCAACCTGGAGGTCTTCTGGTCGGGGACCCGCGACGAGTTCATGCGCCTCTATGACGTGACGGCCGAGGCGGTGAAGCGGGTCGACCCGACGCTGCGCGTCGGCGGACCCGCCTCGGCCGCCGCCGGCTGGGTCGGTGAACTGCTGCGCCACGTCGACGCGTCGGGCGCGCCGCTCGACTTCGTCTCCACCCACACCTACGGCAGCCCGCCGCTGGACTTTCGTCCGATCTGCGCGGAGCACGGCCGGCCCGGGCTGCCGTTGTTGTGGACCGAATGGGGCGTGACCCCCCGGCACTTCAACCCGGTCAGCGACAGCGTCTTCTCGGCCGCGTTCCTGCTGCGAGGCATGCGATCCGCGGCAGGACGCATCGAGTCGCTGGCCTATTGGGTGGCCTCCGACCACTTTGAGGAGCTGGGCCGCCCGCCCCGACTGCTGCATGGCGGATTCGGCCTGCTCACCGTCGGCAACCTGCGCAAACCACGATTCTGGGCGCTCGCCGCGCTCAACCAGCTCGGCGACGACGAACTGCCGGTGGCCCTCGACGGCGACGGCGCCGACAGCCTCGTGCAGGCGTGGGCGGCGCGCGACGACGACGACCTGGGCCTGCTGGTCGTCAACGGCACGCTCGACCAGTCCAAGGCCGAGGGCTGCGAAGCATTGCGACGCGAGGTCGTCATCGACCTGACCGGGCTCCACGCCAGCCGCTATCGGCTCGACCACCGCCGCATCGACGAAACCCACTCCAACATCGCCGCGGTGTGGCGTGAGCTCGGTGACGGCGCCGACTGGCCCAGCGACGAGCAGTGGGAACACCTGCGCGCCCGCGATACCCTCGACGCCTGTGAACCTGACCGCGAGGTCACCCCGACCGATGGACGACTATGCCTGACCCTCGACCTGCCGATGCCGGCGATCTCCTTCATCCGGCTGACCCCGATCGCCGGGGACGTGGCGTGACGGGCCGCGTCGTGACGGGCCGCCCGAACCGGGCCGGCTGGCCGGCCGGTCTCGCCGAACTCGGCGAGCACAGCATCGCCACCATCCGCGCCGGGCAACACGAGTCGGGCGCCTATGTCGCCTGCCCGACCTTCGCCAACTATCGCTTCGGTTGGCTTCGCGACGGCGCCTTCTGCGCTCTCGCGATGAGCCGCGTCGGCGAGCGGGCCAGCGCGGAGGCATTCTTCGCCTGGGCCGCCCGGGCCGTGGTGAACCACCGCGACGCGCACTATCTGCCGGCCCGGTTCGCCCTCGACGGCGCATTGCTCGACGACGACTGGGACGACCGACAACACGACGGATATGGCATTTGGCTGTGGGTGATGGGCGAACACCAACGCCGCTGGGGGCCGTTGCCATCCGACCTGAGTGAGGGCGTTGCCCGTACGGTCGAATATCTCATCGCCCATGGGCGGGAGCCTTGCTATGACTGGTGGGAGGAGAACGGTGGCCACACGCACACCGCCACTCTCGCGTCGGTCGCTGCGGGGCTGGGCGCCGCCGCCGAGTGGCCCATCCTGCCTGACCGGTTGCGGGTGGGCGCGGCGGAGACGACGGCGGAGATCCGCGCCACGATCCTCGACCGTGGCGTCCACAACGGACATTTGGTGAAGTGGCTCGATGATTCCACTCGGGTCGACGCGAGTCTGCTCGCGGCAGCGGTGCCGTTTCGGGTGTTCGAGCCCGATCATCCGGTCATGGCCGCCACGATCGCCGAGATCGAGCGGACCCTCGTGAGTGCGGGCGGCGGGGTTCACCGGCACCCTGACGACACGTTCTATGGCGGCGGCGAGTGGCTGCTGCTCACCGCGCTGTTCGGCATGGTCGACGCGGCTCGGGGCAACACCGACGACGCCCGTCGGCGGCTCGACTGGGTCGCGGCGCATGCGCGTCCCGGTGGGGACGGTGCCGGCGGCGACCTGCCCGAGCAGGTGCGCGATCACCTGCTCGCGCCCGACCGGCTCGGCGAGTGGATCGACCGGTGGGGTGAGCCGGCGTGCCCGTTGCTGTGGTCGCACGCGATGTTCGTGCTGCTCGCCGCCGACCTTGAGGAAGCGACCAGCCTCGGCGAGGCCGATCCCGGCGGGGTCGATCCCGACGAGGCCACCTGACCGGTCACACCGGCCGCACCCAGTCCCCTACGGCGATCTCGCCGGGGCGGTCGGGGATCAGGTGCACGGCGAAGAGCAGACCTCGGTCACTGTTGCGGTGCTGGGCCAGCGCTCGCAGGGGTTGCTTTCCCCGTTCGCCGGTCTCTTGATCGGTGGTGGTGACGACGCACCGGCCGGCCGGTCTGGCGGCCCGAAAGGTCATGCCACCGACCTGCAGGCGTCGGCCGATCCACTCGTCCTCGACCCACGCCGGGCCGCCCTCGACGACGAGGTTGGGGCGAAATCGCGTCATCGGCAACGCCGCATCGCCCGCCCCATCGCTGTCGCCGTCGGGTCCGGCCGCGATGAGGTCGTTGAGCGCGGCGAGCGAGTCGAGGCTCGCGACGGTCACCGGAAACGAGTCGGCGAAGCTCACCGAGTCGCCCGGCTCGGCGAACGCCGGCTTGACCGGCCGGCGGGTCGGGTCGTCGAGCCACACGAGGGTCGCGGGACGGCCGAGGGTCGCGGTGAACCACTGGGCCGCCTCAGCACCGGCCGACGCGCCGAGCCCCACGAAATCGCTGAAACCGAAGGAGACCTCGACGGGTTCGCCGGCCCGCGGTCGCGCCACCCGCAGGTCGGGCCGCCCCGACGCCCGCACCACGAGGTCGGTGTCGCCGGCCGGCCGCACGCCGGTGAGGGCGGTCACGTCCCGTTGGGTGATCACCCGACCGGTCGCGGGGTCCGCGACGACCCAGCGGCGGTCGCCGAGGAGCCCCCACGGCTCAACCCAGGCCCGGTCGTGGTCGAGCCGATAACAGCCCTTGATCGGATAGGTGTGGATCGAGACGAGTCGCATGGTCACGCCGCCATTCTCGCCCGAGGCGGCGACACGTCACCCATCGGCGTGCAGCGCCGCGTGAATGTCCGCGGCGGTGAGCAGGCCGAGCGGCACTCCGCCGGGGTCGGTCACGACCACCCAGCCGGTGTCTCCGGCGAGCAGCGCGGCGAGCGCTGCCCGCAGTGACGAACCCGCGCCGACGTGCGGAAAGTCCCCTGCCAGGGTCGCTCGCACCGGGGCCGGGATGGGGGGCAGTCGGGTCGGAATGGGGGTGGCGCTGAGCTGTTTGATGGCCCGGTCGGCCCCGATGAATTCGGCGACGAAGTTGGTGGCGGGCCGGGCCAGCAGTTCGGCCGGTGGCGCGAACTGTTCGAGCCGGCCGCCGTCGGAGAGCACGGCGATGCGGTCGCCCATGCGCACCGCCTCGTCGACGTCGTGGGTGACGAAGACGATGGTCTTGCTGACGGTGGCCTGCAGGCGCAGGAACTCGTCTTGTAGTCGCGATCGCACGATCGGGTCGACGGCGGAGAATGGTTCGTCCATGAGCAGCACGACGGGGTCGGCGGCGAGGGCGCGCGCCACGCCGACCCGTTGGCGTTGACCGCCCGAGAGTTCGTGTGGATATCGCCGGGCGTACTCGTCGGGGTTGAGACCGACCAGGTCGAGCAGTTCGTCGACGCGGGCGGCGATGCGGGCGCGGGGCCAGCGGAGCAGGCTCGGCACGGTGGCGATGTTGTCGCGCACGTTCTGGTGTGGAAAGAGGCCGACGTGCTGGATGACATAGCCGATGCGGCGGCGCAACGCGACCGGGTCGACGTGGGTGACGTCTTCGTCGCCGAACAGGATGCGGCCGCCGCTCGGCTCGACCAGTCGGTTGATCATGCGTAGGATCGTCGATTTTCCGCAGCCGGACGGTCCGACGAGCACCACAAGCTCGCCGGCGGGCACCGTCATGTGCAGGTCTGCGACGGCGAGCAGGCCGGTCGGATAGCGTTTGGTCACGCCATCGAGCCTGATCTCCGCCGCGACGGTAGCGTTCATGCCGTGCACTCCACCATCGCGATCACGGGTGATGATCCCCGCAACCCGTGGTTTTCCTGGGCATATCTGCGGGATAACGCTGATTCGCTGCTGGTCGCGTTGCGACAGCATGTCGCGTTGACGGTCGCGGCGGTGGCGATCGCGGCGGTGATCGGGGTGCCGGTGGCGGTTCTGGCGCATCGGGTCGCGGGGCTCACGGGTCCGATCCTCGCACTCTCGGGCGTGGCATACACCATCCCGTCGTTGGCACTGTTCGCCGTGCTCGGTCCGATCCTCGGACTGACCTTCTCCACCGTCCTCACTGGACTGGTGCTCTACGCGTTGCTGGTGGTGATCCGCAACACGCTCACCGGCCTCGGCCAGGTGCCGGCCGAGGTGCGCGACGCCGCGCGGGGCATGGGGCATGGACGCTTCGCGATGCTGTGGCGGGTCGAGTTGCCGTTGGCGTTGCCGGGCATCATGACCGGCCTGCGGATCGCGACCGTCTCGACGGTCGCCCTGGTCACGGTCGGTTATCTCGTTGGTTTCGGCGGGTTCGGCAATCTCATCCTCACCGGGTTCAACAACAACTTCTACCGGCCGCAGATCATGGCGGGCACGCTGGGTTGTGTGCTGCTCGCGCTGGTCTTCGACCTGCTGCTCGTCGTGGTGGGCGCGCTGGTCACGCCGTGGCGAACAGATCGACGCGTACGGGTGACCCGGCGCACCCGATCGGCCGGGCGGTCGTGATGGATCTGCTGCGCGAGTCGATTGTGTGGCTCAACGATCCGTTGAACTGGACAAACCCCGGCGGCGTCGTCGACCGCACCCGCGAGCATCTCCTGATCTCGGCCGTCGCGGTGCTGCTTGGTTGCCTCGTGGCGTGGCCGCTCGGGATCTGGCTGGGGCACGTCGGCCGGGGCGGCTTGCTGGTGGTGGCGGTCGCGAACCTCACGCGCGCGGTGCCGACCGTGGCGTTGCTGGTCATCTTTCCGCTCACAGTGATCGGGTCGGGCCAGACTCCGATCATCGTCGCGCTCGCGGTCTTCGCCGTGCCGCCGCTGCTCGCCAACGCCTATGTCGGCATGCGGGAGGTCGACCCGCAGGTGCGCGACGCTGCGGTGGGCATGGGGTTGTCGGACCGCGAGATGATCACCCGGGTGGAGTTGCCGCTGGCGGTGCCCTATCTCGCCGCCGGGCTTCGCACCGCGGCCGTGCAGGTGGTGGCGACCGCGGCGCTCGCCGCGTTCGTCAACGGCGGCGGCCTAGGGTCGATCATCAGCCGCGGGTTCGGCCTTGGCCTGGCCTCCGGCGGTGATCAGGTGATCGCGGGCGCGCTGCTCATCATCGTGTTGTGTCTGGTGGTGGAGGGCAGCCTCGCGGTGGCCCAGTGGGCGGTCACACCCCAGCCGTTGCGGCGCGCGGGTCGGCGGCCAACCGCCTCCGCCGCCGACGCGCCGACCCCGTCCGGCGCGACAACACCCAGGTCACGGTCAACGTAGTCACGCATTGATGACAATGGCATTGTCTGTGTCGCGCGCGCACGGTTGAGTGGAGGCTCACCACCTCGACCGATTGGATGGCCACCACCCATGTTGACCCGCACGCGTCGACTCTCCACCGTGCTGCTCGCCGGGCTCGTCGTCGCCGGGCTCGGCCTCGCCGCCTGCGGCGAGGCCGGCTCCTCCGGCACGACGGCCCCCACCACCACTGCGGCAGGCCCGGGCTGCGCTCCGGTCAAGGGCGACCAACTGGTGTTGCTCGCCGACGACAAACACCTGCAAAACGCCGACAACATCGTCGCCGCCGTGAACGCCAAGGCCGCCACCCCGGCACTGCTCGCCGCGGTCAACAAGGTCGCCGGCGCGCTCGACCAGCCAAAACTGCTCGAGCTCAACAAGGCCGTCGACGTCGAGCGACGCACCCCGGCGGTCGCGGCAAAGCAATTCGCGGCCAGCGCCGACCTCACCACCGGTCTCAGCGGCGGCTCCGGCTCGGTGGTGGTTGGTGCGGCGAACTTCGCCGAAAGCCAGACCATCGCCGAGCTCTATGCCATCGCGCTCAAGGCCGCCGGTTTCACCGTGCGGGTGCAGCAGAGCACCAACCGCGAGCTCTATGAGCCCGCCCTCGAACGCGGCGAAATCACCGTCTTTCCCGAATATGCCGCGACCCTCACCGAGTTCCTCAACCAGAAGGCCAACGGCAAGACCGCGGCCCCCAAGGCCAGCGGCGACATCGCCAACACCATGGCCGCGTTGACCGAACTCGGCGCGAAGTCATCCCTGGTCTTCGGCACCCCGTCGGTCGCGGCCGACCAGAACGCGTTCGCGGTCACCAAACAGACCGCCGACGCGCACGGGCTCAAGACCCTGTCGGACTTCGCGGCGAAATGCAGCGGCGCCGCGACGGTGCTCGCCGGACCGGCGGAGTGCCCGGCGCGGCCATTCTGCCAGCCGGGTCTGGCCAGCACCTATCAGCTCATCGTCGGCTCCTTCTTCGAGGCCGACGCGGGCGGCCCGCGCAGCAAGAACGCGCTGCGCACCGGCGAGGCGACCATCGCGCTGATCTTCTCGTCGGACAGTTCCCTGCAGCCCGCCTGACGCACCACGGCGGGGTCACGCGCAACCGCCTCCTCCCCGCTGGTCCCGCCCTCGACCGTTAGGCTGCGGACGGGACCAGCGTCATCCTGGTCACCGACCGTTTGAGGGTGTGAGGAGGCAACCGATGCAGGTCGTCCGTGCCCCACGGGGCGCCGCGATCACCGCACGCGGGTGGGCCCAGGAGGCCGCCATGCGCATGCTCATGAACAACCTCGACCCGGACGTCGCCGAACGTCCGCAGGACCTCGTCGTCTATGGCGGCACCGGCCGTGCCGCCCGCGACTGGCCGTCGTTTCACGCCCTCGTGCGCACCCTCACCACGCTCGGCCCCGACGAGACGATGTTGGTGCAGTCGGGCCGACCGGTCGGGGTCATGCGCACCCACGAATGGGCGCCCCGCGTGCTCATCGCCAACTCCAACCTGGTCGGCGAGTGGGCGACGTGGCCGGAGTTCCGCCGGCTGGAGGCCCTCGGTCTGATCATGTATGGCCAGATGACCGCCGGATCGTGGATCTATATCGGCACCCAGGGCATCCTGCAGGGCACCTATGAGACGTTCGCGGCGGTGGCTGCGAAGAGGTTCGGCGGCACCCTCGCCGGCACACTCACCCTCACCGCCGGATGCGGCGGCATGGGCGGAGCCCAGCCGCTCGCCGTGACGATGAACGGCGGCGTCTGTCTCGTCATCGACGTCGACCCGGCCCGCCTGCGACGGCGGGTCGCCACCCGCTATCTCGACACGGTCGCCGGCTCGCTCGACGAAGCGATCGAGGAGGCGGTCGAGGCGAAGAGACTGCGCCGAGCGCGCTCCATCGGGGTCGTCGGCAACGCCGCGAGCCTCGTCCCGGAGCTGCTGCGCCGCGGCGTACCGGTGGATATTGTCACCGACCAGACCTCGGCACACGATCCGCTGGCCTATCTGCCCGATGGGATCTCCATCGAGGACGCGCCGGACTACGCGGCCAGAAACCCCACCGAGTTCACCGACCGGGCCCGCGAATCGATGGCCCGGCACGTCACCGCGATGGTCGGTTTCCTCGACGCGGGAGCCGAGGTCTTCGACTATGGCAACTCGATCCGCGGCGAGGCGAAACTCGGCGGCTGCACCCGGGCATTCGACTTTCCCGGATTCGTGCCCGCCTATATCAGACCACTGTTCTGCGAGGGCAAAGGACCATTCCGATGGGCCGCGCTCTCCGGCGACCCGGCGGACATCGCCGCGACCGACCGCGCCATCCTCGACCTGTTTCCCGACAACGAACCGCTCGCCCGATGGATTCGCCTCGCCGGCGAACGGGTCGACTTTCAGGGCCTCCCGGCGCGCATCTGCTGGCTCGGCTATGGCGAACGCGACCGGGCGGGGCTTCGATTCAACGAGATGGTCGCCAGCGGCGAGCTGTCCGCACCCGTGGTCATCGGCCGCGACCACCTCGACTGCGGATCGGTCGCCTCGCCCTATCGCGAGACCGAGGGCATGCGCGACGGGTCCGATGCCATCGCCGACTGGCCGCTGCTCAACGCGATGGTCGCCACCGCGAGCGGGGCGTCGTGGGTGTCGATCCACCATGGTGGCGGGGTCGGCATCGGCCGATCGTTGCACGCCGGCCAGGTCACCGTCGCCGACGGCACCCCGCTCGCCGCGCAGAAGATCGCCCGAGTGCTGACCAACGATCCGGGTATGGGAGTGATCCGCCACGTCGACGCGGGTTATGACCAGGCCATCGACGTCGCCGACGAACACGGCGTGCGGGTGCCGATGCGGGAGACCACATGACCATCGACGTGTCCCGCGACGAACTCGCGCAACTCGCCGGCCGATTCGCCGCCCTGTGGCGCTCGCTCGCGTCGTTCGGCGCCGACCCGGGTGGCCACGGTTATCTGCGTTATGCGTGGTCGGAGGCCGACCTGCGGTGTCGGGAATGGTTCATCGAGGAAGCGCTCGACCGGGGGCTGCACCCGGAGACGGACCCGAACGGCAACATCTGGGCGTGGTGGGGCGATCCGGCCCAGTCGGGCGCGGTCGTCACCGGCAGCCATTTCGACTCGGTTCCCCACGGCGGCGCCTACGACGGGCCGCTGGGAATCGTGTCCGCGCTGCTCGCGGTCGACCTCATGCGTGAGCGTGGAGTTCGGCCCACCCGACCCGTCGGCATCGTCGTCTTCACCGAGGAGGAGGGCTCCCGCTTCGGCTTGGCCTGCCTCGGGTCACGCCTGCTCACCGGCGCGCTGCCCGGCGAGCAGGCACATCGGCTCATCGACCGCGACGGGATCAGCCTGGCCACCGCCATGGCCGCCGCCGGGGTCGACCCGACCGGTGTCGGTCCCCAGCCCGATCGGATCGCCAATCTGCACGCCTTCGTCGAGCTGCACATCGAACAAGGTCGCGCACTGGCCACATTGGACGCCCCGGTGGGAGTGGCGAGTGCGATCTGGCCGCACGGACGGTGGCGGTTGGACCTCGCGGGTGAAGGCAACCACGCGGGAACCACGGCGATGGCCGACCGGCGCGACCCGATGCTCACTCTCGCCTACACGATCCTCGCCGCAAACAAACAGGCCCGCTCCACCGGAGCCTTGGCGACCATCGGGCGGGTGCGTGTGGAGCCCAACGCCACCAACGCGATCGCCACCCGGATCAGCGCGTGGTTGGACCTGCGCGCCCCGGATCAGTCCACTGTCGACGAGACACTCGCCACGATCCACGCCTCTGTGCGGGACCGGGCGGCCCGCGACGGTGTCACCGCCCTACTCGTCGCCGAGTCCGTCACCGGCCAGACCATCTTCGACCCGAGTCTGCGTGACCGGATCGCCGCCCGGCTCGGCGGGAACACTGAGGCCTCCGCTCCGGTGCTCGCGACCGGCGCCGGACACGACGCGGGAGTGCTCGCCACGGCGGGCGTGCCGACCGCGATGCTCTTCGTGCGCAACCCGACCGGGGTGTCACACGCGCCGGCCGAGTCGGCGACCGACCTCGACGCGGCGGCGGGCATCGCGGCGCTCGCCACGGTGCTCACCGACCTGGCGCAGTCATGACCGCGGCCCGGTTCTGGGCGCAGATGTGCGCCGTCCCCGGCGGAGTCGCCGCCGGAGTGGTCCTCGACATCGACACCGCCGGCCGATTCAGCGCGGTCACGGCCGGGGTCGCGAACCCCCCGACCGGCGCCGAACGCCTCGACGGGTTGACGTTGCCCGGGTTCGCCAACGCCCACTCGCACGCGTTCCACCGGGCGTTACGCGGCCGATCGCAGGGCGAACGCGGATCATTCTGGACCTGGCGGGACCAGATGTATCGGCTCGCCGACCCTGCTCGATCCGGACAGCTATCACCACCTGGCCCGCGCGGTCTTCGCCGAGATGGCGCTCGCCGGAGTGACCTGCGTGGGTGAGTTCCACTATCTGCACCACGGTCCCGACGGCGTCGCATACGCCGACCCCAACGAGATGGGGCACCGGCTCATCGAGGCGGCGGGCGAGGCCGGCATTCGCATCACCCTGCTCGACACGCTCTACCTGAGCTCCACTGTGGATGGCGATGAACTGGTGGGGGCGCAGCGTCGCTTCGGCGACGGTGACGCCGCGCGCTGGGCAGACCGGGTCGACCGTCTGCGGCCACCGACGCACGCGCGGGTCGGCGTCGCCGCGCACTCGGTGCGGGCCGTGCCGGCCGTGCAGCTGCGCGAACTGGCCACGTTCGCCGGCGACCGCCCGACGCACGTGCACCTGTCCGAACAGGTCGACGAGAACGACGCCTGCCTGGCCGCGCACGGACGCACCCCCGCGCGACTCATCGGCGACCTCGGCCTCGCCGGCCCCCATGTCACCGCCGTGCACGCGACCCATCTCACCGAGGAGGATGTGGCGCTGCTCGGGCGTACGAGGACCGGGGTTTGCCTATGTCCCACGACCGAGCGCGACCTCGCCGACGGCATCGGCCCCGCACGGGCCCTCGCCGACGCTGGCGTGCCGCTGTCGCTCGGCTCGGACAGTCACGCGGTCATCGACCTCTTCGAGGAGGCGCGGGCGGTGGAGCTCGACGAACGCCTACGGAGCCGCCGACGCGGCCACTTCACCGCCGATGACCTGCTCGCCGCGGCCACCAGCCGCGGGCACGCGGCTCTCGGCTGGCCCGACGCCGGCACCATCGAGGTCGGGGCCCGCGCCGACCTGGTCACCGTCGGGCTCGACTCGGTGCGCCTCGCCGGCCTCGACGTCACCGACGCGCTGCCCGGAGGGGTCTTCGCCGCGACCGCCACCGACGTGCGCCACGTCGTCGTCGACGGTCGAGTGATCGTCCACAATGGCGTTCATCAGCTGGTGTCGGATGTGCCCGGCCAACTGCACACGGCGATCACCCGACTGTGGACAGCGGCGTGACGGCGATGACCGCGCAGATAACCCATCCGGCGGCGAGCTTGCTGCTGAGAGGCATCAGCGAACTGATCACCAACGACCCGAATCTCGGCGACGGCACGCCACTGGGGTTGCTCCACAACGCGGCGATGATCGTCGAGAATGGACAGGTCGGGTGGGTCGGTCCGGCCGCGCGGGCCCCGGCCGCCGACCGGATGATCGACGCGGAAGACGGGGCGGTCCTGCCCGGATTCGTCGACAGCCACACACACCTCGTCTTCGCCGGCGACAGACGCGACGAGTTCGCGGCCCGCATGGCGGGCGCCCCATATACGGGAGGCGGCATCGTCACCACCGTCGCCGCGACCCGCGCCGCGAGCGAACCAGACCTGCGCCGCGCCGCCACCCGGCTGCGACGCGAGGCGTTGCGGCAAGCGACCACCACAATCGAGATCAAGAGCGGGTACGGGCTGGAGCCCGAACACGAAGCCCGATGCCTGCGAATCGCCCGCGATATCACGCCGGAGACCACCTTCCTCGGCGCTCACGTGGTGCCACCGGAGTTCGCCGGGCGCGCGGACGACTATGTCGCACTCGTCTGCGGCGCCATGCTCAGCGCCGCCGCCCCATCGGCCCGCTGGATCGACGTCTTCTGCGACCGGGGCGCCTTCGACTATGACCAGTCGAAGGCGGTGCTCGCAGCCGGCCTCGCAGCCGGTCTCGTCCCACGGGTGCACGCCAACCAACTCGGCCCCGGACCCGGCGCGCGCCTCGCCGTGGAGATGGACGCGGCCAGCGCCGACCACTGCACCCACCTGACCGACTCGGACGTCGCCGCCCTCGCAGGGTCGCGAACCGTCGCGACCCTGCTCCCGGGCGCCGAATTCTCCACCCGCTCGCCCTATCCCGACGCTCGACGACTCATCGACGCCGGCACCACGGTGGCGCTCGCCACCGACTGCAACCCCGGTTCGTCCTACACCACGTCGATGCCCTTGTGCGTGGCGCTCGCCGTGCGCGAGATGCGCATGACGCCGGCGGAGGCGATCTGGTCGGCGACGGCCGGCGGGGCGCGCGCGTTGCGACGAAACGACGTGGGGTGGTTGGGGGTCGGCGCGCGGGCCGACATCACGGTCCTCTCCGCACCGTCCTATCTGCATCTGGCCTATCGACCGGGGGTTCCGCTGATCCGCACCGTCCTGCTCAATGGAGAGCCAACATGACCACGTCCCGTCCCCGCCCGCACACCGTGACTCTGCATCCCACCGGAACAACACCCGCGCACGTGCTCGCGGTCGCCCGCGACCACGCCCGGGTCGAACTCGGCCGAGACGCCGTCACCGTCATGACCGCCAGCCGGTCTATTGTGGACGATATCGAACGGGACGGCCGGCCCGTCTATGGCGTCTCCACCGGTTTCGGGGCGCTGGCGAGCACCTTCATCGAACCGCACCGCCGAGCCGAGCTGCAACACGCGCTCATCCGCTCACACGCGGCCGGGGTCGGCGCCCCGATGCCGGTCGAAGTCGTGCGGGCCATGATGTTTCTGCGGGCCCGCTCGCTGGCGATGGGCCGCTCCGGGGTGCGCCCCGACGTGGCACAGGGCCTCATCGAACTGCTCAACCATGACATCACGCCCTGGGTCCCCGAACACGGCTCGCTCGGCGCCAGCGGCGACCTGGCGCCGTTGGCACACTGCGCGCTCGTGCTGCTCGGCGAGGGCTGGGTGCTCGGCGCCAACGGAGCCCGGCTGACCGGCGCCAACGCCCTGCTCCACCGTGGGTTGATGCCGCTGACTCTCAGCGCCAAGGAGGGGCTCGCGCTCATCAACGGCACCGATGGCATGCTCGGCATGCTGCTGCTCGCGCTCGCCGACATTCGGCATCTGCTCACCATGGCCGACATCACCGCGGCACTGTCCATCGAGGCCATGCTCGGCTCCGACCGACCGTTCCTCGCCGAACTGCACCAGATCCGCCCCCACCCCGGCCAGTCCGCGTCGGCGGCGAACATCTTCCGGCTGCTGCAGCAATCGCCCATCATGGACTCTCATCGCGATGACCTCAACCACGCGGTGCAGGACGCCTATTCGATGCGGTGCGCCCCTCAGGTCGCCGGTGCGGCACGCGACACAGTGGACTTCGCGCACTCGGTCGCCACCCGGGAACTCGCCTCCGTTGTGGACAATCCCGTGGTGCTCGCCGACGGGCGGGTGCTGTCCACCGGCAACTTCCACGGGGCACCGTTGGGTTTCGCCGCCGACTATCTCGCCATCGCCGTCGCCGAGGTGGGCGCGATCGCCGAGCGCCGGGTCGATCGCATGCTCGACGTGTGCCGGTCACGTGACCTGCCGGCGTTCCTCACCCCCGACCCGGGCGTCAACTCCGGCCTCATGATCGCGCAGTACACCGCAGCCGGCATCGTCGCGGAGAACCGTCGCCTCGCCATGCCCGCGTCGGTCGATTCCCTGCCCACGTCGGGCATGCAGGAGGATCACGTCTCGATGGGGTGGGCGGCGTGCCGCAAACTCCGCCACATCATCGACAACGTCACCAGCGTGCTCGCAGTGGAGCTGCTCGCGGCGGTCCGCGCGCTGCAGCTGCGCGCCCCGACACAGCCGTCCCCCGCCGGGCGCGTGGCGATCGCC
Organism: uncultured Actinomycetota bacterium; assembly: GCA_963736695.1. GTDB lineage: Bacteria > Actinomycetota > Actinomycetes > Mycobacteriales > Micromonosporaceae > CAVTPU01. The sequence continues at coordinate 1,762,151 of CAVTPU010000004.1, forward strand.
GAGGTGGCCGCGCACGCCGGTGAACCAGGTCCGGATGTCTTCCTCGCCCCCGTCATCGAGGCGTGCCGTGCCATCGTCGCCGGCCGCGAACTCCGGTCACGGGTGGAGGCCGAGGTTGGTCACCTCACCTGACGGGACATGGCGGCGACCTAACGGGGCATGGCGGCGATCCGCTTCGCGAGTGCGCGAAACGCCTTGCCCCGATGACTGATCGCGTCCTTTTCGGCGGCGGTGAGCTCCGCGTTGGTGCGGCTCTCGCCGTCGGCCACGAAGGCGGGGTCATAGCCGAAACCGTTGCCGCCGCGCGGATGGCGAATCAGATGCCCCCGCATCGTCGCCTCGACGACGACCTCGGAGTCCGGACCCCCGTCGGGGGTGACCAGGGCGGCGGCGCAGACGAAGGCGGCGCCGCGTTGGTCATCGCCGACGTCATGGAGTTGGGCGAGCACGAGGTCGAGGTTGGCCTTGTCGCGCGCGGCGGAGTCACCGCCGTGCGCGGCCCATCGCGCACTGAAGACTCCGGGCATGCCGTTGAGCGCGTCCACGGCGAGGCCGGAGTCGTCGGCGATCGTCGGCAGTCCCGTGTGGAGGGCGCCGTCCCGCGCTTTGAGCAGCGCGTTGTCGCGAAAGGTCAGCCCGGTCTCGGGCACCTCGTCAAAGGGCTCGACCTCGTCGAGGCCGACGAGGGTCGCGACGCCGACGCCGAGCGCCTCGTCGAGGATGCGACGCAGCTCGGCGACCTTCTTGTGGTTACGGGTGGCCAACAGCAGCCGGGTCGGGGCGACGCTCACGCGTCCAACGCGATCTGCTGGTGCATCGCGAGTTCGGCACAGCCCGCGACGGCCAGGTCGAGCAGCGCGTCGAGCTGCACGCGGGAGAAGACGCCCGCCTCGCCGGTGCCCTGCACCTCGACGAAGTCGCCGGCTCCGGTGCACACGACGTTCATGTCGACCTCGGCGGTCACGTCTTCGGCATAACACAGGTCGAGTCGGGGTTCGCCGGCGATGATGCCGACGCTGACCGCGGCGACCGACCTGGGCAGGGTCTTCGCCGGCGACGCGGCGAGTTTTCCGCGTCCGGCGAGCCACGACACCGCGTCATGCAGAGCCACATAGGCGCCGGTGATGGCGGCGGTGCGGGTGCCACCGTCGGCCTGCAACACGTCACAGTCGAGCACAATGGAGTTTTCGCCGAGCGCCGCCAGGTCGATGCTGGCGCGCAGGCTCCGCCCGATGAGTCGGGAGATCTCGTGGGTGCGCCCGCCGATGCGCCCCTTCACCGACTCCCGATCGGACCGGGTCGTGGTGGCCCGGGGCAGCATCGAATATTCGCTGGTGACCCATCCGAGTCCGGAGCCTCTGCGCCAGCGTGGCACGCCCTCGGTGACGCTCGCGGTGCACAGCACCCGGGTGGCTCCGAACTCGACGAGCACCGACCCCTCGGGGTGCGTGCTCCAGTGTCGGGTGATGGTGATGGGGCGCAGTTGTGCGGCGGTCCGCGCATCGGGTCGAGCCATCCGGCCAGCCTACTGGGTGCCGGCGACATCATGACGCGGCCTGGCGGGTCAGACGTCGTAGCGCGCCCCCGGCCGCGCGATCTCCACCGGACCGGCGAAGACCGAGCTGGCCGCGTCGAAGGCTCGGGCTTCGCTGCCCCACGCGGTGACCAGATGGGTGAGCACCAGCCGGCTGACGTCCGCCTTCGCCGCGATCTCGCCCGCGTCTCGACCGGTCAGATGCAGGTCGGGCGGGTTGGGTTCACCGTCGAGATAGCTCGCCTCGCAGAGGAACAGGTCGGCGCCGCGCGCGAGGCGTTCGAGCGCCGGGCACGGGGCCGTGTCGGCCGAATAGGTGAGCACCCGATGGTTGTGTTCCAGCCGCACGGCATAGGTCTCGACGGGATGGTTGACCCGCTCGACGGTGACGGTGAACGGACCGATGGTGCGGGTGCCTGAGGACAGCTCATGGAAGACATAGACGTCATCGAGCGGGGCTTCGCCGACATCGCCATAGCCGTCGGCGAGCCGTTGGGCGGTGCCGGGCGGGCCGAAGACAGGCAGCGGTGGATAGGGCCCGTCCGGGGCATAGCGGCGCACCACCACATAGCCGCAGGCGTCGAGCACATGATCAGAGTGCAGGTGGCTCAGGAGAATCGCGTCGATGCTCGTGAGTGAGGCATAACGCTGCAATGCCGACAGGGAGCCGGTGCCGAAGTCGAGCATGAGGCCAAAGCGGTCGGCCTCCACGAGATAGGCCGAGCACGCGGAGTCGGGTCCCGGAAAGCTTCCCGCGCAACCCAACACCGTCAATCTCATCGCGCGACCTGGACGCTCTCCGGCGACCCGACGCATTCCACCGCCACGGGATGCCCGAGGAACCGTTGGGCCAGCCGGGCCAACGGTCGCGGATCACCGGTCACGAGATAGCGATGCTGCGGGCCGTCGCCCGTCACCGTCGATTCACAGTCACTTTCTGGTACGGCGTACAGCTGCGCGGTTTGGGTCAACACGCGGTAGACCTCTTTGGCGGTCTCGTCGGCGCTGGAGACCAGGGTGACGTTGTCGCCCATCACCAGACCGATGACGCCCGCGAGCATCGGATAGTGCGTGCAGCCCAGCACCAACGTGTCGATCTCGGCGCACTGCAATGGGTCCAGGTAGGACTGAGCGAGTCCGAGCAGGGCCCGGCCCGATGTGACGCCGCGTTCGACGAAGTCGACGAACTGCGGGCACGCGACCGAGCTCACCTGCACGTGTGGAGCGGCGGCGAAGGCGTCGACGTAGGCTCCGCTGGTGGTCGTCGCGACCGTGCCGATCACCCCGACCCGCCCGCTGCGGGTCGCGGCTGCGGCCCGGCGCACGGCGGGGCGGATCACCTCGACGACCGGCACCGAATAGCGTTCGCGGGCGTCGTGCAGGCAGGCCGCGGACGCCGTGTTGCACGCGATGACGAGCAGCTTCACCCCCTCGTCGACGAGCCGGTCGAGGCAGGCGAGGGCATGGCGACGCACCTCGGCGATCGGCTTCGGCCCGTAGGGGACGTGGGCCGTGTCCGCGAGATAGATCATCTTTTCGTGGGGCAGCTGGTCGAGGATCGCCCGCGCAACAGTAAGACCGCCCACGCCTGAGTCGAAGATCCCGAGCGGAGCGTCCGTCATCTTGCGGAGCCTACGCTGATCTAGCGTGGCGACACCCACGCTCCCGGCAAAGATGTCGCCAACGTGACACGCTGGCGAGCCACCCGAACACCTCGCCCGACACGGTCCGCGATGTCAGCCGAGCGGGGGGACACACCGCGCACGACTGCGCCCAACGTTGCGGCGTGCCCGGGAGGTGCATATTGTTCCCAATGTTGAGCCAGTCGGGCATTGGGCCCGTCGGCGGTGAGAGGAGACGACGTGCCGAGCGACACCTCAGCCCCGCTGGCCCCGCCACAGGGCGCGGTGCCGACCCAACCCGGCGGCGCAGCCCCATCCGGCGCCACGGCCCCATCCGGCGTCTTCCGGACGATCCCGGCTCCCGCCCACCCACGAACCGGCCCGGCCGCGTGGAGTGTCGGCGCCGAGAACGCGTCGACGGCGACCCCCGATCAGGAGCCCGAACCGAAACTGCGGCAGCTGCTCGGCGTCTGCGGCTGGGCGGCTGTGCTCGGCGGGATCGGGCTCATCGTCGGCGTACGAGGCCTGCTTGGTCTTATGGCCGGCGACCCGCCTGGGTGGTATGAGCCGAGCATCGTCATCGTCGGCCTGGCAGGCATCGGACTCAGTGTCGCGGCGTTCCTCACCGTGCACCGCGAGCGCGTTCCGTGGATGCTGCTCGGCGGCTCGTCACTGGCCCTGCTCACCGGAATGATCCTCACGGCGGTCGCCTTCTAACAGGCGAACGGTGTCGGAGTCAGGCCCAGAGCTGACCTTCGAGAGACTGCTCCGCCTCGGCGAGGGTGCCGGTGTAGGCACCGGTGGAGAGGTATTTCCAGCCGCCGTCGGCGACGATGAACGCGATGTCGGCTCGTTGTCCGGCCTTGGCCGCCGTGTGGGCGATGGCGAGCGCGGCATGCAGGACCGCGCCGGTGGAGAAGCCGGCGAAGATGCCTTCGACCTCGACGAGTTGACGGGTGCGCAGGATGGCGTCTTGGGTTCCGACGGAGAACCGGCGGTTGAGGATGGTGGCGTCGTAGAGTTCTGGCACGTATCCCTCGTCGATATTGCGGAGCCCATAGACGAGTTCGCCGTAGCGTGGTTCGGCGGCGACGATCTGAATGTCGTCGACCTTCTCCCGCAGATATCGACCAACGCCCATGAGCGTACCGGTGGTGCCGAGGCCCGCGACGAAATGGGTGATGGTGGGGAGATCTCGAAGGATCTCCGGGCCGGTGGACTCATAGTGGGCGCGCGCATTGGCGACGTTGGCGTATTGGTTGAGCATGACCCAGTCAGGATGCTCGGCGGCGATCTGGCGGGCCATCGCGACGGCCGCGTTCGACCCGCCCGCGGCCGGCGAAAAGATGATCTCCGCGCCATACATGCGGAGTAGTTGCCGACGTTCCGTCGAGACGTTCTCCGGCATGACGCAGACGATGCGATAGCCGCGCAGCTTGGCGACCATGGCGAGAGCGATGCCCGTGTTGCCGCTGGTGGGCTCCAGAATCGTGTCGCCTGCGCGCAGGGTGCCGGCCGCCTCCGCCGCACGGATCATCCACAGGGCGGGGCGGTCCTTGACCGAACCGGTGGGGTTGCGGTCCTCGAGCTTCGCCCAGAGCCGAACGTCGGTGCTGGGCGAAAGCCGGGGCAGACACACGAGCGGCGTGTTGCCGCACGCGTCGAGGAGACTGTGGTGCGTGGTCACGGCTGCGGCGACCCTAGCGGGGGCTCGCGGCATGTCCGGCGAGCGCCTCCACGACGGCCAGGGCCAGCGCGCCGCCGGCGACGGCGGGGAGGATGGTGACGGTGTCGCCGTCGGCGAGTTTCGCGTCGAGCGCGCCGAGGAAACGCACGTCTTCGTCGTTGATGTAGATGTTGATGAAGCGATGCAGCGATCCGTCGTCGGTGACGAGCCGCGCGTGAATGCCGGGGAATCGCCCGTCGAGGTCGGCGAGGAGGTCGGCGATGGTGTCGCCGGTGCCGGTGACGACCTTCGCCCCGTCGGTGAGGGGTCGCAAAATGGTTGGAATTCGGACATCAACGGCCATGGCGGTGCACTCCTTGAAGATAGGGCTAAAAAGGGCAAACAACGTCGAGGGTACGAGGGGCGGATCGTCGGTCGGCGGACCGGAGGGATCAGGCGCGACACTCGTAGTCGACGGTCGCCGGGCTTTGCCCGAACATGTAGGACTGCACGGCGGTCGAGTCGACCGCCACACTCACGACTTGGACGGGCTCCTCGGTCACGGTCGCGTCGACGATGCGAAACGAGCGGACTTCGGTGACGTCCGGATCGCGGGTGGAGACCAGCAGATAGTGCGCGTCAGGCTCGCTGGCGAGCGCAATGTCCGTACGGGAAGGATATGCCTCGGTGGCGGTGTGTGAGTGATAGATGATCACGGGCGCTTCGTCCCGATCATCCATCTCGCGCCACACTCGCAGCTGCTCCATCGGATCGAACCGATAGAAGGTGCTGGACCGCTCGGCGTTGTCCATGGCGACGTGCCGGACGGGTTCGCGCGTCGATTCCGGACCCGCGACCACGCCGCAGGCCTCGTCGGGGTGGTCTCGGCGGGCGTGCGCGACGATCGCGTCGAGGATCGCGGCGTCGAGGGTGAGCACCTGGCAAGTTTAGCGATTCCTGCAACGATCGGCGAGGCCGTCGACCAGAGCGAACGCCGAGATTCAGGTCTCCATCGTGAGCGCGGCGAGCAACGACTCCTGCAGATAGCTGAGGAAGGCGTAGATCGACAGCTGGCCGACCCGGGGCGAGGTCGGGTGACGCAGCACGGCCTCGTCGAGTTCGGTCTCGATGTCGGTCTCGTCGGTGATCTCCAGCCGAACGCCGATCGCGATCCGCAGATCGGTGAGCGCCCGCAGCCACGCGTCCGCGGCCTCGTCGTCGAGCCGGACCTCACCGTTGCCGTCGACAAGACCGGCGAGGACCGTGCGCGCTTGGTCGAGTTTGGCGCTCGTGAGGTCCGGCTCGGTGATCTGGCGAAATTGCGAGTTTTCATCGGGATTATCGGGATAGACGTCCGGGAAGAGCCGCCGCATGACCGGGTCGGTCCGGTCGTGCGGTGACGCCATCATCGTGGCCAGCTCCGCCACCACCTGACGCAACACGCGAGTCTCCTGCGTGCTGAAACGCGCGACGCAGACCGGGCCCGAACGGTGAAACATCGTCATGACTTGTCGACCGTCGCCCACAGGCCATAGGCGTGCAGCCGACTCGCGTCGAACTCCATGCGTTCCCGAACCCCGGAGGAGACCACCGCCTTGCCTCGGTGGTGCACGTCGAGCATGAGCTGCTCCGCCTTGTCTCTGCTATAGCCGAAGAGCTTCTGCAAGACCCAGGTCACATAGGACATGAGGTTGACCGGATCGTTCCACACGATGGTCACCCACGGCAGATCGTGTTGGACCGCCTCATCCGCGGTCTCGACTGGTGCGGTCGCCGGCGCCGTCATGACCCCATCGTGCCACCCGCGGCGACGAAGACGCGAAACCACAACCTTCGCCGACCCGCGCCGGCCGGGCATCCGACGGCGAGGCGTCGCCTCAGGGTTCGTAGCGCAACCACCGGCGACCGAGCGTGACCTGCACACCCGGCTCGAGGACGACCGACTCACCCGCCGGCACCTGCCGTCGACCGGCGCCGTCCGGCGCCGCCCCGGCCGGCTCGATGAACGTCCCGTTGGCCGAGCCGAGGTCGATGACGGAGACGGTCGACCCGACAACCGCGATTCGGGCGTGTCGCCTCGACACCACGCCCTCGCTGTCGACGATCCGTAGTGGACGGGCCGAGCCAGCGACCACGTCGGGGTCGTGTTGTGGTTCCCGCCCGATCACATAGTCGGTGTCGAGCTCGAATCGGCTGCCGTCGTCGAGCAGAAGCACGCCGCCGGGGCGAGCGGCGGTGACGGCGTCGCCGCCGGGCTCCTGTCCCGGCTCCGGCCACACCACCGTGAACCCCGACTGCGCCACCGGGTCCGCTGGGGCCGCGTCGAACGTGGGTGCGGCGGGTGGCGGCGCGTCAACGGCTGCGGCGCCGCCAGGCGGCGGAGGCCACGGCGCCGCCTGCGGCGGGGCAGACGGCGGGGCGGCCGGCATCGGGGCGGCGGGTGGCATTGGGGCGGGCGGCATCGGGGCGGCGGGCGGCGACACGAACACCGGCTCAAGCGGCGGGGCGGCGGCGACAGAGGCGGGGGGTTCGGCAGAGACCGCCACGGCTGAGCCGGGCTCGACCTCGGAGGACTCGGCAGAGGATGGCTCCTGCGACGGCGTCAACCGGGCCAACGCCTCGCCGCGCTGTGGCAGCGGATATTCTTCCGCGCCATCGGCCGCAACCTCAACCGCAGGTTCAGGGTCGTCGCCACCGGTCTCGTCGGCGCCGACGACCGTGGCGGCGGACTCACTCTCGACCACAGGCTCAGCCTGCGCCGCACCGTCGGTCACCCCGCTGTCGACTGCCGGGCGATCAGCGGCGGCCCAGTGCAGCCCGCCCGCCACAACGACGCCAGCATCCAGACGGGTGCGCAGGTCGGTGGGGCCGGTCACATCCAGGGTCAGGCGGATCGACTCGACCGGGCCGGCCACCAGTCGGTCGACGGTGGTGATCGCGTCCTCACCGCTGAGGGCGACAACACCATCGGCTGTGCGCAGCTCGGCAGTGGCCGCACCGGAGACGAGCACCGCGCACCGCCCATCCCGCGCAGGCCCGCTGACGGCACAGGCCGGGAACCATCCCTGCTCGTCGCTGGCGAGCAGGGCGGCGAGACGCCGCACGAGGGCGCTTCCGTCTCCTCCGGCGGCGGCGACCTCGTCGAAGACGGCGAGCAGTTCATCCACTCCCGTGGCGCTGTCGGCGCAGACGAGCAGAAGATCTCCGGACCGGGCGACCAGCCCCGAGCCGGGCAGGGGCCGCACGACTGCGCTCGGCTCTCCAGCTGTGTTTGCCATGCCCTGGTCCTTCCCGACAGCGAGGTGACGCGGGTCAGCCGCGCCGGGCAAGCGTACGGGCAAGGGTCAAGCCCGCACACCTGCGGCACTCGCCACCACCTGCGCAGACGGACCCCTAAGCTGGGCGGGTGACGCCGGATTCCCCAGACCGCCGCCGCCCCCAAGGGGCCAGCCGTGCGCTCCTGACTGACCACTACGAACTGACCATGCTGTCGGCAGCGCTGCGCGACGGCACGGCTGACCGCCAGTGCGTCTTCGAGACGTTCGCCCGCAGACTTCCGCCCGGTCGACGTTATGGCATGGTCGCCGGCACCGGGCGGCTGATCGACGATCTGATCGGATTTCGGTTCGACGCGGCGGAGTTGGAGTTTCTGCGGCGCACCGGGGTCGTCGACGAGGCGACCGCGCAATGGTTGGCCGACTATCGGTTCACCGGTGATATCGACGGCTATACCGAGGGCGAGCTCTATTTTCCCGGTTCGCCTATCTTGACCGTCTCGGGGAGTTTCGCCGAGTGCGTGGTCCTGGAGACCCTCGTGCTGTCGGTGCTCAACTTCGATAGCGCCATCGCGTCGGCGGCGGCTCGCATGGTGACCGCCGCCCGGGGTCGCGCGCTTATCGAGATGGGCTCGCGGCGCACGCACGAAGACGCGGCGGTGGCGGCCGCCCGATCCGCCTATCTGGCCGGTTTCTCGTTCACCTCCAACCTGGAGGCTGGGCGGCGATATGGCATTCCGACCGCGGGGACGGCCGCGCACGCCTTCACCCTGCTGCACGACGACGAGGCGTCGGCGTTCGCGTCGCAGGTGGCCACGCTCGGACACGAGACGACGCTGTTGGTCGACACCTATGACATCAGTCAGGGGATCCGCACCGCGGTTGAGGTCGCCGGCCCGGGGTTGCGCGCGATCCGCATCGACTCCGGCGACCTCGCCGTGCTCGCCGCGCAGTCGCGAGCCCAGCTCGACTCGTTGGGAGCCGTCGACACCAAGATCATCGTCTCCGGCGACCTCGACGAATATTCCATCGCCGCGCTCGCGGCGGAGCCGGTCGACTCTTATGGGGCCGGGACAGCGCTGGTGACCGGCTCCGGCGCACCGACGGCCAACCTCATCTACAAACTCGTCGAGGTCGACGGTCGCCCGGTGCTCAAACGCTCCGAACACAAGGCGACCATCGGGGGCCGCAAGACCGCCATCCGTCGGCACAAACCGACCGGAACGGCAACAGAAGAGATCATCTCGGTGCGATCCATCCCCGATCCCCGCCCGCACGACCGGGCCCTGCAACGGCCGTTCGTGCGAGCCGGCGAGCTCGCCCCCGACCTGCCCACCCTCGACCAGTCACGCGAACACGCCCGCCAGTGCCTCATCGCCATACCCTGGGAGGGGCTCAAACTCTCCGTGGGCGATCCCGCCATCCCCGTGGTCCGGCATGATGGCTAGGGCGACATGACCACCCGACCAGCCGAAGGGAGCCCACGATGCCCCGGGCACTCATCATTGTGGACGTTCAGAACGACTTCTGTGAGGGCGGCTCACTCGCGGTCCCCGGTGGCGCGACGGTCGCGGCGGCGGTCTCCGCGGCCTTGGACGCGGACGCCGAAACCACCCGCTGGCAGCACGTCGTCGCGACCAAGGACCAACACGTTGATCCCGGCGACCACTTCTCCGACGAACCCAACTTCGTCGACTCGTGGCCGTCGCACTGTGTCGCTGGCACCGCCGGTGCCGAGTTTCACCCCAACCTCGACACCGATCGGGTCGAGGCAGTCTTCGACAAAGGTGAGCACACCGCGGCGTACTCGGGATTTGAAGGTCACGCCGGAGGCATCGGCCTCGCCGCGTGGCTGCGCATGCGCGACGTCACCGAGGTGGACGTCGTCGGTGTGGCGACAGACCATTGTGTACGCGCGACCGCGCTCGACGCCGCGAAGCAGGGTTTCGCCACGACGGTGCTTCTCGGGCTCACCGCCGGCGTCGGACGGGAGACCACCGAGTCAGCGCTGCGCGACCTGCGGCACGCCGGCGTGACCCTGGTGGGAGCCCCCATCCTCACCGCCTGACCCCGCCTCCCGCAGTGGCGGCCGGGCCGGCGCAGCCCCGCCGTGCTGCAGTCTGCTGTGGACACCACTTTTGCCCCGTTATGTGGCGCCATCCCAGCACGCTGACTGTCCGCTGGCGATGTCCGCTTAACAACGTGGTGTTTCAGGGTCGCCACCACGACCCTGAAACACCACGTTGTTCGCCCAAGTACGGTCACACAAAACACTACGCAAGACCACAACGGATATTGGTACGACTTCCTTCTCAGCATTCAGCGGTTCGGATCGGATCGACGCAGATCACGACCGGGTGACCGACGTCAAGAGTGCGATGCTGCCCGTTAGACTCATATGTCACCGTCACCGTCTGCGGACTCCAGCGTCCCGGCCGATCCGCTTTCAGCACGAGCATCAGCGCATAACGCCGCCCAGGCTGGAGCACGATGTCGGCCAAATCCTTGATCGCCAGGTGTGGTGCGAACGACGACGGTGGACTGTCCAACAGTCCACCACTGGAATCGGTATCTCCAAGCTCGACAACACCCGTCTTCGTCACCGTCATGACGACGGAGTCCGTGGGCGAGGTCGCGATGTCGAGCACCTTCACCGGACCGCCGGCGGCGGTGACGACTGCCAGCCCGTCATATCGGATGTCTCCAGATGTCACCGTGACCGAAAACACTGCTCCGCGAGGCACCTCAGTAAGTAGGCCGGGTTGTGCCGACGTGCTTGGCGGGGCCAATGGCGCGCCCGTCACCGCTATCACCGGCGTCGAATTCGACGTGCAGCTCGCGACCGCGACAACGGCGAGCATGAACGAGACCAACCCAGCCGACCGAAAGATGACCTTCACGCCGCGCCCCACGTCCGCCCTGTGCAAACCACGCGATTTCCCTGGGTCGCAACAATACGTCAGCAGCCGAGCCTGTGGACTCGCCGGCATGGACCGCTCAACTGGAGTGCCGAGCCCGGGAGAGTTCCACCCCCATTCCGGGGAAAGAACAATCCCAGGCTCGAACCGGGGCTCAGACCGGGGAATCTGCCCGGAGACCAGAGCAGTGACGGATCGGGATCAGCTTCGGGGTGGGATCAGGCCCGGAGGCAGGCTCGGCGGACGCACAGCCTGCTCCGGATGGGCCGCGTCGAAGGCGGGCCGCTCGGAGCGGATCGGTGGAATCCGGTCGAAGTTCCGCAGTGGTGGCGGGCAACTCGTCGCCCACTCGAGCGAATTCCCATGACCCCACGGGTCGTTGGTGTGCACGGTCCGACCGGCCCTGTAGGAGATCCACACGTTGTAGATGAACGGCAGCATCGAGACTCCGAGCAGGAATGACCCAATGGTCGAGAAGGTGTTCGCACCGGTCCACCCGTCACCGGCCTGATAGGTGTAATAGCGACGGGGCATGCCGCTGCTTCCGAGCCAGTGCATGACGAGAAACGTCATGTTGAACCCCAGTGTGGTGAGCCAGAAGTGCACTTGGCCGAGCCGCTCGTCGAGCATGCGTCCGGTCATCTTGGGGAACCAGAAATAGACCCCGGCATAGACGGCGTAGACGATCGTGCCGAAGAGCACGTAGTGGAAGTGTGCGACGACGAAATAGGTGTCGGAGACCTGAAAGTCGATGGGTGGGCTGGCGAGCATCACCCCGGTGAGCCCGCCAAGGAGGAACGTCACGAGAAAGCCGATGGCGAAGAGCATCGGCGCCTCGAAGGTGATCTGACCGTTCCACATGGTGCCGATCCAGTTGAAGAACTTGATGCCGGTCGGCACGGCGATAAGGAAGGTGAGGAAGGCGAAGAACGGCAGCAGCACCTGGCCGGTGACATACATGTGGTGCGCCCAGACGCTCATCGACAACGCGGCGATGGCGAGGGTCGCCGCGACGAGTCCTTTGTAGCCGAAGATCGGCTTGCGACTGAAGACCGGAATGATCTCGGAGATGATGCCGAAGAAGGGCAGCGCGATGACATAGACCTCGGGGTGCCCGAAGAACCAGAAGAGGTGCTGCCACAACAACGGCCCGTTGGTGGCGGGGTCGTAGATGTGTGCGCCGAAGAGCCGGTCGGCGAGCAACGCGAGCGCGGTCGCCGCGAGCGCCGGGAAGATCATGAGTACCAACAGGGATGTCACGAGGATGTTCCACGTGAAGATCGGCATTCGGAACATGGTCATGCCGGGTGCGCGCAACGTGACGATGGTGGTGATCATGTTGACGGCGCCGAGGATGGTGCCGAGCCCGGAGATGGCGACACCGACGATCCACATGTTCTCGCCTGCGCCGGGCGAGTTGGTGATGCTGTTGAGCGGCGCGTAGGCGAACCAGCCGAAGTCGGCTGCCCCGCCCGGGGTGGCGAAGCCGAGCAGTGTCATCGTGCCGCCGAGGGCGAAGAGCCAGAATGCAAACGCGTTGAGCCGAGGAAAACTCACGTCGGGCGCGCCGATCTGCAGCGGCACGATGTAGTTGCCGAACGCGAACAGCACCGGGGTGGCGAAGAACAGCAACATCACCGTGCCGTGCATGGTGAACAGCTGGTTGTATTGCTCGGCGGAGAGGAACTGCGGGCCGGGTTGGGCGAGCTCGGCGCGGATGAGCAGGGCCATGATCCCGCCGGCGAAGAAGAACAGGAACGAGGTGACCAGATACATCAGCCCGATCTGTTTCGCGTCGGTGGTGCGCAAGAGCCGGGCCAACGCGGATCCGGGCAGAGTGTGACGCACCGGCCAGGCGCGGGCCGTGACCGGTTTGGGCACGACGGTCGTCACTGGAGACCTCCACGCGGGGCTGGGGCCGACAGCGAAGGGGCCCTCGGGGCAAAAGACATCACTCGCGACAATAGTCGCTTTTGGGCGACTTGGACCAGTTAGGCGCGCTATCCAACGTGCTCCCGACCAAACCAGTCGATCCAGGGCACCGGGCTGTGGTTTGATCACGGTGTCCGGACGTACCCATTGATGATTTTGATCGGCGCGCAGAGATGAACGGCGACATTCACGTGACCGGCTTGGTGCACCTCTCGCCGGACCAGTTGACCTGGAAATTCAGCCGGTCCAGCGGCCCGGGCGGACAAGGCGTCAACACCGCCGACTCGCGCGCCGAACTCCGGTTCAACGTCGCCGACAGCCGGTCGATCCCGGAGCATCTCAAGACTCGGGCGCTCGAACGCCTCGAACCGCGCCTCATCAACGGCGTGCTCATCGTGACCGCCTCCGAACACCGGTCACAACTGGACAACCGACGAGCCGCCGTGGCCCGGCTCGTCGCACTGCTCGCCGACGCGCTCGCCCCACCCGCCCGCAAACGGCGGCCCACCCGCCCATCCGCCGGCGTGACCCAACGCCGCCTCGACACCAAACGCCGCCGGGCCGAAATCAAACGCGCACGCCGCCGGCCCGGCTATTGACCATCCGACGTGGACGAGTCCGGGCGCCCGTCCACGACCGCCGCAACGGCGACATCGATCTCGAGACCGAGCCACTCCGGCACGTGTGAGCCGAGGAGATATGCATAACCCTCGAAATCATCGCCTGCGCGAAATATCGGCGACTCGCCGCGCTCGTCACGCCAATCACTGACGACCTCGACCCACTCTCCGGCACCCCCCGCCACCTCGATCAGGGAATCCGCGATCCCGGGGTCGAGCATCGCCCCGTCGCCGACGACCAACCGGCGCCACGTCGAACCCGTGGCACGTCCCGACTCATCCTCGTTGGCGAACCAATCGAGATAGTCGTCTTCCAGACTCTCGTGGACCGGGCTTATCGACCGACGATCCGGACTCCACGACACGGCCAACCGGTGACCATGCCCACGCCACCACTCCGGCAGATTCAGATAGGCCGTCGGGTCGAGCATCTCTGGCCCGAGAAACGCGTCGACGAGCGCCCGCCATCGAGGGCTGCGTGCGCGAAGCTCCCACACGTCGACCAGCGACGGCGGAAGCGGGGCACCGAGCTGCTCCTCAACGCTGAGCAGCGTCGCGGCGAAGTCGGCGGTCGGGGCGGTGGGGGCCGCCGCTGACCGCAGCGCCGGCTCGATCAGTTCCGCTATCTCCTCAAATGAGGGGGCAGAGTCAAACGCCCGGTCGAACTCGCCCGCCAAGCCGGCTTTCCGCACCGCCACCAGCCAACCGCGCAACCGATCGGTGACCTCATAAAGCGTCTGCTCCGGAGCGCGCCGGAGATGTTCGCGGGTGAGCATCGCAAACTCGTCATCGGCCATTCGCGCACGATACATCGAAGAGTGGACCAACTCGGCCGACTGGTCGGCGCACGCGGTGACCATCCACGGGCTCGGTGCGCGAGACTCCGCTAGCCTCTGCTGGGCGCCTAGGAGAGGAATGCAGACCGTGAGCGATGACCGAGGCTCGGAGCGGCGTTTCATCGTCTGCGGGGACACGCCGCTGGCCTATCGGCTCGTCGACGAGCTCATGGTGCGCTATAACGGTCGCGTCACCGTCATTCTTAAGACCACAATGGACAACTGGGCGCAGCAGATCAGTCAGATGCCCGACGTCGAGGTGGTGCTCGCCGACCGACTCGACGAGGAGGCGTTTCGCCGTGCGGGACTGGCGACGGCCACCGCCCTCGGTCTGGTCGACCAAGACGACGTGAGCAACGTCGACGCAGCCCTCATCGCGCGGGAGATCAACCCGGACGTGCGGGTCGTGATCCGCATGTCCAACCGAAACCTCGGCCGCCGCATCAGCGACCTCGTCAGCAACTGCGAGACGCTGTCAGCCGCCGCGATCGCCGCGCCGGCGTTCGTCGCCGCCGCCCTTGACGAGCGGTCCACCGCGCCGATCGCCATCGCCGACCGCACCGTTGTGGCCGCGCCGCGGCAGAGCGTGGCACCCGGTGACGTCTGCGCCGGGCTCGCGATCACCGAAGGGCGCGGCGAGCCGGAGGTCCTGCCGGCGGCGCGGTGCGAAGACGCGGCCGACATCGTGCTCGCGTTCACCAACCGGACCGCGACGCCACCAACGCGTCGCCGACGGCGACGGCTGCGCACACTGTCGATGTTCCTCAGCGCCCGACTGGGCCTCGTCATCATCGGCGCGTTTCTCCTGCTCGGCGCCGGTGCCGGGGTCCTCGCCTGGGTGCGCCACATCACCTGGGCGCAGGCGATCTATGTCGCTTTCCTCACCGAACTCGGCGGGCCGTTCGACGCCGACGCCGGAGCCGGAGGCGTCGAACGGGTCACCCTCATCATTCTCACGATGGTGAGCATCGGGCTCATTCCCGCGCTGACAGCCGCCGTCGTCGACTCGGCCGTGAAGGCGCGACTGCGTCTGGAGTCCGGCGGGCCCATCGA
This sequence comes from uncultured Actinomycetota bacterium, assembly GCA_963736695.1. Classification (GTDB taxonomy): domain Bacteria; phylum Actinomycetota; class Actinomycetes; order Mycobacteriales; family Micromonosporaceae; genus CAVTPU01. The sequence goes on from CAVTPU010000004.1 coordinate 1,777,607, forward strand.
TCCGGTCTCCGACCACATGGTCGTCGTCGGGCTCGGCGGAGTCGGGTCACGGGTCATCCGCGCACTGCATCAGGCCGGCATCGACGTCGTGGCCATCGAACGCGACGCCCAGACCCGAGGCGTGCAGATCGCCCGTGACCTGGGCATTCCGGTCGTCATCGGTGACGCCAGCCGGCCGGAGAACCTCACCGCCGCGTCGGTGGAGACGTGCCGCGCACTCCTCATCGCGTCCACCGACGACGTGGCCAACCTGGAGACCGCGTTGCTCGGCCGCACCGCCAAACCCGACCTGCGGGTCATCGTGCGGCTCTTCGACGGCGAATTCGCCGACCGGGTCCAACGCGCCTTCTCCATCACCGCGTCGCGCAGCGTCTCCTATCTCGCCGCGCCTGCCTTCGCGATGGCGATGATGGGCCGCCAGATCCTCGCCACCATTCCGGTCTCCCGCCGCGTGCTGCTCGTCGCCGAACTCCCGGTGGGCGTCGGATCGACCTACGACGGCAGGACCGTCGCCGACGCAGACACCGAGCATCGCGTACGGGTGCTGGCGGTTCGCTCACACGCCGACCCGGACGGGCCCGCGCACTGGTCACCACCGGCGAATCGACGGCTCACTCCCGGTGATCGGATCATCGCGGTCACCACCCGGACGGGGCTGGGCCACCTGCTCACCGGAACGGCCGCGACGGCCACCGAGATCGATTCGAAGTCGTCCGCACCACTGCCCAGACCTCGACCGTTGACCGAAGGTATCGATCCGCATCAGCCGTTCGGGCCGGCAGACGGGAGCTCCCCGCGACCGGCATGATGTCGGTCGTGGGCAACAATGATCTGTCAGGTGGGCAGTCGGTCGACGAACGCACGCCGGTCGCCACCTTTGACGCGACCGGCACTATTCGCATCGGTCGCGATGAGAACAACGACATCGTGCTGGCGGACTTCTGGGTCTCCCGCCATCACGCCGAAATCCGCACGTCGAGCGCCGGTCATCAGCTCGTCGACCTGGGCAGCAGCAACGGGCTGCACTACAACGGGCGTCGGGTAACCCGGGCGACGCTCTCCTCCGGCGACCGGTTCACCATCGGACGCCACGAGTTCCTCTTCGATGAGGGCAACGTCTATCAGCACGACGACATGGGTCCGACCTCGGTCGTCGCCGACGACCTGAGCGTCGCGGTCGGCAAGAACGGCAAGACCGTGCTGCTCGACGACGTCAGTTTCGCTCTGCGGCACGGCACGCTGCTCGGCATCGTCGGGCCAAGTGGTTGCGGCAAGTCGACCCTGCTCAAGGCGATGACCGGCATTCAGCCGGCGACCCAGGGCACGATCCTCTATGACGGACGCGACCTCTACAAGCACTATTCCGAGCTGCGCTATCGCATTGGCATGGTGCCACAAGACGACGTCATCCACCGGCAGCTGTCGGTGCGGCGGGCGCTGCGCTTCGCGGCGTCGCTGCGATTCGCCAGCGACGTGCCCCGCAAGCACCGCTCCGAGCGGGTCAACGAGGTCATCGAACTGCTCGGCCTCAGCGGACGCACCAAGCAGCGCATCGACACCCTCTCCGGCGGGCAACGCAAACGCACTTCGGTCGCGTTGGAGCTGCTCACCGAACCGTCGCTGCTGGCACTCGACGAGCCGACGTCAGGGCTCGACCCCGCGCTCGACAAAGAGGTCATGCGCGAACTTCGTCTGCTCGCCGACCGCGGCCGCACCGTCGTGGTCGTCACGCACAGCGTGCTGCACCTCGACCTGTGTGACCACGTGTTGGTGATGTGTCTCGGCGGGCGAATGGGCTATTTCGGACCGCCCGACAAGTTGTTGAGCTTCTTCGGCTCCGAGGACTACGCCGACGTCTTCGACAAGGTCACCAACGACCCGGAGCGTTGGGCGCAGCTCTATCGCAACTCCGACATCTATCGGAAATATGTCGGGGAGGTCGCGCTCGAGATCGCCAAGGCGAGGGTGCGATCGGCGAGCGAAGATGACGAGGCCGCCGCAATCGCCGCCGCGACCACGCTCGCGATCCCGACACCGCGCCAGTCAGCTGATGCCGCACCTCCGGCTGCGGCCTCGACTGCGACCCCGGCCACGACCGAACCCGTGGCGCCAGCCGCACCGGCCGCTGCCGAACCGCCTGCGGCCCACGCGCCGGCCGTGGCCCAGGCACCTGTGACGCCCGCACCTGCCGCAGTCGGGACGGCTCGGGTTCCGACCTCAGATTCGCCTCGACCGGCCGCCGGCAAAGGCGCCACGGCGGTCAAGGAGTTGACCCTGCGGCAACGCGCGATGCACCCAGTCGCGCCGATCCGACAGTTCTTCACCCTGTGCCTGCGGATGATGGCAGTGATCTTCTCCGATCGGGGTTATGCCGCGTTCCTCATCGGACTTCCGCTCGCTCTCGCGGTGCTCAGCCACACGGTGCCCGGCACGAACGGCACCACCAAAGGGCTCGGCCCCGACCCCGAGGGTTATAGCCTGGAGGCGCAGCGACTGTTGGTCGTCTTGATCATCGGCGCCGCGTTCATGGGAATCGCGATCGCGATCCGGGAGATCGTGAACGAGTCGAGCATCTATCGACGGGAACGGGCGATCGGCCTGTCCCCCGCCGCCTATCTCGCCTCGAAGTTCCTCATCTTCCTCATCATCGACACCATTCAGGTCGTCATCTTCGTCTATCTGGCGCTGCTAGGCCGAGGCGCGCCGGCCGAGGCTCTCGTGCTCGGATCGCCGATCGTCGAGATCATCGTCGCGGTCAACCTGGTCGCGATCTCCTCGACCATGCTGGGCCTGCTCGCGAGCGCGCTCGTGCGCACGACCGAGCAGACCACGCCGATCCTCGTCGTCAGCGTGATGGCGCAATTGGTGCTCTCGGGAGGCCTGTTCCAGATCAGCGGGCAGAAGGTGCTCGAGACCATCTCGTGGGTCGACCCCTCCCGGTGGGGTTTCGCTGCCAGCGCAGCCACCACCAATCTGGTGAATTTCCCGTTCTCCGACCCGTTGTGGGTGCACACATCGGCCCTGTGGTGGAAGGCGGTCGGAGTGCTCGCGGTGCAGATCGTGATCCTCGCGGTCGCGGCTCGGGTGGCGCTTCGCCGGTTTGAACCCGGTCGCGGGTAGTTTGGCCGTCCACACGCGACAGATGTGGACATGTGACAGGGGCCTGACGGTTAACCGTCAGGCCCCTGTCACATGTCGAGGACCTGGTCAGTCCTTCTCGTCCACGTTGGCCGCGCCCGCGTCGCGTTTGACCGCCTCGATGCCGTTGAGGCAGCCGGCCTTGGAGGTGTAGCCCTCTCCACCGGTGGCGATGATCTGTCCGTTTCCGGACTTCAGCCGCCAACGAAACTCGCCGCGCGCGTCCTTATAAAGTTCGAACTTTGCCATGCCTGTCCCTCCGGTTCACCTACTGGCGTCGCGTACAGCGCGCCAGCGGTGAAGATAACCGGGTGAAGCTACGCGGGCCAATTCCACATTCGGCTCACGGTGTGTGGAGACTGTCATGTGATTGATCACCGATCGGGGTGGTCGTCGGCGACGAATCGGCATGGCGGTCGCTCACAACCTGCGGACTGGCGAACAGAATCGCGAGAATCACCACGTCCTGCAACGCGTGCATGCCCCACGCCCAGACGATGCCGTGGGTCTGCAGCATGGCCTGGCACATGAGCCAACCGAGAAAACCGGCCATGAGCGTGCCGGGAAGCCCGCCCGGGTGACCGAACCAGTGCGGCAGTCCGAAGAGCACCGCCGAGATGATCGCGATCACGCCCGCGCTCACCACACCCTCGAGTGCGATGACCGGCGCGACCCGGAAGATCGCCTCCTCGACCGCCGAGTTGACCACGGCGATCGACAGCGCCCACGGCGCGACCTGCATGAGTCTGCGCAGCCCCGGCCGTTGGCCGGACGGGACCTGCAACCAGACCACCACAGTGGTCACGATCGTGGCGATCACTGCGAAGGAGACGCCGACGTCGAACCACGTCTCGCCGGGGCCGACCCCAAGCAGCCGCAGCCCCCGGGCGGGCGCCGCAAAATCGCCAGCGGTCAGATAGCCACCGTCGCCCCAGAACACGATCACCGCACCGAGGACGATGATGGCGACCGCTGCGGAGACCGGCTGATAGAACAGATGGTGTCTGATCGCCGACACTCGCGAGCCCACGGCCACGACCCCGCCCGAAGGGTCAGCCGCGCCTAGACTGCTGCGCCGGGCAGCCCACGTGCCAAGACGCAGCAACACCACCGCAGCGACCGCGACGATCGGAACAGCACTCCACGCCCACATCCGCGTCCACCCTTATAATTAATATCTACTAGCTATGTTCGCTTCATATCTAGCAGATAGGAGTCACGAGTGGCAAGGGTCAGGCAGACCGAGATCGCGGTGCTCGGCGCGCTGAGCGTGCAGCCGATGACCGGCTACGCCGTGCGTGAGGCGATCAGCGACGTGCTCGGCCACTTCTGGAGCGAAAGCTTCGGCCAAATCTATCCGACCCTCTCTGACCTTGAAAAACGCGAACTGATCGTGCGCCACGACGCGGCCCGCCCCGGATCCTCGCTCTTCGCGATCACCCCGGCCGGCCGCCAACACCTCCTCGAACAGCTGCGCCAGCCCTATCACTCCAGCCCGCCCCGCAACGGAATGCTCCTGCGGATCTTCTTCGGACATATCCTCGGCACCGACGCCTGCCGCGACCTGTTGCGCCAAGCCGAGGCCGACGCCCGCACCCGGCTGGCCGAACTCGCCGCCGCCCGGAAGGCGATCGCGGCCGAGGCTGCGGCTGGGTCCGACCCCGCCGACCCGGCGCACCGCCCCTATTGGCTGCTCACCATCTCAGCCGGCGAGCACGCCGCACGGGCGACGCTCGCCTGGGCCCGGGAGTCGCTCGCCGAGCTTGACACCATCGACGAGGCCGGCCAGTCCTCGGCCGAGTCGACCTGACGACACCGACCGGGACCGGGTGGGCCTTTCGACCCTGCCCGCCGACCGGCTCGCGACACATACTGCGGACATGACCGTGCGCGCCGAGCCATATCGGATCAAGGCCGTGGAAGCGATACGGATGCCGAGTCAGGCACAGCGCGCCGCCGCGCTCGAAGCCGCCGGCCACAACACCTTCCTGCTGCGCAGCGCCGACGTCTATATCGATCTGCTCACCGACAGCGGCACCAGCGCGATGAGTGACCGACAGTGGGGCGCGTTGATGACCGGCGATGAGTCCTACGCGGGCGCATCGTCGTTCTATCGCCTCGAGTCGGCGGTCCGCGACATCTACGGATTCGCGCACGTCGTGCCGACCCACCAGGGGCGGGGGGCCGAGCACCTCATCTCCCGCATCCTGATCAAACCCGGGCAATATGTGCCGGGCAACATGTATTTCACCACCACCCGGGCGCATCAGGAGCTCGCCGGCGGAATCTTCGCCGACGTCATCATCGACGAAGCGCATGACCCCACGTCCCAGCATCCGTTCAAGGGCAACGTCGATCTCGCGAAACTCACCGCGTTGATCGAGCAGGTGGGCGCCGCGAACATCGCCTATGTCAATATCGCCGTGACCGTCAACATGGCCGGCGGACAACCTGTGGCGATGAGCAATCTGCGCGATGTCAGCCGCCTCTGCGGTCAACACGGCATCCTGCTGTGGTGCGACGCCACCCGCCTCGCCGAAAACGCCTTCTTCATCAAAGAACGAGAAGACGGGTACGCGCAGCGGGACATCGCTGACATCGTCCGCGAAATGATGTCCTATTGCGACGGTGCGACCATGTCCGGCAAGAAGGACGCCCTCGTCAACATCGGTGGATTCCTCGCGATGAACGACGAATCCATTCTGCAGGCGGCCCGTGAGCTCGTGGTGCTCTATGAAGGCATGCCCACCTACGGCGGTCTCGCCGGCCGCGACATGGATGCCATGGCGGTCGGCATCCACGAGATGGTCGACGACGACTACATCGCCCACCGCGTCGGTCAGGTCCGATATCTCGGCGAACGGATCCGCGACGCTGGCGTGCCGATCGTCGAGCCGGTCGGCGGGCACGCCGTCTTTCTCGACGCCCGTCGGTTCCTGCCACACCTGAGTCAGGACCAACTCCCAGCCCAGGCTCTCGCCGCGCGACTCTATCTGCACAGTGGGGTGCGGGCGATGGAACGCGGCATCGTCTCCGCCGGACGGGACCCGAAAACCGGACACAACCGTGCACCGGCCCTGGAACTGGTGCGTCTCACCATTCCCCGCCGCGTCTACACCGACCGTCATATGGATGTCGTCGCCGACGCGGTGATAGACCTGCACCGACGGCGGGCCGAGATCACCGGCTTGACCATGGTCTATGAACCACCGTCTCTGCGCTTCTTCATGGCGAGATTTGCTCCGTTGGCGCACACTGCACCACACGGGACGCCGCTGGCCTCGCCAGCATGACTCGATGGGAGGCGCGCGATGAGCCCCTCGCTCCGCCCGCTTTCTGCCGCGCAGACCACGGCACTACGGCGCCTGGTCGCCGACGGCACCCTCACTTCTGAGCAGTGCGGCCACGTGGAGCAGGCTCTGGCCACAGCACAGGCCGGTCCGGGGCCGCGCCGCTGGATCGTGGAAGTCGCCGGATATCTCGGTGGCGCACTCATGTTCGGCGGCGCGACGGTGCTGCTCGCCACCACCTGGGACCGGCTCACCGACACCACCCGCGCCGCGCTGTTGGTCGCGGTCACCATCCTGCTCGCCCTAGCGGGCCTCCTCGTCGCGGGCGGGCCGACTTCCCTCGTACGACTCAAGGACGAAACGTCATCACCCCGGCGCAGGGTCGTGGGCCTGCTCTTCGCCATCGCGGCCCTCACCGCGTCCGCCGCCACCGGGGTCGCCGTCGACCACCACGCCGCCCCGATCGCCGCCGCGGTCGGACTCGCCGTCGCGGTGATCGGATATGCGCTGGTGCCGCAAGCCATCGGGACGCTCGCTGTCAGCGGGTTCACCATCACGCTGACGACCACCATCGTCGGCGACGTCGGATATACCGGGCTTCGCATGAGCGCGGTCATGCTCGCCACCGGGGTCGTGCTCGCCGCGCTCGGCGTCACCGGCCTGCTCGCGCCACGTCAGCTGGCCCTGGCCATCGGGGCCGGCATCGCGGTCATCGGAGGCCAGCAGCCGCTCGCCGAGTCGGGGACTGCGGTCTGGGCATATCTGCTCACCGCACTGGTCGGCGTGGCATGCTTCGCGCTCTATCGCTCGCAACACGCATTGGTGCTGCTCGTGATCGGCGTCATCGCGGTGGCGATAGCCGTGCCCGAGGCCGTCTGGGACCTCACCGACGGCGCCGCGGGCGGCGCCGTCATCCTCATCGTCGCCGGCGCCACCCTCATCGCGGCGAGCGCCGCCGGGTTGCGGATCTGGCGTAGCGATTCCGCCCCCGAACGAGAAGAGCAGTCATGATGCCCGTCCAACGTGTGACACGGGTCGTGCGGCTCGCCGCGATCTCTATGGTGGTCGGCGTCGCCGCCGCGTTGAGCGGGGCGTGCGACTCGCCCGCCCCGCGCCCCGACGCGACGGCGGCGCCACCGACCCCGACGGTCGTGTCGGTGAGCCCGACAGCACCCGTACCCTCGGGTTCTGGAACTTCTGGGACGTCGGCGGACGCGACGACGACGGCCGGGTGGAGCACCGATCCGGTCGTTCGTGATCGGACCGTGTCCGTGCCGCCGGTGCCGGTGGTCGTGCATGTACGCAGCGCGACGCACGCTGCGGAGGGCTATGACCGGGTGGTTCTGGACATCACCGGGGCCCTGCCGGGTTATCAGGTGCGCTACATCGATCATCCGGTGATGGATGGGTCGGGGCGGGCTGCGACCGTGCCCGGTCGACGCTATCTGCAGATCCGGCTGGAGCCCGCGATGGCCCACGCCGAGGACGGCACGGCGCTGGCTCCGCGCACCACCACCGTCAACTATCCGATGCTCAAAGGGTGGACGATCACGGGTGACTTTGAGGGCGTCGTCACCATCGTGCTCGGGCTCGACGACGTCGTCGGATTCCGGGTCGGCGAGCTCAGCGGTCCACGCGTCTTCATCGACGTCGCGAACTGACAGCCGGACCCCAGAAGGCCAGCCGAATCCTCACGTGAGGGTCGCCGCTCCGAACGACACGGAGAAACGTTTGCACCAGATCGTGATGCTGCGCAGCGTGTCGAGGTCGACGCTGGCGGGCAACTCATAGACCTGGTCTCCCCGGTTGCCCTTCAACCGGCCCACCTCGACATATCGCCCGTCGTCGAAGACCCGCCACCCCGTGGTGCCCTCCACCACCCGCTGATCGGTCAACCACACCCGAAGGTCGGGCCCGTTGGAGGTGTCCAGACGTCGCAACACCAGTTGACGGCGGCCGTCGGGCAGCGCGATCACCTGAACCTGACCGGTCGTGTGATGCTCGTGGCTGATGAGATCACCCGAAGCGAGCAGCCGGTTTCCGGGCGGGGTCGGTGTCGGGGAGATCCCATGTGAGGGAGTCGTCGCGCCATGACCGTCCGGTGCCACTGACGGAATCGCGTCGGCGACCTCCGTGTTGGTGACCAACTTCCACGGCTGGAACCAATAGAGGCCGAATACGCCGCCCACGATGACCACTGCCATCGTCGACCACACCATTGTCTTTCTGGTCATGCGCCGCTCCCTGACGTCGCTTGATCCGGATCCGGGTGCGATCCGTTGTTCCACGTTATCCACCGGACCCGACTCGTGGCATTACGAATCGCTCACGAGTCGGGCACCGGCGAATGACGGCTATGACTGTCACAGGCCGCCGGGGCGGAGCCGGGGCAGTCGGAGCTCGAGGTCGGGCACCTGATAGCTCATCGAGCTGAGTCGCTTGACGATTTGATCGACCGGCCGACGCAGTTTTCGTGAGGCTCCGAGCAGGTGCGCCAGGGGCACCGGCTCCGACTGGTTGAGCCAGGGGTGCCGGCCGTCGAGATCGGTGCTCGCCATGGTGAGGTCAGCCGACTTGATCTTGTTGATCGTCACGAGAGTGAGATCGCAGTCGATCTGATATCCGAGCATTCCCAGGCGGGCAGCCACATCGCCGATGGTGCTGTGGGTGCGGCGCGCCACCGCGAGCAGATGCGGCAACCGCACGGGCACGTCGGGACTGATCCACGGCGCGGTGCCGTCGATATCCCGGCTGAGCAGAACTAGATCGTCCTGCTCGATCTGCTCGACCGGCACCTGACCGGCGACAGTGTTGACCGAATAGCCGAGCACGGTCAGCCGGGCGATGACCTGATGGACATCTCGCCCAAGCTGGCGAGCCGCGAGGATCACGTGCACTGCCGAGACCGGCTCAATCGGGCTCAGCATCGGATCCTCGCCATCGAGGTCGACGCTGATGAGAGTGAGATCTTCGGGCTCAAAACGGTCGACCAGCACGCTGTTGGGGTCCACCGTGCGATAACCGAGCTCGGTCAACCGCTGCGCGACCGCCGCCACGGTCTGATCCGTCGCCTCGGCCGCCCGCACGAGGTGCACGACCGAGACCTCCTTCACGGGGCTGAGCCAGGGGCTTCGGGCATCGAGGTCACGGCTGATGAGCATGTGATCGTTGTCGTCCGGCGCGATGTCGGCGATCGCCTGCGGAAGCACGCTGAGCGTGAAGCCGAGCGCGACCAACCGTTCGGCGACGGTGGTCACTGGCTGGCCGACGGTGCGTGCCGCGGCGAGCAGATGTGGCACGTGCACGGGCTCGGTGGGATCGAGCCACGGCCCTCGGGCGTCGAGGTCACGGCTGACGATGGTGAGGTCGTCGGGCAACACCTGCAACGACTCGCAACCCGCGGGCAGCTGATAACCCCAGGCTCCCAGCCGGGCCGCCACCACGCTCACGTCGCGGTTGAGCTTCTGCGAGGTGCGAAGCAGGTGCAGCAGACTCAACTGCTCGGCCGGATCGAGCCACGGCGGCGCGCCGTCGACGTCGCGACTGACGATACGAAGATCGTCAAAGTCGAAATCGTCGATCGGCACGGTCCGCAGGTCATAGATGAGCGTGAACCCGAGCCGGCGCAGTCGTGCCACGATCTCCCAGATGTCGCGCCCCGTCTCGTGTGCCGCCTTCATCAGGTGCGGCAACAGCACCGACTCGCTGTGATCGAGCCACGGACCGTTGCCCGACAGTCCGCGACTCGTGAAGATGAGGTCGTGGGGGTCGGTATCCAGGTCAGCGGCCCCGGCCTCGACCTGATAGCCGAGAGCCTCGAACCGGGCCACGATCTCGGCCGGCGAGCGGCCGATCTTTCGCGCCGCCCGCACGATGTGCGACAGCGAGACCGGCTCATCCGGATCGACCCACGGACCCGCGGCGTCGAAGTCCCGGCTGACGAGCAGGCCGTCCGACGGGACGGCCCGCACCACCGTGCGCCACTCGTCGGTCGGGTTGACCACGGTCTTGAAACCACCGGCCGCGCCGAGCGCGGTCAATCGCCACTCCACGAGCTGGTCCGGCCCCTTGGGGCTGCGCCCATCGGGGATGAAACAGCCCGCGATGCTCGCGTCGACCACCTCGTCGTTGAGGTCCCAGTGCAGATATCCGGCGGCGATCGCCTGCTCGAAGATGACGTCTGCGAGGAGCGGACGAATCTTGGCGAACGCGTAGAGCCACTCGAAGGTCAAGATGGCGGGTCCGGCCGCGGTCAGCGCCGGAATCGCCTGCCACAGCTGCCGTTCCACGTCCTCGTCGCGATAGGCGAGAATCTTCGTGCGGTCGACCGAGAGCCGCGGTGCCGCCTCACGTGTCAGATTGACCACCGCGCCGTGCAGGGTCTGTCCGGCCCAGAGCCCGTCGGCGAGGACGGCGCCCTCCTCCCGGCACCACCACACACCGACCTCGGCGGCGGGCACGACCCCCACGACGTCACGTCCGTCGACCTTGCGGACCTGGCTGGGCGCGGTCGCCTCGGAGAGCTGTCCGGGCTGCCACTCATAGGAGTCGGTGCCGTTGCGGGCCTGGGTGTGAAACTCCGCCACCCACAGCAATTCGCGCAACGTGTCCACACACGACACGTTGACGGCCGGCCGCAGATGCAACCGGATCTGGCTGCCGGTCTGTGTCCCCGGTCCGAGATCCCTGATCCGGAACAGGCTTCCGGGTCCGGAGATGACGACCTGCAGCCGCCGACCGGGCAGACCGTCACGGCCCATCCGGCACGTCTCCACCGTGATCTCGTCGGCGAGCATGAAATAGCTGAGCACCCCAATGCCGAAACGACTGTTGGGAAACAGCTGCACAGGCGGATCGAGCCGGCTCCACTCCGCCTGCTCCTCGAGAAACTCCGGCAAGTCGCTCATGCGCACGCCGGCTTGGGCGAAGACCTCGCTCAGCTCGCGCACGCCCATGCCGATGCCGTTGTCGACGCAGTCGAGATACGGCCGGTTGCTCTCGTCCACGCCCTGCGCGAAGGTGACCTCACCCGACCACGACTCGTCGCCGAAATCCACCCGCCCGGAGCGGCTGAGGAAATCGGTGCGAGCCTGTCGATAGCGGCACGCGTCGAGGGCGTTCTGATAGAGCTCCCGGATCGCCAACGCGGGGTCACCATAGAGCTGCTCCCCCATGAGCAACTCCTGCACCCGATCCTCGGCGAGGCGAAAACGCACACCGGCGGACTGATAGGCGGGTCCGTTGGCGCCCTCGGCAGCACCCAGGCCATCGGTCGCGACGTGGGTCGGCGTCTGCCGCAGAGACGCGAGCGAGACGTCGGTCGCGGCGGCCCGGTGCAGCTCGCCGAGCACGTGGTTAAGTCGCTCGGTATGGGCCTGGAGGGCGACCTCCACCGCAGGGTGCGCGCAGGCGGCGTTGAGCACCAAGATCGCGCCACGACGGCGCCACCGGGCGGTGGCGACGGTGTGGTGCAACTCGGACAGCGCCACCGGGTCCCCGATGCCGACGTGTTCGCCGACGACCGCCGGCAGCGCCGACGACTCGATAGCCAACGCGTGGGCGGTGACGAGCAGATAGCCCACGAGCCGTTCGCGCACGTCGTCGGCTCCGGTGGCCAGCAGCGCGTCGGCCCGGTCGTCGCGGGCCAGGAACTGGGCGTCGGCCCGTGGGGCGCGCAGCAACTCGCCGAGACGGGCGGGCGCGAAGAGGCTGTCGGCGCCGGCCTCGCCGAGCACCTCGGTCAACAACTCGGGGGAATACGCCAATGGCTGTCGCACCGCCCACCGGTGCAGCAGCCACCAACCGATCTCGGCGGGCGTGATGATGTCGCCACGCGCCGTGGCGGCGACGGCGCGCCGATAGGGCTGGGCCTGGCTCTGCGCATAGCGTTCGAACGCGGCCCGCTGGCTGGTGGCGTCCTGGCTGACGGTGAGGTCTTCGGGTCGCACCTCCCGCAGTCGCCGCAGGGTCTCCGCCCACACGACGTCAAACAACACGGGTACGGTCACGAGGAGCGCGACCTCAGCCGGGAGCAGCGGGGGTTGCGTGGGCAACTCGGCGGCGAGCGCCCCGACGTGCGAGAGCATGCGGGCGGCGAATGTGCGGTCCTGCCACGGGTCGTCGGCGAGCTCGGCGAGGCCGGTGACGCGTTGGCTGGCGAGTGCCTGGGCCAGGTTCACCGTCCGGCGCCGGATGTCTGTGGCGGCACCCTCCTCACACGCGTCGACCAACTTCCACAGATCGTGGTGTTGCACGAGATCGCCCCAGCTTTGGGGGGCGGCGATCTCGGCCTGCGGATCGGTCACAGGCATATTCATGGCGCCAGGTCACCTCATTGGTTCGGTCCACGCCAGGACAACGAGACGTCAGTTGTGACGCCGCGTGACCCGACGACGGGGCAGTTCGCGCAGAATACTGCGCGACTGTGACAAGCGGGAATTCCGCTGGCTGAGGCGTCGGCGTTAGCGCTGGGACAGTCCGGTCACATCGCCGTTGTCGTCGAGTCCGATGCTGTGCGCGGCCGGATGCGCCCCAAGACCGGGCATGGTCTGCATATCGCCACAGATCGGATATGCGAATCCGGCGCCGATCGCGGCCCGCACCTCTCGCACCGGCAAGGTCCACCCGGTCGGCGCGCCCCGCAGCGACGGGTCGGACGAGAGCGACAGGTGCGTCTTGGCGATGCAGACCGGCAGGTCGTCGCGACCCTCCCGGGTGAGCCGGTCGAGGTCGGCGGCGGCAGTCGAAGAATAGGAGACGTCGGACGCGCCATAGATTCGCCTCGCCACCGTCTCGATCTTCGTACGCAATGGGTCCTCATCGCGATAGAGCGGCTGGAACTTCGCGGGAGCGTCGGTGGCCGCCACCACCCGTTCCGCGAGCTCGACGGCGCCTCTGCCGCCCTGCTCGACGTGGCGGGCGACCGCCGCCGGCACCCCTTCCTCGTGACAGATCTCGATGATGGCGCCGAGTTCCGACGGGTGGTCGGAGGCGAAGGCGTTGACGGCGACGACCACGGGCACTCCGAAGGCCTGAATGTTGGCGATCTGCTTGCGCAGGTTCGACGCGCCGAGCCGCACGTCGTCCGGGTTCTCGGCGAGCAGCTCGGCCGGCAGCGGACGCCCGGCGACGATGTGATGCCTGCCGCTGTGGGCCTTGAGTCCTCGCACTGTGGCGACGAGCACGGCGGCGTCCGGGGTGAGGCCTGAGGCGCGGCACTTGATGTCGAAGAACCGTTCGGCTCCCATGTCGGCGCCGAATCCCGCCTCGGTGAGCAGAAAGTCGCCGGTGTGGATGCCGATGAGGTCCGCGATGATCGACGAGTTGCCGTGGGCGATGTTGCCGAACGGCCCCGCGTGCACGAGGACCGGGGTGTTCTCCAGGGTCTGCATGAGGTTCGGTTTGACCGCATCCTGCAGGATCGCCCGCATCGCCCCGGTGGCCCGCAGCTCTTCGGCGGTGACGGGAGCGCCGGAGCGCGAATAGCCGACGACGATGCGGCTCAGACGTCGACCGAGGTCCTCAGGTGAGCTGGCGAGCGCGAGGATGGCCATCACCTCGGAGGCCGCGGTGATGTCGAAGCCGGTCTCGCGGGCCACTCCGTCCTTCGCCCCGCCGAGTCCGATGACGAGGTGCCGCAACGCGCGGTCGTTGATGTCGATGGCCCGGCGCCAGGTGACGCGACGCGGATCGAGGTCGAGGTCGTTGGTGTGAAAAAGTTCGTTGTCGACGAGCGCGGCGAGCATGTTGTTGGCCGCGGTGACGGCGTGGAAGTCGCCGGTGAGGTGCAGATTGAGTCGGTCCATCGGCACGACCTGGCTGAAGCCACCGCCGGCCGCGCCGCCCTTGATGCCGAAGGTGGGGCCCATCGAGGGCTGCCGCATCGCGATCGTCGCCGACCGTCCAATGTGCGAGAACGCCTGTCCGAGACCGATCAGCGTGGCGGTCTTGCCTTCCCCGAGAGGGGTGGGCGTGATCGCCGTGACGACGACGTATTTCGCTTTCGGCCGATCGGCGAGTTCGGCCATGGCGGCCAGCTTGATCTTGGCGACCGAATCGCCGTACGGCTCGAGCAGGTGTGCGCCGACGCCCATGCGCGCGGCGACGTCGGTGAGCGGTGCAAGGCTCGCGGCCCGTGCGATGTCGAGGTCACTGGGGATCGCCATACCTTGCTTCTATCAGCAATACGGGGTCGTCGGCACGGGCCGAAAGACTCTGCCCACCGGCCTGGACGCCCCGACGATGCCATGATCATTCCTGCCCGATGTCTCCGCGCGGACCGCGGACGCCGCCCGCGCGGAGACATCGGGGAAGGTCAGGACTCCGCGATTGCCACCGCCACCGGGTGGATGGTCACGCTCGCCGCGGCCCCGGGAGTGAGGTCCGCCAGGTGTTTGCTCGCGACCTGCGCCAACACGAGCGTGCCGTCCGGCATCGTCACCGTGACCCGGCTGGTGGGCCCGAGGAAGCTCGCCGCCAGCACGCGGGCGGAACCCGCCGCGTCGGCCGCCACCTCGACCGCCTCCGGTCGCACGAGTGCCGTCACTGAACTGGCCCCGGCCGGCACCTGGCTCGGGTCGACGAGTGGCAGGCTCACTCCGAGGACCTCCACCCGGTCTCCGGTGACGCGGCCGGGCAGCCGGTTGCTGACGCCGACGAAGTCGGCGACGAACGCCGTGGCCGGCCGGCGATAGATCTCTTCCGGCGGGCCGAGCTGCTCCAGCCGCCCGCCACGCATGACTCCGACGCGGTCCGCGACGGCCAGCGCCTCTTCCTGGTCGTGTGTGACGAACAGCGTGGTGGTGCCGACCTCCACCTGGATCCGCCGGATCTCGTCACGCAACTGGACACGCACCTTGGCGTCCAACGCCGAGAGCGGCTCGTCGAGCAGCAGCACCTGCGGCTCGATCGCCAACGCCCGGGCCAACGCCACCCGCTGTTGCTGCCCACCGGACATCTGTTGCGGGAACTTCTGCGCCTGGGCGCCGATGCCGACGAGGTCGAGCATGTCCTGCGCCCGCGTGCGCCGCTCGGCGGCCGACTTGCCGCGCAACCGGAGTCCGAACTCGACATTCTCCACCGCCGTCAGATGCGGAAAGAGGCTGTAGGCCTGAAACACCATGCCCATGTCCCGTTTGTTGGTGGGGACGTGGGTGATGTCCCGGCCGCCGACGAGGACCCGCCCCGAGTCGGCGTCCTCCAGACCGGACAGGATGCGCAGCGCGGTGGTCTTGCCGCAACCCGACGGGCCGAGCAGCGCCACCAGCTCGCCTGGGGCGAGTTCGAGGTCGAGCCCGGACAGCGCCGCCACGCCGCCGAAGCTGCGGGACAGATTCTCCAGGTGCACCCCGACGCTCGAGCGGGTCCGGACTGTCGCGGGATCAACGGTGACCGAGCCGGTCATGTGGTCCTCCTTGAAGGTTTGCGGGCACGGTCACCGAACCGACCGACCAAGGAGAGCAGCAGCAACAGCAGGAACGCCAGCACCAGCGCGGCCAGTGACACGGCGACCGACATCGACGCGCTGCTCTTGCCGAGGAAGTTGATGGCGACCTGAATGTTGGTGCGGTTGAGCAGAGACGCGATGGTGAACTCGCCGAGCACCAACGCGACGGTCAGGAAAGACGCGGACATCACTGCGGAGCGGATGTTGGGAAGCACCGCCCGCCACATCACCGTGCCCCACCCGCAGCCGAGACTGCGGGCCGCCTCGGCGAGGGTCTTCACGTCGATCGCGGACAGTCCCGCGTCGATGG
Source organism: uncultured Actinomycetota bacterium (assembly GCA_963736695.1). Taxonomy (GTDB): domain Bacteria; phylum Actinomycetota; class Actinomycetes; order Mycobacteriales; family Micromonosporaceae; genus CAVTPU01. The sequence continues at coordinate 1,793,790 of CAVTPU010000004.1, forward strand.
CCCGATACGCGTACGGAAGCACCAGCACCGTGTAGGCGAAGGCCAATGTGAAAGGCGAGCCGGTCCGCAACAGATAGGTGACCCAGGCGTAGACGGGGGCGAGCCCGACCACGAGCACGATCGCGGGAATGGTCAGCGGCAGCAGGCTGATGAACTCCACGACTCGGCGCAGCCGTGGCAGCCGCAGTCGAACCCAGATGACCGTCGGAACGAGCAGCACGAGCATGAGCACGACGGTGAGCGCGGCGAGCCCGGCCGAGGCCTTCATGCCCTCCCACAGGTCCGGGTAGGCCTCGCTGAGTGTGGAGAAGTCGACGAGCAGCCGCCACGTCTCCAGCGTCCGGTGGCCGTCTGTGCCACGGGTGGTGAACTCGGCCATGGCGACAAGCGGAACGAGAAAGAACAGGGACAGTATCGTGACGACGGTCCAGCGGAAGGCCCGCTGCCGGCGGCTCCGACGAGCCATCAGCCCAGCCATTTCGAGGTCCTCTTCTGGAGCAGGGCGTAGAGCCACATGACCAGCGCGACGACAACCACCATGCCCAACGCCATGGCCTTGCCGACGTTCGCCTGGCCGAGCACGACCTCGCTGGTCAACGCGGTGCGGATCTGCAACGGCACAATCGGGCTGCCCTGGCTCACCAGTGCGGCCGCGGTCGCGTAGGCGGACAAGGAGTTCGCGAAGAGCAGCAGCGTGGAGCCGAGGAACGCCGGCGCCAACAGCGGGAAGGCGACCCGACTCCAGTAGTGCCACGTGGAGCCGCCCAGACTCTCCGTCGCCTCACGCCACTGTGGACGGATTCCGTCCAACGCGGGCAGGAAGACGATGACCATGAGCGGAATCTGAAAGTAGGTGTAGACCAGCATGAGACCAGACAGGTCATAGAGCCAGATGCTGTCGGCGAAGATGTCGATGTTCAGGCGGTCCCGCAGGAAGAGCGTGACGAAGCCGCTGTAGCCGATGGTCGCCACGAACGCGAAGGCCAGCGTGACCCCACCGAACTGGGCGAGCACGCCGCAGGCCGAGGTGACGGCCCGCCGCAGCACACCACCTGGTTTGCCGGTTACCAACGCGTAGGCGAGCAACGCGCCCAGAATCGCGCCGACCAGCGCGGTCACCACTGAGAGCATGATGCTGTTGACGAAGGCGGTGACGATGTGACTGTCGAACAACGCCGAGATGTTGGACAGCGTGGGTCGGTTGTCGTCGCTGGCGAACGCGCCGACGACGACCACGATGGTGGGGATCAGCAGAAAGATCCCCACGAAGACGAAGAACGGGATGACGCCGACCAGGGTGGAGACCCGGTGCCAGCCAACCGAACGTCGGTTGGCTGGCACCGGGTTATCGCCGTGGTCGACCGTGCGAATGCCCGGGTCAACCATGCTCATAACTCAGCCGATGGCCTTCGCCCAGTTGGCGGCCAGGTAGTCCTTGGCCTTCTTGGTCTGGTCCTCAGTCAGGAAGACCGGGGTGCCTGCGGCGGCCGGCAACGCGGTGAACGCCGCTGTGTCGAGGGTGCCAGCGGTCTTCATGGCGTCCAGCCGAACCGGCCGGGCCCCACCCTTGAGCCACAGGTTCTGGCCGGCGTCGGAGTAGAGGAACTCCTCCCACAGTCGCGCGGCGGCCGGGTGCGGGGCGTCGACGCTGATCGCCTGGTTGTAATAGGAGCCGACGAGCGCGTTGGCCGGCACGACGGTCTTCCAGGTCATCTTCCCAGTGAGCTTCGCGGCTTGGGCGAAGTTGAGGTAGTCCCAGTCGAGCACGACCGGAGTCTGACCCGCTTCGATGGTCGCCGGGCCCGGGTCGAGCGGCAGGAAGTTGCCGGCCTTCTTGAGCTGGCTGAAGAAGTCGACGCCCTTGGAGATGTCGTCGGCCGAGCCGCCTGAGGCAACCGCCGCCATCACGACGCCGTTGAACGCCGCACCGGCCTGCGTCGGGTCGCCGTTGAGCGCGACCTTGCCCTTGAACTCCGGCTTCAGCAGATCGGCGAAGCTCGTCGGTGCCGGCACCTTGCTCTCGTCGTAGCCGATGGACATGTAGCCGCCGTAGTCGCCGACCCACGCGCCGTCAGCGTCCTTGAGGTTGGCCGGAATGTCGGCCCAGGTGCCCACCTTGTATTTCGCGAACTTCGCGGTGTTCGCCAGGGTCACGGCACCGCTGAGGTCGAACACGTCTGGCGCCCCGGACTGGCCCTTGAGCTGGGTGGCCGCGTTGAGCTCCTCCTGGCTCGACGCTTCGGGCTGGGACGAATTGACCTTGATGCCGTATTTGGTGGTGAACGCCTTGATTATCTCGCCGTAGTTGGCCCAGTCCGGTGCGAGCGCGATGACGTTGAGCTCGCCTTCCTTCTTCGCAGCCTCGACCAGCTTGTCCATCCCGCCGAGATCGGCGGCGCTGGTGGCCTTCGCCGCGTCGCTGGACCCGGAGTTGGTGGTCGCGGGCGGCGAGCACGCCGCAGCAGCCATCAGAAGCCCGGAAATCGCGAGCAACACGGATCCACGGGCAAATGACTTTCGCACGGATCCTCCTCTTGACCGGCTTTCGTTTCGAGCCGGTTCGTGCTCAAACTCCGGCGCAGGGGTGGCCGGGCTGTGAGCCATCATGCCCGCGAACGTTCACTTGGTCTACAAACCGCGTTGGTCGGTGACCTATACGCAACCTCAACGCAGCACCAATGCCCGGATCCGACCTCTTGGCCGACTAAACCAAACCCTTGGCAGGCTAAACCGACCGGTCTATTATCGGCGGGTGCCGAACCCCGACCGCTCCGCACAGACCCAGACCCGCCTGCTCGCGAGCACCGCCGCGTTGCTGCGCGAACGCGGCTATCACGGCGCGGGCCTCGGTGACATCCTCAGCGGCTCCGGCGTACCCAAAGGATCTCTTTATCATCACTTTCCCGGCGGGAAGGCCGAACTCGCGGCTGCGGCACTGCACATGTCCGGCGACCAGATCATCACCTGGCTGCGCCGCGTCGACGCCGGGTGCGCGAGTGCGACCGATGTTGTGCGAATGTTCTGCGACCACTACATCGCGGAGCTGCGCGACAGCGACTTCCGCCGCGGTTGTCCACTCGCGACAGTCGCGTTGGAGAGCGCGGGACTGCCCGACCAGGTGCACGACCAAGTCGGTGTCGCGATCACCGCGCTCACCGAATTCGTCGCGGAACGACTCGCCCGCGACGACCCCGCCGCCACGGATCCGGTCGGCTTCGCCACCGAGATCGTCGCCGTCATCGAGGGCGCGCTGATCATGGCGAAGGCGACCCGAACCGTCACCCCCATCGAGATCATCCGCGACCGGCTCATCCGGCGGATCGACGCAGCACACCAGGAGGCACGATGACCGGCGACCGCACCATCCCCGCGCGGGACGGCTATCCCCTCGCCGCGACCGTCGTCGGCTCCGGCCCACGCGTGGCCGTCATCAACTCCGCCACCGCCGTGCCGCGACACTACTATCGGGCCTATGCCGCCGCGCTCGCCGATGCCGGCCACACCGTCGTCACCTATGACTATCGGGGCATCGGCGACTCGAAACCCCGCAGCCTGCGCGGTTTCGCGGCCAGCGCCAGCGACTGGGCGCTGCTCGACATGGCCGGCGTCATCGACCACGTCCTCGCCGAACTCACCCCACAACGACTGTTCCTCGTCGGCCACAGCTTCGGTGGCCAAGTCGCCGGACTGCTCGACGACGCGAGCCGAATCGACGCGATGGTCACCGTCTCATCGCAGAGCGGTCACTGGAGTTATCAGGGCGGCACACAGCGACTGGCCGTCGCTATCCACACCCATCTCACCCTTCCGATCCTCGCGCACACCCTCGGTTATGTGCCGTGGAGCAGATTCTCGTCGGCGCAGGATCTCCCTCAAGGAGTGGCGCTGCAGTGGTCCCGGTGGTGCCGCGACCGGCGATATCTGCTCAGCGACGAGACGCTGCCGCTGCGGCGTTATCGCGACTTCGCCGCACCCGTGCTCGCCTATTCCATCGACGATGACGACTGGGGAACCCGACAATCGGTCGATGCGATGATGAGCGCCTATCCCCGTGTCGAACGCCGGCACCTGCGCGCGAACGATCACGGGCTGACTCGCCTCGGGCACTTCGGCTTCTTCCGCCGCGAATCGAGCGCGCTGTGGCCGCAGACATTCGAGTGGTTCGCCGCCCACTCCGGCGACACCGCCGCACCCGCCCCGACCGGATGACGGCGGTGGACGGCACCGGCCAGAGGACGGCGGCGCCACTCAACGACGGTGTTCGCTCGGCAGCCGCGACCGGGTGAACAGCCCGGCGCCGGCCATCGCGATCGTGGGCACGACGAGCAACGTCACCGCCAAGTTCAGCCACGGAACGGTGATCGACAGCTCCGGGCCGCTCGGCCACGTGCTGGCCAACCGCGCGTTGTAGGCGGCCAGCACCCCGGCCGCCGCGCCGAGCCCGACGAACACCCCGATTGTCGAGCCGAGCCCAGCGATCACGGCTGCCTGGCTCAGTGACAAGGCCCGGCGCAGCCACGGTGTGGCACCCACCGCCGCCAACGTGACCAGTGTTTCTTTGCTGTCAGCCCCGGTGAGCGCCGTCGCGACCCCCGTCGCGCCCAGGGTGATCACCGCGGCGCCCGCGGTCAGCACCCACAACACGGGATCGGGCCTCGACTGCAAAGGCTGTTCGATTCGACCGTTAGCCTCCCTGAGAACCATCGCGTCGACGAATCGGTCTTGCTCCTCTTGCGTCGGAGTGCGGCTGGTCGCGGCGACGATCTCCGTCGGCGTCATCCGCAGTCCGAGAGAGTCGACCAGTGCCGGCGACACGATGATTCGGTCATTGCGAATGCCGGTCGTGAGCTGGTGCGCAGCCACCTCGCGCGCGTCGCGATAGTCCACCTTCGGCTCCGACAACGGCATAACCCCATCGCCGGAACTCGTCATCACCTCGACAGTTGCGACGCCCCCCGAGACGAAATCCGGACCACCGACCACGATGCCCCCCTCGCGCAGAGTCCTCTCGGCCCGGCGAAGATCGTCACCGGTGGCCCCGGTCAGCGTGGCGATGGCGGTCGCGTCGGCGACCACGACCTGTTCCTGGGGCTGGCCGCCGTTGCGGCAACGGGGATCCCGACGCGCCGCGCGCGCTTTTTCTCCGGTCAACGGCTGGTCGCCGAGTTCCGCGAGATAGGGGCAGACCCGATCCGGCGGCTGACGAAACGTCATGGTGCAGCTCATCGTCGGGTCGGTTGTCAGACATTCCGCCCGTGAGATCCGGTGCGTCCGGGTGATAGGCGGAAGGCTCGATCGCATCGCCGCCTCGATCGCCGCGAGATCGAGCTCGGACGACGAAGTCATCTGCACGATGGCATATCCCAAGGGGACCTCGGATGTGGCTTCCTGTTGGCCGCCCACGGTGCCGAAGATGGCGAGTGCCACGCTGCCAGCGACGGCTGCCATGACCGCCGCGACGGCGGACGCGGCGGCAGCGCGGTTGCGGGAGGCGTCTCGCAACGCGATCCGCAGCGACACCGGCAGCAGCCGGCCCGCTGTGGCGATAACGCCGATGACGGCCGGCATGCACAGCACCATCCCCAACTCACCGACGATCACGCCGGGCAGCATGACGTTGAGCGATATCGCCCGTGCGCCGACCGCGACGAGTCCGACACCGGCCGCGACCATGACGGCGCCGAGAACCAACCAACGGCGACGGGTACGAGTCACTCCGGACCGCCCCGCGAGTGATGTCACCACATCCTGCCTCGCGACTGTCCAGGCCGGCACCGCGGCGGCGGTCAACCCGGAGACGACCGCGACGCACACGATGCCCACCACCGCGAGCGGGGACACCCGATAGCCGCCGGCCCGGTGCAGAAACAACAGTTCCTCAAGCCAGGGTCGGGCTATGACTGCGGCGGCCCCGCCGAGCACCATGCCGGCGAGCGCGCCCACCATGCTGAGCACGACGCCATCGGCGAGCACGATGCGTCGCAGATGCGCGGGGGTGGCCCCGTTCGCCGCAGCGAGGGCGAGGTGTCGTCGCCGTCGGCGGGCGCTGATCGCGAAGGCCGGACCGGCGATGAGAACGATCTCCAGAAAGGCGAGTCCGGCACCGACGGTGGCGGCGATCGTGGCGTCGTCCGGCCCCGAACCGAGCGGATCATCGGTGCGACCTTCGACCGCAATCTGTGACGCTGGTGGCGGGTCGATCAATACGGCTCGCGACTCCACGACCATGCCCAACGCGTTGAGCCGGGTGACGTCATTCCACGTCATCGGGGCCGGCGAGTCGACCAACCAGGTGGCCGGGACGTCGCTGACTCCGGGCACGCCGGCGGCGGAGTCGAAGAGGATCGCGGTGTCGAGCGCGCCCGGAAACTCAACCACGCCGACGACATGGAAGACTCCGCCGGACTCCACGCCGGTGAGAGTTCCACCGACGGTGAGGTCGAGCGAGACCAACGCTCGAGGGCTCACGGCGATCTCGGTCGCCGCCTGCGGCACCCGACCCTCGAGCACCGTCACCAGTCCCGTCGCGAGCGGACTGCTCGCGTCGAGTGTGATCGCACTGACAGCCTCCTTTCTCTTCTGCCGGCGCACCTGGGCCGATCCCTTGCGCTGTTCGACGATGGCGCTGCCGGCCGGCAGTGCGGCGAGCAGCTCCGCCCGAATCTCTGACGCCGACGAGCCTCCTTTCCCGGCGGTCGCCTGCGTCGGAGTCCCGAACGTCGACTGTGGACTTTTTCCGGCGTCCACCGTCGCCCATCGGACCGCGTCCGGGCTCTGCCATATCGCTTCGCGCTGATCCCACATGATGAGCGCGTCGGCGGCACCCATGTGTTGGGTGGCCAGCTCGACACCGGTGAGGCTGAACATCGAATAGGTCACGGCGAGGAAAGTCAGGCCGAGCACCGGCACCGCGAGCATCATCGCGACGAGCGCGGAACGGCCTTTGCTGCGACGGGCCTCCCTCCGGGCGATGCGAAGTGCGGCGCGCCATGAAGAGATCACGCTCATGCCCCGGCCTTTCCGCCCGAGGCCAACAACAGTTCGGGCTGCGCCACGGGTCCGGAGGTATCGACGATCTCGCCGTCACGCAGAAAAATGACCCGGTCCGCCCACGCTGCGTGCCGCGCCTCGTGGGTGACCAGCACGCCTGCGGCACCAGCGTCGACCCGCGCGCGCAACAACATAAGCACCGCCTCACCGGTCTGTGAATCGAGCGCACCGGTGGGTTCGTCGGCGAGCACGAGGCGGCGATGGCCGACGAGTGCGCGGGCGATCGCCACCCGCTGTTGTTGCCCCCCGGACATCTGGTCGGGAAACCGATCGGCGAGGTCCGCGAGGCCGATGGAGTCAAGCGCCGCGATGGCGGCCGTCCGACCGCGACGCACGCCGACACCGTCGAGTTCCAGTGGCAGCGCGACGTTTTCCGCAGCGGTGAGGCTGGGCAACAGGTTGAGGTCCTGAAACACATATCCGACCCGGCGCCGCCGAACCGCCGCCAGCTGTCGTCGGCTGAGATCTCCCAGCACCGTGCCCTCGACCTCGACGGTCCCCTCGGATGGCGAGTCGAGCCCCCCGGCGAGATTGAGCAGAGTCGATTTGCCCGATCCCGACGGGCCCATGACCGCGACGAGTTCCCCAGACTCGACGGTCAACGAGATTCCCCGCAGAGCATGCACACCGGAGGGTCCGGAGCCGTGGATCCGGTGCACCTGGGTTATGCGCAACACGTTCATCGGGCGGCCCGCTTGCGGGAGCTGGCCGTCTGCCGGTCACCCATGGACGTCGCGAGTGGCGACGACGCTGACCCGAACGTCGGCCGGGAGCCCCGCGCCTGGGCGAGGCTTGACTCGCAGTGGTCGAGCCAGCGGATCTCGGCCTCCGCTTGAAAGATCATCGCGTCGAGCACGAGGCGCCATGCGAGGTCGGTCGGCTCCTCGGCTCGGCTCTTCAGCCGGGTGTATTCCTGAAGCATGCGCATGGTCGCGCCGCGTTGCGTCTGCACGACTGCCCGGACATCGACGTCTGGCGTGGTCAACGCGAGCGCCAACTTGATGGCGAGTTCGTCGCGGGGGCGACCGGAGGCCTCGATCGGGCTCGCGAACCAGACAGCGACCTCGGCCCGGCCCGCGTGGGTGATCTCATAGGGGCGTTGTCCGCCATCCGCTTCGGCGAGCGCGAGCACCAGCCCGTCCCGTTCCAGTCGGGACAAAGTCGTATAGACCTGTCCGACATTGAGCGGCCACGTGCCTCCCGTGGCCTGCTCAAACTCGAGCCGCAGCTGATAGCCATATTGGGGCCCCCGTTCCAACAGGGCGAGCAGACCGTGTTTCACACTCATGCGAACCACTATACATACTGCGTATAGCCTTCCGTGCTACCGCCCCGAGGCCCACTGAGCCGAACAACCTACGTCTATTCTGGACCGGACATCGGGATCGGAGGCGATCGTGCAGACACGGCGCGAGCAGGTACGCGCGTACCGGTTCATCAACCGCAGGATGGTCTCCGCGCTGGTCTCCGGGGACCCGGAAGATCTGCATCTGCCGATGCGTCGACTGGGCCTGACCATCTTCGCGAGCACGATGATCGCGACGATCGTGGTTGCGGTGGTGGCGGTCTACGGACTCTACAATCCCGGCGGCGGCCGCCTGGAGCCCAACTCGTTGGTCATCGAACGCGAGACCGGGGCCCGTTTCGTCTATCTTGATGGGCGCCTCTATCCGGTGCTCAACTTCACCTCGGCGCGACTCATCCTCGGACAGCCCGACCCACCACAACAGACGGTGTCGCAGGCCACCCTGCGCGATCTTCCCCGGGGGCGCACGCTCGGCATCCGCGACGCGCCCGACGCACTGCCCAACGCGCGGTCGTTGGTGGGACTGCCGTGGAGCATCTGCGGAACCCAGAAGGTGACCCGTCAGATCACCCATCTCGCGATCGGCGGCGCCCTGGCCGGCGGACATTCGCTCGGTGACGACGCGCTGCTCGTGGAGGCGGCCGGCGCCCAGCATCTGATCTGGCACAACCGGCGCCTCCAGGTGGGCGGCCCGGGTGTGCTCGCCGCTCTCGAACTCTCCTATGCCCAGCCGGTGCCCGTCGGAGAGGCCCTGCTCAACTCCATCACCGCGGGGCCCGATCTCGCGGCCCCGACGATCGACGGCAAGGGCACGCCCAGCGGGCAGCGCATCGCCGGCCGGGCCGCCCGCATCGGCACTGTCTATCGCGCCGGAAACGAGCACTATGTTCTGCTCCGCACCGGACTGGCCTTGATCAATCCGATTACCGCGCGACTACTTCTCGCCGACGGCAAGCAGCCGCAGACGATCTCGCCGAATGAGGCCGGCCGGCTGCGAACCGACAGTCCACTGGAGTCGTCCGAGTTCCTCGACAAGATTCCCCGGGTGATCCGCCTCGACCCCGCCCGGGCCTCGATCTGCGGCACGCTGCGGGAGACCCATCCCGGCGGCGCGAACGGCGCCACGACGAACGGTCTCGGCACCACAGTGGAGTATTTCGAGACCGCGCCAGCCCGGCTGACCGGTCCGGAAGCGAGCGGAGAGGGATCACCCCAGCGCGCGGTTCGCGCCGTCGATCAAGTCATCGTCGACGGCGGCCGGGGCACGGTGGTGCGGACGCTTCCGGCCATGGGCGCTTCCCCAGAGGGCTCAACGGTCTATCTCATCACCGACGAGGGCGTGAAATATGCGCTTCGCACCGAACGTGACGTCGACGCGAAGGCCGTGCTCGGCTATGCGAACGTGACGCCCGTGCTGGTCCCGGCGGCACTGCTCGCCTTGGTGCCGACCGGACCGTCGCTCGATGCCAGCGGCGCCGCCCGCTTTGTCGGCACCACGTCCGCCGACGGCCAGGGATCGGGAAACGCTTCGCCGTCCGGCGATGTCGTGGGCATAGACTAATCTCGACAGGCGGCAGCTTTCGGCGGGGAGGGTTTCATGGGCCAAGAACCGACTAGCGTCAATATTATGACGTTGGAGGAGTTTCACCAGCGACTCAGTGCACGACTCGCGACGGCCGAGGCCGTCGCCGCCCAGATCAGCCGTCTCGCGCAGGAGACTCCCCGACTGGGCACATTCGCCGACGCGGTCCGCGCCGACGGCGCCTATCGGGAACTCTGCGCCACCGAGATCAACCGCGTGGAGCGTCTCATCACCGCGGTGCGGGCCAGCCGCGACGCGACCGCCGAGATCCTCGACAACTACCGAACAGCGGAAGACCGCAACGGCGTCGACGCGGAATCGATCGCCCGTCACCTGGACCCGTATCTCCCCGCAGAGACCATGACCGGAACAGCCGCTCCCACGCAGCCATCCACGAGCCTGCAAAACACCTCCGGATGGGAGAACTATGCCTGACACCGTCGCGACCAACTACGCCGCCATCGACCACGCGACGCTGTTTCGCATGGTCCAGTCCGGCGATCCGGAACAGGTCGAGAGTCTGGCTGCCCGATGGTCCCAGGCCCGCGACACGATCATCGAAATATCGGCGGCCCTCGAGGCCGACCTGCGTTCACTCGGCGGCGGTTGGCAGGGCGCGGCCGGCGACGAATACCAGCGGCGCATCGCGACCGTGGTGGAGTTCGTCACGCAACTCAACCGGGAATTCACCTCGATGAGCACGGGCCTGCAGCTGATGGCAGGGCCGTTGGCCGAGGCGAAACGCAAGGCGGAGAGCCCCGCGCAGACCGCGGACAACAACAGCCTGCTCGCCGGGGCCGCTGCTGGCGCCACGGCTGGCTCGGCATTCGGCTTCGTCGGCACGGCGGTCGGCGGCGTCGTCGGCGCGACGCTGGGGCAACAGCAGGACGAGGCGGAACGGCGTCGGGCACACCAACGGATGATCGCGCTGGTGACCGAACTCGCCGGTGACTACAGTGTCGCGTCGGGCACCCGGTGGCCCCAGACCCCCACCGCCCCGCCCGCCGGCCTGCCGGGGTGGTCCGACCCTTCGATCACCGCGATCACCTCGGCCGGCACGGGCGTTGTGCGCCACGGCGCGCCCGGCACCGGTCACACGCCGAGCGACGGCCCCGACGCCACGCCGATCGGGTCTGGTGCGCCACACGCCAACGACGCCGCCCCCACCGCGCTGCTCGGCGCAGACGGTGGACTGGTCGGCGCCGACGCGGGCGGCACGACGGCCGACGTGCGCCCCGGAGTCACGACCCCGACCACGGCCACACCCGGCGCGGGAGTGCTCGCCGGAGCCGCCGGCGTCACTGCGGGCGGAGTCGCCGCAGCGGTCCGCGGGGCGTCGGGCACGGCGAACACCTCCATCGCCGGCAACCCCGCGACTACATCCGGCCGCGCCTCGACCGGCGCCGCCGGATCAGGTGCCGCCGGTTCCGGCGGCGTCACGGGCCGCGGCGCGGCGGTGGCCGACGCGGTGATCGGCCGCGATGCCAATCCATCGGCGGCCGGAGCGACCCGGTCCGGCTCACCGCGTTCGGCGGCCGGGCCCCTGGGCGGCGGAATCGGCGGCGAGGAGAGCGACGAGCATCAGACCTGGTTGATCGAAGACGATATGGACTGGGGTCAACCCGACACATCGCCGCCTTTGCTGGGGGCGCGGCAGTCCGACAGGTCATGATCAATATAGTTCCGGCACGATCCGCCATCACCGTCGCAGTGGCGACGGTGATGGCGTTGTCCACTGTGGTCATGATTCCTGCGGGTGCCGCCGCAGCACCGACGCCCCGCTGCGGACCCAGATTCAGCGACCAGCTCACCGCCGAGCCGTGGCCGTTGCAGCGGCTGAGACCCGACCTCGCGTGGCCACTGAGTCGAGGGCAGGGGGTGGTCGTGGCGGTCATCGACTCGGGTGTCTCCACCTTGCACCCGGCCTTCACTGGACAGGTTCTCCCCGGCACCGACTTTGTCGCGAAGGGTAAAAACACTGGCACCTGCGACGCCGACGGGCACGGCACTCTCGTCGCCGGCATCATCGCCGGCCGGGACACCCCTGCCAGCCCGTTTCACGGCGTCGCGCCAGCGGCCCGGATTCTGCCGGTGCGGGTGCTCGCCAATCGAAAGCCGTCGACCGACCCCGCCCTGTCGCAACGCATCGCGGCCGCGATCACCTGGGCGGTCGACCACGGCGCCACGGTCATCAACCTCTCCCTCTACACCCCCGACACCCCGGCGTTACGCGCCGCGGTGCGGCGCGCGGCTCAACGCGATGTCGTGCTCGTGGCGGCCGCCGGCAACGATGGCGGCGGATCGCGCGGCGACCAGAAGGTCTATCCCGCCGCATATGACGAGGTGATCGCGGTCGCCGGCATCGACTCCCACGGCGCCCACGTGAACACCTCGTCGAGCGGCGAATTCGTCGATATCGCGGCTCCCGGCCTCGCCATCGAAGGCCCAGCACCGCAGGGCGGGGGCTATGTCATCGACACCCAGGGCGGCACCAGCTATGCGGCTGCCTACGTCTCCGGGGTCGCTGCTCTTATCCGATCCCACGACCCTGGCCTGCGCGCAGACGAGGTGCGCCAGCGACTGCTCCTCACCGCCGACCCACCGGCCGACGACCGCAACTCCCACGTCGGCTATGGCGTCATCAACCCATATCGGGCGGTCGCCTCGATCACCACGACTGCGGAACCTGCCGACCCTGATGACCCCGGGTCCCTGGCCGATCTGCCTCGACCGGCACAGTCCCCGCGTCGCATCGACACCATCGCCCCAGTCGCCGGTGTTTCGAGTGCGCTGATCGCCGCCTTCGCCCTCGCGGTGACCGCACTGCGTCGGCGCCGCCGTGGATCAGGCGACAACGGGCGGTCCAGCGAGACCCGCAGCCGCTCAGCGTGGTGGTCGAACCGGACGTCGACCTCATTCACGTCGGCCACGTCGGACATTTCGCTGGAGTCGGTTACCGTCGCCACACCAAGTGTCCGTCGAATCGGATCGCCAACGATCACCCCCGGACCGTTCACCACCACACTGTCCCAACTCGACGGAAGGCCACGACGGTGATGTGGCAGGTCCTCGCTGTCGTTGGGGCAGGCATACTGCTTGCGGCGACTATCGTTGGCTGGTTATTTGCCCTTATATGGTTTTTCCGCAACGACAAAACGGAGAGCTGATCCGTCTTCACCACCACAGCCCCTTCCTGGCTGTGAGAGAGCGGGAGATCGATGCCGACCAACGACCCAGACGCGATCGACAAAATCGGCCAAGCCGTCATGTCAGAACCGATGGCGTGGACCGACCTCGCCCGGCAATACGTCGAGAACGACACAGCGATCCCCTTCTATGCCTTCGGAGCCATCGGCATCCCGATGGTGCAGGCGCAATATGCCCCGGCGCGCCAGATTCAACTGGACAACCTGGTCGCGGCCACACAACGGATCCGGGAACTCGCCCAAGGGCTGGCGAAGGTGGCCGCGAACTGGCGCGGCGCCGATCACGCCAGCACCCCGGTCGGCAGGACAGGACTCGCGACTTACACCACACCGCCCGGCAGTGCCGCCGGACACCTCCGCGGCGGCGTTGAGGCCGCGACAGCAGCGCTGCTCTATGGCGCCGTCAAGCTGATGATCCGTTTCAAGATCGCCAAAAAGCTCGCCGGTTATATCGGCAAACTTGAGAAGGCCGCATACGGTGGCGCCGTGTTCTGGGCGCTGACCTACCCGTGGGATGATCCGATCGAACGTGCCATCGGCGCGTGGCGGGGCGCAGCGACTCAACTCGCAGGCGCGAAGGAGCAACTCAGCGCGGCGATCGAAGGCATCGATGACGCGTGGGAAGAAGGTGCCGACAGGGACGCCTTCGACACGTGGATAGCCCGCCTTTCGCCGGAGTTCGACGACGCGGCTCAGGCCGCCACAAAGAACGCCGAAGTCTTGCAGTCCGCCAAGCAGGCGGTGATCGGATATCAGACTGCGTATATATCGTTCTGTCTGGTCATGATGACCACCATCATCGCCCTGTCGGCGGCGGAGCGGCTCCCCTACGTCGGCCCGATCGCCAAGGTCATGAAGGCGATCGCCGGCGTGACATTCGTGGTGGGCTCGGCCGGCATAGTCGGCGGCATCGCCACCAGCCTATTCCTGACCATCGGCGCGGTGCCAAACTTGATGCAGACCAGCAACTTCGGATCACTGGCCGTGAACCTCGGCGGCGGCGGAGTCGGATTCGTCGACGTGCGAACCGACTGGGACGATCGTCTCGACTCCATCACTGTGGATTGAGGTTTCTGATGACATCGTTTGGAGAAACCCCGGACATCGAGGGCGAGCTAACCAGGCTGCTCAGTGGCATCGACAGCATGGCGGAGATTCAACAAAGCCTGGCTGAGCTCACGGGCAGCGGCGAAGCACACAACGGCCTGCTTCGGGTGACGGTCGGTCCGACTGGTGCGCTCACCGACATCACCATCGACCCACGAGCGATGCGACTGGACTCCCAGTCGATGCGCGACGGTCTTCTGGCCGCGGCGCTCGCCGCGCAGGCCGACGTGTCCACCAAAGTCGACGAACTCATGTCTGGGCTCGCCCCAGCCGGGTCGGGTTTTGGCGATTTTGTAACCGGTCAGGGAAGTCTCTCGATGCCGACAACCTCTGGCGAAACCACCGACGATCCGATCGCTGACATGCGCCGCACGATCGAGCAGGTTCGCCGCGATCTGCTCTGATCAGGCGTCGGGGGCGCGACGCCGTCGGTTGCGTCGAACGACCGCGATGATGACCGCGACAACCGTCGTGACGACGAGCGTCGCCACCACACACAGCGCGCCGATGATCCAGGTCATGGCCGAACGGCCCGATCCGGCAGCGCCTGCCTTCGACGACGAGGCACCCGACGAGCCGCCGGCCACCGGCACCTCTGTCGCCGATGGGCCGAGGGTGGGTATTGGCCACGCGTTGACCGTTGGCACGTCATCGCGCAACGCGCGCAACGGACGCACGGTGCCGAAACCGAACTGCGGGTCACGGCCGGCCACCCCTTGATCCTTCGCGGTGGCGATCAATCGGTTGACGACGTTTTTCGCGTCCATATCGGGGAATCGGGCGCGCACGAGGGCCGCAGCGCCGGAGACGATGGCCGAGGCGCCACTCGTGTGACCTCCGTAGGCATAACCGCTGGCGGCCACCGCGCGAATGGCGGTCGAAGCGATCTGGTCGCCGGGCGCGGAGAGCACCACTTCGGGCCCGTAGACCGAGGTGGGAAGGTGCCGGGCAGACTGGGTTGTCGCTCCGACCGCGATGACCCCGGGGATGTCGGCCGGCGTCGTCACGTCGTTGGGAGAGTATGTGACGCCCGTCTTCGAATCGGTGTTACCCGACGCCGAGACGAGCACCACATCGTGGTCGAGCGCGTATTTCACCGCGTCGAACACTGGACGGTATCGGATATGGATATCCGACCCGGTCACCCCAAACGACATGTTGATGACGTCGGCCCCATGGTCGACCGACCACCGGATCGCGGTGGCGATGATCTCCGGCGAGGCGCCGGGCATCGTGATCGCGACCGGGAGGATCTTCGCCTCCGGCGCGATGCCCAGCGCATGTTCGGCTCCGCCACCGGCGGCGGCGATGATGCCGGCCATGTGGGTTCCGTGCCCGATCGAGTCGCGATCAATGCGACCGTCGCCGCCACCGCGCGTCCCGAGATCGATCCCCGGCAGCACCTGACCAGCCAGGTCGCGGTGGGTCGCGTCGACTCCGCTATCGATCACCGCAACGATGACCCCCGCACCCTTGGTGATCTTGTGAGCCTCGGGGATCTGCAACGCGTTGAGATGCCACTGCATCGACCTGATCGGAGCGGCGGCAGCGGGCCCGGAAGACATGGTCACTCCGCCAGCGGCGACTACAGCGACAGTGATCACCGCAGTGATGAACCGAGTCACTGTGGACATCCGCCGCCACCGGACACGAGTCACAGCGTCTCCTTTGGATGGTCGAGGAACGCCTAGCGCAACAGGCCGGGCGCGGTGTCTGGGTCGGTGCCCCACACGTCATCATCTTCCTGCAGCCAACTGGAATGCTCGTCGCCGGAGCCATGGCCCGCTCCGGCGTGTGGTGCCCCCATCATTCCACCAGCACCGGCGCCCCGGCCAGCACCACGGCCGCCGGCCGCGCCACCGGCTCCGCCGGCCATCCCGGCACCGGGCATCGTCGGACTGACCGACGGCCCGAGCCCGGCGCCACGACCCAACGCGCCAGAGCCGAGCGCTCCGGCGCCCAATCCACCGCCGGCACCGAGGCCACCGCCGCCAAGCCCGGCCGCTCCGCCGGCTCCGACTCCGCTCAGGCCGCCGCCGGTGAGCCCACCGGATCCATAGCCGCCACCGAGCCCGGCCCCTGCCAGGTCTCCCGCACCGGCGAGACCGGTGCCCGGCAGACTGTCGCCCATTCCTGGCGTGTCGATGCCGCCGATCGGTGGCACGTCCGGCGTCCCCGGGGCACCCGTACCGATGGGGTCGGGACCGCCGACCGTGCCCACGTTCGGCATGGTGGGCGTCGGCAATCCGCCGGAACCGCCGGCGGGTAGTCCGCCGCCCGGCCCACCGGTGGGCATCGACGGCAGGTCGCCGATCGGCGTCAACTCGGGAATCGATTGACGGCCAGCGTCTGAACCGACCGGCACGTTGACAGCGACCGCGCCGATTGAGGAGTTCAACTCCTGATATTTCGCGATCGCCTTGTCGTCCTCGCCGGAGATCCAGTCCCGCAGCCCGGTCGCCATGCCACCGATGACGGGAATCTTGGCGACGCCTTCCACGAAGCCGCCCTCATAGAGCGGTCGGAGAGCTTGATAGATGGCGTCGGGTGCGAGCCCGGTCAGCTGACGATTGTCGAGAAAGCCCTGACGTGCCTGTGTCACCTGGTGAATCAACTCGGCGGGGATCGGGATGCTGTCGAGCGCGTTTTTCATCTGCGTGCTTGCCTCGGCGAGCTGATGCGGCAAGTCTGCGAAGTCTTCGGGCACGGAGGCCAACGCTTGCCCGATCTTGCCGAGCCGATCTCGATAGGCTTCGGCTGCCGAGCCCTCCCAGGCCTCCAGATCGCGTAGCCCCTGATCGAGAGTGGACCTCGCCGAATTGACCCGGGTGAGGACGACATCCCAGGTTTGGCGCGCCTGATCGATAGCGACGTTGTCTCCCGGAATGACAACCTCGTTGATCACGTCTTCCCAGCTGGTCACTGAAAAGCACCACCCTCCCCGGAGGTCTCTTGTCGTCCGCCGGGCGGCGCCGGCTGATAGGGCGGGTCAGTGATGATCTTGTTGATCTCCTGAGCGGTCAGCTCTTCCCGCTCACGGTAGTTTGCGAGAATATACTCGGTTGCGTCGATGGCATCCCCGAGATCAGCGGAGACGGTCGTCAACGTCATCAGCACGTTGTTATATGCCCCGGCGTGTCGTTGGGCGAGGTCACGGCCGTTGGGAAAGAGCCCAAAATGAGTGGCGCCGATCTCGGTGATAACGCCCGTCACCGCCCCGCCGCCACCGCCCATGCCGCTCGTCGCCGGGACGGTCGGCATCGTCGTCGCGTTGGGGTTGGTCGGCGCGTTTCCCACGATGCCGGGGATGGTGCGCAGTTCCGTCAGAATCTGCTTGTCGACGTACGCTTTTAGATCCGTCAGCCACCGAACGGCGCCGGTCAACTGGGCGACGTCCACCACGGTGGGCACCTCTGCAGCCGCCACGGCTCCTCCTTCGCACGAAATGGCGGCGGTCCTGATCGTTCGCCGATCAGGACCGCCTCGGCGTCTCGTCGCAGTGCGGCGTCAGCCCCAGAGTTTGGTGTTGCTCACCTCAGTGGTCAGGTAGTTCTCCCGGGCGATCCCGACAGCGACCCCGATGTCATTGAGGATCTGGTTGATGTCGCGCAACGCGTTGTCCCACTGCTGCTGGTGCTGCTGGTAGGCCTGCCGGTCGGCACCCTCCCAGACAATGCGCTGCAGGTTGCTGCGCAACTTGTCCAGCTCATCGTCGATGGTCGACGCGATCACGCGCATCTGCCCGTGCGCGCTCTCCAAAGCCGCGTAATCAACTTTGATCGTCATCTGGTGTCCCTCACCCTCTCGCTCAGGCGCCCGGGTTCAGGGCAGCGTGAATCCGATCGAGCGCCTGTTGCTGTTGCTCGTCGTTGACCTGGTGCGTGGTGCCCGACTTGTCGAGCAGTCCGGCGATGTTGTCCATCGCGTTGACGAGATTCTTCGCGTCCGTGTTCCACCGCTCCATCAGCCGCTGAAACCCGCCCGACGCCTGTCCCTGCCAGGCGATCGCCAGGTCATCGACGACGGTCCACAGGTTCTTGAGCTGGGTATCAACATCAGCCCGCACCGCGCGGACGTCGTTGGCGGCGGCGTGCAAGGTCGCGTGATCGACCTGAATCGGCCCTTGTCCTGGTGCGGTCATGCCCCACCCCTCCGTGCTGTGCAGCGAATCGGTCCTCGCTGGTCGGCATTGCCGTCACCACGATAACGGATGCCCGCATCGCCGACCCAGCCCTCATCCTTCATGAGTTGTCACTTTATAAACATATAGCCGTTTGGATCAGCTGAATTCCGTCCCGGCGACGCACGAGGTGCCCTCGACCGGGTGGTTGCGTGCTCGGACGCAGGTTGCCGAAGAGCTGTCCTTCGTCCTTGTTGCCCGACAGCATCAGACCCGGCGAGTCCAGTTCGCGCAGCCGCTGCAACACCGGCTCATAGAGCGCCCGAGAGGCGCCGCCCACTCGGCGGGCGATGATGAGGTGCAGGCCGATGTCTCGTGCCTGCGGCAACAACTCGAGCAGGACGGCGAGCGGATTGCTGCCGGACGTGACCACCAGGTCATAGTCGTCGACGAGCAGGAACAGTTCCGGCCCCGTCCACCAGCTGCGGTCACGCAACTCAACGGGGGTCACCTCCGGGCCGGGCAGGCGGTTGAGCAGGGCCCCGCGCACCGATTCGAGGACCTGGGTGAAGGCCTGCCCGTTGGGCACATATTCGAGCAGGTGATCGGGGTTGACCGCGCCGAGCAGGCCGCGTCGATAGTCGGCAACGACGATCCGGGCCTGCGCCGGCGAATATCGATCCTGCACCGCGCGTGCGATGAGGCGCAGCAGGTTGGTCTTGCCGCTCTCGGCGTCACCGAGAACGATCAGGTGCGGTTCGCTCACCACATCGAGATAGACCGGCGCGAGGTGTTGCTCGTTGATCCCGATCGCGAGGCCGGACACGGTCGGGTCGGCGGCGGCGAGCAACTGTTCCCGTTCCAGCTGTTGCGGCAGCAGCCGGACGGCCGGTGCGCGCGGTCCGGTCCATGCGCGAGCGACCCGTGTCACCAATGCGGTGGTCGCCTCCGCGAGGTCGTTGACGTCGCAACGGCCGTCGATGCGGGGCATGGCGGCGAGCAGGTGCAGTTTCTCTTTGGTCAGGCCTCGGCCGGGGGTTCGCTCCGGAACGTTCGCGGCGGCCCGACGGTCGATTTCGGACTCGGCCGCGTCGCCGAGCCGCAACTCGATCTTCGTGCCGATCATGTCGCGCATGCCGATGCGAATCTCGGCCCACCGCGCGGCGGTTGCGACCACGTGCACCCCGAAGCCGAGTCCACGGCCGGCGATGCCGGTGATCACCTGTTCGAGTTCCTCGAACTCCTGACGCAGCACGCCCCAACCGTCGACGACGAGGAAGACGTCACCGAACGGGTCGTCGGCGAACTCACCCGCCGCCCGACGTCGCCGATAGGTGGCGATCGAATCGACACCGATCTGGGCGAATCGGACCTCGCGTTCCTCGATGAGTGCGTTCACTTCGGCGACAGCGCGGCGCACCGACGCGACGTCCCGTCGACCCGCGACACCACTCATGTGCGGGAGCTCGGCAAGCAGCCGCAGACCACCACCACCGAGGTCGAGGCAGAAGAACTGCACCTCGCGAGGCGTGTGGGTGAGTGCAAGCCCACAGAGCATGGAACGCAGCATCGTGCTCTTGCCCGACTGCGGGCCGCCGACAATGACGAGGTTTCCGCCGGCGCCGTCCAGCTCGACGATGAGCGGATCCCGCCGCTGCTCAAAGGGGCGGTCGACGATCGCGATGGGGGTGGCGAGCCGGCCGGGCAGGGGCGATCCCGCAGGGTGTAGTCCCCGAACTGGATCGTCGCGCAGGCCGGGCAGCAGGTCGTCGAGGCTCGGCGCGGTCTGAAGGGGCGGCAACCAGACCTGGTGCGCGGGTCGGCCGTGCCCTCGCAGCCGCTGGGCGATGATGTCGAGCACCGTGAGACGTTTGCCGCCGGCCTGTTCCCCGGGCTCCGCGGTTTCGATCACCTCGGGCTCCACCGGCCGGGCGATCTCGGTGACGAGAAACGGAACCACGTGGTGGTGCTGCTCGCCGCGGGTCCGATCGGCCGCCGTCGGTGGCCGATAAGGGCCCGACACGTACGCCGCGCGCAGCCGCAGCATCGTTGAGGTGTCCACTTTGAGGAACCCGTGTCCCGGGGCCTGCGGCAGTTCATAGGCATCGGGAACACCGAGCACGATGCGACTCTCCACCGCGGAGAACGTGCGCAGTCCCAGGCGATAGGACAAATAGGTGTCGAGGCCGCGAAGACGCCCCTCCTCCAGCCGCTGCGAGGCGAGGAGCAGGTGCACCCCGATCGACCGACCGATGCGGCCGATCTGGATGAATAGATCGATAAAGTCTGGTTTGGCGGCGAGTAGCTCGCTGAACTCGTCGCAGATGACCAGCAGACTGGGCAACGGCGCCAGGTTGGCGCCGGCGAGCCGGGCCTGCTCGTACTCGTGTCTGCTGACGAAGTTGCCGGCAGAACGCAACAGTTCCTGTCGGCGGACCAACTCGCCGGCGAGGGCGTCACGCATCCGGTCGACCATCGGCAGCTCGTCGGAGAGGTTGGTGATGAGCGCGCTGGTGTGCGGCAGTGTGTCGAGGGAGGCGAACGTGGCGCCGCCCTTGAAGTCGACCAGCACGAAGTTGAGGTTCTCCGACGAGTGGGTGACGGCGAGCGCGGCGACGATGGTGCGCAGCAGTTCGCTTTTGCCCGATCCGGTCGCCCCGACGATGAGACCGTGCGGCCCCATACCCTCCTGTGCGGCCTCCTTGAAGTCGAGTTCGACGACCGCGCCGTCGAGACCGCGGCCGAGAGGAATGCGCAGCTGATCACGAATGGGTCGCGGGCGCCAGGTCACAGTGGGTTCGATGGCCGCCGCGTCACCCACCCCGAGCAGGTCCGTGAGCTGGGTGCTCGTCACCAACGGCTCCGCGGCGGCCTGTTGCGACAGTCGGAAAGGCGCCAGCTGGCGGGCTAGTCCCTCAGCCTCGATATAGGAGACACGGTCGGGACTGCCGAGGGAGATGGGTTTCTTGCCGCGAACCACCTCGGCCGAGGCGGGGGTGATGTCGAGGCACAACAGCCACGGTCCGGCGTCGCGCGGCACCACCCCGGAGAGATCGATGACCGTGGTCGCCATGAGTCCCATGCCATGCAGTGCACTGCCGGGTGGCACCTCGCCACCGTCGAGAAGCACCACGACATGCGGGGCGGCCGTCAACGGTTTCGCGTCGGCACTGTGTCGAGGACGCCCGGCGAGCTCCTCGCTCAGTCGCCGCTCGAGGTCCCCGAGGTCGGCGGTGACGAGTCGGGCGGTGCCCGCGCCGTCACGCTCGCGAGTCGACTGCGTGTGCGGCAGCCACTTGGCCCAGTCCCACTCGTCGACACGCTCGGGCGCGGCGACCACGGCGATCCACAGGTCGTCGGGTGCGTGCAGCGTCGCGAGCTGGCAGACGATGGACCGTGCGACGTCGGTCACCGTGGCCCGGTCACCGCGCAGCACCACCCGGCTGAAGGCCCGCAACGACATCGCGATCGGCAGGTCGGGCACACTGCTGTGCGCGCGCACGAAACGGCGCAACGCGAGGGCGGTCATCGGTTCGAGGTCCTCGACCGGTTTCGTCTCCGGAGGGATGATCGAGACTGCGAGGCGCTGCGGGCCGACCGCCAACCGCACGTCGGCGAAGTCGTCGTCGACTCGGCGGCGCTCCCACAACCGGCCCGAGGCCGCGATCGTCCACAGCGAATCCGGGGCAGGATGCCGCCACGTCAGCGCGCCCCGCTGTTGGGCCGCGGCGCGGCGTGCCTGCCGACGCACCTGAGCGAGATAACGCATATAGTCGCGGCGCTCGGCGTCGAGCTCGGCTTTCTTGTTGCCCCCACCGACGCTCATCGAGCCGATGGCCATGCCCAGCATGGACACTCCGAAGAGCCCACCGGCGACCCAGGTGATGGCGGTCGCCGACCGGCCGGCATAGAGCAACGCCATCGCTCCGACGCCACTGACCATCGGCAGCACCATGAGGAGCTGGCCGAAACCGCGGGGCAACTGGGTCGGCAACTCCGGCGGCGACTCGAGCAGCAGCTCACCGCGCGGCATTGGTGGCGCACCGCGCCTCGGACCACGGCGGAAGATGACGGTGCTCATGTCAGGTTCCTCTGCTCGCCGCGATCGAATTTCGCCGCCGTCATCGCACTCCCCCAGAAGTAGTCCCGCCGGGCCGCCGCCCGTTCGTCATCGTAGGTACTCTCTATGCCTGGTTCCACAAGGGGAGGAAATGCGTCGATGGCGAACACCGGCACCGGTGGTCTGAGCCGGATCACGATTGTGGCACCGCGGTCACGGGTCGACCTCGCGATCCCCGCCAACGTGCCGTTGGCACACCTCTTGCCCACGTTGTTGCGGGCTGCGGGGGCCGACCTCGCCGACCACGGCGCGACACAGAGCGGGTGGGTGTTGTCCCGCCTCGGTGGTCCGCCACTCGACCCGAACGGCACCCCGACCCAACTCGATGTGCGCGATGGCGAGATCCTATATTTCACCACCCGCGGCAACGCGCCGGCGGTGCTGGCCTATGACGACGTCGCTGATGCGGTGGCGACCGCCGCAGCGGAACGAGCCGGTTTGTGGCAATTGTCAACGACCCGGCGAACCTCGCTGACCATCGCCGGCATCGCCCTCACCGGCGGAGCCGCGACCATCGCCTTCCTCGGCACACCACTGTGGACCAGCGGGCTCGCCGGCCTGCTCATCGGTCTGATTCTCGTGGCGACCGCCGCGACGCTGCACCGCTTGGCGCGAGCCCGCCGCGCTGGCCTGCTCTTCTCCATGGTGTCGCTGGGCTACGCCGGAGTCGGCGGACTGCTCATTCTCGGCGAAGGCACGTCACTGAGCACCATCGGGGCGGCACACGTGCTGCTCGCCGCCGCCACCATCGTGACCTACTCCGCGCTGTTGGTGCTCGCCACCGGCGGTGCCACCGCACTGCTCGGCACGACCGCAGCCGGTGCGGTGATCGCGGCAGGAGCCGCGATCACCGCGTTGGGCGGCGCGACGGCCGCCGGGTCCACCGCCATCATCACCGCGATCGCGCTGGGCACCCTGCCGTTCACCCCGATCGTCGCCGCTCGGGTGGCTCGACTGCCGTTCCCCTCGGTGCCGGCCAGCCCCGACGAGCTCAAGGCCGACGAGGCCACCATCGACGGGCACGCAGTGCGACGACAAGCGGACCGCGCCGGCCGCATCCTCGCCGCGCTGCTCACAGCGGCCGCAGCCGTCTTCCTCGCCGCCGAGGTGGTCTTCACCCTCGACGACACGCTGCCCGCGACGATCTTCTGCGCGCTTCTCGGCGTCATTCTGTTGCTACGCGCCAGGCCCTATCGCAGCCGCGCCCAGCGAATGCCGATCCTGGTCGCCGGTTTCGTCGGGCTCGGCCTCACCGCAGTGCGGGTCTTTCTCGACACCACTCCGGTCGTGCGGCTCACCGTCGTGGTCGGCGGACTGATCATCATCGCGGTCGTCGCCATGACCTATGGCCTCGTGCTCGCCAGCCGAAAGATAGCCCCCATCTGGGGAAGGGCGCTGGACATTATCGAGGTCATCCTGATCCTCGGCGCGGTGCCCATGGCGTTCTGGGTCTCCGGCATGTATGCGTGGGTCCGCGCACTTCGTCCGTGACCGCTCCCGCCGCGTTGTGGCGCAACCGCGACTTCACTCTCTTGTGGACGAGCCAAACGCTGTCCGAACTCGGATCGTCACTCTCCGACCTAGCGATGCCACTGCTCGTGCTCGTGCTCACCGAGTCGCCCGTGCAGGCCGGACTCATCGGTTCGCTCGCGGCCACCGTACGCTTCGTGTTTCGGATGCCTGCCGGCGTCATCGCCGACCGGGTCGACCGACGCCGAATGATGATCATCTGCGACGGGGTGCGATTGGTGGCCTTCACCGGATTCGCCATCGTCGTCCTACAAGGCCAGGCAAGCCTCACCTTGATCGCGGCCGTAACGGTCGTCAACTCCGCCGCCGACGTGATGTTCGGCATCGCCGAACGTTCGGCCCTGCCCACTCTCGTGTCCCGCAGCCAACTCTCCACAGCGGTCGCAAGCAACGAGGCCCGCGCCCATGGTGTCGCGCTGGCCGGGCCGCCGCTGGGCGGACTGCTTTTCAGCGTCAGCCGCGCATTGCCATTCGCCGGCAACGCCGCGAGTTTCGCGCTGTCGCTGATCGGCGTGCTCCTCATTCGCGGCCCCCTCCAAAAAATTGATCGCGCCACGCCGACCACGAGCCACACCGCCGACCTCAGAGAGGGCATTCGCTTCACCTTCCAGCAACCCTTCCTGCGGGCGATCATGTTCATCGCAGTGCCGCTCAACCTCGCCTTCAACGGCGTCTTCTTCGCGATGATCGTGATGCTTCAACATGGCGGCACGTCGCCCGCACTGATCGGAACCGTGGAAAGCATCTTCGCCGTCGGCGGTCTGCTCGGCGCGCTCGCGGCCCCATGGCTGCAGAGGGTCGTCAGCATGGCCACCCTCACCGTCTCCATCTGCTGGACCTCCGCCATGCTCATCGCGCTCAGCGCCGCGTTCAGCGGCAGCGTTCTGGCCGCGATTCCGCTGGCCGCCGCCATCTTCATCAGCCCGGCCTGCAACGCCGCGCTCTTCGGCTATCAGGCCGCACTCACCCCCGACCGGCTGCAGGGCCGCGTCATGAGCGTGATCTTCACCGTGACCACGTCCGGCGCGATCGCGGCGCCAGTGCTCGCCGGCGTGCTGTTCGACGCATTCGGTGGCACGGCCACCGTGCTCGCCTTCGCCGGTTGCGTCACGGTGGCCGCGATCGGCGCCACCAACAGCCGAAGCATCCGCCGTCTGCGACCACTCAAAGCGCCGGCAATCGCCGCACCCGCCACCCCGCCCAACCCCGCACCCACCGGGGCCGCGTGACTCGCGACGCCGCCGCGAGGTGCCTCACAGCCCGCAACCCGACGTGTATGGTCCTGCCTCATGGAGACGCTCACGTCGACCGGCCGCGCGGCGAGGCTCGCCGCGACACTGGTCGCAGTTGGCCTGCTGCTCGCCGGCTCGGCCTGGGGATCGGACGACGACTTCCCTTTCGGACCGTTCAGCATGTATGCCGGCGTCAACGGCCCCAACGATCCCGCCCCCGACACCCGCCTCGAGGCGGTGGACACCACAGGTGCGGTTATCGAACTCACCGAGGCCAACGCCGGCGTGCGGCGAGCCGAGATCGAGGGACAGATCGCCGCCTATAACAGCGATCCGGGCCGGCTGGGCGCGATCGCCACCGCATATCACCGGCTCAATCCCGACAAACCCGCGATCGTCACGGTCGCCCTCATCGTGCGCTGGCACGAGATTCGCGACAGTCGAGTCACCGGGCAGTGGCGAGATGAGACCACCGCGAAGTGGGAGCGTCAACCATGATGAGCTGGCTCTTCGCCCCGGTCGCGCGGGGCCGGGTGGCGGCGCTTCGCACGTTGGCCTATCTCTTCGTCGTCTTCGACCTGTTGGTCTACACCTCGTGGGTGGCCCGACGGGGCGATCTCGCCCCGGAACTTTACGCACCACTGCGGGTCGGACGGCTGCTCGAACTGCCCACACCCACCACCACCCTCATTCAGGTCCTCTTCTGGCTATTGCTCCCGATCGCCCTCGTCGCCGCGACCGGCCGCGCGCCCCGACTGCTCGGCTGGCTGGTCTTCGGGCTCTATTTCGAGTGGCTCGTCATCGCGATGAGCTATGGCAAGGTCGACCACGACCGGTTCGCCTTTCTTGTGGCGCTCGCGGTGCTTCCGACGGTGGGTCGCGCACGACATGGTGACCTCACCGCCACCGAACGCGCCGGTTGGGCGATTCGAGTCACGCAGATCTCGGTCGTCGCCACCTATTTCCTGTCGGTGTGGGCGAAGATGCGTTTCGGCGGGATCGGATGGATGACCGGATCGGTGCTGGCCCGCGCGGTTATCCGGCGCGGCTCCGAGATGGCCGACCTCATCGCATCGGTGCCCGGCCTGTTGATCGCCGCGCAGATCGGCATCATCGTCTTCGAGTTGCTCAGCCCGACCATCTTCCTGTTGAAGGGTCGCGCGCGACTCGGCGCCGTCGCGTTTTTCTATTCGTTTCACGTCGTGACGATCGTGACGGTCGGCATCTCATTCGCACCGCATCTGGTGGCGTTGACGAGCTTCCTCCCGCTTGAAAAGGTTCGCCCGATCGCCTGGCTCACCCGCCGACGGCCCCCGGTTGCCCCGGAGGTCGTCGAGGATCCATCGTCGACACCGGTCTCAGCCGCCGCCGCGTCGCCTCCCTAACCCCACAAACCCCGACGCGTACGGGGAAAGCTCAGCGCACCATCGACGAAACCACGTCTCCACTATGGACGTCGTCATCGTTCGCGTCGTCGTCGCCCCGTGGTGACCATCGGCGCCGCGTCAACGCGGCGCCGATGACCGCTCCGACCGCGTTGATCAGCACATCGTCGATGCTGGAGACCCGCCCCAGGTCGAGCAGAAACTGCAGCACTTCGATCGCCGCCGAATAGCCGGCGGCGATGAGGCCGATGAACCACAGATTGCCCAGCCGGCTCCATCGCAGCGGGAGCAGCGCCCCGAATGGCAGCAGGAAAGCCAGGTTCGCAACGATCTGATAGAACGCCTCGCCGGGTGGACCGGTGAGCTGGTTGGCGAGGTCGACGAGCGGGGTCATCGCGATGTGCGCCTGACCGTCCATCGGCGTCAACGCCATCCAGGTCCAGGGCAGAGTGCCGACGACAATGCCGGTCTCGGCAAGGCTTCGTCGCCATGCCTGCTCGGCGCTCATGCCGCGCCTCACCCGCCACCGCGACAGCCCGACTGTGAGTACCGCCGCGACGAGAATCGCCACGCCGGTGGCTTCGATGACCAAATGCCACCGGTCCCACAGTGACGCGACGAGGGCGTTCATCTGGAGGAGGGTCCGGTCGGATCGTCGTCAGCGTCGGGCAATAACCCCGCCTCACGGGCAGCTTCTACATCGGCACCCGGGTCACCACGTTTCGCCAACTCGGCCTCAAACATCGGATAGGTCTCCCGCTGCAGGCCATGAATCAACGCAGCCTCCATCGGCGTCGCCGAACGACGCTCGGAATCAAGTTTTTTCTCTATCGCGTCGATGGTCTCATAGAGCGCGGCGATCTTACCTTCAATCCAACGACGACGATCCCGTATCCTCTCCGTCTCAACGTGGTAGATGAAGTTGTTCTTGTCCCCGTAATGGAACGTGTCACCACCGACAGCGAAGAGGATCTCATCGATATATTCGTTGCCCGGCTTCCATCCTCCGGTCTGCAAATCAAAGATCCACAGCTCAATACCCCCATCCGGGGTCCGCAACATCTTCGCCGGAAATGTGTTGTATCGATAATATCCCGGCAGTGAAATTCCTGATCCCATGAAGCCCTACGCCCCTTCCGAACGGGGAACCTCAGCGACAGCCGCCTCAAACGCAGGCTGAAACACCCGTGGCTTCGAGGACGAGATGCCACCGTCCCACAGCGACGCGATGAGGGCGTTCATCTGGAGGAGGATCCGGTCGGATCGTCGTCAGTGTCGGGCAACAATCCCGCCTCACGGGCAGCTTCCACGTCAGCACCCGGGTCACCACGTTTCGCCAACTCGGCCTCATACATCGGATAGGTCTCCCGCTGGAGACCCTTAATCAACGCGCCCTCCACAGGCGTCGCCATCCGCCGCTCTGCGGCAATCTTCTCCACCATCGCGTTGACAGTCGCATAGATCGCGGCAATCTCACCTTCAATCCAACGACGACGATTATGTACCCTCTCCGATTCTACTTTGTAGATGAAGTCATTTTTGTCTAGATAATGAAATGTGTTGTTGTCACCACCGGAAGCGAATAAAATATCATCAATGAATTCATTGCCCGGCTTCCACCCCCCGGTCTGCAAATCAAAGATCCACAGCTCAATGCCCCCATCCGGGGTCCGCAACATCTTCGCCGGAAGCGTGTCATATCGGTAATATCCCGGCAGCGGAATTCCTGATCCCATGACTTCCTACGCCCCTTCCGAACGGGGAACCTCAGCGACAGCCGCCTCAAACGCAGGCTGAAACACCCGTTTCTGCTCTTCCTTCAACCCATCGCGCAGCGCGGCCTCCGTCGCGGTGAGACCTCGACTTCCTTCCAGAGCATCCAGGTCTCGACGCACCTCGAAGATCGAGTGTTCCCACTCCGCGATCTCATCGAAGGACGCCAGGTGTAGTCGAAACTCGCCAATGTGACCGTTACTTGCACGCACATTCATCTGCACGTCACGATAGCCGCTGCCCGTCGGCGCGGCGAAGCGGTCCTCAAGCGCGACGATCTCGATGCCAGGGTGCTGGCGCACTTGGTCAAGCGAGGCGTAGAGGTCGTCGAGCCGACTAAAGATGATCTTCACCCCAGCCAAATCCGTAAGGCGATTCGCTTCGTTGTCCCAACGCTCGACCTTGTCCAAGACCCGCTGCCAGTTTTTCGCCGAGTGCCGCCCACCAACCTTCCCCGCGTCACCGGCGATCTCCGCAGCGACCGCGTCGAGCTCTCCTTGGGCCGACGACGGATCGAACGGCCGACTCCGGGTCTGCCCATAGGCCGCGTCATAGAGCTGTTCGAGATATTCGGCACGATAGGCAGGATCATCTTGACGCGCGGAGTCAAAGCCGTCTTGGAATTCCACGATTATCGAGGGCGTGGCGGCGTCGCTGATGGCACGGTGCTCGGCACTCAACTGCGGAGCAGTGGTCGGCGCTCCGGAGTCGGGCTGCCCTCCGTCCGCAACGTCGGCGTCTGGCCGTCTCCCATCGTTGTCGGCGGCGTCGACATCCGGCTGCCGACCGTCGGCGGCGGCGCCCCGGGCCTCAATGTCGTCGACGACCCGGCGCACCGCGTCGATGGCCTTGGGATAGTTGGCGAGGTGGTCGAGGGTGGTGGGCCGCCATGTCAATACCTCACGAAGCTCGGGGAGCCGCAGCATGACGTCAACGAGCACCGGACGCTGACCGAGTTTCGACAGCAGCGCCTCGGCGAGGATCGGCGGATCGGTGGGTGGGCTGCCCCAACTGTCGTGCAGCATGTCCCGCACCGACGGGTCGCGCAGCAGAGTGGCGAGGTTCTCCGCTTGCTCGGAGGTGAGGTCACCGAAGAGTCGTTGCAGCGTCGGCGGATCGGACAACTTCGCTATCTCGGCTGGGGTGATGCCCTGAGACAACAGGGTTGCCAGGTCGTCGCCGTCTCGCACCCGATCGGCAGGCGTCGTGCCGGTCGCGTCGAGTTCGGTGCGGGCGTGCAGTCGGTCCACGCGGACCCGGTCTGCGGGCGTCAACGACGCGTGTTCGGCGGCCATCGCCTCCAGCTCGGGATGCTTGCCGTCGGAATTCGCCCAGTTTCGTGGGTCCGGATCGACACCGAGCAGACTGTGCCGCTCCGCCAACGCGAACGCTTCGGCCTTGGCCCGGCTGCGGGCCGCCTCGTCGAGAGTTATGTCATTGGCGAGCCGGGAGAGGTTGGCTGCCTCCACACGCAGACCGGGGATCTGCGTCGCGGGCCGCGGGGCCGGGACGGTGGGAACTGCTTCTGAGACGTGGGGCTCCGTACGCGGCTCCGTACGCGGCGTAGGCGGGGTCTGAGCCGCAGGGGCCCGAACTGTAGGACGCTGCGGAGCGGCCTCGTGGTCATCCGGGTAGGGATAACGGGCAGACCTGATCCGAATCACGTCGGGACGTCCGGCGACATCGGTGCGCGCGGGGTCAGCGCGCTGCGGTTCGGAGCGCTGAGGGTCGACCCTTGTGGCGTCGACATGGCCCGAGTCGGGGCGATTGGCCTCGCCGGCCACCGGGTCGGGGCGGGGCGACTCCGCGATGCTGGGGGCCGTTGAGCTGAGCTGGGTGACATCTGGCGGGCCAGCGGACGGCCCGCCCGTTCGGGTCGTGTCGGGGGGCTGCGAGGTGTCAGGGCGCGTGGTGTCGGGATGCGGAATGTCGGGACGCGTGAACGACATCACGCCCGGGTCGGGGGTT
Organism: uncultured Actinomycetota bacterium; assembly: GCA_963736695.1. GTDB lineage: Bacteria > Actinomycetota > Actinomycetes > Mycobacteriales > Micromonosporaceae > CAVTPU01. The sequence goes on from CAVTPU010000004.1 coordinate 1,824,169, forward strand.
GTCGTGACTGGGGTCGCATCACCCCTAAGCGCGGCGTGAAAGTGCTCCTCGCTGACCATCCAGCCGTCGGCCGGGATCGTCTGCATGGGTCCGTGGCCGGCAAGCCACGGAGGCACGGCGGGTCGCACGGTCAGCGTCGTATCCCCCACCTTGACGGACAACGTGCCGGGCGGATGCGTCGAGGGGCCCGGCGCGGCGGTTCGGGGGGCCGGCGGGTCCGGATGAGTCGATGGCGCGCCGCTGGGCGCGGCGGAAACATCGACATGCGGCGCGACCGGCGGCGAGTTGGCGGGCGTGGTGAGCGTGTCGGGCGCGGTGAGCGACGAGTCGATCACCGCAGGCTGGCTCCCGTGTCCGTGGGCGCCTTGGCTGAGGGTTGTGCCGCCGGCCATCGCGGCGCTCGTGGCGACCGTCGCGGCGACGTTGGCGAACGAGAGGTCCTCACCAGTGACGGCCGCGAGCCCGACCGATCCGGTGAGGTCGACGGCGACGCCCTCACCGATTGTGCGAAGCCACGCGGGCGAGGACTCCGGCATCACCTTGGGCGCGCCGACGTGCACCGCGCCGCCGAGCGCTCCGAAAACCGCGCCCGTGACGACTCCATCGACTGCGGTCTGCACGGTTTTGCTGCTGTCGAACTCTGCCCGGTGCCCGGAGTTGATCTGCAGGTCTTGCAGAACCACGTCGATGACGACGTTCTGGACGACCATCAGTCCGATGGTGCGCAACACGCCCATCGCGATGGTGCGGATGATGCTCTGCGTCGCCACCTCAGCGAGGGGGATCGCCGCAGCCGAGGCTCCGGAGGTCGGCACCGCCATCGCCACGAGATAGGCGATCTCGATGGCGAGGGCGATGAGCGCGGCGATGAACTGATATTTGGCATATTCGATCTGTGTGGCGGTCTGGTCGCAGTGGTCGGCCAGCTGCTCGCACAGGGTCGCCAACTGCACGAGATAGCCTTCGCTGGTCGCGCCGAACTTCGCCCAGTGCGCGGCCATAGCGGCGGCGATCGGTCCGTCGACCGACTCGAGTGCCCGTGCGCAGGCGGTGTCGCCCTCGGCGATCACCGTGTAGATGTCACGGGCCGCGTCTCGCCACCCCGCGCTGAGGCGCCATAACGCGTCCTCGTCGCCGTCGGGCCAATCACTGCCGACGACCCACTCCAACCAACGAACCTCTGCGGGCAATTCCAGGGTCATCGTGTCGCGCCAATGCCTGGGCGACGTCGACTGTCGACGATTCCGCTCATGCGCGGAATTTGTCGTGTGTCGCTTTTTCCCCCCGATCGGCGGTGGCCGCGACCTCGGTGAGACCGGTCGCGATGGCACGCAGCGCGCCGGCCACCTGGGGGAAGAACTCGACCGCGCTCTCCTGCGCGGGCACATAGTCTTTGATGAAGGCGGAGCCGTAGTCGTCGGCTCCCCAGCAGTCGCCTTCCGCGTCGATGCGGCCCTGCAACGTACGAAGAATGTCGTCCATCCGGTCGCCGAGTGTGACGAACGCCGGCGCCGCCGCCCGCAGACCATCTGGATCTATGCGAAGACCATCACTCATCGCCGAGCCTCCCCCGCTCATGTAGTCACTTCACGGTGACCAGGCTAGCGCTGTGTCGACGTCGAACTCTAGCCGACGGCACTGACGTCTTTCACCGTCTCGACCTCTCACACCGTCCGACGCCGCCGTTTCGCCACCGAGGAGCGCGCCACCCGAGTCATCTGACCACCTCATGACCCGGGTGGCGTTTCGACTATCCGGCGCGCGGCAGAAGCAGCGGCGATGCCTCGATGAGGTCGCTGTCGCGCAGCATCCGGCCGAGTCGGGTGATGACACCGCGGGTCTCCAGATGCAGCGCCGCGACGTTGAGATTGGCGTCGCCCTGCACGGCGAGCAGCGCCTCGTCGCTGACTGAATAGACGACAAAGTAGCCGTCCTGCCCGTGAATAACGCAATCCAGGTATTTGCCTTGATCGAGCGTATAGCCGACCTGCCGGCTGATCCCCGCCATCGCCGCCGCGAGCGCGGCCACGTTGAAGACGTCGGCGCCGCCAGCGGAGTCGTCGAGGATGACGAGTCCGTCGACACCGGCGACGGCGCATCCCGTGACGCCGGCGACCCGCACCCGCAGTGCGGCGAGCTCCGCCCGCACCTGACTGGCTGCTGTGTTGTCCAGAGCACTCATCGCAACGGTCCCTTCCGTCATCCGGTGGTTCTTCAGGCGTTCGAAGGTCACGATGGGATTGGTCAGCCGATGGCCGCGTCGAATCGGCGCATCACAAGACGAGACTGGGCGAAGAGCATCCCAAGGTTGACCGAGGTGCGGCAGACGACAACTCCAATCATGGCGGAGTGTGCCCGGCTGCGCATGAAGAGGTGAGTGAGATTGTTGCTGTTGATGAGGATTTCCTGGAAATAGTGCTGATTTGAGTCGACTCCGCGGAGACGATTCCATATCTGCTCGATCGTGACCACGTTGCGTCCCTGGAAGATATCGAACGTGGCCGCCGCGAGCAGATCGAGCACCTCGGATGGGTGTTCGTCGACGGTGGACACCTCGAGCAGCATTCCGGTGGAGAGGTCGATAATGCCGCCGGCGACACATTCGGGCACGGACAGGCGGAAGTCTTTGACCGCCGCGCTCACAATCTGGGACATGCTTCTGTCTGACATGAGACCTCGCTCGTTGTGGGTGGAACGGCGTCGAGCAGGTGGTCAGACAAAATCATGACCGCTGTGGTACGCCGCGAGTCTGTGTGCGACACGAGTGAGGCACGCGCGTCGCGCGCTAACGGTACACAGGGCCATACGCCGCGTGACGACAGGCAAACTCTGGCGATACATCGATAGATGGCGCTCACCAATCCGCCCTCACTGGCCCCTGAGCTGTCAGAACGCCGGCCTGTGGCGAGAAGGCCCGAGACTTTCCCCGGCGAACCCGCCAACCCGCGACCCCCGATTGCCATAGCCAAGGTGAGCCTATCGTTACCCAAAAGTAAACTTCACGGGTCGCGACTCGTCTTTACGGGGAGAAACTTCCGGCCGTGCGTCGATAGCCAACGCGGTCAAACACGGATATTCGGTTCAGTTGGCCGGCGTGGACAACGTAGGGTCGCCACGTGTCGACCCGTGAACTCGTCGTCTTGGGAACCGCGAGCCAGACTCCCACCCGAGACCGCAACCACAATGGATATCTCCTGCGATGGGACGGCGAAGGAATCCTCTTCGACCCAGGCGAGGGAACGCAACGACAGATGACGATGGCCGGCGTCTCGGCCACCGGCGTCACCCGACTGTGCGTCACCCACTTCCACGGCGATCACTGCCTAGGGGTGCCGGGCATCGTGCAACGCCTATCACTCGACGGGGTGACACACCGCGTCACGGCCCACTATCCCGCGTCCGGCGCCGAGTTCTTCGCGCGGCTGCGCCACGCCGCCGAGTTTCACGAGACGGCCGACCTCCACGAGGAGCCCGTCGTCGGCGACGGGGAGATAGCGCGGATGGAGTGCGGCACGCTCACGGCCCGCCGGCTCGACCACCGTCTGGAGACCTATGGCTATCGGCTGACCGAGCCGGACGGTCGCCGGATGCTGCCGGAACTGCTCGCCGCGCGGGGGATCACCGGGCCGGACATCGGCCGGCTGCAACGACTCGGCTTCGTCGAAGTCGACGGCGTGCCCGTCACCCTCGACGAGGTCAGCCAGCCCCGACGCGGACAACGGTTCGCGTTCGTCATGGACACTCGGCTCTGCGACAACGTCTTTGCCTTGGCCGACGGGGTCGACATGCTGGTGATCGAGTCGACCTATCTCGATCGCGATGCCGACCTCGCCGCGACGCACGCGCACCTAACCGCCGCGCAGGCCGCCCGGGTCGCGGCCGAGTGCGGGGTCCGCCGGCTCGTGCTCACCCACTTCTCCCAGCGATACAGCGATCTGGGCGAGTTTCGGGCCGAGGCCGCCGAGCACTTCGATGGCGACGTTGTTGTCGCGACCGACCTGTGTCGAGTCCCGGTGCCGAGCCGGGACGCCTAACCGCTCCGAGCGATGCCGGGCCGAGCGCCGAGGCCCAGACCGGCATCGTGGGCGGAAACGGAGACCGCCGGAAGGGCTTAACGCAACTGGTTGGTGGTGGAGCCGTTATATCCGTCCTGGAAGCCCTTCTGGAACGAATCGGTGTTCACGATGGCGATCCCGCATCCGCAGCACACGACGACGAGAAAAACGCCGCCGATGATCAGGCCCCAACCCCACCCTGGCATGCGCTTCTTCGGTGGAGGCGGCGGATATCCCCCGTACGAGTATGGGGGTGGAAAATCTGACATGGTCCGTCCTTCTCGCGAATGCCCGGCCGGACAACGTCGACCATGGCGTCAATGGGTGAAAGTTGAGCGACGGTCACGCTATCACCACCAAACCACGCTCAGTCTTGATAGCCGAGTCCGCGACATCTGTCGCGGACTCGTCCGCAGTCGTTCCTCACCCGACAGTCGTCGCGAAGACGACCACGTCACGTTCACTGGAGCGACCTAGGACGCTAGGATCTAGATGAAAACGGAACCGCTGTCGGCTCGGACGTTTCAACATAAGTCGGGAGCTGGGGAGTCGAACCCCATGCGTCTCGGTCCCAAACCGAGCCCGGTCACCGTGCCGGACGCTCCCGATCGCGCCGAAGTCGTTTCAACCTCGACGCCTTTCACAACATCCACTGTGGAGTTTTCGCGAGTTAGGTCCACCTATGCTGGCGGATCGCAGGGGCGACAGGACTCGAACCTGCAGCCTTCGGTTTTGGAGACCGACGCTCAACCTGTTGAGCTACACCCCTATGAGGTTGTGCCGAAACGAAAGACGCCGCCCTGCCCCGTTTCGGGTGGGCGGCGTTCGCGCGTCTGCGTGCGCTTATCGCAGCCTGCCCCAATGCTGTCCACGTGGCTGCCAGGAGGACCATGCCATGGCAGCATCGCGCCAGGGCGCGTACCCCAGCGGTTTGATGGTCTGCCAGATCTTCACCGTTGATCTCCTTCTCGCGGTGCGGATGCCTTCACGGTAGGCGCCGCCGAAAGCCCATGCAACGCGATTTGTCGAGCGCCTCGCGACCGCCACTCGGCCCGCCGCCGCAGATGGCTCGGTGCTATGACAGACAGACGACAAATTCCTGGTACGTCTGCTCGATGTGCTCACTGATGCTTCGCACCACCCGCGCACGAGGCCTGAAGGCGATGAGCGAGACCAGTCGATCGTGCATGAGAGCGAGTTCCTCCACGCCACCTTGACGGTCGAGCATCCTCCCGGCCTCTATGTGCGCGGGGTCGTCGCTCCTGTTGCTCCGCTCGACGAATCGGCGCAGTGCGTTCTCCTTGCTGTCCATGAGGACTATCTCGTGGAATGCGACGGCAGTCTCGGTGGCCACCTGCTCGACCTGCTCCAGAAATTCCACCCGGGCGAGGAATTGCGGAATGACCACATCATGACCGGCGAGTAGGTGAGTTCGTGCCGCTGACAGTCCGATAGCTCGCGCCAACAACCCGGCGGCGTGTGGATCGTCTTTGTGGATCGTCTTGCCAGCGACCGACGAGGTCCCTCACCCGGTCGATGTCCAGGTTCAACGCCAGCGGGTGCCGGTCCACATACATTCGGGCCACAGTGGACTTACCGCATCCCGGAGGTCCGTTGAGCACGATAAGGCGAGGCATGTGCCGAGCATAGGACCACCCGGCCGTGCCAACAGTCAACCGTGGTTAAGCAAACGATCCTGCGTCATCGCCGTCCGGCAAGCCGAAACCGCGCCGAGGACGTCCACGTGGACAACACATCGACATGAGCGGACGGTTGATCAAGCGCGCATGCCGCTCAGAGGAGACTTGACGCTTCGGACCTCGACATGATGCCCTGCCGGTTCCGGTGTTTGGTCGGTGCCGCGGTGGTTAAACGTCGCTGGCGGGTCTGCGCCCGAACGCGTCCGTGATCAGGCGTAGGTCGGTTGGCGTCAGTCCCCCATCGGGACTGCGGTAGGTGTGTGACCCACGACAGATCAAGGCGCCGCCGACGATCGTCCAGGCGCAGTCGCGGGCCCAGTAACGGGGGCTGTTGAGCAGTTCTTCGGAAACCTTGCCGGTGTGTGAAGTGGCGCCGATGGCAGTGAGGGCTTCCGCCACGGTCTGGTTGGCGTCGGTGGGGCGGTCTCGGTCTGCGCAGGCCGGCAAAAGCAGAAGAAGCCGTTCAGCGGGAGTGTGATTGGGATCCGGCTGGTGGGCGACGGTGATCAGCTCGGACCAGGCGAGAGCCGGGCCTCGGAAATGCCCGTCCATGGCTGCGAGCGAAATCACGTCGCCTCCTCGGCCGGGATTGAGGACATAGTCAATGCCGCCTTCATCGGGAAAGTTGCGCATGACGACATGTACGCGACCGACAGCGGAGAGCCGCAGCGAGAACACCGGCCAGGCGTGCTTGTCTAGAAACGCGTCGATGACGTCATTGAGGTCTGCAGGATCGGCGTTGAAGGCGTGCGGCGCCGATGCGGATCCGCCCACGGTATGCAGGAATGTCGGCCAGAACAGCTCGACCTCCATCATGTCGGAGCCGTCAACGAGAGGTGACTGGACAAACGGCGGCTCGTATCCATCCAGGTAGCCGGGAATGATCATGTGGTCATCCTGCCAGTGTGCTCGGATCGGCCACGCGATCGCCGAGACTTGAACCTGCAGGGCCATCGATATCCACTGTGGACCTGACAACGGCAGGGAAGGGACGCTGGACGTCCCCCGTACCATGACGGAACCTGATCGCACCCTGGGAGGATGCCATGAGCCTGGCAGACGAGTTGTCGAAGCTGCAACGGCTCCACGACGCCGGCACGTTGACCGCAGAGGAATTCCAGCTGGCCAAGGACAAACTGCTCAACGCCCCTGGCATCGGACACAGCGTCAGACGGCTCAGAGACTGCCGCGCCCGTGCCGTCGCCCCCGACTGGTGCCGCCAACTTCAATGTGTTGCAGGACGTCGACCCAGACGTGACCCGCATCGCCGAAAAAATGGTCAACTTTCAGGGCGTACTAAGTGTCCTCTTTTTGGTTGTCTTCATCATCGTGGCGGCGACGGTGGCTTTCGTCGCCTGCGGTGTCGGTCAGGTCGCCAGCCCAGTCGATCAGATGTGTCAACACTCCGGTGTTGTCTGCCAGGATTAGCCCTCGACCTCAGTCTGCGTCGACGCCGCGGGCCGGCCGGCGCGTGTTCGCCACGACCGAACGATTCAGCATCAGAATGGCCAAAGGCCGTTAGCGTGGGCGCCGATGCCTGCCACGATCAGCAGAATGGCCGTGAAGGCGGCGGTGGAGCCGACGACGAGCAGCGCGCGTTTGCCGACCAGTTCACCGCGGGCAGCTCGGCGGGAGTGGTAGATCAATACGGCGGCCATGTAGGTCCCAAAGCCGACCAGGGCCGCGACCCGCCCCCCTTGGCCCCAGTTCGTGATCGCCGCCAGCAGGCCGGTCACTCCAAACGCGAGATTGGCAAAGCCGACCTCATACTGAAAGCCACGGTGCCCATCATCGAAGCCGAGCCGGACAGCGTCCGAGGCAGCCGTGATGTTATGTCGCACAAACGCGAGCAGACCAACCGCGCCAACGACCAAGCAGAAGACTCGTTGTCCGGCCGCAGTTGCGGCGCCAAGGCCAAAGCCCACGAAGAAGCCGACCCCTCCAACAGCAATCGTGGCTTGTTGAAGCAGCGCTGACGCGCGCGGCGACACCTGCTCGGACGCTGACATAACGGCAGCGTAGAACGTTGGACGTGGGTTCGCGGCCGAAACCGGGCCCGCCCCGGCGGATCATCGTCGGTGGCACGACACAGGGTTGTCGCGTGGCTTTCATCCAACGACCGCCAAGTAGTCCGCGTAGAACAGGCCCAGGCCGACCGCCACGCAGATGCCGGCCACGATCCAAAACCGGACCACAATGTTGACCTCGCTCCACCCTGCCAGCTCGAAATGGTGGTGCAACGGCACCATCCGGAAGACGCGCTTGCCGGTGGTCCGGAACGAGACGATCTGGATCACCCAGGTTGTCGTGATGATGACGAAGAGCCCGCCAATCAAGATTGAAAGCAGCGTGGTGCGGGTCGCCACCGCGAGCCCGCCGATCAGGCCGCCGAGCCCGAGCGAGCCCACATCACCCATGAAGATCCGTGCCGGGGACGCGTTCCACCACAGGAAGCCCACGCAGGCGGCGGCCGCCGCCGCTGCGATCATGGCGATCTCCAAGGGATCCCGAACCTGATAGCAGTAGTCGTTCATGCGGGCGTAGTCGGTGTCACCACACCAGTGCCGGTACTGCCAGAACCCGATCAGCGCGTACGCACCGAACACCAGGACCGACGCACCGGTGGCCAGGCCGTCGAGGCCGTCAGTGAGGTTCACGCCATTCGACATCGCCGTGATGACGAAGACGAACACAATCACCGACCCGACCTTGCCGACGTTGAGCCAACTGATGTCGCCGATGAGCGAGATGTGCTCGCTGGCCACGGTCTGGCCGTTGGTGCTGGCCACATAGAGTGCGGCGACGCCGAAGCCGCCGCCGACGATCGCCTGGCCGAGCAGCTTGCCTTTGGCGGACAGGCCGTCGGAGTTACGCCGGCGCACCTTAAGGAAGTCGTCGAGGAAGCCGACCACGCCGCAGAAGACGAACAGGCCGAGCAGGACGACGGCCGTCATGGTCGGCCCCTCCTGCGCGATCTGCCGTTCAGGCAGGGTGGTCAGGGCGATGTGTCCGGCTACGTAGGCGAAGACGGTCGCCACGATCAAGACGACGCCACCCATCGTGGGCGTGCCCTTCTTGCCCTGGTTACTGGCGAGCCCGATGGATCGAATCGGCTGTCCGGCCTTGAGCGCGGTGAAGACGCGAATCGCCACCGGCGTGCCGAACAGGGAAATGATGAACGCGACCACCGCAGCGACGATGACCACTCTCACGGGCAAGCCTCCACAAGGCCCGGAGACATCACGGCGTCCTCGCCGCGCGAGGAGTGTCGGGCTGGTCGGCATCATGCGAGCCGCCCGTTGCTTTCTGCGCAGCCCCCTCGACCTTCGCCCGATGCGCCTCGCGGGCCGCCGTGTCGATCTGCTCCTCGTACTCAGCCGCTACCCCGGTCCGGCCGTCGATCTGCTCACGCAAGATGTCGGCCTGCCCGGCATGCCGGGCGGTCTCCTGAAGGACGTGGACCATGATGTTGAACAGCTTCACATCAGGCCGCGACCACCACGGCACGTGGCCAGGCGCGTCGATGGGAAGCCCCGTGATCGTCGCGTCCGCATGACCCCAGGCACGCTGATAGAAGTCGATGATCTGCTCGCGTGTCTCGCCAGGTGTCACCCACAGGTCGCTGCCGTCCGCGTCCTGCCATCGCCCCAGCGGCACCGGGAACGAACGGCCGAAGACCTCGCCGAAATACCAGGCCTCCACGGTCGCCAAGTGCTTCACCAGGCCAAGAAGGTTGGTCCCGGTCACTGTGAGAGGACGCCGGACGTCATAGTCGGACAAGCCATCGAGCTTCCAGACCAGAGCCTGACGAATCCGCCTGAGCTGGCCGTGCATGTGGTCTTTCGCGAAATCATCGGTCACGGAACACGAGCTTGCCATCCGTCGGCAAATGGGTAGCCGAGCGTTCCCCCGGGCACCGGCGACCGTCGGCGACCCGGGCATCCGGCGGTACGGGGTACCGCAGCTCGTTGTGGCCGCGGCCGGGGCGCCGGTGGAACTCGGGGCGTACGCGGTCGTGCTGGCCGAGGCGGACTACCACCGCCGGCCGGAGCCGCGAGACACCGGCCGGGTGCTCGGGTACGCGCTGCTGGACAACCTCGGCTCCCGGCAGTTGGCGTCGCTGTGCTGCCTGCCCGGCCTGGTCGACGTCCTGCGCGGGCGGCGGCGCTACGTCCAGCCGACCCGGCGCGGTTTCGCGGCCGACGATACCGACGCGATACCCGTAACACCATCAAATCGGATATAATCGGACGTAGGTGATGTATCGTAGATCGGAGGGCCTGCGCGCGTGGAGTTCAGGCGAGCAACGGTGGTCGCGGGTGTGACGGCGCTGCTGGCGACCGGCCTGCTGGCGGCCGTTCCAGCCACACCGGTGTGGGCTGCTCCGGTGACCTTCGGGCCAGTGAGCAACTACACGGTCGGCCAGTCGCCGCGGTCGCTGGCCACAGGCGACGTCAACCGGGACCTCATTCCGGATCTCGTGTCGGCCAACTACACCGGTGACAGCATCTCGGTGCTGCTGGGTACCGGCACGGGCACCTTCGGTGCGGCCACCACCTTCGGATTGTCCGGGGGGCGGCGACCGATCGGCGTGGCGGTCGGCAACTTCAACTCCGACGGCAACCTGGACTTGGTGACCGCCAATGCGGCCACCAACAACGTGTCGGTGCTGCTGGGCAACGGTGCCGGTGGGTTCGCCACCGCAGTCAACTACGCCGCCCGGACCGGGCCGGCAGGCATCGCCGTGGGTCTATTCAACGCGGATGGCTACCTGGACCTCGCGGTGACCAACTCCGACGCCCGGGTGGCCATTCTGCTGGGCAACGGCACGGGCGGGTTCGGGGCGCCGGTCGGGTACCTGACCGGGTCCGAGCCGAAGGCGATCGCGGTGGGGGACCTCAACGGCGACTCCCGGGCCGACCTCGCCGTGGCGTCGTCCGGGGACGATGCGGTGTCCGTGCTGCTGGGCACCGGCACGGGCACGTTCGGCGCATTCCGCAACTATCCGGCCGGCGCCGGCCCGTATGGTGTCGCCCTGGGCCGCTTCAACGCCGATGCCAACCTTGACGTGGTGGTGACCAACGCGGACGAAGGTAGGAACACCGTGTCAGTGCTGCTGGGCAACGGCACCGGCGGCTTCGGCGCACGCACCGCGTACGCCACCGGCAACACGCCGCGGGCGGTGGCCACCGGCGACGTCGACATGGACGGCTATCTCGACCTGGTCGTCGCGAACTCGACCAGCGGGAATATCTCGGTGCTGCTCGGCGACGGTGCAGGCGGCTTCGGCGCGGCGACCAACTTCGCGATGGGCAACGGTCCGTTCGGGGTGGTGGTGGCCGACTTCAACAGCGACGGCCGGCCGGACGTCGCCACGGCCAACGCCAACGCCGGCACGGTCTCGGTGCGGCTGAACACCACCGAAGGCGGGGTACTGTCCATTACTGCGCCGACCGGCCCGGTCATCCTGGGCGCCGCCGCACCCGGCGCGCAGGTCAGCGCCACCCTGGGCACCGTGACAGTCACCGACACTCGAATCGGCATGCACACCTGGACCGCGTCGGTGATCTCCACGTCGTTCCGGACCGGTGGCGGTACGGCCGCCGAGACCGTCCCGGCCAGCGCGGTGTACCAGTGGTCCGGCCCGGCCACGGCCACCACCGGGACGGGAACCTTCACCCCCGGGCAGCCCACCGCCGCCCAGGCCGTGTCGCTGGACGTGCAACGGAGCGCATTCAGCCACCCGACCGGCACGTCGGTCAACTCCGCCTCGTGGAAGCCGACGGTCATCGTCTACATACCGGGCCAAGCGGTGGGCGGCACCTATACCGGCACGGTGACCTACAGCGTCGCCTAGTCGTGGCGGGGGCGACACCCGGGTCCGTCCGTTCCGCCCGGGAAACGGCAGTTATAGACTAAAATTTATAGAAATAGGCGATCTATCGTAGGTGGAGAGGATACGTTGCGATCATGAGAAAAGGACTCCTGATCTTGTGCGCCACGGCGACGGCGTTGGCCCTCGGAACACCTGCCTACGCCGCGTCGAGTAGCTCGACCACTGTCACGTTCACGGTCAACACCTCCACGCTGGACATCACCGCCCCGGCATCGGTCGACCTAGGCGCCGCCGACCCGGGTGGCGAGCTCGTTGTCCCGATGGGCGTCGTGTTCGTCAACGACCAACGGGCCGCGCTGATCGCGCTCTGGACCGCGTCGGTGACCAGCACGTCGTTCACCACCGGCGGCGGGACACCGGCGGAGACCATCTTGCGCAACTTCGTCAACTATTATTCCGGTCCGGAGACCGCACACACCGGTGACGGCACCTTCGTTCCGGGCCAGCCGACCCATTTCGAAGAGGTGACCCTCGACCAGACCCGGACCGCGTTCTCCAAGACGGCCGGTGCGGGCAACAACACGCTGTCGTTCAACCCGCACCTCTCCATTCACGTCCCGCCCACCCAGGTGGCGGGCGTCTACACCGGAACAGTGACCCATTCCATCACTGGCGCGTAACACGCTGCTGGCGGTCAGTCTGACCGCGGCCCTCGCTGCGGCCGGGCTGACCGCGTCCGCCGAAGGGCCGGCGAACGCCGGTGTCCCACCCGCCCTCACACCCGTGCCGACCGGGCCCGATGTCGGGGTGGGCATCAAGCTGCTCGACGCGCCGGTCAACCGGCGGAAGGACTCCCGCGCGCTGCACTCGATCGTCGACCACGTCAAGCCCGGCACGACCTTCCGCCGCCGGGTGGTGGTGCGTAACCCGTCCGAGGTCACCGGCACGTTCACGGTCTACCCCGCCGCCGCCGGCGTCGACTCCTCGGGCTTCACCATCGCACCGGACGGTACCCCCAACGAGCTGTCCAGTTGGATCACCGTGAAGCCGACAGAGCTGAGGCTGGCTCCGGCCACGGAGGCGCCGGTGTGGGTCACCATCGCCGTGCCGGAGAAGGCGTCGGCCGGCGAACGGTACGCGGTGGTCTGGGGACAGACGGTGCCTAATCCCCGCCTGAGCCCCAGTGTGCACAACGTGACCCGCGCCGGGATCCGGGTTTACCTGTCGGTTGGGCCCGGCGGCGAACCGCCGGCCGACTTCCAGATCAGCGGGATCGCCGGACACCGCGACAAGGACGGCACCCCGATCGTCACCGCCACGGTGCGCAACACCGGCCAACGCGCGCTGGACCTCGGCGGTGAACTGCGACTGTCCGGTGGCCCGGGCGGCCTCACCACGGATCCCGTCAAGATTTCCGGAGCCACGCTCGCCCTCGAAGTCACCCAGACGGTGGTCGTGCGGCTCGACCGACTGTTACCCGACGGTCCATGGACTGTCCGGTTGGATCTGGCCAGTGGTTGGACCAAGCGCAGCGCCACCACGAGGATCGACTTCAGCGGTCGGCCGGTGGTGGGCGCCGCCTGGCGCACGCCGGCGCTGTACGGCGGCCTGGGCGGGTCGGCGCTGATCCTGACTGCCCTGTTCGGCTACACCCTGTACCGGCGCAGCGGGCGCGAGCGGCACTGATCCACTTTGGCCGGATGGCGGCCGCGGTCAGGCCACCACCGGTGTTCCAGACACTGCGACTTCAATTATGTCAGTCAGGTGGAGCGGCCATCCGTATCGGCGAGCCGCTGGTTTCCATTGTGGACGAGCTGATACGTTGACGTCCCATCGTTGGGAGATCATCGGAGGATTGCGTGCACGGCGAACTCGTGGTCTCCGGGTGTGCTGAGGCGATCTGACCCCCCACCCCCGTGGAGGCCCAATGTCCTATCGCCTGAACGCGGCCATCGGCCCGTTCGACCTTCTCAGACGGGTAGTCCCCGACGAAGTCCGCTCTTCGGTCGTCCCGCTCCGTCAACGGATGGGCTTCGTTCCCCTACTGTCCTGGCTCTATCAGGAGGTCAGCAGCGCGTACCCCGAGGACAGGCTGAGCGACTGGTCGCGCTCCGGGACGATCGGCCAGGTGGAGGCGGACTTCTTCGGAGGCGCCGGATACCAAACCGCGTCCTTGTGGCGCGACGGGAAGCGGATCTGGGGCCCGTCACACACAGGGGAGTTCTCCGCCCCCCGGCACGAATGGCCGATCAACGCCGTGCTCGCCCGACTCGGTATCGTTCTCGAACCTCGTGACATGCGACCGGAGTACTACGACCTTTTCGTCGAGGTGGGGCTCGCCGCCGAACGCGACTACGAGGGCTGGAGTTCGCGCGCCTTCGAGGCTCGAAATCACGCTACCTACGACGAGTGGCACGCGGTGCGGCAGGCAGAACTAGAGGCCGCGGAACGTGAGGCGGCCGAGCGCGACACGTACACCCGGTTGCCCGACGTTCCGGTGCCCCTCAACGGCAAGGAGGTAATGCAGATCCTCGGACTCCCTCCCGGGCGGCAGGTCGGCGCGGCCATCCGGTTCCTCCAAAACCTCCATGTCGAACGGGGAGACCTCTCCCGCGAGGACGCGGTCGCCGCCCTGCGGTCCTGGGGCGCCCCTGCGCCCAGGACCGCCGATGACGAATGAGCGACAACGTGTCGAGGAGCCGTCCTTGCGAGAAGGATCTGATCAGAACGGGTAGTCGGCTGAGGTCTGGCCGGCGAACCAGTTCCGGGCGTGCTGGCACATGCGGACCTCCTTACACCGGCGTCCGGTCGTGCCGCATTGAGCGCGTTGGCAGCGTCCGTAAGCCGGCCCCTCACCGGACACCTCCGGTCGCCAATGTCTTGGACGGCCAGGATCTGCGCTTTCTCATTTGCCCGTACGCTGACTTTCTCAGTAACCCGGGCTTATCGTTACACACCAAGCGTCCAAGCAGTCAGCGCCCGTCCGTGAGAGCGAACGGCTGCGCAGCTCGATCGTTGAAGCACATCGGTCGGCGCGGCTTGGCCCCTGGGCGTCGCAGGCCCTCGGCGACACTGACACATCGAAGGGGCCAGCGACGGCGACCGACACTGCCTCGTCGTTCATGATCGGCCAGGCGGTGGACCAGGCCACCGCGACCGCCACCCCGACGTTCCGGGTCAACATCGCGCACTCCGTGAGCAGCATCAGCACCACGAACGACAAAACGCCCCGACCGGAAGCCCGGCCGGGGCACATCTGTCCAGCTCGCACGTGGTTTGCGAGTGTAGATCCACGGTGGAGCCGAGGGGACTCGAACCCCTGACCCCCACACTGCCAGTGACGATCTTAACTTTCTCGCTGACCAGGGAAGATTTCTATCTGCGGTGATGGGCTGTCTTGCCCCACGGTTCCCCGCTGCTCCCCCAGTTCCGCCGCCCGAACTGGCACGCCCTGGGATCAGCACTCGCACGAGGCGCAACGCCGACACCAGCCCTACTCACTCCACTCCGTCATCGTCAGTCTTCCAGCTTGGTCCCTGGCGACCCTCACCGTGAGTGTTCGGTCCTCGCCGACTCTGAGGTCGAACATCGGGTCCAGCTCGATAAGGAAGTCCATGCCCTCGGCTTCTGCAGAGTCCACAAGCGTCGCCCATGCCTTTAAAGTTCCCCCGGTCGACGTGACGTGAAGGTCGACCTCGGCAGCGGCGCACAGCCCGTCGTTGAACCGCCATTCCAGGGCGGCTGGGCCGTCGTAGCTGTCCACGTCGGTAGCCTCCCACCGCGTCGGCGCTCTGTAAAACCGTCGCGAAAGCTTCGAAGGTTCGAATCCTTCACCCGCCACCAGGTGCGCAAGCGGCCTCAGACCGGCGGAACGTGGATCAGGGGCCGCTTTCGTCGATCTCATCGCCTCTGGCCGGGTCTGGCCGGCTACGGTCAAGCACGGGAACATGGCGGGAACAGAACCGAGCTGGTTAGAGCAGCCTGGGCAGGGTGCGGTAGCTCGATCACTCGGGCCTGGTGTTCCAGTTCGCCCAGCGTGAGATATCGCACGGACGGCATGCGTTCGATCGCTTGACCCTCCGATTACAAGCCTCGGCTACTTCGGCCGATCCCGTCTGAATACGTCGCCGATACCTGGTCGCGTGCGGTACCGCGTCTTCACTCGTCCGGCCTCGTTGCTGTCACCTGTCGCTGTCAACCGCACCTCGATGCGAACTGCCGGCAGGCGGATCGACTATGGCCAACGACAAGGTTCTGGAGCCAATGGCGACTGTCAACGGTCGGCTATGGCCAGCCTCGTTGCTGTACTGCGTTGCAATACTGGCCGCAGCCGAGCGTCAGGTGCTCTGTTCGCGTGCCGCATTGAGGTTCCCGGCAATCGTCCTGGTTACCGGATGACCGTCGCTGAGGATACGTTGAGCGTGGTTGTAGACCTGCTCGAACAAGGTGATCGCCTCCGCCACCCGCCCCACCGACCGGTAGGCGTAGGCGAGGTTGTTACGGGAGGTCAGGGTGTCGGGATGGTCCTCGCCCAACACCCGCCGACAGTCGGCGCAGACCTGCTCGAACAAGGTGATCGCCTCCGCCACCCGCCCCACCGAGAGGTCCAGTTGCGGGAGCCAGGGTGTCGGGATGCTCGTCCCAAGCATCCGCAGACAGTCGGCGCAGACCTGCTCGAACAAGGTGATCGCCTCCGCCTCCCGCCCGCCAACTCGTAGGCACTCGCGAGGTTGTTACGGAGACCAGGGTCCGGTAGGCGTAGGCGAGGTTGCTGCGGGAGGTCAGGGTGTTGGGGTGGTCCTCGCCCAACACCCGCCGACAGTCGGCGCAGACCTGCTCGAACAAGGTGATCGCCTCCGCCACCCGCCCCGCCAACTCGTAGGCACTCGCGAGGTTGTTACGGGAGACCAGGGTGTCGGGATGCTCGTCACCAAGGATCCGCAGACGGTCGGTGTAGACCTGCTCGTAAAGGGTGATCGCCTCCGCCTCCCGCCCCGCCAACTCGTAGGCACTCGCGAGGTTGTTACGGGAGACCAGGGTGCCGGGATGCTCGTCACCAAAGATCCGCAGACGGTCGGTGTAGACCTGCTCGTAAAGGGTGATCGCCTCCGCCACCCGCCCCGCCACCCGATAGGCGTAGGCGAGGTTCTCGCGGGAGGTCAGGGTGTTGGGGTGGTCCTCGCCCCACACCCGCCCACCGGCGGTGTAGACCTGCTCGTGAAGGGTGATCGCCTCATCCAGCCGCCCCGCCAACCGGTAGGCACTCGCGAGGTTGTTACGGGAGCCCAGGGTGTCGGGATGCTCGTCACCAAAGATCCGCAGACGGTCGGTGTAGACCTGCTCGTGAAGGGTGATCGCCTCCGCCACCCGCCCCGCCGTCTCGTAGGCGCTCGCGAGGTTGTTACGGGAGGTCAGGGTGTTGGGGTGGTACTCGCCCAACACCCGCCCACCGGCGGTGTAGACCTGCTCGTAAAGGGTGATCGCCTCATCCAGCCGCCCCGCCAACCGGTAGGCACTCGCGAGGTTGTTACCAGGGTGTCGGGATGCTCGTCACCAAAGATCCGCCGGGAGTCGCTGCAGGTCTGCCGAGAGGGTGATCGCTGGGACTAGTTGACCTTGTCCTTCCAGGTACGTCGCTACCCGGCCGACGAGGTGGAGGATGGTGGTGTTGTGGTGCCCGATCGACAAATGGCTGGCGACGGCGACGATGTGGGGGGTCAGCGCCTTCCAGCGGGGCCATCTGTCCACGTTGGTCAGTGGTTGGTGGGTGCGGCTTCGGCCAGGCTCGGTGATCGCATCGGACAGTGGCGTGGGTAGTTCACCATCGCTGGGGTTGGTGAGCAGTGGCCCCGCGGTGATGGTTTGCACGAGTCGGTGGACGCTGACCAGCCCATCAGCTCGGCTAATCATGCTGTAGGACGCGAGAAGGGTCAGCGCGTTGTTGAGATCGACGGGAGTGCCATCTAAATGCAAGGAGTTGTTAGTAGTGCTGACCGGATCATGACAAGGGGTGTGATGGTATGGTGTTGTACGTAGCAAATGACGAATCGCTAGGTGACGGCGAGATGTCGAGTAGGAGTGGCGTCGTCTGTGTTGTAGCGGGTGACCCACCGGAACATCGCTCGTCGGCAGGTGGCCGGGTCCGGCCAGGCCGTGGCGCCGGCCAGTGTCTCGCGTTTCAAGGTGGAGTTGAACGCATCGGCTAGGGCATTGTCGGCGCTGACCCGACGGCGCCATGACTTGGTCACGCCGAGTCGGTGCACAGCTTGGCGAAGTCTTGGAGTGTACTGCTGATCGTGATCGGTGTAAGATCGCCGGTAGGTCAGCGGTGCGGCTGCGGCCTTCAGCGCGTCGCGACGATTGGGGTGAGGATGTCTTCGGGTCGCAGCACAGTTGTCAGGTGCGAGGTAGGACAGGACGGCCAGGAGGTTCGTGCCGTCGGGTCGCGGCTAGGTGATGTGCGTTCGATGGTATCGTGCCAGACGCGGTGAAGTGACGCGCCCGGTCGGGACCTTGCGACCGGCAGGTGCCGGGATCGTGGTGCGGACCCGTCGACGCAGGTGGATCCCGGCGATGCGCGCCGCGGCGCATCAACCGCGCGACGCGCTTGTGGTTGACCAGCTTCGTCGGACGCGTCGTCTGAGCTCGGCGGTGATCCGGGGCGCCGTAGGCCGGTGGCATGTGGACCGTGCGGGATCGACCGGTCGAGGTCCTGGTCGGCGCGTCGCCGCTGCGGCGCGAGCCGGGCGGCAGCCGGCGAGGCGTAGACCGGGCCGGTTGATTGCAGGACTGAGACAGCGGCTTCACGCCGAGGCGTTCCGGTGTCGGCAAGGGGAAGCGGCGCCCAGTTCGTCTGCGACCCGATCGGCGGCAGTCTGGTTGTAGTCGCCCGTGAGATCTTGGAGCAGGGTGACACTCGCGCCCCGGTCGAGAACCTGCAGATGCAAGGGGACGAGTCCGAGTTGGGTCCATTGGGCGGTACCGAGATCGCGGCGGGTGGTGATGAGGACGTGTCCGCATCCGCGCAGAGTCCCCAGCAGTGAGGTGATGCGGTCAGGTTCTTCGACGTTGTCGAGGATGAGCAGCCAGTTGGGGTGGGTTTGCAGCCAGGTGATGGCCCAGGCTTCGCCAGCGGCGGCGGCGAGGCCGGGCATGGGGTGTAGCCGTTGGGTCAGTTCGGTCAGACCGAGGGTGATGTTGTCGACCGTGTCGGCGGTGATCCACCAGCAGAGTCGGTACTGGCCGGGGTGGGCGTGGGCATAGTGGATAGCAAGTTCGCTCTGGTTCCGACGCCGCCGAGTCCATGTATGGCTTGGCCGATCGGCCGGCTCGCCGGACAAGGTGTGTTCGGACAGTGGTCAGGTCACGTCCGACGAACACGGTGTGGCAGGATTGTGCAGTCCGGCCGGCGCGTCCAGCCACAGCTGGGGATAGTTGCTCGACTATCATTGGTCTGGTTGTTATCGTGCCGCCCAACGTGCTGTACCCCGACACTGCCGCACTTCGCGGTGACAGCGCCGGGACTGGTGGCATGCTGGTTGACGTTGTCAGCGGCGAATGGCCGATCGCGGCCGGTCGACGATGATCTCGAGGTCGAGGGTGGGAAGCGACCAGCCGGTGAGCCCTCCATATCGATCAACCCAGCGGTGATGTTCAGACCGCGTCTACCGCGAGTAGCCACAGTAGCCCCGAGTGCGGCGAGTACGCCGACCAGCCATCCACCCCGCACGCTGAACCCCTCCACGCAACTCGCCGTCGGCAATTCACGCCCGAGGGTAGCGAAGCTTGCCACTTCGACAAACGGCCGAACAGGCAAGTGGGTGTGACCAGGCACTTTCGAGAACGGACCGCACTCGGTGGCTGCTGGGTCAGCGGTGACAGCCTCGTCCTCGTGGTCGGCACGCCGGAGGTCTCTCCGCTGTAGTCATCGACCAACCCATCACAGGCGATCGAATTACGGCCTCGCCGAAGGCGTCATCGTGACCCAATGCGCTGTCTTGCCCCACGATTCCCCGCTGCTCCCCCAGTTCCGCCGCCCGAACTGGCACGGATCTGGCACACCCTTATGGCTTCTCAGCCGTTCGCTCTTCGTGGAGAAGCCGGCCCAACCGCCTTCGGGCGTGCACATCGATGTAGCCCAGGGCCTTCAGCTCCTCGATACGTCCAGCCCGAGCGAGAAGGTCCATGTGCCACAAATGCGCATTATGGAGGAAAGGGTCGATGCTGTAGCATTCCGCGACTGCACTAACCGATGCGATGGCGGTGTCCCAGTCGCCTCGGGCACGGCGCTGCCCGCGAGATCGCACCAAGCTGACCGACCATCGTGAAATGTTTCGGCCGCCAACCACGTTCGCACCTGACCCTCCGAAAGGCTTGGCTGCCTTGATTGGTTCCGTCCAGACACGTCGCCGACGCCTGCCCACGCGCCGTGCCGCATCCCTGCTCGTCCGCCCTCGTTGCTGTCAACCGCCCCTTCAGTGTGAACTGCCGGCGGCAAGATCAACTGTGGTTAATTCTGTGGTCATAACGTCAATCAAGGTCGGTGCCTGTCGCCAGCCGGCACCCTCGTTGCTGTGCTCATGGCGACGTCAGTTCGGGTTTCGGTGAGCGATCGCCAGGTTGTCGGCGATTGTTTTGGTAAGTGGATGATCGTCGCCTAACACTCGCCGCGAGTCGGTGAGGACCTGCTCGTACAGGGTGATTGCATCACCCACCCGACCCGCCGAATGGTAGGCGCCGGCGAGGTTGTTGCGCGATGTCAGGGTCTGCGGGTGGTCCTCGCCCAACACTCGCTGCCGGTCGGTGAGGACCTGCTCGTACAAGGTGATTGCTTCACCCACCCGACCCGCCGACTCGTAAGCGCTCGCAAGGTTGTTGCGAGACATCAGGGTGTCGGGGTGGTCCTCACCCAACACCCGCTGCCGGTCGGTGAGGACCTGCTCATACAAGGTGATTGCTTCACCCACCCGACCCGCCGACTTGTACGCGTAGGCGAGGTTGTTGCGCGATGTCAGGGTCTGCGGGTGGTCCTCGCCCAACACTCGCTGCCGGTCGGTGAGAACCTGCTCATACAAGGCGATCGCTTCACCCACCCGACCCGCCGACTCGTAAGCGCTCGCAAGGTTATTGCGCGATGTCAAGGTGTCGGGGTGGTCCTCACCCAACACCCGTCGTCGGTCGGTGAGAACTTGCTCGTACAAGGTGATTGCCTCACCCACCCGACCCGCCGACTCGTAGGCATAGGCGAGGTTGTTGCGCGATGTCAAGGTGTCGGGGTGGTCCTCGCCCAACACTCGCCGTCGGTCGGCGAGAACCTGCTCGTACAAGGTGATTGCCTCACCCACCCGACCCGCCGACTCGTAAGCATCGGCGAGGTTGTTGCGCGATGTCA
Source organism: uncultured Actinomycetota bacterium (assembly GCA_963736695.1). Taxonomy (GTDB): domain Bacteria; phylum Actinomycetota; class Actinomycetes; order Mycobacteriales; family Micromonosporaceae; genus CAVTPU01. The sequence goes on from CAVTPU010000004.1 coordinate 1,845,151, forward strand.
GGGTCTGCAGGTGGTCCTCACCCAACACTCGCTGCCGGCCGGCGAGAACCTGCTCGTACAAGGTGATTGCCTCACCCACCCGACCCGCCGACTTGTACGCGTAGGCGAGATTGTTGCGCGATGTCAAGGTGTCGAGGTGGTCCTCACCCAACACTCGCCGTCGGTCGGCGAGAACCTGCTCGTACAGGGTGATTGCCTCACCCACCCGACCCGCCGACTCGTAGGCATAGGCGAGGTTGTTGCGCGATGTCAAGGTGTCGGGGTGGTCCTCGCCCAACACCCGCCGTGAGTCGGCGAGAACCTGCTCGTACAAGGTGATTGCCTCACCCACCCGACCCGCCGACTCGTAAGCGCTCGCGAGGTTGTTGCGCGATGTCAGGGTCTGCGGGTGGTCCTCACCCAACACTCGCTGCCGGTCGGTGAGGACCTGCTCGTACAGGGTGATTGCCTCACCCACCCGACCCGCCGAATGGTAGGCGTAGGCGAGGTTGTTGCGCGATGTCAGGGTCTGCGGGTGGTCCTCACCTAACACCCGCCGTGAGTCGGTGAGGACCTGCTCGTACAGGGTGATTGCCTCACCCACCCGACCCGCCGACTCGTAAGCGCCCGCGAGGTTGTTGCGAGATATCAGGGTCTGCGGGTGGTCCTCACCAAACGCTCGTCGGCGGTCGGTGAGGACCTGCTCATGCAGGGTAATTGCCTCACCCACCCGACCCACCGACTCGTAAGCGCCCGCGAGGTTGTTGCGAGACATCGATCCACTCCCTTACCGAAGACGGTCAAACTGCTTCATCCCACCATCATCCTCCGCGTCAACCCGTCGCTTGATCGGGCGAACATGATCGGCTGTCGCGTCGCACCCATCATCAGATAGTCGAGCGGTCGAGACCGGCCACCATCGGCGCGAATATCGCTGCCCCCTTCGGCGAGTGTCCCAACCTGCGGCGGGCGACCTCGCACGGACGGCATGTGTTCGATCGCCCGGAACAACCAACAAATATCAACCCATGTCAGGCGATCGAATTACGGCCCCCGCCGAAGGCGTCACCGCAACCCCACACCCCCGCCGGCCCCCTTCGCCCACCCAACCGGACCATCAAAATCTTTCGGCAACTCGCCCCGACCCCGTCGACCTGGTCCTCATCAACCCCGCACCCTCCAGGACCGTACCGAGCCGGGCACGCCCGGCCGGGACGGCAAACCACCCACCAACCACACACCCTCATCACCCGAGCAACCCAACCGACCCCAACCACGACGCGACGACCGGCACCCACCGCGACGCCCGTACGGCGGCCGGGGTCAACCTCGACCTCGTCGGCGCGCAACCAACCGGGAACCAAGGGCAAGCCGCGCAGCGGCGCGGCAGCGATCGCCCCAACCACCCACCCACACCAACCACGCCGGCGATCGTCACGACCTCAACCCACCACACACCCACACCCCACCCCCACTACCTGCCCGGGCCAGCCACACGCGGGACACCCTCGCCACACCGACGGCACACACACCGGACAGGTGGCCTGCCGCCAGCGACATCACGACTGCCACGCCTCGCCGAAAGACACCCCGCCACCCCCTTGCCCGGCGGCGGCCGGCTCCGGCGCGCCGCACCGAAGGTAAAGGCGAAAGCCGGAAGCCGGAGGAACGACGCCGGGGACCAAAGGAGACCCCACGGATGCGTCTCCCCGGCCGTTGAACGCGAGCAAGACACGACATGACGACGCACAACCAAGCCCACACCGACCCGGAAGTAATCCCGCCGACAGGCAACCCGGCGAACCTGACCCCGCACCGCGGCGTCAACCCCCGACCAACCAACCCATCACACTGCGGCCAACACCACGACCGAGACCACACCCACCACCCACACCCACCACACCCGGCCGCGCGCAGCGCGGCCCTTGATACAGAACAGCGGAATTCGGCAGTACTTCTCGCACTACTACACGGAGCGGGATGCTGCTCAACCAAACAGTGCGCCCACCGACGGCCAAGACAGGGACGATGGCAAGGCCGCCGATGGAGCATCCGGCGCACTCCCCACGCCGGGGTGAGGGCCTGGCTACTCGGCTGGCTACTTTCTGATCTCTGCAAGACTCAGGGCGTTTACCTCGTGGGGTAAACGCCCTGGTTATTTTGGGTGGAGCCGAGGGGACTCGAACCCCTGACCCCCACACTGCCAGTGTGGTGCGCTACCAGCTGCGCCACGGCCCCGCGTACCCGTCTGGTATCGCCGGGCACTCGGGCAATATTACACATCCTCGCTGCGGAGGTCACGCCGGATATCCCAACACCAGTGAGGGTCAGTTCAGTGTGGGGTCGTCGGGATAGTTGGCCACTGCGGCCACGATGCCGCCCTGGCGGCGCAGCACCATCGCCCACAGGTCGTCGGGCGTGGCGCAGAACGCGTCGCCTGGCAGCGCGGAGAAGGTGAACCACGAGCCTGCCGCGATCTCGGCTTCGAGCTGTCCGGCCGCCCAGCCGGCATAGCCGGCGAAGACTCGAATGTCGGTGAGGTGGTCTCGCAGCTTCTCCGGGTCACCGCCGAGGGCGACCGTGCCGATCGCGCCGTCGACCCGGTTGAAGCCGGCGAGGTCGCCGACGCTGGTGCGCGCCCGGGCGAGGCAGATCGCGGCTTCGGGCTGCACGGGGCCGCCTTCGTGCACGACGGCGGGTTCGCTGGCGAGGATCTCCCACCCGGCGAGCACCTCGGCGACGGGGACTTCGGTGGCGCGGTTGAGGATGACGCCGAGGGCGCCGCCACTCTCGTGAGCCACGAGCAACACGACCGTACGCTCGAAGTTGGGGTCTCGAAGTGCGGGAGTCGCGACCAGCAGGTGCCCAAGCAGCGACTCCATCGCCTGCCTTTCCACGCTCCGCGGTTCACCCGCCCATCCATGCGTCGTGCTGGGGCGTCGTCCGGCGATCTCGGCGACGTGGTGGCGTTGCCGAGTCGTCGCCGATGGTCAGCACCCGTGTGGTCGATGCCCTGCATCGCACGATAGCCCGGCGTCGGCGTCGATGGTGGGAGTCGACTCGTCGGCGATGGCAGGAGGTGTCGCCGATTTCTGCGGCGTGTCCCGCCAGCGGGCGAACTCTTCGCGGCGCGGGCTGGGCAGGCAGGACTCAAGACGCCTGGTCAGGCGGTTGCGGGGTGAAAGACATCGCGACTCAACTATGGGCCGAACCTCACTTTTCGCAGCATCTGACGATGCGAGGAGGGCCCGATGAGATGGCGACATGACGGCCGGAGATAAGCCGACGGCGCCGCAACGAATTCTCGTCGCGACGCCGTCGTGTGAGGTGGAGGTGCCGGGAATCGAACCCGGGTCCTCCGGCGCATCAACAGGGCTTCTCCGAGCGCAGCTCACTGTGCCTCTACTCGGCCCCTCCGATCACGTGAGCGAGTCGGTGTGGCGGGCCCAGTCGCGGTAAGTCTCACCAGTTCAGCCCCGCGACGGAGCTGAATCGGCCAGCCTATGAGCTGACGCCGGGTTCTGGGCTATAGGCACGCCCAGTCCGACGAGCTGGCTACTCGCCTCAGGCGGCGAGGGCCATGCTAGCGCGCATATCTTTGGCGCTTATATTTTTCCGACGATCGATTCACGAGACGACGTCGGCTTCCTCGGCTCGCTTCCCCTGCCTCAACGTCCGCAGTCGAAACCTGTCACCCCCTCGACGCCCGCACACGTTCGCGCGGGCCACAACAGGATAAACCTCGACGCCCCGATCCGCATTCCGGATACCGGCGGGCCAATCCCGTCAGGCTTCGCGGCCTTTGTTGCGGCGCCCCATGGCCCGACTGATCTCGCGGTCGGCGTCCCGTTTCGCCAGGTCCTGGCGTTTGTCATAGGTCTTCTTGCCACGCGCGAGACCGATCTCGACCTTGGCCCAGCCGTTGGAGAAATACAGTGACAACGGCACCAGCGTGAGCCCGCTCTCCCGCGTCTTCATGATCAGCCGGGCGATCTCGGCCCGTTTGAGCAGAAGTTTGCGAGTGCGGCGGGGCGCGTGATTTGTCCACGTTCCATGGGCGTATTCCGGAATGTGCAGCCCGTAGAGGTAGAGCTCCCCGTCCTTCTCCTGCGCGAACGCGTCGACCAACGACGCCCGGCCGGCACGCAACGACTTCACCTCGGTGCCGGTGAGCGCGAGGCCCGCCTCATAACTGTCGAGGATGGCGTAGTCGTGGCGCGCCCGCCGATTGGACGCGACCAGGGTCTGCCCCTTCTCTCTCGGCACGGCCGACCTCCTCGCATAGATTCCGGTCGGCCAGTCTACCCGTGAGTGATCACCCGCTGACGAGTCATTTGTGCGTGGACGGCGACGACCCACCCCCAAACCAACCCGTGGGTACGCCGTGCGCCGTGCCCACGGGTCAGCACAGACACCGCACGAGCCACCCGAGAGGGTTGACTGGCGTGCCGTCGAGTCGCACCTCGAAGTGCAGGTGATTGCCGGTGGACGCGCCGGTCGTGCCGACCCGCCCGATGATCTGCCCGCTGGTGACCCACTGCCCGGTGTGCACGAGGATGCTCGACTGGTGGGCATAGCAGGTGCCGAGACTCTTGCCTCGATATCGCCCGTGATAGACGCATGTGTAGTTGCCGTATCCGCCGTTCCAGCCGGCACGAAAGACCCGACCGGCGGTCACCACTCGAATGGGAGCACCGCCCGGCGCGGCGAGGTCCACTCCCGCGTGCAGCTGCCACACCCGATAGAACGGGTCGAAGCGCATGCCGAAGTCACTCGACTTCCACCCGTTGACTGGCATCGGCATGCGCATTCCGGCTGGGACCACCGCTCCCCCGCCCCGGGCGAGTGCTCGCAGCTCGGCGGCTATTCGCGCGCTTTCGGCCCGCAGGAGCTGATAGCGGGCGAGGGTCGAGGACCGTTCCTGGCTCGCCACCCGCACCGCCTGCGCCCGCTGCGCGACGAGAGCGGTCAGCTCTTCCTGCGCTCGAGCGGCGTCGGATCGCGCACGTTGCGCGGCGGCGAGTGCCCGGTCGGCCTCGGCCTTCGCCTCGTCGGCGAGGCGGGTGCGCGACGCGACGACTTCTTGCCGCTCGTGTCGCGCGTCGCGCGCCTGGGTGAGGTCGGCGAGGAGGCGGCCCTGCTGCTGCGCGACGTCGTTGACGAAGACCAGTCCACCGATGACGTCGGCCGGCCCCTCGGCGCGCAGCATTGTGTCGACTTTGACGAGGTCACGTCCCATGTAGGCCTCGGCGGCGAATCGGCCGACGTCGGCGCTGGACTGGTCGACTTGGGCGGCGGCGTGGGCGTACGCGTCGGTGGCGTTGGTGAGCTCGACGGTGGCCGCACGGGCCGCGCGCTGCCTCGAGGCCACTCTGACCTGGGCCGCCGACACCACGCCGGTCGCCTCGGCGAGCCGGGTGCGGACGGCGGGCAGCAGGCGGTTGGCCGAGGCGAACTGCTGTGCGGCCCGTTCCACCCGGGTGGAGGCGGTCTCGAGAGCGGCTCGGGTGCGGGCCAGCGCCCGGTCGACGCGGACCTGGTCGTCGCGGGGGTCCGCCGTCGCGGCCAGGCGCGCGTGTCGGGCTGGTGCGGTAGCCGCCCACGTGGGTGCGGGTGCGACGCCGAGCAGGGCGACGCTGAGCAGGGCGACGCTGAGCGGAACGGCGCTGCCCTTGGCCGAGCCGGTGGTGATCGTGGCCCGGCCGTGGTTGCGCTGGGCCGAGCTGGATAACGGCAGTTCCGCCGTGTCGCGGTTCGCGGTCCGGGGCGACGTCATTCCAGCAGTATCCCCATAAAAGGCTACATAATGCCGGAGAAAGGACCAAATCCCCTATTCGGTGGTATTCATCTGTGATCACCCATAAGGCACGCGCCTGGCAGGTCTCCATCGAGACCGCCAGGCGCGTAACTCACACCAACCGCGACGTCAGACTCGGATATAGAAGCGCAGCGCGATCCAGCCGGTGATCGAGCTGACGGCGGCGCCGGCGGCGGCGAGCAACGGCAGCATCATGTTGACGTTGAACCAGGGCACCGGCGTCAGCACGGCGGTGAGCGGCTTGAGCGCGCTGTCGAAGATGTAGATCTTCGCGAGCACCAGAGTGCCGTAGGCGATGATCGCGCCGAGCAGGCCGGCGGTGACGGCTTCGAGCACGAACGGCGACTGGATGAACCAGTTCGACGCGCCGACCAGACGCATGACCGCGACCTCGCGTCGCTTGCTGTACGCCGCGACCTGAATCGTGTTGATCACGAGCATCAGGGCTGCGACGCCCTGCACGATGGCGATGATGAGGGACAGCGTCTGCAGCGAGCCGATCAGTTTGAAGAGCTTCTCCAGCAACTGCTTCTGGTCGATGATCCGGTCAATGCCGCCTTTGTCCTTATATTTACTGTTGAAGTCCTCGAACTTCGTGGGGTCCTTGAGCTTGATCCGGAATGACTCCGGGAGCGACTCCGGCTTGGTGGCCGCCACGAACGCCGGCGCGGAGGCGTAGACCTTCTTGAATCGCTCGTACGCCTCGTCCCGGCTCTCGAAGTGGTAGTTGGCAACGAGCGTGTCCTGCTTGAGCTCGGCCTCGAGTTCCTCTCGTTGAGCCGGAGTGGCCTCTTGGACCTTCAGGAAGATCGAGACCTCGACCTGCTCGTAGTACACCGCCTTCATCTGGTTGACCTGCCAATACATCAGCACACTCGCGCCGAGCAGGGTCAACGAGACGCTCATCGTGATGATCATGGCGATCGTCATCGTGACGTTACGCCACAGGCCGACCGCGACTTCGGACAGGACGTATTTCAGGCGCATCGGGTGTGATCCCTTCCCGGGGAGGTTCGGCGCGACAGATCTCGGCGGGGCTGTTGCATCTGACAGACCCCGCTCTCAGCCGTAGACACCGCGGGGCTGGTCCCGGACAATCTTGCCGCCCTCGATCTCGACCACCCGACGACGCATCTGGTTAACGATGTTGGAGTCGTGCGTGACCATGACCACGGTGGTGCCGGTCCGGTTGATCCGGTCGAGCAGACGCATGATCTCGATCGACGTGTCGGGGTCGAGGTTTCCGGTCGGCTCGTCGGCGAGCAGGATCAGCGGACGGTTGACGAACGCCCGCGCCACCGCGACCCGCTGCTGCTCGCCACCGGAGAGCTCATGCGGATAGCGGTGCTCCTTGCCGCCGAGCCCGACCAGCTCGAGCACCTCGGGCACCACCCGTCGGGCCACCGACTGAGTCTTGCCGATCACCTCGAGCGCGAAGGCGACGTTCTCGTACGCCGTCCGCCCCGGCAGCAGCCGGAAGTCCTGGAAGACGCATCCAATCGAGCGCCGGAAGCTGGGGATGCGCCAACTGCGCATGTTCGTGATCTCCCGGCTATTGACCGTGATCCGTCCGGTGGTCGGCTGAATCTCGCGCAGCAGCAGTTTGATGATCGTCGACTTGCCCGAACCCGAGGGGCCGATAAAGAAGACGAATTCGCCCTTCTCGATCTCAACGGAGATATCGTTGAGTGAAGGTCGGGACGCCTTGGGGTACGTCTTCGTCACTTTCTCAAGCGCAATCACGGCTCGTGAGTCTACGCGGTGTAACCGAATCGCCAAGCCTGGGCGCCGCTCAGGTGGCGATTTGTCACAAATACCCACCCGAATCGGCGAGCAGCCCTCGTCCGACCCGCCCCGACGGCCCGTAGCTGCAACTGATTGCCTCGATCTGGCTACAGAAAGTTACTACGGGCGCCGCTGGCGCCACCGGATCCCCGCCTCCAGGAAGGCGTCGATGTCGCCGTCGAAGACCGCGACCGGGTTGCCCGTCTCGTGCTCGGTGCGAAGATCCTTCACCATCTGGTACGGGTGCAGCACGTAGGACCTCATCTGGTCGCCCCACGAGCCCGCCACGTCGCCCCGGATCGCGTCCATCTTCGCTTGGTCCTCGGCCCGCTTGCGGTCGAGAAGCTTCGACTTGAGCACACCCATGGCGGTCGCCTTGTTCTGCAACTGCGACCGTTCGTTCTGACAGCTGACCACGATGCCGGTCGCCAGGTGGGTGATGCGCACCGCCGAGTCGGTGGTGTTGACTCCCTGGCCGCCGGGGCCGGACGACCGATACACGTCCACCCGGATGTCGTCGTCCGGGATGTCGATCTCGTCGGTCTGCTCCACCACCGGAACCACCTCGACCGCCGCGAACGACGTCTGGCGCCGCCCCTGATTGTCGAATGGGCTGATCCGGACCAGCCGGTGTGTGCCCGCCTCGACCGACAGCGTCCCGAACGCATAGGGCGTGCGCACCGCGAAGGTGGCCGACTTGAGTCCTGCCTCCTCGGCGTAGGAGGTGTCGTAGACCTCGGTGGCGTAGCCGTGCCGTTCGGCCCATCGCAGATACATGCGCAGAAGCTTTTCGGCGAAGTCGGCCGCGTCGACGCCGCCGGCGCCGGAGCGGATCGTCACCAACGCCTCACGCTCGTCATACTCGCCCGACAGCAGCGTGCGAACCTCAAGTTCATCGATCGCCTTGACCAGCGCGGTGACTTCGCCGGACGCCTCCTCCAGCGCTCCGGGGTCGTTCTCCCCCTCAGCGAGCTCCACCAGCACACCCGCGTCGTCGAGTCGCGATCGCAGCCGCTGTACCCGGTTGATCTCCCCCTGGACATAGGACAGGCGGGAGGTGACTTTCTGCGCCTCGGCCGGATCGTCCCAGAGGTTCGGCACTGCCGCCTGCTCTTCAAGATCGGCTTTCTCCCGTCGCAGCCGGTCGAGGTCGACGACGGCCTCGACGCTACGGAGCGTTGCGTCGAGGGCCTTGAGCTGTTCCAAAAGATCGGCTGCGGTCACGATGATGAAGCTTACTGCTCGGCGGGTCAGTCCCGGCACCGCGCACGCGGGGCGTCACAAGTCACGCGTCGACCAGGACAAAACGTGCGACAGCGCGGCCGGCTCCCTCACCAACCTCGCTGTCGCACGTGTGCGATTCGAGCACCGCCCGTCAGGCGATCGCCGTTCTATTTCGCTGGCGCGGTCTTCAACCAGGCGAGCGCGGCCTTGTGATAGCCAATGGCGAACTCGAGCGCCGCAGCGCCGTAGTTGTCGCCGTCGGCCTTCGCGGCCTTTGCTTGGTCCCGAATGGTGACCAGTGCCTCGTTGTGCGACTCCGTGGCCCGCGCATAGAGGTCGCGGAGTGCCGCAGCGCCGTGATGCGAGCCGAAAGCAACCCGCAGTGCCACCGGGTTACGCAGAGCTTCGGTGCCTGGCTCCTCCGCTAGCCAGCGCGCGAATGCCCGCTTTCCCGCAGGGGTAATCGCATAGGGCTGGCTCGCCCGGGGGCCGGGCTTGCCGAGCTTCACATAGCCGAGGTCCGCGAGCCCGGGAAGCTCTCGATAGACCTGACTGCGAGTCATCGACCAATAAGGACCGAGTCGCCGCTCTGCCGCGGCCATAAGTTGGCCGCCTGTCATCGCTCCTTCATGCAACAGCCCGAGCAGGGCTGCAGCAGTAGCGTTCAATTCATCTGCCATGGTCTCCACGCTGCCATCTTCTTGCGTCGCTGTCCAGGATTTCGCTATATCTCATCCACTGTGCACTGTCCGCTCAGGACCGTCCGAGCTCGACCGTCTCATGTGCTCCGCCGCACGTCAGCGCAGCGAGTTCCTGCCGATTTCCCACATTGCCCCCGTCGATAGCCTACAATTTCGCGGTTTACATCACCGTCGTCCTCAGAAAGGACTGAACGAAGCGGCAGGCACCGCCATTGGCGTGATGAGACAATCGCGCACATCGCAGTGATATATCTACCGCTTAACCCTTTCCTAAGGCAAATTTGAGAAAGTGGGGATCGATGGTCGGCGTAACACGATCGGCCGCGAACCCCGCTCAGTCACCTGGCGAGTCCACATTGTATACGATGAATTGCGCCTTGCCGCGACGTTTGCCGGAATACATGGCGTCGTCGGCGCGTCGCTGCAACTGATCAGGGGTGATCCCGACGCCTGATCCCCGCATCACAGCGACCCCGAGACTCGCCGTCACCGACGCGACGACGCCGGTGTCGACGTCGATCGGCTGGCTGATCGACTCGACGAGCCGCCGACCGATCTCGGCCGGATCGCCCTCGTGCGCCTCGACCAACAGACCGAACTCGTCGCCACCGAGCCGAACGACAGTGTCGCTGTCGCGCACACATGAGCGCAGTCTGTCCGCGACCGCACGCAGCACACGATCGCCGGCGAGATGGCCGTGCGTGTCGTTGACCTCCTTGAAGTCATCAAGATCAACGAAGTAGAGCACGACCGTGTTTCGCCGGGCCGGCAGGCGCTCGACCGCCTCGGTCAGCCGGCTGCGAAAGAGCGCCCGGTTTCCGAGGCCGGTGAGTGGATCATGGTATGCCTGGAAGCGCAGCTTGTCCTCGGTCTGAGTGAGCTGACGCAACAGCACCGAGTTGTCGACGAGCACGATCGTCTGCCGAACGATGACCAGGGTGACGATGGGGATGCCCAACACGTTCTGCACGGTCTGGGTCTCGTGACCGCTGAGCTCCTGATAGACGAGGATCCCACCGACGACGGCCAACGGCAGATAGGGCAACAGCAGCTGTGCCCACGGAATCCGCCAGACCGGCGACTGGCCGCCGGCCGACGCCGGCTGGCCCGCAGGACCGACGGTCAACGCGGCGAAACCGATGAGCAGCGCCCCGACGATGGCGGCGGTGCTCGATCCTGGCGGCGGCAACCGCACCTCCCGCGCGACCGCGTTGGCCAACAGGCTGTCGGAGGTCGCGAAGGCGACCTGCCCGAGTCCCAAGAGCACCAGATGCAGACGATGCCGAAGCGGCACCATCTGGGTCGACAGCATCAACAGCACCATCACGACCAACACCAGGTCGATCACCGGATAGACAATCGCGATCACCAGCGACTGGACCGTCAAGATGGTGTGGTTGACCATCGGTCCGAGCGCCACCAACCAGATGATCATCGCGAGGGAACCGGTGAGGATCAGAAAGTCGAGGGAGAGCAGCACCCAGTTGGGCACGATCGACTCCGCCTGGATGGCGCGAATCCGTCGCACCGACCCGCCCTCGATCGCGATCGCCCACAGCGCGAGAAACGCGAACACGAGAAAAGTGAGAAAGCCGAGGTCAGCCCACGACGGCACGGCCAGCCCGCGATCCCTGATGAGCTGCTCACCGGACCAGACGACCTGGCCGACGCTGTAGAAGCACAGGCCCACGCCCATCAACAACCGCCACCGGCGCTCCACCCCGGTCAGCAGCCGCGCCGCCCACAAGCAGCTGACCGCCGCGAAGAGTCCGGCCGCGAGCGGAACCAGCACATTCCACGCCTCCGCCAAGTGCCCTCGAAAGGGGCTCCACCAGCCGATGACCACGACGGCCACGACCACGACGGCCGCGAGGACAGCGCCCAGCCGCCACGGCCGGCGTCCGCCGAGCATCGCTTCCCCCGAAGTCGCGGAGCTCTCCCCCACCAGCTCAGGCTACGGGTTCACCTCCGCTCACCCGGCTCAACCACGACGGGTCGCCCGACGACGCCTCGGCGCGGGCCGACGTTGCGGCCCCCTATCCCATGTGTGGATAGGTGTGGTCAACCGGCGGCACGAACGTCTCCTTGATCGTGCGGGGCGAGATCCACCGGGCGAGGTTGTGCCACGAGCCCGCTTTGTCGTTGGTGCCGCTGGCCCGGGCACCGCCGAATGGCTGCTGACCGACGACCGCACCCGTGGGCTTGTCGTTGATATAGAAGTTGCCCGCGGCGTACCGCAATGTCTGGCCGACCTGGTCGATCACCCGGCGGTCGGTCGCGAAGATCGACCCCGTCAACGCGTACGGCGCGACCCGCTCAGCCTGCTCCACGGCGTCGGCGAACGCCTCGTCGGGGAAGACCCGCACACCGAGGATCGGCCCAAAATACTCGGTGGTGAAGACCTCGTGCTCCGGATCTGAGCACTCGACGACGGTGGGTCGCACGAACCACCCCTCACTGTCGTCATAACGGCCACCGGCGATCACCGCACAGTCGGGGGAGGCCGCGATCCGATCGATCGCGGCCGCGTTCTTCGTGAACGACCGCTGGTCGATCACCGCCCCGCCGAAGTTGCCGAAGTCGCGCACGTCGCCATAGCTCAGGGCGTCAGCGGTCGCGGCGAGGCGATCACGCAACCCGCCCACCCACAGCGAACGCGGCACATACGCGCGCGAGGCCGCCGAACACTTCTGTCCCTGATATTCGAAGGCCCCACGGATCAGCGCCGTGTGCAGCGCGTCGACATCGGCACTGGGGTGCGCGATCACGAAGTCCTTGCCCCCGGTCTCACCCACGATTCGCGGATATGACCGGTAGTGCTCGAGATTGTTCGCGATCGTGCGCCACAGCGCGCGAAACGTGGCGGTAGACCCGGTGAAGTGCAGCCCGGCGAAGTCGGGGTCGGCGAGCGCGACCGCGCTGACCGCGGTGCCGTCGCCGGTGACCATGTTGATCACACCGGGAGGCAGGCCGGCGGCTTCCAACAGACGCATGGTGTGATGCGCCGAGAGTTGCTGGGTCGGCGACGGCTTCCAGATCACGGTGTTGCCCATGAGAGCGGGCGCGCACGGCAGGTTCGCGGCGATGGCGGTGAAGTTGAACGGGGTGATCGCGACGACGAAGCCCTCCAACGGCCGGTGGTCGAACCGGTTCCACACACCGTCACTGGAGCGGGGCTGGTCGGCGAGCAGCTGCCGACCGTAGGCGACATTGAAGCGCAGGAAGTCGATGAGCTCACAGGCCGCGTCGATCTCGGCCTGTTGCACGCTCTTGGACTGGCCCAGCATCGTCGCCGCGTTGATGATCTCCCGGTACGGGCCCGCGAGCAGGTCCGCCGCGCGCAGGAAGATCGCCGCGCGTTCCTCGAACGGCAGCGCCCGCCACATGGGGCCGGCCCGACGCGCGGCGTCGACCGCGGCGCGCACGTCGGCCTCGGTGGCGTTGCGGGTCACCCCAAGCACGGTGTGCCGCCGGTGCGGCTCGACGACGTCGATCGGATCGCCGGCGGCCATCCGGCTCGCCCCGTCGACGGTCATCGGCAAGTCGATCCGCTCGCTGCCGAGTCGGTCCACCCAGTGACGCAGGCGGGCCCGGGCGGGGCTGCCTTGGGCATAACCGAGAACCGGTTCGTTGCGTGGCTCCGGCACGGTGACGACTGCGTCCATCTGCTGCTCCCGGTCTCGACATCATTGGCGAGGATCGACGCTATCCTGCCACGTCCGGCGGCGAGCCGGCCGTCAGCGACGGGCGTAGGCTGGCCGGGTTCGTTTAACGCCGCCGGGGAATGGATGGTGCTGTGACCGACGAGACAGTCGCGACGAACGAGACCGCAGCGGCGGCCGATGAGGCCGCCACACCCCGTCTCGGCGCCGGGCTCGTGCTGCTGTTGGCCGTGGGCTGGTATGCCGCGACGATGTGGTCGGCCCAACTGTCGATCACGGGCGATGACGCGGCGGTGGCGATCAGCGCGGCGGCGCTCGCCCTGCCTGCGGTTATCGGCGCGAACCTGCTGCTCGGAGCGGGTTGCGCGTTGGCGACGGTCGCCTGGATCCGACGCGACGGCTCGGGGCGCCGGGCGCGGCTCGGGCGGTGGACCAACTCGGCGGCCCGCCGACTGATGGTCGGGGTGGCGACCGGCGTGGGGTGCGGCGTTGTGACTGCCGCGCTTGTCATGATCGGCTATGGAAGTAACACCGCGGTGCTGGTCATCGCGTTGACCGCAGCAGGCGCCGCGACACTCGGTGGCGCCGGCGCCGCGATGCCCTCCCCGGTGCTGGGCGCGAGTGTCGCCGGTCTGCTCGGCGTGCAGATCACCTCGGTTGTGGTCAACTTCTTCGCCACAGCGGTCAAGTCCATGTTCGGAGCGGATGGAACGGCCGCCGGGGAGGCCAACGCGGCCTACACCTTCACCTTCCTGTCCGCGCTGCTGGCGGCCATCGTCGCGGGTGTCGCCGCCTTCGCCTATCTGCGCCGGCAACGCAGGGCGTCGATGTGGCCGTCGTATCTCGTCGCCGGGGCCATGCCTGGGATCGCGTTGCTGGCCACCGAGGTGCTCACGGTGCTGGGCGGATCACAGCTGCTCGACCTCGTCGGCGATCTGTCCGCCATGGACCACTTCTTCATCGCGTTCCTCGACCGGGCGCGGATCAATCAGGGGCTGATCATCGCGTTCGGCGGCGCGGTCGCGGCCCTCGTTCTCGTGGGTCGCACGCTGCGTCCCACCGGAGAGCCCGAAGCCGGTTTGGGCGGGCATGCGGGCGAGCGGGAGGGCACCGCCGCAGACGAGTCCGCAGGCGTCGATGACCTGCTCGGCGGCGCGACGGCACCGGCCAGCGAAGCGACGGCCGGACCCGACCTGGTCAACTGATCAGCTGGTCGATCTCCGTCACGTCGTACCAGGCAAGATCATGATCTTCGACGCCGTCGACGGTGAACCGGGCGTCGTCATCGCCGGCCACGGCGGCCTCGACGACGAGGACCGCCGACGCGACGTCGTCGACCGCCGCGTCGTCATCGATGTGGATCGACGCCACGGCGGCGAGTTCCACCGGCACCCCGAGGCTCACCCGACTCGCCCCCAGCGCGGGGTCCAGGCTGGTCACCGTGCCTTCCGGCGTGTCCACCGAGATCACCACCCGGCGGCGAGGGGCGGTGGGGTCGTGGCTCAGCAGCCGCAATGACTCCTGGGCCGCACGGGTGAAGGCGACGAACTCCAACTCCTCCTCGTCGCCGTCTGCATACCACTCCCGCAGGGTCGGCGTGACCGCGTGCGCCTCGGCCTCGGCGGGCGCCGCGAGCGCGCCATCCAGGCGCAGTCGCGCGAGCAGGGGCACCGTCGCGGGCACATAGACCCGCCGCGTCCGTCCGGACGTATCTCGCAGTTCTGACACTTCCCCGCTCCCTCGACGAGACCGTGGCGACCGTCGATCCACGCCCACGACGGCACCGCGTCATCCACACCCTGTCGCCACAACGAGCGTGGATCCGGCGATCGGTGGCAGACTCAGGGGCATCATAGTCGAGCCCGTCGCCCAATCCCGCCGATCGTTGTCTCGCCCCGACCGGCCGCCCACGCCAGGAGAGCGCCTCGCCATGACCGCCCGCTTCATGACGATGAAAGACGTCGCTGGTGAGCTCGCGGTGTCGGAGTCGCAGGTCTATCACATGGTGCGCAGCGGCGAACTTCCCGCCATCAAGATCGGCGGACGGGGTCAGTGGCGCATCGAGCGCACCCGGCTCGAGCAATACATCGCCGAGAAATACGACGAGACGGCGGAGTTCGTGCGTGCCAACCCGCTGATCGAGACCCGGCTCGACCAGGACTGACGTCGCCGGTTCCTTCCACGAGCACCCGCTGCGGAGTCCTCCGCTGTGGGTGCTCGCCGTTTCATTCGCGTCGCGCGGCGGCGCACGTGGCTATCCACAGTCCAATTATCGGCACTTGTGATCAGTCGAACCGGTCAGCTAGGAAGGGTCCAGAGGCAAACGTAAGCAAACGCAAGCATTCGCCACCGGGAGGACGCCGATGCCCACGATGCTCGGATCACGCACAGCCCAGAGTCGTCAGGCGACTTGGGTGCGATCACTGCCCGACATCGAACCGCCCGCCAATGTCGCGATTCACACAGATGGCGCCCGGCCGTCGTCGGCGGCCGGCCCGACCCCCGGACTGCCCCGCCATCCGAAGCTGGCCGCCCGCGCGCGACGCGCGCCAGAGTCGTTGAGTCCCGCCCAACGGGCGACCCACCGGTTCGTCTCGGTCTGGCTGGAGGTGGCCGGGGGCTATCGCCCAGCGACACACCTACGCCCGCTATGCCGACCGGAGTGTTTCGCCGCCATCGCCGCACACCCCGTCGGACCCATGCCGCGTGGGAAGGGAGTGCGAAGCACCCCGCAGACCCCGGTGATGAACCGGCCACGCACCGGCGCCCCGCCACGCGACGCCCGAGGTGCGACGGCGAACCCCGGTGAACGCGTCGAGGTCCGCCGGGTGCGTGTCAGCGACGCGATCGAGGGTGTGGTCGAGGCTGCGGTCGTGCTCGCCAACCGCGACCGGACCTGGGCTGTGGCCCTGCGCCTGGAGTGGCACGACGGGCACTGGCTGTGCGCCCACCTGCAGGTGATCTGACGTTTGCGCAGGTGGGCGCCGACGAGCCTCGTCAGTCGCCGCTCGGGGCTCCGTGACAACGCTTGTATTTCTTTCCCGATCCACAGGGACACGGGGCGTTGCGGGCCGGACCGGAGCCGACAGCCTGCCCCGGCGAGGGGCGTTTGTTCGCGGCCTGCGCCCCAGGCGAGCCGCTGATGCCCAACGCCGGCGCGACCTCATCGGCGACAGCCACGCCGCCACTGCCCGCCTCGCCATCGATGGTCGGTGCGGAATAGTGCAACGGCTGTTGTTGATGACGGCCGAGCCCCTTGGCTTTGAGAGCCACCGGCGCGACACCCACGCCGAGCGCCTCCGCCGCCTCCTCTGGCTGCTCCTCGACCCGAACCTCCAGGTTGAAGAGGAATCCGACGGCCTCTTCCTTCACCCCATCGAGCATCTGGGAGAACATGTCATAGCCCTCCCGCTGATATTCGACGAGCGGATCGCGCTGGGCATAGGCCCGCAGCCCCACACCGTCCTTGAGGTAGTCCATCTCGTAGAGGTGTTCACGCCACTTGCGGTCGATCACCTCGAGCAGCACCCGACGCTCCAGTTCCCGCAACACCGGAGCGCCGAGCTCTTGCTCTCGGCGGTCGTAGGAGGCTTGGGCGTCCTCAACGAGTCGGGCGGTGAGGAACTCGGCGTCGATCCCAGCCCGCGAACCGGCCTCCTCCTCCATCTCCTCGACGGTCATGCCCACCGGATAGAGCTGTTTGAGGCTGGTCCAGAGCTGGTCTAGGTCCCAGTCTTCGGCATAACCCTCGGCCGTGGCCCCGGCGACATACGCCTTGATCACGTCGTTGACCATGCTTCTTATCTGGTCATGCAGATCCTCGCCGGCGAGCACCCGACGACGCTCGTCATATATGACGGTTCGCTGTTTATTGAGGACCTCGTCATATTTAAGGACGTCTTTGCGAATCTCGGCGTTCTGGCCCTCGATCTGCGCCTGTGCGCTCTTGATCTGACGCGAGACCATCTTCGACTCGATCGGCACATCGTCTGGAACGTTGAGCCTGTCCATCACCGCTTCGACCACCCCGGACCGGAACCGACGCATCAGCTCGTCCTGCAGTGACAGATAGAACCGCGACTCGCCTGGGTCCCCTTGCCGGCCCGAGCGGCCGCGCAGCTGATTGTCGATGCGCCGGGAGTCGTGCCGTTCGGTGCCGAGCACATAGAGTCCGCCAGCGGCGACTACCTCGTCGGCCTCGTCATCACACTGTTTCTTCCACCGGTCGATCGCGTCGACCAGCGCCGGCGCGTATTCTTCCTGGTTTTCGGCTGGGTCGAGCCCCCGGTTGCGCAGCTCGGACGCGGCGAGAAACTCGGGGTTGCCGCCGAGGTGGATGTCGGTGCCTCGGCCCGCCATGTTGGTCGCGACGGTGACCGCGCCACGTCGACCCGCTTGGGCGACGATCTCGGCCTCCTTCGCGTGGTATTTCGCGTTGAGCACCGAGTGCGCGACGCCTCGCCGTCGCAGCATCTGCGAGAGGATCTCGGAGTTCTCCACCGAGATCGTGCCGACGAGCACCGGTTGCCCCTCGTGGTGACGCTCGACGATGTCCTCGATCACCGCGTTGAACTTGGCCTTCTCGGTCTTGTAGATGACGTCGGGGCGGTCCTCGCGAACCATCGGCCGGTGGGTGGGGATGGTCACCACCCCGACCTCGTAGACCTTGTTGAACTCGGCCGCCTCGGTCTGGGCCGTGCCGGTCATGCCGGAGAGCTTCTCGTAGAGCCGGAAGTAGTTCTGGAGGGTGATCGTCGCGAGAGTCTGGTTCTCTTGCTTGATCTCGACGCCTTCCTTGGCCTCGATAGCCTGGTGCATGCCCTCGTTGTATCGGCGTCCATAGAGGATGCGTCCGGTGAACTCGTCGACGATGAGCACCTCGCCCTCGTTGACGATGTAGTCCTTGTCGCGCTTGAACAGTTCCTTGGCCTTCAGCGCGTTGTTGAGATAACCGACCAGGGGGGTGTTCACCGACTCGTAGAGGTTCTCGATGCCGAGCCAGTCCTCGACCCGCGACACTCCGCTTTCGGTGACGGAGACGGTGCGCTTGGCCTCGTCGACCTCGTAGTCCGCGTCCGCACCCTCGCCCCGCTGCATCCGGCCGACCACCCGGGAAAACTCCGAGTACCACCGGGCGGAGAGCTCAGCCGGACCGGAGATGATCAAAGGGGTTCGCGCCTCGTCGATGAGGATCGAGTCGACCTCGTCGACAATCGCGAAGAAGTGTCCCCGCTGCACGAGGTCGTCATGCGACCACGCCATGTTGTCGCGCAGATAGTCGAAGCCGAACTCGTTGTTGGTGCCGTAGGTGATGTCACAGGCGTAGGCGGCCCGGTGGTCGGCCGACGGCCGGTTCGGCAAGATCACCCCGACCTCAAGGCCGAGGAACCGGTGCACCTGGCCCATCCACTCCGCGTCCCGCTGAGCAAGGTAGTCGTTGACCGTGATCACGTGCACGCCCTTGCCGGCGAGCGCGTTGAGATAGGCCGGAAGCACACAGGTGAGGGTCTTGCCCTCACCTGTCTTCATCTCGGCGATGTTGCCGAAGTGCAGCGCCGCGCCACCCATCACCTGCACGTCATAGTGCCGTTGACCGAGCACCCGCTTGGCCGCCTCGCGAGCCGTGGCGAACGCCTCGGGCAGCAGCTCGTCGAGAGTCTCCCCGTCGAGATAACGCTGCTTGTAGGTGGCCGTGAGTTCACGCAGCTCAGCGTCGGTGAGGTCGGTAAAGGTCTCCTCGATCGAGTTCACCGCATCGGTGATGGTTTTCAGCCGCCGCAGCGTCCGGCCCTCGCCGGCGCGCAGGATCTTTTCGAAAATCGACACGGGTCAGCGCTCCCTACCATTTCTGCCGCGACCCATCGTAGGCCGTCGTCCGCGCGATCGGCGTGCCGCGCCCCAACCCACTATCCACGAAAGGCACAAAGACCCCAACTGGGCCTGGCGGTGAGGCAAAAATCGGGTCATGATTGCCCACCGACCGGGTCCGCCGGCCGGTGGCACAGGAGGTACGGGATGACCGCTGAGCAGGCTGATCTCGGTCAACGAATCACGCTTCGCCCGTTCCGCGACGACGACGCGGCCCGGCTCGCCGCCGGTTGTTCCGATCCCCTGACCCAACGCTTTCTCTCCCTCCTGCCCCATCCCTACGGCCTCGAGGACGCCGTCTGGTGGATCACGCGGGGAGCGCCCGACGCCACGGAGGCCGGCAACCCCCAATTCGCCATCGCCGACGGGGAGACCGACGAACTCCTCGGCGGCATCGGCTACTACCGGTCTCGCTATCCGGGCGTCGCCGAACTGGGCTATTGGGTGGGCCCGTGGGCCCGCCGCCGCGCAGTAGCGACCACCGCCGCGCGGGCGACGGCCCGGCACGCCTTCGCCGCCGGCACGCATCGGCTGGAGCTGCGCACCGACCTCGACAATGTGGCGAGCCAGCGAACGGCGATCGCCGCCGGATTCCGCCGGGAAGGGGTGGAGCGCGGCGCGGCAGGCGATCGTGGTGGGCGCCGACACGACCGGGTGGTCTGGGCTCGGCTGGCCACAGATTCGGGCGAGCCAACCCGGCGCGCTCTGCC
This sequence comes from uncultured Actinomycetota bacterium, assembly GCA_963736695.1. Taxonomy (GTDB): domain Bacteria; phylum Actinomycetota; class Actinomycetes; order Mycobacteriales; family Micromonosporaceae; genus CAVTPU01. Next base: position 1,864,898 of record CAVTPU010000004.1, read on the forward strand.
CGACCTGCCCGGCGGAGAGCTGACCGACAGGGTCGTCACGCTGCGACCACTCGGGCCCGCCGACATCGACGACACCTTCGCTCTGCGCGGCCTCTCCGACGTCATCGCCACCACGGTGCCGCCGGTCACCCCATCGATCGAGTCGGTCGCGGACGCGTGTCGCCGGGCACCCGCGGATTGGCTGGCCGGCACGCAGGCGAACTGCAGCATCCGGGACGCGGCGACTGGGGCCCACGCGGGCGAGATCGGACTCTATTTCTTCGAGCCGCAGACCCAGCAGGCCATGATCGGATATTCGTCGACGCCGGCCTGGCGCGGGCGCGGTTATGTGACCAGAGCGGTGGGCATGCTCACCGGGTGGGCGTTCGAGCACACCGCCATCGTCCGGGTGATCGCGGGCACCGCACCGGACAACATCGGGTCGCAGCGGGTGCTCGAACGGGCGGGCTTCACTCGGGAGGGCTACCAACGCTCGCGCCTGCCCGGCCCGGCCGGAACGCGAATCGACGATATTCAGTTTGCCTTGATTCGGGACTGACGAGGCTTCGGGACTGACGAGGCTTCGCGACCGACGCTCCGCAGCGGCCGCCGCGAGCCGTCAACCGTGCCGATGACCGGTCCACGAGTGTGGGCCGACGGCGACGGTTTCCGGCCGCGACGGCGACGCCACTGTCAGCCTGTGGCAGCGAGGCTCTCCGCCACGGCACCGTCCGCCACGGGCATGCCGACCTCGGCCGCGTGGTTCGTGGTCGACAGGCTCAGCACCCCGTAGTCATAACCCTTGCGCCGATAGACCACGCTGGGCCGGCCCGACTCCTTGTCCAGGAAGAGATAGAAATCGTGGCCAACCAACTCCATGAAGAACAGCGCGTCCTCGACGCTCATCGGGGCGGCGGGATGTTCCTTCGTACGCGCGATGTGCCAGGGCTGGTCGTGATCGTCCTCAGTGGCCTGTTCTCCGATCGCCACCGCGATCGGTGAGTCGGGTCGGGCGAAGGCGGTCTCGGCAAGGCCGTCGGCGATGGCGGAGACCGGTGTGCGGCGGCCCCGGTGGACGCGTCGGCGATCGGCGGCCCGTCGCAGGCGAGTGTCCAATTTGGAGATGACCATGTCGAGCGCGGTGTAGAAATCACTCGAGACCGCCTCGGCCCGGATGACCGGACCGGGGCAGGCGAGGGTGATCTCCACCCGCTGGCAGCGATCCGACTGACGGGGATTGCGCTCGTGAAACAGCTCGACGTCAGCCCGAATGAGCTTGTGGTCGTACCGCTCGATCTTGTGCAGTTTGTCGGCGACATGAACCCGGTAGTGGGCGGGCACTTCGATGTTTCGGCCCTTCACGACGATGTCCACGTGAGACCTCCCACGGCTGTGCGACTTGCGGGGGACGGGTGTTCCGCCGCTGCGGGAGCACCCGCCCGTGATACTTCGACGCTAGCGCTTTCCCGCCGCCACGTCACCCCCCGCCACCCGTTCAGTGGGTCGAATTCGGCTCCGGCGGAAACCGCAAGCGGGTGGCCGCGAGGGTGATCCCGGCACTGACTTCGACACCGGCGGCGGCGAGCCGGTTGCTCACGGCCGCCAGGGTGGCGCCGGTGGTGAGCACGTCGTCGAGCACGAGCACGACGGTGCCCGGTGCGGCACGCGCGATCGCGCCCACGCGCCACGCACGCACGGCAAATGCGTGCTCCGCTGCGTCCGCCCGACCCGCTCGGTCGAGGTGGGTCGAGTCGACGCGGGGCCGGGCCCAGACTGGCCTGGCCACCCGCACGCGACGCCCAGAGCCGCGCAGTGAGATCGCCGCGTGCCGGGTCAAGCGCAGCATGTGGTCGCCGAGCCGGGCACGCGCGGCGGCGGCGGTGTCGGGCACCGGAACGAGGATCAGCGGCCGACCACCGGTGCCGGCGGCCGCGAGCACCGCGCGCGCGAGCCCGGCGCCGAGTGGGCGGGCGAGATCCCGACGCCCACGGTCCTTATAGGACAGGATGAGCTCTCGCAGCGGGCCGTGATATTCGGCGAGTGCGACACAAGGCGGCAGGCCCGGCGGGGCGGGGGTCGGCCGCACCGGGCCCGCGACGGCGTCGAGCGCGGTGACGCATCGGGGACAGACTCCGCCGAATCGGCGATCCGGCCCCGGAGGCTCGCCGCAGCCACCGCATGACGTCGGCAGAACCAGGTCGATCAAACTCGTCAACATCGGATCAGCTGGCGAAAAACGGGGTCCGCCAACCCTCTTCCCTGGTCAACGACCGACCAAACGGATAGGCACCCTGCGCGGCGATGACGATCACCTCCCCGGTTCCCGTGGCCGGCCCGGCCGGATAAGCCACCACATCGGTGGGAATGACTCCGCGCATATCCTCGGACTTGTCGCGCGCCACGACGCCATCGGCGGTCACCATCCACATCGCGGGAGCCGTGCCGTCGGTGCCGGCGACATAGAGCCACTGCTCGCTCGACCAGGTGACCGCGACCGCCTGGAGTTGTCGTTCCAGAATAGCCCGGGGAGCCCCGACGACCACCGACTGCTGCTCGACGGTGAGAGCCGCGACATAGGCCTGACTGTCGGCGATGAACGCCACCCGTCGACCGTCGGGGGAGAGAGAGACCGAGGAGATCCGGCCGACCCGATTGAGATTGACCTTCGTGACCGCGGCCTGGCCGACGGAGGCGAGATATAACGCGCCGCCGGAGGGCACGAGAAGCTGTCCCTTGTCGGTGCCCGGAATCCACACTGGACGGCCGAGGTCGGCGCCGCGCGGCACCGCGGTGGTGACCGAACCCGGTCTGCCCTCCTGAACGATGACGAGGGAACGCTTGTGATCGGCGCCTTCCCGCACGAACGCCGCTCGGTGTCGATCGTGGCTGAGCGCGGCGTAGACCACGTCGCGGTTTTCCCGGGTGGCGAGCACCGGGGGTTGCGTGCCGCCGGGCAGGGCCACGACTCGGCGGTCGATGACGTCGTAGATCTGCGGCGTCTCGGGCAGCTGCGCCGTCTGGCTGTAGCGCAGATAGTCGTCGGGGGTGCTCACATTTTGGGTCTTGTCTTCGATCTGCAACTCGATGGTTGGTGTGGATGACGCGCGCAGTGACCACTGCAGTTGGGAGACCAGCCGGCGCAGTCCGTCCACCCCGCCGGTCGCGGCCTGTGTGGTGAAGTTGACGACGAGACGGTCGTTGGTGAGCAGCCGAACCCGCTTGGGCGCCGTCCCGACGGGCAACCGTTGGGCGTTGGCCAACCACGGCGATGGGCCATCGACGAGCCATTGAAGCACCGTGCTCGCTCGTTGCTCCGGGGTCAACGTGAGCGGAAGGTAGCGCAGGTCTGGAATGAGCCAGCGGTTGGTCGGATCCCAGAAGTAGATTGGCTGAATTCGATAGATATCGGTCAGCGCGTCGTCGCTGACGATCAGTCCGGGCAGCCCGCCGGTGACCTCGTCGATGAGCAGTCCACCGGTGGGCTCGGCGAGCACCACGCCGAAGACCATGGTCTGGATATCTGGTTCGTCGAGCACGTCGACCCGACCTTGATCGGTGAGCACACCGACCATCTGATATTTGATCGTGACGGAGGTGCGATCGCCGTTGGACGCGCCGGTGACCGGCCGCCCGACGATCCGAATCACCTTGACCCGTTGATCGGCCGGGCCCTGCCAGGCACGCCGCGCCTCGCCGGTGAGGAACGCCTTGACCTGGTTGATCGCGCTCTCACCGCCGCCGACCGCCGCCATCAGATAGGAGCGAACCAACGCCTCGGCGCTGAACGCCTCCTCCGGGCGGGGAACGGATCGCACGACGTCGCCTCCGGCGACGCCCACGACGAGTCCGGCACCGACCCGCTCGGCGCGGCCGCCGGCGCTGACCCCGCACCCGGCGAGGCCCAGCGCGAGCGCCACGAGTGCCGCGCAACCCGCCCGTCGCGTGCCACGACCGAGGTCCGTGACCCTAGTCATCGACTGCCTCCGCTCCCCCGACGGGCTCGAGGCCGCGCACCGGAGCTCGGCGCGGAGTCGGGATCGCACCGGCGTCGACCAGTGGCCTCAGATCCGGCGGCACGAGCCGCAGCGGCGAAGAGGCCAGCCGGTCGCCGGCCTTGGCCGGCAGGGTGAGCCGGAACTGCGCGCCGAGCCCGGGCGAGCCCCACGCCTCCAACCAGCCGCCGTGCAGTCGGGCATCCTCCGCACTGATGGACAGGCCCAGCCCGGTGCCGCCGGTGTGCCGAGCGCGCGACGGGTCGGCGCGCCAGAACCGGTTGAAGACGAGCTTCTCCTCGCCCGCCTTGAGCCCCACGCCCCGATCGCGCACGGTGATCGCGACCGCTCCCCCACGGGCGGCGAGCCGGACTGTGATCGGGGCACCGTCCCCGTGTTCGATCGCGTTGCCGATGAGGTTGCGCAGCACGCGTTCAACCCGACGTTGATCCACCTCGGCGACGACCGGGTCGGGGGGCACACGCACCTCGATCTCGCTGCCCGACCGGCGGGCCACGACGTCGAGCCGGTCGACGACCTGGCTGATCAGCGGACGAAGGTCGGTGGGCTCGGCCTCCAGCGCGGCGAACCCCGCGTCGAACCGACTGATCTCCAGCAGGTCGGTGAGCAGTCCTTCGAATCGGTCGAGTTCGGCGTGCAGCAGCTCCGCGCTGCGTGCCACCGGGGGCGCGAATCGCTCGCGCTCCGAGAAGAGCAGGTCAGCGGCCATGCGTACGGTGGTCAATGGGGTTCGCAGTTCGTGTGAGACGTCGGAGGTGAATCGACGCTGCAGCCGCGACATCTCCTCCAACCGCAGAATGTGGCGTTGCAGGCTCTCGGCCATCTGGTTGAACGACGCGGCCAGCGCGGCGAGGTCGTCTTCGCCGACCACTGCCATGCGCTGGTCGAGCAGGCCGTTTGAGAGCCGCTGCGCGGTGCGTGCCGCGACCCGCACCGGGCGCACCACCATGCGGGTGACCAGATAGGCGACCACCGCCATGAGAATGACGAGGGCGATGCCGGTGACGGCAATGGTGTTGGTGACGAGATTGGCTTGCCGGACCACCTCGTCGAGCGGAAAGAAATAGTAGAGCTGCACCGCGCCCCAGGTCAGGGTGATCTGCCGGCCGAAGACGAGGTGCAGCTTGGTCGGCGCACCGCCGACGGCGAGGTCGAGCCGCTGGTGCACGAAACCGTTGCCGGCGACGGCTTGACGCAGTCGGTCCGGCACGGTGGCGGGCTGGGGTTGCAGCCGCAGCAGGCTCGCCCGGGCGTCGGCGGGCACGATGGCGACTGCGACGCCGGTGGTGCCATCGTTGATGCTGGAGAGCACCTGCTGCACGCTGAACCCGGCGAGCGGGTCGCGCGGATTGGATATCAGGCTGTTGAGCAGGTCACCGGCCTCGACGCTGCCAGCATCCACAATGGACTTAGCGGTGTCGGTGCGGGCGTCGATGAGCCCGTTGGTGATGAGGCCGCCGACCACCATCCCGAACGTCGACACGAGCACGCCCGAGGCGACCAGTGTGATGGTCACCATGCGCACCTGCAACGACCGCCGCCAGGCCCGCCGCGCGACGGCGAGCGTGATGGCGGGGCGAGTGGGCCAACGCATGTGCCCCGGCCGTCAGGCCAGCCCCGCCTTGTAGCCCACGCCCCGCACCGTCAGGATGACCTCGGGACGCTCCGGATCCTGCTCGATCTTGGCCCGGAGGCGCTGCACGTGCACATTGACCAGCCGAGTGTCGGCGGCGTGCCGATAACCCCAGACCTGTTCGAGCAGCACCTCACGGGTGAAGACCTGGCGGGGCTTGCGGGCCAGCGCGACGAGCAGGTCAAACTCGAGCGGGGTGAGTTTGACCTCTTCGTTGTTGCGCAGCACGGTGTGCGCGGGAACATCGATGGTGATCTGGTTGGCCGCGGGGCCGACGGTGAGCGACTCAGGCGCGAGGTCCTCACCCCGACGGAGGCGGGCACGCATTCGCGCGACGAGTTCCTTGGGCTTGAAGGGCTTGATCACATAATCGTCGGCACCGGATTCGAGACCGAGCACCACGTCGACGGTGTCGCTTTTGGCGGTAAGCATCACGATCGGCACGCCGGCCTCGGCCCGAATCGCCCGACACACATCGATGCCACTCATGCCGGGCAGCATGAGGTCGAGCAGGATGATGTCGGGTCGCGCGTCTCGGAACGCCGCGAGCGCGCGCTCGCCGTCGGCGACGAACGAAGGGACGAAACCCTCCGTACGCAGCACGATGCCGAGCATCTCGGCAAGCGCGGGATCGTCATCGACGACAAGGACACGGGCTCTCATGGGGTCCAATCTTCCACCCTGGACGGCGAATCTGGGAATGCCGGGCAGCGCTGCAGAGGCTGATGGTGTGGATCGTCACACTAGACCGAACAATTCATTTTGACCTATTTGTCAAGACTTGAGAGGTTCGCCGGGAATCGGCGGTGACTCGCCGACGAGACGGCCGACATGACACCATGATGCACCGATCTCGTCAGGAGTCTCGTGGCCGACCACGCATTCGCGCAACAACTGCCGCTGCGCCCCCTCACGACCGGCGAACTGCTCGACGCCGCTGTGATATTGCTGCGCACCCGCCCGCGGCCGCTGCTCGCCATCGGCGCGGCCCTCGTCATCGGCGAACAGATCCTGCTCGGCTGGCTGCGCGTGCGCGCTGGCGTCGATGGAAGCTTCCTCCCCGACGACGGGCTCCTCGGCCCGTTCGGTGTGCTCATCGCCGTCGGCTTCGCGACGGAGGCCGTCATCATCGCGGTGCTCGGCGCGAGCGCCGCCCGAGGCGCCCCAGCCGCACTGGTGGGACCCGCCGCGCCGCCCACGCGTCGGGCCAACCCCGCGTCGGTCGGGGTGATCGCGCTCGTCGCCGCCGTGGGGGTTACCGGCAGTGCGGTGAGCTTCCTGCTGCCAATGGACTCGTTGCAGCTCGCCGGTCTCGTGGTCGCCGCGTTCGTCACCGCCGCACTGTTTCCGTTCGGTTATGGGCTGCTCGGCTTGGCGACCCCCGCCCTCGTCATCGAGGGGTTGTCACCGCTGCGGGCGATCGGCCGATCGGTGCGCCTTTCGGTGCGCCTCACCTTGCGAGGCGCGATGATCCGGTCGTTCGGCTATCTCGTCTGGGGCCTCGTGCGGGTCGCCATCGTGACTGTGCTCGTCGGCGTGACCGATCTCGTCTTCACATCACCGTCAGCGACCGTCGACGTCGTGATCATTTCCGTGGCCGGCGCGATGATCAACTTACTGACGTATCCGATGCTCGCGTGCCTCGACGTGGCGGTGCACCTCGACACCCGCATGCGCACCGAGGGCCTCGACATCGCGGTGCGCCGAGCGCTGCGACGCGGGGTCTCCGCCGCCACCGCGCTGGCGGTGCCGGCGTGACCCGGTGGTGGGACGAGTTCCTGGGATTGGTCTCCGACTGGATCGCGATCCCCATGCTCGCCTTCGTCTCGCTCCTCGCCACGATCCTGATCGCCCTCGGGTGGTATTTCTGGCCATCCTGGCTGCCCTGGCGATGGGCGATCTGGCGGTCGCGCTCCGCCGATTCCACATCGGAGTCCGACTCGTCCAACCGGTTGCCGTGGCGGCTCGGTCGCCTCCGATGGCGGTGGCGCTGGCGTCGACGACGCAAGCCGAAAACGGTCGAGGCTGAGGCGACCCCCCTGCCCGACGACGTGTTGCCCGACCTGCCAGCCCCCGTGCTGGCCCTGTCCGCCGACCAGCTCGCCGCGGCCGGACGCTATGCCGAGGCGGTTCGGGAGCGGCTGCGGTCGATCGTGCGCGACCTCGTCGACCGGGGACTGGTCCCCAACACTCCAGGGTGGACAGTCACAGAACTCGCACGGACCGCGATCATCTCCCAACCCGCGACGGAACCGGCGTTGGCGGCCGCCGTCGAGCTCTTCTCCGAGATCTGGTACGGGCTGCGCCCGGCACACCTCGCCGACGACACCGCGATGCGCGCACATGCCGCCGAGGTGGTGGCCGTGACGGTGACCGCGGTCACCGTCACGGCCACCACCTCCACCGACGCCACCGGGAGAGGGTCGACATGACACGGCACCGTTGGCTTCGCGCGGCCATCCCGTTCGCCGCACTCATCGCCTTCTGGACGGTGACGCTGGTCACGCACTGGGTCCAGACGCCCACACTCGGCGACCCCGGCACCCTCTCCCCCATCGGCACCGGCGACGACGGATCGAGCCGGCTCGCGGCGTCGCTGCGCGACCGGGGTGTGCGAGTCGACCGGGCGGGCAGCAGCGCGGAGGCGGTGCGGCTGCTCACATCAACGCCCGCCACTGTCTTCATGCCCACCCCGGACTTCGCGCATCGGTCGACGATTCGGCGGATCGTCGAATCAGGCAACGCCAGACGGATCGTCATCGTCGACCCCGGCCTGCGTACGTCGATGTCGTCGCCCGCCCCGATCTTCTCCGCGCGCACCCGGTGGACCGCCGTCGTCGAGGAGCCCGGCTGCTCGCTGCCCTACGCCGCGACCGCCGGTCCCGCGGCCGCCCGCCGCGCGAGCTATGTCGCCGACGCGTCGGCGACATCCTGCTATGGCGGCGGCCTCGTCTCGCTTCCCTTCAACGGGGTCGAGTTCGTCTACATCGGAGCCACCGATCCCTTTCGCAACAGTCGGTTCGACGAGGCCGGCAACGCGGCGCTGGCGACCGGACTGCTCGACGCCGCAGCGCCGGTGATCTGGCTGGATCTGCACACCACTGAGCCCACGGACGCGGCGGATTTGCCCGATCTGCCTGACCTGAACGTGCCGGAATACCGCCGCGGCGATCGGAACCGCACGGACACCGGATTCTCGGTGATCGACGCGTTCCCCCCGACGCTGTGGGCGGGCCTCGGGCTCGCTTTCGCCGCAGCACTGCTGCTCGCGGTGGCGCAAGCCCGCCGACTCGGCCCCCCGGTGGCCGAGCCCCTGCCGGTGCTGGTGCCGGCGTCGGAGACCGACATCGGGCGAGGACGGCTCTATCACCTGATCAATGCCCGCGTGGCCACGGCGACCACCCTGCGAGGCGCCGCCGTCACCGAGATCGCTCGGCGCATTCACCCGTACGGGCGGATTAGCGCCGCACTCATGCCGAGCGCGACCGAGTTCGCCGAGCCCCGATCCCGACGCTCCCACGTCGAAACACCATCGGTGCGCACCTTGACCGTCGACGAACTCACCCAACGCGCTGCCTTCGTCGAGCAGATCGCGCGGCGCACCGGCGTGCCCGACACCCAGATCCAGGAAATTCTCTATGGCGAACCCGGCTCCGACGACGAGGCGCTCGCCGCCGTCGTCGCCCGGGTGGACGCACTGGTTGAGGCCGTCCGCCGCGGCGGACGGCCACCGCGAGGAGGAACACCGTGACCGCACCCACGCACCACAGCACCGAACTACCCGCCCCCACCGCCGACGAATCGGCCGCCCGCCACGCACTCGAACGGGTCCGCGCCGAGATCGGCAAAGTTGTCGTGGGCCAGGACGCCACCGTCACCGGTGTGGTCATCGCGCTGCTGTGCCGCGGCCACGTGTTGCTCGAAGGGGTGCCGGGGGTCGCGAAGACGCTGCTCGTGCGGACTCTCGCGGCCAGCCTGAGCCTGGACACCAAACGGATTCAGTTCACTCCGGACCTCATGCCCAGCGACCTCACCGGTTCGATGATCTTCGACGCGCGCACGGCGACGTTCGAATTCCGCGAAGGGCCGGTCTTCACCAACCTGCTGCTCGCGGACGAGATCAACCGCACCCCGCCGAAGACCCAGGCGTCGCTGCTCGAGGTGATGGAGGAGCGACAGGTCTCGGTCGACGGGCACTCTCGGCCCCTGCCCGACCCGTTCCTCGTCGCCGCGACGCAGAACCCGGTCGAATATGAGGGGACCTATCCGCTGCCCGAGGCTCAGCTCGACCGGTTCCAACTCAAACTCATCGTCAGCCTGCCGAACCGCGACGAGGAACTCGGCGTGTTGCGCGCCCACCACGCCGGCTTCGACCCACGCGACCTCGCGGCGATGGGGGTTCGTCCGGTCGCGACCGCCGCCGACATCGCCGCCGCCCGGCGCGGCGTGCTCTCGGTGACCGTGGCCGACGGCGTCCTCGCCTATATCGTCGACCTGTGCCGGGCCACCCGGGCCGCAGCGGCCCTGGAGTTGGGCGCGTCACCGCGAGGCGGCACCTCCCTGCTCAACGCGGCCAAGGCCATGGCCTGGCTCACCGGCCGCACCTACGTCACGCCCGACGACGTCAAAGCCGTCGCCCGGCCGGCGCTGCGGCACCGGGTCCGCCTGCGGCACGAGGCCGAGGTCGAGGGAGTCACCGCCGACGCCGTGCTTGACACCCTGCTCGCCACGGTCCCGACGCCACGATGATCACTTGGCGCGTCCCGGCCATCCTCGTCGGGCTCGGCAGCGTCGCCCTTACCGCCTCGGCGGTCACGTCCGTGGCGCCGCTGCCCGTGCTGGGCGGCGTGGCCGGCCTGGTCGCGTTGCTCGTCGCACTCGACTGGGCCATCGCCGCCCCGGCCGGCGAGGTCACGCTGCGCCGGACGGGGCCGACAAAGATCCGACTCGGCGAGTCGGCCACCGTCACCCTCAGCGTGACCAACCACGCCGTACGCCCCATGCGCGCACTCATCCGCGACGCGTGGGTTCCATCGGCCGGCGCCGACCCGCCCTACGCCCACACGGCGCTCATCGAGCCCGGCGAAACGGTCGCCATCGACACCACGTTGACCCCGGTTCGGCGAGGCGAACGTCGGGCGGTCCGGATCACCATCCGCTCCTATGGCCCGTTGTCGCTCGCCTTCCGCCAGACCTCGAACCGCACGGGCGACCGAATCACTCCACCGTGGACGGTTCGGGTTCGGCCAGAGTTCCGGTCCCGGAAACTGCTGCCCGAGAAGCTGTCCCGGTTGCGCGTCGTCGACGGCATGGTCGTCACGCGCGGGCGTGGTCAGGGCACCGAGTTCGACTCGCTGCGAGACTATGTGCTCGGCGACGACCCACGAGCGATCGACTGGCGGGCCAGCGCCCGCCAATCCCACGTCGTGGTCAAACAGTGGCGGCCCGAACGCGACCGCCGAGTGCTCTGCGTGCTCGACACCGGCCGCACCAGTGCCGGGCGCATCACCGGCCCCGACGGTGTCGACGCCCCCCGACTGGAGAGCTGCATCGACGCGGCACTCTTGCTCGCCGCCCTCGCCACCCATGCCGGCGACCGGGTCGACCTCATCGCCGTGGACACGCGAGCCCAGACCAACGTCTCGGTCACCTCGCCGCGCAGTCTTCCGAAACTGCTCGACGCCCTCGCCTCGGTGGAGCCCGCACTCGTCGAGACCGACTTCGGACGGCTCACCGCCGAGGTGCTGGCCGCCGAACGCAAGCGCGCCCTCGTGGTGCTCTTCACCACGCTCGACCCCGGTGCCATCGGCGACGGCCTGTTGCCCGTGCTCTCCACTCTCGTCTCACGGCATCTGCTGGTCATCGCCACCGTGCATGACCCGACGCTCACAACGCTCGCGACCGGCCGCGACGGGCCCGCCGCGCTGCACGCGGCGGCGGCCGCCGCCCACGGCCTCGCCGAGGGGCACCGGGTCGCGGCGGCGCTGAACCGGGCCGGAGTCCACGTCATCGAAGCCCCCGCCGACTCGTTCGCGAGCACGGTCGCCGACACCTACCTGACGCTCAAGGCCGCCGGCCGACTGTAAACGGCCGGCTGTGACCGACTGCCACGCCGTCGCGGCTATGCGGCCGGAGTCCTCGGTGGCGGAGTCTCAGGTGGTCGGGGCCAGGGCGGGCCGGTTGGCTTGGTCGACGTCGGCGCTGAGCCCCGCGTGTGCCGCACGGGCCCCGACCACGAACGTCCACGCGAGAAAAGCGAGCAACGCCACCGACCCTATCGCCAGTTTGATCGCCGACGGCAGGGGAGACGGGGTGACAAAAGCTTCGATGAGCCCGCTGACGAACAGTGGTGCCACCAGGCCGAGCGCCACCACCATGCCAGATCGTCCGGCTTCGGCGATCGCTTGGGGCCGGGTGCGCGAGCGTCCGGGCGCAATCCACGCCCAACCGATCCGCAGACCGGCCCCGGCCGCGATGAAGACGCAGGTCAGCTCCAGCATCCCGTGCACCAGGATGAGACCGAAGAACGTGTCGGCCTGGTCGTTACCCACCATGAGACCGCCGACCACACCCACGTTGAGCATGTTCTGCCACAGCACATAGAGCACAGGCACGATCAGCACACCCGCGGCGAGCGCGATCGCGCTGATGAGGGCGTTGTGCGTCCAGACCAGGGCTGCGAAGTTCTGCGGCGGATAGGTTGAGTAGTAGGCGGCGAAGTCTCTGTTGACGAGGTCGTCGATCTCTTGTGGATCCATGAACGCCAACGCGATGCTCTCATCGCTCGCGACCAGCGAGATGATGATGGCGCTCAGCCCGACGAAGGCCGCCGCCACGCCGCCCCACCACCGTGCTGACTGATAGATCGCGAGAGGAAACGACACTGTCATGAAGCGGACCGCCGCGGCGTACGAGCTGCCCGCCGGTGGCGCGACGGCCGCACGAGCCTGCAGCACGAGTCGCGACAGCCACGCGGTGAGTGCCGGGTCGCCGGCCCGACTGCGCACGACCGACAAGTGGGTGGTGGCCCGCCGATAGAGCATCACCATCTCGTCGACCTCGGCGGCGGTCAGTCGGCGGCGGCGTGTGGCGGCGAGGCGATCCAGCCTGTTCCACTCGGCGCCGTGCTCGGTGACGAACGCGTCCAGATCCATCGATTTCTCCTGGTCGGCTTGGCAGCGACCGCCCTCGGCTGAGGTGGGGCTGCACAGTCAGCGACACTATCAAGGTGAACGTCACCCCCGAACCGACCGCAGGGACCACCCGATTCCTCACCAGTGAAGCGGTGCACGTCGACATCCGGGTCGCCCGCGTGGGTTCGCGAGTGGCTGCCCGTTTGATCGACGTGGTTGTTCAGATCATCGTCGGCTGGGCGTTGTCCATGCTGGGAGTCATCCTCGTCGCGCTCCTGGCGTCTGTCGGCTTGGCGAGCCTCGACGGATCGACCCCGGAGATCGTCTCCGTGGTCGCGTTCGCGGCGGCGTTCATCGGTTATCCGGCGCTCATGGAGAGACTGACCAACGGTCGGACCGCCGGCAAGATGGTGGTCGGGCTGCGGGTGGTTCGCACCGATGGCGGTCCGATCACGTTCCGCCACGCGTTCACCCGTGCCCTCGTCGGACTCGCGATCGAGTGGCCAGGGGTGATCGGCGCGCCGCTGACCTGGTTGGTCAGCCTCGGTGTCATGGTCGCGAGTCCGCTGTCACAGCGCTTGGGCGACCATGCCGCCGGCACTCTCGTGGTGCACGAACGCACTCCGTCGGGGTGGGGTTGGGTGCCCAACCAGCTCCCGGAGCTGGCGGGCTGGGCCGCGACACTCGACCTCACCGGAGTCGACGACGACCTTGCGTTGGCGGTGCGCCAGTTTCTCTCCCGCAACCGCCTCATCCGCGAACCTGCTCGCACCCAGTTGGGGTTGCGACTCGCCCGTGAGGTGGCGGCGGTGACGAATCCGCCGCCACCCGCGGGGACTCCCGGGTGGGCCTATCTCGCCGCAGTGCACGCCGAACGGCACCGGCGGGCGGCCCGCACGCTCACGCAGGCTCGCGGCCGGACCGCGCTCATCTGGCCGCAGCTGGCGCGGGTCGCACGACCGCCCGTCGCGGCCACAGGAAAAACGCCAGGACCGGCACCAGATATGCCAGGTAGCTTGCCGCTTCGAGCATCGTCGCCTTCGGCGTCACGTTGAACATGCCGGCGAGCAGCGCGCCATACCACGAACCGCGGTCATAGACTGCGGAGAAGTCGAACAGAAGGTTGTGTTGACCGGGCACCACTCCGGCCTCGATGAGTTCATGCACGCCGTAGCGCAAAATTCCCGCCGCGACGAGAACGAGCAGCACTCCGGTGTAGACGAAGAAGACCGACAGGTTGATCCGGATCGCCCCGGCATACATGAGCCATCCAAGCCCGACCGAGGTCGCGATTCCGGCGAGCAGACCGAGCAGCGGCGAGGCGCTGGTGGTCGAGTTCTGCGCCACGGCGAAGAACAACAACGCGGTTTCGAGGCCTTCCCGGATCACGGCAAGAAACGCCACTCCAGCGACGGCGAGAACGCCGGTCCCGACCGCGTTGTCTAGTTTGGTGCGCAGATCGCGCGCGATGTGACGTGAGATCCGACGCATCCAGAAGATCATTCCGGTGACGAACCCGACCGCGATGATGGAACTCACCCCGGCGAAGATCTTCTCGCCCTGTTCGTCGAGCAGACCGTCGGAGACGAAGACCAGCACTGCGCTGAAGCCGACAGAGATCGCCACCGCCGCAGCCACCCCGGCCCAGACCTGCGACAGGCGGTCTCTGCGGTCGGACTTCACCAGGAACGCGACGAGAACGGTCACAACCAGCGCGCCTTCGAGTCCCTCGCGCAGCCCGATCAAGTAGTTGCTCAGAAAAGCTTCGCTCATCGCGATCTCCGTCTGCTCCATAGGTAGGTAAGGCAAGCCTAACCTATCCGCGCCCTGGAGGGAACTCAGCTCCACCCCAGGGGAAGGAGACCCTAACCGAAACCGCAGCACCAGAGGCCTTTGGCCCCGTCGGCGTGGGGAGGTCGCGGCATCGGCGCGCTCGTGGCCGCGACGTGAGGCTCGGGCGGGCACCCCGGTCGAAAACGGCTGGGAGCGTGTGCCCCGATATCGAGCCACCCGCTCCCAGCCTGGTCACGACTCGTCGGTTCGGCCGGCGTCACCGTCCAAACCGACGAAACGGATCAATAGCGGTAGTGATCGGCCTTGAAGGGACCCTCCGGCGACAGCCCGAGATAGCCGGCCTGCTCGGCGGTGAGTGTGGTGAGTTTGACTCCGAGGGCGTCGAGGTGCAGGCGGGCGACCTTCTCGTCGAGCAACTTCGGCAGCGTGTAGACGCCGACGGGGTATTCCTCCGTCTTGGTGAAGAGTTCGATCTGCGCGATGGTCTGGTTGCTGAAGCTGTTGGACATCACGAACGACGGGTGACCGGTCGCGTTGCCAAGGTTGAGCAGTCGCCCCTCGGAGAGCACGATGATCGAGCGCCCATTGGCGAAGACCCACTCGTCGACCTGTGGCTTGACCACCACTCGGGTGACGTCCGAGCGCTTCGCCAGGCCGGCCATGTCGATCTCGTTGTCGAAGTGGCCGATGTTGCCGACGATCGCCTGGTGCTTCATGCGCGCCATGTGCTCGGCGGTGATGACGTTGACGCAACCAGTCGCGGTGATGAAGATGTCAGCGGTCGCGACGACGTCGTCCATTGTCGCGACCTGATAGCCGTCCATCGCCGCCTGCAGCGCGCAGATCGGGTCCACCTCGGTGACGATGACCCGGGCGCCCTGCCCACGCAACGACTCGGCACAGCCCTTGCCGACGTCGCCATAGCCGAAGACGACCGCGACCTTGCCGCCGATGAGCACATCGGTGGCACGGTTGATGCCGTCGATGAGCGAGTGGCGGCATCCATATTTGTTGTCGAACTTGGACTTGGTGACCGAATCGTTGACGTTGATCGCCGGGAAGAGCAGAGTCCCGGCGGCACGCATCTCATAGAGCCGGTGGACGCCCGTGGTGGTCTCCTCGGTGACGCCCTTGATGCCCGCCGCGATCCGGGTCCACCGGGTGGGGTCCTCCGTGAGTGACTGGCGCAGCACGTCGAGGATGACGCCATACTCCTCGGAGTCGGTCGCCGCAGTCGCCGGAACGGCTCCCGCAGCCTCGAACTCGACGCCCTTGTGCACGAGCACCGTGGCGTCCCCACCATCGTCGAGGATCATGTTGGGCCCGGCGCCATCCGGCCACATGAGCGCCTGCAGCGTGCACCACCAATATTCCTGGAGGGTCTCGCCCTTCCAGGCGAAGACCGGAACCCCGGCCGGCGCGTCGGCGGTGCCGGTGGGTCCGACAACGACCGCGGCGGCGGCGTGGTCCTGCGTGGAGAAGATGTTGCACGAGGCCCACCGCACCTCGGCGCCGAGCGCGACGAGGGTCTCGATAAGCACAGCGGTCTGGATCGTCATGTGCAGCGAGCCGGTGACGCGGGCACCACGCAGCGGTTGCGCCTGCGCGTATTCACGCCGGATCGCCATCAGACCGGGCATCTCGTGCTCGGCGAGTTGAATCTCCTTGCGACCGAAAGCCGCGAGCGACAAGTCGGCGACCTTGAAGTCGCCGGCGGTGACCGTAGTGGGATCCGAGGGTGCCACGACAGTGGCGGTGACGTCGCCGGTCGGCGCCGGCAGGGTGCTGGTCATGAAAGAGAACTCCCGATCAACGATGGCGTCGGCGATGGTTCAGCCGACCTATCACCTTAGCGGCCGCGCGCCGCCGTCGTCGCTATCCACAGACGGGAGTGACGGGTACGTCCTCAGCCCGGCCCTCGGGTCGACGCCGAGCGGGCGACGGCGTCGCGCCCCGGCACAGCACGCGGGGCGGTGGCGAATCGGTGGACCAGCCACCGATTGCCACCGCCCCGCGCATCCCCCCGGTTTGGTTCCCTCACGCACCGGCCACATGCGTGGCAACGCTGCGTAGTTATCAGACTACAGAGAGCAGTTGCCCCGTCAAGGCGTTCCTGCGGAAATGGCCAACCCCGCCGCGCTCGACCCCACCGTGCTCGACCCCGCCGCGCTCACCCCCGGACGAGTCTGGAAAACGACCGCGTCGCCCGACAGCTCCACCTCGGGATCGGCTGCCGGCACGAAGACCGAACCACCGCGGTCAACCGCGAGTTCGGCGCGACCGGACCGCAGCCGCGCAACCCCGGCGACACAGAGCACGACGCGTGGCCCCCCACCGGGAATCCGCACGAACGAACCATCACCGCACGACTGCGCCTTGACCACCGTGAACTCCTCAGCCGGAGTTGGCCACCCGAGCACATTGGCCCCCATCGGCTCGGGTTTGACCACCGGATCGGCGAGCACCTCGAAGCGCACCAGTCGCAGCAGTTCCGCGACGTCCACCCGCTTGGGGGTCAAACCGGCACGCAGCACGTTGTCGCTGGCCGCCATCACCTCGACGCCGAACCCGCGCAGATAGGCGTGCAGGTGCCCGGGCGGCATGAAGACCGCCTCGTCGGGGCCGAGCCGCACCAGGTTGAGCAGCGACGCCACCAGCACGCCCGGGTCGCCGGGATAGCGCTCGCCAAGCAGCGCCGCGAGTTGATGCACGTCGTGTGACGGGTGATCGGGGGGTGTCGCGCAGCCCGACCTGATCACGGCTGATACCAGGTCGGGAAGGTCCGCCGCCGGCCAGGCGAGCAGTGTCTCCACCGCCCGGCGCAGTCGATCCGAGACCGGTCCGGCCCGCAGCGCGGCGATCACCGACGCGAGCGCCGGCACACCCAGCGACTCCAAGTGTTGGGCGCTCTCGTCGGGGCTGCGAAACCCACACAACGCGTCGAAACGCCCCAGCGCGACAAGCAGCTCGGGCTTGTGATGCGGGTCGACGTAGTTGCGGGTCGGTGCGTCTCGGGCCAGTCCGGCGGCGTCCTCCGCCGCGAAACCTGCCGCGGCCTGCGCGGCGTTCGGATGAACCTGCACCGACAGCGGTTCGGCTGCGGCGAGCACCTTCACCAGATAGGGCAGGCGTACGCCGAAACGGCCCGCCGCGTCGCCGAGGAGTCGTGCGGGATCGTCGGCGATGGCCCGGTCGAGACCGACCGGGCCATCGCGATCGTTGATGATGGAGGGCGCGGACGGGTGTGCCCCCATCCACACCTCCGCCTCCGGCTCCGGGCTGGGCACCGGCCGGCCTTGGAGGTCGGCGATTGCGGTCCGAGACCCCCACGCGTAGTTGCGGATGGGGCTCGTCAGCAGCCGCACGGTGTCACCCCGTTCGATAGATGTCCGGTTCGATATAGATCACCCGGGCGATCGGCACGGCGGACCTGATGCGGATCTCCGCGGAGTCGATCGCCTTGGCGAGGTCACCCGCCGTCGTCAGATCCGGCACCGCGATCTTCACTGCGACCAGCAGCTCCTCCGGACCGAGGTGGAGGGTGCGCATGTGGATGATTCGTTCGATCGCCTCGTCGTCGAGGATAGCCCGTTCGATCTGCCCGATCTGCTCGCTCGTCGCCGACTCGCCGATGAGCAGACTCTTCATCTCTGTCGCGAGCACGATGGCGATGGCGACGAGAAGCGCCCCGATGAGCAGAGTTCCGACGCCGTCCCAGATTCCGTTGCCGGTCACCAACGTGAGGCCGACCCCGAAGAGCGCGAACACAAGACCGATGAGCGCGGCGAAGTCTTCCAGCAGCACGACCGGCAGCTCTGGCACCCTGGCGTGGCGGATGAATCCGACCCAGGTCGCGTTGCCCCGGATCTTGTTTGTTTCCTGGATCGCGGTGCGGAAGGAGTAAGACTCGAGTCCGATCGCGATGACGAGCACCGTCATCGGCACCCACTGCCACTGCGTGATCGCCTCGGGGTGGCTGACCTTGTGATAGCCCTCGTAGAGGGCGAAGAGACCGCCGACCGAGAAGAGCACGATCGAGACGACGAAAGCGTAGATATAGCGTTCGCGGCCATAGCCGAAGGGGTGTTTCGCGGTCGCGCCTCGGGCGGCGCGCCGCCCCCCGATGAGCAACAGCGCCTGGTTGCCCGAGTCGGCGACCGAGTGAATCGACTCGGCGAGCATCGACGACGAGCCCGTCAGCCCGAACGCGACGAACTTGGTCAGGGCGATGCCCATGTTCGCGGCGAGGGCCGCCATGATCGCCCTCGTCCCGCCAGCAGCGCTCATCGGCGGGTGAACTCCTTCATCTCGTCGACAGCGGGCACCGCCGCCGGGTCCAGTCCATGTGCGATGGCGAGGTAGATCGAGGCGAAGTCCGCGACCGCCACTAACGACGCGAACCGCTCCAACGGTGAACCTCCCTCGGCCTGGATGGTGCCACACCGCACTCCCCGGCGAGCGGCGAGAGCCACCGCCGCGTCGGCCCGCCGCTCCTCGACGACCGATCGGCTCCCCGACCGGGGTCTCGTCATCGATGAGTCCACCGTCGCGGAGGATGAGCAGCCGCAGCCGGGTGTCCCCTTCGTCGTCGGCCGCGTCGCCGGGGTCGGCGAAGATGTCTCGGTCGGCCTCGACGAGGCCGCCATAGACGCCGTCGACCAGCCCGACCCGACCACGACCAGCCTCGCCCAGCGAGCCGGCGACGACCGGATAGCGGGCGTTGGCCGCGAGCATGTCCCCCACGCGTCGGGCCGCGACCGTCGCCAACGGCGACGACCCCCACACGACGGGGATCGAGTTGGCCAGGTCGAGGGCCAGGGCCTTCGCGGGGTTGACGAACGCTTCGGCGGCGGGGCGGCACCGTTCAGCGTCGGCGTCGAGCCGTGCGGCCGTCTCGGCCAGATCCGCCTCGACGATGCGAACCAGCCCCAACGCCCGCGCGGCGAGCAGCACCGGAACGGATAGTGCCCACAGACTCGCACGGGCGGGGGCCCGCCTGGGAACCGGGACGAATGGCGCCCGGGCCCGCTCGGCGAGCGCCGCGAGCTGCGAGTCGGGTGGGCCGATCGCGACGAGGCGGGCTCCGCGCCGCGCGGCCGCCTCGGCTGCGGCGAGCGCCTCGGGGCTGCGACCGGACGCGGAGACCGCGATCACCGCGTCGGCCGCACCCACCCATCCGGGGATGCCCGCGCTGCGGTGGCCCATCACCGGCACCGGGCACTGCGGCCCGGCGACAGTCTGGAGCAGATCACCGGTCCGGGCGGCCGTGCCGACTCCGGCGACGACCACCGCTCGGGGACGGCCTTCGTCGGTGAGTAACCCGAGATTGGCCTCCGCCGCGAGCGAGGCGGACTCGCGCACCTGAGCGCCGGCCGAAGCCAGCGCACGCAACATCTCGGCCGGACCGTCGGCGGCGAGCAGGTCCTGGTTGTCGAGGGTCGCCTCGTCGACGAACCGGTGGCCGCGGGGGCGCGCGGCCGGGTCGGATCCCGGCATCACAGTGACCGCGCCGGCGGGGTGGCCTCGTCGAGCAGCAACACCGGAATGCCGTCGACGACCTTGAATTTTCGTCCGCACTTCGTGCAGGTCAGACTGTCGCCTTGGGCGTCATAGGTTAGTGGCGCGTGGTGGGTGTCTGGACAGGCGAGGATCTCCAGCAATTGCGGATCGAGCGGCATGCTTCACCCTCCACGGTTCGGTGTGACCCATGAAGTTTACGGCGTGGCCTCGCGCACGACCGACAGGACCGCGTCGCGCAGTTGCGCCATCCGGGCCGGGGTCGGCCCCTCCACGTTGAGGCGCAGCAGGGGTTCGGTGTTCGAGGGCCGAACGTTGGCCCACGCCCCGTCGGCGAAGGTGAGGGTGAGCCCGTCGAGGTCGTCGGACTGGGCGTCGGGAAAGGCCTTCTCTACCTCGACGATCTTCTCTCGCGGGTCGCCCACGACGGTGTTGATCTCGCCGGAGGCGCTGTAGCGCTCATATTCGCGTGCGAGTTCGGCGAGCGGGCGGTCCTGCTCACCGAGCGCGGCGAGCACGTGCATCGCGGCGAGCATGCCGGTGTCGGCACCCCAGAAGTCGGCGAAGTAGTAGTGCGCGGAGTGCTCACCGCCGAAGACCGCGCCGGTGCGGGCCATCTCCGCCTTGATGAACGAGTGTCCGACCCGGGTGCGCACCGGTCGACCACCCCGCTCGGTCACGATCTCCGGCACCGCGTGCGAGGTGATGAGGTTGTGAATGATGGTGCCACCGGGGTGTTTGAGGAGCTCGCGGGCGGCGACAAGCCCGGTGATGGCGCTGGGGGAGACTGGGTTGCCAGCGGCGTCGACGACGAAACACCGGTCGGCGTCGCCGTCGAAGGCGAGGCCGATGTCAGCGTGGTGCTCGCGCACGGCGGCCTGCAGGTCGCGCAGGTTCTCAGGCTCCAGCGGGTTGGCCTCGTGGTTGGGAAAGTCGCCGTCGAGCTCGAAATAGAGCGGAATGATCTCCAGCGGCAGTGGCGGCAGAATCTCGTCGCCCAAGACCGCCGGCACGGTGTGGCCGGCCATTCCGTTGCCGGCGTCGACGACGACCCGCAGCGGCCGGATCCCGGAAAGGTCGACCAGACTCCGCAGATAGGCCGCGTACGCCGGAAGCAGATCGCGGGCTTCGACGGAGCCGACCGCCGAGGCCGCAGCGTCATCCGGTGCTGTCCCGAAGTCCGCTTCCGCGTCGAGCAGTGCCTGGGCGCGCTCACGGATCTCGACGAGCCCGGTGTCCTGTCCGATCGGCTTCGCGCCGGCCCGACACATCTTGATGCCGTTGTAGCGGGCGGGATTGTGGCTCGCGGTGAAGACCGCGCCGGGCATGTTCAGCTGCCCGGAGGCGAAGTAGAGCAGGTCGGTCGAGGCGAGCCCGGCGTCGATGAGATTGACGCCGGCCAAGCGCACCCCGTCACCGAAGGCGGTGGTCAGCGTCGGCGACGACTCACGCATGTCGTGGGCGACGACGACGGTCTCGACCGGATCGCCGCTGGCGCGCAACATGTGCACGAAAGCCGCCCCGATCGCCCGGGCCACGCCCTCGTTGAGCTGATCGGGGACGGTGCCACGCACGTCGTACGCCTTGACAATTGCCGACAGGTCCGACATCGCCGCTCCTTGGTGGTGCTCGCTTCTCGTGTCCATCTCAGTGTGGATGACACGGCAAGCCTACCGAGGCGCAGGTGACGGGTGGTGGACCCTAGAGGTCGAGTCCGGTCAGAACCATCACCCTGGGCTCGGTGAAGTCGTCCATCGCGCTGCGCAGCCCCTCTCGACCGACGCCAGACCCCTTGACCCCGCCGTAGGGCATCTGGTCGGCCCGATAGCTCGGCACATCCCCGATGACCACTCCGCCGACGCGCAGCGTCTGGTGGGCGCGAAACGCCGTTCGCAGATCGTGGGTGAACACACCCGCCTGCAACCCGTATCTCGAGTCGTTGACCATGGCGAAGGCCGCCTCATCAGAATCGGCCGAGGCCAGCACCAGCACCGGTCCGAATACCTCGTCGGCCCAGACCCGCGCCGACGGTGGCACCGAGCAGAGCACCGTCGGGGCGACGTGCGCGCCGTCCCGGGTGCCGCCAGCGCGCAGCTCGGCTCCGGCGGCGACGGCCTCGTCGACCCATTCGCGCACCCGGACCGCCGCAGACTCATTGATCAACGGACCGACCTCGGTGCCCTCGTCGCTCGGATCACCGGTGCGCAGGGCCTCGACCTTCGCCGTGATCAAGTCGGCCATCCGCTCAAAGTGGCGGGCGTGCACGATCACCCGCTGCACCGCGATGCAACTCTGTCCGGCCTGATAGTTGGCGAACGTCGCGATGCGGCTCGCCGCCCAGTCGAGGTCGGTCGGGTCGGCCCAGTCGGAGCAGATCACCGCGGCAGCGTTGCCGCCGAGCTCGAGCGTGACGTGCTTGTCCGGCACTGCTGCCCGAATCTGGTGGCCCACCGGCCCCGAACCGGTGAACGACACGACCGGCAGTCGCGGATCGGCGACCAGCGCACCGGCCCGGTCATTGGGCACCGGCACCACCGAAAAGGCGCCGACCGGCAGATCGGTCTCGGCGAGCAACTCCCCGAGCAACTGTGCAGACAGCGGGGTGGCGGGGGCGGGCTTGACGACGATCGGCGCGCCGACCGCGATCGCCGGAGCGACTTTGTGCGCGACGAGGTTGAGCGGGAAATTGAATGGCGTGATGCCCAACACTGGTCCGCGGGGAAAACGACGCACCACGGCGATCCGGCCGACGGCGGCCGGATCGGTGTCGAGGCGCTGCAGTTCGCCGGAGAACCGGCGAGCCTCCTCCGCGGCCCACCGAAAAGTGGAGACCGCCCGACGCACCTCGGCCACCGCCCAACGGATCGGCTTGCCGCTCTCGGCAGTGATAAGCGCGGACGCCTCGGCCTCGCGCTCGGACAGCCGGCGACTGACGTGATCGAGAGCCGCGGCCCGCAGGTGCGCGGAGGTGGCTGCGAACTCGATCGTGGCGGCCTCCGCAGCCGCGACCGCCTGCTCGACCTGCGCGGGTGTGGCGAAGCTTGTGCGCCCAGCGGGGACGGCGGCGCTCGGGTGCTGCACCACCAGGGACTCGTCGCTGGTGGCCGGCTGCCCGGCGACGAAGAATGCGAAGGTCGGCTCCATGCCCGCAGCCTAACTGTTGATGGCTGGCGAACGAAGGGACCGTTGACACGGAAACAGTGGCACGAAGGGTTGCCTGCGACGGAATCAGTCGTCAAGATGGCACACGGATGTGGCTTCGGTTCACACCCATGGAGCCACCACCGCCGACTCCGGGAGACGACATGACCGGCCACGAGAGCACTAAACGGACACTGCGCAACTTCGTCGGGGGCGCGCACGTCGAACCGGTGGCTGGCGGCCACGCCGACCTCATCGACCCGAGCACCGGAGAGGTCTTCGCCGCAGCGCCCGTTTCTGACGCGACCGACGTCGACGCGGCGTTCACCGTGGCGGCACGGGCGTTCGAGACGTGGCGCGACAGCACCCCAGCGGAGCGGCAGCGGGCACTGCTCTCGATCGCCGACGCGATCGAGTCCCGCGCCGACGAGCTCATCGACGCCGAGGTGCGCAACACCGGCAAGCCTCGGGGATTGACCGCCAGCGAAGAGATTCCGCCGATGGTCGACCAGATCCGGTTCTTCGCCGGCGCGGCCCGGCTGCTCGAGGGACGTCTCCGCCGGCGAATATCTGCGTGGGCACACCTCCTATGTGCGGCGGGAGCCGATCGGGGTCTGCGCGCAGGTCACCCCATGGAACTATCCGATGATGATGGCGGTGTGGAAGTTCGCCCCCGCGATCGCGGCCGGCAACACCGTCGTGCTCAAACCGTCGGACACCACACCGGTGACAACCCTGCTGCTCGCCGAGATCGCCGCCGAGTTCCTGCCGCCCGGCGTGCTCAACGTGGTCTGCGGCGACCGTGACACCGGCCGGGCCCTCGTGTCCCACCCGACCCCGCAACTGGTCTCCATCACCGGATCGACCCGCGCCGGCGCGCAGGTGGCCGCCGCGGCGGCCACGAACCTCACTCGAGCCCACCTCGAGCTCGGCGGCAAAGCCCCGGTGGTCGTCTTTGACGACGCCGACATCGCCGCAGCCGCCGAGGCGATCGCGGTCGCCGGCTATTTCAATGCCGGCCAGGACTGCACCGCGGCCACGCGTGTCCTCGTCGCACGTGGCGTCCATGACGAATTCGTCGCCGCGCTCGCCGAGCAGGCGCGAGCCACGAAGACCGGCCTTCCCTCCGACGAGGACGTCCTTTATGGACCTCTCAACAACGCCGGCCAGCTCGACCGGGTCAGCGGACTCGTGCAGCGCCTGCCCGACCACGCGATCGTCCACACGGGAGGTGCGCGGGTCGGCGATCGCGGCTATTTCTTCGCTCCCACGGTCGTCGCCGGGCTGCGACAGAACGACGAGGTGATCCAGGACGAGATCTTCGGACCTGTCATCACCGTGCAGCCCTTTGACGACGAGGACGAAGCCATCAGACTGGCCAACGACGTCCAATACGGACTCGCCTCGTCGGTCTGGACCCGCGACCACGGCCGGGCGATGCGAACCTCCCGACGACTCGACTTCGGCTGCGTCTGGATCAACACCCACATTCCACTCGTCGCCGAGATGCCACACGGCGGATTCAAGCGCTCCGGCTATGGCAAAGACCTCTCCATGTACGGCCTAGAGGACTACACCCGCATCAAGCACGTCATGCACAACATCGAGGGATGACGATGAGCACACCCGAAGCGCACGGCACCCCTGACACACCCGTGACGCCCACGGCTCCGACGCTGGCCGAGGCGACGTCGAGCAAATCAGCGCGCCTGCAGCAGCGCCGGATCGCCGCCGTGGCGCGGGGCGTCACGAGCCTGCTCCCGTCATATGTCGACCACGGCGTCGGCGCCACACTCACCGATGTGGACGGTCGCGAGTGGATTGATTTCGGATCCGGGATCGCCGTCACCAATATCGGGCACGGGGTGCCCAGGGTGGTTCGGGCAGTCAGCGAACAGGTGAGCCGCTTCACCCACACATGCTTCATGATCGCTCCGTACGAGTCGTATGTCGACGTTTGCGAACAGCTCAACGCGCTGACGCCCGGATCGCACGAGAAAAGGTCGGCGCTGTTCAACTCCGGCGCCGAGGCGGTGGAGAACGCCGTGAAGATCGCCCGTCACTTCACCGGGCGCTCGGCGGTCGTCGTCTTCGACCACGCCTATCACGGACGCACCAACCTCACGATGGCGCTGACCGCGAAGAACATGCCATACAAGCACCGGTTCGGTCCGTTCGCCGGCGAGATCTATCGCGTGCCCGCGTCATATCCGGCACGCGACGGACTCACCGGCACGGACGCCGCCGCCCGCGCACTCGACCTGATCGACAAGCAGGTCGGCGCCGATAACGTCGCGGCGATTCTCATCGAGCCGATCCAGGGCGAGGGCGGCTTCATCGCGCCCGCGCCCGGCTTCCTGCCGGCGCTCGCCCAATGGGCAACCGACCACGGCGCCCTCTTCATCGCAGACGAGATCCAGACCGGATTCTGTCGCACCGGCGCCTGGTTCGCGTGTGAGCACGAATCGGTTACACCGGACCTCATCACCACCGCTAAGGGAATCGCCGGAGGTCTGCCGCTCGCCGCCGTGACCGGGCGGGCCGAGGTGATGGACGCCGTGCACGCGGGTGGGCTCGGCGGCACCTATGGCGGCAATCCCGTCGCCTGCGCGGCGGCCCTGGCAACCATCGAGACGATGCGCGAGCTCGACCTCAACGCGGCGGCGCGGCGCATCGAGGCGATCATGCTGCCGCACCTGGCTAGCCTGGCCGAGCGATATCCGATCATCGGCGATGTCCGGGGTCGGGGAGCCATGTTGGCGGTGGAACTGGTCGATCCGCATGCGACGCGGCTCGGTTCGCCGATCCCCGCACCCAACCCGGCCGCCGCCCAAGCGGTCGCGAAGGCCTGCCACGCTGCCGGCCTGCTCGTGCTCACCTGCGGAACAGATGGCAATGTGCTGCGTTTCCTGCCGCCACTGGTGATCGACGAGGAGACCCTGCGGCGTGGACTTGCGATCCTCACCGCCGCGTTCGCCGCTTCCGCTCCCGCCTGATCCGCCCACTGCGGATATCGTCGAGCCGACCAGCGCCTCGGCGACCCACGCCAGCCGGAGCGGTGTCGATCATGTCCCAGGAGGCACGAACGACAAGTCCGCCGATCGCCAACACGATCGGACTCGCGATCCCCAGCGCCCAGGCGGTCGCCGAAGTCTGGGCGCTGCCGCGCGTCCTGCACCACATCCGGATCACCGTCCACATAGCGGACCCACATCGCGGCACCGACTACCGGGCTGGGATCGACGCGAAAGTCATGCAGATCCGTCTCGACGCCGCCCGTCCGACGTGATGAAGGCGACACGAAGATAGGTGCCGTATCCACGTCTGACATCGGTGATCGACGCCATCGCGACGACGCCATGATCTCTCAGCGCGACGGCGTCGGCATAGCGGAAGGCGCCAGCGATCCCACAGCCCATGGCGGCGATCACCGTCATGACACCGGCCGCGATGACGGAGGCGCGGGTGATCTGTGGCGGCCACACCGGCCGTCCTCCCGAGGCCGCTTCGCCATGGGCTCGTCGCCATGCCCCGCACGATACAACCCGACAACAAAGACACGTACGCCTCTCACGTGCCACAGTGGACAGCAAGAGCCACACGGAGGCGGGCTATTGCTCGCGCATGCCCCACGGCGAGCCGTAGCCGGTGAGCAGGTCCAGAAACGCGACCGGGTCGAAGGACTCGGGGCCGCGCACGCCGGTGCCCGACCAGACCCCGGTGGCGAGCAACTCGAGTGCCACGACGGGGTTGATCGCGGTCTGCCAGACGACGGCCTGCGACCCGTATTCGCGCATCGACCACTCGTTGTCGACCACGTGATAGAGATAGACCTCGCGAGCCGCGCCGTCGAGGCCCGTGCCGCGCACCCAGGTGCCGGCGCAGGTCTTGCCGCGCATCCGGTCTCCGAGGCCCGCCGGGTCGGGCAAGCAGGCGGCGACGACGTCGCGCGGCGCAACCTCGACGGAGCCCACCCGCACTCGGTCGGTGCGGTCGAGTCCGAGCTTGTGCAGGGTCTTGAGCACCTCGATGAATTCGTCCCCGAGGCCGTATTTGAAGGTGACCCGCCTCGCGGAGACCCAACGAGGAATGAGCAACACCTCTTCGTGCTCGACGTTGACGCACTCCACCGGCCCGATGCCCTCGGGAAAGTCGAAGACCTCCGGCTCGGAGAAGGGCGGGGTGGTGAACCAGCCGCGCTTGTCCTCCCAGATCACCGGCGGGTTGAGGCACTCCTCGATGGTGGTCCAGATCGAGAACGACGGGGCGAAGTCATAGCCGTCGACGGTCAGGTTTGCCCCGTCACGCACTCCGATCTCGTCGATCGTGGAGAAGAGGTGGTCGGCGGCATAGCGGGCGAAGATGTCGGACAGCCCTGGTTCCACGCCGATGCCGACGAGGGCGAGCCGGCCGTTGGCCGACCACTGCTCGTCTGCGGCGAACTGCTCGTCGCCGAGCTTGACCCCGCACTCCTCGTGCGGCCGTTCCGGATGCGGGCGGGACAGCGACATCGCCATGTCGAGATAGTCGGCGCCGGCCGCGAGCGTGCCGTTGAAGATCGGCATGACGAAACGTGGATCGACGGCATTGAGCACGTGGGTGATCGCGTGGGTGCGACACAGTTCGGCCACGGCGTCGGCCGACGAGGCGTCGACCTTGGCCGCGACAAAACGGTCGTCTGTGGCGTGCACCGCCCGTTCGGCGCGAGTGAGGTCATAGTCGGCGACGACGCACAGACGGAAGAAGTCGCGCCGTGCCGCGATGGCGACCGCTGCGGAGCCCACGCCACCAGCGCCGAGAATGAGGATTCGCATTGCGGTTCGCCCTTCTCCCAGGCCGGCCACACGCCCGACCACCCGCCACGGTAGCCGCGCCACCTCAGATGTCAACAGCTCAGGTGTGCGGATTCCTGGGTTTTGCCGCCATGATTCAACGGATTCTGTTGCCAACGGCGGCACTTTGAGCCACTATCCATACGTGACCGACCCGATTCTCGATGATGTGAACAAGCAGATCATCGAGCAGCTGCAGCACGACGGGCGCATGTCCTATTCCAGTCTCGCGAAGGTCGTCGGCCTCTCCGAGGCCGCTGTGCGTCAGCGGGTGCAGCGACTGCTCGACACCGGCGTGATGCAGATCGTGGCGGTCACCGATCCGACGACCGTCGGTTTCGCTCGGCAGGTCATGGTCGGGCTCAAGGTGAGCGGCGACATGCGCGCCGTCGCCGACAAGCTCGCCACGATCCCCGAGGTCGACTATGTGGTCATCTGTGCCGGCCCGTACGACTTGTTGGTCGAACTGGTCTGCACGGACGACGACCACCTGCTCACCCTGCTCAACGACACGATCCGCGCCATCCCCGCCATCATCGAGACTGAGACGTTTGTCTATCTCAAGTTGGCGAAGCAGACCTACGCCTGGGGCACCCGATGAATGACGACACCCTCTCCGCCGCCGCCCGTGACCACCTCTGGATGCACTTCACCCGGCTCTCCAGCTATGCCGAGACTCCGGTGCCGATGATCGTGCGCGGGGACGGGCCCTACATCTACGACTCCACCGGCAAGCGCTATCTCGACGGACTCTCTGGTCTCTTCGTGGTTCAGACCGGACACGGCCGCCAGGAACTCGCCGAGGCCGCTGCGAAGCAGGCCGGGCAGCTCGCGTTCTTCCCGCTCTGGTCCTACGCGCATCCCACCGCGACCGAACTCGCCGCGCGACTGGCCGACATCGCGCCGGGTGACCTCAACCGGATCTTCTTCACCACCGGCGGGTCGGAGGCGGTCGACAGCGCCTGGAAACTGGCCCGGTCCTATTTCAAGCGGGTCGGCAAACCCACCAAGCACAAGGTGATCTCGCGTTCGATCGCCTATCACGGCACCACTCTCGGCGCGCTGTCCATCACCGGACTGCCCTCGATCAAGGCCGACTTCGAGCCGCTGATCCCGTCGACTCAACGGGTGCCCAACACCAACCTCTATCGCGCGCCGGCCGGCACCGCCGGACCCGACGGCACTGACGCGGAGGCGTTCGGCCGGTGGGCCGCCGACCGCATCGAGGAGGCGATCCTTTTCGAGGGTGCCGACACGGTCGCCGCGGTCTTCCTGGAGCCGGTGCAGAACTCGGGCGGTTGCTTCCCACCGCCGCCCGGCTATTTCGCCCGCGTCCGGGAGATCTGCGACCGGCACGACGTGCTGCTCGTCTCCGACGAGGTGATCTGCGCGTTCGGCCGGCTAGGCGAATATTTCGGAGCCC
Source organism: uncultured Actinomycetota bacterium (assembly GCA_963736695.1). GTDB lineage: Bacteria > Actinomycetota > Actinomycetes > Mycobacteriales > Micromonosporaceae > CAVTPU01. Next base: position 1,894,363 of record CAVTPU010000004.1, read on the forward strand.
AACGATATGGCTACCAGCCCGACATCATCACCTGCGCGAAGGGCCTCACCAGCGGCTACATCCCACTCGGCGCGATGATCGTCTCGGAGCGACTGGCCCAGCCGTTCCTGCGTGAAACCAACTGGTTCGCCCACGGCATCACCTTTGGCGGGCACCCGGTGGCGAGCGCGGTCGCACTGGCCAATCTGGACATCTTCGCCCGCGAGGACCTCAACGGACACGTCCGCGCTAACGAGGCGCTCTTCCGATCCTATTTGGAGCGTCTGCACGATCTGCCGATCGTCGGCGACGTGCGGGGCGACGGCTATTTCTATGGGATCGAACTGGTCAAGGACAAGTCCACAAAGGAGACCTTCAACGACGACGAGTCGGAGCGTTTGCTGCGCGGTTTCCTGTCCAAGGCACTGTTCGACGCCGGACTCTATTGCCGGGCCGACGACCGGGGCGACCCGGTGGTGCAGATCGCCCCGCCACTGATCTGCGACGAGTCGCACTTCGCCGAGATCGAACAGATCCTGCGCGCGGTTCTCACCGAAGCATGGACACGCATCTGATCCCCACCACCGGGCCCAGTCTGTGGCTGGACTCGGTGGGGGAGACGATCACGCCGGGGCCACCGCTGCCCGGCGATGTCGACGTCGATGTGGCGATCGTGGGCGCTGGTTATACCGGCTTGTGGACTGCCTACTATCTCGCGGTCGCCGACCCGACGTTACGCATCGCGGTGGTCGAGGCCGAATTCGCCGGGTACGGGGCATCGGGGCGCAACGGCGGATGGTGTTCCGCCCTCTTCCCCCAATCGGTCGGCGCACTCGCGCGACGGCACGGTCGCGACCGTGCCGTCGCGCTCGGCCGGGCCATGCAGTCCACTGTGGATGAGGTGGGGCGGGTCGCGGCCGCGGAGGGCATCGACTGTCACTTCGCCAAGGGCGGCACGGTGACGCTGGCCCGCACCCCGGTGCAGTTGCTGCGCGCGCGTTCTGAAGTGGAGCAGTCGCGGGCGTTCGGCTTCGACGAGGCCGACCTGCGACTCCTCGACGCCGACGAGGCGGCCCGTCGATGCGGGGCGACGGCTGTGCTCGGTGCGACCTATACCCCGCACTGCGCCGCGATCCACCCGGCCCGGCTCGCGCGAGGGCTCGCCGCCGCAGTGCGCCGCCGGGGCGTCGCGATTCACGAGCAGACTCCGGTCACGGCGATCCGGCCACGCCTGGTCGTGACGGACCATGGTCGAGTACGGGCCGATGTGGTGGTGCGAGCGACGGAGGGCTACACCCCGACGTTGCCCGGCCATGGTCGGGCGATCGCGCCGATCTATTCGCTCATGGTGGCGACCGAGCCGCTGCCCGACTCGGCCTGGGAGCGGATCGGGCTCGCCGAGCGGGAGACTTTCACCGATCGCCGCCACTTGATCATCTATGGTCAGCGGACGGCCGACGGTCGCCTCGCCTTCGGCGGACGTGGGGCGCCCTATCACTTCGGATCCCGGGTGCGCCCCGACTTCGACCGCGAGCCGCAGGTGCACGCGGAGATCGCGCGATCGATGAGGGAGCTCTTTCCGTCGATTGGCGAGCCGGTGATCACCCACGCGTGGGGCGGGCCCATCGGGGTGAGTTCCGACTGGCACGCCTCCGTCGGGCTCGACCGCGCCAGCGGGTTCGCGTGGGGTGGCGGATATGTCGGCGACGGAGTCGGCACCGCGAACTTGGCTGGCCGCACACTCGCCGATCTCATCATCGGCACCGACAGCGACCTGGTCGCCCTGCCCTGGGTCAACCATCGCAGTCCCCGATGGGTGCCGGAGCCGCTGCGATGGCTCGGCATCAACGCGGGGTTGCGGCTGATGGTGTCAGCCGATGCTGTGGAGGATCGACGCGGCCGGGCGTCGCGACGTGCGGCGCTCATCGGACGCCTGCTTGGCCAGTGACGCTAGCGCACCGGCGGTGGAATAACCCGCAGGTGCGCCCGGCGGCCAACCTGTGGGGGTCGGCCCGGCATGCGACCTATTGTCGGCTGCTCCGGGCTCGCGGCCTCACGAACGGCCTCGGCGAGCGCGACTAGATCGTCGCTGTTCGTCGGGGCTGGTTCGTAGTCGCCTTCGTGGCGCACCAAGTCCCACCCGCGCGGCGCGGTGAGGCTGCGTGCGTGTCTTTCACACAGGTCATAGGAGTGTGGTTCGGCGAAAGCGGCGAGCGGCCCGACCACGGCGGTCGAGTCGGCATAGACATATGTCAACGTAGCGACGGCCGCCTTCGGACACCCGTTGCGGGAGCAGCGCCGGGGAGACCTCACTGCGTCTGCCTTTCCTCCAACGCGGAACCACGTCGGAATACGAGCACCTTCGTCACACCCACGGAAGGAGAACGTATCGCCATGCCACCCCCTGGTTCATGCGGCGCGCCGGCCGACACGCTAGCCGGCGAAGATCACCTAACAGACCGTACGGCCGGCGGCGCTACGCTGACGACGTGAACCACGACTCGAACGCGCGGCGACGACGCGACATGAGCCTACGCGGCCCTGGACGGCGTCCGTGGCGCGACCGGCACGGTCGTGGCCTGCGGGGTCGGCTGGTGCCCGCGTCGGTGCCGCTCGCCCGTACCCGGGCGGAGATCTTCGATGATCTCGTCCTGGACACGGTGGAGGAGCTGGAACACCGATATTCGCAGGAGCTCGCCGGTGTGGAGTTCGCGGTCGAAGAGGTGCCGCCGGATCTCAACGTCTATGACACCGACGTGCTCGAGGATGGTGAGGTGCCGTTGGCACGGCTGCTTCCCGGCAGCTCCGACCGGTTGGACACCCCACCCCGGATCGTGCTCTATCGTCGGCCGCTCGAGCTTCGGGCGGTGGACCGCGATGACCTCGCCGACCTAGTGCATGACGTGATCATCGAACAGGTGGCGAATCTGTTGGGAGTCGACCCAGACGAGATCCATCCCGGGTGATCCCAGGTGAGCCATCGATTCGGCCCCGGCCGAGCACGATGGGTGACGCTCACGTGCTCGGCCGGGGCCGAAGTTCTTATCTGACGAGGGGATCGTTCGTCAGATCAGGCGACTCGTCGCTTGATCCGTCGTCGTTCCCGTTCGGAGAGCCCTCCCCAGATCCCGAACCGTTCGTCGTGGCCGAGCGCGTATTCGAGGCACTCGCCCTTGACCTCGCAGCGGGAGCAGATGCGCTTCGCCTCGCGAGTTGATCCACCCTTCTCCGGGAAGAACGCCTCGGGGTCGGTCTGCGAGCACAACGCTCGCTCCTGCCACTCCGGCGCGTTTCCGAGAAGATCCAGCACGACCAGACGGCCGCTCTCCATTTCCTGCCTCCTTGCTGTGCGCCGGTCGAGCCGGCGCAACCCCCCACGTGAAAGGCGCACGCGTCTCTCACTGTGACCACGCGGTGTCAGTGACCTGGCGTGGCGTACTTTCCCCACGCAAATTACACGCGTGTAATGCGTGCCCCGTCAAGCCGAACCTGCTAAATACACCCGGTCGACGGCTTGGTGTGGGCGACTCGCTGAGTAGTATCACAATTGAGACCACATAAGGCATATTTCGGACTTCCCGTACGAATACGGATGAACGCCGCTATTAGCGATACTTTGCCGATAGCAACTAGTCGCCTATAGGCGCAAACACATAACTTCCGCGCATAAATGGTCGTTGTCCAGCCATAGACGCCGCCGGGGGACCGCACACGCGGCGGCCGCATCGAACACCGTCGCCGCGACCTGGGGGCTGAAGATGGCATCAACCGTTCGCCAGCCACGACTCGCGGTGATCGTCGCCAACGCGATCACCGGCGACTCGCGGGTGCAGAAGACCGCCATCGCGGCGGCCCGCGACGGCTGGCACGTGACCCTCATCGGATCCACCCCGAGGGAGCGAATCGAACGGTCGTGGTTGGGCCCGATCGAGGTGATCCGGGTTCCGGTGCAGGGCCACGTCCGCCGACACGTGGCGGGTCTCCACGGCCACCGACTGCGCCGCGCCGTGACCCAGTTCGGCATCGCCGACCGCGACACGCTGCGCCGACATCGCGCAGTCCACGAGGCATGGCTCAGGCGCCAGACCGCCGCGTTGGGCAAGCCCGGACTCGCGTTGTCGCCCGACAAGGTCATTCGCCGGGCGTCGATCGCGGCGCGGCACGCGGCCCACCGGCTGCGGGACAAGGCGTGGGGCTGGGAGGAGTTCCGCCGCCCGAGACCCGCGCCGGTCACCAGCGACTGGCGACTGGACTTCCCGTACCTCACGGATCTTGATCTTGCGTTTGGTCCTTTGATCGAAAGCCTCGAGCCGGACGTCATCCACGCCAACGACATCACCATGATCGTCACCGCCGCGTTGAGTGCGCGACGGCTGCGCGCGGCCGGAGTTCGCTGCTCCTGGATCTATGACGCGCACGAATATGTCGCCGGTGTCCGCTGGCCAACCCCCCTGCAGGCCAGTGGGTGCCGCCAAGCCGAACGCGAGTTCATCGGCGAGGCTGACGCCGTCGTGACCGTCTCACCCAAGATCGCCGAGATTCTGCGGCGCGACTATCGACTGCCGACCCTTCCGCTCGTCGTCGGCAACTGCGCCGTGCGGGAGACATCGGCCGCCGCCGACCTCAACACCTCTGTTCGCCAGGCCTGCGGGCTGCCGGAAGACGCGCCGCTGATGGTCTATTCGGGTTGGCTCGACGCCGAACGCGGCATCGACGTCGCGGTGGCTGGCCTCGCCCAACTGCCCGGGTTTCACCTCGCCCTCGTCTCGGGCACGACGAGCCCGACCCTGACCGACCTGCTCCAGACGGCGGAACACCTCGGGGTGCGCGACCGCGTTCACGTCGTCCCCTACGTCAGTCAGCATCATGTCGCCGCCTATCTCTCCGCCGCCGACATCGGGCTCATCTGCTCGCGCCGCAACCCCAACTGCATGCTCTCTCTGCCGACCAAGATGTCCGAATATCTGCACGCAGGGCTGCCGTTGGTCACCAGCGATGTCGACGCGGTCCGGGAGTTCATGCAGGAGCACCAGATCGGTGCTGTCTTCGCGGCCGGAGACGTCGACAGCTTCGCCCACGCCGCCGCCCACGTCTTCGCCGACCGGGTCGCCTGCGCCGAACGCATCACCGAATCCATGCTCAAGACGCTCTCCTGGGAGGAACAGGCCCCGCCTCTGCTCCAGCTCTATCGCCAGTTGTCCGGCAGTCGATTGGTCCCGGCCGAGGTCGCGTGGACGGTCCGTGAGACGGGAGCTCCGTCGGCGGCCAAGGCTGGGGCGCAGACTTCACCGTCACCGCACCGCCCGTGGCGGCCGTTAGCGACCACGGGCATCCGGCTCGGGGTCGGGCCGGCGAACTACGCGGGGCAGGCGGCCGCCTTCGCCCGGGCGTTGTCGAGCACGCGCAGCGACGTGTCAGCCGAGGTCTTCATGTGGACGACGAACTCCCCATTCGACTATCCGGCAGATGTCCGGGTGCCGGTCGATCAGTTGAACCGCCTCGATGTCCAGGTCACGGCGCTCCGCCGGGTTGTCGGCCGATATACCCATCTCATCGCCGACGCGTTCAGGCCCGTCTTCGGCGGACTTCACGGCGACCACATCGACGCCGATCTGTCGACGCTGCGTCAGGCGGGCATCGCGGTCGCACTGCTCGCGCACGGCAGCGAAGTCCGACACCCGATCCACCACCTGAACAGAAACCCGAACTCGCACTTCCGCGACGCGCCAGACGGGATGGTGCGGACGCTCACCCAGATCGCCGAACACAACCGGCGGGTGGCTGCCAGCTGCGGGCTGCCGATCTTCGTCACCACCCCGGACCTGCTCTCCGACATTCCCTGGGCCACGTGGGCGCCGCTCGTCGTCGACGTCGAGGCGTGGCGATGCGACCGGCCGCCGATGCAGCGGGCCCGACCGATCGTCATCCACACCCCGTCGCGACGATGGACCAAGGGAACCGATCGCATCATTCCCATCATGCGGAAGTTGCACGATCGAGGTCTGATCGATTTTCGACTCATCGAGGGAGTGTCCTGGACGCAGATGCGCACGATCATCCATGACGCCGACATCGTGCTTGATCAGTTCACCACAGGCAGTTATGGCACGCTCTCCTGCGAGGCCATGGCCGCCGGTCGCATCGCGGTCGCCTTTCTCGACGACGGCGTCACCGCCGCGATCGGCCGCGAACCGCCCATCGTCAATGCTGCCCCCGACACGCTGAGCGAAGCCATCGAACGCCTCGTCAGCGACCGGTCGGAAGCGACCCGGATAGGCGCGGAGTCTGCGGCCTTCGCGCGCGCCTATCACGACGGCACATGGACGGCCAGCGTCTTCGCCGAGTTCCTCGGCTCGCCCTGAGCGCCTAACCCTGCCGAACCGGCCGATTCTCGTCGATCCACGAGTCGATGCGTTCCCACCAGTCATAGAGCCAGCGCACCACCTCGTCGCGCTCGCGGGGCACCTCGGCCGCCGGCACCCGCCACCACTTCACCTTGATGACCTGTTCCATCGGCAGTGCCCGCCACACATCGCCGACGGTGATGAGATCGTCGAGGCCGGTGTGCGCGACGAAGATCACGTCGGCGTCCGGGGCCGCGTCGATCGCCGCGAACGCCCCGCCGGACCGGGGTGGCAGCAGATGCGACATGTTGCGGGCCCGACCTGCCTCCTCGAGCCGCTGCTTCTCCTCGAGCGCGGTGATGCCCCGACGCCACCTCGACGGAGTGAAGTTGCCGCCCTCCGGAAAGATCACAAGCGCACCAGTCGGCCCCATGCCCGCGGCGAGACGTCGGATCTCCGCACTGACCGCGCCCTCACTCTGCCCATCGGACTGCGGGCGGCGCGGGTGGACAAACGCGTGTGGCAGCCGGTTGATCACCACGTCGAGGCTCGGGTCGAACTGGAGCGCGGCTTTCATCACGATTCGGGGCTTGCGCTGATATCGCGTGAGCAGGTGATGCACGAGCAGGAACGAGTCGCCCGGTCCCGCGTGGCGGCTCAACACGACGACCGGACGGGTCAACCGGGCCGAGAGCTCCTCCGGGGTCGCCTCCGGCTCCTCGATATCCACCCGAAGTTGGAAGACCTTCATCGCACGCCGGAAGAGAGTGTCGACGAACCACCTCACCAGCGCGTAGTGGCGATCCATCGACGCCTCGGTGCGGATCCGGCCGCCGAAGCCACTGGAGATCCACAATCCCAGGCACCCAACAAGGGTGATCGTCTCCATCATCAGCCAGGACAGCGAGAACCAGAGCAGTCGCAACGCGCGCCGACGGCTGCGATGCGACGGAGCACTAATCAAGGTCAACAGTAGGAGCAGCGGAGACAGCAGCACGATTCCGACTGTGATGACGATGGCCAGGGGCGCAAAGACCAAGCGGCGCACGATGCGGGGCGGGAGCACGGGGCTCACCTCCGACGAAAGAGACGGTAGGGGCGGGATGGCGCGCACCTATCGGGCGAGGGCCTCGGCCAGATATGCCGTCGTGGCGGTCCGCGCCCGATCGATGTAATCGTCGATGCGCGAATAGTCTCGGTAGCGCAGCTGCCCGAGATCAACCCCCCGACCGGTCACTCCTGCGGGCAATACGTGCACAGTGACGTCGCTGGGCAGCGTCGCCATCTCCTCGATGAAGCGGTGTCGGCGGGCGATCTCGAACGCGACCAGACCCACCTCCCACGGCCACCGGGGCGGCGTGAGCGGCCGTTCGATCCGGCCGACATGCAGCACGAAGACGCGCATGGCACCGAGCTGCACCGCGCGACCGACGGGGATGCTGTGCACGAGGCCGCCGTCGAAAAAATGCTCGTCGCCGATGCGCACCGGCGGCAACAGTCCTGGCACCGCCGCGGAGGCGAGCACCGCAGGAATGATGGGCCCCGAGTCGAACCAGTGCGCCGACGCCCGCTCCACGTTGGCCGCCACACACTGGAAAGGCAACACCAGCTGGTCGAAATCGCGCTCCGGCAGATGCTCTTCAAGCAGTCGGCGTAGGGGAAGGTTGGAATGCAGGTGGGTGCCGGAGCGGGCGAGGGTGCTGAGCCTGCCGAAGATCGACCCGCGGAACGCGGTGCGGACCACCTCGGACCGCCACACCGACTCCAACCGTGTCGCGGCACCGGCCGGGTCCGCGGCGACGAAGACCCCGTTGATCGCGCCGATGGAGGTCCCGACCACGACATCGGGCCGAATGTCGTGGTCGGCGAGAGCCGCGAGCATGCCGACCTCATAGGCACCGAGCATGCCCCCGCCGCCTAGGACAAACGCCGTACGGACGGGTTGATCTTCCGCGCCAGCATCGCTGGTCGGGTTGGGCCGTTGCGTCACCCGCCCACGATAGGGCTCCGCGCACTAATCCCGCGAGGGGACCTCATAGGTCGTCGTGCGCTGGCGAACCGGACGACCGACCGACCGACCGATCCCCCGCAGTTGCTCGACGGTGCGCGTCGACCCATGCTCGGACCCGGCCATTCGGGAGATTGTCTCTTCCATCAGGGTGCCCCCCAGGTCGTTGGCCCCGCCGCGCAGCATCTCGACCGTGCCCTCGTCACCCAACTTGACCCACGAACACTGAATGTTGGCTATGCGCCCGTGCAGGGCCAACCGCGCCAGTGCGTGCACCGCCCGATTGTCACGCCAGGTCGGGCCGGGACGCGCGATGCCGGCCAGATAGATCGGCGCGTTGTGATGCACGAATGGCAACGCGACGAATTCGGTGAAGCCGGCCGTCTCGTCCTGCACTCGTGCCAGCACCCGCAGATGGGTGAGCCAATGGCGAGGGTGGTCCACATGGCCGTACATCATCGTCGAGCTGGACCGCACGCCCAGCCGGTGCGCGGCGGTCACCACCTCGACCCACGCCGCGGTCGGCAGTTTGCCCTTGGTGAGCACCCACCGCACGTCGTCGTCGAGGATCTCCGCAGCGGTGCCCGGGATCGAGCCGAGCCCCGCCTCAGCGAGCTCGGCGAGGAAATCGGTCACCCGGACCCCGGCCTTCGCGGCTCCGGTCACGATCTCCATCGGGGAGAACGCGTGCACATGCATCTCCGGAACGCGTTTCTTGATCGCCCGAACCAGGTCGGCGTAGACCGTCGTCGGCATGGTCGGATCGATGCCGCCCTGCATGCAGATCTCGGTGGCACCGAGTCGCCAGGCCTCCTCGGCACGATCGGCGACTTGGTCGAGCGAGAGGCGAAAGGAGTCGGCGTCGCGCTCACGCTGGGCGAAGGCACAGAACCGGCATCCGACATAACAGACGTTGGTGAAGTTGATGTTGCGGTTGACCACGAAGGTGACGTCGTCGCCGACCGTGTCCCGGCGCACGTCGTCGGCGAGCCGAACGACCCGATCGAGGGCCACGCCATCGGCCTGCAACAGCGCCATCGCGGCCGCCTCGTGCTGCGGGTGCAACAGGCCGGCCGGGTCGTCGGCGGCCACCCGCAGGCCGGCGAGCACGTCTCGATCGAGTCGTCCGACCGAACCCGGCCCGACCGAACCTGCCCGATCGAGACGGGCCCGGTCGGGGTTGCGGCCGGTTGGGCGTCCGCCCTCGCGGTGGCGGCGCTCGCGTGCGCGGCGACCTCGTCCCAATCGCCATAGACGGTGTCGAAGTCGGCGCGCCGGTCACTGCGACGGCCGGTGGTGTCGATGCTCGCCCCAAGGTCGGTGCGACCGGCTCCCGACGACGACAGGCCCGCGTCCGGCTCCTGCCACGGCCGCCCGACGGGGACCGCCGACGGCAGCGCCAGTCCGGTGTCGCGGTCGACCAATGCGCCGACGTGCGTCGCGAGGCGGGGGTCGATCCACGGGTGGTCGCCGTTGAGCCACTGCGACACATACTCCGGATAGATGGTCAATCGTGGACGAAGAGTGAATCCCGCCGTCTCCGTCACGTCGGCGAGCGTGGCGATCTCGGGCCATGGGCGTTCGGGATTCACATGATCAGGGGTGACGGGTGATATGCCACCCCAGTCATCGATGCCGGCCCGCAGCAACAGTTCCGCCTCGACGGTGACCGGATCATCGTCGGCACGCAACAGATTGGGAGGTGCCTGAATGTGTGCCTTCGGCCCGAGGACCAGCCGAGCGACCGCGACGGTGGCTGCGAGATCGGCGAGTTCGGCGTCGGGCGTCGCACGCATCGCAGTGTCGGGTTTGGCGCGGAAATTCTGGATTATTACTTCTTGAATGTGACCGAACTCCCGACTGATCCGCCGGATGGCGTGCAACGCATCGGCGCGCTCCGCCAACGTCTCGCCGATGCCGATGAGCAGACCGGTCGTGAAGGGCACGGCAGCCCGACCCGCGTCGGTGAGGGTGCGCAAGCGCACCTGAGGGTCCTTGTCGGGCGAGCCGAAGTGCGCCGCCCCGGGAGTGGCCCAGAGCCGGTGCGACGTCGTCTCCAGCATCATCCCCATGCTCGGAGCCACCGGACGCAGCCGCTGCAGATCAGCCCAACTGAGCACACCCGGGTTGAGATGCGGCAACAGCCCGGTCTCCTCCAGCACCGCGATCGCGCACGACCGGAGATAGTCCAGTGTGGAGTCATAGCCACGGTGATCGAGCCACTCCCGGGCCGCCTCCCACCGGAGCTCGGGCTGGTCTCCGAGAGTGAACAGGGCCTCTGTGCAGCCGGCCGAGGCGCCGGCTCGAGCGATCTCGATCACCTCGTCACGATCGAGGAACGGCGCCGGCACCCGGTGCGGCACCGTGGCGAAGGTGCAGTAGTGGCACCGGTCGCGACACAACCGAGTCAGTGGAATGAAGACCTTGCGCGAATAGGTGATCTGGCCGGGCCGCCCAGCCGAGACCAAGCCCGCGTCGCGCACCGCCCCCGCCGCCGCGAGCAACCGTTCAAGGTCGTCGTCACGGGCGTGCAACAACACCTCGGCCTCGGTGACGTCGATCGTCGCTGCTTCAGTCGCACGCCGCAGTGCCCGGCGCATCGCCGGTCCGGTGGCGTTCACACCGGGATCGAGTGGCTCTGACACCAGGGCAGCTTACGCGAAAGGCTCGTCGGGACGACGGTGCGCGAAGGTCAGCCGGCGGGTGGGGTGATCGGCACCGTCGGGCTGTGCTCCAGGTCAGACGCGATGATGATCTGTGTCGCGTCGCTCGGATCGGGGATCGGCGCTGGCACACCGACGGTGGGTTGCCACCCCGTCGAATCGGCCGGCACAGGACTGCGCCACAACGGCTGCACCGGCTGGATGCGCACGCCCGGATCTGGGCGGGGCGGCGCGGCAGGTGGTGCCACCAACGGCCACACCGCCCCACCTGCGGCCGGCCGCGGCCGGGGGATGAGTTGCGGTCCGGGCGGTGTGCGTTCGACGACCCGCACCCCGATCACAGTCGCGAAGATGAGCAGACCGAGCCACACGGAGCGCGAGGCGAGACCCAACAGGGTGGCCCAGCCCGACGAGAGTTCGTGGGCGAACGACCACAGATAGGTGATGCCCCCGAAGACGAGGCTCACCCCGAATTGCGCGACAGCGACGGCCGTGATCAAGCGAGCCGACGCGAGCACCGGCTCGACGTGGGTCGCGAGCAGGATCGCGGCGAGCGGCAGCGCGATCGCCGTGGGCCCGGCGAGAAGGGGAAAGGCCTGCGTCGAACGCAGTCCGAATCCCGCGGCCCAGTCGACTCGGGCGAAGAGCAACTGCCCGACCCCGACTAACAACAGGATCGCGTTGCCGGCGAGCAATGCCATGATCGCGGCGGGGCGCAGCGGTCGCGTCGCCGCGCGCATCTCGCTGGCGGTCACCGCGTGGGTCCTCATCGAGATGATTGTGGTCTCCGTGCCGAGGTGCCCGTTCGGGTCGGGCCGCACGAATCCGCCGGTCGCGTCCGACGTCGCCGATGGTGGGGGATGTTGCGTCACTTCACCAAGCCTAGTGGCATCGTTTGACATGACGCATCCCGCCACGGCGACAGCCGGCGCGGTCGGCGAGGATAGGGCCCATGCGCATCGTGGTTCTCGCCGGCGGGATCGGCGGAGGTCGGTTTCTGCAGGGTGTGCGGGCGTGGTCCGACGGCCGACACGAGATCACCGCCGTGGTCAACGTCGGTGATGACGTGACCCTGCACGGCCTGCGGATCTGCCCGGATCTGGACAGCGTGATGTATGCCCTCGGCGGCGGCGCCGATTCGGCACGCGGCTGGGGACGAGCCGGTGAAACCTGGGCGGTTCGGGATGAACTCGCCGCCTATGGCGCTGAGCCCGACTGGTTCGGTCTGGGCGACCGGGACGTCGCCACCCATCTCGTGCGCACCCGGCTGCTCAACGCCGGATATCCGCTGTCGGCGGTGACCGAGTCGTTGTGCCACCGGTGGCGCCCTGGGGTCCGGCTCGTGCCGGCGACCGACGACCGGGTGGAGACGCACGTCGTCGTCGATGACGGGCAGGGCGGCGACGAGGCGATCCACTTCCAGGAGTGGTGGATCCGGCATCGGGGAGAGCTGCCGGCGCGGCGGTTCGTCTTCGTCGGGGCGGAGTCGGCCGTGCCCGCGCCGGGGGTGGTCGACGCGATAGCCACCGCCGACATCGTGCTCATCGCGCCGAGCAATCCGGTGGTGAGCATCACCCCGATCCTCGCGGTCGCCGGGATTCGCGATGCCGTGCGCGCCGGTGCGGCGCCGGTTATCGGGGTCTCCCCCATCATCGGTGGGGCCGCGGTGCGTGGCATGGCCGATCGGTGTCTGGCAACCCTCGGGGTCGCCTGCACCGCCGCCGGAGTCGCCGAACTCTATGGCGCGCGAGCCGTGGGCGGATTGCTCGACGGGTGGCTGGTCGACGCCGAGGAACCGGAAGTGTCCGTCGCGGGGCTCGCTATCGCCAAAGCTCCACTGTGGATGAGCGATGAGTCGGCGACCGCCGCGATGGTGGCGGCGGCGCTACGCATGGTCGGGTTGGGCGATGACTGATCAGATCACGGTCCGGCCGGTCACTGGAATGGGTGAGATCACCGCGGGCACCGACCTCGCGGCGGCGATCACCGAGGCGGCCGACTGGTTGCGCGACGGCGACATTCTCGTCGTGACCAGCAAGATAGTCTCGAAGGCGGAGGGTCGGCTGGTCGCGGTTCCCCGCTCGGGACCACAGCGGGACTCCGTCCGTGAGGCGGTTCTCGCCGAGCAGACCGCCCGGCTCGTCGCCAGGCGTGGACAGACCCGGATCGTGGCGACCCACCACGGTTTCGTCATGGCCGCCGCCGGCATCGACACCTCCAATGTGGACTCCTCCTGGCTGGTGTTGCTGCCGGTCGACCCCGACGCGTCGGCCCGGGCCCTGCGCACGCGCCTTCGCGACCGGCACGGCCTCGACGTGGCGGTGATCATCTCGGACACGATGGGGCGCCCATGGCGACACGGCCTGACCGACGTCGGGCTCGGCGCCGCGGGCATCGACCCCGTTCGTGACCATTGCGGCGAGATCGACCCGTACGGCAATGAGCTGCACATCACGCAGATGGCTATCGTGGATGAACTCGCGGGCGCCGCTGAACTCGTCAAAGGCAAGTGCGATGGCGTGCCGGTGGCGGTCGTTCGGGGATTGCGGGTCAGCACGGCCAGCGGTGACGAACCGGGCGGTGACGGGCCAGGCGTGGCCGCACTGCTGCGGAGCCCGGACGAGGATCTCTTCAGGCTCGGCACGGCCGAGGCCCACGCGTCGGGTCTGCGAGACGCCGCGACCCTCACCGACGCCCGGGCGTTCATCCCCGCCATCGCAGGGCGCGCCGGTGACCCCGACGCCACTGATCTCGATGCCACTGTCGCGCGGGCGATCGCTGGCGTGGCCGCGTTCGGTGACGCCCAACTCACCCTCCTCTCCGATGACGCGGCCGCCTCCGCCGGCGGTGAAGTGCCCCGGCACACCACGCACCTCATCGCCTGCGCTCCGGTGAATTCCGGCCGGGAATTGGCCGCCGAATTCTGCGCCTTTGGTGTGGGTCTGCACCGACTGCGGTGCGCTCTCGCCGCGCACGGACTCGCCACCGTCTGGTTACCGACGGTCGATTCTGCCCCGAATGGCCTGCTCGCCGTGGGTCCACACGAAATTCAATTCTCCCCTGAATATTTACCTATTTAACTACTGAGCATTACCATCGGTCCGACCGGTTCACCAAACATCGGTCGATGCCTCAATCGCATCGACCACTCACCACCGGAAGGAACGACAAATGGGATTGACTCCCGTGTCCACCCGCCGCTGGCGCCTCGGCGTGATCGCGGCGGCGACCGTCGCCGCAGCGGCCGTCAGCGCCCCCGCGCTCGCGGCGGAACCCGCGACCGGCCAGATTCTTCAGGCGGGCGGAGCGACCGCGGTCGCTGACTCCTATATTGTGATCTTCAAAGACACGGCCGTGACCGGAGCAGCGGTCACCCGTACCGCTGGATCTCTCGCTGGTCGGCACGGCGCCTCGGTGGGCCGCACGTTCCAACACACCGTGCGCGGCTTCGAGGCCAACATGACCGCGGCCGCGGCCCGTCGACTCGCGGCCGACCCGGCCGTGCGTTATGTCGAGCAGAACCACCGGGTCACGATCGACGCGACGCAGACCCCCACGCCATCGTGGGGTCTTGACCGGCTCGACCAGCGCGCGCTGCCGCTCAACAACTCATACACCTACCCCAGCACCGCCTCCGGGGTTCGCGCCTACATCGTCGACACCGGAATCCGGTTCACCCACACCGACTTCGGTGGCCGGGCTGTCTCCGGGTTCGACGCGATCGACGGCGGCACCGCCGACGACTGCAACGGGCACGGCACGCACGTCTCCGGCACCGTCGGTGGCACGTCCTACGGCGTCGCCAAGGGCGTGACACTGGTCGGCGTTCGGGTGCTCGACTGCAACGGCAGCGGCACCTACGCCCAGGTGATCGCGGGCATCGACTGGGTGACCGCCGACCACGCGGCCGGCCAGGCCGCCGTCGCCAACATGAGCCTCGGCGGCGGATTCGACCAGGCCACCAACGACGCCGTGACCCGGGCGATCGCCGACGGCGTGAGCTTCGGCGTGGCGGCCGGCAACGACACCGCCACCGACGCCTGCACCAAGTCGCCGGCGAGCACCCCGAACGCCATCACGGTTGGTGCGACCACCAGCACCGACGCCCGTGCCAGCTACTCCAACATCGGCACGTGCCTGGACATCTTCGCCCCGGGGACGTCGATCACCTCGGCGTGGATGACCAACGACACCGCGACGAACACCATCAGCGGCACCTCGATGGCGACCCCGCACGTGGTCGGCGCTGCCGCGCTCGTGCTGGCCGCGAACCCCTCCTTCACCCCGCAGCAGGTGCGCGACAAGCTCGTCGCCGACGCCACTCCCAACGTGGTGACCGACCCGGGCACCGGTTCGCCCAACCGACTGCTCTACACCGGTTCAGTCACCCCGCCGACCCAGGACTTCTCGATGGCCGCGAGCCCGGCGAGCGGTTCGGTCCAGGCCGGCGGTTCGGTGACCACCACCATCTCGACGACCACCACGATCGGCGCCCCGCAGACGATCGCCCTCTCCGCGAGCGGACTGCCGACCGGCGTCACGGCGACCTTCAGCCCGTCGTCGATCACCTCCGGCGGGTCGTCCACGCTGACCCTGTCCACCACGGCCTCGGCCTCCCCCGGCCTGGCCAACGTGTCCGTGGTCGGCACCGGCACGGCCACCACCCACACCACCTCCTACGCGTTGACCGTCACGGGAACGCCAGGGTGTACGCAGACCAACGGAACCAACGTCACCATCTCTGACAACACCACCGTGGAGAGCCCGATCGTGGTCTCCGGCTGTGCCGGAACCCCGGCCACCGCCACGGTCGAGGTGCACATCGTCCACACCTACATCGGTGACCTCGTCGTCAGCCTCATCGCGCCCAGCGGCACCGCCTACGTCATGCACAACCGCACCGGTGGCAGCGCAGACAACATCAACCAGACCTACACCGTCAGCCTCGCCGCTGGTGCCGCCAACGGCACGTGGAAGCTGCGGGTGCAGGACGCCGCTGGTGGCGACGTCGGCTACATCGACAGCTGGACGCTGACTCTGGGTGGCACGGCGCCCCCCGGGTGCACGGGCACCAACGGCACCAACGTCACCATCCCCGACAACACCACGGTGAACAGCGCCATCGCCGTGACCGGCTGCACCGGCAACGCGTCGGCCACCAGCACGGTCGAGGTGCACATCGTCCACACCTACATCGGTGACCTCGTCGTCAGCCTCATCGCGCCCGACGGCACCGCCTACGTCCTGCACAACCGGGCTGGCGGTAGCGCCGACAACATCAACCAGACCTACACGGTCAACCTCTCCACCGAGGTTCGCAACGGCACCTGGACCCTGCGTGTCCAGGACGCCGCCACGGCCGACGTCGGCTACATCGACAGCTGGACGCTCACGCTCTGACATGTGAGCCATCCGGCCGCCGGTGGGGTGGTGGGCACGTGCCCACCACCCCACCGGCGGCTCCTTGCTGGCGCGGATCACCATGACCACCAGCCGGGCACCGGCCGAGCGCCCTACGATGAGAGTGAGCGCGCTCGCCCGTACCCTCGTGTGGTTTTTCGCCCGCAAGGAGGACGCATGGACGCTGACGGCGCGGCACACCGCCCGAGCGCCGGCTGCCCCATCGATTGGCGGCCAAGCCCGTTCGCGCCGGTCTTCTACGGCTATCAGGACTGTTCACCGGATGAGGCACCGACACGTCTGCGGATCTTCTATCCCAGCGTGGCGGACGAGCCGAGAGACGCGGCGCCGTTGGACGGCTGCGGCGGCTACCCGTTGATCATCTTCGCGCACGGCGTCTGCGACGACGACAACGATCACTATCTGCGATGGTTCCGCCTGCCCAGCCAACTCGCCCGATGTGGTTATGTCGTGGCCGTGCCACAACTCGGCGATGGCCAAACCCACCCGGCATCGGATGCCCCGACTCAGCGACGACTAGTCGCGGTCCTTCGTTGGATGCGTGACGGCTGGCCGGGGCGAGCGCGCCTGCTGCCTCCGCCGGCGACCGGATTGATCGGCCACTCCGACGGCGCCTTGCACGCGGGCATCGCAGGTCGATCGGTGCCAGTCGGCGCAGTCGCGTCGTTGAGCGGCCCATGGCTCGACTGGCCACGCTCCGCCGGACCTCGCCCGATCGTCCAGGGTTCGGTGCCACGATTCTTCAGCTGGGGCACCGAGTTCAGCGAGGCCGACGCCATGCTGCCAACGGATCTGTGGGAGGCGATCGACCGCCCCAAACACCGAGTCGTCATCACCGGCGGTGAACACTTCGACTGTCTGGAACCACAACAACTGCCCTGCGGCACCGGCGCCGGCGACTGTCCACACGTGGGAACCGCGATCGACGACCTCCTCATCATGTTCGTCGCCCGATATCTGCCGACCGAACACTCGCCGGGCCTTGACCCCCGGGTGCCGGACAACCTGGTTCCGCCGCCGCCTGAGCTCGACGCGCGCCAGTCACGTTTCGCGGAAGGGCACCTGACGGGTCTGGCTCGGTTCACCGACGCCCCCGCGTGTGACCTCACGATCACTGCGGAACTACCGGTTGATCGAGTCGGCGCGCGCCGCTGAGTCGATCGAACACTCCCCGTCGATGACGGCCAGGCCGAGCGGGGTCAGCATGTGTAATACCGTGTTGCGTTCCCGGACACTGATGATGAGGCCGGCGTTGCGCAGCACGCTGGCATGCTGACTCGCCGAGGCGAGCGAGACACCGGCCCGCCTGGCGAGCTCGGTGGTGGAGCAACCCTCGCCGACCGCCGCCAGGATGGCGGCGCGGGTGCCGCCGAGCAACGCCGCCAGCGGGTTGTGGGTCCCGCCCGACTGCTGAGGAACGGACCGTGGCCGCTGCGCCGGATAGACCAGCACGGGCGGCAGATCCGGGTTGAACAGGGTCACCGGATAGCGCCAGCAGAAGTAGGACGGGATCAACACCAGTCCACGGCCGGCGAGATGCAGCTCCTGATCTTCGGGATAGTCGACCCGCAGTTCGCCGGCGTCCCACCGCATCAACGGCCGAAGGCTCTCCCACAGCCCCTCCGCCCCCCGTTTCGCCAGCGCGCGAATCCGCCGGATCCGGTCGGCCTCGACGACCGCCTCGATCTCCGACCATCGCGGAGCGAGCGCGATGTCGTGATAGGCGCGCAGGGTGTCGGTGAGCAGCCGGACCGTCGCGGCGTCACCGCTCGCCAACGCGTGGGCCTCGGCCGGCACAGGGCGATCGGCGGCGAGCCGGGCGAGATCGTGTCGGAGCACCTCTGGCGCGGTTGCGGCGACCGCCTCCAAGCCGGCGTCGAGACCACGCACGCCGGCCTCGGGAGTGAGGAAGTCGGGAAAATAGCCGGTGGCCGGATTGAGTGCGAGGATTAGTTGTAGATCAGCCAATATGCTTGATTTACGCAATTGAGCAGTTGCTGCACTTCGCCATGGCGAAAAGATGCCTTTGCCCTGTTTACCCATCAGGATGTGCATGCTCAGCACCGCCTCCCACAGGAAGTCCGGGCCCGGCGCCAGCCGAGTCCTCGCGATGTCTTCACTGGTGAAATGGATGGTCAGCATGCGCGAGCTCCTACCGCAGGCGAATTGCGACCATAACTTGCGGCCCTGACACGCATGTTTCATCCACAACCAAAATGTGTCGACTCGGCCGTGTCAGTTTGCGGAGACTAAGTCCGCACCACCTGGGAAGGTGTCGTGGCGGTGCGGTTCGCAACGGGGGTTCGCGCGGCGCACGGTGGCGTGATAACCATGGGTCACCATGGACAAACGCCGGTCGCGCGTGGCGACCGCCCGCCACGGCACCCCCGGCGTCGCCGACCCTCACACTCCTAGAGATATCGGTCTTCGCCGCGCCCGCGCAGCTCGTCGACCACGGCCTTGACGTCCTGGGCGCGGTCCCGCGAACAGACCAACAAGGCGTCCGGTGTGTCCACGACCACCAGGTCACGCACGCCGACCGTCGCCACCATCCGGTTCGTCTGGCTCACGACCACCGTGCGCTCGGTGTCACGCAGCACCATCGGGACGCCGGCGGTCTCGGTCACGACCACGTTGGCATTCGGATCGGCGCCGGCCAGCACCTGCCCCAAGGCCTGAAAGTCGCCGACATCGGTCCAACCGAAGTCGCCCGGGACCGTTGCGACGAGCCCGCTCGCGGCCGCGCCCTCCATCACCGCGTGGTCCACGGAGATCTTCGGCAATGCCGGCCACACCTCGCCGAGCACCCGATCGGCGGCGGACGTGCCCCACGCCTGCGCGATCTCGGTCAAGCCTGCGAAGAGTTCCGACTGCTGTCGGGCGAGCTCGGCGAGGAAGACCCGCACCTGCCAGACGAACATGCTGGCGTTCCACAGATAGCGACCCGAAGAGAAATACGCCTCGGCCACCTCACGGCTGGGCTTCTCCTTGAACTCGTCCACTGCCTGGACCGCCGAGCCCCCTGGAATCTCGGCCGGATCTCCACAACGCAGATAGCCATAACCGGTCTCCGCATGAGTCGGCGTGATGCCCACCGTCATGAGCAGGCCGGAACGCGCACCATCGGCGGCGGAGCGAATGGCCCGGACGAATGTCGCCTCGTCACGGATCAGGTGGTCCGCCGCGAACGAACCCATCACGGCGTCCGGATCACGACGCGCGATGAGTGCCGCAGCGAGGCCGATGGCCGCGCACGAGTCGCGCGGGGACGGCTCGACGACGATGTTGTCCTCCGGCAACTCCGGCAATTGGCGCGCGACCGCCGTCGCATGCGCCACCCCGGTGACGACCATGGTCGTCTCGGGGGCCGACAACGGCGCCAACCGAGCCACCGTGGCCTGCAGCAAGGTCGCCGACGAGCCGGTGAGGGCGTGCAGGAACTTGGGGTGAGCAACCCTCGACAGGGGCCACAGCCGAGTGCCGCTGCCGCCGGCCGGGATCACCGAATAGAACGCGCTATTGACCACGGGCACATCATGCCCGATTTAGTCTCCCGAGTCCTCGACGACGCCCTATGACCGAACGACCGAGTTCGCCGCCCGGTTCCAGGCTGCGATGTGCACCTCGGCGCTGGAGTCCCAACTGAACTCCCGCGCCCGATCCAGTCCAGCCGCCGCCAACGCCTCCCGACGTGGTTCGTCGGCGAGCAGCGCGGCGAGTTCCTTGGCGATCTCCGTCGCGGTCGGGCCGGTGTAGACGACGGCGTCCCCACCGACCTCGGGCAGCGACAACCGCGGGGTGGTGAGCACCGGGGCACCACAGGCCATCGCCTCCAGCACCGGCAGGCCAAACCCCTCTCCGTACGAGGGATACGCCACGACCAGTGCGCCTCCGAGGAAACCCGGCAGATCGGCGAACCGCAGATAGCCCGGGCGGAGCAGGCGCAGATGCGCCGGCACCTCCCCGACGGCTTGGTCGATGTCGTCGTCGTGCCCCTGCCCTCCCGCGATCACCAACGCGGGCGGAGTCGGCAGGTCGGCGACGGCGCTGGCCCAACCCCGGATGAGATTCGGTACGTTCTTGCGCGGTTCCTTCGCCCCGAGGAACGCCACATAGCCCAACTCTCCCAGTCCGAGCCGGGCCCTGGTCCGGGCCTTGTCTTCCGCCGACGGCACGTGGAAGGCGGTCGAGTCGACCCCGTGATAGGCGACGTCGATGCGGGTCGGGTCGGCGTCGAGCAGCCGAATCAGCTCATCGCGCGTCGCCTTGCTCGGCACGATCACCCGGTCGGCTCGTCGCAGTGACGCTTTGATCGCCGACCGGAAGAAGGTTCGCTTGGACTTGTCGTAGTGCTCCGGTTCGGTGAAGAAGGTCGCGTCGTGCACGGTGACCGTCACCGGGCACCCGGCCCGCAGCGGGCACGTGTAGAACGGCGAGTGCAGCACCGCCGCACCCACTTGTTGGGCAAGCAACGGCAGACCGGTCTGCTCCCACGCGAGTCGTGCCGGCCGATGGGTGACCGCCGCCGGGGCCGCGACCACCTGCGAGTGTGGCAGCACCTTTTCATATCGCTCGTGGTCGGTGCGTTGACACACCACCACCAGATCGATGTCGACTCGCCGGCCCAGGGCACCGAGCAGGCCATCGACATATCTGCCGACACCACCCCGGTCGGCCGGCACGCTGGTGGCATCGAACAACACCCGAGTCGGATGACCGGCGGTCACGGCAATCTCCTCAGACAGACAAAAGATCAGGCTAGATCACAACAGCGTGCACGCCCAGCACCGACGCACCGCTCGCGACCCGCCGATGGCGAAAGCCTACGCCCGCGCGACGCCGATCGCGCCGCGGCGCCACCCGCGCACCACATGAGTTCGCCCAATGCCCGTGCCGCGGACGTCACCACGAGTGACGTGGTCACGCCGCGGCGGCTCACACCACTGGTCTGGACATTATTGTGAAGGCGTGATGACGACTGTCGAGCACCCCACCGTCATCGCCGCCGTCGCGGCGATCGCGAAGACTCGCCCAACTCAGCCACTGATAACCTTCTATGACGACAACACCGGCGAGCGCGTGGAACTCTCGGCCACCAGCCTGATCAACTGGGTCGCGAAGACCGCGAATCTGCTGGTCGAGGCGACCATGCTCGACGCTGGAGATCTGGCCGCGGTTCGCCTGCCGGCACACTGGCAGACCGCCGCGGTCCTGCTCGGCTGCTGGTCAGCGGGCCTAACCGTCGACCTCGACGGGTCCAGCCGACCCACGCCGCCGGTCGTCTTCGCCAGCGGCGACCGACTCGACGAGGCCGACGCCGCCCACGCCACCCGATTCGCGCTCGCGTTGGCTCCGCTGGCCGCCCCGTTTCGCCCCGGACCACCGGCGGGCGCACTCGACTATGTCGTCGAGGTGCGGGGTCAAGGCGACCACTTCGCCCCGGTGACCCCAGTGACGCCGACGACGATCGCGCTCGCCGACGGCACCACCCACCGCGAGCTGGCGGCCCGGGCACGGGCGCACCCATTGCTCGCCGATGGGACACGGCCGGCGCCCGGCGCCCGGCTCCTCATCGATGGGGACGCCACCGACGATCCGGTTCGGTGGCTGGTCGCGCCCCTGCTCGCGGAGGCGTCGATCGTGCTCTGCCGGGGCCTTGACCGGAGTCGCCTGGCACAGCGGCTCGCCGCCGAACACGCCGTCGCGACGACCGGCGTCACGAGCTGACACCGGTCAGCCGCGACGAGCGCGGGCCAACTCCTCAAAGGCACGCAGGGATTCCGGGTTGGCAAGGGCCCCCTTCGCCGCCGCGAACTCCACGGGCGTGCCGGAGAGGATCCGTTTGACGGGCACCTCGAGTTTCTTGGCCGACAGGGTGCGCGGCACCGCCCGTACGGAATGGATCTCGTCGGGCACGTGACGCGGGGACAGGGACATGCGCAACTGGGCCGCGATGCGGGCTTTCAACGGGTCGTCGAGCTCGACGCCGGCCGCGAGCACCACGAACAGCAGCAGCTCACCCGGCCCGCCGGCAGGATCCTCCAGATGTACGACGAGGGAGTCGACCACCTCGTCGAAGCCTTCGATCACGGAATAGAACTCGCTGGTGCCTAACCGAACCCCGCCCCGGTTGAGGGTGGCGTCGGACCGGCCAGTGATAACGCAGCCGCCGGTTTCGGAGATCGAGATCCAGTCACCGTGTCGCCATATCCCGGGAAAGACGTCGAAATAGGCTTCGCGATATCGCGATCCGTCGGGGTCGTTCCAGAAGCCGATCGGCATCGACGGCATCGGTGCGGTGATCACGAGCTCGCCGACCTCACCGATGACGCTGCGGCCCGCGGGGTCGAACGCCTCGACCCGCGCACCGAGACACCGACACGCGATCTCACCCGAGCGCACCGGCAGCAGCGGCACCGCGCCGACGAATCCGGTGCACACGTCGGTGCCGCCCGAGATCGATTGCAGCATGAGAGAGTCGCTGACGTCGGCATAGACCCACGCGAACCCCTCGGGGGGCAGCGGCGCCCCAGTGGAGCCGAGCCCTTTGAGACTGCGGAGATCGGCGATCTCGCGGGGCACGACCGACGCCTTGCGACAGGCGAGCAGATAGGGCGCGGACGTGCCGAAGTAGGTCATGCCGACATCGGCCGCCAAGCGCCACAACGACCCGAGGTCCGGGAAGGCCGGATCGCCGTCGAAGAGCACGATCGACGCGCCGACCGCCGGACCGGAGACCAGAAAGTTCCACATCATCCAGCCGGTGGTGCTGAACCAGAAGAAACGGTCACCGGGACCCAGGTCTGACTGCAGGGCGAGCATCTTGAGGTGTTCGAGCAGGATGCCGCCGTGTCCGTGCACGATCGGTTTCGGCAGTCCCGTGGTGCCCGACGAATAGAGCACATAGAGCGGATGGTCGAACGGCACCGGTTCGAACGTCAGCTCGTCGTCGGTGGGCGCGGCGAGATCGGCCCAACCGATCGCTCCGGCCGGCGGCGGCGCATCGGTGTCGAGATAGGACAGTGAAACCACGTGGGTGAGCGAGGGCAGTTCGGCCCGGATCGCGGCGACCTCGCCTGCGCGGTCGACGGCCTTGGCGCCGTAACGATAACCGTCGACCGCGACGAGCAGGCTGGGCTCGATCTGGCGCCACCGATCGACCACCGAACGCGTGCCGAACTCCGGCGCGCAACTGGAGAAGACGGCGCCGAGACTCGCGGTGGCGAGCATGAGGATGAGGGTCTCCGGAATGTTCGGCAGATAGGCCGCGACCCGATCGCCGGGGCCGATGCCGAGCCGTCGCAGTCCGGCCCGCACCCGGCGGACCTCGTCGCGCAGTCCCGCCGCGGTGAGCTCGTGGGGGGGACGGCTCTGAGAGTGGGCGAAGACGACCGGATCGTCGGCGGCGAGTCCGGGCATGCGCAGCACGTGCTCGGCATAGTTGAGTGTCGCCTCGGGAAACCATCGCGCGCCGGGCATCGTCGCACTGGCGAGCACCTCGGTCGCCGGATGGTGCGCGATCACCTCGAAGTAATCCCAGATCGACGACCAGAATCCGGTCAGATCGTCGACCGACCATCGCCACAACTGTTGATAGTCGTCGAACCGCAGCCCGCGATGCGTCTCCAGCCAGCGCAGATAGTGCCCGACGCGGGTGGTGTCACGCACGTTCGCCGGTGGCTCCCACAACAGATCCCCGGTGGTCATCGTTCGACTCTCCTCACAGCTGACGGGCGAGCAGCTGCCGGGCCATCACGATCCGCTGGACCTGATTGGTGCCCTCGTAGATCTGGGTGATCTTGGCGTCCCGCATCATCCGCTCGACCGGATAGTCATGGGTGTAGCCGTAGCCGCCGAGCAGCTGCACCGCGTCGGTGGTGATCTCCATCGCGGCGTCGGAGGCGAAACACTTCGCCGCGGCGCCGAAATAGGTCAGGTCGGCGTCGCCGCGCTCGGAGCGAGCCGCGGCTGCGTAGGTGAGCTGCCTCGCGGCCTCCAACTTCATGCCCATGTCGGCGAGCATGAACTGGATTCCCTGGAATTCGGCGATCGCCTTGCCGAACTGTCTGCGTTGCGCGACATAACCCAGGGCGTAGTCGAGCGCCCCCTGCGCGATGCCCACCGCTTGGGCGGCGATGGTGACCCGGGTGTGGTCCAGGGTGTGCATCGCGGTCTGAAAGCCGGACCCGGGCGCACCGATCATGCGATCGGCGCTGAGCCGCACGTTGTCGAAATAGACCTCGCGGGTCGGCGATCCCTTGATGCCGAGTTTGCGCTCCGGCGCCCCGAAACTCACCCCTGGATCAGACTTTTCCACGACAAATGCGGATATGCCCTTGCTACGGGCGCCCGGTTCGGTCACCGCGAAGACGGTGTAGAACTCCGAGACACCCGCATTGGTGATCCACCGCTTTACGCCGTTGAGCAGATAGCCATCACCGTCCGGAGTCGCCCGGGTGGTCAGCGAGACCGCGTCACTGCCCGCCTCCGGCTCCGACAGGCAATACGAGAAGATCGCCTCGCCACGGGCGACCGGCGGCAGATAGCGTTGTTTGATCTCCTCAGACCCGGCGAGCAACAGGGGCAACGTGCCGAGTTTGTTCACCGCGGGGATGAGTGAGGTCGAGGCGCAGGCGCGAGCCACCTCTTCGATGACGATCGCGGTCGCCAACGCGTCGGCGCCGGCTCCGCCGTACGGGGTCGGGATGTGTGGAGCGTGGAAGTCAGACGCCCGCAACGCGTCATAGGAGGCCTGAGGAAACTCGCTGGCCTCATCGGCCGCGGCGGCGTTGGGCGCCACCTTGCCCTCACACACCGCCCGGACCGCTTCCCGGACCGCTTGGTGCTCCTCGGACAGTTGATAGGCGTCGAAGGTCACCGTGCCCACTCCCTAACGCTCGTTCGTGTTACCTGAGAGTAAACCCGACCGCCAGCGCTTCGCTGCCCCCGAGGCCCCTTACCGTGAGGATGTGGCAACCACTATTCTCGGCGCTGACGCCGCACCGGCCCGACCATCGATCACCGCCCCCGCGGTGCTCAGCGAGCGGAGATACGCGTGAGCTTGCCGTACGACCCCGCACAGACATATCCGGCGGCGCCAACCCAGCCTCTCGGCTCTGGGCCGACCCCGATCTCGATGCCGCCTGGCGCCCCACGCCCTCGGCTGACGTTTCTCGGCACCGGTTATCTCGGCGCGACCTATGCCATCTGCTTCGCCGATCTCGGCTATGAGGTGCTGGGCGTCGACGTCGACGAGCAGAAGATCGCCATGCTCGCGGCCGGCGAGGTCCCCATCCACGAGCCGGGACTCGATGAACTGCTGCGACGCAACCTGGCCGCCGGCCGGCTGCGCTTCACCACCGACTATCGCGAGGCCGCGGCCTTCGGCGATGTGCATTTCATCTGCGTCGGCACGCCGCAACGGGCCGACGGCATGGGCGCGGAGCTGAGTTACGTCGAGACGGCCGTGACGTCACTCGTGCCGCATCTGACCCGCAAAGTGCTCATCGTCGGCAAATCGACCGTTCCGGTCGGCACCGCCGAATGGGTGGAGAAGCTGGTCGACAAACACGCGCCGGCCGATCTCGGGGTCGAGGTCGCGTGGAGTCCGGAGTTCCTCCAGGAGGGCTTCGCGATGGAGGACGTGCTGCGCCCCAACCGCATCGTGCTCGGCGTCAAGAGCGCGTGGGCGTATTCCACGCTGCTCTCCGCGCACAAGGGCGTCTTCGACCTCGCCGCCACCGAAGACCGTGAGGTGCCGGTGGTGGCGACCGACTTCGCCACCGCCGAGTTGGTCAAGGTGGCCGCCAACGCCTTTCTCGCCACCAAGATCTCATTCATCAACGCGATGGCCGAGGTCTGCGAGACCGCTGGCGGCGACGTCACCCAACTCGCCCGGGCGATCGGATATGACGACCGGATCGGCAAAAAGTTCCTCCGGGCCGGTGTCGGATTCGGCGGTGCATGCCTGCCCAAGGACATCCGAGCCTTCCAGGCCCGGGCCCAAGAGCTCGGCGCCGGCGAGGCGTTGCGGTTCCTCCACGAGGTCGACCTGATCAACCAACGTCGCCGCAACCGGGTGGTCCAGCTCGCCGCGGAACTTCTCGATCGGCCGTACGGGCCCGCCGGCCCCGACCTCTCCGGGCTGCGCATCGCGGTTCTCGGGGCCACCTTCAAACCCAACACCGACGACGTGCGCGACTCGCCCGCCCTCGCCGTCGCCCGCGGGCTCGTGCGAGCCGGCGCGCAGATCCGGGTCTATGACCCGCAGGGCATGGAGAACGCGAAGCGGGAACTGCCCGAGGCGACCTACGCCGCGAGCATGGCCGAGGCGGTGGCCGACGCGGACCTCGTCTGTGTCCTCACGGCGTGGGAAGAGTTCCGATATGCCGACCCCGCCGCGTTGAGCGAACAGGTCACCGGCCGCCGGGTGATCGACGGACTGAACTGTCTGGACCAGACACTGTGGGCGACAGCCGGTTGGGAATACCGGGGAATGGGACGCCCGCCGCAGTTGACCTCGCCGTGAAGCGCCACCGGATGAGACAGTGTCGGGTGTGGACACATATCCATGCCCGGCCTGCGGCGCGACCGCTGACACCGACTCCGGCTGTCGATCTTGCGGGCGCCGGCCCGATGAGGTCGCCGCCGCGTTAGCCCGGCTCAACCGGGCCATGGCGACCCTCGACGACGAGTCACGCCGGCTCGCAGCCGACCAGAGTGACCTGCTCAAACGCCGCGAAGAGCTAACCGACCGGCGACAGGCCCTGACCAGTGCGCTGGCTCGACGGCTCGCCGCCGAGGCGCGGGCAGGTCGTCGCGGTGGGCCGCCCGGCGATCACCAGACCGACCGAGATCGAGACCCCGCCGATCGGGCCGGCGACGACTCAGTGCCGACGCAACGCCGGCCGGAGCGCTCCGGCCGAATGCACGCCGACCGGGAGCACAGTGGCCGCGGGCACAGCGGCCCCGGGCACAGCGGGTCCATCGGGGTCGGCCAACCGGTGGACCCGGCGGGACCCGCCGCGGACATCGACGTCGATCCGGAGACCTCCCCCCGTTCCGCCCGCAACACCCTGCTCGCGCTGGGCGGTCTGCTGTTGGCGATCGCGGCGGTCGTCTTCACCGGCCTGCTCTATCGCACCACCGCTGGCGGTGGCCGCGTCGTCCTGCTCGTGGTGACCACCGCCATCACCCTCGGCGCCCCGGTGTTGTTGGCTCGACGCGCACTGCTCGCCACGGCCGAGACCCTCGCGAGCGTCGGGTTGCTGCTGGTGCTGCTCGATGGATATGTGGCCTTCGGCCAGGGCTGGGCCGGGGGGTTGCCAGGCCCGTTCTTCGCCGCCCTGCTCTTCGCCGTGGTGACCATCGCGTCGATGGCCTACTGGCGGCGCACCCACCTGCGGTCGCCCCAGGTTGCCGCCCTGCTCGCGAGTCAACCGCTGTTGCCGCTGATGGCTGCGCAGGCGGGGTGGGCGCGCACCGGTTTCGCTCTCGCCTTCGCACTGCTCGCCGCGCAGAACCTCGGGGCGGTGGTCGTGCTCAGCCGAGCTTCGACCGCCGAAGCCCACGCGCACCCCGATGCCGGCGCGACGGGTGTCGGCGTGGCGGAGGTCGCCGGTCCTCGGATCGGCTCGTGGCTCGGCTGGTGGCCCCGACGCCTGCCGGACCTTGCCTGGATGACGCACGGCGCGGCGCTCTCGGTCGCGGTCGTGCTCGGCCTGATCGATCTCGCGCGCGCCGACGGTGTCTCCGACGCGGTCAGCGCGTCTGCGGTGCTGGTGCTCGCGGCCGGAGTCGGGGTCACCGGCTCGCGCCTGTGTGGTCGGTCGATCGTGTGGCACGCGGCGACTGGAGGAGCGGCTCTCGTGCTCATCGCGACGGCGGCGCGGATCACATCGCTCGCCTCGCCGGACGACACACTCATGGTCGTCACGGGCATGGCGGCGGTGATCGCACTCGCCGCACACCGAGTCGGCGAGGAGAACCGGCTCGGGCCACACATGGGCAGTCTGGTCGCGGCGAGCCTCGCCACGGTCGTGGTCCTCATCGACGTCGTTCGTGTGATCGCCGCCGCCGTCCCAGCTGCCATCACGCCGGCGGTCTGGGCTGCGGACCTGACCGCCGTGACCGCCACGAGTCGGTTGCTCGCGTGGTCAACGCCGATCGCGGCGGCGCTGCTCACCATAGTGGCTGTCGCAGCAGCGCCTCGCCGATGGCGCGGCGACGCGGCGGTCTGCGGCGGCACCATCACCGCCTTCTCCGTCACCGGCACCGCGGTGATGACGTGGTGGTCGACCCCACTTCTGCTCACCATGGTCGCCGGACTGGCACTGGCCTCGGCGTTGATAGCGCCAAACACCCGCAGCGCACGGGTGCGGGTGGTCACTGCCGGCACGACAACGGTCGCGGCCCTCGCGCTCAGCCTCGCACGGCCGGGCCTCACGGCAACGATCTGCGCCATCGTGGCGATCGGCGCGGCGAGCGCCGCTGCGGTGACCGCCGCGTGGCCGGACCGGGTCGGACCCGACGCCGTTCGGGTCGCCGACCTCGCGGGAGGAGCCGCCGCGTTCACCTTGCCAATCGCGATCGGATCGACTCTGTGGCTCATCGGCGCGCCTGCCCCGGTGCTCGCCCCGATGACGATCCTGGCCTGCGCGATCGGGGTCGCCGGGGCTGGGATCGCCGCGACCGCCGGCCCTGGACGGCCCGGGGCGAGTGCATGGGGGGCGCTCGCCGCCGCCGCAGGCTGCGTGGTGTTGGTAGTCCGGTTGCCAGGCGTGGGGATCGTGGAGTCCGGTCTCGCCGCGCTGTCACTGCTCGCCGCACTGCCGGCAGCTTTTCTGCGCGGTGATCCCCCTGTCTCGACCCGCCCATCGAACCGATGGTGGCGCGTCGACGGGCCCACCGGTGGCGCCGCGTTGGCGACCGTCACCGTGATCAGCGCGTTGTCGCGGCTTGTCGCGGTCTCCGCACCCCACACGGCCGTGGTCTCCACGACATTGATAATTTTCTTGTCTTCGGTCGCTGTCTTCGCACTGCCGCCCACGCTGCGTCGGGGACCTCGGCTCGGCGCCGCCACGGCCGGCGTTCTCGTCGGCCTCTTCGTCGCCGGCATCGCTGTGGTGGAGGCTGTCCGCGCGGTGATCGCGATGTCTCCGTTCTGGACGACCGACCTCGCGCACTGGCACACGGTGGTCACGAGTTGGGCGCCGTTCGGCTGGCAGGTGCCGGCGAGCCTGCTGCTCGCGAGCGGAGCGGCCCTGGTCACATTGCCACCGGGGCCGGCGGGCCACGCGGCGTTCACCATCGCGTCGATGGCCGGGCTCGCCGCCCCCGCCGCACTGGATCTGCCCTGGTGGAGCGCTGCGGCGATCGCCGGTGTCCTCACAGTCACGGCCGTGGCCGCAGCCGCGAGCACCGATCCGGCGGTGCCGGCGTTGGCGCGGGAACGCCTCGCCTTCGCCGGGGTATTGGTGCTCTACGCGCTCATGGTGTCGGCGAGCTCACCTGGGGCGAGCGGTGTCACGCTCACGGTGTTGGCGGTCGTCGGGGGCGGCGGCGCGGCACTCGCCCGGTGGCGGGGCGCACCACCCCTTGTCGCCCCAACCGCCGCGGGAGCAGCGATGCTCGCGGCTCCCGCGGCGGTGACCGCCTTCGCGATCGCGGACGGGTCGCCCCGAACCAGCGTGCTCGCGACCGCGTTGATCGTCGCGGCGGCGGGATCCGCCCTGCTCGCCGTCTTTCCCACGTCGCGGTCGCGACTGGACCGCAAATCCACAGTGGATGCGGGACGAGAATCGGGGGCGATGACCGCCGCCGGTTATGGCGTCGGCGCCGCCGCTCTGGCCATCGCCTGCGCGGCGGTCATCACCGCCCCCGGCGCGGACATGTGGCACCGAGTCGTCGACAGTCAGGTGTGGACGGCGATCGCCGCGCTCGTCGCGGTGACGGCGGCGGTGGCGGGCGAATACCGCCGCGGCTGGTTCACCACCGACGGCCGCGATCCTCGTCCCACGACCGCCTCCCGACACATCGTCACCGCGACCGCGCTGCCGGCCGCGGTCTTCGCGGCGGCCGGCAGCGCCCCGGTGTGGCTGGCCGCACTCGTCGGCCCCTATCGAACACTGCGCGAGATCTGGCACGGATATCCGCCGCTGACGTTGCCGAGCGGCGCCGGGCGCGCCGTGGTGACGTTGGTGGTGCTCACCGTGGTGACCGCCGGCGTCGCCGCGGTCTTGGGCGGCCGGGCGACGGTCTTCGCGGCCGCCCTCGTGCCGGTGGCCGCGCTCGCGCTCGTGGCACCCCTGGCCGTCGGGGCTCCGCGCGCGTCGGCGACCTGGATGGCGATGTCGGTGGCCGTGCTCTCCGGAGCGGGGGCGGCACTATTGCCGCCCCCGCCGGCACGCGTCGCGCGACTGCTGCGCGGCACGGCCGGCGTCGTCTGCGCGGTCACCGCCGGCGCCGGCATCACCGGCAGCCTCGCCGCACGCGGCACCACCCTGCTCGCGATCGCCATCACCGCCCTCGTCGCGGCCGCGTGCGCGGCCTGGGGCCGCGATCCGATGGTGTCGCTGACCGCGTGGGCGGTCACGGCGGTGGCCGGTTTCGCGCTGCCCGTCGTCGCGACCGCCGCCGCGGGCTGGGCGTTGCGGGCAGCGGCGTGGCCCGTGCTCGCGGTCAGCGCGGGACTGACTGCGGTCGCGTGGTGGCGTGGGCGTACGCCGGGAAAGGACCGGGAGGCCACCACGCTTGAGTTCGCGGCAGCGGGCGGAGCGGCGTTCGGCCTCGCGTTGGCCGTCGGGTCGGCCCGGCACGTGGCCGCCGTGCTGACGATCACCGGCCTGCTGCTCGCGGTGGCCGCGCTGCGGGCCGGACGGCCCCGGGCGCAACGTCCGTGGCTCATGCGTTCGGCGCTCGCGGCACAGGTCGCTGCGGCCTGGGTGCTGCTCGGCGCCGTCGAGGTGGGGCTGCCCGAGGCTTACACGATGCCGTTCGCGGCCGCGGCGCTGCTCGCCGGCGCGCTGGAGCTGCGCCGCCGCCCCGACCTGTCGTCGTGGGTCGCCTATGGCCCGGCCCTAGCCGGGGCACTCCTGCCCAGTCTGGTTCTCGTGCTCGTCGGAGCCGACCCGGTGTGGCGGTGGGTGACCCTCTTCGCCGCGGCGATTCTCACGGTCGTCGTCGGATCGTGGCGCCGCAGGCGCGCGCCGGTGGTGGCCGGCGCCGGTGTCACGGTCGCCGTCGCACTCATCGAGATGGTGCAGTTGCTGCTGCGGGGAGCGGTCGCCGGAGCGGTGCTGGTCGGCGCGACCGGCATCGCGCTCATCGCCCTCGGCGCCTTCGCCGAGCAACGGTTGCGCGGCGCCCTGCGCGCCATGTCCTGACCAGGCCGGCTCGAAGAACCGTCGACAGGCAACGCGTTAAGCTGACGGCGATGGATTCTCGGACCGGTCTGCCCGTCGTCGGCATGGTGGGGGGCGGCCAACTCGCCCGGATGACCCACCAGGCCGCGATCGCGCTCGGCCAGTCGCTGCGCGTGTTGGCGACGTCGCCGGATGACGGGGCAGCGCTGGTCGCAGCCGACACCGTCATCGGTCACCACGCCGATCTGGAGGCATTGCGCCGGTTCGCGAAGGGTTGCGATGTCGTGACCTTCGACCACGAACACGTGCCGGCAGGACACATCGAGGCCCTCGCCGCCGACGGGGTGAAAGTCTTTCCCGCCGCGCACGCGTTGCGCTTCGCCCAAGACAAGCAGGCCATGCGGGAGCGGCTCACGGACCTCGACATCGCGGTGCCGAGGTGGCGGGCGGTGACCGACGTGACCGGGGTCGCCGACTTCGCCGCCGCTGTCGGCGACCCCGCCGGGATAGTGATCAAGGCGACCGTCGGCGGCTATGACGGACGTGGGGTCTGGCTGCTCGACCACGCCGACGAAGCCACGCGACTGTTCGCCGAACCGGTGCCGCTCATCGTCGAAGAGCGGGTGACGATTCGCCGCGAACTCGCCGCGTTGGTCGCCCGTTCCCCATGGGGGCAGGTGGCGGTCTATCCGGTGGTGGAGACGGTGCAGCGCGGCGGCGTCTGCGTCGAGGTGCTCGCCCCGGCCCCCGGCCTCAGCGACGAGCTCTGCGGCCGCGCCCACCAGCTCGCCGCCCGCATCGCCGACGAACTCGATGTCGTCGGGGTGCTCGCGGTGGAGCTGTTCGAGACCGCCGCCGGTGGTCTGCTGGTCAACGAACTCGCGATGCGCCCACACAACAGCGGCCACTGGACCATCGACGGGGCGCGCACATCGCAGTTTGAGCAACACCTGCGCGCGGTGCTCGACTATCCGCTCGGCGAGACCACCTTGACCGCACCCGCTGTCGCGATGGCGAATGTCCTCGGTGGACCGTCCACAGTCGATGAACGGATGAGCGTCGACGAACGGCTGCACCACCTCTTCGCCGCCGATCCCGGCGCGCGGGTGCACCTTTATGGCAAGGCTTCCCGACCGGGACGAAAAATCGGCCACGTGACTGTGGCCGGCGACGACATGACGCACGTGCGTGCGCGGGCGGCTCGCGCCGCCCGATGGCTTCGGGAGGGCATCGATGACTGACCCCAACGTCGCGGTGATCATGGGTAGCGACTCGGACTGGCCCACGATGCGCGCCGCGGTGACGGCCCTCACCGAGTTCAACCTAGAAACCGAGGTACGGGTGCTGTCGGCCCACCGCACACCCGAGGCGATGCTCGCTTATGCTCGCACCGCCGCCGACCGGGGCCTCCAAGTGATCATCGCGGGGGCCGGTGGCGCCGCACACCTGCCCGGCATGGTTGCCGCCGCGACCCCGTTGCCGGTGATCGGCGTTCCGGTGCCACTGCGCCACCTCGACGGCATGGATTCGCTGCTGTCGATTGTGCAGATGCCGGCGGGAGTGCCTGTCGCGACCGTCTCGATCGGCGGCGCCCGCAACGCCGGCCTGCTCGCCGTGCGGATGCTCGCCGCACACGATCCGACACTGCGGGCGAAGATGATCGCCTTTCAGGACGACCTGCGCACGATGGTCGAAGGCAAGGACGCCGCGCTACGCGCCGATCTGGGCACCTGAGCGGAGCCCCGTGAGACTTCTCAGCGCAACGGCGTGCCCGGCGGCGGAGCGGTGGGGGCAAACCGGCACAGCGCGCCGATGTGGTCCCCGAGCGGCTCGGCCTGATCGGGCCGCAACACGCAGACCTCGGCGTCGGTGAGCACCGCCGCCCGGACGGCGACATCCGTCAGACGTCCAGCCCTGATCCACGACGACTGACCATCGACCGCCGACCGGGTGTGCGCGCAGAGCAGCTGTGGGCCGAACCACGCTTCCCGGTCGTCGAACGGATCGTCGACGACGAAGAGAGTGCGCACCCGCCCCTCCGCCAACGCGGCCAGGGTCGGGGCCGCGCCCTCGACCGCCAGGCCAGCAGGCGGCAGAGCCGAGGCGAACTCGTCGAGCATTCTCGCCGTACGCTGCTCGGAGAAGTCAGCCACGGCCGCGGCGATCGCGGCACGGCGGCCCGCCTCAGATCCGTCCGGACGGCGCCCGCCGGGGATCTCTCGGATCTCGACCCCGTGGCGCACCCCGACCGGCAGGTGATCCCGCAGAAACTGCCGGGCCCGCACGTCGCCGGCGAGGAGCAACAGTTCGGCGCCGACACGACGCAGATCGCGGGCCACCTGCGTGGCTACGGCCGTCGCGTTGTGCTGCCAGGAGTCCATGGCCCGCCGCTGATAGCGCGCCTGCGACCAGCCGCCCGGCGCATTGCGTTCGATCTCGTCATCGGGGCCGACGACCGTCGCTGCGATCCCGGCCGCCCCGCCGCCCGGCGTCACGGTGAGGTCGGCGCCCGTGCGGTCGATGACGACGGAGACCACTGGGGGACGGCGCTGCAACCACGCGAGCAGTCCCACCACGTCGGGGGGCGACCCGAAACGCGCCAGGTACATTCCGGCGAAACCGTTCAGCGCACGCGCATAACGCAGCTCGCCACGGGAGGCGAAGACCGCCCATTGGGTCTGATCGAGGGTACGGCCACACAGGTGCCGCCCGACGGCGTCGATGCTCGCGTCGTCGGCCCCGGCCGCGGCGAGCTGATTCGCGAGGTCCCGCCAGTGGGCGGAGACCTCCTCATCGCGGTCTCGGGTCGCCTGCAGGGGTTGCAGGTCGAGATAGGCGGAGACCGACGGTTCGACCGGTCCGACCAGAAACCGCACCACGGAGAGGTCGAGTGCGGCGCTCACGGAAGTCATAGCCACACCGCCATTGTCACCGCCGGACCCCGGTGCTGAGGCCCAAAACCGGGATGAGCCGACCGTCGACGCCGACCGCGGGTAGCGTGGGTGATGGACCCACCCGAGCGATCGCGGAGGGATGCCATGACTCGACACGCGAGCACGTTCGCCGATGTGGAGATGGTCGTGCAGGGGAGCGTCCCGAGTGAGGTTCGCTCCTATGCGGAAGACAAGATCGTTTCACTGGCGAGGTATACCCGAGAACCGATATTGCACGCCCGGATCAGGCTTCGCATGAGCAACGATCCGGCGATGACGCGTCCCGCCATCGCGCAGGCGAACCTCGACGTCAACGGCCGGCCGGTGCGGGTGCAGGCCGGCGGCCGGACGCTCTATGAGTCCGTCGACATCCTGCACGATCAGCTGCGCCGACGTCTGGGGCGGCTGGCGCGGCACTGGGAGGCCCGGCGGGGCCAGATGGCGGTCGACGAGCCTCACGAGTGGCGGCACAGTTCGGAGCCGTCGCACCGGCCGGCCTATTTTCCCCGGCCGCCCGAGGAGCGTCAGGTGGTGCGCCACAAGGCTTTCGAGTTGGTGCGCACGACACCTGACGAGGCCAATCTTGACCTCGAACTCATGGACTACAGCTTCCAGCTCTTCACCGATCTGGAGACCGGTCAGGACGCGGTGCTCTTTCGGGACGGGCCGACAAGGCTGCGACTGGCGTTGCTGGAACCGCTGCCGGGGCAGCAGTGGCAGACGAGCGAGCCGATGAGCGTCAGCGAACGGCCGGCACCCGTGCTGTCTCTCGACGCGGCGATCACCCGGCTCAACGCCACGGGACTGCCGTTCGTCTTCTATGCCGACGAGACCGACCATCGGGGACGGCTGCTCTATCTGCGCTATGACGGCCACTATGGACTGATCACGCCGGTCAGCTGACCTCGGGCGGGTGTGGAGAGTCTGGTGACGGCTGCACCCGCTCATAGTCACCTGCCGCGAAACAGAGGTGATCATGTCGCATAACGAAAGTGATCTTGTCGCATTTCGAAAGTCAACTCACCGCGAAACGAAAGTTGGCGCTCGCGCCGTGCCCGTCAGCGCCTTGTGGCAGGTGGGCGATCCCGACCACGTTTGACGGGCCCCAGACGTGGGCTGCGCAATCGACACCCGACCGGTAGGCTGCGGCCCGTGCGGATCATCATGCCCCTGCCCGACCGGGACTTCGACGTCACCGAAGTGGCGGTGCCATGGCGTCTGATCACGTCAGCCGGCCACGACGTCGTCTTCGCCAGTGAAGTCGCCGGCACCGAGCTCGCGGCAGACCCTCGGCTGCTCACCGGTGTCGTCTTCGGTCAACTGGGCGCGGCACCCGAGCCACAGGAGTTCTACCGGGCGATGGTCGAGTCCGACGAGTTCCGCTCGCCGATCGCGTGGGAAGACATTCAACCCGACGCGTACGACGGAATGATCCTCGCTGGCGGCCACGCGCCCGGCATGCGCCAATATCTCGCGAGCCCGCGACTGCACGAAAAAGTCGCGCGGTTCTGGGCATTGGACCGTCCGGTCGGCGCGATCTGCCACGGTGTCATCGTGCTGGCCCGCTCCCTCGACCCGACGACCGGACGCAGCGTGCTCGCCGGACGACAGACCACCTGCCTGACCAAGTCGCTCGAGCGCACCGCCTATTATCTGACCGCGTGGAAGCTGGGTCGCTACTATCGCACCTATCGGGAATATGTGCAGGATGAGGTTGTCGCGGCGTTGGACGACCCGAGCCAGTTCCATAGTGGACCTTTTGTTGGTGGGGCGCGGGGGACGATGTCCGACGACCGGCCGGCGTTCACCGTAACCGACGGAAACTATGTGTCGGCCCGGTGGCCCGGTGACGCATATCTGTTCGCCAAACGATTCCTCGAGCTGCTCGGCCACTGATTCGCCAGGCGCTGAGTCTCCTGCGGCCGCTGTTGCATTCCGCAGCCGCTGGGCGTGATGCCTCCGCAGCCGGTCGGTGGCTGCGGAGGCATCACGCTGGGCGTCACGCGGGTCAGCGACCGGTGAGCGTCGAGGACGTCAGGTGCGCGACGCTGGTCGTACCCGGGAAGGTCTGTCAGCAGTAGGTGTAACTGCCGCGGCTGCCCCACGAGCAGCTGTCGATCAAGGTGTTCGCGGAATTGCGCAGATAGGCAGCATCGCCGGTGTTGTTCCAGACATAGTTGCCCATGCCCCAATAACGATTTACCGAGGAGTTGGTGCCGCGTCCAGTGTGGATATAGACGCTCTTACCCGCTCCGAGATAGAAGTTGCTGGTGAAGCGATAGATGTGGTTCTGCTTGTCGCGCAGACTCCAGTTCTTCAGATTGATGGTATAGCTGCGCTTGTTCGTGAGCCGCACATATTCGGCGTTGAGACTGCCGTTGGAGCGAGTGTCCG
Source organism: uncultured Actinomycetota bacterium (assembly GCA_963736695.1). Classification (GTDB taxonomy): domain Bacteria; phylum Actinomycetota; class Actinomycetes; order Mycobacteriales; family Micromonosporaceae; genus CAVTPU01. The sequence continues at coordinate 1,931,467 of CAVTPU010000004.1, forward strand.
TTCCGGGCGAGTTGTAGTAGGCCTTGGTGATCTGAATGGACGGAGTCGCCGCCTGCGCGGGCGTCGCTGCGACGAGGGCGCCGCCGAGTGCAACCGTGATGGCGGTCGCGACCGTAACAATTCGTGTCTTCACTGGTCTCCCATGCTTGCACACCAACCATTGACCGGAATTGCCGCGACCACTGTGGATAGTCAAGACCTATGGATAGTCAAGACCTGCGGATAGTCGAAAGCTGCGGACTATCAAACAGCAGTGGACTATCACTTTAGGATTGTCGCTCAAGGACAATCGCTCAAGGACAATCGCGGCACGGATGACAATACGGCGCTGCGACACCCATGTGTAGCCGACTGACCACACTCCGAAGTATCCGATCCGATAGTCTACGCCGCGTGACCGTTTGGACACACAATGCTGGCCGCCGTGCTCGGGGTGGCGTCGATGCGATAACGTATATGGCATTGCAGTCCCACGAAAGGGGACCCGCCCGTGTCCGATGTTCGTGCCCCCATCTCTTCCCCAGTTGCCACACGGCGATTGAGTCGATCTGTCCTGATGATTGCGGCGATCGTTCTGCTAGCCAGCTTTCTGTCGGTTCCCGTGCCAGCCAGCGCCGCGGGTCCAGCCGCCAGACTCAGGGTTCAGAACGCGAACAGTCACCTCTGCCTTGCCCCCGAGGGCGCAAGCAGCACCCTCAACGTCCGGATCGTCCAGTACTACTGCGACGGCTACGGATACCGGGCCTGGCAACTGCTCGACAGTCCCGGCGGCCAAGGCCAGTACTACCTCAAGAACCTGACCTCGGGCAAGTGCCTGTCACCGGCGGGCGGCAGCACCGGTCTCAACGTGACCATCGTGCAGTACACCTGCGACCAGCACCCGTCCCGCTACTGGGTATTTGTCGGCGGCCCCGGCACCTCGCTGCTTAAAAACGTGAACAGTCAACTCTGCCTGACACCGGCGGGCGGCAGCACCGGTCTGAATACGATCCTCGTCCAGTACACCTGTGACCAAGACCCGTCCCGCAAGTGGGATGTCTTCGGCGCGTACCAAGTCGCGAACGCGAGCAGCGGCGGGCTGTGCCTGACTATCGCCGGGGGAAGCCTCGTCCGCAACACCGTTGCCGTCCAGTACTACTGCGACCGCAATGTCGCCCGGGTGTGGAGACTTCCCTACTTCGACTTCGCCCACGACAGCAGCCTTCTCTATCTGCAGAACGTCAACAGCGGCCTCTGCCTGACCCCGTCCGGCGGCGGCACCGCACCCAACACCCTGGTTGTCCAGTACTACTGCGACGGCAACCCCTCGCGCGCGTGGCGACTGGTCCCGGATGGGGCCGGCCGCGCCAACATCCAGAACGTCAACAGCGGCCTGTGCCTGTCTCCCGCTGGCACCGGTCTCAACACAACCATCATCCTGTACGACTGCGACACTGATCCGTCCCGACTGTGGCGAGTAGACCTCGTGTAGACCGATTGGCCTCACACACGAGCGCCTGGCCGGCGGTTCGCGAACCGGCCAGGCGCTCGGTCCGTGCCAGGTGCTTGTCAGTCTCGGACTCAGTCATAGCCGATGACGACGTCCCCGACGTCGGCGGAGGCCACGACGACGCGGGCGCTCGTCGGATCCTGCCGAACGGCCACCGACGCGTCGCCGAGACTCGCGGTGGCGAGCACTCGATAGGCGTCCCGGGCGGTGAACCTCACTGTCACATCACCGTCGGCAGTGTGTGCCTCAACCGCCGGCGATGTGAGCCCCACTGCGGTGATGTCGCCGACCTCGGTGCGCAGAACCAAGACTCCGGACGAGTCACTGACCCGAATGGCCCCAGTCGAGCTGGTGAGGGTCAGGTCGCCGCTGAGAGTGTCGGCGGTGACATCACCGACATCGGATCGAGCGACCACCGCCACCCCTGCGGGCAGTCCGACGGTGAAGTCGACGACGCAGCCCGGACCGAACGCGATCGGCGGGCACTCGGCACTCAGGCGCAGCGCCTGCCCCTCCCAGTGCTCGGTGATCGTCGGTTTGCCCCACGACCAAGCCGCCCGCCAGCGCGTGCTCACTCCGGCCAGGCTCGGTCGCAGCGTAATGTCACCTGCGTCGACATCGATGATGACCGTGTCGGGCGTCCGCTCCGACGTCATCGCGCCGCCGTCGACACGACGAGCGAGCTGCGACGCCGCTGACAATGTGCCCGCACCGAGCAGGAGCGCCGCGAATCCTCCGCCGATGACCCGCCATCTCCGCTGCGCGCGAGAAATATCGCCTGACATCACGTCACCCCCGGGAGCTGAGAAATCGGAGGACCGCCAGCACCCGACGGTGGTCCTCGTCGGCGGGCAGCAGGTCCAGTTTGGTGAAGATGCTGTTGATGTGCTTCTCGACCGCGCTGCCGCTGACTGTCAGCTCGGCGGCGATCGCCGAGTTGGAGCGCCCTTCGGCCATCAGCCGCAGCACCTCGTTTTCGCGCGAGGTGAGTCGGGTGAGCGATTCCTCGCGCCGACGCACCAACAGTTGGGAGACCACCTCGGGGTCCAGCGCCGTTCCTCCCCCGGCCACCCGACGCAACGCGTCGACGAATTCGGCGACGTCGGCGACCCTGTCCTTGAGCAGATAGCCGACGCCGCTGGTCTGGGTGGCGAGCAGTTCGGTCGCATACCGTTCCTCGACATATTGGGAGAGCACGAGCACCGCGACACAGGGCGATTGACGGCGCAGGACCAGAGCGGCGCGCAGCCCCTCATCGGTGTGGGTCGGCGGCATGCGCACGTCGACAATGGCGACGTCGGGCCGGTGCTCGTCGACAGCGCGTAACAGCTGGTCGGCGTCACCGACCGCCGCGACAACCTCGATCTGGGCCGCCCCGAGCAGTCGCACGATTCCCTCCCGCAGCAGCACGGAGTCTTCGGCGATCACGACTCGCATGGCAGCTCCACGTCAATGACGGTCGGGCCGCCAGGCGGACTGTCGACGCGCAGCCGGCCATCCACTGAGGAGGCTCGCTGGGCAAGTCCGGCCAGCCCCCCGCCGGGCGCGGGAACCGCGCCGCCCCGACCGTCGTCGGTCACCCGGATCGACAGTCGGTCGCCGCGACGGCGTACCTCGATCTCGATCTTTGTTGCATGGGCATGCTTGGCGATGTTGGTCAGCGACTCGGAGACGATGAAATAGGCGATCGCCTCGATCGTCGCCGAGCAGCGCGGCGTCACCTTGACCGAGAGTCGCACGGGCTGCGGAGCGCGGGCGGCGATGCCGGAGAGCGCGGCGTCGAGGCCTCGATCATCCAACACCGCCGGGTGCAGGCCACGAACAAGGTCGCGCAGCTCGGCCAGCGCCTGTTTGGCTTCGTCGTGCGCGTGGGCGATGGTCTCACTGACCGGGCCCGGGGTGTCCCGCAGCTCGGCGCGGGCCATGCCGAGGTTCATGGCCAATGACACCAGCCGTTGCTGCGCGCCATCATGCAGGTCACGTTCGATGCGCCGACGTTCCGCGTCGGCCGCGTCCACGGTGTCGGCCCGACTGCGCTCCAGCGACACCATGCGAGTCGCCAATACCTCGGCCCGACTCGGACCGAGCAGCGCCCGTGCCAGAGCAGCATCCACGGTGGACAATCCAATGACGATCCGTGGCGCCGCGCCGAGCAGCGCGAGACCGCAGACTGTCAACAGAAGCAGGGTGGTCGGTGCGCGCATCGGCCAGTCGAGGATCCCTCGCGACGGCAACGCCCACGCATAGGTGAAGACCGTGCTCAACGCCAACGCCCAACTCCATGTCACGACGACGACAACGAAGGCGACAATGCTCATCGGCAACGAGATCACGTGATAGGCGAGCTGCCGCCACGTGGTCGGGGAACGCACCTGTGCGACCAGTGAGCGCCACCACGAGTCGGCGGCGGGGCGAGCCACGGCCGGGATCTCGACGCCGAGCAGGGCGCGAAACCGCGACCGTTGCAGGGTGGTGAATCCACGCATGACCCACAAGGCGACGGCGGCCCCTCCGGCCCCAAGCACCACGGTCGGCGTCAGCCCGAGGGTGATGCTAACCATCGTGATGACGCATGAGGCGGCCAGCGCCCCGATCGGCAGGCCGACCACCGCGTGCACGGTCGCCGGCCACGTGCCGGAGGGGAAGACTGCCCGCGCGACGCCCCGCACTCGAGGGTGAACGGCCCGCCGCGCCGTCTCCATGGCTGAACTCACCTAGCCACCGTAGGTGCGAGCCGCGGACCTGCCAATCCCGCTACCACCCGCCCCGGGGTGTGGACAACCACAGTCCCGCCTCGGGCGTCGGCACTACCGACATTCGCGGCCGGCCGCGGCAATCTTGCTCATCGTGATGGAGACGAAGAAGCCGCCGATGCGGCGCAATGGTTTGATCATCCGGGTTGCCCGGTGGAGTGCACGACACCGGTGGACGGCGATCGTCGGCTGGCTGCTGTTCGTCGCGGCTGCGATTGTCGTCGGCGGCGTGGTCGGCACGACGCAGCTCGACAGCACCGACACCGCCGTTGGCGAGTCTCGGCGGGCAGACAAGGCCGTCGCCGGTGCGTATTTCAATGACAAACCGACCGAGATGGTGCTGATCCAGCCACGCGGGGCGGGAACTCCGTCCGCCGACGAGATCACCACGGTGGTGGCCGAGTTGCGGCAACGCTACACATCAGCCGGTGGGGTCGCCGCCGTCGCTGACCCGGTCACGTCCGCCGACGGCCACAGCGCCCTCGTCGCGGTCAGCCTCGACACAGGCAACCTCACCGCCGCCGACCGAGGGGACCTCGCCGCACGCCTCATCGGCCCCGTGCTCGACGCGACCGCGACGGTCGCCCGACAACACCCGAACCTGCGGATCGAACAGGTCGGCGACACCTCCATCACGACCGCACTCAACGAGCAGGTCGGCGACGACCTGCGACGCGCCGAGCTGACCAGCGTGCCGATCACCCTCGCGATCCTGCTTGTCGCCTTCGGCGCCCTGCTCGCCGCAGGAATCCCGGTGCTGCTCGCACTGACCTCCGTCGCCGGCGCGTTGGGCATGGCCGCGCTCGCCTCGCAACTGATGCCGATGGACGCGTCAATGTCGAGTGTGGTGCTGCTCATCGGAATGGCCGTCGGCGTCGACTATTCGCTGTTCTACCTGCGCCGCGAGCGCCAAGAGCGGGCCCGCGGCCGCTCCACCCGCGACAGCATCGAGATCGCGGCGGCCACCTCGGGCCGCGCGGTCATCGTCTCCGGCATCACCGTGTTGATCGCCATGGCGGGACTGTTCGTCGCGGACAACCCCATCTTCAATTCGATGGCCGTCGGCACAATGCTCGTTGTCACGATCGCCATGCTGGGATCCGTCACTGTGCTGCCGGCGCTGCTCGCCCTTCTCGGCGACAAGATCGACCGCCTCCGGATCCCACTGCCCCGTTGGTTGCGTCGTGGCGATGAGGAGGGCTCCCGGTCGTGGCGCGCGATCCTCACCGCGGTGCTCGCCCGTCCCGGCCTCTCGCTGGCACTCGGCGTCGCCGCGATGCTCGCGGTCGCGTGGCCGGCACTGGACATGAACCTCAAACCCGACAGTCCTCAGGACCTGCCGCGATCCGTCCCGATCATGCAGTCCTATGACCGGCTCAACGCCGCGTTCCCCAACCGGGGCGACAGTCACACGGTGGTCATCACATCGACCACCGGCTCCGCACTGTCGCAGCCGCAGATCACGGCCGCGTTCGCCGAGCTGGTCACTCGCGCCCAGGCGACCGGTCTGTTCGCCGCCGACCCGGCTCCGCTGCCACGGCTGTCGGCCGACGGTCGCGTCGCGGCCATCGACCTCGCGATCGCCGACGGCTCCGCCTCCGCAGGCGCCGCCACCGCCACCGTCTCGCTGAGCAGGCTGCGCCAGGAACTTCTCCCCGAGAGCCTCGGGCAGCTCTCCGGAGTGTGGTTCGGCGTGACCGGCAACACCGCCGGCAATAAGGACTTCAGCGACAAGCTCGCCCAACGGCTACCTTGGGTGTTCGCGTTCGTCCTCGGGCTCACTTTCCTGGTCATGTTGGCGACCTTTCGTTCGGTCGTCATCGCCGTGACCTCGGTGGTGCTCAACCTGCTCAGTGTCGCGGCGGCCTATGGGTTGCTGGTGCTCGTCTTTCAACGACACTGGGCCGAGGGCTTGCTCGGCTTCCGGTCCAACGGCGGAGTGGTGTCGTGGCTGCCGATGTTCCTTTTCGTGGTGCTGTTCGGCCTCTCCATGGACTATCACGTCTTTCTGGTGAGTCGGATCTGCGAGGCCGCCGCACGAGGACTGTCCACGAAGGACGCCATTCGGGAGGGGGTCGCCCGATCCGCCTCGACGGTGACGAGCGCGGCCGTGGTGATGGTCGCGGTGTTCGCGATCTTCGGGACACTGTCGCTGCTCACGTTCAAACAGCTCGGTGTGGGCCTGGCCGCGGCGGTGCTCATCGACGCGACGATCGTGCGAGTCGTTCTGCTGCCGGCGGCGATGATGCTGCTCGGCCGCGCCAACTGGTATCTCCCGTCCTGGCTGCGCTGGCTGCCCCGGCTGGATCATGGATCCTCAAGCGACAGTCACGACGACGCAGCCCCTGGATCAGACAAAAATCAACCCATTCACTCGTACGGGGATGGGGTTGATCTCCCGCATCGTGGCTCGCATCGGGAGCGGGTCGGAGTCGGATCCGCCGCCGACATTGGCGAAGCCTGACCTATCCCGGCCGAGCGGGACGGCGTCCGGCAGAATGGACGCCGTCCCGCTCGCCCCCGATTGGAGCAAGCTCATGCGCGCACGGATCGTCGCCCTCCCCGTCACGTGTGTCGCGCTGGCGACACTGTTGAGCTCCTGCGACAGCAAGGCTTCCGCGCCGACGCCCAGTCCGACGGTTGGTCCGACGGCGAGTGCCGGCGCCAGCGCGGCCACCGACAACGGCGTCTCGGCATTGACCGCCGACGAGATCCTCACCCGGACGAAAGCCGCCGTGCTGGGTATGCGGTCTTTCCACGCCAAAGGCGATCAGATGGACGGTGAGGTCAAGAACTCGGCCGACGTCGTGATCACACCCACCGGCGGCAAAGGATCGATCGTCATCGGCGGAGTCGCGATCGAAGTCGTCAAGATCGGCACCGATATCTACATCAAGGCGCCGGCCGAGTATTGGCGAAACTCACCGCCGGCCAGCCTGCAGAAGGTCACCAGTCTCGCTAAAGACAAATATGTAAAGATTTCAACGATCTTGCCGACGGCCTCTTCCTATGCCAACTCGCTCCGCCCGGACTTCCTGCTCAATCCGCATGGGGCGGTCACCAAGGGCAGCGCCGCAACGGTCAACGGCCGGCCGGCGATCACGATCGTCGATGAAACGGGTGTCATCATCTACGTCGCGACCACCGGCGCCCCAGTGCCGCTGCGGGTGGAGTCAAAACCCGGCGTGTTCCTCGACGTCATCGACATCGACGCGCGGGTCGAGATCGCCCCGCCGCCCGCCGCTCAGGTCTTCGACGCCTCGCCCCTGCTGACGAACTGACCGGGGTACGGTTTTCCCGCCCCGCCCCGCCGGATCAACACGACCGCTCCGACGCTCGCGCAGACCAGTGCGACAGCCACGAGCACCGCGTCGATGATGGGAAGTTCAACCATGTATGCGGGTGCGCCGAACGGCCCGTCACTCCTGGCGATGTATTTCATCAGTCGGAAGACGCCGATGCCGCCAGCGAACACGGTCAACGCGAACAGCCAGTTCGGCGACCGATGCCGTCCCGACGTCACCCGACGGAGCGCGACGACCATCGAGACAATGAGAGCAACCGAGGCCACGGCCTCCAGCATTTCGGGCCCACCAAGAAGCCAACGGGGTGTCCTGAGGGGTGACAGCATCAACAGCACGATCGGTGCCGATATCAACGAACCCACGAGATAGAGTCCGAACCAGAACCTTTGCGAGGGGCGTGTATGTGGCTGACCGACGAACACAGCGACCACCAACGCGGCCAGCCAACCCCACCGGGCAAGCACGATCGGATCGATCAAAGACACTGTTTGTCCATCGCCAGACTCGATAGTCCGCAACCTCGCCTCGACGATGACGTTTGACAAGAAAGCCGACGCCACCAACACCCTGACCACGGCGGGTCGCCCTAACACATAACTCCCAAACGCGGCGACCCAGAGCAGGCTCACGGCCATCGGCACGAGCCATTCCAGCGACCGCGGGCGCGGCACCTCGGCACTTGTCATGAGCTGGAGGACGATGCCGACGCTGAAGGCGATCGAGACGGTGGCGATGAGAGCCTGATAGAGCAGGCCCAACAAAGCCACACTACGCACCACGTCATAGCCGATCAGCCCGCGAGGTGACGCATGCGAGCCGCTGAGACGGACCCGCACCGCGAGTGCCACCACGCTCAGTCGCTCGGCCCACCGCGGCCGACTGGCCGACACTTTGTTGACGTCGGGATGCGTCGCGTTCGCGCTCTCCAGGAAGGCCGACACCATGTCCTCTTCCCAGCGGTCGCGGTATCCGACCGGCAAGATCCTGAGCAGGCGCCGGTAGCGCCGCTCCAGTGGGCTTCTCATGAACTCTCCCCCCAGCGAAGTTGGACGGCCCGGATCCGACGGTTGGCTGCTCGGACGTTCGCGGCCTGACGAGACGCCTCGGCCCGCAGGGCCTCGGCGCCGGTTTCGGTGACGCGGTAGTAGCGGCGCAGGCGACCCTGATGCTGCTCCTCCCGGTCAAGCTCCACGAGACCCTCCGTCACGAGACGGTCGAGAATCCCATATAGGGAGCCAATCTTGAGCTGGACGCGCCCCTCGGACAACTCGTCGACCTCGCCGACGATGCCATAGCCGTGCAGGGGCGTGCCGAGCAGTGCGGTGAGAACGAAGAACGCGGGCTCGGTCATAGACACGCGACCCAATATAGTGGAAGCCACGATATCGTGGCAAGCAGCCTATCGACTGTGATGCGACACCCCGAGGCGACTCAGGCCGCTCCGGCCCGCTGCCGGTCGAGCGCCGGTGAGACTCTGCGGGAAATACGACGACGGTTGTCGCCGGTGCTCCAGTGTGCCGACACTGGAGCACCGGCTGCACGCCCCTTCACCGTTCCCTGCTGATCGTGGGAGCCCGCACTGGCCATGGCCGGTATTGCCGCCCACGATCAACGCAGAGAAGGCCGGGCGTTTCGCTGATTTCCTGCAGCGAGGTGCGCGAGGTGCACGTTCCCTCCGGCATATCGCTCACTGCGAGCTTCAGACAATCAGATCTTCGCCGCGGTGGCGTATGACAACGTCAGACTCGACGGCAGCGGTCTTGAATCTCGGAGATGGCCGCTTCCTCGAGTGCGTTGACGGCACCATCCACAGTGGCCACCCGATTGGCCACGTCGAGGATGTCGCTCAGATCCCCTGACTCGGCGTCAAGCCGTCGCCACACCTCGGCGGGGTCGATATCAACAAGGTGAGCGAGCTGCCTATCGACCACTTGATGCTCATCCCGGACCAGCCTCACGAGGTGCCGAATCAACAAAGCCTCATCGTCGACAATCTTGTGGTCCGCCATAATGACGAGCCACGCGACCCACAGCATCAACTGCGGGTGCTGACTCCGCTTGCTCAACCCCTCGGCGAGCTCGATCACCCGAGCCTCGTTCCGGAAGACGGCTTGCGCGTGCCTCCCCGCAAGCAACGTCGTATAACGGTTCAACACCACCGCAAGTGGAACGCCGACCACGGGGATGCCAATCTTGATGACGTTGCGTTGCAGAAGGAACTTTCCCACGAAGGGGAGCCCTTGAGCGGCGGCTAGAACCGGTCCTCGATAGAAGGACTTGATAACCGGTCGCATCATGGCTGGCACTATCTTGATCACACCCTCACGGGCGACTTCCCCGCTCTTGATCGTGAAGGCCACTCGGATAAGTTTCCACATATCCTCGGGATCGGACAGGTCGAGCGGGACCCGATAGAGGACCGCGACATCATAGGCTAGGCGGAGCTGGAGCTGGGTAATGAAGGTGACATCGACCATGAATGTCGCGATGGCTGCAGGGACGGTGCCAACGCCGGCGCCGCCAAGGGTCCCAAGGGTAGCGATGATAGCGGCCGAATAGGCGCCTGCAGAGAGCCCACCTTCGAGCGCGGCATACCGTGCCGCCATTTTGACCCGCTGGTCGACGATGGCATCTGCGGGCACACCCTCATACCGCTGCTGAAAATACTGCCAGGTGACTTTATCGGTGTAGGAGCTCAGGGACTGAGCGCTAAGTTTGGTGAACCAGCCGCCCGACTTGATATCGTCCGGACTCAGCCCCTTGATGAACTCCCGCAGTTTGGCCCGCTCATGCTCCACAACTTCCCGGTCGGCATCATCATTACTGTCGGCATCGGCAGCGTCAATCGTAGCTTCGGTCATGGCGAGCTCTCCCAGGCTGCTCAGCGTCTAGCCCGGTTGCCAGCTTTTGGGCAACCCGCTGACGTCTCAACACGGTGACTTAGAAACCAGTACATCTGTCGACGGATGTCCTGATGAGCAACAAACCTAGCTGCATCTCGGGGGAAGGGGCACCACCGAAAACGCTGACCCTGCTGCCGAACGGGACGGTATTCGCAGTCCGCACAGCCGTCGTGTTCATTTTCGGGGGCGAGTATGCAGGGGCTTTCCGCACTCCACGCCAAAGGGCCTCGACCAGAATATTTCCTGGTCGAGGCCCTTTCTTCGTAGCGGGGCTAGGATTTGAACCTAGGACCTCTGGGTTATGAGCCCAGTGAGCTACCTAACTGCTCCAACCCGCATCAATACGTTAGCATCCGTGCGCTAACTCCGACAACTGGCAATCAATGACGGACTACATTCGTACCTCAACGCGGTTTGTGGCATGAGTGAGCTGGACAGACAGTCCCACCCCGGTTGTGTTGCCCCGGATGCCGCGAAGGCTCCACTGCTATGCGTCGTCTGCCGCATCCCGATCAGCCGAGCCCTTCGATATCGCCGTGTGCGGTTGATTCGCCACCGCGGCTGCGAAACGCGCCGCGACGGTCGCGACCGCGGCACGGAGCTCCGGTCCACCATCGACGTGGAACGCGAACGGCACGCTCGCCAACCACTCCTGCGCATACATCGTGGGATTGCTGGTGGTGCCGACGAGAATGCACCCGTCTCCCAACGGTTCGAGCCGTCCCATGGGAGGCCGGATCCACCGGGCGACCGCAGCCAGCGGAGCGTCGAACACCACTCGGGTGGGAAACTCCCACCCAACGCCCAAATTCTCTTCCAGTGCCGCGACTGGGTCGAGCCCCTCTGGCGGCTCGAACTCGTGAGTCGTCTGCTGGGCCGCGCGAATCCGGTCGATCCGATAGGTGCGGATCGCAGCCGCGCGGTGGGAATGGCATAGGAGATACCAGCGCCCGTGGCGAACGACGACGGCCCAGGGATCCACCTCGGCCTCCCATTCGCGGCCAGACTCGCTTCGATATGTGACCAGCACACCCCGTCGAGCCGCGACAGCAGCGACAAGCGCGCTGGTGGTTGCGGGATCTGGTCGGGCCGAATAGCGGTCGGGAGTCGCTGACGCGTGCTCGCGCAACGCGGCTGCCTGCCTGCCGGCACTTTCGGGAAGGGCCTGGATGACCTTGTCCAAGGCATGACCGACCAGGTCGTCGGCGTCGGCGGCTGACGGCTGACCGTCGAGCACCGCCATGACCAGACCGATCGCCTCGGCCTGTGTGAAGACGATCGGAGGCAGTTTCGTCCCACGTCGGAGCCGATATCCGCCATGGGGTCCGCGGGCTGACTCGATGGGGATGCCGGCCTCTCGAAGAATCCCAACGTATCGACGTGCGGCCCGCTCCGTGACACCCAATCTCTCGGCGAGTTGGTCTGCCGTTATGCCGGCGCGACTCTGAAGGATCTCCAGGGTACGCAGAGCCCGTGCGGTGGGGCTGGCATCGGTCGGCACCCGACCAGACTAGGTGTCACGAAAGTAAACCGGAAGCGGATCGTCCGGAATTGATCCTATGGTGATGACCATGAGCGAGTCTCTCGGCCCGCGAACCTTCACGATGATCTGACCGCACTGGAGAAAGTGAACTGACAATGGACATCCTGCTCATCGGTGGACTGTGGCTCGACGGCTCGGTGTGGAACGACGTCGCGGCCGCACTTGAACCCCTCGGTCACCGCCCCGTGCCGATCACGCTGCCCGGTCAGGGTGATGGATCCACGTCCGCCACACTCGCGGACCAGCTGGCGGCGGTGCTCGCCGTCGTTGACTCGGCGTCTGGGAAACCCATGGTGGTGGGACATTCCGCCGCCTGCACCTTGGCGTGGTTGGCGGCGGACGCGCGGCCGGAGGGCATCGCCAAGATCGCACTCATCGGCGGCTTCCCATCCGCCGACGGGAGGCCCTATGCCGACTTCTTCGAACTGCAGGACGGTGTCATGCCATTCCCCGGCTGGGGCCCATTCGAGGGCCCAGACTCGGCTGACCTCGACGAGGATGCCAGACAAAACATCGAGTCTGCCGCGATACCCGTGCCCGCTGGCGTCGCGAAGGGCGTGGTTCACCTGACGAACGAGCGACGGTTCGACCTCCCGATCGTGCTCGTGTGCCCCGAGTTCACACCCGCCCAGGCACAGCAGTGGATCGACGCCGGCGATGTGCCTGAGCTCGCCAAGGCCACACACCTTGACTTCGTCGACATCGACTCTGGCCACTGGCCAATGGTCAGCAAGCCGGTCGAACTCGCTCAGATCCTAGCCGCGGCGGCTGCCCAGGCCTGAGCGCCACAGCCCGGGATATGCGAGCGCGCAAAGGAAAGTTGACGGATGTCACTTGTCGCCGACACAGGAGATATAGGCATTCCTCATCGTGACCCGTTCATCTTTGTCGTGGTGGCCGAGACCTTGGTTGATCGCGGCGAGCAGACCCGGGGCGGCCGAGGCTACCCGCAACTCGCCGGCGTGCTGGCTCAACGCTATGGAGGCCTGATAATTGGCCCCACTGAACGACGCGCCCGTGAGCGCGTCGGTCAAGATTCGCCCGCCCACGTCGGGCTCGATCTCCAGCAACCGCCATAACGCGTACGACATGGTGTCGACTTTCCACTCACCGTCGTGCAGTTGGGTGGCATACCGCTGGGCTTGATCGAGCAGGAATTCCCGGGCGGCTGGCTGGTCGTGTCGCTGGGCCGCGATGACTGCCAGCTCGGCGCGCCGATAGCGGCCAAGCCGAGACTGTCCAATCAGCTCGGTGACGCTATGCAGAAACTTCCCGAAATCGCTGCTCGTCCAGCCGAGTCCCACCAGTGAACCGGGCACGACGCTCGAGTGGCTTTCGGCGAATTCCGACCCTTGCCGCACCGCCGAAGCGAACAAGTCTCTGGACACCGCCAGCCCAGCCGGACTCAGCGTGGACATCACCTCCGTGAGAGACATGAGAAACATGATCAAAATCGAGGTGTGTCCGGCGTGCTGGCGCACGAAGTACTTCATCCTTTCGCCCTCATCGGGGATAGCCGTGTCGAGCGCATACCTCTCCAGCGCGTCAATCGATCCTGTCGCGGCTATCTCCATGACATTCCAGAGCTCGCCCAGCCGAGCCGCGGCCGGATCGTCCAATGCGGCGAGCCGCCGCGTTGCGGCCGCCACGCCGACTGCCGCAGCATCGCGTCCGGCGAGAGAGTCATTCAATCGACGCGCTGCCAAATCGTTGAACACATGAGTGTGACCGTCGTTGCGTGCAGCGGCTCGCAACCCGCGAACCAAGGTCTCGTCCCACCACTGCGCAGTGATCTGCCGCCCAGCCAGCACGTGTTCGGCCAGGCTCGCCAACTCGGCAACCGCCGGATGCCGCCGCTCGGCATGTTCGACCAGATAGGGAAGCTCCTCCCAGTTGCCGAAAACCAGGTGATGCAACAACCAGTAGGACTGCAGGTGCGGCCAATCCACGACGAATTCCCGCTCGCTTTCCCAGACATCCAACCCCGGAGCGTCGGCAAGGCCATGCTCGGCCCAGACCGGGGGCAACAAGTGCGAAGTGATCCAGCCGGTGCGCGGATAGAGCTGCGCCACGGACAGGTGATCCGGTTGGTCGACGTCCACAGATTCATCGAGAAATTCATAGATGAGCTCGTACGCGCGATGCAGCCGTGACTCCAGTGTCGACGGTAGTGTCAGACCGTATGCTTCGACCTCGTCGCACACCAGCCGAGTCACCATCGCGGACAGCGACGACAGATCGTGAAAACCCACCTCGTCCTGATGCGTGTAATAGACAGTGCTATTGCCGTCCGGTCCGGCCAGCCAGCTGGCGTGATAGGTCTCCTCGTCATCGATGACCACTGCGGACACCGGCAGGAAGAGGCCCTGCAACCGAGCAGCCCAGGTGCCATCGTGTGCGGCTACCGCCGCGCTCACGGTCGAAGTCACCGGCGGGCCGAACCTGTCCGCGGCCACGTCGATCCACTGGGACAGCTCTGGCGATATCCGCTCGTCCAACACGTCGCGGATCGGCCACACAACATCGAGACCTACCTCTGAATGGCCCTTCTCAACGTCGTGGTCCTCTTCCTCATGGTCATAGTCAAACAAGTGCATCAACGCGGACAGCCTCATCCCACCACGACCAACGATCTCCCACGCGTCGACTATGGTCATGCTCTCCAATCGCAGCGCCTCGACCCAGGTGGAAAAGTCCCGACTCTCCGCCTCCACCGCGTCACCATCTGATCGCCACTTCGCCATCACAACTCCCAACCATGCCGCATCCCCGACCTGCACCGAGCAGCGACAGTAGCGAAGTGCTAGTCATCTGACGTCAGGTGGTTCCGGAGTTCTGCGGTTCGCAACGTTCATGGCCAGTTCGCGCAGGATTCAGTCATCACCGCGTGGAACCCAGTGCCCACGAGGACGCCTCGTCCCAGCCGACGGGGGTGATCCGCACTGCAAGAACGGGTTCCTGGTCGGCCCGGTGCGGGTGTCAGTGGAGGAAGTGGCTCGCATCACGCACCGTGCCGCCCGGGATCACCGGACTATCTCCGGAGGCGATGTCCTGGAATAGTCCGAGCGGGTTGCCCCACGGGTCGGAGAGATTGGTGAAGACGACGACGCCGGGCAACGTCGTGGGCGCGTCGACGGTGATCCCGCGTGTCGACAGCGCGTCAGTCGCCGCGGTGAGGTCGTCGACCTGAAACCGCATCCGGTTGAGTGATGGCGTGACCGGATCGCATCCCGTGTGAATCTGCACCCAGGCGTCACGGGTGATCTGCCACTCGTGGAAGTCCTCGTGAGGGCTGCAGTCCGGCTCCCGGCCGAACAGGGTGGCGTAGAAGGTCCGTGCGATGGTGTCGGCGCCTGCCTGCAGCGCGATCGTGAGTCCATGCGGCGTCACCGGAGCCATGGAGGCAGTCTGGAATAGCGGTCGATCAACTGTCAACAATGACACCGGGTCGGGTGCTCTCGGCAGCGCGGGATCTTCGCGTCCAAGAGTCGGGCCGCCTGCTGCGAAAGTCGGCCGCGCTGGACTGACTAGCCCGTGACGGGGTGATGTCGGTCAGACCAACAACCCAATCCTCGGCGTACGCGCGAATCAGCGCGCGGCCAATGCCGACCTGAATGCTGCAGTAGTTGAGGGCGGCACCCCGCAGCGATCGTTCCGGATCCCACTGCGCCACAAAACGACCGGCGGAAACGCCGCGTCCGCGACCGCCGGCGGATAAGCCTGATACACCACAATGCTATCGGCATCGAAATCGGCGCGAATCTCGCGCAGCAACGGCATCGGTCTCACCCATCGTCTGGTTTGACTGGCCGATGCGATCCCGCCATGCCCCTAAGCTTGCCCCCATGACGCCCCTGAGCACGACGCCACAACAGGCGCTGCGCCACATCCTTGACGGCAACGCGCGTTTCGTGTCGGGCCGACGCCAACACCCGCACCAGGACGCCGACCGCCGGGCCGCAGTCGCCCCCGCCCAGCAGCCCTTCGCGGTCCTATTCGGATGCTCCGATTCCCGGCTCGCCGCTGAAATCATCTTGGACCAAGGACTGGGCGACCTGTTCGTGGTCCGCACCGCCGGTCACGTCGTCGGGCCCGAGATCTTGGGAAGCATCGAGTACGCCGTGGACGTCCTCGACGTACCCCTGATCGCTGTTCTCGGACATGACTCCTGTGGGGCTATCGCCGCAACCCTTCAGTCGATCTCCAGCGGCCAATATCCGCCCGGCTTTATGCGCGACGTCATCGAACGGGTCCTGCTCAGCGTGCTGCCGGTCCGGGACCAAGCCCTCGCCGACCCCGCGTCGGCGGTTGCCGAACACACCCTCTACACCGCCGAACTGCTCGTCGACCGGTCACCATTGATCGCGGAACGAATCAGACAGGGCCGGTGTGCCGTCGTCGGCCTGCTCTATCAGCTCGCCGAAGGTAGCGTTCGCGTCATCACCACCATCGAATAACCCCACACTTTTCCACGCAACCCACCCGGCCCTGAGCTGGTGCACCTACCCGCATCACCGACAACAAAACTTGTCTAGACAAAGTGAGTTGCCCGCGTATAGCCTGAGCGGCATGTTGGACGTGGCGGTGATCGAGGACTCGGCCGCAGCCGAGGTTGCATTGGACCCGGTCCGCGCCAGGTTGCTGGCGGCCTTAACCCAGCCCATGTCTGCGACCATGTTGGCCGCACAGTGTGGACTGACTCGACAAAAGGTCAACTATCACCTTCGCACCCTTGAGCGGCACGGCCTGATCGAGTTGGCCGAAGAACGCCGCAAAGGGAACGTGACCGAGCGAGTCATGCTGGCCTCCGCCCACGCCTATGTGATCTCTCCGCTCGCGCTGGCTGCGGTCCAGCCCGACCCCGAGCGTTCGCCCGATCGCCTGTCCGCACGGTGGCTACTCGTTCTTGCGGCCCGTCTCGTACGGGACGTCGGTCAACTCATTACCGGAGCGGCGAAGGTTCGAAAGCGGCTCGCGACCTTCGCAATGGATGGCGAGGTTCGGTTTGCCTCAGCGGCCGACCGAGCCGCATTCAGCGAAGACCTGGCTAGGTCCGTGAGCAACCTGGTGGCGGCCTACCACGACGAGACCGCACCAAGCGGTCGACGCCACAGGATCGTCATCGCCATCCACCCCTGCGTCCAATTGGACGCAGGACAAGAACCTCCCGTGGCAAGGCCGACTAACAATGAGAAGAAGGAGTCGTAGCGTTGCCACACGAATTCGAGATCCAGATGGAAACCGAACTCGCGGCGACCGTTGACGAGGTCTGGGACGCGATCTCGTCGGGCCCGGGAGTGAACTGCTGGTTCATGGGCCACACCGACATCGAGCCGCGCCTTGGTGGCACGGTCCGCAGCGTTCTTGGCCAGTTCGCGCAAGAGTCGGTCATCACCGCGTGGAATCCACGTGAACACTTCGGATACCGTGGGCCGTCGCGGCCGGACGGATCCTTCCTCGCACTGGAGTGGATGATTGAGGCCCGGTCCGGCGGCGGCGTGTCACTGCGTTGCGTGGGCAGCGGCTTCATCGGCAGCGACGACTGGGAAGACGAATATGAATCCCTACGCGGTGGCGGCGCCTTCTACTTCCACAATCTTGCCCAATACCTCACCTACTTCGCTGGGCGCACCAGCACAACGGTCTGCGCCATGTGTCCGACAACCGATGACATGGCGCAGACCCGCACGAGGATTACCCTCGGCCTGGGGATCCCCGACACAGTCGCCGAAGGCGACCACGTACGCCTGACGCCAGCCGCGATCACACCGATTGACGGCATCGCGGACTACGTCACGCCTCAATTTCTCGGAGTGCGCTCCCTGGATGGCCTGTTCCGGTTCTACTACGGCCATGGCGGCGTGATGATGGTGGAACATCACCTCTTCAGCGCTGACGTTGAGTCAGGGAGCGAACAGGCATGGCAAACCTGGATCAGTCAGCTTTCCCACTAAACATCGAACTCCGCACGCGCGAAAGGCTCCGCCATGTCATTCCAGGCATACCTCGACACAATCGAAACCAAGACCGGAAAAACTCCCCGCGAGATGCTCGCCCTCGCGGCGCAGAAAGGATTCGAAGGACCGAGCGTCAAGGCGGGCCAGGTCATTGAGTGGCTCAAAAATGACTTCGACCTCGGCCGCGGACATGCAATGGCACTCGTTCACGTCATCAAACACGGTCCGACCATCTCCACGGACTTCGTTGGCACGACTGGGACCCACCGCGATGACAGCGACACGCTGTGGCTCGACGGCATGGCCACCCGTCCACAGTAGCCGGACGGGCTTGCTGTCGCATGACATGATCGCCCCATGATGCGACGCGAACGACAACATCCTCAGCGTGACATCGACCGAGACCCGCCAATACAGCGACGGATCGATCAGCAAGGCGTCTGTCAATAAGGAGTACGTCCGCGACGAGGCCGGCGAGGTGACGGGCACCATTGTCACCACCACCGTGTCCACCATCTCGGCCGACGGCGAATACGGGTCGTCCTCCCAGACGGTCGAGTCCTGCGATGCCGGTGGGGGCAAATGCTCAGAGGTCTCGTCCACCTACGAGGATAGTGACACCATCGACGAATACATCAACCCCGACGCGGAGAATCCCGTGGTCGTCACCCAGGAGGCGGCCGACGGGGTGCTCCGCACCAGAGGCGCGGCGGTCACCGTGGTCCAAGAGTGGACACCACCGGTCGCGGACGACGATGCGATGGATCCGAACCGCATCAGCCTGGTGATGTTGGTCGACTCGGACCTTGCGGACCATTACCTGATCGTCGCTGCGATGCGTGTCACCGAGGCGCAGCCAGAGGTGCGACCGGACTTGTCGAACCCGCTGGAGGCAGCGCCGCTGCCCGGCGGCGGTGGGTGCAACAACCTCTGCTGATGGCTCGCCACCGCAATTGACTTGAATAGTCCTTTGTAGAGTCCGGAGCCTGACGGCAGCAAATGCCGTCAGGCTCCGGACTAGTCCTAGCGGCCGGTTTGGTCGCGGCGAGCAGTGCCCACGAGGACGCCTCGTCCCAGATCTGATGGGTCGACCCGGACCGGAGACGCCCTAGCCCGCATGCAAGACACCTTGGCAAAAGCCAATTGTACCTACTAGTATGTACAGAGCCTAGTTGAGGAATCGGAAAGGCGGTGCTTTTTGTGAAGGAGCAACCTGAAGAAGCGAAGCGTCGGGGAAGCACTCGCACCGCTCTCGTTGAGGCAGCCGTGACTCTGCTCTCCACTCGCGGCTACGAGGCGACCAGTCCCGCCGATGTCCAGCGAACCGCCGGAGTCGGACAGGGCAGTTTCTACCACCACTTTCCCAGCAAGGCCGAACTCGGCTCGGCCGCGCTGTCCGCACTGGCCGATGAGATGTGCGCTGAGTTTGACCAATTGACCAGCGGCAGCGCCCAGATAGCCCTCGAGGGCTATCTGGGATTGAAACGCAACGCACTCGCCGGGTGCAGGATCGGCCGAATCAGCATGGAGTCCTCACTCACCGACGAACGGATCCGCCAACCTGTCGGGCGTTACTTCGACCACGTGCGGGACCGACTCGTCCAGTTGTTCAGTCAGCTTGACCTCGCCGTCCCGGCGGACGCGCTCGCGGATTTGGCCCTCGCGACTGTGCAGGGCGCCTACGTGACAGCCCGCGCGACCGGGGACCCAGCGACGATGCGCAACGCCACCACCGCTTTGCTCGACCTGATCGCATTGGCTTCGTCCACCACCAACGAGGAGACCCCGTGAGTTACTTCCGTCTTGACCAGACCTTCGGCCGCTCGGCTCGCAACCGGTTGAATTTCGCCACAACGCCAGGGCTGGACGGCGCGCTCGCGGCACTCGAGTCGTTCTACTTCGCCTTCAACACTGGTGATCTCACCGTCTTCCGACAGGTCTGGGTCGACGACGAGCTGATCCGCTTGAACAATCCGCTGGGCGGAATTCTCGAAGGCCTCACCCCGATAACCGCTTTGTACGACGGCATATTCAGCGGGCCGGCCGATGTCTGGGTGGAGTTTCATGACATCGTCGCCTATCCCTTTGCTGACGCGGTGGTCTTCGCCGGGCGCGAACGGGGTGAGTTCGTCAAACACGGTGAGACGGTTGCGCTTGACATCCGTACCACCCGGGTTTTGCACTGGCGCGACGACCGGTGGGGCCAGGTGCACCACCACGGCTCCATCACTGACTCTCAGCAGCTCGACGCCTATCGCAGCGCGGTGCGGTCGTGACCGGGCATCGCGCGCGACCCCATATCAGGGCTGATGATCCGGTCAGCGACGTCCTGCGCGCCATTCGAGTCAGTGGCGCCGTCGTCCTACACGACACCTATCGGACTCCCTGGGCCGTCACCATCCCCGCCTCGCGAGAACTCTCCCGACTGATCCCAACCCAGCCCGCGGACCGGGTCGTGGCCTTCCACTACGTCGAGCACGGGTGGGTGGACGTCGCCGACGGCCACACGACAACGCGCGCAGGCAAAGGCGATTGGGTGATTGCCTTGTCGGGTGAAGCACACGAGTTGAGACGCGGGCCACGAAGCGCGCCACACGCACTCGCCGCAGCGATCCGCGCGCCGGCACCGGATATGGCTCTCGACCTGGACGACAGCACCTCCCGGGTGTTGTGCGGCCTTTTCGTGCTCCGACAGTTGGACCGCACGCCGCTACTGCGCGCACTGCCCCCCATGGCGCACGTGGTGGCGCAGCCCGACGGGTTGCTCGCCCGGTTGGGCGAGCTACTTGCCCGCGAATCGGAGGACGTTGGCTACTCCAACCAGCCGGCGTTCACCCGGGCCTTTCGGCGTCACTACGGCTTGGCGCCTCGGGCATGGCGTGAGCGCGCCATCCACGACGCGCTCACGCCGTAGCTGCGATCGATTCAGCACAGAACGCGGGCACCACGGGTATCACGTCGATCGTCTGGCCCGCTTAGCGTCACGGTATGGAGATCGCACCCGGAGTTCACCACTTCACTAACTTCACATTCAACTGGTACGTCGTTGAAGACGGCGGG
This sequence comes from uncultured Actinomycetota bacterium, assembly GCA_963736695.1. Classification (GTDB taxonomy): domain Bacteria; phylum Actinomycetota; class Actinomycetes; order Mycobacteriales; family Micromonosporaceae; genus CAVTPU01. Next base: position 1,952,477 of record CAVTPU010000004.1, read on the forward strand.
CAATTGACGGTCATCGACACTGGCTTCCCCGGACACTACCGCCTCCTGCGAGCCGGACTGCGGTCAATCGGCCGCACCGTGAGCGACGTGCGCGCCATCTTTATCACCCATGCACATGCCGACCACACCGGGTTCGCATCCCGACTGGCCCGCGAAAGCGGCGCCCCGATCTATGTCCACCCAGACGATGAGCCGCTGGTTCGACGGCCACTGTATCTGCCCTGGGGCGGGCTCATCGGCAATGCGTGGCGGCCGTACACGGCCTCCATGATCGGTCACGCCGTCGGCCACGGGCTACTCCGGCTGCGCCTCATCCGTGGTTCGCGGCCGATAGTCGACGGCGAGGTCCTTGACGCGCCAGGAAATCCGCGTGTCATCCACGTGCCTGGTCACACGCCTGGCGATGTGGTCATCCACCTTCCAACCCGCGGCGTCCTATTCAGCGGCGACGCCCTCGTGACGCGTAGCCTGCTGACCGGAGTCGAGGGACCCCCGCAGGTCACCAGCCCAACCCTGAACCACGACTACCGGCGAGCCGTGCTGGCCCTCGATCGCCTAACTGATCTCGGATCCGTCGTCCTCCTGCCCGGGCACGGCCGACCCTGGCGAGGCGACGTCCGCGACGCGATCGCGCACGCCCGGCGCGGCGCAGTTTCGGCAGCATGACCGCCCTCGAACGGATCAGACAGCACTATTGCGCCGTGGCCGGCATGCTCTATCGGCCTGGATGCGTCGTGCGATGGTGGTGTCGAGCGGGTAGTGCCGTTGCGGTGGCAGCAGCCGCTGGACCTTCGCACTCTGGCCGGACCGGACCAGCGTCGCCATCCTGTGCACGGTCGGGGTGATGTCGGTCAGACCAACAACCCAATCCTCGGCGTACGCGCGAATCAGCGCGCGGCCAATGCCGACCTGAATGCTGTAGTAGTTGAGGGCGGCACCCCGCAACGATCGTTCCGGATCCCACTGCACATGAACAGTGGCGTTGCGAAACTCTGCGTTCCAGGCCGCGGCACTGCCGTGGACGGCCGGCTCGGGCGAGGTGAGCACGGCCCGCGACAACGCCTCATCCCAGCCGACACGGGTGATCCGTACCGCCAGAATTCGTTCCTGGCCTGCCATGCGCGCCCAGTTGCTGCGATGCATCAGCCACAGCAGCGACGGCTTGATCCAGGTCATGCGAGTAAACGAAAACGGTGCCACAAAACGACCGGCGGCCAGCGCCGCGTCCGCGACCGCCGGCGGATAAGCCTGATACACCACAATGCTATCGGCATCGAAATCGGCGCGAATCTCGCGCAGCAACGGCATCGGTCTCACCCATCGTCCGACATGACTGGCCGACTCGATCCTGCCATGCCCGTGCTCGCCCTCGGGCGGGAGACGAGTTCGCGAAGGTCGTCGCGATGATCTATCGGCCCCCGCTCAAGGCTCGGCGCGTCTCAGCGACCGCGCCGGGAGCCCACCCGTGCCCTGCTGGAGAACGAGGCCACATCGCTGGTATGCGCGCCGGCCGAGGGTACGGAGGCGCGTACCGACCCGGACCGTGGCGATGATTCGGACCGTCGCGCAGAGCTGGCCACTCGCGGTGACTCCGACCGCTGCGGCGATTCAGACCTTGGCGGCGCCGCGGTGCGCTGCGTGGAGCGGGATCGCCGCGACGCGCCAGACCGGCCCCGGCGAGGCTGGCTCGCCGTAGCCGCCTCATCGCTGGACGGCGCGACAAAGCGACGCTCTCCCGGCGCGAGTTGCGCCAGGAGCTGGTGGCCCGGCCGTAGTCGGGTCACCGTCGGTGCCACGCCGGCCTTTCGTGCCAGTTCACGGACGTCGCCGACCTGGTCGTCGGTCATGAGGGTGACCACGGTTCCTTTTGCATGTGCCCGGCCAGTCCGACCCGATCGGTGCACATATGCCTTGTGTTCGACCGGCGGATCGGCGTGGATAACGAGAGCGACGTCGTCGACGTGGATGCCGCGGGCCGCGATGTCGGTGGCCACCAACGTTCTCGCGGTGCCGTCGGCGAAAGCCATCAGGTTACGGCTGCGCGCGTTCTGAGCCAGATTGCCGTGCAACTCGACCGCCGGTACGCCAGCGGCGATCAACCGGCGAGTCAGTGATCTCGCACCGTGCTTGGTGCGGGTGAACACCAACGTGCGGCCCGGCGCCGCGGTGAGGTCGACCAGCACCGGAAGCCGGTCCTCGTGGCTGACGTGCAACACATGGTGTGCGGTCTCCACCGGAGCGATCGGCGCCTCGACAACGTGTGTGACCGGGTTGACGAGAAACCGCCTGACCAGGACGTCGACCGCACCGTCAAGGGTCGCGGAGAACAACATCCGCTGGCCTCGCCGTGGGGTCTGATCCATAAGCCGCCGCACGACCGGGAGGAAGCCGAGATCCGACATATGGTCGGCTTCGTCCAGCACAGTGATCTCGACCGCGTCGAGGCGGGCGTGGCCGGCCGAGACATGGTCGGCGAGCCGACCCGGGCAGGCGATGAGAATGTCCACACCGGCACGCAGGCTGCGGATCTGAGCGTTCGGACGCACCCCGCCGAAGACGGTCAAAGTACGCAGCGACAGCGCCTCGGCAAGCGGCGCGGCCGACGCCTCGATCTGACTGGCGAGTTCTCGGGTGGGAGCCAAGACAAGCGCTCGTGGCCGACCCGGCCGACGCTCTCCCGCACTGGCGGCCAGCCGCGCCACCAAGGGCAGCAGGAAGGCGTATGTCTTGCCGGAACCAGTTCGGCCCCGGCCCAGCAGGTCGCGGCCAGCGAGCGCGTCGGGAAACGTCGCGGTCTGGATCGGGAACGGCGCGGTGATACCAGCCGTGGCCAGCGCCGCGATCAGTGGGGAGGGAACGCCTAGATCGGCGAATGTGGCCGCAGGCGTGGCCGGCGACGAATCAGCAGCTGGGCGGCGAACCGCCATAAGAATCTCCGAACGTGGAAGGGGCGTCCTGCGCCTCGCAGATCTGAACGGCTGCGGCATGTCATGTCACATCACGCCGGGATCGCGGCAGAACTGGGCGAGCCCTCACAGACCAATCTACCTTACCGGGGAGTCAACCGGGTCGCCGGGCGGTATCGCCCCTAACGACCGGCCTGGGGCCTTTCGCGAGGAGCCGCACGCCGCCTGACGGATTCCAGAAGCCGGGACCTCCTGCCGTTCACGTGGGTCGGTGGATCGTTGCTACCGTCCTGTGTGGACGACGATCCTGTGACCGACGCGTCCGTGGAACCGCCAGAGCAGCGGCACCCGATGCGCCCACCTGTGAGCCCAATAGAACAACAAATCAAACAGCACAAACCCTAAGGCGATCCGTACGTCGTTGGGCAGCAACGCCACCAGCGGAGGCATCGCCAAGTCCGCCGAAGCTCACTCACAGTGATATCGACACTGTGCAATCTGGACGGTGCCATCGACGAATTGTCCAACAGAACAGAGAGGCTGGACAATCGTCGTCTCTACGGGCAGTCCATGCGAACCGCACTGCCTGTCACTCGAACTGTCTTGGACTGCCTTGTCACGTGCGCGGTGAGCACACTCGGGCGTCTCATGTCTTCGCCTTGGTGAATCGTAGTGGTCGCTGGGCACTCGATCGGGCAGGTGTCACGCAGATATTCGCCGAAGGCGGCTGCCGCTGCACCGATCGCGGCATCCTCGACCTGACCGGCGGGCCGCGCTCGCCCCAGCCCAGCAACCCTTCGCCGTCCTCGACGTACCCCTGATCGCAGAACGGATCAGACAGGACCGCGCTGCGCAGTGGCCGGCATGCTGTATCAGCTCGCCGAAGGCAGCGTACGTGTCATCACCACTATCGACCGACCAGCAACCCGTCCGACTGCCCTGTCAAGCAAAGACAAGAAGCCCGTCATTGGCGGCGGCCGTTTCGCGGAAAAGCGTCGCCAGCGCGTCGTACAACGACTTGTCGTAGTCGATCCGTCGACCCAGATCCGGTTTGAGGCGAAGGCCCGCCGCCGCCATCGCGTCCAGATCAGCCTTGGCGACCAGGTCAGCAAAAGGAGTGGCCAGCACACGGGCGACCCGACGCACGTCGGCCGGATAAAAGTATGCGACGGACTCTTGATATTCGGCCAGCATCCACCCGGCGATGTCACTCGGCGGGCAAATCTCCGGATAGGACTCGTCGCCTGTGGACAGTCGAACCGGCGTGCCAGCGTTGTCCAGCAGGAACTCCAGAAGCTCCAGCTCTTTGAAACTGATCCCGACAACGAACTCGTCAGCGAAGGCGTCGAGCTCGAAGTAGAGGTTGACCGCGCCTTCCCAATCCACGAGGGCTTGGGAAAGCCGTTGCTCTGTGACGCGCACATAGGTGTAGCCCATGGCCGCACACCTTACCTTCGATGGCCACGGCGCCCTCGACAAGTCGGCGACGTCCCGAGGCCCAGACGCGGAACACGGGCCGGGCGCGGTGAGCACGGCCCGCGACAATGCCTGATCCCAGCCGACACGGCTGATCTGTACTGCCAGAACAATTTCCTGCCAGCCTTGCGCGCACCGACAAACGGCTCCCGTCAAACGGCAGAACCCAATCGATCCGTACTCAGCCTATGTTGACCACGCGCGCCCAGTCGGGCGGCGAGTCCGGCACATATGAGGAGCTCTCTCTCCAAGTCGTCCGCGGAAACAGCCCCACCACCGTGCGGCACGACGGCCGCCGTTCGGGCCAGGGTGTCTGCCCGTCGGTCAACACCACGATGACATCCGGGCGTTGACTGCTGCGCAACGCCCTTGCGAAGCCCGCACGCAGATCTGTGCCGCCGCCGCCCACCAAGGTGATTCCCTCCTCGCGGCACAGCGGTATCGCCACCCTTGCTGCGGCATCGCACGACAGCACGCTGACGAGGTCGCGGCGGCCGCCGACGCTCTGGGAGATCGCGGTGACTTCGAGGAGCGCGCTGCCCAGCTCGGCGTCGCTCACCGACCCTGACGTGTCGATGATCACGCAGACCCGGGGCGGCCTGCGCCGCAGGCTCGGAAGCACGACGCCGGGCAGGCTGGCGGATCTGCGCGATGGCCTGGCATACGCGTAGTCACTACTCCCACCGGAACCCGCGGCCGCCGCGCGAACCGCCGCCCCGAGCAGTTCCCGCCACGGCTGGGGCGGATGAAACGCCTCCTCCGCCCAGCGGCGCCAGGCTTTGGGGACAGTGCCGCGTTGCCCGATGACACCCTGCGCCACACGGAATCGAACGGCGTCTCGTTCGTGTTCGCTGAGGCCGCGCGCACCGTCCGGTCCCAGGTCCCAATCCCGGCTCCAACCGTCAGCTCCGCTGCCGCAGTCCAGCCAGACCAAGCCATCCGCGTACGTCTCGAGTCGGAACTGGTGCAGGTAGTCCTCCATCAGCTGGCCCTCACGCAGATTGAGGTCCCGTGGCAGGATTGCGCCCTGTGGCTTCCGGAGACCGTCGCCGTATATGTCGTCGTTGATCTCGCAGTCGGCGGCGATGTTCATCCGCCGCCTCCACCTGGGCCCGTCGACCCAGCTCGCCTCCACGTACCGACGACCGCGCCCAAAGTGGTCTCTCAGCAGGTGGGAGACCTCGTGCACCCATACCCCAGCCAGATCCTCCAGTGGGGTGCGATCCACGAAGCTTGGTGAGATGTAACACCGCCAGTGCCGGTCCACTGCCATCGTCGGCACCTGCTGGGATTCCACCGGGTGCAGCGCGAACAGCGCGTCCGCCAGATAGGGTCGGACTTTGGCGGCGTACAGCCGGGCAGCGAAGAGCTTCTCGAAGTCGAGGGCCCGTGTCGTCATCGGCCCTCCGCAACGTTGACCGCAACCTCGTCCGCCTTCTGAGACAATGCGATTGCTCCGGCGAGCCGATCGACAACCGCCGGGATCTCCCAGTCGTCGCGGCGCAGCTTGGCGAGGTCAGCCGCTGGCACGACCACCACATCCGGTGCTCCGCTCTCCATCGCCAAAACGAGCACGGCCCAGGCCGCGTCCCAGCGGGACCGTTCGGGTCGCTTGCGGACCGCGGCGACGACGGCATCAAGCACCGCGAAGCGCAGGTCCCCCCGCTCGGGCAACTCGACCGACGCCGGATCGGCCAATAGTGTCTCCGGGTCCGGAAGGTCCATCCGATCCATGTTGGCCAACAGCTCGAGTCCTGGGCCATCGCCAACGACGCCTCGGACCAGCATCGACAGCACTTCCCGGCTGGTGTCCGCGGCCGTAGCAAAGGCGATCATGCGTAGCGCCATCTCCCAGCTGCGCGGCGACGGCCACGCGCCGCCGCGGCGGCTTTCGCTGTTGGGCAGCCGGTGCACCAGGTTTGGTCGGGCAATAAGGAGCCCGCACACCGCCCGGCGGGCGAACGTCACGGCGTCCGTGAGCCGCGCCGGATCCAGTTGTGGCAGCGAGGCTCGAGGCCAGATCCCGCCCAACCCACGTACGACAACATCTTGGTCATAGGTCCATTGCAGATGCACGAATCGGTTGGCCAGCGGCGCGCTCAGCTCCCAACCGTCTGCTGCGGAGGATCGCGGGTTGGCGGCGGCCACTATCCGAACTCCGTCCGGCAGGCGTAAGGCGCCGACCTGACGTTCGAGCACAAGGCGCAGCAGTGCCGCCTGGACTGCGGGCGGCGCGGTGGACAGCTCGTCCAAGAAAAGCAGCCCGCGTCCGGCCCGGACCAAGCGCACGGCCCAGTCCGGTGGCGCCATCGGCACGCCCTGCACGGCCGGATCGTCACCGACCACCGGCAGGCCGGAGAAGTCGGAGGGCTCGTGCACGCTGGCGATGACCGTGGTCAGTGGCAAGTCGAGGGCGTTAGCGAGCTGGTTCAGGGCGGCGGTCTTGCCGATCCCCGGCTCTCCCCACAGCAACACTGGCAGATCGGCGGCCACCGCCAGGGTCAACGCTTCCAGTTGCAGATCGGGACGGGGCTCGGTTGTGGTGTTGTGCAGCAGGGCGAGCAGGTCGGCGGCAACATCGAGGCGTCGGGCTTCGACGTTGGCGTCACGCATGTTGATCGTGACGGACGGAGCAGAAACGAGCACGTTACATCACCTTCGCAGTCGGCATGGCGTGAGCAGCGGAACAGGAATCAGGAATTGACGGCGAGTTGCCGGGATCAGCGAGAAGTCGCCTGGCGCGGGTGCGAGCGCAGCTCGCGACGTTTGCGGTCGCGGGCGCCACGAACCGGGCCACGCCCGGCCAGTCGGGCCCGATAGAGCCCGTGAACGATCCGCCGTTGCACGGCCGCCTCCAGCTCGTCGCGCAATGCGCCGCCTCGCAGCAGCGCATCCGGTCCGAGCAGGCATTCCACGGCGGCAAGCGCCCCCTCCACGTCGCCGTGATCCAGGCGGGCGCGAACGTCGTCGAGGCACTCCGGATTCCGGTGAACCTCGTCGATCACGCGTAGGCAGGCCAACGGCGGACCACCCAACGCGGCCAGCAGCGCCTCGCGGCGGATCTCAGCCGGGTCGTGGTCCAGCGCGACCAGCACCCCATCCACGAGACCGATCCGGTGCTGGGTTCCACGACACTCGACGAGGCGGGTCCCTCGCACTATGGGCAGCTTCTGGCGCAAAGGACTGCGGACGGCCCGGCATGAGTGCCGCCGCGACGAGTGGGTGCACCTGGTCGGCGTCGATCAGGCCGGCACGCAGCAACGCCAGGTCAGGTAGCACCCAGGTCGCCGCGTCGGGCAGACACGGATGGGCGGGGTTGCGCCGTTTCGCCGGGAAGGCCGAGATGCGCGGCACGGACGTGTCAGCCGCATCGCCGTGCTCGTTCATGTGCAGCAACAGTCGCAGCTTGGCGCCGAGTCGCACCGCGACGGTGCCACTGTCCTGCCCCTGCGAGCGCAGCAGAATCGCCGCCTCGCTCGCCCACTGGTCCACCGCGCAGCCGATCCCCGGCGGCACCAACCCCGCCTGGTCACGCAGCACAGTTGGGGCGCTCTCCGCGGCCCACGGGCCCTTCCCGGCCCGCTGCCGCAGCTCGCCGGCACGATGTGCGTCCCATAAGTGGCGGTGCAGATCGAGGCGGAACCGCCGGTCAGGGCGGGGATGAGGATGGGCGCCCGCGCCGTCTTCGGGTCGGGACTTGTCCCACAGCGCGAGGCTGATGCGCTGACCGGCGTCCGCCCAAGCCGGCGGCGTGCGGGCCACCAAGTGAACGGCGTCGCCGTCCTCGGCCCGACGGTAGCGGGCCAACGACATGGTCAGCCCGGGACGCAGCAGGCCATCCGAGCCGATCCGTGGCATGTGCCAGCGCAGCAGGTCAGGTGCCAGCCGGCGGAGATCCTTGCGAACCTGGGCGGCGAGTTCCCTACCGTACGCATGAGTGGCGGCGCGAAGATCCAGGTCAACGTCGAACCGTGCGGCAGTGCAGGCGCCAGCCCAGTCGCCTGTGGTACGGAGTGTGGTCGCTGATTCGATCATCGAGGGCGGCACGGCGAACTCTCGCACATGCTGCCAGAAGAGAAGTCGGGATTCCCCATACGCAGTCAAGGAACGCATTAGCGCTCACCTTGTGCGGATGGGACCCCCAATCTGTTCATGAAGGTACTCATGGCAGGCAGCGTACAACATCGGGCGGCGGTAGTCGGCCAGGTATCCCTGCCCGATCTTCATGCCAGATCGCGAAGTCGACCGCTATCGCTGCTCGGTCGCCGCGTTCGAATCGGTGAATCCGCTGCGCGAGTTTCCCTCCGGTCGTAGACGAGATCGGTGAACTGTCGTGCCAGCAACGGCACGACCTGCTCGTACATCCCGGCATCTCCGCCGCAGCCCGATATCAGCAGCAACGGCAGGCCGTTGCCGGTGTGCTCGGTGTAGAGCACCGCCCCCGGCACGTCCACATAGTCCACCGCCACACCTCCCAATGGTCTAACTCCCAGTCGGCGTTGGACGTGCCGAAATCCTACTGTTCTTCTATCGGGCGCCAGAGGCGGTCCCGGTACGCAACCTCGGCGACCACGGTCTCGCCCGACTCCCGGATCCCGTTGACCGGGCCGGGCACACCGGCCGAGGTCTGCGGGGCGAACCGCTCATAGTGGTGATCGTGTCCGCTCAACACGATCTCGGCGTGGTTGTCGTACAGCGCTTGGAACAACGGCCGGACAGCGGAAGTGTTGCCATGGGCCTTACCGGAGCTGAACAGGGAATGGTGCCAATAGGCGAGAGTGCACCGGCTCCGATGCGGTGCCAGATCGGCCCGCAGCTAGCGCTCCTACGCCGATCCGGCCCCGCATCCTCTGACCCGAGCGCAGCAACCACTTCGGCGTATCGAAAGGAATCGAGGCGGTGAGGGTGCTGAAACCAACTCGACGGGACTGGTCGGCGGCCCGTACGGTGGAGCTCCAGCGGTGGCCGGTGGCCGCGCCGACGACCGTCGCACTGACCCCGTTCGGCGCGTGGGTCGTCTCCGGAAGGTTGGACGTGTGACCTCAGGCGGCACCGACAACACCCTCATGGTCTACCAGTGTCAAGCCCCGGGTTTGATGGAGGCTGAATTATCTGGTTTTCAGGGTTGCGGTGGCCGGGTGGGTCATCGCGTGTAGGGCTTCGAACTCGGTGGGTGGGATGTGGCCGAGTTCGCCGTGCAGGCGCCGGTTGTTGTACCAGTCGATGTATTCGACGGTCGCGATCTCCAGGTCGTCGAGTCCGCGCCAGGGTCCTTTGTTGCGGACGAGTTCGGCTTTGAACAATGAGTTGAACGCCTCGGCCATCGCGTTGTCGTAGGAATCTCCCTTGCTGCCAACGGATACGGCTGCCCCGGCCTCGGCCAGCCGTTGGGTGTAGCGAATCGCACGATCTTGAACTCCCCTGTCCGAGTGGTGGATGAGTCCGGTCAGGTCGGCGTCCTCGGCTTGTCGACGCCAGACCGCCATCTGTAACGCGTCCAACGCCAGGTCGGTGTAGAGCGACGTGGCCACCTGCCAACCGACGATCATGCGGGAGTACACGTCCAGGATGAACGCCGCGTACACCCACCCCACGCTTGTGCGCACGTAGGTCAGGTCGGCGACCCACAACTCGTTCGGGCGGGTCGCGGTGAAGTCGCGTTTAACGAGGTCACCGGGTCGGGTGGTCTCCGGACCGGGTCGAGTGGTGCGCGGCGACTTGTCCCGCATCAAGCCCCGCAAACCGGCGTCCCGCATGAGTCGTTCGACGGTGCACCGGGCGACAGGCACACCTCGCCGGTTCAGTTCGTGCCATACCTTGCGGGCACCGTAGACACCGTAATTCGCCTCGTGGACCCGCTCGATCTTCTCGATCAGCTCAGCGTCGCGTACCGCCCGAGCCGAGTCGGGGCGAGTCTTGCCTGTGTAATAGGTCGACGGTGCGATCTGTGCCGGCGTGCCTTCCAACGCCCGCAGGACCGGCTGGACACCGTGCTCCTCCCGTTGGGAGTCGACGAACTCGACCTTCATCGCGACGGACGGTCCAGCTCCGCCGCGAAGAAAGACGCCGCGGACTTCAAGATCTGGTTCGCCCGCCGCAACTCACGAACCTCCCGTTCCAGTTCGGCGATCCTGGCCGCCTCACTCGACGACGCCCCCGCACGAGCCCCCTCATCGATCTCAGCCCGTTTCACCCACGTACGTAACGCTTCCGGGTGCACGCCGAGCTGATCCGCGATCCGCCTGATCGCCCCAGGACCCGACCGAGGGTCCTTACACGCGTCGACCGCCAAACGCGTCGCCCGTTCACGCAACTCGTCCGAGTACTTCCTTGGTGCTGCCATGACAGTGAATCCTCCGGGTGTTCGATGTCTCCATCAAACCCGGGACGGAACACGGGAAACCACCCCCGAAGACTTCCACACCTGGGGCTTTTAGCGACCGCCACAGCCGCCAGCCGAGCCAGAAACACCAGGCCAGGAGGCCGCACTCAAAAGTCGATCAAACCGTGACACGAGTCAGGTCAGAGATTGCTGAAATCCGGGATACTCGCATCGATGGGCAGTGTAGGCGACTGCGATAACCCGTACTCCGGGGCGCAGTTCAAGACGTTGAAGTATCGGCCCGACTTCCCCCGGCCAGCGTCGGTTTGTTACAGGACGCTCGCGCGTTCTGCCAGACCTTCTTCCGTTGGTACGACGAGGAGCATTACCATTTAGGCGAGGCGTGGCCGCATCCCGCCGACGTCCACTATGGCCGGATCGATGACGTTCTCGCTCACCGAGCCCGAGCCCTGACAGCGTCCACGCCAGCCACCCCTATCGCTTCGTGAACAAGCCACCCCGACCGCCCACCCGCGAACCAAGATGTGGATCACCAACACGCTCGGCGATCCCGTGCCTCATTCAGACTCAAGTCCGTTCACCGACGCAGCGCATCAACCGGCTCGATCCTAGCCGCACGAACCGCAGGGTAAAGACCCGCGACCAGCCCGACCATAGTGCCGAAGAAGGGAGCGGGCAACACAGCCCACGGGTTGAGGACGGCCGTCCACTGGTTAGCAACCGCGACGACGACGACGACGACCACGCCGAGGCTCGTGCCAATGAGGCCACCAAGTGTGCCCAGCGCTGCAGACTCGGTCACGAATTGTACGAGTATATGGAATGGCCGAGCGCCCATGGACCTGCGAACGCCAATCTCAGATGTGCGTTCCAGAACTGCAACAAATGTGGTGTTAGCGATACCCACGGCGCCGATCACAAGGCTGACGGCAGCTAGAAGCAGAAAGAGTACATCGAAATCCTTAGTAACGCTACTGCGCAGCGCCTGGGGTTCCGGCGGAGCGACTGCGGTCAAACGCTCGGGTGCATCAGGTCGCAACGCAATCGGCGCCTGCTGGGCAACAACCTTTCCCGCGCCGAGCCTTACCTCGATAAGCATCTTGGCCGGCAGAATTGGTGGACCATAGGCCGCCAATGCCGTCGAGCTCGGAATGATTACGTTCAACAGGAGCTCGGGCTGGCGTTGCAGATCCGCAATGACGCCGATCACCGTATATGCCACGTCGTTGATGAAGATGGCGGGATGAGCGTCCAGTCGAACGATTCCGAGTCGCCGGGCGGCCGCCTCGCCAAGAACTGCCACTCGCTCGCGGCGGGCCTGATGAAACTCGTCGAAGAGCCGGCCGGCCCGCAGTGTCGGTCGCATCGCTTTCAAGGCACCTGGATCAGCTGCGGTCACGGACAGGGCCGAGCCGCCGGTGTCGACCAGGTTCGGCGCCCCCGCGATCGTAGCTGAGTGAAGTGGCACGGACCAAAACACTCCACCGGCCTGAACGCCGTCGATTTGTTCAATCCTGGCTGCCGCGTCAGCAGGGAAGCCCAGTCTGGCTGGGTCGTCGCCCTCCGGCTGGGCATCCTCGACCGTGACCTCCGTGGCGGCGAGCACGCTGAATCGTTTGTCGACTTGCCCGGCTGCCGTGACGGTCAGACCCAATACAGCCACAAAGGCGCCGATGCCTAACACAGTCCCAAGCATAGTCAACGAAGATCGTCCGGGCCGTTGGAGAATGCCGGACACGGCCTCATCAAAGAGATCGCGAGCAGACAACACCGAACGCCTAGTCATTGAGCACACCGTCTCGTATGGTGATGACCCGCTCACCACGCGCAGCCACGTTCGGATCGTGACTGATAACCAACACCGTGAACCCGCTTGCGTGGACGTCGTCGAGTAGGTCCAGTACCGAACTGGCGCTGGTCGAGTCAAGGTTGCCTGTCGGCTCATCACACAACAAAAGACTGGGAGTGTTGACCACCGCACGAGCGATCGCCACACGCTGGCGTTCGCCGCCAGATAAGGTGGTCGGAAATGCGTGCGCTCGGTGCGACATGCCTACACGATCCAACGCGTCAATCGCTGAACGCCGACGCGCTCGGCGGGGGATACCTGTATACAACTGCGCCATCTCGACATTCTCCGCAGCAGTGCGATGCGGCAACAGATGGAATGATTGAAAGACAAAGCCAATCCGGTGAGCGCGCAACGCCGTCCGTTTCGCCTCGCTAACTTTGCCCACATCGATTCCGTCGAGTTCGTACGTGCCCTGCGTCGGGCGGTCGAGTAGGCCAACTAGATTGAGAAACGTCGACTTGCCGGACCCGGACGGACCCACGACTGTCACGAACTCGCCTGCGTTGATGATTAGGTCAACTGGACGCAGCCCCTCAACGGGCGGAGTCCCTGGGTAGGTCAAGCCAACCTTAGCGAATCGGACAACAACGCTCACTGCCCGACCACGACCTGATCGCCTGGCAAGACCGTGGCGCCAGCCGGCTCGATCTCGACGAAGCCGTCCGCAGACAATCCGACGCGGACCTCGACCAGGGTCTGTTTGCCGCCGGGGCCCAGCACAGTCAGGGTGGTCTTACCATCAGCACCCGCGCTGACGGCAGACAGCGGCACGGCCAGGACTTCGCCTGAAGTCTGTGCGGCAATGACCGTCAACCGGACGTCCAGACCGTTCCACTCATTAGAAAGACCCTCGGATGGCGCGACGGTTACGGGCACGAACGGCGCCCCAACCTGGCCGTCTTGACCAGCCTCAGTCGTCCGCTCGCCCACGGCCGCGATAACACCATAGACGCTCTGCCCGAGCGACTCGGAGGCAACATCGACCTTCATTCCCTGCCTCAGCATCGTCGCCGTGTCAGGCTGCACATGCGCGACAATACGCAACGCACCGGTGGCGAAGACGACGAGCGGCGCCTTGACAGGATCGCCCACTTCGGCGGTGAACTTGGTGACCACTGCCGGCAGCGTCGGGATGAAGGCCACCTCAGAGAAGGGCACCATCGGCCCAGTGTTGGCGATGATGCTTGTCCGATCCGCCTGCGCTCGCGCAAGCACCGTCTGCGCCGCCGTCAGCTGTCGCTGCAGACTTGGCGACCCCGGCGGAGTCGTCGCGCCCGGACTATCGGCGATCTGAGTCTGGATCACGTCGACCGCCTGTTGCGCGGCGGCCACAGCGTCGTCAGCCGCCCTGAGTGCGTTGCCCGAATCACGATCCGGCGCACCGACCTCTGGCACGGCGAAGCCGACGCGTTTGTAGAGTCCTTTCACTGCAGCCTTCGTGGCCGCGCCGAAGTGCCCCTTAACGTCGCCCCCGCTATACAGAGCGAGTCGTCGAAGTGCCGCCTGCAATTGGACAACATCGTCGCCGTCCGAATTTGGCACAAGATCGCGATAGCTCGGCACAGAGCCCGCCAGCACAATCAACGGCCGACCCGACACGCTGAGTACTACATCCCCGTCCCGGACCGAGCCGCCCTGCTTAACCCGAACTGCAGTAACCACGGAGGCGGCCGCGCCCTGTGCCGCTACGGGGGTGAATTCGACTTGGCGGCCCGCGCCGACCACGCCGCGAACGATAACGGTGGACTTGAGGACCCGCCTCTCCACCGGACTCGTCAACACGCTCCGGGCTGGACCCTCGGCATCCGCGCGCAACTGTTCCGGCGACTTCACGAACGTCGCTCCAATGAGTCCTCCAAGCGACAACAAGGCCGCACACACTCCGACTATGAACAGGACTCGGCGCGCCCGCCGGGTTCCTGGCGCAATAGCGGCGACCAGCGCGCTCTTCTCGATTGAGGACTGACTCACGTCAGGCGCCTGCTGCACCACAGTGTTCCCACCCACCACCATTGCCCCTTGCGCCTGCGTATCCATCTTCATCACCCTATACACAGTACCGCCCGGCCGTCGGCTAGGATCCGACGATGGAAGCGATGCCCTTAATCATCTTTTCATTTCCAGCTTTGATAGCGGCAAGTTCTTCTGCGTGTTGTTCAATCTGCTCGTTCTGATATCTCACCTCGAAGCCCGCCCAAATTCCGATCACATCGGACTGTTTCTTGCACTCGACATCGGCTACCGCCGCCGCGATCTCCTTTGACGAGACAGCCTTAGACTCAATCTCAAGTGCGAACCCCGGGCCGTCGCCAGGCTTCATGGATGTATAGCCCTTCGTCTTCATACAGCTGGACCACTTGGCAAATACCGCTCGGACGGCGGCATCATTTTCTGCCCGCGCGAACGAGTCCCGCTTGATCGTCGATGCAAGGCCGTGCTGCCCCGGGTCGCCCATGTCGGCGAGACGGTTGGCTGCGACTCCCAAGCACCCACCTGCTGGAACCCTTTTGCCGTTCACCGGCTGCGTCGGCTGATGGCCATCAGCTGACTGACCATAGAGCACCTCCGTCTTAGCGGCCGCCATCTCGCCGAAGCCGTGTCGATCATTGACATCGCGCTGCGGCTTACTTCCAACAACCGCCGAGATCAAGTGGTAGCCGTACTTCGCCGCAATCTTAGCGTCGGCCACGCCATACCTGCGCTTGTTGCCATAGATGCCGAAATCCATCACCTGATTTGAAAGCGCCTCATCGGCTCCCTGTGTCGCCGCACGCTCGTTGAATGTGAACCCGAAGTCGCGCATGCAGAGACCAGCAAAGTAGGTTCGCGCTCGACCATATGCAGCAATCTGGGCAGCCGTCAGCTCATATGCATTGATCGGTAGGACTATTTCGCTAGAGCCGCTTTCGGGACTCACCTGGGGATTGGGAGTGACAAGCCCCGCCGCTGTCGGTGCGGCGGAGTTCGGCGGACCGGCCGTGCACGCCGCGGACAGCCAAGAACACACAATAACTGCCACAACGATGGCAGACCTGGGCCCTCGAACCGCTTTGGAAGCACGACTGTTGCTGATTTTCATTCATTCCTCTCTCTGCGCCGGGCATCAGACAAGCGCCGTGGCGGCGCGACTACAGTGCTTGTAGCCGCGCCGCCACTCGTATCATCCCTCGATTGCCAGTGGTCAAACTAGTACCATCTCACTGACGCTTCATCGTTCCACGTATAGTGGAGTTGACCAATTTGACCCCAAAGAAGCCAGTCATAGTTACCACCAAGATTCTGGTTATAGTATGACTGACAGCCATCGTACGGATCGATCGTGCACGCGATGCTCACAGCGTTGTTCAGAACAGGGTAGCCCGCACCGGTGCCACTGCCGCTAAAGAACGACACGGTGCCAAGATTGTTCACCTGTCCGTAACCATTCGGGCCATGGGCGCCCCAATATGCGCCACTCTGGGCGGCGTACCAATAAAGGCACACCGCGTGGCCACCGCCATTTGCCGAGCTAAAGCACCGGGAATCGGACCCGTTAACCCCAACGAACTGGCTGGATGCAGCTGCCGGAGTCGCTGTCGCCACGATACCCGAAAGTCCGACTAGAACCGCAGTTGCCACGGCTGCAATACGTTTGACTAGCACATTACCCCCATACTTCCGAATGGATACGATAGGAGGGTTTCTATATAGACGAACGCCCCCCTTATTGCCATCGTCTCACGAAACGCGCGGCCCTGCAACGTCACCGCAACGCCGGTCGGCTGCGCTGACGAAGCCGGTTTGCTGCGTTCGATGTCGATGTGACCTCGGCGAGTTCGTACGGCGCGATGGTTGGGCCATGAACAGCCACGTCGGCCAGCCTGCGCGAGTGCTCGCGAGGACACGTTCCACACAAGAGCAGCAGACTGGACTTGCGCCACCTTCCACACTGGACACCACCTGGCCAGTAGACGGGCACCCGCCAGACTCATCCCGGAACACACCATCGCCCCGGTTTCGATGTCGTCTGAGAGGGTGGCTCGTAGCGCTATGTCTATTTTGGACTTGGTGGTGTGTTAGAGGTCCTGGTCATGGGGCTATGCAACGGTGTTCTGCGCGAGTGTGAACAAGCCTGGCTGTGCTTCGGTCAGGATGTCGCGGGCGACGAGGCGTTTGAGTTTGGCTCGCATGTTCTCGGTGTCCTTAGTGGTGACGTCGTGGCCGAGTGCGAGGCAGACGTCTCTGGCGCGCATGCCGCTTGGAGCGGTGGTGAACGCGGCGAGGATCTTCTGAGAGGGTAGTTCGTAGGGTTCTATCCGGTTTGCGGGTGGCTGGGTTCGGGAGGCCGTACCCGACGTAGCGGTGCCGCGTTAAGACGGTCGTGAATGGACGCGCCCCTTATCCCAGCGACCTGACCGACGAGCAATGGGCGGTGATCGAACCGTTCCTGGAAGCGTGGAAGGCCCGGCACCCCTCAGCGTCTGGCCATCAGGGCCGCTACCCGTTACGGGAGATCGTGAACTCGATCTTCTACCAGAACCGGACCGGCTGCCAGTGGGCGTATCTGCCCCATGACCTGCCACCGAAGTCCGCGACGTACTACTACTTCGCGTTGTGGCGTGATGACGGCACCGACCAGGCCATTCATGACCTGCTGCGCTGCCAGGTTCGGGAGAAAGCCGGCCGGGCGGAGGACCCGACCGCGATCATTCTCGATACCCAGTCGATCAGGGCCGCCAACCACGTTCCAGCGCGCCACGACCGGTAAGGACGCGGCGAAGAAGATCCCTGGTCGTAAACGTGGCCTCGCTGTCGACGTCCTCGGGTTGATCATCGCGGTCGTGGTCACGGCCGCGTCGGCCACCGACAACACCATCGGAATGACACTCATCGACGAGGTCGTCAAACACACCCCGACGGTGACCAAAGCGTGGGTCGACGCCGGGTTCACAGACGACGTCGCCATCCACGGCGCGGTGAACGGTATCGACGTCGAACAGGTCAGACGATCCGACACCACGCCAGGGTTCGTGCCGGTCAAACGCCGTTGGGTGGTCGAGCAGACCCACGGCACCCTGATGCTGCACCGACGCCTCGTACGCGAATACGAAAGCAAACCAGCCTCGTCGGTGTCCCGCACCTTCTGGGCGTCCACGGCCAACCTGGTCCGCCGACTCACCGACACCATCACCCCGTCCTGGCGCACCACATAGGAAAGGACCCCGGACATGTCGCCGTTGTGTGGAACTGATCGCGCAACGGGAGGCCGCCGCGACCGCGACGGCCGAGGGCACTACGTGCACAGATCACCACCCTGTCGAGAGCCTTGCCCTGGCCGAAACCGAACTGGCCGCACTCGCCATCACCCGCAAAACACTGACCCGACTGACCACCCGGACCGAAGCGGCCACACCCGTCGACGCGACCATCGCCAGCGTCGCCTATCAGAAGATCCTCGCCGCGTTCACCACCGCTCCAAGCGGCATGCGCGCCAGAGACGTCTGCCTCGCACTCGGCCACGACGTCACCACTAAGGACACCGAGAACATGCGAGCCAAACTCAAACGCCTCGTCGCCCGCGACATCCTGACCGAAGCACAGCCAGGCTTGTTCACACTCGCGCAGAACACCGTTGCATAGCCCCATGACCAGGACCTCTAACACACCACCAAGTCCAAAATAGACATAGCGCTACGAACCACCCTCTCAGACAAAGACAAGAAGCCCATCATTGGCGGCGGCCGTTTCCCGGAAGAGCGTCGCCAACGCGTCGTACAACGACTTGTCGTAGTTGACTCGCCTGCCCAGATCCGGGGTAAGACGCAGGCCCGCCGCCGCCATTGCGTCCAGATCAACCTTGGCGACCAACTCAGCAAAAGGGGCAGCCAGCACGCGGGCGACCCGGCGCACGTCGGCCGGGTAAAAGTATGCAATGGAGTCTTGATACTCGGCCAACATCCACCCGGCGACGTCACTCGGCGGACAAATCTCCGGGTAGGACTCGTCGCCTGTGGACAGCCGAACAGGCGTGCCCGCGTTTTCCAGAAGGAACTCCAGAAGCCGCAGCGTTTTTCCGGCGATCCCGACAACGGATTCCTCAGTGGTGGCATCGAGTTCGAAGTAGAAGTTGACAGTGCCTTCCCAGTCCGCGAGGGCCTGGGATAGCCGTTGCTCCGTGACGCGCACATAGGTGTAGCCCATGACCGCACACCCTACATACGACGCCGCCGAGGAACCGGTCTCCAGCTCGTCTCGTAGCAAATTCAAGTGATGTGCATCATCGGATCGAGGTGCACTAGTCGCTTTGAGCTCGATACCGACGACCCGCCCTCCCCCATACTCGACCAGGATGTCGACTTCGTGCTCACCTTTCGCCTGACGGAGAGGGTAGAGGCGCGGCTGCGAGCTCCGCATCGTGCAACGATCCCGTCTCCGACTCGGGCGCCGACAAGGAGGTCCAGTGTTCGGGCGAGAACAGCGGCGGACGCCAATGTGGCGCAGCACGCCAGCGTCCATTTTAGACAACCGACGCCATGCAGCCGGGTGCCGGCGGATCACGCGGGTGCGCCGCTGGCTGGTGATCCGCCGGCCCGATGCCGCTTTACATGTAGGGCCAGACAAGAGCTGGCTTCGAGCCCCAACTCGAGGACCCGCCCGATACGCCCATGACTAATTGGGAGTTGCTGTTGGTCCATACGGTGCGGACGGGTCCAGGCCGTTGGGGTCGGCCCACCACAGCTTGTCCCTCACCGGGTGCCGAACCAGGTGGCTTTGGGATCAGGGCCAATCCACAGGTCGTCAACGATGTGTATGGCATCGTCGCGGTGGTGGCGGGCGATATCAAGTCCCCTGATGTCGGCGTTCAGCCAGCGGCCGTCGTCGAGCTGGACCACAATCTGGCTGGTAGCGGTGTTGTCGAAGGTGTTCTCCGAGTACGTGCAGAACCCTCTCTGTCCGCGCACCGTGACACGCTGGCCTCCTGAGGAGTAGACATGGGGACCGACGACGACCGTGACGCTATGCTGCAGACCCGACGTGCCGGTCCGATCGAGTCGGATCGAGTACACCGGGGTCCCATCGTGCGACATCGTGTACGCACCGACTTCCAGCCAATCGCCCGGGAGTTCCGACGGCAGCCAACCGAAACGCAGCGGCGCCTCACACACGGAGATCCCGTCGACGATGACCGAGTTGGCCATCCGCAGCACGGCGGTGTCGGCGTCAGGAACGCCAAGTATCTCAATGGTCGCGATCAGATCGTCGGCCAGCAGCCAGTCCACTGTGGCTTTGTCCCGTGGACCTGGCCCGTCGGGCTCGTCCTTCCAGCCCTTCGCACCGTTGATGCTGGTGTTCGCCGGGTTGTCGAACCGGTCCCCCGGCGGTACGGACACTGGTGGTGTGGCTGAGTTCCCAGGCTCGACCGGAGTGGAGCCCACCCCGGGGTCACCGTTGCCGGGCCAACCGGCCACCCGGCGTGGGCGGACCATTAGAGTGACCGACCGTCCCTTGTTGCGCGTCGGGTCGAAGTCCTCCGTCTTCCAGGCACGCATCTGGCTGAACTCGGGACTACCGAGGCTGGCTGTTCGGGTGTACTCACCGACCTCGTCGGGTAGCCAGCCGGGCCGCAGCGCCATTACCGCCCGGGAGTTGCCCGTCCCCGCCGCCGATCCAGTCGGATAGATAGTGTGGTTCGTCGCCGGACCTCGACGCGGACCGCGCGACAGCAGCGGTACGGCCACAACCGTCGCCGCGGCCCCGGCCACCAAGGTCCCGCCGACGATCAGGAGCGCACGTCGGCTCCGGGAGGTCGATGCCCGTCCCAGCAGGGTGGCTCGCAGTCTGCGATCGTCCGGGGCCAGTTCAGCCGCCCGCTGCAACGCCGCCTCGATCATGTCGTACCCACTCATCGCTCAACCCTTCCGTGCCGCAAGGCTTCATCGGCAAAGGTGACCCGAAGCGCCGCCAGAGCTCGGGCACTGTGACTGCGTACGGTCGCTTTACCGCAGCCAAGCTGCGTGGCAATCTCCGCGTCCGTACAGCCCTCGTAGAACCGCAGCGCGATCACCGCCCGCTGCCGGGGCGGCAACGCGGCGATCCGGCGCAGCATCGCGTCGCGTTCGCTGACCTGGTGTGCGTGGTCGGGGACCGCAGGCAGCACGCCGTCGGCGAGCTGGCCGACCCGTGCCGCTTTTCGTCGTCGCCAGGAAAGGAACTCGTTGAGAACCATCCGTTTCACGTAGGCGTCCGGCTGTTCGATGGCGACGATCCGGTTCCACCGCTGGTGGGTGCGCAGCATCACCTCCTGCACGATGTCCTCGGCGAGTCTGGGATCGCAGGTCAGGACAGTGGCGTAGCGCAGCAACGCGACGAGCCGGACCTGGACGAACTCCTCGAACGTCATCCGACCTCCTTGTCTGCCCCTATAACGCCGGGTGAGGCGCGACCTGTGGAGTCGAGTTGGGCCGAAAATCAGTCGATGCCGTCCGGATGTGTTGTCGCCACGGAGGGTGACGGTCACCGCACCGTCGGGTCAAGGCGGTCCAGGTCCTCGTGGATGAGGTTGACGCGCACTTCCGACGATCGATGGGAGTGTCGCCCCAGTCCTACCAGGCCAGTTTCCGTATCGCCTGAATGCGACGGACGCACATCATTTTCGGTGCGCTGCGCGAGGTAGGGTACTGGGCCCGTTGATCGCCTCGGTCACGTCGGCGAACGGCAGGGGGCAGCGGGTCCGGGGCGGCGCACGTCGCCAAGTCGCCACATCCTGCGTCGAGGGCGGCGCGCAGGCTTGCCGCGATCACCCGAAGGTCGCTGATCTTCTCTTCGATCTCGGCCACCTTGGGGGCGGCGCGGCGTTGCAGACTGGTATCCGGATGGCGGCCGTGCTGGTGGCTGCCGCCGAGGTTGACCAGTTCCGTGACTCATTCAGGGTGAACCCCAGTCGTTGCGCAGTCTTGATCGCGCGAAGAACGGTAAGCGCCGCGCTGGGTAGAGCCGATGCCCGCCCGAACTCACGCTGCGCCTCGCACCGAGTCTGTTCGCGCTTGGAGAGCGTCGAGTACCGCCACGTGGCCCGCGGGCACCTCGATATCCAGCCGCAGCAGGCCGGGCTCCGATGCGCTGACGGCGAAGGAGAAGAACGAGCAGCATTGCGTCTCTCTGCCGCTGAGGTCGCGAACCTCGGCTTCCACGTCCTGGCCGCCGGTCATCGTCACCCGAAGATGCCGTTTCCCTAGGTGCTCCGCGCCGCAGGGGGTTGCCCTTACCTTGGCCGTACCCCTTTCAAGATCACGCTACTGCCCCTTTCGGTCAGTGCTGCACCCGCAGCACCAGCCCAAACTGGCTCATCGTCCGGCTCGTCGGGTGAGCGCGTCGCCGGCCACGCCCACTGCAACGCCGAGGGCGGTCATGACGACGTAACCATAGATTTCATAACCGTCAGGTATGAGGAACCGAACGAAACCCATGAAGCGGATCCAGCCGAGCCATTCGTGCAGGAGGCCACTAACGCCGCCGACGACCAAGACGAAGCAGAGCAGGCCCGACAGGGCCGCCAGGGGAGATTTCGATGAGTTGCTGCCCATGGTGCGACGGTAATCCGACGGTGCCGGACGGCGGATCGAGCTTGGGACTGACACACAGTGACGGAAGTTGTCCATTGGCGGCCGAAGGCTCGTACTTAGGTATCTCGTTGCGGCCTGGATCTCCGGCCGTGAACGGGGTTCTCGTAGATTGCCAGCATGCGCCCGATGCACCGCACTCACCGGGAGTGGGCGGCTGATCTTGGCTTGTTGTTGTTCGCCGCCTGCTTCGCCGCCGTGAGTTCGCAGTCCGTGCCGGTCACGCAAGACGTCGGTCCGGTGTGGCAGGCCGTCGATCAGGTGGTCGGCGGGTTGGGGTGCGCGGCGGTGCTGCTGCGGCGGCGCTGGCCGGTACCGCTGGCGGTGGTGCTGCTGTTGGCCGGCGCCCGGACGCACTACCTGACCGGTCCGGCGCTGGTGGCGGTGTTCACGGTGGCCGCGAACCGGCCGTGGCGGAGCACAGCGTGGGTGGCTGCGCTGGCCTTCGCGCCGCTGCCTTTCCTTCTTTGGCGGGTGGCGGAGCTGCCCGCAGATCGGGCCGACTCGGCGTTGATCTACTTCGCGCTGCTCGCCGGGGCCATCGGGTGGGGGTTGTTTCGGCGCTCGAGGCAGCAGTTGATCACGTCGCTGCGGGAGCGCGCGGAACTGGCCGAGGCCGACGCCGAGTTGCGGGCCGAGCGAGCGCGGCGGGAGGCCAGGGAGGAGATCGCCCGCGAGATGCACGACGTGCTCGGGCATCGACTGTCGCTGCTGAGCGTGTACGCCGGGGCGCTGGAGTTCAATTTGCACGCCCCCCGGACGGAGATCGCGCGAGCAGCCGGGGTGATCCGGGAAAGCGCCCACCTGGCACAGCGGGACCTTGCCGACGTGATCGGGGTGTTACGCGTGGCGTCTGCGGAGGGCGAACGCCCGCAACCGGATTTGGCGGACCTGGCCCGGCTGGTGACAGAGGTGCGAGCGACGGGCGGCCGAATAGAGCTAACCGGGCCGCCGGACGGGCCGCCCCCGCCGGCGGTGGTGGGCCGCACGGCATACCGAATCGTGCAGGAAGCGCTGACAAACGCCCGCAAGCATGCACCCGGAGCGGCGGTCGCGGTACGGGTGACAGGCAGCCCGGCGCACAGGCTGACAGTCGAGGTCCACAATCCGTTGCCGCCCGGAGCAGCCTTGCCTGCGCATCCAAGCAAGGGAGGGGGGCAGGGACTGATCGGGTTGGCCGAACGGGCTCGACTGGTCGGCGGCGACCTGATGGCCGGTCCGACCGGCGGTGGGTTCCAGGTCTGCGCCTGGATACCCTGGCCCGCGACAGACATCGCGGCCACGGGTGAGAAGGAGTAGCGCGAGTGATCCGGGTCCTACTCGTTGACGACGACGGGATCGTGCGGGCT
The DNA here is from genome assembly GCA_963736695.1 of uncultured Actinomycetota bacterium. GTDB lineage: Bacteria > Actinomycetota > Actinomycetes > Mycobacteriales > Micromonosporaceae > CAVTPU01. The sequence goes on from CAVTPU010000004.1 coordinate 1,976,002, forward strand.
GGGCTGCGCCTGATGCTCGGCGGTGCCCCGGACATCCAGATCGTCGCGGAGGCCGCTGATGGGGCGCAGGTGCCCGCGCTGGTTGCCGCGCACCGACCAGATCTGGTGCTGATGGACATCCGGATGCCCGACATTGACGGGCTGGCCGCCACCGCAACGCTCCGATCCCAGCCCGGCGCTCCGGAAGTACTGGTGATGACCACCTTCCATACCGACGCGTATGTACTCGGCGCGCTGCGCGCCGGTGCCGCCGGGTTCCTCCTCAAGAACACCTCGCCACAGGGCATTATCGCGGCCATCCGGACGGCCGCCGCCGGGGACCCGGTCCTCTCGCCCGCCGTCGCCCGCCGGCTCATCGAGCAGGTAACGGGCGGCGCGGGTCGGGACGTCCAGGCATCCGCCGCCCGCGCACGCCTCGCGTTACTGGGCGAACGGGAGCGGGAGGTGGCCCTGGCGGTCGGGCGTGGCCGCTCGAACGCTGAGATCGCCCGCGAACTGCATCTGGCCCTACCGACGGTGAAGACGCACGTGTCACGGATTCTCACCAGGCTGGATCTCAACAACCGGGTCCAGATCGCCCTGCTGGTCCACGACACGAACCCGGCAGAAACGCATGACCGCATTAGTGACGGGCTCGTCCGCAGTGGGCCCTGTGACGGCGCAGCCGCCGCAGCCGGGCTGATCAGCCGTCGTCCTCGTCAGGGTCACGCTGGTCCGGATCCCGCAGCGGCCGCCAGGCGCCGCCGAGGTCGGGCAGCCGAAACGAATAATGGCCATGAACGTTGATGTGCCGTCGCGCATACGCCGACAGCCGGGCCACGTCGGCATCGAGGACCGGGTAGCCCTGCGCCCGCAGTTCGCTCAGCGCCCGGTCCAGGTAGGCGGTATTCCAGAGCGTGGCGGCCCTCGTTTAGATTGCGCATCTCCTTCATCTCCCGGCGGTACGCCGGGTCGTCGGTGAAGGTGAGTACGTGCTGGGTCTTGAAGATCCGCCCGTACATGCCGAACGCCTTACCGAGCTTGGTCGGCCCGCCCCGTCACGCTGCAACATGCGGATCACGTCGTGCGCCGAGACGAGGACCGGCAGTGGGTACGCGACGCGGTACGCCGCGCCCATGACGAAGCCCGCGACTCCGCAATGCAACTACTGGAAACCAACGCCGCCTACGCCCGCACCGGGGACGTCGGCCAAGCTCAGATCGACACCCACGGACTCATTAACGCCATGTTCGCCCACTGGGACTCCCGCGACGGCGACCCCAACCTGCACACCCAGGTCGAGGTCAGCAACAAATCCAAGGCATCGACGGGGAATGGCGAAGCCTGGACGGCACCGCCCTGTACCGGGTCGCGGTCCCCGCGTCCGAGCACCACGCGACACAGCCCACCGCTCACCATCGCGGACCCACGGTGTTTGGCACCACTGATCGCGCACCCTCCACGCAGTCGCCGCCATCGCTGCCCCACAAGGCCGATGTGATCATCTATAACAGCACGACGAACATCGCCTTGGGCGGTGCACTGACCGGCTCGTCGTCGTGGTACTCCCAGACCGCACCGACGGTGGCCCAGGACGATCTGACGGCGGATGCCCCTTAACGGCATACCCGAAATCGACATAGACACAAAACAAGTCGACTTCGATGTGCATCGATCCCACAAGGCCCCGACGATGCCGTCAGGTGTCATGTGGTGGTGCGGCGTTGCTCCGAACCCTGCCCCACAAAGAGCGAGGGCGCGTCTTCCAATGATTGGAAGACGCGCCCTCGACTGCGGTTCTGTCAGTAGCGGGGACAGGATTTGAACCTGTGACCTCTGGGTTATGAGCCCAGCGAGCTACCAAGCTGCTCCACCCCGCGTCGCTGGACCAATACTAACTCACGACCGGTGAGAGCGCCAATCGCAGCGACCCACACCCCAGAAGCACCTCGGAACCGACCGGCCATCCCCAAACACACGCGTCCGAACGACCGCCGAGACGGTTGTGCCCGCTCGACATCGATGTCGAGCGGGCACAACCGCTGTCAAGTCGTCGGACCATCCGACGAGTGTGGGCTCAGGGAGACGCGGACGCGCTGGGTGTCGGAGTTGGAGCGGGGGCCGCCGTCGGCGTACCCGCAGCTTTTTGTGCCGCCTCGAACTCCTTGACGGCGGCCTCCAGCTCCTGCAACGCCTGGCCGTATTTCGCGAAGTCGCCCGCCTGCTGCGCGGTGCGCAGCTTGAGGATCGCGGCCTGAATCTTGGCCGTGGCGGCCTCGAGCGGCCCACCCGTCGTCGGTGGCGGGTTGGTGGTCGGCGGTTCGCCAGGCGTCGGTGGCGGGGTGGTCGTGGGCGAGGCTTTGCCCACGAGTTGTTGGATCGCGTTAGGCAGGGTGTCGCCGAGCGCGACCTTGTCACCGAAGCTGACGAGCACGAGGCGCATGAGCGGGAAGGCGTTGCGCACGTTGGCGCTCTTCACATAGACCGGCTGCACATAGAGCATGCCTTCGGCATAGGGCAACGAGAGCAGGTTGCCGAAGACGACCTGCGACTGGGAGCCCTGCCCCTGCAAGAAGTTGATCTGCGTTCGGGCAGTCTGGTCATTGGACATGTTCTGTTGCGCTTGACCAGGGCCGGGGATCCGGTTTTCCCGGGGAAGTTCGAGCACTTCGAGCTTGAGCTTGCCGTCGTCGATGACCCCACTGAGCAGCGCCGAGAGGTTCTGCCGCTGAGTCGGGGTCAACGCCGAGGTGAGCTGGAATCGCGCACTCTTGTCGCCGGGAAACTGCGTGAGCAGGAAGTAGGGCGGCTGCTTGAGACCACTGCCGGCCTGCGCCGGGTCTTCGGGCACCTGCCAGAAGTCCTGCCCGGAGTTGAATTCCAGCGGGTTGCCCACGTGGAACTTCGACAGCAGGTCGCGCTGCACCTTGAACAGGTCTTCCGGATAGCGGAAGTGCTCGGCGAGCTCGGCGGGGATATCCGCCTTGGGCTTGATGATGTCGCCGCCGAACGCCTTGTTCCAAGCACGCAAGACCGGGTCTGACTCGTCAAAGGCATAGAGCTTCACCGTGCCGTCGTATGCGTCGACGGTGGCCTTCACCGAGTTGCGAATGTAGTTGACGTTCTGTTTGGCCTGCAGCACGGTTCCGGTGCCGGACGTGGTATCCGACGTGGCCGCCCGCAGGTCGACCCGCTGCGCGTAGGGATAGGTGGCCGAGGTGGTGTAGCCGTCGAGCAGCCAGGTGACGCGCCCGTTGATGACCGCCGGATAGGGGTCGCCGTCGAAGGTGAGGAATGGCGCGACCTTCTCGACCCGCTCCCGCGGATTGCGCACATAGATGAGCTTCGAGTTGTCGTTGAAGACGTCCGAAAGCAGGAAGTTCGAGTCGCGCAGATGCAGGCCATAGAGCACCCGCCGGCCGAAGGAGCCGACCGGCACGCCGCCGCCGCCGTCATAGGAGAACTGCTGCTGGCTCTCCCCCGCAGGCCGGTCGAACTCGCGATCGGCCGCTGTGGCGGAGTCCTTGCCGACGATGACGTAGTCGTCGTCGGTGGCGAGTTCGCCGTAATAGATGCGGGGCTGCGAGACCGGGATGACCTCGGATTTGGAGACGCAGTTGTCGTTGCCACTGCCGGCGCTGGCCCCGATCAGCCCGGAGACGAAGAATGGCGCGCCTTCGCAGATGCGGTTCGCGGGGGCGGCGACGAAGCCATAGCCGTGGGTGAAGACGGTGTGCCGGTTCTGCCAGTTGGTCTGCGTGCCGGTCAGTCGAGAATAGTTGATCTCCCGTACGCCCACGACGTAGTCCTGGGTCTTGCCGCCGGTGACATAGCGGTCGACGTCGAGCTTCTCGGGGAAGTCGTAGAACGATCGGATCTGCTGATATTGCGAGAAGGTCTCGTTGACCACGGCCGGGTCGAGCAGTCGAACGTTGGGCACGACCGTGGTGTCTTTGGCCAGCGACGCCGGCGGGTCGAGGGTCTGCGCGCTGTATTGCTTGCGATCGACACCGGTGAGCCCATAGGCGGTCTTGGTCGCCTCGATGGTGCGCGAGATATAGGGGGCTTCCTTGTCCCGAACGTTTGGTTTGACCGTGAACTGCTGCACGGCGAGCGGGTAGATCCCGCCGATGGCGACGGCGGCGAGGCCGAGCAGCGCCAGTGACGCGCCGGCCCACACGAGGTTGCGCATCCCGGTGTTGGAGAAGATGAGGATCGCGATGGCGACGACGATGGAGATGTAGACGAGAATGTCCTTGGCGGGCAGCACGGCGTTGATGTCGGTATAGCCGCCGCCCCACGTGTCCGTGGCGGAGTTGAACGCCAGCAGCAGGGCACGTTTGTCCAGCACGTATGCCACGGCTTTGAGCGCCACGAACAGCGCGACCAGTCCGGTGAGGTGAGCGCGTGCTGCGGTGGTCATGCGGTCGCCGACGCCCTGCATGCGCACGCCGCCATAGATGTAGTGCGCGCCGAGGCTGCCGATGACGGCCATCGCGGTGGTGGTGAAGGCCGTGTCGAGCAGAAAACGCCAGAACGGGAAGTCGAACACGTAGAACCCGACGTCGATCCCGAACTGCGGGTCGGTCACGCCGAACGAGCCCCCGTTGGTGAACAGCAGCCACTGCTGCCAGTGCCCCTGGGCCGAGAGGCCTGCGGTGAGGCCGACCAAACCGGCGGCGGCGGTGATCCACAGCCCGATGCGGGGGGTGAGCAGCCGGCGATAACGATCGAGGGCGAGCTGCTCGGGCGAGCGCGCCGGCATGAACGGCCGCAGTCGGTAGGCGAGGTAGAGGTTGGCCGCGACGAAGCCGCCGACCGCGAGACCGAAGAGCGTAAAGAGCCAGATCCTGGTACGAAGCAGCCCGCCGAAGACGTCGGTGAAGCCCACTTCGTCGAACCATAGCCAGTCGGACCACACGCCGACCGCCTGGTCGGCGAAGGAGAGCAGGAACAGGGTGGCGGTGACGACGATGGCGGTGACTCTTCCACGCCGGCTCATCCGCGGCAGGGGGTTTCGCATGACCACGTGGCAAGAGTACAGAGGTTGGCGGCGATCAGCCCCCAGCGTGGCACTGCGGAGGTGTTCGGCCGGCCCGAATGTCGCTGAGTGCGGTGAGCGCGCCGTCGAGTGAGGTCACCTCGACGAGTGTGAGGCCGGGCACCGGGTTGGCCATCGCCTCGGCGCAGTTCTCCTTCGGGGTAAGGAAGAAGGTCGCGCCGTCGCGGCGGGCGGCGACGAGTTTCTGTGGCACTCCGCCGATCGGGCCCACCGCGCCGTTCTCGTCGATGGTCCCCGTGCCTGCGATGATCTTGCCGCCGGTCAGGTCGGCTGGGTCGATCTTGTCGACGATGCCGAGAGCCAGCATGAGCCCGGCCGATGGTCCGCCGATGCCGTCAATCGAGAAGTCGACCTTGTTGCGACCGTCGGGCACGAGCCTGATCTCGACACCGATGCGCGGAACTCCGTCGGTGCCAGCGCGCGGCGTCAGCCGTACCTGCTGGGGTTTTCCGGCCCGGGTGACGCCAAGGGCGACGGCCGATCCGGCCGGTTTGGCGCGAATCGCGTCGAGCAGGGTCGCGGACGTGTTCACGGGCTTGCCGTCGATGCTGGTGATCACGTCACCGGGTTTGAGGACTCCATCGGCCGGCTGGCCCGCGGTGACCGACTTGACCTCGACGCGCACCTGGCCCAGGTGCGCGAGCGCGGCGACTTGGGCCGCCGACTCCGAGGTGGTGAAGTCGGACTTGTTCTGCTCCTCGACCTGCTCGGGCGTCTGGTCCGGCGGATAGATGAGCTCCCGGGGCACGACCGCGTCGTCATCGCTCCACCAGCCGATGAGCGCCTGCAACAGGGTCGGCCGGTCATGCACGGAGATCGTGACGAATCGCAGTTGGCCGGCGGAGGCCGACTCAGCCCCCGACACGGTGATCACCCGCTTCTTCTGGTCATCGACGCCGAGGGTGTCGTAGGTCGGCCCGGGCGCCAACCGCACATAGGGCACCGGCGACATCATCGCCAACGCCGTCAACCCAGCCACGAGCACCGCGCCCACGAGCACGGTGCGCCCACGCCGCTTCACCGGTTCGCCCCCCGCGGGTGGGCCGGGTCGAGTTCACACGTCATGTGCAGAGCCTAGCGAGCGAATTCGCCCGCCGCGGGGTCGCCCGCCGCCGATCCGTCGCGCACCCGCCCGCCACGACGACACGACACGAGACGACACGTACGGGCATGAAGCGCTGCGGCTCGTCGGCGCCGGGCGGGTACCGTGGTGACATGACCAACCCCCCGTTCGGCTTCGCCTTGCCCGGTGGCCCAGGCGGGCCAGACCCGAACGATCCCGCAGCCATGCAGGCGGCTTTCGCCCAGTTTCAGCAGCTCTTCGCCAGCCCTGGCACCGGCCCGGTCAACTGGGACCTGGCCCGGCAAGTGGCGCAGTCGCACCTGAGTGACGACCCCGCGATCGCGACTCCGCAGAGCGAGGCCGTGCGCGAGGCGTTGCGTTTGGCCGATCTGTGGCTCAGTCCGGAGACCGTGCTGCCCTCCGGCGTCGGCTCTGCCCTGGCGTGGCGCCGGGCCGACTGGCTCATGCAGACACTCGACGTGTGGAAGGGTCTCTGCGATCCGGTCGCACGCCAGATGACCAGCGCGATGACCGACCTGGTGCCGGAGGAGCTGCGGACCCAGCTCGGCCCGGTCACGAGCATGCTCTCGTCGATCGGCGGCGCGGTCTTCGGTGGGCAACTGGGCAGCGCGTTGGGTTCGCTCGCCGGCGAGGTGCTTTCGGCCGGCGACATCGGCCTGCCGCTCGGGCCGGTCGGGGTCGCGGCACTGATCCCGGCCAACATCGCCGCCTATGGCGAGGGGCTGGAGATTCCCGAAGACCAGCTGCGCCTCTATGTGGCGTTGCGGGAGGCCGCCCACCAACGGCTCTTCGGCCATGTGGCGTGGCTGCGCGCTCACGTGTTGCACGCGGTCGAGAGCTATGCCCGCGGCATCACCGTCGACCGGGACGCGGTCGAAGAAGCGATGATGCGGATCTCTCCCGAGGACCCGCAGTCGATGCGTGACGTCACCATCGAGGGCATCTTCAACGCTGCGGACTCACCGCAGCAGAAGGCCGCTCTCGCGCGACTGGAGACGATCCTCGCCCTCGTCGAGGGTTGGGTGTGCCATGTCGTGGACCGGGCGTCGGCGAACCGACTGCCTGACGCGGCCCGACTGGCGGAGACGTTCCGTCGTCGCCGGGCGGCTGGCGGGCCGGCCGAGCAGACCTTCGCCGCTCTTGTCGGCTTGGAGCTTCGGCCGCGGCGACTGCGGGAGGCAGCCGCTTTGTGGACGGCGCTCGCCGAACATCGCGGCGTCGACGGTCGGGACGCGCTGTGGGACCACCCCGATCTGTTGCCCACCGACGAGGACTTCGCCGACCCGACTGAGTTCGCCCAACGGGAACCGGACTTCCTGCCCGACATGCCCACCGGGCTAACCGACGAGCCCGGCCAGGACCCGACCAGCCCGAGCGAAAGCTGAACGTTCGCCGCGGTGTGGAGTCAGTCCTCGCTGAGTCCGAGTCCGGCCGCGGCGGAGACGCCTTCCAGGAAACCTCGTGCACGTTCGGCCCGTGGATACCTGGCTACCAGTGCCCAGAACTGTGCATTGTGGTGAGAAACCACCAAATGCGCCAGCTCATGCAAAAGCACATAGTCAGCGACCCATTCAGGAAATGTCTGTAGTCGATCTGAAATCCGAATACTTCCATCAGCTGGCGTGCACGATCCCCATCGACCGTTCTGGTTTCGAACCCATCGAACACTGCTCGGTCGGTTCGCTTCTGGATAATCGGGCAGATATCGCTCAGCGAGTCGCACTGCGCGGTCAAAGAGTTCCTCGTCGGTGCAGCCGCGCCGCTCCCGGGCCGCGAGCCTGGCGACCATGCGATCGACCCACTCGCGCTCCTCAGCCCCGGAGAACTGAGCGGGGATGAGCACCACCACGCGCTCGCCTTCGCGATAGGCCGACACCGTCCGCCGGCGGCGCTGACTGCGCCTGACCTCGACGAGCGGCCCACAGACCCCCGCGGCGACACCGCTGCGGGGGTTCGGGACTGAGGGGATCGGGCCCACGTTTCGGAACCTAGCCGGAACACACCCATCCCCCGCAAGAGTCCCGTGCAGGATCACATCGGCGCTTGTCTGGTTTATGGTGATTTGAGACAAAGATTCCATGACGTTTCTCCGACTGAATACCGCAACCGGCCCGGCGTGTCTGGACCATAAACAGACCATGGGACGGCACACTCGCCAGAAGTGAATCATCACCGAGGAGGACACCGTGGCCACAACGGCCCAGACCTACAACGGTTACTGCGTCAAGTGCAAAGAAAAGCGTGACTTCGAAGGCACCGTAGAAATCAGCAAGACCGGCATGCGAATGGCCAAAGGCAAATGTCCCGTCTGCGGGACGACCGTCAACCGCATTCTGGGCAAGGCGTAATCCCACGCGACCGCCGCCCGGCCCGTTGTGGACAGGGCGGCGTGTCGCGACAGGGAGTGGCGAGACCGACGGCCCACCTGTGGATAACCGCCGGGGATGGCCATCGGGTGGTGACAGCATGACCCGACATGAGCCGATCCACCGCTCGTCGTCCGTTGCTGCTGCCCACCCTGCGCCGCCTGTGGCGTGATCCACACCGAGTTCAGCTCGGCACGGATCCGGCCCGAGCGGTGCTCCTGGAGCTCGCCAATCCGCGCTGCGCACGCCTGCTCGACCTGCTCGACGGAAGCCGGTCCGAGTCATCGGTGCTGCGCGAGGCGCAACGCCACGGAATCGGCGCCACAGACGCGGCGGCGGTGCTCACGGCCCTGCGGCAGGCGGGTTTCGTCGTGGACGCCCACACCCTGCGGCCGACGGGCATCGGCGAGGCGGCACGACGACGTCTCGACCGCGAGGCGGCCGCGCTGGCCCTGCAACCACCGCCCCAACCGATGGCACCCGCGACAGCGCTTCGGCGGAGACTCTCCACCCAGGTCATCGTCAGCGGAGCTGGCCTGCTCGCCGTGCCGATCGCGGGCGTGCTCGCCGCGTCTGGGATCGGTCACATCACCCCCGACCTCACCGGCGTCACCCGAGTCGCCGAGGCGAACCCCGGCGGCCTGCTGCCCTCGGACGCACACCGGCCACGCGGCATCGCCGCAGCCGAGGCAATCAGACGAGCCGCGCCCGAGATCTCCGTCGGCCCTCCACGTGCCGGACGGGCGACCTTCGCAGTTCTCGTGGGGTTCACCGCGCCAGCGGCGCTCACCGCGTTCGCTCACGCCCGACGCCGCATGCCGCATCTGGCCGTCACTATCCGAGACGCCACGGTGGTCGTCGGGCCGCTCGTCCGCCCCGGCGTCACCGCCTGCCTCAACTGCCTTGACCTGCACCGGCGAGATCGCGACCCGGTCTGGCCGGTCATCGCGGCGCAGTTGAGCACCGGGCCGGAGACGACCGAACCGTTGGCCGCGACGACCGCGCTCGCCGCGACGGCGTACGCGGCGGCTCAGGTTCTCGCCCACGTCGATGGGGCCACACCCGCCACCCTGGGCACGACGGTCGAGATCAGCGGGCCGGACCGGTGGACGAGCCGGCGCTGGAGCCCCCACCCGGCCTGTGGCTGCCGGAGGCGACGAAGGACTCCGTCAAGCGGACCCCCGGGCGCCGCTCAATAGTGTTTCAATTGGTCGCGTGACCGACATCCCCCGCCGCGCGGTCAGCCGCACGGCTCGCCTCGCGGCGCTCCCCCTGGGCTTCGCCGGGCGGGCGGCCGTGGGCCTCGGCAAACGGGTCACCGGTCTCGCCTCCGAGGTGATCTCCGCTGACGTCCAGCTGCGCACCGCCGAGCACCTCTTCAGTGTGCTCGGCCAGCTCAAGGGCGGGGCGATGAAGGTTGGCCAAGCGATGTCGATCTTCGAGGCTGCTTTGCCTGAGGAGGTCGCCGGCCCATATCGGGCGGCCTTGACGAAGCTTCAGGAGGCGGCTCCCCCGTTGCCGGCCGCGACCGTGCACAAAGTTCTGGCCGAGGAGATCGGCCCCCGGTGGCGCCAACGGTTTCGGGAGTTCGACGACGTGCCGACCGCGGCCGCCAGCATCGGCCAGGTGCACCGCGCCGTCTGGCGGGACGGACGCGACGTCGCGGTGAAGATCCAATATCCCGGAGCGGGAGAGGCGCTCGTCGCCGACTTGGCGCAACTGGCACGCCTGAGCAGCCTATTTCGAGTCGTCCAGCCCGGCCTTGATGTGAAACCCCTGGTGGCGGAGCTGCGGGCCAGAGTCACCGAGGAGCTTGACTACAAACTGGAGGCGTCGACTCAGCGCGCCTTCGCCAAAGCCTTCGCCGACGACGAAGAGATCTGCGTGCCCGCCGTCGTCGCCGCCGCCCCCAAGGTCCTCGTGACCGAGTGGCTTGACGGCATGCCGCTGTCGACGGTGATCGCGTCGGGGCCGACACACGCCCGAGACCTCGCCGGCCATCGGCTCGCGACCCTGCACTTTTCGGCCCCGCACCGCGCGGGGCTGCTGCACGCCGACCCCCATCCGGGCAACTTCCGACTGCTCGCCGACGGGCGCCTCGGGGTTCTCGACTTCGGCGCGGTCGCCCGAATGCCGGACGGGCATCCGGAGCCGGTCGGCAGACTCGCCCGCCTCACGATCGAAGGACAGGCCGCCGACGTGCTCGCCGGCCTGCGCGCGGAGGGCTTCATTCGCGACAACGTGGAGATCGACGCCGAGTCACTGCTCTCCTACGTCGTCCCGATGCTCGAGCCGATCATGACCGACGAGTTCCAGTTCACCCGAGCCTGGTTGCGCGGGGAGGCGGCCCGAATCGCGAGCCCGCGCAGCCCCGCCTATCAACTCAGCCGACATCTCAACCTGCCGGCCAACTACGTCCTCATCCACCGGGTCACTCTCGGGTCGATCGGGGTGCTGTGTCAGTTGGAGGCGCGCGCCCCCTATCGGGGTGTGCTCGAGCGGTGGCTGCCCGGATTCGCCGCGATCGGTTAACTAACTGAGAATCGGGCATCTAGAAGGCTTATAGCCACGATTTGTGCACCTACTGCACACACCGCGTGACAGCAGTCGACGAAATACACCCACGCCGACTCGCATATCACCCGACTTCGCCCCTGGCACAGCGAGAAAAATCACATATCGCTACACTCGAATGGATCGACTGACATAGCCCAGTGATCACCGCCTTCGGAAAGATCCAGGGCGAGCCAAGATCGAGGAGTTCAGATGAGTGCGTTGACTGTCAAACCACCGTCGGAGCCGTCCGGCGAACAGGCTTTGGCAGCACCAGCCGCCGATGAACAGTTCTACGCTTCGTTCATCGCCCGCAATGGCGGCCTGATCAGTGAGCGTGAACAGCAGTTGCTTCGCCGCGCAGCCATCCTGGTCGCGGGTTGTGGTTCTATCGGTGGCGCTGTCGTTGAGCCGTTGGTGCGCCTCGGGGCCGAGCGGCTGGTCTTAGCCGAACCCGATGGGTATGAGTTGCACAACCTCAATCGTCAGCACGCGTCGTTGGCCGATGTCGAACGGAACAAGGCCGCCGTGTTGGCCGACTGGGCAGTGGGAGTCAACCCGTATGCGCGGGTTCGGGTGGAGGACGCTGGCATCACGCCGGAAAACGTCGCCGCACTGGTCTCGGGGTCGGCGTTGGTGTTCGACGGAGTGGACGTGACCTCCCAGTCGGCGCTGGTCTGCAAGTATCTGCTTCACAAGGAAGCCAAACTGGCGGGCGTGCCGGTGATCAGCGGCTACGACATCGCGGGCGTCCAACTGGTCATGCTCTACGACTACCGTCGCCGCGGGACGCGGGTGCTGAACGGACGGATCCCCGAACGCGACGTGCCAACCCTGGAACCGATGCGCTTCCTGTCTCGGGTCGTGCCAATGAGCGCGCTGCCGGCGGAATTCTTCCCGGTGTTGAGCCGCCCACAAACGACTCCGGGCACGACCTTCCCCCAGCTGGTCTACACCGCGCGAATGTTTGGTGTCGTCGCGTCGCGGGTCGCCCTTGACCTGCTCGCGGGCCGCGCGGTGCGCAAGCGCATCCTCGTGGATATCCATGACCTCACACGGCCGCGCGGCGCGCGGTTGCGGACCGAACTGGCCCGGATCGTCGCCCTCGCTCGCTTCGCGCCCGCCCTGCTCGGCTACCGCAAATAGCGAATGGCGGTCGGTCTTGCGTCCGTCGGCCAACGCCAAGTCCGCATACGTCCCCGCGGTCCGCTCTAACGGGTCGGCGGAAGACACGACAAATGCGCTTGTCCCGCGCGGTTAAACGCCGCGCGGGACGACTTGCTGGCCTATGCGAATGCGTAGGCCAGCAAGGATTCGATCCCAACCATGACCGATTACTCGGCGTGAAATTCCCAATATAAATCAGTCACCAATCCTGTCGGTATAAATACCGTGGCGGCCCTATTGAAGGTGCCCAATACTTCAATCTCGCGATTGTCTAGGTGGGAAGCGCGAATGCTCTTCGCCATCGCCTACACAAGGGATTGGATCAATGAACGACTCTGGGCCAGTTCAACAGTTCCCCGGTTCGGGCGGATCAAACGTAAGCAGATCCGAGTTGGTCAATAGCGGATACACACTCACGGTTGCCGATGATGTGTTCAGCGTGACGATTGCCCGGACCACGGAGGATGAGGAGACCGCCTACCGACTGCGGTACCAAACATTCTGCGTCGACCATCACTACCTGGCCAAAGATAAATATCCCAGCGGGCTGGAGACAGACCAATGGGATCAGTATGCTGTCTGTTTTCTGCTTCGTGCCGACGGCAAACCTGTGGGTACGTCGCGACTAATCTTGGACTCTGGTGACGGCTTTCAAACTGAATCTTACGCGAATATCCCTGCATCCCTTCCGCGTCAACAGATAGCGGAGGTATCCAGGATGGCGATTCCCAAGGACTTTGGTGGCCCAGACCGACTGTCTCGTCGGGCGGGGATGCTGGCGTTGAACCGCGCCATGATTCACTACAGCCTGGGCAACGGAATTCGCTATTGGTTCGCGACAATGTTCTCCCAGATCTATAGGTTCTATGCCGAGCTCCACATCCCGTTCCTGCCCCTCTCTCACGAACACGTGGTCTGGCCGGACGAGAACGGCGCGGCCACCATACCCGCTCTCATGGATTTGCACCATATGGGGCCATACCTATACTTCGCCAACCGCGAACTCTATCCAGAGATGATGCAGACCGAGGCCACACCGATTGACTATGACCCAGAAGCCATGCGTGAGCTGAGGATCAGGATTGAGACTGAGAACGAAAAGCTCTACGCGAATCAACCCTGAAAGGTCTGTCGCCCAACCGGCAACGATTCCCCGCCACGTCGACGGCTGGTTGAGTTGTCATCGATGGCCGCAGACAGGTGGGCCTGGGGCCCGATGAGCTGAACTCATCGATGGACCCAGGCCCACTCGTTGTATGGACTCGTCAGTGTGTGGTGTTGTCAGTGTGGAGTCGTCAACGACTAGTGGCTGCGCAACACGTCTCGGTCCTGCCGACGCAGGGCCATGGTCGCGATGTCACGGGCGGAACGGCGAGCCTCAGCACGGTGAGGCTCCCCCATTCGTGCTCTCGACAGTGCTTCGTTGATAAGACTCAGCTCGGCCAGGCGATGACGGGTGTCATTGAAGTTCATGCGAGGTGTCCTTGTCAGTCGAGGGTGAACGATGCCGTCGGCGCCGTGTTTCAGGCGATCCGACGCTTGCCGAGGAAGTCGCTGGTCCGGTCGGCCACTTCAGTGCGCAGGGTGGCTTCGCGGGCGAGGTCTTCCTTACGCGGACGGCCACGGGGCCGCTTGCGCGCCACGATGGCGCCACGCTCGAAGATCTCACCGCCCCACACACCCCACGGCTCGGCCCGCTCGATCGCGCCCGAGAGGCACTCGACCCGCAGCGGGCAGGTCCCGCAGTGGGTCTTCGCGACCTCAAGGTCGGCCGGCGAGTCGGCGAACCACAGATCCGGGTTGTACTGGCGGCACGGCAGCTCAGTCTCAATCCCAGCGTCAAGCCAGGTTGTCTCGCTGTCGAGCGGAGCAAACGCCAGAGTCATCTCCCGGTCACCTCTTTCCCTAGTTGCTGCTATTCGTGATCTTGTGAATCGATCGCGTCAACGACAGAGGCCGCGGATCCCGGTTACGGGTTCCGCGGCCTCGAGGCGAGCCTGTGGTCTAGGTCTTAGACCGGTCGTCCTCGAGGTGGAATCCCGCGCGCATCGCCTTGCTGGACCTTGTGCGTGCGTCCGACGGGGAGTTTCGGATCGCGCACAGCCGATGCGCTGGTGCCCAGGTTCTTGGCACTCATAACCTGCATGGAGTTGATGGTGTTGTGCGACGGGGCGCCGGCGGTCGCCTTCGAGCCGGCACTGCCGCCCGATAGTTCCCGCTCGACGATCCACAGCCGCTCGGCATTCCGCGACTGCTCAGCGATCCGCGACTGCTCAGCGCCGACACACGCAAAACCGAGGTCGTCGATGCCGGACCGCCGTGTGGTTGAGCCGGACAGTCGCGAACCCACGGCAGCCATGGCGATTGGGTTCGCAAGGCGGAATGGGGCCGGCACCGACACGGATCCCAGATAGTGAATCTTCATCGTCGCCACCGCCTCTCCGCTGCTCACGCCTAGTAACTGGACCGGCACACAAAAACCAATGCGCGACAAAGCACACTGGCCACCAGCGATTTCCGCTGGTGAAGGCAGGTTATGCCCCCGTACCAGGAGAGGGCAAACGATTTTCCGGCGGTTCCACAAAACTTTCTTTCGGGTCTTCGTCGCCGGACGGCGGATCGTCCGCCGGAACCAGGTCCGCGGGGTCCGCGCCGCCGATCAACGCGATCACCGCCTCGCCATAGAGGCCGAGCTTTCGGGGTCCGATTCCGGCGATATCCACCAGTTCGGTGAGCTCACGTGGCTGCCGCTCGGCGAGCGCGATCAGCGTGGCGTCGGTGAAGACGACGTAGGCCGGAACCCGTTGTGCCGCAGCGATTGCGAGCCGCCATTGCCGCAGCCGGCCGTAGAGTTCATCATCCATTGTGGATGGGCATGTGGCGCACCGGCCGAGTTTGCGGTCGACCGCTTCGGTCAGGCTCGCCCCGCAGACCCGGCACGTGACGGTGATGGATCGGCGGGCCGCAGATCCGCGCTCCCGGCCGGTCCGGCTGCCCCGCCCGCTGGCACCCTGTCGGTTTTGTGACTCGTCGGTCGCGAGGAACCGGGATGGCCGGCGTTGTCGACCACCGGGTGCCCGAGCCATGGCGTAGGAGAGGGTGAGGAACTCTCGCGCCCGGGTGATGCCGACGTAGAGCAGACGCCGCTCCTCTTCCACCGCGTCGGGCGTGCGGGCATAGGTCGTGGGCAACACGCCGTCGACGAGCCCGACGAGAAAGACCGCGTCCCATTCCAGGCCCTTGGCCGCGTGCAGGCTGGCCAGCGTGACCCCGTCGACGGTCGGCGCGTGCTGGATCGCCGCCCGCCGGCCGAGTTCGTCGCTGAACTCGGCGAGTGAACGCTGGCCGCCGAACTCGTCGACGAGGCCCACGATCGCGGCGAGCGCCTCCCACCGTTCGCGTGCGGCACCGCCGGTCGGTGGGGTTTCGGGTCGCCAGCCGACCGCGTCCAGCGCGGCGATGACGTTGGCTCGCAGCGGTCCGGGTTCGGCGGTGCGGGTCGCAGCCCGCACCGCGGCCATCGCTTGGCGGACTTCGCCCCGCTCGAAGAACCGTTGGGCCCCGTGCACGGTGACGGGCACGCCCGCTTCGGCGAGCGCCTCTTCGTAGGCCTGGGATTGGGCGTTGGTGCGAAACAGCACGGCGATCTCGCGGGCGGGGGTGCCTGCGGCGATGAGGTCGGCGCAGCCTCGGGCGACTGCGAGCGCCTCGGCCGGTTCGTCGTCGAAGGCCCGCACGGTCGGGGCGGGTCCGGGGTCGCGTTGGCCGATCAGCTCCAGCCGGAGTCTCGCTTCGCTGCCCTGCGCCGCGCGGATCACGTCGTTGGCGAGCGTGACGATCTGCGGCGTGGACCGATAGTCGCGAACCAACCGGACCAGGGTGCCGGGAGTCGTCAACTCCAATCCCCGTACGCCGGAATTGTCCGCGGTGACGGCCTGGTCTCCGATTTCTGGGTTGGTTCGGGCGCGTCCGCCTCTGCACAGGCGCGCGAAGTCGAGCAGAAAGTCGGACGTGGCCCCGGTGAACGAATAGATCGTCTGGCTCGCGTCGCCGACGACGGTGAGGTCGTCGCGGCCGCCGAGCCAGGCGCGCAGCAAGCGGTGCTGCGCGGGGTTGACGTCTTGGAACTCGTCGACGACGAAGTGTCGATATTGCGAGCGGATCTGGTCGGCGACGTCGTCGTGGTCCTCGATCGCCCAGACCCCCGCGCGCAGGAGATCTTCGAAGTCGATCACTCCTGAGGAGCGCTTGACCTGTTCATATGCCGCGTAGATCTCGGCCATCTTGGCTGGCTCGTGGGGTGGTTCCCGGTTTGCCTTGACTGCGGCGACGGCATAGTCGCCCGGCTCCACGAGGCTCGATTTGGCCCACTCGATCTCGCTCGCGAGGTCGCGCACTCCGGTGCGGTCGGCGCGCACCCCTGAGCGTGCGGCCGCGAGGGTGATGAGCCGCACTTTGCTCTCCACCACGTCGGGCAGCGGACGGCCGCGCAGCAGCCGTTCGGCGAAGAACCGCACCTGCCGCAGAGCGGCGGCGTGGAAGGTTCGTGCCTGCACGCCGGTGACGCCGAGGGCCGCGAGGCGCTCTCTCAGCTGTGCCGCGGCCCGGGCGGTGAAGGTGACGGCGAGCACGTTGGCGGGCTGGATCTCGCCGGTGAGCACCCGGTGGGCGATGCGGTGGGTGATCGCCCGGGTCTTGCCGGTGCCCGCGCCGGCGAGAATGCAGACCGGCCCGGCGGGCGCGGTGACGGCGGCGAGTTGGTCGGTGTCGAGGCCGGCGAGCACGCGATGGGCCGGATCGCCGCCGAGATTCGCCGCCGCCCGCCCGAGGGCCGTCACCGGAAATTGTGTCACCCGCCACAGTCAGGCATCTTTCCGTTGAGGTATGACGTTGTGTGGACTCGGTGGGTGAGGTGGTCCGCCGCTGCCCAAGACCGTCCAACTGTAGACCCCGTGGTGAGAGGATCTCCATGCTCACGATGTATTCGACCCAGTGGTGCGGGTATTGCCGTCGCCTCAAATCTCAGCTCGACCGGGAAAGCATCGCCTATGAGATCGTCGACATCGAGGTGGACTCGGCTGCCGCGCAGTTCGTCATGAGCGTCAACGGGGGAAACCAGACTGTCCCCACGGTGCGTTTCGCCGACGGCACGGCGTTGACCAACCCGTCGATCGTGCAGGTCAAGCAGCATCTCGCGAGGCTCTGACCGGGCAAAGAAGATCATCCATCGCCCGCCAGCCATGCCATGATCAAAAAGTGGGCGATCGAGGACGGCATGGAGATCGCGAGTTCGCTCGCTGGCGAACCGGCGCCGGCGAGCGAAACCTGCTTCCGGGTGAACCAGCGAGCCTCGGCGATCTCCGCCGGGTCGAGTGTGAGCTCATCGTCGGGGTCGCCGAGCGCGGTGAAAGCCAGCATCAGCGAGCTGGGATAGGGCCATGGCTGGCTGCCGAGATAACGCGGGCTGCGCACCCGCAGCCCGACCTCCTCGTTGACCTCGCGCCTGAGTGCCTGCTCGGCCGACTCGCCGGCCTCGACGAAGCCGGCGAGACAGGAAAATCGGGGCAATCCCGCCCGATCGAACCCCCACCCGGGGCCGCGGGCGAGCAGGCACCGGCCCTGTTCCCCCGCGACCCCGTCATGCACGAGCACGATCACCGCCGGATGCGTGACCGGCCACGACTGCCGGCCGGCCGAATCGACCCGCGTCCACCCGCCCTCGTCGGGTGTCGTGGATTCTCCTGTGTGCGGGGAGAACGGGTGATCGGTGTGCCAATTCGCCAGTGAGACGGCCGCCATGAGCAGCTCGGACTCACACTCATCGAGCAGGTGCCCGACCTCGCGAACCCCGGCGAGCCGGGGCTCATCGAGCCGGCCTTCGGTCGGCGAACCAGCGCCGGACCCGACGGCGTCGGCGTCGTCGACCGCCACCAGCACCGCGAAATACACGGTGTCGGTGGCGTCGACACCAAGAAACAGCCGTTGTCCGGCGGGCGCCTGATCGGGCGTGGCGAAAATCAGGCGACCCCCACTGACGAAGACCTTGCCGCCGCGCAGCACCAACACCCGCGACCGCAGCCATGCCTCAGACAACCAGGTCGAGTCGCGACGGCGATGCGCCGCCCGATCCACTATCGACCGTTCAGGCACCGATCCGCTCCACCGGAGTGAGCGTGGTCAACGCAGCTTCGACCTGTTCGGCGTCGCCGAGCACCACGCTCACCGCCTTCGCCGGCGCGAGATATGCCGCGGCGGCTGCGGCGATGTCGTCCTCGGTGGCCCCCGCCAGCCGGGCGGCGTGGTCGGCGAGGAAGTCCAGCCGCAGACCGAACCCGGCATAGGTGCTGGCGAGACTCGCCAGACCCGACTGGGTCGACATGCCCAACAGCAAGGAACCCATCGCATATTGCCGGGCCTGCTCGATCTCGTCGCGCGCCGGCACGACGGTGGCCAGCCGACCCAACTCATAGAGGGTCTCCAGCAGCGCGGGCGCGGTCGTGTCTGTGCCCACTTCGGCGGAGAGCGTCACCGATGACCCGGCGACGCTGTGGTCGATGCGCGAGTGCGGGCTGTAGCTGTAGCCTTTCTCCTCCCGGATGTTCTCCACCCAGCGGGACGAGAAGTAGCCACCGAGCACCAGATTGGCCAGCGTGCAGCGCGGCGTGGTCACGATGGGTGCGGCCGACTGCGGGCAGCACCAGACGCAGCGACGACTGCACCGAGCCCGGCCGGTCGACGAGCACCAGCGGACCGGCCTGGATCGCGGGCGCCGCCGGCACCGGCTCCGGTTGGGTCGCCCCGGCCCAGTCACCGAGCGCCGCCGACGCCGCGTCGAGCGCGGCCTCCGGGTCGAAGTCGCCGACCAGCACGAGCGTCGCACCGGCCGGGCCGACCCGCTGCGGCGTGCAACTGAGCCACCTCGTCACGGGTCACCGCGCTCAGGTCTGCGATCTCGGCGGTCTGCAGGGCGTACGGGTGGTCGCCGTAGACCCGCCGCAGCAACGCCACCCGCACGAGGTGACTGGGCTGACTCAACGCGACCTGGATGCGGTCGACGAGGCGCGCCTGCTCGGTCTCGACCTCGGCCACCGGGAACGTCGCCTCGGTGAGCACCTCGGCGAGCATGCCGAGCATCGCGTCGAGGCCGCTGGCCAGCGCGTTTCCGGAGACAAGCAGGCGGTCTTGGTCGAGACCGACGCCGAGCGCGCCGCCGACGGTCTGCAACGCGGCCGCGATGTCGACCGTGCTCTTAGTGACGGTACCCGAAAAGATCGTCTGGCTCAGCAGCGACGCCTGGGCGAGAAAGACCGGGTCGAGGCGGGTTGTGCCGAACGGGATGCGCAGGCGCAGCTCGACCAGCGGCACCGACCTGCGCTCGATCGCGATGACGGTCAGCCCGTTGGCGAGGGTTCGCTCGACGCTCGGGGGCAGCATCAACTCACGGTTGGGTTCCAGATCCGGCAGCACCCGCGCCATCGTGTCCAGACTCATGCGGCACCTCCAGGGATGACATCGAGAACGGCTCGGCGCGAGGAGACGAGCGTGGCCGCGGCGGCCCGCACCTGCTCCTCGGTGACGGCCGCGAGCAGCCCGGGCAGTCGTGCGGCGAAGCCCGCGTCGCCGCGCTGCTGTTCGGTGACGGCGAGACGCAACGCCCGGCCGAGCACCGCGTCGAAGTCACCGAGCAGGTGGGTGGTCATGCGGGCGACGGTGCGGGCGAGTTCACCCGGCTCGAGCCCGTCGTGGGCGATGCGGTCACACTCCTCGTCGATCGTGGCGAGCACCGGATCGATCGATCCCCCCGGCGGCAGGAACGCCTGCAGCACGAGGGCCGTCGGGTCACGGACCTCAAACGGCTCGCCCATGAAACTGACGAAACCGCCGACGCTGGTGACACTGCGGTCGGCGAGGACCAACCGTCGAACCAGTCGCGAGGCGTCACCGTCGGTGAGCACCTCGGCGAGCACGACGAAAGGCAGGTACGCCGTGACGTCGTTGATCGGGTCGGGCACCCGCCACGCCGCCGCGAACGCCGGCAGTGGGGCCAGGCGGTCGTGGTGGTCTGCCCGCCGTTCGCCGGTGAGGTCGGGTTCGGCGAAGCTCGGCCGCGCCGGTGCGGCGCGGTGCGGCACGTCGCCGAAGTGGCGTTCGATGAGCCGCGTGGCCGACTCGGGGTCGAGGTCACCGGCGACGGCGAGCACGGCGTTGCTGCCGGCGTAGTAGGTGGTGAAGAAGTCGGTCGCGTCCGCGACGGTGGCTGACTCGAGGTCGTCGAACGAACCGTAACCGTCGTGCGCGTTGGGGAAGGTCTCGAACATGACCGGCGGCAGACGCAGCCAGGGGAACCCGCCGTACGGCCGGTTCAGCACGTTGACCCTGATCTCCTCTTTGACCACATCGACCTGGTTGCGCAGGTTCTCCTCGGTGAGGCGTGGGCCGCGCATGCGGTCGGCCTCCAGGAACAACGCGCGTTCGAGCGCGTTGCTCGGCAACATCTCGTAGTAGTCGGTGTAGTCGAGGTGAGTCGACCCGTTGAAGGTGCCACCGGCGCCCTGCACCTGGCGGAAGTGGGCGAGCTTCTCCAGATTCTGCGAGCCCTGGAACATCAGGTGCTCGAAGAGGTGCGCGAAGCCGGTGCGCCCCTCCGGCTCGGAGCGAATCCCGACGTCGTAGACGACGGCGACCCCGATGACCGGGGCCGACGGATCCGGAGCGAGCACGACCCGCAGCCCGTTGGGCAGGGTGAACCGTTCAAGGGCGGCGGTGGCGGGTGAGGAACCGGTGACGAGATTGTGACTTGACACGCTCAAGAGGCTAACCCGTGGCGAGTCGTCCCGGCATCCGACCGGGCCCACCGGAGTCCTCTCCCTGCTCGGGCACGCCCCGCACGAGCGCCACGAGGCCCGCCTCATCGAGCAGGTCGGCGGGGCGCACAGTGACCTGTTCGGCCACATAGTGAAAACCGGCCGTGACCTGCGTGACGGCAACACCGGCGAGGTGCGCCCAGGCGAGTCGATAGGTCGCCAACTGCACAGCCGCCGCCTGAGCGTCGACCCCGACAGGTCGTCGACCGGTCTTCCAGTCGATCACGTCGAAGATCCCGGACCGGCCCGGCACCGCGAAGACCGCGTCCATCCGTCCCCGGATCACCACCCCGTCGACGACAGTGGCGAAGGGCACCTCGACCCGCGTCGGCATCCGATGCGCCCACTCGCTGCGCAGAAACGCGTCTTGCAACCGGACCAGCTCCGTGTCGGCGGCCGCCCCCTCGTCCCCGGAGCCGGGCAACTCGTCGAGGTCGAGCAGCTGCGGAGAGCCGAACCGTTGCTCCAACCACAGGTGGAAGGCGGTGCCCCGACGCGCATAGACGTCCGGCGGCTCCGGCATCGGCCGGCGCAGTCGGCGCGCCAACCCTTGCGGGTCGCGGCGCAACTCCACCAACTGCGACACCGACAGGTGCGCGGGCAGGGTGACGTCGATCGTGGCACCGTCGCGTTCGGCACGCCGCTGCCGTTCGGCGAGCAGCAGACGCACCTCCTCGTCCCACTGGGCGATGCGGGTGTCGACCCCGTCGCCCGCCGAGACCCGGGGAGACCTCGTCGAGCCGTCCGGCTGGTCAGGCGTACCCGTCGGGTCTGTGGACGGGGGTCGGTCCGCGCCGGCGGCGATCGCCTCACGCACCCGGTCGGCCGCCGCGGCGATCGCCGGGCGCACCGAACCGAGCGGGTCGGCCGGCCAGATCTCGAAGACCTCGTCGGCGAGCGTCGGATTCGTCTCCCCGTCGATGGCCGGCGGGGTCCACACGTCGACGGCGCCGGCGCCCGCGCGGCACGCCCGCTCGACCTCGTCGAGAAACATGGACGGCTTTCGGGGTTTGGTGAGCCGTTCCCCCCAGCGGAACCCGGAGCACAGCAGCAGGTGCCGGGGACGGGTCATCGCGACATAGGCCAGGCGGCGTTCCTCCCGCTCCTGATGGTGGCGCCACGCCTCCTCGAAGTCGTCGATCGCCGACTTCATCGCCTTCATATCGACGACGGTCTCGACCTCGAGCTCGGGGAGCCCCGACGCGTCGCCGCGCAACCCGAACGGCAGCACGCCCACACCCGCGAGCCAGTGATCACTGTTCTTCGGCTTGGCCGGAAACGCGTCCTCGCACAGTCCGGCGACGGCGACCACGTCCCACTCCAGCCCCTTCGCGGCGTGCACGGTGAGAATCTGCACCGCGCCCTCGACGACCTCGACGTCGCCGGGTGGGAGGCCACGCTCCTCATCTTCGGCCGCCTCCAGATAGGCGAGAAACGCCGACAGGGTGCCGCTGTCGGTCTCGGCCGCGAACCGGGCGGCGACGTCACCGATGGCGTCGAGGTGCGCCCGGGCGAGTCCGCCGGACCGAGCTGACCGCACCGCCACCTCGACGTCGAGCCCGATCGTCGCGGAGACGTCGGCGACGAGGTCCGGCAACGGGTGACCGAGCCGCGACCGCAGTTCGCCGAGTTCCTTCGCGAAGAGCGTGAGCCGGCGATATCCGTCCGGCGAATACGTCTGCGGATCGCCGAGATCGTCGAGTGCCTCGGCCAACGTCGCGTCGTCGAGCCGCTCACTGGACAGGTCGGGTTCGGCCTCGGTCCCCACCGGCCCGCCCGCGGCGGCGACCCGCTCGGCGGCGATCATCCGCGCCCGCCGATAGAGCGCGACGACATCGCGGGGGCCGACCCGCCACCGGGCCCCGGTGAGCAGACGCAGCAGCGCCGCACCCGCCGCCGGGTCGCTGAGCACCCGCAGGGTGCTGACAACCTCACGGACCTCCGGGGTGTCGAGCAGGCCGCCGAGGCCCACCACCTCGACGGGAATCCCGGCCCCCCGCAACGCCTGCTCGATCGGGGCGATCTGGCGTCGGGCCCGCACCAGCACGGCGGTCGTCGGGGTCGCCCCACCGGCATCGCGCCACGCGCGCCACGACGCGGCGATCTGTTCGGCGATCCACTGTGCTTCGTCCACATAGGTCAAAAGATAGGCGCAACGTACGGGTCGCTCCGGTGATCTGCTCGCATAGGTCGGTGCGGCACGCAATGCCAGCACCGGCAAGGTGTCGGCGCGCAGCGGGCCCGAGATCTCGTTCGCCACGGAGAGAATCTGGGGAGCGTTGCGGAAACTCACCGACAGGTCGGCCGTCCGCGCGGGTTCTCCCCGTCGGTCGGGGAAGTCCGCGGGGAAACGCTCCAGCGTGCCGGCGCTCGCCCCTCGCCAGCCATAGATGGACTGACACGGGTCACCGACCGCGGTCACCGGGTGGCCCGCGCCGAAGAGAGAACGCAACAACACCACCTGCGCGTGCGACGTGTCCTGATATTCGTCGAGCAGCACCATCCGGAACCGGTCGCGTTCAGCGCGGGCCACCTCCGGATGGTCGCGGGCCACGAGCGCGGCGCGGCGCAGCTGGTCGCCGAAGTCCATCGCCTCCATACCGGCCTTACGGTCGGCATAGGTGGCGAGCACCGCGGAGAGCGCGAGCCGGGCCTGCTGCCGTTCGAGGAGGTCCTTCACCGCCCGAACCTTCCGACCTGGGAGCGAATCGATTCGTTGCGTGAGGGTCAGGGTCGCGTGTTCGACGTCGATGGGGTCGCGCAGGTGTTCGGCGAGTTCGCCGGCGAGAGCAAGCACGGCCGCGGTGGCGCTCGAGTGGGTCAACGGGAAGGCCCGCATCGCCGGGCTGTCGTGGTGGCGCACCACCGTGTCGGCGAGCTGCCAGCAGGCGGCTTCGGAGAGCAATCGGACCGTCGGTTCGAAACCCGCGCGCAGACCGTGTTCACGCACGATCCGGGCGGCGAACGAGTGATAGGTCGACACGGTCGGCTCTCCGGCGAGCTGCGCGTCGTGGCCGAGGATCTGTTTGGCCCGTCCCAGATAGAGCCGGATCCTGTGGGCGAGTTCGCCGGCCGCCTTGCGGGTGAAGGTCAATCCGAGCACCTGGTCGGGGCGCACATGCTGATTGGCGATGAGCCAGATAACCCGCAACGCCATGAGTTCGGTCTTGCCCGAGCCTGCGCCCGCGACCACGAGCAGCGGGCCGTCGACGGGCGCGGTGAGCACCCGCGCCTGCTCGTCACTGAACTGATAGCGCAGGCCGAGTCGCAGGCGCAGTTCGTGCGGAGTGAACCGGGGTCCGTCGGTCACGCCTGTCCCACCTGCCGTCCTTTGCCCGACACCGGGCACGAGGTGCGCACCGAACAATAGCGGCACGAGTCGTTGACGACGGCGCGAAACGAGGAGGCTGCCATCGCCGAGGCGGCGCGGCGCACCAAGGCGCGGGCCCAGGCCGGGTCGTCACTGGTGTCGAGCGGTGACTGCACGCGGATCGCCGCAGCCGCGGTCGGCGTGCCGACGGCGACGATCTCGGCCCCGCCCGGCTGCGTGCCCTCGGGAAAGGCTCCGGCCTCCACCGCGGCCTGATAGGCGGCGAGTTGGGGGTGCGCCTGCGCGTCGGCGGCGGTCGGGGCGCTCGCTCCGGTCTTGAGGTCGACCACGACCAACCGACCGTCGGAGTCGGCCTCCAACCGGTCGACGCGGCCGCGCAGCACGACTTCGACGTCGAGGGTCTCGGTCTGGGCGTCGACGTCCTGTTCGGACGGCAGCGACTGTTCAAAGTCACGTTCAATGGCCAATTGGGTACGGGGATTGTCCGCCAGCCATCGCAACAGTTTGTCGACCATCGTGTCGGCGCGGGCACGTTCCCGGTCGGTGAGCCACACGGCCGGCAGTTCGATGCCGTCGAACCGGTCGGAGACGAACTGACGCACGGCGGCCGGGTCGAAGTCGGGGTCTTGGGCGAGCATCGCCGCGGCGTGCACGAGGTTGCCGATGCTCTGGTTGGCGGTGGGCGGTTCGCTGCCCCCGTGCCGTTCGAGCAACCACCTCAGGCCACACCGCAACACGCTCTCCACAGTCGACGGTGTGACCTTCACCTTCTCGCCAGCGTCGGCGAGCGGCCGCTCGTCGGAGAGCGGGCGCAGCCCCCACCACTGGTCGGGGTCGGCGCCGGGCACCCCGGCGGCGGCGAGGGTGGCGAGTCGCTCGGCTGCCCCGGCCCGCAGACGCTCGGGTTGGGTTTCGTCGGTCACCACCGTGCGCAGCTCGGCAACGAGAGCCGGCAGGGTCAGCGGACGTTTGAGCTCGCCTCGAGCGATGCCCGGGCCGTCGTCGGCGCCGAGGTCCGAACCGGCGGCGTCGGCGTCCGGGGCGGCGGGGCTGAGGTCCGGGTCGGCGGCGACGTCGAAGCTGAGCTCGTGCAAGAAGCGACTCGGCTGTTCCTCCCCGCCGCCGCCGGTGCCGGTGGCGTCGACCGCCGTGACGAGCAGACGTCGGCCGGCCCGGCTCACGGCGACATAGAACAGTCGCCGCTCCTCATCGAGCAGCGCCGACACCTGGGAGGCGACCTCGGTGGGACGGCCGGCGGAGATGTCGACGAGGCGTTCCGAGCCGAGCACGCTGCCGCGCAGCCGCAGGTCTGGCCAGATCCCTTCCTGCACACCGACCACGGCGACAGCGTCCCACTCGAGGCCTTTCGCCCCGTGCGCGGTGAGCAGGCGCACCGCTTGGCCGCTGTCAGCCGTCGCAGCCAGCGTGTCCGCCGGCAACTGCTGGTCCTGCACGTGGTCGAGGAACGCTTCGATTCGCGCGCCCGGCAACCGGTCGGTGAATCGGGCCGCGGCGTCGAAGAGCACCATCATCGCATCGAGGTCCCGGTCAGCCGCGGCCCCACGCAGCCCCCCTTCGGCACTCGCCGTCGCCCACCGGGCGGCGAGCCCGCTCGCCCGCCATACCGCCCACAGCACGTCCTCGGCGGTGGCGTGCGGACGGGCGGAGGCCTGCCCCACGATCGCGACGAGGTCGGCGACGGCGCGCGCCGGGCGCACCCACCGCTGGTCGATCGCGGCGAGGTGAGCGCGGTCCCGCACGGCCTCGACGAGAAGCTCGCCCGACGGCCGGGGGTCACCCGCCGCCCGGGCGAGGTCGCGCAGCCCCTGCCGCAGACGACGTTCGGTGAACGGGTCGGCGCCGCCCAACGATGAATGCAGCAACGCCACCACGTCTTCCTCCACCAGCGTGGTGGGGTCAAGCGATCGACGCAGCAGCAACAGGAATGGCGCGACCGCAGGCGCCTGGGCGAGCGCGGTCTCCTCCGCCAGGGTGACGACCGGCACCCCCGACTGGGTCAGTGCCCGCCGCACCCCGGCCTGGTGCAGGTGCAACGACCGCACGATGACGGCCATTCGCGACCAGGCGATGCCGTGTCGCACGTGCGCCTCGCGCAGCCAGTGCGCGACATAGGCGGCCTCACTCGTCGGCGACCGCAGCGTGCAGACCTCCACCGGAGGCTGCTGCGACTCGGTGGGCTCGGTGCCGGGCGTCACGGCCGCGGTGAGGTCACGGTGACGCACGGGTCCGCGTAGTCGCGCGGCGACCCGCCGGCCCGCGGTCACCAGATCGGGCGCCGATCGGTGGCTGGTGCGCAACACGATCCGGGGCGCGGGCGCCCCGGACGCCGTCGGAAACCGGGTGGCGAACTCACGTACGCCGGAGAGGTCGGCGCCCCGGAACGCGAAGGTCGACGAGTCGGGGTCGGCGAAACCCACCACGTCGCAGCCCGCGCCGACGAGGGCGAGCAGGTCCATCTGCGCAGGGTCGGTCTCGGCCAGTTCGTCCACATAGATCGCTGCCCACCGGTGGCGTTCGGCCCGCAGCAGGGGCGCGTCGTCGGTGAGCATCGACGCGGCGGCCCGCACCAACTCGGCTTGATCGAAGGCGACGCTGCCCCGAGTGGTGGCGTCGCGCAGCGCGAGGACCTCACCATATTCGCGCAGGAACCGGGCGGCGGCGACCCAGTCCTCTCGGCCGGTGGAGCGCCCCAACTCGGCGAGTGCGCGGGCACCGATGCCGCGCTCGGCGCACCGCAAGATGAGGTCCCGCAACTCGGCGGCGAAAGCTCGGGTGCGCACCGCGTGACGCAGCGACGGCGGCCAGCGCCAGACGGCGTCCGGTTCGGAGAGCAGGTCGCGGATCACGGCGTCCTGCTCGGCACCGGTGAGCAGGCGGGGCGCGGGCTCGCCGCGTTCGGCGGCGGCTTGGCGGAGCAGACCGAACGCGTACGCCGGAAAGGTGCGCACGACCGGTTCGCTCACCGCGACCCGGGCGGGTGGCGCGTCTGGGTCACGCACCTCGGCGCGGCGTCGCTGGCCGATGCGGGTCTCGATCTGGTCGCGCAGGGTTCCGGCCGCCCGTCGGCCGAAGGTGAGCACGAGGATCCGGTCGGGCTCGACCCCGTCGACGACCCGGGACGCGACCGCCTCGATGAGCATGGTGGTCTTGCCCGTGCCCGGTCCGCCGAGGACCAACAGCGGCCCGGACCGGTGGTCGATCACGAGTCGCTGTTCGGGGTCGCTGCGCAACGGCGGGGACTCGACAGCACGGCCGGTCGCCCGCACGAGGCGATAGCGCGGCGACCGAGGTGGTCCGCCGCGCTGAGCCGGCGCAGCCCGCGTCACGCCCGCCATGCAATCACGCGCCTGCGACGAACTGAACGCGGCACGCCACCGCCGAGCGAGCCCTTCGCCTCATCGTGATCATTTATCCCAGTGTGCCGCAGTCGGACTCCGGCGGGCAAACCACCACAGGGGCGAGGCGGTGTGCGGCGCGGTCGCCTCGTCAGCCGAACCAGACCCGCACCATGCCCAACCGGCGAAGAACGCCGACGATCAGCGCCATCCTCTTCGGATAGGAGAGCTGGATCGGACGCTTGCGCACACACCACATGAGCACGCCGGCCGCCTTGTCAGCGGAGATCATCATCGGACGCATCGGGGCCTTGGCCATCTTCGTGTCCACGAAACCGAATCGGACGTTCGTGATGTGAATGCCGCGGGGACGCAGAGCGAGCGCCAGACCGCGCAGATATGACGAAAGGCCGGCCTTCGAGGCGGAGTAGCCCGGCGACTCCGCCGCGATCACATCGTCGGCGAGGCTCGACAGGCCGATGAAGTGCCCGGCACCGGCCGCGAGCATCCGCTCAACCACCACCTCGGCGGTGCCGACCGCGCCGAGGAGATTGACCTCGAACACCCGTCGCTGCGGCGCCAGGTCGTCGATCTGGAAGCCCTCGCCGACACCCGCGCAATAGACGCACAGATCGATGACGCCGATCTCCTCGCAGACCGCGGACAAGTCAACCAGATAGCTGGCGCTGCCCACGTCGAGCTCGACGTGGCGATAGGTCGGTTCGCCGTCCACCCGGCCGGGACTACGCGAAATCCCGGTCACCATCCAACCCTCGGCGAGGAGTCGACGGGTCAACGCCAACCCGATCCCGTCGCTGTTGCCCACCACCAACGCCGCGCGGCGTGGCGTTGATCCGTTCCCACTCATCGCACTCCCCATCGATATCGTTCGCCGAATCGACGGCAAGTATCGCGCGCCTGGCTGACGGGGCCCAGCCGGCGCCGGGCTGGGGCACCGACGAGACCGCCGCGACACACGTCGTGTCGCATGCGCCCCATCGGCGTACACGTGGAATCTGGCGACCCAACGGCGAGGTCGGCCGGTCACCGCAACCCGCCCCGCGGGCGGGGTGCCGCATGTTTTGCTGGGAGGCGGGACCAAACGGGGGGCGCGCATGGAGCAGTTCTGTGATCTTGTGATGGAGGGCGGCGGGGTCAAGGGAATCGCCCTCGTCGGCGCGGTCGACGCGCTGCGCGACGCGGGATATCGGTTCAAACGGGTCGCCGGCACGTCGGCTGGGGCGATCGTCGGCAGCCTCGTCGCGGCCGGAATGCCCGGTGACGAACTCGCCACGCTCATGCGCCAGGTGGACTATCGCAAATTTCAGGACGAGTCGCTCGTCGACCGGCTGCCCCTCGGCAAAGCGATGAGTCTGCTCGCCGAGGGCGGGGTCTATGAGGGCGACTATCTGCAGAACTGGTTGGGGGAGCAGCTGGCCCAATGCGGGGTGCGCACGTTCGACGACCTCAGCTATGACGATCCCGGACTCGAGCTCACCGCGTCGCAACGCTTTCGACTGGTTGTCATGGTCTCCGACGTCAGCCACGGCCGACTCAGCCGCCTGCCGTGGGACTACCAGACCTACTACGCCCGCGATCCGGGGCACCAGATGGTCGCCGACGCGGTGCGCGCGTCCATGTCGATCCCGTTCTTCTATGAACCCGTACGGATCACCGGCTCCGACCGCAAAGAGTCCGTGCTGGTCGATGGCGGCATGCTCTCGAACTTTCCCATCGACGTCTTCGACCGCGGCAACGGCGCACCCCGGTGGCCCACGTTCGGGCTCAAGCTCTCAGCCCGGCCCGGAAGTCAACGGGTGCGGTTCGCGGTGCGCGACACCCTGAGCATGACGCGGGCGATGATCGGCACCATGGCGAGCTCACACGATCAGATGCACATCGACGAGCCGTCGGTCATCGACCGCACGATCTTCATCGACACCTTCGGGGTCAGCAGCACCGACTTCAACCTCGACCGCGCGACGGCCGAGAACCTCTATCGCAATGGTCGCGACGCCACCGCCAAGTTTCTCGACGCGTGGGACTGGGACGCATACAAGTCCCGCCACCTCACCTCGCCAGCCAGCGCCGCTTCTGGCGCGCGATCATGAACCCGCTTTAGCCGCCGACGGGGATAGGTCATACCAGCGGAGAAACACCAGCGCCAGCGCGACAACGACGCCCGGCACGATGGTGAAACCAAGCAGCACACCCAACTCCGCGTGCGCGGTCTGCGCCGCGGACTCGCCCGATGTTGACGGCACATAGCCGAACAGTTGCAGAGTCTGCCCGAATATATAAGGTCCGACGGCGAGACCAAGGGTCTCGCCGGCCGTCCACAGTCCGGTGAAGACGCCCGCCTGCCGGCGGCCGGTGCGCAGCTCGTCGGCGGCGATGCAGTCGGGCAGCATGGACAGCCCGAAGAGTTGCTGACCGGCGTAGCCGCAGCCGATCATCCCGATGATGGCATAGACCGCGCCGGCCGACAGCAGCGGCGCGGTGACCAGCACGAAGGTGCCGACGGTGAGCAGCAGAGACGCCGCCACGTACCCATGAAGTTTGCCTATCCGTTCGCCGACCCGGTTCCAGATCGGCGTCACGAGGATCGCCGGGCCGACGACGCAGACGAACAGC
This sequence comes from uncultured Actinomycetota bacterium, assembly GCA_963736695.1. Classification (GTDB taxonomy): domain Bacteria; phylum Actinomycetota; class Actinomycetes; order Mycobacteriales; family Micromonosporaceae; genus CAVTPU01. The sequence continues at coordinate 2,006,398 of CAVTPU010000004.1, forward strand.
CACGTGACGGCGTGCCGGTTGTGCATCACGTGCACGGCGAAATATTGCACGCCGGCGAGCATGGCTCCGACACCGGCCGATTGCGCGACAAAACAAGCGACAAGGACTTGAAACGGGCGATTGCCGGCGACCACCCGCAGTTGCCCGCGCAGGGTCGGTTCGCTGTCGACCACGGCCCCGCCCGACGCGCCCCGAGTGAGATGGAAGACGGCAATCGTGCCGACCACCATGAGCGCGGCGATCGCCAGCCCCATCGCGCGATGACCGGGAATTCCTCGACCGAACCGCTCGACGACCAGCGGGGCGAGCGCCCCCGAGACGAGGATGGTCAGCGCCAGAAACGCCACCCGCCAGGTCATCATGCGGGTGCGTTCGCCATAGGGGTCGACGAGACCGCTGCCTTCGGTCATCTCCGCCGGCATCGCCCCGTAGGGCACCTGGAAAAACGCCGACGCGGTCGCCGCCGCGACGAAGACGACGCAGACCCAGATCGCGCCGGCGCTTCCGGTGCCGACCCCGGCGAAGAGCGCCGCGAAGAGCACCGCGAGGCTGAGCCCACCGAAGAGCAGATATGGCCGTCGCGCACCCCACCGGGTGCGGGTGCGGTCGGAAAGCCGACCAACCAGAGGGTTGACCACCACATCCCAGGCTTTGGGCAACAACACCAGCAGTCCGGCGAGACCGGCAGCCACCCCGAGGGTGTCGGTCAAATAGGGCAACAACAGCAGCCCTGGCACGGTTCCGAACGAACCGGTGACCAGGGAACCCGCCGCATATCCGATTCGGAGCCGGGTCGGAAGGTGTCGTGGAGAACCGGCATCGGCCACCCCGGTAGGGGTGGCGGGATCCGCGCCGGTGATGGCCGTCATGTGCGCGGATGTTAGCCGCTTTCGGCGACTATCAGCACCCGTGTTGGTGCGTGAGTGCCGTATGTGGTGATCTGAATCTCCACTGACGACGAGAGGACACGGATGCGCGCGGGCATCGCGGCGGGACACCCCGCCACGGCCGAGGTCGGGCTGCGAATGCTCGCCCGCGGCGGATCGGCCGCCGACGCGGGCGTCGCGGCCCTGCTCGCGACCTGCGTCACGGAGAGCATCCTCACCGGCATCGGCGGCGGCGGGTTCGTGACCTATTTCGACGCGTCGACCGCGACGGTGACCTGCCTGGACTTCTTCTGCGCGGTGCCGGGGCTCGACGGTGACACGCGGCCGGAACCCATGCTGCCCGTGGAGATCACCTTTGGCGAGGTGCCGATCGACTATCTCATCGGCGGCGCGTCGGTGGCGGTGCCCGGCGTGCCGGCCGGCGCGGGCGAGATCCACCGGCGGTGGGGCCGGCTGCCGTGGGTCGACGTGGTGTCGCCCGCGTTGATGCTCGCCGTGAGCGGGGTGCTGCTGCCGGCGGCGCAGGCGCGCAGCCTGGTCGCGGTCGCGCCGGCGTTGCTGCCCGGCGAGGGCGCCGGCATCTATGCCCCCGGTGGCACGTTGCTGCGGGGCGGCGACCTGCTGCACCATCCGGGGCTCGACTCGACGTTGGCGATGCTCGCCGCGCATGGACCGGAGACCTTCTACACCGGCGAGATCGCCGCGCGCACGATCGCGGCCGTGCGGGACCACGGCGGATGCGTGGGGCCGGCGGATCTCGCCGCCTATCGGGTCGCGGACGTGCCGGTGAGCCGGGCCACCTTCGCCGGGCACACCGTGCACGCCCGCACCGATCTGAGCGCGACGGTGCGCACCCTCGCCAGCCTGCCGGCGAATCTGGCTGGCATGCCTCGAGGCGAACGCGCGGTCACCCTCGCGCGGGCCATGAGTCAGCCGACCCTCGACCGGCTCGGCGACACCACCAATATCTCCGCTGTGGACGCCGACGGCAACGCGTGTGTCATCACCGTGACACTGGGGCTCGGGTCGGGAGTGTGGGTGCCGGGCCTCGGACTGCACCTCAACTCGATGCTCGGCGAGGGCGAGCTCATGTCGCCGAACCCGGTGCCGGGCCAACGGGTCGGGTCCAACATGTGTCCGCTGGTGGTGACCGACGAGCGTTCCCGGTTGGCTCTCGCAGCCGGTTCCGCGGGCGCGACCCGCATCCGCAGTGCACTCATCGGCACGCTCATCGGCATCTTCGTCGACGGATTAGAGACCGCCGCCGCGATCTGCGCGCCCCGCCTCCACGTTCTCGCCGCGGATTCACCTGGTACGCCTGCGGTAGCGCACGCGGAGCACGGTTATCCACCGGAGGAACTCGACGCACTCGCCTCCGCCGGTTTCGCTGTCAACGAGTGGGGTGAACGCAATCACTATTTCGGCGGGGTGAGCGCGGTCGGTCAGGCGGGCGCCGGTGGCGACCCGCGCCGAGGCGGCGTCGGCCTAGTCATCCCAAAGTCCGGGTGGATCATCAGCGCGCCGAACCCGTCGTGACGTCGGCGCCGACGCCCGCCGCGGAGACGCCGGCACGACACCATCGGAGGCCTCGGCGTGGACTCCGATGGTGTCGTCGGTCGGGTTCGTGTCGGTCGGGGTTCGTGTCGGTCGGGTTCGTGTCGGTCGGGTTCGTGTCGGTCGGGGCCCACAGATCCCACGAATAGTGGGCCATCGAGACGTGCCGGCCGCCCCGTGCGGCGACGCCCTCCTCGGCGAGCCGACGGGTGGCCTCGGCTTCATGCCCCGGTGGGAGCCGGCCGGCGGCGTTCACCACCCGGTGCCAGGGAACCGATGCGCCATAACGCGCCATGATCTGCCCGACCAGCCGGGCCGAACCGCCATCGAAGACCTCTCCGAGGCGCTCGGCGAGGGCGCCATAGGAGACGACCCGGCCGGGTGGGATTCGTTCAACCAGATCGAGTACGGCCTCGACGTAGTCCTTTGGGTCATAGCGACGCCGAGGTTCGGCCTCGTCGATGGGGCGAGCTGGCGGTGGCATCGCCTCAGGGTAGACGCCCCGGTCGGGACCACCGGTGGAGATCCAGGCGGAGCGGTCCCGCCGTGATCAGCGATGTCCACAGCGGGGAGAATGGTCGGGTGCCACACGACCAACCCGCCCAGGACGAGCCCACCGCGGGTGACCCGTACCCGGAGATCGACCGGGCGACGGTGACCGAGACGGCCCGCCGGATTGTGGTGAAGATCGGCTCGTCGTCGCTGACCACCACTCGCGGGGGGCTGGACCTGGCTCGGGTGGACGCCTTCGTCGACGCGGTGGCCGGCGCCGCCGCCCGGGGCTGCGATGTGGTCGTGGTCTCGTCGGGCGCGATCGCCGCCGGACTCGCCCCGCTGGGCCTGCGAACCCGCCCCCGCGACCTCGCCACCCAGCAGGCTGCCGCGAGCGTCGGCCAAGGGTTGCTGATGCGCGCATATGCCGAGTCGTTCGGCCGGCACGACCGTACCGTAGGACAGGTGTTGCTCACCGTCGACGACGTCACCCGCCGAGTGCACTATCGCAACGCCTATCGCACCCTGCACCGCCTGCTCGACCTGCACACCATCCCCATCGTCAACGAGAACGACACCGTCGCCACCGAGGAGATCCGCTTCGGTGACAACGACCGCATCGCCGCACTCGTCGCCGCACTCATCCACGCCGATCTGCTGCTGTTGCTCTCCGATGTGGACGCGCTGTATACGGGTGATCCGAGCCGGCCCGACGCCGTCAGGATCACGCAGGTGCGTGATCCCGTCGAACTCGCGCGGGTGCGAACCAGCCGGCCCGGCCGATCGGGGCTGGGCACCGGCGGCATGGTGACCAAAGTGGAGGCTGCCCGCATCGCGACCGGCGCCGGCATTCCCGTCATTCTCACCGCGGCTGCGAAGGCCGACGCGGCGCTTCGCGGCGAAGACGTGGGAACGTTGTTCCACCGGTCGAGTCAGCCTCCGCCCGCCCGGCTGTTCTGGCTGGCGCACGCCACCACGCCGCGGGGACGACTGCGGCTCGACGACGGGGCGGTCGCCGCGATCACACACCGGGGAGCATCTCTCCTGCCGGCCGGCGTCGTCGCAGTCGACGGACAGTTCAGCGCGGGCGACCCGGTCGACCTCGTCGACTCGGAGAACCGGCCCATCGCCCGGGGGCTGGTCAACTTCGACGCGTCCGAACTTCCACACCTGCTCGGCCGATCCACTGTGGAGCTCGCGGCCGAGCTGGGATCCGCGTACGAAAAGGAGGTCATCCACCGCGATGACCTCGTGTTGCTGGGAAAGAAGCCACGAGAGGGGAAGCGATGAACGTCGCTGAGCAGGGCCGTCGAGCCCAGAAGGCCGCCACCGCGCTCGCCACCGCGAGCCGGATCAGCAAGGATCGCGCGCTGATCGCGATGGCCGAGGGGCTCACGACGCGGACCGCCGAGATCCTCGACGCAAACATCGCCGACGTGGCCCGGGCCCGGGCCGCCAACACCCCCGATCACATCATCGACCGGCTGCGCCTCGACGTCGGCCGGGTCGCCGCGATGGCCGACGGGCTGCGCCAGATCGCCGCACTGCCCGACCCGGTGGGCACGGTGGTTCACGGCACGACGCTGCCCAACGGGCTGGAGCTACGTCAGGTGCGGGTGCCGCTCGGCGTCGTCGGCATCATCTTCGAGGCACGCCCCAATGTCACCGCCGACGCCGCCGGCCTCTGTCTCAAATCCGGCAACGCGGTGCTGTTGCGCGGGTCGTCGAGCGCTCGCCAATCGACCGAGGCGATCGTCGCTGTGCTGCGCGACGCCATCGCGTCGGTGGCACTGCCGCCGGACGCGGTGCAGACCGTCCCCGCGACCTCCCACGACTCGGTCAAGGAGATGATGCGCGCCCGCGGCCTCATCGACGTGCTCATTCCCCGCGGCGGCGCCGACCTCATTCGCTCCGTCGTCGAAGAGTCGATGGTGCCGGTCATCGAGACCGGGGTCGGCAACTGTCACGTCTATGTCGACGCGGCGGCCGACGTCGACATGGCGCTGAACATCACGCTCAACGCGAAGACCCAACGCCCCTCGGTCTGCAACGCGGCCGAGTCATTGGTCGTGCATCAGCAGATCGCCGAGGAGTTTCTCGCCAGCGCGCTGCCAACGCTGCGTGACGCCGACGTCGTGGTGCACGGTGACCCGCGAGTCGCCGACATCGGCTCGCGATATGGCGTGCCGGTCGAACCCGCCACGGACGACGACTTCGCCCGAGAGTATCTCTCGCTCGACATCTCCGTGGCGGTGGTCGACTCGATGGAGCAGGCGATCGCCCACATTAGACGGTTCGGCTCAGGCCACACCGAGGCGATCGTCACCGACTCGCAGTCGGCGGCGCGCACCTTCGTCGCCGAGGTCGACGCCGCTGCGGTCATGGTCAACGCGTCGACCCGCTTCACCGACGGCGGGGAGTTCGGGTTCGGGGCCGAGATCGGCATCTCCACGCAGAAGCTGCACGCCCGCGGGCCGATGGGCCTGGCCGAGCTCACGTCGACGAAATACGTCGTCATCGGCTCAGGCCAGGTGCGCTGACCCGAGCCGTGTGGCCGTACGGTTGCCGGATGCGGGACATCCTCGGTCGGCTCGCCAGGCTCATCGGATTTACCCGGCGCACCGTGTTCATTAGTGCCGCCATCACGTCGATCGTGTCGGCTGTGGCGGTTGTGGGCTGGGGTGGGGGGTTTTCCACCGATGTCACGTCGAAGCCTCGCCCTCGGCCGCACCGGATCATGGTGGTTGGTGACTCCATCAGCCAGGGCAGCTCGGGGGATTTCACCTGGCGGATGCGACTTTATCGGCATTTAGTCGATGCCGGTGTGGCGGTCGACATGGTCGGCCCTCGGGACACGCTCTATGACAACGTGACCGACCAGCAGGGCTCACAGGACTACGCCGATCCCTCGTTCGACGCCGACCACGACGCGATGTGGGGCCGAATGTTGGATGAAGCCGCCACCAACATCGGTGCCGAGGTGACCACCGCGCGCCCCGACGTGATATTGGTGCTATTGGGCATCAACGACCTCACGTACGGCGGCGAGATAGCCGACGCGGAGGCGTCAGCCCGCGCGCTCGTCGCCAATGCCCACGCCGCCAGTCCCACAACGTCGATCGTCTTTGGCACCGTGTTGCCCACGGAGTTCACTCGGATCAATCCCTCATTCGCGGCAAAGATCGCCGGGTTCAACCGGCAGCTGGCCGCGTTGGCGGCTGCGAGTGAGAAGAGGACGGGCGCGGCAGGGGCGCCGGTGCTGGTCGCCGATACCGCCCGCGAGATCGACGTAGTTGACGACCTCTACGACGGGACGCACCCGAACGCTCGCGGCGAAGTCAAGATCGCGGCGGGATTCGCCGACCTGCTCGCTCGTCGATTCGGCTGGGGTGCCCCCTATCCGCGACCCCTACCGGTGGTCCCGATCGGGCCATCGGTCCCGCCGACGGTCTCGATCACCGCCGGCATCGGCGCCGCGTCACTGCGGTTCACCGGGTCGCCGGGCGCGACGTTCTACTGGATCTGGATCCGCCCAGCCGGCCACGGCGAGTTCGTTCAACTGATCCGTCCATTCGGCGTACGGGATAGCCCGTGTCTCATCGCACCGTTGGCGATCGGGGTCACCTACGAGGTGCGGTTGCAGGCGGCGAAGGGCAGCGCCGGAGGCGCCTTCTCAGCCACGGTGCGAGTCACTCCCACGTCAGGGACACCCGACGCCCGAACCTCGCCGGACGGGCGGGGTGCGAATTAACTGGCCGCCGCGAGGTAGTGACCGACGGAGTCGGCGTCGACCATCGCGACCCGACGCCAGTCGACGAGCATCAGATTGAACGACCGCATGAGGTGTTCGACGCACCCGACCACCTCGGTCTCGCCCTCGGCCACGGCGCCGGGCGCGACGAGCAGGCCGAGCGTCGTGGTCGTGTCATTGTCGGCGGTGCCATAGACGACGACCCGCCCGACCTCCAACGCGAAGGAGCCCCCGACGATGCCGTCCTGCCCCCGGAGGCCAACCGGACCGAGCACCCGCGCGTCAGATGGCAGGAGGCTGCGCAGCGCGGCGAGCGAGACGAGGCCCATGAGCGGTGACGAGGGTCGCGAGCGCGTGTGTGTGGCGGTGAAGCCGGCGAGCCGTCCGGCATCGTCGCGATGGGCAAACTTCTCATAAATCGTACGGATCGCTTGAAGTTCCGCCACGACCTCGGCGGCGAGTTCGTGGCGCACGAATTCGGTCTGCCGCCAGTCTTCGCGCCGAATCTCGAACCGGGCGGCCGGCCCCTTCGGCGCCGGCGGAATGGCGACCAGCGGGGGCAGCAGGCCACAGATTGTCGGCTCCGCGCGGGGGGAGTCGCCTCCCCCACCGGCGACTGGGGTGGGGTCCGGGCCGTGCGCCGACGGGCTCAGCGTCAACATCACCATGCCGGTGGCGATGATCTCGGCGGCGGTCTCCGGTGACGACCGCTCGATGACCCAGAACGTGCCACTGATCTCGATGGTGGCGCCGATCTCGAACTTCGGCGGCACCCGCTCGATCGGCAGTCCGCCGCGCCCGATCTGCTGCCCGTTGGCCGCGACGAAGAGAACCTGCACCTCACCGGCGTTCGACATGGGGGTCACCCTACCTCGTCATCGACGATCGTCGGCGCGTCGCGAGGCACCGAGGCACCGAGGCACCGAGGCACCGACAGCGTGCGTCGCGGGACCTCGCGGGAATCCCCGAACATTGTGGATGTTTTTACATGCTGACACATGAAAAACGTGACACGATATGCCACCTTCGCGTGGACTGAGCCGCAAGGAGCCACAGTGGACAATCACGGACCTTGCGCGGGCGGTCAGCTACGACAAAAAGGGTGATCTGCGCCAGAGTGATAAGGCCGGCGTCGATCGCCCACCAACCAGCGAAGTTGGCCAACACGGTGCGACGACGTACCCAGGCCGTATCAGGGCGACACATGGCCTGCCCGCGGACACCTGGGAAACCGTTTCATCGAGGCTGCACGATGCGATCGACTGTGATAGGAATTGATCCCTCTAAGTAAAACGGGGAGGTATTGATGAAGGTCGAAATTCTGTCCGACCATGCTGGCGAACAGTTGCGTCAAGCGCAACAAGAGATGCCCCGAGCCCGCGCCGCCGCGCTCGCGTGGCAGGAGGCGGGAGCCGAAGCCTCCAGAGAGGTGAAAGCGGCCCGTCGAGCGAAGTCGCTGTGGAAGCGGTTGCTGTCGGTCTCCACGGCCGAGGAACGTCAGGCGGTGGCGCGCTCAGGTGCAGGCCATGCACTCACAGCACGGCGTGCAGCAGGCTGGCCACCTCGTCGCGCAACAAGCGGCCGGGATCGCCGGGGAATACTCCGTCGCCAGGGGACTGTCCGGCCTGCCCGACGACTGGACTCTGCTACGCGGATACCGCAATCGGCGCGGCGAAACCGACCACGTCCTCGTCGGACCGTCCGGAGTGTGGGCCATCGAGGTCAAACTCCGCAGAGCGCGGCTGCACGTGGACGGCGAACGGTGGTGGATTGAGAAACTCGACAAATACGGAAACATCGTCGGCACCGAACCGGCCGTCGACGGAGGCGGGCGCACCTGGGCCAGACAGGTCACCGACGTCGCCCAAGACTTCGCTGCCTGGCTGGCCCGAAACCAGCACGCCGTGCGGGTGCACACCGGCGTATTGATCATGCATCCACAGGCTCAACTTGGCCGCTGCGCCGAGCTTGGTGTCGACCTTCTCGGCAACCAGGCAGCTCACCTCATCCAAGCGCTACAACGCCAAACCGCCGAGCTCGATCCCCAGGCCTGCGGTCAGATCGTTGACCTGATCCGACGCGACCATCAGCACCACCACAACCGGCGCAAGCAACGCCGTTCCTGACCCCGTCGCGGTCGGCTGTTCGGGAATCCCACAGGGGTGTCGCGACAGGGCGATCCGCCCCTCGGCGACCGCCCATGGGCCAACCAGAAGGAGATAGCGGCATTTGTCCTGATCAGAGCTGGGTGCCTGCTGTCTGGCTGAGAATGGTTAGAATGTCATCTCCAACTCAGGGCGAGCATCAATGTTCATCACTTCTGAAGGTTGATCTCCCGCTGCGATGGCTCGCACGAGAAGGGACGTCCCAGTGAACGACGACCGGCTACCCGCCCAGCGTTCAAATACGAGAGACGTCTCGGTGAGGGACAATCGGCTTCCCACTCAAGGCTCGGTTTCGCCCTCTGTTCCGATATATCGGCCGGGCACATTGGATTTCATTGACTGCGATGATCGCCACCAATGCTGGAACCGATTGAGCACCACCGTGCGAGGCAAGGTTCAAGACGTCGTGGGCGAGCCCAACCAGTGGATCGAGTGGTGGGCCGAGAACACTGAAGGCGGCCGGATCCGTGCCGTGGTTTTCGGTCAACCAGCGCTGGTGGTGCTTGAACCCACGATCGGCACGGCCGGCCAACCGGCCACGCGCATCAGCAAGATCTGGCTCGACACAGCGTCGATGCGGCATGTGAAGATCAGCGAATCTGGAGCAACACCCGGCTCGGTCGAGTCGCTGGCTGGTCAAGCCGGTGGCCCCGCCCTGACCAGTCTGTCCGGGCGGCTCTCCGCCGACGCGGCAGGGCTCCTCGGGCAACTCCCCGCCAAGGCACAGCGACTACTCCAAGACCCCTTCGTCGGGAGCCCCGCGAGCCGCATCGACCACGAGTTCCACTACTACCGCACGGGACCGGGGCACGGGATCGGTGGCGCTAACTTGCAGACTTGGTGTTATCTGACCGATCGGCGGACATTGACCTTCTGTGCCGGCGTCGGGTATGGCTACCACGAGCCGCACCCACCGACGTCGTGGGCGTTGACGTGCTGGCGGGTTGATGTCCGCCGTTCGCATACATGAGCTTCGACCCGCTGCGGGACCTACGCGGCGCCGACCCATACTCGCTTCTCGGCGTGGATCGTGATGCCGACCCTGGCACAATCGTGAGCGCCCATCGCCGTCTCATTCGCCTGACTCATCCTGACCTGGCCGATGGCGACGCCGAACGGACGAAGCTGCTGAATCTCGCCCGCACCGTGCTTCTCGATCCGGACCTGCGGGCGGACTTCGATTCCCGAACGACGCCCGACGCCGACCCGCCACCGGCGCCATCTGTGTGGAATGAGTCCGACGTGAAGAGCGGCCCCGGCTCATCACCGAACACCGACCCATCACCGGCGCCATCCGCGTGGAGTGAGACCGACGTGATAAGCGGCCCAGGCCCATCACCAAGTCGCGCATTCCCATATCCGTCGTACGCGAACCAGGCACCGACCTCTAACTTTGTTCCTCCGAGATACCAGCACGTGGAACCCGCGTCAAACACTCTTGGGATCCTCTCGCTCGTCATGACCATGTGCCTGTGTGGTCCGGCCGGATTTATCCTGGCGATACTCGCGCTGGCTCATGGGCGACGCACCGCAACTGCGGGACGCGTATGTGCTTGGATCGCCATCGTCGTGGCCGTCGTGGAGGTAGTCGTCCTCGCAATGTTCTACGTCGTTCTGCTGACCTCGAGCGATACCTTCAGCTCACCGCATGCTCCAGCATCCACATAGGACAGCGACACCTTGCCGGTTCCTATGTGGCTAGTGCCTTAGCGTCAAACCATGGACTGGTCAACAGCACGATCGCCCGACGTATCCTCACCGGGTTCTTCGCCGTGCATGCGATGTGCTGCAGCCCGGGTCAACATTTCCGTGCAGCGCCACTAGCCGTCCGCCAACGAGGCATCCACAGTGGAAAGTCACAGGCCCTTACGCTGGCGATCGACTGCGACGAAAAGGGTGATCTGCACCAGAGTGATCAGGCCGGCGCCGATCGCCCACCAACCAGCGAAGTCGGCCAACACGGATGCGACGACCAAGCCCAGACCCGTCCCCGCCGTGAACCACCACCAGTTCCGGATGCGGTCGGGCACCCGACGAACGGATGCCCGACCGCACCAGACGTGCCACCACACCAGGCCAGAGCCGAACGCCGCGAGCACGATCCCTGCGGCGTCGAGCGGGCCCGGCCCGTGTGCGTCGCTCAACGCCAGCCGGGGCCCACTGTCCGGCAAGGCGATCACCACCGCTCCGGCTGCGGTCAACACCACGAACGCGACGAGGATCCGGGCCTTACGCATGCCCGTCATCGTAGAGACAGTCAGCTCGCCACGCCGCCCACCGTCGTTCCGGCGTCGTCCACCCGACGGCGTCTGCGGGCAACGACCAGGCGGATCGCGACGGCGGTGATCGTCCCGAAGAGCACCGCACCAGCAGCGAGCAGCACCGCCGACCACGACGCTTCCCAAGGGGCGGGCTGCGGCGCCGGAGCGTCGAAGACAGCGTTCTCCAACGCGTCACGGGCGACGTCGACTTCGGCGACGGGAAGGGCGAGTGCGAGCATCACCCGCAGTTCACCTGTGTCGTCGACCCACCCGAACGTCGTGTGGAGATCGGCGTCGAAGACGGGCTGGCCGCCGGGTCGCCAACCGAGCAGATGATGCGGATGAAAGGCGAGCGCCCGTGATCGTGGATCACCGCGACGCGGTTCGCCGGTGGCGGCGTCGATGAACTCCAGTCGCCACGTGACGCGTTCATCGGCGATGCCTTCTTGCTCGGACGCGCAGTCCTCGCGGCACCCCGTGCCCACCAACACCGCGATGGACTTCCCGTCAGGGGTCCACGCGGCGGGTCCGGCGAGCAGCCCGGACGCCCGGGTCCAGCGCACCCGCCCGGTGGCGACATCGAAAGACTGCAACTCTCCGGTGGCGTTGGGGACCACGATGGACTGTCCGTCCGGCGAGAACGCGCCGAATCGCCAGAACTGTCCGCGCCAACCCTCGCCCATCTGGCGCACCTCGCCGGTGACCAGGTCATGAACGCGGTAGAACTGCGTGTCCGTGCCATTCCCACTCCCATCGAGCACGACCTCTGTCAGCTCTGTCAACAGTCGCCGGCCGTCTGCGGACCAGGCGACCGGAGCCTCGGCACGTCTATCGACATCGCCGCCCGAGGAGGCTGCGCGACTCGACGCCGGTTCGGGCACCGCCGTCTCGACACCGGTCGTCATGTCAACCACGACCATCAGTTCGTCCCATGACACGGCTCCCCGCACCAAACGTCGCCCATCCGGCGAGAGCAGGACGTCGCGGCCCAACACCGGAGTTAATTCCGTCGCCGACCGTCCGCTCTGCTTGCGTTCCCACATGCGATAGGCGCCCGACGCGTGAAGAATGGCGATCGGGTTGGATCCGGCCGCAGCGTCAAGCCATGACAAGTGCCCGAAGACCATCACGGCCGGACCGCCCGGCCACTGACTCACCGGAGCCTGCCACGGCCAGGGTTCTCCCACCGCACCAGGAAGGTGCGTCTCCTGGCCGGCGCCGGCAGGCACACGGACCGCGAGCGTGTCCGGGCCGAATTGCCCGGCGGCCCCCGCGAAGGCCACGAGCGCCGCGACTGTGGCGACCGCCGCTCGGACCCGGGCCCGACGGCGCTGCCGACGGCCAGCACGCCAGAAATCCTCGGTGAACGCGATGTCGGGGGCGGCGTCCGCCAGGGTTGTGAGAGTGCGCGTGATGGGCTCGGTCATCCCCGGCCTCCTTTGTCGACTGTCGCGCCGCTTCGGCGTACGGATATCTGTGGAAAGGCATCTGCGGATGGTCGCCGGCTCACCGAGCCGATCGGATCGAGTTTCGACTGCGGACCGCCCAGGTCCGCGAGTTCGGGCGCGTCTCGACGAAGCCTGGCCAACGCGTCGCGGGCTTGGCTCTTCACGGTGCCGACCGAGCAGCCCAGTGCTTCGGCCGCCTGGGCCTCGGTCAGGTCCTCGAAATATCGCAACACCAGGACGGCCCGCTGGCGTGGAGCAAGCCGGGCCAACGCTTGGCGCACCGCGAGACTCGTCACCGTCGCCGAGGTCGAGTCGGCGACCGGTAAGTCTGGAAGGTCCGAAAAGGGAGCCACCGGGGCATGTCTGCGACGCCACCACGAGACATGCTCGTGATAGATCATCTTGCGCACGTACGGGTCAACCGCCCCGCTGTGACTGACCCGTTCCCAATGCCTCGCCAGTTTGATCAGGGCGGTCTGCACGAGGTCCTCGGCGAGATGCCGGTCGCCCGTCAACAGAAACGCCACCCGGGTCAACGAGGGCAGGCGGGCTCGAACATAGTCGCGATAGGCGTCTTCGCCGTGCATGGCCACCTCCTACCTTCACCACGCGTACCTGACGCGGCGTGGAGGGGTGGCCAGACGAAAAATCTGGAGTGACGGCTCACTCCGGATTTAGTCCACGGTGGACGTCGGCCGGGTCAGCGCAGCGCGCGCAGGGCTACGAGCGTGGTCTCGACGTCGAGTTCCGGGTCGTCGTTGCTGGGCCACGCCCCGTCGGGGCGCTGCGTCTCGTTGAGTCGGTTCTGCGCGGCGATGATGAGGGAGTCGTCGGCGTTGACGCCGATGCGTCGCAGCGCCACGATCATGGCGGCGGCGTCGGACGCCGCGAGGGTCTTCACCCGATCGGTGAGCGCGATGAAGATGCGGGCCGACTCGAAGAACCATCCCATGTGGTGCATCACGGCTGCGGCGAGCCACCCGGAGACCAGAAAACCGGGCCAACCGCCCTCATAGGTGAGCTCGTCGCGGATCGCCTGCGCGGCTCGCTCCAGCGCTGCGGCGTAGGGGCTCTCGAAATAGATCGTGGGGTCGGCGACAGCCGCGGCGTCGACCGACGCGACTGCCAACCAATATGCGGCGTTGACGGTCTGATAGAACCGCGCTTCGGGGTCGCCCGGTCGGGCCCACGGCGGGGCCACGGCCGCGAGCGCGGTGTCCTCTTCCCAGGATCCGTCGAGGCGTTGGCGCTGTGCCAGCCAGGCCAACGCCCGGGTGGCGGAGGGTCGGGCGAGGGCGTTGAGCTCGTCGAGCTCTCCGAGTCGGAAGCAGGTGGCGTCGACCGACGCGATGTTGCTGCCGCCCGGCGCGGGCCAGGCGCCATCGGGGAGCTGTCCGTCTTCGATCTGTTGAACGATCTCGGTGGACACCTGGGAGTCGGTGCGAATGCGGGACAAGCGGGCACGGTCGGCCGCGTCGCCACGGGCGACGACGTAGCCCACCGCAGCGTCGAGGTCTGCCATGTGTATCAGGCTACCGCCGGCTAATAGGTGGGCAGCGACGGGTCGATCTGCTTGACCCAAGCCAACACTCCACCGTGGACATGCACGGCGTCGCGGAAGCCGGCGGCCTTGACTGCGGCGAGCGCCTCGGCGCTGCGGATTCCGGACTTGCAATAGAGCACGACCTGGCGATCCTGGGGCAGGTCGGCGAGCGCCCGGCCAGAGATGATCTCGCCTTTGGGGATGAGGGTCGCGCCGGGGATCGTGACGATTTCGTGTTCGGCCGGTTCCCGCACGTCGACAAGATGCAGGGGTTTGCCGCTATTGATCCATTCGCTGAGCTCGCCGACGGTGATGGTGGAGTCGACGGCCGCCTCGGCGGCCTCGGTCGAGACCGCCCCGCAGAAGTCGTCGTAGTCGATGAGATCAGTGATGGTCGGGTTCTCCCCACAGATCGCGCAGTTGGGGTCCTTTCGTACCCGGATCTTGCGATAACTCATCTCCAGCGCGTCATAGATCATGAGTGAGCCAACGAGAGGCTCCCCAACTCCGGTGAGCACCTTGATCGCTTCGGTGACCTGAATCGAGCCGATTGAGGCGCAGAGCACACCAAGCACGCCGCCCTCCGCGCACGAGGGCACCATTCCCGGCGGTGGCGGCTCGGGATAGAGGCAGCGATAGCACGGCCCGTGCTCGGCCCAGAAGACCGACGCCTGCCCGTCGAAGCGATAGATCGAACCCCATACATATGGCTTGCCCAACAGCACACACGCGTCGTTGACCAGATATCGCGTGGCGAAGTTGTCGGTGCCATCGACGATCAGGTCATATTGACGGAAGAGATCGAAGACGTTGTCGTTGGCGAGCGCCGCGCGGTGCACGACGACGTTGATCAGTGGGTTGATCTCGCGTACCGATGCGGCGGCCGACTCGGCTTTGAGTCGACCGATGTCGCTCTGCCCGTGGATTATCTGGCGCTGCAGATTGGATTCGTCGACCGTGTCGAAGTCGACGACGCCGAGTGTGCCGACGCCCGCCGCGGCGAGATACATCAACGCGGGTGATCCGAGGCCGCCGGCGCCGACGCAGAGCACTTTGGCGTTCTTGAGCCGCTTCTGACCGGCCATCGCGACGTCCGGAATGATCAGATGGCGCGAATAACGACGAACCTCGTCGAGACTGAGCTCGGCGGCAGGCTCAACGAGCGGTGGCAACGACACGACGGAACCTCCCAGGCGCGGACTCTTCATTGTCCCTCGCCGCCCCGGCGACGAGCCGTGACGTGGACCACTCCGGGCGAGTGCAAAAACACCCTACCCGTACGGGTAAGTGGGGTTATTCGCCTCGCGCCGACGCTCAGTCCGGGGGCTCGATCTGGCCGGGTGGCCCGACATATCGGCGCCCCGACGGAAAGGGCCAGCCGTTGGCCACACATCGTTGCAGCGAGAACGTCTGTTGCTGCATGACCGGGGCGAGGCTGCCGGGTTTGGGGCACATCTCGTGCCCATATCCCAGCACGTGGCCGACCTCGTGGTTGATCGCATAACGCTGGTAGGTCGCCAGCGGCGCCCCATAGCCCGGCACCGCCGTTCGATAGCGCTCCGCGTTGATCACCGCCGTGTCGCCGACCCGGCACGAGGTGTAGGGCCGACCACGCCACACGATGTCGAGGCCGGCCGCCCGGCACAGGTCGCGGGCGGTGGCCGGGGTGGCGAGCAGCACGGTGAAGCCCCCCGGCGTGGGCTCGCTGACTCGGCGCAGGCGCAGGTCATGACCGCCGATCCAACTGCGCGGGTCGCTGAGGGTGGCGGTGACGACCGCGTCGAAGTCGGCGAGCGCGACTCCGGCGGCCGCCTCGACGCCCACCCGATAACGCATCAACCGACCGCTGTCGCCGACGACCGGCCCGACCCCGCTGGCGTATGCGATTGTTGGCGACCCTGATGATCGACTGCTCGTGGGCGCCTGCGGTGATCGTGTCGTCGTGGTCGGCGACCGCTTTGTTGGTGAGGCGTCCGGGGCGGGCGCGCGGGCCGGATTTCGCGCTCGGGGCGCGCCGCCGGAGACCGGCTGCGCGCGTCCGTGCTCCAAGAAATAGCTCACCGAACCGCCGGTCAGCGTCGCGGCGACCCCCGCCATGACCATGGCGGCCACGATGACCCGCGCGCTGGTGTGGCGGCGGGCGTGTCGGGGTGGGCTCGACCGGCTGATCTTGCGCGGCGGTCGCAACCAGGGCACGAGTCAAGGGTGGCACGAAGGGCCCCATTCGCGTGGTCGGTCCGCCGAACTCGCCGTCACCCGGCTCGGTCGAGCAGCACCTCCAAGCGCCGGTTGAGCGCCGCGAGAGTGGCACGCACCACCGCGTGGCGTGGATCTCCGGCGACCAGCGCCGAACCGCTGAGCTGCTCGGCTTCGGCCCCTCGGACCAGCAGCACGACGGCGACCGCGACCTCACAGCCGGCGAACGGCACAACCGCCGCATGCTCGACATAACACCGAGAGGGTTCGCCGTGCCCCGTGGCGGCGGCGAGCGCGTCGTTGATCGCGTGCGTGCCGGCGGTGGCGGCGAGGCGCAACAGATAAGGGTCGACTGCGGGGCCTTGGGTGTGGCCGACGCGACGGGTCGCGTCGGGACCGGTCAGTTGGACCTCCACGGTCGCGTCGAGGCCGACCGTCGTCACCCGCACATGGTCGAGCACGAGTCGGGGGGCGTCGCCTGTCCGGGCCGCCACGTCGCCCAC
The DNA here is from genome assembly GCA_963736695.1 of uncultured Actinomycetota bacterium. GTDB lineage: Bacteria > Actinomycetota > Actinomycetes > Mycobacteriales > Micromonosporaceae > CAVTPU01. Next base: position 2,023,198 of record CAVTPU010000004.1, read on the forward strand.
GCGCTGGGGCGGGGCGACGACCCCAGGATCGACGGCTGGTGGTGGCGCCCACCGCGGGAGGGTCGGCACGGGTCCGGCCAGCGAGCCGAAGGCCGAGTCTTCGCTGGGCTCGGCGTCGAGCCCGAGAGTCTCGCGGAGCAACCGCGCGACGGCACGGGTGACCTCGCCGGCGTCGGCTCCTTCACGCAGCTCGATGCGCAACGTGTGACCAGAGCTGGCATTCCACCGCAGCTGGGCGTCACGGACGTTGGGCACCGACCGCACAGTGTCGATGACGGCCGCCACGTCGAACCCGTCCGGCCGCCGGTCAGGGCCGGAGTCGGAGTCGTGCTTGAGATAGGTCGCGATCCGCGACAGGTCGGTGCGGTCGGCGATGCTCGAGTCCGTGGCGGGGGTTCGCAACGGATCGCAGGGCGGGGGCAGTGCCGGCACGTCGGGTTCTGCGGGGACCCGCTGCGGCAAGATCGGCTCGGACTCCGCCGTCGCACCGACCAAACCCCAGTCAGGCAGGCTCGACGAGTCGACGCGGACGTCCGCATCAGCCGCACCCCCGGCGATCGGCTCCAGACGGTTCAGCGGATTGAGCACGTCGACGGGCGTCAACACCGACGGAGCGAGGATCGGAACGGCCGAGGCCGCGAAGAGCGGCGGGTCAACACCTGTCGGGCGCGCCGAGTCGACGTCATCGGCCGCGGACTCGGGCTCGGGCTCGGTGACCGTAGCCGTAGCAAACGAGTCGACGGGCACGGGCTCCCATGCCGATCGCGGGGCGTCGGTCGGGTCGACCGAATCGTCCACGTCCGGCACCGAGGCGACGGACGGTTCGACATAGGGCGGCACCAGCACTCGGGACAAAACATCGGTGTAGGGCTGCACCAGCTGCGGTCGAGCACCGAGCATCGCTGGCCGCTGGTCTGCGGGTGGCTCGCCCACCGGCTCGGCCGGCTCGGCCGCTGGCATCCAACTGTCGGCCGGCACGGTTGGCGGTTGGACAGGTTCCACAGGCGGCTCGGCGAAGACCGGTCGGATCTCGGGCGCCGACGACAACGCCGCCGGAGCGAAGGATCCGAGTCGAGCAGTCGACGGATAGGTCGACATCGTCGGAGTCTCGTCGGGGTCGCGGACGCGGGCGATGATCGCAGTCGTCTCGACGGCCCGCTCCATCAGACGACCGTCATGGATGGTTGTGGGTTCGTCTGCGTCGTACGCCGAATAGTCGGGCGAGCGTCGGGAGGCCGGAACGTCGCCGACTTCGCCGGGGTAGTCGGAATAGCGGCTTTTATATTGATAGTCCGGATATCCGAACGGCGACACGGGCGCGGGTGGCAACCATGACGGCCCCGCCACACGCGTCCTGCTCCGTTGAGCCGTGATGATCGCGGCCGTCGCCGCCGCGAGGCTCGTCTCAGTTGGCGTCAACGGTTGGGCCGTTGCCATGGGTTGGGCCGGCGCCCACTCGGACGAATGACCTGATCCGCGAGCCACATCGTCGTCGGCCCGTACGATTTCCTCCACCGTGCGCTCCTTGGTCGCCTGCTGTGAGGCTACCGTGTGCGGGTAGTGAACGCTGTCGCACAAACGGCGCAGTATGGTCGAGCGGCAAGATCAGTGTTGTGCGGCCCGACCGGCGGGGCGCCGACGTGAGGGAGAATGAGCATGACCTCGGCGAGTGGCACCCAGACGGCCGGCCGCCCCACCCGCCTCCCCCGGTCGGCGCGGCGCAAACAGCTTCTCGCGGCCGCGCAGGAGATCTTTGTCGCGCAGGGATATCACGCGGCGGCGATGGACGACATCGCCGAGCGGGCGGGGGTCTCGAAGCCGGTGCTCTATCAGCACTTTCCCGGCAAACACGAGCTCTATCTCGCGCTGCTCGACACGCACTGCGACTCCATCGTCGCCAAGGTGCGGTCCGCGATGGCGGCGAGCAACGACAACCGCACCCGCGTCGCCGGCGCGATGACCGCCTATTTCGACTTTGTCGATCACGAGAGTGAGGCGTTTCGCCTCGTCTTCGAGTCTGACCTGCGCAACGACCCGGCGGTGCGCGAACGCATCGAGCGGGTGGAGCGCGGCTGCGTCGAGGCCGTCACTGAGACGATCATGGAAGACACCGGGGTCAGCATGGCACGGGCCGAGCTGCTCGCCGCCGGGCTCTGCGGCGCGGCGGAGATCGGCGCTCGCTTCTGGCTCACCGGCGGCCGCCAGATTCCCCGCGCCGAGGCCGAGGCGCTGGTCGCGACGCTGTCATGGCGGGGCATCGCGAGTTTCCCCCTGCACAGCGGCGACATCATCGGCTGATCGTCGGCCCGGCCGGCGGGCGCACATGCCGATGAGGGCTCCGATCGGATAGCCTTCGACTTGCACAAGTCAGGCAGAAGCCCAGGGAGGCGTTCGTGGAGGTCAAAATCGGCGTTCAGTATGCGCCGCGTGAGCTCGTGCTCGAGAGTGCGCAGACACCCGCCGATGTCGCCACCGCGGTCAACGCGGCGTTGGAGAGCGGCTCCGGCGTGCTGAGCCTCGTCGACGAAAAAGGCCGGCAGGTCATCGTGCCGGTCACGAAGATCGCTTATGTCGAGATCGCCGAGTCGGTGGTCCGGCCAGTTGGTTTCACCGCTGGCTGAGGCGCACTCTCGATGTCCACCCCGGTCCTGGTCAGTTGTTCAGGCCCAGGGTGGACATCCGTTCGGCGTGCCGGGTGGTGAGCCGCCCGAAGAGCGCCGCGATGGGGTTTTCCTCACCACCGGCTCCGATGCGCTCAAGGATGAGCTGCGTCACGACGGGGCGGTCACCCGCGACCCGTTGCGCCTGGGTGATGCCCTCGCCCAACAGTCGACGCGCCCACATCGACAGCCTGTTCGCGACTCCGGCGTCCGCGGCGATGGCGGACCGAACCTCGGCGGTGACGAAGTCGGCGGCGCGTGACTCGTGCAGCACGTCGAGCACGAAACGCCGGTCATCGTCATCAAGCAGCGTGGCGACCTCACGGAAGAAGTCGGTCGCGACCCCGTCGCCGACATAGGCCTTTGTCAAGGCCTCTAGCCAGTCGCTGGGCACTGTCTGGTCGTGATAGCCGACCAACGCGGCGTGGAACGGCGCCATCGCCAGCTCGGGGTCGGCCCCCATCGCTCGGACGCGGTCGACGATCCGGCGATAGTTCGCGATCTCGGCCCCGGCCATCTCACAGAAGACGCCGCGTCGGGTGAGGTCAGGTGCGAGACGCGCCTCACCCGCCATGCGGTCAAAGGCGAGCAGTTCGCCGTGGGCGAGCATGCCGAGAAGATCAACGACGGCGTCGGCATAGGCAGTGGTGTGGGACACGCCCGCACCCTACCGCGCCGGCCCCTCACCGGGCAGCCGTGGCTGACGGTAGCCCACCCATCACACCAGTTCAGCCACCCAGGTCGTAGAATGGTCTTGAGTATCCGCGGATGCCATGGTCACCGCCGACCGAAGACGGTCGGGTCGAATCGATCGTGACGACCCTCCGCGCCGCGCGTGCGGCCCGCGACAGCCCTTTCTCTGGCGTCGTCGTGAGCGGCCCCGCAGAAGACCGAGCGCACCCACATTGGCTGGGGCGCTCCCGACAGAGCAGGGACACCCCGCAGAGTGAAAAACACTACAGAGCAGCACATCGAGCCAGAAACAGACCAAAACGAACTGACAACCTCTTTGCCCGTACGCCCGGATTCTCCCACTTTCGCCGACCTTGGCGCGCGGCAGGAGACGGTGGACGCTCTCGCCGCCGCCGGCATCATCCACGCCTTCGCGATCCAGGAATACGCGATCCCGATCGGCCTTCGCGGCACCGACCTCATCGGGCAGGCCCCGACCGGCACCGGCAAGACGCTTGGTTTCGGCGTCGCCCTGCTCGAACGGGTGACCGCCCCGGCCGAGGGCGCCGACGGCTATCCCCAAGCGCTCGTCGTGGTGCCGACCCGCGAGCTGTGTCTGCAGGTCGCGCGGGACATCGAACTCGCCGGACGCACCCGAGATGTCCGGGTTCTGCCGGTCTATGGCGGCGTCGCCTATGAACCGCAGACCGAGGCTCTCAAGCGCGGCGTGGAGATCATCGTGGGGACGCCGGGACGACTGCTCGACATGTCCCGACCGCAGAAGGGCGCGAAGACCGCACACCTGCGTCTGGACCATGTGCGGTCGATCGTCCTCGACGAGGCCGACCGCATGCTCGACCTCGGATTCCTCGACGACGTCGAGAAGATCCTCGCGATGCTGCCGACCGAGCGTCAGACCATGCTCTTCTCCGCGACGATGCCCGACCCGATCGTCACGCTCTCCCGGCGCTTCCTGCGTCAACCGGTCACCGTGCACGCACGGCACACGATCGTGCCAGGCGCGGCGCCGCAGACCAAGCAGGTCGCTTACCGCACCCACTCGCTCAACAAGATCGAGGTGGTCGCGCGCATCCTGCAGGCTCGCGACCGAGGCCTCACCATGGTCTTCACCCGAACGAAGCGGGCCGCCGATCGGATCGCGCAGGACCTCGACTTCCGCGGGTTCGCGGCGGCCGCCGTTCACGGCGATCTCGGCCAGGGAGCCCGCGAGCGGGCACTGCGCGCCTTCCGTAACGGCAAGATCGACGTGCTGGTGGCGACCGACGTCGCCGCGCGCGGACTGGACGTGTCGGGCGTCACCCACGTGATCAACTTCGACTGCCCGGAGGACCCCGACACCTACACGCACCGGATCGGCCGGACCGGTCGCGCGGGCGCGAAGGGCGTCGCGGTGACCTTCGTCGACTGGGAAGACATGCCGCGTTGGCGGATCATCGACAAGACCCTCGGGCTCGACATGGCCGAACCGCCGGAGACCTATCACACATCGGCGCATCTCTATCCTGATCTGGACATCCCCGACGAGGCCGCCGCCACCCTGCCCTCGGCGCAACGCACCCGCGCCGGGCTCACCGCCGAGGTGGAAGAAGATCTCGGCGGCAGCAGCGGCGGACGCGGCCGATCCAGCGAACGCAGTCGTCCCGCCGGGCCCAGCCGAGGTGGGCGACGTGGTGGTCGCGGCAGCGCGGCCGGCCAGTCCCGATCCAACGACGACGCGTACGCCGAAACTCCCGGCAGCGCCACCCCGGCTCGGGCGCCGGAGACTCCCGTCGACGATGCCGAGCCGAGCCGCCGACCCCGGCAACGCCGCCGGGGCGGCGCGGTGGTGCGCGGCGACCAGCCGGCCCCGCTCGTCGCCGACCCGTTCGCCACCGGAGCCCCTCCGCCGGCCACGGACGGCTCAGCTGCCGAGGGCTCCGGCGTCGGGCGCACCCGTCGCCGCCGGCGGCGCCCGACGAATGTCGCCGACGACGGCGACTCGAACGGCTGACCCACCCAGGAACCACTGAGTCGCAGGAACCACTGAGCTGCGGAAACCACTGAGTCGACAGTGGCGTGGGAGGTTGGCGGCAATCGCCGCCAACCTCCCACGCCGCCTCACGCCCCGGTAGCGTTTGTCTCGTGCAGGAGGACGATTCGTTCTGGCGCCGCCCAGAGCCCGAGGCTGCCGCGACGCCACCCCCCGCCCCTGTTTCGCCGGCTGGGGCCTCCCCCGCGCCCGGCTATGCCGGGCCGCCAGCCACCGTGGGACCGGCCGCCGACTGGCGGGTGCCCCTAGTCGTGAGACCGGCCCCACCCCGCACGCTGCCTCCGGTGGATCATGCGGAATTGGATCGGGCCGAGACAAAGGCCCGCACGGTCACCCGCACAGTCGCGATCATCGCGGCGATCTCCACCTTGACTGTCCTTTGTGTCGTCTGCGGCGGGGCGCTCACCTGACGTTTCACGCCGTGATGATCGAACGAACCGTCATTCGGCGGACCAGACCATCTGGGCGCCGGTGTCGCCAGCCTTGAAGATGCTGTATCCGGCGGCGCCACCGACTCCGAGCACACCGACGGTCAGAACCAGCACGACCACGAGCAACGCCTTGTTTGCCGGCAGCGCCGATGTCGAGGTGCGGGCGACGTCGCCGTCAGCGCTGCCCGCCGCCGAGTCATCCGCCGGGCCGGCCGGCGTCGCCGCCTTGCGGGCCTGCAGGAAATAGATCACGACCAGTGCGATGGCGAAAAGCCCGAGAAGCATGGAGGTGAACGCGGCCGCTTCGGCGTACTCCTCATGCTGTGAAATTTTTGCAATTATCGATTCATCGGTGAGGCCGCGGCGCACCAGGCGCTCCTGCAGCTCCTCGCCAGATTCGGCGGCGGCGAACGTCGAAAACGGTGCCACGACAGCGAGCGCGACCACGAGCCAGGCCACAAACCGGCGGGTATATGGGACCAACGCGTAGGCGAAGGTCGCCAGAATCTGGAGCGGCACGAAGATCACGGCCGCATGGACGATGAACGGGTGGGCTGGGAGTCCGAGAATTTCTTCAAACATCGCTACAGACTACTAATTTTCGGACTTTCGGCCACCGGAACCGTTGTCGGCGAGCCGAGCGGGCCCACGCCGAGGGCACTCCACGGCTCGCGACCCTCACGTTGTGAACCGGTCGGACAGGACCTGCGGAAGTCGCACCACCCGCAGATCGGGCTGGGCGTCTCCGGAAAAGCGACGTCCGGATCGACCCCACCGGCCGCCGCGCGTTCGGCCGCGAGGGCGTCCGCGGCGGTCTGCTCCGCGCGCGAGACATGCCGGGCCAACGATTCGTCGGTGTGTTCGTGCGTGGCGATCACACCGGTCGGAAGGTGGTGCAGCTCGACCCGCCGGCACCGCCGCCGAAACACCCGCTCGGCGGCGAACGCATACAACGCCAGAGCACGGGATCCCCTCGCATCATCGACACTCACCCCGGATCTTCCGGTCTTGTAGTCGACGATGACCAATTCGCCGTCAACATCGTCGATGCGGTCGACCCGGCCCGACAACGCCAGCGTCGCGGTCTTCGCGGCGACGGTTCGCTCGATCGCAACCGGCTCAAAGTCCGGGTCAAGCCCGTCGAGATAGGAGTCGAGCCAGCCCAGCGCCCGGTTGAACGCGTCGCGTTCCTGATCTTCGTCGCGATAGCCCTCACGCACCCAGGTCGCGCGCAACAGGCCTGCCACCGCCTCCGGACGACGCCGGTCAGGCGCGAGATCAAACCACGACCGCAACGCGGTGTGGACACTCGCGCCGAGCGAATTGTGCGCCCACGGCGGCCCCTTTGGTGGCGACGGGCGGTCAATATAGGTGAACCGATAACGACGTGGGCAGTCCTCGAAGGTCCCGAGCCGGCTCGGGGTGCAGGTGAAGAGCCTTTGTGGCTCGGTGAAGAGGCCGGGCTGCTGCGGAAGATCGACTCGACGGGAGACGGAACGGGAGGCTGCCACATGTCGATCCTGCCAAACCCGTGCGACAGTAGTAGCGGTGGTGCCACCATGGCGAACCGGACAGTTCGCCGGAGGTGGGCCTGACTGGGAGGACATTGTGGGTCTGCTGCGCTGGATGAGGGGCGACGACGACTCGACCTCGGCCGGAATGATGTCCGCCGGGCTGGCCGAGATCGCCGGCCTGTTTCAGCCGACCCGGCACAAGCAGACCGAGCACGTCGAGGAGACGACCCGACGACGCCTCGACTCGGCGTACGGCACCGGCGTCGACCTCGACCGCGGGGTCGCGGTGATCAGGCTCAGCCGGCCCGCCGAGCCCCAGAACCAGCCCTCGCGTGAGGTGACTGGGCAGCCCGATCCGGATTCATGATCTCTGGGCGGCGGACCGGATCTGGCGATAGACCTCGGGATCAGTGGTGTTCGCGCCGATTCGCACGGTCTTGTTGGCGCCGTGGAAGTCACTCGACCCAGTGACAACGATCCCCAGTCGCGCGGCCAAGGCCCGCAGGTGCGCCCGCTGCTGCGCAGTGTGCTCCTCGTGGTCGGCTTCGAGCCCGGCCAGACCGGCTTGTGCCATCTCTCCGATGATCTCGTCTGGCACCGTGCGGCCGCGTCTCGTCGCCCGGGGGTGGGCGAAGACCGGCACGCCGCCAGCCCCCCGCACCAACGCCAGCGCCTGAAAGACCTCGGTGTCCGGTTTCGAGATCCGCCACCGCTCGCCGAGCATGTGAGGGGCCATCGCCTCGGAGACCGACGCGGCGAGTCCGCGCTTGATCAGGGCTTGAGCCAGATGTGGGCGTCCCACGGTGCCGCCCTGGGCATAGTCCTCGATCTCGGCCCAGGTGACGTCCAATCCATCCGCCCTCATCAATTCGATGATCTTTTCGGCGCGCTGCTCCCGCCCGGCCCGCACCCGCGCCATCTCGGCGGCGAGCGGCTCGTCGTCCGGATCGACGCCGTAGGCGAGCAGGTGCAACGAGATCGCCGGTTCGGCGCCATACCACCGGCAGGAGAGTTCGACGCCGGGCAGGAACTCGATCCCCACTCGCAGCGCGGCGGCGGCGGCCTCGTCCCACCCTCGCACGCTGTCGTGGTCGGTGAGCGCGACCGCGTCGAGGCCGGCCTCGTGGGCGGCCTCGATCACCTCAGCGGGGGTCAATGTGCCGTCCGAGACGGTCGAATGGGTGTGCAGATCGATTCGCATCACGCGGCACACGCTATCGAATCCGTCGGTGTCGCTCGACGGGCGAGCGGCACCGACGGAGTGTGGCTAGGAGCCGTCGTCCACCTTGGCGGGCCGACGCCGAGCCTCCGACGCCTCCGGCTCGTACATCTCCTCCACCACTTGCAGATAGAGGTCGGTGGGGTTCGGCAGATTCTCGACTCGGCGCAATGCTTGCTCTTGACCGGCCGATTCGATCTCGAAGGTGCCGTAACCGAGCACTCGCCCCAACGGGGACTGGGTGTATTTCATGTCGGTCACCCGGTTGAGCGGCATCATCGCGACCTTGCGGGCGACTATGCCCTCGATGAGCATGACCCGCTTGTTAGTGAGCAGGAACCGGTCGTAGTACCACTCGGCGATGTCCCAGAACACCCAGCCCATGACCGCGAGCCAGATGATGACAAGAATCGTCAATCCCGAGGTGACTTCCTTGTTTGCGAAGTAACCAGCGAGATATCCGAGCACGAACGTAGCCAACACACCGAGCAGCAACCGCTTGATCAGATGGATCCAGTGCCGTCGCCACTCGCCGCGGAACTTCTCGGTCGGGAACAGATAACGACGTGCGAGATCGCTCGGTTGGCGGGTGGCGATCAGCTCGATCGGTTCGAAGCCGACACCGGTCTGCGGTGGAACACCCAACTCGGCGAACTCGACGTCATCGAACTCGACGATGTCTGTGTCCCGAAACCGCGGAATAGGTTCAGTATCGCGTTCCGGCGGCTGCCGGCGGCCTTCACCGTCCGGCTCGCCGCCGTGACTCGGGTCCTCGGAGACCATGCCGCAGAACTAAGCGACGAGGTTCGTGAAGAAGTCGCCAAATCCTGTGGCGATGTCCATGATGCCGGAGCCGATGGACTTGAACACCTCGGCCGCCGAGGCCGGACGGAACGCGATAAAGAAGATCAGGAACGCGATGCCGCCCCAAGTAAAGACCTTCTTGACCATCCCGTCATCCTCCTCCCCACGACACGCAGTCGCAGTCGTGGCTTCACACACCGTATCAGGTGCATACCAACTTACGTGAACACTTCCGACAAACTGCCCGACCGCGCGCTTTGCCTTCAGGTTACTCGCCCGCGGCGCCCGCCGATAGCCTCAACGACGGCGCGCCGAAGACCAGTTCGCTCGGTCGTGCCTCCACGAGATCCCGCAGCTCGATCGACTCCGCGAGCAGATAGCCCGCGGCGGCCGGCCACGTGACCACGTACAACCACAACGCCCGGGCCTCGCCCACATAGGCACTGCGGTCACCATCGGCCGCCACCGCCCACAAAGGAGTCGGATGTCCGACTGCCTTCACTTTCGCGTGCGGCGGCGTTGATTCGATCTTTTCCCGCAGCTCCGGGCCAGGATCCGGTCCGGAGGCTCCGGCGAGGTGCATTCCGAGACCGACCCCTGGTTCCTCCGCCACGAGCACCAGGTCAGCCGGCCCCCCGACCAGCGGCGCCGGCCCGGAGAGCGCGAGCGCGGACGCTCGCGGCCCGGTCCGATCGTCGCCGACCCACGCGGCGCCGGTCACCATCCACCCCTGTGGCAGCGGCCACGGGCACCACAGCGGGATCGGATCCCGTCCGTGATCGACCCGGAGTCGGCCAGTGATGGTGGCGATGACCTCGGCTGAGACCCCGTGCGCGAGGTGCAGCGGTGGCACGGGGCCGCAGTTGTCACACTGATAGTCGCTGTGCAAGAGACTGGGAGCTCTCACCTGCGCGCCACAGCGTGGGCATCGAACCGCGAGGGTCACACCCTCATTCTGCCCTCTCCGCCGCGTTCCCGCTCGGCGCACGGACGCATCCCGTGCCCTCAGCCAGCGGCACGCCGCAGCACCGCCGCGACCCGGTCGATGTCGGCCTCCGTGGTTCGCCAGCTGCTCAACGCCGCACGCACGGCAGGCACCCCGTCGAGCACCGTCGGAGTTATCACGACGTCGCCCGTCGCGTTGACCTTATCGATGAATTCGCCGATGGCGCGGGTGGGATCAGCGACGTCGATTGTGAAACAGACGACGTTGAGCCGCACCGGTGCCAGCAACCGCAGCCCCGGCGTCGCGGCGATCTCATCGCCCAACCGTGTCGCGAGATCCACACACCGTCGCACGATCTCCGCGTGGCCTGCCCGCCCATAGGCGGCGAGGCTGAACCAGGCCGGAAGTGCTCGAAGACGCCGGGAGTTCTCCGGCGTCAGATGCAGTGGATCCGGGCGTTCGCCGATGGCTCCGAGATATGCGGCGCAGTTACGGAACACCCGCAACTGCAGATCACGCCACCGGGTGAACTGCACCGCGCTGTCATATGGGACATTGAGCCACTTATGCAGATCGACGCAGATCGAGTCGGCCTCCTCCACGCCGTCGACGAGATGAGCGTGAGCCGGGCTCAGCGCCGCGAAGGCGCCGAAAGCCCCGTCGACGTGCAGCCAGAACCGGTGCCGCTCACGCAGTGCGGCGATCGCACGCAGGTCGTCGAAGTCGACCGTGTTCACGGTTCCGGCGTTGGCGACCACGATCGCCGGCTCACCGCGCAGCGCCGTGAGCGCGTCGTCGAGTGCGGCCACGTCGATCGCCTCGCGTCCGGGCAGAGCCTCGACCAGGCGCAGCGCGCCGCGCCCCAATCCGAGCACCGACAACGCCTTGACCACACTGGAGTGTGGGCGTGCGGAGATCACGTGCGCCGAACCGAGGGCGCCGACCCCAGACTCCGCGACCGACACGCCGCGCTGTTCGCCGAGCCATTCCCGGGCGATCGCCAATCCGACGGTGTTCGACATGGTCGCGCCGCTGACGAACGTGCCTTGATGTCGCGAATCGAGCCCGAAGAGTTCACGCAGCCAACCGACGGTCTGTTCCTCCAGGTCGGCGGCGGTCGAGTCGAACCGGCTGCTGACGTTCTGGTCGAACGTGGCGGTGAGCCAATCGCCGGCGAGCGCCGCCGGGGTCACCCCACCGGTCACAAATCCGAGGTAGCGCGGCCCGGCACTACCCGAAAATCCGGGTTCCCAGTCTCGTGCGAAGGACTCCAGAACGCCGTCCAGACCGACCCCCCGATCGGGCAGCGGCCGGGACGGCGGGGCGGGCACACGTGCGGCCACCGGGCGGTCATCGAGATGCGACACGACCCGTACGGCGTGTGCCCGCACGTGGTCAAGGAGGTCCGGCAGGTGCGTGAGGTCATCACTGAGCAGCGGGTGCATATGCCGGACGTTAGCCGGTGGCGACCTCGCAGCGGCTGGTCCAGTTGTGCGAAACTGGACCAATGTTGGATCGGGTGCTCGGCGAGTGGCGCATGCCCGGCGCCGCGCTCGCCGACTCGCTCGCCCACGCCCTGCGCGAGGCGGTGCTCGACGGACGTGTGCGGCCGGGCGACCGCCTGCCATCGGAGCGACGGATGGCGCGGGATCTGCGGCTGAGCCGGGGCACGATCGTCGCGGCGCTGACCACGCTTCGTAACGACGGCTGGGTGGCGACCCGACACGGCAGTGCGAGTGTCGTGTGTCTGCCACCCCGATACGGCGAGCGCTACGCACCGTCCTCAGTGGACCGCCACGGTGCCGCGATCGACCTGCGCCACGCCGAGCCGGCCGCGCCGATGGAACTCTTCCTCGACGCCACGCGGCGCGCGTTGGAGCGCTCGCGGCGCCTGCTGCTCGACACCGGCGAGCCTGGGGCCGGCCTGCCCGAACTGCGGGAACGCATCGCCGCCCGGTTCACCGCTCAGGGCACCGCCACCCGCCCCGACCAGATCCTCGTCACGGCCGGCGCCCGATCCGCCCTCGCCACGCTGCTCGCCCATCTGCGCCCCACCAGGGCGACGGTAGAGAACCCCGCCTATTTCGGCACACTCGGGCTGCTGCGCCACGACACGACACGACTCACCACGATCGCCGTCACCGACCGGGGCTGGGATCACGCACACCTGCGCGCCGCGCTCGGAGCGGCCGGAATGACCGTCGCGTGCCTCAGCCCCGACTTCCACAACCCCACCGGCGCGTTCATGGACAACGCCACCCGCGTGCTCGTCGCCACCGAGGCCGCCCGGCACAACGTGACGGTGATCGTCGACGAGACGATGCGCGACCTCGATCTGAGGGAGCATCCACCCGCCGCGCCGCCACGCATCGCTCGGGCGGTCGCGATCGGATCGATGAGCAAAACTGTCTGGGGTGGCCTGCGCGTGGGATGGATTCGCGCCTCCGCCGGCCTCATCGAACGGCTGCTGCTCGACCCGATCACCGCCACCCATGTGGCCGCACTACCGCAGCAACTCATCGCGTGCGAGCTCTTCGATCAGCTCGACCAGCTCATCGCAGACCGGCGGGCGCAGCTGCGCACCCAGCGCGACCACCTGACCGGCTTGCTGGTCGACGTGGACGCGTGGAGCTTCGGCGTACCCCCGGGTGGTTTGGCCCTGTGGTTGCGGCTGCGGCACGCCTCGGGTGACACGCTCGCCGCGCGAGCCGCCGCGTTAGGGCTCGACGTGCTGCCCGGGTCGGGATTCTCAGCCGACCGCACGTTGGTCAGCTGGATACGCGTGCCCTTTACCGCACCCGTCGACACCCTCACCCGGGCCGCTGCGATCCTCATCGAGGCGGCCGGCTCCCCCCGCGACTCGCGGGTCAACAGGTGATCGCGGGGGTCACAGGGACGCGTGTTGGCGGACCCAGCTGTGCATCGCGATGCCGCTGGCCACGCCCGCGTTGATCGAGCGGGTCGACCCGAACTGCGTGATCGAGCAGACCATCTCGGCGGCTTCCCGGGCCGCCGACGAAAGCCCCGGCCCTTCTTGCCCGAAGACGAGCACACACCGGCGGGGCAGCGCGACCGTCTCCAGCGGCACCGCGCCGGGCAGGTTGTCGATGCCGATCACCGCTAGGTCCTCCGCGCGTGCCCATTCGGCGAGATCGGCCGGCGTCGCGTGATAGCGCACGTGCTGATAGCGATCGGTCACCATCGCGCCTCGACGGTTCCACCGTCGGTTGCCGACGATGTGCACCGCGGCGGCGAGAAAGGCGTTCGCGGTGCGCACGACGGTGCCGATGTTGAGGTCATGCTGCCAGTTTTCGATCGCGACGTGGAAGTCGTGGCGATGACTGTCGAGATCGGCCACGATCGCCTCATGCCGCCAATACCGATAGCGGTCGACCACATTGCGCCGATCGCCTGCGGCGAGCAGATCCGTGTCATAGCGGGGATCGTCGGGCCACGGTCCGCTCCATGGGCCGACCCCGATGGGATCGGTGTCGGGTTGATCGTTGACGCGACCGCCGTCATCGGTCACTGTCGCGGTCAACGCGGGTCGGCGGGGGTCGGGAAGCTCGGGTGCTCCGGCCCCGCGAAGGCCTGTTTCGGCACCATGACCCGCCGCCGGAAGACACACACGAGCGTGCCGTCCTGCTTATATCCGCGGGTCTCGACGGTGACGACGCCCCGGTCGGGCTTCGACTCGGATTCCCTCTTGTCGAGCACGGTCGTCTCGCCATAGATGGTGTCGCCGTGAAAGGTCGGGGCGAGGTGACGCAGCGATTCGACCTCGAGGTTGGCGATCGCCCGACCGGAGACGTCCGGCACCGACATGCCGAGCAGCAGCGAATAGATGAGGTTGCCCACGACGACGTTGCGGCCAAAGTCGGTCGACGTCTCGGCATAGTGCGCGTCGAGGTGCAGCGGGTGGTGGTTCATGGTGATGAGGCAGAAGAGGTGATCATCGCTCTCGGTCACCGTCTTGCCCGGCCAGTGTCGATAGACCGCGCCAACCTCAAACTCTTCGTAATATCGGCCGAAGCGCATGTCGCCTCCAGATCGCGGCGTGCGAGATCGTTGGTGATAAATGACCCCGGACGCAATGAACGGCGGGGCCCTCCCCGGCGCCCGCCGCCCACGCTCTGATGCAACTGATTTTGCAGGCAACTACGCCCGGTGCATAGAGCTGACGCCGAGACTCGGCTCACACTTTATCGAACTGTGAATTTCCATCAATGCTGAGCATTAGCTCAACTACCGTGAGTCACGATGTTGGTGATGCTGGCGAGATTCGCGGGCACTTCACGTCCCCCGACCGCCGCGGCCGGCCGTGCCGCGGCCGGCAGGGAGCACGTCGCGGTGCCGCCCGGCATACGGTGCCGATTGTGCGCGATCCAGCGATAGATCGGCCACGCGAGCGCCACAACCGGCCGCAGTGCCAACACACGGCCCGCGGCCCGCCAGATCCACCGCGAGCTCGCACGCAGCAGTGCCGCGATCGCCGCCGGGCCGGCCGCTGTCGTGCGAGCGCCAGCCGGCGTCACCTCGACCCACTGCACGGCCGCGTCGCAGGCGTCGGCCGTGAGGCCGAGCACGTCGAGATCGGCGAACTGCCACGCCCGCACCCGCGCGGGCGTCGGAATGTGTCGTTCGACAAACCGCGCACACGCGCTGCAGAAGGCGCAATCGCCGTCATAGACGAAGTCGGCACGATAGGCACCATCGGTCACGCCTCCATCTTGCCACGGGACAAGACCCGCCCCACGCGAAGGCCGGACGGGAATTGCCCAGCCCGCACCGGGTGTTGTGTCGATGAGCGTCGACGCGATTCGCCCGGCGCGCCAGCGAACGAACACCACGTGAGGGAGCCGTCAGATGGCCACGAGACAGTTGACATCCAACGATTTCGCCGAGGTGACCGAGACTGACGGCATCGTGCTCGTCGACTTCTGGGCCGCGTGGTGCGGCCCGTGCGTGCGATTCGCCCCGGTCTATGAGCGGATCTCCGAGAAGCACCCCGACATCGTCTTCGCCAAGGTCGACACCGAGGCGGAGCAAGGAATCGCGGCAAAGTTCTCCATCACCTCCATTCCGACCATCATGGCTATCCGCGACGGCGTGATCGTCTTCCAGCAGGCCGGGGCGTTGCCCGAGGCGACGCTGGAGTCGGTCATCAGACAGGTCCGTGAGCTCGACATGGCCGACGTGAAGGCGCGCGCCGCCGGCTGAGCCCGCGAGTCACGTGTGTCTCTCGCCCGGGCGTTGTGTGCCGCGGCCGGGGCGAGAGACACCGCAGACCCATTCACTTGTACGGGCCGAAGGTGTGCGAACTCACGTACGAATGACTGTGGACATCTCGCCGTACGTGTGTTCGAATTTTTCCATGCGCCCAGCTCCCGTCGCCCTTGACTACGCTCACCCCCGAGCCCTCGCGCCGCAGACGATCACGCTTCGCGGCGCCCACGGCACACCCCCGGCGCCCCGCGTCGGACGCTTCGCCGGACGCGTCTATGGCCGGCCGGCGGTGAGTGAGCCCGCTGGCGCCTTCTGCCTCTCCGGTGACACCCGGATCCTCATGGCGAACGGGGAGACGAGGCTGCTCGCCGACGTGCGTACTGGAGACGCCGTCTTCGGCACCGCCGTGCAGCGCGGCAGACGTCGGGCCGTGGTGACCAAGGTGATCCAACGCTGGACCACGACGAAACCGGCGCACCGGGTCACTCTCGACGACTCCACCGAACTGGTGACGAGTTCCGACCACCGGTTCCTCACCGACCGTGGCTGGAAGTTCGTGCTCGGCAACTCCGATCACCGGCCATATCTGACGATCGGGCGCCGTCTGATGGGCATGTCGGCCGACCCCACCAGCCCGGTCTCGGCGGGCAGCCCAGTGCGCGCCATCGAGTCGCTCGGCACGGTCCTGGAGATGTTCGACCTCACCACCGACACTGGCGATTTCATCGCCAATGGCGTGGTGAGCCACAACTGCCTGGTTCAGATCACCAGCACCGCTCGGCACCGCCGAGGGCAGTGACCATCGAGGCTGACCGTTTCGCCGATGCACCACCGTCCGGTCGGACCATGTGGCGCGCGTCGTCTTGACCGTCGCGGGCTCTAGGGTGCAGTCGTAACTCTCACGGCGTAACCCCTCAAGGAGCAAGCACCGATGAGCAGCGAATATCTATCCCCATCCAATGTCATTAGCCGCACCGGCGCCGGCGTCGTGGGTGGCCTCGGCGGCGGCGTGATTCTCGGCATCGTCATGCAGATCATGGGCTATATGCCACAGTTCGCGGCACTGCTCGGCCGCGACACCACCGGCTCGGGCTGGATCGCCGAGTTCGGCGTCGCCGCGGGCGCGGGCGCGGTCTTCGGCATCGTCGCCGGGCGCGCCATCAGCCGCCAGATCATCTCGGCGGGCGGCGTCGGACTCGTCTATGGAGTCCTGCTTGGCATCGTGTTCGTGCTGGTCGCGTTGCCGCTCGCGGCGGGCGGATCACTATTCGACCTCAGCGACAAGGCGATGCGGGGCATCGGCGCGTTCGGCGTCTTCGGCATCATCCTCGGCGTGATCTATGCGATGGCGGGCCCCCGGCGCCGCGACTATCACCGCTCGTCGAGCCGCCCGGTCTTCGGCTTCATCGCCCCGGCCCGTCGGCGTCGGCGGCGAAGCAAGAGCCACGACGACGACTAACCGCCCGACCCCGATGCGGCGCGGCACGGCGATCGTCGTGATCGCGCCACATCGGGCGGGTCAGAGCTGATATTCCCGCAGCAACCCGCGAGAGATGATGGTCTTCTGAATCTCGGAAGTGCCCTCGCCGATGAGCAGAAACGGCGCCTCCCGCATCAACCGTTCGATCTCATATTCGGTGGAGAAGCCATAACCGCCGTGAATGCGGAACGACGCCTGCACCACCTCGGCGCAATATTCCGAGGCGAGCAGTTTGGCCATGCCCGCCTCGACGTCGTTGCGTTGACCCGAGTCTTTGAGCCGCGCGGCGTTGACCATGAGGGCGTGCGCGGCCTCGATCTTCGTGCCCATCTCGGCGAGCGCGAACGCGACGGCCTGGTGCTGTGCGATCGGTTTGCCGAAGGTGGATCGCTGCTGTGCATATGTCACCGCGAGTTCGAAGGCGCGCACGGCGATGCCGCAGGCGCGCGCGGCGACGTTGACCCGGCCGACCTCGATGCCGTCCATCATCTGATAGAAACCGCGCCCCAGACCGACGTCGGGGCCGCCGAGCACGCTTGACGCCGGCACCCGATGGCCGTCGAGCACCATCTCGGTGGTCTCGACCCCCTTATAACCCATCTTGTGGATCTTGCCGGGGATGGTGAGCCCGGGAGCAGTCTCGCCGAAGCCGGGTTCCTTCTCGAGCAGGAAGGCGGTCATGTTGCCATAGTCGGTCTCCGCGCCGAGGTCGGTCTTGACGAGTGTCGCGACGACGCTGGAGTAGGCGCCGTTGGTCAGCCACATCTTTTGTCCATTGAGGACATAATCGCCGTCTTCGGGCTTCGCGCGGGTTCGGATCGCCGCGACGTCCGAACCGCAGCCGGGCTCCGACATCGAGAAGGCGCCGCGCACCTCACCGGTCGCCATCCGCGGCAGGAGGCGCGCCTTCTGCTCGGCCGAGCCATGCTTGCCGATCAGATAGGCGACGATGAAGTGGGTGTTGACGATGCCCGAGATCGACATCCACCCCCGCGAGAGCTCCTCGACGACGAGCGCATAGGTCAGCAGGGACTCACCCAGACCGCCGTATTCCTCGTCGATGGTCAAGCCGAAGAGCCCGAGTTCGCGCATGCCGTCGACGATCTGGGTCGGATATTCGTCGGCGTGCTCCAGCCGCTGCGCGTGCGGGATGATCTGTCTGGTGACGAACTCGCGGACCGTCGCGACGATGTCGCGCTGGACCTCGGTGAGACCGGGTGTCTGGGCGAGGCGGGCCATCGGAGCCTCCACGGCGGACGGGTGCGAAGACGACGGTACGCACGGTTACCGGTGAGTATGGATGCCGCGAACGCCGGCCACTACCACGATCCGGCCCCGCCACCTGTGCGGAATGTCACCCACGCGACGGCAGCATGGTGATCACGTCCCAGCCGTCCAGCGCCCGGCGTAGACGCTGTGACCACTCGTCGAGCGATCCGTTCACCCAGGGGTGGTGGTCAAGGAACTCGTCCCAGTCCACTTGGACGAAGTAGCCATCGTAAAAGCCAAAGCCGTCCCACTCGCACTCGCGCGCCTCCGAATCGAGAACCTCCTGCAGGAAGGAGTTGGAGGGCCTCGTCTGCGGATCCTCGGCGAGCAGAACCGCGTCGTAGAGATCCTTCGCTTGGATGTCACCGCGATACCACGCGTCGTGCCCCAACATCCAGAGAATCTTCCAGGCGAGCGAGAGTTCCCGGCTCGCAGCAAGGACGGAACCGCGCTTTTCACCACGAAGCGGCACTCGGATCTCGTCGAGAGCGCCGGGCATCCAGACGTCTTCGGCGAGGTCCATTCCGATGGTGCCGGGCGGAAGCCCGTCGGCCCGCCAGGGGATGACGACGCGCGTCAACGAATCGAATTGCTCATAGCCGACCTCACGACAATCGGTCTGTGACTTCGCATAGTCCACCTCGAGCACGACACCGTCAAACGTCTCGGGCGATCGCCGAATCAGGTCGAGTAGATAGGGCAACACCCGCTGAGCGTCACCGAGCACCACCCAGTCGAAGTCTCCCGGCTCGCGCGCCTCGTCGCCGGCCCACGCCTTGAGCGCGATGCTGCCGCGCAACACCAGGCAGTTGCGCATCGACCAGCCGGCGATGAGCGTGAGCACGTGGTCGAACACGCTCTGTCGGGCGCTGCGCCAAGCCATGGCTTGGGCCGCGTCGATGAACTCCGGCTCGTCGACGCGGGTTCGTCGGTCAAAGCTGGATGGCCCGCCTGTCTCCAGCCAACCCGCGTCCACAGCGGGGTTGTCGTCATAGACGACGAACTCCTCGATGATCTCCACCGGCTGATGCCCCGCGCGGGTCAACGCGGCAACGAGATCATCGAGCCGACGCCGGGCCTCGGGTCGCCCGACGCCGTGACAACGCGCGGTCACGAAGCGCTCATGCCGCCCGCCGTCGAGCGCACGGCGCGCATTGCGTGACAGGTACGCGCCGTGCGGCTCGACGAGATCCCGCACGGCGGCGACCTCGTCGCCGTCAGCGAAGGCCAGCTTGATGTGGTGCTCGAAATAGCAGTCGGGCAGATCGGCGGCCTCATCCGTGGTCTGCGGCACGTCCGCATTCGACGGGGCCGCCTCGATCTTCGCCCGGATCACGTCGAACCCGTCACCTCGCAGGCGTCGCACCACGTCCTCGACGATCCCCCGCTGCTGCGTCAACGTCCCCCGACCGAGATAAGTCAGCATCGGCTGATCCGATGTCTCGCCCCGATCGAGCGCGATCCGGGTGTATTTCATCTCGTGACGCCCCGCCCACTCGGCGAGGTCCGCCTCGTCACCGGGGCGAGACCCAAGCCGTACGGTCACATGGGTTTCGAAGTCACCAACGAACTCGGCCATCATCGCTCCACAGTCGACGAACACGGACACCACGAGACTCTAACCCCGCGATGTGACAACAACTCCGGTTCGATGACGGACGGCGCGAACATCTGTTCGCGAGCACATCAGCTCGCGAACACGGTGGTGCCGCCATCGATGACGAGGAGCTGCCCGGTGATATAGGAGGCTGCGGGCGTACACAAAAACGCCACCGCCGCAGCGACCTCGTCCGGCGTTCCCGGACGCCCCATCGGCGACGCCAGACCGCGCCGCAGCTCGCTGACGGTCGAACTGCCGGTTCGCACGATCCCGGGTGCGATCGCGTTGACGGTGACCTTGTCGGCGACGACCTCCATCGCCAACGCGCGGGTCAATCCGGCCACCCCGGCCTTGGCCGCGGCGTAGGCCGCTTCGGTTGGCAGCGCGTTGACCGGACCGGCCGTCGCGGCCACGTTGACCACCCGGCCCCAGCCGCGTTCGCTCATGCCCGCGACGAATGCCCGACTGGTGAGAAATGTGGTGGTGAGATTGCGGTCGATCTCGGTACGCCATTCGTCCGTGGTGAGCTGCGCGACCGGCCGCAGGATCTCCGGGCTCGCCTTGCTCGCCAACCCGGCGTTGTTGACCAGCACGCTGAGCTCACCGAGCTGCTCGGTCACCGCGTCCGCCAACGCCGCCACCTCGGCCTCGTCGGTCAGGTCGACGACGAAACCGGTCGCGCCCAGCTCCGCCGCGCGTTCGTGGATGCGTTTGGTGGTCGAGACAAGCCCGACATTGGCCCCGAGTCTGCGCAGCCGGGCCGCGATGGCATATCCGATGCCGGTGGCGCTGCCCGCCCCGGTGACCAGGGCGACCCGCCCATCAAGTCGATCCACGTCACTGTCCATGCGCTGATCCTGCCGGGGCCACGGCCGCTGAGCAACGCCGATCTCCGCCAGCGCGACGATCGACTGATCAGCACCACCGGGGATGACTAGGCCCGCTAGGCTGGCGAAGCCAGACGACGCCAGCCGTCCACCGGTATGTCACACCAGGCCCAATCGGAGAGTCACGATGACCGAACCTCAACCGCCCTCGTGGTCGGACCCGACCGCGCCGACCCCACCGACGCCGCCCGGAGCGACACCCGAGCCGCCGGCGCCGACTGCGCCCTACCCAGCCGGCCCCACTGACGCGTCGGAGCCCCCAGCACCGCCCGCCGGTTCTCCGCCGCCGGCCGCGTGGTCGATGAACGAGCCGACGTCCGGCCAGACCGACGTGCCACCGCCGTCTTATCCCGGTGGCGCCGACTATGCCCAGACCTATCAGCAGCCCGACTATGCCCCGGCCTACGCGCAGCCCGGCTATGAGCAGCCGGCCGGCTATGGCCAACCCGCCTATGGTCAGCCTGGCTTCGCGACGCAGACCACCAACGGCTTGGCGATCGCCTCGTTGGTCTGCGCACTGGCCGGCTTGTTCACCTGGATCAGCGCCCCAGTCGGCGCGGTGCTCGGCCACGTCGCGCGCAAACAGATCCGTGAGCGTGGCGAACAGGGCGACGGGATGGCTCTCGCCGGCATCATCATCGGCTGGATCCTCACCGGAATCGGGCTGTGCCTGTGTGGTGTCTGGATCGTCGCCATCATGGCGGCGGTCAACACGTCATGACGTCAGTGACGTGGCGTCGGGACGGGCGGTTCGGGTCATTCCCGCCGCCCGCCCCTTCGCGGCGATGACGAGCGCCATTTTGCGGGACGCCTCGTCGATCATCTCATCGCCGAGCATGACCGCGCCCAAGCGCCCGCCCGCCTCAGACGTGGCGTGGGCATAGGCGTCGAGGATCCACTCCGCGTGGTCGAAGTCGGCCTGTGTCGGCGAATAGATCTCGTTGGCCGCCTCGAGTTGCCCGGGGTGCAGCACCCATTTGCCGTCGAAGCCGAGCGCCGCCGAGCGCTTCGCCACATCGCGAAAGCCGTCGACGTCGCGAATCTGCAGGAATGGCCCGTCGATGGCCTGCAGATCATATGTCCGGGCAGCCATGAGGATCCGCATGAGGATGTAGTGAAAGGGATCGCCGGGATAGTCGGGGTTGAGCGCCCCGACCGTCAACGACTTCATGTTGATCGATGCCATGAAGTCGGCGGGGCCGAAGATGATGGTCTCGACTCGCGGCGACGCGGCGGCGATGGCGTCGACATTGACCAGGCCTCGGGCGTTTTCGATCTGTGCTTCAATGCCGATGCCGCCGACCGGCAGCCCCAACGTCTTCTCCAACTGGGTCAGGGTGAGATCGAGCCAGGCGATCTGCTCGGCCGACTGCACCTTCGGCAGCATGATGCAGTCCAGCACGTGCCCGGCGCCCTCCACCACTTCGATCACGTCGCGATAAGTCCACTCGGTCGTCAGGTCGTTGACCCGCACCACGCGGGTCTTGCCCGACCAGTCGCCGGTAGTGAGGGCGGCGACGATGTTGCGGCGCGCGTCGGGTTTGGCGAGCGGCGCGACGGCGTCCTCAATGTCGAGAAAGACCTGATCAGCCGGCAGGCCCTGGGCCTTGTCCAGCATCTTGACGCTCGATCCGGGGACGGCCAGACATGACCGGCGGGGGCGGGCTGCGACCATGTGTGGGGCTCCACTTCTTGTTCGACGCGAGGCGACGCGGTGCGGTGCTGACACGGTAACCTCAGCGGATGAACCCGGAGAACGACGCTGTGGAAGATGTCACTCCACCGGTCGCGGTGATCACCGGGGCGAGTTCGGGGATCGGCCTCGCCGCGGCGTGCGAGCTCGCCCGTCTGGGCTGGTCGGTCGAGCTGGTCGGACGTGATCGGCAACGGCTCGACGCCGCTGCGGACCTGGCGCGATCGGCTGCGGCGACAGGCGATCGGCGACCTGGCGCCGTCCCGACCCGGATCGGCGTCCACCGTTGCGACTTCGGCGTCCTCGCTGATGTCGCCGCGCTGGCCGCGACGTTGCGGGCAGAACTGCCGCGCATCGATCTGCTCGCCAACAACGCCGGCGGCGCCTTCCCCGAGCGACGCACCACAGTGGATGGTTTCGAGTACACCATTCAGGTCAACCACCTCGCGCACGTGCTGCTCAGCCACGATCTGCGGGTTTCGCTGCGGAACGGACGCA
Source organism: uncultured Actinomycetota bacterium (assembly GCA_963736695.1). GTDB lineage: Bacteria > Actinomycetota > Actinomycetes > Mycobacteriales > Micromonosporaceae > CAVTPU01. Next base: position 2,046,147 of record CAVTPU010000004.1, read on the forward strand.
TCGTCAACACGTCGTCGATCGCACACCGCAGAGGGCGCCTCGACCCGGGCGACCTTTCCCTCGATCGCCACCGTTATCGCATGTTCACCACATATGGTTCGGCGAAACAGGCGAATATCCTCTTCGCGACGGAGGCGGCGCGACGCTGGCCCGAGATCTTCTCCGCCTCGTTTCACCCCGGCGTGGTGCGCACCCGATTCGGCGCTGAAAGCGCGGTGGTGCGCATGTTCTACCGTTACGCCCCACTCGTGCGCACACCGCAGCACGGTGCCCGCACGCTCGTGTGGCTCGCCGCCGCCGAGCCGGCGGCGCTCACCCCGGGTGGTTTTTATATCGACGAACGGTTGGCGACACCGTCGCGTCGGGCCAGCGATCCGGATCTCGCCGCAGACCTGTGGCGGGTGAGCCTCGCGGCGGTGGGCCGTGCCGAGATCGTCGACGATGAGAGCCTGCCCCGTGCATCCGTTGATTCCTGAAGTGTTGCGCAAGGCGTCCGCGATCTGGGTGGCGGCCGGCACCGCGGCCCCGGTGCTCGCGTGGTGCGCGTGGCACGACGACAGCGTGCTGGTGGTCACCGGCCCCGGCGAGCAGGACGTGCCGGGCCTGGCCGAGGCCTCCACCGCCGTAGTGACTGCCCGCGGTGACCACGGCGGTGCGATCCTGAGGTGCCCGGTCGAGGTGCGCTCGATCCGCCCCGAAGAGCCCGACTGGGAGGCCGCGGTGGCGGCGCTGGCCATCAAACGGCTCAACAGTCGCCCACCCGATCAGCTCAGCGAAGCCTGGGCAGGGCGGGCGATCGTGCGCCGCCTCATCCCCACGGGTGACATCCTCGCCGTCGAGGGGGCTGACGGGTCGGGCGGCGATCACGCGTGCGCCGGCCACGGCTCGTCTTTGCGATCTACGCTGGCGGAGTGACGCCGACCAGGGTTTATCTCGCCCGGCTCGCGGGCGTGCCGGTCTTCGACCCCAACGGCGATCTCGTCGGTCGGGTCCGGGACGCGGTCGCCCGGGCCCAGTCGGGTGACCGGCCACCCCGAATCGTGGGCCTGGTGGCCGAGTTGGCGTTGCGGCGGCGGGTCTTTCTGTCGATCGGCCGCGTCGTGTCCATCGACGCCGATGGGGTGGTGCTCTCGTCCGGCACGATCAGCCTGCGCCGGTTCGAAAAGCGCGCCACGGAGCTGCTGGTCCTCGAGGAGCTGCTCGACAGGCCGGTGACGATGACTTCGTCGGGAGTGGCCGCCACGGTGGTCGATGTCGCGATGGAGCGGGACCGCACGGGCGAGTGGACCGCAGGCCGGGTCGCGGTGCGGGAGACGACCGGCCGGCTGAGCCGTCGGGGCCAGCTGCACCAACTCGAATGGGCCGAGGTGAGCGGCCTGACCGATCCGGTGTCGGCACAGGGGGCGGCGTTCCTGCTCGCCATTCTGGAGCAGATGCGCCCCGCCGACCTCGCCAACGCGCTGCAGGATATGCCGGTGGCCCGCCGCACCGAGGTCGCGGCCGAACTCGACAACGAACGCCTCGCGGACGTGCTCGGCGAGCTGCCCGAACAGGACCAGGTGGAGATCCTCACCACCCTCGACCGGCGGCGCGCAGCCGACGTGTTGGAGGAGATGGATCCCGACGACGCCGCGGACCTGCTCGCCGAGCTTCCCCAGATCGATCAGGACGAGCTGCTCAACCTCATGGAGCCCGACGAGGCTTCCCCCGTACGGGCGCTATTGGCCTATCTGCCGGGAACCGCAGGGTCGATCATGACCAGCGAACCGGTGATCTTGCCGCCGGAGGCGTCGGTCGCGCAAGCCCTCGCGCGTGTCCGCAGGGAGCAACTGCCTCCCGCGCTCGCCGCGCAGGTCTTCGTCTCGCGAGCGCCCACAGCCACCCCGACCGGCCGCTATCTCGGCGTGGCGCACTTCCAGCGGCTGCTGCGGGAGCCGCCGGCCGCGCTCCTCGGGTCGATCGTCGACCGCGGGCTCGACCCGATCAGTCCGCACACACCGCTCGCCGAGATCACCCAACGGCTCGCGACCTACAACCTGGTGGCGATCGCGGTGGTTGATCAAAACGACCGGCTGGTCGGCGCGGTCACCGTCGACGACCTGCTCGATCACCTGTTGCCGCGGGACTGGCGCGACCGCGATCAGGTCACCGCCGTCGCCCGGACCCATGGCTGAGCCGATCGGGCGTCCCGGCGCCGGTGGCCGCCAAGTCAAACGAATCCGGCGTACGGGTGGCGGCGTCGGCTGGTTGACGGGCGGCTCGCCCCCCGACAAGCGACTGGATCAGCCGCGCGAGCCCAGGCGACTGCGAATGCCACGCTTTGACCCGGAGATCTTCGGCCGGTGGTCCGAAGGCATCGCCCGGTCGATGGGCACGGCCGCCTTCATCGTCTATATGACGGTGGTGATCACCGCGTGGATCAGCTGGAACGTCTTCGCTCCGGCGAGGTGGCGATTCGATCCCTACACCTTCACGTTTCTCACGCTACTGCTCTCCCTGCAGGCCTCCTACGCCGCGCCGTTGATCCTGTTGGCGCAACGACGCCAGGCCGATCGTGACCGGCTCGCTCTCGACGAGGACCGGCGCCGGGCGAGCATGCAGAAAGCCGACACTGAATATCTCACCCGGGAGATCGCGTCCCTACGCATCGCGATCGGCGAGGTGGCGACCCGGGACTTCCTCCGAGCGGAGATCAACCGACTCGCCGACGAGGTCGGCGCCGTGCGCCGACCTCGTCCCGGTCAATCCAGTCCTGATTGATCACACAGGCCGCGCGACGGTCACCGCCGGCGGCGGTGGCTAGCATGAGAGGCATGGCAGCTCCGACGACCGCAGTCGAACCAGCGATCCACGCCGCACTCGCGACCGTGAACGATCCCGAGATCCACCGCCCGATCACCGACCTCGGCATGGTCCGGTCGGTGACTGTCGACGACGCGGGCACGGCGGAGATCGGCATCTTGCTGACCGTCGCCGGCTGCCCGATGCGTGATCGACTCACCACCGACATCACCGCTGCGGTGAGCGCCGTCGATGGGGTGCGAGCGGTTCGCGTCGAGTTCGGCGTGATGGATGACCAACAGCGCAAAGAGTTGCAGGCCAAGCTGCGTGGTTCCGGCGCCGCCGAGCCGGTGATCCCGTTCGCCCAGCCCGGTTCGCGCACCCGCGTCTATGCGATCGCCAGCGGCAAGGGCGGGGTCGGCAAGTCCTCGGTGACGGTCAACCTGGCCGCGGCGCTGGCCGCGAAGGGGCTCGCGGTCGGGGTCGTCGACGCGGACATCTACGGCCATTCGGTGCCACGGATGTTCGGCGTCGAGGGGCGCCCCACCAAGGTCGAAGACATGATCATGCCGCCGCAGGCGCACGGCGTCAAGGTGATCTCGATCGGCATGTTCACGCCGGGCAACGCCGCCGTCGTGTGGCGCGGGCCGATGCTGCACCGGGCGCTGCAGCAGTTCCTCGCCGACGTGTTCTGGGGCGACCTCGACGTGCTCCTGCTCGACCTGCCGCCAGGCACCGGCGACGTGGCGATCTCGCTCGCACACCTGCTGCCCAACGCCGAGATCATCGTGGTGACCACCCCGCAGACCGCCGCCGCCGAGGTCGCCGAACGCGCGGGCTCGATCGCCCTGCAGACGCACCAGCGGCTGGTCGGGGTGGTCGAGAACATGTCGTGGCTGGAGCTGCCGTCGGGCGAGCGCATGGAGGTCTTCGGCTCGGGCGGCGGCGCGACGGTCGCCGAGTCACTGTCGCGGCTCGTCGGCGCGCCGGTGCCGCTGCTGGGACAGGTGCCGCTCGACACTCAGGTTCGCGAATGCGGAGACTCCGGCATGCCCATCGTGCTCACCGACACCGAGGCCCCAGCGGCACGGGCGCTGCGCGCGATCGCCGACCGACTCGCCGTACGCCGGGAATCTATCGCCGGCAAGCCGCTCGGGCTCGCGCCCCGCCCGGCTCAGGTCGCGTCGACGTCATAGGAACGCCCGACCGTGCCGTGCGGCCCTGAGGGCTCATCGGTCGGGTGCTGACCGGCCGGCAGCTGACGGGGGCCGGTGAAGTCGTTGACTTCGGCGGTGATCTGGCGCACGTCGCGATAGGCGTCATCGAAAGGACGTCGCAACAACTGCTCGTCCTCTTCTGAGAGCAGGTGCTTGCGCAGGAAGGTCTTGGGGTTCAGATCCTCCAGCTGCACCTCGGTGCCGAGCTCACGGCTGAGGTCGGTGGTGGCGTTGCGGGCCATGTCACGCACGTTGCGCACCATGCGCAGGCCGTCACCGATGACTTTGGGGAGGCGTTCCGGGCCGAAGATGAACAGCGCGAGCAGAAGCAGAACGCCGACTTCCCAGAAGTTGATGTTGTCGAACACTGCCACCTCCCGCCCTCGACCGTAAACCTACACACCAGGCGGTCATGACCGCCCCGGGAGCCGATCCCACCGCGTCATTTCGCGTCCGCGACAAGCGTGACAGACGCATTGTGAGTCGCGCCACCCCGGCGATACGCGATCGTCACCACAGTGCCCGGGTCATAGCGTCGAACCAGCGCGATCAGGTCAACGGGTTCAATGATGCGGTGGTCGCCGAGACGGACCACCACGTCACCGGAGCGCAACCCCGCAGTGGCCGCCGGGCCGTTCGCGTCGACCGCGCTCAGCCGCACACCGTCGCCGACACCCGAGTCGAACCTGGCCCCGATCACCGTGCGCCTCGCGTGCCCGGTGTCGATGATGTCGGACGCGATGCGCACCGCTTGATCGATGGGGATGGCGAACGCGATGCCGATGTTGCCGGCCTCCTCGCCGTCCTGCACCAAGGACTTGATCACCGAGTTGATCCCAACCACGCGCCCCGAGTAGTCGAACAGAGGTCCGCCCGAATTGCCCCTGTTGACCGCCGCGTCGGTCTGAATCGCGGCGTAATAGCGGGGAACGCTGCCGACGTCGGTGGTCTGCATCGTGCGGTCGATGGCGCTGATGATGCCGGCGGTCACGGTGCCGGAGAGCGCCAGCGGAGAGCCGACCGCGATCACCCCATCGCCGATCGAGACCGAATCGGAGTCGGCGAACTCCACCGGGCTCAGCCCCGACCGGTCCACCTTCAACACGGCCAGATCCGATTCTCTGTCCCGCCCGATCACCCGCGCGTCGCTGGTGCCGCCATCGGCGAATGTCACGTGCACACCACGGTCGGGCACGTCGGCGATGACATGCTCGTTGGTGAGCAGATATCCGCTCGTGCTGATGACGAAGCCGGACCCGATGGTCTCGCCCTGCGGGCTGGTCCCCTGAATCGTGACCACGCTCGGCAGCACGCGGCGCACAATCGCCGGCAATGAGGTGGGTGGCCGCGCGGCGGGTGCGGGCGATCCGCCCATACCCGCGCCGAGCACGACTCGAGGCGCCTGCCGACCGACGGCCGCCACAAACCCGACCGCACCGCCGAGCACGCCGGCGGAGAGCCCCACCACAGCGACTAGCGCGACCAGTCGAGGACCGGCCCATCCGGTCACCGATCGCGCCGGCGAGTCATCGATCTCTATAACTGGCGGCGGCTGCGAGGCGGGCTGGTTGACCAAGATCGGGGCGGATGACGGGTCGCGCCAGGGGTCACGTTCGGCGTCCGACCACCACGCCGACGACTGTCTCGACGCTTCAGCATCGCCTGTCACCCCAGCCTCACCTCCGCACTTCCCGCCAATCCAGGATGACACGATGGCACGCTGTCGGGGGCGGCATGGGTTGCATAGGCTCGTGCGGACCGGAGCAGTCCCGCAGGAGGTGCACGATCACCCCGACAGCCAGCGCTTCCCGCGAGACGGCGATGCGTGGGTTCACCGAAGCGTATCCGGCGCTGGATCCGGTGCTGTTGCACGCGATGAGCTGGGCCACCGAACTCGGGGTGGCCCCGGTGGGGCCAGGCACGGGAGCCGCGTTGCGACTGCTCGCCGGGGTTGCCAGGGCAAAAAACGTCGTCGAGATCGGCACGGGCACCGGGGTGAGCGGGCTCTGGCTGCTGCGCGGCATGCGCCCCGACGGCGTGCTCACGTCGATCGACATCGAGCCGGATCACCAGGTGATGGCCCGCCAGTGTTTCGCCGCCGCCGGGTTCGCTCCAGGCCGGGCCCGACTCATCGCCGGACACTCCCGCGACGTGTTGCCACGCCTCGCCGATGACGCCTATGACCTGGTCTTCATCGACCTAGACATTGAGGATTGCCCATCGAGTGTGAGATCGGCGCACCGATTGCTGCGCGATGGGGGGCTGCTGGCTCTCAACAACGCCTTCGGCGTGGACGCGGAGGGCAATGGCCCGGCCTCGACCGACGCCGACCGGCAGGTGCTGCGCGAACTCATCGCATATGTCCGCGACGCTCCAGAGTGGACACCGGCGATGCTCACGGTCGGCACCGGGCTGCTCTGCGCCACGAAGACCGCCAACCCGCCAAGTGCCTAAGAACGCCCGAACGGGCTCAGCGTCGGCGAGCCGCTCGCATCACAGTCCGGCCTCCGCCTGATCGGCGAGCCAACGCAGCAGCAGGCGTGCGCCCCATCCAGTCGCGCCCCGGACCAGAACACCGTCGACGCGGTCCGACCACGAGGGAGCGGACATGTCGATATGCGCCCATTTATCGCGCGCCGCGCCCGTGAACTCCCGAAGGAACAGCGCGGCGAGAATAGTTCCCGCCGCAACCGGTTTCGGGGCGTTGTTGACGTCGGCGACCTCACTCGCGATGAGGGGCAGATATTCGTCGTGCAGCGGAAGCCGCCACGTCGCCTCGCCGACATCGGCGCCGGCAGCGGCGAGCGAACGGGCCAGCTCGGGCTCGTCGGTGAAGAGGGCGGCGGTGCGTTTGCCCAGTGCGACGTGGGACGCCCCAGTGAGAGTGGCGAGGTCGACGAGTTGGTCGGGTTTGAGTCGGGCCGCCGCATAGGCGAGCGCGTCGGCGAGCACAAGCCGACCCTCGGCGTCGGTGTTGTGCACCTCGGAGGTGCGACCGCCGAAGTGTCGGATCACGTCGCCCGGCCGAAACGCCGATCCGCTGATCATGTTTTCGGCGAGCGGGGCGAGCACCGTGACCCGCACCCGCAGGCCGAGGTCCGCCGCCCCGAGCACAGCCGCGCAGACGGCGGCCGCGCCACCCATGTCTTTGCGCATGAGCTTCATGCCGTCTCGGGGCTTGATCGAGATGCCACCGGTGTCGAAGGTGATGCCTTTGCCGACGAGCACGATGTGACGGCGAGCCGCCCGCGGGCGGTAGGAGATCTCCAACAGTCGGGGTGGGCGTGAGGAGCCGCCGCCGACGGCGAGCAGGCCGCCAAAACCAGCATCCGCGAGCTCGACCTCATCCCACACCTTGACGGAGAGGCCGGATCGCCGTCGGGCGGCACGCGCCACCTCGTTGGCGAACCACTCCGGGGACTTGCGCAGGCTCGGCGTGTTGGTTAGGTCCCGCGCGAAGCAGGCCGCCTCGGCAACGACGCGAGCCCGTTCGACTCCAGTGGCGCAGTCCTCCGAGTCGCGCGAGACGAGGGTGATCCGACGCAACGACCGTGACTGGTCGGCGGCGGGTGATTTCATCGAAAATCGATAGGAGCCGAGCCACGCTCCTTCCGCGAACCCGCCAGCGGCCGCCGCACCGCCGGCCAGCAGGACCGTGAGTGACGATTCGCCGGCCGGGGCGGACCGGGTCGCCGCCGCACCGCCGGCCCGCCATCCGGACTCGTCGCCCGATCCAACGCCGACCAGCATGAGGTGCGTGGGGGTGTGGCCGGGGCGGGGCAATATGTGCACCGACCCCGGCGCTCCGGTGTGGCCGCACATCGTGAGGAATTCTCGGGCCTGCGTGATGGCGGCCCCGAATGATGTGTGATCATCAAACTGGTCGAGACCGACGAAGCGGGCGCCTCGCGTGTCGGACGCTCCCTCACCGGGTCCGGCCGCGGTCACGGGAAGGACCACGACTGTGGCAGAGGGTCGGGCCTGACCGACCCTGATATCGATCCCGAGCACGCCGCAGCCTAGCCGACCGCGGACTTGAGCGCCTCTCCGAGCGCGGTAGCTTCATCCGGAGTCATCTCCACCACGAGTCGACCGCCGCCCTCCAGCGGCACCCGCATCACGATGCCGCGACCTTCCTTGGTGACCTCCAGCGGCCCATCGCCGGTCCGTGGCTTCATCGCCGCCATGTTGTCTCCCCTCGAAGTGCTCATCTGGGTGCCAGTTGTTGATTTTCCCTGATGGCCGCCACCAGACCCAAACCGGGTCGGCCGTGTTGTAACAGATGTTGTCAGTTGTGATCAGGCACTGTCACAATGAATGCTCTATGCAGGCACGTTCCGCACTGTTTGACCTCTTTGGCGACTATCTGCGACCCCGTGGTGGGCGCGCTCCGGTCGCTGCCATGGTGCGCCTGCTCACACCCCTCGGCGTCGCCGCTCCGGCCGTGCGCACCGCCGTCTCCCGCATGGTGGGTCAGGGATGGCTCGCCCCAGTCCGACTCGACGACGGCCCCGGCTATCAATTGACAACCCGAGCCACCCGCCGGCTCGACGACGCAGCACGGCGAATTTACCGAATTTCGCTCGAAGAATGGAATGGCACTTTTGATCTAATTTTACTGGATCAGCCGGCGCAGCGGGGAGAGCGAAACCGACTCGCGGCACAATTGGCCTATTTGGGCTACGGACGCCTCGACTCATTGACGTGGCTATCCCCTCATGCGGCGAGTGAGGCCGACGCCCTGCTGCGGGAGGCGGGCATCGCATATGAACGGTTCCAGGCCACCCACGCGGCCGGCAGCGTCTCCGCCGCGGCGCTCGTCCGACGCGCGTGGGACCTGACCGCACTCGACGCCGCCTATCGGCAGTTCGTGATGGACCAGCGGGCCGAGCTCGCGCGGATCACCCCCCAAAGCACCGATGAAGAAGCCTATGCGGCCAGGTTCGCCCTCGTGCACGCGTGGCGTGGCTTCCTCTTCCATGACCCGCATCTACCGCCCGACCTGCTGCCCGAATCGTGGTCGGGGCACGACGCGGCGACGTTTTTCGATCAGAATGAGGCGGCCCTGCGCCCTGCGGCCGACCGCTTCGTCGACTCATGTCTGTCCGCCCAGAAGGGAACGCCATGACCACTCCACTGCTCGTCGCCCATGCCGACGCCGTCGTGACACTCACCCTCAACCGGCCCGAGTCGCTCAACTCGCTCGACATCGCGCTCAAGATCGCGCTGCGGGAGGAGATCGATATCGCGGCGGCCGACCCCGGCGTGCGCGCGATAGTCCTCACGGGCGCCGGGCGGGCGTTCTGCGTCGGGCAGGACCTCAAGGAACACACGGCGGCCCTCACCGACACGCCGGACGACGCACTGGCGACGGTCGTCGATCACTTCAACCCGCTCGCACGCAGCCTGGCTAACGTCGACAAGCCGGTGATCGCGGCGGTCGGAGGCATGGCAGCCGGAGCTGGTGCCTCTCTCGCTTTCCTCGCCGACTTCCGAATCGGCGGTCCCGGCACCTCGTTTCTCATGGCATTCGCCAACGTTGGGCTCGCCGCCGACACCGGCGCGTCGTGGACTCTGCCCCGGCTCGTCGGCCACGCCCGGGCGACCGAGCTGCTCATGCTCGCCGAGCCGGTCCGGGCCGCGAAAGCGCTCGAAATCGGCCTGCTTCATCAGCTGGTGGCGACCGACGACGACGTGCTCCCGACGGCACAGGTGCTCGCCGAGCGCCTCGCCGCAGGGCCGACCGTCGCCTACGGCCAGATCAAACGCCAGCTGCGCACGGCGGCGAGCGGCACGCTCGATGAGGCGCTTGAGTTCGAGGCTCGAGCGCAGCGCGTCTGTGGCACCACATCCGACCACCGGGACTCCACCGCCGCTTTCGTCGCCCGACAGAAACCCACGTTCACGGGTTCCTGACCCACGAATGGGTGCCGATCGGCCGGGCGGCGCGGCACTGCCCGGCCGATCGGGACAATCACCTGGCCGGAATCACCTGGCCGGTTCGGGGCCGTCTTCCTCGGGATCGAGGTTGGTCACCGACCCCGCGAGGTAGGCCTGCATCGACAGCTCGTCGCCGACCGGCCACACGAACGCCGGAAGCTCGGCTGGGCCGAGCGCGTCGACATAACGCCAGAATTCCCTGACCGCGTCGGCCGGCGTGCCGGCCTCGATCGGCATCGCCACCGTCACCAGCCAGGGCGTTCGCCCGCCGATCGCGGTCGGGCCCGCCGGCCGTGTCGTCATCGCACCCGACCTCGATGCCCGGCTCTGATCGGTCGGCGTCGCGAGCTCACCATCCTGGCCCATGCCCGTCATCCCATCATGCGCGAATCGGCCGCCCCTGCCGGGTCATCCCGGTTGAGGTTCGACTTGTGCTCATCACCGGCAGCCTCCTCACCTCGGGTCGCGTCGACCTTCACGGCCGACTGCCACACGGCCCGCAGCCGGTCGGCTTCCTCGACCTGACCGGCCCGCAGCGCCTCCACCTCGGAGCTGAGCACTTCGAGCAGCTCGTTCTTGTAGCCGATGTCCCAGGCGACCCGACCCAGCAGGTCATCGACCTGCTGCATCCGATAACCCCGCAGCGTGATGTCGAAGCTCACCATCTGAAAGTCGGCCTCGGTCAATGACTGGCCGGTGTCCATCGTCCGTGACCGCTCATCCGGGTCTGCGGTGCTCAGCCCACTGTCTCCACCGAAGAGCAGGATGACCACACCGAGGACCACAGCCGCGACGACGACGACCACGCTGATGGTGAGCAGGACGGTTGCCATGACGCCGATCGTGGCACGCTGATGACATGTTGGCGAACTGGGCACCCGGCGACACGGCGGCGAACAGCGAACTTCGCTTGGGCTCGAAAACTTTCGGCGCCACGGACCTGGTGGTGATGGCGATCGTCAACCGCACTCCGGACTCGTTCTTCGACCGTGGCTCGACCTTCGCCGAGGACGCGGCGCTGCGTGCCGTCGAGGCCGCGGTCGCCGAAGGCGCGGAGATCATCGATATCGGCGGAGTGAAGGCCGGACCGGGCGAGATGGTCGACGCCACTGAAGAGATGCGCCGGACCATCTCGACGGTCGCCGCGGTGCGAGAGCGGTTTCCCGGCGTGGTGATCTCGATCGACACATGGCGGGCCGAAGTCGCCACTGAGGCGGTCCTGGCCGGCGCCGACCTGCTCAACGACACCTGGGCGGGCGCGGATCCGGGATTGGCCGAGGTGGCGGCCGCGACAGGCGCAGGGTTGGTCTGCTCCCACGCGGGCGGCCTCGCCCCGCGGACCCGGCCCCACCGGGCCGCCTTCTCCAATGTGGTGGCTGATGTGACCGCGACCGTCACCGCGCTCGCCGACCGGGCCGTGTCCGTGGGCGTACGCCGAGATGGCATCGTCATCGACCCGGCACACGACTTCGGCAAGAACACCTATCACTCGCTGTCGCTCACCCGGCACGCCGACGAGTTGGCCGCGACGGGCTGGCCGCTGTTGGTCGCGTTGTCCAACAAGGACTTCATCGGGGAGACACTCGACGTCTCTGTGAGTGAGCGGCTGTCTGGGACTCTCGCCGCGACCGCGGTTTCGGCGTGGCTCGGTGCTCGGATCTTTCGGGCACATCAGGTGCGGGAGACCCGGCAGGTGTTGGACATGGTCGCGTCGATCCGCGGAACCCGGCCGCCAGCGGTGGCGCGACGGGGGTTGGCCTGATCGCGCGGGCGGTCAAGCCGCCTCGGCGAGCACAAGCTCGACGAGGCGGCCCGCGTCCCAGCGCAACCGCATCTGCCCCGTGCCCCCGGCATCCCACTCGAAGACGGCGTCCACCGCGTCCCTTCCGATCACCTGCATATCGATGAGAGCGATCGTGTCAGCGGGCACCGCAGCGGCGTGGACCTGCCCGATCTCCCCTCGACCAGTGAAGAGTCCGCCACCCGTACCATCGAAACGCATCACCGCGTTGTCGGAGAAGTTCGCCAAGTAGGGTCGGTAGTCGCCCGTCTTGACCGCGTCGTTGTAGAGCTCGACGTGCCGTTCCAATAACGCCTTCAGTTCCGCCTCCGCCACGCGGGGCAGGTTATCTCGGTTGGCCGCGCACGTCGAGCAATAAGCCGACACTGCCAAATTTCCGTCGGCGACTCCTACCCGATGGTGCCGTCGGCCGTTCGGCGTTCGGCGTCGCTGGGGTCGGTGACGTTGGGGTCCGTGACCGGCACGGGCTCTCCGGCGTCGAGGATGTATCGAACCGCCTCGGCGGCGTCGTCGGTGACGCAGATGAGATCCAGATCGGCAGGGCCGATCTTGCCGTGGTTCTGCATCGTGTCGCGCAGCCAGTCGAGCAGCCCGCGCCAATAGTCCGTACCAAGAAGCACCACGGGGAACCGGGTCACTTTGCCGGTCTGCACAAGCGTGAGCGCCTCGAAGAATTCGTCCATCGTTCCGTAGCCGCCGGGCAGCACACAGAACGCCATCGAGTATTTGACGAACATGGTCTTGCGCGCGAAAAAATATCGGAAGTCGATCCCGATGTCGACCCACTCGTTCATGCCCTGCTCATAGGGCAGCTCGATGCCGAGGCCGACGGAGAGACCGCCGGCTTCGGTTGCGCCACGGTTGGCGGCCTCCATGACTCCCGGCCCCCCACCGGTGATCACCGCGTATCCGGCGCGGGCCAGGTCGGCGCCGAGTCGCAACGCCAGGTCATATTCCGGGCTGTCGGGCGTCGCTCGGGACGATCCGAAGACGCTCACCGCCGGCGGCAGGTCACTGAGGGTGTCGAAGCCTTCGACGAATTCCGACAGGATGCGCAGGCTGCGCCAGGCGTCCTTCTGCTTCCAGTCGGCGCGCGCTCGGGAGTCGAGCAGCCGCTGATCGGCGGTGGTCGCGGGGATGGACCCGCCCCGCAGGGTCACCGCCCCTTGGTGGCGGGACCGGTCCGCTGCGGCTCGCGCCCGACCCGTGGTGTGGCTCATGCCGCTTACGCTACTCACGCGGCCCGCCGCGACGGCCGTCAGACCAGCCGTTTCGTCATTCTCGGGGGGTTAGCCCGGCTCGCCGGACAGCCACCGTCGCAGCACCGAGACACCCGACCGAATCTTGTCGATCTCCACGTGCTCTTCCTTGGCATGCGCGAGGTTAGGGTCGCCTGGCCCAAAATTGACGGCGGGTACGCCGATGGCGGCGAAGCGCGCCACATCGGTCCAGCCGAGCTTCGCCCGAGGGGCAGTGCCGAGCGCGTCGATGAGCGCGCGGGCCGGCGGGGCGTCGAGACCGGGCAACGCCGCAGGCGCCGAGTCGACCACCTCGACCTCGAATCCGGCGAATAGTTCGCGCAGTTGCTCGCCGGCCCGTTCCTGCGTCAGGTCCGGCGCGAAACGATAGTTGACCTCGACCGCGCACTCGTCGGGAATGACGTTGCCGGCGACGCCGCCGCGAATTCCGACCGCGTTGAGACCCTCTCGATATTCGCAGCCTTCGATCGTGACGCGTCGGGGGTTGTGCCCCCGCAGCCGGGCGAGAACCTCCTCGGCGGCGTGGATGGCGTTGACTCCCAGCCACGATCTCGCCGCGTGCGCCCGACGCCCGTGGGTGCGCACCACCGCCCGCATGGTTCCCTGACAGCCCGCCTCAACGAAGCCGTACGTCGGCTCGAGGAGCACCGCGAAGTCGGCTTCGAGCCACTGCGGGTGGCTGGCGCTGATCACGCGGAGCCCGTTGCGGGATGCGTCGATCTCCTCACAGTCATAGAAGAGATACGTGACGTCGAGGGTCGGCTCCGGCAGGCTCACCGCCAGGTGCAACGCGATCGCGTCGCCGGCCTTCATGTCGGATCCGCCGCACCCGAAGATCCGACCATCTTCCACTGTGGATGGCAGGTTGTCGTGCACGGGCACGGTGTCCAGATGCCCCGCGAGCACGACCCGGCTCGGGCGGCCGAGCCGAGTGCGTGCCCGCACCACATTGCCCACCCGCTCGACGGTGAGGTGGGCGCATCGACGCAGCGCTGCCTCGACCTCGTCGGTGATGCGTTTCTCGTCGCCGGAGACCGACTCGATGTCGACCAGCGCCCGGGTGAGCGCGACCGGATCAGCGAGAACATCTGCGGTGAGCGTCGGCGTGGCCGGTCGGGTGTGCGCAGGCATCTTCGCAATCTACCGGTAGCCTGGTCAGCCATGATGCGCACTGATCCGGCCTGGGGTCGCGGAGTTGCCACTCGCACCCGCACGGGCGAGGTTCTCGACGTCTGGTTCCCGGCGGGCTCGCTCGGGCTCGGGCGCCCGACCGACGACTCACCCGCCCCGCCACCGCCGGGGGTGATCGGGCACCGGGCGCTCCCCGGGCTGACCACCGCGATGGTCGAGGTCACGATCGACTCGCTCGCCGAACCGCCCGCCGACACCGCAGATGTGTGGCTACGCCTGCACCTGCTCTCCCATCGGCTGATCCGGCCTCGGGAGGCCAATCTCGACGGCGTCTTCGGGCTGCTCACCAACGTCGCGTGGACGTCGGCCGGCCCGTGCCCCACCGATCGGGTCGATGAGCTGCGGCTGATTGAACGCGCCGCGGGGCGCACACTCATCGTCTTCAGCGTGGACAAATTCCCCAGGATGGTCGACTACGTGACTCCGAGTGGGGTGCGCATCGCCGACGCCGACCGGGTGCGCCTCGGCGCTCACCTAGCCGCAGGCACGACCGTCATGCATGAGGGATTCGTCAACTTCAACGCCGGAACCCTCGGGACGTCGATGGTGGAGGGCCGCATCGTCGCCGGGGTCGTCGTCGACGACGGCTCCGACATCGGCGCCGGCGCGTCGATCATGGGGACGCTCTCGGGGGGTGGCACCGAGGTGGTGCGCATCGGCAAGCGGTGTCTGCTCGGCGCCAATGGCGGTGTCGGTATCGCGCTCGGGGACGACTGCGTTGTCGAGGCCGGCTGCTACATCACCGCCGGATCCAAGATCACCCTTCCGGACGGCCGGGTGGTCAAGGCCCGTGATCTTTCTGGTACGCCCGGACTCCTCTTCTGGCGCAACTCGGTGACCGGCGCCTTGGAGGCCCGTTCCCGCACCAGTGGGACGATTACCCTCAATCCGGACCTGCACCACAACGACTAGAGCGTCATTGATTCGAGTCACTATTGCCAGCGGCGGCCGCCGCTGGCAATAGTGACTCCCATGACGAACGCAGCCGGGCCGGACGACCTGCTCCTCTCCCGGACCCGTCCCAGGATCGTCTGGGCGATCACCACCGCGATGATCACCTTCACGATCCTGCACGGGTTTCTCGCCGTACTGGTCCTCACCGACCTGGTCAAGGGCCGCAGCCACGGTCGCGCGATCTTCGCGTCGTCGTGGCACAACCTCCTGATCCTCGTGCTGATCGCAGTGGCCTACGCGGTGCTCGCCTACCGGTTCTTCCGGGGACGGCCGGGCGCACGGATGGCCGCGCTCGGATTGGTCGCCCTCAACCTGGCCGGCGGCGGGATCGCCGCAGCGGTCCTCGGCTATGGCGTGGTCCTCATCGGACTCCTCCCGCAGGCGGCGGTAGCGGTCGCGCTACTGAGCGCCGAGGTCCGTGACTGGCCCCCCACCCTCCCCCACTTTCCGGGCGATCAAAGGCGGGTGATGGGCAGTGTGGAATAGCCGCGCAGGATCAGCTGGGTGCGTTCGGGGGGTGGGCCCGCGAGCGACAGCGTGGGGAACCGGTCGAACAACATCGGCAAAGCGATGCGCACCTCCAGTCGACTCAGCGCCGCGCCGAGGCAAAAGTGGGCGCCGGCCCCAAAGGTGAGCGGCGGACGCGACGGACGCGACGGCAGGAAACGGTCCGGTTCGGCGAATACCGCCGGATCACGGTTCGCGGCGGCGAGCAAGGCGAGCACGAACGATCCGGCGGGCAGGGGCACGCCGGCGAACTCCACGTCGGCTGTCGTGTGCCGCACCAGGAAGTGCGACGGCGGCTCCAGGCGAAGAATCTCCTCGACGTACGAGTCGATCAGCTCGGGCGACCGACGAAGGTCGGCGAGTGCCGTTGGATGCCCGAGCACAGTGGTCAGCCCGGCGGCGAGCACGTGGGTGGTGGTGA
The DNA here is from genome assembly GCA_963736695.1 of uncultured Actinomycetota bacterium. GTDB lineage: Bacteria > Actinomycetota > Actinomycetes > Mycobacteriales > Micromonosporaceae > CAVTPU01. The sequence continues at coordinate 2,062,218 of CAVTPU010000004.1, forward strand.
CAAAACCGGCGTTGAAGAGGGTGATGAGGTTCGCGACGAGTTCCGGCTCGGTGACCGTTTCGGGGTTGTCACGCTGCCCTCGCGCCAGCGCTGTCACCAGGTCGTCGCGCGGCTCACGACGACGGTCGGCGAGCATATCGGTGAAATACTGTGTGAGCCGACTCGCTGCGGCGTCTGCGACGGCGAGCGTCTCCGGATCGCTGCCGCCGAATTCCAGCACCCGGCCGATGGATAGCGCCAACGGTCGCAACGCGCCCCGATCCGGCTCGGGCACGCCGAGCAGTTCGCCGATGACGTTGCTGGGCAGTGGAAACGCGAACTCAGTGAGAAAGTCCGCAGACTCCTTCCCAGCGAGGGCGGTCGCCAGCCCATCGAGCAGTTCGGTGGTCATCCGCACGATCGCGGGCTCAAGCGCGGCGACTCGGCGCGGGGTGAAGACGCGGCTGAAGAGCTGCCGCACCCGCTGGTGGTCGGCGTCGTTGGTGAAGAACATCGACGCGACGATCGCGCGCAGGCTCGCGTGTTCACGCCATCTAGACCGGGTGATGTCGAGCTGAGCCGCGTCGACGGCTCGAAACCGCGGGTCTCTCAGCAGCTGGTCCACCGCGTCATAGCCGATGGCGACCGCGTCATAGCGGTCGCCATCGGACCTGTCGACCAGACCGAACGCCGCTTGGCGATGCAAACGCGCGTAGTACGGGTTGGGGTCCCGCCGACACTGCTCGTCATGCAGGCCGTCGAGTGAGATCACTGTGGACTCGGTGCGATCGAAGAAAAGCATGCTCATTCATTAATATAACTTCGTCTCAATGTAAAGACCGGGCTAACAGCCACATAAAAGGCATCGTCGATCGACAACGAGTCGCGTCGCGGGCAGATGCTGGTGCGATCCAGTCTCGCGGTTGTATGGTGCACGCGTTCTCCTCACCGCAGCCGTCTCGAATCCGGTGTGGACTCGCGTGAGGGAGATCAGCCTCATGAAAGGAGACCGGGTGAGCGCCACCGACCCGACCAACTATGTCTGGCCTGCGTTGGAGCGGTTCGCACGCTATGGCGACGCCGAGGCGCTCATCTATGAGGGACGCCGCCTGACATACGCCGACCTGATCACCGGCGTGCACACCATGGCGACCGCGTTGCGAAGCCACGGGATCGCGGCAGGCGACGCGGTGGCGATCCTCGCGGGTGTTCCGCCGGAGTCGGTCTTCATCCACCTCGCGCTGCACATGTTGGGGTGCCGGTCGGTCTGGATCGCCCCCAGCGCGCCCACCTCACAGCAGGTGAGTTTTCTTCGGCGCGCCCAAGCCAAGGCGTTCGTCTACGACCCCGCGACACACACGGCGATGGGGGCCCCGCTCGTCGCCGCCGAGCCTGAGATCCCCGTTTTCTGTTTCGGACCTGGCGGCATCGGCCCCGACCTCACCGACGTGCCGACAGCGCGAACGGCGCCGATCGCGCCGGGTGAGGTTCACCAGGAACCCGATTCGCTCTTCCAAACCGGTGGCACCACCGGTCAACCGAAGCTCGTGCACCACCGGCACTCATACTTTCTCGCGTTGCAGGCCATCTCTGACTACTACCTGGCCTCCGGCGGAGGATTACTGCACCACCTCACGCTCGCCGGATACTGGCACGCCAGCACCCAGACCGCCGCGATGATGACCCTGCTCACCGGCGGCAAATTCGTCATGCACCACGGGATCAGCACCGAGGACTTCCTCACCCAGGTCCGCGACGAACGCATCACCAGCACCCTGCTTCCGCCGCCGCTGCTCTATCAGCTCATCGATCACCCGGGTCTTGCCACGGCGGACCTGAGCAGTCTCACCATGTTGTCGGTCGGTGGCTCCGCGGCAGCACCGGCCAGGCTCGCGCACGCCATCAACCGACTGGGGCCAGTGCTGCGCCCGGTCTACGGCATGAGCGAGGCGACGTTCATCACCGCATACCCCGGCCTCGCCCACGACCCAGCGCACCCAGAACGGTTGGCGTCGGCCGGCACGGCGTACGGGGATATGAAGATTGAGATCCGGGACGTGGATCGCAAGCCGCTGCCTCCGGGCGAGACCGGCGAAATCTGGGTGACCGGAAGCATGGTCATGAGCGGCTATTGGGACGAGCCGGACCTCACCGCCGAGACCCTCGTCGACGGCTGGCTGCGCACCGGCGATGTCGGTCGGCTCGACGACGACGGCTACCTCTTCATCGTCGACCGGGTCAAGGACATGATCGTCACCGGCCAAGGGTCCACTAATGTCTACAGTCGACCTGTGGAGGACGCGTTGCTGAGCCACCCACAGGTGCGTGCCGCAGCCGTCGTCGGCGTGCCACACCCCGAGTTCGGCGAGGCGGTTCATGCCTATGTGGAGCTCGCCCCCGCCGCCACCGTGACCGCGGAGGATCTCCGACACCATGTGGTGACCCACCTCAGTCCACTGTGGGCACCTCAGCGAGTCGACATCATCGACACATGGCCGCTGACCGAGATGGGCAAAGTGGACAAGAAGGCGCTACGCGCTCGCTATCTCGCTGATCACCCGCAGCCGGACAAGGGCGGCGCAGTCGGCTCGACGAGGCCAGCCCCGTGAATCCGCCGCCGACAACTACTTCCTATGGGTCCACTCTGGAGGCAACGGATCCGTTTTGTCTGCGTGACGGTGAAGCTCAACGCCTCATCGATGGGCACCCATGGCGCAGATTCGCCGTGCTCGGCGACAGCGTCGCCGAAGGGCTCGGAGACCCGGTGCCGGGCTACTCCCCCTTGCCGTGGGCCGACCGGATCGCAGCCGAGCTGAGCGCAGAACGATCCACCCTCGCCTATCTCAATCTGGGCACCCGCAACCAGCGCACCGCCCAGGTGCTGGCCGGGCAACTAGAGCCCGCCCTGACCTTCCAGCCCGACCTGGCACTGGTCTGTTGTGGTGGCTATGACGCGATTCATCCCAGCTATCAGCCGGAGGCGGTCGACCGGGACATGGCGACCATCATCACCGCCCTGCGCGACGGGGGCTGCGATGTCATCACTGTCGGCCTCTTCGATCTCTCACACTGTCCAGGGGTTCCGGAACGCTTCCGTGCACTCCTCGCGGGTCGGATGGCCGAGCTGGCTCGCCGCACGCGGTCGCTCAGCGACCGACTCGGCACCATCCACATTGACCTATCTCAGCATCCGGCCGTGACCGACCCGGGCGTCTACAGTGCGGACGGATTGCACGGCAACCTACGCAGTCACGCCATCTGCGCGGCGGAGACTATCCGCGGGCTCGGTGCGCATCTGGTGGCCGTTCACAGACCGGGAGATTGACCATGCCGCTGCACCCCCAGGTCGAGGCGATGCGGGCCCAACGCGCGCACGACGACATCCCCCAGCTCTATACCCTCACCGTCGCCGAAGCCCGGGCCGCCGACCTGGCCTCGATCCAGGCCGCCGGAGGCGACCTCGAGCCGGTGTATGAAGTGCGTGACGACACCATCGCCGGCCCTGACTGCGACCTGCCGGTCAGGATCTATCGCCCCGGCCCGGCAACGGACACGCCCCCACCCGTGCTTGTCTACTTCTTTGGCGGCGGTTGGACGCTCGGCAGCATCGACACCTCCGATGGCATCTGCCGCAGCCTCGCCAACGCGACCGGGTCCGTGGTGATCACCGGCGGCTACCGACTCGCGCCGGAGGCGCGATTCCCGGCCGCCGTGCTCGACTGTCACGCCGTCGTGCGGTGGGTCGCCGGCAACGCCGCCATGCTCGACATCGACCCGAGCCGCATCGCGGTCGGCGGTGACAGCGCCGGTGGCAACCTCGCCGCCGCCGTCACTCTGCTTCGCCGCGACGCGGGCGACCCAATGCTCGCCGGTCAGCTGCTGGTCTATCCCAACACCGACTATGCCGCGCAGACCGCGTCTCGACGGGACAACGTGGACCCGTTCCTCTTCAACCGCACGTCGGTGGACTGGTATTGGACGAATTATCTCGGCACACCAGAGGACGGTTATCACCCTCTCGCGTCCCCGCTGCGTGCCGCGAGCCTCGCGGGCCTGCCACCCGCGTTGGTGATCACGGCGGAGTTCGATCCGTTGCGGGACGAGGCGGAGGCATATGCCCACCGCCTTCGAGAAAGCGGCGTCGAGACCCGTCTGAGCCGCTACGACGGCATGGTGCATGGATTCTTCGCGATGGCCGGGGTGCTCGACGCGGGCAAGGAGGCGATCGCCGAGGCGGCCGACGCCCTGCGTGGTTGGTTCGCGCGACCCGGTCGAGGCTGACCGGCCGGGCCCGACGTGGCGCCGAGGTGTCGGCACAGCGTCAGGCCGCGCACAGCCACGCCTCGGCATCACGCCTCGGTGTTCGGCACAGCCTTGGTGATGCGCAACGCGGCCTCGGCGGCGTCGAGGGCACGGGCGCATTCGGCGGCACTGGAACCGACCGCGGTGGCGAACGCCACGCGGCCACCGTTCGCGCCGTCCGGCGGCGACTTGATCGCGCCGGGGGCCACCAACACGGTCAACATGTCCACCTCGGACGGCAGCCCGACAGCGTCGAACTCCACCGACTCGATATGCGTGTTCGGCTCGGCGGGGTGGAAGAAGCGCACCGCCGCCGTCGCATTGGTCGTGCGGGTCGGGTTCGGCGCCTCGCCGCAGGCGACCGAGGCCGCCGCGAGCCCGACATCGACTCCGGTCGCCCGCAGCCCCAGATAGGGAATCATGTCGCCGCCCAGTCGCGCGTTCACCTCGATGATCTTCGGTCCGCTCGGGCTCAGCTTGATCTCGGTGTGGGTGATCCCGTCGGTGAAGCCCAGCGCGCGATGGGTGTCCCGCAGCAGGTCGAGCAGGACCGAGTCCGCCAACAGCGGATCGTCACCGTGAACGAGATGGCCGACCTCGACGCAATACGGCGGATAGCCGATCTCCTTGTGCGCGAGGCACAGTGGCACCACCTCGCCCCGATGGACGGCGACGTCGACGCTGATCTCCTCGCCCGTGACGTATTCCTCGATGAGCACCCGGGGGCGATAGTCGGGCAGTTCCGCGACCCGACAGGCACTGGCGAACGCGAAACAGTCGTCGAGCTGCTCGGGGGTCTCGGCCTTGACCACGCCGATGCTCAGGGCCAGGTCGCTCGGTTTGACGATGATCGGATAGCCGAAGTCTGCCGCGACGCGGTGTGCGTCGGCAAGGGAGGAGACGAGCGCGGAGCGTGGCTGTGCCACACCGGCGGCGGTCAGGGCCTGCCGGGTCAGGTGTTTGTCGCGGCAACGGGCGATCACGTCCGGGTCGCCGCCGGGCAGGCCGAGCGCGGCCGCGATCGCGGCGACCTGTGGGGTGCGGGATTCATCCCAGGAGAGCACACCGGAGATGTGATCGTCGGCGTCGATGCGCTTCGCCGCAGCGATCATCGCCGCGGTGTCCAGCGTGTTGGCCTGCACCGTCGCGCCATCGATGTATTCGAGCTCCCACGACGGCTCGAGGCCGAGCATCATGTGCACCCGATAGCGGCTGGTGATGGAACGCAACAGATATTCACGAAATCCCTTGTGCCCGGTCCGGACGATGAGGATCAGTGGTCGGGATGCGGGTCGGGAGTCCATGTCGGTGTCTCTCCACAATAAACGGTGCTAAAGGTGCGAGTCCCCGCGGCGGATGCATGCGTCCGCCGCGGGTCTCGTAGTTAAAGCGGTGTTGCGAGAAACAAAGGTCAGAGCGAGATAACCTCGCGCTTCTCGACCTCTCGCTTCTCGACCTCCTTCTCAACCTCACGGGAGACCTCACGGGTCATGGTGACACCCCCTCTCACACACTGGCTCGATACGGTTGGCCACCAGCGTCCACTCACGAGGATCACCTGTCAAGGTTGTCGATCGATCAAAGAGATGACAGAAGAGGTGGGAATCTCTGGCCCCTCGGCCAGTTTTCCGATATATGGACACAGTGGATAGCCGCTCCCGACCGATGGGGTCTACAGCAGCCTCAGCGGCACGGCGTTGGCCATTGTGCGGTATCCGAGATCGTTCGGATGGATGTGATCGCCGCTGTCCCACTCTGCCCGCAACCGGGTTGGAACGGCGGGGTCTCGCAACACCTCATCGAAGTCGATCACCCGAAACTCATGTTGCCCCCGCAAATACGCGTTGACTGCCGCGCGAGTCGACTCCTTCTCCGCGGTCCACCCCGGGAAGCCCTCGGCGGGTGTGATAGTCGACACGATCACCCGCAGATCGTTCGCGCGGATCATCGCAGCGAGCTGGCGCAGCCCTTCGATCGTGCGCTCCGGCTCATCACCCGATGAGAGGATGTCGTTGACCCCGAGTTGCACGATCACCGTCCGCACACCGGTCTGACCGAAGACGTCGGAGTCGAGGCGGGCCAGAGCGCTCAGTCCCAACTCATGGAACCCGATCTCGACACCGTCGTGTGTCACCTTTCCTCCGGAGAGCGCCTGATTGAGCACGCCCGGGTCGTCCCGATCGGGCGAGGTCGACACGATCCGCGCGGCGAGATAGTCCGGCCACCGGTGGTTGGCGTTGAGGGTCGCGGTGAAGCCGTCACTGATCGAGTCACCCAGCACGACGACCGCGCCCTTCGCCGCGTCGCTGAGCACGTCGACGGCGGAGAGGAAATAGAAAGAGTTGCGCACGACGGTCTGTCCTGAGCCGTCGGGCGTCGCGGTTCGGTCGCCGGGGTAGATATAGGACGATTGGCGCGCCGTCCAGTGCCAGCTCGCCGGGCCGGTCGGCTGCGGCATATAGATGGTCACCACCAGGTCAGCGAGCGGCGGCACCGCCAAATCGACCGGATCGCTGACGACCTCCGCACCGCGATAGACGGTTGTCGTCGGCGATCCGGCGAATGTCAACCGCCGCACCGTCTCCGGCCGAACGTCCGGCGACGCCGGCGAAACGGGCAGGCCCACGCTGGCCCCGCCGACGGCCAACGGCCGGTCACCGAACGCGTCGGAGAGCCGAATCCGCACCCGCTCGCCCCCGACGGAGGTGTGCACGATCATCCGGATGGACTGGTCGGAGAACCCGACCGACGAGCTTCCCGCACCCGACGTGGTGATCGCCGTGGACCAACTGCCCACCCATTCACCCGCATCACGCGCCTGGCTGCGGCCCGCCGGCACGAACAGCGTCGCGCCGACGACCAACGCCGCCATGGTCGACAACCACCATCGTCTTGCCTGAGTCAACATGGTGACCTTTCTTGTCCCCGGTCACCGCCCACCGATCGGCCCGAATCGCTGCGCTACCGGGTGGGACAGTGAGATGTGTTCCGCCACGATGGCAGAAGATCGCCGCAGGCGCGACAAACCCCTGCCCCGTGCGGGAACAAAGTGGACAGACCCGCGCCGGACAGACTCCTGTGCACAGTGGACTATCAATCTGCGCCAGCCGCGAGTGGCCGATGCACTCACGTGGGTCGAGGTTGATCGACCCTCGACGTTCGCGTGATGTCAGCCGGCCAGCCGCTGGCAGGCGGCGGCTACCCGCTCGTCGGTGGCGGTCAGTGCCAGCCGGACGTGTCGTTGCCCGGCGGGGCCATAGAAGGCGCCGGGCGTGACGAGAACTCCCCGACACGCGAACCAGTCCGTGGTGGCCACGCAATCCTCGCCCCGAGTAGCCCAGAGATAGAGCCCCGCCTCGGAGTGGTCGATGGTGAAACCCGCCCGCCGCAGGGCTGCGCGCAGCACGTCGCGACGAGCCCCATAGCGGTCGCGCTGAATCCGCACGTGGGCGTTGTCACGCACGGCCGCGATCATCGCGGCCTGGACCGGTGCCGGCACCATCATGCCGGCGTGCTTGCGCACGGTGAGCAGCTCACCGACGATCGCGGGATCGCCTGCGACGAAGCCCGCCCGATAGCCGGCGAGGTTGGACCGTTTCGACAGCGAGTGCACCGCGAGCACGCGGTCGAGCGACCCGCCGTTGACCTGCGGCGACAGAACCGAGACAGGGTCGGCTTCCCAGCCGAACTCCAGATAGCACTCGTCGCTGGCGACGACCGCGCCTCGCTCCCGGGCCCACGACACGGTCTTCGCGAGATGTTCGGCGGGCAGCACCCGCCCATGCGGGTTGCCTGGTGAGTTGATCCAGATCAGCCGAACTCGGGGAGTCGGGCCGAGTGCGAACAGCGAATCGGTGCGCACCACGGTCGCCCCCGCGAGCCGGGCACCGACCTCATAGGTCGGATAGGCCAGAGTCGGAATCACGACCGTGTCACCTGGGCCCACTCCGAGCAGAGTGGGCAACCAGGCGACCAGTTCCTTGGACCCGATCGTGGGCAACACCGCACCGCCGGGAAGCCCGGCGGTGCTCGGAACAACCGCTTCACACCGGTCGCGCAGATAGTCGACGAGTGCCCCGCGAAGCGCCTCGGTGCCGGCGGTCATCGGATATCCCGGAGTGTCGCTGCCGGCGACGAGCGCCTGCCGCACCACCTCGGGAACGGGATCGACGGGAGTCCCGATGGAGAGATCGATCAACCCGTCGGGGTGTCGCTCCGCCGCACGTTTCGCCGGTTCAAGGAGATCCCACGGAAAGTCGGGCAGAGTGCGCGGGCCGGTCGCCACCGAGTCCACTGCCAGGCTCAGGGCTGGCGGGGGGGCTGTGCCGCCACAAACGTCGCGTCCTTGTTGATCTTTCCGAGTTTGGAGGCCCCGCCAGGCGTACCAAGATCTTCGAAGAATTCGTAGTTCGCGGCCGTGAAGTCCGACCACTGCTTCGGCACGTCATCCTCATAGAAGATCGCCTCGACCGGGCAGACCGGCTCGCAGGCACCGCAGTCGACACACTCGTCGGGGTGGATGTAGAGCATCCGGTTGCCCTCATAGATGCAGTCGACAGGACACTCCTCGATGCACGCCTTGTCCTGCACGTCCACGCATGGCTCGGCGATGATGTAGGTCACCGGTATTCCTCTCCCCAATGACTGACGACAACAGCTGGGCGAACTACGCCGATCGACGCAGCCGCCCCTAGCCTAGTATCCCCAGACCCGTGTCACGATAAATGGGCGACGCGAAACCGCGCCGTCCGCTCAGCCCTTCACCGTGCGGTGCGGCTTCGCGCGATAGGCCTGCTCATAGCGCCGCAGCCGCTGGCTCCGCCAGTCCTGGCCGGACGCCACCGCACCGAGAAAGCCGATGAGCACCCCGACCGCCGCGATCCCGAGGAAAAGCAGCACCTGGCCGACGAACAGGCCGAGTCCGCCGGCGAATGGCGAGGAACCGGCGATCAGAGGCCCGAGCGTGACGCTCAACGTCGTCGTCACCGCCGTCGCGGCCCCAAGGTCTGCGAGCAGACGGCTCAACGGGTGCCGCAGCGCCCACCACACGGTCGCTCCGACCAACAGAACGGCGACCACGCCCACCGCGATCGCGGCGATGGTCAATTGCTCCGTTTCCGTGACATAACCACCCTTGACAGTCACCACTCGGGCGATCACGTTCACCACGAAAAGGGCCAGAGCCACCAGGCCGACCGGCAGCCACCGTGCTTTCATCCCGCCACCTCCACTCGAGCGACCGCTCCCAGAGCGGCGATGCTAGGCCACAAAACCACGCCGCGCCAGAGGCGCGAGCGGCGGTCACCCGATCGCCCGCCTCGGCCGCAGAAACAACACATAAGCCGTCACCGCGATCGCGGCCGAACCGACGATGAGATAGGCGGTGGCGACCCAGTTGTTCGCAGCCAACACCAGATCCCCCTCGGCGGTGCGATCCGCGCCAGCGAACGACACCACCAGCCACATCAGTCCCGGCAACAACGCCGCCCCACGCCGCCCCGTCCACCGAAACGCGAACCAGGTCAGGCCCGCGGTGCCGACGATCACCAACGGCAACGAGATCGGCGCCAACCAGCCGCCCACGCGGGCCGGAGTGAGAAACGCGCCGACGACCGCGAGCAACGCCGCCGCCCAGATCGCCACGATCATCCCCGAGACCGTGACGCACCGGTCCCAGAACCCGTGCGTGCGCGGCGTCGGACGCGCCTGCGGGACCGGCGTCGACGGCGTGACGGCCGGGCTCACGGGCGCGTCACTCATCCGACTCACTCACTGTCGCTCAGATCCACGGGCTGGGACTCACCGTCGTCGAGGCCCAGACCAGCGAAGAGATCGGTCTCCCAGCCGAACGGACCACCACCCGGCCCACGGGAACCGATCGCGAGCGTGTAGTGCTCCATCCCCATGAACTCGGCACCGAAGTTCTCCGCGAGGGCGAACAGCCACGACGTCGGCGGGATCTGACTCGCGTGCGCCCGAACCGCGGCGGTCTTCGCCTCGACGAACTCCTTTGCGGCGATGACTGCGGCGACCTTCTCATCGGGTGTGCCGAACGGCAGATCCTCGACACGCTCCACGCCCGCGAACGGGTTGTCGGTGCTCTGGGAGAGCTGTTCGAAACCGACCGCCAGCAGACTGAGTGGGATCGCCGTGAAATAGACCTTCGCCGGACCGATGCCCTCGTGCCGCGCGAGCTCCACGGCCCGCATCGTCACCCGATGGGCCTGGATGTGGTCGGGGTGCCCATAGCCACCGATCTCGTCATAGGTCGCCACCACCTGGGGACGCACCTCGCGGATCACGTCAAGCAGGTCCCGGGCAGCGGCGTCGAGATCCGCGCGCCAGAACGCGCGAGGATGATCGTTGGCCGGAGTGTCCATCATGCCGGAGTCGCGATAGCGTCCGGCCGCGCCGAGGAATCGATGGTCGGTCACGCCCAGCGCCGCGCACGCCCGCTGCAGCTCGACCAGACGATAGCCGCCCAGCTGATCGGCCTCACCAGCCGCCAGAGACGCCAACTCGGGCAGGTGAATCTCGCCCTCTTCGCCGAGGGTGCAGGTCACCAGGGTGACGTGCGTGCCGCGCGCCGCATACCGGGCCATCGTCGCGCCTGTGCCGATCGTCTCGTCATCGGGATGGGCGTGGACGAACAACACGCGACGGGCGGCACGAATGTGGACGGCTGAAGTCACCTGACCACTCTACGCGGCTAGGCGTGCGACGATCGCGGGGTGGAGTATCCGGAATTGGCGGATCGCACCCGAAATTTCCGCGCGGGCGCGCCACACGCCGTGACCATCAGCGGCCGCGGCGACCGAATCATGTTCCTCCGGTCGACCGGGCCCCATGATCCGATCGACCGTTTCTGGACCCACGACGTCGCATCCGGCACCGAGCGGATGATCGGCGACCCCACTGACCTCGTGCCCGGCTCCAGTCTCACCAGCTATGCCACCGACCGGGCTGGCCGAATCGTCGCCATGGCGGCGGAGGGCACGCTGTTGATCGCGGATCTGACCACCGGACGAGTGACCGCGCCGACGACCCCCGGTCCCGTGCATGACCCCCGACCGGACCCGGACGGAACCACGATCGCTTACGCCGCAGCCGGCGCGCTGTGGGTGCACGATCTCGCCGCGCAGACCCACCGAATGCTCGCCGGCGAACCCAGTGACACCGACGTCACCTGGGGGCTGCCCGACGTGCTCAGCACCCGCGCGTTCGGCCAGAACCGAGGATTCTGGTGGTCACCGGAGTCGACATCGATGCTCGCCGCACGGGTCAGCACCGCCCCGGTGCGGCACCATCGACGCCACGACTCGGGTCAGCCCGACTCGCCCGTCATCGCCTTTCCGATCGCCGGGTCGACCACTCCCGAGCTCAGCCTGCACCTGCTCGACCTCGACGACGGCTGGGTCGACGTGCACTGGAATCGGGAGGTCTATCCCTACGTCGTCGCGGCACGCTGGGACGCCAACGGCGGACCGCTCATCGCCGTGCTGCGCCGCTCTCAGCAGCACGGGCTGGTGCTCGCGATCGACCCGCGCACCGGCGAGACGCAGGTGCACGCCGAACTCGCCGACCCGCGGTGGGTGCACCTGGTGCCCGGCACCCCGCGCTATCTCACCGATGGTCGGGTGCTGGCCGGCGGGGAGCTCGCCCACGACGGCTACGACGCCAGGTGTCTCTTCGCCGACGGGGGGCTACTCACCCCGCCATCGCTGTATGTGCGCCGGGTCTGCGGACGGCTCGGGCCGGACCTGCTCGTCGAGGCCAGCGACGGCGAGCCCGGCGAACAGCACCTCTATCGCGTGGTCGCGAGGTCGGCGACGGCCGGAATCGAGGTGCACCGCATCACCACCGAACCGGGCTGGCACGTCGGCCGATGCGGCGGCGACATCATGGTGATCGGGCAGGACACCTTGGACCACTCCGGCACCCGCTGGCGGATCCTGCGGCACGGGACCGAGGTCGGCACCCTGCGCGACGTCGCGGCGGATCCCCCCTTCGCCCCCCGCCCCGTCCTCGACCGGGTCACCGACCGCCGCCTTCCCACCGGGGTCCTCTACCCCCGCGACCACGTCACCGGGCGTCGGCGACCCGTTCTCGTGGACGTCCACGGCGGCCACGGCCTGCAAAAGGTGACCGCCTCGCGCGGCATGTGGCAGGACCGCCAATGGTGGGCCGACCAGGGTTTCATCGTGGTGACGATCGACAACCGGGGTACGCCTGGCGTGGCTCCGTCATTCGAAAAGGTGATCCATCGGCGCCTCGCCGACATGGTGCTCACCGATCAGGTGGAGGCGCTGACCGCGCTCTCCGATAAGCACCCCGACCTCGACCTCGACCGAGTCGCCATTCGCGGCTGGGCCCTCGGCGGGTGGCTCGCCGCGCTCGCCGTGCTCGCCCGCCCGGACGCCTATCACTGCGGTGTCGCCCGCACCCCGGTCAGCGACTGGAGCCTCTGCGACACGGCCCTCTCCGAACGTTATCTCGGCCATCCCGACGAGTCGTCCGACATATATGCCCACCACGACCTGATCGATCTCGCGACGCTCCGACCGGATCCCGGCGCCGACCGACCCCTTCTCGTCATTCACGACCGCGCCGACGAGACCGTTCTCGCGGCGCACACTCTGCGACTGTCGGCCGCGTTGGCCAGTGCCGGCCGAACTCATTCGATCGTGTCGGTCACCGGAGCCGGCCACACCGCCGTCCAGGCACCCACCGCAGCGCTTCGCTTGGTCGAGCTGGACTTCCTCCGTCGTGGCCTCGGCACATCGCCATAGGCCGCGGCGGATGTCACCGCTCCGGGAAGTGGCAGGCCGCGAAGGAACCGCCGGGCTGGGACACCAACGCCGGCTCGTCCGTCGCGCATCTCTCCTGAGCCTTCCAGCATCGGGTGCGGAACCGGCAGCCGGAGGGCGGATCGATCGGGGTGGGCACGTCGCCCTCCAACCGGATCCGGGTGGTCGAGGCGCCCAGTTGCGTGACGTCGGGCACCGCCGACAGCAACGCCCGCGTGTATGGATGTGACGGCCGCTGATAGATGTCGTCCCGGGAACCGATCTCGACGACCTTGCCGAGATACATCACCGCGACCCGAGAGCAGAAGTGCCGCACCACGGCCAGGTCGTGCGCGATGAAGACGAACGCGAGGCCGAACTCTCGTTGCAGGTCGCGCAACAGGTTGATGACCTGCGCCTGGATCGACACGTCGAGGGCCGAGACCGGCTCGTCGGCGACGATGAGCTTCGGGCGCAACGCGAGCGCGCGGGCGATGCCGATGCGCTGACGCTGACCGCCGGAGAACTCGTGCGGATAACGGTTGTAGTGCTCGGGGTTGAGGCCGACGATCTCCAACAACTCCTGCACGCGCCGCTTGACTCCGCCGGGCGGGTCGATGTTGTTGACCGTCAAGGGCATGGCGACGATTCGGCCCACGGTGTGCCGCGGGTTCAACGACGAATACGGGTCCTGGAAGATGATCTGCAGGTCCTGCCGCAGCGTGCGCAGCTGACTCGCCGACTGGTGGGTGATGTCGCGTCCCTCGAACGTGATGCGACCGGCGGTTGGTTCGAGCAACCGCACGAGCAGCCGACCCGTCGTCGTCTTGCCACAGCCCGACTCGCCCACGATCCCGAGAGTCTCGCCCGGGGCGACGCTGAAGTCGACTCCGTCGACGGCGCGCACGAATTGTGCGGAACCGAAACCACCACCGCGTACGGGAAAGTGTTTGGTCAGCCCCTCGACGGTGAGCAGCGCGTCGCCTGCGGTGCTCTCCCGCTGCGTCGGCACGGCCGGGGTCGACGTCGCCAGATCAGTCATCGTGCCACTCCCACCGAAGCGATCTCCTGCTCATAGATCGACGCACGCTGCCGCTCGGGCAGGTGGCACGCCACCGTGTGTTTGGGTTCGTTGGCCAACGACAACGGCTGCAACTGGGGCTGTTCCAGGTCGCATGGACCGCCATCGACCATGGCGTAGCGGCACCGTGGATTGAACGCGCAGCCCGACGGAAGATTGATCAGGCTCGGCGGGTTGCCCCGGATCGGCAGCAGCTCCTCGTCCGCGTCGCCGTGCAGTGACGGCACACTCGCGAGCAGTCCCCAGGTGTAGGGGTGCTGCGGGTTGCGCAGCACCTGCTGCGCCGACCCGAACTCGGCGACCCGACCGGCATACATGACCAGCACATCATCGGCGATCTGGCTCACCACACCGAGATCGTGCGTGATCATGATGACGGCGGAGTTGAACTCCCGCTGCAGATCCCCGATGAGGTCGAGGATCTGGGCCTGCACCGTCACGTCGAGCGCCGTGGTCGGTTCGTCGGCGATGAGCAGGTCAGGGTCGTTGACCAGAGCCATCGCGATCATCGCGCGTTGCCGCATGCCGCCCGAGAACTCGTGCGGGTATTGGTCGACCCGCTTGGCCGGCTGCGGAATGCCCACCCGGCCGAGCATGTCGATCGCGTGCGTGCGCGCCTGCGCGGTCGTCGCCGACGGGTGGTGGACCTTGTAGGCGTTGATGATCTGCTTGCCGATCTTATAGAACGGATGCAGCGACGAGAGCGGGTCCTGGAAGATCATCGAGACCTCGCGGCCCCGCAGCTTGCGAATCTGCTCGTCGGGCAGGCCGAGCACGTTGCGCCCGTTGAGCCGGATCTCGCCGGACATCCGGGTCCGCTTCGGGTTGTGCAGCCCGAGAATCGCCAGGCTTGTGACACTCTTGCCGGAACCCGATTCGCCGACGATGCCGAGCGTGCGACCCCGCTCCAGCGCGAAGCTCACGCCGTCGACCGCCCGAACCACACCGTCCTCTGTGGAGAACTGCACCCGCAGGTCCTTCACCTGCAGGAACGGCGCGGCGTCCGCCTTGTTTCCCGCCACTGCCGACGTCTGCGGTGCTGTCACGGTCTCTGCCTCCCAATGCCCACCCGGCCGAGGCGGCCGAGCCATCGTCGCTACGTTTCGCCCCACCACGCCTCATCTGCGGGCGTGGGTGAGGCGATCAACTCAACTTCACCCGCGGGTCCAGCACGGCATAAAGCACGTCGACCACCGCGTTGGAGGTGACGACGAAGAAGGCCGCGATGAGCACCGTCGCCATGATCACCGGAAGGTTGAGGGACGGGACGGCGTTGACCGCCTGAAAGCCCATGCCGGGCATGCTGAATGTGCTCTCGGTGATGACCACACCGCCGAGCGAGGCGCCGATGTCGAGGCCGGCCTGGGTCACCACCGGCGCGGAGGCCGCGCGAAACGCGTGCCGCAGGTGCACGGTGCGTTTGGGCAGACCGATCGCCCGCGCGGTGCGGATGTAGTCCTCGGAGAGGGTCTCCAGCATCGAGGAACGGGACAGCCGGGCGTATTGCGCGGAGTTGATGAGCCCGAGGGCGATCCACGGCAATATCAACGCCGTGAACCACTTGGCGGGATTATCGCTGAAGTTCGTGTATTGCGGGAACGGCAACAGCTTCAACCCGAAGACGAAGATGCCCATGAGAATGAGCGCGAAAAAGTAGATCGGCATCGATGAGCCGACGAGGGCGAACCCGATGGCGAACTTGTCGAACGGCGTTCCGCGTTTGAGCGCGGAGATCATGCCCATGCTGATGCCGATGGTCAACCAGACGATCGCGCCGCCGGCGACGAGGCTCACGGTCACCGGGAAGGCCCGCATCACCAGGTCGAGCACCGGCTCGCGGGTGCGGAAGGAATAACCCAGGCACGGCGCCGGGCAGTGGTCGACGTTCGGCGGATCGCCGATGTCGCGGCCGACGAAGATGCCCTTGTGGAACTCGAGATATTGGGTGCCCAGCGGCTTGTCCATGCCGAGCGCGCGGTTGATCGCCGCGAGCTTCTCGGCGGTGCAGTCCTTGCTGCACATCGCCTCGGCCGGGTTCGACGGCACCGCGAAGAAGATCAGGAACGTGATGGCGCTGATCGCCCAGAGCGTGGTGAACGCGATCAGAATCCTCTTGATGATAAAACGCAGCATCGCTGCCCGACTCCTTCACAGAGGCGAATCCCGCAGGGTGGGGTGTGGCCGGTCTGGCCGGCCACACCCCACCGCTATTCGTGCGTGTTTATGTGGTGCTCACCGCGTCAGCTGTTGACGTAGACGTTCTGCAGCGACGGGGCGCCCCACAGGCCACTCAGGTACGCGCCGCCGATCTTGGAACCGACGAGCGAGAACGAGTGGTCGTAATAGAGCGGGACAAGCGGGCACAGCTCCTTCATGATCTTCTCATCAAGGTTGCCGTAACCCTCGTTCGCCTTGACGGCGTCGGGCTCGTTCGCGAGGCGGTCGAGCTCGGTGTTGACCTCGGCGTTGTCGAGGTACGACAGGTTGTTGTTGCCCGTCGGGGTGATCGAGGCGCCACCCTTCATCAGCACACCGAGAACGGTGTTCGACGAGGGGTAGTCCTGCGCCCAGCCGGCGGGGATCAGGTCACAGTCGGTGTCCTTCTTGCCCACGGTGGGATAGAAGTTGGTCGGGTCGAGCTGGGTCAGCACGATCTTGAATCCAGCCCGCTCCAGGTTCTGCTTGGTCGCGGCAGCGGTCTGCGGCCGCGTTCCACCCGGGCGGTAGCAGTACTTCAACGGGGGAACCGTCTTGCCCTGCAGAAGCTGCTTCGCCTTCTCGACGTTGCCCTCGAGGGTGTTGTCGGGATAGGCGTTGAACTTCTTGTAACCCGGCGTCACCGGCGAGGTGATCGTGGTGGACGGGAAGGTGCCCGCGGTGTCCCCACCGATGATCTTCTTGAGCGCGTCGAGGTTGTAGGAGTAGAGCAGCGCCCGCCGCACATCCACATCGGTCACCCGCTGGGTGTTGATGTACATGTAGAGGTTGAACACCGTGTCGCCGGAGAGCTGACGCGTCGCCGGCACGGCGAGAGCGTCCTTGACCTCACCCGACGGGATGTTGTCCCACTGGATCGCGGTCTGGTCGGCGCCGCTGTCCGCGATGAAACGCTTCGACACCAGGTCGGGGTCGACGCCCTTCCAGTCGAAGACGTAGCTGTCCGGGTAGTTGTGACGCAGCGGGTCCGAGTTGGGGTCCCACTGGTCGTTGCGGACCAGCGTCATCTTCTCGCCGCGGATCCACGACTCCACCTTGTAGGGGCCGGAGGCGAGGAAGCCGGTCTCCAGCTTGGTGGCACCCGGGTCGGTGGCCTTCGGCTGCGGGACCGTGGTCAGCAGCGCCGCCGCCGACGGGAAGTCGCAGTGTGCCGCCGGGAACTTGAAGATGATGGTCTTGTCGTCCGGGGTCTCGACGTTCGGAGCGAGCTTGTCCTTCTCCTTGTACGGGCCCTTGTACACCGAGGCGAAATCGTCGGTGCCGGCGAGCCAGCGCTGGATGTAGGTCGGCCCGTCCGCGAACTCCTCCGCGAACGCGAGCGAGATGCCGTAGTGAATGTCCTGTGACTTGACCGGAGTCCCGTCGGAGTACTTGACCCCGTCACGCAACTTGTACTCATAGGTCTTGCACTGGTCGGTGGTCTTGCCGGTGCTGTCGGCGAGGTCACCCATGAGCTTCGTGACGATCTTGCCGTCAGCCCGCTTCTCTTCGTAGTAGTTGGTCAGGGTCCGGACCAGCAGCTGGCTGCTCGCCATGATGCCGTCGCCACGGTAGTTTGCCCATGGCGCGCCCCGGTCGAAGTCGGCCGAGCCGATGACGGTGACGACGCCACCCTTCTTTGCTCCGGGGACCTCAGGTGCTGGCCCCTTCGCGGTGTCGTCGACCTGGAACAGGTTGTCGACCTTTGGTGCGTCTGTTTTGTCGCCCGAGCCGCCAGTGTTGGTCTGGCAGCCGGACGCGGCCAACGCCACCGCAAGGGTGCCGATGAGAGCCGCTCCCAGCTTCCGTCGCACGTGTGTTTCTCCTTCCTCGCCTAGCCGTGGCCATTCGGCCAACCCAGCGCGCTAGGCGACGTCTGTTATGTCCGTCCGGCCGGCGCGTCCGCACCGGCATCGACGGTTTGTCTCCCGCCTATCGACTTGACTTCGGGTCGAGCGCGTCACGCAACGCGTCCCCGAGCAGGTTGAAGGCGAGCACGAGAGT
Source organism: uncultured Actinomycetota bacterium (assembly GCA_963736695.1). Lineage (GTDB taxonomy): Bacteria > Actinomycetota > Actinomycetes > Mycobacteriales > Micromonosporaceae > CAVTPU01. The sequence continues at coordinate 2,080,566 of CAVTPU010000004.1, forward strand.
GAAGATCACAAGTCCGGGCAAAATCACGAACAGCGGGGCATAGCCGGTGTTGCTCATGCCACGGACGCCCTCATAGATCAGCCGGCCGAGGTCCGGCGTCGGCTCCACGATGCCGATGCCGAGGAACGACAGTGCCGCCTCTGCGGTCACCGTGAGCGGCACCGACAGCGAGAACGAGACGAGGATCGGCGCCCAGGTGTTCGGCAGGATCTGCCGGAAGATGATGTGGCTGGTTCGCGCGCCGGCCGCCCGGGCCGCCTCGACGTATTCGCGTTCCCGCAGGGAGACCACGTTGCCGCGGACCAGTCGGGCCGTGCCCATCCAACCGAAGACGATGAAGATTGCGATGAGCACCGCGACCCGTTTCCAGACGGCGATCTCGCCGTACTGGTCCTCCAGGTGGGTGCTGATCGCCGGCACGAGGGCGATCGTGAAGAGGAAGAACGGGAAGGCGAGGAACAGGTCGCTGAGCCACACCACCGTCCGGTCGGCCCACCCGCCGAGATAGCCCGCGACCACACCGATGAGACTTCCGAGACCCACGCCGATGATCGAAGAGATGACCGCGATAACCAGCGAGGTGCGGGCCCCGAAGATCAGCTGCAGAAACAGGTCATAACCGGCCCCAGGAGTCACTCCCAGCCAGTGGTCGCCGCTGACCCCGCCGAGGACGCCGAGCGGCTGGCCAAAGTCGTCGAGCAGGCGACTGTTCTGCATCTCCGCCGACTGACCGTAGAGCCACTGGATCACCGGGGCGAGAAGCGCCACCACACCGAAGATCACGACGATGACCGCGCTGACGACCGCCACCCGGTCGCGCTTGATCCGCATCCACGCGAGCTGACCGGGCGAACGCCCCACCACGACACCCGGTTCCGGCGTCGGAACCTGGTCCGGCGGGTCGATCTCCACCACATCACTCGCCTCCGCGTCGCTGCCGACCGCTGTGGCGGTGGCGGCGGAGACCCCGATGTCGCGACCGCCGCCGACGGTGGTGGTGTCGCCCATGAGCGCAGCTCCCTCCCGGATGTGATCACCCGGTGGCGCACATCCGAGACGAACGTAACGACACGCGCTAGCTGGGGAAATACTCCAACGCATCGGTCCGATAACAGCTAGATCACGCTTGCCCAAGATCGAGGGTGATCTCGACCGAAAGATCCACTGGAGTCCTGATCAAGCCCGTGACCAGTGATTTTCTGCACTCCGGCCACAGAAAGGGCCGAATGGCCTGTCGATCAAACCCCGACCGCGCGCAGACTCCCCTTCACACACATACGTCACGCTCCGGCGTAACGTGTGCACCGACGCAGAAGCGCCGCGCCGCGCTCGATACGCGCGCAGGGCAGCGCGTCTACGGCGTACCTCAACTCCGCCCGTCAGAAAGCGACACATCCATGACGACGACGGCAACGACGCCGGCACCGGCGCGCCGGGCCGACATCTCGGCGAAGACGCTCCGCACCGACCGGTGGTGGCTCGCGCCACTGCTGGTCGTGACAGCGCTGACGCTCTGGGTCGCCTACGCGACCGCTCGCGCGTTCATGCAGAAGTGGTACTTCATCGAGGGACCCGGTTACCACTACCTCACTCCGTTCTATTCGCCCTGCGTCTCCAAGGGATGCGCGCCCGCCGCCGCCGAATTCGGGCGGTTCATCCCGAGTAGCCCGATCATTCCGTTCGCCGCGCTGAGCCTGCCCTTCCTGCTGCTGTTCCGGCTCAGCTGCTACTACTACCGGCGGGCCTACTACCGGTCGTTCTGGTTCTCCCCGCCCGCGTGCGCGGTGCCCGACGGTCACGACCGCTACACCGGCGAGACCAAGTTCCCGCTGCTGTTCCAGAACGCCCACCGCTACGCGCTCTACGCCGCGGCGCTCGTCTCGCTGATCAACACATGGGACGCGTTCTACTCGTTCCACGGCACGGACGGATTCGGGTTCGGCCTCGGCAACGTCATCCTCATGGCCAATGTGGTGCTGCTGTGGGCGTACACGCTGTCTTGTCACTCATGCCGGCACATCGTCGGCGGCCGGCTCAAGCACTTCTCCAAGCACCCGGTCCGATACCGGTTCTGGAACGTCGTGTCGAGGCTCAACAACCGCCACATGCTCTTCGCCTGGGTGACTCTCGGCACGCTGATGCTCACCGACGCCTATGTCATGGCGGTCTCCGCCCACTGGATCAATGACATCCGGTTCTTCAACTAAGGACTTGACGCTTTCATGACTGAGAAGATCGAACGACACTCGTACGACGTCGTGGTGATCGGCGCGGGCGGCGCCGGGCTGCGCGCCGCGATCGAGGCCCGATTGGCCGGCAAACGGACCGCCATCATCTCCAAGTCACTCTTCGGCAAGGCCCACACGGTCATGGCTGAGGGTGGCGCCGCCGCCGCCATGGGCAACGTGAACTCCAAAGACAACTGGAGCGTCCACTTCAAGGACACCATGCGGGGCGGCAAGTTCCTCAACAACTTCCGCATGGCCGAGCTGCACGCCCGCGAGGCCCCGGAGCGGGTCTGGGAACTCGAGACCTATGGCGCGCTCTTCGACCGGACGCCCGACGGCAAGATCTCGCAACGCAACTTCGGCGGACACGAATATCCGCGGCTCGCGCACGTCGGCGACCGCACCGGACTGGAGCTGATCCGCACCCTCCAGCAGAAGATCGTCTCACTGCAGCAGGAGGACCTCGCCGAGTTCGGCGACTTCGAGGCCCGGATCAAGGTCTTCGCCGAGTGCACGGTCACCGAGCTTCTGCTCACCGACGGAGCGGTCGCCGGCGCGTTCGGTTACTACCGCGAGTCGGGACAGTTCGTGCTCTTCGACGCGCCGGCCGTCGTGCTCGCCACCGGCGGCGTCGGCCGGTCCTACAAGGTCACGTCGAACTCGTGGGAGTACACCGGCGACGGACACGCCCTCGCGCTGCGGGCCGGAGCCACTCTGATCAACATGGAGTTCCTCCAGTTCCACCCGACCGGCATGGTCTGGCCGCCGTCGGTCAAGGGAATCCTCGTCACCGAGTCGGTCCGCGGCGACGGCGGCGTGCTGCGCAACTCCGAGGGCGAGCGGTTCATGTTCCGCTATGTGCCCGACGTCTTCCGTAAGCAATACGCCGAGACCGAGGAGGAAGGCGACCGCTGGTATAACGACCAGGAGAACAACCGGCGCCCACCGGAGTTGCTTCCCCGCGACGAGGTTGCCCGCGCTATCAACTCCGAGGTCAAGGCTGGTCGCGGCACCCCGGCGGGCGGCGTCTATCTCGACGTCTCGTCCCGCCTGCCCGCCGACGTCATCATCAAGAAGTTGCCGTCGATGCACCACCAGTTCAAGGAACTCGCCGACGTCGACATCACCAAGCAGCCGATGGAGGTCGGACCGACCTGCCACTACGTCATGGGCGGTGTCGAGGTCGACGCCGACACGCAGGCCACCAAGGTCGCCGGGCTCTTCGCCGCCGGTGAGGTCTCGGGCGGCATGCACGGCTCCAACCGCCTCGGCGGCAACTCGCTGTCGGACCTGCTCGTCTTCGGCAAACGCGCGGGCGAGTTCGCGGCCCGCTATGTCGACGACCTCGGAGCCAGCCGCCCCGAGACGTCCACCGAGGCGATCGGCGCCGCGGTCGAGACGGCGCTCGCGCCGCTCGAACGGGCCGAGGGCGAGGACCCCTATCAGATCTGGCACGAACTACAACAGGTCATGGGCGAGCTCGTCGGCATCATCCGCCGCAAGGGCGAGTTGGAGGAGTCGCTGGCTCGACTGGCGACGCTCAGGCAGCGGGCGGCGAACGTGCGCGCGACGGGCGGCCGACGCTATAACCCCGGTTGGCACGTCAGTCTTGACCTGCGCAACATGCTCGTCGTCTCGGAGTGCACCGCGCGGGCCGCGTTGGAGCGCACCGAATCGCGGGGCGGGCATACCCGGGAGGACTTCCCGACGATGGATCCGGAATGGCGCAAGACCAACCTGGTCTGCTCCCTGCCGGACGTCGAGTCACAGGTGCGGCTGGTCCGCCAACCGCTACCGGTCATGCGACCCGAACTGCTCGCGTTGTTCGACCAGGCCGAGTTGGCCAAATACATGACCAGCGGGGAGCTGGCGCCGACGCAGGCAGCCGAGGAGGGTGACCACTAATGGGCAGCACACGTCATTTTCGGGTGTGGCGCGGCGACGAGACCGGCGGCGATCTGGCCGACTTCGACGTCGAGGTCAACGAGGGTGAGGTCGTGCTCGACATCATCCATCGGCTGCAGGCGACTCAGGCACCGGACCTCGCGGTTCGGTGGAACTGCAAGGCCGGCAAGTGCGGCTCGTGTTCCATGGAGATCAACGGTCGACCCCGGTTGGGCTGCATGACCCGCATGAGCAGCTTCACCGAGGACGAGACGATCACCATCACGCCGTTGCGGACGTTCCCCATCGTGCGGGACCTCGTCACCGATGTCAGCTTCAACTATGACAAGGCCCGGGAGTTGCCGGCTTTCGCCCCGCCGGCAGGGGTCGAGCCGGGCGACTATCGCATGGCTCAGGTCGATGTCGAGCGGTCGCAGGAGTTCCGCAAGTGCATCGAGTGTTTCCTCTGTCAGAACACCTGTCACGCGATCCGCGATCACGATGAGAACATGCCGGCGTTCGCCGGGCCACGGTTCTTCATCCGGGCCGCCGAGCTCGACATGCACCCGCTCGACGCACGCACCGATCGCAAGAATTTCGCGCAGGAGACGCAGGGGCTGGGCTACTGCAACATCACCAAGTGCTGCACCGAGGTCTGCCCCGAGCACATCAAGATCACCGACAACGCGATCATCCCGATGAAGGAACGCGTCGTCGACAACAAATACGACCCGCTGGTCTGGCTCGGTCGGACCATCTTCCGACGCGGCACGCTCGCCGAGCAGTCGACGACGCCGAAAACCCACGTCGGGCTCTCGGCGGCGGACGCGGCGGCGTCGGTCGGCGATGAGCCGGGTGTCGCCCCCGACGTCGAGCCCAACGGTCGGATGCCGGTCAGCGAAATCACCATCAACCGCATCGGAGCGGCGTCACCATTTGGCGACCACACGTCCCTGCCGATGGCGACGGACGAGCTCAACTACGAACACCCGCCAACTGAGGTCTGAGGTTCACAGAGCTGGCTGGCGATCGTTCAGGTCGCCAGCCAGCTCTTTTCTCGTCAGTGAGCGGGCTCGTCGGTTTGCGGTGTCGTCAGTCGCCCGTCCCGCCTGCGGCGGCGAGGATTCCGCCGAGCTCGCCGACGATCGGGGCGTCGGCAGGCAGCCACGGCACCGAGTCGAGCTCCGCCGGCGCCAACCAGCGCAGCGACCGGTGCTCGAGCGCCTGAGGCTCACCGCCGATCAGTCTGGCCAACCAGACCCGCAGCACGGCGCGACCGTGCCCGAGCGGAATGTCACCGCCGACCCGGGCACCGACCTCGATCCGTACGCCGAGCTCTTCCTCACACTCTCGGACGAGCGCGTCGTGATCGCTTTCACCGGGTTCGACCTTGCCGCCGGGGAACTCCCATCTTCCGGCGGTTTCGGGTGGTTCCGCACGTTCGCATCCAAGGACTCGGCCGCCTCTGACGATCGCGGCGCCGACGATGATCAGCGGGGCTGTCCGTTTGGTGTGCACGGCGGTCAAGCGTGCCAGATTTTTGGCCGTTATGGATACTCCTCCCGACTTCATGACAGAAGATGGCGGCCAACCGGGCATGGACGCATCCCCTGGGCGCGATAACAATAAGATCACAACAGTAACGGTGCGATAACGTCTCGCCTAACAATGCGTGACGTGATATCCGGAGGTATACGCATGCCCCCGCTCGGCCGCGATGACGTTCGTGACGCCTTGGACCAGCTCAGCGAGTGGACCGGCGACGCCGGGGAGATTCGGCGCACGATGCGTATCGATGACACCGAGCACGCGGCGCTCACCGAACGCGTCAAGGTCGTGGCCGACGCGCTCGAGCTGCGGCCCGACGTGCGGCGCTTGGACGGCTGCACTCAAATCCGTCTGCGTACGCCCGACGGGGGCTCGCTGACGGCCACGGAGGTTCGCCTCGCGGCCCGGATCGAAGACGCCTATCGCACGGTTGTGAGGGCGGCATCGCCGCCCTCACAACCGTCATCGTGAAGCTAGGCGGCTGGATTGTCGACCCGCCGGATCGCGATGTCCCCGCTGACGGTCTTGAGCCGCAGATTGAGGGCCGCGGCCTCCTCACCCTCGGTCGTCCTCAGATCATTGACTATCGTTCCGGAGACGGTGGACAGATCCAGCCAGGCCCGAGTCCCCGTCGGCACGCCGACGGAGAGGTCCCCAGACACCGACGTGATCTTCGCTTGGTCCCCTCGGATCGCGTCGACCACGATCGCACCCGAGGCGGTCGTGACCTGGAGCGCGCCGCGGGCCTCTCCCACCCGCACGGCCCCACTCGCGGTCTGAATCTTCGCCGGGCCACCAATTGACGTCACACTGACGTCACCCGACCCGGCGACCACCGACAGTTCGCCCGCCACCGTATCGGCGCGCACGTCGCCGCTGCCGGTCTTGACCACGAGGTCGGCGGTGACGTGGTCGACCTGAACCTTCCCCGACCCGATCCGGATCCTGGTGTCGCCCAGCTGACCGTCGGTTCGCACGCTCCCCGCCCCGACTCCGGCCTCGAGCGAGCTGCCCATGGGCAATCGCACGTCGACGAGGACCGTGCCGGATCGCCAGAAACGCCAGGTTGCGCCACCCCGCACGGTGTCGATCACGACACGGTCGCGGTCAAACCGCACCATGATCTGCGCGGCGGCACGCGCCGACGCCTCCGAGTCGTCGCCAGGTGCGACTGTGACGACGACACTGGACTGATCGGCGGCGGCCACGGCGAGGGCGCCAGCTCCGATCTGTGCCACCGCGCGGATCGGGCCCGAACAGGGAAATTCATAAACGCCAGGGACTGTGGGGTTGGACATCTTCGATCCTCCCAAGACTTGTGGTCAGGCTTGCACGAATCCGGTGAAACGTCGGGGTCCGCTCACCGATCTGGTGCTGCGTTCCGCTGCGGCCGGGGCCATGGTGGCGTGGGCGATCGCTCGAACCAGCCACGCGTTGACCGAGACGCCGTCGGCGGAGGCCCGACGCTCCACGGACTCCTTCAACGCCTCCGGCATCCGCAGCGTGAGGCGCACCGGTTCCCCGCCGTCGACATCGACATCGACTGCGGAGCCGGCAACGGTGACCGGCGGCGACGCCGGAACATCGACGATGACGAACTGCGCCTCGCGGCCGCGCAGACGCACCTCGACCGCAACGTGCGGGCCGACATCGGGCTCGGTGCTCGACTCGGCGAGCTTGGTGGTGATCTCCGCTGTGGCGTCCGTGAGTGCCTCCAACAACACGAGGCGCGCGGAGGCCTCCACCGACCCGACGAGCAGATCGGCGGCGCGTCGCACCTCGTGTCCACCGGGGGCCGCCGTTGCGATGAGGTCCCGGCGAAGGGCCTCGACATATGGGGTCAACTCCATGACGCCATGATGACGTCACAAGTGACGTCACGTCAAGGCCGCATGGGCGTCATGGAGTAGTCACCGCAGCGACGCCACAGAGGCGTCACAGAGGCACCGGATTCGGGACGCTTAGCCCATAATCACGGTACGAGCGACATATCAGACATTATGCCTGAATTCGACCACATCGCCGTCTCGCATGACGTATTCCTTGCCCTCGATGCGCACCCGCCCGGCGGCCTTCGCCGCAGCCATCGAGCCGGCCTCGTCGAGGTCGGCGAAGGCCACAACCTCCGCTTTGATGAAGCCGCGCTGAATGTCGGAGTGGATCTCCCCGGCCGCCTCCGGAGCGGTCGCCCCGACCGGAATCGTCCAGGCCCGAGCCTCTTTCGGTCCCGCCGTCAGATAGGTCTGCAGCCCCAGAGTCCGGAAACCGACCCGAATCAGCTGGTGCATGCCGGGCTCGTCCTGCCCGACTGCGGTGAGCAGCTCAGCCGCTTCCTCGTCGCTGAGGTCGATGAGTTCCGACTCGATCTTCGCGTCCATGAAGATCGCCTCGGCCGGCGCGACGAGTGCGCGCAGCTCGGCGAGCAGTGCCGCGTTGCCCAGCTCTTGTTCGTCCACATTGAACACATAGAGGAACGGCTTGGCAGTCAACAGATGCAGCTCGCGTAGCTCGGCCACGTCGATGCCGGCGGCACCCGCGCCGGCGGCGAGAGTCGTGCCGCCGTCGAGCAGCGCCGCCGCCGCGCGCACCGCGTCGACCGCCGCCGCGCGGTCCTTGCGTACCCGGGCTTCTTTCTCCAACCGGGGCAGTGCCCTCTCCAGGGTCTGCAGGTCGGCGAGGATCAGCTCGGTATTGATCGTTTCGATGTCGTCCGATGGTGAGACCTTGCCGTCGACGTGCACGACGTTGGGGTCGCTGAAGACCCGCACCACCTGACAGATCGCCGACGCTTCGCGAATGTTGGCGAGGAACGCGTTGCCCCGCCCCTGCCCCTGTGAAGCCCCGCGCACCAGCCCGGCGATGTCGGTGAAGGAGACCGGCGCCGGCAGGATGCGTTGCGAGCCGAAGATCTCGGCGAGCCGATCCAGCCGAGGGTCGGGCAGACCAACGACGCCTACGTTCGGGTCGATTGTGGCGAACGGATAGTTCGCGGCGAGCACGGTGTTCTTGGTCAGCGCGTTGAACAGTGTGCTCTTGCCCACATTGGGCAGGCCGACGATGCCGATGGAGAGACTCACGACGCACCAGCTTACGGGCACGCGCACCGCCGATGTCAGACCGGGATGCCACACTCACGCGACGACCGGCCCCAGCCGGTCGAGCGAGCGTGAGGGAGTCGACGTGGCGGACTTCAAGGATGAAATCTCGCCCGAGATGGTCGGCCGCCTCGCCGCTGAGCTGAGCCGCGCCTGGTCGGGGTTCGACGCCGCGAGCTTCGCCGATCTTGCCTGCTCCGGCCTCGCCAACCACGAGTTGCTGCGCCGGGTCGATCACGTCGCGAAGGCACTGTCCGCCACGATGCCGGCCGATTTCGAAAACGCGGTGACGGTGCTCGACGGTGTGCTCGAATCCGCGTCCTTCACCGGGTGGATGGCGCTGCCGGTGATCAGCTTCGCCGCCGACGCGGGCATCGAGGCACCCGAGCTGGCACTGCCCGTCTTGGCGCGACTATCACCACGGTTCAGCAGCGAGGGCCCGATCCGCGCTTATCTGGTGCGTTATCCGGAGCTGAGTCTGGAATTTCTGCGCCGATGGTGCGGCGACCCTGACGAACACGTGCGGCGGTTGGTCTCTGAATGCACCCGACCCCGACTGCCGTGGGCGGCCAGGCTGACCGCGTTCGTCGCCGATCCCCGACCCGCGATCGAACTGCTCGACGCGCTCGTGGACGATCCGTCGGCCTACGTGCGCCGATCGGTCGCCAACCACCTCAACGACATCTCCAAGGACCACCCCGACATCGCGGTGGAGTGTGCCACCCGATGGTCGGCGCTGGGCACGGCTGGCACCACGTGGGTGGTTCGTCACGGGTTGCGGACCCTGGTGAAGCAGGGTGACCCGTCCGCGTTGGCGTTGTTGGGTTTCGATCCGATCCCGGTCCGGGCGCGCGATTTCGTGGTGACCCCGGCCGAGCTGGCCATCGGCGACGCACTGTCGATGGACGTAACCCTCGACAGTGCCCGCGATGGTCGGATCGTCGTCGACTACGTCGTGCACTACGCCAGCGCTCGGGGCGCGGCCCGGCGTCGGGTCTTCAAGTTCACCACTCGCGATCTCGTCGCCGGCGAACCGGTGACGTTGACCCGCCGACACGCGTTTCGGCAGGTGAGCGTGCGCCGGATATATCCCGGACCACACCGAGTCGAGATCCAGGTCAACGGGGTGGTGCTCGCGGGACACGATGTGACGGTGGTCGCGGCGTGAGCCGTCGCCGGCGGGTGCGACAGCGCGCTACCGTCGCGGTGTGGCGGATGTGACGGGCGTCGTGGTCGCGGCGGTGGCGGTGGTCGCCGCCTGTGTCGCCGGTGCGCTGTGGCGCGCCCGCGACGGCCGCGTGCGATCCGAAAAACCTTCCCGCGGTACGCCGAGCGCCGACGCGGCACCAGCCACCGCCACGATCCTGCGTTCTCTCGGGGCCACCGCCGGTCAGGGCGTGACGCTGGTGCAGTTCTCGTCGCCGGTCTGCGCGCCGTGCCGCGCCACCCACGCGATGTGCTCGGACATCGCCGCACGGACACCTTCGGTGACGCATGTCGAGGTCGACGCTTCCACGCACCTCGACGAGGTGCGTAGCCTCGACATCTGGCGCACCCCGACGGTGCTCATCGTCGCCGGTGACGGTTCGATCCGGCATCGGGTCTCGGGCCTGCCCGACCGCGCGGGTCTGCTCGCGGCCATCGCGGACGCCAGGACCGGGCCTGCCGAGCCCGATCCGGCCGGGACTGGGCCGACTGTGACGGGGCCGACTGTGACCGGGCCGGCAGCGACGCGCTCTGGCGCATGAGCCCCGCAGAGGCTAACGTGACCTGCGTGAACTTGTTGCTGACGAAACGACGTGCGGTCGATCTGTGCCGCGTCGCCGCCAGCCTCTGTCGCCGCTGACCCCCTACGCGCTCGCAGTCAGGCACGCCCATCGCGTGAATCGCCTGACGCCGCTGCGGTTCGTTCACCATCACTCGGCATCGACCAACTCACCGGACTCCCCGCCGGTGTTCGGCGACCCGGCTCATGGACGGCGACCGACTCGTGCACCCACCGCGACGGACGATCCGCACCCCCATCGTGTGACCCGCTGCGGCGACGACGCCCAGCTCCCACCCCACGTTCTGATCCCCTGTCGGCTCGACACTCTCGCCTTTGGGAGGCATCCGTGCGCATCGACGTCCGAGGGCCGCGATTCGCGGCCACCATCACCACCGTGGTTCTCGCGGTGGTTCTGCTGACCGGCAGCGGCTGGCTCGCGCTGGCGCAGACCGTGGTCTTCGCCGCGAGCGCGTTGCGGCCACGGTCGGCGCCCTACGCGATGATCTTCCGCTGGCTGGTGGCGCCCCGGTTGGCTCCGGCGACGGAGTTCGAACCCCCCGAACCGGTCCGGTTCGCCCAACTGGTCGGCTTCGGGTTCGGGGCCGTGTCGTCGGTGGGCTATCTCGTTGGCGCCCCTCTGCTCGGCGCGATCGCGGCCGGCGGAGCGCTCATCGCGGCCCTGCTCAACGCGGCGTTCGGCCTGTGCCTGGGTTGCGAGGCATATCTGCTGCTGCGTCGCGCGTTCGCCCCGCGCCCCGAGGTTGTCCGCGAGTCGTGATTGACGAGGCGACCACCCTTTTGTCCCTTGTGGATAGACGAGGGTGGTCGCTCGGCGGGCGGGCGGGCGGCGGGGTTTGCCAGCGAAAATCGACAGACGGGCAGCGCCTAGACGGATAGGGTCATGGGGTGTCGCCGCATGTTCCGCATAGCCTGCGCAATCTGTGGCGACTGCGCGCCTATCTGCGGCCGTACCGTTGGTTGTATTTTTGGCTGATCGTCAGCGGGCTCGCCGGCACCGGCGTCGGCATCGCATTGCCGCTGCTCGCTCAGCGGGTCATCGACGGACCCGTGCGCCACCGGGAGCCCGGCGGGCTGTGGTTGCTCGGACTGCTCGCGCTGATGTTCGGTCTGGTCGACGCCGCCCTGTCACTCTATCGCCGGTGGGCCCAGTCGGGCTCGGCGCTCGCTTTGGAGACCGAGCTTCGCAACGACATCTATACCCACCTGCAGCGGTTGCCCGCGGACTTTCACGACCGGTGGCAGTCGGGGCAGCTGCTGTCCCGGGTCACCTCCGACCTCGGAGTGATCCGACGATTCCTCTCCTTTGGGCTGATCTTCTTCATCATCAATCTGCTCACCTTCGTCACCGTGATCTCCCTTCTTCTGCGCCTCTATTGGCCGCTCGGACTCATCGTCGCCGTGAGTTCGGTGCCACTGTTTCGGTTTAGCCAGCAGTTCACCCGCCACTACAACGCCGCGTCCCGCGCCATGCAAGAGGAGCAAGGCAACGTCGCCACTCTCGTCGAGGAGACCGCCGGCGGCATCCGGGTGATCAAAGCCTTTGGCCGGCGACAGCACATGTCCGGCCAGTTCGCCACCGCGACCCGCCGCCTGCACGACACCGCGGTGGGCAAGACCCGAATGATCGCTCGTACGTGGTCGGCCATCGACTCCGTGCCCACGGTGACGCTCGCCATCGTGCTGGTCGCCGGATCGATCGCCGTGGCGGCCGGCGAGATCACCACCGGCGGCTTGGTCGCGTTCGTCACCCTGCAACTCATGCTCGTCTGGCCGATCGACGCGCTCGGATTCATCATCGCGATCGGGCAGGAGGCGACGACCGCCGCCGACCGCGTCTATGAGGTGCTCGACACCGAACCGTCGATCGTCGACCGTCCCAGCGCCGTACCGTTGATCCGCTCGCGGATCACCGGGGCCGTCCGCTTCGAACGGGTCGAGTTCGGCTATCCGGACGCGGCCACGCCGGTGTTGCGGGGCGTCGATCTGGAGATCCAGCCGGGCGAGACGATGGCGATCGTCGGCGCGACCGGCTGCGGCAAGACCACCCTGGTGTCACTGATTCCCCGGCTCATCGACGTCACCGGCGGACGTGTCCTGCTCGACGGCCGAGACGTCCGAGACGGCACCCTCGACTCGCTGCGCTCAGTCGTCGGCGTCGCGTTCGAAGACGCGACCCTCTTCTCAATGAGTGTGCGGGAGAACCTCACCCTCGGCCATCCCGACGCCACCGACGACGACATCCGTCGCGCGATCGACATCGCCCAAGCCGACTTCGTGCGTGATCTGCCACACGGACTCGCCACGCGGGTCGGTGAACAGGGACTCTCCCTCTCAGGCGGGCAACGCCAACGGCTCGCGCTGGCGCGGGCGGTGCTCGGCGCCCCGAAACTGCTCGTACTCGACGACCCGCTGTCAGCGCTGGACGTGCACACAGAGGCGCTCGTCGAGGATGCCCTCACCCGGGTCCTCGACCGAACCACCGCGATCCTCGTCGCGCACCGGCCCAGCACCGTCGCGCTCGCCGACCGGGTGGCGCTGCTCAATGACGGAGCGATCGTCGCGGTCGGCACCCATGCGCGACTGCTCGCCACCGAGCCGACCTATCGCGAGGTGATCAGCTCCGAACACCAACCGACCCAACGTGTCGCCACCCGTCGGACCGCACCGGCCGGGCTCGTCGGCGCGCCCGACCAGCCACCCACCGCCGAACGCGGTGTGTTCTCGGGGGAGACGCGATGAGCGTCGACGTCGAGGGTTGGCGCGGGGTCGCCAGCGACACCGACGCCGAACGCACCGCCGCGGAGTCGCCGGACAAGAAGTCAAGCATCCGATTGCACGCGGCCAGCCGCACCCTGTTGGCGTCGGTGGTGCGGCCACACCGTCGACTCATCACCGTGATGGTGGCGCTATTGGTGGCACAGAACGCGGCCGCGATGGCCGGCCCCTATCTCGTGATGATAGGCATCGACCGGGGAATCGGGCCGTGGCGCGATGGTGACCCATCGGTGCTCATCGGCGTCGGTGTCGCCTTCACCGTCGCGGCCGCCGCCGAATATGCCGGCAAGCGCGGCTTTCTCACTCTCTCCGGTCGGATCGGTCAGGCGATCCTGCTCGATCTGCGGAGACGTGTCTATGCCCACTTTCAACGACTGTCGGTCGGGTTCCATGAGCGTTACACCTCAGGTCGAGTGGTTTCGCGACTCACCTCCGACATGGACGCGATCTCGGAACTCGTCGACGGCGGCATCGACGACCTCGTGCTCGCCGCGATTTCCGTCGTCTCCATCGCGGTGGTGCTGTTGGTCCTGGACCCTCCGCTCGCCCTGCTGACCCTGCTCTCGTTCCCGTTTCTGCTGTGGTTGTCGACGTGGTTTCGGCACGAGTCGGCGAAGGCCTATCGACGGACCCGTGAGACGGTCGCGCTGGTGATCGTCCACTTCGTGGAGTCGATCGGCGGAATCCGTGCTGTGCAAGCGTTTCGCCGCGAGCCGCGCAATCAACAGATCTTTGAAGCCATCAACGACGACTACCGCCGTGCGAACCTGCGGGCGTTTCGACTCATCGCGCTTTTCGCTCCCGGCATCAAGACCATCGGCAACATCACGACGGCGGTCGTGCTCACCTATGGCGGCTATCGGGCCATCAACGGCGACCTCGAGGTCGGCGTGCTCGCGGCGTTTCTTCTCTATCTGCGCCGGTTCTTCGACCCGATGCAGGAGATCAGCCAGTTCTACAATTCGCTGCAGTCGGCGACAGCCGCGTTGGAGAAGCTCGCCGGTGTGCTTGAGGAACGCGCGGATGTGCCCGAACCGGAGCGACCTCGGCCTCTGCCCTTGGCAACGCACGGCGACACCGACCATCCGCCCCGCGGTGCTGTGCGATTCACCGGAGTCACCTTCCACTATCGCCCGGACCGACCGGTGATCGCCGACCTCAACCTCGTCGTGCCGGCCGGACAGACCGTCGCGCTGGTCGGCGCCACCGGTGCTGGGAAAACCACTATCGCCAAGCTTGTGGCTCGGTTCTATGACCCCGTGCGGGGCTCCGTCGATCTCGACGGGGTTGATCTGCGGCGGTTGCGCGATGCCGACCTACGTCGCGCCGTGGTGATGGTGACCCAGGAGAACTTCCTCTTCTCCGGCACGGTCGGACACAACATCGCCTTCGGCCGGCCGACCGCGAACGCGGCCGAGATCGAGGCTGCCGCCGCCGCGATCGGCGCCGACGGATTCATCCGGGCGCTGCCCGACGGCTTCGACACCGACATCCGCAAGCGCGGCGGGCGACTCTCCGCCGGGCAGCGTCAACTCATCGCTTTCGCCCGAGCGTTTCTCGCCGACCCGGCCGTGCTCATCCTCGATGAGGCGACGTCGTCATTGGACATTCCGTCGGAACGGATGGTGCAACAGGCGCTGCGCACCATCCTCGCCGACCGAACCGCCTTCATCATCGCCCACCGCCTGTCCACCGTGGAGATAGCCGACCGGGTGTTGGTGGTGCGCGACGGCTCGATCGTCGAGGACGGCTCGCCAGCGGAGCTCATCGCCTCCGGTGGCAGCTATGCCACCCTGCACGACCAGTGGCGCGACAGTCTCGCCTGACCGCGCCCACATCCCGCAGACCGCCTTCGGGACAAACCTGCTTCTTCGGCTGCTCGCCATGTGCTGTCAGTCGCGTGTCAGCGCGAGCTCAGCACCGGGCCAGCACTAGCGCGCAAAGTACAGATACCGCGACAGACGTCGCGGGAAACCAGCCCTCAACTGGAGGAAGACCACCATGCGTCTACGCAAATTGCTGGTTCTGGGTGCGAGCGTCCTAGCCGTGATGGTCGGCACGATCGCCACCGGGACTGCGGCGTCCGCGGCACCGCCCGCGTCGGACGGCGTGAGCGTCAACGCCGTCCAGCAGTATTACATCTATGTGAAGACGGCGGACATCTATGCGGCGGGGACTGACGCCACGGTTCGGATGAAGGTCTACGGCACCGTCTCCACCTCGCCCGGCTACGTGCAGTTGGACAACCCGGGCATCGATGATCTCGAGCAGGGGCACTTCGACCGATTCGGCCCCTTCTCCTGGTTCGACATCGGCAACGTCGACTTCATCGGAATCTCCAAGGGAAGCAACGGCTCGGAGTGGTATCCCGAGTATGCCTACATCACCTCAAGCAACGCGCCCACCGCCTTCTGCCCGATCAACTACTACTTCGGCGACGGCGCGGAGACCCAGTGGTTCGACTGCCCGTAAGCATGACGCTGCGGCCCTGACAGCAGCGCCAGGCTGATGAGACACCGGACGCCATGATGAGACCCGCCCCGCTTCGGCTGTCGCCGAGACGGGGCGGGCTCGTCGTGTCGCCAATTTCGAGTCAGGAATCGCCCGCCGGCTGCTCGGCGGGTTGTTCCCCTGTGGCGGGTGCGACGCGCATGTCGCGTTTGAGTTCCTGTGGGAGTGAGAAGGTGAGCTTCTCCTGCACAGTCGTGATCTCAGTGACGTCGTCGAATCCTTGGCCTGCGAGGTGGCCGAGCACCTGTGTGACGAGTTCTTCGGGGACGCTGGCGCCCGAGGTCAGCCCAACCGTGTGTGCCCCGGCGAGCCACTCGTCGTCGATCTCGGTTGCGTAGTCAACCAGATATGCCGCGCTGGCTCCGGCGTCGATGGCGACCTCTCGCAACCGAACGGAGTTAGATGAATTTCGTGACCCGACGACGATGACGACGTCGCACTGGGACGCGATTTCTTTCACGACATGCTGCCGATTCTGCGTGGCATAGCAGATGTCATCGCTGGGTGGCGACTGCAGCAGGGGCAGGCGTTCGGCGAGCCGCGCGACGGTGCTCATCGTCTCATCGACCGACAGCGTGGTCTGCGAGAGCCAGACGACCTTCGCCGGGTCGCGCACCCGCACCGAGTCGACGTCGTCGGGCCCGTTCACCAGCTGCACGTGGTTGGGCGCCTCCCCCGCTGTCCCGATGACCTCTTCGTGGCCCTCGTGCCCGATGAGCAAGATGTCGTAGTCCTCGGCGGCGAACCTTCGAGCCTCGTGGTGAACCTTCGTGACCAGCGGGCAGGTCGCGTCGATCGCTTTGAGGTCTCTGGTTTTCGCCTGCTCATAGACCTGTGGCGCGACCCCGTGTGCGGAGAAGATCACGATGGATCCGGAGGGCACTTCGTCGGTCTCGTCGACGAAGATCGCTCCTTGCGCCTGCAGCGTGGAGACGACGTGTTTGTTGTGCACGATCTCCTTGCGCACATAGATCGGCGGACCATAGTGGGCAAGCGCCTGCTCAACGGTCTGCACGGCTCGGTCGACACCCGCGCAGTATCCACGCGGTTTGGCGAGCAGCACTCTCTTTCCGGTCACGACAGCTATGGTACGGCGGCTCGGCGAGGCGGCCACCGGCTGTCCACAGCCCACCGACTTATCCACAACCACCGACCTGGTACGCCGAGGAGGCCCGCGACCATGCGTAGGCTGAGCCAGTGACCGAATCCCGTCAGCAGCCCAGCTCCCCCGAGCAGCCGTGGCCAGTGCGTGTGGTGAATCAACGCATCGGCGCATGGATCGCCAAACTGGGCTGGGTGTGGGTCGACGGGCAGGTGGCACAGATCACCCGGCGTCCCGGAGCGAGCGTGGTCTTCCTCACTCTGCGAGATCCGGCCGCCGAGGTGAGCGTGACGATCACCGCACACCGCGATGTGCTCGACGCTGGGGCGCCGGGCCTTGCGGAAGGCGCACGCGTCGTGGTTCACGCCAAACCCGAGTTCTTCGCGGGCCGGGGTTCGTTGTCGTTGCGCGCCGACGAAGTGCGGCAGGTGGGGATCGGTGAGCTGCTGGCTCGGCTGGAACGACTGAAGACGCAGTTGGCTCGGGAGGGGCTCTTCGACCCGAAACGCAAGCGCCGTCCGCCATTCTTGCCGACCCGAATCGGGTTGATCACGGGACGTGCCAGCGCGGCGGAGCGTGATGTGCTCGCGCAGGCCCGCCACCGATGGCCGGCGACGGAGTTCCGCGTGGTCAACGTCGTGGTGCAGGGGCCGATGGCGGTCGCGGCGGTGCTCGACGCGCTCGCTGTGCTCGACTCCGACCCCGAGGTGGAGGTGATCATCATCGCCCGAGGCGGCGGCGCGGTGGAGGATCTGCTGCCCTTCTCCGACGAGGCGCTATGCCGAGCTGTCTTCGCCTGCCGCACACCGGTGATCTCGGCGATCGGGCACGAGAGCGACACGCCATTGATTGATTTCGTCGCCGACGTGCGCGCCTCGACCCCGACCGACGCCGCGCGCCGCGCGGTCCCCGACCTCGCCGACGAGTCACGACTGTTGGCGATCGCCCGGTCACGGCTCGACCGGGCGATCAGTCACCTGCTCGACCGTGAGCAGCATCGCCTTGACGCGGCGCGCAGCCGTCCGGTGCTGGCTCGGCCGGCGAGCATGCTCGACAACCGCGCCGAGCAGGTGAGTGCTGCCCTCGACCGGATGCGACGCACGATGACCCATCGATGGGAGCGGGCCGACACGGAGCTGCGCCATGCCCTCGCCCAGCTCCGGGCGTTGTCTCCCGCCGCGACGTTGGATCGCGGATATGCGATCGTGCGGCGCACCGACAGTGGTGCGATCCTGAGAAACCCCGACGACGCGAGTCCCGGCGACGCACTGCGAATCAGGCTGGCGCAAGGTGACGTGGCGGCTACAGTGACTCAGCCGTGACCGAGAAGCCGTGACGGAGAGCCAGCCATAATCGGAGAGCTACGGCCGAAACGCGCCCAGGCGACGATCGTCCGCGCATAGACGTCGCACACAACAGAGGAGGTCGGATCGTGGCGGAACCAGCCACCAACGACACACACCCGCCAGTTGACACACCGGGAGTTGACTCCATGGCGTCCGCCTCGACCCACGCTCACGCGGCCGCTACGCCCGAGATGAGCTATGAGCAGGCCCGGTCGGAACTGGCCCGAGTGGTGGAACGGTTGGAGTCCGGGGCTGGCACCTTAGAAGAGGCACTAGCGTTGTGGGAACGCGGCGAATACCTCGCAAACGTATGTCAACGCCTTCTTGAAGGCGCACGGACCAAACTCGCGACCGCCCGACAGGACCGCGACGGACAATCATGAACGTCCGGACGGTCCGTGGCTCGGCCCCACTGAGTGGGGCCGAGCCACGGACCGTCGTCACGGGATGCGGAGACGACCGCCGCGCATCAGCCTTTCAGCGCGTTGTAGATGAGGTCGGGCGCCTCAGCGACATCAGCCGCTGCGGGCTTCTCCACGGCGACGGCGACGCCATAGTCGCTGAAGGTGGTGGTCAGGTCGGCGGCCTCAGCAGTCGATGTCTTCGGCATCTTGATCACGATGCTGGCGACCCGACCAGAGGCGTCCAGGGTGACCGTGAACGGCACGATCCGGTCCGCCTCGGCGAGCTTGCCGATCTCGTCGGCCTGCACGCTCGGCGGAGTGGACTTGCTGAGGTCGATCTTTCCGGTGATCGTGGTGTCTCCGGTCTTCTCCGCCGAGACGATCCCCTTGATATAGGCGTCAATGCCGAGACTCTGGTCCGATTTGACGCCCACGGCGGCGAGCAGCGGGGCCTTCTTCGCGTCAATGTGCAGCCACTTGTCGCCGAGCCCGGCGATGCCGGGAATTCCGGCGGCGAGAGCTCCGAGGTCCATCTTGATGTAGGTATCGTCGCCGACCATGAGGCCGGAGAGCTTAATGCTGAGCCCACTCTTCGCGTCAGAGATCGAGACGTTCGTCGTGGTCTTCTTCGCGCTGGGATCCTGCGCGCCATCGCCACTGAAGACGGCACCATATTTGACGGTGTATTTAAACGGCTGACTCTGGGTGAGCGTGGCCGCGTCGTTGAGTGTCTCCGTAGCACTCTTCGTCGCCGCAGCCGGAGTGGTCGCCGCAGTGGTCGGCTTCGCGGTCGTGCACCCAGCCGCGCCCACCGCGAGCGTGGCGAGCACGGCGAGCCCGGTCACCACCGTACGGTGTCTCATTGTCTGGCCCCTTCCACGTTTGTCGTGTGTCCCGCCGAGCGTAGAGTGGGCACGCAACCCGCTGCCACCCAAGCTGACCAGGCACGACTCCGTGTGCGCCGCTCTCACACACGGCTTGGGCCGCAGTCAGCTCACCGACCGGGCGAGCAGACGCAGCTCCGACAGGTCGGCCCTTCCGACGACCGCGATAGCGCTGTTGGGGGCTGTGGCGACCAGCGCCAGTTCCCCTTCGCGCACCTCATAACGATGCCAGACCACGCCGTTGATCGTCTCTTCACCGACCTCCTGGGCGGTCGTGCCGACCTCCCGCGCCAGCACCGTCACCATGGGCTCCCCCGACTCGACCAGCTGCACCGTGCCGCCCTTCGGCGTCAGATAACCGATGCGCAGGACGCCGCCGCCCGGCGATGGTTGAAAGGCAGCACTCACCGATCGCCACTGCGAGCCCAGATCCCGCGGTGGGGCGACCGGAAACTTCGCGGCCTTCGCCTGATCAAGCACTGGCTGCGGGTCGACGACCACCACGTCGTCGCCACCACGCGCCTGGAAGAGTGCGACGGCCGCGACGACAGGCACCATCAATACGATCAGCGATATCGCCAGGTCACGCGGCCAACTTCGGCGGCGTTTCGGCGGAGGCGCATAACGATGCGTCGCCGCCGTGCCCAACGATGGCGAGGCCAACGATGGCGACTGGGATGAGAGGAGAGGGGCTGAAATTGTCGGTTCGGCCGCAGAAATAGCTGAACCGGAAAAGGATGTTGTTTCACGCACGAATGTCTGTTGCACAGACCTATCCTCACCGATGACCGATCTGACGTTTCGCGCCCTCCCCGATCATGGGCGTGTCGCCCGATCTGTCGGTATTTTTCTGACAGAAGCATTCACGAGGAGGCGATGATGTCCGAACTCCGATCAACCACCGCCGCCGTTCCGGCCCGACGTGGTGAAGACCTCGACCGAAACCTGGCGTTGGAGCTCGTCCGGGTCACCGAGGCGGCCGCGATGGCTGCCGGGCGATGGGTTGGCCGAGGCGAAAAGGACGGTGGCGACGGCGCCGCCGTCGACGCGATGCGCCAACTGATCAATTCGCTGCCGATGCGTGGTGTCGTTGTCATCGGCGAAGGCGAAAAGGACAACGCTCCGATGCTCTTCAACGGCGAACACGTTGGTGACTGGACCGGCGGTCCGGAGCTTGACGTCGCCGTCGACCCGATCGACGGCACCACGCTCATGAGCAAGGGCATGCCCAACGCGATCGCGGTGCTCGCCGTCGCCGAACGGGGCGCGATGTTCGACCCGTCTGCCGTCTTTTATATGGAGAAGCTCGCCGTCGGCCCAGACTGCGCTGACGTCATCGACATCGACGCCGGCATCGCCGAAAATCTTCGCCGCATCGCCAAAGTGAAGCGATCCAGCGTCTCCGATGTCACCGTCTGCATCCTCGACCGCCCGCGGCACGCCGAGATCGTGAGCGAGATCCGCGCCGCAGGCGCCCGGATCCGGTTCATCTCCGACGGCGACATTGCCGGGTCGATCAGCGCGGCCCGGGAACAGTCCGAAGTGGACGTCCTGGTCGGCATCGGCGGCACGCCCGAGGGCATCGTCTCGGCGTGTGCGCTCACCTGCATGGGCGGTGCGATCCAGGCGAAACTGTGGCCACGCGACGCCGCCGAGCGAGAGAAGGCGGAGGCGGCCGGCCACGACCTGGGCCGAGTGCTGCACACGGGCGATCTCGTCGGCGGAGAAAACGTCTTCTTCGCCGCGACCGGCGTCACCTCCGGCGATCTGTTGCGCGGCGTGCGTTATCGAAGCGGTGGCGCCTATACCCAGTCGATCGTCATGCGATCCAAGAGCGGCACCATAAGGGTGATCGATTCGTTCCACCGGCTGGAGAAGCTGCGCGACTACGCGCTGGTCGACTTCGACGGCACCTTCTCCGCCCGACTGCCCATCGACCCGATCCCGACAACCTGATTCACACAACGACGCCGCCCGACGGCCAACCAGGACGGGCCGTCGGGCGGGTGATTCCTTATCACCGCGTCGACGCGATGATCTCTTCCCACGGACTCGGACCGAAGCCAAAGGCGCGTTGCGCGGCCGACGAATCCATGACGAACGGACGGTCAAACTGATAGTGCATCTCGGCGAACGCCTTCGCCATGGGCGAGAAGAACGCGCCGAGACGCAGCATGGCCACTGGCAGGGTCGCCAGTCGCGGAGCCGGGGCGCCGAGCGCTGTCGCGATCTGACCGGAGATCTGCCGGAAGGTGATGGGTGGGTGGGACGGCACATGCCAAGCCCGGCCCCACGCCCGTTCGTCGGCGGCGAGCACGACGAGGGTGCGTGCGGCATCAGGAATGTAGGTAACACTGTGCGCGACGTCGAAGTTGATCGGCGCGCTGACCTTCTTGCCGGCGCGCAGTCCGGGTAGCACCATCTGAGTGAAGGCTGAGCTGGCTCGGGCGCCGAGATAGTCGCTCGCGCGCGCCTCGGTGGCCCTGACCCGTCCGGCGGTGTGCGCCGCGAGTGCGTCTGTCCACATTCGGGCGCGTACCCGGCCCTTGATCGTCGTGGCGGCGAGCGGAAGGTCCTCGGTCATCGGCCCGGCGACCGGACCATAGCCATAGAGGTTGCCCATCGTGACGAGGACCGCCTCGGTCCGCTGGGCGGCGTCGAGGATCGCGTCGGCCAGCGGCGGCCACAGCTGCGCCCACTTGTCATAGGGCGGGCTCGCGCAGTTGATGAGCGATTGGGCGCCGTGCGCGACGCGTGTCAACGTGTCCGCGTCGGAGGCGTCCGCCGCGACCCGTTCGATCGACTCGTGCTGGGGCCCGGTTCCGCGGCGCGAGACCACCCGCACCCGGTGCCCCTCGGCGGCGAGCAGTTCGGCGGTGGCGGACCCCACCGGCCCCGCCCCGACGATCACATGCAGTGCCATGGTCTTGTTCCTCCCAAAAGAGAGAGCGGCGCTCTCGTTGCAGAGCAATAGTTGCCGAGAACGCCGCCCATTGTCAAGAGCACTGCTCTTGCCTGTGATAATGCTCCGTGTGGTGACGAACAACCAGCGGATCTCAACCGCGGCGGCGCGGCGGGCGCGAATGCGTGCCGAGGTCACCGACGAGATCAAACAGACGGCCCGACGCCACCTCGCCGCACACGGCGCCGCGAACCTGTCACTGCGTGCGGTGGCCCGCGACGTTGGAATGGTCTCGTCGGCGGTCTATCGCTACTTCGCCAGTCGGGACGAACTGCTCACAACGCTCATCCTGGACGCCTACGCCGCGCTGGGCGAGGCGGTCGAGGTGGCCGAGGGTCGCGTCGAACGCACTGATCTGATCGGGCGTTATCGCGCGGCCTGGCACGCGGCACGGGAGTGGGCACTGGCCCAGCCTCACGAATATGGTCTCATCTACGGCAGCCCAGTGCCGGGATACGCCGCGCCGCCGGACACGGTCGTGCAGGCGGTGCGGCCGACCGTCGTGCTCACCGCGATCCTCGCCGACGGGGTTGACGCCGACGCGCTGAGCCCGCCGCCGCCCGAGACGCTCGCTCCGCCCATGGTGGCCGAGATGACCCGGCTCGCGGCACTCATGTGTCCGCAGGCGCCGCTGGTCGTGCTCGCCCGCGGCATGGTCGCGTGGACCGAACTCTTCGGCGCCATCAACTTCGAGATCTTCGGTCGACTCACCAATTTTGTGGACGACCCGGAGTCCTGGTTCGACTATCAGGTCACGGCCACGGCCCGGTTTGTCGGCCTCCTGCCCTGAATCGTCGCCTTCCTCAGGCTGACCGACGGCTCATTCGGCGCCACCCGACGAATGCCCGGGAAACAGATGCGCGGCGGGGTCGATCGCCACCGCCGCATTGTTGACCGCAGTCGCCGCCTCCCCGAATCCGACGGCGATCAGCCGGACCTTGCCCGGATATTGCGAGATGTCGCCAGCGGCGAAGACCCGGGGCAGGTTTGTCGCGGTGGTCGAGTCGACGACAATGTGTCGCTTGTCGAGCGTCAACCCCCACTCCGCGAGGGGGCCCAGGTCTGCGGTGAAGCCCAACGCCGCGACCACGGTGTCGGCGGTCAGCAGCCGGACCGTTCCGTCGCGTTCGGTGATCTCGCAGCCGCTCACCCGGTCCTCGCCGACGAGTCGGGTGACCTCGGCGTTGACGATGATCTCGACCGGCAGCGCTTGGACGCGTGCCACCGTCGCCGCGTGGGCCCGGAAACGATCCCGGCGATGCACCACGGTGACCGACTTCGCCACCGGCAACAGGGCGAGTGCCCAGTCGAAGGCGGAGTCGCCGCCGCCCACGATCACGACGTCATGGCCGGTGAGATCCGCCAGCCGGGGCACGAAGAAGACCACACCGGCGCCCGCGAACGAATCCGCGGCGGGCAGTGGTCGGGGCGTAAAGCTACCGAGACCGCCCGTGATGATCACCGCACCGGCAATGCACCGCGTGCCGTCCGACAACGTCAGGCAGGGCCGACCGTCATCAAGGCGGGCGAACTTCTCCGCGCGTACGCCCAATATGTAGACCGGGTTGAACGGCGCCGCCTGTTCGACGAGGTTGGCGACCAGTTCCCGCCCACGGATCGCGACCAACCCGCCGACGTCATAGATCAGCTTCTCCGGATACATCGCCGAGACCTGGCCTCCCGGCTCAGGCAACGAGTCGATCACGGCCGTGGTCAGACCACGGAACCCGGCGTAGTAGGCGGCGAACAGCCCAGTCGGACCGGCACCGACAATGGCGACGTCAACCTCCACTGTGCACGCTCCTCACCGAGGCGTGCCGGCCCGAAGCGGGCCGGCGACGTCCCGCACCCGACGTTACGCACAGCGCAACGCGTGGGCAAGGACAACGCCGGCGCCGAGGCTACGGGCGAAATCAATACCAGTGATTGGCGAGCCAGAAGTTCCACGCGCCACAGGGGCTCTTGTATCGACCCTTGATATAGCCGAGGCCCCACTTGATCTGCGGCACCGGGCTGGTCCGCCAGTCGGAGCCCTCGCTGGCCATCTTGCTGCCCGGCAGCGCCTGCGGGATGCCATAGGCGCCGGAGGACTTGTTGACGGCCTTGTGGTTCCAGCCGCTTTCCTTGGTCCACATCCGGTCCAGGCAGGGCATCTCCGCGAGCCCGAAGCCGGCCTCAAGCATCAACGCGCACCCGATCGCCCGGTTGCCGGTGTATTCCTTGCACGACGCGGGGATCGGGTATGACGGCCGGGTCGTCGACCGGCTCGCGGCCTGCGCGCGGCGGGCGGCGTCGTTGGCCTTCTTCACCCGGTCGGCGGCGGACGCGGCCGCAGCGACCGCCTTGGCGTGGGCGAGCGCGGCCGCCACGTCTCGACCCGAGTCGGGCGTCGGCGTGGGTGACGGAACATTCGCGATCGCCACCGGGTCCGAGATCGCCACTCGGCGCTGCTGGTCAAATCCAAGAGTGACACCGGCGACAGTGCCGAGAACGAGCACACTGATGCCGATCACCTGAAACGTCCGCACCGGGCGGGCCACAGACCTTTCCTTTCGCCGAGGACACATGACCGGCGGATCGACGACATGATTCTTCGTCTTCGCGCCGCCAAGCGCGCCTCATTCACGAAGAGAACTCGCGGCAAAAGCGCACTCGACGTTCACTGTTGTCCAACGAAGCGCCATTGCGCGAATCGAGCCGGGCATCCTGTGATTGATGCCACATTCCAAATGTGGGCATATGGCATTCGAATAGGATAAGACGCCACCCATCCCGTACGCCGAATTCGGCTCACATTCGCAGCGGCAATCGACAGTCACCACTGAAAAAGCGTTGTGGGGCAAGGCTTCACAACGTAGTGCTCACGTGACGATCCGCACATCGAGGCAATCACTGTCAGACGTCGGGCAATAACTGTGAGACGCGACGGATCAGGCGCCGAAGCGTCGTTGCCGATCGGAATAGTTGCGCAACGCGCGAAGAAAATCGGTCTTTCGAAAATCGGGCCAGTTGACATCGGCGAAATAGAACTCCGAATGCGCGCTCTGCCAGAGCAAGAACCCGGAGAGGCGCTGTTCGCCACTCGTTCGGATAACCAGATCGGGGTCGGGCTGTCCCTTTGTGTAGAGATGCTCGGCGATATGGTCGACGTCGAGGACCTCGGCCAGCTGCTCCAGAGTGCCCCCGCGCCGGGCATGTTCCTGCAAGAGCGACCGCACGGCGTCGGCGATCTCCCGCCTCCCGCCATAGCCCACGGCGATGTTGACCTGCGCGCCGCCGCGCCGGCCGACGGTGCGGTCCTCGGCCGACTTCAACGAGGCGGCGAGATGGGCGGGCAACACGTCGAGCGCCCCGACCATCCGAAGCTGCCACGGTTGCGACTCGGCCGCGAGCTCCGTGACAAGATCCTCGATGATCTTGAGTAACGGCTCCAGCTCGGCCGCCGGGCGGGAGAGATTGTCGGTGGAGAGCAACCACAACGTGACGTGAGCGATCTTCGCCTCGTCACACCATCGCAGAAGCTCCTTGATGCGTTCGGCGCCGACGCGGTGACCGTCGTTGGGATCGACGTAACCCATCTCCTTGGCCCACCGTCGATTGCCGTCGCACATCACCCCGACGTGGCGCGGCATGGACCTGCCGACGAGCCGACGGGTGAGGCGCCGCTCGTAAGCGGAGTACGCAAGGTCGGTGAGCCTCATCAGTCTGGAGCCTATCGCTTCCTCACTGCGATCGATTCAGCGGCGCGGACGTGAGATCACGCCGGTCGGGGGAGCCCACGCGACGCCGTCGGGGGTAGGCCGCCCGCAGACCCGCACAAGGGTCACCGGACGGCCGCGACACGCCGACGCCCCACTCAGCTAGTCAGGCCGAGCCGAGCCTTGAGCGCGTCGAGTTCCGACCAGAGCACGCCGGGCAGTTTGTCGCCGAACACCTCGAACCACTCCGTGACGCTGGGCACCTCGGCGCGCCACTCATCGGGGTCGACCCGAAGCACCGCCTCGATCTGCTCGGGGGTGAGGTCGAGCCCATCGGTGTCGAGCGACTCGGCAGTCGGCACCCATCCGATCGGGGTCTCGGCCGCGTCGGCCGCGCCCTCCAGGCGTTCGACAACCCACTTGAGGACCCGCGAGTTCTCCCCGAAACCTGGCCAGAGGAACGACCCGTCGCTGTCACGACGGAACCAGTTCACATAATAGATCTTGGGCAGGACGGACGGGGCGCCCGCGCCCTTGCCGATCGACAGCCAGTGCGCCAGATAATCACCCGCGTGATAGCCGATGAAGGGCAGCATCGCCATCGGATCGCGACGCACGACGCCGACCTGCCCGACGGCGGCGGCGGTCGTCTCCGAGGAGAGGGTCGCTCCGAAATAGACCCCGTGGGTCCAGTCACGCGCCTCGGTGACCAACGGGACCGTCGTCTTGCGGCGTCCGCCGAAGAGGATCGCCGAGATCGGCACCCCGTTGGGGCTGTCATATTCCGGGGCCAGAATCGGGCATTGGGTGATCGGAGCGCAGAAGCGCGAGTTCGGGTGACTCGATGTCTCATCCGAGTCCGGAGTCCAATCCCGACCGTGCCAATCGATGAGGTGCGCAGGCGGCTCGCCCATGCCCTCCCACCACACGTCTCCGTCGTCGGTGCGCGCGACGTTGGTGAAGATGGAGTTGCCCTGATCGAGTGTGTGCATCGCGTTGGGGTTGGTCGACCAGTCGGTCCCCGGGGCCACGCCGAAGAGACCGTATTCCGGGTTGACCGCATAGAGCCTGCCGTCGGGGCCGAACCGCATCCATGCGATGTCGTCGCCGAGCGTCTCGACCTTCCAACCCGGGATCGTCGGCGAGAGCATCGCGAGATTTGTCTTGCCGCACGCGGACGGGAACGCGGCCGCGACATAGTGCACCACGTTGGCGGGTGAGGTGAGCTTGAGGATCAGCATGTGTTCGGCGAGCCAACCCTCGTCGCGCGCCATGACGCTGGCGATGCGCAGGGAATAGCACTTCTTGCCGAGCAACGAGTTGCCGCCGTAACCCGATCCGAACGACCAAATCTCGCGGGTGTCCGGAAAGTGGGAGATGTATTTGGTGTCATTGCACGGCCACAGCGTGTCCGTCTGGCCCGGCTCCAACGGCGCGCCGACCGAGTGCAGGGCAGGCACGAAGTCGGTCTCCGCGCCCATCGCCGTCAGCACCTCGGCGCCCATCCGGGTCATGATCTTCATGGAGACGACGACGTAGGGGCTGTCTGTGATCTCCACGCCGTATTTGGGATGGTCCGCAGTGAGCGGCCCCATGCAGAACGGCACCACATACATCGTGCGGCCCCGCATGCAACCCCGATAGAGCCCGGTCATGACCTGACGCATCTCGCCCGGGTCCATCCAGTTGTTCGTGGGACCGGCGTCGTCCGCATCGGCTGAACAGATGTATGTCCGTTGCTCGACCCGGGCCACATCCGACGGGTCGGTGCGGGCCCAGAACGAGTTGGGGCGCTTGTGGGGGTTGAGCCGCACGAGCACTCCCGCGTCCACGAGTTGATCGGTTAACCGGGTCCACTCAGCCTGCGATCCGTCGCACCAGACGATGGCGTCGGGTGTGGTCAGTTCGGCAACCTCGCGCACCCAGGCGAGCAGCCTGGCGTGGCGGGTCGGCGCGCCCGCCAACGCGTCGGCATATGGCGAGGCGAATTCCTCGACTGAGGTCGTCATGTTCGTTTCCGCTCCTTGTGGTCCACGCTGACCAACCCGGGTCGGGCGGCGACATCGCGCCGGTCGACACCGGAGACTTGTGAGCCCAGCCTAAACCCGCGTTACCGCCTGGGCTGTCGAGTCGCTTGTGAACATCTGCACACGCTCGACGCCAGGTGTCCCACATTTGCTCGTACGAGCGTGTTTGCCCGCTCTCACGCGCGTCAGTGCGCATGGGAGCGTTTCCGTCGGAGGGCAGGCGGGGTGCGGGCCCGCCCGCCACAATCCGCGCCACGGACCTGACGCGGCTCGACCATCGGCGCATGACCGCCGGCGTAAGCTGGGCTTGTGCCATCCCCTGTGTCGACCGTGGATCGCCCGAAGAGTCTGCCGCGCGTCCTCTTCGACCGGTTCGAACACCTCATCCGTGAGTTCGGAAAGTTCGGCGTCGTCGGCGCGATCTGTTATGTCATCGACATCGTCATCTTCAACGTGTGCCGGGTCTCCTTCGGCCTGACGTGGTTCCCTTCGCTGGTGATCTCCACGGTCATCGCCGCGACCGTCGCGTTTCTCGGCAACCGCTACTGGACCTGGCGACACCGGGAACGCACCGCGCTGCACCGGGAATACGGTCTCTACTTCGGTTTCAACATCGTCGGTCTGTTGATCAGCGCGGGACTTCTGGTTTTCACTCATGATCTGCTCGGCGCCCGATGGGTGGAACTGCAGTCACCATTGGCCGACAACATCTCCGGCAAAGTGATCGGCGTGGCCTTCGCCTCCGCCTTCCGATTCTGGGCATACCGCCGATACGTCTTCCGGCCAGCACCAGCGGAGACGTGATCAACACCGCTCGACGCCCCGCCACCACCGACGGCGGAGGACTCCCTGGTGCAGACCACGTAGAGTGACGTGGTGAATTTTCTCCAGTTCCTGCCGGAGCGGTGGCATGGACTCGCACGCGAAGTGGCGAAGTTCGGCACGATCGGCGTGATCAACCTTTGCGTCAACGTCGTGATCTCCAACCTCCTCTGGCTGACCATCCTTAGCCAAGGCGAGGTCAAGGCAAAGGCGATCGCCACGATCATCGCCACCACCAGCGCCTATTTCCTCAACCGGCACTGGACCTATCGCGACCGGCCGAAGTCGACACTGCGGCGGGAATACACCCTTTTCTTCCTCTTCAACCTCGTCGGCCTGCTCATCGAGGTCGGGGTCGTCAGCTTCGCCAAATACGGCCTGCATCAACGGGGCATCATCATGCTCAACCTGGTGACCGGCATCGGCATCGTGTTCGGCACCATCTTCCGATTCTGGGCCTATCGGACGCACGTGTTCAAACTCGCGCCGGCCGATCTGGGGGCCACCCCGGCCCAAGCCCCGATCACCGTCACGAACGCTGTCAACGGCCATCTCGCGTCCGCGCACGCCATCGCCGCCCACGAGGCCCTCACCCACACTGCGGCGGAGGCACTCGCGCACGGCGCGGAGGCCTGGGTCCACGGAGCCGACGCGCTCACTTCGCCCGTGGCGACGTCGGCGGCCCAAGCCGGGTAACCACCCCCGCAGGCCGTCACCCCACGCGCCGACGCCGCGCGCCGATCATGAACGACGGCGGACATGATGCGACATGCCGGTCGGGCAGTGTCGCCCAACCGGCATGTCGGCCCGTCCTTACGCCGCCGCCCGTCACACTGTGGGCTGCTCGGCTTTGGTCTTTCCGCCGGCGTCGCCGGCCGCCGCGTCGCGCAACGCGCTGCGCAGGTCGCTGTCGTCGATGGTCCGCCGCTCGTGGTCGGCCTCGACCAACTCGTAGACGACCTTCTGTACCGTCACGACCTTGGGGATGTCGACGAGTGTCGACTGCCCACGCTCGCCGGCCGACTCGACCGTGAGAGTGCCGCAGCCGAGCACCCGCTCCAACAACGTCTGCGACGACGAGACGTCGTTGACCCGGGTGAGCGGAATGTCGCGCTGCTGCCGGTTGAAGACCCCCTCGCGCAGCAGCACGCGCTCGTTGGTGAAGACATAGTGTGTGCTGCGCCAGACGACGAAGGGCCACAACACCAACCACAGGAACAGCCCCAGCGCGGCCGCTCCGATGACGGTCAGCAAGACGTTGGCCCAGGTCTCGGCGGGCAGCATCACGGCGGCGGCGATCGTTGCACCGCCGGCGACGACGGTCCAGAAACCCGGCGCGATCATCGCTTTCCAGTGTGGATGCAGGTGGAGTTTGACCGTTTCGTCGGCGGTCAGCGAATCATCGGGGAATCCCACGGGTGCCTCCTCGGCGCGTCCTCGTTCTCGGCGCCGACCTTATCCGGTGCACGCCAGATCCGCGCCATCCGAACCGCGACTATTTCGCCTCCGAGCACGCCGGTCGGGACTATTCACCGCACGTGCAGCACGTCACCGGCGGCGACCGGCGTCGCGCCGGCCGCCGTGACCACCACCAGCCGTCCGTCGGCGTCGATGTCCTCGGCGTGGCCGCACAGGTCGGGCTTGCCGGGCAGACGCACGAGCACCTCCCGGCGCAGTGTCGCGCATTCGGCTTGATAGGCCGCGCGCAGGCCGGAGGCCTCGGGATCGCCACCGACCGCGACCCAGGCGCGATACCAGTCGACGAATGATCGAATCACCGCGCGCAGCAGCGGATCGCGGTCGGCGCAGACGGAGCCGGCGAGCGCCATCGAGGTCGGCGGGAGGGCTCGCGGGTCGACGGATCCGCCGTCTCCCGCCGATGCCGGCGGCGGCGCCGGCAGCTCATCGGCGCGCTGACTGACGTTGAGCCCGATCCCGATCACGACCGCTGGCGCGGTTGCGGCCCCATTGACCGACTCTGCGAGGATGCCCCCGCACTTGCCCCAGGCGCGCACGCCGCTGTCTGCGGCGTCGTCGTCGGCCGGCGCGGCGAGCAGGTCGTTGGGCCATTTCAGGGCGACCGGGATGGCGGCGATCCGGTGGAGGGCTCCCACGGCCGCGACTCCGGCGAGCAGCGGCAGCCAGCCGAGCCGGGCCGGAGCGACGGATGGCCGGGTGAGCAGGCTAAAGGTGAGGCTGGCACGGGCGGGGGCCTGCCAGACCCGGCCGAGTCGGCCACGGCCGGCCCGCTGACTCTCGGCGATGAGCACAAAACCCTCCGGCACGCCGGTCTTCGCGGCCCGCACGACGTCAGCGTTGGTTGATCCGGTCTCCGAGACGACGCGCAGTTCGCTGACCCAGCCGCCGGGCCCGCCGAGTGCCCGACGCAGCGCGATCTGGCTCAGGGGCGGCCGACCGAGGTCGGCGTACGGGTGATTGGTCATGCGCCCATGCTGCCGCCTCGCCTGTTCGACGTGGTCACCGGTGGTCGGGGAAGGCAGATGGGCGGCTGGCCTGTCGATACGATCGCGGGGTGACCGTGACGCCCGCACCCGCACCCGATCCGCACACTACCGCCGGCCGGATCGCCGATCTTGACCGGCGCATCGACGAGGCGGTGCACGCCGGATCGGCGAAGGCGATCGACAAGCAGCACGAACGCGGCAAGTTGACCGCCCGGGAGCGCCTCGACCTGCTGCTGGATCCGGGGTCGTTCGTGGAGCTCGACGAGCTTGTGCGTCACCGGTCGACGAACTTCGGGCAGGAGCACAACCGCCCCTATGGCGACGGCGTGGTGACCGGATATGGCACGGTCGACGGCCGGCAGGTCTGCGTCTTCGCCCAGGACTTCACGATCTTCGGCGGCTCACTGGGTGAGGTCTTCGGCGAGAAGATCGTCAAGGTGATGGACCTCGCGATGAAGATCGGCTGTCCGATGATCGGGCTCAATGACTCCGGCGGTGCCCGCATCCAGGAGGGCGTGGTCTCGCTCGGGCTCTATGGCGACATTTTCTTCCGAAATGTGCGCGCGAGCGGCGTAATCCCCCAGATCTCGTTGATCATGGGTCCGTGCGCGGGCGGCGCGGTCTATTCGCCGGCGGTCACCGACTTCACCGTGATGGTCGATCAGACGAGCCACATGTTCATCACCGGACCGAGCGTGATCAAGACGGTCACGAATGAGGATGTCACGTTCGAGGACCTCGGTGGCGCCCGCACGCACAACGCCCGCAGTGGCAACGCGCACTACCTCGCCGCCGACGAGACCGACGCGATCGACTTCGTCAGGGACCTGCTCTCCTATCTGCCGTCGAACAACCTCGACGACCCGCCGGCCTTTCCCGTCGATGCGGAGCTGGCCATCACCGCCGACGACGAGCGGCTCGACCGACTGGTCCCCGACTCGGCGAGCCAGCCCTACGACATGCACCAGGTCATCGAGCGGGTGCTCGACGGCGAGGAGTTCCTCGAGGTGCAGGCTCTCTACGCCCCCAACATCATCGTGGGCTTCGGCCGGGTAGAGGGGCGGCCGGTCGGGGTGGTCGCGAACCAGCCCCTGCACCTCGGCGGCTGTCTCGACATCGGCGCGTCGGAGAAGGCGGCCCGGTTCGTGCGCACGTGCGACGCGTTCAACGTGCCGGTGCTCACCTTCGTCGACGTTCCCGGATTCCTCCCCGGCACCGACCAGGAGTGGGACGGCATCATCCGACGAGGAGCAAAACTGATCTACGCGTACGCCGAAGCGACCGTTCCCAAGATCACGGTTATCACCCGCAAGGCTTACGGCGGCGCGTACGACGTGATGGGCTCCAAGCATCTCGGAGCCGACCTCAACTTCGCCTGGCCGACGGCGCAGATCGCCGTCATGGGCGCGCAGGGCGCGGTGAACATCCTCTATCGCCAGGAGTTGGCCAGCGCCGAAGACCCGGCGGCTCAGCGGGCCACGCTCATCGCCGAATACGAGGACATGCTGGCGAACCCGTACGTCGCGGCGGAACGCGGCTATGTCGACTCGGTGATCCGCCCGGCCAGCACCCGGGTGCATCTGACGCGGGCCCTGCGGGCGCTGCGCGGCAAACGTGAGTCACTGCCGCCGAAGAAGCACGGAAATATCCCGCTGTGACCCTCGCGCCGCCGCCACTATCTGCTATCGCCGAGGTGATCACATGCCAATCTCCGATTTCGAGCACACGGCGATTCGGGTCGTGCGCGGCGCCCCGACCGAGGAGGAGCTAGCAGCGCTTGTCGCGGTCGCCGCCGTGCTCGTGTCGCGAGTGGAGGATGCGCCCGTACGCGTCGATGGTCCTCGCCCGTGGGCGGTCTCGGCCCGACCCGGTTCCGTCCACCTCGACCGCCGGCCGACACGCCGAGGCGGCGACGCGTGGCGCGCGGCCGCCCGGCCCCAGTGACCGACGGCGACCCGTTAGGGTGATCGGGTGACCGCACGACCGATGCTCGTCCTCGCCTCGGCGAGTCCGGCTCGCCTGCGCACCCTGCGCGCGGCCGGCCTCGACCCCGAGGTGATCGTCAGCGGCGTTGATGAATCCATTGTGGAGGCTTCGAGCCCGCAAGCACTGTGCGCGACGCTGGCTCGACTCAAGGCCGAGGCGGTGGCCGCCCGACTGCGCCACCGAGCCAGCGGCAACACCTCCGCGATCCTCGTGCTCGGCTGCGACTCGATGCTGGAGTTCGACGGCGAGATCTTCGGCAAACCCGACGACGAAGCCCAAGCAGTGGCGCGGTGGCGCCGCATGCGGGGCTCCACCGGCATGCTCCACACTGGACACTGTCTGGTCCGGGTCAACGATGACCTCGCCGCCGCCGAGGTCGGCAGCACAACCGTGCGTTTCGCCGACGTCACCGACGAAGAGATCGCCGCCTATGTCTCAACCGGCGAGCCGCAGCAGGTCGCGGGCGGATTCACCATCGACGGGCTAGGTGGCTGGTTCGTCGAGTCGATCGATGGCGACCCCGGGACCGTCGTCGGAGTGTCACTCCCACTCGTGCGACGACTTCTGTCCCGCATCGGTGTCACCATCGACAGCCTGTGGCCGGCTCCGTTAACGTCGAGGGCATGAGCGCCAAATCGATCGGATTGACCGACGAACTGCACGCCTATCTCGTCGCGCACAACGGCGAGATCGACGACATCGTCGCCGACCTCATCGCCGAGACCCGCACCGCGTTGCCCGATCTGGCCCAGATGCAGGTCGCGCCGGAACAGGCAGCCTTTCTCACCTTCCTCGCCCGGCTCATCAATGCCCAGGAAGCGATCGAGGTCGGCACGTTCACCGGCATGTCCGCGCTGGCCATCGCCCGCGGCCTCGCGCCCAACGGCCGGCTCATCTGCCTCGACGTCTCCACCGAGTTCACCACGATCGCCCAACGTTATTGGCAACGGGCCGGGGTCGCCGACCGGATCGACCTGCGCATCGGCCCGGCTATCACGTCGCTGGCCGACCTGCCCGAAGAGCCGCTCTTCGACCTCGCGTTCATCGACGCCGACAAGCCGGGCTATCCGGCCTATTGGGAGGAGATCGTGCCCCGGATGCGAGCCGGCGGGGTGATCGCCGTCGACAACGTGTTGCGTCACGGTCGGATCATCGACCGCGAGCCCGATGAGGGAACCGCCGCAATGGCGGGCTTCAACGACCTGGTCAGCGCCGACACCCGAGTCGAGTCGGTGATGCTGCCGCTCGCCGACGGGGTCACCCTCGCGCGCCGCCTGCCCTGACGGGTCAACGCACGCTGCGGGCGAACTCCCGCGCCGCCCAGGCGACCGCGACAACCGTGAGCGCGCCGATGATGAGCATCCCCTGCCAGACCCGGTCGTTGCCGATGTCGCCGGCGAAGAGCGCGCGGGCGCCGTCCACCGCCCACGAGAACGGGTTCCAGTCGGCGACCCGCTGCAGCCACAGCGGGGCGAACGCGAGCGGCAGCAGAATGCCGGAGAGCAGCAGCACCGGCTGCGCCACCGTGTTCATCACCGGGGCGAGAGCATCCTCGCTCTTCACCTTGAGCGCCACGCCATACGAGATGGTCGATGTCATGAGGGCGATGAGCGCGAGCAGCAGGTAGGCCAGCAGCAGATAGCCGATCTGCACGGTCAAACCGAAGAGCGTCGCGAGCACGGTGATGATCACCGCCTGGACGAGAAGCGAGACGACGTCGCGCAGCGAGCGCCCGAGCAGCAGCGCGAGCCGGCTGACCGGGGTGACCCGGGATCGTTCGATCACGCCGGCCCGCAGTTCCGCGATGAGACCGAAGCCCTGAAAAAGACCGCCGAAGATCGCGAGCAGCACCAACAGGCCGGGCACGAAGATGCGATAGGTGTCGGCGTTGGTGGTGGCCCCGAGCGGGGCGAGCGCCGGCTTGAGCAGCGGAGCGAAGAGCAGCAGGTACATCACCGGCTGGAAGACACCGACGAAGACCCAGATCGGGTTGCGCCACAGCAGCATGATCTGGCGCTGGAAGATCAGCCAGGTGTCGCGGACGACAGTCCAGATGTCCCGGACGACGCGCATCGCGATTCTCCTCGAGTCGGGTTCAGATCAGGTCGGTTCAGGTCAGGTGCGGGCACGTCGGGTGGGTGCGAGTCAGGACTCGCGCAGCGATCGGCCGGTCTTGGTGAGGAACACGTCGTCGAGGCTCGGTCGGTGCAGCTCGATCGAGCTGATCGGGACCTGACCGCCGTCGAGCGCCCGCAGGATCTCGGGAATCGCGGTGGCGCCGTCGTCCACGACGAGCCGAACGCCGGAGCCGTCGATCGTCTCCAACGACCGGACGAACGATTGCGCGCGCAGCACCTCCTGGGCCGCCTCGACGGCGCCCCGCAGGCCAACCGTGACGACTTCGCCGGAGATCTCCCGCTTGAGCTCGGCTGGTGTGCCCTCGGCCACCACTTCGCCGTGATCCATGATCGAGATCCGATCGCAGAGCGCGTCGGCCTCGTCGAGGTAGTGCGTGGTGAGGAAGATCGTCATCCCCTCGTCTCGCAGTCGACGAATCTCGTCCCACATGTGGGCGCGACTCTGCGGGTCGAGGCCGGTCGTCGGCTCGTCGAGAAAGACCACCCGCGGCTCGTGGATGATGCCGAGCGCGATGTCGACGCGACGACGCTGGCCACCGGAGTAGGTGCTTGCACTTACGGTCGGCGTACTCGGTGAGTTGGAACGCGTCCAGCGCGCGTTGTGCCCGGGCCTGCGCGTCCGCCTTGCCGATGCCGTAGAGCCGAGCCTGCAGCACCAGTTCCTCGCGGGCCGTCGAGTCGTCCCACGTGCTGCCGCCCTGTGCCACGTAGCCGATGCGTCGACGCACCTGGCCGGGCTCGCGGCGCAGGTCGGCACCGGCGATGGTGGCGTCGCCGCCGTCCGGCTGGATGAGGGTCGCGAGCATGCGCAGAGTGGTCGTCTTGCCGGCGCCGTTCGGCCCAAGAAAGCCGAAGATCTCGCCCTCGGCGACCCGCAGGTCGACTCCCTGGACCGCGTCGACCGTCTTCTTCTTTCGACCGGCGCGAGATCGGAACGACTTGCGCAGCCCCTTGGTCTCGATGATCATGATTGTCCCCTCAGATGACCCGTCGGCGGCGGCCCACACGACTCGCTCCCCCGCCGCCGGACGGCCTTCACGCTATCGTGACGGTGCTGCCCCGGCCGCGTCCGGGGCAGGGGTCGGCGTGCGAGAAGAGGGAAGCCCACGTGCGAAAAGTACTGATCGCCAACCGTGGCGAGATCGCGGTCAGGATCATCCGAGCCTGCCGCGACGCCGGCCTGGACAGCGTGGCGGTCTATGCCGACTCCGACCGGGACGCGCCGCACGCGCGCCTCGCCGACGAGGCTTACGCGCTCGGCGGCCAGACCGCGGCGCAGACATATCTGCGGGTCGACGCGCTGCTCGATGTCGCTGCCCGGTCCGGCGCCGACGCCGTGCACCCCGGCTATGGATTCCTCGCCGAGTCGGCCGAGTTCGCCGAGGCCGTCATCGCCGCCGGACTGACCTGGATCGGTCCGACTCCGCAGGCGATCCGATCGCTCGGCGACAAGGTGACGGCGCGACACATCGCGGGGCGGGCCGGCGCGCCGCTCGTGCCCGGCACACCCGATCCGGTGAACGGACCAGACGAGGTGACCGCCTTCGCGGCGGAGTTCGGCCTGCCGGTTGCGATCAAGGCCGCGTTCGGCGGAGGCGGGCGAGGACTCAAGGTCGCGCACTCGC
Organism: uncultured Actinomycetota bacterium; assembly: GCA_963736695.1. Classification (GTDB taxonomy): domain Bacteria; phylum Actinomycetota; class Actinomycetes; order Mycobacteriales; family Micromonosporaceae; genus CAVTPU01. The sequence continues at coordinate 2,117,855 of CAVTPU010000004.1, forward strand.
TTGAAGAAATTCCGGAACTCTTCGAATCCGCCACCCGCGAGGCGATCGCCGCGTTCGGCAGGGGCGAGTGTTTCGTTGAGCGCTATCTTGACCGGCCGCGCCACGTCGAGGCCCAGATTCTCGCCGATCAGCACGGAAACGTCGTCGTAGTCGGCACCCGGGACTGCACGCTGCAACGTCGACACCAGAAGCTCGTCGAGGAGGCGCCGGCGCCGTTCCTCACCGACGAACAACGCGAGACGATCCACGAATCGGCGAAGGCGATCTGCCGCAACGCCGGCTATCACGGGGCGGGCACGGTCGAGTTTCTCGTCGGGTCCGACGGCACCATCTCCTTCCTGGAGGTCAACACCCGACTGCAGGTGGAGCACCCGGTGAGCGAGGAGACCACCGGCATCGACCTCGTGCGGGAGCAGTTCCGCATCGCCGCCGGCGAACCGCTGCGGTTCACCGAAGACCCGCGTCCGCGTGGGCACTCGATCGAGTTCCGCATCAACGGCGAGGACCCCGGACGAGGATTCCTGCCCGCTCCCGGCACCGTGACGCGCCTGCGCCTGCCCGAGGGGCCCGGTGTGCGGGTCGACACCGGCATCGAGTCCGGGTCGGTCATCGGTGGCGCCTTCGACTCCTTGCTCGCCAAGGTGATCATCACAGGCGAGACGCGTGCCGACGCGCTGGCGCGCGCCCGGCGAGCGCTCGATGAGATGGTGGTCGAGGGCATGGCCACCGTGCTCGGGTTCCACCGCCTCATCGTGCGCGATCCGGCGTTCACCACCGAGCCGTTCGAGGTGCACACCCGATGGATCGAGACCGAGTGGGCGGGCGTCGTCGAACCGTTCACCGGCGGCGCGTTCCTTGACGCCGAGCCGGAACCCCGCACGACGGTCGTGGTCGAGGTCGCCGGCAAGCGCCTTGAGGTGAGCCTGCCCGGACACATCGGCTCGACCAGCGGAGCGGGCGCTGGGCGGCCGCCTGAGCCCCGGCGCCGCGGACGCCGGGGTCAGACACACGCGGCCACCGGCGACACGCTCGCCAGCCCGATGCAGGGGACCATCGTCAAGGTCGCCGTCGCCGACGGCGACACCGTGGCGGCGGGCGACCTTGTCGTGGTGCTCGAGGCGATGAAGATGGAACAGCCGATCAACGCGCACAAGGCCGGAGTCGTCGCCGGGCTCACGGCCGATGTGGGCACCGCCATCGCGGCGAACGCGACGATCTGTGAGATCCGGTGACCGCTATTCGAACTCGTGCTGCATGAGCTGACGGGCCGCCTCGGTGAGTGAACCGGACAACGACGGATAGATCGTGATCGTGTGCGCGAGCTGGCTCACCGTGAGGTGGTTCTCCACCGCCAAAGCGACCGGCAGGATCAGCTCGCTGGCCCGCGGCGCCACCACGACACCGCCGATGACGAGCCCGGAGGCCGGACGGCAGAAGAGCTTGACGAAACCGTCGGTCAGATCGCCCATCTTCGCGCGGGCGTTCCCGTCGAGTGGCAGGGTCACCGTGCGGCCGGGCACCCGGCCCGAGTCGATGTCCTCCTGGCTGACCCCGACGGAGGCGAGTTCGGGATCGGTGAAGACGCATCGCCGCGACCGTGGTCAGCCGCAGCGGGGCGACAGCCTCGCCGAGCGCGTGCCACATGGCGATCCGTCCCTGCATCGCGGCGACGCTGGCCAGCGCGAGCACCCCGGTGCAGTCGCCAGCGGCATAGATGCCGGGCACGTTGGTGCGAGAGACCCGGTCGACCGTCACGTAGCCGCCCGGTCCGACCCCGACGCCGTATTCGCTCAGCCCCAGGGTGGCGGTGTTCGGCACGGAACCGACCGCCATGAGCACGTGGGAGCCGGCGATCTGCTCGCCGTCGGCGAGCTCGACGACCACGCCGCTCGCGGTGCGCCGGGCGGCGACCGCTCGGGCGTTGGACCTGATCCTCATGCCCCGGTCGAGGAATACCTTCTCGATGGTGGCTGCGGCGTCGGGGTCCTCGTGCGGCATGACCCGGTCCCGACTGGAGATCAGGGTCACCTCGACGCCGGCGCAGAGATAGGCGCTGGCGAACTCGGCGCCGGTCACCCCGGAGCCCACCACGATCAGCCGTTCCGGCAGCTCAGGCAGGTCGTAGACGTCGCGCCAGGTGAGGATGCGGTGCCCGTCAGGGTGCGCCTCGGGCAGCACCCGGGGAGTCGCTCCGGTGGCGATGAGCACGGTCTTGGCGTCGACGGTGTAGGGAGCTGCGTCGTACGGCTCAATGACCACCTGATGGGTGTGCCCGAGTGTGTCCACACCCAGCCGGGCGTGCCCGGCGACGAGCTCCACCCCGGCGGTCGCGAGCTTGGCCGCGATGTCGCCCGACTGGGCCAACGCGAGTTGTTTCACCCGAGCGTGCACGGCTGCGGCGTCGAGCGTCGGGTGAGCGCCACGGGCGTGCACGCCAAGCTTCTCGCCGGCTCCGAAGGTGGTGACCACGTCGGACGAGGCGATAAAGGTCTTCGAGGGCACACAGTCGGAGAGCACGCAGGCCCCACCGGCCCCGGTTGCCTCCACCAGCGTCACCTCGGCGTCGAGCTGAGCGGCGACGAGAGCCGCTTCATACCCCGCCGGGCCTCCCCCGATGATCACGATTCGGTTCACGTCGACGACCTTCCCACCACGATTACGGACGGTCGCATTCTCCCTCACGGCTCGACCAGCTATCGTCATCGCCGTGCGCCTCTTCGCCGCGTACGGCTCTAACTTGGATCCCGGACGGATGCGGGCCTATTGCCCCCACTCCCCTCTGGTCGGCACCGGCTGGCTGGAGGGGTGGCGGTTGACCTTCGCCGGTGAGGACCTCCTCGGATACGAGGGGGCGGTCTGCACGCTTGTGGAGTCCGAGAAAGACGATGATCGGGTCTTTGTCGCGCTCTATGACGTGCATCCGCAGGACGAGACCCTGCTCGACGATGTCGAGGGGGTGTCGGCGGGGACCTACCGCAAGCTGCACGTGCGGGTGGCCACCCTGGATGGCGAGCAGACCGCGTGGATCTACGTCTTCACCGGATATGAAGGTGGCTTGCCCACCTCGTGGTATGTCTCGGAGATCGCCGGTGCGGCCCGTCGGGCCGGCGCTCCAGATGACTACGTGGAGCAGCTGCGTGCCCGACCGACCCGCACCGCCACCGCCTGAGCCGTCGAGACACGATCCGCCAGCGCCCGATCTTGCGGCGGTGGCGAGTTCGGTCGTGCGCCGAAACGGGGTCTGCGCCGAGCGTGTCAGGACAGGACGAGCTCCTCGCCGGGAATCAGACGACGATATTCGCAGCCGCTCAGGCGAGACATATTCGCGTCATAGATTCGATGCCCGATGTCGGAGAGCAGGCAGTCGTGCAACGCGATGGCCCGGCGGGGCTGGGCCGCCCGGACGAAGTCGATCGAGTCGCTCACCTTGAGCCACGGCCCGGAGATCGGCACCAGCAGGGTCTGCACATCGGCGTCGAGCGGCAGGTCGAATGAGTCGCCCGGATGATAGATCGACTCTTCGACGAGAAACCCCAGATTTGGTACGGGTGGGATCTCGGGGTGGATCACCGCGTGCCAGCCGCCGTGGGCCCGCACCCGGAACCCGGCGGCGGCGAACCGCTCACCCGACGCGACGATGGTCGTGACCTCGGCGAGGTCGCCGAGGTGCGCGGCCACCGCCGCGTGGGTGAAGATCCGCACTGACGGACGCGTCGCGAGGGCGTCAGTGAGGGCTTCGACATCGAGATGGTCGGCGTGCTCGTGGGTGATGAGCACCGCGTCGACGCCGGACAACGCGGATCGCTCAGTGAACTCGCCCGGGTCGATGACGAGGACCGCGCCGTCGGACTCGATTCGCACACAGGCATGGCTGTATTTATTGAAACGCATCGGTCCTCCTCGTCGAGTCGCCGCGATCATCATCGCAAGACGGTTACGGTCGGGCGGGCACCCCGCCCGTCGACACGCCATCGGTGTTCGCGCCCGCGCTCAGCCGCTCACGCAGCTCGGTGACGGCGGCACGGAACTCGTCGGTCGCCTGATAGCCCGAATGCGCCCGCATGCCGGGGGCGACTCGGTCGTGGGGCGGCGCGTCAAAGCTCACGGGGTCTGGCAACCGACGGTCGCCGTCGGCGAGCTGACCGCCCAGTGGCCCACCGATGGGATCGGTGCGACGCCACAGGTTGATCCACCGAGGTCCGCGACGCGGTGAATCCGGCGCGGTCCGAGGCGCTGGCGGCGCCGCCACGGAGGTTGTCGGGTGTTGCGGCGCCGACCCGATCGGACCGTCGACTGCGGCGGCCATCTTCGCCAGCACGTCGTCGTTGAAGTAGGTGGGGAAGGCGCGAGCATAGATGCGGCGCAACGGCGACCCATAGGTGAGCAGCGCGGTTCGCTGCCGCACTCGGGGCGGCAGTTGCAGCACCGTCGCGGCGACCAGCACAGAGCCCTGTGAGTGTCCGGAGAGGATCACTCCGGGCGGTTCGGAGGCCAGCCAGGTCGCCCGGTGCACGAGTTCCGGAACCACCCGCTCGGCATAACAGGGTGGAGCGAGCGGGTGGGCGGCACGCGGCCAGAACGTCGCGAGGTCCCAGATGATGCCGACGGTGCGACGCACCCGTCCGTTGCGATAGGTCTGCACGCCGACGAGCACCAACAGCAGCACCGAGAGGCTGATGAGATAGGTCCCGAGGTTGGTCAGCACGGAGAGCACCTGCGCCGTCCGAGTGCCCGAATCGGCGAGCTGCACCGGGCCGATGCCCGAAAGCGCGAGTCCGGTGGCGGCGGCCCCGCAGCCGGCCAGCACGGTCCACCCGACCGCGAAGGGTCGCAGGGCGTGATCGGTCAAGCCCGCTCCGGCGATCGCCGTGTCGATCGCGCGGGCCCGTCGCGGATCGCGGGCACGTCCGCCCGGATAGTCGGCGTCGGTCTCGCCCCCGGCGCGTCGGCGTTGCGCCGGCAGCGTGACCAGCAGCACCCACAGCACGGTCGCGATCACCACCGCGACCATGAGCACGAACCCCGCAGCCGCCCACTGATAGGAGATGGGCGGCTGCAGACCGAGGGACTGTGGCCGGCTGCCGAAGGTGGCCGGGCTCGGCACGGCGGCGCCGTCGAGCAGGTCGGCGACCCGATAGGAGACGCCGGCCGACAACGCCGCGCCACTGCCTAACCCGATCGAGGCGACGATCGGCGCGCCGAAGCCGCCGAGCAGCGCGTCGGGGCACAGTCGACGCTGCACGGCGGTGATGAGCAGCAGCAGTGCCAGCAGAGCGGCCTGCAAGGCAAATAGATCGGTGACGATGGCCGCGTAGCCGGGCAGCGGGCCGACACTATGCCAATCGGCTCGGGGGACCACGGCGAAGGCGAGGGTGCCGACAGTGAGCAACAGCGCGAGCCACCGGACTCCGGCCGTGGCCGCCTCCGCGCCGCGCGAGGTCGAGTTGCGGTCCACCACGGGCGGGATGAGAAGCAGGATCAGGGTCGCGAGCCCGATCGCCCCGGCCACCGAGGCGAGGACCACACCGATTGTGGCGAGGCGGTCCGCGCTGATCGCCGATTGCGGGCCGAGCCCGTCGGTCGCACGGTCATGAGTAATGAGCACGCCCAGCAACACCGCGTCGATGACCGTGAACATGAAGGCAATGTGCAGGTCTCGCAGCCGACCGACCTGATCACGCCCGCTCCAGAAGGTGGGATCGGCGAGTCCGTCTCCGTCGGGGTTGCGGTCCGGCAATCCGTACGCCTCATAACGCGCCCAGGTCCGGCGGGCGAGGAACCACAGCAGAGCGACCAGCACGATCGGCCCGATCGTCGCGAGCGCGAGTCGCCGGTTGGTCGGAGCGAAATAGCCGGTGAAGAACCAGCCCAGACCGCTGTTGGACGACCGGCAGGCACTGGTGGGCTCCGCGCACTGCCACGCGATGAGGTCGAGGAAGATCCCCACCGCCGCGAGGGTCAGTGTCGCCGACATCGTGAGGGCGAAGATCCGGCTCAGGCCGTGCACCAGTCGGCGACCGGCGCCCGTCGCCGGTGGACGCATCCACATCGGCATGTTGGCCAGGGAGAATGGCAGCAACAGCAGCCAGAACGCGCGTGCGGCGGCGCCAGCGGTGAGGTTTCCCCATCGATAGGCTTCCAGGCGTGCGCCGCCGGGTCCGTGGGTCGCGCCATATTCGGAGCGGGGCCGGAAGAATCCCGCCCCTGAGTCACCGGCGACTTGGCCGATGATGTGCCGATCGAGGATCTCTTCGGCGGGAGTTCCAGAGACTCCGTGCACGCGCAGCTCGACGGGAGCGGCCCCGACGGGCGGCTCCGCCGACGGCTCGGATTGCGGTTGTGGGCGCGAAGATGGGGAGGCCATGACGCCACCCTAACCGTGACGATCTTCCATGGCTAGCAACCACTTCGGCACGGTAGGGCGAGACGTCAGTCGGGGGCCGGCGACCCGTCAGGCATTGGTGAGCGCCGCTAGCGCGGTGTGCACGAAGACCCGGACTCCGTGCCCAATGGCGCGGTCGTCGATATCAAAACCCGAGTGGTGGATATCGAATCGATCAGACGAGCCGGGCGCTCCGACGCCGAGTCGGATCATCGCCCCCGGCACCTGATCCACATAGAAGGCGAAGTCTTCGCCACCCATGCTGATCTCGGCTTCGACGACTTGGCCGGGACCGAGCGCGGCCGCTGCGGCGGCGGCGATGAGGGTCGTCGCGGCATGGTCGTTGACCACTGGCGGCACGCCTCGGGTGTAGTCGACGACGGCCTGCACGCCGGTGCCCGCGACGACGTCGTGCACCAGTTGGGGCACTAGTTCGGGCAGCGTGTGCCAGGCCTCCCGGCTGAGCACCCGGACGGTGGCGCGGGCGTGGCCCTCGAACGGAATGGTGTTCGCCGCCTCGCCGGCGCGCACGGCGCCGAAGACGACACTCGCCGAGGCCCGAGGGTCCATCCGGCGACCGAGCAGCCCGGGCACGTCGACGACGAGTCGGCCGAGCGCGTGCACCAAATCGGCGGTGAGGTGCGGGCGCGCGGTGTGTCCACCTTGACCGGTGAGGCGCACCTCGAGCAGGTCGGTCGCTGCGGTGAGCGGGCCCGACCGGACCCCGACCATGCCGACGGGTAGGTGCGGAAAGCAGTGCAGCGCGAAGATCGCATCGACGTCCGTGAGCCCACCAGCGAGAATCATCTCGGGCGCGCCCGACGGGAACTGCTCCTCGCTCGGTTGAAAGAGCAGGCGAACCCGGCCGGGAAGCAGATCGAGCTGGTCCAGTTGGGTGAGCGCGAGCGCGGCACCGAGCAGGATCGTGGTGTGCACGTCATGCCCACAGGCGTGGCACACGCCATCCTTTGTGGACCGGTATTGCACGTCTTTGGCGTCGAGCAGCGGCAACGCGTCGAGGTCGGCGCGCAACGCCACAACCCGGTCGCCGGAGCCGATATCGCAGATGACCCCGTTGCCTTTGGGCAACAGTCGGGGGTTGAGGCCGATCCGGCTCAATTCCTGAAAGATGAACGCGGCGGTCTCGAATTCCTGCCCGGAGAGTTCGGGGTTGCGATGGATATGCTGACGCACGGTGATGAGCTCGGCTTCACGGGCAGCGAGCCATAGGTCGAGACCACCGGGAAGTGCCACGGCCCCAGGCGGAATGGATCCGTCGGGCATGAGCGGTGAGCTCAGCACGGCCTCGGCCGCGTGGGGTCCGGTGGTGGGGGCCGACGGTTCGGCCCAGAACGATCCCGCGTCTTCGTCGAACTCTGCTGTCGCGGGACGCGTCAGCGCTCTCGTCACGGTTATGTCTCGATCTCGGTAGGTATTGAGTACCCCAGTGAGCCTAGCCCTATTTCGGTGACACAGCGCAATGTCGTTTGGGTTCCGCTGCCGTTGCTCTGAGTCACGCGCGTCGCTGTTGTCTCGCGACCGCGACGGTGGGTCGTTCGCCTCGGGAATGTTTTTTCCGGACATCTGCCCCACAATCCTTCAACGGACCACGGAGTTCTTCGTAGCGTACTTCTGTTTAATCCAATGTTATGGCATATGTCGTCGGCGGCCACCGGGAGTCCGCGTGTTCGGTCGATTACATCGAGTTATCGAATTACCGATCACCGCTGGTCACACACAGTGTCTGCCCGCGTGTCGCCCATCCCGCCTCAGCATCATCATCAATGCCACCGCACCCAGCCGCTTCGAGGCGACACTCGCGCGATTTGCGCGATTAGCGCCCCTGGTGAAGCAATTATGGCCAGCGAAGGCGACTCGCCGCCACGAATCGACCAACCTCGCCCCGAGCACCCCAACATATCGACAATCGCCGCTTCGGACTTCCGTCGGCGTGCGGCGACACGCCGCGCATCAGCGCCGAGACCACAACCAAATCCATCCGTACGGCCGATGCCCCCATGCCACACTGGACACGCCATACGGTCATATCGGAGGAGTCGAAGACGAGCGAATGATCTCTCACGTGTCGGGAAAATGTCTCAACATATAGGACGCCTAGAAGCTGTCCGTTGGCTGGTACTGGCCCCAGACGCCGCGAAGCGTGTCGCAGACCTCCCCGACTGTCGCCCGAGCGCGCAACGCGTCGCGCATCGGCGGCAACACGTTGTCGGTCCCCGTCGCTGCGGCCCGCAGCCGATCCAGGGCGTCGGACACCGCGGCCGAGTCGCGCTCCGCACGCAGTCGCGCCAACCGCCTCACCTGCTGGTCCTCGATCGCAGGGTCGACCCGCAGCGGCTCATAGGGCTCGTCTTCGGCGACCGTGAACCGGTTGACGCCCACCACCGTCCGGATGCCCCCGTCAATCTCCTGCGCGACGCGATAGGCGGCGGCTTCGATCTCACGCTTCTGAAATCCAGATTCGATCGCGTCGACAACCGAACCGTGATCGGCCATCGTCGCCATGAGCCGCAACGCGGCCGCCTCGACCTCGTCGGTGAGCGCCTCGACCACATAGGACCCCGCGAATGGATCCACAGTGGAGGTCAGATCAGTCTCGTACGCCAACACCTGCTGGGTGCGAAGCGCCAGGCGCGCGGCCTTCTCTGTCGGCAACGCGATCGCCTCGTCATAGGAGTTGGTATGTAACGACTGGGTGCCGCCAAGCACCGCAGCCAGGGCCTGCACCGAGACTCGGACCAGGTTCACCTCGGGCTGCTGCGCGGTGAGCTGCACCCCGGCGGTCTGGGTATGAAAGCGCAACATCATCGACTTCGGATCACGGGCGCCGAACTCGTCACGCATGATCCGAGCCCAGATCCGACGCGCCGCCCGAAACTTCGCGACCTCCTCCAGCAGCGTTGTCCGGGCGACGAAGAAGAAAGACAAGCGTGGGCCGAAGTCGTCGATGCCGAGCCCGGCCGCCAGCGCCGCCCGCACATACTCAGCGCCGTTGGCAAGAGTGAAGGCGATCTCCTGCGCCGGAGTGGCACCGGCCTCGGCCATGTGATAGCCGGAGATCGAGATGGTGTTCCATCGCGGAATCTCGGTTCGGCAATAGGCGAACGTGTCGGCGACCAGACGCAGCGACGGCTTCGGCGGAAATATATATGTGCCGCGGGCGATGTACTCCTTGAGGATGTCGTTCTGGATCGTTCCGTTGAGTTCGGCTCCGGCGACGCCGTGCTCCTCGGCGACGAGTTGATAAAGCAGCAGCAGTACGGCGGCTGGCGCGTTGATCGTCATCGAAGTGGAGACCTTGTCCAACGGAATGCCATCGAAGAGGACCCGCATGTCGTCGATCGAGTCGATCGCGACGCCGACCTTTCCCACCTCGCCTTGGGCGATCGGCGCATCCGAGTCATAGCCCATCTGAGTGGGCAGATCGAAGGCGACGGAGAGTCCGGTCGTGCCTGCCGCGAGCAGCGCGTGATAGCGACCATTGGACTCGGCCGCCGTGCCGAACCCGGCGTATTGCCTCATCGTCCACGGCCGGGCGGTGTACATGGTGGGGTAGACCCCGCGCGTGAACGGATAGTGGCCGGGCCGGCCCACCCGGTCGGTCAGCTCGGGGGCAAGATCGCCCGGCCCGTAGACGCCTTTGATCGCAAAACCCGACTCGCCGTTGCGCTCACCGTTCATACCTCCGGATGTTAGGAGCCCAGCGGACCATCCGTACCATCGCCTCGGCGGCAGGCTCGGGACATATTTGCCACTCAAAGCGACCAAATGCCTACGCACCGCACCGGCCGCGCGAACTGATAGCCGATACGCGACTTTTCCTCACGCGTCTCGTCGCGCAAGATATATCGGTGGCGCGCAGCGCCGCACGACGACGACTCCACCCACGACCCTCGGGGAGCGACGCGACCGTCATGGCCTCTCGAACACAGGCTGGCTCACGATGACCACGCCTGCTCCCCCCCGGCGAGGGCAGCCCCTGCCCGGCCGGCCGATGAGTGACCGCGCCCAGCCAGGCACGGTGGTCGGCGGCCGCTATGAGCTGCGGATCCCGATCGGCAACGGCGGCATGGGCACGGTGTGGCGGGCGGGCGACTCGCTGCTGCGTCGCGACGTCGCGGTCAAGGAGGTGCTGCTGCCGCCCACCATGCCACCGGGCGAGCGCGACGCGCTCTGCGAGCGCACCCTGCGAGAGGCCCGCGCCGCCGCAGCCCTGTCCCACCCCAGCGTCGTGCAGGTCTATGACGTCGTCACCGACAGCGGTCGGCCATGGATCGTCATGGAGCTGTTGGAGGCGCGAAGTGTCGCCGACATGGTCATCGACGACGGCCCGCTGTCTGGTCGGACCGTGGCGAAGATCGGCATCGCCATGCTTGGAGCGTTGGAGGTGGCGCACGCCGCAGGTGTGCTGCACCGCGACGTGAAACCCGCGAATGTGCTCGTCTGCACCGACGGGCGGTGTGTGCTCACCGACTTCGGGGTGGCCCGATTGCCCACCGAGAGCAACCTCACGACCCCGGGCATGGTGTTGGGTTCACCACACTTCATCTCTCCGGAGCGGGCCGTGGGTGGGGCCTTCGGTCCGCCCAGCGACCTCTTCTCCCTCGGCGTGACGCTGTATACGGCCATCGAGGGGAGCCCGCCGTTCGACCGTGGCGACGCCTTCGAGACGATGCGGGCCGTCGTTGAGGACCCGCCGCGTCCGGCGCAGCTCGCGGGCGTGCTCGAACCGGTGTTGTGGGGACTGCTCGACAAGGATCCGGCCCGCCGGTGGACCGTCGATCAGGCCCGAGCCAACCTTCGGGAGCTGCTCGCCGGGCCGCTTGGCCGGGGCAACGCCGCCGCCCCCGAATACACCGAGTCGGATCTGCACACGGTGGTCCGCCCACCCGTCGCCCCGCCGCCAGCACTGCATCAACCACCCGCCAACGGACAGGTCGGCGGTCGGGCGATGCTCGACCCGAACCAATCGCTCTCCGGGCAACTCGCCGAGGTGCGACGGTTGGCCGACGAACGAGGTGGGGCGAGCGGCGAGTCGGTCGGAATCGGCGGCGGGCCGTCCTATGCCGATGAGCCCACCGGCGCCGGTGAACACCCTCGCGACGATGGGCCATGGGTCGACGAACACAACACCTCGACGCCCGGTGAGCAGTGGCCCAGTGAGCAGTGGCCCGGCGGGATGCCGGCCGACGCGACGGCTGTGCTGGGGCCCGCGTTGCCGCCGAACCGGCTGGGGCCGACCGGTCGCGCGGGCGTCACGACGTGGGCCTGGCAGGCCGGCACCGACGACGATGATCTCGACGAGCCGGAACGACGGGACGGAATCGGCCGTCGCCGGGCGCCCGGTCGAGGGTCACGGCTCGTCGGCCAGGTGTTGAGCGGCCATGGCACGAGCGGGAGGGCCAAGATTTTCGCCGTCGCCGGCATCGCGGTGCTGCTCGTGCTCACCACGGTGGGCTTGGCCAGCGGATGGTTCTCCGACAGCACCTCGGCCGCGACGCGGCCGCCCGCAACGTCACCCACCCCGCGCACGCCCGCCATCGCCGTCACGCACGTCGCCGACTTTCGGGGCATCTGGGTGGATGTGCCGAAGGGCTGGACCCGCACGACCAACGGGTCTTATATCGATTTTCGGGACCCCGACGCGGAACGCAAGATCCGCATCAACGTCGAGAAGTCCGCCGGCACAGCGCGTCGGTTTCTGCAGACCGCCGAGTCGGGTCTGAAGAATCCGTCCCGGTGCCCCGCGCCCTATCGACAGATCGCACTGCGCGACGCGGTGCTGGGTGGCCACGACGGCGCCGAGCTCGAATATTCCTGTGGTTCTGGCGACAATCACCGGCACGGCGTGTGGCGAGCGGTGGTGGTCGACGGCAATGCCTATCACTTCTACCTCACTGTGCCGGACAGTCAGTTCGAGGCCAGCCGGCCAATCCTCGACGAGCTGGTCGCGTCCTTCCGGGTAGGGTCGGCCTGACCGGGAACCCTTCGGCGAACGGCCGGCGGCCGGGCGCGGGCGATTGAGGAGACCATGCGAGCGTCGATCGATGACACCCAGCCGCCCCCTGCCCTCGCCGAATTGACGGAGCGGGCGCTCGCATGGTTGGCCGACGATCCGGATCCGACCGATCGCGCCGAGTTGCGGGCCATCGTCGACGCGCTTCCCCATGGATCGGAGGCCCTCGCTGACCGATTCGCCGGCCCTCTCACCTTCGGCACGGCCGGGCTGCGTGGCCCGATGCGCGCCGGCCCCAACGGCATGAATCTCGCCGTGGTGCGCCAAGCGGCCGCCGGCCTCGTCGCGTGGCTCGGCCAACAGCGTGCCGATGGCCCGCTGGTCATCGGTTTCGACGCGCGACACCGATCACGCCGGTTCGCCGAGGAGACCGCGCGGGTCGCGACCGGTGCCGGCCGGCCGGTCCTGCTCATGCCCGAACCGTCGCCGACCCCGGTGCTCGCCTACGCGGTGCGAGCCCTCGACGCGTGCGCCGGCGTCATGGTCACGGCGAGCCACAATCCGCCGGCCGACAACGGTTACAAGGTCTATCTCGGCCGGGGTCTCGGCGGCCCGGGTGGCGATGGGGCGCAGCTCGCGCCCCCGGTCGACGCGGAGATCGAAAAGGCGATCCGCGCCGTCGGACCTCTCTTGGACGTCCCCCTCGGCGACCTGGGCGACCCTGTCGCCCCCACGATCGTCGGCGCCTATCTGGCCGGCGCGGTCACCGCGACTGTGGGGCCGGGGGACACCGATTCCCCGGCGAGAGCCGCGTTGGTGACGGCCTATACGGCACTGCACGGCGTGGGCATGAGCACACTCGTCGGGGCGTTCAAGCACGCGGGTTTCGCCGCGCCGGCCTTGGTCGCCGGCCAGGCGATGCCCGACCCCGACTTCCCCACCGTCTCCTTCCCCAACCCGGAGGAGCCCGGCGCGATGGACGCGGTGATCGACCTGGCAGCCGAGATCGGCGCCGATCTCGCCATCGCCAACGACCCCGACGCTGACCGCCTCGCCATCGCCGTGCCGGTCACCGCAGCACGGGTCGCCGACGTCGTGGGCGCGGCCTTCGACAACGTACGCGCGAATCGGCGCGGTGACTGGCGGGCGTTGCGCGGTGACGAGATCGGCGTGTTGATCGCCGATCACCTGATCAGGCGCGGCGTCGCGGGGCGCTTCGCCACGACGATCGTGTCGTCGTCACTGCTGCCGGCGATCTGTGCGGCGCGTGGCCTGCCCTGTTCCCAGACGTTGACCGGGTTCAAGTGGATCGTCCGCGCGGCGGGCGGCGCCGACCTCGCCTTTGGCTACGAGGAGGCGCTGGGCTATTGCGTCGCGCCGGAACACGTACGGGATAAAGACGGGATCACGGCCGCGCTCGTCATCGCCGACCTCGCCGCCACGCTCAAGGCCGAGGGGCGCACGCTGCTCGACCGGCTCGACGAGATCGCCCGCGAGTTCGGTCTCCACGGCACCGACCAGGTCTCCATCCGGGTCGACGACCTCGGCGAGATCGCCGCGATGATGGCCCGGTTGCGCGCGGCACCGCCCGTGACGCTGCTCGACGAATCGGTGCGCGCGGTGACGGACCTCGCGCCAGACGCCGACGTCGTCACGCTGCACACCGCAACGGCCCGGGTGGTCGTGCGTCCCTCGGGAACCGAGCCGAAACTCAAGGCCTATCTCGAAGTGATCACGGCCGTAGCCCCGGACAGCTCGGCCGACCTGACACCCACGCGGGACCGTGCCGCGACGGCGCTGACCCGGCTACGCGCCGAGATCACCGCCGCCCTCGGCCACGGAGGATGATCGAGGGGGCTTAGAAGCGGGGCATGCCGCCGAACTGGCGGTCGCCAGCGTCGCCCAGCCCCGGCACGATGAACGCCTGCTCGTTGAGGCGTTCATCGATTGACGCCGTCACCAACCGCATCGGCAGGCCTGAGTCGGCGAGCCGAGCCACCCCTTCGGGTGCGGCGAGCACACAGATGACCGTGATGTCGGTGCTGCCCCGGCCGGCGATGAGGCGCACGCAGTGCTCCAGCGAACCGCCGGTGGCGAGCATCGGGTCGAGCACGATCACCGGAGTGTCGCTCAGATCCGCCGGAAGCGACTCCAGATATGCCCGTGGTTCAAAGGTGTGCTCGTCGCGGGCGAGGCCGACGAATCCCATGGACGACTCGGGGAGTAACGCGAGCGCGGCGTCGGCCATGCCCAGCCCGGCGCGCAGCACCGGCACGAGCAGTGGGGCGTTGCCGACCCGGTGCCCGGTGGTCGGGCACAGCGGCGTCGCGATCGACACCTCGTCGAGGGCGATCCCTCGTGCCGCTTCATAGACCAGCATCGTGGTGAGTTCATGCAGGGAGGCGCGGAACGCTCCGGAGTCGGTGCGTGCGTCGCGCATCGCGGCGAGCCGGGTCTTTACCAGGGGGTGATCAACGACGAGTACATCCACAGGGGTTCAAGCTACGCTGCGCCCCGGTCGGCGGACGGAGCGGGCGGGCGGCTCAGCGACGGATGTCACCCGTCGCGGGCCGTGCGTCCCGCCGGTGGTCACTCGTAGACTCTCCGACGTGACGGTGACGGCGAGAAGTTCCGGCGTGCCGGCCGACGGCGGGCCGCTGGGTGATGTCGCCCGCTCCGACGCCGCCCTGCGCACCTTTCTTCATGGTTTGCCGGGTGTCGACCAGGTTGGCGCGGAGGCACGCGCCGCCATGCTCGCCAGCCGGTCGATCAAGACGACGTCGAAGAGCTGGGCGATCGACCTCTCCATCACCATGGTCGACCTCACCACGCTGGAGGGGGCGGACACTCCGGGCAAAGTGCGGGCATTGTGCGCGAAAGCCGCCCGTCCCGACCCGACCGACACCTCCTGCCCCCAGGTCGCCGCCGTCTGCGTCTATCCCTCGCTCGTCGGCGTCGCCGCGACCGAACTCGCCGGATCCGGCATCCACATCGCCAGCGTCGCCACCGCCTTTCCGTCCGGCCAGTCGAGCCTCGCGGTCCGCCTCGACGACACCGAGGCGGCGATCTCGGCCGGCGCCGACGAGATCGACATGGTGATCAACCGGGGCGCTTTCCTGTCCGGCCGCTATCGGGAGGTCTTCGACGAGATCGCCGCGGTCAAGCAGGTGTGCGCTCGCAGCGCGCCGACCGGCCGAGCCGTGCATCTCAAAGTGATTCTGGAGACCGGCGAACTGGCGACCTACGACAACGTGCGCC
This sequence comes from uncultured Actinomycetota bacterium, assembly GCA_963736695.1. Classification (GTDB taxonomy): domain Bacteria; phylum Actinomycetota; class Actinomycetes; order Mycobacteriales; family Micromonosporaceae; genus CAVTPU01. Next base: position 2,133,469 of record CAVTPU010000004.1, read on the forward strand.
GGGCCAGCTGGCTCGCGCTGCTCGCCGGTGCCGACGTGATCAAGACCTCGACCGGCAAGGTGAGCCCGGCCGCAACCCTGCCCGTCACACTGGTGATGCTCGAGGCGGTGCGCGACTTCCACGCCGTCACCGGCCGGGTGGCCGGGGTCAAGGCGGCCGGCGGCATTCGCACCACCAAAGAGGCGATCGCCTATCTGGTCATGGTCAACGAGACGACCGGCCCCGACTGGCTCCACCCCGACCGCTTCCGCTTCGGGGCGTCATCGCTGCTCAATGACCTGCTGATGCAGCGCTCCCGGTTGGCGACCGGGCACTACAGCGGCCCCGACTATGTGACGGTGGATTAGTCATGCCGACCTTCGACTACGCTCCGGCCCCGGAGTCACGCGCCATCGTGCGCCTGCTCCCGGCGTACGGATTGTTTATCAACGGGGAGTTCGTCGAGGGCCGGTCGGGCGCCACCCGGACCACCGTCAACCCGGCGACCGAAGAGACCCTCGCCCAGGTCACCGAGAGTGGCGGGTCCGATGTGGACTCAGCGGTGGCCGCGGCGCGACACGCCTTCGACAATCGTTGGGGTCGGATGCCCGGCTCGGAACGAGCGAAGTATCTCTATCGCCTGGCCCGCCTCATTCAGGAACGTTCCCGCGAACTCGCGGTGCTGGAGTCGCTCGACAACGGCAAACCCATCCGCGAGTCCCGCGACGTCGACATCCCCTTGGTAGCGGCACACTTCTTCTACTACGCCGGCTGGGCCGACAAACTCGAATACGCCGGATTCGGGCCGAACCCGCAGCCGATCGGCGTGGCCGCTCAGGTGATCCCGTGGAACTTCCCGCTGCTCATGCTCGCGTGGAAGGTCGCCCCCGCGCTCGCCTGTGGCAACACCGTGGTGCTCAAACCGGCCGAGACGACCCCGCTGACCGCCCTGCTCTTCGCCGAGATCTGCCAACAGGCGGAGCTGCCACCCGGCGTGGTCAACATCGTCACCGGGGGCGGCGACACCGGTCGACTTCTCGTCGAGCATGCCGGGATCGACAAGGTGGCGTTCACCGGATCGACCGAGGTCGGCAGGGCCATCGCGGCGGCCGTCGCCGGCACCGGCAAACGACTCACCCTCGAGCTTGGGGGCAAAGCCGCCAACATCGTCTTCGACGACGCTCCGATCGACGAGACGGTCGAAGGCATCGTCAACGGGATCTTCTTCAACCAGGGACACGTCTGCTGCGCGGGGTCGAGGCTGCTGCTGCAGGAGTCGATCGCCGACCATCTCATCGACCGGCTCAAACGCCGCATGGGTCAGCTGCGGGTCGGCGATCCGCTCGACAAGAACACCGATGTCGGTGCGATCAACTCGGCGGAACAGCTTCGCCGCATCACCACCCTCACCGACGCGGGCGAGGCCGAGGGCGCCGACCGGTGGTCTCCCGCATGCGACCTGCCCGACCGGGGATTCTGGTTCGCCCCCACGCTCTTCACCGGCGTCTCGCAGGCGCACCGCATCGCCCAGGAAGAGATCTTCGGTCCCGTGCTGTCCGTGCTGACCTTCCGCACCCCGGCCGAGGCCGTGGAGAAGGCCAACAACACGCCCTACGGGTTGTCGGCCGGCATCTGGACCGAGAAGGGCTCGCGCATCCTCGCCATCGCCGACAAGTTGCGCGCCGGCGTCGTGTGGGCCAACACCTTCAACAAGTTCGACCCGACCAGCCCATTCGGCGGTTACAAAGAGTCAGGGTACGGCCGCGAGGGTGGCCGGCACGGGTTGGAGGCTTACCTTGCCCACTAAACGAGGCACCCAGGCGAAGGCCGGCGCGACGCGAGCCCCGGCGCCCATAGCCACAGCCGCGCCGCCCGTGAGCGCCACACCGTCTCAGGTGGATGCGCCAGCCCTCGCCACCGGCGCGCCGACGGGGGCCGGGCCGGGCACGCGGGTGGGCGTGCGCAAGACGTACAAACTCTTTATCGGTGGCGCTTTTCCCCGCAGCGAATCGGGACGCTCCTATGTGGTCCGTTCCGCGACGGGAGAATTCCTCGCAAACGCGGCGCTCGCCTCGCGCAAAGACCTGCGCAACGCCGTCGTCGCCGCACGCCGCGCGGTCGCCGGCTGGTCCGGCGCCACCGCCTATAACCGCGCGCAGATCCTCTACCGAATCGCCGAGATGTTGGAGGGCCGACACCGGCAGTTCGTCGACGAGGTCTGCGACGGCGAAGGGGTTGGCCGCCGAACCGCCGCCGCCACCGTCGACACCGCCATCGACCGATGGGTCTGGTACGCCGGATGGGCCGACAAGATCGCCCAAGTGCACGGCAACGCCAACCCGGTCGCCGGGCCCTTCTTCAACCTCACCACGGTGGAGCCCTCCGGAGTCGTCGGTGTTGTGGCACCGGCTGGCTCATCGCTTCTCGGTCTGGTCAGCGTCATCGCCCCGGTCATCGTCTCGGGCAACACCTGTGTGGTGCTCGCGAGCCCGAGCCGGCCGCTGCCCGCCGTGACCCTCGCCGAGGTGCTCGCCACCTCTGACCTGCCCGGTGGGGTTGTCAATCTGCTCACCGGAGACATCGCCGAGACCGCTCCGTGGCTCGCGTCCCACCTCGATGTCAACGCCCTCGACCTCTCCGGGGTCGACGACCCAGAGCTGGCGACGGCGCTTGAGGTCGCCGCAGCGGGCAACCTCAAGCGCGTATTGCGGCCCAGCCCCCAGGATTGGACGAACCCACCCCGTCCCACCCGGATGCTCACGTTCGTTGAGTCGAAGACGGTGTGGCACCCCAAGGGCCTGTGAACCTGGGCGAGCCGGTCGGCAGCGGAGGGTGACAACCGGCTAGGGTGTGCGCTGAATCGCTGATCGGCGATGGGCGCCATCAGCTCCGACAGACCCATCACACGGAGGTCGCCGTGGCAGACGATCCTGCCAGTCGCTCGACCCGCACCGACGAGCTGTGGGCGGAGACTCGAATCGATCCGATCGAGATCGCACTGCCCGGTGGGGTCGGTTATACGCTGCGCGCGTATCGGCAGTCGGACGAGTTCGCGGAACGAACCGACACCGACGAGGCGCACGTGGACGACTTCGACGCCGCTGCGGCGATGGTCTTCGCCGGTCGACGCACTGCTCACACCGACGACGACGCGGATGACGACGCGGAGCCGGTTTCGGCGAGCCGGGCCGCCAACCGCACCGACCCTGAGGACGACGTCGACTCCGAGGACGACGAGGAATCGGAGACCGCCGAGGACGACGAGGAGTCCAACGACGAGGTGAGCCCGGAGATCGAGTCGGAGGAGGTCCCGGTCTTCCTCGGGCACTGCGGCCGGGTCTATCTGTTCCGGACGCCGGAGAAGTTGGTCGAGTTCGTCAAGTCCGGCGCCGAACACGATCTGAGCCAAGTGGACACATGGCCGACCGTAGTTGACAAGATCACCGCCGCTGACATCACTCCCACCGACGACGACAGCTATGAGCTGGATCTGGTTGTCGAGAACCTGCGCGGCGGCAACGACACGTGGGACCACGCGCTCCTCGTCAAGGCTGGCGAAGTGGCCCGCGACCTGGGCTTCGCGCTGCGACTGTCGGCTGTGCGGGCGGCCCTCGCCCCCGGTTCCCCCCTCGATGATCTCGACGAGGCGCTCCGAGCCGCCGAGGCCGGTGGCGTCGGCGGTTTTCTCGCCCGACGCCGGCTGCGCAAAGTCCCAGCTCAGCAGTCCGCGCTCGGCTGGCGCACGATTATCGGGAAGATCTCAGGGGCCAGCGACTGGCGCGACTAGCCAACACCAGGGACCATCAGTCTTAAGCACGATCCCCGACTGGCCGTCCGGCCATCGAGGATGCACTGACGCATGACCCCGGGGAGGAGGGACGCCACGGTGACGGTGGCGCGGCTCTACTGCGGCATGGCGGCCACCGAGGCGCCATCGTGGCTCACGGTGGCATTGGTGGACGACGCGGGCCGACTGCTCGACGTGCGGCCGATCAGCGACGATCCGGCGGGTTATGCGCACCTCGCCGCGTTGCTGGCCAACCACAGCGTCACGGCTTCGCCGGTCGCCGCCGACCGGTTCGACTATCTCGTGGTCCAGTTGCTCGCCGCTTCGGGCCGACCGCTTGCCGTGCCGACCGGGGTCAACATCGACGAGTTCGCCTCGGCCTTTCATGACGGCCGATCATTCGACGAGTCGCAGACACCCGTGGGGCAACGCCGAGCGATCGGGCTGGCTCGGGCCCTGCAGTCAGGCGCGCTCCATCCGACGGCACGGAGCCCGCATTGGGATCCCGCCGAGATCTCGCCGATCCTCACCGCACATGCCGCCGTCACGGCGGGCCGGCAGGCGGTCGCGACGGTGTTTCGGGAGGTGCTCCGGGAGCTATATCCCGCCGCGTTGAGAGCGTTCGCCGACCCGACCGAACACCTTCCGCTGCGCATCCTCGACGCGTTTCCCGAACCGTCCGCGGTGAATGCCGCGCAGATCGACTACCCCATCGACGCCTCGCTCATCGCCGAGATCACCAGCGCCGGCATCGCCGACGCCGCAACGGCCTCGGCGGCGCTCGGCGCCCTGCGGATGGCAGTCAATGAGTCACCCGGACGACGAGCTCCCCGGATCTATCCTCCGACGATCGCGGAGACCGTTCGGCAGTCCGCAGCCGCAGTCCGCGCCGCCGACGCGGCCTCAGCCACTCTCGTCGCGGCGATGGCGGAGTGTCTTGCCGCCACAAGAACATCTCCTCCCCCCGAACCGCCCCGAGCCGCGGCGACCGACGGCTCCGCATATCCGGGATTCGGACCCACGCCTGTTCCCCGACGGGCCCCCGTGTCCGAGCCCTCGCCCGGCTATGGATTCGGCCCACCAGAACACCTGCCGACCGGCCACCCGTCCGGCGCCTATCCGATCTCAGCACAGCCCAGCACCGCTTATCCGGTCGCCGTCCACTCAGACGGTGGCCCGCCGACCTCCGGGCCCCCGACTCGGTCCTTTCCCACCTCCGGCAGCCCCCTCCCAAGCCGGGCCGAGTTCGCCACCGCCGCGGGCGATTCGACACTGTTGGCGCCGCCGACGCCGCGTCCCGCCCCGTCGTTCGACCCGCCGGGCGCGCCGAGTGGGGCGTGGCCGATCACCCCTCCAACCACACCCGATAACGACATCGCCGCCGTCACCGCGTCGATCTTCGCGGCCGACGTCGGCCGCGACCCGGTCCCGTCGTCGCAGCCAACGTCTTCCCGGCGAACACCTTCGCCGCCGACTCCGCGGCAACCGCCCGCCGGAATTTCGGTCAGACAACCGCACGGCGGGCCGCCCCACGCACCAGCACCGTCCTTTGAGGACGACCCACTCAACGCCCCGCTCGAGGCCCTCCCCGGCGTGCCCGACTGGTCTTCCGGACGGGCCAACGGCGGACGGGACCAGCCCGGCGGCTCGCCGCCGGGCTCTGACGGCGACTTATTGATCTTTTCCGAGGCCAGGTCGGCATGGTTCGAACCTGCTCACGAGCCCGACAGCCTGACCGAACCCACCGACAACTGGAACATCGTCACCGACGCCGGTTGGCGCAGCGCCGAGCAGGCTTCCCGTCCGTCGGTCGCGGGTGCCACGAATGTCGGCCTACCCCAGCGTGTGCCCCAAGCGAACCTCGTGCCCGGATCGGCTCCCGCCCCGGCACGTCAACGTCGCATCGTTCGCGATCCTGAAAGCATCAAGACACACACCGCTGGTTATTTCCGTGGGTGGCGGCGCGGTCAGGAGATCGGCGGTTTCGCGATCGGGCAACGCGATCGGGCGGCGTGGGAGTTCAACCGAGAGCAGCGGGAGCGAGAAGCGATGATGGACGACCAGCGGGCCCGGTCGGCTCGATGACCAACGTCGCTTCCTATGCCAGCAGTCTCAATTCCTTGCTCGAAGGGATGCTCGCACGCGTCCCTGGTGCCCGGCACGGCGTGCTCACCACGGTTGACGGGATCGCGGTCGCGACCTCCGCACGGCTCGCCGAGAGACAGGCGCAGGAGCTGGCCACGATCGGGGCGAGCCTGCTCAGCATCTCCACGGGAGCCGGGGTCCGTCTCGACACGGGAGCCGTCCGACACGCCGTTGTCGACATGCAGAGCGCGCTGTTGCTCGCCGCTCCTATCTCAACCCACGTCATGATCACCGTTGTCGCCGCGCCCGAGACCGACCGGGAACGGCTCGGTTTCGAGGTTGGGCAGTTCGCCGGTCGCGCCACACCGCTGGTGGCTGGAATTCACTGACGACACGTGTGGCCTGCTCTCCGACATACGTCGATGATCAGGCCACACGTGTCGTCAGTATTGTCCGACAGCAGTTGTCCGCCGTGCCAGATCGCGTCAGGCGGGCGCCGTGGCCCGGTGTCTGCGCAACGACAACACGTGCTCGACCAGCGCGATCAAGATCTTCTTTGTCGAGTCCCGAGTGCGTGCGTCACAGCTCAGCACCGGCACGTCCGACGAGATGGCCAGAGCCTCACGCACGTCGTTGGCGTCGTGATATTGAACGCCGTCGAAGCAGTTGATCGCCACGAGGTACGGCAGACGCCGATGTTCGAAGAAGTCGATCGCGGCGAAGCAGTCAGCCAGCCGGCGGGTGTCGACCATGACCACCGCGCCGATGGCGCCCCGCACGAGTTCGTCCCACATGAACCAGAACCGGGTCTGCCCAGGCGTGCCGAACAGATAGAGAATCAGGTCATGATCGATGGAGATACGCCCGAAGTCCATGGCGACCGTCGTGGTCGTCTTCCCCGGCACTTGCCGAGTGTCGTCCACGCCGACGCCGGCTGAGGTCATGATGGCCTCGGTCGTCAGCGGCGTGATCTCCGAAACGGAGCCGACCAGCGTCGTCTTACCGACGCCGAAACCGCCGGCAATGACGATCTTCGCCGACGTCACCCGACCGGACGACGGACGGTGCGTCATGTCAGAGCTTCCGTAGTCCACTGAGCACCCTTTCCAGCAGTTCTGTGCCCACCGCGTCGTTACCGTCGAGCGAGGTTGGCTCGTAAATAGCGACCAGCCCATCCGCGGCCATGTCCGCGACTAGCACACGGGCCACTCCAAGCGGCAGCTGCATCCGTGCCGAGATCTCGGCGAGCGACTGCAGTCGCCCGTCGCATAACGTCACAATGTACTGCTGCTCACGTCCATTTGAGACACCATCACGTCCGCCAACAGAGCGACCGCGAGGTGTCGTCTCCACCAGCGCCTCGATGGCGATCTCCACCCGAGGCCGGGTACGGCCACCGGTGACCGCGTACGGTCGAACGAGAGCGCCGGTCGGCTCATCTCCATGGCTCGCCATCGCCGGTCACCTCCTCCCCACCCTCATGCGTTTTCCGGTCGCTGCTGCGGACTAGGTCCGATCCCGCGTGCAGAATTCTCTCAGCCCATCACCGAGGCGGCTGAACGAGGTGTCGGGGTAAGCGCGTCGCCGACCCGATCGACGAGCAACGCCATCTCATAACCTACCTGCCCCACATCACAGCTGCGCGCCGCCAGCACCGCAAAGGACGAGCCATCCGAGATTGACATGAGGAAGAGAAATCCGTTGTCCATCTCCACCACAGTCTGCAGCACGGAGCCACCTTCAAAACACCGGGCTGCACCTTGGGTGAGGCTCACGAGGCCAGAGGCGATGGCCGCCAGCTGGTCCGCACGGTCGCGAGGCAGATCACGGGACGCCGCCAGCGGCAAGCCGTCAGCGGACACGGCGATCGCGTGCGCGACGCCTGGAACGCGGTCGGCGAAGTTGGCGAGAAGCCAGCCTAGGTCCTGCGTACTCGTCATGCATCCTGCTCCTTGCCACTGGTCGACGAACCCGCCGTCGCCGGCTCCGCCGTGCTTGCTTGGACGCCACGGCCCCGCTGCACACCTCGGTGATAGGCAGACAACAGACCGCGGACGGCGTCGGGTGAACGCCGTTCTGATCCACTGGTTGCGACCTCCACCCCACCAGGCACAAGCTGCGCCTGCGGAACCCGACGAGGCAGCCCGTTGTCTGTGGTGCCACCGTCCTCGGGTGAACTGGCGGCCTCAGCCGCACGCCACCCTTGGTCGGCGATAGAACGCCACGATACCGGCTCGGACGCGCCCCGCGCACCGAAGCCACTAGAACCATCACCGGACCCGAACGACAATTCTCGATCGGTTGGGACCGGCGAAGCATCCGGCCACGTGCTCGAACGAGAATCGTCGACCATCCGCGACGACATGGGGGCTCCGGCCGCAGTGCGACCAACGTCACCCGAGTCGGGATTCGGAGCTGGTGGCCGGAACCACGCGGACTCCAACTCCTGAAAAATGGGCAGTTCCATCGTGAGATCGTCCGCGTATTGAGAAGGAGCGATCTCATGAGAGACCGGCGCGGGCGACATGCGATCGCCCCACGGGCTCTCACCGACGCCGCTATCCCGTGGCCCGGTCAGCCGCTGCATCACCGACGTGACTTCGTCGAGACTGTCGTGTCGCGTGGTCGCCGAACTGCGTGAGAACGGCTCGAAAGACTCGGGGGCTCCCCATCCTCCGGTCGCCGGCGGCTCAGTCTGTCCCGGTCCGGTGAACACGCCTGGTTGGCCGGACGGCTGCCAGGCGGTCGCGCCGAACGGATCGGCCTGCTCGACCGGCCCAGGCGACTGCAGCGGAATCACGGGAGTCGACAACGGTGGAGGCGCGAACGTGCCCCCACCAAAGGTCAGTGGAGACAACGGCATCGGAGGCTCCGGTTCCGTCGCGAAACCAGACCCGGAGACCGGCGTCTGCGCCACACTGCCGACCCCAGGATTCGACAGCTGATCGACATCCTCCGGCACGCCCCACTGCGATCCGGGGCGGCGTTGCGGCAACGGATCCGTGTCTGGCGGCTGCACCGAGGCAGGCATGGGCTCACCGATCTGACCGTCAGGCTCAGCACCGGTCAGATCGTGCCAGGTCGGTTGAGTACCCCGACCGTTGGCGTGCCGCGCCGCGCCGTCGGAGCCGGTGAAACCACCGTTGGTGAATGGGGCAGCTGGGTCGCCGCCGAATGCGGAGCCGAGCCCTGCCGGCCTCTGCGTCGGTGGCCCAGCCGGTGGGGTGAACGGCGGCTGCGCGAACACGGCCTCCCCATAGGACGGTTGGTCCTCGGGTCCGCCGAAGGCTCGGCTCCCTCCCTCCGCCGGCCCGGGCTGATGGGGAACCAAACCAGCCGTGGGAGCGCTGAACGGGGAGGCACCGAACGGGGAACCAGACGTCGGGGCGCCGAACGGGGAACCAGACCTGGGGGCGCCGAACGGGGAACCAGATGTCGGGATCGGGTCCACGAGCGGGATCGGCGGGTGGTCCACTGCCGACGCCCACATTGGCCCCGGCACCGAACCGCTCTCCAAAGCCAATGGTGGCGCGAAGAAGGGATGAGAGTTCTCGCCCGGGTCAAAGGTCGGGGCGCCGGACGGAGCGTGTCCCGTCGGGATCTGACCGCCAGGAACCAACGCCCCCGAGGGAATGATCACCTCTGCGATGGTGCCGCGCTCCGGGGCGGGGCGCAGTTCGACTCGCGCGCCGTGGCGGTGGGCCAACTGCGCCACCACCACGAGGCCCATCATGCGGGAGACGGCCGCGTCGACCTGTGGTGGAGTGACAAGCCGCTCGTTCAGTTCGGCATATTGCTCGCCCGACATTCCGATGCCACGGTCATGCACCTGCAAGATGGCGTGCTCACCGTGCCGGCGGGCGTCGACCACGATCGGCGTGTCCGGTGGGGAGAACGCGGTCGCGTTGTCGAAAAGCTCGGCGATCAGGTGAACGAAGTCGTTGACGGCTGGAGCCGAGATCTCGAGGTGCTGGTCGATGCCACCGAACTGAATGCGCGTGTAGTGCTCGACCTCGGACTGCGCCGCGCGCAACACGTCGAGCAGCGCGGCCGGATCGCGCTGGACACGGGACGAGTCGGCGCCTGCGAGCACGAGAAGGTTTTCGTCGTTGCGCCGCATCCGAGTCGCGAGGTGATCGAGCTGGAACAATTCCGAGAGCCGGTCCGGATCCTGCTCGCCGCGTTCGAGTTGGTCGAGGTGGCCGATGAGCCGGTCAACCAGCAGCTGACTGCGCCGAGCGAGGTTGATGAACATCGCGGCGACGGAGGACCGCAACTGCGCCTGCTCGGCGGCTGTCCGCACGGCTTCCATGTGGACGGCGTTGAACGCCTGCGTGACCTGGCCAAACTCGTCGGTGCTGCGCACCGGCAGCGGTTCGGCGATGTGCATGGCGATCTCGGCAGGGCTCAGCGACGATGGCAGATGCGGGTCGCGCAACCGGTTCACCGCTTGGGGCAGACCATATTGCGCGACGGCAAGTGCGCCTTGCCGCAGGTCACGAAGCGATCGGGCCATCGACCGGGCGACCAACCAGGCGAAGATCACGCCGAAGACGAGGGTGGCGATAAGGCTCGTCGTCTCAATGAGCACCTGCTGCTCGACTTCGTCGCCAACGTCGATCGCGGTCTGCTGGGCCTGCCCGCCGAACTCCGTCACGGCCGCGTTCATGAGTTTGGATCGGCCGCTCATGGTGGTATCCCAGGCATCGGCCGTGAGGCTCGGTGGCGGCGGTTCGGCGACCGCGAGACTGTCGACCTGCCCCTCGAATTTGAGGCTTTTGCCGAGCTCGGTGCTCGCGATGGTGCGTTGGAAGGTCGCGCGCTGCGTCGATGTCGCCGCCGCCGCGAAGGCGTCGAGTGCGAGCTGTTGTGCCTTGCGCACCGCGACGAAGTTTCGGCGCGTGGCTTCCGAGATCGGTTCTCGTCGGGCCAGCGAGGGAAGGAGGATGTCGCGCTCCTGGGCCAGGAACTCCTTGGCCTGCGCGACGGCGGTCACCGCACGCAGCCGGTCGCCGAGAACAGGATCGCCGGCGAACTCCGCTGTGAACGACCTGATGGTGAGCAGATCGGAGATGAGCACCCGATAGCGGTGGCCGGCGATGGACAGCGGAATCTTGTTCTGTTCGGAGATCTGGCTGCGGAGCGTCGTGAGGTCGACGAGTTCGGTCTCGATCCGCCCCAGCGTCACCCGAAGGTTTCCCGGCACATCGGCGACGGTGGAGCGACTGAGCCGATATTGGGCGCTCGACTTGTCGGTGACGGGAAGCTGCCGGGCGAAATCGTCCCTGACCCGCTTCAGCGACTGCGGCGGCGCGCTCAACAGATAGGTCCCGATGGCCCGTTCCTGTTGAAGATCATCGATGAGCGCGTCGGCGTCACTGGCGAGCACCGCGAGCGCACGCACCCGTTCGGCGTCGTTGGCTGCGGACGCATGGTCGGTGAGACTTCGCGCACCGACGACAATCGTGGCGATAGTCGGCACGATCATGATGAGCGCGAGCTTGATCCAGATCGGCAGGTTCTGTAGCCAACCGACTGGCCGGGAGAAGCGCGAGGACACGGTGCTGTCGTGCGCGCCTGACTGTTTGCTCACCTCACCACCCTCCGAACCAGTGCCGAGGTGGGGCACCGGTCACTCGCCAGCCCCGAAGCGACATGGGCTGGCCCGAAGATTCCATCACGCCGTGGGGCAAAGAGAAAGTCCAGCCCTCGCCTAACCTGTCCGTAATGCCACACTGACACCCGGTTGGCGGCCGAGAGTTTGCCTCATTGCACACTGATAGCCATGCCATCCGCGCACGTAATCCTGCTTGCAGGCCCCTCGGGATCGGGCAAATCTTATATCGCGCGTCGAACCGGACTTCCGGTGGTCTGCCTTGACGATTTTTATCGCGATAGTGACGATCCGATTGCGCCACGTAATGGTAATTCGGTCGATTGGGAGTCGCCGCTCGCCTGGGATCAACCGGCCGCACTCGAGGCGATCGAGACGCTGTGTCACATCGGCGAGGCCCGCATGCCGATCTACGCATTCGACGCCGACCGGCGGGTCGGTTGGCACACCACCCAGTTGGCGGGTTCGCCGCTGTTCATCGCGGAGGGCATCTTCGCCGCCGAGATCGTGGCCGCCTGCGCTCAGCGATCGCTGTTGGCCGGGGCCTTCGCACTGCGTCGTCCGCGCGGGCTGACATATCTGCGCCGGATCGCCCGAGACCTGGCCGAACGACGCAAACCGCCGGGAGTCATCGTGCGACGAGGCCTGGCTCTGCTACGCGCCGAACCCGCCATCCTGGCGCGGCAGGCCGAACTCGGGGCGGTCCCCGCCCGCGCCCACACGATTCTCACCACGGTCGCGGCCGCTCGTCAGGCCGCGGCCAGCGACCGTGTGGCGGGTGAACGTGTGGCGGGTGAACGTGTGGCGGATGAGACGGTCACGACTCCAGCAACGCGGCGTACGCCGGTTTGATCACCTCGTCGATCAACGAGAGCCGTTCGTCGAACGGGATGAACGAGCTCTTCATGGCGTTGATGGTGAACCACCGCAGGTCGGCCCAGCCATAGCCGAACGCGTCGACGAGCAGCGCCATCTCCCGCGACATCGTGGTGCCGCTCATCAGGCGATTGTCGGTGTTCACGGTGACGCGGAAACGCAGATCCCGCAGGAGCCCGATCGGGTGCTGCGCGATCGACGTGGCCGCGCCGGTCTGCACGTTCGAGGAGGGACACAACTCCAGCGGGATCCGCTTGTCGCGCACATAGGCGGCGAGCCGGCCGAGACGCACGTGACGCTCATCACCCGTACCCGTGGTCTCGATGTCATCGACGATGCGCACACCGTGACCGAGCCGGTCGGCGCCACACCACTGGATCGCCTGCCAGATCGACGGCAATCCGAACGCCTCGCCCGCGTGAATGGTGAAATGGCAGTTCTCTCGCTGAAGAAACTCGAATGCGTCGAGGTGCCGGGTGGGCGGATAGCCGGCCTCGGCGCCAGCGATGTCGAACCCGACGACCCCGACCTCTCGAAACCGCACAGCCAGCTCGGCGATCTCGGTCGACCGCGCGGCGTGACGCATGGCGGTGAGCAGTGTCCCGATCCGGATCGGCCGCCCGGCCGCGCCGGCCCGGGACGCCCCTTCGGCGAAGCCCGCGAGCACCGCCTCGACGACCTCGGGCAGGGACAACCCCGCATCGAGATGCTGTTCGGGCGCGAAGCGCACCTCGGCATAGACGACGCCGTCGTCGGCGAGGTCGAGGGCGCACTCGGCGGCGACGCGATAGAGCGCCTCGGGGGTCTGCATGACGGCGACCGTATGCGCGAATGTCTCCAGATAACGTTCGAGAGAGCCGGAGTCGGCGGCGTCGACGAACCAGCGGCCAAGCTCGTCGGGTTCGGTCGCGGGCAGTTTATGGCCGATCTCAGCGGCGAGCTCGATCACCGTGGCGGGGCGCAGTCCACCATCGAGATGATCATGAAGAAGGGCCTTCGGCGCCTGTCGGATCGTGTCCAGAGTGGGGGTCGCACCCGGGTTGGTCGTTACTTCCATACGCAGACATTAGTCTTGCGGCCACGGGGCGCCCCATCGGCGCCGCCACGAGAGAGGCTCGGTGTGCTCGACGACGTACGAACGAGGCTGCGCTGCCCGGTGTGCGGTGCCGGATTCGACGCCGATCCGGCGACGCTTCGATGCCCGTCCGGACACAGTTTCGACCTCGCCCGCCAGGGTTATGCCAACCTTCTCACCCGCGCGGCCCCCGCCCGGACGGAGACGCCGGAGATGGTCGCCGCACGCCACGACTGGCTCAGCGCCGGCCACTACGACTTCATCACCCGGGCAGTGGCCACCGCCGTCACCGAGGCGTCGCCGACGGCCGACTCAACGCCGGGACTCGTCCTCGATGTGGGTGCCGGCACCGGGCACTATCTGGCCGCCGTGCTCGACGCAGTCACGCACCACCACGGGCTCGGCATCGACCTCGCCAAGCCCGCCGTGCGACGCTGCGCCCGCGCGCATCCCCGGGCCGCGGCTGTGATCAGCGACGTGTGGCGGTCGTTCCCGCTCGCCGATCGCAGTTGTGACGTGGTGCTCAACGTCTTCGCCCCGCGCAACCCGGGCGAGTTCCACCGGGTGCTGCGCCCGGACGGAGTGTTGATCGTGGTGATCCCGCAGGCACATCATCTCGGCGAACTCGTCCGGGCCGCCGGGTTGCTCGCCGTCGATCCGGACAAGGACCTCCGCGTGGACGGCGCCCTTCGACGTTGGTTCCGGCTTGACCGAGACGACGCGTACGAGCATTCGCTCTCGCTGACGCACGCACAGGCCCGCACCCTCGTGGCGATGGGGCCGAGCGCGTGGCACACGCGCAGCAGTCAGGCCCACGCGCGCATCGACCAGTCAGTCGAACCGATCCGGGTGACCGCTGCCGTGCGGGTGCAGGTGCACCGACCCATCGGCTGAGGCGGGCTCAGGTCGACAGATCGACCTCTTCCCACCCGCACGGCTCCGGCTGATATGGCCCGCGCAGCACCACCGCCCACTCCAACGCCCACCGTCGCTGGCCGATCGCGTTGGAGTCGATGACTCCCGGCAGTCGAATCTGGCGGCGTTCTGCCTCAAGATAGGCCCAATCCAGGCAATAGAACAGATCAAGGACGATGGCCGCCTCGGGCGCCGGACGCACGGTCGGCTCCGTTCGTGTGCGCCACGCCGCGAAGGGCTCCTTCGACGGCAGATGCGGCAACTGCTCGATGAGCCCGTCCGGTGCGGGCGCCGTGGGGTCGAGGTGGGAGACGAGACCCAGCACCCACGCGAACGCGTAGAGCGCCTCCAGGTGCAGCGCGAACGACCGTTGATCGCCCTCACCCGAAGCGACGAAGCTCCACTCGGGCCGGGTCAGAAACTCCAGCAGGTGTGCGTCGAGAAGCCACGCCATCGCGGCCTCCGACGGCATCCCGAAACAGCGGGCGAGCACGACGTTGAGAACGGCCGTGCGGGCCTCCAACTCCACAAGGGGGCGCAGCGTGACCCGATCTCCCGGCTCCCAGACGAGCGGGAAGTCCGGGGGCGGCACCGGCAGCTCCAACCGGCGCAGTTGCTCCACACTGGCGGCACGGACCCGATGCGGGTCGGGCGCGGGCACGGTCACAGCACAGTCCACCAATTCATCGATGTGTCGACGTCCGCCTGCCTCAAACGCGGGGAACTCTAGCGTGCGCCGTCCAACGCGAAGCGGCGGCCGTCGTGCTCACGCCTCGTCAGGTTGACCGTCGGGAACCCGATTTCTCCTGATTTATCACAGGATACCCATCCGCACCGGCGATTCGAGAGCGCTCATCGGCGATTCGCCCCTCGGAAGCGGCCACGTCAGGAGGAGATTCGGCCCATCACCAAGGGTGTAGGCGCCGGCGCCACGTCGGCGATCGTGATCCCCGACCGCGCGAGCTCCACCGCCGCTGGCATCCGCCGGTCGGAGTCGGCGAGCAGCTCGCACACCACGTCGCCCCGCCGCACCGTGTCGCCGGGCTTGCGGTGCACGATGACCCCCGCGGCGGCGCTGACCGGATCCTCTTTGCGGGCCCGACCGGCGCCGAGGTTCCAGGCCGCCATGCCGATGGCGTAGGCATCGACGACCGAGACAAACCCGTCGACCTCGGCCCGCACGAACTCCCGCTCCGCCGCGATGGGCAACGGCGCGTCCGGATCGCCGCCCTGCGCGCGGATCATCGCCCGCCACGCATCCATCGCCCGGCCATCGGCGAGGTGGTCCCGCGGATCCACATCGGAGATTCCGGCGACGGCGAGCATCTCCTCGGCCAGGGTGAGCGTGAGTTCGACCACGTCGGCCGGACCACCACCGGCGAGCACCTCGATCGATTCGGCGACCTCGATCGCGTTGCCGACCGCGCGTCCGAGCGGGGTGCTCATGTCGGTGAGCAGTGCCACCGTGCGCACCCCGTGGGCGGTGCCGAGCTCGACCATCGTGTGCGCGAGTTCCCAGGCTTGGTCGCTGACCTTCATGAAGGCGCCCGAGCCGACTTTGACGTCGAGCACGAGAGCGCTCGTACCCTCAGCGATTTTTTTGCTCATGATCGAGCTCGCGATGAGCGGGATGGCCTCGACGGTTCCGGTGACGTCACGCAACGCATAGAGCTTGCGATCGGCGGGGGCGAGCTGTTCACCCGCCGCGCAGACCACGGCGCCGATTTCGCTGAGTTGGCGCAGAAACTCGGCGTTGGTCAGCGCGGCTCGAAATCCAGCGATGGACTCCAGCTTGTCGAGCGTCCCGCCCGTGTGGCCCAATCCCCGTCCCGACAGCTGGGGAACCGCCGCACCACAGGAGGCGACCAACGGCGTGAGCGGCAACGTGATCTTGTCGCCCACGCCTCCGGTGGAGTGTTTGTCCACAGTGGGGCGATCGATGCTGGAGAGGTCCAACCGCGCACCGGAACCGATCATCGCGGCGGTCCATCGGGCAATCTCATGTGGACTCATTCCGCGCAGCAGAATCGCCATCGCGAGCGCGGACATCTGCTCGTCGGCGACGACGCCTCGGGTGAAGGCGTCGACGACCCAGTCGATCTGGCGATCCGAAAGCGCGCCGCCGTCTCGTTTGACCTGAATCACGTCGACGGCGGCAAACGACTCAGCCATGCCGGGTCCTCACTTCCACGCTTCGATCGGTTGTGCCCAACCGACGTTCTAGGTCTCCGACGTCAAACGCGTGCGGAAGAAGGTCGGCGACCCGCACCGGCCCATCGAGACTGTCCACAAGGCAGTCGGGCCCGCCTTGCTCCCATAACAGTTGCCGGCATCGGCCGCACGGCATCACCGGAGAGCCCGAACCGTCCACACAGGAGACAGCACGCAGGCGACCGCCGCCGGTTGCGTGCAACGACGAGACCACCCCGCATTCGGCGCAGAGCACGACGCCGTAGGCCGCGTTCTCGACGTTGCACCCCACCACGACCCGACCATCATCGACGAGGCCCGCCGCGCCGACCGGATAGGACGAGTACGGCGCGTACGCGCGCCGCATCACCTCGGTCGCCGCCGCGCGCAGATCGATCCAGGGCACGGGAAAGGCGGATGTCGTCACGATCACGCCTTCACATAGGGTTTTCCGTCGGCGGCCGGCGCACGCACCTTGCCGACCAGACCTGCCACCGCGAGGATCGTCGCGAGATAGGGCAGCATGGCGAGAAAGTCACTGGGAATGGGGCTCGCGATGCTGGCGAGATAGCTCGCGAGTTTGTCCGCGAAACCGAAGAATAGCGCCGCGAACAGCGCGCCGGTCGGATTCCACCGGCCAAAGATCAAGGCGGCGAGTGCGATGAAGCCCTTGCCACCGATCATGTTCTTGGAGAACTGCCCGACTAGGCTGAGCGTGAAGAAAGCGCCGCCCAGACCGGCCACCACTCCGGCGAGCAACACGTTGAGATATCGCATGCCCAAGACGTTGACACCGACCGTGTCGGCCGCCGCCGGGTGCTCTCCGACAGACCGGGTCCGCAGGCCCCAGCGGGTTCGGAACAGCCCGATGTTGATGATGACGACCAGTGCGAGGGCGAGGAAAAGAAAGAGGCTGCCGGTGAAGACCGACGGCCCGAACACCGGAATCTCCGACAGCAGCGGCAGCTCCCACACGGCGAACTTGGGTGGCTGGTTGTAGTCCGCCGAATGGGGACGCATCAACTGCTCGTAGATGAACCCGGTGAGGCCGACCGCGAGCAGGTTGAGAACGACGCCGAGCACCACCTGATCGACCAGGTATCTGATCGAGAACCAGGCCAGGAGCGCGGAGATCAGGACGCCGCCGATGATCCCGCCGATGAGTCCCGCCCAGATGCTCGTGCCGATGGTGCCGAGCAACGCCGCTCCGAAAGCCCCGGTGAGCAACTGTCCCTCGATCGCCACGTTGACCACGCCTGATCGTTCGCAGAGCACGCCGGCGAGGGCGCCGAAGATCAGGGGCAGGGAGAAGAGAAATGTGCCGCGCATGATGTCGGCTAGGGGCATGAACGTGATGCCGGGTGGGGCTGCCGAGATCTGCCAGCACAGGAACGACAGGAGGAGCCCGACCAGGCCGGCGCCGAGCAGCCAGGCGAACCAGCGCCGCGCCGGGGCGACGAGCATCGCCACCCCACAGCCGATCCCGACCGCGCCGAAGCCGATCGCGCCGCCCACGCTGTCGATGTCGATGGACGCTCCGGCGGGATCGTCGGTGAGGGTGAATTGGACTTCGACCCCGGTGGCGAGGGCCCCGAAGCCGGCGGAGGCCGCGAGGCCGCATGCGACGAGCCCCGCGCCAACCCTGCGTTCCTTGCTCCAGAACCGGGCCGGCTCACGCACGGCAACGTCCGAAAGGACCAGAGTGCTCATGCCCCTACCATCCCTTCGCCATGGAGGTTCCCACGGCGGAATCGGACCTGTCCGCCCGCAATTGGAACAACGCCTTGACCAACGCTGGCGCCGCGACGAACAACACGATGAGCGCCTGAATCACGGTCACCAACTCCAGCGAAATCCCCTCATAGGACTGCATCCGGTTGCCGCCGGCACGCAGAGCGCCGAATAGCAATGCGGCGAGCACCACGCCCCACGGGCGGGCCCGACCCAGCAACGCGACCAGAATGCCGTCGAATCCGATGGTGCCGGCGGCGGCACCGGTCATCGCGTCAGCCTGGGATCCAAGGACGATGCTCGTGCCCCCGAGTCCGGCAAGCGCACCGGTGACCGCCATCACCGCGACAACCGTGCGCGGCACACTCATGCCGGCGGTGCGTGCGGCGTCGGGGTTGGCGCCCACCGCGCGCAACTCGAACCCGAAGGCCGAACGCCGCATCATCCAGGCGATCGCCGCCGTCACCAGGAGCGCGACGATCACGCCAGCGTCGACGCGCAGCGTCTCACCGAGAAGCCGGGGCAGCTTAGCCGTGTCGAGCACGTCCTTGCTGATCGCGTCGGAGCGGGTGGGGTGGTGCACCAACGACTGCATGATCACCCAGTTGAGGAAGAGAATCGCGACGTAGTTGAGCATGATCGTCGTGATGACCTCGTGGGCTCCGGTGCGGGCCTTGAGGATCCCCGGAATGAATCCCCAGATCAGGCCGCCCAGCGCGCCCGCAACGAGGGCGACCAGCAGATGCACGACGACTGGCAGGTCGACCAGAAATCCGGCGAGCGCGGCGAAGACCAAGCCCATGATCGCCTGACCCTGCACGCCGATGTTGATCAGACCACCACGGAACGCCACGGCGAAACAGAGCCCCGTGAAGATCAATGGGGTGGCATAGCTGAGGGTCTCGGTAAACGGGAAGAAGACCAGGTGCCAGTCGTTGGTCCCGTCGGCCCAGCCACGCACCGCCTCCCAGTCGAGCACGCTGCCCTTGAAGAGGTTCACGTAGGCGTCGCTGACGCGCGTCCAGCTCTGGGACACCGCGTCCGCCGGTCGGGCGAAGAGGTAGGAATAGCTGTCCAGCAGGTCCGGGGTGGAGAGCACGATGAGCACTCCACCGACGACCATCGCGAGCACGATCGCCAGGACCGTCACGGTCACGTCGTTGGCGGTGACGACCTGCTGAAGCACTCGGGGCCAACGGCTCGGCGGTGGCTCCGGACGACCGTCGGCGCCCGCACCCGACGCCGACGCGTTCGACTCGCGCGCCGCCTCGTCCGAGCTCATCGGTGCCTTGTCGGGGGAACCCGCGAAGGGCTCTGGCTCACTCATTTCTCTTCGCTCATTCCCGGCGTGGTGGTGTCTGACTCGGCCTGACCGGGTCGGATGCCGGCCATCAGCAGACCGATCTCCTCCCGTGGGGTCTCGGGCGGCACGATGGCGATGATCCGACCGCGATACATCACCGCGATTCGATCAGCCAGCGCGATGACCTCGTCCAGTTCGCTGGAGACGACCAACACGGCCGTGCCGATGGTTCGTTCGTGGATGATCCGATCGTGGATGAACTCGATCGAGCCGACGTCGACGCCCCGCGTCGGCTGCGCCGCGACGAAGAGCGTCAACGGGCGGGACATCTCCCGCGCGACGATGAGTTTCTGCTGATTGCCTCCGGAGAGGGAACCCGCAGTCGCCTGCGATGACGACGTACGCACGTCGAACTGCGCGATCCGCTCCCGCGCGGAGGCCTCGATGGCGGCGGGCCGCAGCGCCACCGACGATCCGTACGGAGGTTGGTCGTAGAGGTCGAGGACGAGGTTCTCGGCGACGGTGAAATCCTTGATCAGGCCGTCGACGCTGCGGTCCTCGGGAATGTATCCGACGCCACGACGCAGGATCTGTTTGGTCGACCGTCCGACGAGGTCGGCGCCAGCGAGGGCGATGGAGCCGGTGACCGGCGGACGCAGACCCATGATGGCCTCGACGAGCTCGGTCTGCCCGTTGCCCTGCACGCCGGCGATGCCGAGCACCTCACCGCCGTGCACGATCAGATCGACGCCGTTGACGACACGCTGGTCACGGTCGTCGTCGACGGCGAGGCCGGTGATCTCCAGGACCGGATCGCCGCGGCGGGCGTCGGGCTTAGAGACCGTGAGTGCGACCGATCGGCCCACCATGAGGGTGGCGAGTTCTTCCTCACTCGCGTTCGGCGAGGTGGTGGCCACGACTTGGCCACGGCGGATGACCGTGATCGTGTCCGCGATCGCGGTGACTTCGCGCAGTTTGTGGGTGATGAAGACGATCGACTTGCCCGATTCCTTCAGTGACCGCATGACCGCGAGCAGCTCGTCGGTCTCCTGCGGGGTGAGCACCGCGGTCGGCTCGTCGAGGATGAGCAGGTCGACCTCGCGGGTGAGCGCTTTGATGATCTCGACCCGTTGTTGCACCCCGACGGGCAGATCCTCGATGACCGCGTCTGGATCGACCTCGAGACCATAACGCCGCGAGACGTCGATCACCTGCTGTCGGGCCTGTCGACGGTCGAGCATCCCGCCGAACCCGCTGCGGACCTTTTCGGCGCCGAGCATGACGTTTTCGGTGACGCTGAAGACGGGCACGAGCATGAAGTGCTGATGCACCATGCCGATTCCGGCGGCGATGGCGTCGCGTGGACTCTTGATCCGCACCGGCTTGTCATCGATGAGAATCTCACCCTCATCGGGCTGAAGCAGCCCATAGAGGACATTCATCAACGTGGACTTGCCCGCGCCGTTCTCGCCAAGCAGCGCGTGGATCTCCCCGTGGCCGACGACCAGATCGATGTGGTCGTTAGCGACGACGTCGCCGAAGCGCTTGGTCATCGCTCGCAGTTCGAGTTTCACACTCGACCTCCCTCGTGCCAGCCAGCTACACCGACGCCGCTGGCATGAAATAGCGCGTGGCGTCGCATCGCCGCCAGCGGTCAAGCGGCCGGCCCCCGCGGTGATGATCTCACCATGGGGGCCGGCGACTTGTCACTACATCACTTCGGCGAAGCCGGCGATTCGACCTTCACCTTGCCCGCGATGATGTCCTGCTTGAGCTGCTCGACCTCAGCCTTGAGCGCAGCGTCGATCTTGCTGTCGAACTCGTGGTAAGGCGCGATCGAGACACCGTTGTTGGCAAGCGTGCCGAGGAACCCGTTCTCCGGCTTGAGGCTCTCGCCCTTGGCGCCCTTGAGCACAGCGTCCTTGACCGCGTCCGGGATGTTCTTCACCACTGTGGTGAGCAGCGCCGCACAGTCCGGCGTGCTGTCGCAGCCGTCGACGTCGACCCAGATGGTGCTGAACTTGCCGGTGGTCTTGGCGTCACCGGTGGTGCCCAGACCGGTGCCACCGGCGACCGGCATGATCACGTCGGCGCCCTGCGCCCGCAGGGTGTCGCTCTGCTGCTTGCCCTTCGCCGGCGAGGCGAAGTCGTTGGCGAAGAGCCCGTCCTGCTTGGCCTTGTCCCAGCCGAGCACCTGGACCTTCTTGCTCTTGACCATGTTGTAGTGCGCGACACCGTCGGCGAAACCATCCATGAAGATGGTCACCGGCGGGATCTTGAGTCCACCGTAGGTGCCGACCTTGCCAGTCGTGGAGTGGCCGGCGGCGAGATAACCGGCGAGGAAACCGGCTTCAGCGGTGTTGAACTGCATCGGATAGACGTTCGGAACGCCGATCTTCGCGTCGACGATGGCGAACTGCTGGTTGGGGTTGGCCTTGGCGATCTTCTCGGTGGCAGTGCCCATCAGCCCGCCGACGGCGAGGATGAAGTCGCACTTCTGGTTGACGAACTGCGTGAGGTTCGGCTCGTAGTCCGCCTCCGCGCTCGACGCCACGTTCTTGATCTCAACCTTCGGATCGGCGGCCTTCGCCGCCTCCAGGCCCTTCCACGCCGAGGCGTTGAAGGACTTGTCGTCCAGGCCACCCTGATCGGTCACCATGCAGGCGACGTATTTCGCGGTCGTCCCGCCGTCGCTCGACTTGTCATCTTTAGGGGCTTCACCGCACGCTGCGGCAGCCAACGTCAGCCCGCCGACCGCAACCGCCGCGACAAGCCTCATCCCACGCACTGGGCGCAAGACGTTCTCCTTCCCCAGAAAGTCGCCCACCGCACCACCTGCGGCGGAACCACGTGACGGAGCGTACGCCGACATCCCGGCCAGTCCGCCAGGCCTCCCGGGTCGTCCACGCCCAGCGTTACCCTGCCGTAATAGATCTGTGCCGCTAGCCGTGACGTATCCGTTGGGCCGACGACCACAGAAGCCTCAAACGCCCCAGCGGACGAATCAGTGCCAGAAGACCGCGACCGCCGCGTTAGCGAGGACGAGTCCGACGATGGCCATGAAATGCCCTGGATTCACCGTTTCTCGACGACGCGGCACGAAGGTCATGACGAAGACCAGGATGGCCACGAGCAGCTTGACCGCGAGCCAACCGGGCTTGGCCTCGCCCTCGTCCTCATCCCCCCACGGCGCCGCGAGCACGAGACCCGTGATCAGCTGAACTCCGGCTCCCCAGATCATCACCGAGTTGATGCGGATCTTCCCACTGACGTATTGAGTCACCGCACCGCCGAGAAGCAGCGCGAATCCCACCAGATGGACATAGAAGACCACCGATCGTAGGATCTCCATATCTGGTTCTTCCCTTCACCTGATGATGCGAGTCGCAGCGAGTATGTCAGGCCACGTCACGTGGCTACCGACGAACACCGCGAGGCTTGCCGCCGCTCGGCTTTCCCCCCGTACGCGTCGGTAGTTGGCGCACGCGGGCCGGTTCCGCCGCCTCGGCGATGGGTTGGCCGCCGTGCTCTCCAGGCGTGACTACCGGCGCCGGGCCGGTGGACGAACGCACCACGAGTTCGGGACGAAACAGGAACTCGGTTCGAGGCACCGGAAGACCACCGATCTCGTCGAGCAACGCGCCGACCGCGGCCCGGCACATCGCGGCGACCGGCTGCCGAACCGTCGTCAGTGGAGGATCGGTGAAACCGATCAGTGGCGAGTCGTCGAACCCGATCACCGACACGTCGTCGGGCACGGACAATCCCCGCTGCCGGATCGCCCGCACGGCACCCAACGCCATGAGGTCAGAGCCGCAGACGATGCCCGTCACCCCGGCGTCGAGCAGCTGGTCGGCGGCCGCGTAGCCACCCTCCACCGAATAGATCGAGTGCAGGACCAAGGGTTCGTCGTCGTCGACCCTCTCGTGACGCCGCATCGCCCGCCGAAAACCGGCCGTCTTGCGCTGTGCCGGAATGAACCGTTCGGGACCGACCGCGAGCCCGATCCGGTGGTGCCCGAGCGAGGCGAGGTGTGCCACGGCCAGTTCGGAGGCGACCCCGTCATCGCACGAGATGAACGGGGCGTCGACATCGGTCGGGGCGCCGTTGACCATCACGATCGGCAGGCGTTGGGCGACCAGCTTCGCATAGCGACCGGAGTCGGCTGTGGAGTCGGCGTGCAGACCAGAAACGAAGACGATGCCCGAGATGGCCCGCTCGAGCAGCAGGTCGATGTAGTCGTCCTCGGTCGTGCCGCCGGGCCACTGCGTGCACAGGATAGTGGTGTAGCCGGCCTGGGTCAGTTCCCGTTCCACCCGCTGCGCGAACATCGGGAAGATCGGATTCTCCAGCTCCGGAATGATCAAACCGATGAGGCCGAGACGTCGCTGGCGCAGCCGCGCGGGCCGTTCGCCGCCCAACAGATCAAGGGCGGTGAGAACAGCCTCCCGGGTAGCGTCCGAGACACCTGGTTTCCCGTTGAGCACCCGGCTGACTGTGGCCTCACTGACGCCGGCCTGAACCGCGATATCGGCGAGCCGTGCCTTCACAGGCATGGACTCTACCGGCAATGATCGCATCAGCGGATCGTCCACCACGCGGCCGTGTCGGGCCCGAGTCTGCCGTCGGCGGTGAGCTCATCGCTGACGATCACCGGCGGACCATCGATCACGGGTGCCCCGAGGTCGGTGATCGCCACCGGTTCGGTTCCCTGATTGACCACGCACACCACGCTCGGCGAGCCGTCTCGACCGGCCCGCACAAAGGCCAGCACCTCGTCGTCGGGCCGGCTCAACCAGCGCAGTTCACCGTCACCGAGCGCGGCAAGATCACGGCGCAGCCGCAGGGCGCGCCGATAGAGCGACAGGGTCGACCCGGGGTCGGCCGACTGCGCCTCGACGCTCAACTCACGCCACGTCGCGGGCTGCGGCAGCCACGGACGTGATCCGGACGGGCCGAATCCATATGGCTCCTCGGCGCCCGCCCACGGCAGCGGCACCCGACAACCGTCCCGCCCCAACTCAGCTCCCTCGGTGCGGTGGAAGATCGGATCCTGACGCGCCTCCGCCGGCAGGTCGAAGATCTCCGGCAGACCGAGTTCCTCGCCCTGATAGAGATAGACCGAGCCGGGCAGCGCGAACATGAGCAGCGTCGCGGCCCTGGCCCGGCGCAGACCGGTCGCCGGGTCGGCCTGCGCCGTCGCGCTGTCCGCGGATCCAGCCCCACCTGCGGTTCCACCCACCCCGGCAGCGAGCCGAGAGGCGTGCCGCACGACGTCGTGATTGGAGAGCACCCAGGTCGCCGGCGCCCCCACCTCCGCCATCACCGCGAGAGACGCGTCGACGACCTGGCGATATTTCGCCCCCGACCACGCGGTGCCCAGAAACTCGAAGTTGAACGCCTGATGCAGTTCGTCTGGCCGCACGTAACGGGCGGTCCGACCGAGGTCGGGCAGCCACGCTTCGGCGACCGCGATCCGCTCCGGCTCATAGGTGTCCAAGATGGACCGCCACTGACGATAGATCTCGTGGACACCGTCTTGGTCGAAATACGGCGTGGGATCGCCACTGAGCAGATCGGTTCCGGCCTCCGCCGCGTCGGGCAGCCCGGCGGCCTTCACCATGCCGTGCGCGACGTCGATGCGAATGCCGTCGACCCCACGGTCGAGCCAGAACCGCAGCACGTCGGCGAACTCGGCCCGCACATCCGGGTGCTCCCAGTTGAAGTCGGGCTGCTCCGGCGCGAACAGGTGCAGATACCACTCGCCGTCCGGCAGCCGGGTCCAAGCCGGGCCGCGAAAGATCGACTGCCAGTTGTTAGGCGGGTTGTCACCGGGCCGAATGTGGAACCTGTCGCGTTCCGGCGCTCCTGGGCCGGCCGCGACCGCCGCCTCAAACCACGCGTGCTCGGTCGAACAGTGGTTGGGCACGATGTCGATGATGACGCGCAGCCCACGGGTGTGCGCCTCGACGATGAGTTCGTCGAGGTCGGCGAGGTCACCCAGGGTCGGGTCAACGGCACGATAGTCGGCGACGTCATAGCCCCCGTCGGCCATCGGAGAGCGATAGAAGGGTGTGAGCCAGAGCGCGTCGACGCCGAGGTCGACCAGATAGTCGAGACGGCTGGTGACACCACGAATGTCGCCGATGCCGTCCCCGTCGTTGTCGGCGAAGCTGCGCACGTAGACCTGATAGATCACCGCGTCGCGGGCCCATGACCGCGTGCCGTCTGCCGCCCCGTCTATGGCGGACACGTTCATCATCGCTTCAGTGGACATCGCGAACGAACAACCTTTCCCCAACGTGCCCACCCGGTGCGGATGGGCGATCGGTTAACCGAAGTGCCAGACCTGCGTCGTCGGCCCCGCGCCCGGCAGGACCACCCGCCCGCCCGGTCGCACCTGAGCCTGCGCGCCACCATAGACGTTGACCAGTGACGCTTCCCCGAGCCCGGACACGACCAGGTCGGGTCCGGTGGCTCGGCGGGCGAGCACGAGCAGACGTTGATCGACTGTCTCGCGCAGAAAGACCATGGTGTCCTTGGCCGCGTGCACCCACCGCAGTCCGCCGTGGCGCAGGGCCGGGTTGTCCCGACGGAGTCGAATGAGTTCCTCATAAACCCGAAGGGTCGCCTGGTCCCAGCTCTGCGGCCGGTGCCAGGGCATCGGCTCGCGCGACTCCTCGCCGTTGCGTCCCGTGAGCCCGAGTTCGTCACCAGCGAAGATCATGGGAACGCCGGGGAGAGTCATCTGCAGGCCGACCGCGACCTGGGCCCGCGCGGGGTCGCCGGCGACGGTGCGGATCCTCGCCGTGTCGTGCGAGCTGGTGATCGTCCACGAGTGGGCCATCGCCCGCCAGGACATGCCCGCCCCAAAGGCCCGCATGGTCGCCGCCGTCGCCTCAGCGTCGCGGGCCGGGACCGCGCCAGGCACGCCGAGGAAGTCGACCAAATCGAGGTCGGGTGAACGCAGCCAGCTCCACACGGGACGGGTGAAACCGGAGTAGTTCATGGTGGCGTGCCAGCCGTCGGCGTCGAGATCCTCGGCGGCGTCGTGCGCGTGCTCGGCGACGACCAACGCGTCGGGCCGAACCGCGTGCACCGCGCGCCGCAGCAGCCGCGCGACCTCGTGCGTGAAGGAGTCCGGTCCGCACCGTCCGGTCATGTTCGCGACGTCGACCCGCCAACCATCCACATCGTACGGCGAAGTCAGCCAGCGGGTCGCGATCGACGACGTCATGTCGTGGGCCGGGCCAACCCCGAGCCCCGTCGCGCCGGACTCCCCGCCGGGGCCGAAGAAGTGGCGTCGCAGCCGAGCGCTGCCCCAGTTGAGCTTCGGCAACGACGCAACCCCCTGCCACGACTCATAGTCGTCGCCGCGGAAGTAGAACATCTCCCGATCGGGTCCGGCCGGGTCCGCGAGTGCGTCGGTGAACCACGGGTGACTCGCTCCACAGTGGTTTGTCGTGAGGTCGCTGATGATCCGCATGCCCGAGGCGTGCACGGCGCCCGCGAGCCGGGCCAACGCTTCGTCACCGCCAAGAGCCGGGTCGACGTGGTCGAAGGACGCCGCGTCATAGCGGTGGTTGGACCGGCTGGGAAATATCGGCGTCAGATAGATGGTGTTCACGCCGAGCCGGCGCAGGTGGTCCAGTCGGTCGACGATGCCGTCGAGGTCACCGCCGTAGAACTGCAGCGGGGTCTCGGGGCCTCGACCGATGACGGGGGTATCCCAGTCGCATGCGATCGCCCACGGCGGCGTTGGCCGACCCGCGGCCCGGTCCGATCGGGAAAATCGGTCGGGAAAGATCTGATAAATCACCGCATCGGCCGACCACGCGGGCGGCGGCGACCAGGTCACCAGCTGGAAATCGGTCTGGTCGGGCACATCGTGGCCGACCAGACCGGCGGCGCTGAGCCATCGGGCGCCACCCGGCCCGTCGAGAAGGAATCGATAGCGTGTGACCGGGTTGCGCATCGACACATCGACCCGCCACCACGTTTCGCCCGCCCCGACTTTGTCCACTGTGGCCTCGGCAAAAGCCGGTTCACCGTCCGGAGTGGACCGCAGGTGAACTCCGGTGACGCCAGCGGAGTCGGGCACCCGCACCCGCACCGTCACCCGATCGCCGAGGGCGGGCTCGGGATTGTCGACGAAGAGTCCGGACCCGTCGTGGTGGGGGGTGTCGCACCAGTCCATCACCGCGCCGCCCGAGGCATCATGGTCGGCCGGGGAACCGCGCCACGCGCGCCGATCGGCCACCTCAGGGCGATCGGCGGAGGCGGCGACACCCGTGGCGCGGATGGCATCGATGCTCCTGTCAACGAGGGGTGAGACACAGTCGACTCACGGGCCAGCGCCCGCGCGAAATAGTGCGAATGATTCACCACGATGCAGCGGTGCGTGATGGGACAGAACACGGTCTGCAGCGCACGCTAGCAACTCTTTGCAATAAATGGAAGAGCTTGCAACGCCACGTGCAAGAACTTGCCGCTGCGTTATAGTCTTTGCTATGCGGGCCCGGCTCTCCGATATCGCGGCACAGGCCGATGTCAGCGAGGCCACTGTGTCGCGTGTGCTCAATGATCGCCCCGGCGTCGCGACCGAGACACGCCAAGCGGTGCTCGCCGCACTCGACATCCTCGGCTATGAACGCCCTGCTCGTCTGCGCAAACGCAGCGCCGGACTCGTCGGCTTGGTCGTGCCCGAGTTGGACAATCCGATCTTTCCGGCTTTCGCCCAGGCGATCGAGTCGGTCCTCGCTCAGCAGGGCTACACGCCAGTGTTGTGCACCCAGACCGCCGGCGGGGTGACCGAGGACGAATATGTCGAGATGCTGCTCGACCGGCAGGTCAGTGGCATCGTGTTCGTCTCCGGACTGCACGCCGACACCAGCACCGACCCCGACCGCTATCGGCGGCTCGTCACACGCAAACTGCCCGTCGTGCTGATCAACGGATTCGTGCGGGGGGTCGAGGCCCCATTCGTCTCGTGCGACGACAAGACCGCAGGCGACATGGCGGTGAGTCACCTCGCGGCGCTGGGCCACCGGCGAATCGGCTTGATCTCAGGCCCCGACAGGTTCCTCCCCGTTCAGCGCAAACTATCCGGCTATCGGACCGCCATGACCCGACTCTTCCATCTCGACGCCGCCACGCTCGACACGCTCGTCGAGTTGACCCTCTTCGGGGTCGAGGGCGGCGCCGCAGCGGCGGGCCGGTTGCTCGAACGCGGCGTCACTGGCATCGTGTGCGGGTCTGACCTCATGGCGTTGGGTGCCATCAGGGAAGCCCGTGCTCGAGGTTTCGCGGTGCCGGAAGACATCTCGGTGGTGGGTTATGACGACTCCCCGCTCATTGCCTTCACCGACCCGCCGCTGAGCACTGTCCGTCAGCCGGTCACCGCCATGGCTGCCGCAGCGGTTCGTGCCCTGGTCGACGAGGTCAACGGACAAGCGGCACCGCACTCGGAATATGTGTTCCGCCCTGAGTTGGTCATGCGTGGGTCGACCGCGGCCGCACCAGCCGCCGCGCGTACCGCAGCCTGACCGGAGACTTTTCGACCACACCGACCGTTGCGCGCCACCCAGTCGCATGCGCCGGGCCGACGATTTGAGCGGCCCATCGAGCCGGGCGGACGTGTCGGACACCTTGTCGATGTCGAACCGCCCGGCTCGATCCGCCGGTTCAGGATCCGGTGGAGAGTTTCGCTCCGATGCGGGCGAAGCCGGCGCGGATCTCCTCGGGCGAGGGCGGCGCGGTCGGCTCGACCTCTTCATATTCCGCTTCCTCGTCGTCGCCATCGTGGTCGTGGAACTCATCGTCCACGGAGACCTCGAGGTCTTCGGCCACGATCATGTCGGTCTCGTCCTCGTCCTCGTCGGAGGCGGCCGCGACCCGAGCAGAGGCGATCTCGTTCTTGATCTCGTCGACTGAGGAGTGTGGCAGCAGCGGCTCCACGACCGCCATGAGTTCTTCGTCCGCCACGACCGTCTCGGCCAACGCGAGCGCGTGGTCTCGCTCATATGGCCCGCAGACCACGGGCTCCCACTCCTCAGCGTCGTCGAGTGGGCCAAATGTGATGATCCAAGGCAGCGACAAAACCGGCGAATCGTCCGGCAGGTCGAGGGTTACGAGGGCTCCCACGTGCGTACCTTTCAGTTGAATGTCGTCATTCGACGGTTGTCGACCGATCCGGCGTGACGCCGACCGGCCCACTCACGGCGCCCATCATGGCTGCTCGGGCAGCCCACCCGCACGAGGCTCGCCGGAGTTGTCCACAGGGCTGGTGCGATCACCATCACGGTCGGCGTGGTCTCGCCACACCGGCCGGACGGCAAGATCGGTCATGCGGCCCGAGGAGTCGGTCGCGGCGAGTGCCGCACCGAAGAGAATTAGCTGATTAAGTAGGTACAAATAGACCAGTAACCCTACGGCGGTCGCCACCGCCTGGTAGGCGGGGCGCTCCTCGACCCGGACGATATACCACCGGCCGGCGCCGTTGAGCAACGCTATCCCCACAGCGATGACGAGCACTGGCGCCGCGAGCCGGCGCATAGCGACGTGCAGTCGGGCGACAGCGGTGAGCACGGCGGCGGCGAGCACCCCGTTGACCGCGAGCTCGAGCACCCCACCGGTGATCCGCGAAACGATCCGACTCACTCCGGTGCTCGCCGGATCGGCGATCCAGCCGACGACCGCGTCGGCGACCGAGACCATCGCCAGCGACAGTCCGAGCAGCACCCCGAGCCCGACCAGCATGCCGAGATCGACCAGACGGAGTATCAGCCAGTTGCCGGGATGCTGATCGAGCATCCAGACGGCCCGCTGCGACGACCGCAGCGCCTCGACCCATCCCACGCCAGCGAGCACCAGCACCACCAAGCCGACCGCGGTCACCTCGCCACCGGCCTCTTGCGCGACGCTGGTCACCCACGGCAGGGTGTTGTTGAGATAGGTGGTGATCGCACCGGCTATGGCGTGCTCGGGCTCGCCGGGGAAGCGTGCCGCGAGCGAATAGACGACCACCGCGAGCGCAAACGCCGCGAAGAAACCGTAGTAGGAGATCGCCGCCGCGAGCCGTCCGCCGAGCACCTCGATGAACCGATCAACCGCACTCCACACGTGGTCGACCATCGAAGATCGTTTGCGCGTCTCGGTCAAGCGGCGATCGACTTCGGCGATCACTCGACCAATGAAGGTCATTGAGCCGCCTTCACGCCGCTATGCCCGTTATCAAATACAAAGTGGCGCAAAGGGCGCCAATGCCCATCGGAGCCATGCTGATAGAGCGTGAACATATTCACACGCCACTGCGCCGTAAATCCAGATAGTTCCGCAAATGCCCGGTCCAGCGCCGTGTCGTCGATGTCGTGGGCGATCGTGACATGCGGGTGATAGGGGAAGGCGAGTTCGGTTGCGAGCGGACCGGATCGGATGTCGTCGGCAAGCTGCACGCACTCCTGCGAGCCAGCCGCGACGGCGACGAAGACCACGCGGGTGACAGGGCGAAACGTGCCCGTTCCTCGCAGCATGATGTCGAATGGGCGGTGTGTCCGCGCCACCACGTCGAGGTGGCGCTCGACCTCCGTCAACCGCTCCGGCTCGGACTCGATGATCATCGGCCCGAGCAGAGTCAGGTGGGCGGGGATGAACTCGGCCATCGGATCACCCACCGCGGCTCGGCGCGCGTCCAGACGCGAACCCCACGGCTCCGGCACCCCGATGGCGACGCCGATCGTGCGGACCACCGATCCTCCTCATCACGCCCCGTGCTGACACGTCGAAACATCGTCGCCGCAGCGCCCGGGGCGTGTCCGTGCATCCACCCGCCGGTCAACTCGTGCGGGTTGCCGGCAGGAAACCGACCCTTTCATACACATTACGCACGGTTGTCGCCGCCACGGAACGGGCTTTCTCAGCTCCCACCGCAAGCAGCTTGTCGAGGTGGTCCGGATCTTCCAACCACGACTGGGTGCGGTCCTGGATCGGCCGGAGAAAGTCCGCGACGACCACTCCGAGCTCCTTTTTCAGGTCGCCATATCCGCTGCCCTCGAAGCGTGCGACGAGGTCCTCGATCGACTCACCGCCGAGCGCAGAAAAGATCACCAACAGGTTGGAGATGCCCGGCTTGTTCTCCGGGTCGAAGATGATCTCCCTGCCGGTGTCCGTGACCGCGGACCGGACCTTCTTCGCCGACCGCGCCGGATCGTCGAGCAGGTTGACGATGCCCAAAGGCGACGAGCCCGACTTGGACATCTTCGCCGTCGGGTCCTGCAGGTCCATGATCTTGGCTGCGCCCTTCACAATGTGCGGGTTCGGAACGGTGAAGGTCGCGCCGAAGCTCGCATTGAACCGCTGAGCCAGATCACGGCTCAACTCGAGGTGCTGGCGCTGATCCTCGCCGACCGGCACCTGATCGGCCTGATAGAGCAAGATGTCGGCGGCCTGCAGCACCGGATAGGTGAACAGGCCGACTGAGGTCCGATCGGACCCCTGCTTCGTCGACTTGTCCTTGAACTGGGTCATGCGACTCGCCTCGCCGAACCCGGTGAGGCAACCCAGCACCCAGGCGAGCTGAGTGTGTTCGGGCACGTGCGACTGCACGAACAGCGTGCACCGATCCGGGTCCAGTCCGAGCGCCAGCAACTGCGCGACGCTGCGACGGGTGCGCTGGCGCAGCACCTGCGGGTCGTGCCCGGCGGTGATCGCGTGAAGGTCGACCACGCAGTAGTAGGCGTCGTAGCTGTCCTGCAACGGCACCCACTGCCGCACCGCTCCCAGGTAGTTGCCCAGGTGAAACGAGTCGGCTGTGGGTTGGATGCCGGAGAGCACCCGCTGACGGTCAGACATGCCCGTCATTGTCGCAGCACCTCGGGCACTCCCGCCGGGGCGGGGGATGCCACTGTCAGCGGCGGGGCGGGGGTGACGTCGTGCGTCGGAAGTGACGGGCGGGGCCCCACATCCGTACGGCCGGCTGGTCGTTGCGCGGCCACGGCCGTGACTGCGGCGCCACCGGCAGAAGCCGCGACGCCGAGCGCCACCCGGGCCACGCGACGTCCGTCCATTTCGGAGACGGTGAGCAGCCAGCGTACCCCTGCCGCCTCGACGACGACCTCGTCGCCGAGGCCCGGCAAGCGACCCAAGGCCGCCATGACGAAACCACCAACCGTGTCGTACGGGCCGGACGGCAACACAATCGTGGTGCGGTCCGCGAAATCACTGAGATTGAGCAGACCGTCCACTTCGGTCGGCGCGGCGCCGTCGGCGAGAATCGGGTCGGGCGCCACGTCATATTCGTCGTGGATCTCCCCGACCAATTCCTCGATCAAGTCCTCAAGGGTGACGATGCCGGCCGTGCCGCCATATTCGTCGACGACCAGCGCCAAGTGGTCGCCGTCGCGACGCATCTCGGAGAGCGCCGCGAGCAACCGTTTGCTCGCCGGCAGCCGGCAGATCTCCCGGGTGAGGTCCCCGACCACCGTCGCGACCGGAGCCCGCTCGGGGGGAAGGACGAGGTCACGCAGGTGCACGAAACCCACGACGTCGTCGGCTGACCCCTCCACCACCGGAAACCGGGAATGCCGGGTCGCCTGCACCACCGCCACGGCGCCGGCGATCGGCATCGCGGCGTCGAGAAAGATCACCTCGGTACGTGGCACCATGAGCTCGCGTACGTGCCGGCTGCCAGCGAGAATCACCTCGTCGATGAGGCGCCGTTCTTCACGGTCGAGCGCGACGCTCGCGGCGACCAGCGAGCGGATCTGAGCCTCAGACAGGTCGGTCCGGCTGGGCGCGGGCGTCGAGGTGAACCGGCGGGATGCCCACGCAGCCGCGTGGTCCAGCCCCCGCACGACGGCACCAGCCGCTTGTCTCCGTAATCGGATCGTGAGCCCGGGGCCCGTGCGTGGTCCGACCATCGGAGCGCTGACCCCGGGCGAGGTACTGCCATCGCCCATGCGCAGATTCTACGGTCGGGGTAGGCAGGTGGCGACTGGATCTATCCGCGCCGACCCCGCGACCCCTGCGACCCCGCGACCCCCTGCGGCGATCATGCCAACTAGCTCATGATCGCGGGGAAAAGGTGGGGTCAGCCGCCGTGATAGGCGTTCTGTGCCCATTCCAGCCCATGGGTCATGATCGCCTCGACCATGTCCGCGCTGCGGTCGACGAGATAGTCCAGATCCGCGCGTTGCGCGGCGGGGAAGTCGGATAGGACGAAGTCGGCCGCGTCCTGCCGGCCGGGCGGACGCCCGATGCCGAATCTGACCCGGTGATAGTCGCGTGTGGAGAGTGAGGCGGTGAGGGAACGAAGCCCGTTGTGCCCGCCCTCACCGCCACCGAACTTGGCCCGCACCTGGCCAAAGTCGAGATCCAGCTCGTCGTGTACGGCGATCACCCGCTCCGGCGCGATCTTGTAGAAGTTCGCGAGCCCGGAGACCGCCGCTCCCGACCTGTTCATAAAGGTCAGCGGCTTGACGATGAGCAACTGCGGGGCGTCGATTCCGACGCCGAGCCGAGCCGTTCCGGCGTCGGCGACCGCCCGCCCGTGACGCCGGAGAGTCACGTTCGTTCGGCGGGCGAGGAGATCGGCGACGAGAAAGCCGACATTGTGCCGGTTACCAGCATATTCGCGGCCGGGGTTACCGAGTCCGACGACCAGCCACATACCGCCTCCGTGATCGGGCCGGTGGGCAGACGGCCGGGCGCGATGGCCGTGCGGGTGTCACCCGCAGCCACGGCGCCCGGATCCGCCGGAGAGTGATTAGGCGACGCTCTCGGCCGGTTCGGCGGCCTCGACCGGAGCGGGGGCGCCGAGCTGCTCCGCACTGGGCGACTGCGAGACAACCGCGACAATCACGTCGGCGGCGGTGGCGAGGGTCACGCCATCGGGCAGTGCCGCGTCACCGGCGGTGACGTGGGAGCCCGACTCCAAGCCCTCAACGGAGATCTCGACGTGCTCGGGCAGACGCAGCGCGTCGGCGTTGAGAGAGAGCGTGTCGTGCTCGATGACGACCAGGGTGCCGCGGGCCGGCTCACCGGTCAGCGTCACCGGAACGTCGACGGTGACGAGCTCGCCCCGGGCGACGATGAGCAGGTCGACGTGCTCGAAGGTGTCTTTGATCGGATCGCGCTGAATGGCTTTCGGCAGAGCGAGGGTGCTCGTGCCATCGGAGATCTCGATGTCGAAGACCTGGGTCATGCCACCGTGACGGATCGCGGCGGCGAGTTCCCGGGCGGGAAGGGAGATGTGCTTGGGCGCTTCGCCGTGACCATAGAGCACGGCCGGCACCCTTCCGGCACGACGCGTCCGGCGGGCACCACCCTTACCGAACTCGGTGCGTGGTTCAGCGCTGATCTTTACCTCGGACACGGCAGTACTCCTGAGAATGTGGTCTGGTGCGAACGTCTATGTGCCAGCATGCGGCTCTGCGGTGCGCGGGCGAGGGTGCATGGACGTTGGCCCACCGCACCGCGTCGATCACGGCACCCGAACACGTGCGGATTTCCGCGCGGACGGTGCCCTCGCCGTGGCAACCGCGTCAGTGTACCGGAGCCGAAGGGGACCTTCGCGGCCTCCCCGAGGCTCACCGAACGGCCCGGATTATGTGTCGCCACGGCCGCCAACCGCGGCGGTCCCGGCGGAACTGGGGACAGGCGGCTGCGCCGCAGAGGGCGCAGTCTGCCCCCCGCCGATAGTGATCATGGGCGCCGCGGTCGTGGCCGCAGCGACATGTCGCCGCCATCGCATTGACTCCTTCGCTCGAAGTCACTCTACGTAGCACCGCCTTTACAAACTGTCGAATCGGCTGGGAGAGTGACCGCAGACACCCCCCAATCCGGCCCCACATATGCGGATATTGCCGATTTGCCTGCCTACGCTGGAGGCTCCCACCGGGCGGTCCCCTTCGGGTCACAACGCTGTGCCGAACGCGCCGTCACCCCCCTGGCGTGGAAGGTCCTGCGATGACCACCTCGATCGCGAACATCCGGATGCCCTCGACGATGCGCACCACCGCGTCGACGCCGGCTCCGACCCTGCCCGTGATGTCCAACTCTCCCAGCGTCAGCATCGTCGTGCCGGCCCTCAACGAGGAACGCAATCTTCGCGAGGTCCTGCCGGCGCTGCCCGCCGACGCGGAGATCATCTTGGTCGACGGTGGGTCGATTGACGGCACCGTCGAGATCACCCGACAACTGCGCCCATCCGCCACAATCGTGCAACAGACCCGTACGGGCAAAGGCAATGCGCTGGCGTGCGGTTTCGCGGCCAGCACGGGTGAGATCATCGTCATGCTCGACGCGGACGGCTCGACCGATCCCGCCGAGATCCCGCGTTTCGTCGACGCGGTGCGCGCCGGGGCCGATTTCGCCAAGGGGTCACGTTTCCGCCACGGCGGCGACAGTCACGACATCACGCCCCTACGTCGCCTCGGCAACCTCGGCCTTAACCAGATGGTCAATGTCCTCTTCGGGACCCGTTTCACCGACCTGTGCTACGGCTACAACGCGTTTCACCGATCGGTCCTCGCCGACCTCCACCTGCCCTCGCCAGACCTGCCGGCGCCAAGCCGTTCCGACGGGCCCGCCCGCCGCGCGCGATTGGCCGGCGCGATCGGGCTCACCCGAAACCGACGGGCCAACCAGGGCCGGCACTGGGGAGACGGATTCGAGATCGAGACGCTGATGAACATCCGGGTGGCCGCGGCCGGCCGACGCATCAGCGAGGTCCCGAGCATCGAGGCGCCCCGAATGCACGGCACGAGCAACCTCAACACGTTCCGGGACGGAATGCGGGTGCTGCGCACCATCGTTCACGAGTTCGCGACCCGGCGGCGCCGATGACGGCCGCCGAGACGACACCGGTGACGGTGGTCATCCCCAGCCACAGCGAGCGGCGTTGGTCGTTGCTGGTCGAGACGGTCGATTCAGTGCTCAACCAGCGGCCACGTCCGGAACAGGTCATCGTGGTGACCGACCACAACGACGCCCTCGCCGATCGCGTCCGCAGCGAGCTGCCGATGGTCACCCTGCTGCGCAACGAGTCCACGCGCGGGGTCTCCGGCACACGCAACACCGGCGCCCGGCACGCCACCACCGACCTCATCGCGTTCGTCGACGACGACATCATTGTGCGACCCGGCTGGCTGGCTGGCATGATCGCCCCGTTCAGCGACCCCTTGGTGGTCGGCACCGGTGGCGCGATCCAACCGGTGTGGACAACGCACCCCCGCTGGGTGCCCGACGAGTTCCTCTGGGCCTATGGCGCGTCATATCCGGGCCTGCCGACGACGCCCGCCCCGGTGCGCAACGTCTGGTCGGCGAGCATGGTGGTGCGGCGCGAGGTCTTCGCCGCCGTCGACGGGTTCCGGGAGGGCTTCGGCAAGGTCGGCCGGCGCTCCAGTCCCGAGGACACCGACCTCTGCCTGCGCATGGCCGAAGCCGGGCACGGGCGCTGGATATATCTGCCGGACGCCGTCGTCGGGCATCGGGTCGAACCCGACCGGTCCACGGTGCGCTATTTCCTCACCCGCTGCTATCACGAGGGCCGGGGAAAGGTCGAGCTCGCCCGGTTGATCGGTGATCGCGGCACGCTCGGCACCGAGAGCGACTATCTGCGGCGCACCGTGCCGCGAGCGTTGCGCCGATCGGTCGCGGGAGCGATCAGCGGCCGCGACCGCAACGGCGCCGCGAGGTCCGCGGCGATCGTCGCCGGGATCGCCGCCGCCGGATGGGGAGCGGCGGCCGAGACGGTCGTCGCGATGACTACCAAGAATTTCGGGGTGACATCGACGAAGGAGGCTCGATGAACGACACCGTGACGACGGGGCGCGGCCCCGCCCTGCTACTCGACATCGACGTCGCCGAGCCGATCCCGGCCATCACCGCCCGCGACGTCGCCGGAGCGGGCCAAGCACACGTGCTCGTCCGCCGAGACACCCAGCCCCTCGGGCTCGTCGTGATCGACCTTCCCGAGGCGGGGCTGTCCGCCGCGGCCTTGTCCGCCGCGATAAACCCGACGACGCGTACGGGCACCGAGCCCGCGAGCCTCGACGAGCCATCCGGCTATCTCGCCCGACGAGGCGAAGTGCTGCGAGACGCACCGCCGATCACGGTCGTGATCTGCACCCGGGATCGGGCGGAGTCACTGCGGGCCAGCGTCGACAGCGTGCTCGCGCAGGCGTACCCACGGTTTCGGATTTTGATCGTCGACAACGCGCCCAGCGACGCCTCGACCCGGGCCTTCGCCCAGGACGCGGCGGAGCGGTCCGGTCTCGTCGACTATTTGGTCGAACCACGGCCCGGTCTGTCGCGCGCGCGCAACGCGGCGATCGACGCCGTCGGGGACCCGATCCTCGCCTTCCTCGACGACGACGCGGTCGCCGACCCGCACTGGCTTGCCGAGATCGCCCGGGCCTTCGCCGACGTGCCCGAAGCCGACGCGGTGAGCGGCCCGATCCTGCCCGCCGCGATCGCGACACCCGCGCAGGTCTGGTTCGAGCAATACGGCGGCCACACCAAGGGTCGCGGATTCACCCGCGCCGTCATCGGTCCGGCCACCGCACGCGAGCAGAACCCGCTCTATCCACTGCCCCCGGTCGGCGCTGGCGGCAACATGGCGTTTCGCCGGCGGGTCTTCGACCGCATCGGCGGCTTCGACCCGGCGCTCGGCGCCGGCACGGTGGCGATGGGTTCCGAGGACACCCACATCTTCATGCGACTGCTGCGCGCCGACGGGACCGTCGTCTATCAGCCGGGCGCCCTCGTGCGACACCACAACCGGCCGGACCTCGCCGGGCTGCGGCGACAGATGCTCGGATATGGCACCGGGCTCACCGCCGCCTACACCAGCATGGTGCTGCACGACCCCACGGTGCTGATCGGATTGCTGCGGCTGGCACCCACCGCGCTGCGTGACCTCATGTCGCGCTCCGGCCAACGCACCGGAGGCCTTCCCGCCGACTTCCCACCGGACCTGCTCGCCACCGGCCGGCGTGGCCTGCTGCGCGGACCACTCATCTATCTGCGCTCCCGACACCGGCTGTGGCGCGACGATGCGCAAGACAGTGCGCACAACGATGCGCAGACCCGATCAGGGAGGCTGCGACGGACCCGCTCGGCGGTGGTCGCCCGATGACTGTCACCCGCAACGCCACCGCATTGATGATCTCGACGGTGACGAGCGCGGCGCTGGGCTTCGGCTTCTGGGTCGCGGCCGCGCACTGGTTCGCGCCCGCCGTGGTCGGGCAAGCGGCCGCGTTCATCGCCGCCATGACTCTGCTCGCCGGCGTGTCACAACTCAATCTGGTCAGCCTCTATGCCAGGTTCCTGCCCACCGCCGGTGCCCGCACCGGCCGGCTCGTCGGCACCGGCATGGCGGCCTCGGTGGTGACCTCCGTGGTGCTCGCGACCGCCTTCCTCGCCGCGGGCGCGGGGCGCGCGTTCGTCTCCCCCGGCCTCGCCACCGTCGTCTTCGTCGTCGCGGTCATCGCCACCGGCTTGTCGTTCATCGTCGACGGGGTGCTCACCCCGCTCGGCCGGGCCCGCTGGGTGCCGGCGAAGAACATCGCCATCGCCGCCGCGAAACTCGCCCTGCTGGCAGTCCTCGCTGTCGCGTCGATCGAAGCCGCGCCGGCACTCACCGTCGCGTGGACGGTTCCGGTCGCGATCGCCGTCATCGTGCTCGGCACACACCTGGCTCGCCGGGTCGTCGCCCGTCACTCCGCCGCCACCGCGACGTTCGCCGACTCTGTCCCGCCGCGCCGGGGAGAGATCGCGTCGTTCGTCTCCGCCGAATATCTCAACGGTCTCATCGCCAACGCCGTCGCCTTCGTGCCCCCGGTCTTGGTGAGCCATCTCCTCGGGACGGCGTCGAGCGCCTATTTCTATGTGCCATGGCTGGTCGGGGTCAGCGCCACGACCCTGCTGTGGAACATCGTGACGTCCTATGTGGTCTCAGCGGCCGGCGATCCGGCAGGCGGCACAGCCGCTCATGGCGCCGGGACGCACCTGCGCCGTGCGACCCAACTCGGGTTGCTCGTCGTCGTGCCGGCAACGCTCATCCTCACCACGGCCGCCACCCCGCTGCTCACCGTGGTCGGCGCCGGCTATGCCGAGCACGGCGCGCTCGCGCTGCGGCTGATCGGCGCATCACTGCCGTTCACCGCCCTGCTGCTCGCCTATTCGGCGTTCTGCGTCATGGACAAACGCATGTGGACGGTGGTGCTCGTCGGTGGGGTCAGCACGGCGGCGTTCCTCGCCGCGTCGTGGCTGGGCCTGCCGCGGTTCGGCCTCGTCGCCCCGGCCCTGGCTTATCTGGTCACCCAGGCCGCCGCCGGGCTGGCCGTCGCGCCGGCGGTGCTCCGCCGCTATCGGGCCGTGCGGGGACTCCCGCAGCCGGTGTGGCGGTTCGCGTGAGCCAGAAACCTGACGCTTCCCGCACAATGTTCGCGGGCGCGGCGATGCTGCTTGCCGCCCTCGCCGCAGCCGCGGTGCTCGCTCCCGCGTCGGCGGGGCCGTCCGCACTGCGCCTCATCGCGCTGGTCGCCTTCGCCACGCTCGCTCCTGGTGCCGCCGCCATGGCCTGGACCCGTCGGGTGCGGCCCAGCGTCGCCTGGGCCACCGCGGTCGTGCTGAGTCTGTCGGTGGTCACGCTGGAGTCTGCCGTGACGGTCTGGGCCGGCTGGTGGCATCCGCGTCAAGCGGTGCTCCTGGTGGCCTTGGTGACGGCCGTGACCGCTGGCGCCGCGCTGCGCGGGGCTGGTCTGCCGACACGTGACTGGATCGCGCGGTTCTCCCGACGACGGGTCGGCGCCCGGCTCGGCTGGCGTCTGCTGGCGCTGGCCACACCCGCCGCCGTGTGGTGGTGGAGTCTTGCCCACACCGACCTTTCCTCGCTCGGCCAGTTCGGCCTGCTCGCCAGCGTGCATCCGACGTTCTTCGTCGCGGCGGCGCTCACCGTCGTCGGCCTCGTCGTCGAGGCCACCCGGGGGTCGGGTCTGCGGGTCATCGCGGGCGGCTACGCCGTACTGCTGATTTTGATCATGCACGCCACGACGCCGATCCTGCTCGACCTGCCGCAATACGCCTGGACCTACAAACACATCGGAGTGGTGGAGTTCCTCGCCACCCACGGACACGTCGGCGACGCCGCCGACATCTATCAGCAGTGGCCGGCGTTCTTCGCCACGGTCGCCCAGCTCACCAGCGCGGTGGGCGCCGATCCCGTCGCCGCCGCCGAATGGGCTCCCGTCTTCTTCAACCTCGCCACATCGGTCGTGCTCTTCGCCATCGCCCGCACCGTCGCCACCGACCGACGGGTCGCGCTGGTCACCGTCGGAGTGTTCCAGTGCGTGAACTGGATCGAGCAGGACTATCTCGCCCCCCAGGGGCTGGCGTTCGTGCTCAGCCTCGGAGTGCTGCTCATCGTGCTGCGTTGGCTGGTCGCCGCGCCGCCGATCGGCACCGGCGGACGGTTGGGCGCCTGGCTTCGCACCGGCATGCCCGACCGCGCCACGCCCGACCGTGCCACGTCGTCGCGCGCCGGCCGCGCGGCCGCCTTGGCCGCCGCGACGCTGGTGATGGCGGCGTTGAGCGCCACCCACCAGTTGTCACCGTTCCTCGTCGCCGGATCGGTGTTCGCCCTCACCCTGCTCGGACTGGTCCGTCCATGGTGGACATCGCTGGTGCTCTTCGCCGTTCCGGTCGCCTATCTCGTCCCCCGGTTCGACTTCATCAACAGCACCTTCGGCGTCTTCGACGGATTCGACCTGCTGCATAACGCATCCGGCAACGCCGAGACGTGGGGGTCGACCGGACAGGCGTTCTCCGCGCTCGTCGTGCGAACTCTCGCCGTCGGCGTCTGGCTCACCGTCATCGCGCTCGCGGTGCGGTCCCGCCGCGCGTTGGGCCCGATCCTCGCGCCGCTGACCCTCACCGCGATCCCGTTCGGACTCATGGTCGCGCAGAGTTATGGCGGCGAGGCGATCTATCGCGTCTATCTCTTCTCGGCGCCGTGGGCCGCTCTCATCATCTCCATTCATCTGGTACGGGTGCTGAGCCCGGCCCTGTCACCACGGCCCGCGACACCTGGGCTCACCGGCCGAATCGCGTGGCTCGTGCGCCGATCGCGCCTCGCGCCGATTCTCGCGCTCGCCGCCACCGGCGGCATGCTGCTGGCGGCCCTGCTCGCCGCGATGCAGGGTCGGCATGGCCAGCTGATGGTCGACCGGCAGAGCCGCGACGAACTCGCCGCCGCCCGCCACCTCTATGCCAGCGCCGCGCCGGGATCCACTGTGGTCTTCGCCGCGCCCGGCTTCCCTACCCGGCTCACCGCCAACTACGCCGACGTCAACACGCACATCGCCTACGGAGACCCGGACCTCGTCACCACCGCGCAGCTGACCAGAGTGACGCTCAACGACTCCTATCTGCCGTTGATCGAGCAGTTCGTGCGCTCGCAGGGTGCGGGCGACGCCGGGACAACCACGGGCACAGCGGTGACAGCATCTGCGGCGACGACCACGGGCGGCGCACCGTCCTATCTGGTCATCAGTGACGCAATGGACCGTTACAGCGAATATTTCGGCGCACTGCCGGAGGGGTCGCTCGACACGCTGGACGCGTCGTTGGCCGCGTCGCCGCACTGGTCGCTGCACTATCGCAACGCCAGCACCGCGATCTATCAACTCCGTTAGACGACCTATTCGGGTTCAGGCGTGCTTGACCCATTCCTTGCCATCGAAGGACAGCACAGCACGGCTTCCGATCGACCACAGGACGCCATCAGCGGCGGTAAGGCGGTGGAAACCAATGGGTGCCGGGTGATCGAACTCGACCCGCTGAAGGGTGTCGCCCTCATCCAGCGTGTAGAGATCGGTCATCGTCGTCAGATAGAGCCTGCCGTCGAACCAATGGACATCCCAGATGTCGGATCGAACGGCGGGTGCGGGTGTGACGATCTCCCAGGTGTCGGCACGTCCACGAATCAGCTGGCCCTCTTGGCCGACCACGTAGACCACACCGTCGCCGGCACAGGAGACCGAGGTGAGGATCAGGTCGGTCAACTTCGGCGCGCTGTTCCACCCGGTGCCGTCATAGTGCCAGATCTCCCCACCCCAACCCACCGCGTAGAGATCGTCGGCGGAGAACCCGTCGATCGCCTCAAAACCAACCCGTTCATGGGTTTCCGGAGTGGGGGCGTTCATCGCGACCCACGAGTTCGCGTCGACCCGCCGATAGACCTGCCGACCCATCCCGCAGGCATACACGCGACCGTCGATCGTCTTCGCACGACGGATCATTCGCGGCGCCGGCTCAAGCTGCTCGGTGAGCGACCCGCCGCGTATGTAGACGCAGACCTGCCCGTCTTCCCCCACCACGACCAGACGCTCTTCCGGATGCTTCGCGACCGCAGCGGCGGCGCTGTCCCATCCCACCGCGATGGCGCTCGTCCACTCACTTCTATACACGCCCACGACGTTGGTGTGCGCAACGTCCCGCTCCACAAGCTCGGTCTTCTTGCTGAGCAGATAGACCAGGTCGTGATAACGAGCCACTCCACCGACGAAGGTCATCGATTCGAGGATCGACGTCGTCTCGTCATCGTGCTCGCGAACACGCAGGGCCAGCCGGTCAGTCATAACCGGGCACGGTAACAGGCTCGCCCATGCCGGGCCGGCTCAGGTGAGGCGATGCCCCAGCCCGCGATAGGCGATCCGTCGAACCGCTCGCCACGCCGGGGTCGCGGCCCGCTTCGCGGTCGCCTCCAGCCGGGGTTCACCCACACTGACCAGGTGCACCATGTCGGCGCCGGAGTGCTCGTCGGTGGCCTGCAGACGGGCGATCGCCAACCGATTCCCTTCGGGCGTCGCCAGTCGACGGCCCACCTCGCAGGCCGTGTCGTGGCCGGCGGCGGCGACAATCGCCCGCACGGCACGGGAGTGATAGCCGTGCGGATAGGCGAAAGAACGCACCGGCACACCGAGCCGTTGTCGCAACCGGTCGGCAGCGGTCCGCACCTCGCCGGCCACCTGGCGCAGCGGCAGCACGTCGAGCGGGTGATGCACGAGGCTGTGGTTGCCGATCTCGATGCCGGCGGCGGAGACCTCGGCGAGCTCCGCCCAGGTGAGCAGTGGGCCGACCACTGGCGCCGCGTCACCGAGCCAGTTTGCCGACCGTCCAATGTGTCCGACGGACTGATAGAGCGTGGCATTGGCTCCACAGTGGGCGAGCACGGGCAGGGCGGCGGTGAGAAAGTCGCGGAAACCGTCGTCGAAGGTGAGCGCGACTACCCGTACCCGTGGATCTCGGGCACGGCGGCGCAGCGCCTCGGTGAGACCGACCAGCGCGTAGCCCGCGTGGCCGAGTGCGGTGAGCTGGTCACGCAGGCGCGCCGGCGACACGACGAGGTCGCGGATCGCGGCGGGAGCCTCGTCGGCGATCGAGTGATACATCAACACCGGCAGGTCAGGCGCTGCGGGCATAGGCGACCACCCAGTCGATCTCCAGGTTGACCCGTTTCGGCGTGCTCGCGTCGGGGCACGCCTGCCAGCTGTTGCCGCAGTGCCACGCCTGTGACTGCAGGGCCAGTGACATCGGGTCGTTCGACGGCACCCGGTTGTCGGTGATGGTCGACCACGGCCGGCCGTCGAGGGTATAGGTGATGCGGCCGGGACTCCACTGGATGCCGGCGGTGTGCCATTGGGTCGTGTCGACAGCGATGTTGCGTTCGATGTGGGCGTCGCCGTCGGCGGAGTGCATCGTGGTGAAGAGGCGGTCGCGGTTCTTGCCGTTGTCTTCGGCGATGTCGATCTCGGGCAGGTGCGCGTTGCCGGTGGGCCACAACAGCAACGCGTAGGCGATGCCGGTGCCCCGGTCCATGCGGAAGCGGATCTCGTATTTGCCGTAGACCTGCGACAGCGCGTTGCGGTTGGAGACTCCGCCGCTGACATACATGTCGCGCCGCTGCGGGTCGGGCCAGGCGCCGATCGTCAGTTTGCTGTCGCGTAGTTTGACCCGCGACGATGAGAAGTAGCCGCCGGGGTCGCCGATGGGCGCC
Organism: uncultured Actinomycetota bacterium; assembly: GCA_963736695.1. Taxonomy (GTDB): domain Bacteria; phylum Actinomycetota; class Actinomycetes; order Mycobacteriales; family Micromonosporaceae; genus CAVTPU01. The sequence continues at coordinate 2,178,081 of CAVTPU010000004.1, forward strand.
CCGTCATAGGAGACCCAGTCGGAGCCGAGGGATCGCCGGCTGAAGTCGTCGGCGAAGACCTGGCGCCATCCCGCTTGGTTACCCCGAGGCATGGGTACGTCGGAGCCGACCGCGCCGCCACGCCCGGCCCGGGTGTCGCCGGTCGCCGGCGCCGACGGGGTCGTGTCGGTGTCCGCCTCGCCGGCCCCATCGTCACGGGAGGCTGGCAGCAGCGAGCCGTAACCGACCACGATGACGAGCAGCGTGAGGAGCCCGACGAGGGCGACACGAATCGCCCGGCGGTGGGGACGGCCGGGCGCGGCTGAACCGGCCTCGGCCGGACCGGCGGGGGCTGGAGAGGTTGGCGCGCCGGATGTGACGCCTGGCGTCTCGCGTGAGTCTCCGAGCGTCAGCTCGGCGATGGGCGCGCGGCTCGGGTCAGTGGGCACTCGATTGGATCTCCGTAGGCTGGGGGCATACGTACCTTTCGAGTGTAATAACCCGAGCCTTGGGTGGAGCCAAAACAAGATCAAGGTCATGCCGGTGAGGGGCCGTGCGGCGGCGCCAGACGGCCCCTCACCGCATGATCAGCTGAGCCCGCCGAAGAGGGTCGTCACCGAGCCGTCGTCGAAGACCTCGCGAATCGCGCGGGCCAACAGCGGGGCTATGGAGAGCACGGTGATCTTGTCGAGCTGTTTCTCGGCCGACAGCGGCAGTGTGTTGGTCACCACGACCTCACTGATCTTGCTGTTGCGCAGGCGGTCGGTGGCCGGATCGGAGAGCAACGCGTGCGTGGAGGCGACGATGATGTCGGCGGCACCTTGATCCTGCAGAATCTCCGCGGCACCACAGATCGTGCCACCCGTGTCGATCATGTCGTCGACGATGAGCGCCACCCGCCCCTCGACGTCACCGATGACCCGGTTGGCGACCACCTGGTTGGGCTTGTGCGGATCACGAGTCTTGTGAATGAACGCGAGCGGGCTCCCGTTGAGCCGATCCGCCCACCGCTCGGCCACTCGCACCCGACCCGAGTCCGGCGCGACGACAGTGATCGCCCGACCCTGATAGCGGTCCTCGACATAGCTGGCGAGGATATCCATCGCGAAGAGGTGATCCACCGGACCGTCGAAGAAACCCTGGATCTGGGCGGTGTGCAGATCGACGGTGAGAATCCGGTTGGCGCCGGCGGTTTTGAACAGGTCCGCGACGAGCCGGGCCGAGATCGGCTCCCGACCGCGATGCTTCTTGTCCTGCCGGGCATAGGGATAGAACGGCAACACCACGGTGATCCGCTTCGCCGAACCGCGCTTGAGAGCGTCGATCATGACGAGCGTCTCCATCACCCACGTGTTGACCGGCGGAGACATCGATTGCACGACGAAGGCGTCGGTGCCGCGCACCGACTCCTTATAGCGGACGAAGACCTCGCCGGAGGCGAAGTCATAGATATCGGTCGGAGTGGGCGTCACGCCGAGCACAGTGCCGATCTCGTCGGCAAGGCCTGGGGCGGCCCGCCCGGAGAAGAGCATCAGCGTCTTCCGGTTCTCCGAACGGATCATGTTCATCGGCGGTTCGCTTCCCGTCTAACGTGGGTGACCTGCTCGTTCGCTTGCAGTATCACCCGCGCCACGTCAGCCCCATGCGGCAGCCCGCGACGTTGGGGAATATGCCACGCCCGATCGGTCCGATCGGCCCGGCCCCGGCCTCAATCGTCACCATCCGCGGCCGCCTCCGTGACGTCACGTGCGGCGTTCGCGGCTGTCGCGGCCCGCGCGGCGGCGGTGCCCGCCCGGCGGCGCAGCACCCAGTCTTCGACGTTGCGTTGCTGCGCCCGGCCGACCCCCAGCGCCCCCGGCGGGACATCCTTGACGATCACGCTGCCGGCCGCCGTATAGGCGCCGTCGCCGACGGTGACCGGCGCGACCAGCATGGTGTCCGATCCGGTGCGCACGTGTGATCCCACGATGGTGCGGTGCTTCGTCACCCCGTCATAGTTGACCACGACGTTGGCCGCGCCGATATTGCTCTGCTCACCAATCGTCGCATCGCCCACATAGGACAGGTGCGGGATCTTCGATCCGGCGCCGACCTCGGAGTTCTTTACCTCGACGAAGGTCCCGACCTTGCTCGCCGGATGCAACACCGTGCCTGGGCGCAGATAGGCATATGGTCCGATCAGCACCCGTTCGCCGATCGCGGCCTGCACCGCGTGGGCCCGGGTCACCTGGGCGCCGGTCCCGATCGAGCAGTCGATGATGGTGGTGTCCGGACCCACCGTCGCGCCCCGACCGACCACAGTGGATCCACGAAGATGGGTGCTGGGCTCGATCACCGAGTCGGGTTCCAGGGTCACGGTGACATCGATCCAGGTCGTCGCGGGGTCGATGATGGTCACCCCGGCACGCATCCAGTCCCGGTTGACCTGGTCGCGCAGCAAGGCCCGCAGGGTGGCGAGCTCCACCCGGTCGTTGCAGCCGAGCACCTCGGTGCTGTCGGTCGCCGGCCACGCCGTCACTGTGCGCCCCGAGTCGACCAACAGGGCGACCGCGTCGGTCAGATACTCCTCGCCCTGGTCGTTGTGGGTGGTGAGCTTGCCCAACGCCTGACCGAGCAGTGCGGCGTCGCAGGCATAGAGGCCCGCGTTGATCTCCTGAATGGCTCGCTGCTCAATGGTCGCGTCGCGCTCCTCGACGATCGCGTCAACGGCGCCGGTGGCGGGGTTTCGCACAATCCGACCGAAGCCGTACGGGTCGGTGAGGTGTGCGGTCAGCACGGTGACCGCCGACGCGGTGGCGTCGTGACACGCCACGAGGTCGACGAGGGTCTCTGGCCGCAGCAACGGCACGTCGGCGTTGATGATCACAACGGTCCCGGTGGTGATCCCGGCCGACTCCAAGGCGACTCTGGCCGCGTGTCCGGTGCCTCGCTGCTCGGTCTGCTCAACGGTGATCACCTCGGGGGCGATCTCGTCGAGGTGCGTCGCGACCCGCTCGGCTCCGTGGCCCACCACCACGATGGTCCGGTCCGGACGCACCGCCTGCGCGGCGGCGAGCACGTGGCCGATAAGGGTGCGACCGAGAAGCGGATGCAGGACCTTCGGCGTCGTCTCGGACTTCATCCGCTTACCCTCGCCTGCGGCGAGGATGACTACCGTGCGTGGTTCGGTCATTGGCCAGCTCCCATCACCACAGAACGTCCGATGAGCCTCATGCTAGTCAGCGACGCGGGCCGGCAGAGTCCCGCCCGCGTAAGACCCGCCCCGCGGGCGTGGTCGGGAGTGGCTGATCGGGGCACAGCCGCCGCCGATCAATACTGATGCTGCTGGGACGCCTGGACTCGAACCAGGACCTTCCACATCCAAAGTGTGGCGGGCTGCCAATTACCCCACGTCCCATCCTGGTCCGTCAGCCTAGCGGGTCGGAACCGAGACCGTCGTCCGGGTTTTGCTCCGTGGCGCGGCGGGCCGCCCCTTTTTACCACACGTGACCGGGTCGGCCCGCCGCGACCCAGGTGCGCGGCTCGAATCGATGACGCCCGGTGGTGGGCTACGGCTACGTCACCGTAGGCCGAGATGGCCGGTGGGCGTCGAATCGACACACGTACGATGACCGGGCCTGGATGATCGGGTTGCCAGAGTCGGACCGGCGATGACGTCGGACGAAACCGCCGGACGAGACGACCGGCATGACGAGCGGGATGCGGTGCCGGGTGACGACGGAGAAGGACGTTGAGATCCATGGGGGAAGTGCCGGTGACGGCACCCAACGCACCCGGCCGCAACCCAATCACGGCAAGGTCCGCATGTCGTCGGCACAACGCCGCGAACAGCTTATCGCCGTGGGCCGTCGTGTCTTCGCCGAGAAGGGCATCGACGCCACCTCGGTCGAGGAGGTCGCGGCGCGGGCCAAGGTCTCCAAACCGGTGATCTACGAACACTTTGGGGGCAAGGAAGGCCTCTACGCCGTGGTGGTCGACAGGGAGGTGCGCGCGCTGCTCGACCGAGTCACCACCGCGCTGACCGCCGGGCATCCCAGGGAGCTGCTCGAGCAGGCGGCACTCGCGTTGCTCGACTATATCGAGGAGGAGGCCGACGGCTTTCGCGTGCTTGTGCGCGAGTCGCCGGTCGGCTCGTCGACGGGCAATTTCTCGTCGGTGCTCAACGACGTGGCGCACCAGGTCGAACACATCCTCGGGTCGGAGTTCAAGTCCCGCGGCTTTGACCCGAAGCTCGCCGAGCTCTATTCGCAGGCACTGGTCGGCATGGTCGCGCTCACCGGGCGATGGTGGTTGGATGCGCGCCGGCCGCGCAAGGAGACAGTCGCCGGCCATCTGGTGAATCTCGCCTGGAACGGGCTGTCAAACCTGGAGTCCAAGCCCGCGTTGACCACCCGGAAGCGACACTGACCGTCAGGCGAAGTTTCCCCCGTGGCGGAACGACTCCTCACATCCCACGTCCGCCGAACTGCCGACCTTGCCATAGAGACCGGCGGTGAGCAGCACTGTGCCGATGATGAACGAGACGACGCACGTCGCCATGGTGAATCCGAGCAGGTTCAGCCCGGTGCGCAACAGGGTCATCATCGCGAATCCCGCGACGAGGAAGACCGATCCGCCGATGAGGTTGATCCATCGATCGAGGTTGCCGCCGAGAAACCCGCCGACCACGACGATCGCGCCGGCCACGATGGAGAGGATCGCGAAGGAGAGGTTGGTCTTGAGCCCGAGCACCCAGGGCAGCCCGTCTTGGGCGAACATCGGTTCTCCCCGCGTCTGCACCACGCCCGCGATGCCGAAGATCAACACGTAGAGCCCGCAGACGACGGCGAGCCCCCGATAGAGCGGCTGCAGGCGATGGTTGACCGGGATATGCGCCATGCCTGCATTGTCCGACTCCTCACCCGGCGACGTCGCAGGTTTCGGCGAGTTCCAGCCACGACTCCTCTGCGGCCTGCCGCTGGGCCTGCACCTCACGAAGCTTCGCGTCGAGCTCGCTCACCTTGGCGAAGTCGGTCGCGTGTGCGGCGAGCTCCTCATGCAACCGCGCTTCCTGCTGATCCCACTTGCTGATCTGCCGCTCCAGACGGCTCAGTTCCTTTTTCGCGACACGCAACTCCCCCGCGCCCAACCGGCCGTCACCCGGACCCCCGCCCGGCCCAGCCGCTTCGGCCGCGCCCCGCACCGGGCCGCTCCCGGCAGGCGTGGTGTCGCCAAGGCCGGCTGCGTCGCCCTGCATCGCCAGAAACTGATCGATCCCACCGGGCAGATGGGTGAGCTGACCATCGCCGGAGACCGCATAGACCGTGTCACAAACCCGCTCGACGAGATAACGGTCGTGGGAGGCGATCACCATCGTGCCGGGCCACGTGTCGAGCAGGTCCTCCAACGCGGCCAGCGTGTCGGTGTCGAGGTCGTTGGTCGGCTCGTCGAGCAGCAACACGTTTGGTTCGCCGGCGAGCAGGCGCAACAGTTGCAGCCGCCGACGCTCCCCGCCGGAGAGATCCGCCACATGTGTCCACAATCGACCTTCGGTAAAGCCGAAGACCTCGGCGAGTTGCGACGCGGAGAGGTCCCGGCCGCCGAGATTCACCCGCCGGGCGACCTGTTCGACGGACTCCAACACCCGCGCCCCGCCGGGCAGTTCCGCCAGTTCCTGGGACAGGAACGCGGTGCGCACCGTCGTGCCGACCGTCACCGAACCCTCGTCCGGGGTGCGCCGCAAGGCAAGCAGATTGAGCAATGTGGACTTGCCCGCGCCGTTGGCACCGATGAGGCCGATCCGGTCGCCCGGACCAACAAGCCAATCGACATGATCGAACAGGGTACGGGCACCCACTCGCACGGTGGCCCCAGAGAGCTCGAAGACCTGTTTGCCCAGGCGTGCGGTGGCGAGCCGGTGCAGCGACACGGCGTCTCTCGGCTCGGGCACGTCGGCGATGAGCGCGTTCGCCGCGTCGATGCGAAACTTCGGCTTGGAGGTGCGCGCCGGTGGGCCGCGGCGCAGCCACGCGATCTCCTTGCGCAACAGATTTTGCCGACGCGACTCGGTCGCGGCCGCCACTCGCAGCCGCTCCGCGCGGGCAAGCGTCCACGCCGCGTACCCACCCTCGTAGGACCGCACGGTTCGATCCGCGACCTCCCACGTCCGGTCGCAGACCTCGTCGAGAAACCACCTGTCGTGGGTGACCACCACGAGCGTCCCACCACGACCGCGCAGATGGCCGGCGAGCCACGCGATGCCCGCCACGTCGAGGTGGTTGGTCGGCTCGTCGAGCACCAACACATCCCACGACCGCACGAGCAGCGCGGCCAGCGCCACCCGGCGGCGTTCCCCACCCGACATCGAGCCCACCGGTGCGTCCAACCCGAGACCCGGCATGCCGAGTCCCGACAGGACTGTCCGAATGCCGGCGTCGCCGGCCCATTCGTGTTCGGCGACGAAGGCGGCGGGCAGCCACGCGTCGCCGACCACCACCCCCCGCACTGTCACCTCAGGGGCGAAATCCATGCTCTGGGGCAGCGTCGCCGCCCTCAGGTCGCGGCGATGGCTGACCCGACCGGCATCGGGCTCCTCAGCCTTGGTGAGCAGTTTCAGCAGGGTCGACTTGCCCGTGCCGTTGAGCCCGACCACGCCGACCCGCTCGTTGTCGTCGAGTCCCAGCGAGACATCGACGAGGAGCGGTCCGGCCGCGCCGTACCCTTTGCTCACCTTGTCAAGGCTGATAATGTTCGCCACCCGCGGGCCTCACTTGTCTCGGATCAGGTTTCGTGCTGACGGCGAGCCTGCCGCACCGGCGATTATGACGCGCGAGGCGGATGCTCAGATGAGACGGGCGCCCGGCACCGGCCCGTGCGCGCTGCGCACCACGCGGCCGACCCCGCGTGTGTCGATGTCGGCCGACACCGTCGCGGCGTGGTCGCCGTCGCGGCACAGGAAGACGCACGTGGGGCCGGATCCGGAGACCAGGCCGGCCAGCGCCCCCGCACTGGCTCCCGCGTCGAGAGTCTGCCGCAGATGGGGGCGCAGCGACAACGCCGCCGGCTGCAGGTCGTTGACCAGGCCCTCGGCGAGCACTCGTGGATCGTGCTGGCGCAGGGCTGCGAGCAGGTGCTCGGGGCTGCCCGCGGGCGGCGGCGGGGTGGACTCGGTGCGCAGCCGATCGAGTTCGTGATAGACCTCGGGGGTGGACAGCCCCCCGTCGGCGATCACCACCACCCAGTGCCACGCGTGACCGGAGGCGAGCACGGGACTGACCGCCTCGCCCCGGCCGGTGCCGAGCGCGGTGCCGCCAAGCACGAGGAACGGCACATCGGAGCCGAGATCGGCGGCGAGGCTGGCCAACTCCTCCCGGTTGAGACCCGTGCCCCACAGCGCGTCACAGGCGACGAGGGTGGCGGCCGCGTCGGCGCTGCCGCCGGCGAGCCCGGCCGCGAGCGGGATCTGCTTGCGCAGATGCAGTCGGACGGTTGGGGCGTGTCCGGTCGCCTCGGCGAGCGCGTGAACGGCCTTCACCGCGAGATTCGTGTGATCGAGCGCCAACTGCCCGGCGCCCTCGCCATCCATCGTCAGCGCGAGTGTCTCGGCCGGACGGGCCGAGATCTCGTCATAGATCGAGATGGCGTGATAGACGGTGGCGAGCTCGTGATAGCCGTCCGGGCGCAGCGGTCCAACCCCGAGATGCAGGTTGATCTTGGCTGGCACGCGAACCTTGACCGGGCCACGCGCGGCCGGGCGAGGATGGTCGTCCTCCCACAGCGGTTCGCTCACGACGGGGTGTCCCCTGTCGACTCCGTCGGCTGCGCGATCATGGGACGCAGTTTACCCGCGTGAGGGGGGTGACGGGTGCGCCGCCGCGATCGCCGCGAACTGGGCGACGTCGAGCTGCTCGCCACGCGCGGTCGGTGGCACCCCGGCCCGGGTGAGGATCTCCACCGCCGCGTCGGCACCGCCAGCCCATCCGGCCAGAGCCGAACGCAGCATCTTTCGGCGCTGCGCAAAGGCTGCGTCGACGACGGCGAAGACGACCCCTCGCGACGGTGTCGGCCCCAGCCGGTCCGGCACCTGCGGCGGGTCGCGGCGGGTGAAGGCGACCAGGCCCGACTCCACGTTGGGGGTGGGCCAGAAGACGCTCGCGGGCACCCGACCGGCCGACTTGGCCGTGGCGTGCCAGGCGAGCTTCACGCTCGGCACGCCATAGACCTTGGAGCCTGGTGGGGCGATCAGCCGGTCCGCCACCTCCAGCTGCACCATGACCAGTCCGTGCCGCAACCCCGGCAACTCGGCGAGCAGGCGCAGCACCACGGGAACCGCCACGTTGTAGGGCAGGTTGGCCACCAGCGCGGTCGGCGTCGGCACGAGGTCGGTGGCGACCACCGTGAGCGCGTCGCGGTGGTGCACCCGAAGCCGATCGGCCCAGCCGGGCGCCCGCCCGGCCGCCGTCTCCGGCAGTCGGGCGGCGAGCGTGGCGTCGATCTCGACCGCGTGCACACACGCCGCGGCCGGCAGCAGCGCCAGAGTGAGCGAACCGAGGCCGGGCCCCACCTCGACCACCACGTCGGTCGGGTCGACGCCGGCGGCCTTGACGATGCGGCGCACCGTGTTGGGGTCGTGGACGAAGTTCTGGCCCAGGGTTTTGGTGGGGCGCACACCGAGCGCCGTCGCGAGATCACGGATCTCGGCGGGACCGAGCAGCCTCGGCGGTTCGACTGTCGAGTGAGTCATCGGCCCACCGCGGTCGGGTTCCGCACCATCGGGCACGTCAACACCGTCGGGCACGTCAACACTGTCGCCGCACGTCAACGCCACGGGCCGAAGACGCGCTCGCCGTTGGCCGAGATCGTGGCGCACAGTTCATCGAGGTCGGCGCCGGTGACCTCCGCGAGGGTCGCGACGGTCAACGGCACCAGATAGGACCCGTTCGGCCGTCCCCGAAACGGCACCGGGGTGAGAAACGGGGCGTCCGTCTCGACGAGCATCTGGTCGCGCGGCGTGACCGCCGCGGCCTCGCGAAGGCCGACAGCGTTGGCGAAGGTCAACGTGCCGGCGAAACTCAAGACAAAACCGCGGCGTACGCACTGCGCGGCGAACTCGGCGTCACCGGAGAAACAGTGGAAGACGACCGTCTCCGGCGCACCCTCGTCGTCGAGCACCCGCAGCACGTCGGCGTGCGCGTCCCGGTCATGGATCACCAGTGTTTTGCCGGTGTTCTTCGCGATGGCGATGTGGGCCCGAAAACTCTGTTCCTGAACAGCGCGGCCGTTCTCGCCCGTACGGAAATGGTCGAGTCCGGTCTCGCCGATGCCTCGCACCCGGGCGAGCGCGGCGAGCGCCTCGATCTGGCGCAGCGATTCGTCGAGATCGGCCAGGCGTGGGGCTTCGTTGGGGTGCAACGCCACGGTCGCCAGGACGGCCGGCTCCCGTTCGGCCAGGCTCGCGCCCCACTGCGACGAGGCGACGTCGATGCCCACCTGCACCAGGCGGTCGACCCCCACCCGCGCGGCTTGGGCGATCTGCTCGGCCGGGTCGGTGCCGACGATGTCGAGATGGGCGTGACTGTCCATAATGGCCACCGACAATGGCGGCGGTTCCGGTGGTGGCTCGCCTCGGCGCCCGGCGGCCCGCGCCGGATGCGAGGCCGAGGTGGTGTTGTGTGCGGTCATCGTGGCAGAAATCCTATCCGGCCGGGTTGGACGGCCGATGCCGACACCAACCCGGCGGCGGGCGTGGCGTCGGATCAGTCTCCGGTGACCCCGTCGACGCGTTCCCGAATCAGGTCCGCGTGCCCGTTATGCCGGGCATATTCCTCGATCATGTGCAGATAGACCCATCGCAGGCTGTGGTCTCCACGGGGGTGACTGAACGTGCTGTCGAGCGGAATATTGGCGACCGCCTGTTCGGCCAGCCGGCACTCCTGTTGGAAAGTCGCGATATCGGCCGCCGCGTCGGCGGTGCCGACGTCGTCGAAGTCGCCGTCGGGGCTCTCCTCGGTGCAGAAGACGTCGGTCAGCTCCTCGCCCGCCGCGCGCCGGCGAAACCACCAGCGTTCGACCTCGGTCATGTGCCGCACGAGGCCGAGCAGGGTGAGTGCCGACGGCGGCACCTCCCGACGGATAAGTTGCTCGGCCGTGAGCCCCGCGCACTTGAGCAACAGGGTCTGCCGGTGAAAGTCGAGCCAACTGGTGAGCAGCGCCCGCTCATCGCCGACTTTGAGCGTCAGCGGGCGGGCGATCTCTGGTGCTGTCCATGTCATCGGTCGATCATGTAGGTCGCCGCATGCGACACGCCACCGGTTTACCTTTGTCGGCGCGATCATGAAGCTAGTTGTCATGATCGGACCGTCGATCATGGGCACCAGCTTCATGATCGCGCCGAAAAGGGTTCAGCCGGCGTTCACCCGACCTCCCGCCGCCTCGGTTAGGTTCGCACCGTGGTCATGCTCGACGAGCCAACGACCTCGGCCACCGCGAACCCGCCCGGCGGACCAGAGGACCAGCCTCTGCTCGCCCCGGTCACCCCGATCACGAGCTGGGCATGGGTGCACGGACAAGCCCAGACTCCCATGCGCAACCTGGACAGCCCGTCCGAATATGCCCCGATCACCGCCATCCGCCGAACCGCCACCATCCGCTGCGGCACCCGGATGGTCAAATTGCTCACCCCCCGCCAGGTCTCCGCACACCTCCACGGACGCCTGCCCAGCGGATTCTGTCACCGGGCCTACGACCTTGATGACGTACGCGCGGCCGGGGACCTCGCCACCTTGATCGGCCCCCAGATGCCCACCCGATCAACCAGCGCACCCGTCTTCGGCCTCCGCTGGCGTGCGGTCGGTCCCGGCGATTTCCATATCCCCTTCTCGTCTCCGGTCAACGGGCTCCCTTCCTATCCGGGCCTCGCCCGGCTTCCGCCCCACGATCGGGTCGGCCCGCCGGTGCTCGGCACCGGTTTCGCCCCGAGCGTGCGGCACCTGGTGCCGGAGTTCGTCACGGCCGACTTCGCTGACGTGCCGCTGACGACCGGCGCCTCGATAGTCGCCTTTCTGCCCGACGGCGAAGAGGTCACGCTCTATCACTATCTGCCCGAGCAACGCGCGTGGAACCGCATGGTCGCTCGCCAATGGCGCCACGTGCTCGCCGATATTCCGGACATCGCCATCGACCAGGACTACCTGCCCTGCTCGCCTGACCACAGTGCGGGCATGAGTCTGGTCGGCGAGTCGGGCGGGCAGATCGTGGCGGCGCTCGCGGACCCGCCCGCCACGTTCCGAGTGATGGCTCGGGCGCGGGTCGCCCAACTGCCGGTCGAGACGTTGTTCCGCAGCACCACGTATGCGAGTTGGCGCACCGCGGCGTGCACGGTGGTGCAGACTCGCGACGACTGGATCCGACTGCGCATCTGCCGGCCCGATGAGCACAGTGTGCCCGTGCTCGGCGCCCGATGCGTGGAGCGCGGAGTCTATGAAGTGTGGGCGCCCGTGTCACAGGTGCGCGAACTTCGCCAAGTCGACGTCGGTTATGACCTGACCTGACGCCGCCGCGGACGGGGGAAGCAGCCCGAGAAGGGGGCGCCACCAAGAGAAGGGGGCGCCCGCCGACGCGGTCAGTCCCTGAGGTCAGCCCATGAGGTCAGCCCGCGAGCCTGGCCAGCTCCTCCTCCACAATGGATGGATCGAGCTTGCGGAAGACCGGCTTCGGAGCCGCCAACGGCCGACCGGCCTCGATCGCGGTCGACTCCCAGCGCGCGCCGGCCGCATAGTCGCCGGTGATGATCGAATATCGCGGACCGCCGTCGAGGTCGTCCACCTCGCGGATCTCCGGCATCGGCGCGTGCACCCCGACACCGCCGAGCAGCTCATGGATCTTCTGCGCGGAGTGTGGGAGGAACGGTGTCAGCAGCACATTGCAGTCGCTGACGACCTGCAGTGCCACGTGCAGAATCGTGCCGAGTCGCCCCCGCTGCTCCTCGTCCTTGAGCTTCCACGGCGCCTGGTCGGAGAGGTATTTGTTGGCCTCGCCGACAACGCGCATCGCCTCGCCGATGGCCGCTTTGAGGCGGTGCCGTTCGATCAGGTCGCCGACGGTCGCGAACGCCGCACGAGCCGAGGCGAGTAGCGTCTCGTCGGCGTCGGTCAGGTCCGTCGCGGGTGGGATCCCGCCGAAGTTCTTCGCGGCCATCGCTATCGATCGGTTGACGAGATTGCCCCAGCCGGCGACGAGTTCGTCGTTGTTGCGGCGCAGAAACTCCGACCAAGTGAAGTCGGTGTCGGTGGTCTCCGGACCGGCCGCGGCGACAAAATATCGCAACGCGTCAGCGTCATAGCGCTCGAGGAAGTCCCGCACATAGATCACCACGCGACGCGACGAGGAGAACTTGCGCCCCTCCATGGTGAGATATTCGCTGGAGACCACCTCGGTCGGCAACGCGAGTCGCCCAAACTCGCCCGGCTCGCCACCCCGGTCGCCCTCACCGTTATAGGCGAGGAGCTCCGCCGGCCAGATCTGCGAGTGGAAGGTGATGTTGTCCTTCCCCATGAAATAGTACGATTGCGCGCGTCGCCGTCGCCGTCGCCGTCGCCGTCGGCCGACCACCACCGCCGCCATGCCTGCGGGTCGGCGCCCCCATCACCGAACCGTCGGGCCCACTCGATCGACGCCGACAGATAGCCGATGACCGCGTCGAACCACACATAGAGCCGCTTGGCGGAGTTGTCCTCCCACCCGGGCAGCGGCACCGGGATGCCCCAGTCGATGTCGCGGGTCATCGCCCGCGGCCGCACGTCATCGAGCAGGTTGAGCGAAAACTTCAGCACGTTGGGCCGCCACCCGTCGCGACCCCGCAGCCACTCACCGAGCGCGCCGGAGAGCGCGGGCAGGTCGAGGAAGAAGTGCTCGGTCTCGATGAATTCCGGGGTCTCCCCGTTGACCCGACTACGCGGGTTGACCAGATCGGCCGGGTCGAGTTGGTTGCCACAGTTGTCGCACTGGTCGCCCCGCGCGCCGTCATAACCGCACAACGGGCAGGTGCCCTCGATATAGCGGTCCGGCAGGGTCCGGCCGGTCGACGGCGATATCGCCCCCGTGGTGGTCTGGGCGATCATGTAGCCGTTGGTATAGACGGTCCGGAACATCTCCTGCGCGACCGCGTAGTGATTGCGGGTCGTGGTGCGGGTGAACAGGTCATAGGTCAGACCCAACGCCGCGAGGTCGGAGACGATGACCTGGTTGTAGCGGTCGGCGAGCTCGCGTGGGGTCACGCCCTCACGCTCCGCCTCGACGAGGATCGGCGTGCCGTGCTCGTCGGTGCCCGAGACCATGAGCACGTCGTGCCCGGCCATGCGCAGATAACGGCAGAAGACGTCCGCGGGGATGCCGAAACCGGAGACATGGCCGATGTGGCGGGGTCCGTTGGCATAGGGCCAGGCCACGGCGGCGAGATAACGACTCATGGTCACCAAGCGTAGTAACTGCCCCCAGCCGAACGCGAACCGGTTATCCACCCGTCTTGTCCGATCTGCCCGACACGCGCCAACCTCCACCCATCAGCCGGAGACCGGGTGTCCAATGACGATTGTGAGCGAACTGGACGATGACCCCCAGATCCCCACGGACTCCCGGCACTACCGTGTCGTCCGCCAAGTCCCGGCCCCCACCGAACAGGCCAGCACCGAACAGGCCAGCGCAGGGCCCCCGAAGGCCTTCGGGGGGCTGTCGAAGGCCCAGCCGTCCCGAGCCCCAGACAGCGAGTGGGACCCGCCCCAACCACGGGCGTCCGATGACCACGCCGACCCAGCACCACCACGCGGGCGGCCGCCCCGGGGACCGCGTGTGCGGCGCCGATGGCGGGCGGCCGCCGTGCGGGCCGCCGTCGCGCCACGCTGGGCGGCCGCGCCGGCATTGGTCGGCTTCGCGCTCGCGGCCGCCTTCTTCGCCTGGGTCAGCGCCGAGCCGTTCTGGCTCTCCGTCGGCCACAGCACCACGGGCACCGCGACGGTGCACTCGCCGGGGGACCCCAACGTAACCTCGCCTGCCGGCACCCCTGGCGGGGCGTGTGTCGTTCGTTTCGTCGCCGTGGGCGGGGCGTTCGCCGCACCCGCCGTCGAACTCGTCGGCCCGCGGCCCGCCGCGTGCGTCGCCGGCCGGCAACTTCCGGCCCGCATGGTCTCGCGACGGGGGCAGCACGCCTATGTCACCGACTCCGCCGGCCTGACGCTGCGTTGGATCGTCGGTCTCGCCCTGATCCTCGCCTGCGGCGTCGGCGTGGCCTGGGCGACCGGTGCGGTGATGTTTCCGCGTGGCCGACGACGGGTTGCGGTGGCTCTATGTTTCGCCGGGCCGCTGATCATCGCGGTGGGGTTGCTCGCCGCGATGGCCTGAGCCGACGCTGGCGGGTGATCACTGGGCTGCGGCGTGACGAGCACGCACCACCACGTCGTACACGTCGCGTTTAGGCAGCTGGTGTCGGAGCGCGACGGCGGCGATCGCCTCTTTGCGTCCCTGGCCGTCGCCCTCGGCCCGCGCGACCTGCGCCGCGAGGTCGGAGTCGCTCGGCCGCACCGCCCGGCCGACCGGCGCCCCGGCGACGACCACGGTGATCTCGCCGCGCGGCGGTGTGGCCTGCGCCCATCGCGTGAGCTCACCGAGTGGGCCTCGGCGAACCTCCTCGTACGTTTTGGTCAGCTCGCGGCACACCGCGGCCACGCGGTCCGCGCCGAAACCCGATTCGAGATCGCCGAGCGACGCGGCGATGCGGTGCGGCGCCTCGAAGAAGACCATCGTGCGTGGTTCGGCGGCGAGGCTGGCGATGCGGGCCCGTCGTTCGCCCCCCTTGCGGGGCAGAAAGCCCTCGAAGCAGAACCGGTCGCTCGGCAGACCCGAGAGGGCGAGCGCGGTGGTGACCGCCGACGGGCCGGGCACGGCCGTCAGCGGCAGTCCGGCGTCGAGTGCCGCCTGCACGACACGAAAGCCGGGATCGGAGACGCTCGGCATGCCGGCGTCGGTGACCACCACGACGGTCGCGCCTTCCGCCGCCGCGGAGACAAGCTCCGGCGTACGGCGATCTTCGTTCGCTTCGAAGTAGGAGACCACCGAGGCGGTCACCTCCACGCCGAGATCATGCGCGAGCCGGCGCAGCCTTCGGGTGTCTTCGGCGGCGATCACATCGGCGGTGATAAGCGCGTCGCGCAGCCGCGCGGACGCGTCCGCGACGTTGCCCAACGGGGTGCCGACGAGGACGATTCGACCTTCGGTGTGCTGGTCCGCCACGGTGCCCATTCTGTCCCGACCGAGAGTCGGGCACGGCAGCGGCCTACGATCGCGGAGTGACCGTGCAGGCTTGCGCCGATGAGATCGCCCACGACCAACAGTCGGGCGGTGACGGCTCGCGTGACCTCAACGATGGCACGCCGCCCGACCGCGACTCTGGTCGGGCCCTCTACCTCGACCGAATCCGGCCTCGGCTCGCCCCGATGCCGGGCCGCGATCCGATGTCATGGATCGCCACGGCCGTCATCGTGGCGATCGCGGCGGTGCTGCGCTTCGTCAAGCTCAGCTTCCCCGGCGGCAAGATCTTCGACGAGATCTACTACGCCTCCGGCGGCGAGCAGCTCCTCGCGCACAGTGTGGAGTGGCGCACCGACAGTGACACCGCCGACTTCGTCGTGCATCCGCCGCTCGGCAAGTGGATCATCGCGGCCGGAATCAAGTTGACCGAAAAGCTCCACTACCTGCCACAAGACAAGGCCTTCGGATGGCGACTCATGGCGGCCGTCGCCGGAGTGCTCTCCGTGTTGATCATCATTAGGGTCGCGCGGCGCATGTTCCGGTCCACGGTGCTCGGTTGCGCCGCCGGACTGCTCATGGCCCTCGACGGCATGCACTTCGTGCTCTCGCGCACGGCCATCCTCGACATCTTCGTGCTCTTCTTCGTGCTCGCGGCCTTCGCCAGCCTCGTGCTCGACCGAGACCAGCGGCGCGCCCGATGGCTGCGCCTCATCGAGAACGGCCTCGACCCCACCCGACCCGGCCGCGCGGGCCGCCCCTCTTTCGGGTGGTCGACCATCCCCTGGTGGCGGCTCGTCGCCGGCGTCATGCTCGGCGCCGCCGGGTCCGTCAAGTGGAGCGCGATCTGGTTCGTTCCGCTCTTCATCGGCCTGATCATCGCCTGGGAAATCGGGCTCCGCCGCCTAGTGGGTGTGCGCCACCCATGGCGCGACGCGCTCCTCGACGAGACCGGCTGGATCGTCGCGATGGGTGTGCTCATGTTCGCCACCTATCTGGCCAGCTGGAGCGGGTGGTTCCTCACCGACACCGGATGGAAGCGTCACTATCTGCTCGCCGAGTTGAACAAGAACGAGCCGCCCGTGCTCGGTGCGCTCTATAACCTGTGGGCATATCACGTCGACGTCTACAATTTTCACGTCCAACTCACCGCCCACCACCAATATCAGTCATGGCCGTGGCAATGGTTGATCCTCGGCCGGCCCGTCGCCTTCCACTGGAGCAGCGACCCCGGTTGCGGAGCCGACAACTGCGCCTCCGAGATTCTGCTGCTCGGCACGCCGGTGCTGTGGTGGTCGTTCATTCCGGCGCTCGGAGCCCTCGCCTGGTTCGCGGCGAGCCGTCGCGACTGGCGTGCGTGGACCATCGGGCTCGGGGTGTTCGCCGGAATCGCCCCGTGGTTCATCTATGAACTCGACCACCGGACCATGTTCTATTTCTACGCCGCGCCGGCCGAGCCGTTCCTCATCCTCGCCGTCGTCTATGTTTTGGGCGCGCTCATGGCTCGTCCGCCGATATTCGCGCGATTCTACAGTGTGCCGCCGCTGCTGCCCGTCAGCGCCGGAGACCGGCGTATCTTCGGAACCATCGGCGCGGGCATCTATGTGCTGCTCGTCGGGGTCTGTTTCTGGTATTTCTATCCGATCTATGTGGGCACACCAATCCCATATCCCGACTGGCTCAGCCGCATGTGGCTCGGCAACCGGTGGGTGTGACGCTCCAACTGTCGCAGGCGCTCGATACGCTCGCCACTCATCGACGTGGTGTGACTCGACGCCAGTAGACCAACCTCAATGGACCGACCTCATTTTGCCATGATCGTGGGCGATCGGACCGGACCTCGTCGGCGTGATCGCCCACGATCACGGCACTTTCGCACCTTGCTCGAGTACGGCGAGTCGTGGTGCCTCCGTCCACATCGGCCACGCAGACCCGCCCGATCTCTCAAGTGTCGCAGGCGCTCGATACGCTCGCCACTCATCGACGTGGTGATGAATCCCCATCGCTCCTGACCGGAGAGGCCGAATCATGCCCCAGGAAACGACATATCTCGAGTTGTCAGACGAAGGCGGCGGCGCCCACAAGTTCTATGAAGTCACCGTCGATGGCCCCTCGATGACTGTCCGCTATGGACGCATTGGGGGACCTGGGCAGTCCAAGACCACCACGTTCCCCGACGAGACAAAAGCGAGGGCGACGGCGGCGAAGAAGATCGGCGAAAAGGTGCGGGGCGGCTACGCGCCCGCCGTCGCCGGTGTTCGGCAACGGCGTTCGGTGGCGCGTCGAGTGATCGTCAGCTCCGCCTCGACCGCCAAACGCGCGCCGGTGCTGTGGCGTTATGACTCCGGCGCCGCCGCGTTCGGCGTCTTCGTCGACGACCGGGTCTGCATGGTCGGCAATGAGTCGGGTCTCATCACCACGCTCACCCATGGTGCCGAGGTCGTCGGCCAGGTCCGCCTGCCCGATGGAGTGAAATGCATTGTCGCCGACGATCAGTGGCTCTATGCCGGTTGCGACGACGGAAACGTCTATGACCTGTCCGGAAAAATCCCGCGCATGGCATATCAGATCTCACCGGACATCGACATCTATTGGCTCGACATTCACGATGGCCTGCTCGGTGTCGCGGACTCGGGCGGCGGCATCGCCGCGATCGACCACGAGGACGAATTCTTGTGGCGCCGCAAAGGACGTGGCACGTCTGGCTGGATGGTTCGGTGCGACTCCACCGCGATGTATCACGGCCACTCCGCCGGCGTCACCAGCTATGACTGGCGCACCGGGCAGGAGCTATGGCATCAGGGGACCAAAGCCGTGCTTTTCGGTTGGCAGGAGAGCACCACCGTCTTCGCGGGCACGTCCACACACGAGGTGGTCCGATTCGGCAAAGACGGCACCAGACAACATACGTACGCGTGCGACGCGGCGGTCTTTTCGTGTGCGACATCGCCGGATGGACAATATGTCTTCGCCGGCGACTGCAACTCCTCAATCTATTGCTTCGACGAGGCGGGCACACGCCTATGGAAGCTCGGCACCGGCTGCGGTTCTGCCTATTCCATGCAATATCACGCGGACCGGCTCTATGTCGTGACCACGAGCGGCGCATTGGCCTGCATCGACGCCAGCGAGTCAGCGATTCGAGCGGCGGAGTCCGGAAGCGTCCCCACCGTCGTCGATGTCAAGGCTCCGAGCCACATGACAGCCGTCGCCCCGTCAACCACTGTCGAGGTGGTCAGCGACAGCGCCGACGGCGTCGTCGTGGAATGCTATGAGCACGGCGGTCAACTGCGAGTGCGAGTGGTCTCCCCCGGATATCACTCCGACTGGCGAGTCCAGTTCCCCAAGGGAATCCGCGAGCCGAACGCCCGATATGTCGTCGGCGGCGTGCGTGAGTCCGGCCGGGGCGGTTTCTATCGGGCGTACGGCGACGTCCGGCGGCTCGTCTAGCCGAGAGTTAACCAGACGATCCCCCGCTCGGCGACGTGCCGCGCCTCGTCTGCGGTAAGCGGATCGCGGCCCGTCACCTTGCGCAGCAACGTGACGTCATCCCAGCCGAACACCGCTACGGCCTCGACCCCGGCCCCAGACCCGGCAGAGCTGAGCAGCAGAGGAGTCAGGACTCGAATCGCCGGTCGGGTGATCCACGGCCGGCGTTCGAGTGCTGCGGCCAGGTCCAACCCATGCAGGCCGAGCTCGACGATCCGGGTGATGAGAAAGTCGGTCAACAGCATCGCATCGCCGTGCCGAGTGACGATCACCCGATCCGGCGACTCGCGGCGGCAGAGCCGGTCGACGTCGCGCCACGCCGTGTCGAACTCCGCCACAAGTGCCGCTGGGTCGCCGACGGCCGCCGCGCGCTCCTGCCCGAGAGCGACCCGCGCGGCGTTTGCCTCAGTCGAGAAGCGGACATCGGGCCGGTAGTAGCCGGCCGCCGTCACCATAGCCTCGACTGGGGAATCTTCGTCGAGCACGCCCAAGATTCGCCCAGTGGCCACGAGCACATGCCCCATCAGCTGAACCACGGTCCACGGCTGACAGGCGGTCGGGCGAGCCCAGTCGGCCGGTCCGAGGCCGCGCAACACCTCTACCAGACGCTCCGACTCCGACGCGAACGCCCCGATTACCTGATCACGCCAGAGGTCGGCTTCGGGAGTTGGGGGCAACGGCAGCGGCAGACCCGGAAGACCGTCGATGCTCGTCGCGACGTGCTCCTTCGCCGCGAAATAGGCGCCGAGCGACGCGTCGTCCTCGCGGACGAATCTCCTGGCATGCAGGTCGCGTTCCCCGTCAAAGGCCATGAAGGGCACCGCGTAGCCGCAGGTGTCGCGGATCATCTCGGCGTGCACAAGGATGATCGCCCGCAGTCCGTGCGGGCTCGGGTCGATGCCGACGAAGTGTCGACGCAGCTCACGCCATCGCGGGTCGTCCCGAAAGACCGGTTCGCCGCGCCCATGAATGCGCACGATGGTTGGCGGTCCCTGAAAGGCACACCACATGAGGGTGATCCGCCCATTTTCCCGAAGGTGTGCGATGGTTTCGGCGTTGCTTCCAGCGAAGTCCAGATAGGCCACAGTTATGTCGTCGATGACCGCGAAGGAGCCGGTCAGCCCCTTCGGGGAGAGGTTGACCGTTCCCGTTCCGGACAGCGGCGCCGTCGCGGTGAAGAAGATGCGCTGTGACTCGATGAAAGTGCGCAACCGCCCGGTGATGCGATCGTGAGTCTGTCCCATGTTCGCATTGTGCCCGAAGAACGCGACAGACGACACCGGCTGACTCCCGGCAGAGGTCACCCGTACCAAGGGCTCATTTGTCACCTGCAAGGTGGGCCATGCGACAAAGAAACTCCACGCGGGCCAACGGGGCTGGTTGGGTGAGTAATGGTGACGGCCCACTGGCGTCACGGTCCACGAAAAGAGGCGCGTACGCAGATGGTCAAGCTGGCCAAGACACTCGCCGCGGCCGTGGCTGGGCTGCTCCTGACAGGGTGCGTGGTCGCGGTTGGAGCGTCTCCAGCCCTCGGGCGGCCGCCGAGGCCGGCCGCGTCCGCGCCGGTGTTCGCCTACTACTACATGTGGATGTGGGGATCGTATTGGTCGAGAAACAAGACCGACTATCCGACACAACCCTTTCCCGGCAACTATCGCAGCGATGACCTCGCCGTCATCGAGTGGCAAATGGTTCAGGCGAAGGCGGCAGGCATCACCGGCTTTCTCGTCGCGTGGAAAGACACCCAGACGTATCGGCGCATTCTGCCGCTGGTCGAAGAGGCTGCTCTTCGGCAGAATTTCTGGCTCGCCATGCACTACGAGTCGCTTGATGCCAGCAACACGCCGTTACCTGTGTCCACAGTGGCTGCCGACTTCACATACTTCGTGGCGACCTATGCCCCTCATGCGGTCTGGTATCGAGTTAATGGCAAACCGCTGACGGTATTCCACGACACTCGATGGTTCACCGGCTCGGAGATCTCCTCCATCACCCGGCCCGTGCGATCTCGGATCAAGGTCCTGAGCTCGGCCCACAGCGTGGCCGAATACTATCGGGTCGCGCCATACACTGACGGCGACGCCTACTATTGGCCCGCCGTCAACCCGTCCACCAATCCTGGTTTCGCCAACCGGCTGCGCGATATCGGCGCGGCGGTCCACAAGGTCAACGTCAAGATCTGGATAGCGCCAATCGCGCCGGGTTTTGACGCCACCCTCATCGGCGGTCATATCGTCGCCCCCCGCAATAATGGCGACACGCTGCGTCTTCGGCACGCCGCAGCCGCCGCCTCTGGCGCCGACCTGATCGGATTGATCAGCTGGAACGAGTTCACGGAGAACACACACCTGGAGCCGTCGATCAACTATGGCGACGCCTATGTGCGGCTCATGGCGTCGCTGGCGACGGCTGCTGTCCACCGCCGATCGGCACGCCCCACAGCGCCAACTGCGCGACCAGGTCTCCAGAGATGCGGATCTCGTTCGAACTGCCCGCATCGATGAGGAGACAGAACCGGTCCGGCCAGACCGCCGCGAGAAAGGGAAAGGCCACCTCGAGAAAAGGCGTCGTCGCGGAACATCCCTGCCGCATTGTCGCCGACGAGGTGAAGATCGAGACCGCCTCCTCGTCTCGCCCGACAGCCATGAGCCAAGGAAACTCGGGATCGAGCAGGTCGGCCGGTTCGACCTCACGACTCGCCGGGACCAACACAACGGAGTCGACCAGCCGATCCAGCAGCGTCACCGCATCGAGTCCTGGTGTCGCCTCCAGTCGCGCAGACATCTTCCCCTCAGCTGGATCCTCGGCCAGCACCCGACCGGGGTCAGCATCCGGCCCTCCTCGCAGACCGGAGTCGACCGGCGGCGACGCGTCGGGCATATCCGCCGCGCCGAGCGCCGCGTCAACGGCCATCGGCAGGGTGAGTGCGCCGGAGGCAACCTCGGCCACGGCCTCGATGGTGAGATAGGCGTCAATCGGCGTGCCAGGATTCAGTGCGAGCTGCCACGTCGACACCGGCCACTTCTCCCGCAGTTCGGCATAGTCGGTTGTCACATAGCTATCAACGACGTCGGTCAGTGCCGAGGCCATCGCGGCCTGCGAGGTGAACGCGAGCAGAAACGTCTGGCCGAACAACTCCGCCGTGACGAACTGCTGCCCGTCTGCTGGAGACGCACTGGTCCGGGGATGAGGAAGATAGAGGGGTGCCGCGACCACCTCGTGAAAATATTCCGACTGCCGGCCCGCATGAAGTGCGCTCAGCATCGCCATCTCCACCGCATTGGCTGGTGCCCACATGTCGCTCATGTTGTGTGCCGGATCATGCGATCCCCTATAAATCGATGCTGTCCACGGTCTGCTCGTTCCCGCCACACGATGAAGCGGCAGATGTGCGCGTGCTCGGTGCTGCTGTTCAGGCGGCGCGGCGAAGACCAGCCAGTGACGAAGGTTCGATGGGTTCCCAGGTGCCATAGTTGCGGGCATCGCACTCGAGGTCGGTGGAGTCCGCGGCCACATATGTCTGCGCGGCGTGCGTGATCGCTTCGGCGAGCTCGCGTGCCGTGGCGGCGGTGAGAGGCCAGGGGGCCGTCCTGCGCCACGTGCGTCGCCCTGGCTGCGGGGGCTGCCATCCGCCGCTGAGCAGGGCGCCCCGCTCCGACTGCTCAAGCGGGCGAGTAACCATGAGTTCGGCGCTGAGGCTATCGGATTCCTGGATCACCTGCACATAGTCGCCATCGACGCGCAGATTGATGAAGTCGTCGAACGTGAGAAAGGCGAGATCGACCGCGAGATCGCGAGCGATGTCGGGGTAGCTAGCCATCAATATCTGCCGACGGAGTCGTTGAAGTCCTGGTATTCGTTGCGATTGACGACCACCAGCACGCCACTGCCGACGTTCTGGACGGTGATGGTGGCTCGGTCACGACGCCATTGAATGCGCGGAACCGCCCCGGGGATGGCTGCGGTGGCCGAGCCGAAAACCTCGGTGCCGATACCGGCGATGGTCGCGAAGGCGTCGATGACAGCGAGCCGGTCGTCGACGTCGTCCGTCGCGCGGCTGGTCACGCGTACGGTGATCGATTGGACCGTGTCGCCGTGATAGAGCAGCGCCGCGTCGGTGTCCGGCACGCCCCATGGGGTGGCGGCGATGGACCCCTTTCCGGCGATCTCCTCGATGATGGTGAGTCCCAAGGCGCTCATCAGCGCCGGGACGCCGCCGACAGTCCAGCTGAAGTCGCCGTCACGGAAGACGGTGAACAGGCGTTGCGTGTCGACGTCATCGATCGCGTGCAGGGTCATGTCCCTCCTTCCTCGGGAGTGATCAATTGTATGCTCTCGGGGTGTAGCCGTCCGGGGTCAAGACGATATTCGGTGAGCGTGACGACTCCCCGTGCCGAGGTGTGAACGAGAAAGCACCTGACCTGGCCGTTGGCGACGGCCTGTTGCATGGCGATCCCCAATGCAGGGTCCTCGCGCAGCGCCTGAGCTAGTTTGGGGTCAATCATCAACAGCTCCCGAACATACTCGGGGCTGCACTGCTCGGCCTTGATAATGCTCGTTGGGTTGGCGGGGTCGGGCACATTGCGTGTCTCCCGCACAGCTCCGACACCTTTTTCTTCAACGACCAACAACACGGGAGTGCCGCTGTCGTCGAAGGCGATGCGGTCGAGATTTCCAGACGTCCCGGGGGCGTAGTCACCGCCGCTGACCAACCGATTGTTGGGGAATTCCTTGCCAATGGCATGGTCGCCGCCAGCGACGCCGAGGCGTTCGCTTGCGCGCACGAGGTCGACGGAGGCCGCAGTGTAGGCGGCGGCGGCATCGCCAGCTCGAATCCTGTCAAGCTCTGTCAAACCACCGGCCGTGGCGTGGTCCAGAGTTTGCGAAAAGGCTTTGCTGCCGAAGGTGTTGCGGTCGACGGTTACTCCCGCGTTGCGGAGCGCGTCGGCGACCGGCTCGACCTCGTCACGCCACACGGCCTCCTTTGCCGCAGCCGCGACTTCGCGATCGACGACGGCCTGCCGAAGCGCGACCGCCGTGGGCTCCGAGCCGTCGCTTGGGATGATTCGAGATTCTCCGGCGCGTTCGGCGACTGCTTGAACGCCCACGGGTGGAGGCTTATTGTCGTCGAGGACGAAGCCGGTGTCGCCGCGGAGGCGCCCGGTGGCGTCGCGCCACGTGTCGACGCGATCGCCGACGAAATGCATGTCTCCGTTGGCGTCGCGGAATAGCTCGCCGATGATGATCGTGCCGCGAGTTCCGGTGGGAGTGAGGTCCTCGGCGGCCCACCGTTGGGGTGTGGCCTCCGCTACGCCGCGTACGTCCCCCGATTGGGCCAGCTCTGTCGTTCCCGAACGAAGCTGAGGATCTTCCCCAGCACCCGATGGTAGTGTCCGTCCGCCTGACTGCCCTTCGGCGTCCCGCTCATTGACGCCTTGTCGATCACCAGGTACCTGTTCGGTTGGTCGATCAGGTGGAACTGATATTCGACCTCCTGACTGTCTTCCCGGATCTTCTGAAAATCTATCAGGATTGCCATCGGTCGCCTCGAACTTCTCCATTGGTCTCGGCTGCGTGCCGTCGTGTGTGGCAGCCAATGATTCCCAGTTGTAGTCCCGGTTGGCAGCCTGGTGCGCCTCCCGGTAGGTAGCCCCCGGATGGTCACGAAGATAGCGTAGTTCGGTCAGCTCATGCTCGAGCAGGACAATGTCGCTGGCACGAACCTCTCCGTCACGCATCCGAGCCCACGCCTCGGCGATATCCGGGTCCGGGTCGAATCTGCGGTGGACGATGCCGCCTTCATAGTCGTCGAGCGCGTGTTCCTGGATCAGGAGGTGGTGTTTGACGTTGTTGAGTTCCTCGGCCGTGAACCCGGTCCGGCCATCGGCCCGCGCCACGTCAGCCAGATTGCGTGCCATCGCGTCGACGTCGTGGGCATCCGCGCGGAAGCGGTCATAGGCCTCCGCGGCCCACACATCGGCGGCCGCGTCATCTCGTGGCCTTGTGGCCGCGCCCGACTGAGCAGCCGACGGATCGGAGTCGCCCTCAGCGACCGTGTGTTCCGGCCGGTTACCGGGTGTCCCGGTCGCATCGGACCGCTCCGCGTGATCAATGTGGACGGACTCCGGCGTCCGTGATGTCGCCGTCTCGGCGTGCGCCCCTGCCCCAGCCGCCGGTTCCACCACCGGTTTGACCGCAGTGAGGCCCTCATACCTGGTCCTGTCGGTAGGTTGGTCGGCCCGAACCGGCTCCCGTACTGTCTCCCGAACGGGACCGACGGCGCTGTCCACGCCAGGACGGTCCGCGGGTCGCACCTGCCCGGTGCGGTCGACCCAGCCTTGACTCACTCGTTGGCCTGTTGTGTCAACCCGTTCCCATGCGATGCCACGACCGGGCGCGGCCGAGACCCGAACTCCGGTGGAACGGTCATGGGCATCGAGACCAAGGCCCCGTTCGCTCCGCAGCGGTGTGACATCGTGGCCGATCTTCAACTGCCCAGGAACCTGGCACACCGACATCACATGACCCTGCACGCCGAAGACCGCTCCGGCAGCGGCGCCGTGCGCCGCGTTGTTAGCGATATTCCAGACATCAAACCGACCGGTACGCCGAAAGCCGTCAAGTTCGGTGCCGAGTCCGACAAGTCCACCGGCAACGCCTCCGCCGATGACGTGTCCGGCCAGCCCGCCAAACATTCCGGCGCCGAAGATTCCGCCCTGGATGGTCTGCCCCGCCACTTGGCTGAAGTCCACACTGGACCTATGACCGGCCGCGACTTGCAGTGTCTGGCCGACCAAGTTTCCGCCGCCCATGAAACCGGCACCGAACAGTGCCCGCTTCCCCACATAGTTGCGAAGCTCTCGACTGAACGAGGTCTCGACAATCTGCCGGGCAGCACAGTCGCGAAGTGTTCGACGGGTGATCTCCTCGGCCATGGTGAACTCCGCGCGCCGAACCGCGGCGCCCGTCGCCGCCTCGGCCGCGGTGGTCACACCGAACCTGCGAAGGAGCTGGCCTTCGATCTCCGCGGCCAACTGCGTGCGCATCGCGTTCATGCTGCCGGCCAATACGGTGCTGGCCTCACGACCAGCGGCCTTCTCGAACGCGACGAGCGCCTCCTTGCCGGCCACCGACTGCATCCACCGAGCCGCCATCCGGTCAGCCACCGTGCGGGCGATCACCCGCCGCGGCATCATGCCCGCAGCCAACCCACTGACCCCGGACCGGAGCAGCCTCGCCAACTGTCGGGGAGCCAACACGTGAAGCGTCCGGCCGGCAATCTTGCCCAGCGAGACCGCGACCTCTCGCGCGCTCAGGTTCGCGATAGCAACCAGCGCCCTACGCACGGCAGCACCGATAGCGGCCCGCGCAGCCGAGAACGCGGCGGGTATCCCGGCGAGGGCGATGCCGCCGGTGGGGACCGCCGCCGCAATCATGGTGAACAACGCGTAGGCGAGCAGTGCGAGATTCAGCGCCACCATGAACTTGAGAAGTTCGATCTCTTGGGCGAATCCACGAACCGCCTTGGCCAACGATTCCATGGCGTCGGCGGTCTTACCCATGGCATCGAGATACCGTTCCCACTCCTCGCGGTATCGCTGCGCCGCCACACCATCGCGCCATCCGGCGAACAACGGCCCGGTGGCCCGCCGGGCATCGCGATGCGCCTCCCGAAGGACAGTGGCAGCCCGTTCCCAATCGGTCGCGAGTTGGTAGGCCTGGACTGCCGACGCTTTGGGCACTTGTCCGAGCAGGATCTCTCCCACCCAGGTCTGGGCGCCCGGAATGTAGCTCTCGATCCGGCCGAACCAGTCAAGTATTTGGGCAAGCCTATCCTCAGCCAATGGCCGAGCCCTTGCCGCCGACACGCGCACCGCGTATCCCAACGGCGCCCTGATCCTCGACATCGGCGTGAAGATCCATGGCCTCGACGACGGCGTCGGCGAAGTCCGCCATGGCTTGGCCGAGCGACCGCGCGCCCGCCCTGACCGCCTCATTGGCTGGGAGCTGCCCACCATCGCCGACGGCGACCGGTTGACGATAGTTGGCGAGAAACGCGTCGGTGAACTCGTCGCTGGGAAACGTCGACGAATGACTCTCCGATGTCTCGATCTCAGCCATGATCGCGTGCATCGACTGTGTCAGTGCCACACCCTGCGAGCGGATCCGTCGGGCGGCCGCTTTCACATCGTCGGTATCGCTGATCCGCACAGACCTAGTCATGACGCCGTCGCTGGTGTTCGGATAGATCGGCATCGTGGCTGTGGAGCAGATCCTGCAGGCCAGCACCGCCCAGCCGGTCCACCGCGAGATCTTTTGCCAGCGCTGAGTTGAGGGCCTCAGTGGTCTGCCGTCCGGCATCGTCGACAGCGAGTCGAACGGCGGCGAGAATGTCGTCGGTCAGCGCGCGGGCGTCGATCGTACGGAGATGGGTTTGATCAATATCCAGAGCGATCAGTTGTCCCCGGGGCCCGACCTCGGCCCTGATGAGATCGCCGGCCGCGTGTCCGACACCGGTGACGCTCAGCATGGCTGTCTGAATCTCGGCGATGTCGCCCCACGCGGCCCTAATGTCGTTGATCATGGAGTCGAGCCCGGTCCACGGCACATCCTTCACAGTCGAAATCTAGCAAGCTCCATCTTTGAACAGAAGTGGAATGCTCGTTCGGCGACGGCGACCATCATGAATAGGATGAATCCAATATGGACCCCCGGCATCTGTTGATGGTCAACAAAGGTAAGCCTTTGGCAACTTTTCACACACTGGCCTAACGAATGCGATATTGATCGTGCGGGTCTGGCGAGATCGACAGACCCATATAGACTCAACCCGGACCACGACCGTTCTCGCCCATCGTGATCATGGAGACTGCCTTGCGCTCCCGCCGCACCTCTGCCACACACCTCCCACGCATGGCATCCGTGCTCGTCACGGCCACGTTCGCACTGGTGACCGCAGCCCCGAGCGCCGCCACCGCGGCCGGCGCGGCACCGCCATACACACTGGACGAACGAGCCGCCGCGATCGCCTCGCCGGCCCTCGTCTTCGTTGAGGCCCGCCTCGAGGGCTTTATGCGGGTACGGGCTACCGGCGCGCTGGTCACGACGGCCCCGGTGGTCATCTACCGGCAGTGCAGCGGATTCGTCGTGAGTCAGGATGGTCACGTGGTGACCACCACCCACTGTCTTCAGCCCAGTCAGGACAGCATGCGGGGGGCGGCGTCGTTTGTCGTCGCCAACGATCTGATCCGGGAAAACAAGCTGCGCCCGGAACGCAAGGCCGCCTTCATCGCCCAATTGAAGAGCACAGCGGACTTCACCGGCACCACGCCAGACACCGCGCCGAAGCTCACTGTCCGCGGACAACTCTTCGTCGGCACGGCGGAGTCCGCCAACGCACCCTCGATCGCAGGCCGGGTGGTGGACATGCAACCAACGGCGAAGGGCGACGCGGCGCTGGTCAAACTCGATCAGGTCGGACTGCCGGTGACACTAGTCGCCCCGGATCCTCCTGCCCCAGACACCCATGTGGTGATGTTGGGCTTCGGAACCAACGATCAAGGCTCCGGCGCTGTCACCTACACGGTTCAGTCGCGCTCCGGCCGGATCCTCGGCACCTACGGAAAAGAGACGCCGACCAGGTTCCGGCTGGATGGTGACATCGGCTCGGCATCCCACGGCGGCATGGTGGTCGACAGCGCCGGCCGCGCGCTTGGAATGATAACCGCCGATATGGAGTCGAAAGACCGGGTCAACCAGATCGTCACCAGCGGAGCCTCCATCGCCACGCTGATCACCAATTCGGAAGTGGAGAACACCCTCTCCGACACCGACCGAACCTATCGGGCCGGACTGGACTCGCACTTTGGGGGCCGCTACTCCGAGGCGATCAAGAAGTTCGACACCGTGCTTGCCGCGACCCCTGGGCACCTACCCGCCCAGAGTTATCGCCGGCAGTCCGCTGACCGCCTGGCTATCGAGGGCGATCCGACCACGAACACCATCAACTGGGTTCTCGCCGGCGTCGCCGCGATCGCGGTTCTCACCCTCATCGTCGTCATCGTCGTCGTCGTGGTGCGTGGGCGGGCCAGGCGAGCCCGGGAGCAGGAGTTGGCCCGCTTCAATCCTTACCCACCGGTCTCCGGGGCGCCGATATCCGGCCTACCGATATCCGGGATGCCGACATCGGGCACACCGACGTCTGGTGCACCAACATCGGGTGCACCCACGCCAGGCATTCCTCAGCCAGGCTCGCCCGAGGCGACCGAGTCGAACTATCCGATGCCAGTCCCACGGCCGACGCCGGACCAACCGACAGACCAGACCAGCGCACCCGGGCCAACCCCACCCGCCGCAGCGGGTGATTGGCCAGCACTGCCGGTCTGGCGGAACCCCCATCGTGATCCGCCGGTGCCGCCACCAATTCCGGCGCCGAATACGTCCTCAAACTCCGAAGATCACACGCGATAGCGAGCCCACTCGCCGCAGCTCGGCGTGACCGCCAAGACCTGCCGCTCGACCATGACCGCCGACCCCTCGGAGGTAACAACCCCCATGATCGGACATCCGTGGGAGACTCGCCGCGCTCGGCCACTGCCCACGGGACAGGCGAACGAGTGGCAAAGCGCCTCGGACGATCAGGCCGATGTCGTGGTCATCGACTCTCCCCGGATCCTGCGGCAGAGAAACAGATCCAGCGCCGCCGGCCACGACGGCCCGGCCGAGATGTCACCCGGTCAGACCACCTCCGACACCCACACATCCGCCGACGACCGATTTCTGGTCCTCGACATCGACTCGATGTATCTGCCGGAGGCGCCGACCGACGCCGAAAAATACAGCTACTTCCATCGACACCGACGGTGGATCTTCGCCTGGCTGTTGATCGGGCAGTTGGGTGTCGTCTACGGATTCGTGATGGTGGCGATCAAAGTCCCTTGGACCAGTCCGGTGCTGATGTTTCTCATTGTGATGATCCCACCAATCGTGGTCAACTTCTGGTTACGGACGCTCCGACCACGGTTGACGCTGCCGGCACATCGGGCCATGACCGCCAGCTACTTGCCCAGTCCACACGACACAGTCGACATCTGGCTGCCCACGTGCGGCGAACCACTGCGGGTTCTGCGCAACCAATACCGTCACGTCGCGCTGGTTCAGTGGCACGCACCAGTCACGGTCTGGGTTCTCGATGACGGCGACCGCGCGGAGGTTGGTGATCTGGCGGCCGAGTTCGGATTCCACCATGTGGTGCGACCGAACCGTGGCTGGCTGAAGAAGGCCGGCAACCTCATCCACGCGTTCGGCCTCTCCGACTCCCGCTATGGGGTGGTCCTCGACGCGGACTTCGTTCCCCGACACGACTTCCTGATGGAGACCATCCCCTACATGTCGGATCCGCGGGTCGGGGTGGTACAGACAGCCCAATACTTCGACATTCGCAAAGATTTCAACTATATCCAGCGGTTCGCTGGATCCCTCCAAGAGATCTTTTTCCGCTGGATTCAGCCCGCCCGCGACGTGCACAAGGCGGCCATCTGCGCCGGCACCAATGTCGTCTATCGACGAGCCGCGGTCGAGGCCGCCGGAGGCTTCGCGCAGGTGCCGATCGGTGAAGACGTGCACTCCGGGATCAAACTGTGGTGGGCCGGTTTCGAGACTCGTTACCTTCCGCTGGTGCTGGCCAAGGGCATCGCGCCGAGTTCCTTCTCCGCACTGGCCAACCAGCAGTATCGTTGGTGCCGAAGCTCGATGTTGCTCATGGTGGAGAAGCATTTCCGGGCCGCGCCTTTCAACTGGCGCCAGCGCACCGCGTTCTGGGCGGCGTTTCTCTACTACATGGCCTCGGCGGCCCTGCTCGTCACCGGGCCGTTGCCGACTCTGGTCATGTTGTGGTTCTTTCCGGACTTCGTCTTCGCCCACAACTATCTGCCGATGGTTCCAGCGATGTTGGCCACCCTGTTCGTGTTTCCCATCATGGCGCGGGGATGGCGACCGACGATCTACCGGGTCACCACCATCAATAGCGCGTGTCACCTGTTGGCGATCTTCCATGCACTACGGGACCGGGTCGAGGAGTGGGTCCCCACCGGCATGTCGAGGAAAGGCGCCCCCGCCCGGGTCGGCGGCCACGCAGACACACCCACAAAGGTCGATCGCATCCTGCGAACCTGGATCCTGGTCGAGCAGGCTCTGATGTGGCCCATCCTCGTTCTTCGGGTGAGCCAGGACGGACTGCGGTCCTACTGGGCGCCGATAGCGCTCGCGGCTCTTCAGTTCTATCTGCTCGCCCCGCTACTGACCCGTCGCAAGGGTCTGCATGACCGCAACATGTCGATCAGCACAGCCATGCCGGCGACGCCGCCGGCCGTCGATACCCAAGCAATGACCGTGATGATGGAGCGAATCAAATGACCATGAGAAAGACACCGACGTCGACACCGAGCACACCACGAACCCGACTGCTCCCCGCTGCCGTCCTGGTCGGTTTGTTGCTCGTCACCGGGACCGCATCGGGCTGCACCGGTTATCGCCACCCTGACCCCGGGGAGGTCGGTCCGACCTCGGTCGACCCATCGGCGATGCGGCAAGCTCAGCCGCCATCCGTTGTGGTCGCGTCGGTCGATGCCGCATTCCCCAAGCGACCGGCCTTCGGGATCACCTTGCCATCACTCACCCAGGCCGACCTCGCCAAGGTGTCTGCGGACACCGAATGCCGACCCACCCTGGTCCAACGGTTCACCACGGTCGGCACCGGAATTTCGTTGAAGGCGCTGAAAGAGACCACCGCGACACCGCTATTGTCGCTGGAGCCGTGGCGCGCGGCGCAGGGCCCGAGGCAACCAGACTTCACGTTGAAGGCCACCATCGAGGGACGCTGGGACACCCAATACCGCCAGGTCGCCCAGTCCGTCGTGGGATACCGAGGGGTGGTGCTGCTGCGATTCGCCCACGAGATGAACGGCGACTGGTATCCCTGGGGTATCACCAACGGCAATACCGCCGCAGACTTCGTCGCCGCGTGGCGACACGTGGTCGATCTCTTCCGGGCGGCCGGCGCGACAAATGTGTTGTGGGTGTGGTCACCGAACATCCTCCGCGGCGCCATGAGCACCAGCATCAGCCAATTCTGGCCAGGATCCGACTATGTCGACATCGTCGGGCTGACCGGATACAGCGTGCGCGAAGCGAGTCCCGAAACGACCTATCGACCCACGCTGAAACTAGTCACCGCCCTCACCGACAAGCCAGTTCTCCTCACCGAGGTTGGAGTTGAGTCCGGGCCGACCAAACAGCAGTGGATCGCGGCATTCGGCCAATGGCTGCTCAACAACCCGCGAGTCCTGGGCTTTGTCTGGTTCGAATACAACCGCGACAGCGACTGGCGTTTCGATGACACTGCTGGCAATCTCGCCGCGTTCAAGAAGTCGCTCAAGACTGCCCGTGTGAGTTGCTGACAAGGAGCACCACCACCGTGTCCACAACTACTGTCGCCCCGGCCGCCCGCTCACCCGCCCAACCGGTCGGCGACCTGGCCGGTCGCCGGCGGGGCAACGCGTGGCTGCTCGCACTGCCATCGACTGTGGCGACCCTCCTCGTCGTCGGTTACCGGGCCGGTGACCGCCAACTGTGGGAGGACGAATATGCCACCTGGCACGCCTCGACCCTGGACTACCCTGACTTCTTCCGCCTGATCAGTCACACCGACCTCGAATTGGCGCCGTACTACGTTCTGATGCATGGTTGGGTCACCGTGCTCGGCGACTCTCCGCTGGCTCTGCGCACGCCATCGGTCATCGCCATGGCGCTGTCGGCGGGATTGCTGACCCTGGTGGGCTCCCGACTGTTTCGCCCCGACGTGGGAGTCATGGCCGGCCTCCTGTTCGCGACGATACCCAGCATTTCCCGGTACGCCCACGAGGCTCGCCCGTTCGCCATCGCCATGTGCCTCGCGCTTCTGGCCACCCTCCTCCTGTTGCACGCAATCGACCGACCGACGTGGCCGCGATGGATGCTCTACGGCATGGTGCTGGTATTGCTCGGTTTCGCAAACATCGTCGCGCTGGTGGGAATCCTGTGTGCCCACCTGCTCGCCGTCTGCCGGGTCGCCCGCGCTCAGGAGACGCTGGTGGTATGGCGTTGGTTGGGGCCGCTCGTGCTCACCGCGACGGCGGTCGGCCCGTTCACGCTCGCGGCGGCGGCACAGACCCGCGATGTCTCATGGCTCAAGGCGGACATGGCGACCCTGCGCGCCTTTCCGGCACAGCTGTTTGGTTCGGCCGCTGTCGCCGCGGCGGTGGCCGTGCTGGCCGTCGTCGGCCTCTTCTCGCTGGTTCGCTCCGCCGGCCCGCAGTTGTCCATGCTCGCCGCGTGGTCGGTGGGCCCACCTGTCTTCACGCTGCTCACCTTCCCGATATTCCACCTCTTCCATCACCGAAATCTGATCTTTACGGTCGCAGCATGGCTTCTGCTCGCCGCCACTGGTGTCGACGCGGTTGTTCGAGCACTGGTCGTCCGCCGGCGCGGCAATCCCGCAACCGGTTCAGTTGGCGGTTCGGGACCAGCATCCGGAGCGGCCGCCAGCACAGCGTTGGCCAGCGCAGCGGTCGCCGTCGTGACCGTGGCAACAATCGGGTGGCTGGCCATCCCCGGCCACCAACCGATCCGCCACGATCCGCTTCTCGGAAGTCCTGACTATCGACGGGCCGCCCTTCGCATCCGAGCCGATCTCCAGCCTGGCGACGCCATCGCGTACGGCGGATTCGATCTTCGCAACCGCCGAGCGATGACCTACGAGATGCGTGCCGTGCTCCGTCCTCGTGACGTCTTTTTGTATCAGTCGGCTGAGCGGCTCGGCTGGTATTCCGCTCGCGAGTGCCCGCAACCGGCAGCGTGTCTCGGCGCTACCCGCCGGGTCTGGCTCGTCAACACGGCGCGGTCGACGGACGTCTTCGCCGAACTACCGCCACTGACAGCTGCCCTGTTTCGTGATCGCGCCACGATTGTGGCCACACAAGACTTTCAGCGACTGCATCTGGTTCTGCTCGCAATCGACTCGAACGAACCGGGCTGACTATCAGCCGGGCTCGACGCCGTGACTGCTCGCAGCCCGCAGCCCGCGAAGCCGATGAAAAACAGTCTCCGCTCAGGCTGGCGTCGAGGAATCGCCGATTATGGAGGGCGGCGGGTCGCCGTCATCGCTCCAATCCATCGTCTCCTGGGTCGACCATGACATCGACCCATCGGTCAGCCGCGAGTCGTTCGACTCGGTGTCTTCGGACGGCCTGGCGGCGATTCCTGGACCCATCATCGATGCCGGGCTCTGACTCAGGCCTTGGCCGGTGTCCGGCGTGTTGTCGCTGCGGGCCACTGAACCAACCACGTGGCCGGCGGCGCCGGCCAACCCGGCCCCCGCGCCGCTGAGCGTGGACGCCTGCTGCGTAACGGTATGTCGTGGACCAGGAGCCACTGCTGGAATGCCTGCGGCGACGCTGGCGCCGGCCTCGCCGGCGGGCGACTGCCCGACTGCGGCCAATCCGGCCGGCGAGTCGACCAACACCGGCATCCCGGGCAGATCGGGTGGTGGCGCTGGAACCGTGGCCGGCCAGTTGCGGTGGTCGGCCATCGCGTATTCGGCGGCGAGACCGGCCACCAGCGCCACTATGCGCTCATGCGCGCTGGCCCGCTCTCCCTCGGCGGCGATGTGGCCGAGGTCCGTGCCCAGCACTCCGCCGATCCCCCACTCAGTCGGCTCGCCTTGGCCTGGCTCGGCTTGCCGCTGCGCCTGTGCCAGTGTTCCGGACATGACTGACATCCCCGTGTGCAGCGCGGCCGCTTCAGAGGCCAGTGTCTGCGCATACGTCGCGATCAGTCCGACCCGATACTGGAACTCCCGGCTGCCCTTGCCGACCCAGAACGCGGACAACGCCGCGAGGTCTCGTCGCAACGCGGTCACGACCGCGGCAAGTGAGCTTTCGACGGTCTGCCAGGTGTCGGCGACCACGTCGACCTGCGTCGGTGAACCGGCACGCAGCATGCGATACAGCTCGTCATGGCTCAGCTTGCGATACCGAGCTTCATATTCATCGGCCATTTCGACGACCACCACCGGGTCCCTCACTCACCGCGACTCAACGCGTGTCCGACTTCTTCGGTGCTCGTCCGGTTGAGCTCCTCAACCGTTCGGTAGCCGGCGATGATGGCGGCGGTGGCTGCCTGTGCGACGACCAAGGAGTCGACGAGGTGACGGGCCCGGGCGACATATTCGTCATGCAGATTCTGATGCCGGGCCGTGGTGAGCCGCGCGTCATGGAACTCGCCTAGCATGGGCGGATCAGCCCCGGGCGCGGTGGTCAACACAGTCAGCACCGCGTTCACCTCGTCGAGGCGTGGTTGGAGACGTCGCTCGAAGTCTTCGAGCGACAGGAGATCGACAATTGTCTCGTCCACACCCATGGCGACCGTCCGGGGGTTTGCGGCGAAGGGACAGTGAAACAATGACGTTCGCCAGTGTAGCGGACCGAGCCGATCCGTGGCGCACGACTGAGCCATCGAACAGGCCCACTGCGGCAAAAGGCCGTCTAACCGGCCGGGCGCGCCGAGGCGGCTGGGTTGACTGTCGCCGGTTCGGCGAAGAGCGCCGCTGCCTGCGGGTCGAGTGCCGCACCGGTGGGAACCAGCGCGAGGATCGAACCGGGGACGGCGATCGGTGCCACGTTCGAATAGCCCAACGACGCCTGAACTTTCGCCACGTCGGCGCGCGGCAGCGGATACTTGATGCCCTGATCGGTGACCAGATAGACGCTTCCGGCCGCCGACCCGCCGGCGGGGGTCAGTGTGCTCACCAGCGCGCCGCGCCCGCCGGGCAATACCACCCGGTCCGCGGTCATCACTCCGTCGGCGCCCTTGCCGGAGATCGACTGGTCGGTAATTGTCATTTCCTTGCTGACCTCAGCATAGGTCTCCACTGTCACCGGGCGGTCAACGTCGGTGGCGCCGCGATACGCGGCGCACACCATCGGGGATCGATCGTCGGCGCCGCGCACGGTCGGCACCTCAGTCGGCAGCCCAACCGGCTCAACCTTCGTCTCCACCAAGACTCGACCGACCTCTTGCGCGGATGTCTCAGTGATCCGTTTGCCAGTCGACGACCATAGCTGTGCCGCCACCTCGCCAATCGGGGCTAGTCCAGCCCGAAGCATCACATAGTTCTGGTCGCCTACCCTAAAAAGTTGACCGATCGTTGTCGGCGCGCCAGAGATCGTCTGTTGCGCCCGCGTGCCGGCCTCCGGCAACGCGATCGGAGCGAGATCCGGCCCGGCCGGCACAGCATTGAGGAAAGCCTCACCAACTGAGATTGGTCGCGCCTGTGCCCAACTGAGAGCGGCGATCACGGCATTGTCGGTCACCCGCAACCGATGGTCATGCCACAGCAGATAACGTTGCGTGCCGCCCACGCTGACCAGCAGCCCCTCGGCTGGACCCAACGCCTTTCCACCTGCCATCGTCTGCCCCGCAACCACATGCGTCGCGAGCGCGACCGACGTCGCCGAGCGAGGCGCGCTGCACACGCTCCACGGCAGACCCACCAACGCCGCTTTCTCCGGCAGCGTCTCGGGCGCGTTGAGAATCCCGACTGGCCGTCCGCGCGGCACGTCCCGCAACGACTTCTGTGACATGTTCTTTACTGGCGGCGCTGGCTGACCAAGAATCAGCCGAGCCGAGGTCCAGTTGAGCACCGGGTGCAGCTGCCCCTGCAGGTAAAGGTACTTCGCGCCAGTCTCCCGTTCCACGATGATGGTGTTCTCCGCCGGGCGACCGCCACCGGGAAAGAGCAGGCCGTAGACGCCGAATCCAGCGAATGCCACCAAGCCCACCAACGCGCTGCCGAACACCGCGAACGCGAAGCGGCGCATCGGCAACTCGTTGGTCTCCGGTTCGCCGGCCAGCAGCGCGGAGACAATGCGACGGGTGAGGAAACGATAGGCCTGGTGCTGCTCGCGCCGGGTCCGCATGTTTCACCTCGTCTTCGCCACCCACGGCTTCCGTGTCATCATAAGGTCCGCGTAGGATATAGGCCATGCCGAATGCGGTGGCCACAGGTCGAGTCGCGGGTCAGTTCGGAGCTACCCAGCTTGTGGCCGTCGAGGTCGCGATCATCGCGGTCGCAACGTCAATCTATGCGCTGCCCCTGATCGTGGCGTTGGCCACGACGGCCACGGCCGTCGTGCTGCTCATGACGACGGTCGGCCGATACCACGGCCGTTGGGGCTATGAGGTGCTGACCGCGTGGCTGCGGGTGCGCCGCCGACGGCTCACCGGATCGCGGGCGGCCCGCCGTGCCGGACCCTATCGCGCCGAGTTGGCCGCGCTCGCACCACACTTGACCATCCAGACGGCGGCCGCCCGCGCAGGGACGATCGGCGTGGGTGAGGACGATCTCGGCTGGTTCGCTGCCATTATCGTGACACCTCTCGATGGATTGTCCCGCAATACTGGCGGAACGCTACGCCTGGACTGGCTGGCTAGGCTCGCGACAGAGGCTTCGCTGCCGGCGAGCACATTGCAGGTGGTCATCCGGCACAGTCCGCTGCCGACCGCCGCACTGGATCCCACATCCGCCTGCGCGTTGTCCTATCAGGAGTTGCGCCACACGCTCGAAGTCCCGGACCACCTCGACGTATGGATCGCAGTGCGGCTCGGCCTCCGCGATGGCGCGACTGCCGCGGCCGATCGTGGTGGCGACCTATCCGGCGTGCACCGCGCGCTCGCCGCCGGGTTGGCCCGGATCAGCTCCGGCCTGACCGCCGATGGACTCGACCACAAGATCCTTGATCCAGTCGGGCTACAGCTTGCACTCGTGAGCGCCTACGGCCCTGACCCAGCAATCGGCGTGACGAAACGGAGCTCCTCCCCAGCTCACGAGAAGTGGTCGCACTGGCAGGCCACCCGGGCGGAACACATCTGTTTCGCGGTGCGCGGCTGGCCGAAGAACCCGTCCGCAGAGCTGATCGGCGAGTTGATCCGGGTGCCCAACGCCCTGTCGGTGAACGCCGCCGTGCTGTTCGGCGATCGCGGGGAGTCAGACGTTGATCACGTGGCCGTGCGACTGGTGCTGCGAGTGGTCGCCCAGCCCGAGCAAGCCACCGCGTGTCTACGCCACCTCCGAGCAGCCGCACGCCGGCTTGGCGTGCGGCTGCTCCGACTCGATGGTGAACACGCTGCAGGCGTCTACGCCACCACGCCAACCGGCGCGACCATCGGATTGGCGCCCTAGTGATGGCGAGTCATACCAACGCCGATGAGCAGCCAGGTGCCTAAAAATCAGCAGCGACCAATCGGTGAGGATGGCAGCGACATGGTTCTCATGCGAGAACGGGCCGAGACATGGTGACGGGACCAGCGAAAACCACCGCGCCGGCGCTCGAGCTGGCAGACCGCGTGCTCGGCCGGCTCACTGTCGACATCGATGCCTCAGGCGTCGTGCTCGGCCGCGATAGCGCGGGTCAACCGGTGTCGGTTCGGCTTTTCGGCCCCGAGCCCTTATCAGTGGCATTCATCGGTGGCTGGTGGGCGGCGCAGTTGCTGATCTTCCGATGTCTCGCCCATGGCGCCACCGTTGTCGTCGACGCGGTCGACACAACGGCGCCGGCGAGTGTAGGAACACTGGCGGGCTTGGCCCAATGGCTCAGTCTCGGCCACGCCGTTGGCGGAGTCGGTGATCGGATGCGACCGATGGCCGGCGACCTCTTCGCGGCGTGGCCGGCCAGTCAGACTCGGCCGCTGCTGCGGCTGCATGATGTCGGCCCTACCGGCCCCGGTGGTCGACCAGAACTTCGGACCTGGCAGACCCAGCTCACGGTGCTCTCCCATTTGACTCCGGCGAGTTTGCAGACCGTCGCGGGCGCCGACGTGACGCTCGTTCAGCGCCTCGATCCGCCGGAAGCCGCCCTGGTTGGGTCAGCCTTGCTGCTGGCGCCGGAGTTTGTCGCCCGACTCGGCGCGATGGACAACGAAATGATCGCCGCGTTTCGTGGTGCGGCAGTCCGATATACCTGGCTCACACCCACCGCGATCGAACGTCAAGCCTTTGGGTGAGAAGGACCTATCCACATTTCAATTGAGGCATGCCTATCTAACATTGGAGCTGAATCCTCGTCGGCGTGAGTCATCCTCGAATGGCGCGAATCCAGGCATAGAGTCCGCTCGCCCACAACGCCAACGGCACCAGGGTCAGGATCAGCAACACCTCGATGATGTCGAGCACCCGTCCCCACGCCGGCGAAGCTCGGCGGCGATCACCGGCCAACCCGACACCGATGCTGATCGCCGCGACCGCGATCGTCGTGCCAAAGATCGCGATCAGCCGCATCGTGTGGTCGACCGCGAGAAATGTCGCGACGGCGGCGGACGTCAGTGCCACGCCACCAGCGATCAATAGGGGCAGACGCTGCACGCGGGTGAGAAACCACCGTGCCCGCAGTAGGGGCAACAGGCCCAGCACCACACACAGCGCCACAGCCCGCACACCATCCAGCGATATCAGCACAGCCGAGCCGGCGGTGATCGCCGCCAATGCACCAATCATGGCGGCCAGATATGCGTCGGCCCGCTCGCCCAAGTCGAGCACCCGCGTTCCGTCAACGCTCTCGGTGTCCTGACGCAACTGCTCCCGCTCGGTGGGCACGGTTGGAGCCGGCAACCCCACCAGGCGATACGCGAGCATCGGCAGGGCTGGCAGGGTGGCGAGCACGAAGAGCACGATGATCGCGGCGGCAGCGGACGGGCGAACGTCGGCGATGAGGCTGATCGCCGCCGTCATCAGCACCGCCACCGCGCACACTGCGACACTGAGGAAGATCGGCCTATTGCTCGCCACACCGACCGCCGCGAGCGTCGTCACCACGATCACCGCAGTGGCTGAGATCAGCACGTGGGCGCCGGTGAGTTGGCTCAACGAGCGGTCCCCAGCCAGCACCAGCAGCCCACCGATCGCCGCGTAGACCACGGCGACAAGAGCGAAGACCATGCCCGTACGAGCATCGCCGAGTGCTCGGGCGAACACGACTGCGACCACCAGCAACACCGCCGCCAGGCCCAATCCGATCAGCCCACCCGACAGATGCGGCGGGCCAGCGAACGGTTCCGCGACCGCGCCGGCCAGCAAGGCAGCCACCCCCAAGGCGAGACCGAATAACCGGGTGGTCGCCGACGTCCAGCGACCGGTCCGGTTTCGAGTTCCGGTGGCGATCGCGTCCACGACGTCGTCAAAGACGATGTTGGGGATCTCCTCGCCGCGCGGGCGCAGATAGAGCAACTCCCCGTCGAGTACGTCGAGTTGCGCTGGGCTATATGAACTGTCGAACGCTCCGCCGCGCAGCCGCGACAGGCTCCAGCCATT
This sequence comes from uncultured Actinomycetota bacterium, assembly GCA_963736695.1. Taxonomy (GTDB): domain Bacteria; phylum Actinomycetota; class Actinomycetes; order Mycobacteriales; family Micromonosporaceae; genus CAVTPU01. The sequence continues at coordinate 2,218,225 of CAVTPU010000004.1, forward strand.
GCCGGCCACCGGGGTCTCGGCGCGATCGCCTATCGCGTAACCAAGCACTGTGGGCAACAGATCGGCGAGCGGCACATCCGACGGCAGCGCCATGTCGACCCGACTATGTGGAGCGACAATGGTGACCCTGCTCAGCCCACCAGCCACGCCTGGACCTCCTGCGCTAGGAGCGGATATAGTTTCATCATATCGTGAGCCGCAGATGCATCCGTACCCATGTCTTGGATAGTCGCTTCCCTCATCCACACCGCGGAGGCAGTGCGTCGTGAGCACAGTTCTGTTCCGTCGTCCTCCTCGACAGTCGGTGCCGCCATTGCCGCGCGGGGAACTCGTCTTGGAGTCGCCGCCCGAACTCGCCGAGCCGTTGCCTCGCGGTATTGGCCAGCTGCTCATGCTTCTGCCGATGATCGCCGGCGGCGCCGCGATGGCGATCATGTACTCCAACCGGGGCGGCGGCGTGATGACCTATGTCGTCGGCGGGCTGTTCGGGGTGTCCATGCTGGGCATGGCGGCGACGTCGATCGGCTCAAGTCACGGCACGAAGAAGGCCGAGGTGGACGCCAAGCGACGCGAATACTTGCGCTACTTGGCACAGGCTCGCCGACAAGTTCGCCAGGCCGCGTCGCAGCAACGCACCGCACTGCTATGGCGGCACCCGCCGCCGACCACGCTCTGGTCAATCCACGCGGCCCGCCGAATGTGGGAACGGCGCAGCACCGACAATGACTTTGGTGAGATTCGCGTCGCGTCGGGCACCCAGAAACTGGCCATCACCATCGTGCCGCCGGAGACGCGACCGGTTGAGGATCTCGAACCGCTGACCGCGATCGCGCTGCGCCGGTTCGTTCGGGCCCATTCAGCGGTGCCGGACCTGCCGTTGGCGGTCCAACTGCGAGCCTTCAGCCGAATCGTCCTTCGGGGCGAACGGGATGACTGCCTGGCGTTGGCTCGCGCGATCATCTGCCAGTTCGTGACGTTCCACTCCCCCGACGACGCCCGCGTGGCGGTGGTGGCGCCGCCCGAGCGACTGTCCGAATGGGATTGGCTGAAGTGGCTGCCGCACGCGCAGAACGATCGGCGGGTTGACGCCGCTGGGGCGACCCGACTGGCATTCGACTCGATGGCCGAACTGGAGGACGCCCTCGGCGAAGAAATCACCGCGCGGCCACGCCACTCGTCCGACGCCAAGCCGCTGTCCGGACAGGCGCACCTGCTCGTCGTCCTCGACGGCGCCGAGGTGGCGCCATCCTGTTATCTGCAAGGCAATGGGGTGTTGGGCAGCACGGTGCTCGACCTGTCCGGAATGGTGGCGCGAGACGCTGGACGATGGCTGCTCTGCCTCAATGTGTCGGAAGACTCAGTCACCGCCGATCGCGGCAATCGGACCACAGCTCTGGGCCGGCCCGACCGGCTCACCACCCACCAGGCCATCGGCGTGGCACGGCAGCTCGCACCGTATCGACTCTCCCAGCACGTCGAGACCGAGGAGGCCACCGCGCGGGTGATGGAGCTGCCCGACCTGCTTGGTCTCGCCGACGCGGCGGCCGTCGATCCGGCCACCACGTGGCGGCGGCGTAGCCCCCGGGAGAGGCTGCGGATCCCGCTCGGCATCGGGCCGGACGGCAGCACGGTGGAGCTGGACTTCAAAGAGGCGGCACTGGAGGGCATGGGCCCCCACGGGCTGATCATCGGCGCCACTGGCTCCGGCAAGAGCGAGCTGCTCCGCACTATCGTCACATCGCTCGCGGTCAACCACTCCTCCGAGGACCTCAACTTCGTCTTGGTCGACTTCAAGGGCGGTGCCACGTTCGCCTCGATGGATGCTCTTCCGCACACCAGCGCGGTGATCACCAATCTCGCCGACGAGCTGTCCATGGTGGACCGGATGGAGGACGCGATCTCCGGCGAGATGGTGCGTCGGCAGGAGCTGCTGCGGGCCGCCGGCAACTACGTTTCCCGACACGAGTACGAGCGGGCCCGACTGGCCGGTGAGCCGCTGGCACCACTGCCCAGCCTGCTCATCATCTGCGACGAGTTCAGCGAGCTACTCGCGGAGAAGCCCGACTTCATCGAACTGTTCGTCATGATCGGACGGCTGGGGCGTTCACTCGGGCGTGCATCTGCTGCTCGCCAGCCAGCGACTCGAGGAGGGCCGGCTTCGGGGCCTGGACACACACCTGTCGTACCGCATCGGTCTGCGGACCTTCTCCGCGATGGAGAGTCGGATCGTGCTCGGCGTGCCCGACGCGTACGAGTTGCCGAATGCGCCCGGCCACGGCTACCTGAAGATGGGCACCCAGGCGATGCTGCGATTCCGGGCCGCGTACGTCTCCGGGCCGTACCAGCCCACGGGGCGGGCCGGGCGAACCTCCCCGACTGTGATGCGGCACCGGATCGTGCCGTTCGGCGTCGGCTACCTACCAGCGCCTGAAGTGCCGCCGGAGCTCGGCGCGCCCCGTGCAGGAGACCGAGAGTCCGGAGGTGGGCCGTCAGACCACCATGCTCGATGTCATCATCGATCGGCTGCGCGGCTACGGCACCCCCGCGCACCGGGTGTGGTTGCCGCCGCTTGCCGAGGCACCGAGCCTGGACTCGCTGCTCGGCGAGTTGACCGTCGACGAGAAGCGCGGCCTCGTCGCGCCCGCCTGGCGCCGACGCACGCCGGCTCACCGTGCCGGTCGGCATCGAGGACCGACCATACGAGCAACGCCGTGACCCGCTGACGATCGCACTGGAGGGAGCGGACGGCAATGTGGTGATCGTCGGTGGACCCCGATCGGGCAAGAGCACCCTGCTCCGGACGATGATCTGTTCCCTGGCTCTGACTCACAGCCCACGCGAGGTGCAGTTCTTCTGCGTCGACTTCGGCGGTGGCGCGCTGCGCGCCGTGGAAGACCTGCCGCACGTATCGGGTGTCGCGGTGCGACGCGACGTGGAGGCGGTCCGGCGCACCGTGGCCGAGGTGAGCGCACTCCTCGACGAACGCGAGGAACGATTCGGCGAGCTAGGGATCGAATCGATCGACGCATACCGCGACGGCCGGGCAAACGGGGAATATCGCCGACGACCCGTTCGGTGATGTGTTCCTCATCGTCGACGGATACGGCCTGCTCCGGGAGGAGCACGAGGATCTCGATGCCGTCATCACCGGGCTGGCCACTCGTTGCCTCGGATTCGGCATTCACGTGGTGCTCGCGGTCAACCGGTGGGGCGAGATCCGATACAGCGTGCGTGACCTGTTCGGCACCAAATTGGAGCTACGTCTGGGCGAGCCGGCCGACTCTGAGATCGACCGCAGGGGCGCCACCAACGTGCCAACCAGCGCACCGGGACGTGGACTGTCCCGAGACAAGCTGCACTTTCTCGCGGCCGTTCCGCGCATCGACGGTGAGGTGGGTGACGAGAAGATGCCGGCTGCGACGGCCGCGCTGGTGCAGCGATGCCGCGCGGCGTGGACGCAGGAAGCGGCGCCGCGGGTTCGACTGCTTGCCTCGCATGCTGCCCGCCGCAGACCTATGGCGGGTGGCGGATCGTCCCCCGCCGGCGATCCCGATCGGACTCAACGAGACACATTTGGCTCCGGTCTACCTGACCCCGGACACCGACCCGCACCTCATCGTCTTCGGCGATGGCGAATGCGGCAAGACCAACCTGCTTCGGCTGATCACGACGTCCATCGTCGAACGCAACACCCCGCAGCAGGCAAAACTCATCATCGTCGACTACCGCCGCACCATGCTCGGCGTCATCGAGGGCGATCACCTGTTGGACTACGCCCCCTCCGCGCAGGTCGCCGAAAACATGGCGGGTGGCATCCATCAGGCGCTGAGCGAACGGCTTCCCGGGCCGGGCGTCACCACCGAACAGTTGCGCAATCGGAGTTGGTGGACGGGACCGGAGATCTACATCGTGGTCGACGACTACGACATGGTGGCCGCCTCAGGCAGCAGCCCCCTCAGCCCCTTGGTGGACCTCTTACCGCAGGCACGCGACATCGGACTCCACCTCATCGTGGCCCGTCGTTGCGGCGGCGTCGGACGCGCGCTGTATGAGCCGTTGCTGCAACGCCTGCGGGAGTTGGATTCGCCCGGCCTGCTGATGTCCGGAAACCGGGAGGAGGGCACAGTGATGGCTAATCTCAAGCCCAGTCCGCAGCCCGCTGGCCGCGGCATGCTCGCGCGTCGCAGCGACGGCATCAACCTCATTCAGACTGCCTGGCTTGAGGAGCGAGCGTGAACACAAAATGAAGTAAGGGCAGCATTACATATGACACATGGCGAAAACGGACGCCGTGCGCTACCGTAGTTATCGAGGAAAGTAGCTACGTCGATAGTTTCGTCGGAATGCTCGACCTGCTGTGAGGAGGCAACCATCATGGCTGATCCTGGAGCCAAGAGCGCGGTCGATGTCGGTACCGTCCAGGGCCTCGTCAAGGACCTTGACGAGGTCATTCAACAAACGCAGGCTGACCTGGGAAAGATCCAGGGTTACGCGGAACAACTGCGGGAATACTACCGGAGCGACTCCGCTCAGGACTTCGACTCCGTCAAGGCCGAGTGGGACCGGGCCGCGAAGAAGGTCCTTCAGCGGCTCACTGAAATTCATAACCTGTTGGACAGCAATGCTGGCGGATACTCCGCCCTCGTCGAAGAAAACAAGAAGGCCCAAACCGCAGGCCTCACCCAGTACAGCATTTGACAAATAAGCGTAAGGGCGTCGATTCCCACTCGACCTGCTTGGAGGTAGCGGAATGGGATCTTTCAATATCGACATTCGTGACTTTGGTGCGATGTCGCAGGCTGAGACCAACTTTGTCAACTCCTCCAAGGTTATGGAGGACCGAGTCGACGATCTCATCAAACGTATCGCGGCCGTGCAGTGGGACGGCGCGACCCGCGAGAAGTTCAACGAGATCCAGCAACGGTGGAACGGGACCTATGCCGAGCTGCACCAGGCACTTCTCAAACTCGGCCAGAACTGCGGCGATGTCGGTCGACGCACCGCAGAGCTCGAGCAGAAGCTCACCCGCAAGTGGGGCTCGGTGGCATAGCTGCTGAAGGTGAACTCCACATCCGGGGGCATCGCTTGGGCGGTAGCGTCGATCGCGCTGACCGACCCAGGCGATGCTTGGCTTCACCCTGGTTTTTGCTGAAGCTAGTCGAGCACTCCGCCGGGCAGATCCTGGTCTTGACGTCCAAACATCTGTTTATCTTGCTCCGTAAGCTCGGTGCCGGTTGCCGCTCCTTCGACTGGGGCGCCAGCGCCACCTGACCCGGGCGCCATTCCCATCGTCGAACCGGCGGCTTGGGGGTTCACGCCACCAACGCCGGACACGGCCGCACGACCTCGCATGCCGATCGCATCGGGACCGGCTCCGACACCCGTCATAGCACCCGCAGGAAGCGACGCGGTCGGCCCGAGATCAGGCACACCGACACCCCCGCCACCACCGCCACCGAGTCCTTTGGCGAGTTTGTCGAGCGCCCCGACGCCGGCTAGCCCACCGCTCGTAGGATCGCTAAGTTCGGGCATTGTCGGCATTCCGCTGACCGGCATATCCGGCGTCGCCAGTGTTGGGGTCGTGAGCCCCGCGGCCGGAATGCCCGTTGACGGCATGCTGGTTGACGGCATTCCCAGCCCGGCCGTCGATCCGGGCAGTGTGCTGGCGCTGGTGTTCTTGAGACCACTCGGCGTCTTTCCCGGGCCGGCAGAGGTGCTGTTTCGCGATCCGCTGGCGACGCCCGGCACCGACACTTTCGTGCCTGGCGGAATCGCGGCGGCATCCTCCTGATAGTTCTTACACAGCGTGTTGTATGCCTGCAGCGCCTGCTTATGATGTGGCTCATACCAATACTTGTCTAATTCCGCCTCCGTCCAGTTGTAACGATATCCTTCATACTCGAATCGGCGGAATTTGTTCTGCTGGACAACATCGACGATGCCGGATTGGCAATATCCGGTCTGTTTGCTCTTCACCTCGTCGATCATCCAATTTGGAATTGGGATCGACGTCACCGCGTTCCTGAGATGCTCTGCGCACAACCGCATTCTCGGCACGACAGACCTGTGCTGCCGGGTGGTCTCGTCCAGCGCCTTCGCGATCTTCTCCAAGTGGTCGTAGAAGGCGTTGGCGCCCGCGCCTTTCCACGATGCCTGGCTTTTCTTGGCCAACTCACGCACTGCGTCGGCGAGCTTCTCGATCCGTTGGAATGCCACCACCCAGCGATCGGCCGAGATGTCCACCATGAAGTAGTTGCTCGAGATGGTGACTCGGTTGACGATCTCTTCCCAGCTCAGGTCGTCAGCCACCTGACGCCTCCCTCATCGCGGCAACACCTTCTTGACGCTGGCTGCGCTCAGGTGATTGAGATCCTCGGCGGCCTTGTAGTCGCGGGCGATCTGCCTCACCGCCTTCGCGGTCTCCTCAAGCGCCCTAACCACGTCGTCGATGTTCGCGTCGACCACCTCGTACAGGCCATGGACTCGCCGATCGAGCGGTGGCACCTCGGCGATGTTCTCGCCGCCGAGCACGCTTTCCTTGTAACGCCCGACATGCATGGCCGCATCGGCCCGCTTCAGCGTGTCTTTGATTTCGGTCCGGGCGGCTGAGGCGAGGACGGCCAGATATTCGCTCACATTGACAAGGTTGTTGACGTCAACAGTCAACGCTGCTGCGGCGTCCATGCGTTGTTGGAACGGGTCGCGGCTCAGCCGTCTGCGCTCCGGCAACGGCGGAACCTCCGGTTTTGGGGTGGCCGCCATCAGGACAGCACCCCATCGGAGGTGTCCGGGATGTCGCCGGAGGCGAAGGTGTCATCGTCTTCGACCAGCAGCCACCCCTGCGACTCGTGCTCGTCGTCGCTTGTGGCGCTGCCGCCGTGACCGCTTCCCCCACCGACGACGCTGGCACCACTACTCGCGCCGCGGCCGCCAGCGGATCCGGTTCCCATGCCTGGCCGGCCCGCGCCGGCAAGTCCCGGCCCCATGCCCGTGACACCACCCGGACCCATCGCGATCCCGGTCGAGGCGCCCGACATGCCGGCGCCCGCGAGGCCGAGACCATCGGCGCCGACTCCATAGGCGCCATGAAGGCTCCCCGCGCCGGCAAGCGATGACCCCGTGCCGATCGCGGTGCCACCGGTGGTCGGATAGCCGGTCATCGGAGCAGTGGTTGGGGTCGTGGTCGGCACAGTGGTCGCGGCTGGCGTGGTTGAATTCTTTTTCGTCAGTGCCGCCACAATGTCAACCGCCGCCTTGGCCAACGAGAGCGCCACCTGAACGTCGGCTGCAGTCGTCTGGAACACCACCGCCTCAATCCGAGCCGTGTAACCAGCGGCAGCCGCCTTCAACGCCGCCACCATCGCCGCCGCGTGCGGTCCGGTGCAAGCCGCCAACTGGGCACCGCTCGGAACCACCTGCCCAGTGGGCAGAACGACGAAGCCTTTGGCGGTTGCCTCTGCCACAATGACTTTGAGCTGAGCCTTAGCTGTCTGCAACTGCTGGGCGCCTGCGTTGATGATGGTCTGGGTTTGGGTAATCGACGTAAGGACCTGTTGACCGGAACTGAAAAGGTTGCCGGCCTGCCCGGCCTGTGCTTGTTGAGTCGATCCACCCCACGAATTCTGCAGACTCGACACGCTCTGGTAGAGGGACCAACCCGAACCGAGAGTCTGAGCCGACGCCATCAAGGTCGACACGGTTGGGTTCAGCGCCGATGGTTGGGATGCCATGATTTCGGCGAACGTGGCCACCCGGTCCTCCTATCCCTGGTCTCTGGTAGCGGTAACGCTGATGAGCGTAGACGCACTAGTTGCCCGACATTTGGTTCTGCGACTGCAGTTCCTTCTCCTCATATTCCGCGGCAGTCGCCCTCAGTTGGCTGGCCTGTTCCCGGATCTTCTTGACGTTGCCGCTCACGGAGTCGCCCAGCGTGCCGCACATCGCATGTGACTCTGTGGCGGTCTGGAGACCGATATTGACCCCGACGGCGGCAGCGGCCGCCGCCCCCACCTCTTGGCCCGTTCGCTCCATCTCGTCCGCGATGCTATCGAGTTTCGTCGCCGCCGCGAGCATATCCGCCACCGTGGCCTTGCTACTGACGTTGGGACTAGTCACGGACCGCCCCCCGCCGATCAGGGTAGCCAAACCTCTGCACATTCCTTGACATCTGTTCATCCATTGTGGAACCTCGACTTCATTTGCCCCTGTAGGATGCTGGCATAACTGGCGAGTCCATGCATTGCTGCCTGCCATCATCCCACTGGAGCGCATGTGATGTCGATGCCTCAACCCACTGGCCCGCAACTGACAGATCCACATCTGGTCGTGCAGCTCAGCACCCCATTGATCGATCCGCCAATGGAGATCGATCGTGTGCGGGCCGCCACCTACCTGGGACGCGATCCCGACAATCTGGTCACCACAGTCATTGACAGTGATGGCATGGTCGTCACCATCAAGTTCGCCACCACGATTGCCTGGCGCGAACCGGCCACCGTGGAAGGAGCTATCCGCGCCGCGATCGCCGCCGCCCACAGTCAGCTCGCCCACGCGTGGCTCGAGCTGACCAGTCACCTGGGCGACGCGGGCCCGTCCCCCAAGAACGTCAGCGCCGACTTCGACGCTCCGCACGGCGGCGTCGAGTTGGCCTATGACGAGGCCGAAGAGGACCGAGGTGAGGACAGGTGAACAGGCTGGACCAGAGTGGGTTTGAGGACTTGGCCAGGCGAACCATCGCCGCCATCGACGCGATGGCCGCCGCAGCTCGACAGCTTGCCGAAGCCGAAACAGAGGCACACAGCCCGGACCGGCGCGTCCTCGTTCGGGTCACCGCTTCCGGCACGATCACTGACCTGCGCCTTCGAGACGGTGTTCTTCGGCGATATGACACAGCAGCGTTGGGCGATGTGGTGACCCGCACCGTGCGCGATGCCCAGCAACGTGCACGCGACACATATCTCCAGCAGGTCGCCGCGCTGACCCCGCCCGAGGTGGCCGAATGCGCCCGTACCATCGAACGAATCTGGCGCAACTGATCCATGCCGAAATCGCCCATCCCCAGCCGCTCACTTTGGTGATAGATTTCCATGCAATATCACCGAACCGATGATCCGCGGGGAACGCGATGAGCGATAGCTTCTTTGGTGAGATCGACAGCCTTGGTCGTGCGTTGCCGGCTCTTCGAGACTTGGTTGCTCGGGCCGAGGCCATGACCCCGGAGCGAGTCGAAGCGTCCGACCGCACTGGAACCCTGTCGGTGGTGCTCGGGCCGGACGGGTTGCCGGAGTCGATGCTGCTCGCGCCGGACTGGCACCGCACGCTCGGCGTCGAAGCCTTCGAAGCCGCAGTGGCCGAAGCCGCCCAGTCTGCCCATGCCCAACGAGCTGCGATGTCGGCCCATGCCATGGACGACAGCGATTGGATGTCTTCGGTGGAGCGCATCGGCCGCGCAGTGAACGAAGAGTCGCGTCGGACGTCGACGACAACCGATCAATCGACTGACTTGCCGACCGCCGCCGACGATCATGCTCGGCCGGTTCCGGTTCCTATGCAGACGATCCTGCGTGCTGCGGAGGCCCTAGACCGCGCCGTCCTCTCCTCTCCGCCATCGGTTCACGGCACCGGCTCCGCCGCCTTTGGCAAGCTAACCCTCACCTTCTCTCGTAATTGTGCACTCTCCTGCTCGGCGGATCTTGACTGGTTGTCCCGGCAGGAGTCAGACGAGTTGACCGAGGCCCTCAATCACGCCCTCACCTCCGCAAAGGCCGATCTGGCGGCTTCGATCCCGCGACTCGACCAATCACTCGACGATCTCATCGCGGTGCTGCGCAACCCAGGCTCGATCCCCGAGTAGTAGAAGGGTTCTCCATGGCCGACCGCAAGCCAACAATGTCAACCGGCGTTGCCGACGAGATCAAAAGAGAAAACGCCAATCTCAAGATCCAGTACGACGACCTGGCAGAGGGCCGAAAGCTATGGCACGAGCTCGCTGTCGAGTTACGTAAGGTATGCCCGCTGACGAGTGCCATGGAGGTTCGTCCGCCGGGCGGAAGCGACAACGCCAAGGCTTTCTTCTTCGCGCACTGGAACCTGTTGGAACTCGTGTGCACCCGAACCACACAAGGACAGCAGGCTTTTGACGACTGCATAGCCGCAACACTCAAAGACATCGAAGGGCTCTATCGCAATTTGGAGGCCGAGAACCTCAAACGGCTCAAGCAATCCGGGGTGAAGCGATGACAGCAGATTCATCGGTGAGTCCCGAGCAACTCGCGGCGGAACTCAGAGCACGATCTGCAACCCTGGCCAGCACGACAAACTCTTTGATGGGTGCGTTGCCATTCGGTCTGGCGAGCTCATGGCCAGCGCTGTATGTGAGGAACAGCGTTGATACCTGGATCGCCGAAATCGGCAAGCTCATCATGGATCTTCAGTACGTCTACGCCGCATGGCGCGATCAGGAGCGCTGGGTGGAGATCCGCCACATCACGCAGCAGATTGCCGGGCAGCTCAATCCACACGCCGTCGACGCAGATGCTGCCAAGATCGGCAAAGCGCAGGTCCTCCGGTGGCGCGGAGTCGCAGCTGACGAGTATCGGAGCCAGATCCCGCGACAAATGCACGCCGCCGAGCGAATCAGCTACATGGCCACCGTGACGCACCCGCTTCTCAGCGCCTTCGCCGGAGATGTCAAGAACTATGCGCAGGCCACGTTTAGTGTGATTGCCGCCGTGACTGCCATGATCATGGCTGCGATCGTGGCTATGGTCTCGGCGCCAGTCACCGTAGTGGTGGGTTGGTCGATCATCATCGGGCTTCTTATGTCCTTCACCGGCGCCATGCTCTACCTGAAGTCCGCCCGCACCGACTACCTCAAGCACCTTGCGATCAACACCAAGGTTTTGAACGACTTATACATGGAAAAGAACGGCTTCCTTCCCGGCGATCGGTGGCCAAACCCCTGTGGCCAACAGGGCTGGCCGTATGTCGATCCGAAGGAACCAAACAGGATCAAGCGCCGGGAGTCCGACACTCCGAATCCCGCCATCGAGGGCAAAGGCGCTGAAGGCAAGGGCGGCGCGGAGTAAAACGCGACGCAACCGGCCCGCCGAACCTCCAACGGCTCAGCCCCGCCCTGGGCGCCAGCCGCGTTGGCGTCCGCGCCGCACCACGGGCACGGCGATGAGCACCACCACTGCGGTTGAGGCGCCGACGGCCGCGATCCACGTCGCAGTGACCGTCACCGAGCGCGTCGAGTCGGGCGGCACGGCCGGCAGTTGCATATGCTGAGCCTGGCCGGGCCTCGCCTCGCCGAACAGCCGCAGGGCGCCCACTGCACGCGCCGGATTGACTACACCGTGGCCGACTGTCGAATTCCACTGGTCGGCAGGGTGGTCGGCAGTCTCCATGATCCGTCGCGCCACCTCGTCCGGAGACAGACTCGGATCGTACGCCCGAATCAAAGCGGCGACCCCCGAGACATAGCCCGCGGCGAAGCTGGTGCCACCTTCCTCGCTGAAGAGATATCCCCCACCTGCTGGCGACGGGCCAGCCACACGCGCCCCCGGAGCAGCCACATCGACATACCTGCCCACGCTGGAGGTGGAGACGTGCACGTCGGCAGTGTCCACCCCAGCGACAGCGATCACCCCGTCATAGGCGGCCGGATATGCCGCACCCGCCCCCTCCGTCTCGCCCTCGTTGCCGGCGGCTGCCACCACGACGACTCCCTTGCCGATGGCATAGCGAACTGCAGCCTCAAGCTGTGGGGTCGGTGGCGTGGTCAGCGACAGATTGATCACATCGGCGGAGCGGGCGTCGATGACCCACCGTATCGCTGTGGCGATCCTGTTAGATAGATCGTCCTCGAACGAACGGCCCTGATCCCGAAGCACCCGCACCGGCACGATCCGCGCGCCCGGTGCCACGCCATGGAATGTATAGCCGGCGCTCACCGATTCCCGCCCGGCGATGATCCCCGCGATGAGCGTGCCGTGCCCGTTCTCGTCGCAGGTGCCCGGTCCGCCGGCCTTCACGTAATCCGCGCCGGGCAACACTTTTCCCGCCAAGCTAGGGTGATCGGCGGACACCCCTGAGTCGATGACCGCGACGGTGACGCCGACGCCGGTGCTCAACGGCCAAGCCAGGTCCGGCCGCAGCCGAGTCAACGCCCATGGCGCCTCAGCCAGCGGGTCGGTGATCCGCGGCCCGCAAGGTGCCGGCGCAACTCGCACCGAACCGACGGCCGCGCTCGCCGTCACCCCGACGACTCCCAGTAACATCAGTCCGGTCGCCAACACCATCGACGTCCGCCGCACTCCAGACGAGCGCCACATTGCCGCCACGACGGGCTCCTTCCGTCCTCGGCGATCGACTCCCGGCAGGAGTCTTCGGCCTGCCGGTCGATGTCGTCGCTCTCGCCCTACCGTGGTTGCTCACATAGACCTGTGTCAAGCAGAGTGAACTCGACCCGGAGTGGCTTCGAAAGCTCGGATCGACTTCCGCTCGATCCGGTTCGGCGATCTGCCGCTGACCGCACGTGAAGAGTCGCTTCGCCTGTGAGGCGGGCCGACGCACGCACCTGGTTACTCGCTTGAGCTACCTCCGATACGACCGACGCTTAGTGCCCGTGCGTATGTCTCCCGGTCCAATAGAGGGAGCTCGCCAGTGGCGTCCGTGGTGGCGATATATTCAAGCATTCGCCGCTGAGCTTCATTTGATTGATCCCTAACCAGGAACTCGGCGTGCTCAAGCTGCAAGCCCCGTTCGAGCGACAGCGAGCTGCCAAAGTAGACGGATCGCTTAATTGCTCCGAGCGACTTCTTTGACCGTAGACTCAGGTATTCTGCGCGCTCTATCGCACGTGCGAGCACCTTTTCCTGTGGCACCACCTCGTCGACCGCACCGAGTGAGAGAGCCTCTGCCGGGGTAAATGGCCGGCCTTCAAGAACAGCGACCAGCGCTTGCTGGGTTCCAATCAGGCGAGGCAATCGTTGAGAGCCTCCGCCGCCCGGGGTAAGTGCGAGCAGGACTTCCGACAAGCCGAGAACGAAGTCCCCGTCGGCCATGATGCGCAGGTCACATGCCCATGCCAACTCCGCGCCGACGGCAAATGCCGAACCATTGAGTGCCGCGACGAAGATGGTGCCGCTTGCATTCATCTTCAGAAAGGTCGCGTGGAAGCTGTCGAGCTGCAAAAGTGTCTTGAGTCGAGTCATTCCCGCGAGTGTTCTGATAATTGGCAATCTATTAATGAGTCTCGCGGTGCGCGCGGCCAGCCCGGCAAGGCGTGTATTGATGGGCGGAAATCCGGTACCGCCTTTTTGTAGCCAGCGAACATCAGAGTGACTCAGGAAGCGATCAGGATGCGTGCCGGTAAAGACGACCGCGTGGATGTTCGGATCACGGTCTGCGCGATCAACCAGTTCTTTCAGTTGCTTGGCGATCTCCGCATCGAACAACGCATGCGGACCTCCGTCGATACGAGCGACAAGTACTCCAGCGTCGCCTTCAACGGCAATGTGGCCGGCAGGCTGCGACCTGCTGCTGGAACCCGACGTGTCCACGTCATCCTCCGATGATTTGGCTGTGGCTAATGGTTTCGAGCATTCGTGCGGGTCACGCTTCCGCGTGAAACAGCGACGCTTCTGTGCGTGGGGGCTGCCAGGGCGTCATTTCATTCGGATGACGACTTTGCCGGCCTTGGCGCGTCCTTGTTCGAGGTGGGCCAAGGCTTCTCGGGTCTGGTCGAAGTCGAAGACGCGGTCCACGACCGGCCGGATGATTCCGGCGCCGATGAGTGCGGCGAGTTCGCGCAGTTGGCCACCGCTGGCCTTGACGAACAGGTAGGAGTACGTGATCCGGTGTCGTCGGGCACGCCGGCGGATCCGATAGCCCAGGGCGCCCATTGCGAGCCGGATGACCGGGTTGACGTCGAATTCCTTGGCCGAGGCGGGGTCGGGCGGCCCGGCGATGCTGATGACTTTGCCGCCAGGCTTGAGCACCTGCAGGGACTTGTTGAGTGTTTCGCCGCCGACGGTGTCCAGGACGACGTCGTAGTCGTGCAGGATCGTCTCGAACGCCTGTTTCTTATAGTCGACGACGACGTCCGCCCCAAGGCTCCTCACGACGTCGGTCTTCGACGTGCTGACGGTTGTGGCCACACTGGCGCCGAGATGTTTCGCCAGTTGGATGGCGAAGGTGCCGACGCCGCCGGCGCCGGCGTGGATGAGGACCTTCTGGCCCGGCCGCAGGTGAGCTCGCTCGATGAGGGCCTGCCAGGCGGTCAGTCCGACCAGGGGAATGGAAGCGGCCTCGGCCATGGTGAGCGTGGTCGGCTTGGCCGCCACGTCGTCCTGGCAGACCGCGATGAATTCCGCGAACGTGCCCATCCGGTTCTGGTGCGGGTCTGCGTAGAGTGCGTAGACCTCGTCGCCGACGTTGAACCGGGTCACGCGGGCACCGACAGCGACTACTTCGCCGGCCAGGTCGTGGCCGAGCACGAACGGCACCTGGTACGGCAGAACCGCCTTGAGGTCCCCGTTGCGGATCTTGAGGTCGATCGGGTTGACACTCGTCGCGTGAATCCGGATGAGGACGTCATAATCACCCACCTTCGGATCCGACACATCGCCGGCGCGCACAGTCTCGGCTCCGCCGTACCGTTGGACCACAAATGCCTTCATCGTCTTCTCCTTCATTGTTTCGCGCTGTTCACAGGAGTACAAAGATTGCTTTTTGGTCAGTGCGGTGGCCGCCGCAAGCCTTGTTCCCGGCATGGACACTCATGCCCTGACCTCTAGGGGAGGAACGGGGCGAGCCGGGTTTCGAACGGCTGGTGAAGGTTGGCGCGGACCGCGCGGGTGACGTCGTCGGCCAGGATCTCCACGTCCCCTTTCTCGACACCGTCAAGGACCTCGCGGACGACGTCGGCGGGGTTCGACTTGGCGGCGTCGACGCTGGCGGTCATGTCGGTGTCGACATACCCGACGTGGACTCCGACGACCTGCACGCCTCTGGGTTCGAGTTCCAGCCGCATGGATTCGGTGGCGCTCCACACGGCCGCTTTGGAAACCCCGTAGGAGCGGCCGATGGGGAGCCAGGACGCGACCGAGGCCATGTTGATCACGATGCCAGAACGCTGCGCCAGGCGATCGGCAAACGCCGAGGTCACGGCGAGCGTGCCGAACAGGTTCGTCTCCAGTTCGCCCCGCAGGGTGGCAGTATCGGAGTCGAGGACCGAAGCACCGCGGGCGATGCCGGCGTTGTTCACCACGACGCTCACGTCGTGCGCGGTCTCGGCGACGCGGGCTACCGAGCCGGCGTCGGTGACGTCGAGCTGCAGCGAGACCACGCGAGGGTCGTCGGCGACGATTGTCTGCGGGTCGCGGGCGGCGGCATAGACCTTCGCGACGCCGCGGTCGAGAAGCTGACGGACGAATTCCCGGCCGATGCCGCGGTTGGCGCCGGTGACGAGGACGGTCTGGTTGACGAGCTGAGTCATGTCATTCTCCGGTGGTCAGTGCGCTCGGTCGACCTCGGGTTCACGGTCGGCGTCGAGGACGAGTGGGCAATTAAATTACACTCGTACGACCATAGGCTGGGAGGGCGGCCGGTGGCAAGTCACTGGGCAAAATTAAATTATGAACGTACGCTTAATCCGATCGGGCGGCGGACGAAGCGCCCTGCCGGCGGGTGAGGGAGTGTGCGGTGCGATACGACAGAGAGCGCAAGCAGGTCACGCGGCGGCGGATCGTCGAGGCGGCCGGGCGCCGGTTCAAGGCCGACGGCATCAACGGCTCGGGAATCGCAGCCCTCATGGCCGACGTGGGACTGACCAACGGCGCGTTCTATGTCCACTTCGACTCCAAGGACGACTTGGTCGTCGCCGCAGTCGCCGACCAGCTCCGCGAACAGCGAGAGGACCTAAGCACGGCGGCACCCGGACCGGCCGGAGCCGAGCAGTTCCTGCGGGATTACCTCTCGGCCCACCATCGCGACCGTCCTGGGGATGGTTGCCCGTCTGCCGCTCTGCTCGACGAGATCGCCCGCAGCGCGGACGCGACCAAGCGTGCGTACACCGACGGCGTGCTGGCCGTCATCGACGACGTCGCGGCCCGGCTGGTGCCCGACGATCCGCAGTCGGCGCGTGCGCGGACGCTCAGCATCTACGCCCTGATGGTCGGGACGCTGCAGCTCTCCCGCGCCCTGGCTGATCAACAGCTCGCCGACATCGTCCTCGAACAGGGCATCCAGAGCGCCCTCACCCTGCTCGCCGCCGAAGGCCAGCGATAGCGCGGGCTCAAGGTCGGGCTTGCCTCCAGCCACTTCTCAGATTATGGTCGTATGATCGTAAGCCAATACCTGCCTCGACGGACCGATCTTCATGCCTGAGCGGGTTACCTGCCCGTCGATCTCGATCGAGCGACGACCACGAAAAGAGCTATTCCATGAGCCAGTCCAGCACGATCCGCCTCGAACGCACGACCCCGCGAACCGCCAGGATCACGTTCGCGAACCCGCCGATGAACTTGGTGGTTTCTGAGACCGTGGTGGCGTTGCACGACATCGTCCGCAGACTCGACAACGACCCCGATATTCAGGTCGTCGTGTTCGCCAGCGAGGTCCCCGACTTCTTCTTCAACCACTTCGATGGTGCCGAGACCGGCAACCTGCCGGTTCCCGAACACGAGGACGACGCACCGGTCTGGACCGACATGGTCCTGCGGTTGAGCAAGGCGTCCTACGTCAGCATCGCGGCCATCCGTGGCCGCACCCGCGGCGCCGGCAACGAACTGGCCCTCGCCTGCGACCTGCGCTACGCCAGCCGCGAGAAGGCGCTCTTCGGCCAACCCGAGGTCGGCGTCGGCATTGTCCCCGGCGGCGGCGGTGCCGAGCGACTCCCGCGGTTCATCGGCCGGGACCGGGCGCTCGAGGCGATCCTCGGCAGCGCCGACTACGACGCCGACCTGGCCGAGCGCTGGGGATGGGTCACCCGCAGCCTGCCGGACGCGGAACTCGACGCCTTCGTCGACGCGACGGTCGCTCGGCTGGCTTCCTTCGACCGGCAGGCGTTGGCGACCGCCAAGACGATGGTCGGCCGGGCCACCCTGCCGCCGGACGCCGACCTGATCGCCTCCTACAACGCGTTCGTGGACTCGCTGACCGGCCCGGGACTCCTGCCGCGGGCGATGGCGCTCGGCGCACTCGCCGCCGACAAGGGCCTGGACGTCGAATACCGACTGGGCGAATACCTCGGCGTGATCAACCAGAACCTCTGATCGTTTCTCTCCACGACGGCGAGAGTCTGGAGAGCCGCGCCACATCGTCGCGCTTGCCGGGCTGCCATAGCTTGTGGGAACTTTGCATTACGGTCATACTTTAATCGACAGGGCAGCTGCCAGCGCCTCACCCAAAGGGGAAGACGGATATGAACCACCGCCAGGAAGCACCAAACAACGCGAACACGTCGTACAAGAACGCGCCCACCCGTACCGTCTCCGCCGGTGGCGTGCAGTTCGCCTACCGCGAGCTCGGCCCGAGGACCGGCGTCCCGGTGGTCTTCCTGAACCACCTGGCCGCGGTCCTCGACAACTGGGACCCTCGGGTCGTTGACGGGATCGCCGCCACCCACCGGGTCATCACGTTCGACAACCGGGGCGTCGGCGCCTCCACCGGCACGACACCGAAGACCCTTCAGGCGATGGCGTCCGACGCCGTGACGTTCATCCGGGCGCTCGGCCTCAAGCAGGTCGACCTGCTGGGCTTCTCCATGGGCGGCATGATCGCCCAGGTGATCGTCCAGGACGAACCTCAGCTCGTCCGCAAGCTGATCCTGGCCGGCACCGGACCCGCTGGCGGCGAGGGCATCACAAACGTCACCCGACTCTCGCACCTCGACACCGTCCGAGCGCTGCTCACGCTGCAGGACCCGAAACAGTTCCTCTTCTTCACCAGAACCCCCAGCGGCCGCCAGGCGGGCAAGCAGTTCCTGGCCCGCCTCAAGGAACGCACCGACAACCGGGACAAGTCGATCTCGGTCAAGTCCTACCTCACCCAGCTCTCAGCCATCCACCGCTGGGGCCTGGAACGGCCACAGGACCTCTCCGTCATCCGCCAACCCGTGCTCGTCGCCAACGGCGAGAGCGACCGGATGGTGCCCAGCCAGAACTCGCACGACCTGGCCCGACGCCTGCCCAACAGCGACCTGGTCATCTACCCCGACGCCGGTCACGGCGGCATCTTCCAGTTTCACGCGCAGTTCGTCGCCAAAGCGCTTGAATTCCTTCAGCGGTAACGCGAGAAGAGGACCGGCCCCTCGCCGTGGCAACACACGGATCGAGGGGCCGGCAGTGCAGATCCGGACTGCACCGCCACGATGCTCAGCGAAGGAACACGAGGGCGTTCTGGAGGCCGCGTTCGAGGACCTCGTCGGCGAACTTCGGGTCGGACAGGGCGCGAGACAGCTGCAACGCGCCCACCGCCATCGTGTAGAGCGCGAGCGCCTTGCCGTACGCGGATTGCGGATCCTTGGGAGCCAAACGGCCGGCGATCTCGTCCACAATGGCTCGCACGCCATCGGTGTAGGCGTCTTTAGTCTCGGCCGGGCAGCGCCCAATCTCGTCGAGCAGGGCGGCGGCGGGGCATCCGGCGCCGGGGTTGTCCCGGTGTTCAGGCGACAGGTATTCCCGTAGGAACTCCTCCAAACCTGCCCGTCCGGGAGCCAGCTCACTGAAACTCCGCGCCTGGGCGCCCAACTGGTCGGCGATCACGTTGGCGACGAGGTCGTCCTTGGACGTGAAGTGGGCGTAGAACGCGCCGTTGGTGAGCCCCGCGTCGGCCATCAACGTGGCCACGCCGGAGCCGTCGATGCCGTCGGTCTTGAGTCGCTGGCCGGCCGTATCGAGGATCCGCCGCCGCGTCGCCTCCTTGTGCTCCTTGCCGTAACGCGCCATCGGGACTCCATCTTCAGCTGGATACGGCCGATACCTAGGGCCAGGATACCCGATGACATGACGTACATAATTTTACGGTTGTGGACTGACGCGCTCGATGATCTCGACCTGCCACAGGCGTTCTTCGCTGCGCGATCGGAACTGGCCGCGCACATACCCGCAGCGGCGCTGGTATCGATGGCCGACTACCAGGCACTCGAGGATGCCGCCGACGTCGTCCTGGCGCGAGAAGCCGCAGCCGTCCTTCGGGAAGAGAGCGATGGTCGCCGCTACTCCTTGGCCGAGGTCATCGCTGACGTGTTCGCCGAACAGACTGATGCGGCGTGAAGTATCAGTTCGAGTTCCTGCCATCGGCGCGTCGCCAGTTGATGGCGATCGAACAACCTCAAGCCCTACATATCCTCACCTGCTTGGCGCGGCTCGGCGACGATCCATACCGTGAGGACGCCGATGTCAAGAAGCTCGCCGGATCAGACGGCCTTTACCGACTCCGGGTCGGCAACTACCGGGTGGCATACCAAATCGACAACGGCCGGCTCGTGATCCTCGTCGTGAAGATCGCCCACCGGCGAGAGGTCTGCCGGGGCTTGTAGCGCGCTCTTCAGGAGACGCCAGTGTTTTCCAAGACTCGGATGCGTGAGGATCGTGAACTAGACCGGGCCAGGCGAGCGTTCGCTGGAGTCAAACCCACTTGGCCGACGCCGCCGCCAGGACGCGGTCGCCGTCGGCCGCATCGACGTGGAGGATGAGCGCAGATACGTCGGCCGTGACCTTATCCGTGGCGATCAAGGCGAAATTCTGTCATCGGTTGGCGACAGACGCCGCGATACCGTTCTTTGCGGCGACGCATGCAGAGCCAATGGGCGTCTCACGCAAACGCAGCTTCCAGTGCACCGACAACAAGATCATAGATCTTGCCGATGTCCTATTCGGGATCGAGCCCGAGAAGGTGGACGAGTTTTTGCATCGTGTCTTGTCACGCGCCCGTACCGGCACCATGCAGGACATCGTCGCCACGATCCAGGCAGCGCAGTATGACGTGATCCGCGCACCCTTCGACCAGGTCACCGTCATCGAAGGCGGGCCTGGCACCGGGAAGACCGCCATCGCACTGCACAGGGTGTCATGGATGCTGGCTCGGGAAGGCATGCGACTGCGAGCCGGCGATCTCCTCATAGTCGGCCCCTCGCCGACCTTCACCCGATACATCCGGGATGTCCTTCCCAGCCTCGGCGACTCGGATGTACCGATTCGGGACATCGATCAGCTCACTCCGGACGTACCAAACAAAGGCAGACAAGAGCGTACGCATGTCGCGGCCTTGAAGGGCGACGCGCGGATGGCGGTTGTGTTGGCTCGGTCGCTTGAGGCCCGCGTCGGTGCCCCGCAGCCAGTCGAGAGACTGCGCTGGGACGGACGTTTCGTCAGCATCCCGGGAGCCGACATCACCGTCCTCATCGACGAGTGTCGTACCCTATCCTTGCCCTACCATGATCGACGCACTCACTTCTCAACGAGACTCGCCGAACTCGTCGCGCAACGAAACGGTCGCCCGGTCGGCGCGTCAGCGCTGGCGAACCTGCTGGACCGGCTGTGGCCTCCGCAGTCGCCTGCGGCGTTCCTTCGTGAACTACTCGGTTCGCGGCGCCGGTTAGCCGCAGCTGCCGACGGCACACTCACGTCGGAGGAGGTTTCCCTTCTCTATCGCCAGGGCGCGGCACGGGTGAACGACGAGGTATGGTCCACATCGGACCTATACCTGCTGGACGAGCTCCACCATCTCGTTACCGGGGACACCGCGACCTACCGACACATCGTGGTGGACGAGGCGCAGGATCTGTCCCCAATGCAGCTTAGAAGCGTGGCCCGTCGCTCGGCCACCGGTTCCATCACAGTCGCGGGCGATATTGCACAGTCCACCGGGCTCTGGGCGCGCGACGAGTGGGGAGACCTCACTCAGCATCTGCCGGCCAAGCTACCCGTCGTGATCGAAAATCTGCGGTACGGCTACCGGGTGCCCCGACCCGCGTACGAATTGGCTGCCCAACTTCTCCCAGCGGCCGCACCAACCATTCGACCACCCGAGCTGGTCCGCGATGGTCCGGCCCCAACGGTCCACCAGGTGGGGCTTCATGAGCGAGGTGACCGGGTCGTGGCCGCTGCGATGGTCCACACCAGGGCTGGCCGATTCGTGGGAATCGTATGTCCGGGCCGCTGCCGGCGTGAAGTCGAAACGGCGTTGGAAAAGGCTTCGGTAGCCTGGAGCCCTGCCGAACCGCTCGGCTTCGGCACGGTCAACCTCTTGAGCCCGGCTGAGGCGAAGGGCCTCGAATTCGACGCCGTCGTGGTAGTCGAGCCCGAATTGATTGTGGCCGAAACTAGTCGCGGCCTACGCATGCTGTACGTCGCGCTGACGCGGACAACCGGATATCTCGACGTCGTGGCCGCCGGGAATCCCTTGCCGCTTGCGTCGGCCGCCTCTCACGGCGCGGACGGGCCGCGCGAACCGTCCGTTGACCGGGATCAACGCAACCACGACCTAGCCGCACACGTCATCGGCCAGATACGAGCCGCTGCCGCGCCCAAAGATTGGCCAGACGTTTTGGCCGAGATAGCCCGCCAGCTAGAACCGTGATGGCGCCGGCCGGCTGATCGCGTCCGAATCGATCCGTCTGCCTACGGTCCACTGAACGATCAGGCCCTCGGCATGGTCCTTCTTGGGCTTCCGCGCGATCGGGATCTCCAACGCGTCGGCTAAAGCGACCAGTCCGGGCACAGTCAACTTCAGTTCCTTCACATAGCGTGTCGCTGCGGCGCGGTCGTTGACCTTCGACAGGTCCGCGCGAACTTGCTCGGCGTCGGCAGCAGGGATAGGAGCCGATCGCCGAGTCGCGGCAGAGCTGGCGCGGCCGCCTCCAGACGACCGTCCGCCCTTGGGCACGATCTCAATGCGGGCCGTGCCCTCGTACAACTCCTGAATTAGCTCGGGCGACAACTTGCGCACCTGCTCAGCCAGGTTGACCAGCACGACGTGGGCAATGTCCAGGGGGTTGGTCATGTTTTCTCCTCAGACTCGAACTCGTGCCACGAACTCACTTACCAGTTCGCGTAACTCAAACACCGCCGTATCCGTCGCGCCGTGCGCGAGGATCGCCGGAATGCCAGTCTCTCCAGCCGTCCCGTAGAGCGACTTGTTCTCCCGGATTGTCTGCCGGAAAGCCGGAATATCCCGCCCGGACGGAGTCTTGATGTATCCCCGCATCGCCTGAATCGGGTTCGTGCCGGCGTGCTGGACCATGGTGAGAACGATACCGACGATCTCGGGTCCGATGAGCGGATCATGTCCATTCACGATCTTGTTGTAGTCTCGCACCACCTCCTCGATCTTCCGCACGAGATAGTCAATGCCCATTGTGGACAGATAATCGGGCTTGGCCGGGACCAGAAGATGATCGCTCGCGACGATCCCCGTCCGGGTCACCATCGTGAAGTTAGGAGCACAGTCGACGAGAACGTAGTCATACTCGTGGAACGCATCACCAGCCAAGGCGTCAGCGAGCGAGCGGTAGATCCGCAAGAATGACGGGCTACCCTGCTGAAACCGCGACCCACCTAATTGGTAGGCGAAGTCGAGGTCAACGTCGATGAGGCCAAGGTGTGAGGCGAGCAAGTCCAGTCGTCCGCTGGTGTTCCCGCTGTCCTGGACAAGCCGGTTCACTTCCGGTGGCGTCACAACGTACTGATCAAGTGGATTCGGCGGCCCCGGCTCGACAACCGAGCCATACCAACTCAACAGCGTGCAACCGTCGGCGAGCTCAGCCTCCCAAACATCTGGCCGGTAGAACGAGAAAGTCAAACTCGCCTGCGGATCGAGGTCAACGAGAAGCACCTTGTTGCCGCGAAAGGCCAGCTCGGCGCCCAAATTCGCGGTCATGGTCGTTTTGCCGACGCCTCCCTTATAGTTGATTACGGACACAACTGTCAACGACGTCTCCTCGATCGACTCGGCCGCACCGAACGGGTCGCAGGCGACCACGATATCGGTCCGCACCCCGAAACACTTTGGGGTCAAACTACAGGCCGCCGCGAAGAGTGGCCCGACCGCGACAACCGCTGGGAGGAGCGCGGCGGTCTCGTCGAAACAGACCCTTGAGGCTCTCAAACGACTGGGGGAAACGCTCGATGGATCATGACAGCTGCACTCCGCTGCTGTACAAGATCGAAAAATGCCATCTCCAGGGTGCCGAGATGGGGTGTGACCTGGGTGGGCCATACTTACCAGAATCCGAACCGCGTTTTGTGCAGCTCAGGGGCATGCGATCACGATCATCCCCGTTCGGAACGGGTTATTTGATCATTGAGCCAAGGCGCTGTCACGGGCCGGCACGTCAGCTCCATGCGCTACCGCTCGCGAGTCGGTTGACCCTCACGTCGCGTGATGGCGCAGAGTCGGTGGCGTGGAGGAGCCCCTGACTGTAGGACGCGTGGCCGAGCTAGCCGGACTGCGTGACGTAGATTCATTCAGGGCAGACGACGCAACGTCCGGGTTACCTTTGGGTACCGCTATTTCGATCGTCTAGATTGGGCCAGGTGAGACCGACGGTCTTGTCTGCGGCACTAACCGGGTATTTGAGCGCGATCCACCCCCTCGAGCCCCGCACATGGGCGGCACTGGGGCCACTCTTGCACGCCGTCCGGATCCCCAAAGGCGGCCATATCGCTGCGGCAGGCAGACCCGCGGCGCGCCTCGGCCTACTCGAAACCGGCTGGGTCCGCGCGTATTACGTCAGTGCCGACGGCACCGAGTACAGCAAGTACCTGTTCCACGGTCCGGCGCTGGTGGGCGACTACGCCTCGTTACTCACCGGTGAGCCCGTGCGCACGCCGCAGCAAGCACTCAGCGATTGCGTCGTCCACATGGCCGACTGGTCGAGTGTGCAACGGCTGTTCGACTCCCACCGTGACCTCGAGCGGTTGGCCAGACGGTTCGCTGAACTGCTCTATCTGGAAAATGAGAGGCGGGAACTCGAACTGGTCACCCTGCCCGCGACGGAGCGGCTGCGCCTGCTGATCGAACGGCATCCGACGATCGAGCAGGACCTGCCGAAATATCAGATCGCGGCGCACCTGGGCATTACACCGACCCAGCTGAGCCGGATCCGGAGATCCGCACGTCTCTCAACCTAGGTTGAGGACTTTCCTCCTCGCCGATGACACAACAGTCGTATGGCTTCGAATCCAATACACGACACCGCCCCATCCGGGCAGACAGCGTCCACGCCACAGCGATACACCGAGCGAACGGCGGCCGCCCCGGCCCGGACCTGGCGTCCACGCGGGTGGGGGCTGGTCCTGCTCGCCGCTGGCCTGTGGACGATGCTCGGCGCGATCCCGGGACTCGTCGACCCGGAGGCCGCCTACCATCGCTTTCACGACGGCCCAGCGACTCAAGACATCCTGGAGCTGTTCCGTGGCGCCTCGGGCCAGACGTTCCTCTTCGCGGTGGGCTACCTGGTAGCCGCTTTCGCGCCCCGCCGTCATGCACTCGTGGTGGCTCTGGGCGGAACAGGCAAGGCGATGTATGCGGTCCGCCTGCTGTCGGATGCCGCCGCCGGACATGCGGGAACGCTGACCATGGTCGCCGCGATCGGCGACCTCGTTTTCGTGGGCGCGTTCGCCGTGTTCCTCACCCACACCGCCGCCTCCCGACACACTCACGGCAAAGCCGCGCGATCCGCTCGCATCACCGTTGCCGAGCCCTCGGACCAGACCCTGCACCCAAAGAACATCTGACCGGCGAACCTGCGGACACCCCACGACCGAGAGGCCAGCGGGCAAGACTTCCCCGCGACCGCTCGCCCGGGGACGCATCGCTGCCCCGCGATTCCCACTTCGACGAATCGCCGGTCCGACAACAGGACCGGCGGTTCGACGACAAGATCAACGTGGAGCTGAGGGGACTCGAACCCCTGACCCCCTCGATGCGAACGAGGTGCGCTACCAGACTGCGCTACAGCCCCTGGAACCGTCGATAAGGCTAACAGGTCGCCGGGGGCCGGCGCGAATCAGTATCGGCGCGGCGCGGACCGAGCCCGCGCGCGGAGTCAGAGCTCCCCGGCGGCCCGTCGCCGATAACGCTCGACGTAGTCGGTGGCCATCCGCGCGGCGTCACGCCGGGCCTCGTCACGCTGCGCCACGAGACGGCGTTGCTGGGCTGCCCGCTCGACGAAACGACGGTCCTGCTCGCGGCGGATCGCCGCCTGCTGTTTCAAGATCCAAGCGGTACGCCTGGCCTGCGCGCGTCGGCGTCGGGCGGTGCGCACCGCCCGACGCCGCAGATAGACCAGATCGGCGAGGAGCATCACGAAACTGACCGCGAAGCCGGCCCAGAATCCCGGATCGACGAGCAGGCTGCCGGCGAGCTCAATGAGGTTGAGCAGCACGAGTGCGAGCAGCACCCGACGACGCCGGTGCAGGGCGGTTGGGGCCGGGCGACGACGCGCGCGGCGACGACGACGGGGCACTGCGCGCGTACCCGTGGGGTTGGAAAGGCTGCGGGACGACGGCCGTGACCTGCGCTGTGCTGGTGCGGCGCGGGCGGCCGACGCGGGCGGGGCCGTGGTGATCACGAGCTGGCTGGGAGGGTTGATCGGACGGCGGCCCGGAATGGTACGCCGACGGCGGCGCCGGGTCAGGACCCGCGCCGTGGAGGTCGCCCGCTCCGCCGCGACCCGCTCGGTGGCGTCGAACCGGCGGGTCAACGCCGGCGCGAGGGCCAACAGGCTGGCGGCGGCGAGGACCGCGAGGAGCACCGAGGTCGGCACCCGTGTCGTCTCCCGTCACCCAGCTTCACGATGCGCCACACCGGACCGCTAGGAGCGAGGGCCCACGCACCGTGGTGTGAGCGTACGCCCTAGTGGGTGGTCTGGCGGGTTTGTCTGCGCTTGTGCCACCGGGCCAACAGCCCGCCTTCGGCGGCGACATCCTCCGTGGTCAGCGCGTATCCGATATGGTCACGCCACGCGCCATCGATGTGTAGATATTTTTGGTGGTAAGCCTCTTCCCGGAAGCCGAGTTTCTCGACCACCCGCCGGCTCGCGACGTTCTCCGGCCTGATGTTGACCTCGACCCGGTGCAGGCCGCTGACGGTGAAGGCGTGGTCGACGGCGAGGGCCAACGCGGTGGGCATGATGCCGCGGCCGGCGACCCGCGAGTCGATCCAGTATCCCGCGTACGTGGAACAGAACGCTCGCCGCACGATGTTGCCCAGGGTCACCTGGCCGACGAGTTCTTCGGCGCCGTCGTCACCGCGCAGGCAGATGGCGAACGGCATCGCGGAGCCCGCGCGGGCGACCCGCCGCAATTCCCGCAGAACCATGCGGAAGGCCGCCGGCGAATTGACCACGGCCCAGTCGCCCCGGGCCGGGGCGGGCTCCCACCTCGCCAGCCACTCCTGGTTGAGCCGTCGCGCCACGGCCCAGGCCGCCGCGTCAGATCGCCTATAGGGCCGCAGCACCACGCCGGACGGGTCGGTGAGCACGACGGGCCATCCCGGCGTCCCTTCCTGACCGCTGTTCATCTCGCCCTCCGGCTCCTGTCATCGCCCGCCCGGTCATTGCCGCCGATCGAGCAGAAGAACATCCACAGTGGATCCCGCGGAGGCGTTGCCGACCCGTTCGCCGAGCACCAGCAGGCCGTTGGCGGCCGCCAGCCCGGAGAGCGTGTAGGGGCCGCCGGAGAGTGGTTGTGCAGTGTATCCACCGCCCCGGCGCTCGCTGACGTGTGCCGGGCGAAACTCACGTAACCCCAGCGGTGAGGTGACCGTGTCGAGCAGGTGCGCCCGCACGCTGGTGCGGAAGACCGGATCGGCCCCGGCGAGTTTACGGATCGCGGGCCGGGCCAGCACCTCAAATCCGATCAGCGCCGGTCCGGTGCTGCCCGGCAGGCAGATGACGGGCACCTCGGCGCCGCCGGGGCTGGCCCGCAACCACCCGAATCCGAGCGATGTGCACGGATAGAGCGAGACTTCGGTGAAGGTGACCGACCCGTCCCGGCCGAGGATTCGTCGCATCATGTCGCCCGGACCGGTGCCGGTGCCGCCGCTGGTGACGATGAGGTCGGTTCGCCCGATCTGGTCGTCGAGGACTCGACGCAGATTGCCGGGGTCGTCGTCGCAGATGCCGATGCGATAGGCGTCGGCCCCGGCCTCCACCGCGGCGGCGGCCAGTGCGTGGGAGTTCGCGTCGACGACCTTGCCGGCCTGGCTGGACCGGCCGACGTCAACGAGCTCGTCTCCGGTGGAGATGACCGCGACCCGCGGACCTGGACGCACCACGACATGCCCGATGCCGACGGAGGCGAGCAAGGCGACGAGCGCGGGGGTGACGACCGCGCCGGCCTGCGAAACCGTCGCGCCCTCAACGACTTCCTCGCCCGCCCGACGCACCCCGTGGCCGCGTTTGGGCGCGTCGCGAATCTCGACGGCGGCCATGCCCTGGTCGGTCCACGCGGGTGGCACGACCAGGTCGGCGGCGGCGGGCATGGGCGCGCCTGCGGCGACCGCGAAACAGGTGCCGGGGGCAATGCGCACCGGTCGCCAACTGGAGGCGTTGAGGTCACCGACGACGTTGAGTCGCACCGGCCCCTGCACGCCAGCGCTCACGATGTCGGTTGACCGCACGGCATAGCCGTCGATGCAGGCGTGGTCGAAGGCGGGCAGCGAGCTGGGCGCTCGCACGTCCTCAGCGAGAACCGTCGAGTGCGCCTGGGTGAGGTCCAGGTCAAGCGGCGGCAATGGTTGAAGTGTGGTCAGGACACCTGTGAGGTACTCGGCGAGCGGTGTCAGCTCGGGGGTGGGTGCCAGGGTGAGTTGTGCGGTCATCTCCTCAATCCGACGTCGTTCTCGCCCCGAGGTCACGGGTCACGTATGTGGTCAGCCACTCTCGGAAGGCCGGGCCGAGGTCAGGGCGGTGAGTGGCCAGGCGCACCACGGCCTCGAGATAACCGAGCGGTTGTCCGGTGTCATAGCGGAAGCCCCGATAGACGACGCCGTGCACGGGCACGCCTTCGGTAAGACATAGCGCCATGGCGTCGGTGAGCTGAATCTCGCCGCCGGATCCGGGTTTGGTGCGTCGGATCGCGTCGAATATCGCCGGTGGCAGGACATAACGTCCGACCACGGCGAGGTTGCTGGGGGCCCGGTCGGCGGGGGGCTTCTCGACGAGGCCGGTGACGCGGAAAAGCTCACCGACGCCGGGGGCCGCCGCCGTCGTACGGACAAGGTCTGGATCTGCGTCAGCCACCGACACGATGCCGTAGCGAGAGGTCTCGGCCGGCGCCACTTCAAGGAAGGCGAGCACGATGCCGCCGGTGCGGGCCTGGAGTTCGATCATGGTTGGCAGAACCGGTTTGTCCTCTTCGACGAACTCGTCGCCGAGCATGACGACGAACGGCTCGTCGCCGACGTGCGATTCGGCATAGGAGATCGCGTGGCCGAGACCGAGCGGTTCGGCCTGCCGGCAGGTGTAGATCTCGGCGAGGTCGCTGATCCGGCGGATCGCCTCGAGGCGTTCGGTGTCGCCTTTGGCCTCCAGCCGCGATTCGAGGTAGGGCTGCCGGTCGAAGTGGTCGACCATGCTGGTCTTGCCCCGGCCGGTGACGAGAAGGATGTCGCCGATGCCGGCTGCGGCTGCCTCTTCCACGATGTACTGCAGAACCGGCCGGTCGACGACCGGCAGCAGCTCCTTCGGCACCGCTTTCGTCGCCGGCAGAAACCGGGTGGCGAGCCCGGCGGCGGGGATCACAGCCTTGACGGCGATCGAGTGGGTGCGATTTTCCGGCATGCAAACGAGACTATCTGTCAGGTGCCGTCCGAGGAGGGCTACTCCCCCCGGCGCGCCGGACGACACACCGGTGGGCACGATAGTCGGCGGAGGTGAGGCCCCATGGTGGACAAACCGACAGTCCGGGCCATGGCTCTGGCCCGGCGGCGTGCCCTCGCCCCGCAGGTGCGCGATGCCGCCGACGTGGAGCTGGTGACCGGAGCGCGGGCCCTGATCGCGGGGCGGCGGCGCGTGGCGACCTATGCCCCAATGCCGGGCGAACCGGGCGGCTCGCAGTGGGTGAGTGAGCTCGCCGGCGCGGTCGAGGTGCTGCTTCCCGTGCTCGCCCCGGACCGTGACCTGGACTGGGCGCGTTATCGGCCGGATCGTCCGTTGGTCGCCTCCGGCGTCGGTGGGCTGCTCCGCGAACCGGACGGGCCGAGGTTGGGGATCGAGTGGATCGGCGAGGCCGACCTCATCTTCGTGCCGGCTCTCGCGGTGGACGGCCGTGGGGTGCGGTTGGGCCGCGGCGGTGGCTCGTTTGACCGGGCGCTCGCTCGGGTCGCCCCCGAGGTGCCGGTGATCGCAGTGCTCTACGCCGGAGAGATCCACGATGAGCTGCCCGCCGAGGCCCATGATCGGCCGGTGACGGGCGTCTTGTTGCCGTCCGGGTTCATCAGCCTTTCCGGGCATCGCGCCGGGTGAGGTTCACCACCTCCGACCTGCCGGAGGACCACCGGTTTGGTAGGGGATCAAACGTATGTAACGCTCATATCACGCTGTCACGTCGGCGAAGACCACGCCCGGCGGGCGGCGAGTGGACGGCGACGGCCTCCATGCGCCACCATTGGCACTCACAGACCATGAGTGCCAACTCACCTTGATCACGGAGGCGAGACGTGCCCACCTATCAGTACGCCTGCACGGCCTGCGACCACCGGCTCGAGGCGGTCCAGTCCTTCAGCGACGACCCCCTCACCGAATGTCCGGCCTGCGAGGGGCGTCTGCGCAAGCTGTACTCCGCGGTCGGCATCGTCTTCAAGGGCTCCGGCTTCTATCGCACCGACTCACGGGCATCCGGCGACGCAACGAAGTCTCCGTCGGGCGACAACGGCGCGAAGAAGGACTCGGGATCGTCGGGCTCCGGCTCGTCGGACTCGGCCACCACGACCTCATCAAGCCCCACATCGTCAAGCTCCACCGGATCAAGCTCTACCGGGTCAAGCTCCACGGCATCGTCAACGGCGACGCCGGCCGCGAAGAGTTGACCCCGACGCCTGAGCGGTCACTGCCAGTGGGGCGGACGCTGGTCGCGCAGCCACTGCGCGTCGTCGGCCCGTTCCCAGTGCCGCTCGCCCCATGCCTCATCCCGATCGCCCACCGGCGACACGGGCAGCACGCCGCCGTCATCGTGGACACCCAGTCGACGTCGGGGCTCAGGCCCCGTCATCTGCGGCCCCATCATCCGCGATGCGTCGCTCGACGGTTCGTCGGTCGGCTCCATGCGACCACCATATCTCGCCCGACCCGGTCCCCCTCACCACCGACGGGCTCTCCCGTCGAAACGCGCCCCCATGGCTGAACCTCTCGCCGCCGCGCTCGCCGACATCCGGGCCCTGCTTATCGATCCACGACAACTCGTACGCGCGGTCGCCGCCGGCCGAAGGCGCGGCGCGACCCCGGAGTGGACCCGAGTGACCCTGCGCCCGGTCCGAGTGAAAGCCGGCCTTCGACTGCAGTTGGTCACCGACGACGGCGTACGCCCAACAACCACGAACCTCGAGTGGGGCGCGCCGGTCGAGTCCACAGTGGATGCCTTGCTGGCGCAGCCGTTCGGCAACTGGCATGTGTGGACCCACGATCAGATCCGACAACTTCGCGTCACCAAACGAGGCGAGGCGATGGTGCACCGCAGCGATGCGGTTCTGGCCTCCACAAAGGAGCCCGCGGACACTGAGTCCACATCAGACAGTTTCGCGGCCGCCACCGCTCATGACCGCACGGCGGCGCACCTCATCGACTCCGGCGATCCGCTCTTCGACGTCATCGGCGGCACCGCGGCCAAACGCCGGCAGGTCGACGCGTTTCTGCGTGCCCTCACCGCGACCATCGGCGATCCGGGTTCACTGCCGGATCCCCTGCGGGTCATCGACCTGGGGTGCGGCAACGCCTATCTGAGCTTCGCCGCCCACCGCTATCTCTCCGAACGAACCGACGGCGCCGTGACGTTGACCGGCGTCGACATTCGCGAAGACCAACGCGATCGCAACACCCGGTTGGCCGGACAGCTCGGCTGGACCGAACAGGTGCGATTCATCGCGTCGTCGATCGGCGACATGTCGCTGGAGCCGGCAGACATCGTGTTGGCCTTGCACGCCTGTGACACGGCCACCGACGACGCACTCGCGTGGGCGGTGCGGTCCAACGCCCGGTGGATCCTCGCCGCGCCATGCTGTCACCATGACGTCGCGGCCCAGTTGCGTCGACAGACGACACCGCACCCCTATGAGACACTGACCCGGCACGCCATCCTGCGAGAACGGTTCGCCGATGTCCTCACCGATTCGCTGCGGGCGGCGTTGCTGCGCCTGCACGGATATCGCGTCGAGGTCGTCGAGTTCATCGACTCCACGCACACGCCGCGAAATCTGTTGTTGCGGGCCGAGTTCACCGGAGCGGCACCCACCGCCGCGCAACGCGACGCCTATGACTCACTCGTCGCCCATTGGAATATCACGCCGCGCCTGAGCCAGTTGCTCACATCCGCCGATGACCAGTCGCAACGCCGAGAGCATTCACAAAAGCACCTGGATGAGGGATAGGTCGCCCGCCGCGCGTGCCCTCACGGTGACGTCATTCGTTAGTCTCGACGTGCCATCATTACCTGGGCGGGTCCACCCGCATTCGCAGGACTCCTGGCGCCGTGCCGCCGCAGTCACCGGCCGCGCCGCACTCACCGCGATCCTCATCGCACCCGTGTTTCCGCTGGCGCTGAGCGCGGCACCACAACGGATCGGCGAGCAACGCGAGACGGACGCCGACTCCCACAACCAACGCGCCATGACCGCGATCACGGTCCCCCCATCTCGATCGCCTGCCTCCACTGTGAACTTCGGCCTGCTGAGCCGACCGTTGACGGCTTCGAGGTCAGCGGATCGGTTAGCTGCAGACCAGCCCGGAGTCGGTCGAATTTCGGTGGATCGCGTTCGCGACAGGGCGGGCCTCGCGCGGGCCACCGCGCAACTGCAGACCATGCTGGCCCAGCAGAACACGCTGCGCGCCGACATCGCCTGGGTGAAGGCCAGAATCGCGCAACTGCGCAGCATTGCCGACGCGATCCGCGCGGAGATCGCCACCACGGACTATTCCCTCGCCCGGCCATCCATGCATGATCTGCTCCTCGACACCGCCTGGTCGCACGGCTTCGCCGACCGTCTCACCACAATGGACGCTCTTGTCCGCGATCGGACCGCACGGCTGACCCTCATCGAGGCACAGTGGCGCAGCGCCCTCTATCGCCTTGACGCGTTGCGGGGCCGAGAGGCTCGGCTCGCAGCCGATGCCGTGGCAGCGCGCCGCGTCGTCAACGCGGGACAGGCTCTGGTGGCTCGCGCGCAGCGCGTCGCGGCCGCGGCGTCTCGCAGCGCGGCCCGACGTTCCGACACCACCGCACCCTCGACGGGTTCGCCATGGAAGAACTCAACGGCGAGTCGGGTGGTCGCTTTCGCTTATGCGCAGCTCGGCAAACCCTATCGGTTCGCCGCAGCCGGCCCCGGGGCATTCGATTGCTCAGGCCTCACACTGGCATCGTGGCGGGCGGTGGGAGTCACCCTGCCCCATAGCGCCGCACAGCAGTTCCGCGCGGTGCCGTCGGTCAGCAGATCGGCCCTGCGCCCCGGCGACCTGGTCTTCTATTATTCGGACCTGCACCACGTCGCACTCTATGTCGGCGGCGGAAAGGTCATTCACGCCCCAGAGCCGGGCCAGTCGATCACCATACGGCCGGTCGACTTCGCGCCGTTGCGCGGGTTCGGCCGACCCAACTGACACGGCCCACCGGCCTATGTCGAGCCTTTCACACCGTCAGAGCATCGATAAGTGCACGTGGTTGGTGTGTTCGCCGGATGCGCCTCCGGATCCGGAATACGACCGCCAACCGACACCGGGCATCCAGATCTGCCTATACCAGATCACATACATCACACCCAGCGCCTCGGCGTTGCTCTTGCACCAAGCTGCGAGCCGGTTGCCATATGTCCGATCGCCGCCGGTCGCGGCACCGGCGAACCCGTTGCGCGCCGACGAGAAGTCACACGCCCGCCCCCGCGGGTGCTCACCCCAACTCTGTGTTCGCCAGCACTTGGTGAAGCGGGTGAAGCCGGCCAGCCGCGCTTCGGTCACCGCGTGATAGGTGCGGGGCGTGATGCACCCGCCGGTGCCGGTGGGGTCCTTGACGCTGCATGACTCGCCCGGCCAGCCGCCATCGGACCGGCGGGGTGCGGGCTGCGCCTTCGGCGGCGGCCCGGTGTAGCCGGCGGAGACGAGACCGCCGACCGAGGCGAGCGCCTTCTCGGCGTCGCGCTTCTGCTTGTCGAGCGCGGCGAGTTGCTGCGCCTGGGTCGCCACCTCTTTCTCAAGAAGTTGCTTCTGCCGCTTGGAGTCGTCGCGGGTTTCGCGATATTTGCGCAGCTGTTCGTCGTCGCGCCACACGAGATAGTCGGCCACCGCCGCGCCCCGCAGCATCTCCTCCGCTGACCCTTCCCCGACGAGGATGCTGGTGACGACGCTAATTTCGCTGCCTTTGTATCTCGCGGCGGCGATCTCGCCGACTTTGGCGGTGAGTCGCACGAGGTTGGTCTCGGACTCCTGAAGCCGTTTGGCGATCGCCTCTTGCCGGGCACGTGAGGCGGTGAGCTTGGCCTTGGCTGTGTAGTAGCTCTTGGCAGAGGCTTCGAGTTTCTCTCGAAGCGTCATGCTGCCGCCCTCGTCATCGGTGTTTGGATCGGCCATCACCGGGGATGACGCGCCGAAGACCGCGAGGAGTGAGGCCAACAGGACCAAAATGGTCGCCGTCCGCCACCATCGGTCAGGAGGACGTCCCGCCATGTGGTGGTCACACCTTTCCGTGCTTACCCCGGCTCACCCGAGAGTGAAGCGGCGGTGACCGCCGGTGGCGCTAGGGATGCGCCGCAGGGGCGACGGTCGCCGGTCAGAATAGCGGAAAGTTCTGCCATGTTCAGCGACAGTGGACCGAACAACACATAGTCTCACGTGCGGTGACGCAGTGGTGACAACCTGCCTCCTGCGCGGTTCTCAATAGGTTGGCCGCAACGCGATTGTCGGCGCGTCGGCCATGACCGACGACGACCCCGCGACGGGCCTGTAGAGGTGCATCGCCATCGCCGAGCGAACCAACACGACCCGCTCGTGCAGCTCGATGGAGTCCCATGGCGTGGTGGCATAGGGCTCCCCGCCCGTGAGCCGCACCTCGTTCGTCGGGCCGAAGGGAGACGTGCGGCTGCGAATCACCGTGCCATTCGTCGATGTGTCGTGCACCAACAAGGTCTCCCGATGCAGCTCAAGCCGCAGATGACTGCGGCTGATCATGCTCACCCCGCCGCCGGTGACATAGGCGCCGATCGAGATGCCCGCCTCGGGCGACCGCCCAACCACCAGCGGAGGGCCAGTGCGAACGACGAACCGGTCGCGAACCCTGCCATCGACGATGAGCACCATCGTGGCCGACGCCAACCGTGGCCCCGCATTGGCGAGAGGCTCCTCGTGTCGAGGGCAGACCGGCACCGCCGCACGCAGCCGCGGCACGGCTTGACTCGCCAACCGCCGGTCACCGAAGGTGGGGCACTCCCGGCGGGGGCACCGCCACACTCGGCTCAACACCGGCATGTCCGCATTGCTCGCCGGCTCGGCCACCGGACCGAGCACCTGGGCACCGCCCTCGCCCGGCACGAGAAGCAGCACCCGGCCGGAGTCCTCGTGCAGCCAGGGGAACTGCGTCGGCCCAGTCGGCAGAGTGCGTGTCACCACGGGCAACCCGGTCATGTCGGCGATCTCGCACACCCGATCGTCGACGGTCGGCACCACCTCGATAAGCCCGTCGCCGGCCCATCGCCCCAGCACCATACGTTCCTTCGAGGTGAGGTCGGCGTCGGTGAGCAGCGCTCGTCCCGCCACCGGATAGATCTTGAAGGCATCGTCTCCGTAATGTCGAACCAAGGCGTCGACGAGCAACCCCACACGCAGCAGGTTCACGGGCCGGCCGCCGTCGAGAGCGTCGAACCACGCCACTTCGCCGAGATCGACGACCACTTGTGCGAGCGCCGCGTCGGTGGTGAGATGACGCTCGATGGCGTCGAGCACGGAAGTGACCTCGAACCGCATCCCGCTCCTCCTCGACCGCACACAGTCCTGCCCACCCTAGTCGGCGCTGCGGGAAAAACCATCTGGCCCTGCAACGGTTCGGTTGCAGCTGACGCACTCGTCAGGTCATGCGCTCAGTCGGCGCAGAAAAAGCCGTCGAGATAGCTCTCGATCACCTCGGCCGCCGCCGGTTCGGCGAAGAGCGGGCCCTGCCCCAGGTGACACCCCGTGGCCTGCACTAATCGCCGGTCGGCCCATGTCTCTAGGCCCTGAGCGACGACGTCGAAGGCGAGCTGACGCCCGAGTCCGACCATGACCTCGATCACCTCGAGGTCGGGTGGACGAAGCGGGGACCGCCCTATCTTCACCACGTCAACCGGAAGAATCCGCAGCAGGTCGAGCGCGCCTGATCCGACGACGGCGAAGTCGTCGAGCGCCGTGCGCACCCCACGTGCCCGGACCTGTCGCAGGCACGCCTCGACGACGTCGGTGTCGACGGCTCCCGGCCGTTGGTCCAGCTCGATCACGAGACGATTGGCGGGCAGCCCGTACGCGATGATGGCTTCATCGATGTCGGCACAGAGCCCTCCCCCGCCCGCGTCGAGTCCGGCGAGCTGGTGCCACCCGACGTTGAGTGACAACACGAGGTCCCGACCCGCGGCGAGCCACTGTGCGAGTTGACGCGAGGCGTGATCAACCGACCAGCTGCTGATCTCGTCGATGAGCCCGAGCCGGGCGGCCACGGGCGCGAGCTGGGTGAGGGTCAGCCTGCCGAGCGTGGGATGCATCCAGCAGAGCGTCGCCTCGACCGCGTAGGGATAGTCCAGCCCGAGGTCCATGATCGGCTGATAGAGCAGGTCGAGTTCGCCGCGCACCAACGCACCCGGCAGGTCGCGCCGCATGACGATCTGCTGGTCGGGGTCGCCGTCGAGACCATTGGTGGGGCTCCACGTCGACGGCGGTCCGGTCGTCGCGACGTGATGAAGTGCGGCCTCCGCTCGTCGCAACGCCTCGTCGTGTCGAGCTGCGGCGAGCGGGTCGGCGCCCCGCACCGCCGTGGTGAAACGTTGCGACCCCCGCCGACGCTGCCGCACGTCTCGCAACCCCACCACGAGCCAACCCGCCCGCGGAGCGACTCTCACGGCGAGCTCGACGTCGCGCCACCGACCACGGCCGTCTCGCAGCCTGGTCTCGATCAGCTCTGATTGTGGATTGATAGCGGGGTTGCGCGCCGCGTGATCGACGAGCCGCCGCAGCCGCCCCAGCGCGACGAGGGCGTCGTGCGGATGCAGCACCGACAGAAAGTGCCTCCGCGCGCCGGCGAGGTTGCTCAACGCGAACTCGTCGGTGACGGCCGGCGACTGCCACCGAACTTCGAGATCGCCATCGAGCACCACCGTCGCCTCGCCGTTGGCGTGGGCGATACGTCGGAACCTGCCGGGCCACATGCCCTCATGCAGGGCTCGGCGAATGCGACCGCACAGGGCCCGGGCCAGGCGCCGACCGACGGCCATGGAGCCGCGCAGACACCGTGTGACCGCGCCGAGGGAAGAGCCGAGTTGCGGGGCCGGACAGAAGTGCGCGACGCGGGCTCGCCCGGCGGTCGCCGCGACCGTCGCCCAGTCGCCGGCGACACGGCCGGCCACGGTGGGCGTACGGGCGAACGGGAGCGGCCGCCGCAGCGGCGCGGACACGTGTGGGGTGAACACGGTGCCGGGCATCCTTCAGGTTGAGGGGAGGGCGGGCGTGGGTGGGCGGCCGCTGGGCGCCTCGCGCGGCACGATGAACCAATCATCGTCGCCAACGAATCACCGGCAGTGTGGTTACGCCCTACCGCCAGAGACCGAGCTATGTGGATATGGCCACGCGGGCCACTCCGGGTGGAGTCCACTGGTCGCATGGGCCAGATCCGGGTGGGCACCGCCTCGTGGACCGATCCGACTCTGCTCGCGTCAGGCTGGTATCCGCCCTCGGCGAACAGCCCCGAGGGGCGGCTGCGCTTCTATTGCGAACGGTTCCCCGTGGTGGAGGTCGACTCCACCTACTACGCCACGCCGGCCGAGCAGACGGTGCGGTTGTGGGTCGATCGCACGCCGACCCATTTTCGTTTCAATATCAAGGCGTTCAGCCTGCTCACCGGCCAACCGACTCGACCGGCCGCGTTGCCGAGCGATCTGCGACCCCAGACGGAGAAGAAGAGCCTCTATCGTGCCGATGTCGCCCCGCG
Source organism: uncultured Actinomycetota bacterium (assembly GCA_963736695.1). Lineage (GTDB taxonomy): Bacteria > Actinomycetota > Actinomycetes > Mycobacteriales > Micromonosporaceae > CAVTPU01. The sequence continues at coordinate 2,255,604 of CAVTPU010000004.1, forward strand.
GACCTATGACGAGCTGTGGAGCCGGTTTCTCACCGCCGTCCGACCGTTGGCCGACGTGGGGCGGCTCGGCGCACTGCTGTTTCAGTTTCCGCCGTGGTTCACCATCCGGCGGGACAACAAACAGCATCTGCTCGAGATCGCCGAGCGGTGTCGGCCACTGCCGGTCGCGGTCGAGTTTCGCCACCCGTCCTGGTTCGACGGCGACAATGAGGCGCAGACCGTGCGGTTTCTTCGCGAGCACGGGCTCACGCTGGTCGGGGTCGACATGCCGCAGGGGCACACCTCGTCGGTGCGGCCGATTCTGGCCGCCACCACCGACTTGGCAATCGTCCGGTTCCACGGCCACAGTGAGCGCTGGACCAGCCGGGACATCCACGAAAAATATGGCTACCGCTATCCGGACCCGCAGCTGCGGAGCTGGGCACCCCGATTGCGGCGGTTGGCCCGTGATGCGACCGAGACCCACGTCATCATGAACAACTGCTATGCCGACTATGCCCAGCGTGACGCCGCCCGGTTCACCGAACTTCTCAGCCCCGCGCCGGCAGGACGGTCCCGCTGACCGAGCCGAAGCCGATCGGGGCGCCGTCCGCGCCCGTGGCCTTGGCACGCATGGCGACGGTGTCGCCGTCGGCGAGGAACGCACGCACCGACCCGTCTGGGAAGGTGATCGGATCTGCGCCGTTCCAGCACAGTTCGAGCAGCGATCCAGCTTGGTCTCGGTCCGGACCCGAGACCGTCCCCGACGCGAAGAGGTCGCCGGTGCGCAGCGCGGCCCCGTTGACGGTGAGGTGCGCCAACTGTTGAGCCGGTGTCCAATACATGTGACGAAACGGGGGTCGGGAGACGACCACTCCGTTCCACTCGACCTCGATGTCGATGTCGAGCCCCCACCCTTGTTCGTCGCGCAGATAGGGCAGCGGCCTTGGGCTCTGGACCGGTGGTGTGACACGCGCCGACTCCACCGCCTCGATGGGCACCACCCACGGTGAGATCGATGTGGCGAACGACTTGCCGAGAAACGGACCGAGTGGCACATATTCCCATGCCTGCACGTCGCGCGCACTCCAGTCGTTGACAAGCACAAGTCCGAAGACGTGCTCGCGCCACGCGTCGGCACTCACCGGGCGACCGAGCGCCGACGGGGTGCCGACGACGAAACCGACCTCGGCCTCGACGTCGAGCCGGCGAGTTGGGCCGAAGGTCGGCTCCGTCTCGTCGGGTGCCTTGCGTTGACCGTGCGGCCGAACGATCGGCGTGCCCGAGACGACCACCGTGCCGGCTCGGCCGTGATAGCCGATCGGCAGATGCCGCCAGTTGGGCGTGAGCGGCTCACCGCCGGGCCGGAAGATGCGACCCACGTTGGTGGCGTGGTGCTCGCTGGAATAGAAGTCGACATAGTCGGCCACCGCGAACGGCAGGTGTGTGCGTGCGCCCGCCATCGGCACCAGGTGCGGCGTGATCCGCGTTCGGTAGGCGGGGTCGGTCAACAACTCGGTGAGTCGCGCCCGCACCGCAGACCACACCGCGCGTCCCCGACTGAGAAAAGGGTTGAGCGTCGGATGCGCGAAGTCGGCCGCCGACGGCAGATCGAGGGCTCTCACATCGAGGATCTGATCCCCGATCGCGACACCGACCCGCGGTTGATCGTCGCCTCGGGAGAAGATCCCGAACGGCAGGTTCGTCACGGGAAAATCTGAACCCTCGGGCACTCGAACCCAGGTCTGACTCATCCGTTTCTCCGCTCGCTCGCGTGTCAGTCGCTCGCGAGCCTGCCTGCGCGCTTTGCCCGCTTTGCCACCGTTCGTGCCGGGGACATGCGATGACCACCGGCTGGTACGGTATCGCGCGCTCGGCCATTCGACAGCCCCGCCCACATGTGTCGGCCATGGCCCGTCCGATCGACCGCTTCGCCGGTGCCCGGGCCGTCTGAAATGCCAGACTCGAGGAAACGCGCAGGAGTAACCGAAAGGCCGGGGCGCAGTGAGCGACGCGCGACATGGGGGAGAAACACGCGGCCGGTGGCCCGACCGAAGCCGATGGAGATCGGGCGACCCACGCCGTCGACGACCCGATGGCGGGAGGCTGATGAGAAAGGTGTCCCATCCACCGACCGTGGATGCCCACGACCTACCGGACGCACCGAGCCGGATTCGGGGCCTGCTGCGAACCAGTCTCGCCATCAGCCGGGTGATCGACCTCGACGACGTGCTGCGTCACGTGATGGCCGGCGCCCGCGCGTTGGTCGACGCGAACGCCGCCGCCCTCACTATCGTCCACAATGGAGGTCATTCGCGAATGCTCCATACGGGACTTCCGGCCTCGACCATGGCGGCGATCGCCGCCGCTCCCCACGGTCCACACGACGGTGCGCGACCCACACTCCGCACCCCGTTGGTCGGCTCCGAGCGGCTCACCGGATCGCTGATCCTCACCCGGCACGTCGGCGCGAACCGGTTCACCCGTGACGACCACGACTGGGTCCAGGCGCTCGCGGCGGGGGCCGCCAACGCCATCGACAACGCGGCTCTCATCGCCGAACTCCGCCGTGAGCCATCTTGGCGATCAGCGATGACCGATGTCACCACTGGACTGTTCGCCGCCGCCGCACCCGACCACGCCCTGCCGGAGCTGGTTCGCAGAGCCCGCCAGGCAGCGGCAGCCAGCGGCGCGTGCCTCGCGGTGGCGATCGAACCCAACACGGCGAGCCTCGACGTCGCCGACGGAAGCCACACCCCGCATCTCGGGCGCCGGCTGCCCATCGCCAACTCTGTTGCCAGCGCCGCCTTCGCCGCGAACCACGCGCTGGTCGTCGACGACGTCGACGACCCCTATGTGCGCATGCTCGCCGACCGGTCATCACACCAGATCGGACCGACGCTCGTCACGCCGATCCTCGCCGATTCCGACCCGTACGGCGTATTGATTCTTTCCCGCCCGCCCGGAGCAGCCTTCGACCGCACCGATCTGGAACTCGCAGCCCACTTCGGCCGGCAGGCCGGCGTGACCCTGCATCTCATTCGCCGCCGCGTCGACCACGAACGGCTTCGGCTCGCCGAGGACCGTCGCGACATCGCCGAAGAGTTGCGGCATCGCGCGATCGACCGACTATTTCGGCTCGGTTTGGCCCTGCAGGCGATGGTTCCCCGGGTTTCCGGGGATCCGGTCCAGGCGGCGATGCGGGCACACGTCGACGAAGTCGACGCGATCATCTATGACATCCGTTCGACTGTCTTGTCCCGCACGCTGCCCGGACCGGAGCAGTCACTTCCGCAGGCGTGATGGAGTCGTCGTCACCAGACGGTCATCGTGGCGGACTGGCGCGATCACTGGGGCAATCCCCACTGGCGCGATAACGGGGGCAATGCCCACTGGTGCGATGACAGGTGCGATGCCCACTGGTGCGATAACGGGCGCGATCGGCTCGTTGGCGGTGACCGTCGAGGCGTGAGCCGCGGTGGCCAACCCCAGTGTCACCAGTGGCGCCGCCGCCAGTGCCGCCACGATGATGCGCATGTTACGCATGACTTACCCTCCGTCGTTTCTGGTCCGCCGCCATGTGATCAGCGGCGATACTCCGATCAACGATCGGGCTGTGCCAGCGATGCTGCCTGCCCGGTCGTTGGGACAGCAATCACACAGCTGCCCCAACGACCGTGTGCGACGGCGTGTGCCGCGACGGCCGAACCGACTGCGGTGCACCGAATCCGGTCAGGCGCGGGCCGAGTTCGCCGCGATGGCCCGACTGATCCAGTCCGCCAAGCCCTCCCGCACCTTGTTATAGGTGGCCGCGAATCGCGGATCGTTGACATAGAGCTCACCGAGTCCACCGTGGACATCGTGGCCACAGTCATAGAACCAGCGGCTGATGTGCTGGCGGTGCTCCTCAGCCAGATCCATGGCCACGACCGAGTCGGGCGCAGAGCCAGCGGCCATCGCCTCGGCCATCCGTTCGTTGAGCCGATCCCCCTCCGCCTTGATTTCCCGCCAGTCGGCCGCCGTGTAGGCAGCCGTGCGCCGCATCGACTGCGCGTAGGCGGCTGAGCCGCCCCACCGCTGCTCGACCTCTTCGGCGTACTCATCGGGGTCATGATCTCCGAAGATCTCCAGCCGTTCGGCCGGGGTGAGCTTAATGTTCATCTGCTGTGCCTCCAATAGGAACTCGAGGGTGTCGACCATGCGCCGCATGCGGTCGATGCGATCGAGCAGCATGCGGCGCTGACGGCGGAGGTGAGTGAGGACGTTCGTCTTCGGATCGCCGACAAGCATGGCGATCTTGTCCAGAGCAAAACCCAGCTCGCGATAGGTGAGAATCTGACGCAGTCGCTCGACGTCGGCGTCGCAATATCGGCGATAGCCCGCCGTTGACCGCGCCTGCGGCGAGAGCAGGCCAACCTCGTCATAGTGGTGCAACGTCCGGACCGTTATCCCGGCCAACGTCGCGACTTCACCGATCGAATAACTGTTCATCCCCGACCTCCGCGACCGACGCTACGGCCTCACGTCGCGTCAGGGTCAACCTCGACACAACAGACGACCGGTTGCACGTAGCCGCTGAGACAAACGCGCAAGACAGGCTCGATGGGACGAAAGGTTACTTCGGAGAGTACGCAAGGCGTTACGCATTTGGACGATCATCGGATCCACCAATTCGTCACGCTGAGGAACTATGCGTGAGTGAGCCATCCTCAACAGACCGCGCGAACACGCGGTCCACGATATAAGGTACTGGCCGTTTCGGTAGCTCTGCTGCTTATTGCGCTGTGTTGCCTCAAGGCTCAGGGGGATCCGGAGACTTCCAACAAATCGGTTCCCCAGCCTCGTTCCGGTGTCTCAACCCAGGGCTCTCCTGCACACGCCACGACAGGCGCTACCCCAACGGGATCGAAGATGCAGCCCAGCAGCAGCGCTTCCCGAACAGCGACCCAGCCGGCGGTTCCAAAACCTCCGACCAAACCCAAGACGAAGGCACCCTCTGCCCCGAAAGCGGATCGACGCTTTTCCACGTGCAAGGAGGCGATCAGCAATGGATACGGCCCATACCGTTTGGGGGTAGACGTCGAATACCACTGGTATGAGGACCGTGACCATGACGGTGTTGTCTGCGAACGGTGAAATCGACATGCGGTGCCCCAACCTGTCGCATTGGGGCACCGCATCGCTCACAAGGTCAGGACCACGGTCACAGGGTCAGGGTCCAGCTGTCGATATAGCCGGTGTCGGCCGATGCCGCGTCACGAACCCGCAGCTTCCACGAGCCGTTCGCCGCCTCGGTCGAGAGGTTCACCGTGTAGATCTGGTTGATGTTGTCGGCGGAACCGCCAGCCCGGTTGTGCAGGGTGTAGAGGCTGCCGTCCGGCGCGACCAACGTCACGACCAGGTCACCGATATAGGTGTGCACGATGTGCACCTCGACCTTGCTGGTCGCGGAGGCATTGCGGGCGCAGCCCGCGATCGTGATCGGACTCTCCACAGTGGCCATATCTGGGATCGTCACGTTGGTTGTGTTCGTGCCCGAGCATCCCGGGGTTCCGCTCACGGTGAGGGAATAGGTGGTGCTCCTCGTCGCCGACGTGCCCGTGCCGGTGATGGTGACCGGATAGGTCCCGGCCGGGGTCGCCGCCGAGGTGGCGATGGTCACCGTCGACGATCCTCCGGAGGTGATCGACGCCGGCGCGAAGGTCGCGGTGGCTCCGGTCGGCAGACCCGACGCGGAGAGATTCACCGTCTGAGCGGCACCGTTGGTCACCGCGGTCCCGATGGTCGACGTCACTGAACCGCCAGCCGCGGTGGTCCCGGAGGCCGGTGTCGCCGACATCGAGAAGTCGTTCGTCGCGGTGCAATATTGAGCCTGCTTGCCGATCGCCCGATAGGGGCAGTCGGCGAATTCGGCCAGCAACAGCGCGGCGGACTTGTTGCGCGCGGTCTCGGTGGCGATCACCTCGTCGCCGGGATAGAAGCCGGGGAATGGCGAGTTCGGATACATCTCGAACGTGTATCCCCAGATCTGCTGGTTTCCCCACATCCAGTCGATGATGTCGCCGTCGGCGACATAGAGCGCGCTCGACTGCTCAGGCGTATATCCGTTGGTGGCCGCCATCTGCTGGCCGATGGTTGCGAAGGTGTTGTATTGATCCAGCGTCATTCCCGTGGTGGTGGTGGCCGAGGTATATCCGAATGGCCACAGAACCAGCTCGGAATAGGTGTGGAAGTCGATGTTCGCCTTGATCTGCTGAACACCGCCGACGCGACGGGACAGCACGAAGTTGCGGATCACCTGAGTCTCCGGCGCGGAGAACGCCGACGGCCCGCGGTAGGTCTCGCTTGACGGCGTGCCGCTCGAACCGCCACAACAGCCCCACTGGTGACCGAAGTTGCGGTTGAGGTCGGTGCCGATGGCGGTCGACCCCGCGTTGGGCTGACGGTTCTTGCGCCACGACCGATAGGACCCGGTCGCGATGTCGTATTCGCCGCCGTCCGGGTTGAGGTCCGGCACGATCCAGATCTCACGGGAATTGACCACATTGGTCACGCGACTGTCTGATCCATAGCCGCTGGTGAAGAGATTGGCGAGATAGAGTGCCATCTCGACGGTGAGGTGCTCACGCGCATGAAGGTGCGCGTCGTAGAGAATCTCGGGTTCGTTTTCGTCGGTCGCCACGTTGTCGGAGATCTTCAGGGCCACGATGTTGCGCCCCTCATATGACTGACCGATGACCTGAGACCGAGCGAGCGCCGGATAGGCGGCCACGATCCGGTTGATCTCGGCCGTGGTCTCGGCGTAGTTGTGATAGCCGGAGTCCGAGGCCGGAAAGTCACGGGTGCCCAGGTCGGTTGTCGAGGCGGGGGGCGCCGCCGGGATGAGCTGGAGCCCGAAGCCCAAGGCGCGGATCTTCACCACGTCGGCCGAGGTCGCGGTGACATAGATCTTGCCGTCTTCGATGGTGTCGATCGCCGCGCCGGTGCGGGCGATCGCATCCCGGTCGGCGAGCGTCTTTGGACCCGTCACCACGTATTGGTGGGATGTGTCGACCATCTGAAGGTCTGGCCGGGCGGTGGCGGCGGTCGGGCCGGCGAGAATCATCGCCGATCCGACCGCTGCGGCGCTGAGAAGCGCCACGAACGTGCGTCGCATGAAACCTCCATAGCAACATCAGGGATCTCCAGAACAGCATTAGTGTGCACATATTGCAATACCTCTATGTAAAGAAAGATCACGGCTTCTCCGGAGACGGCCACGCCGCCGCGTCGGAGTCCTCACGATCAACATCGGGTCGATGGCGGGGTTCGCAGAGCAGCAAGAAGCCCCTGACCGGGTTTCCCCAGGTCAGGGGCTTCTTTGTGCTGGTCGCACAGGTGGCCCCGGCGCGAATCGAACGCGCGACACCCGCTTTAGGAGAGCGGTGCTCTATCCCCTGAGCTACGAGGCCTGGCCGCCGATGATTCTACGTCACGCGGCTGCGGCGGCGCCCGGGTGTTCCGCTGGGATCTCCCCGACGCCGACGACGGCCTGGCGACATCACGAATGCGCGATGTAATGCAAGATCACATTGTGGGCGTGCTGGCTCTTGCCGCTGCCACGAAAGTCGACCTCATAGGTCTGCGCCCCGACGTGAATGGCGATCGATCCGGTCGAGAAGAACGAGCCCGCCCACGACTTGTTGCTCACGACGCTCACGCTTGTGACCTTCGAGTACGGGATGCTGGTGATCGCCACTTTCTGGCCCACAAAGGACTTGTCTTTGATGATCACCCTGCGGTCGGTGAGGCCGATGAACCCGGTGCCCACACCGATCGCGTCATAGACCGCGATCACCTGCTCGCCGGGCAGCAGCCCACTGGTGATCTGGTCGAGCTGCTCCCTGCGGTCGAAGACGACTTGGCCCGCCGGCCCCTGGTGACCCACCTGTCCGCTCCTCAACGCCTCGCCTGCCTGGTCGCCGCGATCGTAACCAGTGGGGTCAACGTGCGTCGGATGGCCGCTGCTGGCTCGAGATCCGACCAAAGGGGAGGGTGCACCAGAATGTGCTGCCGCGTCCTATCTCGCTGTTGACGCCGACATCTCCGCCCATGAGTTCCACCAGCTGCTTGGTGATCGCCAAACCGAGTCCGGTCCCTCCCTGGGGCCGGGTCGGCGACGGGGTCGACTGCCCGAACTTCTCGAACAGTCGACCCATGTCGTCGGGCGAGATGCCGATGCCCGTGTCGGTCACTTCGATCATCGCGTCCACCGTCGCCGCGTCCCGATCGCCACCTGGCGCGGGCAGCACACGCACCGAGACGCCTCCGTGCTCGGTGAATTTGACGGCGTTGTCGACGAGATTGAGCAGAATCTGGTGCACCCGAACGGGATCACCGACGACTGTGGCTGGCATCCCGGGGCTGACCTGCCCGGTGAGCTCGATTCCTTTGACCCGGGCCGCCTCGCGCAGCAGAATTATCACCCGCTCGACCGCCTCCGACAGGTCCATTTCTCGCGGCACGATAACGAGCTCGCCAGCCTCTATCTTGGAGATGTCGAGAACGTCGCTGATGATGGCGAGCAGCGCCTTGCCCGCAGTGTCGATGCCGGCGACATAGCGGCGCTGAGTCGCGTCAAGCGACGTATCCGCCAGCAGCGTCGTGAGACCGATCACCCCGTTCATCGGGGTGCGGATCTCGTGGCTCATCGTGGCAAGAAACTCCGACTTGAGGCGGGACGCCTCTAGTGCGTCGTCGCGGCGGCGAATGTTGAGCCGCAGCACCTCCTGCTCGGCCCGCCGCCTTTCGGTGATGTCGCGCGCGGCCGCGAAGATGCCACGCACCTCTCCGGTCGCCGGCTCCGCATAGGTGGCGGCGTTGAACGACACCAATACGCCTGAGGCCCCGCGATCTGCGACGTGCGCCAAGACCAGTTCATAGTCGGCCACCGATCCCCGCTCCAACGTGAGCCGCACCCCCTGCGCGGCCTGCACTGGATCGGTGAAGTGACTCGGAAACGGCGATTCCAGCAGTTCGTCGCGGGAATGTCCGGTCAGCCGACAGAAACTGTCGTTGACATCGGTGATGATCAACCGTTCGTTGACTGTCACCAGCCCGTCCAGGGACGCCTCGATGAGTCCCCTGTTATAGGCCTGCGATTGGCGCAACGTCTCCTGCGCGGCCTGACTCTCAGTGATGTCATGCACGATTCCGACGGAACGTGTCGGACGCCCGACATCGTCATAGAACGTCTCGCATCGTTCGTTGACGAATTTGATTCGGCCATCCGGCATCTGCAGCCGGTGAATGACATCATAGGGCCGGTGCTGCGCGACTGAGTCGGAATAGATCTGGTTGACGTAGTCTCGATCATCAGGATGGATGGCTGCCAGAAAAGCGTCGTAGGACGCTTTGAACCTGTCCGGATCGATTTCGAAGATGCGATAGATCTCGTCCGACCACACGAGCACGTTGGCTGCGATGTCGAGCTCCCAGTTTCCTATGTGGGCGATGCGCTGTGCCTCGCTGAGCCGCAGTTCGCTTTGTCGCAGCGCCTCCTCCGACATGCGCCAGCGCGCGATGTCCGCGACGAAGCCGACCGAACCGAGGTGCCGACCGGCCGCGTCCGTGATCGGTGTGGCGGAGACGAGTGCCCAGACCACGCTGCCATCCTTGTGGCGAAACCTGCGTTCATAGCTCTCCGCGACGCCACGCCGGCGCGACGCGATGCGCTCGTCGTTGTCGGCGAAGTCATCCGGATAGACGAACTGCGTGGCGGGGCGGCCGACCATCTCCTCCGCGCGATAGCCGATCATCCGCGCCATGCCCGGGTTGGCTCCCAGGGTGCGCCCCTGCGGGTCAACCATCCAGATGCCTTCTGTCGTCGTATTCATCACGCGGTCATAGATCTCGAGTCGCTCCCGCAACCGTTGATTGGCCCGCGCACCACTGACTGCGGCGGCCGCGACGGTGAGCAACGGGGTGACCGCCTCGACACGGCGCGGGGTGAACCGGCCGGAGGTCCGATCGTCGATGAGATAGATGACGCCAATGACCTGTTCCGACTCGATGAGCGGAGCGCAGAACAACGACTTCACGCCGTGCCCGCGCAACTGTTGGTCACCCACGAGTTCCTCTTCGCGCGGCACGTCGTGGGCCACGAGCGGCGTCCGACTGGCTGCGACCCGGTCAAGAACCCGGGTCGAGATCGCCGTCGTGTCGAAGCCCGCCACGGTGGGGCTGGTCGCGTCAGGGCGAGTCGGGTCGGGAGCGCTCACCGGTTCCGGGCGCACCCCAGGCCCTTGAGCGTCAGCGATGATCGTCCAGTCGCGTCCGTTGGTGAGCAGCAGGAAACCGCGCTGGGCTTGGGTGGCCCGCACCGCGGCGCTGACGATCGCGGTGCCCACTTCGTCGGCGGATGCGCTCAGCAGCGGCCCCAGGCCAACGGCCAGGCTGGGCTCCCGCCGCAGGTTCGTCGGCGCCGCCACACCGCCACCTCCCCCACCGACAGTCACACCTGTGTCACTGCAGTCGCGACCCCCACCGCACCGACCGCGCCCCCCACAGGATCTTCCGGCACTTTTCACCGTACGGCTCAAAGCGTCCTGCGGCGGTGGTTTGGGCGCACCCGCCGTGGAACCACATCGCCGCCTCGGCCCCACCGGCCTCAGCCGACACGTAGTGAGGCCCGGGAGCTCTGTCCGACTCCCGGGCCTCGGTCTGCCACTGTGAGGCACTTCGCGTCCGACGTGATAGGTCGGGCCGCTCCAGCACGTTTAAGGGTGCGAATCATTCGTTATGACGTCGCGTTCTACCGTTGAACTACCGCCACATGTGGAGCGGCGGGCCGGATTTGAACCAGCATTCGACGTTGTTGTTCGCACCCGGTCGATCTGGCGTGCAGTGGCGAATGCTGAATCTGGAGCAATAGTCTGAGATTGATCGTGGCTGCCTCTGCCAGTTGGGCTACCCCGGCGTGTGGTGCTGGGGGGTGGACTCGAACCACCACTGTGCCACGTGTGTCAGGCTGAGCTTCAGCATCAGCTTGCGCTCCATGCGCACCCCACGCACATTGGCGGCGTGGGGAATCTATGGGTCACCCGAAGAGGTAACCGAAGACGGCCTCCCCCATCTTTCGGTCGACGACCTCGACGCCGTTGGCCTCTTCGCGGGCGAACTTGACCGCCTGCTGCAGTTTCTCGACGCGCTCGAGCAGATCCGACACCCGCCGCGCCGGCAGCCCACCGGAAAACTTCACGGTGGTCCAATAGCCGACCGAGATGTCCTCGTAGTAGACCTCGACCTGCGCTGGGTGCTTCTCCGTCGCCTCCGCTTTGACGTGGTTGCGGGGCACTTTCTTCGTCCGAATCGTCCGGACCGGCTCGGTCGACCACGCATCGGCGGAGTCGTTGAAAGTCCACGACTCGGCCGCGTCGAGAACCGGCAGCTTCTTAACGAAGGTGTGCAGGTCGGTGAGCTGCTTCTCGAGGAAGAGCAGATATGTCACCGGCACATCGGTGAGAAGGGTGCGTCCGTCGACGACGACATCGGCCTTCGCCACACAGTTGGTGGCGTCCTTGGTGGCGGTGACGTCGAACAGACGCGACAGCGACGCGCTGACCTGCCGAATCACGTTGTCGGCCTGCACCTGCACCCGGGTCGATTCGGACGGCAACTGCTCGCCCTCCTCGTCCTTCGGCTGATATGACCGAGAGATTCCGGTGAGTAGCGCCTGCTTCTGCAGTGAGTGATGAGCGTCGGTCAAGTCCTGAAAGGACTTGCTCTTCACACTCTTCTCCACCGCGATGATCTGATTGAGTTTCGCCATCGTCTGCCTCCTGGATGGCCAGGGTAGAGCACGGCGTCGAAGTCAAACAACGCGGTTATCGACCGGTTCGCGCGGTGCGCCATGATCGCGCAGTTGGCGCGATGTCGCACCGCTGCGCGACACTGCTGGTTGACACTCCCGCGTCGGCACTTCCACATCGTGGTCGGCGCCGCGAAACCCGACCACCGTTGACAAACTGCGAGGCGGCATGAACAGCTCGGGAACGACGCTCGGCGGGCGTTATCGGCTCAATCATCGCGTCGGCGCTGGCGGCATGGGCGAGGTCTGGGAGGCCACCGACGAAGTGCTCGGCCGCACGGTCGCGGTCAAGGTCATGCTCGCCGCCCTGCTCGACGAGGAGGGGTTCGATCGGCGATTCCTCGCCGAGGCTCGGTCGATGGCGAGCGTCGCCCACCCGGGCATCGTGGCGATTCACGACTTTCACAGCGGCGCGGACAACGCCTATCTGGTCATGGAGTTCATCGCGGGTGAGCCACTGTCCCGACTGCTCAGACGTGTCGGCCGACTGACTCCCGAGACGACGATGGACCTCATCGCCCAAGCCGCCGAGGCGTTGCAGGCGGCACACGACCGAGGAATCGTGCATCGCGACGTCAAACCGGCGAATCTGCTCGTGCGTACGGACGGCAGCCTCGTGCTCACCGACTTCGGCATCGCCCGCTCCGACGGCGCCACGGTCCTGACCGCGACCAACGCCGTGATGGGCACGCCCACCTATCTCGCCCCGGAGCAGGTGCTGGGCCACCCCGCGACACCGGTGAGTGACGTCTACGCACTCGGCCTGGTGGCCTATGAGTGTCTCGCCGGCCGTCGACCGTTCGAGGGCGAGAGCCCGTTCGCCGTGGCCATTCAGCGCGTTCATGAGGCGCCCACACCGCTCGGCGCCGACGTGCCCGGCCCGGTGCTCGAGGTGATCAATCGGTCGCTTGCGACCGATCCGGCGCACCGTTGGCGCACGGCGGCCGAATTCGCCGCCGCAGCGCGATGGGCCGCCGCGAGCAGTCGGTCCGGCTTGCCGACCATCCCGAACGAGGCCGGGACGCCGACGATCACCGCTCCCTATCCGCCGCCGGCAGCGCCCGTGATGCCCCCACCGTTCGGTGCTATCCCGCCGAGGCCGCCTTTCGCACCTGGCCGGGCAGCCGCGCCGCCGACCGGACTGCCGGTCGGCCCGCCGGCCCTGAGCGGATCAGAGCCGAGTCGACGCGGCCGCGGCCGGCTTGTCGGCGCCGGACTGCTTGTGCTGGCACTCATCGCGGGTGGGGTTTGGGCCGCGAACCGCGATGACGGAATCGACTCCAACCAGGCGTCGCAGACGTCGGACGAGAATCCGACACCGTCGGCCGACGCACAGTCGACTGACGAGGCGATCGCTGACCCGACGACCGACTCACCGACTCCCGCCGAGACAAAGACCGACGGGCCGAGCTTTGACCAGAAAATCCATTTCGCCGGATACAGCACGTGCGGAAAGTTCTATTGTCCGACCGCGTCCAAATGCTGGGGCGGCATGACCGTCACCGCAGGCATCGGCACGGGCCGTGCGCTGACCGTGATCCCGTGCGACGAACCGCACTATTGGGAGACCTTCGCGGGCGGACTTCTGCCGACTCCGCCCGCGACATTGTCGCAGCGGGACCTGCAGAAGGTCGCCGAGGTGATGGAGGCGTGCTCGGTCACGATGCTGGTCAGCCGCGCCCACCACAATCCCAAGGCCGCCGCGTGGCAGCGGGAGGCATGGGCGGTGCAGTTGACCGACAAAACCTGGGTCTTCCACTGCCTGGCGGCCTCGCCACAGGGCGAGTCGACAGGCACGTACTTTTCCGTGGCCGCACTGGCCAATGGGTGACCCGGCCCCTCTAGACGGCGAAACGCCGACCGGCCACAGCGCTCCTCTGGACTGTTAGCATCGCCGCCGTGACTAACGTGAATGGAGTGCCCCAGCTCGGCGCCGAAGCGGTGAAAGTCAATTTCGGTCGGGCGAGCGCTTTCGCCGCCATCCTGACGTTGGTGCTTCTCGGACTATTCGTGACAGGCTTCGTCTACGCCGCTGTCCAGGCCACCGACACGGCGACTGCTGCCATCGGCAGTGTGTTCGCCGCACTGTTCTCAATTCCACTGTTGATGGTGAGTGTCGGGTTGAGGAGCTTCTTCCAGCCTCGCGGGTTGGCGTTCGACACGCAAGGAGTGCATTACTGGCACGGGAATACGTGGGGATTGTTGCCGTGGCAGGAGATCGCCGCCGTCGGCATTGGATACGAGCAGCCGCCGAAGACGCCGAGCGTGCCCACCTCGGTGGAGGGTGCGGTCTCGGACTTCGTGGCGGACAAAGTCAAGGATGCGATCAAGCTGGACGACAAGCGCAAAGTCGCCCTCGAGATCTATCCCACCAACCCACAGTCGGGGAAACATCATCCGGGCTTGATCCGATACTGGCGCGAATATCCGGCGCCGATCCCCGGACTCGCCCCGGCCCGGTGGCGTCTACCGTTGCCGCCGGTGGTCGTGGTGGCGCACGGGGTCAGCAAGGGCGTAAAGACCTTTCAACCACACCTGTGGATAGGTTGGTTCACGCGACCGTGGACCGGCGGCCTCTTCGGCGCGGGCGGCAAGCGATAGAACCCCTTCCGGGACAATTCGCCGCATCACTCAAAACGGATAGACTTCTATTTCCCCCAATATTTACCTGCTTCGTCGACCCGGGTCAGACTTCGTTACCTCCACCGCATAACCTCAAGCTATCCCTCGCATGAGGATGCGAATTCCCTTCTGGAGGTCCTATGCGTCTTCGTCGCCCACAGGTCGCGGCGATCGCAGGTCTGTGTCTGCTCGGTGTTCTCGGCCCAGCCCCCACCGCTTCCGCCGCGCCTCTGCCCGACTTGTTCATCTCCGAATATGTCGAAGGCAGCTCAAACAACAAGGCAGTTGAGATATTCAATGGTACGGGCAGCCCCGTTGATCTGGCTGCCGCCGGTTATCAACTCGAGCTCTATTTCAATGGCTCACCCACGGCCGGGCTCACGGTCGCGCTGACCGGCACCGTCGCGGACGGCGATGTTTTCGTCTTCTCCCACGCCTCCGCCTCGGCCGCGATCCTGGCTCAGGCCGACCAGACCACCTCGTCGGGCGTCTTCAACGGTGATGACGCGGTGGTGCTGCGGCGTGGTGGAGCGGCCGGGTCGATCGTGGACTCGGTCGGCCAGGTTGGCGTCGACCCCGGCACCGAGTGGGGCACCGGCGCGACCAGCACCGCCGACAACACGATCCGTCGCAAGTCGACGGTGACGGCCGGTGACACCGATACATCGGACGCGTTCGACCCGGCGACCGGCTGGGACGGATTCGCCGTGGACACTGTGGATGGTCTCGGCGTGCACGTGGTGGGCGACGGGCCGGTCGATCAGCCGGTCTCGCTCGTCTGCGGTTCCCCGCTCGCCGCCACTGTCGGTTATCCGGCGACCCGCAATGTGACGGCGACCGATGCCGACGACACAGTGACCTCGGTCGACATCACGGCGATTAGCCCGGCCCCGACGACCGGCGCGATCCATCGCACCGCGTTCACCCCGGCGACCGGCGTCGGCGGCACTGCGACGGCGGAGATCACCGTCGACGCGACCGTGCCGGTCGGCTCCTACGCCGTCACGATCACCTCGACCGACGCCGACGCGGTGACCGCGAGCTGCCTGCTCACCGTGACTGTCGGCCAGGTGCTGACCGTCGGCGAGGTGCAGGGAACCACACTGGAGGGTGAGAACGGTCTGACCGACCGGTCACCGCTCGCTCCGGCAAGTGGCAATGGCACCTCATCGGCTCTCTATGCCGTGCGCGGTGTCGTCACGCAACGTACCCTGGCTCGAACCTCGGCCGGCGCGGACCAGAACGGTTTCTTCCTGCAGAGCCGCACCGGAACCGGCGACGGCGACCCGCTCACCTCGGACGGCATCTTCGTCTTCATGGGCTCGTTCACCACGCTCATCGGCGGCTATGCGCCGACCGTCGGCGATGAGGTGATCGTGCGGGGTCGGGTCTCCGAGTATTTCAACATGACCCAGCTCTCCGGGGCGTCACTGCTGACCAAGCTCGACTCGGGGCTCGATGTCAACACAGCGGTCGAGGTCGCGGACGCGACTCCCCCGGCCAACCTCGACGACGCGAACCGTTTCTGGGAGCGGCACGAAGGTGCCCGGCTGCGGGTCAGGGCGGGCAGCGCGGCGACGAGCGGCCGGGACGTCTTCGCCGGCACGGCGGACGCGGAGATCTGGTTGGTCGACGCCAACGACGCGCTGCTCGACCGCACCGACCCCTTCGCCCGACGGGTATTCCGTGACACCCACCCGCTGGACAACAACACCAGCGCCGGGTTCGACGACGGCAACGGCCAACGCGTCATGCTCGGCAGCCTCGGGGTGAAGGCTGCGGCGGGCGACAACACCGCCATGCTGCCACCGGCGCGTGTCTTCGACACCGTCTCCGCGGACGCTTTCGGCGGTCTCAACTTCTCGTTCTCGAAGTTTGGCATTCAAGTGGAGTCGGTGGCGTTCACCGCCGGCGTCGACCCGTCCGGCAACACGCCGGTCATCGCCGCGCACCGGTCGCAGGAGTTCTCCGTCGCGACGTTCAACATGGAGAACCTCTACGACTTCCGCGACGACCCGTTCGATGGTTGTGACTTCACCGGCAACTCCGGATGCCCGGGAGTCAGACCGCCCTTCGACTATGTGCCCGAGTCGGCCGAGGTCTACAACGCGCGGGTCGGCGCGCTGGCGACCCAGGTCATCGAGTCGTTGAAGGCTCCCGACCTCGTGCTCGTGCAGGAGGCTGAAGACCAGGACATCTGCACGGTCACGGCGGGCGCGCTGGTCTGCGGCACCGTCGACAACGCCGACGGCAAACCCGACACCGTGCAGGAACTGGCGGTGGCGATCAAGGCCGCCGGCGGCCCGGACTATGACGCGGCCTACGACCGCGACGGCTCGGATGACCGTGGCATCTCGGCGGCGTTCCTTTTCCGCAGCGACCGCCTGTCGCTCGCGGCGCCCGCCGGGGTCCTGTCAGCCACCCCCGGCGTCACTTATCGGGCGGCCGGACTGGCCCACAACGCCGACGTGAGCAACCCCAAGGCGCTCAACGCGGAGTTGCCGGCCGATGTCGACACCTCCACCGGGGTCGACGGCTCCAACGTCTACACACGCGCACCGCAGGTGGCGAAGTTCACCGTCGCCTCGGCGCCCGGTTCGCCGGAGAGCTTCAGCCTGTGGGCTGTGAGCAACCACTTCTCGTCCACACCCAACGGCCGCGTCGGACAACGACGGGAACAGGCCGGGTACGGCGCTGCGATCGTCGCCGCCATCGAGGCCGACGACCCGCACGCGCGGGTCATCTACGGCGGGGACCTCAACGTTTTCCCCCGCCCGGACGACCCGATCGCCATGTCGGACACCGACACACCGTCTGACCAGCTCGGCCCGCTCTATCGTGGCGGATTGAGCAACCTGTGGGAAACGCTCGCCGAACGCTCCCCGGCCGCCGCCTACTCCTACACGTTCCAGGGGCAGGCTCAGACCATCGACCACCTGTTCGTCAACCCGGCACTCAAGGGTGACCTCGTCGACATGCGGGCGGCGCACATCAACGCCGGCTATCCGGCCGACTACGCCGGGGACGGGCCCCGTGGCACCAGCGACCATGACCCGCAGGTGGCTCGATTCAGTTCCCGGGCCAGCCTGACAGTCGCCGACGTGTCAGTGGCGGAAGGCGACTCGGGCACCACGGCGATGACCTTCACCGCGACGGTGTCACGGCCGTTGTCACAGCCGGCGACGATCTGTGGCATGACCTTCGGAATCACGGCGTCCGACAGGTCCGACTTCCGGGGACTCACCGAGTGCCACACCCTCGCCGCCGGCGCGACGTCGGTGACGTTCACCGTCATGGTGCGGGGCGACCGCAAGCGGGAGGCCGACGAAAAACTCGCGCTCCTCGTCTTCGGCACGCCATATCTGCACCTCACCGATCCGATCGCCGTCGGCACAATCACCAACGACGACTGATCGCTCACGCACGACCCGTTGCGGGGGTGGGGGCATGAGCCTCCACCCCCGCAACGCTGTTCAGTCGGGAGTGGAGGTCTGGACTCGATCAGGCGATCGAGTCCAGCGCTCCCTCACGGGCCAGCCCAACAATGTCACGCAGTTGCGCCGGGCTGAGCCGGATCGCACTGCCGAAGTCGTCAGTGATGACGACTCGCTGCGTCTCCGGCGCGCTTTCATCGAGATAGAGCTCCGGGCAACCACAACTGCAGCTGCCACACAACGTCAACACGTGCACGAGTTCACGATCCGACATCGTCGCCTCCGATCACTGGATCGATATGAATCCCTATCGTAGGAAGCCGCTTCGGCCGGCCCGCACGGTTCGGTCGGATGTTGAACAGCATGGAACTTCGCCCGATCACCAAGCGACTAATCGCATGGCGATCGATGTGTCGCGGCGCAACGACCGGCGACTCAACGTGCGGCGGCGCGGATCGCCCCGGACCGACCGAGTGCGTCGATATCCCACGCGGCGCCCAGCGCATAGGCGCCGCGGATGCCGATCCGACCAATCTCATCCGGCACCACCGGGTCGACCGTCACCACCCCGTCGCCGGCCTGCAGACCGAGCATGACCCGCAACAGCAGCAGCGGTGACGCGGCGGCCCAGGCCTGCGGCGAACACGCGGTGGGATAAGGCACGGGGAACTCGGAGACCGAGCGCGCATATCCGGAGAAGGCCTCTGGAAGGCGGTGTTGCGTATATCCGGCGGCCGCGATGAGCGCGGAACTGATGCGGTTGGCCTCGTCACGAAATCCATAGCGGGCAAGCCCCATCGCGATGAGAGAGTTGTCGTGCGGCCACACGGTCCCGAGGTGATAGCCGATGGGGTTGAATCCGCGTTCCTGTGTGGACAATGTGCGCACACCCCAGCCGGAGAACATCTCCTCGGACATGAGTTGCGCGACGAGCGACGGCGCCCGGTCTTCCGGCACAATCCCGCTCCACAACAGGTGGCCGATGTTGGAGGTCATCGCGTCGATCCGGTTCTTGTCACCGTCGAGGCCGAGGGCGTAGTAGCCACCACGCGCACCGATCCAGAAGTCCGCGTCGAAGCGCTCCTTGAGCTGATCGGCCTCCCTGCGCAATCGTACGGCGAATTCGGGGTTTGCGGCGACGCGATCCGCGAGCTCCGCCACGCGCACCTTGGCGTCATAGACATAACCCTGTAGTTCGCAGGTCGCGATCGGCAGAAATGGAATGCGCCCGTCGGAGAACTGCACCCCGTCCCACGAGTCCCGCCAACACTGGTTTCCGAGACCCTGCCGGGAGCGGGTCTGATATTCCACATATCCGTCGCCGTCACGGTCGCCGAATCGGTCGATCCACTCGACTGCGGCGATCACGCTTGTCCACATGCGACGGACGAGTTCGTCATCTCCGCTCCATCGCCAATATTCGCTCAACACAATCAGCCAGAGCATCGTGGCATCGGCCGTACCATAGTATGGACTGTGCGGCATGAGCCCGAGCCTGGTCAGCTCGCCCTGCCGGATCTCGTGCAGAATCTTGCCCGGCTCCTCATCACGAAAGTCGTCGCACACCGTTCCCTGCAACGACGCGAGCTCCAGCAACGCGCCGCGCGCGAGCTCCTGCCCGAAGGACAGAGTCTGGTACGCCGTAATGAGCGTGTCCCGCCCAAATACGGTGAGGAACCACGGCAGTCCCGCCGCCGGAAGCATCAACGAATGCTCACCCAGCCGCGTCTGGACACGCAACGCCAACAGGTCTCGTCCGGTCTGACCGATGATGTCGCAGAGCAGCCGCGAATCGCTCTCCAACCCAGGAACCTCAGCGAACCAGCGGGTGGTCGCGTCGGGCATCGGCTCGCCGGCGACCGGGCCGAATCCACGGCCCGCCGGCACCACTTCGGTGGGGCCGATCGCGAACGGAACGAACAGGTCGACCTCCCAGGCGGAGTCTTCGTCGACATGAACTGTCCACACCAGTTCGTCGCCGTCGACGCGGTCTGGCGGCGGATAGGACTCGACCCGGGTGCACGCGGCGAAGTCGCCATTGCGATAACTGAACGTCACTGCGGACAGATCGGTTTCAAGGGTCCTCACGATCGACGCGGAACGATCTCGAATGATGTCCTTGATCTCGAAGAGGTCGGCGAAGTCGGTGCCGATGCGAAGCCGAACCTCGATGGGTCCGGGCCTGCGGGCATAGCACCACAGTTCGATCCGCTCGTGCAGCTGCGCGTCAACCGACCGGAGCCGGCGAAGGCCGAACTCGTTGGCGAGAAAGCCCGGCAGATCGGGATTGGTGAGAAAGAACGCCGCCGAATAGTGCTCGACGCTGCCGGACCGCAGGGGCAGCAGCCGCACGCCATTGAGGGTGAGCACCCAGGTGGAGAGCAGTCGAGTGTCGGCGTGCACGAGACCGCCGATGGAACCGGGTGGCACGTCGCCGCACCCGTCGGAATACATGAACGACACGCCTTCGAGCACCGACACCGCGCCGGCGCCGAGCTCGGGTGGAAGCGACCGTCCGTCCGGGGCCGGCAGGCCCTCGTCGACGACACCCGGCCAGGGAACGGCGGGAGTCGGTCGCTTGGCGATATCAGTCACGCCCCACTCCCCGTGGCCGGACGCCACGGCTGGACGTCGCTCTCAGCGTAGGGCGCTGCGAGCACTCACGACGGCGTTTTGCCCGCTTTCGCCCGCTCCACCCTAGCGGGTGGAGCGGCGACGGGCCAGCAGTGCGTTGCCGACAGCGAGCCCCACTCCGATCATGAATATCAGCGTTCCCATCACGTTGACCTGTGGCGGAAGACCGATCCGGGTGGCGCCCCAGATCCACAGCGGGAAGGTCGTGGTGACGGTGCCGGCGGTGAAGTTCGTGATGATGAAGTCGTCGATCGACAGCGCGAACGCGAGCAACCCTCCGGAGACGACCGCTGGCATGATCATCGGTAGCGTGACCCGCCAGAAGGTGACCCACGGGCCAGCCCCGAGGTCGCGGGCGGCTTCCTCGATATTCGGGTCGATGGTGAGCACTCGGGACCGGACCACCACCGCGACGAACGACAGCGAGAACATGACGTGCGCGATGAGGATGGTCCAGAACCCCATCGTGACGCCGAAGCTGACGAACAACGACAACAGCGAGGCGCCGAGCACGATCTCCGGCGCCGAGATGGCGGCGAAGAGCAGCACGTTGGTGGCGCCCTGCCCGCGGAAACGATATTTGCCGATCGCGAGGCCGAGCAGGGTGCCGAGCGTGCCCGCGATGATCATGCACAGGACTGCGATGGTGAGCGAGTTCCACAGGCCCTGTGTGAGGTCGTCGATCTCGAATACCCGGCCATACCACTTGGTGGTGAAGCCCTGCCACTTGGTGTTGTATCGACCGGGCGTGTCATTGAAGCTGAACGCAATCATGACACCGATCGGCGCACACAGCCACGCGATGACGAGCCAGGTATATGCGAAAAGCAGCCTATCGCCGATGCGACGCCGAGGTCGACGCGTGACCGGTCGATCGACGAGGGCTCGCTCCGCCACCGACGTGCCCGCTTGCGCGCTCATCGTGCCGCCACCGTCATGACGTCCTCCGTGCCGAGAGCCCGAGCGTAAAGGAAGATGCCGATCAGCAGAATGCCCATGAGAGTGAACGACAAGGCCGCCGCCGTCGGATAGTTCTGATTCACCAGATACTGGTTCTGGATCACGCTGCCGATCATCGAGTTGGCGGTTCCACCGAGCACCGACGCGTTGACGTAGTCAGAACTCGCCGGAACAAAGGTGAGCAGCACGCCGGCGAAGACGCCCGGCAGCGAAAGGGGCAGGATCACCTTGCGAAAGGTCTGCACCCGACCGGCATAGAGGTCATAGGAGGCCTCCACCACCCGCGGGTCGACACGTTCGAGCGCGACATAGATCGGCAACACCATGAACGGCAGGAAGTTGTAGGTGAGCCCGCCGATCACCGCCGGCGCGGTGGCGAGAATGTGGTAGTCGGCGGGAAGCAGCCCGACGTCCTTGAGCGGGCCGAGCAACATGCCCTCGTCGGCCAGAATGAACTGCCACGAGATGGTGCGCAGCACGAACGACACGAAGAACGGCAACAGCAGCAGAAACAGGTAGAACGACTTGCGATGCGCCGGCGCCCGGAACGCGATCCAATAGGCGATCGGATAGGCCAACACAATCGACAACACGGTGGACATCAACCCGTACTCCAAGGACCTTATGAGTTTGTCCTGGACGAGCGTAAAACTGTCCACATAGGTCTGCCAATGCCAGGTGAGGGCATATCCGTTGATGATGTCGCCCTCCTGCAAGGAGAGCGACGCCATCGTCGCCATTGGCACGACGAAGAAGACGAGCAGCCACAGGCCGCCGGGGAAAATCAGTGCGTACGGAGCGACGCGCGCCCGCAGCCGACGACCCATGGCTGATCCTTCCTCGAATCCGTGGTGAATGAATCAGGCTGAGGTGATCGCCTGGAAGATGCTGTAATACTGCTGCTGCTCGGCCGGCGTCGCGAACTCGCGGTAGTAGTGGAGCTTGGAGTAGTCGTCAGCGGTCGGGAAGACCAAAGGACTCTTCGCCACCGCCTCCAGCGCAGCCTTGTCGTCGCCGGTCGCCTTCGACGCGTCCTGCAGGATCACGGTCTGCGACTCGGGAACCGGCGTGATGTAGTTGATGTATTCCGCGAGTGACGCCGCCATGTCGACGCGATAGAAGAAGTCCATGAGCGTCAAGGCGTCCACCGGATTCTGCGCGGTCACCGGGATCGCCATGTTGTCGGTCCAGATGGTGCACCCCTCTTGCGGGATGACGAACTGCAGGTTCGTTCCGTCGGAGATGTTCTTCTGGAAGATGTCACCGGACCACGCCATGGACATCCAGAGGTCGCCCTTGCCGAGCGCGTCGATGTAGTTCTGCTCGTAGTATTTGCGGACAATGCCCTTGTCGCGCTGTTCCTTGAGCTTGTCGGCGGCCTTCTGCCAATCCGACGGAGTGGATTGCTCGGGAGTGACGCCGACGGCGAGCATCCCGATGTTTCCGGTCTCCTGCGGGTCGGAGAACATGCCGACCTTGCCCTTGTATTTCGGGTTCCACAGGTCGAGCAGCGATGTGGGTTTCTCCACCTTGTCAGGGTCATAGGCGATGCCGGTCATGCCGGACGCCCACGGGACGCTGAAGGCGTTGCCCGGGTCGAAAGCCTCGGTCTTGTAGGACGCGGCGGCGTTGGCCTGGAAGTTGGTCAAACGGGTGTGGTCGAGGGGGGCGAGGGCACCCAGCGCCACCAACTTGCCGAACTCCACGCCGTTGGTGATGACCATCAGGTCGAAGTCGATGGACTGCTTCGCCGTGAGCTGCGGCTGGATCTTGGCAAACCAGGACTGCATGTCCTGGATGACTTCCTTGTAGGTGACCTTGATTCCGGTCTCCTGCGTGAACTTCTTCAGCTCCGGTTGCTTGGGGTCCATGTAGAGCGGCCAGCCGGCGAAGTTGAGTGAGCCGGTCTGCTTCTTGTCGGCCCAGAAGCGGGCGACCGCGTCGGGTGCCGGGGTGGTCGGACCGGCGGAGGCCTTGCCTTTGACGCCGCAGGCGGCGAGGGCGAGGGCGGCCGCGGAGATGCCACCCATGCGGAAGGCGTCACGCCGGGAGAGGCGGCGTTGGGTCAGGCCCCGGAGAAGGGCCGGGTCCATCGGGTTCGGCTGGTTCATCGGTCTCCAATCGCAAACGAGTGCTCGGGGTTCCAGGAGAGGTAGACACGATCGCCACGCACGGCGATGTCCTCGGCCGAGGAAGCGTTCTGGTCGAAGACCACAACCTCTACGCCGGTCGATGTCTTGATGTTGTAGTTGGTTGACGTGCCGAGGTAGACGACTTCGGTGACGACTCCCCGCAGCAGGCTGCCGGATGAGTCGGTCGGCGGCTCGGTGGTCAGATCGATCTTCTCGGGGCGCACCGTCACCTCGAGCGGATCCCCGACCTTCACTCCGTCGCCCCGCAACGCGACGACGATTCGCTCGCCGCCGCCGAGATCCAGGGTGGCCTGTTTGCTCTGCACGGCGCTGACCGTGCCGGAGAGCACGTTGGATGTTCCGATGAAGCCGGCGACGAATTTCGTCGCCGGATGTTCATAGATCTCTCGGGGCGGGCCGAGGTGCTCGATCGCCCCGTCGTTCATCACCGCGATGCGATCGGACATGGCCAAGGCCTCGCCCTGGTCATGCGTGACATAGACGAACGTCACACTAACGTCGCGCTGGATGCGCTTGAGTTCAACCTGCATCGCTTGGCGCAGTTTGAGGTCGAGAGCACCCAACGGCTCGTCGAGCAACAGCGCACGTGGACGGTTCACCAATGCCCGCGCCAACGCCACCCGCTGTTGCTGCCCGCCGGAGAGCTCGCGGGGTGCCCGCTTCTCCCGTCCGGTGAGGCCGACGATCTCAAGGATCTCGCCGACCCGTCGGGTGACCTCCGCGGATTTGACCCGCTTGCGCCGCAGGCCGAAGGCGATGTTGTCGAAGACACTCATGTGCGGGAAAAGTGCGTAGGACTGGAACACCATGTTCACGTCACGCTTGTGCGGAGGCACGTCGGTGACCTCGGTGCCGTGCAGGAAGACCGATCCTCGTGTCGGCAGCTCGAATCCGGCGATCATCCGCATGGTGGTGGTCTTGCCACAGCCGGAGGGGCCGAGTAGGGAGAAGAACTCTCCTTCGGCGATGGCGAGGTCGAGGCCCTTCACCGCAGCGACGATCTCACCATGCGCGGTGAACTCCTTCGCGACGCCGACGAGCTCGATCGCGGTCGCGTCAACCGACCCTGATGGCGCCGGCCGGGCCTGAGAGATGGTCGCGGTCATCGAACCCCTTATCCGCCGATGTGGCTCATGACGTGCTTGATCCGGGTGTATTCCTCGAACCCGTACATCGACAGGTCCTTGCCGTTGCCGGAGTGGCCGAATCCCCCATGCGGCATCTCCGAGACGAACGGAAGATGCGTATTGATCCACACCGCTCCGAAATTGAGCCGCCGGGCCATCCGCATCGCCCGACCGTGGTCGCGGGTCCAGACGCTCGCGGCGAGGCCGTAGCGCACGTCGTTCGCGAACTCGACGGCCTGGTCCTCACCGGTGAACGGCTGCACGGTGATGATCGGTCCGAAGATCTCGTCCTGAATCATCTCGTCGCGCTGACGCAGCCCGGTGACCACGGTGGGACGTATGAAATAGCCGCAGTCACCGATCCGGTCTCCGCCGGCCGTCACCTCGGCGTGGTCGGGCATCCGCCGCAGAAATCCGAGCACCCGGTCGAGCTGATCGGGGTTGTTGACAGGTCCGACCTCGGCGTCGGCGTCGTCTGGCCCGCCGACCTTGACGGCCTGGGCCGCGGCCGCGAGGGCTTGGGCGAAGTCGGCTGCGATGTCGGCGCTGACCAACACCCGGGTCGCGGCGGTGCAGTCCTGGCCGGCGTTGAAATATCCCGCGGTGGCGATCGATCTGGCGGTCGACTCGATGTCGACGTCGCCGAAGACGACCACCGGGGCTTTGCCGCCGAGCTCAAGGTGCACCCGTTTGAGGTCAGGCGCGGCGGATGCGGCGACCTGCGCGCCGGCGCGGGTCGATCCGGTGATGGAGACCAGTTGCGGGGTCGGGTGGGACACGAGGGCCCGGCCGGTGTCACGGTCGCCGCAGACCACGTTGAGCACGCCGGGCGGCAGGAACTCGGCGGCGATCTCGGCGAGCAGCAGGGTTGTCACCGGTGTGGTGTCCGACGGTTTGAGCACGACGGTGTTGCCGGCCGCGATCGCGGGGGCGAACTTCCACACCGCCATGACCATCGGATAGTTCCACGGGGTGACCTGCGCGCAGACCCCGATCGGCTCCCGCCGCACATAGGAGGTGTGCCCACGCAGATATTCGCCGGCGGAGAGTCCGTTGAGGTGCCGGGCCGCACCGGCGAAGAAACGCAACTCGTCGAGGAGCGGGGCGAGTTCCTCTGCCCGGGTCAGCTCGATCGGTTTGCCGGTGTTGCGGCACTCGGCCCGAACGATCTCGTCGCCGCGCGCCTCGACCGCGTCGGCGATCTTCAGCAGGGCGGTGGACCGCTCACTGGGGGTGGCGTCTCGCCACGTCTCGAACGCGGAGGCTGCGGCGCGCATCGCGGCGTCGACGTCGGCAGCCGTGGAGATCGGCGCCTGAAGATATGCCTCGCCTGTGGCGGGGTCGGTGACCGCTGATGTCGTGTCCCCGATTGTCTCGACATGGTGGCCACCCACAAAGTTGCGCAAAGAGGGCAGCGCACTGGTCACTTGTGACCTCCGAGGGGCGGGAAGCGGCTTCGCGGGCCGGCGTATGTGGGAGGACACTTCCACAGAAACATGGGGTCTGACAAGGGATTCCGCAGCACTTTTACCGCGATGCAATGGATTCCCTTGATTTTTTCAGCACGTATCAGCCGTAAATCATCAAATTTACGAAAGACGCAGATATATGGGGAATCGCGCGGCTTTGTCGATTTGCCCCGACGTGACGGCTTTCTCGCCCTCGTTACTCGCCGGCGCTTTTCGCCCGTCAGGCCCCGTGACAATAGCGGTCGGCGACCGCCAACGCCTCGTCGATGATCGCGATCCCCTCTCGGACCTCCGCCTCGGTGATCACGCACGGCGGCGCGACGTGCACCCGGTTGAAGTGGACGAAGGGCCACAGTCCGCGTTCCTTGCACGCGGCCGCGAACTCGGTCATCGGCGCCGCCGACGCGCCGGCCGCGTTGAACGGCACCAGCGGCTCACGAGTGTCACGATCCCGCACAAGTTCCAACGCCCAGAACACGCCCATCCCCCGCACATCGCCCACGCTGGGGTGGCGGCCGGCGAGCTCCCGCAACGCCGGCCCGATAACGTCGGAGCCGATCCGCCGGGCGTTCTCGATGACGCCCTCGTCCGTGAAGATCTCGATGGACGCGACCGCTGCGGCACAGCCGAGGGGATGCCCAGAATAAGTCAGACCGCCCGGGAAGACGCGTTCCCGGAAGGTCTCCGCGATCCGATCGCTGATGATCACCCCGCCGAGCGGCACATAACCCGAATTGATCCCCTTGGCGAAGGTGATCAGATCGGGAGTGACTCCCCAGATGTCCACCGCGAACCACTCACCGCATCGGCCGAATCCGGCCATCACCTCGTCAGCGATCATCACGATGCCGTAGTCGTCGCAGATCTGCCGAACGCCGGCGAGATAACCCGGCGGCGGCACGAGAATTCCGTTGGTTCCCACGACGGTCTCGATCAGCACGGCGGCGATCGTCGACGGACCCTCAAACTCGATCGTGTCGCGCAGATGCCGCAGTGCGCGTTGCGACTCCTCCTCGGGAGTCTGCGCATAGAAGGCGGACCGATAGAGGTAGGGACCCCAGAAGTGGACCACTCCCACGGCGGTCGGTTCGTTGGGCCACCGACGGGGGTCGCCGGTCGCGGTGATCGCGGTCGAGGTGGCTCCGTGATAGCTGCGATACATCGAGGCGATCTTGTGGCGGCCGGTGTGCAGGCGGGCGAGGCGAATCGCGTTCTCGACCGCTTCCGCACCCCCATTGGTGAAGAACACCCGGTTGAGGTCTCCCGGGGCGCGTTCGGCGATGAGCCGCGCCGCCTCGCCACGCTTGTCGTTGGCGAAACTCGGTGCGACCGTGCACAACTGGCCGGCCTGGTCCTGGATCGCCGCGACGAGCCTCGGGTGTTGGTGGCCGATGTTGACGTTCACCAGCTGGGACGAGAAGTCCAGATAGCGCTTGCCGGCGTAGTCCCAGAAGTGACTGCCGGCGGCACCCGCGACCGGCAACGGGTCGATCGCGCCCTGCGCAGACCAGGAATGGAAGACATGCGCCCGGTCGTCGGCCCGAACCTCGCTGCCATCGCTCATCGTGTTCATCCTCTCCGCGGGAAGCTGGTCAGGAACCGCTCGCGCCCGACCCGGCCGGGTCGGCGCCAAACCTCAGGTCCACCCGTGACGTCGCGGGCTCCGGCCACCGCGTTGTGACGACCTTGGTACGGGTATAGAAGTGCACTCCATCCGGCCCGTACATGTGGGTGTCTCCAAACAGGGAGGCCCGCCAGCCGCCAAACGAGTAGTAGGCCACCGGAACGGGAACCGGAACGTTGACCCCGACCATGCCGGCGAGCACCTCAAACTGGAAACGTCGGGCGGCACCGCCGTCTCGGGTGAAGATCGCCGTCCCGTTGCCATACTCATTCTGATTGATCAGGTCGATCGCCTCGGTGAAAGTCTTCACCCGCACCACGCACAGCACTGGTCCAAAGATCTCGTCGGTGTAGACGCTCATCTGCGGCGTCACGTGGTCGAGCAGGCTCACCCCGAGGAAGAAGCCGTCGGTCGGCACGTCGGCGGACCGTCCGTCGACCACCACGGTGGCGCCCGCCGCCGCGCCGGCCTCCACATAGGAGGCCACTCGGTCCCGGTGCTCGGCGGTGATGAGCGGACCCATCTGCGCCTGCGGGTCCGTGCCCACACCGATGCGCAGCTTGGGCAGTCGCGCGGCGATCGCGTCGACGATCGGGTCGGCGATGTCGCCGACCGCGACCACGACCGAGATCGCCATGCACCGCTCGCCAGCGGAGCCGTAAGCCGCGGAGACCGCCGCGTCCGCCGCGACATCGACATCGGCGTCGGGCAGAACGACCATGTGGTTCTTCGCGCCACCCAGCGCCTGGACCCGTTTGCCGGCGCGGGTTCCGGTCTCATAGATGTGTCGCGCCACCGGGGTGGAGCCGACGAAGCTGACCGCAGCGATGTCGGGATGCGCGAGGATCGCATCGACCGCCTCTCGATCGCCGTTGATGACGGTGAAGACGCCGTCCGGCAGGCCGGCCTGCTTCCACAGTCGAGCCAGGATCAGGGCCGCCGACGGGTCCTTCTCGCTCGGCTTGAGGATGAAGGCGTTGCCACACGCGATCGCGGTGGCGCACATCCACAGTGGAACCATCGCGGGGAAGTTGAATGGGGTGATGCCGGCCACCACACCGAGCGGCTGTCGAACCGAATAGACATCGACCCCGGTCGAAACCTGCTCCGAGAACGAGCCCTTGAGCAGATGCGGGATGCCGGTGGCGAAGTCGGCGTTCTCCAATCCGCGCGCGACCTCGCCAGCCGCGTCCGAAAGCACCTTGCCGTGCTCGGCGGTGAGAGCCTCGGCGAGCTCATCGCGGTGCTGGTCGAGCAGGTGCCGGAAGGCGAAGAGAATCTCGGCTCGACGCCCGAGGGACGCCTCGCGCCACCGGCGGGCCGCAGCGGCGGCAACAACCACCGCGCGATCCACCTCGTCGGCGCTCGCCAGGTCGACCTCTCGCTCGAGTCGACCGGTCGCCGGGTTGAAGACCGGGCCGACCCGACCCGAGGTTCCGGGTGTGATCGCGCCGTCGATCCAGTGGGAGATCCGTTCAGCCATGGCGGTGAGCCTAGCTGCCGGCGCGGTCGAAGGTAAGGGGTGGTCAGCCCGACGGCCGATGCGGGCGCAGTGTCCAGATCACATGCAATCGCGCGACGACTGTGCCTTCTTGGGCGCTGATGTCCACGGTGACCGGAAATTCCGGGCGGGTTCCGGCGTCGAGTTCGGCGAGCACGTCAGCCACGGGTCGGCCGAGTCGCGCGGTCGCGCGAGCCGGGCCCATCGCCACCTTGCGATAGTCGATCTCGGCCCGCACGGCGAGCGGCACCGCGCGGCTGAGATGGTCGCCGAAGGCCGCGAGCACGACCGCGCCGGACGCGGTCTCGCCCAGGGTGAACAACGCTCCCGCGTGCGGCCCACCGATGTGGTTGTGGACAGCCTCGTCGTCGGGCAGGTCGGCGACCGCCGTCACCCCATCGGGTCCGGAGACGACATCGGTGATCGCGATGGAGAGGGTGCGGGCGAACGGAACCGCCTGCAGCATGGCGTCGCCCAGGGCGGTCACGTCAGCACTCATGCCGGCAAAGTTACTGCCCGGTAGCTTAACCGGCAACCTTACCGCCAGCCGACGTCGATCCGCTTGCCACGACCGTCGAAGAAGTGCAACTGCTCCAGCCGCACCTGCACGGTCATCGGATCACCGGCACGCAGGCTCGGATAGGGCGCGAGCCGCACGGCGACGTCGGCCCGCGACCGATGGTGACGCCCAGGCGGTTGCAGAACGCTGCCGCTTATCTCAGCACCGGCGGCCGGTGTGTCCTCGCGGGCCTCGCGGGTCTTCGACCGGCGGAACATCTCCGCGACCCGACCCAGCCGCGTGCCGCCGACGTCGGTCGTTTGCTGAGCCGCGGCGGCCGTCTCGTCAACCGGCACGGCATAGGCGCCGACATCGATATAGGCGAGCGACTCGTGACCATGGTGCTCGAGGAAACGGACCCGGCCATGCAGGACGTCGCCGGGACTGTCCGGCACCACTGGGGTGAGCGACTCGGCCCGGACCCCGAGCACGATGCGCTCGCCGTGAAAGTGCGCGACCTGCCGTGCCCGCATGTCATGCCAGGGGAGATAGAGCGCCTGTTCGCCGATGTGCAACGCGATGTATCGATCCAGATGGACATAGACCGACGCCTCAAGCAGGTTCATGCGGGGACTGCCCAGGAACGCCGCGACATAGAGGGTTCCTGGCCGACTGTAGACCTCGGTCGGGGTGCCGACGTCCTGCAACACTCCACGCCGCAGGATCGCCACCCGATCGGCCATGGTGAGCGCCTCGGCTTGGTCATGGGTGACATAGACGGTCGTGACCCCCAACTCCCGCACCAGACTTGTGATCTCGGCCCGCAGAGTCGCCCGAAGACCACTGTCGAGATTGGACAGTGGTTCGTCGAGCAGGAACAACGACGGCTGCCGCACGATGGCCCGGCCCATCGCCGCCCGCTGCCGTTGCCCGCCGGAGAGCTGTGCGGGTCGACGGTCGAGCAGTTCGGCGATGCCGAGTGCCCCGGCGACGTCGGTGACCCGTTCGTCGCGGGTCGGCGACTCCAGGCCGGCTAGGCGCAGCGGGAAGGCGATGTTGTCCTTGACCGACATGTGCGGATAAAGACCGAAGTCCTGAAAGACCATCGCCACGTTGCGATCCCGGGGCGAGAGATGATCGGCCGGAACTCCATCGAGCAGGACCGTCCCGGTGGTCGGCCGGTCCAGTCCGGCGATGATGCGCAGCAGGGTGGACTTGCCGCAGCCGGACGGCCCGAGGAGCACCATGAACTCACCATCGGCCACGGTCAGGCCCACGGTGTCGAGCGCGACGGTGCCGTCACCGAACACTTTGGTCACGTCTTTGAGTGCGACGGTCGCCACACGGCCTCCCGTTGACCAACACGGCTGCCACGCATGTCCACGCACGGCATGCGTCAACAACCGCGAGCCTTCTACTTTGCCCGCACCGAGCTGGCGGAAACCATCGGCTAAACGTCGGATGTTGCAGGCGTCGCAGATCGCCATTGATAGCAATCAACTACAAACAGCATACGTGAGGTGACTGGGCGTGAATTGATTGTGATGCCGCCCCTCAATCAGCGGGGAACAACCGCTGCGGCCTGACTATTGTAGGCGCCCAACGCCTCGTCGATCGGCCCGTCGACGGCCAGCACGCCGGCATTGATAAAGATGCCCCGCCGACAGAATCGGCGCAGGTCAGCCTCGTTGTGCGACACCAGCACCAGGGTGCGTCCCTCGCCGAGCATGCGCTCGATCGTGTCATAACACTTGTGCCGGAATTCCCGATCCCCCACCGCAAGCACCTCATCGACGAGCAGGATCGGATGGTCCAGTTGGGCGATGACCGCGAAACCCAAACGCACCCGCATGCCCGTCGAGTAGTGCCGCACTGGGGTATCGATGAAGTCGCCGATATCGGCGAACTCGGCGATCGCCGGCAACGCGTCACGCACTTGGTCTCGGCTGAGTCCGTGCAGCGCTCCGATTATCTGCACATTTTCCCGCCCGGTGAGATCGTGGGCGAAACCGGCGCTCAGCTCCAGCATCGGCGCCACCCGACCTCGCGTCGCGATCGTGCCCTCATCCGGAATGAGGGTGCCCGCGATCAGCTTGAGCAGCGTGCTTTTGCCGGTGCCGTTGCGACCGACCACGCCCACCGACTCCCCGGGGGAGATGCGAAACGAGATCCCCCGGAGCGCCCAGAAGGTGCCGGGCTGGAGACGTCGCCGGCCACGGTCAATGAAGAATTCGCGAACCTTGATCTTGCGCCTGCGACTCTTCACGAACCGTACGCCCAGATTGTCTGCCTCGACGATGGTCTGCGGCACCGGCTCACAGCTCCTTGAGCACGGCGGGCTCGAGCCGCCGAAATGCCCACCAACCGCCGACCATCACGACGAGGCAACCGAAGGCCGAGACCGCGACCAGTCGCGTCGGAGGAACAACTCCCGTCCACGCGGCGTGGTGCAGCTCGACGATGCCGACGAGGGGATTGACCTGATAGATCGACTTGACCCAGCCGGGAATGGAGTGGGCTTCGGTGACGAGCGCGAGCGGATAGACGATCGGCAACGCATAGAAGAGCACCCGCTGGATCAGCCGCATGAACCGCTCGACGTCGCGCAGCAGCACATTGAACGACGACAACGCCAACGCCACCCCGACGAGGAAGATCGCCTGCATGGCCACCGCGACCGGCAGCAACAGCAGTGTCGGCCCGACCTTCACGCCCAACGCCAACGCGATGATGGCGAGCACCGGCACGGCGGCGAGATATTCGACAAACTTCGCCAGCACGCGGCCGACGGCGAAGACCTCGCGCGCCACCCGGATCGTCGTGATGAGCAGCGCCTGCGAGGTCAACGCGGTGCTCGCCTCGCCGAGCACGCCGTTGACCCAGATCCAGGCGAACAGGCCCGAGGCGAGGAAGAGCAGATAAGGCACGCCGGTCGGGCCGACGCGCCCGCTGTCGAAGAGCACCGCGAAGATGAACCAATAGGTCGCGGCGATCGTCAGCGGTTCGAGCAGCGACCAAAGATAGCCGAGCACGGACTGCTGATATTTCACCGCGAGGTCACGGCGCACCAGGAGCCCCATGACCCCCCGGCTAAGCCAGGCGGCCCGCAGCGACGACGTCATCCCGTGGCCCACAAAAGCCTCATATTGGAAGTTTAGAACGTACGCCGACCGCCGGAAGCCTTCCCACCGGAACGGCCCTCAGCACTCGATGACGTTGACGGCGAGGCCGCCCCGCGCGGTCTCCTTGTATTTGACCTTCATATCCGCCCCCGTCTCCCGCATCGTCTTGATCACCTTGTCGAGCGACACGGCGTGACTGCCGTCTCCCCGCAAGGCGAGCCGGGCGGCGGTGATCGCCTTGATCGACGCGACCGCGTTGCGTTCGATGCAGGGCACCTGCACCAGGCCGCCGACCGGATCGCACGTGAGACCGAGGTTGTGTTCCATGGCGATCTCAGCGGCGTTCTCGACCTGCGCGGCGGTGCCACCGAGCACCTCGGTGAGCCCGGCCGCCGCCATCGAACAGGCCGAGCCGACCTCGCCCTGGCAGCCGACCTCGGCTCCGGAGATCGACGCGTTCTCCTTGAACAGCACCCCGATCGCGGCGGCGGTGAGCAGAAACCGGACCACACCATCGTGATCGGCTCCCGGAACGAAACGGAAATAATAATGCAAAACAGCTGGTACGATGCCGGCCGCCCCGTTTGTCGGAGCGGTGACGACCCGCCCGCCCACCGCGTTCTCCTCATTGACTGCGAGCGCGAACAACGTCACCCAGTCCATCACCCGCAGCGGGTCGGTGGCGTAGTGCTCCGCCTCCAGTCGCCGACGCAGGTCGGCGGCCCGGCGCCGCACTTTGAGCGAGCCTGGCAGCGTGCCATCACGCTCGCAGCCACGCTCGACGCACCGCTGCATGACGGCCCAGATCCGCAGCAACTCGGCCCGCACCTGCGCCTCGGGCCGTCGGGCCACCTCGTTGGCGAGCATGATGTCGCTGATCCGAAGACCGGACTCCCGGGTCAGATCAAGCAGATCCGCGCCGGTGCGGAAAGGATGCGGAACCGGCGCCGGGTCGGGCACGATCCGGTCGGCGCCGACCGCCGACTCGTCCACGACGAATCCGCCGCCGACGCTGAAATAGGTTCGGGTGGCGACGGGTTCACCGGCCCCGTCGAAGGCGGTGAAGACCATGCCGTTGGGGTGAAACGGCAACGAGCGCCGACGATGCAGCACTAGGTCTTGGTCCTCGTTCCAGAGCACCTCGGGGCCGCCCGCCAGCGAGAGTCGCCGCGTCATGCGAACCTTGGCGACGATGGTCGACACATCGTCGGGCTCGACCGTGGCCGGGTCTTCGCCGAGCAGGCCGAGCAGCACTGCCGCGTCGCTGCCGTGCCCGTGACCGGTGGCGCCCAACGAGCCGAAGAGTTCGGCCCGGACCCGCGCGGTGTCCGCGAGGCGCCCGTCGGCTTTGAGACTGGCCACAAAACGGCGGGCCGCCCGCATCGGGCCGACGGTGTGCGAGCTCGACGGCCCGATCCCGATGGTGAAGAGGTCAAAGGCGCTGATCACGGCACTCTCCCGGTCCCTGGGCGGCGAGCGTAACCCATGATCGGCCAGGCGCGGAGACGCACCGGCCCACTGAGTCGAACGCGACGGGTGGGGCGAAGTCGCCTTCGCCCCACCCGTCAGACCTGCGTTATTGATACCCGGCGCTATTGACAGCCGGTCGCCGAGTTCGCCTCCTGCACCAACACTGCATGATTGCCAAAGGCGATTCCCGTCACCAACCCGGCCGCCGAACCGGTAACCATCACGGAGTTCCCCTCGCCGATCTCCGGGCTGATCCCAGAGGTCATTTGAATGATCGTGAGGGTCTCGGCCTTCGCTCCCTCGCCCCGAGTGACGACGGTGACCGGACTGTCCTGCATATCGAAGAGGTCGGCCCCGAAGAATTCCCTCATCTGGGTCAACGGCATCCCGATCTCTAAAGCATTGAGGAAGGTCAGGTCGGGGCCGACCAATCGCACGGCCGCGAGTCTGCCATTGCGGAAAGTCAGCCGTGCGTGTGCGGCGTATTTTCCAGTCGCTTCAGCGTCGAACCTGCCCGGACAGCTCTTCTCCGAGGCCACTCGGGTGAGCCGGCCCGCCTGCTTGAGGCTCGTGAACGTCGTTGCGATCCGATAGGGGCCGAGCCCACGCAGGTCGAGCACCTCGTCGGGCTGCAGGCCGGACTGGACTGGTTCGGGACTGGCGGCCGGGCTCCCTTCCTGCTCCGGCCCCCGGGTTATCGCCCGGTCAGCGATGTCGATCGCCAAGACGGCCGTCGTCGGCTGTGGACGGAGAATCGGCTGCGGTTCGCCCGCCCCTGAAGACAGGCTGAGCACCTCGATCGCCCGAACGTCCTCAAAGGCGACTCCACCGAGGATCTCCTTCCTCTCCTTCTTCGCCAGACTGGCTGCCTCCGGCCGGAAGGCGACCACGACAGCACTACCACCGGCGGACCATCCCAGCATTCGCACCGTGGCCGCGTCGGAGATTGTCGGCAGGTCGATTCTCCGCCCGATCTTTCCGGTAGCCGCGTCCACCGTCTCAAAGCTCCACTGTGGTCGGCCGGAGGCCTCGCCGGGAACCGCGATCACGATAGCCCGCCCGTCCGGCGTCCATGATCCTTTGCCTGACAGTCGGGCGCCGGCCGGCAATGTCGCGGTCGACTGAACCTTCCCGCCCAGATCGAGCACGACAAGGCGACTACCCGATTGATATGCCACCCGACTGCCGTCCCGACTGAACGCCGCGGCATTGAACGGGACAGGTCCGTTGACGATGTCCGGCGGTTCCACAGCGGTCAGTCGCCGATATTCGCCGCTGTCGGCATTCTGCAAGGCCAGCGAGTCCCACCTGACAAGGGAGCCGGACGCGAACTTCGCGACGAGCAGCGTTCGTCCGTCGGGCGACCAGGCCAGGGGCGTGGTGTCGCGACAATAGCCTTGATCCGGGGGCACGACGCGATCGTTCCTGCCCCGAAGAAGGTCAATCATCGTATATGCGCAGGGCCCGTTGCCCTTGTCCGCGATGTCCCACCCCACCACTATCCGGTCCCCTGCGGGCGAGAGCAGCTGACCCGGCTCACCGGGATGGATCTCGTCGGCGTTGGTGACGACATCGGACATTCGATAGCCCTGCGGTCCGAGCAGTCCCAGTCGCGAATTTCCCGCCAGAGTCAGCAGCGGCGGTGAATTCGAGCCGAAGACTACTGCGGCCGGACCGGGTTTGGCACTGAGGAATGGGGTGCTGGGTCGGACCATCTCCAGTCGGGTCGGCAGAGTGACCGGAGGCGAATCTGCCGGCTTCGTGTCAGTGCGATCCACTGTGGATATCACGGGCACGACCAGCGCCACGATCAGCAGGACCGCCGCGGCGGCGCCGATCGGCAGTGCGATCAGCCGACGCCTGCGCATCCGGCGCGCGTCTCGCATCGCGCCGTCGAGAGTCTCATATCCCGTCACCGTGGCCGCGGCCTCTCGCAGCGCCTCATGAAGACTCGTCCCGCTCATGACGTCACCTCATTCACTAAAACCTCAACCGGACCGACTGGGTTTCCGTGGAGGGTCGATAGCTCCGGGGCCGAGGCCCGCAGTTTCGCGAGCGCGTCGCGGGTCTGGCTTTTCACAGTGCCGAGGCGAATCCCCAACACCTGCGCTGTCTGGACTTCGGTCAGGTCTTCATAGAACCGGAGCACCACGACGGCGCGCTGGGCCGGCGGCAGCGTCGCCAGCGCCTTCATGACGCTTAGCCGGGTGGCGACCTCGTCGGCCCGGTCGTCCGTGCGGCTCTCCTCGCCGCCCGGCGTCAGGACTTCTCTCAGACGCCGGCTTCGCCGCCGCCACACCGAGATGTGTTCGTGATAGAGGGCCTTTCGGACATATGCCTCTGGATTGCCAGCCTGCACCTTGGGCCAGTGAAGCGCGGTCTTCGCCAATGCGGTCTGCAGAAGGTCCTCCGCAGCGCCGTGATCGCACGCGAGCAGGAAAGCCGTCCGAGACAGCGCCTGCGTTCGAGCGCGTACAAAGTCGGAGAAACCCTCATATCGGGTTGAACTCATCGAATCACCTCCACCCCTATAAACGTCACCCACCCGGTCGGCGGAGGGTAGACGTGCGGGGAAGCAGTGATCAGGCGAGAAACCGTCCTGT
Source organism: uncultured Actinomycetota bacterium (assembly GCA_963736695.1). Taxonomy (GTDB): domain Bacteria; phylum Actinomycetota; class Actinomycetes; order Mycobacteriales; family Micromonosporaceae; genus CAVTPU01. The sequence goes on from CAVTPU010000004.1 coordinate 2,292,649, forward strand.
TGGCCGGGTCAGATGGTCACGACCGCCTATGGCGCGGAGTATTTGACCGTGACCTGGCGATAGCCGAGTTGATGCAGCAGGCTCTCCAACATCGCGGTGGTGTTCTTCTCCGCCCGGGACCGCAGCTCACTGTCCTGAGCCGCCTTCGCGATCTTCTCCTCGGCGAGCTGATAGAGCTGCTGTTGCTTGTTGGGGTCACCGCCGAAGACGTCACCGACGTGGTTGATGACGCCCTTCTCCTGCGCGAAGACGTAGCTGTGATCATGATCGAGACTGGGGCGTTCGAGCACCGGCGCGGGCAGGGTCACGGTCACCTGGGTCCGGTCCGGCGAGGCCACGATCGCCCCTTCGGTGAGGGCCTTGAAGTCGACGTACGAGTCGACCGACCCCACCCCGACGAACAGGGTGCGCTCGTTGAAGAACACGTCGGGCACAAACCGCTTGTTCTCCTGCAGGTCGACAATGACCTGGAACGTGCCCTCCGCGGCGACATAACGGCTGAGGTTTTGAATCGACTTGATCAAAACCGGACCGGACCGGTCGGTGGTCTCGCTCGCGAAGGGGCTGCGCAGCTCGGGAATCAAGTTGGCCATGCGCAGGCCGAAGACGACGACCGCGACCAGCCCAACGAATGTCAGGATCGTCGCGAACCGGCGGCCCCAGCGGCGGCCCGCCGACGGACGGTCGTCAACGTCGACGTCAGCCTCCACCGGCAGCGTCTGTGTGCTCTCCGCCACGGCGAGCGGGGGCTCACCAGCGGCTTGTGGCTGGTCAGCCGTGGTGCGCGATTCGGTCGCGTCCGGCTCAGTCGTCATCGCGGCCCACCCTTCGTGTCGGTGCAGACATTAACCGTACGGGGTGAGCGCAAATTCACGCGACCAGGCGCAGCCTCCTCACCGCCGCGAGCACGTGTCGGCCGGCGCGCAGCACGGCCCAGATCACCGCCCTCGCCCCGATCGTCAACGGCGTCGAGGTCACGACGAGGCGCGCGGCGGCGCGACCGGGCTCCACCCAGATCCACCGCCGCCCGAGCCGGGTCGGTCGCGCACCCAGCTGGACCCGAACCGGGCCGAGCGTGGCCTCCGCGCCGTCGTCGCGCACGACCACGCGCAGACGCTGGGGCCCGTGCAGCCCGGACGGCATCGGAAGCCGGCAGACGAACCGCAGCGCCGGCGAGACTCCGACCTCGTCGCCCGCGACGATCTCGATGGGGCGCCGCACCGCGGCGTCGCCGATCTCGACGAGCACGTCGGCGCGAACGTCGCCCGCTGTCGCCGCGATGCCCGGGGCGTGCCAACGGCCGTGCACCACGACCGTGTCGGCAGCCGCCTCGTCGCGGCGGACGGCGGTGATCGTCACCGGCATCAAACCGGTCTCCAGTAACGGTTCGAGACGCTCGGGAAGCTCCCCGTCCAACCCCGGCGGGATGGTTGATGGCCCGCTTGTGGATGGTTCGGCGGCCGACGAGCGCGGCCAGCGCACCACGATGCGCCGGCCCACGACACGCAGGCCGGTGTTGGTGCGCGGATCGCGCACCAACACCGGATCGTTGACAAGCAGGCCGAGCGCACGCAGCCCGCCGGCGAGGTCGGACGTGTGGGCCGCCACCGTGGCGACGTCAACCGGGACGAACAGCGCCGCCACCCGTGCGGTGAACTCGGCGAGCAGCGCGTCATCGAGAGCGCTCGCGGCCCGCCGGGCATAGGCCGTCTGCATATAGACGATCCACCGCAGCACCGCGTCACGCTGCCGCTCGTCGCACCCACCGAGACCGGCGGCGAGCTCCTCAATCACGCTCAGGTGTTGAAAAATCCGCTCCGGGCGATCACGCGAGTCCATGATGGACGATGCGTCGGGGCGACTGCGATAGAGATAGACCGGATCGGGGGTGAGCACCATCGACGTGGCACGCAACAACAGCGGAATGGTGAAGAGCACGTCTTCGAAGGCGGTCCCCTCGCTGAAGCGACCGCCCGCCGCCGTCACGAGATCGCGCCGGAACACCTTGTTGCAGGCGGACGGGTTGCCGATGAGGTCGGGGGCCCGCGCCACCGACGTGATGAGTCGCTCGCCGGTGATCAACTCCCTCCGCCATGGCGGGCTCGGCCGGGGCGGGAGGCCGGGCATGTCGCCGACCACGATCTGCGCCTCGTGGCGGTCCGCGAGGCCGAGCAACCGGTCGAGGCCGCCCGCCGCATAGAGATCGTCGGAGTCGAGAAACGCGAGATAACGGCCAGTGGCGAGGGCTATCGCCCGATTGCGGGCGGCGCCCAGTCCGGCGTTGGCCTGGTGGATCACGGTAACGGCGGGGGCACGTTGGGCGTACGCGTCAATGATCTGCGCCGACGTGTCGGTGGAGCCGTCGTCGACGATCACCACCGCCACGTGCTCACGACACCTCTGCGCGTCGAGCGAGGCGAGTGCCGCCGGGAGCCACCGTTGGGTGTTGTGGACCGCGATGACCACGGTCGCCCATGGCTCCGACATGATCACCTCCAAGTCCGCTGTCGCCGGCCGTCAGCCGCTGTAGTGTCACGCCCATGAAACACCTCGCGCGGCGGGTGCGCCAACGCCTGGGCCGAGGACCGCTTGGGCGGATCAAGCGGCGCCTCTGGGCCGCCGCCCGACGAGCGCGCGGGGACGGGACCGCCAGCGCGGCAGACCCGACGACGACGCCGGCGACCACCGGCCAGTCCACGATCACCGGTCATCCCGCCTTCGCCGGTCTCGTGGCGCACAGTCTCGTGGCGCACAGTCTCGGCGCGAGCGACCCTCGCGGGACCACGATGCCGACGGCGGTGCTGTTCTGGCCGGTCGACAACGCCAACCCCTATCAGTCACTGCTCTATTGCCGGTTTCCCGCGCACAATCTCGTCCCGTTGCCACTGTCGCGAATCGACTCGGCCGACGCCGCGATCGCCGAACTGCCCGCCGGCGTCCCGATCGTGCTGCATGTGCACTGGCTCTATGGCGTCATCGCAGGCAGTCGCGACGTCGACGAGGCGGAGCAGCGGGTGACCCGATTCGAGCAGACCTTGCGGCGCGTGCGTCAGCATCAACGGTTAAGTCTGTTGTGGACTGTCCACAATCTGCTGCCGCACGAGACGCTTTATCCCGAGGCGGAGCGGCGACTGCGCCGCGTGATGCTCACACAGTCCGATGTGGTGCATGTGATGCGCCCCGAGCACGTCGACCTGCTCGAGCACGAGTTCGGCCACCGTCCCGCACGAGTCGTGGTCGCCGCGCATCCAAGCTTCGCCGGCGCTTATCCCGACTGGGCCGATCAACGAACGGCTCGCGCCGCGCTCGGCCTCGCCTTCGACGCCCGGGTCCTGGTGACGTTCGGACAAATTCGACCGTACAAGGGACATGCTCTTTTCTTCGACGTCTTTGAGCGGGCACATCGGCTCGACCCATCGCTGCGGTGGCTCGTCTCCGGCCGCGCCCATGACCTGCCGGAGACTCGGGAGTTTCTGCGCCGCGCGCGGGCTCATCCGGCCGTGCTGACGCATCCCACCTTCATTCCGGTGACCGACGCGCACCTGCACCTGCGCGCCGCAGGCGCCATGGTGTTGCCCTATCGCAACGCGCTCAACTCCGGCTCCGCCGCGCTTGCCGCCACCTTTGACCTGCCGGTCTACGCCTCGGCCGGAGTCGACCTCGACGGGCTCGTGCCCGAGGCCGCGATCCGCCGGCTCGACCTCACCGACCCGCAGGGCGCAGCCGAGGTGCTCGCCCGACCGTGGGGCGACGATCGGTTGCGGGATCGGATTCGCGCACACGCCACGGAGATCGCCCCGGCGGTTGTGAGCGCCGCGTTCGCACGTGAGCTGCGAGCGATCCGCGCGCAGTCTTGCCAAGCACGCTCCGATTGTGCGGATACATAGGCGGAACAGCAAGACTGGGAACGTTCTACCACCGATCCGGGGGTACAACTCTCCCAGACCTGCCTTCGGTCAGCCCTGTTCTGGCGAAACCCGGAATCTGGTGGCGCGCGTGATCAATGCGACCGACTGAGGACGCCACGCAGGCGACGCGCGGCGACAATCGCATAGCGCCGCCCGACCCGCATCGGGTCGGCGCGCAACGCACGCAGCCTCAACCGCCATCCGCGCCGCGCGCCGGAGGCTGACACGGCGGGAATTCTCGTCGGCTGCGAGATCCCGCACGCCCACATCGAGCCCACTGACCCACCGTTCGCGGTCCGGATCACCGTCGCGCCAGCATAGTTCGATGGCGGGAGCGGGCCCGGTCGCGCCCGCCGGCAGGGCGCGGACCACGCCGACTCGCCACTCGCGCGCGATGCCGACAAGTCGGGCGAGCGTGTGCGGCGCCACCACCAAGCGGGCCGGCACCCGCGCCACAAACTCCGACTCCGCCCCCGCCCCCGCCCCCGCTTCCGACAATGCTTCCGGATCGGCCACCGACGAGGTTTCCGGCGACAACCACGACGGCGCCTCAGGCACGACCACGACGTCGACTCCGGTGCTAGCTCGCAGAGGCTGGATGCATTCGTCGGAAATATCGCCTTCGCCGGTCCGATCGGTCAGCACAATCACCGCCACCGACGGGTGGCGGGCTTCCGATGCCGACGACACACTGGGCAGTGTAGAACCCACCAGACGTCCAACGCAGGCCTCCAGATGCCTGCCGTCGTGCACTGATCCCGCACCGAAAGCGAACAACGCGTTGAATTCCGCACCCAAGGAGCCGAACCTTGCCATGATCATGGGCGCTCGAACCGGCCCTGACCGGTGTAACGGCCCACGATCATGGGTCCGCGTGCCGTCGGGTGACGCCGCCGCGAACTGTCGGACGTGACGCCATGACCAGATCACCAGCATGGCGGGTCAGTCGCGGATGGCGAGGCACCCGTGTCGTGGCCACCTCGGTTGGGGCCCTGCGCGACCTGCTCACCCACGACGGGTGCACGCGATCGGTCCGCCGCGCCACCGTGGTGATCACCCGATGGGACCCGCCCCTCGGCGCGGGCGGTTGGACGGGCCGACTCGGCCACCTTCCGGTGCGCCGACACTCGACCACCGCGCCCCTGCTCGGATCCGGCCGGCTGCGGGTGCGGATCGTCCTCACCGAACCCGTTTCGCTGCGACGCCTCATCGCGGGGGTGCTGCCCATCATCACCCCGACCCGCCCCCTGCCCGATCCGGCGAGCGCCGACGTCACCTGCGTGCCGGCCCCTCCCGCGTGGGCGCCGGCTCTGCGCGCGGCGGCGCTGCCGCAGGGGCGTCCCGAGATTCGCGGGTACGACGTGCTGGTGCGCACCGACGACGCACAGCTCGCCTCGGAGCAGACCTCGGTGGCGGCGGTCAGCCTCCGGGCGAACCACCACGGTCTGTGGTTCACGCCGCGTACCCCGGTGATCGCCATCGACACCGCGCTCGCGAACCCGATCGGGCGCGACTCGTGGGCCAACGCACGTCGGCCCGCCGAAAGAGAGCCATCCGCGACGCTTACCGTCGACGAGACCGCCGATCCCCGCTGGATGCTCACCCGCGACGACACCGGCGCCAGACTGCTCGAGGGCCCGCTCGCGGAGTCGCCGTCAAGTCCCCGGCGGCGTGAGCTGATCGCCCACGCGGCGAGGCTGGACCGAATCTTCGTGCCCCGACTGCCGGGCGCCGACCCAGCCGCCGAGGCGGTGTTGCTCGCCCAGCTCGCGGCCACCGGCGCGGTCTGTCTGGTGGCCGAACTCGCCGATCGGGTCGCCGACCTGCTCGACCCGCAGTTGCGCGCGGTCGTCCTCGAGCCGCCCGGCACGATCATCGGGCCCGACGGCACCAAACCCGACAGCACAGCCGAGCCGATCGAGTGGGAATTGCGCGGAGTGCGGCAACGCCGGGCCGCGCTGCGCGGACACGGCGGCGCGTTCGTGCTGGGGCGGGCCCGCGCACACGCGATCGCCGGGTCGACAACGGTGCCGTCGGTGAGTGTCGTGCTCGCCACCCGACGCCCCGACTATCTGCGCCGAATGATGCGTCTGCTCGCCGCTCAGGCGTACCCGTGCTTGGAGATCGTGCTCTGCGCGCACGGCCTCGACCCGGATCGCGACCTGCCGCCCGACTTCGCCGCGCCGCTGCGGGAACGCGGGCATCACCTCGTGACGTGTCGGGTCGACGCGGACACCAGCTTCGGTGCCGCGCTCGGCATCGCAACTGGCGCGGCCAGCGGCAGCCTCATCACGAAGTTCGACGACGACGACGTCTATGGCCCCGAGCACATCTGGGATCTCGTGCTCGCCCGAGAATTCTCCGGCGCGGCCCTGATCGGCAAGGCGGCGGAGTTCGTCCGGCTCGACCAGCTCGGCGTGACGGTGCGGAGACGGGTGGTGCCGCCGGAACGTTATGCGACGTGGGTCGCGGGCGGCACGATGCTCATCGCCCGGGGAGATTTGGAGCAGGTCGGCGGATGGCGCCCGGTTCCCCGGTCTGTCGATTTGGGGCTGATCGAACGGGTCCTCGAGTCGGGTGGGCTGATCTATCGCACCCACGCCTTTGGATATCTCTATGAGCGGCGCGGCGGTGGCCACACGTGGGACACCGGCCTTGACTACTTTCTGCGGCCGGCGGGGCAACAGTGGCGGGGTATGCCGCCCTATGCGGAGTTCGCCGCCGAGATCGCCGAGATGGACGCGCTTGACGCGAACGCCACGAACAGATAGACGGTGAGCCCGGCGACACCGACGGTGGCCGCGCCGGCGGCGGCCAAGCCGACAACCGCGGCGACGCCGATCACCAGCAGTCGTCCGTCCCAGCCCAGATCGGCGGCGCGCCACCGGATCGGACTCGACCCCTTGTCGAGACGCGCGGCCAGATCGTAGTGATAGAGCCCGGCCACCCCGACATAGGCGAAGATCCACGGAGGGGGGACGCCGGCCGCCATACCAACGCCAATGACCGTGAGAAACTCCGCGAGCCGCAGGGCTGCCGGCACCAGCCAATCCAAGGGTCCACTATGGATTGCCCCGCCGCCGAACGCGGCGAATACCAAAGCCACCACGACCGCGACCGCCGCGAACCCAGTCAGTAGTGCAGAGGCGAAGCCGGTCAGCCCGGCGGCGAAGCCGGCCACGACCACAAACACCGCCGCGACCGCCGCTGCGGTCACGGCGCCGGTCAGTGCGGGCACCCGGCCCCGACCGAAGGAGGCGAACAGCCGTGCCAGCACACCGTCGTCACGGTGCGACGCCACCTCGCCGCGCGGCAACACGGACGGACGCAGCGCCAGGCTCCGCCACACCCGCACCGGCAATGTATATGCGGCGGCCAACAAACCCCAGGCGAGCATCGCGAGGAACACCAACCGCCCGCCGCCGATCACCGCGCCGACGCTGATGAGCAGCCACCGCTCCCCGATAGGAAAGGCGAGCAACTTCTTCACCCAGTGCAGCACGCCCTTGCGGCCCGAATTGGTTGCCGCGATGAGGCGGTCGGCGGCCCCGGCCGAGACGTCCGCGGTGGACCGGGTCCGAGCCGACCTGTCGGCGCGGTCGACGAACGGCGCAGGCGCGAGCCTCGCGGCGACCGAGTCGCGTGCCGCGCCATACCAACAGTCGGTCATGTGTCGCACGGTCTGCAGCGTGATCGCCGCGATCGCCAACGCCCACACGCCCGTCTCCCCAGTGCGGGCGGCCCCGATCGCGAGGCCGGCGTAGGCGAGATATTCCTTCGCCCGGTCGGCGATGGTGTCGAGCCATCCCCCATAAGGGCTGAACTGTCGGGTGTATCGCGCCAGCTGTCCGTCGACACAGTCGAGCACGAAGCCGAGATAGAGCAGGATCGCGCCGATGAACGTCGCGACGAAGCCGGCCTGCGCAAAGCCCGCGGCCGCGACCACGGTGACGAGCACCGACAGCCAGGTGACCGCGGCTGGGCTCAGTCCCAACCGGGCCGCGATGACCACCAGCCGGGGCGACCACGAACTCACCGCATAGGTCGCGAAGAGATCGTCGTCGCTCTTCACCGAGTTGCGCAGCCGCACCGCGTCCTCATCGACACCGTCGGCCGCCTCGATCGCCGCCCGCAGTCTCTCTCGATCGCCCACCGGGGCGCAGACCAAGCCAATGGTTGGGCGCCCGACCACCCCGAGGCCGGCCCGCACCAACGCGACCTGTGCCAGCGCGAACCCGCTGTCGGGGGCCGCACCGATCGTCGGCCCATCGTCGGTCGCGGCGGCCGCAGCGGCGGCGAGCGACGCAGCGGCGGCGGGGGCCGAGGATGCCGCGACTCGCAGCAGTCCCGCGGCGGTCGCGGTGGGTCCCGTGACGTCGTGCCACGCCGACCCGGCCGAGGTGACCACACCTCGGTCGACTCGCACCGAGGCGCCACGCCCAGCAGGGCCTGGCCCGGCCAAGGCTGCCCCGGCCGCAGCTGAGCCTCCAGAGCCGGCGCCCGCAGAACCGGCGCCCGCAGAGTCGAGCAGGGTCACGATGCCCGAGCCGGCGACCAGCCCACCGATCACCGAGTCGTTCGCGACAACCCCGGCGTCGGCGATGACCACACGGCCGGGGGCGGTCGCGGTGAGTTCGGCCAGGTGCGCCAGGTCGGTGGCCGCACTCGCACTGACCCGTACGGGTAGACGGAAGGCCTTCGCCACCTCGGGCCGAGCCAACACGACCACATCAATGGGATCGCCCAGTTGCCGGATGAGTCGGGTGGTGACCGTCTCCGCCGAGCGGGAGGCGTGGTCGGATGGGACCGTGCCGATCGACGGGACCGTGTCGATCGACCCGACGTCGGTCGGGGCGTGGGCGATGTCGCTCGTCGCGATGAGGATCGCCCTGGTGTGCTCAGGCACGCGGCCCGTCCTTCCCGCCGTCGCTTCGCTGTCGTCACGTGAAGGATGTGACCGGTCCACTGTATCCAGATCGGCACACGCGGTCGCGGCGGCGGGAGGCGGGCGACTATTCGGGCTCGCCTGTCGGCAGCACCAAGACTCGGGCGTGGATGCTCGTGCGCTGCTGCAACGCGGCACGTAACGCGCGATGCACCCCATCCTCCAGATAGAGACGCCCCTGCCACTGCACGACATGGGGAAAGAGATCACCGAAGAAGGTCGAGTCATCGGCGAGCAGCCGGTCGAGTGCGAGTTCGCGTTTGGTGGTGATGAGCTGATCGAGTCGGACCGTGCGGGGCGGGATCTGAGACCACTGTCTCGCGGTCATCGCGTGGGCCGGATAGGGCTTGCCGTCGCGCACCTCACGGAAGATCACGACTTTCGCCTCCCTGTCGGTCACGTCGGTTCGCTCCTGCGCGGCACTCCTGCGCGCACCCGACCAGCCTAGCCGGCCGGCGCGACTCGTGCCGCCCCACGCGATCATGGAGCCTCGACTATCGGGCCACGATCATGGCGCGTCGGTGCGCCATGACGCGGAGCCTCAGTGGTGACCCCAGTGTCCCCGGTGCACGACGTCGGAGGCGGGCCGCCGCCCCGGGCGAGGGACGCCGACCGATGATCGGGTGCCGGATAACCGATCGAGATCGCACCGATCGGGACGTGGTCGTCGGGCACGCCGAACGAGGCTCGATAGGCCGAGATCCGCTCGGGCGGAATTCCGAAGAAGCACGCCCCCAGCCCCTCATCGACGACGGTGAGCAAAATCAGCAGACTCGCGAAGCCGGTGTCGATAAACCAGAACGGCACCGGCCAGCGGGCCTCGTCCCGGTCGGTCCAGCCCTTGTCGGGCAGAGCGTATCGATCGAGGTAGGCGTCCTTGTGGGCGTGCGGCACGATGATGAGCGGGGCCCGGCGCATGCCGGCGAGCCACCGTGAGGGCGGTCCGGCGGGTTGGCGCCCGTCGGGTTGTGGCGTCGTGGCTTGCCAGAATCGCTCCCGCGACTCCGGTTCGTCGAGCACCAGAAAGGCCCAGCCTTGGGAGAACCCGGCCGACGGTGCGCGGACCGCGTGGGACAACAGCCGGTCGACCACGGCGGTCGGCACAGGCCGGTCCGGATCGTAGTCGCGCACCATTCGTCGGCGCCGCAGCACCTCACGTAGCTCCACTGTGGACCTACTGGTGTGGTCCGCGCAGTGTCCAGGAACCGCGCCAGACCGCCCCCGGTTCCAGCACGATGAGATCGCGTCCGGAACGCAGCGCGTCGGGCGGACAGGTCATCGGCTCAACGGCGATCGCTCGACGGCGACGCTCGCCACCGAGCGGGTCCGCGGTGAAGATCTGCCACCACCGGAACCCGGAGTCCGCCCACACGCGTGCCTCACGACCATCCACTGTGGTCAAGGTGACGGTGCTGCCGCCGTCGGGGTCGGCGATGACGTCCCCGAAGGTGGTGTCGAGGCTTGATCTGCCGAGTCGACGGGCGGTGGTGAAGTCGAACTCGGTGCCGACGACCGACGTCGCGCCGATCGGCAACTGCCGACTGTCGACCTTCAGCCTCGATCGAGCCGGCACCTTAACGGTCAGGTCGTCGATCGGCACACCGGGAAACACGACATAGGGGTGCACGGCCATGCCGAATGGGCACGGCTCGGTGCCCAGGTTCGCCGCCTCGTGGTCGGCGCGCAGGCCGGCCGCGCTCACTCTCCACCGGGTGCGCACCCGCACCGGCCACGGATAGCCGGGCTGTGGCGGCACATCGATGGCGACGGTCACCGCATCGGCGGTGACCTCCTCGGCCCGCCATCGCGCCCACGACACCAAACCGTGGATGGCGTTGTGCCGCGCCGGCTCCGTCAGTGGCAGCTGACACTGCGCGTCGCCGAACCGATAACGCCCGTCCCGCAGGCGATTGGGCCACGGCGCGAGCACCTGCCCGGCTCCGGCCGGACAGATCTCGTCGGCGTCGTAGCCGTCGACGACATCCACTCCGGCCACCGTGTAGCGGCGCAGTCCGCCGCCGACCTCCACGACGACAGCCCGATGCTCACCGGAGGAGATGACCCATTGCTCTCCCGACGCCTTGACCACCGACACCCTGTCTCCTCACCGGCCGCCGCCGTGACCCGCGAACGTGACCTCGATCGGCACGCCCTGTTCCGTGACGATATCGATACCGGGCGTATCCGTTATACCCCGGCCCTCCGACGGCGCTTCTCCCGACGCTTCTCAGGGTGCGAGCCGCTCCACCACCCACCCACGACTCGCGTCGTGGCGATATCGCAGCCGGTCATGCAACCGGCCGACTCGCCCCTGCCAGAACTCCACCGTCTCCGGAGCGACCCGCATCCCGCCCCAGTGCGGCGGGGCCGGAATCGGCGACTCGGCGTCGAACCGCTGACTGACATCGGCGTACGCCTGGTCCAAGGCCTCGCGGTCGGCGACCGGCCGGGACTGCGGACTGGCCCACGCGCCGAGCTGCGAGGCCCGGGGGCGGCCGGCGAAATACGCCTCGGTCACGGCTCGGTCGACCCGGTGGACCCGACCAGCGACCACGACCTGCCGGCCGATCGCGTGCCAAGGAAAGACCAGACTCGCGTACGGGTTGGTGGCGAGCTCTGTCGCCTTGCGGGACTGGTAGTTGGTGTAGAAGACGAACCCGTCGACGTCGACGCCTTTGAGCAGCACGGTGCGGGCGGATGGCCGCGCGTCGACTGCCGAAGTCGCGACGATCATGGCATTGGGTTCGGGAATTCCCGCGACCTGAGCGTCGGTAAGCCACGCGGCGAACTGTTCCAGCCAGTCGACGGCGAGGCCAGCCTCGGCCAGACCGGCGCGGGCGTATTCCTGGCGCATCGCGGCGAGACCGGTAAGCGGTTCAGTCGGGCGATCGGAAGATGTCACGGTCTCCATCTAACCCTCCGGGTCCACGCCGAGCGCGGACGACATGACGAACGAGACCGCGTTCAGCGTGGTTTGTCCTGTTGCGGACGTCAATATTGCGAGGATGTCGCGTGTAGCACAGTCGAGGTGACTCGCCAACCGATATGTCCAAGGGCAAGATGGTGGCCGATGCATCATCCCGGACGGCGGGGCGAGACCCACCGGCGCCGAGTCCGGGCACGTCCACATCGACGCCGTGAACCGTCAGGAGTTAGCAGATGTCCGATTTCAAGCCGGGTCTCGAGGGCGTCATCGCCTTTGAGACGACGATCGCTGAACCCGACAGGGAAGGCGGGTCGCTGCGCTATCGCGGTGTCGACATCGAAGATCTCATAGGACAGGTCTCGTTCGGCAACGTCTGGGCGCTGCTGGTCGACGGAAAGTTCGGCCCCGGACTGCCGCCCGCGGAGCCCTTCCCGGTGCCGGTGCACTCCGGTGACATTCGCGTCGATGTGCAGTCGGCCGTGGCGATGCTCGCCCCTTATTGGGGGCTCGGCCAGTTCCTCGACATCTCCGACGAGCAGGCCCGGGAAGATCTGGCGCGGGTCTCGGTGACCGCGCTGTCGTTCGTGGCCCAATCGGCCCGCGGCCTCGGCCTTCCGGCGGTCCCCCAAAAGGAGATCGACAAGTCCTCGACCATCGTCGAGCGATTCATGAAACGCTGGCGGGGCGAACCCGACCCACGGCACGTCAAGGCCGTCGACGCCTACTTCATCTCCGCCGCCGAACACGGCATGAACGCCTCCACTTTCACCGCGCGAGTCGTCGCCTCCACCGGGGCCGACGCCGCCGCCTGCATCTCATCGGGCATCGGGGCACTCTCCGGCCCGCTGCACGGAGGCGCGCCGTCCCGCGTGCTACACATGATCGAAAACGTCGAGCGATCCGGCGACGCGGCCGGCTATGTGCGTGACGTGCTCGACCGCGGCGAGCGTCTCATGGGATTCGGCCACCGTGTCTATCGGGCCGAGGACCCGCGTGCCCGAGTGCTGCGGCGCACCGCCCGCGAGCTCGGCGCCCCACGCTTCGAGGTCGCGGAGGCGTTGGAGAAGGCGGCGCTGGAGGAGCTGCACAACCGTCGACCCGACCGAGTGCTCGCCACCAACGTGGAGTTCTGGTCGGCGGTCGTGCTCGACTTCGCCGAGGTGCCCTCGCACATGTTCACGTCCATGTTCACCTGTGCACGGGTGGCCGGCTGGAGCGCGCACATCCTCGAGCAGAAGAAGCTGGGACGCATCGTGCGCCCGTCGGCCCGCTATGTCGGGCCCGCCCCACGCAAGCCGGAACAGGTCGAGGGCTGGGGCCACACCCCGCACGGCGCCTGACCCCCGGCAGTCGTAGGCCAACTCGCCCGCGTGCCATCCCGCCCGAGTCCACCGGTGGGGTTGACACGCGGGCGATCCGCGTGGCGTGGGAAGATCGAGGCGACCGCCGCCGCACCGACCGGCGGCCGTTCATGGCCCATCGGCAGCGCCGCCGAACATTGGCCGCCCAGCCTCGCGGAAGGACTCGATGACCGTGGCGGACGCGCAGACGATCACCATCCCGGATGAACTCACACCAGCCGACGGCCGATTCGGCTGCGGACCCGGCAAGGTCCGCCCGGAGGCGGTGCGGGCCCTCGCCGACGCCGCGACCACCTATCTGGGCACCTCACACCGCCAGCGCACGGTCAAGGACCAGGTGGCGCGCCTGCGACGGGGCATCGCCGACCTTCTCCGGGCACCGGACGGCTATGAGGTGATCATCTCCAACGGCGGAGCGACGGCGTTCTGGGACGCGGCGACGTTCGGCCTCATCCGCGACCGCGCGCAGTTCGCCAGCTTCGGCGAGTTCGGATCGAAGTTCGCCAAGGCAGCCAAGGACGCGCCGTTCCTCGGCACGCCCACGATCCGTACGGCTGATCCCGGAACGGCCGCGACCCTCGTCGCCGAGGCCGGCATCGACACCTATGCCACGCCACACAACGAGACCTCGACCGGCGTGCTCGTGCCCGTGCGTAGAGTCGACGGCGCCGACCCCGACGCGCTCATGCTCACCGATGCCACCTCGTCCGCCGGCGCGGTGGAGGTCGACCTCACGGAGACCGACGCCTACTATTTCGCGCCGCAGAAGGCGTTCGGATCAGATGGTGGGCTCTGGCTCGCCGTCATGTCACCGGCCGCGATCGCCCGGATCGGTGAGATCAAATCAACCGGACGCTGGGTTCCGGCCTTCCTCGACCTAGCGACCGCAGTCGAGCAGAGCCGACTGGAACAGACCTACAACACCCCGGCGCTCGCCACCATCTTCTTCGCCGCCGAGCAGACCGACTGGCTGCTCGCGCAGGGTGGCCTCACCTGGGCCGCGAAACGGTGCGCTGAGAGTGCCGCGATCATCTATGGCTGGGCACAACGGTCGACGATCGCGACGCCGTTCGTCACCGATCCGGCGCTGCGCTCCACCGTGGTCGCCACGATCGACTTGGACCCGGCGGTTGACGCCACCGCAGTGGCTCGGGTGCTGCGTGCCAACGGCATCGTCGACACCGAGCCCTATCGCAAGCTCGGTCGCAATCAGTTGCGAATCGCGTTGTTCCCCACGATCGAGCCGGCCGACGTCGAGGCGCTCACCGCGAGCATCGACTATGTGCTGACTCACCTCGCCTGAGCCCGCTCCCCTTTGTGTGGCGCGATCATGACAACGAGGTTCATGATCGCGCCCTCACGGCGGGCGTCAGGTGATCGCCGGGCTTCGGCGTTCGAACAGCGCGACGTCACGCCACCTGCCGCGATGCCGGCCCATACGCTCCCGGGTGCCGACCAACCGGAACCCGACCGACGTGTGCAGCGCCACCGCAGCCTCGTTCTCGGGGAAGATGTTGGCCTGCAAGGTCCACAGCCCCTGTGCCTCAGTCGCCGCGATCAGCGCCGTCAGCAGCATTCGCCCGACACCGGTGCGGTGGGCGTCAGCGCGCACATAGGTGTGGCACTCAACCACTCCGGCATATTCGCGCCGTTCGGAGAACTTCGCCAAGGCCGCCCAGCCGAGCAGCTTCTTCGCGTCGTTGGCCGCGACGAACCGGTGCATCGGCAGGTGCGCCCGGTCCCACTCCCGCCACGTGGGCACGTTGGTCTCGAAGGTGGCGTGTGGGCCTTTGATCGCCTGGGCATAGATGGCGAGGACTTTCATCGTGTCGCCCGATTCCAGCGCCCTTACCGTGATCGCCAAGGCCAGCTCCGATCGCCGCTATCGCCATCCGCGCTCCGCGGTGGCGGCAACATTGCACCATAGCCAAGCCGCGTCGACACAAGCGAGCGCTGCCGACCACGACCCGGCTGAGCTGGGCGGATAACACCACCCCGGCGCGCCGGCCTCCCATCGGGGGCCAGCACCGCGTACGGTGTCGATGGAGGACGCCACCCGGCGCCCCGCCACGGCTCATGACGAAAGGCGACCTGACATGCGGCCGCTACGCTTCGTCGCCCTCTCAGAGGACGGCCAGGCGCTCGTGCTCGCCGACGAGGTGGGCCGTCTGCTGGCGCTTCCGGTTGACGACCGGGTCGCGAGTGCGATTCGGGCCGAGCGTGGCGCGGGCGGACCCCCGATCGTCGGGGACGCCCCACCGTCGTTGGCCCCGCGTGACATTCAGGCTCGCATCCGCTCCGGCGAGTCGGCCGATGACGTCGCGCGCGTCGCGGGCGTGCCGCTGGACCGAGTGCTGCGTTATGCCGGCCCGGTGCTTCAAGAGCGCGCCATGCTCGCCCAGCACGCCCGACGGACCCGGCTGCGCACGTCAGACAAGGGCGCGTCGCTGTCCGAGGTCGTCGATGTCCGGTTGGGTCAACACGGCGTCGAGGGCGAGAAGGTCTCCTGGGATGCCTATCGTCGCGACGACGGCACGTGGCGCATCGTTGCGACGTGGCCGTCCGGAAAAGCGACCGCCACCGCCGTGTGGGAACTCGACAAGGCCCGGCAGGTCGTCGCACCGCAGGACGACATGGCGCACTTCCTCTCCGGTGTCGAGTCGCCGGGCGCCGCCCACCACGGGCACGAAGTCGCCCCGCCGCGCCCCGACTCCGGCCGCAGCAGCCATGATCCGTTGTTTCCCTCGGAGCC
Source organism: uncultured Actinomycetota bacterium (assembly GCA_963736695.1). GTDB lineage: Bacteria > Actinomycetota > Actinomycetes > Mycobacteriales > Micromonosporaceae > CAVTPU01. Next base: position 2,308,541 of record CAVTPU010000004.1, read on the forward strand.
GGCGCGACCCGGGCGTGATCCCATCCGCGCCGGGAGAGAGGCGCTCCTCGCCTCGCTGGAGCGCCCCCTCAAGACCTCCAGCGGGCGAACCCTGGAGCCCCGACTGCCCGCAGCGTCGGCCACTCCGGCGCCGTCTGCGGCTGCCACCGGCGAGATGCCCCGCCGACGGAGTGGCCGCGACGAACGCGAGGCCGCGCACGACGTGCCCGCGGTGCCGTCGCTCGCTGTGCTGCGACCACGCCGGGCGGCGACCGACGCCACCGGCGAGCGTGCGGGCAAGCGCGGACCGAGTTGGGACGACGTTCTCTTCGGCTCGGCGCCGACCGCGCAAGACGCCTGACTCCCGACGCCTGCGCCTGACTTCAACGCCTGACATCCTGGCGAGCCCGGCCGACCGAATTCGCGACCGCAGATAGTTGGAGCGGGCTGCGATATCAAATTGTGATCGTCCAAATAGGCACGTGACTGGCTATCTGCCCGACCGTCACCGTGCAAGGTATTGCTGAAACTTTCAGAAACGCGATACCTTGCGGCGGCAGTCCATGCATCGAGATATGCCACAGAGAGGCCGCCATGGATGCCATAAACCGTCCTGATAGTTTCGATTCCCCGCAATTACCACTACCATCGGCACGTGCCGAATCGCCACTGCGGCGACTCGCCGTCAAACCAACACTGCGGCGACTCGCCGCCAAATCACCGCTGCGGCGACTCACCACACGACTCGGCCGGGGCCGCACCATCGCGTTGAGCGTCGCGCTCGTCGCGAGCATCGGAGCAGTCACCACCGCAGTCAGTTTCTCCAGCCAGGACAACGAACCCGGCGACGCGCTCGCCAGCCAAACTGTCGACTGGCGCACCGAACCGAGCGACGCCGAGCTCGCCGGACGCGCTCCGGACGACGCGCAGCGTCATTCGGAACAGTTCTATTTCGTCCTGCCGGACCGATTCGCCAACGGCGATCCACGCAATGACCGTGGTGGCCTCACAGGTGACCGGTTGTCGACCGGCTATGACCCGACCGACAAGGGCTTTTATCACGGCGGTGACCTCAAGGGCCTCATCAACCGGCTCGACTACATCGAGGGGCTCGGCACCACCGCGATCTGGCTCGCCCCGGTCTTCAAAAACAAGCCGGTGCAGGGCGAAGGCACCAACGTCTCCGCCGGCTATCACGGCTATTGGATCACCGACTTCACCCAGGTCGATCCGCACTTCGGCACCAACGCCGACTTGGAGCGACTGGTGCGTGAGGCGCACCGGCGCGACATGAAGATCTATTTCGATGTGATCACCAACCACACCGCGGACGTCATCAAATACTCCGAGAACGAGTACGCGTATCGCGCCAAGGCCGACTTCCCCTATGCGGATGCCACCGGCAACAAGTTCGAGGACCGCAACTACGCCGATGGCACACGGCGGTTCCCGACAGTGAACACGGATTCGTCGGCATATCACCCGATCTTCGTCGACACCGCGGACAAAAACGCGAAGGTGCCGGCCTGGCTCAACGATCCGACGATGTATCACAACCGGGGTGACTCCACCTTCAGCGGCGAGAACTCCGAATACGGCGACTTCTTCGGTCTCGACGACCTGTGGACCGAACGCCCCGAGGTCGTCGAGGGCATGTCCCAGATCTATCGCGAATGGATCACCCGGGTCGGCGTCGATGGTTTCCGCATCGACACCGTCAAACATGTCAACATGGACTTCTGGCCACAGTTCAGCAGTTCCGTCACTAAATACGCCGCGCAGCACGGCAAGCCGGACTTCTTCATGTTCGGTGAGGTCTTCAGCGCCGACCCGCAGCTGACCTCGTCGTATGTGCGCCAAGGCGGGCTGCCAGCCACGTTGGACTTCCCGTTTCAGGATGCCGCCAACAGCTTCGTCTCCACCGGCGGCAGCGCGAAGCGTCTCGCCGACGTCTACGCCAACGACGATCTCTATTCGGTGCGCGACACCTCGGCGGGGCAGGCCCCGACCTTCCTCGGCAACCACGACATGGGCCGCATCGGCAGCTTCATCTCCCACGCCGGGCAGCCCAGCGCTGACGAGAAGCTGCGCCGGGCCACGCTCGCCGAGGAGTTGATGTTCCTCACGCGCGGTCAGCCGGTCGTCTATTCCGGCGACGAACAGGGCTTCACCGGCGCCGGCGGAGACAAGGACGCCCGCCAGGACATGTTCGCCTCCAAGGTCGGCGACTATGTCGACCAGCCGCTGATCGGCACCACCCGCACCCACGCGGTCGACAACTACGACACCACCCACCCGATCTATCGCTCCATCGCCAGTCTCGCGGCGTTGCGCGAGGCCAACCCCGGCCTGAGCGAGGGAAACCAGACCACCCGGTACGCCGATGACGGCTCCGGGGTCTTCGCGGTCTCCCGCCTCGGACGGGCCGGTGCCAGCGACGCGGGCGTCGAATATGTCGTCGCGTTCAACAACGCCACGACCGCCAAGACGGTGTCGGTGCCGACCTTCCGGGCCGGCACGGCGTACGCGCCGATCTATCCGACCCCGGCGGCGCCGATCACCTCGGCGGCCGACAAGACGATCCAGGTCACGGTGCCACCGTTGAGCACGGTCGTGCTGCGGTCCGCCACCGGGATCGGCGCACCGTCGGCCGCGCCGGGCATCAGCATCAGCAAGCCCACCGCGGGTGCCGGGATCACCAACCGCGCCGAGGTCGTCGCCGACGTGACCGGGGACGCTCCGGTGACGGTGACGTTCGCGGTGAAGCTCGGAGACAAAGGCTGGAAGCTGCTCGGCACCGCCGACCACGCGCCCTACCGGGTCTTCCACGACCTGACCGGGCTGCCGGCGAACACCGCGTTGGCCTATAAGGCGGTGGTGCGCGACGCGGCCGGACACACCGCGTCGACAACATCGGCGGCGAAGGTGGCCACCCCGCAGGCGGGCCCGTCGAGAGATCGACTGCTCGTGCACTATCAGCGCTCCGACAACGACTATGGCAAGTGGGGCCTCTATAGCTGGGGCGACATCGATCCGTCGTCGTCGACCCCGTGGCCGACCGGGCAGCCGTTCGCCGGCGAGGACGCCTATGGCCGTTTCGCCTGGGTCAAGCTCGCCCCCGGCGCCCGTAACGTCGGTTTCCTCGTGGTCGACTCCACCGGCGTCAAGGACGTCGAGATCGACCGGTCGGCCGACCCGAGCCGCACCGGCGAGATCTGGCTCAAGTCCGGCGATCCGGCGGTCTATCCGTCGCACGCGGCGGCCACCAGCCACGTAAAGATCCACTATGGACGCCCGGATGGCGACTACGCCGGATGGGGGCTCCACCTGTGGGGTGACGGTCTCGCACCGGGCACCGGCACCGACTGGGCGTCACCGCGCCCGGCGGACGGGTCCGACGCTTACGGCACGTTCTGGAACGTGCCGGTCACCGACCCGACCAAGACGGTGAACTTCATCATCCACAAGGGAGACGCCAAGGACCCGGGGTCGGACCAGTCGGTCAACCCGGTCGCCAATGGCGAGGTATGGATCCGCTCGGGAGACGCCGCGGTGCACCCGACCCGGGCAGCCGCCGAGAACGTCGCGGTTCTGCACTACCGCCGCGCGGATGGCGACTACACCGGATGGGGACTGCACCTGTGGACCGGGGCCGCGACCCCGACCGACTGGGGCGCGCCGTTGCAGCCGACCGGCACCGACGCCTATGGCGCGGTCTATCGGGTGCCACTGGCCGCCGGAGCCACGACCCTCTCCTATATCGTCCACAAGGGAGACAGCAAGGATCTGCCGGCCGATCAGTCGCTCGACTTCGCCGCCTCCGGGCACGAGGTCTGGCTGCTCTCCGGTGAGCCCCGATATCTCTATCCGCAGGCCGCCACGGCCGCCCCCGACACCGATCTCGCCAAGGCGAAGGCGCAGTGGATCAACCGCAGCACCCTCGCGTGGAAGGCCGGTCCGACCGACGGGCGGTCCTACTCGCTGCTCTACGCCCGTGACGGCGGACTCGCCGTCACCGACGGGCAGGTCACCGGCACGGCGCAGGAGCTTCGTCTGGTCGCCGACCGCAACGGTGTCACCGAGGCCGAACGTCGCCAGACACCACACCTGTGGCAATACGCCACCTTCACCATCGACAAGCGGGACCTCGCCAAGGTGCCCGACGCCCTGCGTGGTCAGATCATCGCGGTGGAACGCGACGACCAAGGGTCCGTGCTCGCGGCGACCTCCGTGCAGGTCCCGGGTGTTCTCGACGATGTCTATCGACGGGCCACCTCGGCGCAGCTCGGCGTCACCTTCGCCGGCAGTCGGCCCTCGCTGGCAGTGTGGGCACCAACCGCGCACACGGTCGAGTTGGAGCTCTTCGATTCGCCTTCTGGCACTCCCACCGATGTCGTCGCGATGGATCGTGACAACGCGACGGGCGTGTGGCGATCGCGCGGCACCTCCGGGTGGCGCGGCAAGTACTACCGCTACAAGGTCACGGCGTGGCAGCCCGCCGCGGGACGCATCGTCACCGCGTCGGTCACCGACCCCTATTCGGTGGCACTCGCGGCGAACTCCACACACAGCCAGATCGTCGACCTCAGTGACCCGGCGCTCGCGCCGGCGGGCTGGGCATCGATGCGCAAGCCGGCAGCCGTCACCCCCGGACAGATCCAGATCCAAGAGCTGTCCGTACGGGACTTCTCCATGGGCGACACCACGGTGCCCGCGGCTGACCGGGGAACCTATCGCGCCTTCGGCCCCGCCGCCGGCGCGGGCATGCGGCACCTTCGTGAGCTCGCCGACGCCGGCCTGACCCACGTGCACCTCATGCCGGTCTTCGACTTCAGCTCCGCCCCGGAACGGCGGGCTGACCAGGCCACCCCCGCGTGTGACCTGGCCTCGCTGCCCGCGGACTCGTCCCGGCAGCAGGAGTGTGTCGAGGCGGTCGTCGGATCCGACGGCTACAACTGGGGTTATGACCCGCTGCACTACACGACGCCCGAAGGGTCCTATGCGACCGACCCGACCGGCGCCGCCCGCACCACCCAGTTCCGAGAGATGGTCACCGGACTCAACTCGGCCGGGCTGCGGGTCGTGCTGGACGTGGTCTACAACCACACCAGCGCGGCCGGCACCGACGCTCATTCGGTGCTCGACCAGATCGTGCCGGGCTACTATCAGCGCCTGCTCGACGATGGTTCGCTGGCGACCTCCACCTGCTGTGCCAACACCGCACCGGAACACGCGATGATGAACAAGCTGGTGGTCGACTCGATGGTCACGTGGGCCAAGCAATACAAAGTCGACGGTTTCCGGTTCGACCTCATGGGCCACCACCCGAAGGAGAACATTCTCGCCGTACGGGCCGCTTTGGACCAGCTGACGCTGGCCCGCGACGGCGTCGACGGCAAGAAGATCTATCTCTATGGGGAAGGCTGGGACTTCGGCGAGGTCGCGAACAACGCCCGGTTCGTGCAAGCGACCCAGGCAAACCTCGCCGGCACCGGCATCGGCACGTTCAACGACCGCATTCGCGACGCGGTGCGTGGCGGAGGACCCTTCGACGGCAACCCGCATTTGCAGGGCTTCGCGTCGGGGCTCTTCACCGACCCCAACGGTGACGCCATCAACGGTTCGGCCGCGGACCAGAAGGCCCGCTTGTTGCACCAGCAGGACCTGATCAAGGTGGGCCTCACCGGCAATCTCGCGGGCTATCGATTCACCGACTCGTCGGGGCACGCGGTCACCGGATCTCAGGTCGACTACAACGGTTCGCCTGCGGGATACACCGGATCTCCGGCCGAAGGCGTGACCTATGTGGATGCTCACGACAACGAGATTCTCTTCGACTCGTTGGCGTTCAAGCTGCCCACGACCACCTCGGCTGCCGACCGGGCCCGCATGCAGGTGTTGGCTCTGTCGACCACGGTGTTCGGCCAGGGCGTCGGGTTCGTCGCCGGTGGCTCCGACCTCATGCGGTCGAAGTCTCTGGACAAGAACTCCTACGACTCCGGTGACTGGTTCAACCAGATGCAGTGGGACTGCACCAAGGGCAACGGGTTCGGCCTCGGCCTGCCCCGAGCCGCCGACAACGAGTCCCGTTGGCCGTGGGCCGGCCCGCTTCTGGGCAACGCCTCGGTCAAACCCGACTGTGCCGCGATCTCACTCGCGAGTGCGCGCTATGCCGAAATGCTGAAGATCCGGCAAAGTTCGCCGATGTTCGGTCTCAGCACGGCCGCACAGGTGCAGAGTAGTGTCTCGTTCCCGCTCTCCGGTGTGAATGAGACGCCCGGCGTGATCACGATGCGGATCACCGACCCGACCGACCGCGACCACAAGTGGCGCTCGATCGTGGTGGTCTTCAACGCGACACCCGACGCGCGGACCCAGACCGTCGCGTCGCTCGCCGGCGCCCGGGTCGCGTTGCACCCAGTGCTGCGCGAGTCGGCCGACTCGGCGATGAGCCGGGCCGGATTCGACCGGACGACCGGCACCTTCACGGTGCCCGGCCGGACGGTGGCGGTCTTCGTCCAGTCCTAATCGCAGTAGTCAGCCGGTGGGCCCGGTCGGACGGTCTTCGTGCCGTCCGACCGGGCCCACCGTCGTTCTTCTCTCGCACGCCTCTGCCCCTACGGCATCCTAGGACATTAGGGGGCTTCGTCACCCGGCAGATCGAATGACGCGATTCGGCTATAGCTCGGATGGGGGGCATCGTCGCTGGAGACCACATGCACCTGATCAACCCTCCACTGTGGTCCCCGATAGGCGACGAGCGTGGCCAGGTCGGCCTCGACCGCTGCGGGGCTGGTTCGCTCACCGGGCTTGGAGAGAGTCAGGTGTGGCTGATAACGCCTGTCGTCGAAAGGAATATGGACCCGCCGCAACTCCTCGCGGACGATGCCGGCGAGCAGGCACAGTCCGTCGACGTCGCCACCGACGCCCGCCCAGAGGATGGCGGATCGTCCGTCGCCGAACCTGCCGCCGCCGGCGAAGCACAACGACAGAGGGCGTGCGGCGGTGACCGCCCTGCCCACCGCCGCTGTCGCCTGGTCGGCGCGGGTCTGTGGCACATCGCCGAGGAAAGCGATGGTGATGTGCCACAGGCCCGTCGGCGTCATCCGTGTCGAACGTCCGTCAGTGGTGGTGCGACTACAGTGGAGGGTCTCGACGAGCTGCGCGAGGTGCCGCACCGGATCCGCCGGTGGATCGATCGCCACGAAGAGCCGGCGGGTCGACACAGACTCGCGGGACCGGGCGGTCACGAACGAGGCTCACTGGGCAGCAGCACCGAGAACGCGGGCAGCGGGGTGAGCCGCAGCCGCAGTCGGTCTCCGGAGTCACGCAGCTGCCAGCCAAGCGCGATGAGCGCCGCCAGCAGCGTGAGCAGGCCACCGGCCCACATGGTGGGCCGCGGGCCGAAGAGCTGACTGAGCCAGCCCACCACGGGGGCGCCCAGCGGCATGGTGCCGACGAAGACGAGGATGAACAGAGCCATCACCCGACCCCGCATTTCGCTGCTGACCCCGAGCTGCATGCGATGGTTTGTGGCCTGCGCGAAATAGATCATGAAGAAACCAGCGGGAATCAACGCGGCGACGGTGGCCCAGAAGTTCGGCGCGAACCCGACCAGAGTCTCGGTGAGGCCGAAACCGACCGCCGCCCCGAGCACGACATAGACACTGGGTCGCTCGCGACGACCGCTACCGGCGAGCGCGCCGGCGAGCGCACCCACGGCGAGCGCGGTGGAGAGCAGGCCGAAGTCGTGTGCGCTGCGGTGAAAGACGACCTTCGCGAGCAACGCGAGGGTGATCTGAAAGTTGAATCCGACGAGTGCGATGGCGAAGAGCAACGCGAGCGGCAGCATGAGGTCGGCCCGTTGGCGCACATAGATCAGCCCATCGCGCAGCCGGGCATTTCGCTCGGTTCGCTCGGGTCGGTGAAGGTCGCGAACCCGCATCCAGCCCAAGGTGAGGGCCGGAACCAGATAGGTGACGGTGTTGATGAGGAAAACCGGTCCGGTGGAGACGAGCGCGATGAGCGGGCCGGCGACGGCCGGCCCGACGATGCGCGCGGAGTTGAAGGTGGCGGCCGACAGTGCGAGCGCATTGGGCAGCAGGGGTCGTTCGACGAGTTCGGAGACGAAGGCCTGCCGGACCGGGGTCTCGATGGCGTTGACCGCGCCCATGAGCCCGGCGAAGAGATAGACCCAGCCGAGGGTCGCTCCGCCGGTGACGACAAGCAGGCCGAGCGCGAGGGCGAGCACGCTGAAGACCGCGTGGGCGACAATGAGCAGCCGTCGTTTGTCGTGCCGGTCGGCGAGGGTGCCGCCATAGAGGGTGAACAGCAGCACGGGCAGGAACTGCAGTGCCGTGACGATGCCGAGCGCGGTGGCGGAGTCGCCGGAGAGCTCGAGAACGAGCCAGTCCTGTGCTGTGAACAGCATCCAGACACCGATGAGTTTGGCGATCTGGCCGGTCAGGAAAAGCCGGTAGTTCCTGATCGTGAGTGATTGAAATGTCGTGCTCAACCGAGCCCGCACGAGTGATGCGCCTCCTGTGCTTAGTCTGTGGCTATCCGAGTCAGGATCTGCGCCGCCTGTCGCAGGGTTTCCCGTTCTGCGATGGTGAGTGTGTCGATGCGCCGCGCGAGCCATTCGTCTCGGGCGCGGCGATAGTCGCGCAGCAGCGCGGAGCCGGGTGGGGAGATGGCGAGCAGCACCTGTCGACCGTCGGTGGGGTGCGGGGTCCGGGTGACCATTCCCCGTTCCTCCAAGCGGGTCACGATGCGGGTCATCGTGGGTGGTTGAACCCGCTCGATCTCGGCGAGGATGCGGGGACTCACCGGACCGCGCGCCTCCACCGACGCCAGTGCCGAGATCTGGGTGATGGTCAGGTCCGCCACGGGGCGGCTCTGCCGCATGCGCCGGTTCACCCGGGTGATCGTCTCCCGCACGGTGGCGGCGAGTGTGGCCGGACGCAGCGGCGCCGGGGTGGGGATTTTGGTGCTCACGCCAGTCACAATTGCTTAGCCTAGCTAAGCAGCTGCGTTTATCGCCACGAATTTTCGCTGGTCGTGGCCTGCGTCACGGGTCAATGTGCGCCAACTATGGCGTACCCTTGCCGTCGTGGTCGAAGCAGCGCAACCCGCCGGGGCCCCGCAACGGCTCCGCCAGATCCGTCCGTTGGATCCGCCTATGGTGCCGTTCGCGCTGGGCGGTCTCATCGCGTGGGCGATCGCCAGCCTCATCATGCTCGCGATGCGTGACACTCTCGCCGCGCACGGCCACGAAAGTTGGCTGTGGATCTGCGTTGCCGGTTTCCTGTTCGGATTTCCCGGCCTCGCGGTGATGATGCGTCACGACGCGGGGCGACGCGCACGGCGCGCCGCCGCCGCTCAGTCTTCGGATTCGGTGAACGGCCCGGACGACGGCAACTCCTCAACCTCCACCGCGCCGTCGTCATAGATCGTCGGCAATTCATCGATGGCGGTGCCCATCTCGGTCACCACTTCGGAGTGCGCGCCGCACCCGTGGTCGGAGCTGACCACTCGACCGTCATCGGGGGCGTAGATGTTGCCGCAGACGCCGAAGACCTGGTGCATCACTCCGGCGAGCGGCAGATAGAAACCACACATCCCACACCGGGCGCCGACCGGGGCCGCGACTGAGATCGGAGCCTCGGGGCCGTGGTCGCCGTCATACCATCGCTGCGCGGTCTCGCCGCGTCCGTCCCGCGACATCACCCGGGGCCGGCCGAGGCCGAGCTCCCAGTTGGCTTCCTCAAGCTCCGGATCGTCGGAGAGCAGATATCCGGGTTCGAGCCGGTCATCGTCGACCGGGGTCGGCAGCAGGTCACCGACCCCAAGGTCACCCGGTTGGAGTCGTTCCTGCCACGGAAGCCACTCCGGGGCGAGCACCGCGTCGCCGCCGGGCAGCAACGTGGTTTCGCAGATGGTCACGGTGCGGCTGCGCGGCGCGCGCGTCACCGTGACCGCCCAGCGCCACCCCGGATATCCGGGCAGCCCACACGCGAAGAAGTGGGTGACGACCCGGTCCCCCTCCGCGATGACGCCGAGATGCTCTCCGGCTTGATCGTCGGTCACCGCGGCGCGCGCAACATCGACCGCGCTCGCGCAGGTCGAGTCGAGCTTCGCGGAATGCTTCGCAACAACGGTGCCGGCCACAGCTTTTTATTCTGCCGTACGGCGATGTGGCGCGCTGGCCGGGTCACACCCCACGCCGGTGCCGATTCCAACTTCCGCCGTGATGCACGATATGAGGGTGTCGGTGCTCAGTGATTTTCGCAAGATCGCCTCGCTGGTCGCGGGCGGTGCCCGAATCGTGGTCCGGGGCACCCGGGCCGGCGCCTCCAGGACGTCCCAGGCGTCGCAGTGGACGCGTCGGCGCGTCGGCGCGGCACGCCGCCGAGGTGGCGCCGGCGACACCGGGATGATGCGCCTGCTCGACCTGCACGCCGCCTCATGCGCGGGCGACACTCTCGTCACGATCGGACTCGCCGGCACCATCTTCTTCGGCGTCGCGGCGAGCGAGGCGCGCGGCCGGGTGGCGCTGTATCTGCTCGTGACCATGGTGCCGTTCGCGCTGCTGGCTCCCGTAATCGGACCCGTCCTCGACCGGGCCCGACACGGCCGTCGTTATGCGCTGGCCGCGACCATGCTCGGCCGCGCGCTGCTCGCGTGGCTGATCGCCGACAACCTGGTCGGTCTCGGCCTCTATCCGGCCGCGTTCGGAGTGCTCGCGCTCTCCCGCGCCTACGGGGTGGCCCGCAGCGCGGCTGTTCCCCGGCTGTTGCCGCCGGGCCTCGACCTGTCCCAGGCGGGTGCCCGCGCCTCCGTCTACGCCACGGTCGCCGGCGCGGTGGTGGCACCGATCGGAGCCGCCGCCTTCTGGTTCGGTCCGCAGTGGCCGTTGCGGGCGGCGAGCCTCGTATTCGTGGCCGGATCGATCATCGCGATCCGGCTGCCGCCCCGCGCCGACTCGGAACCGCCGCAACGCGTACCCAAGATCTTCCATGTGCCGTGGCGGCACCGGACCGATGCCGGTGATCGACTGCTCGCGGGCCCCACCCTGCTCGCCGCCATGGTCGGCGCGGCCAGCGTCCGCGCGATCTATGGCTTCCTCGCGCTGTTCCTCGCCTTCGCCGTGCGCTCCGGCGGACTCAGCACCCGGCTCTGGGGGTCCACGCTGGGGCAGACGGTCACGGTCGGACTGATCGGCGCGTCCTTCGCCATCGGCGCGTTCGGCGCGACCGTCGCCGGCACCCGGCTGCGCATCCTGCGCCCCACCCGGTTTCCCGCGATCGGGCTCGCGGTCGTCGCCGTGCTCGCGATCTGGGCCGCCACGCAGCCGGACCTCATCGTGGTCGCGACGCTGTGCCTGGCGACTGCGGCCGCCAGCGGCGTGGTCAAACTCGCCCTCGACGCGACGATCCAGGAGCGGGTCGCCGACGAGGTGCGGGCCAGCACGTTCGCACACGCCGAGACGCTGCTGATGCTCGCGTGGGTGGCTGGGGGCGCCCTCGGCCTTATTCCGCTCAACGCGTCCCTTGGGCTGGCCGTCGTCGCAGTCGCCACCCTCGCCGCCGCGCTGCGGGCCGGGTTCGTCGCGTGGCGGCTGCGCGCCGACCGGTCGCTCGGTCGAGCGCCGATCCCGTCGACGCGCATCACGGCCGAACCGCCGGGCGGTCACCAACCCGTCGCGCCCACTCTGGAGATGCCACCACCCACCGGGACGCCCGCCTTTCGCGCCGAACCCGACAGCGGACGGAGGCTCGGCTGATGACCGCACAGACCACGCCGCGTCCCGCGGCGGATGCGGCTCGCCGGTGGCTCATCGTCACGGCCGTCGAGGCCGAACGCGCGGCCGTCGAGAGCGGCTTCGCGGCGGCCGGCTGGCCGGCCTCGACGCCGCGTGCCGAGCGACCCATTCCATCGATCGTGGTGATCGCCGGCGGAGTGGGGGTCGCGGCAGCCGCCGCGAGCACCGCACGTCTTCTCGCCTCGGCGACGCGGCCCTTCGACGCCGTGCTCTGCGCCGGCATCGGTGGTGCGGTGGCGGGCCGGGCCGAGATCGCCACGACAGTGGTGGCGGCGCGCAGCATCGCGGCCGACCTCGGAGTGCGTTCACCGCACGGTTTTCACCCGATCGACAAACTCGGCTTCGGAACGTCCGCCATGGACTGTGATGTGGCGTTGCGCCGCGAGCTGTGCGCGGCACTCCCACACGCGGTCGTCGGCGACGTTCTCACCGTCACCACGGGCACCGGCACCGCCGACGTGACGGCCGACCTGATCGCCCGCTATCCGGCGGCGGTCGCCGAGGCGATGGAGGGCTTCGGGGCCGCGACCGCCGCCGCGCAGGCCGCGGTGCCGTTCGCCGAGATCCGTACGATCTCGAATTTCATCGGCCCCCGCGACCTCACGACCTGGCGCATAGACGCGGCTCTGCGCGCGCTCACCGAGGCCGCCCGGGCGATTGGCGCGTCGTGGCCGGTGTGACCCTCCTCGCCGCGGTCGACCGCCACCTCACGGTGCCCCACACCGACGGTTAGCCTGGCCGGGTGAGCCTGCGTCTGGCGATCTCGCCGTGCCCCAACGACACCTTCATCTTCCACGCGTTGGTGCACGGTCAGGTGCCCGGCGCGCCGTCGATCGACGTCACTTACGCCGATGTCGATGTCACCAACACCGCCGCCGCCGAGGGCGTGTTCGACTTGGTCAAGGTGAGCTATGCGGCGCTGCCGTGGCTGCTCGACGACTATGAGCTGCTGCCGTGTGGCGGCGCGCTCGGACGCGGTTGCGGGCCGCTGGTGCTCGCCCGCGATCCGCGGCTGGCCGACCTGCGCGACCGCACGATCGCGGTGCCGGGCGACCGGACGACCGCCTATCTATTGCTGCGGCTCTGGGCGGCCGAGCACCCACCGCGCGAGGTGACCGTGCTGCCGTTCCACGAAATAATGCCGGCGGTCGCGGCCGGGCGCGTGGACGCCGGCCTCGTCATCCACGAGGCTCGATTCACATATTCCGGGTACGGGCTGCACGCCATCGCCGATCTCGGCCAATGGTGGGAAAACGAGACGGGCCTGCCGATCCCGCTCGGCGCCATTCTGGCGCGTCGCGGCCGGGTCGACCCGCTCGCGGCGGCGGACTGGATCCGTCGCTCGCTGCGGCGATCCTGGGCCGATCCGGCCGCGAGCCGGGACTATGTCGTGTGCCACGCACAAGAAATGGACCCGGCCGTCCTCGCGGCCCACATCGATCTCTATGTCAACGAGTTCAGTGACGACCTCGGGGCCGAAGGCTACGCGGCCGTCAACGAACTCCTCTGCCGAGCCGGGCAAGCCGGCCTTGTGCCAGCCATCGCGCCGATCGAACCACGTGTCGCCTCCAGACCTCGTGGACCGGCCCCCACGGACTAGACCTCGAGCTCCCGGGCGACGGCGTGCACCAGCTGCGCCACGGTCTGTGCGGACCGTTTTTCGGGGAAACGACCCCGCTGTAGGTCCGGCATGACCTTGGCTTCCAACACTTTGATCATGTCTTCGATCAGTCCATGCAGCTCCTCGGCGGGGCGGCGGCGTAGTTCCGCCACCGACAGCGGCGTCTCCAACAGCTTCACCGCGAGCGCCTGAGTGCCTTTGCGACCCTCGACGACACCGAACTCGACCCGCTGGCCGGACTTGAGGTCCTCGACCCCGGACGGCAACGCGGCCTTGTGGACAAAGACATCGCCACCGTCATCGCGGGTCAGGAAACCGAATCCCTTTTCCCGCTCATACCACTTCACACGACCCGTGGGCACCGCTGACCTCGTCTTCACATAGAGAACCGAACATCGACAAGGCTAGCGACGCCCGGCCAACCACCCAACCGAAATCTGGGGACGGTCGGCGGGCCGACCGCCTCGAAGGTCGGCGATTGGGGCGATGTCACCTCACCGTAGGTGATGCGTGTCGGCGCTCACCGGACAAACCCGGCCTCGCCCACGAAGGTGGAGCCGCGTGGCGCGACGACTCAGACTCCGACTCCAACGAGCTCGGGCAGGCGGAGCTGGGCATCGAGCCAGTCGGGAAACTCGGTAAGGTCGTTGAGCACGCAGTGCGCGCCGGCGACGAACAGGTCGATCGACGCGTGCGCACCGGTCGCGACTCCGACCGCCAGGGTCGAGCGGAGTGGCTCCCCCTCGGTCTGTTCGGTGATCTCGCCCAGATCCACGGCAGGCTCGGCCGCGGCGCGCGCCGCGACCATGTCCGACGGGTGGTCACCGACATAGACGCTGACGCCGTAGGACCGCATCACCGGGGTCTTCCCCTCGGCCCACACCCACCCGACCACGACGTCGGCGTCGAGGCCGAGGTGACGCAGGTGCAGGCGTGCGTTCGGCTCGAACTTGCCCGTGATGACCATGATGTTTCCGCCAGCGGCGCGCACTGCGGCGAAGGCCTCCCGGGCGCCGGGCAGCGTCGGCGTCTGCGGGACCGCCACGTGCGCGTAGAGCGACCGGAACAGGTCTGCCGCCGGAACCACCTGCTCGGGCGGAAACCAGCTGGCGAGTTCGACGTTGAGCGGTGGGCCGAGCCGACTCATGGCGAGATCGACGTCGATGGCGACACCCGTCTGGGCGCTCAGGGCACGATAAGTCGCGGCCAGCCCGGGGCGGCTGTCCACCAGTGTCATGTCGAGATCGAATCCAACAACGAGGGGAACCATGCCGGCGACTCTACTGGAGTTGCGCATGCTAATGGTTGGGCCTTCGTGTGACCAGGCCCGTGATGTGAATTACATATGGCGAAAAAAGTTCAGTGGGTGTCCGGATGCTGATACGTCAAAGACTCCACTGGCAAGGGAAAGCTCAGATCGTCACCGAACGGCGAACCGGCGCCCGCACGGTCCGATGTGACTTCACTCACTGACAGATGCTGTTGCTCTGTGGTTCGCACCTCAATGGCGCCTTCGCCCCGCGAATTCCTCGACTGTGTCGTCATCGCCGTCCTCCATTATGAACCCTGCGGTCACGTCGATCGTTGGCCAGTCTCGCACGCGCGAGGCGCTTGTCCCCACCCGGCCCGCGCGCCGGATAGCGTTGACGCACTATGACCACCACGCTCGTCGACCACCTCCGTGGCCTGCCCGATGACCAGCTCGGCGCCCTGTTCACCCTGCGCCCCGACCTCGCGACACCGGTGCCCGCCGACATCGTCGCGCTCGCCACCCGAGCCCAGGGCCGAATCTCGGTGGCTCGGGCCCTCGACGGGCTCGACCGACTCACCCTCGAGATCATCGACGCGCTCCGGCTGATCCGCGGCGACCAGCCGACGGCCTCGGTGCCGGCCGTGTTTCCCCTCGCCGCCGAGGCGGGCGCGAAGCCCGACCACGTGAACCGCGCTGTCGACGCGCTGCGGGCCCGCTGCCTGGTCTTCGGGCCCGACGACATGGTGCGCATGGCGCCGGCGCTCGACGATCTCCTCTCGGCCTATCCGGCTGGACTCGGCCGACCCGCGGCCGAACTCGATCCGGCCGCGGCCGAACTCGCCGCCGACCCGGCGAGGCTGCGCCGAACCCTGCTCAGCGCACCGCCCGAGGCCCGCGCGGTGCTCGACCGGCTCGCCGGCCCGCTGCCGGTCGGCGCTGTGCGAGGTCCGCTGCGCACCGGACCGACGACCGGGCCGACCACCGGAGCCGCCGACACCGCCGTGCGCTGGTCGGTCGAGCACCACCTGCTGGTCGCGATCGGAGACGGACTCGTGGAGTTGCCGCGTGAGGTCGGTCTGCTGCTTCGCCGCGACACCGGCCCGCTCGGTGCGCTGCATCCCGAACCGCCAGCGGTCGCCGCGCTGCCCCGTCCCGGCGCCGACCAGGCCGGCGCCGGGCAGGCCCTCGAAGCCGTACGCCATCTCGACGCGCTGCTGCACGCGCTGGCCGTCGCCCCGGCGCCGGTCCTTCGTTCGGGCGGGTTGGGGGTCCGGGACCTGCGCCGCATCGCACGAGAGACAGGTGTCGCCGAAACCGTCGCTGTGCTGCTGCTGGAGATCGGTTATTCCGCAGGACTGGTCGCGGTCGCCGACACCCCCAGCCGCGGGGTGACGGCCGTGTGGTTGCCGACCACGGCCTTCGACGGTTGGCGGCGGGAGCCATCAGCCGCGCAGTGGGCGACGCTCGCGCGCGCCTGGCTCACGACCACCCGTGCCCCCGCGCTCGTCGCCGAACGCGACGAGCGCGACCGGCCGATCACCGCGCTGAGCCCGGACGCCGAGCGGCTCGCCGCGCCGGCGATCCGCCGCGCCGTGCTCGCCGTCCTCGCCGACCTTCCGTCCGGATCGGGGGCCGACCCCGAGGCGGTGCTCGACCGGCTCGCGTGGCTGGTCCCCCGACGATTGGGCCGCCCGGAGACCCCCACCGGCAACTTCGCCGTCGCACGGGCCACCCTCATCGAGGCGGCGCACCTCGGCGTGACAGGGCTGGGTGCACTCACCGGTTTCGGCCGGGAACTCCTCGCCGATCCCGATCGGGCCGACGACGACCCACTCGGCATCCACGCTGTCGCCGACGCCCCGCGCGATCCGATGCTCGCGATGCTCACCGCGGTGATGCCCGCATCGGTCGATCACGTCGTCGTGCAGGCCGACCTCACCGTGGTGGTGCCGGGCCCCCCGGACGCGGACCTCGCCGCTCAACTCGCCCTCGTCGCCGACGCGGAGTCGCGGGGTGGTGCGAGCGTCTATCGGATCACGGAGCAGAGCCTGCGCCGCGCCCTCGCGGCCGGTCTCGCCGGCGAGGATATTCACGATCTTCTCCGGCAACGGTCACGAACGCCGCTGCCGCAGGGGCTCACCTATCTCATCGACGACATGGCCCGCCGGCACGGCGGGCTTCGGGTCGGCACGGCGGGCGCCTATCTGCGCTGTGATGACGAGACGCTCCTCGCCGAGGTGATCGCCGACCGGCGACTGACGGTGCTGGGACTGCGTCGCCTCGCCCCCACGGTGCTCGCGACGGCCGCCGGACCGAACCGGATGCTGGACATGCTGCGAGACGCCGGTTATTCACCGGTGTTGGAGGACGCCACCGGGGCGGCGGTCCTCACCCGGCCCACGGTGCTGCGCGCACCGGCGGCGCCGCCGGTGCGCCCCGGCCACCCCGCCGAGGCCGGTCGGGGCGGGCTCGGCGGTCCTCGACTCGCCGCGATCGTGGAGCAGGTGCGTATTGGCGACCGGTTAGCGCGATCGTCACGGCGCGCGCTCGCGAACCGCGCGCAACCCGGCCTGGTCGCGACCTCAGTCGGGCCCGACTCGCCACACCAGCCGCACACCGAGATGCTTGCCGTGCTGCGAGACGCGGTGCGCACCCGCGCCCGAATCTGGATCGGTTATGTCAACAGCCAAGCGGAGACGGTGTCCCGCTTGGTGCGACCGATGACTATCAGCGCGGGTTATCTGCGGGCCGAGGACGAACGAGGCGAGACCCTGCACACCTTCGCCCTGCACCGCATCACATCGGCGCGTGCGGAGAAATAGGCGCCCTCGCCGATCACCGCGAACGACGCACGGCGCCGACGACCGATACCACGACACCGATGGCGAAGGCCGTGCCGACCGACTCCCCGGCCGCGTCGAGCACGTGGCGGTCGAGGATGAGCCAGGCGAAGAAGAACCACGAGACGAGAATCACGACGATGACGGCGAGCCACACTCTGGCCCAGGTTGGGATCGCCCGCGACGCGACGCCTGCCGAACCGGCCGGGTCCTCCGCGTGCTCGGGGGCCTCCGTGTGCTCATCGGGCTGCGCCGGCTCCATCCCGCCCCCCGTAGCCCGCCACTGCTGCGCTGATAATGCGATATTACGGCTTTAGGGATGGTTTTTTCGTGCAGTCATGATCGCACCAACCACCGAGACGAGCAGCAGCAGACCGAACGCGACCCCGAATGACTCCTCGATCGCCTCGACGATCGGGGTCCCCAGCACCACGTGTGACAACGCGAACCACCCGATGGCGAGCGCGACGATCAACACGCCGCCGATGACGGTGGCCCGACCGGACCGGCCGCTGTCCGGCAGTCGCGCCATCGAGGTCCCACCTTTCGCCGCGGACGGATGCCTTGCGGAGCCGGGCGCGTCGCGGCGCCATCGCCATCACACCCGATCCGTCCGGCCAGCGTGTGCCGCCTCGCCGAGAACCCCATTGGCGAGGCAGACTAGATGTTCTGCTCTGCGCCCTCGAAGGGAGAACCACGTGCCGGATGGCCCCCTGATCGTCCAGTCCGACAAGACGTTGCTGCTCGAGGTCGATCACCCCGACGCGCTCGCCTGCCGAATCGCCATCGCCCCCTTCGCCGAACTGGAACGGTCACCGGAGCACGTCCACACCTATCGGCTCACTCCTTTGGGCCTGTGGAACGCCCGAGCCGCGGGCCACGACGCCGAGTCGGTGGTCGACGCGCTTCTGCGATTCTCCCGATATCCCGTGCCGCACGCGCTGCTGGTCGACGTGGCCGAGACGATGGACCGGTACGGGCGACTTCAGCTGCTCAACCATCCGAGCCATGGTCTCGTGCTGCGCGGCCTCGATCGCGCCGTGCTCACCGAGGTGGCGAAGTCGAAGAAGCTCGCCGGCATGCTCGGCGATCGTCTCGACGCCGAGACGATCGCGGTGCACCCCTCGGAGCGGGGCCGCCTCAAACAGGGCCTGCTCAAACTGGGCTGGCCGGCCGAGGATCTCGCCGGCTATGTCGACGGCGAAGCCCACCCGATCGCCCTCGCCGAGGATGGCTGGACTCTGCGTGCCTATCAACGTGAGGCCGTGGAGCACTTCTGGGCGGGCGGTTCGGGTGTGGTCGTGCTGCCCTGCGGCGCGGGAAAGACAATCGTCGGGGCGGCGGCGATGGCACACGCCGGCGCGACGACGCTGATCCTCGTCACCAACACGGTCGCGGGCCGGCAGTGGAAGCGGGAGCTGGTCGCGCGTACCTCGCTCACCGAGGACGAGGTGGGGGAATATTCCGGGGAGCGCAAGGAGATCCGGCCGGTCACGATCGCGACGTATCAGATCCTTACCGCCCGCCGCGGCGGCGCCTATCACCACCTCGACCTCTTCGGGGCCCGCGATTGGGGACTCATCGTCTATGACGAGGTGCACCTGTTGCCCGCGCCCATTTTCCGGTTCACCGCCGACCTTCAGGCGCGGCGGCGGCTCGGGCTCACCGCGACTCTCGTGCGGGAGGACGGCCGCGAGGGTGACGTCTTCTCGCTCATCGGACCCAAGCGCTATGACGCGCCGTGGCGCGACATCGAAGCGCAGGGCTGGATCGCCCCGGCAGAGTGTGTCGAGGTGCGGGTCACCCTCACCGACGCCGAACGGATGACCTATGCCACGGCCGAGCCCGAGGAACGTTATCGGGTCGCCGCGACGGCCCGCACCAAACTGCCCGTGGTCGGCAAACTCATCGAACGGCACGCGGGCGACCAGGTGCTGGTCATCGGTGGTTATCTGGAGCAACTGCACCAGTTGGGGGAATATCTCGACGCTCCAATCGTGCAGGGCGCGACCACCAACCGAGAGCGGGAACGGCTCTTCGACGCGTTCCGCGCCGGCGAACTGTCCACATTAGTCATATCTAAGGTGGGAAACTTCTCCATCGATCTGCCGGAGGCCGCGGTGGCGATCCAGGTCTCGGGCACCTTCGGCTCGCGGCAGGAGGAGGCGCAGCGATTGGGTCGGGTCCTGCGTCCCAAGGCTGACGGCAGGCAAGCGCATTTCTACACAGTGGTGTCGCGCGACACCATCGACACCGATTACGCCGCTCACCGGCAACGCTTTCTCGCCGAACAGGGCTACGCCTATTCGATCATCGACGCCGACGACGTGCTGGGCCCGCACCTGCCCAGCGCGGAGTGACGACGCGGCCCGACACCGCGAGCGACAACGCGGCGCGAATGACCGTCACCGCTAACACCGACGCGACACTGCCTACAGTGGCGTCGCGTCGGTGACCGCGGTGATCACGGCGCGCACGGCCGGCTGGGTGTCGCCACCACAGTCGACGAAGGTCGCCCGCGCGTCACCCGCCGTCACGGTGTAGTTGAACCCGTCGGCGCAGTTGCTCGCCGCGGGTGTCGCGCGCAGCTGCTCGATGAACGCCGGCGCGCCCACCAACGCCACCAGTTGGGCGCTCTGCGCGGCCGTGAGGCTGCCCGTCTGCGTGGTGTTGGTGCGCCGGTTGGTATAGGTCCATTGCCCAGTGGCGGTGATCTCCACGGACTCGTCGACACCGGCGATGCCGCCGGTGCGGGTGATATTCACTGCGGCACCGGATGATCCGCCAGTCGGACCGCCCGAACTGTTCGGCGCGGACGGGCTGGCGTCGCCGCCGCCCTGTGACCCGCAGGCGGCCGTGGACGCGGCCAGCACGATGAGCAGGGGGAACATGAGCCATCGCAGGGGGAACATCGCATCGTCTCCGGTCTCGTGTGTCGGATGTGGCTACCCGCATTGTCCCCCTTGGCGGCTGCCTGGGAGGAACGCCACCGGAGTCAACTCGCCGCGAGGCAGACTAGACCGGTGAGCGATCTCTTTCAGTCGTGGCGGGAGACACTGCCACAGTCCGCCTCGATCGCCGCCGTTTCACGCACCGGCGAGGAACTGCTGACCCGCTGGGGCGAACCGCACCGGCACTATCACACCATCGACCACCTCGCCGCCGTTCTGCTGCTCGTCGACGATCACAGTGACATCGCCCAGGATGTCACCGCCGTGCGACTCGCGGCGTGGTTCCATGACGCGATCTATGACCCGCACCGACTCGACAACGAAGAGGCGAGCGCGTTGTGGGCCGAACGGGCGTTGCCGGAACTCGACGTGCCGCGCGCTCGGGTGGCGGAGATCGCCCGACTGATCCGGTTGACCGCGAGCCACGATCCACTTCCTGGCGACCGCAACGGGGAGCTGCTCACCGACGCCGATCTGGCGATTCTCGCCGCGCCCGAGCCGACCTATGACGCCTATGCCCGCGGTGTCCGCCGGGAATACGCCTATCTGCCCGACCAGGTCTTCGGGGCCGGGCGTTCGGCGGTGCTGAGCAATCTGCTCGCGTTGCCGAGACTTTTCCACACTCCGGTGTTGCGAGACAGGTGGGAGCGGCCGGCCCGCGACAACCTCGCACGGGAACTGAGCGGGTTCGCCAGCACCCTGCCGGGCTGAGGTGTGGCGCGACCGGCGACCGTTAGCCTCACGGGTGTGAAGGTTGCCGATGTTCTCGCCGATCTGCGGGCCGCTCTGCCGGACGGACGGCTGATCACCGATCGACAGGCGTTGCGACCGTTTCACCGTGACGAAGCCGATCTATGCCCGGCGGGTGCGCCGCTGGCCGCCGTACGGGTGAAGGCCACCGCGGAGGTCGCGGCGGTGCTGCGGGTCGCGTCCGCGCACCGGGTCGGGGTGGTTGCGCAGGGAGCGCGGACCGGGCTCGCGGGCGGCGCGAACGCCCATGACGGCGCGATCGTGCTCGACCTCACAGGCATGAACGCGATCATCGACATCGATCCGGTCAATCGGGTCGCCCGCGTGCAGCCCGGGGTGGTCAACGCCGACCTCGCCCGCGCCGTGGCGGCGGTCGGCCTGCGCTATCCCCCGGATCCGGGTTCGTGGGAGTCGTCGACCATCGGCGGCAACGTCGCCACCAACGCCGGCGGCATGTGTTGCGTGAAATACGGCGTCACCGGCGAATATGTGCTCGGCCTCGAGGTGGTGCTCGCCAGCGGCGAAGTCCTTCGATGCGGCCGCCGAACCCGCAAGGGGGTCGCGGGTTATGACCTCACTCGACTCTTCGTCGGGTCCGAGGGCACGCTTGGGGTGATCACCGAGGTCACTGTCGGACTGCGTCCGGCGGCGGAGGAGTCACTCGGTCTCGTCGCGCTCTTCGACTCGATGTCGGAGGCCGGGGCGGCGGTGCGGGAGATCTCTTTGTCGGGTGCGGTGCCGAGCCTGTTGGAGCTGCTCGACCGGGTGCATCTGCGGGCCATCGAGGCCCACCATCCCATCGGTTTGCCGGACTCGGCGGCGGCGATGCTGCTCGCGTCTGTCGATTCGGGCTCGGCGGCGGCGGAGCACTTGGCCGCCATCGCGCTGTGTTGTGCCCGTGCCGGCGCCAGCGAGGTCTATGAGGCGGCCACGCCCGACGAGGCGCGGTCTCTGCTCGCCGCGCGGCGCCTCGCGCACCCGGCGATGGAGAGCTTCGCGCGGTCGATCGCCGAGGCGGGCGCGCTGGTCATCGACGATCTCTGTGTGCCGGTGAACGAACTCGCCCGCTGCCTCGACGGCATCGCGGAGATCGCGGCCCGTACGGAGGTGATCATCGGCGTGGTCGGGCACGCCGGCGACGGCAACTTGCATCCCAACATCGTTGTCGACCGGGCCGACCCGGCGAGCCTGGAGCGCGGCGCGGCGGCGTTCGACCAGATCATGGCACTGTGCCTCGATCTGGGCGGGACCTGCACCGGCGAGCACGGAATCGGCCTGCTCAAGCGCGAGTGGCTCGCCACGGAGCTCGGTCCGGTCGGGCTCCGGCTCCATCACGCGATCAAGCACGCGTTCGACCCGCTCGGTGTCCTCAACCCGGGCAAGGTGTTGCCCGACCGGGGATGAGGCCCCGGCGAGACTCAGCCGGGTGGCTGCGGGACCGGAATCCGGATGTCCGGGGCACCGTGGCGGATCGCATCGGCGGTCAGGTCGTCGGGCACCCGCTGCGACTCGCGTTCGGCCTCCACCCGGGCCAGATAGTGGTCGATCTCCTGCCGGCGGCGGGCTTTGTTCCAGCCGAGCTCCTCGCCCATGACGGCCGCGACCTGTTTGGCGCTTTCGGCTCCCCGGTGGTCGGTCTCGATCGAGATCCGGGTACGCCGTGTCAGCACGTCATCGAGGTGCAGCGCACCCTCGGCCCGGGCCGCGTAGGCAGCCTCCACCAGCAGGTAGTCGTCGGCGCCGGTGATCGGTCTGGCCAGTCGTGGCTGGTCGTCGAGCATGGCGAGCAGGTCGAGGGTGAGCGAGCCGTAGCGGCCGAGCAGGTGTCCCACGGCCGCCCCGGTGAGTCCGTGTCGGCGCGCCACGGCGTCCCGGTCGGCCGACAGTCGGTGATATCCGTCGGCGCCGATCAGCGGCAACGCGTCCGTGCGCGATCGGGGCACCGGCCGGCTGAGGCGACGCACCGCGCGGTCGACGACATCGGTCGCCATCACTCGATAGGTGGTGAGTTTGCCGCCGGCGACGACCATGAGGCCGAGCATCGGCTCGGCGACGGCGTGCTCACGCGACAGCGCCGACGTGCTCTCGTCGGCGCCGGCGAGCAGCGGCCGCAGTCCGGCGTAGACCCCCTCGATCTGGTCGACGGTGACGGGTCGGTCGAGCACCGTGTTGACGTGGTCGAGCAGATAGGTGATGTCCTGCGCGGTCGCCGCCGGGTGGTCGCGGCCCAGCACCCACTCGGTGTCGGTGGTGCCGACGATCCAGTGTTCGCCCCAGGGAATGACGAAGAGCACGGAGGTCGCGGTGCGCAGGATGAGCCCGGCGTCACCGTTGATCGCCGACCGAGACAAGACGATATGTACGCCTTTGGAGGCCCGCACCCGCAGCCCGGGCCGGAACGGCTCGCCACCGGTGGAGAGCATCTGTGACACGTCGTCACTCCACACCCCAGTCGCGGCGATGACCGTGCGCGCACTGATGTCGAACTCCTCGCCGGTCTCGACGTCGACGGCACGCACCCCGGTGACCTCGCGGGCGGTGCGCAGCACCCCGGTGGCGCGCACCGATGTGACGACGGCCGCGCCGAGGCTGGCGGCGGTGCGGGCCAGAGTGGTCACCAGCCGCGCGTCGTCGACCTGCGCGTCGTAGTAACGGATCGCGCCGCCGAGGGTGTCCTGCCGCAGGGATGGAAAGACCCGACGTGCCGCGGCTGAGGTCAGGTGCCGGTGCAACGGCATGCCCCGGCCCTCGCCAAAGACGCCGGCGAACGCGTCATAGGCGGCGATTCCCGCGCCGTAGTAACCCCGTTGCACGCCGCCGCGCATCGCGTTGCGCGGCAACGGAAGCAGAAACGGCATGGGGCGCACGAGGTGCGGCGCCAATCGGGTGGTGAGCAGTCCCCGTTCCCTCAGCGCCTCGTGCACGAGCCCAAGGTCGAACTGCTCCAGATATCGCAGACCCCCATGAACCAGCTTGCTGGATCGTGACGATGTGCCGGAGGCGAGGTCGCGGGCCTCGATGAGCGCCACGGAGAGTCCCCTCGACGCGGCGTCCACCGCCGCGCCAACTCCGGTGACGCCGCCACCGACGATGAGGACGTCGAACTGTCGCCCGCGCAGGCGGGTCAGGTCATCCGCACGGCGGAGCGGTGAGAGGCGGGAGGCCGCAAACCGGGAGGTGGAAGGGTCACGCACAGGTCAACCGTACAAGCCTTCTGGCTCAACTGACCTAGGGTGGGCGTCATGACCCCTCACGGTGACCACGCGACTTCACAGCGCTCTCGTTGGGTGACTTCGGTGCTCGCAGTCGCGACGGTCGCGACCGGCGGCTGGGTCGTCGCGGCGACCGGACTGCTCCACCTTGTCGCGTTCGCCCTCACCGAAGCCGCGATGGCCAGCGGCGTCGCGGTGCCGGTGTGGGCCTCGCCGCTCGTCGCGTGCCTCGGCGCCGTCATCGTCGCGGGCCCGGCGGCGGCGATGTGGTTCGTCACGGCCCGCTTCGCGCCCCGATCGGCCGCGTTGGTCACCGCCAACCGCGCCTGGACGGTGTTGGGCGCGGCCGGCGGCGGGCTCGGAGTGGTGCGGGCCGTGCCGGTCGGCTTTCACGAGATCTATCTGCTCCTGTTCGTCGTCGTCGCGCTCGCCGGCACGGCGGTCATTCGCGTGGCGTGGCCGACAACCGACGGCCGGTGGCGGCTCGGTCCCGCCGGGCCAGCCCAGGCGATCGGTTGGGCGGTGGCCGTCGGAGGTGTGCTGTCGCTGCCCTGGTTGTGGGCGGGTTCGCTGGGAGCGCCGGTGGAGACCGTGCTCGGCGTGATCGCCGCAGTCTCCGTGGGGTTGCTGGCCGCCACGACCCTCGACCAGCGGTTCTTCGCCGCGTTCAGCCGGTCGCGGGCGGTGCTCGTCGCTGGCGCGGGGCTGGTCGCGACGGTCGCGATGGTGCCGCTGGCCGCCGGAATCGGCGCCGCCGCCAGCAATCTCGCCCAACTCATCGTGCTCCCCGTGACCGGATTCGCGGCCGCCGCCATCGCCGCGCTCGCGCGTCCCGCCACGATTGGCTGGGTGCCGATGACCGCGCTCATCACCGGCGCGAGCGTCGGCCCGTTGACGTTCGTCGATCCAGAGGAGACGACGACACTGCTCGGCACCGCCGACGTCGGGTGGTGGGCGCTCGTGGCCAGTGGATTGAGCCTCGCCGCCGGCATCGTCATGGCGGTGGGACTGTCCGTATATGTGGCGACCCGCCGACACGGCTCCGCCCCCCAGGCCGCCGGCGTTGTGGCGACAATCGCGGCGGTGGTCGTGGTGCTCACGGGTGCGGGCGTCTACGCCGGGCTGGGCAGACCGGGGTTTCATGGCGAGCGGCTTCTCGTGGTCCTCTCCGACCAGGCCGATCTCAGCGGACTCGCGACGATCCCGGATCGCGCGGCCCGAGTGCGGGCCACGCACCAGCGGCTGGTCGAGCACGCCGAACGAACACAGGAACGACTGCGCGACGAGCTGCGTCGAGCTCGGATGAGATTCACCCCGTACTATCTGGTCAACGCCGTGCTGGTCGACACGGATCCGGCACTGCGCTGGTGGTTGGCCAGTCGGCCCGGAGTCGACCGGGTGCTCCTCGACCAACGGCTGCGCCCGCTGCCAGCGTCGGCCACAGCCGAGCGGGGCACGGCGACCGCACCGGACGGAATCGGGTGGAACATCACGATGGTCAGGGCCGACCTGGCCTGGAACCAGCCGAACGCCAGCGGCGCGGGGATCGTGATCGGCACTTCAGACTCCGGTGTGGACGGTGCTCATCCGGCGCTGCGAAGCGGGTTTCGAGCCGGTGACGACTCATGGTATGACCCGTGGAACAACACCATTGTCCCGACAGACCACAATGGACACGGCACACACACCATCGGCACCGCGCTCGGCAGGAACGGCATCGGGGTCGCCCCAGCCGCGCAGTGGATCGGCTGCGTCAATCTCGACCGCAACCTCGGCAGCCCGTCGCGCTATCTCGACTGTCTGCAGTTCATGCTCGCGCCGTTTCCACATGGTGGTGATCCTCGCTGGGACGGCCGCCCCGAACGCGCCGCACATGTGCTGACCAACTCGTGGGGCTGCCCACCGATCGAGGGGTGCGATGTCGAGGCCCTGCGCCCCGCGACCGCGGCCCTGAGCGCGGCCGGGATCTTCGTGGTCGCGGCGGCGGGCAACACCGGGCCGGCGTGCTCGACTGTGGATGATCCACCGGCACCCTACGCGGACGTGCTCACCGTCGGCGCCGTTGATCATGAGGGCGTCGTGGCACCGTTCTCCAGTCGTGGCCCTGCCCCGGACGGAGGAGACAAACCCGACCTCGCCGCGCCCGGCGTCGACGTGCTCTCGTCGTTGCCAGGCGGCGGGTACGGCGTGAACAGTGGCACCTCCATGGCCGCACCCCACGTGGCCGGGGTGGTCGCGCTCATGTGGTCGGCCAACCCGAGGCTCGTCGGCGACATCGAGACCACGCGGCGAATCCTGCGGGCATCCGCACGCACGCCCCTGGCCCCGGCCGACCCGACGCAGTGCGGCCCGGTGGCGAACCTGACCGGCGCCGGGATCGTCGACGCCGAAGCCGCCGTGACCGCCGCCATGGCGGTCACCGGGAAGTAATAGTTGACCGATACCCTTGACAGATGAGCCTGCGACTATTCGACACCGCCACCCGGGCGGTGCGTGATTTCGTCCCCCGCGTCCCCGGAGAGGTCGGAATCTATCTGTGTGGGCTCACTGTCCAAGCCCCGCCGCACATCGGTCACCTGCGGTCGGCGATCAACTATGACGTCCTGCGCCGGTGGTTGCTGCGCAGCGGTTATCGGGTGCGGTTCATCCGCAACATCACCGACATCGACGACAAGATCCTCGCCAAGTCGGTCGAGGACGGCGTGCCCTTCTGGTCGCTCGCCTTCGCCAACGAACGCGTGCTGCAACAGGAATACGACCGGCTCGGGGTCCTGCCGCCGACCTATGAACCGCGCGCGACCGGCCACATTCCGGAGATGCACGAGCTGATCGCCACGTTGATCCACTTGGGTCACGCATATCCGGCCGACGACGGCTCCGGTGACGTCTACTTCGACGTGGCCGGGTATCCGGCCTACGGCGAACTCTCCGGCCAACGGGCCGACAACACGCGCGCCTCCGATGACGGACCGACGCGGGGCAAACGCGACCCACGGGACTTCGCCCTATGGAAAGGCCCCAAACCCGGCGAACCCTCCGATGCGTACTGGCCATCGCCGTGGGGTGAGGGCCGTCCCGGCTGGCACATCGAGTGCTCGGCGATGTGCCGGCGCTATCTGGGCGCCGAATTCGACATCCACGGCGGCGGGCTCGACCTGATCTTCCCGCACCACGAGAACGAGATCGCCCAGTCGCGCGCGGCCGGGCTCGGGTTCGCCCGGTTCTGGGTGCATCATGGGCTGCTCCAGCTGGGCGACGCCAAGATGGGCAAGTCGCTGGGCAACGCGATCGGTCTGCCAGCCATCGAATCCGACGGCATCCGGCCCGTCGAACTGCGCTACTACCTCGCCGGCCCACACTACCGGTCAATGATCGACTTCACACCGGCCTCGGTCCACGAGGCCGCCGCCGCGTACCGGCGCATTGAAGGGTTCGTCCACCGGGCCACCGAACGCCTCGGCGACGGCGCACCCGGCGACCCGACGCTGGCAGGTCTGCCGCTCGCCGGCTTGCCTGCCGAGTTCGTCGCCGCGATGGACGACGACCTCAACACCTCACGCGCGCTCGGCGTCGTGCACGACGCGGTGCGCGAGGGCAACGCGGCGCTCGGCGCCGGCGACGACGTCGCACTGACACCGCTCCTCGCCAGCGTCAGGTCCATGATGGACACTTTGGGTCTCGACCCGCTCAGCCCGCACTGGGAGCAGGCCACCGCCGGTGGATCCGCACTGCGCCCGGTGATCGATTCATTGGTGGCGCTCGCTCTCGACCAGCGCGCCGCCGCCCGCGCCCGCGAAGACTGGAGCGCCGCAGACGCCGTGCGCGACCAGCTCAAACAGGCCGGGGTCTTGGTCGAGGACACGCCGCACGGTCCACGATGGACCATTGAGGAGCACTGAACGACATGCCCGGAAACTCACAGCGCCGCGGTCGACGCACCACCGCCAAAAAAGGCGCCACCGGCGGCTCCGGTGGCAAGAACCGGGACGGCCTCAAGGGTCGCGGCCGCACCCTGCCCGCCGACGAACGGCCCTGGCACAAGGGCTACTCCGGCGACGAGGAGTTGCCCCGCCGGACCGCGTGGAAACAAGAGAAAGAACGCCGGGTCGCCGCCGCGGAGGGCCGCGCCCCGAAGATCGGCACTCCGGGCGCGAAACGCACGAGTGGCGCCGTTCGAGGCGCGGGTGGCTCGACTCGAGGCGCTGGCGGCGCAGCCCGAGGCATGGGCCGCGCCGGCGCGCCCCGCTCGACCACCCGGGTCGTTCCCGGACGCCGATCGATCGCCCCGAGAGAAGCCGCCGAGCTGCTCGTCGGGCGCAACCCCGTCGTCGAGGCGCTGCGCACCAACGTGCCGGTCACCGCACTCTATGTCGCGCTCGGCATCGAAATCGACGAACGCGTCACCGAGATCGTGCGCACCGCCGGCGACCGCGGAGTGCCGGTCCTCGAGGTCAGCCGGGCCGAACTCGACCGCATGACCGGCGGCGTGTTGCATCAAGGCGTCGGCGTGCAGGTGCCGCCGTTCGCTTATGAACCCTTCGACGACCTGGTCACCGCCGCCACCGAGACGACCACGCCGCTGTTGGTCGCGCTCGATGGGGTCACCGATCCACGCAACCTCGGAGCGATCGTCCGGTCGGCGGCCGCATTCGGCGCCCATGGGGTCTTCCTGCCGGAACGCCGAGCCTCCGGCATCACCGCCACGGCGTGGCGCACCTCGGCCGGCGCCGCCGCCCGCGTGCCGATCGCGCAGGTCACCAACCTGACCCGCGCGCTTCGCCACTGTCAGGACCTCGGTTTCATCGTCGCCGGACTCGACGCCGACGGCGCCACCTCGGTCTATGACCTCGAGGCCGCCGATGGGCCGATGGTCGTCGTCGTCGGTTCGGAGGGTCGCGGCCTGTCCCGACTGGTCGGCGAGACGTGCGATCTGCAGGTGAGCATCCCGATCGCGGGAGGCGTCGAGTCACTCAACGCCAGCGTGGCCGCGGCGGTGACCCTCGCCGAGATCGCCCGGCGGCGGTCCACCTGAGTCGTGCGCGCCGGCCGGCCAGCGTGCGACAACGATGAAGGCGAGCACGATGGAGGGCGTGCGAGCGCCACGCGTCGATGGTCTGGTGTGTCAGACTGAGGCGATGGGAGCGACTGTCTACTACACCGCGACGAGCGCCGACGGTTTCATCGCCGACGAAAACAATTCACTCGACTGGCTCTTCGCGGTCTCTCCCGACACCACCGACCACTTCGGACGGTTTTTTGCGACGATCGGCGCGTTCGCGATGGGCGCGACGACCTATCAATGGGTGCTCGACCACGAGAAACTGCTCGACCAGCCACGCACATGGCATGACTGGTATGGGGACGTGCCCGCCTGGGTGCTGACCCACCGGGCACTGCCGGCGATTCCCGACGCGGATATCACCTTCGTCAGTGGGGACGTGCGACCCGTACACGCCGCCATGAGATCGGCCGCCGGTGACCGTGACATCTGGGTCGTCGGCGGCGGCGAACTCGCCGCGACCTTCGCCGATCACGGCCTTCTCGACAAGGTGATCGCCTTCGTCGCACCGGTCTTTCTCGGCGCGGGGGCACCCCTGTTTCCCCGGCGAATCACCTCGTCGAGATTGACGCTGAGTTCGGTTGAGAAGGTCGGCGAATTCGCCTGCCTCACCTATGATCTGCGGCCGTCGGAGCCCTCCGCCTAATGCCCGTCGGCACTGGTCAGTGGCATTGCGTCGCACCCGTGTCGGTGAAGGTCTTGCCCGCCACAGGCAGGAAACGCCACTCATAGGCCCCGGCTCCGAGGGTCAGCCGGAGAACTCCGAACGTGTCGTTGTTGAGCACCTCGCTGTTTCGTTGGCGAGTGCCGATCGGATAGTGCGATTTGCCGCCGACTCCCACCTCGAATTGGCGCACGCCCCGACCGGAGCTCGCCACACCGGTCGCCGTCTGCTCGGCGAACCGCTCATATTGATGATTGTGTCCGTTGAGGACGATCTCGGCGCCATAGTCGTAGAGCGCTTGGAAAAGCGGGCGGACCGAGCTGGTGCCGCCGTGAATCGCGCTGGAGCTGAACAGCGGATGATGCCAATAGGCGAGCGTGCACACGGTCGGATGCGCGGCGAGGTCGGCCCGCAGCCATCGCTCCTGTGTGGACCCCGCACCACAGCCGCCGGCCACCTTGGTGCAGTTGGAGTTGAGCACCACGACGTGCCAGGTGCCCAGGGTGTAGGAGTAGTAGCCCTTGCCCCGCGGACCCGCCGCGCCACCGAAATAGGCGAAGTAGTTGGCCGCGCCGGTGGTCATGTAGTCGTGGTTGCCGGGCGCCGGACGGGTGCGCGACTTGTAGCGCCCCCACGTCGGCCCATAACACTCGACGTAACCCGCGAGCTCGCCGTGGTCGTTGTTGGCGTCGCCGAGCGGCGCGACGATTCCCGACCGCGGTCCCAGCAGATCCGACGTCGCCACCGCGTCCGGGTCCGGTTTGCCGCCGGAACAGTTCGGAATGTCACCCGCCGCCATCAGATGACTCCCCGGCATCTGGGCGACCGCTATGCCCGGCAACCCCGTGACGGCTGCGCCAACGACAAGCACCGCCGCAGCAGCAGCCCTCCACCCGCGACGAAAATTCATCACATCCCCCTTCTTCTCGGCACACGTGCCCTCAAGCGTCACAAGGTCCGGGGGAGCGACGTTCCGCCACAGTATTTCGGCGAGGCAAGCCCCATTCGGGTGATCGGCTGCGGGTCGCCCAATCGGGGCATCGGCCTTTTTTCCATCGCGTACGAAAGCAGCCCGGCGCACGGGGGATCGCAACGGATGCCGGTTTCGACCGTTCCGCGAAGGCCCTCGCCTCTACGGTGAACAGTGAACGGTTCATCGTGCCCGCCCGGCCCTGGTCAGACCGCCACCCTGATCAGGCCGACATCCTCATCAGGCTGGCGCGCGATCGGAGAGGAGCGGGCAGATGCCATCCCGGGTTCGGGCCCTGGGCCACCCGATCCACCCCGCGCTCGCGACGTTCCCCCTGGGGCTGTTCAGCACCGGCGTCATCTTCGACATCGTGCGGGCCATCACCGGCAACTCCACGTTCAGTCAGGTCGGCTTCTGGACGATCACCGCCGGCCTCGTCGGTGCGATCCTCGCCGCCATCACCGGTTTCGCCGACTGGACCGCGATCCCGGTCGGCACCCGAGCCAAAGCGATCGGGCGGCTGCACGGCCGCCTCAACGCCGTGGTGATCCTGGTCTTCCTCATCAGCTGGGCGCTTCGGTTGACCCGGCCGAGCCATGTCGCCGGGCTCGGCACGCTGCTCCTGCAGATCGCGGCGCTGGTCCTCGTCGCCTACACCGCGTGGCTCGGCGGTGAGCTCGCCGACCGACTCGGCATCGGCACGGGCCAGGCCTCCGAACCCTCCGCGACGCCGCCACGCTGAGCTGCTCAGGCAGAGACTGCGTGACCCGAGGCGCTCAGCCCGAATCAGGCAGGTCCGCCGCCGCTTGGGCGAACTCGACCCCGGTGGCGATCGCGGTGTCGATCAAAGCGGCGAGCTGGACGCCGGCGACGCCGTGCTCCAAGTCGACCGTGACGTCACCCGCGAGAAACAGCTCGCCCTCGCCGTCGTCGTGCACATAGGCCTTGGGCAGCAGGCTGTCATGGTTCCAGGCGTTGCAGAAGGCATAGGCGCGCGCGAGTTGATCGGACGGCAGCTGGCGCTGCGCGATGACCCGCGCATGCAGGATCTCGTTGGCCTGCCCCGTCCTCCCGAACCGGATCAGCGCCTCGCCCCACTGCCCGACGACGGTCTCGTCCTCGACCACGTAGCGATAGCTGTGTTCGTTGAGGATCGCCACGATCGCTTCGATCGTGAGCGGTGCGATGACTTCTTGCCGTCCGCCGTCCGGCACGGCGATCGTGGCGCGGGACAGTTCGGCCGGCAACTCCAGACCGGTCGTCAACGGCTCGTCGGCGAGCCAGGCTTCGACGCGTCGGGACTGGTGATCGGTGCCATTGCGGGTGTCGAATCGGGCCGCGATCTGTCTGGCGGTCTCCGCCAGATCCGCGCCGAGCCGCTCGACGGTCACCTCGCCCGCCGCGCGGCCGGTGTGCTCAGGCCGAGCGATCGCGCGATCGCCGTGACCGGCGCGGGTCGCCAACCGGCAGACCGACGAGCCGGCTGCGCTGAACTCCATCGCGGACATGTCGTCGAACGGCACGTCCAGCCACCCCAGGTGCTCGGTGAGGATCTCCAAACCGCGTTCGTGGTGGTCGGTCAACACGCAAAAACGCATGTGGTCGCCGAGATAGGGAAACGCGTCACGTTCGTGGCGGTGCCGGCGATAAGCCCGCACGTGGGCCCGCGCCGCGTCGTCGAACCGCCCCAACCGCAGATACGGCTCCAGGATCGCCGCGAGCGCCCGTTCGGGCTGTTCGACGCACCCGACCGCGCCGTTGAGCACCGGTTCGACGACGTCGACCGCGCGAGCCCAGTCGCCCCAACCGGCGAAGAGGTCCGCGCGGTGTGACGGGTCGCAGCCCTCGCAGTCGCTGTTCTCGTCGCGGGGGGTGGTCTGCCACAACTCCAAGAAACGCTGCGCCCCCGCGAGGTCACCGAGGTGGTCGGCGGTGCGGCACCGCAGGTTATAGACGGCGTTGAGACTGTGCCCGCCCTCGCGGAAGCGCCGCTCCATGTCATCGATGGCCGCGATGGTCTGCGCGAGCCCGACGCGTGGCGTCGAGCGCAGGGTCGCGATGGCCCACTTGTAATACCACCGCAGCAGCTCGGCATCCCACTGGTCGAAAAGCTCCGGATCGCGGTCATAGGCCGCGAGACACCACCCGAACGGCGCGAGCATCTTCCACCGCTCGGCGTGGTTGTTGTAGGCCCCGATGAGGGCGAACCGGCTGGCGAGACCGATGCGGGCGTCGCCGAGCGCGTCGGCGTGCGCGACGATCCGCTCCAGCTCGGCGACCTTGCCCTCACCGTCGGGCAACGCCTCGGCCCGGTCCAGTGCGGTGGCCAGTTCGTCGTTGGTGGTCATGATGTCTCCTGACCTTCCTGCGGAGGGGTCGCCGCGAAGGCTCGGTCGAGCAGTGCGAAGAACGAGCGGTTGAGCGCCGCCGCGTCAATAGCCCGCAGCGGATGATGCCCGGCGAGCAGCGCCTGGCCATAGAGCGCCTCGATGGCACCGCGCAAGGCCGCGGTCCGCGGATATCCGGCGAGCCGGCGGATCAACGGGTGTCGCCAGTTGAGGACGAGTTGCGGCCGGTGATCCACCTCGACGTCGGCGAATGCGGAGAGGACGTCGGACCACAGTTCGTCGGAGGCCTCGATGCCACGGCGCACCGAATCCTGCGTACGGGCGTCATTGCTCATGACATAGAGCGCGGGCATGGTCACCGGGTCGAACTGGCGGATCAGAGCCTGGCAGCCAAGATCGGCGAGGACCTCGCGGGCCGTCTCGATGAGCCCGGCCACCTC
Source organism: uncultured Actinomycetota bacterium (assembly GCA_963736695.1). Taxonomy (GTDB): domain Bacteria; phylum Actinomycetota; class Actinomycetes; order Mycobacteriales; family Micromonosporaceae; genus CAVTPU01. The sequence continues at coordinate 2,342,451 of CAVTPU010000004.1, forward strand.
GGCCTCCTGCGCCGCTGGCAGGGGTTCGAGTTTCGCGGCGAGTTCGCCGGGGTCGAGCCGCCGCACGGTGAGCGTGGGGTCGATGCGGGTGAGGCGCTCAAGGATCTCGGTGTCATAGGCATAGCCGGCGTTGACGACCGGGATAGCCGCCGCGCTGGCGATCGCCGCGAGGGCACGGAACTCGTCGACCGTCTCGACATAGCGAATCGTGGTCGCGCCGGTGCGAAACGCCCGCAACGGCATGCGTCCCCGGCTGGTCTCGACCGGCAGCCACCCGTCGACGAGTCGAAGCATCTCGTCGTCGCGCACCGCGAGCGCCTTGACGCCGAGGTGGTGCACTCGGAGAAACTCCGACATGCGGGACGGGTGGTTGACCGACAGGTCGAGCAGCCAGGCGCGCACCTGCTCGCCGAGGGCGTCGCGCACGGAGGAGAGTAGGTCGTCCTCATAGAGCGCTTCCCGGCTCGCCGTGGGACGCAGTTGCGTGGTGTCGACGACACAGCGGACGAAGAACGCCCACGGTGGCAGCAGCTTCGACGCGTCGTCGCTGAGAAGCATCCGTTTGAGATAGATCCGGTGGCCACGTTGGCTCACCGCGCTCGGCGAGGCGAGCACGAAACCGACGCCGGTGAGCCCGGCCTCCGCGACCGACAGGTCGATGACGTCCATCGGCCGGCTGCCGAACAGGCCGGTGCCATAGTCGAGCAGTGCCTGCCGACGCTCCTCCGGGTCGTCATAGCTGGATTCCCACGGCGCGCACGGTTCGGTGATCCGAACCGTCTCACCGGTGGCGTCGCGCGCTTCGACGACGACGTCGAGAAGATGGGCGTACGAGGTGGCCAGTTCCCGAATCTGACTGATCCAGTGATCGGTTCCGGGTCGCGCCCGCAGAGTGACCGTCGTGCCCACCTCGTCGCGGGCCGTGTCGTCGACCGCGATGGTGTAGTGGCCGTCGCCGAAACCGGTCCAGCGCACGGCCGGCGTGCCACTGACCGATCGGGTCGTGACCTCGATCGGGTCGCCGACCATGAAGCAGGAAAGCAGGCCGATCCCGAACTGGCCGAGGAAATCCTGCCGAGCGAAGCCGAGCTCGTCGCGTTTTGAGGTGCGGCCGACGCTGGCGAGGAACGTGTGCACCTCGGGTTCGGAGAGTCCGATCCCGTTGTCGCTCACTCGCAGATCGTCGCTGGCCAACCGCTCGATGAGGATCCGTCCGGCAGGTGCCGACGGGTCGACTCCCCGTCGGGCGGTGATGGCGTCTGCGGCGTTCTGCAGCAATTCCCGCGCATAGACCCGCGGACTCGCGTAGAGGTGGTGGCTGAGCAGGTCGACCACCCCTCGGAGGTCCACTTGAAAACGGTGCTCCATGGCGTGACCCCTCACAGATCCACGACGGCGCTGGCCAACTGCAGTCCGGTTCCGATGCCGCAGTCGATGAGCTGGTCGAGTTGGTCGACGGTGACCCCGGCGGACAGGTCCGTCACCACCTCACCGACGACGATGGCCTGACCGTCGTCGCGCACGTGCACATAGGCCTTCGGCCAATAGCGTTCGTGGTTCCACTCATTGGCGAACGCGTGAAGCCGTGGAACCTCGTCGATGGGAAACGTGCGGTTAGCGGTGATCCGAACCTGGAACACCTCTTTGTTCGGGCCGAGGCGGAAGAAGAAGACCGGATGCCCGTCCCACGTGCCGCCGACATCGCCGTCGTCGTCAAGGCCGTGATAGTAACCACGCGCGTCGAGCACCGCCGTGATGAGCTCGTTGCTCAACGGCAGCAGATGGTCCACCTCGCCAGCGCCGGCCACGGTGCCGCCCGAACGGCCGTCGCCCGCCTGGCCACCGGAGTCGTCCGGCAGATCCGTCGTTGACATCGCCTCGCCTCTGTCCTGCTCGTGCTATCACAACGCGCTATCACTGGTCGCGGCAGCCGCGTCTCCACAGTCACGGACTGTCCACAACCGCAGACTCTTCGCAACCGCAGACTCTTCGCAACCACGAACTTCTCACAACCGCGGTGTAGGACGTCGCCGCAGTGGATCACGGGGTCGCTTCTCACACGCGTTTCGTCCGACCATTCACCCACCGCGACGGCATCGCACGCCATAGTAGAAGCCCCCACCGACAACCCGCCGTTGCGGGCGCCCTCACCCGCCAGACAACCCTCACCCTATCGCGACGCCCGATACGCGACGCTCGACATATATTGCTCGATACGCGTCGCTCGATATGTTGGTCCGATCCGACACTCTCAATACGTCGCGCTCTGGCGTCGCCATCCGTGGCTGACTATCTTGCGTGGTGGCGCCCGCTCAGGCGTCGCTCATCACGAAAGGCCCCCAATGACCAACCTCTCCGGCCCATCACGCCGCCAGGTCCTGGTCGGCGCGGCAGCCATCCTGGCCGCGCCGCTCGCCGGTGCCGCGCCAGCGCAGGCGTCCGGTCGACACCCGAAGACGTTCGACCTGACAATCCTCGGCACGTCCGACACGCACGGAAACATCCACAACTGGGACTATTACCGCGACGCGGAATATGACGACAGCGCACACAACGACGTCGGCCTAGCCAAACTCGCCACGCTCGTCAACCAGGTGCGCGCGGAGCGACGCCACAAGGCGACGCTCGTGCTCGACGCGGGCGACACGATCCAGGGCACGCCGCTGGCGACCTTCTACGCCAAACAGGAGCCGATCACCTCCACCGGCGAGAAGCACCCGATGGCCCGGGCCATGAACATCATCGACTACGACGCGGCCACTCTCGGCAACCACGAGTTCAACTACGGGTTGCCATTGTTGGACCTGTGGATCCGCCAGCTTGGCTTTCCCGCCCTCGCCGCGAACGCGATCAACGCCCGCACGGGCCGCCCGGCATTTCGCCCGTACATGATCAAGAAGGTCTATCCTGGCCTCGGCGCGCCCACGCTGCGGGTCGGCGTCCTCGGACTCACCAACCCGGGCGTGGCGATCTGGGACAAGGCCACCGTCGAAGGCAAGCTGATCTTCGAGGATATGGTCGCCACCGCAGCGAAATGGGTGCCGATCATGCGCGCGCGGGGCGCCGACATCATTCTCGTTTCGGCGCACGGCGGCGACAGCGGCACCTCCAGCTATGGCCCCGAACTGCCCAACGAGAACCCGGCTGCCCTCATCGCCGCGCAGGTGCCCGGCATCGACGCGATCCTCTTCGGCCACGCGCACCGCGAGGTGGCCGAGCGGTTCGTCACCAACGAGACCACCGGCGAGCAGGTCCTGCTCTCCGAGCCGTCCAAGTGGGGCCAGCGACTCACCCGCATGGACTTCTCGCTCGCTCGCGAACGCGGTCGATGGACGATCACCAGCAAACACTCCGCGCTGCTCAACACCAACACGGTGACCGAAGATCCCAAGGTGGTGGCCGCGATCCGCGACCAACACGCCAAGACCGTCTCCTACGTCAACCAGGTCGTGGCGGCATCCACTGTAGAGCTCCTGGCGGCGACGTCGCGCTATCAGGACACGCCGATCCTCGACTACATCAACAAGGTGCAGACCGACACGGTCACGGCGGCCCTCGCCGGCACGTCGCACGCAAGCCTGCCGGTGTTGTCGATCGCCGCGCCGTTCAGCCGCACCGCGGTCTTCCCGGCCGGCGACTTGAAGATCAAGGATGTCGCGGGCCTCTACATCTTCGACAACACCCTCGAAGCGGTCGTGCTCACCGGCGCCGAGGTGCGCGCCTATCTCGAATACTCGGCGAAATACTTCGTCACCCTCGCACCGGGTGCGCCCGTCGACCCAGCGTCGATCAGCGACCCGGCGGTGCCCGACTATAACTACGACGCGCTCTCCGGCATCGACTACGACATCGACATCAGCAAGCCGGTCGGGCAGCGCATCACCCGACTCGACCACACCGGCACCGCCACGCCGGTCGCCGACACCGACCAGTTCGTCGTCGCGGTCAACAACTATCGCCGCAGCGGCGGAGGCAACTTCCCCGGCATCGTGAAGACCCAGGTCTACAACGAGCAGAAGGAGATCCGCCAACTGCTCATCGACTGGGCGGCGGCGAAGGGCACGATCGACCCGTCCGACTTCTTCACCCCCAACTGGCGCCTGGTCCGTGAAGGCGTCCCGGTCTTCTAAACCATTTCCTGGTACGTTGTGAGGCCGCGCGGGTCACCATGGCGCGCGGCCTCACCCGACTCGGCGTTTTCCTCACTGGTGTGCTGTTCTGACCTGGAGGCGTCACTGTGAAACTGCTTATTCTCGGCGGCACCGAGTTCGTGGGCCGCGCCATCCGCGACGAGGCGATGCTCCGCGGCTGGGCGGTCACCGTCGTCAACCGCGGCACCCACCCGCCCGTGCCAGACGGCGCTGCTCAGCATGACACCACTCAGCACGGCATACGGACTCAGCACGGGATCGCGCAGCACGTCACCACCGAGCATCTCACCGCCGAGCACGTCACCGCCCTGCGCGCCGACCGCACCGTGCCGGGTGCTCTCGCCGCCGCCGTGGCTGGCTGCCGTTGGGACGCGGTGGTCGACACATGGAGTGGCGCTCCCGTCGCGGTGCTCGACGCTGCCCGGGCGCTCGCGGACCACGTCGACCGCTACGCATACATCTCCACCCGGTCGGTCTACGCGTTTCCCACGCCAGCGTTTCTCGACGAGGACGCCCCGCTCGTCGACGCGACGCCGGACGCCAGCGACGCGGACTACGCACAGGCGAAGCGGGGCGGCGAGTTAGCCGTGGAGGCCCATTTCGGCTCGCGGGCTCTCATCCCCAGGCCCGGATTGATCCTCGGCCCGCACGAGAACATCGGCCGGTTGCCGTGGTGGCTCACCCGGATCGCCCAGGGCGGCGTGGTGCCCGCGCCCGGCCCGAGCGACCTGCCGCTGCAATACATCGACGCACGCGATCTCGCGATCTGGACTCTCGACGCTATCGCGGCGGGCCTCGGCGGCGCGTTCAACGTGGTGAGCCCGCCCGGTCACACCACCATGGACGAGCTGCTGGAAACCTGCATACGTGTCACTGGGAGTGACGCGAAACTGCGGTGGTTCACCCCCGAACAGATCCTCGCCGCTGGCATCGAGCCATGGACCGAGCTGCCGATCTGGCTGCCGCCAGGCGAGCTTTATGACTCGTTGCATCAGGGCAATGTCACACGCGCCCTTTCCGCCGGGCTGCGTTGCCGTCCAATCGGTGAGACCGTCGCTGACACCTGGCGTTGGCTCAGCCGCCTCGACGGTCCAGCACCCATCAGGCCGGACCGGCCACGGCCCGGGCTGACTTCGGAGGCGGAGGCCGCCCTCATGCGCGCCGTGTCATAGTCGGCACGAGTCGCGCTCATTCGATGGAGCGAGGGCGAGGCGGGGAGGGCGTCGAACGGCTGGCGATCCTGCGGCGGTATTCCTCCTCGATCCGAACGGCGGCCTCGGCCGGATCATCGTGCTCCCAAACGCGAATCACCGCCCACCCAGCGGACCCCAATCGATGGTCGGTGTCACGATCCCTGCTCCGATTGGCTTCAATTTTCGAGCTCCAGAAGTCCGCGTTCACTCGCGACGGGCGATAGTGAGCGTCGCAACCATGCCAAAAACAGCCATCCACGAAGACTGCCAGCATCGCGGTGGGAAACACCACATCGGCGGTTCTCCGAACACTCGGTACAGGCCGAACAGAAACCCGATACCTGAGTCCGGCCCGATGCAGAATCGAACGCAAACGTCGTTCGGGACCTGTATCACGGCACTTATTCGCCCGCATCGACGACCGAACCGCTGGGGTGGTCGCCCATGACCCTCGCGGGGTGGTGGCGACGCCAGCAGGCCCTTGGCCCGGGCCAAGATTCCATGGCCTTCCGCTAAGGTCTGGCGACGCGTCGCATGACTCACCTCGCCGAGATACCGGCTCGAGACCGCCCCCGATCCGACCATGTTGATACGCGCGGACCCGTCTCGTGTTTGGCAAGAGTTTCGGCTCAACTGAAGCACGGGCGAAAAGCCCAGTCTCAACCTCAACCAAACGCCTGTCACGGCCGCCGGCAGCGCGATCCTGTTCGCAGCGACGGCTTGGCAGCCTGACCCGTCGTCCCCTCCACGCTCGAGCGTCGGCGGCCTCGCACCCGGACCGTTCCCACGAGTCGTCAATGTCACGTGCCGGCCTCTACATCATCGAGGGCGGCCGCGACGGCCCTTCGCAGACACCTCGCCGAGTTTCACCGGGACGGCATTCCCCGAGCCGCATCTGCTCTCGGCGCGATCCTTCCAACTTCCAGTCATCGGGGAACGGCATAACGCGAGCGGTCTCGCGGACGGTCATATAACGGTGATCCGCCAGATGTCCTGTCGCACGCGAGACGTTGGGCAAGGCTGATTGACACCTGGCGCCGAACCAACTCAACCTTGGACGATCGGCTGAGGTGGCCGGAGATCACGTCGGAATCCATGGTGGAGGCAGGCATGCTGGAGGCAGGCGGGCGGCAGGTCCGCCGTATCCAGGCCCCAGACCGCCAGAGGTCCGCCGGGAGGAGATCCTCGGGGTCGCAGCAAAATCGCGACATGAGGACTGCTGTCCCCCAGCGGCTGGGAAGAACTCCGGTGGAGAGCGGAATGATCGTGCTCAACTCCTCGAGCGCGTCGGCCCGTCGTTGCCCGGCAGTGCGCGAATGCCCCCAATCTCCGGCTTGGAGCCGGTGTCGACGCATCATCGCGTTCGAGGGATCGACCTCTCCAGCCTCAGCGTCGCCCCTGCCACGAATGGCTCACGCCACGTCGTCCGGCCACCGACGAACGGCAACGTCAGGTCACGTCGATGTAATCGAAGTACGGCTTGACGACGGTCTGAAGCCCCTGGACGTTCTCGCATATCACCGCCCTCGGTCGGACCTGCCGAACCGCGCGGAAGAGCTGAGGAAACATGTTGCGCCGGTCCTCGTCCCCCAGCGCAACCCCTCCGAGACTGAACGGCTGACACGGGGGGTCCGCCACGCGAGCACATCCACGCGATCACGTAGGTGAGTCAAGTCGAGGTCCCTCACGTCCGCCTTCGCCAGCGGCCACGAATCGCCAGGCCCAGGCACATGGGAATCCCCAGCCAGGGTGCGACGTAAGCCTCGAGCGACGGCAGGCGTGAGTCGACCTCGCGAGGTGTCGACCCGCGACTGCACCGCCACTCACCAAGACCTCGCTCGCGAAGAGCGCGACGCTCGTGCGGTCACGCGGTTGAGGTCCATCCTGATCAAGCATCTCAAAAGCATACCGCGGAGTTGTCATCCGTCAGCCACCGCCACCCGTCGTTGCAGTCGCTCAGACGAGACAAAACCCGAGCTGGCAGATTCGCTGGCCAACTCAGGCAGGCGTCCCAGTCGCACGTCCGGCCGTTCGGACGCCGCGGCCCGGTACGTTTCGCGGAAACGGCGCACTCGCTTAGGCTGCTGAGGTCTCAGAAAACAACCGAAGGGAGTCACGGATGCCGGCGAGCGAAGACTTCCGATTGAGCATCACCCGAGCACTCGGAGACAACCTTCCGAACCCTCGAGACCCAACGCCCGTGTCGTCGAAGCTGGAGTAGTCCGCCAACTCCAAGATCGGCCCGGCGTTTACCAGCTGTTCGAAGACCGGATCGGTCTACATCGGCCAAGCCGAGGAGTCACTGCCAGGACGCCTGCGCAACACCACCGAAAGCTCTCAGGCCGGATTGGATCGATGGACATGACTTTCACCTGTCTCTACGTCGTAAGGACCTACAGCGGTCGCCCAAGCCCTTCTGATAAATCCCATCAAAGCCCAGGGCAAGACGTCCATGGAACCAGTATGCTGGATTTGGAAACAACGACCCGGGCAAACAGCGAGACACCACGGTCACCAAGTCAGGACATTTCGATATCGCTCACCCCATCAACCTGGAGTGGATTTGCGAAAATGTCTTACCCGGCGAATACACCGCGCACGACTTACTTATCCAGGTCAAAGACGAGTTGCCCTACCTATTCCGATACGAACAAGCGGATCTTCACAAGGAAGTCATCGTCATCATCCGCGAAACAACCCCAACCGCCGACGAATTGTTCTCAGCCCTGGCATCCGCGATCGCGGCAGCGGACCCAAGGTGGCAAATCACTGCTCTCCCTGGCTATGTAATCATGTACGCCGCGAAAGGCCCCTATCCAAGCGCCACCACAATCTATCCGTGAAAACGTGACGTCTTAGGACAATCGGGCCAACACCAATCGAGCATCCACCGTCGACAACGACGTGCCGTTGACGGGCCTGTTCTGGCGGACTTCCGTTGATGGGCACTGTCGATGGCTCGTTCGTCAGGTGTGCCGACCTTGACGACGACCCCCCGTTGGTCGTACGCATGTTTCTATCGTAGCGACACAGCAGCCCTAGCCAACGAAAAGTTCGGCTATTCTCCGATCCGTCCACACTGGACTATATGAACGCAGCAGCCAGCGCGGATCACGCTGGATCATCTATCCGGCAGGTTGTGAAAGACCCCACCGAGAATGCGAGCATCCGGAGGAGCCGAGCAGGAAGAGGCGCGCATCTCTGCGCTGAGCTCGCGGCTCGCAGCGGGACCTCCGGGTCCTCCTTGGCGGAGCACCAGGCCGAGTCGGCGGTGGAAGTGAATCGCGGAATCCGTTGCCTCGACAAGGACGTGACAGTTGGAGATAGTCTTCTCAGCACACTGTCCGACCGTCCGGCCCCTCGTTCACCGCCGAGTGAGGTCGCAATGTGGCACCCATAAACTTAGGGTTCTTCGCGATCACCGATCTGATACGTCGACACGCCGCTAGCATCGGATGCTCGGCGATATCGCCGAGAGTGCGGTTGGCGACCCGGTAGTTATCGAAGCGGGCCCGCACGGCACTGCTGATGCCCTTCGCGTTGTCTGCTACGTCAACGAACATCTGCTGCGCCTTGATCGGGTCTGGCACCAAGTAGACGTCAGGCCCACGTATTCGTCGGCAAGGCGCTGCATTTGGGCGACTAACCTCTCCCGATCGGCCTGTGGCTTCGCGCTGCGGTCCGCACCCACAGACGGACCAGTTGCGGTCGAGCTCCACGATCGCCGCGGCGATGTCGCGTTTCTCGCCGTGTACACCGAGGTGCGATGCTGGCCTCGATGGTTCGCTCGCCGGAAGCGCCTGGACCGACGGGATGGCGAGGAAACCGACTTGGCCGGCGTCGTCAACCGGCTCGAAGCGGCAGCCACCAGCTCTCCGCGCGCGAACAGGCCGTCATAGCGATATCCCGCCGCGGGTGCGTATCGAAATGATTGGCGTGCAGGGGCCTCGAACCACGCGAATGACCTCGTCGGTCAGGATCGCTGGGCACTAGAAGCACGCGTGGTGTCCGGGCGGCATCGGGTCAATTGACTGATCGGCGACCTGTTTGTCCGATCGTCAGGTAGGTTCGAGCTCGTGGCCACCAGTCCGGTGTAGATGATCAGATAGCACCGTAAGCTCCTCATCATCCTTATAGCCATCCTGATGACGACGATAAGATTCGGCTAGCCAGTTACGTGCAGGGATCCCGTACAGATTCGTTCGCCTGAAGCGGCCGATGAATCTTGGCCGCCGCGACCGCCGAGCGCGACGCAAACTCGGTGGCCCGACGATCGATCGCCCGGAGGACAGCGCCGAACCACGATAGATCAGCCATGCTGGGGTATGCCAGCATGCCCTATCAGTGATCGGCATGGCAGCCATCGCCTCGCCTGATCGCTCAACGCGGCTCGCGAGTCTTCTTCGAGGTCGCCGCGCTGAATTTCGGCACCGCGGGCCGCCACCGACTTCGGGGTTCGGACGAAGACGGCTCGGCGGAACGGTCGACCCTCCACGGAACTTCGACAAGACACATGGCGGGTACGGACAGGGGGGCTCGCAGCGTTGCACTGGGCCGCCATAATGAGACATCCATCGCCGAGAGTGGATCTCTGGCGTCGTCGTACTCGCGAGGTGACCATGTCTGATCATGCCCGCATCGATGGATCGCTGGCCGACCTGATCGTGGCGGCGTCGCGTCACGCGGTCGCCCAGATCGCACCGGCCGAGTCTGAGGTGTTCGACGGCGTCGCCGACGGGTGGCGGGCCGACGTCACCTCGGGGCGGCGCGACTGGACCGTGCCCGGGAGTTCGGTCGGCTTCGGAATCGACTCGACGCTGGTCACCGAGGTGGTGATCCAGGCGAGCGCCGCCGCGGTGGCCGAGGTGCTGATCGGGGCGGGACGAGGACTCGGCCGAGGGTGGCGTCGATGGTGGCGTCGACGAGCGACACCAGCCAATACCGCGCCGACCAGCGACGTCGTGTCGTCGGCCGGCGCTGCCGGTGTGGACACCGCCCGCCTGCGAGACGCCTGCCTGCGGCATGGGGTTGCTCTCGGGCTGTCGGCCGACCAGGCACTGCTGCTGGCCGACGCGTTGGTGGGTTCGCTGGCACCCGATCAGCCATGACCCGGGCCTGGGACACAAACCCCCGGGCACTGACCTGGATCTATCTTCTCGCCGCGGCGAGCTTGGCGAGTGTCGGGGTCGCGGCCGGCCGCTTGTTCTTTCTCGGACACCGACCGTGGAGCCTGCAGTACGCAGCGGCCCTGGCGAGGTGTGAGCGGGAGGCGGAGTTCGCCGACTGCCTCGCCGGCCCGGCCCGGCCGTGGGGCGTGGCGATGCTCGCCGGGGCGGTGGCGATGCTGGTGGCCGCGAGCCTGCTCGCCGTCGCTATCCCGTTCGCCGATCAGCGCCGCCTGCGTCGGCACGCCGGCCGGTTCGACGTCACCGGCGCACGAACGCGCTTCGACGAGCTGTGCATACGGACCGGTCTGACCGGCCGGTCGCGCCCGGTGATGCTGATCGCCGGTCCCCCCGTACGCCAAGCATTCACCACGGCAACGGCGGGCGGACGCCCGACGGTGGTGGTTCCGGTGGCGCTCGCGCTCGCGCACAACGACCAGGCCAGGTTCGACCCCGTGGTCCTGCACGAACTGGGCCACGTCGCGGCCGGTGACGTGCGTTGGGTGGGCGCGTTGCGCGGGCTTTCCTGGTTGACGGTGCCGGCCGTGCTGGTGGGGCTATTCCCCGAACTGATCCGGTTCGGGGCGACGGTGGTGCCGGTCACCACAGCAGTGGAGGCGGCCGGGTTGACGTTCGCGGTGGCGGTGCTCGCCGCCGCGCTGTTGCGTGTGCGCGAACACGAAGCCGATCGTTATGTGCTGGCACACGGATCAGGCGAGGCGCTCGCCGTCGCACTGGGTCGGGCGCCGTCGCGTTCACGCGTGACCTTGTTCGCCCGACACCCGACACCCGGCTCGCGGGTCGCGGCACTGCGTGGGGGCAGTCCCACGTGGGAGGCCGGTTTCGGACACTCCCTCGGCGTCGGTTTCGTCGCGAGCATGACCTCCGCCGCCGTCACCACCGCAGTCGGCACACTGCACGTGCCGACCCATGGTTGGTTGGCCCCGGCCATCGGGATGACCACCGGCGCCCTGCTGCTGGCCGCATGCCTGGTGCCGGCCATGCTTCGCCGCGCCGCCGTCGGAGGCCTGTCGTGGTTGCCGACGCTGACCGGCGTGGCCAGCGGTTTCGCGGCCGGCGCGGCCGTGTCACCCGTCGTCTCGGTGCCGGGTCAACCCGCGTTTCCCTTCGCCGCGTCCGGTGCGATGGCGGCTGCGACCGTCGCCCTCGCCGCGTTGGCCGCAGCCGGCGGGGTCGGCCTCTGCGCGCTCATCGCGGTCGTCGCGACACAACCAATGGCTGGTACGGGCAGCCGCGCTCGCCTCATCGCGACAGTCGCCGCGACCGGAGCTCTGGTCGCGGCGCTGGGCCCGGTGCCGGCCGTGACGAGCATTCTCGCGTCACCAATCCACGTGCACATTTACCTCGTGTTCGGGTTGACCGCCAGCGGATGGCCGTTGCTCGCCGCCACCGCGCCCGTGGGAGTCGCACTGCTGGCCCGCGCCAGCGGTCCCGCACTGCGGTCCCGTTCGCGCGGGACGGCGGCAGTGGCGACCGGTTTGGTCGCCGGCGTGATCGGCTCACTGTCCACAGTGCTCGACGTGGGACTGGCAGAGACCGGTGTGGCGGCGTGGCAACAGTTGTGGTGGATCGCGACCGCCGCCGGCCTGGCGATCCTGACAGCGGCGGCATTCCGGGGAGTCACGCAGTTGGCCATCGCGATCCCCCAAGCGTGGCTCGCGACCACCATCGCAACGCTGATCCACTATGGATCGGCTGTGATGACGGGGAAAGCGGGTTACTTCTGGCCGGCCGCGCTGACCCCAGTGGCGTGGCTCGCCGCCATTTTCACCGTCGCCGCGCCGATGCTGATCCTCGTGGCACGGTGGAGACTCGTGGCCCGGTGGAGACTTGTAGCCCGGTGGAGACTCGTGTGGGCGTGATCCCATCCGTGGTGGCGGGCGCCGCAGCAGTGGCGGTGCTGGCATTCGGCGTACCCGGCGGGTTTGCTCCGCCCGTGACGGTGACCGACGCGACTGGGATGACCGGCGCGGTGGACGACCACCCACCCGAGTCCGGCCGGCGCCACGCCGACAGGCAGCGCCACGCCGACCGCGCACCCGGCCCGCACCCTCACCTCCGCCGAGGCCCGGCGAGTCGCGAACGCCGCGTGGGCCGCGCTGCCCCAAGGATGGCAACGCGTCACCCCGTCGAGACCCGGCCGCGCCACCATCACCCCCGCTCGAGTGCGTCGTCCTCGCGCATGACGACTACCTCGATCCGCTCACACCACACGAGCGGGCACGCGGCGAAGTCGAATACGAGACCCGGCGGGGTCCAGTCGGCATCAGCTCGCAATCCCTGAACGTCATCGTCACCAGCTATGCCCAACCCGTGCCCGCCGCCGTCTTCGACGCGGCCCGCGCCGCCCGCGACCAGTGCCCCCGATTCACCGGCGGCAACGGCGGGTCGCCGGTCGACTTCACTGTGAGCGCTGCGCCAGACCCGCCATTTGGCGACCGTTCGTGGCGGGTGAACTATCGGATGCGGGTCGGCGAAGTCACCGGTTCAACGACGACCGTCGTCATCGCGTCCGGCACCAGTCTCGTCATCGTGTCGATGATCGCGATTGTCGAGCCCCTCGACGAAGCCATCCTCGACCGGGCACTCGCGGCCGCCGTCGGCGAACTCGGCAAATATTGACGCCGTCGGACAACTGACACCGCACGGTCGTCGAGGTGGGCCGCCGTCTGTCGGGTCACGGCGTTCCGTCGCGCTGATCCTGCCACGGATAGCCATATGCCACGAAGGTGTCCCGCAACGACACGGCATCCAACTCGTTGGCTTCCCTCGCCAGTTCCTCGTCCGCGATATCGGTGATGACAAGATATCCACCGTCGGCGAAGACCGCACCGACGTCGACTCGGTCGATTCGGATGACGGTCACCGGCTTCGCAGATCTGCCACGGGCCAGGATGACCTGATCGGACGTGACAGTGACCCTCAGCACTCCAAGAGTCGTAAAGATTCCCCTAAGTAGACCGATCAGGCCGCCGGCCACGATTGGCACGATCACGCGTGGTACGTCGGGTAGAGCCACAATGAGATTCGCCACGTGGTGGTAGTTGAGCCACTGATGAGTCACGAGCCAATCCGCACCAGCCTGGATCACCCATCCCACGACCGCACCGATCACCGGATAGCCATAGGTGACGACCGTTCTGCGCAACCGAGATTCCGCCACCGTGACGGCGCCCGTAACAGTGCCCGGGCGTTCGGTATCCCCACTCACGACACGTCCTTTCGATGAACTCGAACCACACCGGCCGCCAACGGAACGGCCACCCAAACCACAACGGAGGCGGCGATTCGCGCCCACTGCCCGGAGGCTAGGTGCTCGCCCGACAACGGTTCGAAGGTTGTCGACGTGTCGAGCCACTCGGCGGCTTTGGTGAGTCCCGTGACAGTAGCGCCGAGAACCGTCCAGACCGTCGGCAGGACGTAATAGAGCACGATAGCGAGCGGACTGTTGAGCAGCAGCATGCCGAAAGCGAAGCCCATCAACGCGTCGATGATCTGCGTCAGGATGAGGTGCCACACAACCGACCAGCCCAGCGTCCACACATCACTGTCGAACCGGACGTCAACAACGACCGCAGCGAGAGCTGACGCACACAATGCCACCAGCACCGAACCGAGCGCCATCAGCATCACGGCGAACGTTTTTGCCATGGTTACCCGTGCGCGGGCCGGAACCAAGGCAAAAGTTGTCACCACCGTTCGGTGCGACCATTCGCTCGTCGCAGACAAGATGCCCAATACCGGCAACAACATTGACGACGCGAAAAGCGAGGAGGAGAGGAAGTCGCCGACTGTGCGACCCGCCACGCCATTGATGAACAGCTGCGTCGCCACGGTCCCCACCATCGCCAGACCGATGACGATGACTATCCAACGACCGGACCGCGTGTCGATCAGTTTCCGCAGCTCCACCATTGTCAGTCTGGTCAACGACGAACGGTGCGCGGGCGTCGCATGCGGCAGAAATGAGGCGACCGTAGGTCGTTCCGCAGCCGGTGTGATCGTGTTCATGCGCTGATTTCCTTCTTCATCGAAGTCGACGGGTCTGCCGTCGCGGTGAGGGTGAAGAACAACTTCTCGAGTCCGCCGATGGTCGGGCCCAGCCCCGTGAGAGCGACACCCGTGTCGGCGGCGACCTGCCCGACCACTGACGGCTCAGCCGACACCCGCAGTTCACCGTCGGCGCCGTCGACGAAAGTCAGCCCGGCGGCGCACAATGCGGAACGGAGTGCGTGTGGGTCACGGGCCCGGACCAGGGTGCCCGAACTGCCCAACAGTTCAGTCTTGGAGCCTTCGGCGACCACCGTGCCGTTGCCGATCATCACGAATCGGTCGGCCAGGGCCTCCACTTCGCTCAGCAGATGCGACGAGAGCAGCACTGTGCCGCCCCGGTCGGCGAAGCCACGCAGGAGGCCACGCATCCACGCGATGCCCTCCGGATCAAGTCCGTTGGCCGGCTCGTCGAGAATCAGCACCTTCGGATTCCCCAGCAGCGCCTGCGCCACTCCGAGCCGTTGTCGCATGCCCAACGAATAGGCCCGGACCCTGCGACTGGCTGCGGCCTTCGGCAGGCCGACCCGGTCGAGCATGACGGGCACCTGATGTCGGTCGGCTCCCATAGTCATCGCCGCGATCCGCAGCGTCTCCTGACCGGTCCGCCCGCCGTGCGCCGCCGACGCGTCGATCATGATCCCGACCACCTGTGCCGGGTTGGCCAGTCGACGGTAGGGTTGGCCGGCGATGAACGCCGTGCCCGACGACGGTTTGCTCAGACCGCAGAGCATTCGCAGGGTAGTGGACTTGCCCGCACCGTTCGGCCCGAGAAAACCGGTGACGGTGCCGGGTCCGCAGTGGAACGAAACGTCCCGAACCGCGCTCATCGCGCCGTACGCCTTGCTCAGGTTTTCGACTTTGATCATGTTGACCACTCTGGCGAAACGCGGCAGGCCCCGGCTGCTGGCGAAGGTCTATCGTCGCCTCGACTTTGGTCGCGCCGCCGGCCGGCCGATCACCGACTTTGGTCGATGTCGGCGACCGGCGCCCGTCCGTAGCATCATCAACGTGACCCGCGCCGCCATCGCCCAATACCCGGCACTGCTGCCAGCCAGCTTGACCGCGACAGCCGACCACGCCCACCACCGTCGGTCGGCTCGGGACTGGGTTGTGGACATCATCTTTTTTCTCATCGGCGCGTGCTGGGTGGCATTCGAGGTGGCGAGTTACTACGACTGGACGAACAGTCGATCGCCGTGGCTGAGCACCCTGAACGTGGCGGTCGGCGTGTTGTTCTGTGGTGGACTCTGGTTTCGGCGCCGGTGGCCCGTGGCGATGACTCTCATAGCTGTGGTGCTCAGCATCTTCTCCATCAGCTCATTCGCCGCGTGGGCCATCTTGCTGTTCACCGCAGCAGTGCATCGACCCTTCGCGATCTCTGGTGGCCTAGCGGCGATCGCCGTCGCTGGCGAAGTCCTCAGCGTGACGATTTATCCATCGGTTGGGGCGATGGACCCGCTAGAAACCGCCTACGGCTCACTCTTCGTGACCGGATTGATACTTACCAGCGGCCTGTTGATCCGGGCTCGCCGGCAGCGTGTCCTGTCGCTACGCGACCGCGCGGCCGCGCTCGAAGCCGAACACCATCTTCGCGTGGCGCAGGCACGCCACATGGAGCGGACCAGGATCGCCCGGGAGATGCACGATGTGCTCGCCCACCGACTCTCCCTGCTCTGTCTGCACGCCGGCGCGTTGGAGTTTCGCAGCGACGCACTCCCCGAAGAGGTCGTGCGGGCGACCGGGGTGATCCGGTCCAGCGCGCACGCGGCCCTGCAGGACCTGCGCGACGTCGTCAGCGTGCTCCGTGACACCTCCGACGCCGAGCCACAACGACCCCAGCCGACACTGGCCGACCTGACCGCTCTGGTGACCGAATCACGTGACGCGGGCATGAACATCGACCTTCGCAACACCGTCGCCGATCCGGCAACCGTGCCGGCCGGACTCGGCCGCAACGCCTACCGGGTTGTGCAGGAGGCGCTCACCAACGCCCGCAAACACGCTCCTGGCACTCTGGTGACTGTGGACGTGAGCGGCGCGCAGGAGGCCGGGCTGACGCTGGAGGTGCGAAACCCAGCACCGGTGGGCACTTCGCCACAATCCCAGACTCCGGGTACGGGCACCGGCCTGATCGGCCTCGGCGAACGGGTCGCGTTAGCGGAAGGAAGACTGGAGCACGGCTGGACCGACCGCGAGGAGTTCCGACTGTCCGCGTGGATGCCGTGGCAGACACGATAGACGGTCCAACCGCCCCTGAACCAACCACGCCGATCCGGGTGTTGATCGCCGACGACGACGCGCTGGTGCGGT
This sequence comes from uncultured Actinomycetota bacterium, assembly GCA_963736695.1. Classification (GTDB taxonomy): domain Bacteria; phylum Actinomycetota; class Actinomycetes; order Mycobacteriales; family Micromonosporaceae; genus CAVTPU01. Next base: position 2,359,344 of record CAVTPU010000004.1, read on the forward strand.
CGGGCCTCTCGTTCATTCTCGGTGGCACGCCCGACATCGTGGTGGTCGGCGAGGTAGCCGACGGCAAAGACGTGGCCGAGGCAGTCCGGGTGTGCGCGCCGCACGTGGTGTTGATGGACATCCGAATGCCCCACATGGATGGATTGACCGCGACCGAAGAATTGCGGCGTTCACCGCACGCGCCGGAGGTTCTGGTCCTCACCACCTTTGAGGCCGACGAACACGTGCTGCGGGCATTGCGGGTCGGCGCCGGCGGGTTTCTCATCAAAGACACCCCGCCGGCGGCGATCGTCCGGGCTATCCGGCAGGTCGCGGCCGGCGAGGCGGTGCTGTCCCCGACCGTCACCCGTCGCCTCATCGCCTATGTGAACGCGGCCAACGCAAATTCGGAACACGGCCATCCCGGAGGCGGCGGAGCCGACCAGCGCCGGGAACGTGCGCAGCAACGCCTCGACTCGCTGACCCAGCGTGAACTCGACGTCGCGCTGGCGGTCGGCGGTGGCCACTCGAACGCCGAGATAGCCGCCCAACTATTCATGAGCGTCGCCACGGTCAAAGCGTACGTGTCGCGACTGTTGACGAAGTTGGCGCTAAACAACAGGGTGCAGGTGGCCCTGCTTGTTCATGACGCGGAACTGATCTGAACGGTCATCCGCGACGTACTTCTACAATCAGGACTCATGACCGACATCCGCGTCATCGTCACCGACAACGGCATTGAAGTTCACCACAGTGGTGGCCCGCACGCCCGGATCGAGGAATGGCCGTGGCCGGATCTCGCGAGAATCACCGTCTACACGATGGAGATTCCGCCTGACGGAGACCACCTCGTCGCCATGGATATCGACACCGTCTTCGGCGAATTTGGAACGGTCCATGAAGACGCGGCCGGTTTCGATGAGGCGTTGAGGTTGATCGCTCAACGTGGCGCGACGGCGGTTCCGAGCCTCGACGAGCTGGTGCGTGATCACGGGGTCGTCATCTGGCAGGCAGCCCGCGACGAAACCAGCCGAGACCGGCCCTGAGCTGGGGAGATGGAGCCGACGAGGGGACTTGAACCCCTAACCGCTCGATTACAAGTCGAGTGCGCTACCAATTGCGCCACGCCGGCGAGACTGCACAGATCTTACGGCACCGGCGAGCGCGGTGTCGTGCGCCTTAGCCGGGGCTGCAGCGTCGGCGGGCTGTGGGCGTCGATGAGAGGGCGGACGCTGGGTGAGAAGGTGGGCGTCGCCGCGCGCTTGGCGTGACGGGCCGGGCTGGCTACCCGTACCAGAAATGGATCTTGGTGTTGAGGTGGGGATTGGCAGGTGAGCACGGGGCGGCTAGCGTGGTGAGCGGTGTCGTGACCATCCAACGGCGCCTGCCCTTCACTCGGATCGTCCGGCACGTTCCTGCCGGTGGAAGGATGTCCCCTCACCATGGCCACAGTCACTTATGACAAAGCGACCCGGATCTATCCGGGCAACACTCGGCCGTCGGTCGACTCGCTCAACTTGGAGATCGGCGACGGCGAGTTTCTGGTCTTGGTCGGCCCGTCGGGTTGCGGCAAGTCGACGAGCCTGCGGATGCTGGCCGGCTTGGAGGAGATCGACGCTGGCTCGATCTCTATCAACGACAAAGATGTGACGAACGTGCCGCCGAAGGCACGCGACATCGCGATGGTGTTTCAGAACTACGCGCTCTATCCGCATATGACGGTGTTTGAGAACATGGCTTTTGCCCTCAAACTTCGCAAAACGTCAAAGGATGAGATCGACCGTCGGGTGCGGGAAGCCGCGCGCCTGCTCGACATGGACGACGACCTGCTCGCCCGCAAGCCCAAGGCGCTCTCGGGCGGCCAGCGTCAGCGCGTCGCGATGGGACGCGCGATCGTGCGGCACCCGCAGGTCTTCCTCATGGACGAGCCGTTGTCGAACCTCGACGCGAAGCTGCGGGTGCAGACCCGAGCCCAGATCGCCGCACTCCAGCAGCGCCTCGGTGTCACCACCGTCTATGTCACGCACGACCAGGTCGAGGCCATGACGATGGGCGACCGGGTCGCCGTGCTGCTCGACGGCGTGTTGCAGCAGGTGGACGCTCCCCGCACCCTCTATGACACCCCCGCCAACGCGTTCGTCGCCGGATTCATCGGATCGCCGGCGATGAACATTCGCACGGTCACGCTGACCGACGACGCCGCCGACTTCGGTGGCATGCCGGTGCGGTTGACCCGCGAGCAGGCCGACGCGGCACGGGCCGACGGCGGCACGGGCAAGGTCACCATCGGTTTCCGGCCCGAACACACCGAACTCGTCAGCGCCGGCGATGGCGGCGTGCCGGTGATCGTCGACTTGGTCGAGGAGCTCGGCTCCGACGCCTTCGTCCACGGCCACGCCGAGCTCAACGGCGCTTCGGAACCGCTGGTCGTGCGCACCGACGGCAAGGTCGTGCCGCGCATCGGCGACACCGTGCACCTGCGTCCGCGCGCCGGATCGCAGCACGTCTTCCACGCCGTCACCGGTAAGCGTCTCTGACCGACTTGTCCGGGGTGGGTCGCCCGCACGGCGAATGACCCACCCCGGCCTGCCGGTAGCCTGGGACCGTGACCGAGCAGCCAACCCGAACCGGCACGCTGGCGCGCTGGTGTGTGCCGCGCACGTCGCGGTGGGACCGGTGGGGTCGGGCGGTCACGATGGTCGCGATATTCGCCCTGACCACGGCCTTGCTCACCACGCCGCTCGGACGCGACGTCGACGTCGCCATCCGGGATCTCGTCGACAGTCACCGGCCGCACATGGCGGGACTCGTCGCGTTTCAGTTGAACCGACTCGGTCAGGGCGGGGCGCTCACCGTCTTGGTGCTTGTGGAGGCGGGCCGCATCGGCTGGCGCCGACGCCGCCTCGGGCCGGCCGCGTTCGGGCCGATCGCGATGGTCATCGCCGCGTTCGCAGCCACCGTGGTGCTGGTCCAGCCGCTCAAGACCCTCATCTATCGAGCCGCGCCACACGCGAACCTGCCCGGCGACGCCGAGTCCTATCTCTTCAGCCAGGCTGACGGGCGTTCCTTCCCCTCCGGACACGCCGTCAACACCATCGTCTGGTACGCGGTGCTGGCCCTGCTGCTCGCACCTGAGCTCCGCCCCGGGTGGCGCCGATGGATGCTCGCCGTGCCACCGATCGTGGTCACGTTCACCGCCACGTATCTGGGCTTCCACTGGTTCACCGACATGATCGCGGGGCTGGCGCTCGGCGTACTCATCGTTGATCTTCTCAGCCGGGTCCGCTGGCCGGGTGTGGCCATGCCCACGCCGACCTCAGACGCAGATCGTCTCGACGCCGACGGCCCGGAACGTGTCGAGTTGAGCGGGCGTGGCGGTTGAGTCGGTGACCAGGGTGTGGACCCGATCCGTCGGACACACCCGCGCGAAGGCGTGTTTGCCCAGTTTGGACGAGTCCGCGATCACCACGACCCGGCGGGCGCGGGATGCGAGCAGGCTGTTCATGGCGGCCTCGCCCTCGTGATGGGAGGCGGCGCCGAGCGTGGCGTCGATCGCGTCGACCCCGAGAAAGGCGAGGTCGAGGGTGAGCTCGCGCAGAATTCCGGTGGCGAGCGGCCCGACGAGTTCATAGGACTGCGGGCGGATGACCCCGCCGGTGACGACGATCTTCATGCGCGACCGGACGACGAGTTCGTTGGCGATGTTGAGCGCGTTGGTGACGATGGTGAGCTGCGGCCCCTCGGGTCCGGTGCCGGACAGGTCGGGTCGGGTCGCCAGTGCCCGGGCCACCTCGGTCGTGGTCGTGCCGCCGGTGAGGCCGACCACCATCGCCGGGTCGACCAGGGCGGCGGCGGCGGCGCCGATGCGCTGCTTCTCCGAGGCGTGTTTGGCCGACTTATATCGCAGCGGCAGGTCGTAGGAGACGCCGTTGACGACCGCCCCACCCCGCGTTCTGGTGATCATCTGTTGTTGGGCGAGTTGGTCGAAGTCCCGTCGGATCGTCGCCTGCGACACGCGCAGCCGGGCCGCCGCGTCCTCGACGCTCATGCGGCCGGTCTCGGTCAACAGTTCGATCAGGGTGTTCCAGCGGGCGTAGCGGTCCACTGCGGCCTCCTCGACGATCGCGCGTGTCGACTGCTCATCGGTGCGCGCGTGGTGCACAAATAATGCGCGAAACATCCCAGGAACGTCGAGTGCGTTGCGCGTTGGAGCGCCGACACACCACCGTGGGCCGGTCGATCATGGGGAACCGGGGCGTGCGAAACCGTCGAATGGCGCACGCGTCTGGCGACTCACCCCAGGGGGGCATAGGGTGGCTGTCGTGGATACGCAGGCCATCGCCGCAGACATGGATATCGATCCCTACGCCGAGCTGACCAGCGAAAACAGTCGACTACTCACTGCGGCGCCGCCGTCACCAACCGTCGAGACGCGACACGCCGACGCGCCGGTGGAGACGGACACGGCTGACGGCCCTGACCCTCACCAGGGCAGCACCCTCACGGCAGAGCAGCGCGCGGTGCTCGATTTCGAACGACGCTGGTGGCGCCAGCCGGGCGCCAAGGAGCAGGCCGTTCGGGACACCTTCGAGATCTCCCCCACTCGCTATTATCAGCGGCTCAACTCGGTGCTCGACCTGCCGGCCGCGCTCGCCTATGACCCCACGCTGGTGCATCGGCTGCGCCGGCTGCGCGCGACCGCCGCGCGCAGCCGACACCTCCGCTGAGCCCGGCACAAACTTGATCTACCCGTAGGGGTCTTGAGCCCACACCCGACGTACGGTGGAGCGCATGCTCCTCCGCCTGAGGCGTCTGCGCCTCACCCGCCGCCGCGCGGTCGCCGGTTCGGTCGCGATCGCCGCGATCGCCGCACTCACCGGCTGGGCGGCCTGGCCCGACCCGGGTCAGTTCGCCACCAGCGACCAGTTCATCACCGTCCTGACCGGCCCCGCCGGCGACGAATCAGTCACCCTCGACACCACCCTCTATCTGCCCAGGGCCGCCAGCGCCGCGCATCCGGTGCCTGCGGTGCTGCTCGCACACGGTTTCGGCGGCACCAAGAACAGCGTCGCCGCCGACGCGGCCGATCTCGCGAACCTCGGATACGCCGTGCTGGCGTGGTCGGCCGAGGGGTTCGGACGCAGCGGCGGTCAGATCCACCTCGACAGCCCCGACTATGAGGTGCGTGACGCGCAACGCCTGCTCGACTGGCTCGCGGCCCGACCCGAGATCCGCACCGATGCGCCCGGAGACCCGCGGGTCGCGGCGGTCGGCGGTTCCTACGGCGGCGGGTTGGCGTTGCTGCTCGCCGGGCACGACCGTCGGGTCGACGCGATCGTTCCGACGATCACCTGGAATGACCTGGCCCACGCGTTTCTCCCGGAGTCGACGGGAGCCGACCCCCGCGACGGGGTCTTCAAGCGCCAGTGGGCCGGCCTGTTCTTCGGGGCGGGCGGAGGCGGCGCCGGTGGTGCCGGCGCCGGTGGGGGCCTGGGCGCGCTCGCCGGCGCCGCAGCAGGCGACAGTGCTGGCAATGCTGGTGGTGCCGGCGGGCCGGATCCGACCCGACTAGACCCGACCAGACCCGACCCCATGTGTGGACGGTTCGCCGCCGACACCTGCGCGGCCTATCTCGACCTCGCCACCGCCACCGCCACCACCACTGCCACCGCGCCGAGCGACGCGACGTTGGCGTTGCTGCACCGATCGAGCCCGGCGAGCGTGCTCGACGCCATCACCGCTCCGACGCTGCTGATCCAGGGACAGGCCGACACGTTGTTTCCGCTGAGCGAGGCGGAGGCCAACTATCGCGGCATCGCCGCGCACGGCACGAAGGTGCGGGTCGACTGGTTCGCCGGTGGGCATGACGGGGGCGCCGGACCGCCCGCCGACCAGGACCGGGGCCGCGCGTTGACCGCCCGCTGGCTCGACTTCCACCTGCGCGGGCAGGGAGCGGACCCGGGCACCGGCTTCACCTTCTCCCGGCTGGCGGGTTTCGACGCGGACACCCGCCGCATCACCACCGTGGGATTCTCCGCGGCCACATCGCCGGCCGGCGCGGCGACCGGGGCCACCCGTACGGTGTCGGTCTCGGTTTCTGGTCCCCCGCAACAGATCGCCAATCCGCCCAATGGCACTCCGGCGGCGATCTCCTCGCTGCCCGGCGCCGGCAGCTCGGGCCTGTCGAGCCTGCTCAACAGTGCCGCATTGGAGATTTCTGGCCAACACGCCGACTTTCTCTCCGCGCCTTTAACCTCCACAGTGGACGTTGTGGGCGCGCCGACGGTGACGATCCGCGCCGCGTCCCCCACGGGCACGGCGGTCGCGTTCGTCAAGCTCTATGACACCGACCCGTCGGCCGGATCGAGCCTGCCCTTCGGTCTGGTCGCGCCGATCCGGCTGACCGGCCTGCCCCGCACGCTCGACGCGGCGCGACCCATCACCATCACCCTGCCCGTCATCGTGCACAAATTCGAGGCGGGACACCGGTTGCGGCTCACCGTGTCAAGCGCCGACCAGGCATACGCCACCCCGCCCGAACCGACGCGTTATGTCATCGGAGTCCCCGAGGGTGGCGCCCCGGTCACCTTGCCGGGCCTCGACGCGACGCCGATCGCCAACCCCGAATCGATCTGGCGATATGTGCTCGCCGCGCTCGTCGTGGTGCTGCTCGCCGTGATCGGCACGGCCGTGGCGATCTCCCTGGTACGCCGGAGGCGGAGCGCGACTCCACATCCGTCCGACGAGTCGGAAGCACCTCTGGTGGTGACGGATCTGGGCAAGGAATACGCCGACGGATTCGTCGCCGTGTCGCGTGTGGACTTCACCGTCGAACGTGGACAGGTGGTCGGGTTGCTCGGCCCCAACGGGGCAGGCAAGACCACCACGTTGCGGGTGCTGCTCGGACTCACCCGGCCGAGCCGGGGTGAGGTGAGACTCTTCGGGCGACCGCTCACGCCGGGTTCCGACACGCTGACTCGGGTCGGCGCGCTCGTGGAGGGTCCGGGGTTCCTTCCCCACGCCACCGGCCTGGCCAATCTGCGCCTCTATTGGCGGGCCACCGGCCGCCCCGCCGACGACGCCCACTTCGACGAGGTGTTGGAGATCGCCGGCCTGGATGACGCGGTGCACCGCAAGGTTCGCACCTATAGCCACGGCATGAAGCAGCGGCTCGCCATCGCGCAGGCGATGTTGGGGCTGCCCGAGCTGCTCATCCTCGACGAGCCCACCGACGGACTCGATCCGCCGCAGATCGCGCAGATGCGCACGGTGCTACACCGATACGCCACCGCCGAACGGGCGGTGCTCGTCTCCTCGCACCTGCTCGCCGAGGTGGAACAGACCTGCACCCACGCCGTGGTCATGCACAAGGGGCTGGTGGTCGCCAACGGCCCCGTCGACGAGATCGTCGGCGAGTCGGCGGTGACCCGCTTCGACGTCACCGACACAGCACTGGCCGCACAGGTGCTCGCGCAGGTGCCTGGTGTGCGGTCGGTGGAGGCCGACGGAGACACCGGCCTCGTCGTCGACCTCGCTGGCGAGCACCGCCCCGCGGCGATCGCCGCACTGGTGCACGCCGGCGTCGACGTCGACCGGGTGGCGCCTCGGCGCCGTCTGGAAGACGCGTTCCTCACCCTCGTCGGCGGCGACACGAAAGGCAGCGGACAACGATGACCCACCCATCCACCTTCAGTGTGCGCACCGAACTTCGACGCCAGGCGAGCCGGCCACGCACCCGCATCGCGTTAGCGTGCATGGTGGCGCTGCCGTTGATCGTGCTCGCGGCGTTCGAGTTCGGAAACTCCAGTCCCGACGACCGCAACAGCAGCGGCGCGTTCGCCAACCTCGTCGACGTGGCGACCGCCGGCGGGCCGAACTTCGCCCTGTTCACGTTGCTCGTGTCGGCGAGTTTTCTGCTCGTCGTGGTCGTGGCGTTGTTCTTCGGAGACACCGTGGCGAGCGAGGCGAGCTGGGGCAGCCTGCGTTATCTGCTGGCAATTCCGGTGCCCCGGGCCCGCCTGCTCGCGGTCAAATTCGTGGTGGCGTTGCTGCTCGCGGGCTCGGCCATCGTGCTGCTCGTGGGCACGGCGCTCGCCGCGGGCACGGCCCGCTATGGCTGGCATCCGTTGCGCTCGACCATCGCCGATGAGATCGCCGCGACTGCGGCGGTCGGGCGCGTCGCCGCCGCCGCCGGCTATATCGCGGTGAGCCTGCTGGTCGTCGCGGCGTTGGCGTTCCTCCTGTCTGTCTCGACCGACGCGCCGCTGGGCGCCGTGGGCGGCGCCGTGCTGCTGCAGATCCTGTCCAGCATTCTCGATCAGATCACGGCGCTCGGCACGATTCGGCAGTTCTTGCCGACCCACTACGCCAACGCGTGGTTGGGTCTGCTCTCCACTCCGGTGCAGCTCGATTCGGTCGTGCGGGGCGGCATCGCCGCGCTCGGCTACGCCTCGCTCTTCGTGGGTCTCGCGTTCTGGCGGTTTATCCGCAAGGACGTGGTCTCCTGACGTCGCGGGTCTGACCTTCGTCGCGGGTCTGACCTTTCTCGCCCGCCGGACCGGCTCGTTCAGCGATAACCGACGACAGCCGTCATCGGTGGCCGGTCCGGCCAGTCGACGTGGGAGTCGACTGGCACGGCGCGTCCGTCCGTCCGGTGAAACTGGGTCAGTTCGCTCCACACCCCCTGGTCGGGCAGCGCCCGGCGCAACGCGGTCCGCAGGATGGTCGCCGCCATCCGGCCCAACGCCGCCGTGTCCTGGTGTCCGTGGGTGCGTTGACCGAGATCGACCTGTGCCACGGCGTCGAGCCCGTGCCGGGCGACCGCATCGATGAGCAGTCCGGTCTCGACCCCATATCCGGCCGCGAACGGAAGGTCTTCCAACAGCGTGCGACGCGCGGCGTATTCGCCCGCGAGGGGCTGCACCACCCCGGCGAGGTGCGGCAGCAACGCGTTGAACAAAGGGCGGGCCATGAGTTCGGTGACCCGACCGCCGCCGGCCGCGGCGACGTCGAGCAGCGGCCGGTCATAGAACGCCTTCACCATCAGCACGGACGGGTCGGTGAGGATCGGCCCGAGCAGCCCGGTCAGATAGTGCTCGCCGAACCCGGTGAGGTCGGCGTCGACATAGACGATGACGTCGCCGGTGGTCGCGGCGAGGGCCTTCCACAACACTTCGCCTTTGCCCGGGCGGGTGCCGACGAGCGGCAGAATGTCGGCGCAGTGCAGCACAGTCGCGCCCGCGGCGCGGGCGACCGCCACAGTGGCGTCGACCGATCCGGAGTCGATGACGACGATCTCGTCGACGAGTCCGGTGCGGTCGGCCAGCTGATGGATCTTGGTGACGATCTCGCCGACCGTGGGCTCCTCGTCGAGTGCGGGGAGCACGACACTCACCCGGGTGTGGCCTTTCGCCCCGGTCACGAGGCTCACCGGCCAATCGGCCGCCGCCGAGGTGCGGGTGGCGAACCACGCCGCCGCTTCCGGATGCATCAATTCACCGTACGGTCAGGGCGGCGCGCTGACGCAGCCAGGGGACGAGATCGTGACCACCCCGACTGGTATTCCCGCCACGCCAGGATTAGCCTGCGAAGCCGTGGATGGTGGCTGGGACACTCGGGAACGCGAAGGCATCATCGTCGGTCGGCGACGGCAGCGCACGGGCCGCCGCCGCAAGCGGCGGCCCGCCCTGACCTGGACCGTCACGGTGGTGATTCTGCTCGCGGTCATCGGCGGCGGCGGGACCTATTTTTGGACACACAAGCCGAAACCGACGCTGACGTTGCCGTCGCCGTCGATCGTGGCCCCCGGCGGGTTTCAGGCCCGGACCGGGCCGGGAAAGTCCATCGCCATCGGTCTGGAGATCCGCAACGCCACCGACGTACCGCTCACGGTCGTCTCCGCGCAGATCACCCCGCCGCGTGGTCTCACCCAGGTCGCGCTCGCCGTCTTCACGCCCGGCCCCGACGGACGCGAGTTCACCCTCGATGATCTGCCCAGCGCCGCGCCGGTCGCTCTCGGCACCGGGTCGGGCGACCGCAACGCGTTCATCGCGGCCCGGTTCACCGTCGATTGCGCCGCGTTGCCGCCGGCCGACGAAGTCGTCGACGAGGCGATCACGGTGCGGGTCAGCTACGAAGGCCGCACGTGGGAAGACGAGCTGACGCCGCCGGCCGTCGACGACACCACGTGGCTCGTCGCCACCGCCGCCCGGGTCTGCGGGCCGGTGACCCCGAGTCGGTCGGCGACTCCGAGTCCGAGCGTGGGCGCGCCAAACTGACGCCCGGCTCGCCATCGGCGTACGCATCGAATGTCATGTTTTCACCTGGACCGTCGGAACCCGCCGTGACCAGGCAATGTAGGCTTCCTGGCAACAACTGAACAATCCTCATCCAGAGGGGCAGAGGGAACGGCCCGATGAAGCCCCGGCAACCACCGCGCCGCAGCGACTACGCGACGGCGCATGGCAGGTGCCAACTCCGGCCCGCGAAAGATCACTCGCGGGGAAGATGAGAAGGAGTCGCCATGGTGGCGTCAGCAGCCCGTTGTCTCGTCTGCCGATTCTGCGGCGCGCGATATTCGCTGCGCCCGCAACACGCGTGTCAGGCATGTTTCGGTCCCCTCGAAGTCGGCTACGACACGGCCGCGCTCGGCGGGGTCACCCGCGCCGAGATCGAGGCCGGGCCGGCGAACATGTGGCGATATGCGGCGCTGCTTCCGGTCGGCCAGGATCCGGCGACCCGAGTCACCCTCGACCCCGGTCTCACCCCGCTGGTCGCCGCGCCGGCGCTGGCCAAGGCGGTCGGGCTGCGCGCGCCGCTCTGGGTCAAGGACGACTCCGCGAACCCAACCCACTCGTTCAAGGACCGGGTCGTGTCGGTGGCGCTCACCGCCGCCGCCGGATTCGGCTTCACCCGGTTCGCCTGCGCCTCCACCGGCAACCTCGCCAACTCGGTGGCGGCGCACGCCGCCCGGGCCGGCGCGGCGTCGATCGTGTTCATCCCCGCCGACCTCGAACCCGGCAAGGTCGTCGCCACCGCGATCTACGGCGGCGACCTCGTCGCGGTCGACGGCTCCTATGACGACGTCAACCGACTGTGCGCCGAACTCACCGAGACCGACGAGTTCGAGCAGACCGCATTCGTCAACGTCAACCTGCGCCCGTTCTATGCCGAGGGGTCCAAAACGCTGGGTTATGAGGTGGCCGAACAGTTGGGTTGGCGGCTGCCCGAGCAGATCGTGATCCCGATGGCGAGCGGGGAACTGCTCACCAAGGTGGATAAGGCGTTCGCCGAACTGGTCGAGATAGGGCTGGTGCGGGCCCCGGAACGGGGCTGGCGGGTCTTCGGCGCGCAGTCGGCGGGATGTGACCCCATCGTCACCACCTTGCACCGCGACCCGGACGGGGTCGGCCGCGACGAGATCACGCCGGTCAAGCCCACAGGGATCGCGAAGTCGCTCAACATCGGCGATCCGGCCGCCGGGCTCTATGCACTCGAGTCGGTGCGCCGCAGCGGCGGCTGGATGGACCACGCCGACGACGCGGAGATCATCGACGGCATCCGTCTGCTCGCTCGGACCACGGGAATCTTCGCGGAGACGGCCGGTGGCGTGACGGTGGCGGTGCTGCGGCGCCTCGTCGAGTCGGGGCGCCTCGACCCGGAGCGAGAGACCGTGCTGTTCAACACGGGCGAAGGGTTGAAGACCTTGGACTCGATCGAATCAGCTGCTGGGCCCACGCATCGGATCGCGCCGGGGCTGCGGGCGGCCCGGGCCGCCGGACTCATCGAGTGACGGCGACGCGCGCGGCCGGTCGGGTTCACCCGATCGGCGGATTTCGGCGACTGACAAACCACGGGGAGTAATCGTGATGCCGAGGCCAAGAGGAGATGAACAGGACAGGTCACCACGGTAAACAGCACTCTGTGTGACTGTCACAAAACTGGCAGTCGAGGACTGGCCGGAATGGGGCTTGACTGGATATTGCGGACCGCGCAGGATTGCGGCTGCGGGAGGTTCCTTGCCGCGCAGCCGGCAGGGCGGCGTGCAGACTCGATGTCAGCGATGGCGTCGGCGTAAGGTCCTCCCGACCAACGTGAGGTGTCGGCCGCCATCTGCTCATCGGATGGCGGCCGATGCCATTTCCCCACGCGATCATGGAGGATTGGCGGGGGGAAAAGTGGAGGCGGCGAGGCATGATTGCCCGATGACGGCATCGACGCTGGCAGCAGCAGGGGCGACCCCCCACCCTTACTTCGAGGCCCACCGTGGCGTGCTCGACCGCGCCCGGCAGGCGATCGCCGAACGGTCGTATTGGTCGTTCTTTCCCGAGTCACCGTCCCCGCGGGTCTATGGCGAGACGGCGGCCGCCGACGGCGAAGCGGCGTTCGCCGCGCTGCTCGGCACCGACTTCGTCCTCGACCAGCCGGCCAGCACCGAACTGGTGGCGAGCGAAGCGAGCCCGTTCGGCATCGAGCTCAACGTGCGCTACCCCCGTCCAGACGTCACCGCCCTGCTCGCCGCCGCCCAGTCGGGGATGCCGGCGTGGCGTGATTGTGGGCCGGAGACCCGTACGGGCGTGTGTTTGGAGATCTTGCAGCGCCTCCACCGCAACGTCTTCACCCTCGCGCACGCCGTGCACGCGACGACGGGCCAAGCGTTCGTCATGGCCTTTCAGGCCGGCGGCCCGCACGCCTTGGACCGGGCGCTGGAGGCGGTGACCTATGCCTATGAGGAGATGGTCCGCACGCCGGCACACGCCGAGTGGGTCAAACCGGCAGGCAAGGGCGAGCCGATCCGGATGGACAAGACGTTTCACCTGGTGCCGCGCGGGGTTGCGTTGGTGATCGGGTGCAACACGTTCCCGACCTGGAACTCGTTTCCCGGTTTCTTCGCCTCGCTCGCGACCGGCAACGCGGTCGTGGTCAAGCCGCATCCGCGCGCCGTGCTGCCGCTGGCGCTCACGGTGCGGATCGCACGCGAGGTGCTCGCCGACGCCGGGTTCGACCCCAACCTGGTGACGTTGGCCGCCGAACGGCCGGGGGAAGGCCTCGCGAGCGTGCTGGCGCGGCGGCCCGAGGTGCGGATCGTGGACTTCACCGGATCAACCGAATATGGCGACTGGCTGGAGGCGAACGCGCGACAGGCGACCGTCTATACGGAGAAGGCCGGCGTGAACACGATCGTGGTCGACTCCACCGACGACTTCGCCGGCATGTGTCGCAACATCGCGTTCTCCCTCACTCTCTACAGTGGACAGATGTGCACGACGCCGCAGAACATTCTGGTCTCGGCCGAGGGCGTGGCCACCGATGACGGGGTCAAGACCCCTGCGGAGGTCGCCGCCGGCATCGCCGAGGCGGTGGCCGCGCTCACCGGCGACGCGGCCCGCGGGGTGGAACTCACCGGCGCGATCGTCAACGACGCGGTGCTGGGACGGCTGGCGGAGGTCCGGGAACATGGCGAGGTGGTGCTCGACTCGCGCGAGGTGAGCCATCCGACCTATCCAGACGCGATCGTGCGTACGCCGATGATCCTCGCTCTGCCGGCGAAGGCCGCTGCGGTCTATGGCACCGAGTGGTTCGGCCCGATCTCGTTCGTCGTCACCACCGCGTCGACCACCGAAAGCCTGCACGTCTTCCGATCGACGGTCGGGGCACGCGGGGCGTTGACCGCCGCGGTCTACTCCACCAATGACGCGGTCCTCGACCAGATGGAACGAGCGGCGCTGGATGTGGGCGTGCACTTGTCATGCAATTTAACTGGATCAATATTTGTGAATCAGTCCGCCGCATTCTCCGACTTCCATGCGAGTGGCGCCAATGCGGCGGCGAACGCGGCACTGACAGATGGTGCATATGTCGCGAATCGGTTCCGGGTGGTCCAGTCCCGCCGACCCCACAAAGAGTGATTGGTGAATAGTTATTCCAATTGATTCGTCCGAACACATCGACTGTCCGATTTAGGCCGATGCGATGCGCGGCCGGCTCGTGTAGCGTGCGAGTTCGGTCGCTCGTTCGTGCTCGCCAGTGTCGCAAGCGTTCTGCCGAGTTCGGGGTGACGCGGCCGCCACGATCGCGACCGCGATCGATGGGGCACGGCAGAGTAAGGATGTGCACAGTGGCACAGGGCACCGTCAAATGGTTCAACAGCGAGAAGGGCTACGGCTTCATCGCAGTCGACGGTGGGCAGGACGTATTCGTCCACTTCACCGCGATCGAGATGGACGGCTACAGGTCACTCGACGACGGCGCGCGGGTCGAGTTCGAGATCGCAACGGGCCAGAAAGGCCCGCAGGCCGAAAAGGTTCGGCTTATCTGATCGGTGAGCTTCGAGCACGTCAAGGGCACCGAACCCGGCGGTGGATCGGTGCCCTCGTCGTCTGCTAAGCCGAACAGCCCTCGCCCGCCGTGCGGCATCGCGGAAAGAACCGACCGGACATATGACGCGTGGCGGGTTGCGTACGATCCGATAAACCTCCACACTCGCTGCCGTCGATCACGGATTCGCCCCTGCGGGTGGCAATTCGTTCGTTAGGGAAGGCGAGTAGATGTCGATGCCACCGGGACCCCCCGGACCACCGGACCCCAACCAGCCGCAACACAACCCCACCGACGAGCCGTTCTATCGCGAGCCGCCGACCCGCCCCATGATGCCGGGCGGGTCGACGCCGCCGGGATATTCGCAGGCCCCCGGACCGTCGGACCAACCGACAGCGCCGTTCACCCCACCCTCTTATGACCAGCCCGGGTACGGGCAACCACCCGCCGCCCCACCCGGGTATCCGCCGGCGCCGCAGGGCGGCTATTCCCTGCCCCCCTACGTCGGCGGCGGAGCTCCTGGCGGAATGCCGGGATTCGTCGACCCGTTGGTGCCTGCGGACCAGTCCTTCGGCGCGTGGTTCGCCAAGCTGCAGGAGGTGGGCAAACGCAGCTGGAAAGCGGCACTGATCATCGTGACGATTGCGATCGCCGCGCCGATGGGGCTCGTCAGGCTCGTGCAGACCGCCACCGGTTCCGCCGCCTACTTCGGGCCAGGGGCCGCCACTGAGGTCGGCGATCTGATGGCGACTCTCGGCACGGCGATGGTCGGCCTGTTCTTCACCCTGCTGGCCGCAGTCGCGGCGGGTTTCGTCGCCGCGCTGGGCTGGGCCGCCGGCGTCTGGGCGCTCACCCACGAGGCGGCGACCGGCCAGCCCGCCAACCTCGGTGACGCGCTGCGCTACGGGCTCAAGCGGGCCCTGCCGTTGTGGGGTTGGACGCTGGCCACCGGCCTGCTCGTCGTCGTCGGGCTCTGCGCCTGCGTGCTGCCCGGACTCTGGGTCGCCTTCGCCACCTGCATGTTCGGCATGGTGGTGCTGTTCGAGCGGGGCCAAAACCCGATCGGGCGGTCGTTCAAGCTCACTCACGCCAACCCGCTGCCGACCCTGGGCAAGGTCGCAGTGCTCGCGGTCGTCGCGCTCGTCTACAACTTCGTCGTCGGCGGCATCGTCGGCGTGATCCTTCTTGGCATTATCAGCGTCGCCGGCCCGACCGGCATTCTCGCCGGGTTCGTCAGCTTCCTCCAGTCGATCGTGTCGGCCCCCGTCAACGCACTCCTGCTCATCGCGTTGCTGCCGCTCTATGCTCAGCTCCGGGCCACCGAGGGGCAAGTCTCGACACCCCAGCTCCATCAGGAACTCGTCAGCTGAGGCGACGCCCTTTCCCGCACCCGATGCCGCCCGACGACTCGAGTTCGAGTCGTCGGGCGGCATCGCGCATCTAGGCGAACCCACCCCCGGCAGCTTGCACTCGACAGGGGAGAGTGCTAAACAGGTGTTGGCACTCGCCACCGGTGAGTGCCAAACCCCATCCGGCGAGGCGCCGCGGTGGGGCTGGTCGGGGCGGTGGGGCACCGACGGGTGAGCAGGACAGACGCCATCTACGGCGGGCAGTCCCAACCACTCGATGGTGCCGGTCGTCGCGGGCTTATCCTCCCCCGACCGACGGACGTGCGTCGCACATCGCGCCGCCGCGTCCGAAGGTGCGTCGTACAACTGTGTCCAGGAGGACAACGCCGAATGGCCAAGATTATCGCGTTCGACGAGGAAGCGCGCCGCGGTCTCGAGCGGGGCATGAACGTCCTCGCCGACGCCGTGAAGGTGACGCTTGGCCCGAAGGGCCGCAACGTCGTGCTCGAGAAGAAGTGGGGCGCTCCCACCATCACCAACGATGGTGTGAGCATCGCCAAGGAGATCGAGCTCGAGGACCCGTACGAGAAGATCGGCGCTGAGCTGGTCAAGGAGGTCGCCAAGAAGACCGACGACGTCGCCGGTGACGGCACGACGACGGCGACCGTCCTCGCCCAGGCGCTGGTCCGCGAGGGGCTGCGCAACGTCGCGGCCGGCGCGAACCCGATGGCCCTCAAGCGGGGCATCGAGGCGGCCGTCGGCGCGGTGGCGGAGGAGCTGGCCAAGCTCGCCAAGGACGTCGAGACCAAGGAGCAGATCGCCTCGACCGCGTCGATCTCCGCCGGTGACTCCACCGTCGGTGAGATCATCGCCGAGGCGATGGACAAGGTCGGCAAGGAAGGCGTCATCACCGTCGAGGAGAGCAACACCTTCGGCCTCGAGCTTGAGCTCACCGAGGGCATGCGCTTCGACAAGGGCTACATCTCGCCCTACTTCATCACCGACGCGGAGCGCATGGAGACGGTCCTCGAGGACCCCTACCTGCTCATCGTCAACAGCAAGATCGCCGCGGTGAAGGACCTGCTGCCGATCCTGGAGAAGGTCATGCAGTCGGGCAAGCCGCTGGCGATCATCGCTGAGGACGTCGAGGGCGAGGCCCTCGCGACGCTCATCGTCAACAAGATCCGTGGCACCTTCAAGTCCGTCGCGGTCAAGGCTCCTGGCTTCGGCGACCGCCGCAAGGCCATGCTGCAGGACATCGCGATCCTCACCGGCGGCGCAGGTCATCAGCGAAGAGGTCGGCCTCAAGCTGGACAGCGTCGGCCTGGACATGCTCGGCCGCGCCCGCAAGGTCGTCATCACCAAGGACGAGACCACCATCGTGGACGGTGCCGGCGACGCGGACCAGATCGCGGGCCGGGTCAACCAGATCCGGGCCGAGATCGAGAAGAGCGACTCCGACTACGACCGTGAGAAGCTGCAGGAGCGCCTGGCCAAGCTGGCCGGCGGTGTCGCGGTGATCAAGGTCGGCGCGGCCACCGAGGTCGAGCTCAAGGAGCGCAAGCACCGCATCGAGGACGCCGTGCGCAACGCGAAGGCCGCCGTCGAAGAGGGCATCGTGCCCGGCGGTGGCGTCGCGCTGGTTCAGGCCGGCAAGACCGCCTTCGACAAGCTGGACCTGCCCGGCGACGAGCAGACCGGCGTGCACATCGTCAAGATCGCGCTCGACGCGCCGCTGCGCCAGATCGCCGTCAACGCCGGCCTCGAAGGCGGCGTCGTGGTCGAGAAGGTGCGCAACCTCAAGCCCGGACACGGTCTGAACGCCGCCACCGGCGAGTACGTCGACATGCTCAAGGCCGGCATCATCGACCCGGCGAAGGTGACCCGCTCGGCGCTGCAGAACGCGGCCTCGATCGCGGCCCTGTTCCTCACCACCGAGGCTGTGGTGGCGGACAAGCCGGAGAAGGACAAGGCCCCGGCCGCCCCCGGCGGCGGGGACATGGACTTCTGAGTCCACGACGCCTCGAATGTGAGCACCACCCAGCAGTGGGGCGAACCGTAGTCGGTTCGCCCCACTGCTGTCTGCACCAAACGAGCGTCGTCGTGGGCGCCGAACGCCAGTGATAGCAAGCGCCAGTTCTGCCGAGCGCCAGCACGACCGAACTCTAGGGTTGGGCCATGCGTCCGACGTCGAGCGCCTCGGCCAGCTCCTCTTCGGTGAAGACGCCGCGGTCCAGGTGGCCGCGGGCGACGACGACATCGCGGATCGGCCTCGACTCCCACACCGCCAGTCGGGCTATCTCAGCGGCCTCGTCGTGGCCGAGTATCTTCGCCAGCGGTGTCGCGATCGCCGCGGAACCCTCCGCATAGGACAGACATGTGCGCGGGTGGGCGGCGAGCTCGGCGACGCACCGGTTGGCGAAGAGCCGGCTGACGGAGGCGAGGATGCGCACCGACCCGAGAAGGTTGTGCGCCATCACAGGCATCATGACGTTGAGCTCGAAGTCGCCCTGCGATCCGGCGAACGCGATGGCGGCGTCGGCGCCGATCACCTGCGCGCAGACCTGGCGCACCGACTCGCAGAGCACCGGATTGGTCTTGCCTGGCATGATGCTCGATCCGGGTTGCAGGTCAGGAATGGAGAGCTCGCCGAGGCCGGTGCGCGGACCTGAGCCCATCCACCGGATGTCGTTGGCGATCTTGAACAGACTCACCGCGACGGTGCGCAGTTGCCCGCTCGCCTCCACGAGTGCGTCGCGGGCGCCCTGCGCCTCGAAGTGGTTGTGCGCCTCGGCGAACGGTAGCCCGCTCTCCCGCCGCAGAATCTCGATGACCCGGGCGGCGAAGCCGGGCGGGGCGTTGATCCCGGTGCCGACGGCCGTGCCGCCGAGTGGCAGCTCACCGAGGCGGCCGAGAGACGCCTGCAGCCGTTCGACGCCATAGCGCACCTGTGTCCCGTACCCATGGAATTCCTGTCCGAGGGTGACCGGCGTGGCGTCCATGAGATGCGTACGGCCGGCCTTCACCACGCTGTCGAACTCGGTGGCCTTTGCGTCCAGTGTGGACATGAGGTGCGCGAGTGCGGGGATGAGGTCATAGCTGATGGCATATGCGGCGGCGATGTGGATCGACGTGGGGAAGACGTCGTTGGATGATTGTGATGCGTTGACCTCGTCGTTTGGGTGCACATAGCGGCCCAGCCGCCGTGTCGCGAGCGTCGCGATCACTTCGTTGACATTCATGTTGGACGAGGTGCCGGAGCCGGTCTGGAACACGTCGACCGGAAACTGTCCATCGTGGAGTCCTTCGACGATCTCATGCGAGGAGTCGACGATGGCGACGGCCACATCGGCCGCGATCACGCCGAGCTCGGCGTTGATGACCGCCGCAGCCGCCTTGATCCGTGCGAGGGCACGGATCTGGCTCAGCTCCAGGCCTCGACCGGAGAT
The DNA here is from genome assembly GCA_963736695.1 of uncultured Actinomycetota bacterium. Classification (GTDB taxonomy): domain Bacteria; phylum Actinomycetota; class Actinomycetes; order Mycobacteriales; family Micromonosporaceae; genus CAVTPU01. Next base: position 2,378,437 of record CAVTPU010000004.1, read on the forward strand.
CGGGAAGTTGTCGACGGCACGCTGGGTCTGCGCCCCCCAGAGTGCGTCGATTGGCACTTCGACCGGACCCATCGGGTCGATCTCAGTCCGGAATCCGTCCACCTGCCGATCATCGCTCGCCGGACCGGCCCATAGTCGGCGTTTGCCGCGTTTAACCGCTAGGTCGCCAAATCCCCGAGGGTGAACGAGGAGACCGCAGGGGTCAGAGCGACAGGTGCAGTCGCAGGGCTTGGTCGAGGCGGTGCAGTGTCGCCGGGGCCAGACGGCCGACACGGCGACCGAGGCGGACGACGTCGACGGACCGGAGCTGCTCGGCTTGGGCCTTGGAGGGCACATCGAGGCCCGCTTCACCGGGCGGGATCGAAACCTGAAACGGATAGACCCGGTTGAGGTTCGACGTCACGGGAACCACGGTGATGACCCCGCGGCCCAACCGCCTCGCGGCGCGGTTCGCGGCGTCGTTGCTGACGAGGACGACGGGGCGGGTCTTGTTGGCCTCAGATCCACGCACTGGATCAAGGTCGACCAGATAGACGTCACCGCGCCGCATCGGTGAGCCCATCGTCGGCGACGGCATCCCACAGATCGGCGTCGCCGCTATGACTCCACTCCCGCCACGCGGCGCCGTAGGCGTCTTCGAGTTCGCTCAGCCGCAGCAGCTCGATCGCCTGATGCAGAACGGACGAGCGCGACGGATAGCCGGCTCGCTCGGCGTAGTCGTCGACGAAGTGGATGTCTTCCTCCGGCAGGCTCACACTCAGCTTCACACCCGCGATGCTACCTGTGATGCTACCAAGATGGCTACCGCCTAGGTTTCCCCGGTACGTCGCCGACCCGTGGCGCGCCATGAGTTCGGGCCGTATGGCGTCATAGGCGCCCGATGGTGAGGATCGGCGTGGTGGTCTCGGCGAAGAAGTCGTTGCCTTTGTCGTCGACGACGATGAAGGCCGGGAAATCGACGACATCGATGAGCCAGATCGCCTCCATGCCGAGTTCGGGATATTCGAGAACCTCGACGCTGCGAATGCAGTCTTGTGCGAGTCGTGCCGCCGGACCGCCGATCGACCCGAGATAGAACCCGCCGTGGCGGTGGCACGCCTCGGTCACCTGCGCGGACCGATTGCCCTTCGCGAGCATCACCAGGGAACCGCCGGCGGCCTGAAACTTGTCCACATAGGAGTCCATGCGTCCAGCGGTGGTCGGGCCGAACGATCCGGAGGCATAGCCGGCCGGGGTCTTCGCCGGACCGGCGTAATAGACCGCGTGGTCACGCAGGTAGTCGGGCATCGGCTCGCCGGCATCGAGCCGCTCGGCGATCTTCGCGTGGGCGATGTCACGGGCGACGACGAGCGGGCCGGTCAGCGACAGCCGGGTTCGCACCGGATGTTTGGCGAGCTCCGCACGGATCTCGACCATCGGCCGGGTGAGATCGATGCGCACCGCCTCGTCACTGTCGAGCTGTGTGTCGGTGACGTCGGGCAGGAACTGGGCTGGCTCGGTCTCCAGCCGCTCGAGAAACACCCCATCCGGGGTGATCTTGCCGAGGACCTGCCGGTCGGCGGAGCACGAGACGGCGATCGCGACCGGGCAGGAGGCACCGTGCCGCGGGAGCCGGACCACCCGCACGTCGTGGCAGAAATAGCGGCCGCCGAACTGCGCCCCGATGCCAAACTCGCGGGTCAGCTCGAGCACCTGGGCCTCGAGTTCGACGTCGCGAAACCCGTGACCGGTTGCGGAACCGGTCGTCGGCAACGAATCAAGGTATTTCGCCGAGGCGTATTTCGCGGTCTTGAGCGCGAACTCGGCCGAGGTGCCACCGATGACGATCGCCAGGTGATAGGGCGGACACGCGGCGGTGCCGAGGGACCGCAGCTTCTCCTCGAGGAACCGCATCATCGACGCGGGGTTGAGCAACGCCTTGGTCTCCTGGAAGAGGTAGGACTTGTTGGCCGAACCACCGCCCTTGGCCATGAACAGGAACTTGTAGGCGTCGGGGTGACCGTCCGGGTCATCGGCATAGAGCTCGATCTGCGCCGGCAGATTGGTGCCGGTGTTCCTCTCGTCCCACATGGTCAGCGGGGCCAGCTGCGAATAGCGCAGGTTGAGGGTGGTGTAGGCGTCGAAGACCCCACGGGCGATCGCCGCCTCGTCGGCGCCGTCGGTGAGCACATGCCGGCCCCGTTTGCCCATGACGATCGCGGTTCCGGTGTCCTGGCACATCGGCAGCACCCCGCTGGCGGCGATGTTGGCGTTGCGCAGCAGGTCGGTCGCCACGAAGCGGTCGTTGGCCGAGGCGAGCGGATCGTCGATGATCGCGCGCAACTGTGCGAGATGCGCAGGGCGCAGAAAGTGCGCGATGTCGCGCATCGCCTCGGCGGTGAGCAGCGTCAGTGCCTCCGGCTCGACGGTGAGCAGCCGACGGGGCTGACCGTCGAGTCCGTGCGGGCCATCGACCACGTTGATGCCGTCCCGGGTCACGAGACGGTAGTCCGTGGTGTCGGGTCCGATGGGCAGCAACGGGGAGAAAAGGAACTCCGGACTCGTCACGCCGCCACGCTCCATTCATCGATGCCACTGAAATGGCCGGATAGGTCGGCTGGCCGGCCCGACTCCCAGCCTAGGCATCAGGCGGCGCGGCGCCACCTGAGGGTTGACTCAACCGACCCCTCGCTCACAACGGGATGAACCCGATGGTCCGGCCGCTGGCGATGAGCAGCCCACGCTCACCGTGACCGATGACCGCGCCCCGGGTGGTGAACTCACGCAGCGGTGCCACCGGCCGGTGCCCCAGCACAGTGATCTTGCCGGTCGTCGGGTCGTGGATGAGCACCAGCGTGGCCGTGACCGCCGCCCGAACGTCGTCGCCCGCCGGGCCGGACCACACGGTGGGGGCGCCCTCGGCGATGAGGTCGATGACCCTGACCGTCGTCGCGTCCGCGCCGCGAACCACGGCGAGTTCACCGTCGGTGGCGAGCACCCGCTCGTCGGCGAGGCCGGTCCAGACCGGCGCCCCCTTGTCCGCTCTGACGATCGCTGGGCTGGCGCCGACGGCGACGAGGTGTCCACGCACCCCGAGGGGGTCGGCGCGCTGTTCGCAGCCGGCACCGCTTGACGTGCCGAGGTCGAGCCCGTCGCGCCGCCACGCCGCCTGACCCGACCGATAGTCGTCGGCGGTGATCCACACCTGACATCCGGATGGCCCCGGTTTTCCCCCGGTGGTGAGCACCCGTTCGCCGACGATCGCCGCACGGCTCGTCTGACCGGGTGTGGCGAACTCCCGTACAAGGGAACCCGCCACAGTGTCGATCACCTGGGTCTGGTCGCCGACCGGGAGGCCGATCACCGGCGGGGTGGGGCCGGGGGTGCCCAGCGCGGCCGCTGCGAACCACTCGGCCGGATCACGCAGTCCCGCGAGCCGGGGGTTGGGGCCGATGAGGGTACGCGCGGCCGCGCTCACGGTGACGCTCCAGAGCACTGCGCCGTTGTCCCGATGGCGGCGCGCCCGCAGTCGACAGCCCTCGTCGTCGCAGTTGAGGTCGAGGAGTTTGTCGGCGAACGCCCACACCGCGTCGGCTTCGGGTTCACGCCAAATGACCGCCCCGCTCGCCGGGTCGAGCACCGCATAGCCACGTCCGACGCCGTTTGCGTGGTCGGGATCGCGGGCCCGTTGGCGCACCACGACGACGTCGACGGCGGGCAACGCCCACGACACGTCCTGGCTCCACGCGAGATCGCCACTGCCGGCGGCGAACGCTTCGACGTAACCACGGTTGGCGACCACCACCTGGCCAGTAGCGAGCACGGCAGCGACGTCGGGCACGCCGCCGACCCGTACGGTCCATTGTGGTGCGGGGCTGGAGATGGCGGTGAGGTTGGCCCACCACCCAGTCACCGTGGTGATCGCCGGCTGGGGATTCCACACCTTGGTGCTCACGAGAATGGTGCTAACCATGACAAAAGTCATGACGAGCAGCAGCACCTGGCAGATCCGACACCTGCGTAGGCGACCCGCCACATGGTCACGATACCCAGTGCCGACCCGCGTCGCTGGGTCAGGTCGTGGCGGCCGACTTCACCAACGGCAGCGTGCGATAGGGGATCTGCTCCGCGAGCGCGATGATCGTCGAGGCCCGCACGATCGGTTCGGCGGCGACCAGCTCGTCGATGACCCGTTGCAGGTCGGCGTTGGAGCGGGCCACGATCCGGCAGAGCAGGTCGGCCGACCCGGTGATGGTGTGCGCCTCGAGCACCTCCGGGATCGCGGCGAGGTGCGAGGCGACCGGATCGTGACCGGCCCGTTGCCGAATCTCCAGCGTGACGAAGGCGGTGACCGCGAAACCGAGTGCCGCCGGCGAGACGTCGGGTCCGAATCCCCGAATCACCCCTCGCCTGATCAGTTTGTCCAGCCGGGCCTGGACCGTGCCCCGGGCGACCCGTAGCCGGCGTGCGCACTCCAGCACGCCGATGCGCGGCTCCGCCTCAAACAGCGCGATGAGCCGCGCGTCGAGCGAGTCGATCGCGGTCTGTTCCATCGTCGCCATCCGGCACCTCCTGACGCTGCCGGATGGCGACGCGACAAGTCAGCTCAAGCGCCGACCCGCTGCACGGTGAACATCCAGCGATGCTTCTCCAACTCGGCCAACACCCCGGTCAGCAGATCCTGACTCACGACGTCGGTCTGCCCCAACCGGTCGACGCGATGCCGCACATGCAGGCAGATCTCGGCCAGTGTCTCACTGATGAGATCGACGACCTCGGCGTCGCGCACCTGCCCGGCCGGAAAGTCGGGCAACGGGGTGCTCTTCGTCACCGTCGCCGGGCGAGCGTCCACCGCATATCCGATCGCGACCGCGCGTTCGGCGACGAGATCGGCGGCGTCGCGGGCCGCGTCGGTGAGTTTGTCGAGCTGTTTGTGCACCGGCACGAAGTGCGCGCCGGCGACGTTCCAATGCGCCTGTTTGGCGCGCAGGTGCAGGTCGGTGAGTTCGATCAGGGTCTCCTGCAGCGCAGTGCCGGTGGCCCCGAGGTCCACTTGCACGTGACCTGTCATCTCATTGCCCGGAATCTCGGGCAGCCGTCGAGCTGGCATCGCTCCCCCTCGCGTTCGTCTCACGCCGAGATATCCACCCAGTCTGTCAGGCGAGACGCGGGATCGAAGGCACAACGACACGGCCGGTGGACATTTTGCAGGGCGAAAACAACCTTATACCGTACGTTGTGCACAGGTTGTCCACGAACTATGGCGCGCCTTGCCCACTGTCGCCTCCACCAGCCACTCTCACATCGACGGCGCTCGACCGAGGGTCGGGAGGCGACGAGAGGAGCGGCGATGACGGCGACAGTGGATCGGCCCGGCCTGGCGGGCGAAGACGGCGTCGACGATGGCCTCGACATCGACGCGCTCGTCGGCGCGATCGGACACGATTCGGCGGACGACCCGTTCCCGATCAACGGCATCGATCACGTCAGTTTCGCTGTCGGCAACGCGCTGCAGGCGGCCCACTATTATTCGACCGCGTTCGGCATGACGTGCGTGGCCTATCGGGGCCCCGAGACCGGACACCCCGACCACGCCGAATATCTGCTCGTCTCCGGCCAGGTCCGCTTCGTGCTCACCGGTGCGGTGCACGCCGACGCGCCGGCGGCGGCGCATCACGCCCGCCACGGCGACGGCATCACCGACATCGCGTTGCGCGTGCCCGACGTTGACGCCGGTTATGCCCACGCCATCGCAGCCGGCGCGACCGGGGTCGAGTCGCCGCACGACCGCACCGATGAGCACGGAACGGTGCGCGTGGCACGCATCGCCACCTTCGGCGACACAGTGCACACGCTCGTCGACCGATCTCGATATGACGGAGTCTTCCTGCCCGGCTTCACGCCGCGCGATCCGATCATCGACCGTGGCGCGGCGAAACGACTTTTCCAGGCCGTCGATCACATCGTCGGCAACGTGGACTTCGGCCGAATGGACGAATGGGTCGCGTTCTACCGCACCGTCATGGGATTCACCACGATGGCCGAGTTCACCGGAGACGACATCTCCACCCAGTATTCGGCGCTCATGAGCAAGGTCGTCGCGAACGGTAACCGCCGCGTGAAGTTCCCGCTCAACGAGCCCGCCACCGGGCTGCGCCGGTCACAGATCGAGGAGTTCCTCCAGTTCTATGGCGGGCCGGGGGCCCAGCATGTGGCGTTAGCCACCAACGACATCATCGCCACCGTCGACGCCATGCGCGCGGCCGGAGTGGAGTTCCTCGACACCCCCGACGCCTACTATGACGACCCGGTGTTGCGCGAACGCATCGGTGAGGTCCGAGTGCCGATCGACGAGCTGCGCCGGCGACGAATCCTCGTCGACCGGGACGAGGACGGATATCTGCTGCAGATCTTCACCAGACCCGTGCAGGACAGGCCGACGTTCTTCTTCGAAATCATCGAGCGGCACGGTTCGCTCGGCTTCGGAAAGGGAAATTTCCAGGCCCTCTTCGAGGCGATCGAACGCGAACAGCAGCGACGGGGCAACTTGTAGCACTATTACTGCGTGACCACGCCACATTCCTCAGCTCCCGGACCCGAGGCGACCCCGACCCCACCCACCGAGGGTGGGCTTCCCGGGCCAGCCTCGGCGCCCGGGCAGCCACACGGGCCGCTTCAGCCCTATGCGCCACCCCAGCCGCAAGCCCCACCACCTCAGCCACACGTGCCGGTCCAACCGCTGAGTGCGCCGGTCTCCGGCTATGCCCCGCCGGCCGGATTCGCGCCCGCACCGACGCCGATCGCCCCGTGTGGGCAGCCACTCGCGTCGTTCGGCCACCGGCTCGGCGCCTTCATCATTGACGGACTTATCGTCGGCGCCACCAGCATGATCTTCTTCATTCCGCTGGTCGGTTTCGCACTGTTCGGACTGCTCGGCGCGTTCGGCGACGTCAGAACCGTCAACGGAGTCACCACGGCGGGCGGGCCGCCCAGCATCGGGGCGGTGCTCGGTGTCATGGCCATCATGCTGCTCGCCTATGCGATCAGCCTCGGGTTGGGATACCTCTACTACGTCGAGTTGGCCCTGCGCGACAACGGCCGAACGATCGGCAAGAAACTGCTGCGACTGCGCATCGTGGCGGTGGATCCGAACCGCACCCTGACGAGAGGCGACATCGCCAAACGCTATCTCGCCGGGCACGTGGCCCCGCTCGTGATCCCGTTCTTCAGCTGGGTCGACGGGCTGTGGCAACTGTGGGACAAGCCCTATCAACAGTGCCTGCACGACAAGTTCGCGGCTACCGTCGTCATCCAGGAGCCCGCAGCGTGAGCAGCGTCACCCCGGGGTGGTATCCCGATCCCGCCGAGCCCTCGACCCAGCGCTATTGGGATGGTGGAGGCTGGGTCGGGGCCGCGATCCCGGCCGATGCCACCCCGCCCGACGGCCCGCCGGCCGACAGTCCACCGGCCAACAGTCCACCGCCTGAACCGGTCACACCGACACCACCGGCGCCAGAGACCGGACCGGGCGCGGCCCAGGCAGGACCCGTACCCGCTGGGTCTTCGGCCCCAGGGGCGTCAGGGCATCCCTTTTTGCTCACCTATCCCAAATATCCCGGCCCGCCCGAGCCACACGGAATGAGACTCGCCGGGCTCGGCGCCCGTTTCGTCGCCCGCCTCGTCGACGTGCTCGCCCTCATCGTGCTCTGTTCGGCCGCCAACGCGTTGTTCGCCTATCAGTGGTGGCAGATCTTCAAGCCGATCATGCGGCAGGTGGCGGCCGGCGAGACCGCCCTCAACGTGCCGTCGGAGTTCTCCTCGCTGCTGCTGCTCATGTGCGTGGTCACCACCGCGGTCTGGCTCGCCTATGAGGTGCCGTCGACGGCGGCGAGCGGTCAGACCCTCGGCAAACGGATCATGGGCATCACCGTGGTGCGCATGGAGAACACCGAGCCGCTGGGCTTCGGCCGGGCGTTGCGCCGGTGGCTGCGTTTCGGCCTGCCGACCCTGTTGTGGACGTTCTGCGGGGTGGGTTTCGTGTTGCAGCTCATGGACTGTGGCTTCGCCGCGCTCGACCGACCGTTGCGGCAAGCGCTGCACGACAAGGCGGCCGCGACCGTCGTCGTCCAGGTTCCCCGACCGTCAACGCCCCCACGTGTTTGAGGAGACCCCATGCTGACCCGCGCAGACCTTGAGGCGCTGCCCACCTACGTTCCGGGACGCAGCGTCGCCGGCGCGATCAAACTCGCCTCCAACGAAGTGCCGTTCGGGCCGCTGCCCGGGGTCGCCGAGGCGATCGCCGAAGCGGCGCTGCACTCGCACCGCTATCCGGACATGGGTGTGGTGGCGCTGCGAGAGGCGCTGGGCGCGCGGCTCGGCGTCGGAGCCGACCGGATCGCCACCGGCTGCGGATCGGTGGCCCTCGTCGAGCACCTAGCCCGGGCCGCCTGCCAGCAGGGCGAGGAGATCGTCTATGCGTGGCGGTCCTTCGAGGCATATCCGATCATCGCGGCAACGACCGGCGCCACAAGTGTGCGCGTGGCGAACACCGCCTGGCACGGACACGACCTCGAGGCGATGGCGGCGGCGGTCACACCGACCACCCGCGTGGTGCTGGTCTGCAACCCCAACAACCCGACGGGTACGGCGGTGCGCCGAGCCGAGCTCGACGCGTTCCTCGACTCGGTGCCGCCGTCGGTGCTGGTCGTGCTCGACGAGGCCTATCGGGAGTTCGTCACCGACCCGCACGTGCCCGATGGTGTCGACACCTATGGCGATCGACCCAACGTGGTGGTGGTGCGCACCCTGTCCAAGGCGTGGGGACTCGCCGGCCTACGGGTCGGCTATCTAGTCGCGGCACCCGCCGTCGCCGCCGCCGTACGCAAGGTCATCACGCCGTTCTCCACGTCGACCGTCGCGCAGGCTGCGGCGCTCGCCGCCCTCGCCGCCGAACCGGAGATGGCGCGCCGTGCGGCTGCGGTCGTCGCCGAGCGGACACGGGTCGAGATGGAACTGGCCATGATGTGGCGTGACAGTTCACGACTCGATGAACCCGTCACCACGCCCAGCAACGCGAATTTCGTCTGGTTGCCGCTCGGCGCCGACTCCGTGCCATTCGCCACGGCGTGCGAGGCGGCCGGCGTGATCGTCCGGCCGTTCCCCAATGAAGGTGTACGGGTGACCATCGGCACACCGGCCGAGAACGACGCCTTCCTCGCCGCCGCAGCGGGGTTCATCGGCTCGCGGGGTTCATCGGCCGCAGGGTTTGTCGCCGGTGGGTGATGGAGCCTAGACCGGGTCGGGATTGCAGGCCGCGAACTTGCCCGGCCAGACCGGCAGTTTCGTCGGCGGATAGAGCTCGACGAGCGCGACCGGCCTCGGACCATAGAAATATCGCCGGTCGGGCGCGCTCGCGGCCTCGTTGGTGAGCCGCTCCAGCGCGAGATAACTCCCGTCGGTCGGATGTACGTGGCCGACCCGCCACCCCTCGTTCGGCAACGACGTGGCGCAACCGAGCACGGTGAGGTGCCCGGTCACGGGGCTGAGCCCCAGCACGGTGCGGTCGTCGGTGAGCAGATAGACGCCGACCGTGTCGGCGGCGATGAGTTCACCGGTGCCGTTCCAAGTCCACAGCGGCACACCGTCGGTGAGACGTCGGGCAGCGACGCCGGTCGACGTCGGATAGACCACCCGGTCGCCGGCGAGCACCGAACCCGGCTCCAGCGCCGGCACCGAGGTCAGGGTTCCGTCGGCGCGCAGCAGCCAGACTTTTGAACCGACTGCGACGAGCCGGCACTCGGACCGGCCGAGTGCGCATAGGGTCGGCTGCGCGGGTGCCGAACCCGGCGCGACCCAGCGGCCCCGGTCACGTCCGTCGACGACGCCGACGAGCGTGACCGCGCGGGTGGCGCAGTCGGGAACGGCGACGAGGGTGGCGCCGGTCCAGATTCGCGGCTCGCATCCGGCCGGCAGGTCCCGTCGCCACAGTTGGGCGCCGTCGTGGGCGTCGAACGCGCGCACACCGCCGGGTCCGCTCGCTACCACCACGGCGCGGTCCCGCAGTTTGGCGACGACGAGAGAACGCGGCTCATAGACCACGGTCGCCCCGGTGCGGCGACCGTCATATCGGCTGGCTGCGACGGGACCCGCAGCCTTCCAACGGATCTTTCCGAGCCGTGCGTCGACCGCGACGAGTTTTCCGTCGGACCACTGCGAGACGACCACCGGGCCGGTCGTGGTCTCCGCGACGAGCACGCCGACGACCTGCGCGGGCCACCGTCGATAGGCCCAATAGGGGGTGGCTTCATAACGCTCGCCGACCGGCGCGTCGGTCCACACCCGCCACTTCTCCGCATAGACGCGCAGGCGGCCTTCGACCACGAGTGGCGCGGCGCGTAGCTCGCTGTAGGGCCGGTCATCGGTGATGGTCACGACGCCGGGATAGCGCACAGTCGGGCTGGTGAGCATCTCGCTCGGTGCGAGGACCCGATAGCCGATGGTGACGAGAATGGCGAGGGCGAGAACGGTCACCGCCGCGGCGATCTTGACCCGAGTTCCCCGTCGCATGGACACCTCCCGCCGAGACAGCGTACCGGTCTCGGCGGCCACCCGTGTCGTCAGGCCGGTGGCCGCACGAGGCCCAGGCCGACGAGGTCCTCCAGTGGTTCGTCGATGGCGCACGAACCGAACGCGGTCCACAGTGGTCTCGGTTCGGACAGGTGGCCCCGGACGGCCTCGACGATGGCGATCGCGTCGGTGCCGGCGAGCCGATAGGTCACCTCGGCGACGTCGGCGCCGGCGTGGGCCACGATCACCGCCGCGAGGATGTTGAGGAAACCGTGGTGGGTGAAGCCAGTCTCGGGGTCGGCGTGCCGGACAGCCCGGTGCAGGCCGGCGGTGAGCTTGAACGGCAGGTCGCGGTCCCGGCAGGCGCAGATCACCGCAGCGAGTTCGTTCGGCGTGGGGAAGAGCTCGGCCGCGAGTCCACCCGTACGGAATTTGGGAGCGATCCGGGCACCTCCAGCTCGCGCCTCGGCCACGACGTCGAGCGCGCCCAGCAGCCCCCAGGTTAGCGGAATCTCCGCGTATATGTCGACATAGGCGAATGTGGCCGCGAATGACAGCAGTCGGCGCAGGCCCGGCATGGGGTCTTCGCCGCGTTTAGCCACAGGCGCCTCGAGTTGGCGCACGTCGAGGTCGTCGGGCAGAACTCCACCCACCCGCCCCACATCGCCGACGAGGCCGACCGCAAGCCGCCTCGAGCTGGCTTTGTCGGAGCCATGACCCAGTCGACCCGACGCGGCGGGGACGTCGGCGAGTTCGCCGATAGGGATCAACAACGGCCCGACAAGAGACTCATACCAGGCGCCACGATGCCGGTGATGTGCAGCGACGGCGTCGACGAGGCGGGCGTTGCCGGGTGGGAAGACCGCGGCATCGTCAACGAGATCGGCGAAAACGGCGGGGATGCGGCTCGTTGACACAGGTATTGAAGCTAGCGGACGCTACCGACTAGGACAACAGAAGAGGAGGGCTGAGGAGTGCCGCATTTCCGCAGTGTCGGTGAGGTCCCCCGGAAACGCCACATTCAGATGCGCCGACCCGATGGTGGCCTCTACGCCGAGGAACTCATGGGGCAGGAGGGATTCGCCTCCGACGCGTCATTGCTCTATCACCAGCATTCGCCGGCCGCGATCGTCGCCGCCGAGGATGTCACTTCATCGATGCCTTCCGTGGTTCGAATTCCGAACCGACCTCTCACCCCCCGTCACCTGCGCACCCACCAGTGCGGCACCCCGTCCGCCCGGGACACGGTCCGCGGCCGGCTGCATCTGCTGGCCAACGACGACTGCCAGATCTCCTACGCGGTCGCCGAGGAGGCCTCCCCGCTCTATCGCAACGCGATCGGCGACGAGTGCCTCTATGTCGAGGCGGGGTCGGGCCGGGTCGAATCGACTTTCGGAGTGCTCGACGTCGGCGCGGGCGACTACGTCATCATTCCGACCTCGGTGGTGCACCGGATCGTTCCAACCGGAACCGAGCCGATGCGCACGTTGATCGTCTCAGCGACCGGCCACATCGGACCGCCCGACCGCTACCTGTCGACGCGGGGACAGTTTCTCGAGCATTCCCCATTTTGTGAGCGGGACCTTCGGGCCCCGACCGAACCGTTGCTCGCCGGTGGGGACAACGTCGAGGTGCTCGTCGCGCACCGGGCCGGATGGACCAGGCACACCTATGCCCACCACCCGTTCGACGTGGTCGGCTGGGACGGCTGCCTCTATCCCTGGGCCTTCTCGATCCACGACTTCGAGCCGATCACTGGACGACTGCATCAGCCGCCGCCGGTGCATCAGACCTTCACCGGACCCAACTTCGTCATCTGTTCCTTCGTGCCCCGCAAGGTGGACTATCACCCCCAGGCGATCCCCGTGCCCTACAACCACCACAACGTTGACTCCGACGAGGTGCTCTTCTATACCGGCGGGCACTACGAGGCTCGGCGCGGGTCCGGCATTGGACAGGGATCCATTTCACTACATCCATCCGGATTTACGCACGGCCCCCAGCCGGGCGCGGTGGAACGGTCGCTCGGTGCCGAATTCTTCGACGAGACCGCCGTCATGGTCGACACATTTCGCCCGCTGGATCTCTGTTCGGCCGCGTTCGACTGCGAGGACGCCGACTACGCCTGGAGTTGGAGCAGACCCGCGAGCTGACGACGACCGCACCCCGTGGTCGGTGCGATCCTCCGCCGGCCACGGGTCAGGTCGCCACCAACGCCACCAACGCCACCGCCACCGCCGCGAGGCCTTCGCCGCGGCCGGTCAGCCCCAGACCGTCGGTGGTCGTCCCGGAGACGGTCACTGGGGCCCCGACCGCATCGGACAGCACCCGCTGCGCGTCAGTGCGTCGGGAGCCGACCTTGGGCGCGACGCCGATCACCTGAACCGACACATTGCCTATCGCGAAACCCGCCGCGCGGACCCGCCGCGCTGCCTCCGCGAGGAGAGTGACACCGGCCGCGCCGGCCCATTCGGCACGGTCGGTGCCGAAGTTCGACCCGAGGTCACCGAGGCCCGCTGCGGAGAAGAGCGCGTCACAGGCCGCGTGGGCGGCGACGTCGCCGTCGGAGTGGCCAACGAGGCCACTCACGCCGTCCCAACGCAGGCCGGCCACCCAACAGGGCCGGTCCGGCGCGAACGCGTGCACGTCAGTCCCGACGCCAACCCTCGGAATAATCATCGTGATGAGGGTACGCCCGAGCCGGTGCGCCAGCGAGAACAGCCTCCGCGAAGATCAAATCAGCGGGGCGAGTGATCTTGAGCGCCTCGTCGGCACCGGCGACACAGCACACGTCGACCCCGATCCCTTCGACCAAGGCCGCGTCATCGGTGGCCGTGATGGCCGCCCCGGACTGGTGCGCGCGGATCAAGACGTCACGTCGAAAACCCTGGGGTGTCTGCACAGCCCGCAGCATCGCCCGATCGATCGTGGCCACCACCCGACCGGCCGCGTCGACCTGTTTGACCGTGTCGGTCACCGGACGCACGGGAATCACAGCTGGGGCGCCCGACCGCACCTTCGCGGCGACCCGGTCGACGAGATCGGGTGGGGCGAAAGCGCGGGCGGCGTCGTGCACGAGAACGATCTCGAATTCTGCGGGTGTCGCGGCGAGCGCCAGCGCAACCGAATGTTGCCGGCTGTCGCCGCCTTCGACCACGATGAGCCGCACACCGTCAGGAGCCTCGGGTGTGAGCTGGTCCGACACCTCTCGCGACCGACCGACCGGAGCCGCCACGACAACGCAGGCGACGCTCGTCGCCTGACACACGCCACGCACCGCGTGCACCAAGAGCGAGGCCCCGGCGAGCCAGCGCAGTGCTTTAGGTTCGCCGGGCCCGAGGCGGGTGCCGAGACCGGCAGCAGGGATCACAACCGCGACGTCGCCACGCCGACCGGCATCAGCCGATACGACTTGAACGGGAGAGGATTCCACGAGAGGGTGATTGGCTCGCGGGTCTCACGCCTCGGCGAGGACCCTGTCGAGCAGGTTCTCCGCTTCGTCTTTTGTGCTTCGCTCGGCGAGGGCGACCTCACCGACCAGAATGTCGCGTGCTTTGGCGAGCATTCGCTTCTCACCGGCGGAGAGCACTCGGTCCCGATCCCGACGCCACAGATCACGAACAACCTCGGCGACCTTGAGCGGGTTCCCCGAGGCCAACTTTTCGAGGTTCGCCTTATATCGCCGTGACCAGTTCGCCGGTTCCTCGGTGTGCGGAGCCCGAAGGACATCAAAGACCTTCGTCAAGCCTTCTTCGCCGACAACCTCACGCACGCCCACGATTCCGGCGTTTTCGGCGGGAACCCGCACCGTCAGGTCACCTTGCGCGACCTTAAGGACGAGGTATAGCTTCTCCTCGCCCTTGACGACCCGGGTCTCGATTGCCTCGATGAGTGCGGCCCCGTGGTGGGGGTAGACAACGGTTTCGCCGACACTGAAAACCATAGGTTCGAAGCCCCTTTCGCTGTGTCTAGGGTAACACGGCGCGGCAAGGGGTTGCCGCCGAGGTTGACGGTGTATGCGCAGGTCAAACGGGGTGTGTGCGAAATCGCCCTGACTTCGGACCACGCACAGCGACCGCTTTCACGCCAGGTTCACCCATCTGGACAGGGACTCCACGCGATCAACGACGCAATCGGGCAGCATGCTGGCGAGCTGGTCTTTGCGCAAACCTATGGCGTTCACCACACAAGATGGGCGACAGTAAATGGCAGGGAGGCGACATGGGTGATCTCCGACCGCGTGGCGACGATCAGTCACCCGAGGATGAAGGCGTCCGCCGACCCGTGCCGGACCTTCCGCCAGAATGGGGTGAGGTGATCATCCCCGACGACGCGGCCGAACTCGACGCCGAGGCCACGGCGCTGCGGCGCGAACTCGGCCGCGGTCCGTTTCGGCGGACGATGACCGGACATGGTCACGACGCCTCGCTCGCCGTCCCGTTCGCCATCATCTCGATCGCCTTGGTGATAACTCTGATCAGTCTCTTCATGGTGACCTGGGGACGCGCTCCCGACCCGACCGGCCCTCCGACGAGGTCTCCCACCACGCCGGCGTCACCGGCCTCGTCCGTACCAGGATCATCATGGTCTTCGCCCCCGCCGACGCCCGCCGGCACTGTGACCGCGGCGCCGCGATGATCCGTTGGGCGTCACGCCCGCCGACGTCACCACGACGCGTGTCGCCATCGATTGCCGAGCGGGTTCACGCCTCGCCGGTCATACCGCCCGGTTCTCGTTGCGCGATCGTCGACGGTTAGCGCATGATTGATAGACAGTCGTTTTTGGCTTTATCGGTGAGCCTAAACTAAGAACACAATTCAGATTCGCTTTTGTCATCATCATTGCCCGCGAAATTCCACGCATAATCGCCACCATGGTGGGCCTGCTGCCGTCCGCGCGACGAGCCTATTACGCTGTAGCCCGTCCGCCGATGATCGAGGAGGCCGCCGTGACCGCCCGCTTTCCCAGCCGCCGCCGGTTCGCCACAATGGCCACGGTGCTGATCGGGGGTGCCGCCCTCAGTGTGCTGCCAGGTTGCAGCGCCGGGAAGATAACTCAAACCGCGTCCCAGGTCGCCCCGGTGCCCGGAGCCAACGCCAGTGCCAGCCCCAACGCGGCGATCACCGTGCGCAACGCGCTGATCGCCTACAACAGCCCGCAAGGCTACTCGACGGGGTCGACTGCCCCGATCGTCGTACGGATCTTCAACGCCGGCCCCACGTCGGTCACCCTCGTGCGGGTCAGCGCCGGTGACGCGGCAGCCGCCGTGGTCCTCACGGGGACAACGACGGACGTGGCCACCGCGACGACCTCCCCATCCGCGTCCCCGGCGACCGCCGCGGACCTCAACGTCGTCGTTGGCGCTGACTCCTTCGCCGCCCTCGTGCCAGGCGCGGGACCGTCCCTGCAGATCATCGGTCTCACGCGCCCGGTCGGCCCAGGCGACTCGATCTCGCTCACCTTCAGCTTCAGCGACGGCTCGGCGATCACGACGCCCGTGCCGGTCGGTCCGCCGGCGACTCCCGCCCCGCGACTGCCCCAATCACCATCGCACGGGGAATAACGCGACCGGCGACGCCGTCATCGTGTCAGTGCACGCGATTAACGTGAACGTGTGACGACCCACGAACCCGACAGCCCCGACCTAGTCCCCACCGGTGCGCGTGGCGGGCGGACACCCGCGGCCCGGGCCGGGTCGCGGGGCGGTGCGAGCAAGGCGGCCAGAGCCACCTTCGAATGTGACGTCTGCGGGCACCGTCCGGCCAAATGGGTTGGCCGGTGCCCCGAATGCGGCGCGTGGGGTTCGGTCGTCGAGGTGAGCCCCCCGGCCCCAGCCGTTCGAATGGTCACCGCGCGGCGGCCCAGCGAACCCGCCCGCCCGATCGCGTCGATCAGCCCCGAGTCAGCACGATCACGCCCGACCGGCGTGCCCGAACTCGACCGGGTCCTCGGCGGCGGCCTAGTGCCCGGAGCCGTCGTGCTCATCGCCGGTGAACCCGGTGTCGGCAAATCCACCCTCCTGCTCTCCGTCGCCCAGGAATGGGCCAGCGGCGTCGCCGAGGAGGCCGGCCCGGCGCTCGTGGTCAGTGGCGAAGAGTCCGCGAGCCAGGTGCGGTTGCGTGCCGAGCGCATCGGAGCGCTGCACGAACAGCTCTATCTCGCCGCCGAGACGGATCTCGGCGCGGTCCTGGGACACATCGATGCGGTGCGCCCGGGCCTGCTTGTGCTCGACTCCGTGCAGACCTTCACGTCACCGAGCTCCGAAGGCATCGCCGGTGGAGTCACCCAGGTGCGGGCCGTCGCGGCCGCCCTCGCCGCAGTGGCCAAAGAACGCGGCATCGCGACCGTCCTTGTCGGACACGTCACCAAGGACGGTCAGGTCGCCGGCCCTCGAGTGCTTGAGCACCTCGTCGACGTCGTGCTCCAGTTCGAAGGCGACAAGTTCTCCTCGCTACGCATGGTTCGCGGGCTCAAGAACCGATTCGGCGCCGCCGACGAAGTCGGCTGTTTCGAAATGCACGAAGGTGGGCTCAGCAGCCTGCCGGACCCGTCCGGACTCTTTCTCACCCGCTATGCCGACCCGGTCGCCGGCACCTGCGTCACGGTCGCGATGGAGGGCCGCCGGGCGTTGGTCACCGAAGTTCAAGCCCTCGTCGGGGCAACCGTCGCCGGCTCCCCACGACGCACCGTCAGCGGACTCGACCAGGCCCGGCTACACATGATTCTCGCGGTTCTGCAGAGCCGCAGCGGCATGCGCCTAGCCGAACGGGAAGTCTTCGCCGCGACCGTCGGCGGCATCCGGGTCGTCGAACCCGCAGCTGACCTCGGAGTGACACTCGCAGTGGCGTCGGCCGCCAACGACCTGCCGCTCGCGGCCGACCTCGTCGCCATCGGCGAAGTGGGGCTCACCGGGGAGATCCGCCGGGTCGCCGCGGTCTCCCGCCGTCTCGCCGAGGCAGCTCGGCTCGGCTTTCGCCATGCCCTGGTGCCGCCGGGCTGCGGGCCGACCGCGAGCGGCTCCGCGCCGACCGGGATGCGGGTGGTGGAGGTCGACACGGTGCGGGCGGCCCTGCACTGCGCCGTCACGACGCCCACGAACCGAGGCACCAGCGAGTGAGCATGACCGGCCGTCACATCGCGTCGATAACGACCACATGATCCGGCGCGCACTGCGCGAGAACTCGCAGAAGGTCCTGCGGCCCACCCTGAAACTCCTCCATCGGCACCGCTAGGTCATAGACGGACAAGGTCGCGAGACCTCGTTGCGCCGACCGCAGCTGCGCCTGATCCCACCACCGCGGCCAATCGCCCGACCTGGCCGTCGGTTGCCCACACCGGACAAAGAGAAACGTCTCCTCGTCGACGGTGCGACCGGCGATCTCGGCGAGCTGCGCCCACGGCAAGACCAGCGTGCGACCGACGCCGGGGCGCACCGTCAGCGCGTAGTGGTCTGCCGAGACGATCGGGCGACGAACCAACGCCACCACCTGAGGCACGAGCAGCAATCCGAAAAGTGTGAGCAACGCCGGCACGACCAGCGCCAGCGGGTTCACCGCACCGTCGCTGGTGGTGAACGGCTCACCGGAGAAGATCAACCACGTGGGCGCGCAGACGAAGGCGGCGAGAAAGACGGTCCAGCCCAGACGGCCCGCCGCCCGTCGAGCCGAACGGCGTCTCCACACCACGCGTTCACGCACCACCGGACTCACCCAATCTATGCCTCGCCCCGACCGCCGTTGTTCTTCCCCGACCGCCCGCCAGCCAGTATCGCAAGTGTCCATCGGACGACATCTCCGGCGACACAGCCCCGCCCAACGGCCATCCATGGGCAGCGGAAACGTAGACTAGCCGGCGTGCCGATCGACCGGGACGACCCGCTCCGGGCCACACTCGCCCTCGTCGCGCCAGGCACTGACCTGCGCGACGGTCTGGAGCGCATTCTGCGTGGGCGTACCGGGGCATTGATTGTGCTGGGGCACGACAAGATGGTGGAACAGATCTGCACGGGCGGTTTCCCCCTGGATGTCGAGTTCTCCTCCACCCGGCTCCGCGAACTGTGCAAAATGGACGGTGCCGTGGTGCTCGCCAGCGATGGCAGCCGAATCGTACGGGCCGCGGTGCACCTCATGCCCGACCCGAGCATCCCCACCGAGGAGTCCGGCACCCGACACCGCACCGCGGAACGGGTGGCCAAACAGACGGGCCATCCGGTGATCTCCGTGAGCCAGTCCATGCACATCATCGGCCTATATGTCAACGGCCGCAGACATGTCATCGACGACTCCGCCGCGATCCTGTCGAGAGCCAACCAGGCGTTGGCCACTCTCGAACGCTACAAACAGCGGTTGGACGAAGTCAGCGGCACCCTGTCGGCGCTGGAGATCGAAGACCTTGTGACCGCGCGCGACGCCATCGCCGTGGTGCAACGGCTGGAGATGGTGCGCCGGATCGCCGACGAGATCGAGGGCTATGTGATCGAACTCGGCACGGATGGACGCCTCTTGGCGCTGCAACTCGACGAGTTGATGGCTGGTGTCGACAGTGATCGCACGCTTGTCATCCGCGACTATCTCCCGACCGCCAAGCGCGTCCGGTCCAACGAGGAAGCCGTCGTCGAGCTCGATCGGCTTCCCGCCAACGAGTTGATCGACCTCACAGCGGTCGCGAAAGCAATGGGTTATCCGGGCACGCAGGAGTCCATGGACGCGACAATCTCGCCGCGCGGTTTCCGTCTGCTGGCGAAGGTGCCCCGACTGCCGGGCACCGTGGTCGACCGACTGGTGGAGCACTTTGGCAGCCTCCAACGGCTGCTCGGCGCGACCGTCGAGGACCTACAGGCCGTCGAAGGCGTCGGTGACGCACGTGCCCGAGGCGTGCGAGAGGGACTGTCCCGACTCGCCGAGGCATCGATCCTGGAACGCTACGTCTGACAGGCGTCGCGGCTCACCCGGTGATGCGCAGTCCGAACGGATCACTCACCAACTGATCCAGCCGTGCGATCAGCTGATAGTCGGCTCCGGCCGCTGGCGCCGGGGCACCGCCCGAACAGGTCACTGATCCAGTTCCAGTTCGGCTGCGCCGACCCGGCCAGGTCAATGTGAAGGTCGCTTTCTGTCCTGCGGCGAACCGGCGCACGTTGTGCCCCTTGTTGGGGCTGCAGTCGTCGCTCGACCACATGAGAGTCTTCGCCGCGTCAACCAGTCGCAGCTCCTGCACGTCCGCGCCGATGTCCCGGCCGCACTCACGTGTCGAGACGTTCTTGATCTCGATAGTGACCGGCACCGACCCTCCGGGTGCGGCGCTCGTCGTCGAGGCCCGCACGGTGATGCGCAACTCCGCGTCCGTGCAAGGCCCGGTTTGGCCGGTGGCGGGCAGCACGAAGGCGGTCGGGGTCGGGGTGACCTTTGCCGGTTCGTTCGGGACGGTCGGCCGCAAGACTGTGGTAGCGGGGCCCGGCTGCGGAGTTGGGCTCGTTGACGAAGCCCGCGCACCGTGCGCGTCGACCTGTTGGTCGGGCCCGCCACAGGAATATGTGACCACCAAGACCACCATCGCGATCCCGACGAAAACCACGGCGCGTCGCCGCCAATAGACGGCGGCCGGCAGAGGTCCCACGGTCAGCCGCATGGCTCCTCACCGTAGTGGCGTCCACTCGTCAACGGCGAGTCGACGCGCCGATGGCGTTAGCTCATGGCGGTTCGATCGTGCGGGCGGCGCGCCGCGACACCGCCACCAAACCCGCTCCGCGAGGCATGGCAGGATCGTCATTCATGGCCGCGCCGACCCTTGCCGATCAGGCGATCGAGTGGTTTGACCAGCACGGACGTGATCTCCCGTGGCGCCGACCCGAGACGACCCCGTGGGGCGTGCTGGTCAGCGAGATCATGTCGCAACAAACCCCTGTGGCGCGTGTCACTCCGACGTGGGAGACATGGCTCGACCGTTGGCCGACACCCGCAGGGCTCGCCGGCGCCTCCACCGCAGACGCGATCCGACTCTGGGGGCGGCTCGGCTATCCGCGCCGAGCGCTGCGATTGCATGAGACCTCGATCCTCATCACCACGAGGCACGCGGGGACGGTTCCAGCCGACCTCGATCTGCTGCTGGCGTTGCCGGGGGTCGGTGGATACACGGCCCGTGCCGTCGCTGTGTTCGCGTTCGGCCAACGCCATCCCGTGGTTGATATCAACGTACGCCGCTTCGCCACGCGGGCTCTCGCCGGCGCCGCCGAGCCCGGGGCCGCGAACACCGCCGCCGACCTCGCCCGAGTCGAGGCCGCGCTGCCCGAATCGGATGAGCGGGCTGCCCGAGCGAGTGCCGCGTTCATGGAGCTTGGGGCGCTGGTGTGCACGGCCCGCACACCACGCTGCCCCGAGTGCCCCGTGCGGGCCGAATGCGGATGGATTCGGGCGGGGCGGCCAGCGCACGTCGGCGGACAAGTCCGTCGAACACAGCCCTTCGCCGGAACCGATCGGCAGGTGCGGGGGCTGCTGCTCGGGCTTGTCCGTGACCGCGACACTCCTGTGCCCCGCGTCGAGCTCGATCGGCTGTGGCCGGACACGGTTCAACGAGATCGGGCGTTGACAGGGCTGCTCGATGACGGGTTGTTGGCGCGTGTGGATGCCGACCTTTTCGCCCTTCCGGGGCTGACCCACGCCGAATTGACCACAGCCGAGGTGCTGGTTGACTGACGCCGCAGAACCAACCCAGACGGATGTGGCCCGTCACCGCAGACGTCGGTGACGGGCCACACTCATACCTGGGCTATTCGGTCGGCGCGCCTGTCGTGTCGGCCGGTCCTGGCAACTCGGCGGGCACGGAGTCGGGCACGACACCGGGTTTCTCAGATCCCTGGAACACCAGTTTCGCGTTGTCGACGTCATCGGGGTCGCCCTCACAGTCGACCACGATGATCTGGCCGGGTCGCAGCTCGTTGAAGAGGATGCGCTCGGAAAGATTGTCTTCGATCTCCCGCTGAATCGTGCGACGCAGCGGCCGAGCACCCATAACCGGGTCCCACCCCTTGGCGGCGAGCAGCTTCTTGGCGTTGTCGGTGAGCTCGAGACCCATGTCCTTGTTGCGCAGCTGTGACTCGATGCGCGCCACCATGAGGTCGACGATCCGCAGGATCTGGTTCTGGTTGAGCTGGTGGAAGACGATCGTGTCGTCGATGCGGTTGAGGAACTCGGGCCGGAAGTGCTGCTTGAGCTCGTCGTTGACCTTTTGCTTCATCCGGTCGTAGTTGGAGTCGACGTCATTGGCGGTCTGGAAACCGAGCGACACCGCCTTCGCCACATCCCGTGTGCCAAGGTTCGTCGTCAGAATGATCACCGTGTTCTTGAAGTCCACGATGCGCCCCTGGCCGTCGGTGAGCCGACCGTCTTCAAGGATCTGCAGCAGGGTGTTGAAGACGTCCGGGTGGGCCTTCTCGATCTCATCGAAGAGAACCACCGAGAACGGACGACGGCGAACCTTCTCGGTGAGCTGGCCGCCCTCGTCATAACCGACATATCCGGGAGGCGCTCCCACCAGTCGAGACACGGTGTAGCGGTCGTGGAATTCGGACATGTCGAGTTGGATGAGCGCGTCTTCGCTGCCGAAGAGGAACTCCGCGAGTGCCTTCGAAAGCTCGCTCTTTCCGACGCCCGAAGGACCGGCGAAGATGAATGAGCCGGAAGGCCGCTTCGGATCCTTCAGCCCAGCACGCGTGCGACGAATCGCCATCGAGACCGCCTTGACGGCGTCCTCTTGGCCGACGATGCGCTTGTGCAGCTCGTCTTCCATGCGCAGCAGCCGGGATGTCTCCTCTTCGGTGAGCTTGTAGACCGGGATGCCGGTCCAGTTGGCCAACACCTCGGCGATCTGCTCGTCGTCGACCTCGCTGACCACATCGAGGTCGCCGGCCTTCCATTCCTTTTCCCGCTGCGCCTTCTGGGTGAGAAGAGTCTTCTCATTGTCCCGCAGTTGGGCGGCGCGTTCGAAGTCCTGCGCGTCTATCGCAGACTCCTTGTCCCTGCGGACCTGCGCGATCTTCTCGTCGAACTCACGAAGATCCGGTGGCGCGGTCATGCGCCGGATCCGCATGCGGGCACCGGCCTCATCGATGAGGTCGATCGCCTTGTCCGGCAGGTAGCGGTCGGAGATGTATCGGTCGGCGAGCGTCGCGGCGGCGACAAGAGCCGCGTCGGTGATGGAGACCCGGTGGTGCGCCTCGTAGCGGTCGCGCAGGCCCTTGAGGATCTCAATGGTGTGCGCGAGCGATGGCTCACCGACCTGGATCGGCTGGAAACGTCGTTCCAGGGCCGCGTCCTTCTCCAGATATTTGCGGTATTCGTCGAGCGTGGTGGCGCCGATGGTCTGCAGCTCACCACGGGCCAGCATCGGCTTGAGGATGCTGGCGGCGTCGATGGCACCCTCGGCCGCGCCCGCACCGACAAGCGTGTGAATCTCGTCGATGAACAGGATGATGTCGCCGCGCGTGCGGATCTCCTTGAGGACCTTCTTCAGACGCTCCTCGAAGTCACCGCGATAGCGGGAGCCCGCGACGAGCGCACCGAGGTCGAGCGTGTAGAGCTGCTTGTCTTTGAGCGTCTCCGGCACCTCGCCCTTGACGATGCGCTGAGACAGTCCCTCGACGACGGCGGTCTTGCCGACGCCGGGCTCGCCGATGAGCACGGGGTTGTTCTTGGTTCGACGGGAGAGCACCTGCATCACCCGCTCGATCTCCTTCTCCCGCCCAATGACCGGGTCGAGCTTGCCCTCCCGGGCGGCCTGCGTGAGATTGCGGCCGAACTGGTCGAGCACGAGACTCGTCGAAGGGGTGGCCTCGCCGGCGGCACCGGCACCGGCCGCTGCCGGCTCCTTGCCCCCCTGATAGCCGGACAGCAGTTGAATGACCTGCTGCCGGACCCGGTTGAGGTCGGCTCCGAGCTTCACCAGAACCTGGGCGGCGACGCCCTCGCCCTCTCGAATGAGCCCGAGCAGGATGTGCTCCGTGCCGATGTAGTTGTGGCCGAGCTGAAGGGCCTCGCGAAGGCTGAGCTCGAGGACCTTCTTCGCCCGGGGCGTGAACGGGATGTGCCCGCTCGGAGCCTGCTGCCCTTGGCCGATGATCTCTTCGACCTGCTGACGCACGCCTTCGAGGGAGATGCCCAGGCTCTCCAGAGCCTTGGCAGCCACGCCCTCACCCTCGTGGATGAGGCCGAGCAGGATGTGCTCCGTCCCGATGTAGTTGTGGTTGAGCATCCTGGCCTCTTCCTGGGCCAGGACCACCACGCGTCGGGCTCGGTCGGTGAACCTCTCGAACATTCCCTCGTGCTCCTCACGTGCACCACGGCCACTGACCGCGGCACCGGGCCTTGGATGCTCTAACTCTATCGCCGTGCGGTGACGACACCATGCGACGCGAGCCGAGAGCGCACCCGAAAGACGTCCGACAGGTGCCAAGAGTCCTGTGGGAAAAAGTTCTCAACAGCCGACATAACGCCCAAAGTAATCGGTTTTTACCACCACAAATCCCCTAGGCCGACTGGGCCTTGCTCAACCCGTACGCGGATAGCGAAATTTCGCGACGGGCCGGCCCAGGCCCGTCGCGGGAGCCAGGTGGGCCCACATCGCCCACAAAGACAGCACACCGCGGAGTCGTACCCGGCCTGCGTGGGTGGGTCCGGCTCCGCGGTGGTTCGTCGGGCGAGAAAGACTCCCCTAGCGACCGGCCTCACGGTGATATTGATCTACGATCTCCTGCTTGATGCGGCCCCGGGGCGCGACATCAAGCCCCTTGCGCAGGGCCCACGCCCGAATCGCCTTGTTCTGCTCCCGCTCGCCGGCCACCCCTGGGCGGGCCCGACCAGCACTGCGGCCGAGAGAAACATAGGTGCGGCCGGTCAGCCGTGTCCCGCTCTCAATGTAGGGAGCGAGAGCGTTGCGGAGCTTGGCTGCATTCTTGGTCGACAGGTCGATCTCGAACGAATGACCGTCGAGCCCGAACTTCACCGTCTCATTCGCCTCGCCGCCATCGAGGTCGTCGATGAGCTTGGTGATAGTTTCCTTGGCCACTCGACAATTCCTTTCTTAGGTTCACAGCCGTGCGGATGCGAAACAAACAATAACGTACGCCTTCCGGATCGACAGTATTTACCCTCACCACAATCACCATGATCGCGCTGCGTTACTCGCGCCTTACTTTGGGGAACAAGATCGCATCCCGGATTCCGGGGCTGGTCAGAGCCGTCATCAGTCGGTTCACAACCATCCGCCGCGAGCCGCCGAATGCGCCGCCGTGCTCACTCAGGGCTGAAGGCCGGCGCCGAACTGCGAACACCCAGTCGCGCGGCGAGCGGGTGTGTAAACAAAGACTCGAAGCGCCGACTTGGCTGACAAGTGCGGACTTTTGCGGTTTTGGCTACCCCGTCACGGGCGTACTGCGACGTTTGCCCGTGCTTGTCAGAGGCCCTCTGGCGAGTATCGCTAGGCCCTGTCCGGTGAGCTACCGCCCGACGCGCAGAGTAGCGGCGACCGTCCTCGCGAGACTTTGGCGATCGGGGGTGGCGCCAGAGATTTGACACTCCCGCAATCGGTCGACCGTGGCGTCATTGTTCTGGAACATATCCGTTGGGCATCGGGACGATGGGTGGTGACGGCGAGGCAAACAGTGTCACCATCGCCATTCCCCACCACAGTCGAATTCACCCGGCCGTGGTGGCGTCACCGCGCGACACGCGATGGCGAACGTCGGATCCTCGACATGTCCAGAACTCAACGTCGCGATCGAGTTGTGGCCTCATTAGCCCGCCTCGCCTCGGCATGGCGCACTGGTCGAGAATGTGATGAGTCAATGTCCTCATTGCGAAAATTACGATTGAACGTGTAGACCGACTCAATTCCACCCACCACGCACTGCTGGCGCAGTCCCCGCCACGTTTCAGCGACCCTGGTCCGGAACTAATGGCGTGGGTCGCGCGTCGGCCGGCAAGAAAAGGTGCCAGTCGCCGTCTGGGGGGCGGGTCGGCTGCCATATGCCGCCCACGAGGACCTGCGATGACACGATCTCCTCACCGGTGAGCGAGGTCCAGACCGGTTTGTCGGGAGCCACCACCGCGACACCCAGCTCCCGGGCCAGCCTGGCTCCCGGCGAGTCGGCCCCACCCGCCGCCGTATGACAGGAGAGCAGTTTGATCCCATCGCCCTCCGGCAACGACAGACGACCAGCGGTGATGAGATCGCGTATCCCCCGGGCGAACTGCTCCGGCGTGATCAGCTGCCCGTCAATGTGAAAGCCCCGAGTTGAGCCGTGCAGGTCGATGGTGACGAAGCCGTCGGTGGGATGCACCGCTCGGGCGAAGTCGCGAATGTCGTCGTCGGCAGCGTAGAAGGCGATTCCCGCGTTCGTCGGGAAGGCGTGAGCGACGACCACTGCGGCCGCCTCGGCGTCACCGAGCAATGGCGTTGCCCCTTGCCGGGGCGGGGTCTGATCTGCGACGCCTTCCACTGTGGCCGTCGCTGAACCTGTGGCCGTCGCTGAACCTGTGGCAGGCACGCTGTTCGAGACCGGCACGGCGTCTGGCGCGGGCACGCTGTTCGAGACCGGAGGCGTGTGTGAGACTGCATCGCCAGCGGGCCGCACGAGAGGAATGCCGGTCGGTGAGGTAGCGCCGACGACCGGAGCGGAGACGAGCGGAGACTCCGTGACCGCTGGCACGCCGGACTGGGGCTGTGCAGGCGTCCACGGTCCTGGTTCGCCGCCCAACGCCGGGCCGCCCAACGACAGAATGTGCGGCACGGACGGGCTGGCGACGCCCCCGGCCCACGACGGCGGGGCGTTGGTCACCCCGGCGAGCGTCGCCAGCTCCGGATCGGTCACCGGACTATCACCGGATCGGTGCGGCACGACCGGTTGCCCGAGGACGTTTGTCCCCGCGACGTTGTCGGTGGGCGCGGGATGCCCACTCGGTTCGGCGGGGCGAGGTGGCACCGTTGCCGGCGGGGCCACCGAATCGGGTGCCCGCGACGAGCCGGGTGATGGAGTCGGATCGGATGACACTGCCGACTCGGACTGCAGCGCCGACTCAGATGAGAGTGCCGAGTCAAACGACAGGACCGAGTCGGGCGACAAGGCTGCGGCGATGCGAGTGGAGCCGTCGAGGTCGAGTCGTCCGGGTCCCCCAGCCGTGCCGTGCACCAGTTCGGGTCCGACTCCACCGATGAGACCCGAGGTCACCGCGATGGCGAGGTCGTGGGCGTCGGGAATCTCCCCATGAGCGAGCGGAGCGACGACGCCGCCCGCCGCTCCCCCTGCGGCGGCGACGCCGGCGGCTCTGATGGGGCTTTGCACCGTCGTCGGCGCCCACCGGCCAGCACCGGCGAGAAGCCCACCGGTGATCGCTCCAGCGATCGCGCCGTCCTCTGCCGCGCGGCGGGTCTTCGCCCAGTCCCATTCTGTCCGGTGGCCCGAGCCGATCTGAATGAGTTGCGCGGTCGCGTCGAGGGTGACATTGACTCCGACCGCGACGCCTATTGCGGTGATCAACCGCATGATGACCGCTCGAATGGTGATCTGCGCCGCCGCGATCGCGACAGGAATGCCCGACAGGGACACTCCGAAACCGACCGCTGCGCTGACCAAGGACGCGATGGTCGCGGCCAACAACACGAGCGCGGCGATATATTCGATCTTCGCGTATTCGACCTCGCGGGCCGTCTCTTCGCACGCATCGCCCAGCTGTTCGCACGCATGGGCGAGTTCGGCGATGGCCCCGGCGCCTCCACCATCGGCGATGTGACGCCACAGCTGCAGGAACGAGGTCCCTGCGGAACCGCCGAGCACTGGCGCGACGAGGCTCCCCGCTGCCATGGCCTCGTCGTTCAGCTCCCGCAACCGGCGACCGGCCTCGGCCCAGGCGAGGGCCGACCGCCGCAACGCGTCTTCGTCTGCCTGGGGAAACTGCGCCCCGACGACGAAATCTAGGTCGTCGAGCCCGTTCCACAGCGTGATGGTCACGATCTTCCTCCCCCGAGAGCCGGCGATCATCCCGGCAGGTCAACCCTGATAGGTCAGGCCCGCACCTGACAGCGCCGCGCGAATCGCACGTCCATCACCTGTGACGCCTCCGCTTCTGTGATCGCGACCAGAGCCAGTTGGCGAAGACCTAGGTCGCCGGTCGAGCCCAACTCGTCGAACGGACTCCAACGAAGCGAGTCCGTGAGAACCTCGGTCTGGCGGCCGTCCGGCGATATGCGCACGAGGGGAGCGTCCGTCGGTTGGCCTGGAGTCCCGCTGGCGAGGTGATAGGTGAACCCTGGACCGACAACGGGCTCCGCGCCGCGGCCCGCGACCGTGGCCGCCGCCATCAGCTGGTCCAGCGGGATCTCATCAGGCAGTCGACACCCGTGAGCCTCGATGTGGCAGACGAGCGCGAGCTCCGGTGCGATGCCTCGGACCCGCAGATAGTAGGCGCTGGCCTCCTGCCAGACCCATCGGCCGTCGGTTCGCATGTGCAACGGCACTAGGGCAGCGGCCTGTGGGTCGAGCGGGTCGTGAACGGAGTTGGCCCGCACGACAAGCCTGCCACGGGAGAGATAGGTGGCGATCCGCTCACGACGCGCTGATTCGGCGATGCGTGGTCGATTCGGCGAGAAATAGGGCGTCCCGTCGCCGGCCATCCGGTCGAATACCCTCGCGAGCCGTGGTTCGACATTGTCCACAGCAGACTCACGCGCCTCGGCGAGTGCGTCGGCGTGCCATCGGAAGACCAGGTCGTCTAACACATCCGAGGCCTCGACAGCGGCGAGCTGAATGCTGTGGTCGGGTAGCTGCGGCATCTCCTCCCAGCCAGATCTCGCGAACCGGACCGTCGTCTCGTTCACGGTTCGAATCACCAGGTCTGTCCGGTCGCCGGCTGCGGTGACGCCGACGTGATAGCTCGCCTCAGAATCGCGCATCGATTCACGGCTTCCGTTGGCGACTGCTCGCTTCACGGCCTCGACGACCGCTGAGTCCAAGCGATCCGGTGGAGTGAAGTCCTGCTGTCGCATGTGGAGGAGGAGGTGCGGCTGCGGCCCGATCCCCGCCTCGGCCTGTGTAGCGGCGTTTTCGGGCCACGCCCAGCGGCCGTCGCTTCGCCAGTCGGTCTCGATGTGGGGTGCCGACCGGAGATATCCGATGACACGATGCCGGATCTCCGGATCCGGCAAGCGCGGTCGGTCGGGAGAGACGAACCGACCCCTCTCGGAAGTTGAGTCGAACAACGCCGCGACGCGAATCACTCGCATATCAGCCCCCGAAGCGTTCGTTGGCCCGGCGCTCCGCCGTGTCGGCGGCTGCCGCGCAGAGCCGCATCGATTGGCTCACCTCGCCGACTCGGTCACGCACGGCGCCCATGGCAGTGCGGACCTCGTCAACCGGCGGCAGATAGGCCCGCGCGAAGTCGGCACCGATGTCGTCGGCACCCCAACAGCCGCTTTCGGCGTCGAGCATCTCGACGATCCGGCCCAAGACGTCGTCGAGGCCGGAGGAGATCCGGGCGAACCGCGGGGGAAGGTCGGCCACCGCCTCGATGTCGATCTCTGTCCGCCCGCCGATCATCGCGAAACTCCGGCAGACGACCAGTGTTCCGAGCTGATGAGGCGGGTGGTCTCGACAGTGCCGTCTGGGGCGATCAGCCGCGCCAAGTGAGGCGGAAGAAGTGCGGTGACTCCCGCCATGATCTGCTCCCGGGCGTCGGTCTCGGCGTGTTCGGCGGTCTCAACGATCCGGGTCGCCAGCACGGCTGGGCCGAGTCGCGCCAGCGCCCACGGCTCGATCGTGAGTGCGCGGAGATGGCCCTGACTTCCGACCGTCACGGTGACCGATCGGTCATCGGACTCGCGGGTTGTCTGCCACGACTGTGCTCGCGCGGTGAACCGGCTCAGTGTCGTAGTTAGCGCGCGACAGTCGTCGAGCATGGAGTCGATGAGTTCCTGGCCCCGTCGTGTCGTCATGCGACCGACGATAACGGCCGCCCTCCGGACTCGGAACGGTCACGCCGAGCCTGTGGATAACTGTGTGGGGTTGTGGATAACCCGAAACGTCACCGATTTCGCTCGAAGACCATTCGCAGACCGATCAAGGTGATCATCGGTTCGTGGTGGGTGATCGTGCGACACTCGTCGAGAACGACCGACGCGAGACCCCCAGTGGCGATCACTGCTCTGAGCTCCCCGAGTTCCTCGGCCATCCGTTCCACGATCCGGTCGACCTGCCCCGCGAAACCGTAATACATGCCCGACTGCAGACACTCCACGGTGTTCTTTCCGATCACCGCACGCGGCTTTGCCGGCTCGACCGAGCGCAGCTGAGCCGCCCGTGCCGCGAGCGCGTCGGACGAAATCTCGATGCCGGGAGCGAAGACCCCACCGAGGAACTCGCCCCGCTCGCTGATGACGTCGAAGTTCGTGGTCGTACCAAAATCAACCACAATGGACGGTCCACCATAGATTGTGTAGGCGGCCAACGTGTTGACCACCCGATCCGAGCCGACCTCTTTAGGGTTGTCGATCGCGAGATGAACGCCGGTGCGCACCCCCGGCTCGACCACCACGCTCGGCACATCGCCGAAATAGCGCTGCAGCATGGTGCGCAGCGACCGCAACGCTGGCGGAACCGTCGAGCAGGCCGCGATGCCGGTGACCGCGACCGCGTCGGTCGCCAGCAAACCACGAAACAACAGCCCCAACTCGTCAGCCGTCGACCGCGGATCGGTGCGGACCCGCCAGCTGTGCACGAGCTGGTCACCGTCGAATGTCGCGAGGACCGTGTTGGTGTTTCCGATGTCGATACAGAGCAGCACGGCCGACAGCCTAACCCCGCGGTCGCAGATCGACCGCGATATCCAGGATCGGCGACGAATGGGTGAGCGCGCCGACGGAGAGATAGTCGACGCCGGTCGACGCGTATTCAGCCGCGACTTCCAGGGACAAGCCTCCGGTCGCCTCCAGCTCGGCCACCTCCCCGACCGCCGCGACCACCTCGCGCAGTCGCTGCGGCGTCATGTTGTCGCACAGCAGAAAAGTCGCTCCGGCAGTCACCGCCTCGATCGCTTCCTCAACGGTGGTGACCTCGACCTGCACCGGAACATCGGGAAAGACGGAGCACACCCGGGCATAGGCGGCGGCGACCCCACCTGCGGCGAGTTTGTGATTGTCCTTCACCATCGCCACGTCGTGCAGGCCCATCCGCTTGTTCGTGCCACCGCCCGCGCGCACGGCGTATTTCTCCAAGACCCGCAGTCCAGGCGTCGTCTTGCGAGTGTCGAGCACCACGGCTTTCGTCCCGGCGAGCGCGTCGGCCCACGCCCGGGTGTGGGTGGCGATTCCGGAGATTCGGCACAGCAGGTTGAGCGCGGTCCGTTCGGCGGTGAGCAGGGTCCGGGTCGGACCAGTGACGGTGGCCAGCACATCACCGCGCGCGACCCGCGTGCCATCCACAACCAACTGATCGAACCGTACGCCGTGCCGGCCCGCGAGGTCGAAGACGGCCGCCGCCACCGGCAGTCCGGCCACGACGCCGCTGGCGCGCGCCACGACGTCGGCGACGTCGACCTGGCCGCCGGGGATCGTGGCGGCCGAGGTGACGTCGACGCCGTCGATGCCACCGAGGTCCTCGGCGAGCGCCGTCACAACGATCCGCCGCACCTCCATTGGATCGAGGCCGCACTCGCGCAACCGATCCGCGACCGGCGTGGCGATCGTCCCGGCGATCGACTCACCGTGGTTGGTCATGCGAAGGGCTCCCATCTGCTGGTGATTCCGCCGTCGGGGGCGAGTGTCAGCAGCTGGTGTCCGAGCCACTGCGGGCTCGACTCCCGGCTGTCGTCGCGCCAGTGACAGCCCCGGGTCTCGTCTCGTTGCCATGCGGCCGCGACGACGGCCGTGGCGACGGTGAGCAGGTTGGTGGCTTCCCAGCTGGCGGTGTTCGGTCGGCTGCGATCGACGCCGAGATCGCTCAGCTCGTGGGCGGCACCGGTGAGGCTTTCTTGGCTGCGTAACACGCCAGCGCCGCGGGTCATCGCCGACTGGAGCGCGCCTCGAATACCGGGATCGATGGCCCAGGCCGCGGATTGCCCGGGTTGGGCGGCGCTGTTCGATCGGGCGGCGTCGGCGGATTCGGCACCGGACCACTCGTCATCGACCGACGCCGCGCCGGTCGAGGCGCCGGGGGCGGGCAGGTGTGCCACGTTGGCCTTGATGTCATGCGCGATGCGGTGGGCGAAGACCAAGCCCTCGAGCAGCGAGTTGGAGGCGAGCCGGTTCGCGCCATGCACTCCGGTGCAGGCAACCTCTCCGCAGGCGTAGAGTCCCGGGATCGTCGTCCGTCCATTGAGGTCGGTGCGCACGCCACCGCTGGCATAGTGCGCGGCGGGGGCGACGGGGATGAGGTCGCGGGTGGGGTCGACCCCGATCGCGAGACAGGAGGCGGTGATGGTGGGAAACCGGGTCGCGAGGTCCGGCAGATGCCGGGCGTCGAGATACACGTGATCGGTGCCCGTCGCGCTGAGCACTCGGTGGATCGCTTTCGCCACGACGTCGCGGGGAGCGAGCTCAGCGAGCTCGTGCTGACCGACCATGAACCGCTCGCCGTCGGCGTCGACCAGGTGGGCGCCCTCTCCGCGCAGCGCCTCGCTCACCAACGGCAGTTGAGCGGCGCCGCGGGAAGGTCCATCGGCGGGCGACACCAACGACGTCGGATGAAACTGGATGAACTCGACGTCGGTGACGTCGGCTCCGGCCCGCAGTGCCAGCGCGACACCGTCCCCTGTGGAGACCGTCGGATTGGTGGTGGCGGCGAAGATCTGGCCGAGGCCGCCCGTGGCGAGCACGACGGCACGCGCCTCGATGGCGCCGACGCCGTCTTCGCTGCCTTCGCCAAGAACGTGCAGGGTGATGCCGCATGCACGGCCGGTCGCGTCGCGGATGAGGTCGAGGACGAGGGCGTGTTCGATGAGCCGGATCCATGGGTCGCGACGCACCGCCGAGTGCAGGGCCCGCTGCACTTCGGCTCCGGTGGCGTCGCCGCCGGCGTGGACGATGCGGTTGGCGTGATGCCCGCCTTCGCGGGTGAGCATGAGCGACCCGTCGGAGTGGCGGTCAAACTCGGTGCCCCAGCGGATGAGTTCGCGAACCCGGGCCGGCCCCTCGGTGACGAGCGCGTCGACGGCGACCGGGTCGCAGAGCCCCACCCCAGCGACGAGGGTATCGGCCGCGTGAGCCGCAGGGGTATCGAGTGGGTCGAGCACGGCCGCGATGCCGCCCTGCGCCCATCGGGTCGACCCGTCGTCAATGTTGACCTTGGTGACCACGGTGACGTGCAGCCCGGCCTCGCGCAAGTGCAGCGCGCAGGTGAGGCCGGCCACACCGGATCCGATCACGACGACGTCGGTCGACTCGACCCAGCCGGGAGCCGGGGCGGCTAACCGTCGGGGTAACGCCGGCAGTCGTGGGCCGGGAGAGATCCCGTCGGCTGACTGGGCAACGGACGTGACGGTCACAGGGCCGGGTGGGTGGCTGTGGTCCATTGCGGCCACGGTAGTCCGACCGGCCGGCGTCGTCACCGGGCGGGTCGGCATCAGCGCAGCTCCACCGCGGTGTTGTCGATCAACCGGGTCGCGCCGACCCGCCCGGCGACGAGCAACCGCGCGGCACCACGCGCGGGTGGCGCGCCAAGATCCGGGTCGGTGAGCGCGACGTAGTCCACCACCACCGATGGGGTCTGATCGAGGGTCGCACGCACCGCCGCCACCACGGCGGCGGGAGCCGCCCCGGCCTGGGCGGCGACGGCCCCGGCGCGAAGCCCTGCCGACAACGCCGACGCTGCGGCCCGTTGCCCACCGGTGAGAAAGCGATTGCGGCTCGACAGCGCCAATCCGTCGGGCTCTCGCACCGTCGGCACCGCGACGATCTGGGTGGCGACGTCGAGATCGCGCACCATCGTCCGGATGAGGGCGAGCTGTTGATAGTCCTTGTCGCCAAAGAACGCCAGGTCGGCCCGGGTCAGGTGAAGAAGTTTGAGCACCACGGTGAGCACCCCGTCAAAATGCCCGGGCCGGCTCGCACCCTCGAGGATGTCGGCGGCCGGTCCGCCCGTGACCCGCACCGCGGGTTCCCCGCCGGGATAGACCTCGGCCCGGGTGGGGGCGAAGACGATGTCGACCAACTCAGCACGGCAGACGTCCACGTCGGCCTCAAGAGTGCGGGGATAGCGGTCGAGATCCTCGGTCGGCCCGAACTGCAGCGGGTTGACGAAGATGGTGACGATGACGTGGTCCGCCGCGGCGCGGGCGGCCCGCATGAGATGGGCGTGTCCGGCGTGCAGCGCGCCCATCGTCATGACCACCGCGACCCGGCCGGTGCACGCGGCCCGCGCCCTGCTCAACTCGTCGCGCCGAGTGAGCACGGGCGGCGCTGTCGTCATGCGGCCACCTCGGCGGTGGTGCCGGAGGAGGGCGTAGGCGACCTCTCCGCGAGCACGTCGAGCAGCGACTCGGCCTCCCATGGCCGCAACCGGCCGGCGGCGATCGCCCGGTCGGCGGTGCGGCGTGCCAGCCAGACATAGGCCGGCACGGAGGCTGGCGCGGTGGCTCGCAGCGCGGCCACGTGCGCGGCGACTGTGCCGGCGTCACCACGCGACACCGGGCCCGTCAACGCCGCGTCTCCGTGAGCGAGCGCGTTGGCCAAGGCCGCGTGCAGCAACGGGGCGAGCACCCGGTCGGGTTGACCGACCCCGGCGTCGCGGAGCCGGTCCATCGCCTCATTGACCAGCGTCACCAGGTGGTTGGCGCCGTGCGCGAGTGCGGCGTGATAGAGCGGACGGGCCGTCTCGGTGACCCATTCGGGAACACCGCCGAGGTCGGCCACGATTCGGGTCGCGATCGGACGCGACGCGTCGGGGGTTGTGACACCGAAGGATATGCCGGCCGCGAGACGAGCCAGGTCGGCGGCGCCACCGGTGAAGGTCATCGCGGGGTGCAGCGCGATCGGCTGTGCGCCCGCGTCGGCCGCCGGGGCCAAGACGGCGACACCATGCGCTCCGGAGGTGTGTGCGATGACGTGGCCCGGCCGCATCACGCCGGACTCGGCCAGCCCGTGCACCAGCCCGGCGAGCGCGTCATCGGGGATCGAGATGATCACTAGGTCGGCGGCTGCTGCGACCTCGTCGGGTCGGGCGAGAAGCGCGGTGGGCAGCAGGGTCGCGATTCGGTCCCGGCTGGCGGCCGAGACCCCCGAGGCCGCCACCACGTCGTGTCCAGCCATGGCGAGTGCCGCCCCGAGAACCGCTCCGACACGGCCCGCGCCGATGATGCCCACCCGCGATGATGGTGCGGTCGGCCGGGTATGACGGGCGAATGAGGTGTGCCGCGACGCTGCGTCCATGGTCGATGATCCAGTCCTCGAGTCGGGTACCGGTCGTGCCCCAGTATGTGGTGCGAGCCGACTCATCGGGAACCATCGTGTGGGATCTTTCACTCCGGAGGGAGGCCGACGTGGCTGTCACGTGGAGATCGGCGATGGACGACGCGCTCTATGGCCCACGAGGCTTCTTCCGCGACGACCGGACGGGCCGGGGTGCCGGCGGAGCGGGCGGGCATTTCCGCACCAGCCTCCACGTTTCGGAGCTGTTCGCCGACGCCCTCGCGACGATCGTCGTGGACGTCGACGAGCGGATCGGCCGTCCGGAACCGTTCGACGTCGTCGACATCGGCGCCGGCGGCGGTCTACTCGTGCGTCGGATCGCCGACGCCGTGCCGGGGCACCTCGCGAGGCGGATGCGCATCACGGGAGTCGAGGTGGCTCCCCGGCCGGCCACGCTGTCGCCAACAGTCGCATGGAGCGCCGACCTTCCCGAACCGGGGCAGATCACCGGCGTGGTGTTCGCCACCGAATGGCTCGACAATGTGCCGATCGACCTCGCCACCCGGCACCGCGACGGAACGTGGCGTTATGCGCTGGTTGATCCGACCAGCGGCGCCGAGTCGTTCGGCGAACCACTCGACGCCGGCGACGAGGCCTGGCTGGCGAGGTGGTGGCCGCAGGCCCGCCACGAGGCCGACCTCGGCGCACCACGCGATCGGGCCTGGGCGCAGGCGGTGGGCACGCTCAGACGAGGACTCGCCCTGACCGTCGACTATGGACACACGCGGTACGCCCGACCGCCCGGCACGACCATGACCGCCTACCGTGGCGGCCGGACAACCCAACCGGTTCCCGATGGTTCCTGCGACCTCACCGCGCACGTGGCGATCGACTCCGCCCGCGCCGCCGGTGAGGCCGTCGCGGGCCAGCCCGCCACGCTGCTGCGGCAACGGCAGGCGCTGCTGACCCTGGGCCTGAACCCGACCCGACCGCCGATCGACGCCGCGACCAGCGACCCGATCGGCTACCTACGCAGTCTCGCCGCAGCGGGCGACGCTGCGGAACTCCTCGACGAACACGGCCTCGGCGGGCACTTCTGGCTCGCCCAACCGGTGCGGATGGGGCCGTGGAGCATGCCCGGTCACATGGCACGATAACGCCATGACCGGCGAGACCGCCCGCCAAGAGATCACCATCGGCACCGGGCCCTCCCCGGAATCAGCTGACGTGGTGCTCACCATCGGGCCCCAGCACCCCTCGAGCCACGGCGTTCTCCGCCTCGCCCTGACCCTCGACGACGACATCATCGTCACCGCCGAACCCATCGTCGGCTATCTGCACCGGGGCGCGGAGAAGCTGTTCGAGGTGCGCGACTACCGACAGATCATGATGCTGGCGAACCGGCACGACTGGCTGTCCGCTTTCGCCAACGAACTCGGAGTGGCGCTCGCCGTCGAACGCATGATCGGCATTGAGGTTCCCGAACGCGCCGTCTGGCTGCGCACGGCGCTCGCCGAACTCAACCGGGTCCTGAGCCACCTCGCCTTTCTCGGGTCGTACCCGGTGGAATTGAGCGCCACCACCCTCGGACCTCGCGCCTTCCGCAGCCGGGAAAAGATCCAGCGGGTGCTCGAAGAGGCGACCGGCGGACGAATGCACTACATGTTCAACCGGGTCGGCGGACTCAAAGAGGAGGTGCCCGACGGGTGGGTCCGGCGGACGCGGGCAGCGATCGACGACGTTCGGCCCGATGTCATCGAGTTGGCCCGGATCATCAGTGGCGACACCGCATTTCGGGACCGCGTCACCGGGGTCGGGGTGCTGCCACGGCACACGGCCGCCGCCTATGGCGCGTCCGGCCCCATCGCGCGGGCCAGCGGTCTCGACATCGACATCCGCCGCGACGAGCCCTATCTCGCCTATGGCGAGCTCGACGTGCCTATCGTGACCCGCTCCACTGGAGACTGTCTCGCCCGCTTCGAATGTCTGCTCGATCAGGTCGAGGTCTCACTCGACCTGGCGAGCCAATGCGTGAACCGGGTCGACCGCCTCACCGGAGCAGTCAACGTGCGATTGCCCAAGGTGGTACGGGTACCCGAAGGCCATACCTACGCGTGGACCGAGAGCCCGACGGGAGTCAACGGTTTCTATCTCGTCTCGCGCGGCGACAAGACACCGTGGCGTCTGAAGTTGCGCACCGCCTCATTCGCCCATGCCCAGGTGTTGCGGGCTATCCTGCCCGGATGCCGGGTCCGCGACCTCGTTCCGGTGCTCGGCTCGATGTTCTTCGTCATCGGCGACATCGACAAATAGCGGCGAACGGGCCGCGCCGGTCAGCGGCCATAACCATCGGGATAGCCCGACCGTTGCGTGGGCGCGACCGGATAACCATGCTCGGCCTCCCGGTCTCGTCGATGGTCACGAGACCGGCGGCTGGGCAGAGAGTCGGGAAACTGTTGGCTGGGCACCGCGTCGCCACGATCGGGATCCCGGCCGCGATCGGATGCCTGGCCACGATCGGGTTCCTGGCGACGATCCGAGTCCCAACCACGATCGGCGGGCCAGCCATGGCCGTCCACCCAGCCCCGCTCGGGTTCCCGACCTCGATGGTCGTCCCAGCCCGGCCCGGAGTCGCGACCGGACGCGCCGTCGCCGACCGGTTCCACGTCGAAACGCTGGCGCCGCGGGTGGGTCGCGCCGGCGACCTCAACCGGAGCTGCCGCCGCCGCGATCGCCCGGTCCTGCCGGCCGAGCGAACGAAACGTCGCTTCCCACTCCTCGGGCCCGAAGCCTCGGCCTGACGCCGCGTCTCGTGGCTCCTCCTGCCGGACCGATGCCCAGCGGTCCTCGACCCGGACCTCGGTGCCGTGTTCGTCGCGACGGATCGAGGACCGGCGTTCACCCATGCGAACCTCCCGGCCATGCTCGTCGGCGCGCACTGCGGCCCACCGGTCGCCGACACCCAACTCACGGTGATCATCGGAGCGCCGAGCCGGCGAAAGCGGCTCAACAGACTGGGATTCGGGATGTCTCGGCTCGGGATACCGCGACTCGTCGAGCTCGGGATCCGCCCCACGTTGCGCCACGAAATGGTCCGCGCCGCCGAGCCGGGGCTCGTCGGGCCACACCGGCTCGTGGCGTGGTTCGGCACGCCGCTGCGTGGAGTCTTGGCCGCGATGATGCGGCTGCCTGTCATAGCCGTCATGGGCCTGGGGGTCGACGCCATAATGATCGACGGTCGACGGTTGCTCGGCGCGCTGCCGCGACCCGTACGGATCGCCCTGGTACGGGCCAGCGGCGTACGGGTCGGCGCTGAATGGATCGGCGCCATAGCCGTCCTCGCCATAGGAGTCGTATGCGACGTGGGGCTGCGGGGCGGCCTCGTGTCCACCGGGTGCCGGACCGCGCCGCGCACGCGCGTCCGCGGGGTAGCCGCCCATGGGGTAGCCGTCCTGCTCGAAGGCTGCGGGAGTGGCGTTGCGACCGTCGAACTCAGTCGCCGGATAGTCCGCGTCGCCGAAGGCGGCGTCGCGCGGAACGTCACCACGCCTGCCACGCACGGATCTGTGTGGTGACGGTTGCCGGTCCGATCCGCTGACACTGCGCGATCCATAGACGGTTCCCGTCGTCTCGTCCGCGTCGACCATCATGGTGTGGCGCGTGACGTGCACGGTCTCCGTGTGGCGCACGATCGACGAACTCGCCGGATGGCTCGACCGAGCCACCGCCGGAGCCGACGCGGCCGCGATCGCCGCCGTGTGCAGGTGATCGACCTGGCCCCGCAGATGAGTAACGGTCTCGGCGAGGTGATGCACCTTGTCGTTGAGCATCCGGTGACCGTCATGGCCCACCGACACGACTTCTTCGTGGATCTGCGCCCGCAATTGGTCCATCTCATCGAACATGCGGTCTTCGATATCGACCCGCATCGAATCGGCGCTCGGGCGCATCATCAGCGATCCGGTGATCAGCGCGATGGCGAACACGACGAGCGTGACCGCGAATCGCAGCGAACCCGTGCTGTCGCTGACGAGCAGGACCAAGACTGCCAGCAGAGCCAAACCGGCGCCGCTCCACATCATCCCGGCCACTAGCCATCCGCGCCGGACATCATTGCTTTTCCAAGCCGGCATATGAGTGAGGCTAGGCGACAATCGTCCTCTGGGCAAAGTTGGCCGAATTGAGGTCACTCAACGACGTTCCCATCCAACCTCACCGCCGTGACTTAAATAATCGATAAATGCCGTTCGCAATAGCGGCTCTAGCTCGCCATAGTCATGGCCGGTGAACTCCCGCCACAACGCGATCAGGTCGGTGATCGACGCGCCGTACGCACCGAGCGACGCGTCGAGAGACTCAGTGTCGGTGGCGTGCGGAAGATGCTTGAAGATAGACCAGAAGAAGGCGACGTCGAGCCGTTTCTGCGCCAGCTCAAAGGCGCGCTCACGGAGTTCTTCCGTGGACAGCGCGTCGAGGTCGCTCGTGGGCTGTTCATCCACCATTCGTTGAGCGTACGCCGAAGCTAGAGCTGCTGGTCGCGCCCCCACGACTCGTCTGACCAAATGCCGCCCGGCCCGGGCGTCGGCACGGCCGGCGGCGTCACGGTCTGCCACGACGAGCTGGGGCCGGTCCAACTGGTCGTCGCGACGGAGTGCACGCGAGGGGCGAGCCCGTCACTCCCGTCCACATCCGCCGCCGGTGCCGGGCGGCCAAACCTCTCCACCAGGCGGGTCACCATCAGCCCCACGACGATCGCGATGGCGACCATGACCGCCTGGGACCACGATGGTTGGGTGAGCCCCAGATAGGCGAAGGTCACGGCGAACAACGCGCTCGCCAAGACTGTGCCGGTGATGCCTCCTCGCCGGCCGAAGGCACTCGTGCCGCCCAGGAGCGCGGCGCCAAGCCCCACCGCAGTGAGGGCGAAGCCGTCGACCGGGATTGACTGACCGGCCATCGAGGCGCTGAGGAAGCCGGCGACTGCGGCGAGCATGGTGGAGATCACGGTCGCCCCAATCACGGTGAACGCAGCGGCGACACCCCGCCGCCGGGCCGGGTCGGAGACCGGCCGAAAGCGGCCGAGTGCCCGCCGAATCCGAGGAATCGCCCACACGACGCTCGCGACGACGCTCAGAACGCAGAAGCCGGTGAACCACCACACCGCTGCGGTGCTCGGGTCATAGCCCCGAAACGGGACGGCCTGGCGCTGTTCGTTTGCCCAGACCATCAACCCGAGCCCGACGCCGAAGCTCGCCGCCCACGCCGGCACATGGAACCCGACCACGATGATGGCCTGTCCCAGCCCGACCAGTGCGGCGAGCCCGAGCATCACGAGCAGCGGCGTGCGGAGACCGTCGGTGGAGTGTTGGCCAAAGTGGACGGCTGCGGCGACCGCGACTGGGCCGACGGCGAGGTTGGGAACCGCCGCCCGCAAGGCGAGGGCGCTGGCCATCGCGAGCAAGCCGATCGTCGTGGCCTGCAGCAGCAGAGTCCGCAGCCCGGACCCAGTGAACGCGTTGGCCTGCTCGCGGCTGAGCAGGAAACCGATCGTGACGACCGCCACAGCGAGCAGCAGTTCCCATAACCCGTGCACAAGCATTCGATCGCGACCGAACTCGCCCTCGTCCGGATCGTCGAAGACATGATCCAGATTCGGGGTCACGATGTGCCCCACGAGGGTCGAGGAGGAGTCACTCTGATCAGCCACGGCTGGCTCCCACGGATTCGAACGAACTGGTCATTGATGATGTGTGACGCTCGTGCGTCGCACGCTACCTGGGTCGCCGCAGCCGCGACAGCCCCTCTCCGGGCACGACTGTCGGAGCCGCCGCTGGCGGAGGCATCGCTCAACGACGTCGATTGGGCGATCCACCCGTACCCTGCTCATGTTCTTGATCGTCTGGCGGTGGGGGGATTCGACACGCGTGCTCGAGCAGCAGTGCGGCGGCGACCAACGCGAGGGCTCCGACAAGACCCGCGACTGCGGGTGGCAGGTTCTGATCGGCCACCCACAGCCGACCATGCTCGGCGATGGCCCACGCGGTGATCCCGCCGTAGAGCCCAGCGAAGATCGCGCCCGCGAGCGACGACGCTTTGGCGAGCACCGCGTATCGCGCCACCAACAGGGGGTTGACGGCGCCGCTGCGCGGCTGCCGGGCGACCCGGGCGTGGGTCACCTGGGCGAGAACCGCCTCGACCACGGCGAGGCCGGCGAGTGTCACGCCGGGCAGCCAGTTGAGATTGGGCAGGTCAGCGAAGTAGCGACTGATCCCCAACCACCCGAACGCGGCAGCGGCGAGGGCCGCGACCACAAGGGTCGCCGGCCGGGTGGGTTGCAGTGCCGGTCGACCCGAGCCGCTGGGCTGGTCTCCGTCGGGTTCTCGCATGGATCACCCCGCTTCATCGTCGCCTCGCTCGCCGTCAGGCTACCTGATGGCGAGGCGTGTCGACGGTGGTCAGGCGGGCAGTGTGAGGTCGGGTCGCGGGTGGATCTCGCCGAGGTCGTCGCGCACTGAGGGATCGCGCAACAGATCGGTGACCGGCCCCAACCCGGGCAGCTGAGCATAGGGCGCGATGTCCAGCCACGGCCGCAGGACGAACGCACGCAGGTGCGCCCGCGGGTGTGGCACGGTGAAGTCGGGATCGTCGCTGGTCACCGGTTCGCCATTGTCGGCCCAGACCGCGATCACGTCGACGTCGAGGGTGCGTGGGGCATGGCGCCACCCAGGGTCTCGCTCTCGCCCGGCCGCCTGTTCCAGCGCCTGCGCCCGGATCAACCAGCCGCGGGGCTCGATGTCATCGGCCACGAGCACGACGGCGTTGAGATAGTTCGGTGATTCCCGGTCACGGTCGGCGTGCTCACGTGGGGGCCAGGGTGGGGTCTCATAGACGCCGGAGACGACGAGCACGCTGTCGCCGAGTTGGCGGACGGCGTCGGCGAGGTGCTGATGGCGGTCGCCGAGGTTGCTGCCGAGGGCCAGGATCGCACGGGTCATGGCCCGCCCGTCCGTTCTCGACGGATGGTCACGGCCACGTCAGCGAAGGCGTGCTGGATCGGTGCCTGGGGTTTGTGCACCGTGACGGTCGCCGCCCGCACCCGCTCGTCGGCGAGGCAGACTCGCACCAGCCGATCGGCGAGGGTCTCCAGCAGGTGGACGGGCTCTCCGGCGAGGACGGCCGCGAGTTCGTTGGCGAGTTCGCCATAGTGGACCGTGTCGGCGATGTCGTCGGTGGCGGCGGCCGGCCTGGTGTCGATCTCCAGAACGGCGTCGACGAGGAAGTCCTGCCCCTGAACCTGTTCGAACTCATAGACCCCGTGCCGGCCGCGCACCCGCAGGCCGGTGAGGGTGATCCGATCCTCGTCGTGGCCGGTCATCGGGCCTGCTTGGTCGCCGCGAGCACGGCGAGGGCGTCCACGTTGGCGCGTACGTCGTGGACCCGCACCCCCCACGCCCCGGCCTGCACGGCGAGCAGGGTCGTCGCGACCGTCGCGGCCTCTCGCCCGGACGCCGCCCGGGGGGTGCCGTCGGGTCCGGCGAGCAGCGCGCCCAGATATGACTTGCGGCTCGCCCCGACGAGGACGGGGAAGCCGAGCCCGATGATCTGGTCGAGGTGGGCGCAGAGCCGCCAGTTGTGTTCGGGGGTCTTGGCGAACCCCAGCCCTGGGTCGAGAATGATCTGTTCGGCCGTCACGCCGACAGCGAGCGCCGAATCGACCCGCTGGCCGAGTTCGTCACGCACCTGCGCGACGACATCGCGATAGTCGGCGAGTCGTTGCATGTCGCGGGAGTGTCCTCGCCAGTGCATGAGCACCCATGGGCACCCGTGATCGGCGACGACGTGAGCCATGTTCGGGTCGGCGAGTCCGCCGGAGACGTCGTTGACGACTTCCGCGCCGGCGGTGAGTGCGGCGTGCGCGACGTCGGCGCGCATCGTGTCGATGCTCATCGGCACGCCCTGCTCACGGAGTGCACGGATCACCGGGACGACTCGATCGATCTCGACGTCGGCCGCGATCCGGTCGGCTCCTGGACGGGTCGACTCGCCGCCGATGTCGATGAGGTCGGCTCCCTCGGCACGCATCCGGGCGCCGTGTTCGACTGCGGCGGCGAGGTCGGCATATCGACCACCGTCGGAGAAGCTGTCCGGGGTCACGTTGAGCACCCCCATGACGACGGGATGTTCGATGGCGCTCGGTCTCACGTGGCTGACGTTACTCACCTCGGTCGGCCATCCGACGGCTGCCCGGCCGGTGACCCGCTCTGACCTCGGCTTCTACAAGGTCCATAAGCAGATCGTGTTGACGCAATCTCACACAGTGGCACGTCAGACGTGACTCAGCTGCACCTACTGCAATATTCTTGTACGTTGGCGTGGCTGGAACACCTCGTTGGCGGGTTAACCCGGTAACGAGCCATCCCGCCGAAGAGACACGCCAA
This sequence comes from uncultured Actinomycetota bacterium, assembly GCA_963736695.1. Taxonomy (GTDB): domain Bacteria; phylum Actinomycetota; class Actinomycetes; order Mycobacteriales; family Micromonosporaceae; genus CAVTPU01. Next base: position 2,421,804 of record CAVTPU010000004.1, read on the forward strand.
CGACGACACGGTGCGCTTCCTAGTACCACTGGGGAGCCTTTTCAGGGAGGCTGGGCGACAAGGTGTACCGGGGAGGTTTCCAATGATCATGACAGTCCTCACCGCACTCGCCAGTGTGCCGGCGACCACGTCGACCTTGGCGGCGGTGCAGCAGGCGGCCGGCGATCTCATCGCGGCCGCGCCGACTCCATCCCCGAAACCGAACCTGATCAACACGACGAACATCGTCAAGTTCATCTCGACGAATGTCGCTCCGATCCTGCTCGCGGCCCTCGGCGTGATCTTCATCAGTCGGGCGGGCAAGGGCGAGATGTCGCGTGTGCTGACCAGCTCGGCGATCGCGATCGTCGGTCTCGCCTTCATCGCCGGCGCCGGCGCTCTGTTCATCTTCGGTGAAAATCTGATCGATCTGATCTTCGGGTAGGAGTCAGGATGCGGCTGCGGACCGACGACGACATCTACCGAGCGCGACTGGTCTATCTGGGGCCGCCTGGCTACACCCTGCCGATTCAGCTGCCCTACGCGCAATACGGCATGTTCCTGTTGCTCGTACCGGTCTTCATGTTTCTGCATTATCTGATCACGTTCACCGTCGAGGTGATCCCCGCCTGGGAGATCGCGTTGGCGATGGTGAGCACCTCTTATATATGGCGCCACGTCGATCCCGATCGACCCGCGCGGACCGTGATCCGAACCGCGCTCACCGACTGGCGCGGCGGACGGTCCACGCTCGGCGCCGAGGCACCCTTGCCGCGGCTGGTGGCGCGGCACGTCATCATCCGGGGGAAGCTGCGGTGAACCGCGCAGGTCAGGACCACAACACCGGCCACGGCATCGGCGTGGACCCCTTCGAAGCCGACTTCGCCGACTATTACGACGACCCGCCGATGAGCGCGACCCCGGCGGTGCTGCAGCCGCCACCACCGCTGGCCGGCGTCGGCCCCGTCAGCGCACCGACCGGCGCGCACCCCCGAGTGGGCGGCTCAACCGGCGCTCACCCCCAGGTCAGCGCGCCTGCGGCCCGGCCCGGCCAGGCTCCAGGCCAACCCAACGGCAACCTCGACTCGCCGTTCCTTGGCCTTTTCCCTAACCGTACGGCCGCAGCGCCGGCTGCCTCGCCACAGCCCACCGGCCAACGCGCCCCGCGGGCGCGCCAAGCCCCCGGACCGACCGGAGCGCATCCCGTCGCGCGGCCCACCGCGCGGCCCACGGTGCCGCCCGCCACGCCCGCCGGCACGGCCTCGACGCCAGCGACGCCGCATGCAGGGTCGTCGGTCGCCCGTCGACCGACGACGACCCCTGCCCCGGCTCGTCGGGGCGCGCCAACCCAGCCCAGCCGCACGGGCGGCGCCGGGGAGTCCGGCACGTCACGCGGGGCTGGCGGTCGGATGACTGGTGGGGCCCGAGGAACGACACGCGCGACCGGGCGACAGCGCGTGACCGCCTCGAAACCCGCGTTCAAAGACCGCGATCCAGTCATCGAGCTGGCGATCAGTGAGATCGCCGGGCACCTGACCTTCACCCCCAACACGGTGACCGCGTGGTATTGGCTGCCCGAGGTGCGATGGGCCTTCCGACCCGACGCCGACCGGGAAGCCCTCATCGTGGCGATCTCGGAGCAGTACGCGGGACTCGCCGGATTCCGGCTGCACCTGCGGCGCACCACCAGACCCTTCGCCGCCGACGAATGGGCCCGCACCCTCGATCATCACACCCGTCAGCCGCTGCCGGACGTGCCCGGCGCGCCGAGCTGGGGTGACCACCTCGTCGGTGCGCAACGGCACCTGCTGTCGTCAACCACGCCGAAGGCCAGACCTACCTCGGCATCACCTTCGCCCGGCGCACCCTCGGTGACACCTTCGCGGAACGGCTTGGTGGACTGTTTCGCAAGGGGTCCGGCGACGCCGAACGACGACGATGGGCGCGCACCGTCGAGCAGTTCGACGAGGTGCTCGGCGCCTTCGGCATGCGCGGCCGGCGGGTCACCCCGACCGAACTCGAGTGGCTGCTCTATCGCTCGGTGGCGCTGTGCATGTCGCCCCCGACCGTGCTCTCCGGTTCGGCTCGCGGCCAGTGGTCTCCGGGGGATCTGCTGGCCCTCACCGAGCAGATCGAGCGTTTACGGCCCCCCGTACGGCTCGACGACGCGGCTGGTCAACCGGCTCACCGGCGAGGAACGACACGTGGCCGTGCTCACCGTGGGCCGGATGGAACCGCTGGAGATCCCCGAACGACACGAGCCGTGGCTGCACTTCCACGAGCGACTGCGGCTGGCCGATGGAGATCTCCTCCCGGGTCGACGTCCTCGGCCCCGGCGACACCTTCCGCAACCTCGAACACCGGCTCCGCATGATCCGTTCACAGCAGCTCGACTACGCCGAACACGGCATCGACGCCCCACCCGAGCTGGAACGACTCGCCCAACGGGCCCTCGTGCTCGGCGACGAGATGACCACCGGCCTGCCCGTCGACTCGTCCCGCGTGCACGGCTGGCACCGCATCGCGGTCTCCGGAACCACCCGCGAGGAGTGCCTCGAACGGGCCCGCAAAGCCATCCAGACTCTACTCAACGGGAGCTGCGCGTCTCGCTGCAACACCCCAAGGACCAGGACTGGCTGGCCCGCGAGTTCATCCCCGGCGAGCCGCTCGCCAACACCGGCTACCTGCGGCGCATGCCGGTCAAACTGCTCGCCGCCGCCCTGCCCCAGGCCGCCTCCACCGTCGGCGACCGACGCGGCGACCTCATCGGCCGCACCGCCGGCACCTGCCGCCGACCGGTCTTCCTCGACCTGCACTTCCCCATGGAGGTCCGGGAGCGCTCCGGCCTCGCGGTCTTCGTCGCCGAACCCGGTGGCGGCAAGTCCACCCTGCTCGGCGCGCTCGGCTACCTCGCCGCCCGACGAGGCGTGCAGGTCACCCTGCTCGACCCGTCCGGACCGCTGGCCCGGCTGTGCGCAATGCCCGAACTGCGACCCTACTCGCGGGTGCTCAACCTCACCGGGTCGGAACAGGGCACCCTCGCCCCGTACGCGTTGATCCCCACACCGCAACGCGGCGCACTTCGTCGAAGGGCCCGTCGGTGACCGGGAGTTCGACATCGCGGTCTCCAACGCCCGCGCCGAACGCCGCATGCTCGTGCAGGACATCTGCTCGATGCTCGTGCCGCCGCAGGTCGCCCGGGAGGCGTCCACCGCGACCGCGCTGCGACACGCGGTGCGCGCCGTCCCCGCCGAGGAGACGTCCACGCTCGACGACATCGTCGCTTGCCTGCAGGCTCGGCGACTCCGAATCGCAAGAACTCGGGCAACCTGCTGCTCGACACCGCCGAGATGCCGCTGGCAATGCTCTTCTTCGGCGCACCACCGCCCGGCACTCTCGGCGACCGAGGCGGCACTCACCGTGATCACCATGGCCGGACTGCGGCTGCCCGACCTCAAGATCGAACGCGAGTACTGGTCGGCCGAGGAACAACTCGCCCTGCCGATGCTGCACACCGCACACCGACTCGCCGTCCGCCGCTGCTACGGCGGATCCATGGAGTCACGCAAACTCGTCGGCCTCGACGAGGCGCACTTCATGGAGGGCTGGCGCTCCGGCCGGTCGTTCCTCGTCCGGCTCGCCCGCGACTCCCGCAAGTGGAACCTCGCCGCACTGGTCGCCTCACAGAACCCGCGCGACATCCTCGGACTCGACGTGCAGAACCTCGTCTCCACCGTCTTCGTCGGCCGGATCGCCGAGGACACCGAGATCGCCGCCGAGGCGCTGCGACTGCTGCGGGTGCCCGGTCGACGACGGATACGAGGCGGTCCTCGCCTCCCTGTCCCACGTCGACACCAGCTCATCGACCCGGCTCGGCTTCCGCGAGTTCGTCATGCGCGACGTCGACGGTCGGGTGCAGAAGATCCGGGTCGACGTGTCATGGGTGTCTGGACTGCTCCAGGCACCTCGACACCACGCCAACCGGCGTCGATACCACCCCCATCCCAGCCGAGGAGGGCTAACGACATGGCCGGGCAACCGCGTGCGTCACACCTCGAACGTCGCTACGCGCTCCTCCTCGCCCTGTTCATTCTCGCGATCGGAGTGGTCGCCTTCCCCAGCCGACCCGCAGTCGCCGGACCGGTCGGTCAAGCCCCGACCGCAGCACCCTCCGGCCTCTGCACCGTCGAGGAATGGCAAGCAGACCTCACCGGCTGTGTGAATCGACTGTCAGACGTTGCTGCACAACGTGCGCAATGCCTCAAGGCCCCCATCCCCGAGACTCCCGACTCCGGTCTTGCTGGGTGGTTCGCCTCCCGCCCCGAAGCTCGAAGCATCCCGGAGAAAAGGGCACTATATACGACTACGGTTACGCCGGATACTCATATACAACATACGATATTGGCTGTACGCCAACTCTAATGCATCCCGACTACAAATTTGAAAACACCGTCGCCAACGGCGAATTCATGCTTGCCGACTGCCAGTCATCGGTGCATCCAACGCACTCCGGGAACGAGCCTGGGACCCGAGCATAATGTGGGGCTGGGCGGATCCACTGGTTGAGAAGGCGACACAGTCGATCTACAACCAAGTCTTCACCGTCTTTGGAGCAATCACCCTTGCGATAGTTGGAGTCTATCTACTCTGGCGTTCACGGCAAGCCGAGATGAGCTGGCAATGACGACGGTCGGTTGGGCGCTGCTGGTCATGGTTGTTGTGACGGCCATCGCTACCTGGCCAGTCTTTAGCGCACACATGGCGGATAGGGCACTTGTTTCATCGCTCGTCTGCTGTTCACGATGCGATCGGCGCTCCGTCAAAAGAGATCTCCGCCGAACGAATGCACTCGACTGGACAAGGCATCCTGCGCGGACACCAGGCCGCCTGCTGTCCGCGCCAGCGATACCATCACAGACACGATGCTCTATCGCAACTGGCTCCGTGGACTACTCGGATCAGCAGACAGTGACACCGCAAAGAAGTACGGACCAGTCTTGTACGACGCCCGGTCTCTGAGCTGGGCAGAAATTCAGGATCTAAAGGCGCATCCCGAGCTACGTAAACAGAAGATTGAAGAGAAGAATCAACAGTGGATGAAGGTTGCTGAAAAAATTCGAGACGAAGACCCAGAGGCATTTCAATACCTCCAGGGGACGAAGGGAATGGATCGAGTTGGCGCCGGACTGATCGCGCTCGTGTCGTCGATACTGTTTTCCGCTTTTGACCTCACCGCATCGCTCTTGGTTCTGCTCGGATTTCTCATTTTCCGATGGGCGGTCATCGCTGCCCCCATACTCGGCACGGTAGGATTGTTGCGACCGGCTAGCGCTGGATTCCGACGACTTTTCAATGCCGTTGTTGCCGCACTGTTCAACATCGTCATCTTCGGAACTGGCGCAGCAATCTACTTGTACGCGGTAGATCTCATCATGAGCACAAGCTCGCTTCCCGGCTGGCTGCAGGTGGTTTGAGTATTTGTGCCGGGGTCGTCGGTTGCCCCCTATTACGGCCTTACCGCCGGATCACTCAACTAGGCGGCAGGGACTCAGCGGCCGCAATCGCCAGCGGAGGATGGGCGCGACGGAGCCGGACGCTTCACTCTACGACAGTTTCCCGACCCTGCCACGCTGACACAAGCAGGAACTAGAGAAAGTCCGCAACGACGAGTCGAACTCCGCAACGACGCCGAAACGCCCAGACCGTCCGTCCCGACAGGAGTCGGACCGTCGAACGCCGCATCGGATTTTGCAGAAAGTCGAGTGCCTGACGTCACGCCCACGTCAGCGCAGGTGATTTACAAACCAGTCGGGAATCACTGGAGATCTGCATGTCTCACCAGAAACGATGCGTCCGCTGACAAGAACCGAGGCACGGACGGGGTGAGCCATGAGACAACTCATCAGATCTGTAAGCAATCGCAACATAGCTATCGCCGTACTAGCCGCCGTAATCATCGCGTCGATTGCTGTAGCTAGAGCGTTTAGCGAAACAACAACGCCGGTGCGGGTTGTCGAGGACATCCTCGCCGACGATCCAGTCAGGTCCGGCCGAAATCTGGATCAAGGCGATGATGCTGAATTGAGACCTTCCGCAGACTCATACATAGACAATAACGAGCTTACGACAGCATCCGCGAACCAATTCGTTAAGAGCTGGCTACGTCGGGACATTAGCTCGAACGAATGGCACCGCGCTTTGAGAGAGCATTCGACTGAGGCGCTCGCCGCATCACTCGATGGGGCTGACCGAAGAAGCGTTCCCGCAAAGTCCACTACCGCACCGCCTGTAATCGCATTTCGGAACGAAACCATAGGCCCGTTCCACGTTTCTCTAGATACGGGCCTTGTTCGTCTGACGCTAGTTAAAGTGTCCGGGCAGTGGCTAGTCGACGAGGTGGATTGGGATCGTACATGACACGGCGCCTTGTTGATGCTGCACATTCTCACGTTCGTGGATCGAGTCGTCGCGTCATTGCGGTGAGTGTCGGGACACTTCTACTCTGCCTAGCATGTATTGGAACAGGAGGAGGCCTTCTTTCTGACAGCTTTCTTTCGAGACAGACTCCACAGGCCTTCACAGGATGTGGCCGCAGTACTCTTGTCCAGATTACTGGCGATCTCCCGCCCGTCGGCGGCCTGATTGAGGAGCAAGTACGTAACGCGGCGATCATTGTGTCCGTCGGTCAGAATATGCATATCTCACCCCGCGGCTGGGTAATTGCCATTGCAACCGCGCTGCAAGAGTCGCGGCTCTCCAATCTTCCTCATCTGGGACAGAGCAATGATCACGATTCAATTGGACTCTTCCAGCAAAGGCCGAGTCAGGGATGGGGATCCGTTTCTCAGTTATCCAATCCGGAGTACCAGACAAGAAAATTCTTCAGTAAGTTGGTAAAGATTGGCGGCTGGCAAGATCTACCGCTAACGGTGGCTGCGCAGAAAGTACAGGTCAGCGCCTATCCAAATGCGTATGCTAAGCATGAGTCATTTGCTTCCCGTATCGTCGACGCTCTTACTGGCGGGGCAAGCCGATCAGCGATTTCCTCTGTTGCGTTGAGGTGCGCTAACGCGGATGATATTACGGCTTCTGGCTGGATCGCACCCGTCCAGGGATCAGTGACTTCTGGATTTGAATCTCGTCAAGACCAAGGCACAACGGGGTGGATATTGCCGTTTGAAAGGTACGGCGATTCGCGCAGCAAACGCGGGAGTTGTTCTCGTTTCGACATGCAATGCTCACGTTGGGCGTCAGTCGTTTAGCTGTGATAGGGACGGAGGCGTGTGGGTGCAGGGCTGCGGCTGGTACGTGGATCTTGCATTCCGACGATGTTATTACTCGATATTGCCATCAGATGCGTCGACCGTACGTCTCAGCCGGGGACCACGTCTCTGCGGGGCAGATTATTGGGGTTTCGGGGTCGTCGGGAAATTCCTCTGGACCTCATCTTCACTTTGAGGTTCATCTTCACGGGGACGCCTCGGCTCGGGGCGGTTGATCCCGTTCAGTTTATGTTCATGTTGGGGCATCACTGGTCGCGTCAAATCTGAGTGAGTTCGGGAAGACCGAGTTTATTCCATAATTAATGGCGTCGGCTGTCCCTCGACATCCTTGGCGATGCCGCATACTCGCCAGCCTTCTTTTTTTACAATCGATATTCTGAACCGTTGCACATCGCTTAGACTTTTAAGGTGAATGAAGACGGTCTCGCGTTGCGTGATCGTTGGCTGGTTATTTCGGGCCTCCCCAACTAACGGTCTATCCCCGGTGATCTTTTGCGGAATACGTGTCGCTGGTTTCATTGAGGTAGCCCTCCCACGAACAAACTGAGTACTGGTCCTCCTTTAGTCGTCATTCTCTAAATCGCAGCCTGCAAGAACTCAAGCATTGCGACTGACGGGGTGGAGCGGTCGGGCTCGGTGGCCTTGTCATAGGCGAACAAGCCGATCGCCCCCACTACTGACGCTGCCATGACAACACCCACGACAACGAAATAGAGCCAGCGCCGGCGAACGGGCTTGGTCGCGGCAGCGGCCACGGACGAGCCTGCCGGCAAGGCGCCATGCGTGGGCGCAGCGTTGTCATCGGAGTGGGCAGCCGAAGACGTTGGAGTGCCTGAGTTGCCGACAGACGCGAACGCTCCACGACCAGCAGGCGCGGAAGGCGGCGGGGTTGTTGAGTGGGGCTGCGAGGGAACGACTGGGGCAGACTTTTGCTCGTCACTGACCACGTGGCGAGCGTAGCGAGCGACGCGCCCACGCGGTAGCGGTACTCGCACGACGCGGCACCCGACCGCAGCGGGGTTCAGCCACTCGGGGCCGCTATGGTGAATTCCAGGTGCGGCGAGCCATCCCGATTGTTGAGCAGTGAGCGGCGCCGACACGTGTCGGCGCTGGTGTTCACCGACGGAAGCCATCACCTCAACCGAAGGCGACCGCTGTGGAATTCACCCGCAACCTGTCGACTCTCCCAGAAGATCAACTCGCTGCGCTGCTTGGCCGCCGACCAGAGACATTGTTTCCTCCTGGGGTTGACGACGCTCGCACCGACGGTGTTGGCCAGCGCCGTCGGCGTGGACGAGACGCTGGTGGCGCAGTGCGCGGCGGGTTATCCGCATGGGGCTCGCCGATGACGACCTCGGTCCGCTCGACATTGACGAGATCATCTCGTTGGTGGGCTGGACATCGCCGAGACGTTGCTCGACGACGGCGACAGCGGCGCCGACGGACTGACCTCATCGCAGGAGTTGGCCCACATGCTGCACGCGACCGTGGTGAGTCAGCCGGATCGGGCCGGCCAGCGAAGTCCAGGCCGCCTCGTCGCGGTAGGGAATCCGGCGACACCTCGGCCGCGTCGGCGCTGACGCGGGTTGGTCTATGGCTCAGTTCGGGGGCGCAGGGCCAGGTGACGCAGGGCGGCGCGGGCACCGAGCCGACCGGGGTCGGAGAGCCGAACCCTGACTCGAAATCCTGGCCCAGTGCCTTCGTCGACGAGCGACCACAGTTGACACCGGCGGATGAGTGCCCACGTGGCCCGGCTGACGTCTTGCTCATCGGGCGGATCGCCGTTGCCGGTGTCTCGCCAGCCGGAGCCGGCGAGCACGTCGGCCACTTCTCGAATGAGCTCGCGGATCTCGGCCATTCCGTTGGTCTGGAGCAGCAGCATGAGCGCGGTTTCTTGCACGGCGCGATCGAAGTCGGTCGGGTCGATGAGAAGGGCGGTGACCGCCCGCCATTGGGCGAGCGGGTCAGCGAGCAGGGCCCGGCCTTGGGTGCCGAGCACGAGCCGGCGTCCGACTCGGCGGAGCGCGCCGGCGCGTTGCAGGGTTTGGCGCAGTTCGCCGAGGCGCCAGATGTCGGACTCTGATCGGGGTGGCCGGTCGGGGAGGTCCCACCAGCCGAACCTTTCGGCGGCGTCCTGCACGACGCGTCGGGCGAGGTTGCCTCCGACCGTAAGCGGGATTCCCGGGGTGTCGCCGGCTCGGCCGGCGCCGACCTCGAGCAGCCATCGCATCGGGTCGAGGCGTTCGGCGAGGTCTGCCGGGGCGGGGGGCTCTGTGGCGAGGTCGGATAGCAGCTGTCCGGCGAGGCGTCGGCGGGCGTGGCCGCCGCTGTCGGCCCAGAGGTTGAGTCTTTCGGCGCGGATACGTTCGATGAGTGGCGGCCCGTCGAGTCGGGTCATGGCGAGTTGGTGGCGGGTGAGTCGTTGTTGGGTGAGTCGCCAGCCACGGCCGCCTGGTTTGAGTTCGCCTGCCGCGAGTGCGAGCTCGAGGGTTGTGGCGATCCGGTCATAGGCGTGGGCCTCGTCTTCGCCCATCGCCTCGCCCCACTCGAGTTCGGGCAGGTCGGGTGGGGTCACGCCGGAGGCGTCCATGGCTTTTGTCGCCTGACGGGTGCCGGCCGGGGTGCCGCGCTCGACATAGGCGCGCAGGATGTCGTGGGTTTGGGGGGCTGCGGCGATCGCGGCATAACGGTTGAGTTCGGCGAGTTCGAGGAACTGGGCGAGTGCCGTGGTGGTGGCGCTGGCCTCCGGCCGGTCGGCGAGGGTGAACCACAGGTAGGTCTGGAGGTCGTGTTGGGTGAGGTGGGCGAGGCTGCCGGCGGGGAGCAGCTCGCCGAGCGCGTGTTCAGCCAACCGCGCGGCGGTTTGGTCCGCGCGGCGCAATCGCAGGAGAAGTCTCGGCACGAGAGGGTCGCTCGCCACCTGCACACGGTATCGATTGGGGCCGACGTTTCGCGGATCTCTCTAGCGGCATATATGGGCTTTTGCGCGCAATGCAGGCGATTGTTAATTTCAACAATCTGCGCGTACGCCCAGCACCCGCTCACATGCCCTGTGTAGCGGCTGGGGTCGCGACCTGGGTGTGACCAGCCATCTACACATGGCCGGGACTGGAGTAGCGTTTCACACTGTGGCGGAGCTCGACCCGGCGGCGGACAACCAGGCGGCGGAGTTCGATCAGGCCGCGCAGTGGCACCGTCAGGTGGTCGCTCTCACGACGGCGGCTCATCGGGCTGGTGTCGGCGGACCCGAACTTCTCGCATTGCAGAGCCGGCTGCTCGTTCAGCAAGCCAGGTTCGGCGAGGTGGCGCGCCAAGATGGCGCGAGCGTTCCCCGGCTCACCCCCACGCCCAGCGAGGTGGCGACCGCCGGCGGCGACTTGGGTGACCTGTCGGCTGAGGTGGTAGGCACCACATTCGCCCTCGCGTCGTCCACATTGGATGCTGCGGACGCCGCGCTCGCGAGCCTGCTCGGCCAGGACCCCGACGAATCCGCGGCGGGCATGGCGCGCAATTCGGGGGAACAATCACCCGCAGCGTCGGCGGCTCCGCCTACCCTGCCCCCGTTTCAGACTGGGATGCGACCACCGTCGGGCCAGTTCGGCCAAGTGCCGCTCGCCCCACCAACGGGATGGCGACCCGATCCGCGCACCGTGGGCCCGTCGGAGCCGGAGCAGTCTGGCCCGTCGGGGCTCGCCGGGTGGCCTTCGGCGTTGCGCAACGGGTTCATCTACGGCGGCTACACGTTGATCGTCTTCATGATCGAGGCGGCCCTCTTCTTCGCGGCCGGCGAGCAGCGCCTCGCCATGGTGTCGCCGTTGTGCCTTCTCGTGCTGCCTGCGCTCGCCTGGGGTGCCGGCTGGATCACTGTGGGGGCGGCGTTTCGTGGCGACTCGGTGGTGGATCGCACGCCGCGGCTCGGCGCGGCGATCTGTCTGCTGCCCAACCTGCTGATCTGTGGTGGTTTGGCGGTGCTCGTTCTCAACGGCGGTTCCTGAGAGCCGGCCGGGCGATGAGAGCCGGCCGAACGATCACGGTCGGCCGGAGAGGATGAGGCTCATCGCCTCAGCGCGCGATTTCGCGTCGCTCTGAAACAGGCCCCGCACCGCTGAGGTGATGGTGCGGGCTCCGGATTTTTGAATGCCTCGCATCGCCATGCACATGTGCTCGCACTCGACGACGACGATGACGCCGCGCGGCTCCAGCGTCCGCATCAACGTGTCCGCGACCTGGGTGGTGAGCCGTTCCTGCACCTGCGGGCGGCGGGCGTAGACCTCGACCATGCGGGCGAGCTTGGATAGTCCGGTGATGCGGCCGGACGTGCCGGGAATGTAGCCGACGTGCGCCACTCCGTGGAACGGCAGCAGGTGATGCTCGCAGCACGAGATCACCGCGATGTCGCGCACGAGCACGAGCTCCTCGTGGTCGGCTTCGAAGGTGGTGGAGAGCACCCGGTCGGCTTCGACGCGCAGCCCGGCGAAGAGCTCGGCATAGGCGCGGGCGACCCGGGCGGGAGTGCGGCGCAGCCCGTCGCGGTCCGGGTCCTCCCCGATCGCGATGAGGATTTCCCGAACCGCGGCTTCGATGCGGGGCAGGTCGACGATCTTGTCGACCGGAACGCCACCGAACCGGCCGTTGACCAGCCGGGCTGCGAGATAGTCCAGCTCGGCGAGGTCATCGTCCGGCTCGGTGACCGAGCTGTCGTCGGCGGTGGCGCTCAGCGGGCGCCGTCCCCGGCAGTGGCTTCGCTCGCCTCAACGGTTCCCGCCGTCGCTTGGTCGCTGGCGGACGCCCGCTGTGAGGTCAGCTCGTTGGGGGTGAGCACGGGCGGGCGGTCCGAGGGGCGCCGCTTGCCGAAGCCGTTGAACGGCAACACCGGTTGGCGCTTCTGGACTCCGCTCACAGAGGCGGGTCATGTCCTGCTGCGAGATCGTCTCCTTCTCGATCAGTTCGAGCACGATCGAGTCGAGCACGTCACGGTATTCGACGAGGATCTCCCACGCCTCGTCGTGGGCGAGCTCGATGAGGGCCCGCACCTCGAAGTCGATCTCGGCGGCGATCGAGTCGGAGTAGTCGCGTGGTGTGCCCCATCGTGCGGCCGAGGAATGGCTCGTCCTGGTTGGTTCCGTACTTGACTGCGCCGAGCTTCGCGCTCATGCCGAACTGGGTGACCATCGCCCGAGCGACGGCGGAGGCCTTCTCGATGTCGTTGCCGGCGCCGGTGGTCGGCTCGTGGAAGACGAGCTCCTCGGCGGCCCGACCGCCCAGCGCATACGCGAGGGTGTCGACCATCTCACCCCGGGTCTGGGTGTACTTGTCCTCGGTGGGCAGCACCAGGGTGTGCCCGAGCGACCGGCCACGGGGCAGGATCGTGACCTTGTGCACCGGGGCGAGTTGCGGCATCGCCCAGGCGACCAGGGCGTGCCCAGCCTCGTGGTAGGCGGTGATCTTCTTCTCGTTGTCACTCATCGCCCGGGTGCGCCGCTCGGGGCCGGCGATCACCCGGTCGATCGACTCCTCGAGGAACTCGTTGGTGATGGCGCGCTTGTCGTTGCGGGCGGTGAGCAGCGCGGCCTCGTTGATCACGTTGGCGAGGTCGGCGCCGGAGAAGCCGGGCGTGCGACGGGCGACCGCGTCGAGGTCGACGTCGGGCGAGAACGGCTTGCCCTTGGCGTGCACCCGCAGGATCGCCTTGCGGCCCTCCATGTCGGGTGCGTCCACGGCGATCTGCCGGTCGAATCGACCGGGCCGCAGCAGAGCGGGGTCGAGGATGTCGGGCCGGTTGGTGGCGGCGATCAGGATCACGCCGCCCTTGGTGTCGAAGCCGTCCATCTCGACGAGGAGCTGGTTGAGGGTCTGCTCGCGCTCGTCGTGACCACCGCCGAGACCCGCGCCCCGGTGCCGGCCGACCGCGTCGATCTCGTCGACGAAGACGATGGCGGGCGCGTTGGCCTTGGCCTGCTCGAAGAGGTCGCGGACCCGGCTCGCGCCGACACCGACGAACATCTCGACGAAGTCGGACCCGGAGATCGAGTAGAACGGCACCCCGGCCTCGCCGGCGACCGCGCGGGCCAGCAGCGTCTTGCCGGTGCCGGGCGGGCCGTAGAGCAGCACGCCCTTGGGGATCTTCGCGCCGAGCGCCTGGTACTTCGCCGGGTTCTGCAGGAAGTCCTTGATCTCGTGCAGTTCCTGCGACCGCCTCGTCGGCCCCGGCGACGTCGGCGAAGGTGGTCTTCGGGGTGTCCTTGGCGACCAGCTTGGCCTTGGACTTGCCGAAGTTGAGCACCCGGCTGCCGCCACCCTGCATCTGCGACATGAACAGCAGCAGCAGGATCACCAACACCGCGATCGGCAGCAGGTTGATCAGGAAGCTGAGCAGGACGCTGTCCTTGGAGACGAAGGCGTCGAAGGTCTCGATCTGGTCGTGACTTCTGTTGCTCGGTCAGCTTGGTGAAGATGGCCGAGCTGGCGTCGGCCGGATACTGCGCCACGATCCGATCGGTCTCGGTGCCGTTGATCTTCGTCTTGGCCTTGAGGTCGAGTTTGAGGTTCTGCTCTCGATCCTCTTGCAGAGCGACCTTCACATTGCCGGCGTCGAGCTGGGCAAGTGCCACCGACGTGTCGACCTTGGCGTACTCGTCGCCACCGCTGAAGAAGCTACTCAGCGCGATCGCACCGATGATCACCAGGATGATCCATACCACCGGCCGACGGAAGAAACTACGGGTACGTTCCATGCTGTTTCGAGCGCGTGCGCCCAGCCCTCCCGATCAATCAGAGCACCCTCGACCCGCGTCCAACGCGGCATCCGGGTCCGATCCCGACATGTCTCGACACCGGACGCGGAGACCGGGCTGCAGGGCAGCCGGTCATTCGACGGTACACCGTGTGGCGGGCAATCGCCGTAGTGCATCCGGCACTCCCCGTGGAGCATCACAAACTAGCTACAAAAACAGCCATTAACCTCGGGAGTAGACGCTGGGCCGCAAAATGCCCAGATATGGCATCTCCCGGTAGCGCTCGGCGAAGTCCAGCCCGTAACCCACCACGAACTCGTTCGGAATGTCGAAGCCGAGATACTTCACCGGCACCTCCACCTTGACCGCGTCCGGCTTGCGCAGCAGCGCCACCACCTCGATCGACAGCGGCGACCGGCTCTCCAGGTATTTCAGCAGCCAGGACAGGGTCAGCCCGGAGTCGATGATGTCCTCGACGACGATGACGTGGCTGGCCGGAGATGTCCCGATCAAGATCCTTGAGGATGCGGACCACGCCGGAGGATGTGGCACGTTGCCCGTACGAGGAGATCGCCATGAACTCCATCTCGACCGCGCCGTGAGGCGCGTCCGAGAGCGCGGGCGAAGTCCGCCATGAACATGACGGCGCCCTTGAGCACGCCGACCAGCAGCAGGCTGTCCACGTGCGTGTAGTCGGCCGCGACCAGCGCCGCTAGCTCCTCGGTCTTGTCCCGGATCTGCTCCTCCGTGACGACGACGCGTTCGATGTCGTCGTCATACCAGTTTCCGTCGCCCATCCCCCAAGCCTGCCTCATGCGTGTCGACCCTCATCAACAAGGGCACCCGGCGGCGCCTGCGCTCCGGACACGACAATGAGATCCCCGTCGCGCCGGCGCACCACGACGCCTCCAGGCAGATGCGCCGGCCCTTGGCCATGCCAACCGGTCACCAGGTCGTCCAGCGCCGCCACGTGCCGATGAGACAGCCGCCCACCGGCCACACCGAGCCCCCGCACCCATCGGTGCAGGACCCGAGTGCGCACCGCCACGGGCAACGTCGCGAGGTCGCCGACCCGCAGACCACCGAACGGCGTCGCGGCACTGGCCTCCGCGGCACCCGCCAAATCGTCGAGAACCGCGTTGTCGGCGGCGACGAGGGCGGCGGTGCGGGCCAGGTTGGCGACGACCGCCGGGCCGAGTGTGACGGACAAAGACCCAAGCAGGGTACGCGCGCGACTGCGCGCAAACGCAGGGTCACTGTTATGCGGGTCGGTCCACACCCGCAGTCCCTGCGCCTCACACGCCGCACGCGTCTGGCCCCGACTCACGTCGAGCAGCGGTCTGACAAAGCGAACACCCCCGATGTCGCGCATCGCCGGCATGCCGGCGATGCCGCGCGGCCCAGCGCCGCGCAGCATCGCCAACAGCACCGTCTCCGCCTGGTCGTCGCGGGTGTGGCCGAGCAGCACATAGCGGGCCGAAAGTTGACGGGCCGTCACGGCCAGCGCCTCATAACGCGCCTCGCGTGCCGCAGCCTCCGGGCCACCGGAGCGCCCCTCGACGTGCACCCGCACCGACAGAGCCGGATCGAGCCCCACCGACCGCGCCCACGCCACGACGGTGGAAGCCCGGTCCGCTGACCCGGCCTGCAGTCCGTGGTCAACAGTGACCAGACCGACCCGCACACCCGCCCGCGGCCCGACAAAACCGGCTGCGGCGGCGAGAGCGAGCGAGTCGGCCCCTCCGGAACAGGCGACCAGAACATCGGCGACGGAACCATCGCGGCGCGAGGCGTGACCGCAGGCCGTCAGCCCGGTCTTCACCGCCCGCCGGACGGCCGAGACCGACGCGTCGAGGTGCGCCACCGCTGTCCCGCCTCCCGTCACACCGACGATGGTTCGGCGGCGACTCGGGCGATCCACGTCGGCGGATCGGCGAGTTCGGCCAGGGACGGCAGAGTCTGGGGCGATCGCCAGACCTGGTTGAGTCCGGCCACGCCGACCTCGTCGACCACGTCGGAGACGAACCGCCGACCATCGCGATATTGACGCATCTTCGCGTCGACCCCGATCAGTCGCCGCACGAGCCTCTGCACGCTGTTGCCGGACTCGCGCCGATGGTTGAACCGAGCCCGAATCTCCCGCACCGTCGGGATGATCCCCGGCCCGACCCCGTCCATGACGAACTCCGCGTGCCCCTCGACCAGGGTCATCAACGCGGTGATCCGTTCCAGCACCTTCCGCTGCGCCGGAGTCTGCACCACGTCGATCAGCGAGGCCCCGTCGTCGGACCGCCGCACCGACTCCGCTGCGGCGGCGAACCCGTCGCGCACCCGTCGGACGAGATCCCCCTGCGGTTCGCCGGCATCGACATAGGCCTCGACCTCGGCGAGAAAATGCGCGCGCAGCCACGGCACGGCGGTGAACTGAGCGCGGTGAGTGACCTCATGCAAGCAGACCCAGAGCCGGAAGTCGTCCGGTGCGACCCCCAACCGCCGCTCGATATCGACGATGTTGGGCGCCACCAACAACAATCGGCCGGGGTCGGCGCCGAAGACGTCGAATTGGCCCAGCACTCGCCCGGAGAGAAAGGCGAGCACCGTGCCCGCCTGCACGCCGGCGGCTCGGGCGCCGAGCGCCTCGGCCAACGGCCCCGGGGGCCGAGGCGCAGCGACGCGGTCGAGCAGCGGAGCGATGACCCGCCGCAGCCCCGCGATGTTGGCCAGCGCCCAGTCCCGACGGTCGACGACGATGGTCGGGGCGCTGCCCTCGCCCACGAGGCCGCTGAACTCTCGCACGTGGTCGGCGGCACGGTCGGCGCAGTCACGCAGTTGGGCCACCGCGTGCGCCGCCTCGCCCGGGGTGACCGACGGCCCGGTCTTGCCCAGAGCGGCGGCCGTCGACGCCGCGAGATCCCAATCGACGAACTGCGCCATGCGCCCACCGTACCCGTCTGTGTGACATAGGCGGTGTGCGTGCGGCGGGCGCGACACCACCCGGATTATTGGCAGCCGCACGCGGCGACGGCCGCGGCGACCCGGTCGAGCGCGTGTTCGGCGTCGGACTCGTTGGGTGTCGCGTCGGCGACCAACGCGAAGGCGAGCAGCCGTCCATCTGCGTCGAGGACGAGCCCGGCGAGGGCGTTGACCCCGTCGAGGGTTCCGGTCTTGGCCCTGACCACGCCGGCGGCGGCGTGGGCGTCGGGGCCGGCCGATGTCCGGAACCGATCGGCGAGGGTGCCCGAATAGGCGGCGACCGGCAGCCCCGAGAGCACAGACCGCAGGGTGAAACGATCGTTCGAACCCGCTGCGGTGATGATCGCCGTCAGCATGCGGGCGCTGACCTTGTTGAGGTGTGACATGCCGCTGCCGTCGACGAGGCCGAACTCGTCGGTGGGAATTTCCAGATCGCGCAGCGCGTCACGGGTGGCGTCCGCGCTCGTCTGGAAACTCGCCGTCGGCGAGTGCGCGAGTGCGACCTGCCGGAATAGTGCTTCGGCGATGACGTTGTCGCTGTCGCTCAGCATGATCTCGACGAGGCGGGACAATGGTGGCGAGTTGACCTCACCCAGTTGCTGGGCGCCCTGTTGGGCGGTGCCCTGGCTCACGGCGCTCGCCGGCAGCCCGAGGGCCTTGGCGAAGAGCTGACCGGCGGCGACGTCCGGCTGACCGTGTCGGGCCGAGGGTGAACCGGTTTTGCGGGGGTTGCGGCGAGCGCCATCGGTCATGAGCGCGGTGACGTGGGCGACGAATCCGCCGTTGAGGTCGATGGGATTCCAACCCGGCCCGGTGGTTGACCCCTCATAGAGTGAGGTATCGATGATGACCCGCTGGGGTGCCACGTCGCCGCTGGCTTTGAGCACTTGGGCGGCGAGTCGGTCGAGCCGCGCCGCGCCGGGGTAGGTGCCGGTGGCGCCTGCGGCGAGGGTGGGGTCCCCGCCGCCGACCAGCACGACCTCACCGGGCTCGGATCCAGCGACCACACGGGTTGGGATGCGATAGTCGGGACCGCGGGCATGCAACACCGCGGCGGCCGTGACGAGCTTGGCGGTGGAGGCCGGGGTCGCCGGCATGGCGGACCCATGATCGAGGAGCTGCTCGCCGGTCGCGACATCGACGACCGATGCCGCGACCCGGGGCCCGAGATGACTGTCGGCGAGCGGGCCGGCGAGCACTGCGGCGAGCGATGCCGCGCTCGGCACGGGTCGGTCGGATGCGATCGGTGTGAGCACCGGCACGCCGGCGCCCGACTGATCGCCGGCCAACCAACGCGGCTTCGTCGGCTGGACCATCTCAGCGGTGCCGGCGCCGCCGGCGACGGCAAGCACTGCGAGCACGAGACACCCGGCGATCGTGATGCCCGGCCTGCGACGCCGTCTGGCGATCGGCTCGGGTTCGGATCGGCGACGTGGTTGGCGCTGCGGCTCGTCATAACCATCCCACCGGCTTCGACCGTCGGTGGGCACGACATGTGTGGAGCGGCGAGGCGCAGTGTCGGGCAGTGCCATCGCCCGACCGACCGGATTGGCCGGTGGGTGCCGTGGTCCGGCTGGGGGCTCCACCGTTCGTGGTGACGAGGTCGGCCCGGCCGGTTGCGCCGGACGGGTGGGCGGATGAACGACAGGCGGCTGCGCGACGGTCGGCTGGGCCGGACGGGCGCCATGGGCGGGGCTGCCTGCGGGCGAACTAGTCACCGGCCGGGTCGGCGGTGCCGCTCCGCCCGATGGTGGTGCGGTCGGTGGGCGGTGTGGCGTCGTCGGTGGTGTCATCGGCGGCGCGGCGGCACTTGATGTCGACGGGCCCAGTGCCGGTGAATTCGTTGACGGGCCGGGCGGGCGGACCGACGGGGTGGGCGTCGTGAGGCGCGGCGGCCGGCCGACGGTCGGCGGCGTGGCTGGGGCAGCCCCACCGGTCGAGCCGGTCGTCCCTGGCACGACCGGAACCGCTGGCGTTGCTGACGGGCCGCTCGGTGCCGCACTGCTCGGAGGCGGACCGGAGAGTGACGGGCCGGGACGCGTCGCCGGACTTGAGAGGGCCGGGCCGGAGGTCGGCTCGTCTGCGGGCCCATCCGCCTCCGGCGGCTCCTCCGGCGCGGATTCGGCCGGCTTCTTCTTCGGTTTCTTCGGCGCGACCAGCCGGTCGAGGAAGCTCTGCTTCGCGGGAATGACCGGAATGACGGGAAGCACCACGTGGATGGGCTCGAGGGGCGTCTCCACCTCGGGGACGCTGGCGCGCGCCTTCGCCGCACCGGCGTCGGCGGGTGCGACGACTCCGGTGCCGGGGCGCACCACGTCAGTGCCGGGGCGCACGACGCCCGTACCAGGTCGATCTGCCTCGGCGCCAGGGCGCACGACGCCAGCGTTGGGTCGCACAACACCGGTCCCGGGTCGGATCACGCCGGTGTCGTCACCGCCGAAGTCGCCCGCGGCGCTGGCGGATCCGACCTGGCTGGTCGATTCGTCCGCCGCGTCACCGGTGTCGTCCGAGTGTGTTTCTGATCGCGCCACCGGCCCTCCTCCGCTCGCAGTCTTCGAGCGTAGGCGACACTAGCGGCAAACCTCGAAACGCCCACAAGGAGTTGCCCGATGTTGTCGTTCGATGTCACCGTGGAGATCCCCAAGGGCCACCGCAACAAGTACGAAGTCGATCACAAGACCGGCCGGATCCGGCTGGATCGCACGCTGTTCACCGCCACCCAATACCCCGCTGACTACGGCTTCATCGAGGGCACCCTCGGCGACGACGGTGATCCGCTCGACGCTCTTGTGCTGGTCCAAGAACCAACCTTCCCCGGCTGTCTGATCCACTGCCGGGCGATCGGCATGTTCCGGATGCGCGACGAGAAGGGCGGAGACGACAAGGTGCTGTGTGTGCCCGCCGATGATCCCCGGCAGGCGCACCTGCGAGATATCCACAACTTGGCGCAATTCGACCTCGCCGAGATCCAGCACTTCTTCGAAGTATATAAAGACCTCGAACCGGGCAAAAGCGTCGAAGGCGCCACGTGGGTTGGCCGCAAGGAGGCCGAGGTCGAGATCGCGCTCTCTCGGCAACGTCTCGCCGACGCGGGCGAGACCGGCCACGACGCCGAGCACTGAGCCTGGCGCCACGGCCGACCGCGTCCCGGTCTGCGTTGGACGGCTCCGTTAACTGCTGACGCCCTGAGCCCACCGATAGAGGTCGAGCACCGCGAACGCCACCGGAATCAGCGCGATCAACGTCACCACGTCAGCCGCGTCGGCGAGGCGCCCCAGATAGGGGGACGGACTCCGGTTGTCGGAGCGGCGGGTGGCGACGGCGAAGAAGATCAACGAAGTGAACGCGAGCGCGGCGACCCCGATGAGCGCCGCCGCCGGCCCGGCCGGGCTCGCTGACCGGGCCACCGCCAGCGACAAACCGATCACCCCGGCGGTGAGCACCGGCAGCCGGGTGGAGAGCGCGGGAAACAACCGGGACCTCAGAACCAACGCGCCCGCGGCCAATCCCGCGAGCAGACGGTCGGTCCACCCGACGGCGGAGCTGAGCACCACGACCCCGCCGAAGACCAGTGCCGACACCGCCCAGAGGGTCCCCGCGAGAAGGTCCTCGGCCCGCGTCACGGCAGCCCGCACCTGGGCGGCCGACGGCCGCGCCTCGGCGGCGATGACCGACGGGTCGGCGGAGACCACGGGCACCGGCAACCGGCCCAGCCGGGTGGCGAGGTGTGGGATGAGATTGATGCCCGCGACCGAGCCGATCACGACGATCGCGGCCGCGCCCGACGGGGTGAGTGCGAAGGCGAGCAGCGCCGCCACCACTCCGCCGGCTCCGGTCAGCGCCGCAGCGACGAAGAACCGTCGTCCGACACCGATACCGATCATCGCGGCGACCGCCGTGAGCAGCACCGCAGCCGCCGCGATGAGCAGATGATCGGCGCCGACCCGGCTCGGACCGCCGGCGAGGAAGAGCCCGGCGACCGCCGCATAGGGCAGGGCCGCGCCGCCCGCTGCCGCGCCAGCGGCCCCGTCGCCCCAGGCCCGCGAGATCAGCACCCCCGAGGCGAGCAGGACGACCGCGAGCCCGGCCGCGACCAGCCCGGCCGCACCGGCGGTGGGGCTCGCGACGAGCAGCGTCACCAGTCCCGCCATCAATGTGACGGCTCCGGTCGCCAGGCTCGCAACCCGACTGGTGGGCTGATCCCAGACTCGGCCCTGCTCACGCGCCGTCGCCGCGATCTGTTCCACCACGTCGTCATAGTCGGGCTCCGGCCAGGCCAGGTGCCCGGGCACGAGATAGAGCACGTCGCCGTCGCGGACGTCCTGGTGTGCCAGGGCATGCTCGGCGGCGAGTGGCCGTCCGTCGGAACGGCGCAGCAACCATCCGCCCGGAGGTGCGGCGGTCTCCGGTTCGCCCTCGCCGGACCGGAGCACGATGTCGGGCAAAAACTCGGCGAGCGGCAGTTGGCGGGGCAGGCACAAGTCGACTCGGCGGCGGGGCGCCCGGATCGTCACGCGGGTCAGCCCGCTGGTAGGGGAGGACACGGGGACCAGACGTATCACAGATTGGGTGCGGCACCCAACTCCGGCCGGCGGCATAGCCCACCGACGACCGCCTCGGGTCCGATCACTACCATCGATCGGCGTGGAGCCCGAGGCGATTTCCCGCACGGCCCGCCGGCCGGCACCCCCACTGCCCACCGGTGAACTGTCCCTCGACCCGCCGCCGGCGATCCCCGCCGCAGCGGGAAACCGTTGGCGGCAGGCGCTCACCGTGATGCCGATGCTCGCCGGCACGGTCGCCACCGCCATGATGTTCGGCGGGCGGGAGGGGTCCGGGGCCTATACCTATGTCGTGGGGGGCATCTTTGGGCTCTCCACCCTCGGCATGCTCGCGACGACGTGGAGCAGCGGCGGCGGCCCCGGCAAGAACGAACTCATCGCGGCGCGAGGCGACTACCTTCGCTATCTGGGCGGCATGCGACACCGGGTGCGCTCGGTCATCGCCGATCAACGCGCCGCCCTCGCCTATCGCCATCCGGCGCCGGAGTCACTGTGGGGCGAGATCCTTGGACCACGGGTGTGGGAGCGACGCTCCGGCGACACCGACTTCGCGGTCGTCCGGGTCGGGGCCGGCCCACAATCTCTCGCGACCCCGCTCGTGGCGCCCACGATCGACCCCACCGTCGATCTGGAACCCGTCACGGCCGGCGCGCTCAGACGGTTCCTCGACACCTATTCGATCGTCTCGGACCTGCCGGTCTGCATAGCGCTCAGCGCGTTTCACCACGTGGTGCTCGCCGACCGCGACGGCCTCGGCGCCCGTGGTTTGGCCCGTGCCATGCTGTGCCAGTTGGCCACTTTTCACCCGCCCCGGGACTTGGTCATCATCGCGTGGGTCGCTCCCGCCCGACGCCGCGACTGGGACTGGCTCAAGTGGCTGCCCCACGTGCTGCACCCTCGGGACAGCGACGCGCTCGGCCCCCGCCGCTTGGTGGCCGACTCCGCCGCCGACCTCGATCAGCTGCTTCGCGACATCGTCGACTCACGGCCGATCCCGGCCCCGACACAGACCCCACGGTTCGGCGAGCCGCTGGCCGGAGGCCGCCGTTCCGCCGCAGGCACCGGCCTCCACGTCGTCGTGGTAGTCGACACCGACGCGGAGACGGACAACGGCACGCCTGCGGCGAGTGGAGCGCTGACCGTGCTGCGGGTGCACACCGCTCCGGCGGCCCCGCAGACGCCGACCGACCGGGACACGCTCGTGCTCAGCCGCGGCCCCACCGGCGATCTCACAAGTTCCACCGCGGAAGAACAGGTTCGGGTCGGCCGGTCCGACTCCCTCACCATCGTGGAGGCAGAGGCCCTGGCCCGGCGGCTCGCCCATCGACAGACGCACGACGACGCCGAACCGGCCCAACCGGTGATCAACAGTCGAGACCTCACCACGGTGCTCCGCGCCGCCCTCGCCGGACCGGTGGGTTGCGAGCCTGGGGCGGCCCGTCGGGTCCCCAACGATCTGCTGCGCACCCCCATCGGCCGCGACCCGCAGGGCGCGGTGGTGGAGCTCGACATCAAAGAGGCCGCGCAATCGGGCATGGGCCCGCACGGGCTCATCGTCGGGGCGACCGGATCGGGCAAGTCGGAACTGCTGCGCACCCTGGTGCTCGGCCTCGCCGCGACCCACTCATCTGAGGCGCTCAACTGCGTGCTCATCGACTTCAAGGGTGGGGCCACCTTCGCCAGCCTGGACCGGCTTCCCCACACCTCGGCGGTGATCACAAACCTCGCCGACGAGCTTCCCCTCGTCGACCGCATGAGCGAGGCGCTCACGGGCGAACTGACCCGCCGTCAGGAACTGTTGCGCCGGGCCGGCAACGTCGCGTCGGTGCGCGACTATGACAAGGCCCGCGCGGCCGGAGCCAACCTGCCGCCGATCCCCGCGTTGCTCGTCGTCTGCGACGAATTCACCGAACTGCTCACCGCCAAACCGGAGTTCATTGACCTGTTCCTCCAAATGGGACGGTTGGGCCGCTCGCTGGCGATCCACCTGTTGCTCGCGACGCAACGCCTTGAGGAAGGACGGCTGCGCGGCCTGGAGTCACACCTGTCCTATCGAATCGCTTTGCGGACCTTCACCAGCACCGAGTCGCGCATCGTGCTCGGCGTCGCCGACGCGGCCGAACTGCCACGCGAACCCGGCCACGGTTTCCTGCGCATCGGCACCGGAGGACTGCAACGGTTCACCACCACCTATGTCTCCGGACCGGCCGAGGCGACCGCTGACGTCTCCCCCGACTCCGCCGCGCTCGGGGTTCGGCAATACACGACCCACCATGTCCCGGTCGCCCGGCGCGTCGAGTCGTCAGCGAGCAGACCCGATTCGGCGGGTGGCGGGCGCACCCTCTTCGACACCGTCATCGACCGACTCGCGGACTCCGGGCCGGCCGCCCATCAGGTGTGGCTTCCACCGCTGACCGACTCGCCCGACCTCGCCGACCTGATCGGCCCGCTCACCCACGACCCGGCCGCCGGGCTCACCACGGCCGACGTGGCCCGACGTGGCCGTCTGCGGGTGCCGATCGCGACTGTCGACAAACCGGCCGAACAGCGACGCGATGTGGCGTGGCTCGATCTCTCCGGCGCGGCAGGGCATGTCGCGATCGTCGGCAATCCGCAGTCGGGCAAGTCGACTGCGGTCCGGTCGCTGCTCACGTCGCTCGCCGTGACCCATACCCCGGCCGCGGCGCGGTTCTATTGTCTCGACTTCGGTGGCGGATCGCTCTCGGCGCTGCGCGACTTTCCGCATGTCGGTTCGGTCGCCGGTCGGGCCGATCCGGCGTTGGTGCGACGGACCGTGGGCGAGATCGCCACCCTGCTCGCCGACCGGGAACACGAGTTCGCCGCCCGCGGCATCGCGTCGGCCGACGCGTTGCGCGGGCCCGACGCGTCGGCCGACCCGACCCTGCGCGGCGACGTGTTTCTCGTCATCGACGGGTGGAGCACCGTGCGGGCCGAGTTCGACGACCTCGAGGCGGTCGTGCTCGACATCGCCAACCGGGGGCTCAGTTATGGCATTCACCTCATCGTGACCTCGACGCGGTGGAGTGATCTGCGCTCGGCGCGGGACCTGTTCGGGTCCCATGTGGAGCTTCGCCTCGGCGACCCCGCCGACTCGGCGATCGACCGGCGAAGAGCCGCGAACGTGCCTCGCGACGCGCCCGGGCGCGGCCTCGACCAGCGTGGCCTGCACCTGTTGGTGGCGTTGCCCCAACATGACGGCCGACAAAGCGCGGACCTGGGTCGGGCGCTCGCCGCCGCATGGCTGTCGGATCCCGTCCCGCCGGTGCGAATGCTGCCAGCACTGCTCCCGTACCAGTCGATTCTTGATTCGTCCTCGATGCCGATCGGGTCGGGCAGCGCCCTGCCTATCGGGATCGCGGAGGCCGACCTGCGGCCGGTGCTGCTCGACCTCGGCAGC
Organism: uncultured Actinomycetota bacterium; assembly: GCA_963736695.1. GTDB lineage: Bacteria > Actinomycetota > Actinomycetes > Mycobacteriales > Micromonosporaceae > CAVTPU01. The sequence goes on from CAVTPU010000004.1 coordinate 2,446,753, forward strand.
GACCCGCACCTCATCGCGTTCGGTGACAGCGAGTGTGGCAAGTCGTCGCTGTTGCGCGGCATCGCGGAGTCCATCATGCGGCGGTTCACCCCCGACCAGGCCCGCATTGTGCTCGTCGACTATCGGCGCAGCCTGCTCGGCGTGGTCGCCACCGACCATCTCATCGGCTACGGCACCACCGCCGAAACCACCGCGCCACTCATCTCCGCGGTCGGATCACACATGGACCGCCGCCTGCCCGGCCCCGAGGTCACGCCCGAACAGCTACGCACCCGTTCATGGTGGAACGGGCCGGAACTGTTCGTGCTCGTCGACGACTACGACCTCGTCGCGTCGGGCTCCACCAACCCACTCCTGCCGCTGCGGGATCACCTCGCTCAGGCCCGCGACGTCGGCCTGCACCTGATCGTGACCCGACGCGCGGGCGGTGCCAGCCGGGCGCTCTATGAGCCGCTCCTGCAACGCATGCGCGAACTCGGCGCGCCGGTGCTGGTCATGTCCGGAGATCGAGACGAGGGCCCGCTTGTCGGCAACCTGCGACCCGGTCCGCAACCGCCGGGCCGTGGGTGGTTGGCCAACCGCAAAGATGGGGTACGCCTGATTCAGCTCGCCTATTGCGAACCGGTGACCTGAACGGTCAGGTGCACGCGCCGGTGGCGACCGGCTCGGTTCGTTCCGCGGCGGCGTGTGCGGTGGCGCGGGCTTCGGCCGCCGTGAGCGCGAAGCCGGTCTCGGCGTCGTCAACCGCAGCGGCGAAGATAACGCCGAGCACGCGACCGTTGACGTCGATCAGTGGACCGCCGGAATTGCCGCTTCGCACGACCGACCGCAGGGTGTAGACCTCACGAACGACGGAATTCTTCTCATAGATGTCGGGTCCCTTGACGTTGCGGACGTCACGCACGCGCGCGGCGGTTGCGGTGAACGGCCCGTCGAGCGGGAATCCGATGACGATCGAGTCGGTGCCGGTCGCCACCCGGCCGGGCGCCCACTGCAACACGGGCGCGGTGAGGCCGGGAACGTGGATGACCGCGAGATCGCGCTGTGGATCATAGTGGACGACCCGACCCGACTTGCGGGATCCGTTGAGCTCGACGGTCACGGCCCCTTTGGTGCCGGCGACGACATGGGCATTGGTCATGACATGCTCGCGGGAGAAGACGAATCCCGAACCCTCGATGCGACGTCGACAGCTGGGCGCGTTGCCGAGCACCTTCACCACAGACCCACGCGCGGTGCGCACGGCGGAAGTCTTCGCCAACTGAGGGTCTGGCGGCGCGACCTGACGGGCCCGCGTCGGCGTGAGATCACCGAAGACGTTAGGAAAGTCGCCGTCGGCGATGGTCTCGCGCAGCCCGTTGTAGAGCACCCGGGCCCCGTCGGGCATGACCGTGTCGACGGCCCCGATGATCGCGCTGTTTCGCACCGCCCGGGCGACCGAAGGCATCGACGAGGATCCCAGCGGCCCCGCCACCATCCAGGCGACGAGGAGCAGCGCGATGACCGAGACGACGATGCCGCCCACGTCGTCGGCGCGGCGGCCACGTTCGCTGGTGATGGCCAGCCGCAACCGGGTCCCGGCCCACGCCGACAGGCTCTGCCCGAGCAGCGCGAGGCCGAAGACCGCGAGCAGCGAGATGAGCACCCGCGCGGCCGCGCTCTCCATCTGTTTCACGACGAATGGTGCGATCTGCAGCCCGATCAGCGCCCCGCCGAAGAATCCGAGAAACGACAGGGCACCGACGAAGAACCCTTGACGGTAACCGTTCAGGGCGAACATCACGATCAACACGATCAGGAAGAGATCGACCACGCTGCCGGGCACCTCGTCAGGGTACGGCCCGCAGTCGACCGCTGTCGCTGCCGGGACCAGCCGATGGGGGACAGAACCTGGGCGCGCGGCGCGCCCACACAGATCATGGGGTCGCCGCCGGCGGGTGCGGCAGAGGGATAACCCGGGACCGGTCCCATGGGCGGGTCCAGCCGCCGAGCTCGAGCACCGTGCTCATCACCCCCGCGGTGAAACCCCAAACCAACATGCCGCGTACGTCGAAAGCCGGGCCGACATAGCCGCTGGAATGACGCACCCGCACGCGGTTCGCCGGATCGGCGAGTTCGGCGACGGTTGGCCGCTCGACCCGCTCAACTTCTCCTGGGTCGACGGGCGCGACGGGGTGGGGATCATGCCACCAAGCGAGCACCGGCGTGACCTGATAGCCAGTCACGGGAATCCACAGCCGGGGCAGAGTCGCGACGATCGTGGTGCTCGCCGGGTCGACGCCGACCTCCTCGTGGGCTTCCCGCAGGGCGGTCGCCGCAGCGTCCGCGTCGGTCGGATCGCAGACCCCGCCGGGGAAGGCCGGCTGCCCCGCGTGGTCTCGCAGTGTCCAGGCGCGTTGCGCGATGAGCACGTCGGGGCCGGCTGAGGGCTGCTCGCCGAGCAACACCAAGACCGCTGATCGGCGGCCACCGATGGGTGGGGACGGCCAGCGGGTGAAGTCCGACCGCCGGGCGACCCGCGCCCGGCTCGCGAGCGGCTCCCACCATGAGGGCAGCGGTGTCACGGCACACGCACCCCCAGGTGGGTCATGGTCAATTCGCTCAGCCGAGCCTCGGTGAGCGCGCCGCTGCTGTCGACGTGTCGCACCCGACCGTCGGCGTCGGCGAAGATGGTCACCGGCAATGCGGCACGGCCTATCTCGGTGAGGAACCGCCGGTCGGGGTCGAAGACGGCGGGAAATCCCACGCCGAAGTCATCGGCGACGCTGATCGCCGCCGAGCGGGTGTCGCCGGTCACCACACCGAGCACCAGCACCCCGTCACCGGCCCGGTGGCTGAACTTTTCCAGTTGCGGAAGCTCCGCGCGGCATGGCGCACACCACGATGCCCAGAGGTTGAGCACCATCGGTCGCCCCAGATGCGCCAGCGGCACCAACTCGCCCCCGGTGAGACAGGCGAGGCGCAGATCCGGCAGCCGGACGGTCGGTGATGAGGCAGCCGGCCCACCGGCGACCGGCGACGCGGAGCTGGCGGCCGGGCACGGCCGCAGCGGCGAGGTGGCCTCTTCTTTGGTGTGGGCCGGGCGCGGGTCGTCGCCGCACCCCGTGAGCCCGCCGAGCAGCATGACGCCGACGAGCAGCACGCTCGCCGATCGTGACGGTCGCAGTCGCATCAGCGGGCCTGGGCGAAGGCGATGATCTCGTCGGCTCGGTCGCTCTTGACCAGCCGGGCCGCGATCTCGGGATCAGTTGGTCCGGCGCCGAAGGCCGGACAGTCACGGGTGAGTGCGCAGGCGCCGCAGGCGGGTTTACGGGAGTGACAGACCCGGCGACCGTGGAAGATCATTCGGTGCGACAGCATCGTCCACTCTCGACGTTGGATAAGGGCGCCGAGTGCCTCCTCGATCTTCACCGGGTCGGTCTCGTCGGTCCACCGCCACCGACCCGCGAGCCGGGTGACGTGGGTGTCGACGGGAATGCCGGGCACGTTGAAAGCGTCGCCGAGAATCACGTTGGCGGTCTTGCGTCCGACGCCGGGCAGGGTGACCAGGTCCGCCATCCGGCCGGGAACCTCTCCGCCGAAACGCTCCACGAGCGCTTGGCCAAGTCCGATGAGCGAGCTCGTCTTGTTGCGGAAGAAGCCGGTCGGCTTAATGATCTCTTCCAGCTCGGTCCGATCGGCGCCGGCGTAGTCGGCGGCCGTGTGATAGCGGGCGAACAGCGTCCGAGTCACCTCGTTGACCCGCTCGTCGGTGCACTGCGCGGAGAGAATGGTGGCGACGGCGAGCTGAAGCGCGTCGGCGTGGTCGAGCTCGCAATGCGCGTCCGGATGGATCAACGCCAGCGTACGGGCCATCCGCCGGGCCCGGCGTGTGCGGGCCAACGGGGTCTCCTGCGTCGTCACGGAACCCAACGTAGCGCGCGCAGCGCGCTGGTCACGACGCGCGGGGTGGACTTATCGTGCCGTTAGCGCTATCGATCCGCGCGGCGCGGGTGTCGAAGTCCTCCTGGGAGAGCCGATCCACGAGAACCCGGGCCCGGTGGGTCGGGTCCAGGGCTGGCACGCCGCTCTTGGTCATTCTGGTTGAGGCGAGTGTGCCGTTCACCCATGACCCATCGGTGCGCAGCGTGACCCGCAGGACACCACCGACACCCAGGTCCCCGGCGGTGGAGAGCACGCCGTACCCACAGAAGTTGCCGAGGCTATAGGCGATGAGACGGCCGCGGTAGAACTCCATTCCCCGCATGATGTGTGGGCCATGGCCGAAGACGACATCGGCACCCGCGTCGATCACCGCATGGCTGAACGCGACGAGGTCGCCGCGATTCTCACCGAGGTAGGTCTCCCGACCGGGACGCACGTGTGTGCGGCTCGACCCTTCCGCGCCGCCCTGCATCTGCACGACGACGATATCGGCGTTCGCCGCGGCCTTGCGGACCAGCGCGACCGAGGCGGGGATGTCATTGAGATTTGGCCCAGACTGATAGGTGGAGAAGCCGACCACGGCGACGCGTGCTCCATTTACCTGAACTACGGTAAATGTCGCCCCGACACCGGTGTGTTTCACCCCAGCTGCGGTCAGTGCCGCGCGCGTGTTGCGCAGACCGGTCGCACCCATGTCTCCGGTGTGGTTGTTCGCCAGGTTCACGAGGTCAAATCCGCCTTCGCGCAGACGGTCGGCGTAGGACGGCGGCAAATAGAGCTGGAAACACCCGCTTGGAGCCAGCGCTTGGCGGACCGCATAGCCGGCCGGTCGAGCGCTGGCGTTGGGGCGTGGCGACGGATCGGTGGTGGCCGTGGCGGTCGGCGATGGCGTGACCGGCTCCGTGGGGCGGCACTTGATCCGCCCGGTGTCATCGGTCAGTGCGGTCTCCAGATTGCCCATCACGAGGTCGCCGGTGAGGGCCTCGGTGACGTGGCTGAACAGCCCCTGCCCGCCGCGCGGGGGCAGATCGCCGGGGAGCGTTCCCATGATCACATCGCCGACCCCGGTCAGCGTCACCGAGTCGGGGGCCGCGGTCGGCACCACTGGCGCCGCGCTGGCCGTCGTGGGAGAAGGCGCACCCGACTGCCATGCGGCGGGGGCGGCGTCGCGGTCGCGCAGCGCGGCGCCGCCGAAGATCGTCGAGAGTGCGAGAACGACGACGGCCACTGCGCCGGCCACCACGATGAGCGGCCGGCGCGTCGGCGCCCGCTGATCGGCCACCGTGTCGGCGCTCGGCTCCTGCGGCCGCGAACGCGATCCGGTCAACCATGGGGGCAGGCCGCCGTTCGACTCAGGCGACTCAGCCGGCTCGGGAGACTCAGCCGACTCGCCGACCGGGTCGCCCGACTTGTCCATGTTTATGAGATTAGGCGGGGTCAGCCGTGGCGGCGAGTAGGTGAGCCGCCACTCCTCCGGCGACTCCAGCCGAACGGGCTCGGAGAAGCCGTCGGCCAGTCCACCAGCGGCGATCGAGGCGGGCGGTGGAGCTGCAGCCGTCGCCTCAACGGCCTCAGGCGGGCTCGGCGGTGCCGGTTCACGCGCCGCGTGGCGCGCTCCGGTGGGCTCGGTCAGCGCGGAGTGTCGACTCGCGGCGGACTCCTCGGCGTCGGGCGCGGCGTGTCGGGGCACGCGAGGTGCTCGCGCCTCGGCCGCGGGCGACAACGGCAGACTGCGCACTTCGCCCGGGTCTGGTGGCGCCCAGAGCGAACGAGGATCCGCACCAGTGGGCTCAGGTTCCGAAGGAACCTCACCTTGGGAGCTGTTCTGGGTCACAACACCGGCCCATCGCGGAGGGGTTTCCAGCGTCGAGCTGGCCCCGGTGAATCCGGGGTCGAGTGCGACACTAACCGATAGAAGTCACCCCCGTGAATAGACGGCGGCGCGTCGTCACGAACCGTAGCGAACGCGAATCCGTCAGTATCGCCACCGGCATAGGCGCGACGGCGGTCCGTTCGTTACGATGATCAAGCGAGGGTTACGGGGAGGACACGTTGACCAGAACCGACACCGGGTGGCGGAGAGTCCCGCTCGCATCGGTGTCGCATGCCTACACTGGGCGTGGTCCGGCAGCCAGCTCGGCTATCCAACCAAAGGAGTAGGTGGGCGATGGATGAGGTACTGGCCCGCAGCGGGATCTTCCAGGGCGTCGATTCCGACGCGGCCGAAGCGCTCGTCAAAGACATGGAGACGATCGACGTCCGCAGAGGCGAGGTGATCTTCAGCGAGGGCGAACAGGGCGACAGCCTATATATCGTGCTCACTGGAAAGCTCAAAATCGGCCGACGGGCGGCCGACGGGCGGCAGAACCTGATCGCGCTCATGGGCCCCTCAGACATGGTCGGCGAGCTATCCCTCTTCGACCCCGGCCCCCGCACGGCCACAGCCACGGCCGTCGTCGACACCCGACTGGCCCGCCTGCGCAAACAGGCGTTGCGCCCCTGGCTCACCGACCGACCGGAGATCGCCGAACAACTGCTTCGGGTGCTCGCCCGGCGCCTGCGGCGCACCAACGACGCGCTCGCCGATCTCATCTTCACCGATGTTCCGGGCCGGGTGGCCAAGAACCTCCTGCAGATGGCGAGCCGATTCGGCACCCGCGACGGCGGCGTGCTGCGAGTCACCCATGACCTGACTCAAGAGGAGCTGGCCCAACTGGTCGGCGCGTCGCGCGAAACAGTCAACAAGGCGCTCGCGGACTTCGCCTCGCGTGGCTGGCTGCGCCTAGACGGCAAGTCGGTGATCATCCTCGACCCGGAGCGGCTCGCTCGGCGGGCTCGCGTCTGATCCGTCGGCGGGCCAAGCCGCCCGCCCGTCACACACCCGGCCGTCAGGGCATCAGCGGCCGGGTGAATGCCTGGGTGGGCTCGTCCTCACCGATCGACGTCGGCCCAGTCGGCGTCGGTCCAGCAGTCGGTTGGCCCGCCACTGTCGGTGCCGCCACCGTCGGCGGCGCTGAGTCGCGGGAGACCGACGGGAAGACCATCGTGGGATCCGAGTCTCGACGCACGTCGCCGAGGTCGTCGCGCAACTGGGCGGCGCTTGGTCGAGCGTCGGGGTCGTTGGCCATGCCACGCCGAAGCAGCGCGGTGAGCTCGTGTGGCACACCGGGCAGGTCGGGCACCGGCTCGGCGAACATGTCGACCAGCGAGATCATCGTCGGGTTGTGCCCGTCGCGCCACCGCGGCGGGCGGCCCCGCAGCAGCGCATAGAGAGTCGCGCACAACCCGTAGACGTCGGAGGCCGCGACCGGGTGCGCCTGACGAAACATCTCGGGCGCCGCATAGGCCGGAGTCAGTTCCAGCGTGATCGACGCCTCGCGGGTCTCGGTGAGCACGGCGAGACCGAAGTCGGCGAGAACGGGCTCGGCGAAACGGGTGATCAACAGATTCGCCGGTTTAACGTCGCGGTGAAGCACACCGAGAACATGCGCCCGGGCCAGCGCGTCGGCGATCTTCGCGCCGACGTCACGGATCTCGGGCGGCGACAGCGGCTGACGAACCATGCGCTCGGCGTAGGTGCCGTCACAGAGCTCCATAATCATGTATGGATGCCCGTTATCGGTGACGCCGATGTCGAACAGGTCCACCACATGTGGATGGCTCGACATCTGTCCGGCCGCCCGCGCCTCACGCATAAATCTGCGCTGGTCGCGATCGCTCTCCAACGTCCGATTTTCGATCTTCACGGCGACCTCTCGGCCAACCGACATCTGCACCGCGCGAAATACGGTCGCATATCCGCCACGCGCCAACAGGGTCAATCCGGTCAGCCCGGGCACCACGGGAAGGACAGCGGGAACGCGCTCGGTCACGCCGGACACGGTACGCCACGCCGCCGCCTGAACGGCGTCGGCCAAACCGGCAAATACGTCGCCGTATCGGGGAAATCGCCGCATCACGCCAGCTCGGCGAGCACCGCCTCGCTCGCCGCGCGTTCGGCGACCTGCTCGGTCGACAAGGCCATTCGCACCGCCGTGACCGCCCACTCCCGGGCCTGTTCGACCTGCCCCCCGGCCGCCAACACCTGGGCCAGCACCCGCGCTGAGACCACTTGACTGCGCACGTCCTCGGCCGGCAGGCCCACCGCTTGGTGAGCCCGCTGAGTCGCGCCGTCGAGATCGCCCGCGAGGAGCAGCGCGTGAGCATAGATCGCGACCGCGTGTCGGCGAGTGAGCAACACCGCCGGCTCCGTCTCCGCCTCGGCCGCCTCGGCGAGAGCGGCCATCGCCGCAGCAGCGTCGCCACGCGCCAACCGGGCGCAGCCCAGCAACACCTGCGGGCCGACTCGGGCGGCGTCGCCGACATCGAGCGACTGCACCACCTCGGCGACCGCGTGCGCCTCCGCCTCCGCCGCCGCCGGATCGTCGAGATCAAGATAGGCGAACCCGCGAATCGTCCGAGCGACGCCGAGCAGCAGCGGATGCCCGGTGCTTTCGCCAAAGACACACGCCTCGCTGAGCAGTTCGAGCGCCCGTTCGCGCTCGCCCGCGCCTCGTGCGATCACTCCATAGACGACCAGTGTGAGCCCACGCCCCCAGTCGTCGTCGATCTCGGTGAACTCCTCGTACGCCCGGTCGGCCTCCCGCCTCGCGACGGTGAGGTCGCCGAGCTCGGCGGCGGCGAACGCGCCGACCGCTCGCAGAGTCCCCACCGCCCACCGCTCGCCGACCCGCTCACCGAAGGGCACGAAAGCGTCGGCGAGGCGGCGCGCGTCGGCGAGGCGCCCAGCGAGCAACCGGGTGAAAGCGGTCGTGCCCCGCATCCAGGCCCGCCCGCTGGGGTCGTTGAGCTGCGCGAAGAGACGGGCCGCGCGGGCCAGGGTGGCGTCGGCCCCGGCGAAGTCGCCGAGGGTGGTGAGCACCCAGGCGAGATTCTGCAAGGCCCACGCCTCACCTCTGCGGTCGTGGGACGACTCGGCGATGGCGAGTGCCTGTCGACTGAGTTGTTTCGCCTCGCGCAGACGCCCCCGCAGATAGTCGTCCATGCTCATTCGCCGCAGCACCTCGGCGCGCTCGGCCGCGAGGTCGGGCCCTTCGGCCACCCCGACCGCCGCCTGCCACGCCTGGTCGCCGCGGTCACTGTCGCCGAGGGCCTTGTACGCCCGGCCGGCGAGGACAAGTGCGCGAGCCCGGCTCGCTGGATCATCGGCGGCGTCGGCGCCGGCCTTCTCGGCCTCCGCCAACGCCGCACCGGTCTGGCCGAGCTGAAACAGCGCGCTGCCATAGATGAGCCGGTCGGCGGGGGGCAGATGACCGCCGCGCAGGCGAGCGGCCCGCTGGGCCAGGTCGGCCGACCGGCCGGGCTCGCCGGCCCGGATGGCTCGGGCCGCGAGGCGTGCCAACGCCGACGCTCCGATCGGGGCGACAGTGCGCACCGGAGCGTCGGGTCGCAGCCGCACCTCGTCGGCGAGCCCCGCGGCGCGTTCGGCCTGTTCGGCGATGAAACCGTCGAGGGTCTCTTCCGACCACCCGAGGCTCTGAACCGGCGCGCTGAGGTCGGCGGCCCATCGCACCATGCGCGCGTGTTTGTCGGCGAGGTTGGCTTTGCCGACCCCGGCGTAGGCTGCCTCCCGCAGCAGCGGGGTCGCGAATAGATATCCACCTCGGGTCGGCAGCAACATGCGCCGGTGTCGCAGCTCGTCGACGGCGCGGGCCAGGTCGACCGCCGCGACGGCGGCGGGGCGGGCACCGGCGCCGGTGCGGTGTCGGATCACGTCGAGGGCGGCTGCCGGCACCGTGTCGCCGATGACCGCGGCGTCACGCAGCACCGCCCGCGCCTGCGCGGGGAGGGCGTCGATGCGGGCTGCGAGCACTGCGGCGAGATCGCGGCTGAGCAGCCGGCCGTCCATGGAGGCGGGGTCGAGCCGCCACCACGCGCCGGCACTGGTTCGCGGCCCGACGGGGTCGGTGTCGCGGGCGCCCTGATCGGGCATGAGTGCTCCGCGCTCGAGCAGCATGGTGACGAGTTCGGCGAGATAGAACGGGTTGCCCTGGGCGGTGCGCAACAAGCGGTCGGTGTCCGGGGTGGGCAGTCGACCACCGTTGAGATAGGACGTGAGCAGTCGAGCGGTGTCGGCGCCGCGCAGCGGCGCCAGGGCACGCACTTCCGCGTCCGCGAGTCGGGTTAGCGCACCGGCGGTGCGGGTCATCTCAGGACGACCGAGCAGCAGCACGAGCACCGGGCCGGTGAGGCGGCTGAGGGTGGCGCTGAGCGCGTCGACGGTCTGCGGGCTCGCCTCGTGCAGGTCGTCGACGATGACCGTGAGCGGTTCCTCCGACGCCAGTGCGCTGAGCAGGTCGGCGACGGCGATGGGCGCCGATTCGGCTTCGGCGCCGGCCCGGTCCGGGCCGGGCCGTTGGGTGCTGGGTCGCCCATCACCGTCGCCGACCATGTCACCGAAGCCGAGCAGGGCCAGCAACTGGTCGGTGTGCAACCGGGGTTGGGTGCCGGTGTGACGGTGCACGAGGTTGGCGACCCGGCGCAGGCGTTCCTCGGCCACGGGTCGGGTGAGCGCCGGGCTGGCCTGATCGGGCAGGCCGACAGCGGCCCGCACCAGGTCGGCGAGCGGGCCGAGCCGCCACCGTTCGCCGTAGGCCGCGCACCGCACGGTGAGCACGCGGGCGGCGGTTGCCGTACGCCTGCCTGTGTCGCCGGCGAGGGCGGCGGACTCGGCGGCGAGCCGCGTCTTGCCGAGTCCGGCGTCGGCGGTGAAGACGAGTGCACGGGGTTCGCTCCGGTCGATCGCCTCGGCGAGTCGACTGGAGACGAGGGCGATCTCGGCGTCACGGCCGACGAATGGGCCTTCGTCGCCGAGGCCTGACCGGGTGCCGGGCGCGTCGAGGGGTCCGAGCAGCTCGTAGGCCTCGACGGCCTGCCGTTTGCCTTTGAGGCGCAGGGGCAGCAGCCTCCGCCATGCGGCGAGATGCCGAGTGGCGGTGCTCGTGCTGGCCCCGGCATAGACCGAGCCGACCGCTGCGGCGTCGGCGAGGCGCGCGGCGGTGTTGACCGTGTCGCCAAGGACCGTGTATTCGAGGGCGGCCTGCACTCCGGCGACGACTTCGCCGGTGTTGATGCCGATACGCAGACCGGTCGGGGCACCGCCGCCCCGCTCGTCGTCGAGGACCCGGCGCACCGCCCGTTGCATGGCGAGCGCGGCGCGCACGGCGCGTTCCGGGTCGTCTTCGTGCGCGACGGGCGCGCCGAAGACGGCCATGATGCCGTCGCCGGTGAGTTTGTCGACATGCCCGCCGAAGGTCTTGACCGCACCGGCGAGCGCGGCGAGGACCCGGTCGGTGACGACCCCGACCCGTTCCGGGTCGACCCCTTCCGACCAGGCGGTGAAGTCGGAGAGGTCGCCGAAGAGCACGGTCACGACGCGGCGTTCGGCGGCCGGTGGCGCGGCGGCCGGCAGTCCGGTGCCGCACTGGTGACAATAACGCGCGCCGGGGACCGTGACGGTGCCGCAGACCGGGCAGGTCATGAGGGGTCCACACGTTCCAGATAGTCGAGTTGTGCCCGCACCGACATCTCCGCCGCCCACCATAGGGATCGATCAACTTCGGCATATACCTCGGCGACGATCTCCGCGGCGGCGCGGGTGCCCCCACGCCACGCCGCCCTGACCTGCGCCAATCGATCGAGGCGGTGTTCCAGATAGACCGCCGAGGCGAGGGCACAGTCAGTGAGGGCTGGTCCGTGTCCGGGCAGCACCGGCACCGCACCGCACTCGCCCAGCAGCCGCAGGCTGTCGAGATAGTCGCCAAGGTCCCCGTCGGGGTGGGCGATCACGGTCGTGCCGCGACCAAGGATGGTGTCCCCGGAGAAGACGAATTGACCATCATCGGTGGTGATACGGAGACTGATCGAGTCGGCGGTGTGTCCGGGTGTGGCGAAGGCCTCGACCCGTACGCCGAAAAGCTCGGGCGAGTCACCGCCGGCTCCCGGCCGCCAGGTTCGCGAGCCCGGGCACTGGCGCAGGAACTCCTCGAGCCCCTCGTCGTGATCCGGGTGACTGTGTGTGATCACGACGGTGACCGGTCCGTCAGTCGCCGCGGCCAGCGCCACCCGGGCGAGGTGCTCGGGGTCGTCGGGTCCGGGGTCGACGACGAGGCTGCCGGCCCCCACCGGAGATCGCAGCACCCATGTGTTGGTCCCGTCGAGCGTCATCGGCCCAGCGTTGGGTGCTCGGATCAGGGTCACCGCCGACGGCAGGCGTTCCAGCCGCGCGACTGCGAGCCGCGTCACATCACCCGCCATGCCAGCGATGGTACGACCGGTGGGCCGCACTCGTCGCGATCATGAACGGCGATCACGCCTGGGAGCGCTCCCGAGCTTGCGGACTGTCGGCGACGGCGACAATCACTTCGACCTCGACGGGAGCCCCGAGCGGCAGCTCGGCGGCCCCCACCGCGCTGCGAGCGTGTCGGCCCGCAGCGCCGAAGACCGTTCCGAAGAGTTCGCTGGCGCCGTTGATCACGCCGGGCTGGCCGGTGAAGCCTGGCGCGGAGGCGACGAAACCCACGACCTTGACCACGGCGGTCACCTGTTCGAGACCCACCAACGCGTCGATCGCGGCGAGGGCGTTGAGCGCGCATCGGGCCGCCAGTTGCTTCGCCTCGTCGGCGGTGACGTCGGCGCCGACCTTGCCGGTGGCGACCAGGACGCCGTCAATCATCGGCAGCTGGCCGGAGACATAGACGTGGTCGCCGGAACGGACCGCCGGCACATAGTCGGCCACCGGCGCCGCGACCGGAGGCAGCATCAGCCCCAACTCCGCAAGCCTGGCCCGGGGACCGGCTGTCACAACGCCGCCTTCGGCCGTTTGAAATAGGCGATGAGCTGCTCAGGGTTGGGGCCGGGCACCACGGTCACCAGTTCCCAGCCGTCGTCACCCCACGTATCGAGGATCTGCTTGGTCGCGTGGACCAATAGCGGGACGGTCGCATATTCCCAGCGCACGGGGTTAGCCATAACGCGCACCTTAGCCGGTGACGCCCAGCCTGGCCGATCCGCCAGGCTCATCGCGCGCAGCGCCGGTTTCGCCTAACCTCGATGACGTGCCGCGCAACGAACACCCACCCACCCGATGGCCGGCCCGATTGCACGTCGTGACAGGCAAGGGCGGCACCGGAAAGACGACAGTGGCCGCCGCGCTCGCGCTGGCGTTGGCGGCCGAGGGCCGCCGCACTCTCCTCGTCGAGGTCGAACAGCGCCAAGGCATCGCGCAGGTCTTCGACCGGGCGCCGCTGCCCTATGAGGAACGGGCCATCGCGACCGGCTATCCCGGAACCGCGTCCGGCGGTGGCGGTGAGGTCTTCGCCCTCGCCGTCGACGTGGAGGAGGCCCTGCTCGACTATCTCGACATGTTCTATCGACTGGGCCGGGCCGGCCGGGCGTTGAAGAAACTCGGGGCGATCGACTTCGCCACCACCATCGCGCCCGGCGTGCGCGATGTGTTGCTCACCGGCAAGGTCAAGGAGGCGGTGACGCGCACCACCGACGGGCGGCGCGCATATGACGCGGTGGTGCTCGACGCCCCACCGACCGGGCGGATCAACCGTTTCCTCACCGTCACCACCGAGACAGCCCGGTTGGCCAAGGTGGGGCCGATCAAGACCCAGAGCGAGGGTGTCGCCGCCGTGCTGCGCTCGCCGGTGACGTCGGTGCATGTGGTGACCCTGCTCGAGGAGATGCCCGTGCAAGAGACCATCGACGCGGTCACCGACCTGCACCGCCACGAGCTCCCGGTGGGCACGATCATCGTCAACGCCGCGCAACCAGCACTGCTCGCCGGGCGTACGGTCGCTCAGACGGAGATCCGCAAGGGGCTGGTCGCGGCGGGTCTGCCGGCCGACCGACCGGTCGTGGCCGGGCTCGTCGCGGAGGCCCGCGCGCACTTGGCCCGACACGAGGTGGAGGAGTCCCTGCGCGGAGAGCTCACCCAGCTCGGGCGGCCCGTGGTGGAGCTGCCCGCACTCACCGCCGGGGTCGACCTCGCCGGGCTTTATCACCTCGCCGGGGTCCTGTTGCACCCGCAGGCCGGCTAGGCTCACAGGCGTGCCGACTCTGGTCGACCTGCCTGCTCATCCCCGCTTGGAGATCGACGACCTCCTGAGTGACCACGGGATTCGCATCGTCGTCTGCTGCGGATCGGGGGGTGTGGGTAAGACCACCACGGCCGCGGCACTCGCGTTGCGCGCTGCGGAGCGGCACGGTCGACGCACCGTGGTGCTCACCATCGATCCGGCACGCCGACTCGCCCAGTCGCTCGGCTTGGCCGAGTTGGAAAACGCTCCCCGACAGGTCGCGGGTGTCGACCTGAGCAGCGGCGGCGACCTGCACGCCATGATGCTGGACATGAAGCGGACCTTCGACGACGTGGTCGCCGCTCACACCGATCCGAAACGGGCGGAAGAGATCTTCATCAACCCGTTCTATCAGGCGATGAGCTCAACCTTCGCGGGCACCCAGGAATACATGGCGATGGAGAAGCTCAGCCAACTGCGCTCCCGGGACGAGTGGGACCTCATCATCGTCGACACCCCGCCGTCTCGGTCGGCGCTGGACTTTCTCGACGCCCCGGCGCGGCTGGGCCGGTTCCTCGACGGACGCATGCTGCGCATGCTCGTCGCGCCCGCGCGGGCCGGCGGCCGCAGCGTCTTCAGCCTCGTCACCGCGTCGTTCGGGCTCTTCTCGAAGCTGATGGACAAGGTGCTCGGAGCCCAGCTGATCACTGACCTGTCCGGTTTCGTCGGCGCGTTGGACTCGATGTTCGGCGGTTTCCGGGAGCGTGCCGAGCAGACCTATCGGGTATTGCAGGCACCGGAGACGGCGTTCATCGTGGTCGCGGTGCCCGAACCGGACGCCATCAGAGAGGCCGACTATTTCGCGGGCCGGTTAGAGAAAGACGCGATGCCCCTCGCCGGTCTCGTGCTCAACCGGACGCACGTCGTCGCGGCGCCCCAGATCTCCGGCCCAGCGGCGGCCGCGGCGAGCGAACAGCTGCGGGCCCACTCGCCAGGGCGTCGCCGACGTCCTCACCCTGCACGCGGCGCTGATGGCGCGAGCCGATCGGGAACGCGCCGTGGCGCACCGATTCACCGTGGCGCACCCGGACGTGCCGGTCGCCACGGTGGCGGCACAGCCGGTCGATGTGCACGACATCGACGGCCTACGGGAGATCGGTGCCGCGTTGGCGGTGACGTGAGGTCGCCTCAGCTGGTGCTGACGAGCTCACGCTCCTTGATCGCGGCTTCGAACATGCGGCGCCAGTTCGCCACTCTCGGGTGGCGACGAAGCAACGCTCGACGTTCGCGCTCGGTCATGCCGCCCCAGACCCCGAACTCGATCCGGTTGTCGAGCGCGTCGGCGAGGCATTCATAGCGAACGGGGCAACCACGGCACACCCGCTTGGCGACGTTCTGCTCCGCACCCTGAACGAAAAGCGCATCCGGGTCCCCGTTGCGGCACGCCGCCAAACTCGGCCAGTCGGCGATCATCCCCATCTAGACGTCCCCCTCTTGTCCACCGATGCGCCTCGCCGCAATTCCCTCCGGCCCGCGACACAATCGCGCTGAGCGAGGCGTCGGATGTCGGATGCGGGCTGGAAGAGACCCGCACTCGCCCCATCATGCTCCGTGTCGAGACCACTACGCAACGTTGTCAAAGAAATCCCAGAAAATGGACTTTTAGGGACGAAAGAAACACATTTTTGTTACCGTACGCACGCACCAGCTCAGAATCTTCACTCAGTTAGGCCTCACAAGTCACGCCGCCCAGCGGCTTTCCCGTCGAGCCCGTCCTTTACCCTGGGTCGGTGACGTGGATGCGCAAGCGTGATCGAAGCCTGCTCGCTAATGCGGCCTCTCTGCTCCTCGCCGGAGTTCTCGCCGGAATCGTCGTCGCGGCGGCGGCATTCCCGGCGATCGCCATGAGTGGGCTCGCGACAAAAGCCGGAGCCGACGGATTCGGCAAACTGCCGTCGGAACTCAACGTGCCGACGCCGCCGCAGATCACCTCTGTCTATGCCTCAGACAATCGCACGCTACTCGCCACTATCTATGACGAGAACCGGCACGACATTCCGCTCAGCGAAATGCCGTTGATGATCCGACAAGCCATCGTCGCCGCCGAGGATCAGCGTTTCTATACCCATCACGGGGTGGACGCCCAAGGCATGCTGCGAGCGTTGATCGCCAACCAGAACGGCTCCGACCGGCAGGGCGCCTCCACCCTGACGATGCAGTATGTCCGGCAGGCCATCACCTATTCGGCCACCAGCCCCGCCGAGGTCATCGCCGCCACCGAGGACACCAATGCCCGCAAGCTGCGCGAGGCTCGGCTGTCCCTCGGCTTGGAGACGGTGCTCACCAAAGACGAGATCCTCGAGCGCTATCTCAACATCGCGTCATTCGGACACGGCGCCTACGGCATCTACGCCGCGAGCCAGGTCTATTTCAACAAGAAGCCCAAGGACCTGACGCTCGCCGAGGCCGCGCTGCTCGCCGGCATGCCCAAGGCGCCCAGCACCAACGACCCGGCGACCGCCGAGGGCAAGCCTCTCGCGCTCGAGCGTCGCGCCTATGTGCTCAACCAGATGGTGACCCTCGGCATGGTCGACAAGGCCACGGCGGAGACCGCGAAACAGAGCGAACTCACCATCTATGGCAAGCGGACGCCCCGTGGCTGCTCGGCGACGCCGCAGAACCACTGGGGTTTCTTCTGCGACTACTTCTACCGCTGGTGGATGGATCAGGAGGAGTTCGGGGCATCGCCGGCCGAGCGCGAGTCCAAGTTGAAGTCCGGCGGCTATCGCGTGGTCACCACTCTCGACGTCAACGTGCAGGCGGCTGCGAAGAAGAACGTCGAAAAGGAACTGCCGACCGGCAAGTCGGATGCGTTGATGGTCGCCGCGATCCAGCCGGGCACCGGTCAGGTCAAGGCGTTGGCGACCAACCGGTTCTTCGGCCTCGACACGAGCAAGAACAAGCCGTCGAGCGATCCGCTCAAGCGCAAGCAGGGCATCAAAGGGACCTATCCCACCACCGCCAATCCCATCTTGGGCGGCGGCGACATCCGCGGCTACAAGGCCGGCTCCACCTTCAAGATGTTCACGATGGTGGCCGGCTTGGAGAAGGGTTATCCGCTCGACTTCACGATCCGCGCGGTGTCGCCTTACAAGTCTCAGGTCTACACGGCGGGTGTCGGCGACGCGGGTGCGTGCAAGGGCGACTCGACGAAGTGGTGCCCACGCAACGCCGAGCCCAGACTGGATGAACGGCAACCGCAACATGTGGACCGGATTCGGCAGGTCGGTCAACACCTACTTCGTTCCGCTGCAGGAGAAGGTCGGCGCCGAGACCGTCGTCGACGTGGCCAAGCGGCTCGGCATCCACTTCCGGAGCCCCACCGACGTCGAATACGCCTCGAACCGGGACAAGGCCCACAGTTGGGGACCGTTCACGATCGGGGTGGCCGACACCGTTCCGCTGGAGCTCGCCAACTCCTATGCGACGATCGCGGCCGACGGCGTCTATTGCGAGCCGACGCCCGGTGGTCAAGGTCTACAACCACAAGGGCGATGCGCTGCCGGGGATCGGCGACAAGCAGTGCAAGCAGGCGATCAAACCGGAGATCGCGCGGGCGGCCGCCGATGCGGGCCGGTGCCCCGTCTTTGACCGCGGCGGCCTCGGCCGGTGCGACGGCGGCACCACCGGCTATTACTTCCGTGACGTGCAGGGACGCGGCACCACGGTCGCCGGCGCCATCGGCCACCCGGTCTTCGGCAAGACCGGCACCGCCGACGGCAACTGGACCGCCAACCTCGCGATCAGCACGAAACAACTCGCGATCGCCGGGACCCTCGCCGATCCGGACCTGGCCCAGAAACCCCACGGAAACGAATATCCGCAGATGGCGAACCGGGCCGCGACGCACACAATGCGAGACGCGTTGAAGTCCCTTCCCAAGATTCAGTTCATCAAACCGCCGAACAGCCTCATCTATGGCAAACGGGTCAGCATCCCCGACGTCACATGCAAGTCCGTCGCCGCGGCGAAGGCGATCCTCTCCGACGCCGGTCTCGACGCTTCGGTCGAGGACAAGCCGATCGACTCGGCCTGCCCCGCCGGCACGGTCGCGAAGACCGACCCGAAGGGCAGCACCAGCAAGGGCAGCAACGTGCTCATCTTCATCTCGTCGGGCAAGCCGCCAGCTGTTGGGCCCACGCCCCCACCGGGCAATGGGCGAAGCAACGGCGGCGGCAACGGCGGGGGGAATGGTGGAGGCAATGGCGGTGGTGGCGGCGGTGGTGGTGGTGGCGGCGGAGTCGGCCGCTGACCTCGCGGTCCCGCGATAACGCCAACGCCCGTCCCCGTTGGTCGCATGTGAATGATGCGGCCAGCGGGGACGGGCGTTTGTCGTCTGACGAGCGCGGTCTCGATGCCGTCAGGCGGGCTAGCGATGCGGTCAGGCGAGCTGGCGCCGCACTTCGGCCGCCACCCTGCCGCCCTCGGCCCGCCCTGCGACGGCCGCCTGCGCGGCCTTCATCGCCGCTCCCATCTGCGCCATCGTGGTGAATCCCCCGCCGACGAGGGCGTCACGCACGAGGCCGGCGATCTCGTCGTCGGTGAGCTGTGCGGGCAGATAGCGGGCGAGAACCTCACCTTCCGCCTTCTCTTTGGCCGCAGACTCGTCCCGCCCAGCCCCCGCGAACGCCTCGGCCGCCTCCCGACGCTTCTTCGCTTCGCGTTTGAGCAACGCGAGCACCTCGTCGTCGGTGAGGTCGCGTGACTGCGCTCCGGCGACCTCCTCGTTGCGAACAGCGGCCAACGCCATCCGCAGCGTCGAGGTCACGAGCTCGTCACGGGCCTTCATCGCCGCGTGAAGATCGGTTTCGAGTCGGGTCTTGAGGGTGCTCATGTCCACGCACCGTACTCTTGAGGTCATGCGCGCGCGTTCCGTTTTCCGCATCGCCACTGGGCTGGCCGTCACCGGCGCGGCCACATTCGCGTACGCATCGCTCATTGAGCGCAACATGTTCGCTCTGCGGCGTTTCGACGTGCCGGTGTTGCCGCCCGAGTCGGAGCCGCTACGCGTGCTGCACGTGTCTGACCTGCACCTGATGCCGGGTCAACGACGCAAGCAGAGCTGGGTGGCTGACCTCGCCGGCACCGATCCCGATCTGGTGATCGTGACCGGGGACAACATCGCCCACCCCGACTCGCTTGCCCTGCTCGAGGCCGCCTATCGCGACCTGCTCGGCTTTCCGGGCGCGTTCGTCTTCGGCTCCAACGACTACCGGGGCCCGGTCTTCAAGAATCCGTTGAGCTATCTCAACCCCAACCGCGAATATGTGCAGGGCGCCGAGCTGCCCCACGACGCGTTGCGGGCCCTGCTCACCAGCGGCGGCTGGGTCGACCTGTCCAACGCCCGCACCACGATCACGGCCGGCGGCCGGGTGATCGAACTCGCCGGTGTCGACGACCCCCACATCGACCGCGACGACTACGCCTCGGTGGCGGGCCCGGTTCGTGACGACGTCGACCTGCACCTCGCGCTCACCCACTCGCCCGAACCGCGCGTGCTCGACGACTTCGCCGCCGACGGCTTCGACCTGCTTCTCGCCGGCCACACCCACGGCGGCCAGGTCTGTGTGCCCGGTTACGGCGCACTGATCACCAACTGCGGGTTGCACCGACGCATGGCCAAGGGCCTGCATCCGTGGCCCGGTGGCGCCTCGTGGCTGCACGTCTCGGCGGGCGTGGGCACCCATCCGACCGCCCCGATGCGTTTCGCCTGCCGCCCCGAAGCGTCGCTGCTCACGCTGGTGGCCCGCTGACAAACCCCAACCATGGGGTACGGGCGAACCCGCCCAGCCCCACGGCCGGCCACTCCAGCCGGCTCAGCCCCACGACCGACTCAGCCCCGGCCGGCTCAGCACGTTCAGCCCTGCGGATACCCGTTTCCGTGCCCGAGTCCCGGTGAGCTATTATTGCCCGGCACACCTCGGGGTGTGGCGCAGCTTGGTAGCGTGCTTCGTTCGGGACGAAGAGGCCGTGGGTTCAAATCCCGCCACCCCGACCAAGACGATGCCCTGACCAGTGGAAATGCGGTCAGGGCATCGATGTCTTCCAAGGGCTAGCCCGACTACGCCGGACGATCAGCTCGCCACAGAGTCCGACCCTCCCTCGCAAAGGCCACCGCCGCGCTGTCCTCGATCCAGTCGTCTTCGCCGCAGAGTTCGTCGACGAAGTACGTGGACACATCAGCCGGGCCGAGAGTAATTGTCGGTGTCGGCCATCGACCTTCCTCACCACCAGCCGGCCCGCCGCCTGGCCAGCCGTGTTGTTCTCGGCAAAGGATGTGCCCGCTGCTGTCGACATTCAAATCGCCGTCGTCGCACAGGATGAGCGGACAACTGGTGTTGCCTGCGATCGACAACGTGCCGTCGTTGGTGCAGAAGCTAATCAGGCGTGAGACCTGGGCACCCTGGTAGACGAAGAGAAGGGTGTAACCGACCCGCACCACCTCGGCTCGAAGGCCGCCGGTGACCATCAACGTGATGTCCTCAAAGACACCGTCGTCCAAGTCGAGGGTGCCGCCGACGACCAGCGAACCGTCGATAACGAAGGCGATCCGTTCCAGCAGGAATGACGCTGGGTCGAAGCCGAAGTGTCGCAGCAGGTCAGCGCCGTTCCAGTCACCGCTGACCGTGAGGTCCCCATGATGCGTCAATGCCGTGTCGTAGTCGTAGCAGAGCCCGCCGAAGCGGGACAGCCGTAAAACGGCGTCGACTTCGTCGAAGGATGCCCGGCTGCGTTCCGACACGCTGCCCTCCAGACGTTGCCACAGTGCCGAGAATTATCGTGGGGGTTTCGGGCCGCTATAGCGGCCCGAAACCCCCACGATAATGAGCGGGCATCACCAATGGGCAGCCAGCATGCTGAGCTGAAACCATATAACTGGGCAAAAGTGGCGTTCGCAGTAGGCCGCAGTAGTACGGGGAAGCGAAGGCTGGGAGAGTCCCCCCGAAACGGGGGAGAACTCTCCCACGGTGACAGTGACAAGCTCCTCAGCTGGCCGAGGAGTGGCGTTGGCGCTGAGTTATCGGCTCGCGGGTGACTGACTGTGCCCGTGAGCGATCAACGGTGCTCGCGGGTGAGGCGGCACGCCCATGTGTGATGAGTGCGCCACGCCACCCGTACACGTCGATGGTTTGGGAAGTTATGCGTGGGCGGCGACCTTGGCTCGAACCTCGTCCATGTCGAGCGCCTTGACCGCGTCGATCACCTCGGTGAGCGCGGCGGCGGGGAGGGCGCCGGGCTGCGCGAAGACGAGCACCCCATCGCGGAAGGCCATCAGCATGGGGATCGAGGTGATGCGGGCGGCGGCGGAGAGTTCCTGTTCGGCTTCCGTGTCGACCTTGCCGAAAGTGATGTCGGGGTGGTCGTTGCTCGCCTGCTCGAAGATGGGCGCGAACCGCCGGCACGGGCCACACCACGCGGCCCACCAGTCGACCAACACGATCCCCTCGCCGGTGACGGTCTGTTCGAAGTTCTCTTTGGTCAAGGTCGTGGTGGCCATCGCGTTTCTCCTCCAGTCGAGCCCGTGTGCGGTGCCGCACGCTCGTCTCAACATACCCTAGGGGGTATCCATTCCCGAAGGTGGTGGGAGAATCAACGCACCGAGCAGCGCCGTCCGCGGGCCTCAGCGGCGAACGGTCAAAGCGATGGCGGCGACCGCTGCGTCGACACCGGCGCACAGCAGCTGCAGGTCATTCGTCAACGTCTGGGTGATCGCCCCCAGCCGCTCCCGAGACTCCTTCGCCGAACCGACCCCGAAGACATGCTCCAGCCCGGTCGCCCGCGCCAGCCCGGCGAGCACCGCCGTGGGGGCGTCGAGATATTGCGGATATTCGAGCATGTAACGCAGCCGGGATTGCGGCGCGGCGGCCTTTATGGGATCAACAGCCGGAAACCGGACACCCTTTCGCAGAACCCCGTTGTGCTGCACCCGGTTAATCAATCCCGCGTGAATCAGGCGTGGCGCGACCATGTTTCGCACCTCATCGCGCAGATATTCCACCCAGGCCCGAATCGGGTGATTTTCCCGCTGTTTGAGGATCTCGGCGAGCGCCGCATCGCTGACCCGCTCGCCGTATGGGCGGTGGTCGAGCGCGGTGACGAGCCCGGCCTCAGTGACGCTGAGCCGGCCAGAGATGATCAGCTCTCCCAGGACCGCGCCGGCGAGGCCGGAGTCGAGCACTACGGCGTTCACCAGGGTCTTTCCCGAATACTCGTCGTGGCCGATCAGGAAGAACTCATCGGCGAGGGGAAGGGTCCTCATCCATCAGTCCTTCACGTCGACGAAACTCCGGGCTCGGCGAACGTTAGTGGATGACACGGGCAGTCTCAACCCGACGAGTGTTCCAAAAATCGATCATGAGGCCAGTTGTGCTACTCATTGTGATCACCGGAACGACCCACTTCGCCCTGGCCAGGGAATTGCTGCCGATGGTGGTAACTGACCGCAATCGTCGATCTCCACGCGCCC
The DNA here is from genome assembly GCA_963736695.1 of uncultured Actinomycetota bacterium. Lineage (GTDB taxonomy): Bacteria > Actinomycetota > Actinomycetes > Mycobacteriales > Micromonosporaceae > CAVTPU01. The sequence goes on from CAVTPU010000004.1 coordinate 2,469,289, forward strand.
CCCGAGCCTGCCAGTCATTCGAAAAGGCTCTATGATAGATATTTTTTATTTCACGATTCCCAATCTAATTGGTCGACATGTTTGATGATAAGAAATCAGTTCTACTCTTGAGGCCTTCTGTCGGAATCACTACGATCGCCTGTGTCCAACAGTAGGTAGAGGAGCATAGATTCAGCATGTCCACCCTAACCTCCCCAAGTGGACTGGCGAAGAGACGACTCAGCGCCGTTCACCTCCTATTCTTCACGATCTCTGCCTCTGCGCCGATGACCGTGCTCGCGGGTGGGGTGATCGCCACGTTCGCGACGACCGGCGCCATCGGCGTCCCGCTCTCCTTCCCGATCCTGGCTCTGGCTCTCGGTCTTTTCGCGGTTGGCTATGCGGCGATGAGCCGTTATGTCTCCAATGCGGGCGCCTTCTACGCCTATCTCGCTCAAGGCCTCGGCCGAGCCTGGGGCGTGGCCGGTTCATTCGTGGCACTGATCTCCTATAACGCGATCCAGGTCGGACTCTATGGCCTATTCGGCGCGGTCTTCGGCGGTTGGATGGCCGAGAAGTTCGCAGTCGAAGCCCAGTGGTGGGTGTGGGGACTGGCAGCCCTCGTTCTTGTCGGCCTGCTCGGTATCCTTCGTGTTGATCTCAACGCGCAAGTTCTCGCCGTGCTGCTCGTGCTCGAAGTCATCGCCGTCGTCGTCTTCGATGTCGGCGCGCTCCGCGCTCCGGCCGAGGGCCTGTCGATTTCCGGCTTTAAGATCGACGATCTTTTTAGTTCCGGGGCAGCGGGAGGCGTCTTCGCGCTCGGCATCGCCGCGTTCATCGGCTTCGAGTCCGGCGCGATCTATAGCGAAGAAGTCAAGGACCCCCGCTCCACGGTCGCCCGCGCCACCTATGCCGCGCTGATCATCACTGGCGTGCTCTACTCGATCTCCGCGTGGGCACTGCTCATGGGTGATGGCCCGAGCCGGCTTGTCGACGACATCCGCGGCGACAGCTCCGGGGGAGCTGGGGTCGTGTTCGGACTCCTCGCCACCAACTGGCCGACCTGGGTCGCCGACGGCGCCAACATCCTGCTCATCACCAGCGTCTTCGCTGCGCTGCTCAGCTTCCACAACGGCGTGGCTCGCTATCTGTTCGCGCTTGGGCGTGAACGGGTCCTGCTGCCGGCGCTCGGCCGCACCGGCCTCGGCTCCGGTGCCCCGGTCGGCGGTTCGCTCATCCAGTCCGCCATCGCGGTCGTCGTGGTCGCGGCCTTCGCGATCCTCGAGCGTGACCCAGTTCTCGAGCTCTTCACCTGGGCCAGCTACATCTCGGCCGTCGGCGTCCTCGTTCTCATGATTGGTACGACGTTGTCGGTGATCGGCTTCTTCCGCGGTCGCGGCGCCGACGAGAACATCTGGCGTCGACTGCTGGCCCCCGCGCTCGGAGCCATCGCCCTCACCGCCATTCTCTTCGTCGTTGTGAGCGAGACGAAGTCACTGCTCGGCCCCGCCGCCGCAGAGATGCCGAACCTTGTCTGGGTGCTGCCGACACTCGTCGGAGCGGCAGCGGTTCTCGGGCTCGGGTGGGGCCTGTTCCTCAAGGTTCGCAAGCCGGAGATCTTCGAGGGCATCGGCCGCGGCGCCAAAGAGCCGATGGACGTCGAATACAAGCCCATTCCCCGCCAGTCACACGAGGTGGCTCAGCACTTCTGAGCCCCGCCTAGCGTCAACGAGTGCTGAGGCGACCAGACGACAAACGCCGGCGGCGGGTGAGGCGAGACTAGCCACCCGCCGCCGGCGTTTGTCGCTATCACAGCGCCACGCGAGGGTCGTCTCCAGTCGACCCAGTCGGCGCCTCAGCGGCGGTTCGCCCCTCGTCTCACGAGTTCGGCGAGTTGAATCAGGTTGAGCGCGCCGCCCTTGCGCAGGTTGTCGGCGGTGACGAAGAGGTCGAGTGCCCGCGGATCATCGACCGAACGCCGCACGCGTCCGACCCAGATCGGGTCGGTGCCGGCGGCGTCGACCGGCATCGGAAACTCCCCGGCGTGCGGGTCGTCGACGAGGATCGCCCCCGGCGCGTGCCGCACGAGCTCCCGTGCCCGTTCGGCCTCGACCTCCGCCCGAAAGACCGCGTGGATCGCGAGCGAGTCGCCGGTCGCCACGGGCACCTGCACACAGGTCGCGGCGACTTTGAGATCGGGCAGGGCGAGCACCCGACGGGTCTCATGACGCAGGTTGAGCTCTTCGGTCGACCATTCGCCCGGACCGGGCGAACCGACCCACGGCACGACGTTGAGGGCGAGCGGCGCCGGGAATGGCCCCAGGTCGTCACCGACGGCTTGGCGAACGTTCCCGGCCCGCGAGCCGAGCTCCCGGTCGCCGGAGACCTTGACGACCTGGTCGAGCAGCGTGTCGACGCCGCGTTGCCCAGCACCCGAGGCGGCTTGATATGACGAGACGATGAGTTCGCAGAGCTGATATTCGTGATGGAGGGCCGCGATCGCGACGACCAACGCGACGGTGACGCTGCTGGGATTGGCGATGACGCTGGGCGGATCGGGTTCCACCACTGCGGAGTTGACCTCCGGGATGACCAGCGGCACGGCCGAGTCGCCGAGGAACGCGCCGGAGTTGTCGATCACCACGGCCCCGTGATCGACGGCGACGGGCGCCCAGATCGTCGCGACGTGGCTGGGAACGTCGAAGATGGCGACCCCGACTCCGGCGAAGGACTCGGGGGTGAGCGCCTGCACTGTCAGTTCCTCGCCGCAGACCTGCATGGTATGCCCGGCCGAGGAGGGTGCGGCGAACAGTCTGATCTCGCTCCACACGTTGCGACGCGCCGAGAGCAGGTCGCAGAGCACCCGACCGACAGTGCCGGTCGCGCCGACGACAGCGAGGATGGGTGTGTCAGTCATCTCGGGTCACCGACCGGTCCCGGCGTAGACCACCGCCTCCACGTCGCCGCCGAGGTCGAACGCGTCGTGCACGGCGCGCACCGCCGCGTCGAGGTCGGTGTCGCGGCACACCACCGAGATCCGGATCTCGGACGTGGAGATCATCTCGATATTGACCGCGGCCTGCGCGATCGCGTTGAAGAACGTGGCCGCGACCCCGGGGTGCGACCGCATGCCGGCACCGACGAGGGAGACCTTGCCGATGTGGTCGTCATAGAGCAGTCCGCGGAATCCAATGCTCTCCTGAACCTTCGCGAGCGCGCTCATGGCGGTCGGCCCGTCGGTCTTGGGCAGAGTGAACGAGATGTCGGTGCACCGACCGGTTCCGGCGTCGTCGGTGGTCACCGTCGACACGTTCTGAACGATCATGTCGATGTTGCTTTCGGCCGCCGCGACCGCGGCGAAGATGCGGGCCGCCTCGCCCGGTTCATCCGGCACACCCACGATGGTGATCTTCGCTTCGCTGCGGTCGTGCGCCACGCCGGTGATGAGTGCTTGCTCCACGGGAAGATCCTCCATCGAGCCGGTCACCATGGTGCCGGAGTTGGTCGAATATGACGAACGGACGTGGATCGGCAAGCCGGACCTGCGCGCGTATTCAACGGCGCGCAAGTGCAGCACCTTCGCTCCACAGGCCGCGAGCTCCAGCATCTCCTCATAGGTGATCTGCGTGATGTGGCGAGCGGTGGAGACGATGCGCGGGTCTGCCGAGAAGACCCCATCGACGTCGGTGTAGATCTCGCACACGTCGGCCCGCAGCGCTGCGGCGAGCGCGACCGCGGTGGTGTCCGAACCACCGCGGCCGAGGGTGGTGATGTCCTTGGTGTCCTGCGCGACGCCCTGAAAGCCGGCGACGATCGCGACCGCCCCCTCATCGAGCGCGGCGGTGAGTCGGCCGGGGGTGACATCGATGATGCGGGCACGGCCGTGTGACGACGTGGTGATGACGCCGGCCTGCGATCCGGTATAGGACCGGGCCTCATAGCCCAGGTTGTGGATCGCCATCGCCAGCAGCGCCATGGAGATGCGCTCGCCTGCGGTGAGCAGCATGTCCAACTCCCGGCCGGGCGGCAACGGGCTCACGCGGTGGGCGAGATCGAGCAACTCGTCGGTGGTGTCACCCATCGCGGAGACCACCACGACGACGTCGTCGCCCGATTTACGGGCAGCCACAATGCGTTCCGCGACACGTTTGATCCGCTCGGCGTCGGCGACTGAGGACCCACCGTATTTCTGGACGATCAGCGCCACTGTGTCGCACCCTTTCGGTCCGCGCGCCGACGGCGCCGACATCGACTGCCAGCTTAACCGGCGCCTCCGGCGCGCGGGGAGAGGGCGATCCCACGATCCGGGGTGTGGGACAGGCGAGAATGTGTATGTGCGCGTCTGTTGGAGAGGCGTGGTCGGCGTGAGCTCGACCCTGTCCGCGTTGCTGTTGGTGACCGCCGCCTGCGGCGGCACACCCCCGACCCCTGTTGATCCACCCACGTTGACAAACCGGCCAGCTGATCGGGATCGGCTCGCGGCGCTCGCCGCAGCAGCGAAGGACCGACGCTACGTCGCGACCTACACCCTCACCGAGGGAAAGCGGACGCCGCGCACCGTCACGGTCGCGGTCGCCGCGGATGGCTCGTGGATCGTCGCGGTGCCTGGCGGGGCGCTCGGCGGCCTCGCCGACGTGGCGATGTTCCGGTCGTCTGCGGGCCTGTTTCAGTGTGCGCTCGGCCCAGCGGATGGATCGGCCCTCTCGCGGCCCGACCTTGCTCCGGTGAGTCCCGGGTGTGTCCGCGCCACTGCTCTCGCCGCCCGCGCGGACCCGCGGGTACACCACGTCTTCACCGACTGGATCGACCCGCTGCTCGACCGGGCGACCGCGCTGTCGGTCACGGCGACCGACCCGCTGCCGGGCGCGGCGGGTGTCTGCTTCTCAGTGGAGTCCAACTCGGCGGCGCTCGCGCCACCGGTCGATCCCGGTGTCTACTGCTATAGCCCGGACGGAGTGCTCACCGCCGTACGAGTCGGATTTGGGTCTTTGATCTTGACTGGAGCGGTGGGGGCGGCGCCCCCCACGGTGGCGATGCCGGCGCCGGTCGTTCGGCGGGGCCTGCTTGGGCAGTCTGCCCCACCACCTCGGCCGTCCCCGTCGGCGTCGGCGACGCCGAGCGTGCGTCCACCCGCGTGAACCGCGTCACCCTCGCCGGCATTGGCACGACCGCGCCTCGCCACGCCGGATCAGGGCGGATAAGCTAGCGACACCATGTGGCACGCGTCTGGACTTCTTCGCGGCCGCGACGAGGCCCTCACGGCCGGCACCTCGTCGCGGAGTTAACGCCCGCTTCGTCCAGCGCACGCGCTTCGCCGGTCGGCCTTTCTCCCCTCCGTAGACCCGATCGGGTCTCGCCCATGGCCGTCAAGGAGCGTCACATGCCATCTCAATTAGTGAACTCGACTTTCCACGATCCGATCGCCCGACAACGCGCCAGTCGGATGCCGGTCCACCGTTATCGGCCCTATCACGAGACTTTCGCGGTCGACCTGCCCGACCGCCGCTGGCCGGCCCGCCGCCTCGACGCCACTCCTCGATGGTGCGCGGTTGACCTGCGTGACGGCAATCAGGCGCTCATCGACCCGATGTCGCCCGAGCGCAAACGCCGCATGTTCCGGCTGCTGGTCGAATTGGGCTATAAGGAGATCGAGGTCGGTTTCCCGTCGGCGAGCCAGACCGACTTCGACTTCGTGCGTCAACTCATCGACGATGACCTCATCCCGGACGACGTGACGATTCAGGTGCTGACCCAGGCCCGGGAGCACCTCATCGACCGCACCTATGAGTCGCTGCGGGGAGCTCGGCGGGCGATCGTGCACTTCTACAACTCGACGTCGGTCCTGCAGCGCCGCGTGGTCTTCGGTCTCGACCGCCCCGGCATCACAGCGATCGCGGTGGACGGCGCTCGGTTGTGCCAGAAATACGCCGAGATTCACACTCCGGACACTGAGATCTTCTATGAATACTCGCCGGAGTCCTTCACCGGCACCGAACTCGACTTCGCGCTCGAGGTCTGCGCGGCGGTCACCGACGTCATCGACCCGACGGTCGACCGGCCGCTCATCGTCAATCTGCCGGCGACCGTCGAGATGGCCAGCCCCAACATCTATGCAGATTCGATCGAGTGGATGCACCGAAACCTGCCGCGCCGCGCCGCGATCGTGTTGTCACTGCACCCACACAACGACCGCGGCACCGCGGTGGCCGCAGCGGAGCTGGGGCTGCTCGCCGGCGCCGACCGAGTCGAGGGTTGCCTGTTCGGCAACGGAGAACGCACCGGCAACGTCGACCTGGTGACGTTGGGGCTCAACCTTTTTTCGCAAGGTGTCGACCCACAGATCGACTTCAGCGCCATCGACGAAATCAAGCGCACTGTGGAGTATTGCAATCAGCTTCCCGTGCACGAACGACACCCGTACGCGGGCGATCTCGTCTATACCGCCTTCTCCGGCTCACACCAGGACGCGATCAAGAAGGGGCTGGAGGCGCTCGCCCGGGACGCGGGCGCGGCCGGCGTGCCGATCGACGCGCAGGAGTGGGCGGTGCCATATCTGCCGATCGACCCGAAGGATGTGGGCCGCACCTATGAGGCCGTGATCCGCGTCAATTCGCAGTCCGGCAAGGGCGGTGTCGCCTACATCATGAAGGCCGAGCACCACTTCGACCTGCCCCGTCGCCTGCAGATCGAGTTCTCTGGGGTGGTGCAGCGGCACACCGATGGCGCGGGCGGCGAGGTCGGACCATCGCGCATGTGGGAGATCTTCGCGCAGGAATACCTTGTGCAGCACCAGATCGAGCCGTGGTTGCGCGTTCGAACCTACAGTGTGAACACAGTGGACGGAAAGGTGGAGTTGGTCGCGCAGGCGCACATCGGCGGAGTCGAGAAGACACTGACGGGCGTGGGCAACGGACCGATCGACGCGTTCGTCCACGCACTGTCCGATATAGACATAGAGGTACGGGTGCTGGACTACGCCGAGCACGCGATGTCCGCTGGCGGCGACGCCGAGGCGGCGGCCTATCTGGAGGCCTCGGTCAACGGCACCGTGTTCTGGGGAGTGGGCACCGATCGCAATATCGTGACCGCCTCGTTGCGCGCGGTCACCGCCGCCGTCAATCGGGCGGTGCGCGCCTAATTGACCGACGGCGCGCCCGGGCACGGTCATGGACCGACCCGGGCGTGCCGGTCATGCTGTGGCGATGCGTCGACACCCCAGGCTTAACAGACTCGTCGCCGTCGCGTGCGCGGTCGCGCTGTCACTGAGCGGTTGCGGTTCCCTCGCCGATCAGTCGGCCACGCCGCCGGGATCGGGCGGCGTGGCCGACTCGAGCGACGCCCGCTCCGCTCTCGCCGGACTCACGGTCTCGACATGGGACTCGATGACCGGCTATGACCGCGACCACTTCCGGCACTGGATCGCCCAAGGCGACGGCTGCGACACCCGGGAGGCGGTGCTCGCCCGCGAGGGCTCGAAAGTCACGACGGCGAAGTCGTGCGAGATCACCGCAGGCGAGTGGTTCAGCGAATATGACGGGGTGACGGTCGACGACCCCCGCCAACTCGACATCGACCACATGGTGCCGCTGGCCAACGCGTGGCGCACCGGCGCCAAACGGTGGACTGAGGAGCAGCGGGAGGCGTTCGCCAACGACGTGACCCGGCCACAACTGTTGGCGGTGACCGCCCGCACCAATCGCGCCAAGGGTGACCAGGACCCGTCCCAGTGGCGACCGCCCCGACATGACTACTGGTGTGTCTACGCGCAGCGATGGATTCAGGTCAAGAGCCACTGGCGGTTAACGGTGACCGTGGCCGAGAAGGGGTCGCTGACCGAGATGCTGGGCACCTGCTGAGGAACGGAAAAACGGTCCGCGGTCGCCGATGCACCATCGGCACGCGGACCGTTGCTTTCACGCACGGTGTAGTTAGTGAACCGCTCGCTGTGACGCGGTCAGTCGCCCTGCCGCTGAGACGGAATCTGCCCCTGCAGAAGTGCGCGCACCTCCGACTCACGATAGCGGCGGTGCCCGCCAAGGGTGCGAATCGCGCTCAACTTGCCGGCTTTCGCCCACCGGGTCACCGTCTTCGGGTCGACGCGAAACATCGACGCGACCTCAGCGGGGGTGAGCAGCGGTTCCGGCTCGTGCGTTCGAGATGCCATTGCCAATCTCCTCCACATGTGCTCAAGACGACGGCCGGGTTTCGCCGGCCGACGCGCAATTCATCGTCCGGCTAGTCCCCGATGTCCGACATGGGCCGAACGGATGAAGCGCGGTGGATGGTCGGTTGAGTTACGCACGATTTGCCCGGTTCAGAGATAACAATTCAGTTACAGCGCTCTAATAGCTGAATTGCCCGCCAACCATCAACGAGCTGCTCATATGCCTCCGTGGCGGCCTCCGCGTCGCCGGCCGCGAGTGCGGTGAGGCCTCGCGCGACGAGCCCCGGTGAATCGTCGGCACGGAGATCATCATCCGAGATCATCGATGCTAATCCGCCATAGTCGAGCTCGACGATCGACCGGGGATGAAACTCCTCCAACCAGCGGGCGCTCTCCTCGACCGCCTCGGCGATCGGAACATCGCCGAGGCTCTTGCGCAGCACCGAGAGGGCCCGATGCGCCCGCCGCCGAGCCTTGGATATCTGGGTGCGATAGCGCAGCACCCGACTGCCCGGCTCCAGGATGAGTTCCCGTTCATCCGGCTCGACGAGAACGAACCAGCGCAGTGGCACGCTCCACGTCGAGATCTGCTCGTGCTGGCGGGGCGCGCCGAACTCCAGCACATGCGCCGCCGAATTCCAGTGCGTGATCACCGCTTGGGCCAGGCCGGCGAGCGTCGGGGGCACGAACGCGTCGGCGAGCACCGAGGGGACCCCGTCGCGGGCCTCCAAGGCCGCCTCGGCGACCCGCACCCGCAGATTCCACGGACAGATGAGTGTCGCGTCGTCGGACTGCAACACATAGGCTTCGTCGGGCAGCTCAGGCAGGTGGCTCCACCGGGCGCCCAGTGCGGTGAGCACGGTGGAGCGTTGCCGGCCGGGGCCCTCGGCGGGCGACACGGCCCGCCCGTCGGTGAGATAACGCCGCCAATACGCCTGCGCCCGCCGGTCAAAGGCGCTCAACGGCTCATAGACCCGCAGGTATGACGCGAAGAGTGTCGGCACGGCGCGATCCTCGCACGGATCACAGCTGCGTGACCACACCGCCACAGCAGGTGTGCCCGGGGCATCTAGGCTTCGTCATACCGGCGAACCACGCCGGGCACCTGGCACGGCCCTTCAGGCCCACCACAGCCGAGGCCCGCGCGGCCGGCCACTGCCACAGACTCACCTTGGAGAACGACAATGAGTGTCTTCACCTCGGGTATTCCCTCCGCCCACGACGCCGGCACGACAATCGACGCCCACGAGCAGGTGGTCTTCTGTCAGGATCCGGCAAGCGGCTTACGAGCGATCATCGCGATCTACTCCACCGCTCTGGGTCCGGCGCTGGGCGGCACGCGATTCTTCCCCTATGCCGACGAGGAGTCGGCCATCGCCGACGTGCTCAAGTTGAGCCGGGCGATGGCTTACAAGAACTCGATGGCGGGGCTGGACCTCGGCGGCGGCAAGGCCGTCATCTGGGGTGATCCAGCCACCGCGAAGAGCGAGGCGTTACTTCGCGCCTATGGGCGGTTCGTCGAGTCCCTCGGCGGGCGTTACGTCACCGCCTGCGATGTCGGCACCTACACGGTCGACATGGACATGGTTGCCCGGGAGAGTCGTTTCGTCACCGGCCGGTCGGTGGAGCATGGTGGGTGTGGCGACTCGTCGGTCCTGACCGCCTGGGGCGTCTTCTGTGGGATGCGGGCGGCTGCGGAGCACCGCTGGGGCAGCCCGAGTCTGGCTGGCCGTCGGGTCGGGGTCGCCGGTGCCGGCAAGGTCGGCCGGCACCTCATCGAACATCTACTGACGGACGGGGCCTCGGTGCTGGTCAGCGATGTCGATGAAAGCGTGTTGGCCCGAATGCAGGTGGCCCACCCCGAGGTTGAGATCGTGGTCGAGCCGCAGGCGCTGGTGAAGGCCGACTTGGACGTCTATTCCCCGTGCGCGATGGGCGGCGCGCTCGACGACACGACGGTGGAGACCCTGACTGCCACCATGGTCGTCGGCGCGGCCAACAACCAACTCGCCCACCCCGGCGTCGGCGACGCACTCGCGGCTCGGGGCATTCTTTACGCCCCTGACTACGTGGTGAACGCGGGCGGTGTGATCCAGGTCGCCGACGAGATCGATGGCTTCAACTTCGACCGGGCGAAGGCCCGGGCGTCCCGGATCTTCGATACGACGAAGACGATCTTGGCGGAGGCGCAACGGACCGGGGCGACCCCTGAGGTCACCGCAGATCGTCTGGCAGAACGTCGGATGGCCCAAGTGGGGCGCGTTCGCCGGTTCCGGCTCGGTGCTGGCCGTTAAATCACGAACGCCGGACTATCGGAAAGTGCGCTCGCCGGTTGGCGGCGAGAGGTGGCCCGGATAGTCAGGCACATCACATCCGATCGGCTCGAAACCGTCACGGGGATCGAGTCGCCGCCCGTGCGAAACCGCGTTGACCAGGCGATTCTTCGCATCCTGACACAGGGGTTCTTCGGACTCCCTGGGCTGGTCAGCGAGGGTGGCCGGACGCGCCGGGCTGGGTCGAGGTGCAGAAGGCTGCCCGGGCGATGTACCGTATGAGCCACGAGAGATGCCTGACGTCGTCGGGGCCCACCCTCTAGGGTGCCCCGCAATTTCTGTGCGAGGGGGTCGAGCCATGGGGCGCGGCCGTGCGAAGGCCAAGCAGACAAAGGTGGCCCGGGAGTTGAAATACCACTCCCCCAACACCGACCTCGCCGCGCTGCAGCGCGAGCTCGGCGGCCGGACGAGTTCAGACAAGGATGGCGACGCGTCCAGCGACCATCCTGATGACTCCGCCGAGGACGACGAAACCGACAATGGTGGCTGGGCGGCCCGAGGCTAGCAGCGTGTTCACCAACCGGCCACGTCATCGGGGCCGGTTGGTGAACTCGTAGAAGGTCGGAAAGGCGTCCTCAAAGGTCCGCCAGCCCGGCTTGGTCACATCACTGTCATCCGCGGCCCCGGCCACCTGTGCACGCGTCCGCCAGACGGTCTCAGCCTCTGCGACGAGGGTCGCGAGCCCGGCGGTCGCCAGAATCCGGTCGTTGATGTCACCGCCGGCACCTGCGGGCACCGCGCTCCGATCACTCGGTTCGCGCATGATCGAGCACTCCCTCCAGTAGGTTGATCTTGCTGTTGTGGCAGTGGTGCGTCTGAGTTCCGTCGAAAGTTCCCATGTTCGAAGAAGCGGTTCGCGGCGTGCGCCCCGCCACAGAAGCCGAAATAGGCACATTGGTCGCGACATGCCTCCACGCCGTCGAGATATTCGGCGAGCCAGCCGACGGGCCTCGACGCGGCGGCCTCCACAATCAGCGCCAGTGACGTGTCGAGCACCGACCCCGAGCTGAAGTCGCCATAGTGAGGTGAGGTGAACCCGGCGAGTTCCGGCGACAGCAGCACAACCGAACCATCCGCCGCGATGGTGGGAATCGGATCGTGCCGGCGTGGCAGCAACTCGTCGGCCGCCCCCTCGAGCAGCGCCCCGGCATAGCGCAAGGCCCACTCCACCTCACGCACCTCAACTCGGGGGTCGCGACGCCACACGGCGGTCAGCTCGGCCCAGAAACCCCGCACCATGGCCGCGTCGTGGGCATTGCCGCGGATGTTGATCCCTTCAAGTTCTTCGATGTTGACGCCGAGCACCGTGGCCCCGAGGTCGGCGACGAAGTCATAGAGCTCGGCGGCGACACCCGGGCATGGATCGGAGACGACGCAGAGCACTGCGAAGCCGATGCCGCGACGCCGGAGAACTCGAACCCCATTCATGATCCGGTCGTACGCCGGAGCGCCTCCCCGAAGCACCCGCTGCTGCGTGAAGGCACGGGGGCCGTCGATGCTCAGCCCCACCCGCACGTCCCGCTCGATGATGAAGTCGCACCACGCGTCGTTGATGAGGGTGGCGTTGGTCTGGATGTGGTGCTCGACTCCGTGGAAGGCGTCCATCAACGCGCCGAGGTGGTCGCGGCCGGCGGCGAGCGGTTCGCCGCCGTGCCACACCACGGAGAATCGGTGCGCGTTCGTCGCCCAGTCATTAACAGTGTCGGCGACCGCCGCGGCAACCGTCGTCGGCATCCGCCGATCGGAGGATTTCATCGGCAGGTAGCAATACGTACAGTCAAGATTGCACAAGGTAGTTGGCTGCATGATGACGTAGGACGGCACGGCATTGATGCCACGCATGCCCGTCCAGCCGCCACCGCGCACGTGTTCCTCCCCAGCCGTCGTGTCGTTCCAGGCTAGGGAGGAACATCAGCAAACCGAAACCCCTGTACATATATCAATGTGTGACGACAGGGCAATATACCGGTTATGTGGCTATTTTCGGTGCGTCATCCCCGCGTGTGCGAGCCCACCATCCGCACCTGACCGTCTCCCTCGACCACCTCGCCAGCGACCCAGGCGTCGATGCCGCGCCCACGCAGGAAGGCGAGGGCCCGTTCCGTGTCGGCGGCGGCGACGATCGCCATCATTCCGACGCCCATGTTGAAGGTGGACTCCATCTCGGCTTCGTCGATGCGGCCCCGACGCTGCACGAGGTCGAAGATCGGCTGCGGGCGCCACGTCGCCCGATCAACCACCGCGTCGACCCCTTCGGGCAACACCCGCACGAGGTTCCCCGGAATGCCTCCGCCGGTCACGTGCACCAACGCGTGCACGTCGGTCTCGGTCATCAGATCGAGGCAGTCCTTGGCATAGATCCGGGTTGGGGAGAGCAACTCCTCGCCGAGGGTGCGCTGGTTGTCGAACTCCTCCACGACCGCGTCCAAGCGCATCCGGGAGGCGCCGAGCAGCACATGGCGCACGAGCGAATAGCCGTTGGAGTGCAGACCGGACGATCGCATCGCGATGACGGCGTCGCCGAGCTCCACCCGATCACGGTTGAGCACGGCGTCGGCCTCGACGACACCGATGCCGGTCGCGGAGAGATCGTACTCGTGAGGGCGCAGCACCCCGGGGTGCTCGGCGGTCTCGCCGCCAAGCAATGCGCAGCCCGCGGTGCGACATCCGTCGGCGATGCCGGCCGCGATCGTCGCCACCTTGTCGGGAACGACCTCGACCGCAGGCGATGTAGTCGAGCAGGAACAGCGGCTCCGCACCACAGGCGACAAGGTCGTCGACGACCATGGCGACCAGGTCGATGCCGACCGTGTCGTGCACGTCGAGCTGTTGGGCGATGACGAGTTTGGTGCCGACACCGTCGGTGGACGAAGCGAGCAGCGGCTGGCGATATTTCTGGACGTCCAACTTGAATAGTCCGGCGAATCCCCCGATGTCACCGACGACCTCGGGCCGCCATGTGCGGTGGACCTTTGTCTTGAGCAGCTCGACAGCGGCTTCGCCGGCGTGGATCGAGACTCCCGCCTCGGCATAGGTCACGGTTCGCTGGTGCGTGTTGGACAGGTCGCCGGAGCCGCCGGCTCGGGCGGGGCCGGCATCGTTGCCTGCCCCCGCGCCGTTTCCGGCGCGATCAGTCAATTTCGGCACGGTTCTCCCCTTGCGTCGTCCAACATCAAGCCCCCGAGGTCAACTAATGATCTTGCCTGAGTCACGGCCGGGACAGGGCACCCTCGGCCCCCGGACTCGGTGTCAACGGAGTCAGCCGCCGCTGCACCCCTTCGAGCATGTGCTTGCCGATGAGGTCATCGGCCGGCAAGGGAATCGGATATTCCCCGTCGAAACAGGCTCGACATAGCCGACTGCGGGGCTGTTCGGTCGCGGCGATGAGTCCATCGAGGTCGACATAACCGAGGGAGTCCGCGCCGATGGACCGCCGGACACCCTCATTGTCGAGGCCGTTGGCGAGCAGTTCGGCCCGGGTGGCGAAGTCGATCCCATAGAAACACGGCCACTTCACCGGTGGCGACGAGATGCGCACGTGCACCTCAACCGCGCCAGCCTCCCGAAGCATGCGCGCCTGCGCCCGCTGGGTGTTGCCGCGCACGATCGAGTCGTCGACGACGATGATGCGTTTGCCGCGGATCACTTCCCGCAACGGGTTGAGTTTGAGCCTGATCCCGAGTTGCCGAATGGTCTGGCTGGGCTGAATGAAGGTGCGGCCCACATATGAGTTCTTGACCAGGCCCAAGCCATAGGGAATGCCCGACTCCGCCGCATATCCGGTGGCCGCCGGAATGCCCGACTCCGGCACTCCGATCACAAGATCGGCGTCCACCGGGTGTTGGCGGGCCAAGGCGCGACCGATCGCGACCCGCGCGGCATAGACGTTGCGCCCCGCGATGCTGGTGTCCGGCCGGGCGAGATAGACATATTCAAAGAGGCACCCTTTGGGCTCCGGCGCGGCGAAGCGCGTCGACCGCAGTCCCCCGTCGTCGATGGCGATCAACTCGCCGGGTTCGACCTCCCGCACCAGGCTCGCGCCGACCGTGTCGAGGGCCGCCGTCTCGCTCGCGACGACCCATCCGCGTTCGAGACGACCAAGCACAAGCGGGCGTACGCCTTGCGCGTCCCTCGCGGCATAGAGAGTCTCCTCGTCCATGAACACGAAGCTGAACGCGCCCCGCAAGAGGGGCAACACGGTGAGTGCCGCAGCCTCGACGGACAGGTCCGGATGCGCGGCGAGCAGGCTCGCGACGATCGCGGTGTCGGAGGTCGCCCCATCGGTAATTCCGAGCGACTCCGCCTCGCGGGCGAGTTCGGCGGTGTTGACCAGATTGCCGTTGTGCGCCAAGGCGATGGTCGTGGCCGGGCCACGACCATCGGGCCCGACGGGCGTGGCCCGCAGCGTGGGTTGGGCGTTCTCCCAGGTCGAACCACCGGTGGTGGAGTAGCGGGTGTGGCCGACGGCGATATGTCCGCGCAGGCTCGCCAGGGTCGGCTCGTCGAAGACCTGGGCGACCAGCCCGAGGTCCTTGTAGACGACCACGCCCCGGCCGTCGCTCACGGCGATGCCAGCCGCTTCCTGGCCTCGGTGCTGCAGAGCATAGAGCCCAAAATACGTGAGCTTCGCCACATCCTCTCCGGGTGCCCACACGCCGAAGACGCCGCACTCGTCCTGCGGCTTCGGATCGCACGGGTCGAGGTCATGGCCCAGGAAACCGTCGCCTCGGCGCACCGGACTGCTCCTCATTCGCTCGCTCAAAAGTGACCGGAACCTCGTCGCTGTCAGGCCCCGGATGTGTCGGCCGACCTATGGTCGGGCTCGACTGACGGCCTCGTCGATCAAGTATCTACCCACGTCAGCGCTGATCGCGCCACACCCCGTTCGGTCACATCAATCGTAGCGAAGTGGCGGTGACTATCCGCAATGGCATCACTGCTCAATGTAGTCGAACGGGGTGTCCTCCCACAACGGCATGAGAGCCGCGAGGTCCGCACGCGTCCCACTGGCTCGGACTACCCCGCTCGCCACCGCCTCGTCCCAGCCCAGCCGGCCGGTCCCGATCCGGACGAAACTGACCGCGTCGGTCTCAACAACGTTCGGCGGCGTTCCCCGGGTGTGCACCGGCCCGGCACCGCATTGAACCGCCCCGAACGGGGGCACCCGCACCTCGACGGACCGTCCCGGTGCGACCGCCCGCAGTCGGATCAGCAACGCCCGCACCGCGGCCTTCAGCACAGCGACCGACGGAGCCTCACCAGCGTCGATCGCGACCACCGCCGCCATCAGGTTGGCCGAATCGGCGACGTTGCTCGACATATGGACAACGATACGGTTCGAACAGTCGGGCCCCCAGCTTCGACCCTGGGTCGCGCATAGGGCGGTTCGCAGGGCATAGTTGCCATCGGTGGAGACCCCCACACCACCGGCGCCACTCGGCACCAGCATCACCGTGGGGTTCGCCCGGCGCCAGCCGGCGCCACCGTGGTTGCCCAGGCAGAGGTGAAGGGGGCATGGGCGTGAATACGCACCGACGTGCGCGGACTCTCCGCGTTGCGATCGTGACCATGATCACAGCGCTCGGCGTGATCGGCATCGGCGCACCCGCGATCGCTGGCGACGAGGCCCTCTCAAACGTCAGCCTGAGTCCGGCGACGATCGGCCCGGGCCAAGAGACCGTGGTCCACTTCACCGTCTCGGCGACAAACAAGGTCAACATCTCGGTGCAGCCCAGCAACCCCAAGCTCACCTGCGTCAACACCTGTCAATGGGACAACACCGATGTGACACCGGCGGGCACGCCCTTCACCGCCCGACTGCGCGCCGCCACCAGTTTCGCGGCCGACGAGCAGATCACCATCACCATCCAGGCCGGTTCCGCCACCAACACCCAGACCGTCAAGGTCGACGTGCCCGACGTGACGACGGTGCCCTACGTCGCCGGGGTCGTCGTCAACGTGACCGACGCCAAGCCGATCAAAGACGCCCGGGTGACGCTGCAGGACGCGGGCAACCCGCCGCACACCTATGAAGCGACCACCGACGCCGCCGGCAAGTTCCGATTCACCTCGACTCCGGCCGCACCGATCGTGCCCGGCAGCATCGTGGTGCGCGTGGAGAAGGCGCAGTGGGTCAAGGCCGACCGCACGATGCTGGCCAACGCCAACCAACCCGTCCCATCGCTGCGCATCACGATGATCCCCGACAATCCGACCGCCAGCGCACCCCCCACCACGGCCGCCACTCAGGAGCCTGATCCCGATCAGTCGGATGTGGCCACCGACACCCCGGTGGTCGCCGGAGACGCCTCCTCCGCAAATGACAGCGGGGGCCTGTCGTGGACCCTCATCGCGGTGGGCGGCCTGCTCGTGCTCGTCGGAATCGGCGCCATCGTCTTCATCTTCGTCCGTCGGCGTGCCGACGGCGGCGACGACGGATACGACGACCAGAACGACCGACGAGGCTCACGTGGGGGACCCGGCGATGGCGGCCCACGTCCGTCTCGCGGTGGGCCCGGCGGTGGCCGTCCGCCTGCCCGGCGCGGCGCCCCCGCTCCCGACCGCACCGCGGTGATGCGTGGCCCCATGGAGCCGCACGGCCCGCGCGGCGGCATGGGTGGCGACAACGACCAGACCATGATCGCGAGATCGCCGCTTGCCGACATGCCGACCCAACTGCATAACCGGGTCCCGCCGACCGGCGGCGACCCCTATGCGCAGCAGTGGCCCGGTGGCTACAGCGGCGGCACACCGCCGGTGAGCCCGCCGGCCGGCGGCTACGGCCAGCCGGGCTATAGCCAACCGGGGCCGGCCCAGCCGGGCTACGGTCAGCCGGGTCCAGTCCAGCCCGGATATGGCCAACCGGGACCCGGTGGACAGGCCCCGGGCTATTCGGGTGGGGCGCCTGGTTACGGACAGCCCGACCCTTACGCCGCTGGCGGACAGCCCTGGTACGGGCAACAGCCCGGCTATGGCCAACCGGCTCCGGGGCAGCCCGGCCCGGGGCAGCCCGGCGGCGGCCCATACGGTGCCCCGGGCCAATACGGCGACCCCGGCCAATACGGTGACCATGATCAACGCGGACCGCGGCCGGGTCAGGCCCCGCCGCCGGGCGACCGACGGGTGGACTGGTTCGACGAGTGAGCCTGTGACCAACGTGTGAGGGCCCCACCGAATATTCGGTGGGGCCCTCACACGTTGCGCCTCGTCAGCCGAAAAGCATCGACTCAGCCGAAACCTCCGCTCAGCCGAATAGCTCCGGCAACGTACGGGTGTGGGCGTCTCGTAGTTCCTCCAGGGAGATCTCGAGAAGGCCCTCGATCACCAGCGAACTCGCCTGGCGACGAACCATGCCCAACTGGGTGCAGGCGACGCCGTTCTCGGCGGCGAGCGCCGTCAACGCCTCCTCTTGGTCGTGATCACACGACACCAACACCCGGGCCGTCGACTCGCTGAAGAGCCACACGAAGGGGCTCTCCCGTTGCGGCAGCACGATCTGAGCACCGAAACCCTTACGCAGACACGATTCGACCAACGTCTGCGCGAGACCGCCGTCGGACAGGTCGTGCGCCGAACTCAGCAGCGCGTTGGCCGACGCGGCCGCGAGCAGCGCGGCGAGTCGATGTTCGGCGTCGAGGTCAACGACCGGTGGCCGCCCGCCGAGGTGCCGGTGAATGACGTGCGCCCACTCCGAGCCGGAGAGCTCGTCGCGGGTCTCGCCCAGGAGAAAGATGGTGTCGCCTGCGGCCATGAAGCCCATCGGCGTCCGGCGGGTGACGTCGTCGAGAACGCCGAGCACCCCAACGACGGGCGTGGGGTTGATCGCTGTCGCACCGGTCTGGTTATAGAAGCTGACGTTGCCACCGGTGACCGGAATTCCGAGGCTCTGACACCCATCGGCGAGGCCGCGCACAGCCTCGGCGAACTGCCACATCACCACCGGATCCTCCGGTGATCCGAAGTTGAGGCAGTTGGTGACCGCGACCGGGACCGCCCCGCTCGCCGCGACGTTGCGGTAGGCCTCGGCGAGCGCCAGCTGTGCTCCCGAATAGGGGTCAAGTTTAGCGAAGCGCCCATTGCCGTCGACGGAGAGCGCGACGCCGAGGCCGGTCCGTTCGTCGATACGCACCACGCCGGCGTCCTCGGGTTGCGCGAGCACGGTGTTGCCCAACACATATCGGTCGTATTGCTCGGTCACCCACGTCTTGTCGCAGAGGTTGGGTGACGAGATCAGCCGGAGCAGGTCGGCGCGCAGCTCGTCGCCGGTCGTCGGCCGGGGCAGCGTCTCCGCGCGGTCCGCGTGCAGCAGAATTCGGTCATTCGGTTCCCGCATCGGCCGGGCGTAGACCGGTCCGTCGTCGGCGAGCGAGCCCGGCGGCACGTCGCAGACCGTCTCGCCCCGCCAGCGGATCACCAACCGTCCGGCGACCTCGTCGGCCGGTGGCGCGATGACCTCGCCGATCGCGGTCGCGATGACGCCCCATTGGCCGCAGATCGACAGCACCACGGGAAGGTTCTCCGGCGTGACGATGAGCAGCATGCGTTCCTGTGACTCCGAGGCGAGCACCTCGTGCGGCTGCATCGATGGTTCGCGCAGCGGCACCAGATCGAGGTCGACGACCATCCCGGTGCCCGCTGCGGCGGCAGTCTCCGACAACGCGCAGGTCAGGCCGGCGCCGCCCAGGTCCTGAATGCCGACGACGAGGTTACCGTCATACAGTTCCAGGCAGGCTTCGATGAGCAACTTCTCGGTGAACGGGTCGCCGACCTGCACGCTGGGCCGACGTTGCTGCGACTCGTCATCAAAGGTGGCGCTGGCGAGCACGGAGACGCCGCCGATGCCGTCGCGCCCGGTCTTGGCTCCGATGAGGACGACGATGTTGCCGACGCCGGCGGCGGCCTTGTTCTGCAGGCGACTGGCGGGCAGGACGCCCACACAGAGCGCGTTGATGAGCGGGTTGCCCTGATAGCACTCGTCGAAGACGATCTCGCCGCCGATGTTGGGCAGGCCCAGGCAGTTGCCATAGCCACCGATGCCGGCGACGACACCGGGCAGGACTCGTCGGGTGTCCTCGTGGTCGGCTGCTCCGAACCGCAGTGGGTCCATGACCGCGATCGGTCGGGCTCCCATCGCGAGGATGTCGCGGACGATGCCGCCGACACCTGTCGCGGCGCCCTGATGTGGCTCCACAAAGGACGGATGGTTGTGTGACTCGACCTTGAACGTCACCGCGAGCCGGTCAGAGACCTGGATCACCCCGGCGTTCTCACCGATGCCTGCGAGCAGTCGATCCGACGGCGGTGCTTTCTCCCCGAATTGCCGCAGATGAACCTTGCTTGACTTGTACGAACAGTGTTCGCTCCACATGATCGAATACATCGCCAGTTCGCTCTCGGTCGGACGCCGTCCGAGGATCTGGCGGATTCGCTCGTATTCGTCGGGCTGCAGACCCAGCTCGAGATAGGGCTGATGCTCGTGTGGGGTGTCGACCGCCCGTGCGACCGTGTCAAAGCCGATGTCTCGCCACGCCATGCCGGCTGCGGCGTTCTCGACTGCCGTGACGTGCGCATCGAGCATGTCAGTCTCCGCCGGCGTCGCGGGGGGCTGGTCGGTGGTGGGCCCGGTCGTGGTCATGCGGTGACTCCGGCGAGATGCGTGAGCAGCGAGGTGAACAGGCCCAGCCCATCGGCAGTGGGTCCGGTGAGCTCATCGATCGCGTGCTCGGGGTGCGGCATGATGCCGACGACGTTGCCGGCTTCGTTGCGAATGGCGGCGATGTCACGCAGCGAACCGTTCGGATTGCCGCCGACATATCGGGCCACGACCCGGTCCTCGGCGTCCAGCTCATCCAGCGTGAAGCGGTCCGCGACATAGCGCCCCTCGCCGTTCTTCACCGGAACGACGATCTCCTGACCGAACCCGAAGGCGTTGCTCCAAGCCGACGCGGTCGAGTCGACGCGCAGTCGCTGATCGCGGCTTCGGAAGTGCAGGTGCTGGTTGCGGGTCAGCGCGCCGGGCAATAGGTGCGCCTCGCAGAGGATCTGGAAGCCGTTGCAGATGCCGAGCACCGGCATGCCTTCCTGGGCCGCGTCGACGATCGAACCCATCACTGCGGAGAATCGCGCAATCGCCCCACACCGCAGATAGTCCCCATAGGAGAAGCCACCCGGCAGGACCACCGCGTCGACTTGGTGCAGCTTCGGATCGGCGTGCCACAACCGCACGGGTGTGGCACCGGCGCGGGCCACCGCCCGTGCGGCGTCCCGGTCGTCGAGTGAGCCGGGGAAGGTCACCACCCCGACGATCACGCTCACGGGGCGGCCGCTTCGGCGTCATCGGTGATGTGGATGGTGAAGTCCTCGATCACCGGATTGGCGAGAAGCTTATCCGCGATCTGATGCGCCTGGTGCGGATTGGCATCCTCAGCGAATTCGATCTCGATACGCTTTCCGATACGCACGGACGTGACTCCCGTCACGCCGAGTCGAGGAAGAGCGTTGGCGACCGCCTGACCCTGCGGGTCAAGGATCTCTGGTTTGAGCATGACATCGACGACGACGCGAGCCACGGATGCTCCTGACTGTGGTTCGGCAGGCTGGCCGCCCTACATGGGCGTCCAACAGCCTACCGGTTTCGCCCCTGTCCTCCAGGCTTCCCCATCGACCCCGGGCGACGAGTGTGGGGTCCGCGGCGACGACGTGGCCTGCGGTGATCGAGTCAACGCGCAGCGTTGCCGATCTCAAGCCGTGAGGTTGACCGCGCTCACCACGGCGAGCACCGTGCAGACTCCGGCACCCACATATCGCAACACGGACAGCCGGACATGACGCAACAGCACCCGGCCGAGCAGCACCCCGGCCCCGGCGACCGTGGACAGCGCCATCCAGGCTCCGACGAAGACCGGCACCGCGGGGCGTCCGCCGGCGACGAGGCTCGCGATGAGCAACTGCGACAGGTCACCCCACTCGGCGGCGAAGAGAACCGCGAAGCTCGCCGCCGCGGCCCGCCAACCGGTGCGAGCGTCATGGATCTTCTCGGCGTACTCTCGCTGCTCTTCGGCTCCCTTGGCATCGGCGCCGCGGGCACCCCGAGCGAGCACGATCGCGCCGACGACGAACAGTGTGATCACCGCGATCCGCACCGGCAGGTCGGGAAGCAGGGTCAACACCTGCCCGGCGGCGACAGCGATGGCGCACTGAATGCCGAAAGCGGCGACAACGCCCAACCACACCGGCAACGGCGGATATCTCGTCGTCAGCACGAGGGTCGCGATGAACGTCTTGTCGGGCAGCTCCACCGGCACGATCAGGACGAAAGCCGCGAGCGCTGCGGTGATCCACTCCATCCGGTCAGTCTGTCAGCACAGGCTCGGCGAGCACCAGTTCAGATGATCGGCTCCGGCTGATATCCGACGACGTCCGGATGCAGCTCAAGCACCGCGGCGACCCGATCGGCGACGGCCTGGGTCTGCGCGCTGGCGGCGCCGACGAACGCCGCCCGGTCGGCGAGCAACGCCTCGATGTCTGCCGCCGCCAAGCCCAACCGCGGATCGGCGGCCAGCCGCGCCACCAAGTCGTTGCCGGCGGTGGCGCGGTCGCGCATGGCGAGCGCGACCGCGACCGCGTGTTCCTTGATCGCCTCGTGCGCGACCTCCCGCCCGACCCCTCGCCGGACCGCTGCGACGAGCACCTTGGTCGTGGCCAGAAACGGCAGGTAACGGTCGAGTTCGCGGTCCACCACAGCCGGATACGCCCCGAACTCGTCGAGGACGGTGAGCGTCGTCGCGAACAGCCCGTCAACGGCGAAGAACGCGCCGGGCAGCGCCACTCGGCGCACCACCGAGCAGGAGACGTCTCCCTCGTTCCATTGATCTCCGGAGAGTTCACCGACCATCGACAGGTATCCCCGCACGATGACGGCGAGTCCGTTGATCCGCTCGCACGACCGGGTGTTCATCTTGTGGGGCATCGCCGACGATCCGACCTGTCCGGCGCGGAATCCTTCGGTGACCAGTTCCTGCCCGGCCATCAGCCTGATGGTGGTCGCCAGGGAGGAGGGCGCCGCCGCCGACTGTGCCAGCGCCGACAGCACATCGAAGTCAAGCGACCGCGGATAGACCTGTCCGACGCTGGTGAGCACCTGAGTGAACCCCAGGTGATCGGCGACTTCTTTCTCCAGCGCGACCAGCCGGATCGGGTCACCCAGCAGGTCCAGCTGGTCCTGGGCGGTGCCGACCGGTCCCTTGATGCCGCGCAACGGATAGCGGTGCAGCAGATCGGTCATCCGGTCGTACGCGATGAGTAGTTCTTCGGCTGCCGAGGCGAAACGTTTGCCGAGGGTGGTGGCCTGCGCCGGCACGTTGTGCGAGCGCCCCACCATGACGAGGCCGTCGAACTCCAGCGCCCGTGCGGCGAGGCTCGCGAGCGTCGCGACGATCCGGTCGCGGACCAACTCCATCGAGCGACGGATCTGCGTCTGTTCGACATTTTCGGTGAGGTCGCGCGACGTCATCCCTTTGTGGATGTGTTCGTGTCCGGCGAGCGCGGCGAACTCCTCGATGCGGGCCTTGACGTCGTGCCGGGTGACCCGTTCCCGGGCGGCGATGCTGGCCAGGTCGACGTCGTCGACAACTGATCGATACGCCTCGATCACCCCGTCCGGCACGTCGACGCCGAGCCGGCGCTGGGCGGCGAGCACCGCCACCCACAGTCGGCGTTCGGCTCGGACCTTCTCCTCCGGCGACCAGATCCGAATCAGCTCGGCGGAGGCATAACGGGTGGCGAGCACATCGGGGATCACCGGCGGGGCGGCGGACGTTTTGATCACGTGCTCATTTCTAGCAGCCGGGTGCGGGTTGATCAGCGACCGCGCCAGTCGACTCCGCGCAGGGTCGCCTGCGCCCCGACCCAGAGCACTGTCACCAACCGGTCGGCGGTCTCCTCGGGAGATTCGTCGGGGTGGTCGGCGAGCCAGTCCGCGACGGCCTCGGCGGCGCCGACGAGTGCGTGGCTGGTGGCGGTCAACGCCGCCTCGGGCATGGGGTGTCCGGCGGCGCAAGCGGCGTCGGCGAGCAGCGCGGTGACCATCTCGACGAACCGGGCGCGCAGCTGTGCCAGCACCGAGGCCGACGGTTCCTGCGCTCGGGCGTGTCGATAGAGCACCGACCAGCCCTCCCGGTGCGCGGCGACAAACCGCAGGAAGCCGGTCAGGCCGCGGCGCAATTGTTCCGGCGGGTCGAGTCCGGCCTCGACGGCCGCCGCGACCGCCTCGAGCAGCCGGGTCCCCTCCCGGTGCAGGCAGGCGATGAAGAGGTCCTCTTTGGCGCCGAGATAGGCATAGACCATGGGTTTGGAGACCCCGGCGGCGTCGGCGATCTCGTCGACGCTGGCCGGGTGATAACCCCGCTGGGAAAAGATCGTCACCGCCGCGTCGAGCATCTGCGCTTCGCGCACCGCTCGCGGGAGTCGTTGAAACGCCGGCTGTCGCACGCTGGACAGCTTACCTACTCGTGCGTAACGTTACGCACGAGTAGTCACTTCCCATTCCACGGAGCCCCCATGACTTTCGACATCTCCGCCCTCAGCGGCGCCACGCCGGCCGAATTCGCCGCCGCGGTCAAAGGCGCGTCCAAGAGCGACCTTGAGGCCGCGCTCAGCGGTGACCACCGGGCCACCCTGCTCGGCACGATCTTCGCCCGATTCCCCGACCAGTTCCGCGCGGACCGAGCGGGAGCCACCAGCGCCGTCGTGCATTGGACGATCACCGGCGGTCCCGCCGACCCGGAGACCTTCGAGCTGGTCATCGCCGACGGCACCTGCGTCCTGTCGCCAGCCCCCCAGGCCGACCCGAAGCTCGCCGTCACCGTCGGAGGGCTCGACTTCCTCAAGCTCGTCGCCGGCGCGGCCAACCCGATGACCATGTTCATGACCGGCAAGCTCAAGGCCAAGGGCGACCTCGGACTCGCCGCCAACCTCGCCAACCTCTTCGACCTTCCCCGGTCCTGATCGACGGCGGCGTCCCGGCCGGCCCGGTTCGCGTGGACCGCGTCGGCCGGGACGCTGTCTCAATGCGGCGCGTCGGCCCCGCGGTCTTCCCGGGCCGCGTCGAGCGCGATGTCGGACCGAACCTGCCCGCCGGCCAGATGGACACCGGCCATGATCTCGTACGCCCGCTCGCGCGCGGCGGCGACATGCGGCCCCGTGCCGAGGCAGCCGAGCACCCGGCCACCGGCCGAGACAAGCTCGCCGGCAGCCGTGCGCACGGTGCCCGCGTGCAGCACACCGGGGCGGTCCGCGCCGGTGATGACGTCGCCGACCCGAGGCGGTTCGGGATAGCCAGCCGCGGCGAGCACCACCAACACCGCCGCCCCAGGCCGCCACCGCAACGGCGGATGTTGGTCCAGAGTTCCAGTCGCGGCCGCGAACAGCAGACCCGCGAGCGGCGTCTCGAGCAAGGCCAACACGGTCTGGGTCTCCGGGTCGCCGAATCGGGCGTTGAACTCCACGACCCGTGGCCCGGACGACGTCAGCGCGAGCCCGACATAGAGAACCCCGGCAAACGGGGTGCCCCGACGACGCATCGCGGCGAGAGTGGGGTGCACGACCCGGCTCATCACGTCGGGCACCAGATCGTCGGGCACCCCGACCACCGGCGCATAGGCGCCCATCCCCCCAGTGTTGGGGCCGGTGTCGCCGTCACCGATCCGCTTGAAGTCCTGCGCCGGCACCAACGCGACCGCACTGGAACCATCGGTGATCACAAAGAGCGAGACCTCGGGCCCGTCGAGAAACTCCTCGATGACCACCCGCTCACAGGCCTTCGCATGGGCTCGCGCCACGGCGCGATCGGAGGTCACCACCACGCCCTTGCCTGCCGCGAGCCCGTCATCCTTGACGACATAGGGCGCGCCGAACTCGTCAAGCGCCGCGTCGGCCTCCGCCTCAGTTGTGCAGACCCGGGCCCGCGCGGTCGGCACCCCCGCCTCGGCCATCACCTCTTTCGCGAACGCCTTCGAGCCCTCCAACCGGGCGGCCGCCGCCGATGGGCCGAAGCACGTGAAGCCCGCCTCCCGCAGCGAGTCGCCCACTCCGGCGACCAGCGGCGCCTCTGGGCCGATCACAACGAGGTCGGGGCGCACCTCGCGGGCGAGCGCGACCACCGCGGCCGGGTCGACTGTGGCCACTGGGCGCAGGGTCGCCGACTCGGCGATGCCGGGGTTGCCGGGGGCCGCGATCACCTCGGTCACGGCGTCGTCGTCGGCGAGGGCCAGGGCGATCGAGTGCTCCCGCCCACCAGATCCGATTAGAAGTACTCGCACGTCGGGTGATCTTAATCGGCGCCACGCCGGCCTCTTCGGCGATCACACCAACGACGCGCGCACCACGTTCTGCTCCCGACCCGGGCCGACGCCGATCACGCTGACCCGGGCGCCAGCGAGCGTCTCGATCTGTTCGATATATGCCTGAGCGGCGGCCGGCAGGTCCGCCATCGTGCGGCACTGGGAGATGTCCTCGCTCCAGCCGTCGAAGACCTCATAGACCGGGCGGGCGTGGTGCAGCGCCGTCTGGGTCATCGGCATCTCGTCGACGACCTCGCCATCGATCTCATAGCCGATGCACACCGGCACCTCGGCGAGTCCGGAGAGCACATCGAGTTTGGTGATCACCAGGTCGGTGATGCCGTTGACTCGCACCGCATAACGTGCGGCGACCGCATCGAACCATCCGCATCGACGCTGCCGACCTGTGGTCGTGCCGAACTCGACGCCGACCGAACGCAGGTGTTCGCCGGCGGCGTCGAAGAGCTCCGTCGGAAACGGCCCCGCGCCCACCCGGGTGACATAGGCCTTCGCGACTCCGATGACCCGGGTGATGCGGGTGGGCGGAATGCCGGAGCCGACGCAGGCTCCGCCGGAGGTCGGGTTCGACGAGGTGACGAACGGATAGGTGCCGTGGTCGACGTCGAGCAATGTGGCTTGGGCGCCTTCGAGCAGGACTGTCTGGTCACGCTCCAACGCGTGGGCGAGTTCCTGGCGAGCGTCACCGATATAGGGACGCAGGCGCGCGGCATAACCGAGGTATTCCTCCAACACCGCCGTCGCGTCGATCGCCTTGCGGTTATAGACCTTGACGAGAACCTGGTTCTTCTCGCGCAACGCGAGCTCGAGCTTCTGCTCAAGAATGCCGGGGTCGAGCAGGTCCTGCACGCGAATGCCGACGCGCGCGACCTTATCGCCGTAGGCCGGGCCGATGCCCCGGCCCGTTGTGCCGATGCGCGCCGACCCGAGATAGCGTTCCACCACTTTGTCCAGTGCCCGGTGGTGGGGCATGATCAGATGCGCGTCGGCCGAGATGATCAAACGGTCGCAGGAGACGCCCCGCTCGGTCAGCCCGTCGATCTCACCGATGAGCACCTTCGGATCGATGACGACCCCGTTGCCGATCACCGGAGTGCAACTCGGGGTGAGGACCCCCGAGGGCATGAGGTGCAGGGCGAAACGCCGCCCATCGGGCAAGATCACCGTGTGACCGGCGTTGTTACCGCCCTGATATCGCACGACATAGTCGACCCGCTCCCCGAGCAGGTCGGTCACCTTGCCCTTACCCTCGTCGCCCCACTGCGCGCCGATGAGCACGATCGCTGGCATCTTCCGCCTCCCGAGCATCCCGAGGGGGCGCCGCCCGCCGGTGTGCCCGCCGATGTCAGGCTAACAAGGAAGGCTGGCGACCATCGTGAGGAGGGCTCACTCATGCCATCAGTTGTGCTCCTCGAGCTCGCCGACACCGCGCGCCTCGCCGACGCCGGGGCTTCGCCGCGCGTACCAGCCCTCACCTGCGCGGATGCCCTCCGCGCAGGTGGTGCCACGGTGACCATGGTGACCGCCGGGGCCGACTCGGAGATCGACTCGGCGATCGAGCCGGTGGTGGCGGGGCAGGCCCGCCTGATCGTCGCGGCGGGCACCGACGGCGAGGTGCGGGCCGTGGTCCGCCGGCTCACCCGCCGGCAGGCTCCCCCGCCGTCGAAACGGCCCGCCCACCTGCCCCCGGACCGAACCGTCTTCGACCTGCCCCCGTTGGCGGTGCTGTCACTCGCCCCGGCCATGCCCGCGCTCGTCGCCGCACTCGGCCTGCCCCGCGACCCCATCGCCGTCGCGACCGCCGTCCTCGCCGGCCGCGAGCGACGCCTCGACCTGCTGCGCACCGACTCCGGGTCGGTCACGGTGCACGGCTGCCTGCTCGGCGGGGTCGATCGCCACAATCAAGCCGCCCCCTGGTGGGGTCGGGTCGAGGTCGACGACGCCGTGCTCAGCGACGGCACCGACCCCGTGGTGGCCTGCTCGATCCGCAACACCGGACCCTCCGCTGTGGATGGTCTTCCGCTCGTCACGCATAGCGCTGCCGACGACGGCATGATCACCGTCGCGGTCGCGGTGCCGGTCGCACACCGACGGGCACTACGGAAACCCAAGATCCAATTCGAGGTACGCCGTGCCCATGGTCGCGCCGTCAGCGTGACCCCTCGCGACGACGCCGACCACCCACTCGGGGACGGCCTTCCCTTCGTTGACGACGGGGTCGTCGGCCGACTGTCCCGCAAACGGGTGTGGTGGATCGAACGCGGAGCGTGGGCCGTCTATATGTGAGCCGAGCACCCATGTGTCACCCTGAAGGCACAGGGGGTGATGATGTGTCCCACGACGTCAACGCGGCGCCGTCCGGACCGGCCGACGGCGCCGGTTTCGCACCCGGGTC
Source organism: uncultured Actinomycetota bacterium (assembly GCA_963736695.1). Taxonomy (GTDB): domain Bacteria; phylum Actinomycetota; class Actinomycetes; order Mycobacteriales; family Micromonosporaceae; genus CAVTPU01. Next base: position 2,497,516 of record CAVTPU010000004.1, read on the forward strand.
GCCGTGGCACGGCGCGCCTGTTCCGCGCCCAAGTCACCGAAGCGCACCAGGATCCACGCAGATCCCGACACCCACCGCACGACCCTCGACACCCGCTGCTGGAGCCGAGCCAACCGCAGACGGTGGCCGAGCCCCAGACCCGGAGCGCCCGGATCGGGCCGGCGGCACGACCGAACTCAGCGCGGCACGTCGTGCCTTCAGTGGCGTCCGCCAAATCACTATCGCCAACCCGACACCGAACGCGGGCAAGACGGTCGCCACGGTCATGCTGGCCTTCACCTTCGCCCAAATCCGTGGTGAACCCGTGCTGGCCTGGGACAACGACGAAACCCACGCGGCGCTGAGCAGCCTCGCGCACCCACCCGGGCACTGCGCCACGGTGTGGGAGTTGCTGCGTGACATCGCGCGAACCGAGAACGGCTCGCCGCTGCGAGACTATCTGCGCTCGAGTTCTGAGGCGGCGTTCGCGGTCCTCGCCTCGGGCGCGGCTCGCGCCGACGAGGTTCTCAGCGCCTCGGCCTTCCGCCGGGCACGCGACGTGATCAGCCAGCACTACCGACTGATTCTCGTCGACACCGGGGACGACGTCACGACCCAGAGTTGGCAAGCGGCGATGGACGCCACCGATCAACTGGTGATTCCGGTCGGCGTCGACGACGGTCACGCCGCCGTCGCCGAATCGGCGCTGCGCCTGCTTGACCAACTCGACCAGCGCGGCAGGCATTCGGTGACGCAGCGCGCCGTCGTGGTTGTGACCGAACCAGCCATCCCGGCGCCCGCCGGGCGCACACGCGCCCATCGGGAATTGGCCCGCCGGTGTCGTGCGGTGTGCCGGGTGCCGCCCGATCCCGTCCTCGGGTCGCGGGCCCCGTTGCGCTATTCGGCGCTCAGCGCCGAAAGCCGACGCCGCTGGCTGCGCGTGGTCGCGGCCGTCGCCGATGGACTGTGATCGTCTCAGCCGGCGAGCGCATCGGCAGCGGCCGGATCACAATCGCGCAGAAACCGCGCACACCGAGCGGCCTCGTCCGACTCGCCGATCGCGTCGGCGGCCTTCGCCAACAGGTGCACGCACCGCAGAAAACCCCGATTGGGCTCATGTGACCAGGGCACCGGTCCGGCACCCCGCCACCCGTTGCGACGCAATTGATCAAGCCCGCGGTGATATCCCGTACGGGCGAACGCATATGCGGTCACGACCTGCCCGCTCTCGAACGCAGCCTCAGCCAGACCGGCCCAGGCCGCGCTCACCGCGGGAAATCGCTCGGCCAACTCCTCCGGCGTCGCATCAGTCGCCGCGGCGAAGCTGTCGTCGGTGGGCAACAGCGTGGCCGCGGGCTGGGGGAGAAGATTCGCCATGAGGGTATTCAACCCCGTCACGCCGCGTCGTGGTAGCTGATCTGGTGAGGGGTTTTCCACAGTTCGGGGCGCTTGTGGCGGCGGCGTCGGCTCGCCCAGCGCGATTCGACGGCTGGGGAGATGATGGGCGGCATGTCCCTGAACCTCCCATCACAACGCGCCGCGGGTCAGTCGGAGACCACGACACCCAGGCCGCTCGGCCACGCTGTCGAACTCGCACCCGCTGGACTGTCAACCACTGCAGCGCAGACCCGTGCCGGCGAGGTCGAGTCACGCGTCGAATTCGACTCGCGGGTGCGGGCCGGATCGCTCGCCGGGTTGATCATTCAGGGGCTGAGGCTCGATCGGCGCCCGCCGGATCTCAGCACCGTCGATGTCTCGAACACCCTCTTCGTCGGCTGCCACTTCGATGATCCGACCGTCGCCGCGAACATCACCGAACGTGGGGGTCACGTGGTCCCGGCGTTCGACGCCGTCCCCTATCCGACCATGCCGCCTCGGCTATATGTCGCGGACGATCTCGCCGCGGGCTTCGCCGACGGCGGCTTCGACGCGATGTACGACACGGTGGTCTATCGTCACTACCTCGCCCACGGTGGCCCGGTGCCCGACCTGCGGGAGGCGCTCGCGCAGCGCATCCACGACGCGGGAATCGATGACGCACTCGGCGAGACGATCTCCGAGTGGACCGCCGCGAGTTCCGAGGCGTCGGTCGTCGGCATCATGGGTGGGCACAACGAATCACGTGGCTCCCGACCCTACCGGCTGGTCGCCGGCTTGGCCCACCGGTTGGCCCGAGCCGGCCGACTCGTCGTCACCGGCGGCGGCCCGGGCGTGATGGAGGCGGCGAATCTCGGCGCGTTTCTCCGGACCGCCAATGACGACGCGCTCACCGAGGCGATCGACCGGCTCGCGACCGCGCCGCACTTCACCGACCACGATCCTTACACCGCCGCCGCGATCGCCGTTCGCCGTCTCCGCGCGACGATCGACGAACCGGCGGACTCGGCCGGCCGTCTCGCCCGGGGTGGGCTCGCCCTGCCGACGTGGCACTACGGTCACGAGCCGGCGAACCTCTTCGCTGGCGCGATCGCGAAATACTTCTCCAACGCGATTCGCGAAGACACCATCCTGCGCCTGTGCCGGGGCGGCATCGTCTTCGCGCCCGGCCGGGCGGGCACCGTGCAAGAGGTCTTCCAGGCCGCGACGAAGGCGTTCTATGGCACCGACGGCGACAGCGGGCCGTTCGTCTTTCTCGACATCGACTATTGGACCACGACGATGCCGGTGCGGGGCCTGCTCGCGCCGTTGCTCGCGGCCTCACCACACGGCGACCTCTCGTCGCTCATTCGCCTCACCGATGACATCGATGAGGCGGCCGAACTGCTCATGGCCGCCTCATCGATGTCTGACTCGTAAACCGTCGCACCGGGTCAGCGTGACGCGAACATCGACACGATGTTCACCGCGCCAGGCTGGTCCCGGTCGAACGCAGGTCCTCGCAGGCCTGCACGACCCGCTTCGCCATGCCCTCCTCGGCCGCCTTGCCCCAGGCCCGGGGGTCATATGCCTTCTTGTCGCCAACCTCGCCGTCCACTTTGAGCACACCGTCATAGTGAGAGAACATGTGAGCGGCGACCGGGCGGGTGAACGAATATTGCGTGTCGGTGTCGACGTTCATCTTGACCACGCCGTAGTCGAGAGCGGATCGGATCTCGGAGAGCAACGATCCGGAGCCGCCGTGGAACACCAAGTTGAACGGCTTCTCCTGGCCGTATTGCGCGCCGACCGCGTCCTGGATCTCTTTGAGGATCTCGGGACGGAGCTTGACGTTTCCGGGCTTATAGACACCGTGGACATTGCCGAAGGTGAGTGCCGCCATATAGGCGCCCTTGTCGCCCAGCCCCAGCGCGGCGGCGGTGGCGAGCCCGTCCTCGACTGTGGTGTAAAGCTTTTCGTCGATCGCGCCGACGATGCCGTCCTCCTCGCCGCCGACGACCCCCACCTCGATCTCCAAAATGATCTTAGCTGCGGCGCAGTCTGCGAGCAGTTCCTCGGCGATCGTGAGGTTCTCCGCCAGCGGCACGGCCGAACCGTCCCACATGTGGGACTGGAAGATCGGCTCGCCACCTGCGGCGACCCGCTCCTTCGACAACGCGATGAGGGGGCGGACGAAGCCGTCGAGCTTGTTCTTCGGGCAGTGGTCGGTGTGCAGGGCGATCGTGACCGGATATTTCTTCGCGACCTCGGCGGCGTAGGCGGCGAACGCGACGGAGCCGGTGACCATGTCCTTGATGGTCGGACCGGAGAGATATTCCGCACCGCCGGTGGAGACCTGAACGATTCCGTCACTGCCCGCGTCGGCGAAACCGCGCAGCGCCGCGTTGAGCGTCTGCGACGAGGTCACGTTGATCGCCGGATACGCGAATCCGCCCGCCTTCGCGCGGGAGATCATTTCGGCGTAGACCTCGGATGTGGCGATTGGCATCCCGGATGCTCCTTGATCTTGTGTGGTGGCCTGCCCTGGCGGACCGCACTGTCCCTGATGTCGGGCAGTATCGCGCAGTTCGCGCCACCGCCCGACATCAGGATACGGAGAGCCGACCTGGCGTACGGTGAGAAGTGGACGATCGCCAAGGGAGGCACGATGGCCCGGCCGCACGATGAGCCTGTCGCAACCAACCATCTGGACCCCGCCGACCGTGACCCGATGGCCCCGGCCGAGGACGCGGTGGAGCAGGCGACGCTGGCCAATCCGGCCGACGCGCCCGACACGCCCGGCCCCGACGCCGACTCAGCCGAAGTCGGCGAATACGACGCGCTCGAGCAGTCGCGGGCCGCCGACTTCGATGATGACTACCGCTGAGGTCCGCCGGTGAGGTCCGCCGGCGCCGCAGACCCGCGGACCCGCCGGTTCGGCTCCGGTGAGCGGGCGCTGGGAACCCAGCGGGTAACCTGATTCGCCGTGGAGACCGCTGCGGCCCTTGCGCTCGCTGACACCCTGGCCATCAACCCGCTCAACGCCGCGGAGTTGCTCGCCGCGTTCGGCCTCATCGGCGTACTCGCGATCATTTTCGCGGAGACCGGCCTGTTGGTCGGTTTCTTCTTCCCCGGCGATTCCCTGCTCTTCCTGGCTGGGATCGCGGCATCGCCGTTCGCCAACGAGATTCTGCCCGGAGTGCAGTTGTCCCTGGCGTGGCTCACAATCGGCGCGCCGATCTGCGCCATCGCTGGCGCCCAACTGGGGCACCTTCTCGGCGCACGATATGGTCGAAAGATCTTTGATAAGCCCGATTCAAAGATCTTTAAACCGGTGTACGTGGAGAAGGCCGAATACTATTTCGCGAAGTTCGGCCCCGCCAAAGCCGTGGTCTTGGCTCGGTTCATCCCCGTGGTGCGCACCTTCCTCAACCCGGTCGCGGGCGTGCTGGAGATGCCCGCACGCACTTTCCTCCTCTGGAACGTCATCGGCGGTCTACTGTGGACCGAAGGACTGCTGCTCATCGGCTACTTCGTGGCGAAGAAGATCACCGACTACATCCCGGCCGACAAGATCGACAGCTACCTTCTGCCGGTGATTCTGTTCATCGTCCTGCTCTCGGCCCTGCCGATCTTCATCGAGGTCTGGCGCAACCGGCGGGAAACTCGACTCGCGGCACGTTCGGCGGCGACACAGTCGGACGCAGGACGGCCTTCCACGCCGCCGGCCGACGCCAACGCCGGGCATGAGGGCCGACACCGCGACGCCTGAGCGTGCGACGTCTGAACGCAGTGTCGTCTGAACGCGGTGTCGAACAGCTCCGCGTTCAGACGGCACCGATGCGCAGGAGCGCCTTCAAAAAGATCATCTGGATATCGGCGGGGTTCGTGAGTGGGAAGTATCCGCCGCCGGCCGCATCGGCGATCTGCTGAAGTTCCCTGCCGCCAGCCTCGTCGGTGTCGATCCCGATGAGGATCATCCGGATGGGCCGGGTGGGGTCGGCGAGGCGCTGCAGATCCTGCAGAAACTTGGCCCGTCGCACCTCGCTCGGACTGCTGTCGCCCCCGTCGGTGAAGGCGACCACGAGGTTAAGCCGACTCGGGTCATAACCGTCGCGGACACGCTGATAGGCATCGAGCAGAGTGTCATAGAGGTCGGAGCGGTCCGAACGGGCCTGGTTCGTCTTCGCGGCGCGCTCCGCGAAGAGCCGCTTGTGCGAGGCGCTGAGCCGGTCCGACGCGACAAGTTCCTTGTGTCCGGTATTGAAGGTCCACATCCCCACCTCGCTGACCGGGGTGAAGAGGTTGAGCCCCGTCTGCGCGGCCGCGAACATGACCGCGGATCGCGACATCGCGTCGTCGCCGGTGCCGATCCACCGCGCCATCGAGGCGGAGGTGTCGAACAGAACGATTGTGCGGGAGGGCGCGGTGGCCGCGGTCCAGACCTCGAGTGCCCGCCGGACGCGAACGGGGTCGTCGATCGGCGTGCCGACGGCGGGTTCGGCGGTCGTGGCCGCCGTGGCTGGGAAACCCGGGCCCACTTTGCCGTGTGAATCGCGGAACCCGTGTGACGCCAACCGGCGTGTCGCCGCGGCGCCGAGCAGCTCGGTGCGCAGCAGTTGCGCCGCCTGAACCGTCGCCCGAGGCAGGGTTGAGCGAATCGCGAAGGGATAGTCGAGCATGGGCGCCGCCGGGTCGATCTGAACCGCCACGATCGACTGGCCGGATGTGGCCGCACGAGGTCGCACGACCGCCTGCTCGGCGACCGGACCCGCGTTGCTGGTGGCGCCCAGTGAACCGAGCAGCTCATCGCTTGTCGGTGTCACGGCGAGGCTGCGAAACGTCCGCACCAGCCCTGGCAAGTCGGCATCATTGTTCGCGAACGCCTCGTTGAAGAGCATCGCGAAGGCGAGACCGGCCGTCTCGCGGCGCGGATCCGCGACGCCGAATCTCCATTGATCGCGCTGGGCGAGCAGCGGCTTGATGGTGGCGATCTGCAGTCGCGCTTCGGGCCAGCCGAAGCGACGCGCGTCCGATTCGGGCATCGCCATCACCACGGGCGAACTGGCGATCGAACGGGCATCCGCATGAAACGCCGCCGAGTCCACCGCTTGGACTCGAGCCAACCACGCCGTCGAATCTGGAATCCAGACCGCCGGCAGATCGGCGGCGTTGGGGTCAGGTGAGGGCGTCGAGGGGGCGCCGGGTCCGACGTCGACAGGCTTTCCGGCCGCAGCGGTCAGTTGTTGGGCCATCATGGCAGGGGTGACCGGGTTGACGGTGAGCACGACGCAAACCCCACCGATGTGTGGTTTCGTCGCGGCCCAGTCGGATCCGGCCTCACTGAGCACCGGGGCAAGCTCGGGTGCCACGGCAACCCGCAGAGAAATCTCACCGGTGCAGCCGGCGGCGTTGGCCGAGACCAACTTCACGGTGGCGAGCACCGCGACTCCGACGAGCGCTACGGCCCCGATCAACACCGGTGACCGGCGCCGGGTCCGGCGTCGGGTGATGTGGCGTCCGGACACACTGGCCCCCACTTCAGCAGGTTGGGCGCACAGCGTACCCGGAGATCAGGACAGCACCATGGGGTCCCGCGGCGGACAGGTCATGCCGACTCGCGAACCACATGGCCGCTACGGGCCCTGGCGCCGGACGAATCGGGCCGGCGCCTGGGCCCGTGGGCTAGCGTGCCCGCTTCGTGGCACGCTTGCGCGGCGGGGTCAGCAGATCAGCGATCTGCTGAATGGCCGACGGCACCAGCCGGTAGTAGGCCCACACGCCACGCTTTTCCCGCTCCAGCAGGCCGGACTCGGTGAGGATGCGCAGGTGGTGGCTGACGGTCGGCTGTGACAGCCCGATCGGCGCGGTGAGGTCGCAGACGCACGCCTCCCCGTCCGGTGATGCCTGGATAAGGCTGAGCAGCCGCAGGCGTGCCGGGTCGGCAAGCGCCTTCAGCACGCCAGCGAGTCGCTCAGCGTCGATGCGGTCATATGGCTCACCGTTCAGCGGTGAGCTGGAGGGCAATATCAGTTCAGCAAGCGCAGTTCGCACGTCTTACATCCTTTCACCAGGCACCATCGATTCGACAACATATCCGTGACTATCGAAACGACATTTCTTATTGGCTGAATAGTCAGGCTGGCAGGTCCAGATCGGCGAGCGTGTACGCCGACCGAAAGTCCAGCCCAGTCGACCGAACCACTTCCCCAGCACCTCGATCGACGATTACCGCTGTCCCAATGACATGAGCGCCGGCGTGACGCAGGGCGTCAACCGCACTCAACACGCTACTGCCTGTAGTTGAAGTGTCCTCAACGGCGAGAACTCGACGCCCGGCGACATCCGGACCTTCGATACGTCGTTGCAGACCGTGCGCCTTTCCTTCTTTACGTACGACGAACGCGTCCAGCGCGCGACCCCGGTCCCGTGCCGCATGCAACATCGCGGTCGCGATCGGGTCGGCGCCGAGCGTCAACCCCCCGACCGCGTCGAAGTCCCAGTCATCGACAAGGTCGAGCATCACCCGTCCCACCAGTGGCGCCGCTTGGTGCTGCAGGGTGACTCGGCGAAGATCGACATATACATCCGCCTCCGCCCCCGACGACAGCACCACGCGACCACGCACCACGGCGAGATCATGGATAAGTTTACGCAGGTCGTCGCGCTCCGACATGTTGATTAGCCTATCTCCCCCGAATCGGAATCGCCCCTTAGGCTCCATCCGTGAGTCTGTTCGACAACGTCGCGCTTGTGGCGCTGGATGGCGTTTCATGATCTCGCTTCACGAACCCTGCGCAGTGACGACCGTAAGGATCGACGCAGTGCGGTGATCTAGGGTCATCATAATCTGATCTACCCGTCGAGGAACGAATGGGGCATCAAGGCTGGGTTGGATGGAGTTCGGCGGACCCCTGGGGGACCGTTTGTCTGGGTGCGATGGCCGGCCGGAGCGATCGACCGACCTGATGGCCTGACAGGCCCTCCCGGGCGGCGACGCATCGGCAATTGTGAGTTCGAGAGGCGACACAAACATATTCGCGCGGTCACTACCAGTAGCGGTGACTGTGCGACCGTTAACGTTCCCGAAAAACCGGCCAGACAAGCAGTCCAGGTCGGAAAAACCGCAGTTCAATAACGCCAACGGTCAATGTAAGCGACGTTTTATCCCGCCCTAGCGAACCCACATTGTGAGGCGTGGCGCGCTCCTGTTCATCGTGCCTCATCCACCACATCGGTGCGACGCGAACTCGCGCTGGCGTCGAGGAAAGTCAGCCATACCTTGGCGAGGTTCGCCGAACCCGACCGCCACATAGCGGCGTTGAGGGGATTTCGATCGTCCGGCTCAGCCCGGCATGGGTGGCTGGTCGGGCGAACCCGGTGGCGGGCCTGGTGGCGGGCCCGGTGGCGCGTTGGGCGGCGGGGGCGGCGTCATGGTGACCCCACTGGACGGAGTGGCCCTCGCCCTCCGGCGGAAGAATCGGTTCGACACGGGCAGGAAGAGCAGCACGACAACCGCGATGTAGCCGAGCAGCTGCAGGCACACGAATCCCGTGGCGACGCCGACCATCCAGCCCGGCACGGAGTCGGCATAGGCCTGGCCGAGGTCCTGCGCGAGCTGCGCGTTGGCGTCATTGACGTTGACGGCCCACTCGGCGCGGCTGGTGATGGCGGTCCCGGAGCCGAAGCCGGCACCACTGCAGATCGCGATCACGATCAACACCACGGTGGTGACGCGAGCGGCATTGTTACCCCGCAGCACACCGACGGCGAGCAGCGCGATGAGCGCGGCCAGCAGCAGGCTGATTATCCCTCCAAGGCTGAAGAGGGAGCGAATCGCCGCGACGATCGAGTCGATCTGCGTCGGTGTCGCGGTCGTGCCTGCTGCGCGGCGACGAAACTCGTCAGAGATCTGCCCAGCGCCGATGAAGTAGGAGACTGACAGCACGAGCCCCCAGACCACGCCGATGACGAGCAGCGCGGCCGCGAGCGTGACGACTCCCGGCCGCCGGTTGGGCGGCTCGATTGGAGTCGCCGGCTCGGTTGGCTTGGTCGGCTGATACGACATATGACGCCCCGTCCCCGCTTGGCAGTCGCTTCCAGCCTGAAAATACCGGGCTTAGACGCCGCATGGGCCACGATCGAGACAAAACCGTCGATCGCGACCCATGCAGCGTCGGGCTGGGCGCTCACAGCCCTTGGCACTTGCCCTGTGGCGCTTACATCTCTGGCGCCTACAGCCTGGGCGGCCCCGAGGGCGGAGGTCCGGCCGGCGGCGGGGCCTGATAGCCGGTCGACGGATCCCCGTAGTGGCCGGCCGGGGGAACCCAGACCTGCTGCTCGACCCGGAAGAAGTCGTTGGAGGCGGGCATCGCAAGCAGGATCACGATCGCGAGCAGCATGACGACCTGCAGGATCTGGATGACCGTGCTGACCGGCGCCTGCCAGGCCGGAACCGCAGCCTCAATCTTCCGCTGAAACGCCTCGGATTGTGCGCCCTGCGACGAGGAGTTGAGCGAACTCGACACGGCGCTGCCGGCGAGACCGCACCCGAGGCACAGCACGGCCAGCCCGGACAGCACCCAGGTGACGATCCGGGCCCAGTTTTTTCCTCGGCCCACGAAGGCGCCGAGGACCGCTGGGGCGATCGCCAATACTCCCGTGACTGCCAGGCCGACGACCAGCGCTATCCGCGCACCGGTCACCACCGTCTCCTCTTCCGGGGTGGCCGCCATCGCGTCGAGTGCCCCGAGAACGGCTTGGATCGTGACCAAACTGATCACCAATGAAACTATCTCCGTCAGCGCGAAGCCGAACAGAAGTGCCGCCGCCGTGGTGACGGTCCCCGGGCGAAGTTTGGGTTGTCCCGGCACATTGACCATGTATGACATCGGTGTCCCTCCAGATTCCGCACTCACGCTACCGCCGCGTGTCGAGTCGCGGGGGGTCACGGTGAGGCGGTCACGGTGAGACCATCACGACCTGTCGGATGATCAACCCGCACCACGTCGCCATCACGAATCTCCCCGGACAGAAGCGCTCTGGCCAGCTGATCACCGATCGAGGCGTGAATCAACCGACGCAGCGGCCGTGCGCCATAGATCGGGTCATAGCCGAGGCTGGCCAACCAGTGATGCGCCGCGTCGGTGACGTCGAGTTCCAGTCGACGATCGGCCAACCGACGGCGAAGCAGGTCGAGTTGGATGTCGACGATACCGCCGAGGTCATCGGTGGTGAGGGAGTGGAAAACGACCACGTCGTCGAGCCGGTTGAGAAACTCCGGCTTCACGTGCGACCGAACCACCGCCATCACCGCATCCCGCCGTTGTTCTTCGCTGAGCAGTGGGTCGGCTATCACTGACGAGCCGAGGTTGGAGGTCAAAATGATGATGGCGTTGCGGAAGTCGACGGTGCGGCCCTGCCCGTCGGTGAGCCGACCGTCATCGAGCACCTGCAACAACACATCGAAGATCTCCGGGTGAGCCTTCTCCGCTTCGTCGAGCAGGATCACCGAATAGGGTCGGCGGCGGACCGCCTCCGTGAGCTGGCCGCCCTCCTCATAGCCGACATATCCGGGTGGCGCACCGACAAGGCGGGCGACCGAGTGCTTTTCGGCATACTCGCTCATGTCGATGCGAACCATGGCCCGCTCGTCGTCGAAGAGAAACTCCGCGAGTGCCTTCGCGAGTTCGGTCTTGCCCACTCCAGTCGGGCCAAGGAAGAGGAATGATCCGGTCGGCCGATCGGGGTCGGCGACCCCCGCGCGAACTCGCCGAACCGCGTCCGACACCGCCGCGACTGCCTCTGGCTGGCCGATGACCCGTTCGGTCAGCGACTGTTCCATGCGCAGCAGCTTCGCGGTCTCCCCTTCCATCAGCCGGCCCGCCGGGATTCCGGTCCACGCGGAGATCACCTCCGCGATGTCGTCGGGCCCGACCTCCTCTTTGAGCATCGCTCCCGCGTCCTGCAACTCGGCGAGTTCGGCGTCGGCCGCCGCGAGCCGCCGCTCCAACTCGGGGATGCGCCCATAGCGCAGCTCGGACGCCTTGGTCAGGTCGAGGTCTCGCTCGGCCCGCTCGGCCTCGCGTCGCATGGTCTCTAGTTGTTCCTTCGTCGCCGAGATCTTCGTGATGTGTTCCTTCTCGGTGCGCCACCGGTCGCCGAGCGCCGCGAACTGTTCGCGTTTGTCGGCGAGTTCCATGCGCAGTGCGGCGAGGCGTTGCGCGCTGGCCGGATCGGGTTCCTTCGCCAGCGCCATCTCTTCGATCTCCAACCGCCGCACCGCTCGTTCGACCTCGTCCACCTCGACCGGCCGCGAGTCGATCTCCATGCGGAGGCGGGAGGCAGCCTCATCGATCAGGTCGATCGCTTTGTCGGGCAGAAAACGGTCGGCGATATATCGGTCGGAGAGTCCAGCCGCCGCCACCAGCGCCGAGTCGGTGATGCGCACGCCGTGGTGCACCTCATAGCGTTCCTTGAGGCCGCGCAGGATGCCGATGGTGTCGCCGACGCTGGGCTCGCCGACGACGACCGGCTGAAATCGCCGTTCCAGCGCCGGATCCTTCTCGATGTGCTCGCGATATTCATCCAATGTGGTCGCCCCGACCATGCGGAGCTCGCCGCGAGCGAGCATCGGCTTGAGCATGTTCCCGGCGTCCATCGCGCCTTCGCCCTTGCCCGCACCGACGACGGTGTGCAGTTCATCGAGGAAGGTAATGACCTGGCCATCACTTCCCTTGATCTCCTCCAGCACCGACTTGAGTCGCTCTTCGAACTGACCCCGATATTGCGCGCCGGCCACCATCGCGCCGAGGTCCAGACTCACCAACCGTTTGCCGCGCAGACTCTCCGGCACGTCGCCTGCGACGATCCGCTGGGCCAAGCCCTCGACGATGGCGGTCTTGCCGACGCCCGGCTCGCCGATGAGGACCGGATTATTCTTCGTACGGCGGGAAAGCACCTGAATCACGCGCCGGATCTCAGAGTCGCGGCCGATGACGGGATCGACCTTGCCTTCGCGGGCCTGCTCGGTCAGGTCGACGCCATATTTCCGCAACGCCTGATAGGTCTGTTCCGGATCGGGAGTAGTCACCCGTCGATCGCCGCCACGGACGGTGGGAAAGGCCGCGATGATGCGCTCTTCGTTGGCCCCCGCATCGGTGAGTGCGCGTGCGACCGCCCCGCCGACGCGGGCCATGCCGGCGAGAATATGTTCGGTCGAAAGATATTCGTCGCCGAGCTGGCGGGCTATCTGTTCCGCCGCGCCGAGGATATTGGCGAATTCTCGGGAGACGGTCGGTTCGGCGACGCTCGGCCCGCTCACCCGGGGCAGCGTCTCCACCGCCCGGGCCGCCGCGCGACGAACCTCGGCTGGGTTGGCTCCGGCGGCCCGCAGCAGTGCCGTCGCGGTTGATCCCCCGGTGTCGAGCAGCGCGAGCAGCAGATGCCATGGTTCCACCGTGGCGTGGCCGCTCTTGGCAGCGGTCGCGGCGGCGGCGGTGATGACCTCGCGGCTCTTCGTGGTCAGGCGTTCGGCGTTCATGGCTCCCTCTGATTGGACGTCACCTACTACGACCCCATCAGAGTTGAGTGTATTCCGCTCAAGTCTGCGGGGCAGTCAACCCCTCGGGATATGTACGGTCACCGCGGTGACGCAGAGTGGCGACAGTGGAACTCGCTAGGGCGACCAGGCACTGTGTGAGCCGCCCGTCGGCCATCGCCGCGCTGAACAGCGCCTCTCCGGACGGCGGATCACCGTTGGCGTAGGCGCTGGCGAACCGGGCGACCCACCGGGTGTCATATGGGGCGCGGTCGATCTCCGGAAAGTCGAGCCCGACCAGACTGGCTGCCGGCTCCGTGCCGACCAAAGCTGCGGCGAGGCACCACGCGACGTCATAGACGCCTCGCATCCCCCGGCGCTCAACTGCCGTGTCGAAGGCGCCGACCACCGTGTCGCGATCGCCGCTGAGCACCGAATCCAGCACCACCGCGGCGTCGCGGGCGATCACGGTGTCCCATGCCACTCCCCGCGCGACGATCGGTTGCCCGATCCGGCCGGAGCCTTCTGTGCTGTCGTCCGCTCGCCCCACACTCCGCAGCCTACGAAGCGTGCGCAACCATGTCCGTCAGGAGCGGTCGGCGGGTCTGAGCATGCAGGTGAGTCTCGCGGTGCAGAGCCGCTCGCCCGCGTCGTCGGAGATCACAATCTCATATGTCGCGACCCGCCCACCGAGATGCAGGGGCAGCGCGATCCCATGGACGTGACCCGACCGGGCCGGCCGGTGGTGCGTCGCGGAGATCTCCATCCCCACCGCCACGCCGCCGAACAACTCCTGCGCGTGCAGCGTCGCCCCAATCGACCCCAACGTCTCGGCGAGCACACAGGAGGCACCGCCGTGCAACAACCCGAACGGTTGAGTGTTGCCGGCGACCGGCATGCGACCGACGACCTTGCGCGGAGTCGCCTCCGAGATGAGGATCTCCATCCGGTGCGCGAGGGTGCCGGCAGGCACGCCCGTGAGGTCAATCGCCCTGGACGGTCCGGGTTCGGCCTGTTCGTTCATGCGGCGCAGGCTACCCGCCAATGACATCGACACACTCGCAGGGCTTACAACCCCGCCCCTGAGGGTTACCCTGCGTCTCACGGACGACCCCTATGACCAGGGAGTTTCTTAACACTCCCAGAGAGGAGCGGTGTGATGCGCTCCTGGCCCCACCGCCGCATCGCCGTCGCACTGACGGCCTGTGTGCTGTTGACATCGACAGCCGCGTGCGACGATGACGAACGTAATGGGCCGGCCGAGGACAGCACGACCGCGATCCAGTTTTATGGAACCGACTCCAACATGCTCAACGTGATCGGGGAGAAACTCTCCGAGTTTCCCAACGAGCTGGCCGGCATGAAGGGCACCGCACCCCTCGCGCCATTGCCGGACAAATTCGTGCGGCGTGTCACCCAGAGCGACCCGAAGGTGAAGGACCCGCTCTATTCGGGCGAAGCCTATGACGCGGTCGTCATCGCCTCGCTCGCCGCCGCCACCGCGGGCACCACCGAGCCACGCGCTATCGCCGCGCAGATTCCCGGCGTCACCACGACGGGAATCACCTGCCACACTCCGGACAGTTGCCTGCGGCTCATCGACAAGGGGCTCGACATCGCCTATCGCGGCGTCTCGTTGCGGCTCAGCGGGCTCACCTCGACGGGAGAGCCGTCAACGGCGTCCTACGGGGTGCTGCGTTTTATCCGAGGCAACCAGATCGACCCACTTCAGACCGAATACGTTCCGGTCGGAAGCGCCGAAGACGAGAACCATCTCGCGCCGCCGACCGCCCCGCGAAAGACCGGGACGGGCCCGCTCCGGCTGGGCGGTCTGATGCCACACACCGGCTCCCTGTCGGTCATCGGCCCGCCGATGTTCGCCGGCGCGATGCTCGGCATCGCCGACGTCAACCGTGCCGGCGGGGTGCTGGGGCGCCCGGTTCAGTGGTTCGATGGGGACGACCACACCGACAAGGCGAAGGCGGTCGAGACCGCGAAACGTCTCATCGCGAAGAAGGTCCACGTGATCATCGGCGCGGGAGCGTCGTCGGTCACCGCGGCGGTCCTGCCCGTCGCGGTCGCCGCAGGCGTTGTGCTCTTCTCACCGAGCAACACCGCGAGTTTCCTCAGCGACGCCGACGACCAAGGACTCTATTTCCGGACCACGCCGCCGGACCGGCTGCAGGCGGGCGCGATCACCGATCTGGTCATGCGCGACGGGGTGCGCCGGCTGGCGATTGTCGCGCGTGACGACGCGTACGGGCGCGGTCTTCACGATTCGGTCAAGGAGGAGCTGCTCAAGGCGGGACTCCGCGAAGCCGACATTCGCTCGACGATCTATTCCAGTGACAAGCCCGACTTCCACACTCTCGGCTCGGATGTCGTGGGATTCGCCCCCGACGGGGTGCTGCTCATCGGATTCGACGAGTCGGCGGACGCGCTCATCTCGTTGATGCGCGCCGGCCTGCGCCCGTTGGCCGGATAGTCGCGGCGCCGCATCGAGCGAGCACCATCGATACCAGATTCGACCTTGTCAGCTCTATCCGCAGTGGGGATGCATGTCCGCATGGAGATGTGATCGGTGCAACCGTCGGGTCCGCCCCAGCCTGCGCAGATCGGCGCGGGTGTCGTGCATGAGCTGCCACGAGAAGTAGTTGACGTGTTCAAGCACGGCGAGCAGCCAAAGTCCCAGTCCCGGCAGCCATGACCCGGTGGTCGACAGGCTGGCCACCACGATCACCACCAGACCGACGACAAGGGCAGATGCCGTCGCAACGCGCAGTCGACGAAATGTTCCCACCATCGACAACGAAGAACAGCGCCCACGAAGCTGACTTCGCTTCGCAGCCCAATACACCGCACCGATAACGAGATGAACGGCGGCCAATCCATATCCGGCGAGGTTTGCGGCACTCGCGGGCAAGTCCATCGCCCCGAAGACCACCCAGAAGATCAGACCCACATTGACGAGTTCCAGCGTGGCCAAATTACGCAGCCGCGCCCTGAGCTCCTTTCGAGAACGCACCACGGATTTCACAGGCCCATTGTGACGTAGTCCGTCGATGTCTCTATTTTCGCCTGTCGCCGCCTCACGGCTTCGCCGCTGCCGTTTGGCGCCTCGCGGGTCGCCCGTGTGCGGACAGGTCCTACGGTGGTGGGCACATGTTCCGTGAGAAAGGGCCACCCATGAGCGACACCGAGTCTGTCGAGACCCGCGGCGACGACCGCACCGACTTGATCGTCGGCGACACCAACAACGACGGAAAGCCTGACCTGTGGGTCAGCGACACCGATGGTGACGGCAAGGCCGATCTGTTCCAGTTCGACCACGATGGTGATGGCGAGGTCGACCTCACCATCATCGACCGCGACCAGGACGGAAACCCCGACGAGGTCGTCAAGGGCGACGGCGGCCACGCGCCGGCCTGATCGGCTGACGACGCGGGCACCTGCCCGGCCGAGGGCGTCGGAGCGCCAGTGATGTTCCGACGCCCAGCCGGGGTCAGGTGCCGCCGAGTTGGAAGATCGCGACTCCGATCGCGATGACGATGAACAACGCCCCGACGACCTGTGCGGTGACCGCCGCCGACGCGGCCAGTTTCTTTGCCCACGACGGGTTGCGCCGGGAGGCTGCCATCGCCAGGGCGAGCAGTTCGTGCCGACGAACGAGCACCTCGTGGCGGCGTTGGCACACCTCGACCCCGGGTTCGGTCGAGATCGAGACGGCGAGCCGCGCCTGCGCGAGTTGCAGACGGCGCACCGCCCGGGCCCCGGGCCGGCCGAGCCGGGTTCGGGCGTGGCGCCGCGCGGCGGCCCGGCCCCGAGGCGAGATCAGTGTTGCGATCTCATCGCGGGTGGCGATGCGGTGGTCACCGACGCTGGCGAGCATCGCCGCGTAGTAGTCGGCCTGATGCCGTTGCGCCGCGACGACGAGCACCACTCCGACCGCGAGCGCCGGAATTCCCTTGATCAGCATGGCTGCGAGCACTCCGACGATGCCGTAGCCGAAGCCGTCGGCGAGAAGCGGCGAGTTCCACAGGAAGTGAAACCACCAGGCGCTGCCGCAGAGCGCGGCAGCGACCGCGAACCGCACGAGCCGGGACCGATCTTTTCGCACCATGGCATAGGCCACGCCGGCCCCGGCGAGGGCGCCGAACAGGGTGTGGCTCCAGAGCCCGCCGAGGAAGCCGCGCAGCAGAAAGGTCATGACGACCGGTCCGACTCGGTCGGATCCCGAGCTGACGGCGACGGCGTTCATCGCGAAGACGACGTCTTCGACGACCTGGAAGCCGAGTCCAATGAGCGCCCCATAGCCGATTCCATCGACAATATTCTTTATTTGGGTACGGGCAACGAGAGCTATCGCCACCACGCCGAGCACCTTGACCACTTCCTCGACCCCGGCCCCGGCGATCGCCGGCCCCCATTGCGCGGTGAAGCGCGGCGACACCATGCGGGCGAGCAGATTCGACACCGCCGAACCCCCGGCGATGGCGGCGGAGGTCGCCACCACCCCGCCCCACGCGAACGCGACCACCCGCAGCCCCACCGATTCCCGCTCCAGATAGTCCACTGTGCGCACCAACAGCACGAACGGCACGGCATAGGCGGTGAACAGCACGATCGCGGTCACCGCCGCGACCGGAAAGACGACAAAGAACTTCCCCAGCACCTGGGCGATCCGGATGCCTCCGATGACGAGCAGGATCGCCAGCATCCAGGCGGCCGGGTTGGCGATGCCGCGCCGGGGCGGCCCCCGTTCCTCGGCTGGGGGTCTCGAGCTGGTAGGTCGCGAGCTCGCGACCTCCGATGGGGAGGCGGTCACGTGCGCTTGCCCGATGAAGTGCGCCGGCTCCGGCTGCGGCGGTTGTGCGGACCTGCTCGGAGCCTGCGGACGCCTCGCCTGAGCAGGCACCATCCGCTGCCCCCGCCAACGCCAACGAATCGGGCCGCGCCAACGGATTCGCCCGCGCCAACGGATGGCTCGGCGCCAGCCCCGCCGAGCTCCGTCGCGTTCCGCCTCGCCCGCCATCACGATTCCCGGAAGGCGATGCTGCGCACCGTCGCGTCGATCGCCACCGCCTGCCTGCGCAGTTGTTCGCCGGAGCCGCCGATGGTGAGCTCCACCGCCTGCTCGTCCGCGACGAAGACCATGTATTCGCCGATCCGGCCAGGTGAACTGAACCAGCCGCGCAGCCCGGCGACCCCGTCCCGGGTGCTGGTGGAGCGTTCCTTGCCGGTCACCTGATAGCCCGCCATGTTTGTGATCTTGGACCGGAGCTGATCGGCGGCGTCCGCCAGACTGCCCAGATGGGGGCGCACCATGATCGCCAAGCGGAGCCCGTGGGCCTGAAACAGCGCCGACCCACGTTGATCACCGGGGCGGGTGCGGGTCACGTCAACCGACGCGCCGGTCGGCGGCACCATCGTCACCGTTCCGCCGACCGCATAGGGCTCGCCGGCGACCACCGGACGAACAGCGGGCAGGCTGCGGTCGATGAGTGGCAACCCGTACGAGATGAATGCGAGTATCGCCACAACGGCCAGGCTGCCCCACGCGTTGCGCAGCACCCTCCCAGCCCGGGTGTGGCCCATGAATTCACGCTAGCAAGCAGTCTGCGGCCCGGGGCGGGTTCTCTCCCGAACAGGCAACTGAGCGCCGCCGGACGCCTGTTGTCAGAGCGCTCGGCGCCCCTCGAATGCTCGACCAAGGGTGATCTCGTCGGCGTATTCGAGGTCGCCACCGACCGGCAGGCCGCTCGCGAGCCGGGTAACGGTGATGCCCATGGGTTTGACCAGCAGGGCCAGATAGGTCGCGGTGGCCTCTCCCTCGGTGTTGGGATCAGTGGCGATGATCAACTCGCGTACGGTCCCATCACTCAGCCGGGTCATCAGCTCCCGAATGCGAAGATTGTCCGGGCCAATGCCGTCTAACGGATTGATCGCCCCGCCGAGCACGTGATAGCGCCCGCGGAACTCCCCGGTCTTCTCGATCGCGACGATGTCCTTCGGCTCCTCAACCACGCAGACCTTCTCGCCCGATCGGCGCGGATCGCGGCAGATGCGGCACTGCTCAGACTCGGCCACGTTGAAGCAGACCGAACAGAACCGCACCTGATCCTTGACCCGCTGCAGAGCGGTGGCCAGCCGAGCGACCTCCGCCGGGTCGCTCTGAAGAAGGAAGAAGGCGATGCGTTGGGCACTCTTCGGGCCGACGCCCGGCAGTCGCCCCAGTTCGTCGATGAGATCTTGAATCGCGCCTTCGTACATAAGTTTCTCTACAGCCCCAGACCGCCGCCGAGCCCACCAAGCCCGGCGCTGAGCGGCCCCATCTTCGCCTCGGTCAGCTCTCGGGCCGTGGCGGTGGCATTAGTGAAGGCGGCGAAGACGAGGTCCTCCAACGTCTCGACGTCATCGGGATCCATCACCTTTGCATCGATCTTTACCGATCGCAGATCGCCGGACGCGGTCATGGTGACTGTCACCAGCCCACCGCCCGCAGCACCACTCACCTCGGTCTCGGCAAGCTCCGCCTGCGCCGCGGCAAGCTGCTGCTGCATCTTCTGGGCCTGCTTCATGAGCTGTTGCAGGTTGGGTTGTCCGCCTGGCCGCATGACACTGACTCCTCGGATCGCATCACAACGATGTCTCTGGCCCACCCGTAGGCTCCGCCGCGCGGGGTCCATATTTCGGCTCCGCGCTGGTGAGCCTAACCGGCGACTCGATCGCCGATCGGTTCCGCCCCTAGCCGTTCGGCGAGCAGCCGAACGGCCTGCTGCTCGCTGGTCGGCGCCGCACTCGACTCCACCACCTCGTCGAGCGGTTCATCCCCTGGGTCGAACCCGTCGAACCCGGCGCCACCGACGGCCCCACCGTCAGGCATTGGCGCCGGCGTGTTCACCGTTTCGACCGCGACCCGGGCTGGTCGAGCGGCGGATGCCGCAGAGGTTCGCGGTGACGGCGCTTGCGGTGACGGGGCCTGCGGTGACGGGCCTGCGGTGACGCGTCTGGGCGGGGCCCGCCGCCAGGGCGCGCGGTCTCCGGCCAGTCGGTGCTGCGGGTGACGCTTGAGCGCGCCTCGGGCCGAGACTGAGTCGGAACGGCCCTGGGCCGTTCGACGGTGGCTGATGCCCCGCTGCTTGGCGTGCCAGAACCGGCCAGGTGAGAACCGGCCGCACTGTCGGCGCCGAGCTCTGCCCGCACCCGCCACGATCCGGGAAGCACCTCGCGCATCGCCTCCGCCAACAGATCCGCCTGCGAGTCGAACATGTTGGCGTGCACCGAATGCTGAAAGGCCAACACCACGAGGTCGCCCTGCACGTCGCGCACCGCAGCTTCGCGGATCACCGCCGCCGCCTTGGCGCTGCGCCCGCGCACGGCCGCGAGTACGTTCTCCCACGCCGCGCGCACGGCATCCGCGCCACGCTCGCCCGATGGCCCCGCCGAGGGCCCTGCTGACGGGCCGGGCGACGCAGTCGGGGCCACTGGCAGAGCCGCGGACGGCGCAGCCGGCATCGCCGGTGCTGCAGGAATGGGTGGCGCAGGTGCTCGCGCCGGCACGGGAGTCACAGCAGCGGTGGCCGCTGGGTCCGGCACGGCGGCGCGTGCCGGCGGCGCGGAGACGGTCGGCGCGGAAAGGGGCGACACCGAGACGGTCAACTCGCCGGATGCGAGACGTTGTTCCATCCGTTCCAACCGCTGCAGCATCGCGACGTGTGAGTCGTCGGCCCCTGGCAGCAGCATCCGGGCGATGATGAGCTCTAGCAACAACCGGGGCGACGTCGTGCCACGCATCTCGGTGAGTCCACTGTGGGCGATGTCGGCGAGCCGGGACAGGGTCGCCGGCCCGAGACTGCGTGCCTGCGCCGTCATCCGCTCCAGTTGATCGGCTGGGCCGTCGATGAGTCCGTTCGTCGCCGCAGCCGGCACCTGTTGCAGCACGATGAGGTCGCGCAGTCGGTCAAGCAAGTCGCTGGTGAATCGGCGAGTGTCATGACCCGCGTCCGAGACCCGGTCGATAGTGGCGAACGCGGCCGCACCGTCGCCGACCGCGAGCGCCTCGGTCATCTCGTCAATGAGCGCCACATCGGTCACCCCGAGCAGAGCCACCGCCCGGGCATAGGTCACACCGTCTGGCCCGGCCCCGGCGATGAGCTGATCGAGCACGGAGAGCGAGTCACGGACGGACCCGCCGCCGGCCCGCACCACCAAGGGAAAGACTGCGGGATCGACCGCGACTCCCTCCGAGTCGCACATCTGCTCCAGAAAGGGTCGCAGCACTCCCGGGGGGATGAGCCGGAACGGATAGTGATGGGTGCGGGACCGAATGGTGCCGAGGACCTTCTCCGGTTCGGTGGTCGCGAATATGAAGGTCACATATTCCGGCGGTTCTTCGACCAACTTGAGCAACGCGTTGAAGCCCTGGGTCGAGACCATGTGGGCCTCGTCGATGACATAGACCTTGAACCGGCTCGCGACCGGTGCAAAGAAGGCCCGTTCGCGCAGTTCCCTCGCGTCATCGACGCCACCGTGGCTGGCCGCGTCGATCTCAATGACGTCAACCGAACCAGGCCCGTCGGGGGCGAGCGCCAGGCATGAGTCGCACACACCGCACGGGTCGGGGGTCGGCCCCTGTGCGCAGTTGAGAGAGCGGGCCAGAATGCGCGCCGACGATGTTTTCCCGCAACCACGCGGGCCGGACAGGAGATAGGCGTGGTGCAGCCGACCGGCACGCAGTGCCTGCGTCAGTGGTTCGGTGACCTGCTCCTGCCCGATCACCTCGGCGAACGTACGTGGCCGGTATTTGCGGTAGAGCGCGAGCGCCACTCCCCTCACCGCCTCTCCGCTGTCGCTGGTGTCACGTAGCGACCACCGTACCCCGACCGGGGTGGGCTCCGCGTCAGGCGCCGACCGGCCGCCCGTACCTGTCTCGAACATTGTGATGACGTCCGGTTAGCCCACGACTGCGATGGTGTGTCTGTCCTCGTGAAAGGAGTGCCATGCGCAGATTCCCGGCACTGGTGGTGGCCGCGTTCGCGGTCGCGGGTGTGCTGGCGGTGGCCGGATGCGGCCATCGGGCCCAGCGGATCGATCCCGCCCCAGCCGCCAACCAGAACCAGCAGGTGGACCAAGCCGGCACATCCGGTGACGCCGGCTCACCGTCGGGCGGTGGCGCCGCTGGCGGCGGAACGGGAGCGAATCCGCCTGGCGCGGGCATCGACCCGGCGGCCGTTGACGGCGAACTCAACAACCTTGACGCCGAACTCGCAGACGTCGATTCAGACCTGGCTTCGGTCGATGCCAGCCCAGAAGACTCGGACTGAGGAGAAGCACACCCATGAAAAACATCATTCGGAGGGTTGCCACGGTCGTGGCCGCCGCCGCGATGTCGACGCTCGCAGTGGTCGCCGTCAGCGCTCCGGCCCAAGCCGCCGACGACCCGGCTGCGCTCGGTCGGGCCAAGACCGAGGTGACCAAGCGCATCGACCTGCGTCTGGCCGCTCTGGGCCGAGCCGATACCCGGCTCCCTCAGGCCAAGCGCCTCACCGACGCGCACGAGGCAACCCTGCACGACTTGATCGCCAAAGACACGTCGGGCCTGACCGCGCTCAAGACCAAGGTGGCCGGTGAGACCACCGTCGCCGCGGTGCGTGCTGACGCCAAGAGCATGGTCGTCGACTATCGCATCTTCATGTTGGTCGGCCCGCAGGTGCGGCTGACGATCGTCGGCGACCGCGAGGCTTATGCGATCACCCGTCTCCAAGGCGTCCACGACAAGCTCGCCGAGCAGGTCGCGAAGGCGAAGGCCGCCGGCAAGAACACCGCCGAGGCTGAGCAGGACCTCGCCGACATGCAGGCCGACCTCACCAAGGCGACGTCTGACATCAACGGTCAGGTCAACACTCTGCTCGGGATGCAGCCGAGTCCGGAGGCCAACACGCTCAAGGCGCAGGTGACCTCTGTGCGTCGGGCGCTCGGGGCTGGCAAGGCCGATCTGCGTGCGGCGGTGGGCGAGGCACGTCAGGTGCGCAAGTTCCTGAAGTCGGTCGCCGGGGCCTAAGGCTTTACACCTCCCTCAGAGTCGCCCTTCCCCGGTCGTTCGTGCCATCGCGGCCGGGGGAGGGCGACTCGCGTCGCCTGCCCTATTTGTCCCGATACGTGGTATACCGCCCGTATGATGACTGCGTGTCGTTCCGTCCGTTCCGTGGCACGGCGGTCACGACCGCAGCCATCGTGGCGGCGGCGGTCTCGACCGCTTTCATGCCGCCAGCCCACACCGCCTCCGCAGCACCGATCACCCAGACCGCACGGTTCGCCACCCAGGGCTGGGTCGGCACCACCCACGCAAGCGCGACGCTGCGGCGGTGCCCCACCCCCGCCGCGTGCGCGACCAGCGACGGATCCGACGGAGTCGCCACGCACATCGTCACCGCGTCAACCGACATCCTCACCATTCCCGCCCAGGCGCGGATCGACTGGGCCGGCCTCTATTGGGCGACCACCGCCACCGCCACCGACCCGATCTCGAGCCACGCCACGATCACGTTCGATGGCAGCGACGCGACAAGTGTGACGGCCCTGTCCGTCAGCCGCGCGCCGTCGGCCACGGGCGGCGCCAGTCACCAGGCCTTCGCCGACATCAGCACGCTGCTGCGTCCATTCGGTCAACGCTCCGACGCGGTCCAACTCCTCACGGAGGTCAGTGACGCCGAGGTTGGTGCCCCAGAAGGTGGCATCCCGCCCGAAACCCCCACCGCCGAGCCCACGCCCATGCCCGACCCCGCACCGACCGAACCAGTCGCGCCGGCCACGGTCGCGAGTTGGGCGATCGTCGCCGCCTATTCGTTCGTCGACGGTCCGGACCCCGTCTTCGCCCCGACCTATTCCGCCATCTCTATCCACGACGGCATCGGCGCAACCAGCACCGGCTCCGTCGAGCTGATCCGCGTCGGTTCAGCCCCCACGGCGGGCCCTACCTCGGCCACCGTCGCCGCGACCCCGGCCGCTACCCCGAGGGCCACCCCGGCCGCCGGAGCGCCGGTCGGCACTGTGGAGGCTGCACTGCTCACGTCAGGCGCACCCATGGCGCTGCGGGTCGGCCGCGCGACGGCCCGCCCCGACACCACACGTCCCGGCGGATACCACTGGCTCACCGCGCCGCTTCCTCCCGCGGCGACACCAGGCCCCACGATCGCCTCGGCCGGACTGCCGTCGGGTCGACTCACCGTCGTCGCGGCCGTGGTGACAGTCCGGCGCCCGATGTCGGTGCACATCGATCTCACACTCACGGCCGCGATCACCCCCGACCTGGTGCGTGTGGGCGAGGGCTCCCGCCTCGTGCTCACCCTGCGCAATGACGCCGACGTCGCGGCCACCAAGGTCGAGGTCACCGCGAGCCTGCCTGCGGGCACCACGCTCATCGCTCCGGTCGCCGATTATGACCACACCACGGGTGTGTGGCGGGTCGGCCACGTCGCGGCCGACGCGACCGCGACCTTGATTCTGCGCGTACGGGTAGATCGGCCCGGCCCTCTGACCAGCTCGGCTGAGGTGACGGCGGCGTCGCTGCCCGACGTCGACTCGACTCCCGGCGATCGCGTCACCACTCAAGACGATCAAGCCGGGCTCACATTCACCGGCGCAACCCCTGCGGCTGCGGGAGCGGCGGCAGCCGGCGACGTCCACGATGGAGGTTGGCCACGGCTGCAGCCAGCACTACTATTCGGCATCGGGTTGTGTCTGCTGGGTCTGCTCATGCTCCTGGTGGCGTTGCTCCGCCACCCCTGACTCCGCCACTCCTGGGGCCGGGTCCCACACGTGAAGGCCCCTCGTGCACCCGTCAGAGCTCGCTTATCCTTGCTGCCTTCCGGCCCTGGGGAGGTTCACGAGATGCACGCCGCACGAGGGGTTGCCCCACACGATACCCGAGTGCGCGCTCGGCGCCGGCTTGGGTATCCTGGCCGACGGAGGATTCGCCTAGAGGCCTAGGGCGCACGCTTGGAAAGCGTGTTGGGATAAAACCCTCACGAGTTCGAATCTCGTATCCTCCGCCACCTGACCAGGCAAAACGCCGGGACGCCAGTCTCGCTCGACGTGCAGCTTGGGCACCCCGGGATCAGAGAGAGCCCTTCGGGGCTACCCATTCGGTTGGCTGATTCGTCACCGACGAGATCCGGTCATAGTCGGCGTCGTAGTGCAGCACGGTTGCCCCTGCCAACTCGGCTGTGGCGGCGATGATGAGGTCAGGCAACCGAAACTGGCGATGCTGACTGGCCGATGCGAGCATGCGATGAACCTCCAACGCGCGGCTCATCGCGTCAGCCGTCACATCAATCCACCGTTGCCCATGCATAGCGCCCCAGAGAACCTCGTAGGACTTCGGATCCGGTGCGTTGTTGAGATATTCAAGCGTCGTCATCTGACAGGCGGCAAGGCGCCCCTCCACCAACAGGCTCTCAAACCGGCGTCGCACCCCAGGATGCCGGCTTTGCAGAACATAGACCGACGTGTCGGCGAGATAGACGCTGCCTGCCATCACGCCGCTTCGGCACTGCGGGCGTCCGCTTCGAGAGAAGACAGGTCGCGCCCACCGCCGTAGCCCCACGCATCGCTGGCGCCGTCAAAGTCCATCGCGACACTGTCGAACGCGGCAACAATGTCCCGTGCCGTCCGGCGGATCGCGAACGCATGCAACGCCGCGTTGATCGTGGCGACCTTCGTATCCGTACCAAGCTCATCACGAGCCGCGTCAAGCCACTCGTCGTTCACGTCCACTGTTATGCGCCCCATGCCGGCGATCGTACACCAGAAACTGCGTCACTTGACACCAAGGCATCACCTATGGCCTCACCAGATCTCTGACAGTCGCGGTGCGCTATCACGTGATCAGCACCCACCACGCGCGACGTTTGCCCACCAGTGCTCATGATCGTGACCGATCGCACCGGTTGAAGCCGGTGCGATCGGTCACGATCATGAGCATCCGCGAGTGTCAGTTCCAGTTGGCTGGGTCGCGAATGATGGTGAGGTTGTGGAACACCTCCAACGCGCCGCCGGGGTAGGTCGACTTCGGCACATAGATCTCCACGAAGACCCCGTTGACGTCGAAGAGGACCAGCCTCTCGGTTCCCTCCGGCCCATCTTCGCGATGCGCCGGGTAGCCATCCACTGTGGTGTCCGGGCGTGCCACTGGCTCTCCACCCTCACCATTGATAGTGGTTTCGCTGACCCACCTCGTCCCGCCGATAAGATTGATGACCATCGTGGGTTTGCGGCTACCTTCGGCGTTTTCGGGGCCATATGTGGCGGCCCAAGCCTGCCATGACGACGAGTCGCCCTCGACCGTCACAACCCTGACGTAGTCGAATGTGCTCGCAGACGACGGGGTCTTCATTCGCATGGGCAGCGCGATCTTCTTGTTCGTTCCGAACTTCAGCTTCGCGACGACCTGACGCGCGATCGCCCGGGCGTCCTCGCCCATACGCACGCGCACCTCGACCGTCTGACCAGGCGCCAGGTCCCAGCTCAAGACGGCGTTGCTGGGATCGTCGGTGAGCCAGTTCGCCGAGTGTCCGTTGACCGGCTCGGCCGGAGCGCTGGCGGTCGGCTCGATCGGATCCTCAACCGCGGGCGGCGTGGTGGTGCCGGCGGTCGGCGTCGGTTCTGGCTCGTCGCGGGTGACCCTCACCTCGACAAAGTCCTCTTTCGGCTCATCCCAGATTCGTTCCCCAAGCCTCGGCCGAGCCGCCATCGTCGAGAAGACCCCACCGCTTTTCATGACTACCCGTTCAGTCAACCCGGGCGGCAGCCAACCGAACTCGACATCGGCGGTCAGCGAGTCAGACCCGGCGCCGGCCTCCGCCGACCCGGCCGCTCCTCGCCCCAGGTTGACCACCGAACCAGCCACCACGATCCCCGCCACCAACGCGATCGCCACCGACCCGGCACCGAGGCCCCGCCGCCGGATCCGGGCCTTGCGGCCGGCCCGCATGATGTCGTCGGCGGTGAATCCGACGCGTCCGACGTCTTCGGCCCGGCTTGCGAGCGACTGTTCGACTCGGAGCTCCACTTCTGCACTCATGTGCGTGCCTCCAATGGTTGTGATTTCGCCACTCGTCCGCTGCCGGACGCTGCTTCTCGACTCTCGATCAGCCGCCGTCGAAGGGCGGCGAGGCCCCGTGAGGCGTGACTCTTGACGGTGCCCCGGCGCAGGCCAAGGGTCTCGGCGATCTCCGCTTCGGACAGCCCCTCGTAGTAGCGCAGCACCAACACCGCACGCTGCTTGGCCGGCAACGCGCACAGGTGGCGCCACATCGCGTCCCGCTCCACCAGCGGGTCGACCCCGTCCGCAACTACTCGTGGCGATTTATCCAGCTCGACGGTCGGCTGCTCGCGAAACCGTCGACCCCGCCACCACGAGATCGCCGTCGTGGCGATCGTTTTGCGCACATATGCCTCGACCGCTCCGCGATCTCGCATCCGGGGCCAGACCAGATAGGTCTTGATCAAGGCCGTTTGCACCAGATCCTCGGCCTGTTCTCGACTTCCGACGAGCAGATAGGCGCTGCGCAACAGCGCCGGCGACCTGCTCGTGATGAAGTCACGTAGTACGTTCTCGTCCTCCACATGTCCTCCCGTCGGCGATCGCCGATTACGTTTTAAGGACGTCGACTAGGGCCAGTCGGTTGTCACGCCGCATGGATTCGTGGCGCGACGTTCGCGGCACGACGATTCGTGGCGAGCCTGAGGCATCATGGAGACATGGTTTTCAAGAAGCTCATGGCCAACCTCGGATTCGGTGGGGTTGAGGTCGACACGATCCTCGCCACCCCGTCGCTGGCCCCCAACGGACCCCTATCCGGCCAGATCCAGTTGCGCGCGAAGGGTGACACCACCATCACCGCCGTACAGCTGCTTGTGACCGCAACCGGCCCGCACGGTGAGATGGAGCTTGCCCGATATCCCGTGACGGGCGGGTTCGCGTTGTCGGCCGGGCAGACCCACTCGATCCCGTTCGCGCTCGCGCTGCCACCGCACACCCCTGTCACCGTCCTCTATGGGCAGCGTCTGCCCGGCCTCAACGTCGGGGTTCGCACCGAGGTCGCGGTCGCGTCGGGCAGCGCGAAGACCGACTTCGACCCGGCCTGGGTCGAGGCGACTCCGCTGCACCAGCAGGTCATTGACGCGCTCGGCGCGATCGGCTGCCGATTCGTGCGCAACGAACTGCGTCCCGGCGCGGCCGTCGGACTCCCCAGCCCTCTCGTGCAGTCGATCACCTTCTATGCTCCGGTCGCCCCCGGACAGCCGGTCGGGCCACATGTGCCGCAGCTCAGTTTCACGTTCCTCCCCGATCAGCACGGCCTCGCGATCATCGCGGGCCTAGCTCACCTCGGCGGGCAGGGCGATCACTATCGACTCACCGCCGCAGACGCGGACCAGATCTCGGCGCAGCCCGAGGGCTGGCTCGACCTCATCGACACGTGGGTCACACAGGCCCTCACGAAACTCTCCTCGGCCCCGATGGGCGGTGCCGGAGCATTCCTGCAACAGCCGGCCGCCGGTTATGGCCGTCAAACCCAACACGGGTACGGGCAGCCAGCCCACCGCGGCGGCTATGGCCACTCGAGTCACAAACATCGGCCCTACCACTACGGCGGCCACCGCGGCATGGGCGTCGGCGGCGCGGTCGCGGCCGGCGTCGGCGGCGCGGCGTTGGGCTTCTTCGGCGGCATGGTAGTCGGAGACATGCTCGACGGCGCCTTCCAGCCCGACGTCATCGACGCCGCGCAGGACTTCGGTGGCGACATCGGGGGCGACATTGGAGCGGTCCAAGACTTCGGGGGCGACATCGGGGCGGTCCAGGACTTCAGTGGCGGCTTCGACGGCGGGGGTTTCGACGGAGGTTTTGACGGGGGCGGCTTCGACGGTGGCGGCTTCGACATCTGAGCCTCCACGGCTTTCCCAGCGCCACGTCCTATCGACTCGACAGTGTGGGCAAACAACCTTCCGCCCGCACTGTCGAGTCGGCGAAACCGGGGTTATGCTCCGCCACGATGGGACTGATCGACTATTACGGCGCCCACGGGTGGGGTGACGCACCCGCTGCTGGGTTGCTGCCCCGCCAGGTCCGCGCCCGGACCGAGGTCGCCGCGCTGTGCGCACGCCGATCCGCGGCGCCGGTGACGCGCGTGCTCGACGTGGGCTGCGGCGATGGGTCGTTTCTCGCCAACCTCGCCGCCCATCTCGACGACGAGCGGATCAGCTATGTCGGGGTTGACTATTCGGAATATCAGCTCGCGAAGGCCGCCACTCTGCCCTTCGAGTTTCACCGCTGTGATCTCGGCGTGGGGATCCCGCTGCCGGACGCCTCGGTCGATGTGGTGCACGCCGCCGAGGTGATCGAGCACCTCAGCGATCCGGATCGGCTCATCGAAGAGTGCGCTCGGGTGCTGCGCCCCGGCGGCCACCTGGTGCTCACCACTCCCAATCTGCACGCCTGGTTCAACCGGATGCTTTTCCTGGCCGGGATCCAACCGATCTTTCACGAGACATCAAGCCGATCCACGCAGGTGGGCGCCGGCCCGCTTCGAAGGATCAAACGGGACTCCCGTCCGGTCGGGCACCTGCGCCTGTTCAACCGGACCGCGTTGACCGACCTGTTGCGTCGTGAGGGCTTCCGGGTTGATCGGGTGCGAGGTGCCCGCTATCACGATGTTCCCCGGGCGTTGGGTTGGCTGGACGCGGCCTTCTGCCGCCGGGCGCCGCTCGCGTCTATCCTCGTCGCCGTCGCGACCAAGATCTGAATCACAGGTCGACCACGCAAGAGGCGCCCACGGCAGACGAGCCATGGGCGCCTCTAGTCGCCTGTTTAGCGACTATTCGTCGCGTTGTGGCCAACTGGCGGAGGCCGGGGGGATCCGATCGCTCAGCAGCCCGGTGGAGTCGTCCATGCCGCCTGTGTCACCGCCGCCGAACTGGCGGGCCGAGGCCGGCACCGGGTGCCGCTTCGATCGCACCATGAGAAGACCGATCACCACGAACACGAAGCCCAACACGCCGGCACCGATCGGCGCATAGACCGTGGCCGCCTGCAGCTTGACTCCGTTGTCGGTGGCGGACTTCACCGAGTTGTCGATCGTCTCTTTCGTATACCGGAAGTCCGTGTCGAGCAGGGTGGTCTCACCGTCGGTCCCGTCCGCCGGAACCAGCACCTTCTTCTGCTGTTCGCGCACGTCGACATAGGCGCCCGTGGCCGGGTCGACCCATACCTCACGGATGTTGCTATAGACGATCTTTCCACTGGTCGCGTTCGGGGCGAAGAGACCCAGTGCCGCCTTGAGGCTGTCCTCGCTGACGTTTTGCACCTGTTCCCGTTCGATGACCTGCCGGAAGTGATAAGCCTGCAGGCCCTTCACGCTGACGGTGTCGATATACTTCGCCGGCAACGCGCGCCGTAGATTCGAGTCGAAGATCCGGTAGTCCTTCTTCTCCGTACCAAATGGGAATTTATAAACTTGGCCGTCATATGCCACGTTATTGGGCTTGGCCCCGTCCGAGTTCTCGTCGAGCCATTGGCCGTTCCATTTCACGGCCGCGCCGGAGACCCGGTCCAAAGCCAACTCGGTGCTGTAGGCGGACATCACCGCGCCTGACTGCACCCACACCGCGTTGGAATACACGTCCCAGACGATCGAGTCATCGGTCAGGGTGTTCTTCTTCTGCAGGTCGGCGGTGATCTTCGCCTGCGGCCGCACCCACGTCGTGCTGCGGAGCGTGCCGTGCTCGATCTTTCCGTGTGCTGCGTCGAGGAAGATGGCGTTCTCGGCCTCAGCGACCGACGGTCGCAGACATCCGGCGGTTCCGGGTTTGGCGGGGTCGTCCGGACACCCCTGCATGTTGTAGGGCAGTTTGGCGACGGCTGGGCCCACATACAGCGGCAAACCGACCGCCATGACCAGCAACAAAGCGCCCAAACCGATGAGAATGGCGCCGAAATAGCGACGCATCTTTACTCCTTCTCTGCGCGAGATGGTGCCGACGAGTGTTGCTATCAGGGGTCGGATCCCTCATATTCGGCGAGACGTTACCCCGTAGTGACACCCCGACGGAACCCCTGGACGAACAATGACCGTCACCCCACCCGGCCTCGTTTTGCCGGGACCGAGCAATCTCAGCCCCGCCCGGCTCCCGGCGTTGGATGCGGTGCGCGCGGTGGCCGCGTTCGCCGTGCTCATTTATCACGTGGGTTTCGACACCGGGTTGACCTTGACAGGAATCTGGCCCGGCCTCGTCGCCCGGTTCGACGTCGGGGTAGCGATCTTCTTCGTTCTCTCCGGGCTCTTGCTGCTGCGCCCATTTCTGCACGCTGTCGCGGTGGGCGGCCCTCGGCCCGGGATCGGCCGTTATCTGTGGCGACGGGCGCTGCGAATCTTGCCCGCCTATTGGGTGACGGTGATCGTCTGCCTCACGGTCCTGCCGCAGAACGGCAATGTCTCCGGCGATGTCTGGCTGCGTTATCTCACCCTGACTCAGATCTACGGCGTCGGTGATCTTCGGCCCGGCCTCGGACAGACCTGGAGCCTGGCGACCGAGGTCAGCTTCTATCTGGTGTTGCCGTTGGTGAGCCTGGGGCTGGTCGGCCGACGATGGCGCCCCGGACGCACCGCCGCGGCACTCGCGCTGCTCGGCGTGGGGTCGACTGCGGGCTGGCTCATCGCGGCGTCGAACGGACTGGTCTCCCCGTGGCCGGGCAACCTATGGCTGCCGACCTACGGACTGTGGTTCGGCGCCGGAATGTGTCTGGCCGTCGCGCTGGTCTCGGTCGAGACCGCTGGCGGGGCGCCCCTGACCGGGTTCCCGCGCCTCGTGCGGCCTCTCGCGAATGCTCCACTGGCCACGTGGACCATCGCGGTCGCGGTGCTGGCGATCGCCAGCACCCCACTCACCGGTCCCCGAGGGCTCGGCGCCGCCACCATGGGCAACTTCTCCGTCAAGATCGTTCTCTATACGATTGTCGCGGTGCTCGGACTAATCCCGATCATGTTCGGCCCCGACAACCGGGTGCGGGCCGCATTCGGCAGCGGGACCGCCCGCTGGTTCGGCGGCATCTCCTATGGCCTGTTTCTGTGGCACCCGTTCATCCTCGACTGGATCTATCGCCCGGGTGGCCGACCCATCCTTACCGGTGATCCGGTCAGCACCCTGACCGTGACCATCGTTGGTTCCGTGCTCCTGGCGACCCTGAGCTATTACCTGGTGGAGCGGCCCATTCAGAGATTGGGCGCGCGTTGGCCACGCCGCCGGACCGGCACCGTGATCGACAACCAGCTCGCGGTCAGCGCCGCCAACGCCAACAGCTGAGGCGCCGCGTCGACGACGCGCGTGGCGCTGAACACCGACGCCCATCCTGCGGCGGCGAACAGTGCCACCGGAGTCAACCAGATCACGGTCTGGGCCCACCGCCGCCGCGCTCGGCGTTGGTTGGCGTCGTGTGGCATCACCTGCCATCCATTGACCACCAACAGGCCTGTGACGATCAGCAGCAGCCCCGCCACCCCGCCCGTGAGCAACAACGCCGCACCGCCGACGATCGCGCTGACCAACCACGGTTGGCGCCGGCGCGCGGGCCGGGCCACGCTAAACAAACCAGGCGGCGGCTCATGCCCACCTCGCGACCGGGCCGGCCACATCGCCACTGCGGCGAGCGCCGCGACGAGCAGTCCGCCGCCGGCCAACGCCGTCCGATAGGCGATGTCCGGAACGAATCGCAACACCAACTCGCCGCCGCCGCCCGGTGGCACCACCCAGCCCTGCTGCCAGCCGTCGAGCACGACCGGGGTGAGCTGGCGACCGTTGAGCTGCGCGTGCCATCCCGGATTGGTGTTTTCCCGCACCACGAGCACTCGGGACCGGGTTGACGGGTCGAGCTGAATCCGACGGTCCGTCGCGTCCCACCGTTTGACCGTGACCGGGCTCTCGGTCGCCGATGCCCAGTCGGTGGCGGCCGCCCGGTCGGGGTCGAGCGCAAGGGTCGTCGGGGTTGCGAGCGCGGAGGCTCTGGCGAGCACGCGTATCGCCCCGGACCCGAGACGCACCGGGACGCGACTGCCCTGCCCGCACAGGAGCGCCGACATCTCCCGAAGCTGCACGAGGTCGCGCAGGGTCCCGGTCAACGCCGTACGCCGTCTTTCGCCACCCATCTCCACGGTCGGGCCGCTGCCGCACGGCAGACTCACCCGCCGGTTGAGCCCGGCCGCCTCCCGAGCGGCCGGGCCGCCGGGCCCGGTAGCCGGGGCCGCCGGGGTCGCCGGCGCGGCCGGCGTGGTGGTGCTGGAGGCATTGGAGGCATTGGAGTTCACCCGACCCGCCGCCGGCCGTTGCACGGCCGCTTTCGCCGGCACCACCCGAGGCTTGCGGGTCGGCCCACCAAGCACGGTCAGCTCGCCGACGGCGACCGGGAGCGGGTCGAAACGATTGCGAAACGGATCGTATGACCGGGCTGGGGCCACTGCGCTGAACAGGATCGTGATCTGGTTGCCGTGCAGAGCGGGCTCGAACCGAACCTCGCCGTTGGGTTGCAGGGCACCCGCGCGAATGCCGTCGCCGCCCACGACGTTGACCGCCAGAGGCCGGCTGGCCGCGACGCCGGGAGCCAGGTCGAGACGAAGCCCGGTGATCGTTTGTTGGCTGGCCCAGGTGAGCCGCAGCCATGGTTGACTGTCGATCGTCGACGCCAGCCACGCCGTCGCCGCGTCGCCATCGAAGATGGCCCCTGGCCGCGCGGCCGGGTCCGACACCTCGGTCGATGACGCGACGAGCTGCGGCTGATTGGGCCGGTTCGCGGCGATGAGCTCGTCGATGGCGGCGTTGAGTGCGGCCCCCGCAATGGGGCGGGCACGCAGCGAGGTTCGATAGTCGGCCGCCGCCGGAAGGCTGATCACTCGGTCGATAACTCGCCCGTCCTCCGAGCCCTGCGCGAGGCCGACGCCGCAATGGGGCGCATCGCCGAGGAACAGGCAGTTGGCGGTGGCGGGGGCTGCGGAGAGGACCACGGACGCGGGTTGGTCGCTGGCGGGCGGGACGGGTGTGATCAACGTGCGTGATGCGCTGACGCCGGGAATGTCGACCTCCGCGATTCCGATGCCGCCGGCCCCGAGTCGCACCGCGTTCGCCGCGTCGATCTCGATGGTCACGGTTCGGGTGACGACGCCTCCGGCGAAGGTCGCCACAGCCCGGTCACCGGTGACCGCGATCTCACGCGACCGGTTGCCCACCCGCACCGTCAGTCGGGTCGGCACCGCGCTGGCGAGCAGGTCGACCCGCACGGCGACCTCGGTGACCGGTTGCGGTTCGGCGAGGGTGATCTCAAGCCACTGACCCTCGGGGGCCAGCCCGGGCGGGGTCTGCCACGACGTCGTCGGGTCGCCGTCGAGAGCCGCGAACGGTTGGTGGTCTGGTCGCACGCCGCCGAGCCCCTGCGCCTGCGACCACGACGATGAGGCGGAGACTGCGGCGATCCCCTGATAGCCGACCACGGTCTGCCACTGTGATGCCCACGCGGGCAGATAGTCGTGCGCGGGCGCCGTGAGGCGCATTGGCTCGTCAGCGGTCATGGTCGCGGAGCTGTTCGAGTGGAGGACCCCGAACGACAGCTCCCGCCGGCGCAGACCGTCGGTCACCACGGTGGGGCCGAATCCGCCGGTTGACGGCCGATCGCCGGCGAGGATCACGGGCGCGTCGGAGAGTCGCCCCATCTGTGTTGCGGCGAGAATCGATTCGGGCCCACCGACCACGGTCGACACGGCGGAGGCGTCATAGAGCGCGACCGGCTCAACCTGTCGGTCGATCTGAAACACCGTCAGCGCGGGCATGGTCGCGTTGAGGCCGAGATCCGGGTGGAGATCACCGGCGGCCGGGCCACCGACGTTCGGGCCGAACGCCGCGACTTCGGTGAACCCTGGTGACTGGGTGATCGTTTGGCGAACCACCGCTGGCCGGATCACGTTGGAGATCCCGTAGTTGAGGTCGCTGCGCAACAGCACATAGCGAATTCCCGCCCGGGCCAGGAAGTCGGCCAGACCCGCCGATCCTTCCCCGGTGGCGATGGCCGACTCGACCGTGTCGAGAAACCGGATCGTGGTCGGAGTGGCGAGTGGGATCGAGTCGCGCACCGCCCATGGGCTCGTCATCAGTGGCTGAACGATCTCTTCGGCGGGGCTACCCCACTCGTACCGGGGAAATCTCGTGCCGGGCAGCACCAGCACCCGGTCGGGTCCGAGGTGTTCGTTCAACCAGGTCGCGGCCTGCCGCCAATAGTCGGGCACCTGCGGATAGCTGCCGGGTGCGGCGAGCCCGCCGACGAGCGCGGGCGAGGCGACGGTGGCGATCGCGGCGACGGCGACCACCATGGCGACTGCGGAGCGGACTCTCGCGAGCACATATCGGTCTGGGCCGACCGCGACGGGGGCGTCGGCGTGGGCCGAGACGCCAGCCCGGGCCGCTCTGCTCGCTCGGGCGAGCAGGCCCAGAAGGTGGGCGAGCCCGAGCGCGAGTGGCAGGCGCAGCACCACATCGAACTTGTGGGCGTTGCGCAGCGGCGCAGCGACCCCGTCAAGAAGTGACTGTTCCAGTTGGGCACCGGACCCGCCGAGATCACTCAGGTGGCCGACTCCCACCATGGCGACTCCGACGAGCATCGCGGCGACCAGATATCGACGATGCGGCATCCCTCGGCGGCTGAGTCCGCACAGCCCCAAGCCGGCGACCACGAGGGTCGCGGTGATGAGCCGTGGTTCGTTGGCGAGGCTCCAGCCGGCCGGCCAGGCGGGGCCACCGATTCCGACGAAGTAGGCCTGCCAATGTGACGCGCCGCGCAGCACGGTGACCGTGTCGGTGACCTGGGTGGTGACGGCGGCGGTCTCGATGAAGTCGAGGAATGGCGGACTGAATCGCCCCATTATCAGCAGCGGCACGACCCACCATGCGGTGGCGACCATCGTCGCGACCGTCCACGCGCCGAGCGCCGCCACCCGCCGCCGGACTGGACGGATCGTGGACAACCACAGCACCGCGGGGAAGGTCAGGGCGAGCACGGCCGTCGCGTTGACGCCCCCGGCGCACGCGATGACGAGCGCGGACCGGGTCACGCCGAGACGGATCGACGATCCTTTGCGCAGGTCGATGAGTGGCACGAGGACCCACGGCGCGAGGGCCATGGGCCACACCTCGACCGAGATGGTTCCGAGTTCGGTGAGGATTCTCGGGGTGAGCGCGAAGGCGAGTCCGGCGACGAGCCGACTCATGGGGGTGCCGATCGCCATCTTGCGGGTCAGTGCGACGACGCCGGTGAAGGCCAGGCACATGAGCAACGCCCACCACAACCGTTGCACAGCCCAGCCCGGCAGTCCGATGGCCTGGCCAGCGGCGAAAAATGGACCCATCGGCCACAGATAGCCATATGACTGATTTTGGATCTGTCCGAAGGCCGCCGTCGGATTCCACATGTGCAGCGCCCGCAGCAGCCAACCGACCGGGTTCGTCGTGAGGTCCACTTTGGTGTCGACGACGATCAGGCCAGGATCTTGAAGAAAAGCGAGTGCGGTGAGCACGGCGCACACGGCCGCGGACCTGACCCGCCACACGACCTGCGCCGCTCTGGTGGGTGTGGACGGGTCGGCAGCCTCCGCCTCGGCCTTCATATCGCCTCCGTTTCGACCATTGCCTTGCCGACCCACCACCCCATATGGTGGCGCGATCGCGAAAGACTACCCGGGAGTCGCAGTGGGCGGACAGACCAGCAGCGGCCGCCATGTGCTCTTCCTCAACTGGCGAGACACCCGAAATCCTGAGGGTGGCGGATCCGAAGTCTATGTGGAGCGGATCGCGGGGGAACTGGTCGCGGCTGGGCATCGGGCGACGCTGGTGTGCGCCGCGCATAACGCCGCGCCGCGAGACGAGACAACCCCAAGCGGTGTACGAGTGCTGCGGCTGGGCGGGCGACGCACGGTCTATCCGCGCGCGTTGATCGCCTATCTCGCCGGGCTGGTGCGGTTGGGCCGCTTGGGTCGGGCGGGACGACCGGACATTGTGGTCGATGTGGCCAATGGAGTCCCGTTTCTCGCGCCGCTTTATAGCCGAAAGCCGGTTATTTCGCTTGTCCACCACGTGCATCGGGAGCAGTGGCCGGTGGTGTTGCCTGGGTGGCAGGCACGAATCGGGTGGTGGATCGAGTCGCGCCTGGCGCCGTGGGTCTATCGACGCAGCCGCTATGTGGCGGTCTCCGAAGCCACCCGCAGCGAATTGGTCTCATTGGGGGTGGATCGCGACCGGATCACGGTCGTGCATAACGGCACACCAGAGGTCGTCGCTCCGGCTGAGCCGCGCCACCACGCACCATTGATGGTTGTTTTGGGCCGGTTAGTGCCACACAAACAGGTCGAGGTGGCGTTGCGCACAGTCGCCGAGCTGGCCGGAGAGTTTCCCGATCTCGCCCTGGTCGTCGCCGGCCAGGGGTGGTGGGAGCCGCAGTTGCGGGAGTTCGCGGCGAACCTCGGCATTGACGACCGGGTGCGGTTCGACGGTTTTGTCACGGAGAGCGAGAAGCACACCCTGCTCAGTTCGGCGTGGGTGGCGTTGACCCCGTCACTCAAAGAGGGCTGGGGACTGACCATTGTGGAGGCCGGGGCGCGGAGCACCCCGACGGTGGCGTTCCGGACGGCGGGAGGCGTCAGTGAGGCGATCGTCGACGGCGTCACCGGTCTGCTCGCCGACGACCCCGACGACTTCGTCGCCAAGGTGCGCGTGCTGCTCGCCGATGGCCGCCTGCGCCACGAGATGGGTGAGGCAGCCCGCCGGCACGCCGGCGAGTTCACCTGGCGTGCGGCGGGTCAGCGTTTCGCGGGTCTCATCGCGCCCACGCGCTGAGATCAGCGCGTGGGCGGCACGCAAGCCTCACGACGCGCGAGCGTCACCGATTGCCATAAATGGATGGCTTCTCCTGATTGGTGATGGTCTGCGAAACCTCTTCGGCGGAAGGCGCCAACTGCGGGACGGCGGCGGCCATCCCGATCACGCCGAGCACTGCGCCGAGCACTCCCGCGACCACGGCGGTGACCACGATGGGCATGTGTTCCTCCTGAGTTTGTGTCGGCACGTTATCACGTGCTAGGGGTTCGGCGAACCCACCAGATGGCCGCGATGATCAGACCAAGAACTGAGGCGTAGACCGCCCCAAACAGCCACCGACGCCCCACGCCGACCGTCGGCGGCGCGGTGAACCGCGGGTTCTCATAGAGGTCGAGCACCGGACCCCGCAGCGCGGGGCGCAGACCCCGCAGAACAGACGCGGCAACAACGGACTCGCCGCCTGGATTGTCCCGCCCCGATTCATGCTCGACGAGCACCCAACGGATCCCGGTGTCCGCAATGGGCTCGCCGTCGGCGATCAACCGTCGAATCTGCTCGGCGCGGGGGCTCTCGCCCTCGACGACGATGTCGCCGACGACCAACGTGTCGTCGGTGACGACGTCGACGGGCAGATATCGGGGGGCCGGGTCGATCACCGTGCGGTCGGCGTTCCACGGATAGCGCCGATATTCACTCATCGGAAGCACCAGCACCTCGCCGGGCGAATCGGTCACCAGAGCCGCGACCCGGTCCCAGTCCGCCGGATAGCGCACCGGGCGCAGCGCGCCCGCCGCCCCAACGGCGAGGTCCGGCAGCGCCACCACCCACATCAGAGCCGCCGCGACGAGCACCATCCGAGCACGCGGCCGCGTGAGTCGGGCCACCGCGCGTTCGACCCCGAGCGCCGACGCGACCACCACAAGCACGGCATAGGGCGCGACGAACTTCTGCCCGTCGCGCAGCATTCCGCCCCCGGGCACGTGACTCACCCACCAGCCGAGCAGGTCGGCGGTGATCGGGATGACCCCGAGCATCGCGAGCACGAACCCGATCGCCGCGAGCCAGCCCAGCCGGGCCGCCGCGCCTGCGGGCCACCGGCGCGCGAGCCACGGCCAGCCCACGATGGCCAGCGCGACCATCGTCGCCGTGACCAGCGGGGTGAGCACCGACGCCCGACTGAGCGGCGTGGTCAACGAGTTCCAGATGCCGCCGGTGCCGGCGAGCGCGACCACCGGCCCGGCCCAGTTCTCGCCCCGCGCGGCGAACGCCGCCACGCCAGCCGGGTCGGACCGCCCGCCCGCTTCGGCGATCAAGGCCGCGATCAGCCACGGCGCCTTGAGCGCCACCGTCGCGCTGATCGCGGCGGCACTCGCCCGCCATCGGGCCCGATCCACTGTCAAGACCACGACGGTGAGCAGCGCGAGCAGCCCACCGGTCGGGGTGATGGCGCATAGCGCCGCCGCGAGGATCAGCCTCGGCAGGCTGCCTCGGGTGCCGGCTCGAACGCCGATCGCCGCTTTGATCAGCCAGGGCAACGCCGCGTAGGCCAACAGCAGACCCCACTGGCCAAGCAGCAGCCGCTCGACGAGATAGGCGGTCCAGACATATCCGACCGCCGCGATCACCCGAGTGAGCAGGCGACCCGCGGGCACCAGCCGGGCGGCTCCGACTCCGGCGAGATAGATCGCGGCGGCCAACGCCACCCGTTGCACCATCCACCCGGGCGCGATGAGGTTCGCGATCGCGACGACGGCATCCTCGGGCACGGCACGCGGCAGTCCGACCACCGGCGCCAGCGTCTGCCACCGCAACGCTTGGCGCGGCACGAAGACCATGTCGAACCGCAGCACATAGCCGGGGGCCGCGAGCGGCGCGAGAATGACGAGGGTCGACAACGCCGCGACGACTCGCACCACCCACCGGTCGCGAACCTCCGGCCGCACGCTCATCTCTTGCGCAGCACGAAGACGAGGTTCCAGGTGACGAACTCGCGCAGCACCGGCACGCGCACCACGGCCCGCGCCCACGACGGCAGATAGCGGGGAAACACGGCCACCACGTCGGCGCCCCGTTGACGGGCGCACCACCTGAGCATCGTGGCAGCCGACACGGCGTACATGCTCTCGCCGTAAAGGTTTTTGGGTCGTTTGCCGTGCCGTCGCTCATAACGGCGCGCTGCCCACGAACCACCCAGATAGTGCCAGGGCGACGTTTCATGCCCACCCCATGGCGAAAGCCACAAGGTGTAGGACAGATAGATCACGCCGCCGGGCCGCGTGACACGAACCATCTCCTCGGCCATGCCGACCGGATCGGGCACGTGCTCCAACACATTGGAGGAGAAACACAGATCGATCGAGCCCGTACGGATCGGCAGGCACAAAGCGCTGCCGAGCACCGCCCCGTCGGGAAACTCGCCGTCGCGCGCCGACATCTCGCCAGCGTCGATGTCGACGCAGATGACTCGGGCACCCTCCGCCCTCAGCTCCCGGGTGAAGTATCCGGCGCCGCCACCCACGTCGAGAACGGTCGCATCGGACAGGTCCGTGAAGGCCCGCAACTGGGCCACCGTGTCCCGGGCCAGCGTGCCGTAGAAGAAATCGGGGTCAGACTGTTCTTTGCGGAACGCGGCGAACAGGCGAACGGAACGGGCCAGAGTGGCCCGGAAAACCGGTGGGGCGATTGAGGAATCCGGGTCGGACGACCGCACAGTCCACCTCCTGCCTTCGCCGCTTCGTGTGCCGCCGCACCGCCATAAGGACAGACGATGGCGCCACACGGTGGCGCCACATAGTGGCGACGCACGGTTGCGACACTGTACCGTCCTGACGACCTCGACAGCAGGGGCGGACGGCTCGGCGACGCCGACTCGAAGCGGCCGATAGGGGGCAGGTGTGACCCAGCAGACTCAATCGCGGTCAGGCCAGCCCACCCGACCGTCCGCGCAGCCGCTCGGACCCGCCGGCACCGTCGTCGCCGGAGCGGGGTTCGCGGTCAACGCCCTGGCATATGTCGTGCCCCTGCTCGGCGCTCGCGTGCTGGACCCCAGCGATCTCGGGGCTCTCGCCGCGGCCCTGGCGATCGGAGCGCTCGCAACCGTTCCCGGGCTCGGCATCCAGACGGCGCTGGCCGTCGGCTGGGCGCGGCACGGCCGGGTCACCAACGCCGGACGCCTCACCGTCGTCGCAGCAACCGTCACGGCCGTGCTGCTCACTGTGGCCGTGCCGGTGTTCGACCTGCTGCTGCGAGTGCCGGCCGGCCCGTCCATAGCGATGGCCGTCACCAGCGTCGGCGTCGTCGCGGCCAGCCGCTGGCTCGGACAGTTGCAGGGCACGCAGCGTTTCGCCCGACTCGGTGCCGGCATGGTGGCGATCGCGACCGCGCGTTATGGGGTCGTGGCCGCTGGTCTGAGCACCGGGCTCGGGCTCACAGGTTCGTTGTGGGCCGGCGCGGCAGCCGTTTGGCTTGTGTTGCCGGTACTCGGTTGGCTGGCCCGCCGCGCCGAGCCGAGCCCGCCGCCGTCCGAACTGGTCGTCTCCGGCGTCATCGCCGGCGTCGTCTCCGGTCGGGAGGTCGTCTCGGCGAGCACCGCCACGGTCGCGATGCTCGCCGCCTCCTATGCCGACCTGGTTCTCGCCCGGCACTTTCTCAGCGATGCCGAGTCCGGGGCCTATGCGGTCGGCGCGGTTCTCACCAAAGGCGCGTTGTGGGCGCCACAGGTGGTCACGGTGTTGGCGTTGCCTCGATTGGCCCAGGGCAGTCGCCGGGCGCTCGCGGGCGCGCTCGCCCTTGTCGGCGCATGTGGGGCTGTGCTGGTGATGGCGGCGTGGTTGGCCGGACCGCTCGCGATCTCTGTGGTAGGCGGTTCGCGTTATGCCGACCTCAGCCCCTATGCGGTCGGTTTCGCCGCGTCGGGTGCCTGTTATGCGATCACGTTCGTGCTGATAAACGCGCAGATCGCGGCGTCGGCACGGTTTCCGGCCGGGCCGTTGTGGATCGCGCTGGCGGCGCTGCCCATCGGAGTCTGGCTGCTGCACCCGGCGACCCTCGGCGGCATCGTCGGTATCGCGGCCGCAGTCGCGGCCTTTGCCACGGCAGCGATGGGCGTCACGGTCGGCATCACGATCGCAGCGTCTCGCCGGTCCGACCCGCGCCCGGCGACCGATCATGCCCCGTGATCGACTTGATAGGGAAATCACAACGCCCGGCGATCGCTCTCGGTCGCCGGGCGTTTGTGTCAACTCAGTTGTGCCTGCTCAGTGGCGGTGGTGAAGGGATTTGAACCCTTGGAGGGGTTGCCCCCTCACACGCTTTCGAGGCGTGCTCCTTAGGCCGCTCGGACACACCACCGCCGAGAAGGGTACCCGACCCGACCCCCACCTGTCGCACCGGTATCGGCGAGCCACCCCTGGGGCCGGGGCCGACACGGCCAGTGCATGATCTGCGCTATGAGCACGCATATCGGCGCGGAGCCGGGTGAGATCGCGGAACGGGTCCTGATGCCAGGAGATCCGCTGCGGGCGAAGTGGATCGCGGAGAACTTCCTCGACGACGCCACGTGTTATTCGACCGTACGGAACATGCTCGGTTTCACCGGCACCTATCAGGGCATGCCGGTGTCGGTGCAGGGGTCGGGCATGGGCATGCCGTCGTGCTCGATCTACGCCCACGAGTTGATCAACGATTATGGCGTGAAGAGCCTGATCCGGGTCGGCACGTGCGGTGCGCTGTCGCCATCGCTCAAGCTGCGCGACGTCATTGTGGCGAGCGGCTCGTCAACCGAGTCGGGCATGAACCGCATGCGTTTCGATGGGCTCATCGACTATGCGCCGGTGGCCGATTTCTCCCTCATGCGGGCCGCCGTCGACGCCGCGCACCGGCTCGGTGTCGAGGCTCACGTCGGCCCGGTGCTCGCGGCGGACGCGTTCTATTCGGATCGCACGGACCTCTTCGACGCGCTCGCCGACTATGGCGTGCTCGCGGTCGAGATGGAGTCGGCGGCGCTCTATACGATCGCGGCCCGGTTCCGGGCTCGAGCGTTGACGGTGCTCACCGTGAGCGACCACATTCGAACCGGCGAGAAGGCGACCGCGCTGGAGCGGGAGCAGACGTTCCAGCACAT
The DNA here is from genome assembly GCA_963736695.1 of uncultured Actinomycetota bacterium. Classification (GTDB taxonomy): domain Bacteria; phylum Actinomycetota; class Actinomycetes; order Mycobacteriales; family Micromonosporaceae; genus CAVTPU01. The sequence continues at coordinate 2,540,415 of CAVTPU010000004.1, forward strand.
GGTGCAGATCGCGCTCGACGCCCTGCTACCGCAATAGGTTTTCACCTGCGGTGCGGCTGAAAGAAGTCGCGCATGAGCGTCGCGCACTCCGGCTCCAGAACCCCGGCATAGACGTCCGGCCGGTGGTTGAGACGCTGGTCGCGCACCACATCCCACAGCGATCCGACCGCCCCGGTCTTCGGTTCCCACGCGCCGAAGACCAGGGTGGCGACGCGTGCGAGCACCAGCGCGCCCGCACACATGGTGCACGGTTCCAGGGTGACGACGAGGGTGCAGCCGTCGAGTCGCCACACGCCGAGCCGGGTCGCGGCCTCGCGCAAGGCGACGATCTCGGCGTGCGCGGTCGGGTCGCCGAGGCGTTCGCGTTCGTTGCGGGCGGCGGCGAGCTCGCTCCCGTCGGGACCATAGACCACTGCCCCGACGGGTACGTCGAGCTCGCCCGACGCGCCCTTCCCAGTCTCTGGCTCGCCGGCAGGGCGGGTCGCCGCGATCCGCAGAGCGCGGCGCATCCAGGTCTCGTGGAGGTCACGCCGAAGCGGGCCGGTCACGCCTCGCGCAACTCCTCGACCTCGTCACCGCACCCGATCGCCTGACAGATCTCGGCGGTGATGTCGCTGGGCAACATGCCGTCGTGTGCGCACAATTCGCGCAGTTTCGCGGCCGAGATGCCGAGGTCGGCGAACACTTCGGCGTCACCGACGGGTTCGATCTCGACGAGCGGCACGGTGGCCGACGTGTCTGGCGCGGGTCGCGACTCGGTGTCGTCTTCGACAGCGAGCATGTCGAGGTCGAGACCGGGTTCAGCGAGGTCGGCGAGGAGCAGCGCGCCGAGACGCGATTCGTCGGCGAAGGCCGCATCCGAGGCGAAGACCCGAGGGTCCTCGCCTTGGTCGAGACGCAGGATCGCCAGATAGGTGTCGTCGGCTTCGACGAAGAGAAGCGACACGTCAGCGTCTGGGTCGACGTCGCGAAGCCGGTCGGTGACATCCTCGATGTCGGCGGCGTTCGCGAGCGACAGGTGGGTCGCTGACCATCCGTCGGTTCCCTTGATGGCGGCGGCGGTGAAGTAGGACACGGTCCTCCCGAATCACTCGGACATATCTGACCATGGCAACGCACGATTGGTGTGACAGGTTGCCGGCGTGGCGTCACCCACGCAGGTTTCACCTTAGCGGCAGGTCTGACAACCACTGAGAAGCGACGACCGCGACTGTGATCGACACCCCGATCGCCGTGGTGAGCGCCACGCCCGTGGCGACGCCCCGGTCGCCGAATCGGGCGAGCACCCAGGCGCAGATCCAGGCGGCGAGGGCCGCTGTCGCAGTCGCGACGACATAGCCTCTTGTCGATGTAGCGAGCAGTCCCGCAGCGATCAGCCAGACTGCGGTGGTGGCCGCGCCGGCGAGCACCGCGGCAGGCCGCACCGGGTGCGACTCGCGCAGCACCGGACGGGCCGGACCGGACGGGAAGAGCCCCGACGAGTGACGCGACTGCGACGTGGTCTGCACGCTGACAAGCCTATGCGACACCGTCGGCCATCGGCGCACAATAGGAGCACACTAGGGTGATCAGCGTGAACGTCGCGGTGCTCGGACTGGGGTTGATCGGCGGCTCGTTGCTGCGCGCACTCGCCGCCGCCGGCCACTGGACGATCGGCTATGACCTCGATCCGGCGACCCGCGCGATGGCCCGCACAGCGGCCGCACAGGCGCCGAAGGACTCCCGGTGGCTGATCGCCCCATCCGTCGCCGACGCGGTCCGCTCCGCGGAGCTCGTCGTGATGGCGACGCCGTTGACGGCGGTCGCGCCGGTCGTGTCCGAGATCGCCGCCACCGGATATGCGGGGCTGCTCACCGACGTTGTGTCGGTGAAGGAACCGGTGCGCGACCTGATTGTGCGCCGAACGTCCGACATCACCGGCGGCGCGGTGCGTTATGTGGGCGGGCATCCGATGGCGGGTCGGGAGACCACGGGTTTCGGGGCGGGTGACCCGTCACTGTTTCGTGGCTGCGCCTGGGTTCTGTGCCTTGACGACGCCGATGATGCCGATGGAGCCGACGCCGACGACCCCGTGTTCGCCGATTGGCTGACCGTCGCGCGTCTCGTCTCCGGTTTGGGTGCCCGGGTCGTCGCGACGACGCCGGCCGAACACGACCGGGCGGTGGCGATGGTGTCGCACGTGCCGCACCTGCTGGCGGCCGCGTTGGCGTTGGCGTTGCGGGACCCGCTCGCGGCAACGCTGGCCGCCGGGTCGTTTCGGGACGCGACCCGGGTGGCCAGCGGCACGCCCGACCTGGTGGCGAACATGTGCGGTGGCAATTCCGATTTCGTACTCGACGCCCTCGACGCGGTCGCGACCCAACTCGACACGGTCCGAGACGGCTTGACCTCGGCCGACCCGATCGGATCGGTGCGCCGGTGGGCGGCGCCGGCGCACGCCGCGCGGGCGAGTTGGCCGCACGGTTGGGGAGAGCCGCACACCGTGCCGGCGACGCGGTCACACGTGTTGGCGGTGGGTCGCCGCGGAGGTTGGATCACTGCGGTCGGCGCGGATGATCGCAGCCTCACCGCGACCTATCCGGTGTGAGCCGTCTCGGTTCAGCTGTGTTCGATTCGGACCGTGGTGGCCTAGGCTCGACATGTGACCGACGCCGCGACCTCACGAGATCCGGTCTCCGACCTTCGACGCATCGCATTCCTGCTGGAACGGGCGAACGAAGCAACCTATCGGGTACGCGCGTTTCGCGGCGCGGCGACCGCGATCGACGCACTCGACTCCGACGAACTGCGCACCCGAGCCGAGGCCAGCACCCTCACCAATCTCACCGGTGTTGGCGACGTGACCGCACGGTGTGTCGCTGAGTCGCTGCGCGGTGAGGAGCCGGTCTATCTGCGTCGGCTCATGGCGACCGCCGACATCGCCGTTGACGAGACGGTCGACGCGATGCGCCGGGCGCTGCGGGGTGACTGCCACTCGCACACCGACTGGTCTGACGGTGGTTCGCCCCTCGACGAGATGGTGGCGGCCGCGATCGACGTCGGCCACTCCTATGTCGTGGTGACCGACCACTCGCCGCGTCTGACGGTGGCTCATGGCCTGTCCGCCGACCGGCTGCGCGAGCAGCTCGACGTGATCGCGGCACTCAACGAGACGATCTCCGCTCGGGGCTCGGAGTTTCGGGTGTTGACCGGCATCGAGGTCGACATCCTGGCCGATGGTTCGCTCGACCAAGACGAGGCGCTGCTCGCCGAGCTCGACGTGGTGGTGGCCTCCGTGCATTCGGGGTTGCGCGACGACGCGGCGGTGATGACCCGACGCATGGTGGCGGCCGTGACCAATCCACATGTCGACATCCTCGGTCACTGCACCGGCCGCCGGCTCGCCGCCGAAGGCAGTGGTGATGGCGGCGACCGGTCACACCGCCGCAGTGGCGGCCGGACCGGCGGCCGTCCCGAGAGCCAGTTCGATCCGGACGCCGTCTTCGACGCGTGTGCCCGGACCGGCACGGCTGTCGAGATCAACTGCCGCCCGGACCGACTCGACCCGCCGAAACGTCTGCTGCGCCGAGCCCTCGAGTCGGGGTGCCTGTTCGCCATCGACACCGACGCCCACGCGCCGGGCCAACTGGACTGGTTGACAAACGGTTGCGAGCGCGCGGTGCGGTGCGGGGTGCCGGTGGAGCGGATCGTCAACAGCTGGTCTCTGCCGGCGCTTCGACGGTGGACGGTTGACCGGACGGTGCCGGCGACGACCGCCTGAGACGCCACGACCCGCTCTGTGACAGTGCCACGGCGGCGAGCACGATGACCACACCAACCGGCTGATGCCACGTCAGGTGTTCGCCGAGAAGTGTCACGCCGAGCACCGTCGCGACCACCGGCAGGAGATAGGTCACCGATGACGAGGTGCTCGCTCCGGCGAGCCGGATCACGCGGAAGTTCAGCACGAATCCGATTCCGGTTCCGAAGACTCCGAGCCCCACGATGGCTCCGATGACCGGGAGCGGGAAGTCTGACGCCGGCGGCAACCCGCCGGCCATCAGCGGCCCCATGACGGCCAGGATGACGGCGGCGATGAGCACCTGCCCGGCCGCGAGCGCCACTCCTGACTCGGGACGCCCGGCGAGGAACTTCCGCTGATATGGAGTGACCACGCCATAGCAGGCCGCGGCGCCGAGGGCCATCAATTGGGCGCTGAGCGCGGCGCCGGTGGGTGCTCGCCAGACTCCGAGAATCACCAACACTCCGACGAAACCGAAAAGCAGCCCGACGACTCGACGCACGGTGAGCCGTTCGACGCGGAAGACCATGGTGGCCATCGGCAGCACCAGCAGCGGCGTGGTCGCGTTCCAGATGCCGGCGAGGATCGAGGGGATCGCCTGCTCGGCATAGCCGAAGAGGCTGAACGGCACGACGACACCGATCACCGCAACAAAGGCCAAGTGCCCCCACACCCGGGGCTCGGTCGGAAGCCGGTGTCGGCCGATGAGCGCGACGATGAGCAAGGTGACTGCGCCGAGCACGGCTCGGCACAACGTGAATATCACGGGGTGCAGATGGTCGACCCCGACCTTGATAAAGAGAAAGCTCGATCCCCAGATGACGGCGAGGGCGAGGAAGGAGGGCAACCAGCCGCGTGTCGCGGGCGCCTCACCGGTGGTCGTGACGTGAGGAGCCGTCAGGGTAGTCACCCCTGACACTCTGCCGGCTGAGGTGCGCTGTTGTCGCGGCTTTATCGTGGTGATGCTCGTCATGTGCGACTGGCGGGGAGGTTTCACGTTAGGGTCAGCACGTGGGACAGATAGATGAGATCGCCGATCGCTATGTCGACGAGTGGGCCGCGCTGGAGCCGATCGGCGCGACCTCGGTCGGCGTCGCCGGCCATGACGACCGACTGACCGACTTCACCCCCGAGGGTTATGCCGCGCTCGCCGAGCTCGACCGACGCACCCTGACGCAGCTCACCATGGTGTCGCCGGCCGATGAGAACGAACGGGTCGGCAAGGAGGCGATGGTCGAGCGGCTCGGTCTCGCCGTTGAGATGTACGACGCGGGCGTCTTCACCAGCGAGGTCAGCGTCATCAGCGGCGCGATGCACGCCGTACGCTCAGTATTTGATCTCATGTCGGTGGAGGGCGAGTCGGCGGCCGCGACGATCGCCACTCGCATGTCCGCGGTGCCGACGGCCTTGAGTCAGGCCCGCCGAACCCTCCTCGAAGCGGCCGACCACGGCCACGTCGCCGCCCGGGCGCAGATCCTCAACGCCGCGGAGCAGTGCGACACATGGGTCGACCCCAGCCGCGACGACTTCTGGCCGGGGCTGGCTCGACGGGTCCAGGCGGCCAACAACCTGCCGCCCGCGCTCGCCGCCGATCTCGATCGGGCCGCGACCGCCGCCAGGGACGCGATCGCCGACTACGCGGTGTTTCTGCGCGGCGAGTTGGCGCCACGCGGCCGGGAAAAGCAGGCGGTGGGTCGAGACCGTTACAGCCTGCTGTCGCGATATTTCCTCGGTGCGGCGATCGACCTGGAAGAGACTTACGCCTGGGGCTTCGACGAGCTGGCCCGGCTGGAGTCGGAGATGCGCGCCGTCGCCGACATGGTCGTGCCCGGTGGCTCGATCGACGACGCGGCGCGCGCCCTCGACAACGACCCGGCACGCAACATCGTCGGCAAGGATGCGTTCCGGGACTGGATGCAGCGACTCTCCGATCAGGCGGTCGCCGACCTCAACGGGGTGCACTTCGACATTCCGGACCAGATCCGGCAGTTGCAGTGCTGTCTCGCCCCGACCTCCGACGGCGCGATCTATTACACCGGCCCGAGTGAGGACTTCACCCGTCCCGGACAGATGTGGTGGGCGGTGCCGGCCGGGATCGACACGTTCTCGACGTGGCAGGAGACCACCACCGTCTATCACGAGGGCGTACCCGGACACCATTTGCAGGTCGCGCAGGCGGTCGTTCGCGGCGACACCCTCAATCGGTGGCGTCGGCTGCTCAGCTTCTGCTCCGGCCACGGCGAGGGCTGGGCGCTCTATGCCGAACGCCTCATGCAGGAGCTGGGTTATCTGTCCGACCCGGGTGACCGGCTCGGCATGCTCGACGGGCAGCGGTTGCGTGCCACCCGGGTCATCGTCGACATCGGCATGCACCTCGAGCTGCCGATCCCGCGGGCCAACGCCTTCGATTTCCACCCGGGCGAGTCGTGGACGCCGGAGCTGGGATGGGAGTTCCTGCGGGCGCACTGCCGCACCCCGGACGACAACCTCAGATTCGAACTTAATCGATATCTCGGATGGCCGGGACAGGCTCCGTCCTACAAGGTCGGCGAGCGGATCTGGTGTCAGGCTCGAGCCGACGCGCAGGCACGCAAGGGGGCGCAGTTCGATCTCAAGGAGTTCCACCGGGCCGCGCTCGATCTCGGTTCGCTGGGCCTCGACCCCCTCAACGCCGCCCTGTCGCGAATCTAGGGATCGTCGCGACCTCTATCAGCCTGGACACACGTGTTGATAGGGCTGGTCCGGCAGGTGCCGCCGCCACTCCGCGCGGGTCATATCCCGCCCGGCGAGCGCGCACGCGAGTTGGACCAGCCCCACCGCGTCGGTGGCCGCCGGGGTCCGGGCCCCGAGGCCCCGGCCGCCGGCTAGGTCCCAGGCGAGCAGCGCCCCGCCGGCGCCGACCGCGAACAGGGTTCGCCCATCGGGCGCATAACGCAGGTCGCGCACGGGTTGACGGTCCGCGCTGAGCACGCGTACGGGCCGCAGCGACCCGGCGTCCCAGATGACCGTCCGACCGTCCGCCGCACCGGTCGCGAAGGTCCGACCATCCGGCGCCCACGCGCTGACAAGCACGTCGCCGCTGGCTTGTGCGTCACCGCTGCCATACGCGTCACCGCTTGCATGCACGTCACCGCTTGCATGCGCGTCGCCGATCGGATGGGTCGCCGCACCGAGTCGTCGACCAGTGGTGGCGTCCCACACCGAGATGGTCTGCGCCTCGATTGAGAGCATCGTGCGCCCGTTCGGCGAGACTGACGAAGGCTGGTTGGCGGTCGGCACCGGTCGGCGGCGCCCCGAGCGTGGCTCCATCACGACGCTGCCGGAGCCGATGCCGAAGGCCGCGGTGCGGCCGTCTGCGGAGAGCGTGACCCCGCGACCGGCCGAGGCCGGCAGATCATATGCGGTCGATGGGGTGCGGGCCGCGAGACTCCAGGCGACGACGGTGCCCGACTGGTCCGCCCCGGCCCGTTGACCGAGCACCAGAGTCACTCCGTCGTCGAGCAGCCCGCCGGCGGGGTCCGGCCCGACCTGTCCGAACGCTGGTCCCGTCGGCTGACGGGTGGCTATGTCCCAGCCGATGATGCCGGGCGGACCGGAGCCGTCGACCCGTCCGGGACTCCAACTCACCAGCTGGTTTCCCCTGGGGGTGAACGCCACGCCGCTGACCGGCTGGTGGTTCGCCAGCGTCAGCCTGCCGACCACGGCCAGTGATCGTCCACTGTAGAGGTCGATGTCGCCGGTCGAGGTCGCGGCGACGACGATCTCCCCGTCGGGGCTGACCGCGACGGCGCCGACCGTGGAGCCGGCGACCGCGATCAGGTCGGGGACTCGGGCAAGCACCGCCGGAACCGCGCTGGTGGCGCCGGAGTCGAGAGTCGTGGCCGCGACGGCGAGCAGCAGGGCCGTCCGAAGCGTCGGTTCACTTAGTGCCATGGCCGCGACTCGGCCGGCGTCGGCCCGCACCGAAGCTCCGGCCGAACGTTGTTGGGCGACCACGGCGACGGCGCCGCCCGCCAGTGTCAGCAGCAGCACGACGGCCGCGCTGATCAACATCCGGCGCAGGCGACGTAGGTGTCGGTGTCGTCGGTCGTCGTCGCTGCGAGCGGCGCGTTGCCCGGCGGCGAGGAACTCGGCCACCACCGGTTCGTGCTCGGTTGAGTCGGTCATGGCCCATCGGGTGGCCTCGGCGAGCAACACGCCCTGGTGCAGGTCTTCCGTGCGGCGTCCCCGATCGGCCCACCGCAGCGCAGCGGAGACCAGGTGTTGGCGCACCTCCTGCCGTTGCGCCTCGTCCGCGAGCCACTGGCGAAGCCTGGGCCACTGCTCGCGCAGTTCGGCCCGGGCGAAGGTCAGTGTGTCGCCGGCCGCCCGCAGCAGTCCCGCGTCGACGAGGGTCGCGATGACCGGCGTCGCGCTCGCTCCGGCTGCTTCGACGAGGTCCCGCGTCGGCACGGCACGACCGATGGGCGCCTTCGGATCGGCGAGCCGCAGCAGCACCCGCCGGGCGGTGTCGCGGTCGTCGTCCGAACCGAGGCGCCGATAGGCGCGTTCGCACCACGTGCCGAGCGCGCCGGCGACCCCGCCGACGGTCCGATAGTCGGCGATCGTCGCGGCCCGACCGGGCCGGTGGTTGTCCCAGAGCAGGCGCAGGGTGACGGCCAGCGGCAGCAACCCGCCGCTCGTGGCATCGGCGATCATGGTTTTGACGACCTCGGCGTCGAAATTCCAGCCGGCGAGGCGAGCGGGTTCCTCGATCGCCCGACGCAGGTCGGCTGCGGCCATCGGGGTGATGAGCACGGTGTTGGCCGCGACCAGTTCGGCAAGGTCGGGGCGCTCCGCGCACCGCCCGAAAGTCGACGAACGCATCGCGACAACGCACCGGACATGCCCGGAGTGCACCGCCGCGAGCAGCGCGTCGAAGAACCTGGTCCGGGCGTCGCGGCTGAACTCGGTGAAGACCTCGTCAAAATCGTCGATGACGAGCAACATGGGCACAGACTCGTTGACGCCCGTCGACTCATCGTCGCTCGCCCACTGTTCGTCGGTCTCCGGTTCGTCGGATGCCGGTTCGTCGGATGCCGGTTCGTCGGTCGCCTGTTTGTCAGATGGCTCGTCGCCGTCTGGGCGTGAGTCGAGCAGGCGGGCAAGATCGCCGGCGGTCGTCGGCGTCGCGATCACCTGTCGCCAACGAGCCGAGTCGGCGACAACGCCGGTGGCCAGCGCCGGCAGCAGACCTGCCTCAAGCAGCGATGTCTTGCCGCTGCCGGCCGCGCCGACGAGCGCCAGCACGGGCGCCTCGACAACCCGGGCGATGAGGTGCGCGACGAGCTGCTCGCGGCCACGAAAAACGGCCGAGTCGGCGGCAGTGAACGAACCCAGACCGGGGTACGGGTCGGTGGCCGCTCTGGTCGTGGTCGGCAGCAGCTGACGGGCCCGCGCCCGGATGAACGAGAGGTCAAGCACACCCTCGGCGATCTGTTCCCGGATGAGGGAGAGGTGTTGCGCGGGTTCGGTGGCCTCCGCCGCAGCCCGGTCGATGCGTCGACCCGCCCGGCCGAATGCCCATTCGCTGGCCAGCCGGTGCACCCGACCCGGCACGCCGCCAGCGTTGACCATCGCCGCGACTGCGGCGGCGTTGGTGGTGGACGGCGAATAGACCTGAACGATCCGCGCGACCGCATCGTCGTCGAGCGTCCCGAGCAGCAGTCGGGGAAGGTTCTGGAGCTCTTCGACCCGCACGGGGTCCCGGCAGGTGATGAGGGTCAGCAGATGCCGGTCGGGGTGGTCACGCAGAAAGTCGACGACCGTCCGCACGTCGTCGTGGACGGCTAGGTCCAGGTCGTCGAGGACGATGAGGGTGAGCTGGTCGAGGTCGGCCCGCAGAGCCTCGGCGAGGTCAATGCCGGCGACGCTGTGGCGCACCGTCACGCCCCGACGCGCCGCGATGTGCGCCACCTCGGCGACGAGTCTGCTCTTGCCCAGCCCCGGCGACCCCACCACGAGCCGCGCCTGAGCACGCCGGCAGGCGGCATTGTCGAGAGCGGCGGTCAGCCACGCCAGCTCCTCCGCTCTTCCGACGCAGTCGGGTCCAGTCGCCCCCATCACCGACGGCACCGCACTGGGGACCGGCTTCACCGAGGCTAGGGCGGCGGCCGCCATCCTCGCCTCGTCCGCCGCCGCACGCAGTCTGACGAGGCGTTCAAGGCTCACCCGTACGCCCCGATTGTCTTGAATATCGGCGAAGGGCGCGCCGGTCCAGGCGGCGATCGCGGAATCGAGTCTGGACAGTGCCACGTCAGCGGCTCCGCCAGCGAGCGCTCGGAGCCCCTCGCGAACCAGAGTCTCAAAGCGCGTGGCGTCGGTGTCGGTGAGGGCGAGGCGATAGCCGGCCGGTGTGGTTTCGACGATCGCGTGTGGGTCGGTGGCGGGCGCGATCGCGCTGATCGCCGCGCGCAACTGGTTGACCGTCGAGACCAACGCCTGCTCGGGATAGTCGTCGTCGCCCGCTGACACGTGTTCGAGCAGCATGATGGTCGGAATCTCAGTTCCGGGTTCCTGAGCCAGCAGGGCGAGCAATGCCTGGGTCTCGCCGGTGAGTTCGGCCCGCTGGTCGCCGAAGGTAAGACTGGTATGGCCGAGCACCGTCACCCACCAGGTGCGCGCCGTTGTCGCCGTCTCCACCGTCTGTGTCTCCACCGTGTGCGTCGAGACTTCATGTGTCGAGACTGGCTGAGTCGAGACTGGCTGAGTCGAGGTCACGACAAGCATGATGGTGCGCCGCAGCCGGTGACACCAAACTCCCCGGGGCGCGTGTTCCTCAACTCACGGTTCGCCAGCCGTCATCGGAGGCGAGCGTCACGAGCCGATGCGTAGCTCGGGTCAACGCGACATAGAGCACCCGGATGCCGGCCACCGATTCGGCGATGATCTCGCCCGGTTCGACGACCACGACCGCGTCATATTCCATGCCCTTCGCGCGCATGCCGTCCATCACCCGCACCCGCGGGCGGGTCAGGCCGATCCCGGTGAGTTCCGGCACCCGGGCCGCGGCTGCGATCACCCCGACGGTGCCGTCGACCTCGCCGAGCAACCGCGTGACCACGTCGCGCACCGCCCCCACCGAATCCTCCGTCATCAGGAGGTGTTCCGGCTCGACGCCGGTGCGGCGCACCGCGATCGGCAGGTCCGCGTCGGGCACGGCCCGACGCACAAGTGACGCCGCGAATTCATAGATCTCCGCGGAGTTGCGGTAGTTGGTGCCGAGGTGGAACCGGTGCACGGTCTTGCCACGCAGGGCATCGGCCCGTGCGTGGCGCGCCTCGTCCAAGTCGGGCCACGCGCTCTGCGCCGCGTCGCCGACGATCGTCCAGCTGGCTTGACGGCCACGCCGGCCGATCATGCGCCACTGCATCGGCGAGAGGTCCTGGGCCTCATCGACGAGCACGTGCGCATATCCGTCGTAGTTGGCGCAGCGCGCTTGCCGCTCCGGTGTCGCGTAGTAGCGATCGGACACTGTGGACAATTCCCGCAGTTGGCCGCCGGCGGTGTCGATGCCCATGTCCCGGCCGGGCCCCGGCCGTCGGCGCCGGGGTGGTTCGCCGAGGATGACCCGCAGTTCGTCGACGAGCGCCACGTCGGCCACTGAGAGGTCTTCGGGCACTCGGCGCCACGATTGGGCGAGCGCGACGCACTGGGCGTCGGTGAGCCAACCGCCCGAGACTGCCCGCACTCGCGCCACGTCACCGAGCCAGGAGAGCGCCGTCACGGGCGAGGTCACCGGCCACCACGCGTGGGCGAAGTCGATGAACTCGTCTCGATCGGCGACCTCGTCGGCGAAGGCCGTCGCGTCCCACCGCGCTTCGGGGGGACGAACCTGCCACAGCGCGCCGATGAGGGCGCGGCGGGCCTCGGCGCCGGCCGCGTTGGGCTGGTGAATCCGGGTGTTCAGGTCACGGCGTACGCGGGTCAGCTGCTCGGAGCGCACCCGCAGCACCTCGCCCCCGTAGACCACCCGGAGCTCTTCGACTGTGTGTGGCGGACCGAGGTGGGGCGGACCGAGGCGCACCGCCTGCAGCAGCAGACGACGCATGCGGGACGAGCCCTTGAGTTGTGCGAGGTCCGGCGTGTCGAACCGGTCGCTGCGGACCTCGTCGACCACCTCGCCGAGGGAGCGCAGCTCGGCCGTCTCCTCACCAAGTGACGGCAACACCCGCTCCACATAGGACATAAAGACCGGCGAGGGTCCGATGAGCAGCACTCCACCGCCCTCGAACCGCCGCCGATCGCGATAGAGCAGGTGCGCGGCTCGGTGCAACGCGACGGCGGTCTTTCCGGTGCCGGGGCCGCCTTCGATCATCGCCACCCCGGCGGCTGGGGCCCGGATCGCCTGGTCCTGTTCCCGTTGGATGGTCGCGACAATGTCGCGCATCCGTTCGCCCTTCGCTTGCGCGAGGCTGGCCAGCAGTGCCCCGTCACCGACGACGGTGACCTCCGGCATCGACGAGTCCCGGGCAGCGGCCGCGTCCATGTCGAGCAGGTCGTCTTCGATGTCGAGCACGGTGGAACCGGTGCATCGGATCACCCGGCGACGGATGACCGCCATCGGGTCCTCGGCGGTCGCCTGATAGAACGCCGCCGCACCCGGCGCCCGCCAGTCGATCACCAGTGGCTCATAGTCCTCGTCGCGCAGACCGATCCGGCCGACATATCGGGTCTCACCGGTCGTCAGGTCGAGTCGGCCGAAGACGAGCCCCTCATATTGTGATTCCAGCTCACGCAGGCGCAACGCGGCATGGTGCACCATGGCGTCGCGCTCGACCAACGAGCCCGGCGTTCGGGTCGAGGCGAGTCTGAAGCCCTCCTTGTGTCGGCGTTGCACTTCGTGACGCAACGTCTCCAGCCGGGTATAGACCCGATCGAGGTAGCGCTGCTCGGCCGCGATCTCGGCTTGGCGGATCAACTCGGACAACGCTCCCGCTCCCCGTCTGCTGGTCAGACAACCACTCCAGAGTACGGGTAGCGGGGCGCACTCACCAGGTAAACGACCCCGGATAACTCCGCGCCGCCAACTGCTGCTGCCCGCTCGCGTTCGGGTGGAAGAAGTCGATGGCGCTGAGCATGCGAAGTTCGAACCGCACGTCGGCGGTCCCTCCCGCGAACCGGCAACGGGAACCGTAGGCCGAACAGGCGGCGGCGAGTTGTCGGTTGTAGGCGGTCACCCGAGACCGCACGGCGGCGCGACGGCTGACGTCCGCGGACGCGGTCGAGGTCGGGTTGGCGAGCAGGCTCCGACAGACGCCCGACCGCCACGCAGCACGGGCGACCCGACTGTTGTGCCCGACCTCCCACACGCGATAGATGTCGGGAATCGCCACGAGCAACACTCGTGCGCGGGGCTGCGCCGCCTTGATCACCCCGAGTGCGGCGGAGACCTGCGACCGAAATCCGTCGATCGGCGTCATCGCGTCGACTGACGCGCGGCAGGCGTCGTTCGCGCCGATGAGGATGGTGACATAGTCGGCCCGTTGCCGGACTGCGGCGCGCGCTTGGCCGACGAGGGCGGCTGAGGCGGCTCCGGGCACCGCCAGGTTGCGGGAGTGGCCACGCATCGCCGGGTTCTTCTCCAGAATCCGCAGATAGTGCGAGTCGACCTGCACGCCGTCGCCGGTCGACCATGAGTTGCGCGGGCAGGGCAGAGGCACAAAGCACGAGCCAAAGCCGGCCGTCAGCGAGTCGCCCAAGGCGACCATCGACGACGGATAGCCTTTGGTCGCCGGCGGCACTTGTTGGCTCGGCCGCGGCGCCGGGCCGGCCCCTCCGGAGTCCTTGCACGCGATGGTGATGAGGGCGAGCAACGCCACCACGAGTGCCCAGCGTCGTGTCATGCGCGAACCCCCCGGAAGCAGCAGATGGTTGCGAGTCTAAACGCCCGACCAGCTATGAAGAACCCACCAATGGCTTTTTTCCCCGAATAGCGGCATTCGACGCAACAGATTAGCTAAGCCTCACCGGTAGGCCTAGAAGATGATCAATCCGGACCGATAGGTTCGCCGGATCGGACGGGCGCCAGCGTCGGCGCCGATCGGGGCGTCCGGTTCAGGGAGGAGAATCTGTGCGTTCGCACCTCACCCACCGTCGGCGAGCCCGCTGGGTCGCGTCGGCAGCCGTCGCGACGACGGCGGTGGTAACGGCGGTGGCACTCGCCGCGACCGCCTCGGCCGGCGTCGTGGCCAGCAGTCGCCCGATCAAGCGTCCGAAACCGGTCGCCGGCTCCCATGCCGGCGCCGCTGGGCTCAAGACCTTCGCCCAACAGGAGTCGCAGGCCCGAATGGCGCCCTATGGCTCCGTCGAGCCGGGAGAATATGGTGACGCCCTCGCCGACCTTTCGGGGCTGTCCGCCACCGGCGCGTCATGGCGCGAGGTGACCAACCAGCCCTATGACAGCAACGACCCGGCGTATCGGGATCCCAACTACTCCAACTCCGGCGGCGGCTGGGGCGAGGTCGCCGGCCGCATCACCGGTCTCGCCGCCGGAAACGGCTACGTCTTCGCCGGTGGAGCCAACGGCGGAGTGTTCCGCACACGCGCCGGCAGAAGCGACCACTGGCGACCGATCTCCGATCGTATTCTCGCCCTCTCCACCGGTGATCTCGTCTATGACGCCGCAGCAGACACGTTGTGGTATGCCACCGGCGAGGCGAACACCGGAGCGACGACCTACGCCGGTGCTGGCGTCTATCGCCTGCGCCACGCCCGCACCGCGGACGGCTTCTCCCAAGCCGACCGTGTGGGCGGATCGGAGTTGGAGTCCCGAAGCATCAACCAAATCAAATTCGACGGGGCCGGCAACATCTATGCGGCAACCAGTCGGGGCCTGTGGCGGCACTCGACGAACCCGGCCCGACACGCTCAGCCGTGGGAGTTGGTGCTCATGCCGAATCCGGCATCGGACACCGACATCACCAAGCCCTACGACAACATCGTCAACGACGTGCTGATCCCGCCGGCCGACCACGGCCAGGTCGTGCTCGCCAATGTGGCGTGGCGCTCCGGCGCGGCGTACAACGGATTTTATTTGTCCTCCACCGGTGGCGCCGCAGGCAGTTTCGTCAAGACCCCGCTCACCGGTGACATCGACAACTCCGATGTCGGCAATGCCGAATTCAGCGTCTCCGGCGACGGCGGCCGACTGGTGATGGTGCTGGAGAGTCCGGCCGGCATCGCCGCCGGTCGCAGCGGGCTGCACGGCGTCTTCACCTCGACCACCGCAACCGGACCATGGTCACGGATCGCCGACTCGACCACGTTGGAAAACTCCGGGTCAGCGATCGGCGCCGCGATGAACTATCCGGTCGGCGTGCAGGCCTGGTACAACAACTTCATCGACGTCGATCCGACCAACGCCAACCACATCTACGTCGGCCTCGAAGAGATCTATGAGACCGAGGACGCCGGCGTCACGTGGAAGACGATCGGCCCATACTGGAACTTCGGTTTCGACTGCTTTGACCCGAGCGTGCCGAGCGGCGGCTGCCCGAGCACGACGCACCCCGACCAGCACTCGATCGCCGTCACCGGCGGCCGGGTCTACATCGGCAACGACGGTGGGGTCTTTTCCCGCCCGCTCGCGCCCGCGACGAGCACCGAAGACGCGGCCGGACACGCCACCGACTGGATCAACCACAACGCCGGCCTGCACACCCTGC
This sequence comes from uncultured Actinomycetota bacterium, assembly GCA_963736695.1. GTDB lineage: Bacteria > Actinomycetota > Actinomycetes > Mycobacteriales > Micromonosporaceae > CAVTPU01. The sequence goes on from CAVTPU010000004.1 coordinate 2,555,901, forward strand.
AGTATTACTCGGTCGGCACAGGCGTCGACCCCAACGGCCGCGGCTATTCCATCTCGGGCGGACTGCAGGACAACGGCGGCTCGCTGCTGCGGGCCGGAGCCCGCAAGCAGGTCAGCCCGTTTGGCGGAGACGGCGGCGACCTCATCGTCAATCCCCGCAACGGTTGTCAGATCCTCAATGAATATGTCTTCCTCGCCCTGTGGATGACGAAGAACTGCGGCCAGAGCGACGGATCGACGAGCGAGATCGTCGACGTGACGGTGCCGGACATCAACGCCCGTTTCACCGCGCCGTTCCGGGTCGTGCGCGGCTCGGCCAACATCGGCGACGGTTCGAGCGAACGGTGGATCGCCGGTGGCAACTCCCTGTGGAGCCACGACAACGGTTTCAGCTATACGGCGACGCAGGCTGCCGCTGACCCGAACAAAGGCTGGGTGAGCCGCCACACGCTCGATGACACCGGAGCCCGCCTCATCGTCGGCATGGACGGTGTCGCCTCGGCGGCCGCGCCGGCCGACTCCACAAAGGACACATATGTGGTCTCGTGGTGCGGCCAGGCCAACTGCAACAGCGCCGGTTTCACCCGGGGTGTCGCGACCAACTGGGGTGGCGCCTGGACCGAACTGGACATGACCGGCCTGCCCAACCGCTATCCCAACGCGGTGACCTTCGACCCGAGTGACGCCACGAACTCCACGATCTATGTGGTCTTCAACGGCTTCAATCGGCGCTTCATCGAGGGTCCCGGGGCGGGCGTCAAGCACGTCTTCCGGGGATCACTAAGCAAGACCGGCGACACGGTCACGGTCGCCTGGACCGACCTCTCAGTCGGGTTCCCGGACGTGCCGGCGTCCGACATTGTCGTCGTTGGCGACAAGCTCGTCGTCGGCACCGACCTCGGGGTGCTCGTCGCCGACCGCCGCGCCACGGCGAGCACGGTCTCGTGGAAGCGGGTCGGTCCGAGGCGCACCGGAGGCGGTTCGCTGCCGCTGACCGCGGTCTTCGACCTGCACGTCTCGGCCGATGGTTGGCTCTATGCCGCCACCCACGGTCGAGGCATCTGGCGTACGCCACTGACGGCTCTGCGCCACTGACAGCCCTGCTGCACTGACAGGCCTGCGCCACTGATGGGTTGACGCCCGTCGCTGGCGTCTTACCACACCGCCCTCGCTTATCCGCCAATCCGGTGGGCGAGGGCGGTGTGGCGTCTCCCGGCCCCGACGGTTCGCACGGCGGCGGCGAGCGCCCGCTTCGATCCCACGAGCACGACGAGCTTCTTGGCCCGGGTGACCGCTGTGTAGAGCAGATTGCGTTGCAGCATCATCCAGGCGCTGGTGGTCAGGGGAATCACCACCGCCGGATATTCCGAGCCCTGTGAACGGTGGATGGTGATGGCATAGGCGTGCGCGAGTTCGTCGAGTTCGTCGAAGTCGTAGTCGATCGGTTCGTCCTCGTCGGTGTGCACCCGCAGGCTCTGGTCCTCCGCGGAGATGGCGGTCACGATGCCGAGTGTGCCGTTGAAGACGCCGGCCTGCCCTTTGCCATAGTTGTTGCGGATCTGGGTCACCTTGTCGCCGACCCGGAACACCCGACCTCCGACCCGGCGTTCCGGCACGGAATCCCGGTGCGGGGTGAGTCGTTCCTGAAGCAGCGTGTTGAGCGCGCCGGCCCCGGCCGGCCCTCGGTGCATGGGGGTCAGGATCTGAATGTCGCGACGCGGATCCAGTCCGAATCGGGTCGGAACCCGCGTGCAGGCGACATCGACTGTCGTCGTGGCGGCAACCTCGGCCTCGTCGCAGGCGAAGAGGAAGAAGTCGGGCAGCCCGGTGACGACCGGCGGTCGGCCGGCGTTGATTCGGTGGGCGTTGGTGATCACACCGGACTGGGCGGCCTGCCGAAACACCTGAGTGAGGCGGACCCGCGGGATGGTGGCGGCGGCGAGCAGGTCGCGCAGCACCTCACCGGCGCCGACCGACGGCAACTGGTCGACGTCACCGACGAACAGCAGGTGGGCGCCGGGTGGGATCGCTTTGACCAGCTTGTTGGCGAGGATCACGTCGAGCATGGATGCCTCGTCGACGACGAGCAGGTCGACGTCGAGTGGGTTGTCCCGGTCGTAGGTGGCCTCGCCGCCGGGACGCAACGCGAGCAGCCGGTGCACGGTGGCGGCTGGGTGGCCGGTGAGTTCGGAGAGGCGTTTCGCGGCCCGACCGGTCGGCGCGACGAGGGTGACCTTGGCCTTCTTGGCCGAAGCGAGGGCCACGATCGACGCGACGGTGAAGCTCTTGCCACACCCGGGCCCGCCGGTGAGCACCGCGACCTTGGCGGTGAGGGCGAGCCGCACGGCGAGTTCCTGTTCCGGGGCAAGATCATGACCGGTACGCCCATGAAGCCAGCTCAGCGCCTTGGCCCAGTCGACCTGGTGAAAGTGCGGCATGCGATCGCCGTCGTGGCGCAACAGCCTCAGCAGGGTGTTCGCCAGCGAGGTCTCCGCGCGGTGGAACGGCACCAGATAGACGGCGCGAATCGGGTGCTCCCCATCGCCGCCGCCCTCGGCGGCACCTTCAGTGGCGCCTGTGGCTCGTTCAGTGGCGCCCGCAGTGTCACCTCCAGCGACGCCCGCAGGAAGGTCGTGGCGGACGACGCCCTCCTCCGTGACGAGTTCGTCGAGACAGTCGATCACGAGGCGGGGCGTGACGTTGAGGATCTTCATCGCCGCTGGGACCAGCTCCTCCTGCGGCAGATAGCAGTGGCCGTTGTCGCTCGCCTCGGAGAGGGTGAACTGGATGCCGGCCTTGACGCGCGCCGGACTGTCGGGCGCGATCCCGACGGCCTGCGCAATCGTGTCGGCGGTCTTGAAGCCGATGCCCCAGACGTCTGCGGCGAGGCGATAGGGCTCGTTCTTGACTACGGCGATGGCGGCATCGCCGTACTTCTTATATATGCGGACCGCGAGAGACGTCGAGACCCCGACGCCTTGCAGAAAGATCATTACTTCCTTGATCGACTTTTGCTCCGCCCACGCCGCAGTGATCTTCGTAGTGCGTTTCGGGCCGAGGCCCGGCACCTCGATGAGGCGCGAAGGTTCCTCCTCGATGATCCGCAAGGTGTCGAGGGCGAAATGTTCCACGATGCGTTCGGCGAAGACCGGCCCGATCCCCTTGACCAGGCCCGATCCGAGATAGCGCTGAATGCCCTGAATCGTCGCGGGCAGCACCGTGGTGAACGATTCGACCTCGAACTGCCGGCCGAACTTTGGGTGGCTCGACCATCGCCCGGCCAGCCGCAGGCTCTCCCCCGGCTGCGCACCCATCAACGCGCCGACGACCGTGAGCAGCTCGGATCCTCGCTCGGTGGCGACTCGGGCGACGGTATATCCCGTCTCCTCATTGACATAGGTGAGCCGTTCGAGCACCGCGTCAAGCACCGCGCTGGGTCGGGGTCGCGACGATTGGGCCGGTACGGCGACGCGAGTGGTCACGATCACCATCGTGCCTGGCGACCGGTGTGCCCGCCACCACCCACCCCTGATTTGAAGGCTGCCGCGTGGCGACCAAGTCCTGATAGCGTTACGCCGCTGATGCAATCATCGACTCAAGCCCCAGTGCGGCACAGCCGCTGGTGGCAGAACCCGGACGGCTCCGGCCGACGCGGCGCGGTCATCCTCGTCGTGTCGCTGGCGCTGCTCGCCGGCGGGGGCGGGGTGGTTGCGTGTCGGGCCGATCGAGCGCCAGACCGGAGTGCGGCGACACCAGCTATCGGCGCCACGATGTCGGCGGACGCCTCGGGATCCTCCCCGCGATCACCTGGGCTGTCTGGGACACCTGCGCCATCTGGGCCGACAGCCCCGTCTAGCTCAGCCTCGGCCGTGACGCCGACGCAGCTCACCTTCGCCTTTCCGGTGATCGGACGATCCAGCTATTCGCGCCAACATCACGACTATCCGGCCTCCGACATCATGGCCGCGTGCGGCTCCGCAGTGGTCGCGGTGACTAGTGGGGTAGTCCTCGACACGTCGACGTCGAACACCTACAGCCCGAAGGTCAACGCGGGGGCCACCCGTGGCGGAATCTCGGTGTCGATTCTCGGTGATGATGGCGCCCGCTACTACGGGTCGCACCTGTCGCGCATCGAACCCGGCATTGCTCCGGGAGTGAGAGTCCACACCGGACAGCGGATTGGCCGGGTCGGCCGCACCGGGGCTGCGAGCGCTTGTCATCTGCATTTCGGCATCTCCCCGCCGTGCCGGCAGGTAGGTGACTGGTGGATCCAACGCGGTGTGGTGTGGCCGTGGTCTTTTCTTGACGCATGGCGACGAGGCCGGGCCATGTCGGCCGTTGCGCAGGTGCGCGCCTGGCAGTTGGCACACGGATGCCCCATAAAACCCTTGGTCTATCCGTAACGCCTGATCAGTCATATCCGCTCACGAACATGGAGTTTTCGGGCCACGGTGGTGACCCGAAATCGCCTCGCTATTCGCTATCGCCCGACATGAGCGGGCGATAGCGAGCCATCACCACGGCGGCGTCTCATGGGGTGTGGCGACATATCTTCGCTTGTTGGGCGCGACCCACAGGAAATGACCTGGACGGGTCTCAGTGACGGTGAACCCACGTTCGTGTCTGAGTCGGTGATGATGTCGGCATAGGACTGTCATGTTCGCGGGATGAGCCTCGCCACCCCACGCATGAGGCGTGCGATGGTCTTGGTCGCATCGGGAGGCGGGCTGGCGACAGCCTTTGGCGCGGCATACACGATCGCGGGCGTTGATCGTCGCACGGTCACGCCCACGTGGGACACGCCTTCGATCCCACGAATCGTGGGGCCGATGCCGGGTGTGTCCATGGTGGACAAGCGTGCCATCGTCGGCCATCACCGAATAGCGCCACTGACTATCGGCACTGTGGGCGACTTGGCGTGCGATGTCGGCGATCACCGGCCCCCAACCGGGCAGGATCGCAGGATCCTCGCGGAGTTTGGCGAGAGTGGCCAGCCCGACGACGATGTCGACCACGCCGCGTCGGGGTGCAGGTTGCACTCCGCCACAGCGACACCGCCCGGCGCCGAGAACCGGCCTTGCCCCGCGTGCGGGCGGAGAAGCCGCAACGTCGTCAACGTGCGGAAGAGTGCCCTCGATGTCGGAAAATGGGCGCGCCATCGAATTGTCAGACTCAACGCAGAGCCGCTCAGCCTCAGTGTTGATGTTGGTGTTGGTGGTGGCGTTGACCTCAGCGTTGGCGTTGACCTCAGCGTCGGCACGCCTGGTGTGCTCATCACGGGGAGGACGAACCGTGAACGGGTCCCCGATGAGCAGGGCGAGCATCGCATCGGCTCGCAGCTGTGCGAGAGTCCGTGAGTCACCGCTGGCTTTAGCCGCGCCGGCGAGGCGGTGAACGCGGTCGTGGGCTGCGGCCGCCCGATCCGGCGGCAAACACACCCCGCCGAGACTTGCCGTGCCCTCCGAGTCGAGATTGGCATAGACCCGACGATCCGTCACCGATCGGCGCGTGCGGGCCGCAGCCAGGCCGGGATCTGCCTTCATCGCCCGATAACGCAGGCGGTCGCGGATCTGACCGACGGTGAGCCGCTCCGCTTGAGCGATGACCTCGCCGGCAACCCGGGCGGCGGCGGCATCCGGGAGCAGGTTCAACGCCTCCACAAATGCCCACGCCTTCGGCAGATCTATCCGCCCGGCGAGCAACTCCGTGTAGACATCCGGAAATCTCTCGATAAGTTGTTGCGCGAGGTCAAGATGGGCGGTGGCCGCGATTCGAGACCAGCTCAACTCGAACGCCAGCTGGTCCGCCGAGAACTCGTCCAGTTGTCCCCGCCACGACGGGCCAGAGCGGGCGGCGGCGAGCATATCGGCGAGCAGGAGCGCCTGATCGTGTGCCACCTGCCGAGCACGCGCCGCCATCACCGCGAACAGGTCGCTGCTTGACAGTCGCGAGAGGTCCAGGCGTGACAACGCGGCCGCCAGCTCAGGCCCTGGCGCTGTCACGCAGATCCGCTCAACGAACGAAAGCGGCACTACTCCACTCGATGCGACACCATCCGCCATCTCGCCCATTCGTCACCCCCGCCCGGACGCATGTTCCAATCTACTCCGCCATTCGAGAGCAGACAAGCCTTGCCAGCGAACCAAACCCGTTAGTCCAAAATGGACCCGCGCGGGGCGCCTGCCACGCCTGCGCGGGGCGCCTGCCACGCCTGCGCGAAAGTGCCAGGCGCGCATGCGGAGTGCCGGGCGCCCATAAGGTCACCCATGCTGCGGGCCCAAAGACCCATTGACACCATTACCCCGGGGGGTAATGTGGGGTGCGAGGTGAGAGACACATGAGCTTCGTGACCTGGATGAACTCCACAGCTGGACGCGCCCTTCGCGTCGTCGTCGGACTCGCGATGGTGATCGTCGGCTTCTGGATCGGCGGCGCGGGCGGCGTCATTCTGGCGCTCGTCGGCCTAGTTCCGCTCGCTGCCGGAGCCTTCGGGTTCTGCATTCTGGCGCCGCTGTTCAAGGCGGGACCCCGCGACCACTCCTGACGGCGAAGGCCGAGGGTCACCGCTGACGGCGAAGACCGAGGGTCACCGCCGGCCACTTTCGGCGTACCCTCGCCTTGCCCTTCGCCAAGTCACGGCGCCGCGACCGCGGTGAGCGGAAGCGCGCAGTGCAGCAGAGAGCAGACGGTCCGGAGCAGTTCGGCTTCGCTGACGGTCACCACGCCGTCATAGCCGATGACCGCCACCACGCCCGTGATGAGACGTTGCTTCTCCTCCGGTTTCAGGCGGTCGAGCGCCGGCCATGCCTGTTCCAGCGCCGGCACATAGGGATCCGGCGGATCAAAGGGCACCGCCAAACCCGGCAAGACGCGCTCCATGCCGTCGGCAAAAGCGCCCCGAGCGATGGTCGGGTCCGGATTTCCGGCCTGTGCGAGCACCGCGATGAGCGCTGCCACTGAGTCGCGACACACGGTGAGGGACTGCCCTCGCCCATGTCTGGCCGAGTCCGGGTGCGCGGTTTCATAAAGCTCGGCATAGACCAGCCGTGCCAGGCAATATTCACCGATGGTGATGTGATCGTCGGAATAGATGAGTCCCGAGATCGCCACAAGGACCCGCTGTCGCTGCGACTCATCGCGCTCCCGCAACGCGGGGAAGGCCAACTGCGCCAACGGCAGACGGAGCAACGGGTGAAGTCCGGCGAGGTGGTTCGCCTCCGTGTCGGCCGATCGCGCGATGTCGGCGCCATACTGTTCGGTGAGGATCCGCAGTTGCGGGTCGCGGCCAGCCCCTGCCTCGGCGAGAAGAAGCCCAAAGACCAGGGGTACGACGTGCGCCGAGTCTCGCGCCCGAACGAGGATGTCGTCGGGAATCTGGCCGATGATGGCGCCCGCCCGTCCATGGGCCGAATCGGGCAACGCGGAGACGAGGCCAATGACGGTGTCGACGTCGATGGGCACAGCCCGTGCGGCGTCGGGCAATTGGCTCCGCTGGCCCGCGATCGGCAGGTCCGGCGCGGCGCGGGCCCCAGCTCCGGCTTCGGCCCCGGCCAGACCCATGGCTCGGTCCTCGGCCATGCCGGACGGTGGCGCGGCGGCCCACCGCTGGTGCAAGCGGTCGAACTCCGTGGGGTCGAAGCTGGGATCGAGCACCTTGATCCGGTCGGCGAGCGGCGGATGGGTGGCGAAGATCGCTGCCGCGCGCCCACCGGTGCCGAAGAGCATGTGGCCGACCTCGTCGCGTTTGGGGCTGCGCATGCGGGAACCGTCGCTGAGCCCACCGATCTTCTTGAGCGCTCCGGCGATACCGGAGGTCTGGCGGGTGAACTGAACCGCCGACGTGTCGGCCAGATATTCGCGTTGCCGCGAGACCGAGGCTTGGATCATTCGCCCGACGAGCACCCCGATGCCGCCGGCGGCGAGGAGTCCGATGCCGATGAGGGGCAGGGGGTTGTTGCCTGATCGGTCGCCGTCGCGGCCTCGGCCACCGGCCAGCAGGCTGCCCTGCAGCAGGGTGCGACCGACGACGGAGAGAAAGAGAATGCCGAAGAGCAGACCGATGAGTCGGATGTTGAGCCGCATGTCGCCGTTGACGACATGACTGAACTCGTGTGCGATGACGCCTTGAAGTTCGTCGCGGTTGAGGCGTTCGAGCGCACCGCGGGTGACGGCGATCGCGGCGTCGGCGGGCGACCATCCGGCTGCGAAGGCGTTGATTCCGCTTTCGTGGGGCAACACATAGATCTCGGGTACGGCGACGCCGGCGGCGATCGCCATCTCTTCAATCACGTTGCGCAGCCGGCGCAACTGCGGGTCGGTCGTGTCGGGTGGCACCCGCTGGCCGCCGAGCTCCTGGGCGACCTTGGCCCCTCCACCGCGCAGCGTGGCGGTGCGCACGAGCGACGCCAGCGCGATGACGATCGCGGTCGTGAGGCTCGTGGCGATGAGCAGCGCGATGAGACTCGCGGGATCGCCTTCGAATGCCCGAAAGGCGAACGCGACGACGAGGTCGACGACGAGCACGATCCCGATGACGGCGATGACGAACAGTGCCACGAGTCGAGCGGAGACCCGACGCACCTGCCGCTGACGCTCGAAGAAGTTCATCGTCGCGCTCAGAACGTCACGCGGGGAGCTTCGCGCTGCTCCGGCCCTTCCGGCTCGAAGAGCGCCGCCGGTCCGAAGTGGAACATCGAGGCGATGAGGCTCGACGGGAACACCTCGCGCCGGTTGTTATAGGACATGACGGTGTCGTTATAGGCCTGACGGGCGAAGGCGACCCGGTTCTCGGTCGAGGTCAGTTCTTCGGAGAGCTGCATCATGTTCTGGTTGGCCTTGAGGTCGGGATAGGCCTCGGCGAGGGCGAAGAGACGCCCCAGCGTCTGGGTGAGCATGTTCTCGGCGCCGGAGAGCTGCCCCATGGCCGCAGGGTCGCCGGGGTCGGCGGCCGCCGATGCCTGCGCGCTGACCGCGGCCGTGCGTGCGGCGGTGACCGCCTCGAGGGTCTCCCGCTCGTGTTTCATATATCCCTTGGCGGTCTCCACGAGATTGGGGATGAGGTCGTGGCGACGCACCAGTTGCACGTCGATCTGCGCATATGAGTTGCGATAGGCGTTGCGGGCCCGCACCAGACCGTTGTAGATGCCAACGACGATCCCGACAATGATCGCGATGACGAGCACCAGGCAGATGGCGCCGATGAGGTATTTCATGGCACGTCCTCGCTTCCGCTCGAGTCACTCGTCGTCGAGTCGTTCCGGCCGCTCTGGCACGCTCCTTCGATCATGAGAAGCCTAACCGGACGGGGGCGCCGACCGCAGGGATCCGCCCATGCCTGTCCTCGCCCCCCGGCAGCACGACTTCACAAACTCTCGACCATCTGGACACACGTTCGAGAATAGGCAAGGATAGGCAAACAACGCGCACTCGCGCATCGAACACGGGAGGATGAGACATGAACGTGGCAGCGACGATGATGTGGCCGACGATGACCTATCGGGACGCACCAGCGGCGATAGATTTCCTCGTACGGGCGTTTGGTTTTGACGTGGCGGCGACCTTTCCTGGCGAGACAGAAGGGACCGTCGCGCACGCTGAACTGCTGTGGCCGCTGGGTGGCGGCGTGATGCTGAGCACTCACAGCGCCGACAGCGTTCTCGCCGAGTTGCTGCCCGGCGCCGGGTGCATCTATATCGTCACCGGCGATCCCGATCCGCTCTTCGCCCGGGCTGTGGCGGCTGGGGCGACGGTGGTGCAGCCACCCACTGATCAGCACTACGGCAGCCGGGACTTCACTGTTCGGGACCCAGAGGGCGTCTTCTGGAGTTTCGGAACCTACACGGGACCAGAACCGAGATAACCGGCTCCGGCATGGATCACCGCCTGATCGGCGGCGGCAGTGCCGGAGGCCCACCCTTCCTGGTCGGTGAGCCCGATCGACCGGTGCACAAGGCCGGGAAAACAGTCACTGATCTTGGCCCGCACCGCTTCGTCGCGAGCGGCGAGCACCGGCAGGAGCGAATCGGCGCTGACCGAGGCTTCTCTCGTCGCGGCACGTGTGGCGTTGGCGACTCCGCCGCACAACCGTTCGCCGATGCGCACCGCAAACGCGGAGAGGAACGACTGGCGAAACGATCGGGTCCGGGACCGGCCGGTCGAGGTCTGTCGCGACCCGGCCCGCACCACCGCCGTCGTGGCCTGCACGAGAAGGGAGAGGAAGAGCAGTTCGACGGCTTGCAGGTCGGCCTCAAACCCGATGACGGTGGCGAAGCCCAGCGGCTGGGCCCACACCGCACGGCACCGGTTGGCCTCCGAGACCTTCTGCAGGAGCAGCATCTTCGCCGCCTCATAGGGCGCGTCGATGCCGATGCGACGGCCGGATGGCTCGTCACGCACCGCCCGCGCCGCCGCGAGCAGTGCCGTGTCGATGCTATGCCGGGCCATGATCTCTTGGGCTTTGGCGGTGAGCGCCTCCGCCTCTTCGGGAAACTCGGTGGATTCGGCCTTGGCGAGCAGCGCACGCACTCGATCGAGCATGCGCACGTCGCCGACGAAGTCCGGCATGACGTGGCGACTGGTCGCAGTGCCCGGAAGCGGGCAGAGGATCGGCTGCCGAGGCAACGTGTTCACCAATTCGATGAGGTCGATCGCGTGGGTGATGGCGTTCGCCCGACCGACCTGCTCCCTTGTGGACCACTCATCGCAGTATGTGTCGTCGCCCGTCCACCACACTGTCACATTGTGTGAGTGAAGCTGTTTCGCCCACCGGCTGTCCACTGTGGCCGGAGCATAGGACCGCATCCGGGCCGCGATCACGTCGCACATCATTGTCGCGTGCCGGCCGGTCAGTTGCCGGTCCGTGATGCGGATGAGGTCGGCGGGCTGCCAACCGAAGTCCCACGCCACGCCGATGGTGTGGCTGAGTCGATCGAGCAGCGCGCGGTTGGCGACCCGGCGGGCGAGGAGTCGATCGCGAACGCCGGGCCCGCCGTGAGTGTCGGACTCGTCGCCGGCGTCGGACCGGCCCGCGAGCATCCGTTCACAGGCGGTGGACTCGGCGACATCACCCGTCTGTCGGGCGTGCAGCGCGTCAGCGATGATCATCTCGGCGAGCTGCGTCGGACTGACCTGTCGGGGAATTCCCGACAACGGATCACCCGCCCCCCAGAACGCCGACAGCGGCGAGCGACGACGTTGGTCCCGCGTCCGTTGTTTCGCCGCACGCCTCGCCCGGTTCCGAATGCCCACAACCTGATCCTTTCGACGCATCGAGGCTGTCACATCCGACGCCACGCCGGGCAACGCGACGCGCCCGGCGGCGGTCAGTGTGACGGAGAATATGCGGGGTGCGCGAAAGGCGCGCCGTCCGCCACACTGGACCGATGGCGACCCAGACGTGGCGGAGATTTGGCGCGGTGGATGTGCACTACCCGGAGACGGGTGGCGCGTGCGCCGCGCTGGTCGTCGCCAACGACCGCCAGTTCACCACCCTCACCGGCGAGCACACCGTGCGGCTTGAGCGGGCCGCCCCCTATCAGCCGGGCAGGTTTTTCGTGCGGGAGCTGCCCGCGATCTCCGCAGTGCTGGAGCAGACCGAGATGGTCGATGTGCTCATCATCGATGGCTATGTCGACCTCGATCCGGCCGGACGGCCGGGGCTCGGGGCGCATCTGCGCGCGCGATACGGAATTCCGGTGATCGGGGTTGCGAAGACCGCGTTTCGCACCGCGACGCACGCCATCGCGGTGCGTCGCGGTCAGGCGACTCGACCGCTCTTCGTCACCGCAGGGGGCATGCCGCTCGACCAGGCGGTGGTGCTGGTGATCCAGATGTCGGGCCCGCACCGGTTGCCGGACGCCCTACGCCGAGTCGACTCTCTTGCCCGGCACGGTTTCGACCCCGGATCGGCCGACACCGCCGAGCCCGTCGATCCGGCTGAGCCTGTCGATTTGTCCGAGTCAGCCGAGTCTGCCGACTCGGCCATGACATACAGTGGCGATCATGACCAGTGACGTGGTGGAGGATGAGTCGTTCGTCGACGAGGACTGGTATGCACGGGAGTTCACCGACGAGGTCTTTCGCCGCTGTTCGTTCTCCGATGTCGACCTCACGGAGGCGACGACCCACGGAACCGTCTTCGAGGAGTGCGAGTTTTTCAACGTACGGTGGAACACCTCACGCCACACCGACTCGGCCTTCATCCGCTGTGTCTTCAACCGGTGCAACCTCTTTGAGGCTGAGCTGACCGGGTGCAAACTCGTCGGCGGGTCCTTTCATGACTGCTCACTGCGACCTATGCGGGTCACCGGTGGCGACTGGTCGTTCGTGTCCCTGGTCGCGGCCGACCTACGCGGCACCACATTCGCCGGAGTGCGCATGCGGGAGGCTGATCTGAGCAATGCTAACTGCGAAAAGGCCACGTTCACGGCGGTCGACCTGGGTGGGGCGCAACTCACCGGAGCCCGGTTCGCGGGATGCGACCTCAGGGGCAGCGAGCTGACGTCGCTCGTGCCCGCGGCGCCGGCGGTCACTGGCGCGGTGATCAGCCTCGATCAGTCAGTGATGGTGGCACGCGCCCTCGGATTCGATGTGGTCGACTCAGAACCGTGAGGTGTGGCTGAGCAGGAATCCGGCCGCCGAGGTCGGGGTGCCCACGTTCGTGAAGCAGACGACGTCATGCACCAGCACGTCGCCAGCGATGTTGGTCCACACGGAGTTGAGCCCCACCTTCAATGGTTATCCGTGAGTGAGTTGTCCTTCATGGACATAGGCCACATCCGTCGGTTTGGCCGGATGACACGCGTGGACGAAGTGAAAGCGACTAGTCGCGCCACCCATCGCTATCCAGCCGGCATCGTCACCGCCGCAGCTGGGTTGGGTGCGTCGGCGTTCGTCGCCGATGTGGTTGAAGGCATGGCAGGGCAGGTCTTGGTGGCGCTGACCAGCAGCGGCTTCGCCTGGGGTTTGGCGGCGTTCCTCGCGGGCCTGGCCGCGCCGGACCGGCGGCGAGCGATCGTCGGGCCGACAGCTCTATTAGCACTGTCCACATTGCTGTATTACCTGCTTGTCCTATTGGTCAGCCGACGGTGGAGCGGGGCATATCTGGAGGATGGCACGTCGGCTGACCTACAAGGATTAGTCTCGATCGAGCTGGCTGCGACGTTGTGGTTTCTCGGTTCGATCATCGCAGGACCGATACTCGGCCTCATGGGCCACCTCGTCCGGGCAGGGACGGCCACGACCGGCGCACTGGCCCTTGGCATCACCTGCGGGTTGCTCTCCGGCGAGGGATGGCATGACTTCATCGTGACTGGCCCATGGCAGATGTCCACCGACCCGCAGCATGCTGACTTCGTCCGGGGAATCCTCGTCTCCGAACTGTTCAGGATTGTGATTCCTGTTGCCGTACTCGCGTGGTTAATGCTCAGACATCGGCTCGTACGGGCTTGGTCAGCCATCATTGCCGCAACTGTGGCGAGCACCGCACTGAGCATCGTGCTGTGGTCGTGCATCAGACTTGCGACAAGCGGCGCCTAGGCGTCGTGGGCCTCATGACGGTCAACGGAGGATGCTGGCGGGTGGAGGGCGGATGGTGCCCGTACACGATCCATTTGTGGGAAGAAGTGAGCCAGGCCGATCGCGTGCCATTCGGCCAGTATTGTCGCTGCTGTTAGACTTTGTGCGATGAGCGAGGAGCTTTCCGGACGGCGTGAGGTAACGATCAGTTTGCCGTTCACAGGCCTGTGGCTCGCCCGCAACAGCCCGGCCCGCCGTGTCCCGAGTCATGGAACGGATCTGCTGGGGGAACGCTATGCCATTGATTTCGTTGGCGTTGACGAGCGGCGCCGCACGTCAACGATCCGCGACTGGCGAACGATTCTGGCGACCGAGCCGCCGGAGCGCTACTACGCGTTTGGACGGCCGATCCTAGCCCCGACCGACGGCGTCGTCGTTGACGTGCACGACGGGGAGGCTGACCATGCTGGTCGCCGGTCACAACTCGCCCTCGTGCCCTATGTGCTGGGTCAGGCCCGGCGCCTGCGTCAGGGTGCGGGAGCGGTTGCCGGGAACTACGTCACCATCGCACTGCCTGGCAACAAGGAGTTCGTGGCGCTGGCGCATCTGCGGGCGGGGTCTGTTCGCACTGCCGTGGGCGACCCGGTCCGGACCGGGCAGCAGATCGCGGAGTGCGGAAACTCCGGCAACTCGACCCAGCCTCACGTGCATCTTCAGATCATGGACAGCGCCGACATCACCATGGCACGGGGCGTACCGATGGTCTTCCGGGATTTTCACGAACAAACCCGTAACGCGAAGGACTTCCAATACCGGTTAGTTGGGCTCCCCGGCGAGGAGTCGATCGTGCGGCCGGCGGCCAGCTGAGGCGAACAAGTCGTTTTGTCTCGGGATCCCAGGAGGCGGAGTTGCCCGCTGGTCAGTAAGGTCCCGTTAGTGGGCCGCGTTTTTCTCCTTGGTCGGGCTTGAGGGTGGGGCAGCCAATGGAGTCACCGCCGAGGTGACGGGATTCTCGGACGCCCATACGCTGCGGAGTCTGATCAGGAGGATGACCGGCAGCAGGCCGATGACTCCAAGGACGATGAAGGTGCGAGAGGTGCCGAGCAACGGCACTAGGGGCAGCAACAGGATGGGACCGAGGACGGTCGGCACTCCGTGGGCGAGCCGGAGCAAGCCGGACGCGCGCCCCAGAACCGCTTCGGGTACGTACTGCACGGTCAGCATCGAGATCGCCGAGCCGACGCCTCCCTCGAACAACGAGAAGATGACGAGCGCGCCGACCGTCACGATCACCACAGGGACTGAGCTGAGGAATAGCCCCACGGTCAGCCCCACCGTGGTCATGGCGAGAACACGACCGGGGATAAAACGGGACCGTTCAGACACCGATAGCGAACCGATGAGAGCAGCGACATTCATCGCCCCGAAAATTACGGCGACCACCTGCGGCGCCACGTGCACAACGTCGCGCAGGTGAAACGTAGCCAAGGTCGGAGTGGCTGCGGCGGTGACGAAGTCCAGCGGCAAAAGAACCGCCAGCGAAGCCAACAGTTGAGGCTGTCGCCGGATAGCCGTCCAGCCTTCCGCCAGACCGAAGCCGAAGCGGCGACCCAGACCGGTCGACCGCCGCGCAGGCGGATGAACGCCGATCAGCCACACGATGATGGGCGCCACGAACGTCGCAAGGTTGATCCAAAGCAAACCCCGATATCCCACGACACCCAGCAGCGTCGCGACGATGATCGGGCCAACGATCGTCGTCGCGACGAACAAACTGGAAAGCGTGCCGCGGGACCGTACGGGGGCGTTCGGGAACATGCGTGGCACGCCGGTCATCCACCCAACCCGGTATGCCGCGCCGGCAACCTGCAGAATCGCCGCCAACACCACCAAGAGCCACAGTGGCGCGCCCGGCCGCATCGCGACAATATTCATAACGAGCGCTGCCACGAACTGGACCACGAGGCCCGGGACCACCAACACACGCGAACCCCACCGGTCGGCCACTCCGCCCAGCAAAGGTCCCAGCAAAAGGGTGGCCGGGGTCAGCGCAGCCAAAAAGCCCATGAGTACGAGTGAGCCGGTCAGGTCGTAGGCCAGCAACGGCAACGTGACGTCATAAACCGACTCGCCGATGTTGTTTGTCGCGTTACCCGCGGCGAAGATCCGGAATCGACGGTCACGCCACGGGTTCGGCTCCCCCACGGTCGAACTAGGCCGGTCACCTGCGAGGACGGCGTCACTGCCAATGCTCAGTTCTTCGACCGAACCGGGGCCTCCGGGGCCGCTCCGAGCCGTCGAGCCGCCCATGCTCCACCCTCTTCTGGTCGGGCGACCGTGAGTGGCCGGCGCCGATCACGCGGAATTCGTGAATGCTGATAGAATATATCGTGTTTCCGCAGGTCAGGTGGTGGGTCGCCAGGGACTCGAACCCTGAACCTACGGATTAAAAGTCCACTGCGTGGAGTCGGGACAGACCCCACTGACCTGCGGTTTCTCGATTTAGGCGACGTTTATTGATCTTTGATGTGATCGTCGTGTGCTCGCCTGACGTGGCGTCGATGGTGTGCTGCCGTATACGGTTCGCTGGTCATTCAACACTTCTAGCGCTGAAGGCAGACGTATGGTCCGCTGCAGTCGTGCGACCCAATGGCGGGTGGCTTGCGCCGAGTATCGAGTGTCGAACTACCCCAAAGCAACGACCCCGGATTGCGGTATTAGGCTAGCGCTGCGGCTGTCAGTGCAGCAGCAGCAGCGGCTACCAGTAACTCCGGCAGTTCCCACATCATCGTACGGTGTGCCACTCGATGCGCATTGTCCCACCACTTTTCCGGCGTGTAATGGACTATCGCCACTTTCAAAAAGTTCACGACCGACATAAAGAAGAACAATGCGGCCGGAAAGACATTAATGATGTGAGCGAGGCCGCGCATGTGCATGCCACTTATCTGGGCCGCAGTCAACAGCACGAGAGAAGCTGCGGCTGCGCCGCCGAAAAGCGTGAACCACGTCACCCCGCGAGCCATACATCGCAGGATTAGGTCGTCGGCGTCCAAACCGGGTAATTTCATCATGTCGACAAGTCGTTGCGCCGCACTCCGGTGCCGGTCCGACTCGATATCGAGCCACCGCGCGACCGGCTTCGCCACGAGCCTGCCAAGAGTAAGGCCAAGGTCCATTCCGAGCACCCCCAACAGTGCGGCAGTTGACAGATGCGAGCCATCGCGGAACCAATGCGATTGAGCGCCGTATCTCGGCTGCCTACGCTAGCTTAAACGTGGCAGAACCAGAAGACACCTGGTCTGCGCGAGGGTCGGCCCTCGCCTTGGTGGCCGGCGGCAGCTTTGTGGCCGGTCAGACGTCGGTCCGTGCGGCGTCTTGGAAAGGCACCGCACGGACCATCATCCATCCCAACAAATATGGAGATCAAGATCTCCCCGAACACTAGAAAAGTCTAAACAACCGCGAAAAGGTGCTGTTCTTGCACCAGGACGTGTACTTACATCCGGTCTGCGCGGCGCTCACCGGGTAGGCGGCTCGAGTGTCCCACCGCCCCCACCATGCGGACTTGGTCAAGTTTGATTTGTAGCTGGAGCGGTGTCGGTTAAAGGTATTGAGGACACCGCGCTTGAGTTTGCGTGCCCCAGGAAAACCCTTAAAACGTGGGATTGTCTTGCCAATGCCTTTCGCGGCGCGTGCTGCCAGGATTGCTTTAGCGCCACGGCCGACAGCGCCTATCCCTGGAATCGCCCCCACCACGTCGAGAGCTGCTGCTCCGTACTTTCCGTCCTTGACGTTTTTGTAGGCCGAATAGGCTGAGAAGCCGACAGCTGCCGCGCCAGCGATAACGTTAATTGGTGGGGGGGTAAACATTGCTACTGTGCTTGCGACCAACGCCGGGTTTTCCTTGACGAAGGTCCATGCTTTCTTTAGGAAGCCCCAACGCCCATCGAGGTCGAAGCAGTTGACCGGGTCCGCTGAGCAGTAGTCGTAGGTGCTGGCGTTGCCGCCGTCGATGGGGTCGGGTTGCAGGAACCGTCCGAGGGTCGGCAGGTAGAGGCGTACGCCCATGAGGATGGCTCCGCCGAGGGCTTGGCTGGAGCGTTGCTTGCCGCCGAGCCAGCCGTAGCGGTTCTGGGTCTGCCCGAGCGACGGTACCCCGAACTCGTCGTAGTCATACGATTCGGGTTCGGTGAGTGCTGGGTCGAGGGTGACGGCGACGTCGCCGTGCAGGTTGGTCAGTTGCAGGCGGGTGCCGGAGCCGGTTGACGTTGTGGCGGCGAGGTCACCGTCGGGCCCGGGGACGTTTCGGGTGACGTTGCCGGCGCCATTTTCATCGATCCACAGCGGTTCGTCATTGCCGTCTCCGTAGTGCATGACGGTGTTGGTTGCACCTGTCCACGCGCCGCCAGCGTACGTCTCGGCGGTGCTGGTGCGCAGCCTCTGCGCGGGGTCGATGGTGAAGGTCTGGCGGGCATCGCCGAGGGTCTGGCTGTGTACAAGGTCGTTGACGTAGTACGTGATGGCCGGGCCGCCGGGTAGTGCGGTAGTGCGACCAAACTTGTCGTAGGTGTAGCCGGCGTCGATGAGTCTGTCCACGGAGTCGTAGTCGTGGTTGTCGACGGTGTCGGCCGTGGTTTCCTGGCAGGTACCGTCGGTCGCGGGCGCGTACACCGAGCGGGTCTTGCGGTTGGTGCGGGTGTCGTAGGTGTAGGCGCGAGTCACGCAGCCTGCGGTGACGTCACTGTCGTGGCGTACCCGGGTCAGGTGGCCTGTTCGATCGTAGCTGTAGGTCTTGGACCCGCCGGTGTATTCGTGGTTGATCCATTGACCGGCGTTGTTCTCGACGATCGATTCGGAGTACACGACGGTGCCGTCGCTGTCTCGGGTGTAGGTACGGGCGATGGGCTGCTGATTGGCGTCGAGCCGGTCGGTTCGGGTGAGTCCGCCGGGGTAGGTCATGGTGATGAGCTGGCCGTCGGGCGAGTAGCCGGCGGTGAAGGTGCCGGCCGCGCTGTCCGTCATTTCGGTGAGCAGGTCGCGGGGGTCGACAGTCCGGTCGTAGGTGAAGGTGTTCCACCCGGCGGGGGTGGCGACGCGGGTGGTGTGGTTGTAGCGGTCGTATTCGGTGGTGGTCAGGCCTCCATCGGCGTCGGTGTAGGCGACCTGCCGTCCGAGCTGATCCTGCTCTCGGGCGATGGTGGCAGCGGTGGTGCTGGTCTGCACGGCGACGCCCGTGGCCGGGTCGTAGCCGGTGGAGACAGTCGGCAGCGCGGTGCCGTCATCGGAGGTAACGGCGACGGTGACGATGCGGCCGGCTGCGTCGAAGGTGGTGGCGGTGGTGCGGGTATGCCCGTCGGCGGTTTCGACGATCTCTTCGGCGTCGTTGAACGGGCTATAGCGGGTGACGCGGCGGCTCGGCAGCTGACTCGCCATGCGGGCGGGGTCATGGCCGGTGATCGACCCGACGGTGCGGACCACGCAGATGAGCCCGGCCCATTCGGGGCGGTTGCCGCAGGCTGCGTCGGCACTGTTGGTGCTGGCGGTGTAGTAGATGTGCTCGCGGGTGCGGGCGTCGGTGCCGGTGGCATCGAATCCCCAAGCGGTGACGGTACGGCCGCTGGCGTTGAATACGGCCTTGGCCGATAGGGGTGTGCCGGTGGAGTCGGCGGTCATGGTGGTGAACTGGCGTAGGGTCCAACCGGAGGTGCCGCCGTTGTGGCCGTCGTAGCCATAGGTGGTGACGCGAGTGTCGGCCGCCGGGTAGCCCAGGACTTGGGCGCTGGATGTCTGGGTGGTTATCAGGTGATAGGTCGCACCGTCTGGTTTGCCTTGGTCGTACTGCTTGACGGTGTGATTGCGTCCGATGACGACTGACCCGGCGGGTAGGGCGGTCAACGGGCCGGCGCCGTCTGGGTCGGTCAGCGGATTCTCCAGCGCCAGGGTGACAGTGGGGCTGAGTGCGTCAATAAGGTCGACGCCATCGTTGCTGTAGGTGTTGACGGTGGACAGTGCGTTGGCGCGCGTGGCGGTGTCGGACTGGGCCAGTCCCAGCGCGGCAAGGCTGGTGGCCGCGTCAGGCAGGGTGCCCAGGGCCAGCTCCCTGTCGGTGGCGGACAAGGAACGCACGACGTTCCCGAATCGGTCATACTCATCCGTGTCGATATGCCCGCCAGGGGTGGCGGTGTTGACCTCCTGCCCGTTGGCGTTGAGGTAGTGCACGGCTGCGTATGGATAACCGGCACTGCCGGGTGACGCTGGGGTGGCACTGTTGCGAGCCGGGTCATCGCGCAGCCCGAACACCGCAGTAGCGTCCGTTGGCAGGTCGGCCTGACCCCAGGTCGCGGGGACCGCGCCGGTGAGGTCGTACGGGCCACCGGAGGCGACCGACAGCGGCACGTGGTAGACCAGATCCGTGGAGGTCTCCCCGTCCGTGACAGTCTTACTTCCTGTCTGTAGTGCGGCGCGTCGTACCCGCAGCAGTCGACCGGGATTCTCGTCACCGGCAAGCAACACGATCTGGGCCGTAGTCAGGGCGCTGCCATAGATACGCACATCGTCGATGCCGCCATGCCAGAGGTTCGTCGCAGCGCCAGCCCACTTGGCGCGACCGATGACGTAGCCACCGGTCGCGTTCCATCCGCCGGTCGCAGCGGTGGCGGCCTGCGGAACGCCATTGACGTAGAGCCGCATGGTTGACGACGCGGTGTCGTAGACGCCAGCGAGGTGGGTCCACTGGCCGAGGGTCGGCGCGACGTCCGACGAGGCCCGGATGGCACTGGAACCGTCCGTGTCGCTGGTAGTCCGCGAGAACGCCCACCGGTCGGTGGCCTGGACGTAGTTGAGGAAGAACCCACTGGTGCGGGTGCCGTCCTTGGATACGGCGGTGCGGTTGACGGACTTGTCAGTCAGCCGTACCCACGCCGACACGGTGTAGGAGGAGGTGTTGGACAGGCTGGTGCCAGCGACGGTCATCTGCGCGCCAGCGGCACCGGTGAATGTGGCGGCCTGGTCACGAAGGTTGGCGGAATCGTTGCCTTGGCCCCAGCCGATGCCTGTGGCCGTGCCGTTGCGACCGTTTCCGGAGGTGTCGGTGGCGTTGCCGTCGAGGTCCCAGCGCAGTGCCGCAGCGTCGGCGTCGGGGTTGCCGTAGTCGTACATCCACGGCAGTCGACCGGCGGGCGTGGTCTTAGTCAGTCGACCTGCGGTGTCGTAGTCGTAGCGGGTCTTCAACGGATTGGGTGTGACCCTCGGGTCCCAGACCTCGCGCAGGCGGCCGAGATCGTCGTAGGCGTAGCGGGCCACGTCGACGGAGACAACCGCAGTCGCGTTCCATACCCATACCCGCGCAGCGGACACACGGTCGATGTAGTCACCGAACACGCTCTGACTCAGCCCAGGGGCGGTCGCGGTGGCGTAGACATACTCGAGGACCTGACAACCGCGCGGCGGTGTGGCACTGGTGCACTGATTTGCGTCATCGACGCCCGGTTCAACTGGGTTGATGACCTTCTTGAGTAGCAGCCGGCTGTTTGCGGTGTCGTACACGTAGCGGGTCTTGGTGTTCGATGACGGGGTCCAGCTGGATTCGACAGTCCACACCCCTGCCTGCTGCTTGAACTCGCTGACGCTGCCATCGAGTTCGGTCAACCGGTAGGTCGCGGCGTCAGGGGCCGACAGTACGAGGCCTTCGGAGCCCGGTTCGGGCGTGAACGTGACGCCGTCGGCATTGCGGGAGAACGTGACCCAGCCGCCGCCGATGGTGTTGATCCGAGCGATGGACAGCTGCGGGAACGTCAGAGTGGTGTAGTCCGAGTCGGCGGTGCCGCCGGTCGCGCCAGCGGTCCATTGCGGCCCGAACGGTGCCACGACCTCAGTGAACGAAAGGTTGTCCCAGTACACCTTCTTGCCTGAGCCGCCCTGATTGCCGTTGTAGAGACGGAAGAATGCCTCAGTGGCGCCGGCGGGCACGCTCATGTCGACCGACAGTTCCTGCCACGCCTCGGTGTAGGCGGCCATCGGCGAGGCGACCTCAACGTAGGCGCTGCCGACCTTGTAGAACCCGACGACACGCAGGCCACGAGTGGTGTGGGCGGGGGCGAGTCCGGACGCGGCCGGCACAAAGATCCATCCGGTCATCCGGTAGGTACGCCCGCTCGTCATGTTCAGCCGCAGCGCGCCGAGGTCACCGCCAACGGCAACGAACGTGTCATTGCTGGTAATGGTGAATGGGTTGATCTCCAGGGAATCGGCTGGGGTGACCTCGCCCTGACCTCGGACGGTGGAGCGGGCCGCGGTGGAGGTGCTGGCTGCGTTGAAGCCTGTCAGGTCGGTCGACACCTGCCGCTGATTGGCGGTCAGCCGCTCAGGCATCGTCAGGTAGCCGCTGTCGGGGCCGCGTGAGGAGCTGACGCGGGTGACGCTCAAACCCAGTTCGTCGGCGTCGGTGGCCGATTGCGTGTAGTCGCCGGTGAGCAGGTTGACCGCACCGGGGCCGATCTCCTCGGTGGCGCCACCATCGCCGCTGGAGTCGACGGTGGCCCGGACCCACGCCGTGTCATACACCGGGGTGGTGGATGTGGCTGTGTAGATCCGCGCCCGGATCTCCACCACACCGCCGACCAGTCCGAGGGTGTCAGTGGCGTTCCAAATCGCGTACCCGCCGAGGCTGGACAGTTGCGCCGGACTAGCGGCGGTCGCGGTTAGCGGCGTGCCGCTGGCGGTAGTCAGGTTCGCCGACGGGATCGGCAGCGCCACGCCGCCCGCACCGCGGCGGTATTCGAAGTAGACGCGCGTATAACCAACGACGGGAGTGGTGACCTGCAGTTTGGTGCGTTTGACAATGTTCGCGCCAGGAAGCGGCTGCGCCAACGCCGCATTGCCTGCGGTGAACACGTATGTGTTCGGGTCGGACAGGTTGCCAGCTAGGTCCTTGGCCTGCACAGTCAAGGTCCGTTGCCCATCGCGGGGGCTGAGCGTCACCGACAGCGGTGCGGTCGTCGCTTTAGTGGTGGCCGAAGCGTCGGTGTCGAGTCGATACACAAACGCGGCTAGGTCACCGCTGCCCGAGGCCGGGGTGAAAGTGAACGTGTCCGGCGCCGACGCGCCACCGTGGGGCTGACCGTCGTTCAGGTAGATCGTCGCGGAGACGAACGGGACCCCAGGCTTGGTGGTGTCGACGGTCAATGCCGTCCACGCGGTGGGCGGGCCAAACCCGGACACGTCCTTGGCGCGAACCTGCCACTCATACTCGGTGCCGTTGGCCAGGTCGGCGCTCACCTGCCAGGTGGCGGTGGCGCCGTTGGTCCAAGCGGGGTTGCCCGATAGGAGAGGCGAGGTCGCCACGACAGTGCCGGTGGCCTTGTCGCGGATAGCGAACTCAGCCTGCAGCGTCTGGCCTGCGTTGGCGTCGGAAAGCTTGGCAGACAGGGTCGGGCGCAGCGCGGAGGTGGCCGCGCCCGCGCCACAGGAGCTGTAACAGGGCGCCACAGCCACAGATGTGGGGGCGTTCGGCAGACTGTTGTAGGTGATCGAGATCGATGGCGGGTGCGCTCCCTCAGCGGAATCGAACCTCTTCCACGAGCCCTGCGTTTCGGTCGTGGCACGAAGCATGACGCTGGTGGTGCTGGCGTGGTTAGTCGCGGCCCACTGCAGTGCCTTGGCGATCTCGATGTAGACCCAGTTATCCCCGCAGGAGGAACTGTAGCCGCGAGTCTCGGTGGAGGTGCCGACCTTCTCCCGGTTGATGACCTGATTAGTCCAACGTACGGAGGAGTCGACCGGGTCGGTGCGCCACGCCTCCCACTGCGAGGGGCTGCAACTGAAGGAGTGCCAGTTCCACAGCTTCAGTTTCGCCGACATGATCTGAGCGTCGTACAGACCACTGGTGTTGAACTTGAGGTAGGACCGGGCAGTCCAAGCGCCGCCGTCGCTGACATAGCCGAGTTTAAGCTCGTTGACACCGGACTGATCGCTGACGTATGAGGTCTGCACGAACGTATCGAACGCAACCGGCAGCGACGCAGGCGGATCGACCGTGACAGGGAAGGTCAGATCGGTACGGGCAAGGAACTTGGCGTCGGGGGTTAGTTCGAGCACGGCACGGCCAGTACCCGCAGGAGTGAGTTTCAGCCCAACCGGAGCCCTGTTGAGATGCTCCAGCGACACCGATCCGACGGCAGCATCCCACATGGCCGGCGTCTGCGCCCGCCCGACGGCGCGGCCCTTACGATCCTTGAACAGCAGCCCGCCAGCGCCATCACTGGTGGCGTCGAGGACTCCGGTGCGCATCGGTAGTCGAATCGAGGCGATGCGTGCCAGCGCGGCCCGATCCTTGGCGACCAAGTACTGACCGTAGCCTGTGGCGTGAGCTTCGAAAACGAGGTCGACGCCAGGTTTCACCTCCGGGTAGGTGACCTTGTTGCCGGACAGGACCGGCGCCGGCAACGGCCCGGTCCACGCCACGGCCGTGCGGCTATCACCATCGCCCAGGGAGACGACCTCCTTTTCGCCCGTCCCAGTGGTAGCACCGGCGAAACGCAGTGCCCGCGGGTGTGCCTTCGGGCTGACCGCACCATCGGCGCCGATCTGAAGTGTCAGGTCGACCGGCACCCAGGTGTCGCCGCGTCGCACGCGTACAGGTGCGAGCGCGCGCTCCTCCGTGCGGGTGCCGTCAGGGTTGACGAACAACTGGGTGGTCTCCGTGCGCCGGTCGGCGACCTCGACCGGTTTGCCGCACAGCTTCGCTGCGACGGCCGCGGCTGTGATGTCGGTCCGCTCGGTCGGGCACTTCGCTGTGGCGGGCGCAGTCCCCGCCAGCGGCGAAGCAGCCTCCGCTCTCTGCGGCGCCTGCGGCACGTCCGACATGGCCAGGGCCAAAGTAATGGCGACGACCGCCCCGATGCGCCGCCTCCAACGTCCGGTTTCTTTTCGTCCGACGATGATGTGGGCGTGCAGGGTTTGCATAGCAACCTCCCCGTGACGGTCGTCTTTGGCAAGAGACTAGCGAGCATCGAAGATTGGCTTTATATATAAATGGACACACTTTAATAACGACCATGTAACGCGCGCAACGGAAGTCGAGATAGTCTGCATTGACCGACATCTGCGGAATATTCGGATCTAGCGGGTGCGATCTGATCCGGGCGACCTCAGTCGCCTGCGTTTCCACAACTTCACCCTGATATGGTCGTCAATCTCGGAACAAGCGACAAAACGTGCTATATCCTGCTACGAACCCTGTTGCCAGGACCAATATTCGTGCGAATCGGGCGGTTGCGGGAATAGCATCGAGGATGCCTCGGACTCTAGACAAAGCTAGTCGATCATGCGTTGATGCTGTTCGCAGAGATGGGCAGGCTGCAACGTGGACACAATTTAATCCTAAATGGACGGCGACGATGCTTGAAGCCGTCATCGCCACGAAGGTAGACCTCTGGCGTTAACGTCTCACTACTGGAATTTTGTCTTGTCACTACCTTGATCTCGTTGATGTGGTGTCGTTAGTCGCGTTGTTCAGGCGGGTCGGTGACCAGCATGCTCGGCGGGGTGCGCGTCACTTCAACAACCAAAGATCAACCAATTTAGACTTCGAACTGGAGAGGCCTGCCAGCAGGACGGACAAGGATTTACCTTGTCCGTGGCCGCACTATTGGCGCTGCCGAATTCCTTGACGTCTACTCTGAGTCATCTGCAAGGAAGCGCCTGTCGCGAATTCGTCTCTGACTGGCGTCCGTCTTGTACCCGTGCCATCATCACCGTCATGCATGACGCTGACCGCATGGTGACTCGTCGCACGCTATTCGGAGTCGGGCTCGCCGCCGCAACCGCAGCCATTGCCGGCTGCAGCAGCCCTAGCAGTGACACCATCGCGCCAACGTCGAACGACGCGGCAAACCCGACAGGATCCGCGCCCACCACCGCAGCCCCGACCGGCTCCCCTAGCGCCGCCCCCAGCCTCAGTGGCACGGTCGGGCCCGCGAACCATGCCTCATATGCGACCGACGTAGCCAAGGTCCTCAAACGCTATCTGCCAGCCACCCCGCAAACTCTGCGGCACGCTGGCTTTCCGGGGGCGGTTGCCCTCGTCCTAGTCAACGGCAAAGCCACAGTCCACGTGGCGGTCGGCGAGGCTCTACGTTACAGCGCCGGCCCGAGACTGCTGCCCACTGGCCAGCGCGTACCCATGCGCCCCGACTCGATCTTCGACCTAGCCTCGGTCACGAAGATATACACCGCCATTTTGCTCCTGCAGCAGGTCGACAGGGGGAAGGTGGCGCTCGAGGCGCCCGTCGTCGAGTACCTGCCCGAATTCACCGGCGCAGGCAAAGCCGCGATCACCGTGGCCATGCTGCTCACCCACACCAGTGGATTGCCCGTGGGCGCAAAGATCACCGGCCTGCCGAACTACACGGCTCGATGGAAAGCGGTCCTTGCCACGCCATTGGTCTCCGGCGCCACCCCAGGAACTACCTTCCGCTACTCCAGCGTCGGCCTCATGGCCGCCGGAAAGATCGTCGAGAAGGTCACCGGTCAGCGTCTCGACCAAGCGCTCAAGACCAACCTCACCGGGCCCCTCGGCCTGCGCGACACCGGATTCACCCCAAACAACTGGCTGTCCCCAAGCGCAAAGACCCACCGTCTGGTCGCAACCGACGCGCGCTCATCCCGGGGCCTATTGCGCGGTGTCGTGCATGACGACGTCGCCAACCATCTCGGTGGAATCGCGGGCCATGCCGGCATCTTCGCGACCGCCCACGATGTCGCCGTGATCGGACAGCTCCTCCTGAACGGCGGAACTTACCAGGGCAAACGCATCCTTGCCGAAGCCACGGTGATCAAGATGCTTGCCAACGCCAACGCGGGCAAACCCGCAATCGACCCCGAGCGCCCCAGCCGCACCTCCGCACACGGTCTCGGAGTCGTGCTTAACCAGCCCTGGTTTATGGGCCGGTTGTCAAACTCTCGCGCATTTGGCCACACTGGCTTCGCCGGGCCCTCCCTTGTCGTCGATCCCAGCCGCGGGCTTGTTCTCGCCCTGCTCACCAACCGCGCCCACCCAAACTGGAGTTGGGCAAATCCCGACCCGGCACGAGTCGCCGTCGCCAATGCCCTGGCCAGATCCGTCTAGCGGTCTACATAGCGCGTCCACAACAGACATTCGAGATCCTCGCCCCCGCCGGGTTCGCATGTTGCGGGGCGAGCACCTTCTGGCCAAACACTAAGTGACGGGGCCGGATGTCTGTGCCTTCCGAACCGATGCTCGCGACGCGCTCGAACTGGCTGGCGCGCTATTGGGCTATGCCTATTCCTTAACGCCAGGTATGACGCCCGCCTTCAAGATTCGCAGGTCAAACAAACCGAAGAGCTTGCCAGATGACGTTCCCGATGGCAGTTCGACCCGGGCAGAGAAAAATTCCAGCGACCTCGGCGGCGCCAAGTAGTCGCGTACCCACAATGTAGGCGTTGAGCTTGGTGATCTGACAAGCCCACGCGACTGACCAGGTCCGCAACCACAGCGGCCGTCGTCGTCAAGGCGAGATGTCGTCCGCGTCGAACCCAGGGAGCATCACGTCTTCGGCAAGGCGGCGTGAGCGTTGCGGATCCGGACTTTCCATTACAGCGTCAATGCGGCCCCGTACATTCAATGGCGGGGTGATCACACTGGATCCCGTGGTGGAGGTCGTCTGGCGGTCGGCCAACGACGGACCGCACCTTGCGCCGATGGCTGACCTGCCCGCCGGTTCTTGGTTGGTCGTGGATGGGAGCAGTACGGTCGCGGCGGCTGGCCTGTTCGTGTCCCTGCTCGCGGAGCGAGAAGATCTCGGCCGTGATGCCGGTGCGGCTGAGGCGGTCGCGGCCGTCGTGAAGGCGGATACGCTGATCCTGCCCGGCGGACTACGAGTGACCGACACCATGCCGGGCAAGAGTGTCGTGCCCGGCTGCTGCGCCGGCCTTGAGGCGTGGCGTGACTGGGTGGAGTTGCTGGAACGCAGGCAACCGTGGATGGGCCACGATCCTGGACCGTGGGTCGAGTTCCGGGCCGGTCGCGTTCGCGTCTGGCAGGACGGCCAGCCTGACAGCCCTCGCCGCGGCCGTCGCAACGTGCCGGTTCGGGTGGAGCTGCCCGAGAGTGAACTGCCCGGACTACTGCTCGGCGTCCAGCGCGCACTGAGCGACTTCCTCAGCGTGCTCTACCAGTGGGCTGAGGCGGCCGGCATCGGAGCCATGGGAATCGACCTCGTTACGGCCGTCGACCGGGCCTTCGCCGTTGGTGCGCCACTGAGATTGCCTCCGGCGTAGGCAACTACGTGTCCTTTCACGAACCCATCGGCCACGGAGAATACGACCAGTGACTCCGCCGTGTCATCGCCGTAGGCTCGCGGCGTGGACCGGCAGACCCTGGCCCAGTTATTCGAATCGGGCAACGAAGCGAGGTCGACGTGCCGGACTACGCTGCTGCGGGGCGCTCGGTTCGAGGTCTACACGGTTGGCGACAGCACCCGCGCGAACGTCCTGGCGTCGGTCTACTCGCGGCGGCTGTCCCTGGCCACGGGGCGGGGTGTGTGGATGGTCGGCTTCGCCGGAGCCGTAGGTCAACGGCGAAACGTCGGCACCCAAACGGTGAAGTTGGGGCCGTCGACATGGATGAGTCGTTGCGGCACTTCCGTCTGTTCCTCGATGAGGGCGCGCTCGCCTCGCCCCCTGTTGGTGCTGAGGATTTGGGCGCGCGTCGCGGCATGAGGATCGGTTGCCTATGCTGCATCGCGATGACTGAACTGGCGCGAGAGCGGTGGCCTGTCCTGGCTGTTCAGATCGAGACAGCGCTGCGCGTGGCCGACGAGCCCGCCCTTGCCGGGCTCTTGCACGACCTTCGCATCGTTCAGCGATGCACATGCGAAGACGACTTCTGCCAAAGCTTCTACACCGAGCCGCCTCCAAAGACGGCCTACGGGACCGGTCAGCGGAATGTCGCCCTCGACGCGCCATGGCCGGGATACCTGATACTGGACGTTGTTGACGACCGGATCATGTACGTCGAGGTTCTCCACCGCCCACCGCTGGACTGACCATCGCCCACGGTCGGGCACGGCGTCCGTCGTCTGATCCGTTCTGGCGCCACGCAGACGCGCGGCGAACGCACGTCGCGGCAAGACAGGATGTTCGATCACTCGCCGACCCATCGAATATCACCGAAGAAGACGTGCGAGCGTTAGCGAGCGCACATCGCGGCAGAAGAGGACGGCCGGGGTTCCTGTGTCCGGGGCCGCTCCTGGCATGCCGTGGGGTGCCTGCATAAGTGTGCTGCCAGGTCCGGGGTGCGATTGAGGATCGAACTTTGTTCCAGGTGCAGCCGGGCGATACGCTGCGCCGTGTCGACTTTTATGGCCTGTGCCGCAGTTGATCTGGACGCAGAGGCGGATTTCCAGCCGTTGCTCCATGAGATCGTTCGGGTGGCCCGCCAGGATCCGCTGGCAATGTTAGCAACTGAACCGCTGTGGGTCTGGATCCGGCCCACCGATGACGGCCGGCGTGTGTCGTTGTTTGCCAATAGTATTTGGCTTGGCGAGGCCCTCGTCATGGCGGCCACGCGGACACCTCATCTCCGTCTCCGCCGTGTGATCCTTGCAATCGATTACGACGAGTACGGCGCCGAGCACGTGGTCTTCACCGGCGTGGACGGCGGGCTGTGCCGCTTGCAGCACGTCTACGTACATCCCGGCGGCGAGCCCGATGAGGAGTGCGGACCAGGCTTCGCAAACATCCCGGCGTGCGACACCGTCGAGGTGGCGACCGACGGGACGATCAACGGTGCGGCGTCATGGTCTGCCGTCGCCGCGACATACGGTGTGCCGGTCGAACCGGTGGAAAGGGCTGGCCGGTATGCCGCTGTCGCGCATGAGAAACTCGGCCGACTCTTCACCCCGTTCGTACCCTGGTGGGAAGCGGTCCACGTCCCGTACCCCGGCGATCTAGGCACGCCCGACGTGGTCCTGCTCGACACCAAAGCCGCAGCCTGATTGCCCATCGCCGATGACGCTCGGCCCTTCCCCGAGCGACAGAGTGGTGTGATTCCGCAACGCCCTGACATCGGCACGACCGACCTGCTCCCCGCGTCGTCACCGATGTCATCTATTTTCTGGCGTACGAAGGCTATCCGGTCATCTGGTTGGCGACGGAGACCGACAACGCACGAGCCGAGGTACTGGCAGCTGGATGCTTCATCAAGGTAGTCAGGCGCGAGCTGTCCTGCGCCGGGCTTCGACTGACTTGGTATGCCAGACAACCGTGACCATTGAGTCCCAGGAGACTGTCGATCGGGATTGTGGCGGCAGCTGGTGGGCGGCCACCAAGTAGCCGGTCGACTGGTGATCAAGCGGACGGCATGCCGTGAGCGGCAGGCGTGTGCGGTGGCCGACGAGATCCCCTGGGCGTACCTGGAAGACCAGAACACCTTGACCGCACGACGGCCGGCCGAACTCAGCCGCCCGCGCAACGACCTCGCCCATCGGCGCCGGTGTCACGGACTCATAGCTCCGCACACCGGCCGCATCGAGTGCGGCGGCGATGCGTGTCGACGCCGCAACAGGCGAAGTCATCGGCGCACGTGCCGCCGCAACGCCGCGCATTTGACAAGACCGACATCGCGACGTGGATACGTGAGGCCCCTGCCGAGCGGCCCGATCATCCGGGGCTTGGCCGCCCGGGGCCCTCAGTCCATGAGCCGCCTCGTAGAAGGACCAGTCACCGGCGAAGACTGCGTCACTGCCAATGCTCAGTTCTTCGACCGAACCGAAGTCCCCGGGTCAGCTCGGAGCGGTCGAGCCGCCCATGCTCCACCCTCTTCTGGTCGGGCGACCGTGAGTGGCCGGCGCCGATCACGCGGAATTCGTGAATGCTGATGGAAGATATCGTGTTTCCGCAGATCAGGTGGTGGGTCGCCAGGGACTCGAACCCTGAACCTACGGATTAAAAGTCCGCAGCTCTGCCATTGAGCTAGCAACCCCTTGGTGCGTGTTCAGGATACCTGATGGCGTCACTGGGTTTTGTGGGTGCTCTCTGGGGTGGTTTTTGTTCGGTGCGTGTTGTCGGGGTGGGGTTGTTTCGTCCTGTTCCGGGGGTTGAGTGTGTCGACGTTGGGTGTGTCGGGGTTGGTTGCTGGGTGGTTCAGGCCGCGTGTGGTGGGTGTCGGAGGGGGATGATGGCGGCGCTGGCGGCGGCTTGGGCGTGGTCGACTTCGGCGAACACTTGGGTGTAGGTGTCGGCTGTGATGGTGATGGTGGAGTGGCCGAGGAGTGTGGAGATTGATTTGAGGTCGGCTCCGGCGGCGTGGGCGATGCTGGCTGCGCCGTGACGCAGGTCGTGGAGTCGGATGGGTGGGAGGTCGGCGTGGCGGATCAACTGTCTGAACCTGTTGGTCACGGTTTGTGGGTGGAGGGGTTGTCCGTCGGCCTGGGTGAAGAGCATGCCGGTGTCGTGCCAGGTGATGCCCGCCCGCTTCGCTAGTTGGTCTTGTTCGGCGAGGTGGTGTTGCAGGACGGTGACGGTGGTTGGGTCTAGGGCGATGGTGCGGTCACCGGCACGGGATTTGGGTTTTTTCTGGATGGGGGTCCAGCCGAGTTGGGTGATCTGGTTGGTGATGGCGAGTCGCCGTTGGGTGAGGTTGAGGTCGAAACGTCGAATGCCGCAGGCCTCACCCTGGGGATGCGGCTCGGGGCCGTGACCCGTCGCCGAGTGTGACGTTACGGGCCGGGTTGGTGGTGATGTACTCGGCGATGATCGAGTCCTTGAGGGCGGCGCGCAGGGTGGCTCGGATGCGGTGGAAACTGGCTGTGCTGAGTGGGCGTGTGCCCCGTACAAGGGCTCGGATCTTTGGGTCTGGGTTGGTCCGGGCGGCTTGGATCGTCTTGTTGCGTTCGGTCAACGCGGCGAACATGTCGTTGATGTGACCGGTCTTGAGCTGATCGACACGCAACGCGCCCAGGAATGGTATGAGGTAGAGGCGAATGTGGCCCTCGTAGCCGCGTACCGTCGACGCTTCGACGTTGGTGTGCCGGTGACGCCAGGTCGGCAGGTATTCCGATAGTGGTGGCGCCCCGGCGAGGGGAATGTTGGCCTTGACGCGTTGACGCAAAGTGTCAATGTCGGGCAGTGGTTCCTTCGACCTCACCCCAAGCAGGATGGTGATGATCTCCTCTCGTACGGGTGTGTCGGCGCCGGCCAAACGAAGCAGTTCCTTTGCGCGCTCACGGCAGGCGACGCCAGCGGGATCGCCCATAGCTACGTGCGGCGCGCAAGATGGACGATGATGTCGGCGCAGATCGCGACACGTTCGGGCAGGATGCCCATGATCCGGCGGAACACCTCGTCCCGGTCGGCGGCCGGCAGCACGAGATAGGCCGAGACAGTGGAGAGATAGCCGACGTAGTCGTCCGCGCTCATGGTCAGGCGCCGCTCGACCACAGCTTGATGGACGTCTGTGAACGACTCCGCCTGCAGGAGCTCCGTGCCCGGCCACTGCATCGCCTGCTGCGGCGGAGTGCCGTCCGGCGACGGGAACTCGTCCGTGTCCAGAAACGGTTTACGCGCCTCATCGACGGCCTGCTTTACGGCAGCGTCGGCCAGCTGGACCGGTCCACCGAACGATGCGAACACGCCGCCCGGTTCCAGTAGCGCCGCGACGCGCTCCCACCGGAACGCTGGGTTCGTCCAGTGCAGCGCAGCGGCCGCATAGACCAAGTTGTACGTGCTGCCGAGTTGCACCTCCTCAAACGCGGCCCGCACGATGGTCACGTCCAGCGGCACGTGCGTGCGCAGCTCGGCGAGCATCGAGGCGTCCGGCTCGGTCGCCGTGACCGCGACTCCGTGCTCAGCGAACAAGCGCGTCGCCTTGCCCGTGCCGGCGCCGATTTCGAGCCCGGTCCCGATCGGCCGGCCCGCATAGGACGCGACCAGATCGAAGAGTTCAACCGGGTAAACCGGCCGGAACCGCTCGTACGCTTCCGCGATCGATCCGAAGCTCAGTGCGCGCGCAGGCATGCCGAGCATCCTTACACAAGCATCGGCGGGTCTGGCGGTCCAGGCTTCGGAGCTGATCGACTCTCTCTACAGGGCGGATCGGATGAGACATCATGGCGAGAACGCAAGTGCGGGGCGGATTCACTGGCAGGTGTACGAGGAGATGGCCAGCCATGGTGGCGTCCCAGCAGACCGACGGTATGCGAGTCCGCCGGCGGCCTCGACACCGCCAGCGGACTCACTCGCTGCTGTCACACTGTCAGTGCCACCCGCCGAACTCGAAGTCGGCCATGCCCCAGCCGCTGAACGTCGAGCCGAAGGACCAGTAGTCGCTGCCCCAGTCGTCGTAGCCCCAGATGCTGGTGCCCCAGTTGTCGAGGGCGGGCGAGACGTTCCACATGGAACCGGCCATCCATACATCGAACGAGCTGCCCTGGGTGAGTTGGGCTGATGCCAGTCCGTGGCGGATCCCCATGGTCGCCAGTTCGGTGTCCGAGTAGGCGAGGCTCCAGTCCCGCTGGCTGCGGACGTCGTACGGCGTTGTGCTGCCGTTCTCGGGGTCCTCCTTGCCTCCCCAGTTCACATTGTCGGACTTGTAGAGCACCCACGATTCGTTGAGCATCTTCATCGCGGTGACCCTCGCGGTGACTGTGGTGTTGGACACCAGGTTGCCTTCCGAGTCGAAGGAGAAGGCAACCACTGACTTCATCGATCCTTTGAATCCGTCGATGCCGGCGCTGGCCCCCATCCCGATGGCGGTTTCGGTCCACTCCGTGCCACCGTTGGTGAACTTGGCTTCGACCGTGCCGGACAGCTTCGCGATGCCGATTGTGGAGATTGGAACGTCCACGCTGCGGGTGATCGTGCCGTCGGACGGGCTGATCGTGTTCGACAGACTGACCACCCCGAGGTCCACGCCCATCGTCACCGACTCTTTGACCGGATCGATGCTGCCGGTCAACTTGTAGCCGCTCCCGCCACTGTCACCGGCCTGTCGTGCGCCCCCCGAACCCGACGAGCCGACGCGGTCTCCTGCTTTTCCGGTGTGGTCGACGTTGTTGACCGGGTCACCGGCGGCGTAGCTATACCGGTTGAGCGACTGCGGCACTGTTGGATCGGCGAACTGCGACGGGTCGGGAGTGGTGAACCAGCCGCGAGCGGCGTCTTGGTC
Organism: uncultured Actinomycetota bacterium; assembly: GCA_963736695.1. Classification (GTDB taxonomy): domain Bacteria; phylum Actinomycetota; class Actinomycetes; order Mycobacteriales; family Micromonosporaceae; genus CAVTPU01. Next base: position 2,589,603 of record CAVTPU010000004.1, read on the forward strand.
CCGCACGCCACGGTGGTACAGGCCAGTCGGCGTGTCCAGGTAGTCACCGGCCAGCTGATGCACGTCGTGTGCGGTCCCGGCCCGGACGAGGACCTTGCCGTACGGGCTGTAGACCACTCGGGTCACGACCGCCTTCTTGGTGTCGAGGATCAGATGCGGACTGCCCAGATGGTTGGCGACAACATACAACGGGGCGCCGCCGACGTCGCGGGAAGCGATCCGCTGCTCACCGTGGTAGTAGAACTTCGTACCGACTTTGCTGCTCGAGTTGTACTGGTAGAGCAGCTTGCCGCCCAGTTCGACAAAACTGGTTGCGCCGTCTCGCACTCGCACGCCAAGGCCGTCGTAGGCGTAGCTTGTCGTGGTCGATCCGAGGGTGACACTACCCAGTTGGTTGAGCGCGTTGTAGGTGTAGGTCCGCGCACCGTCGTTGGTCAGATTTCCAGCATCGTCGTAGGTGTTGGTGGCGCCACCGACTGTTGTCGGAGCGTGCACGTGCCCATCACCCACGGCCGGATATGTCATCGCCCCGATTCCAGTGCCGGACTTCATCCGACCGATCTGGTCGTAGGTGTAGGTGCTGTCGTAGGCATCGGTGCCGACGTTGTCAGCGGTGGTGAGCCGCCCCAGGTTGTCGTAGGTGTAGTTCCAGTTGTCGGGACCGTCGGCGGACCGTTTGGTCTTCATCCGGCCGTCGAGGTGGTACCCGTACGACTCGTTCTGCAGCACGGTGGTGCCAGAGGACGCGGTGTTCGAGGCGAGCCACATCCGCTTCGGGTCGTAGTTCTCGGTGTAGACGACACCGTTGCCCAGGGTCCGCTTGGCGACGGTAGGTGTGCACACCGCAGCCGTGACATATCCACCCACCGAGGTCTGGCAGCCATCAGCCCCGTAGGCATATGTGACCGCCTCGCCATCGGGGTAGGTGAGGCTGGCCGGCCGGCCGATCTTGTCGAATGACTGCTTCACCGTGAAGGACGTCCCGCCGGTGTTTCTGGTCATCGCGGCGATCTGGCCGACTGCACTGTATGTCCACGATGTCGAACCCGCCGAGTCGGTCATCGACGTCATCCGTCCACGTCCGGCGCCGTGGCCGGCCTGGTCGTACAGGTAGGTCGCCTGCACCACACCGGCGGCGACACGGCTGGTCAGCCGGCCCATCGGGTCGTTGTATTCGAACGTGGCGACCCGTCCGGCGCCGTCCTTCTGCGAAATCAGGTGCCCTCCGCTGTCATAACCGTAGGCCCAGGTGCCCGAATCCGGGTTGACCATGCTGGTCTTGCGGCCGAGGGAGTCCCAGGTCATCGTCGTGACGTTGCCGACCGAGTCGGTGATGCCGGTGTTGCGGCCGAGCCGGTCGTAGGTCACCCGGCTCCGGTACTGGGCGCCTTTTCCCACCGCGCCACCAAGCCATTCCTGGATCACCCGCGGGTTGCCCCAACCATCGAGTCCTGTCCGTCGGCACCTGCCCAGCTCATCGCAGATGGTCTCGGTGAGCCGCGGTTTCGCGAAGTCGGCGTCGTTGGCGTTGACCACGACGTGATAGGACGTCACCACCGAACTGCCGTCGGGGTTGGTGGCTTTGATCTGCCTACCCAACCCGTCATAGGTGAACGCGGTGTACTGCGGGACGGCCGACCCGGCGAACAGGTTGGACACCTTCGCCACCTGTCCTTGTGCGTTGTAGACAGTGTTCACCACGCGGTTGGGCTCGGAGGTCTCCTTGATGGTGCGTCCCTGACCGTCGATGAACGTACGCTTCCACAAACCGTCCGTCGAGCCGTCCACATCGGATGCCTGTACGTACTGCTTGGTCGGATCACCCCAGCTAAGGTAAGTCGTCGACGTCACCCCACCGTCCGGACGGGATTCGGTGCGCACCCGCCCGAAGGCGTCGTACCCCCAGGTTGTCGTCTTCGCGTTCGCGTCGCGATATGAGGTCGGAAGGTCGAACACCCCGTTCCACCCGCGAACCGTGCACAGCACCGCCGCATCCGCGCACTTTGTCTCACCGCAGGAGTTCGCGGAGACGCACTCTCGGATCGGATACATGTGGTATGTCGAGTCGTACTCGTAGCTGGTGACCTTGCCCAACTCGTTGACCGCACGGACCTTGTTTCCCTTGGCGTCGTAGTCCATCGACGCGACGACCATCGAATTGGTCGTGTTCAACCAGGTTCGAGCCACCGTCGGGTCCCCGGCGGCGTTATAGACGAACTCCAACCGCTTCAGTCGCGCTCCGGTGGTGCCCGTTCCGGTCAACGTCGTCACGCTCGTCGGCCGGTCCACCTGATGGGAGTCGGCCACGTACCGGTACCCGGTGAGTACCGTCGTCTCGTCGCCGCCGACGGCGACATCACCGTACTCATACTGTTGGGTCACGTTGCCGTGGGCGTCATGGGCCACGTAGTCGGTCCGGGTCGTCTGACAGTTCGCCCCTTCGCAGAACGCGTGGGTGCGCCGCGACACCAGCGACTTGTACACCCCGCCGGACGTGCTGTCGGCATAGAGCACGGTCGAGCGTTCCAGCAACGTGCCGCCCGACGAGATCCGGTCCACCCGCGCGATCCGGTTGGCCTTGTAACCGGCGGCCACGTTGAAATAGGTCACGGACTTCGCGCCAGAGACATCCGTCGCGGCGACTGTCTTGAACCCGAGGAAGCGCCGCTCGACCGGATCCCACCGGCCGCCGCTGTAGGAATACGACGTGTCCGCCCACAGACCACGCCCGTCACCGACCCGCAGCCGGGAAACGGTCATCAGCGACGCCGGCGCCTTCTGCAGACCGGCTTCGACTGTCCCGATCGACCAAGCCAGCGCCGGCTTGTAGGTCACCTGCGTCTGCCCACCCAGCTCGTTGGTCAGGCCAGTGAGCACGTCCGGATGGCCGTCGAAACTGGTCAGCGCGACCCACCACTCACCGTGGGTGTGACCGTGCATCCAGAAGTCGCTCTTTCCGTCGCCGTTGAAATCGTCCGCACGGAAGTCTCCGCCCTGGTGCCAGCCCGACAGCACCTTCCCCGTGGTCGTGAACCCGGTCGCCGCGGCGTTGGTGATCGCCAACCAGACGTCACCACTTCGGCGACACCACAGATCGGCTTTGCCGTCGCCGTTGAAGTCGCCGACGCCGAACTCGCCGTAGGCCGGGCACCACGACAACGACAGCTGTGAGCGAAACCGGTACGTCCCGTCCGACAGCAGGACCTGTGTCGTCGATGGATTCGCGAAAGGATTGTGGCAGTAGAAGTCGGCCCTGCCGTCACCGTTGAAATCCGCTGTGCCGAAGTCGGTGCCGCTGGCGCACCACTTCGAACTGCCGGTGGGCATGTTGATCGCACCGGCGTTGGTGGCGCCGTCAGCCAGGTACACCCGCGGCCCGACCATCGTTCCGGCACGGAAACACCAAAACTCGGCCCGGCCGTCGCCATCGAAATCAGCGGCTCCGAAGCTGCTGGCGCTGTCACAAGGGCTGTAGAGCGTCGACGAGGGCGACACCTTCGTGCTGGCCGTGGTCGCATGGCACCAGAGCCGGTGCTGGCCACTGGAGTTGCCTACGATCGCGGCGCCAACGTTTTCCGAGTTGCACCAAGTCGCCGCGCTCCACCCCGGGGTAAATGCGCCCGCCCCGTCACTGAGCCGGTAGTTCGAACTGGAAGAGGTGTTACACCACAGGTCGGACCTGCCATCAGCGTTGAAGTCCGCGGCGCCGAACGCCGTCGGGCCGGTCGCTGGCCTCTTACACCAAGACGAGAACGGCTTTTGAGCGGTGAATCCACCGGACCCACCGCCGATGGCAAGTTTGGTGGAACCAGCCTCGAAATCGTGGCAGTACAGGTCGGCCTTCCCGTCTCCGTTGACGTCGGCTGTCCCGATTCTCCACGCTGTACTTCCATCACAAAATCCTTTGAACCCGCTGCTGAGGGTGAACGCGAGCGGATCGGAACGATACGACATCGTGATCGCGCGCAAGGCGCTGCCGCCGTCGACCGTACCGGTCGGGTCGAGAGTGGCGTTGCTCCCGAAGCGTCGTACGCTCGCCAACAGCGACCGGCCGGAACTGGCGCTGGCGGTGTAACTGAGCTTGTACGCGCGGGCACGCGTACCGGACACGGCCACGTCAATGGTCTTGACCCGATAATTCATCCGGGAAAATCCACCAGTGTCCACTTTGCCGCCGACCGCACTGATTATCGGATCCGGACGAGTCTCCCGGTAGAACGTGATCTTAGTGCCGTTGTAGGAAACTGTGTTCAGGTAGCACTCAAAGGATCCGTGGCACCAGTACCCATAGGACACCGTGTTGCCGTGCGGGTCGACCACTGACGACAGCATCCAGCGCACAGTTCCAGAGCCGACGTTGAACCTGGCGGCGTAGGTCTTCTTTACCCCGTTGCGCTCGTGCACGGTCCACGTGTTGGTGCTCGACGCGAAGGTGATGCGTTGAAAGTTCTGGCGCTTCGTCATATGGGTTCCACCCAGCGCGGTTGAAGCCACCAGTTGCTCCCCGTCGAGCAGGAAGACGTCCGTACTGGCGAGGTTCGCTGAACCCCGACCCGCGCCTACCCGCTCGATCGCCGACGTCCCGACCAACTGCCAACCGAGACCGAACATCCCGTTGCCCGACGATGAGCTGTAGGTCAATGTCAGCGCTGGCTCCATCCCATGGAAGGACGGGACTTCAATGGGAATCGTCGACACAAACGCGCCCGAGTTCTGATCCACCTGACCCGGCGCCAACTCGGCCCCACCGACCGCAGCCGCAGCCGACGCCTTCGGCAACGATCGGTAGATGAACAGACCGACGGTCATGGCCGAGACTAGGACCAGGACAGACAATATGACCAGCCGATTGCGCCAGCGGCCCTTCAACATGCGTGCGTCCCCTCATCGGACCGTGCGACACACGGCGGAACACTCGTCCAAAGCGTCGACGGCACACTTTCCGAGCGCAGTAGAGTGAGTCCGCTAACGACCACATCGACGCAGGGAAAAGCAGACCCTTAGCGAGCAGACTTCACGCGCACTCGAACCAACGCCCGGTTCACTGTCGACAGTGTGCGGCTGTCATCGACGTCGATGCAAGGGCTTGGCGACAATCCGATCGCCCGTGACGCCGAGGTTCTCCCATGTGGGCACTCGGACCCACCCGCGATTGCCCACATGGGGCAAACATCGACGCACAGATCCATGTAGGACAATTTGACCTAGCAACCCTCGATGGCAGAGCTCCGTTGCACTTTCGGTGGTGACGGACGGTGATGGTCAGTCGAGCAGATCAGGTAGAGCTCGTAACACGTCGAGCGCCGCCTCATACCGGATGACGTGCACATCGGCGCGGGTGACGTTGTCGGCGAGCGTCAGCGTGATGCCTTGTAAGGCCGGGAGGGAGCTGATGATCTCCGTTACATTACCCGGGGTTACGTTGAGGCTGGCGATGATGGCATTGTCAATTCCGAGCTGGTTGAGATCTTCGAGGTGGAACTCGTCGGCGTAGTCTGGTGTTTCGTCTCGAAGTATCTCCCAGGCATTCGCATATTCGGGCATGACATCGACCTGAAACAGTGCAGCACTTCGGTCGGTAAGGTCGTCGTATCTGCTGAGAATCCATGAGGGGTCGTCGTCGTGTGAGATTTCGATGCTGGCATAGATGATTCGAATCCCGGCACTGTTGAGCGTTTCCCGCACGGTGGGTGGTGGAATCATTCCGCCAATCAGCTGTACGAAGTCGGCGTCGAGCTCCCGTGCGATGCGTTGGCCGGGTCGTTGCGAAAATCCATCTGCGCGACAAACTGCGCCTTGGTGAGCGACCTTTGTATGGAGCGGGCGAGATCGATCGAGACAATCCGATCATCTGCGAATCGTGAGTCCTGGCTGAGTGAGACTCCGATGATGTTCGCCCCGAGGGCCTCGACCGCAGTCGCCTCACCCACGGAACAAACGCGATCGAGCTTGATCATTTTAATCATAGTTGACAACCTTCCCCCGGAGCTGTTCCCCGCCGACAAACCCACTCGAAACCACCTAGATTTTGCCCTCTGTACACGCGATCACCGGAATGGTGACGACGAAGATCGCCTCGACGGCCCATACCACTACTCGCGCCACTAGATCGGCGATCAGGTCTCGGACGACTTCGCGCGTGAAGCGGACCAGGTTGCCGGCGGCTTCGGTGGCCAGCGCCATCGCAGAGGAGACCGCGCCGAGTCCGCCGAACCCAGCGGAGTCCACGGACTATGCGTCCCGGGCGGTCACGGCCCACATCGCGAGGGCCAGGAAAGCCACCGCTACAACGGTGAAGATACCCAGGCCGACGGCGGGCGACCAGGCAAACGGCAGCCCTTGTGGATTTCCTAGGAACAAGTTCGCGTTGGCGAACGGCATGAAGGTGGCGATCCTCTCGCCGTATCTCGGTACCAGGGTGGTCAGTCCCTCGACCAACAGTGGCCAGGCGATAAGAATCGCCACTACTCCGGCTGTGCGACGGATCAGGGTGGCCACTCCGACTGCGAGGACGCCGGTGAGCGCGGCCACCAGCGGCAGGCCCCACAGGAGCCGGACAGTGGTGTCGTCCATGGGTACTGGCTGGTGTGCCAGACGTCCTGCCAGGAAGAGAACCGCAGGTATCAGGACGGCTGTGGTCAGTGCGCATATCGTGGCGGCGAGGGTCGCCTTGGCGAGGATCACCGTTGTTCGCCGCTGGAACACGGCGAACGTCACTCGGATCGTGCCGGTGCCGAATTCGGTCGTGACGGTGAGGGCCGCCATCGTCATGAGGAGGACGAGGCCGTAGCCGAGGAGGCCGGCGATGGCTTGGTCACGCCGCAACGGATGGTCGTTTTGGCCGGCGTCCACGCCGGCAGCCGCCGCGATAAGCAGGCTCACGACGACCACGCCGAGCAGGCAGGCGAATGGGGACCTGGTCGAGCGGAGTTTGATCAACTCCGCTTTAAGCGCGTCGATCATCCTCGCGCCTCCACGGCGGCCTGCTCCACCGCGACCTGCCCTCGGAACTGGACTTCGCTATCGGTGACCTTCATGAATGCTTCCTCCAGTGACACCTGCTGCGAGGCCAACTCCCAGACGGTGCAGTTTGTCTCTTGGGCCACCTCGCCGACATCGTCGGTGCGGGCGGCGCTGACAACGAGCGCCATACGTCCGTCACCATCGAGTTCCTGCCGAACAGCGAAGGACTTCGCCTCGAGTGCCGCCCGCAGGCGTTCGGGCGCGTCGACGCGCACTCGGACCTCGACCAGGTCCGGCGATCCCACGAAATCGGTGATGCTTTGTTCGGCGAGTAGTCGTCCGCGTCCGATGACGATCACATGGTCAACCGTGCTGGCCATCTCAGCGAGCAGGTGACTGGAGAGGAAGGCAGTCCGGCCAGTCGCCGCATACTCTTTCAGCAGCCCGCGAAGCCAGACGATGCCGTCCGGGTCAAGACCGTTGATAGGTTCGTCGAGAATGAGGATGTCGGGTTCGCCCAGCAGTGCGCCCGCGATCCCCAACCGTTGCCTCATTCCCAGTGAAAACTTGCGGGCTGTCCGGCGGGCAACGGAGGTCAATCCGACTTGGTCGAGCACGGCGTCCACGCGGGCTTTGGGGATCCGGTTGCCCGCCGCTATCCACCTCAGATGGGCGTATGCGGATCTGTTGGGGTGAACCCAGTTGGCATCCAGAAGCGCGCCGACCGTCCGGGCCGGATGGGAGATGTCGTGAATCGATCGACCACAGACTGTGGTCCGGCCGGATGACGGCCGGTCGAGCCCGAGGATCATCCGCATCGTGGTGGACTTGCCCGCCCCGTTCGGCCCGAGGAAACCGGTGACAATACCCGGTTGCACCCGAAAGGACAGGTCGTCAACGGCGGTGATCGGTCCGAAACGCTTCGTGAGGTTCTCGGCCTCGATCATTGATCCCCGCTTCTGTCAGCATTCAAGCATCGCCAGTCTTCAACGTCTTGTGGGCATTCTACGTTGTCCTGATGCGACACGGTTGACCCACACCGGCGGATGGCGCTTGGTTCCAGTGCTGCCATGGCAGCGTCAGTCAAGGATGCGGCGATCACATCAAAGATCCATAGACGCTGACCGGTTTGAGAAACAGCAGGTCAGCGGGGGTTGAGTTCGACTTCACGCCGAGGGCTATTGACCTCACAATGGAGTGGAGTGTTGGCTCGCGATAGGCGTCCGACGCCTGTTCCTTTGGCCTCCTGACGAACACTCGAGTCTTAGCCATTCAATCGAAGGGTTGAAGGCTCATGTCGTCCGTTTTCGGCCCAACTGTTCGCGTGGGCCCAAACGGCTCGCGTTGGCACCGAGTTGTGGGTGCTGGCCGGTTTCTCTACAAAGTAGAAAAGGGCAAGAGCTGCGGAAGGGTTTCGTTGAGGCTCCGACGGACGCGATCCGGTGTCGCCACGTGCCGTGGAAATGTCGCGGCTGCTTGGTGGGGGCAGCCCGCGCCGCTGCCGGTCGCATTCCCACTTCGCCGCTAGCACCAGTGCGATGTTGATGTAGAAGAGGTTTAGCTCAGGTGTGGAGTCGCTCGACACCTGCAATTCCACGATGAGTATATCTCCTTCGGGCGAATGCCGACGAAAGACATTCCCCTTTCCACGTTCGAAGGCGTAACTGGCGAGCTGACCAGCGAAGCCTTCAGTGAATTCGCTGAACATTCCTTGTACGGACAACGTTATTCCTTGCACTCGCTGGGCGCCGGTTGTTCGGCCGTTATTGGACGAGTGGCAGTCGCGTACGACGGCTTCGGCGTGCTGGGCTGCGCTTCCCTTATGGATAGAACCGCAACTCCGGAGCGGTCGCGAGTGCGATCAGTTGATCCAATGTGAACAATGGTTCGGCTCGCGTGGCGACCTGGTCATTGGAGCGGGACTCTGGCGCGTTGCTGGTGCCGACACGGACGAGCGTGTGACCGGTGTAGACGTCGATCGTCAAGACACGAACGCCATACGCATCCTTGCCGAAGTCGTAGATCTCAATGTGCTCGCCGCCGGGTCCGGTCTGACACCGAGCCTTGGCGAGAGGAGATGAGCATCGCGAGGCAGCATCACCCGGCGTAAAAGTCTTGTCCCGCATGACGGAAAAGGTCAACAACCCTGTGCCGGCAGCATCCATGATGGTTGCGCTCGCCGAGACGACCTGATCGCCGTCGCTCACATCGCCCGGCACGGCGACGAGACCGGCAGTTCCCGGCCGCGCCACGTTATCGCCGAGCTTCGTATCGGCCGGAAGGGCACTCGGAACCGCGTCGAGCAAATAACATGTTAGCCGGTCTGCCGCCTCCTCGACCGCTGCAACATCGACTCGGGGAGGCGAGGCCCGCAAGGAGGCGCAAGCCGCCGCATCAGGAGCTGCCGCGTCTGACACGCCGCCTCCCGGACCCGGAACGAAAGTCCATACAACACCAAGGACCGCGACGGCGGCCGCGACCGATCCGGCGACGGCGCGTGCAGTTCGCAGTCGTCGAGAGCGCCGCCCCGCGGCGATGACTGTTGTTGATGTCAGGCCCAGCGGCGGTCGGTCCGCGACGTGTGCCCGAAGCGCCTGGCTTACGCGAATGTCGTCCATGGTTCACTCCTTCATCAACACGGGTGCGTCCAGCGCAAACCGGAGAGCCCGAACCCCACGAGCGGTCTGACTCTTGACTGTCCCCTCGGCGATTCCGAGAAGATTCGCCACCTCAGTTACCGACAGGTCCTCTAGGTGTCGCAGCACCACCATCGTGCGCTGCTGCACTGGCAGCGCCGCCAGTGCACGCTTGAGGTCCACCAGGTCACCGGCGTCCGGACCGGATCTGGCGGGCACGTCGGGAGGGTCCGCTGACGACAGCTCTCGCCGCCGATCGCGTCGGTGCGACAGGAAAGTGTTCACCAGGATGCGCCGAACATACGCATCCAACGACCCAGACTCGACCCGTCGCCAATGTCGATAGAGTTTGACGAACGATGTCTGAACCAAGTCCTCCGCCGCGTGCCAATCCCCACAAAGCGCGAACGCCAACCGCTGCAACGCAGCAGCGCGCGCGACGAAGTAGTCGGCGAAGTCCGCCTCCCAGGCCGCATCAGCCACCCGCAGCACCTCCTTCGTGTCACCCCATTGACCCCGCAGCCCGACCAAAGGTTCAACCTCACACGAAAAAATTTGCCCGTAGCCCATGGGGCATGAGCGTGGCCCGCGATCCAGGCCCACGGAGAACGACTCGGCGGCTAGTCCATTCCACGAACCAGTTCGGTCAATCGGCGCCTTCGTATTCGCCGTTAACCCGCAGGCAGAAGCCCACCATGCGGTTGCTCAGCTAACGTCGCGCAGCATTGTGACTGGCGCCGCAGGCGCGGACCCGGTCGTAGTGGGCACGGGGTGCAGTGTGGTCGCTATGTGTCTTCGACGACGGTTAACCTCAGCGAGTGGTTTCCTTGCCGTTGGCCCGGCACCTGCTGAAGGCCAAAGACCTCGCCGACGCCCAATACGCGCAACCGCTGACCGTGGCCACCCTCGCGGCCGCTGCGGGCTTGTCGCGGGCCTACTTCTGCGCCGCCTTTCGCCGGGAGTTCGGGGTGTCGCCACACGCCTATCTTCTGACTCGCCGCTTGGAACGGGCCGCCGCGCTGCTCCGCACCACCGACCGGCCGACGGCCGAGATCTGTTTCGCCGTCGGCCTGCACAGCCTCGGTTCGTTCACCACCAGCTTTACTCGCATGTTCGGCAAGACGCCCACTCAGTACCGCCGGTCGTTCCCGCCCGCCGCGACCTACGCGATGATCCCGACCTGCGTTCTCCGGGCATACGCCCGGCCGCAACACCGGACGTTTCGAGAAGACGACGCCGGTGTGGACGACATAGCGTTGTCGCGAAGGATCCAATCCGCACAGGAGACAGCTACATGATCAAATTTTCCAACGCCCAACTGTGGGTTCATGACCAAGACGCGGCGCTGGCGTTCTATGTCACGAAGCTCGGCTGGGAGGTTCGCACCGATGTGACCGTCGCCGAGTTGGGCAACTTCCGCTGGCTGACTGTGGGTCCACCGGCTCAGACCGACCTGGCGGTGGTCCTCATGCCGGTTCCCGGTCCGCCGATGGTCGACGCGGAGACCGCCAAGCAGGTTGCCAACCTGATGGGCAAGGGTCTGGCGGGCACGATCTTCCTCACTACCGAGGACTGCCATGCCGCCTACCGGGAGTTGACCGCCCGCGGAGTCGAGTTCATCGAGCCGCCGGAGGAGCAGTTCTATGGCATCGACGCGAGCTTCCGAGACCCGTCCGGCAACCACATCCGCCTCACCCAGCTCTACCCAATGCCGTAGACAGGCGGCCGGCCATGAGAATGCGTTTTCATGGCCGGCGCCCCGTCTACAGGAGACCTGCGCCGACGATAGCGCCCAGTTCCGCTCTGGAACGGATGCCGAGTTTGCCGTAGAGCCGAGTGAGATGCACCTCCACCGTCTTCGGGCTCATGTGGAGAGTCGCGGCCATGTCCCGGTTGGTGGCACCGCCGGCGACGAGTTCGGCGATCCGACGTTCGGTGGCGGTGATGTGAGGGGCGGGTTCGCGGGCTGTCGGGCGGATCTGTGTCGCAGGGATGAGTTTCGGGGCGTCGATCGCGGGCCGCTTTCGGCGTACCCGGGAACGTTCGTCTTCGGTGGTGGCCAACCATGCGGTGGCGCCCAGTTGGTCGAAGATAGTGGCGGCCTCGGCGAGACAGCGTTCGGCATCACCGGTGCGCCGAGCGCGGCGCAGCAAGCGACCGCGTGTCAGCAGTGTTCGGGCCAGTTCGAAACCGCTCCAGCCGTGGGGGTCGGGGTCGAGAACTGGTTCGGTGACCGCCACCGCTTCGAGCACATCGCCGCGTGCGGCGGTGAGCAGCGCTTCGGCCCGCAGCCGGGCCGCCGCCAGCCAGGGACGGGGCACCCGGTCGAGGCGTCGTGTCATGGTGTCGAGCAGTGACCTGGCTGCGTCGAGTGCGCCGGCGGCGACCAGCGCCTCGGCTCGTTCCGGTGCGGGATCATATCGGCCCAATGGTTCGACGATGCCTACGGCCGCGAGGTGGGCGCCGGCCCGCTCGGTGAGGGCGAGGACTTGGTGGTGATCGCCGGCGGACGCGGCCGCGAAGGCCGCTAGTGCGAGGTAGGAGGCGGCGGGGAAACGGCCGCCCAGCCGCTCGAACCGCTCCGCCTCCGCCAACGCCGCAGGGGCTTGGCTGAGGTCGCCTTCGAGCAGGTCGAGTTGAAGCAAAAGACGACGACCCGGCCGGTACGACGCATCGTGGCCGAGTTGGTTTGCCGATGCATTCGCCGCCTGGGCGTATTTTCGGGCGCGAGCCCAGTTGCCGGCATAGACGGCAACCTCGCCGAGACGGGTCAACAGGTCGGGCTCGGTGGCCAGTTCGCCTCTGGCCTGGTCTCGATCGAGCAGGGTCTGAAAGCGGCTTCTGGCCTGATCGAACTCGTCGATCGCCAGATGCCAGAATCCGGGAGTTGTGGCCTGGTCGGTGGTTCCACGGGGATCCTCCATTCGCAGCCCGTCCCGCAACAGGTCCGGTCTCGGCACATCACCGGCGAGAACCTCGTAGTAGAAGAGGTTGCACATTGCGCAACCAAGCAGGTCAGATTCGCCGGCGGGGCGGAGCACTTCGACTGCCCGAGCGGCGTGTTCTCGGGCCGATGCGGCGTCCGCGTCCGAGAAGACAGACAGTCGACTGTGGATCGTGCCGAGGAGTATCGGGTCGTCCTGCGCGTCGTCAACCGCTTGGCGGAGTAGTGCTCTTGCGGCGTCGCCACCCGATTGATACCACTCGACAACGCCTCGGGTCATCAGTGCGTGGGCTCGCAGAATGCCCGACGGTAGCGTGGGGGTCTGCTCGTCCAACCAGGTCGCTGTGGCGTCCAGGTCACCCGCTTCGAACAGCACCTCCCCCAGTCGAACCACCCGGCGGGCTCGGGACTGCCCGTCGTCTGGGGGAGTTCGGTTCAACGCCAAGCGGAGCAGCTCTACCGCGACTTCCGTGGCTCCCCGGGACCGCGCATCGGCAGCGGCCTCCTCCAATGCCGTTGCGACCGTCGATTGCGGGCCGGTGAGCGCAAGTCCGAGGTGACGGGCACGCGCCTCCGGTTCTGTCTCCACAGTGGCTAGATGGGCGTGCATGTGGCGCCGGACAGTCTGAGATGTCCGCGCATAGACCGCGGCGGCGAACAGCGGATGGGTGAACTCGATCCGGTCGCCGTTGACCGTGAGCAGACCGGCCTGTTCGGCTCTGTTGATCGTTTCGTCGATCGAGTGGTCGGCGATCCCACGTCTGTCGTTGCCGGGGATGTCGTCGAAACTAAGCCCGATCATTGCCAGGTGGATCCGATCAACCGTGGGCCTCGCCATGCTGGCCACGAGAAGCAGCATGGACTGAACGCGGTCGTCGACACCCGTCAGTTTGTGATCGAGCGCCTCCTCGATCGAGTTTGGTAGGGGAAATGCTGCAGGTAAGGGGATGGGTCGCCCTGCGGTGCTCCCAGCCATACGGGCGCGGACGGTCTGGATGATCTGCAATGCGTGGAACGGATTTCCCTGGCACAGGTGGTGTAGGCGTCGCAGCGCCGTGTAGTCGAGCCGAATGTCGAGGTGCGCGTGAAGCAGGGCGTGCAGGTCGGTGGGGTTGAGTCCGTCGAGCCACACCGAGATTCGAGCAGACGGTGCGACGTGACGCTCAAGGCTGAGCGGCAATTGGCCCGGTTGCTTGGCTCGTCTCGTGGTCAGCAGGCGAAGATCGGTTCCGGTGCGGCGCAATGCGAAGCTGAGAACGGCGGCGGTGGCCGGGTCAAGCCATTGAACGTCGTCGAGCAATATCAGCACCCGACTGAATCCTCCGACGCTGGCGAGCAGGCTGTGGACGGCCATGCCCAGCAGTGGCACGTCGATGGCGTGTTTGATTTGGTCGATTTCGGAGTCGATGCGCCTTAGCGCGATCTCCAACCCACGTCGTTGCGCACGGGGCAGCCTGGCCAGCGTCTCGGGCGTGGCGAGTGGGCCGATCAGGTCCGCCAGCCCGACAAAGGAGTATCTGGCCTCGGACTGGGTCGCACGGCAGAAGACAACCGTCCAACCTCCTGCTGTGGCCCGCGTAGCGACGGCCTGCGCGAGCGCGGACTTGCCGATGCCCGCCTCGCCTTCGATGAGTCCAACCACGAGGCCCGACGCTGTCGAGGTGAGCAACGCGCACGTCCGCTCGAAGTCCATTTCGCGGCCAATGAGGGGGACCGACATTCGACAACTATAGGAGATCCCCTGATGTGATTGCCTGCTGTAGCGCTATAGCTTCAGAGCGTGACTAGAGGAGATTCGATGCGTACGATCGCAGCCGCCACGCTGGCGGGACTGACCATCCTGCTGTTGGCGGGCTGCGGGCCAGATCAGCCCTCCGCAGCCGGGCCATCATCGGCGAAGGTAGCGACAAAATCGACGGCGGATGCCTGTGACGCGATCGCGAAGGCAAGCGATGAGGCGACTGGCAAGTTCGCGGATGAGTTAACCGGGCAGGCCGCTGGCGCTGCGGCCCAAGACCCAGCCGCCCAGCAACGGTACGCCGATGCGGTGCGCGGAATTTTCACCTCGTGGTCCGGTGCGATGCGGAGTCAGATCGGTGCGGCCGGAGACGCCGAACTCGACGGCATCCTTCGAGAATTCGCCGACGCGCTCGACCAGCAGGCGGCGAAGATCCGCACGCATGCCGATCTCTCGAACGCGCTGGTGGACACTCCGGAAATCGTCGCGGCCTCGGAAAAACTTGATAAGAAGTGTGCGTGAGCGAGGCGGCAAGGACCTGAAACTGCTCCGGGCCGGCGGGTTACCCGTCGGCCCGGAGCAGCCAAAAGGATGCGGCCATCATGCGCAGCCGAACAGTGGCAGACAATCGGTCAAGCCGTGAATCTCCACCTCGGGGTGTGGTTGGGCGAGCCAGACGTCACGGTCGAGCCGGAGTCGTTGCGAGATCCGCAGCTGGCCTTGAACCACATGCCGGGCCACACCGTCGTACCCATATCCAAGTTTTTGTGACACCCGCAAAGACGCGGGGTTATCGACGTAGGCGGAGGAGACGACCGACTGCGCGCCAAGGCCGACAAACGCTAGGTGCACGACGACGCGGCGCATCAGGGTGCCGATCCCCTGCCTATGGTGCCGCTGCCCGAGCCAACTGCCGGTGGAGCACTCTCGGGTGACCGCGTAGTCGTGACCGGCGATCTCCTGAATGCCGACCACGGATCCGTCCCAGATGACCGCGAACGGCAGCGACCACGACTGCGGGGTCCACTGCCCCAAGGTGGCCCAGTGATGAAACACCACCGACCGGGCCCGCTCGCTGGGCGCTTGGTCGGTCCACGGCACAGTGAACGGCATCGATCGCGGGTCATGCACTCCATCGGCCGCGAGGTCAGCGAGGCGGCCCAGCTCCGCCGGGGATGGCAGCCGCAACTCCAGCGATTGGCAGACGAGCCTGAGCCCGACGAGTGGAAAGTGATCAACCAGCATGGCCCATTGTCGAGGCGTCACGGCACTCGCCTCAACGGCTTTTCGACGGAGAGCACGTTCGAGGTCATGTTGGCGCTCACATCGATCAGCCAGATTGCGTCCAGCCCCTATCCTCAACATGCGGATGCGTCCCCTCTATGCCGCCGACAGCGCTGGGAAGAGGATGTTGATGAAAGCAAGATGCGGTGCGATCGCGGTCCTCGTCGTCGTGGCGGTCGGAGTTCTCGCGGTGGGCGGATGGAATGTCGCATGGTCCACTATGGATGTCGAAATTGTGGGAACCTACGACACGTTCCTCCCGGACCGCGCCGAGACCGCACGGTTGTGGGCAGAGATGCATCCGGAGTCGCCGACGGTCGTGCCCATCGAGGAAATGGCGTTGGTCGAGGCGACGTGGACTGATCGGCAGCACACGCACTGGCCAGCTTCAGAATGCGAGTTTGTCGTTCTCCTGACCCACGGGCCGGATGTCGATACCGTCGGCCTCGCGGGGAATGCATTTTCATTCGGCTCGTCGAGTGTCATCGATGAAGCGCTGAACCGATATCCAGCCATTCCGCGTGAAGTCAACGAACTCGGGGTCGCGGAATTCGGCGGCTCCGCATTCTTTGTTGATGCCCAACGTCAACGCCCCACGTTGATGGTCCTGCTGAACTGGCGATCGTCGGCCCCGTCGCTGGACGAGGTGCGTACCGGAGTGCTGTTTTCATGTGATGGCCGAGTCATCGGCTTCGAGTGGCTGACATCAATCTGAAGGCACAGGGTGACGGCCTTCGCCGATCGATTGCGTTCGCCGGCTTGGCGGGTGGGTCGGACAAGTCGATGCCGGGCAATCTTTCCATTGCCCCAACTCTGGCGCGAGCCGCAGAGGTTGAGGATGAGGATGAGGATGACGAGCATGAAGAAGAAGTCGAGGAAAGATACCACCGCAGTCGCGTCAGTGTTGGCGTTCCTCCTTGTCCTGCTCGGCGGCTGCACTGTCGACGAGCAAAAGACCCCTGACCGGATCCCCATTCCTTCCGCGACCTCCGCGTCGGCGTCGATCTGTGGAATCGACAAACAACTTCCGATTGAAAACATGCTGACACATTTCGACATCTGGAAGAATCTTGGCGATGGCATAGAGTCCTCGAGCCGCTACCTCATCCTTGACGAGGCCGGGTGCGCGATCCCGAGCCGCTCGGTGCTCAGACCCGAACACTGCGAGGAGTTTCCATGGGTCTCCGATCTGGTGGCTCAAAACGCGGAGCTCTATACGCTAGGCGCCCGCAGTTGGGCCAACGTCACCTGGCGAAAGCGGGGCACCGACCAGGTCGTACGCGAACAGATCTTGCGCTTTGACCCCACCAGCACCTTCGCGGGCGAACACCGCCAAGCGGCGACTCAGTGTGGGGCGAAGGTAGTGACAGAGGAGAGCGGGCGGGCCTCCCACCTGTTGTTGAACAGCAAAAGCGGACAACGCCTGCTCACCATCGAGGACACCTATGTGATCTCCATCGACGTTGAGGGAAGGGGGTTCGACGAGAACGCCCTCATTCGCCTCGGCGATCTCGCGAACCGGAAGGCACCCCTGAGGCCGCTGGCAACACCACACAAGTCCCGCTAGATCTGGATTGTCTCCAAATCTTGAACTACTCCAGTTAAGCGCCTACGATGGGTCCGTGACCAACGTGACCTCGGCGGACCAGCGACTGCGACAGGCGAACCTGCGGGTGACCGCGCCCCGCATCGCCGTGCTGACGGCCCTCGACCGACTCAATGATCACGTCACAGCCGAGCAGGTGCGACAGACTGCGGTCGAGTTGATCGGCAGCGTCTCACTGCAGGCGGTCTATGACATTCTCGCGGCCCTGACCTCGGCGGGCCTCACCCGCTGCGTCGAGACGCCCGGGCACCCCGCCCGTTATGAGGCGCGGGTGGGAGACAACCACCACCACTTCGTGTGCCGCCGGTGCGGAGCCACCATCGACATCGTGTGCGCCGTGGGCGCCGCTCCGTGCCTCGACCCGGACGGCCTTCCCGCGGGCTTCGCGGTGGACGAGGCCGAGGTCACATATTGGGGTACGTGTTCCGCGTGCGCCAACCGCGCCACGGCCGATCACAGCGGGGCAGACCGCACGGAGAGCACGACGACACCGAAGAGAGGCGCGGAATGACAACACGTCCAGTCACCACCACAGACGCCGGCATCCCGGCACCGAGCGACCATCATTCGCAGACCCTCGGCCCCGATGGTCCGATCCTGTTGCAGGATCACTATCTCATTCAGAAGATGGCGCACTTCAACCGTGAACGGGTGCCCGAGCGGGTCGTGCACGCCAAGGGTGGCGGCGCCTTCGGCGTTCTCGAAGTCACCGAAGACGTCAGCGCCTTCACCAAGGCGGACCTGTTTCAACCGGGGCGGCGCACCACAGCGTTGGCGCGGTTCTCGAGCGTCGCGGGCGAGCTCGGATCACCCGACACATGGCGGGATCCGCGCGGGTTCGCGTTGAAGTTCTATACCCAACAGGGAAACTACGACCTCGTCGGAAACAACACCCCGGTGTTCTTCATTCGCGATCCGCAGAACTTCTCCGACTTCATCCATTCGCAGAAGCGTCGGGCCGACAACCAGTTGCGCGACCACGACATGCAGTGGGACTTCTGGTCGGCGAAACCCGAGAGCGCCCATCAGGTGACGTGGCTCATGGGCGATCGGGGCATTCCACGCACGTGGCGACACATGAACGGCTACGGCAGTCACACCTTCCTGTGGGAGGCCGCCAACGGCACCAAACACTGGGTGAAATACCACTTCAAGACCGATCAGGGCATCGAGTTCCTCACGCAGGCCGACGCCGACACGATCGCCGGCCTCGACTCCGACAGTCACCGGCGCGACCTGTGGCAGGCGATCAGTAGCGGGCAGGCTCCATCGTGGACACTCTATGTGCAGTTGATGCCGTTCGCCGACGCTGCTGACTATCGCTTCAATCCGTTCGATCTCACGAAGATCTGGCCGCATAGTGACTATCCACTGGTCAAGGTCGGCACGCTGAGATTGGACCGTAATCCGGACAACTACTTCGCGCAGATCGAGCAGGCCGCATTCGAGCCTGCGAACATGGTGCCGGGCATCGGCCCATCACCCGACAAGATGTTGCAGGGACGGTTGTTCAGCTATCCGGACGCGCACCGCTATCGCATCGGAGCCAACTATCTGCAGCTGCCGGTGAACCAGCCCGTCACCGAGGTGCACAGCTATAACCGCGACGGCGCGATGGCCTATCACAACGGCGGCGATCCGGTCTACGCGCCGAACGTATATGGCGGTCCGGAGGCAGATCCGGCTCTCGAATTGCCGACGTGGCGACCCGAGGCGGCGGAGGTCATTCGCAGCGCGTACACGTTGCGCCGTGACGACGACGACTTCGGCCAGGCGGGAACGTTGGTTCGCGACGTCATGGACGACGCGCAGCGCGAACGGCTGGTGAGCAACGTCGCGGGGCACCTGTCACATGGGGTGAGCGAGCCGGTGCTCACCCGGGCATTGGAGTATTGGCGCCAGGTCGATCCCGGTGTCGGCGCGAGCGTCGCGAAGCTGTTTCACCGATAACGCCACAAGATCGGGGCTGCCGCGGGGCCGGTCGGGGCGCGGAGTCGGCTGGGTCACCTAGCCTGCCGGCTCCGCGTCCTCGGCGTGGGGCCGGTGTGGCGCGCCGAGTGGGACCCAACCTGCCGTTACCATGCGATTTGGCCTTATTTAGTACGTCTGACGCAGCGTAAGGCAGTCCACGTGGGTCTATCGATCGGGGCACGTCATGACTGTGTCTGGCGACGGCGGAGCGCGCGACGGCGGCATGCCGGACGGGGCAGGCGAGGCAGCCCGTGCGGCCGATCCGCTCTATGCCGGCGATCCGCTTCGCGGTGAGCTCTCCTCGGCGGCGGACCGCATCGTGGCCGCAGAGTGGACGCGGCGCGTCCCGCCGGTTATGGCGCGGGTGCCGCATGTGCGCATCGGCAAGCGGTGGTTCAACACCCTGTGGTTGATCCCGGTCATCGTTGCGGGGCTGATCATCGGCATTGCGGTCTGCCAGCAGCTGCGGACCTATCCGGCGGTGCAGAACTTCATCCATAACTATCCCGGAACGGGGACTTTCCAGCCACCGGTCAACACCGGCTTTCCGTTGTGGCTGCGCATTCTGCACTTCCTGAACCTGCTGCTGTTGCTCCTCATCATCCGGGCCGGGCTCCAAATCCTGGCTGACCATCCGCGCCTGGAGACGGATGCCGGGAGCGAGCCCGGCCGGGAGTGGCTGCGACTGCGGGGGCCGGTTCCACCGGACCGGATGAAGCAGGAACCGCCGGAGCGTGCCTGGTCGGCCAAAGACGACGCGGTCACCCTGCCGGGCTGGCTCGGCCTGCCGGGTTTACGACACTCGATCGGTCTGGCCCGCTGGTGGCACTTCAGCTGCGACTTGCTGTGGGTCATCACTGGCGCCGTGTTCTACATATTGTTGTTCACCACTGGGCAATGGCGGCGCCTCGTCCCGGTGGACTGGACCGTCATTCCCCACGCGGTGTCGACCGCGATCCAATATGGGTCGCTGGACTTCCCCGCGAATGAGGGCTGGACTCAGTTCAACGGACTACAGATCCTCGCCTACTTCCTCGTTGTCTTCGTCGCCGCGCCACTGGCGCTGATCACCGGCCTGCTGCAGGCGCCCGCCATCGCGAGCAAACTCGGGCTGGGCTGGGGTCGGCTCAACCGTCAGGTAGCCCGCTCAATTCACTTCTGCGTGCTCGTCTTCTTCGTGAGCTTCATCGTCATGCACACCACCATGGTGTGGATCACCGGGCTGCTGCTCAATCTCAACCACATGACCACCGGCGTGAATGCCGCTTCCTGGACGGGTTGGTGGGTCTACGTCATCGCGATGGCCGTCGTGGTGGCCGTGTGGGTGGCGGCGACACCGATAACGCTGCGTCATTCGCGGGCCGTGCAGCGAACCGGCATGTTTCTTGTCGGCTGGTTTAAGAACCTCCTGGAGTGGGCTGACCCCCGAGCTACCTACCCCGAACGGGCGATATCACCGTTCTTCTGGCCCAACGGCACGCTGCCCACCAGCCAGGAATACGCCGACCTGCGGGAGCACGGCTTCCACGACTACGCGCTGCGCGTCAACGGACTGGTGGAAAACCCGGTCACCTTGTCCTACGCCGACCTGATGGCGATGCCCAAGCAGGAGCAGATCACCCAGCACTACTGCATTCAGGGCTGGTCGGGCGTGGCCAAGTGGGGCGGCGTGCCGATGCGTGACATTCTCGCGCTGGTGCGGCCGCTACCGCACGCGCACTGGGTCATCTTCTATTCGCTCGCGGCCGGTCCCGAGGGCTACGACATCCGGTCGGACGAGGGCGGACGCTACTACGATGCTCACCGCATCGACCACATGCGTCACGACCTGACGATCCTCGCCTATGAGATGAACGGCGAGCGGCTCAATGTGTTGCATGGCGCGCCATTGCGGCTGCGTAACGAGCTCGAACTGGGCTTCAAACAAGTGAAATGGATCGCGGCGATCGAGTTTGTGGAGAGCTTCGCGCACTTGGGCCGCGGGCAGGGGGGCTTCAACGAGGACCACGAGTTCTACGGCTATCGCATGCCGATCTGACGTCCAGCCGCAGGTCGCGAGGGCGCCGAGCTCGGTTATTGCCCTTGTCCCGCATCCCTGGATGAAGTACTTTAAGTACCTGACGTACTTAGAGATCGGAGGGTAGATGCCTGCCGTGCACTTCGACAGCTACACGGACGCTCGCGCTCACTTTAAGGATTTGTTGGATGCCGCCGAGCGGGGCCAGGTCGCGACGGTGCGTCGGGACAGCCGGACCACGGCCTTCGTGGACCAGGAGCGGCTCCGCTACTTCCTGGCGTCGGTGAGCCCCTCTCATGCCCAGGTCGTCGCGGAGGCTGGCGGATGGTCAATCTTCATCCCCGGGTTGCCGATCGCGGTTGACGGCACTGATCTGGACGAGGCGTTGGACGAGATGATCGTCGCGCTGCGCGAATACGCCGAGGACTGGCAGGATCGGCTGCTCGACGCTCCCAACCACGCCAACAACTGGGGCCTAGTCCAGTTGGTGATGCTGAGCAGCGATGTGCAGCTTCGCGAATGGTTGGTGGGGTCGACACAGTGACGTTTCCCCAGCCCACTCGCGAGGCCCACGAGAAGTTCTGCCGGACCGAAGGGTGGGTGCAGGTCCGCGATGCACGAGGACGGACCGGCACCCACCATGTCACGTTCGAGTTGACGCTCGCCGACGGGCGGGTGTTACGCACCAGCATCTCGCACCCGGTCGACAGGACAACTTACGGGCACGGCATGTGGAGCCACATACTCCGTGACCAGTTGGACCTTATCGAGGACGACTTCTGGACGTGCGTGCACGACGGCGTCGTGCCCAAGCGGGGAACGCCGACTGTGCCCGCCGAGTCGCTCCCCGCAGACCTGGTCTATCTGCTTAAGAACCGGGTCGGCCTCAGCGAGGCCGAGATTGCCGCCTTGTCGAAAGACGAGGCTGTGGTGCGACTGAACCACTACTGGGCTACCTGATGATGCGACCGTGCCCACCCAATGCGTGTTGGTGTGGGCACGGTCGCTGGCCCGGTTACGCGTTCGCAGCGTCACCAATCATGGCCCACCGCTGACACGGTTTTCCGGGCCTGATGGGCGGCGCCTGTCGCCGACATCACGTAAGCAGTCACGAGCAGTGCCGCACCGACCACGGCCCCCGGCCTGGCTAGTGCAAATTCATATCCGGGCCACGGTGGTGAACCGTACTGATAACCAAAGGCTACGGCGACGAGAGCCATGAGGTTGAATACTGTCGCAGGCAGGGAGGCGACCACACCGAGACTTCCCAACAGAATCGCTCCGGCCTGCCGCGCTGGCGTTCCGCGTCGGCCTCGCGCCATGGCCGCTGCTGCTGCGAGCCAGCCAAACAAGCCGCCGAACGCCGCGCCGATCCCCGCCACGACAAAAGCCACGGTAGGCGGCGCCGGAGAGACGGACAAGATGAGTTCTTCGGTTGTCTCTTCATAGCCGCCCTCGAGACTCATGGTAAGACGAATCCCGTCCCGCTCGGCGACCAGATAGTCGAACATGCCTTCGCCTGTCATTTCGGCACGCCATCCGTCGGCGGTCAGCCTGCTGAGGGCCTGACTATAGGCGGTCTTCCAGTCGACGGCCCTCGGCTGAATATATGAAATGGTGACGCCGCCAAGTTCGGGTTCTGGATTGCCGATCACCATTATCAAAGTTGCTTCCGACTCATCGAACACCCCGCCGAGGATTGTTTTCATTTCCGTCACCTCCTTCGGTTTCCCTGCGGGCAACACTGGTTTGGCGAGTGCCGTCGCTTGGTCCACAGTGGGCCATGGGGTCATGGCTGCGCGCCACGCGACCCATCCCGTGACCGCCGCGAAGGCGCCGGCACCGACAAGTGCCACGGCCATGGCGAGCACGGCAGCGCCCGTTCCGATCACCCGAAACCGGCACCGCAGTCCGTCCGCCACGAGTGCGAGTGAGTCGCGTCGTCGGCCTTTCCCCCGTCCATCGGCGGCGGCGTCCAGCACTGTGGTGAGCAGATCGTCGCCGTGAAGTCGCCGGTGCCACCGGGGATATGCCAGAAGCAGCCGTCGCTGGCGTTGCACGTCTGGTTGGCGGACGGGCTGATTCGAGTCATTCACGCCAGATTCCTCTCCGGTTCGGATAGGCATGGGTCAGGCGGGTTTCAGGGAAGGTCCGGCCTGGGACGGGCGGGGTTGGGACGACAAGCGGCGCAGCGCCGCGGCTGCCGTGTCTCGCCGACGCTCGGCCTCGACACGCAGGGCGTCTGAGCCCTGCGTGGTGAGGCGGTAGTGGCGTCGGATGCGACCGTCTGCCCATTCGTCCTCAGCCGCGACCTCGACCATCCCCTCGTTGGTGAGCCGGTCGAGGGCGGCGTAGAGGGTTCCCGGCCGCACGGCGGTCTCACCGCCGGTGAGTTCGTCGATGGCCCGCATGATTCCGTAGCCGTGCAGGGGAGGTCCGACCAGGACGGTCAGGACGAGAAACGTCGGTTCTTGCATCGCCACAACGCGACTATACCGATGATCTTAATAGCCCCGCAAGGGTAGGGCCGTCGACACCGCAAACGGGCGCGGTGTCGATCAAGTGCTGGCAGTCGGCGTCAGCCCGCCGCCGAGTCGAGTCGGACGTCGGTGTGCACGGCGGGGATCGAACCGAGCCTTCCGGCTTGGAAGTCCTCGAACGCCTGCACGAGTTCGGCTCTGGTGTTCATCACGAACGGCCCATAAGCCGCGACGGGTTCCCTGATTGGCGCGCCACCGAGCACCAGCACATCGAGATTTGGCGTGCGCTGCTCGTGGCGGGTGGCTGCCCGTACGGAGACGTGGTTTCCTGCCCCGAGCACGGCGAGCTGGCCAGTGGTGATGGGCCGCCCGTCCGCGCCGATGGACCCGGCGCCGCTGAGCACATAGACCAGGGCGTTGAAGTCGGGTCGCCACGGCAGCTCAAGTGCGGCACCGGGGCTGAGGGTGGCGTGCACCAGGGTGATCGGGGTGTGCGTGACGCCGGGACCGGGGTGCCCGACGACGTCGCCGGCGATCACCCGCACGAGCGTGCCCGCGTCGGGCGACGACAGCAGCGACACCTGGCTGCCTCTGATGTCCTGATAGCGCGGTGGGGCGAACTTGAGCGTCTTGGGCAGGTTGACCCACAGTTGGATGCCGTGAAACAGCCCGCCGGCGACGACGAGATGCTCGGGCGGGGTCTCGATGTGCAGAATGCCGGCGCCGGCCGTCATCCACTGGGTGTCGCCGTTGGTGATCAGACCGCCGCCGCCGTTGGAGTCGGAGTGCGCCAATTCGCCGTCGATCATGTAGGTGACGGTCTCGAAACCGCGATGTGGGTGCCATGGTGTGCCTTTCGGCTCACCCGCCGCATATTCGATCTCGCCGATCTGGTCCATGTGGAGAAACGGGTCGAGCGCCGCGACGCTGACTCCGGCGAAGGCGCGCCGGACGGGGAATCCCTCGCCCTCGAAGCCCGACGGCGCCGTCGTCACCGAGACGATCTGACGTTCGCGGCTCGTCGCGTGGTCAACCGGCGTCAGCCGGGGCAGGCTGCCGATGTCCGGCACGGTGATGGCTGGCATGGGGTGTCACCTCCCAGTGATTCACCCACCATAGCAGCGATTGCCCACGCAATATTCCGCGCAGCAACTACAGTTGCTCACCGGGCGCCCCACGCGCAACCATGCGCACCGAACGGGTGACAACACCACACCCATCCCGTACGCCCACTCCGTACAACATGGTGCTATTTTATGCTGTTTGGATGATTTCGCGTGTTTCACACCTTTTGCGGGCTTCCTCGGTCGGTCTTGCGTTTACCGCTCTTTGCGGGACGCTCATAGTCAGCACGGTCGGTGCCGCACCGGCACGCGCCCACGCGGCCGACCCTCGCCCGAACGACAAGACGGCGTCGCCGTCCACTCGGACGACCCCGCCGCCGAAGCGCCCTGCGGCGAAACCTGCGGCCAGCCGCGCGCCGATCGGCGCGCAGGCCACCGCCACCCTGGGAAACGTGGGCACGGTCACCGCGTCGCCGGTCTCGGGACGCGTCGGAAACACCACCGCGAGTGCGTCCCCGGACAATCAGGTGGGCCCCGGCGACACCGTTCATTGGGTGCTCGACTATCTCAAGACCAGTCCGGGACCCGCGTCGGCATCGATCACCGACCTCTTCGACAAGTCACGGCAGACATTCGTTCCGGGCAGCCTCGACTCGCCACCCGGATCGACCAACTCGTGGAGCACCGACGGCGGGGCGTCCTTTCTCCCCACCGACCAAGGAACCGCGACCGACGGAGTTCGGGTGGTCAGACCGGACGTCGACGCGTCGACCACAATTCCGGCACCTCCGGCGGGCGGCTTCTCCGCCGCAAGCGGCGGTGACGGATACAACGTGGCGTTCTTTGGCAACAACGTCTACACCATCTATCACCACAACCCGAGCTCCATTGTGGATTGTCACGACAAGTCGACCGGGGTCCGGTGCCTGGGATACACAAATACCATTCTCGGCAACACCGGTCAGACTCCCAACGCCGTCGTCTTCGGGACCAACCTGTTCTGGGCTCCAGTGATCGCTGGTCGCGCCGTGGTCCAAGTGCTCGACCTCACCACCGACACTCTCATCGCGACAATCGACACTGGTCCCGCCGTGACGATTGGCAGCCACAACAGCTCCAAAGACGGCTGGGCGGTCGGCTCCAACTTCTATTTCCTCAGTGAGAACGACACCATCAACTGCGTTAGCATGAACGCGCCGTTTTCGCCGTGCCCAGATCAGCCATATTCCCTCGGTCTACCCGGGACTCCCAATATCTCGTCTGACGCGGTGCTCGCCGACGGCGGCCACCTCCGGCCGGCCGGCGCAACACGAATCTATGCCGTGGCCGCCCGCCTTGTGGACGCGGTGAACACCAACTTTTTGACCTGTTTCGACACCGCCACCCAAGCGATCTGCGCTGGCACCTCGGCCGTTGACCTCACCGCCGACTTCGGCTCAGCGATCAGGTCGGCGATGCCCTTCAACCGGCTCAGTCCGAGCGGTGGCGATGCGGGTGTGTGCGTGCAGCCAGTCGTCGGGATCACCATTCGGTGCTATAACGCGTCGCTGGTCTATCAGGCCGCCGACCCATACGCCGCCTTGGCGACCGCGTTTCCCATCGTGATCACGTGGAACGGCACGGGGCAGGGACCGGCCATCGGCTCCAAAATTTATCTGCCGATGGCCAACAGCGGAGCGGGCAATGACATCGGTTGCTTCGACTGGGCCACATCCCTGACCTGTGCGAACTACCCCTTCACCACGACGACCGAGTGGGGATTCGCCACCCGCCCCTACACCCTGCAGGCCGACCCACAGATTCCCAACTGTCTATGGGAAAATGGAGACGCTGGCCTCGTCGTGCCGTTCGACGCCACCACCGGCGAGCAGGGTTGTCCCAACACCCAAACCGACGCCGAGATCGACGCTGCGGCCTTCTTCTGCGACGGCCAGACCGATCACATCACCGGATGGGACACCGCCACCATCAGCTCGACGTTTCTGTTGCCGACAGGCTCCATCGAGGTGACGGTCCGCGATTCCAACGGCGATATCGTTCCCGGCTTCGACGCCATCGAGCCGACCGACGCAGGAGCGGGCACGTGGACCGTCGACCTGTCCCCGATCCCCTATTCGGGAGCGACAACCGTTCTTACGATCAATGTGGTCGTCCTCAATGGAGATCCCAATTCCTGGGAGGAGGGAGACCCTCGCGTCGCCGCCACATGGGAAGGCGACCAGGGCATGCAAGTCTGCTTCGACACTACGGTGCTCGATGTCTGCCCGCCGAGTCCACAGGCTCAGGGGTTTGTCACCGGATATATCGCCACGGCGGCCACCGCTGAGACGACCGACGAGGAAGGCACCGACACCGTCGACGCCGATGCCGCGTTCAACTTCCTCTATGGCTCCGATTGCTTCGCCTATCTGGTGGCGAAGACCGCGAGTGAAACCACGGCAACGCTCTATCAACCGGTGACCTATCAGACCACGGTCACCAACACGGGTCGAGAGCCGCTCACCGCCATCTCCGTCAGAGACGACGTCACCGGATGGCTCCCCTACGCGAGCCTCGTCGCGAACAGTTTGACCGCCACATCCGGCACTGTGAGCGGCCCGACCGGAGGAACCATCACCTGGACCGGCGATCTCCCCGTGGCTGCGGTCGTCACCATCAGCTATGAAGTGACGATCATCCGGGACGCCCCCGACAACGCTCATTTGACCAATACCGCGTCCCCGGGTCAGTCATTCGGCACCTGCACCGCCCCCACCATCGACGCGGCCGCAAACCGCCGATCATCGTCGGAGGTCACACCTAGCGCTCGTCGCGCCAACGGCACGCGACAGTCGGCCGGTTCGAACGCCCCAATCACGGCCCAACAGTCGACGCCCTGTCGACCCGCCGTTCTCGTGGAGAGGCCCACCCTCACCATCGTGAAAGAGATCTGCCAGTCGACCACGGTCGCCAACTGCGTGGCCGGCGGCAACGGTCCATGGGTGCATGAGACAAACCTCGCGCATGGCGCCACCGCGTATTGGCGGATCACCGTCACCAATACCAGCACCCTCGACATCACCGACATCAGCCTCGCCGACTCCGGTGATGGTTCCGACTGCGCGGCGCGGGCCGGCACATTCGACCTGGCCGCCGCCGAATCCCGCGCGTTCTATTGCTCGACCCGGCGGGTCACCGCCACCACCACCAACGCGGTCTCGGCCCAGTTTGTCCCCGAGTTCGCGCCGCCGGGCACATCAACGTTGACCGTCGGACCGGCCACAGCGATCGCAACCGTCGACCCACCGCTGCCGCGCACCGGTTTCGCCGTGATGACCATCGTCGTCATCGGCGTTGGTCTCATCGGCGGTGGCGCGATCTTCGTCTGGTTCTTCCGCAGGCCTCGACGACGCCCCATGGTCGGCTGACACGCGCTGCGTGCGCCGACTCTGAGCCGGACACTCGGCAGTCGGCGCACGCGGCACAGACTGCTTTACCAGACGTCTCCGTCACGCCAGTCACAGGTGAGTTCGCGGTCGAGGTCGAGCGGCGCGGCGGTCGCCATCACATAGACGCAGCCGCACTCCTCCGGAGTCGGCCGCACCCCGGTCGGCGTGATCGTGGAGAGCTGGCCGCGCCACGGTCGCCAGCCACGCGTTGTGTAGAGAGGCACGCCCGCGTCGCTGGCGCCGAGCGCGCCGAGGTCATAGGCCTGCCGAATGACCCGCTCCAGCGCGTCCATGATCACTCCGCCGTGGCCGCGACGCTGACGGTCAGGGCGCACCGCCATGCCCTCGACATATCCCGTACGCAGTGCCCGCCCGCCGTGAAGCATCCGGCGCTGCACCACGGCGCCATGCCCGATCAGCTCGCTCCCGTCCCACAGCAGTGCGTGGACGCCGCCGAGACTGTGTTCCCAATCGTCTTCACCCATGTCGTCGAAGGCGTTCCAGAGCAACGCCCGTGCCGCGTCGAGGGAGTCTCGGTCGAGGTCGGCGGTGTGGGCGACGATCAGCTTGGCCATGGGGCGATCCTGGCACGGCTCAGGTGCGACCCGCATCCAGGATTCGCTGCAGAAAGACCCGGGTTCGGGGTTCCTGCGGATCAGCCAGCAACCGATCCGGCGGGCCCTGCTCGACGATGCGCCCGGCGTCGAGGAAACAGACTCGGTCGGCGACCTGCCGGGCGAAGGCCATCTCATGCGTCGCGATGATCATCGTCATCCCCTGCGCCTTGAGATCCCGCACGAGCGCGAAGACCTCACCGACGAGTTCCGGATCGAGGGCCGAGGTCACCTCGTCGAGCAGCAGCACCCGAGGCTCATTGATGATCGCTCGGACGATCGCGACCCGCTGCTGCTGACCCCCGGAGAGCCGGTCGGGAAACTCGCGGGCTTTGTCGCTCAGGCCGACCCGGGTGAGCCAGCTCATCGCGGTCTCTTCGGCCCGCCCGCGCGGCACCCCATGCACCAAGCGGGGCGCGAGGGTGATGTTGTCCAACACAGTCATGTGTGGAAAGAGATTGAACGACTGAAAGACAATGCCGATCCGGCGCCGCACCGCGTCGGCGTCGGCCCTCGGATCAGTGATCTCCACGCCGTCGAGCTCGATGAGACCGTCGTCGATGGTCTCCAAGAGGTTGACGCAGCGCAGCAGGGTCGACTTGCCGGACCCCGATGCTCCAATAAGGACGATCACCTCGTGTTCGGCGACGTCGAGGTCGAAGTCGCGCAACACTGGGGTGCTGTCGAATGCCTTCGTCACTCCGTGACAGCGCAGGACTGTCGGCGCGCTCACGTTCGTCGTCGGATTCGCGCCCGTGGTCACGCTCACGCCGTGCCTCCAGCGTTCTGACGACGCGCGGCGCGAGTGGTGAGCCAGTCGGTGACCGCGATCACCGGAATGGCGAGCAGCACGAAGAGCGTGCCGGCCACGACGTACGGGGTGAAGTTGTATGTATCGGCGGTGGCGATCTGCGCCGCGCGGATCGCGTCGATCGGGCCGGCGAGCGAGATGAGTCCGACGTCCTTCTGGAGGGCGACGAGGTCGTTGAGCAGCGGCGGGGCGACTCGCCGGATCGCCTGCGGCAACACCACGTGCCGCATAGTCTGCGCATAACTCAGGCCCAGTGAGCGGGCGGCGGCGCGTTGGCTCGGATGCACCGACTCGATGCCGGCTCGAAACACCTCGGCGATGTAGGCGGCATAGGTGATGACCAGTGCGATGCCGCCGAGCACCAGCACCGACGGGGTGCCGGTCAGCCGCAGGCCGGGCACGCCGAAGGTGAAGAGATAGAGCACGATGATGAGCGGCGCGCCACGAAACACATAGGTGTAGGACGCGGCGAGCGCGCGGACCGGGAAGAACACCGGGGAGCGCAGCGTGCGGAGAAAGGCGAGCGCGAGGCCGAGTGCCAACGCGCCGATGGCGCAAAAGAACAGCAGCCGTACGTTGAGCCACAGTCCGCTGGCGACTGCGGGGATCGAGTCGCGGCCGATCTGCGGGTTGAAGAACGACTCCCGCACCCGGTCCCAGCCCGGCGCCCCGGTGAGTGCGAAGGCCAGCAGAGTGCCGACGACGGCGGTGGAGATGGCCGCGATCGCGATGGACCGGATGCTCTGCCTGCGGCGGTAGGCCGCCCGCTCGCGCGCGATCGCGCTGAGCGGACGGCCGTCAGCCGTCGCTTGGGTGGTCACCGATCAGGACAGTTCGGGTGCGCCGGCCGCCTGGCTCAACCATTGGGTCTCGATGGCGCGCAGCTTGCCGTTGGCGCGCAGTGCGTCGACCGCGCCGCTGACACAGGTGGTGAGCGCCGAGCCCTTGTCGAGGACGAGGCCGAATTGTTCGACCTGACCGCCGGCGATCTGCGGCAGCTGTCCGACGATGAGTCCGTTGGTGAGTTCGGCCCCGGTGACATAGAAGCCGGTGGGCAGGTCAACGACGGCCCCATCGACGGTTCCGTTCTCCAGGTTTTTCTTGACGTCGTCGTTGTTGTTGAAGACGAGCGGCTGAGCCGTTGGCTTGATCACCTCGGTGATCGCCTTGTAGCTCGTGGTGCCGACCTGCGCGCCGAGTTTGGCGTTCTTGAGGTCGGCGAGCGACTTCGCGTTGGCGATCTTCGAGCCCTTGACGGCGATCACCACCTGGCGCACGTCGTAATAGGGCGAGGAGAAGTCGACGGCCTTCTTGCGCTCATCGCTGATGGAGAACTGGTTGATGTCGAAGTCGAAGGCCTTGGGGCCGGGCGCGATGGCGTTGGTGAACGTCACCCGGGTCCAGGTCACGTCGGTCTGCGCGAAGCCCAGCTGCTCGGCCACCGCATAGGCGACGGCACTTTCGAAGCCTTTGCCGTTGTCCGGCTTGTTGTCGATGATCCACGGCGGATATGACGGGTCGTCCGTCGCGATCGTGAGCCGACCCGGCGTGTGCGTGGTGAGGCTGGTCTTGGTGCACGCGTTGGCGCTCGCCGAGGGCTGCTGGGCCTTCGGCTCGGCCTGGGGGGCGCACGCGCCGAGGGCAACGGCCACCGCGGTGGTGGCGGTGATCGTCATGACTGCCCGGACGGTGCGCGCCCGGGTGCGATGCGTCTGCATGGCGGAACTCCTGGGGTGGTGGGGTGTGATCGCAGTGTGAGGGCGCGCCGCTCGGCGGCCACTCTCAAAAAGGACGTCGGTGAGTTACCGGGGTGGACACAGCGCGCTCGCCTGCCGTCGAAGGTCGACGTGCAGGCGCGCCACAAGCAGCGGGCGGGCGGTCATGCCGTGGAGGATGTCAAGTCACGGGGCGGGCGGTCAAGGCTTCGTCGCCCAGGTCACGCCGGGCCGGCTCCGACGGATGCTGTTGATGCGTTTTGATCCCACAACGCGCTGGTTGGGTCAGCACACGACTGACGTGCGCTAACCCAACCAGTGCAAAGAACCCAGGTGGTGATGAATCAGGTGGTGATGAAGAGGTAGTCGGCGCGGTAGGGCACCTCGACGATTCGGGTGCTCTCCGGGTCGCATGGACCCGACGGCGCGACCCCCCCGACGGTGTTGAGGCGCAGCACCTCGACGGCGTGAGCGAGTCGCCCGGTGGTGCGGCCCCGCTGGGTGAGGGTCAGCTCAAGCTCAGCGATGTTTCCCGAGCCGTTGGGAATCACCCGCAGAACGACACCGGTGACGGCGCTGCGGTCGGAAGCCACCCATTGTGGCGGTCCGGTGCGTGGCCGCACGAACGAGTGGGCGATGTCACCGGTGAGTGTGGCGCGCACGTCGCGCTGCACGAACTTATAGTCGCCGCCGGACTGCTCGACGCACTGGTAGATCTGCACACCGCGTTGGACGGCGGCCAGGAACGGCGGTCGGTTGACGACGCTGCCCCCGCCGGCTCGGAAGAGCTGGCCGCGCAGCGCGCCGTCGACAAACAGCTCGTTGTGCACATTCACATACCACCGGGTGGGATTGTGGCGGATCCGCAGAACCACGTCTTCGTCGACGTCGGCGACCACGCCGGCCACGCCAGAGATCGACGGGGGAAGCGCGGCTCCCGAGTCGAAGAGCGGCACCGCGACGGGACCGTTCACCCCAAACGCGCCTTGGTGGATGTGCGCTTTGGTGGGCGGGTCGACGCCGGTCCAGGTCAACGTGAACGCCACCACCCGGTCGTGGGCGTTGACGAAGGCGGTGGCCCGGGCGTCGGGGTCGCCGACCAGGGTTCCCGGGCTCTCCACCTCTTGACTTCCGGTGAGCAGGGCGGCGAGTGGCCCACCACGCAGCACCGACGTCAGGTCGACCGGCGAGGCGATGGCATGAAGTTGGCCGCGCAATGCGCCATCCGGAAACTCGGCGGTGTGCAGGTTGACATAGAAGTCTTCTGGCGAGGAGTTCAGGTTGGCGAGCATTGTGGCGCCTGTGGCAGCGACGGCACCGGTTACGGCGGTGAGCGTTTCGGGCAGGGCCGATTCGAAGAGTGGCACCTGTATGGGCCCGTTGACGCCGGTCGCCCCTTCGTGAATGTGCGCCGCGACGGGGGCGGTGATGTTGCGCCAAGTCAACGTAAACGAGATCTCATTCTCGCTGATGCGCACGAGCGCCACGGCCCGCCCGTCCGGGTCGCCCACTGCCGATCGCGCCATGGGCGCGACCTCGTTGCGTCCGTTGAGCGCCGCGACCAGATAGGTCGGCGTCTCCTCGGCGTGGGCGTCGTCCGCCGGCGCGATGGCCCCGGCGAATCCGATCGCCGTGGCAACCGCGACAAATATCCCCGTACGGGTGAGTGTGCAGCGCATGAGCCCCCCTGTGAGCTGGCGGCGGCGAATCGCGAAACGTGCCGCTCGACCAGTTCAACTCGACGGCGGATGTGTCGTGACGTCGGGGCCGGCAATATCACTCGTCAGAGAAGCGCGTCGCCGCCTAAGGTCGGCGGTGCACGCAACGCTAGGGGAGACCATGTCACTTCTCGCTCGGCTCCCCGAGCCGGGGACGACCGACGACATGATCGAACGGCTCGTTCGATATGTGGAGATGTTCATGCCCGACTGGGCCGACCGGGTCGAAGGTGCGAGCGACGGCCAGATCGCCGAGCTGGAACGGCTGTGGCGCCTGCCCCATGCGGGATTGGCATATCCGGCGTCGTTTCGACGCTATCTGAGCTTCATGGGAATCGACGATGACGGGTTTATGGAGGACCTCCACTATGCCCGCGGCTACTATCGCGGGTTCCGGCAGCTGCGCGAACTTTATCTCGACCCCACGCACAACGCCGATAACGTGAGGGAACTACCGATCGTCGCTGGCTGCTGGACCAGTGCCATGGTGTGTCTCGACCTGTCCCGCGCCGACCTTGGCGAACCACCGGTCACGGACGAATTCGGCAGCACGGTCCTCGCCCGATCGTGGGAGTCCCAGCTTTTCCGCCATGCGGCCGAAATCGGGGAGCGCCAACTCTGCCGGCATAGTTGGTGGCTGACCGCGAATGGTCGTCGCCTCATGGAGGTGCTGCAAACGTCAGTAAGGGGAGCCATGAATGTGCTGGCGAAATTTGGCGAGTCACGCGGCTTCTCACCGGCGTGGTTCAGCGATGATCAATGTTTGTGCCTTGTACGCGACGACGTAATGATCTGGGCGTTGTTCGAGCACGGAGTTTCTTTGCAAGTCTCCGGCGACGACGATCATGGACTGCAACCCATACTGCGCGACCTGGTTGAGACCTTCGGCACTAGCGAACCGACTCCGATTGGTCCGACGCGATAGCACCCAGCCACATCGTCGAGTCAAGACCACCAATGGAATTTCAGCGTTGAATCTTGTCAATGTATATATTGCAAGCAATCGATTGTCGAAACTTCCCGCCGGAAGTGTCCACCAACCCCCCATCCGGACCGCCGAAGAAAAATCATGAACGACGGACTTATATCATAGGTCGTCGATCAATCCCATGCTGGGGGATTACGATTGAAACCAGCGCCACTGGCTCCTTGACAGCCAGGTCATTGACGGCCGGAGGTAGAATCGCAAACTATGTCGGAGATCGACCGGACATTGTTGGCCGGGATCGAGGCAGGTGATCTGTCTCAAGTGCGAGCGGCGTTGAACAGTGGCGCGAATCCGAATGGCGTCGATGATTGGGGACGCCCATTTCTGCAACACGCGATCGAACTTCGCGAGCCTGCCGCGCTGCGGCTGCTGCTCGAAGCGGGGGCCGATCCCAACACACTCACTGACCAGGGCGAACCCATGGTCGCCTTAGTCGTGATCCACCATGACGAAAATGCCCTCCGAATTCTCGTCGAACACGGGGCGCGACTCGACGCCGTCAAGGGCCGTGACCGCGACACCGTCCTTCACGGGGTCGTCGCGGGTGGAGACGGAGGATTCCCGGGCGTGCTCCTCGAGTTGGGCGCGCCGGTCAACGCGATCAACTCCTCCGGATACACCCCCCTGCACTTCGCCGCAGCCCACGGCTATCTGCGCTCCGCCCAGGTTCTCCTCGATGCTGGCGCCGACCCGCTCGCCCGCACGACCACCGGCATGACCCCCATCGACGCGGCCCGCCGAAACGGCCACGCCGAGCTCGCCGCCCTGCTGCAACGCCACGCCGGCGAGTCCCCCGGCGAGGTCCCGACGCAGCCCACCGCCGTGACCGAACGGGCACGCGAGGTCGATGAGCAGGCACTAAAAGAGATCGCGGCTCGACTGGTGACGGTGCCCGGAGTGGTCGCGGTGGTGCTCGGCGGCAGTCGCGCCCGAGGCACCCACCGCCCCGACTCGGACATCGATTTGGGCCTCTATTATCGAGGCGATCTCGATCTGGACGGGCTGCGCACGTTGGCTGCGGAGATCTCCGACGAGCCCGTCGAACTGACCGAGCCCGGTGGGTGGGGTCCGTGGGTCGACGGCGGCGGTTGGCTGGCGTGGCACGGTCGGCGACTCGACTGGATCTATCGTGACCTGGACCGGGTTCACCAGGTGTGGGCCGACTGCCAGGCCGGCCGCTTCGAGGTGGCGTCCCAACCGGGCCACCCGCTCGGCTTCTACTCCTATACCTACGCCGGCGAGCTCGCGCTGTGCCGAGTGCTCGCCGACCCGACGGGTGAGGTGGCTGAGCTTGGTGCCCGTACCCGTCGATATCCTCCGGCCCTGGGTGACGCCCTCGTCGCGGCACTCTGGGAAGCCGACTTCGGGACGCAGTTGGCCACTTATGGCGCATTGGCTGGCGATCCGGCCTATGCCGCCGGTTGCCTGTTTCGAACGGTCGGCGTCGCCTGTCACGCCTTGCACGGGCATGCTCGTCGATGGCTCATCAACGAAAAGGGCATGGTCGCCTCGGCCGGTTCGCTCGCCTGCGCGCCGGAACGGTTCGCCCCACGGGCGCAGACGCTGCTCGCCACCATCGGTCTGTCACCGGTGCAGGTCACCGCCAGCGTCGCGCAGGCACGGGACCTGGTCGCGGCCGTCCGCGCCGCCACCGAAGCCACTGTGCCCGACACAGGTGCGGGCACGGGCGTCGCCTTCAGCCAACGGCGAGTGCCGCCGATCTGACCGTTCGGCGAGCGGGGTTGAGTGGGAACCTCGTGTCGTATCTCACCTGGGGAACACCACCCGACCGATGAAGGGTTCCCGTCAGCGTGCAGACACCACCAGGCGGTGCGGACGACGTGCGGGCCCGCGCGTTTCGCACCCACGTCGAGCCGGAGATCGAGGTCTTGCTGCGGGTCGCCCGCACCCTGACCAGCTCCTGGGCCGATGCTGAGGACCTGGTGCAGGAGACGCTGATCCGCGCCTTCCGGGCGCTGGACCGCTTCGACGGCGCGCATCCGCGCGCGTGGCTGCTCACCATCCTGCGACACACCAATCTCAACCTCAATCGTCGCACCCGACCCGATCTGGTCGACGATGTCGGCTCGGTGCCCCATGCCCGCCCCGCCTTCGGGGCCCGCGAGCAGCCCGGCCCCGACGAACAGGTCCTCGACTCGATCTTTGATGAGAACCTCGCCGACGCGATGGCCGCGCTCGACCCCCGGTTTCGCACAGCCGTGCTGCTCGTCGACGTCGACCAGCTCACCTATGCGGAAGCCGCCGGGGTGCTCGGGGTGCCGATCGGGACAGTCATGTCGCGCCTCAGCCGCGGCCGGGACCGGCTGCGCACCCATCTTCGCGCCGTCGCCGAAAGGAGGACACGGTGATCTCCACCGTCCGCCGCATGCTCACCTGCTATTGGTCGTCGCGGCGCATCCAGCGCTATCTCGACGCCGATCCGGACGCGCGGTTGCGTCCCCGCGAGCTCAAACGGCTCGAAGCGCACCTGGCAACCTGCGAAAAGTGCACAAACCTCGCGCAGGAACACCGGCGCGTCCATCGGGCACTGTCCCGCTGGTCCGACCAGTGCGTCCCGAACGCCGAAGCCGTGGCTCGCATGCACGCCGTCGTCGACAGCATCGTCGAGCAGCGGGGCCCGAGCCGATGACCGACGGCCCGTGGGATCTCGTCGTCATCGGCGGTGGCACCGCCGGCATCGTCGGCGCGAAGACGGCGGCCCAGCTCGGCGCGCGGGTGATGCTCGTCGAGCGCGATCGCACCGGGGGTGACTGCCTCTGGACCGGGTGTGTGCCCTCCAAGGCGCTGCTCGCCGCCGCCCACACCGCCCACGCCGCGAGGTCGGCGGAACGGTTCGGCGTGCACACCGGCGACGTCCGGGTCGACTTCGCGGCGGTGATGGGCCATGTCCGCTCGGCCATCGCGCGGATCGAACCGGTCGACTCGGTGCCGGCTCTCGACACAAGCCGGGGTACGGGTGCTGGCCGGCGAAGCCTTCTTTGCTAGCCCCACGAGCGTCTCCGTGAACGGCTCGACAGTCCACTTCAGACAGGCGCTCATCGCCACGGGTTCGGCGCCAGCGACGCCGCCGGTGCCGGGGCTCACCGCCGATCGGGTTCTCACCAGTGACACCGTGTGGGGCCTCCCCGAGCTGCCGCGCCGCCTCGCCGTGCTCGGCGGCGGCCCGATCGGCTGCGAGCTGGGCCAGGCGTTCGCCCGCCTCGGCGCACAGGTGACCCTGGTCGAGGCGGGCGAACGCCTTCTCGCCCGCGAGGATCCCGACGCGGCGGCGGTGGTCGCGGCCGCGTTGGCGCGCGACGGGGTGCGGGTGTTGACGGACTCACCGGTGACCTCGGTCGTCTTCGACGACGGCGCCAACGACGACGGCAGCCGTCGCAGCGACCTGGCGGGTCACGGCCGACCATCAGGCTCGCTGCTGCTCACCTCGGGCTCCACTGTGGAGTTTGACGTGCTGCTTGTCGCGACCGGGCGCGCGCCCCGCACAGCCGGCCTGGCAGTCGACGCGGCCGGAGTCGAAGTGGACGCGCGCGGACACGTCGTCGTCGACCGTCGACTGCGCACAACCAACCGACGAATCTGGGCGGCCGGCGACGTCACGGCCCGCTCCGCGTTCACCCACACGGCCGGGGTGCACGCGAGCATCGCCGCGAGCAACGCCATTCTCGGGCTGCGCCGTCGGGTGTCGACCACGATCACCCCACGGGTCACGTTCACCGACCCGGAGCTCGCGGCCGTCGGCGTCGGCTCCGGTGTCGGCTCGACCCGACCACCGCGGCGGGCGACAAGCTCCGGCCGCTGACCTGGCAACACTCCCATGTGGACCGGGCGATCGCCGAGGACGAGACCGGGGGCTTCACCCGCCTCGTCACCGACTCGGCAGGCCGGGTGCTCGGAGCGACGGTGGTGGGCCCGCGTGCCGGCGAGAGCCTCGCCGAGCTGACCCTCGCCGTGCGGCACGGCATGCGCACGTCGGATCTCGCCGGCACGATCCACCCATACCCGGCCTTCACGGACGGTGCGTGGAACGCCGCCATCGCCGATGTGCGGGCCCGACTCGCGGCGCCGCGGATGGCGCGAGCGGT
Organism: uncultured Actinomycetota bacterium; assembly: GCA_963736695.1. Lineage (GTDB taxonomy): Bacteria > Actinomycetota > Actinomycetes > Mycobacteriales > Micromonosporaceae > CAVTPU01. The sequence goes on from CAVTPU010000004.1 coordinate 2,627,683, forward strand.
CCGGTTGCTCGCCGCGCTGCGCCGGCTGGCGGGTCGGGCGCGGACCGAGCGCGACGGCCGATAGCGCCACCTGACGCTGGTCACAACAAGGCGCGCTGGTCACGACAGGGCGCGCTGGTCACGACAGTGCGCGCTGGTCACGACAGTGCGCGAAAGCCCGCGACGATCCTCGCGAACGCGCTGAGCCCGACCACCACCGCCCAGCCAACCGCGATCTCCTCCGCGACAAAGGGCAAGATCAACCACAGGCTGTGTACGGCGATGGTCTCCGCGCCTTCCGCGACCCCGCCGAGAAACGACAACGAACGACCGTCGTCGAGCTGACGGCCGACGCGTTCGGCGATCGACGAGAACGCCAGAAACGCCGACCCGTTGACGTAATAGGCGAGCAGCACCAGCACGAATGGCCACCACGATGCGCCGAACTCCGCCACCGCCCCCATTCCCACACCGACCACAGTGGAGCCATAGACGACGAAGTCGGCGGTGATGTCGAAGAAGCCGCCGGCCGCCGAGCCGGATCCGCGCAGCCGGGCCAGCGAACCGTCGAGGCCGTCGGCGAGGCGCGAGGCCAACCACAGCACTAACGCCACCGACCACCAGCCGACTGCGGCGGCGGCCGCACTGCCGAGACCCAGCACCAGACCGGCGGCGGTGAGCCGGTCGGGTGTCATCCACGGTCGGTCCACGGCCGCCGCGAGCCGGGTCAGTGGTTGCGCGAGCGCTGGGCGTACCCGGGAATCAAACATCACGACCGCCGCGAACGCCGCAGAAGCAGTGCCCAGACGGCGCTGACGATGAGCAGCGCCGCCATCGACACGATCGCGGGCCACAGTCCGAGAGTGAGTGCAAAGGCCCCGACCGCGACGAAGATGACGGTGCCGGGGGCGATGCCGAGCACCGTCCCAACGACATAGTCCCGCAGCCGAACCCCGGAGAGACCGGACCCATAGTTGACCACGGTGAACGGCAGGACCGGGATCAGCCGCGCGATGATGATCGACAACGTGCCCCGGCGGGTGAGCAGATCATCGAGGCGGGCCACCCGCGCGCCGGCGAGCGCGACGACGGCGTCTCGGCCGAGCGTCCGGCCGAGCCAGAACGACATGAGGGCGCCGATCATCGCCCCGACATAGACGAGGGCGAGTCCGGCGGCGAAGCCGAAGATCGCGCCGGCGAGCGCCGACAGCACGTTCTTGGGCATCGGGGTGAGCGTCATCGCCGCATAGACGGCGACGAAGAGCGCGGCCGCGAGCGGGCCGCTGGTGGCGAGCCAGTGTCGCATCGCCTCGACGTCGGGCCGGCCGACGAGCACCGCCACCACGGCCGCCGCGACGATGAGCACGACGAAGACGACGCCGCGGACCCAGACCGAGCGTCGGCCGGGTCGCGGTGGTGACGTGTCGGTGTCGGCCTCGCCCATGACTGTCATCCTCCGCCACCGTCTCCTTCCGCCGGGTCGATCCGCCGACATGGGAAGTCTGGGGGCGGGTCGTGGTGTTCCCGATCCGGGCGGCATTTCGACACACCTGGAGGAGCGTCGGTGAACGGACGGATGACACACGGACTGAAAGCCGCCCGGTGGGGCGCGGCGATCGTCGCGCTCGGCTTCACCATCTCGGCCTGCGCCGCGCCGGCCCGGCCGGCCCAGGAGTCCCCGACGGACTGGGCTGCGATCGAACGACAGGCGCGTGGGCAGACGGTGTCGCTGTGGATGTGGGGCGGCGATCCGCAGGGCAACACCTATGTCGACACCGTGTTGGCTCCGGCCGCCCAAGCGCTCGGGGTGACTCTGCGACGGGTGCCGATCGCCGACACGAAGGACGCGCTCAACCGGGTGCTTGCCGAGCATCAGGCGGGCCGCGACGACGGTGAGGTGGATCTCGTCTGGGTCAACGGGGACAACTTCGCCACCGGCGGGCAGGCCGGCGTGTGGCGATGCGACTGGACCTCGACGCTGCCCAACATGGCGCTGACCCGCCCTGGTGATCCGCTGCTCGCGAGTGACTTCGGCACGCCGGTCGACGGGTGTGAGGCGCCGTGGCACAAGGCCCAGTTCACGTTGGTCTACAACGCCGATCGGGTGTCGCAGCCGCCGCGGACCCTGGCCGGCGTGCTCGACTGGGCCAAGGCCCACCCGGGTCGTTTCACCTATCCGGCGCCGCCCGACTTCACCGGCTCGGTCTTCGTGCGCGAGGTGCTCTACAGCGTCTCCGGCGGCTATGGCAAGGTGCCGGCCACCTTCAACCCCGACGCGTACGGGTCATTGACCCCGCGCCTGTGGTCAACGCTCGCCGATCTCAAGCCAGCACTGTGGCGGGGCGGCCAGACCTATCCCCGCGACTCTGTGGCGTTGGACAAGCTCTTCGCCGACGGGCAGGTCGACATGACCATGACCTATGGTCCGGCGACCCTCACCGGACTGGTGGCCAAGGGCACCTTCCCCCGCTCCACCCGGGTGCTCACTCTCGACGAAGGCACCGTCGGCAACGCCAGCTTCCTCGCCATTCCCACCACGTCGGCGCACTGGGCGGGCGCGATGGTCGTCGCGAACCTCGCACTCTCGCCGCAGCAGCAGGTGGTCAAGGCGGATCCCGCGGTGTGGGGTCAGTTCACTGTGCTCGACGTCGATCGGCTCGCCGCAGCCGACCGCGACGCGTTCGCCAGACTGCCCCAGTCGCCGGTGGTGCCCGCCTATCCGGTGTTGTCGCGCAACGCCAATCCGGAGCTCGCCGCCGCCTGGGTGTCCAAGTTGGACGATGGATGGCGGCGGCACGTGCTCGGCGCGGGCGGGTGAGGGTGTCCGCCTCGCGGGCAACGGTCACGCGGGCAACGGTGCTCCTCGCACCAGCGGTGGTGCCGACCGTGGCGGTGCTCGCCGGCGGTCTCACGACGGCGGTGCTCGCGAGCCTCGGTGGGCTGCCGCTTGTCGGCGAACCACGGCTGAGCACCGACGCGTTCGTCGCGGTCGGACCCGATCTGGTGTCGGCGACCGGGGTCTCGCTCGCGATCGCGGCCGCGTCGACCGTCATCGCCGCCAGCGTGGGCCTCGTCACGGCGCTGCTCATCGGCGGCTCACGGCGGGGCGGTGCCTCGCGGAACCGTTCCGGGCTGCGCATGGCGGCCGGGCTCACACTGCCCGTGCCACACATCGTGGGGGCGGCCTCCATGGGGCTGCTGCTCGCGGATTCAGGTCTGCTCGCCCGATGGCTAGGGATTCCGGCGGGAGCCTGGCCCGCCCTAGTCGGCGGCGAGTGGTGGGTGGCGGTGATCGCCGAATACGCGTGGAAGGAGTCTGCATTCGTCGCCCTCGTCGTCGCGGGTGTGCTCGCCACCCGCGTGGTCGCCTTCGACGACCACGCGACGATGCTCGGCGCGGGCCCGTGGGCGCGGCTTCGTTTCGTCACCGTGCCGCTCGCCATGCCCGCACTGGTCGCGTCAGCGGGAGTCAGTTTCGTCTATACCCTCGGATCCTATGAGGTGGCGTGGCTTCTGGGTCGACCATATCCGGAGCCGCTTCCGGTGCTCGCCAACCGACTGTTCACCTCCGCCGATCTCACCGCTAGGCCGCAAGCCTTCGCCGTCGCGGTGACGACGACCGCCGTGGCCGTGATATGCACGGCGCTCATGCTGGCCCTCGTGCGTCGCGTGGCGGTGCGATGAGGCGCGCCATGTCTGGCTTTCGGGCCCATCGACTCGCGCGGCTCAGCCTCGTGGTCTGGTTTCTTCTGCCGGTGACGCCCCTAGCCCTGTGGGCGGGCGCCGACCGGTGGTCCGCCGGGTCGTCGGTGCCGCAGCGATGGGGCGTCTCGGGGTGGGCGGCGGCCGGCGCGGGCGAGGCCGCGCTGCGGTCGGCGGTGCTCGGGGTGTCCGTCGCCCTCATCACGCTGCCCGCCGGTGGTCTCGCCGCGTGGGCGCTGACTTTCGGACGCCTGCGGCGAGGCCGGCTCGTCGGCGCGATCCTGCTCGCGCCCGTCGCGTTGCCACCATTCGCGGTCGTCATGGGGCTCAACGTGTTGCTGTTGCGCGCCCGAGTGCCGGCCCCGATCGGTGTGCTGCTGGTGCTCAGCGTCGCGGCCATGCCGTACGTGATATTTCCACTATGGACCGCGTATGGCGCCTATGACGTCGCCGTGGAGGACCAGGCCCGCATGTTGGGAGCGCACCCCGCTGCGGTCGTACGGATCATTCGTCTGCCGATCCTCGCGCCGGCTCTCGCGACCGCCACCCTCCTGGCCTTCCTCGTGGGTTGGAGCGACTACATCGTGACGCTGCTCATCGGCGGCGGACAGTTCGTCACCCTGCCGCTGCTCGTTGCCGCGGCAGCGGCCGGCACCGGCAACGAGTCGACCGTCGCGGCCATCTCGGTCGCGGCGCTCGTGCCGCCGCTCGCGCTCTTCGCCAGCGTGCGTGCGCTTCGCCCCACGGAGTCCGGCCCGACCCGACGGCGGGCTGCCCGATGAACGCCGACCTGTCCATTCGCGACCTGTCACTGGTCTATCAGCGAGGTGCCCGTGCGGCGGTCGATGGGGTCAGTCTCGACGTGCCGGCCGGATCGTGCACCGCGCTGCTCGGCCCGTCCGGATCGGGCAAGTCCACAACACTGCGCCTCATCGCCGGGCTGGCGGCGCCCGACCGGGGTGATATCGCCGTCGACGGGGTGAGCATGCGGGGTGTCGCCGCGCACCGCCGGGGCATGGCGATGTTGTTCCAACGGCCCCTTCTCTTCCCGCACCTATCCGTGATCGACAATGTCGCCTTCGCGGCACGGGTGACCGGCACCCCGCGCCGCCTCGCCCGCGCAGCCGCCGCGGACTATCTCCGAATGGTGCAACTGAACGGTTTCGGCGACCGCCGCACGAGCGAACTCTCCGGCGGGCAAGAACAGCGGGTCGCCCTGGCTCGGGCACTCGCCGCGAACCCCCGGGTGCTGCTGCTCGACGAACCATTCAGTGCGCTCGACACCGCGCTGCGCGCCGACATGCATGAACTGCTGCTGGCCCTGCGGGCGGTGCTGCGATCCACGATCGTGCTGGTGACCCACGATCAGGCCGAGGCCGCGCTGCTCGCCGACGCTGTCGCCGTGCTCTCCGCCGGACGCCTGCTGCAACACGACGCTTCCGATCGGGTCTATCACCGTCCGGCGACTCTCGACGTCGCCCGCATCATGGGCGGACGCAACGAGATTCCCGGACGGGTCATCAATGGGCGACACATGAGCCCGTTGGGACGACTCGACCTTCCCGCCGATCTTCGCACCCCCGACCGCGACGCGACACTCGTCATCCGCCACGAGTCGGTGACGATCACGACCTCGACCGATGACACCGCCGACGTTCATGGCATGGTCACCCGCACCCGCGCCCACGGCGCCCGACTCTTGGCGTCTGTCGACGTCGCCGGCCCCGCAGCCGCCTCGTCCACCACCGCGACCGTCCTGCACGCGGAGGCCGCGCCCGGTCAACGCGTCACGGTCGGCGAGCGGGTCGGGCTGCGACTGCCGCTCGACGCGCGGGCCGTGGTCACGACACCGACGATGGAGACGGGACGACCGGGGTGAGTGGGAGCAGGTGGCGAAGTTCGGCGTTCTCGGCCGGGTCGAGCACCGAGTGCTGCACGCAGGCCGGCACGAGCTCGCCGGTCTCCGGATGGGCCATGGCATAGACGCAGGCGGCGAGCCGATCCTGGGTGGCCCGCACATCCGGATCGTCGGAGACCTTTCCCTGCTTGCTCAACGCCCACGCCGGGGCGACCTGCGCGGCGTCCATGAAGTTGTGCACCACGAAGGTCATCAACCGAATCTGACGTCGCCACGCCGCGGCCATCACCCGTCGCGCACCGCCCGACCGTCGGACCGCGCCGACCGCCCAACGCGCCGCGACCGCGAACCCCGTCGGGTGACGCCCCAGCACCCGGGCCAGTTTGACCGCGAGCGGCACGGGCCGGGTTCCGCCCAGGTCGGCCCCGCCGAGATGAGTGAAGACCCAGTCGCGGGCACGCAGATCGGCCGGATTGTCCGGGTCGACGAACGGAACCCAGGTCGACCCGACGAAGAACCCGAACGCCGTCCGGTTGCACCGCGGGTCGCCGAACATCATCGCCTCATAGGCGACCCGTTGCCCCGCCCCTGCCTCGATCCGGTCCCACACCCGATCGATGTCCACCTCGCCATAGGAGTCCCGCCACCGACGTTCGTCCCCGACGAAGGCTGCGGGTTGAAACGACAGCATCGAAAACCCCATCGGTGCGACGTCGGCGACGACGCCGGGCACCTGGTCGAGGTTTGCCGGGGTCACGGTCATGTTGTGCGCCAGATAGGACCGGACCCCCAGATCGCGACGCAGGTCACGAAACATCTCGACGAACGCGCGTCGGCTCGGGTTGAGGTCTGCCTCGACGCGGGGTCTCGCGATCCCGCGTCGACCACGCATCAGCGAGTCGAAGTGCGCGGCGAACGAGACCCGTGGCAGTCGGATTCGACCGTCCGGGTCACGCACCAGAGCGCGCAGATAGTCGGCGTCGAAGTCGCCGTGAGTCATCGACATCGGCTCGCGACCGTGGGCTCGCATCGCCAGCAACGCGGCCGCGTGGTCGTCCGGGGTGAGCAGGCTGACCTCGCCACCGATGAGCTGCGCGTGCGCACGTGGCCCGCGCCGGGCACGCAGCAGCTCCATCTGTTCGTGCACCCGCTGCCGGGTGTGTGGGCCATCGACCCTCACCTTGTTGGCGTCCTGCGAGTGATAACACGGGGTGCAGGTCAGATTGCATCGGGGAAAGACCCCATGGGTGCCTTCGCAGCCGACCGAGTTGCGGCCGATCATCTGGGCGGGAGTGCGGATCTGCGGCGGCAGCTCGCTCCACCGGTGCGCGAGCACCCGCCGGGTCTCGGGATCGATTGGTCGGGTCGCACGCTCCCACCGACGCACCAACGCCACCAGTCCCATTGGTGCTCCTTCGCGTTCGCCCGCATGCCGGCAGATTCGCCGACGCACGGAAAACCCCGTGGCCGGCTGGGAATCTTCCCGGCGATCACGTCGATGTGGGGCGTCGGCGGCGGCGGGTGAACGGGCCGTGTCAGCGCGGGGCTCGGCCGGCCCATGCGGTGAACGCGCGAGTGGAGGCCGCTGCGGTGAGCATCGTGATCCGCCGGGCGCGCGAGACGGTCGCCCGAGCCGGCAGCACGTCATAGCGTCTCCGCCGAACGTCGTCGAGAATGCCACGATAGAGCAGAAACGCGGCGCGCACACAGACGCGGGAACGGGGTTCGAGCAGTTCGACACCCGGCAGCGCGGCCGCGTAGTGGCGGTGCGCCCGTCGGCATTCATATTCGATGAGGAACCGCAGCTCATCCGACGACGAACCGTTGGCAATGTCGGCCGCGAGCAGGTCGCGGGTCACGCCAAACCGGGCGAGGTCACGTTCGGGCAGATAGACCCGTCCCCGGTCGAAGTCCTCCCGCACGTCACGGATGAAGTTGGTGAGTTGGAAGGCGAAGCCGAGCTGCCGGGCGGATTCGCGGGCCTGTTCGTGGTCGCCGCCGGGCACCACACCGAGGATCGGAACCATCATCGTGCCGATCGCCGCGGCCGAGCCGGCCATATATTCGAGCAGGTCGTCATAGGTGGCATAGCGGTTGATCGTGAGGTCCATCGCCATGCTGCGCAGAAAGACCCGAAAATCATCAAGATCGAGCTGATATGTACGGGCGGTTGCCAGGACCGCGGGCATCAGTGAGTCACTCACCGGCTCGCCCGCCATGCCAGCGGCAAATGCGGAGGTCCACGCGTGCAGTTCGCTGCCCCGGTCGCCGGCCTGGCGGCCGTTGCTCGCCGAATCGACGATGTCGTCGGCCCACCTGGCGAAGCCATAGAGTGCGTGCACGTGTGGGCGTTTGTGCGCGGGCAACAGTTGGGTCGCGAGATAGTAGCTGCGTCCGTGGCGTCGGTGGATCTCGCGACACTGCTGGTAGGCAGCGGCGAGTGAGTGCCGGGGGGAATTAGCGTCTCCTGCCGACCCAAACACGTCGATCGGCTCGTTGGTCGGGGTCGGCGTGGTCACCACGGGCTGACCTGGTGCCGTGCCGGTCACTGGGCTGGCGCTGGCCGAGCCCGCGCCGGCTCGCAGCGGTCCTGACCCCATGGTGTGCCTCCCGACCGGTGATGCGCCTTGTCACGCCTAGGCTAGGCAGTCAGACACGCTCCACGATCGCGCTTTGGAGGCCGCTCATGCAAAAGGTGACCGGCCCCACCCATCGGGTCGTCATCGTCGGCGCCGGGCTCGGCGGCCTCGCCTGCGCGCTGCATCTGGCCGCCACCGGCCGTGAGGTGACGGTGATCGAACGGGAGTCGACGCCCGGCGGCCGGGCCGGCCGACTGCGGGTCGAGGGTTTCGAGTTCGACACCGGCCCGACGGTGATCACCGCACCCGAGTTGCTCGCGGAGCCGTTCGCCGCCGTGGGCGAGGACCTCGCCGAACGGGTGACGCTGCGCCGGCTCGACCCGGCCTATCGCGCGCATTTCCCAGACGGCGGCACGCTCGATGTCATCGCCGATCCGGAGCGGATGGCCGACCAGCTCGATCGGATCTGCGGGCCTCGGGAGGCTGCCGGTTATCTGCGATTTGTGCGATTCGCCCGCGATCTGTGGCGGTTGGAACGCGATGACTTCATCGCCCGCAACCACGACTCGTTGCGTGACCTCGCCACCCCGGCACTGGCTTCGCTGATCTGGCGGGGCGGGCTACGCAGCCTCGACAGTCGAATCGGCGACTTCTTCCACGACCCTCGTACACGTCGGATCTTCTCTTTTCAGTCACTCTATGCCGGGGTGGCCCCGCACAAGGCACGCGCGGTCTATGCGGTGATCGCCTATCTCGACGCGATCGCGGGCGTCTATTTTCCGGTCGGCGGGGTGCACGCCATTCCGGTGGCGCTCGCGGCGGCGGCCGGCACGCACGGGGTGACGATGCGTTATGACACGACGGTGACGAGGGTCGAGACTTATGCGGGCCGGGCCCGGGCGGTGCACACCGATCGGGGCGAGCGAATCGAGGCCGATGTGGTGGTGCTCAACCCCGATCTGCCGGTGGCCTATCGTGACCTGCTGCCGTCGACTGCTCCGCCACGCCAATTGACCCGGCTGCGATATTCGCCGTCGTGCCTGCTCGTGCACCTCGGTTCGACGCAGCCCTTCCGGGGGATCGCCCACCACAACCTCCACTTCGGACGGGCGTGGCGGTCCACCTTCGACGATGTGATCCACGGTGGACGGTTGATGCGCGATCCGTCACTGCTGGTGACGAACCCCAGCCGCACCGACGAGTCGTTGGCCCCGGCCGGGCGGCACGTCTATCACGTGCTCGCGCCGACACCACACCTCGCCGGCCCCGGTCCCAGCGCGGCTCGGTGGCGGGGTGGGCTGGGCTCCGCGTACGCCGAAGAGCTCATCACCACGCTCGAAGCGCGCGGTTATCGTGGCCTCGGGGCGAGTGTCGAGGTGTCGCGAATTGTGACGCCAGCCGACTGGGCCGACGCGGGGCATGCGGCGGGCACACCGTTCGCCGCCGCACACACATTTGGGCAGACCGGGCCGCTGCGTCCGAACAACCTGCACCCGTCGGTGCAAAATGTGGTCTTTGTCGGATCGGGTACGCGCCCCGGGGTCGGCGTGCCGATGGTCCTCATCTCGGGCAAACTCGCCGCTCAGCGCATCACGGGTCGTTTTGGGCACACGCCGACCCGATAAGCTGCCGCCGCACCCGTGCCGGGTTTGACCGCGTCGGCTACGGTGAGGGGCGTCCCCTCTCGACTCTCACCCCCTCGGGAGTCCCCCCTTGACCCGCAGCCGAGTCCGCCCGGCGACGGCCGCGTTCGCCACCGCGATTCTCGCCCTGACCGCCTGTGGGAGCCCCGCGCTCTCCGCGCCGGACAACAAGGTGATCGTGTCGGCCAAGCCGAGGCCTCGTCCGACCACATCCAACCCCGCAAGCAGTGGGACGGATGCACCCACCGGCGCCCCGAGCCAGCCCAGCACGCACAAGCCGAACGTGTCAGCGAAAGGCCCGGCCGGTTCGGCTCGGGTGACCGGCGACAAGTCGGTGGCGCTCACCTTCGACGACGGTCCCGACCCCGTCTACACTCCGCAGATCCTGGATCTGTTGAAGGCTAACAAGATCACCGCGACGTTCTGTCTCGTCGGTTTCCGTGCCCGCAAGCATCCCGCGTTGGTGCGACGCATCGTCGCCGAGGGACACACCCTTTGCAACCACACGTGGCAGCACCGGTTTGACCTGCGTTCCAAGTCGAACGCGGCGATCCTCAAAGACCTGCAGGCGACGAACACCGCCATTCTCAACGCCGAGCCCAACGCCAAGATCAAATATTTCCGGGCGGCCGGCGGCAACTACAACCCCCGCCTCGTCTCGCTCGCCGGATCACTCGGGATGAAGTCGCTCTATTGGGCGGTGGACACCCGCGACTGGGAACACGCCAAATACGGCCGTGGCACCAAGATGGTCAACCACATCATCGCTGCGGTTCACGCCGACACCCGCCCAGGCTCCATCGTGCTCGCCCACGACCTCAACAAGCCCGACACGATCGCCGCTTTCCGCAGCCTGCTTCCATGGCTCAAGGGTCGTTTCACCGTCACCGCCATGTCGTCCTGACGCCCGACCAGCCACCTTGACCTGCCGATTTGCGAGAGCTCGCGTCCGGTTGATCGCGTGTCATGGTCGGCGCGCAGTTAACCGTTTGGTGTTGGGCCAAGCCGTCACGTATGCTCTGTGGAGCCTCCAGCGAGGACAACTGGGGAGCACGTCGCAATCAGCGCGGGTATGCAATGATTGCGGGGCCGCCCCCATCGTCTAGCGGCCTAGGACGCTCGCCCTTTCAAGGCGGTAGCACGGGTTCGAATCCCGTTGGGGGCACTGGTGGAAGCCACGTGTGGCGGCCACAACGCAAGGTCCTGTGGAGCAGTTGGAGTGCTCGCCGCCCTGTCAAGGCGGAGGTCGCGGGTTCAAGTCCCGTCAGGACCGCTCAGATGCCGCCATTGTCCAAGCGGCGTCACATCGGACTCGCCGTCGCCCGTTCGTTGGGTAACATGAGCCCGACACGGCCAGGTAGCTCAGTTGGTACGAGCGTCCGACTGAAAATCGGAAGGTCGGCGGTTCGACCCCGCCCCTGGCCACCACATCACACAAGCCGTGAGCAGCCAATGCGCTTCCAAACTGCGTAGGTGCCCCGGCTGAGACCATCCAACCGGGCGCCCTTGCTCACGGATCGCTCACGCCGGGCTATTGATCATGCCGGCACTAGCGCTTTAGACACACCATCGTCCGGCCTGACGCGTACGCGTCGATCTTTCGGCCGCCGACATGCCGGCAGGCTGGGAGCTGGCAATGGGTCATCCAGGAAGACGGCCGCACCGGCACGCCCCGCGACGTGTTGCCGGAAGACCCGCGAATCAGTCACGGTGACGGGCGACCCGGCGACCCCGGCCGTCACCCGCAACATGGCGTTGAGCCGCGCCACCGGAACACTGGTCAAGGTCCTCGACTCCGACGACCAACTCACCCTCGGCGCACTCGCCCGCGACATCGCCATCCTCACCGACCCGACAAACAGTCACATCGGATGGACCACGTCGTCGGTGCGCGATCTTCTTCCCGGCGGGGTGACCGTCGGGTGGGAACACGCCGACCCCGACCCCGGGCCGATCCCACCCGGCACCGTGCTCGACTACTTCCAAACCAACTCGTTTCGGCTGCCCGTGCACCCCGCGACACTGTGTATGCGTCGGGACCTGATCCTCGCGTTGGACGGATGGATGGCCCTACCCGCAGGCGAAGACACCGGTCTACTCCTCGCCGCAGCCGCCAGTCAGCACCGGCTACTTCACCAGCGAAACAGGACTCCTCTACCGCAAATGGCCCGGCCAGATCACCGCCGGCCCGGGCTGGAACGAACCCACCGAATGGCACGCCCGAATGCAACTCATCAAAGCCCGCGCACAAGCCCTCGCGGCGGCGTCGCCGGCGGGCTGAACTTCCCGGCGTCGCCGGTTCGACGCGGCAAGCCGCTTTCGCGGCGCGGCAGCCGATCGCCCCAACCTCGACAGCGACCAACCACACTCGCGATCGTCACGGCCTCGGTCGCTGATCTTCCGTTATCCTCAACACGCTGGTGGTGAACTCTTTAAATCGAGATCACCACCAACAACGACACAACCGAAATAGCGCACTGAAACAGAAGAACACGGCCCCTTCGACCATCTACAGCCGGCCGAGCCTTGCGAGCGCCGAGGTAGTGACACTCTCACGCTCGACCGCTCGCGCCCAGGTCAGAGGCCCTTTTGTTGCTTGACAACCCCATAGTGATCGATGCAATCGGGGCTCTGCGGGGAGGCGCTCGCAAACGGCTGCATCGTCGCAGGTCAGAGGGCCTATTTTCGGCGAGCCGCCATCCCGCCCATAACGGGCGGGCTCCATTGAGACTTGGCAATGTATATGAGCACCGCCGTGAACGCGTCGGTCATCCCGCCCTTAACGGGCGGGCTCCATTGAGGCGGCTAGTGTTTGGCGTGACATGAGGGTGTATTCCTTGTCATCCCGCCTATAACGGGCGGGCTCCATTGAGACTCCTCGCATGCCGGGCAGTCGTACAGGAAGCCCGAGTCATCCCGCTCTTCACGAGCGGGCTCCATTGAGGTGTCTGACTGTGGCCCCATACCCATGCGGTCGCTTTGGCGCGTCATCCCGCTCTTCTCGAGCGGGCTCCGTTGAGGCTCCCACTCCGGATATCCGGCCCCGTCGTAGCCAACGTCATCCCGCTCTTCGCGAGCGGGCTCCATTGAGGCGCCGTCGACGGGTTGTCGACCGTCACACCAGCCGGGTCATCCCGCTCTTAACGGGCGGGCTCCATTGAGGCGCCTCGTACATGGCCCAGTCGGCTGCGCCGAGGGCAGTCATCCCGCTCTTAACGGGCGGGCTCCATTGAGGCGTCAGCACGCCGGCGAGGCCCAGGTCCTCGGTGGCCGGGCATCCCGCTCTTAACGGCCGGGCTCCACTGAGGCGCCAACCGAGGAGTCCCGTCGCCCGGCCAGTACGGCCCGTCATCCCGCTCTTCACGAGCGGGCCCCATTGAGGCATGTCGTCGGCGAGGGTTGGGTTGTTGCCGACTCGTTTCGTCATCCCGCCCACAACGGGCGGGCTCCATTGGGGCAATCACTTCGGTAAACGCTCCGATGCTCGCTCACGGATTGCTCACACAGTCGGCAGAGTCAACCATCATCAGACGTCACTACCTGCGGCGCCAATGCTTGGTGACGTGCGTCGAATGCCAACCGGCACCAGCCGCCTACATCGACCACCATTACCCACCGCAGACCGAAAATCGGAAGGTCGGCGGTTCAACCCCGCCCCTGGCCACCCGCTTTTTAGTTCGCAGCAAGAACCTGAACGTTAATCCCGCTCAAACCACCGAAATCTGCCGACGCATCTGTCGTCAACAGAGTGCGTCCATCGGCCACCGCTGTTGCAGCAATGATCATGTCGTAGGCAGAGCGTGACCTTCCCAGACTCATCGCCTGGACATTGAGACGGGCGTGCACCCGTGCGACATCCAGCGTGTAGTCGACGATCGGCACGCTCGACAGCACGGCCTCGACGTGCAGGGCACGCCGCTGCTGGCGTGCAGGGTCGGCACGCTCAACACCGACCAGAAGCTCCATCGCGGTTATCGACGCTATCGCCGCATCATCGACACCTAAAACCGCGTCGATATCGAGCCGGCCTCGCTCAAAGGCGATGATCACGCCCGTGTCGAGCATCACGCGTCTGGCCACGAACGCACCTGGTCGACAAACGATGTCCGCATCTCCACTCGCACTGCTTCTAGATCGTCGGCGAACGACGGGTCCGGCGCGTGATCGCGCAACGCGGCTCGAAGCCTGTCGGCCGTCGTATGCCGCTCCGGAACAAACCGGCCGACCGTTACACCATCACGAGTGATCACAACGGCCTCACCGTGCTCCACCGCATCAAGCAGCCCAGCGAAGTTGCGAGCTGCTTGGGTTGCTGTCATCGTTTTCACCGTTACACACTATCAGACTTAATCAGCTAATACGCAGGGATCGAGTAGCGAACCCCCTTCGTCACCGAGCAAGGGCGGTGACCAACCGGTCGACGGATGGCCAGGTTGGACGCAAGGGGGTCAGAACGGTGGTGACAAGTCGCCGCCACGTGCGTGCATGTCCGCCAGTCGACACGGCGGCCCGCACCGCGTCGTACTCGTGCCACGGCGACGTGTCCGATTGACCGAAAGCGCCAGCCAGCGTGTCGACGAGTCCGGGGAGCCGGACGTCATGAGGATCGGCGGCGGCGCGCAGCAGGAGCAGCGCGAACAGCGCAACTGGGTCCAAGCACCCGTCCGAGCTGCCGTAGGCCGCGACGTCGGCCGGTTCGGTGACCGCCCGCCACGCCAGCAGTTGCTCGGCTAGCACCGGCATGTCATCACCAAGAGTCAGGCAACTGTCGACAAGGGGCGCGATGAAGCTGGCCGGGTCGACATTGCCGCCGGTGTCGTCGGCGCTGATGCACAACAGCGTGCAACAGAAGGCGAGGCTGATTTGGTCCACGTCCGGCCCGCCCCAGCGCCGCAGCCGCAGCGCTTCGCCTGGTTCGAACCCCAACGTTGCCGGAACCCGCCCGGATGCCCAAAACTTGACCAGTATCGGGAAATGGAGATGGGCTCCGAACGGATCAATGCTCGCGATGTTCAGCAGATGCTCTCGGGTAATACGTTTCCGAAGCCGATCAAACAGGGAGGACGCCGACTGCGGCCAATCGGGCAGCTGGCGCACGATGACCCGAGCCTGTTCGGGCGGCACCAGATGAATGTCGACGGGCCGAGCACAGCGCGGCCTTGTGCAGCGTTGCGGGTCGGCGCACCCATGCCCAAAATCGGGATCGGGATTTGTCGTCTTGGGAGAACGCCTGGTTCGCCGGCTCACCATCTCCTCCAGCGCGACCCCGGCGCCGATACACGCGAACACCGGGTGTTGGACCGATTCGGATCACGCATGCAAGCCGACGACATGACCGCAACCCTAGCCGAACGCTCGGCGCAGGCGAGACCCTGACATTTGTACGGGCGACCGAGCCGCCTGATGTGGGAGGAGTCGAAGTCTTCGGGTCATTGAGCCTTCCGTCGAGCAGCCTCGAATGGAAGGCGGTCGAAAAGAAACCGGCTATGCGTGATCTTGCCGTTCTTGACCGTGACGCACTCCGCGCCTGGTGCACTCGGCACCAGTGCGGTCGCGGTGTCGTACATCATCAGCGCGATATCTTCGTCACCAAACGCCGCGATCGTCTCAGCGCTTCGAAGCATCTGCACGAACGGTCCCATAAAGGCGCGGTAGGCTTCGGCGCCTTCGATCCGGCCGGCAGGCGCGTCGCAGACAATGTCGTCGGCGATGAACGACATGGCCAGGTCTATATCCCTGTCGGTCCACGCCTTGTGATAGGCGAGTGCGGTCTGCAGCGCGGGGCTCTTCTCAGTCACGGTGTCTCCCTCTGTGCGATCTTCCACCTGTTCAGACACCACCGAAGCCCGAAACGGAACGGTGAAGACGTGGCAGGATCCGTACATGATCGGGACGACGCTGGAACGCGCTCAGGCCGGCGACGCGGACGCCTTTCGCGATCTCACCGACCCGTACCGGCGTGAGTTGCAACTTCACTGCTATCGCATTCTCGGCTCCCTGACCGATGCCGAGGACATGCTGCAGGAGACACTGATCGCGGCGTGGCGCGGATTGAGCACGTTCGAGGGACGGGCATCGCTGCGGACCTGGCTGTATCGAATCGCCACCAATCGCTGCCTTAACGCGTTGCGGGACAACGGTCGTCGGATCCCGGCCGAGCCGGTCCCACCGTTTCAGCCACCGGAACCGACCCGGCGCGGCGAAGTCACCTGGCTGCAGCCTTACCCGGACGCGATGTTGGAACAACTACCTGAACAGGTGCCAGGACCACACGCTCGATATGTTAGCCGCGAGGCGGTCGAGCTCGCCTTTGTCGTCGCGCTGCAACGCATGCCACCGCGCCAGGCAGCAACCCTGCTCCTGCGTGACGTGCTCGGCTATTCGGGCGCCGAGGTCGCCGGCATGCTCGGCGCCACCGAGACTGCCGTGAAGGGAACGCTGCAGCGGGCGCGCGCCGCGCTCGACCCGCAGCGTGCCACCGTTCGGCCACCAACGCCCGCCCCCGGTTCAATCGTCGAGCGGCAACTGACTCGTCGCTTCGCCGAGGCGTTCATCTCGGCAGACATTGATCGGCTTGTCGCACTTCTGACGGACGACGCGTGGCTGACCATGCCGCCAGCCCCGCACGAATACCACGGAATTCCCGCGATCACTCGGTTCCTCGGTGCCAGCGCGGGATACAGCCGCACCCGACGCCTCAGTTTGGTGCCGACCCGAGCCAACACCCAGCCGGCGTTCGGCGCTTACCTCGCCGAGTCCGACGGGACGCCAGCCTACCCGGCGGGACTGATCGTCCTCACCGTGGTCGGCGACCGGATCGGTGCCATCACCCGTTTTCACGCCAATTCGATTCTGCCTCGCTTCGGACTGCCCGAAATCGTGCGGTGATCACCGAGCCGAACGCCCGCTCGCGCAAGTATATCCATTGTAGACATACTCGTTTACGTCCACCAGGCGACTCAACGGCCGGTGTGAGACGTTGCGGCCTATGGCGAATCGGCTGATTGTCGACCGTTGTGGTTAGACTGCCTGCGCCGAACGGAGCGGACGGTTCGTACCCATGAAAGGGAGTCACAGTGTCGAATCCAATCCCCGATGTCATGTCGTTCGCGCGGGCGGCGGCGCTGCAGGAGAATCAGTTGCTTATCGCCGCTGTTCCCGACGAGTGCCTCAAGAACGACACTGTCGACACGGTGTTGATGTGGTTCGACGGCGGCCAGCTTGTCAATGTCGGCTGGGTCAACGACCACGTGCGCTCCATCAAACCGAGCGGCGCGGGCTTCGTCGTGCTGACCGAGGACGGCCTGCTGCTGAACGTGGTCAACGGCGAGGTGGAGAGTGAGGTGAATCTGCTCGACGGCCCGGTAAACCGGCCGTTGGGCCCGTTTCGCGACTGTTACTCGGACGGCGACAAGACCCTGGCCGGCGGATTCAACCAGGCTGCCCTGCTGGTCGAGGGCGGCAAGATTGAAGACTTTTCTCGAGGCCTGACCGATGACCGGACGATGGGTTTCAACGCATTGGATGGATATGGCCTCGATGAGGTTTACGGGGTGGACCCGGAGGGTGCGATCTGGCGGCACGACTCCCAGACCTGGCACGAATGTGGGTCGCCAGCGAAGTCCATTCTCACCGGCGTTTGCTGTGCGTCTTCCGGCGATGTTTACGCCGTGGGCCTGAACGGCACCGTAGTCAAAGGCCGTCATGACACGTGGCAGTTGCTCGACCTCGGGCTACCATATGTCAACTTCTATTCGGTGGCCGAGTGGAAGGGTCGGATCTATCTCGCCGGACTTCAAGGCGTCCTGACGATGGCGCCTGACGGAAGCGACGTGGACTTCGGGTCCGTCGCCGAAGGGTCCTCGTCCAACTACGTGATCAGCGGAGGGAAGACGCTTTGGTCGGTTGGCCCAAAGGACATCCTGTGGCGCCAGGACGACCATTGGACGCCATTTTTCCACTAGATCGCGCCGAGACCAGTCATCCAACGGATCCCAGTTGCTGACATATCGAAGTAGCGACTGAGCCAGGTCAGGAAATCTGCGACTGCCCAAGCCCATTGAAACCAGTCAACTACGGTGTCGTGAGGAAACTGGCGAATTCGAATGCTGCGCGGCCCACGACCGTACGACAGAAGGCCTAAATGACACGACGCATGCGCAAAAAGATACAACAGCGTTTGATGTGTGCCGTGATGTTCGGAGACGCGCGACAGGTGGCGCAAGCGTTGCGCTCAGGCGCCGACCCCAGCTTCGTCGATCGTGATCACGGCACGCCGCTCTATCAGGCGAGCTTGTGCGGCCGCAGCGACGTCGTGCGCATGCTGGTGGGTGCGGGTGCGGACCCTAATGAAGAAAGTGTTGGCATCGGCAGCGATGGTCTTCCACTATGCGCTGCGGCATGCTGGGGTCATACCGATACGGTCCGCGAACTCGTTGCCGCCGGCGCCGACCCCAACGCGCGCGAAGATCACGGCCAGGGTCTCAACGCATCGGAATGGGCGGCTCGCGGCGATTGGCCAACGATCGTCGCACTACTTCACACCAGCGTCGTTCCCGCCGCTTACGCAGAGAAGGCCTGACGTCATCGTGTCAGCAAATACATGTCACAGCATGTAAATATTCACACAATAACGTGGCGGACCGGCCGGGAGGCCGACTCAGCGGCCGGCGTCGGAGACGCTTGTGTCACCCGCTACGGCGGCGTCGCCAGTGACGTGCGTGTGCTCGGGTGTCACGGCGGCCTCGCGGGTCTCGTCGTCGCCGGCGAGCGCGGCGCGCAGGCGTTCCTTCTGCTCGGCTCGGCGGGTCGCCGAGGAGGACATGTGGCCGGCGAGCTGGTCACGCATGCGTTTCAGCAGGAAGAACGACGCGGCGGCGGAGGCCGCCAGCGCCAGCATGATCTTGAGGAGAGGGTCCATCGCCTTCGGCAGCAGCGCGAAGGCGGGCACCGCGAAGACAATGAAGAGCCCGAGCCGGGCGAGCGAATATTTGATGGTGGGGTTCACGATCACGTCCTCTCGCTCCGGTGGCCGGTGCCGAGCCGAATCCCGACGAACCACACCACGCTGTAGACCAGCGTAGCGACCGCCGCGCCGACCGCCCCCGAGGAGAGCGGCGGCAGGGCGGCTGCGAGTCCCGCGACGACCATTCCCAACCCCAGTCCGACCACGGCAGCGACCAGTGCGGCCACAAAACGCACCGGGTGTGGCCGCCAAGCCCGGAAGTCGTCGAAGAAGAGCAGCGCGGGCAGGATCGCGGCGAGCCAGCCCGAGGCTCGACCGAACTCGCCGAGGCCGATGAGCGCGAAGACCCCGTCGATGACGACGAGGGCCACCACCCCGGTGGCGGCGCCGATGAGCACCGCCACGAGGAGTTGGGGCAGGCTCACGACCCGACCGTCGTCGTCTCGTTGCAGAAACGTGGTCCGTCGGTCGTCACCCCGCCGGGTGGGTCCAGCCATGGTCGACTCAGGCCCAGATCTGCTGTGGTTCGGAGCGCCGCTGCGCCAGGGTGGGCGGGTGGTCGTACTCGCGCACCACCTCGTAGCGGGTGTTGCGCTCGACCGGCTGGAAGCCGGCGTCCCGGATGAGGTCCAGCAGGTCGTCGCGGTGCAGCGTGTTCGGCGTGCCGTAAGAGTCCGCGTCGTGGGTGATCTTGTATTCGACGACCGAGCCGTCGAGGTCGTCGGCGCCGAAGTTGAGCGACAGCTGCGCCAGCGAGAGCCCGTGCATCACCCAGAAGCACTTGACGTGCGGGATGTTGTCGAGCAGCAGGCGGGAGACGGCGAAGGTCTTGAGCGACTCGGCCGGGGAGGCCATCGTGGTGCGGGCCTGCAGCCGGTTGCGCACCATGCCGTCCGTCGAGTCGACGAAGTCGTGCTGATAGCGCAGCGGGATGAAGACCGCGAAGCCGCCGGTCTCGTCCTGCAGTTCGCGCAGCCGCAGCACGTGGTCGACCCGGTGCCGGGGCTCCTCGATGTGGCCGTAGAGCATCGTCGCGGGCGTCTTGAGGCCCTTCGCGTGTGCGAGGCGGTGGATGCGCGACCAGTCCTCCCAGTGGGTGGCGTGGTCGACGATGTGCTGCCGGACCTCCCAGTCGAAGATCTCCGCGCCGCCACCGGTGAGCGAGTCGAGGCCGGCGTCGATGAGTTCGTCGAGGATCTCGTCGGCGGTCAGCCCGGAGATCCTCTCGAACCAGTGGATCTCGGTCGCGGTGAAGCACTTCAGCGAGACGTCCGGCAGCGCGGCCTTCAGCTCACGCAGCACCTTGGGGTAGTAGCGCCACGGCAGCGTCGGGTGCAGGCCGTTGACGATGTGCAGCTCGGTGAGCTGCTCGTTCTCCATCTCCTTGGCCTTCGCGACCGCCTCGTCGATGCGCATCGTGTACGCGCTCTTCTCGCCCGGCTTGCGCTGGAACGAGCAGTAGGCGCAGGACGCGCTGCAGACGTTGGTCAGGTTCAGGTGCCGGTTGACGTTGAACATCACCTCGTCGCCGTTGAGCTCGGCGCGACGATGGTGGGCGAGCCGGCCGAGCCAGGCGAGGTCGTCGCAGTCGTAGAGGGCTTCACCGTCCTCGCGGGTCAGCCGCTCACCGGCGTACACCTTCGCTTCGATGTCTCGCGCGAAGCCTGGGTCTACCATCATCTGCGCCCTTCCGTCGCTCCTGCAGGCGAGCCTACGTGCCACGGGCCACGGCCGCCGACTCGGCCCGAGCACGTCGGAAAGCGATAACGGTTCGCTGTGATGACGGCGGAACGGGGTCGACACAAGACCGGACATGCGGTACGACGGGTAGGGCGCGTCGCGGGGGCACGGTGACGGGCAGCGACGGGGAGGAATGAGACAGTGGTGTTGGTTAACTCAGGCAACGCACAAAACTGGAGACTCCGGTGGCGGCTGCGCTGGATCGCCCGCACCGTGATGACCGCGACGGTCGCGACCGGCATGCTCGGCGCCGCAGTCAGCCCCGCCCACGCCACGACACCCAAACCTCCGTCTCCCGGGCCCGAACCCGGCGCGCTGCCGACCCCGACGACCGACCTGCCGTTCCCCTTGGGCGTGTCGTTGCCGCAGCCGAACGCGTCCGACATCATCGGCCCGCTCGCGGCCGAGATCATCGCCGAATCGGTCGCGACCGAACGGCTCGGCGAGGACGTCAAATCGATCACAGACGAAGAGGCGGCGGCGCTCCAGCTCACCCTTCCGGTCCGGATCGCCTGGCAAACCGCCAAGACAAACCTCGACGCCGTACGCGCGGAGGCCGCCCGCGTCGCCACCGAGGCATATCAGGACGCGACGAAACTCGGGCCGTTCGGCGACTACACCAACGACCTGCACGAGCTCGGCAAACTCGCGCCTGCACTGCCACCCCAGCTGCCTCCGCAGCTGCAGCTCAGTGAGCAACAGTCACTCGCCGCCGACCTCGCCGCAGCCGAAACGGCCGAGCAGGACGCCCGAGTCGCGATGGAGGCGGCGATCGCCGCCGAGCAGGAAATCGCTGGGCGTAAGGAGGTGCTCACCGATCAGTTCGCCCGACACCAGGCGGCGCTTGCCACGCTGAAGAAGCGCAACGCCGCGATCCTCGGCACCGCCGAGTCGGCCCGCGACACCTATGAGGAGAGTCTCACCGCCGGGCGGGGGCTCGGAACCAGTGTCAACGGCTGGCGCGCCGCCCCGGCCGCCGTCAACGCCGTGCGATATGCACTGCGTCAGTTGGGCAAGCCCTATGAGTGGGCGGCCGAGGGACCTCGGAGTTTCGACTGTTCGGGCCTGGTCTACGCCGCCTACGGCTCGGTCGGACAACGGCTTCCCCGGGTTTCGCGCGACCAATACCGGGCCGGTTCGCCCGTCCTGGTCAATCAGCTTCTGCCCGGTGACCTGCTGTTCTTCAGCACCGACCGATCAAACTCCCGGGCGATTCACCACGTCGCGATGTATGTCGGTGACGGCAAGATGGTGCACGCGCCGACCTTCAACGACAAGGTGAAGATCTCGCCGATCTGGTGGACGGAGTATTTCGGCGCCACCCGGATCTTCCCGGCGATCGCCGGGCCGACACGCCCCAGCCCGAGTCCGTCGCCCACCCATAGCCCGACCCCCACCCCGACTCCAAAGCCGTCGCCGTCGCAGAGCCCGTCACCGAGCCCGTCGCAGAGTCCCTCACCCAGCCCGTCCACATCACCGTCACCGTCGCCTAGTCCGACATCGAGCCCATCGCCGAGCGCCTCATCCAGTCCTCAGGCCTCGCCTGCCGCACAGCCCGCAGTGGCGGGTCGACGGCGGCGGCGCGCCTGACCCGTCACCCGGCGCGGAGTGGCGCCGAGCACCTGGTGGCGTGCATGTGGCACCGTGATCCCTGCGGGCGTGGATGACTCACGCGCGGAGATCGGCGAAGGCAGGCGATTGTCGATGAACACCACCCCCACCTGCGGTGACTGCGGTTCGATCTTGTCGGGCTCGGCAGCCGGGTGTCCTCGATGTGGGCTCGACTCCGCCCCAGTGGAGGGTGTCACGAACATCATGGTGCTGCCCAACCCCGGCGAGGCGACTCGGCTGATGCTCGCTGAGCCACCCGCCGAACCACCCACCACGATCGTGCCGGTTCAGCGCCACGCATCGCCCGGTCTCCCCATGGATTCACCGGAGCCAACCGAACCACCCCAGCCGGCCGAACCGCCCGAGCCGATAAAGCCGCCCCAGCCGACAGAGCCGCCACGACCGGACCCATTCCCGTCACCGACTCCCCCAGCCCCGCCGAACCCAGCCCCGCCGAACCCGCCGGCGCCCGGGCCAAGACCCGAGCCGCCCGCACCACCGTCCCCCTTTCCGCCGCCGCCGCCAGTTCCGTCGCCGCCGATGATCGATCGGGCCGGTGGCCCGGTTCAGCCCCGAGCCGCCGGCGGGGTCTATGTCGGTGGCGGCTATGCGGGGCCGAGTCCCGCAGCGACCACCGCTCCCGAGGCGGCGATCGTCCGTCCACGGGTCGGCGGGACTGTCTATGGTGGATCGACTGGCGCGCCGACGAGTCCAAATCCTGAGGCGCCGCTTGAGTTGTCCGGTTCGCTGACCGGACTCATCCTTTCTCGGGGGCACTCCGCTGCGCTGCACGAGCAGGAACAGCGATCGCGGTTGACGAAGGTGCTCGCAATCGGCGGCGGTGGACTCATCGCGGTGCTCATCATCGGGATCATCGTGGCGAGCCTCGCCGGCGACGTGATCCAGGCCTTGTTCCGCGGCATCACCGGGCAGTAGAGGCGTCATCAGACAGCAGGAGCGTCACCGGACAGCGGGGCGTCACTAGGCAGTAACGGCATCGGCGGAGCAGCAGTGGCGTCGGAGGTCGATAACCGACGGCTACGGACGCGGCACCCATCGGTGCCGGCCATAGCAAAATCCCGTCGCCAGTGGCCCCGGTCACGCCGAATCGGTTTTATGCTCGTCGGTCCGCTACTCTTACGGTGGCGTGGATGACGCAGGCCTGTGTGAGCACAGTGCCGCGCTGGGCTGTCTCAGGTGATTTCCCGGTGCTAGGCGAGTACGCCCCCGTGGAGAGGTATATCAACTGATGTCGGTGCTTGACACTGCACGCACATTCCCATCTTTGTTTGACCCGAACGCGCCAACCGGCGCGGACGACGCCCCCCAACGGCGTGACGGCGCCGCAGAACCACAGGTCTCCGCAGAACCACAGGTCGCTCCGACCCCGGGGTTCTCCGATCTCGGCCTGCCACGCCCGTTGGTTCGGGCCCTTGAACGCGACAACATCACCAGCCCGTTCCCCATCCAGTCGGCCACCATCCCCGATGCGCTGTCGGGTCGCGATGTGCTCGGACGAGGGCAGACCGGATCAGGCAAGACCCTCGCCTTCGGCCTGCCGATGCTGGCCCGCATCGCCGCCTCCGGACGCTCCGCGCCACACCGCCCCAAGGGCCTGGTGTTGGTGCCGACCCGCGAGCTCGCGATGCAGGTCAATGATGTCTTGACCCCCCTGGCGAAGTCGATCGGCCTATTCACCAAGACCGCGTTCGGTGGTGCGCCCTATCAGACTCAGCTGCTGGCGCTTGAGCGCGGCGTCGACGTGCTGGTCGCGACTCCGGGCCGGCTCGGCGACCTCATCGAACGCGGGGCATGCTCACTCGGCTCGGTCGAGATCAGCGTGCTGGACGAGGCCGACCAGATGGCCGATCTCGGCTTCCTGCCTGAGGTCACCAGACTGCTGGCACAGACTCCGAAGACCGCACAGCGACTGCTCTTCTCGGCCACTTTGGACGGTGACGTCGACCAGCTGGTGAACCGGTTCATGACCGATCCGGTCACTCACGAAATCGACGCGGCTGTGGCCACTGTGGACACCATGGCGCACCACGCGTTGCTCATCCCGCCGCGGGACAAGTTCGAGATCCTGGCCGCGATCGCCAACCGACCGGGTCGCACCATCATGTTCGTGCGCACGCAACTGGCCGTTGACCGCCTTGTCGAGCAATTGGCCGAGGTTGGTGTGCGCGCTGCGGCGCTGCATGGCGGCAAGACCCAACGGGTACGCACCCGCACGCTCGCCGAATTTCGCGAGGGACGCGTTGATGTGTTGGTCGCGACGAATGTCGCCGCCCGAGGCATCCACGTCGATGGAGTGTCACTCGTCGTGCACGTCGACCCCCCGAACGACGCTAAGGACTATCTGCACCGGGCCGGCCGCACGGCTCGGGCCGGCGAGTCCGGCACGGTGGTGACCCTCGTGCTGCCCAGGCAACGTCGGGCGACCTTCACCATGCTCGAGCGGGCCGGTGTCGCGCCGGTGCGCACCGAAGTCACCGTGGCCGCGCCCGCGCTCGTCGAGGTGACCGGAGCACGGCGCCCATCCGGGGTCCCGGTTCCGCTGCACGTGCCCGCCTCACGTCCGGACCACCGACCGGGCGGCGACCGCTGGGCCGGGCCGGACCGTCGTGCCGGGCACCAACCGCGCAACCGCAGTCAACGGTCGTGGTCGAACAGGACCGAGCAGCCCCGCAGCGGCGGAGATGCCGGGCGTCGGCACAGTGAGCCGACTCGCGGACCCGGCGGTCTGCGGCGTGGCCACAATCCGGCCGCACACGGCTCGCACTGACCGAACCTGTCATTCCACGGCCGGGGCCGGAATCGGCTGCGGGCGCTCCTCCCATTTCGTTGACAACGCGATGGTCGTGCGGGTCGTGGTGACACCAGGGATGCGATTGAGACGCACGATGAGATGTTCGAGTTCCGGGATTGTCGGGACTCGAACACGCAATAGAAACGACTCCGCGCCCGCGAGGAAATAGCACGACTCGATCTCCGGCAGCTCTGCCATCTGGACCACCAGATCGTCGATCTCACTGTCGGGCCCTTGCACGATGCCGATGAAGGCGGTCACCCCGAGACCGACCGCCTCGGGGTCGAGCTGGGCCCGATAGGCCCGGATCACCCCTGAGCTCTCCAATTTGGCCACGCGTTCGTGCACAGCGGGGCCGGAGAGACCAATCTGGCGGGCCAGCTCCGCATATGAGATTCGGCCGTTGGCGCTGAGAAGCTCGACGATGCGCCGATCAGTGGCGTCCATGCTTCCCCCTTTCGTGGCTTTTGAGTTTGAAGAATGACAGACCGTCATTAACGACGCCTAATCTCAGTCTCACTGCGTTGCCGGAAACCGGTGAAGAAGCCGTCGCCGCAGGTGAATCGTCGTTTGTCGCCACATCACCGGCCCACGGTGCTCTAATGGGCTTACGTCCCATCGAAGGCACGTGGGTGACGTCACGTGTTGACGCCGACCACATCGCCTTCGTCGACGCAAGGAGGAGTGTCGTGGACACTGGAGATCGTCTGCTGACGCCAGGCGAAGTGGCCGCGCTGTTCCGCGTCGATCCTAAAACGGTGACACGGTGGGCAGCGGCAGGACGCATCAGCAGCATCCGTACTCCCGGCGGCCATCGCCGGTTTCGCGAGTCAGAGGTGAGAGCCCTTCTTGAGGGCGAAGGAACACTCACCGAAGGCTCGGACGAACGCTGATAGGCACCGACGATTCGCTGTCTGTCAGCGACGCGGGGTGATTCCGCCAGACCACCGTGACATGAGCGCGTGGGGCACCCCGATCGCGTCGAGGATCTTCGCTGCGACGAAGTCGACGAGTTGTGCGGCCTCGGCCCGGGCTCCGCTGCTATAGAAGCCCGGGCTCGCAGGCAGCACAACCGCACCGGCGTCGTGCAAGGCGAGGAGGTGCTCGAGGTGACTTCGCGTGACGGGGGTCTCCCGCGGCACCACGACGAGCGGACGTCGTTCTTTGGCGGTGACCTCGGCACCGCGTTGCAGGAGATCCTTGCACAACCCGAGCGCGATGCCTGCGCACGCAGCCGTGCTGGCCGGCACGACGACCATTCCGCGGGCCGGATAGGAGCCGGAGCTCGGGCCGGCGGCGAGGTCTCCCGCCGACCAATAGACGACGTCGGCGTGGGCCACGTCGACGGCTGGCCCGAGAAAGGTCGCGAGATCCTCTCGCCAGTGGGTGTCCCGAAACGGCTCACCCGTCTCGTCGAGGATCGTCAGTCGCGCCGCCCG
The DNA here is from genome assembly GCA_963736695.1 of uncultured Actinomycetota bacterium. Lineage (GTDB taxonomy): Bacteria > Actinomycetota > Actinomycetes > Mycobacteriales > Micromonosporaceae > CAVTPU01. The sequence goes on from CAVTPU010000004.1 coordinate 2,654,011, forward strand.
CGAGACGATGAGGTCCACCGAGCAGCCGGCGTTGAGCAACGCCCGCAGGGTCGCTGCGGCGTACGGGGTGCCGGAGGCGCCTGAGATTCCGACGATCCACGGTGTGCGCATAGGCCCGACCGTACCCGTCGGTTTGTCTTGCCGTTGTGCTCAGGGGCGCAGACCGTGTCGCACGACCAGATCGGCCACGGCGAAGACGAACAACGCGATGCCGACGAAACCGTTGACGGTGAAGAACGCCCGGTTGACGCGGGACAGGTCGGTGGGCCGCACCACCGCGTGCTCGTAGGCGAACGCGACAGCGGTGAGCGCGAGTCCGATCCACCACAACCAGCCCAGCCCCACCATGGCGCCGAACCAGACGAAACAGCACGAACGTGATCACGTGCACGACGGTGGACAGCGTGCAGCGCGAACGCGCACGCCGAACCGCGCGGGCACGCTGCGCACCCCGATCGAGCGGTCGACATCGGCGTCCTGGCAGGCGTAGATCAGGTCGAAGCCGCCGATCCAGAGCCCGACGGCGAGCGCCGAGCACCCACGCCGGCCCGGAGCCGTCAAGGGTTCCGGTGACCGCGATCCAGGCGCCCGACCGGGCCGACCAGTCTGGGCGAGCGCCGAGAATCGCGTGCGGCCAGTCGGTGAACCGCTTGCCGTACGGGTAGACCACCAGCGGCACGACGGCGAGCGGCGCGAGGAGCAGGCAGAGCGGGTTGAGCGCGGCGGCGGCGGCGAGGAAGACCGCGAGGGCGACGGCCGCGCCGATCCAGGCGGTGCGCACGACTCACGGCGCCGGTGACCAGTTCCCGGCCGGCGGTGCGCGGGTTGCGAGCGTCGATGTGCCGGTCGACGATCCGGTTGACGGCCATCGCGAAGGTGCGGGCACCCACCATGGCGAGCGTGATCAGCAGCAGGTCGACCCAGTCGATCCGACCGGTGTCACTGGTCATGCGGTGAGCGCGGCGAGGTAGGCGAACGGCAGCGCGAAGACGGAGTGCTCGATCGCGACGAGGCGCAGGAAGGCGACCCGGTCCGGCCGGTCGACGCGCAGCGCCATCAGCCCGTACTCCTTCCACCGGCGGTCCACCTGTGGCCACCACCTCGGACGACATGACCGCCTCCTCGGGCCAGCCTCGGGTGATAGCCCTCGCTGGGCAGCTTGCGGGTGGCGTCGATGCCGGCCTTGCCGCCCCAGAACTGCTGGTAGGAGGCGTGGTCGAGGTGGTCGACCGGGCCCCTGGGTGACCAGCAGGTCGTGGGCGTAGTCGACGTTGCCGAAGGCCCGGAAGGCGACCTCGGCGTAGGTCGTGCACGTCGCAGTCCTCGTCGACGACCACGATCAGCTTGGTCAGCGACATCAGGTGCGCGCCCCAGATCGCGTTCATCACCTTCTGCGCGTGCTTCGGGTAGCGCTTGCGGATCGAGACGATCGAGGCAGTTGTGGAAGACGCCGCGGCTCGGGCAGGTCGTAGTCGACGATGTCCGGGATCAGCATCTTGAATGCAGCGGCAGGAAGATCCGCTCGGTGGCGTGCCCGATCGGGCCGTCCTCCTGCGGCGGCTTGCACGTCACGATCGAGTGGTAGAGCGGGTCGCGCTGCATGGTCATGCACTCGACGTGCAGCACCGGGAACGGCTCCACCGGGGTGTAGAAGCCGGTGTGGTCGCCGAACGGGCCCTTCGGGCAGCCGCTCGCCGGGCTCGACGTAGCCCTCCAGGACGATCTGCGCGTGCGCCGGCACCTGCAGCGGCACGGTGTGGCAGTCGACCATCTCGACCCGCTCGCCGCGCAGGAAGCCGGCGAACAGGTATTCGTCGATGTCGCCGGGCAGCGGCGCGGTCGCGGCGTAGGAGACCACCGGATCGCACCCGATGGCGATCGCCACCGGCAGCCGCTGGCCGAGCCGTTCGGCGACGGCGTGGTGCGCGGTGGAGTCCTTGTGGATCTGCCAGTGCATGCCGAGCGTGGTCGAGCTGTGCTGCTGCAGCCGGTAGAGGCCGAGGTTGCGCTTGCCGGTCTCCGGGTGCTTGGTGTGGGTGAGGCCGTAGTTGTGGAAGATCCCGCCGTCGTCGGGCCAGGTCTACAGCCCGGGCAGTCGGTTGAGGTCGACGTCGTCGCCCCGGTGTGGACGACCTCCTGGCACGGGCGCGGTCTTCACCTTCTTCGGCGGCACCGACTTGAGCTGCATCAGCTTGCCGAGCCCGTCGCGCAGCCCCGCCCAGCCGACGGGCAGCTCCGGCTTGATCAGCTCGCCGATCCGTCGCCGATCTCGTCGACGTCGCTCGACTCCGAGCGCCATCGCCATGCGCGTGTGGCTGCCGAAGAGGTTGATCGCGACCGGCATCTCGCCCCGGCTCGGGTTCTCGAAGAGCAGCGCCGGGCCGCCGGCGCGCACCGTGCGGGTGACGATCTCGCTGATCTCCAGCGTCGGGTCGACCCGCGCCGTGACCCGGTGCAGCTCTCCGGCACTTTCGAGGGCTGCGACAAAATCCTTGAGATCCTGGTACGGAAAACTGCTGCCCACGCCGGTGTCCTGTTCTCTATTTCGCGTAAGAGTGCATGCCCACGGCCACAAAGTTGATCACATAGAGATTGACCAACATTGTGCACCAGGCGGCGATGGCGAAGCGCGTCGCGACGGTGGTCTTCACGCTCGGCGTGGCCCGTGCGTGCAGATAGGCGGCGTAGGCGACCCAGGAGATGAACGACCACACCTCTTTGGGGTCCCACCCCCAATAGCGACCCCACGCGGCCTCGGCCCAGATCGCTCCGGCGACCACCGCGAAGGTCCAGATCGGAAACGCGAAGGCGTGCAGTCCGAAGGAGAGCCGCTCCAACGTGGGCGCGGCGGGCACGTGCCTGCCGAGCGGATAGGGAAACCTGGTGCGCCCCGCATCGTGTCCGACCCGCACGAGATAGAGCGCTGCCGGCACGAATGCGACGAGGAAAATCCCGGAGGCGAGCGCTGCGGCCGAGACGTGGATCTTCAGCCAATAGGAGTTGAGCGCCGGGACCAGCGGCGCGACTTTGGTATAGAGCACCATGCCGGTGAAGCCGAGCACGAGGGCGAGCGCCAGCGTGACGAAGAGGCCGATCGAGCGCATGTGCGGCCGGGTCAACGCGAGCACGCACCACGCCACTGCGGCGACGAGAGCGAGGGTGAGCACGAACTCATACATGTTGCCCCACGGCACACGGCCGGCGGCGAGCCCCCGGGTGACGAGCACGGCGGCGTGCACGAGTGCGGTGAGGGCGGTGAGTCCCAGTGCGAGGGCGCCGGCTCCCCGCGACCAGCGTGGGCCGGATCGGGTCGGTCCGGCCTGCGACGCGGTCTCGGCCGAGGCGATCTCGTCACTGGTGGGCGGGCCCATGACCAGCACGGGGTCAGCGTTGGGCGCCCCGACGCTGACCAACTCTCGGGCCGGGGTCGGGACCGCTGCGGCCGGGGTGGCGGCTGGGGTGCGAACCAATGCCTTGCCGAGCACATATTCGGTGACATAGGCGACCATGGCGGCGAGATAGCCGAGCACCGCGACCACGAGCAGTTGATCGGATAGTTGTGCCATCACTGGCCCCTCTCTCCGGCCATCGCCGGCTGGTCTGGTCCGTTCGTGTGCGCCGAATCGTCGCCGGCCGGCCGGGCCGCCTCGGCGGCCACCGTCACGACCTGGGCGAATTCGGCGCCGAATCCGGGGTGGTCGGTGCGGGGCAGGCCGCCGAACGAGATCAGGCTACGCCCGGGGCCGGCCGGTGTGATGCGGGCCCAGACCCGGCGTCGCCGGCCAGCCAGGGAGAGCATGAGGCCCGCGAGCAGGGTGAGCGCTCCGGCGAGCACGATCGGCTCGCCCGGGTCGTGACGCACGGAGATCGACACGGTGGGGCGGGTGCCGACGAACGTCACCTGGGATCCGTCGGGCAGGTGCCAGGTGTCGCCCGGCTTCATCGCCCGGTTCATCGCGACCTGACGCAACTGACCCGAGTCGATTTGTCTCTGGTCGAGCTCATAGACCGATTGTGGAATGCCGACGCCGAGCCCGAGGTCGCCGGCGTATGCCACGAGGAACAACGCCGGGTTGCGCTCCGCCGGAAATGTGGAGAGTTGACCGTTGGCGTGTTGTGGCATGGTCGGCAGATAGGTGCCGGCGAACGCGACCTGGTTCGGTTCGGCGCCGGGTTGAGGGCCTTTCGGGTCGAGGTTCGCGTCGGGGAACATCGCCACGCCCGTGCTGGTGAGGCGACCGTCCTCGGGCAGGAACGCGACGACCGAGGTCTGCGTGACGCCGAAGCGATCCGTGAAGCGCAGCACCGGCGCATAGCCGTGGCCGAGCAGATAGACGTTCGCCCCGGACAGCCGTAGGGGATGGTTGACCTCGACCCGTTGCGTGCGGGTGGGAGCGTTCAGGCCATCCGTGTAGGAGAGGGACGCGGTGTAGCTCACCGGCTGCCCGTTGTCGAGATAGGTGGCCTGGAAGTCGTTGAGGTTGACGCAGAAGGGCGACAGGTCGCTGGCGTCCACTCGGGGCCCGAGTCCGTATTCGTCGTATTGCTGCAGCGTGTTGCAGAAGCCGAAGTCCGTGCCCGCGATAACGAACCGGTTGGCGTGCCACCCGAACCAGGAGCCGATGGCGACGCCGATCAGCACCACCAGCAGCGCGATGTGGAAGAGCAGGTTGCCGGTCTCCTTGAGATAGCCCTTCTCAGCCGCGACGGTCACCACCCCGTCGTCGCCTTTTCGCACCGCCACCCGCCAACGGCTGCGGCGCCACGCGGCGCGTACGGATGCGGCGGTTTCGTCGGGCGCGCGGTTCACTTCGGTGTCGGGCGAGTGTTGCGGCAGCCGGTCGAAGCGGGCCGGGGCCGGCGGCGGCGGGTTGAGCAGGTGCGACGCGTGTTGCCGCAGGCGGGGCAGCAGGCAGCCGATGAGCGACACGAAAAGCAGCAGATAGACCGCGGAGAACCATGGCGAGGAATAGACGTCGAAGAACGCGATCCGATCCAACCACGGCCCGGCCGACGGGTGTTGCCGCAGATAGGCTGCGACCCGTTCGGCGCTGACCTGCCGTTGCGGCAGAACCGATCCGGGTACGGCGGCGACCGCGAGCAGCAACAGCAGCAGCAACGCGGTACGCATGCTGGTCAGCCACCGCCACGATCCACGCAGTGCCCGCATCGGATCAGATCCCCACGGTTCCGGGGCCGACGACGGCCCGCAGCCAGTTGGTGAACTCGGCCCACAGGCCGGTGGTGAGTGCCACGCCGACGACGATGAGCATGGCCCCGCCGAGGCGAGTGACCCATTGGCTGTTGCGGCGCACGACGCGCACTACTCCGATGAGTCGGCGGAAGCCGAGCCCGAACGCGAGGAATGGCAGCCCGAGGCCGAGACCATAGGCGATGGTGAGGGTGGCGGCCCGCCCCGTCGAGCCGGAGGTGGTGCCGAGGAGAAGCACCGCGCCGAGGGTCGGGCCGATGCACGGCACCCAGGAGAGCGCGAAGACCGCGCCGAGCACGGGCGCGCTCGCGAGGCCGGCCGCCGGCAACCGGTGCACCCGCCACTCCCGCTGCAGCCCTGGAATCAGGCCGAGGAAGGCGACGCCGAGCACGGTGATGAGCAGCCCGGCGCCGATCTCGACCGCTCGGGTGTGGGTTAACAGCGTCTTGCCGAGGCTCGCCATGAAGACCCCGGTGATGGTGAAGACTGCGGTGAACCCAGCGATGAAGCCGGCGGCACCGGCGATGACCCGACGCTTTGTCGCCGCGGTCGGCCGGTCGAGCGCGTCGCTGAGGTCTGCGCCGGCGAGCCCCGTCATATAGGAGAGATAGCCCGGCACCAGCGGGAGCACACACGGCGACAGGAAGCTCACCAGACCGGCGAGAGCGGAGACTGCGATCGCGGCCAGGACTGGCCCGTCGGCGGCGATGCCCGCGAAGGTCTCACCCACAGTCAACGTGGTCATGGACGCGGCTCGGCGGCGAGTTTTTCGAGCACCGGCAGGAGCATGGTGCGCACCACTGGGCCGTGCACGACGACGGCGACTCGGCCAGCGCGGTCGATGACGAGGGTCGAGGGGATCGCGGCGGGCGGCACGGCGAATCCGAGCGCGAGCCGGCCGGGCGGGTCGAAGACGGTGGGATAGGTCACGTCGTGCGCCACGAGGAATCGACTCGCGCTGTCTCGTTGATCGCGCACGTTGACGCCGAGGAAGACCACTCCTTTGTCCTTTATGGAGCGGTAGGCCTGTTCCAGTTCGTCCGCCTCGGCGACGCATGGCGCGCACCAGGCACCCCAGAAGTTGACCACCACAACCGATCCCGCGTGCTCGCCGAGCGAGAAGACCCCACCGGCGAGCAGATCGCCGCGCATGGCGGGGGCCGGCGAGCGGTCTGCGGCGGCGATGACGCTGATCTCGCTCAGCCCGTTGGAGACGGGTGGGGCGTCGTCGCCGCACCCCGTGAGGCCAACGACGAGGCCGATGGCGAACCCGGCGGCCAGCACACCTGTGCGGCACCGGGCCGTCAGCGACGCGAGGGGTGCGGGCATCTCACGCGCCTTTGGCCGACGACGCGCCTGCGGACTGGGCGATGAGGGCGGCCGCCGGATCGCGATAGGTGATCTCGGTGAGCTGATCGCCGGTGAAGTGGAAGCTGGTCAGGCTGGCGAGCGCGCACTGGCGGCGTCGCGGGTCGTGCCAGAGCCGACGGCCCTCCAAGTGTCGCCGCAGGGTCCAGATGGTGAGCTGATGTGAGACGCAGACCGCCTCGTGTCCCTCGGCTTGGGCCCGCACCGCGCCGAGGGCCGCCACCATCCGGGCGGCGATCTCGGCATAGGGCTCGCCCCACGACGGCCGGAACGGGTTGCGCAGCTTCCACCAGTGGCGGGGCTGGCGCAGCGCGCCGTCACCGACTCCGACGCGCAATCCCTCGAACTGGTTGCGACTTTCGATCAGCCGGTCGTCAACGCCGATCGGCAGGTCAAACTGGGCGGCGATGGGTTGCGCCGTCTGTTGTGCTCGTTCCAGGGGGCTGGACACGACGTGGCTGATGTCGTGGCCGGCGAGCGCCGATGCCGCGACGAGCGCCATTCGTTCACCGAGTGCGGAGAGGCGATAGCCGGGGATCCGGCCGTACAAGATCTTGTTGGGGTTCTCGACCTCGCCGTGGCGCAGCAGGTGCACGACGGTGCGCACGCCGGTCATCGCCGGCCCGCTTCGGCGACCGCTGCTGCGGCGGCGACGAGTGCCGACCGCACTTGTTCGAGTGCGTCGTCGTCGATGGCGGCCGAGACGAACCAGGATTCGAAGGCCGACGGCGGGAGATAGACGCCGTGAGAGAGCATCGTGTGGAAGAAGACCCGGAAGGCGTCGAGGTCCTGTCGGCGGGCATCGCGATAGTCGGTGACGGGCCCGGCTGCGAAGAAGACGGAGAACATCGATCCTGCCCGCTGCACCCGGTGGGGCACTCCGGCCCGGGTCAACGCGTCGGCGGCGAGCCCTGCGATGGTGTCGGCGATCGAGTCGAGGCGGGCATAGATCTGTGGGGTGCATTCCCGCAGGGTGGCGAGCCCGGCGGCGCAGGCGAGCGGGTTTCCGGAGAGCGTTCCGGCCTGATAGACGGGGCCGGCGGGGGCGAGTTGGGACATGATCTCGGCGCGGCCGCCGAACGCCGCAGCGGGAAGCCCGCCGCCCATCACCTTGCCGAAGGTGAACAGATCGGCGTCGACCGGCTCGCCGGTGCGCTGACTCAGCTCGGCCCAGCCGCCACGGGCGACCCGGAACCCGGTCATCACCTCGTCGACGATGAGCAGCGCGCCGTTGCGATGGGCGAGGGTCGCGAGCCCGGAGTTGAAGCCTGGGCCGGGCGGCACGACGCCCATGTTGCCGGGCGCGGCCTCGGTGATGATCGCCGCGATCTCGTCGGGGTGGGCGGCGAACGCCTGCTCCACCGCGGCGAGGTCGTTGTAGTCGACGACGATGGTCTCGCTCGCGGCGGCGGGGGTCACCCCGGGCGACGACGGCAGGCCGAGGGTCGCGACGCCCGAGCCGGCGGCGGCGAGCAGCGCGTCGGAGTGTCCGTGATAGCAGCCGGCGAACTTGATGATCTTCGCCCGCCCGGTGGCGGCACGGGCGAGCCGGATCGCGCTCATCGTCGCCTCGGTGCCCGAACTGACCAGCCGAACCTGCTCGACGGGGGTGCGGTCGACGATCTCGGCCGCGAGCTCGACCTCGGCCGGAGTCGGGGTGCCGAAACTGGTGCCGTTCGCGGCAGCCCTGCTGATCGCGGCGACGACCTCGGGATGGGCGTGGCCGAGGATCAGCGGCCCCCACGACGAGACGAGGTCGACATATCGGCGTCCGTCCGCGTCGGTCAGGGTGGCGCCGGCTCCACCGATCATGAACCGGGGCGTGCCGCCGACGGAGTGAAAGGCGCGTACGGGCGAGTTGACCCCGCCCGGCACGAGGGCGCAGGCGCGGTCGAAGAGACGCTGCGAGGCGGGGGCATCCGCGGGGTATGTCTCGGTCACAGTGAGTTCCATTCTGACAGCTGCGCCGGCCAGCGGCAGAGCGACCCCGGTCACGTCGGCGCGACAGGCCGGCTAGGCGCCCGGCCAGAATTATGATCTTGAAAAGTGGTAGCCTCAGCCACCATGACGACTGCGCCGGTGCCCCCGATCGCGAAGCGAATCCCGACCGAACGCCAGCACCACGGCGACATCGTCATCGACGACTACGCATGGCTCGCGAAGAAGGACGATCCAGACACGATCGCCTACCTGACCGCCGAGAACAGCTACACCGAGTCACGCACGGCTCACCTGAAGGAGCTTCGCGAGACCGTCTTCGGCGAGATCAAAGCACGGACCCAGGAGACCGACCTCTCCGTACCCGTACGCAAGGGCGGTTTCTGGTATTTCACCCGGCTCGTCGAGGGTCAGCAATACGGCATCAAGTGCCGAATCGTCGCCACCGACGACGACACTCCGCCCGCGATCGACGGCGAACGCGTCCCACCCGGCACCGAGGTGCTGCTTGACGGCAACGCCGAGGCGGCCGGCTCTGCTTTCTTCGCCCTCGGCACCTTTGACGTGAGCCCCGATGGCACCCTGCTCGCCTATTCGGTCGACCTCGCCGGCGACGAACGTTTCACCATGCGGATCAAGGACCTGCGGACCGGCGACCTGCTGCCCGACGAGATCACCGATGTCTTCTATGGCTCCGCGTGGTCGCGCGACGGGTCGACCTTGTTCTACCTCACGGTTGACGACGCGTGGCGGCCGTGCAAGATCTGGAGGCACACCGTCGGCGCCCCGGCCACCGCGGACGTGCTCGTGCTGCACGAGCCCGATGAGCGCTTCTGGGTCGGTGTCGAACTGAGCCGCGCCGACGACCAGATCATCATCGACGTTCACAGCAAACTCACCAGTGAGGCACACCTCATCGCGGCCGACCGGCCGGACCAGCCGCCCCGGCTCGTCGCCGCCCGCCGCCACGGCGTCGAATACGACGTCGAGCCCGACCCGGCCCGCGACCGGTTGCTCATTCTCCACAACGACGGCGCTGAGGACTTCGCGATCGCGTGGACGGATCAGTCCGCGCCGGGCGAGTGGCACCCGTTGGTCGACCACACCCCCGGCACCCGACTGCTCGGCGTCGCCGCGTTCGCCGACCATCTTGTGATCTCACTGCGGCGTGACGGACTGACCGCTCTGCGCGTGCTGCCCCACGAGGGCGAGCCCTATGACATCGACTTCCCGGAGCCGATCCACAGCGTCGACCTCGGCTCCAACCCCGAATACGACACCGACTGGATCCGCCTGCACTACACGTCGCTGATCACGCCGGACAGCGTCTATGACTACCACCGTGCCAGCGGCGAGCTGGTGCTGCGCAAACAGAAGCCGGTGCTTGGCGGCTATCGCCCCGAAGACTACGAACAGCACCGGGAGTGGGCGACCGCACCGGACGGCACCCGCGTGCCGATCTCGTTGGTGTGCCGACGAGGCACCGCGCGCGACGGGTCGGCGCCCGCGGTCCTCTATGGCTACGGATCCTATGAATCGAGCATGGACCCCTGGTTCTCCATTCCTCGTCTGTCACTTGTGGACAGAGGTGTGGTCTTCGCGGTGGCGCACATTCGGGGCGGCGGCGAACTCGGCCGGCACTGGTATGACCAGGGCAAGATGCTCAACAAGCGCAACACGTTCACCGACTTCGTCGCCTGCGCCGAACACCTCACCACCGTCGGATGGACCTCGGCCGACCGGCTGATCGCCCGAGGCGGTTCGGCCGGCGGACTCCTCGTGGGCGCGGTGGCGAATCTGGCGCCACAGGCCTTCGCCGGAGTCGTCGCGCAGGTTCCGTTCGTCGACGCCCTCAACACGATCCTCGACCCGTCGCTGCCGCTCACGGTGACCGAGTGGGAGGAGTGGGGCGATCCGCTGCACACGGCGGAGGTCTATGAATACATGAAAACCTATAGCCCGTACGAAAATGTCGCCCCGATCGACTATCCGGCGATCCTCGCCTTGACCAGCCTGCATGACACCCGGGTTCTCTATCACGAGCCCGCGAAGTGGATCGCGCGGCTGCGGGCCACCGCCGGGTCGGGCGACTTCCTTCTCAAGACGGAGATGTCGGCGGGTCACGGCGGGCCGAGTGGCCGCTATGACGCCTGGGCTGACGAGTCGTTCATCGCCGCGTGGATCATCGATCGGATCTGTCGATAGGCACGACCGCTCGGCGTGTCGGGCGCGCGGAGCCACGGCAATCACCGACGATCTGGCTGGATCTCACAGCACCCGTGCCGGCTGGAACACGCACAGCGGGTGTCGGAGAAGGGGGCGAGGGGTGTCAGACCAGTTCGTGCATCTTCACGTGCACACCGAGTTTTCCGTGCTCGACGGGGCGGCACGGATCAAGGACATGATGGCCGAGGCGCAGCGCCTCGGCATGCCTGCGGTGGCGATCACCGATCACGGAAACATGCACGGGGTCTACGAGTTCTATAAGGCCGCCACCGCCGTCGGCATCACCCCGATCCTGGGCATCGAGGCCTATCTCGCGCCGGGAACGCGGTTTCACAAGAAACCCGTCCGCTGGGGCAAACCCGATCAGAAGAACGACGACGTCTCGGGTGCCGGAAAATACACCCACGCGACCATGTGGGCGTCGAACAACGAGGGTCTGCACAACCTCTTCGCACTGACTTCCCGCGCCTCCATCGAGGGCCAATACGGCAAAGGCCGCATGGACGCGGAACTCATCGCCGAATATCACAGCGGAATCATCGCCACGACCGGCTGCCCCTCGGGTGAGGTACAGACCCGCCTGCGGCTGGGCCAAGACGGCGAGGCGCTCGCGGCGGCCGCGCGTTATCGCGACATTTTCGGCGCCGACAACTACTTCCTGGAGTTGATGGACCACGGATTGGCGTTGGAGCGCCGGGTCCGCGATGGCCTGGTGCACATTGGCCGAACCCTCGGCATCAAACCCATTGTCACCAACGACTCGCATTACACCCGACCCGACCAGGCCGCGGCCCACGATGCGCTGCTCTGCGTGCAGACCAACGCCAACATCTCCGACACCAACCGTTTCCGCTTCGACGGCAGCGGCTATTACCTCAAATCGGCCGATGAGATGTTCTCGCTGGACAGCTCCGACATGTGGGCCGACGGCTGCAAGAACACGTTACTCATCGCCGAACGCGTCGACACGACCGGAATGTTCGCCCACCGCAACCTCATGCCGCGATTCCCCGCGCCGGAGGGGGAGACCGAGGAGAGCTGGTTCGCCAAACAGGTATGGGAGGGCATGGCGCGGCGTTATCCGGGCGGCATTCCCGACGACCGGCGCGCGCAATGCGAATATGAGGCGCAGGTCATCACCTCGATGGGCTTCCCCGCCTATTTCCTCGTCGTCGCCGACTTCATCGGCTGGGCCAAACGCAGTGGCATTCCCGTCGGACCGGGCCGAGGCTCGGCGGCCGGCAGCATCGTCGCCTACGCGTTGGGGATCACCGACCTCGACCCGATCGTGCATGGGCTGATCTTCGAACGGTTCCTCAACCCGGAACGCATCCAGATGCCCGACATCGACATCGACTTCGACGAGCGTGGGCGCGCCGACGTCATCCGTTATGTCACTGAGAAATACGGCGACGATCGAGTGGCGCAGATCGTCACCTTCGGAACGATCAAGGCGAAGGCCGCGATCAAGGACGCGGCCCGGGTGCTCGGCTACCCATACTCGGTCGGCGACCGCATCACCAAGGCGATGCCGCCCGCGGTGATGGGCAAAGATATTCCGCTCAGCGGAATCTTCGACCCCAACCACCCTCGATTCTCCGAAGCGTCAGAGATCCGCACCCTGCACGACACCGAGCCGGACGTCGCCAAAATCATCGAAGTGGCCCGCGGACTCGAGGGCCTCGTGCGGCAGACCGGGGTGCACGCCGCTGGCGTCATCATGTCGGCCGAGCCACTCATCGACCACATCCCGGTGATGCGCCGCGAAGACGACGGCGCGATCATCACCCAACTCGACTATCCCACGTGTGAGGCCCTTGGCCTCATCAAGATGGACTTCCTGGGGCTGCGCAACCTCACGATCATGGCCGACGCGGTCCGCAACGTGGAGACCACCACCGGTCAAGCGATCGACCTGCTCTCCCTGCCGCTCGACGACAAACCCACCTATGAGCTGCTCGCCCGAGGCGACACGTTGGGCGTCTTCCAGCTCGATGGCGGGCCGATGCGTGCGCTGCTCAAGATGATGCGGCCCGACAGCTTCGAGGACATCTCCGCGGCTCTCGCCCTCTATCGGCCCGGTCCGATGGGCGCGAACAGCCACACCAACTACGCGTTGCGCAAAACCGGCCAGCAGGCGGTCGTGCCGATCCACCCCGAGTTGGCCGAGCCGTTGGAAGAGATCCTCGGCCCCACCTATGGCCTCATCGTCTATCAGGAGCAGGTGCAACGGGCGGCGGTGAAACTCGCCGGCTATTCGCTCGGCAAGGCCGACATGCTCCGCAAAGCCATGGGCAAGAAGGTCCGCGCGGTTCTCGACAAGGAGTTCGTGCCGTTCCAACAGGGCATGCGGGACAACGGATATTCCGACAGCGCGATCCAGACGCTGTGGGACATCCTTGTGCCGTTCGCCGACTACGCCTTCAACAAGGCGCACACCGCGGCATACGGCCTGATCTCCTACTGGACCGCATATCTCAAAGCCAACTTCCCCGCGGAATACATGTCAGGCCTGCTCACCTCGGTCGGGGATGACAAGGACAAGATGGCGGTCTATCTCGGCGAATGCCGCCGGATGGGCATCACCGTGCTGCCGCCCGACGTCAACACCTCCCTCGGGCCGTTCTCGCCCGTGAAGGAAACGATCCGGTTCGGCCTGCAGGCCGTGCGCAACGTCGGCGCCAACGTCGTCGAGTCCATCATCGCCACCCGCGCCGCCAAGGGCGCCTACACCTCGTTCCCCGACTTCCTCGCGAAAAGCGACCTCGTCATCTGCAACAAGCGCACCGTCGAGTCGCTCATCAAGGCCGGCGCCTTCGACTCCCTCGGCCACACCCGTCGTGGCCTCATCGAAGTGCACGAACGGGCCGTGGAAGACGCGACCGGGGTCAAGCGGCGCGAGGCCGAGGGTCAGTTCACCCTCTTCGGCGACCTGGAACCGTCCGACGAGGCGGGATCCGGCCTGGAGCTCGACATCAAAGATCACGAGTGGGACACCAAGACCCTGCTCGGGTTCGAGCGAGAGATGCTTGGGCTCTATGTCTCGTCCCACCCGCTCGCCGGCGCGGTGCGGGTGCTGCGGGCCAACTCCGAGCAAAGCATCGCGCAGATCCATGATGACGAGATGCCCGACGGTTCCGCCGTCACCATCGCCGGAATGCTCGTCGGGGTCACCCGCCGGGTCACCAAACAGGGCAAGATGTGGGCCTCGGCCAACCTGGAAGACCTCGACGGGTCCATCGAGGTGCTGTTCTTCCCGAACACCTATGAGCTCGTCTCCGACCGGCTCGCCGAGGATCTCGTCGTCGCGGTCAAAGGAAAGGTCAACCGCAAAGACAACGGGTCGGTCTCGGTGATCGCCTTCGACCTTGGGATGCTCGACGTCTCCGAGGAGGAGGCCGTGGCGGCGGGGCGACCCATCACGATCGTCATGAAGCCGCCCGCCGTCACCCCCGTGCGGATGGAACGCCTGAAGGAGATCCTCGAACGCCACCGGGGTCGCACCGAGGTGCGGGTCGAGTTGCGCTACAACGGGTCGAAGTCCGATCTGTTCCGGCTCCGCGACCACGAGGTCGAGGTCTCCTCGGCACTGCTCGCCGACCTCAAGGCCCTCGTCGGCGCCGGAAACATCACCTGAGCCTGGCCCGTCACGGGCTACTTCTTGCCAGACCCGCTGACGAACGGCCGGACCGCCCACAGACCGCCGATGACGAGTGCTCCAATCAGCGCTACCGTGTCGAGGGCGGACGACTCGGTGACGCCGAGGATCGCCACGGTGATGCCGAAGGCGATAGACAATACGATCAGGATGCGCGTGGAGAGCTGAGGATTCATGACCAATATCCTCACCATGCGGGACCAAGCCGGGGCAGACCCGGCCGGCGGGTCGGGCTCTCCTACTGTCGTTGGAGACCCTGACTCATCCGAACAGCCACACGCAGCCCCAGTGGGCGGTCATCGCCATGAGGTGGCCGGCCGCGACGAGTGGATGCGATATCACCTCGCCTGGCACGGCGCGTTCGCTGTGCTCGCCGCCATCACCGCGATCGTCATCCCTTTCGACGATCACGTCACGCCGGGCGGTTGGCGACTCGCCCTCGTCGTGCTCGCGGCTCACGTCGCGTGGTATTCGGCGCTCGGCCCGCGAGCCCTCCGCCAGGCCCCACGCCGGGCCGGGCCGATCTATCTCGCCGGCGCGATCGGCGCCTGCGTCACGATCTTCGTGCTCGCGCCGGCCGGCGGGCTCATGCTCTTCACGCTCTATCCCCACATCTGGATGATGCTCGAGCCTCGACGGGCTGCGATCACCACCGCGTCGGTCATCGCCGCCATCACCGCAGCCGGGTTGAGCCGCGACGGCGTCGACGCCGCAACCGTCGTGGGCTGGCTGGTCGTGGGCCTGGTCTCGGCCGGGGTGGCGTTCGGGCTTGGCTGGTGGATCGTTCTCGTGATCAGACAAAGCCGGCACCGGGCCGAGCTCATCGCCGCGCTCGCCGAGACTCGGGCAAGGCTCGCCGCCGTGAGCCGGGAGGCGGGGGTGCTCGCCGAACGCCAGCGCCTCGCGGAGGAGATTCACGACACCCTCGCCCAAGGTTTCACCAGCGTGTTGTTGTTGCTTGACGCGGCGCGGGCCGACCTCGACACCGAGCCACCCACGGCAGCCCGCGACTCGGCACGCGAACACCTGCGACGGGCCGAGCGCACCGCCCGCGACAACCTCGGCGAGGCGCGGGCCCTCATCGCCGCGCTCACCCCACCCGACCTCGACGAGACCGCTTTGCCCGAGGCGTTGCGACGACTCGTCGACCGGTCCGGAACCGACCCCGCGACACTCATGGAGTTCACTGTGGACGGTCAGGCGCGGCGACTGCCGGCCACCCACGAGGTCACCGTGCTGCGGATCGCCCAGGAGGCGCTCGCCAACGCGGGGCGACACGCGGACGCACGCCACATCACGGTGTTATTGGACTATCGGCCGGGCACCGTCGAGCTCGAGGTCCGTGACGACGGTCGCGGTTTCGACCCCGACAAGACCCATTCCGGGTACGGCTTGAGCACCATGAGTCGCCGCGCGCAACGAGTCAACGGCACGGTGACCGTCATCAGCACTCCGGGGGGCGGCACGACTCTGGGCCTGAGCCTGCCGACCGAGGAGTGCTGACACGGATGCCGATCAGAGTGCTCATCGTCGACGACCACCCCGTGGTGCGGGAAGGTCTGCACGCGGTGCTATCGACCGACGCCGCGTTGACCGTCGTGGGCGAGTGTGGCCGGGGCGACGACGCCGTCGCACAAGCCGAACGGCTGCGCCCCGACCTGGTGCTCATGGACCTGCGGCTGCCCGGGCTCGACGGAGTCGAGGCGACGAGGCGCATCGTCGCCGCCGGCACGGCCCGCGTGCTCATCCTGACCACCTATGACAGCGACGGCGACATCGTGCCGGCACTCGCCGCCGGGGCGAGCGGCTATCTGCTCAAGGACACGCCCCGGCCCGAGCTCCTCGCCGGTGTGCGCCGCGCGGCCAACGGTGAGACGGTGCTCGCCGGCCCGGTCGCCGCCCGCTTGGTGTCGCATCTTCGCCAGCCGACGCCACCGCCGCTGACGCCGCGCGAGGCCGAGGTGTTGCACGCGATCGCTCGGGGCCTGTCCAATCCCGAGATCGGGCGGGAGTTGTTCATCGGCGAAGCGACGGTGAAGAGTCACGTCACGCGCATCTTCGACAAGCTTGGCGTGACAGACCGCACCGCGGCGGTGACCACCGCCATCGCGCGGGGCATCCTGCCCGCCCCACGGCATTAGGTGCGACTCGCCTCACGCACCGCAGAAATGTGGGTGGGTCAACATATGTTGACCCACCCACATTTCTCACTTGGTGACTGTTGAGCCGCCCCAAGTCGTAAGGATGCTGCTGTCAGCTGCGGCGATGGCCTGGGCCAGACGCTCCGCATCGGGTGCCGGCGCACCGTGCCGACTGAGCGACGTCAACGTCACCCGATATCCGTTGGGGAAGAAGGCATTCACTCGCGTGTAGGCGTCGCGCAGTCCGCTTCTGTCGGCGGCGCCACGATCAACGGTCGAGGCGTGAACGACCGGATCTGGCGCTTTCCCCTCCCGGCAGAAGAGTGTCGTGACGGGATACTTCGCCGGATTCGGATTGATATCGAAGTTGTGTTCATTCGCCAGCTTCGTCAACGCCTGGCACGTCGGCGCCCCTTTGTCACCCAGGCGATATGGACTGATGACGATCTGAACCACATCGCCGCTATCCGCCGCGTCCACTCCGATGGTCGCATAACCATCCGCTTGTCCAGGACCCATAACGTGCTCGGGCTCCGCACCGGGCGTGGGGACCGTCTTACAACTGAGAAAGCCATCAACGAGACGATAGGCGTGGTTCTGCGGAAGCTGATCCACAATCGTCGCGGCGAAGGCCGGCCATTTGTCCCGCGTGAGTTGGGTCGACGCTGGGTAGGATCCACAACCGTTTCCTGGCGTCGCCGTCGGCGCAGCACCAGCCTGTTCTGGTGTGGCGCCACCCCAGCTCGGCGCGACTGTTGCAATCATTCCCGCCACCGCGAGCATTCCGACACTGCTCGCAACGAGTCGATGGCGACGGTTCCGACGGGCGAGCGTCAAGGCGCGGCTGGCGAAGTCGTCCGGCGCCCTGTCCGCCGAAATTTCGTGAAGTGCGCGCTGAATTTCCGATTCTGTGATGTTCATGCGGCCTTCCTCAAGCTGACCAGTTCAGGATGGGATGCCCGGAGACGGGCAAGGGTTCGATGGGTCTGACTGCGCACGGTGCCGACTGCGCATCCGAGGATCTCAGCGACCTCGGACTCCGATAGGTCTTCATAGAAGCGCAGCACGACGATTGCGCGCTGCCGGACGGTGAGCTCGCTCAACACCCGCCGCAAGGCGATCCGCAGTGTCACATCGCCAGCGAAGTCGCCCCCAACGTTGGGGTCCAGTGGCTCCGCCATCAATGTCTCGCCACGTGACCGAAGCCTGCGCCACCAGCTCACCCGCTGGTTGTAGAGAACTTTGCGCACGTATGCGTCTGGTGAGCTGAGGTGCCCCAGCGAGTCCCATCGTTGGGCGACTTTCGCGAGCGCGGTCTGCAGCAGGTCTTCGGCGTCTTCGCGATGCCCAGTGAGCAGAAGCGCCGCGTGGAACAGCGCGCCCTGTCTCGCTGCGACGAACTGCCGAAATTCCTGCTCCGCTGCTTGGTTCATTCCACCTCCTTGAGTCACCTATATAGACGCACCCACGGTGGTGAAGCTATGCCTAGGCGCGGAAGTTCTCTATCGCCGAGTGTGCAAGTGCGCTGTCATATCAGGCGCATAGGATCACGGCCGTGAACCGAGATGATCTCCTCGCCCACCTCGACGCCATCGAGGCGCAACTGTCCGCTGACACACTGATCCGCTATCAGCTCGGTGAAGACAACGTGCTGCACGAGATTCGCCAGATTGTGCAGAACTGGGACGGCGACCGCCTAGCCGGCCTGTTCGAGCCCGCGCGGTGGGCCAAGCCGGCCTATGCGATGGCTCGACTCGTGACGAGCGCACCGGGGTTCGTCACGACGCCCGAGCGGTTGAATTCCATTGAGCCGTGCGGCGAGGAGTTCGGCAACATCATTGCAGGCGACCTGCACGTAGATGGGGATGTCGACATGTATCACGGTGAGGCGGTGATCGTTTTGGGCGATCTGCACGCCACGTCCGTGAGTGCCGATGAGTGTTCACACGTGATCGTCGCCGGAACCATCCACGCCCGCACGGTGTGGAGCGAAGGCTTCGTGCTTGCCCGCGATATGCGAGCCGAGCTGGTCTATGGCTCCTATGAAGCCGGCGACCTCGGCGTCAGCGACACCCTCACGGCGCGGGCGGTCATCAACGACCGACACAACTTCGACGCCGGACACATCCAGGCCGAATTCGTCTTCGACGGCGACAGCTACGATATGTCGACGGAGGAACAATCACAGGTTGCCCGTTTCGCGACGCTGGTATCGCCGTCGGTCATCACCAACGAGGACGAGCCGGCTATGTTCGGAAGGGTCGACATGTGCGCACTTCGCCAACACGTCGAAGCCGGCAATGACGTGTTCGCCTCCTAGCCACGTCTTCGCAAACGAGGCCGGTGCCTGCACAACACCTCAGCTGCCGACGCAGGTGAGGGACTCTGGCGGGGTGAACCGGTCGCCGTGGCGAGCCGCGAGTTCGCGGGCACGGGCCGCGAACTCGCTGGGACCCCCGGGATATTGCTCGACGAATCTGAGCACACCCCCGGTCCAGGGCGGGAATCCAATGCCGAAGATCGAGCCGATATTGGCATCGGCCGCACCGGTGATCACCCCCTCATCGCGGCACCGCACCGCCTCGAGCGCCTCGGCGAAGAGCAGCCGCTCCTGCAGCTCGGCCAACGTCACCTGGGGCGGCACAACGGCACCGAACGCCTCGGCGAGCCCGGGCCACAGGCGCTTGGATTCGCCGGGCGGATAGTCGTAGAAACCTTTGCCGGCTGCTTTGCCCTCTCGCCCGTACACGTCGATCATTGTGTCGGTGACGGCCTCGCCGGGGTGCACCAGCAGCGACGACCCGGCCGCTCGGGCCTCGTGTCGGACTCTGCGGCCCAGGGTGAGGCTGACCTCGTCGGTGACGGCGAGCGGCCCGACCGGATAGCCGGCCTGCAACGCGGCCTGTTCGATGCTCGCGGCGGGCACTCCTTCGGCGAGCATCGCGATGCCTTCCATCACATAGGTGCCGAAGACCCGTGAGGTGAAGAATCCCCGCGAGTCGTTGACGACGATCGGTGTTTTGTTGAGCAGCCGCACCAGGTCGTGGCCTCGGGCCAGGGTCGCGTCACTGGTCGCCGCGCCGCGCACGATCTCGACGAGCGGCATCTTGTCCACCGGCGAGAAGAAGTGAAGTCCCAATAGGACAGTGGGGTCGGGCAGGGCTTGCGCGACCGCCCCGATCGGCAGCGACGAGGTGTTGGTGGCGAGAATCGTGCCGGGTGCGACGATGTCGGCGAGGGTGGCGAAGGTGCGCTGTTTGAGTGCCAGGTCTTCGAGGACCGCCTCGATGATCACGTCGCAGTCGGCGACTGCGGTGAGCTCGCTCGTCGGATGGATTCGGGCGAGGTGCGCGGCTCGATCGTCCGGTGTGGACCGTCTGCGACTCAACACCTTCTCTGAGTACGCTTTGCCGCGCTCCGCCGCTTCCTGGCTCACATCGACCAGCACCACGTCGAGCCCGGCCGCCGCGCAGGAATAGGCGATGCCGGAGCCCATCATGCCCGCGCCGATGACACCGATCCGCGTCGGGTGCGACTCGGGTGGGGTTTCGGGTCGTGATCCGCCTTTGTTGAGGTGGTTGAGGTCGAAGAAGAAGGCTTGTGTCATGGCGCGCTGGATGGGCGTGCCGACGAGGGAGGCGAACCACCTGCTCTCGATGCGGTCAGCGGTATCGATGTCGACGGCGGCGCCCTCCACGACGGCGCACAGAATCGCGCGGGGCGCCGGATAGTTCGCGCCCTTGAGCTGCTTGCGCAGGTTCGCGGGGAAGGCCGGCAGCGTCGCCGCGAGCGCGGCACTGGTGGGCAGGCCGCCGGGCATGCGATAACCGGGTCGGTCCCATGGTTGGCGCCCGTCGGGATTGGCCAGAATCCACGCGACGGCCGCGGAAATGAGGTCGGCGTCGTTGGCGACGATCTCGTCGATGATTCCTATGTCGAGGGCGCGTTGGGCGCGCATCCGCTGGCCTTGGGCGAGCACATGAAGCAGCGCGTCCTGCACGCCGAGCATCCTGGTCACCCGCACGGTGCCGCCCCCGCCGGGCATGAGTCCAAGGGTGACCTCGGGCAGACCGAATCGGGCGTCGGGGCGATCGACCGCGATCCGGCGATGACAGGCGAGGGCCAGTTCGAGGCCGCCACCGAGCGCCGAGCCGTTGAGTGCCGCGACGACGGGCCGGCCGAACCGTTCGAGTCGGCGGAATTGCGCCTTGACCTGTTCGGTGATGGCGAAGGCGCGGGTGGATGCCGGGGTTCGCTGGTTGTCGGCCATGAGCAGGGTGAGGTCGGCGCCGGCGAGGAAGGTGTCCTTCCCCGAGGTGATGATGACGCCCGTCACGTTGTCCCGCACGCTCTCCAGGCGGTCCAAGGTGGACTCCATGGCTGCGAGGTAGCGCTCGTTCATCGTGTTGGTGCGCTGTTCGGGGTCGTCGAGGGTGAGCAGGACGACACCGTCCGACAACTGGTCCCAGATAATCATGAGGTCAGCTCCAGGATCGTCGCGATGCCCATGCCGCCGCCGACGCAGAGGGTGGCCATGCCATAACGCACCGACCGGCGACGCATCTCGTCGAGCAATGTGCCGACGAGCATCGCGCCGGTGGCGCCGAGCGGGTGGCCCATCGCGATCGCGCCGCCGTTGACGTTGACGGTCTCCGGGTCGATGCGCATCTCGCGAATGAACCGCAGCGGCACCGCAGCGAATGCCTCGTTCACCTCGAACAGCCCGATATCGTCAACCGACAGACCGGCGCGGGCGAGCGCCTTGCGGGCCGCGATCTCCGGCCCGGTCAGCATGATGGTGGGTTCCGCGCCGGTGACCGCGGTGGCCACCACTCTTCCGCGCGGAGTCAGCCCCGCAGCCGCTCCCGCCGCCTCACTGGCGACGAGCACGAGCGCGGCCCCATCGACGAGGCCCGACGAGTTGCCTGCGGTGTGGACGTGGTCGATCTGCTCCAACCAGTGATATCGCTGGAGCGCCACCGCGTCGAACCCGCCCATCTCGCCGATTGTCGCGAACGACGGGGCGAGCCGGCCGAGCGTCTCCCTCTTCGTCTCCGACCGCACGATCTCGTCGTGGTCGAGGATCACCTGCCCGATCTGGTCACGCACCGGGATCACCGCGTCGCCGAACGAACCGCTCGCCCATGCCCGCGCGGCTTGTTGGTGCGATCGGGCGGCGAACCGGTCGACGTCGTCGCGGGTGAGCCCCTCGACGGTGGCGAGCAGGTCGGCGGAGATGCCTTGCGGCACGAAGCCGGTGGCGAGGTTGGTCTCAGGGTCCATCGCCCACGCCCCGCCGTCGGAGCCCATCGGCACCCGGGACATCGACTCGACGCCGCCGGCGATCACCACATCTTCCCAGCCGGATCGCACCTTTTGAGCCGCGAGGTTCACCGCCTCGAGGCCCGAGGCACAGAACCGGTTCACCGTCGCACCGGCGACCGTCTCGGGAAGCCCGGCTCGCAGCGCCGCTGTCCGGGCGATCACCATGCCCTGATCGCCGACGGCGGTCACACAACCGAGCACGAGGTCGTCGATGACCCGCGGATCGAGCCCGGGCGCGCGGCGGAGCAGTTCGTCGATGAGTTGGACGACAAGGGTGATCGGCTTGACCTCATAGAGGGAGCCGCCAGGGCGTCCGCTGGTCGCCGGTTTGCCTCGGCCTCGCGGAGTCCGGATGGCGGCGAAGATGAACGCGTCCACGGCGCCAGTCTCGCTCACCTACTGGTCGGAGACAATAGCCTCGCCGGGCCGCACGCCCTGGTCGAGCACCAGGCCGCTGGCCCGGGCATAGGTTTCCCGGACAGTTTCCACCGGATCGGCCTCATAGCGCCGTGTCGACCCAAGGGTCCACTGTGGAGGGCTAGCCTCGCCGAGCAGCGTCCAGGCGGCCTGTCGGGCCGCGCCGTCGGCCACATATTCCCCCGGAGGCGGCACGAGTACCGGCACGCCGAAGATCGCTGGCGCGATCACCCGAACCGCCTCCGACCGCGCCCCGCCGCCGACGAGAATCACCCGTCGCACCCGCACCCCCAGCCCCACAAGAGCGTCGAGCCCGTCGGCGAGCGCGCACAGCATGCCCTCGACGGCCGCCCGCGCCACATGCGCGGGGGTGGAGGTCGACAGGCGCATTCCGTGCAGTGCGCCTGTCGCGTTCGGTCGGTTTGGGGTGCGTTCGCCCTCCAGATAGGGCACGAGAACGAGGCCGCCGGCCCCGGCGGGCGCGGCCAACGCGAGCTCGGAGAGTCGCTCATGGTCGACGCCGAGCAGCGCTGCCACCGTGTCGAGCACGCGGGCCGCGTTGAGTGTGCAGACCAGGGGAAGAAAGAGCCCGGCGGCGTCGGCGAAGCCGGCGACCGTGCCGGTGGGGTCGACGGCGGGGCTCGTGCTGACCGCGAACACCGTGCCCGACGTGCCGATCGAGACGATCACGTCGCCGGGGACCGCCTGCAACCCGAGCGCGGCGGCGGCGTTGTCACCGGTTCCCGGACCGAGAAGCATGCCCGGATTAAGCTGTATGCCCGGCGCCACTGTGCCGATGCTCGCGCCCGCACTTGCGCCGACACGACCGGCCGCCTGATTCGGCTCCAGCACGGTCGGCACGATCGCCTCGCGCCCCAGAGCCAGACGCAGCAGGTCGAGACGATAGGCACCGTCGGCAGGTGACCAATATCCGGTGCCGCTTGCGTCACCACGGTCGGTGGTTAGTGTGTCGAGGCCGGCTGCGCCGGCCAACCGCCACGTGAGCCAGTCGTGCGGCAAACACACCGCAGCCGTCGCCGCTGCGTGGTCGGGCTCGTGTTCGGCGAGCCAGCGCAGCTTGGTGACGGTGAACGACGCGACGGGCACGCTGCCGACCGACCGCGCCCAGCGGTCGGCACCGACGGCGGGACCATCGGCGGCCCCGAGTTCGGTGACGAGGTCGGTCGCGGCGGCCGCCGACCGGGTGTCGTTCCACAACAACGCTGGCCGAACCACCGATCCCGACTCATCGAGGCACACCATGCCGTGCTGTTGTGCCGCCACCGAGATCGCGGCCACGTCGGCGAGACCGCCGGCGTCGGTGACGGCCCGGTCCAGTGCCAGCCACCAGCGCTCGGGGTCGACCTCGGTGCCGTCGGGGTGCGGCGACCGACCCGACCGCACGAGCGCACCGGTTTCGGCGTCGCGGATGACGACTTTGCAGCTCTGCGTCGACGAGTCGACCCCGGCGACCAGCGTCATCGCCTCACCCTTCGGTGCAGCCGAGCAGGTGTTCGACCGCCAACTGATTGAGTGCGACGTTGCCGGAGCCGCGCGCGCCCGCGGCCGTACGGTCGAAGTCTTCATAGGCCGAGCGGTCCGCGAGCAGGTCGCCAACCGACTCGCCCGAGCCGAGGGTTGGGGTCGCCAACTGGGCGACGCGGCTCGCGGCGAGCGCCGCCACGACTCGCGGGTCGGATCGATAGGCCGCGGCACGCTCCTTGAGCAACAGATAGGTGCGCATGTTGGCGCGGGCGGAGGCCCACACTCCGGTCACGTCCTCGGTCCGCGACGGCTTGTAGTCGAAGTGGCGGGGGCCGTCATAGCTTCGTCCGCCCTCCGGCCCGCCGAACTCCAGCAGGTCGACGAGGAAGAACGCGGAGAGCACGTCGCCGTGGCCGAACACGAGGTCCTGGTCGAATTTGATGCCGCGCTGCCCGTTGAGGTCGATGTGGAAAAGCTTGTTGTGCCACAGGGCCTGGCTGACTCCGTGCACGACGTTGAGTCCGGCCATCTGCTCATGGCCCACTTCGGGGTTGAGCCCGACGAGTTCCTCGTGCGCGAGGCTGCCGATGAACGCGAGGGCGTGTCCGATGGTCGGCAGCAGAATGTCGCCGCGTGGTTCGTTCGGTTTGGGTTCGAGTGCGAACCGAATGCCGTAGCCCTGGTCGATGACGTATTGGCAGAGGACGTCGAGCGCCTCGCGATAACGGTCGAGGGCCGCCCGCACGTCTTTGACACCGTCGTATTCGGCGCCTTCCCGGCCGCCCCACAACACGTAGGTGTGGGCTCCCAGTTCGGCGGCGAGGTCGAGGTTGCGCAGGACCTTGCGCAGGGCGTACCGGCGAATGTCACGGTCGTTGTTGGTCAACGCGCCGTCTTTGAAGACGGGATGAGTGAAGAGGTTCGTTGTGATCATGGGTACGACGAGCCCGGTCTCGGCCAACGCCCGAGTGAACCGGCTGATGTGGGCGGCTCGCTCGGCGTCGGTGGCCTCGGCGGGAATCAGATCGTCGTCGTGAAGTGTCACCCCATATGCACCGAGTTCGGCGAGTCGATGGGTGATCTCAACCGCGTCGAGTGGCTCACGGGTGGCGTCGCCGAACGGGTCGCGGGCCTGCCAGCCGACGGTCCACAGACCAAAGGTGAACCGGTCTTCCGGCACTGGTCGCAGCTGGGTGGACATCGCCACCTCCGTTGAAGTGAGCCCGTACGGGGGTTTGTTGGAGGACTCAACTTATTCGCTGAGCTGCGACGATGTCAAGATCATCGGAGATCGGCTTCGTCGATTCGACCAAGAAACCCGCGCCCTACGGCCGGATGGGCTCGGGGATGTCGATCGAGCACCGACGGTCGATCTGCGGCCGGGGACGGATATGTCGCCCGATGGCGGTCAGCAGCGAGTCTTCGACGTGAAAGTCACGGACCCGGGTGACGAACGCCGGCAACTCGGTGCGATTGGCGCACGCGACTTCGGTCTTCACACTGCCCGTGGGGAAGTTCTCCACCCCACCGCGGGCGTGCAGAAACGTGACGAAGGCGTCGTCGACGCTGATGACGTGTCCACGCGCGAGACGCAACTCGGTCGAATCTCCGCTGGTCACCTCGACGACAACCAGCGGCAGGATCGGTGTCTGCACTGCCGACTGGACCGCGACGAGGGTCAACACCAGGATCGCAGCCTGGGAGACCCCGGCGAAGATATGGGCAAACCACGTCGGCAACGACCCGGTCAAACCGAACGCGACAAACGGCGGACAGATCAACAAGGCCATGATCAGCCACTCGCGACTACCCCACGCCTCGATCACCGCTGGAGTGATGAGCCAGACATATCCGGCGAGCAGCGTCACGGCGATCGCGACGCCCGCCGGCAGAAAGTGATGCACCCGCCACGGCGGGCGTTGAGTGACCGCGACTGCCGCCGGCACGAGCAGCGGCAACGCATAGATCTTCCAGGTGCAGAGTGCGAGCACGAATATCGCGCCGACGAACCACGGCGGCGCGACGTTGGCGGCACGGACGATCAACGGGGGATGAGTTTGCAGGAGGCTCCCCTCGGGCGCCGCCGCCACGGCGGCGCGGAGGATGCCGCCGGCTGAGAAGATCGCGATCAACACCATGGTCGCGATCGCCGTGACCGTGGCGAAGAGAGCGGCGACGAGGTTGAGCGGCGCCACGTTGGAGACTAGGAGCAGGGTCGTCTGCAGCTCGCCGCCGGACTCCACCCACAGGCGCAGAATCGACAAGGCCGTCGGAGCGCCGACAACCACGGTCCAGAACGCTTCCCGATGCTTGTCACGGGAGGCGCGCACGGCGGCGGGCACTGTGCTCACTGTGGGCCTTTGGAGTCATAGTCGGCCAGATCCTCGACCTCGTCCGCGTGATCGACGGCGGGCTGTGATCGATATCTGGCCGGGTCGAGTTCCGTGCCGATGGTGTGGTCATAGGCGCGCAGCCAGGGAGTGCTTTCTCCCCCCTGGCCGGCCCGATACCAGCGGTAGAGATAGTAGGTGATCAGTTTGCGCAGAGCCGGATCGTCCTTGCGCACCGCGATGCCGAGCCGTTCGTCCTCGGCGGCGATGCCCAGTTTGAGGATCTCAAGGAGTTTCTTACCACTGCTCTCCCGGTCGGCTCGGAGGAAACCCGCGAGCACTGACAAATCAGTGCTGAACGCGTCATAACGACCGCTCTTGAGTCCGTTCACACAGTCCACATTGGTGTCGACAGGCAGCGGGGTGATGCCTTTGTCTTTCAACGCTCTTTCGGACGTCGACCCGTTGGTGGTGCACACCCGCACGCCGGGCGCGCGCAAATCCTCGATCGTCTCCAGTGTCTTCGCGCGATCCGTGCGCGCCAGCACTGCCTGTGGCACCAGCTGATAGGGCCCGGCGAAGCCGACGAGCTTCTCCCGCTCCTCCGTCATGGAGAAGCTCGCGATGACCACGTCGACCCGGTTCTGACCAAGCGCGGACTGGCGTTCGGCCAAAGTTCGCACCGGAACCCAGTCGATCCGGTCCTCGGTGAACCCGAGCGACTCGGCGACGGACTTCGCGAGCTCGATCTCGAATCCGGACCGTTCGTGAGTCTTCGGATCGATGTAATACATATAGGGCACGTCTTCCCAGACGCCGATGCGCAGGCGCTGTTTGTTGCGCAGCGTCGGCGACTTCTCCCGCAGCGACTCGACGCTCTCCTGCGGGGTGGCCTGCTCCGCGCACGACGCCATGCCCGTGACCGCCATCAAGGCCGAGACCGCGATGACCGCCGCGATCGACCGCCACCAGGCCAGACTCATCCTGGGCGCGCTGTGACGCGACTGCGGAGATGACGGCTTAGACATCTGGACCCCATTGGCGAAAGGTGATGGCGATCACTCAATGTAGCGGAATCGGGCAATGCCTCACATCGGCCATTTGCTCGATTGCCATGCCGTGAACCGACGGCGCCGCCAGCGGGTGAACAGATATACCCGCTGGCGGCGCCGGTCACATAGCCGAACCTCGGCCTATGATCACTTGCTGGATGTTGGTGCGGTGATGCGATAGGCGCGCAGAACCGTCTGCTTCACGGTGTCGCCACCGTTGTCCGTCGCGGTCGCCCGCCACGACAAGAACCCTGCCGCGTTGGGGTGCCGCACGACGATCTCCCACCCGGTGGCTCGCTTCGTCACCGGCACGGATCGCCAGGTTTTCCCGTCGTCGAACGACACGTCCACGGTCAGCGACTTCACCTTGGTGAGCCCCGACACCACCTGACGGTCCACTGTGATCGGAATGCGCAGTTGCGTTCCCACTGTCACACCGTTGTTCGCCAGTGACGGTGTCATCCGAACGGCGCTGACCGGCAGTGGAACCTTGGACGTCGCTGGGACACGACCCGACGTGAAGAACCACTCGGCGGTCACGTCTGTGCTCAGATCCATGAAGCTCTGCTTCGCATGCTGGACGACTCGATAACTCGCACGACCGGCAGGAACCGTGAACTCGGCGTAACCACCGTCGGCTCGCCCGATCTCCGTCCCATTGCGATAGATCACCGTTGTCTCAGCGTCCGCTCCCATGATGTGACCGTCGTGCCCAGCCCGATCGGCCCACATTCCGGGCGCGACGACGATGAGGTCACCGGACCGATACACAGATGGTTGCAGGCTCGACGGCATTGCGGGACCGAACGGTCCCGTGTTCCACTGCACAGACTGTCGACTGCCAGCACGGTGATTGCGCATCACGGAATCGAGCACTTCAGCTTTGTCTGCTTCAAGCGGGTCTGCCGCGTTGAAGACCATGAGGCTGTCAAGCCACTGCACGCCCTCCCCGCCGTAATACTCCGTGCGGGTGGCAGGCAATCTGTATGCCGATTCGGTGGCGACCGACCCTCCCGAAGGAGACAACGGATCGATGGCGAATGCCAACTTCCACGCTGTGCGGTTTGGCATCACGGCCGCGTAGCTGTCGTCGACTCGGCCCAGCTCCGACGCACGGAACTGTTTCTGCGTAACGATGGGCAGTCGCCCACGACTCTGCAACGCCAATGTGTAGGAGTAGGGACTGCCGTCAAAGCTGCCATCAGCCGCTCGACGCATCCACTGACTGGCGACCAGGCCGGAATACTGCGAGCTTGGTGCCGGCGCTCCGACGTTTCCGACATACAATTTCCCAACCGACTCCCCCACAGTCGCCCCTGGAGTCGAGTGTGGCAACACGTGCGAGTAGTTAGCACTGTCGCCCGCTCCCACAGCTTCACGATTGGGTGGGGTCAACCCCACACGTGTCGCACGGCGAGCGTCGAAGACCAACGAAAGATCGCGGTTCACCTTCACCATCGGCGCACTCATGAGTGCTCCACTCGCGTGATCCCCATCGGGTGTGAGTGTTTCGATGAACGCAGTGACGTCATACATGCCCGCCACGAGCCGGGTGTGAATGGAACCAGTCGGGTCAAAGAGAAACTTCGACTCCGTGCTGTTGAATCCCGACAACATGACGTCCTGGCCGCTCGCCGCGCCAGTGCGGTCACGAGTGGTGATGGTGACGTTGTAGCTCTCTGCTTCTTTGTTGATCGCGATCGGGGTCACCACCTGGGTGCCCCGGCTCGTCGCCACCAGATGACCGATGTAGTGACCATTCGGGCCCGCGACCTTGGTGTTCATCGTGACAGTGATGCTCGTTTCGCCCTTCGCCGGCACAGTCACCGACGACGCGCTCATCGTGAACATTCCTGCGGGAAGCCGCGCTCCCGCTGGGCCGGTGATCTTCGCTGACAACGCGAGGGTCAGTGGGCCGCCGCCGAGATTGCGGTAGGTCAGCTTTCGTACCAGCGGTTTGTCATCGGTATGCGGCCAGAGCGCCACACCGAATGACATGCTCGCGGGCTGACTGACCACGCCCTGGTTAATGACGCGGGCGGCGTCGACCCGACCCGCCCCCTGATCCCACACAGACAACGCGGGAGAGGTCTTCGCTGAGGCCACCAACGCGGCCTTCATCGACTCGCCCGACCAATCCGGGTGAAGCTGGGCGAGAAGCGCAGCGACGCCGACAACATGGGGCGTCGCC
This sequence comes from uncultured Actinomycetota bacterium, assembly GCA_963736695.1. GTDB lineage: Bacteria > Actinomycetota > Actinomycetes > Mycobacteriales > Micromonosporaceae > CAVTPU01. The sequence continues at coordinate 2,683,354 of CAVTPU010000004.1, forward strand.
ATCGACGTTCCCGAGGCGCTGACATATTGAGAGCCGACCGGATCACCCATCTGGGTGCCGGCAGCCTTCGCCGCGATGATGCCGACACCAGGCGCGGTGATCTCCGGCTTGAGGCCGAAATCACCGATCCGCGGTCCGCGACTGGAGAAGCCAGCGATTCCGTTGACGCGATCGACCGCGCCGACCGTCAGCGCCGCGTCCGCACTCCCCGGCGACCCCACCGTCTCTGTCCCCGGGCCTTCGTTGCCCGCCGCGATCACGAAGAGCGTGCCGAACCGAGCCGACAGGTCGTTGACCGCCTGCTCCAGCGGGTCGATCTCGGCGCTGTCACCACCGCCGAGGCTCAGGTTCACTACTCGGGCGTGTTTCTGCTCCGCTGCCCATTGCATGCCGGCGAGGATCGCCGACTCGGAGCAGTCGACTTCGCCGCACACCTTGCCCGCGACGATCTTGGCATCGGGCGCCACGCCCGCATAAGCCCCTTTCGACGCAACGCCACTGCCAGCGATGATCGACGCGACATGGGTGCCGTGCCCGACCCCGTCCGCGGCGCTGGCCTCCTCAGTGAAGTTGGCGGTGTCGGCGACTCTGCCCTTGAGGTCTGGATGATTGGCGTCGACGCCCGTGTCAAGCACCGCGACAGTGACGCCCTTTCCGGTGTAGCCAGCCTTGCGAGCCTCCGGAACGCCGATCTGTTCGTTGCTCTTCGCGTCGGTGGGGAAACGTTTGCCGTCGAGCCAGATGTGCCGCACATCAGCGGCCCGCGCCGAGGGCTTCCCCGACTGAGCCACGATCCCGTCCCACCATTGCGGGGCAGCGGACTTCTCTACTCGTACGGCGACCGCGTTCTGCGGCGTCAAGACGCGCACCGTGCGGACCCCGCTGGCCGTGACCGCCGCCGAGTTTGCCGTTGTGGCCTCCACGAGCAGCGGCACGCTCGAGGTTCGCGCGTCGTCATAGCCGAATCTGAGCAACGTCGTCACGTCAAACAGCCGCCGGTCGAGCACGCCTGTCCCGATGAGCTGGCGGGCGTCGCTCGGGACCACGATGACGTGCTTGTCGGCGGTGCGATAGGTGGCGAATGACTGTCCTTTCCGGCCCTTCCCCGGAATGGTCGCCACGACCTTCCCCGCCGGATCGACTACGACTCGATCGCCAGTAATCAATGTAATCGTACGAGTCGTGCCGGCTTTGCCCTTCGACGGGCTCGCCGCCGACCGCACCACGTCGGCGGCGGCGAACCCAGAGGCCACCACCCCAGCGGCACCAAGCATCAGAACCCCGATGCCCGCTGCCACCCACTGTCTTGTTCCGCGTTTCACCGAAAACCATCCTTCCCGCGCATGTCTGCGGTGACATACGCCTGCCGCTTTAAAGACCAGCAGCGACGGCGGTAAGGATGGCAACTGAGAGCTGTATCACACTTATATATGTAAGTCCCATGCATGCGTTGGAGACGCAAAAAGGTCCTCAGCAATGTGGGAAGCGGCGGAATCAATCTGGTTAGCCTACCCAAATCACTATGTACCACCACAACATGGGCCGAAGATTCTTTTCACCCAGCAATCTCTTGTTCCGTGACTAATCGCCTGAACGGGCTGATACTTGAGCCATGACGGTAGCTCGTGATAGGCGCCGCCAAGCGACGCATGAGATGACACCCGGGCAGGCGCTTGTCGAACTGCACGCGGGAAACCACCGATTCGTCACCGACACCGCGCTCCACCCAAACCAGGACTCCGTGCGACGGGAAGCGGTCGCGACTGGCCAGCGACCGTTCGCCGTGATCTTCGGATGCTCCGATTCCAGACTCGGAGCTGAGATCATCTTTGACCAGGGCCTCGGCGACCTCTTTGTGATTCGAACGGCTGGGCACACCGTCGGCCCGGAGGTGCTGGGCAGCATCGACTATGCCGTGACGGTGCTGCACACCCCGCTCGTCGTAGTGCTCGGCCACAGCTCGTGTGGTGCGGTGCACGCCGCGCACGAGGCCGTCGTCAATGGCCAATCGCCACTCGGGCATCTGAGCGCGGTGGTCAGCCCCATCATTCCCAGTGCGGCCATGGTGATGTCACAGAAACCAACTGCGGCGATCCAGGTGCCGATTGTCGATCGCATTGTCGACGTGCACGTCAGGCGCACCGTTCGCCTGTTGCAGCGCCGGTCGACGGCACTGACCGATGCGGTGCGCGCCCGGCGTTGCTCGGTCGTGGGAATGTCCTATCAACTCGACCTCGGTCGAATCCGGGTCATCGCTTGATAACGAAAGCCCCCTGAGGTCTCGACCGATCGGATCGATCGATTTACGCTGTTCTTCTTATCGAACAGCTCATGTCGCGATCACGCTCTGTCACCTTCGGAGGGTCTCCGTGTCCCAGCAATATGACACGCTCAGCGACCGCTATGACCAGTCGAAGGCGCTGCCGGTGGGGCGAGCCGAGCAGTCGACGCTGCTGGCTGCACTTCCGGACCTGAGCGGGGCCTCGGTGCTCGACGTCGGCTGCGGGTCGGGGTTCTATTCCCGACTCTTCGCCCGTCGAGGAGCGTCGCGCGTGCACGGAGTCGACGCCTCCGCCCCGATGATCGCCCAAGCACGTGACATCGAGCGACGAGAAAACCTCGGCATCTCCTATGACGTCTGCGACGCTGGCGCACTTCCCGTGCTCGGCGCGTTCGATGTGGTCACTGCGATCTGGCTGGTCGGTTATGCCGAGACCACCGAGCGACTGGGTCGCATGCTGGGCACGCTGCATGCAAACCTCACCGAGGGCGGCACGCTCGTTGTTCTCGCGCCCAACCCCGACTTCGACTGGCACGCGGTGACGTCCTATCCCCGATATGGACTGACCATCAGCCCGACGACTGTCACGGCGGGCGATGGGAATTCGGGCGACGGGCAAGGTCTAGCCGAGAGGCAGGGTTCGATCGTCCGGTTTCACACCGATCCGCCATTCGAGGTCGAGGGACTCTCATGGCCGCCTGGAGTCGTCGAAGCGGCCATTGTGGACGCCGGACTCACCGATCCGCACCGACACCCCGTCACGGTGCCCACCGACACGCCGACGCCTGGCACTGCCGACTTCTGGACCGACCTCGTGGCGAATCCCACGTTCGCCGTCTTCACCGCCACCCGCCGATAGTCCGGCGCCTCACCCCACCAGATCTGGGCGGACCAACTCCGGGGCCACGGTGTGCCGGGGCAGGGTGCCCGCCGCGATCTCGTCCACGAAATGGCACGCCACGCGATGTCCAGGCGCCGTCTCCGCCAACGTCGGCCGTTCCACCCGGCAGCGGGTCGGCTGAGCCCACGGGCACCGGGTGTGAAAGCGACAGCCCGTCGGCGGATTGGCCGGCGAGGGCAGGTCGCCGGTGAGCAGCAACCGCTCCCGACGGTCCTCCACCATCGGATCGGGCACCGGCACGGCCGACATGAGGGCTTTCGTATAGGGATGACGGGGCGCGCGATAGAGATCGTCGCTGGACGCCTCCTCGACGAGCCCGCCGAGATACATCACTCCGACGGTGTCGCTGATGTGCCGCACCACCGCGAGGTCATGCGCGATGATCAGATAGGTCAGACCCCGCTCGTCCTGCAGATCCTCCATGAGGTTGAGCACCTGCGCCTGAATCGACACGTCCAGCGCCGAGACGGGCTCGTCGGCGACGATGAGGTCAGGACTCAACACCAGCGCGCGGGCGATTCCGATGCGCTGCCGTTGACCGCCGGAGAACTCGTACGGATATTTGCGTAGTGCGGACCCGGGCAGGCCAACCGCGTCGAGGGTCTCCCGAAGTCGTTGACTGGTGGCGTGCTTGTCGGCGGCGAGGCCGTGCGCGCCGAGTCCCTCGGCGAGCAACGACTCGACAGACTGGCGAGGGTCCAGACTGGACAGTGGATCCTGGAAGATCATCTGCATGCGGCGCCTCATCCGGCGCAGCTGCTCGCCTTGAAGGGCGCGGATGTCGACTCCGTCAAAGATGATCTGCCCATCGGTCGGCTCCACTAGGCGAAGAAGCCCTCGGCCCAACGTCGACTTGCCGCACCCCGACTCCCCGACGAGACCGTAGGTCTCGCCCGGCAGGATCGATAGCGAAACGCCGTCAACGGCGAAGACATGGCCAACCGTGCGGTCGAAGAGTAGTCCGCTCTTGATCGGAAAGTGCACCTTGAGGTCGCGCAGCTCGACCAACGGCGCCGGAGAACCTGTCATTAGACCGCCACCTCTTCGGAGACCGGGTTCACGCATCGCAGATCGCCGCCGTGGGCGGTCGTCACCAACGGCGGCGGCCCGTCGAGGCAGGAGTCGGTCACCCGGTCGCAGCGGGGTGCGAAGGCACACCCCTGTGACCACGCAATGTTGTCGGCGACACACCCACGGATCGCATGTAGCCGCTCACCGCGCGGCGCGTCGAGACGGGGCACCGACGCCAACAACCCGTGTGTGTATGGATGCCGGGGCCGGGCGAACAACTCGTGCCGGCCGGCCCGCTCGACGATCCGGCCGCCATAGAGCACATTGACTGTGTCACAGAGCCCGGCCACGACCCCGAGATCATGCGTGATCATGATGAGCGCGGTGCCTGTCTCGTCGACCAGTTGCTTGAGCAGAGTCAGAATCTGGGCCTGAATCGTCACGTCGAGCGCGGTGGTCGGTTCATCGGCGATGAGCAGCCGCGGACGGCACGCCAACGCGATGGCGATGAGCGCCCGCTGGCGCATGCCGCCGGAGATCTGATGTGGATATTCGACGAGTCGTCGGTCGGGATCCGGAATGCCAACGGAGTCGAGCAGGTCGCGGGCGTGACGCAGGGCAACTGCACGTGACTGCCCTTGGTGGCGTTCGAGCACCTCGGCCACCTGCACGCCGAGCGGAACCACCGGATTGAGCGAGGACAAGGGATCCTGGAAGATCATGCCGATCTCGCGCCCCCGCCGATCACGCATCTCATCCGCGCGAAGGCCGAGCAGGTCGACACCGTCGAAGAGCACCTCGCCGGAGACGGTGTTGCCCCGCTTCGGCAGCAAGCCCATGATCGCCAGACTCGTCACGCTCTTGCCGCAACCCGACTCGCCGACCAGCCCGATGGTCTGGCCCGGACGCACGGAGAAACTCACGTTGTCCACGGCAATCGACGGGGACTCGCCGCGTCGAGTGAATACAACATTCAAATCTCGTACGTCGAGCAGGCTCATGCTGGATGTGTCCCTTCTCCGCGATGGTCGGCCATCGATCTCAGCGCCGGTTCTTGGGGTCGATCGCCTCACGCATCGCCTCACCGAGCAGAGTGAACCCGAGCGCGACCACGACAATCGCGACGGCGGGGAAGTAGGCAAGCTCGGGGCGCACCTCGAAATATCGTTGACCGTCGACTCCGAGCATCAGGCCCCACTCGGCTCGGTTGATGTCGGGGTCGCCCAAGCCGAGGAACGACAGCGCGGCGGCGTCCAAAATGGCCACCGCAAAGGTCAACGTCGCCTGGACGATGACCACCGTCATGGAGTTGGGCAGCACATGCCGCAGCACGATGTTGCGTTCCTTGACTCCCAATGCCCGGGCGGCGAGCACGTGGTCGCTCTCCCGTTGCGCCAGCATCGATCCGCGCAGCAGCCGCGCGAAGATCGGCACGTTCACCGCCGCGACCGCAAAGATCACCGTCCACTGACTGGAGTGGCTCGCCATCGCGACCAGTGTGATCGCGAGCAATAGGCTGGGCAGGGCCAACATGACGTCGGTCAGCCGCATTAACGCGACATCGACCCAGCCGCTGACCGCGCCGGCGACCGCGCCGACACCGATGCCGAGAACGAGGCCGATCAGTGTGGCGACCACCCCGACGAACAGGGTCTGTCGCGACCCATAGACCAGTCGCGACGCGAAGTCCCGCCCGAGCGGGTCGGAACCGAGGGGGAAACCGGATCGTGCGCCGGGAATCGCGTCGACGCGTACATCTCGGTTGAGTTCTTGAAAGCGTTCCAGCGGGTCGTGCGGGGCGATGAGCGGCGCGAAGACCGCCACGAGAATGAACAATCCGACGATGACCGCGCCGGTGATCGCCACTGGGTTGCGGCGCAGCCGGCGCACGGCGTCTCGCATGAGGCTGACGCCACCGGGGTCGGCCGTCGCCTGAACCAGCGCCTCCAACCGGGCCTTCTTGCGGTCGGCGAGCACGCCGATGCTTCGTTCGCTCACGCCGGTCACCTCGCTTCTCTCGCTCATCGCACTCGCACCCTCGGGTCGATGACCGCGTAGGAGAGGTCGACCAACAGATTGACCACCACGAACACCAGCGCCGCGAGAAGGATGAGCGCCTGCAGCACGGGATAGTCCCGACCCCCGCTGATGGAGTCGGTGATCAGGGTGCCGAGACCACCCCAGTTGTAGACCTTCTCGGTGAGCACCGCCCCGGCGAGCAGCGCGCCGGTCTGCAAGCCGATCGTCGTGACCACGGGAAGCAGCGCGTTGCGCAGCACGTGCCTGCCACGGATCGTGCGACGACGCAGTCCCTTCGCCTCGGCGGTGCGCACGTAGTCTTCGCTGACCACGTCGAGCACGCTGGCTCGGGTGATCCGCACGATGATGGCGAGCGGAATGGTCGCCAGGGTCGCCGCCGGCAGAAGCAGATGCCATAGGGCGTCGGCGGTCGCGTCGAGTTCGCCGGTGAGTAGTCCATCGAGGACGAAGAAGCCGGTGACGTCGGTGTTGTCGATGCCGGTGCTGATCCGGCCGGACGGCGGGAACCAGTGGACGTCTTGGGTGAGCAGGTCCTTGAGCAGATAGCCAAGGAAGAAGATGGGAATGGAGAGCCCGAGCAGGGTGCCGCCGATGGTCAGGTTGTCGAGCGCCCTGCCGTGATATCGGGCGGCGAGATAGCCCAGCGGAACACCGAGCCCGACTGCGATGATCATCGCGCCGAGGGCCAACTCGATGGTCGCCGGAAATGCTCGACCGATCACGTCGAGGACCGGATCGCCGGTGCGGATCGAGTTGCCGAAGTCTCCGACGAAGATGTTTCGCATGAATCTGCCGTATTGCACGAGGATCGGCTGGTCGTAACCGAGCGCTTTGATGAGCAGGGCCCTCCGCTCGGGGGTCGCTCGTTCGCCGAGGAGAGCCTCGACCGGCCCACCGGGCAGGTTTCTCAGCCACATGAATATCAGCGCCGACAGCGCGATCAGGGTCACCGAGAGCTGAAGCAGCCGGCGCACGATGATTCGCAACATCTCTCAATCACCAGGTTTTCTCGACCGACCGGCCCAGGCCCGCAAAACCGCCCGGGCCTGGGCCGATGAACGTGCGAAGTCAGCCGCTGATCGTCACTTGGCGGACAGGCTGATGGTGTTGAATCGCTCGTCGGTCAGCGGGCTGGCGATCAGTCCGTTGACCTGCTTGGTCACCACGATGGCGGGCGGGGCGTGCCAGATGGGGATGGCCGGCAGCCACTTCGCTGCGATGTCCCGGTTGACCTGCTCCCAGGCGGCCTTCTTCTGCGCATCGTCGACGGTGCCGTCGGCCTTGGCGATGGCGGCGAACATCTCGGTGACACCCTCGTCGCCAAACTCGGCCTTGCCCCGGCCGAAGAACGTTCCGACGAAGTTGCCCGCGTCGTTATAGTCGCCGGTCCAGCCGAGGATGTGCAGGTCCTGCTTGCCGAACTGCTGCACGTCGTCCTTATATCCACCGTTCCACGGCCGCGGCACACCGGTGACCTTGATTCCGACGGCCTGCAGGTCGTTGGCGAGAACCGTGAAGATCTCCTGCGGGTTCGGCATGTATGGCCGGGAGACGTCCGGCGGATAGTAGAAGTTGAGCGTCAACCCCTCGGCGCCAGCCTCTTTGAGCAGCTGCTTGGCCTTGTCCGGGTTGTATTCATATTTCTGTGCGTCGGGGGCATAGCCGACGACGGTGTCGGGCAGGAACTGGCTCGGCGACGGTCGCACCGCTCGGGGCCTTCGTCTGCACCAACTGCTCGCGGTTGAGGGCGTGGGCGATCGCCTGACGCACCCGCAGGTCCTTGAGCTTCGGGTTCTTCTGGTTGATGCCCGAGGTAGAGGACGTTGAAGGCGGGTCGGTTGATGACCTGGAATCCCTCGTCCGCCAAGCGCCTTGCGGTCGGCCGGGGCGGGGAAGTCGATGCCGTGCACGGTGCCTGCACGCAACTCCTGCTTGCGGGTCGTCTCGTCCTTGATGGTCTTGATGACGACCTTGTCGACCTTCGCCTTCTCACCCCAGTAGTCGGGGTTGCGGTTCAGCGTGATCTCGCCCTTGGCCTTGTCCCATCCGCCGAACGTGAACGGGCCGGTGCCCACCGGATGAGCGGTGGCGAACTCGCTGTATTCGAACGAGTCGCCGCTCTGCTTGACCTCGTCGGCGTTGAACTTCTTCAGCGCCTCCGGGCTCGCGATCGACAGCGAGGTGAGCGCGAAGGCTCCGGGGAACGCACCCTTGTAGCGGTTGAGCGTGAGAACCGCCGTCGAGTCGTCCTTAGCTTCGCACTTGTTGTAGATCGACGTACCCGCGTCTTTGGCCTCGTTCTTGGCGAAGCCACCGAAGACGTCCATGTAGTAGATCATCTGCGATTGGGCCGCAGCGCCCTTCATGTTGGACCAGCGGTCGAAGTTGACGCAGACCGCCGCCGCGTTGAACGGCGTGCCGTCGTGGAACTTCACGCCCTTGCGCAGCTTGAACGTCCAGACTTTGCCATCGGGGTCGTGTTCCCAACTCTCGGCCAGCCCACCCTCGAGCTGCGCCGTGCCGGGCTTGTGCGCCACCAACGTGTCGAACATCTGCCGGGTCGGCCGGAACGACTCGCCGTCGTCGTTGAAGATCGGATCGAAGTTCTTCGGGTCGCCGGCACCAGCGAAGATGAAGGTGCCACCAGTCTTGAGTCGCCCTTGTCGGCATCGCGGTCGCTCTGCACACAGCCGGCCGCACCGACCGTTATCGCGGCAGCGGCCGCGATCGCCATGGCCGTTCTGAGCCTTCTTGCCTGCATCTCTCACCTCTGTCATGCGCATGACCGACGCCGCAACGTTGGCGCCAGTCCGTGTGCGGCAGGCTAGTGGCCCAAAGGTTCGCAACGAAACATCTTTCCGATAATCGCTATCAATCCGACACCTGAGGAGAGACATATAATAGTATTTACGGTACTGATTTGATCTTCATTGGCCGTTTCGATCTTGAATGATCGCCTCTGGGTGGATTAAAGATCACCAACCCACGGGTACGACCAACGCCCGGCGCAGCCGTCGCACGGCTTCGCACAGTGAGCCTCGGCGCTGTAGTGCACACCGGCACTGCCTGGATCCGCGAGCGGACCGGCGGTTCCTCACGCGAACTACCACATCAACGTGTCAGAAATACGCGCTATGCCATGTGCCCGGAATCCTATAGTGAATCGCGAATCGCTAGTCACGGCTGTTAAAGCAGCCCACCCCCTGAGCGCCGATCGACGACTAGCCTCAGGGCAGGAGGTGACGATGGGCCCGTACCGGCAGGACCGAGCGGCGTTGGTTGCGTTGACGCTGCTGCATGGCGCCAAGGAACTCGGACTAACTACGCCGCAGCTTCGTGCCCGCCTCAACCGTGGTGACTCGCCTTCCGACGTGCTCGCCACTGCCCACGAGAATACCGATCCGGATGATGGCCTGTTCGCCGTGCCCATGAACGCGTCCGAGCAGGCTTCGGCGCTGAGAATCCGTGAACGACTGCTTGCGGACGCCAATGCGCTTATCGACGGCTGGAACCACGCGGGGCAGCACTTCGCAACGTACCTGGACGAGGACTACCCGCAGCAGCTCGCGACGGCGTTCGACAACCCGCTCGTCTTATTCTATGCCGGCACTCTTACTGACGACTTCGCCAGTCTTGCCATCGTGGGCAGCCGCAAGCCCAGCAGCGACGGTCTGCGGTTCGCTGCCTCCCTCGCCACAGCGGCCGCCCGCACCGGGCTCACGGTGGTGGCGGGCCTTGCTCGCGGCATAGACCGCGCCGCCCATGACGCCGCGCTCGCTACACGTGGTCGCACAGTCGCGGTCATCGGGACGGGCCTAGACTGGGTCTATCCGCCCGAGCACGGGATTCTGCAGGGGCGCATCGCACGCGATGGGCTTGTCGTCTCTCAGTTCTCGCCCGGCACCGCTCCGGCCAAAAGCCACTTCCCGATTCGCAACGTGACCATGAGCGCCTATAGCGCCCTGACGGTGATCGTGGAGGCGGACGAGAAGTCCGGCACTAGGAATCAAGCTGAGGCGGCAGTGACACACGGTCGGCCACTGGTTCTAACCGCACAGGTCGCCACCGAGACCACCTGGGGTCGCAAGTACCTCGACGAAGGAAGGGATGTGACAGTGGCATCCACCCCTGACGAGGCGATGGAGGCCGTCCGTAGCGTTCTTCGCCGACGCCAGCGCGTTCTGCAGTGGGCGGGCGTGGCGTCGGCCGAATGAGCCTGCCAGTCAACCCCGAATGGCTCGAAAGTGCCCGCTTGGCCCTAGCCAACGTCTATGTCGAGCAGCCGTGCCGCACGCTGCTTGTGGCGTGCCAGGTGTGCACGATGCCGGTCACTGGATACGAACACTGCTACAAGTGCAACGAGGATCGCAACGGTCCGTATGGTAGCGACCTCGCCGATCTGGTGGCTCCGCTTGCCTACGCGTGGGATGGTCAGTCGCAGCTCGGCAAAGACGTCTACAACTACAAGCAGGCCAATGCGCAGCTGGCGGTGGGCGCCAACGGTCGTCTCGCCGCATTGGTCTACACCTTTGGCACGGGGCACGAGCGCTGCCCGGAGCGGTTCCTGGGCCGAGCGGTGACAGCGAAGGCGTTCGTACCGTCACTGCAGGGAAACCCTGGCACGCAGCTGGCCCGTATGGCGGACCGATTCCTGCCTGGCTGGCCGTCAATACCGGTAACTGCGGCGCTCACCATCCGCGATAGCGGCCTCCGACGCGCCCTCGACCCCAGCCACTTTGTGGTGGAGCCCCAGGACGTGCCTGCAAATGCGCACGTGCTCGTCCTCGAAGACAGCTGGATCGCCGGGGGAAACAGCCAGTCAGTTGCCGTCGCTTTGAAACGGGCCGGAGCCGGCATGGTCACGGTCATACCCATCTGTCGTTTGCTCAAGCCAGGCTGGCTACACAATTCCCGCCACCGCGAGTCCGATCACCCGCAACGCTGGAGTCCGACGATTTGTCCGGTCACCGGATCCGCCTGCCCCTAAAGGCCGCCTTTGGGCCAGAGACGTTGAAACCCAATGGTGGTCTGGGGAGGTGAGATCGGCCATAAACCCGGTGTCAGCCACGCGCGGCTCCCAGTGCACCTCGACCCCGCTGCGTCCCCGGCCTTCGAGGCTGGAGCATCGGGCAGGAGGTCCACGGTACCCACCGGGCCACCCCACCGTATATGCATGAAGTCGGTCCGGCGAGGCATGGCAGACGGATAGACGAGGTGCGAAAACTTGCCGCCCGAGTGCTACATGAACCACTACATACATAGAGCCAGATCCACTCGACAATCCGGCTCTATGTGATCGATCTTCAAGAGTTTTCGCAGGTCACAATTGGTGTGCTGGCTGCTGAGGTGTGGTGCGCCCGAAGGGATTCGAACCCCTAACCTTCTGATCCGTAGTCAGATGCTCTATCCGTTGAGCTACGGGCGCTGGTGCTTGACCAGCTATACATGGCCGGTGAAACGCGGAGGCTCCGGGATTCGAACCCGGGAGGGGCTTTAAGACCCCAACCGCATTAGCAGTGCGGCGCCATAGACCGAACTAGGCGAAGCCTCCCTGTCGACGGCTCAGACGCGAGCCACCGTCGCCCGAGGATACAGGGTGTGGGGCGACCCCGGCAAAGCGACTTTCCGAGGGTCGCTGGGCCTCTCGATTCAGCCCCGCCGATCCGGGTCTGGTCCTCAGCGACGGCGGGGACATCGGGCAACGCCACCGTGACCACGTCATCGGCGAACACCGCAGCCCCGCCAGCGCCACTGAATGGGAGCGGGCGCCCCTTTTCCGACCTGGAAAGGGGCGCCCGCGTTGTGCACTGGCTGGATTAGCCCTTCACACCCACGAAGGTCCTGCCCACGGTCGCGGTGCCGTCGCTGAACGACACAACGCCGAGATAACGCAGGCCGGCGGTGAGCCCGGTCCAGTTCAGCCCGACCGTGGCGGCCTGGCCGGTGGTGACGGACTGACTCGCCGGAGTGGCGGTGAGGTTGCCCGCCGCCGCGTCACCGATCACCCAGGTGTCCGGGGTGATGGTGGCCGTGGTGGCGCCGCCCGGCGCGGAGGCGAAGAGGTTCACATAGAACTCATACGTCGCCGCAGCGGGACTGTTGAGGGTCACCGTCTCGTCGGAGGTGCCACCGGCACTCTGGCCGACCAGAACCCGGGACGTGCCCGAGACTCGGTAGACAAAGATGTCGATGTCGGTGCCCATCGCGTAGTCCTCGTCAAACGTCGCGAAACGGGCAACCTTGGTCCCGGCCGGAACGTCCACCGTCACCTTGGCGGTGGCGGTGCTCTCCATCGGGTTGCTCGAGCTGAAGCCCGGGCCGGCGGAGTCGAGGTTGTGGCTGGTGACCGACGCCCCAACCAGGCCGGCGACCGACGTGGTGAGGGTTCCGGTGAATCCGACCTTGGCGTTGACGTCCGAGCTGCCGCTCACGCCGGAGAGGCTGACCTCAGTCGGCGCGGCGAAAGCCACCGGGCGAACCGCGATCGGGCTGCGCACGGTGTGGTGGTTGCCGCCCTTCCAGGTCAGCGAGCCGAAGCTCCACGACCCGATCGCTGCGGTGGTGCGGGTGATGGTGACGGTGAACGTCCCCTTCGCACCCTTGGCGAGAGTGAGCTTGGTCGGCGACACCGCGACGGTGAAGCCGGCCGGAGCCTGCACCGACACCCGGTAGGTGCTCTTCTTGTCGAGGTTGGTCACCGTGCGGGTCACGGTCTGCGAACCCGGCAAGTCACCAATCGAGATGGAGGGATAGTTGAGATCGCTCGGGTCGCTCGGTCCAGCGCTAGCGCACAGGGCCGGGTCGAAGACGAGCTGGAACTGGTTGATGGAGCAGCCGTACTTGATCCAGTCGGTCGGAGTCGAGTCATAGACCAGACCCGGGTTGAACGCGTTCGCCGGCACGACGTGGCCGGAGCCGTAGTCGAGCGGAGTCGCATCGACGCCGGCCCGCTGGATCGGCTGTCCACTGTTGTCCTTCGGCGTCGCCGAGGTCATCAGAGCCGACTTGACCTGCATCGGGGTCCAGTTGGGGTGGGCACTCATAACCATGGCCGCGATGCCGGAGATGTGCGGAGCCGACATCGAGGTGCCCGACAGAGCGTCGAAGTTCTTGCCGTTGTTGCCGGGAGGCGCGACGGCCGCGATGACATCCACACCAGGCGCGGTGATGTCTGGCTTGAGCAGATCGCCACCACCGGCGAGAGCCGGACCGGCCGAGGAGAACCCGGCCATCTCCGGCGCCCGAGGTGTGCCCGGAAGAATGGCGGAGATCGCCGCAGTGGCTCCGGCGGTGGCCGCGTATTCGCGAATCGCCGCAGCGGCGACCTCGTCAACGTGGATCGTCGGCACCGTGTGGAAGTCGGCGTTGAGCGAGTTGGCGCTGGAGTTATAGAGGATCATGCCAACGCCGCCGCCGTTGGTGACGGCGAGGCTCTTGTCCGTACGCGCGGTGATGCCCCGCTGGCACAGCACGATCTTGCCGGCGATCTTCGCCGGGTCGAGAACCGGCTGAGCACCGTTGCTCGGGTCGCTGTCCGCGTCGGAGAAACAGGCCTGCACCGCGTTGGCTGCCGCACCCGGCAGACCAGCGGCGGTGGAGTCGATCACCGAAGTCGAGGCGACTGCGGCACCAACGCCGACACCGTTGTAGGTCGCGCCGTTTCCGAGGGTGACGGTCTTCGCCACGCTGCGGTCGTGCGTGCTCGCGGCGACGGTGGTGACCCACGGGGAGTTGTGCGCGACGGTCGACGCCGCCGGGCCCGAGTTGCCGGCCGAGGCGGAGACGAAGACACCGGCTGCGGCCGCGTTGAAGAACGCGATCTCATCCGGAGTCACCACATATTGCGACGAACCCGAGATCGAATAGCTGATCACATCAACACCATCGGCGACAGCGTCTTCAATCGCGGCGACCAGGTCGGCCGTGCCACCACTGGCGCTTCCGGTGGCCTGGTTGTGCCACAGCGTCTTGTAGACCGAGATCCGAGCCCCAGGCGCCATGCCGCTCGTGTTTCCGACTGAGTCACCGTTGATCGACGCCGCGACTTTGTAGTTGCCGGCCGCAGTGCTCGCGGTGTGCGAGCCGTGACCGTTGTAGTCGCGCGGGCTGAGGAACTCGTAAGGCTGGGCGAGTCCCGTCTGGTTGTAGTAACGCGCGCCGATCACCTTGTTGTTGCAGGCGACGAAGTTGTTGGCGCCCGTGTCGCAGGTGCCGTGCCACTTGGCCGCGATGGTCGCGGCGTCGGGGCGCGGTTCCTTGAGAGCCGCGAAGCTGGGGTTCTCCGGCCAAAAACCGGTGTCGATGACGCCGACGATGACGCCCTCGCCAGCCTTCTTCGGGCTGTTGAACTCTTCATCCCACACGCCGTTACGGCCGGAGAGACCGAGGAAATCGGGAGTGGAGATGGTGTCCGCGGTCAATACTTCGTTCGCCCACACCCGGGTGACACCCTCGGTGTGCTCCAGGCGCTTTGCTTCGGCCTCGGTGAGGCGAGCGGCGAAACCATTGAATGTCAGGCCATAGTCGGCCGCGCGCTTCGTGGTCGAGATTCCGGCCCGGCCGAGTGTTTCGTTGTGTTTCGCCGACAGGTGTCCGCGATAGGTCTTCACTGATGGGTTGCGAGCGTCAAGTGTGGCGCCGCTGGCCGGTTTGGTCGCCGGAATGCCGGAGACGCCTCCGGCGTATGTGGCGGCCGGCGCGCCGGCCGTCTGTACAATGTAGAGCTTGGTGCCACCGTTCTGCTTCTGTGCCTCAGCACCGGCGAGAGTGGTCATCGTGACCGCAGTCGCGGTCGCGGTGACAAGCGTCATGCCGATAAGAACGGAACGCCGGCGACCAGCTAACCGGGGGAACTTCACCTATTGAACCTCCACGCTGGAGTGGGCTGGAAGAGCCCACGACTGCGGGAAGAATATCGGCATCGACAGCTATCTCCAAGTGTTGTCGTCAACGAAGAAAAGCCAGCTTGTCGCGCAATAGTACGTAGCCGACGAATGCCCCAACATCGAGAATCGTGTGCGCGATGACCAACGGTGCAACCCGTCGCGTGCGATGAAAGTAAAGCGCGAAAATTGCGCCCATAACGACGTTGCCGATAAATGCGCCAATTCCTTGGTACAGGTGGTAGCACCCCCGCAACACTGCGCTGAGCGCAATCGCGTGGACGGTCCGCCAACCCAGCTGGCGCAACCGGGTAAGCAGATAGCCGACCACCACAACCTCCTCGAGCACCCCATTCGCCGCAGCGGCGAGGACCAACACGGGGACCGCCCACCACACCTCGGGCAGATTCGCCGGCGCCACCGTCGTGTTTGCACCGACAGCGCGAGCGGCGAGGTATAGGCCGACACCAGGAATCCCGATGAGTGCCGCGAGCGCCACCCCGACACCGGTATCCCGGCCGAGAGCTGGCCAGAACGGCCGCCACGTGAGACCGAGATCGGCGACGGCCCCGCCTGGGTCCCGGTCGAGCAGGTGCACGGCGAGCATGGCGGGAACCACGGCGAAAGCCAGGCCGACCAATTGATAGGTCAAGTCGAGCCAGGGACGCCCGGGCGCCTGCGATGGGTTGAGCGTCGTCGTCTGTTGTGACAACGGCACGGCGGCGGTCAGCTTGGCGATAAAGGAGATGACCGAATAGACCGCCGACGCGCCGAGCGACACAGCCAGAACGAGCAGCACCTCATGGGCGTACCAATGGGGGTGTATGTGTTGGCGGAGGGTGGGCGGTTCCGGTGTGGAGGTCACCCTGCCGATCTTATGGCGTCGGGTGAGCGGCTAACCCTCGTTGTCGTAGCGCCACGGTCGGCCGGATGACTGATAGCGCTGCACGGGGATCAGCTCGGCCCCCACCGCCATTCGATCGCGGTAGAGCAGCCCGTTGAGGTGGTCGATCTCGTGCGCCACCAGTCTGGCCGCCGCATGGCGGAAGGTTCTGGTTGCGATGACTCCGGCGAGATTGCTGAATTTCACGTCGATGCTCAGAGGACGGCGCACGACGCCGCGCACGTCGAAGAACGACAGGCACCCCTCGAACTGTTCGTCCTCGTCGGCGGAGGCTGCCACCACGACCGGATTGAGCAGGACCAGCGGCTCCGGACCCGAGCTCGGCGCTCGCACCACTGCGGCCGCCCACCCGAGGCCGATCTGCGGCGCTGCGAGCCCCACGCCTTTGCTGAAGTCGTGCAAACGCACCACTCGGTCGAACGTTTCCCGCAGCCGGGTGACCACCTCCGTCGCCATGGCCGCGTCGGCGGGCAGCAGAAACCGGCGTGCGGGCTGAGTCAGCACAGACGCCCCCCGCTGCACGATGCCAGCCGACGCCATGCGAACGCTGGGCTCCGACAGGGAGTCCGGCTTCGTGGGGGAGTCGCCCTTTGGGGGTCGCCCATCGTCGCGAAACCGCCACTCCAACCGAAACCTGGCTCCCAGCGCCGGGTCGTCGATGCCCCAGTCAAAGACGACCTGGTCACCGTGATGATGTTCATTGACCGGGGTACGGAGTGCGACGGCTTCGGAGGTCAACGAGGTCTCCACGCCCCACACGAGTGGCTGCACGCTCGCTGGAAAGCACAACCGCACGGACAACCGGCGGGTCGGCAGCCGAATCGCCCGCTGAAACCACGTGCCCCACTTGTCTTGACCGACCACATAGGAATATTCGATGGTCGTTTGGCGCCCCGGATAGAGCGGGAAGCGGGTGTCGTCGTTTTCGAAGAGCAACCACACTTCCTTGAACGCGTCGCGGTCGTGTTTGGGCCGCCACCGCATCACCTCGTCGCCGCAGCGGGCGGTGAGTTCCAACTCGTCCCACCGCAGTGGATGGTCGTGATAGTGCCGGTTGGACCGCTCCGGTTCGGCGGGAAAGCGGTCGACGGCGATGCGTGCGGGATAGCGCGTGACCGGTTCAGAGCCGGCGTTGAGCAGCTCACGCCGAACGACGCAACGATAGACGCCGTCGGCGAATGACAGCTCCGCGTGTTCGTGTTCGACAATGAGGCCCGGTCCTGGGGGCAGACGTTGCTCGACGGTCACGGTTCGCTGCGGTCGGGGGGCGGACGAGGTGCTCGCGTTGCGAACCGCGTCATATTCCTGAAACCGCTGCCAAAGCACGCCACCGGCCTGCAACACCGCTTCGGCTCGGCGGGCGAAATCCTCGGTCGGCCGGTGTCGGCGTGCCTCGACGTGACTGACATAGGACGGGTCGAAACCCATCTGCGTGGCGAGCCGTTTCTGGGACAGGCGGCGCTCACCGCGCAGCCGGGCGAGGGTGGCCGCGAACGCCTCAGCGGCCCGCTCGACCGGCTGCTCCGCCATCAGCGCTGTCTCCCTTGAAGGCATCACCGGGTGTTCAGTTTCGCTGACTGTCCGAGATCACCAGCTTCGATAGACGCATTCCCGACTCTTCACTTGACACCGTCCACAGATCGACTTTGTACGCGCGACCCGGCTCGACGACGAAGCCCCTCTGGTCGGCGTTTTCGCTGGTCAGAGGGGCTTTTTGCTGCTTGAGCGGAGGGCGTGGGATTCGAACCCACGAGAGCGGGGATACCGCCCTAACGGTTTTCAAGACCGTCGCCATCGGCCACTAGGCGAGCCCTCCTCGACAACCTCCGGCACCACCCACCTGTGGGATCGATGACGTGACGTGTCGAGGCCCAGTGTGCCAGACGAGCCAACCTGTCCGCCTCCGCGTTCCCTGGTGGCGGCGCTGAGCTGGCGATTCGCGATAAGGTCATCGCCGTATGCGGCGACTCACGACGGGAATCACCATGCGGCTGCTGCACTCCGGCAAAGTCCGGGACGTCTATCTCGACGGCGATGACTTGATCTTGGTGGCGTCCGATCGCGTGTCGGTCTATGACGTGGTCCTGCCGACGCCCATTCCCGACAAGGGACGGATCCTCACCCAACTGTCGCTGTGGTGGTTCGAACGACTCGCCGCGATCATCCCAAACCACGTGATCTCGTCCACCGAGGTGCCTGCGAAGTGGGCCGGGCGGGCGTTGCGCTGCCGACGCCTCGACATGGTTCCCGTGGAGTGCGTCGCACGGGGATATCTCACCGGTTCTGGCCTCGCCGACTATCGCCGAACCGGCGCCGTCTGCGCGGTGGCCTTGCCGGGCGGCTTGGTGGAGAGCTCCCGACTGCCCGAACCGATCTTCACCCCGACGACGAAGGCGCCGCTCGGCAGCCACGACGAGCCGATGACCTTTGACGAGGTCATCAACCGAATCGGCCGATCCCGGGCCGAGGAGCTGCGGCGCGTCACTCTCGACGTCTACGCGTTCGGGGCCGCCCTCGCCGCCGAACGCGGCATCATCATCGCCGACACCAAGATCGAGCTAGGCCTCACTCCCACCGGCGACCTGATCCTCGCCGACGAGGTCCTCACCCCGGACTCGTCGCGATTCTGGCCGGCCGCCGACTATCGCCCCGGCCAGGCACAGCGTTCCTTCGACAAGCAATATGTGCGCGACTGGGCCGCCGGCACCGGGTGGGACAAGAGCGCCCCGGGACCCGAGATTCCGCCGGAGGTCGTCGCCGCGACTCGCGCCCGCTACATCGAGGCTTACCAGCGCATCACCGGCCAGGACTGGGCATGATGGACGTGTGCATGCTGTCACGCTTCCCGCACCCGGTGGCCCCGATGCCCTGACGTGGACCGAGGTTGACGAGCCGATCCCCGGTTCGGGCGAGGTTCTCATCGACGTCGTCGCCACTGCGGTCAACCGCGCGGACCTTCTGCAGCGGGCGGGCTTCTATCCGCCGCCGCCTGGAGCTTCGGCGTACCCGGGTCTGGAATGCTCCGGACGAATCGCGGCGGTCGGCGCGGGGGTGACCGCATGGCACCTCGGCGACGAGGTGTGCGCCCTGCTCAGCGGCGGCGGATATGCAGAACGGGTGGTGGCGCCGGCGGCGCATCTGCTGCCGGTGCCGGCCGGCGTGTCGGTCGAAGACGCCGCCAGTCTGCCCGAAGTCGCGTGCACGGTGTGGTCCAACGTCTTCGCGCTGGCGAAACTCGCCGACCGGGAGACCTTTCTCGTGCATGGGGGAGGCAGCGGCATCGGAACCTTCGCGATTCAGCTCGCCGCCGCGCGGGGCGCCCGAGTGCTCGCCACCGCTCGCGCCGACAAGCACCCCGCCCTGCGCGCGCTCGGCGCTGAGGTCACCATCGACTACACCGACGGCGACTTCGCCGAACTGACCCACACCGACACGGGTGGCCACGGCGTTGACGTGATCCTCGACATCATGGGTGGGGCATATCTCGAACGCAATGTCGCGGCCCTCGCCACCGGCGGTCGGCTCGTCGTTATCGGGCTTCAAGGCGGGCGACGTGGCGAACTCGACCTCGGCCTTGTGCTGACCAAACGGGCGAGCATCTTCGGCACCACACTGCGATCGCGGACCGTGGACGAGAAGGCCGCCATCGTCGCCGACGTGGCCGACAACGTGTGGCCGCTCATCGAGCAGAATCTGGTGCGACCCGTCGTGTGGGCCCGGTTGCCGATGTCGGAGGCCGCCGAG
Organism: uncultured Actinomycetota bacterium; assembly: GCA_963736695.1. Classification (GTDB taxonomy): domain Bacteria; phylum Actinomycetota; class Actinomycetes; order Mycobacteriales; family Micromonosporaceae; genus CAVTPU01. The sequence goes on from CAVTPU010000004.1 coordinate 2,703,117, forward strand.
GCACACCGCCTCGTCGAGTCGTCGGGTCACATCGGCAAGGTGCTGCTCACCACGTGAGTCAGGAGTCCGGCGGTGGAATCACGGCAGGCGCGGGTGTCGGCGCGTTGAAGACCGTCGCGACGAGATCGGTGACCACATGCACGCCGTGGTCGATCGTGTCTCCGCCGGGCAGTTGGTGATACATCACGGCGACCACATATCGTTCGTCCGGGCCGGCGAAACCCACCGTCGCCGTGACCCAGTGGTCCACGTCATCGTCGCGCTCGATGGACCAGCCGTTTTTCACACCAGGGTGTTCCTGCGGGCCGACGGCCCACACACCCCAACGCTGCACCGACCCGACCCCGCGCATCGCCTCGACGATTTCGGCCCGATCCCGGCGGTCGAGTGTGTCGAGGACGTAGGACATGAGGTTGCTCAGATCGTGGGCTGAGCATTTGATGAAGCCCCACCGGCGGGGAAATCCCGAGACATAGCCTGCGCTACGCATCCCGTACGTGTATCGAAAGCGCGATATCAGGGTGTTGTCCACGGCGTATTTGTCCCAGAGCCGATCGGCGGCGGCGTTGTCCGAGACGGCGAGCATGGCGGCGATGTCTTTCTCGTCCGCGCCGCTCAACGTGATCTTCTTGGCTCGGTCGAGTTCCCGCAACGCGACGGCGAGGGCGAGTTTTGGCGTGGAGGCCGCCCAGATTCGGGTCTTCGCCGCGCCCGAGGTCCAGACCGCGCCGGTGCGACGGTCGCGAACCTCAATGCCGAGATAGCCTCGCTGGGCCGCGACGAACGTCTCGGCTGCGGCGAACCCGCACTTCCACAGGTCGGGGCAGCCGGCTCCAGTGGGCATGGCGGCTGGCGCGGGCGTGGCCGGCGTTGAGGATGCGCCCCGATCTGGCTGGGTCGGATCGGCCGACGCGGCTCGGACGAGGACGAACGCACCGATCGCGACCGTGAGCGCGACGCCCGCCGCGATCAGACTTCGGGTGGCTCGCACGTCTTTTAGCCCCTGTCGCGCCGCACGGGCCGCGAACGCATCCGCTCGCGGCTGAGAATCCACAACGCCTCGACCCCGTCCCTCCAAGTGATCTTTTTGCCCTCTTCCCGGGTCCGTGCCCGATAGGAGATCGGGACCTCATAGGGCAGAATTCGCCGACGCAGGAGTTTGCCCGTTACCTCAGCCTCCATGCCAAACCCGGCGGAGCGGATCCGCAGCGACCGGAAGAGCTCGATCGGCATGAGCTTGAAACACGTTTCAAGATCCGAGATGTACGAGTTGTAGATCATGTTCGCCACCATGGTGACGCCCTTGTTGCCCATCACGTACCAGAACGAATACGCGCTGTGGCTGCCGAATGTCCGGTTGCCGTAGACCACCGAGGCGCGGCCGTCGAGCACCGGGTCGAGCAGCCGGGGGATGTCCTGCGGGTCGTATTCCAGGTCCGCGTCGAGGATGACCATGTAGTCGCCGGTGGCACGGGCGACGGCGGTCTGAATTGCCGCGCCCTTGCCGCGGTTGCGTGGATGAACCTCGACGGTCACCCGGGGATCATCGAGACCGGCGAGATAGTCCGCCGTTCCGTCGCGGCTGCCATCGTCGACGACGACGAGTTCTATCTCACACGGGTAGGTGACCTCGAGCGCTTGCTTCACCGCGTTGGCGATGAGCAGGCGCTCGTTGTAGACCGGCATGAGGATGGAGAGTTTCACGATCGACTCCTGGGCGACGACCTCACCGGGCGGGGCGTACGTCGAGCGGTCGACGCATCTGACAGAGTCTACGGCGTGACCGAGCTGACCGGGGATACCCGTTTGCAGTCTGACGTGCTGGAAGATCTGTCGGACGCGGTCCGCTATCGACGATGGTTGGCCGATCTCGCGCGACCGCACCTCGGCGAAGAGCCGATCGAGATCGGTTCCGGCACGGGCGACTATGCCCTGGAGTGGATCGATTCGGTGAGCCAGTTCACCGCGACGGAGGCCGACGAGCACCGATTCGCCCAGCTCACACAGCGCTTCGCTGGTCACTCGACGATCCGCACCCGGTGGCTTCTCCTCGGCGGTGGGGAGATTCCGGACGACCACGTCGCACGGCACACCTGCGCTATCGCGTACAACATCTTGGAGCACATCCCGGACCACGTTCGTGCGCTTCGGGATATGGCGGCGCTGGTTCGCCCGGGCGGGTCGGTGATCTTGATCGTTCCGGCTTTTCCGTCCGCGATGTCGCGCTTCGACCGCGCGATCGGCCACCAACGCCGATATACGCGGGCCAGCGCCCGCGCGGCGGTGCAGGCCGCCGGGCTCGACCCTGTCGAGGTTCGCTACGTCAACCCGATCGGCTTGCTGAGTTGGTATGTCACGGTCAAGGGCCTTCGGATGACCCCACGCAACGGTGCGATGCTGCGCCTCTATGACCGCTGTGTCGTGCCGATCGCCCGAGCGCTCGACGGTCGCGTCCCCATGCCATGGGGGCAATCGGTCTTCGTGGTCGCGAGGGTCTCGCCGCTGACCTCGCTCAGCCCATGACCGCGAGATCGGCGGCGAGAAGGTTCGCCGACATCTGCCCGTCGAGTCGCAGCTGCCGCAAATACCACATCTGTTGCGCCGAGCGGGTGATGTTGAACGTCCACAGACCCCGCGGACTGTCGACCTGGCCGAGCAGACTGAGGTATTTGTTGAGGACGAATGGGCTGAGTTCCCCGCTGACCATCCGGAGAGCCCTGTCGAGGATGGCCGCGCAGTCATAGGCCGCCATCGCTGTTGTGCTCGGCTGCGCGCCGTATTTGAGGTGGTAAGCGGAGACAAATCGACGGTTGGCGTCATTGTCGAGATCTGGCGCGTAGTTCGCGGCGGTGAAGACCCGTTTGGGCAGTGGGGTGACTTTGCTGACGTCGAATGTCTCGGTGAGCGCCGCCGGGCCGACCAGGATCGCGTCGAGGTTCGCCTGTTGAAAGGCTCGAAGAAGATCCCGCGCCTGATTGCCGGTGTAGGAGCAGAAGATCACGTCCGCGCGGCTGCGGCGTGCGTCCTCGACAAGCCCGGCAGGATCAGCGGAGTCGAGAGTGTCGCCGACCACCTTGCCATTGAGTTCGCTGAACGCCTTGACGAAGCCGTTCGCGTCTTCGTTGCCGGCGAGTTCCTTGGCCCTGAGGACATAGGCTCTGGAGCCGTGGGCGACGGCGTAGCTGGCGAGCGCCGAACCCGCTTCCCCTTCAAGGTGGGACGCGCGCCAGATGTAGAAGGCCCCCGGAAGATCCTTGGGCGCGGCGTTCGCGCAGATCAGCGGGGTTTTTGCCTGCTCGATCGGGTCGCGTGCGGAGAGCACGGCGGTCGCTGTCGAGGTTCCGGCGATCGCGAGCACGTTTTGCGACAGGAGGGACTCGACGGCCGCCCGAGCCGACGTCGGGGTGGAGCCCTCGTCCGCGATCTTGAGGTCGACATCGTGCCGCCCCAGACGTTGACTGTGCTCGTGCAGGAAGAGCCGGAATCCGTTGGTGATCTCCGAACCGATCCGGCCGTTAGGTCCGGTCGCGGGCGAGATCAAGCCGATGACAATGCGGTCGCCCAGTGGCTCATCGGACTCAACGGTCGGGTCGGACGACTCTCCGGAGCAGGCCGCGAGCGTGCCGGCAGCGGTCAGTCCCCCGAAGAGTTTCAAAACTTGCCGACGGTCCAGTTGCGACACCGTTGCTCCTCGTGCGGCCAAAGGGTGGTGGGGTGCAGCTCACGATAGCGCGACCGGCTCCCCAGGGCTCGTGTCGAATGCGTTGAGCACCGATGCCCACGCCGTTGATTCCGGATCAATCAGAGCAAAATGGTCAGTGTGCGCGAGTTCGTGGTAGGCGACCAGGTCGCCTGCGGCGCGTGCGGCGGCGACAAAGCCTCGGGACAGGCCGATTGGCACCTGAATGTCGGCGTCGCCGTGTAGCACCGTGACCAGCACGCCGAGCGGCAGTAGACGCATCGGGTCGGCGGTGGCGAACCGATCGGGCACCTCGGCCGGCCCCCCACCCAGCAGCGCTGTGACCGCTCCCTCGTCCAGATCGAGCCGGTGGGCCTCGGCGAGGTCTGCGACGGGAGCGAGGGCGACGACTCGGACGCTGGCGAACTCAGGTGCGGACGGGTCGCGGGCCGCTTGGGCCCACCGCAGTTGCACCGCTCCCCAGAGCGCGAGGTGGCCGCCTGCCGAGTGGCCACCGATGATGAGGTGACTCGTGTCGACCGGAACTTTCTGCGCGATGAGCCGGGGTGCGAGGCGCAGCGCACGGCTGACATCGTCGAAGGTGCCCGGCCAGCCGCCGCCGGGGGCTCCGGTGCGGCGATACTCGACGGTCGCCACGACGAATCCGGCCGCACTGAGCGCCTGCGCGAGGGGGCCGACATGGGCCCGGTCATATTCGGCGCGCCAGAATCCGCCGTGCAGAAACAGCACAAGCGGGGCGGGCGGCTGGGCCGGTGCGGTAACCATGGAGGAGGAGGGTTTGACGGCGGGGACGCCGCTCTGGGCTGGGCCGCGCAGTGGCGAGGCTGTTTCGGATTCGCGCCCCATGTTGGGAGGAAGCCGCACATCAGCTATCTGATCGGCGTGATCACCATAGGCAACGGTGAAGTCGGGCGGCCGGGCCGGACGACGCAACACGGCACGGGAATCCTCACTCACCAGTCAACGCTATCGTGAATCGTTGCCACCAATAACCCGACAACAGGAGGCGTACGGCGATGAGCCACCCCAAGCAAGACGGAACCGCACCGGAGCCTGACACCGAGTCGCAGTCGAAAACCGTCGTGGTGGTGGGTCCGGACGGCCGACCCATCGGGACCATGGAGGTTGACGGCGCTGACGAGGATGCGGCTGGGCGCAGAGGCGACGACGAAGATCCCGCACGGTTGATCGAACAGCCGGCCAAGGTCATGCGGATCGGCAGCATGATCAAGCAGCTGCTTGACGAGGTCAAGGCCGCGCCTCTCGACGAGAAGTCCCGACAACGCCTCACCGAGATCCACCGCCGATCGATCACGGAGTTGGAGACCGGACTCGCCCCCGAGCTCATCGATGAGCTCGACCGACTGTCGCTGCCTTTCGAAGAGGGCGCGACGCCGAGTGATTCTGAGCTGCGCGTCGCGCAGGGCCAACTCGTCGGCTGGCTGGAAGGCCTTTTTCACGGCATCCAAGCGGCGTTGGTGGCCCAACAGATGGCGGCCCGACTCCAGTTGGAACAGATGCGTGGCGGCCGACCAGCCCTCACCGTCGGGCCGTCGGGCATGCCGGTGATGCCAGGGATGCCTGACGGTGGCGGTCCCGGCGAGGAGCGCGGCGAGCACGGTCGGACCGGCCAATACCTCTAGTCGCCACCCGTGCGCTGGTGTGACGCGAGCAGCGCCTCGACCCAGCGGGCGACGCCGTCGGCGTCGTTGCTCGCGGTCACCTCGTCGGCCAACGCGAGCACCTCCGGGTGGGCATTGGCCACCGCCACTCGGCGCCAGCCGGCCCACCGGAACATTGGCACGTCGTTGGGCATGTCGCCGAAGACACACACATCGGCGGAGGTGATCCCCAGGGCCTCCGCCACCACGGCGAGGCCGCTGGCCTTGTCGACTCCGGGTGCGGTGATCTCCACGAAACCCAGGCCCGCCTGCGTGAGGGTCGCCAGCTCTGCGGGGATGAGCCCGCGACCGATGGCGAGCAACTCGTCGGCGGTGATGTTCTCAGCGCGGGCGAAGCCCTTATAGACAGGGCCCGCAAGCGCGAGCACGCGGTCATAGGCGATCCACTCCGGATACGGCCAGACGACGTGGGCGTCGCCCCACAGCGGCGACCGAGGCTTATCCAGCGCCTCCACAAGGATCGACAGCGGACCGACTACCGCCTCCAACCGGGCCAGCACCTCGGTGAGGTCGGCTCCTGACATTTGCCGCCGAGCCAGCACCAGCGGCTCCGCGAGGTCTCGCTGATCGACCACATAGGCGCCCTGCGCCAGCACGAGAAAGTCTGCGGCGGGAAGGTCGCGACGACACAGGTCGATGAGGCGCGCACCTCGGCCGGTCACCGCCGCGATGGCGATGCCGGCGTCGTGCGCGCGCCCCATGACCCGTACGGAATAGTCGGAGACGGTCTCGTCGCCGCGAACCAGGGTGCCGTCAAGATCCGTCGCGATGAGTCTCGGCAAGCCAGTCACGACAACCTCCGCGGCGGCAGGACCTCGGGTCAGCGTGACACCGGCGTCAACACGTCGCGCCCGCCGACAAAGGGACGCAGCGCCTTCGGCACGACGACCGAGCCGTCCGGCTGCTGATGATTCTCCAGAATCGCCACCAACCACCTGGTTGTGGCGAGGGTCCCGTTGAGGGTCGCCGCGAACTGCGGCCGGCCGTCGCCGTCGCGATAGCGCACGTTGAGCCGCCGGGCCTGAAACGTCGTGCAGTTGGACGTGGAGGTCACCTCGCGATAGCGCCCCTGCGACGGCACCCACGCCTCGCAGTCGAATTTGCGCGCGGCCGAGGATCCGAGGTCGCCGGCCGCCACGTCGATGACCCGATAAGGGACCTCGACCTTGGCAAGCATCTCCTCTTCCCAGGCGAGCAGTCGCAGGTGTTCGTCGGACGCCTCATCGGGCCGGCAATAGGAGAACATCTCGACCTTGTCGAACTGGTGCACTCGCACGATGCCCCGCACGTCCTTGCCATAGGAGCCGGCCTCCCGACGAAAACATGAGGACCATCCGACATAGCGCCGGGGTCGACCTTCGTCGAGATCGAGGATCTCACTGCCGTGATAGGCCGCGAGAGGAACCTCGGAGGTGCCGACCAGATAGAGGTCGTCGGCCTCGAGACGATAGATCTCACTCGCGTGAGACCCGAGAAAGCCGGTGCCCTCCATCGACTCGGGCTTCACGAGTGCCGGAGTGATCATCGGGGTAAACCCGTTCTCCACCGCTTGGGCCACTGCGAGCTGCAGAAGCCCGATCTGCAACAGTGCGCCGACACCGGTGAGGAAATAGAAACGGCTGCCGGAGACCTTGGCGCCGCGCTCTGTGTCGATCGCCGCGAGCAGCTCACCAAGCTCCACGTGGTCGCGCGGGTTGGTGATCGCGGGTGGATCTCCCACCTCGCGCAGCACAACATAGTCGTCCTCGCCGCCGGCCGGCGTCTGTGGCTCGACCACGTTGGAGATGGCGAGGTGCGCCTGACGCAACGCTCGGTCGGCGTTGCCCGCCTCGGCTTCGGCGGACTTCACCTGACCGGAGAGTTCTTTGGTGCGGGCGACGAGATCAACGCGCTCGTCGCCGGTCGCCGAACGCATCTGATTGGACAGTTGCTTCTGCTCGGAGCGCAGCCCCTCGAACCGCTGCAGCGACGTGCGGCGCTGTTCGTCGGCGGCGAGAAGGTCGTCGACAGCCGACTCCGACTCGCCACGGGTTCGCTGGCTGGCGCGCACAACGTCGGGTTGGTCTCGGACCAGTCGCAGGTCAATCACGACTGCCGAGCCTACCCTGGTTGGTCGCCGCAGTTCATGCCAGTTATCGACTGGTGACGGCGGGTCAGGCGTAAAGGGCGAAGTAGACGGCGATGTAGTGGCATGCTGCGGCGATCAGTGTGCAGGCGTGGAAGAATTCGTGATGGCCGAAGACCGTCGGCCACGGGTTCGGCCATCGCAATGCATAGAAGACAGCGCCGACGCTGTAGACCGCACCTCCGACGATCATCAACACCAACGCGGTCACCCCGCCGTAGTGCAAAATCTCGGGCAGCACGACGACCGCGACCCACCCGAGGGCGATGTAGAGCGGTGCGCCGATCCATCGGGGCGCGTGCGGCCAGATGATCTTCAACGCGACTCCGGCAATGGCGCCGCCCCACACGACCGGAAGCATCACCGTCGCCGTCGAGTGCTCCAGCAGCAGCACCGAGAAGGGAGTGTAGGTGCCGGCGATGAAGATGAAGATCATCGAATGGTCCATTCGACGCATCACCTGATAACCCCGCTCGCTCCACACACGACGGTGATAGAGCGCGCTGATCCCAAAGAGTCCGCAGACGGTGACGCTATAGATCGCGCAGCTGATCACCGGCCCGACTCCGGGTCGGGTGGCGGCGAGCGAGGTGAGCACCACGCCACCGACGACCGCGACGAAGAAGGCGTATGCGTGTAGCCAACCGCGCATGCGGGGCTTGCCCAGGTCTGCCGGGGTCAGACGGAGGCCGCCGGAGGGGTGCTGCGTGCTCGTGGTCACCGCACCATCCTACGGTTACGAAACCGTAAGTTACCAAGCAGTAGTGGCGTGTCTCACGCGCCCGACGGCGCTCGGCGCGCCCACACGTCCCCGTTGAACCAGGGATGATGAAGTATCGACGATGCGAATAGGTGGCCTGTGACACCCCCGACCGTCTCCCTCAACCCGGCCCGGATCCACCCAGCTGGCCCAGCCGCGCTGCTTCTCGACGTCGACCAACCGCAGTCCTGGTTCGCCGAACTATGGCGACGAAAGGAGACCGGCGACCTCGACGTGACCGAAATCGTGCCGGGCGCCCGAACCGTCCTTCTGTCCGGAGTTCGAGATCCCGTGGCGGCCGCTGGGGTCGTGCGCCACATCGCGCGTACGGGTGCGGCCACCACGACCGGCAGCGAAACCACCACAGTGGCGATCGCGGTGACCTTTACCGGCGACGACCTGCCTCAGGTCGCCGAGCTCTGGGGCACCGACGTGACCGGTGTCATCGACCGCCTATGCGCCACCGAGCTGCACGTCGCGTTCTGTGGATTCGCCCCTGGCTGGGCCTATCTCGCAGGACTGCCCGAGGAGCTCGCGGTGCCTCGACTGGCGACCCCCCGCACCCGGGTTCCCGCCGGCTCGGTCGCCCTCGCCGGCGCCTACGCCGGGATCTATCCCACCGCCTCACCCGGCGGCTGGCTGCTCGTGGGCGAAACCACAGTCCGCCTCTTCGACCCCGCCCGAACCCCACCAGCACTGCTCACTCCAGGCACACGGGTTCGTTTCGTTCAGGCTGCCGCATCATGATCGACATTCTCAAACAGGGCCTTCTCACCACAGTGCAGGACCTCGGCCGCACCGGTTACGCGCACATCGGCGTCACCCGGTCTGGCGCACTCGATCGCCCCGCGCTGATCCGCGCCAACCGCCTCATCGGCAACCCCGACGACGCGGCTGGCCTCGAGACCACCCTCACCGGTGTCACGATCCGCGCCCAGCACGCCACGTTGATCGCCGTCACCGGCGCGCCCGCTCAGGTCACTGTGGACGGTCGCGTGGTCCCGTTCGACTCGGCCGTGCCGGTCTCGGCCGGCGAGACCATCGCGATCGGCCGTCCGAACGCCGGAGTCCGGTCCTACGTCGCGCTCGCGGGCGGGGTGCGGGTCGCTCCAGTGCTCGGCAGCCGCAGCACCGACACGCTCTCCGGCCTCGGTCCGCCGCCGCTGCGCGCCGGCTTCGTGCTGCCCGTCGAGCGCTACCGCGGCTCGGACGCCGCTTCGGCGCCCACCGCAGCCGACGTCGACCTGCCCGCACCCAGCCCCATCCCGGATTCGAGCCAACCCACCCGAGTGCGGGTGCATCTCGGGCCTCGTCACGACTGGTTCACCGCCGCCGCGATCGACACGCTGCTGGGATCGACCTACACCGTCACGGTGAAAAGCAACCGGGTCGCGGCTCGGCTCGCCGGCCCACAGCTTCGGCGGGCGATCACCGCCGAGCTGCCGAGCGAAGGCATCGTGCTCGGCTCGGTTCAGGTGCCCGCCGATGGCGCGCCTCTCGTCTTCCTCTCCGACCACCCCACCACCGGCGGCTATCCCGTCATCGCGGTCGTCGTCGCCGCCGACCTGCCGGTGCTCGCACAAGCCCGCCCCGGCACACGGATCGCCTTCAACCTCACCTCGTCGCCAGTGCCCGCCGACCCCTCCCATCCCGGAGCACGACCATGGACCTCAACACCGACCTCGGCGAAGGATTCGGGATCTGGCGTCTCGGCGACGACGAGGCCCTCCTCGCCATAGCCACGAGCGCCAACGTCGCCTGCGGATTTCACGGTGGTGACGCCGTCACGATGCGACGGGTGTGTGGTCGGGCCGCCGACTTGGGCGTCGCGGTCGGCGCGCAGGTCGCCTATCGCGACCTCGCCGGATTCGGACGTCGACACATCGACTATGACCCCGACGAACTCCGCGACGAGATCATCTATCAGATCGCGGCGCTCGATGGCTTCTGCCGACTGCACGGAACACGAGTCCGTTATGTCAAACCGCATGGGGCTCTCTATCACCGTGCGGGCGCCGACCCCGGTCAGGCGGCCGCGGTCGTCGCGGCGATCCTCGACTTTGACCCCGCCCTGCCAGTGTTGTGTCAGCCGAGATCGGCGCTGGCCCGGCACGCCGACGAGCGCGGAGTTCGGGTCGTCTGCGAGGGTTTCGCCGACCGCGCCTATCGACCTGATGGCGGGCTAGTGCCCCGCCGCGATCCCAACGCCGTGCTCACCGACGTCGTGGCGATAGCCGAACGGGCTGTGCGCTGGGCACTCACGGGGCACGTCGACGCCATCGACGGCTCGGTGCTCACCGAACCGGTCGAGTCGCTGTGCGTGCACTCCGACACTCCGGGCGCCGCACTCATCGCCGCGCGAGTCCGCGCGGACCTGATCGCCGCAGGCGTGAGCGTTGGCGCCTTCCGCCCGTGACCCACACGACCATCTGCCCGTACGGGTCATCGCCTCTCCGCCGCGCGATCGGCGGAGCGTGGTGATCGGTTCGCTCACGGGCCTGCCGCGATTGGGCTTGCAGAGCGGGGTTATGGCGTCGCCGGGGCGAGGCAGGCGTATTTCTTGCCGCTGAGGCCATCCGGCAAGACCAGCGAGGGCTGACTCGGATCGGCGCAGCCGGCCTCATCGGCGACGATTCCCACGATCCGATAGGCGCCGGTCGTGGTGCAGTCGACAGTCTTTGCGCCGCCGCCGTCCTGCGTCACACAGCTGCCCACCGCGAAAGAGCCTGACTGATTGAGGAAACGCCATGCCATGAAGCTGGCACCGCCGAGCAACATCACAACGATGATCGCGCTAAATGTGATGATCAGCCCCCGCCTGCGAGGCTTGGCCTGCGGCGTCTCCGCCTGCGCGTAGGGCCAGCCACCGGTCGGCACGCTCACCGCAGCCCGCGATGCCCCGCCGGGCTGCTGCTGTTGTCCCAGCCCCTGAGCCTCGGGAGTCGCCGCCACGGCGAAGCCCGACGGTTGTGCGTGTGCTCCGGCCGACGACGCGGTGGGATAGGTGTGTGGGGTATAACCCACCGAGGCCTGCCCCGCCGGGGAGCCGACGTTCGAAGCTGTCGGGGCCGCGTGAGCCGGGGCTTGATGGGTGCCCGGGGCGTAGTGAGCGACAGTCGCGTCGCCCGCCGTTGTGCCACCGGCATTCGCTGGACGACCATAGACGGCCCCTTGTGCCGGTGCGGCCGCCGGATTGTGCCCACCCTGGCTCTGCGCCGAGCTTCCGTACGTGGTGCCGGTCTGGCCTCCCGCTGTCCCCACCGTGCCGGCTCCCGCAGACGTCGGCACGGTCATCGGATTGGTGACCGGTGCCGGCGGATACGAGCCGTTGGCTGCGTCGCCCGGCCCCGCCCACGCTGACGGCTGCGGGCCGGCATCGCCGGACTGAGTGTGGCTGGAACTGGAGTAGGTGAAACCGCCAGGCGTCGTGGCAGCCTGGGGCGTCCCATAGGTCTGGCCGGGCGTCGGTGCCCGGCCGTCTCCGGTGGGCGCACTGGGCTGGCCATAGACGCGCCCGGCCGGTGTCGCCGGTTGGGTCTGCCCAGGCGTGGGCTGGCCAAACTGGGGTTGGCCCAGCTGTGGCAGATTTAACTGCGCCGGGGCCTGATGCGCCGGGGCTGTGCCCGATGTCGGCGGCACGGGAACAGAGGCAGCCGCGCTATAGCGCGGCTGGTTCGGCGGTGGAACCTGATTGGTCCGATCACCATCCGCTGGCGGTTCGGCCGGCGGATATGGAGCCTCTGACATCGGTGCCTCCTCGATGCGCCCGGTCGGGCGGCGCTGCGGCGGGTCCAACGCACATCACCGTACCCGGCCGGGTCACCAAAGCTCACCCCCGCCGGCACTGCCTCGAGTGCCGCAACGGCGAATCTCCACGGGCAACCATCACCCAACCACCGCAAACGACCCGGCGGGTGGCTGCCCTGCCGGGTCGTCGGGTTGGTCTGGTGATCGGATTTGATTGATGACCCACGTCGTCGCCGACTCATGCCGCGACGACGTGGCGAAGGTCACTGGCAGCGGCTAGTGATCTCCATAAGCTCCCGGCGAAGCGCCTCAGAGGGCGCCACGCGGAGCGCCCGGGCGATCACCCGGTTCTGCGCGTCTATGCGGCGGCGGTTGCGAATTCTCTCCATCAGCTTGCCCATGCCTTATATTAAACAGCTGAGCTTGCCGTTTTGCCAACGATTCTAAGGGTGATCTCGACCACCCCCTTCGATTTGAACGCTCTGAACCCATGTGATGTTCGGTCTGCCACATGGGGTGAGGGCGTCGACGCCGCGATGTTCGCGTGGTGTCAACGCCCTCACAAGCACTTCGCCCCTCCGGGGAGGGTGGTGTCCACGACTCAGTCGAGGCTCCTCGCCGCCCGGCCTGATCTGGACGCGAGAGTGGTTAACGGACGGTCAACCGTGGCTGAGCACGGCGACCTCAGGATCGGCGAGGAAGTCACCCACGCTGCGCAGGAACCTGGAGCCAAGCTCGCCATCGATGACACGGTGATCAAAGGAGAGTGCCAGCGTCGTCACCTGGCGGGCCTTGACCCGTCCCTTGTGCACCCACGGGGTCTCGCGAACTGCACCAAACGCCAGGATCGCCGCCTCGCCTGGGGGCAAGATCGGGGTGCCGGAGTCGACCCCGAAGACGCCGACGTTAGTGATGGTGAAAGTGCCGCCGCTCATGTCAGCAGGGGCGGTTCGACCGGCTTTCGCCGTCGCCACGAGAGTGTTGAGCTCGTGGGCCAGCTGCGCCATTGTGAGGCGCCCCGCGTCTTTGATGTTGGGCACGATGAGGCCGCGATCGGTGGCGGCGGCGATGCCGAGGTTGACGTATTCCTTGACGATAATCTCACCGGTCGCGCCCGACCACGTGGAGTTGACCATCGGATAGCGCTGGGTCGCCAGCAGCACCGCCTTGGCCACCAGCAGCAGCGGCGACAGACGAAGATCACGCCACTCGGGCTTGGCCCGCATACGCTCGAGTGCCTTCATCGACCGAGTGACATCGACCGTGAGGAACTCGGTGACATGCGGCGCGGTGAAGGCCGACGCCACCATGTTGTCCGCCGTCAGTTTGCGTACTCCCCTCACGACGACCCGCTGCTCCCGGTCGGGACCGAACGCTGCGGCCGCCGACTGCCCGGCGACCGAGTCGACACCACCCGCCCGCACCGCAGCGGTGCGCCCCCCGTCAACCGATGAGGCGCAGAGCACGTCGTCGCGGGTGACCGTGCCGGCCGGCCCAGTGCCGGTCAGGCCCGTGAGGTCAACGCCGAGTTCGCGGGCCAACTTGCGCACCGGCGGCTTCGCGAGCACCGGGGACGCCCCGTCAATGTGGGTCTGTGGGGTATAGGCAACGCTCGGGGCCGCCTCGGCTGGCGCGATCCGAGCCGCGACCGACGGGGCCGGTGCGACCGAAACCGCCGGCGTCGACGGGTCTTTGCGTGGCCGACGCGTCGCGGTTGTGGTCTTCGGCCCATAGCCGACCAGCACCGCAGTGCGACCGCCCGGCGCCGGACCACCGATGAGACCGGGTTCGACTGGACGGTCGGCCGATGCGATCTCCACCTCGGCGAGTGCCGCCGCCGAGGGCGGAGAGACGCCAGGGCCGTCCGGCACAGTCTCGACGGCGTAGGGATCGGTGTCGATCGCGATGATGGGTGCGCCAACCTCGACGGTCGACCCGGCGGGGTGGAAGATGCGCACGACCCGGCCGGCCCACTTCGCGGGGATCTCGACCGCCGCTTTCGCGGTCTCCACCTCCACGATCGGTTGGTTGAGCGTGATGAGGTCGCCTTCGGCGACAAACCAGGCGAGGATCTCGCCCTCGGTCAGGCCCTCACCAAGATCTGGCAGCGGAAATTCCTTGATTCGTGACATTCGCTCTCACCACCCGAACGAACGGTCGACGGCGTCGAGGACCCGGTCAAGATCAGGCAGATACTCCTCTTCCAGCCGGGCCGCCGGATAGGGGGTGTCGAAGCCGGTCACCCTCAGCACTGGCGCCTCCAACGAATAGAAGCACTCCTCGGTCACTCGCGCGGCGATCTCGGAGCCGAGCCCACCGCTGCCTTGCGCCTCATGGACCACGACGAGTCGCCCGGTGCGTCGCACCGACTCATAGACCGGATCGAGATCCAGGGGGGACAGGCTGCGAAGGTCGAAGACCTCCAGCTCTCGCCCTTCGATCGCCGCAGCGGTCGCCGCGTCGACGACCGTGCGCACCATTGGGCCATACGCGACGACGGTCGCATCGGTCCCGGGCCGAACCAACCGAGTCCTGAACAACGGATATGCCTCGTTGGGCGAGATGGTCAGATCGACCTCGCCCTTCTCCCAATAACGCCGCTTTGGCTCGAAGAAGATAACCGGGTCATCGGTGGCGATGGCCTGCTGGATCATCGTGAAGGCGTCCTGCGGGTTGGAGCAGGTGACCACCTTGAGCCCGGGGGTGTGCGCGAAGTATGCCTCGGGAGACTCGGAGTGGTGTTCGACCGCACCGATCCCCCCACCGAAGGGGATCCGGATCACGATCGGCAACCGCAGCTTTCCGCCGGAGCGATAGTGCATCTTCGCGACCTGAGAGACGATCTGGTCGTACGCGGGATAGACAAAACCGTCGAACTGAATCTCACAGACCGGGCGATAGCCGCGAATCGCGAGGCCCACCGCAGTGCCGATGATGCCCGACTCGGCGAGCGGGGTATCGATCACCCGGTCCTCGCCGAAGTCCTTCTGCAGGCCGTCGGTGATGCGGAAAACGCCGCCGAGTCGACCGACGTCCTCTCCCATGATCAGGACTTTGGAGTCCGACTCCAACGATCGGCGCAATCCGTCGTTGATCGCTTTGCCGAGGGTGAGGGTGGCCATCAGTGCCCTCCCGCGAATGAGTCGAGATATCGGCTGAACGACTCCCGCTGCTGGTCGAGCAGGGGCGAGCCGGTGGGATAGACGTGGTCGAAGATCTGACTGGGCTGCGGGTCGGGCATCGACAGGACTCTTTCGCGCAGGTGGACGGCCTCTCGGGCCGCCTCGTCGGCGATCTCGCCGAAGTAGGTGTCGTCGGCCACGCCGAGCCGTTCCAGATAACGACGGAACCGGCTGATCGGATCCTTCGCCTGCCACGCCTCGACCTCAGAGGCGATCCGATAACGGGTCGGGTCATCCGAGGTGGTGTGCGCGCCCATGCGATAGGTGTAGGCCTCGATGAAACTCGGGCCTTGGCCGTTGCGGGCGTTGTCCAGCGCCGCCCGGGTCACCGCATAACACGCGAGCACGTCATTGCCGTCGACTCGCACGCCCGGGAAACCGAATCCCGCCGCTCGTTGATAGAGCGGGACGCGCGTCTGACGCTCCAACGGTTCAGAGATGGCGTATTGGTTGTTTTGGCAGAAGAACACGACGGGCGCGTTGAAGACGCTCGCCCACACGAAGGACTCGTTGACGTCGCCCTGCGAGGTCGCACCGTCGCCGAAGTAGGCGATGACGGCTTCGCCGTCGTCGCCGCCGACTTTGCCGTCCTTCACGATGCCCATGGCGTAGCCGGTGGCGTGCAGCGCCTGGGCGCCGATGACGATCGTATACATGTTGAACTTGAACTCGTTGGGGTCCCAGCCGCCCTGATCGACACCGCGGAAGAGCCCGAGCGGCATGATCGGGTCGATGCCACGGCAATAGAGGACACCGTGTTCACGATAGGTTGGGAAGGCCATGTCCTGGGCCCGCAAGGCTCGGCCGGAGCCGACTTGAGCCGCTTCCTGTCCAAGCAGGCTGGCCCAGATCCCCAACTCCCCTTGGCGTTGCAGGGCGGTCGCCTCGGCGTCCAGCTTGCGCACAACCACGAGGTCTCGATAGAGGCCACGCAACTCGTCGTCGGTGAAGACGACGTCATAGTCCGGGTGCTCGACGCGCTCGCCGTCGGGGGTCAACAACTGCACGAAATCCGGGTCATCAGCCCCACGGGGTGCCCCGTCGGGACCGGATGATCCGGTCCGGGCGACAACGCCCTTTGCCATCCGTTTCTCCCTGTTCTCCTGTGCCCGGCGCTGGGGGTAATCAGCATCGAGCAGTTCCTCGAAGCCTGGACACGACTCGGGTAGAGCCGCCCTGGCGGGAGCCGGCCTCGGGTGCCACCCGTGCGACCGCAGGATATGCGGACGTCACGGCACCGTTGCCGCCGACATCAGCATGGCAGAAGAGGTCACTCACGCCACACCCCCTGGCGACAGGAGGCTGCGTCGGACTGGTCAGTAGGCACCCTTGCGCCCGAAAACCACCCCGATGGTGCGCATCATGATCACCAGGTCGAAGGCGAGCGACCAGTTGTCCACGTAGTAGAGATCGAGGCGAACCGCGTCGTCCCAGGAGAGTTCGGACCGCCCCGAGACCTGCCACAATCCAGTCATTCCGGGACGCACCAACAGGCGGCGACGGACGTCGCCCAAGAAGTCTCCATCGTCGGCGGGCAGCGGTCGCGGCCCCACCAATGACATCTCGCCCTTGACCACGTTGAGTAGTTGTGGCAGTTCGTCGAGGGAGGTGCGGCGCAAGAACCGTCCCACCGGAATCACCCGGGGGTCGTTGCGAATCTTGAAAAGCAGCCCGTCGCTCTCGTTCTGGTCGATGAGGTGCGCGAGCCGTTCCTCCGCGTCCGTATACATCGTCCGGAATTTCCACACCCGGAATGGTCTTCCCTCTCGGCCGACTCGAGCCTGGCTGAAGAACGCCGGCCCTCGGTCGGAGGTCCAGATCATCAGCGAGACGACCAGGAAGACCGGGGTCAACAGCAACAGGAGTACCGCCGCGATGAGCCGATCCATGAGGTTCTTGACGAGCCAAGCGAGGCCCGAGAGTTTCGGCTCTTCGACGTGCAGCAGCGGCAGCCCCTCCACCGGCCGGATGTGCACCCGAGGCCCGGCGATGTCGGTCAACTGCGGCGCCACGACGAGGTCGATGCCGGTGCCCTCCAATTGCCAGGCCAACCGCCGCAGCTCGCCCGGCTCGTTGTTCGCCGACCCACAGATCGCGATGGTGTCGGCGCCGAGTTCGTGCACGAGGGACAGCACGTCCCGGCCGGCGAAGACGGGCACTGGTGACGCATTTCCCCGGCTCGCAGCAAAGCCCTCGGTGAGGTGGATCCCCACCGGCACGAGCCCGGCGCCCGGTGCCCGGCTCACGGCGGTGTGGACGTCGAGGGCCTCCGCGAACGACCCGACGAGCAGCACGCGGTGGGTGGCTCGGCCCTGTCCCCGCGCGAACACGAGCAGCCTCCGCGCCGCGACTCGGCCGAGTAGGACATAGACGAGCGCACCGATCAACGCGGTCGCGACCGACAGTCGCGAAAGGTCGATCTTGAAGGCGAACGCGAGAAAGGAGACGCTCGCGGCGAGGGTGATCGACGTCCGAAAAACCCGTTTGAACTCCTCCGGGCCGACCCCCAGATAACGCCGGTCGTAGGCACCATGGCCCCAGAGCAGCCCGAGCCATGCGAGCGGAAGCAGCAGATAGGCGACCATCCGGAAGAGTGTCGGCGAATGCCGAAAACCCGCGTCGGCCTGCGCGAAAGCGGCGATGGCGGTGTAGCTCGCAAGCACCGTCGCCCCACAGTCGACGACGACGAGCCCCCACGCGTAGGGCCGATGCCAGGTGGAGAGCCGACGGGAGGTGCGATACCACGCGGACCGCGGCACACCGTTGGTCGGTGATGGGGGCTCCGTCGCGGTGGGCTGCCCCGCCCGCAGGCGGTGCCGGCCGCTCGGCGGCAGGTCAGTGGCCTGGGGTTGGAGGCTTGTGGTCACCTCGGTCGAGCCCTCCCACGCCAGTTTGGAGTCACCGACCGCCATCGGGTGGTTCACGTGCTGGTTGCCGGCAGCGTCACGAACGACATTTAGTGTGCCACGTTCCCGTGTGCGCACCTCTCGCGCGGCCGACACTAGTGCCCTCACCTGTCTTCTGTCGAGGCGGCCATCCACAGCTGGCGCTCCTGGTTCGGCCGCGCCCCCTCGACTTATCCGAGAGTTAACGCAGCAGCTTCGACAATCTCCGATCAGCAAGCGGCTTACCCCCAGTCTGGCAACGTGGGCAGTACTGAAGGCTCGAATCCGCGAAAGAAACCTCGCGAATTAGATCACCACAAACCGGACATGGAAGACCTGTGCGGCCATGGACTAACAATCCCGAATGCTTCTCCGATTTCAGGCTCGCCGCCCGCTGCCCGACCGCCCGTCCCACCGCCTCTCCCAACACGAGCCGCATCGCCTCGAAAAGCGCCGTCAGTTGCTCGGCGGTCAGTCGATGGGTCAGCGCGAACGGAGAGGTCCGAGCCCGATGAATGATCTCGTCGGAGTAGGCGTTGCCGATGCCGGCGAGCGTCTCCTGGTCGGTAAGCACCCCTTTGACCTGGCCACGCCGGCCGGTCAGGCGCTCGCCGAAGACCTCGCGGTCGACCTTGAGCGCGTCAGGGCCGAGGCGTGCTATTCCCGGAACGGTCGAGGGGCTGGCCACCAGATAGACCGCGAGCTTCTTCTGCGTACCCTGCTCGGTCAGGTCGAACCCGCCACCAGCCTCGAGCCGCACGCGCAGGGCGATGGGGCTGCGACCCGGGCGCAACGGGGTCTGTGACAGCGATTCGCGATAGTGCAGCCACCCGGCCCGCGCGAAGTGCACCACGAGGTGCAGCTGGCCACCCTCGGCCTCGCCTCGGGCGAAGCTGAGGTCAAGGAACTTGCCGTGTCGGTCGGCCCCGACCACCGTCGCCCCCGCAAGGGCACTGACCGGTGGGTCGAACGTCTTCAGCGCGCTGATCGCCGCCACGTCGACCCGGTCGACCCGCTGGCCGACCACCCGGTCGGTCAGGTCCGCGACGAGGCCCTGCACCTCAGGCAGCTCCGGCATGACTTCCACGGTACCGTTGCGCCTGATGAAGGTCGTCGTGGCACACAACCGATATTCGTCGGCGCAGCCGTCGGGCGAGAACACCATCGTGGCGACGGAGATCGACCAGCTACGCGCGGCTGGGGTGACAGTGCTGCCGTTTGTGCGCTCATCCGACGAGATCGAGACGATGTCGACGGCTCGCAAGGCGACCCTGCCGTTCTCCCCGATCTATGCCCGGCAGGCGCAGCGGGAGCTGCGCCACCTCCTGCGCGAGCATCGGCCGGACGTGCTTCACCTGCACAATCCCTATCCGCTGCTCTCGCCGTGGGTGGTCCGCACCGCCCACCGAGCGGGCGTGCCAGTGGTGCAGACGGTCCACAACTACCGCCAAATATGCGTTAACGGCGTTTATTTCCGAAACAACGAGATTTGTACGGCGTGCGCCGGGCGCCGCCTCGCCACTCCCGCCGTCGTTCACGGCTGCTATCGCGGCTCACGGGCCCAAAGCGTGGTCATGGCCGGCGCGCTCGCCGTGCACCGCTCGACGTGGCACAGCGTCGACCGATACCTCGCCCTCACCGAGGCCGTCGCCGATCACCTGCGTAGCTTCGGCATCGCCGACGATCGAATCGTCGTGAAACCCAACTCCATCCCCGATCCTCTCGCCGACCTGTCGGCGCCGTCGATCGTCGGCACCGACGGGTTCACGTTCGTCGGCCGACTCTCACCCGAAAAGGGAGTCGCGCTGCTTATGGAGGCGTGGCGCCGCCACCCCGTCGGGTCGTTGGGTCCCCTGCGCGTCGTCGGAGACGGCCCGCTGCGGCCCCTCGTCGAGCAGGCTGCGGCCGAACGGTCCGATGTGGTCTATCTCGGGTCGCTCGACCAGACCGGGGTGCGAGAGGCGGTGCTCGCGTCGCGGGCCCTGGTGATCGCCTCGGTCTGGCACGACGTGTTGCCGACCGTCATCATCGAGGCGCTGGCGCTGGGTCGACCGGTGCTGGGCACCAACCTCGGCGGCATCCCTTTTGTCATCGGCTCGGCGGGATGGACTGTCGACGCCACCGCCGAGGCGCTGGCAGCCGCCCTCCCCAGGGCGCACGCCGCGGCGCCGGCTCTCGCCACGACCGCCCGGGAACGTTATCTCGCCACATTCCATCCGGACGTCGTCGTCGAACAACTCATGTCCGTCTATCGCGAGTTGGCGCGCCCCGCCTGAACCCCGAGGTCAGCGCCGGCCGGTGAAGGCAATGCTCGCAAGCAGGAATCCCCCGTTGATGACAGTGAAGGCCGCGAGAACCCCGATCGTCCACATCGGAGCAATCAACAACACAAGCCCGGTAACGAAGGTGACGGCGCCATAGTCACGTACGAGTTTTATTGCCCGTACCGCCAGCGACCGCGACGTCACCATGCTGCCGCTGTTGGGTCCGGCCTGCATCACCGACGTCACCATGTTGACCATCCACGTGCCGGCGAAGGCCGCGACGAGCCAGGTCGGAGTCGTGGGGCGCTGCGCGCCGGCGATGGTCGAGACCGCCACGACGAGTCCAATCTGGACCGCCACATCGCAGAGCACGTCGAGTCGAGCCCCGGCCGCACTGCACTGATCGGAGACTCGGGCGAGCTGCCCGTCGGCGCAGTCGAACGCATAGGCGAGCTGCCAGCCGACGAGCGCAACCAAGCCCGGCAGCCACGCCGGCACGTCGCCGGCCGACGCCGGACCCGCCAGGAGCGTGACCACGACCGCCACCGCGAGCCCGATTGTCAGGTTCGCAAGACTCAGCGCCGTTGGCGTGAGTCCGAACCGGAACCCCACGAACGCGATCACCGAACCGGCCGGTTGACTCACCGCCTCACTGAAGAGGCCCCCGCCCCGGTTGGTGGCGAGAAAGTCGGCGGGACGCGGCGACGGGGCGACGGACCGGTCAACCGCAGACGGCATCGATAAATTCCTTTACCCGTACGGCCGCTTGGTGCGGCGTGAGCTCAAGGTGTTCCAGAATGGTGTAGCGGTCGGGTCGGGTGCTGGGTGCGCGCAGCACCGCCTCGACGAACTCGTCGTTGGTGAACCCCAGGTCGGACGGCACTCGCGGCAGTCCGTGCCGGTCGAGGCACTCGGATATCTGAATGAATCGTTCCTCATTTTGCCGCAGGAACGTGCAGAACAGCGCGCCCACGCCCACCTGCTCGCCATGGCTGCCACCGTCGGCGTGCAGCTCGACCAACGCGTGCGAGATCTCGTGGCAGCCACCGCTGCACGGGCGGCTGGATCCGCAGACCGCCATCGAGATGCCGCCCAACACCAACGCCTCGGCGAGGGTGATGAGGAAGCCGTCGTCGGAGATCGTGCCCGGATGGTTGACCAACGCCTCGGCGCCGGTGCGGGACAACGTGATGGCGAGCCCGTCAAGCGGCTCCCCCCGCACCCGGTGCGCGAGCTCCCAGTCTGCGACCGCGTTGAGGTTGCTGATCGCATCGCCGATGCCGGCCCGCGCCAGATGCCGCGGCCCCTGGGCGACGAAGTCGAGATCGACGACGACCGCGATCGGAATCTGCACCCCATAAGAGGGTCGGCGGCCCTCGTGGTCGAGGACGCTGATTGGCGAGGCGATTCCGTCATGCGCGAGACTCGTCGCGACAGCCACCATAGGAAGTCCATATCGGGTCGCCGCGTATTTCGCCGTGTCGATGGTCTTGCCGCCGCCGATGCCGACCACCGCGTCATAGTTGCGTTCGCGCAGCCGAGCCATCAACTCGTTCGCGGCGTCGAGCGTGCCGCCCTTGACGGTGAAGACCTCCGCAGCCCCCAACGACGGGCGGATCAGTCGGGTGATCTTCTCGCCTTGGCCTGGGCCGACAACGACGGCCACCTCACCGCGTGCCGAGATGCGCCGATCCGCGAGCAGGGTGCCGAGTGCTCCGACCGCGCCGCGTCGAATGTCGATGGCGAGCGGCGTCATGACCGTGCGGGCTAATATCGGCACGCGATCTCCCTGGCTCGGGCGAGATCAGCGTGATTGTCGACCTCCACCCAGTCGACGTCACCGATGCTCGCCACCCGCACCTCGCCACCGCGGTCGGCGAACTCTTGAAAGCCGTCCTCGTAATAGAGGTTCGGGTCCCGTCGCCAGGTCGCCGCGAGCGCGTCGGCGAGCGGGCCGGCCATCGTGGCCTCGATGACTGTCGCGCCGATATATTCGCCGTACGCCTGGGTTGGGTCCATCTCTTTGGTGATCCGAGTGACCTGTCCGGAGGCGTCCACGGTCACCTTCATCTCCTCGTCGGCGAGCGCCTTGTGATCGTCGACCGCGAGCAACACCGCAGGGCCACGCTCGGCGAGCAACGTCTTCTCGACGCTGACTGGGTGAACGGTGTCGCCGTTGACGAGGAGCGCGCCGCCGGCGAAGTGGTCTCGCGCGAGCCACAGCGAATAGGCGTTGTTCCACGTCGTGGCCCGGTCGTTGGGCACCAGAGTCAGCTTCACCCCATGGCGGGCCTCGAGGTCACGCTGTCGCGTCGCCACGGCCTCGGCGGCATAGCCGACCACAACCGTGACCTCGTCGAGTCCGACGGCGGCGAGGTTTGCCAGCGCGATGTCGAGGATCGTGGTCTCGCCGTCCACCGGAATGAGCGCCTTGGGCAGCGAGTCGGTGTGGGGCCGCAGACGTCGCCCTGCCCCAGCCGCGAGCACCAATCCGATCATCACATGCCTCCCTGCGGAAGAATATCCCGCCGTGGTCTGGGCAGCTCGCCCGACGCCTCGCCTCCGAGCCGCACGCCGCAGCACGGCGTGTCGGCCCCGCGACGGCGTTTTGGTGAGACTGGGAGCCGAGTTGCCCTTGAACACTCGGCGGTTTTCCGTGACGATGACCATACCGTGCGTTCCAAAGGGGTGGTGCGCGATGCTGGTACGTGACGCGATGACCACAGTGGTGCTTGTGGTCGGTCCTGATCACACGCTGCGACAGACCGCGCAGCTGATGGCGACCCGACGGGTCGGTTCGGCTGTCGTGATCGATCCCGATGCGGTCGGAGTCGGCATCATCACCGAGCGCGACATCCTCAAGGCGATCGGCAACGGCCTCGATCCCGATGAGGAACACAACTCCGGGCACATCACGTGGGATGTGGTCTATGCGGGGCCGAGCTGGACCCTGAGCGAAGCCGCCGCCGCGATGGTCGAAGGTGGCTTCCGGCATCTGGTGGTCTTGGACGGCGACGAGGTTCTCGGCATCATTTCGGTGCGCGACATCGTGCGGGTCTGGAGCCGGGAGACCCCGCCCGGCGCCTAGCCGCTTCGTCAGACGTGGCAGCGGCGGCGAGCCATCTGACTCGCCGCCGCTGCACATGTGTCAGACCCCGGTCGTGGCGTCAGCCTGGCCGGCCGATGCCGGTCACTCCACCGACGTCGTCGATGGGAGCCATCCGGACGTGATCGCCGAATGTGGGTGCGTGCATCACCTTGCCGCCACCAACATAGATCGCGACGTGGTGGGTGTTGGATCCATAGAAGACGAGATCGCCGACCTTGATGTTGGCCCGGCTCACCGATCGCATCGACCGCCGCTGGGCAGCGGCGTTGTGCGGAAGATAGACGCCGACACTGCGCCACGCGGCGAGGGTGAGGCCGGAGCAGTCATAGGAACCGGGTCCGTCGGCGTTCCACACATAAGGCTTGCCCGCTTGGTTGCAGGCGAACTTGGCAGCCTTGTAACCGCTGGTCGGCTCGTAGGCACTCGGGCAGGGCCAGGGCCGATAGGAACCGGTGCTGCCACCGGAGCCGTAGGCCTTGATCCGCAACGACTGCAGTTGGCTGAGCTTGACCTCGATCTGCTTCTTCTTCGAGGCGAGGTCGGCGTCCTGCTTCTTCAGCTCGGCGACGAGCTTGTCGATGGGAGCCTTCTGCTTGTCGAGGCTCGCCTTCATCGTCGTGACACCCTCGATCTGGCGCTGCTGTTCGCGCGCCAGCTGGTCGAGGAAGGCCATCTGATCGGCGAGGTCCGTGGGGGACCCGCTGGCGAGGATCGCGTTGAGCTCCTGCGCCTGCCCGCCCGTGTAGACCTGGGCGGCGATCACGCCGACTCGCACCTGCGCGAGGTCGACCTGACGGGCCAATGGGTTGATCTTGGCGTTCAGCTTGTTCTGCTGCGCCAAATTCTTCTTGTATTTTTCGTGAACCGCGTTGTATTCCTCAATGAGCGGCTCGGCCTGAGCCCAGATCTTGCTGATCTCCGCTTCGATCTCGGCAACGGTCGGCGCTGCGTGCGCCTGGGTTCCTGGCATCACAACAACCATCAGCGACGCGAGGAAGCCCACGAATAAGACGCGGAGCGGCTTCTGCACTCGTGTGGGGGCGCCCACGGGTGTCCAACTCCTTCGGTGAGTCCCCGAGCGACATACCCGAGGATTGCGACTGTGGCCGGGGGTCGACCTTGCGACAGTCGAATGAGCAATCACACTATGAGCGGGCGTGCGCCGATGCAACCCATAGTCGGGAGCGACCACATGCAGTCGCAGCAACGCGACCGTCCGTGAGAAATTTCGCCGAAAACCTTATCGAGGGCGACTCTGTGTGATCATGAAGTCACGCGTGCAGAGTCTGAATGACGGCCAATACGTCGTGCAATGTCAATACTCCGACCGGAGTTCCGCCAGTGCTCACCACAACGATGTGTTGGCGTTCCCGGCGCATCGCCAACAGCAGATCGGCGAGGCTCCGTGTCGGAGGCACCACGCCGAGGGGGCGCACCATCTGCTCCGGGATCGGGTCGCGGCGACCCGATCCATCAAGTCCAAGCACATCTTTGATGTGCACGAACCCGATCACCCGACGGTTCTTCGAATGCACAACCGGAAAACGCGACCGACCTGTACGGGTGGCGAGCACCTCCAACGTCGCCGGGGTAACGGTCTCGGTGACCGTCGCCACCTCGCTCCACGGCCGCATGACATCGGAGGCGACCCGATTGTGCAGGGCCAACGCGCCACTGATGCGCGCGTGGGCCTCGGGGTCGAGCAACCCTTCAGCGCGCGCCTGGGTCACCAGATGCGCCAGCTCGTCGGCGCTGTAGACGGTCTTCACCGCATCGGTCGCCTCGACACCCCAGATTCGAAGGATCTTCTTTGTGATCCACTTCATCGCCGCCAACAACGGTCGGGTGGCGACGCAGAACGCGTACATCGGTCGGCCCAGCCACAACACGGCGCGTTCGGGGCCGGCCAGGGTGAGGTTCTTCGGAACCATCTCACCGATCACTGTGTGCAGGAAGACAACAAGCCCGAGCGAGAGAACGAACGCGATCGTGTGCACTGCGGCGTCTGGCACGCCGAGGCGATCCAGTGGCCATGCGACGATATGGGCCAACGCCGGCTCGGCGACCGCGCCGAGGCCCAGCGAACACAACGTGATGCCGAGCTGCGCGCCTGCGATCATCAACGGAATCTCGTTCATCGCCCGCAGAGCGGCTCGGGCCCGCGGTTTGGTGGCGGCCAACGGCTCGATGACCGTTCGCCTCGACGCGATGAGCGCAAACTCGCTGGCGACGAAGAACGCGTTGCCGAGCAACAACACGACCGCCAACGCGAGCTCAGCCACGACCCACCTCGCCGGCTGGGGCGACGATGCGAACCTGCTCGACGCGACGCCTCTCCACCTCGATGACAGTGAACTCCCAGCCGTCCTCGCAGACTGTCTCGCCGGTGACCGGAATATGCCCGAGCCGCGCCAGCACAAACCCGGCGAGCGTCTCATAGGGTCCGTCAGGCAGCCGGAAACCGGATATGTCAGCCACCTCGTCCGACCGTGACATCCCGTCGACGATCCAGGTGCGTGCGTCACTAGGTGCCGTCACCGCAGCAGCGGCTCCCGACGGTTCAACAACCTGCAGCGTGGGGGCGACCGTGTCATATTCGTCGGCTATCTCGCCGACGAGCTCCTCGACGAGGTCTTCGAGGGTGACCACTCCGTCGGTGCCGCCATATTCGTCGACGACGATCGCCAAGTCGGCCCCGGCGGTCTGCAGAGCGAGGAGCACCCGATCAAGGTCGAGGGAATCGGGCACCAGCACCGCCGATCGGCAGACCGCCCGGACGGGGGTGGTCTCCCTCCGTTCCGGTGGCACGCCGAGCAGATCGGCGACGGTGATCACCCCGATCACGTGATCAAGGGTCTCCTCATAGACCGGAAAACGACTGATGCCGGTGTCGGTGATCCGGGTGATCGCCGCGCACACCGTGTCGTCGGCGGCCAATCCCACCACGTCGACGCGGGGCGTCATGGCCTCCGCAGCCCGTTTCTCGCTGAAGCGGATCGTGCGCCGCAGCAGCAGTGCGGTCTCCTCCGGCAGCGCTCCCGCCTTCGCTGAATAGGCGGCGAGCAACCCGAGTTCCTCGGGCGAACGGGCGCTGGCGAGTTCGTCCTGGGGCTGCACCCCAAAGCCGCGGACGATCGCGTTCGCCGAACCGTTGAGCAGCTGAATCAGCCAACGAAAGGCCTTGGAGAAGCCGGTCTGAAAGCCGGCTGTGCGGGTCGCGGTCGGGATCGGTCGGGCGATCGCGATGTTCTTCGGCACCAGTTCACCGAAGAGCATCGAAAACAGGGTCGCGACGATGAGCGCGAGGACTGCGGCGAGTCCGGTCTGGGCCGTGCCGCCCAGCGGCAGGATCGGGGCGATGAGCTGGGCCAGCGCGGGCTCGGCGAGATAGCCGGTGAGTAGCGCGGTGATCGTGATGCCGAGTTGCGCTCCGGAGAGCTGAAACGACAGATCCCGCACGGCGGCTCGAACCCGGACTGCCCGCATGTCACCGGTGGCCGCCTGCCGGTCCACGGCGCCACGGTCGACGGTCACAAGCGCGAACTCCGCCGCCACGAAGATCGCATTGCCTGCAGTCAATGCGATGAACGCGATCAATGGCAGCGTCACCGTGATCAGTTCAACGTCGATGGCCCCTCACCTCGTCCCGGATTGTTCCACGAGCGGGGCGTGGATGTGTGCGACGCGAGTGCATGGCCGCTGGTCGCGCGCTGACTGTCGGCATCGACCTCGATCCGATGATCGCCCCACACGAGGACCATCCATCGCGGACATATTCACATCTTTGTCCATTCACTCTGACCAAATAAGGCCTTGAACAGCGAGATGATTCACGAAATGCTATCGATCACACGGTTGCCTCGTGAGGAGGTGGACGATGCGTGAATTTGCGATCGTCGCGATCGGACTCGGGATCGGCGTTGTCGTCGGTCGATTCGCGGAGCGGTCCCGCCGCGCACATCGGGACTTCATCACTGCCCGCGGCGCCTTCGAAAGAGGACGCAAGGTGATGGTCGCCGAAGGACGTAAGGCGGCGTTGGTGATCACCATGGTCGGTGTCTTCATGATTGCGATCTTCGTCGGCGCCCTCAACTGGCCACGCTGATCACCGAACGGATCGGCCCGCCGACCGGGCTCTGGCAGCCACCGTGCTCAGCCAGCCTGGTCGGCGGTGATCGATCGCAGCAGCACCGTCGCCACATCGACCACCTCAACCTGGTCCCCGACCTCGCCACTGGCTCGCTTGGCGGTCACGCCGTCGGCGAGCATGGTGAGGCAGAACGGGCACGCCGCGACGACGGTCTGCGCACCGGTCGCGACTGCTTCCTCCACCCGCTCGATGTTGATGCGCTTGCCGATGCGCTCCTCAATCCACATTCGGGCGCCGCCGGCACCACAGCAGAAGGACCGCTCGGCGAAACGGTCCATCTCCGTCACCCCGGAGGCCGTGCTGCCACCAGCAGTGCCGCCGCCAGCAGCGGCGGCCAGCAGCTCTCGGGGCGCGGTGAAGACCCGGTTGTGTCGGCCGAGATAACACGGGTCGTGATATGTCAATCCACCCTCGATAGGCCGCACCGGGGTGAGCGCGCCTGAGCTCACCAGTTGGGCGAGCAGCTGGGTGTGGTGCAGCACCGTGAACTCCCCGCCCAGCTGACCATATTCATTGGCGAGGGTGTTGAAACAGTGCGCGCAGGTCGCCACGATCGTGCGCCGGTGGCGAGGACGATCGCCGAAGGCCGCGTTGAGTGTCTCCACGTTCTGCTGGGCCTGCATCTGGAAGAGAAACTCGTTGCCCAACCGGCGGGCGGGGTCACCAGTGCACGTCTCGCCGTTGCCCAACACGGCGAACGCGACGCCGGCTTCGTGCAGCAGCGTGGCGACGGCCCGGGTGGTCTTCTTGGCCCGATCTTCGAACGCCCCGGCGCACCCCACCCAGAAGAGATACTCGAACTCGTCGGCCGCACCGCCCGCACCGACGCGGGGAACATCGAATGGCAGGCCTTTGGTCCAGTCCTCGCGCGTGTTGGGCGGCGCCCCCCACGGATTGCCCTTGTTCTCCAGGTTGCGCAGCATCACGCTGGCCTCGCTGGGGAAGTTCGACTCGATGAGTACCTGATAGCGCCGCATGTCGACGATATGGTCTACGTGTTCAATGTCGACCGGGCACTGCTCGACGCACGCCCCACACGTGGTGCATGACCACAACGCGTCCGGGTCGATGACCCCTCGCGAGGCGGCGTCGCCGATGAGTGGGCGCTCGGCCTCGGCGAGGGCCGCGGCCGGCACCCCCGCGAGTTGCTCCGCAGTCGCCTTCTCGGTGCCGTCGGCGGTCTTTCCCCCACCGGCGAGCAGATATGGCGCCTTGGCGTGGGCATGGTCGCGCAGCGACAGCATGATGAGTTTGGGCGACAGCGGCTTGCCGGTGTTCCACGCGGGGCACTGCGACTGGCACCGACCGCACTCGGTGCAGGTGGTGAAGTCGAGCAGCCCCTTCCAGGTGAACTGTTCGACGGCTGCCACGCCGAACTGGTCCTTTTCGGGATCGGCCTGCTCGAAGTCGAGCGGCGAGCCCTGACTCATCATCGGACGTAGCGGCCCAAGCGCCGGCAGCCGAGTCGCCGTGCGCTTGAAATAGATGTTGAAGAACGCGGCGAACCGGTGCCACGCGACGCCCATGGTGACGTTGAGGGAGATCACGATCACCCACGTCATGGAGACCAAGATCTTGGCGAGCGCAATGAGGCTGATCGCCGCCGTGCTCGCCGGCAGAAGATCACCAAAGGCGTGGCTCACCGGAGCCGCCCAGACCGGCCAGGGCAGGTCGCCGTCGGCGGCCTTCAACCCACGGATCACGAGGCCGAGGACCATGACGAGCAGGATGACCCACTCGACGAAATAGCCCTGCCACATTGTCGAGCCGGTAAACCGCGACAGGCGGGCGGGCCGCCGTCCCGGCCGGTTGATCAGGCGGACCGCCATGAGATAGACGATCGCGACGACACCGAAGACGCTGAGCCATTCGGTGACGAGACCGAAGACGGCCCACCGCACGACCGGCAGTTCCCCCGTGGGGAAGGCCACCTCGGCATAGGCCTCGAGCACCAGCGAGGACAGGACGAGGAAACCCACCATCACCAGCCAGTGGGCGGCCCCCACCCAGGTCCATTTGAACATGCGGGTGTGGCCGAAGATCTCGGTGAGCATCGTGCGGGTGCGCTCACCACGCCGGTCGAAGCGCTCCGGATCGGGCTGTCCGAGGCGGATCACGGCGACCATCCGGGCGACAGCTCGCCACGCGAGCCACGCCGCGACGACGGTGATCGCCGCCGCGATCACCGTCGAAACGATCTGCACCACACCCATGTGGCCGCTCCCTGTCCATGATCGCGCCAGCGCCCGGCGGCTGGTTCGAGCCTAAGGCCTCAGGTTACCAGCGGGTAACGTGAGCCGGGTCGTCGCCGTCGCCGGCTGCGGCCGTACCCATGGGGCCGTCAACGACCGGCGCGCTAACGCCACTTCGTCAACAGCACCAGGGACGCGACCATCGCCCCGAAACCGATCGCCAGGTTCCAATAGCCAAGCTCGGCCAGGAAAGCGAACGAATCGCCCAATTCGAAGAATTGGCCGGTGAGGTAGTAGAGCACCAACCACAGGATGGAGAAGACGATCAACGCCACCGCGGTCGCGGGGACCCAGGTTGGGCTGGGCTTCTTCGCCGCTGCGGTCGTCTGTGGCCGCAGCTCAGCTGGCGGCGTGTAGACCTTCTTCTTACGGACTGAGGATTTGGGCACAACGCACTCCTGATCGACATCGGCGCCAATCTTCAAGCTCACCCGGTGTGACCCTGAATAATGGTCGCGTGCAAGAGTAGTCAAAACTACGGGTCGGCGCAGGAGGGGGCGTGGCGGAGAACACATCCGCTAGAAGATCACTGTGGCGGGGGACACTACGTCGAATCGGACGTTGGGCCCATTCCCATCACGGGCGCTGGTCGGTCCTCGTTCCCCTGATAGCCGCGCTCGCGGGCCTGCTCTTCACCACCACCGCGCACACCGCCGCCGGCACCAACCTGCGCGATGATCGCCGGCTCGAGCTGTCGAGACTCATCGCCGAACGAAACCGTCAGATCAACACCGAGACGGCCGAAGCCACCAGGCTGGCCGACGAGATCAACGATCGCACCCGTGACCAGGCCAGATCCGATAGCCGAATCCGGGAGCAACAGATCCGCGTCGATGACACCCTGCTGGCGGCGGGCTTCACCGGCCTGCGCGGGCCAGGCGTCACGGTCGTCCTCAACGACGCGCCCCGGCGCCCGGATGGGTCGTTGCCCACCGGTGCTCGACCCGACGACGTCATCGTGCACCAGCAGGACGTCCAGTCTGTCGTCAACGCGCTGTGGGCAGGCGGAGCCGAGGCGATGACGATCGAGGGGATCCGGGTCATCTCCACCAGCGCGGTGCGGTGCGTCGGCAACACCCTGTTGTTGCACGGCCAAGTCTTCTCCCCACCCTTCGACATCGCCGCCATCGGCGACCCCAACACGATGATGGCCGCACTCGATGCCGACACCGGCGTGCAGTCGTTTCGCGATGCGGCGCAGGCCTGGGGCCTGGAGTTCGTCGCACACCGACAGTCCCAGGTGATCGCCGAGCCATATCCGGGTTCGGTCGCCCTGACGTTCGCGACTCCGGCGGCATGATGGAGTCGCCAGAACTGACCGACCCACCCGTACGCCCAGATCTGCCGGCCACCGTCGATGTGCCGCAGCCCCTTCCCGACCGGCCCACGCGCGGGCGACTGCGGACGGCCCTGCACGTCACGGGCGAGTTGATGATCACCTTTGGGCTGATCCTGCTTCTTTTCGCCGCATATGAGGTGTGGGGTAAGGCTGCGATCGTCGCCGGACACCAGCGAGACCTCGACTCGCAGCTCAGCCGAGAATGGGCGGACCCAGGGGCGACCCCCAGCGGAACACCTCAGCCGGGCGCGACCCCGGCGGCTCCGCCCCCGCCCCCGCCGGGTTGGGCGATCGCCCGCCTCTATGTGCCACGACTGCACAAACACTGGGTCGTCGTGGAGGGTGTCAACCAAGCCGACATCACTTATGCGCCCGGACACTATCCGAAGACTGCCGGACCCGGGCAGGTCGGCAATTTCGCCATCGCCGGTCACCGGAACCCGGCGATCTTCTGGGATCTCGACCGAACCACACGCGGCGACGTCATCGTCGTCGAGACTCGGTCCAGCTTCTACTCCTACGAGGTCACGGACGTCCGAATCGTGGCGCCGACCGCAGTCGAGGTGGTCGCCCCGGTTCCGGGAAGACCGGGTGTTCGCGCGAAGTCCGCGATGCTCACCCTCACGACGTGCAACCCCAAGTGGGACAACTACGAACGGCTCATCGTTCACGCGAAACTTCGCCAGGCCAGCCCCCGGTCTGCAGGCCCACCTCCGGAGATCAAGGGAGAATAGAGTGTATGGGTGGATCTGGCGGCGGATACCGTTCGGCTTCGGCGGCAAACTGCTCGTGTCAGCACTGCTGATTGGGGCGACCGTCACCGCGCTGTGGTTCTGGGGCTTTCCTGCCGCAGAGCCCTTGCTGCCCTTCGACGACGTGCAGGTCGGCGACGGCGGATAGACCCGACCGACGTTCGGTCACCGGCGATAGGGAAGTGAGCGTCTCCCGTGAAGATGTTGGTCATCGACAACTATGACTCATTTGTCTATAACCTGGTTCACTATCTCGGGCAACTCGGGGTGAGCTGCGAGATTCACCGCAATGACAAGATCACAGTGGCCGAGGTCGGCCGGCTTGCACCCGCTGGCATCTTGCTCTCCCCTGGCCCAGGAACTCCCGAACACGCTGGCGTGATGCCCAAACTCATCACGTCCTATGTCGGAAAGATTCCACTTTTCGGCGTCTGTCTCGGCCATCAGGGAATCGCGGAGGCGTTCGGCGCGGTCGTCTCCCGAGCCCCCGAGCTGCTGCACGGCAAGACCTCGTTGGTCACCCACTCGGGAGTTGGTGTGCTGCGCGGCCTTCCAGATCCGTTGACCGCCACCCGCTATCACTCACTCACCGTTGACGAGCAGACTCTGCCTGACGAGATCGAAGTGACCGCACGCACCGTGGACTCGGGTCTGGTGATGGGGTTGCGGCACCGCACGCTCCCCGTGGAGGGCGTGCAGTTTCACCCCGAATCGGTGCTCACTCAAGGCGGCCACCTCATCATGGCCAACTGGCTCGCGAGCTGCGGCTTCCCGCAGGCACTCGAGGTGGCGCCGGAGCTGATGGCCGAGGTCGAGGCGCGGCGGGTCACCGCCTTCGCCTAACCCCGGCCGCGATCACTCGTCAAATGTCATGTCGGCATCCCCGGCACCCGCCCGACCGTCACGATCCGGCGCTTGGCGACCCCGTCGGGGCCGGCGACGGGTTGGGGTCGACGTACTTGCCCACATACAACGTGATCGTGACAGCACTGGGATTGGCCAGGGTCTTGGCGTTGGGGTCCTGGTCGATCACTTTGCCATCGAGATCGGGCTTGTCGACCGTGCGTTCCTGCACGTCATATTTGAGAAAGCCAGCGGCCTTGAGTACGGCCGCGGCCGCGTCCTGGGTGTAGCCCTCGCCCGCGACCTTCGGAACAGGTTTGAGATTGCCCTTCGACACCTTCAGCGTGACTTCTTGGCCCTCCGCGACGTCGGCGTTGACCTTGGGAGTGCTCTCGACGACGGTCCCAACGGGTTTGTCACTGTCGACGGCGACCACAGTTATCCGCACACCGAGTGAGGTCAACCGATCTTCCGCAGCCGCTTGGGGCAGCCCCACCACCGGCGGCATCTTGTTGATGCCCGGCCCGGCGCAGTATTTGTAGGTCACCTTCTCCCCAACCGGCAGCGAGGTTCCCGCCGGCGGTGTTTGTGAGGTTACTGTGTTGATCGTGCAGTCCGTGCCTGTCTTCGGCGTCGCCTCGCCGCCAAGCTCTTGAGCGGCTAGCAGTCGGTCGGCGACGTCTCTCGGCTGGTTGACCAGGTTCGGCACGGTGACCTTCTTCGGCTGCGCCGACACAATGATGCCAGCGACCAATGCCACGACGGCGAGCACGGCGAGGGCGGTCAATGCAGCGATCGCCCAGCCGGAGGTTCGTCTGCGCTGCTGGTCGCCACCCCGCGCCGGAAGCGCGCGATATGCGCCCGTGCCGGCGCGCACGACCTGGGTCGGCGCCGCGTTATCGCGCAGCACCGGCTCGGCCAGCACCGGGCGACCCGCAGCGGCTCGCAGCACGTCGGAGCGCATCTCGGCGGCGCTTTGATAGCGGTTGACCGGGTTCTTCGAGAGCGCCTTCAACACGATCGCGTCGATCGCCGGCGAGACATCCTGATTGGTCTCGCTTGGGGCGTGCGGCTCTTCCCGCACGTGCTGATAGGCCACGCTCACCGGGCTGTCCCCGACAAACGGCGGCTGCCCGCAGAGGAGTTCATAAAGCACGCAGCCGGTCGCATAGACATCACTGCGAGCGTCGACCGCCTCGCCGCGCGCCTGCTCCGGCGAGAGGTATTGCGCGGTGCCGATCACTGCTGAGGTCTGCGTCATGGTCGACGCGCCGCTGGCGAGAGCCCGGGCGATGCCGAAGTCCATCACCTTGACCTGGCCGGTCTGGGTGAGCATGACGTTGCCGGGTTTGATGTCTCGATGGATGATCGCGTGCCGATGGCTGAAGTCGAGCGCGCCGCTGATCTCCGCAGTGATCTCCAACGCCCGGCGAGACGCTAACCGACCCTCGCTGGCGAGCACCTCTTTGAGAGTGCGGCCGTTGACGAACTCCATGACGATGTAGGGCAACGACTCCCCGGCGGGGCCGCGCTCCTCGCCGGTGTCGTAGACCGCGACGATCGCGGGGTGGTTGAGCGAGGCCGCGTTGTGTGCCTCGCGACGAAAGCGCAGTTGGAATGTCTCGTCTCGTGCGAGATCCGTTCGGAGCATCTTGATCGCAACATCACGGCCGAGGCGCAGGTCGCGGCCACGGTGTACCTCCGCCATGCCGCCATACCCCAGCAGCTCGCCGACCTGATACCTCCCTCCGAGGAGGCGGGCCTGCGTCATCGTTGGTCGCCCTTCACGTTCATAGTGTCGCCGACGGGTGTGTCATGAAGCGCCGCCGCGACGACGGATTCCCCAGGCTGGTCGACTCCGGGAGGTCCGGCGGCCTTTGTGAAAACTGAAATGCTGGCGCCGATGCAGATCGCCACGACCACAATCGCGACGATGACTGCGAGAATCAACCCCGTGCTGCCATGCCGGGGAGCCGGCGGTGGTGGCGGGATCGGCATAGGCATGGCCGCGCCCCGTAGGGGGCTGATCGGCCGACCGGACGGGGTCGGTGTCGGGGTGGCCGGTCCATGACCGATCGGCAGGTTGGGCGATCGCGGGCCGGCCGGCCATGCCGGCGGGTTCGCGGCCGGTGACCCGCTCGGCCAACCGCTGGCTGCGGTCGTCAGCTCGCCGGCAGCTCGCCGGGCAACGGCCGAGAAGGTCTGCGCTGTCGGCCAACGAGCCGCCGGGTCCTTCGCGATCGCACGTTCGACGATTGACCGCACCATGGGTGGAATGTCTCCCGGCAGCGGTGGGGGAATCTCCCGCACGTGCCGCATGGCGATCTCCAACGGATTGCCGCCCTCGAATGGGCGTCGACCAGCGAGGCACTGATAAGCCACGACCCCTAGGGCGTAAATGTCCGACAGTGGTGATGCCTGCTCACCCATGGCTTGTTCCGGCGAGATATAGGACGCGGTGCCGAGCACCGACCCGGCCGCTGTCAGCTGTGCCGCGCCCGCCGACCGGGCGATCCCGAAGTCGGTGAGAATCAGCGACCCATTCGGTCGCACCAGCAGGTTTCCCGGCTTAACGTCTCGATGCACGATGCCTTTTTGATGTGCCGCGTGGAGGGCGTCGGCGGCCTGTGCCACCAATGCCATCGTCCGAGCCGCAGTGAGCCGACCGACCCGGGACAGGGTGCGGGACAGCGCGTCGCCCTCGACGTATTCCATCACCAGATAGGCGCCGATGAAGTTGTCGCTTCCATAGTCATAGATGTCCACAACGCTCGGGTGGTTGATCGTCGCCATGGTGCGTGCCTCAGCGCGAAACCGCTCGGCGAAGCCTGGCTCATCCAGCAGCGAGGGAAGGAGGATCTTCACCGCCACGGTCCGACCGAGCACGTCATCGACGCAGCGCCAGACGTCACCCATGCCTCCGCTGGCGATGCGTTCTTCCGTGCGGTAGCGCCCACCCAGCACCTTGCCGGGGCTGATCATCGCAACCTCGCTCGTCGTGGCGTCACTTCAGTCCTTTGGCCTTGATCGCCGCTTGCATCACCGCACCCGCGATTCGGGTCGCCTCCGTGCTTCCTCCATCGCCGGCGTTCTGCAAAAGCACCGCGACCGCGACCACGGGTTTGCCCCCCTTCATCGCATATCCGATGAACCAGCCGTGGTCTGGCGCGTCCCCGTTCTGCGCGGTTCCGGTCTTGCCCCCCACCTGAAATCCACTGACCTGCGCCTTCGTTCCCGTCCCCCGCGTGACGACCCCCTCCATCATCTCCCGCAGCTGGGCCGCGACTGCAGGCGACACCGATTGACGAAGCACCTGCGGATCTGCCCTAAATGCCGGAGTGAGATCCGGTCGTTGCAGCGTGTCGACGAGATAGGGGCGCATCTGCACCCCGTCGTTGGCAATGGCAGCGGCGATCATAGCCCCTTGCAGAGGGGTCATCCTCACCTCACGCTGACCGATACTCGACTGCGCCAGAGCGGGGCGGTCGACTCGACCATCGGGGTTCTGCATCGT
This sequence comes from uncultured Actinomycetota bacterium, assembly GCA_963736695.1. Lineage (GTDB taxonomy): Bacteria > Actinomycetota > Actinomycetes > Mycobacteriales > Micromonosporaceae > CAVTPU01. Next base: position 2,739,421 of record CAVTPU010000004.1, read on the forward strand.
GCCGGTGTGACTTGGCACGACACGCATGATGTTGTCGGAGTCTTGGTCGAAGAGAGGCGCCGTCTCGAAGCCGAATGCCCGCGCCGTCTCCTGGAGTCCATCAGACCCGATGCGGGTGACCGCGAGATGAGCGAAGGCGGTGTTGCATGAGACGCGCAGCGAGTCGGCGAGTGTGATGTCTGTCGGGCAGACGACCCCAGGCGCGTTGCGGATCGGCGTCGAGGTCTCCGGGGCCGTGTAGCTCGTTCCACCGGTGAGGACGCTATCCGGGCTCAGTCCGGCGTTAAGCGCCGCAGCGCTGGTGATCACCTTGAACGTCGAGCCAGGAGGAAAAGTCTCGGACAGTGCCCGGTTGCTCAACGGCGACGCCGGATCTTTCGCCAACTTGTCATAGGCCTCGAAGGCCGTCGCGGAGTCGTGACTCGCCAGCGGATTGGCGTCGAAACTTGGGGTGGAGACCAAGCCCATAATCGCGCCGGTTGCTGGGTCGAGCGCGACAACCGCACCGGTCTTGGTGCCGGTCGAGTTTTCCTTCAGCGCGGCATAGGCCGCGTCCTGCACTTGCCGACGCACGGTCAACACGACATTGCCGCCGGGCGATTTCTTGCCGGTCAACATCTCCAACACTCGGTCGCCCGCGAAGGCATCGGCGAAACCGGACAGGAACCCGTTCTGCCATCGCTCGACATCGACCGCAGCGAGATCAACGGGCCGATATCCGACGACATGACTGTAGGCCGGACCGCCCGGATAGCGCCGCTGATAGGTCAGCGTGTTCTTTGTCGCGACACTGTCGGCGACTGCGGCACCATCGACGACGATCTGGCCCCTGGCTCGCTCGTATTCTTGTTGCTGAACGCGGATCCGGTTGTTCTCTTCATCGGTTCGATAGTCGTCGGCCTTCACGACTTGGACCCAGTTGAGATTGATGAAGAGCATCGCGAAGAGGATGGAGATCACAATCCCCGCCTTGCGCAAGGGGGCGTTCACGAGATGACCTCCGTAGGCGTTTCTGATGACGGCGAGATAGGCGCGGGCGGCGCCTGCGCCGCCATCGGTGCGGGCGCAGGAATGACCAACCCGCCGATCGGGCTGGGGCTCGCCGGCCGGCGAGCCGCGTCGGAGATGCGCAGCAGCAGCGCCAGCAACAAATAGTTGGCCATGAGGGAGGATCCACCGGCGGAGAGGAACGGTGTCGTCTGCCCGGTAAGCGGGATGAGCCCACTCACGCCACCGATAATGACGAACACCTGCAAGCCGAGAGTGAAGGCGAGTCCACCGGCGAGGAGCTTGCCGAACGAGTCACGCACAGTGACGGCCGCCCGCAGACCGCGTTCAATGATCAACAGGTACGTGATCAGGAGCGCGGTGAGTCCGAACAGCCCCATCTCCTCACCGATTCCCGCGAAGATGAAGTCGTTGTGCACCTCGGGCAGCACATAACGGTCGGCCCCCTCGAGATAGGGCAGACCGTTGCCGGGACCGGCTCCGAAGAGGCCACCTGTGCCGAGGCCGAGCAACGACTGCACCAGTTGATAGCCCTTGCCTCCAGCGTCGGCGAACGGGTCGAGCCACACATCGACGCGGCCCTTGAAGGCGATGAACGGGCCGCCAATCGTGGCGCCGAGCGACCAGGCGACTGTCGCGCCGCCGAAGAAGAGCAGCAGACCGATGATGAGCCAACTCGACCGTTCGGTCGCGATGTAGAGCGTCACCACGAACATGCCGAAATACATCAACGAGGTGCCGAGGTCCTTTTCGAAGACGAGCACCATGAGGCTCAGCAGCCAGACCACGAGAACCGGACCAAGGTCCCGACCCCGAGGAAAGTCGATGCCGAGAAATCGCCGGCTCGCAAGGGAGAGCACCTCCCGCTTGCGGACCAGGTAGTAGGCGAAGAACGACAACAGCGCCAGTTTCGCGAACTCGCCAGGTTGGATCGAGAATCCGCCGACGAGAATCCACAGCTTCGCCCCGTTGATGACGGAGAACCGTGCGGGCAGGAGCGCCGGCAGGAGCACCAGGACGATGCCGACCAGCCCCAACGTATAGGCGTAACGCGACAGGGCTCGGTGGTCTCGGACGATCATCAATAACGCGACCGCTCCGAAGGCCGCCGCCGCCGTCCACTCGATCTGGCGCATGGCGATGCCGGTGAACGGGGTCAGATCAGCCCGCAACGCCGACGGGACCGCGCCGAGATCGAGGCGGCGGAGAAATGCCACACCGATCCCATTGATCAACGCGACGGCCGGCAACAGGATCGGGTCGGCATAGGGCGCGAGGATCCGGATCGCAACGTGAACGGCGAAGAAGACGCCGAAGAGGATCGCGACGGGAACCCACACGTCGGCGCTGATCACGCCGAGGAGCCCTGTCTCGACTGCGGCGGAATAGACGCCGACCACGAGCATGGCGAAGATGAGCAGAGCGAGCTCGGTGTTGCGCCGAGTCGTCCCGGATTCATCAACGCCGGCGGCCGAGCCGGACAGAGGCGCCACAGCGGCGGGGGCAGTCACAGACGGTCCTCCAGCTCAGCGGGTCACCGGACGACAATCCGGCGGGCCAGATGGGAGCGTCAGGTCAGGGATCGCGGTCGGGGTGGCAGACGGCCGCGCCCCAGTCGGCGGCACGGATGGCACCACGTGGGGAGAAGGCGCGGGTTGGGCGGTCGCCTGCGGACTCGGTGTTGCGGTGGTCGGCACCGAGCAGAACGGCAGAAGATTCTTGCTCTGCGGGTCAAGCAAATCGTTCAGTTGTTGCCGCGCTTCCTCCTGGTTGGGCGCCGGGATTCCTTCCCGGACCTTCTGCTGCGCCACCGGAGTGAGTTCATCGATCGTCGCCGCGCTCAGGGTGTCCACTTCGGACAATTTAACCCCGGCGATTTCTCCGGGTATTCCCTGGAAAACCGCGATCTTCCCGTCCCCGGTAACTCCGACATAGTATCGCGACTGTGTATAACTCCAGCCAAACCACATGCCGGTGCCGAGCAGCGCGGTGAGGACGGTGAGGACCAGCGCCGTACGCAACGGGTGTCGCCGCGGCCGGTTTGTCGCCCTAGCCGCGGCCGTCACCTCTGGCGGCAGCCGGTCTGGGGTGGCCGCAGCGTCTTGGGCCTGCGCGAGCGCCGACGCCCGAGCCGCAGGAGTGGACGCGTCCGCCGAGCTCTGCATGCCTCGGTCGTTGGCGGCGGCCCCGCCGACCACCGGAGACTCCTCGATGATGTCCTCGTCGGTCACGTCGGCGACGATCACCGTGATGTTGTCCGGTCCACCACCCCGCAGCGCGAGCTGCACCAGTCGCTCGGCGCATTGGCTGAGATCGGCATATTCGCGCAGGGTCTCGGCGATGGTCTCGTCGGAGACGACACCGGAGAGTCCGTCGCTGCAGATGAGATAGCGATCGCCGGCCACAGCCTGGCGAACGGAGTACTCCGGCTCGACGTCTCGTCCGTCGAGGGCGCGCGTGAGCAGCGACTTCTGCGGGTGGGTGTTCGCCTCCTCGGCGGTGATGCGCCCCTCGTCGACGAGCAGCTGGACATAGGTGTCGTCGCGCGGTGACCTGCCCGAACTCACCCCCACGCTGCAGGTAGGCCCGCGAGTCACCGATGTGGACCATGCCGAACCTGTTGCCGCCGAAGAGCATGGCGGTCAGCGTCGTGCCCATGCCCTCCATCGCCGGATTCGCCTCGACGGTGTCGCGAAGCTGTTGGTTGGCGTTCTCGACGGCAAGTCGGAGCGGCGTCGACGGGCGCGTCGCCCGGCACGTCGTCGTCGAGGGGTGCCATCGCGGCGATGACGATGTTGCTCGCGACGTCACCGGCGGCCATGCCGCCCATGCCGTCGGCGACGGCGAGCAACCGCGGCCCGGCGTAGACGGAGTCCTGGTTGACCGACCGGATCAGACCGCGGTCGCTGCGGGCGGCATAGCGCAGGGTGAGTGTCATGGCCTCAGCTCAAGTGACGTGCGGCCGATCCGGATCGGCACGCCGAGGGGGACGGGAGTCGGTGCGGTGACCTTGGTCCGGTCGAGATATGTGCCGTTGGTCGAGCCGAGGTCCTCGACAAACCATTGACCGTTGCGAGGCACAAGCCGCGCGTGGCGAGCGGAAGCGTAGTCGTCGGTGATGACCAGTGTCGAGTCCTCCGCCCGACCAATCGTGATGGCGGCCTCGCTGAGAGTGAGCCGGGTGCCGGCGAGTGCCCCCTCGGTGACGACCAGGTTGTGGGCGGCTCGGCCCCGCTTCACCTTCGCCGGGCGCCCTCCCGTCACGATGCCGACGCCTCGCGGCGCGGCGACCAGCGGACTGGACCGCGCACCGACGAAGAGGTCTCGACGAATGACACCGACCACAGTGAACACGAAGATCCACAGCAGGACAAGGAAGCCGTACCGGGCGACGGTGATGACGAACTCAGGCAACGTCGTTAGCCGTCCACGCGAAAGGTCAGGGTGGTGGTGCCCAGCTGGATGATGTCTCCAGGATTGAGCGCGACCGCCGAGACCCGCTGGCCGTTGACCGATGTCCCGTTGGTCGACCCCAGATCGGTGAGCACGATCTGCCCGCCGTCGAAGTCGATGCCGGGCGTGGCGTCGGGAGATGCCCACATCAGGCAACCGAAGGTTGGCCTGGTCGCCTCGGCCGATCACCGTCGAACCGACCGAAAGCGGATAGGTCCGACCGTCGTTGGAGATGAGCCGGGCGTTGCGGATCGGACCGCCGAACCCCATGCCGGGCGCGCCGGGATAGCCGGCGGGCTGACCATAGGGCGCATAGCCTTGCGGCGCGTCATAACCTGCGGGTGGCGGGGCCGGCACGTCACCACCGGTGTAGACCTCGGCCGTGACCCGGAACATGCCGGTGTCGAGCCCCTCACCCCGTTCGATCTCGACGATGACGTCGCCGTAGACCGTCCAGCCCTGCTCGCCGATGAACTCGGCCTGCGACTGGGCGAGCTCCTGCGCCAGGGCGGCCGCGTACGGCGCGAGGCGCCTATGGTCGTATGGCGAGAGATCGATCACGTAACGGTTCGGCACCAGCGTGCGCCCGCCGGCCAGAATCGCCTTGTGCGCCTCGGCCTCCCGTTGCATGGCGTTGAGGATCTCCACCGGGTGGACGACCCCCTTGAACACCTTGGCGAAGGCCCCCTCCACGAGGCCTTCGAGACGCTTCTCAAAGCGTTGCAGCACGCTCACAGCAAGCCCTTCCATTGTGCGACTCTGCCAGGCACCCTCGCCGACTCGCGGTTGGTGTGTTCACAGGTCCTCCGTGGTTTGGCGAGGAATTGATGGTATCCGGCGGGTGCACCAGACGTCCGCGTACCGAACGGGCGGGGGCATGTTACTCTTCCCAGGCGCTTTACGCGGTGCTGGTGAGCCTGGCGGTATCTGGCTCGCCTCCCAGCCGAACCACGGTCTATCCTGGTCCACGCTGCGAGGTCGGGCAATGCCAGACGGCCATCGCTTCGCAAGGGGGAGTGGCGGAATGGCAGACGCGCACGGTTCAGGTCCGTGTGCCCGAAAGGGTGTGAGGGTTCAACTCCCTCCTTCCCCACCCAAATCGGCCCCGCTCGTCAGTGACGAGCGGGGCTATTTTCTTTTTCCCTACTCTCTCCTGTCGGTCATGCGGTTTCGATGACGACATGCCGGGAAAACCCCCCAACGAATTGACGATCACCCAAAACGGTCGTGGACCTTTTGTTACCAAATTCCGACGGAGAGTCACATCCCTACGTGACGTAGTCGATCAGCAACAGGCTGCCCATTCTTCGATGTGAGGAAATCTTCGTTTCTCGACCGACACGCCGACAGCAAACTACGTAGCTGTCATTATGACCGCTGAAGATAGAGGCCGGCTGGTGTGTCATCGGACCATGATCTTGCGGATAGCCGGCGAACCACCGCGACAACGCACCGCCGTCGCGGCACCGAACCTGACAAAGGAGATTCCGTGCACCTGCCACAGCTGCGCCGCATCCGCTGGGCCGTTCGAGCGACCCTCACCTTGGGCGTCGCGGCCTCCGTCGTCGCCAACATTCTGCACGCCCGGCACAACCCGATCAGTCAGGCCATCGCCGCCTGGCCTCCGTTGGCCCTGCTCCTCACCGTCGAATTGACCTCACGCATTCCCATGCACAAACGCAGCCTCGCCGCCACCCGCGTGCTGTCGACGGTGGCGATCGCGGGCATCGCAGCCTGGGTCTCCTACTGGCACATGCAAGACGTCGCGGTTCGCTATGGCGAGACCACCAGCTCCGCATATCTCCTGCCGATCTCGGTTGACGGCCTCATCGTGGTGGCGAGCGTGAGCCTGGTCGAACTCGCCGGCCGGATCCGCTCCCTCGAAGAGTCCGCTATGGCCAGTGCGGCTATCGTGCCGGCGAGCCAACACCTCGCGGCACCGCCACCGGTTCCGGACCCGGCCCCCGCCCCCATGCGGACCGCCGAACGGTCTTCGACAGCGAGCTTCGGCGTCGGCACCGCGAGCCTGGAAGCCGCGCTCGCCGATAGTGCCCCCCGCCGCGACGACCCGACATATCCGACGCTCCCGGCCCCGGTGAGTCCGGCCGTCGCACCGATCCACCAGCTCGCCACCACTCAGCCGCTCACCCCGACGCGGCCGGCGAGCCAGCCGATCCGACGGGTGACGACGCCGGTCGGATCGGCCAACTCCCATGGCTCGGCCGGCCGGCCGGTCTCCACGACCCGGGCTGCGGTCTCGACCCCGGCCCGCACCGTCGTCACCGCCTCGGCGGCACCAGTCGCCGCCGCAGACTCGACCGACTCGGAGGAGCTGGGACTGCCTCGACAGCGCCGGCCGTTGCAGGAGACCGCCGAACTCGCCGACGCGATCGAGGCGATGAATCCTGGCATCAGCCCGACCGAACTCGCCCGGCAGCTCGGCATCAGCCCGACCCGGCTCCGCGCGGTGCGTCGGGAGGCTCGCGAGGCTCGCGAGGCTCGGGGAGTGGGCCGGATCACGGCCACCAGTTGACCGGTCGCGCAGGTCCGTAACACCGGGACGAGTGACGCGATCACCGACGAAACCAACCAGTTATGCTGCGGTGGCGGTCCGCCTGAGGCGGGCCACCACCGGGCTGGCGACCCGGTTGCGGCATCGTGGCGAGCGAGGAGCAGACAGCGTGAGCGTTGCACTGGTGACCGGATCGGGTGGTCTCATCGGCTCGGAGGCAGCTCGGCATTTCGCCGCGCTTGGCCTGGACGTCGCCGGCATCGACAACGACATGCGGCAGTATTTCTTCGGCGCCGACGGTTCCACCGCGTGGAGCGTGCGGCGGCTCGCCAGCGATCTCGGTTCGGCGTACACGCACTATGACGTTGACATCCGCGACCGCGACGGCCTCGATCAGGTCTTCAAGAAATATGGATCGCAGATCGCCGTCATCATTCACACCGCGGCTCAGCCCAGTCACGACTGGGCCGCGAAGGAGCCCTATACCGATTTCGATGTCAATGCGGTCGGCACACTCAACGTCCTGGAGAACGCCCGCCGGCACTCCGTCGACGCCCCGTTCATCCACTGCTCGACCAACAAGGTCTATGGCGACCGGCCCAACACCCTGCCACTCGTCGAGCACGAGACCCGTTATGAGATCGATCCGGGGCATGAGTTCGCCGACGGCATCACCGAGTCGATGTCGATAGACATGTCGTTGCACTCGATCTTCGGGGCTTCCAAGGTCGCCTCCGATGTGATGGTGCAGGAATATGGTCGCTATTTCGACATGCCGACCGCCTGTTTTCGCGGCGGCACGCTGAGCGGCCCCGCACACTCCGCAGCGGAACTGCACGGCTTCCTGGCCTATCTGATGCGCTGCGTGATGGAGGGGCGCACTTATAACCTTTTCGGATATAAAGGCAAGATGGTGCGCGACGCGATCCATTCCCACGACGTCCTCACCGCCTTCGAGGCGTTCTTCCGCGCCCCGCGGGTCGCCGAGGTCTACAACCTCGGTGGCGGTCGGCAGTCCAACGCGTCACACATCGAGGCATTCCGGATCGCTGAAGAGATCTGCGGCAATGACGCAAAGATCAACTATGTCGAGCAGAACCGCGTCGGCGACCACCAGTGGTATGTCAGCAGCATGGCGAGGTTCCGGGCGCACTACCCCGAATGGGACTTGACCTATGACGTGCCCGCGATCCTGCGAGAGATCTATGAGGCCAACGTCGACGTCTGGAAGCCGGGAGCGGCGGAGCAGGCATGATCGACCAAGGCAAACGCAACGTTCTCGGGGTGCTCGTCGACGCGATCGACTATGACGCGGCGACCGAGAAGGTCATCGACGCGGCGAGGGATCGCCGACCGCTGGCGGTGACCGCTCTCGCTGTGCACGGGGTGATGACCGGGGCGCAGGACCACACGCACGGGGCGCGGCTCAATGGCTTCGACGTCGTGACACCGGACGGCCAACCGGTGCGATGGGCGCTCAACCTGTTGCATGGCGCGGGCCTGACCGACCGGGTCTATGGCCCCGAGCTGACGATGCGTGTTTTGACCCGGTGCGCACAGGAGGACCTTCCGGTCTATCTCTATGGATCCACCGACGCCACCCTCGCAAAGCTCATCGCCGCACTCCGTGAGGTCTTGCCCGACCTAGTCGTCGCCGGCTCGGAGGCCTCGAAGTTTCGCACCGCGCTGCCCGGCGAGGCTGCCGAGATCGCACGACGGGTCCTCGACTCCGGAGCCCGAGTCGTCCTAGTCGGCCTCGGCTGCCCAAGGCAAGAGATTTTCGCGTACGCGATGCGCGCTGAGCTGCCCCTGCCACTGCTCGCGGTGGGAGCGGCGTTCGACTATCACGCGGGTCAGCTGCGGCGCCCGCCCGAATGGATGCAGCGCCAAGGATTGGAATGGCTGTGGCGGCTCGGTCTGGAGCCGGCCCGCCTCTGGCGGCGCTATCTGCTGCTCAACCCGGCCTATCTCATGCGACTCGCGGCGCAGAAATCCCGACTGTGGCGGGCGCGGCCACCAGCGGCGGCGACCGCGCCACTCACGACATTCCCCGTGTGAACCACGAGCTAGGCGAAAGTGGCTCGGCCGATCGCGTCGAGACGGGCACGGGTCTGGTCGTCACAGACCGCGCCAGCGACTCCGGCGGCGAAGGCGTCGGCTGCGGTGACGCCGAGGGTGGCGGCGATCTCGTATTCGCGGCCGAGGTCAGTGCCGAACATTGCCGGATCGTCGGTGTTGATCGAGCAGTGAATCCCCGCTGCCCGTAACGCCGGCAAGGGGTGGGTCGCGACCGACTCGACCACCCGAGTCCGCAGGTTCGACGTGGGACAGACGTCAAGAACAAGTCCCCGCTGGGCGATCTCGGCGAGCACCACCTGATCTTCAACCGCCCGAATGCCGTGTCTGATCCGTGCGGGATCGAGCGCGAGCACCTCTCGCAGGGAGTCAATTCCTGCGGCTTCGCCAGCATGCGGGACGATTGCCAGGCCGCCCGAGCGGGCGATCTCGAACGCTCGAAGATAGGGCGCGGCCGGATAGGCTTCCATTCCTCCGAGTCCAAGTCCGACGACGCCACGATCGAGAAATCTCGTGGCTGCCCGCGCCACGTCACACGCCAGATCGGGATCGAGCCTGCGGTGCAGGTCGGGGGTGAATCGGATGGTTATGCCGAATAGTTCGAAGGCCTCGATCGCCCCATCGGTATAGCCCATGAAGATGTCGTTCATGTCGACACCCCGTTCAACCCGCTCACCAGGAGAGAAGATCGCCTCCAGATAGACCGCTCCATGTCGAGCGGCTTCTTCGGCATAGTCGACGACGACCTGCCGGAAGTCGTCGCGTGTGTGCAGGCAGTTGGTCGTCAACATCCAGACGTCGATGAAGTGGGCAAAATCGGTGAATTCATATAGCTTTTGCAGCCCCTCGATCGTATCGGCTGGCAACGGGTCGCCGTTGCGCCGCGCGATCGCGAGCAGGGTGGCGGGTCGAATCGCCCCTTCGAGGTGCACGTGGAGTTCAATCTTCGGGGTCGGCACAATCCCAACGATAGTCGGAATCAGGCGTTCGTCACCCGTCGGAACGGCCGGCGGTGTGCTGTCGCTCCAACCGCCGGCCCAACATCCGCATCTCTAACACCGATCGTCAGAGGTCGAACTCTCCGTCCTTCGTTCCCCCTACGAAGGCGTCCCACTCGCCTGGGGTGAAGACGAGAGCCGGCCCGGTCGGGTTCTTCGAGTCCCGGACCGCGATGATCCCCTCGACGAAGGCCACCTCGACGCAGTTGTCCGTCCATGGTCCGGACCTGGTGCTCTTGCGCCAGGCTGCGTGGGTGAGGTCGACGTCGATCTTTGACTTGGTGTTCACTGCGACTCCTTGGCCAGCTCAGCGATGAACGCACTGGACCGATCTGGGTCCAGTGCGAGTGATTTCAGCCGACGAAAAATCGCACGATATCGATCAAGCTCGCCGGCTTTCGCATAGAAAACGCCGCCGGTGGCCAACGCGACGTACACCCTGTGCGTGTCCGACTCATCGCTGTCGCGAAGAACCACGAACGAGCCGTCCATGCCCGGATGAGACCCCACGTCGAAGGGGAGCACTTGCAGTGTGATGTTGGGCAGCTCGGTCGCCTCGACCAAGTGCCGCAACTGCGCGCGCATCACGTCGGCGGTGCCGACAGGACGAGTCAGTGCGGCCTCGTCGATGACACACCAGAAGTGCAACGGGTCATCGCTGGTGAGTCTCCGCTGCCGCCCGAGCCGGACCTCGATCCGAGCATCGAGGTCCTCGCGGCCGAGGTCGGGACGCGCCGCGAGGAAAAGCGCGCTGGCGTAGTCGGCGGTCTGCAACAGACCCGGGACGCACTGCGCCTCATAAGCCTCAATCGCGGCTGCTTCGTCCTCATATGAGATGTATTCGTCGGTAAGGACGCTGAGGTATGGCTGCCACCAGACCTCGGTGCGACTGGACTCCATGATCGCCATGATCGTGTCGCGATCGCTGGGCGACACCTCATAGAGCGCGAGCATGTCGCGCACGTCTCGCGAGATCACCCCGATCTGACCGGTCTCGACTCTCGAAATCTTCGAGGTTGAACACTCCAACCGATCAGCCACTTGGTCGAGGTTGAGCCCTGCAGACTCTCGCACCTGCCGTAGCGCACTGCCCAGCCGCCGCCGGCGTGCAGCCGAAATGCCGCGCTTCGTGGTCACCTGAGTCAGCCCTCCTGCACGGCCGATCGTCGACGCACGGCCGTCCGAGCGGAATCAACCTGCAAAAACTCGCTCATCACGGGACAAAACAGCCGAGACGTCCTGGGCCGATTTAGTGTGCACTTTGGGTGATCGACAATCAAGTGCTATCGCTGTGAGCCATGAACGCGAGTCAGTCACGTGGCGACTGGGAGTTCGCAAGACTGCCGCAACACTGAACCGACGCCGAACTACATGGAGCAACATGCAGATTGCAACTTGCATTGATGTATGGATCAAGGCATCCTAATTGTGCACCTGCAGTTACTCTGCGTCGATCATCGGGGTTTCGGCCGCGAGGCACGCGCGGGCTGCGCCACGGCCGGCGCGGGCAGGGAAATGGGCCAACTGAGATTTTCACCACAAGCAGGAGGTGTGCCGTGTTTCCGCGATCCGGTGATGTGCTGCGCGTGACCCGCGCGGCGAGCGTGCAGTTCAGCGTCCCGATAACGTTTCGGGTGATCCGGGTTCATGATTGGCAGACCTACGACGGATGGGTCTGGTTAGACGGTTATCAGCTCAACGACGCGGGTGAGGCGGTCGAGCGGCGATCGATCTTCGTGCAGCTCATCGGGCTGGCGATCGAGCCGGGCACGGCGAGGCAGGAGCCCACCCGCCGGACCGCCAACACGGGAACCCACTGCGGTCCATCCGCAAACATCAAAGCCGGCCCCGCCGCGCGGCGGCTCGCCGTAGCATCAAGTAACCGCAGTTGACCGCACTTCCTCCCGGCCTGGACCCCTCACCTCGGGGAGCCAAACCATGGCCAGAAATTTTCGAACCACTATTCAACGATTCGTGATCGTCGGCGTCGCAGTCTGTGTCGGAGGAATCTCGGGAGCCTGGTGGGCGACAGAGACCCTCGCCCACGGAGGAGTGTCGGTGCCACCAGCCCAGACGCAAACGCCGCCGTTGAATCACGTCGGACCACGCTCGTCACCGTCGCCCATGCCGTCATCGAGCGACCCGCGACACACGCATGCCCCAACCCGATCGCCGACACCGTCCGCGTCGCCTTGGCCGTCGGCGACTCCTGGGCAGTCGAGTCCGAGGCCGTCAAGTCCAGGTCCATCGCGTTCCCGGACTGCGACAGCCGATCCGCCGCACAGACGAAGCACTCCAGCGCGCAGGGCCGTCGCACCGCCGACCACTGCGCCACGACTAGACCATCGCGCCACGCCGCACCGCAGCGCCGCTCCGACCCGCTCACCGACCGCGCCGCCTTCGACGCGAAAGCTGACGACCCGACCCAACGCCGAGGAAGGTCCAGACACCGGCAGCAGCGGTCCAATCCTCGTCACAGTGGGAAACTCGACTAACCCCCGTGGCACGGGACTCATCGTTGCGGGACTGACCGGCATCGTCGTCTCGATCACCGGACTCGTGACGGTAGCTATCAGGCGCCGCAGGTGATGTCGTCCGGGTCAGCCGCAGCCGATCGTGACCTGGTCGTTCCAGTGTGCGGTCTGCGGATCGGTGGAGGCTGGGACCTGCGTTCGAACCAGCCCCGACCGGCCGGTGGCATACTGCGGATAGAGGCCATGATCGATAATCAAAGCCGCGGCCTGCGCACATCCCAATCCGACGACGCCTGGCACCGTCGCCAACGGCGCCGCGCCAGCGACCAGAATCTTGACCGTTGAGCCACGGCCGACGGTCGAGCCGGGTGCCGGTTCACTCGTACGCACGATGTGACTCGGCGGATCGGTCCCCTCAAAGACCAGTCTCCAGCCCAGTCTCAAATCTCTGACCTTGGTGCGCGCTGCCTCGAAGTCCATTCCGGAGAGGTCCGGCACGACAATCCCCGCGACTGGCGGCGTCGCCTGATCCGGCGGATTCGACGGGCTCGGCGCCGCGCCTGTGGTGGTCGGCGCGACTGGGGTGGTCGGCGCGGCTGTCCCCGATGCCGTGGACGAGGTCACCACCGCCGTTGGGGACGGCGACGCCGCCACCTTTCGGTGATTTGCGGCATAGATGCCGAAGATCGCCCCGCCTAGCCCGAGTAGCAGAACCAGAATGGCGATGAGAACGATCGACAGCGGGCTACGGCCGCCGTGCGGGGCCGGTGCGGGTTCCTCATACGACATCACGTTGTCAGTCTGCGACACCGCCACAACAGACAGATCACACGAGTGGCCACGTGTGCACCGGCTCGTTGGCTCGCATCAGCTCGGCATAACGCACCAACATGCGTCGCAATGCCTCATCGCGACCATGGCCCTGGGCCTCCAACTCCTCGACCACGTGGACCTGCCACGTCGCGCCGTTGCGACCCGTGATGCACCTCCGCTCGATGATGTCGAGAAGCCGGTCACGGACAGCTTGGTCGACCCCGCTTCGTTGAAGGCCGGTGTTCGCGGCCGGCAGTAGTCTTTCGAGCACGAGGTCCGCCACCTTGATCTCCCCAACCCGAGGCCAGAAGATCGTGGCGTCGATGCCATGTCGGCACGACTGATAGAAGTTCTGTTCGGCAGTCGCATAGGGCAGCTGACTCCAGATCGGCCGGTCAGCCTCGGCGAAGTATTTCGTGAGTCCGAAATAGAACGCGGCATTCGCCAGCATGTCCACGACGGTCGGACCAGCCGGCAGCACCCGGTTCTCCACGCGCAGATGTGGCACTCCTCCATTGATGTCATAGACCGGACGGTTCCATCGATAGACGGTCCCATTGTGGAGCCGCAATTCGGTGAGGTTCGGAACGCCGCCAGAGTCAAGAACCTCCTGCGGATCTTCCTCGTCGCAGATCGGCAACAGCGGTGCGAAATACCGCACGTTCTCTTCGAACAGGTCGAAGATCGAGGTGATCCATCGTTCGCCGAACCACACTCGCGGACGCACTCCCTGGTTGCGCAATTCGGCGGGCCGAGTGTCCGTCGCCTGCTCAAACAATGGCACCCGAGACTCCGCCCACAATCGACGCCCGAAGAGAAAAGGCGAGTTGGCGCCGAGGGCCGCCTGCACTCCGGCAATCGCCTGGGCGGCATTCCAGTGGCTCGCGAAGGTCGTCGGGGTGACCTGCAGATGAAACTGGATGCTGGTGTTCGCCGCTTCGGCGAGAATCGAGTCGGTAAAGATCTGCAGTCGTTCAACCCCACGGATGTCGATGGCGAAGTCCTCACCACGAGCCGCCACCATCTCATCGTTGAGCGACCGATAGCGGGGATTTCCGGAGATGCTCTCAAGAACAGTGTGTTGCGGCGTGACGGTCGGCAGGATTCCGATCAACACAAGCGACGCGCCAAGATCACGCCCCTTGTGTTCGGCCGACCGCAACGCATCGGAGATGTGCTCCTCGAAGTGCGCCAGTCCCGACCCGCTAATCAACCGAGGCGGAACATTGATCTCGACATTGAATTGGCCGAGTTCGGTCTGAAACTCCGGATTGCCGAGTGCCGCGAGCATCGCGGCGTTGAGCATGGCCGGTCTGCCCATGCTGTCAACGAGGTTGACCTCGATCTCCAGCCCCGTCATAGGGATATCCGCGTCAAACCGGAAGTGATCGAGCATCTGCGCGAAGACGTCCAGACATCGACGGACCTTTCGTCGATATTCTCGATGATCGTCACGCGTAAACGACGTCGCCTCGACGTTCTTTCCCATCTGCACCCCCCTAAGCCGGTATTCCAGGCTAGGTTCACCCCGCACTGGGCGCTAGGGGCAAAGAGGACTTAATTGTCACTGAGTTGTCGGCGCGCTACGTAACGTTGCCACCCAGGTCGGATATCCGGGGCCTGCTGGGTTGCGAAGCCGACAGATTCCCCGTCAGGTATCGCCTTAATACCGACAATAGCTACAAATCAGCGCGCTAGTACCCGCTATCGTGACCTGCGGGGACGCCGAGGGTGGGGGCCGACGCGATCGTTGATCGTATTCACCAGCGGTCAACGGTCCTTTGATCGATCGCGCCGGACGTGCGTGGCGGGGATGGGTTCACCATCCCCGCCCGCCGCGCGACCAACCTCTTCGGCCGTGTCGGACGCCACCAGTTCCACCGCCCAAGCAACGCCATTGTCGCCGGCAGCAACAGTCCTCGCACGACCGTCACGTCGAGCACCACCGCCACCATCATCCCGATGCCGATCTCCTTCACCGCCACAAGACCCCCGGCGGCGAACCCGAGAAAGACCACGACGATCGCAGCCGCAGCCGCAGTCACCACCGGTCCGGAGCGGGCGATGCCCATGCGCACCGCAGCCGCGTCGGTGGCGCCCCGATCGTGCTCCTCCGTGATACGGCTGAGCAGAAAGACCTCATAGTCCATCGACACGCCAAAGCTGAAGACGAAGAGCAACAAGGGCGTCGTCAGGTCGATCGCCGACCATGAGTCGAACCGCAGCACGGCGCTTCCCCAACCCCACTGAAAGACCGCGACCAGCACCCCCATCGTCGCGGCGAAAGTGAGTGCGTTGAGCAACACCGCCTTCAGCGCGATCACCACCGACTTGGTCAACACAACCAGCAGCACCACCATGACCATGACCACCACGAGGATCGCCATGGTCAACCGGGATCGCACCGAATCCTGATAGTCGACAACCTCTGCCGCCGCGCCACCGACAAGCACCGGAAAAGGCGCTCCGGCTTCGCGCACGGCACGCACGACGTCCCGGGATTGCGGCCCCGCCGGCAACCCGGCCGTCTGCAGATCAACGATCGTGATGTCGTCGGGCACACCGTTTCGCAGCGCCACCCGCCGCACGCCGACGGTGGTGTTGAGCTGGTTGAGATAGTCGCGCAACATCGGATCGCTCGAGGCGGCCGTGGCGACTACCGTGACCTGCGTGGTCCCGGCTGGAGAAAAGAGTTCCTGGTACGCATCGAATGCCCGCCTCTCCTCCACCGAGCGCGGCAACGCTCGCACATCGGAGTTGGCGAGGTTCGCCGCGATGACCGGGGAGGCCAGTCCCACCATGCCCAGCGTGGCAAGCACCGCGACCATCATGGGTCGCCGCTGCGCCACGGATGTCAGTCTCACGAGCAATGGGTCCCGTTCGGACCGCTTCCAACGCCGCCGGAGGCGGCGAACCCATGTCGCCGAACCGGCCGGCACGACGTGCCGGCCGGCCACACTTAGCAGCGCCGGCACAGCGGTGAGCGACAGAACGGTCGTCACCACCACGACTGTCGCCCCGCCGACGGCCATCGACGCGAGCAGCGGTTCGGCGAAGATCCCGAGTCCGGCGAGCGCACCGGCGACAGCCAGGCCCGAAATCGCGACGGCTCGCCCGGCTCGCGTCATGGCGATCCGCAACGCGACGTCGCGCGACTCCGCATGGGCGAGTTCTTCGCGATAGCGTCCGATGATCAAGAGCGCGTAGTCGACGGCGAGTCCGAGTCCGAGCAGAGTCACTATGTTGAGCGAATACTCGCTGATCGCGGTCACCTCTGCGAGAGCACGCAGGACGAGCAGCGTGACGCTCACCGACGCCGCCGCGACCAGCAGCGGCAGGCTCGCGCCGAGAAACCCGTCGAACGCGACGATCAACATGAGGATCAGCACGGCGAACGCGATGGACTCGCCGACGGCGAGGTCACGCAGAGCCTGTTCGCCGAAGGCACGTTCGGCTAGGTGGTCGCCGCCGACCAGCACCGATCGCGCGGCGATGGTGTGCAGCTGTGCCCGTACCTGGTCCTCCACAAGCAACAATCGCTCATCGGCGAGGTTCGCCGCGAGCTCGACCCGCACCAGGGTGCTCGTGTTGTCGGCGCCAATCGCGCCGCCCGGGCTGGTGTAGAGACTGGTGCTCTCCTCGACACCCGCGATGTCGTCGATGGCCTCGACCGCCGCAGTGACGCTCGCGACGAGAACGGGGTCATAGAGGTCTGCCACGTGGACCACAGCGAAGATCGTCGGACCTTCGGGGGCTGCCTGTTGAACGGCCCGCTCAGCCCGGGCAGACTCTGCGTCCGAGCTCAGACCGTCAACCGGTTGAAGGTGCTCGAAGAGCCCGCCACCCAGAGCCAACCCGGCGGAGACGGCGATGGCCCAGAATCCCAGCGCCCACCACCGACGAAACACACCCACCTCCCGACGCCGCGTCACCGTCGGCAGCCCGGCGCCGCCGCCCGGTTTCGCGTCGCCATGCAAGCACGCACCCGGACGGCCAACGACACCGGGGTCAGACGTTCGGAAGGCCCAGATCCCGCGCGATGATCATGCGCTGTACCTCCGAGGTTCCCTCGCCGATCTCCAGGATCTTGGAATCCCGCCAGAATCGCGCGACCGGCGACTCGTTCATGAACCCGTAGCCACCGAAGATTTGGGTCGCCTCGCGGGCGTTGGTGACGGCGACCTCGCTCGCGTGGAGTTTGGCGATCGCCGCTTGACGTTTGAACCCGTCTCCGCGCACCAACCGCTCGGCCGCGTCTCGCCAGGCGAGTCGGGCGGTGTGGGCGCGAACCTCCATGTCTGCGATCTTGAACTGGATCGCCTGATTCGCACCGATCGCCCGGCCGAATGCGTGCCGCTGATGTGCATATCGGATGGACTCGTCGACGCATCCCTGCGCGAGCCCGGTCGCGAGCGCCGCGATCGCGACTCGGCCCTCGTCAAGAATCTGCAGAAACTGGGCCATGCCCCGTCCCCGCTGGCCGAGCAGGTTGTCGGCCGGCACCCGCACGTCGTCGAAGACGAGTTCGTGTGTGTCCGACGCGCACCAACCGACCTTGGAATAGCCCGGCTGCACGGTGAAGCCGGGTGTCCCCGCAGGCACCAGGATGGTGGAGATCTCCTTGCGGCCGGCGGCATCCGCTCCCGTGACTGCGGCGACGGAGACCACCGTGGTGATGTCGGTGCCCGAGTTGGTGATGAACGCCTTTGTTCCGTTGATCACCCACTCGCCGGTCTGCTCGTCGAGGACGGCCCGGGTCTGCGCCCCGGCCGCGTCGGATCCGAAGCCTGGTTCGGTCAATCCGAATGCGCCGAGCGCCGCGCCACTGAGCAGGCTCGGAAGCCACGTCCGCTGCTGCTCGTCGGTTCCAAAGCGATAGATGGGCATCGCACCGAGAGAGACCGCGGCCTCCAAGGTGATCGCCACGCTGGAGTCGACGCGGGCAATCTCCTCAATGGCCAGCCCCAACGCGAGGTAGTCACCGCCCATGCCGCCGTGCTCTTCGGGAAACGGCAGCCCGAACAGCCCCATGGCCCCCATCTGCCGAATGACCTCATAGGGGAACGTGTGGTTCTCATAGTGGTCAGCGATCACTGGAGCGATCACGTCCCGCGCGAACGCTGCGACAGTTTTGCGCAGCGCCTCGTGTTCGGCCGTCAGCATGCGGGTTCCTCTCTCAGACCGGGGTGACGCCGTGGCGACGGTGGGAGAAGTGTCGGTCTTTGCCCTGGCTCGCGGCGAACCGACGGATCACCTCGCCACGCAGTTCTGCTGGCTCAACGATGGCGTCGATCACCAGTTCGCTCGCCAACCGCACGACATCGATGTCTTGTTCATATTCGGCACACCGTGCGGCGACGAAATCCGCCCGCTCACCCTCGTCCATAGCGGCGATCTTGTTTGCGTAGACGGCGTTGACAGCGGCGTCGGCGCCCATCACCGCGATCTTCGCGGTCGGCAGCGCGAGTGTCGCGTCGGGCTCGAATCCCGGTCCCGCCATGGCATAGAGCCCGGCGCCATAGGCCTTGCGCACCACGACGCAGATCTTCGGCACGGTCGCCTCGGCGATGGCCGTGATCATCTTCGCGCCGTGTCTGATGATGCCCTGGCGCTCGACGGCACTGCCCACCATGAATCCCGGAACGTCGGCGAGGAACAGCAGCGGCACGTTGAACGCATCGCACAGCTGCACGAAGCGGGTGGCCTTGTCTGCCGAGTCGACGAAGAGCACCCCGCCTTTGAACTGCGAGTTGTTCGCGACGATGCCCACGACTTCGCCGGAGAGGCGGGCGAAACCGACGGTGATCTCGCGAGCCCATCGAGCCTGAATCTCGAAATAGGACCCGGTGTCGACGAGCCCCGCGACGAAACGCCTCATGTCAAAGGCCTGCCGCTCGTTTGACGGAACGAGCGCGCCGAGGTCCACCGGTGTGTGCGTCGGCGCTCCGACCGCAGACGGCGGACGGGACCGCCAGTTCGCCGGCAGATAGGACAGATATCGGCGCACGACCGCGAGCGCCTCTTCCTCATCACGGCAGAGGAAATGCCCGACGCCCGATTCAGCACAGTGGACTTTGGCGCCGCCCATCGCCTCAAGCGTCGTCTTCTCGCCGGTGACCATCTCGACCATCCGGTCGGATCCCAGATACATCGACGCGTTGCCGTCGACCATCGCGACCACGTCACAGAATGCCGGGATGTAGGCCCCGCCGGCGGCGGACGGTCCAAAGAGCGCGCAGACCTGCGGAATCGCGCCCGAGGCGCGGACCTGATTCCAGAAGATCCGCCCGGCCCCTCGCCGGCCGGGGAACAGGTCAACCTGATCGGTGATGCGCGCACCGGCCGAGTCGACAAGATAAACCATGGGTACGCCCTCGGCGTACGCTCGCTCGATCACTCGGATGATCTTCTCCACCGTGCGGGCGCCCCACGAGCCGGCCTTCACAGTGGAGTCGTTCGCCATGAGACGCACCGGGCGACCATCAATCGTCGCCGCACCGGTTATCACACCGTCGGCGGGCAGCCCGTCGGCGAGGACGTTGGCGAAACCGGCGTCCTCGACGAACGACCCATCGTCGACGAGCAGCGCCACTCGGTCCCGGGCGAAGAGTTTGCCCCGCGCGGTGTTGGCTTGGTGATAGCGCTGCGCGCCACCCGCCAGCACGCGAGCCCGCAACTGGCCCAACTCCGCATCGTCGACCGTCACGCCGTCTCCCATCGCTCCTGAACGATCGTTAGGTTAGCGCATCCTGGAGACCACTGCGAGGCTCACGCGTTTAACGTTGTCCGAACGGCAATCGCGGACCGGCCTTGAGCACGTTGCTGGGCAGCTCTCGACCAACAATCCGTTGTGCGAGACTCGCCGCGTCGAGCAGAGCGGCCAGGTCGACTCCCGTGTCGATGCCCATGTCGTGAAGCATGTGCACGACCTCTTCGGTCGCCACGTTGCCGCTCGCGCCGGGCGCGTATGGGCAGCCCCCCAGCCCGCCCACACTCGCGTCGAAGTTGGCCACACCGAGTCCCACCGCAGTCAGGATATTGGCGAGTGCGGCACCCCGGGTGTTGTGAAAATGAAGCAGGATTTCGAGATCAGGCTGGGCTTCGCGGACCGCGTCAACTACGTATACCACCCGCCGCGGAGTCGCCATTCCCGTGGTGTCACCGAAGGCGATCCGGTCAGCGCCGTCGGCGACCACCCTGGTGACGATGTCCTCGACTCGTTCTGGCGCCACATCTCCCTCGTACGGGCAGCCGAAGCTCGTCGCGACGATCACCTCGACCGCGACTCCGGCCGGATGCGCCAGGGCGATCAACTCGGCGATGTCGTCGAGAGACTCGGCAGTGGCTCGATTGATATTTCGACGGTTGTGGGTGTCCGAGGCGGAGACCACAACCTCAATCTCGCGAAAGCCGGCAGCGACTGCCCGCTGCGCACCACGAATGTTGGGGACCAGCGCCGAATATCGCACATTCGGCGCCTTCCGCACTCGAGCCCAGACCTCGTCGGCGTCGGCCATCTGCGGAATCGCACGCGGATGAACGAAGCTGACCGCCTCGATGCGGCTGAGCCCGGTGCTCGACAGCGCGTCAAGCAGGGCCACTTTCGCGTCGGTCGACACCGGGTCTTCATTTTGCAGGCCGTCGCGTGGTCCCACTTCCCGCAAGCTCACTCGACTCGGAACGTCTCTCACAGCTCGCCTCCTCATCGTCGTACCAGCTGCTGGTTTGATCTATTTCTGCGACATCCGAGTGACGATCGCTGTGTCGTAGTCGCCCGATCGAAAACCTGGATCTTCGAGCAGCCGCGCGAAGAACGGCAGGTTGTGTTTCGGGCCAGCGATCTCAAAGGTCTCCACCGCCGCTTTGGCCCGATCCAACGCCTCCGCCCGGTCCGCGCCGTGCACGATCACCTTCGCCATGAGGGAGTCGTAGTGCGGAGTGACGGTCGTGCCGGCCGCATAGCCGCTGTCGACTCGCACTCCCTCGCCCGTCGGCTCAACCCATGTGACGACCGCGCCCGGTCCGGGAAAGAAGCGCTTAGGGTCCTCGGCGTTGACCCTCAACTCAATCGCATGCCCCTGCGGGCGGAGACCGTCCGGGTCGAAGCTCGGCGCCATGCCGGCGGCGACGCGCAACTGCTCTTCCACCAGGTCGATGCCGAGGATGGCCTCGGTGACCGGGTGCTCGACCTGAAGGCGAGTGTTCATCTCGAGAAAGAAGAAATCGCCGGTTGTCGGGTCGAACAGGCACTCCACGGTGCCCGCGTTGCGATAGTTGACGGCCTCACCGGCGCGAACCGCGGCGGTGAGCAGGTCCGCTCGGCGTTGTGGGGTGAGTCCCGACGCTGGTGACGGCGCCTCCTCCACAAGCTTCTGATTGCGGCGCTGCACGGAACACTCTCTTTCGCCGAGCGCCAGCACACGCCCGTCGGCAAGCCCGAGGATCTGCACCTCAATATGCCGCACCGATGGAAAGAAGCGTTCGATCAGCACCGACGGATCGCCAAACATGCGCTCGGCGAAGCCCCGCACCTTGTCATATTCGGTTCGAAGGCCGGCTTCGTCGGCGACTGCGGCCATCCCCATGCCGCCGCCACCCGCCGCCGCCTTGACCATGACCGGATAACCGATGAGTGCCGCCTCAGCCACCGCCGCGTCAACGTCGGTCACCGGATCGGCACTGCCGGGAGCGACCGGCACGCCAGCGGCCGCCATGAGATTGCGGGCGCTGATCTTGTCGCCCATCGCGGCCATCGCGTCAGGTCCGGGACCGACCCAGATCAGCTCGTTCGCGATGACGGAGCGGGCGAAGTCGGGGTTCTCGGCCAAGAAGCCATATCCGGGGTGGATCGCCTCAACCCGCGTGGTCTTCGCCGCCTCGAGGATCGCCTCCGCGTTGCGGTACGACTGCGCTGGGGCGGCAGGCCCGATCAGCACTGAATCGTCTGCTTCTGCGACGAAGGGTAGGCCCGCGTCGGCCTCCGAATAGACAGCAACTGTCCGAATCCCCAACCGCCGAGCCGTACGGATAATCCGGCGGGCGATCTCGCCCCGGTTAGCCACGAGCAGCGAGCCGATCATGTAACTCCCCTTGTTGATCTCTGTTCTATCCTCGCCTCGGCCGAATTAACGCGGCGCCCCGCAGTCTCCACAGGGCTATCCCCAGGCTTTGGTGAGTTGTCCACATAGTTATCCACAGGCTGTGCACACTCGTGATGTCATCCTTACGGTGAGCGATGCCAGCTGGTCAGCGACGCGCACCGCCGATTCACCCCCGCAGTACGGCGAGCGCCGCAGCCCGCAGCAGGTCCGAGCACCTCACCCGGTCGACCTCACCCGAGAGGTAAGGGGTCGAGTTCATCAGCCCGAACGCGGCGTGCGCGAGCACTCGCGCCTCCCGTGGTGGTCGGTCCGGCCGCAGCGCCGTGAGCACGCCGACCCACACCTCCACATAGAGGCGCTGTAGGCGGCGCACCTCGCGGCGCGCCTCGTCCGGCAACCGATCAAGCTCATGCTGGTGGAGGACGATCACCGCAGGGTTGTTGAGGGCGAACTCGACATGGAAGTCGACGAGTGCGGCGAGTGCGGCCGCCGGGTCATCGGAGTGGGAGCTGGCACGCTCATGCCCCCCGCTCAACAGGCGTTCGCTGACCGGGTTCAGCGCGGCGGCGAGCATCGCCTCCTTGCCCGTGAAGTGGTGATAGAGGGCTGGGCCGGTGACTCCCGCCGCCGCACCGATATCGTCCATCGACACGCCGTGATAGCCCCGGACAGCGAAGAGCCCCACCGCGATATCGAGAATCTCGTCGCGGCGTGACCTGCGCCGCGCCGGCGCGACGAAGGTGCGTTGCTCAGCCATCACCCGGTCAGCCTAACCCGTTGTCAACCCTGCGACTTAACGCGCGTTAACCGCCCTGAATCGCGTCCGCCGGAGTCAGCTCCGGCCGCTTCGCCACAACTGTGTCGCCACTCGATCGCCCGACCAGACGGCGGGCGATCCACGGGGCGAGATGCTGCCCGACCCAGCGAACATCCTGACCGCGCGCGGCCACCCAGCCCATGCGGGGCGACTCCGGAGCGTCAAACCAACCCGAAGGTGGGGCAACGCCTAGTGCAACGAGCACGTGTGCGGCGACCCTGCGGTGACCCACAGGGGCTAGGTGAAGTCGATCATCGCTCCACAACAACGGGTTGCGAAACTCGTCATCGCCCCACAAGTCAACAAGAATCGCGCCATGCGTGGCGGCGATGTCGGACACCGCCTGATGCAGCGCCTCCATTCGAGGAGCGATCATTCGCCGCCCAGGAAGTCGGACGGTGATGTCCGCGAAGCGGAACAGGATGATGTCGGCACCGATCGCCCGCACCTGTCGGACCGCTTCGCCGAAGGTCTGAACGAGCAAGTCGGAATCGAAGTCCCGCCGCAACGCGTCGTTGCCCCCGCCCGCGAAACTGACCAGGTCAGGCCGCATTCGCAACGCGACCGGCACCTGCTCGGTGATGATCGACTCCAGCAGTCGGCCGCGCACGGCGAGATTCGCATAATGACAGTCGCCGTCGGCCGCGAGCCGGGAGGCGACGAGATCGGCCCAGCCGCGATAGTCGACACCATTCGGATGCCGATCATCCAGACCCTCGGTGAAACTGTCCCCTATCGCAACGAACCTGCGCCAGCCCATGCTCATCAGCCTCGCACAGCCCACGGGTTGACAGACAGTGCACTGTGAGGATGGGCACCTTCGTTGGCAGGCCGCCGCCTTAATCGGTTGTTAGGCTGGAACTCCACCCCGACCGAGGGACGATGGACCTCCGCCATGGACATTGACATCTATTCAGACGTGGTCTGCCCATGGTGCTATCTCGGCACCCACCGGCTGAAGGCCGCCCTCGACGCTGTCGGGATCGAGGCGACGCTTCGGTGGCGACCATTTCAGCTTGACCCCACGGCGCCCCGCGAATCGCAGCCACTCATGGGATGGTTGGCGACCCGTTTCGGCAGTCAAGCGGCGGCCCGTGCGCAGACCAGTCGGGTCACGGCGCTCGCTGCGGTCGAAGGCCTGCGACTTGACTTCGATCACGCACTCATCGCCAACACCTTTGACGCACACCGGCTGTTGTGGTTCGCCGACCTGCCGCAGACGGTGATGTTCGGAGCCACCGCCGACACCCAACCGATGCTGGCTGACGCCCTCTATCGGGCACATTTCACCGACGGTCTGGACATCGGATCAACCGACGTGCTCGTCGACCTCGCAGCGCAGGTTGATCTCGACCCAGGACGCGTGCGGTTGCTGCTCGAATCCGCCGAGGGTGTCACGGAGGTTCGGGAAGAGTCCTCCGTGGCCCGAAGCCGCAGCATCACCAGCGTCCCGACATTCATCCTCCCCGGCGGACTCGCCGTCGTCGGCGCGCAAGAAGTCGATATCTTGCGATCGGCGCTCACCTCAGCGAGCCTGTCGGCTGCGATCGTTCCCGCGCAGCGCGCTGAGACCGAAGCACACCCGATGCTTCGCCATGAGGCGCAACGAAGCACTGGCTAACGAGTGGCCAGAATCCAGACTGCGACACCGATCATGACCAGCAGTGCGAATCCGCCCGCCATCATCGCAATCGGCAAGGCCCGACTCGGTGGCGGGTCGTCTGACCGCGCGAACGCCTGAAACCGCTCGGTGAGCTCACCCGGCTCATTCTGCTCATCGGACATGCCGGCGACCTTAGCGAATGTCGTCAACGCACTCATCCCCGCACTCCCCGCCGCCGTCATCGCCTGAGGATTTCGCGCGCAGAGAAGCTAACAAATAGTGGCTAATCACATCACATCGACAGATCGGCGTGAGGGCGGATCGCACTATTAGCGATCCGCCCTGTGAATACAGACGACGAGCCGCTATCCCATTTGACCCCGTACGGCGATCAGGGGGTTGGCGATGGTGTCGGATGCCAGCGCCCTGGTGACGGGGTGGCGCTCGAGCCCCAGGTCGGGTCATAACCGGGGGACGGGGTGGGACCCCAGGTCGGGTCATAACCAGGGGACGGAGTCGGGCCCCACGTCGGATCGACATCCGGCGGTCCTGACGGCTCGGGGGTGGTGCTCGACCATGGCGACGGTGTCGCGGGCCGGCCGTCTTGACAAATATTCATCGTCCGACACAGTTCGGATTGCATCTTCGAGATCTCCGACTCGCTGTAGGAGGCCTCGGTGATAGTCCCGCCTTTACTAGTGTTTTTGATAACAAAGAGCACCGGACCCATCCGGACTGCTCGAATCATCGTGGCGCCGTCCGCACCCATGATCGTGACGTCCACACTAGAGAAAGTGTTGTAGCTTGGGCTGTTCAGCCTCGGTATGCTGCGGCATACCTTGCCAGGCTTCGGCAGTTGAAGTTCGGTGAAGATCTGTTTCTGTATCTCTGCCACGACCTCTTTGGCAGGATAAAGAATCAGCTGTTCGGTGATCGAGGTATTCCCATCCTGAAAGTGACGTGGACTGGTCACCGTCCTCACATCGAGACGTGCACCGGCTGTCGGATCCGCACCGTTGCATATGGTGAGAGGGGATGAAGCCGTCACGTCGTCGCTTCGCAGCCAGCCCTTCTCCCGTTCGTGCGGCATCGCAAGATCCGCCGGGATCGTGGTTGGCCTGGATGCACCCCACGACGCGCCCACTCCACCAGCTCCGGCCGGCGTGGATGCTGCGGGGACAGACAGAAACGCATTCGCTCCGGCCACCCCAGAAGCGCCGATGATCGTCAGCGCCACAGTTGAGGCCACCACCGCTCGACGGCGCTGCCCGTCGCCGTCACGTCGAACCGTGTCCGCCTTGGCGACTCGTACGCTGCCTCGCACATCGTCTGCCAACGCCGTGAACTTTTCGGTCAGCTGATCATGCATGTTGTTGCACCTCCACTGGTTCATCCAGCCGAAGCAGCTGCGCCAACGCCTGCCTGCCTCGACTCAGTTGCGCCTTGACGGCACTCACCGACGCGGTTGTCTCCACCGCGATCTCCTTCACGGTCATTCCCGCCAAATAGTGCAGAACGATCGCGCGGCGTTGACTCGCTGAGATGCGCCGAAGCGCGTCGATCAAAGCGACCGTGTCTGGGCTCAGTGGCGGCGCCTGTTGGAGCGGCATTCCCCGGATCTGCGCCGCCAGTCGATTGCGGGCGCGCCGCCAGCTGCTCACGGCGATTCGATATGCAACGGTGCGCACCCAAGCGACGGGATTTTCATAGGCGCTGATCCGGCGCCACCGCGACCAAGCCCGCCCATAGGCCTCCTGCACGGCGTCTTCGGCTTCGCTCAGATCGCCGATCATCGCGTAGACCTGGGTCGTCACCTGGGCGACGCTCGCCACATAGAACGTTTCGAACTCTGCTTTGTCCCGCATCTCACCTCCCTCTCTCTGCAATGGACACGTCTCCACGCGACAGACGGTTACTTCACATGGAGGGCGACTTGCAGTTTTTTGCCTGAGAAGGACCACGATGTACGCACCGTTGAGGCCAGACCAAGAGGGGCGTCACCATCGAGACCGCCGCAAAAAACGTGTTGATTGGCCGCGAGCATCTCGGTCAGATCGCCAGCGGCAAAGCCACGGTCTTCGGCAGCCGCGTCGGTTGGGCACTCACCTATATGTCCCAAGCCGGGCTCGCCACGCGTCCCACACGCGGCGTCTACGTCATCACCGACCGCGGACTCAAGGTCCTAGACGAGCACTCGGAGCGCATCGACAACACAGTCCTAGAGCAGTTCCCCGAGTTCCTGGAGTTCAAGGCCCGACGCAATGAGAAGGGCGAACCCACCGGCACCCACGGCGAGCCCGAGGCGGGCAGCGTCTCGACGCTCTCGCCCACCGAGGCGATCGAGCGCTTGGTCTCCGACGCCGACGACGCTGTGGATTCCGAACTCCTCGACCGAGTGCTCGCGCAGCCGCCGGGCTTCCTGGAGCGGCTCAGCCTGAGCCTGTCTCCGCGCGATGGGTTACGGCGGGCGTGAAGCGGTGCATCGCCCGGATATGCAGGCGTTCGTCGGCGCGCTGCAGGGGGCGCAGACCAATCGGGGCGTGTTCGTCACGACTGGACGGTTCAGCACTGGCGCGCGGCAGTTCGCGGAGCAGGTCGCTGTGCGCCTGGTACTCATCGACGGCACGGAACTGACGCGACTGATGGTCCGTTACAACGTCGGCGTCTCGGTGCGCGAAACCTACGAACTCAAGTCAGTGGACGAGGACTTCTTCGAGGACGAAGAGTAGTCAGCGATGAAGAGCCGGTTCGAGGTCGCGGGGTGTTCACGGGAACCTGTGAGTGGAGCCGAGGGGACTTGAACCCCTAACCCCCGCCTTGCAAAGGCGGTGCTCTGCCAGTTGAGCTACGGCCCCGGGCAGCGGCTGCGCCGCCACGGTTATGAGGGGATCTGTGGAGGCGTCAGTCCGGCGGGCTGGCGCCTAGCGCAGGTCAGGTGGAGTTGGTCGCCTCGTGCCAGAGAGCGCGCTCGTCGTTTGCCTCGCGCACCTTCTTCGCGACGAAAACCGCCGCGCCGACCAGGCCGACGAGGATGAGCAGTTTCTTCAACATGTTCTGGATCACCTCGTGCGGTTGTCGGTGTGTCGCGTGGGGCTAGATGGAATCGAACCATCGACCTCAGAGTTATCAGCTCTGCGCTCTAACCGACTGAGCTATAGCCCCGTGACGCAGGCAGCAACGTTACCGTATCGCACCGCGTTCCCCCAACTCGGTTACCCCGTCTCGATGCGATCAGGGACAAAACCACCGACCGGGTACGCCTACGCGACGGGCCCGAAGCTCATCGCTCCGGGCCCGTCGGTGACACTGAATCGAGCGGAGACGGGTCAGTCCTTCTCCGACAAGGTGAGCTCGACGCCACCGACGAGGTCGGCACAGACGTTGTAGATGAACGCGCCGAGCGTCGCGAGCGCGGTGAAGAGCACCATGTTGACCGCACCCAGCAGCACCGAGGTGCCGATCACGCCCTTCGCTGTGATCTTGAACGACGACTCTCCGGCGCCCGCTTGGCCGGTCATCTCCGACGAACGCCTTGTTGATGCTGTCGAAGACGCCCATCGCGTCGAGTGCGAGATAGAGCACCGATGTGGCGACGATCGCAACCACGAAGAGCACCAGCGACACGGCGAAGGCGAACTTCATCACCGACCATGGGTCGATTCGCTTGAGATGCAGTCGCGCCCGGCGGGGGCCCCTGCTCGCTGTGCTGGTAACCGTCCCGCGCACGGCGCTGGCGGCGTCCGCGACCCGGGCAGCACCCACAGCGACGGAACCGACGGGCCGTCCGACTCCGACACCGGTGACCGGCCGCACGCCGGCAGCGCTCACTGGTTGTGTGGCGGGCGGCGCGCTGGCCGGAGCCACGCTGGCGGTGCCTGCGACGGCACCCGACCGGGCCGACCCGACCATCGACTGGGCCGCCGCGAACGGCGACTGCCCGGCCGGGCCCGCCCCTGAGGCACCCACTGCGGAGATCGGCGGCGACACCGGATTCGCCGATACAGGCACCGACGCCCGTCCCGCTGTCGGCGGAGCGGGGCTTGCCGGCGCGGCGGGAGCCGGGGCCGTCGTGGCACCAGACGATCCGCTCGGCGGCCCGGCCACGACCGGAACTGGTGGACTCTCCGGTGCCACGGCCGGTGGCGCCGGAGGCCTCGCGGAACCTGATCCACCGTCGGCGCTCCCGGTGGTGGACTGCGCGGTTCCACCCGTACGAGTAGAACCGCCGTCCGACCCGCCAGCCTTGATCACAGTGGTCGAGGGCTCGGTCGGAACCGTGGCACGCCCGGCTGCCGCACCAGTGGTCCCCTTCTCCTCAGCCGCACCTTTCGCTGCGGTCGCTGAAGAGTCGACCTTCCGGTGCTCCGCGCCCGTCGAGGTCCCCGTCGATCCCGACTTCGCTTGTGTCTCCGTCATCGACCAATCCTGTTCGTTGGGGTCAGGTCCCGTCTGTCGCTATCCGGTCAATCCTGTTCTTCAGGCTCGTCGGCGTTGCGCGCGATCGCCACCAGGGTCACGCCATCGGGCAGGTCCATCAGCTTGACCCCCATTGTGTTCCGATCGCGGGTCCGGCGTACCGGCTTCACCGGAGTACGGATTACACCACCGTTCGAGGTGATGGCGAAGAGTTCGTCGTCTGGACTTATTACCACAGCGCCGACCAGGCCGCCGCGGCGTTCGGTGATTTTAGCGGTCAGCACTCCCTTGCCTCCGCGCCCCTGCACCGGATATTCGTCGATCGGGGTCCGCTTGGCGAATCCGCCGTTGGTGGCGACGAGAACGTCCATGCCATCACGGACGACCTCCATCGCGAGCAGTTCGTCGTCGTCGGTGAACCGCATCCCGATGACTCCCGAGGTGGCGCGCCCCATGGGGCGAAGCGCCTCGTCGGTGGCGTTGAAGCGGATCGCCTGGGCGTTCTTGCTCACCAGCAGCAGATCATCGCTCGCCCCGATCAGTGAAGCCCCGACCAGTTCGTCGTCATCCTTCAGGTTGATGGCGATGATGCCACCGGTCCGGTTGGAGTCGAACTCGGCCAGCGAGGTCTTCTTGACGAGTCCCTTCTTCGTGGCGAGCACCAGATAGGGCGCGACCTGGTAGTTCGGGATCTCGATGACCTGAGCGATCTGCTCGTCGGGCTGGAACGCCAGCAGGTTGGCCACGTGCTGACCCTTGGCCGCCCGGCTGGCCTCGGGCAGCTCGTACGCCTTGGCCCGGTAGACCCGCCCCTTGTTGGTGAAGAACAGGATCCAGTCGTGCGTGGAGCAGACGAAGAAGTGGCTGACGATGTCGTCCTGACGCAGGGTGGCGCCGGTGACGCCCTTGCCGCCCCGCTTCTGCGACCGGTAGAGATCGGTCTTGGTCCGCTTGGCGTACCCGGTGCGGGTGATGGTGACGACCACGTCCTCGCGGGCGATGAGGTCCTCGACGCAGACCTCGCCGTCGAACGGAATGATCCGGGTACGCCGTTCGTCGCCCCACTTCGCCACGATCTCACGCGAGTTCGTCGGAGACGATCGGACCGCTGCCGCTCCGGCTTGGCCAGGATGTCCTTCAGGTCGGCGATCTCGATCTCGATCTCGGCCAGCTCGTCGATGATCTTCTGGCGCTCCAGCGCGGCGAGGCGACGCAGCTGCATGTCGAGGATCGCGGTCGCCTGGATCTCGTCGATCTCCAGCAGCCGGATCAGGCCCGGTGCGGGCCTCCTCGACCGTGGGCGACCGCCGGATCAGCGCGATGACCTCGTCGAGCATGTCCAGGGCCTTGACCAGGCCGCGCAGGATGTGCGCCCGCTCCTCGGCCTTGCGCAGCCGGTATGCGGTCCGCCGGACGATCACCTCGATCTGGTGCGTCACGTAGTGGCGGATGAACTGCGCCAGGTTGAGCGTGCGCGGCACCCCGTCGACCAGCGCCAGCATGTTGGCGCCGAAGGTCTCCTGCAGCTGGGTGTGCTTGTAGAGGTTGTTGAGCACGACCTTGGCGACCGCGTCGCGCTTGAGCACGAGGATGAGCCGCATGCCGGTACGCCCGGAGGACTCGTCACGGATGTCGGCGATCCCGGCGAGCTTGCCCTCCTTGATCAGGTCGGCGCAGCGCTCGGCGAGGTTGTCCGGGTTGACCTGGTAGGGCAGCTCGGTGACGACGAGGCAGGTGCGGCCCCGCTTGTCCTCCTCGACTTCGACGACGGCCCGCATCCGGATCGCACCACGGCCGGTCCGGTAGGCGTCCTCGATCGCCGAGGTGCCGACGATGAGCGCGCCGGTGGGGAAGTCAGGACCCTTGACGATCTTGATTAGCTCGTCGAGGGTCGTCGCCTCGTCGACCTCCGGGTTCTCCAGGCACCACTGGACGGCTGCGGCGATCTCCCGCAGGTTGTGCGGCGGGATCTTGGTCGCCATGCCGACCGCGATGCCCTCAGACCCGTTGACGAGCAGGTTGGGGAATCGCGCCGGCAGGATCGCGGGCTCGTTCGTGCGTCCGTCATAGTTCGGTCCGAAGTCGACGGTGTCCTCGTCGATGTCGCGCAGCATCTCCATCGCGAGCGGGTCGAGGCGGGACTCGGTGTAACGCATCGCGGCGGCCGGATCGTTGCCCGGCGAGCCGAAGTTGCCGTTGCCGTCGATGAGCGGGTAACGCAGCGACCACGGCTGCGCCATCCGGACCAGGGTGTCGTAGATGGCGCGTGTCGCCGTGCGGGTGATAGTTACCCATGACGTCACCGACGACGCGCGCGCACTTGACGTAGCCGCGGTCTGGCCGGTAGCCACTGTCGAACATGGCGTAGAGGATCTTGCGGTGAACTGGCTTGAGCCCGTCGCGCACGTCGGGCAGTGCCCGGCCCACGATGACGCTCATCGCGTAGTCGAGGAATGACCGCTGCATCTCGACCTCGAGCCCCACCGGCTCGATCCGGCCGCACTGGCGGCGTAGCGGCGGCCGGGGTCGTCACGTCGTCTCTGGGCTGTTCGGGCTCGGTCACACTTAACCTCATCGTTCGCTGCGGCGAATCGCACCGCTCATGTCTCGGCTTCAGGTCAGCCAGGGGCTGTGGATAACCGCCCCGAAGCTGTGGATAACGTCTGTGGACGGTGTGGATAGCGACCGATGTCGAAGCCGACTGATCCACACCGGCTCGGATCAGATGTCGAGGAACCGCACGTCCTTGGCGTTGCGCTGGATGAACGACCGGCGGGCCTCGACGTCCTCACCCATGAGCACGCTGAACAGCTCGTCGGCGGTCGCCGCGTCGTCCAGGGTCACCTGACGCAGGGTGCGGGTCGCCGGGTTCATGGTGGTCTCCCACAGCTCGGGATAGTTCATCTCGCCCAGGCCCTTGAACCGCTGGATGTCGTCGGGCTTGGCGTTGGGACTGCTTCTCCTGTCGAAGCGCGATCAGTCCGTCGCGCTCCCGGTCGGAGTAGGCGTACTGCGCGTCGTCGCCCTTCCGTTCCACTTGATCTTGTAGAGCGGCGGCGCGGCCAGGTAGACGTGCCCGAGCTCGACAAGCGGACGCATGAACCGGAACAGCAGAGTCAGCAGCAGGGTCTGGATGTGCTGACCGTCCACGTCCGCGTCGGCCATCAAAATGATCTTGTGGTAGCGCAGCTTCTCGATGTCGAACTCTTCGTGGATGCCGGTGCCGAGCGCCGTGATCAGCGACTGGACCTCGTTGTTCTTCAGCACCCGGTCGATGCGGGCCTTCTCCACGTTGAGGATCTTGCCGCGGATCGGCAGGATCGCCTGCGTCTTGGGGTCGCGCCCCTGCTTGGCCGAACCGCCGGCCGAGTCGCCCTCGACGATGAACAGCTCACTGACCCGCGGATCGGTCGACTGGCAGTCGGCCAGCTTGCCGGGCATCGAGCCCGGACTCCAGCAGCGACTTGCGGCGGGCGAGCTTGCGGGCCTGCGCGGCGGCCATTCGGGCCCGGGCCGCCGCGTTCGCCTTAGTGATGATGGTCTTCGCTTCGCCCGGGTTGCGCTCGAACCAGTCGACCAGCCACTCGTTGCACACCTTCAGCACGAAGCTCTTCATGTCGGTGTTGCCGAGCTTGGTCTTGGTCTGGCCCTCGAACTGCGGGTTGGCCAGCTTCACCGAGACGATCGCGGCGAGACCCTCCCGGATGTCCTCACCGGTGAGCTTCTCGTCGCCCTTGAGGAACTTCTTGTCCGAGCCGTACGGTTGACCACGCTGGTCAGCGCGGCGCGGAAGCCCTCTTCGTGGGTGCCGCCCTCGTGGGTGTTGATGGTGTTGGCGAAGGTGTAGACCGACTCGCCGTACGACTCGTTCCACTGCATGGCGATCTCGACCGACATGCCCTCGCCCTCGGCCCCGAACTCGACCACCGACTTGTGGATCGGCGTCTTGGTCTGGTTGAGGTGCCGGACGAAGTCGGCGATGCCGCCCTTGTAGCAGAAGGTCACCTCGCGCCGTTCCTCCGTCGCGGCCTCCTGCGGACCGCTCGTCGCGCAGCGTGATGGTCAGGCCCCGGTTGAGGAACGCCATCTCCTGAAGCCGGCGGTAGATGGTCTCGAAGTTGAAGTCGACCGTCTCGAAGATCGCGGGGTCTGGCCAGAACGCGACGCTGGACCCGGTCTTGCGGGTGGCCTCGCCCTTGACCAGCGGCGCGGGCTTGGAGTTGTGGTACTGCTGCCGCCAGACGAAACCGTCCTTGTGGATCTCCACGTCCATCTGGATGGACAGCGCGTTCACCACGGAGACGCCGACGCCGTGCAGACCGCCGGAGACCGCGTAGGCCTTGCCGTCGAACTTGCCGCCGGCGTGCAGCACCGTCAGCGCGACCTCGACGCCGGGCTTCTTCAGCTTGGGGTGCAGGTCGACCGGGAAAGCCACGGCCGTTGTCGACGACCCGAACTCCACCGTCGGCGAGCAGACGTCACCACGATCGTGTCGCAGTAGCCCGGCGAGCGCCTCGTCGACCGCGTTGTCGACGACCTCCCACACCAGGTGGTGCAGGCCGCGCTCGCCGGTGGATCCGATGTACATACCGGGTCGCTTGCGGACCGCTTCCAGCCCCTCGAGGACCGTGAGCGAGACTCGCCGGTACTCCTCCTTGCTGTTTCGGCGCTGCCACACTCGATCGCTTTCTCCGCAAACGACGCGCTGACGCCTCGCGCGGGGGTTAGACGCCACGGCCACCCGGCGGTAGCGGGGCGCGTGTCGTGACGATCCAAGTCTCACGGTCATCCTACTGCGCCCGACCGACAGAACTACTCGTGGCACCACCAATGGCGGCCCTGACGGCGCTGCTACGCGCCGAAATCACCGCGACGCGACCCCCCGCACGTCCACGGCTCTCGCCGACCATCGAGAGCGACCTGACGGGCCGAACGCGTAACACCGGTCTGGCGGGTCGCGCGTGAGCGCTCCGATGTCGTATGGTGCCCGCTGCCAGGAGCCGGGAAAGGGAGGTGGATAGGGCAGTGGGACTCGACAACGTGGCGGTCAGATGGCCCCGCACCGGACGCTTCTACGAGCCGGTTCAGCCTGCGGAATTCGCCGAATTCGCGGAGTTCGCCACAACCGCCCCCGCGCACGCCGGTCCGGCCGCCGCGCTTGCCACCCACATCGCGAAGACCGCGACCGTGCACGCCACTCCCTACACCGACCTCGTCGACCTGCTGCTCGGCCTCGAGGGCGTGCTTTTCGCGACTGATGCCGCGACCGAAGACGAAGACCCGGTTATCGACCCGGACGGCTGCGCCTGGATCGCAGGCGGGCTGGAGAAGTTCGTCGCCGGTCACCAACGCTTCGGTGAATCGGTCACCTTTGAGACCATCGCGCACGTCATGCGCATCGCGCTCGCCGACGCCCGCCTCGCCGAGCACCAACTCCGCTGGCTCGACATCCGGCTCGACTCACTGCGCGACGAGCACGGCAACCCGCCACAGTGGATCTTCTCGCTCACCGAACTCGACGTGCTCAGTCGGTTCTACCGCCGATGCACCGAATGCAGCTTCGCCGTCTACGCCGACTTCTAAATCACCCCAATTAACCGTACGTGTCCCGGGGCCCCCGACCCCGTACGCGTTTGGGACCGCGGACCCACGACGGCGCGGTCGGTCCCTGGATGTTGAGCCGGGTCACCACTGAGCGGCCGACCGACGACGCGATGCTCGCCAGGATTCGACCGGCGAGCATCCGCAACTGAGTCGCCCACGCCGTGGACTCGGCCTCGATCAGCAGCTCGCCCTGCTCCAACTTGACCGGACGACAATGCGCGGCGATATCCACGCCGACGACGGCTTCCCAGGCGCCGAAGACCCGGGCCTCAGCGGCCGGCCGCTGCCACCCGCGGGCCTTCACGAGGCGTTGCAGCACCACGCTGAGAGGTTGCGGATCCCTCGGATCGGGGCCGGGCCCGGAATAGCCACGCGGTCGGCGGCCCCCAGTGCGAGCGGTCGACGTGGGGTTGCGACGGGCGACGGCGGCCCTATCGACACGGCGAGCCAACGCCGCGTCGAGCACGGCGCGGGCGAGTTCGGGCCCAGCAGCCGCAGGCTCGGACGGCGGGGGCGACGGCTTATCCGACATGACGCACCACCCCATCGCCGACCGCGAACCGGGCCCCATTCAACTGCACCGGCACATCTTCGGCGACGGCGCAGGTCACCAACACCTGGCTCGCCGAGCTGACCAGCTCGGCCAACCGACTGCGGCGTCCGGCGTCGAGTTCTGCGAAGACGTCGTCGAGCACGAGCACCGGCTCGATTCCTTCGTCCCGCAGCAGTTCAAACGCCGCGATTCGCAGCGCGAGTGCGAACGACCACGATTCGCCATGGCTCGCGTAGCCCTTGGTCGGCAGCTCGCCCAGCGTGAAAATCACGTCATCGCGATGGGGCCCGACGAGGGTAACGCCGCGCTCGATCTCGGAGGATCTCGCCTTCGTCAACGCTTCTCGAAGCTGACCTTCGATGGCGGCTCGGTCGTCAGCGGAGTCGGGGCTGGCGCGGTCCGACCACGACTTCGGGTCATAGGCGATGCGAGCCTCGCCGCGACCCGAGCTGACGGCGTCATAGGACTTCGCGACGTGTGGTGCGAGCCCCGCGCAGAGGTCCAGCCGGCCACCGATGAGTTCCGCCCCGTGTCGGGCCAGGTGAGCATCCCAGACATCCAATGTGGATAGATCACTGGTCCGGCCGCCGACCCCACCGACCTTGCGAGCCAAATACGCCGTACGCAGAAGGGCGTTGCGCTGTTTCACGACCCGGTCATAGTCGGCCCGCACGCCCGCGTAGCGGGGCTGCCGTTGCACGAGAAGGTCGTCGAGGTAGCGGCGGCGCTCGGCGGGATCACCCGCGACCAAGGCGAGATCCTCTGGCGCGAACATCACCATCCGCAGTGCACCGATCACGTCACGCGGTCGAGCAACCGGAGACCGACCGAGTTTGGCCCGATTCGCCTTGCCCGGAACGATCTCGAGTTCGACCAGTAATTCCCGATGATCATGCACGATCGTGCACCGGATGATCGCCCGTCCAGCCCCCGCCCGCACCAGCGGCGCATCGGACGCCACGCGGTGACTGCCCAACGTCGCGACATATCCGAGCGCCTCGATAAGGTTCGTCTTGCCGAAACCGTTAGGCCCGACGAAGACGCTCGCCCCCGCGCCGAGATCGACTTGGGCCTGCGCATATGAGCGGAAGTCGAGCAACTCCAAGCGCCGGACGAACACGGCCGGTGCCTAACTCGCCGTGACTGCGTGACGACCAAACTGGTGCCGCAACGCGGCGACCACCTTCATCGCGGGCGAGTCATCCTGCCGGGACGCGAACCGCGCGAAGAGCGCCGCGGCGATGACGTG
Organism: uncultured Actinomycetota bacterium; assembly: GCA_963736695.1. Taxonomy (GTDB): domain Bacteria; phylum Actinomycetota; class Actinomycetes; order Mycobacteriales; family Micromonosporaceae; genus CAVTPU01. The sequence continues at coordinate 2,776,098 of CAVTPU010000004.1, forward strand.
GGCCGGCACCGCCAACCGCACGGCTTCGTCGACACACCATCGTCCCTCACCGGTGTCGTCGACCTGGCCAGCCACCGATGCAAGGTGCGGGTCGTCGGCCAGCGCTTGGGCCAACAGATCCAACAGCCACGACCGGATCACCGTGCCGGAACGCCACGAATCGACAACCGCTGCGGCGTCAGGCACCAACGGCGATGCCAGCAGCAGTTCGAAGCCTTCGGCATAAGCCTGCATCAGACCATATTCGATGCCGTTGTGAACCATCTTGGCGAAATGCCCGGCCCCGACCGGTCCGGCGTGCACCAGACCGGTCGTGCCTGCGGGCTTGAGCGCCTCGAGCGCGGGACGAAGCCGGTCAACCCACGCGGAGTCACCCCCGACCATGAGTCCATATCCTGCGGTCTCCCCCCAGACTCCACCGGAGACGCCGACGTCGACGAACCCGATGCCCTGCGCTCCAAGGCGGTCGGCTCGGGACTGTGCTTGGCCAAAATGCGAGTTGCCTCCGTCGACGATCAGGTCGCCGGAGGCGAGCTGGGGAGTCACCTCGTCGAGAACCGACTCGACGACGCCGGCGGGAACCATCAGCCAGATGACGCGGGGCGTCGCCAATCTGGCGACCAGCTCGACGATGCTGGCGACGTTACGCTCGCCGTCGACGTGGTCATAGCCAACCACATCGTGACCGGCTTCGCGCAGACGAGCCGCCATCGCGCCACCCATCCGCCCAAGGCCAATGAGCCCAACCTGCATGTCGCCTCCTGCGGTGTCGTGCGGATCCGCCCCCGCGCGAACCGTGTCAGCCGCCGACCCGCATCGGCATGATCAGATAACGGTAACCGGCGATCGGCTCGCCGTCTTCTGCCGCGCCGCTGAGCACTGCGGGTTTCATCGGCGCGGTGAAGGAGATCACTGCTACCGGCGCGTCAAGCACCGCCAAGCCGTCGAGCAGATAGCTGTGATTGAACGCGACTGTCAGGGGGTCGCCGGAAAAAACACACTCCAACGCCTCGCTCGCCTGCGCGTCTTCGCTGCCACCGGCCTCGATGACGACTTCGCCCTCGGCAAAGCTCAAACGAACGGGGGTTGTGCGGTCGGCCACGAGCGACACCCGCTTGACGACCTCGGTGAGACCCGCGACGTTGACCCGCGCTTGCGCAGCGTGTTGGTCTGGGAACAGCGCTCGGATCTTCGGGAAGTCTGGGTCGAGCAACCGGCTGGTTGTGCGTCGAGATCCGCCGGCGAAGCCGATCATTCCCTCACCGACCCCGCCACGTGAGAGTGCCACCGTGACGGGGTCTCTCTGCCCGCCTAAGGTCTTCGCGGTGTCTGCGAGGGTCTTGGCCGGCACAAGGGCCTGCAGATCGATGACAGCGTCGCTGGGATGCCACGGAAGGTCTCGGATTGCGGCGCGATAGCGATCTGTCGCGAGCAACGAGAGGCTTGATCCGTTGAGTTCCATTCGGATGCCGGTAAGCATCGGGATCGTGTCGTCGCGGCCGGCCGCGACCGCGACCTGGGCGACGGCGTGGGCGAACGTCGAGGCGTCGATCGTGCCAGCGGTCTCGGGCATCGAGGGCAGGGTCGGATAGTCCTCGACGGGCATGGTCGGCAGCGTGAACCGGCCGCTGCCGCAGACCAACTCCAGGCTCGATCCGACTGCCGAGATCTCGACCGGCTTGGCTGGCAGGGCCTTGGTGATCTCGGCGAGCAGTCGGCCCGACACCAGTGCGGCGCCGACGGCGTCGACGTGCACACCGACCGTCACCTGGCTCGACACCTCGTAGTCGAATCCGCTGACGATCAACGACTCGTCGGTTACCCGAAGCAGCACTCCCGCCAGCACCGGCACCGACGGTCGGGTGGGCAGGCTCTTGGCCGTCCACGCCACCGCGTCGGCGAGTGCATCGCGCTCGACCCGAAACTTCATCCCTTGCCTCCTGCCACGAAGCTTTGATTCTGACCTGCCGGTGTGGCTGAAAGCCAACCGGGTCTGTGTTGGTGCAGCGAGGGTTCCAATCCCTTCCTCCACACGCCGATGATTGGTTTTTTCTTCTCTTAGAGATAAAACTCGTCGTAGTCATAGGGGTTGTGGATACTGGGGATAACCCTTGTTTTTGCAGCTCATGCGGCGTGAAGGCCGGTGGATAAGTTGTGGACAGAGATGTGGACAACTCGGCTAGTTATCCACAGGTCCGGACGAGGCACAGGTTATCCACACTTGTCCACAGGGTTATCCACCGTGTTTCCACAGGTTATCCACGGGTTATCCACACGTCGCGGGGGCGAGTTTGCCTACGGAGCGTGATCTCCCCCGCCACAGATGGCGAGGACTCTTCGACTTGTCCACAGGTTTTTCCACAGGGCACATCCACAGCCTGTGGATAACTTTGCACAACTTATCGGCCGTACCGGTCATGGAAGTTGTTTGATCCGGTTGGTGAGCTCGGCGATCTGGTTGAACAGCGACCGGCGCTCGGCCATCTGCTGGCGGATTTTGCGGTCGGCGTGCATCACGGTGGTGTGGTCACGGCCGCCAAACGCCTGCCCAATCCGGGGCAGAGACAGATCGGTGAGTTCACGGCACAGATACATCGCGACCTGACGAGCGTTGACCAACACCCTCGACCGGGAATGGCCGCGGAGGTCGTCGATGCTGACACCGAAGTATTCGGATGTGATGTCCATGATCTGGTCTGCGGTGATGTCGGGACCCGCGCCGTCGGGAATGAAGTCGCGCAACACCTCTTCGGCGAGCCCGAGCTCGACTGGGGCGCGGTTGAGGCTGGCGAAGGCCGTAACACGGATGAGCGCACCCTCCAGCTCACGAATCGAGTTGTCGACCCGCGAGGCGATGAACTCCAACACGTCCGGCGGCGCTAGGAGGCGTTCCTGCGCGGCTTTCTTCTGCAGAATCGCGATCCGGGTCTCGAGGTCGGGCGGCTGGATGTCGGCGAGCAGTCCCCACTCGAAGCGGGTTCGCAGACGGTCCTCCAACGTGGCGAGCTGCCGAGGCGATCGGTCAGAACTGATGACGATCTGCTTGTTGGCGTTGTGCAGCGTGTTGAAGGTGTGGAAGAACTCTTCCTGGGTGCGTTCCCTCGTCTCCAAAAACTGAATGTCGTCGATGAGGAGGATGTCGACGTCTCGATAGCGTCGTTGGAACGCGTTGGTCTTGTCGTCACGCAGGCTGTTGATGAAGTCGTTGGTGAACTCCTCGGTGGAGACATAACGCACTGACTTCGCGGTGCCGAGGGCCGTGGCGTAGTGGCCGATCGCGTGCAACAGGTGCGTCTTGCCCAGCCCGGAGCCGCCATAGACAAACAGCGGGTTGTAGGCCTTGGCCGGAGATTCGGAGACCGCGACGGCCGCCGCGTGCGCGAACCGGTTCGAGGAGCCGATGACGAACGTTTCAAAGGTGTATTTCGGGTTGAGCCGGTTGCCGCCCTCGAGCGGGGGTCGGGCGCGATCGTCGCGCCGCACGCCCATGTGAGCAGGAGCATCGGCCCCGTCGCTCATAATCCGACCGGGTCCGCTCTCCGGCCGGCTCGTGGCGGTAAACGTGGAACTCGCGGGCTGGGGCCGAACCGGTTGTTGCGGCACGTCGAACAATGCCCCTGCGGGACTCGGCTCCCGACTCGCCGGCACGTGTGGTTTTGCCCGGCTTCGGCCGGCGCCTTTCGCCGCTGGGGGCCTCGTCTCGTCGCTCGTCTCGTCGGAGGGGCTGGTCTCAGCGGTCTCGTTCTCCGACGGCACCACCCGGAGAGCGATGGTCGGGGCGGTGAGAGCGGCGTGTCCCTCGGGCGGCTGGGGTGGTCGGACTGTCACAGCCACCTGGATCGGGCGGCCGAGCCGGCGAGAAAGCGCATCGGTGATCGCGGTGCGCAGTTGGGATTCGATCACGTCTCGGGTGAACGCGTCCGGCACCGCAAGCAGGGCGGTGTCATCCACGATGGCCCGAAGTTGGGTGAGCCTGAGATAGGCCCGGCGCTGTTGCGACATGATCTCGTCGTTCAGCTCGTCGGTCGTGGCATTCCAAACCGCGCCGAGGTCGATGGTGTCTGTCACCGCTGCCGCCCCACCCCTGTCGCCTCGCCGCCGCACCGGCTCGTATGCCGGCCGGCGCGGGATCCAGTATCAGCGGCCACGCGCCGTCCACAGGTTATCCACAGCCTGTGCATCCGCCGAGCGCCACGAGTCGTGACAGCTTTCCCGGTCGGTCGCCGTGGTGGTCCCCATCGAGGGGAACGACCGAGCGGTTAGTCCGGTTTTGCCTGTTTAGCCGAAATGCTTCGCGCGACTGTCCTGTTCGCAACCGGCTACGCTAACAGTGAACTGCGTAACAGCTCAACCACAACCCGCGGTCGGAAATGACGGGCCAAACCGACGGCCGAGCGATCGCCCCGCCGGTTTGGCCGGCCTGGCGCGTAGCGCGTACTCTGAACAACATAGACTGACGGCCGCCGCCATCCCGGTGGCCTTTATATGCTGCCCAGGTCCGACCAGTCGGTGACGACGTGGCCGGCTGGTTACTTCGTTGTCACACTGATGACACGACACGGAAGGCACGACAGTGAGCAAGCGCACCTATCAGCCGAACAACCGTCGCCGCGCGAAGACCCACGGCTTCCGGCTGCGCATGCGCACCCGTGCCGGCCGCGCCATTCTCTCCGCGCGTCGCACCAAGGGACGCGACCGCCTCTCCGCCTAGGGGGCCGACGTGTTGGCGGCCGCACAGCGTCTGCGACGACGGGAAGACTTCACCGCCGTGCTGCGTCGCGGTCGCCGTGTCGGCCGTGGCGTTCTGGTGACCCACCTGTCGGTCGTCATCGACGAATCGCGTTTTTCCACGCTGCCTGCCCGGGCTGGCTTTGTTGTCTCCAAGGCCGTCGGCAACGCCGTTGTGCGCAACCGTGTCCGGAGGCGTCTTCGGCACCTCATGCGTGACCGGCTTGCCGAGCTGCCTGCCGGATCTTCGGTGGTGATCAGGGCGCTGCCCGGCGCTGCCGACCGCGACTACCGCGCCTTGACGAAGGACCTCGACGCTGCGCTCGCCGCCGCGCGATCGGGCCGAACGTCGCGGACTGGGAAGTGACGATGTCGACCTCCCGACGCCAATCACTGGCCGGTCGTGTGCTGTCCGCGCCCATCGTCGCGTACCGTCGGTGGATAAGCCCAGGACTTCCCGATCGCTGCCGCTTCCATCCGTCGTGCAGTGCGTACGCTCTCACCGCGATCGCCACGCACGGACCGGTCCGCGGACTCGGCCTTGCGATCTGGCGGCTCCTGCGCTGCCATCCCTTCACCCCTGGAGGGATTGACCCCGTGCCACCCCCGCGGAGCCACCGGCGCCGCGACGACGCGACTGGAGCCGTGCCCAGATGATGGAGTGGATTTATTGGTCCATCTCGTGGATCTTGCTGCGCTGGCATGACTTGTGGGCGGCGGTCCTTCCGGGCGAGGGGACGTTCCTCGGCACGAGCTGGGAGTGGGTCCTCGCGATCGTCTTCCTGGTGATCACGGTACGGATAATCCTGTTCCCGATCTTCGTCAAGCAGATCCGCTCACAACGAGCGATGCAGGCACTGCAGCCGAAGATGAAGGAACTACAGACCAAATACAAAGGCGATCAGGAGACCCTGCGTCAAGAGGTGATGAAGCTCTATCAGACGGAGAAGGTCAACCCGCTGATGGGCTGTTTGCCGATGTTCCTCCAGATCCCGGTCTTCCTCGGCCTGTTCCACGTGCTAAAACGACATCAATCCGATTGCTAATGGCGGCCCGGAGCTCTACGGCTGGACGGTGGCCGAGTTCTACAGCGCGGCCAACGCCAAGCTCTTCAGCGCGCCAATTTCGATGGCCTTCAAGTCGCCGTTGGCCGATGTGAGCGCGGTGGGCGGCACGGTCGGGACCGTCAAGATCGTTGCAGCGGTTCTCGTGATCATCATGATGGTCACGACGTTCATGACGAGCCGGCAGATGATCCTCAAGACCGGCTGGTCGGAAGATCCGCAGCAGAAGATGATTCAGCGGCTGATGCTCTACGGCATCCCCGTCTCGCTGCTGCTCTCCGGCTGGGCGTTCCCCATCGGTGTGATCATCTATTGGGTCACCCAGAACATCTTCTCATTCGGTCAGCAGTTCTGGGTCCTGCACAAGTACCCGCCCCCGCTCGCCGCTGGCGCGACTGCTTCCAAGTCGCCGGCGAAGGCGACAACCGTTGCGCCGGTCGTCGAGGTGGAGAAGTCAGGCTTGTTCCGTCGCCGCAAGGAAGAGGAGAGCGCACCGGTGCAACCGGTGGTCGACACCTCGGCTCGCGCGCCGCGACCTGGTGCGAAGCCGAGCAATCCGAAGAAGGGCGGTCGCAAGCGCTGACCCGATGACGGCCGCCTGATATGTCGGTGACTACCTCCATGTTCGTCCGTATTGTGGAATGAGCGGTTGGTACGTCCGCAGCAGGACACCGGCGGCCACGGCATCGAGCGCTGCACGCGCCTGGGGACTAAACGTCCTCGCCGTCTCCTGTTGGGGAGGCGGCGAGCTGGGATGGCGCTGATCAATGGCGCCCCGATCCTTTCGGAGAAGAAGAACCTGTGACCGACACAATGAAGTCTTCGGCCGCTGCCGGCGATCGCGAACCGCAGGCCGCGGACGAGGCCGTTCTCTCGCCGGTTGGCGAACAGACCGAGTCAACAAATGACTCGGCCGATAACGCGGCGCCGGCCGAGTCGGACCTCGCCAGCGATGAGGTGGCCTCAGGCGGCGAGCGAGCGGCCAAGACAGGCGGGGCCGACCCCGAACTCTTTCGGCAAAGCGAGATAGCCGCCGACTACATCGAGGGCCTGCTTGACATCCTCGACTTCGACGGTGACATTGACGAGCTCGTGCAGAACGGACGACCGATGGTTGAGGTGGTCGGGGGTCGACTCACCGCGCTCGTCGGCACTCGAGGGGCGACCCTTGAGGCGCTGCAGGAACTGAGCCGACTCGCGGTCTATCGGCAGACGGGCGACCCATCGCGACTGTTGCTCGATGTGGGGGGCTTCCGGGCGAACCGACGCAAGGAGCTGTCCGCTGTCGCCAAGAACGCCGCCGAGAAGGTGAAACAACACGGCGATGCAGTGCGCCTCGAACCGATGTCGGCGTTTGAGCGAAAGTGCGTGCACGACGTGATCAACGCGATGGCCGGAGTGGAGAGCGAGTCGGAAGGCGTCGAGCCCGGTCGGCGAGTGGTCGTGCGAGTGTCCGGCGACTAGCCGCCAATCCCCGACGGCGCTGGAGACGTCGAGTCTCCCCACATACCGAACGATGACCGTGCTCACCGCGCTTCGCAGCAATGGCTGAGCACGGTCATCCGTACGCCGATAAATCTTTTGATCTCGATGCGTTAACTGAGTGGAACGTGAGGCTGACGATGGATCAGGGTGCCGGGCCATCGCCGACAGTCAGTGAACACGCGAAGGACCACCAAGCGGACCCGCCGCCTCATGTCGCCGAAGCAGCTGCGGCGCTCTTTGGAGATCGACTCCCCATCGCCATCCGCTTTGCCGAACTGCTCATCGGCGAGGGCGTCCAACGTGGACTGATCGGGCCACGGGAGGCGCCGCGCATCTGGGAACGACATCTGCTCAACTGCGCTGCGATCGGGGAGCTGATTCCTCACGACGCGCGGGTGACAGACGTCGGCTCCGGAGCCGGATTGCCAGGTATCGTACTTTCGGTGGCGAGACCAGATCTCACCGTGACTCTGGTCGAGCCGCTGGCACGACGAACCACATTTCTTTCGGAGGTGGTGACGACTCTCGCTCTGACACGCACCACAGTGGTTCGTAGCAGAGCGGAGGAATTCGGCGCGAGTCCGGCGTTCATGACTGGCTCGCTAGGCGCCGATGTCGTCACCGCACGCGCGGTAGCCCCCCTCGACCGGCTCGCCGCGTGGTGTCTCCCCCTCGCCACCAAAGGTGGGCGAGTGCTTGCGATCAAGGGAGACTCGGCCTCAGAGGAGGTGGAGGCGTTCGGTGTCGCCATCGAAAAGCTCGGCGGCGGAGAGCCGACACTCCGCCTATGTGGCGTCGATCTGCTCGATACGCCGACGACTGTCGTCGAGTTTGCGCGGGAACGCGTGGTGTCGGTTCGCGACCGGGCCGCTAGGTCGAGGTCGCGAACCCGGCCGCCTCGGCGATAGGTCCGACCGCGCGACGCTGCAGAACCGGACTGTTTCCTGATGTGCAGGCTCGCTCTCAGTGTGGGGACGGAAGTGCCCGTACCCACAGGAGAGGAAACATGGCGGGCAGTCATTCTTATCGTCGGCGTGGGGCAAGTCCGGACAGAAGCCCATGGCGGTGGCATCGCATCATCGCAACGATCCTGTCAATGAGGCCGTTGTGGGGCAGGTCGAACGTTCCCGATTTGGAGTCCGAGGCGCCTGACGGCGTGGCGGCCGGTGGCTTCGTCGACGCTGCGGCCGTAGGCTGTCCAGGCGTCATCACGGATGAACGGTCGACAGCCGAGGCTCGCTCGGACGTCATCCCCGATTTGATCGCCGCAAAACTGGGCCCGAGCAGCGACTCGCCCGGCGACGCGAAAACATCCACATCGGACGAGGATGAGACGGTGCAAGATACTAGTCCTTACGGCGATCCGAGCGCGGGCCTTCTGCGGCTTGCCCCTGGATACGCTGGAGGTGTCGTTGTTTCACGTGAAACAACGACACCTCACGTCGCCGTTCTCGGCGGCGAGCCAAACACCATCGGATCGATTCCCCAGCCGCGGCCAGGGATGGGCTTCGCCCTCCCGGTACTTGCGCCGCAGGCGACAGCCGTCGAGCCGGATGCCGTCGAGCCGGATGCCGCCCATGCGTCGAATGCCATGACCGAAGCAACGACGGCAATGCCGGTGTATGAGGCTTCGAACACCCCCAACACCATCATCTCGGCGGCGGGCCGGCGAGCGAAAGGGGGCGAGATCGACGGCGTCCGGGAGGCGCGAGAACCGGAGGACCCGCCGTTGGCGCAGGAAGCCAAACGGGCCGTCCAGATTCTCAACCCGAGTGGCGAGATTCAGATGCCCCGACCGCCGAGTGTCCGCACGGTCTGCGTTGCCAACCAGAAGGGTGGCGTTGGAAAGACCACGAGCGTGGTGAACATCGCCGTCGCGCTCGCACTGCACGGGAACCGCGTCCTCGTGATCGATCTCGACCCGCAGGGCAATGCCTCCACGGGGCTGGACGTTCCACACCACGCGGCGATTCCCGATGTCTATGACTGCCTGGTGAGTAACACGCCGATCGCCGACGTGGTCCAGTCAGTCGCGGGAATTCCCAACCTGTGGTGTGTCCCGGCGACCATCGACCTTGCCGGTGCAGAGATCGAGTTGGTCTCCATGGTGGCGCGGGAGTCCCGTCTGCTGCGCGCGCTGGAGAGCCACGGCCCGCACTACGACTACGTCTTTATCGACTGCCCACCGTCACTCGGGCTGCTCACGGTGAACGCGATGGTCGCCGCCCAGGAGGTGATGATCCCGATCCAGTGTGAGTACTACGCGCTCGAAGGAGTGCAGCAGCTCACCAACAACATTCAGCTCGTGAAGAACCACCTCAACCCAGCACTGGAAGTAACGACGGTTCTGCTGACCATGTATGACCGGCGAACTCGCCTAGCCGATGCGGTGGAGCAGGACGTCCGAGCTCACTTCGGCGATCGCGTCCTGACTGCGGTGATTCCTCGCAACGTACGGGTCTCCGAGGCGCCCAGCTATGGCCAGTCGGTTATGACCTATGACCCGGGCTCCCGGGGAGCAACAAGCTATTTCGAGGCGGCGCTGGAGATCGCCACCCGTGGTGCACAAGTCGGAGGAGTGTGATGGCAGGAAAAGCCAGAGGTGGACTGGGGCGGGGGCTCGGAGCGCTCATCCCGCAGGGGCCGCCGATCTCGGCAACCAACGCGCCACGCGAAAGCGCGCCAGTGGTAGTGACACCGGCGGCAGTAGCGCCAGAACAAGCCGCTCCGCTGGCAGGTTCGCCCGCCGCGTTGGTAGAGCCTCAGCTCGCTCCGGTGCCGGGAGCTCGTTTCGCGGAGATCGCTGTCGACTCCATCTATCCCAACCCGAAGCAGCCGCGCCAGGTGTTCGACGAGGATGCCATGGAGGAGCTGAAAGTCTCCATCCAAGAGGTCGGGTTGCTGCAGCCGATCGTCGTGCGGGAGTTGGATGAGGGATATGAACTCGTCATGGGTGAACGCCGGTGGCGTGCGGCCCAGGCGATCGGCCTTTCGGTGCTTCCCGCGATTGTGCGGGAAACGAAAGACGACTCGATGCTTCGCGACGCACTGCTTGAAAACATCCACCGGGCGAACCTCAACCCGCTGGAGGAGGCGGCGGCCTATCAACAGTTGCTTGAGGAGTTTGGAGCGACACACGACGAGCTGGCCCGCCGAATTGGCCGAAGCCGCCCGCAGATCTCCAACACCATCCGGTTGCTGAACCTGCCGGGCGCGGTGCAACGCCGTGTCGCTGCGGGCGTTCTCTCCGCCGGCCATGCTCGGGCGTTGCTCGCGTTGCAGCAGTCGGAGCAACAGGAGCTCCTCGCCGCCCGTATCGTCGCCGAGGGAATGTCGGTCCGGGCGACCGAAGAGGCTGTGGCGATCGCTGTCTCGGACGGACCCCCGGTTAATAAGCCTCAGGCGAAGCGTCCGAAGGCTCATGCGCCGGGTCTCAGCGACCTTGCAGAACGCCTCTCGGATCATTTCGAAACTCGGGTCAAGGTCGACATCGGCCGGCGCAAGGGGCGCATCCTGATCGAGTTCGCCACAGTCGACGACCTGGAACGCATCGTCTCAGTTATCCGCCCAGACCTGTCGCCCGAAGACGCGTTGCAAGACGTTTCCTCCTGACAGGCTCTTGTACGCCGAGCCGTGCGCCGCACCTCGTTCGCGTGATTCGCTACCTGTCTTGGTCGCGAATCACCAGAGGAGCGGCGCACGCTCGCGTCGAGCGACTCTTACGGTGTCCGCTGGGAAGCTGGTCTGGTGTCCCACGCCCACCTCGATGGTCGGGAAGACGATCACCGGTAGGCATGTGTTTGATGTTGGGCGGCCTGGCGCCAGTCGTCTTGCCCAGGGTTCGGGGTTCGACCGTGACGGGTCCTCGCGTCGGTCGTGGCTGGCATAGGCCGCGTCCTCGATCGCGAACACGCCCGAGCCAACGCCCAATTCGAGCGCGGTGGTCACTCCGTTAGCCGATGCCTAGAACGGGCAGGCACTCCTCGACGCCGGTCAGCTCGATGTCGTCTCGGCGAACCCGTTCCCACGCGTCCCGGGTGAGCCGCCACCGCTGGATCAGCGCGGGCTCGCCGCGGCGGGTGTCCCAGTCTGTGCCGTTCGGTTCGTAGCCAAGGGCACGGGAAACGCGGTTGGAGCCTTCGTTGTCGACGAAGGTGTCGCTGCCGGCCTCGAGTGCGCCCAGCCCAACGAAGGCCAGTTGCAGAATGGCCGCCCGCATCTCCATGCCGAGCCCTTGCCTGCGGCGGCTAGGGGCCAGCCACGAAAAGCTGGACACCGTGCCGAACCGTGTGAAGTTCATGCCGATGAGGTCTTGCATGCCGACCGGTTCGCCGTCAACGAGCACAGCGAAATACAGCCGCCACGAATCCGGACTCATGCGGGCGCGGCCGGCCCAGATGCCGCGCAGCCAGCGCCATTCGCGTTCGGGACTGTCGGCGTAGAACGAGATCGGATCGTCGAATGGCCAGGGCTCGGTGTTGGCGACCCCGGCCCGTACGATCGGCACGAGACATTCCAGCAGTTCGTCGGACGCGCCGGCCAGCGTCAGGCGCGGCGTGCGGACTTCGATGTTCAGTGGGGGATAGGTGTGGGCCACGCTCGGACGGTAGCCAGCCCACTTGGCCATCGCACTCGGTTTTTGCCGCGCGGTGAGCTGCGTGTCATCGATCACTACGCAGCTCCACTGCTGGCCACCAAACGACTTCCAGAGCCCACAGGCAGATCACCTACAGGCACACCGGGGTTGCTCCACTAACTGGGCCGGCTTCGAAATCCGCCGAACGTCGGCTAGGCCGCAGTCGACGACGGCAGGGGCACCCGACCCGCCCCGTCCTATGCGGGAAGACCTGGGCCAGCGCCCGCCTCGTTTGTCGCTGATGACGTCGGTCCGGGGATCAACGCGCAGACGTTCAACCCGCGATCGTCCTTACGCACCTGCGGTCAACGCATCCGATCTGCACGCACGTGAGCTGCGTCGAGCGGTGGCGGCACACCCCCGTACTCCGGTTGATGCCCCAGCGAGGTGGGATGGTCGCGGTGACCTCTTCGCCCTCCGCCGATCCGGAACGCGGCAGCAGTCATTCGTGGCGATCAGTCAGGCGGAGAGATTCGAGTCGGCACGGACTCCCGAATGGGAGGGAGTCCTGGGCGGCGCGACAATGCGAAGCGCGTTCTTGCCAGGCCGCTATGCGTCGGATCAGTCTGCGATGTTTCACGTGAAACGTTGAGCCCCTTCATGCATGCCGCCGCCGAAACGGCGACCAGACGAGGGAGTGGCGAGCTCCGTCAAACACCATCCGTTTGGGGGTGTGGCCGGCCCGCGTCGCTGATAGCTGCAGCCGCGCTGATACCTTGCGTGCGATGGGCCGCGGGTGGTCTACGGTCATCCACAGGCGTTATCCACAGAGGGCGCGGTCGACCGTGTATTCGCACGTCATAGGACGTCCTCACCTGTGGACAACCCCGCGAAGCGATGACGTGAAGTCCGCTAGGGTGTCAGCGTGGTTCCCATCTCTCTCAATGTTCCCGACTTCACCAGCTGGCCCACGTTTCCGTTTGAAGGCGACCTCCGAGTCAAACGGGTTGACGGTGTGGTCGCCGAAGAGCCGCCCCGTCAGGGGGAAGATCCAGCCGAGTGCTTCGCTTGTCAGGCGCCGGACAGTGCCTACATCTGGATCAGTGATCGGTGGCGGGTCCGCGCACTCGACCGACCGACCGGGCTCCCGATTGTGCTCATCCTCGAGTCCCGATCCCATCTGGACCTTGGCGACCTGCCCAACCTCCTTGCGGCAGAGCTCGGGGTGATGACGGTTCGACTTGAGCGTGCGATCAGGTCTCTCGACCGAGTGGCGCGAGTGCACGTCAACCGGTGGGGTGACGGCTCTGCGCACCTACATATCTGGTTCCTCGCGCGCCCCCACGGCCAACTTCAACTCCGCGGAACATTCCTCCCACTGTGGGACGACATCCTGCCACCGATAGCTGAGGCGCAGTGGCGGGAGAACCTCGCACTCGTCGCCGCATGGCTCGCGGAGTTTGGCGGGAAGCCGCTCGCTGAGCCGCCGCAGATCGACTGGCAATCACCCGCCCGCCTGCTCACGGCTGAGGCGGGCGGCCCGGTGGGCGGACTCGAGGGCTCGGCTGGCGACGCGCGACGCGACGCGGCCGTCCGAAGCGATCAGGAAGCCGATCGATCGGCGACCGCCACCATCGTGTCCGACCGGGAGAGAGACGGGTCTGCTCTCGGTGGAGACGAAGTCGCCGGTGGTAGAGGTCTGCTCAGCCGAGTCGCCGATCCCGAGGAGATGTGGGAAGAAGGCGTGTGAGCCGTTCCGACAGATAGCAGCATTCCTGCGGCACGTCACCAATGAGGAGGGGAGAATGGCGCGTATGATCATCGGGTCGAGAGCTATCACTCATCGGCCGTGGGGCAGCTCAGCAACGCCGATATGTGCGCGAGGCAAAGAGGTGCCAGGCAGGCTCCAGCTGGAGGACGCTCTCGAGAGGCCGTGGATGCCGCTCCAGAGTAGCGAGGTGTGTTGATGTCGCGCCGACTGGTGAACTTGACCCTCGACACATTGGAAGACTTGCCACGTCGGTGCCGACAATGCGTGTTCTGGGAACTCGACCCCGTCGCGGCCGACCGGGCTTGCGCCGCCGGCGACACCGGCCTAGAGAAGGAAGCCTGGGTATCGCAGACGCTGCTGGAGTGGGGATCGTGCGGCAAGCTTATCTACGTCGACGAAATGTCAGCCGGTTTTGCGCTCTACTCCCCGCCCGCCTATGTTCCTCGCGCGATGGCATTTCCCACCAGCCCGATCTCGGCTGACGCGGTCCTGCTCACGACCGCACACGTCGTTCCCTCCTTCGCGGGTGGCGGACTCGGCCGGATGCTCGTTCAAGGCGTGGCACGCGATGTGTCGAAGCGGGGGATTCGAGCGATCGAGGTCTTTGGAGACGCCAAGTTCGGTGACGAGGTGGACGAGACGTCTCAGTGCCTCGCGCCAGCCGAGTTCTTCCTCGCGGTCGGTTTCAAAACCGTTCGACCGCATCCACGCTTTCCCCGCCTGCGACTGGAGTTGCGCACCGCGCTCTCGTGGAAGTCGGACGTTGAATACGCCTTGGAGAAGCTGCTGGGCTCGATGAATCCAGACACGATTCTGCGTCCAGCCACCCGCGACAAACTCGTCATTCGATCATAGTGGGAACGCCGAAACTTTCCATCGACGAACAATGATCGAAAGTTTCGGCACCCCTCGAGTCGACGCTGCAGATCTGTTAGCGCTCAGGGACCGATCGTTGTTCGACACCGACACCGATGACAATGACGCGATCGGTTCGAACGACGTTCAGCGGTGGAGTGGATCGCGTCCCGAGCGAGCGATCGCGGCCGGTCCGCCACGACACGACCAAACCACAGTTCCCTTCGGAGTGTGTCAAGCAGCTGGACGCACTGCTCGGATAGGGGCCGCCATCACGATGGCGAACAACCGCAACCGGAGAACGTTTCTTGCCGGACAACACGCAACGGCGATCGATCGTTTGCGGCTACCGATCGCTGGACTCAGTTCGAACATGGTGTCGGTGAGCGAGCAATCCACTGTGCAGACGAACCCAGACACAATCAGGTGCGTGGTGAGCGGCGATCGCACTCGGACAGCGATCGCGTTAGAGAAAGATCGCACCTACGCTCGGACGAGATGCCTTTAACTGCGGCATGCGGTCGAATGAACGGTCGTGACAAACGTGGAAGCGACAACGGCCTGAACGATCACAACAATCTAACGACCGCAACGACGCTGGTTGCGACGGAGGCGGGCGATCGTTCGTCGGTCGGCCACGCCACACAATCGTCCGGCGGTCGCGGCATCATGCGGTTGGATGATGGGAGCTGGAGGTCGCCGCGATCGCTGCCGCTCGGTGATCGGACGGCGGTTGAAACCACCCATGGATTGCTCGAACGATCGCGGCGGCGACACGGTCGCGAAACAGCGGATTGATCAGGTGGGTTCGCTCGTCCTGCGCGTCGAGCGAACCCACCTCCATGCGAATGGCGGGCATGTCGGCGTGGCACAGCAGATCATCAACCCCGGCGTGCACACCACCGTCCGTCAGCCCGGTGCAGGCGATGACCTCGGCCTGGGCGATTCGAGCGAACTCCTCTGAGGGCGACAAGGCGCGCGACTGGGTGGGCAGCTGCGCAGACGACTGGTCAGCTGGTCTGGCGTCCGCACGTTGTCGACCGCCGAAGAACGTCGCGATTCCCGATCGTTCCGATCCCGCCCGCGGTCGCAGGTGCAGCGAGACGAGTAGGTCGACACCAAGTTCATTCGCGAGGCCCGCCCGCTCGATCGGCGAAAAGGTTGCCGCGACGAGTGGGCCCCGACTGAGGTGAACGCGCATTCCGGTCGCTGCGAGCCGGCCGTCCAGTCGTGCCGCGAGATCGTAGGTGATCTCGGCAGCGTTCCATCGTCGTCGGCCGGTCGCGGAGTCGTCGACACCATGTCCAGGGTCGACGAGAATCCGTCGATCGGCGAGGACAGGCGGGCCGCACCGTCGCTCACCTGCGGCAGGCAAGGTTGACGGCGCGGTCGTGAGGGAGAACTGTGCTCGGCGCAGCGCGGCGGTCGTCTGCGGGCCGCAGGCTCCGTCGGCGAGAAGGCCGACATCGTGTTGAAACCGGGTGACGGCAGCCGCGGTGAGCACACCGTAGACGCCGTCGACATGGCCGACCGCATAGCCCAGCGCGACGAGCCGGCCCTGCAGCGCGTTCACGTCATCACCGAACATCGGATATGGAGATTGGTTCGCGAGGATCCGTGCGCCGAATCGCCACCGAGCCGCGTCGAGTGCGCGCCAGGTTGCGACATCAACTTCGCCGGTGGCAGCCAGACCGCGCGACTGTTGAAACGAGCGAACCGCGCGTTCAGTCGACTCGTCATAGGGCGCGAACGGTGTGGGTGCGCCGGTCTCGATGGCCAGTCCCAGCGCAGCGAGAATGCACCGGATCTCCACGACCGCGTCGCCGTCGTCACCGCGTCGGATCGCTCGCATCGTCGACTCCACTCCTGACCGGACATTTCAGTCAGACGAGGCAAAGCCTATCGCAGCGCCAAGCCCGACTTTCGGCGCCGCGCCCACGCGAACGGCCACCAGCTCCTTCCCGCCGAACGGTGCGAAACCAGTCCGAGCGGGAGTGGGCCAGTGGCCGTTTCACGCCGTCCCCCATCCGCAGAAAGGCGGACGACCCAGGGCTATGAGATGGCGGACTCGATAAACCGGTGCAGGTCGGTCTTCGACCGCGCGCCAGAGACAGACTGCACCGGCTCCCCGCCCTTGAAAATGGTCAAGGTGGGAACGGACATGACTCGGAAGGTCATCACTGTCTGCGGGTTCTCGTCGATGTTGAGTTTGGTGAACTCGACCCGACCTGCGAACTCGTCCGCGAGTTCCGTGAGGAGCGGGTCGACCTTGCGACACGGGGCGCACCATTCGGCCCAGAAGTCGACAAGAACCGGCTTGTTCGACTGGAGCACGTCGGTCGCGAAGGTCGCGTCGGTGACGGTCTTGGCATCTGACATAGCAAACTCCTCAAGTTCGGCTTTCACGGTTGTCAACTCCGGTCAGCTCTTCAGCGATGCGATGAATCGTTCGGCGTCGAGGGCGGCGGCACAGCCGGTTCCCGCTGCGGTGATGGCTTGGCGGTAGGTGTGGTCCACCAGGTCGCCGGCGGCGAAGACACCAGAGAGATTGGTACGCGTGCTCGGCGACTGCACAACGACATAACCAGTCGCGTCGAGATGAACTTGCCCGGCGAAGAGTTCGCTGCGGGGGTCGTGACCGATCGCGACGAATACACCGGTCACATCGATCGTGCGAACAGCGCCAGTCGCCACATCGTGCACCCGCACCCCCGCGACCTTCCCATCGCCTTCGAGGATCTCGGTGACGACCGCGTTCCATTCAACCTTGATCTTCGGGTTGGCGAGCGTTCGATCCGCCATGATTTTGCTCGCACGGAACTGATCGCGACGGTGAATGATCGTGACCGACTTCGCGAATCGAGTGAGGAAGTTCGCCTCCTCCATCGCTGAGTCGCCGCCCCCGACTACCGCGACGTGCTGGTCGCGGAAGAAGAACCCGTCGCATGTCGCGCAGGCGGAGACACCGTGGCCGAGCAGTGCCTGCTCGCCCGGCACGTCGAGGGGGCGCCACGCCGAACCAGTAGTGAGAACGACGGCTTTCGCGCGATGTGCAGTGTCGCCCACCCAGACGGTCTTGATCTCGCCTGTGAGTTCGACCCGGGTGACGTCATCGGTGAGCAACTCTGCCCCAAAGCGCTCGGCCTGTTTGCGCATGTTGTCCATCAGGTCTGGGCCCATGATCGGGTCAGGAAACCCAGGAAAGTTCTCCACCTCGGTGGTTGTCATGAGAGCCCCACCCGACTGGACTCCCTCAATCACCAGCGGCTTGAGGTTGGCTCGCGCGGCATAGGTCGCTGCGGTGTAGCCGGCTGGTCCGGAGCCAATAATGATCAGGTTACGGATGTCGTCCATGCGGACTCCTCAAGCTCGCTTCTGGGGGTTCGTGTCAACCATGCGGTGGACAACAACGCCATCGTACGAACCAGGGATTCCCCAACGCGGTGAACGTCACGTGGATCCCGTTGATTCGTCACTGACGAATGGTCATGATCACCGCATCGTCGTTCACGCCACACGCCGGCCCGACCGCCACGACCTCGGTCGAATTTCCTGATCTGATCACCATGACGAGGGCGGGCGCGCCGTTGAGGCGGGCGAAGTCAACGGCCGTCACGACTCCCGGATGGCCAGGGGTGACCGCGTTGAGGCAGCGGCTCATCGCGTCGGGATCGGTCATCCGGACAAGCCGCGCGTCCACACGGGAGGCCAGCCGCTCAGGCGACAACACGCGCACGCCGTCGGGTTCCCCGTCCGTCGACACCTTCGGTGGAGTGTCGCCTGTGTGTTGATCAGTCGTCAGGGTCGGGGCAGCGCCTGTCGTGATCAACTCGGTTAGCGAGTCCGGCGTGTAGTTAACCCCCGAAGCCAGATAACTGATTCCGGCGCTGAGTGCGGTCGGATCGTCGGTGAGGCCGCCGCGCAGTCCTTCGGCCCGGCCAGCCGTCTGGCCGGAGCCGGGTGCTGCGGCAGTGTCAGCGGACACGTTGACGCCCAAAGTGCCGGTGAACCACAAACCTCCGGCGACCAACACAACGGATGCCGCCACGCTGCTCAGCCCGACGAATAGCCTTCGGCGCCGCGCGCGGTTCAGCGATGTCACGGTCGCGCTGTCTGTCGATCCCGACTTCTCAGAAGGCGTGACCAGACGAAGCCGGCTGGGGGGCTCCCCCGCAGACGCAGCGCGAAGCGTCGTGCTCAGCGCGTTGGAGACCGAGGTCGGCATCGGTTCGGCGGAGACTATGGCGAGGCTGCGCAACTCATCCCGTACGACATGATCTGCCGCGACGAGCGCCTCGAAGGCCGACCGCCACTCCTGCCGACTCTGGATCAACTCGTCGATCTCGGCAGCCTCGGATGAGTCGAGCACTCCAGCGGCGTAGTCGGCCAGGCGGTCGAGGTCATCGTCGGTGATGTCGAGGTTCACGCCCGTGTCCCTCCTTCCGCCCGCACTCCGGTAACCGACTGTGTGTGTGCCTGCCGAGATTCGACGGATGGAGAGCCGTCGGGGTTCCCCGTCGCGGCGGATGGCGCGGTGCGCAGATGCCCCAGCAACACCGCGAGCTTCGCTCTGCCACGCGCACACCGGCTCTTCACCGTGCCCTCTGCGACACCGAGGATCGAGGCGATCTCCGCCACCGAATAGCCATGCATGTCGAGCAACACCAAGGCGACCCGTTGCTCGGCCGGGAGTCGTGCGAGTGCCGCCCGCACGGCGAGCGACGTGTCCGAGTCAGACTCTGGCGCCCGAGTGAACGGGATGATGTCGCCTTCGGGCAGCGGCACGGTTGGTCGGGACTGGCGCCGACGAAGGCGATCGAGGCATGCGTTGACGACGATGCGGTGCAGCCAGGTGGTGACCGCTGAGTCGCCACGGAAGCGACCGGCGGCCCGCAATGCGGAGACGAGCGCGTCTTGAAGCGCGTCGGCCGCCTCTTCTCGGTCTCCCACCGTGCGGAGCGCGACGGCCCACAAGCGGTCTCGGTGTCGCAGCACCAGTTCCTCAAACGCGCGCGGCTCGCCCGCGACGTGCGCCGCGAGCAGGGCGTGGTCGTCGAGTTCGGCGAGTGGATAGGTCATCGGCGTCCAACGGTGGCGTCGACTACGGCGACAGCACCGTGATCTCGTTGATAGTGAGTTGGTATGGGTACTTGTCGTTGGAGATCTTTGGCAGGTTTGTGATCCACACCAACAGGTATTGCTGATCTTGCTCGGCCTCGGTGATGGGGAAGACCATCACCGAGCCGTTGTGATCGGCGAGTGGCTGCCCAACCACGGTGTAGTTCTTGCTGATGCTCTTGTCGCCGGCGTTGGTGGCGCCGGGGTCGCCGGCACCCGAGCGCAGCTCCATTGAGGCTCCGGCGTGACTGACGACCACCTTGACCGCGCCGACCTTTGTCGGCGCGCCGAGGTTGATCAAGATTCCCATTCCTGGCTTCAAGCCACCGAAGTTCGACGTCGTATAACCCTCGGTGCGCCAGCCGGTGTCCTCTTTGCCGTCGACGGCGAGTTCGGAACCGCGATCCTCGGACCGAGTGTTCGTGTTCGGGTCGACAACCCGGATCTGGTCCGCGCGGATCGTGATGGGCTGCGCGGGTCCGGTGCCCGGCTTCTGCTGAGACGGCTGGGTCGTCGTGCCTGGCACCGACGCGGCGGGGGCCGGATCACCATCGAGCAGCTTGATCCCGGTGATCACCCCGATTGTCGCGATGGTCGCGAGGACAGCAACCCCGAGCAGCAGCTTGCCGGCGATTCGGCGGGTCGGCGCGGCAGGTTCGGCGCTGCGGAACCCGATCGGGCCGGCGTCGTCAAAGTCATGTTCGGGCGCCTCATTGGCGAACTTCGCGAAGACGCCCGCGAGCGCAGTGGCCGATGGGGCAGGGGCACGGCGGTCGAGCAGCGCGGCCGCGACGTCGTCGAGCTCGCGCGGCACACCGGAGCGAACCTGATGAAGCGGCACGAACTGGCCGTTGGCGTCGCGCGTGGCGTCGGGCAGCGGGGCTGCACCGGCCTCGCGAACCGGCCACCGACCCGTGAGGCAGGAATAGAGGACCGCTCCGATCGCCCGGACGTCACGCTCCATCTCGCCAGCTCCGCCGGCCCGCGGATCGGTGAGAACAACCCGACCGTCGTCGGCGATGAGCACCGTGCCTGGGTGAATGCTGCCGTGGACGATGCCAGCGACGTGCAGCGCGGCCACCGCCTCGGCGACGGCGTGCGCCACCAACACCGATCGTTCCGGATCGAGGGGCGCGTGTTGAAGGACGTCACGCAGGGCATGACCGGGGATCCACTCGCGGACGACGTAGGCTCGCTGACCCTCGTTGATAGCGTCATAGACCGAGCAGATGTGCGGATGCACCAGTCGACTCGCTGCGACGGCCGCCGCGATCATGCTGTTGGCGGGTTCGCCGCCGGGATAACGCAACACGATCGCGACGGGTCGGCGGAGCACGACATCTTGACCCCGCCAGATTTGTCTGTTGGCCGAGTCGGTGTTGACGTGTTCTTCCAGGCAGTAGCGATCGGCGAGCGTCTCACCGATCGCAGGAGCGCCGAAGGTCATCACGCTGGGAGACGCTCCCGTGCCCCGGCCTCGATGTCCTCCGCCTTCGTGGCTCACCCGTCCTCCTCGCCTAGGACCCGTAGCACTTCCGCCAACCCGGCTAGGTCGCGGTATGTGTTCTTGACGCGCCGCAGCGCGCATGCCGGGACACTCGTGTGGGCCTGACCCTACCCGTCCGCTTTCGGAGCTCACCCACACTCCCGCATAAAGGGTGCCCTGCCGCGCCGGTTACGTCTAGCGGCACACCGCGCTCAGGTGTTGCCACTTGGCAAAGATCTTGGCGTATCGCCTGCTAACGCCCAAATCGGGCGCGAATCATGCCGGTGAGTTGACGCACCTCCGACACTCGCAGCGCATATGCGACACCGATATAGACCGCACTGAGCACCATGCCACCGACCACGAGTTGGATGACACTCGCCGTTTTGCCATCGCCCATCGCCGCGGTGAGACCCGCGACGACCGCCCACGTCGCCGCGCCAGCGACAATGGCCGCCCCGGCGAGGCGAGCCAGCGTGGCGAAGACAGCGCCGAGCCCGAGTCGGCCGATGCGCCGGCGAAGCACCACATAGCCGAGAACGGTCGCGACGGCGAACGACACTGCGTTGCCGCCCATGAGGCCGGCGTCCACCCAATAGACCGGCAACACCACAAAGAACAACAGATCAACCGCAATGCGTACGACCACGACAGGAAGGTTGAGCAGTGCGGGCGTACGGGTATCGGGCATCGCCCACAGGGCGAACGTCTGCAGCTGGCTGATGGCGAACGGCACCAGGCTGAGTCCGGCGACCGCGATCACCCAGCCGGTCGCGACCGCCTCCCGGTGTGAATACTGGCCGACCTCGAAGATTGTCACGCCGATCGGCCGGCCGAGCACCAGATAGCCGGCAGTCGCCGGGACCAACACCACCGCCGACAGTCGCGTGCCGAGCGAGAGCTGGTCGGCGAGGTCGGCGTGTCGGCCGGTGGAGGCGGCCTCGGCCATCCGAGGCATGAGAGCTGTGATGATCGAGACGGCGACGATGCCGTGGATCATCATGAAGATGAGGAACGCGTTGTTGTAGATCGCTGGTCCCGGCACCGGGTTGGCCTTGGTGCCCTGTGACCCGGCAAGGTATGCCAGCCGTAATACGACAACGACCCCCACCTGGCTGCCCAGCACATAGAGCAGCATCCAGCCGCCGACCCCGGCAAGCTCGCGCAACGCGAGCTTGCGCAGGTCCCACCGCCAACGCCAGCGGAAACCCACCTTGCGCAGCGCGGGCCAGAGCCCGACCGCTTGCACCACGATGCCGAGGGTGGTTCCGATGCCCAACACCAGGATGCCGGCCGTGGTGATGGTGGTCGGCGCCACCGGACGGGCCATCGGCAGCAGCATGAAGACACCGGCCGTGGCGATGACGACGAGGTTGTTGAGGATCGGGGTCCACATTGGCGCGGCGAAGTGCCCGCGGGTGTTGAGCACTGCGGCGAAGAGCGCGGCCATCCCATAGAAGAAGATCTCGGGCAGCAGCAGATAACCCAACACTGTGATCAGCTGACGGTCGACCGCCAGGGTCTTCGGCCCCGCGAATAACGACGTGAGCAGCGGCGCGGCGGCCACCGCGACGACGGTGGCGCCGGCGAGGAAGATAGTCGCGAGTGTGAGCAGCCGCTGCGAATAGGCGACCCCGCCGTCGTCGTCGCGGTTCTTCGCCCGCACAAGCAGAGGAACCACCACGCTCGCGAGCACTCCTCCGAGCAGCAGCTCGTAGACCATGTTCGGCAGGGTGTTGGCGAGGGTGTAGTCGTCGGACACGACCGCCGCGCCGATTGCGGCGCCGATGGCCACCGTGCGCACAAATCCGGTGAGCCGACTGACGAGGCTGCCCGCGGCCATCACCGCACCATGCCGGGCGACCGACGAGCCCTCGGGCGGGGCGTCGTCGGAGTGGCCATCGGCGGCGACGATAGGCAGGACTGTCGTCGCCTCGGGGTCGGCGTCGCCGCCGCGCGCTAACGGACCCGTACCACTCATGGGTAGAGACCCTATAGTCCTTCGCGGCCGATCCCGTGCGCGCGTGTCGTGAACTGGCCAGCTACGCTGGCCACCCGATGTCCGAATCACGCAACCCACTCGCCGCCCAGCCCGCTGGTGCGCCTCGATCCGACTCCGGATTGACCGCCGCGCAGCGCCGCGCCATCGCCGACCTGATCAAGGTCTCGCCGGTGGCGGTGGAGCTGGGGCACCGGTTTACCACCGCAGGTCAGGAACTTCATCTTGTGGGCGGGTCGGTGCGCGACGCACTACTTGGCCGGCCCAACGACGACCTCGACTTCGCCACGAGCGCCCACCCTGACGAGACCCTCGCGATCCTCGCGGGCTGGGCGGAGACGACGTGGGAGACGGGTCGCGAGTTCGGCACTATCGGGGCCGCAAAACACGGACTGCGCCTGGAGATCACCACATATCGGTCCGAGGCCTATGACGGGGTCAGTCGCAATCCGCTCGTCATGTATGGCACGAGCCTGCTCGACGATCTTCGCCGCCGTGACTTTTCGATCAACGCAATGGCTGTCAGTCTGCCGGGACGCACCTTCACCGATCCGTTCGGCGGCCTGCGTGATCTGCGCGAACGGGTGATCCGTACGCCTGCCGCCCCGGAGGATTCGTTCGGCGACGACCCACTGCGCATGCTCCGAGCCGCGCGATTCGCCGCCCGGTTGCGGTTCGCCGTCACCCCGCAGGTGCGGACTGCGATGACGGCGATGGCCGGTGACCTTGCGCGCGTCACCGCGGAACGCATCCGCGAGGAGTTCACAAAGCTGCTGTGTGCCGCCGACCCGATAACTGGACTCGAGCTTCTCGTCGATACCGGCCTCGCCGAGGTCTTCCTGCCCGAACTGCCCGGTCTGCGGCTCACGATCGACGAGCACGCCCAGCACAAGGACGTCTACGAGCACACCCTGACCGTGGTGCGCAACGCCATCTCCATGGAAGACGACGGTCCCGACTTCGTGCTGCGGAT
Source organism: uncultured Actinomycetota bacterium (assembly GCA_963736695.1). GTDB lineage: Bacteria > Actinomycetota > Actinomycetes > Mycobacteriales > Micromonosporaceae > CAVTPU01. Next base: position 2,800,153 of record CAVTPU010000004.1, read on the forward strand.
GGCGGCTCTCATGCACGACGTCGGCAAACCCGCGACCAAGGCGGTCGGGTCCGATCGGCGGGTCAGCTTCCACCACCACGAGGTGGTCGGCGCCCGCCTCACCCGCCAGCGCATGAAGGCGATGCGCTATCCCAAGGACGTGACCAGCCAGGTCACCGAGCTTGTGCTGCTGCACCTGAGGTTCTACGGGTACGGCCAAGGGGAATGGACAGACTCGGCCGTGCGCCGCTATGTCACCGACGCCGGCGACCTGCTGCCGCGACTGCACAAGCTCACCCGTTCGGACTGTACGACTCGAAACCGCCGCAAAGCGGCACAGCTCGCGGCCGACTACGACGCGTTGGAGACGCGGATCGCGCGTATCGCCGAGCAGGAAGACCTCGCCCGGGTCCGGCCAGATCTGGACGGCAACGCGATCATGCACTTGCTCGGCGTGCCGCCGGGTCCCCTCGTCGGGGCCGCCTGGCGGCATCTCAAGGAGTTGCGTCTCGACTGCGGCCCGTTGGATCACGACGCGGCGGTGGCGGAGCTTCTGCGCTGGGCCCGCGAGCAGGGGATCGAGCCGCCGGAGATTCAGGCCTGAGCGGTGACGGTCGCGGTCGACCCCCGACTCCCGAGACCGAGCGCCGTTCCACCACCGAGAACCAGATATGCCAGACCGATGCCCACAAGCGCACCGGGCAGATGGCCGTCGACGGGGAGCACGACAGAGCCGAAGAACAGCCCCACGACGAAGAGCACGTTGATCGCCGTGTCGTTGAGGCTGAAGACCCGGCCGCGGAAGTCGTCGGCGCACCGCACCTGCAGTTCGGTATCCGTGACGATCTTCAAACACTGGGTTGCCAGGCTCACCGCTCCAGCGGTGACGGCGGTGAGGGCCGGCACGTAGGGCAGCCCGAACGCGGGGATTATCACCGCGAGCGCGATGAACAGTCCGATGACCAGTCGCCGGGCGCCGATCTTGCGCACGGCGAGCTGGAGTGACGAGTGCCGCTGCGAGCGTGCCGGCCGCTGCCGCCGCCGCGATCGGAAGCAGCCCGACCATCGACGCGGTCACGTTGCTCGAGGAGTAGTAGCCCCGATAGAGCAGCAGGACGGTGATGACCATCAGACCGTAGAGTGCCCGGTTGACTGCCTGCGCGGCCACCAACGTGAGCGCCCGCCGTCGGTGCGCGAGGTGCGCCATCCCGGCGGCCATGCCGCCGACGGAGTCGACGACGCCGCTGAGCAAAGAACGGCCGCCCCGCGCTGGGTCGTCGGGGCCGAGCGCCCCGCGGCGAAAGCGTCCGAGGGTCGTGAAGGCTGACGCCATGTAGGCGATCGCCGCCGCCGCGGTCACCCAGCCATAGCTGGCGTTGGTCGAACCCAGCAGCGGAAAGAGCGCCGCCGCCGCTGCGAGGCCGGCGGAGAAGCAGACACTGCCCACCGTCGTGGTGACCGAGTTGGCGGTGACGAGCAACGGTTCGTCGGTGACGTGCGGCAGTGACGCCGAGACACCCGAGAGAAAGAACCGGTTGAGCGCGACAATCGTCAGCGCGATCATGACGAAAAGCAGGTTCTCGTGTCCGTGTCCAACCAGCCAGGCCGCCGGCAGCACGAGCGACGCTCGAACGAGGTTCGCGACGACGAGCACCGATCGGCGGCTCCATCGATCGAGAAAGACACCGACGAAGGGTCCGACCGTCGAATAGGGCAGCAGCAGCACCGCGAAGGCGAGGGCGATCGCCGCCGGGCTGGTGGCGTGTTCAGGGTTGAAGAACACGCTGCCAGCGACTCCAGCTTGAAACCATCCGTCGCCGAATTGGCTGATCAGCCTGACCGAGAGCAGCCGGACGAAGTCGCGCCGGGCCAGCAACCCCCTCAGCTGGCCAGTCGCGGAGCGCCGAGTTGGTTGCGGCGCGAGATCGGCCTGCATAATGGCCCATAATACGGGCAACGACATAAAACCGGGCGGATAGTCGGTGGCACTATCTTGCCACCGACTATCCGCCCGGCCTGTGTCACTGCAGTCAGCGGTCGATGTCGCCCCGGATGAAGGCCTCCACCGATTCGTGCGCGACGTGATCGGCACGCTGCTCGGGCGGCGACTTCATGAAATATGACGAGGCGGACAGGATCGGTCCGCCGATCTTGCGGTCAAGCGCGATCTTGGCTGCCCGAATCGCGTCGATGATGATGCCCGCGGAGTTGGGCGAGTCCCACACTTCGAGTTTGAGCTCGGCGCTCAACGGCACGTCGCCGAAGGCGCGACCCTCCAGCCGGATGTAGGCCCACTTGCGGTCGTCCAGCCACGGGACGTGGTCGGACGGACCGATGTGCACTGTGCCGTTGTCCATCTCATGCGGGATCTGCGAGGTGACCGACTGCGTCTTGGAGATCTTCTTCGAGATCAGTCGGTCTCGCTCCAACATGTTCATGAAGTCCATGTTGCCGCCGAAGTTGAGCTGATAGGTGCGCAGCAACTCGACACCACGGTCTTCGAAGAGCTTCACCAGCGATCGGTGGATGATCGTCGCTCCGACCTGAGACTTGATGTCGTCGCCGACGATCGGCAGCCCCGCGTCGATGAACTTCTGCGCCCAGACCGGGTCCGAGGCGATGAAGACCGGCAACGCGTTGACAAACGCGCAGCCCGCGTCGATCGCGGCCTGTGCGTAAAACTTGTCAGCTTCTTCCGAACCGACTGGAAGGTAAGAGACGACGACATCGACCCGTGCCTCGCGCAGTGCGGCCACTATGTCGACCGGCACGTCGTCCGACTCCTGCACCATCTCGCGGTAATACCTTCCCAACCCGTCATAGGTGGGTCCGCGCTGCACCTGGATTCCGGTCGGCGCCACATCACAGATCTTGATGGTGTTGTTCTCGCTGGCGACGATCGCCTCAGCGAGGTCTCGCCCGACTTTCTTGGCGTCCACGTCGAAGGCGGCGACGAACTCCACGTCCGAGACGTGATAATCGCCGAACTTGACGTGCATCAGACCCGGGACGCGATCGTTCGGGTCGGCTGTGCGGTAGTACTCCACTCCCTGAATGAGGGACGAGGCGCAGTTACCGACACCTACGATGGCGACGCGAACGGAGCCCATCGCGGTTGCCTCCTTCTTTATCCGTTCACCGTCGGCGGGGTATCCGTCGACCGTGTTGTCAACTGCGGTGAGTCGGCCCGGCGATCGGGCCTTCCTGGGGTGCGGCCCGATCGCTCGGTTGCGATGAGCTCCTCCAGCCATCGGACTTCGCGCTCGCACGCGTCAAGTCCATGGCGTTGAAGTTCTAGGGTGTAGGCGTCAAGGCGTTCGGCGGCGCGAGCGAGCACGTCACGCAGCCCCTCCCGCCGTTCCTCCACTCGTCGGCGGCGACCTTCCAGGATCCGGATGCGGGTCTGCTGGTCGGTGCGGGCGAAGAACGCGAAGTGAACCCCGAATCCGGGGTCGTCGAAGGTCTCGGGGCCGGCCTCCGCAAGCAGCTCTTGGAAGCGCTCCTTGCCCTCAGCCGTGATCCGATAGACCACCCGCCCCCGGCGGCTGGTCATCGCCGGAACCTCGGAGCCGACAACGGCCGACCCGTCAGTCGGCTCGCCTTCGGTGATGAGATGTGCGGCTTGGAGTCGGCGCAGAGTCGGATAGAGCGACCCGTAGCTGATTGCCGCCCGGAACGCGCCCAGTTTGGTGGTCAACTGCTTACGCAACTCGTAGCCGTGCATGGGCGATTCGTGCAGGATGCCGAGGATGGCCAGCTCAAGCATGCCGCCTCCGCATCGCACAGGCGCCTCGATGTATCGGCGCGATACATCGAGCGTAGGGCGCAAGGGCCACCGCCGCAAGCGCCTCCGGGTTGGATCGGCGGGTTAGAGTCGACACCCCGCCGGCAATATCCGGGCGCGAGGAAGGAGCGGCGGCGATGGGTCGATGGTCGCGAGTCCAATCCCCAGCCCAGCCTTCTCCGCAAATCGGACAGATAGACCTGAGCGAGGCATATCTCGCGGTCCGTCAGCGGGCCGCCTCGTTGCGTCGCCGTCGCATCGTCAGCTCGGCCGTGGCGGTCATGGTGCTGTCGAGCGTCCTATCGATCGCGGGCTACGCCTACGTCAGCTCCATTCCGTTGCCGGACGCCATCGCCCTGCCTCAGACAACGACGGTCTATTACGCAGACGGCGTCACGGTGATGGCCCGATTGGGTCAGCAGAGTCGCACCATCATCGATCCGGCGCGCCTCAGCGACCGGGTGATCGAGGCCTTCGTCGCGGCCGAGGACCCAGCGTTCTGGTCCGGGTCAGCCACAAAGATCTCCCGGCAGTACGCCCGCGCCGCCGCCGGCCTCGACACCGCGACCGCTGAGGGGCGCGCAAAATCGGTGATCATGGCGTGGAAGCTCGAAGACACGTACCCGAAACGTCAGATCGCCGGCTTCTATCTCAATACCATTTATTTCGGCCGAGGCTGTTATGGGATCGAGGCTGCGAGCCTGAGCTATTTCGGACACTCCGCCGATCAGCTCACCCTCGCCGAGGCGGTGGTGTTGGCCGGGGTGATCCGTTCTCCCGGCGACGGCCGCTTCGATCCGTCAGTGGCACCAGCGTCGGCCCGCAGCCGATTTCGTCAGGTCACCGCAGAGCTCGTCAACGGGGGTGCGCTCGACAAGACCGCCGCCGACCAGCTCAGCCTCCCGACGGTGCGACCTGCCGTCGACCTTTCCGGCGGCTCTCGACTGGACCGGCCGGTGGGGCTCGTCGTCGCACAAGTGCTCGCCGAGTTGCGCGCCCATCCCGCGATGCGGGGCCGGTCAACCGACGAATTGGTCAATGGTGGCTTCTCCATCGTGACCTCAATCGACGCGCGAGCTCAGGAGAGGGTCGAGGAGGCGGCCGACGAGACCCGCCCCAACTCGGAGCTCGCGGACCAACCGAGAAACCTGCAGGCCGCCGCGGTGATCGTGCAGCCCGGCACCGGTCGGGTGCTGGCGTATTTCGGCGGACATGACGGCACCGGGGCCGACTATGCGGGCTGGCATCTGGACGACAACGGAGATCCAGTCGGTTATGGGGCGCATCCGCCCGGAACAATTCTTCACCCGCAGGTGGTGGCAGCCGCGTTGAAGGCGGGCATCTCGGTGCGGTCACGGTGGCGATCCCCCGCCGAGCGAACCTTTCCCGCTGGCGAAAGCACTCAATCCGTACGCGACTTCGGCGCGGCGGCCTGCCGGCCGGTCTGCGAGCTCGCCGATGCCCTCACCGCTGGCCTCGCCGTGCCACTGTTCGCCGTGGCGCAACGACTCGGTCCCACCGCATTGATCGACTCGGCAGCGGCGACGGGAGTTCGGGCCATGTGGGGGCCCAATTCCGCAGGCGGGCTCGGGGAACGGGTCGATCTCGTTAGTCCGGCGGGCCCCGCCTCGGCCCGGCTCGACGGCCCGCAACTCCTGCTCGGAGCCATGCCGATCACCGTGCTCGACCAGGCGAACGTCATGGCGACCTTCGCCAGTGCCGGGCAGCGCGCCGATGCGCACTTCGTTCGCCAGGTCACGTCGCGGGGGGTGACCCTCCTCACCGACGACGACGTGCTCACCAGTCGTCGGGTCGCGCTTGAGCCGGCTCAAGCGGCCGATCTGACCTGGGCATTGAGTCGAAATCCGGCCGGCAGAGTGGCCGATGGTCGACCGGTCGCCGTGGCGACTGGAGTGGCGCCGTTGCGGACGAGCGCCATCGAGTTCGCGCATGCTTGGGCGGCGGGCTACACCCCCGATCTCGCTGTCGCGGTGTGGATCGGAAACGAGGAGATCGAGTTTCCGTTGCGGGATCGCGCGGGTGGCCGGGTCAGCGGCTCCACCCTGCCGGCGGAGATTCTTCGTCGGGTGATCACCGACGTGTCGCAGGGGCTCGACCTGCCGGTGAGGCCGTTCGCGCCGCCCGTTTTCACCGGCTCGGCGACTGGCGGCGAGGCATAGACAGGCCGTGACTTCGCATTGATGAGTTTCCGTACAATCTGGACAGTAAGTAGCGGGGTATGTTCGGATCGTGACCGCAAACCAGGCAAGTCGCTGGTAAGCCGGTGACCGCGTACCCTCTAGCCATGCGTGCGCAGCGCCAAATCGTCGACTACTCGCTTCAGAGGCGGGCGTTGCTGCGCGAGGTCTATTCCGGCCGCGTTGGGACCTATGAGGTCTGCGACGCCTCGCCGTATCTGCTCTCGGCCGCGCGGTTTCACGGTGAGCGAACCGACGAGCGATGCCCCGTCTGCCGGCGGGAAAACCTTCTCCTCGTCCACTACATCTATGGCGAGGAACTCAAGCAGTCGCAAGGGCAGGCCCGATCCCGGACGGAGTTGGTCCGGCTCGCGGCCGGCGTTCGCGAGGTGGCGGTCTATGTCGTGGAGGTCTGCCGTGGCTGCAACTGGAACCACCTCATCGAGCAGTATCTGATCGGGCGGAGCACGAGCTCCGCCTCCCCGCCGGAGGCTGAGGGGACGGCCTCCGGTCCGACTGGGCGGCGATCCCGTGATCATGCCCCTCAACGGCAAGGTGTGAGGCGATGAACCCGTACGACGAATCCGCAGCGCAGCCCCGCGCGCCTCGGCTGAGTTGGGACGACAGCGACGATCTGTCCTCGCAGCCGGCTCACGTCGGGGACTATCCGCCGCCTCGAGACCCGACACCGAGTGGCGGCGTCGGGCGGGCGTCGGTGGGCCGCGTCGGCGTGGGCACGGCGTCAGTCGGCAGCGCGGCGGTTGGGAGTGCGAGTGTCGGCTCGGCTCCGGTCGGCCGGGCCTCTGTTGGCCGGGCCACACCTCCTTCTCCTCCTCCGGTTCCCATGGCACACGGCGGAGTCCCGGGCGATCCGACATCGTCGGCTGCGGGTCGGGCGTCGGTGGGCCGAGCGTTTGTGCGACCGAGCTCGCCTGGTCGGTCGGGATTCGGCCCCAGCGACTCCGGTGGTTATGGCGGGCCCGGCGGTTCGGCCGGCGGCGGTCCGGGTGGGCCGGGAGGCCGGGGCCCCGGCGGACCTGGCGGCCCCTATGACCGTGACGGCGGCGACGGGCCGGACGACTCCGACGGTCGACGTCCGGGAAAGGCCGGCCCAGCCGACCGTCGCAAACGCGCTCGACGTCGCAACATCCTTGTCGCCTCCTTCGCGGTGTTGATCATGCTTACGGGAGTGGGTGTGGTCGGCGGAACCTATTTCGTCGACAGCGTCCCGACACCGCAGCAGTTCCCACTGCCGGAGTCGACCACTGTTTTCTATAGCGACGGCAAGACTCCCCTGGCGAAGCTGGGCGAAGAAACCCGTTACATGCTCAAATACGACGAGATGAGCGAATCGGTCAAGCAGGCGATCGTCGCGTCGGAGGATCAGACCTTCTGGGAGAACGACGGTGTCGATCTTCGAGGGGTCGCGCGTGCCGCGTGGAACAACTTCACCGGAGGCGACCGGCAGGGCGCGTCGACGATCACGCAGCAATACGCCCGCAACGCGATGAAGCTCACCGAAGTCACCTACATGCGCAAACTGCGCGAGGCGGTGATGGCCTACAAGCTGAGCAACACGGGCGACGACAAGATCGCGTCGAAGAAGCAGATCCTCGAGTTCTATCTCAACACCGTGTCGTTCGGTCGTGGGTCCTTCGGCATCGAGGCGGCGGCCCGGGTGTTCTTCAACCGAACCGCGAATGTCAACGACAAGACCATGCAGCCGATCACGTTGTCGCAGGCGATGGCGTTGGTCCTCATGGTCAAGCAACCGGAGCCCGACCCCGAAAACCCGACCAAGAGCCCCGGCTATGACCCGACCCGCAGCAAAGAGGCGCACGACCTGGCCAAGGGACGATGGGCCTACGTGCGCGACTCCCTAGTCAAGATCAAGGCTATAACTCAGGAACAGGCGAACGCCCTCGTCTACCCGCCGCTGACGGAGTTCGCCAAGCAGAGCAAGTCCAACGGCCTCGACAAGCCAGTCGGGCTGGTGGTCAACCACATCCTCAGCGAACTCACCCACTCCACCAACCCGAACTTCAAGGGCAAGAAGTGGGACGACATTCGCAACGGCGGATACAAGATCTATTCAACGATCAACAAGGATGCTCAGGCCGCCGCTGAGGCGGCTGCCGACGAGACGATAGGCGGCAAAGGCAAAACCGCCAGCGTGATGTACGAACACGTCGTGGAGGGCAAACGCAAGAATCTGCAGGCGGCGCTTGTCGCGGTCCAACCCGGAACCGGCAATGTCCTGGCCTATTACGGCGGACACGACGGAACCGGGTCCGACTACGCGGGGTGGTATTACGACTCGGAGGGTCAAGCCGCCGGCTTCGGCGCGCACCCGCCTGGCTCGTCATTCAAGGTCTATGCCCTCGCGGCCGCGCTCAAAGGCGACATGGACAAGGGGCTCGAACCGATCTCGTTGAAGTCGCGCTGGTTGTGGTTGAAGGAGGACGTGAAGGACTTCCCGGGGGTCAATCAGATCCGCAACGCGAGCGTGTGCACAGAACCGGGCTCCACCACTGCCGGCGTCGGTTGTTCCCTGGAGAATGCGACATCTCAGTCACTCAACGTGCCGTTCTTCGAGCTGACCTCGTCGATCGGGCCGGAACGCGTGGTGAAGATGGCCCGCGACGCCGGCATCGACGCGATGTGGGACGACGCCCGGAAACGCTGGGATATCAACGATCCGAAATACAAGACCGCCGAGAATCTTCAGTCCATCGGCAAGTTCGACGCGCACGTCGGCATCGGACAATATCCCGTGACGGTCATGGATCACGCCAACGGCATGGCGACCTTCGCCGCCGGCGGAAACCGAGCCACCGCGCACTTCGTGACCAGGGTCACGAAGGGCAAGGATGCGAAGGGTAAGGAAAAGCCGTTCTACAGCGATCGCGCGACCACCGAAAATGTCCTTCCCGAGGGTGCGGCGAACGATCTCAGCAGCGCGCTGACCAAAGTCACGGCCGGTCAACTGCACAACGGGTGGGACAGTGCAAGCAAGACCGGCACCTGGCAATACGCCAACAGCACGCGAGACAACGCGCACGCCTGGATCGTCGGATATACGAACAAGATCGCCGCTGCGGTCTGGGTCGGCAACCGGGGGGCGGAGCAGGCCATCAAGACGAAGAACGGCTCGCCGATCTATGGCTCGACCGTACCCGGTCCGATCTATAAGCAGTTCATGGCGAAGGTGAGCGAGAAACTGTTCTCCTCGGAGAAAGACAGAGACTTCAAGCCTCGGGCGAACATCGGCAACGAGCTCCCCAACTACGACTGGGTTGTGAAGGCGCCGCCGCCTCCGACGGAGCAGCCGACGCCGCCGCCGACCCAGCCGTGCCTTCCCCCGGAACCATGCCCCACCCCGACCCCCGAACCGTCGGCGAGCGGTTCGCCGACCCCGAACGGGGGCGGCAACCGGGGGCGGCAACAGAAGAACCCGCTACCGCCGAAGTCGCCCTGACATTGACTTCCGGGCGCGGCCGACCACCGTGACCTATCGACCCGCCGCATGGGGCAGGATCAGTGACTATGGACCCAGCAGGCGACACGTTGGCGCGGGTGGACCCGAGCCACGAAGACGGTTTCGTTCGAGGGGCCAGCGAGTTCGTCGGTGGCCCCTCGGGGAAGTTCGCCGATCGGCGGCCCACCACTCGGTGGTTCCGCAATGCCAGCGCGATCGTGTTGACGCTCGCAGTGTTGGTCTTCTGCCTCTCGTGGTTGCAGAAGTCGCGGTGCGCCGATGGGGCATGGGAAAATAACGAGCAATATACCCATTTTTGCTATACGGATGTGCTGGCGCTCTACTACGCCGAGCATCTCAGCGAGGGCGCGGTTCCATACTTCCAGTGGCCGGTCGAATATCCCGTGCTCACCGGCGCGTTCATGGGGGCGATAGGGCTGCCGGTCCACCAGCTCGGGAGGTTGGATCCCAGCCTCAATCAGGGCCAAGTCTTCTACAACCTCAATGTGGTGGTGCTCTCCGCGTTGGGTGTGGCGGCCGTCGCGGTGGTGCTCGCGCTTCGGCGGCGCAGACCGTGGGATGCGTTGATGTTCGTGCTGGCTCCAGCCCTGATCGTCACCGCGACGGTCAACTGGGATCTTCTCGCGGTCAGCCTCACGATGTTCTTCCTCTACGCCTGGGCCCGGCGATGGCCGATCGTCGCAGGGATGCTGCTCGGCCTCGCCGCCGCAGCGAAGTTCTATCCGCTCTTTATCGCCGGTGCGCTGGTTGTGCTCGCCATCCGAACCCGTCGGTGGAGGGCGACGATGACGACCATCGGGTTCGGAGTCGCCACCTGGGTGGCCGTGAACGCCCCGATCTTCATCTTCGCCCGCACCGGATGGAACCGCTTCTGGGAGCTGAGCTCGACGCGGCCAATCGACTGGGGCACTTTCTGGTATATCGGTTTTCACCTGCCGAAACCCGGTGAAGACACCGCCGGCCTCGCCTGGTTCCTGTGGCTGGGCGCCCACATTCCCACCCTCAACGCGGTGACATATCTCCTCTTCGGGCTGGGCTGTCTCGGGGTGCTCGCGCTCACGGTGACAGCGCCCCGCCCACCGCGGCTGGCTCAACTCGCCTTCGTGATCGTGGCGATATTCCTGCTCACCAGCAAGGTCTGGTCTCAGCAGTTCGTGCTGTGGCTGATCCCGCTCGCCGTGCTTGCTCGGCCGCGGTGGGGAGCGTTGCTGGTTTGGCAGGTGGCGGAGGTCCTCTATTTTCTGGCCTTCTATGCCCAGATGTTGAATATGTCGAATCGATACGTCATTCCCGAGGGGGCATTTGTGCTCGCCGCGAGCCTGCGGTGGCTGACAGTCGCGTTCCTCGTCGTCTTGGTCGTGCGTGACATTCGCCGCCCCGGTCTCGATGTGGTACGTCACGCCTACGACGATGACCCCGACGGAGGCGACTTCGGTTGGACGTTCCGCAGGGGTCGTCCGATGCCCATATCAACGGGGTGAGTCGGTGATGTCGAAGAGCGAAGCGGCCACGACCGCCGCAGCGGTTCGGCGCGGGCGGGGAAGGCTGGGCGCGCTGGTTCTGGCCGGTGGTTCCGCGCGGCGCATGGGCGGAGCGGCGAAGCCACTGTGCCGGGTCGGCGGCGTGACGCTGCTTGGCCGGGTCTTGGCGGCGGTCGCCGCAGCCGACCCGAGAGTCGTCGTCGGTCCGGGCGATCTGGTCACCGCGTTGCCGAACGGCGTGTCGCTGACCCGTGAAGCGAACCCGGGCTCGGGTCCGGTGGCCGCCGTCGCCGAGGGCGTGAGCTTGTTGCCCGACGCGGTCGACTGGGTCGCGGTGCTCAGTGCTGACATGCCATTCCTCCCCGCAGGGGTCATCGACGACTTGTGGCAGACAGCGGTGCGCGAGGCGGCAGACGGCGCGGTCGTCGTCGATCCGAACCATGGCCCGCAGTGGCTCTGCGGGGTCTGGAGCCGTGACCGTTTGCGGGCTCGGATCGAGGCGATCGCCGATCCGACGAACCGGAGCCTGCGCGAGTTTTTTGGGGACCTGGCCTTTGTCGCCTACCTGCCCGCCGATTCGGGTCCGGGTGGAGTTCCGGTGTGGTTCGACTGCGATAGCGACGACGACCTGCGTCATGCCGAGGATGCCCTGCGCGGACACATCTCGGCCCAGCCGTAGTCGACTGATCAGGACCCTCGCCGGGCGCCATGACTTAGGCGGAGGCTGCCGGCCGGTTGAGGTCGCTGGGGCTGAGCGCCCGAAACACCATCGCCGCCGCAGCTCCACCGGCGAGGGTCGCGACGAGATAGATCCACAGCATTGACCATCCCGCCATGCCTCCAATGACCAACGCCAGACCGACCGCTGGGTTGAAGGCTCCTCCGGAGACCGGTCCGACCGCGATCGCCCCACCAAGCACAGTGAAGCCGATTGCGAGTCCATAGAACGAATTGTTCGGATAGTCCTTGCTGGTGGCGACGTTGAGAACCACATAGGCCAGGGCAAAGGTCATCACCAGCTCCGCCACGAAGGCCGCCGCGACATCCCGCCCGCCGACGGCGAAGACCTCGGGCGTGACGTCGATGACAAACCGGCTGAGCCCGATCGCGATGAGCCCGCCGATCACCTGCGCCGCGATGTAGGGGCCGAGATCGCTCAGCGGCAACGAGCCTCGAAGGAAGGCGGCAAGGCTGACCGCCGGATTGTAGTGCCCACCGGAGATATGCGCGCCAGCGAAGACCATCGTCATGAGTATGGCGCCGATGGCGAATGGCGCGAAGGTGGCGTTCGCGAGGACGGAACAGCCCACCGTGAAGACCAGAAAGAACGTGCCGATGAACTCAGTGATATATCTGCGCATCTCGCCCAAGCTCCTCGCGGTGTGTCTGTGATCTCCTCCGGCGAATCGTAAGCTTCACGGCCGCCGGCCGTGTCATCTGAGGCGATTTCCGCAGGCCGATGTCGCCAACGCGAAAGTTATCCACAGGATCCGGGGCGGGCCGCCACGCTGATCAGCACACTGGCAGACTGGCCCACATGCGGACGCGTGCCGGGCGACTCGTCACCGCGGCAGACCGGGCCGCAGGCGGATTCGCCCTCGACCTCGGGCTTTATGCCCTGTCCGCGCTCTTCGCCGCGCTCACCGCAGCCACCACCACCCTGTCCGCGCATCGAGCGTGGGGCGGCATAGCGGTCGTGGGATATGGGCTCGCCGCCGTCACAGTGATTGCCCAGTCGTTGGCGGGTGGCCGATGGGCCAGCCCATCGGCCCGGCTCGGCCTCGCGGGCATCACCTGGGTGACGACCGCCGTCACCCCGCTCGTCGTGCTGGCGATGAGCCGCGCCGCAGGCGCTGTGGGGAAAGCCCAGGAGGAGGTGCCTGTGGTGGAGGACGCCGCATGGCGTCTTCTCCACGCCGGCACTCCATATCTCGACCGAGCGACCATTGCGGGTCTGCCCGCCAGTGACCGGCTGCTCGGCTATGTGCCCTATCAGCCCGGCATGGCGCTGTTTGGCATTCCGCGGGCGGTCTTTGGCGATGCGGTGTGGACTGACGCTCGGGTGTGGTTCGGGGTGACGACGGCCGCTGCGGTGATCGCGGGGCTCGTCATGCTCCGACGAATTGGGGCCGCTCCACGCCAGCTGATTCGGGCAGTGCAGGTCATAGCCGTGTTGCCGCTGAGCACCCTTACTCTCGCCACCGGCGGAGATGATCTTCCAGTGCTCGGGTTGTCACTGCTCGCATTCGTGTTCATGGCTCGGGCGTCCGCCGACCGCAGCCGGTTGTCGGCGACGAGCTCGACGTCGTCCGTCGCCGCAGTCACCACGGCGGGCGTCGTCATCGGGCTCGCCGCGGCGTTGAAGCTCTTCGCTTGGCCGATCGCCGTGGTGCTTGGCTTTCACGTCGCCGTCTACGGTCGCCAGGCATTGGTGCGATACGCGGCCGGCGCCGCAGGGATTCCCCTTCTCTCTCTCTTGTCCGCAGTGTTGATCAACCCGGCTGCGGTGATAGAGAACCTCGTCGCCTTTCCCGCAGGCCGAGGAGTCGTGACGAGCCCCGCGCAGTCGCCGTTACCCGGGCATCTCATCGCCGTCGCGATCCCCGGTGGACGGGCGATCGTGTCCGTCCTGATCGTCATGGCCGCTGCGGCGATCGTGACGACGATGGTGTGGCGTCCCCCAACGACCGTCGCGGCGGCCATGACGATGAGCGGATGGGGATTGTCGGCAGCGATCATGTTGATGCCGACGACGCGGTTCGGTTACATGCTCTATCCCGTCGTGCTTCTCACGTGGGCGGCGGCGCTGTCGGTGGTGTTGCGGCCGGTGGCGTCTCAGGATTCGACCGCGCGGCCGGATCCTGTCATTCGACAACGGTCCGCTCCGAGGATGCATGCCTCCGCGTCGTGAGTTCGTCGCCAGTGTGGCCGCGATCGCCGTTGGTGGAGCCGCCGGTGCACTCACCCGATTCGAGATTGGCCAGCTGTGGCCGGATGACCAGTTGGCGGCTGGCGGATTTCCGTGGACGACATTGTGCATCAACGCCTCCGGCTGCCTCGTGCTCGGCGCCCTAGTGGCGATGCTTGACAGACTCACCTCGCCGCACCCACTGGTGCGGCCGCTGATCGGCACCGGTTTTCTGGGTGGATTCACTACGTTCTCCACCCAGGCCGCCCAAGCTCAACAGCTCATCGTCGACGGACATGGGTGGGTGGCATTGCGCTATCTCGCCGCGACGCTGGCTGTCGGGCTGATCGCCATACGTATCGGAATGTTGGCGATAAGATCGATGGGCCTGGAGAGGAAACGCCCATGAGCACCACCGGACCAGCGCTGCGTCTGACCGTTCACGTCGGTGAGAGCGACACATGGCATGGTCGGCCGCTCTACACCGAGATCGTCCATCGGGCCCACGCTGCGGGCCTCGCTGGCGCGACAGTTGTCCGCGGGATTGAAGGCTACGGAAAGTCGAGTCATATCCACACGACCCGGCTGCTCAGCCTCTCGGGGGACCTTCCCGTCATGGTCATCCTTGTCGACTCGGCCGATCGCATTCGGGAGTTTCTCCCCTCGCTCGACGAGCTGGTCACCGAGGGTTTGGTCACGCTCGACGATGTGACCGTGGTGCGCCAAGTCGGTCGCCGGCCGTGACGGTCGTCGGCGTCGTTGTCGGCGGGGCGTTGGGCTCGATCGTGCGATATCTGCTCGACCTCGGGTTGACTGTGCGCCGCGGATCGATTTTCCCGTGGGGCACGTTCGTCGCGAATCTGGCCGGTTCGATGGTGCTCGGGCTGCTGACAGGAGTTACTGTCGGCGCACCGGAGTTGCCTCGTTGGATTGGGCCGCTCGTCGGCGCGGGTTTTTGTGGAGCTCTCACGACCTATTCCACGTTTGGTCTGGAAACCGTTCGGCTCGCCGAGACGGGGGCGTGGCGCTATGCGGTGGTCAACGCTGCGGCGACAGTGATCGCGGGACTCGCCGCAGTGACGCTCGGCGTGATGGTCGGGGAGACCCTAACCGGCTGAACGACTGGGCTCCCATCGGTCAGTCGCCTTCTGCCGGGCAGTGGTCGGTGGCGCGGGAGCGGCAGTCAGCCGATCGCCATGTCGACGAACCGGGAATAATGCAATTGTGCGGCGACGGTCACCGTGTCGGTTGGGCCATTTCGGTGTTTAGCAACGATAAAGTCTGCTTCCCCCGCGCGGGGCGACTCCTTGTCGTAGTAGTCGTCGCGGTGCAGCAGGATCACGACGTCAGCGTCTTGCTCGATTGAGCCGGACTCGCGCAGGTCGGACAGCTGTGGTCGTTTGTCGGTGCGCTGTTCGGGACCGCGGTTGAGCTGGCTGACCGCGATGACCGGACACTCGATCTCCTTGGCGAGCAGCTTGAGCCCACGCGACAGTTCGGCCACCTCCTGCTGGCGACTCTCCACCCGCTTGGGCGAGGACATCAGTTGGAGATAGTCGACGACGACGAGTTTGAGGTCGTGGCGCTGCTTGAGCCGCCGAGACTTCGCGCGAATCTCCATCAGATTCATGTTCGGGGTGTCGTCGACAAAGATGGGCGCTTCGCTGATCTCGCCCATGCGTCGGGCCAGTCTGGTCCAGTCGTCATCGGAGAGCGCGCCCGAGCGCAGCACGTGCAGGGGAACCCTGGCCTCCGCGGAGAGCATGCGAGTAACAATCTCGATCTTGCTCATCTCCAGTGAGAAGATCGCGCTCGCGAGGTTGTGCCGCACGGAGGCCGACCGGGCAAAATCCATCGCGGCCGTTGACTTTCCCAGACCGGGCCGCCCAGCAACGATGATCAACTGGCCGGGATGAAGGCCGTTGAGCAGTCGGTCGAGGTCGCCGAAGCCCGTCGGGACGCCGACCATCATGCCATCGCGGGAACCGACCGCCTCGATCTCGTCGAGTGCCGGCTGCAGAAGGTCGGCGAGAATCGCGAAGTCTTCGTTGACGCGCCGTTCGGTGACGTCATAGACCGCCTGCTGAGCAAGGTCGACAACGTCGTCGACGTCGCGGCCCTGACCGCCTGCCGCGCCATATCCCATCTGCACGATCCGCGTGCCGGCCTCGACCAATCGCCGCAGGACAGCGCGCTCGCTGACAATCCGGGCGTAGTAGGCGGCGTTCGCAGCGGTGGGAACGGACGAGATCAGGGTGTGAAGATAGGGTGCGCCACCCACCCGCGGCAGACTGCCGGAGCCGGCGAGAGCAGCAGCGACGGTGATCGGGTCTGCGGGCTCGCCGCGACCATATAGATCGAGAATGGCGTCGAAGATGGTCGCGTGGGTTGGGCGATAGAAGTCGCCCGTGCGAAGGATCTCGACGACATCCGCGATTGCGTCCTTCGACAGCAGCATGCCGCCGAGCACACATTGTTCGGCGGCGACATCTTGTGGCGGAGTCCGGTCGAAACCGGGCTCCCCGAATCGCTCGGTGGGCGCGTTGGCGTCACTGTGAGCCGATCCTGGTGCTCGTACATCGTCGGTGATCGACACTGCCCGTACCCCCACGGTCATGGTCGCCAGGCGTCGGGAACGCCCATGCGGGTAAACCACCGGCCCCAGCCCCCACCTGGGAGGACATGGCGTGGCCTGGCGCCACCTTCCACCCTCCACGACCGGTGCGTAACCCCCGGAGAAACGACGTTAGGTAAGCGCGCCGCTGGTTGCAAACGGGCCTGTGGATAAGCCTCGGGACAACCTGTGGATAGGTGCCAATTTGCTGTGGATAAACCTGTGGATAGTTTGGTGATCGTGTGGACAAGCGTCACGCGCACCCGTGTTGACCTCTATGTATACCGTCCACAGCCTGTGGACAGAGAAACATTGTCGGCGTGTCGGGATAGCTCGTCACCAACGCGCCAACTCTGCCGGTTTGGCCGATGGTGGCGTGCCGATGAAACGGGCGAAGCTGCGGCACGTGGAGTCACCCAGACAGGAGCAGCCGAGCTCGTGGGTTGATCCGATCGCCGAACCCTCCGAATCGATCGGCGCAGACAGATGGATTGAAGACCCCAGCAACGCGTGGGGAGTGGCGGCTCGGTCCGCACCGCCGCGGCCCAAGCCGGGTGCGGTCAGCGGTAGTGAATCGCCGGTCAGTCCGTCCGGCGGTGTGGCCGGATCAGCCCCGCCATCCGCCGAGACCCGCCCGGAACGGAGGCCCGAACCACCCAGTCATGACGCTGCGGCGACGGCGGTGCTCGATCTGCGGACCCTGCGCCGCGCTCCGAACCGGCGGGCCATCGTGACGGAGGCGCCATCAAACGAGATGCCGTATCCGCCGGTGCTCGGTTTCACCGGCATCTGGTATGCCATCCCAGGCCTGCTTTACATGATCTGGCTTACCACCCTCGACTCCGAGCGGCAGACCTATGAGTGGCGCGCGTTGATCGCGAATCTTCCGTGGCTGCTCGCGGCCGTCGCCAGTTCCCTGCTCACCGCAGTGCTGCTACGCCGAGTGGTTATCGGCTGGCGGGCGCTGACCATCAGTTTCGCGGCGGCGGTGATCGGGTCTGGACTGACGACCATGGTGCACAGTTTGTCCGCGTGACGGTTGTCTGCGTGACGAGAAAACAGATGTGGACGCTACCCTCGGGTAGCGTCCACATCTGTTTGTTGTGGCGTCGCCTATTTCGCCGCGACCACGGTCAGCGCGAAGGTGGCGGTGACATCGGTGTGCAACCGCACCTGCACCTGATATTGCCCGGTGGTCTTGATGTGGCTCGGCAGCGTGATGCGCCGACGGTCCAGGTCGGGGCCGCCGGAGGACTTGACAGCCTGCGCGACTTCGGCCGGTGTCACCGAACCGAAGAGTCGGCCGCCGCTGCCGGCACGCGCGGGAAGCGCGACCTTGAGCCCCTCAAGCTGGGCCTTGATTTCGCGGGCGTGGCCGAGATCGCGGATCTCCCGAGCGGAGCGAGCCCGCTTGATCGAGGTGACCTGCTTCTCGCCACCCTTGCGTCCACGCGATCGCGAACCCCTGCGGGAGAAGGTAGTTGCGGCCGAAGCCGTCCTTGACCTCCACCACGTCTCCAGGGGTGCCGACGCCGGCGACCTCCTGAGTCAGGATGATCTTCATATTCTCGGATCCTCCCTCAGCGGCCCGTGGTCGTGTACGGCGAGCAGCGCCATCTCCCGCGCGTTCTTCACGGCGCGAGCGATCTGTCGCTGCTGCTGCGAACTCACCCCAGTGACCCGGCGGGCGCGGATCTTGCCCCGGTCCGAGATGAACTTCCGCAGCAACGCGGTGTCTTTGTAATCGATGTAGGTGATCCCCTCTTTGTCGAGCGGATTCACCTTCTTCTTGGGCTTGCGCAGTGCGGCAGCCTTGACCATCTCTCTACTCCATGATCTTTAGAACGGTGGCTCGTCATCAAAATTGCCCGAACCGCCCGCCGGTGCGGCGTTCGCCCACGGATCGTCGGACTTGCCGCCCCCGCTTGAGCGGAGCACCGCCTCCGGATGCCCCGAAACCACCACCCGAACTGCGCGACATCTTCTGCACCTTCGCCGTGGCATAGCGCAGAGACGGGCCGATCTCGTCGACCTCGAGCTCATAGACCGTGCGCTTCTCGCCCTCGCGGGTCTCGTACGACCGCTGCCGCAGTCGACCGGTCACGATCACGCGCGCCCCTCGGTGGAGGGACTCGGCGACGTTCTCGGCGGCCTGTCGCCAGATGTTGCAGGCCAGGAAGAGCGGCTCGCCGTCCTTCCATTCGTTGGTCTGCTTGTCGAGAAACCGCGGGGTTGATGCGATGCGGAACTTGGCGACGGCCGCGCCCGACGGGGTGAACCGCAGCTCAGGGTCGTCGGTCAAGTTGCCGACGACCGTAATGGTGACATCTCCAGCAGCCATGATTCACTCCTTGCGCGCTGGTCACACGTTTGACGCCGGTCAGCGTCCCACATCGTTGTGACGATTCCGGGTTAGGCTTCGCCGCCAGCGGGCGGGATTTCGCGCCGCGGGACAGGCAGGTGGATCAGCGAACCTCGGGCCGGATGACCTTGGTGCGCAGGACCGATTCGTTGAGGCGCAGCTGGCGGTCGAGTTCGGCCACCGCCGCCGGGGTCGCTTGCAGGTCGATGACCGCGTAGATCCCCTCGGTCTTCTTGTCGATCTCGAATGCGAGGCGTCGCCGCCCCCAGACATCGACCTTCTCCACCGAGCCACCCGATGTCCGGATCACGTTGTTGAGATACGTGTCGAGCGATGGGGTGACGGTGCGCTCCTCGAGATTGCCATCGAGGATCACCATGATTTCGTAGTGACGCAAGACTAACCTCACCTCCTCTGGGCTGGTCGGCCACGGTCGGTCCGTGGCAGGAGGTCGTGCGTCGTCGCCGGCCACGTCCGCGAGCTGCGGTCCTGGTCAGCGAGCGTGCCCCAGCATATGGGAGGACCTAGGTGAGAAAGACCGCGGGGCGCGCTATCCGCATCTGGGTGGGACCTGGGGAGGAACGACCACACCGACGGGTTGGATAGACAGCGCCCCGCGGAGCTCGGGCACGAACAAACTATGAAATTTGCACGTAAGCCATAATAACGGCGCACTACCGGCAATAGTGAGAAAAACCTAATTCCGGCTGATAACCTCCAGATGGTACGGCATAGCTCGCTCGCCTCGTCTAACCGGCGCGCGGCCGAGCAAACCTGCTCATCCGTTCCGCCTCACCCAACGAGGCAGCCCACCGGTGGTGACGGGCCGACCCGCGTCGATGTCACGAGTCGGCCGCTCGTGAGCTCGGTCGACCATTGGTCACCGCAACGTCGTAGGCTCGCCGGTATGCGTATCGGGGCCCACGTCGATTCCGTTGATCCGCTAGCGACCGCGCGAGAGCTCGGCGCCGAGGTGGTCCAGTTCTTTCTGACCAATCCACAAAGCTTCGATGAGCCGCAGCCCCGAGCCGACGCTGACGCGTTGAAAGACAGTGACGTCGAGGTTTTCATCCACTCGCCGTACCGGATCAATGTGGCGACGACCAACAACCGGATCCGGATTCCGAGCCGCAAACTGCTGCTTCACCAAGCCAGAGGCGCCGTGGCGATCGGGGCGCGAGGATTGATCGTCCACGGCGGACACGTCGACGCCGGCACCGATCCGGCGGTCGGCGTGGACAACTGGCGCAAGCTGTTCGACTTCGCGGACGACAACGGCGGGTTCGGCCTGCCGATCCTCATCGAAAACACGGCCGGCGGCGACCACGCCTGCGCACGCCGTTTCGACGCGCTCGCCCGGCTCTGGGAGGCGGTCGGTGACCGTGGCGCCGGTTTCTGCCTAGACACATGTCACGCACACGCCGGAGGTGAACAGTTGTTGGGCATCGTCGACCGGGTTATGGCGATCACCGGCCGGATCGACCTGATCCACGCCAACGATTCCCGAGACGCCTTCGACTCAGGCGCCGACCGGCACGCCAATTTCCGCGACGGTCAGATCGACCCCGACCTCATCATCGAGGTCGTGCGATCGGCCGGCGCGCCGGCCGTGGTGGAGACTCCGGTCGCCGATCAAATGGCCGACATCGCCATGTTGCGTGAGGGACTCGCGGCATGAGCGCCCGACGGCCCCGCCCGACGACACCCAAATCTGTGACACCCACATCTGCGCCACCTGACCCGGCGACCTCCGCCAGCGACCCGACCGACGTTCCAGCCGCTGCCCACCGCAGACGTGGAAATGTCAAACCACGGATTCACCCTCAGGCCAATGCGTCGGATCCGGCCCCGGAGGGGCCGGCCGAGGTCACTGTCGTGACGGTTCGGCCGGTCACGCCGCCCGGCGTCGGCGGTGCAACACCGACCGACCTGCTCGTGAGCAAACCTGACGGGACGAGCGCTGGCGAGAAGGCGGTCCGTGAACCAGCCGACTGGGCCCACTTCGCCCCGCGCGATCGCCACCGCCGGCCCGTGTTGACCTGGCTCGATGCGCGGACCCGTCGACTGCGTCACTGGGCCGGGCATGAGTGGGCCCTGGCCACGGTGGCGAGCATCGTTCTCGCTTGTTTCCTCAACCGTGAAGCGCTCGTCGATCCGGCCCACACGCTGCCGCAGGATGTCTGGGATCCGTCTCTGGTCGCCTATCTCATTGCCTGGGGGGGCCATGCCCTCGCCACCGATCCGGCCCAGTTGTGGCATCTCAACGCCTTTTATCCGGCGCAGAACGGGTTGGCATTCTCGGATTCCCTGCTCGGATACGCGCCACTGGCGATGATCGGCACCGGCCCTGAGGCGGCGGTGCTGCGATACAACCTCATCTTTATCGGTGCGCAGGCCCTCGCGCTCGTGGGAACTTACGCGTTGGTTCGTCAGCTCGGCATCGGCCGGGCCGGGGCGGTTGTGGGGGCGGTCGCGTTTACGCTCGCCCCATGGCGGCTGGGTCAAGCTGGCCATCTGCAGGTGCTCTCCACCGGGGGCATCACACTCGCGTTGGCGATGTTGGCTCGCGGCCACGGTGTTCGGTGGCGACGGGCCCGAGCCGCGCAACGAGCCGACGAGGCGGGCGACGACGACTCGGGCGTGAACGACGCGAATGCGAACGATGTGGCAGATCCGCAGACGCCGCCTCCATCGGCAGTCGGGCGGCGGTGGAGGCCCGGCTGGGTCGTGGCGGGTTGGCTCGTGGCGTCGTGGCAGCTGACCCTCGGCTTCGGTATCGGCCTGGCCTTCGCCTATGTTCTCGGTGGTTCGATGATCGCCGCAGCGGCGATCTGGGTGGTTCGGTGGCGCCGCCGTCAACCGGGCCAGCCGCCATATCGAGTGCTCATCGCAGACCTGACTGGCGGTCTCGTTTTCTGCGGAACGGCGTTCGTGTTGGCGCAGCCCTATCTGGCCGTCGCTGAGCGTTATCCATTCGCGAAAAGAACCGCCGACCTGGTGGCGCTCTATTCGCCACCGCTGCGGGGATTCGTCACGGCACCACCGGAGTCATGGCTATGGGGGACCGCGCACGCCGGCTCGCGGGCACAACTGAGCCTGCCGGCCGAGATGGATCTGTTGCCGGGCTTCACCCTCTATGCGCTGGCGATCGCCGGCGTCGTGTGGTCCGTGTGGCGATGGCGAGTCCGGCTGCTGCTCGCCGTGACCGCCGTGGTGATCGTCGCACTGGCGATGGGCACGCAGGGACCGGCAGGTGGACGCGCGGGTTATCTGTTGCTTCTCGAGAACCTGCCGGGTTTCGACGGGCTGCGCACCCCCGGCCGGCTGGTGATTTGGTTGACACTCGTGCTCGCACTGCTCGCGAGCGCCGCCGTGGACGCGCTCGCGGTGCGGGCCGGCCAGTCGGCGTTTTTCGACGGCAGCCCTCACCCTGAGCCGGTGGTGCGGTGGGCATTGGTGATCCCGGCGTTGTTGGTGGTGGTGGAGGGGATCGGGGTGACCCCGCACGTGCCGGTCCCCGCACCGCCACCCCACCTCTCGATGGTCGCGGCGCCCTATCTGGTGTTGCCCAGCGATGAGGTCGGCGACATGCCGGTGATGCTGTGGTCAACGGACCGGTTCGCTCCGATGGTCAACGGCGGCAGTGGCCTGCTGCCCACCGAGACAGCGGGTGCGCGGGCGGCCGTTCAACGTTTTCCCGACCCCGACAGCGTCGCGGCCCTGCGCCGGCTTGGCGTGAAGACGGTCGTCGTGGTGCGGAGCATGGCGAATGGGTCGCCGTGGCAAGCAGCCGAGGCGCTCCCGATCGACGGTCTCGGGCTCACCCGCGACGTGTACGACGACGTGGTCGTCTTCCATCTCAGTTGATCGCCGCCTCACCGAGGCGGGGCGAGGATGATGTCATGGCGAGCAGGGCGAGCGGGCGGCGAGAGATCGTGCGGGTCGAACCCGACTCGGTGATCCGCCGGTGGGACACGCTCGCCGCCGAGGAGCCGTTGGAGATCAGGGTCGGCGCTCAGGGCCGGCTCCGGCCGGCCCTGAGCGTCACGATGCGCACCCCCGGCGACGATATCGACCTGGCGCTCGGGTTTCTCTTCGCCGAAGGGGTGATCGGCTCGGCCGCCGACGTGCACACCGCGAAGCTGTGCGCGGGCGTCAACGAGCCGAACGAATATAACGTTGTGGATGTGGTGCTCGCGCCGGGCGTGCCCCCGCCGGCTCCGGCCACCGCCCGCCACTTCACCATCACGAGCGCCTGCGGGGTCTGCGGCAAGGCGAGCGTCGACGCCATCCGCACCCAGGCCCGCTATGACCTCACCACCGACGTGGCGAGGATCGACCCGACGATTCTGTCGAGTCTGCCCGATCGTCTGCGGACAGCGCAGAAGACCTTCGATCGCACCGGTGGGCTCCACGCCGCCGGACTCTTCACTGCCGACGGAGAGCTCGTCGTGGCGCGCGAGGATGTTGGCCGGCACAACGCCGTCGACAAGGTCGTCGGCTGGGCGTTGCGCGAGGGGCGGATCCCGCTTGCGGGCCACGTTCTCGTGGTCAGCGGTCGGGCCAGCTTCGAGCTCGTCCAGAAGGCGATGATGGCAGGAGTGCCGGCACTCGCGGCGGTCTCCGCGCCCAGCACCCTCGCCGTCGATCTCGCGGCCGAGATCGGCCTCACTCTCGCCGGGTTCGTACGAGGCGGATCGATGAACGTCTACGCAAAAGTCGACCGGGTCGTCGGTTGAAGTCCAACAGGCGTGGATCGTCGAGCGCCCACGGGGGAAGCCCGTGTGCGAGCGCCTGGTCGAGCAGCTGAGCCATCGTGTAGTGAGGGTCGCTGTCGAGCACCCGGTCGAGCGCGAGTTTGGCCAGAGTGCTCGCCCCGCACCGCCATGAGGCGAAGGCGAATAGCGTGCCGGGTGCCGGCATGAGGTCGGACTCGGCCCGGCGCATGACGTCGAGCCACAGGCCACGATGAAGCTCGATGTCATCGCCGCAGTCGAGAACCGCCTCCCATGCGACGTCGCGCACCTTTTGCGAGACGAGCAGAACCGTCAACCACGCCACGTCGTCATCGGTGAGCACTCCACCATTGGCATGGCATCGCAGCGCATCCGTCATCGCCGACCGGCCCGCCGAGGTGATCGCGTCGCGCGCCTTCGTCTCGTCCGGCGCCTTCGTAATCATCCGGGTCATACGTTGATCGGCTCGTGCGGTGGCGACCCGCATCGCCGTGCGAGGCGGCCCGGTCACCGGCTGCACCTGGGCGTCGAAGGTGGCCTGATCGGGAAGCGCCACTCGGCCGGCGACGGTCGCCCGCGCCGCGACCGTGCTCGTCGTCAGGTCAAACGGGGTGCCCTCGAGGGGGCAGCACGACGGCTCGGCGCACAGATATGACCAGTAGCGTCCGTCGGTGACTCGTAGCACTTCGAATACCTCGATGCCCGACTCGTCAAACGCCTCTCGCAGCCAGTCGGCGGCCGGGTCGACTTGGGCCGCGGTGCCGTAGCCGACCACCATCACCCCGCTCACCTGTTGCCGCGTGACGGTGTCGCGCAGACGCTCCAGATGAGAAGTGTCGCCGGGACCCGCGTTCGTCGGCGGGAGCTCGTCGCGGGCGGCGAAAAGCAGCCGGGTCCCGTCCAGTCCGACCACCACGATGGCGTCGCTTTGGTGATAGCCGACCACATAGGGGATCACCGCCAGCACGTCGGCCGGCGCCCGCAGGCGCACCGAGGCGACCTGGTTGGCGGGGCGGCGGTCGGCTGGGGCCTTGAAGTCGCGTCGTCTCGTCATGACTCGTGAGCCTGCCCGGCACTGCGTCGCGAGCCAAGGTTCGAGACCAAGGGTGTGGATAACTCGACCAGCTGTGGACGAGACCGCTTCGCCCGGTCCGTGGTCAGATGCGGAATCGAACTCCGTCGAGGTCGATCGTGCCCGGGCCCGACGTCTCCGGAGTCGCCGCGTGTGCCTGCGTCCGGGCGAGGCTGAGCGAGAGAGTCACGACGGTGGCGGTGTCGAAGCCCGCCGAGCGCAGCGCCCGCAGCGCCGCGACATCACGCAACGGCGGAGAGACCGTGAGCTGCCGAAGCCCGCGCCGCCGAGCCTGCTCCGCGACGGCGGCCAACAGCGCCTGGCCGATCCCGCGACCGCGCATCGATTCGGTGACCACGATCGGATCGACCTCGCCGAGCCGGCCGTCGAGACGCAGTCCCACGAATCCCACGACCTCGGAGTCCCCGTCCTGCGCGACCCACATGCCCGAGAGGGTGAGCTGAGTCAGATACTCCTCGAACCCAGCGCCCGGGTCATCCGTACGAATGGATCTGTCGTTGGTGAGGTCGGCGCGGTGGTCATCGAGCTCAGCCCAGAGTCGTCGACACGCGTTGTGGTCGGATGGCCGATAGGACCGGATGGTCACACCGGGTGGGGTCGTCGAGTCGGGCAGCGTCTGCGTCATAAGCTCAGGTCTACTCCAGACCTGGCGTGCGTGCACCCCAACCTGGGGGGTGAGTCGCCCTAACTGGGGCACAGCCACATCTATCGCGAGGGGAACCGCGTGGACCTGCACTATCTGCGCCAGCATCCCGATCTGCTGCCGATGATGCTCACTCATCAGCGCATCCGCGAGACCCCGGTGCCCGGCGGATCGACCTGCCAGGCCCGCCGGCTGACGTTGGACGATGGGACCTCGTTGTTCGTCAAGTCGGTCGACGGACCCCCGGCGCGCCAACCCGCTCCGCCGTCGTTCTTCGAGACCGAGGCAGCCGGCTTGCGGTGGCTCGCCGCCGCCGATGCGGTCGCGATCCCCGAGGTGGTCGCCGCACTGCCGGACCTGTTGGCGTTGGAGTGGGTCGAGGCGGCGGAGCCGACCCCGCAGACGGCGGAGCGATTCGGTCGGGACCTCGCACGACTGCACGACTGCGGAGCCGACACGTTCGGCGCCCCACAACCCGGCTACATCGGATCACTTCCCCAGGACAACACCCCGTCGTCCCAGTGGCCACAGTGGTTCGCCGAGCGTCGGCTGCGCCCCTATCTGCGCAGGTCGGCCGAGACGGGGGCGCTCAGCCCAGCCGATGTCGCCGAGGTCGAGCACGTGATAAACACCATCGACCGGTACGCGCTGCCGCCCCGCTCGCCGGCCCGGCTGCACGGCGACCTGTGGCCCGGCAACCTGCTCTGGTCGGGTGACCGGGTGTGGCTGGTCGATCCGGCCGCACACGGCGGGCACCCCGAAACCGACCTAGCCCAACTGGCTCTCTTCGGCGGCGCGCCCTATTTGTCCAGGATTATCGCCGCCTATCGCGAGGTCTCCCCGCTCGCCGACGGCTGGCGGGAGCGGGTTCCCCTGCACCAACTTCCCCTGCTGCTCGTGCACACGGCACTGTTCGGAGCGACCTATCGTGACACGGTGATGGACGCGGTGCGACGGCTGGCTCGCCACGACTGAACCCGGCGCCGGCTACTGTCGGGAGATGCTCGGTGCCGAATCCCCCCGTGCTGAGGGGCTCGCCGACCAGTTCGGCCGAGTCGCCACCGACCTGCGCGTGTCTCTCACCGACCGGTGCAACCTGCGGTGCTCCTATTGCATGCCGGCCGACGGGTTGGCTTGGCTGCCAGGACCCGGTCTGCTCACCGACGCCGAGGTCATCCACCTCATCACCATCGCGGTGACCAGGCTCGGCGTGCGACAGGTGCGATTCACCGGAGGCGAGCCACTGCTGCGGCGAGGCCTGCCCACGATCGTCGAGCGGGTCGCCGGGCTCACTCCACGGCCCGCACTGTCGATCACCACGAACGGCATCGGTCTCACCCGGCTGGCCCGACCGCTGGCCGAGGCGGGCCTGGATCGAGTCAACATCTCGCTCGACACCCTGCGGTCGGACCGGTTCGCCACCCTCACTCGCCGGGCCCGACTCGGCGAGGTGCTCGCGGGTGCCGCCGCCGCCGACGCCGCAGGGCTGCGTCCCATCAAACTCAACGCCGTGCTCATCCGGTCGGTCAACGACGACGAGGCGGTCGACCTGCTGCGGTTCGCGCTCGAACACGGCTATCACCTGCGTTTTATCGAGCAGATGCCGCTCGACCCCCAGCACGGGTGGAGACGCGACCAGATCGTGACCGGCGCGGAGATCCTCGCGCGGCTCGACGACGCCTTCACCCTGATGCCGGACCCGCGGGCTCGGGGCGCAGCGCCGGCCGAGACATGGCAGATCTCAGGACATACCGACGCGGCCGGCGCACCCGCCACCGTTGGAGTGATCGCGAGCGTCACCCGTCCCTTCTGCGGTGACTGCGACCGCACCAGGCTCACCGCCGACGGCCAGGTGCGCGACTGCCTATTCAGCCAGAACGAGACCGATCTGCGAGGCCTGCTGCGCTCGCGGGCCGACGACGACGAGGTGGCGGCGGCGTGGCGAGCCGCGATGTGGGGCAAACGTCCTGGGCACGGCATCGACGACCCCGCCTTCCTTCAGCCGCTGCGGCCGATGTCGGCGATCGGCGGCTAGGCGACTTCGGACCCGTCGGGCACTATTGACCGGTGCTGACAGTGCGCTACTTTGCCGGGGCCCGAGCCGCCGCCGGTGTCGAGGCGGAGCAGGTCTGCGCGACGACGCTCAACGGCCTGCTGTCTCGACTCCAAATCCGACAGGGTGGCGGTCGGGACACACAACGTCTCGCCGAGGTCTTCGCCGCCTCAAGTCTCCTCGTCGACGGAGTCGTGTGGGTCGACCGGGACGCAGCCCTGCCGGCCGAGGCGACCGTCGACGTGCTGCCACCGTTCGCGGGAGGCTGACGTGTCAGTGCTGCAGATTCTCGCCCGGGTGGCGATCGCGCTCACCATCGTCGGCTCCATCCACTTCTATCTGTGGTGGAGACTGGTCCGGTCCACCACCACGTCGCGGCGAGCTCGATCATGGGGGGCGGCGTTCATCACGCTGCTGGCGTTGACCCCGTTCGCGGCGCTCTTCGGCGAGTTTCTCGTGCCCCGATCCGTGGCCACGGTGCTGGCATGGCCGGGTTATCTCTGGCTCGCGGTCATGTTCTATCTCCTGCTGACGCTCATCGTGCTGGAGTTGCCGGCGGTGCTCGCCCGAGCGGCTAGCCGGGCACTCGCGGCCCGCCGGGCCCGCGGCGGCGTCACCGAATCACCCGTCACGGAATCAGCCGTGGTGGCGGACGCGGTCGATCACGGCTCTCCCAGGTTCACGCCCGAGTCTGCGGGTGTCCTGAAGCCCCAGCCCGACCTCGACGCCGATTCCGGCACCGTTCCCGATTCCGGCGCCGCGACTGGTCCCGGCACCGTTCCAGATCCGGGGCGTCGGCTGTTCATCGCGCGCTCCGTCGCGATCATGGCTGGCCTCGCCGCGACCGGCACGGTCGCCGTCGGCATGCGCAGCGCGCTCGGCCCGCTGCGGGTCTCGAGAATCGACGTGCCGATCGCCCGATTGCCCCGCGTCGCCGACGGGTTTCGCGTCGCGCTCGTCGCGGACGTGCACCTCGGCCCGCTCTCCGGGGTTGAGCGCACCCAGCACATCGTCGACCTCATCAACGGTCTCGACGCCGACCTTGTCGCCATCGTCGGTGACCTCGTTGACGGGTCGGTTCCCGAGCTCGGGCCGGCCGCCGCGCCATTGCGTGACCTGACCAGTCGGCACGGGTCGTTCTTCGTCACCGGCAACCACGAATATTATTCCGGCTATCAGCAATGGCTCACCGAGGTGGATCGACTGGGCATCCGCGTGCTGCGCAACGAGCGGGTGGAGTTGCCGGTCGGCGTCGACCTCGCCGGTGTCAACGACCTCACCGGCACGGACTTCGCCGACCCGCCCGATCTCGACCGAACACTGGCGGGGCGGGACCCGAGGCGGCCGGTCGTGCTCCTCGCACACCAGCCGGCCTTCGCCGAACAGGCCGCACGGGCCGGCGTCGATCTGCAGTTGTCCGGACACACTCACGGCGGTCAGCTGGCGCCGTTCAACCGGTTGGTTTCGCTCGCCGGGCAGCCGGTGGTGAGCGGACTCGGAACCGTCGCGGGCATGCCGGTATATGTGACGAATGGCGCCGGCTTCTGGGGGCCGCCGGTTCGGGTCGGGGCGCCACCGGACGTCACGTTGGTGCGGTTGCGTCAGCGTTGACCCGCCACACGCGCGGGGAGCTTTGGCGTCAGACCCGGTATGCGGAAAGATGCCCTGCGTGCGTCCACAACCTCCCCTGCCCTGGATCGCGGACCTCCACATCCACTCGAAGTATTCGCGGGCGTGCAGCCGTGATCTGGAGCTGAAGAACCTCGCGTGGTGGGCGCAGCGCAAGGGTGTCGCCCTGCTTGGCACCGGCGACTTCACCCATCCCGGATGGTTCGACCACCTGCGTGAACATCTGCGCCCCGCCGAACCGGGCTTCTTCCAGTTGGACAAGTCACTGGAGGACGAGGTGGCCGCGCGGCTGCCGGCGACCGTGGTGGCGCCGGTCCGGTTCGTGCTCTCCACGGAGATCTCCACCATCTACAAGCGGAGCGACCGCACACGCAAAGTGCACCACCTCATCTATCTGCCGGATCTGGCGGCGGTCGAGCGTTTCAACACCCGACTTGGTCGTGGCCCAGGGGGGCTCGGCGCCAACCTGGGATCCGACGGTCGACCGATCATCGGCCTCGACTCGCGCGACCTGCTCGAGGTCGCCCTTGAGGCGAGCGCCGACGCGATGCTCGTGCCGGCACACATCTGGACACCGTGGTTCTCCGCGTTGGGCTCCAAATCGGGCTTCGACGCAATCGCCGACTGTTATGCGGACCTCGCCGATCACATCACCGCCGTGGAGACCGGGCTGAGCTCCGACCCGGCGATGAACTGGCGGGTGTCGAGTCTCGACCGCTATCAACTCGTCTCCAACTCCGACGCGCATTCCCCGCCGGCCCTTGCTCGGGAGGCGACCGCGTTCACCGCCGACCGCGACTATCCGGGCCTCATGCGGGCACTTCGCACCGGCGACGGCTTGCACTCCACAGTGGAGTTCTTCCCGGAGGAGGGGAAGTACCACGCCGACGGGCACCGAGCCTGCGGCATCAACTGGGCGCCCGAACAGTCTCGGGCCGCCGACGGGCGTTGCCCCGAGTGCGGCAAACCGCTGACGATCGGGGTGCTGCACCGGGTCGAGGAGCTCGCCGACCGGCCCGAGGGCTGGCTGCCCGAGGGGCGGCCGGGCGTGACCCACCTTATTCCGCTCGCCGAGGTGCTTGGCGAGATCCTCGGTGTCGGGCCCCGCAGCAAGACGGTGACCGGGCGACTCAACGAACTCGTGGCCGCGCTCGGCTCCGAACTCGACATCCTCACGCGGGTTCCGGTCGACGACGTGGCGCGGGCCGGCGGTGAACTGGCTCGGTGAGGCGATTCGCCGGTTGCGGGCGGGCACGGTGCACCGCACCGCCGGCTACGACGGTGAGTACGGCGTGATCCGACTCTTCGAGCCGGGTGAGCTGCCTCGCACGACACGTGGTGCGAGGCAGTCGACTGAGGCACTCTTTGACCTGCCGGCCATCCCCGTAGCCCCGGTGACGTCCGAGAAACGGACGTTGTCACCAGGCCGTCCGAAGGTGCCCTCCGCGCGTCGGTCGCCGGAGTCCGCGCAATCGCAGGTTGAGGGGCGCGGCGTGAGAGAAACCGCAGACGCGGGCGACGCCACCGCGACACCGCGCGCCGCCCACGGCGTACCGGAAGAAGGCGAAACGGCGTCCGTGCCCGCGGGCGTCTTCGCGGTGTCACCACATCAGCCATGGGAGCCGATGCTCGCCGGCATGGAAGAGGTCGGCACCGGTCTGTTGGATCGGCTCGACGCGTTGCAGCGGGTGGCCGCGTCGGCGCCCGGCGGGCCGTTGCTGGTCGTCGCGGGACCCGGCACTGGCAAGACTCGGACGCTGACCCACCGCATCGCGTATCTCTGCGCCGACCTTGGGGTCAGGCCCGATCAGTGTCTGGCGATCACGTTCACCAGGCGAGCCGCCGCCGAGATGCGCGAACGGCTCGCCGGCCTGCTCGGTTCGGACGCCGAGCGGGTGACCGTCGCGACATTCCACGCGCTCGGTCTGCAGATCGTGCGGGAGAACGCCGACGCGGCTGGGCTGACGCCGGGTTTCGGCATCGCCGATGACGAACAGCGGGAGGCCGTCCGGGCCGCGGCCGGCGAAGACCCAGAATCCGTACGCAAACTGTTGCGTGAGCAGAACCTCATCGACGTCGACGAGCTCATCACGGTCCCGTTGGAGCTCTTCGCCGGTGACCCGCGTCTCGCGGACCGTTATCAGATGCGGTGGCCGTGGGTCTTCGTCGACGAATACCAGGATGTCGACGCAGATCAGTATGACCTGCTGCGGGCCTTGGTCCCGACCGACGGCAACATCTGCGCGATCGGCGACCCCGACCAGGCCATCTATTCGTTTCGAGGGGCGGACGTCGGCTACTTCCTCCGGTTCGCCGAGGACTTCGCCGAGGCTCGGACCGTGCGGCTCGCCCGCAACTACCGATCAACCGCGCCGATCATCGCGGTCGCCGCGCAGGTCATCGCGCCGGGAACCCTGGTGCGTGGCCGAAGACTCGACCCCGCCCGGGTCGATCCGGATGACCCGCTCGTCGCGGTCCACTGTGCCCAGACGCAGGCCGCCGAGGCGGATTGGGTGGCCAAGGCCATCGACAGCCTCGTCGGCGGTGTGTCACACCGATCCTTCGATGGTGGGCGCGTCGACCCAAGGACCGCGCCGATCACCGCCGTCGCGTTCACCGACATCGCCGTGCTGTATCGCACCGACGCCCAAGCGGCGGCGGTCGTGGACGCCCTGACCCGGGCCGGCATTCCGGTGCAGAAACGCGCCCACGACCGACTCCGGTCTCGTCGGGCCGTGCGTGAGATCGCGAGGGAGGTGCGTTTCGCGACGTCGCTCGAGGCCGGGGCGACCGTCGTCGACCGGGTTCGGGCGGCCGCGCGTCGACTCGCGTCGGGAGCCCCACCCCTGTTCGCCGTTGAACCGGCGGCGCCAGTGCTCAACGAGGCCGAAATCTTCACCGCGGTCGAGCTTGTGGTGCCGCTCGCGACGACCTGCGGCACCGACCTCGAAGCGTTCTGTCAGGCACTCGCCACCGACCTCGAAGCCGACGCGATGGACCCGAAAACTCAGGCCGTGCACCTTGTGACTCTGCACGCCTCCAAGGGGTTGGAGTGGCCGGTCGTCTTCATCATCGGGTGCGAAGACGGCCTCGTGCCGTTGCGGTTTCCCGGCACCCCGGCCGCGCGGACCGACGGCGATCCTGCGCGGGATGACCTGGACTCGGTGGCCGAGGAACGCAGACTCTTCTTCGTCGGCGTGACCCGCGCGCAACGTCAGCTTTTCCTGACCCACAGTGTCCGCCGGCCACGGACCCCGTTTCTCGACCCGGTCGACCCCGCGTTGTTGGCAACACTCGACCCGGCGCCCCGTCCGACGTCTCAGTCGCGTCACCGACAGCTCCGATTGATCTGATCAACTGGCCGTTGGGTGGTCGACTCGGTGATACTCGCGCGAGAAGTGGCGTCAGCTGGGAGGACGAGATGCCGACGTATCAACCGCCCGGTGACTCAGCCGTGCCTGGGGATGGCTTGCCTCAGCCTCAGGACCCGTGGGCCGGAAGCTTTGAGGCGGCGCTCGCGGCCGCGCCAACCGATCCGTTTCCGCACGTCTATCAGTCAACCGACCAGGGCACAACCTCCGCGCATCCGGGCCCGGCCAGTGCTCCTGAGGTGGTTATCCAGCCTTCGTCTTCCCGCCGCACGCGAGCGACGTGGGCGTTGGCTTTCTCCGGGGTGGCCCTGATCGCCATCGGAGTCGGCGCCGCCACCTGGTATGTCGCGGAGCAGCAGAAGAAGACGGGCAGCAGTGCGGCTGCGGCCACCACGACCGCCTCGTCTCTGGGGCTGGACCCGCACGTCTATCACGTTGGTGACTGTTTTATCCCGTCAACCATCGGCAAACAGACAGCCACCCGCCAAGCCGCGTGCACCGAACTCGGCGCCCATCAGATTCTGCGTATCGCCGCCGGATCCGACTTGCGGCGAGATGACGCTGGCCACATCGACGCCATTGCTACGGGCTCCGTCGTCTGCGTAAACCTGACTTATACCCATAACTTCACCTATGACCATCCGTCGGACCGCGCACGGGACCTTTTCTTCTGCACGGTGCGCCATGAGGAACCAACCCCGGGCGTCACGGGCAGTTGACCCACTCGTCGGTGCCGTCGGCGAAGAACTGGTGTTTCCACACGGGCAATCGCGCCTTGACGGCGTCAACGAGGCGGGCGCACGCGGTGAACGCCTCCGCCCGATGCGCGGCGGCGACCGACGCGATCAACGCAACGTCGCCGACGTGTAGCTCGCCGACCCGGTGCGAGACCGCGACCGCGGTGATCGCCTCGTCCGCCTCGAATTCCGCCGCGATCCCGGCGAGCACCTCGCCGGCCGACGGGTGCGCCTCATAGGCGAGGCGGGTGACCCGGCGTCCCCCATCGTGATCGCGCACCACACCGCGGAACGTGACGACCGCGCCAACGGTCGGGTCGGCGACCGCATTCTCGTGGTCGTCGACGGTGAGCGGCGCGGTCGTGACGTTCGTCCGGAGCGTCATCGCCCTGGCCATCGGCCGTCTGCGGCCACGCCCCGTTCGGGCCGATCGGCAGCACAACCAAGGACACGACGGAACCGGCCGTTCCCGACGTCTCCGGCTCGATGACCACAAAGCCCCGGGCCCGCGCCACTCCGCGCAGCATCGCCGATCCGATATGTGGCGTGGGCCGCGTCGAACCGTCCGGTTCCGGGTGCACCGGCACGAGTCGGGTGAAGTTGGCCAGTGGTGCGACAGCGTCGGCCAGACGCGCCTGCGACAGGGACGGCTCGGGCCGTCCGGCGAGCCCACGCAGCAACGGCTGCACCAGCGTGACCATGGCGACGAGCGCGGAGAGCGGGTTGCCTGGCAGTCCGACGACGAACGCCGGTCGCTGCGGCACGTGTTCCCCTGTCGTTTCGGGCCGGTTCAGGCGTGCGAGCAGCATCGGATAACCGGGTCGCACGGCGACGGTGTCGACGATGCGCTCGGCGCCGAGCGCATCGAGAGCATCGTGCAGGTGGTCGACCGGTCCGCGCATCGTGCCACCGGTGGTGCACACGACGTCAGCGTGGGCGAGGCCCGCTCGGATCGCGTGGATGTGGGCGTCAAGGGTGTCCTCAACGGGTCCGATCGGCCCCGCGGCCACGATCGCGCCGAGCCGGCGCAGCCAACCGGGCAGCTGGGGTCCAAGCGCGTCGCGGATCTTGCCCGCGTCGCTCACCCCTCGGTCGAGCAGTTCGTCGCCGAACACGATGGTCGCGACGCGGGGCGCGGCGATGACGGTGAGGTCATCAGCGCCGCCGGCCGCCGCGAGCCCGATCGCCGCTGGGGTCACGACGGTCCCGGCCGGACAGAGCAGGTCGCCGGCACGCGCCTCCTCGCCCCTTTCCCGCCACTGCGCCATGGGCCGGGGCACGCCGTGGACCAGCCCACCATCGTCGATGGTCGACTCTTCGAGGCGGAGGATGTGGGTGGTCCGCGTCGGCACCATCGCGCCGGTGGCGATCTCCACCGCTGTCGCGGCGGTCAGCGGGGACGGCGTCGAACCGGCGAGGACCCGCCCGGTCAATCGCCAGGGGCCAGCCCCCCGGACTGCATAACCGTCCACACTCGACGTGGCGAAAGCGGGCAGATCGGTGCGGGAGCGCACCTCTTCGGCGAGCACAAGTCCGTCGGCCTCGCTGAGGCTCACGCGGGTCGGGTCGGGTCGTGCGGCGCGACCCGCCGCGTGGGCGGCGGCTCGCGCCGCACTCCACCGCACTGGGGTGCCAGAGGTCATCGGGCGACCTTATCGGGATGGGAATCAGCCATGGTCGCCGCCGCGAATCTGCTCCACGGCGTGGAGCAGAAACGGAGCCAACACAGCGAGCCCATCGCGGGCCGCGCCGACCGACCCGGGCAGGTTGACGATGAAGGTGCCGTGGCGCACCCCGGCGACGCCCCGGGAGAGCAGGGCAGTGGGCACCCGGTCGCGGGCATGGGCCCGCAGTGCCTCGGCGACGCCGGGCACCTCGAAATCGAGCAGGGCGCGTGTCACCTCCGGGGTTCGGTCGGTGGGGCTCAGCCCAGTACCGCCGCTGGTGATGACCACGTCGACGCCGTCGTCGACGGCCTCTCTCAGAGCCAGCCCCACCGGCTCACCATCGGGGATGACAATTGATTTATCGACATGCAGGCCGAGTTCCCGCAGTCCGGCTGCGAGCACCGGGCCGCTGGAGTCTGCATAGACACCGGCCGAGGCTCGGCTCGACGCCACGATCACTCGCGCTCTCATTCGACCTCCTCGGTTCGGCGACGTTCCCACAGCCCGGTCTTGCCGCCTTCCTTGCGAAGCACCCGGACAGAGCTGATCATGGCCTCGGGGTCAACACCTTTGATCATGTCGATGATGGTCAGGCCGGCCACCGAGACAGCGGTGAGCGCCTCCATCTCGACCCCGGTGCGGTCGCCGGTAGCGACCGTCGCGGTGATCGCCACGTGGTCGACGCCGACGTCGAGGCGAATATCCACACCGTGGATTCCGATGGGATGGCAGAGCGGGATCAGGTCGGGGGTTCTCTTCGTGGCCATGATCCCGGCGACTCGAGCCACCGCGAGCGCGTCGCCTTTGGGCAGGGCGTCGGCGTGAAGCAGGGCGATGACCTCAGGCGTGGTGTGCACCAACCCGGCCGCGATCGCTCGCCTCGCCGATGCCGGTTTGTCGCTGATGTCGACCATTCGGGCCGCGCCCGTTACAT
Source organism: uncultured Actinomycetota bacterium (assembly GCA_963736695.1). Taxonomy (GTDB): domain Bacteria; phylum Actinomycetota; class Actinomycetes; order Mycobacteriales; family Micromonosporaceae; genus CAVTPU01. The sequence continues at coordinate 2,835,841 of CAVTPU010000004.1, forward strand.
CGATGTGGCTGAGCGCATACGGGGAGTCATCGGACCGAGGCGTCACGGCCCGAGACTACGTCACAAGGCCGGAACACGTCGTCATGCCGCCGATTTGGCCGCGTACCGTAATGCACCACCATCCCCGAGCCTAGGCGCGCCATCGATGTCACGCACGGGTCCACCCGCCACGCAGATTGAGGAGTATGACGTGAACGACTGGCTGTGAACGATGACATCGATGCGTCGCCGGGGTCTGTTGTGCTGCCCCGGTGCGGCTCTAGGCTGGTTACTTGAGCCGCACCCACTCACGTGCGGCGTCGTGCGAAACGGCAGATGAGGGAGCAGCGGATCATGGACGCTGGCCGGGGCCGAAGACTGCGACGGCTCACGACGGCCGTCGTCGTGGTCGGGGTGGCGGCCGTCGCCACGACCCTCATGGTGCTGGGAACAGACGTGCGCGAGCTGAGTCAGTGGACGCTGCCGGCGCTCGCGTTGCTCGTCGCGGTCGCGAACGCGGCGGCCGTCCGAGTCAGAATTAGATCGACCAACGTCGGTTCCACCTGGACCGACGCGGCGATCATGCTGTGCATCGTCGCGCTCTCCCCACCGCTGGTGCCCCTGTGCGTCTTCGCTGGGGTGCTGCTGGCGAAGCTCGCCCGTCGGATCTCCTTCTTCAAGTCGGTCTACAACGCCAGCAAGGACGCGCTCAGCGCCACCGCCGGACTCGCCGTGGCGCTCGCCTTCGGTGTCGCCGGATCCGCCGATCCGCTCAGCCAACCGTTGGGATTGATGGTCGCCGCCATCACCGTTGTCGCCGTGGAGAACGCGATCGGCGTGCCGGTGCTCGCGCTCGCCTCCGCCACCCCGTGGCGACGGGTGATAGGCACCGATGGTGATATCAAACTGGCCTCGATGGTCGGGAAGTTCATCGTCGTTCTGCTCACCATCGCGGTCTTTCAAGACGAACCCTGGCTGGTGCTCACGACCCCCGCCGTGGCGTTCTGTCTGCACCTTTACTATCTCGGCCGGGTCCGCACCCGAACCGAACGGGCGGCGTGGCAGCGCCTCGCCGCCACCACCGACGAGCTCAACAACACCGACCTTGAGGTGGTGCTCGCGGCGGCGGTCGCGAACGCGGCGGCGCTCTTTGCGGCTGACGAGGCGGAGGTGTTTCTGCGCGACGGCCCGGACGGACCCATCCTCGTGCGCGGAGACGCCGACGGTGTGCGGTGGACCGGCGACCCCGGCCACGCGCCGCCACACAGATATGACGGCGAGAGCCTCGTGGTTCGGCTCGCGGGCCATGACCTTAAGGCGGACCTCGGCGAGGTGCGACTCTTCTATGCGGCGCAGGTCACCCTCTCCGACCGCGAACGGCTTATTCTGCGTACGTTTGTCTCCGCGTTGCGGACGGCGGTCCGTAACGCCTCCGCCTACGCCGAGGCCCGGCGGCTCGCGAGCCGCAACAAGCACGCGGCGATGCACGATTCGCTCACCGGTTTCGCCAATCGGCGAAATCTGCAGCAGTTCGGAGACTCGGTGCTCAGCGGTTCGGGCGAGGCGGCCATCGTGGTGCTCGACCTCGACAAGTTCCGGGACGTCAACAAGGCCCTCGGCCATCTCGCCGGTGACCGGCTGCTTGCCGAGGTCGCCCGCCGGTTGCGCCGCGCGGTCGGACCCGACGACGTCATCGCACGCCTCGACGGCGACGAGTTTGCAGTCCTGATCATCGATGTACCCTCCATCGAATTCGCCGAGCAGCGCGCCCGCGACCTACTTGCGACCCTTGACGCTCCGATCGACCTCGGCGAGCGGCGGGCCCGAGTCGAGGCGAGCGCCGGTGTCGCAACCCTGGGCGGTGCCCCGGGCGGCATGGTCGAGCTGCTGCGGCGCGGCGACGTCGCGATGTATCAGGCGAAGCGGGGCGGCGCTCAAGTGGTTCGATATGAAAGCTCCCGCGATACCGCCGACATCAACCAGTTGACCGTGGGCGGCGAACTACCTCGAGCCGTGGCCAAGCAGGAATTCGTCATGAACTTCCAGCCGATCGTCGACCTCGCCACCGGCGACATGGTCGCGGCCGAGGCGTTGGCCCGGTGGCGACACCCCGAGCGGGGTGATCTTGACCCACGCCGATTCCTGGCGGCGGTGGAGCAGTCGGGCCATCTACCCGCGTTCGCCGAGGCCGTGCTCGATCAGGCGCTGGACGCGATGCTTCGCTGGCGCGCCGCCGGTGTCGACGCCCCGGTGGCGGTCAACGCTTCTCCCCGCAGCCTCATCGATCCGAGCTTCGCCCGACTCGTCGCCGCCCGGCTCGCGGCACACCGGGTTCAGGCGAGCGATCTGATCATCGAGTTGACGGAGTCGCTCACGCTCAGCCAACTGGAGATGGCAGGGCGCGTGCTGGCGGAGTTAGGCGAGCTCGGGGTGCGGTTGGCCCTCGACGACTTCGGCACCGGCGACTCGTCGCTCATGATGCTCACGAAGGTTCCGGTCTATGAGTTGAAGATCGACCGAAGTTTCGTCATGGCCATGCAGGACTCGGCCCGCTCCGCCGCCGTTGTTCGGTCCACGATCGACATGGCTCGCCGGCTTTCTCTTACTGTCGTGGCGGAAGGAATCGAGCGGCCCGACCAGCGCCAGTGGTTGCTCGATCTCGGCTGCGCTTGGGGGCAGGGGCACCTTTTCAGCAAGCCTGTGTCGATTGAGGCGCTGCTCGACGTGGTGAGCGCTGCTCCCGGCGTCCCAGCGGGCCGAATCTGGCACCCGGCGAGCGCCCCTTAGGGAACAGCCCTAGTCGCCGATCGGGGTCAGCGACCCATATGGTGGGCCTACCCAGAGGAGGAGCCTGTGACCGACAACGCCGACAGGGTTGCTGAGGCGACGCTCTATGACGACCCGGCCACGGCCGATCTCGCCGCCAAGGTGAGCGAGGCGTGGACCGAGTTCGGTCGCGACCTTGCCGAGGCTCTTCCCGCCCTGTCACCCGGCGTCGGCATCGATCTCACCCTCGACCCAACCGCTGCCGGGATCGGCGAGGCTGTCTACGCAGTGAATGTGGTGATGAGCGACACGTCCATGCCCCACCTTCTTGCGTGTGCCGTGAGCAACTCGACGCTGCCACCCGAGCACCGGCTCGGCCGCACCGCAGTCGGCGAACTCATCGCCCTCGGCTGGTCGCCGCCCGGAGTCGTGGCCGGTTCCGAAGAATCTTTCGGCCTGCACCTGTCCGTTGACCAAGCGTCGCGGCTCGCCGCCGTCATCACCCGCACGCTGCGGCAGGTTTATGGCACGCCACATCCGGCGTTTCTCGTCTATGCGGCGACCGGCTCCGGACCGGAATCGGTCGACCTGCCCCCACTCGGAGCGGCGCGGCCCGCTCCGAAGGCGCTCACCTCCGCTGCGGGCGCACTCGACCTCGCTGGGCTCGACCTGCCGGACCAGGTCTCTACCGTGCTCGCCGCCATGCTTTCGACGACGGTCGACAAGCTGCCGGTCGACAAAGACGGCGACGTCGGCATCCGGTCCGGGTCCGCCATGGTCTTCGTTCGGGTTCGGGACAACCCGCCCCTCGTCGACGTCTTCTCTCCGGTGCTCACGCAGGTGACCGCGAGCGAGCGGCTCTATGTCAAACTCTCCGAACTCACCCACCGAATGCCCATCGGGCGGCTCTACTACGCCGATGACACCGTGTGGGCCTCGGTGCCGGTGCTCGGACGCAACTTTCAGGCCACCCACCTGATGCTCGCGGTGCAGGTGATGACGGGCCTCGCCGACGAGCTCGACGACCGCCTGCACGGAGAATTCGGGGGGCGGCGCTTCTTCACCGATGGCGATCATGTCGACCGAGATCACGTTGACCACCGGCCCGCCGACGGCGGACGCCCCCATCTCGAAGCGACCGCCGACCGGACCGGCATGTATCTGTGAGTGGGGTTAACTGAGCGGGATCCAGGCGATCCGGCGCAGCGTGTGGGTGTCGACGGCGAGCAGTCCGGCATCCGACAGGGTCCACAGCGCCTGGCTGATGATCAGGGATCGGCGGATCTGCGGTGGCCAGCCGGCCGGTTGCGACGGCACGGGGCTTGGATGGCTGATGAACCCGAGCTTCTCGACGCGGTTCGCGTCGACCCGCAGCACGAGCGCGCCGATCGTCGCGGGCGGCGGAGGGACTGGAATTCCATCCGGACCGATGGTCTTGGTGGTCGAGTGGTTGAGGCTCAATGGCATCACCACCACGTGGTCGGCCGGCCAATAGAGGAAGGCGTGCGGATCGAACTCGGCCTCCGAGAAAGCGCCGGAGAGGGTGTATCGCGCGCTGCGCCGAGGGTTGTCGAGGTCGTTCACGTCGAAGACGGACAGCTGGGTGCCGAGAGCACGGCCCTCGGCCGTGGCCTCCTGCCCCACTCCGATGAGCGTGTCGCCGACCGGATGTAGATATGCGGAGTATCCAGTGATCTTCAGCTCGCCCCGAATCCGCGGTTTGAGCGGGTCGCGCAGGTCGACAGTGTAGAGCGGATCGGTCTGGCGGAAGGTCACCACATAACCCACAGGCCCGACGAAGCGCACGGCGTAGATCCGCTCGCCGGCACCAAGCCCGTCGACGTGGGCAACTGATGCGAGTGTCGAACCGGAGCGTGTCAACACGTGCACCGACGACTGGGTGTCGCCGGCGCGGGGGGCGCCGGCCAGCGTTTCGCCCGTGGTGGTCGCGACACGCAGGTGACCGTCCCACTCCGACATGGCGTACTGGTTGATCAAGTAGCCCGCGACGCTGCCGCCGGCGACGAAGATGGGGCGGTCGGGGGTTGAGGTGTCGAATTGATAGATCTGGGTACGGGGTGATGGCGGGCTGCCCGCCCACCGCGCGCCCATCGGCATGAACCGTGGGCGCAGATCGCTGGCGACATAGAGGTTCTTCCCGCTGCTGTAGACGGTGTCGCCGTCGGCGAGGAGAGACGTCGGCTGCGGGGCGTCGAGCGTCGTGCCGGCGAGGTTCAGGGTGAACATAGTGACGAGGTTGGTGGCGGTGTATGCCTCGGGGCGACTGACCGCGTCACATCCGATCGACTCGGTGTGCGTCGCTTCGCCGGTCGTCACCTCGACACGGGGCAGCCAGCGATCGACGCCCGCCTTGTCGATGATGGCGCGGTTCGCCGCGATCCGGTCGCGGTCGTCGCCCTTCTCGTGATAAGGGAAAGTGAGCCGGGGGGCGGACCGCGCCACGACTCGAACCGTCGCCCCGACTTGGCGGGCGTCGACCAACGCACCGTCGGTGCGCAGGGTGGAGAGGATCCGTCCGGCGCCGGTCAGGTCGACCAACACGAGCCTCGGCCCGACGATCGGGTCGTCGCTGGGAGCGCTCACGCCGGACGTCGGCTCTCCGGAGTCCGCTGATCCGACCGGCCGAGGTAGGGCGGGTCCGCCTGACCCGCCTGACCCGCCGTAGAGCACCACGTTTTCGCGCAGCAGGACGAGCGCGTGGTCGCCGTGCAGCAGCAGGTCTGCCGGTTGAACGAGGTCGGGCCGACCGATTCCGGGTTGACTGTCGGCGGAGAGCCCGCCGGCGAGGCTGACCGTCGCGGTGACGGTGTGGGTGGCGGCGTCGATCACGCGCAGCCGGCCGTTGGCGACAGTGACGATGCGTCGCCCGTCGGTCTTGATCAGGTCGGGTTCGTCGACCCCCACCTCGTGGGTGTTCGTGCCGGAGTGTTCGGTCGGGCCGTTGGGGTTGCCCGGCGCGGCTGGCGCCGCCTGGTCGGCCATCGGGACGCTGGCCTCTTTGCGCAACGGTGGCGCGCCCCCGGCGGCAGGCTCGGGGAATCCATATCCACCAAATCCGTACGGGCCAACGACAGCCTTCGCAGCCGTGCGCATGCCGTTGAGCGCGGCCACGCAGGAGTCGAACGCGACGAGTCGCCACGTTCCGGTAGGGACACCGCTGTCGGAGTATCCGTCGGAGGGAGGATCGGTGTCGGTGCATCCGGCGAGCAGGCTCAACCCGACGCACAGTGCGAGCGTGATCGGGCGCGTCCGGGACCAGGAACGTGTCATGCCCGGTTGGACGTGACGGGCACGGCTCGCGTTCCGTCAACCGTCGAGCAGTCGCGTCAGCACGATCATGCTGCGGGTTGAGGTGACGAAGGGTTCGGAGCGCAGCCGTTCGAGGGCCTGCTCGAGGTGCGGGATGTCGGCCGCGCGCAGATGCACCAGCGCGTCCGCCTCGCCGGAGACGGTGTAGGCGCCGACCACCTCGGGGTGTTGCCGCACAGCGGTCGAGATCTGCGCTGGTGTGGTCCGACCTGTGCAGAAGAGTTCGATGAACGCCTCCGTCGTCCAGCCGATCGCGGCCGGGTCAACCACCGCGGTGAACCCCCGGATCACGCCAGCGGCGCGCAGGCGGTCGACTCGGCGTTTCACCGCCGGGGCCGAAAGCGAGACCGCCTGCCCGATGTCGGCGAAGGAGGATCGGGCATCGGCGGTCAACGCCGCAATGATTCGCTTGTCTGTCTCGTCGAGCTGCAACGAATCGCCTCTCGTTCGCAATGAACGCGACTGTTTCTGGCCACTGAGCCTACCTATGGTTGGTGCTCGTGCAGCGTGTGACCCGAACCCGCAGTTATCTCATGTGCGCCCCCGATCACTACGGGGTCGAATACGCGATCAATCCATGGATGGACACGACCAAGCCCGTCGACGTGGCGCGAGCGGCCGACCAGTGGTCGACGCTGCGAGATGCGTTGATCGGGTTGGGCCACACCGTGCATCTGCTCGAGCCGGTGCCCGCGCTGCCCGACATGGTCTTCGCGGCCAACGGCGCCTTCTCGGTCGACGGGGTGGTCTACGGCGCCCGCTTTCGGTTTCCGCAGCGCACGGCCGAGGCATCAGCCCACGAGGCGTGGTATCGCACCGATTCGTCGTGGCGGTTTGTCGAGCCGACCGCCACGAACGAAGGAGAGGGCGATTTCGCGTTTCTGCCCCAAGCTCGCGGTGGGTTGATCCTCGCCGGTCACGGCTTCCGCACCGAACCGGTCGCGCACGCCGAGGCGCAGGAGGCGCTCGGTCGGCCGGTCATCTCCCTGCGCTTGGTCGATCCGCGCTTTTATCACCTCGACGTGGCGTTGGCGCCGCTCGACGACGCGAATGTCGCCTATTTTCCCGGCGCCTTCTCCGCGTCGTCTCAGTCGGTGCTGCGGCGGCTCTTTCCCCACGCCGTCATCGCCGATGAGGCGGACGCCCTCGCCTTCGGACTCAACCTCGTCAGCGACGGACGCTTCGTCTTGCTCAATGCCGAGGCGACAGGTCTCGTGGCGAAGCTTACGGCCGCCGGATATCAGAGCGTCCCAGTTGACCTCTCGGAGCTGAAGAAAGGCGGCGGCGGGGTGAAGTGCTGCGTGGCCGAGCTTCGCCCAGCCGACTGAGGCGCTTCGCCCCAGTCGCTCGCACGGCACGCCCCTCTCGATCGCCACTTCGGCGTGCCCGATTAGATATGTTTGGCGACATATGGCGCAATCAGGCACTCTGTAGTTGTGGAGTCACGTGTCGCGGTGAGCCGTCACCACCCAGCTGCAGTCCAGGCCAGGGCTGGGTGGATCACGCGCGACCTGACCCTCGTGGAGCTTCGAACCGCCATCGCCGCAGCCACCTATCCGATTCCGGAGCCGAGTGCTGAGCCGGCTATCGCGACCCAGCGGCAGCTGCTCGCGGAGCTCGACGACTATCTGATCCCCCGGCTCCGCCGAACAGACGCCCCCGTGCTCGCGGTGATCGGCGGATCCACCGGGGCCGGCAAGTCGACGCTGCTCAACAGCCTGATCCGCGCCCCGGTCAGCCCAGCGGGGCCATTACGGCCCACCACCCGATCGCCCGTGCTCGCCTGCCACCCGATTGACGCGGCCTGGTTCGCCGAACCTGCGGTGCTTCCCGGGCTCAGGCGTTCCAATCGGCCCGGTGACCGCATGCTGCAGATCGTGCACGCCACTGGCCTCACGCCCGGACTCGCGCTGCTCGACGCGCCGGACATCGACTCGGTGGACGACCACAACCGGGCTCTCGCCAGCGAACTGCTCGCCGCCGCCGATCTATGGCTCTTCGTCACCACCGCCGCGCGTTATGCCGACGCGGTTCCGTGGCGAGTGCTCGCCGCCGGCCGGCAGCGGGGCACCGCCGTGTGTGTGGTGCTCGACCGGGTGCCCGCCGCCGACCAGCAGCAGGTCTTCGGACACTTCGCGCACATGCTCGCCACCCAGGGACTCGGCGATGTCGCGGTCTTCGCCCTCACCGAGTCGACGCTCGACGGCCACGGCATGCTCGCCGAGACAGAGGTCGCGCCGATCAAGCAGTGGATCGACTGGATCAGCCGCGACACGCCACGCCGGCAGGCGTTGACCCGGCAGACCCTCGCTGGCGCGATCGCGGACGTCGTGCGGCGCACGCAGACACTGGCACTCGCGGCCGACGATCAAGTCCGTGCGGTGGTCGCCCTCGACGCGCAGGTGCGGGTCGCCTATGGCAACGCCTGCACCCGCGTCGACGCGAGCCTGCGAGGCGGGCTGCTGCGCGGCGACGTCCACGCCCGCCTGCGTGATCTCATCAACAACGGCGACCTGCGGCGGGCCCACCGAGCCACCACCGGCCCTCGGCGCACGCAACTCACTGCGGCGCTCGCCGATCGCCCACCCCCCGGGCGCCGGTTTCACGCCGCGGTCGGTGCGGCACTCGTGCAGCTCATCGTGGATGCTGGCGTCGACGCGGCGCAGGAGTGCCACAACGCGTGGCGCGACGACCCCGCGGGCCATGCGCTGCTGGCCCAGGCTCCGGGGCTCGCGGACCCAGACCCTCGGCTGCCGGACCTCGCCGCCGACGTAGTGCGTGCATGGCAGGAGTGGCTCACGACGGCGGCCCGAGCACAGAGCCCCCGGCTACGTGGCCGGACCCGTTCCTACACGACTGCGGCCACCGCGCTGGTCATGACCGTCGCCGCGCTCGCGCCCCCACCCGCAGAGATCATTGGCGCGGCGGCCGGCCCGGCGACGCTGCGGGCGATCGCCGAATCCGGCCCCCTCCGACACCTCGGCGATCAGGCGCGGGCCGAACTCATGAGTCTGGTGAACCATCTCTTCGCGGTGCGGGCCGACCAGCGGCGCGCGCCGGTGGCGGGTGCCGGAGTCGATCCCGAGTTGGCGCATCGGCTGCGGCTGGCCGCCAACCATGTCATCGAGTCCGGGCTCCGTCGGGGAACCTCCGCGCCGACCCGAGTGGGAGACGCCGCGTGAAGGATCTCGGCTCGCCGACGGGGTTGTCCGGCTCAGAGACGGAGCTGCTCGCCCGGAGTCTTGAGGCACTCGGGCGGTTTGTTCGTGTGTGCGAACGACCGGTCGCGACCGGCTCCGCGACCGGCCCTCAGATTGAGCTGCTCGCAGCGGCCGGAGACCTCGCCGACCGAGGCGACATCCGGTTGCGCCTCTCCGCCGACCACACGGTCGTCGCGCTCGCTGGCGCGACGGGCAGCGGCAAGTCGAGCCTGTTCAACGCGTTGACACGCCTGCCCATATCACCGGTGGGGGCGCTACGGCCGACCACCGCCCACGCCCACGCGTGCGTGTGGGGCACAGAGGGAGCGAGCCCGCTGCTCGACTGGCTCGGCATCGACCCCACGCGGCGGTTCGCCCGAGAGAGCGAACTCGACGGCGACGACGAAGCCGCGCTGCGTGGTCTCGTGCTGCTCGACCTGCCCGATCTCGACTCCGTCGCGACCGAACACCGGTTGGAGGCCGATCGCCTCGTCGGCGTCGTTGACCTCGTGGTCTGGGTGCTCGATCCCCAGAAATACGCCGATTCAGTGCTGCATGAGGGTTATCTGCGCCACCTGGGCGGCCTGCGTGACGTGACCGCCGTGGTCTTCAACCAGATCGACCGGCTCACTCCAGCCGACGCCGCTCGGTGCCTGGCTGACTTGACTCAGCTCGTGGAGGCCGATGGACTGCCCGGAATTCCGGTGCTCGGCGTCTCGGCCCGCACCGGTGACGGCGTCACCGCGCTGCGCGCGCGATTGACGCACGCGGTCCTCACCCGCCGAGCCTCACTCGTGCGGCTCGCCGGCGAACTCGACACGATGACCGTGCGGCTCGACGCATTGGTGGGGACGCCACGTGCGGACGAGGCACTAATGCCAGCGGTGTGCGACGAGATGACCACCGCCTTCGCGGCCGCCGCGGCCGTGCCCGCGATCGGCGCCGACACCGCCGACAACTATCTTCACCGAGCAGTGTTGCCCGGATGGCCCTTGCGTCGGCGAGGTCGGGAACGGGCCACGGCTCGGCTCGCGCCGGGTGGGGATGACGCGGTGCTTCCGGTCGACGCGGCGCTCGTCGCCGCAGCCGTCCGCAAGATCGCCGACGACGCGCGCCGTCGCCGGGCTTCCCGCACCGTGGCCGGAGACGATGCGGGTCACGGCGACGGCCGCCGCCGAGCGGGTGCCGTCCGAGTTGGCGCGGACCTTCGCGCTGGCACGGGCCCACGGACCACGCCGAGGCGGCTGGTGGGCGGTGCGTGCCTGCTGGTGGTTGGCGGTGGTCGCGGCGGCGATCGGAGTCGTCTGGGTCGGGTGGTATTCGATCGATCCCAGCACCGTTCGACCGGCCGCAGCCGACCTGCCCCGACCGTGGGGCATCGCGTTGCCAGTGTTGCTGGGCTGCGCCGGGGTGGTGCTCGCGCTGCTTCTGTTGTTGGCGCATCGACCGATCGCGGCGGCTCGAGCTCGTCGCCTGCGGACCCGGGTGCAGCGGCGGCTGCGCGACGCGGCGGCCGTCGTGGCCGGCGAGACGGTGGCGAGACTGCGGGCGGTGCTGACCGAGCACGATGCCGCGCGGGTGGCACTGATCGAGGCTGGCCATGCCCGAGAGTTCAGGTTGTCGCACTCCGAACCCGAGCGACACGCCACACGCCCCGGCACGCGTTCGGTCACCCGTCCCAATTCCGGCTCGAACAAACGTGGAATCACCGCGTGGCCGCCGGAGGCGGGCTCCGAACGCGAGGCGGATGGCGAGGGCACACCGCACCCCGCCGCTCCCGATCTCGACCATGTGCCGGGCTGAGTCGCACAAGGGTCGATCGGCACCCGTTAGGCTGGGCCGGTGGTGATGACGCAGCGGTGGAACGCCGACAGCAGGATCCTGGTGACCGGCGGCGCCGGTTTCGTCCCGTCACACGTCGTCGACGCGTTGCTGGCGCGCGGCGCGACGGTGGTGGCGGTGGACAACTTCGTCACCGGGTCGCGGCGCAACGTCGAACACCTGCGTGACAACCCCCGGTTCACCCTCGTCGAGGCAGACGTGAGCGCCGGTCTGCCCCACGATGCCGCGCTCGCCGACCGTTTCGACGCGATTCTGCACCTGGCGTCGCCGGCGAGCCCGACCGACTTTCGCAAGCTCGCGCTGGACATCTTGCGAGTCAACTCGTTGGGCACCCTGCACCTGCTCGACCGCGCGGTCGCCGACGGCGCCCGGCTTCTCATGGCTTCAACCTCGGAGGCCTATGGTGACCCGTTGGTGCACCCGCAGCCGGAGACATATTGGGGCAACGTCAATCCGATCGGCGTCCGTTCGGTCTATGACGAGTCCAAGCGTTTCGCCGAGGCCGCGGTTATGGCCTATCACCGCGAGTTAGCGGCGGATGTCGCGATTGTGCGGATCTTCAACACGTACGGGCCTCGAATGTCGCTCACCGACGGCCGCGCCATCCCCACGTTCATTCGGCAGGCGGTGCTCGGTGAGCCGCTGACCATCTATGGCACGGGTGCGCAGACCCGGTCGATCTGTTTCGTTGACGACCTGGTGCGCGGCATTCTCGCGCTGCTGGACTCGACGGAGACCGGGCCTATCAACTGTGGCACCGAGCACGAGATCACCATGCGGGCGCTGGCCGAGTTGATCGTCGAGCTCACAGGCAGTCAGTCGCCGATCGTCTCGTTGCCTCCGGCGCCGGACGATCCGGAGATGCGTCGGCCCGATCTCACCCTGGCCCGCACGGTGTTGGGCTATGAGCCTGCCGTGTCGCCTGAGCAGGGCCTGCGGCGCACGATCTCCTATATCGCGGAGCAGCTCGGCCGCTGATCGGCGAGGGTGGCTGACCGGCTGGCGACAGGTACGTACCCTGTTCACATGCCGATGACACCACCCTCGGGGGACCCGGACCCGCAACAGCGTTGGACCGGACGGGCCCACGTCGGGTCCGGCAAGCAGCCCGGCGCCCGTCCCGCCCCACCCGCACAGGCCGCCCCAGGCGCGTCAGGAGCGACCTACAGCGGCGGCAAGGGGCGCAAGCCCCGCTGGGGGCGAATCGCACTCGTGGCCGTTGTGACGATCGCGCTTATCGCGGGTCTGGGCACGTTGGCGAGCTATCTGTGGCTGAGCAATGTCGACGAGGGACTCAATCGCACCGATCTCTTCTCCGACATCGCCGGACGTCCGGCGAAGGTGGTCGACGGCACCATCAACATGCTCGTTCTCGGCTCGGATTCGCGCGATCCGGACGCGCCGATCAGCCAGGCCGGAAAGTGGCGCACCGACACGATTCTCATGGTGCACATTCCGGCGAGTCACGATAAGGCCTATCTCATCTCGATGCCTCGCGACCTGTGGGTTCATATCCCCGCGAGCAAGGACGGCCAGCACGGCAACGCGATGGCGAAGATCAATGCCGCGTACGCGTGGGGTGGGGCGCCGCTGATGGTGCAGACCGTCGAGGAGTTCACGGGCGTGCGCATGGACCACGTCGCCCTCGTGGATTTCGCCGGTTTCATCAAGGTGACCGACGCGCTGGGCGGTGTGGATATGACGGTGGAACGCTCGATCACCTCGATTCACAAACCACATCGCAAATTCGCTAAGGGGATGAATCACTTCGACGGTACGGAGGCGCTCGACTATGTGCGCCAGCGTTATCAGTTCCCAGATGGGGACTTTGCCCGGATTCGGCACCAGCAACAGTTCCTCAAGGCGGTGCTGGACAAGGCAGTGAGCGCCGGAACTCTCACAAATCCGTCTAAATTCAGCGATTTCGTCTCGTCGACCGCCAACGCCCTCACCGTCGACAACGACTTCTCATTGCTCGACCTTGGTTGGCAGTTCCGCGGGTTGAAGAGCAGTGACCTCGTCTTTCTCACCAGTCCGAACCTCGGCACCGACACGGTCGATGGACAGAGCGTGGTGGTCTCCGACCGGGAAAAGGCCCTCAGTTTCTATGACGCGGTCGCCAAGGACCAGCTCGCGGCCTATCTGCCAGCGCCTAAACCATCGACGAACGCAGGTGGTTGATCGGAGGAAGCGACTCCGGGTGACACCGGGTATCCTCCTTCACAGGTCACACATCCCCGACGGGGGCAACCCCAACGGCGTCCAGCCTCGCAGTCGCCGTTCTCCCCATCCGGAGATCCCAGACCAGGGAGGAAGCTGCGATGACGACGTACGTGGCGAAGCCACGACAGGCACGCCCGCAACGCCCGCCGGAGCGGCAACGCCCCCGCCGTCCACGAGATCCACTGTGGGCGAAGATCTGCCTGATTCTCGGCGCGGTCGTGATGATCGCCTCCGGCGCCTTCGTCGTCGTTCCGAAGGTGCTGGCCAACTACGCGACAAAGGACATCCCGATAGAGGATCTGATCCCCGAGGAGGAGAAGGGGGCCAATATCGAGGGCCCCATCAACATGCTTCTTCTCGGGATGGACGAGCGCAGCGGGAATTCATCCGACCTCATCCGTTCCGACACGATCATCATTGTTCACATTCCCGCGACACACGACCGGGTCTATATGGTCTCCATTCCCCGCGACGCTGAGGTTGAGATTCCGGCCTTTCCCGAGACCAACTTCGGCGGGGAGACCACAAAGGTCAACGCCGCCTTCGCCCACGGAGCGGTCGACTCCAATGGGAAGCCCGACAATACCGCCGCCGGCCGCAAACGCGGCGCGAAGCTCGCCATCAAGACCCTGAGCCGCCTAGTGCCGGGTGGGTTGAAGTTCAACGCCGTCGGCATCATCAACTTTGTGGGGTTCCGGGACATCCTCAAGGCGATCGGCGGCGTGCACTTGTGCGTCGACATCGAGACCCGGTCGATCCACTACGACAACAAGGGCAAATACCATACCAACGACGTCCCGTACGCCCAACGCAAGATCTATAAACCCGGTTGCCGCGACTTCAAGGACTGGGAGGCTCTCGACTTCGCCCGCCAGCGGCACTTTGACAACGGCGACGGCGACTACACCCGCCAGCGTCATCAACAGCAACTTCTCATGGCGATCTTCAAGAAGCTCAGCAGCGCTGGCACGATGACCGACGTCGGGCAGCTCACCAAGCTCCAGAAGGCCGCCGGCACGTTGCTCACCCTCGACCTCGGGGGCCAAGCCGTGGACAACTGGATCTTCACTCTCAAGTCGGTGCGGGCCGAGGATGTTGTCATGATCAAGACGAATGGCGGAAAGATAACCCCGACCTTCTCAAACAATGGAAACGAAAGGTTCTCCGACGAGAGCCTCGACCTGCTGAAGTCGGTCCACGACGACACGGTCTTCGATTTCCTCGCCAGCCACCCCAGTTGGATCGCGAAAGAGAAGTGAGGCGTGGCCACCTCTGAGCCCGGGGAGCGGCCAGTCGTGTCTCCGTTGGTCTTCGCCCATCGTGGGTCATCGGAGGCGTTCGCCGAACACACCCTCGACGCCTATCACCGGGCGATCGACGAGGGGGTCGACGGCCTGGAGTGCGACGTGCGCCTCACCCGCGACGGGCACCTCATCTGCATTCACGACGGCCGGCTCGATCGCACGAGCAACGGCCGGGGCCGGGTCGGGGCGGCGACGTTGCCAGAATTGGAGAAGCTCGACTTCGGTTCGTGGCACGCGAGCCCGGCCCAGGTGCTGACCCTACGCACGTTGATCGAGACAGCGCTCGCGGCCGGCCGGCCGCTGCGGCTGCTCATCGAGACCAAACACCCCGCTCGTCGCGGCGGCGAGGTGGAGCAGCGGGTGGTGGAGATGCTGCGCGAATATGGCGTCGACGGCACCGACCCGAGCGCGTCGGTGCGCGTGACGGTGATGTCGTTCTATCCGCTGGCGCTGCGTCGCATGCGCCAACTCGCACCCCAGATCCCCACCGTGTTCCTCTACGAGACGGCCCTGTTCGGCGCGCGGGAAGGTCGAGGCCCATTCGGCGCGCGCCTGCTCGGCCCCGGAGTTCCGGCCCTCCGAGCCCGGCCCGAGGTGGTGGTCCGCGCACATGAACAAGGCCACCAGGTCTATGTGTGGACCGTGAATACCCCCGAGGAGATGGAGTTCGTGCTCGGCCTCGGCGTTGACGGGGTCATCTCCGACCGGCCCGCCGCCGTGCTGGCCCGACTCAGCCGGTGATGTCGGCGTGCCGGTTGACGTCGCCCGATTCCTCGACGGCATGTCGGCCGCGATGGAGATGGTCAGCGCCGGCGTCGCCGGGCCCACTGCCGTCAGTGAGCTGATCGCGGCGGCGATGACCGCGACCGGCGCGCAGAGCGGCACGTTCATCGAATATGTCGGATCTGGCGGCCGGGTCGTCGCCGCCTGCGGTGACCTGGCATGGGCGCAGGGTCGCCCGATCGAGCCTGACCTCATGGCCGAGGTGCGCCGCGTCCAATCCTGGGCGGGCCCGGTGCGAATGTGGTCGTCCTCGCTCTCGACTTTGCTGGAGGCGCAGGACATCACGGTCGTCACCGGATATCCGGTCTCGTCCTCGAAACAGATCATCGGGGCGGTCCACCTCTACTTCTCCACAGCCGACGAGGAGTTGTGGTCCGGATCGGTTCGCGTCGTGCGCGCGGTCGCCGGTGCGGCCGCGCACGTCTATGGCGACCGAGGCGGGTCGCCGCCCATGGGAAAGTCCGATGAGGACGATCGCGCGCTCTTTCTCGCCGTCGCCGGCCATCAGCTGCGCACCCCGGTGACGGTGCTCAGGGGATATGCCGGGATGCTGGCCGACCACTGGGCGTCGCTCGACGACACCCACCGCCGAGACGCGGCCAGGGTGCTGCTGCACCGGTCTCGGGAGCTCGCCCAATTGGTTGACCGGATGCTCAGCGTGTCGGTGGGCGACAGCGCGGCCGGATGGCCCGTACGGACCATGTCTTTTGATCTTTTGGATGCGTTGGTCCGGGCCACCGGTGAGCTGCCCGCCGACCTTCACGACGCGGTTCGGTTGGAGTTTCCGTGCACGTTGCCGGCGGCGGCGGGCGACCCGACACTTCTCGCGTCGATCGTCGCCGAACTGGTGACCAACGCGATCCGTTATTCGCCCGGCGACTCGCCTGTGGTGGAGCTGCGAGCCGGGGCCGACGCCCACACGGTCTTCGTGCGGGTCTGCGACCGGGGAATCGGCATCGACCCGCGACACGCGGAGCGGTGCTTCGAGCGATTCTGGCGCGGTGACTCGGACAGCGCGCCCAACGGGGTCGGGCTCGGACTCTATCTCGTCAGACGACTCGTAGAGCGACAAAACGGATGGGTATCATTGCGTCCTCGCGACGGTGGTGGGACTGTCGTGGAGGTGCGCCTGCCGCGCGCCGACGGTCCATTGCGGCGACCCGAACGGGTGGAGGTGAAGGCGTGACGATGGCGGTCAACGAGCGCGCCTGGAGCCTCGCGGTGCCCCACCACGCTCGGGGAGTGCGTGGGGCGCGGCACCGACTCGCCGCCGAACTCGCCGACACCGTGGCCAGCCCCGTGCTGGCCGACACCGTCACCGTCGTGGCCGAACTGCTCGGCAATGCCTTACGCCACGCCAATCCCCTGCCCGGCGGTGTCATCCGACTCGACTGGCGCGTGAGCGCCGCGGGCACCGCAGTGGTAGTGAAGGTCACCGATGGCGGCTCGGGGTTGCTGCCCACCGTGCGAGCGGCGGGTCCGGACGCCGTCGATGGGCGGGGCCTCGCGATCGTTGCCGCGCTCGCCTGCAGGTGGGGAGTGGAGCCCGAGGGTACGGGCCGATGCGTCTGGGCTGAGCTGGGAGAGATCCGCACGCAGCGCTAGGCTCTGCGATCGTGAGCAAGCGTCGCAGGCAGGCCCGCCCGTCGAGCGTGGCGTCGTCAACAGCATCGACCAGATCCGATCGTGTGACCCGCGTGAAGGAACGCGAGATCTTCGTGCCCAGGCCGTTTGAGGGCCTCGCGGGTGAGGGCGATTGGGTGGCGTTGCGGGAGCTGGTGCCGGCCGCGACCGCGCCGCTGCGGCTGACCCCGGAGTTGGCGGAGAAGTTCGGAGACCGGTCGATCACCCTCGCGACGGTGCTGCCGATGGCTTGGCCCGCACTGGTCAAACCGGACGGGCGCGTGCTGCTCGGCCTGCAACGGGTCGCCCAGTCGGGGGATGTCAGCCGAGATCTCGCGTTCACGTTGCTCGCGGCGTTGGAGGCCGAACCGGGTGGGCCGGTTCTCGTCGCCACATCCCCCGGTCCCGGACCGCGCCTGCAGGATGTGCTCGCCACCGGTGAACTCGACGTCACGGTGCATGACGGGTTTGAGTTCTGGCTCGACGAGGAGGCGACCGAACCCGAGGTTCGGGCGTCATTGGAGCGGGCTAACGCCTCGATCTTCCCCACCGCCCGACTGTCCGCAGCCGCTGGCGCCTATTGGTGCCAGTTTCCCGAGAAGGCACATGTGCGGTGGGTGCTCGACGACCACGAGGACGCGGCACTCGACGCGTTGGCCCGGCTGTCGGCCGCCGGTGACCTGACGCTGGGGTCGTCGACCCGGTTCGCCGGCATGTTCCGCGCGCACGGGCTTCGGGTGCCGGTGTGGGATCTGCCCCACGATGACCAGGCAGACGCCTGGGAGCAACCGATGGCCGACTTCGCGCAGCGTTATCGCGACGCGCTGACGCATTCGCAGCCGCTCACCAGCGAGCAGCGGCGTGCCCGCCAAGGCCTGCTGGCTCGCCAGGTGGCGTTGCGCTGAGACGAGGTGGCGTCCACGGCTTTCGTGAGTGAAGAGGCGTGGACGCGATTCATTCAATCCGAGGGGTGCTGTTGCACTGCCGATCATACATAGCGATCACTTAGCGTAAACAGGGCAAAACTCAGGGTTCCGGCGCGACGGAGGGTTCGATGGCGACGAGCGAACGCGATCTTCCCCGAGTGGCCGGGGTGACGATCCCCGGCCTCGGCTGGCTCACGCAACGGCGGCAGTCGCGGGCCAATCGCCGGATGGAGGCCGGCCGACGACGGGTGGAGCACCGGGTCGAGCTGCTCGGCCCGCAGTGGCACATCGTCGACTATCACCCGGACGACCCCGACTTCCTCGCCATCGGCCCAGGCGGCGTCTTTCAGGTGACCGTCTGTGATCATGGTCGGTCTACCGTCGAGCTCGCCGGCGACGTCGTGCAGGTCAACGGTGAACGCCCACCATATGTCACACTCGCCCGCCGAGACGCGTCGCGAATCTCCCAACAGATGTCCCAGCTCGTCGGACGACGCATTCCGGTGATTCCCGTCGTCGCCTTCCTCGGCAACGGCAAGCTCGTCTATTGGGGGCGCCCGCCCGAAGGGTGCGTGGTGACGACCTATCACGACATCGGCCGGGCACTCAACGCGCACGGCACCCGACTCACACCCCCAACCATCGAGAAACTCGCTCGCCTGGCCGAGCGTGTCGACAGCGCCACGGTTGGTCAATACTTGGACGAGTCATTGTGAGGCCCGCCAGCCGCACTGGAGTCACGCGGCTACTCTTGGGAGGCCTAGTGGTGCCGGCATCGGTGATTGGCGCGGTCGCCGCGTCGATCGAGGCGGAGGGGAGGCGCCATGCACGTCGAACTCACCTTGTCCGAAATTCCTGATCCGGGAGCGCCCCGGACACCGGCCCGACCGACAAACGGTCGCGCTCTCGACGTGTGGGCCGCTGCCGTCGCCGTCGCGGCCGAGGCCTGTCTGCTCGTCAACACCGCAGGCGTCGTGATCGCCGCGTCGCCCGGCAGCGCCGAACTGCTCGGCGTCGACCCAGTCGCGAGCGTGGGCCGACGACTCGTCGACGGAGTGCTGCGGCTGCTCGACTTCAACGCGGTCTCCGGCGAGTTGCCCGACTGGGAAGTCGACAAGATCCCGCCATTGTTGGTCCTGAGCACCGGTGGTCTGGCCCGCGGCCTGTTGCGCATCGGCGACGGCTCGGGAGAGCCGAGCACCGTGGACGCCATCTCCACCCCGGTGCGCGACGCCGGCGTGTTGGTGGGATCTCTCACGTTCTTCGCGACGGTGGGCCGCTGAGGCGGCGACCCCGGTGGGTTGACGTCGCCACCAAGCCGTGGGTGGCCTAGCCTCAATGCGTGTTAGATCTCGTTTTGCTTCCAGACGACTACGCCGTGTGCCGGTTCGAGCCGGGTACGCCGTTGCCGGCCACCCTCGACCCCAAAGCCGGGCTCGTCTCCATCACCTGGACCAGCAGCGAGACCTCAATCATCTGCACCACGGCTCAGGCCCCGGCCGACAGCATGATCAACGCTCCGTGGCGATGCCTGCAAGTCGACGGGCCGGTTGACCTCGCCCTCACTGGCATCCTCGCCTCGCTGGTCAACCCACTCGCCGAGGCTCGGGTCAACGTCTTCGCGTTCTCCACCCACGACACGGACTATGTGTTGGTGCCCGTTGTGCGGCTCGCCGAGGCGCTCGCCGCGCTGACCGGCGCCGGTCACCGGATCTCCACCGGGCCGCCGTCGGCGACCGTAGGCTGACCGCATGCCGCACCGTTGGGCTTATCTCGGACCCGAGGGCACCTTCACCGAGCAGGCCGTGCGTCTGTTGGACCCCGACGGCCAGGTGACTGCGGTGCCGGTGCGCAGCGTGCCCGAGGCCCTCGACATGGTGCGCGAAAGCGTCACGGAGGCCGCCGTCGTCCCCGTGGAGAACTCCGTCGGCGGCGCGGTCGGGGTCACTCTCGATGAGCTCGCGGTCGGCACTCCGCTCATGATCGCCAGAGAAGTGGCACTGCCGGTGACCTTCGTGTTGGCGACCCTGCCGGGCACGTCGACAGAGCAGATCACCACGATCGCCGCTCACCCCCAAGCCGCCGCCCAGTGTCGGGGTTGGCTGCGTGATCACCTTCCCGACGCGAGCGTGATCGAGGTCCTCTCCAACGCCGCCGCCGCCGCGGGGGTCGCTGGCGGCGAGTTTCGGGCGGCGGTCTGCGCGCCGGTCGGTGCGCAGCGGCACCGGCTGACAGTCGTGTGCGACGCGATCGCCGATCACAGCGACGCGATGACCCGATTCGTCATGGTCACCCGACCGGGACCGCCGCCGCCGCCGACTGACAATGACGTGACATCGCTGGCCGTCTACATCGCTCATGACCGGGTCGGAGCCTTGCTCGCCGTGCTCACCGAACTCGCCGTACGCGGGGTGAATCTGACCCGCATCGAGTCCCGACCCACCGGCGAACGCCTCGGGCGTTATGCGTTTTTTCTCGACTGCACGGGACATGTCGCGCAGGCCCGGATGGGAGAGGCGTTGCAGGGCCTGCGTCGGGTCTGCGCGGCCGTACGGTTCCTCGGCTCCTATCCGCGGTGGACCGGAACGGCCGAGGCCGGTGTGGCGCGGCCCGAGTCCCCCGTCTCGGCTCCTCCGGGCACCACCGACACCGACTTCGTCGAATCCGGGGCGTGGCTGGCGCGGCTACGGACCGGGGAGGCGTCGGTCGATCCCGACAGCTGATGACGATGGGGCCGCCAGCGCACAACGCGCCACCGACCCCATCGTTGTGAGACCACGCCACCGCGATCCGTTCAGTGTCGGTGGTGCCCATCGGAGGTTTCAGCCACCCAGCAGGCCGCCGAGCACGCCGCCGCCGCCGGCCTGGGTGCCCGCACCCGCGCCCGCGAATCCGCCCGGAGGCATCTCGGACGGCTGCACGACGACGAAGCCCTGTCCGGCGAAGCTCATGGTGAAGGCCTCGCCGGTCGAGCGGCCGAGCAGCGTGCCGATGCCGAGCTGGTCGGCCCGGTGATAGCCGGTCTGCAGGCTCGCCGACCAACAGATCGCCGCCTGCGGGTCGGCATAGGTGGGCTGGTCCACCTGCACCACGACGGGGGTGCCGTGTGAGGTGATGGCGATGCGGCCCTGGCCGCTGAAGACACAGTTGAACAGGCCGGCCGAGGAGAGCATGCCCATCCCCTGCACCATCTTGATGTCATATTGCAGCGTCGACTCGAAGGCGAGCACGTTGGCGCCGTTGATCGACAGGGCGTCGCCTGGCTCCAAGTCGATGAGGTGGATGTCGGACGCCTCGTTGGCGAGGAAGACATCGCCCCGGCCCGAGAGCTTCATCAGCGGCACACCTTCGCCGGTGACCTTCTGCTTGAGCCACTTGCCGACGCCCCCCGAGCCGAGGGCCTGAAACTGCACCTGGCCCTGATAGGCCACCATCGAACCGGTGCGGGCCATGGCCTCGCCGTTAAGTTCGACCTTGAGCATCTTCGAGTTCTGCAATATCAGGCCTGGCTGGGTCGACTCTTTCTCCAGGTTGGCGGCTGCGAAAAGTTCACTACGCATGGACTGTTGCCCTCCCACCGATCAGTTGCTGTTGAACGACACCAGACAGTAGGCCATCGCGGCAAACCGGTGCAGGTCAGTCCCAGCCCAGTTGGTGCAGGCGGGCGTCATCGATGCCGAAGTGGTGGGCGATCTCGTGCACGACCGTCGTGGCGACCTCATCGACCACGTCGGCCTCAGATTCGCAGATCCGCAGCGTGGGGTTTCGATAGATCGTGATGCGGTCGGGCAACACTCCGCTGTAGTCCCAGCCGCGTTCGGTGAGCGCATATCCCTCGTACAGGCCCAAAAGATCGGGATCGTTGGCGGGCGGATCGTCCTCGACCAGCACCACAACGTTGTTCATCAACGACAACAGCTCCTCGGGCACCAGGTCGAGGGCATCGCCGACGAGCTCTTCGAACCGCACGCGTTCCATCAGCACCGTCATGCCGACATTGTCCGCGTCAGTGGCCGCCGACAGCGACTACCGACTCCTCGCGCGGTGCCAACATTCGCCGTTGATCTGGGTCAAGATGGTGACATGAGGCACACTCTGGTGATCGTTCGACACGCGAAGGCGGAGCCAGCCGACGGGGTCGGCGACCGGGAACGACCGCTCACCGCGCGTGGCCGCGCCGACGCGGCGGCGGCCGGCCAGTGGTTGGTGAATCAGGGGATCAATGTTGATCTTGTGCTCTGTTCGCCCGCGCGGCGTACCCGGGAGACCTGGCAGGCAATGGCGCCCGCCATGACTGGCGAGGTCGCGGCCGAATACCCAGACGACGTGTACGCCGCGCCCGCCGACGCGGCACTCGACCTGCTCACCCACCTCGGTGACGACGTGGGCACAGTGGTGTTGGTCGGGCACAACCCATCGGTCTCGGATCTCACCGCGCTGCTCGATCCCAGCGCCGCCGACGAGTGGCTCGCGACCGCCGGAATCGCGGTGCACACCGCGGAGGTGCCGTGGTCCCAATGGGGTGCGCGGTGTGCGATGCGGACCGCATCGCACACCGCACGTGGGTGAGCCGCTGACGAGACGCCGCGTCAGAAGGCTTCTTCGGCCAAGTCCATGACGTCGAGCGTGGTGCGCTCGACGATGACCCGGTCGCTGGCGAGTCGCGGCAACACCTCGCGGGCGAAGAACCGCGCGGAGGAGACCTTGCCGGCATAGAAGGCCCGGTCGGCATCGGAGAGGCCACCGTGGGCGAGCGCGGCCAGCGCCACCTCGGCCTGACGCGCGAGCAGCCACCCCACGACCAGATCGCCGATGGCGAGCAGAATGCGGCGCGAGCTGAGCCCCACCTTGTAGGCCTCGCGTGGGTCGTCGGCCTGCGCGCTCTGCAGCCATCCCATGACCTGGCCGAGCATGCCCTGCACGTCGCCGACGGCAGCGGCCAGTGCGGTCCGCTCCTCCTTGAGCTGGCCGTTGCCGGCCTCGGCGTCGAGGAACGTCTGGATCTCGCTGGAGACCGTCATGAGCGCGACCGCGCCATCCTTGACGATCTTGCGGAAGACGAGATCGAGACTCTGGATCGCGGTCGTCCCCTCGTACAAGGTGTCGATCTTGGCATCTCGCACGTATTGCTCGAGTGGATAGTCCTGAAGAAAGCCGGAGCCGCCGAAGGTCTGCAACGACTCGTGGCCGAGCAGCTCATAGGCGCGTTCCGAGCCGCAGCCCTTGACCAACGGCAGCAGGAGGTCGTTGACCCGAGTCGCGGTGCTGGCCGCCTCCGTCGTCTCCCGCTGCCTCGGCCAGACGAACCTTGTCCTGCCACGACGCGGTGTAACAGACCAAGGCGCGCAGTCCCTCGGCGTACGCCTTCTGAAGCGAGAGCGACCGCCGGACGTCGGGGTGATGGATAACCGTGACCCGGGGCGCCGCCTTGTCGGCTTGATGGAGCAGATCGGCGCCCTGCACCCGGCTCTGGGCATATTCCAACGCGTTGAGATAGCCGGTGGACAGCGTCGCGATCGCCTTCGTGCCGACGAGCATCCGGGCATATTCGATGATGAGGAACATCTGCCGAATGCCGTCGTGCACATCGCCGAGCAGCCAACCCTTCGCCGGCACGCCGTGCTCGCCGAAAGTGAGCTCACACGTGTTGGAGACCTTCAACCCCATCTTGTGTTCGACGTTGGTGGCGAAGACCCCGTTGCGCTCACCGAGTTCGCCGGTCACCGGGTCGAAGTGGAACTTCGGCACGACGAACAGGGACAGGCCCTTGGTGCCCGGGCCGCCGACACCCTCGACGCCGACCGGGCGGGCCAGCACATAGTGGATGATGTTCTCGGTCAGGTCGTGCTCGCCGCTGGTGATGAAGCGTTTGACGCCCTCGATGTGCCAACTGCCGTCCGCTTGCGGGATCGCGCGGGCGCGTCCGGCCCCGACGTCGGATCCGGCGTCGGGTTCGGTGAGCACCATGGTGCCGCCCCACCGCTTCTCGACGAAGAACTTCGCCCACAGCTTCTGCTCGTCGGTGCCCTCATAGAACAGGGTGTTGGCGAAGGACGGCCCGGAGGCATACATCCAGACCGGCGCGTTGGATCCGAGCACCATCTCGGCGAGTGCCCACCACACCATGCGGGGGGCGTTGGTGCCGCCGATCCCGGCCGGCAGGTCGAGGCGCCAGAACTCCGAGTTCATGAACGCCTCATAGGAGCGGCGGAACGACTCGGGCACCGGGGCGGTGAAGGTCGTCGGGTCGAACACCGGCGGATTCCGGTCGCCGTCGACATAGGAGGCGCCGATCTCTTCGCGGGCGAGCCGGTCGACCTCGTGCAGGATGCTTCGGGCGGTCTCGGTGTCAAGGTCGACGTAGGGACCGACCCCGAGCACCGGATGATCCTGGCCGGCACCGCCGCCGAAGACCTCGAAGAGGTTGAACTCCAGGTCGCGCAGGTTGCTCTTGTAGTGGCTCATCTCATCCGCTCCCGCCTCAAAGGCACGGGACTTCCCCGGCCGTTACCGCGCAGTAACATCACTATATTACTCGCGGGTAACAGGGGGGATGAGGGGTTTATTGTGATCGGCGTCACCTGCCACCCATCAGGTGGAGGGGTGGCGGCCCCCAATCTCCCAACTCGGCACGCTCGGCTCCGGCTCGGGTGCGGCTCCGGTGTATTCGAGCAGCAGCAGAGCGATGTCGTCGTCGAACTGGCCCCGCACCCATGCGTCGAGCGCGCTCTCCAGCGACGCCAAGCCGTGCTCCACGGTGCCGTGGCCCAGCAGCGCCCACGCGCGCTCCTGGGTGGGGAAGAACTCCCCCGCCCGCCGAGCCTCGCCGAGCCCGTCGGTGTAGAGCAGCAGACGGTCGCCGGGCTCCAACCGCTCGACTCGGGGCGAGACCACCGGGCTGAAACCGAGAGGCGGTGCCTTCTTCGTCGGCTCCAACTCCGTCACCCGCCCGCGCCGCAGCAACAGCGGCGCTGGATGACCGCAGTTCACCACCGTCAAAGTGCCGCCCCGCTCCTCGACGAGCACTGCGGTGACGAAGTCCTCATCGCCGACCGACCGAGCCACGGCACGGTCGAGATCGGCGACGATCGCGCTCAGGTCGGCGCGCTCAAACGCGGCATGGCGATAAGACCCGAGCACGATGCTGGCCAACCTGACCGCGTCGATGCCCTTTCCGCGGACATCACCGACAATGACGCGTACGCCGTAGGGGGTGTCCAATGCTTCATAGAGGTCGCCACCGATGTCGGCCGCCTCGCTCGCGGAGACATAACTGCCGGCGACCGCGAAGCGCCCCACCCGCGGGCTGATTGGGCGGAGCACCGCCTCCTGTGCCACGTGAGCGAGCCGGGCCAGCTCGGCGAATCGTCGACTCTGGCGTTGGCGCACCACACTGACCGCGACCGCACCGCAGCCCGCGAGCACCATGCCCACGACGCGAGCGGCCGAGCCCTCATTGAATCCGCTCGAGTTGAGCACCTCGAAGCCGACCGTCATGGTGATCGCCGCAGCGCCGACCGCGATCACTTCGCGGCCCGGCGCGAACGAGGCGGCGAGAAACGGTGCGATAGCCAACCAACCGATGACGGAGCCGCCGGGTCCATTGGCGAGTTCGATCGCGCCGACCGTCACCAGCACAAGAATCGCCGCGGTGAGACCGGTGATGGCCTCAGCCGGGAGGGGCTGTCGTCGCGAAGGCAGGCGTCGTGCTGGCATCTCTATCTCGTCCGACGTGGGTGATGCGCAGCCATCAGCATGCCTGATGTCGGGACTTCTTCGCTGGCCGGCCCGCTGTCACCTGCGACAACGGGCCGGCACACACGACTGTTGCGGGCGACTGTCAGGTCGCGTCTTGCGCGAGCACCTCGAAGCGCACATCGGTCACGCCCGTGTCGAGGCTCGCGATCGAGCCGAAAGCAGCCTTCGAGAGATCGAGGCACCGGTCTCCGGTGAATGGCCCACGGTCGTTGATGCGAACAGTGATCGACTTTCCGTTCGCGACGTTGGTGACCCGGACCCGACTGTTGAACGGCAGCGACTTGTGCGCGGCGGTCATGGCCTGCGGGTCGAACTGCTCACCATTCGCGGTGCCCTGTGGCTCGGCGTAGTAGGACGCCTCGCAGGCGCCCGTGGAGATGACCTTGGCGGCTGTTCCGAGGCTCGCCGGTTTTTCGTCTGCAGCCACCGCGCTGCGGTCCGACGACGTCGCCGGACCGTCCTGAGTGGAGCCCGAAACCGCGGGTCGGGACTCGCCCCGGTCGGCGCGCCCCGCGAGCGCTTCACGGTCTGGCGGAGGGTAATCTGCCTGATCGTAGGTGGACGCGAGGTCCGTCGGGCTGCTCTGTGGAGCAAGCTTGATGGCCGCGCCCGCCCCGCCGATCAACACGCCCGCAACCGTCAACGCCGCAGCGGCAGGCAGCAACTGTCCTGACTGACTGGGCCGAAGCACCGAACGCTTCTTGCCGACCCATGCCGCATGACGCGCCTGGCGGACGTGGCGGCCGGTATATCGAGCGGCCAAGGCAGATCACCCTTCGTGAGGCAACAGGACCGGCAACGGTGCCAAAAAATCACCATGCCATCGTGGACCGTAACGGACCAGTAACCTCGAAAGTCAAGGCGACTCAGTTGTTTCACGGTGTATTGCGGTATTTATTTAGCCGATCAGATGAGGTGAGCCACACGCATTGTCCGTCGTCCGATTGCGTTCCGTAACCGCCCGGCCAGTGATCAACATGTGCCCTGTGTAAGCCAGTCGATTACTCAGAGCACTCACAGGTCGTCGTGCGTCCTTGGGGGCGTCGTGCGATCGGGGCTTGGATTGCATCGGTGTAATTCCAAGTTGTAGGGCCAAGACTTGACATCGAGTGTCATAATCCAAGTTATGCTCTCGCTTCGATCCTCACCAATCGGCATGCTGGTGCCTATCTCAGGACACGATGCCCGTTTCGGTGAGCCGTATGTGGCTGAGGCTTTCATCCCCGACGACCTGCCTAACAACGTTGAGTTGCCGGGGTCCGTCTGGATGGCTGTGAGCGAAGCTATGGCTGAGCTCGGCCGTCTCGATGCTGCGGCGAGCCTCATTCCGAATCCACAACTGGTTACCCGTATCGCCACTCGGCGAGAAGCGATCGGGACCTCGGCACTTGAGGGCACCTATGCGGATCTCACGGAACTCTTTGCGGCCGAGGCGCTTCCTCAGGAGGAGCGGGCAGCGGAGATCGCGCCCAACGTCCGAGAAGTCATGAACTATGCGAGAGCGGCCGATTCCGCCTACGGATGGATCAAGGAACGCCCAGTTACGTTGGGCATGCTGTCCGCGCTGCAAGCACAAATCGTGAGGGAAACGGGCAGCGATGGACCCAGTGCGGGGTCTGTACGAGAGATTCAGGTCTTCATCGGGGCCAAAAATCGCCGGGTGACCGAGGCTCGATTCATTCCCCCGCCGCCAGGTGATCAACTCCGTGCGCTATGCGAACGTTGGGTCGTATGGCTTACCGCTCCTGGACCCTTGCGGGAGATCCAGCTGATAGTGCGTGTTGCGATGGCGCACTACCAATTCGAGAGTCTTCACCCGTTTACGGATGGAAATGGTAGACTCGGGCGGCTTGTAGCCATCCTGCAGATGATGCAGGAAGGTGTGCTTCGATCCCCGGTTCTGTCGGTCTCTCCGTGGCTCAAGGATCGTGCCGACGAATATCGCGACCATCTCTTGGCGGTCAGCGCGACAGGTGACTGGGCGCCGTGGGTCGACTTCTTCGCCCGCGCCGTGCGAGCAGAAGCTCGGTCGGGCCACGAGAGGATCATGCGACTTCTTGCTCTTCGTGAAGAGTTGGGCGCGACGGTCCGGTCAGCCTTGCCAAAGGCGCGGCTCGCAGTGGAGATCGCGGACGACCTCATCGCATACCCGATCTTGTCGGTTTCTGACGCGCATCGTAGGTACGGCAGATCAAACCAGGCGAACCGCAATGCGATCTCCGCATTGGTCGATATTGGTGTGCTTGAGCCTTACCGCGAGGAGAAGTACGGCCGGATGTACTGGCACCGGCACGTTTTTCAGATCATCGATGCCTGACTCAAACGACTCTGGTGTTGGAGCGGGTGAAGGGAATCGAACCCTCACTGTCAGCTTGGGAAGCTGATGTTCTGCCATTGAACTACACCCGCGGGTGCCGATGAGTCTACCTTGTCGACCACAGTGGTCGCACACCCCATTACCCGCTGCCGGCATCGCCGGGTCACAAAGGCGGCCGCGACACGCGACCGCCCGCGGCGCAACCCTCGTGCTGACGAGAACGACGCTACCCTCAGGATCATGCTGCTCTCCGACCGCGATCTCGTCGCGGAAATCTCGTCGGGTCAGCTGCAGCTCGACCCCGCCGAGCCTGAGCTGATCCAGCCGTCGAGCATCGATGTGCGGCTCGACCGATGGTTCCGCACGTTCAATAACCACCTCTACACCCACATCGATCCGGCCCGCCAGCAGGATGATCTGACCACACTGGTGGAGGTGCCTGAGGGTGAGCCGTTCGTGCTGCACCCAGGCGAGTTCGTCCTCGCGTCGACCCTCGAAGTGATCAGCCTGGGCAGCGAGCTCGCCGCACGCATTGAGGGAAAGTCGAGCCTGGGCCGCCTTGGGCTGCTCACCCACTCGACCGCTGGCTTCATCGACCCGGGTTTCAGCGGCCACGTGACACTCGAGCTCTCCAACGTCGCGACCCTGCCGATGACGATCTGGCCCGGCATGAAGATCGGCCAGTTGTGCGTGTTCCGGCTGTCGTCGCCTGCTGAGCACCCGTACGGGTCGGCGGTTTATGGGTCTCGCTATCAGGGGCAGCGCGGGCCGACGCCGAGCCGGGCGTGGCAGGCCTGGCGGACCTGGCCAACCTGAGGCGCGAAGGTAACGCTGTGTGCGGGTGCGATCGTGGCTGCGGCGTACCCTGTGGGCCATGACCGCCACACAGCTGATCTCCTTCGCCCGGGGAGCGCCATCACCGGACATCGTTGACATCGCGGGCCTCAAAGCCGCCGCCGCGCGGGCGTTCGAGACCGATCCCACGGCCGTCATCGGTTATGGGCCGGGCACAGGCTATCCGCCGCTGCGTCAATGGATCGCCGATCGGCACGGGGTCGACGTCGACCAGGTGCTGGTCACCAACGGTTCGTTGCAGGCCGACGCGTTCGTCTTCGAGCACCTCGTGCGCCCTGGCGATGTCGTCGTCGTGGAGAAACCGACGTATGACCGGACGCTGCTCAACCTCACCACCATGGGGGCCGACGTCCGCCAGGTGTCGCTCGACGAGCACGGCCTCGACGTCGCCGAGCTGCGCGCACTGCTGGAGTCAGGGGTGCGTCCCCGGCTCGCCCACGTGATCCCGAACTATCAGAACCCGGCCGGGGTGACGCTGAGTCGCGAACGTCGTGTGGAGCTCATCGCGCTGGCCCGCGAGTTCGAATTCACGATCTTTGAAGACGATCCGTACGTGGAGATTCGGTTCCGTGGGGAGCGGATCGAGTCGATGCTCAGCCTCGCAGCCGAGTCCGCCGACACAGCCGCTCGGGCCGGTGACTCGGCTCCGGTCGTCGTGCACGCCTCGTCGTTCACCAAGACCGTCTGTCCCGGGGTTCGGGTCGGCTATCTCATCGGCCCCGCCGCGTTCATCGCGGCGATCGCCGCGAAGGCGGTCAACCTCTATATCTCACCGAACATGCTCGCCGAGGTGACGGTCGACCAGTTCTGCCGGTCGGGCGCGATCGACAAGGCCATCGCCACGGTGCGCACGGCTTTGGCCGAGCGGGCGTCGCTGCTGGCGTCGTCGCTGCGCGCGCACATCCCCGACTGCCGGTTCACCGAACCCGATGGCGGCTATTTTCTGTGGGTCGACCTCGCCGACGACATCGACGTGGCGCGGCTCGCGCCGGCCGCGATGGCGCGGGGCGTCGCCGTCGTCAAAGGCACCGACTTCCTGATCCGTGGCGGCGATCACTCGCTGCGATTGGCATATTCGGCCGTCACGGCCGACGATGTCGATGAGGGGGTCCGCCGACTCGCGGCCGCGATCAGCGACGTGCGGGCGGGCGCCGCCGCAGACTGACATGTGACGGGAGGTGAGCGGCGTGACCGAGGTGAGTGGCCGCACCTGGGGTCGAGTCGCGCCGATGCGCGCGGTGACACGCATCTTCGGCGCCGCGACGAACACGTCGCCGGTCCCGCCGCCTCGCCGCCCGGATGAGTCGATCATCGATTGCGCGCCGTATGTCGACGGTGTCCGACTCGAGGGAGAGTGGAACTACACGTCGGCGCTCGCTGCCGTACGCGAGGGCGGAGCTGGGTTCGTCTGGCTCGGCCTGCACGAGCCGGGGCCGGCGGGTCTCGACGGCATCACTGCGGCTTTCACGCTCGACACGTTCGCCGTCGAGGACGCGATCAAAGGAAACCAAAGACCCAAGATCGAGCAGTACGAGGATGTGGCCTTCCTCGTGCTTCGCACGGCGCGCTACGTGGAGCACGCCGAGATCACCGAGACCAGTGAGATCGTGGAGACCGGCGATCTCATGATGTTCATCGGGCGCGACTTCGTCATCACCGTGCGGCACGGGCCGATCGGTGCACTCGCCCCGATCCGGGCCGACTTGGAGGCCCGCCCCGAGCTGCTGGCGCTCGGGCCGTGGTCGGTGGTCTACGCCATTCTCGACCAGACCGTCGACGGCTACCTCGACATCGCCGCGCAAATCCAGGAGGACATCGACGCCGTCGAGGCGCACGTCTTCTCCCGTCATGTGCACGGTCGGATCGCCCGCATCTATCAGCTCAAACGGGAACTCGTCGAGTTCAAGCGGGCGGTCGTGCCGCTGCAGCGGCCGTTGCGCATCCTCGTCGACAATCGGGCCGGCACGTTGCCGGAGAGTATTGTGCGCTATTTCCGGGACATCGACGACCACCTCGCCCGCACAGTTGAGCAGATCGTCGCTTACGACGATCTGCTCAACGCCGTGTTGCAGGCCAGGCTCGCGCAGGTGACCGTCGACCAGAACAACGACATGCGCAAGATCGCTTCCTGGGCTGCGATCGCCGCGATGCAGACCGCGATCGCCGGAATCTATGGGATGAACTTCACGTTCATGCCCGAGTTGGGCTGGAAGTTCGGCTATCCCGGTGTGCTCATGGTGATGTTCGGCTCCGTGATCGGGCTCTATCGCCTGTTCCGCCGGTCCGGCTGGCTCTGACTTCCGCCATAAGACGTCACATGCCGACGAGGTCGGGCGGCGGTTCGGTGTCGCGGGTCGTCGAACGCGACTGGTTCATCGACCGTGGCGGGGTCGAGCGGTCGTGCAATGAGTCGGCGAGCCGACCGGCTTGACTCGACACCGAGTCCGCGACCGACGCGGCGCCGGCGGTCACCTTGTGCTTCGTGCCCGCAGCGCGGGCCTTCGCCTGCTCCCGGGCCGTGTCGAGGTCGCCGAAAGCGCCCTCGTCGATCGGCCCGCCGGGCTCGAACTCTTTCCATTCGAGCTCCGCGCGGCGGCGGCGGGCGATCACAGCGCCGGTCGCGCCCACGGCCGCGCCGGCCGCGATGAGCCCGACCACCAAGCGCCAGCGGCGCTTGGGTTCCCTCTCACCACGCGCGGTCGCGATGCCCTCGCGCACCTGCTCGGAGATCGGCGATAGCGCTCCTCGAGTCGAAGCCATGCGGCTGGACGCGAGGAAGCGGGCCTTGTCATAGCGGGGAGTGAGTTTCTCCGCAGCGCCACCGGCCATATGCGCGGCAGCGAGTTTGAGGTGGTCGTAGCTTTCTGTCAGCTCTTCCCTGACCTGCTGTGCCTGCGTACGCGGCTTTCCCCGTCCGAACACCTCGTCCACCCCCATATCCCTATCGGCTCATGCCTCATAACCATCCTCTCCGCCCACCGCGCCTCGCACCACCAGAACAGCAGAATGGCAGGATTGACCTTGTTTCCCGACACGTGAGGAGTAACTGTGGGCGAGTCGGTCTTCGCGACCTTGCACACCACGGCCGGCCCGATCCGGGTCGAGCTGTTTCCCAACCACGCGCCGAAGACGGTCGCGAACTTCGTCGGACTGGCGGAAGGCACCAAGCCTTACAGTGACCCGAAGAGCGGCGCGCCCGGTTCCGGACCTTATTACGACGGTGTCGTTTTTCACCGGGTCATCGCCAACTTCATGATCCAGAGCGGCGACCCGACCGGCACTGGCCGGGGCGGCCCGGGATATACCTTCGACGACGAATGCCACCCCGAGCTGCACTTCAATCGGCCCTATCTGTTGGCGATGGCCAACGCGGGCAAACGTCCCGATGGTGGCGGCACCAATGGTTCGCAGTTCTTCATCACGGTCGGACCGACCCCGCACCTCAACTTCAAGCACACCATCTTCGGCGAAGTCGCCGACGAGGCGTCGCGTCGGGTGGTCGACTCGATCGCCACGACGCGCACCAGAGCCGGTGACCGGCCGGTCGAGGACATCGTGATCGAACGCGTGGAGATCGAGCGTCCCTGAATCGTGGTGATCACGCACGGGCCGGCGAGGCGTTTTCGACGCCGACCGGCCCGTGCGTGATCGCGCCGCGTTATCTCCTGATCGTGCCGTTTGACGGGTTCGGTCCCGAGACGCGAGAGGCTACGCTTGCCGCCATGACCCAGCAGGTGCCGCAGCCGGCCGCGCCCGAGTGCTACCGCCACCCAGGGCGGGAAACCTATGTCCGATGCACCCGGTGTGACCGACCCATCTGCCCGGACTGCATGCACGATGCCTCGGTCGGCCATCAATGTCCCGAATGCGTCGCGCAGGGTCGGCGCTCTCAGCGGCCGGTTCGCACCGTCTTCGGCGGAACGACTGCCGGCGCCCACGGCTATGTCACGATCACGCTCATCGCGCTCAATGTGTTGGCTGCCGTGCTGTCCTTCATCTCCGCCGGCGGCGCTGGCGCGTTCGGCGGCGGTTTGGGGGGCTTCCTCGGCGGGTCGACGCCGTTGACCGCCGGCGGCGCGATCAAAGGCCTGGACACCTTCGTCTATACCGACGGCAGTGGGTCGTTCACCGTACCCGCTGGGATCGCAGACGGTGAATATTATCGGCTGCTGAGCAGCATGTTTCTCCACTACGGGCTGTTGCACCTCGCGATGAACATGTTCGCGTTGTGGGTGTTGGGGCGCACGCTGGAGGCGGTGCTCGGGCCGCTTCGGTTCGCGGTGCTCTATCTCGTCGCTGGTCTCGGCGGTGGCGTCGCGGTCTATCTCTTCGACCCCGGACAGGTCACTGTCGGGGCTTCCGGGGCGGTCTTCGGTCTCTTCGCCGCGCTCTTCATCATCATGCGCAAGCTGGGCCGGGACACGTCGGCGATCGTTCCGTTGCTGCTGATCAACCTGCTCTTCTCCTTCGCTCCTGGCATCTCGCTCTCCGGCCACCTCGGGGGTCTGTTCACCGGAGCGGCCATGGCGGCGGTCTTCGCCTATGCCCCGAGCGGTCGGCGGGTGACGGCCGCCGCGGTGGCGGTCGGCGGCCTCGCGCTGTTGTTCACGGCCGCTGTGGCGGCCCAGACGATGATGTTGACCAGCGGATGAGGCGTCGGGGCGGGAAATCCCATACCGCGTTCTTACATTGGCGTGATCGGGCTCGCATCACAGCCGTGCCAGGCTGAGCGACGTGGCAGAGGGAAAGGGGCTCGTGCTCGTCGTCGAGGACGAGCGGGCGATCGCCGACCTGGTGCGCCTCTATCTGAGCCGGGATGGCTATGGCGTGCACGTGGAGTCCGACGGGATCGCAGGTCTGGCAGCCGCGCGCCGGTTGCGCCCGGTCGCCTGTGTGCTCGACATCGGGCTGCCCGGCCTCGATGGCACCCAGCTGTGTCGGCAGCTGCGTGAAGGTGGCGACTGGACTCCGGTGATCTTCCTGACCGCCCGCGACGATGAGGTCGATCGGGTGGTCGGCTTGGAGCTGGGAGCCGACGACTATGTCACGAAGCCGTTCAGCCCTCGGGAGCTCGTCGCTCGGGTCAGGGCGGTGCTGCGCAGGCTCAACGGTCCGCCGCAGGGAGCATCGCTGCCCCGTACGGTCGGGGCTGTGTGTCTTGATCCGACCCGACGGAGGGTGACCGTCAACTCGATCGAGGTGGTGCTCACGTCGACCGAGTTCGATTTGCTCGCGCACCTGATGCAGCGCCCGGGCCGGGTCTACACCCGCGACGAGCTGCTCTCGTCAGTCTGGGGTTACAGCGCGCACGCCGGCACTCGCACCGTCGACGTGCACGTCGCGCAGGTGCGGGGCAAGCTCGCCGAGGCCAGCCCACTGGCCCGCGACACGATCCGCACCGTACGGGGCGTCGGCTACACCGCAGACGACGGCTCATGACCGCCCCGCGTCCGATGACTCCCGCGCGACTGTCGCCGGGCCGGCGGTGGGTCGGCACCACCTTGACGGTTCGCGCGATGCTGGTCACCTGCCTCGTCGCCGTCATCGCGGTCGTCATCACCGCAGCGGTCGCGTTGCCGCTCACATTGCGCAACGCCACTCAAGAGGCCCGTCGAGTGCTCGCCGACAAGGCCCGAGTCGCCGCGAATGGCATTGAGGGGCGCACCCAGGGGACGGTCACTCAACAACGCGAGGCTCAACGCGCGCAGCGGGTGGCCGCGACGCTGCGGGGGCAGAACATCACCGTGATCCTCATTCTGGACGGCCAAGCCGATCACCCGGGTTTGCCTCCGGCCGCAGTCAAGCGCATCGCGGGCGGTGGGCAGATCAGTCAACGCCTGCTCTATCAGGGGCGGGCCATGCTCGTTGAGGGGCGCCCGGCCGGGGTCGGTGACGGCATCGTCTTGATGTCGCCGGTCGAGACGCTCACCATCAAGGGGGTCATCGGGCGACTGTGGGTCGCGCTTGTCGCGGGCCTCATCGCCGGAGTTCTCGCCGGCGTTCTGCTCGGCCGTCGGCTTGGCCGGCCGTTGCGAGAGGTCGCAGTGGCCGCACGGCGGATCTCGGCCGGCGACCGAGCGGCGCGTGCCCCGATCGACGAGCCGGCCGAGGTCGCCGAGATCTCGGCCGCGCTCAACGATCTCGCCGCCGCGTTGACGACGAGCGAGAACCGGCAGCGGGCCTTCCTTATGTCGATCTCCCACGAGCTGCGGACGCCGCTGACCGCGATCAAAGGTTACGCGGAGGCGTTCGCCGACGGGGTGATCGATCAGGAGAGCGGGCCGCGGGTGGGCCAGACAATGCTCGCCGAGTCGGAGCATCTGGGGCGGCTCATCGACGATCTGCTCGCCCTTGCCCGGCTGGAGGCCGACGATTTTCCCCTCGAGGTGATGTCGGTCGAGTTGACCGCGCTGATGCGCGCCGCCGCAGATGCTTGGCGGGCCCGGGCGGTCCAAGCCGGCGTCATGGTCCACGCCGAGTTTCCGCCCCATCCGGTGTGGGCCACCACCGACCCCGGCCGAATCCGGCAGGTTGTCGATGGTCTCGTGGAGAACGCGCTGCGGGTGGTGCCGGCCGGCCGGCCGATCGTGCTCGCGGTCCGTGGCGGAGCCGCCGCCGTGGTCGAGGTGCGTGACGGCGGCCCGGGGTTCACCGACGAGGATCTTGCGGTGGTTTTCGACCGAGGCGTCCTGCATGAGAGATATAAGCGCGTACGGGCGGGTGCCAGTGGCCTCGGCTTGGCGCTCGCTGCTCGACTGGTGACCCGCTTGGGCGGCCGGATCGAGGCTGGGCACGCTGCGGAAGGCGGGGCTCGATTCACCGTACGGCTGCCTCCTGGTCCCGGCGTGTGATCCGTTCGGCGTGAATTGCGTCGCGCAGACTCAACTTCGACTTGACACCTGGCGGGGGCGTGGCAACATTGAGTGAGGTCCGCTCAACTTGCCGGGCTTTGAGACCAGATATTGAGGGAGCACAACATGGCACGTGCGGTCGGCATCGACCTCGGCACGACGAACTCCGTGGTGAGCGTGCTGGAGGGCGGCGAGCCAACGGTCATCGCCAACGCTGAAGGTTCGCGCACCACGCCGTCGATCGTCGCGTTCGCCAAGAACGGCGAGGTGCTCGTCGGTGAGGTCGCCAAGCGCCAGGCCGTGACCAACCCGGACCGGACCATCCGGTCGGTCAAGCGGGAGATGGGCACCGGCTGGACTGTCGACATCGACGGCAAGAAGTACACCCCGCAGGAGATCTCCGCTCGGGTGCTTATGAAGCTCAAGCGCGACGCCGAGGCCTACCTGGGTGAGCCGATCACCGACGCGGTGATCACCGTCCCGGCCTACTTCAACGACGCGCAGCGGCAGGCGACCAAGGAAGCCGGGGAGATCGCCGGCTTCAACGTGCTGCGGATCATCAACGAGCCCACCGCAGCGGCGCTGGCCTACGGCCTCGACAAGGGCTCCAAGGAGCAGACCGTCCTCGTCTTCGACCTCGGTGGCGGCACCTTCGACGTCTCGCTGCTGGAGCTCGCCGAGGGCGTCGTCGAGGTCAAGGCCACCAGCGGCGACAACCATCTCGGTGGCGACGACTGGGACGAGCGGGTCATCGACCACCTGGTCAAGACTTTCCGCGGTCAGCACGGCATCGACCTCGGCCAGGACAAGATGGCGATGCAGCGGCTCCGGGAAGCGGCCGAGAAGGCCAAGATCGAGCTCTCCGCGGCGATGACGAGCAGCATCAATCTGCCCTACATCACCGCCGGTCCGGCCGGCCCGCTGCACCTCGATCTCACCCTCTCCCGGGCCGAGTTCCAGCGCATGACCCAGGACCTGTTGGATCGCTGCAAGCGCGCCGTTCGAGCAGGCGATCCGGGACGCGAAGATCCGAGTCGGCGACATCGACCACGTCATCCTCGTCGGTGGCTCGACCCGCATGCCGGCCGTCACCGACTTGGTGAAGCAGTTGATCGGCCGCGACCCCAACAAGGGCGTCAACCCGGACGAGGTGGTCGCCGTCGGTGCCGCACTGCAGGCCGGAGTGCTCAAGGGCGAGGTCAAGGACGTTCTTCTGCTCGACGTGACTCCGCTGAGCCTCGGCATCGAGACCAAGGGCGGCATCTTCACCAAGCTCATCGAGCGCAACACGACCATCCCGACGAAGCGCTCCGAGATCTTCACTACCGCCGACGACAATCAGCCGTCGGTGTTGATCCAGGTGTTCCAGGGCGAGCGTGATATCGCCGCCTACAACAAGAAGTTGGGCACCTTCGAGCTGACCGGCATCCCGCCGGCGCCGCGTGGCGTGCCGCAGGTCGAGGTCGCCTTCGACATCGACGCCAACGGCATCGTGCACGTGCACGCCAAGGACCTCGGCACCGGCAAGGAACAGTCGATGACGATCACCGGCGGTTCGGCGCTGCCCAAGGACGACATCGAGCGGATGATGCGCGACGCGCAGGACCACGCCGACGAAGACCGGCAGCGCCGTGAAGAGGCCGAGGTGCGCAACCTCGCCGAGGCGCTGCAGTGGCAGACCGAGAAGTTCCTCGCGGAGAGCGGCGACAAGCTGCCCGCCGCCGCCAAGGACGAGGTGAGCGAGGCGCTCTCCGATCTGCGTGGCGCACTCGGCGGCTCCGACATCGAGCGGATCAAGTCGTCGCACGAGAAGCTCGCGCAGGTCGCGCAGAAGGCGGGCACGCTGCTCTACAACTCCAGACGACGCTGCGGCGGGCGCTGGCGACGGTGCCAAGCCGGGCGCAGCCGGTGCCGGTGGTGAGGACGTCGTGGACGCCGAGGTCGTCGACGAGGACGGTAAGAAGTGACCGACCGCTCCCACACCGCTGAATCCGATTCGGGAAACGCACATCAGACGGGTCCGGAGACCGCCTCCGGGCCCGTCCGGGAGCAGATCGTGGTCACAGACAAACGCAAGATCGACAGTACGGGTCGACCGAAGTCCGCTGCTGCGGCGAAGCCGGAGGAGGGTGCGCAGGAGACCGTCGACAGTGCCGTCGCGACCAACCGACGGCGAGGCTGTCCCAGCCGACGAGGTGTTGGCCGGGGCCGACAAGATTGCTGCCGGCATGGATGTCAGCGAGATCGACACACTTCGGGCCGAGCTCGGCGAGCGGCTGCAGGACCTGCAGCGGGTGACGGCGGAGTACGCCAACTACCGCAAACGGGTCGAGCGAGACCGCAACGCTATGGCCGAGCAAGCGATCGGGCTGGTGATCAGCGCGATTGCTGCCTATCCTCGACGACCTGGATCGAGCGCGCGAAC
This sequence comes from uncultured Actinomycetota bacterium, assembly GCA_963736695.1. Classification (GTDB taxonomy): domain Bacteria; phylum Actinomycetota; class Actinomycetes; order Mycobacteriales; family Micromonosporaceae; genus CAVTPU01. Next base: position 2,874,023 of record CAVTPU010000004.1, read on the forward strand.
ACGGTGACCTCGTCGGCCCGTTCGGCGCGGTGGCCGAGAAGCTTCGGGCCGCGCTGGCGAAGTTCGGGCTGACCGACTTCGGCGAGAAGGGTGATCCCTTCGACCCGACCCGGCACGAAGCGGTGGCGCACCAAACCTCGACGGAGGTCACCGAACCGACATGTGTCGAGGTGATGCGTCAGGGCTATCTGCTTGGCGAGCGGCTGTTGCGCCCCGCGCTGGTCGCGGTGGCCGATCCGCAATGATGAACGCACACGCGGGTGCCGGTTCGCCGGCACCCCGGTGTGCTGAGGTGGCCCGTGGCACGTCTCGGCACACCGATCAGGCCCTCTCGCCGGCAGGAGGTGACTCGTGAGTTCCAAGGACTGGCTCGAAAAGGACTTTTACGCGGTCCTGGGAGTTGCGAAGAACGCCCCTGCCGATGAGATAAAACGGGCCTATCGAAAGATCGCCCGTGAGTCGCACCCGGACCGCAATCCCGGTGACCAGGCCGCCGAAGACCGATTCAAGGCCGCGTCCGAGGCGCACACCGTGCTCTCCGACGAGAAGAAGCGCCGGGAATATGACGAGATGCGCTCGCTCTTCGGATCGGGCGCGTTTCGTCGCGGAAGCCAGTCCGGCGGGCCACAGACCCCGTTCGACCTCGGCGACTTTCTTGGACCCAACGTGGCTGGCGGTGGCGATCCGCGGTTCGGGGGAGCCGGTTTCAGCGATCTCTTCGGCACGATTTTCGGTGGGGGCGGCACGGCCCGCCATGGGCGTGGGGGCCCGCACCGGGGTCGTGACGTCGAGGCCGAAGTCACGTTGGACTTCGCCGACGCGGTTCATGGCGCCACACTGCCGATCACGTTGCGAGCACCCGGTGTCTGTGACACCTGCCAGGGCAGCGGCGCCAAACCCGGGACCCAACCGAGGCAGTGTCCGGCCTGCCACGGCAGTCGGGTCACCACCTCCAACCAGGGTTCGTTCTCGTTCGCGGAACCATGCCGGGAGTGCCAGGGCGTGGGAACCGTCGTTGACGAGAAGTGTCCCGAATGTCACGGCACGGGTGGGGTGACCAAGTCTCGGACCCTCAATGTGCGTGTTCCCGCTGGAGTCTCCGACGGTCAACGCATTCGGCTCGCGGGTCGAGGCGAGCCGGGTCAGCGTGGCGGATCGGCCGGTGATCTACACCTGCTGGTCAAAGTCCGTTCCGACGCGATCTTCGGGCGAGACGGAGACGACCTCACGCTGACGGTGCCGGTCAGCTATCCCGAGGCCACCCTCGGCACCGACCTTCGAGTGCCCACGATGGATGGCGCGGTGACCTTGCGGGTCGCCCCCGGCACCCGCAGCGGTCGCGTGCTTCGAGTGCGTGGCAGGGGAGTGCTCCGACGCGACGGTGGCTTGGGCGATCTGCTCGTCACCATCGAGGTGGATGTGCCGACCGCGCTGACCCCTGAGGCCCGAAAGGCGCTTGAGGAGTTCGCGATGCACGCCCCGCCACCCAACCGGGCGAAGGTCGATGACTTGGTGCGTCGGCACGAGTTCCGCGGCAGCCACTCCCGACCGGACTACGGAGGTGAGCACACATGACGACGGAGTTCTCCTTCTTCGGAGTGACCAGTTTCTCCGGTCACTCCGACAGCAAAGTGCTGATCATTTCGGTGGCGGCACGGATGGCCGGCATGCACCCGCAGACGCTGCGGCAATACGACCGGATGGGTCTGGTCCAGCCCGGTCGTGCCGCCGGTGGCGGTCGGCGCTACAGCGCCCGTGACGTCGCTCTGCTGCGCGAGATTCAACGGCTCAGTCAAGACGATGGAGTCAATCTCGCGGGCATCAAGCGCGTCATCGAGTTGGAACAGCTCACCTATGAGTTGCAGCAACAGTTGGAGCGGACGCAGGCTGAGCTCGCGGACGCACGTCAGCGATTGGCCGACGTGGAGGCGCTCACCTATCCCCGCCGAGATCTCGTGCCGACCCGCTCCTATGAGACCGCGCTTGTGGTGTGGCGCCCGCAGCGCTAATCGGGGCTAGCCAGCGGTCAGTGGCGGCATCGCCGTGAGCCGGCGTGGACTACGCACCAGTCCGCCCTGGCACCAGTCGCCATAGTCGAACAGATCCGGGACGGCGATCAACATGCGGGTGTTGTGCGCCCACGTCGTCATCAACTCATCGCCCTCCGCCTCGGCGAGTTCGACGAGGCGTCGCAACCGGCGCTTCGGATGCGCGCGGAACTTCGTTCGGATCGAGTCCGCCGCATAGATATAGAGGCAGTGCAACGCGAACCGACGTGCCGGGCAGGCCGGGTCGAGGGCGAGGTCACACAGCGTCGTGATGAGTCGGTCGCCGGCGACGAGCAGATCCCAGTCTGCCGGCAGGCTCGACAGCGGAAGGCTTCCCGGGTTATATGCCCAGGCCCGAATCTCGGTCGGTGTTGGGTCGACGGGATTCGTGAAGCCGCGGAAGGCAACCTGGTGCACGCTCACTGTTCACTACTTCCTGTGCCAGCCGGGTGGCGTCGCGGGTGGCGGTACCGGGGAGTAAGCGGGATCGGTGGTCCGGCGTCCGATGTGGCGGATATTAGCGCCTCGCCGCGTCGCCGGCCAGAGCATGGGGGTGAAATGCCCAGCTCAGCGCCGTCCCGCCCGATCCGGGCTCTTTTGTTGACCGTGAGCCTATCGCCACCGATAGCACAGCGTTGTGCCTACAACGTCATGGTCGTCGAGCTCGTACGGCGTACCCGCTGGTTCTAGTCCCCGTCGGGGTGATCGGTGTCTTCATGAGCATCGAGCTGCGGCGAGTTGCTTTCCGAACAGGTCACCTTCGCCTTGACCTCGGTCCTGCGTCCGTGAAAGGTGACCTTGATCATCGGAGCCGGGCCGCGCTCCACCGTTCGATCGACCTGATAGCCCTGTGCGGGGCTCCAGCTGAAGAGACGGACCTGACGATTCTCGCAACGCACCTGCAGCAGCCCACCCTTTGTGCTCAGCCACACCATGGGGCTGATCAGCTTCGCTGGGGGGCGGGCCTTCGGTGTTTGAGGCTTGGGTGTCTGGCTCTTCGGCGTGGCTGCCTGTGTGCCGCTGGGCGAGTCGGTCGGTTGAATGAACGAGTCGACTGACAGTGGCTGAACCGGGTCGTTGGTGAGGCTGACGCCGATCATGCTGAGGGCGATAAGTCCGACGGCGATGGCGGTGACGGCGCCGAGCGTCCACGCCACTACGCTCGTGATCGCACTCTTGACGCTGGCCATGCCGCCTATCGTGCCAGGTCCACGCCTAAGGATCGGTTAAGCCTCACCCAACAGAGCGTGATCGCGCCGACCGATTCCGCGCTGTACCGTGACGTACGTGGCACAACTCCTCCTCGTCGAGGATGACGCGGCGATCCGTCGTGCTCTGATTCGCGCACTCACCGAACTTGGCCATGCCGTGGCCAGCTCGGCGCTGGGCATGTCCGCGTTGCAGCAGATCATCAATGACCGACCGGACCTTGTCATCCTGGATCTCGGGCTGCCGGACATCGACGGCGCCGACCTTCTCCGCATGATCCGATCCGTCAGCCAGGTGCCGATCGTGGTGGCGACGGCACGCGACGACGAGAGCGGGGTTGTTGACGCTCTGTCACACGGCGCCGACGACTATGTCATCAAACCGTTCGGTCCGGCCCAGCTCGACGCCCGCATCCGCGCGGTGTTGCGTCGGTCCAATCCCGCTGGCGCGGGAGGCCCCCAACCGACGGTCGTCGGCGATCTGCAGCTCGACCCCACGACCCGTGAGGTGACACTGCGCGGCCTGCCGGTCGAGCTCACCCCGCGCGAATTCGACCTGCTCAACTATCTGGCGTCTCGGGCCGGTGTGGTGGTGACCAAGCGTGAACTGCTCACTCATGTCTGGCGGCAGCCCTATGGCGGCGCCGACAAGACTGTCGATGTCCACCTCTCCTGGCTTCGCCGCAAACTGGGCGAGACGGCGCAGCAGCCGCGTTATCTGCACACGGTGCGGGGGGTCGGGGTCCGCCTCATCGCGCCCGCCGACGACGTCACGGAACTCTCCCCCTAGATGCGGGCTCGACTGATCTGGCTGGTCGGCGCGACCAGCTCCCTCGTCCTCGTCGCCTTCCTTATCCCGATGGCGATTCTGGTGCGCTCAACCGCCGTGAGCAAGGCCACCGAGGCCGCCGTCTCCAAAGCGCAGGGCATCGCGCCGATCGTTGCCGCTGTCGACGCCGCGTCACTGGATCAGTGGGTGCAGCAGGCCAACGCCAAAGACGGCCCACAGATCACCGTGTTCTTGCCGGACGGGCGCATCATCGGGCCGCCCGCACCCCGCTCCGCCGCCGTTGATCAGGCAGCAACGGGGCGCAGCATCACGGCCGAGGCGAACGGTGGACGTGAGGTGGTGGTGGCGGTCGCTGGTCTCGACCAGGGCACCGCGGTTATCCGTACCTTTGTCACCACCGACCAATTGCACGCGGGAGTCGCTCGGGCCTGGGCGCTGCTCGCATTGCTTGGGCTCGGACTGCTCGGGGTGAGTCTGTTGGTGGCCAACCAGCTGGCCCGTGCGCTCATCGCGCCGTTGACGGCGGTGGCGGAGGCGTCCTATCGGTTGGCCAGTGGCAGCCTCGGCGCCCGAGCGCTCGTGGAGGGTCCGGCCGAAGTGCGGCAGGTCGGCGTCGGGCTCAATCAACTCGCTGGCCGCATCACGGAACTTCTCGCACAGGAACGAGAGACCGTCGCCGACCTGTCGCACCGGTTGCGCACGCCATTGACCGCGTTGCGGATCAACGTCGAATCGCTGTCGGATCCGAACGACCGGACGCGCCTCGGGGCCGACCTCGATTCGGTGGAGCGCACCGTCGACGATGTGATCCGGGCCGCTCGGCGTCCGGTGCGCGAGGGCGCGGTGGTGGCGAGCGACGCTGCCGAGGTGGTGGCCGAACGGGTGCAGTTCTGGTCTGCCCTCGCTGAGGAGGAGTCCCGGCACACCGAGGTGTCGATCGTCGCGGGGCCAGTCGACGTGCGGGTTGGCGCAGAGGATCTGCGGGCCTGCGTCGACGCGTTGCTTGGCAACGTCTTCGCGCACACGCCGGAGGGGACCGGATTTGCGGTCGTTCTCGACCGACTGCCATCAGGCGGTGCGCGCCTAGTCGTCGCCGACAACGGTCCAGGACTGCCGGATTCGACGGTCTTCGACCGGGGCACCAGCCGTGGAGGTTCCACCGGACTGGGCTTGGACATCGTCACCCGCACGGCCGAACGCGCGGGAGGTTCCGTGACGGTCGACCGGTCACGCAGCGGCGGCGCGTGTTTCATCATCGATCTCGGTGGCCCGTTGCCGCCGACGATCCGCCGGCACCGCAGCATCACCACGGCCCGCCGCTAACCGTCACACCTTCATCCTTGTACGCCTTGCCTCGCCGGATGACTCGCCACGGCGCACAAAAAACCGGTGAGGCGATGGCAAGCGGGGGGGCTGGTGCCATCGCCTCACCGGTCGTCTCAGTCGCCTGCGAAGGCGTCAAAGCCGGTGGGCTGCGAGGTTAGCTCCGGTGGCCGGGGCCGTCGTCGTGTCCGGGCGCGTCATCGTCATCGTCGTCCGCGTCGTGTCCGGGCGCGTCATCGTCGTCATCGTCGTCCGCGTCGGACGAGGATCCAGAACCGCTGCCCGAGCCGGCGGTGCCGCTGCCAGGGGCGGTGCTGCTGCCCGGGGCGTCGTCGGCGTCGTCACCGGGTGTCTCCGTCGTCTCGTCGGTCGTCTCGTTGGAGACGTTGTCGGCGGCGGGGGTGGTTTCGGAGCTGCTTCCGTGGTTTCCGGCGAGGGCGATGCCGCCGACGACCGAACCACCGATGATGGCGAGGCCGATCGCGAGGCCGATCGCGGCGACAGCCTTGGAAATGCGTGGGCGCATCGTCATTTCTCCTTGTGTGGTGCGTGTGTGACCAGCGTTTTCATAGTGTCGTCAACATCATGACTGTCGGACGCTTAGCTTGTCGCTGCGACAAGGTCAAGGTCCGGCTAAGAGGTGGTGTCGTCACGCTGGTCAAGCCCACGCGGCCTCGGACGGCCGCCAGGCGCCATGGGCATGTCGGTGTCTAATGGCCCGTCCGAACCGGGGGCCACAGGGAGTCCTGCGGAGCAGAAGGCGGCTCCGTCTTCGAGCACCACCGCAGAATAGAAGCCGTCGAGGGTGCCGAGCCAGTCGATGCCGGGTCGGCCCATCGCCACCGCTGCCGTGGCATAGGCGTCGGCGAGGCCGAGGTCCTGTCCGACGACGGTGACCGAACGCATGAGTTCATCGGGCCGCCCGGTGCGGGGGTTAACGACGTGCAGCCCGCGTTCATAGAGCCCCGACGTGGCGACAGCGAGGTCGGTGCCGGCGAGAACCCACGCCACCTTGTCGTGCTCCCACGGGTGGCGCACGCCCACCTCCCACTCCCGGTCCGGAGCGGGTCGCCCCCGGGTCTGCAGATCGCCGCCGGCCTCTATCGAGTGGTTGGTCGCGCCGGCCGCACTCAATCGTTCGGATGCGACCTGCACTGACCAACCTTTGACATAACCCGAGGGGTCGAGCCGGCCCGTGGCATAGACGTCGAAGAAGCCGTCGGTGAGTTGCCACAGCTGCGCACACTGGTCGAGCACGAATCGCAGGTCGTCGGAACAGTCGTCGATGCCGATCTCGCCTCGGTGCAGTCGGTTGACCTCGCTGTCGTCGCGATAGGTGCTGAATCGTCGGTCAACCTCGTGCAGCCACCCAAACGCCAGGTCGGCGAGGCGTTGCGCCTCGCCGACCGGCAACGGGTCACGAATGTCCACTGTGGCGACCGTGCCCATGACGGCTTCGGACCGGCGCAGCCCCGGTGGTTGTCGTGTCACGAATCAGATCTTCCCAAGGGCCGACTGCAGTGACTGCTTCCAGGCGTCGCAGCTATAGGTGGCGCCGCTGACCAGGCTCTTACAGGTGCCGCTTGGAACGCCCTGCGCAGAGACAGCTTTGGGGCCGAGGATCGAAGCGGTGCTCTTGGGTCGGTTTGACTGTTGGATCGTGCTGACGCTGTCGATGTGGGTGCCGGTGACGGTGATGCTCACCTGCATGCTGCCGAAGTCCTTCGCGGCGAAGGCGGAGCCGGTGATGGTGCGTTTGGCCGGCGGTGCCGTCGTCTTGGTCGTGGTGGTGGGCTTCGGCGCAGTCGAGCCCTTGGGGGCCGTGGTCGCGCTTTTGCCCGGCTTCGCGCTGGTGGAGGGGCGAACTCCCGGCGTGCCAGCAGCTCCGGAGGGCGCTGGCACGCCGGGAGTGCCCGCAACGCCACCGTCGGCAGGCACGCCATCGGGGTTGGCGGAGGGATCGAGTGGTGCGTCGGCGGCCGAGGTGCCAGGGGCCACCAAGCCTTGCCATTTGAGTCCGACCAGCATCATGGTGACGACACTGAAGCTGAAGAGCATGGACAGGACGCGCCGCATCATGACTGTCTCCTGAGGGCAGATAGGTCGAGGGTCTGGATCAGAATTCGAACGGGTCGAGATGGATTTGACGTTTGGGCAGGTGCAGCTTCTTGAGCACCGCGACCGATGCTCCGACTAGTCCGGGAGGACCACAGAGATAGACGTCGCGACGTCCGATGTCGGGAACAATCTCCCGGAAACCTTTGGGGGTCATCGCCCGCTTGGGGCCCGGGTCGTTGCGGGATCCGATGATGTAGAAGACCTCGGCGTCGCGTGAGTCGGCGAGCCAGTCGAGCTCCTCGCGGAACAGGATGTCGTCGGGCGAGCTGGCCCGATAGATGACCACCGCGCCTCGGGGGAGGTCTTCCAACAGGGCGCGGATCGGGGCGATGCCGCTGCCGCCAGCGATGAGCACGGCCCGCTGACGGGCCCGACGGTCTGCGGTGAAGGTTCCCGAAGGACCTTCGACGAAGACCGGGGTGCCGGGGTCGAGCCACTGGATCTGTTGCGTGTGGTCACCCACGATCTTGATGGTGAGTCGCAGCCATTCCTCGTTGGGCGCCGCCGAGAGCGAGAAGGGGTGCGCCTGCCACCAGTGCCCGCCGGCGAGGAACCGCCACCGGAAGAACTGCCCGGCCCGGGCCTGCAACTTGTCGAGGTTCTTGCCCTTGACATAGACCGAGAAGGTGTCGGGTCCCTCCGGCACGATCTCCGCGACGCGCATCTGGTGCCGCAGGTTGAGCCGGATCGGCGCGATGATTCGTCCCCAGACGAAGCAGGCGATGACGAAGACATAGAGGCCGATCCACAGGGTGTGACCCGGCTTTCCCTCGATGAGTTCCTGCCCGCTGGCGAACATGTGGCCATAGCTGAGCAGGAGCACGGCATAGCTCGTGAGGTGCAGGTAATACCAAAGTTCGTAGTTCATGAATTGGCGGACTGTGCGCAGGGCGAGAAGGGTGACCCCGATGAGGATGCCCGTCGCGACGAAGGCGCTGAGCATGTCTTCATAGGTGGTCATCATCGCGAGCGACTCGGCGACGAAGCCCTTGTCCTCATAGGCCATGCCGGCCAGGATGAGCAGCACCGCGTGGCCGATCACCGTCACCGTCACGATCATGCCGAGGTCGCGGTGCCAGGCGATCATCTCGCCGGCGCCGACACCACGGTCGAGCCAACCGACCCGGCTCATGAGCAGCATCTGGGCGAGTAGCGCGAAACCGCCGACCATGCCCGTGATGCGGCCGGCCTCGGTGAGCGCGGCGGGCATGCCGTCGACCGCGCCGGCCGGGGTGCCGATCCACCAGAGGGCGACGCTCGCGATCATCCCGCCCCAGAAGAGCATGACGATCATCTGTTGGGCGTTTCGGCCCCGCGCACTCGGCCGGCGCACCTCGTCGGTCGGGCCGACCATCGTGCTGCGCTCCGGCCGAGGCCGGTTGGCGGGGATCGGCGTGGTCGGCCGAGCCGGCGTGTGCGGGCCCGGGTTGTGCGGCCCGGGGTTGGGTGGCCGCCGGTCCGGGGGCATCATCCGTGGGTCCGGCCCGGGACGTTGCTCCGGGGCCATGAAAGTCGTTGGTCCATTGGCGCCCCGAGGAGGGGGGATTGGACGGCCAGAATGCTCCACGAGGATGGTCGTACCGCACCCGTCGGAGCGCGGCCAACCGCTAAGACCCGGTTTAAGGCAATGTTATCGAGGGTTTGTGAGCCGGCTTACCAGATCCGATTTCACTAAGCTTAGCCTTACCTAATTCTCCGCGATCGGTCGTTGCCGGAACGCATCGACCACGATCGTCGGCGCGACCTCTCTTGGCGTGGAGCGCCCAAGCCAGCTACCGTCATCGCGACCACCCACAGCGAAGCCGGTGCGACTCCGGCGCTGTCCCGCAACTGTGATGCCCTCCACCGGTCCAACCGGTCGGGCTGAGCCAGGTCGCCTGTGTGTGGTCGCGACCCAGCGCTCTCGAGGAAGAGTGCCTCGCGGGCAGGACCAGCCATCGGCTCCCGCCGGCGAAGCAACCCGCCTCGACCGACAGGAGGACAGATGAGACGTCCACTCAGGACAGCCCGATGGGTCGTCGCGATCGTCGCGACGGCCACTCTGCTCAGCACGGCGGCGTGCGCGACCGGCACCGACCCCACCCCGACGCCCGCCGCGTCCGGCACCACGGCATTCCCCGTCACGGTCGGTTCGGTGACGCTCGCCGCCAAGCCAACCCATATCGTGTCGCTGTCGCCGACAGCGACCGAGACACTCTTCGCCATCGACGCGGGCGCGCAGGTGGTCGCAGTCGATGACAACTCGACCTTTCCGACCACCGCGCCCAAGACGAAACTCTCGGCCTTCAAACCCAACGTCGAGGCGATCGCGAAGTTCCAGCCCGACCTGGTGATCGTCTCCAACGACATGGAGAAGATCGTTTCGCAGCTCACCACATTGAAGATTCCGACGCTGCTCGCCCCATCTGCGAAGACACTCGACGATACGTACGGGCAGATCATCGACCTCGGCGCCCTCACCGGCCACCGCGACACCGCGCAGGCCCTCGTCACCCGGATGAAAGACCAGATCGGCAAACTCGTCGCCGGTGTTCCGGCGGCCGCGAAGTCGAAGACCTACTACTACGAGCTCGATCCGACCTACTACACGGTGACCTCGGCGACCTTCATCGGCTCGCTGTTCACCAGCGTGGGCCTGACCAACATCGCCGACGCGAAGAACGCGTCGAACCCCTATCCGCAGCTCTCGGCCGAGGCGGTCCTCGGGGCGAACCCGGACTTCATCTTTCTCGCCGACACGAAGTGCTGTGGTCAATCCCCTGACACGTTGGCGAAACGGCCGGGGTGGGCCGATGTCGCGGCGGTGAAGAACAACCGGATCGTCACGCTTGACGACGACATCGCCTCGCGCTGGGGCCCCCGCGTGCTCGACCTGGTCATCGCCATCACCGACGCGGTCGGCAAGGCGTCGTTGTCCTGATGCTCACCACGTCGCCCACCCTTCGCGGTGCGACGGCCGACCCACCCCAGCGTCGCGTCGCCAGACTGACGCTGGGGTGGTTGAGCGCCGGAGTCGCGGCCGTCATCGCCGCCGCGCTCGCCGGACTCGCCATCGGACCCGTGCGGCTCGACCCGCGTGCCGTCGGGATCGAACTACTCGACCTGATTCCCGGCGTCGACCTCATCAGCGGCCTGACCCCGCAACAATCGGCGATCGTCACCGAACTACGCCTGCCCCGAGTGGTGCTCGGGTTGCTCGTCGGCGCGGTGCTCGCCGTCGCCGGAGGCTGCTATCAGGGGGTCTTCGGCAACCCGCTCGCCGACCCCTATCTGCTGGGGGTCGCCTCCGGCGCTGGGCTCGGAGCCACCGTCGCCGTGGCCGTCGGCGCCGCCGGGCTCGTCGCCGACGGCGCGAGTTATGGCGTGTTGGTGCCACCGTTCGCGTTCGCCGGCGCACTGGTGGCGGTGGCTCTCACCTATGGACTCGGCGCAGCCGGTGCCCGGGTCCGGACTCCCGCGACGCTGATCCTCGCGGGGGTCGCCGTCGCCGCTTTCCTCACGGCGATCCAGACTTATGTGCTGCAACGCAACTCCGACAACATTCGCGAGGTCTATTCGTGGCTGCTCGGCCGGCTGGCCACCAGCGGCTGGCGTGAGGTGCTTCTCCTTACCCCGTACGCGTGTGTCGCCCTTATGGTCTTGTTGGCCCACAGTCGCCGGCTCGATGTCATGAGCGTCGGCGACGACGAAGCGGCGAGTCTTGGCCTGCACCCCCGACGAGTGCGCTATCTGATCATCATCGTGGCGTCGCTGGCCACCGCCGCCGCCGTGGCGGTCTCGGGCCTCATCGGCTTCGTCGGCATCATCGTGCCGCACACGCTGCGGCTGCTCGCTGGCGCGAGCTATCGGGTGATCCTGCCGCTGTCGATGCTCTTCGGTGCGGCATTCCTCACCGGCGCCGACGTCGTCGCACGAACCCTGCTCGCGCCCACCGAGATTCCGCTCGGGGTGGTCACCGCGTTTCTCGGGGCGCCGTTCTTCGTGTTGGTGCTGCGCTCGGCGAGGCGGATCGAGTGGTAACCGGCCGGCCCGCGCCCGAACCGTTCGCGATCGAGGCGCGGGGGGTGCATGTGCGCCTCGACGGCGCGGAGGTGTTGCACGGAGTCGACCTCGCGGTGCCGGCCGGCGAGTGGGTCACGGTGATCGGACCCAACGGGGCAGGCAAATCCACCTTGTTGCGCGCACTCGGCGGTCTTATCCCATGTCGCGGCACCATCACGCTGTGGGGCGCCACGGTGGACAGCCTGTCACGCCGGACCCGCGCCAGGGCCGTGGCGACCGTCCCGCAGACCCCCGTCATTCCCGCCGGCATGGTGGTGTTCGACTATGTGTTGCTCGGACGGACCCCACACGTCACTCCACTAGGTCGGGAGTCGGCGGTCGACCTCGCGGCCGTGACCGAGGTGTTGGAGCGACTCCGGCTGACGCCCTTCGCCGGCCGGTCGGTCAACACTCTCTCCGGCGGGGAGCGGCAACGAGTCTTTCTGGCCCGGGCGCTGGCGCAGGAGGCGCGGCTGCTTCTGCTCGACGAACCCACATCCGCACTCGACATCGGCCACCAGCAGGACGTGCTCGACCTCGTCGACGAACTGCGCCGCGATCGGGGCCTCACCGTCGTCGCGACGATGCACGATCTGGGACTCGCCGGTGAATACGCCGACCGGATCGTGCTGCTCGCAGGCGGCGTGGTCGCCGCCACCGGGGATCCGGCCCAGGTGCTCACCGAGGAGCTGCTCGCCACGCACTATCAGGCACGAGTGCGGGTCATCGCAGGCGAACGAGGGCCGATCGTGCTTCCTGTCCGCCGCGCGTCGATCTCGTCGGCTACCGTGCACAGATATGAGCACCCTGCATCGCCCCCGCGTCGGACACATCCAGTTCCTTAACTGTCTGCCGCTGTATTGGGGGTTGATGCGGTCGGGCGCGCTCTTCGGCGTGGAACTGCACAAGGACACCCCGGATCGGCTCAACCAGGCGCTCGTCGCCGGTGACCTCGATATCGGCCCGATCTCCCTGGTCGAATATCTTCGCCACGCCGACGAGCTGCTGCTCCTGCCCGACCTCGCGGTCGGCAGCGACGGGCCGGTGCTGTCGGTGAACCTCGCCACCACCGTGCCACCCGGCGAGCTGTCCGGCCGTCCGGTCGCGCTCGGCTCGACCTCACGCACCGGCGTGTTGCTTGCACGGATGTGGCTGGAGTCGTGTCATCAGGTCACACCCCGCTATTTCACCTGTCCGCCGGACCTGACCGAGATGCTCATCGAGGCCGATGCGGCCGTGCTCATCGGCGACGTCGCCCTGCGGATGCGGCACGACGCCCCACGAGCCGGGCTTGAGGTCATCGACCTCGGCGAGGCCTGGCGGGAATGGACCGGACTACCGATGGTCTTCGCCGTGTGGGCGGTGCGACGCGACTTCGCCGCCGCGCACCCCGGGCAGGTCAAGGAGGTTCACGAGGCGTTCGTCGCCTCACGCGAGCTGTGCGTCGCCTCCCTGGACGAGGTCGCGTCAGTTGCGTCGAGGTGGGAACCGTTCTCCGCCGAGACGCTCGCGGAGTATTTCCGGGTGCTTGACTTCTCGCTCGGGTCGCGGCAGATCGCCGGACTGCGCGAGTTCGCGGCGCGTGCGGCGGCGGCGGGCGAGGTGCCGCCGTTGGCGGCAGGCGGCCCGGCCTTCTTCGGCTGACGGCCCCCTTTTCATGATCGCGCGGGAGTGGGGGTGCGATTGAGGAGCATGCGGGCGACGCTCTGACAGACCGTCTGCGTGTGGGCGAAGTCGGCGTCCCAGTTGCCCTGCGTCGGATATCGCTGCAGCACTGCCATTACCCAGGTGTCGCCGATGGCGAGGCAGTTGGTGTGCCAGTTGTGATCCTCGTCGCGCAGCAACCATCCGTTCTTGATCGCGACCTTGCCACGTTCGGCCGTCGGCAAGGCGTTGCGGATGCCAAAATCGCCGAATCCGCGCACTTTGCGCATCATGCCCAGCAGCCAGGGGGTCCAGGTGTCGCCTGCGGCGCGGCCACTCGCGATGCACTCGCCCATGCGCACGGTGTCTCGCGCGGAGACTCGGGTGTTGCTCCACAACCCCGTGACGGCGCTCGAGTCGGTGAGTTTGCATAGGCTGATGAGCCGCTTGATGGAGGCGGTTTTGCCGTTCGCGGTGAAGATTCGTTCGGCGGCGTTGTTGTCGCTGTCGCGGATCATGATTTCCAGGTCGTGCAGCCGCCCCTCGGTGGGCCGCTGCCCCTTCTCGTCGGCTCGGCGCAGGTTGTCAGCGGCGAGCCAGGCCTTGACCATCGAAGCGGTGGTGCTTGTCGCGGTGAGGTTGCTCGATCCGATGATCTCTCCAGTTCGTCGATCGAGCAGCGCCCAGCTGAGAAACCCCACGGTGTCCACGGCGCTCACGGTGACGGCTGCGGAGCGAAACGGCAGCGGTGCCAGGGTGGGCGACGGGCTCGGGGTGGCCTTGGTCCCCGCAGCCGGTCCGGCTCCCCCGGCGTTCGCCGCGCCAGGGGACAGCGGCGAGCCGGGCAAGAAACGCAGTCCGGCACCCACGGCGAGCACGCCGATGACGACGAGCGCGACGAGCCAGTAGGGGAAACGTCGTCGCTGTCCATGTGACCGGATCGGCCGTGATGAACCGCCGAGCAGGGAACCGCCCAGGCTCTGTCGTTCGCGGCGGGGTGGGGGCTGCTGAGCCTCGGGGTCCGACCAACTCGGCCAGTCGTCCGCAGGCTGCGCCGAGGGCTGCCGTCGCCTTCCGGAGGTGGCGTTGGGCTGGTGCGGAATAGCGCCATAAACCCGACCGGAGGTCGGGTTTACCCCCTCGCGGCGGATTGGCCGGCTCGACCGCGAGGGTTCATATCCGTCATTGCGGTCATAGGGTGGTCGCCGTGGGGCAGGCGGGCCGGCCTGGCTACGGCCGTCGTCTGGTGGTGCCGGGTGTTGCCAGCGGCTATCGCTCGACAAGAGCTCAACCTCACGAGGGGTGTCGCGGCCGTCAGGGCTGCCAGAAATGATCGGTCGGAGCCCGATGCTAGCCGGAGAAGTCGGGATCTGAAAAAACGCATCGACGCCAGGTGTTACAGCACCTTGTTCTTTCGGTCGGTCACTGTAACACTGGGTCGGTGCAGGGCAGTGACTTCGATGACATTCCGAGCCTGGTCGATCAGGTGGCGCTGGCCGAGCAGGCCTTGGTGACGGCGGCGCACGGTCGGGTCGCGGTCACCACGGCGGATCCGGCAAACGCGGTGGGACAACGCTCGCCGAACGAGTCCTATTTCGATGCCGTCATAGGCGCCGATCAAAAGATCGAACCGCGAGACTGGATGCCTGAGGCCTATCGGGCGAGCCTCATCCGCCAGATCGCCCAGCATGCGCATTCCGAGATCATCGGCATGCAACCGGAGGGCAATTGGCTGAGTCGGGCTCCGTCATTGAAGCGCAAAGCGATTCTGCTCGCCAAGGTGCAGGACGAAGCCGGGCATGGGCTCTATCTCTATGCCGCTGCGGAGACCCTGGGGGTCGACCGCGCCGAGCTGGTCGACATGCTGCTCGCCGGTCGCCAGAAGTACTCGTCGATCTTCAACTATCCGGCGCTGAGCTGGGCTGACATGGGTGCGATCGGCTGGCTCGTCGACGGCGCGGCCATCGTCAACCAGGTCGCGTTGTGTCGCTGCTCCTACGGCCCATATGCCCGGGCGATGATCCGCATCTGCAAAGAGGAGTCATTTCACCAGCGGCAGGGTTACGAGATCCTCTACGTGCTCAGCCACGGAACCCCGGCGCAGAAGGCGATGGCGCAGGACTCGATCAACCGCTGGTGGTATCCATCGTTGGCGATGTTCGGCCCACCCGACGCCGACTCGCCGCACACCGCGCAGTCGATGGCCTGGCGAATCAAGCGATTCACCAACGACGACCTCCGACAACGTTTCGTCGACATGTGCGTGGGCCAGGCCGAGGTGCTCGGACTCACCCTGCCCGATGACAGACTCCGGTTCGATCCGCAGCGCGGACACTACGACTACACCGCGCCCGACTTCGCCGAACTTGCCCGGGTCATCCGTGGCGATGGGCCGTGCAACAAACAGCGCATGGCGCACCGGCGTGAGGCACACGCGGGCGGGGCATGGGTTCGTGAGGCCGCTTCGGCGTACGCGGAAAAACAACGGAGCCGGGCCGCCGCCCAGGCCGAGGTCGCGAACATGGTTCAGCATGATCGAGAGGATGAGGCGTGACGGACTGGATCCTGTGGGAGGTCTTCGTGCGACCCCGACGCGGACTGTCGCACATCCACGTCGGCAGCCTGCACGCCTCCGACGCGGCAGTGGCGTTGCATCACGCGCGGGACCTCTACACCAGGCGGGAGGAGGGCGTGTCGATCTGGGTCGTGCCGGCCTCGACGATCACCGCCTCGAGTCCGGATGAGAAGGACGCCTTCTTCGACCCGGCCGCCGACAAGGCCTATCGACACCCGACCTTCTATGACGTTCCCGAAGGCGCGAAGCACATATGAGCGGCGACGTCGCGCAATATGCGCTGCGCTTGGGCGACGACGCACTCGTCACCGCACAACGGCTCATCGAATGGTCATCGTGGGCGCCAGAGATGGAAGAGGACATCGCGCTGGCCAACATCGCCCTGGACCAGCTCGGGGTGGCGCGGTCGCTGCTCAGCTATGCCGGCGAGGCCGACGGAAGCGGCCGGGACGAGGACGCGCTCGCGTTCGAACGCGACGACACCGAGTTTCGCAACTGCCTGCTCGTCGAACTGCCCAACGCTGGACCCGACGCGACGCCAGCCGCCACCCCCGGCGGCCCGGGTGACTTCGCGGTCACGATGGCCCGGCTGCTGCTGTTCGGTGCATACCAGTGGCTCACCTATGAGTGGCTGGGCGGATCGTCCGACGCCCGTCTCGCCGGGATCGCCGCGAAGGCGTGCAAGGAGAGCGCCTACCACGTCGACCACGCAGCGCTGTGGACGGTGCGGTTGGGCGACGGGACCGCAGAGTCGCACGAGCGAATGCAGGCCGCAGTCGACGGTCTCTGGCCGTATGCGTCGGAGCTCTTCGTCGGCGATGAGCTCACCGAACGGCTCGTCGTCGCCGGTGTCGCCCCCGACCCCGCACACTTGCATCCACAGTGGAATGAGATGGTCGATCGGGTTGTCGCCGAGGCGACCCTGATCCGGCCCGCCGACGGATGGGCGCCGACGGGTGGCCGGGCCGGCCATCACACCGAACACCTCTCCTATCTTTTGGGCGAGATGCAGGTGCTGCACCGCGCACACCCGGGAGCGCGCTGGTGATCGGGGTGGCTATCGATGCCGAGCAGGCGCCGAAGGAGACCGCGCCGCCCAATGTCGAACCATCCAACGTCGAACTGCTCGACGCCGCGTGGTCGGCTGCCGCTTCGGTCGCCGACCCGGAGATCCCCACCATCACCATCGAGCAACTCGGCATGCTGCGCGGGGTGCGGCACGACGACGAGACCGGCGAGGTCACGGTGACGATCACGCCGACCTATTCCGGGTGCCCGGCGATGGACACCATCCGGGCCGACATTCGGCGCGCCCTCGCCGCCAAGGGATTTTCCCTTGTACGGGTGGAGACTGTGCTTCGACCCGCGTGGTCGACGGACTTCATCAGCGACAGCGGACGCCGCGCGCTGGCCGACGCCGGGATCGGCACACCTCCACGGATGTCGGCCGCCGGCCCGGGTCCCGACCCGCGCCAGCGGACGGCGTTGCCGATCCTGCCAGCCACGACGTCCGTGATCTGCCCGCAGTGCGGCTCGACGACAACCGAGGAGATCTCCCACTTCGGCGCCACAGCGTGCAAGTCTCTGTGGCGCTGCCGGGCCTGTGCCGAACCGTTTGAACAGGTGAAGATGCTGTGACCGTGATCATGACGAGCACTCCGCGACGCCGCCCCGTCTTTCATCCGCTTGACGTCATCGCAGTCGACCCGCTCACCGCCGACGCTGTCGCGGTGACCTTCGCCGTGCCCGCGCAGCTGCGGGAGACCTTCGACTTTCAGCCCGGCCAGCATGTGACGGTGCGCTGGCACGGCGCCGATGGCGAGGCGCGTCGCTCCTATTCGCTGTGCTCGACACCCACCGAACTCGCCGCCCGCGGCACTATCCGGATCGGGGTCCGCACGATCGGCGGCGGCGTCTTCTCGACCCACGCAGCGACCGGACTACGAGCCGGCGACCGCCTCGACGTTCTGCCGCCGATCGGGCACTTCGTCACCGTGCCCGACCCGGGGCGCACGCGGCGTTACGCCGCAGTCGCCGCCGGCTCGGGAATCACTCCGGTGCTCTCCATCATCGCCACCGTGCTGCACGCCGAACCAGCGAGCCGGTTCACCCTCATCTATGGCAATCGGGCCACCGCGACGGTCATGTTCGCCGACGAGCTCGCCGATCTCAAAGACCGCTATCCACGACGGTTGCAGATCGTGCACGTGTTGTCGCGTGAGGCGCAGCTCTCCGAACTGCTCAGCGGACGACTCGATCCCGACCGCCTGCGGAGGATCCTCGACTCCGATCTGGTCAACGTCGCGGGGGTCAACGAATGGTTCCTCTGTGGACCCCAGCGTCTCGTCGCCGGCGCCGCCGACGTGCTCGCCGACCGTGGCGTGCCTGCCTCGGCGGTTCACACGGAGCTGTTCCACGTGGAGCCAGTGCCGGTCGCGGCCACCCAGCCGTCCTTGGCGACCGGCTCGGCGGGCAGCGGCTCGGCGGGGGTTGACTCGGCCGATGTCATGGCGGCCCCTAGCGTCGCGGGCGACGGGGCTTCCTCGGACGACACGTGCGTGTCGATGACGGTGCGCCTCGACGGGCGGGAGTCGACAATCGCGATGGGGCGTGGGGAGCGGGTGCTCGACGCCGCGCTTCGTGCCCGGGCCGAACTGCCCTACGCCTGCAAGAGCGGAGTCTGCTCGACCTGCCGTGCCCGCGTCGTCGATGGTTCGGTCACGATGGCGAACAACTATGCGTTGGAGCCCGACGAACTCGCCGCCGGCTATGTGCTGACCTGTCAATCGACACCGACGAGCGATCGACTCACTGTCGACTACGACGGCTGACCTTCCAGGGGCGTGGGCTGGCAGTTGCCGTGAGCTGGGCCGCGCGTACTCTCAGGTGTTGTGAGCACCCCCCGGGAGATCAGCGACATTCTGCAGCGTGGCGCGGACGGTGGCCGGATCAGCGCCGACGAGGCGTTGCTGCTCTACACCGAGGCGCCGTTTCACGCGCTCGGCGAGGCCGCGGACGCGGTTCGGCGGCGGCGTTATCCCGACGGGATCGTGACCTACCTCATCGATCGCAACATCAACTACACCAACGTGTGCGTGACCGCGTGCCGGTTCTGCGCCTTCTACCGCGCGCCGAAGCACGACGAGGGCTGGTCGCACCCGCTGGAGGAGATCCTGCGCCGCTGCGGCGAGGCCGTCGAGCTCGGCGCCACCCAGGTGATGTTGCAGGGCGGGCACCACCCGGACTACGGCGTGGAGTACTACGAGAACGCTCTTCTCGGCGGTCAAGGCGGCGTACCGGCAGTTGATCATCCACTCCATCGGCCCGAGCGAGATCCTGCACATGGCGAAGGTCTCCGTCGATCACGATCGAGGAGGCGATCACCCGCATCACGGCCGCCGGACTCGACTCGATCGCCGGCGCCGGGCGCCGAGATGCTGCCGGAACGGCCACGCAAGGCGATCGCGCCGCTGAAGGAGTCCGGCGAGCGGTGGCTCGAGGTCATGGAGGTCGCGCACCGGCTCGGCGTCGAGTCCACCGCGACCATGATGATGGGCACCGGCGAGACCAACGCCGAGCGGATCGAGCATCTGCGCATGATCCGTGACGTGCAGGACCGCACCGGCGGGTTCCGTGCCTTCATCCCGTGGACCTATCAGCCGGAGAACAACCACCTCAAGGGCCGCACCCAGGCGACGACGCTGGAATATCTGCGCATGGTCGCCGTGTCCCGGCTCTTCTTCGACAACGTCGCCCACCTGCAGTCGTCGTGGCTCACCACCGGCAAGGACGTCGGGCAGCTCTCGCTGCACATGGGCGTCGACGACCTCGGCTCGATCATGCTGGAGGAGAACGTCATCTCCTCTGCGGGCGCGCGGCACCGGTCGAACCTGCATCGACCTGATCGCGCCTGATCCGGTCGGCCGGGCGGATCCCGGCGCAGCGCGACACTCTCTATCGCCATCTCCGCGTGCACACCACTCCGGCCGACGACCCGACCGACGACCGGGTGCGCTCGCACTTCTCGTCGATCGCGCTCACAGTCGCAGGGGCGAACCGGTGAGCGACTCGGCGAGCGGCCCGGTGTCGACCACCCGCGCCAGCTTGGAGAAACGGCCCACCGACGTCGCCGCGATGTTCGACGGCGTCGCCGCGCGCTACGACCGTACGAACACGGTGTTGTCCCTTGGTCAGGACCGGGGCTGGCGACGGGCGACCCGGCACGCACTCGCACTCACCCCCAACCAACGCTGCCTCGACCTCGCCGCAGGCACCGGCGTCTCCACCGAGGAACTCGCCAGAACCGGTGCGCATGTCATCGGCGTCGACCTTTCGCTCGGCATGTTGCAGGTCGGGCGTCGAGCGCGCCCCGCCGTCACGCTGCTCGCCGGCGATGCGCTGCACCTGCCGTTCGCCGATGCGACTTTCGACGCGGTCACCATCTCGTTCGGACTGCGCAACGTGGTCGACACCGCAGCGGCACTGCGGGAAATGGCCCGCGTGACGCGCCCGGGTGGGCGGCTCGTCGTCAGCGAATTCAGCGCACCGGTCAATCCCGCCTTTCGTCGCGTCTACCTCCGCTATCTCATGGGCGCGTTGCCCGCCGTTGCGCGTCGGGTCTCGTCGAATCCCGACGCCTATGTCTATCTCGCCGAGTCGGTGCAAGCCTGGCCCGACCAAGCGGTCCTCGCCTCGATCATCGGTTCGTCCGGATGGGCCAGTGTTGGCTGGCGCAATCTCAGTGGAGGCATCGTCGCACTCCATCGGGCGGTCCGTCCCGCATAGTTTTTCGCCTGTGGATAACCGGCGTGCCGTCCGCGCGGGGAAGCGCTCATCTGTGGATAGCCGGCCATTCGTCGTGGCTGTCTATGCCATCGTCCTCATCTGTGGACGACACCCGGCTGCGACGGTCAGCCGTTGGTCAAGATGAGCTGTGGCAGCAGGTCATCAAGCCGGCGAGCGATATCCGCGTGGCGGCGCGGGTGATGATCCGACTCTCCGGCAGATTGTTCTGTGAGGGCATGGGCATTGGGGAGTGGTCGCGCGACGTGGGACGGACCTGGAGACGGGAGCGCCCTCGACGACCTCTCACCACAGCTCTCAGAAGAAGTTAGGGTCACCTAAGAAAATGGTGGTCCTGGATCGGTTCTAGACTCTGGCCGTTGCCGCTTGTGAAGAGTTTCACGAGCGGGTGAGTCGCCAGCGGAGGAGGTGCCGCATGGGTCACACGAGCACGGCGCGGGAGCGCGATGCGGATGTCATCGTGATCGGCGCTGGACCGGGTGGCTCCTCGGCCGCGTTCCATCTCGCCCGTTATGGTGCGAATGTTCTGACTTTGGAGAAGTCGGAGTTCCCCCGGGAGAAGGTCTGCGGCGACGGGCTCACACCGCGAGCGGTCAAGCAACTCATCTCCATGGGTGTCGATACGTCCGCACCGGGATGGACTCGAAATAGGGGCCTGCGGGTGGTCGGCGGGGGCGTCGAGGTGGCCCTCGACTGGCCCGACCTGTCGAGCTATCCCAACTATGGATTGACTCGGACCAGACGCGACTTCGATCAGTTGCTCGCCGAACGGGCAACGACCGCCGGGGCGAGGATGCAGACCTCGACGACGGTCACCGGACCGATCTATGACGACGTCACCGGCCGGGTGATCGGCGTCGAGGCGGTTCGAGGCCCAGACAAGGAACCGGTCACCTATCACGCTCCGCTGGTGATCGCCGCCGACGGAGTCTCCGGTCGGTTTCCGTTGGCGATGGGTTTGGCCAAACGGACCGACCGGCCGATCGGGGTCGCGGTGCGGCGCTACTACCGCAGCCCGCGACACAGCGAGGAATATCTCGAGTCGTGGCTGGAGCTGCGCGGCGCGAAAGGGCAGGACCATCTCCTGCCCGGTTATGGCTGGATCTTCCCGATGGGTGACGGTCGGGTCAACGTGGGGCTGGGCGTGCTCAACTCCTCGGTTGACTTCGGCAAGAGCAACTATCGGGACATGCTGTTGGAGTGGCTGGCGGCCACCCCGGACGCGTGGGAGATGAACGATGAGGCCAACGCCGATGGCCCGATCATGGGCGCGGCGCTGCCGATGGGCTTCAACCGGGTCCCGCACTACACCCGCGGTGTGATGCTCGTGGGCGACAGCGGGGGGATGGTCAACCCATTCAACGGCGAGGGCATCGCATATGCGATGGAGTCAGGGGCGCTCGCGGCCGAAGTCGCGGTGCAGGCGCTGGCCGCGCCCGACGCGCAGCGACGCGAACGTATGCTCGCCTTCTACCCCACGCAGTTGCGGGCTCGCTATGGCGGCTATTACCGACTGGGCGGATGGTTCGTGAAGCTCATCGGCAGGCCGGAGATCATGCGGTTCGCGACGAAGCATGGGCTGCCGCACCCGTTGCTCATGCGATTCGTCTTCAAGTTGTTGGCGAACCTCACCGATCCGCGCGACGGTGACGCCATGGACCGGGTTATCAACGCGATGACGAAGGTGGTCCCCACAGTCTGAATTCGGTGGTGAGCCGCTGGCGCCACGTGGGTGCCGCTTCGGCGTACGTTGTTCATTGGATTGTCAAGGATCGCAGAGGACGAGGCAGGCACGAGACATGTCGCTCTCCGCTTACGCACCCATCATCGGCCTGTTCGCCGTGGCGGCGGCGTTCGCGCTCTTCTCCGTGGGGATCTCCACGGTCGTTGGGCCGCGCCGGTTCAACCGCGCCAAGCTTGAGGCTTACGAGTGCGGCATCGAGCCGTCGCCCGAGCCGGTCGGTGGTGGACGCTTCCCGGTCAAGTTCTATTTGACCGCGATGCTCTTCATTGTCTTCGACATCGAGATCATCTTCCTGTATCCGTGGGCGGTCAGTTTCGACTCGCTCGGCCTGTTCGGATTCGTGGAGATGGTTATGTTCATCGGGACGGTCTTCATCGCGTACGCCTATGTCTGGCGGCGTGGCGGGCTCGACTGGGACTGAGGCGGGAATGGGAATCGAGGAAAGGCTCCCGAGCGGAGTCCTGCTCACCACGGTGGAGCGGCTGGTCAATTGGGCCCGCAAGTCATCGACCTGGGGAGCGACGTTTGGTCTGGCATGCTGCGCGATCGAGATGATGGCAGCCGGAGCGCCGCACTATGACCTGGGGCGCTGGGGCATGGAGGTGTTCCGTGCCTCGCCCCGTCAGGCTGACCTCATGATCGTTGCTGGCCGAGTGAGCCAGAAGATGGCACCAGTGCTGCGGCAGATCTATGACCAGATGGCCGATCCGAAATGGGTGCTCTCCATGGGGGTCTGCGCGACGAGCGGCGGCATGTTCAACAACTACGCCATCGTGCAGGGAGTCGACCATATCGTGCCGGTGGACATGTATCTGCCGGGTTGCCCGCCACGGCCGGAGATGCTCATCGACGCGATCCTCAAGCTGCGCGAGAAGATCCAGCATGAGCCGCTCGGCGCGGCGGGGAGGCGTGCCCTCGCAGCCCAACAGGCCGCTGGTGATGTGCCGGTGGTCGCTCCGGGAGCGATGCCGTCGTCCTATCGCAGTGACAAGATCAAGAGCCAGCAGTGGGAGCAAGCGGTGAGCGAAGGCCGCGAAGAACAGTTGCGCGTCGAGACTTGGATGGCCGAAGGTCGTCACCTGCAGGGCGGTGGTCGGTGGTGAGCGGCGACACGGCCTCGACCCCGCCACCCGGAGAGTCGGCCGGGCCTGTGGGAGTCACCCCGACCGGGGAGACGGCCGGCACTCCGGCCGTCGGTTCGGTGCCGGTTTCGGCGCCACCGATCGGAGCCACCAGCGGAGCCCCGGCGGAGCTGCCGCCCGCGAGTCCAGCCGGCCGGGGCATGTTCGGCATCCAAGGCACCGGCGACACCTCAGGGTTCGGGGGCCTGGCCCGGCGGCGGGTCGAGGTCGCCGAGGCCAGCCGGCCATTCGGTGGCTACTTCGATGAGGTGTACGACGCCCTCGCCGAGGCCTATCCGAACCTGCACGCGGCGATCGAGAAGGTCGTCGTGGACCGTGGCGAGCTGACTCTGCACATTCGTCCCGAGTCGATCGCCGAGGTCTGCGCTGTGCTTCGCGACGACGAGGCGCTGCGATTCGAGCTGTGCTCGTCGGTCTCCGGTGTGGACTATCTCGGTGGCGACGAGCGCCGCCTGCACGTCGCCTATCACCTGACGTCGATGACATATCGCCGGCGGATTCGCCTCGAAGTTGCGGTCTCCACTCAACGGCCGCACGTGCCGAGTGTGACGTCGGTCTATCCGACCGCCGATTGGCAGGAACGGGAGACCTTCGACATGTTCGGCGTGGTCTTTGACGGCCACCCGAGTCTTACCCGAATCCTCATGCCGGACGACTGGGAAGGTCACCCGCAACGCAAGGACTATCCGTTGGGTGGCGTGCCGGTGGAATACAAGGGCGCGGAGATTCCGGCGCCGGACCGGAGGAGGTCCTACCAGTGACGAGTTACGCCACCGAGCGCGACACGGCCGAGGGCAAGGTCTTCACCGTCACGGGCGGAGACTGGGACACAGTCGTGGCCGGGGCCGACCCGCTGCGCGACGAACGCATCGTGGTGAACATGGGTCCACAGCACCCGTCGACCCACGGCGTGTTGCGTCTCATCCTCGAACTCGAGGGTGAGACCGTCACCGAATGTCGGTGCGTCATCGGCTATCTGCACACCGGCATCGAAAAGAGCCTCGAATATCGCACATGGGTGCAGGGCTCGACCTTCGTCACCCGGATGGACTATCTCGCCCCGATCTTCAACGAGACGGCCTACGCCCTCGCGGTGGAGAAGCTGCTCGGCATCACCGACGAGATTCCGGAGCGGGCGACCACGATTCGGGTGCTCATGATGGAGCTCAACCGGATCGCTTCCCACCTGGTCTGGCTCGGCACCACCGGTCTGGAACTCGGTGCGATCTCGATGATGCTCTATGGCTTCCGGGAACGTGAATATGTCTTAGAGATCTTCGAGATGGTCTCCGGGCTGCGGATGAACATGGCCTATGTGCGACCCGGCGGAGTGGCGCAGGACGTGCAGCCAGAGGCAATCGCGAAGATCCGTGAGTTCCTCGCGATGATGCCGCGCCGCCTCGCCGAATACGAGGCGCTGCTGTCGGGGCAGCCGATCTGGTTGGAACGCACGAAAAACGTCGCGGTTCTCGACGTCACCGGGTGCGTGGCGCTGGGCATCACCGGGCCGGTGCTCCGGTCGGCGGGGCTCGGTTGGGATCTGCGCAAGACTGAACCCTATTGCGGCTATGAGAACTATGACTTTGAGGTGCCGACCGCGCCGACAGGCGACGTGTGGGGCCGCTATCAGGTACGCATGGCCGAGATGCGCGAATCTTTGAAGATCGTCGAACAGGCGCTGGATCGGCTGACACCAGGGCCGGTGATGGTCGCCGACAAGAAGATCGCTTGGCCGGCGCAGTTGGCGGTCGGCCGAGACGGCCTGGGCAACTCGCTCGGCCATGTCGCCAACATCATGGGCACCTCGATGGAGTCCCTCATCCACCACTTCAAGCTCGTGACTGAGGGTTTCCGGGTGCCGCCCGGCCAGGTCTATGTCGCGATCGAGGCTCCGCGAGGCGAGTTGGGTGTGCACGCGGTCTCCGACGGTGGAACGCGACCCTATCGGGTGCACTACCGCGAGCCCAGTTTCGTCAATCTGCAGGCGATTCCGGCGATGGCGGAGGGCGGCCTCATTGCCGACGTCATCGCCGGGGGCGCCTCGCTCGACCCGGTCATGGGTGGGTGTGATCGCTGATGGAGTTCTCCGAAGAGACCAAGGTGCAGGCGAAGGAGATCATCGCCCGCTATCCCGAGGGGCGCTCCCGATCGGCGTTGCTGCCGATGCTGCACCTCGTGCAGTCCGAAGAGGGGCACGTCTCCGCCGACGGCATCGCGTTCTGCGCCGAGCAACTCGGCCTGACCCGAGCGCAGGTCGCGGCAGTCGCCACCTTCTACACCATGTATAAGCGAAAACCGGCCGGAGACTGGCTGGTCAGCGTCTGCACTAACACCATGTGCGACACGTTGGGCGGCCAGCGGGTCTACGAGGCGCTGTCGGAACGCCTCGAGGTCGGGCATGAGGAGACCACCTCCGACGGTGCCATCACGTTGGAGCACGCGGAGTGTCTCGCCGCGTGTGACTACGGCCCGGTGCTGACGGTCAACTATGAGTTCTTCGACCAGATGGATGTCGAGACCGCACTGTCCGTGGTGGAGCGCCTGCAGGCTGGCGATCGACCCGCGCCGACTCGTGGGGCGCGACTGTGCACGCTCAAGGAGACCTCCCGCGAGCTCGCCGGCTTCACCCGCCCGGACTCCGACGCGATCGGTGACGGCGTCGCCGGCACGCCGACGCTGCGGGGCAACCGGCTCGCGGAGGAACACGGCGTCGCGGTGGCTGACTTCGACCCGGAGACGCCGATCCCCGGAAAGGGAAGGGAGACGACGTGAGCACCACGCCGTCGAAGGCGGTCCTCGCCAAGCTGACACCGGTGCTGACCAAGCGGTGGTCGGCCCCGAACGCGTGGAGGCGGGAGACCTACGAGCAGTTGGACGGCTATCGCGCACTGCGCAAGGCACTCAACGCTCACCCCGATGACCTCATCGCGCTCGTGAAGGACTCGGGTCTGCGCGGGCGCGGCGGTGCCGGCTTCCCCACCGGAATGAAGTGGGGATTCATTCCGCAGAACCCGCCACGCCCCCACTACCTTGTCATCAACGCGGATGAAGGCGAGCCAGGCACCTGCAAGGACCTGCCGCTCATGACGCATGACCCGCACTCGTTGATCGAGGGCGCGATCATCGCTTCATATGCGATTCGAGCCAGTCGGGCCTATATCTACATTCGTGGTGAGGCGCTCAACGCGGCGCGCCGGTTGCGACACGCCGTTGACGAGGCATACGCCGCCGGCTATCTCGGCACGAACATCCTGGGTTCCGGCTTCGACCTCGACCTCGTGGTGCACAGCGGGGCCGGCGCCTACATCTGTGGCGAAGAGACGGCGCTGCTCGACTCGCTCGAGGGCATGCGGGGCCAGCCCCGACTGCGCCCGCCGTTCCCGGCGACACATGGTCTCTACGCAGCACCCACGGTGGTCAACAACGTCGGGACGATCGCGAGCGTGCCCTATATCGTGCTGGGCGGCGCGGCTTGGTGGAAGACGATGGGCACCGAGAAGTCGTCGGGGCCGATGATCTATTCGCTCTCCGGCCGGATCGCGCACCCCGGCCAGTACGAGTGCTCGATGGGGGTTACCTTGCGCGAGCTCATCGAGCTCGCTGGTGGCATGAGTCCCGGCCACACGCTGCGTTTCTGGACGCCTGGCGGGTCGTCAACGCCGCTGCTCACCGCAGACCATCTCGACGTGGTCCTCGACTTCGACTCGGTCGCGGCGGCTGGGTCGATCCTCGGCACCACGGCGACGCAGATCTTCTCCGACCAGGACTGCCCAGTCTATGCCGTCTACCGATGGTTGAAGTTCTATCACCATGAGTCGTGCGGCAAGTGCACGCCGTGTCGCGAGGGCAACTACTGGATGGTGCGAACCTACGCCCGGATTCTCTCCGGTGAGGGCACCCACGCAGACCTGGACACGCTGCTCGACACCTGTGACAACATCCTGGGTCGGGCGTTCTGCGGCCTCGGCGATGGCGCGACGAGTTCGGTGACGTCATCGCTGAAGTTCTTCCGGCAGGACTATCTGGATTACATCGAGGGCCGCACGCCGCCGAGGCTCTCCACCAAGCAGCAAGTGGGAGCGCACGCATGACAGAGGTGGCCAAGACCCAGGCCCCCGCCGACACGGTCACGCTCACCATCGACGGGATCGAGGTGACTGCGCCGAAGGGCGCGTTGCTGATCCGGGTGGCCGAGCAGCTGGGCATCGAGATCCCCCGGTTCTGTGACCATCCGTTGCTGGAACCGGCCGGCGCCTGCCGGCAGTGTCTGGTCGACGTCGAGGGGCAGCGCAAACCGGTGGCTTCGTGCACCCAGACCGTCGCCGACGGCATGGTCGTGCAGACCCAGCTCATCTCCGATGTCGCCCGCAAGGCGCAGGAGGGCATCATGGAGCTGCTCCTGGCTAATCACCCCCTCGACTGCCCCATGTGCGACAAAGGCGGCGAGTGCCCGCTGCAGAACCAGGCGATGTCGACCGGCCGCACGCAGTC
Source organism: uncultured Actinomycetota bacterium (assembly GCA_963736695.1). Lineage (GTDB taxonomy): Bacteria > Actinomycetota > Actinomycetes > Mycobacteriales > Micromonosporaceae > CAVTPU01. The sequence goes on from CAVTPU010000004.1 coordinate 2,901,950, forward strand.
GCGGTTTCTTGAAGAGAAACGCGAATATCCCAAGCCGATAAACATCTCGGCGCAGGTGCTGCTCGACCGCGAGCGGTGCGTGCTGTGTCAGCGGTGCACCCGTTTCGCCGACCAGGTGGCGGGCGACAAATTCATCGACTTGCTGGATCGTTCGTCGTCGGAGCAGATCGGCATCGATGCGAGCGAGCCGTTCGACTCCTATTTCTCCGGCAATACCGTGCAGATCTGCCCCGTCGGTGCGCTCACCTCCGCGCAATATCGCTTCCGTGCCCGCCCGTTCGACCTGGTGTCGACGCCGAGCGTCTGCGAACACTGCGCGGCTGGCTGCGCGCAGCGCACGGATCACCGCCGAGGCATGGTGGTGCGTCGCCTCGCGGGCGATGACAAGGCGGTCAACGCCGAGTGGAACTGCGATCGCGGCCGATGGGGTTTCCGATATGCCACCCAGCCTGACCGCATCACCACCCCGATGGTGCGTGACTCCGAGACTGGGGAGTTGCGGGAAGCGAGCTGGTCTGAGGCGCTGCGGACTGCGGCCGAAGGGCTGACGCGGGCCCGAGACAGCTCGACCGGAGTGGCCGTGCTCACCGGCGGCAGATTGACAGTCGAAGACGCGTACGCGTATTCGAAGTTCGCCCGGACCGTGCTGCGCACCAACGACATCGATTTCCGGGCCCGCCCACTGGCAACCCGCGATACCGTGAGTGCCGCGCTCGGCGAAGAAGCGGAGTTCCTCGCCGCGTGCATCGCGAGCAGCACCGACGTGACCTATTCCGATGTCGACACCGCGCCGGCCGTGGTGCTTGTCGGCCTCGAGCCCGAGGACGAATGTCCGATCCTGTTCCTGCGTCTGCGGGCCGCATGGCGTCGCAACGGCCTCGCCGTGCACGCGCTCGCCCCCTATGAGTCGCGGGGGCTGGCGAAACTAGGCGCGACCGTGACCGCGACCGTGCCCGGTGATGAAGCCCAACTGCTGGCCACCTCGGAGGCTGTGCGTGCGACGCTGGCTCAGCCCGGCGCGATTCTCTTCGTCGGCGAACGGCTCGCCACTGTGGAGGGCGGCTACTCGGCCGCCGCGACGCTGGCGCGTTCGACCGGTGCAAAGCTCGCGTGGGTTCCGCGGCGTGCCGGCGACCGGGGTGCCGTCGACGCCGGATGCCTGCCCAATCTGTTGCCCGGCGGCCGTCTCGTCATCGACGCGACCGCACGGGCCGAGATAGCCGAGGCGTGGAGGCTCAAGCCCGGCGCGATCGCGGAGACCGCCGGGCGTGACACCGACGCGATCATTGCTGCGGCTGCGGCCGGCACACTCGGTGCGCTGATCGTCGCCGGTGTCGACACCGACGACTTGGCCGATCCGGACCTCGCCGACGAGGCGATGCGGGCGGTCGACTTTCTCGTCTCGCTCGAGGTGCGACACAGCCGGGTCACCCGACACGCGAATGTCGTTCTTCCGGTCGCGCCAGTGGCGGAGAAGGCCGGTTCGTTCCTCACGTGGGAAGGCCGGCTGCGAGTCTTCGACGCGGCGCTGGAGACCGGGGCGATGACCGACGCGCGGGTCCTCGACGCCCTCGCGCAGACGATGGATGTGCGGCTCGGCTGCGCTGACGTCCCGGCGGTCCGTCGCGAACTCGCAGGTCTGCCGGTGAGCGGCGCGCCCAAGGCCGCGCCGCCGAAGGTGACCGCGGGGCGAGCCGCCACGCCGACAGTTGGCCGCGTGGTGCTCGCCACCTGGCGGCAACTCATCGACGAGGCGACCCTGCTGGAGGGCGATGAGACACTGGCCGCCACCGCCCGACCCGCGCGGGCACTCATCTCGATCAGAACCGCGACCGCAGCCGGAATCGCCGACGGCGACCGGGTTCGGGTCCAGACCGACCGAGGCGACATCACCGTCGCGGCGCAGGTGACCGAGATGCCCGACGGCGTGGTGTGGCTGCCCACTCATTCCCCGGGAAGTACCGTCGGGCGGTCACTCGCCGCGACCTCGGGCGCGGTCGTCGCCATCGAATCGCTCACAGGAGGTGCACGATGACGGTGGGCATGTTGGCGGCTGCGGCAACCCCCGTGGGCTGGGCGGCTCCGCCCCTCGCGGCGGGGGCTGACCCCACGCTCGCCGACTTCGGACACGACCCGTGGTGGCTCGTGTTGATCAAGGTGGTTGTGGTCTTCGCTTTTGGCATGGGCATGACGGTCATCGGGGTGTGGTATGAGCGCCGGGTTGTTGCCCGGATGGCGGTGCGACCCGGACCCAACCAGGTCGGCCCACTCGGCCTGCTACAGACCCTCGCGGACGGCCTAAAAGGCATGTTGAAAGAGGACATACTTCCCCGCACCGCAGACAAGGTGGTCTTCTTCTTCGCCCCGACCGTCTCTGCGGTCTTTGCGCTGACCGCCTTGTCGGTGGTTCCCTTCGGGCCGATGGTCAGCATCGCGGGGCACCGTACGCCACTGCAGGTCACCGATGTTCCGGTGGCACTGCTGGTGGTGCTTGCCTGCTCGTCTATGGCGGTCTATGGCATCGTGCTCGGTGGCTGGGCGTCGGGATCGACCTATCCCTTGCTCGGAGGGTTGCGTTCGTCCGCGCAGATGATCTCCTACGAGGTCGCGATGGGTCTTTCCATCGTCGCCGTCTTCATGACCGCCGGAACGATGTCGACGTCGGGTATCGTCGCCGCGCAGGCTGGGGGCGGTGAGGCCACATGGACCATCTTCGGCTGGCACCCGACGGTGCCGTCGTGGTATGCCATTCTGCTCATCCCCAGTTTTGTGATCTTCGTAATCGCGGCCTTTGGCGAGACGAACCGGGCGCCCTTCGACCTGCCCGAGGCGGAGAGCGAGCTCGTCGCGGGATACATGACCGAATATAGTTCGATCAAGTTCCTGCTCTACATGCTCTCCGAATACGTCGCGATGGTCTCGATGTCGTCGATCGTCATCACCCTCTTCCTCGGCGGCTGGCGTGCACCATGGCCGATCACCGCGTTCTGGTCGGGGGCGAACGCAGGCTGGTGGCCACTGCTGTGGTTCGTGGCGAAGTTGGCCGTGCTGCTGTTCCTGTTTATCTGGGTGCGCGCGACTCTTCCTCGGCTGCGTTATGACCAGTTCATGCGATTCGGCTGGAAGGTTCTACTGCCAGTCAACCTGATCTGGATTCTCCTGCTCGGCGGGTTGCGTGTGCTGCAGGATGAGCCGATCACCGGCACACGCCGGTGGCTCATCGTCGGCGGAGCCGCGCTGGCCATTCTGCTTCTCGCGTTGTTGTGGCCCACGAAACAGGACGAACCCGCGGCCGCCATCGCCGATGGTTCCGATCGGCCGGTCGGAAGTTTCCCGATTCCCCCGCTCGACCTGCAGGTGCCACCGAGTCCCCGGACTAGGCGCGTCGTCGCCGAGCGTCAGCCGGCCAACGCCGCTGCCGGCGCGCCCACCACTGACGAGAAGGAGGCGTAGGCATGGGCGGCATCACCGACGCGGTGAAGGGCTTCGGCGTCACCTTCGCCCACATGTTCCGCGCAGTCGTCACCACCCCCTATCCGTTCGAGCAGCCGGTCACCGCGCCGCGCTATCACGGCCGGCACATCCTCAACCGGCACCCGGACGGGTTGGAGAAGTGCATCGGTTGCGAGCTGTGCGCCTGGGCCTGTCCGGCGGACGCCATCTATGTCGAAGGCGGTCAGAACACCGACGACATCCGCTTCTCGCCAGGCGAGCGTTACGCTTCCGTCTACCAGATCAACTATTCGCGGTGTATCTTCTGCGGGCTGTGCATCGAGGCCTGCCCGACTCGGTCGTTGACGATGAGCAACGAATATGAACTCGCCCGAGATCGCCGTACGGATCTGATCTTCACCAAGGAGCAGTTGCTCGCGCCGCTGCAGCCAGGAATGGAGCAGCCGCCCCACGAGATGCGGCTCGGCCGGTCGGAGAAGGACTACTACGTCAACGCTTTGACGAACCCCGGCACCTCCGCAGGGGCCGAGCAGGTGCAGAATTCGGTCAACGGGGCCTCGGAGGTCTGACGCATGGACATGGTTCTCGCCGCGGCGGCCGACGTGCCCGGCACCGGTGAAGCGGTGCTTTTCTGGATCCTGGGGCCGCTCACCGTCATCGCCGCGATCGGCATGGTGGTGGCACGCAACGCGGTGCACTCCGCCCTGTGGCTGGTCGTGGTGATGCTGTCGCTGGGTGTGTTCTACGTGGTGCAGGCCGGTCCGTTTCTCGGCCTCGCCCAAATCATCGTCTACACCGGCGCGATAATGATGCTGTTCCTCTTCGTGCTCATGCTCATCGGCCGGGACGCCACTGACTCGCTCATCGAGGTCTTGCGTGGTCAGCGGATCGTTGCGGTCCTGCTCGGAGTGGGGTTCGCCGGGCTCGTCGGCTCGGCCTTCGTGCGAGCTCTGCGTGACCGGCCCGCCAATGGGCTCGCCGAGGCCAACAGCGCTGGCAACGTGCAGGGCATCGCCGAGGCGCTGTTCACCCGCTACGTCTTCGCCTTCGAGGCGACCTCGGCACTGCTCATCACGGCTGCCGTCGGAGCGATGATGCTTGCCCACATCGAACGCCGCAGTCAGCACCGGTTCGGCCAGCCGGATCGGATGCGGGCGCGGTTCGCACCGGGGAACTATCCGGGCGCGACCGCCGGTCCGGGCGTCTACTCCACCGCATCGTCGGTGGCGACCCCCGGTCGCTTGCCTGACGGTTCGACGGCCGAGCAGACCATCGCGGCGATCCTGCCAGTCCGGGAACTCTCCGAGGTGGAGCTGACTCCCAAAGGCACCGAGGGAAGGTAATCGGTAACGACCATGGAACCCGGCTTCTACGTCGTGCTGGCGGCAGCGCTGTTCACCATCGGAGCGGTGGGAGTGCTCATCAGGCGCAACGCGATCGTCCTATTCATGTGCATCGAGCTGATGCTCAATGCGGCCAACCTCGCTCTGGTGACGTTCAGTCGCATCAACGGCACGCTCGATGGTCAGATCATGGCATTCTTCGTCATGGTCGTGGCCGCCGCTGAGGTCGTCATCGGCCTCGCCATCATCATGTCGATCTTCCGCGCGCGGCGCTCCGCGAGCGTCGACGACGCCAACCTGCTCAAGTACTGAGGGACACATGCACGCCTTGCTTGCTGGCTCCAGTCACCTCGCCGCGCCGCCCGCCGCGGCCTCCGGGGCGCTGACCCAGATCTGGTTGTTGATCGCGATTCCCCTCGCGAGCGCGGCGTTGCTGCTGCTCACCGGCCGTTGGGCGAACCGCTGGGGTCACCTGCTCGGCTGTGCGAGCGTCGGGGCGTCCTTCGTGCTCGGGTTGATCTATTTCATCAACCTGGGCGGGCTGCCCGCCGACCGGCGATCCGCGGAGGTGAGCCTCTTCAGCTTCATCCCGCCGATAGGGGACCTCACCGTCGACTTCGGGCTGCTGTTCGACCCGCTTTCGGCCGTCTTCGTGCTGCTGATCACGGGGGTGGGTTTCCTCATCCACGTCTACGCGGTCGGATATCTCAAGCACTCACCGGCCGACGTCACCCACGAATCAGCGGCGACTGCCCGGCGCCGGTTCTTCGGCTATTTCAACCTCTTCGTCGCCGCGATGCTGCTGCTCGTGCTGGGCAACAACTTCGTGATGCTCTACTTCGGTTGGGAGGGAGTGGGCGTCGCGTCGTACCTGTTGATCTCGTTTTATTTCGGTCGGCCGGCGGCCGCGACTGCGGGCAAGAAGGCTTTCATCATGAACCGGGTCGGCGACGCCGGCTTGGCGTTGGCGATCTTTCTCATGTTCGCGACAATGGGAACGGTCAACTACGCCGGGGTCTTCGCCGGGGTCAGCGGCCTCACGGCCAACGTGACACTCGCGCTCGGACTGCTTCTTCTGCTCGGCGCCGCCGGCAAGTCCGGTCAGTTTCCGTTGCAGGCCTGGTTGCCCGACGCGATGGAGGGTCCCACCCCGGTCTCCGCTCTGATCCACGCAGCCACCATGGTCACTGCTGGCGTCTATCTCATCGCCCGCGCCCACCCGATCTTCGACGCCAACCCGACCGCGCAGACAGTGGTCGTCAGCATCGGGGCGTTCACTCTGATGATCGGCGCGCTCATCGGATGCGCGAAGGACGACATCAAGCGGGTGCTCGCCTGGTCGACCGTGTCGCAGATCGGCTACATGTTTCTTGGTGTCGGACTCGGCGGCGGCGCCTACGCGCTCGCCATCGTCTATCTTCTCGCGCACGGATTCTTCAAGGCGGGTCTCTTCCTCGGCGCCGGCTCGGTGATGCACGCGATGCGAGACCAGACCGACATTCGCCGTTTCGGCGCGCTCGCCCCCCACATGCGCATCACGTGGGCCACGTTCGGCCTCGCCTGGCTCGCCATCATCGGCATTCCGCCGTTGTCTGGCTTCTTCACCAAAGACCCGATCATCGAGGCGGCCTTCAACCGGCCCGGCTGGACCGGCTGGCTCTTCGGCACCGCCGCACTGCTCGGCGCCGGGTTTACCGCTTTCTATATGACGAGGCTCTTCGTGCTCACGTTTCACGGGCCTCAGCGGTGGACCCCGGAGATCACCCACCCGCACGAGTCGCCGCCGGTGATGACGATCCCGCTCATCGTGCTCGCGGTCGGGTCGGTCGGCGCCGGTGGGCTCATGGCGACCACGGTGGTCGACTGGCTCAACCCGGTCTTTGGTGAGGCGGTCGAACATGAAGTCCGACTGCAGGCGTGGTTCGTCGCGACACTCACCGTGCTGGTGGTGCTCGTCGGTGCCGGGTTCGCCTACCTGTTGTTCCGTGACGGCACCGCCGAAAAGCCACAGCCAGCCGGACCGCTCGTCGCCGCAGCCCGGGAGAACCTCTATGGCGACACCGTCAACGAGGCGGTCTTCGAACTGCCCGGTCGTTATCTGACCCGGGCTCTGGTCTTCATCGACAACAGGGGCATCGATGGGCTCGTCAACGGACTCGCCGCAGCCGTGGGCGGCGGCTCCGGACGGCTGCGCCGGCTGCAGACCGGTTTCGTGCGCTCCTATGCCCTCTCCATGCTCGCCGGTGCGCTGCTCGTGGCCGCCGCATTTCTCGTAGTGAGGCTCGGGTGACGGTGATGAGTGAGGCGGGCTTGCCGTACCTCTCGGTTTTGACGGTCGCGCCGTTGGTCGGCGCGGTCGTGGTGGGGCTGATGCCACGCAGCCGCCCCACCGTGGCCAAGGTGATAGCCCTGATCTGGTCGCTCGCGATTCTTGGGCTCACCGTGGCCATGTGGTTGGGCTTTCAGCCGGACGGTGCGCGATTCCAGTTTCGCGAGTCGTATCCATGGATTCCGACCTGGGGGGTGCGGTTCACCTTCGCGGTCGATGGCATAGCCCTCGTGATGATCGCGCTCATCGCGCTCTTCGTTCCGTTGGTGATCCTGCACTCGTGGCGCGAGGCGCACGGCGACGAACGGGAACCAGCTTCCCGTTCGGTGCCGATCTACTTCGCGCTGTTGCTCGCACTCGAGTCGACCATGATCGGCGTCTTCGCAGCCGCCGACCTTTTCCTCTTCTACGTCTTTTTCGAAGTCATGCTGGTGCCGATGTATTTCCTCATCGGTTCATACGGCGGCCAACGGCGGCAGTACGCCGCCGTGAAGTTTTTCCTTTATTCGCTCGTCGGTGGGCTTTTCATGCTCGCGGCGGTCATCGGGGTGTGGGTGCTCGGCGGGCACACGTTCGACTGGGCGACGCTGGCCGACGCCGACTTCTCCGCCACCGCCCAACGGTGGCTCTTCCTCGGATTCTTCCTCGCCTTCGCTATCAAGGCGCCGTTCTTCCCGTTCCACACGTGGCTGCCGGACGCCGGCGGTGCGGCCCCAACGGGGGCGGCCGCGCTGCTTGTCGGAGTGCTGGACAAGGTCGGCACTTTCGGCATCTTGCGCTATTGCCTGCCGCTCTTTCCGGACGCGTCGCGGTATTTCGCGCCGCTCGCACTCACACTCGCACTCGTCGGCATCGTCTACGCCGCGTTGCTTGCAGTCGGGCAGAACGACCTCAAACGGTTGGTTTCATACACCTCCGTGGCGCACTTCGGTTTCATCGGGATCGGCATCTTCGCCTTCACCACTCAGGCCGGCTCCGGTTCCGTGCTCTATATGCTCAACCATGGACTCGCCACCGGACTGCTCTTCCTCGTTGTCGGCATGCTGATCTCCCGACGAGGGTCGGCCTTGGTCACCGACTTCGGAGGAGCCGGCACATTGATTCCCGTTCTCGGCGGAGTCTTCTTCCTCGCCGGAATGGCCTCGTTGGCGCTGCCCGGCACGGCTCCGTTCGTCAGCGAGTTCCTTGTGCTCATCGGCACCTTCACTGTCAACAAGGCAGTCGCCGTTGTCGCCACGATCGGGATCGTTCTCGCCGCGGCATATGTGTTGTGGATGGTGCAGCGAACTACCCAGGGCACCGTGAACCCCGTCATGGCCGAGATCAGCGCGATGCGTCAAGACCTGACACTGCGCGAATCCGTGGTCGTGGCGCCGCTCATCGCGTTGCTACTGCTGCTCGGTTTCTATCCCAAGCCTGTTCTTGATGTCATCAATCCGGCCATCGCGGCGACGATGCACGACATCGGCGCCAACGATCCGGCCCCGTCGAGCACCAGCAACCAGGAGGCCGGCAAATGATCGCGGTCCTGACCCCACCGGCACTCGGGCCGACCGTCGATCTCGCGGCTGACCTCACGCTGCCCGATCTCGACTATCGGGCGATGGCCGCCATGCTCATCCTCTTCGGCGCCGCCTGCGTTGGCGTGCTCGTCGAGGCCATCGTGCCTCGGCGCGCCCGCCACGTCGTTCAGTTGCTGCTGTCCTTCGCCGCGCTGATCGCCGCGTTGGTCATGGTGGTTGACGTCGCGCGTGACGGCCGCCGGCCGATCACCGCGGGAACCGCGATCGCTATCGACGGTCCGGCACTCTTCTTGCAGGCGACGCTGCTGGTGTTGGGGCTGCTGGCACTGCTGCTCATCGGCGATCGGGCGCTGGAACAGGGCGGCCCGTTCGTCGCGCAGGCGGCGGTGCCCGCCACCGGCCCGGCTGACGAGCAGCAGGCGCGACAGCCCGGCGCCACCGAGGTGTTTCCACTCACGCTGTTCGCTCTCGCCGGCATGATGCTCTTTGTCGCCGCCAACGACTTGTTGACGATGTTCGTCGCGTTGGAGGTTTTCTCGCTGCCGCTTTATCTGTTGTGTGCCTTCGCCCGTCGGCGTCGGCTGCTCAGCCAGGAAGCGGCGATGAAGTACTTCCTGCTCGGAGCCTTCGCGTCAGCGTTCTTCATCTTCGGCATGGCTTTGCTTTATGGCTTCGCCCGCACCGTGACCTTCGCCGGTCTCGACGCCGCGACCCTCGTCGAGCCCACCGACAAGTTGCTGTTGCTGACCGGGCTCGCATTGATCTCGGTTGGGCTGCTCTTCAAAGTCGCAGCGGTGCCGTTTCACGTCTGGACCCCCGACGTCTATCAGGGGGCGCCGACCCCGGTCACGGCGCTCATGGCCGCAGCGACGAAGGTCGCGGCGTTTGGCGCTCTGCTCCGGGTTTATTATTCGGCGTTCGGACGGGCCGAATGGGACATTCAGCCCGTGGTCGGGTTCATCGCGATCGCAACGATGCTCGTCGGCGCGGTGTTTGCGGTCACTCAAACCGACATCAAACGGCTTCTCGCCTATTCCTCGATCGCCAACGCGGGTTATCTCCTCGTTGGCGTGATCTCTTTCGGTTCGGCTGGACTGTCGTCGTCGATGTTCTACCTCGCGGCCTATGGCTTCACGGTCATCGCCGCGTTCGCGATCGTGACGTTGGTGCGCGACGAGGACGGCGCCGAGGCGACTCACCTTTCCCAGTGGGCGGGATTGGGGCGGCAATCGCCACTCGCTGCGGGCGTCTTCACGTTTCTCATGTTGGCATTCGCGGGAATTCCGCTCACCAGCGGTTTCATCAGCAAGTTCGCGGTCTTCGGCGCAGCCTTCGATAGCCGCGGTGCCTGGCCCATCGCGGCTGCGATCGCGGGTGTGGTGACAAGCATGGTGCTCGCCTTCCCCTATCTCCGAGTCGTTGTGATGCTGTGGCTGTCGGAGCCGGCCGAGAAGAGCCCGACAGTGGCGGTCCCAGGCGCCTATACGGCAGCGGCTGTCATGGTCGGAGTGCTCGCCACGCTCGTGCTGGGGGTCTGGCCGACTCCAGTGCTCGATCTCGCGGAGAAGGCCGCGCACTTCATTCGGTGATCGCCGCCGCCGGTTATGTGGTAGAGCGGTGCACGGACGTGTTCGCGGGCCCGGCCGAAAGCGTCGCCTGATGAACACGTTTGGTTGCCGACGTGCCACTGTGTGCAGTGCCTCGCGAACGGAGATAGCTGGCGATGTCTGACCGGGTCGGGTGTGCAATCGTGGAGTCGTGGTGAGCAGCGATTCTCGAGCCGGCGGCGCGACAGCCGGCGACGCCTCGTCGGCCAAGACGTCGATCGGCATCGTTCTGGACCATCCTGGTCTGGAATCAGATGTGCGGGCGGCACTCGACGTGGCCGAAGGGCAATTGCAGGAGGCGATCGTCACAGCGGACCCGCTGCTCGGTGAGGTCGGCCGCTATCTCGTGAACGCGGGTGGCAAACGGTTTCGGCCGCTGGTGGTGGCGTTGGCGGCACAGTTCGGCACGCCCCAGGCGCCCGAGGTGGCCCGAGCAGCGGTGGTCGTGGAGCTGACTCACCTCGCCACCCTCTATCACGATGACGTGATGGACGAAGCGCCCGTACGCCGCGGCGCTCCTTCGGTCAACACCCGGTGGGGCAACTCGATCGCCATCCTCGCCGGCGACTTTCTCTTCGCGCAGGCTGCGCTCGTCGCCGCCGAACTCGGCCCGGAGGCGGTTCGGATCCAGGCACAGACCTTCGCCCGCTTAGTGCATGGTCAGATCGCCGAGACGGCGGGCCCGCGCGATAGCGATCCGGTCGATCACCATCTGCGAGTCATCGCCGACAAGACCGGATCGCTGATCGGCACATCAGCCCGATTCGGGGCGATGTTTAGTGGCGCGCCGGTCGAGACAGCGGCGGCCCTCGCCGCGTACGGGGACATCATCGGTGTGGCCTTTCAACTCTCCGACGATCTGCTTGACATCGCATCGGAATCATCCGCGTCCGGCAAGACGCCGGGAACCGATCTGCGCGAGGGCGTGCCGACCCTGCCGATGCTCTATGCGCTCGCCGACGACTCGACCGATCCGGACGCGGTCCGACTGCGGCAGATTATCGCAGCTGGGCCGATCTCTGACGACGCAGTGCTCGCCGAAGGGTTGCATCTGCTGCGACGCTCGGCCTCGTTCGCCCGAGCCCGCGAGACTGTGCGGGGTTATGCCGAGCGTGCACGTGAGCATCTCGTCGGGCTCCCTGATGTGCCCGCGAAGCAGGCACTCGAGTCATTGACCCAGTTCATCACCGAACGAACCACATAGTTGAAGGCTCGGGGGCCGCTGAGTGCTCTCGGTGCCGCCATTGGGTCAGACTTCCGGCAGGACCACCGAAATCGTGTGTGCGGCGCCGAGCAGGTGGGCTCTGACGTCGTCGGCCGCTGTGGCCAAGTGGTTCGTGGGCATCGCGCAGGCGACGGCGAGGCGACGTTCAGGATCGCGATCATCCCGCACGAGCACGGCGGCGCAGGCCAGACCCTCTCGATATTGCGAGAGCTCTATCTGCATCCCCCGCTGCTCGCCTTCGATGAGATCCACTTCGAGGGCTTCGGGTTGGGTGAACGTCGCGGACGTGTAGGACCGCATTCCCCAGTCCTTGAGATAACGCAGACGCTGATCATAGGTGAGCGTCGTGAGCAGCGACTTGCCCAACGCGGTTGCGTGCGCCCCATCGTCGAACCCCGGAAGCAGGTCCTCCAGGTGCGGAGAGTGTCGGCCTTCGGCGGCTTCGGTCAGGACGATCCGGCCGCCGATAAAGGTGCCGAGGTAGTGGCTGAACCCCGTCGTCGTGCTCGCGTGTCGAAGCGCGTCCGAGACGGTGGCTGGGCCTCGCAGGGCGGCGGCGAGCTCGCGAAACCGGTCGGAGACTTCGAAACCCACTGTGTAGGTGCCGTCCTCGCGCCGGGCGACATAACCTTCATAAGCAAGGGTACGGATGAGGTGGTAGGCAGTCGCCCCGGTTAGCTCACATCTGCGTGCGATCTGCTTGACCGTGAGGCCTCGCGGCGACTGGCCGACAGCTTCCAGAACCCGGAGGGCGCGGGAAACGCTGCGGATGAGATCGGACGGTTCACTATGCGGATGCCGCGCCACCGCCGTCAACGCCCCTCTCCGGGTTGAAGGTATTTTCCTGAGCCACTCAACCCTAGGCGAACCACACCCGTCAACGTCGCGCGGCGGTGCCCGTCGTGACGGTCGGCACGATCAATGGCGGGGGCTGCGGATGGATTCCGGACGAGGCTGCCCGGCTACGCCGAATGCCGTCGACAGTCACGATCGCGAGTGCCAACCAGACCAACCCGAAGCCCACGAGGCGAACTGGCGGCATCGGTTCGCCGAAGATCCACACGCCGATCGCGAGTTGGAGAGTCGGGGTCAGATATTGCAACAAGCCGATCGTCGTGAGCGGAATTCGATTCGCCGCCCCAGCGAAGAGCAGCAACGGGATCGCGGTGACCGCGCCGCCAAGAACCAGCAGCACGGTGGTCTCGACCGCAGGTCCGCCGAAGGTCGCGTCGTCGTGTGCGGAGAGCCAGCTCATCCAGCCGAGTGCGGGCAGCGCGAGCACGGCAGATTCGAGAAAGAGGCTGTCAGTGGCCGCGATCGAGACGCGCTTCTTGATCAGGGTGTAGCCGCCGAAGCTGATGGCCAAGACCATCGCAAGATAAGGGATCCGGCCATATCCAACGGTCAGGACGACGATCGCAATGCCCCCGACCCCAACGGCGATCCACTGGGCGATTCGCAGCCGTTCGTGTAGGACAACAACGCCTAACAGGATCGTCACGAGGGGATTGATGAAATACCCGAGCGACGTTTCGACTACTCGGTCGGAATTGACCCCGTAGATGTAGGTGCCCCAGTTGATGGAGATGAGTGTCCCGGCCGCCACCACGAGCGCCATGGTGCGCCCGTGTGTCACCAATCTCCGGATTCGCGACCAGCTGCCGACGACACTGATCACGAGGATGACGAAGGTCCCCGACCACACAATGCGGTGTGCGAGGACCTCCACGGCTCCGCTCGTGCGGAGTAGTCGCCAATAAAGCGGGAAAAGCCCCCAGATCAGATAGGCGCTGAGCCCAAACAGGAGACCACGGCGGGTGGGGGTCATGCTCTCACTGTAAGGTCCACGCGGAACGTGGCTCCTTAAGTGTGCTTCACCTCACCCGCCAGTCGGCGGTCGGGGCCAACCGTGTCAGTCTTCGCCCTGATCCTTGAAGACCAGTCCGGCTGCCCAGGTCACGATGCTCACCAATAGTGCGCCCAGCACCGCCGACGGCCAGAAGTCGTCAACCGTGAACGGTAGACCGGCTTCACCCGCGAGCCATCCGACCAGCCAGAACAGCAGGCCGTTCACGACAAGGGCGATGAGCCCGAGAGTCATGACATAGAGCCCACAGCCGACCATCTTCACAATCGGCTTGATGACTGTGTTGACCACACCGAAGATGAGCGCGACCAAGATGACGGTGATCACCGTGCCACCTGTGGTCGTGGCGGTGACGTGGATTCCCGGAATCAGAAAAGTGGAGAACCAGACAGCGACCGCTGCGCTAGCGAGGCGGATGAGAATGTTCACCATAATCACGATCGTGGCACACGGGTGCACCATACGGATAGCCCTCGCAGGGCCAGTGCGCGATCGCGAGGACGACCATGACGCACGAATCGAAAGACGGGAGTCCCATGGTGTCACGCGCTGACCAAATGCACTCATATCAGTTTAATCTGCGCCGAGTGGTCGCGGCGTTGGCTGTGCACGACCCAGACCGTGGGCCGGCTCTGCTCGCCCGCACGGGTCCAGCGTTGCTCGCCGGTGTCATCGTCGCGACCCTCGGCCTCGCCGCGATGGCCGTCTACGGCGTAATTCGGCCGGGCAGTGACACCACATGGCGCGATGGCAGGTCAATCATCATCGAGGCCGAGACCGGCGCGCGATTCGTCCTGCGCGACGGAGTTCTGCACCCAGTGCTCAACCATGCCTCGGCCCTGCTCATTTTGGGCACCGCCGAACCGCACCAGGCGCGAGTCGTCCGCGCCGATCTCTCGACGGTGCCCCGCGGAGTGCCGCTGGGCATTTCCGGTGCGCCGGACCCGCTGCCCGCCGCCGCGCAGCTCGTCACCAGCCCATGGCGGGTCTGCTCAAGGCCCGCCGCCGCCGGGTCACCGGGTGCGGAACCGGAATCGATTCTGCTCATCGGCGTCGACCCGCCGGCGCCGCCCGTCAACCTCGGCGAGCAGGGACTGCTCGTGTCGGATCCATCCGGCGCGACCCACCTGATCTGGCACGGGCACCGATTCTGGGTGCGCCGCCCACAGGTGGTGCTGCCGGCGTTCGGGTGGAGCGGCCACGCTCCGCTTCCCGTGCCGACCGCTGTGCTAGAACCGATTCCCGCCGGACCAGACCTCGAGCCACCACCGGTACCGGGGCGTGGGCGACCATCCAGCATCGCGGGGGTCCGGACCGGAACAGTCATCGTGGTGGAGAACCAGGGTGGGGCGCGCCAATTCGGCGCGGTGCTCTCGGCCGGCATCGCTGATATAACCCAGGTGCAGGCCGACCTGCTCCTTGCTTCGGGCAGCGGGTTGCGCCGCATGAGCGCCGCCCAGTATTCGGCTGCTCCGCATACCGCCTCGTTGGTTCCGAACGGCTCCGCAGCCCCTCCAGCGTCAACCCCCCAGCTCGCCGCACCGGACACCGCTCGCGGTGTCTGCGCGTCCTTCATGTCCGACGAGGCGGTCCCGACGGTCGCGCTCGCCGTCGCCCAGCCTCGGGTCATTGGCGAGGTCGCCACAGGGGTCCGGCGCGGTGAGACTGGAGCCGACTCCACCGTCGCCGATTGGATCGCTGTTCCGCCCGGACGGGGCGCGGTGGTGCAGGCGCCGTTTGGAACGGATGGTTCGCTCGCGGTCATCTCCGAGCTGGGGCTACGGTTTCCGGTTCCATCGCGGCAGGTTCTCGACACTCTCGGCTATCCCGGTGTTGTTCCGGTTCGGCTGCCGCCGGCGGTGGTCGCGTTGGTGCCGTCTGGTCGGGCACTCGATCCAGAGGGGCTCACCGCCGACGTCGCCTGACCCGGCGTCGATGGAGTTATCCACAGATCGTCATATGCCGTGGTGGCGCTCCGGTGCGAACCAGTAGCGTCAACGCATCGGAAGTTCCTGCCTCGACGATGAGGCGGCGATGCATGCGAAAGGGGGTGACGCGAGGTGTCGACCACGCAGGCGCAGGCCGAGGTCATGCACCAAGTGGCGTCGAGGTTCGACGACGCACAGCAGCAGTTGCAGACGATGCTGACTCAGCTGTTGCGTGAGGTCGAGGCGGCCAAAGCCGTCTGGCAAGGGCGAGGCGGGGCGTCGTTTGAGCAGGCCAGTGTCGCATGGGCAGAGCAGCAACGGCGGTTGCTCACCGCGTTGGCGCAAACCGCGACCGCTGTACGCACTGCCGGCACACGTTATGAACACACGGATGCGGAAGTCGCCGGTCGGCTGACTATGCCCGCAATCGATCTGCCGCTCTAGCCGTCGGGGGAGGAAGACAATGAGCAGCTTCGACGAGTCCCGATTGTTGGTGGATTTCGGCCGACTGCAGGAGACGAGCGCTCACCTTGGTGCGGCGATCGTCACCATCGAATCGCAGCTCACACAACTGGAGCGGGATGCCGCGCCGCTCGTGCACACCTGGGTGGGTGAGGCACAGCAGGCCTATCACGATCGCCAGGTGGCATGGCGCAACGCCGCGAACGAACTCGCCACCGTGCTCAATCAGATAAGGCGCGCCCTCGATGACTCCCTTGTGGACTACCAGGGCGCCGAGCGGCACAACGCCAATCTTTTTCGGTGATCCGGTTTTTCGTCTGCGGGCGTAACGGTTCGGGCGACTGTGCCGATGTAGTGGGCAGTGATCGCATGAGCTGGCCATACCTATCGGTGTGGTCATATCGGGGGTCGGTCAGGCCGCAACAGGTCTGATCGGGAGTGGGGGCGGTGGCGGGTTGGCGGGAGGTGCCGACGAATGTGTCGGCCATCACCGGCCAACCCGCCACCCACGTCGTCGCCCACGGGGGATGGCCACCGCCCCGATTCCGATAGCCACGGCCGCCGCGATGAGGGCGAACGCCACACCAACCACGGCCGTTCGGGCCGGGTGTGAGGTGATAGCCGTGCCGTCGGATTCGGGAGATGCCACGAATCCCACCCCAGCCCTCGGATCGGTGTCGGCGGTGGCCGACGAGTGGGGCAGCGGAGTCTCCGGGACAGCGTTCGTGCCGACGTCCGTGACCGCACGCAGTGGGTTGAGAACGCCGGCGCCATAGCCTGGAGAGTCCGGTGGGGCGCCGGGAGCCGGGTCAGCCGTGGAGATTAGCCGGCGGACCACCTGAGATTGGGTCAGTCGCGGTTCACGCGCACGGATGAGTGCCGCAGTGGCCGAGACGAACGGCGCCGCGAAGCTTGTGCCACTGACAACAAGGTGACCCCGCGTGGGCGCGGCTGCGGTGACCGCCTCGCCGGGAGCTACGAGGTCGACATAGGACCCCACCTGTGACGACTCCACGCGGGCGCCAGTGGGGCCAATGGCGCCAACTCCGACCACCCCGTCATAGGCGGCTGGATAACTGGGCGGGTCGCCACCCGCATGATTGTTGCCGACCGCCGCCACAACCACGATGTCAGCGGAGAGCGCCGCCCGCACTGCTGCCCGCAACGCGGGTGAGTCCCGGGAAGCTGATAGCGACAAATTGATCACTGCGGGGCGGGGTCGACTCGCGACGGCGGCGCGGATCCCGGCCGCGAGATCGTCGACCGTTCCCGCTCCGGTGACCGTTCCGTTCGTCTGGATCCGCTCGCTCGCCCGGACGGGCAGGATTCGGGCACCTGGTGCCAGACCTCGCAGGCCACTTCCGGCCATCGCGCGGGCGGCGATAATGCTGGCTACGGCGGTTCCGTGACCCACACAATCCATTCGTCCGTCGCCACCCCGGTCAAGGGCGTCCGACCCTGGCCTCACCACACCAGTCAGTTGCGGGTGATGGGTGTCGACGCCTGAGTCGATCACCGCCACAGTCACGCCCGAACCGTCGGTGATCTGACTAAGCGCGTTCAAGTCATATCGTTCCTGCGGCCACGGAGGGTCGGGCATGACGGTCGCCGACTGCGGGGCGCCTTCGCAAATCCGAAGTGCGGCCAACGTCGCTTTCACCCTAACCTGGGTGGAGAGTAGACCTCCAGTGCCCGCGCCACCAGCACTGATGAGACAACCCAAAGTGAGGACGGCCGCTATCGTCGGCCCAACGCGTTGGCGGTGAGGCGCCGAGCGGAAGAGAGTAAAGGGGTCCATGTTCCTCCTGATGTTAGCGACACCGGCGATTGCGTGAACGCCGTCGCACTTCGGGTCGCATCGGACAGGTCGGATCGGTCGTGCACCCAACGAACCGGCTGGCGAGGTCGACCTCAACCGGTATGGTGGCCGCCGGTACCGGCTAGTAGTTTGTCGTGGTAGGCGTCGATGGATGAAGGAGGGGGGCCGTTGAGCGACTGGGAACCGGCCATCGATGTCGAAGCGGCGATGCGTGACGCCCTCGCGGCAGGCGACCAGGAACGGTATTTCCAGATTCTCGGTCGCGCCGACCTCGTTCTGCCCGTCGCGGCGAGTGGCCGAACCGACCACGCGCCAGCCGACTGGGGCACTTGGACCACCGGCAACCGCACCCATGTCCTTGCCTTCACATCGGTCCGATCGATGACGATGTGCGTGCGGGCACCCGGTACGACACACCGGGTGCTCTCCTTCCATGCGTTGGCGGCTGAGTGGCCGAACTTCGAGTGGTGGCTCGCGATCAATCCAGGTTTGCCGATCGAGGCGTACCTGCCATCGTGGTTTGTTTCGCAGTTGACCCGTGGCGACGTGCGCTTGCCTGGACGCACGATGGGCGTGCGGGCTCGCATGGCGCAGAGTGAGATCGCCTCCGCGCTGCACGGCCGTGCTCGTGCGTCGGCGGCGGCGCCGACTCCTCGGCTCACTGGCGACGCGACGGTTCATCGCGCCGCCGTTCCTCCTGCGGGCCCGACTGCTGTCCCGCCTGTGGAGACGGTGGAAGCGGAGATCGTCGACGCGTCCCCAACGTCGTCGCCAGCTCGTCCGGCGACGGGGGGCGGACTTGTCAACGAGCGGCTGCGCTCACGCTCCTCCGCCACGGGTTCGGCAATGGGGGCCGCCGTCGCAGGCTTCGCTGATGGCCGTCGCGCTGCGGGCCGAGGCCTACCAGCGCCTGCTTCGACCGTCACGCCGCACCCGACCGTCACGCCGCGTCCGCCCTCAGCTGACCCGCTTCCCAAGCGGCCGGCTGCGCCGACCTGGGTGCCAGGGGACGAGGCGACGGTGGTGTTTCCAGCCCAGGCGAAGGACTATCTGTCCTATCCGTCGTCCGCGACGTCCTCTGCGCAGAAGCGGAGCCGTGACCGACCGACAATCGACACCCGACCCGACGTCGAAGATGCCGAAATCGTCGACGACACCGATCAAGAAACACTGAAGCGAGCCTGGCCAGCCGGTTTCGCGCCGGCCAACGACACCGAGTCACAACTGCTCGCGGCCGCCGAGCGCAACGACACCGACGCCTTCCTCTCCACGCTCTTGCTGGCCGTGGTTATCGTGCCCGTTCCTGGCGGCACGGCATCCCACGCTCGGCCACGCGACGCGCACTTCCCGTGGCAGATCACAGAGAAAGACGGCCGCCCCGCGATCGCGGTCTTCACCTCTGCGGAACGCTTCGCGGAATACCGAGCTGCAAGGTCGGCCGTGGAGGTGACATCGGTGAGCACGAGATTCGTCCAGTTGATCGCATCGTGGCCCGACCCGTCGATAGAGTTCGCGGTCAATCCCGGCACTCCCGTCGGCGCGACGTTGCCTGGTGCGCAGATTGTCGGTTTGGCGAACTGGGCGACCGAGGTCGGCCTTCGCGACGATCCGGCCGCAGATGTCATGGTGGCAGCGAAACCGGAACCCAGCTCCGCTTCCGCCGGGGTCGCAGGCGCGCCGATGGTCGCCGCCGGCTCAGCGATGGTGATGCAACGAACTATTCCGCCCACGCAATTGCCGTTCTACCTGGAACGCGGATATGACCGAGTGTCGGGTTTCGTCAATCGGGAGAGCGAAGTAGCGCATCTGACCGCGCCGTCGACGCTCTATCGCGCGTTGGGCTTGGTCTATGTCGGGTCCCCGTTCGCAGAGACGGACACCGAGGTGCACGTTTTGCGATGGGTGGCCCATCGCACCGACCTCTATCGGCTGCCCTATGGCGGACCGCACGAGGCGGCGATGCAAGCGATGCAGGGCTGGGTGATTGAGCGGGCGCCATTCCGCGGCAACGGATTCGCGCCGGGCGACACCGACGTGATCGCGGAGTTCAAGGTCGACAGCATTCGATTGCCACACGGTGCGCAGATCGTGCGGCTCGTCGCCGGCGGAGAGGAGTCACTGGTGGCGACGTTTGACGCCGACACGGGCCGGTGGATTCCGGGCGCGGCGTTCTATCGAGGTGCCTATGCGTGACGGCTACTACGCGCGCTGGCGCGATGAGGAGTTTGAGGCCAGCCCCGACGGGGTCGATATCAGACTCTATTCGACTGAACCCCAGGACGGGTTTCGTCAGATCCGATCCGACCGATTCGTGCGGGTCATCCCCCGAGACGAGGCATCCGACTTCTGCTACATCCGCACCGTGTGCAAGTGGCAGGGCGAGCCGTTCATCGTTCTCGGAGAGCACGAGGAGTGGTTGCGAGTCGAATACACAGGTGGCATGGCCCCGGCGGCGCGTGCTCTCGGATTGGAGGAGTTCGACTTCGGCGTCTATCAAGGCTGGGCGCCAGCCGCGCACGTCACCGACATCGCAGAGTATCGGGCCTGAACCGATCTGACACGGGCATTCGCCGTAGGCTGGCCAGATGACTCCGGAAGCCGACGATGAGTCGTGTGTGCTCCTCGAAGGCGACTGGACCCACCGGTTCGTCTCCGCCAACGGCACCCGTTTTCACGTCGTCGAGGCGGGCACCGGGCCTCTCGTCCTGCTGCTTCACGGCTTTCCGGAGTTCTGGGGGGCCTGGACACACCAGCTCGTCGCGCTCGCCGACGCGGGGTTCCGAGCGGTCGCCATGGATCTCCGTGGCTATGGCGCCAGCGACAAACCACCACGTGGATATGACGGCTACACGCTTGCCGCCGACGTCACCGGTCTTATCAGAGCCTTGGGTGAGCGGCACGCGACCGTTGTCGGTGCCGGTCTCGGCGGTCTCATCGCCTGGTCGGCTGCCGCGTTGCATCCTCGGTTGGTGCGGCGATTGGTGATCCTCTCCGCGGCGCATCCGCTGCGTCTGCATACCGCCGCACTTAACGATCTTCGCGGCCAGGCTCCGATAGCCGGACCAGCGTTGAAGTTTCAGATTCCGCGCTATGAGCATGTGCTGACTCGCAACGACGCGGCGCTCATCGGAGACTACTTGCGCCAATGGTCCGGTCCGGACTGGGTTCAAACGACTGACTTTTACGACTACGAGCAGTTGTGTCGGCAGGCGTTTCAGATTCCGCAGGCCGCGTTCTGCGCATTGGAGTCGTTTCGGTGGGGTGTGCGGAGTCTGTTTCGTCTGCACGGGCACCGGTTCCGCCGCGAGATGCGCACCCCGGTGGTGGCCCCGACCCTGCACATGCATGGGGCGCTGGACCCCGTGGCACTGCCGACGACGGTTCTCGGCTCGGGGCGATATGTGGCCGGACCCTATGAATGGCGCGTGTTGGAGGGAATCGGCCACTTTCCTCACCGCGAGGCATCGCAAGTCGTCACGGACGAAATCACAAGGTGGGCGAAGATATAGGCGCGGCGTCGACCCCTTGGCCTATTGTGTGACAATCCCGCAGCATCGAGGTGCGGGGCTGCGGGATTGTCGAGGCTGGGCGTCACTCCTCCGGTGCGTTGAGCCCCCGCGCGATGAGGTCCATAACCGACGAGTCCTGCAGCGTCGTGACGTCGCCAAGTGACCGGTTTTCGGCGACGTCACGCAGCAAACGCCGCATGATCTTGCCGGAACGAGTCTTCGGTAGCTCGGCTACCACCATGATCTGTCGTGGTTTCGCGATCGGACCGAGCGTCTTCGCGACGTGATCGCGCAGATCCTGCACGATGGGGTCGCCTGCCGTCGATCGCGTGGCATCTCCGCGCAGAATGACGAAGGCGACAATGGCCTGCCCCGTGGTCGCATCGGTGGCTCCGACCACGGCGGCCTCGGCGACATCCGGATGCGCCACGAGCGCCGACTCCACCTCGGTCGTCGAGATGTTGTGGCCGCTGACCAGCATCACGTCATCGACGCGGCCAAGCAACCATAGGTCGCCGTCGGAATCGCGTTTCGCACCATCGCCGGGAAAGTACCGGCCGGGGAAACGTTCCCAGTAGGTATCGACGAAGCGGGCGTCATCGCCCCAGATCGTGCGCAGCATGCTTGGCCATGGCTCCCGAACGGTGAGGTATCCGCCACCACCAAGGGGAACTGGAGTGCCCGCGTCGTCCACAATCTCCGCGTTGATTCCTGGCAGCGGACGCATCGCCGACCCAGGCTTGCACGCGGTCACCCCTGGGAGCGGTGAGATCATGATCGCCCCAGTCTCGGTCTGCCACCACGTGTCAACGATTGGGCAGCGGCCTCCACCAATGTGTTCGCGATACCACATCCATGCTTCGGGGTTGATCGGCTCACCCACCGAACCCAGCAGCCGCAGTGATGACAGGTCGAACTGTGCCGGGATGTCATCTCCCCATTTCGCGAAGGTCCGGATCGCTGTGGGCGCGGTGTAAAGAATCGTCACGCCATATTTCGCGATCAGCTCCCAGAACCGTCCTCGGTGGGGAGTGTCAGGCGTCCCCTCGTACATCACCTGGGTTGCGCCGTTGGCCAGCGGACCATAAACGATATAGCTGTGCCCGGTCACCCAGCCAATGTCGGCGGTGCACCAGAAGACGTCCGTCTCGGGTTTGAGATCGAAGACGGCGTGGTGGGTCCAGGCGACCTGGGTGAGATAGCCGCCGCTGGTGTGCAGGATTCCTTTGGGTTTAGCGGTGGTGCCAGAGGTATAGAGGATGAAGAGCGGGTGCTCGGCGTCGAACGGTTGCGGTGTGTGTTCATCACGTGCGACGTCGACTGTTTCGTGCCACCAGAGGTCGCGACCGTCATGCCATTCGACCTCTTGTCCGGTGCGGCGGACAACCAGCACGTGGTCAACCCCAGGGCAGTCACGCACGGCCGTGTCGACAGTCGGCTTCAAGGCCGATGGTGCGCCCCTGCGGTATCCGCCGTCTGCGGTGATCACCAGTTTCGCGTCCGCGTCCTGGATTCTGCCCCGCAACGAATCCGCCGAGAAGCCTCCGAAAACCACAGAGTGAGTGGCGCCGATCCGAGCGCAGGCGAGCATCGAGATGACCGCTTCGGGGATCATCGGTAGATAGATCGCGACGCGGTCGGTCGCCCCAACCCCGAGCGCCGTGAGGGCGTTGGCCGCCCGGCAGACCTCCCGGTGCAGGTCGGCATAAGAAAGCGTACGAGTGTCGCCCGGTTCACCCTCCCAGTGGATAGCGACTCGGTCTCCGCGGCCAGCCGCCACATGACGGTCCAGGCAGTTCTCGGCGACGTTGAGCTGACCACCCACGAACCACTGTGCGAATGGCGGGTTGGACCAGTCGAGCACTTCATCCCACTCGCGGTGCCAGTCGAGTCGGCCCGCCTGGTCGGCCCAGAAAGCGAGCCGGTCGGCGTCGGCAGCCGCGTAGGTAGCCGACGTCGCGTTCGCGTGCTGGGCGAGGTCGGCCGGCGCGTCGAACCGCCGAGTTTCGTGCAGAAGGCTCGCCAACGTCTCGTTCCCGGGTGCTGGCGCTGCATCGCTCATCTGCTGACTCTCCTCTGCGCGTTTCCGTGCTCCGGCTTCGTAGCGTATCCGGCACTGGGTCCAGTGCACGAGACCATGACGCGAGTTTGTGGATATCGTTAGTTATCACTGTGAAGGCGGTGAGATACCACGCCAGCGGGTTCAGTTGCCGACCGATGTCAGCCGTTCGGGCCCGACCGGCTAGCGTGCGGACATGGCCGAGATCCTCGCCCCGTTGCTTGATCTGCCCGAGGTCGCCGACGCGTTTGTCGCAGCTCGGGTCTCAGTCGACGCCGCGTTTCGGAATCGGGCGTTGCGCCGGTCGGGAGGTCATATCGCCGTCGAGATCGGGCTGCGATCGGCGGTTGCGAGCGCGGCACTCGACGGGCATTTCTATGACCTCGACGATGTCCGGGCGGGAATTGTCACCAACCCGGTCATGCAGGGTGCTCTCAGGGTCACTGCGGCTCTTGACCAACTTGCTCGTGGCTGGTTCACCGCACCGCGACAGGTCCTCGCCCGGTTGCACCTGCTCGCGGGACTCGGAAATCCCAATGTTAGAGACACCGACCTCGGACGGCCGGTTGACGAGCCAGAGGTGATGGCTCGGCTAGACATGCTCTGCGACATGCTGGTCGCTCCGCCTGCCGGGACGCCTGCGCTGCTGCGTGCGGCCGTGACTCACGCCGAGTTGCTCGCTCTGCGACCGTTCTCTGAACTGTCCGGCGTCGTCGCTCGAGCAGCCGCGAGGCTCACTCTGATCGCGTCGGGCCTCGACCCTCGTGGGCTGCTCGCGCCCGAACTCGGTCACTTGGCGCGGGAGCCGGAGTATGTCGGCTCGGCGAACGCCTTCGCGACCGGCACCCCGGACGGGGTCCGTTCGTGGCTGCGGCACTACGCGACGGCTGTCGAGGTCGGAGCCCGAGAGCTCGACCGAGTGATGAACGAACTCTGAGCGTTGTTCCGAACGACACCGATTGGGTCAACGGACCGCTGGGTGCGACGATAACGGCCATAGAGTGCTAAACCAAGGCCAATTCCGACACCGAGGCCGATCGCGGCAGCGACCGAGACCGCATGACGTTCCCGCAGCCTGCGGGAGAGTGGAACCGGATTTCGAAACTCGAGAACTGGCCACGTCCGGTCGGCTGCCACTCGCCGCAGCGCACGGTCAGGGTTGACGACCGTCGGGCTTCCGACCGTTTCGAGCAGAGGCAGGTCGGAGATGGAATCGGAATACGCGTAGCACGCCGCGAGGTCATAGCCTCGGGCATCGGCGAGTTCGCGCACGGCGTCGGCTTTGGTCGGGCCGGCGGCGTAATAGGCCACTTCGCCGGTGTAGCGCCCATCCGCCACTACCATCCGTGTGGCGATGACATCGTCAATGCCGAGCAACTGCGCGATCGGTCGCACCATCTCCTCTCCCGAACTCGAGACGACGATCACATCACGTCCCGCCGCGTTGTGCTCGTCGATGAGAGCGGCGGCCTCGGCATAGACATAGGGGTTGATGAGCTCATGCAGTGTCTCGGTGACGATTTGATTTACTTGATCGACTCGCCATCCTTGGCACAACTGTGCTAATCGATCTCTAATGCGGGCCATCTGCTGCTCATCAGCCCCGCCAAGGCGGAATACGAGTTGGGCGTAGGCGGATTTGACCACATCGCGTCGGGTGATCAACCCATCCCGATAGAACGGGCGTCCGAATGCGAGGGCGCTCGATTTGGCGATGACGGTCTTGTCGAGATCAAAGAATGCGGCACTTCGGACCACGGGCGGGAAGTCTAGTCCGAGTTCGGCGAACATTCACGGCGAGTGCGCGTCCGTTCGGTGCCCGGTGGCGGTTTTGGTTGCCGAAGTCGGAGTGTCGCGCGAAAATTCTTCGGCGTGTTGCGCCCCTCGTTGCTCGACGGAGTGGCTGTTGGTCGGGCATGCTTGTGCCACTGGGCAGGGTTTCTTGTGAACCATGACCAGTGGCAGACAAATAAGCAGTCTTGGACGGTAGGCGCCTTGAGTGTCCCTCGCGGGTGCTTTCATATGCCCTCGGCGGTTGTAACCCCCCATGACCGCTGAGTGGGGCTGGCTCGACCCCCCCAGAGCCGCCCCCGACGACCCCCGTCACCCCCCGGACGGGGGTCGTCCTCTTTTCCGAAACCTCTGGGCCTGACTCGACGGCCCAGTCGTGTCGGTCGCGGCGAGCTTTCGATCCTCGACGGCCGACACACAAGGACATGGTTATCACCCGCGTGCGACACAACGGGAGTGTCTCGCTGGGTCTCCTCGCGCTGTCGCCGGGTTATCCACAGGGAGTCGGGTTATCCACAGCCTTGGTGATGCGCCTATCGCCACCGGCGTGTCTTGTCCATGGTTGGTCGCAATGGGTATTGATTCCCGCAGCGGCGAGTTTTGGGGTGGTCCCTGTGACGGCTTTGGCAAGGGCGCATGAGGGCATGACGAGAGGCGGCGGAGATGGCCAGTTGCGGCGGCCGCCTCTAGCCGTCACAAGAGATGCCAGGCTCCGTGAAGACCTGCGTCTGCTCGGTGCCGCGGGTTCGGTCCAGATCGACGTGGCGCACGATCCCGACTTCAGCCGGTGGCGATCGGCCCCGTTGATCCTGCTCGGAGCCGACACAGTCAGTGCCGAGGCGCCTCCGGGCCTGCCCGACAGAGACTCGGTAATCGTGGTCGGGCGAGGACTCGACCATCAAGCACTGTGCGACCGGGCCGACCGGTGGGGAGCCAGATTCGTCGCTGTTCTGCCGGAGGCCCAGCCATGGCTCGTTGACCGGCTCGCGGACTGTGGGGTTGGCGAGCGCCACGGCCGGGTGGTTGCCGTGGTCGGAGCATGCGGTGGCGCTGGCGCCACCGTGCTCGCGGCCGGCCTGGCAATCACGGCCCGCCGTCAGTGGTCGACCTTGCTGATTGACGTCGATCATTGGGGAGCTGGGATTGATCTCACGCTGGGCTGGGAACGAGTCCGCGGCCTGCGGTGGCCCGCGCTCGCTGATGCGCGGGGACCAGTCGACCCGTCGGTCTTCATCGAGGCACTCCCGCAGGACGGCAAGCTCGCGGTGCTCTCATGCGATCGCACTGATTGGCGAGGGCCCACGTCGGCAGCGGTGATGGCCGCGATCGACGCTGGTCGGCGCGGCTGTGGCCTAGTCGTCGTCGACCTCAGTCGCCGCGCGGACGACGTCGCGACGTGCGTCGTGAACAATGCGGACCACATCCTTCTGGTCGTTCCGGCTGAGTTGCGAGCATGCGCCGCAGCTCAGCGAGTCATGGCCGGCTTTGACGGTTCACGAACGGACTTTTCCTTGATCGTGCGGGACCCGGCTCCTCGCGGAATCAGTGAGCAGCAGATCGCGCAGACCCTCGATCTTCCACTCGCCGGGGTGTTGCGATCCGAGCCACATGTGGCTCAAGCCGTTGAGAGAGGATCCCTGCGGGCAGGGCTTGGTCGAGGGTCTTTTGTCAGTCTTTGTCAAACGTTGCTTGCCCACGTGGCCGAATCACCTCTCCGAACCGCTCAGGCTCGTCGACGGGTGGGTGTGCGATGAGTGGACTGGGTGCGCGACTCGCCGCGAGCAACGCGCCGGCGGTTGACTCGGACCTCGTCGGTCGTGTTCGTCGAAGGATGAGTGAGGCCGCCGCCCGCCCGACCGCCATCGCAATCATCGACGCTGTCAAGGCCGAACCCACTCAGGCTGCGCTCGGTGGCCGGGCTTTACTGCGTGTGGGCGAGCAGATCTTCGACGAGATCGCTGGTGCCGGACCGCTCGCTCGAATCCTGGCGGATCCGACCGTTACGGACGTCGTCGTGAATGGGCCCGCCGAGGTCTGGATCGATCGTGGCTATGGCATGGAGCGAACATCGGTCACGTTCGCAGATGAGGAGAGCCTGCGACGCTATGCGCAGCGCCTCGCCGCGTCGTGCCAGCGTCGACTCGACGATGCGTCGCCATTCGTCGACGCCACTTTGCCGGACGGCACTCGCGTTCATGCGGTGCTCGCGCCTATCGCCGTTCGCGGTCCATATCTGTCTCTGCGCACGCTGCGACATCACTCGATGAGCCTCGACGACTTAGTTGTTCGCGGAACATGCGACGCCACAACCGCAGGGCTTGTGTACGCCGTGGTTCAAGCACGGCTTGCCTATCTGATCACTGGCGGCACTGGAACGGGCAAGACCACCCTGCTCAACGCCATGTTGGGTTTGGTTCCAGCAACAGAGCGCATCGTGATAGTCGAGGACTCGGCGGAACTGCGACCCATGCATCCGCATTGGGTGACTCTGCAGGCCCGTCTAGCCAATGTGGAGGGCAGTGGGACGGTGGCCATGCGCGACCTCGTCCGTCAGGCCCTGCGGATGCGCCCCGACCGACTCGTCATCGGGGAGTGCCGGGGCGCTGAGGTCGTCGATATGCTCGCCGCGCTCAACACCGGCCACGAAGGCGGGGCAGGCACTCTGCACGCGAACACCGCCAGCGACGTCCCCGCGCGGTTGGAAGCATTGGGTCTGTTGGGGGGACTCACTCGTGAGGCGCTGCACGCGCAGGTCCGGGCGGGCTTCCAGATCATCGTCCACCTTCGCAGAGTGGAGGCTGCTCGGATTCTCGACGAGATCTGCGTTCTCGTGCCGTCAGGAACCGGACGGCTAGTGATGCCGCTGACCGCGTGGTGTCGGCGGGCGGGCGGCGGACCAGCCGCATCGCTGTTGGCCAATCTGATCGTTCAGCGCGGCGTCGCGCTTCCGGACGCTCTCGCGGGCTATCGATGAGGTGGGCAGGTCCGATCATCGCTGCGTTGTCGATCGTGACGGTGATCGTAATTCTTAGATTGTGGCGAATCCGCCGGCCCTTGACCCGGCTTCAGGGGTTAGGCGCCCGCTCGGTTTCTGGACCCAAGGCCGAGCCTGTGGTCCAGAGGTTGGGCTCCGGCGCGCGCACCCACCTCCGTGCTGCGGTCACGGTCGCGGGCATGGTGTTGATCACGGCGCGACCATCGTTGATCCTGCTGCCATCGTCGGCCGTCGGCGCAGCGGCGGGACTCGTTCTTAGCGGCGCTGTGGCGGCGATCGTGTCGGGTGCATACGGTGGGCTCTGCGCGCTGTTGATGCGTCGGGCGCTGCGAACACATGTCGAGGGACGTGCACGAATTCGCGTTGCTCAGGCGGCATCGGCGTTCGCCGCAGACCTTCGGGCCGGTTTGTCGATGACGACAGCGTTCGCTGCGGCGACATCAGACCTTGTGGTTGCCCCGTCTGAGGGCCGGCCAGCAGCGGAGATCGCCCGACAGGTGGCGATCGCCGTCGATCTCGCCGAAGTCAGCGGCGCCGCACTCGTTGACCTGCTGAACCGCCTCGATGAGCACGTTCGAGCGATGGACAAGATCCGTTCCGGTGCCCAGGCCCAGTCCGCCGGAAGTGTCGCGAGCGCGGCACTGTTGGCCTTCATGCCGGTCGCTGGGGTTTTTCTGGGAGCGTTGATCGGGACAAACCCGGTTGCGGTGCTCTTCCATTCCAAGCTCGGCGCTGTCTGCACAGCTGCTGGTTTGGCGCTGCAGATGGGCGGGCTGGGGTGGACGCTGAGTCTGCTCCGAGTCGAGGTGTCGGTGTGAAGGGCCAGACCAGCTTCGGTAAAGGCTCGTGGGGGTCCCGGCGTGCGCAACTTGCCGCCGACAAACGCGTGGAGGGTGAGTTGCCGCTGCTCGCGGATCTGCTCGCTGCAGTGATCAGGGCAGGTGCCACACCCGAAGCGGCCGCCCGCTTTGTCGGACGAGCGGTTGACGGACCAGCCGGCGAGCGACTGCGAAAAGTCGAGATCTCCTTGCGGCTCGGAGTCAACATCGAAGAGGCGTGGGGGTTGCTTGGGCGAACCGACGCGGTCCGAATGTTGGCCCGTTTGGCTGCTCGCAGCGCTCACAGCGGAGCGGCGTTCGCTGGAGCCTTGGAGCGGCTCGCCGACGATCTGCGCGCAGATCGTCTGATCGCCTCGGAGGCGGCCGTTCAGCGTGCAGCCGTCTTCATCGTCCTTCCTCTAGGACTGTGTTTTCTCCCGGCCTTCGTGCTCACCGGTGTTGTGCCGGTGATCGTCACCGTCCTCGGTGACGTGCTCTCCCCATGAAACCTCGACGCGAAGGAGCAAACTGTGCGACGACTCATGGTTCTTCGGCGGATGTTTTCCCGCCGTCGCGACGACGAAGGAATGAGCACCGCTGAATACGCGGTTGGGACCTTAGCCGCAGTCGCGTTCGCGGGCCTGCTGTTGAAGGTGCTCACGTCCGATGCTGTGCAACACGCACTCACCGCGATAGTTCAACGGGCGTTGAAGTGATCTGGTGGCCTCAGGGTTGGCGGACCGCGCGGTCCGCCAACCCCCTCCCAGCGGAACAGGGGCTCGAACCCGGGCGCTCTTCGGTCGATCGGGGCAGTGCCACAGCGGAACTCGCCATGTCGCTGCCGGCTTTGATGCTGATGCTGCTCGTTGGCCTCGGCGCCGTCAACGCGGTTCGGACTCAGCTCGAGTGTGTTGACGCGGCGCGCGAGGTCGCCCTCGCGGTGGCTCGGGGCGGGGACCCGGACGGCGTCGCGGCTCGGCGGGTGAGCACGACGCGGGACATGCGGGTGAACTGGATATTTCGAGACGGGGTCGTCGTCGTGACGGTCACCGCGAACGTGGCGCCTATGGGTGCGACGGTGTCCGCTTTCGAGCTCAGCGCCACGGCGACAGCCGTTGTCGAGCCAGGCGTGGATCCACGATGAACGTGGCCGGAGGGAACGAACCGGCAACGTTCATCGTGGATGCTTCCGAAGAGGCTGGCCGCGAGGACGCGGCAAGGGGCTGCCAGTCAGTCGGGTGGTGTCACGACGGTGGTGCGGCCTCGGTGTGGACGCTGGGCGTTGGTCTGCTCGTGTTGGCGGTGGCGGCGGGCGCTGCGTTGGTTGGGTCCGCGATCGTCGCCCGCCACCGAGCCCAAGCCGGTGCCGACCTTGGAGCCATCGCGGGAGCTCGGCACGTGATTGATGGCGTGGATGCGGCGTGTCTCCACGCCGTCGCCATCGTCGAGGCCAACCACGCCACACTGGTCTCGTGCGAGGTGGAGGGTCTCGACATCATCGTGGTGGTGGAGGTCCGGGCGACCGCGATCTTCGGCATCGACCCTGTGGCCCGAGCGGCCGCCCGGGCTGGTCCCGTCGACTCGACCGGCACCCCCGAACGTGTCGGCGAGCGCTCGGACCACGATGTCAAGCACGATGATCGAGGCGTTTTTGTTGAGAGGGTCGTTGCCGGTGCCGCACTTCGGCGAATGCACACACGACGGGCAGCCAGATTCGCAACCGCATTCCGCGATGACTGTTCGGGTCGCCTCCAGCCAGGCGATCGCCGAAAGGAACGCGCGCTCCGCGAACCCAGCACCGCCTGCAGGGATGTCATAGACGAACACCGTCGGTCCGCCAGTGGCACCGTGTTCGAGGGCGGAGAGCCCACCGATGTCCCATCGGTCGCACGTCGCCAGCAAAGGCAGCAGGCCGATCGAGGCGTGTTCCACGGCATGCAAGGCGCCTGGGATGTCAGATTCGGAGACCCCGGCTTGCGCCAAGATGGCGGCCGAGACCGTCCACCACACGGCGACTGTTCGCAGATGCTGGGCGGGAAGATCCAACGGCCGACTATCGATCACCTCGCGGGACCGGCGTCGCCTGCGGTGGAAACCGACAACTTGATGGCTGACCTCGACATCGCCGAGGAACAGCCCTACGTGTCCCGCACTCTGATGGCGTCGGACCGCCAGCACGCGCAGATCGGTGATGGTCCGCGGATGCGTGGTCCAATCCGGCTCCTCGACATGGAGGAGGGCCACGCCGTCATTCATGTCGAGGTCATCAACGACGAAGGTCGTGCCCTGATGAATATAGACGGCGCCAGGATGGATCTGGGTGGGTGCGGCGGCGGCGTCGACGGTGCCGAGCAATCGTCCGGTGTCGCCCTCGATGACGGCGAACGGCGCTGCACTGTTCCCGCGAAGGTCGATCTCCGGTCGTCCCGGGGCGGTCCAGTGCCATGTCGACGCTCGTGCCCTCAGCAGACCATCCCGGACGAGCGTTTCGAGCGCCGTTCGTGCCGCACCGCCGCCGAACAAGCCCAAGTCGTCGTTGCGAATGGCCGACTCGGCCGCAGCGCAGCACAGGTGTGGGGCGAGCACGTGTTGGTTTGCGGGATCGAGCACTGCGGGCTCCATCGGGTGGTCGAACAATGCTTCCGGATGATGCACGAGGTAACTGTCAAGCGGATCATCGCGTGCGATGAGCAGGCACAGCGCCGACCCTCCCCGTCGACCAGCGCGTCCCGCTTGCTGCCACAACGAGGCGAGGGTGCCGGGATATCCCGCGAGTAGAACGGCGTCGACCCCCGAGACGTCTATGCCCAACTCGAGAGCGTTGGTTGTGGCGAGGCCCCCGATCTCCCCAGCAATGAGTGCACGTTCCAATGCTCGTCGTTCGTCGCGAAGATAGCCCCCGCGGTAAGCGGCGATGAGGGCCGGCGAACCAGGCGCCAAGACCGCCAGTTGGCGGCGGGCCTCGGCGGCGACAACCTCAGTTCCTCGTCGGGACGGGACAAACGCCAGGGTTCGTGCGCCCGCCGCGACACAGGCTGCGAGCAGTCCGGAGGCCTCCGCCAACGCTGACGGCTGCGTGGCGGTGGCGTCCAGTCGTGAGTCCACCGAAGCGGGGAGCGGCAGAGGTTGCCACAGAGCGAAGACTGTTTCGCCGCGCGCGGCCGTGTCGTTGGTGATAGCACGCACCGGCGATCCGACAAGCGCGCTCGCCGTCGCCGCAGGATCACCGACAGTTGCCGAAGCCAGGATAAATACAGGTGGGGGGCCACCAGTGAGGGTGACGACGCGGCGCAGCCGCCGCACCACTTGGGCGACGTGGGAGCCGAAGACGCCGCGATAGCCGTGGCATTCGTCGATGACGACAAAACTTAGCCGGCGGAGAAATCTTCGCCAGTGCGAGTGACCCGGCAAAATGGATCTATGTAGCATATCGGGATTGGTGTAAATGAGACGTGCATGCGCCCGGATCCAGTCCCGCTCACCATGCTGAGTGTCCCCGTCAAATGCGCTCGCCGCGATATCGGGCAAGTCCAACGACTCGACCACGCGGGCTTGGTCGGCCGCGAGCGCTTTCGTGGGGGCGAGATAGATCGCTGTCGCCCGATGATCAGTCAACAGTCGGGTAAGAACGGGTAGGAGGTACGCTACGGACTTGCCCGAAGCGGTCGAAGTGGCGAGCACGACGTGTTCACCGGTGTGGGCTGCGTTCGCGGCCTCGACCTGATGAGACCACAAGGCGGTGACCCCACGCCCGTGCAACGCGTTGCGCAGTGGTTCGGGCACCCACGCTGGCCATGGTGCGGTCTCGCCATCTCGGCGTGGAAGGCTCCTGACATGGGTCAGCGAGGCTGGATCGCGCCCATGCAACAGACGCCGAAGCAGCAGCTCAGCGTGGGTCGTCGCGGTAGGCATGAAAGAACTTTTGCATCTGCGTCGTGCTCGCGTCGCGCTGGGCCCGATACCGGTGGCAAGATGCCCGGAAAGGAGAAGGGGGTGCGCATATGGAGTTGTCGCTAGCGACACGTTCCGTCTCCGACCATACGGTGTTGGAAATCGGTGGGGAGATCGATGTCTACACCGCGCCTCGGTTGCGGGAGTGCCTCACCGAACTGGTGCATGGCGAAGACGCTCACATCGTCGTGGACCTGAGTGGGGTCGACTTCCTCGACTCCACCGGGCTCGGGGTGCTCGTGGGAGCCCACCGTCGACTCAGGGCCGGAGGTGGCTCGCTTGCTCTCGTCTGCCCGCACGAACGGTTGTTGAAGATCTTCAGGATCACCGGACTCGATTCGGTCCTGCATATCCTTGACTCGGTCGACGCGGCGACGACGGAGTCCCATGCGGGCACCTGACGGCTCGCTGCTCGGCGTGGACCCTGAGTCTGCGGCATTCACAGTTCGACTGGCATTCTCGCCCGATGCGGCATATGTGCGAACTATTCGTCTGGTCGCCTCCGCGGCGGCCCGCCGATCCGGCGTCGCGGACGAGTTGCTCGACGAGGTTCGCCTCGCCATCGGAGAAGCCTGCACTCGTGCCGTCGCCCTGCACCGCAGGCTCGGACTTACCGATCTCATCAGCGTCGCGATGCACGGTGCCGGCCGGTTCACGGTCCGCGTCACCGACAGGGGTCCGACCCGCGCGGCGTTCGATGAGCCGGGCGAGACAACGGGCGAGATCATGGCGGAGGTGGCGGCTGCGGCCGGCCGGAGCGCCGTCGACGAGGACGAGTTGACCGCAGGAGTCGGACTCGCCCTGCTCACAGGGCTGGTCAGTGACCTCACTGTCACTGCAGTTGACGGTGGGAAGGGCACCGAGGTCCGGATGTCGTGGCCGGTCGCCCGCCGAACGGTCAACTAAGGCGGGGACGAACCCCAGAGCATCCAAACGACCCCGGAATGTGACCAGCGACACCTCGGCGGCTAGAGTACGCGCGTCATAGTGTGACGCCGCTACCGCCGAGTATTGGGCAACAGGCCTGGTCAGGGGCGTGACTTCCGCATATGGAGTCGCATCCCCGCCGGAGTTGGTGGACGGCCACAGAAGTGTTCGTACAGGAGGACAACGGATGTCCGGGAGCCACCTCGTCGCAGGCGACGAGCTGTCCCTCACCGGCGAGAACTTGACCTATGTGATCGTCGCCGCCGGTATCGCGCTCGTCGCGCTCGGCTTCGCGGCTGCTCTGGTGAAGTCTGTTCTCGCTGCCGGTCAGGGCACAAAGAACATGCAAGAGATCGCAATCGCGGTGCAGGAAGGGGCGTCTGCCTACCTCTTTCGCCAGTTCAAGACGCTCGCCGTCTTTGTCGTCATCGCGGTGGTGCTGCTCTTCTTGCTTCCCGTGAGTGAAGTCGCGGGCAACGAGACGGTGGTCAAGCTCGGGCGCTCGATCTTCTTCATCGTCGGCGCGCTCTTCAGCGCCTTCATCGGCGGTGCGGGAATGTCGCTGGCCACCCGCGCCAACCTTCGGGTCGCGGCCGCAGCCCGCAAGGGCGGAGGAGGTCGAGAAAAGGCGATGCAGGTCGCGTTCCGCACCGGCGGTGTGGTCGGCTTCCTCACCGTCGGACTCGGCCTGTTCGGCGCGACGCTCGTCGTGTTGATCTATCGTGGCGATGCTCCGGTCGTGCTGGAGGGCTTCGGCTTCGGCGCGGCGCTCCTCGCGATGTTCATGCGAGTCGGCGGTGGGATCTTCACCAAGGCCGCCGATGTGGGCGCCGACCTGGTCGGCAAAGTGGAGAACAACATCCCGGAGGACGACCCGCGCAACGCCGCGACGATCGCGGACAACGTCGGGGACAACGTCGGCGACTGCGCCGGCATGGCCGCCGACCTGTTCGAGTCATACGCGGTGACGTTGGTCGCCGCGCTGATTCTTGGCCGCGCGGCGTGGGGTGCGGACGGGTTGGTCTTCCCCTTGATCACTGGCGGCATCGGTGTGCTGGTCGCGATCGTTGGCGTCTTCATCACCCGGCTTCGCCCGAGCGACCGCTCTGGCCTAACCGCGATCAACCGCGCGTTCTATCTCTCGGCAGTCCTCTCCGCCGTGCTCGTCGCCATCGCGGCCTTCGCCGCGCTGCCCGCGACCTTCGCCGGTTTCGGCCCCGAATTCGCCGGGACGCACGGCAACCCGCGCTGGATCGCGATCGGTGCTGTCGTCATCGGAATCGTGCTCGCGGCGGTCATTCAGGCGCTCACGGGCTACTTCACCGAGACCGGCCGTCGTCCGGTGCAGGACATCGGAAAGACCTCCGAGACAGGCGCCGCGACCGTGATTCTCGCGGGGATCAGCGTCGGTTTCGAGTCCGCTGTCTATTCGGCGCTGGTGATCGCGGCCGGCGTCTATGGCGCCTTCCTCGTCGGTGGTGAGGTCGCGCTCTTCGCGGTTGCGCTCGCCGGCACCGGTCTGCTCACCACGGTCGGTGTGATTGTGGCGATGGACACCTTCGGCCCGATCTCCGACAACGCGCAGGGCATCGCCGAGATGTCCGGTGATATCGACAAGGCCGGGTCGCGGATCCTCACCGAACTCGACGCGGTGGGCAACACGACCAAGGCGATCACCAAGGGCATCGCGATCGCGACGGCGGTGCTCGCGGCGACCGCGCTCTTCGGGTCCTACACCGACACGATCAGCACGGCACTCGCCTCGGCGCAGTCGAATCTTTCGCTGACCTCTCTTCTCACGGTCTCGGAGCCGAAAAACCTGGTGGGCCTGCTCATCGGGTCAGCGGTCGTGTTCCTCTTCTCCGGGTTGGCGATCAACGCGGTGTCCCGGTCGGCCGGCGCGGTCGTCCACGAGGTGCGCCGCCAGTTCCGTGAGCTGCCGGGCATCATGGACGGCACGCAGCGGCCGGAGTATGGCAAGGTCGTCGACATCTGCACCCGGGACGCGCAGCGCGAGCTGCTCACCCCCGGACTGCTGGCGATCTTGGCTCCGATCGCGGTCGGGTTCGGGCTCGGCGCGGGCGCGCTCGCGTCCTATCTCGCCGGCGCGATCGGCACGGGCACACTCATGGCGCTGTTCCTCTCGAACTCCGGTGGGGCTTGGGACAACGCGAAGAAGATGGTCGAGGACGGAGCGCATGGCGGTAAGGGCTCTGATGCACACGCCGCGACGGTCATCGGCGACACCGTGGGCGACCCGTTCAAGGACACCGCCGGCCCGGCGATCAACCCGCTGCTCAAGGTGATGAACCTGGTTTCGCTGCTCATCGCTCCTGCGGTGATCATGTGGAGCACCGGAGCGGATGCCAACACGGGCCTTCGCGTGTCGATAGCCGTGGTCGCGGCGCTCATCATCGCCGTGTCGGTGACCATCAGCAAGCGCAAACCGATCTCGGTCGGTGAGGCCGTGTCCGGCGGCACTAAGCCGACCGGTTCCGGCAAGGGGTCGACCCGCCGATAACGGCGTCGTCTCGCACGCACGCTCGCCCGATGGCCGGCGGGGATCGATCGCCTCGACCCCCGCCGGCCATCGGACTGTCGGCGGTTCACAACCCGCGGGCCATGAGGCTTCGAGTTATGACTGGTCGACGATTTGCGGATGCCCCAGGAAGGTTCCGGACTCGCCGAGCGGCGCCTCGTCCCGTCGGATCGCTGGAAGGATCGCCGTTGGGTGCAGGATCTCGCGGACCGTCTCGACGATTTCGCCCTCGCCGACTTCGCGGGGGCGCCGCACGATCAGCCAGAGTGCGGCCGTGCCGAGCGCGGCCAAACCGCCCCCAAGCACATAGAACATCGTGTTCGAATCACGATCGTCGCCAACCAGGCTGGCGAGGGGCTCTGCGGCGCCGCGCGCGGGTGGCGGCGCGGTTCCGTCGGATTGACCCAGACTCGGGGCTGCGGCGGTGGCGCTTCGGCTCGGAGCGGGGGTGGCGGACCGGGCGGGCTTGGTCATTCCGGGCTTCGTCGCGGGGGGCGCGGGTTGTGGTGCCGCCACCGCGCCGCTTTTCACAGTGATTTGATCGTTGTCGTGCCCGATCTGTTTTCCCTCAGTGTCGATGACGGTGAGAAGAACATCCGCGGTGCCGCCGGGGGCGTCGGTGGTGAACGTGATTCGATACCAGAGTGGCGGTGGCGGGTTCGGAACGAACCCTCGTTCCACGCGCACCGCCTGTGGGTCGGTGAGCTCGATGGTGCCGTCGCCGACCGCGGTGCCGGCGAGTTCGGTTGGGCCTCGCCAGATCCGCACGTCGCCGGGGCGAAGGTTGGTGAGCCGGATCTGAAAGCGCGTGGTCACGTCGATTCCGTGTCTGCGGGACGCGTTGAACAACGCCACACCGAAGTCGTCGCTGGATTGTCCGGCGGTCATCGTGCCGCTGAGGTCGACGATCCGCGCCTGCACCTGCGGGGTGTCCGCGTGTGCCGCTGAGGCGGTTCCGAGCAGGGAGATCGATGTGCCGGCGAGGGTGAGGGCCGCCAGGGCCGAGGCCTGCGGGAGGCAGGCGCGGCCGACGGTTCTCCGATGGGCAGACATGGCCACCTCTGATCGGGCGGGGGTGTGGACCACGAGTCACGGTACGCATGGGGCGGGGGGTGGGACAATATATCCAGCTGCGTCGACTGCCGATTTAGGGTCGACGTAACCTTGGCATGATGTATTCGCGTGTCTGCCGGTTCGGCGGGCCGCCGTGGGCGGTCGCCGTCGTGGTGATGCTTGTCGGGGGGCTCGTGGGCGCGTGCGGCCAGCCGTCGGCGGAGCAGTGGGCCGCGCGGGTGTGCGACGTTCTCACGCCCTGGCGGACCGAGATCGCTTCACTCACGACTGAGGGGCAGCGGGAGATCTCGGCGGCGCGGGAACCGGCCGCAGTCCGTGATCGTTTGGTGGCGTTACTCGGCGGCGCCGAGAGGGCCAGCGATGCGGCTCGCACCACGGTGGTGAAGCTGGGTGCCCCTGACGTCGCTGAGGGGCAGGCGGCTGCCGCGCGGGTCGCCGGGGCCCTCGAGGTAGCCCGCGACGCCTACCGGCGGGCTCGGGTCGAGCTGGAGCGAACGCCGACGCGGCCCGCCACCGCCTTCTACGACGCTGTCGTCTCGATCATGACAAGGCTGACCACCGAATACGCACATTCGAGCACGGCCCTCTCGGGGATCTCCTCGACGGAGCTCGCGGCGGCGATCGAGCGCGCCCCCGAGTGTCAAAAAGTCGACAAACAATGACCTGGTACGCCCGAATTGGCCCGCTCCCGCGACCCGTTCACCGGCACTCGGCTCGCGACGCGAAAACGGCTTCGCTGGCGGCATACAGGCCGCGCGTCATCTGGGATGTATGTAACCTTTGTCGCAGTTCTAGAGGTCTGTGGTGAAGATCAGTGGGCCACGATGGCCATGTTCGTTCCGTCTGAGCCGGTCAGGACGTGTACCGTTTGACAACCGTCGACTATCAATGCCGTTCCGTGGCCTGCGGGAGGCGTCGAAGGAGAGCGTGAGAGCACGGTGCCGAAAGCCAAGTCACAGCGTCTGGTGATCGTCGAGTCGCCAGCGAAGGCGAAGACGATCTCAGGTTATCTCGGCCCCGGTTATGTGGTGGAGGCCAGCTTCGGCCACGTGCGTGACCTGCCGCGCAACGCTGCAGACGTGCCGGCGAAGTTCAAGGCGCAGCCCTGGGCCAACCTCGGCGTCGATGTGGACAACGACTTCGCGGCACTCTATGTGGTGAGCCCGGACCGCACCAAGCAGGTCACCAAACTGCGGGCGCTGTTGAAGGACTCGGACGAGTTGCTACTCGCCACCGATGAGGACCGCGAGGGCGAGGCGATCGCCTGGCACCTGGTCGAGACCCTCAAACCACAGGTGCCGATCAAGCGCATGGTCTTCCACGAGATCACCAAGTCGGCGATCCAGCAGGCGGTGGCCAACCCGCGCGACCATCGACCATGCTCTGGTCGACGCGCAGGAGGCCCGGCGCATCCTCGACCGTCTCTACGGTTACGAAGTCTCACCGGTGCTGTGGAAGAAGGTCATGCCGAAGGGCCCCGACGGACGGGCGTTGTCCGCCGGCCGGGTCCAGTCGGTGGCCACCCGCATCGTGGTGCAGCGGGAACGCGAGCGCATGCGGTTTCACACCGCGGAGTACTGGGATATCCGAGCCGTGCTCGCGGTCGCCGCAGGGCAGGTCGGCGAAGGGCCGCGCACGTTCGGCGCCACTCTGGTGGCGTTCGACGGTGATCGCGTCGCGACCGGCAAGGACTTCGATCCGGCCACGGGTGAAGTTCGGGGCGGCGGCGTCGTCCACCTCGACGGCGACGGCGCGCGGGGTCTCGCCGCGCGCTTGGACGGGCGACCCTTCGAGGTCACGCGGGTCGAGGAGCAGCCATACCGTCGCCGGCCCTACCCGCCGTTCATCACCTCCACGTTGCAGCAGGAGGCGGCCCGCAAGCTGCGCTATTCGTCGGCTCAGACGATGCGCACCGCCCAGCGGCTCTACGAGAACGGCTACATCACCTATATGCGGACAGACTCGGTGAACCTCTCCGAGACCGCAATCGTCGCCGCCCGTACCCAGATCGCGGAGTTGTTCGGCGATCGTTTCGTGCCGCCGCAGCCACGCCGCTACACCGGCAAGGTGAAGAACGCTCAGGAAGCGCACGAGGCGATCCGACCCGCCGGTGACAGTTTCCGAACTCCGGCCGAGGTCTCCGGTGAGCTCTCGACCGAGGAGTTCAAGCTCTATGAACTGATCTGGCGGCGCACCATCGCGTCGCAGATGACCGACGCGGTCGGTTCGTCGATCTCGGTGCGGATCAGGGTCACGTCGACCGCCAACGAGGAGTGCGACTTCGGGGCGAGCGGCAAGACCATCACCGATCCGGGCTTCCTTAAGGCCTATGTGGAGTCGTCCGACGACGCGGAGGCGGAGGCGGAGGATGTCGAGCACCGCCTGCCGACGTTGGTGAAAGGCCAGCCGCTGACCGCCGACTCGATCCAGGCACAGACGCACAGCACTCAGCCTCCTGCCCGCTACACCGAGGCGTCGCTGGTCAAGTCCCTGGAGGAGCTGGGGATCGGTCGTCCCTCCACCTACGCCGCGACGTTGCAGACCATCCAGGACCGGGGCTACGTCGCCAAACGGGGGCAGGCGCTGATCCCGTCGTTCCTCGCGTTCGCGGTGGTCGGTCTGCTCGAGGCGCATTTCCCCCGACTGGTCGACTTCGACTTCACCGCCGCGATGGAGAACGAACTCGACGAGATCGCCTCCGGCGACGCAGCCACCGTCGACTTCCTCCGTGCCTTCTATTTCGGCAGCGAGGGTGCCGCAGCCCGAACCATCGCTGGCGGTGGCGGACTCAAACGCATGGTCACCGACAACCTTGGCGAGATCGACGCGCGGGGCATCAACTCCATCGTGTTGTTCCGCGACGACGCGGGCCGTGATGTGGTCGCCCGAGTCGGCCGGTACGGGCCGTATCTGCAGCGAACCATGCCCGGTGCCGAGGGTGCCGGCGAAGAGGGCGGCGCCACGCCGGGTGACCGGGTGTCGTTGCCCGAGGGCATCGCACCGGACGAGCTCACCCCGGAGAAGGTGAACGAGCTCTTCCTCGGAGGGGGCGGCGAACGCAAACTGGGGGAGCATCCCGACACCGGTGAACCGATCGTGGTCAAGTCCGGTCGCTATGGGCCTTATGTCTCCACTGGTGACCGCAATGCGTCGCTGTTCAAGACGCAGTCGCCCGAGTCGGTGACCCTTGCCGACGCGCTGCGTCTGTTGTCGTTGCCGCGGGTCCTCGGCGCCGACCCGGCGGGAGCCGAGGTCCTCGCCGGTGCGGGGCGTTATGGTCCCTACGTCAAGCGGGGCGACGACTTTCGGTCGTTGGAGACCGAGGAACAGATGTTCACGGTCACTCTCGACGAGGCGCTCGCGCTGCTCAACGCACCGAAGACCCGCCAGCGTCGAGCCCCCGCGCCGCCGCTGCGCGAGCTCGGTGTCGATCCGATCACCGAGAAGCCGCTCGTCATCAAAGATGGCCGATTCGGGCCTTATGTCACCGATGGTGAGACCAACGCGTCGTTGCGACGAGGACAGACCCCAGAGGGGCTCACCATCGAGCAGGCGAGCGAGATGCTCGCCGAGAAACGGGCCAAGGGTCCGGCGGCTCCCCGCAAACGGGTCGCGAAGAAGGCCGCGCCTGCCGCGAAAGCAGCGAAGAAGGCCGCGCCCACGAAGAAGGCCGCATCCGCCACAGCAGCCAAAGCCACGAAATCGGCCACAACCTCCGCCGGTGGCGCCGCGAAGGCCACCCGGAAGGCCACTCCAGCGAAGGCGACGAAGGCGTCGGCGCGCAAGGCGGCAGCCAAACCGGGCGCCGAAGATTAAGTTCGCCGAGGCCTTCGTTAGGCGGATCCAACCTGGCTGACCAGCGCCAACGTGTCCCACGACCGGCTCTGAGGGCATGCGTCTATGCGTGGCGTGAGCGCGAGCTTGCGTTCTGTACGGCACAATCGGGTCTTACTGGGCGACAACGCTCATCAGGGAGGTCCGAGGGTGACTCAGGTCAATCCGGTGCCGCGGCCACTGCGCAGGGTTCCGATGCAGGAGCGCAGCCTGGCTCGGGTCAACCGCATGCTCGACGCCTGCGCGCAGCTCATCGACGAGTTGGGTTATGACGGGTTGAGCACGACCCTGCTCGCCGAGCGGGCCGGCGTCGCGATCGGTTCGGTTTATCAGTTCTTCCCCGACAAGCGAGCTGTGGTGCACGCGCTGACTCACCGCAATGTGGAGCGTTATTGCGAGCGATTCCGCACCCGCGTCCTGCGCGAACCGCCGACGAAGTGGTGGGACGTGGTCGACTCGGCGCTGGACGAATACGCCGATATGCATCGCCGCGTGCCTGGCTTTCGCACACTGCGATTCGGTGACGTGGTGGATCCGTTTCCGGCGAGGTCCGGGTTCGACGAGTCATGCGCGATCGTCGACATGCTGCGGGGGGTCCTCGTGAACGGGGTCGGACTGGCCGACGGCACGCAGTTGCGCGGGGCGCTCGCCGTCGCTGCGGAGATCGGTGACGCGCTGACCCGGCTGGCGTTTCGGGCGAGTCCGGTCGGCGACCCCGACATCCTCGTCGAGGCGAAGAAGATTGTGCGCGACTATCTCGACCGGCACCTGGGCTGAGCGTGAGCGGCACCGCCAGACTCCAATGATCAGGGCAATGTCGGGGACAAATCCGGAGTGGGGAGAGTCAAAGAAGGTCGGCAACGCGGTTACAGTGGTGCCCGAGCGTTCGCTCGTGGGGAGGCCACCCTGCTGCGCCCCGTTGCTGCGGGGTCGAGGGGAGGAACGTCGTCACGATGAGTGCTGATTCGACCACGAGTCGTCGGCCGTCCGACACCGAACAGGCCGCGAAGGCGCACGCTGATCCGACAGGGTTGTCGGCGCTCCGATCGATTCTGCAGATCAGACCGTTCCGGCGACTATGGATCGTGCTGGGCGTCGCGTCACTCGGCGACTGGTTGGGGCTGCTCGCCACGTCGGTCTTCGCCGCCGACCAGGTGCAGGGCGCCACGGCGAAGGGCGCCGCGTTCGGTGGGGTGATCGCGATTCGCCTGCTGCCCGCGCTGGTGCTCGGCCCCATCGCGGGCGTGCTCGCCGACCGGTTCGACCGTCGACACACGATGATCGCCTGCGATCTGGTGCGTTTTGTTCTCTTCGCCTCCATTCCAACCGTTGCGTTGCTGACGAGCAACCGGGCCGCCATCCTCGCGTGGACCGCGATAGCCACGCTGTTGGTCGAGGCGGTCACGATGGTGTGGCTGCCGGCCAAGGACGCCGCAGTGCCCAACCTGCTCCCCCGGGGCCGGCTGGAGACCGCCAATCAGCTCACCCTCGCCACGACCTATGGCGTCACCCCGGTCGCGGCCGCGTTCATGCTCGCTGGGCTCACCACCGCGCTTTCCGGAGTCTCCGCCGCCACCGGGCAGAGTTATCTCGAGCCAGTCACCTTCTCGCTCTATTTCCTCGCGGTCACTCGGCTCGCCACGGCGGCCGTGGTGCTCTTCGGGATTCCCGAGATCGGTGGGCACAACGAACACCAGCGCACCCCGGGGCTGATTCGCGAATTTCTCGATGGCTGGTCCTACGTCGGCACTACTCCACTCGTACGCGGCCTTGTTTTGGGAATCCTCGCCGCCTTCGCCGGTGGCGGCATGGTCGTCGGCAGTGCCCCCTTCTACGCCGAGTCTCTTGGCGGCGGTAAGTCGACCTTTTACCTACTCTTCGCCATGATCTTCGTGGGGCTCGCAGTGGGAATCGCCGCCGGGCCCCGCATGATCGGAGCCTTGTCCCGGCGCCGGTGGTTCGGGCTCTCGATTGGCCTCGCGGGCATCGCGGTCGGGCTGCTCTCCATCGCGTGGCATCTGACGGTGGCCGTGGGCTTCGTCCTGCTGGTGGGGGTCGCGGCGGGCATGGCGTTCCTCGCTGGAACCACCCTGCTCGGCGGGGAGGTCGCCGACGATGTGCGGGGACGCGTGTTCGGGTTCGTCAACATGTCGACCCGGATCGTCCTGATGCTCGCGATCGCGCTCTCCAGCGTGTTGGTGGGGGTCGGCGACGAGCGGGTATTCCACGTGGGTGGGCTGTCGGTGGCCATCTCCACCACACGATTCCTGCTCTTCGGCGCCGGCGTGGTGGGCGTGCTCGCCGGTGTCACCGCCTTCCGGCAAATGGACGACAAACCAGGCGTTCCGGTCCTCGCCGATCTGTGGGGTTCGCTGCGAGGCCGACCGCTCAGCGTTGCCGAACCGGTCGCGAGCGAGGGTGTCTTCGTCGTTTTCGAGGGTGGCGAGGGATCCGGCAAGTCGACCCAAGTCAACCTGCTGGCGGCGCGACTCATCGCGGATGGACACCCAGTCGTCGTCACCCGCGAACCTGGCGCCACCGAGATCGGCACCCGCATCCGGGCCCTGCTGCTCGACAGTCGGCTGGCAGACGGTGGTGCGCCCCTCGCGCCCAGGGCCGAGGCGCTGCTCTATGCCGCCGATCGGGCCCATCATGTGGCGACCGTCGTG
The DNA here is from genome assembly GCA_963736695.1 of uncultured Actinomycetota bacterium. Taxonomy (GTDB): domain Bacteria; phylum Actinomycetota; class Actinomycetes; order Mycobacteriales; family Micromonosporaceae; genus CAVTPU01. The sequence continues at coordinate 2,945,672 of CAVTPU010000004.1, forward strand.
CGACCCGCGATCGCCCAAGGCTCAACCGTGGTCAGCGACCGCTATGTCGACTCATCCCTCGCCTATCAAGGCGCCGGCCGGGTGCTGCCCGTCGAGGAGATCTCCTGGCTCTCCAATTGGGCGACCGGCGGGCTGCGGCCCGACATCGTCGTCCTGCTCGACATCGATCCACGGCTCGGGTTGGCGCGGGCACGCACACGCGACAAGGGGGAGCCCGACCGCCTCGAGGCCGAATCGCTCGCCTTCCACGAACGGGTCCGCTACGCGTTCCTCGATCTCGCGTCCAAAGACGCCCGCCGCTATCTGGTGCTCGACGCGACCGGCGACCCAGCCGAGTTGGCGGCCCTCGTCTGGCAACGGGTCCACGCGCTGGTGCGCGAGCGGCACCTCAGCGACGACCTTCCAGACCCGGACCGTACGCATGTCGAGCAAGCCCCTACAGCGGCAGTCGGCCGTGGCCCCGGCTCGTCGGTCCCTACACAGTCCGGCGACGAGCCCACCAACGATCAGGGACGGGCCGAGGTGACCGGGGCCGCCACGTTTGTCGCTCCGGCGGAGATGACCGGATGACCGCACCCGTCTTCGAGCACCTCGTCGGTCAAGACGAGGCGGCTGCGGTCTTGACCGATGCCGCGCTCGCCGCCGAGTCCATCGTTCGTGGCGAATCCGTTGCGACGGGGGCGATGACCCACGCGTGGCTGTTCACCGGGCCTCCCGGCTCTGGTCGATCCGTGGCGGCCCGTGCCTTCGCGGCTGCGCTTCAGTGTCCCGACAGAGGCTGCGGAGTGTGCGCGCAGTGCCACACCACCCTCGCCGGCACGCATTCCGACGTGCGCGCCGTGGTGCCCGACGGCCTGTCCATCTCGGTCGAGGAGATGCGGGCGTTGGTGTTGCGCGCCGCTGGAGCGCCGACCGGCGGACGGTGGCAGGTGGTGCTCATCGAAGATGCCGATCGGCTCACCGAAAAGGCCAGCAACGCTCTGCTCAAGGCGGTGGAGGAGCCCTCGGCCCGCACGGTGTTCTTGCTCTGCACCCCCTCCACTCACCCGGACGATGTCTCCGTGACCATTCGGTCGCGGTGCCGCGTGATCGCGCTGCGCACACCGGCGGTTGACGCAATCGCCGCGATGCTCGCCCACCGCGAGGGGATCGACGAGCAGACCGCGAAGTGGGCCGCGGCAGCCGCACAGGGGCACGTTGGGCGGGCAATTCGGCTCGCCCGAGACCCACAGGCGCGGGCCCGACGTGAAGCGGTGCTCGCCGTGCCCAAGCGGCTCACCGGCATCGGCGCCTGTTTCGACGCGGCCGCCGCGCTGGTCGCGGCGACCGACGTCGAGGCGGTCGAGACCGTGACCGAATCGGACCTCAAAGAGAAGTCCGATCTCGAGACGGCGCTCGGTGCCGGTGGCACCGGTCGCGGTGCAGGCAGCGCGACACGCGGGTCCGCGAGCATGATGAAGGACCTCGAGCGGCGACAGAAGTCCCGGCAGACGCGGGTCAAACGGGACTCCCTCGACCGGGCGTTGATCGACTTAGCCGGGTTCTACCGCGACGTGTTGGTGCGCCGGATTGGTGCCCCGGTGCCGCCCGTGCATGCCGATGCCGTGACCGACGTGAGCGCCGCAGCCCGACGGTGGACCGCCGATGATGTGTTGCGCCGCTTGGAGGCGGTGCTCGAATGCCGCACCGCGATCGACGCCAACGTCAAGCCGCAGATCGCCGTCGAAGCGATGATGGTCAGCCTCTGGCGGGCCTGACCGGCGTCTGGCCACTCAACACGTCGGTCGTGTCAGCGTCTGACCAGCATCGATTCCCTGTTATCCACAATTTGTCCGACCACACTGTTCGGGGCAGCGCCGGTTTCGATACGGTCTGGTGCGATGAAGCGCTGAGAGGGCGAGGGTGGCCGGTGGGGCGGGAGATCGACGAAGTCTGGATCGACGAGGCGATCAGCCGCTATCGCCGTGTGGAAGAGTCGCTCGCCGATTTCGCCCGGATGGCGGCGACCGTCGAGGTCACGGTCGGCTCGCCTGATGGTCTGGTCGAGGTCGTGGTGACAGCCGACGGGACGATACGCGACGTCGTGATCAGTGAAGCGGCGGCAGGACGCTCCCCTCGGGACCTGTCGCGATCGGTGCACGCCGCAGTGACCGCCGCCACTGAGGCGGCGAGTTGGGCGCAGGAGAAACTACGCCAAGAGATTTTCACCGAATTCGCCCCGCTCGATCCGGGTCGGAGGCGCCCCCGATGAGCCCAACACCACAGTCCGCGGCCACCGCACTTCGTCTCGGCGCTCACGAACTCGCGGAGGCGGCTCGCGACGTCGAGGCCACCGAGATCGACGCGGCCGACTTCGGTGCCGGCGGCCCCGGCGAGTTGGGGCGGCTCGGCCGTGATCTGCACGAGAAGTGGAGTCGGGCGCTGCTCTGCCGGAGTCGCGAACTGTCCGTGCAGAGTGACCGGCACACGGCGGCTGCTGCGGCAGCAGACCAAGCGTTGCGCGCCTATGTCGACGCCGACGACGCGGCCGGTGGTGCACTGCCGGAGGTGATGTGATGGACGCGCTCGCTCGTGTCGGCCCGGTCGCGCGACCGTTGCTCGATCGAGTCGACGCGATCCTCGCCGATCTCGGAGCCCCTCCCGACCATGAGGTATGGGCGGCTCTGCGCCGGTTGGGGGCCACGCCGGGGCAGGCGGCCGCGTTCATCGACGGTCTCAATCCAGAGCCGCTGTGGGCCGCCGCGAGCATGCTGCATCGCCGGGCGAGCCGGTGTGGCGAGCTGGTGGTCGGCGAGCCGGTCGGGTGGAGCGGACCGGCTGGCGAGCGATTCGCGGCGGTCGTGCGAACACTCGACGCCCAGCTCAACCCCGACAGCCCTGACACTGTCGTCGGACGGATCATCGCGACAGCGTCCTTTGTCGATGACGTCGCGCGGTGGTGTGTCGACGCGCGAAGCCGACTCGCGCGTACCCTCGCGGAGGTTTTGGTCTGCGCTCAGACGGTGACGGTCTGGTCGCACCCGAACGGGACTTTGGTGGGTTCCCGCCAGCGGGCCGATGGGGCCGCGGTCGCTCGGGCCGCCGCCGACATCGCGTGGCATGTGCTCGACGACGTGGGCGTGTCCTGGCTTGAAGGCGAGCGGCTGGTGCGCCGTTGGGATTCACGCATCGCCGGACTCGTGGTGCGCGACGACCGCGCCGAGGCAGGAGGCACGCACCATGGAGACCTGCTCACCGCAGTGACGCGCATCGATCTTTGACAATCCGGAAGCGACGTGAGGTGGACACTATGGGCCAGCTCTGTGCGGTGACCTTCAACCGTTATGGTCGGTTGTTCTATGTTGATCCGGGCGAACTGCGCCCGGCCATCGGCGATCACGTGCTGGTCCCGACCGACGATGGGTCCGTCATCGGTGAGTGCGTGTGGACCGCCGAATGGGTTGATCACGACACCTCGGTCTATCCGCGGTTGCGGGGTTTCGCGGCTGAGACTGACTTCGCCCATGACCGTGCGATCCGCCGGGCTAAAGCGGAGGCGAACGTCGCGGCCAGACGCCTCATCCGCATGCACGATCTGCCGATGAAGGTCGTCGCGGTCGACCATGTTTCGAATCCCGGTGACTCGACGGCGGTGGGAGCCGACGCGACCTCTGAGCCCTCCCCACTCGGTTCCGGCCCGCGGACCATCATCTATTTCACCGCGCCGCACCGAGTCGACTTCCGCGCCTTGGTGCGCGATCTCGGGGCGACGCTGAGATGTCGCGTGGAGCTGCGGCAACTCTCCGCACGAGACTCGGCCCGAGTGCAGGGCGGCATCGGTTCCTGCGGTCGCGAACTCTGCTGCTCCACCTTTCTCACCGACTTCGAGTCGGTGACCATTCGGATGGCCAAGGATCAGGATCTGCCACTGAATCCACTGCGGATCTCCGGGGCCTGCGGGCGGCTCATGTGCTGCCTCAAATACGAACACCCCCTCTATCAGAGTTTTCACGCGACTGCCCCTGCGATATCCGAGCGGGTGGAGACACCGCAGGGCTCTGGCCGGGTGGTGGGCCACGCGGTGCCGCGCGATGCGGTCGTGGTGCGTCTCGACTCCGACGGATCGCGATCAATCTGCTCGCGGGCCTCGGTATGTCAATCGCGCAAGGCCTACGAGGCTCGTCAGCCGACCACCGACGTCGAGTCCAGCACGCCGGCCGACTCGGCGGAGGAAGACATCGTCAGAGCGTGACTGGTGGCTCCATGAAACGCGGCCTCAGCGGCTTCGCCGGCTCGATCCACGGGGCGTGCGTGGGTGCCTGCGGCGCGGCGCGCCAACGGCGGCCCACGCGGTCAACTCCGATCGGATAGATGGTGAGACTGCCATCCGCGCCGAACCGCATGCGCAGGAAACCCTTGAAGTGTTCGATTCCCTGGCCGGCGAAGAGCTCGTTGAGATTCACCCCAAACTGGCTGGCGATCACCAGATAGGCGGCGACGAGTTGCGTCGCGGCCACCGCGATCACGGGGCCGTAGACCGCCGCTGCGGAGAGCGCGGGCAATGGCCACTCGAGGTCGTCGAAGGCGAGACGTTGCCAGATCAACAAACCGGCGATGCCGAGCCCGACTTGCGTGACGCCATGCACGGCCCCGATGAGGTAGTGCCGAAAACGTGCGCCGCTCGCCGTGAGCCCGGCGGAGAAGAACATGGTGAGGGCGAAGATCCCAGCGATCATAAATCCGACCCGGAAGGTGAAGACCTGATGTTTGGTGTTGTCGATCGCAAGCAACAGCATCGTCTGAACCAGGCCGAGCAGCGCGACGAATCCGGGATTGCGCAGTGGCAGTCGAGCGAAGACCCCCGCGCCCAACGCCCGGGAGCGGGGTGCCGAGGGATAGGTCGCGCTGAGTCGATAGTCGTCCGGCGCGGAGCGGCGCCGCACGATGCTCGCCCTCGGTGGCACCTGCAGCCGTTTAGGAAGCCGATGCGTCGGATAGAGATATGCGCCGCCGCCGCCGGCGGTGATCAGATGACGGTCGGTGTTGCTGTAGCGGGCGTAGTGATGCAGGTCACCAGAGAGCATGAGGGACACCGTCGCGCCAGTCGGCGCGATGATCTTCCGTACGAAGTAGTCGGTGGTGTCGTATTCCTCGGCGATCTCGGCCGACTTCACCCAGGCCGGTGTGGGCGTGCAGACAATGACTCGGTCGCCGGCCCGCACCTGTGTCGCCACCTCGCGAAAATAGGCGAGTTGCGGATCGTCCAGATACGCCCCAGGTTGCGCGTCGATGGCGAACAGCCACCATCGCTGCGGCAGGCGCAGCGCGAAATAGCTGCGGGTCTGGGCGGTTCGCCATCCGCCGATGCGGGCGCCGTCCTGACGGGCGAAGACCCGCAGGAACGCCGTCAGGCCGTCGTACCAGTCGTGGTTGCCTGGCAGAGCGTAGAGGGTCGGCGCGACCTCGCCGGGCGGGACGACGGGAAACGCCGCGCGATAGGGACCCTTGAAGCGATCGTCATAGGCGGCGCCGCTCGCGGTGGGATAGACCTGGTCGCCGCCCATCACCACGATGTCGGCTCGGGGCAGAGTGTGGTCGCCGATGGACAGTTCCGGTTGCGCCATCAGATACGCGATGGAATAGGTGGCGTTAAATCCGTCACCAACGTCGGCGACATAGTCGAGCCAGACGTCCCCTTCCTGACTGTGGTCGTGCAGCGTCGACGGAAACGCGTTCTGAAGTTCGCGTTTGTCCAAATAGGCCCCGAACTGCTGAGCCAGCAACACGCGTGCGCCGGTGGCCGCGAGCAGGATCGGGCCGAGCCACGGAACGGGCCGACGTGGGGTGAAACCCAGATCGTGTGGGTCGAGGGAAGCGGGACGAGGGGCGGCGGTCGCGGTGTCATCGATGGCTCCGGTCACGATCGCCGACCATAGTCTTCTCGTCGTCGATTCGCCTACCCCATAGTGCGGGGAACCCGGGCGCGGAGGGCGGGTCGGATCGCGTACACTGAGACCCCGTTGCCGCCTTAGCTCAGTCGGCCAGAGCGACGCACTCGTAATGCGTAGGTCCCGGGTTCGATTCCCGGAGGCGGCTCCACCCGGACGTGCCTGGACTATGCCAGGTGTCGTCTCGCTACCCCAATCTTGGTCATTTGTCGATCCGATGCATCGGCGCTCGTGAATCGACTGGACGAGTGGATCCTGGGGTGCGGCGTCCGTGGTGATCACGACGAGGGGGTGTCGGCCGTGCAGAGCCGCGTGCGGGTTCTAGGAGAGCAGCTCAACCCGCTGCTGACCGTGTTGCCATTGGCCATTCTTGGATCAGCGGTGTTGTTCGATATCGGCGGACTCGCGAGCGGGCTGTTGTTCTTCGCCCGGGTCGCGTTGTGGGACATGGCGGCGGGCCTGCTCGCCGGTCTGGTCGCGGTGGGCGCGCTGCTCATCGATTTGATCGCTGCTCCGGCTCGAACGACGGCTCGGCGACTGCTGGTCGCCGAGACCGCCACGGCCGGTGGGATGGTCGCGATCTTCGGTGTGGTGTGGGCGATCCGGATCGACGGGCAGCTCGCGAGCACTCTCGTGCCTGTGCTGGTGGAGGCTTTCGCGTTCGTCACTGGAGTCGTCGGAGCCTGGCTGGCGCGCGGCATTGTCGTCGGCGACGGCCTTCCGGAGGCGGGGCCGGCACTGCCGCGCGCCTACTATCCGGCATACGCGGCGCCCCGCCGAGACTCGGGGCAGACCCTCTCGCACGCGTTCGTCGGCGCAAGTGCAGTCGCGATGGCTGCCGTGACCCGGGCGGCTCAGGCCTCGGTCGGGATCTGGCGGGGTCGACTGTTCCGTCGGTGACGTGGCGCGATCACGCCGCACGTCGCGACCGGGACGCGCGCCGCTTCGCCGGTCCTGAAGCCGAGGGCTCGTCCCGGGAAGCCTGTGCCCGTTCGACTGACGCGCGCAAGGCGGCCATGAGGTCGATGGCCTCGGTCGGCGCCGCCGGGGCGGCCGGCTGACCGACAACCTCCTCGCCGGTCACCTTGGCGTCGATGACCCGTTGCAACGCCGCCCGGTAGTCGTCGGTGAAGTCAGTCGGGGAGAAGTCGCCGGACATCGATTCGATGAGTGACCGCGCCATGGACAGTTCCTGCGGCCGCACCTGAATCTTCTCCGAGAGAAAGGCGAATGCCGGCGACCGAACCTCGTCGGGCCACAGCATCGTGTTGAGCACCAGCACGTCGTCACGAACCCGCAGCGTGGCGAGCTGTTCTCGTTGCCGCAACGCGACCTTGACGATCGCGACCCGGTCTGACCCGGTCAGTGCGTCACGCAGCAGCAGATAGGGCTTGGCGGCGATGCTTTCGGGCTCCAGATAGTAGGCCTTGTTGTAGAGGATCGGATCGACCTGACTCGTCGGCACGAACTCCAACACGTCGATGGCTCGGCTGCTGGTCAACGGAAGGTCCGCGAAGTCGTCGTCGGTGAGCACCACGATCTGGCCACCACCGAGGTCGTAGCCCTTGGCGATGTCGTCGAACGAGACTTCCGCGCCGCACGCCGAGCAGGTCCGCCGATATTTGACGCGTCCGCCGTCCGCGCGGTGCACCTGGTGAAACCGGATGTCCTTCTCCTCGGTGGCCGAATAGAGCTTCACCCCGATCGAGACCAGGCCGAAGGAGACGGCGCCTTTCCAGATCGCTCGCATCGGCTCCCCCATTTCACCCGACCGTCGCTTCGCCCAGCATCGCATGGATGACCTCGACAGTTCCGGCTCTCCGGCGGGCCAGCAGGCAATACCGTGGGTCGTGTGACCCGCGAGCCGGTCGTGCCGAGGCCCATGTCGGCCACGGCGGAGGCGATGCCGGCCGGCCCCGACTGGGCGTTTGAGCTCAAATGGGACGGGGTGCGTGCACTCGCGGCCATCGCCAACGGGCACGCCCGGCTGTTCGCCCGCTCGGGCGCCGAGATCACCTCGGCATATCCCGAACTCGCCGGCCTCGGGACGGCTGTGACCAGAGCGACCGGCGTGACGAGCGTCGTGCTCGACGGCGAGATCGTGTTGTTCGACAGTGACGGCCGACCGTCGTTCGCCGCCCTCGCCGAGCGAATTCATGTGCGGCAACGTCGGCGCGCCGAACGGCTGGCAGCCGCGCACCCCGTCACGTACATGATCTTTGATGTGATCGAGGTGGACGGCGCGACCATGTGTCGTCAGACCTATGCCCACCGCCGTGAGTGGCTGGACCGTCTCGCCGCCGGGTGGGGCGAGGGCGGCCACTGGGTTGTGCCGCCCTTCTTCGCCGACGGCCCGGCCACCCTCGCCGCCGCCACCGAGATGCGGCTCGAGGGCGTGGTGGCCAAACGGTTGACATCGACCTATCAGCCCGGCCGGCGGTCCCGCGACTGGCGCAAGATCAAACCCCGAAACAGCGGCGACTACGTGGTGGGTGGCTGGCGTCCCGGCCGACGTGCGCTCGGAGCGCTGTTGATTGGCCTGTACGACGAAGGCGGCGTGCTGCACTATCGCGGCCGAGTCGGAAGTGGCATCTCCACCGTCGTCGAACGTGACCTGCTGGCTCGGCTCGCCCGGCTGCGAGCCGTCGATTCGCCATTCGCCGAACCGGTGCCCCGAGCCGACGCGTCCGGAGCCACCTTCGTCAACCCGGTCATCGTCGTCGAAGTGCGCTACGGCGAGATCACCCGAGACGGCCGGTTGCGCTTTCCCAGCTTCCTTCGGACGCGTCCGGACAAGACCCCCGGGGAGACCAGCGATGTCTGAACGAGTTCGTGTGCGGGTGGCCGACCGCGAACTGCACCTGTCCCATCTCGACAAAGTGCTCTATCCGCGGACCGGCTACACCAAGGCCGAGGTGATCGACTACTACACGCGCATCGGGCCGGTCATCCTGCCCCACCTGCGCGACCGACCCCTGACCCGGTTCCGCACCCCGGATGGAGTCGAAGAACCCGGATTCTTCGAGAAGAATCTGCCCGCCGGAACACCATCGTGGGTGCGACGACAACGACTCCCGGTGCCCGGATCCGGATCCGATCGGGAGAGTCTGGAGTTTGTGGTCGTCGACGAACTGGCCACCCTGGTATGGCTGGCGAACCTCGCAGCCGTCGAACTGCACACCCCACAGTGGAGACTCGCGGGCCGCCGTCCCACCAGCCCCGACCAGCTCGTCATCGATCTCGACCCCGGTCCAGGTGTCGGACTGGCCGAGTGTTGCGCCGTGGCGCTCGCCGCTCGAGACCGGCTGCGTCGCGACGGGCTCGAACCGGTGGCGAAGACCTCCGGAAAAAAGGGAATGCAATTGGTCTGTCGGCTCGACGCGACGAGAGACTCGGCGACGATCGCTGGCTATGTGCGGACTATCGCGACCGAGTTGGAGCGGGCGGCGCCGGAACTGGTCACGGCGACCATGGCGAAACACCATCGGGTGGGCCGGGTCTTCCTCGATTGGAGTCAGAACGTCGCCGCGAAGACGACGGTGTCCGTCTATTCACTGCGGGCCACTCCCGAACCGGCGGTCTCGGCGCCGGTTACCTGGGCGGAGGTTGAGGCCGCCGAGGTGCGTCGGTTGTCTCCCGCCGAGGTGTTGGCCCGAGTCGAACGGGATGGTGATCTGTTCGGCGCGATGGTGTGACCGTGCAGTCAGTTTCGGGGAGTCCATTGTCGACGCACCACCACCACGTCGGTGTCCGCCGCGACCAGATCGGCCTCGGTGGGCCGCGCCGCGTCGCGCGCACGCATCGCGGCCGTCAGGCTCACCTGTGACGATCCGCCGCCGACGAGGCCCCGCAGGCTGCGTTCGGCGTGGGAGCGGTCGGTGGGTGGATGGTCGCCGACCGACACCTTCACCGGCGGCCCGTGTGATTCGGACGCCGCGCGGGCCCCGGCCCCGGCGTCGCTCCTGCCAGGGGCATCGGGGCCGGTGATGGGGCCGCAGCGGGCCGTCGGACTCGGCGTCGGCGCAATACGGGCTCGTCGGACACGGTTTCCCTCTCGTTCACCACATGAATCAGAACAATTCGAGCACCGAAGGGGCTTCATGCCAGCCGAATCCGACGCTCGCGGTTGCGAGCGCTCCGGGACGAGACTCCTCGACTAGGCCCGCGTTCGCGAGTGCGGCGAGGGTAGTCCCACCCAGATAGGCGGCTCCGAGAGCCCGAACGTCGCAGCGAAGCTCCGTCGGGTCGTCGGTGGGCGTGCAGGAGGCAGCGGTCGGCGACCCGGTGAGCCGCCAGCGGCCCGAGTTGGCGGGGATACGTGCGTCGGTGACCTCGATCACCACGTCGATGTCGGTGGCATAACGGCGGGCGGTGAGCGCGGCAGGCAGGTCGACCACGCGAACCCAGAGCCCGTCGGAGACTTTGGCAAGCATTCGACGCGGCTCGTCGACCATGAAGAAGAGGGGCTCGTCGAGTCCGTTTATCCACGCCGTCACCGACCGGGTCAGGTCGAGGGTGAGCAGGAACCGCCACAACTCCGTGTATGCCCGTCGCGAGGTGGCGACGACCTCGCGCACCCGCACTTCACCGGTGGGCCCGCCGTCGTTCCAACTCTGCGCGGTGCGAAACAGAACATAGCCCTCCAATCCTGCCTCGCCGTCGTGCAGCACCGCTCGGAGAGCGCTGCCACCGTTGCGGCCGCTGGCCGGGTCGGCGAGCAGATAGTCCCAGTACCGAGGCAACCGTTGTGACCAGCCGTTACGACCGGCGTACAGCGTGTCGTAGAACGCGGCGATCTCGTCTCGGATCTTGGCCAGAGGCGCCTCGCGCAACCTGCCCGGAGTCGGGCCCGCAGGCGGCAACGTCACCTCGCGCGAGTCGATGGTGAAGCCTGCCTTACGCACGCCGAGTCCAAACCCAAACCGCTGATAGATGCGTGCCTCGCTGGCCCACAGCACCGCGATCGGTTCGCCCGCAGCGCGAATGTCGGCGAAGAGTCGGCCCATCATCGTGCTGAGCACGCCGCGGCGACGATGTGTCGGCGCGACCGAGACGTCGGTGATGTGACCGGCCGCGACTGTGCCGCCGGGGATCGCGAGTCGACGGGTGAGCACGGCCGATGTTCCCGCGATCTCGCCCGCGCGCCGGGCCACGAGAAAGCGGTCCGGCTCAAAACGCGCACGCTCGGCGGCCGACGTCTCCTCGTCCGTCATTTCGTTGAAGGCTGTCGATGCTATCTGGGCGAGGTCGTCCCACTCGCTGGCTTGCGCCGTGGCGAGCACTATGTCATCTGGCATGTCCCCGTCTTACCCTCTGCGGCCGCATCTCGCGAGTGATTTGCTCCCGGCGCGTCGATGGCGCGTCGATGGCGCCTCGATGTCGTGGTGCACGGGTGAACTGCCTCCACGTGGCGTGCTGCGGCGCGCCGGGTGGCCACCGTCGGCGATAATCTCGAACAGTGTGACGGCAGACAAAAGGGGAAGGCGGAGAGATGCACCCACCGAGTGATCCGTGGGAAAGTCCGATCGAGCCAATCGTGCCCCAAACCCCAACTCCCATGTACGGTCGAGCGCCGGTGCCGCCTCCGCCCGTGCGGCAACCGACCTCGGAATATCTTCCGGTCGTGCCGGTCAGACAGGCCCACGCCGGGCGCCCGCTGTCCTATCAGCGGGCAAGTCGAGCGTCGTTGCGCAGCCTCGCGGATGGATGGGGGTTCTCCGCGACTGGACTGATCGTGGCTTTCGCAGGCTGGGGTCTCTATGCCGTTGCGGGTCGCGGCAGACTGCATATGCCGTTCGTCGGGTTCCTGGTGACGGTCACCGTGGCCGTCGGTCTCTTCGCGGTCAGCCGATGGCTCGGTTACGTCGTGCTCGGTCGGTTGTTGCATCGGCCTCGACCACATGCGAGATGGGCACACTCGATAACCGGTTTGTTCCTCGCCGCCGCCGGTGTGTCCTATCTCGTGCAGACCAGTTGGATGGTTGACGGGAGCGGCTGGCTGAGCGACGGTTGGCGATAGGGGTGTGCCGCTCGTCACGCGTAACCTTGTCGGGCGGCTGACGCGACGGGCGGGGCGATCCAGGCAGACTGTCGCGGGGTGGCCAATCGGCAGAGGGCGGACCTGCCTGTTCGCGGGTCGGGCACATCGCGAGTCGTTGGTGTGACCCAAGCGAGACACCCGGACAACAGCCAAGCACAGCCCGGTCGGCGGCGGAGGAGCGGATATGAACGACAAGAGCACAGCGGGATATGACGCGGCGCCGACCGAAGTCGAGGCCGTGCTGCACAGCCTATGTGGTTATCACCTCGCTGAGCGTGACCCATTACATAGATATCACGTGCTCACCCGCGACCAGGTGCTCTATGACGACGTGGTGGCGGCCATCCGCCGGGAACGCAGTCGCGCCATCGACGAACTGCTCGCGGCCGGGCACACCGCCACAGAGATCGCCGAAAAGACGAATCTCGGCTCGCGGCAACGGGTGCAGCGCTTCGCCGCCCTCGCCCGCGCGACGCGAGTGGCCGATGCCATCGTCCCAGTGGCCGAGTCGGGCGTCGCCGAACAACTCCCGGCCGAGCCCGTGACCGCCGAGCCACACATTGTCGAGTCGGTGCCTGTGCCAGTGGCTGATGTTTCGGAGCCCGCCGAGTCGTTGGTCGCTGCGCCGGTCGCGAAGCCGGTGCTCGACGGAATGCCGATCCGAGACTCGATTCAGGTGCAGGAACCGATGCCGGTGCTCGACTCGATGCCCGCACTCGACCTTCTGCCCCCGATCGATCTCGGTTCGCTGGTCGACATGAGTCGAGGCCGGCCGGTTGACGCGAATGAGGAGATCGCGAGCGCGGCCGGGAAGATCGCCATCGCCGCACATCTCTCGCCCGTTGGACCTTTCCCTATGTTTGTCGAGGAGCCCCTCGGTGAACCTGGTTCTTCGTGGGCGCCTCCCGTCGTGCCAGGCGCCCTCGGGATTACGGCGGCGCCACACGCAATGTTGCCATTGGAGTTGGGCGTTGATCCGTCCGCGAACGTGGTGATCGGAGCGGTCATGGCCGAGCCCATGGTGTCGGTGACCGCGTCCGACGTCCTAGCCGTCGCTGGCGTTGGCGCGGAAAGTCTGAACGCCGGGAGCGTGATCGCGGAGAGTGCGGCTGGGGAGAGCGTCGTTATGGACGGAACTTCCGCAGACGCTGATCCCGAACACGACGACAACGACGAGATCGAGGCGGTCTTTCCCACGTGGGGTGTTCCTTCCGGGACTCAGCGTGCCAAACATCGGCTGGCGGATCGGGACCGACGCGACACGGGCGACGACTCGGCGTCGGTGAAGCCGGCCTCCGCCACCTTCTTGCGTTCCTCAAAGGACGCGTCGGGCAGCGACACTCCGTGGTGGCGGCGCAACAGGGACACCGGCGCGGCCTGACCCATCCGCACCGAAAGCGGTGAGCGCAGGATGTGATCATGCTGTTGACGTTGCGAAAGCTTTGGAGCGGCCGACGGGAATCGAACCCGCGTAGCCAGTTGGGAAGACTTGCTCGGACTATGCCTGGTGGTTCCGTAGCCATCCGGGCAGCGGATATTGGTTCTGGTTTGTTCCGCTTCCGGCGTCAGCATTCATCGGGTCCGCCGAAGGAGAGGGCATCCTGGGTGGCCGGCTGCCAGCCGTCCGGGAGCCGGTAGAGCCAGCCCTCCTGCCACTCGAACGGCGCGTCGACGAGTTGGTACATCGGCACGCCATCGAGGTGGTAGTCGATCGACCACCGCGTAGCGGTGTGTCCGATGACGAGTATCCGCCGCCCGGCCCAGTCACGGGCAACCTCGGTGAGGAAGCGGCCCATCCGCTCGGCGACGTCAAGGAAGCTCTCGCCGCCGGGGAAGGCGGTGCTGACCCGTCCCGAACGCTCCTGTTCGAGCCGGGCGACGGGCATACCGTTCCACTCGCCGTAGTTGCATTCACGCAGCCGGCTGTCGAGCCGGATCGGGATGCCAGTGCCGGCGAACGCGATCTCCGCAGTCTGCACTGCCCGGTGCAGGTCGGAACAGAAGACGGTGGCGACTGCGTCATCGCGCCGCCGGTCCCCGAGTGCGCCCGCCAGAGTTTTTCCCCGCTCGGAGAGCTCTCCGTCCAGCCAGCCGGTCGCGAGCCCAAGCTCGTTGTCGACGGTGAAGGAGTGCGTTTCGAAGACCAGCTCCACAGTCATGGCCGTACCCTCTCGAAGATCTCCCGGTCCGCTAGGTCCGCGTACGCCCGGTGCCACGAGGCTGTGATCGGGTCCGACGCGTCAACAGCGTCGAGGGGCCGCCCCGGTGGCGGTGCGGGCCGTGGTTTTGGATGGAAAACCATCACCGCGCCCACCGTGAGTTGATCAACGTTCGACACGATCGCGGTTCTGAAGCTGGTGGCTGTAGCTTCCACGAAACCGTACGTTGATCATGCCGATGACGTGCGAAAACGTTGGAGCGGCCGACGGGAATCGAACCCGCGTAGTCAGTTTGGAAGACTGAAACTCTGCCATTGAGCTACGGCCGCGTGGTTGAGCGTTGCCCTACCGCCGTCCAGAGTAGCGGGTCGCCACCCGCCTTGTCGCGTGGCATTCGGGCAGCGGTTCGGCAGGGGCGGAGCTCCGCCCATACAAGATCACTTTGTGGAGGGTGGGCGTCGCTGTGCATTGCCGGCACGGTTGCCCGTACACTGGCTGTTCGCCACGGGGTGTGGCGCAGCTTGGTAGCGCACTCGCTTTGGGAGCGAGGGGCCGTGGGTTCAAATCCCGCCACCCCGACAGATGGGCATCCGTGCCGACCGCAGGCCGACACGACGATGCTCGCCACGACTGCGCCGATGCTCGCCTACGCGCGTGTCGGCCGCGACGCGCACTCAATCATGATCAGCCAAGGGAGTACGCCTGTGAAGAGCACCGTCGAGACCCTGAGCCCGACCCGGGTGCGGCTCGCCATCGAGGTGCCGTTCGCCGAGCTGGAGCCGAGCCTCAAGCAAGGCGTACCGGGAGATCGGCACACAGGTGACGATCCCCGGTTTCCGCAAGGGCAAGGTGCCGGCCGCGGTGATCGACCAGCGGGTCGGCCGCGGCACGATCCTCAACGAGGCGGTGCAGGACGCGATCCCGGAGCAGTTCCTCGCCGCGGTGCGCGAGCACGAGGTGCAGACGCTCGGTCGGCCCGAGGTCGAGATCACCGAGTTCGCCGACGGCGAGCCGCTGAAGTTCACCGCCGAGGTCGACGTCCGGCCCGGAGATCACGCTGCCCGACCTGGCCAGCATCGAGGTCACCGTCGACGAGGTCGCAGGTCGCCGACGAGCGAGGTCGACGAGCAGCTCGACGCTCTGCGGCAGCGGTTCGCCACGCTGAAGACCGTCGAGCGGCCGGCCCAGCGCGGCGACTTCGTCCAGATCGACCTGGCCGCGACGGTCGACGGCGAGGAGGTGCCGGGCGGCACCGCCACCAACCTCTCCCACGAGGTCGGCAGCAACCAGCTGCTGCCCGGCCTCGACGACGCGCTGGTCGGCATGGCCGCCGGCGACGTCCGCCACCTTCACCACCACGCTCGTCGGCGGCGACTTCGCCGGCCGCGACGCCGAGGTCGCGGTGACCGTGCGCACCGTCAAGGAGCGCGAGCTGCCCGAGCTGGACGACGAGTTCGCCCAGCTGGCCAGCGAGTTCGACACCGCTCGACGAGCTGCGCGCCGACCTGCCGCGAGCGGCTCGACCCGCGTCAAGCAGGGTCGAGCAGCATCTACGCCGCCCGGGACAAGGCGCTGGAGGCGCTGGTCGAGGCGGCCGAGGTGCCGGCGCCGGAGGGCGTCGTGCGCGACGAGGTCGACCGACCGCAAGGAGGCGATGACCGACCAGCTCGAGCCGCATCGGCGCGAGCATCGAGGACTACCTCGCCAGCGAGGAGCAAGACCGAGGAGGACCTCGACGCCGACCTGACTGAAGGCGGCGGACCGAGGGCGTCAAGATCCAGCTCGCTGCTCGACGCGCTCGCCGAACGGGAGGAGATCGAGGTCACCGACGACGAGTTCGGGCACGAGATCGTGCACCGGGCGCAGCGGGCCGGCATGGCCCCGCAGCAGTACTACGACCAGCTCGTGCGCTCCGGCGCCGCCGGAGCCGTCTACGGCGACGTGCGGCGGGGCAAGGCGCTCGCCGTTCGTGCTCGAGCGGGTGGCGATCAAGGACACGAGCGGGGCCGTCGTCACGCTCGACGATCTGCGTGGCGGCACCGTCGACGCCGAGGACGACGACCACGCTGGTCACGACCACGACTGAGCGCCGACGACGACGTCGAGACCGCAATCGCGACGAACCGGCTGCGATGCGCTCACAGCGAACACGGCGCCTGATCCGGGCGTCGTGTCGGTCTCAGCGGCTAGGGTCGGCGATAGGTACGCCACATCACCAGACCGGCGAAGGGGCTGCCATGACCGGACCTGCACACTCCCGGCACGGCGCACGCGCGGGGCGCCGACGCGCTCGCCGGCAGCCTCGACGACATCGGTCTACAACCGGCTGCTCAAGGAACGCATCATCTTCCTGGGCAGCGAGGTGACCGACCAGGTCGCCAACCGCATCTGCGCCCAGCTGTTGCTGCTCGCCGCCGAGGACCCAGAGCGGGACATCTACCTCTGGATCAACTCGCCCGGTGGCTCGGTCTACAGCGGCATGGCGATCTACGACACCATGCAGTTCGTCGCCAACGACGTGGCCACGGTGGCGATGGGCATGGCGGCGTCGATGGGCCAGCTGCTGCTCTGCGCCGGCGCGAAGGGCAAGCGGTTCGCCCTGCCGCACGCGCGGATCATGATGCACCAGCCGTCGGGAGGCATCGGCGGCACTGCCGCAGACATCGCCATCCAGGCCGAGCAGATGCTCTACACCAAACGTATGTTCCAGGAGCGGGTGGCGTTCCACACCGGACAGTCGGCGGAGCAGATCGAGGCGGACTCCGACCGGGACCGGTGGTTCACGGCCGAGGATGCCCGTGACTATGGATTCATCGACAAGGTGATCACCGGGGCGACTCAGGTCCCTGAAGGCGCCGGAACGCGCAGCTGACGCCCAACGTTGACGGATTGAGGGAGCTGATCATGACTGATTTGACACTGCCGCCCGGGCTGCGTGAGGTTCACAACCGTTACATCATCCCGTCGTACGTCGAGCGCACGTCGTACGGGGTGAAGGAATCCAACCCGTACAACAAGATGTTCGAGGAGCGCATCATCTGGCTCGGGGTCCAGATCGATGACACCTCCGCCAACGACGTCATGGCGCAGCTGATGGTGTTGGAGTCCACTGACCCGGATCGCGACATCACCATCTATATCAACTCGCCGGGTGGGTCGTTCACCGCCTTGACCGCGATCTACGACACGATGCAGTACATCCGGCCGGAGATCGCCACGGTATGCGTCGGACAGGCCGCCAGCGCGGCCGCCGTGCTTCTCTCCGCCGGCACTCCGGGCAAGCGGATGGCGCTCCCCAACTCGCGCATCATCATTCACCAGCCGGCGACCGAGGGAGGCTATGGGCAGGGCTCGGACATCGAGATTCAGGCCCGGGAGATCCTCCGGATGCGCTCACAGCTGGAGGAGATGCTGGCCCATCACACGGGTCAGAGCGTGGAGAAGGTGCGCAAAGACATTGACCGTGACAAGATTCTTACGGCGGACGACGCCAAGGACTACGGCATGATCGACACGGTCCTCTCCAGTCGGAAGAAGGCCGTCGCCAGCGCGGCCCGTGCCAGCTAGACGCCACGCCACGACGCGGCCCCTGACTCGGTGATCCGGCCCCGCAAGGGGTAACGTCGACACGACGGGTGGTGTGCTGGGAGCTTCCCACCCGGCGCGGGGCAGGTTCGCTGCCGAGCGCAGCCCACCGATGGTTCGCCATCGGTGGCCGAGAGCAGGGAGAACGTAGGTGGCACGGATCGGCGACGGCAGCGACCTACTCAAGTGCTCCTTCTGCGGCAAGTCGCAGAAGCAGGTGAAGAAGCTCATCGCCGGGCCCGGCGTCTATATCTGTGACGAGTGTATTGATCTCTGCAACGAGATCATCGAAGAGGAACTCGCGGAGTCGGCTGAGGTTCGGTGGGAGGAACTTCCCAAGCCGATGGAGATCTGCGAGTTCCTGGACCAGTACGTCGTCGGTCAGGACCAAGCCAAGAAGGCGTTGGCCGTGGCGGTCTACAACCACTACAAGAGGGTCCAGGCGGAGTCGGGCGGCCAGCGCGGCGACAGTGACCTGGTGGAGCTCGCCAAGTCGAACATTCTGCATGATCGGCCCGACCGGCTGCGGCAAGACGCACCTCGCGCAGACTCTCGCTCGCATGCTCAATGTGCCGTTCGCCATCGCCGACGCGACCGCCCTCACGGAAGCAGGCTACGTCGGCGAGGATGTGGAGAACATTCTCCTCAAGCTCATCCAGGCCGCGGACTATGACGTGAAGCGGGCCGAGACGGGCATCGTCTACATCGACGAGATCGACAAGATCGCGCGGAAGTCCGAAAACCCCTCAATCACTCGGGACGTCTCCGGGGAGGGCGTCCAGCAGGCGCTGTTGAAGATCCTTGAGGGTACGGTCGCGAATGTCCCGCCCCAGGGCGGGCGCAAGCACCCTCATCAGGAGTTCATCCAGATCGACACGACCAACGTGCTCTTCATCTGTGGTGGCGCCTTCGCCGGACTGGAACCGATTATCGAGCAACGCGTCGGCCGCAAGGGGCTTGGCTTCGGCTCGCATCTGCGTTCGGTTTCGGAACGGTCGACCGACGACGTCTTCGCCGAGGTCATGCCGGAAGACATGATCAAATTTGGACTGATTCCCGAGTTCATCGGCCGGCTTCCGGTCTTCACCAACGTCCGCAGTCTCGACCGTGGGGCGCTGGTGCGCATCCTCACCGAACCCCGCAACGCGCTCGTGCGTCAATATCAGCGGCTTTTCGAGCTCGACAACGTTGAGCTCGAGTTCGCCGAGGACGCACTCGAAGCGATCGCCGACCAAGCGATCTTGCGGGGAACCGGGGCGCGAGGGCTGCGCGCGATCATGGAAGAAGTGCTGCTCAGCGTCATGTATGAAGTGCCGAGCAATCCCGACGCCGCCCGTGTTCTCATCACCCGCGACGCCGTGTTGAACAACGTCAACCCGACGATTGTGGCGCGGCCCGCCACGCCTCGGCGCAACCCCCGGCACGACCGAGGCGAGAAGTCCGCCTGAGCGCCTATCGCGTCTGTCGGTCAAGGCTCCGGTTGGAGCGCAGGCGGAGCTAGTCTGGTCGCCATGAGAGTCGCCGCCTGCCAGCTCAACTCACGCCACGATCGCGCGGCGAACCTGACCGCGGCTCTAGACTTGCTTGACCGCGCCGCCGCCGCAGGAGCCGATCTGGCGGTTCTTCCGGAGTATCTCGACTATCTCGGCCCAGCCGAGGGGGAACCCGCTCCTGAGTCGATCCACGGGGATTTCGCGGCGACCTTCGCGGCTGCGGCTCGACGGCTCCGGATGTGGGTTCTCGCGGGATCGTTTCACGAGATCGGACCCGATCCGTCCCGCACCCACAACACGTCTCTCGTCTTCGATCGCACCGGCACGCTGGTCGCAACCTATCGAAAAATCCATCTCTTTGACATCGAGATTCCTGATCGTGTGACTTATCAGGAATCTCGACTCGTCGCGCCAGGGCAGCAGCTCAGCATGGTCGATGTGGGCGGCATGATATTAGGCATGTCGATATGCTATGACCTCCGCTTTCCGGAGCTATTTCGGGAACTCGCGATTGCTGGCGCACAAATCCTGGCGGTGCCTGCGGCGTTCACGACGCACACCGGTCGGGATCATTGGGAAGTGTTGCTGCGAGCCCGAGCCATCGAAAACCAGTGCTATGTGGTGGCGGCCGGACAGGTCGGTGATCATGAGCCAGGGCGCAGCTGTTTCGGGCGCAGCATGATCATCGACCCGTGGGGAACGATCGTCGCTCAGGCACCCGACGAGCCGGGCATCGCCATCGCCGATATCGACCCCGCGCGGATCGCGCGCATCCGCGCCGAGGTTCCGAGCCTGGCCAACCGTCGGTTCCCGTTGCCTTCCACAGGGGACTGACTCCGGCTGACTTGTCAGGTCGACGGCCGCCAGCGCCAACCTTCGACGGCCGAGTGGTCGACGCGCGTCAGGTCGTGATCGTGCAGGTCATGAAGCCTTTTCGTGATTGCTCAAGCAATCCGTTCAAGTCAACGCCGTTGGCCGTCCGACGGCGTTGCCACGCGATTGGTCTGGGAACAGCTCACCGCCGCCGTGCCGAGAAGGGTCACGGCGATGACCAGACCTCCGGCGATGAGCATGGCCGAAGTCATGCGGGCCGGGCCGCGGGCCGCCAGGCGCACCACGCCCACGATGGTCGCTACCGCAAGGCACACGCCGAACAACGCCTGCCAGGCCGGAGCGATGAGGCCGAGCAGTGCGTCGGTCGCACGTGTGGACACGCATCCACTGTGCCACGTGGCGTGTGCCGTGGGCAGTGGCCGAGGAGCGTCAGCGGATGGAGCATCGTGGCGGCCGAGACGGCGACACCACCGTTGACCAGGGATTTCATCCGGCGATCGCGTTTTGGGGGACCCCGATTTGCGTTCCGTTCAGGGGCTGGGTATTGTTCTTCATGTCGGCAGCGAGCCGGGCGGGTCGCCCCGAAAGGGGCTGGATCGGCCGGGCTGACGACAACCTCCCGGAACAGGTAAGACAGTATCACTGTCTGCATGGCTTCGGAAGGTAACTAGAGTGGTGCGGAGTGACTGAGCGAGAGCGAAGTTGACGAAGCGAAGCCGGTCTGGTAAAGTAGAGAAGTTGCCCCGGAAGACCTAACCTGCAAGGGTTGGCTGCGGTGGGTGCTTGTTTCTTGAGAACTCAACAGGGTGTTTGATAAGCCAGTGCCAAGTAATTACCTCGTTTAGAGGATTCCTTTGGCAATTTCGATTGCCGGGATGAATTATCCAAAGTTTTTGTTGGAGAGTTTGATCCTGGCTCAGGACGAACGCTGGCGGCGTGCTTAACACATGCAAGTCGAGCGGAAAGGCCCTTCGGGGTACTCGAGCGGCGAACGGGTGAGTAACACGTGAGCAACCTGCCCTCAGCTTTGGGATAACCCTCGGAAACGGGGGCTAATACCGGATATGACTGCCGGTCGCATGTTGGGTGGTGGAAAGTTTTTCGGCTGGGATGGGCTCGCGGCCTATCAGCTTGTTGGTGGGGTGATGGCCTACCAAGGCGACGACGGGTAGCCGGCCTGAGAGGGCGACCGGCCACACTGGGACTGAGACACGGCCCAGACTCCTACGGGAGGCAGCAGTGGGGAATATTGCACAATGGGCGGAAGCCTGATGCAGCGACGCCGCGTGAGGGATGACGGCCTTCGGGTTGTAAACCTCTTTCAGCACGGACGAAGCGAAAGTGACGGTAGGTGCAGAAGAAGCGCCGGCCAACTACGTGCCAGCAGCCGCGGTAAGACGTAGGGCGCAAGCGTTGTCCGGATTTATTGGGCGTAAAGAGCTCGTAGGCGGCTTGTCGCGTCGACTGTGAAAACCCGCGGCTCAACCGTGGGCCTGCAGTCGATACGGGCAGGCTAGAGTTCGGTAGGGGAGACTGGAATTCCTGGTGTAGCGGTGAAATGCGCAGATATCAGGAGGAACACCGGTGGCGAAGGCGGGTCTCTGGGCCGATACTGACGCTGAGGAGCGAAAGCGTGGGGAGCGAACAGGATTAGATACCCTGGTAGTCCACGCTGTAAACGTTGGGCGCTAGGTGTGGGGGGCCTCTCCGGTTCTCTGTGCCGCAGCTAACGCATTAAGCGCCCCGCCTGGGGAGTACGGCCGCAAGGCTAAAACTCAAAGGAATTGACGGGGGCCCGCACAAGCGGCGGAGCATGCGGATTAATTCGATGCAACGCGAAGAACCTTACCTGGGTTTGACATGGCCGCTAAAACTCGCAGAGATGCGGGTCCTTCGGGGGCGGTCACAGGTGGTGCATGGCTGTCGTCAGCTCGTGTCGTGAGATGTTGGGTTAAGTCCCGCAACGAGCGCAACCCTCGTTCGATGTTGCCAGCGGGTTATGCCGGGGACTCATCGAAGACTGCCGGGGTCAACTCGGAGGAAGGTGGGGATGACGTCAAGTCATCATGCCCCTTATGTCCAGGGCTTCACGCATGCTACAATGGCCGGTACAAAGGGCTGCGATACCGCGAGGTGGAGCGAATCCCAAAAAGCCGGTCTCAGTTCGGATCGGGGTCTGCAACTCGACCCCGTGAAGTCGGAGTCGCTAGTAATCGCAGATCAGCAACGCTGCGGTGAATACGTTCCCGGGCCTTGTACACACCGCCCGTCACGTCACGAAAGTCGGCAACACCCGAAGCCGGTGGCCTAACCCGTAGGGAGGGAGCCGTCGAAGGTGGGGCTGGCGATTGGGACGAAGTCGTAACAAGGTAGCCGTACCGGAAGGTGCGGCTGGATCACCTCCTTTCTAAGGAGCACCTTCCGCTCGAAAGGCGGTAAGGAGCCCGCACTACCGCGAATGTCGGTGTGGGGTGCTCAATGGCGGAGACACTGGCGAGTTCGTTGCCGGCAACGGCCGCTGTCCGTCTAGTACTGCTTGGCCCTTTCGGGGTGGGTGTGGAGTGCGTGGGTGGTGCGGCTGGTGGGCGGATGAAGCACCCTGTTGGGTCCTGAAGGAACAAGCACTGCTGGTGTTTGGCTTGTCTGGTGTGACTCAGTGCTCCGGTTGCCTGGTCATCGCACGGCGCCTGTGGTTGTGGGTGTTGGTGGCGGGCTGGTGGGTTGTGGGTTGGTCGTTGGTTGAGAATTGCACAGTGGACGCGAGCATCTTTGTGGTCAAGTTGCCAAGGGCAAACGGTGGATGCCTTGGCACCAGGAGCCGATGAAGGACGTGGGAGGCCGCGATAGGCCTGGGGGAGCTGTCAACCAAGCTGTGATCCCAGGGTGTCCGAATGGGGAAACCCGGCACCAGTCATGTGGTGTCACCCCCACCTGAACACATAGGGTGTGTGGAGGGAACGCGGGGAAGTGAAACATCTCAGTACCCGCAGGAAGAGAAAACAAATAGTGATTCCGTGAGTAGTGGCGAGCGAAAGCGGATCGAGGCTAAACCGTGTGCGTGTGATACCTGTCAGGGGTTGCGTGGTCGGGGTTGTGGGACCCTGCTGACCGAGCTGACACTCGGTCGAGCAGTTAGAAAGTCAGTGGCTAGCCGAAGCCGTCTGGAAAGTGGCGACCGTAGACGGTGATAGTCCGGTAGGTGAAAGTTGCTGACCTTCTGTGCGTGTTCCCGAGTAGCGGCGGACCCCTGAAATCTGCCGTGAATCTGCCAGGACCACCTGGTAAGCCTAAATACTCCCTGGTGACCGATAGCGGACTAGTACCGTGAGGGAAAGGTGAAAAGTACCCCGGGAGGGGAGTGAAATAGTACCTGAAACCGTTTGCCTACAATCCGTCGGAGCCTTTGTCCTTTGGCGGGGTGACGGCGTGCCTTTTGAAGAATGAGCCTGCGAGTTAGTGGCATGTGGCGAGGTTAACCCGTGTGGGGGAGCCGTAGCGAAAGCGAGTCTGAATAGGGCGTTCGAGTCGCATGTCCTAGACCCGAAGCGGAGTGATCTAGCCATGGGCAGGCTGAAGCGCGGGTAAGACCGCGTGGAGGGCCGAACCCACCAACGTTGAAAAGTTGGGGGATGACCTGTGGTTAGGGGTGAAAGGCCAATCAAACTCCGTGATAGCTGGTTCTCCCCGAAATGCATTTAGGTGCAGCGTCGCGTGTTTCTTGCCGGAGGTAGAGCACTGGATGGTCTAGGGGGCCCACAAGCTTACCGAAATCAGCCAAACTCCGAATGCCGGTAAGTGAGAGCGCGGCAGTGAGACTGCGGGGGATAAGCTTCGTAGTCGAGAGGGAAACAGCCCAGATCACCAGCTAAGGCCCCTAAGCGTGTGCTAAGTGGAAAAGGATGTGGGGTCGCATAGACAACCAGGAGGTTGGCTTAGAAGCAGCCACCCTTGAAAGAGTGCGTAATAGCTCACTGGTCAAGTGGTTCCGCGCCGACAATGTAGCGGGGCTCAAGCACACCGCCGAAGCTGTGGCATTCACACGTGTACCTCGGCGTTGTCCTTCGGATGCTGGTCCAGGTGTGTGGATGGGTAGGGGAGCGTCGTGTCACGCGGGTGAAGCGGCGGGGTGATCCAGCCGTGGAGGTGGCACGAGTGAGAATGCAGGCATGAGTAGCGAAAGAAGGGTGAGAAACCCTTCCGCCGGATGACCAAGGGTTCCAGGGCCAGGCTAATCCGCCCTGGGTGAGTCGGGACCTAAGGCGAGGCCGAGAGGCGTAGTCGATGGACAACGGGTTGATATTCCCGTACCCGCGAAAGAGCGCCCATGACGAACCTCGCTGTGCTAACCACCTGACTGTGTGGTGGCCTTCGGGGTCGAGCTGTGGGTGGCTGGGAACCTGGCGGGTAGTAGTCAAGCGATGGGGTGACGCAGGAGGGTAGCTGAGCCCGGCCGGTGGTTGTGCCGGGGTAAGCGTGTAGGCCGTGCCGTAGGCAAATCCGCGGTGCATGAAGGCTGAGACGTGATGCCGAGCCGATTCAGGCGAAGTCAGTGATCCTATGCTGCCGAGAAAAGCCTCTAGCGAGTTCTTGAGCGGCCCGTACCCCAAACCGACACAGGTGGTCAGGTAGAGAATACCGAGGCGATCGGGCGAACTGTGGTTAAGGAACTCGGCAAATTGCCCCCGTAACTTCGGGAGAAGGGGGGCCACAGACTCGTGAAGCCCCATGCGGGTGGAGCGTGGTGGTGGCCGCAGAGACCAGGGGGAAGCGACTGTTTACTAAAAACACAGGTCCATGCGAAGTCGTAAGACGATGTATATGGACTGACGCCTGCCCGGTGCTGGAACGTTAAGGGGACCTGTTAGCTCCGCAGGGCGAAGCGGAGAACTTAAGCGCCAGTAAACGGCGGTGGTAACTATAACCATCCTAAGGTAGCGAAATTCCTTGTCGGGTAAGTTCCGACCTGCACGAATGGCGTAACGACTTCCCCACTGTCTCAACCACAGGCCCGGCGAAATTGCACTACGAGTAAAGATGCTCGTTACGCGCGGCAGGACGGAAAGACCCCGGGACCTTTACTATAGCTTGACATTGGTACTCGAATTAGCTTGTGTAGGATAGGTGGGAGACTGTGAAGCTCGGACGCCAGTTCGGGTGGAGGCAATCGTTGAAATACCACTCTGGTTGATTTGGGTATCTAACTTCGGACCGTGATCCGGTTCAGGGACAGTGTCTGGTGGGTAGTTTAACTGGGGCGGTTGCCTCCTAAAAGGTAACGGAGGCGCCCAAAGGTTCCCTCAGCCTGGTTGGCAATCAGGTGTTGAGTGCAAGTGCACAAGGGAGCTTGACTGTGAGACTGACAGGTCGAGCAGGGACGAAAGTCGGGACTAGTGATCCGGCACTTGCGTGTGGAAGCGGTGTCGCTCAACGGATAAAAGGTACCCCGGGGATAACAGGCTGATCTTCCCCAAGAGTCCATATCGACGGGATGGTTTGGCACCTCGATGTCGGCTCGTCGCATCCTGGGGCTGGAGTAGGTCCCAAGGGTTGGGCTGTTCGCCCATTAAAGCGGTACGCGAGCTGGGTTTAGAACGTCGTGAGACAGTTCGGTCCCTATCCGCCGCGCGCGTAGGAGACTTGAGAAGGGCTGTCCCTAGTACGAGAGGACCGGGACGGACGAACCTCTGGTGTGCCAGTTGTCCCGCCAGGGGCACGGCTGGTTGGCTACGTTCGGAAGGGATAACCGCTGAAAGCATCTAAGCGGGAAGCTCGCTTCAAGATGAGGTTTCCCACCCCTTGAGGGGTAAGGCCCCCAGCTAGACGACTGGGTTGATAGGCCGGAAGTGTAAGCCTGGTAACGGGTTCAGTTGACTGGTACTAATAGGCCGAGGACTTGACTACAAAGATTGCTACGCGTCCACTGTGCAACTCTCAGACAACGGACACCACCTGTACTGGTGTCGTTTGACATGTTGCATAGTGTTACGGCGGTCATGGCGGAGGGGAAACGCCCGGTCACATTCCGAACCCGGAAGCTAAGCCCTCCAGCGCCGATGGTACTGCACTCGGGAGGGTGTGGGAGAGTAGGACACCGCCGGACAAATTTTCAATTGAGGGGCCACCCATGCGGGTGGCCCCTCAATTCGTTTGGTCGAAGTAATCCCCGAATCCCACGCCAACGAACTGTCGAACGGATCGATCGTGAGTTGGCTTGAAGCACTCCGTAGACTCGTGAGAGTGACAGTGCACCCAGACTCAGCTGCGGGGGAACGCTCCGCCTCGCCGACCGCGCATGACATTCCGCCCGCCCAATATCTTCCGGGCGAAGTAGAACGGCGACGTTATGCGATGTGGGTCGATGGTGGTCACTTCACGGCCGATGCGACAGTCGACGGCGGCCCGGCCAGCGGCCGGCCAGCATTCTCCATCGTGATTCCGCCGCCGAACGTCACGGGTTCACTGCACATCGGCCACGCCCTCGATCACACGATTCAGGACGCGCTCGTTCGCCGCCACCGCATGTTGGGTGACGAGACGCTGTGGCTGCCTGGAATGGATCATGCGGGCATCGCCACGCAGAATGTAGTTGAGCGGCACTTGGCGGCTGAGGGCCTTTCACGGCACGACCTGGGTCGTGACAAGTTCGTGGAGCGCGTCTGGCAGTGGCGAGCCGAGTCCGGTGGCGCGATTCTTGGGCAGATGCGACGGCTTGGCGACTCGGTCGACTGGAGTCGCGAGCGGTTCACAATGGACGAGGGCATGTCGCGGGCCGTGCTGACGATGTTCGAGCGGCTCTTTGCCGATGGACTGGTCTATCGCGCGGAACGAATCATCAACTGGTGTCCGCGCTGCCTGACGGCATTGTCCGACATCGAAGTCGAGCATAGCCAGGATGAAGGAGAGCTCGTCTCGATCCGATATGGCGACGGCGACACGGCGATCGTCGTCGCGACGACTCGGGCGGAGACCATGCTGGGCGACACCGGCATTGCGGTGCACCCCGACGACGAGCGTTATCGAGCGCTCGTCGGGTGTTCGGTCGAGGTGCCATTGACCGGCCGTCGCATCCCGATCGTCGCCGATGCCTATGTCGACCCGAGCTTCGGCAGCGGCGCGGTCAAGGTGACTCCCGCCCACGACCCGAACGACTTCGAGATCGGGCAGCGGCATGACCTGCCCAGCCTGACGGTTATGGACGAGCGTGGTGTGATCACCGCGCATGGGCCGTACCAAGGTCTTGATCGTTTTGAGGCACGACCCGCGATCGTCGCGGCACTGCGGGCGCAGGGGCGAATCGTCGACGAGAAGCGGCCCTATGAGCACGCGGTGGGCCACTGTTCCCGGTGCGGAACCACCGTCGAGCCGCGGCTGAGCCTGCAATGGTTCGTCAAGACCGGTCCGCTCGCCCAGGCGGCCGGCGACGCGGTTCGGTCCGGCCAGGTTCGAATCGAGCCACCTGAGCTCGCCAAACGCTATTTCGGTTGGGTCGACAACATGCATGACTGGTGTATCTCACGCCAGTTGTGGTGGGGTCACCGCATTCCGGTCTGGTATGGGCCGAACGGCGAGATCGTCTGCGTGGGCCCCGACGACGCACCGCCCTCCGACGAGGGATGGCGGCAGGACGAGGACGTGCTCGACACGTGGTTTTCGTCGGCACTGTGGCCGTTCTCCACTCTCGGCTGGCCCGAGGAGACTGCGGAACTCAAGAGGTTCTATCCGACCAGTGTGCTCGTCACTGGATACGACATTCTGTTCTTCTGGGTGGCGCGGATGATGATGTTCGGCCTCTATGCCATGCAGGGCCGCGGTGACAGCCAGACGCATCCGTTTCATGTGGTCGCGCTGCACGGCATGGTGCGCGATGAGTTTGGCAAGAAGATGTCCAAGTCCTTCGGCAACGTGGTCGACCCACTCGACTGGATCGACCGGTTCGGCGCCGACGCCACCCGGTTCACCCTGGCCCGCGGAGCGAATCCGGGCGCGGACGTGCCGACCAGCGAACAATGGTGTCAGGGGTCGCGCAACTTCTGCAACAAACTGTGGAATGCGGCTCGGTTCGCCCTGCTCAACGGGGCCACCACCGCCGGCCCGTTGCCGGCTCCGGCGGAGCTGTCGCATGTGGACCGATGGATTCTGTCGCGGTTGCAGGACGTCATCACCGAGGTTGACGAGCGCTTCGAGGCGTTCGAGCTGGCGAAGGTGTGCGACACGCTTTATCACTTCGCCTGGGACGAGTTCTGCGACTGGTATGTCGAGCTCATCAAACCGGTCATCGCCGGCGGTGACGCTCCTGCGGCGACGACCCAGCGCGTGCTCGGTCATGTGCTCGACCAACTCCTGCGGCTGCTGCACCCGGTTATTCCGTTCGTGACAGACGAGCTGTGGGCGGCGTTGACGGGCGAACAGACGATGGTGCGGTCCGCGTGGCCGGTGGCCGACCCGCGTTATGTCGATCGGACAGTGGTGGCCGAGATCGCGGACCTGCAGCGAGTCGTCGTGGAGGTGCGTCGTTTCCGCTCCGACCAAGGGCTGCGCCCGACGCAGCGGGTGGCAGCGCGGCTCGACGGGCTCGACGCACTCGGCATCGGGTCGCACGAACCGCTGATCCGTTCGTTGGCCAGGCTCGACCGTCCCGGCGACGACTTCGTCGCCACCGGGACGGTGGCGGTCGCCGGCGGAGCGGTAGTCGAGATCGACACACGCGGCAGCATCGATGTCGCTGCGGAGCGAAGCCGCTGGGAGAAGGACCGCTCCGCCGCCGAAAAGGAGGCGAGTCAATGCCGCGCGAAGCTCGACAATCCCGCGTTTGTGGGCAAGGCGCCGGACTCCGTCGTGGCGAAGATCAGGCAACGGCTCGCCGCGGCCGAGGCCGATCTGGACCGGATCGATTCGGCACTCAACGCGCTGGCGGACCGATGACGCCCGCAGACACGGACCTCACATCCGATGGGGGCCAGCCGGCGACGGGTGAGGAGTTCGCCCACGTCGCGGGCGAGCTCGCGGCCCGGGGTTTCACCCGGATGGAGTTCGACCTCTCCCGGGTGACCGAACTGTTGGACCTGTTGGGCGCGCCGCAGCGCACGTTTCCCACAATCCATATCACCGGCACGAACGGCAAGACGTCGACGGCGCGAATGATCGATGCGCTGCTGCGTGTGCATGGTCTGCGCACGGGCTGCTACACCAGCCCGCACCTGGAGACGGTGCGTGAACGCATCAGTATTGACGGGCAACCAATCGACGAGGCTCGGTTCGTTGAGGTCTATCGCGAGGTGGAGCCGGCGGCGCGGCTGCTCGACCAACGTCCGGGTGCCGAGCCGCTCACCTATTTCGACATGACGACCGCGATGGCCTTCGCAGCCTTCGCCGACGCCCCGGTTGACGTCGCGATCGTCGAGGTCGGGCTCGGTGGGGCCGAGGACTCCACCAATGTCGTGCAGGCCGCCACCTGTGTGATCACCCCGATCGGGCTGGACCACACCGAGTGGCTTGGTGAGACCATCGCCGACGTGGCGACCGCGAAGGCCGGCATCATCCACTCCGGCGCGACGGTGATCTGCGCCGCGCAGGACGCCGAGGCGATGGAGCCGATTCTGCGACGGTGCGTCGAGGTTGACGCGACCGTCGCACGGGAGGGCACGGAGTTTGGCGTGACCGGTCGGGGCGTGGCACTCGGTGGGCAGCTGCTCGTGTTGCAGGGCCTGGGCGGGGTCTATGACGATGTGGTGATCCGGCTGCACGGCGGGCACCAGGCACAGAACGCGGCAGTCGCTCTCGCCGCCGTCGAGGCGTTTCTCGGCGCCGGCGCGAGCACCCGGCAACTGGATCCCGACATCATCAGGGAGGGGTTCGCCGGGGCTCGCTCGCCCGGCCGGCTGGAGCGGGTGCGGACCTCGCCGACAATTCTGCTCGACGCCGCGCACAATCCACACGGCATGGCCGCGACCGTCTCCGCCCTCACCGAGGAGTTCAGCTTCGGCCGGCTCATCGCCGTCGTCTCGGTGTTGGGCGACAAGGACGCCCTCACCATGCTCGATCTGCTCGAGCCGGTCGTCGACGCGGTCGTCTGCACCCGCAACAGCTCCGATCGGGCGATGCCGGCCACCGCTCTCGCGGGGCTCGCCGAAGAGGTCTTCGGCCCCGATCGGGTGCAGGTGGCGGCGACGATGCCCGACGCCATCGAGCGCGCGGTCACCCTCGCCGAGACCGACGTGGTCGGGGAGCTCACCGGCATCGGGGTTCTCATCACCGGGTCGGTCGTCACAGTCGCCGACGCGCGCATTCTGTTGGCGAGGTGAACGGCGTGACCGAGGAGAAACCTCCAGCCGCGTCGCCCGAGCCGACGGGACCGCGCCGCCCGTCCGGGCTCCGCAACCCGCGGGCGGCGAGCCGGGGCGTGGGGTCGGCGGCTCTCGCGGCGCTGGGCGTGGTGCTGCTTCTGGCGGTGCAGCCGTTACGGGTGATCGCCGGGGTGAGTTGGCCGGCGATCACCGCGTTGCTGATCCTCGCAGCGGCGTGTTTCGGCCTTATCGGGCTGCTCAGCCGGGCGTGGGCGTGGCGGCTGGGGTGGTTGCCGCCGGTGGCGCTGGTCGTCGCAGGCGTGTTGATCCACCCGTCGCTTGCGGTGCTTGGTGGGCTCTTCGGTCTGCTGTGGCTCTATGTGCTGCACGTGCGGCGCACGGTGGGCGGCTGATCCGTCAGCGGGGCCGCCACTGGGTGAGCGCGATGGCGTGTCCGTCCGGGTCGCGGAATGTCGCGGCCCAGAGTTCGAGCCGATCGCCTCGGTTGACCATGCGAGGTCGGTGAACAAAGTCAATTCCCCGCGTACGCAGATCGTGGTAGGCGACATCAAGATCGGCGACCGGCAGGTGAAGGTGAACGACGCGGCGGTCCACTGGCGACATGTCTGCCATTTGACGCAACAGCACCCGGCCGCCGCCGTGGACGAGCACCGCGCTGGCTGATGCTTCGTCGATGACGGCGAAATCTGGCAGTTCGCGATAGAAACGCACCGACCGGTCGAGGTCGGCGACGACGAGCATCGCACCGATGCCACTCGGCCCAGCCGTCGTCTCGTCTGACGTGGACGATCGTGGTGCGGGAATCGGATTCGTGGTCGGATCGCGAACGGCGACGGTGGGCGGGCCGGCTGGCCATGACCGTGGTACCTGCCCGGTGCCGTCTCCTGCCGGGTCGGGTTCGACCGTCCCCCCGGGGGTGCTCCAGTCGTGGGTCTGTCGCGCACCGCGGTGGAGCTGGGTCGCGGGTTCGCCGGAGAGTTCGGCCGCGAGGTCGGGCGGCAGGTCAAGTTCAGCGTCGAGCGCCGATCGCGGTGCGATGAAGTCGACCGTGACCGGGCGATCGGCATGGCCCACGGGGCCGCCTGGAATGTCGTCGGTGGGGAACCCGCCAGACGAGTCGTCGACCCGCGTCGAAGCCAACGGCTCCGCGAAGGTGTCCGGCGGCGGGACGGGCGAGTCGAACACGTCCAAGCCGAGATCGGCGTCGTCGGGATAGTTATGCCCGGCGGTGAGTGGCGCGGCTTCCGCTCCGTCCCACAGCACGCGGATTCGTTGCCGGCGCGACTTCGTGGCGATCTCGACGGGCAACATGGTGCCGACCTGGGGCCACTTCACGACCGGCGCGGCCGTGTCTCGGATCTTCATGCTGCGCGGCGAGCCGTTCGGCATGGTGATGAGAAGTTGCAGGTCACACCGCCCGACGATGGCCCCGACCGGCGGCGCCGAGGCGGTGAGCACGTGCCCCTGCACGACGATGGTCCGCGGCGCGTCGGCGCGTTGACGCACGAGAAACACCGCAGCGCCGACACCGCCGAGCAGCACGAGGGCCAGCAGGAAAAGGCTGATGCTGCCCAGCCCGATCGACATGGCGATGAGAAAGAAGTCGGCGATGCCGGCGGTCCCGACACCGATGCGTTGCGAGGTGGTGAGCCGACGCTGATTTGCCTGTCGCACCGGCCCGCCTTCCACCGCACCCGCTGTTGCATGCCCGTCGGGCGCGACCATGAGCGCGTAAAGGCTCCGGTGCCCCCGGGCGAGGCTACGACGCGGCAGGGCGTCGCGCTAGCCCAGCCACGCCGCGTCGGCCCCGAAACCATGTCGAAGTCGACCTCTCCGGTCGGGTATTGTTGCTGGCAACGGCGTTGACCCGGCCATCACCGGTGAGCCTCCGGAAGAACCGGCAGCACCCCACCTCGGTGTCTCATCAGATGGGATGCTCCGCACTAGAACCGGACGGGACGACCCGTCACAGTCGAACCATGAGCGGGTTGACGACCTATGCACGACGGGCGTCGATCAAGCGAGGTGGTACCGCGGGAGCGGGCACGCTACGGCGTACCCGGTCGTCTCTCGTCCTCGCCCGGCACGAAGCGTGACGATGGCGAGGAGATTGACCGATCATGGTTTATCCGAAGACCGGAGTGCCCGGCGGAGTCGAGGCGAGTCCCGACCTGCCGTCGCTCGAGCGGCGGGTGCTCGACCGCTGGGAGTCCGACCAGACCTTCGCCGCGTCGGTGCGGGCACGCGACCCCGGCCCGCAGGGGTCCAACGAATTTGTCTTCTATGATGGCCCGCCGTTCGCCAACGGTTTGCCGCACTATGGTCACCTGCTCACCGGCTATGTGAAAGATGTCGTGCCACGATTTCAGACGATGCGTGGCCGACGGGTCGAGCGACGCTTCGGCTGGGACTGCCACGGACTGCCGGCCGAGACCGAGACCGAAAAGCAGCTGGGCATCTCGACCAAAGCCGAGATCGTCGATCTTGGGGTCAACCGGTTCAACGAGGAGTGTCGCTCCTCGGTCCTGCGATATGCGCGTGACTGGGAACGTTATGTCACCCGGCAGGCTCGGTGGGTCGACTTCACCAACGACTACAAGACGCTTGATCTCTCCTATATGGAGAGTGTCATGTGGGCATTCAAAACCCTGCACGACAAGGGTTTGATCTATGAAGGATTCCGGGTCCTCGCCTATTGTTGGCGATGTGAGACGCCGCTGAGCAACACCGAGACCCGCATGGACGACGTCTATCGCGACCGCGTCGACCCCGCGTTGACCGTGTGGTTCACACTGGCCACCGAGCCCGGTCAACCGACCGAACGGATCGCGGTCTGGACCACGACGCCCTGGACCCTGCCGGCCAACCTCGCGCTCGCCGTCGGGCCCGAGATCGAGTACGCCGTGCTGGAGCGCGCTGGCGAGAAAGCCTATGTCGGCGCGGCACGCCTCGACCGCTATGCTGCGGAGTTGGACGGATGGACCCGCGTGGGCACCGTCGCTGGGGCGCAACTCGCGGGTCGGCGCTATCTGCCGCTGTTCGACTTCCTGGTCGAGCCCGCGGGACCGCATGCTTTTCAGGTGCTCACCGCCGACTTCGTGACCACCGAGGACGGCACCGGTGTGGTCCACTGCGCCCCGGCATTCGGTGAGGACGACCAGGCAGTCTGCGCCGCCGCAGGCATTCCGACTGTCGTGCCGGTCGATGAGCGCACTCGGTTCACCGCGCTGGTGCCGGACTATGTGGGCATGCAGGTCTTCGAGGCGAACAGGCCGGTCATCGCGGCTCTAAAGGCCCGCGGCCTCGTGGTGCGTCAGGACGCCTATACCCACGCCTATCCGCACTGTTGGCGTTGTGACACGCCGTTGGTCTATAAGGCGGTCTCGTCGTGGTTCGTCGAGGTGACCCGGGTGCGAGACCGGATGGTCGAGCTGAACCAGCAGATCTCGTGGGTGCCCGGCCACGTCAAGGACGGCTCGTTCGGCAAGTGGTTGGCCAACGCGCGTGACTGGTCGATCAGTCGCAACCGGTTCTGGGGGTCACCGATTCCGGTCTGGAAGTCGGACGACCCCGAATACCCGCGTGTCGACGTCTATGGCTCGCTTGACGAACTCACCCGGGACTTCGGGGTGGTGGTGACCGACCTTCACCGGCCGATGGTCGACGAACTCACCCGGCCCAACCCGGACGATCCGACCGGCAGGTCCACCATGCGTCGCGTGCCGGAGGTGCTCGACTGCTGGTTCGAGTCGGGGTCGATGCCGTTCGCGCAGGTGCACTATCCATTTGAGAACTCGGACTGGTTCGAGCAGCACTATCCGGGTGACTTCATCGTGGAATACATCGGCCAGGTCCGGGGGTGGTTCTATACCCTGCACGTGCTCGCGACCGCGCTTTTCGATCGTCCGGCCTTCCGCTCCTGTGTGGTGCACGGTGTGTTGCTCGGCTCCGACGGCCGCAAGATGGCCAAGAGTCTGCGCAACTATCCCGACGTCTATGAGATGTTCGACCGGCATGGCTCGGACGCGATGCGGTGGATGCTCATGTCCTCGCCGGTTCTGCGCGGCGGGGAAATGTCGGTCACGGAGGCGGGCATTCGTGACGCCGTGCGCCAGGTGCTGCTTCCACTGTGGAATGTGTGGTATTTCTTCTCGCTCTATGCCAACGCAGCCGGCCACGACTCGCGGGAACGCACCGACTCCACGCACCCGCTCGACCGCTATCTGTTGGCCAAGACCCGCGAGCTGGTCACCTCCGTGACCAGCCAGCTGGACACCCACGACATCAGCGGGGCCTGTGCGAGCGTGCGGTCCTATCTCGATGCGCTGACCAACTGGTATGTGCGACGGTCCCGCTCCCGGTTCTGGGCGGGCGATGCCGCCGCCATCGACACGCTGTGGACCGCGCTGGAGTCGGTCACCCGGGTGATGGCTCCACTGGCTCCGCTCACCGCCGAAGAGGTTTGGCGGGGGCTGACCGGGTCGCGTTCGGTGCATCTGACGTCGTGGCCGGGCCCTGAACTGTTCCCCGCCGACGACGAGCTCGTGACTGCGATGGACGCGGTGCGCGACGTGTGCTCGGCCGCACTGTCGGTGCGTAAAGCGAAAGGGCTGCGGGTGCGGTTGCCGCTGCGCTCCCTGACCGTCGCGACACCCGGAGCCGATCGGTTGCGTCCCTTCGCCGAGCTCATCGCCGACGAGGTCAACGTCAAAGAGGTGATCTTCACCGACGACGTCTCCGCCCACTGCGAGCAGGTGCTCACTGTGGTGCCGCGGGTGTTGGGCCCACGGGTCGGCGGCCGGGTCCAGCAAGTGATCTCGGAGGTGAAGGCGGGCCGGTGGGGCCTCGCGGATGGCGCGCCGGTCGCCGCCGGCGTCACCCTGCTCGAGGGTGAGTTCGACCTGCGCTTGGTCGCCGCGGACCTGGAGCGTTCGGCCGAGCTGCCGGGTCGGGTCGGGGTTGTCGAGCTCGACGTGGTGGTGGACCCCGAACTCGAGGCCGAGGGGCTGGCCCGCGATGTCGTCCGAGTGGTGCAGCAGGCCCGCCGGGAGATCGATCTTGACGTCACCGATCGGATCACGTTTCGGCTCGCCGCGCCCAACGACGTGGTCGCCGCGGTCAACACGCACGGCGACATGGTCGCGGCGGAGACGCTGAGCGTCTCCGTGTTGTTCGGCCCGCTCGGCGACACCGGATATGTTGGCGAGGTCGGCGACGGCGTGCCGGTGAAGATCCTGGTCAGTAGGGTCGAATGATCACATCGCCGTCGACCCTAGGCTCGTCCTAGAGTGAAAACCGCAAGCGGCGAAACCGAGGAAGCCCGCACCGCGACACAGGAGCGCCACGTGCCCATTCTCTACACCATCGGGTTGCACACGGTTGCCCCCGCCGTGCGGCTGGCCCTGCGGCCGATCGTGGAGGGGCTGGAGAACGTGCCCGCACAGGGTGGGGCGATCCTCGCCGGCAATCACCTGTCGGTCGCCGATGAATATGTGTTGGGCGGCGTCGTGCCCCGATATATCGCGTTCTGGGCGAAGGCCGAGTATTTCGACGGGACCGGCCTCACCGGGCGGGCCATGGCGATGTTGATGAATGGTCTCGGCACAATCAAGGTGGATCGTGCCGGCGGTCGAGCCGCGCTCCAGGCACTCGATTCGGCGATTCCGGCGCTTCGCGGCGGTGCGCTCGTCGGGGTCTATCCCGAGGGGACTCGGTCGCCGGACCAGCGGCTCTATCGAGGCCGGACAGGGGTCGCCCGCCTAGCCGTGCACGCCGAGGTGCCCGTGATTCCTGTCGGAGTCGCCGGCACCGATAGGGTTCAACCGATCGGATCGCACCTGCCCAGGCTGGGACACCGGGTGACGATTCGTTTCGGCAAACCCATGGACTTCACCGGACGTCCCGCCGACAGTAGTGGACTGCGTTCCATCACCGACGAAGTCATGATGGAGATCCAGTCGCTGACTGGACAGGAGTACGTCCCCCGTTATGCCCCGCGCCGGACCGCCTGACCCCGGTCCCCGTGCGCCAATCCGCCCGATCTGCGCCCAAGCTGAGGGAGAACTCACGCGATGACCGTCGCATCCGTCTTCAACCAGTTGGAGCGGTTGCTGCCGCTGGTGAGCAAACCGATTCAATACGTGGGAGGTGAACTCGGCTCAGTCGTCAAAGACTGGGACTCCACCGCCGTGCGATGGGCACTGATGTATCCCGACGCCTACGAAATCGGCCTGCCCAACCAGGGCGTACAGATCCTTTATGAGGTGCTCAACGAGCAGCCGGACGTGCTCGCGGAGCGCACCTATGCCGTGTGGCCCGATCTCGAACGCCTTATGAGGGCCAACGGTGTGCCGCAGTTCACCGTGGACGCGCACCGCCCGGTGCGCGCATTCGACCTCTTCGGAGTGTCGTTCTCGACCGAGCTCGGCTACACCAACCTGCTCGCGGCGCTCGATCTTGCGGGCATCGCGATCGAGGCGGCCGACCGCGGCCTCGACGACCCGATCGTCATCGCGGGCGGACACTGCGCCTTCAACCCGGAGCCGATCGCCGACTTCATCGACGCCGCCGTCCTCGGCGACGGCGAGGAGGCGGTGCTCGAGATCACCGACATCACCCGCACGTGGAAGGCGGAGGGGCGACCGGGAGGCAGGGACGAGCTGCTGCTGCGGTTGGCCCGGACCGGTTCGGTCTATGTGCCCCGCTTCTATGACGTGGAGTATCTGCCGGACGGACGGATCCGCCGAGTCGTGCCGAACCGTTCGGGCGTGCCGCTGCGGGTGCACAAACGCACGACCATGGATCTCGACGCGTGGCCATATCCGCGCCGCCTGCTGGTGCCGCTCGCTGAGACGGTGCACGAGCGTTACGCCGTGGAGATCTTCCGGGGTTGCACCCGGGGTTGCCGGTTCTGCCAGGCGGGGATGATCACTCGTCCGGTTCGGGAACGGTCGATCACCACGGTCGGCCAGATGGTGCGCGACGGCCTCGAGTTCTCCGGCTTCTCGGAGGTGGGCCTTCTCTCCCTCTCCAGTGCCGACCACTCCGAGATCGGCGACATCTGCTCTGGGCTGGCGGAGCGCTACGCGGGGACCAACATCTCGCTGTCGCTTCCGTCGACACGGGTGGACGCCTTCAACATCACACTTGCGGAGGAGCTGTCCCGCAACGGGCGCCGCACCGGACTCACCTTCGCGCCCGAGGGCGGATCGGAACGGATCCGCAGAGTGATCAACAAGATGGTCTCCGAAGAGGACCTGATCCGCACGGTCGCGACCGCATATACGCATGGCTGGCGCAACGTGAAGCTCTATTTCATGTGTGGGCTGCCGACGGAGACCGACGAGGATGTCCTGCAGATCGCCCGGCTCGCCCACGAGGTGATCAAGGCGGGGCGAGCCGCGACCGGGTCCCGCGACATTCGGTGCACCGTCTCGATCGGCGGTTTCGTCGCCAAACCCCACACCCCGTTCCAGTGGGCGGCGATGGCGAGTCCCGAGACGATCGACCACCGCCTGCGGCTGCTCAAACAGGCGATCAACGCCGACAAGTCGCTGGGCCGGGCGATCGGGGTGCGCTATCACGACGGTGAGCCCTCGCTCATCGAAGGCCTGCTCGCCCGCGGCGACCGACGTGTGGGGGCCGTCATCCGGCGGGTCTGGGAGGCCGGAGGCCGGTTCGACGGGTGGTCGGAACACTTCTCCTACGCCCGGTGGGCCGAGGCCGCCAGCGTGGCGCTCACGCCGTACGGAGTCGATCTCGCCTGGTTCACCACCCGGGAGCGCGACGAGCACGAGGTGCTCGCCTGGGACCATCTTGACTCGGGCCTCGACAAGGAGTGGCTCTGGCAGGACTGGCAGGCCGCCACCAGCGAATTCGAACAGGACGACTGTCGATGGACCCCGTGCAGCGACTGCGGGGTGTGCCCGGGTTTGGACACTCAGATCCAGATCGGGCCGACCGGCGAGAAGCTCCTTCCGCTTATGCCGGCCTGAGCCGAATCGGCGACGATAACGAAAGGTACGAGAAGATCAGCAGAAAACCTCAGCCGGAGCAGAACCAGGCGCCGGTGGTGCAACGGGTGCGCATTCGCTATGCCAAGCGCGGCCCGCTTCGGTTTACATCACATCGTGACTTCGCCCGGGCGTTCGAGCGGGCGATCCGGCGCGCCGGAGTCCCGATCGCGTTTTCGCAGGGCTTCACCCCGCACCCCCGCATCTCCTATGCCAGCGCGGCCCCCACAGGAGTGGCGAGTGAGGCCGAATATCTCGAGATCGGCCTGCGGGAGCGCGTCGAGCCCGAGGCGCTGCGCGGGGCACTCGACGCGGCATTGTCACCGGGCCTGGATGTGCTCGCGGCGACCGACGCCGACGGCGCGGCGCGCTTGGCCGACCAGCTCGAGGCGTCCCATTGGCGCATCGAGCTGGTCGGGATCAGCCCGGACGATCTCGCCGCAGCCGCCGACAAGTTTCTCGCCGCCGGCGAGGTCATGGTCGAACGGCTGACAAAGCAGGGCCGGCGGCGATTCGACGCGCGAGGACCGGTGATCCAGCTCAAGGCGCTGCCCGACGCGCCGTCGGACCCGACGCCGACCTCCGGCGGAGGGGGTGAGTGTGCGATACTCGACCTAGCCGTACGACATGTGACCCCGTCTGTGCGGCCTGATGATGTCCTGGCTGGCCTGCGAAGCGTGGCCAACCTGGAGCCGCCGGAGCCTCCACGGGTGACCCGGTTGGCTCAGGGCAAGCTGACCGAACAGGGTGAGATTGTCGATCCGCTGATCGCTGATCACAATGGGACAATCAACGAACGCCTGTTCGATTAGAACGCCGACTCATTGGCAGACTTCGGCATAGGCCCCAGCCGGTGCCGGGAAACATACGACGTCCCTGCGTGGCAGCGTGCACCGCGCCCGGGGAAGTCAGAACTGGAGAACGTCCGCATGCTCAACGATGCACCGGGCAACGCCGCAGCCGGCGAAGAACCGACTGACGCGCCGCCCGCGACCACCCCGGCTCGACGCACTCGGCGTCGGGCCACCGCCAGCACCGAGACGACCTCGGGCTCGAGCGAGTCGACCGCCGAACACGCCCCCGCCACAGAACTGGCAGCAGGCGAATCGGCAACCACCGCAGCGGCGCCGACCCGTCGACGCCGTCGCT
Organism: uncultured Actinomycetota bacterium; assembly: GCA_963736695.1. GTDB lineage: Bacteria > Actinomycetota > Actinomycetes > Mycobacteriales > Micromonosporaceae > CAVTPU01. The sequence continues at coordinate 2,985,175 of CAVTPU010000004.1, forward strand.
CGGCAGCGACTCAAGACAGCGCCACGCCCGCCGCTGCCACGCCCGTAGACCCGCCGGCCGACGCCGAGCCGAAGCCCACCCGATCGCGGCGCCGAGCCGCTGCAGCGCCCGCTGCGTCGCCCGCCGCCGAGCCGGTCGCCGAGACCCCAGCGACGCAGGACGAGGCGGCTGACGGCGAACCGACGACGGGCCGCAGCACAACCCGCAGATCACGTCGAACTGTGACCACCACGGCGGTGGTCTTCATGGCACCGCCGGAGCCGGAGCGAGATGAGCCGGCCGCAGAACCAGTCGTCGACCAGCCGCCGCCCCGAACCACCCGCGCCCGGGGCCAGAAGCGAGCCGCTGCGGCCGAGCCCGTGTCGCAGCCGGCGCAGGTCGAGTCGGCCGAGCCCGTCGTCGAGCCGGCCGAGGGCGAGACTGCCCGGCCGAGCCGCCGTCGGCGGGGGCGCCGAGTTGAGGCCACGGCACCCGAGCCGGTCGTGGAGCCGCCCGCTGAGGAGTCTGACGAGGAGTCTGACGAGGACGAGTTCGACAGCGCGGGTCGCCGGCGTCGTCGACGGGGACGGCGGGGTCGGGGGCGGGGCAAAGGCACCTTCGACGGTGCCGATGAGGACTCCTCAGACGAGGAGGAAGCGGCCGACGAGGAGCCAGCCGAGGACGAAGACGAGCCGCTGACCCGGCGTCGGCGTCGGCGTCGGCGCCGCGGCGCGGGTGAGGTCGAGCCGGTCGCCGACGACGGCGTGGTGACGGTCGTCAAGATCCGTGAGCCGCGGCCCAGCAGGGACGAAGTCCAAGGGGTGAGCGGCTCAACCCGGCTGGAGGCGAAGCGGCAACGTCGGCGCGACGGCCGGGAACAGCGGCGAACCCGCCCGCCGATCCTGTCCGAGTCGGAGTTTTTGGCCCGCCGGGAAGCGGTGGACCGGGTGATGGTGGTCCGGCAGTCGGGCGACCGCACCCAGGTGGCGGTTCTGGAAGACGGCATCCTGGTCGAGCACTATGTCACCAGGCAGACCTCGTCGAGCATCGTCGGCAACGTCTATCTCGGCAAGGTGCAGAACGTCCTGCCGAGCATGGAGGCGGCATTCGTCGACATCGGTCGAGGGCGCAACGCGGTGCTCTACGCCGGCGAGGTCAATTGGGACAGCACCGGGCTCGAGGGTCGAGCTCGCTCGATCGAGCACGCCCTGCGGTCGGGTGAGTCGGTGCTGGTGCAGGTGACCAAGGATCCGATCGGGCACAAAGGCGCCCGACTGACCAGCCATATCGCGCTCTCCGGGCGGCACTTGGTCTATGTTCCCAACGGACACGCCTCGGGCATCTCCCGCAAACTCTCCGATGTGGAACGTCGCCGGCTGCGGGACGTGCTGAAAAACCTCGTGCCCGACGGTGCCGGAGTGATCGTGCGGACGGCGGCTGAGGGCGCGTCCGAAGACGAGCTGGCCCGCGATGTGACGCGGCTTCAGGCCCAGTGGGACGAGATTCGCTCCAAGGTCTCGTCCGGCGGCGCGCCGGTGCTGCTCTCTGCCGAGCCGGATCTGCTCATTCGGGTGGTCCGCGATCTGTTCAATGAGGACTTCCGCGAAGTCGTGATTGAAGGCGCCGACGCGTACGAACAGGTTGAGGGCTATCTGTCGTATGTCTCGCCGGACCTCGTTGGTCGCATTCGCCGGCATGCCGGCACGGCGGACGTCTTCGCTCAATGGCGCATCGATGAGCAGATCCTCAAGGGACTCGACCGGAAGGTTTATCTGCCCTCCGGTGGGCACTTGGTGATCGACCGCACCGAAGCGATGACGGTTGTCGACGTCAACACCGGCAAATACACCGGTGCCGGTGGCAATCTCGAAGAGACCGTCACTCGCAACAACCTGGAGGCCGCTGAGGAGATCGTGCGGCAGCTGCGGTTGCGCGACATCGGCGGCATTGTCGTCATCGACTTCATCGACATGGTGCTGGAGTCGAACCGCGAGTTGGTGCTGCGCCGGTTAACAGAGTGCCTCGGCCGGGATCGAACCAAACACCAGGTGACGGAGATCACGTCGCTGGGGTTGGTTCAGATGACCCGCAAGCGCATCGGGCAGGGCCTTGTCGAGGCCTTCAGCGAAGCCTGTGACCACTGCAAGGGACGTGGCCTGATCATCCACACCGAACCGGTGTCGGACCGTCCCCGTAACATCGTGGCGGAGAAGGTCCGAGCGGTGGCCGCCTCTACCCGCGACGGCTCCGACGCCGATAACGAGCCGGAGGCGAGCCTGTCGGGCAGCGAAGAAGTCGATTCCGCGGTTGATGAACTCGCTGCGGTCGTCGACGATCTGCAACCAGAGCCCGGGTTGGCCGATGACGGTGAGTCGGGTGACCGTGAAGCAGAGTCTGATGAGACCGACGGGTCGGTGCGCCGACGGACCCGGCGCGGAAGCTCACGCAGACGTACCCGTCCATAACACTGCGCAGCGTCGTTATCCGCTCGCCCATGGAGACGATCGGGTGGGCGGGTAACGGTCGCGTCTCTGTGCGGTGCAGAATCGGTCACCAGCGTGCGAGCGGGTCGATGAGGCGCATAGGCTCTGCACGACTATTGATCACCATGTGGACTGTGGAGGCTCTCGATGCGACGAGTGTGGGTGGTGGCCGTCGCGACGGCCGCTGTCTTCGGCACCACGGCGTGCACTGACGCGGCCCCGGCCGCGGCACCTCAGCCGAGCGTGAGTGCGACCGCCAGTGGCGGCGCGACCCCGCCCGCCACGACCGCTCCGCCCTCACCGGGCGATCCGGCCGCCACGAACAAGGGATGCGCCTCGGCCGCCACGATCATGTCCACAGGCACGAAGTTCTTCAACGACCGCATCACCGAGTTGGAGAAGGCCGCAGCCAAGGGAGATCAACAGGGGATGGTCGCCGCAGCCGAGGCCATCAATAAGAGATTCACCGAGATGGGCACCGGGCTCTCCGCGCTCGCCCGCACCGAGGTGAGTTCGGGTCTCAAGACCGCTCTGACCAAGGGCGCCGCCGCGCTGACCGAGATTCCTTCGGCTTCGTACGGCGGAGTCACCTCCGACATTCGCAAGCGGCTCGCCGACATAAAGGCCTCGCTCGACAAGGCCTGCCACTAAAGACCCATCCGCCTCGGGTGTGTCGAGACGGGTGGCAGCCAGGGGCGGTTTTGGCTCAGCCCGCCGATGGCGTAAGCTTCTTAATCGGCGCACCTCATGCGCCCAGCTTCTGCGTGCCACTGGCTGCTAACGTCGATTCACGTGACCGGCGCCTCGCACCCCAGTCCAAACGCAGATCCATTCGTTGTCGCACACCAAGACAGGAGTCCGCGTCCGATGTACGCGATCGTCAAGACCGGCGGCAAGCAGTACAGGGTCGCTGAGGGCGACGTGATCGAGGTCGAGAAGCTCGCCGGTGCGCCCGGCGACGCGGTGACGCTGCCCGCGGTGCTGCTCGTCGACGGCGACCGACCTGGTGACCGACGCCGGCGTCGCTGGCCGCGGTCGCGGTGACCGCCGAGGTCGTCGCGCACACCAAGGGTCCCGAAGATCCGGATTCACAAGTTCAAGAACAAGACCGGTTACCACAAGCGTCAGGGCCACCGTCAGCCGCTGACCCAGGTCAAGGTCACCGGCATCTCCAGCGGGAAGTAGGCGCGCAAGCATGGCTCACAAAAAGGGTGCGTCCAGCTCGCGTAACGGTCGCGACTCCGCGGCCCAGCGGCTCGGCGTCAAGCGTTTCGGCGGCCAGGTGGTCAACGCTGGCGAGATCATCATCCGGCAGCGTGGCACCAAGTTCCACCCCGGCGACCTGGTCGGACGCGGCGGCGACGACACGCTGTTCGCTCTCGCCGCCGGCGCGGTGCAGTTCGGTATCAAGCGCGGCCGCAAGGTCATCAACATCGTCCCGTCCGTGGCGAGCTGAGCGCGACGCCAGCTGACCAAGGGCGTGAACGGCGGGTCGGGGCCAGCTGCCCCGACCCGCCGTCGTGTGTATCGCGAACATGGAGAGGACGAGGCGTCAATGACCAGTTTCGTTGACCGGGTCGTCGCTGCACGTGCAGGCCGGCAACGGCGGTCATGGCTGTGTCTCGATCCACCGGGAGAAGTTCAAGCCCCTCGGCGGGCCGGACGGCGGCGATGGCGGCGCACGGCGGCAGCATCGTCCTTGATAGTCGACCCCGGCGTGCACACCCTGCTCGACTTCCACTTCCGGGCCCGCACGTCAAGGCCGACAACGGCAAGGGCGGCGCGGGCTCCAACCGCGACGGCGCCAACGGTGCCGACCTGCGACTGCGCGGTGCCCGACGGCACCGTGGTGCAGACCGTCGACGGCGAGGTGATCGTCGACCTGGTCGGCGCCGGCACCTCGTACGAGATCGCCCACGGCGGTCGCGGTGGTCGGGGCAACGCCGTCGCTGGCCAACACCCGTCGCCGGGCGCCGGGCTTCGCCGAGCTGGGCGAGCCGGGCGACGAGCTGGACGTCGTGCTGGAGCTCAAGAGCGTCGCCGATGTCGGCCTGGTCGGGTTTCCCGTCGGCCGGCAAGTCGTCGCTGATCGCGGTGATCTCTGCGGCCCGGCCGAAGATCGCCGACTATCCGTTCACGACGCTGGTGCCCAACCTCGGCGTGGTGCGGGCCGGCGACGACTCCTTCGTCGTCGCCGACGTGCCCGGCCTGATCCCGGGGGCGGCCACCGGCAAGGGACTGGGGCTGGAGTTCCTCCGCCACATCGAGCGATGCGCGGTGCTGGCCCACGTCGTCGACTGCGCGACGCTGGAGCCGGGCCGCGACCCGGTCGCCGACATCGACGCGATCGAGGCCGAGCTCGCCGCGTACGGCGGGCTCGAGGACCGTCCTCGTGTCGTGGTCGCTCAACAAGGTCGACGTGCCGGACGCGCGCGATCTCGCCGAGATCGTGCACGACGACCTCGCCGCGCGGGGTTGGCCGATCTTCGAGGTGAGCGCGGTGACGCACGAAGGGTCGCGGGAGCTGATCTTCGCGTTGGCGCAGCATCGTCGCGCAGGCACCGGGCCGACGCGCCGAGCCCCGAGCCGACCCGGATCGTCGTGCGCCCGACGCCGGTCGACGACATGCGGCTTCACCATCGACCGCAAGACCCCGACGGAACTTTCGTCGTGCACGGTGCGAAGCCCGAGCGATGGGTGCGGCAGACCAACTTCGACAACGACGAGGCGGTCGGCTATCTCGCCGACCGGCTGGCTCGCCTCGGCGTCGAGGAGAGCCTGACGAAGGCCGGCGCCGAACCAGGCTGCCTGGTGCGCATCGGCGACGCGCGAGTTCGACTGGCAGCCCATGGTGGAGGCCGGCGTCGATGTCGTGCTCGGGCAGCGAGGCACGGATAACCGGCTGGGCCAACGATCGTCGAGACCGTCTGCGGCGCAACGACTGGCCGCGCGTAAGGCGCGTCGCCAACCGGGTGGGCAAGGCTAACCTGCGACGGCCGGGAAGAAAGTCGGTGGGCACACCAGTCATGGCCTAGCCGCAGGGATAGCTGGCACGTAGGCTCATTTGATGTCGAGCCTGACCCGCACCGAAGCGGCCCGCCGGGCTGAGTTGCTGACCGTCCACTCGTACCATGTCGATCTTGATTTGTCGCGAGCGGTGAGTGACGACGGCTTCGCCTCGGCCACCACCATCCGTTTCGCCAGTCGTGGTCCGAGCTCGTTTCTCGACCTCAAGGCGGCGGCGATAGAGCGGGTTCGGCTCAACGGCGTCGACGTCGACCTCAGCGGATTCGACGGCGACCGGATCCCGCTCACCGATCTCACGGCCGAGAACGAACTCGTGGTGTGGGCGACCATGCGATATTCGAACACCGGCGAGGGAATGCACCGGTTCGTCGATCCGGAAGACGGCGAGACCTATCTCTACGCACAGTCCTTCCTGGACAATGCCCCCCGCGTCTTCGCCTGTTTCGACCAGCCCGACCTCAAAGCGACGTTGACGCTATCGGTGACGGCACCGGCTGGGTGGATTGTCGCGGCCAACGCGCTCGGCGAATGCGCGGTGGACCGAGCGCGCGCCGACCTCGTGCGGTGGGAGTTTGGCGAGACAGCTCCATTGTCGACATATCTCATGGCACTCATCGCCGGTCCCTATCATCACCGGACCGAGACGCACGATGGTATTCCCCTGTCGCTCTATTGCCGGCGGAGCCTCGCTCGGTTTCTCGACGCCGACGTGGCGGAACTGTTCACTGTCACCGCCTCCTGCCTGGACCGCTATCACGAACTCTTCGACGTCCGATATCCCTTTGGCGGATATGGTCAGGCGTTTGTGCCGGAGTTCAACGAGGGCGCGATGGAGAACCCGGGGATCGTCACCCTGCGCGATGAGTTTCTTTTCCGGTCGACCGCCACCGACGATCAGCGCGAGCAGCGTGCGATGACGATCGCGCACGAATTGGCGCACATGTGGTTTGGCGATCTGGTGACCATGCGCTGGTGGGACGACCTGTGGCTCAACGAGTCCTTCGCCGAATATCTCGGGCATCGGGTCGTCGCCGAGGCGACCCGTTTCACCACCGTGTGGACCGGATTCGCGGTCAGCCGCAAAGCGTGGGGATATGCTGCGGACCAGCGGCCCACCACACACCCCGTGGCTCCGTCTGATGTGGATGACGCCGACTCGGCGTTGATGAACTTCGACGGGATCTCCTATGCCAAGGGCGCGTCGGTTATTCGGCAGTTGGCCGCATGGATCGGAGACGACGCGTTCCTGGCCGGACTGCGCGAACACATCGCCACACACGCTTTCGGCAACGCGACTCTCGACGATCTGCTCGCCTCGCTTGGGCGTGCTCGCGGCCGGGACCTGAGTGCGTGGGCGCGGGTCTGGCTGCGCTCCACACAGGTCAACACGCTGCGGCCGGAGGTGAGTATCGGACCGGATGGGCGATATTCCGCAGTGGAGATCGTGCAGACCGCACCCGGCCTCAGGCCGACGCTGCGGCCGCACCGCATCGACGTGGGCGTCTATCACGCGGGAGCGCTCAGCCGTCGGGCCGTGGTCGATCTTGATCCCGTACGCGATGGTCGGCGCACACCGGTCCCGGAGCTCGTCGGATCGGCGCCAGGAGATCTGCTGCTCGTCAATGACGGCGACCTGACCTACGCGAAGATCCGCTTCGACGATCGCAGTCGAGCCGACCTGCCACGTGCGCTTGCGGACCTCAGCGATCCGCTCGCCCGCGCTCTGGTCTGGGGTTCTCTCATCGACAGCACTCGCGATGCCGAGACGAGACCGAGCGATTTTGTGGCGCTCTGCGCGGCTGTGGCGCCGTCGGAGCAGCATCTCACGATATTTCGCGATGTGATGCGATTCGCGACCGGTGTGGTCATCGACTGCTATCTGCCGACCCCAGCCCGCCCGACGGCACGGGGCGCGTTGGTCGGCGCCTGTCGGGCCGTGCTGGACGTCGCCAAGCCCGGTAGTGGCAGGCAACTGGCGGCGGCACGGGCACTCATCGCCGCTGCCGACGTCACGGAGGTCGAGGCGTTGACGGGATGGCTGCGGGGTGCGGACGTGCCGGAGGGGCTGGCCGTCGACGCCGAACTGCGATGGGCGATCTGGTCGCGGCTCGCCACGCTTGGCGCGGCCGAGGTCGATGAGATCGACAAAGAATATGCCCGCGACCGCACCGCGTCAGGCATGGAGCACGCGGTGCGTGCACGGGCGGCACGGCCGGAGGCTGCGGCAAAGGCGACGGCATGGAAGATGATCACCGAAGGCGGCGCGGGAGTGTCGGCCCGGCAGGCCGAGGCGGCCGCAGCCGGTCTCTGGCAACCGGACCAGGATGGGTTCACCTCGTCCTACGTGGATCGTTATTTCACCCAGATGTCCGAGGTTGCGAGCCGGCGAAGCCCCGGGATCGCTGCGGCACTCGCCGCAGCTGCGTATCCGAGGTTCGCCGTACGTCCGCAGACGTGGCAGGCGGCGGACGACCTGCTGAGTCGAGACGATGTGAGCCCCGCCCTACGTCGGGTGGTGACAGATCTCACCGATGATCTGCGACGCGCGCATGCTGCTCGTACGCTGGAAGGATCATGAACGGAAGTCGGCGGCGGGTCGGTCTCATGGGTGGGACCTTCGATCCGATTCATCACGGGCACCTAGTCGCGGCGAGCGAGGTCGCGGGGCTCTTCGCACTCGACGAGGTGGTCTTCGTGCCGACCGGGCAACCGTGGGAGAAGGCGGACTATCCGGTCAGTCCGGCGGAGGACCGCTATCTCATGACGGTCATCGCGACCGCGTCGAATCCCCGGTTCCAGGTGAGTCGTGTCGATGTGGACCGTCCGGGTCCTACATATACCGTCGACACGTTGCGTGATCTGCGGCGTGAGCAGGGCCCGAACACCGACCTGTTCTTCATCACCGGGGCGGACGCCCTCGACCGGATCCTTTCGTGGAAGGACGCGGACCACGTCTTCGAGATGGCGCACTTCATCGGTGTCACCCGCCCCGGCTTCACGCTCTCCGACGAGCACCTGCCCGCCGACACGGTGAGCCTCGTCTCGGTGCCGGCGATGGCGATCTCGTCCACAGATTGTCGCGCGCGGGTCGCAGTCGGCCAGCCGATCTGGTATCTCGTGCCGGACGGAGTGGTGCAATACATAGCAAAACGTAAGCTCTATCTCTGATCTCGCAATCAGTAATAAAAGTGAGATATCGCCCGCCATGCGGCCTGAGGCGGCGCACCGACGGCGGAAGTCATAAGCATGTTCGGGCGATTTCGTGAGACGCTAGAACTAGTCGAGGGAAGGGAGCCCCGTGCCGGCTTCAGAGCGTGCGCTGGAATTGGCGCTGGCGGCGGCGCAGGCCGCAGCCGACAAAAAGGCTGAGAACATCGTCATCGTTGACGTCGCGGACCAATTGGTCATTACCGACGCCTTCGTGATTGCGTCGGCGCCCAATGAACGTCAGGTGCAGGCGATCGTCGACGCGATCGAGGAGCAACTCGTCGCGTTGCCGGAGAAAGCGAAACCGGTCCGCCGCGAGGGCAACCGAACCGGTCGTTGGGTGCTGCTCGACTACATTGATGTGGTCGTCCACGTGCAGCACACCGAGGAGCGGGAGTTCTATTCACTCGACCGGCTCTGGAAAGATTGCCCGCGTGTGCCGTTCGAAGACCTAGCCGATCAGGTCACCGACGGCGAGGCCCGCCTGGCGTCATGACCCAGGTCATCGTGTGGCGGCATGGCCGCACCGAGTGGAACGCCACCGGCCGGGTGCAGGGGCATTCTGATGTCGCACTCGATGAGATCGGATTGGCGCAGGCCGAGAGGGCGGCGCAGACCCTGGTCGCACGCAAACCGACGTTGATCATCGCAAGTGACCTTCGCCGGGCGGCGCGAACCGCGCAACCACTCGCCGACCTGACCGGTCTTCCGGTCGACGTCGATCCCCGCCTGCGCGAACGTCACTATGGTCCGTGGGAGGGGTTGGACCACACGCAGATCCAAGCCCAATTCCCCGATGACTACGCGCGGTGGGGGCGGTCGGAGCCGCTGCACAATCCGGAGATCGAGACGGTCGAGATGCTTGCTGAACGGGTCTGCGCAGCCTTGGAAGACGCTGCGAAACGCGCCGAAAACGGGCTCGTCGTCGTCGTCACCCACGGCGGCGCGGCTCGGGTCGGCTGTGCCCGGCTGCTCGGCTGGCCACCCGAGATCTGGCAGAGTTTCAGCGGGTTGCTCAACTGCCATCACACCGAGCTGCGCCACAGCCACCGACGTGGCTGGCAGCTGCGGGCACATAATGTGCCGTGACGGGTGGGGAGTGCGATTCGGATCCCGCGTCGCCGGTGTGGAACCAGCACCGACGGCGTAACGTCCAACCGTTATGACTACGCGTCGAAACGCCCGTCCGTCCAGCATCGCCGTCCGACGGTCGCTCTCCGGCCAGCAATTCGCACCCCAGCGGGGCAGGTTCGCCGCAGGAATCGCTGGCGGAGTCTTTTTCCTGGGCTTGATGGCCGGGTGTGCGACCGGCGGGCAGTCGCAATCACCAGGAGAGTCCGTGAGCGCAGAACCGAGCTCCGCGAGTTCGAGTCCACGCGATAACCCACAGCCGACGCTGCGGCCGACGACGCTGCCGTCGTCCGACAAGCCGACGACCGGTGCGGTGACCGTACGGGGCACAGTCGTTGAGGGCGTCGAGGGCGGCTGCATGCTGCTGCGGTCCGAGGGCGGCACGGATTATCTGCTGCTCGGAGGTGACCGGACGCTCATCGTCGCCGGCCGCAGCCTCGAGGTCGAGGGACAGCCGCAGCCCGGGCTCATGACAACCTGCCAGCAGGGCACCCCGTTTCAGGTGACCGCGATTCGATCCCGCTGATCGCGCATCTGCCGGATGGCGACGAGATCGGTTACGGTGCCGGCATGGCTGTGACAGTCGTGACCGATTCGACCGCGTACCTCCCGGAGACCGTCGTGCGGGACAGGCGGCTCCACATTGTGCCGCTCACCGTCGCCGTCTCGGGTCTCGAAGGACGCGAAGGCATCGACATCAGCTCGGCGGATGTCGCACGGGCGCTCGGGGAACGTCGGGCCACCGTCACCACGTCGCGCCCTTCGCCGGCGCGGTTCGCCGAGGTCTATCGCGGCGTGCTGGACGGAGGTGCCGAAGGGATCGTCTCGGTTCACCTCTCCTCGCGACTGTCCGGAACCTATGAGGCGGCTGTCTTCGCCGCTGCGGAGTTCGGCGACGCGGTCGCAGTCGTCGATGCCCAGTCGGCGGGCATGTCGGTGGGTTTCGTCGCCTTGGCGGCGGCCGATGCGGCGGCCGCCGGAGGTTGTGTGGCCGAGGTCGCCGATGCGGCACGGGCCACTGTTGAGCACACGACGACGTTGTTCTATGTGGACACATTGGAATTTCTGCGCCGTGGGGGACGAATCGGAGCGGCTTCGGCGCTTGTCGGCACCGCCCTGTCGGTCAAACCGATTCTGCGCATCGCAGACGGTGAGGTGCTGCTGAGCGACAAGGTCCGAACCGCGAGCCGGGGATTGGCTCGGCTCGCCGATCTCACGGTGGAGGCGGCCGGCGACGGCGCGGTTGACATCGCCGTGCAGCACCTCGGCGCCGCACCACGGGCCATGTCGCTGCTCGATGCCCTCATCGACCGCTTGGGCGATCGGCTTCACGCGCGCTATCTGGTCGAGGTCGGGGCGGTGGTCGCCGCGCACACCGGTCCGGGCGTCATCGGTGTCGCGTTGCACCGTCATCCCTAGCGACGACGTCGGCTGAGATGACCGTCGGCATGTTGTCCACAGCGGGGCGAGTTATCCACAGCTTGGTTCATGGCGAGGCTGTGGTGGTCACACCCGTCATAGCGTCGGCGGGTGTCCACGAATCGACAGCCACGCGGGGGCTGGCTCTCAGGGTTTGATCCGGGTCGGCCGGGGGTCCGTGCGCTCGCGGCCATCGCCGCCGTCGCGGCGCTGGTCGCCGCAGTGATCGCCTGGCAGTCCCGGCCGGAACCAGCCCCGGTGCCACAGGCCCCCGCCGCGTCAGGCCCAGCCGATCCCGGGCCGACCGTGACCTCAGGGTCGGGTGTGGTCGTCGCCGTCTCCGGTCGGGTGCGCTTTCCCGGACTCGTACGGCTGCCCGTCGGCGCACGGGTCGCGGATGCTCTGCAGGCCGCTGGTGGCGTCCTTCCAGGCACAGATGTCACGATGATGAATGTCGCCCGCCTGTTGGCTGACGGCGAGCTGATCGTGGTGGGCGTCGCAGTCCCCACTCCGATGCCATCTGGCCCGGTGGGCTCCGCCAGCCCGGGTCGTGTCAATCTCAACACCGCGACGGTGGAGCAGTTGCAGTCACTCCCCGGGGTCGGGCCGGTGCTGGCCCAGCGGATCGTCGACTTTCGTCAGGCCCACGGCGGGTTTCGCAGTGTCGCCGACCTGCGGCAGGTCACCGGCATCGGCGACGCGAAGTTTGGTGAGCTCAAAGACCGGGTGACGGTGTGATGTCCGAGCCGTCGGCGATCACCCAGCGCGATCGTCCCGATATGCGGCTCTTTGGATTCGCGGTCGGGGTGTGGGCGTCAACACTCGGGGCGCTCTACGCGAGCGTCTTGACCGCTCTCGCGATCGCCGTGGCCGCCGCTGTCGTGGCTGCTGCGGTCGGGGCGCTGAGCCCCGCGTGGCTCGCCGGGCGGGGCGACGACGACAAGTCGGGGAGTCGGCTGACCCGCATCGCGGTCATCATCCTCATTGGAGTGATCTGTGGTTCGACGGCGACGGTGGCACGCACAGCGGCCCGAACTGCCGAACCGCTCGCCACGCTGGCACGCGATCGTGCCACTGTCACGATCGAGGTGACGATCAGCGGCGACCCGCATCGACTCGACTCCGCCTCGCCTGGTCCGGTGACCTATCTGGTGCCGGCGCGATTGCGTCATCTCACCGGCCCCGAGGGTCAGACGGCGGCTGCGGATGTGCGAGTTGTCATCTTTGGTGGTCACCCTGGATGGCGAGCACTTCTGCCCAGCCACACGGTGCGCTTCACCGGGCGGCTCGGTGAACCCCGTCGCGGCGACCTCACGGCGGCGGTGATCTCGACCACCACCGCGCCGACAGTTCTGGGCGGTCCGTCATGGGCGCAGACCGCGGCAGGGCGCCTTCGGGCTGGCCTTCAGGATGCCTGCGCGGGTCTGCGGCCCGAGCCGGGCGGGTTGCTGCCCGGACTTGTCATCGGCGACACGAGTCGACTCGATCCGGGGGTTGAGCAGGATTTCACCGAGACCGGGCTCACTCATCTGGTTGCGGTCAGTGGCAGCAATGTCCTGCTGATCCTGGGAGTTGTCCTCTTCGCGGCACGGTGGTGCCGGGCCGGGCCGTGGATGGCTGCGGCGTTATGCGGGATCGCCTTGATCGGATTTGTGATTCTCGCCCGCCCGTCGTCCAGTGTCGTTCGGGCTGCCGCGATGGGCGCGGTGGGTTTGGTCGCTCTCGTCGCGGGTCGGCCACGGTCGGCGGCGCCGGCCCTCGCCACCGCCGTCGTGGCTGGGTTGTTGATCGATCCGGCGTTGGCCAACGACGCCGGGTTCGCGTTGTCGGTCTGCGCGACCGGTGGTCTGGTGCTGTTGGCGCCCTCGTGGCGCGACGCTTTGCGGGCACGCGGGTGGCCTCCCGGCGTCGCCGAGGCGGTTGCGGTTCCGGCAGCGGCACAGGTCGCCTGTGGTCCGGTCATCGCGGCGTTGTCGGGCTCGGTCAGCCTTATCGCGGTTCCGGCCAATCTGCTCGCGGTTCCGGCGGTCGCGCCAGCGACCCTCTTCGGAGTCGCTGCCGCAGTGCTGTCCGCGGTGTGGCCGGCTGGTGCGGAGTTCGCGGCCTGGCTTGCGAGTTGGCCGGCGCAGTGGCTCGTTCAGGTCGCGCATGTCGGCTCCGGGGTCCCCACGAGTGCGGTCCCTTGGCCGGCCGGAGTGACGGGAGGTCTCCTGCTCGCGGCGATCACCGCCGCAGCTCTCGCGGCCGGTCGATGGCCAGCCTTGCGGCGTATCGTCATCGTCGCGCTCGTGGCTGGCATGGTCGCGTCGACACCGATCAGGCTGTTGGCGCCGGGCTGGCCGCCTGCGGGGGCGGTGGTCGTCGCTTGCGATGTCGGGCAAGGTGACGGGTTGGTTCTGCCCACTGGTCCTGGTCGTGCGGTGGTGGTGGACTCGGGTCCGGAACCGGTGGGAATCGACGGATGCCTCCGTCGATTGGGCGTGTCCCATGTCGTTCTCTTCGTCGCCACTCACCTCCACGTCGACCACATCGGCGGGCTCGCCGGTGTGGGACGAGGCCGCCGTGTCGACGCTGTGCTCGCACCGGACTTCGACGAGCCTGCCGCCGGAGCGCGGAGCATGACCGCCACCGCTGCAGCGTGGGGGGCGACGCTTACTAGGGCCGCTGCGGGGTGGACCGGTCGCCACGGTGAGGTGAGTCTGACTCTTATCGGCCCCACTCGGCGGCTGACAGGCACTAGATCGGACGTGAACAACAACAGCGTCCTGATCCGGGCCGAGAGTCGAGGCGTTGTCGTGCTGCTCGGTGGGGACGCCGAAAACGAACAACAACGCGTGGTCCTCACCGATGCCGACCGGCGGGCTCTGCGGGCAGACATCCTTAAAGTTCCCCACCACGGATCGGCCTATCAAGAGACGGAACTGCTCGACACGATCGCACCTCGTGTCGTGTTGGTCAGCGTCGGTGCGGATAACCGATATGGCCATCCGAATCCGGCGCTTATGGCGTGGTTCGCTCGGCACGCGGCGACCGTGCGCCGAACCGATCTCGACGGCGACATAGCGGTCGTCGTCGTCGATGGTGAGCTGCGGCTGGTTGCCCGAGGCCGGTCTCGGTCGCCGTGACCGTGGGAGGATTGCGCCATGACCACCGCCACGGGCCTCGTGCACCTCGTCGTCGGCGACGAGGAACTGCTGGTCGCGCGTGGGATCGCAGCGGCCGTCGCCGCTGTCAAACAATCCGGCGACGTGGTCGTGCATGAATTCGTCGCGTCCGAGATGGTTCCCAGTGATCTGTTCGCGGCGGCCAGCCCGTCGTTGTTCGCCGAACAGCGAGTGGTGGTGATTCGAAACCTGCACGATGCGAAGAAGGACCTGGCCGCTGCGGTGCTCACCTACGTCGGCGCGCCCGAACCTGACGTTGTGCTCGTCGCCGCGCACGCTGGCGGCGCGAAAGGCAAAAGTCTGCTTGAGGGCCTGCGCGGTGCCGGGGCGACACTGACCAGCGCTGCGAAGATCACCAAGCATCGGGATCGGGTCGGCTTCGTTCGTGACGAGATCCGCCGTCTCGGCGGCAGGTGCTCCGACGACGCCGGCGAGGCGCTGCTCGCCGCAGTCGGCAATGATCTGCGGGAGTTGGCCGCAGCCTGTTCCCAACTCGTCGCCGACACCGGCGGAACGATCGACGTCGGCATCGTCAACCGTTACTACCGCGGGCGGGCCGAGGTCAGCGGATTCACTGTGGCGGACCTGGCGATCGTCGGAGACGTGCCCGGAGCGTTGGAGGCGCTGCGTTGGGCGCTGCACGTGGGGGTCGACCCCGTTCCCATCGCTGATGCACTCGCCGACGGCGTGCGGACCATTTCGCGGGTTGCGAGCGCCGGTCGGGCGAGTGCGTTTCAGCTCGCCAGCACGCTCGGCATGCCGTCATGGAAGGTGGAACGGGCGCAGCGCCACGCTCGCGGGTGGTCACCGGACGGCCTCGCAGTTGCCATGATCGCGGCCGCCGAGTGCAACGCGGCGGTCAAGGGCGGGGCCGACAACCGGGGCTATGCCCTGGAGCGGGCGGTCTTCGCGATCGCCGGGGCGCGTTCCCACGGATCCCGCTGAGCACGTTTCGTGGTCATTTCGCAGGAAGTGAACGCGGTCAAGCCCACGCACGCGGGTGGTCAGCGTGCGCGGGCTCGGTTGTCCGCACGAAGAGCGAGCGCCACTCAGTCGGTGTCGGCTGAACGGCGAACGAGGTCAGCTCGCGAGCGCGGCGAGGCGCTTCGAGATGGCGGCCTTGCGGTTCGCCGCCTGGTTCTGGTGAATGACACCCTTGCTGACGGCCTTGTCGAGCTTACGCGACGCGTCACGCATGAGCGTCGTCGCGGCCGCCGTGTCGCCCGTCGCCGCCGTCTCGTGGAACTTGCGGATGGCGGTCTTCAGCGACGACTTCACGGCCTTGTTGCGCAACCGGGCCTTCTCGTTCTGCCGGTTGCGCTTGATCTGGGACTTGATGTTCGCCACGCGACAGCCTCGTCCTGGTTGTTCGGATAATGGAAGCGTTCCGCCACCGGTGAGCGGCGGTGATGAGTGGGCGCACGAAACAGCCGTGTCTCCACACGTGATATGACAGGTTACCAGTCTCGACCGGTCTGCCTCAAACGGACCGCCGGCAGTGCGGTCGGCGACCCCTGAGGGGGTGGTGAGAGCGGGGCTGACGCCGGGCGAGGGAGTTCGACGGGCCTCGTGGGACTATGGGGGCGGTCGGCTGTTGTTTCGGCAGACCAGTGCCCGTTATCCCTTCGTCAAGCAAGGATGAGGCGTGCCCACGACCCTTGATCCCGGCGCGACCGAACCTGGACGCATCCGCAACTTCTGCATCATCGCCCACATCGACCACGGTAAGTCGACCCTGGCCGACCGAATGCTCCAGATCACCGGGGTCGTCGACGCTCGGCACATGCGGGACCAATACCTCGACCGCATGGATATCGAGCGGGAGCGTGGCATCACAATCAAGAGCCAGGCGGTGCGGCTGCCGTGGCGGGTGCGTGAGGGTGAGCAGACCGGCGCCGACGCGGTCCTCAACATGATTGACACGCCGGGACACGTCGACTTCACCTATGAGGTCAGCCGCAGCCTCGCCGCGTGTGAGGGCGCGGTATTGCTGGTCGACGCGGCGCAGGGGATTGAGGCGCAGACGTTGGCGAACCTCTACCTGGCGCTCGAAAACGATCTTACTGTGATTCCCGTGCTCAACAAGATCGACCTGCCAGCCGCCCAGCCGGAGAAATACGCCGAGGAGTTGGCGCACCTGATCGGGTGCGAACCAGAGGATTGTCTGCGAGTCTCCGGCAAGACCGGCGTCGGGGTGGCCCACTTGCTCGACGAGATCGTCCGGCAGATTCCGGCGCCGACCGGAGCGGCGGACGCGCCGGCCCGGGCAATGATCTTCGACTCGGTCTACGACGTCTATCGCGGCGTCGTCACCTACGTGCGGGTCATCGACGGCCGGATCGAGGCCCGTGACCGGATCAAGATGATGTCCACCGGGGCCGTGCACGAACTGCTTGAACTCGGTGTCATCTCCCCCGAGCCGACGAAGTGGCGGGCACTCGGGGTCGGTGAGGTGGGCTATCTCATGACTGGCGTGAAGGACGTGAGGCAGTCCCGGGTCGGCGACACGATCACAATCAACACACGTCCGGCGACGGAGGCTCTCGGCGGATACAAAGATCCGAAACCGATGGTCTATTCGGGGCTCTATCCCATCGATGGTTCCGACTATCCGGCACTGCGGGACGCTCTCGACAAGCTCAAACTCAATGACGCGGCGCTCAACTATGAGCCGGAGACCTCGGCGGCACTCGGGTTCGGCTTTCGGTGCGGGTTCCTCGGCCTGCTCCACCTGGAGATCATCCAGGAGCGGTTGGAGCGCGAGTTCGGTCTCGACCTCATCTCCACCGCCCCGAACGTCGTCTATCGGGTGGGGCTCGACGACGGCGGGGAGACCGTCGTGACCAACCCCAGCGAGTATCCGACCGGCAAAGTGACACAGGTCTTCGAGCCGATCGTGCGTGCCACCGTGTTGACGCCCAACGACTATGTCGGCGCGGTGATGGAGCTGTGCCAGGGGCGGCGGGGCACGTTGAAGGGCATGGAATATCTCTCGACCGATCGGGTGGAGTTGCGTTATACCCTGCCGCTGGCCGAGATCATCTATGACTTCTTCGACCAGCTCAAGAGCCGTACGAAGGGCTATGCGTCGCTCGACTATGAACCATCCGGCGAGCAGGAGGCCGACTTGGTCAAGGTCGACATTCTGCTGCATGGCGAGGCGGTCGACGCCTTCTCGGCGATCGTGCACAAGGACAAGGCCTACAACTACGGCGTGACGATCGCCGCGAAGCTGCGATCGTTGATCCCCCGGCAACAGTTTGAGGTGCCGATCCAGGCCGCGATCGGCAGCCGCATCATCGCCCGCGAGACGATCCGCGCGATGCGCAAGGACGTGCTCGCGAAGTGTTATGGCGGTGACATCACCCGCAAGCGGAAGCTCCTGGAGAAACAGAAGGAAGGCAAGCGGCGGATGAAGATGGTGGGCCGGGTCGAGGTGCCGCAGGAGGCCTTCATCGCTGCTCTATCCACTTCGGACAGTACGCCGGAGAAGCAGGGCGGCAAGAAGTAGGGTTCGCCCACGACTTTCCTTAACCCGGGCCAGTCGCGCATGATGGCTGCGATGGATGTGAGGCCGTCGCCGAGTCGCGACGTTGAAGATGGCTTCGTCGACGGTCAGGACACTTCCCCGACCGTGAGGCTTGGGCTCGTCGTCGCCCGCGCCCAAGCGGGCGACGACGACGCGTTTCGTGTGCTCTATCGGGCGGTCCAACCCGGCCTATTGCGCTATCTGCGGGTGTTGGTCGGTCACGATGCCGAAGACGTGGCGTCGGAGACATGGGCCCAGATCGCTCGTGATCTCGGCACATTTCGCGGCGACGGGGATGGCTTCCGAGGCTGGGCGGCGACGATCGCCCGACATCGTGCGCTCGATCACGTGCGGTGGCTGCGGCGCCGGCCGGTGGTCGCCGCGCCAATTGATGAATTCATCGGCGTCGCGGCTCGCGACGACACAGCGCAACAAACGATCGACCTGCTCGCCACCGACGAGGCGATCGCACTGATCGCCGAACTGCCACAGGATCAGGCCGAGGCGGTGCTGCTGCGGGTCGTTATCGGCCTCGACGCGACGACTGCGGGTCACGTGCTGGGCAAGCGGGCGGGGGCTGTGCGCACCGCGTGTCATCGTGGGCTGCGGCGGTTGGCGCGGCAGTTGGCCGATCGCGATTCTTCGGTCGGCCAACCATGACGAACTGGCGTGGGCGTAACGCCGCTGGTGGCCGTGACGCTGAAGGGCATGAGATGGGTGAGGACCACGACGGCCGAATGGACCGTGTCACCGCTGAACGTGTCGCCAACGGTGATCTTGATGCCGCGCCCGCGCTCGCGGACCTGCTCGCCGCCGCGCGGGCGCCGGGGCATGCGTGCGAGTTGCGGGGTGAGGCGCGTGCTGTGCAGGCCTTCCGGCTGGCACGCCTCGGCCAGGGGGCGGCGGGGGAGCGCGGAAGGCCGCGGCGGCTGGGCGTACCAGAGATTCGGCGGGTGGGTCGGCTGAGCTTGGTCGCGGCTGCTGCGTGTGTGGTGGTGGCCGGCGTCGCGGTCGCCGCCGGTACGGGTGTCCTGCTCACGCCGCTGAGTGGTGACCGCACCCTCGCCACCCAGCGGCCGGATCGCCCCGATCGGGCCCGATCCGCGACGCCCGGCGCGTCATCGCGTGCTGTGGTGGCGACGCCGCTGGCCCCGACGCCGACCACCTCGGCGCGGCTCGTGGAGTTGTGCCAGTTTTACCTCGCGGCCCCATCGGGGCACGCCCCGCCGAAGTCACACAGCCCGGCCTTCGCGACGCTCGCGAACGCCGCCGGTGGCGCCGATCGGGTGAATGATCTGTGTGCGCGATTGGTGCCCACCCCGCTCGGGTCGACGCCCGGGGACACTGACGACAAGACCCACAAGCCGCATCCGGCGAGGACGAAGACGACGGGCGTTCCCACGGCGCCGCCGACGACGCCGAACATGTCGGCGTCGATGTGACGATGCCGATGTGACAAAAATCGGGGCGGCGACGCTGTGTCTGACAGAACCACCATGGGCCACGGCACCCTCCCTCACCGGGGCCCGTCGGTGGTGCTGCGAGAGTCGCAGCCGTGTGCGTCAACCTCTCGAGCGCGCGGCGGCTCCGGCTCTCGCAGCACCGCTGATCAGCGGTGATAGACCTCGGCGACGACGCTTGCGGGTTGCGCGGCCGCAGCTCCGACTTGGCCGGTGACCGTCGAATCGTCGGTGATCCGGCGCCACTTTCCGTTGTCGGCGGACCACTCCTGACCCCCGAACTGGACTCGGGCGACGCCTTGGCCGGCGGAGTGCGCCACCAGCCAGTGTGCGAACTGCCAACCCGCGCGTTCGGTGCCCGCGGAGACTGTGAGTCGCTCAACGTTCGAGGTCACCACGTGCGCGGTGTCACCCCAGTCGAGTCTCAGCCCCGCCCCGAGCGCGGCGGCGGCGTCCGCGCCCCGGTTCGCGGGATCGCCGACGCGGGTGCAGGTGATCGCGCTCGCGGTCTGCCCGCCGAGGGCGTCGGTGAGCACCCCAGCTTCGTCGCCCCACTTCTCATAGGCCTGGGGGAAGGCGCTTCGCTGCACACGTTGCGCGGCATCGGTGACGCGCATCTGTTCCCAGCCACGCACTCTGAGCAACGCGGAATAGAACTTGCCGGCGGCGTAGCGGGGATCACCGAGCTGTGTGGGAGTGCCCCAGCCCTGACTTGGACGCTGCTGGAAGAGACCGACAGAGTCGCGGTCACCGCTGGCGAGATTCTCCAGTTTGGACTCCTGCAACGCGGTTGCGAGAGCCACGACGATGGCGCGGTCGGGCACTTTGCGGCGGATGCCGACGGCGGTGATGGTGGCGGCGTTGGCCATCTGTGCGGCGTTGAGATGCACGATGCCCGCGTTGGTGTGCGCCTCGCAGTCGGGGGCCAGCGACAGGTGTTCGCTGAACCGGGTGATCGCGAGATAGATCCCGCCACCGAGAAGCAGCATCAGCACCGTCGCCAGAATGACTGCCGTGCGCGCTCGCACTTCGCCGCCTCCCTTCTGATCAATTACCCTACGTGGCGGTGTTCATAAATGCACGCCCGTCCCAAGATCATCTCCCGGCCCGCTGACGGCGGACGAGGTCGGTGTGACGGTCAGCGACTGGGAAGCCAGGAAGGGTCGCGTTTTTCCCGAAAAGCAGTGATTCCCTCCCGCCCCTCCAGCGCCGCGAAGTGCTGGATCGAGAGACGTGTCAACGTGTCGATCTCCTCGAGGAGCGGCTCCGAGGAAGACCGCTGGGCGAGTTGTTTCGCGGCTGCCAGTGCGCCAGGCGCACCGCGTACCAGGGAATTGACATAACGCTGCGTGACCGCGTCGAGATCATCGGGCGGCACCGCGACGGTGACCAGACCGATCTGCTCCGCCCGCGCTCCGTCGAAGACATCACCGGTCAGATAGAGCTCCGCCGCCGCCCGGGCGCTGACGCGCCGCAGCACGGTTGACGAGATCACCGCCGGCACCACGCCGATGCGCACCTCCGAGAAGGCGAACGTCGCGGTGCTCGCGCAGACCGCGATGTCGGCCGCGGCGATGATGCCGAGCCCGCCAGCCCGCGTCGGTCCTGCGATCTTGGCCACCACCGGCAGTGGGCATTGCCAGATCGCCGCGAGCAACTCGCCCAACCGCGCGACGGGAATCGCGCCGGTGTCGAAGGCGGCGGCGGTCTCGGCCAAGTCGGCGCCGGAACAGAACGCCGGCCCACGGTGGGTGAGCACCACGACCCGGTTCGCCGGATCGGCGGCGGCCCGCTCGAGTCCGTCGATGAGCTGGTCGATGAGGGCGTTGGAGAGCGCGTTTCGGTTGCGGGGACTGTCGAGGGTGAGGGTGACAACGCCGCCCTCAGTGATCCAGTCGATCATCGGTGACACGGTCATGTCGGCACGTTACGCCTGTCGAGCCACGGCGTGCGGACATCGGCGTTCCGACGTCGTCGTTGTGTGCGGCAGACTGGTCGACATGCCGAGCGCCCTGCCTGATGGCGAACCCGTCCCCGCCGACGGGGCGTTGCCGGCCTCGGCGCTCGACTCGGTCGGCCGTCGCGGTTTCGGGGCTTATGTGCACGTGCCGTTCTGCGCGAGCCGGTGCGGATATTGCGACTTCAACACCTACACCATCGCTGAACTGCCGCGGGCCGGGGCGGCCTCGACCGGTCCGACAGCGGCCTATCTCGCCGCCCTGCACGTTGAGATCGATCTCGCCGTCCGGGTGCTCGGCCACGCCGCCCCACCGCTGGCGACGGTCTTCGTGGGCGGCGGAACGCCGACGCTGCTCGACCCGGGCGACCTGGGGCGGATGCTCGACCACCTCGACAGGGCGTTCGGATTGGCGGCCGGTGCGGAAATCACCCTCGAGGCCAACCCCGAGTCGGTCGACACGGTGTCGTTGCGACGGCTGCGGTCGGCCGGCTTCACCCGGATCTCACTCGGCATGCAGTCCACCGCGCCACACGTGCTCGCCGTGCTCGACCGCCGGCACTCTCCAGGCCGGGCCGTCGCGGCGGCCGGCGAGGCCCGAGCCGCTGGCTTCGACCGGGTCAATCTTGATTTGATCTACGGTACGCCCGGCGAGAGCGCAGCCGACTTCAGCGAGTCGTTGAGTGCCGCGATCGACGCCGGGGTCGACCACGTCTCGGCCTATTCGCTCATTGTCGAAGATGGCACCCGGCTCGCGGCGCGGGTCCGTCGCGGCGAGATCCCCGGCGTCGACGACGATCTCTGCGCCGACCGTTACCTCGCCGCCGACGCGGCGCTGGCCGCAGCCGGATTCGCCTGGTATGAGGTCTCCAACTGGGCGCGTCAGCCCGGCAGTCGCTGTGCGCACAACATGCTCTATTGGCGGGGCGGCGACTGGTGGGGGTTCGGCCCAGGCGCGCACAGTCACGTCGGAGGGGTGCGGTGGTGGAACACCAAGCACCCGTCGACCTATGGGGCTCGGCTCGCGGCGGGCGAGACACCCGCTGCGGCGCGGGAAGTGCTCACCGGGTCGCAACGCCGCACCGAACAGGTGATGCTGGGACTGCGCCTCGCCGAGGGACTGGCGCTGTCGAACCTCGACGAGCCAGGTCGGGCGGCGGCCCACGAGGCTGCGGCAGAAGGCCTGCTCGATCCTGAAGCGCTCGAGCGAGGGGACGTGGCCAGGCTCACCCTCCGGGGCAGGCTGCTGGCCGACGCGGTGATCGTCAGACTGCTCGGGTGAGCCGTCCGCAGACGGCTCACCCGATGTCACAGGTGAACGACCTGCCGACCGAACCTCACTTCACCATGGTGATCGTCATCGGATATTCGTAGAGCTGGCCGTCGTTGGCCTTGATGCCGGCGATCACGCCGAAGACGATGCCGACGACCCACGGCACGATGAGAAGGAAGAACCCCAGGCCGAACGTGACGAGCGCTATGCAGCACGAGACGAGGGAGATCACCACTGAGACGCCGAGCCACGTGAGCTGGAAGTTGAGCGCCTTCACCGCATGCGCCCGCACGGTCGGCGACTGGCCCTTGGACAGCATCACGATCAACGGGGCGATGAAACCGCCCCACGCCAGCAACAGCACCCCGGCGGCTCCACCAAAGTGGGCGATAAGCGCCCAGTTCTTGTCATCACTGGAGGAATAGCCGATTGGTGCTCCCCCGGCGGGCGGCGGTCCACCCGCGTAACCCCCGGACGGTGGTCCGTAGGAGGGCGGTCCGGGCGGCGGCCCATAGGAGGGTGGTCCGGGCGGGGCCGGGGGGACCGGGCCGCTCCCGAACGGGGCCGCCGGTGGCGGTTGCTCCGGCGAGTTGCCGGAGGGTCCATATGGCTCACTCATCCCATCACCGTACGACTGGGTCGCAACTCTGACTACCGAAGCTCCCAAACAACGAGACGTAAAACTTGGCCTGGTCAGCGCCGGTGCGCCACAATCCCGCAGTCGCCACGTCGCGCGCGGAGCCACAGTCGACGTAGACTGGCACTCGCCCCGTCGGAGTGCCAGATAGGGAGAGGTGGGGAGATATGACACTCGACGACCGCAAAATGGACGTATTGCGCGCGATCGTTGAGGACTATGTCGCCACCCAGGAGCCGGTGGGCAGCAAAGCGTTGGTGGAGCGGCATCGGCTCGGCGTCTCGTCGGCCACGGTCCGCAACGACATGGCGATCCTCGAAGACGAAGGCTATCTTCGCCAGCCGCACACCAGTGCCGGACGGGTGCCGACCGATAAGGGCTATCGGCTCTTCGTCGACAAGCTGTCACGCATCAAGCCGCTCACGCCGGCCGAGCGACGCGCGATCGAGCGCTTCCTCGTCGGCGCCTTCGATCTTGACGACGTCGTCCATCGAACGGTGCGACTCCTCGCACAGCTGACCAGGCAGGTGGCGGTTGTGCAATATCCGAGCCTCACCCGCAGTCGGCTGCGGCACGTCGAGATCGTCTCGATCTCGACGACTCGGTTGCTGCTTGTCATGATCACCGACACCGGGCGGGTGGAGCAGCGATTGGTCGAGCTGCCCGGTCCGATTCCCATCGAGGCGGTTGCGGAACTACGGCAGTTGATCAACGAACGTCTGGGCGGACTTTTTCTCGCTGAGACGGCCCCCGCGATCCAGGTGATGCATGAGCAGGTTCGGGTGGATCTGCGGCCGTTCATGACCGCACTCGCCACCGTGCTGCTGGAGACGCTCACCGAACGCACCGAGGAGCGGATCGCGCTCGCGGGCACCGCGAATCTCACCCGGGGCGGGGTGCTCGACTTCGCCGGCACGATAAGGCCCATCCTGGAGGCTCTGGAAGAGGAAGTGATCCTGCTCAAGCTCTTCGGGAACACCGACCACAGCCCGATGCGGGTGCGCATCGGCGACGAGAACGAGATTGAGGACCTGCGGGCAACGTCGGTGGTGACCACCGGCTATGGCCCTGGCAACACCGTGGTCGGCGGCCTCGGAGTGCTTGGGCCGACCCGGATGGACTACCCGGCCACGATCGCCACCGTGCGAGCCGTGGCCCGCTACGTCGGCGATGTGCTGGCGCAGAACTGACGAGACGACAGAGGACTGTAGGACACAGGTGGCTAAGGACTACTACGGCATTCTGGGCGTCGGCCGGGATGCCTCACCCGACGACATCAAGCGCGCATATCGGGACCTCGCACGCCGGTTCCACCCGGATGTCAATCCGGAGCCGGGATCCGCGGAGAAGTTCAAAGAGATAAGCGCCGCGTACGAGGTCCTCTCCGATCCCAAGAAACGCGAGGTCGTCGACCTCGGTGGCGACCCCCTCGGCCCCGGTGGTGGCGCCGCGAGCGCCGGACCGTTTGTCGGGTTCCAGGACATTATGGACGCGTTTTTCGGCAATACGTCGTCGCGTGGCCCGCGTCCGCGCACCCGTCCGGGGGCGGACGCGATCCTGCGGCTGGAGCTCGACCTGCCCGAGACGGCGTTCGGTGTCGACGCCCCGATCAGCGTCGACACCGCGGTGCTTTGCCAGACCTGCGAGGGCGCCGGGACTGCGGCGGGGAGCCATCCCTCGACCTGTGACACGTGCGGCGGTCGGGGTGAGGTGCAGTCGGTGCAGCGCACATTCCTCGGCCAGGTCGTGTCGGCTCGGCCCTGCCCGAGTTGCCAGGGTTTCGGCACGGTCATCACCAACCCGTGCCTGAAGTGCGCCGGCGACGGGCGGGTGCGGGCGCGGCGCAACCTGACCGTCAAGATCCCGGCCGGGGTCGAGGACGGCATGCGGATCCGGCTCGCCAATCAAGGCGAGGTCGGCCCGGGAGGCGGCCCCGCCGGTGACCTCTATGTCGAGATCCATGAACGACCCCACGACATCTTCTCGCGCAAGGACGATGACCTGCACTGTCGGGTCACCGTGCCGATGACGGCCGCCGCGCTCGGCACCCGGCTCACCATCAAGACCCTCGACAACGAGGAGACCCTTGATGTGCGACCCGGCACCCAACCGGGCTCGACCCTGCGCATCAGGGGCCGGGGTGTTCCCCACCTGCGAGGCACCGGCCGGGGCGACTTGCACGTGCACCTCGACGTGCGGACCCCGACCAAACTGACGCCCGACGAAGAACGTGTCCTGCGCGAGTTCGCCGTGGTCCGGGGCGAAGAGGTGGCCGAGCTGTCCCGCAAACCGGGCGGTTTCTTCTCATTCATGCGCGACGCGTTCAACGGCCACGCGTGAGCCTGCCGCAGTTCCTCATCGACGAGATGCCCGACGGCGAAGCGGTGCGTCTCGTTGGCGCGGAGGGTCGGCACGCCGCGACGGTTCAACGCGTCACACCGGGTGAGCGGATCATCGTCGGTGACGGTCGTGGCACGACCGTCACCGCGACCGTTGTCTCGGTCGGGGCGGGCAGCCTCGACCTGCGCGTCGAGCGTCGAGCGTTTGAGCCACCCGCCGACCCGAGCCTCGTCGTCGTGCAGGGCATCGCGAAGGGCGACCGGAGCGAGCTCGCCGTGCAAGCGATGACGGAGGTCGGGGTCGACGCGATCATTCCCTGGGCCGCGCACCGGTCGGTGGTCAAGTGGGTGGGTGAGCGCGGGGAGCGATCACGTCAGCGATGGGTCGACACCGCCCGACAGGCGACGAAACAGTCCCGGCGGGCGTGGCAGCCGACGGTGACGCGGACCCACTCCACCCACGCGGTCTGCGCCCGGCTCGCCGACGCGGCCGCAGCCGTTGTGCTGCACGAAGAGGCCCAGTTGCGGCTCTCACAGGTGGACCTGCCGGCCACCGGAGAGATCGTGCTTGTGGTGGGTCCCGAGGGCGGCGTGGCGGCCGAAGAGCTCGCCGCGTTCGCGGCCGCCGGAGCCACCCCCGTGCGTTTGGGTCCGCAGGTGCTGCGCACGTCGACCGCAGGCACAGCTGCACTAGCCATGTTGAGCACCCGACTCGGCCGCTGGTGACGACGCCCAGAGAGAGGTGTGCCGGCGTCGGCTGGCGATAGGATGCTCGACGTGAGCACCGACTGCCTCTTCTGCCGCATCGTCGCGGGCGAGATCCCGGCGACCGTGGTTCACGAAACGCCCACGACGGTGGCGTTTCGTGACATTGAGCCACAGGCGCCCACGCATGTCGTGGTGATCCCCCGAACGCACCACGTCAACGCGGCCGCGCTCGCAGTCGCCGACCCCGTCGTCGCGGCCGACATGCTGCGGGTCGCGGGTGAGGTGGCCGAGGCGGAGGGAGTGACCGACTCGGGCTATCGGGTCGTGTTCAACACCGGCACGGGCGCGGGGCAGAGCGTCTTTCACGCGCATCTGCATGTCTTGGGTGGGCGGCCGTTCGGATGGCCTCCGGGGTGAGTGGGGCGGACAAGGACGCTCCGCGCAGATCCACCCGAACCCGAGAGGAGCCCCGATGTCGCGACAGGTGACGTCGTCGCTGGAGCGATTGACCCGTACGGCTCAGGCCTCTGCCCGTATCCCCGCGCTCTCCGTGGCGCTGCGTCGCGCCGACCGTTCGATGTGGACCTTCCAGGTCGGCACGACGGGTCGGGCCGGGCTGCCGCTCGACGCCACCACGCTCTTTCGCATGGGTTCGGTAACGAAGTCCTTCACCGCCGTCCTCGTCATGCAGTGTCGCGACGATGGTTTGATCGATCTGGACGATCCGATCGGGGCGCACCTCGACCTGCCCAGCCTGCGTGAGCTGACCATTGGTCAACTGCTGTCGCACACCTCCGGGATGCAGCGGGAACCGGTCGGCGATGTCTGGGACACCTTGGCGATGCCGGGGTCGGCCGAGCTGCTCACCGGACTCGAGCGGGCCGAACGGGTGCTCACCGCCGGGCGACGGTTTCACTATTCGAATCTGGGGTTCGCGCTGCTCGGCCACCTCGTGGCAAAGGTGCGTGGTGGCACCTGGGCCGAGCTGCTCGCCGACCGGGTGCTGCGGCCGCTGGGCCTGACGAGCGTCTGCCTCGACCCCGGCGAGCGAAGCGCGGTCGGCTATCTCGTCGATGCCTACAGTGATCACGCGCGCCCGGAGCCACCGATCGATCTCGCGGGCGTCGCCCCGGCGGCTCAGCTCTGGGCGACCGCCGAGGACCTCGCCGCCTGGGCCGCCTTCCTCGCCGACCCGTCCATAGTGGATCCAGATGGGGCGGTGCTCGCGGGTTCGACGGTCGAACAGATGTGGTGGCCCCGCACGACGACCGATGAGGCTCAGTGGTCTGCGGGTTTCGGCCTCGGGGTGATTCTGGTGCCGATGGGCGGCCGGGTGCTGCATGTGGGGCACGATGGCGCGATGCCAGGTTTTCTCGCCGCCGCCTATGGCCGGCGAGGCGAGGCGAACTCGCCGCGTGGGTTCGGCGCCGCGGTGCTGGGCTCGTCGGGCACTGCCCTCGCGACCAACGAACTCGTCCACACTCTGCTCACGACGAGTGAGACGGAGGACCCGGTCGACGTGCGGCCGTGGCGACCGGGCGAACCGGCGCCGGCGGCCTATCGGTCGGTTCTCGGACGGTGGTGGAGCGAGGGCTTCGAATATGTCTTCACCTGGCGCGACGGTGAGCTGCGGGCGAGTGGCGCCGACGATCCTCGAGGCAAGCCGCCCGCCATCTTCGCGCCAATCGACGATGAGCCGGATTGTCTACGGGTGATCTCGGGACGTGAAGTGGGGGAGCGGCTGAGGCTGCGTCGTGACCCGGCGTCCGGGACGGTGATCGGGATGCATTGGGCGACCTATCGGATGACCCGGTCGCAGGAGACCTTCGACGGGGTGCCCGCCGGCGAGCCGTAAGGCGCGAACCGGCGTTTTTATGGGTGCTGACCTGGCGCCTCAGTCGGATATCATGGCAGCGGCTGACCCGATGGCGATTGAGAGAGCAGGTGGGACTGGCCACGTGGCCGACCTATGACTGGGAACGCACACGGCACCGCATCCACCACGGCGCAGACCAAGATAACGGTGGCGAACGCACGGCACATGGTGAGCCTGCTCGGCCGCAACGATGAGATCTTGCGGCTGCTCGAGCGGACTCTCGCCAGCGACATTCACGTGCGCGGCAACGAGATCACCCTCTCCGGTGATCCAGAACACAACGCGAAGGCCGAACGCCTCATCGCGGAGTTGATCGAGCTGCTGAACAAGGGAGAGGCCCTGACCGAGGAGACAGTGCGTCGGACTGCGACGATGCTCGAGCAGGGCGCGGAGCGACCAGCCGAGGTGCTCACGCTCAACATCCTCTCCCGGCGCGGGCGCACCATCCGGCCCAAGACGCTTGGACAGCGGCGCTATGTCGACGCGATCGATACCCACACCATCGTCTTCGGCATCGGTCCGGCCGGGTCTGGCAAGACCTATCTCGCGATGGCGAAGGCGGTCCAGGCCCTGCAAGCCAAGCAGGTCAATCGGATCATTC
Source organism: uncultured Actinomycetota bacterium (assembly GCA_963736695.1). Classification (GTDB taxonomy): domain Bacteria; phylum Actinomycetota; class Actinomycetes; order Mycobacteriales; family Micromonosporaceae; genus CAVTPU01. Next base: position 3,013,965 of record CAVTPU010000004.1, read on the forward strand.
TGACTCGTCCAGCCGTTGAAGCGGGCGAACGACTCGGGTTCCTGCCAGGCACCCTCTTCGAGAAGATCGACCCCTATCTGCGCCCGCTCTACGACGCGTTGCACGACATGATCGATCCGGACTCGATCCCGCGACTCATGTCCAACGGGACGATCGAGGTGGCGCCGCTGGCATATATGCGTGGCCGCACCCTCAACGACGCGTTCATCATCCTTGATGAAGCGCAGAACACCACCCCTGAGCAGATGAAGATGTTCCTGACCCGCTTGGGGTTCGGGTCAAAGGTCGTGGTGACTGGTGACATCACTCAGGTCGACCTGCCCGGCAGCACACAGAGCGGGCTGCGCGTGGTGCAGGGCATCCTCGATGGGGTCGATGACATTCACTTCGCCATGCTCACCAGCTCCGACGTTGTGCGCCACCGGCTCGTCGGCGATATCGTCGACGCCTATGCCCGGTGGGACGCGGTGAAGGAAGCCGCGGAGGCGCCGACGCCAGTGCGTCAGGTCTCTGGCCGGGCAGGGCATTCGAGCCAGGGTGGCCGAGCCGCCCGGCGACGCTGAGGCATGGGGGAACAGCTGATGTCCATCGAGATCGCGAACGAGTCGGGTGTCGACGTCAACACCGACGCGGTGCTCGACTGTGCCCGTTTCGCTCTCGACGCGATGGGCGTCAACCCACTCGCCGAACTCTCAGTGCTGCTTGTCGACATCACCTATATGGCGGAGCTCAACCATCGTTGGATGGGCGGAAACGGGCCGACCGACGTGCTCGCCTTCCCCATGGAGGAGGGCACGATCGACTCGGGACCGCAGGAGTCGGTCGGCGGGGAGCCGACGCTTCTCGGTGACGTCGTGCTCTGCCCGGAGGTTGCGGCCACTCAGGCGGTGACGGCCGGGCACCAGACGTCTGACGAACTTCACCTGCTCACCGTGCACGGAGTGCTGCACTTGCTCGGTTATGACCATGCCGAGCCCGAGGAGGAGCGGGAGATGTTCGCCTTGCAGGCGAAACTGCTCGACGGCTGGCGCGCGGCCCGTCAAGGCTGATCGTGCACGATACGACGCTGCTGATCGCCGCCGCAGGCTTGGTCGTGTGCGCCGGATTCTTCGGCATGATCGACGCCGCGTTGGCGACGATCTCGCCGGCCCGGGTGGCAGAGACCGCCCGTGAGGGGCGTCGAGGGGCCGTCCAACTGGCCGCCATCGCCATCGATGTCGCGCGCTTCACCAACCTGCTGCTGCTGCTTCGACTGCTCTGCGAACTCACCGCCACCGCGTTGGTCGCGTTGGTCGCGATCGAGGCGATCGGCATCGGCTGGCTCGCGGTGATCGTGGCGGCGGTGGCGATGACGGTGGTGAGCTTTGTCGTCGTCGGGGTGGGGCCGCGCACCATTGGACGCCAACACGCCTATCCGGTGGCGCTCGCGGTGGCCCCGTTGCTCGGCTGGCTGGGGCGGGCTTTGGGCCCACTCGCGACGCTGCTCATCCGGGTCGGCAACGCTGTCACCCCCGGCAAGGGGTTCCGGGAGGGGCCGTTCGCGACGCAGGTCGAGCTGCGCGAATTGGTTGACTTGGCGGAGCGGCGGGGCGTCGTCGAGCACGATGAGCGCGAGATGATCCATTCCGTCTTCGAGCTGGGCGACACCATCGTGCGCGAGGTGATGGTGCCCCGCACCGAGATGGTGTGGATCGAGGAGCGCAAGTCAGCCGAGCAGGCTCTCATTCTCGCGTCCCGGTCGGGGTTTTCGCGACTTCCTGTGGTGGGGGACTCCGTTGACGACGTGCGTGGCGTGGTCTATCTCAAGGACCTCGTTCGCCGCACTCAGGCGGGAGCGGACCGCGCCGCGTCAGTCGGCTCCGTCATGCGTCCGGCGAGCTATGTGCCGGAGAGCAAGCACGTCGATGAGCTGCTCCGCGAGATGCAGGCCGAACGCACCCACATCGCCGTCGTTGTCGATGAATATGGAGGAACGGCCGGCCTGGTCACCATCGAGGACCTCTTGGAGGAGATCGTCGGCGAGATCACCGACGAATATGACGTGGAGCGACCGCCCGTCGAACGGCTCGGCGACGGTCGGGTGCGGGTCAGCGCCCGACTGCCGGTCGAGGATCTTGGTGAACTTTTCCACGTCGATCTGACCACCGACGAGGTGGAGACGGTCGCGGGGTTGCTCGCGCAGGCCCTCGGTCGGGTGCCGATTCCCGGCGCCGCGACGGTCGTCGATGGTCTGCGGCTCGAGGCCGAGGGCACCACGGGCCGCCGCAACAGGATCGATACGGTATTGGTGAGCCGGGCCGGCCCTGGCGCGGACACCACATCTGAGAGGCAGACCGCCGATGTCTGAGACCGCGCTGTCGTTGGACGCCGATGACAGCAAGTTGGTGACGCTGGCACGCGCCGCACGGGCTCGGGTCGGCGCGGCCGACGCCGCAGCAGTGCGCGACAGTGATGGGCGGACCTACGCCGCAGCGGCGGTGCGGCTCACATCGTTGTCGTTGTCGGGGCTGGCGCTCGCGGTGGCGAACGCGGTCTCGTCCGGGGCGACCACAATCGAGGCGGCGGCCGTCGTCGCGGCTGCGGATGTGCTTGACCGGGTGACCGAGGACGGTGGTTTCGCGGCGGTTCGTGAGCTCAGCGTCGACGCGCCGATATATGTCGCTACCCCGGACGGAGTCGCCGTCGGGGTGGCCGGGGGTCTCCAGTGACGGCTGGATCCGCGCGGTATAGAGCCGGCTTCGCCTGCCTCGTCGGCCGCCCCAACGCGGGCAAGTCGACACTCACCAACGCGCTGATCGGGACGAAGGTCGCGATCACCAGCAATCGGCCGCAGACCACCCGACACGTGATCAGGGGCGTGTTGCATCGCCCCGATAGTCAGCTCGTGCTGGTCGACACGCCGGGCCTTCACCGGCCTCGGACACTGCTCGGCGAGCGGCTCAACGACCTGGTCCGCCAGACGTGGAGTGAGGTCGATGTGATCGGCCTCTGCATCCCGGCCGATGAGGAGATCGGCCGGGGTGACAGGTTCATCACGGCCGAGATCGGGGAACTAACCGGCACCGTTATCGCGATCGTCACCAAGACCGACCTGGTGGATCGGGCGCGGGTGGCTCAGCAACTGCTCGCCGTGCAGGACTTGGGGGATTTCGCCGAGATAGTGCCGGTCTCGGCGGTCGCGGGGGATCGGCTCGACACGTTGATTGACGTGATGTCGCGTTATCTGCCGCCGTCGCCCCAGCTCTATCCGGACGGGATGATCACCGACGAACCGGAGCAGGTGCTCGTCGCCGAGTTGATCCGAGAGGCGGCGTTGGAGGGCGTGCGGGATGAGTTGCCCCACTCGATCGCCGTGGTTGTCGAGGAGATGCAGCGGGACGAGGACCGCCCGGCCAACCGGCCGTTGACACGGATCTTCGCCGATGTCTATGTCGAACGGTCCAGTCAGAAGGCGATCGTCATCGGGGCTGGCGGCAGCCGGCTGCGTGCGGTCGGCACCCGGGCCAGGGTCCAGATCGAGGAGTTGATCGGCACGCAGGTCTATCTGGACCTTCATGTTCGGATCGCGAAGGACTGGCAACACGACCCGAAGTTGCTGCGCCGGCTGGGTTTCTGACAACCGGTCGTCGCGCCGTCGAATGTTCGAGTTGTGTGAGCAACACCTGGCAATTGGGTCACAATCGCCCTCACCCCCTGTGGCGGATGGGCGACAATACGGTAGACAGGCTCGGTGCGCGATCGCTATCTGGACACCTTGCGAGCCTTGGCGATCGTCCGAGTGGTGCTCTATCACTCAACGGGCTGGACGTTGCTCACGGTGGTCTTTCCGGCCATGGGGGTCATGTTCGCCTTGTCCGGCTCGCTCATGGCAGCGTCACTTGACCGGCATGGGGTCCGGGCGGTTTCCCGTCGCGCCCGACGCCTACTTCCTCCATTGTGGATGATCGCGGCGGTCGCGGTGCCGCTGATGATCGTCACGGGGTTGGCCGTGGACTGGCGTCTTGTGCTCTGGATCGTGCCCCTCATCGACCCGCCGATGACCAGCATGGGAGCCAGCGTTCTCGGGGTGGTGTGGTATCTGCGGCAGTATCTGTGGTTCGTGGTTGTTTCGCCGCTGCTGCTGCCGCTCTTCCGCCGGTGGCCGATCCCGACGATTCTGGCTCCCTACGCGCTGCTCGCCGCGATCGAGTTCGGTCTGCCCGGTCTCGGCGTGGGCCGCGACTTCGCGGTATACCTCGGCTGCTGGCTCATCGGCTTCGCACACCGAGACGGCCTGCTGGACCGAGCCCGCAGACCGATTCTCATCACGGTCGCGGCGACCCTGTCGGTCGTCGGCCTGGCGTGGTTGTTCCTTCAACCCGGGCCGCGCGGCGGGGATCTCAACGACGTGGCGGTCGCGAACGCGTTGTGGTCGGCCGGCTTTGTGCTCGCGGCTCTGGGTCTGCGTCCCATGGCAACTGGCTGGTTTGCCCGCCTGCGGTTGAGCACCAGACTGGTCACGTTGCTTAACCGGCGGGCCGTGACCGTATATCTGTGGCACCAGACAGTGATCATCGGCGTGGCCTTCGCCGTTGGCTACGCCGGCTGGAACCTGTCCGAGGCGGGCGGCACCGCGGTCTGGCTCGGCCTCATCGGAGTGGGAGTCGCCGCCAGCGTGCTCGCCTTCGGCTGGGTCGAAGACATCGCGGCCCGCCGCCGACCAGCGTTGTTGCCGGTCAGGGAAGAATGGGGGCATGGCCATCAGACCAGCTCTCTATCGCGACGACGCATTGGTGCTGCGCGTACAGAAGCTGGGTGAATCCGACCGGATCATCACCATGCTCACCCGGCGTTACGGTCGGGTTCGGGCAGCGGCCAAAGGGGTACGCCGAATCAGCTCGCGGTTCGGCGCCCGGTTGGAGCCTTTCGGCCATATCGACGTGCAGATCGCTGGCGACGTCCACAACGCCGCACGGTCGCTGCACTCAGTTCGGCAGGTGGAGAGCATTGACCTGTTCGGCAAGGAACTCGGGCGGGACTATCCCCGATATACCGCTGCGAGCGCGATCGCCGAGACCGCCGAGCGACTGACCCCGATCGAGCACGAACCATCCTTGCGGCTGTTTCAGCTCACGCTTGGGGCGTTGCGCGCGTTGTCGGTCGCCGAGCATGCGAGCACACTGGTGCTCGACGCCTTTCTGCTGCGGGCGATGGCAGTCGCGGGCTGGGCGCCCGCGTTGTCGGAGTGCGCGGTCTGCGGCACGGCCGGCCCGCACGGAGCGTTCTCGGTGCCGGCGGGTGGTGCCGTCTGTGGCGACTGCCGGCCGCCGGGGGCCACGAGACCGGCTCCCGCCACCCTCGATCTCATGATCGCGTTGGGCACGGGAGACTGGCGGGTGGCGGACGGTGCCGGCTCATCGCCTCGGCGCGAGTGCAGCGGTCTGGTCGCCGCGCACCTGCAGTGGCATCTCGAACGCGCTCTGCGCTCGTTGCCGCTGGTTGAACGATCCGCCGGTGAGGGAGACGCGTCGTGAAGGCTTTCGGCCGAGGAAGTGCCAAACCAGCACCCGTACGGGCACCAAGCCCACACCCCTCCGGAGCGCGGCCGCCGGGGCTTCCCCCCGCGGCGCTGCCCCAACATGTCGCGGTGGTGATGGATGGCAACGGGCGGTGGGCCAAAGAACGGGGCCTGCCTCGCACCAAAGGCCACGAACAAGGCGAGTTCTCGCTCTTCGACACGATCGAGGGCGCGATCGAGATCGGCATTCCCTACCTGTCCGCCTACGCCTTCTCCACGGAGAATTGGCGTCGCTCGCCGGAGGAGGTCCGATTTCTCATGGGCTTCAACCGTGACGTGATCCGCCGTCGGCGTGATCAGCTCGTCGACCTTGGCGTTCGGGTGGTGTGGTCCGGCCGCGAGGGGCGGCTATGGAAGAGCGTCATCGCCGAGTTGGAGACTGCTCAGGAGATGTCGGCCCACAACCGCACCCTCACCCTGCAGTTCTGTGTCAACTATGGCGGACAGGCCGAGATCGCCGACGCCGCCGCCGCGATCGCCCGCGATGTCGCCGCCGGTCGGCTCGACCCGTCGAAGGTCAACGAGAAGCTCTTCGCGCGTTACCTCTATCACCCGGAGGTGCCCGAGGTCGACATGTTCTTGCGTCCGTCGGGTGAGCAACGCACGTCGAACTTTCTCATCTGGCAGTCCGCGTATGCCGAGTTGGTCTATCTCGACACGCTGTGGCCGGACTTCGATCGCCGGCACCTGTGGCACGCGTGCGAGCTCTATGCCCAGCGTGACCGTCGTTTCGGAGGTGCGGTCCCCAACCCGGTGGCGCCGCCACCGGCCACTCCCGCTCCCACTCCAACCAGCTGAGCCGATCACGAAAGTGCCGGGAGATCGCCCGAAGCGCCTGTTCAGTGAAGAACAACGTCAGCTGAGGGTGCCCGGCGGAGCCTGACCGGCCAATGTTGTGGAACCCGGCTCGTCGAGCGGACAGATAACAGGCATGGAGTCACTGTCGCGAATGCGCGTGAGAGCCGGAGACCCGAGTGCCTTCGGAGCACTGTTCGACGCACATGCTGCGGTTATCTATCGACACGCCGTGCGGATCACCGGCGATTGGGCGCTCGCCGAGGACGTCGTTTCGCTCACATTTCTTGAAGCGTGGCGGTTACGTGCCCGACTGAACCCGGTGGGCGACAGCCTTCGTCCATGGTTGCTGGGGATTGCCACGAATGTGCTGCGCAACATCAGCCGGGCAGCGCGTCGGCACCGGCACGCGTTGTCCCGTGTGCCCGTGCACGAGACAGTCCCCGACTTTTCAGACGACCTGGTAGGCCGGGTTGTGGACGCCGAAGAGTTGGCCGCGGCCCACGCGGCGCTGGCGACGTTACGCCCACGCGAACGGGAGGTGCTGGCGCTATGCGTCTGGGAGGGCTTGGACTATCAGGCGGCCGCGTTGGCCCTGGGGGTGCCGGTCGGGACCGTCCGATCCCGGCTGTCCCGAGCAAGAACTCGGCTGAGGGAGGCGACGCAGTCCGAGTTAACCGCCGTGCGAAGTCAAACGAGGCCCGCCGCTACGAGCGTATTGGCGGCCACTTTTGCGATGGAACCGGCAAACCCCCATGGACAGATAACAGGTGACCGCGGTTCGGCGGTCCGGTCAACGCAGGAGGACAAGCGATGAACGCCGCGTTCCGCAGAACTCCGCAGGTGGATGCCGACGAGCTGTCGGACCTGGCAGAGTTGCTGCCCGCTCCGGGAAGTCCGGTGCTTTCTGTCGACCGCCATCGGCACCTCAAGGAGCATGTCATGAATCACATCGAGTGGGAGTCGACGGCCGCCACGGCGGGGCGGAAACCCCGGCTGCGTCGGTTGGCGTGGCGTCTGGTGCCGGCTACCGCGGCGGTCGTCGCGGTAGCAGTCGGCTTGGGGGTGACAGGTTACGCACCTTGGGTCGATGAAGAACCGACTGCGCACGCCTCCGCCGGCTCGGATCGCAGCGGCGTCATCCCACAGACTCCTGCCACAGAACTGTTAGGCCGCGTCGCGTTGGTCGCCGAATCCAAGACGACGAGTGCAGTGCGCGATGATCAGTTCGTCTATGTCGATAGTCAGGTGGCGTGGATGGAGTCCGTCGTGGACGGCCCAACCACGATGCCTGCGGTGCATCGTCGACAGGTTTGGCTTTCAGTTGACGGCACAAGAACCGGACTTGTCATCGAAGACCAACCTAACTTCGAAGACGGTGAGCATCTTTTTGAGCCGCAGCCCAAGAACTCCATCGGTACATATCGCTATCTGGAGTCGCTTCCCACCGATCCACACGTGTTGTTGAAGAAGATTTACCACGACACGAAAGGCATGGGCCCCGGTCCCGATGAGGAGGCCTTCGTCGCCATCGGAGACTTCATCATGGAGTCGGCGATGCCGCCGAAGCTCAACGGCGCGTTTTTCCGGGCGGCGGCGTTGATTCCCGGAGTGGTGCTGGTGGACGACGCGGTCGACGCGGCCGGTCGCCGCGGCATCGCGGTGGCTTATGGGAACAGCGACGGCCGAACCGAATGGATCTTCGACGCGAAAACGTTGGAGTTTCTCGGCGAACGGAGTGTGTTGTTGCGCGATCAGGGCGGGTTAAAGGCCGGCACGGTGACCGGCACGACCGCGATCATCACCCGCGCCATCGTCGACAAGGTGCGTCAGACCCCGCCCCCGACGCGCGGCTGACACGCGGGCAAACCATGGTCGGGGCGGCCCGGCTCGACCGGATGACTCGGTCGGACCGCGGCCGTCCCGGCTTAGGCTGACGGCTCATTCGGGGAGGCCGCCCGTGCCGCAGAGGCAATTGGAGCGAGTTAGACGTAGACGCCCTCCTCGAAACCGACCCGTTCCCAGTCTGACGGGGTCGCCGTGCGGCCTTCCCACGACACGATGCAGGTGACGTCGATCTCCCAACGGTTGTCGTCGCCGACGATCAGACTGACGACGTTGACCATGTCGTATGTGTCCAGTCGAATGCCGAGCCCGACCGACGGTGGGATCGGCAGCGTCAGCTCTCGCAGCCAGGTCCCGTCCGGGGTCGGCGCGACAAGGAGTGCCCGGATTGGGCCGCTTGACAGGCTCTTCGGCAGCGTCATAGCGATGACAATAGACGTCGCCGCAACGCGACCATCCGCAGCCGAGCATCGTGCCAGCCACGCGGGTGTGGATAACGGCGACGGTGTCGGGCCGCCCGAGTACCCTGACAGGTCATGGCAGCCTCCCCACCCCGCGCGTCCCTCACCGTCGACGATCTGCTCGCGGCGGCGGTGGGAGCGGTGCCGGGCGGGTCGGCCCGTGCAGGTCAGCAGCAGATGGCCGAGGCCGTCGCTGAAGCGGTGCGCACCGGCGAGCACCTGCTGGTGCAGGCGGGCACCGGCACCGGCAAGTCATTGGCCTATCTGGCGCCCGCGTTGCTCGTCGACGGCGCGGTCGTCGTCTCCACCGCGACGCTCGCGCTGCAGCATCAGCTCGTCGACCACGATCTGCCCCGGCTGGCGGCGGCGGTCGCGCCGCTGCTCGGCCGCGAGCCGACCTTTGCAGTGCTGAAAGGACGTCACCACTACATCTGCATGGCCAAGCTCGATGGCTCCAGTGTGGATGATCCAAACGAAACCCTTTTTGACGTGGGTACGGGCGGTGGCGTCACCTGGCTCGGCGAGGCGGGCCGCCTCGGCAAACAGATCCAGCGGTTGCGCGACTGGGCCATGGAGACCGAGACCGGTGACCGCGACGACCTCGAACCGGGCGTCGAGGACGCCGCATGGCGGCTCGTGTCGACACCGGCCCGGGAGTGCGTCGGCGCCGGCCGATGCCCCTATGCCGACGACTGTTTCGTCGAAGCCGCACGGGCACAGGCCCGCGAGTCCGACATTGTGGTCACCAATCACAGTCTGCTCTCCGTCGACCTCATCGCCGGCCGGCACATCATTCCGCCGCACAAGTTGCTGGTCATCGATGAGGCGCACGAACTCGCCGACCGGGTGAGCTCCGCGAGTCAGGCGGAGCTCACCACCGACTTGGTTGACCGGGCGGCGCGACGGGTGCGCCCGCTCGTCGCCGCAGATCTCGCCGAGGCCCTGGTCGACGCGGGCGATGGGCTCGCCGCCGGCCTCGTCGACGCGGCGGCCGGCCGGCTCATCGACGGACTGCCGCCGGCCCTGCACGGACCGGTGACCCTGCTCGACGCCGCGACCCGGCAGCTGCTCACGAAACTCGGTGAGGTGAAGTCCGATGACCCCGACCCGGTGCGCAAGCAGATGGCGATCGCGTTGCTGTCCGACATCAGCGGCTGCGCGCAACGAATGCTCGCCGCATCACCAACAGACGTGATCTGGATCGAACGCGACGATCGTCGGAGGGCGATCGTCGTCGCCCCGCTGTCGGTCGCGATGACCCTGCGGGAACACCTCTATGACGACCGGACAGTGGTGGCGGCGTCGGCGACGCTTGCCTTGGGGGGCGCGTTCGACACGACGGCGCGCACTCTCGGGCTGCCCGTCGCCCCAGCACCGGCCCAGACCAAACCGGCCCGACGGTCGAGTTCAGTCGGGCGACTCATCGGCACATCCGTCAGCGGCCGACGCATCCACTGAGGACAGTGTGCTGGTTGACCTGCCGTGGCGGTCGCTCGACGTCGGATCGCCGTTCGACTATGGCAAGCAGGGCATTCTCTATGTCGCGCGTCATCTGCCGCGTCCCGCCGCGTCCGGCTTGCCGGAGCCGGCCGCACGCGAGTTGGTTCGGCTCGTCAGCGCGCTTGGTGGGCGTACCCTGGGGCTCTTCTCGTCCCGACGGGCCGCCGAACGCGCCGCCGAGGTGCTGCGCGCCGAGACCGACTTGGAGATCCTGCTGCAGGGAGAAGAATCCTTGCCGTTGCTGGTGAAACGGTTCCGCGCCGAAAAGTCGAGTTGTCTGCTCGGGGTGATGTCGTTGTGGCAGGGGGTCGATGTGCCGGGCGACGCGTGTCAGTTGGTGGTGATCGACCGGCTGCCGTTTCCTCGACCCGACGAGCCGTTGAGCGCGGCACGCAGCGCGGCAGTCGACGCCGGCGGCGGGTCTGGGTTCGCGTCGGTGAGCGTGCCGATCGCCGCCGTGCGGCTGGCCCAAGGCGTGGGCCGACTTATCCGATCAACTACCGACCGGGGGGTGGTCGCGGTGTTGGATTCGAGGCTGGCGACCGCCCCTGGTTATGGGGGATTTTTGCGTCGGTCGTTGCCGCCGTTGTGGTATTCGACCGACGGCGCGGTCGTCGAGGCGGCACTGCGTCGCCTCAACGGACCTCAGATGGGGGCGGGCGACCCAGCCGAGCCCGAGCTCGCGTCAGTCAGCGGTGGGCGGGATCGGCGATAGCGACACGACCCCGCTGTTGGGCGCCGGCGGTCCGGTCGGCTCGACCGGGCGTGGCTGATCACCGGACGCTCGGGCCCGATGTAGTTCGGCGAGGTGCCGGACGCCGGTGTTGAGCACGGCCACGATCGGCACGGCGACCAGTGCGCCGATGATGCCCGCGAGGATCGCGCCAGCGGTGATCGCCACGATCACCGCGAGCGGGTGGATCGCGACGGCCCGGCCCATGATGAGGGGCTGCAGAACATGGCCCTCGAACTGCTGCACGGCGATCACGGCCACCAGCACGGCCAGCGCCGTCACTGGTCCTCGGTCGACGAGCGCGACGAGGATCGCGACCGTGCCGGAGAGCGCGGCTCCGATGATGGGAATGAAGGCGCCGAGGAAGACCAAGGCCGCGAGCGGGAACGCGAACGGCACTTTGAGGATGACGAGGGCGAGTCCGATGCCGACCGCGTCGATGAACGCGACGAGGATCGTGGCACGCACGTAGGCGACGAGGGTCATCCACGAGGCGTTGGCGGCTCCGGTGACCGGTCCGCGTGCCGGCTCCGGCAGCAGCCCGATCATGAAGATCGAGATGCGGCGCCCGTCACGCATGAAGAAGAAGGTGGCGAAGAGCACGAGGACGATGCCGGCGAGCACATGGGTGAGCGTGGTCGCGGTGGAGACGGCGCCGCTGGTCAGCGAGTCCCGGTTTTGGTTGAGCCAGGTCTGCACGCCGGTGAAGAGGTCGTCGAGCTGGCGTTGCGACAGGTGCAGCGGACCGGTGTTGGTCAGCCAATCCTGAATTTTGCGCAGGCCGCCGGCCGCGTTCTTCGACAGATTGGGGAAGCCGTCGACGAATTCGTTGATGACGAGAGTGAGGGTGCCGACGACCGCGCCGAGACCCGCGATGAGCACCACCCCGGTGGCGAGCGAGCGGGGCAGGCGCAGGCGTTGCAGCATGCCGACCAGCGGTGAGAGCAGCGCGGAGAGCATCACCGCGATGACGAGCGGGATCACCACGAGCTGCAGGCGTCCGATAATCCACAGTCCGACAGCCCCGGCCGCGGCGACGACCAGCAGGCGCCACGACCACGCGGCGGCGATGCGCAGGCCACGCGACACATCGTGGTCGTCACGGTGGGTAACCGTCGCCACGACAGTCGTTGGCGCCGTCTCCTGGTGCGATGACATCGCCGCCTCCATCCTCCCCGCGGCAGCCGCGCGTTGTGCGCGGTTGTGTTCGGCACGCAGCCGCGCGGTCCTCATGGACTCCCGGCTGGCCGCATAGGCCCGGCGTATGCGTTGCCGCATCCGGTCAAGAGCCACGCCCCCGCCTCCTTCGTGCCTCGCGACCCGGTCGGACTCGCCGCGCCCGGTGGTCGGGCTCGGCCGCTGGCTCTACCGTAGCCGTCGGGCGCCACGGCGTCGCGTGCCAGTCGTGCCCGGCAACTCCCGCACGAGGTGCAGCCCAGTGCGGGGGCTGGCGGCGTCGGCGTACGGGTCCCTTGTGTCGGTGCTGGTCGCGTCGGACGGTAGTTTTCGAGGAATGACCACAGTCTCGTCGCCGGGTGCACGATCTGCCGCCTCCACCGAGGCTGGTTTGCCTATCCGGTTGCTGCACGATCGGGTGCTCGTGTCGCTCGAGGGCGAGGATGGCGAGCGCCGGTCGGCGGCCGGCATCGTGATTCCGGCGACCGCGTCGGTGGGTCGGAGGTTGTCGTGGGCTGTCGCTGTCGGGGTGGGCCCGATCGTGCGGTCGATCGTCGTCGGTGACCGGGTGCTCTTCGATCCGGAGGATCGGTCGGAGGTCGAGCTGCATGGTCGCGGTTATGTCTTGTTGCGGGAGCGGGATGTGCACGCGGTGGCGGCTAGCCGGGTCGAGACGGACTCGACAGGCCTTTATTTATGACCACGTGTACGGCCGCGGTGGTGCGGCCCCCGGCTCGCCCGGCTGCCACGGACGGGGGGACACGGGATTGGGGCCACCGAGTCCGCTGACGGGGGCCGGTGGCCCCAACACCACGGCCACCGGGACGACGGGCATCGGCGGGGCGGGAACCACTCGGGTGACGCCGTCCGGGAATGGGACGTGATAAGCGCCGCCGCGCCACCATGTCGGCGATGTCGGTGACTCGGTGGTGAACAGCGTTCGACAGCGTTCGACGATGCTGAGCAGGCGGTGTTCCTCGGCCGCCGCCCGATGCAGGTCGGCCGGACTGGCATAGAGGCCCCGATCGAGTCCGTCGCGCACGAGGGCGAGCCGTGTCGCGGCGAACTGATAGGCGCGCATGGCCTTCTGGCCCGTCTCGCCGGCGATCTTGCGAGCCCAGGTGCGCGCGGCGAGCCGCCGGCCGAGGGTGGCGAGCGCGGCGATCTCGGGTGGGGAGAACCATCCGGCCATGGCATAGGCGGGCAGGACCCGTTCGGCGAGCCGGCCCTCCCAGGACCTGGCCCACAGCACGTAGCCCACCATCGCGAAGAAGATCGGCACAAAGACTGCAAAATATCCATAAAGGATGAAGAACGGCTCATCCTGCGAGAGGGTCGCCATGAGATTCCACGAGCTGTGCAGGAGCATCGCCAGCAGTAGCCCGCCGAACGGGGCGATCACGCGCACCGCGACGTGTCGGGTCCGGGCGGCGATGCCGAGGCCAACTCCGGTGAGCGAGGTGAACAGCGGATGCGCGAAACCGGAGAGCGGAACCCGCAGAATGAAGATCATGGTGACGGCGAACGCGCCGGCGGCGAAGCCCTTCTGTGCCTCCGAGGCGTAGCCATGGCCGCCGAGATAGAGGATGTTCTCCACCATGGCGAACCCGGTCGCCGACAATCCACAATAGACCACACCGTCGATGACGCCGGTGAAGGCCTTGCGATAGAAAGCGAAAAGCAACAATGGAAATAGGGCCTTGAGCAGCTCCTCGATGAACGGAGCGACGATGATGCCCACGAGATCATCGGAGATGTTCGACGACTCGAAGACTTTGCTCGCGAAACTATTGACCAGATAAGCGCCAGTCGTCGCGGGGCCGGCGCCCCACAGGAAACAGACCAGCATGATCCAGGTCGGCGACGGGTCATAACGGTCGAGCCAGATGAAACACCCGACCAGCACGGGCACGGGCAGGAGCGCACCGGCGATGCCGACGCTCACGGCGACCGTCCCGATCTTCCACCCGACATAGGTGACGATGCCGATCGCCGCGAGGGCGCAGGCGACGATGAGCCCAGTCAACAGCAGCAGCCGCACGCCACCAGCCCGCTTCGGCTCGATGAGCTCGGCCAGCGGCCGAGGGTCGGGCTGCGGGGGCGCAGCGGGGCCGAGGGGAAGCTGAGGCGGGCCGGCTGGTGACGACATGTTCGCCAGCCTATCTATCTGATGCGGCGGATCGGGCGTCATCGCGGCACCTCTCGACGTGAGCGGCCGCTCTTGTTAGCGTGACCGGGACAACTTCATCCGACAGGGGAGCGCATTGCGCTGAGAGTGTCGAGGTCGAGCCGGCCGCGACAGACCCTCGAACCTGACCTGGGTAATGCCAGCGTAGGGAGTTCGGGCTTTCTCCAGCCAGCGCCATGCCCGGCGAAGCCGGGGCATGGCGTGCGTCGTCTCTTGGTTCCGCACAGAACTGGGAGGAATCATGCACAAGGCATCGTGGCTCCGGTGGCGCACCGTCGACGTCGTCGTCGCCGCCACCATCGCGGTCGCGTTCGGCATCGTCTTCTACTACTGGGGTCTGCTCTGGGCCGGTCCGGCCGACGCCATCCCACTGCCGGGGCGCGCGTTCATGTATGGCGTGTGGCTCATCCCCGCCGTGCTCGGCGCGCTGATCATCAGAAAACCCGGGGCCGCGTTCTTCACCGAGACCGTCGCCGCGCTCGTCTCGGTCGGGCTCGGCAGCGCTTGGGGCTGGACGCTCGCGATCCAAGGACCGGTCGAGGCGGCGGCTGCCGAGCTGGTCTTCGCCGCGACCGCCTATCGCGCCGCCGGCTGGCTCGTGGCATGCCTAGCTGGACTCGCGTCGGGCCTCGCCGCCGGCGGATATGACGTGGTGTTCTGGTATCCGGCGCCCGAGTTCAGCACCACCGCGATGCGTCTGCCCTACGTCGGGATCACCGCACTGAGCAGCACCGTGATCGCCGGAGTCGGAAGTTGGGCGATGGTGCGCGCGCTCGCGCAGACCGGCGCCCTCGACCCGTTTCCGGCGGGTCGCGAACGCGCGGCGATCTGACCGAGCATAAGAATCCACAGTGGATAATCTGGTTGAGTTGCGTGGCTTCGGGTGGCGGCACGCCGGCCGCGCCGCGTGGGCCGTGCGCGACATCGACCTGACCATCGAGGCCGGCGAGCGCGTGCTGCTGCTCGGCCCGTCCGGGGCGGGCAAAAGCACCCTGCTCGCCGGCCTCGCCGGCCTGCTCCCGACCGACTCCGGCGAGCAGCGGGGCACCGTGCGCGTCGCGGGCGTCCCCGCGCGCGACGCCCGATCCCTTGTGGCGACCGTCTTCCAAGACCCGGGCAGTCAAATCGTCATGTCCCGGGCGGGCGACGACGTCGCCTTCGGTCTGGTCAACCGGGCGGTGCCGGCGGACCAGGTCTGGCCCCGGGTCGACGCCGCGCTCGACTCGGTCGGCTTCGGCTATGGACGCGACCACCCGACCCACGCGCTCTCCGGTGGCGAACTGCAACGGCTCGCCCTGGCCGGGGCGCTCGCGATTCGCCCCCGGCTGCTGCTGCTCGACGAACCGACCGCCAACCTCGACGCACGAGGAGCCGAGCTTGTTCGGCGTACGGTGAAAAATGTCCTCGCCGCGACCGGAGCCGCGCTGGTGCTCGTCGAGCATCGCGTCGCTGAGATCCTTCCGATGGTGAGCCGGGTCGTGGCGCTCGGCCCCGACGGGCGGCTGCTCGCCGACGGCCCGCCCGACGTCGTGTTCGGCACCCATGCGGCGGCCCTGACCGAGGCGGGCGTCTGGCTGCCCGACAGCTCAGCGCCGCCCGACGGCCCACTTTCGGCCGGTCGGGCGCCGACGGACAGGACCGAACGGTCCGCCGGCGAGGTGGTGTTGCGCGGCGCCGGCCTCGCCTTTCGCCATCCAGGGGCGTCCGGCGAGGTCATCCTCGCCGGCGAGTGTCGCGTCGAGGCGGGCCGGATCCTCGCGCTCACCGGGCCCAACGGCACCGGCAAGTCCACCCTCGCGCTGCTGCTCGGTGGGCTCATTCGACCGGCCCGGGGTGTGGTGGCCGCCGCGCCCGCCCTGGCGGATGGCCTGACACCCGACCCCAGCCGGTGGCGGGCGGCCCAGCTGGCTCAGCGGATCGGGTCGGTGTTCCAGAACCCGGAACACCAGTTCGTCACCGCTCGCGTCGCCGACGAGCTCGCCCTCGGTCCGCGTCGTGCCGGCGTGGCGGCCGACCGAGTCTCGTCGATTGTGGACGATCTGCTGGAGCGGCTGCGACTGGGCAAGCTCGCGTCGGCCAACCCGTTCACGCTGTCGGGCGGCGAGCAACGTCGGCTCAGCGTGGCGACCGCGTTCGCCACCGATCCCCGCGTGCTCGTGCTCGACGAGCCGACCTTCGGTCAGGACCGGCGCACGTGGGGTGAGCTCGTGCGGCTGCTCGACGAGGCGCGCGGCGACGGGCGGGCGATCGTCGCGGCCACCCACGACGAGCTCTTCGTCGCCGCGACCGCCGACCGGGTGCAGCACCTCCCGAGGTGCGCGTGAACCTTCAGCTCATGGGGTCGAGGCGCACTGACGCGGTGCTGGCCCGCCGCAACCCGGTGGCGAAACTCGGCGCCGGAGTCGCGCTCACCCTCGCGCTCATCGCCAGCCTCGACCCGGTGACGCCGACCCTCATCCTCGCCGTCGAGTTGGCCGCGCTGCCGTGGTTTGGGCTGAGCCCGCGCAGTGTGGCGCGGACGGGCTCGGCGGTGCTCATGAGCGCCGGGGGTCTGCTCATCACGCTGATCATCTTCGCGGGCGAGCGGACCGGGTCGGTCCTGTTCGCGGCCGGGCCGCTGGTCGTCACCACGGGAGTGCTCACCACCGCGCTGGCATTCACGCTGCGCCTCATGGCTCTCGGCCTGCCCGGCGTGCTGATCTTCGCCACCACCGACCCCGCCGACCTCGCGGAGTCGCTCATTGAGCACTGCCGGGTGCCGGCCCGTTTCGCGATCGGGGCGCTCGCCGCGTTTCGTCTCGTCCCGACGTTGGGACACGACTGGTCCATGATTTCGCGGGCGCGTCGGGCCCGCGGAGTCGACGCGGGCCGAAATCCGATCCGCCGCCTGCAACTGTTCGCCTCGACGATGTTCGGGCTGCTCGTCGGGGCGATCCGGCACGCCACCCGCCTCGCCACCGCGATGGACGCGCGCGGTTTCGATTCCCGTGCCCAACGGGCCGTCACTCGGCCGCAACCGTTCACCGTCGCCGATGTCGCGCTCATCGTCGGAGCGGTCGTCGTCGCGACCGTCGCGATCAGTGTGAGTGTCGCGGTGGGGGCGTTCACCCCGGTGCTCGCCTGACCCGGCGGGGGCCGTCGACGTTCCCTCTGGCGGACCGGGCGGGAAGCGAGAACAATAAGCGTCATGGCGACCGTTGACGGGGATATGGTTGAGGTGCGCTTCGTCAAATACGACGGGCGGGCACACCGTAGTTATCCCGCCCGCCGTCTCGGTGCGGACGACCTCGGCGTCTGGCTCGGCGTGAGCACCGGCACGCCGGCTCGCGTCGACGGCGACAATCCGACGATTCGCAACGAGCCCTATGTGCTGCTTGTGCCTCACAACGGTTGGTGGACGGCGATGTTCAACGCGGCTCCTCGCCCGACCGAGGTCTATTGCGACATTACCGCCCCGGCGACCTGGACCGGATCGGAGCGGGTGCGCATCGTCGACCTCGACCTCGATGTGCGCCGTCGCCGGTGGGGCGACATCGAGCAGCTCGACCAGGACGAGTTCGAGCAAAACCAGGTGGCGTACGGCTATTCCGCCGAGGTCATCGCCGAGGCGCAGGCCGCCAGCGGGTGGCTGGCGGTGGCTCTCGGCGACGGCACCGAGCCGTTCGCGTCGGCGTTTCGACCCTGGCTCGCACAGGTCAGCCACGGCTGGCGGCCCACTGCGTGATCGCCGACCGGCTCCGCTGGCGCCCCGGTGAGTCGTCGCTCGCCGACGCCGATCCCCGAGGCACGCCAGGGCTGAGCGCCGCCACACTCGCCGTGGCGGGCAAAGAATGGTCTGGCCGCGAGCTCGCTCGACTGGGCCGGGAACTCTCCGATCAGCAGGCCCGGCTCGCGGCTTCAGCGCGTGTCGGCGACCGTCGGCGGGTTCTCGTGGTGTTGCAGGCGATGGACTGCGGAGGCAAGGACGGTGTGATCCGGCGGGTCGTCGGGGCGATGAACCCGCTGGGGGTGCGGATCGTTGCGTTCGGCCCGCCCAGCGACGAGGAACGCGCGCACGAGTTTCTGTGGCGGGTGCGCCCGGCCGTCCCGGGGCCTGGGCAGGTGGGACTGTTCAACCGCTCGCATTATGAGGACGTGTTGGTGGCCCGCGTCCGCCGGCTCGTTGACGAGCCTGTCTGGCGGGCGCGCTTCGACGCGATCAACGACTTCGAGGCAGAGCTCGTCGACGACGGCGTGACTCTTGTCAAGATCATGCTGCACATCTCCCGCGACGAGCAGCGTCGACGCCTGCTCGCGCGGCTCGACGATCCGACCAAACAGTGGAAGTTCGACCCCGGCGACGTCGCGGACCGGGCACTGTGGAGCGACTTTCAAGACGCGTACGCCGATGTGTTCAACCACTGCTCGCGGGCGGCTCCGTGGCACGTCGTGCCGGCTGACCGCAAGTGGTATCGGGACTGGGCCGTGGCGAGCCTGCTCGCCGAGGTCCTGGCCGGCATGGGCTTGCGTTTCCCGGAGCCCGCCTTCGACGTCGAGGAGCAGCGGCGTCGCCTGCTCGCCGACTAGCCGGTCACGGCGGCGCTGCGCCGTCAGTGGTTCGTCGCCCGTGAGCCTGCCTGGTGCGGCGGGCTGGTCACCCGTACACCTCGATTTGGGTTTTCATGGTATTTGCCGGGTTTAGCCCGGCATATCGGGGAAACTTGTGGTGAACAACGGGTGAATGATTACTTGCCGGTAGTTCACGGGATTCTCCAGAGGCGGGACGCCGCCTAGCATTCCCTGCGGCCCAGCGCACCCGCGCGCCGATGTGTCGGCCGGGCCGTTCCTGCTGCTGTGAGGTCAAGCCGTGCGACTGAAGTTCACACCCAGTGACAACTCCTTCTTCGAGTTCTTCACGCAAGCCGCGAACAACCTGGTCGTGGGTGCCGAGGCGCTCAGTGGGCTCGCACTGCCTGGGGTCGACGTGCAGGCGCTCTCGGAGCAGTTGGGGGAGCTGGAGCACGAGTGCGACAAGATCACCCACGAGATCTTTAACAAGATCAACTCGACGTTCGTCACCCCGTTCGACCGGGAAGACATCTATCGTCTCGCCTCCAACCTCGACGACGTGATGGACCACATCGAGGCCGCCGGCAACCTCGTCTATCTCTATGGCCTGACCAAACTTCCGGTGCTGCCGCGAGAGATGCACGACATCGTCGCCGTGATCGCCGAGCAGGCGCGGGTCACCGCCGCCGCCATGCCACGGCTGAAGTCGATGAAGAACCTGCGCGACTATTGGGTCGAGGTCAACCGGCTGGAGAACGACGGCGACCGCGCCTATCGCATGCTGCTCGTGCGCCTCTTCTCCGGCGAATATGACGCGCTGAGCGTGCTCAAGATGAAGGAGGTCGCTGACGAGTTGGAGAAGGCCTGCGACGCCTTCGAGCACGTGGCCAACATCATCGAGACCATCGCGGTCAAGGAGTCCTGACCCTGTGATCTCGCAACTCAGTGCCACCATCCTCGTCATCGCCGTGGCGATGGGATTCAACTACACAAACGGCTTCCACGACGCCGCTAACGCCATCGCCACCTCGGTCTCCACGCGGGCACTCACGCCCCGCATCGCACTGGCCATGGCGGCGGTCGGCAACCTCGTCGGCTCGTTCCTCGGCGGCAAGGTCGCCTCGACCGTCGGCAAGGACGTCATCGGCCTGCCGCCGGGACGCGCGAGCCTCGGCGTCGTCTTCGCCGGACTCATCGGCGCGATCGTCTGGAACCTCATCACCTGGTATTACGGCATTCCCTCGTCGTCGTCACAGGCACTGTTCGGCGGGCTCGTCGGTGCTGCGTTCTTCGCCCCCGCCGGGATCGTCTTCTGGGCCGGCATCCTCAAGAAGATCATCATTCCGATGGTGATCTCGCCCCTCGTCGGGTTCGCGCTCGGCTATCTCGTGATGCTCGCCGTCATGTGGATCTTCCGCAAGGGGCATCCAGGCACCCTCAACCGTGGCTTCCGCTATGCGCAGTCGGCCTCCGCCCTCGCCATGTCCGTCGGCCACGGCATGCAGGACGCGGCCAAGACGATCGGCGTCGTCATGCTCGCACTCGTCGTCGGCGGCTACGCGGGAGCCGACGCCGCCACGCCAGTGTGGGTCTATTACCTCAGCGCCGCCGTGCTCGCCGCCGGAACCTATGCCGGCGGATGGCGCATCATTCGAACGCTCGGACGACGGGTCATCCACCTCGGCCCCCCACAAGGGTTCGCCGCCGAGACCACCGCGTCAGCCGTGCTCTATACCTCAGCGGCGTTCGGATTCCCCATCTCCACGACGCACACGATCACCTCGGCGATCATGGGTGTGGGCGCGACCAAACGGATCTCCGGAGTCCGGTGGGGGGTCGCCGGCAACATCCTCACCGCGTGGGTGCTGACCTTCCCCGCCTCCGCGGCGATCGCCGCAGCGACCTATTTCGCCGCTCGGCCGCTCTTCTGACCCGACCGCATTTCTTACGGGAGGGTCATTCAAAACCCGGTGCGGTGGTTCTGAAGATCTCCAAGGCAGCGACGGTGCGTAACACGTCGGGGAAGTCGGTCATGATCCGGCTCGCATGTGTGATTGTGTCGCTCACAGATACGTGGACGCGCGTCTCAGCAATGCTCAGTCAAGAAGGCCCTTGATGTCTATCATCGTGAAACCCCCTCGAGATCAGCGGCGATATCGCGGCCGAGAAGATCGCGCGCCCGGCGTTTTCTGCGAGTGAGGAAAGTTCAGACACGCGGTGGTCGCGACGCGATCTCGCCGACGCCTACCTGGAGGCGGACCGAGCGGATAAAACAATCGACATGTATGAGCGGGCGTTCGCCGACGACAGGCAGGTGTGGAGCGAGGAAGATCGGGTCACGCTGTCGTTGCGAGACGCCCTCGCCCTCACCTACCAGCGGGCGGGCGAACGGTGAGAAGCATCCTCACCCATAGGCGACGCAAACAACCTGACGAGAGCACGCAAGAACATGGTGTGAGCCGCCCGCCGGTACAGCAACGGAGCGGCCGAATATTGACTGCGATTAGCGTGCGATCAGAGGCGACAATGTAATCGGCCACTGTAGACCTAATATCCGGCAGTCCACACCTAAGAAAGTCACTGGTTCAACCCGAGTATCGCCGACCGCAGTCGAGTGGCGGCGAATCCATCGCCGCCGTCGTAGACGAGAACCGGTCAACTAAGCTAAGCCGCTGTTTCCAACAGACACTAAACCGCATGGTGGTCCTTCACCTTCTGTACGCGGTGACGAGGGGCGTACGCCGTGACGATCCAAAGCTGTTTCACGGTCGGGGCGCCATGCCCAGGATCAGCGGTCACTCATGGTGACTGGGGTGGCCGCAAGCGCGGCCACCCCAGTCACCATGACGCGCTTGTTCATGTGACGACCAGCGCAGCCCGGCCGCGTGTCACCTCGGGCAGATCAATGTGGCGGTCTTGCTCAACTCGGAACCGTTGGAGTTTGGCGCGCGTACGAGCATCACCCATACGGTGACCTTCCACCGCCTGCCAGGCCGGCCGCAGGTGACCGGTGATGATCCACTCGACACGAGAATCTGGCGTACGTTGCGGCCGTACTTGTAGTCCGTGCTGCTGTACGGACCGCCCTGGAAACCCGACCTACTGATCGTGACCGAGACATCGATGTACGGAACTGGAGCCGTGCAGGTGACGGCCCCGACGCCGACCACGTGTCTGTTCGCGTCGAGACTGATGGTGGCGGTGAACTCGCAGGTTGGTGTGGTGACACCCTGCGAGGGTACGGCGCCAAGTGCGGGTGCGGCGCCAAGACCGAGAGTCGCGGCGACGACCATGGCCACGGCGGCGACGCGTCGGGCGATTCGTCTTTTCATGAAGTCCTTTCTTCCTTTCTGGAGACTTGCGGGGCGTTGTCCGCGTGGCTCTAGTGATCGGTTTGCTTCGCAACCTCGATCACGGCCCCGAAGGACATCAACACACCCTGCGAGGTGGGGACTTTCACTGGCCACGGCTGGAGACTTTTCCGTAGCCATGAACACTGAAGCAATCGGGTTGACTCGGTACCGGTTCGTGAGGGCTCGCGAGACCTAAGGTTTCGGCGTGGACGGAGTGGTTCACCACTATCGACGATCGACTTGCGTGTCCATACGACCGTCCGGGCGCACGCACGGCCGATGACCTCAGCGGGTCAAAGGCACTGGAGCGTTGGCAACAACAGCGCCAATCTCGATGTGGCCGCCGTCGCAGACCTGCCAGTCTCCCATGACTTTCAGTTGGCTGGTTTCGTCGGGTGGGGTGATGAGGACTCCCGCAGCGGGCGGGTTACACGGAGCCCCGTTATCTGCGGACGTGGGGATGACCCAAGATGTCACTTTGGCGTATCCGCTCTGTCCAGGTTGGATGGTTATCCCGACTCGCTTTCCAACCCGCGTCACTCTGGTTGGTAAAGCATTGCCGTGGGCATCAATCAGCAGCATTCCTGGATTTCCGTAAAGGCGGCATGGGCGTTGCGACTTGTTGGTTAGCACCAGATTCTGGGAGCCGCCGCCATGAAAACCGCTAGTTCCCGCAAAACTAGCTGACAGGTCGCTCGTATGACACCGGGCAGGTCCGAACGTGGGCGGCGCCGAAGGGACTGGCCCGGACGTGGGCGGCGCCGTGGGGGTGGGGTCTGGGCACACACTCGCACTCGGCGATGGATGGGGTGGGGGCGGACTGTGCCGGCCAGTGTCGTTGCGCGCCTTGGACGACGAGGATGTGACTCCGCCGGAGCGCGACTTGGGGGCGGGGGCCCACGTTCCGGAGGGAGTCACCGAAGGGGCGGGTCCGAACGTAGGCGGCGCCGTGGGGGTGGGGCAGCCGCCATGCGTCCCGCTTGGCGACGGTGTCGGAGCGCCACTCGGTTTCGTCGGCGACGGAGTAGCGCCTTGGTGAGCAGCGGTCTGGGGAGAATGGCTTCCGCTGGTTGCGGCATACGCCAGTGGAGTACCGATGAGCACGGCGGCCGTCAGGCCAGCCGCACCGATGAGACTCATCGTGGTGCGGTGCCGGCGCGCTCGGTCGAACGCTGGTTGTGTTAGATCTGGCACGGAAGGGACCTCCTCTGTCAGGTCGACAAGGGTGATGCGGATGAGGTCCTCAATGGGATTGATCATGGCGCGACCTCCGTCAGGCTAAGGTCGGGCAGCATCTGTCGAAGGCGAGCCATCGCTCGATGCGTTCTGCTTCTGACAGTCCCCACCGAGCAGTTCAGCGCCTGGGCGATCTGCGTCTCGGTGAGATCGTCGTAGTAGCGCAGCACCAGCACAGCGCGGTGTGCGGGAGATAGTCGACTCAGCGCGTGACGCATCGCCATGCGCAGGTCGCTTTGACCACTGAGGTCATCGCCGACTAGCTCCAGATCGTCGGCTAGCGGCGTCTCGCGATAGCGGCGAAGCCGCCGCCACCAGCTGATCTGCTCTCGCAGCATGACTACTCTCACGTACCCTTCTGGATCCTCGTGCTGCAACGAACGCCACTTCGCAACGGTCTTCGCCAGAGCGGACTGAAGCAGATCCTCCGCCGCGTGGCGTTCTCCGGTGAGCCGATACGCGAAGCGCATCAACGCGGGAGTCCGACTCACGACGAAGGCGTGAAACCGTTCCCTCGCAACGTCATCCACGGGCGGCCCCTCTGTCTCGTCTCATCCACACCTAAAGACGCGACAGGGGGACAGATCTATCCCCACAAACCCAAAATTCGATCCAGAACGTTTCGTCTTCGCTGTCACCGGTGGCGACGCCGAGGAACGCCTCAGTGGCAACGGGTCGAGGCGGTCACCAACAGGTGTCCGTCGGCTGGGCGAACAACGATGTCGAAGTCGTCGTCCTGCTGGGCATAGAGCCGCGGTTCGGTCACCAGCACGCCCGTGCGGCGAAAGCCGGCCATCGCGGTGTCGAGGTCGGAGGGCTCAGCCCCGACTTGGGCCTCCACAGTGGTCAGAGTTGCGCCACCAGCGCAGGCGATCTTGTGAACTCGCCACGCGTCGACGGGGGCATGCAGGTGTGTGGCGACCGCACGCGCCGCGTCGGCGGGCCTCGACCCAAGGCCGACGGGCGCTTCCGGTCCGGAAACCGTGCTGGGGCCGCCCGCCGCACTTGCGGCGGGGAGGTCACCGGCCGGTCGGCATACGCCGGTGTCGACGTCGAAGCGCACCTGTCCGGGGTCGGCGATCCGGCCGGTTATCGCGACATAGAAGCCGGCATCGGCGGTGAACACCGGTTCGGTCCGCGCATCTGTGGCGGAGTCGCCGAAGGTGGTCCGATTCGTGACCACCGCGTTGAACGCAGCGGGCAGTCGAGCCGCGACCCGGTCCATGAGGGCCCGCTCGCCGCCTGACGGGACGACTCCGATGACGGTTCGAACAAACCGGACGCCGGGTCGCACCAGGGTCACCCGGCATTGTTCGACTTTGTCGAAGCCGGATATCGAGGCCGCACCTTGCCGGTCGGCCACCACGGCTCCGGCGATCGCGGCTGTGGCCCGGTCGACCACCGGCGCCGCCTGCGCCACCGTTGTCTGTTCCCGTGCCGTGGGGTCGTTCCGCCCGATTGCCCAGAGGGCTCCGCCGACGAGCACGATGATCCACGCCACGGTGAAGATGCGGAACAGGCTGCGGGGAGGGGCGGTCACGTCACCGATTCTCTCACGGTGCCGCGACCCGCCCCGCCCAACACTTTGTGGTCAGCCGACTCGCAGGCGCACCTTGTTGACGCCTCGGACAACACTGACCTGTGACTCTGCGTTGCCTTGGCGAGTGAGCGCCCGCACAGTCCAGTCGCCCGGGGCGGCATAGAACCGGAAGTCGCCGCCGTGGGCACTCACCACTTCGGCGGTGAAGTCGCCACGGGCGTCGAGGAGGCGCACATAGCCGCCCTCAATGGTGTCACCGTCGCGGGTCTGCAGCACTCCGGTGATGACAGTCTCTTTCGTCACGTCCACTCCTTCGGGGATCGGTCCGGTCTGCGGGGGGCCGCCGCAGCCGGTGAGCCTGCGACCTGTCATGACTGTCCGGGCTCGTCGCCGACCGCGACGGGCACGCCGACGAGGGAGCCATATTCGGTCCAGGATCCGTCGTAGTTCTTCACGTCGGGGTGGCCGAGCAGTTCCCGCAGCACGAACCAGGTGTGCGAGGAGCGTTCTCCGATGCGGCAATATGCGATCGTCGGCCGCGACTCGTCGAGGCCGGCGGCCCGATAGATGTCACGCAGCTCGTCGTCGCTCTTGAAGGTGCCGTCGTCGTTGGCGGTTCGACTCCACGGGACGGACAGCGCGGTGGGCACGTGTCCGGGCACCTGGGATTGTTCCTGCGGCAGGTGCGCGGGGGCGAGCAACCGGCCGGCGTATTCGTCCGGGGAACGCACATCGACAAGGTTCGCCGTGCCGATGGCGGCGAGCACGTCGTCGCGGAACGTCCGGATGGACCGGTCCTGGTCCGTGGCGACATAGGTGGTTGCGGGTCGGCTGACTGGCTCGTCGGTCAGGGGACGGCCGTCGAGCTCCCATTTTTTGCGACCCCCGTCGAGCAGCCGCACGTCGCGGTGGCCATAGAGGGTGAAATACCAGTAGGCGTATGCGGCGAACCAGTTGTTGTTGCCGCCATAAAGCACGACGAGGTCGTCGTTGGAGACGCCTCGTTCGCTCAGCAGAGCCTCGAATTGGCGTTTGTTGACGAAGTCTCGGCGTACAGGGTCCTGCAGGTCGGTCTGCCAATCGATCTTGATGGCGCCGGGCAGATGCGCGCCCTCATATGCGCTGGTGTCTTCATCGACCTCGACGAAGACGACGCCTGGGGCGCCGAGATTCTGCTCGGCCCAATCGGCTGTGACGAGCGCGGTTTCGCGACTCATATGACAACTCCCTCAGTGTGGCCAGTGGAAGATCAAAACAAGATCCACCGGTACGCCGTGCGGCACGCGGGGCGCACGGCGATCGCCCTCACAGTCAAAGCCCTGCGAGGTGGTTCCGGTGTTATTTCGACGAGGATTCGTGCACCACGACCGTGCCGCGAAGGCCTTAATCAGGAAGAAAGCGCATCAGAGCGCGGGGTGGGTCGGGTGTGACTCGTGGTGCGCAAGCAGCGTCAGCCGCGGCGACACAGGCAGGTGGCCACGCGGCACAGGTCGACCGCGCGCCGTTTAGTCAGCAGAACACCCACGGGCGACGACGCTACCATCGCCCAGGCTCACCTACCAGGCCTGTCACAGGACAGACTTCGCGGGAACCGCCGACCTCAGGCGACGAGGGGCACCTCACGGGCCGTGGCGGTGACACGAAGCCCATCGGGGTCGACCTGAACCCGGTCGAGGACGAGCCCGAACGGCAACGTGGGCATCTGTGCGGTGACGCTGCGGCCAGCGAGGTCGTTGAGATAGTCAGCGGCGTATGCGGAGACATCGACGCCGACGACGGTAATGTCGCGTAGCTTGATCTGTGGAACCTGGTTGACGACGGCGATGTCGGCTTTCGCACCGACCGGAACGGCGATAGTTCCGACCCGCGCGATGGCATTGACCAGCAGCACCCCGTCGGCCTGCGAGAATCGCATCTGCGACAGGTCGAGCTGTTGGTATTCAGCCATTTTCGCCAGCGTCTCGAAGGAGATGACCGCAGTCCCGGTGATCCGCTCGGCGACGGCGGAGCCTGAATTGTCCATCACGCTCGTGGCGTCGGCGGTGACGCCGACGGCGTCGACGCGCATGTGCGGCAGGGTGACATCGGCGGATCGCACGTTCGTGAGGTCGATGGAGATCTCGTCGTATCGACCGCCGATCACCTGCGTAAGGAATGGGAATCCGCCGATGTGCACGGTAGCCGACTCGAAACTGACTCCCCGCGACTCGGCCTGCGCGGCCAGTTGTCGACGCACAAGCGACGCGCCATAGTCGGCGGCCCACCGGTCTGCGATGGCCACAGCCCCACCCAGAACAACGACGATGATGAGCAGCGCGATCCAGCCACGCCGCCGACGTGGGCGACCCGAATATGTCACGTTGACGCTCTCCTATCGGGCGATCCGCTCTAGTGGTGCGACCCCTAGATTGAACCCGTACGACGCAAGTCGCCCAACGGGCGGTCAACCGGTCAGACTCGCGACCGCCGTCAACGCAGGATGACGCCCATGACATAGCACGCTGGCGCGGCGAAGGCGAACGCGCCGAGCGGGCCCTGCATGTGACGCGCCAACCACATGGCCGGGGCTTCGCCCTCCAGCCGTCGCCCCGCTTCGGCATAGCCCGTGCCGAGATCGACAACGAGCGCAACGAGCACCGAGACCATGCCCGCGCCGGCGCCGGCCGAGGTGCTCAGTCCGTCGATGAGATAGCCGGCGTAGGCGCCGGCCGCCGTGCCGACCATCGCCCCTGCGACAACCCCGATCGCGCCCCGCGGGACCTGGGGCGTGATCCGGGGCGAGACTGCGAAGACATCGCAGATCCGGGCCGCGGCGAGGCCGACACCCGCTGAGATCAATCCGGCGATGAGCACCTGGTCGCCGAGGGGCTGTCGGCCGAGCACGAGATAGGCGCTGAAGGCCACGACACCGACGACGACCGCCATCGTGACGCTGAGCGACTCCGTGACGCCGGCGTGGCCGCCCCGCACCGTCAGCTGACCGATGACCGCCGCGATCAACGCACCGGCGACCACATAGGCCAACGGTGTCAACGACACATCCACCGGACGGTTCACCGCGATGACCGCCGCGATCGAGGTAAGCCCACCGACGGCGGCGACCACCCACGGGGCGGGTGGGCGGCTCGCCACCGTCCAGGCGAGCACGAACAGCAGCTGGGTGCCGAGCAGCACCGCCCCGAAGACCATCAAGGTCGCCTGCGAGGCGATCACCAAGCCGAACGTGAGTAGCACCGAGAATCCGGCGATGAACAGCGAGAGGACCCGTCGCACCGGCGCGGGCGGCACGGTCGGCTCGTCGGTCGGCTCGTCCGTTCGACGGCTCGCCCGGCGTGCGGCCGCCCGACTGCGATCTTTGTCCCGATCTCTACCTTGTTCCTTCGATCGCGGCCGACCGCGGTCGGCGCCGCGCCCGACTCCCCGATCAACGCCTTGGTCGCCATCGCCACCCCGCCGACCCGGTCCCCACGGCGGTTGACCACCGCGACCACCCGGCGAGCCGGCACCCCGCCGCTGGTCTCGTTCGGCTCCACCAGCGGGCGGGCGGCCGGCAGCCGGTCTCGGCTCGCGGGCGCGGTCACCACGAAACCGATCATCTGGGCCATTGCTCGGCTGCACCCGCCGATAGTCGCATGCCGACGCCGTCGATTCGACCCTCGGGGCGGCGCTGCGCGACCCGAGCGCGCCAACGAAGGCCCGCAGCACGGCGCCACCACGGCCCCGATCGGTTAGAGTGTGAGGGTCCACCCGCCAGCGGAGCCGGGTTCGCCACATCCCCCGCGCGGCCGCTGCGGGGCTGGAGGTGAGCAGTGGAGATCCTTATTCTGACCGCGACCGGCGGGGCGAGCAGCGTCCTACCGGCTCTTGATCTTCTTTCCCACCAGGTGCGCACAGCTGCCCGTGACGTGCGCGCCCTCGTCTCCGGCGCCAACTGCGACGTCGTGATCGTCGATGCCCGCACCGAACTCGCCGATGCCCGCGCCACCTGTCGCATGTTGCATGCCACTGGACTCGGGGTGCCGCTGCTCGCGGTGATCACCGAGGCCGGGCTCGTGGCGTGCAGTGCCGACTGGGGAGTCGACGACATCGTGCTCACCTCTGCGGGTCCCGCCGAGGTCGAGGCGCGCCTGCGGCTGAGCACGGGCCGCCGTTCCATCACGACGGGCGGCGGCAGTGGACTGGTGCGCGCGAGTGAGCTGACGATCGACCCGGACACCTACGCGGCGCGACTCAAGGGCCAGCCGCTCGACCTGACCTACAAGGAATTCGAACTGCTGAAGTTTCTCGCGCAGCACCCCGGCCGGGTCTTCACCCGCGACCAACTGCTGCGCGAGGTGTGGGGCTATGACTACTTCGGCGGCACCCGCACGGTCGACGTGCATGTGCGGCGGCTGCGGGCCAAGCTCGGCTCCGAATATGAGTCGATGATCGGCACGGTTCGACAGGTCGGCTATAAGTTCGTTGTGCCAGCCGGACGGAACCTGTCCAACCCCGTCGCCGAACCAGATGGCGGGCCCATGGCACGGGCCGACGGCGACGAACCCGCTCGCGGGACTGACCGGCGCAGCGTCGCCACGGGATGATCCGCCCGGCTACGGTTGCGGTGTGACCCCACACCCCATCGACGTCGGTCGCGGCGGCGACTCACCCACGGTCGCCGTGTCCGACAATCTCGCCCCTGATCTCGTCGATCAGGTCACCGCGCTGGCCCGAGCCGCCGGCATCGCCGACGGCACGGGCCCATTGTCCGAACATGTGCTCCTGCGATTGAATCAGCCGGCCGACGATCGGTTCGCCCACCTGTCGATCCACCTCGATGGAGTCCTCGCCGGATATGCCAACCTCGATCGCGGCGCCCACAACGGAAGTGCCCCATCCGGAGACGCCGCGACTCTGACGGCCGAACTGTGTGTGCATCCGCTGCTGCGTCGGCGCGGCCTCGGCCGAGCCATCCTGCAGGCGGTTCTCAACCTGACCCACACCACGCGTCCAGGCGCCCAGCTCAACGCGTGGGCGCACGGCGACCACCCGTCGGCCAACGCCCTCGCACTCGCCCTCGGATTCGAACCCACCCGGGTGTTGTGGCGCATGCGACGCTCGCTCACTGACGAGATCCCGATGCCACTGATGCCGACAGGTGTGACCGTGCGAGCGCTCAGGCCTGAAGCCGACGACCAGGCCTGGTTGGATCTCAACGCCCGTGCCTTCGCCGCACATCCGGAGCAGGGCACGTGGACATCGAAGGATCTAGCGCTGCGCATGGCCGAGCCGTGGTTCGACCCGGCCGGTTTTCTCGTCGCTGAAACCGACGACGGCACCCTCACCGGTTTCCACTGGACCAAGGTGCACGACTGCCCCCACCATCCGCCGATCGGTGAGGTCTATGTGCTCGGCGTCGACCCAGTGGCCCACGCCCGAGGCCTCGGCACCGCCCTGACCCTCGCCGGACTGCGGCACCTGCGCGAGCGGGGACTCGATCAGGTCATGCTCTATGTCGAGGAGAGCAACGAACGGGCGATCGGCCTCTATCGACGTCTGGGGTTCGCGCGATGGTCCTTTGACACGCAGTTCACCCGCATCGACCGGGGGTGACAACCGTCACCCCGTCACCAGCCAGACCCCTTCATCGTCGACGAGCAGCCGTGGCATGACCGGCCGCGTGACATCGTGTTCGGCGGCGGCCGCGAGCGCCGTCTCGATGTCATCGTGTGCCGCGATCCGCCGCAGCGTGTGCCTGGTGGGCGGCAACATCGGCAACTCCACGGCCTCGGCCGCAGGCAACCAGACAACGTGGTCGGCCTCGCCGCTGACGTCGCGGGTGCGCTGACCGTCGGGCAACCGAGCGATGAAGAAAAACGTGTCGAATCGGCGCGGCTCAAATTCGGGGGTGAGCCATCGCGCCCACGGGGTGAGCAGGTCAGACCGCACCGCGAGCCCGTCGCGCGCGAAGAGTTCGGCGAGGCTGATCTCGCGGGCGAGCAGCGCCACGCGCGCCGCCTCCCATTCGTCGGTGGCCGCGTCGGCCACGACACCACCACCGGCCGGCCCGGCGAGCAGCACCCCACACTCCTCGAAGACCTCCCGCACCGCCGCGCAGATCACCGCGCGTGCGGCGCGTTCGGGCAATCCCAGGCGGCGTGACCACCATTGCGGATCGGGCCCAACCCACGCGGTGACCACGTCGGTGTCGCGGGGGTCGACCGAACCGCCGGGAAAGGCATAGAGGTTGGGCGCGAAGGCCATGGTCGCCGACCGGCGTTGCACGAAGACGTGTTGCGTCCCACCAGAGGACGCGCCGCGCACGAGAACCACGGTCGCGGCGGTGCGGGGGGTCGCCGGTTCTGTGCCGGAGTCGGCGTGGCGACGGGCGTGCTCCGCGAGCCACGTGGGAGCCGGGACTTTCACCTGTTCAGGCCACATGCAGCACCACCGCCACTGCCTGCCCGACCCCGATGCACGCGGCGGCCACGGCATATCCGCCGCCCCGTCGGCGGGTCTCCCGCGCGGCGTCGACGATCACGCGTGGCGCGGACGCGCCGAGCGGATGCCCCATCGCCACCGCCCCACCGTTGGGGTTGACTCGGTCTCGGTCGATCTCGGGCAGGCCGGCGAGGCACGACAGGACCATCGCCGCGAACGCCTCGTTGATCTCCCAGACAACGATGTCGGCTGGGCTGACACCGGCACGATCGAGGGCTCGACGGATCGCCGGCACCGGTGCGATCGAGAACTCATGGGGGGCGAGCGCCACCGTCGCGCTCGCCACGACGCGCGCCAAGACCGGCAGATTATGTCGCTGCGCGGCGGGCGCCGAGCCGACCACCACGGCGATGGCGCCGTCGTTGAGTGGCGAGGCGTTGCCAGCGGTCACCGAGCCTTCGGCGGTGAAGGCGGGAGGCAACGCCGCGAGCTTCGTCAGTGACGTGTCGGAGCGAATCGACTCGTCGCGGGCGACTAGGCCGCTCGAGGTGGCGACCGGCACGGCGTACCCGTCAAAGATCTTCTGTCGCCAGGCCGCCGAGGCCCGCTCGTGCGACCGCAGCGCCCACTCGTCCTGCTCCTCGCGGGTGATCCCGAGGTCGGCGGCGACCGCCTCGGCGCAGGCTCCGAGGCTGGCTGTCCAGCGTGCGGGGAAGGCGGGGTTCGGCATGCGCCAGCCAAGCTGAGTCGACCAGAGCTTCGCCTCGGTGGGGAACGGCACGTCCGGTTTCGGCAGCACAAACGGTGCCCGCGTCATGCCTTCGACCCCGCCGGCGATGATCAGGTCGGCGTCGCCGCAGCGCACCGCGCGGGCCGCCTGAATCACCGCCTCGCCGCCCGACCCGCACAGCCGATTGACCGTCACCCCCGGCACCGTCTCGGGCAGGCCGGCGAGCAGCACCGCCATCCGCGCGACATTGCGGTTGTCCTCGCCGGCGCCGTTCGCGTCGCCGAGGATCACGTCGTCGACCTGTCCCGGCTCGGCGAGAGTGGGGTGACGCTGGATCAGTTCGGTGATCGGCAGGGCGGCGAGGTCGTCGGTGCGCACACCCGCGAGGCCGCCCCGGTGCCGGCCGAACGGCGTGCGGGCGGCGTCGAGAAGAAAGGCGTCGGGCACGCCACGACCATAAACGAGCGGGTACGCGTCGCGCTGCCCGCCCGTCACGCATGGCATGCTGCGGTGCGCGGGTCGACTTTTGTGGCGGGTTGGCGGCGTCAGCCGCCGACGCGGGTGAGTTTCGCGGCGAGGTGGCTGGTGAGCGACTCGCCCATGGCGGCCATGTCCTGGGCATAGAGCAGTGCGCGGTCGACGATGCCATAGAGGCGGTGGCCGGCGGTGACCTCCTTCGCCGTCGATGTGCGCATGACGGCGTCGGTGGACATCTCCAGCCGTACGTCGGTGACGGTGCCCAGGTGCAGCTCCATGATCCCAGAGGGAGTGGTGAACAACGCCTCGACCTCGTCGTTCGCCTTGTCGTCGACGATCACCGGACGCCACCAACCCACTTCGCGTGACGACGGCTTGATCGGCTGCCCCTCCGGGGTGATCAGCCAGGACCGAGATTCGTAGAAGAGAAAAGGTCGCCCGTCGTGACTGATTCGCACCTCTTGGGCGAACTCAAAGGGTTCGATGGTGGGATAGTCCCCGGTGCCTCGCCCCCGCCACACGCCGATGAACGGCAAGAGGCCGAGCAGACTCCAATGCAGGTCGGGGCCTTCCCGCAGGTCATGCGTCTCGACATAGGGATAGGGGTCAGGGGCTGGCGCGTCGAGGAACGCCGGCCTGGACTCCAGGCCCGGCGAGGTGACCGGCCCTCCGGCCGCAGGCCCGGTCACGATCGCCCCCGGGCGATGCGCAGGGCCGCGTAGGCGAGGCCGCCAGCGATGACGCCGAGCCCAGCCACGAGCAGGCTCACAAATCCGATCTCAGAAACCACACCAGCAGTCTAGAAGCCCACTCGCCTAGGCTGTGGCACATGGCAGCCAACGGACGTTCTTTGGTGATCAAGACCACGGCCGGTGCGGACGCTCCGGAACGTTGCGCACAGGCCTTCACGGTCGCGGCCACGGCCACGGCCGCAGGCGTGCCGGTGTCGTTGTGGCTCACTGGCGAGGCCGCGTGGTTCGCGGTGCCCGGCCGAGCCGAGGAGTTCGACCTGCCACATTCGCCACCATTGGCCGACTTGCTCGCAACCATCCTGCGTGCGGGCTCGGTGACTCTGTGCACGCAGTGCGCCGCGCGCCGAGGCATCACTGGCGACGACGTGATTGCAGGTGTACGCGTGGCCGGCGCGGCGGCGTTCGTCGAGGAATCGCTCGCCGACGGTGCCCAGGCCCTCGTCTATTAGCCGAAGCCCAGCAGTTCGCGCAGCCGTGTCGTGGTCTCGACCGGGGCGGCCAAGCCAGCCCCGTCGAGGCTGCGGATCGCGGCGATTCCACGCACCGACGAGGTCAACCACGCGCCGTCGGCTGCGGCGAGCTCAGCCGGGGTGATCATTCGCTCGGCCGTGCCGAGACCGAGCTGGTCCGCATGGTCGAGCAGCCAACGCGCGGTGGTGCCGGCGAGAATGCCGGTCTTCGCCACGGGCACGGTGCACAGCGTCGCGCCGTCGAACCAGACTAGCGTCGAGGTCGGTGCCTCCAACGCATAGCCGTCGGCTGAGATCCAGAGCGCGTCGTCGGCGCCCTGCCGCTGCGCCCACCGCAGGGTGGCCATGTTGACCGCGTAGGAGAGCGTCTTCGCCCCGCCGAGCAGCCACGGCGCGGACTCCCGCGCCGCCGCCGGCAGGCCGAGTGACGCGGTCACCACAGCGATCCCGGCGTGCCGCGATTCGATCACGGTCGGGTTGACACCCTGAATCGAGACGATGACGGTCGCCGGCGCGCCGGGCCGGTGTTCCCGACCTCGGGTGCAGACAAGGCGAAGCGCGCCTTCGCGGCCCGTCGGCCACGCCGCGGTCGCCTGCGTGATCAGCTCGGTCAGATCGCCGGCCGTTGGCAGGTCCAAGCCCAGCGAGTGCGCCGAACGGGTCATGCGGTCCAAGTGCTCGTCGAGCTGCCACACCGCACCGTCGCGTACGTGCATCGTTTCGAAGATCCCGTCGCCTCGGAGCAGGCCGAGGTCGTCTGCGGTGAGGATCGGTTCGTCGCTGGGGACGAGTCCTCGGCCCAGCACCGCTAGCACTCGTAGGTCTGACACGTTCGGCAGCGTAGTCGCGAACTACCATCGTGAGCATGTCCCGGTCCCCGTCGTTGGCCGACGAGCTGCGCTCTCGTGGTCTGCGCGTCACC
Source organism: uncultured Actinomycetota bacterium (assembly GCA_963736695.1). Taxonomy (GTDB): domain Bacteria; phylum Actinomycetota; class Actinomycetes; order Mycobacteriales; family Micromonosporaceae; genus CAVTPU01. The sequence goes on from CAVTPU010000004.1 coordinate 3,048,668, forward strand.
GCGCAACGCCAGTTGGTGCTCGACGCGGTGCGCAGACTCCGCCACGCCACCCCCGATCAGGTGTTCGAAGAGATCGCTAAAACGGTCACGGGAGTTAACATCACCACCGTCTATCGCACGCTGGAGTTGTTGGAGGAACTCGGGCTGATCACCCATGCGCACCTGTCCCACGGGGCGCCGACGTTTCACCCAGTCGACGAGGACCAGCACGCACACCTCGTGTGCCGAGGCTGTGGGCGGGTGAGCGAGGTTCCCGCGAGTCGAATCACGCCCTTGGTGGAGGCGCTCTCCCATGAGGAGTCCTTCACCGTCGACATCGGACATTTGGCCTTGTCAGGGCTCTGCGGCACCTGCAGGCGGGCGCGATGATGCTCACCACGCCCGAGGCGGTCGCGATCGAATCGTTGCGGGACACCGACCCCGACCGGGGGGTGGCGGCGCACTACGGCGATCCGGCCCGCGAGCAGAGGTCGCTTGCGACCGCTGCGGCGGTGGTCGACCGGTCGCACCGAGGTGTGATCACCGTCACTGGACCCGATCGGCTGACCTGGCTGCACAGCCTGACAACCCAGCACCTCACCGAACTGCCGCCGATGCGGGGCACCGAACTGCTCGTGCTCTCGCCGCACGGCCACGTCGAGCACCACGCGGCGGTTTTCGACGACGGCACCACCACGTTTCTCGACGTCGAGCCCGGCACCGCGCCCAGTCTCGTCGCGTGGCTCGACCGGATGCGTTTCCTTATGCGGGTCGACGTGGCCGACGTGAGTGACCAATGGGCGGTCCTCACCGCGGCGGGGCCCGATGTCGCCACCGCACTGTCGGCCATCGCGGTCGGGCCGCTCGACGAACCGGTGGTGCGGCCGGTGCCAGGACCGAAGTTCGCTGCCGCCGAGGTGACCGTCGGGCCGACCAGCGTCACCGACGTCGCTGCGGTCCCGGGCGGCGGCTTTGCCCGCCGCATGCCACATGGCGTCGACCTCATCGTGCCCCGGGATCGAGCGGTCGCGGTCGCCGACATGCTCGCGCTGCCATTCGCGGGGGCGTGGGCGTTTGACGCGTTGCGGGTCGAGCACCGCAGGCCACGCCTGGGCTGGGACACCGATCACCGGACGTTGCCGGCCGAGGTCGGCTGGCTTGCTCACGCCGTACATCTGAATAAAGGGTGTTATCGGGGCCAGGAGACGGTGGCCCGAGTGCATCACCTCGGCCGCCCGCCTCGTCGCCTCGTCTTGCTGCACCTCGACGGGATAACTACCGACGAACTGCCGGCCCCGGGCACCCCGGTGACCACCCGTGAGGGGCGTGCGGTCGGATCGACGGGTACGTCCGCGCGCCACTATGAGCTCGGTCCGGTGGCGCTGGCCCTGGTGCGCAGGTCGACCTCCGACGACGAACCGTTGACGATCGGGCAGTCCGCCGCGGTCATCAACCCCGACTGACGCTCGGGGGTTTGACTCGCGACTGCCCTTGTGCGCTGCCCAGTGACCCATGGCACGCTGGGCCGATGAGCACCTCCACCCTGATCACGGTGGCGCCGACCGGCGCCGAGTCGGCGAAATCCGACGTGCCGGCACTGCCGGTGACCCTCGACGAACTCGTCGCGACAGCGCAGCGCTGCCAGGCGGCCGGGGCAAGCGTCATCCACGTGCACCTGCGCGACGATCAGGCCCGCCCGACCCTCGACCTCGGGCTCGCCCGGGCGGCGGTCGAGGCGCTCGGCGAGTCGACCGACCTCATCGTGCAGCTCTCCTCGGGCGGCGCGGTCACCGACCCAGAGGCGGCGCGTCTCGCCGTGCTCGACGCCGGACCCGAGATGGCGTCGTGCACGATGGGCACGGTCAACTTCGGCGACGACGTCTTCCTCAACCGGTGGGAGTTCATCGTCGAACTGCACACCCGCATGCGAGACCGTGCGATCGTGCCCGAATATGAGATCTTCGATCTCGGCCAGCTCACCGCGTTGGCTCGGCTGCTCGATCGGCATGGCCTGCCGGCCGGGGGGCACGTGCATGTCGACTTCGTCATGGGGGTGCCGGGAGGGATGCCCGGCACGGCCGAGACGCTTATCGCCTGCACACAGGCTCTGCGACACCTGCCGGCGGGAACGACCTTCTCCGCCACCGGAGTCGGCCGCGCCACCCTGCCGGTGCTCTTCGCGTCTCTCTCCGCCGGTGGTCATCTGCGCGTCGGGCTCGAGGACACCGTGACCTTTGCGAAGGGGCAACCGGTGCGCGACAACACGCAGCTGGTCGAGCGGGCCGCAGCCATCGCCGAGTGGGCGCAACGCCCGCCGATGTTGCCCGATGAGGCTCGCGTGTTGCTCGGCGTGCCGGCAAAGTCCGGTCGAGACCAGGCTGCGGCGAACCCGCCTGCGGGGTTGGGCCCCGACAGCGTGGTCGGCTCATGACCGGCTCTGCGGCCGCCGGCTATGCCGGTGGTGACCTTGTGGCCGAGGTTGTGCGCTCGGGTTTCGTCGAGAGTCGGCATCGCGGCTCGATGGCTGTGACCGACGCGGCCGGGGTGCTTGTGGCCGGCGTCGGTGATGTGCGGGGACCGATCTTTCCCCGCTCCGCCAACAAGCCGATGCAGGCTGTCGGCATGTTGCGTGCCGGGCTCCAACTGGCCGATCCCGCAGATCTCGCGCTCGTGACGGCGAGCCACTGGGGTGAGCCCGTTCACCTCGACCGGGTTCGGGCGATGCTCGCCAGCGGGGGTTTCACGGAGAACGATCTGCGCTGTCCGCCCGCCTTTCCGTTGTCGGAGCAGGTCCGCGACGAATGGCTGCGTGGTGGCGGCGGCGCCGAACGGATCGCCATGAACTGCTCGGGTAAACACGCCGGAATGCTGCTTACCTGCCGGGCCACGAACTGGCCCCACGACGACTATCGGCCCGCCGATCACCCCGTGCAGCGGGCATGTCGTTCGGCGGTGGAGGACTTGGCGGGCGAGAGCGTCGCCGCCGTCGGTGTCGACGGGTGCGGGGCCGCCGTCTTGGCGATCTCCCTCGAGGGTTTGGCGCGTGCCTTCGCGGCATTCGTGCGGGCGGAGCGCGGCACCCCGCAGCGGCGGGTGGCCGACGCGATGCGGGCCTTTCCGGAGCTGGTCTCCGGAACCGGGTCGCCGAGCGCGCGGCTGATGCACGCGGTGCCGGGGTTGCTGGTCAAGAACGGCGCGGAGGGTGTGGTGGCGGCAGCTGTGCCGGACGTCGGCGCGGTCGCCGTCAAGATCGACGATGGGGCAATGCGCGCCACGGTTCCGGCGCTCGTCGCCGGACTGCGCCTGCTCGGCGTCGACGATTCAGCGCTCGCCACGCTCGAGATGGATCCCGTGTTGGGCGGCGGAGTGCCGGTCGGCGTTGTGCGCTGGTCTGGCCGCGCGTCTAGTCGTTGAGGAACTCCGAGATCCGGGACCGCAGATCGAGCCGGTGGGTCCAGATCACGGCAGGCTGGTCATAGATGTGCAGGGTGGCGTTCGGCAGCACCGAGGCGAGCCGTTCGGCGACGGCGGCCGGGTGCACCGAGTCGCCCCGACAGCCGATGACCAGTGCGGGCGCCCGCACCTCGGCGAGCAGTTCGACGTGGGTGACCGCGACCTGGGTGAGCAGGTCGGACAGTTGCGGGGCCAGCCCCTCGCGCAGCAGTCCGTCGAGGCGTTCGCGCACATATCGCCAGGCTGCCGGTCGGTCCCGCAGGGAGGCGGGGATCTCGGCGAGCAGCGCGGCCGCAGCGCCAGGGCCGTCGCCGTCCGCGACAGCGTCGAGCAGTGCTGCGGTGCGCGCCATCGTCGCCTGAGTGCGGGGCTGGTCAAGCACGGCAGGCAGAAAGAAAACGACCCGATCGAAGCGGTCGGGGGTCTGCGCGAGGAGCCGGGTCAGCGCGCCGGCGCCGAGGCTGACGCCGAGGGCGCGGCGGGCCCCGAAGTCGTCGGCGACCGCCCGCAGGTCGGCGGCGAGATGCGCATAGGTGATCTGGTCCGGCGGCGGGTCGGATCGCCCGTGGCCGCGAAACTGGAAGAAGACTTTGCGTCCGTCGACGCCGCCGCCAAGTGGGCGACTGTCGGCGATTCCGCCGCCGAGGCCGTGCGCGAAGACCGTCACCGGATCGCCCTCGCCGGTGACGAGATATTCCAGCGTGGCACCGTGACTCATGGTCCGTTGCTCGGTGGTGGTCAGGCTCAGCAGCGGGCGGCCGGGCTCGTCCCGCCCGCGTGGGGCGGGCCAGCGTTTCGACTTTCCGTCCGGTGGCGGAGGCCAGCGGAAACTTCTCACCAGGATCCGGATCCGTTCGTGACGTCCTTGATCGCGGGCCGCACATCGAGCATGTAGACCCCCGCTGCGATGATCGCGATGAAGGAGAAGATCGAGAAGCCGCTGCTGCCGGAGGAATCGATTCTGGGGTTGATCGTGCAGATGGTCACGAGGGCGGCTCCGGCGAGGATCGCGAGCCAGGCTGGCTTCGAGAGCGAACCGACCACGGGAAACGCATCGGCGCGTTGACTGAGGCAGTGCGCGAAGGCGACCACCTCGATGATCGCGCAGGCGATGAGGACTGCGAGCTCGATGCTGTTCTCGACGGTCTTATAGGGAAACGACAACGCGGCGAAGGCCATGGCACCTACCTTAACCAGGGCCCGCGCCGCGTGAGCACAGCGTCGCTTAGTTCGCGGAGACCGACTTTGTCCGTTTCGTAGCTGTCGCGGCCGTTGTTGCCCGACTCGGTCGGGCCGTGGTCGAGGCGTTGGCGCCGGTCTTGCCCGAGCGGGCCTTCGTCGGCGTGGCCTTGGTGGTCTTGCCGGCTGCTCGGGCCGCCGCGGGCTTTGCGTTGGGCTTGGCGGCCTTCGGCGTACGCGCGGCCTTGGGTTCCCGGGTGACGGTGGACGCGGCGGTGACGGTGGTGGCCGACGGCGCGGCCTTCGTCTCGGCTGGCGCGGCCATGCCGCCGACCCGGCCGGTCGCGACGACGCGCTGGCCGCGCTTGACGAGGTCGGCGTAGACCTCGCCGGCCTCGGTCACAATCGACAGGACTGCGGCGGGGATTCCGTTGCGCAAGTGTTCGACGCGAGCCGGCAGTTCGCTGCGGAATTCCGCCACCCGGATGGGCAGCTCGCCACGCAGGCCAGCGACCCGGTCGGGCAGTTCGGCCCGGAGTTCGGCGACCCGGTCGGGCAGTTCGGCCGTGACGGCCGGCAGTTTGCGCAACTGTTCATAGGCGAGATCGCCTGCGCCGGCGACGGCGTAGACGGGGCGGGGCATCTTGTTGGTGGTGCTCATGACGACGCGACCTCCTGATCGTCAGTGGTGGTCTCCGTCCGGGCGTTCTCCCGGCGGAATGTCTCATAAATCTGGGTCAAGGACTGCTTCTGAGGCAGGTTCAGGTCGGGATCGGCGGCGATCGCCGCGAGCACCCCGTGGCCATCCTTCTCGTTAAGCAGCCCGGCCCGCAGATACATCAAGGGAGTGGAGACTCGCAGTGCGTGGGCGATCTGCGCGAGCACCTCGGCCGACGGCTTGCGCAACCCACGCTCGATCTGGCTGAGGTAGGGGTTGGAGACGCCGGCCCGGTCGGCGAGCTCTCGCAGCGAGATGTGCGCGTTGCGGCGCAGATCTCGAATGAAGACGCCGATGTCGTGAGGCAGGTCGCGTTGGCTGGGCACGATCACCACCCTAACCAGGCATGCTAGCTCTAGCAAGCAAATGCTAGCTCTAGCTAGCGTGATCCGGCGCACAGCCGGACGGGCACTTCAAGTAGATCACGCGATTTGCCCGCTTCATGTGCTTATGCAGGCTCTTGACGAACCGGCGTAAGGTCACCGCGTGAGCGACAACAACGAGCCGCCGAAGTCGCCGACCGGCGCACTCGCCGACGCGATTCGCGGCGCGAGATTCCTCGGCCGCGGCTTGGCGATGTATGTGCGCAGCCCGCGACTCATGCTGCTCGGGCTCATCCCCGCGATGATCAGTTCGGTGCTTCTCATCGTGGGGTTGGTGGGGCTGGTCCTCGTCGCCGACGACCTGGCCAGCCTGGCGACACCCTTCGCCGACGACTGGGCCACCGGCGCGCGCACCACGATCCGCATCGTCGCCGCAGTGGCCGTCGTCGGGGTCGGCGTGGTGCTCGAGGTGCTCGTCTTCACCGCGTTGACCCTGCTCATCGGTGAACCGTTCTATGAGGCGATCTCCGCGCGGGTCGACGACTCGCTGGGCGGCGTCCCAGGCGGCGCCATTGACGTGCCATTCTGGCGCTCGCTGCCACGCAGCATCGCCAACTCGGCCCGCTTGTTCGCGTTCGCCGCCGTCTGTGGGGTCCCGCTCTTCGTGGCGGGTTTCATTCCGGTGGTGGGCGAGACCGTCGTGCCGGTGCTCGGAGCCAGCGTCGCGGGGTGGGTGCTGGCGTTGGAACTCACCGGTGTCGCGTTCGAACGGCGTGGGTTGAGCCTGCCCGATCGACGTCAGCGCCTTCGGGCCCGGCCGGCACTCAGTCTGGGCTTTGGTGTGGCGACCTTCGCGTGTTTTCTCATCCCGCTGGGGGCAGTCTTGGTGATGCCGGCCGCCGTGGCCGGCGCCACCCTGCTCACCAGGGAACTCTTCGGACAGTCGGTTTCTCCCGCAGACCGGCCACACCAAACCGGCCACACCAGAGTCGGGCCGGCGGTTGGCTAAGGTGGTTGCGTGACCGACCGCGCCCCGGCGAACCTCGCGCGATATACGACGCTGCGACTCGGCGGCCCAGCAGCCCAGATCACGGCCGCACATGATCGCGCCGAGGTCGCCGCAGCGCTCGACGCGTGTGACGCGGCAGGCACACCCGTGTTGGTCCTCGCCGGCGGCAGCAATGTCGTCATCGGCGATGATGGATTTGATGGACATGTCGTTCTCGTTCGATCGGTCGGCATCGAAGCGAGCGCACAGGGCGATGACGAAGTGTTGGTCACCGCCGAGGCAGGGCACGACTGGGACGACGTCGTGCGGTTCACGGTCGACACCGGACTCGCCGGCGTCGAGTTCCTTTCGGGCGTGCCAGGCAGTGCTGGCGCGACCCCGATCCAGAACGTCGGCGCCTATGGCCAAGAGGTCGCGGAGACCATCGCCACCGTATGCGCGTATGACCGCCGTCGGCGGGCGGTCGTCGACCTCACCGCAGCCGAGTGCGGATTTGGTTATCGAACCAGCGTCTTCAAAGGGTGCGACCGTTATGCCGTGCTCGCGGTCACGTTCCGGCTGCGTCGATCGCCACTGTCCACCCCGATCCGCTATGCCGAGGCGGCCCGCACGCTCGGGGTGAGTCCCGGCGACCGAGTGCCGCTCGCCGCCGCCCGCGACGCGGTGCGTGTTCTGCGAGCCGGCAAGGGGATGGTGCTCGACCCAGCAGACCCCGACACGCGTTCTGTCGGATCGTTCTTCACCAACCCGGTCATCGACGCCGAGGCGTTCTCTGAGCTCCAGGCCCGCGCCGTGGCCCGATCCGCGGGTGAACCCGCACACTGGGCGGTCGCGCCCAGGCGAGGTGAGGACGGCGACGTCAAGGTCAGTGCCGCCTGGCTGATCGAACACGCGGGATTCGGCAAGGGCTATGCGGGCGACCACAACGGGGTGGGCGTCTCGACGAAGCACACATTGGCATTGACCAATCGGGGCTCCGGCACCACGACGGCGTTGCTCGCCCTCGCTGGCGAGATCCGGGCCGGGGTGCGTGACGCGTTCGGCGTGGACCTGCACCCCGAACCGGTGTTGGTCGGCTGCGTATGGCCGGCGGCGGCCGACCGGCCGGAGTGACCGGTCGGCCAATCCGAGATCAGCGCCGCGGAACCGACATCCGCATCATGTGGTGGCTGGCCGGCACCCGGCTCACCGTGTCGAGCAATTCGACACTCACCTCGTCAAACGACACCCGAGCGAGCTCGGTGAAGGCATCCGGCTCTCGGACGAATTCTCCTCGGTCGTTCTCCGACATCCACCGGGAGATCCGGCCCTGACCGGCGTGCAGGCAGGGGTCGACGCTGATGACGCGGCCGCCGGGGCCGAGTGCGTTGGCGGCGAGGTCGAGCAAGACCGCGCAGTCGCGGTCGGAGAGGTGGTGAAGCAGTCCAAAGAGCAACACCGCGTCGAATTGCTCATATTGCGACAGATGTGCCTCGGTGAGAATCTCGCACCTGAACTCCGCCCGGTCGCCATATTTCGCCCGTGCGTAGTCGATGTAGGTTGCCGACGTGTCGAAGCCGACATAGGCCACGTCGGGCAGCCGGTCGAGATAGTAGGCCGGACCGCATCCCACATCGAGCACCCGCTCGCCGGGCTTGAGTTCGGCTTCGTCGAGACACCGGTGACGCACCCGATCAGCCCCGACGCCCTTCTGCAGCGCGATATACAGGCTGACATGACTCAGCATTTGTCGCAGCGTTGCGAGCATGCGCTGGCTCCTTGGCGGTCCTGGGAGGAGTTGAGAAGTCAGCAGCATATCGTTCTACGGCGCGAGGTCGACTCCGGCGACGCCCGGCGTTCGGCGCAACCGCTCGGCCAGTTGCGCGATCGGCGGAGCCGGCGTCGGCCACGTTGTCACGCTCAGTGAGTGGTGCCCGCCGCGATAACTTACCCGCACTGTCGCCACCCGCGGCAGCACCTGTCGAACCGCCTGCTCGACCTGATCGATCGAGGCATCGTCGGTCAAGGTGATGGTCGCGGTCAGACCGCGTTGTCGTCGCACGTGCCGGCGTTCGATCTGCCGGATGGCGCCGAGAACCACCAAGGCCACGAGCGCGGTCACCCCCGCAGCACCCCAGGCCCGCAGGCCGATCGCCAGGCCGATCGCTGCGGTGACCCACAGTGAGGCTGCGGTCGTCAGTCCACGCGGTGTCGTGCCCTCCCGAAAGATCGCCCCACCACCGAGAAATCCGATGCCGGTCACGACTTGAGCCGCGATCCGGGTCGGATCGGCTCCCACCAGTTGCGTGCCGACGAGGGTGAACAGTGCCGCGCCGAGCGCCACCAGCATGTGGGTGCGCAGTCCAGCTGGCTGCGCGCTGAGTTCCCGCTCCAGTCCGATCGCCGCGCCGAGTCCGGCGGCGGCGAGAAGTTGAAGCACTGTGGCCCACGTCATGGCACTGACTTTAGGTGCGCGTGGGGCGTCGCACGACGATGTCGCCACCTGCGGGGTCGACTGCCGACCAGGCGACGGTGAACTCCCCGCGGCGCCACCGGCGGTGCTGCGGGTGGATGGGCCAACCAGCCTCCCGGGCCGCTTCAACCGCGCGCACGAAGCGTTGCCGCGGGCCAAACGACGCGTACGGGGAAGCCTCGGCCCAGCCTCGGTCGAGCGCCGTCATGAGCGCGTGCACACCCTGGCCCGGCACGTTGTGGTGGATGAGCGCCTTGGGCAGTCGCTGCGCCACCGTGGTCGGGTGATCAAGAGTGGTGAGGTCGACCGCGCAGGTGAGCGTCGACGGGACGCCGAGCCCGCCGGGAATGGTGAGCCACGATCCGATCCGGCCGAGCTCGTCGCAGGTGCCTTCGATGATGATCCCGTCGGGTGCCAGGTGGGCGAGCATGGTGGCCCACGCGGGCTCGACGGCCGATTCGGAGTATTGTCGCAAGACGTTCATCGCCCGGATCACGACCGGCCGCAAGCCGGCCAGTTCGAATCCGCCGACGCGAAACTCCACCCAGGGGGGATCAGCGTAGCTCGCTGCCACACGAACCCGTTCGGGGTCGATCTCGACGCCGACCACACGCACATCGGCACTCACCTGGGCGAGTCGGGTTCGCAGTTCGAGCACGGTGATTGGCGATGCGCCATAGCCCAAGTCGACGACGACCGGGTTCACCGTCCGGCGCATGAGTGATGCGTGGGTCGCGCACAGCCAGGTGTCGACGCGGCGAAGGCGGTTGGGGTTGGTGGTGCCACGGGTTGGCGTGCCGATGGGACGCGGACGGGCTCTCACCTCGGCGATCATCGCACGCCCGACCGCGGTGGTCGGAACACGCGGGTCGGCGGCCGGGTGCATAGAATCGCCGGGGAGGGGAGTGAGGCGTGTCGCGTTGGACGAGGTCGGCAAGTGGATCATGCATCCCGTGTCAGGCACGCCAGGCACCGATTCGGCGAGTCGCGGTGCTCTCGGTGCACACATCACCGCTTCATCAGCCGGGGACCGGCGATGCCGGCGGCATGAATGTCTATATCGTCGAGGTGGCGAAACGGCTTGCCCGCGCCGGTGTGGAGATCGACATCTTCACTCGGGCCGCCGCACCCGGGCTGCCGCCCAGCGTGGAGATGGCGCCAGGGGTCACTGTGCGGCACGTCACAGCCGGCCCGCCCGAAGGGTTGTCGAAAGAGGACCTGCCAGCGCAGTTGTGCGCCTTCGCGCACGGCGTCATGCGCGCCGAGGCGAGTCGACCCGCTGGCCACTATCAACTGGTGCACTCACACTATTGGCTCTCGGGGCAGATCGGCTGGTTGGCGCGGGACCGGTGGGGAGTGCCGTTGGTGCACACCGCACACACCCTCGCCAAGGTCAAGAACAATCTGCTCGCCGAGGGAGATCGTCCAGAGCCTCTCGCCCGGGTGATCGGTGAGGAACAGATCATCAACGAGGCCGATCGGTTGGTCGCCAACACCCCAGATGAGGCCGCCGAGCTGATCGATCTCTATGGTGCTCCGGCTGACCGAGTCGCCGTTGTCTCGCCAGGCGTCGACCTTGATCGTTTCTCGGCGCCATCCGGAGGTTTGGGCGCGGCCGCGAAGGCTGCCGCGCGACACCGGCTGGGGCTGCCCGCGGGCGGGCACCTCATCGCGTTTGTCGGCCGAATCCAGCCGTTGAAGGCGCCCGACGTGTTGGTGCGGGCGGTCGCCGCGCTCCACCACGTGACGCCCTCCGTTATCGGCCCATTCACCACGGTCTTCGCCGGTGGGCTCAGCGGCGCCGGCGTCGAGCAGCCGGCCGCCCTCATGGGGTTGGCCCGGTCACTCGGAGTGGCCGACTCGGTGCGGTTCATTCCGCCGTTGGGCGGTGTCGACCTGCCGACCCTTTATCAAGCCGCGGATCTCGTCGCGGTGCCGAGCTATAGCGAGTCGTTCGGACTCGTGGCCCTGGAGGCGCAGGCCTGCGGCACCCCGGTCGTGGCGGCGGCCGTCGGCGGACTGCGCACCGCCGTGCGCCACGGGGAGTCGGGGCTGCTCGTCGACCGGCATGACCCGACGGAGTGGGCCCGAGCCATCGAACGGCTGCTGAGCCAGCCGCGTTGGCGTGCGGAGCTCGCTCACGGGGCGATCGCCCACGCCCAGCGGTTTTCCTGGGACCAGACCGTCTCCGGGCTGCTCGGCGTCTATCGAGACGCCGCCGTCGCGTTTCGCGCGGCGGCGATCGCCCGACGGCGCACGAGTGCCCCGTCCGCGACCGTGGGGTCCGGCCCGTGGTGAGTCCGGCGACGGTTCGGTCGCTCATCGAGTCGACCCTCACGCAACGCGGTATCGACTGGGAACGGCACCCCCGCGGCGGCGTCACCGCACTGTTGCCCGGCACGCACCGGCTCACCACCCGCTGCACGCTCACCGTCGGCGACCACGCCGTGCGGGTGGAGGCGTTCGTGATGCGTCGCCCGGACGAGAACCACGAACGTCTGTGGGCCTGGTTGCTGCGCCGCAACGCCGGAATGTATGGCGTGGCGTTCGCGATCGACGGCGTGGGGGATGTCTATCTCGTCGGACGTATCGCGTTGCACGCGATCACCCCCGATGAGATCGATCGGATTCTCGGCTCGGTTCTTACCTATGCCGACGAGTCGTTCAACTCGATGCTGGAGATCGGCTTCGAGTCGGCGATCCGGCGTGAGTGGGCGTGGCGCGTGTCGCGTGGCGAGTCGGTGGCGAATCTCGAGGCTTTCGCTCACCTCGCTGATTCGGCGCGGACCACCACCGGGGCCGGTGCGGAGGACGACACCTCGACGGGCTCGCCGGCCTGAGTCGCGTCGCCGAGGGTATGCAGTTCCCGCGCCCGACGGTCGCGTGCGGGGCCGGAGACAACATGCAGACCGGCGATGATGATCGACAGCGCGAGACAGCCCAGCCATAGTGTGGCCGCGCCCCAGTGCTGCAGGACGAGGGCGCCGAGCAGCGGGGCGGCGAAGCCGGCGATCGTCCAGGAAAACGAGAAGACGCCCTGATAACGCCCGCGCATGTCGGACCGGGACAGCTCGGCGATGGTCGTGGAGTTGGACGGCGAATTGAGCATCTCTCCCACGGTCCAGACCACGACCGCGATCGCATAGAACCAGGCGGTGTGGGCGAAGGCGTTGAGGCCGAAACCGATTCCCATGACGAGTGCTGCGGCCGCCAGCGCGCTCGCGTGTGACCGGCCTCGCAGCAGGCGGGGCACGAAGAGTTGGCCGGCCACGATGAGCAGCCCGTTGAGCGCGATGATCTGGCCGAAGGCGCTCGCGGAGAGCCCATCCTGGCCCATGGCGATCGGCAGTGTCGAGATGTGTTGCAAGAAGACGAGTGACGTCAAGACGTTGATGCCGACGAATCCCATAAAGACCCGGTCGGCGAAGACGTCGGTGAGTCGCCCCCCGTTGGCTGCGACCGTCGATCGGGCCTCCTCGGCCGATTCTTCGCCAGCCGGTTTTCGCCGGAGGGCGATGGGCGCGCGTGGGGGCTCGGTGATCGTCACGGCGATGAGCGTCGCCGCGGCCGTGGTGGTCGCCGCGTCGAGCACGAACAGGAGCAGATAGTCGACGTCGGCCACGAGGCCGGCGATCGTGGCGGCGAAAGCGAAGCCGAGGTTGATCACCCAGTAGTTGAGAGAGAACGCCCGCAGTCGGTCGGCGGCCGGCACGATGTCGAGCATGAGCGCCGCCATCGCGGGGCGCGCGGCGTCCGAGGTGATGCCGAGCATCAGCACAACGATCGCGATCTCCACTTTGCCGCGAGCGAATCCGAGCGCCAACATCATCGCCGCGCTGCTGTAGAGCGCGGTGAGGAAGGTCGGCTTGCGCCCCCATCGGTCGGCGAGGACACCGCCGACGAGCGTTCCGATGGCCCCACCGGCGCCCCAGAGGCCGAGCACGAACCCGGCATAGGTCGGGCTCAGGTGCCGTTGCTGGGTGAGATAGAACGCGAGGACGATGACGGCAAATGAGCCGATCCGGTTGATCAGAGTGTTGGCCCACAGATACCAGAACTGTCGGGGCAATCCGCCAACCGTCGTGCCCATCACCTGTCGGACTCTCCGCACGCGAACCTCATTCCCGCAATCTCGACCTGACCGTAATGTCCGTGTCGGTCGCGATGCCTTACACCCTAAGGTCTTCCGCCGTGATCGCGACAGGGAATATCGCCAGTGTTGATGATCACGATCCGGAACCGGGCGCGTCCGATCTCGACGTGCGCGCACGTCCACGATCGGCATGCGCGAAGATAACGGTCATGAGCACTGGTGTCGGCACCCTGATCCTGCTCCGCCATGGCGAGAGCGAATGGAACGCCAAGAACCTCTTCACCGGTTGGGTCGACGTCGACCTCACCGCGCGGGGCGAAGACGAGGCGCACCGCGCCGGCGAACTGCTGCGCTCCGCCGACGTGCTGCCCGACGTGGTCCACACATCGGTGCTGCGCCGGGCTATTCGTACGGCGGAATTGGCCCTGCACGCCGCGGACCGACACTGGATCGGGGTGCGGCGCAGTTGGCGGCTCAACGAGCGCCACTACGGTGCGTTGCAGGGCAAGAACAAAAGACAGACCCTCGACACGTACGGCGAAGAGCAGTTCATGCTGTGGCGCAGGTCCTATGACGTGCCCCCGCCGCCGATCGCCGACGGCGACGAGTTCGCCCAGACGAACGACGCCCGCTATGCCGCGCTCCCGCCCGAGTTGGTGCCCCACACCGAATGCCTCGCCGACGTGCTCGCGCGTGCGCTGCCCTATTGGTATGACTCGATCGTCGCCGACCTGCGCACCGGCGCGACGGTTCTCGTCGCCGCCCACGGCAACTCGTTGCGCGCCATCGTCAAGCACCTCGACGGGATCTCCGACACGGCGATCGCGGGGCTCAACATTCCGACTGGCATTCCGCTGCGTTATGACCTCGACCCGCGCACCCTGCGTCCGGTGACGGCCGGCGGGACCTATCTCGACCCGGACGCGGCGGCGACGGCCGCAGCGGCCGTCGCCAACCAGGGACGCTAACCCGCCCCCTGTTTCCGCGAGAGCGCGGGCGCGGGAATCAGGCCTGCTGCTCGCCGGTGACGAGAAAGACGACGTGCCGGCCGGCGTTGACGGCGTGATCGGCGAACCGCTCATAGAACCGGCCGAGCAACGCGCCGTCGATCGCCGACTCGACGCCGTGCCGCCACGCCGCACCGAGCAGCACCACGAACAGTCCCCGGTGCAGTTCGTCCATCGCGTCGTCATCGGACTCGAGTTCGGCGGCGCGGGTCGCGTCATGGTCGGCCAGCACTCGGCCGATCTTGCCGGCGATTCGGTCGGCGACGGCCGCCATCTCCTCGATGACCGACGCCAGCTCGTCCGGCACCGCCGACGCCGGGTGCCGGCGCAGCGCCGTCTTCGCGACGTGCTCGGCGAGGTCGCCCATGCGCTCAAGGTCGCCGCCGATATGCAGAGCGGTCACCACCAGGCGCAGGTCCGACGCCACCGGCGCCTGTTGGGCGAGCAACGACAGCACCCGCTCCTCGACCTGGGCGTGCAACTCGTTGATGACGCTGTCGCCGACGATGACCGCCTCGGCGAGTTCTCGGTCGGCGGTGAGCAGGGCCGTGGTGGCTCGGCGCATCGCGGTGCGGGTCGCCTCGGCCATGCCGACCAGCAGCGAGCTCACCTCGGCCAGCTCGGCCCTAAACTCCGTACGCATATCCACTCCCTGTGCCGCGACCCGGTGGTTGACCTGGCGGCGAGGCTACGCGGGCGGCGCGGCCAACGAAGTGAACCGGGGTTAACGAAGCTCGGCGGGACCATGAACATTGCTCGACGAACATCGCATTGCGGGTGCTAAGGAGCAGCTCGAACGCCACAATCCGCCTACGATCGGCGACGTGGAGTGGACCACGGCCGTCGGCTGGCAACGCCGATCGCCCGATCAACCGGACCTGCCCGGCCCGCAGGCCCTCGCCGACGCGTTGACCACGCTTCGCACGGGGGTATTGGTGCTCGATGGTGCTGATGAGGTTGTGCTCGCCAACCCGGCCGCAACCGAGTTAGGACTGGTGCGCCCAGACATCTCCGACACTCATGTGCAGGCGGCCATCCGTACCCTCGCCGGTCAGGTCCGGCAGAGCGGGGTTCGTCGCGAGGTCGAGCTTGATCTGTCCCGACCCGCCGCGCCGCCGCGTCGGAGGGGTGGCCTGGTGGGGGTCAGGGTGCACGCGGTGCCGCTGACCGGCGCCGGCTATGGCCCAGGGCACGTGGTGATCGAGGCCGTGGATGTCACCGAGGCGCACCGGGTGGCCCGTGTGCGTCGCGACTTTGTGGCGAACGTCAGTCACGAGCTGAAGACGCCGGTGGGGGCGCTTGGGCTGCTCGCCGAGGCGTTGCTGGAGGCTGGCGACGACTCCGAGGCCGCCCGTCGGTTCGCCGACCGGATCAGCCACGAGTCGCGGCGGTTGGCCCGCTTGATCAAGGAGCTCCTCGAGTTGTCCCGGCTGCAGGGTGCGGAGCCGCTGCCGGTGCCGGTGCCGGTCGCCCTCGACCGCATCGTCAACGAGGTGATCGACCGCACCCGCACCGAGGCCGCCGCGAAACACATCGAGGTGACCGTGGCGGGTGATCGGGGTTTGGTGGTCTACGGCGACGAGGGGCAGCTCGTCACGGCGGTGGCGAATCTTGTGGAGAACGCCATCGCCTATTCTCCGGAGGAGACCGCCGTCGCGGTGCGGTTGCGCGCCGGGAGTGAGGTGGTGGAGGTCGCGGTCGCCGACCACGGCATCGGGATCGCCTCAAAGGATCTCGACCGGATCTTCGAACGCTTCTATCGTGCCGACCAGGCCCGCTCTCGGGTGACCGGCGGCACGGGTCTCGGGCTGGCGATCGTGAAACACATCACCGTCAACCATGGTGGTGAGGTTGTTGTCGACTCGACGGTCGGCGTGGGCTCGACGTTCACCCTCCGGTTGCCGGCCCGTCGACCGGAGGCCGCCGGCGGGAAACCGCAGCCGGATGAGATCGGTCCGGTGCCCGCAGATGGTGTGCACCGGCTGGGGAAGGACCACAGATGAGCCGGGTTCTGGTCGTCGAGGACGAAGAGTCGTTCTCGGACGCGCTGTCCTACATGCTGCGCAAGGAGGGGTTCGACGTCGCGATCGCCGCGACTGGCCCACAGGCGTTGACCGAGTTCGACCGCGATCGTCCCGACATTGTGCTGCTTGACCTCATGTTGCCCGAGATGTCGGGCACCGAGGTGTGCCGGCAGCTTCGGCAGAAGCCGTACGTGCCGATCATTATGATCACGGCCCGGGACAGCGAGATCGACAAGGTGGTCGGCCTGGAGATCGGCGCCGACGACTACGTCACCAAGCCCTATTCGCCGCGGGAGCTGGTGGCCCGGATTCGAGCCGTGCTGCGTCGGCCCGCCACGGAAGCCGCCGAGTCCACCGACGCGACACTCACCGCCGGGCCGGTGCGCATGGATGTGCAGCGTCACGTCGTCACCGTCGCCGGCACATCGGTCCCCCTGCCGCTCAAAGAGTTCGAGCTGCTGGAGTTGTTGTTGCGCAACGCGGGCAAGGTGCTCACCCGGGGGCAGCTCATCGACCGGGTCTGGGGCGCCGACTATGTGGGCGACACGAAGACCCTCGACGTGCACGTCAAACGCCTGCGTTCCAAGGTCGAACCCGAACCGTCGAGTCCGCGCTTCATCGTGACGGTGCGCGGTTTGGGCTACAAATTCGAACCGTGATCCCGCGTTCGGTCGTTGCGGTTAGCCGTTGGTCGCCGCCGCAGTCGCTGGGTGTACGGCGATAAGCCCCGACGCCTCACGGGCGGCGCACAACCGGGCCAACTCGTCGTAGGCCTTCGCCCCGATCAGCGCGATGAGTTCCGGCTTATAGGACAGATACATCGCTTCGGTGCCGACGTGCGCGTCGGGCGCGGAGGTGCAATACCAGTGCAGGTCGTGCCCGCCTTCGCCCCAGCCCCGCCGGTCAAACTCGGCGATGACCGACAGCAGGATGCGTGAGCCGTCCGGTCGGGTCGTCCACGTCTGGTCCCGCCGCACCGGCAACTGCCAACAGACGTCGGGCTTGTATTCCAACGGGTGCACGCCGTCGCGCAACGCCTGGCCGTGCAGTGCACAGCCGCCGCCACCGGCGAAGTTCGCATCATTGAGGAAGACACAGGGGCCGTCGAGCTGAGTCGCGGTGCGTCGGGCCGGCGTGGTTCCGTCGACAGTGTCCATCTCGGTGTAGTTCTTGAATCCGCGCCGGTAATGCTGCCAGTGCTCGGCGGTCAGCTTGCGTGCCGCCGAACGCAGCCGCTTCTCGTCATCCGCGTCGGTGAAGAACGCGCCGTGTGAGCAACAGCCGTCGGCCGCTCGGCCCTTGATGATGCCCTGACACGCGGTGCCGAAGACGCACGTCCACCGGGACAGCAGCCACGTCAGGTCGGCGCGCACGATGTGGTCCGGGTCACCGGGGTCGGCGAACTCCACCCACTCGCGGGGAAAGTCGAGTCCGACCTCGCGGGGGCGTCTGGGCTCCACCGACACCTGGACCGGCAGCTCATCACGGCGAACACTGCGGCGCTTACTCATCGGCACAGCCTACGCGGTCGACGTCACCCAGTTTCTCCTTGGCGGCATCGATCCAGACGACGCTGTGAAGTGCTTAGGTGAACGCATGCGACTCGGCGTGCTCGACGTGGGCTCCAATACCGTGCACCTGCTCCTGGTGGACGCGCACCGGGGCGCGCATCCCTGGCCGGCCTTCAGCGAGAAGTCCGTCTTGCGACTCGCGGAGCGAATCACCCCGGACGGCGGCATCGCAGCCGAGGCCGCCGATGAGCTCGTCGCGGCGATCGCCTCAGCCCGCGACGCGGCAGCCGAACACGGCGCCGACGAGATGCTCGCGTTCGCCACTTCGGCGGTGCGTGACGCCGTCAACTCGGCCGACGTGCTCGCCCGCGTCGCGGGCGAAACAGGGGTGAAGCTGCGGGTGCTGCACGGGCAGGACGAGGCGCGGCTGACCTTCCTCGCCGTGCGCCGATGGTTCGGCTGGTCGGCCGGCCGGCTGTTGGTGCTCGACATCGGCGGCGGGTCATTGGAGATCGCGGCCGGCATCGACGAGGAACCGGACGTGGCGTTGTCGTTGCCGCTCGGTGCGGGCCGACTCACCCGGGATCGCCTCTCCGCCTCGCCGCCGACGGCCGCAGAGGTCAGCGCACTCGTTGACCACATCACCCAGCAGCTCGCCGAGATCGATGACCTGACCTGGGACCGAGTGGCCGTGACGTCCAAGACCTTTCGCACGTTGGCGCGCCTCGCCGGCGCTGCCCCGTCCGCTGCCGGCCTCAGGGTGCCGCGTCGGTTGACCCGCACCGGACTTCACCAGGTGCTGGGGTTCATTCGGCATATGAACTCGGCGGCGTTGGGTGAGATGGACGGGGTCGACCCTGGGCGGGCCCGCCAACTGCTCGCCGGCGCGGTGGTTGCCGAGACCACGATGCGCCACCTCGGCATCACCGAGGTTGACGTGTGTCCGTGGGCGCTGCGTGAGGGCGTGATCCTGCGCCGCCTCGACGCGCTCACGTCGGTCTGAGCGTGGGTGGCTGGCGCCGTGCCGGCAGGGCGAACGGCCGGCACGGCCACTCGCCGGGCGGATCAGCGGTCCTCGGCGCTACCCTGACGTGGTGACCTCCCCGCACATTCCGGTTCTGCTCTCCAGTTCGTCGGTCTATCCCGAGCCCACCGCCGCGGCATTCGAGGTCGCCGCCCAGCTGGGCTACGACGGCGTCGAGGTCATGGTGTGGACCGATCCGGTCAGCCAGGACGCGTCGGCGCTGAATGGGTTGGCGCAGCACTATGGCCTTGTTGTGGGCTCGGTGCACGCTCCGTGCCTGCTCGTCACCCAACGGGTGTGGAGTCCAGATCCCTGGGAGCGTCTGCGCCGCTCCGCAGTGCTCGCCGAAGAGGTGGGCGCGCCCGTGGTGGTCGTGCATCCCCCGTTCGCGTGGCAACGCGGCTACGCTCGCACGTTCGCGGCGGGGCTGCGCCGGCTTCGGCGTACGTTTCCTGGGGTTTCTTTTGCCGTGGAGAACATGTTTCCGCTGCGGGTGCGTGGGCGGGAATTCGTCCCCTATCTGCCGGGGTGGAATCCGACCGAGGTGGGACACGCTGCCTACACCCTCGACTTGTCTCACTGCGCAGCGGCGCGCACCGACGCGTTGGCGTTGGCCGACACGATGGGCTCGGCGTTGAACCACGTGCATCTCGGTGACGGCACCGGGGAACGCCGCGACGAACACCTCGTGCCGGGGCGCGGCTCGCAGCCATGCGCCGAACTGCTCGATTCGCTGCGGGGACGGGGTTTCACGGGTTCGGTCGCGGTTGAGGTGGCGACGAGAAAGGCGCCGTCACGCCAGGTGCGCCTGGATGACCTCGGCGAGGCGTTGGCTTTCGCGCGTCGGCATCTCGTGGATCGTGAGACGACGCCCCACACGCGTTCATAGATCGTGGCTCGTCGTCGCGCCGTGCGTCTAGCGTTGATGTCATGCCGAGCGCCGAACATGAGACACCGATCGCATTGGCCAAATTGGACCCCGGCCTGGCGGCCTGGCTGCTGACGAACCTGTTTGATATCAAGGTTCCTGACTATCACCATGCCCGCACGGTGGCCACCGACGTTCGCGTCGTGGTGCCACGCACCTATCACGCCGACGGAATGCTGGTCTTCAGCGACTCGGACGATCAGCCGGTGCTGGCGGTGGTCTTGGAGGTTCAGCGGCGCTGGGACAGCGGCAAGAGGTGGACCTGGCGGCTTTACGTGGCACAACTGGAGGCCGAACTGACGGTCAACGCCGCGCTTATCGTCTATTGCCCGGATGCGATGGTCGCCCGGCGATATCGCGACATGTGCGAGGCCGACGGAGTCAGCCTGCTACTTCGACCGTTGATCTTCACACCACACGACGTTCCACTGATCATCGAGACGGAGGTCGCTCAGACACACCCGGCGTTGGCGGTGCTCGCGGCCCTCTGCCACGCCAGCGGACCCAACGTTGACGCCGCGTTCCCCGCGCTTGCCGCGGCGCTTCAAGCGCTCGGCCCCAGCAAGGCGATCTTGTACTATGACATTGTGCTGGCCGGGCTGCCCGAAGCCCCCCGGACACGTTGGGAGGCATTCATGACCACCACCATCGGCTCCAGCTATCGCAGCGAGCTCCTTCAAGAAATCGACGCCCGGGGCGAAGCTCGTGGGGAGACCCGTGGGGAGGCCCGCGGCGAAGCCCGGGCGGTGCTGACTGTGCTGGAAGCCCGTGGTGTGACGGTGCCCGCCGAAGCCCGCGAGCGGGTTCTCGCCTGCACCGACTTTGACCAACTCGACATCTGGCTCCGCCGGGCGGGCACCGCGACGACGTCCGACGACGTCCTCGACTAAAGCGTCTTATCGCTCAACCGGCGGCGACGACCTCGCCCACTCCGTCGGCCAGGCTCTCCTCACGGATCGCCCGCTTGCGGGCCCGATGGGCGGCGACGTGCGATCGGGTCGCGCACCGTTCAGAGCAGAACCGGCGGCAGTTGTTCGACGAGGTGTCGAGATAGACGTTGCCGCACCGGTCGTCGGCGCAGACTCCAAATCGGGCGCTGCCATATTCGCAGAGCCACACCGCCAGCCCCCACACGGCTCCAGCCATGTGTTCGGCGCTTACTGACGCGCCTCGGCTGGTGACGTGCATGTGCCAGTCGCTGGACCCGTGGTCGGAGATGCGTGGCTGCACCGGATGGGCCTCAAGCAGCGCGTTGAGGGTCTCCACGGCAGGCTGGTCGCGGCCGGTCGAGCCGTGCTCGAAGACCTCGCGCAGCCGTTTCGCACCCCGACGCAGCACGGTCATGTCACGCTCGGTGATCTCCGCAGCCTGCCAGCTGTCGGGGCCGAAGAACGCCCGAGCCTGGTCGAGCGTCTCCACGTTGGCGTTGACAAGATCGACGGCGGTCTGGGCGTATTCATCGAAGTTCACGCCGTCAAAAGTAGCGTTCCTCGGTGTTTGGAGCGAGCCATCTGGCGCGTTCGCCCCGTCGAGGTCTTAGTCTGCGTTCATGCTGCGATCGGTGATCCTCGCCGCTGCCCGGTCTGACCGGGTGGAGCGGATGGTGCAGACCGCCCCGGTCTCCCGTGATGTCGTGCGTCGGTTTGTCGCCGGTGCGAGCGCGTTGGACGCTTTGCGAGCCGCGCGAACCCTCATTGATCAAGGCCTGCTGGTCAGCGCCGACAACCTGGGAGAGGAGACACACTCGGCCGAGCAGGCGGTCGCCACTCGCGACGAATATCTGCGTCTCATCGGTGACCTCGCCGAGGCGGGTTTGGCCGAGTCTGTGGACATCAGCGTCAAACTGACCGCCGTTGGCCTGCGTTTCGACGAGGGGATGGCGACCGACGCGGCGTCGGCGATCTGCGCGGCCGCCGACGCCGCAGGCACCACGGTCACGGTGGACATGGAGGACCACACGGTCACCGACGCGACGTTGGAGGTGTTCAGCGGGCTGCGGGAAAGCTATCCGCGCACCGGCGTCGCCTTGCAGGCCTATCTTCGCCGCACCGAAGGTGACTGCCGCGAGTTCGCGGTTGACGGCGCTCGGGTTCGACTGTGCAAGGGCGCCTATCGCGAACCGGAGTCAGTTGCATATCGGTCCAAACTGGACGTCGACAAGTCCTATGTCCGGTGCCTGAACATCCTCATGTCGGGGCCGGGATATCCGATGGTCGCCACGCACGACCCCCGGCTGATCGCGATCGCCGAGGACCGGGCGAAGTGGTTCGACCGTGACCCGGGCTCCTTCGAGTTTCAGCTTCTCTATGGCGTGCGGCCCGAAGAACAGGTCCGGCTCGCCGGCGAGGGCTATCCGGTGCGGGTCTATCTGCCTTACGGCACAGACTGGTACGGATACCTGATGCGGCGGCTCGCCGAACGGCCAGCCAACGTCGCGTTTTTCGTCCGTGCACTGCGGTCCCGCCGATAGCTCAGTGATCGCGTAGAGTGCCGGGGTGACAAGCGGCGACAGTCGAAGCGCATGGCCAGCACCCCATCCGGCGCCCGTGCCCGATTTGGCGTTGCCCCATCGGACGCCGACCCTGCCGGTGATGCCACCACCGCCGGTCGCTGCGCGGTCGCCGCTGCTTCATCCGACCCTGCATCAACCGATGCCTCCGCCGAGAGTCAACGGGTCTGAGCGGGCGCCATGGGTCGTCTGGATGCTTGGAACCATCGCGGCGGTGGTGACTTTCTGCGTCGTGACGGTGAGCGCCATCGTTGCTCTCGCCGATCCGCAGGCGGCCGACGGGGCGGTGACCTGGCGGCCCGGTCGAGGCACTCCGCAGGTGCCGCCGAGCGCCGACGCGGCCGCTGAGAAGTGGACCGAGTGGGCTCACCGCACGATCCAGCAATCACTGACCGAGCAGGCGTCGGCGATGCTCGCCGGCGACGAGACGGGTTTCCTCGCCCCAGTCGATCCGGCCAACCCCACGCTTGTCGGCGAGCATCGGCGCCGGTTCACCGTGTTGCGGGCGATGGGGCTCGGAGTCTGGACCGAGACGTCCGATGCCAAGCTGACAAGCGCGGGGGACCGAGCCTGGAAGGTCGATATCAGGATCTCCTACTGTTTCGGCGCGGCGACCTGCCGGGCGGTCACTCTGCCGATGGGCAGTTCATGGCGACTGAAGAACGATCGGTTGGTCATGGTCGGCCTCGAGTTGTCCGACCCGGACTGGAACGGCCCCCGCCCGTGGGAGGTCGACGACCTCACGGTGCGTCGCGGCGATCGGGTCGTCGTCGCCTCGACCAAGGCCAACGCGTGGCGCCTCAGCGACGCGGTGGTGGCCGCCGACCGGGCCGCGATGGTGGCGGACAAGTTCGCCAAATGGGAGGACGCCCCGGGGCGCTACGTCATATTTCTCGCCGGGCCGGCCGACTGGAAGAAGTGGTATGGCCACGCGCAGCCGGAGTGGGCCGCCGCGTGGGCCGTGCCGGTCAGTTCCACCGTGACCGAGGTGGTGGTGCGGACCCAGGTCGTGCGTCAGTCGGGATTGGAGAGCCTGCTCACACACGAGTTGGCCCATGTGACGAGCCTCGCCGGCAATCGTGACGGCAAGGCCAGCGACGTGTGGTGGCTTATCGAGGGCATCGCGGAATACGCGATGATGCTCGACCAGCCGGTGCGTGCCTATGACGCGCTGGCACCCACCCGGTCGTTCGTCGACGGCAAATGGAACGGTGACCCCGCCGTCGCCGCGCCCTCGGATCGGGCCTCCATCTCGGAGGCCGCAGCGCGTTATGGTGTCGCTTTCCTCGCCGTCCACCGGCTCGCCGACAAATACGGAATGGCCCGGATGCTCGACTTCTGGGGGCGGGTCGTGCACGACGACGAGTCTCTGGACGCCGCGGCGCAAAGCGCGTTGGGAGTGTCGTGGCGCACCGCGAAGGCCGACTGTGCGCGATATATCCGGTCGGTGACCTGACCGGCCCGCCGGTGTCATCGTTACCGGCCAATCGATTGGCCGGTAACGATCCTTCGAGCCGGGTGACGTGCGTCGGCCGAGCTAGACTCACCCCGTGCGCCGAACCCCTCTTGGCGTGGCGTTGCTCGCCACCGTTGTCGCGGTCACGATAACCGCGTGCACCACTCCTGACTCCGGAATTCGAGCTGACATCGCGCGCCGGGCGACTGTCACCGAACTCGTCGACGTCTCCACCTCCGTCACCGCCCGCGCGATCGCCACTCTCACCGCACCCGCGGAGGGCACGGTGTCCCGCCTCGCGGTTGCGCCCGGCTCCGCCGTCGCGAAGGGGGCGGTCGTGGCAGTCATCGATTCGCCGACCGCTCGCAAGCGGCTCGCCGATGCCCGTGCCGCGTTGTCGGCCGCGAGCCAGGTCAGCGTCGGTGGCATCGACCTGCGCTCCGCGCAGAAGGGCTTGGACGCGTCGGCGCTGGCCGCCCTGCGTGCCGCGCGCTCCGCCGCCAACCAGGTGAGTGATCCAGCCGTACGGGCGGCTTTGCTCGCCCAGGTCGCGGCGGCGCAGCAGCAGATGGAGACCGCGGCGCGCACCTCCCAACAGCTGGTGGAGCAGGTCAACAGCGGCATCTCGGGCATCGGCGGCGCGGTCGAGTCGCTCGGCGCGGCCCAACGGGCGCAGGCCAAGGCTGCCTATGACCTCGCAAAGTCCACCGTGGACTCGTTGGTGCTGCGGGCGCCATTCGCTGGTGTCGTGCAGTTTGCCCGACCCGTCGCGAGCACCGCAGACCCGCTTGCCGGGCTGCTCGGCGCGGCGAGCGGGTCCGCGGCTGGCGCGATCGGAGCCGGGGCCATCTCATCAGCCGGTTCGGGCAGCGGCGCCCCGACAGCCGGCGTCGATGACATGCTCGCGGTCGGTGACCAGGTCGCCGCCGGCACGGCGGTGGTTACCATCGTCGACGCCTCCGAGATCAGCCTGACCGGTGATGTCGATGAGACTGACGTGCTCCTCGTCAAACCCGGGATCACCGCCTCCGTCGAGCTCGACGCGGCGCCGGGGCAACCCTATGAGGCGACGGTGCGAAGCGTCGACCTGCTGCCCAGCTCGTCGGCGCGGGGTGTCGGCTATCGGGTGCGGCTCGCCTTCACTCCCGCCCCGGAGGCCACAGGTGCGACCCCTCGGCCGGGCATGAGCGCGGTCGCGCACCTGCGGGTGCGCACCGCGACCAACGCGGTGAGTGTGCCCGCAGCCGCCGTCTTCACCACCGATGCGGGGCCAGCGGTGTGGGTGGTGCGCGACGGCAAGGCGGTGCGTCAGAAAGTCGCCGTCGGCGTTCCCGGCGAGGACCTCGTCGAGATCACCGCCGGCCTTGAGTCGGGCGAGCGGGTGGTCGTCGCCGGCGTCGACAAGGTCACCGAGGGCGTGGAGATCACGTGAGTGACGGCGACACGGCGGTCCTGTCTCTTGAGGATGTCACTCGCGACTATCAGCTCGACGGAGTCAGTGTGCCCGCGCTGCGTGGTGTCTCGCTCACCATCAGTCGCGGCGACTATGTGGCGATCGTCGGGCCATCGGGTTCGGGCAAGTCGACGCTGATGCATCTGCTCGGTGGGTTGGACCGACCCACCACCGGACGGCTGTTGCTCGACGGTCGCGACGTCTCCGCCCTCACCGCGGCACAGCTCGCGACCCTGCGCAACGAGGTGATCGGTTTCGTCTTCCAGAGCTTTCACCTGCTGGCGCGCACCTCGGCTCGGGACAACGTCGCGCTGCCGCTCATCTATCGCGGGACCGGTCGGGTGCAGCGACGGCGGCTCGCCGACGAGATGCTGTGCCGAGTCGGCTTGGAGCATCGCGTTGGTCACCGTCCCAACCAACTCTCCGGCGGTGAGCAGCAGCGGGTCGCCATCGCCCGAGCCCTGGTGACCTCGCCGTCGGTGCTGCTCGCCGACGAGCCCACGGGCAATCTGGACAGCCGCAGCGGTGCGGCGGTGCTCGCGCTGTTGGAGGAACTCAACACGGAGAGCGGGGTGGCACTGGTGGTGGTGACGCATGACCCGGCGGTCGCGGCGCGCGCGACTCGTCGGATCACGGTGCGCGACGGTGTCATCGTCGAGGACACGAGTGGTGCGTCGTGAGCATCGCTGAGGCGTGGCGGGTCGCGGTCGACGCGCTGCGGGCAAGCCGGCTGCGCAGCGGGCTGACGATGCTCGGTGTCATTATCGGGGTCGCCGCCGTGGTGATTCTCGTGGCGATTGGCACCGGCGCGAAGCAGAAGGTCGAACAACAGGTCGAGGGGCTCGGCTCCAATCTCCTTCTCATCGTGCCTGGCAAGGTTGACTTCGGATCGGCTCCGACGATGTCGCGGCTCAACCTCGATGATGTCGACGCCGTGACTCGCGTCGTTGGTGACCGGGAACGGGTCGCGCTCACACTGTCGTCGGGAGAGACGGTTCGTGCCGGCACCCGCAGCAGCTTCACCACCATCGCCGGTGTGCTCGACACCACTCCGAAGGTCTTTGTTCGAGACGTGGCCCGGGGCACCTACCTCGCTCGGTCTGATGTGGACACCGGGCGTCGGGTCGCGGTGCTCGGATCCTCCGTCGCTGCGGTGCTCTTCGGCGAGCGTGACCCGGTCGGCACTCAGATCACCATTGCGGGGGTTCGGTTCCGGGTCGTTGGGGTCTTCGCTCCGCTGGGGCAGAGTCTCGGTGTCGACCGGGACAATGAGGTTCATATCCCCATAACAACCGCCCAACGTATCTTCGCCACGTCGAGGGTGGACGCGATGGCGGTCAAGGCACCTGACCGCGAATCGGTCGACGAGTTGAGCGCCCGGATTGTCGACACGCTGCACCAGCGGCACCCGGAGACGGAGTTCAGCGCGGTCACCCAACGCCAGATCCTCGGGGTGCTCGGGGACATTCTCGGAGTCCTCACCGGGGTGCTCGCGGCGATCGCCGGCATCTCGCTGCTCGTGGGAGGCGTTGGTGTCTCCAACATCATGTTGGTCTCGGTGAGGGAACGAACGAAGGAGATAGGTCTGCGCAAGGCCGTCGGTGCTCGTCCACGCGACATCGGGGTGCAGTTCCTTTTGGAAGCGGTCCTGCTCACCACCGTGGGTGGAGTGCTCGGCATCGCCATCGGAATCGGCACCGCGGCCGCCGTGAGCGCGTGGTCTCCGGTCCCCGCCGTCGTCACCTGGTGGTCTGTCGCTCTTGCTTTCGGGGTCTCGGCGGCCGTCGGAATCGTGTTTGGAGTGGTCCCCGCGCAGCGGGCCGGGCGGCTCGATCCGGTGACGGCACTGCGCACAGAGTGACCTGAGACGGGGCGAGTTTCGGCAACAGATCGTCGAGATCACTCACGTACCGGTACATTTGTCAAGTAACACGCCGGTATGTCCAGCGAGGGCACGGTGCGCACGGGAGGGGTTGGGGTGAGCCATGACGGGATCACCGCAGGGCGCGGGCAAGCTGCCAGAGGTGAACTTCTTGACGGTCGCTGAGGTCGCGGCGTTGATGCGTGTATCGAAGATGACCGTTTATCGTCTCGTGCACACGGGCGATCTGACTGCCGTCCGGGTGGGTCGATCGTTCCGGGTGCCCGAGCACGCCGTACACGAATATCTTCGCGGAGCTTTCGCCGAATCGGCCTAGAGTCGGGTCGCGGATCAGGGGACGGGGTTTCGCCACGGCGTCGCCACCAGCGGGGGCGTGGCGCTGCACCAGCCTGGCCGATTAACGCCAGGCGAGGGGCGCGGGTTAGGCTGTAGTGCGACCGCGACCGGACCGCATGTCGACGACCTGTCGACGCGGTGATCGTGATCGCCACAGACGAACCCAGGGCCACGCCAACCATGGCGGATTCGGCCTCTTACCCCACGCTCACCCGAGGAGACTGCCGTATGGGCTCCGTGGTCAAAAAGCGCCGCAAGCGTATGGCCAAGAAGAAGCACCGCAAGTTGCTGCGAAAGACCCGCGTCCAGCGTCGCCGTCTCGGCAAGTGACACGGCGGCCGGGACCGGCCACGGGGTGAGGGGAACGCACACCGCAGCCGTATCGGGAGGTCCGGGTGAAGGTCCTGGTGACCGGCGTGAGCCGGTATCTCGGGGCGCTTCTGGCTGCCCGCCTCGCCGAACATCCGGCGGTCGACCACGTGATCGGTCTCGACACGGTCGAACCGTCGGCGGCACTCGCGGCGTTCGTCGCTGACGACGTTGAGGTCGTCACGGGTGATCTGAGAAAGATCCTCCCCGCGATCGCCGACCGCGAGGTCGCGGCCGTCGTGCACATGGGTGTGCTCTCCGGACCCGGCCGAGGTGGCCGGTCCGGGATGAAGGAACACAACATCATCGGCACCATGCAGTTGCTCGCCGCATGCCAAGCGGCTCCGCACCTGCGCAAGGTGGTGGTGCGTTCCTCTACAGCCGCCTATGGCGCCTCGTTCCGCGACCCCGCGGTCTTCACCGAGTCGACCGCCCCGACGCTGATGCCGCGGGGCGGGTTCGCCAAGGACATCATCGAGATCGAGGGATATGTTCGGGGCTTCTCCCGACGTCGTCCCGATGTGTTGACGACGGTGCTGCGTCTCGCGCCGTTCATCGGCCCCGACGCCGACACCACTCTCACCCGGTTCTTCGCGTTGCCCGTCGTGCCCACGGTCTTCGGTCGTGACCCACGGCTGCAGTTCATTCACGTGGACGACGCGCTGGAGCTCCTGGTCCGCTCGGTGGTGGAGGACCATCGCGGCACCTTCAACGTGGCTGGAGAGGGAGTCCTCGCCCTGTCGCAGGCCATTCGGCGGGCCGGTCGGGTCGCCGTGCCGGTCATCGAGCCCGGCATGTCGGCGTTCGCGGCGTTCGCCAAGGCGTCCGGCATCGGCGAGTTCAGCCTTGACCAGCTTGACCTCTTCGTGCACGGTCGGGTGGTCGACACCACGAAACTCGCACACGAGTTCGGGTTCATCCCCCGAAGCACCGAAGCCGCCTTCGAGGATTTCGTCCACGGACGAGGCATGCACCGCGCCGGCGCCGTCGCGGTGCTGCGCCCCACCACTGTCTCCGCCGTCGAAGCGATCATTCTCGACGGAATCCGCGCGGTCCGCACAGCGGCCGCCGGCCGGCCGAAGCGTGAGCCAGCCCATGACTGAACCCGCCCAGTCCCGATCCGTCGGATCGGAACTCGCGCGACCCACACCGGTGACGCCCGTGCGTCGAACCCGCGCACCCCGTTCGACGGCGACCAACGGCGCACGGGCCGCGAACGGGTCGCGGTCCCCAGTCCGATTCGCCCCAACCCAGTTGGCGGTCGTCGCGCCTGTGGCCGACAACCCCGCCGAGGTCGTCATCGCGACGCCGGGGCCCGACGCCGTGACGGCCCCGCCGTCGACGTCGCCGAGGAAGACCACGCCGAGAAAGGTCGCTGCGCGGAAGGCCGCTCCCGCGAAAGCGGCACCGGTGAAAGTGGCGCCCGCCGCACCGGTCGCGAAGAAGGCGCCAGCGAAGAAGGCGCCAGCGAGGAAATCCGCGGCCACGCAGGCCGTCGCGAGCACTCCGGCGAAGAAATCCCCGGCGAAAAAAGCCCCGACAAAGAGAGCTCCGGCGACGAAGGCTCCCGCCGCGACGAAGGCTCCTGCCACGAAGCGGGCGCCAACGGCGAAAGCGGCCGCGACGGCGACTGCGGTGAAGGCCACCAAAGCAGCCCCAGCGCGTCGCAAGACCCGTCAGCCCGATGCCTGGGACGAGCGGGTCGCGGATGTTCTGGGATTCCTCCGTCGCAGATTGACCGGACGTTACGAGGTTGACGAGTTCGGGTTCGATCCGGAGTTGACCGAGCGCCTTGTCCATCCCGCGTTGCGGCTGCTCTATCGGCGCTATTTCCGGGTTGAGGCCAGCGGTGTGGAGAATCTGCCGACCAACGGGTCGGCTCTCATCGTCGCGAACCATTCCGGCACGGTGCCGATGGATGCCCTGATGTTGAGCATGGCGGTGCACGACGAGACTTCCACGCGTCGGCATCTGCGCCTGCTCGGCGCGGATCTCGTCTTTCGCATCCCGGTGTTGTCGGAGCTGGCTCGCAAAGGCGGCACGACGTTGGCCTGCAATCCCGACGCCGAACGATTGATGCGTACGGGCGAGATTGTCGGCGTCTTTCCCGAAGGCTTCAAGGGAATCGGCAAGCCTTATCGGGACCGCTATCGGTTGCAGCGTTTTGGCCGAGGCGGTTTCGTGTCGGCGGCGCTGCGCACGGGAACCCCGATCGTGCCAGTGTCGATCGTCGGCGCGGAGGAGATCTATCCGATTGTCGCCGACGTCCGGTCGGTCGCCCGGATTCTCGGTCTGCCTTACCTTCCCGTCACTCCGCTGTTTCCGTGGTTTGGTCCGCTGGGCATGATTCCTCTGCCCAGCAAGTGGCTCATCGAGTTCGGCGAGCCCATCGAGACGGAGTCTTACGTCGGTGAGGCCGACGATCCACTGGTCGTGTTCAACATGGCCGATCAGGTGCGGGAGACGATCCAGCAGACCCTGCACACCTTGTTGGAGCGGCGACCCGACCCGTTCGCCTAGTCGGCAGCATCACCACGGCTCGTTCACGGCACCAGAGGACCGCGTACACGGTGGTTCGAAACCGTCTCATCAGCGGCGGCGACCCATCTCGGTGCGCTAACGCACGTTGCGACGGACGGGGCGGGCGCCTTCGAGGGACCCGTGGCGGCGCAACGCGCGAAACGCGCCACGGCGGTTGAGCGCGACCGCCGCCGCCACGGCCCCGGCGACCACTCCAGCGCCCAGTGCGGTCGGCACCGCGACCTTGGCCGCCTTGCGCCCAGTGCGGAAATCCCGGATCTCCCAGCCGCGCTGCCGGGCGGCGTTACGCAGTGCCGAGTCGGGGTTGACCGCGACGGCTCGGCCGACGGCCGAGAGCATCGGCAGATCGTTGACCGAGTCGCTGTAGGCGGCGCATCGACTCAGGTCGAGTCCTTGGGCGTCGGCGAGCGCGCGAATCGCGGCCACCTTGGCAGGCCCGTGCATGAGGTCGCCCACCAGACGTCCGGTGTAGATGCCGTCGCGCACCTCTGCCACCGTGCCGATGGCACCGGTCAGGCCGAGCCGCCGGGCGATGACTTCGCCGAGTTCGGCCGGCGCGGCGGTGACCAGCCAGACCCGCTGTCCAGCGTCGAGATGTATCCGAGCCAGGGCGAGTGTCCCCGACCAGATGCGTTCGGCCATTAACTCGTCGAAGATCTCTTCGCTGAGTTGGCGTAGTTCATCGACGGAACGACCCTCAACAAACGCGAGTGCCGTCTGCCGAGCCTCGGACATGTGCCCGCCGTCCTCCTGTGCGAGCATGCGGAACCGAAGTTGGCGGGCACCGAACCGCAGCAGGTCGCCGGTCGTGAAGTATTTTCGCGCAGCGAGGCCTCGCGCCAGATAGTAGATCGACGCGCCTTGCATCATCGTGTTGTCGACGTCGAAAAAACCCGCGCCAGTCAGGTCTGCGGGAGTCGCCAGCGCTTCTTCCACTTCCGGGGCGGCCTCGCCAGTCGCCATCGGCGCGTTGTCGACCGCCGCCGGACGGTCTTTGCGTCGAACTTTCCGGTTCACCCACGCCTCCTGCGGTCTTGTTCGTCCTCGTTCTCATGGGAAGAGTAGCGATGTTTGACCGTCGCGCTAGTGGGTCCGGCGTGGCTTCTCGCTGGTCACGCCGTCCGACGATGGCGCTGGCTCAGCACCCCATAAGAGAGACGACCCCAGAGATGACGCCGACGCCGCCGAAGACCACGAAAAGCACGGCAGCCCGCATCCAGCCGCCGCGTCGGTCCCGTTGGCCCCGTTTGTCGGCGCGTTCGTGGTGCTGGCGACCGGAGGGGGTCGGTTGTCGAGGGAGGTCACGCGGCGCCGCCGCGAGCAAAACCGCGCGTAGATCGTCTCGGAACACCGGGTCGGCGTCGGGAGCTGCCGCGGCGAGCATTGTGATTCGGTTGGCGAGGCCGACAAGCGGAAAGAGATCGTGATCGGGAGGCTCAGCGGACCGATCGGGCTGTTGATCAAGTGTGGCGGCGAAACGTTCGTAGTGTCGGCGGTCAAACCTCGGCATGACCATCGTGGCTCCTCCCCTCGACGCCGGCCTCCATGCGGCGCCAGCTGGTATCTGTCGCTAACGGGTGACCGTCGCCGGGGTGACGCGGCCTGCGGCGCCGACGGGAAGGATGTGATAGATATCACTCGACATGAATGCTGCGGGGAGCGTCGACGCCACGCTCCTCACACCCGGAAATCCGGTGGGAGCAATCGGTGCAGCGCTCGGACCGCGCGATACTGCAGAGCCTTGATGGCGCCTTCGTTCTTGCCCATGACCTGTGCGGTCTCGGCCACCGAGAAACCATGAAGGAATCGTAAGACGATGCACTCCTGCTGCTCAGGGTTGAGCTGCTTGACCGCGGTCAACAGAGTGACGTTGGTGATGTGGTCAACGACCGCGGCTTCGGGACTGCCCTCGGGCCCCCGGTCGGCCTGATCGGCGTCGAGCACATCGCCGGTGGCCACCTCCAGTCGATAGCGACCCGACTTGAAGTGGTCGGCCACGAGGTTGCGCGCGATGGTCACGAGCCACGCGCCGAGGTCACGTCCCTGCCACGTGAAGCTGCTGATGCGTCGCAGCGCCCGCAGAAATGTGTCCGAGGTGAGGTCTTCGGCGAGCGGTCGGTTGCCGACCCGGAAATAGATGAACCGAAAAACCGTGTCGAAATAGCGGTCATAGATGAGCCCGAAGGCCGCCGTCTCGCCGGCCTGGGCTCGTTCCACGAGGGCCCACACCTCGGCGGCGGCATCGCCAGGGGCGGGTCGGTTGGGTGCCGGAGCCGATGGTTCCGCAGTGACCGTCACCGTTGCGACGCCCGGCTCGGGGGGTGCGGCGGTGGTTGGTGCAGACGCTGCGACAGTCCGGGCGGACCCGCCTGAACCCTGCGTCGGAACGATGCGCAGGTCGGTTCGGGTGGGTCTGGTGCTCTCGCCCGCACAATCGGATCGGCCAGCGACGTCTGCGCGGAGGCTCTCTGGCGCCATCCGATCAGCGGCCTGTCGCGGTGAAGCGAGTGGGCGTACGTCAGCTCCTGATTCGACGGTGGGCTCGGTGACCAGATCGGGCTGGCCTGCGTCCAGGAGTTCGACAGTTGGCATATAGCGGGGCACTACGGTCTCCTCGGCAAGAGGGGTTCAAGACGACCCAAATCGGATTAGTCGACCTCGTGAGCATAAAGGGCGGTTTTTCTCTACAGGCAAGACTTGGCTGAGTCAGGTGGGAAGTATTTGCCGAGATGGCATTCGAGGGCCGGACATGCTGTGCGAGTGGGCGGGCGCTCCCGCTGGGGCTCAACCTGTGCAAGACTGTGGGGCCGTGCCGGACGACATTCACAACCTCGCTGACGCGGTGCGCCGATCGGCCACCCGTCACCCCTCCGCGCCGGCGCTCATCGCCGACGAGGCCACCATCACGTGGGCCGAGCTAAACGCCCGAGTCGACGCCATCGCGGCAGGACTGCGCGCACTTGGCCTCACCAACTCAGGCGGCGCCCCAGCCCGGGTCGCGATCGCGTTGCCCAACATCCCCGAGTTCGCCGACGCCTATTTCGGCGTCCTGCGGGCGGGATTCGTCGCGGTCGCGATCAACCCCGCCTACACGGCGCGAGAAGTGCGCCATCAACTCGACGACTCGCAGGCCGAGGTGCTCATCGCCACCCCGGCCGTGCACGAGGCGCTCGCGGACGTTCAGCCACTTCCCGCCCTTCGGCGTCGTTTCTCGGTTCTCCGCCCCGACGCGTTCACACCTGCGGCCGGAACCCAGCCGTTCGCCACGCTCGCGTCTCTCAGCGGGCCAGTCGAATCCACGACAGGTGGCCCCGATCTCGCGGTGTTGATCTACACCTCGGGCACCTCGGGCTTGCCCAAGGGCGCGATGCTCACGCATCAGGCGTTGATCGCCAACCACGTGCAGCTCGCTCAGGCCGATCCTCCGGTCATCACCAGCGCCGACACGGTGCTGCTGGGTCTGCCGCTGTTTCACGCCTTCGGCCTCAACGCCGGGCTCGGCGCGGTTGCCTGGCACGGCGCGTGCGGTGTGCTCGCGGAACGGTTCGACCCCGACGAGAGTCTCGAACTGATTGCCCGACACCAAGTCACCGTGATCGCCGCGGTTCCGCAGATCTTCGCAGCCTGGGGGCGGTTGCCGGATCCCGGTCCCCGGCTGGCGTCGGTGCGGATCGCGGTCAGTGGCGCTGCGCCGCTCGGGGCCGAAACGGCTCGCCGGGTCCGCGAACTGACCGGTCATCAGGTCTATGAGGGTTATGGACTCACCGAAACCGCGCCTGTGCTCACCACCAACCTCGTCAGTCCGGTGCCGAAAGCTGGGTCGGTGGGCCGACCGATTCCCGGCGTCGAGATCAAACTCGTCGCGGCGGACGGCGCCGATGTCGCTCACGTCACGGCGGCCGGACTCGTGGCGGATGCTTCCGTCGACGAAGACGAGGAGTGGGACGGTCTTCCCGGCACGGACCCGGGACAGGTGGTGGCCCGCGGGGCGAACCTCTTCTCCGGCTATTGGCCGGATGGCGCCGATGGGCCAGACGCCGACGGGTGGTGGGCGACGGGCGACGTCGCCTACGCCGATCACGACGGCGATCTGTTCCTCGTCGATCGGCTGGGTGAACTCATCTTGGTGAGTGGTTTCAACGTCTATCCACATGAGATCGAGATCGTGCTCAGCGCGTTCTCCGGCGTGCAGGAGGCTGCGGCGGTCGGCATTGATCATCCGCTGACTGGCCAAGCGGTGAAGGCGTTCGTGGTGATTGCGGAGGGCGCCCAGGTGTCGGCCGCGGATCTCACCGCGCACTGCGAGCGCAACTTGGCGCGATTCAAGTGCCCACGGGAGATCGAATTCGTCGAGCACATGCCGCACACCGCAACCGGCAAGGTGCGGAAAACCTCGTTGCGTAACCCGATCTGACCGTCACCCCCGGACTTTCCGCGCGATCATGAAGCTAGTTGTCATGATCAACCACTCGAACTGGAGACTAGCTTCATGATCGCGCGAGAGGGGGAGGTTCGGCTGACTCTGTTCAGCCGAACCGGCTGTCACCTGTGCGAGACGGCCCGTGCGGACATGGCCCGGGTGGCCGAGATATCCGGCCAAGCCTGGCGGGAGATCGACGTTGATTCGGATCCCGTGCTGCAGGCTGAATATTGGGATCGAGTGCCGGTCATCCTGCTCGACGGCAAAGAACACGGTTATTGGCGGGTGGAGTCCGATCGCCTTCTTCGTGATCTTGCAGAACCGCGTGATTGAGGATCCGCGGCCCGCAGGCCGTAGAGTGGCCGAGTGACGCACCTTGTCTGGGACTGGAATGGCACCCTTCTCGATGATCTAGAGCTCGTCGTCGCGGCGACGAACGTGTCGCTCGCCACCTATGGCGGTCCGACGGTTACTGCGGTGGAGCATCGACGCGACTTTCGGCGGCCGATCGCTGATTACTACGCTTTCGTGCTTGGTCGACCGATTTCTGACGATGAATTTGTCGAGCTCGATCGAGTGTTTCACGACACCTATCGCGAGGGGCTCAGCGCCACGAGCCTCGCCGACGGGGCCCGCGACGCGCTGTCGACGTGGGCGCATACCCAGTCGTTGCTGTCGATGTGGCATCACCGCGATCTCGTGCCCACTGTCGCCACCCACAACATCGACGAGCACCTTCTGCGAATCGACGGCCTGCGTGATGCGGTGGGCGGGGGTGGCAAGGCTCCCCATCTGCGCCGGCATTTGGCCGCGCTGGGCATTGCTGGCGAGGACTGTGTGCTGATCGGCGACTCCATCGACGACGCGGACGCGGCGGCCGAGGTGGGTGCCGGTGTTGTGCTCTACACCGGTGGTTTCACCGACGAGGCGAGGTTGCGGGCGACCGGCTTGCCGGTCGCGTCGAGCCTCGTCGAGGCGGTTCGTCTCGCCTCCGCGAGGTGAGGACGTGCAAGATCGCGATTTGTGCACCGCTTCACAAGCGCCTACGCTTGGACCCGGCGAGCCCCGATACCACTGCCTGCCATGCGGGCGACTGCCGGGCTGCCCGGCAGATTGAGCCCATCGGCACGGAGCACCATGACCCAGCAACGCGACGGAGATAATTCCGTGATATCCGGACGGAACACCCCCGTACCGGATTTTCCGGATCTTCCGGAAGCGACGGTCGCTCGACTGCCGGAGTATCTGCGGGCGTTGCATCACCTCGCGGAAGATGGTCATGAAACCGTATCGAGTGAGGAACTCGCGAATGCGGCCGGGGTCAACTCCGCGAAGCTGCGCAAGGACCTATCGCACCTCGGATCCTATGGAACCCGTGGTGTCGGATATGACGTCAACCTGTTGGTCAACCACATCGAGTCGGTGTTGGGCCTGACGCATCGCCGCGCGGTGGTGCTGGTCGGGGTCGGCAACCTGGGTCACGCCCTGGCTGGTTACGCCGGCTTCGCCACCCGAGGTTTCCGCATCGCCGCGCTGCTCGACGCCGATCGGTCCCGTCTCGGTGAACGAATCAACGGGCTTCCCGTGCGGCATATCGACGACCTCGGCGCAGTGGTCCGGGAACAGCAGATCACCATCGCGGTGATCGCCACCCCGGCCGACGCCTCGCAGGACATCGCCGACCGTCTCGTGGCAGCTGGGGTCACGAGCATTCTCAACTTTGCGCCGTGCGTGCTCGCCGTGCCGGACGGCGTCGACGTTCGCAAGGTCGACCTCGCGGTCGAACTGCAGATCCTCTCGTTTCACGAGCAGCGCAAGGCCTCGGCGGGCACGCCCGGAACCCGGGCGGTCAGCGGTCCCCGCCCACCTCATCGCACCCCTACGGTCGGCGGTGGCATTGCCAACGGCGTGGGGTCCGACATTGGCCGCCCGGCGACTCGTCGGCGAGCGGAGAGGACGGTGGCACGGTGACATATCTCGTCGTTGGGGCATCGCATCACACCGCCCCTGTCGAGTTGCTGGAGAGGTTGTCGGTCTCACCAGGGCAAGCCCCGGCGCTTCTCGCTGATCTCGTGGCGCAGCCATTCGTGAGTTCGGCGGTCGTGCTATCCACCTGCAATCGGGTCGAGATCTATGCCACGGTCACCGCCTTCCACGGCGGCTTGGCCGAGATCGGGGCGGTGCTCGCCGCGCGGGCGGATTGTGCCGTGGCGGACCTCGCCGATCACCTCTATGTGCACTATGAGGCTGACGCGGTGCGTCATGCCCTGCGGGTCGCGGCCGGCCTCGACTCGATGGTCATCGGCGAGGCTCAGATCCTCGGGCAGCTTCGTGACGCTTATGGGATCGCGGCCGAGCATGACGCCACCGACACGTTGTCGCACGAGCTCATGCAGTGCGCGCTGCGGGTCGGAAAACGAGTGCATGCCGAGACCGCCATCGACCGCGCCGGTCAGAGCGTGGTTAGCGCAGCCCTCGGATTGGTTCCCGCCGGAGTCTCGGAGCGACGCTGCCTCGTGGTCGGCGCCGGAGCGATGGGCGCACTGTCTCTCGCGACGCTGCGGCGCGATGGTGCTTCGCCCCTGTTGGTCACCAACCGTGACCCTGATCGCGCAGCCCGGCTCGCCGACCTGCACGACGCGCTGAGCGTCGACTTCGCTGACCTCGACTCGGCATTGTCCACTGTGGATCTCGTGGTCTGCGCCACCGCCTCGCCCACACCGGTGCTCACCGCGACGGCGGTCTCGGCCGCCCTCGAGCGTCGGGCCGCGAACCCCCAGTCAAACGCCAATCACCCGTACGGCGATCTTGTGATTCTCGATCTGGCGGTGCCTCGCGACGTCGAGCCGGCGGTCGGCGAGCTCGCTGGCGTTCTGTTGATCGACGTGGCGGCCATCGGTCGCGCACACGGGTCCGTCCCCGCCGGCGCCGAACACGCGCAAGCCGAGGCGATCGTCACCGCCGAAGTGGCCACATTCCTCGGCTGGCTGCGCGGCTCCGACGTCACACCGACTGTCGCGGCGTTGCGGGCCCGCGCCGACGAGGTAGTGACGGCTGAGCTCGATCGGCTCGCCGCACGGTGCCCCGCCCTCACCGACGACCAGCGGGCCGCCGTCGCGCAGGCCGTGCACCGGGTGGTGCAGCGGTTGCTCCACCCGCCGACCGTGCGGGTGCGTCAACTCGCGGCGACCGCCGACGGAGACCAATACGCGGCGGTCCTGCGCGAACTCTTCGACCTCTCCGTGCCCGTGGGTGAGAAGAACCTCGGCCGGGCGGTCGGCGTTGAACCGACGACAGGGCCGACCGACGCGACGCGAGAGGTGGAGCCACGATGAGCCTTCGATTGGGTACGCGCGGCAGTGCGCTCGCCCTCGCCCAGGCTCGGCAGGTGGCGGCCGCCCTGACCGCCAGCACCGGCGAGCCGGTGAGTCTGGTCGAGATCACTACCGACGGTGACCGCTCCAGTCAACCGGTGCAGCAGCTCGGCGTCGGAGTATTCGTCTCGGCGTTGCGCGAGGCGCTGCTCGCCAAGGAGATCGACTTCGCGGTCCACTCCTTCAAGGACCTGCCCACCACGCCGGCCGATGGCCTGAGGCTCGCCGCGATCCCCATCCGGGAAGACCCGCGCGACGCCCTCATCACCCGCTCAGGCGCTCTGCTCGCCGAGCTTGGCCCCGGCACCCGGATCGCGACCGGCGCCCCGCGGCGCATCGCCCAACTCAACGCACTGGGACGCGGGCTCGTCTGCGTGCCGGTGCGTGGCAACGTCGACACCCGACTCCGTCGTCTGGCCGACGGCGACTACGACGCCGTTGTGCTCGCAACCGCCGGGCTGCGTCGCCTCGACCGGGCCGACGAGATCACCGAGGTGCTCGACCCCCTCCTCATGCTTCCGGCGGCCGGACAGGGCGCACTCGCCCTCGAGTGCCGGGCCGCCGACGCACACGTCGCCGAACTCCTCGCGAGCCTCGACGATGAACACACCCGGGCGGCGGTGACCGCGGAGCGGTCGCTGCTCGCCACGCTGGAGGCCGGGTGCAGCGCGCCTGTCGCCGCCTTCGCCGTCGTCGCGGAAGGAGACCTCGACGATGGCTGGGAAATCTACCTGCGTGGCGCGGTGTTGAGCCTGGACGGCGAACACGCCGCCCGGCTCTCCACCACCGGAAAGCTCACCGACGCCGAGACGGTGGGCCGGCGACTCGCACAGGAGTTGCTCGCCGAAGGCGTCGAGACTTCACTGGGAGTGCACGAATGACCCGCACCCGAAAGACCACTGGCCGGATCAGTTTTGTCGGGGCCGGCCCCGGCGACCCAGGCCTGTTGACCCGCCGCGCACTCGACTGCCTGCACTCCGCCGACCACGTGGTCTATGACCGCGGGGTGTCCGAGGCGATGCTGCGATGGGTTCGTTCGGAGCTCACCGGCGGCCAGCCCGACGGCGCCGACCCAGAGGCGGTGCAGTTCAGCCCGGCCGAGGGCGCGCCCGGCGACGTCGCGAAGGTGCTTATCTCGGCGGCGCGTTCCGGCCTCACCGCAGTGCGCCTCATCGCCGGCGACCCGCTGGAGCACGACACCGTGGTGAGCGAGGTGGAGGCCGTCGCACGAACGGCTGTGCCGTTCGACGTCATCCCGGGGGTGAGCGCCCCCGCCGGCGTCGCGGCCTATGCCGGCGTCGCGCTTCCCGGAGTTCGCACCACAGTGGACATCGATGATGTGCAGTCGACCGACATCGCCGCACTCGCCGCCGCAGTGCCCCACGGATTGGCGCTGTCCATCGACGCCAACGACCTCGCCGGTCTGCGCGACGGGCTGCTCGCCAGTGGCGTCACCGGCGTCACTGCGGTCAGCGTCACCGGCGACGGCACGGGCGACACCCAATACACCACAGCGTCCACCGTGGACAGTTTCGTCGCAGCCGCGTTGGGATTCTCCGGTCGGGTCATGCTTGGCTTCGGCCCCCGCCTCGACCAGCGAGACCACCTGGGTTGGTGGGAGAACCGGCCGCTCTATGGGTGGCGGGTGCTGGTTCCCCGCACCAAGGAACAGGCCGGCGCGATGAGCGAGCGCCTGCGCGCCTATGGTGCGATGCCATGCGAGGTGCCGACGATCGCGGTCGAACCACCCCGTACGCCCGCACAGATGGAACGAGCCATCAAAGGCCTCGTCGATGGTCGCTATGCGTGGACCATCTTCACCTCGGTCAACGCTGTGCGCGCAGTCTGGGAGAAGTTCGCCGAACACGGCCTCGACGCCCGGCACTTCGGTGGCGTGAAGATCGCCTGCATCGGTGAGGCGACCGCCGACGCGGTGCGCGCCTTCGGGATCCGTCCCGAGCTCGTACCCTTCGGCGACCAGACCAGCGAGGGGCTGCTCGCCGAGTTCTCCCCACACGACGAGATCCTCGACCCGGTGGGGCGCGTGCTATTGCCGCGTGCCGACATCGCCACCGAGACACTCGCCGCCGGTCTCACCGACCGTGGATGGGAGGTTGACGACGTCACCGCCTATCGCACGGTCCGCGCCGCCCCGCCGCCGGCGGAGATTCGCGACTCGATCAAGTCGGGCGGGTTCGACGCGGTGTTGTTCACCTCATCCTCGACCGTGCGCAATCTCGTCGGAATCGCGGGAAAACCCCATGCTCGTACGGTCGTGTCCGTGATCGGGCCGAAGACAGCCGACACCGCCGTGGAGTTCGGGCTGCGCGTCGACGTGCAACCGGCCCACGCGTCCGTGCCGGACCTCGTGGAGGCGCTCGCGGCTTACGCGGTGGATCTGAGGCAGAAACTCGCCGCGATGCCCGCTAAACAGCGGCGTGGATCCAAGGTGCAGGGCCCGACCGCGTTGCGGTTCCGGTGAGGCGGCGGTGAGTTTCCCCGACATCCGCCCCCGCCGCCTGCGGGGCACCGCCGCGATGCGCGAGCTGGTGCGGGAGACCCGGCTGCGGCCGGCCGAACTGGTGCTGCCGATGTTCGTCCGGGAGGGCCTGTCAGCCCCTCGCCCGATCAGTTCACTGCCCGGGGTGGTTCAGCACAGTCGAGACTCGCTGAAGGCCGCCGCGGTGGCGGCGGTCGAAGCGGGGGTCGGTGGTCTGATGCTCTTCGGCGTGCCCGACCAGCGCGACGAGACCGGCTCTGCGGGCATTGACCCAGCTGGTGTGCTCAACGTGGCGATCCGCGACGTCGTGGCCGAGGTCGGTGGCTCCACAGTGGTCATGAGCGATCTGTGCTTGGACGAGTTCACCTCACACGGACACTGCGGCGTGCTCGGCGTCGATGGGTCCGTCGACAACGACGCCACCCTCGATCACTACGCGCAGATGGCGTTGAGCCAGGCCGCCGCTGGCGCGCACGTGCTCGGCCTCTCCGGAATGATGGACGGGCAAGTCGGAGCCGTGCGGCAGGCTCTCGACGCGGCCGGCCACACCGAGACCGCGGTGCTCGCCTACGCGGCGAAATACGCCTCCGCGTTCTATGGCCCGTTCCGTGAGGCGGTGGAGTCGACCCTGACCGGCGACCGCATGACCTATCAGCAGGATCCGGCGAACGGTCGTGAGGCGTTGCGTGAGGTCGCCCTCGATGTCGAGGAGGGGGCCGACATTGTCATGGTGAAGCCGGCGCTTCCCTATCTGGACATCATCGCGCGCGTCCGGGCGCAGGTCGACGTGCCCGTCGCCGCCTATCAGGTCAGCGGGGAATATGCGATGGTGGCCGCCGCCGCGCAGCGCGGCTGGCTCGACGGCGACCGAGCCATGATGGAGACCCTGACGGCGATTCGTCGCGCTGGCGCGCAGATCATCCTCACCTATGGGGCGGTGGAGGCGGCGAAGGCGCTCGCCCGGTGACAAACGCCGCGGCTATCACCCGCGAAGGAGACGCAGCGAGAGGAACTCGTGGGCGTCCATCTCATATTCGCGCCACTCGCAGTCGCGAACGAATCCCAGCTCTTTGTTGATCTGCTGCAACTGCTCGCGCTGGGGTGCATGCCAGGTCTGCACCTGCCGTAGTTGTGGTTCGGCAGAACGCAATTCCACCAACATGCGTGCCTTTAACGCCCGAGCGAGGCCATAACCGTCGTGCTCGGGCAGGATGATGGTGTCGTATTGGTCGCATCGAGTGGGGTGCTGCGCCGGCACCACGAGTTCGGTGAGCCCAGCCACCGATTGGCTCCGGTCATGCAGCGCGAGCACGACATAGGGGCGCAGCCCTCGCTCGCGCAGGCAGCGCAGGCTGGCGCGCAGGCGGTCAACGTCGAAAGAACTTGGCCGCAGTTCGAGATCACCGGCGGGTTCGGATTGGCGCACCTGTTTGGCTTGCGCATAGGCGGGCAACAACGTCTCGGGAAGTTCGCTGGCGTGAAACTCCACGGAATATCCGGTGACGACGCCCTCAGCGAGATCACTGATGCGGTTCCAGTCCACTGTGGCGAAGTCGAGAATGCTGCGCTCTTCGGTGTAGACGTGGGCGAAACCCGCCGCCTCATAGAAACGCTCAGCCGCCGTGCCGCCGACGACCTCGACGCCGAGCGACACATAACCATGGGTGAATGCATGCTCGGCCATCGTGGTGAGCAGCCGCAGCCCGAGACCACTGCGACGATAAGGCGGCGCCACGAAAAGCTCGATCACCGCCATCCCACTCATCATGAGTAGTCGCCCATAGCCGCCGACCGCGCCGTTCGGACTGTCGGCGAGCCAGGTGGCTTGCTCTTCGCCCGGCATCGTGACCGTCAGATATGCGTCCAGCCGGTCGGCGGTCCACTGAGGATCGCCAGGAACGTCGGCTGCGACCGACGCGTTATATGCGGTCAGCCAGCCGCCCAGCTCCGCTTCAGTCGCGGTTCGCGGATCCCACTCACGTAGTCTCACCCCCTGAGCTTGACGCGTCGTGCGCCCTACATCAATGGTTCGCGGGGGTGAATTAGCGTCGAAACCCACCCCGATCAGGTAATGTTTCGAGTCTGTTTCCCATATTGGTCGGCCACGCTGAAAACGGTGCGTGCGTATGACGCTCCGGGCCGATAGCGGGCGAGGGCGGTCTGCCAGCCGCTGAGCCGGTTCAGATCATCGGCGCCCGCGCAGAGCAGGGTGGCGACCGCTACAGCCGCGTCGTCGATGTCGTTGGGGTCACGGATTCCGTCGTCGTCGCCGTCGGCCGCATAGGTGCGCCACAGGGTCGGCGACAGGTGCAGCGCCCCGAGCATTCGGTCGTAGGTGGCGTCGCCGTCGAACGCGCCAGCGTCGGTGTCCCGCACCAGGGCGCGACCATGGGTGCCGTCCAGTGGCGGCCCGACGAGCAGCGGGGTGGACCGGCCCGTGTGGTCGAGGTTCGTCCCGGCCGGCTGGCCGTGCCCGGTCTCGGCCTTGCCGATCGCCGCGATCGTGGTCCAGCTGAGGTGGCAGGTCGGATCGCTGCGGGCGATCAGCAACTGGGCGTAGCCATAGGCCTGGACCGCGACATCGGGCACGCCGGTGGTCGCCGCGATCGTGTCGGCCCACGCGCTGAGCGCGTCAGAAGGGCGCGGCGGCCCGGTCGGCAACGGCGGCAGAGTGGGGCTCGCCGATGGCGTCTCCGCAGGTGCGCCGGTGTCGACCGTGGGTGGTGGAGCCGATCCTGCCTCGGGCCCGCCCGCCGGCACGAGGAACCGGCCGGCGGCGATCGCGACGACAATGAGGACGACGACCCCGGTCGCCGGCAACCACAGGCGGGGCC
This sequence comes from uncultured Actinomycetota bacterium, assembly GCA_963736695.1. Taxonomy (GTDB): domain Bacteria; phylum Actinomycetota; class Actinomycetes; order Mycobacteriales; family Micromonosporaceae; genus CAVTPU01. Next base: position 3,092,042 of record CAVTPU010000004.1, read on the forward strand.
GCCGCCGAGGGGACCGTGCGGTGTCGGCCGAACCGCCACGGCCTCGTCCCCTGATCCACCTGAGCCGTCGCTGTGGCGTTGTCGCACTCGGCGCCTCGGGGGTGACGGGCTTTGGTTTGAGGTCGGCCGCCGTCGGCACCGCCCGCCGAACCACCGGCATGCGTCCGGTCTCCGCCGCGACCGGCGTGGGGTCCTGCCCGGTGTCGTCTCCCGTGTGGCCCATGCGTCGATTATCGCTGATGTCGTCCACGCCGCCGCCGCCGGTCACACTGGCCGGCGGCGACGGTGGGCGGGTCGAGCGCTCAGACGATCGTCCAGGTGTCGCCGGCTCGCAAAAGTCGGCCGAGCTCGGCATTTCGGTCGGTCACGGCCGAGGCTGCCGTGACGACCTGCGACCGGACGAGCGAGTCATAACTGGGGCGCACCACATTGCGGAAAACCCCGACCGGCGTGTGGTTGAGGTCCAGTCCGGCGAGGCGGGACAGTGCAAACGCGTACGCCGGATCTGGCACGGTCTCGTCGTGCACGACGATCTCGTCAGGGGAGACCGTGCTGGTTTCGCGGACCTGCAGGCCGAAACCGCCTGGTGGGTTGACGACGCAGAACTGGCCCTCGGCACCGAAGATGATCGGCTGGCCGTGATCGAGTCGGATCAACGCGTCGTCGCGGGTCTGCGGCGATTTGAGCAGGTCGAAGACCCCGTCGTTGAAGATGTTGCAGTTTTGATAGATCTCGACAAAGGCCGACCCCTCATGAGCCGCGGCGGCACGCAGCACCTGCTGCAGTTGTTTGCGGTCGGAGTCGATGGCCCGGGCGACGAAGGTCGCCTCGGCCCCGAGGGCGAGGGAGAGCGGATTGAATGGTGAGTCGATGCTGCCGGCCGGGCTCGACTTGCTGACCGTGCCGATGCCGGAGGTCGGCGAGTATTGCCCTTTCGTCAGACCGTAGATGCGGTTGTTGAAGAGCAGGATCTTGATGTTGACGTTGCGGCGCAGGGCGTGGATGAGATGGTTGCCGCCGATCGAGAGCGCGTCGCCGTCACCGCTGACCACCCACACCTGCAGGTCGGGCCGCGACACCGACAGTCCGGTGGCGATCGCTGGCGCGCGGCCGTGGATCGAGTGCAGCCCATAGGTGTTCATGTAATAGGGGAAGCGGGACGAGCAGCCGATGCCGGAGACGAATACCGTGCGTTCGCGGGGAATTCCGAGCTCGGGGAGGAATCCCTGGACAGCGGCGAGGATGGCGTAGTCACCGCATCCCGGGCACCAGCGGACCTCTTGGTCGGTCTTGAAATCCTTCGCGGTCACGCGGGCCGCCGTCGGCTGCGTGAGCACCGCCGCGTTGGCGTCAGACATTCTTCACCACGTCCTCCAGCATCGACTCCAGCTCCGCCGAGGTGAACGGCAGCCCGCGCACCTGGTGATAGCCGATAACGTCGATCAGATAGCGGGACCGGATCAGCTGCGCCAGCTGTCCGAGGTTCATCTCCGGTATGACCACCCGCTGATAGTGACGCAGCACGTCGCTGAGGTTCGCCGGCAGTGGGTTGAGGTGACGCAGGTGGGCCTGTGCGATCGCCTGTCCGCGTTGGCGCAGGCCTCGGCACGCGGCACCGATCGGGCCATAGGTGGAGCCCCAGCCGAGCACGAGCACCTTGGCGTCGGCATCGGGGTCGTCGACCTCGATATCGGGCACCGTGATGTTGTCGATGCGCTCGGCACGGGCGCGCACCATCAGGTCGTGGTTGGCCGGGTCGTAGGAGATCTCTCCGGTCTTATCGGCCTTCTCCAGCCCGCCGATGCGATGTTCGAGCCCTGGTGTGCCGGGCACCGCCCACGGTCGGGCCAACGTCTGCGGGTCGCGCAGATAGGGCAGGAAGGTGACTCCATCGGGCGCGTTCGGCGTGGTGGCGAACTCGACTCGCAGGTCTGGCAGGTCTGACGTGTCGGGCAGCAGCCACGGTTCGGAGCCGTTGGCGAGATAGCCGTCGGAGAGCAACATCACCGGCGTTCGATAGGTGAGCGCGATCCGCGCCGCTTCGATCGCGGCGTCGAAACAGTCCGCGGGGGACCGTGCCGCGATGACGGCGATCGGCGCCTCGCCGTGCCGCCCATGCAACGCCATCGACAGGTCGGCCTGCTCAGTCTTGGTGGGCAGCCCGGTTGACGGCCCGGCCCGCTGCACATCCACCACGATGAGGGGAAGCTCCAGGGCGACCGCGAGCGAGATCGTCTCGCTCTTGAGCGCCACTCCGGGGCCGCTGGTGGTGGTGACCCCGAGCGCGCCGCCATAGGAGGCGCCGAGGGCGGCGCCCGCAGCGGCGATCTCGTCTTCGGCCTGCACGGTGGTCACGCCGAGCCGCTTGTGCTTGGAGAGTTCGTGCAGGATGTCGCTGGCCGGGGTGATCGGATAGGCCCCGAGGAAGACCGGCAGTTCGGCGCGGACTCCGGCGGCGACCAAGCCGAGGGCGAGCGCGGTGTTGCCGGTGATGTTGCGATAGTCCCCGGCCGCCATGCGGGCCGGCTTCACCTCATATCGGACAGCGAAGTCCTCCGTCGTCTCGCCATAGTTGCGTCCAGCGGTGAAAGCGGCGATGTTGGCCGCCGCGACATCTGGTTTTGCGGCGAATTTTCGGTTGAGGAAGGCGACGGTCGATTCATGCGGCCGCGAATACATCCAACACAGCAACCCGAGGGCGAACATGTTCTTCGCCCGTTCGGCGTCCTTCTTGGAGAGCGGAAAGGACTCCAGTGCGCGCACGGTCATGCTGGTCAGCGCGACCGGGTGCACCGACCAGTTGGCGAGCGACTCGTCGGCGAGTGGATTATCGGCATAGCCGACTTTCGCCAGGTTTCGGGGGGTGAATTCGTCGGTGTTGACGATGATGTCCGCCCCGGGGGGCAGGTCGGCGAGGTTGGCCTTCAAAGCCGCGGGGTTCATGGCCACCAGAACGTTCGGCGCGTCTCCAGGCGTCAGAATGTCGAAGTCGGCGAAGTGCACCTGAAAGCTGGAGACGCCGGGGAGCGTGCCGGCGGGGGCGCGGATCTCGGCGGGGAAGTTTGGCAACGTCGATATGTCGTTGCCTAGTTGGGCGGTCTCCGAGGTGAAGCGATCACCAGTGAGTTGCATACCGTCGCCGGAATCGCCGGCGAACCGGATGACCACTCGATCCAGTTGTCGGACCTGCTTGGTCACGTTCATGGCCTCCTTGGGCCGGTCAGAGCGTGTGGTGCCGGCCCGCTCACTCGCACCGGCGACACGTGTGCACCCGTCAGCCTACGACGACTCTCCCTACCCTGCGCCACAGGTCGTGCTCAGGTGGTGACTTGTCCCACACTCGTTTGTCAGCGCCGATCTGATCCCTTTTCGTTCCCCCGGTAGGCTGCGAGGCATGGCCCAACCCTCGCAGATGGTCGGTGACCCGGAGCTATTCACTCTGGAGTGGGGGCGACGCTACTCATTGTCAGTGTTCAATTTCGGTCTGGCCTGCTGTTCGGTCGAGTTCGCCGCCGCCACCATGGCCTGGCCAGATCTGTTGCGGTCGGCGGCCGCGTTGGCGGCCGCCGACACCCCACCCGGCCCGGCCTCGGACGAGTCGATCGAGGTCATGGTGATCTCGGGAACCCTGACCGACGCCATGGCACCCGCCCTGCGTCGGATCTATGACGAGTCGCCCCGGCCGCCGCGGGTGATCTCGTTCGGGGCGTGCGCCAACACCGGCGGGCCCTATTGGGACTCCTACTCGGTGACGAAGGGGGTCGACCAACTCGTGCCCGTCGACGTATCCGTGCCCGGATGCCCGCCCCGGCCGGAGGCGCTCCTGCACGGCCTGCGCCGACTCGCCGAAAAGATCACGGCATGATCCCGGACGACGACCCCCGCCTCAACCCGTTGGAGGAGACATTCCCGACGTGCGTCCGGATCGGTCAGACCGAGGGTGGGCCATGGGCTCGACCGACCGTCGACGTCGAACCCGACGGGTGGCTGGATGCGTTGACGACCACGCGTGACGAGCTGGGCTGCGACTTCTTCGACTGGCTCACGGCGGTCGACGAGCTTGATGAGGGCTTCACAGTCGTGGCCCACCTGTGGTCGGTGACGGGCCGGTTCGGGCTCCTCGTGCGCACGCGGGTGCCCCGCGATCGGCCGGTGCTCGCCTCGGCGGTCGGGCTCTTTGCCGGCGCGGCGTGGGCCGAGCGGGAGACCCACGAGATGTTCGGCGTCGACTTCACCGATCATCCGGGGCTCACGCCACTGCTGCTGGCCCCGGAGTTCGACGGTCATCCGTTGCGCAAGGAGTTCGTGCTCGCCAGCCGGGTGGCCAAGCCGTGGCCAGGAGCGGTCGAGCCGGCCGCCGCCACTTCGCCAACCCGTCCCACGCCGACGCGGGCGCCTGCCCGTCCACCGGGTGTGCCGGACCCGGCCGAGTGGGGCCCGAAAAGCAGGATGGACTGATGGACCCCACATCGCCAGCGCCGGTGCTGCCGGCACCCGCCCTGCCGGCGCGCAGCCGTGGGGCGATCGCCTTGGTCGAGGAGAACTGCACGGCGTGCATGCTGTGCGCCCGAGAATGTCCGGATTGGTGCCTGTATATCGAGGCGCACAAGGAGGACGTGCTGCTGCCCGGTGCCAGCCGTCCCCGGCAACGCCACGTGCTCGACCGGTTCGCGATCGACTTCGGCCTCTGCATGTTCTGTGGGATCTGCGTCGACGTGTGCCCATTCGACGCGCTGTTCTGGACCCCGGAGTTCGACTTCGCCGGTCCTCTCGCCGAGCTCGTCAAAGAACGCGGCGATCTGCGTCAGTGGGTCTCCGCGGTGCCGGTGCCGCCGGCCCATGACCCGAGTGGCGAACCCTCGAAGGAACAGGCGAGCGCCGCCGGGCGTACCCCTCGGGGTTGAGGTCTTGTGGCGGGAAGGGCGACGGGCGTCACCTGGCCTCGGTCAACTCCGCCTCGGCCGCGAGTTCGGCCGAGTCGTGGCCGATGAAATAGGCCGGGCGGCCCTGCGCCGAGGCATAGAGACGACCGACGTATTCGCCAAGCAGTCCGAGGCTCAGCAGCTGCACCCCGCCCAGGAACAGCACTGTCGCGAGCACGGAAGCCCATCCCTGCACCGCGTGCCCCAACGAGACCGCGCCGATGACATAGCAGAGCATGAGCAGGCAGAAGAAGAAACTGACCCCGCCGAGCCAGGTGGCCAGGCGCAGCGGTGCGGCGGAGAAGTTCGTGACGCTGTCGGCCGCGAGTCGGACCATCTTGCTGATGGGATATTTCGTACGCCCAGCGGCGCGCTCCTCGCGCACATAGGTGACCTCGCCGGACGGAAAACCGATCCATGGCACCAGCAACCGATAGACGGGCTGATGCTCGGGAAGCTGGCGCAGCACATCGACGGTGGCGCGGCTCAACAGTCGGAAGTCGCCCGCGTGCCGGGGGATCCGGTTGCCGACGAGGCGCCGCATGAGCCAGTAGTAGCCTGCGGCGGTCTGCCGCTTCACGATCGAGTCGGTGCTGCGATCGGTACGCACGCCATAGACGATGTCGAGCTTGTCGGCGCGGGCGAGGGCGAGCATCTCCGGAATCTTCTCCGGCGGATCCTGCAAGTCGGCGTCGAGGCTGACCACATAGTCGCCGAACGCCCGGTGCAGCCCGGCGGTGAGGGCGGCCTGGTGCCCGGAGTTGCGCCGCAGCCTGATGACCCGCAGCTCGGGCCAGGAACGGGCCAACGCGAAGAGGTTCGCCGCAGTGGAATCGGTGCTGCCGTCATCGACGGCCACCACCTCGTAGGGCTCACCGAGTTGATCGAGAACCGGGCGAAGCCGGGGCACGAGAAGGGGCAGCACCTCTTCCTCGTTGAACATCGGGATCACCACCGACAGCGCCGGCCGGGAATCGATCACCAAGCCACCTCCTGACTCCACTCCCGGTTGGCGGCAGCCGATCAGACCGCCCGGTCGCCCACATTATCGCGCAACGCGGCCGCCGGCCGTGGAGTCGACCCATCCCGGGGTGTTCACAGCGATCTCCCAGCGTCTGAGCAGGCAACTCCAGGCTTCCCGGCGGGCTCGGCGGGAAGATGAACAGTGGTGGGACGCGTTAGACCAAGTGCGCACCACGTTCGGTTCGCGCGGATCGAGTCCGGTTCGGTTAAGGAGACCCACGTGCATGGCCACTTCAACGGGCTGAAGACCGCGCTCCTGCTCGGTCTGCTGACCTCACTGATCCTCTTCGTCGGCTATTCGTTCGGGGGCACCGGCGGTCTCGTCATCGCGTTGGTGATCTCGCTCGCGATGAACGGCGCGACGTATTTCTGGTCGGACAAGCTCGCGTTGCGCACAATGGGGGCGCGACCGGTGAGCGAATATGAGGCTCCTGAGCTCTATGCGATGGTTCGGGAGCTGTCGGGCCAGGCCGGTCAGCCGATGCCTCGGCTCTTCATCTCGCCCACGCCGCAACCCAACGCCTTCGCCACCGGCCGAAACCCGGCGAACGCGGCGGTCTGCGTCACCGAAGGCATCATGGGCATGCTCAGCCCACGGGAGCTGCGTGGAGTCATCGGCCATGAACTCTCCCACGTCTACAACCGCGACATCCTGATCTCGTCGGTTGCGGGGGCGCTCGCCGGAATCATCACCATGCTCGCCAATCTCGCCTGGTTTATCCCGCTCGGCGGGTCGGACGACGATGACGGCCCCGGCCTGTTCGGGTCCCTTCTGCTGATCATCCTCGGGCCGATCGCGGCGGGCGTGATCCAGATGGCGATCAGCCGCAACCGCGAATTCCAGGCCGATGAGTCGGGGGCGGCGCTCACCGGGGATCCGCTCGCCCTCGCGAGTGCCCTACGCAAGATCCATTACGGTACGCAGGCGATGCCCCTGCCGGCCGATGGGCAGCTCGCGAGCGCCGCCCATCTCATGATCGACAATCCGTTCCGGGGTGGTGGCATCGCGAACCTCTTCTCCACCCACCCGCCGATGGAGCAGCGGGTCGCCCGACTGGAGGCGATGGCCGCATCGTCTGGCCCGATTCAACACCTGCGCTGATCGGATCGCCTCCGCCGCCGGCCCCGAGTGGTGGGGGCCAGCGGCGGCCGGGCCGCAGCCATGGTCGCCTTCAGCGATAGTCGGCCTCAGCGATAGTTCGTGAACTGCAGGGCGATGCCGAAGTCGGCCTCCTTGAGCAGGGCGATCACGGCCTGCAGATCGTCACGCTTCTTGGCCGAGACTCGGAGCTGATCGCCCTGGATCTGGGCCTGCACGCCGCGCGGCCCCTCATCGCGGATCTTCTTGCTGATCGCCTTGGCCTTGTCGGAGTCGATTCCCTGAATGATCTTGCAATCGATCTTGTACGCCTTACCGGACGCCCGCGGGTCGCCCGCCTCGAGCGCCTTGAGCGAGATCTGACGCTTGACGAGCTTCTCTTTGAAGACGTCCAGTGCGGCCTTCACGCGGTCTTCGGTCTCGGCCTGCAGCGTGATGGCTTCGTCGCCAGTCCAGCTGATCTGTGCGTTGGTTCCGCGGAAGTCGAAGCGCTGACCAAGCTCCTTGGCCGCCTGGTTGAGCGCGTTGTCCACCTCCTGGTGATCAGCTTTGCTGACGATGTCGAACGACGAGGTCTCCGCCACGTGGTCGCTCCTGTTGCGTTGTTGTCGGGTTGTCGGCACTCTGTGTGCCGTGGGGCACGGTACCCGTTTGCGGGGAACCCATCCCTAACCGCTATCCTGTCGTGTGCCACCGCGCGGCGCGCGGCGGCACGCCTTGGCGGGTTGCCCGAGCGGCCAATGGGAGCGGTCTGTAAAACCGTCGCGAAAGCTTCGAAGGTTCGAATCCTTCACCCGCCACCACCAGCCAAAACCGCCCTTGACCAGCGCAAACGCCGGTCAAGGGCGGTTTTCATCGTCCCACTCATCGTTTCGGTCCCGCCCAGGCTCGGCCGGGCCGGTCCAGGCCGCTGGCTGCGACCAGCGGGCTGCAGAAAGTCACGGCCGCTGGTCGCTTGAGAAGTCTCCTGAGGCCTCCCGCCCATGATTGTGTTGGGTCGGACCGGCTGCGACCGGTGCAATCGCTCACAACCCTGGACGTTGGAATATTTTTCGTCCCGGGCGGGCACCATTGAGCTCGATGATCTGACGGCCAAAGGCCGGTCCGACCCAGCCCGCTGGCTGCGTCGTACAGGTCGACGATCATGATTTGTGGATCTTGCATCTGACGAGACAGGTGCTGCTCACTGGCTCGGGTAGCGTGCGGTCTGTGCTAACCCAAAGTTGCGAGGGTTGCGCCGATAGTGACGTCGAACGGCGGTGGGGAGGGGTCAAGTGACCGACGGCAACGAAATGGTCGAGATCGAGCGCGAGGCGACGGCGGAGGTGGTGAAACGCTCACCGGCCGTCGATCGTGACCGACCGTCGACAGTGGAGTCAGCAGGCCGGTGACTGTCTAGTGCCACGCCGAGGTTGCACGACGCCTTAAACGGGAGGATTGAGTGACAGAGCCATCGGTCCTGGGTGGGATGCCGACGTTCGAGTGGAATCCCGACGAGTCAGTCTCATACGAAGTCGCGGTCGAGGCGATCACGCAGGCGGTCGCCGCATACACCGTGCTTATCAGGCAAGCCGAGCAGGCCGGTGACGCCGACTTGGTCGAGAAGCTGACCGCCGCGCAGGCTAGTTGCACCGCTGACCGGGACCGCCTGCGGTCAACCGACCACGCGCAGGTCGCACAAGTGACCAGCCAATATCGCGAATTGATCGATCGTCTGCGGCGCCAAGCCCGATGAGTGTGATCGACCCTCGCAAGCACCTGTTGTCCGAAGGCGAGTCTCAACGCATCTTCCGCGACAGGATCGTTCCCCAGCAGCTCGCCCAAGGCGTCTCCCAGCAGCGGCCGGTGGTGGTGTTTGTCGCGGGCCAGCCCGGCGCGGGAAAGACCAAGACCACCGAGTCCGTCAAGGCGATGCTCGACCGTCGCGGCGGCGCGATCGTGGTCAACTCCGACTACTACAAGCCATACCAACCCGACTATGGCCGCCTGCTGGTCGAAGACGACCGCAACGCCGCCCCATATACGAGCATGGACGGCCGTCGCTGGATGGCGGACGCCGAGCGCTATCTCATCGCCCGCCGAGTCGACACGATCATCGAAACCACCATGCGCGACCCAGGTGACTTCGTCGAGCCCGCCCGCATGTTTCGCGACGCTGGCTACCGCGTCGAAGTCGCCATTCTGGCGGTCCCCGAGGCGCAGAGCCGGCTCGGGATCATCCACCGATACCACGACCAGGTGCGCAAGCTCGGTCATGGTCGACTGACCGCCCGCGACAACCACGACGCTTCCTACCGTGGCGTGATTGCGGCTGCCGTCATCATCGACCGAGACCGGATCGTTGATGTCGCCAGTGTCTATCGGCGCGGCAACATTCTTCTCGCTACCAATCAGCTCGACGAGGCTGGCCAGTGGCGGTGGCCGGACGTGTCGATAGCGGCCACCATCGGCATTGAACGGCAGCGTTCTTGGTCGACCGAGGAGACCCAGCTATTCGCCGACGTCGTGACCGACCTGAGTCGGAACATGGGCGCCGAATGGAGTTCCGAGCTACGCGACCTCACTGCGTTGGCCGTGCCGTTAGCCGATCAGCCAATCAACCTCCCGATCCTCAACGCAGCTGCCATACCCAACACTCGAACGGTGTCGGTGGCATTTCCATCGGCCACAAAGGACATGTTGGCCGCCCCAGCGGACCCGCAGTTGCCGGTCCAATCGGAGGGATCCCGCCGCCCGTCGCACAGTCGTGGCGAGGAACCAACCAGGTAGGTTGCGGCCGAGCGTCTCAACGCTCAGCCCGTCACCGCAAAATCTTTGGTCTTGTCGGGTGGTGTTGGCGTCAGAATGGCGTTTCGGTGGCGGGGTCGATCAGAACCAGGCACAGCAGGACGGTTCGCTTCACGCCTTGGTCGATCATGGCTTGGATCCGGATGGCGTCAACGTCGAGATGGGCGTTCACGCCGTCGGCGAGCGGGGTTATCGCGACGCGGTTCTCCGGGGCAGGGGTAACGTGCGGCCGGTGCCGGTGTGTGATGGTCGCGCTGACGGTGATGCCGGGTGGTGAGTGGGAGGAGCCGGGTGAGCGACAACAACGAGATGGTCGAGATCGAGCGTCGGGTGATGGCGGCGTTGACGATGATGGTGCGGGCGTCGTCGGAGTTGGCGCGGACGTTGATTCAGGTGCGGGCGCAGGCGTTGCGGGACGCGGCGCGGGCTGGGCAAGAGTCGGCCCGGCAGGCGAGAGCTCGAGCGCGGGCGGCGCAGCAGGCCGACGCCGCCGTGTATCGGGCGGTGTGGTCTCCACAGTGGTGGAGGCAGGCCAGTGCTGAGGACATCGCCCAGGTGTGGCGTGCCGCCGAGACATGGGCTGCGGTGGACCCCCGCGCGGCCGCCGCCCGCAGGCTGATCGTTGAGCGGCTAGCAAAAATGGGCGTGAACGTCGATCTGGATGCGCCGGTCACGGAGGACGAGACGACGATCGGCGACGCGGTGGACCAAGCGGTGACCGAGGTCGATCCGACAGTGATCGAGGGACAGTTCGTCGAGGTCTCGGACGACGAGGTTTCCAGGTTGGCGCAGGCTCGGGAGCGGATGGCCGAGCATGTGCGGGCTGTGTGGCCGGAGGACACCTCGGAGGGTCGCGCGGATCGGGTCATTGGCTCCAAGGCGTGGGTGGTGTTGGCGAACAAACTCGCCCAACTCGAAGCCGAGGGGCATGACGTGCGGGCGTTGCTGCGAGGGGTGCCCGAGTTCGTCGATCGGGCGCACACCCCAGCGGCATTCGCCTATCGTGCGGTGGTCGACCAGGTCAACGAGCAGACAAAAGCGGACGCGGCTCGCGCGGACGAACGGGATCAGCGGAGCGGGGAGAACCTGTGGCGTGAAACCGGCGTGGACGGCCGGGCAGCAGAGCACGCGGAGACGGCACGCTCGGTGGCGGAGACCGAGGCGGATCGGGCGGCAGCTCATGAGGATCGGGCCGCCCAGTTGGCTGCCCAGAGTTACCCGGAGGACACCGCCGTCGCGGTGGCGGACGTAGGTGCAAGGCCAGACAAATTGAGGCCAACGAAACGCCCGTCGCCCCCCGATCGTGGTCGTCGTCGACCTGCGACAGCGGAGCCTCCGGTCAGGTAGGTCTGCGAGGATGCGCAGCCACCCAACGACCGGTAGGGACGCGGACGATCTTGCGACCAGGGATCAAGAATCTCCGAAATCAGCGCGATCACTCGTCGATGTTGACAAGATCCGCCAGCCGGTCGGTCAGCGCCCGGCGAAGCGAATCGTGACGTGTGCTAAGCATCGCTGACTCGGCGTGACGCTGTTCGCCGTAGCGCCAGACCGGACCGTGCCGTAAAGATTCAGGCTCCCACTTGTAGCGGGCGTGTACGTGGGCATGTAGGTGCGGCCACGAGTTGCCCAACACTTCATAGTTGACTCTACTGAATTCCGGATCAGCAGCCGAGCACACGTCTATGACTGCTTCGCCGAGCAGTGTCATGTCGGTCAGGAATGCTACGCGCTCGATGCGGGACAGATCGGTGAGGTGGTTGGCCATGCCGGCGTGAAGAAGCAGACAGTACCCAGGCAGATGCTGGGTGTCGCCAATGACCGCCCAGCCGGACCCCATTCGCAGAAGAACCGTGGGATTCTCGCCACGTTCGGCGGCGCCCACACGGTCGTCACGCCAGTCGCGCACAGCCTGCCTGTTCATCACATTGTCGTACCAGGCGTGGCGTCACTCCGCCAATCGGATTGCTGCGCCTGTGTAATGCAATACGTGTCGATTCTTGCCATTCTCGGCCGTCTGAGCGACCTCGCCGAAGGACAATGGGGGCAGGTGACCGCCAGGCTAGCCGAACAGGATGGCTGCGACAGCCGCCGCAGTGCGCCATCGTGTCGCACGGTTCTGCCGTGCGTCTATACCGGGTCGGGGATATCCCTGGGTCATCCGCCGAGTTCACGATCGCCAATCAACAGCCGCCCATCAGCGGTGTCGGCCTGTACACCGACACGCTGACGGGCGATGACTGGCGCGGTCTCGACGGGCTACCCGTGACCCGCTCCGGCCGCACCCTCGCCGACCTCGCTGAACTCAGTCGCCTCGCCGCCGCCTTCGTACGCCAAGGTCACGCAGGCAGCGATAATTTGGTCGCCGCCCTGGCAGGAGTCACTCGTTGATCACTGCTATGTGGACGGTGGCTTCGAAACGTACGGTGAGTTTGTCGTAGCGGGTGGCCACAGCGCGGTTTGCGTTGAGGCGGTTGATGCCGCATTCGACGGCGTGGCGCTGCTTGTAGATCTCGGGTTCGAAGGTTGGAGGTCGTCCACCGTCGGCGCCTTTTTTCGCCAGTTGGTTTGCTGGTTGGCCTTGACGGAAATGGTGGCCTTGATGCCGCGTTGGCGCAGGTAGGCGCGGTTGGCTTTGGAACTGTACGCCTTGTCGTCCAACACCCGGTCGGGTCGGCGCCTCGGGCGTCCTGGCCCGAGACGTGCCACGTTGATGGCGTTGAGCACGGTGGTGAACTGTGGACTGTCTCCACGCTGACCGGCGGTGATAACTACGGAGAGGGCCTTCTGTCCCTGCTCGCAGGCCAGATGCGTCTTGGTCGTCAGCCCACCCCGCGACCGTCCCAACGCATGATCGTTAGGTTCGGAGCCCCGACTCCGCCTGCGGGTAGGCTCAGGACTGTGATCCGGGCTGTGCTGTGGGACGTTGACGACACGCTGTTTGACTTCTCTGGCGCGGATCGGCTGGCGTTGTCGCGACACTTCCAGGTGGAGGGCCTGCCGTCGGCGGAGGCGACGTTCCAGCGATGGCAACAGGCGACCGAGATCGCCTATGGGCGCTTGGCCGCCGGGGAACTGACATACGAGCAGTGCCAGCGACAACGGGTCAACGGATTCTTGGGGCGGACGCTGGACGAGGCGGAGGCGGACGCGTGGCTTGGACGCTACACCGCGCTGTTCGAGGCCGCGTGGACCGTGTTCCCCGATGTCATCCCGACGCTTGACGTAGTGCATCACCGGCAGGGAATCCTGTCCAACTCCAGCACCGATCACCAGGAACGAAGGCTGACGGCCTTGGGCTTGCGCCATCACTTCGAGGTGCTTCTGTGTTCGGACCAACTCCCTCGCGCGAAGCCCGATCCTTCGGCGTTCCTGGCGGCGTGTGCAGCGTTCGCGTTGCCACCGGGTGCTGTCGCCTATGTGGGCGATCAGCTAGACACAGACGCCATCGGTGCTTACAACACCGGCCTTATTGGCATATGGCTCGACCGTGAAGACACGACACGCCAAGCGCCCGACGGTGTGCACCGGATCCCGAATCTCACCGGCCTTCCGCGGTTGCTCGCGTCGCTGACAGACTGAGACATCGGCGGGTGAAGGGAATTAGTCAAGGATTCCCATGCGGTCCAAGAGAGTGATGACGTCACGAACCGCAGGAGCACATCGAGGTGACTCCGCTGTGGTAAACCACGCGACCTCGGCGATTTCAGCGGCCGGGCTGGGCAGCTGATCGGATTCGGCGCTGAAACACACCAGCCGAACAATCGTTCCCGGCCTGCCGTGGGCCGGAGCGACCACCTCGATCAGGGGTGCCAACTGCGTCGGGTCCAGCTGAATTCCGGTCTCCTCCAAGACTTCCCGGGCAGCGGTCTGCGGCAGAGTCTCCCCCGCCTCGGGAGTGCCGCCGGGCAGATAGAAGGCATCCGTCTCCTCGGGTCGCACGACGAGTAGGCGCCGCTGCCGTACGCACACCCAGGTGGCTGCGGTCACTTCCGACGGCTGTGGCAGATAGTCAGTCACGCTGCCAGCTTGCCAGATCCGTCGCGGTTGACATCGGGGAGCATCGAAGCCTCCGTCGCGACAAGGGCAAGTGACCCGTGGTGGCACGCATAGACCAAATTGTGACGCTGAATCTGCGACGCGATGGGTTTCGTGCCAGGGTAGGCGTCCGACATTGCGGTGTCGGAGTGGCGTACGGCGACGTTCCCGTCCATGTTGTACTCGCGACTGGGCGATTCGCGCCGCGCCGAGTAGGCACGATCCGATGCCGATAGAACATGCCCCGCCACCAGGGAGTCAGTTTTCAGGAGTTGCCGACAGCCGATCAGGTACGGGCGGCCTGGCCGGAGGATCGTTGAGAAGGTCGGGCAGAGCGGGTGATCTCGTTGTCAGAGTGGGCGGCGTTAGCGAACAAGCTCGCCGAGCTCGAAGCTGAAGGACATGACGTGCGGGCGTTGTTGCGGCAGCTCATGAAAACCCGGCCGCCCGTTTGGTGAAGCAACGTAATCCGAAGGCCGCGATCGGTCTGACTCCAGGTCCGCCACGGAGTCCCAGGCCCAGGCACGGACGTCGCGCCGACAGGCACACACTCAGCGGGCAAGCCGACCCGCACCGCAGGCACCGTAGGTGCCGAGGAGCGGAAGCGGCGCGGCAGCAAAGAAACCCCGATGGTGGCGCCCGCCGTCCTGTTCAAGAAGGGCGGGCCAGCACCGTGGACAGTTGGTGTGCGGACGTTGGTGAGCTGCGGTCAGTCGTCAGTGTCGACGGCGAAGCGCAGCATCGTGATGATGAGCAGCACGGTGCCGGTGAACGCGCCGCCGCCGGTGAGGATCGCGGTCGGCGGGTTCATTCCTCCAGACCACGCGAGTAGTCCTCCGACCGCGCCGATGAGGGCGGCGGTAAGCACGGTAATCGCGAGCCAGAGCCCGCGAGCCGTGGGGATGTTGGTCAACTTTGCGCCCTTTCGACAGTCAGGTCCGCCGACGCGAAGGCGCCGACGCAAACCATCGTCAGGCATGTCGGAAGGTGCTTGACCAGTGAAGATGTCGATACGTCAAGCCCCGACACGGGTTGTCATAGCGTTGACAAAGGAAGGTGTTAGCGAGTCGGTTGTAGACTGTAGTTGTCATAGCGTGACAAGTGTGGGGATGGCTTGATGCCAAGGATGCTGAGGATGCCGCCGGAGTCTGATCTACCGAGCGGACCGCATCGCGAGTTCGTCGAAGAACTGTTTGTGCACTACCGGGAGGCTGGGCGCCCACCGTTACGTCAGATCGCGAAGTGGATCGATGACAACAAGGACACTCGTGACCTTCGAGGTACGGCGAGTACCGAGACGATCAGGAAGGTTCTGCAAGGTCGTACGTTGCCGAGGTTGTGGTTCACGGTGGAGACGGTCCTGGAGGCGCTGTGCGGTATCGCGGGGAGGGAGACCAGCGAGAAACGATGGCCCAACGACTGGATGGGTGAAACGTTCGAGGACGTGCTCAAACAGCGATGGAACGCCGCAATCGATCACGGCGATGGCCCCCTTCCCAGCCTGCCCCCTCGTCCCAGCCCGCAGCCCGTCCGGCCGCGCCCTGACCCGTGGGCCTCTCCCGCCGGGAAGGTCGGAGGGTTCGATTCTTTTGACGAGGCACCCTTCTGATCGGGGTTTCGGGGAGTGCGGAACGCCTGGCGGCTGACGTGTGGGCGTTTCATAGTCGTCTGTTTCGGAGATGTTCGGCCGGTGTGGTCGGTGGCCGTGGGTTCGATGTGGAGGTGGATGTGACCGAGTGGGATATCCGAGACGTTCCCGCGTATGAGTGGGACTCGGAGCGTGCGGTGAGCTATGAAGTGGCGTTGGAGACGTTGGGTGACGCAGTCGCCACGTACACGGCGTTGGTTCATCAGGAAAAGAGCAAGCCCGTTCCCGACGCGGAGAAGATCGCGGTCTGGGAGGCCGAGATCACCAAGGCTGCGACGCGGCGGCAGACACTTGATCACAAGGACAGGGAGCGGATCCGGCAGGTCACGGACGAGTACGCGGCGGTGGTTCGGCGGCTCGACGATCAGATCGAGCCGTTGTGACCGAGCCCGGGCGGTGGCTGCTCAACGAGGCTGAGAGCCGGGACATCTTCGTGGAGAAGATCGTTCCCCGAGAATTCGTTCGCGGCAGGCCGGGGCAGCCGACGCCGGTGGCTGTCTTCGTTATCGCGCAGCATGGTTCGGGTAAGACCGACACGTCGCAGGCGATCAAGACGGTGCTCGACCAGCGCGGGGGCGCTGTGGTCATCGACAATGACTTGTATAAGCCGTATCACCCGGCGTACAAGCCGTTGATGAAGGTGGACGGCGAGCTTGCCACGGCGGCGGTCGCTTTGGACGGGCAGCGGTGGGGGCGGATGGCGTCGGACTATCTGCGTGAGCACCGGGTCGACGTGATGATCGAGGAGACGGTGCAGAATCCGCCGTACTTCCGGGAGCAGGTCCACGCGTGGCGGGGTGCCGGTTACCGGGTGGAGGTTGCGTTGCTGGCGGTGCCGGAGCCGGTGAGTCGTCTCGGGGTGTTGGACCGTTATCAGAGCCAGGTCAACGCGAAGGGTTCCGGTCGGTTGCCGTCCACTGATAAGCAGCGTCTCGCGTTCGCCGGTGTGGCGGAGGTCGCGGCGATGGTTGAGGCCGAGGGCTTGGTCGACGTGGTGAGTGTGTGGCGGCGGGGCAACGTCAATCTTTACTTCAACCGGTTGGACGACGGTGTGTGGGATCGGACGCCTGGCGCTGTGCAGGTGTTGGGGGACGAGCGTGGTCGGCTTCGCACGGTGGCCGAGACGACGGACTTCCTGCGCACGCACGCCCGGCTGGTGCAGACGATGGGGCCACGTTTCCACGGTCAGCTCGATGACGTGTTGGCCCAGGTGAGACCGTTGCTGGCGCGGTTGACGCCGGGCCAGATGGTCGCGGCCGCCCATCAACGTCCGTTGCAGGTGGCTGCTGCCCAGTCGGCCGCTGGAATACGGCCGGCTGGCGTGGACTCGTCACACCGCCATCAGTCGTCGCCTCACGCCGAGAGGTAACCGTCGACAGCCAATAGTCCCCATCGAGACAGTGATCTCGGTGGGGACTATTGGCTGTCGGGGAGTTGAGCGAGGATCCCGGCGGGGACGGGGTCGACGGGCAGTGTCGCGGGTGGGGTGTGTTTGTCGGGTCGGCAGCGGGTGAATGGGCCGGTTTCGTTGGTGAGTGCGTTGAGGTGGGGGTCGAGGTGGTCGCGCCACCAGATGCTCATGCCGGTGGCTGGGTCGGATATGCGCAGTGTTTCCCAGGCGCGCCAGAGGGCGTAGATGCGGCTGAGTGCTTCGGGGTGCGCCCACCATTGTCGGCACCAGAGGGCGCCGCTGGCGGCGCCGGTGGCGAGGCGTCTTTCGATGACTTGGGAGAGGTATTGGTCGACGTACGCGCCGACATTAGGAAAAACGGGAAGGGGAGCGGCTGGTTCGGTGGGTGGGGTGCCGGTGAGTTGGTCGAGGAGGGTGTCGAGTTCGGCGATGTGGTCGGTCATGGTGTTCCGTCCGGCGGGGTTTCGGCGGGTTGGAGGGTCCAGTCGGTTTGTTGGTCGGGGTCCCAGTGGCGGATGGAGGCTTTGATGCGGTCGGCGTGGGGGCCGTTGTGCCAGGGGATGGTGCGGCCGAGGACGGGTGGTGCGCCGGAGGAGAAGACGACCATGCGGCCTCGGGGGAGGGCGTGGAGGTCGGCGATGTCGAGGATGCGTTGGCGGCGTGGTGCGTGGGAGACGGAGGTGTCGCCCCAGCCGATGCCGGTGGTGGATGTGGATCGGGTGATGATGTCGTGTTCGCCGACGAGTTTGGATAGTTCGTCGAGGAAGTCGGGGTCGGCGACGCCGCCGCCGTAGGTGCGTATGTTCGCGGCGGACCAGAGTTTGCGCATGCCTTCGCGGCCCCATACGTCGATGCCTTGGGCGTAGCTTTGCAGGATTGTGTCGATGGGTAGTCCGTGTGAGCCGTAGTAGCTGTAGAGGGATGGGAGTTGGCGGAGTCGGCAGATGTTGGCGGCTTCGTCGAGGACGGACAGCATGGGTGGGTCGAGGCGGCGGCCGGGTTGGGTGCGGGCGTGGAGTTCGCCGGCTCTCAGGGTCGCGTCGGTGAGGGCGGCGATGAGTGGGGCGGGGGAGCCGGGTCCGCCTTGGCTGAGTAGGTAGAGGGTGCCGCGGGTGGTGACGTGGGCGCGGGGGTCGAATTCGTGGATGGTGTTTGTTGTGGGTGGGGTGACCCAGCGGGTGACGGCTGGTTCGGTGAGGCACATGAGCATTTTTTGGCCGCCGGCGTAGATGCCGCCTTTGGTTCGGTCGGGCATGTTCATGACGCCGTTGATGGCTTCGGCGGGTAGTTCGTAGTTGTGTTGGCGCAGGATTTGGGCTGGTTCGTCGTCGCGGAAGTTGACGACCCACCGGTAGGCGTCGAGGACGGTTCGGCCGCCGACGGCTGCGGCGAGGAGCAGGTTCGCGACGAGTTCTTCGGAGGAGGGGTCGAAGAACGCGTCGCGTTGGACGCCGGGTTCGCGTTCTGCGGAGGCGAAGTGTTCGGCGAGGCGGCGTGCTGTGGTGATGGTGTCGATGTGTCGGAGTGGGTTCCACCACATGGTTTGGTTGCCGTCGAGGATGGATTGTGGGTCGAATATCCAGATGGGGCCGCGTTCGGCGCGTGGGTCGCGGGTGGCGTCGACGATGTCGCCTTTGACGCTGGTGACGATGACGGGGCCGGGGGCGGCGACGATCGCGGGGATGGCCCGGCAGGTGGTTTTTCCGGTGCGTGGCCCCCAAATGTCGACGGCCATGTCTTCCCACGATTGGGACAGGGGTGTGCCGTCGAGGGTGAGGCAGATTTGGACGCCGGCGTTGTCGAGGTCGATGTGGCGGGTGTCGGCGAGGGTTGGTCGGAGTCGGCGGGCGGATTCGGTGACCCCGGTGGGGGTGAGGTGGGTGACGTCTTCGCGGGTGGCCATTTTCCGGCCGGCGGCGTCGATTCGGGTTCGGTTCTTGCGGTGGCGTCGCCACCACCACGCGACGGTGGTTGTGATGACGGCGAGGGTGGCGAGTTCGATGGCGGCAACGCGGGTGCACGCGGTGGTCCAGTTGATGTCGCCGCCGATGAGGCCGAAGAGGGCGGCGAAGATCCCGCCACCGGTGTAGCCGGGGGCGTGGGTGGTGGCGATGGGGATCCATACGGTGGTGGCGGCGGTGAGGACGATGAGTGCGGCGCCGCCGACGGTCGCGCCGCCGAGGTGACCGCCGGTGTTACCGCCGGGTCCGGGTCGGCGGGTCACGCGGGTCGTCCGGTGGTTGTCCATCGGGAGTCGGTGTTGCCGAGGTGTTTCTCAATGTCGGTGGGTTCGAGGTGGACGGGAATGCCAGGGCGTCCGCCGACTTTGATGAGGAAGTTGCCGCGTCCGACGACGTTGTCGCGGCCGGGGTTGGTCCATGAGGGTGGGGCTGACCAGGACAGCACTTCGCGGCGTTCGGCGTCGGAGAGGGTGCGGATTTTGTTCACGGCGTCGAGTTCCTGTTCGGAGCAGGGGCCGATCATCATGACGGCGCATCGTTCGGCGAAGCCGCGGGCTTTGGCCCGGTCGGCTTCGGTGGGGAGGGCGTCGGCGTCGGCGAGGGTGTGGGTGATCATCGCGAGGCCGGTGCCTTGTTGGCGGTTGAGTCGGGTGAGGGAGTCGGCCCGGTCGACGAGTCCGTGTCCGACGCGTAGTGCCCGCCACATCTCGTCCATGACGGCGAAGAACGTTCGTTGTGGGGCGAGGCCGAGGTCGGCCATGCGGTGGGCGGCTTCGACTTGCCCGAATCCGTACGCCCAGGTGGTGAGCAGGGTCGCGGCGGTGCGCAGTTCGTCGGTGTAGTCGATGCCGGAGATGTCGACACACACGGCGGGGGTGTTGAGGTTGATCGGGTTGGTGGTTTGGCCTTCGAATGTGTCGCCGAGCGGGCCGTGGAGGCTGGCGAGGAGGGTGCGTTGCAGGTCGGCGGTGTCTTCCCGGTAGCGGCCGATGTCTTCGGGGGCGTGCCACAGGGTGACGGCGCGCACCGGGTCGGGGGCGTCACGAACCACGTTCAGCACGTCGGACAGGACCGGTTGGGTGTGGGGGTTCTCGTGTTCGGCGAGCCACCGTAGTGCGGCGGCGAGGACGGTTGTCTCGTCGCTGGTGACCGGGCCGCGTCGGATGAGGGTGAGCAGGGCGACGATCATGTGGAGGCGCCGGTCGGTGACGTTGGCCCGGATCTGCGCGGCTGTTTTCGGGTCGGCGGCGTTCATGACGGCCAGCCACGGTCCGGCGTCGAGGGGGTTGATGCGGTCGAGGCCGGGGCCGACGCGTAGGACTTGACCGCCGAGGGCGCCGACGAGTGCGGCGTAGTCGGGTTTGAGGTCGCCGAGGATCAGTGGGGTGACGCCCCGGGCGGACAGGCCGAGCACGAGTCGGCGTACGGCGGTGGATTTGCCCATGCCCGGTTCGGACTCGATGTAGACGGACGGGTTGTTGATGAGTCCGGTGCGGGTATACCAGGAGACCGGGTCGAAACAGACGGTGGCACCGGTGTAGAGGTGACGTCCGATGGGCACGCCGATGGTGGGTGAGGTGGAGCCGGTGCCGAACGGCCACAGGCCACACACTTGGATCGTGGTGCCCCGATATTCGGCGGGTGACTCCACCCAGGACATGTAACCGCCGCCGGGGGCGGTGTGACCGTAGCGGGTTGGCCGCGACACCTGACCTCCTAGCTAGAACGGGATGGTGGCGTGTTTGTGCAGGACGATCCCGACGGGAAGGCAGGCGGCGAACGTGGCGGCCTGTGATCCGCTCATGCGTCGCAACGCGATGCGCGCCTCCCCGGCTTGGGCTTTGATGATGCTTTCGGCTTCGGCGAGTCGGGTCTCGTCGGTGACGGTGGCGGTGACCAGGATGGTGAAGCGGGTCATGCCCGCCCCGCGGGCCTCCTCCCGGGCGGACTGTTCGGCCGCCGCGACGTCGGCACTGTCACGGGCGGTCGACGCGGCCCGTTTCGACGCGGTGAAGTAGGCGTCGCGTTTGTCACGTTCGACGAGGCGGGCCGCTTCGGCGGGCCCGTAGGGCCGGTAGATGATCGCGACCCGTTTACGAAGCAGGGTCGGGGCGGGGTCGGTGAGCCGGGAATACATGGTGGAGTAGACGGTGCCCATCGGGGCGGTGAGCATGCCCCACGAGCGGGACACGCCACTGTCATGCCGGTAGTGGTCCCATGACTCGCGGGCGGCGACCGGCCCGGCGGCGTCCCAACCGATGTGGGGTTGGTCGCGGTCGAGGTCGGCGGCCTCAACCGGGTCGTAGGCGGACCGTACGACCAACGCCAGGCCGGCGGCGGTGAGGACGTTGACGCTGGCGACGACACCGGTCAACCCGGCCAGCAGGTGGGGCAGTTTCGCGGCCACGTCCCGACACACGTCCTCGTGCGCGACCCGCCCGGGTGGGGCGCTGAACGTGCACGTCACCCACGTTTGGACCCGTGCCGCGCCGAGCGGATATCTGCGGGTCACCTCATCGAGAACCTGGGTGGCCAACGGTGGCGCGGACGCGGTGGTCGTCGCGGCGAGCTCGTCGACGAGGCGGGTGCCGGGGTCGGGTGCGGTGTCCACCGTGACCTGCGCTTGGACCAGCATGGGTTCCCGGCCGAGGCTGGCCAACCACAACGCCCACCGGCCGACCCGCGAGTCGATGACGTCCTGGTCGACCAGGTCGATGCCTTCGGTGTCGCATCGCAACGTGAACGAGTAGTGCCGGGTCTGGGGAATGACGACGATCCCGACCGAGTTACCACGACCGGTCGGAACGTCGTAGATCACGGACCGGGCCAGCAGGCCCGGCAGTTGCTGAGTGTCGGTCACCGCGGACGCCGCCCCGGCGACATACATGTGACGGCGCCGGGACGTTCCCCACCACCACGCCAGGCGCGCCGACAAAACCTGAAGCCCGGTACGCCCATTGACCCGCACCATCAACGGCCCCAACGTGATGACCCCGGCGACGGCGATCCACACCGCGGCGACCCTCGACACCGCCGACATGGCGATCGCGAGGATCGTGAAACCGAACGCAACCCCGGTGCCGACCGGACCCAAACCGAACAGGCCGGCCCGTAAACCCCGACGCCATTGCCCGTACGTGCGCGGCTGCTGTTGTGGTGCTGTCACTGGTCACCGCCGGCGCCGGACGCGGCGGTCTGGGCGGCGGCCTTCGCGACACCGACCGCTTTACCGACGACCGCGACCCCACCCGCGACGGCCGCGCCGGCGGGACCAGCGGCCATCGCAGCCCCACCACCGGCCGCCGCAGCTCCACCGCCGGCGGTCGCCGGCCCGGCTGCTCCCGTGGGAACCAACTCGCCACCACTCGGCGGGCCAGCAGGCAGTGCGGGAGTTACCCCACCAGACGGTGGTTCACCGCCACCACTGTCAGGACCGCCGCTGGTGGTTTTCCCTCGACCCCGCCCGCCGGCCATGTTGAGCGCACCGGACGCCAACGGCATCGCCCCGGCCAGAGCCGTGGCCCCGGTGCCGGACCCGGTGACAGCCGCCACCGCCGGCACGACCAGCCGCTGCAACGCCGGCAACGCCACAACCGACATCGCGATCGTGACCAGACCCAGGATCGCCTCCCGCACGTTCTTTCCGTCCCCGACCAGTCGTATCCCGACCGCGAAAATCGTGGCGGCGACCGGCTTGTAGAGGATCGCGGCCAACAACCAGCCCAGATACTTGTCGCGCATCTGTCGCCCGCCGCCCATCACCCCGGCCGCCCCGGCAACCGGCAACAACCCGGCGAGAAGGATCATGATCGCGTCCCGGCCATACAGCAATACGATCTGGACCAGCAACAATGTCGCGGCGAACAAACCTACGATGATGATCACTATCGGGCTGAGTAGACCCATCGCGCCCGCAGTCGGCACCAACACCACCATTCGCTCTGCGAGATGACCCTTGGCGGCCCGGTCGAGTATCCATCCCGAATACAGGTCGCCGATCTTGTTGAGGTAGTTGATGACGGCGATTCCCCCGCCGGTCAGCAGCACCAGCCACACCATGCCCCGAGCGGACTGAGCCATCTCACGACCGTCGCGCTGCAACGCGGTCCGGATCGCGACGACAAACAACGAACACACCGCCAACGCGCCGACGATCCATACCGTCGACTCCCGCAAAAACCCGATCACACCAGCGTCCTGGTTCAACTCCAACGCCGGCACGTTGACCCATGACGCCAACGTCAACTTGATCATTTCGGCCGCACCCTTTGACGCCGCGTCCGCCAACCCGGACAGAGTGCTGTTCGCGACACCACCAACGACAGCGTCGGGAATGCAGAAAAAGACGTCGGCTCCACATTCCTGGGCCTGCGCCATCATCGAGCGCCCCACTCGACGACGCCAGCGAGGCTGGTCATCTGTTGTTGAATCGAGGCCCACGCGCCGCCAGGAGGGGCGACCATGCGCCAGTCGCCGTCCTGCCACAGCAGGGTGGACATCAGCATCCAGTGCGACCCGGCCGGGGCCCGAACGACAAGCCCGACCACCGCTTGGCTGGGGCTGTAGGACAGGAAACGGAACCCGATGAGCGTGGCGAGCGACCCCGGCTCGGATGGAGTCTGCGGGCTCGAACGAAGCATGGTGAGGAGCCGTTCGCGGTCGTCGCTCGGGACCATCTGGTTGAGGACTGTGGGCTCCCACTTGTCGCGTCCGGCGGACAGGTGGGCGCCGATCTGAGTAGCGGCGATGAGCGCGCCGGTGGGGGTGTGGGCGTAGCCGGAGGCGGTGTGGGCGTCCACCTTGAACGGTCCGGCCGACGTCGAGAATGGCGTCGGCGACTGCCCCAACAGTCGCCAGGTCACATCGGTCGGTGCGGTCGTGGGGGTCACGTCACCGGCGGGCGCGTCCGTGTCGGTGCCGGTGGGGTCGGTCGCGGCCGACCCGGTGCCCGACCCCACCGGTGGTGGGGTCTGCGGGTCGGCGGGGAGAAGATCAGGACGAGGCCGCCCACCACGGCGAGGAGCAGCACGACGGCCGCGGCGATGAATCCCGGGCGGGTGAACGGGGGGCGGTCAGCAAAGTCGGTCTCATGCCGGGTCATCAGATCAACGCTCCAACCAGCCACGGGGCGCTGCCGATAAGCACGCACGCGGCCAACACCCAGCCGAGTCGGGCGACCTGTGAATCGTCGCCACGACGGTGGGAGATGGCCATCATCGCGGCGGTGATCAACAGGCCCGCCACGGCCGCGGCCGTGGCGAGGTACTTCACCCACCCGAGAATCGTGTTGATCTTCTGTCCGATCTCACCGGGCAGTGGCTCCGTGCCAGGGTTGACGCCCGGCGGTGGGTCCAACAACACGTCGACGACGTGGGTCCACATCGAATAGGTCACTGACATCTACATTCCTCCCAGTGCTGAAACGACTCGTTCACGTAACGCGGCCACGTCGGGCGGCACGCCGAGCAGTCGCGGATCGCCGACGGCGATGAGTTCCTCAACCCACCGCACGGGCCACAGGTGTGGCACCCACCCGGCGATGAGCCGCAACTCGTCGCGTACGCGCCGGGGGACCCGCCGGGGTGAGGCGGCGACCGTGACCATTCCGAGCAGCCTCGTGCGGGGGGCGACCCCGGCCCGGTGCATCTGCCCGACGACGTGCGACGCGGCGACCGTGCCGATAGCCGACGCTCGACACACCAACACGACCGGTGCGGGCGTGCCGTCCGGCACGACAGGCCACCCCCGGATACTCGTTCCCAGGCCGGTCCACCGTGCCAGGGTGCTGGCACCCGAACCGCCATGACAACTCACCCACCACACCGCAGCGGTCTTGTCGACAGTCAGGAACGGTAAAGCCCGGGAGAGTTCGGCCGGGGCGGCGGGAGTGCCCACCGGACGTATCCGACTCATCTTCTGACACCTCCCCGTCAATCAGTGCGCAGCCAGCGACGGTAACACCTCGATCATTTCCACCACCTATCGTGATCGACATGCATCGTCAAAGCGACACATTTGCTGGTACGAAATCCCACAAAATAGGTTTACCGACGAAAATCGTTCTACTCATGGCCGCTGCCATGCTCGCGTCGACAGGGTGCGGCGGGCAGTCGGACGGGAAAGCCCCACCGGTGCGACCACCCGGCCGACCGGAAACAGCGTCCCCGCGCGTGGTGTCCACAATCGAGACGCCCGGCAGTGACGACCAGGACGTTCGCGTTGCGGCCCCACCCGCCAGTCAGGCGAGCGTGATCGCGACCCGGTTCGCCCGCGCGTGGGCTCGACCCGACACACCCCCAGCGGTGTGGTGGGCCGAGATCGCCCCACTGTGTGAGCCCACCTTCGCGGGCACGTTGCAGACAGTCGACCCGGCGATGATCCCCGCCACCACCGTCACCGGAGCGCCGACCGCGACCACACCGTCGTCATCGACGTTGCGAGTGTTCCTCATCCCCACCGACGCGGGCACCCTCACCGTCACCGTCGTCGCAACAGCCGGCGCGTGGATGGTGTCCGACAACGACTTCGACCGGCAGGTGACCCGATGAAACACACCAGTGTCGCGGCGGCCGCCATCACCGTGGCGTTGACGCTCATCGTCTGCGGCGGAGCCATCGGACTTCCCCTACTCATGGCCTCCGCCGAAGCGGGCGAATGCGCCGCCGGCGCCGCCCCACCCCCCGACGGATCCGTCCCCGTCGGCGAATGGTCACCAACAGCGGTAGCCAACGCCGCCGCGATCGTCACAACCGGCCAGAAGCGCAACGTGCCCACATGGGGGTGGGTCGTCGCCGTCGCGGTCGCCATGCAAGAAACCCACCTACGCAACCTCGCCAACACGACAGTGCCCGAATCGCTCACCCTGCCCCACGACGGGGTCGGCCACGACCACGACTCGGTCGGCCTGTTCCAACAACGCCCCGGCTGGGGCACCGTGACCGAACGAATGACCCCCACCGTGTCCGCCGGCAAGTTCTACACCGCCCTCACCACAGTGGACGGCTGGCAACGAATGCCCCTCACCCAAGCCGCCCAAGCCGTGCAGAGATCAGCATTCCCGCAGGCCTACCAGAAATGGCAACAGCCAGCACAAACACTCATCAGCGCACTACTTAAACTGCCCAACCTCAACACTATCGGCGGCGCCGGCCCCACAGCCCCATGCGGGCCAGACGCCGCCGGACCGGTCATCGTCGGCGCCGGAGGCTGGACCCAACCCGTACGGGCACCGATCGTGTCCAGATTCCGCACCCCCAGCCGCCCCACCCACGACGGCGTCGACCTCGGAGCCGCACGCAACACCGTCATCCGCGCCGCGTCAGCCGGCATCGTCGTGTGGTCAGGCTGCGACCCCGGCACCCGAGCAACAGTCGGCACATGCGACCGCGACGGATCATCCACCGCCCGCGGATGCGGCTGGTACGTCGACATCTGGCACCCCGGCAACATCCTCACCCGCTACTGCCACATGATCCGCCGTCCATACACCGCAGCAGGCGACACCGTCACCGCCGGACAAGTCATCGGCCACGTCGGCACCAGCGGCCACTCATCCGGCCCACACCTGCACTACGAAGTCCACCAACACGTCGGCAAAGGCAAATACGCCGGACGAAACACCGCCACAGACCCCATATCATTCATGACCGCTGTCGGCGCGGCACTACCCTGACACCAACCACACGAGATCTGAGGATTGCGGATGGCCAACTATCGAATGCTGATTCCGACCGACGAGCAGATTCGGTCGCTACACGAGCAGTACGCGCCGACCCCGGAGGCTTTCGAGCTCGTCTATACCCACTGCGAGATCGTCTGTGCGGTGGCGGAACAACTGCTCGACGGGTGCAGTTCACACCTTAACGTCGATCTCGTACGGGCCGGATGTCTGCTTCATGACATCGGCGTCTACGGCCTATACGATGCGGCGGGCGAGCTCGACCACAAGAGCTACATTCGTCACGGGGTGCTCGGCCATGCCCTGCTACGTGACCTCAAGTTTCCGGAACAGTTGTGCAGATTCTGTTCTCACCACACCGGGGTCGGGCTCAGCGCCGATGACGTGGTTCGACAGCGGCTGCCATTGCCGGCCGGTGACTACCTGGCCGAGACCGGTGAAGAGCGGCTTGTGATGTATGCGGACAAGTTTCACAGTAAGTCGACGCCGCCGATGTTCCTCACCGCAGCCTCCTATTCGGCTAGCGTTCGGCGGTTCGGAGAGGACAAGGCGACCCAGTTCGCGGCGATGGTGGAGCATTTCGGCGAGCCGGATCTGCCGCGACTATCTCTCCACTATGGATACTCGGTATTGTGAGTGTCGCCGCCGACAGTCGGCACGACGCACTCAACGCTGCGGGGCGAGCGGTTCTGGGTTTCGGCCCGGTTGGGGGTCTGTCCTGGGTGGTCCGGGTTGGTGACCCAGCGCTGCGGCGGTGGTGCCGGTGAATGCCGTCGCGGCCATCTGCTGCGGAGTGAGGGTCCCGACCTCGGGGTGCGGGGCGTGAAACCGCCGTACGGCTTCTGCCAGGTCAGGCAATGTCATCTGCGGATCGGCGTGAATCTGGCCGAGAGCCTTGATGTCCTCCAGTTCGGCCAGCCAGTCGGGTCCCAGTCCCGTGGCGGCCTCGCTGAGCTTCCGCGCGAACGTCAGGGTCTGTTCCGGCGTCCACCTTCGGTCGTGTTCCGATTGGACCGTCTCTCGAGCCGCAGGGGGGCGCTGCCACAGTCGTTGCTCGTCGCGGGCGTTGGTGTAGAGCACGATGTTGCCGCGACGCACCACGTCAACCGCATCCACAGAGTCAGAGCGGTCTATGAAATCAGCGACGGCCGAGATTCCACGGTAAGAGACGTCATGAGTCTTTCTGGCGGTCAGGCGACCGTCTCCGGTGTCACGGACCTGCTCGTGAAAGCGGCTGACGATCCCCAACCGACTGTTGGCCTCGTTGACGGCGAGGATGACCGCTTGGACCCGATAACCGCTGGCGCGGAACTGTCCGGTGACTTCGGCGAACTTCGCGGGATCCCGTCCGGCGCTTTCAAGCAGCACGTCGGCCCGCTGGCTGATGGCATATTCGGTGGCCATCGTGTTCCATCGCCGAGCGTCGGGCGACGTCAGTGGCGAGGCGTGCTCCGGGTCGCGAGCAAGCAGGTCGGTGTAGTCGGGGTGATAGGGCTTGTAGAAGTCTCCGACGATGTGCGCGGCTCCGCCTCGTTCGTTCAACACGGCCTTGCAGGCGTCGGCGATGCGGGTCTTGCCAGCACCCGGTTGTCCCACGACGATCACGGCGATCGGTTGGCGCCCATCGTCATGATGGGAATACGCGACCCCAAACCTTTCTGGCACGATCTGTTGGTCGAAGATGTCCCGGGCTCGACTGTCGTCGAGGTAGTGCGGGTTGTCTGACATCAGTTGTCCCGACCCCGCAGTTCCTTATACAACGCCACGTATCGCGCTCGAACCGCCGCTACCTCGTTCGGATCGGTTGCACGTAACTGCGCTTGTTCGGTGGCTGCTCGAGACCGCCGATCCCGCCACATCGCTGCGGCCGCGTCGTCACCGGCCCCCTCCGCCTGGTTGGCGCGACTGGTATAGAAGGCCATGACATTGCCGATGATGTCGAGAGTCACCTCGAAACTGGTCGATTCTGCGTCGTTCCACTCCCACGACGGTGTCGAACTGGCGATAGATGGCTCAGTCATCGATACCTCCCCTATTCGGCGTGATCATATCGTCCGCCAAGAAATGAGTCAGCCAACCAGAGCGGCGGCGACCGCGCGCAGCGGCGCGCCCGATTCGGCGATCGGCACGGTGAAGGCGAGCCAGGAACCGTCGGCAAAGTCGATGCGCAGCCGCTTCGGGTTGAGCCGATGCCAGCCCACCCGTGCCGACCCCACCTCGGCTCGTGTCGCTGCCCAAGCGACCCGGGTCTCGGCGAGTGAACGCTCATCGTCCGCCGGGTTGGAGAGCAGCTTCACTTCGCCGGTGACGCAGGCGAGCAGCCGCTGGTCGGTGACGGCGAGCAGTGTGTGCCGCAGTTTCCCGTCGGGCCGGGGTCGGTTGATCCCCCGGTGCAGCCGGGAGGCGGCCGAGCCGGGGGTGCCCCGACCGGCGATTCCCCACCCGATCAGGTCCACGAGGTGGTCGCCACGATCCCACGTCGCCAGGGGGAGCAACAGGTTGAGCAGCACCGAGGTGATCGTCGCCCGCCCACGTGCGTCGGGGGTCGTCTCGTCGGGCGGCGGCGGTGTGACACCGCCGCAAACCCCCGTCTGCGCGTACGCCAGCACCTGCTCGCCTGGCTCGACGAGCTGGCGGATCCGTTCGCGGAGGCGTGTCTCGTCCATCGCTTCAGTATCGGTCGTAGTCGTAGTCGTGGTCGTCGGCGTCCCGCTCCGCAGCCGGCGCGTTGCCCATGACCTCGCCGACGATCTCGCGAACCCGGGCGGCGGCGGCTTCCTGGGCGCGGTTTGCCGCTGCGGTGAACTCCTCCGCCAGAGTGTGTGAGTCGAACCGCAAGGCGCGGGCGTTGACCTCGGTGGAGAGGATCTTGCCGTCAGCGGCGGCCGTCACGGTGACCAAGCCGGAGTCGCTCACCCCTGAGGTGCTGCTCTGTTCCAACTCGGCCATCCGCGCGCCGAGCTCACGCTGCCACCCGTCGAGGTTGCGAGCCAGCGCCTCCATTCGGTCCAGGGCGGGGAAGGATGTCACGGCTGCCTCTCAGCTCAGGATCGAGTCGAAGATGTTCTGCGCACCCCGGGTGTATGGGCCCAGGTCTTCCGCGTAGGTGCCATCCACCAGGTAGTTGCGGTTCTTGCGTCCGTCGGAGACGTCGTTGAGGCCGACCCCGGTGTCCAGCAGAGCGCCAACGACGCCGGGAACGTTCACGGGGGAGACCTGGTTGATGGCGAACTTGCCAGGGAACAGAATCGCGGTCCGCTTCAGTTTGAACATCAACGCCTCCCGGGAATATCCAGACGTGTTCCAGACCCGGTATGCCTTCTTGGCTTTTCGCAGCTCCATCACGGTGGTGCGGTATTTGGTGAGCAGCTGGGCGACCTTCTGAAGCTTGGCGGCGAGCTTGGTGAGGATCTCCGCGAACCGTGCCACGATCTTCACCATCCGGCCGATCGTGGTCGCCAGCCGGGCCAGCACCCGGACCACCGTGGCGGCCAGCGACACACCCGCACTGAGTGCGGCGGCCACTGCGGCGATGATGACCTCGGTGAGGAACCAGAGTAGGAACTCCAGGATCAGCTCGACCAAGAGGTTGAACGCGTCAACCGCCGCGTTCGCCGCGTCGACCAGCACCTCCGTGGTGCCATTGAGCCCCTCGGCCAACGCCTCGATGGCCTCCTCGACGGACTCCATCGAGGCGTGGAACTTGTCGGCGGCGTCGCCGTCCCACGCGCCGCGCAGCCGCGCCCGATCAGCGATCTGGCTCCCGGCGATCTGCCGGACAGCCTCGCCCGTGGTCAACGCGAGTTGGGCCGCCCGCATGAGGTCGTCCGGCTCGCCGGCGACCAGCTCCAGCAGCTGACCAAAGGGCCAGAGCACGGCCTGGGAGAGCGGCTTGAAGGGATCGGGGGTGCCCGACACGATCTGCTCGAAGTATGTCTTGTTGCGCTGCAGCGCCTCGGTGCTCATCGGTCTCCCTCAGCCGTCCGGAGTGAACAGCTCGGTGGTCCCCACGTCGGTTCCGGTGTAGGCGTCGGCGGTGTCGCTGATTCCCTCGGCGATGTCGGCCATCACCTCAGCGCCCTCCGCCAGCCCCGTCAGGCACGCCTCGAACTGCTCCTTGTAGGCGTCGGCAAGGCTAAATGACGCAGGCATGATGCCGAAGGCGTGTCGTGCGACGTGTCCGTCGTTGAAGATCTGGTGCAGCTCTCGGAATCGGGCCACCCGGTCTCGGGACGCGGCGGCGAAGACGGTCAGCGCCTCCGGTTGCACGTCCAGGTTCTTGCTCGGACTCGTCACAGGACCCTCCCCAGCGTCAGAGTCGGCAGAAATACACAGTAGGCGATCCTCGCCGCTTCTCAACGCTGCGAGGCTCGCCTGGCGCGATTAGTCGCCAGCAGAGGTCAAATGCGGTCACTTCGTGGGGGTACGGACAATGTGGAGCCCGCCGCGATAGGCGACCCTAACCCGCCCCTCGTCGTCAGCGAAGCGGGGCAGCAGACCTTCGAGCGCGATCCTGGTGCCAGCGCCTGCGTCCACAATGGTGCATGGCGATCGGCCCGGCATTCGGGCGACGAGCAGGCGGAGCAGGCCCTCGGGATATCTCGGTCGATATCGGTTGTAGTCGCCAGCGAACGCATCGATTAGAGCTGGTTGTTTCGTCACTTTCGGCTCATCCCGCACTGGTCCCTATTCCGCACGATGGAGCAGGTAAGGCACGAACTCGACGAAGTCCTGTAAGGGAAATATCGCCATTACACTCCACGCCTCAGTCAGCCAACATATCTCAATATGTGAGACGGCGTGATCTACGCCTCGACCCGCCAATCAAACCGTCGTCGAGTGTGAAGCGCCGGGCGAAGCCGCAGGTGGCGCGCTGGTCCGTGGTGGGCGCCGGCACGGCGTACCCGCAAATATCCTGGCTTTTTCGGCGCAACGGGCGCCGCCTCATGGGGCGTGTGACAGCGCGATTACGGGGAGCCAAAGTGTGGAGACAGTGCCTGGAGTCAGTGCTGGACACAGTGGTCAAACCGATCGGTCAGACTTGTTGTCTGGCGGTGCCGCAGGGGCGTGCGAGAGGTTTGCCAGTCGGCGCGGCTGTGGCACCATCTTCTTATTCCCTGTCCATTCTGGGATCAGTTGATGCGATGGGAGCGCGAGATGCGTGCTGGCAAGCGAGGCCGACTGGCCACGCGAACGATGTTGATGGTGACGACTGCGACCGTCGTCGCCGGCGGATTCTGGGTATTCTTCGCGGGCGGCGACGCAGACGTCGCGACGGCCGCGGACGTGGTCTGGAGTCACTTCGGCCGCTGACGTCCGCACCGGTTAGTGAGAGCGAGCTGGCTGGGACGACTGGTCAGCCGCTGCGATGGAGTCGCGGCGTGGTGAGGGCCGCGACCCCGTCAGCACAACTGACGGCGTGAGGGGCGGAGCCGGGTGCCGATGGAGCGACTGAGATCGGTGGTCAGCCGACGGCAAGACCGGGCGTGGTTCATCGCGATACCAGTCGCGGTCATAGCCGTCGTGCTTGCGTGGCCGATCGCCGCCCACACTCGAATCACCGTCGGCGACCTGCCGATCGCCGCCCTGTTCGTCGTGCTCTTCACGCTCGCTCAGGCGACCATGCTCCATTTCGAGGTCCGTCGACATTCGTTGACGTTGACCCTCACCGAGATCCCCCTGCTGTTGGGGCTCTTTTCGCCTGTGCCGTTGGTCCTCATCATCGGCGCCCGGCTGGTCAGCGTCATCGTCGTGCAGCTCTGGCGACGATATGCGGTCGTCAAGATCGCCTTTAACGTCGCGGTCGTCGGGCTCGCGACGGTCGTGGCGAGCCTCATCGTCATCGCCAACCCGCTGCAGGGCGTCGGCCCCCGCACCTGGCTCGTGCTCACCACCGGCGTCGTCGCCGCGACCGTCATCTCCCTCGGCGGCGTCATCGCCGTCATCTCCCTCGTGCAGGGCATGCCGCAGGTCGCGAATCTCGTCAAGACCAGCGTCTCGGTGATGATCGTCGCTGCGGTGAACATCACCGTCGGTCTCGTGGTGTTGCTCGTCATGAGCGTGCAGCCCTGGGCGGTTCTGCTGCTCGTCGGCCTCGCCACGATGCTGCTCATCGTCTATCGGTCCTATGCGCAGTTCGTCGGCCAGCACCGCAGCCTCACCGAACTCTATGAACTGACTCGCGCGATGAGCGACGCCAGCCGCGACTCGACGTTGCCCGACGTGCTCCTGGCCCGGATACGAGAACTGTTGCAGGCCGAATACGCCACACTGTGGTTGCCGGCCCAGGGTGACTATCCCCCCACGCTGCTCAGCGCCCGAGTCGACGCTCCCGGACTACTCGACATGAGCAACACCCCGCCAGCGTTGCGTGACCGCGCGATCGCCAGCGCGGAGACCGTCGTCGTCGGCCCTCGAGTCGGCGACCCAGAGCTGCGAGAACTCATCCGCGAGAGCGGAGTCAAGGACGCGATCGTGGTGCCATTGCGGTCCGGCGCGGCGGTGATCGGCTCGCTGGAGGTCACCGGTCGACTCGGTGATTTGCCGCAGTTCGGCGAGTCGGACGCGCGGCTGCTGGAGACACTCGCCGCACACACCTCGGTCGCCGTGGAGAACTCCCGGCTCGTCGACCGGCTCCGGTTCGACGCCTATCACGACGCTCTCACCAGCCTCCCCAACCGGCGTCGCCTGCTCGCCCTGTTGGACGAGGCTGTCAAGGTGCGGGCGCCTGGCGAGGTGATCGCCGTCTTGCTGTTCGACATCGACGGGCTTCGTGACGTCAACGACTCCCTCGGTCACGACGCGGGCGATCGGATGATCCGTGAGGTGGCGGCCCGGTTGCGCCGTCTGGCGCCGGCCGCGGCGCTCGTGGGCCGGGCGGGCAGCGACGAATTCGTCGTCACCCTGAGGATGCCCAGCGCCGATGAGGCGGTGCGGTTCGGCACCGATCTGCGGGTGGCTCTGCAGGAGCCGATGCGGGTCGACTCCATCACCCTCGACGTCGACGTCGCGGTCGGGATCGCCGTGCATCCCGACCATGGGATTGAGCCCGAGGTGCTGCTCAAACGCGCCGACATCGCGGCGCAGGCAGCCAAGCAGTTCGCCGCCCCGGTCCACCTGTTTCATCCGAGCCTGCAGGCCCGGTCCACGCACCGTCTCGGCCTCGCCGCCGATCTGCGCCGGGCGTTGGAGGTCGGCGAGATCGAGGTCTACTTCCAACCCAAAGTCTCGCTGCCCGACCGGCGGCTGATCGGGGTCGAGTGCCTGGCCCGCTGGGAACACCACACCCACGGCTACGTCGCCCCCACCGACTTCGTCGCCATCGCCGAGCACACCGGACAGCTCGGACGACTCACCGACCGAGTGCTTCGAGAAGGTCTACGCCGGGCCCAAGGGTGGCTCGATGCCCAGCGGCCGCTGGGCATCGCGGTCAACCTCTCCGCCCGGACGTTGATCGATCCAACGTTCCCGCAGCGGGTGGCTGACCTTCTCGACGAGTACGCCGTGCCAGCCCCGCTTCTCACTCTGGAGATCACCGAGGACGGGATGGTGGGCGAGCCGGACCGTCCGATGATGACCCTCAAACGGCTCAACGAGATGGGCGTGCGGCTCGCCGTTGACGACTTCGGCACCGGCTATTCGTCACTGTCCTATCTGCGTCGGCTGCCGGTGCACGAGGTGAAGATCGACCGGTCGTTCGTGCAGGGCATGGCGACCGATCAAGGGGACCTCGCCATCGTGCGTGCGGTGGTCGACCTCGCCCGCCACTTCGACCTTCTCGTGGTCGCTGAGGGGGTCGAGAGCGAGTTGACTGTCTCGCTGCTCGAGGAGCTGGGGTGCGACATCGGCCAGGGTTTCCTCTTCAGCCGTCCGTTGCCGTTCGAACGATTCGAGACGTGGATCGCGGCGCAGACCGAGCCGGAGTCGGGGGGCGTCCGATTGGATGAACTCGGCGGCGTATCGACCACGGCGCGCCGACTGCGCGCCGTACCCTAATCTCGATTTCGCATCACCGCACCCGCCGTGTACGCTTACCCCTGCGTTCGCGCCCCCTTAGCTCAGTCGGCAGAGCGTCTCCATGGTAAGGAGAAGGTCTACGGTTCGATTCCGTAAGGGGGCTCTCGATGTATCCGGTCCAGCCGGAAGTCGGCGGTGTAGCTCAGTCGGCAGAGCAAGCGGCTCATAATCGCTGTGTCGCCGGTTCGATTCCGGCCACCGCTACGGGTCATCCGTAGATGACTGCCTGATGCGGCGTGCGGATTTGCACGACGCGGACGGCGGCGTTTAATGTGGGACGCTGTCTGAACTGGACAGCCCACCTCTGCGGCGGCAGCCAGCAGATCCAGTCATACGTTGCAGCGAGGAAGGCAGCCCACCGTGGCCAAGGCGACCGATATTCGTCCAAAGATCACGATGGCGTGCGTGGACTGCAAGAACCGCAACTACATCACCAAGAAGAACCGCCGCAACGATCCTGACCGCATCGAGCTGAAGAAGTTCTGCCCGAAGTGTGGCAAGCACACCGCGCACCGCGAGACCCGCTGACCGCTGGTCTCGCCCGGATGCCGCTGGACGCCTCGCTGGTCGGGCACACCTATCCGCCCAGCGAGCCCTATCTGGTCGACTCGGGAAAAGATCCGCGAGTTCGCCGACGCGATTGGCGCGCCCGATGCGTGCGTACCGCGACCGCGCAGACGGCGGTCGCGCTCGGTCACCCGGACGTCATCGCCCCGCCGACTTTTCCGGTGATGCTCAGCCTCGTGCTCAACCAGGAACTGATCGACGACCCGCTGCTCGACGGTGACTTCTCCCGAGTCGTGCATGGCGATCAACGCTTCGCCTATCGACGGCCCGTGCGGGCCGGAGACCAGCTCGTCTGCGTGAGCAGCATCGAAGCGATCATGGCGCGGGCCGGGCACGAATTCCTCACCACCCGCACCGAGATCAGCACCGACTCGGGGGAACCGGTGGTGACTGTCTGGTCGCGCATCGTCATTCGTGGCGACGGAGAGGCGACGTGATGGCCGATCTCATCGTTGGGGCGACACTGCCCACCCAGACCTATCGGGTGACTCGGGCCGACCTTGTGCGCTATGCGGGCGCCTCGGGCGACTTCAACCCCATCCACTGGAGCGAGCGAGCGGCGACCGCAGTCGGCCTTCCCGGCGTCATCGCTCACGGCATGTTCACGATGGCGCTCGCGGGCCGGGCGGTGACCGCGTGGTCTGGTGACCCGGGGTCGGTCGTCGACTTCGGCGTGCGGTTCACCCGACCCGTCGCGGTCCCGGACGATGACGACGGCACCGAGGTGGTCGTCGATGGCCGGGTGCGCTCGGTCGAAGATGGGATCGCACACCTCGAACTCACCGTCACCTGCCAGGGTGAAAAAGTGCTCGCACAGGCGAAAGCCCAGGTCAGGGTTGCTGTCGACGACTGAGATCGTCCATGTTGGTCAGATGATGCCGGGCGGCGGGTTGGTTCAATCCGCCTCGCACCCGTACACTGGTCGCCCGTGGGGTCAACGACCCGATCCGTCCGGCTCATGGTCGGTGTCAGGTCGTCTGTTCCACGAAGGGGTGTGGCGCAATTGGTAGCGCAGCGGTCTCCAAAACCGCAGGTTGCAGGTTCGAGTCCTGTCGCCCCTGCGCCGAAGACCAGCCGTCGTGGGTCGGCGTCCACGGTGCGAACGTCAGCGGGGTGAAGTCCTAGCGGTGGCTCACTGCAGGAGTTCACCACGATGGTGCTGGCGTCATTCCGACGCCAGATCACACGAAAGAGGGCGAAGTGGCCGATAGCAACCGCGGCGAGCGCTCCGTCGACGACGAGTTCGACGACGAGGTTTCGTCCGACGTGGACGGGTCAGGCGACGCCCGTTCGGGGGAGAAGTCACGCCGCCGGTCGGCGGATGCGTCCCGACCGGCCGGTCGGAGTGCGTCGAAGGGCGACAAACGTCCTGGCATCCACCTCCGATTTGTTAACTTCTTCCGAGAGGTCATCGCGGAGCTCCTGAAGGTCATCTGGCCTACGCGCAAGGAGCTGTTGACATACACGGCGGTTGTCGTGGTCTTCGTCGCGGTCGTGATGACAGTGGTGACTCTGCTCGACCTCGGTTTCGCGAAGGCGATGTTCTTCGTCTTCGGCACGAAGACGAACGCCAACTAGAACCACCCTGCCTGTCTCCGGCCAGCCGTCGGAGTGTGTACGGAAAAGAGAGCCAGCGTGCCCGAGTACGACGAGACCGACCGCACCGATCTGATCACGGACCCGTCGGTGTCGGACGAGGCTTCGGCCAGTGCGACCGCGAGTGCTGCGCCGGCCGAGATTGTCGACGACGAGGCGGAGCCGGAGTTCGATCCGGTCGCCGAGTTGCGCCAGAAGCTCCGCTTCGCGCCCGGGGATTGGTTCGTGGTCCACTCGTACGCCGGCTACGAGAACAAGGTCAAGACCAACCTCGAGACCCGCATCACCAGCC
This sequence comes from uncultured Actinomycetota bacterium, assembly GCA_963736695.1. Taxonomy (GTDB): domain Bacteria; phylum Actinomycetota; class Actinomycetes; order Mycobacteriales; family Micromonosporaceae; genus CAVTPU01. The sequence goes on from CAVTPU010000004.1 coordinate 3,129,080, forward strand.
TCGACATGGAAGAGTTCATCTACCAGGTCGAGGTGCCGACCCGCGAGGAGATCGAGGTCAAGGACGGCAAGCGGATGCAGGTGCAGAACAAGGTCTTCCCGGGTTACATCCTGGTCCGCATGGAGTTGAGCCCCGAGTCCTACTCCTGTGTGCGCAACACCCCAGGAGTCACCGGCTTCGTCGGGGCCACCGACCGGGTCGACCGGCCGGCGCCGCTCTCGCTCGACGAGGTGCTCAAGTGGCTCGCCCCGGCGGTGCAGGTCGATAAGAAGGCCAAGCCGGACATCAAGGTCCTCGATTTCGAGGTCGGCGACTCGGTCACCGTCATCGACGGTGCCTTCAACTCGTTGCCGGCGACGATCAGCGAGATCAACGCCGACCAGCAGAAGCTCAAGGTCCTGGTCTCGATCTTCGGCCGGGAGACCCCAGTCGAGCTCAACTTCAACCAGGTTTCCAAGATCTGACCGTACGCCCGGATCCGCTCGGCGGCACTGGTGTCGGTGCCCCGGGCCGGTGATGGCACCTGTCGTGCGTTACCCTGGGTCGTCCGGCCCAGGTTCTCCCGCCGATGGCGTGCGCCCGGATCATCATCAATGCCCAGGATCAGGAAGAGTCATGCCTCCGAAGAAGAAGAAGCTCGTCAAGACCTTCACGCTTCAGTTGCCGGCGGGCCAGGCCACTCCGGCGCCGCCGGTCGGCCCCGCGCTCGGCCAGCACGGCGTGAACATCATGGAGTTCGTGAAGGCGTACAACGCCCAGACCGAGTCCCAGCGCGGGGACATCATCCCCGCCGAGATCAGCGTCTTTGAGGACCGGTCGTTCTCGTTCATCCTTAAGACCCCGCCTGCGGCCCGCCTGCTGATCAAGGCAGCCGGAGTTCCGAAGGGATCCGGCACGCCCCACTCGGCGAAGGTCGGATCGGTCTCCCGCACCCAGTTGCGTGAGATCGCGGAGAAGAAGATGGCCGACCTCAACGCCAACGACATCGACGCCGCCGAAAAGATCATCGCCGGCACCGCGCGGTCGATGGGAATCACCGTCCAGGAGTGACTCGCCTCGCCTCGGGTGGCGCGATGACGTCGACCGAGGCGGGTGATTCACATGTGGGAGGGCCGCGCTGGCCCGATTCGAGACCACAGGAGAGTCAGATATGCAGCGCAGCAAGGGCTACCGCAAGGCAGCCGAACAGATCGACCGAAATCACCTGTACGCGCCCGCCGAGGCGATCGCGCTCGCGAAGGCCACCAACGTCGCCCGGTTCGACGCGACCGTCGAGGTCGCGATGCGGCTCGGTGTCGATCCCCGCAAGGCCGACCAGATGGTGCGCGGCACGGTGAACCTGCCGCACGGCACCGGCAAGACCGCCCGGGTGATTGTCTTCGCGACGGGCGACAAGGCCGCCGAGGCGACTGCCGCCGGTGCTGACGCGGTCGGCAGCGATGACCTGGTGGCCCGCATCCAGGAGGGCTGGCTCGACTTCGACGCCGCGATCGCCACCCCCGACCAGATGGCCAAGATCGGTCGGATCGCGCGGATCCTGGGCCCGCGCGGCCTCATGCCGAACCCGAAGACGGGAACGGTCACCATGGACGTCGCCAAGGCCGTCGAGTGACATCAAGGGTGGAAAGATCACCTTCCGGGTGGACAAGCACTCGAACCTGCACCTGATCATCGGCAAGGCGTCATTCACCGCCGAGCAGCTGATCGACAACTACGCCGCCGCGCTCGACGAGGTGCTTCGCAGCAAGCCCACGACGGCGAAGGGCAAGTACCTGCGGAAGGTCTCGGTCACCACGACCATGGGTCCGGGTGTCCCGATCGACCCGAACATCACAAGGAACTTCCTCGAGGCCGGCGCCGAGGCCTGAGTCGACACGCCACCACCTCGTCGCCCGGTTGCGGCGATCATGAACTAAGTTGCCATGATCCCATCGTGGATCATGGCAACTAGTTTCATGATCGCCGCAACCGAGTGGTGTGATCTCAGGCGATCCAGACCGCGTTGAGGAAGGTCGCGAGGAAGAGCACCTGCGCCCCGATCGCTGGCAGCAGATAGATCCGCTCCCACCGGGCATCGGCTCCCATTCGCGCCAGCACGAAGAAGATGGCGGTGAACTCCAAGGCATAGCGCGGCATGCCCTGCATCGCGAAGAGCCCACCGACGGGTCCGGTCAGCACCACCAGCAGGGCCACAATGGCGAACCCCAGATAACTGACCTGATCCCGACGCAGCCGCCACGGCCCGACGACGGACAGCGTCAGCAGACCCAGCACAACCACGACCGTCACGACGTCGATGAGGTTGTGCACCGCGACCGGTTCCAGCAGTGGATGCCGCCACACCTTGTTGACCGCGCGGGCCAACCCGACCCACGGGGGCTGCAACTGGCGACCCCACTCGGCCTGCGCGTGCGAAAAGGCGAGCGGATCCCCGAACGCGCGCCAGCAATAGGCAGCGAAGGCCCCGACCCCGGCTGGGATGACGAAGATCGCCGCCGCGTCCCAGCGGATCGCGGTTGGGCGCCATCCACGCTGGCGCAGATATTCCAGCACGAACGGCACGACGAGCAGCAGTCCCGAGAGCCTCGTCGCACTCGCCATCGCCCCAGCGACGCCGGCTAGCCACCACGAACCTCGTCGCAGCAGATAGAAGGTGGCGGTCGACAGAAGCAGAAACAGCGACGTGTTATATCCGGACGCGAGAAAGAATGCCGCGGGCCAAGCGAGCAGATAGAGCAACGCCCGGTCGGCGGTCGGAGTGTCGAACTCCATCGCGGTGAGCCGGTGGAGCACGATGAGCGCCGCGATCAACGCGAGGTGCGACACGACGATGGCTGCGACGAGTGGCCCGCCCGGCGTGATCGTGTCGACCGCGCGAATGAGCAGCGGATAGAGCGGAAAGAACGCGTGCGTGTCGGGGCGGTCAGCGGTGTAACCGAACTCCGCGATCCGCAGATAGTGTCCAGTGTCCCAGCGGTCCCACGTGGTAAATAGTCGAGCGGCGGTCGGACCCGCCGCGTCGCGCACCATGAACGACAGTGCGGTGGCCACGACGTACATCAATGACGCCGCGATCCAGCTCGCCAGGCCCATCCCCACGGCTCGCCGCCACGGCCGGTCGGTTTCGGTGGCACCGGTGATCGGGCTGGCGGGCGTTGCGGAGATTGCCGGAAAAGACACGGGCGCACTTTACCCGTCACCGACGGCCAGACGTCTTCACCCGGCGAGCCACGCCGTGCCTGCGGCCGGTTTGCTCCAGCAGAGTCCGGGCAGGTAGGGTCAGAGACGAAGTTCTACCAAAGACCGCTGGTCACCGCCGCGATTGTGGCGGTTGAAGGCCCCGCACACGCGGGCGGCCCGCGCAGGTTGAACGGACGCGAGTGACTCGTTCGATGATCGTGTCTTCTCCCGCCCCGTGCGCCCTGCGCCGGGGCTCCTGTCGTTTCAGGGCCGGACTGACCAGCCTGAGGCAGGAGAGAGGAGGGACATGGCGAACAAGCCGGTCCAGACCGACAAGGCCATCCGCCGTGGCGGAGTTGACCGACGACTTCCGGACGTCAACGGCGACTGTGCTGACCGAATACCGCGGCCTCACCGTGGCGCAGCTCAAGGCGCTGCGGCGGTCGCTGCAGGGTCAGGCGACCTATGCGGTGACGAAGAACACGCTCGCGAAGCGTGCCGCTGCGGAGGCTGGCATCACCGGTCTCGACGAGTTGTTCTCCGGTCCAACCGCACTCGCCTTCGTCTCCGGCGACGTCGTTGAGGCCGCCAAGGGGCTCCGCGACTTCGCCAAGGCCAACCCGCTGCTCGTCATCAAGGGCGGCGTCTTCGAGGGCAAGCCGCTCACTGCGGCGCAGGTCGGCCAGTTGGCCGACCTTGAGTCCCGCGAGGTGCTGCTGGCGAAGCTCGCCGGCGCGATGAAGGCGAATCTGAGCAAGGCCGCGGCGACCTTCCAGGCGCCGCTCACCCAGGCCGTGCGTCTGGCGGCCGCGCTGCAGGACAAGCGGGAGAAGGACGAGGCGGCCGCCTGAGGGCGCCCACGAGTCTGGACGACCACCGAGTCACCGAAAAAGCTAGGAAAGGAACCGCCACCATGGCGAAGCTCAGCACCGATGACCTGCTCGACGCGTTCAAGGAGATGACGCTGATCGAGCTGTCCGAGTTCGTGAAGCAGTTCGAAGAGATCTTCGACGTCAAAGCCGCCGCTCCCGATGGCGATGGTCGGCCCGGCCAGCGGGACCGCCGCTCCCGAGGAGGCCGAGGAGCAGGACGAGTTCGACGTCGTCCTTGAGTCCGACGGCGGCAAGAAGATCCAGGTCATCAAGGTCGTGCGCGAGCTGACCGGCCTGGGCCTCAAGGAGGCCAAGGACCTGGTCGAGGCGGCGCCGAAGGCCGTCCTGGAGAAGGTCAACAAGGAGACCGCCGAGAAGGCCAAGACCAAGCTCGAGGCCGAAGGCGCCAAGGTCACCCTCAAGTAGGTTCCGCCGGCTCCGGCGTCGCCGCGAGCACAAACAGGGCGGGTACGGGTGCTGATCCACGCGGGTCGGCGATCCGTGCCCGCCCTGTTTGTCACGTCGAGAACCCGCTTCGACCAGGTGACTCGGGGGCGGATAACTCGCGAGAGTCTTCGCGACCGAAGAGGAGTTGCCGGGCGGCCGGTCGGATCGTTCTCCCTCACGGCGAAGTGACAGGTTGAGGCGATCAGCGGCATCGGTCGTACTCTCAAGATCTTTTTGGGGTTTGCGATGCTTTTGTTGGCTTACGTGGCGATTCATGCTGTCGACTGAACGCCAGATGACCACTCGCCCCTTGACGCGGAGCGTTGTGACGGGCACGCTGAGTCCTGCAACTGCCTTCCGCTGGTGTGACGGCCAACCACTGCGGGGGTTGAAACGCCCCGTGGCGTCCGCCCGGGATGAAGTTTCAACCCAACGCGCGGTGTTGACTTGCGCGCTATCATCTTTGCGGCTACACTGCTAGTTTGCGCTGCCTTCCGAACTCATCCCTGTCAGTTATGCCCAGTTTTGGGCGTTTCTGGTCGGGATAATTCGGGCTGCACGCGCCCCGGCCGTAGCACATCAAGGTCCCACAATCAGGTCCTCGGAAGGACGCATCTTGGCAGCTTCCCGCCCTGCGAAGACCAGTCTCTCGTCGAGCGCATTCGCTCCCCGCCGCATCTCCTTCGGACGGATTACCGAACATCTTGAGGTCCCCAACCTTCTTGCCATCCAGACCGAGTCATTCGACTGGCTGGTCGGCAACGAGGCGTGGGCAGGCCCGCTCGGCTGACGACCCGCATGCGCGCAGCGGGTCTGGCCGAGATTCTCGACGAGATCAGTCCCATTGAGGACTTCTCCGGCACCATGTCGCTCTCGTTCTCGTCGCCGCGCTTCGACGAGGTGAAGGCGTCCGATCGAGGAGTGCAAGGAGAAGGACCTCACCTACTGCGCGCCGCTGTTCGTGACAGCGGAGTTCACCAACCACTCGACTGGCGAGATCAAGAGCCAGACGGTGTTCATGGGTGACTTCCCGATCATGACGCCCAAGGGGACATTCGTCATCAACGGCACCGAGCGTGTCGTGGTGAGCCAGCTGGTCCGTTCCCCGGGCGTCTACTTCGACAAGCAGCCGGACAAGACCTCCGACCGCGACCTGTCCAGTCGGTCAAGGTCATCCCGAGTCGCGGCGCCTGGCTCGAGTTCGACGTCGACAAGCGCGACACCGTCGGTGTCCGGATCGACCGCAAGCGTCGCCAGGCGGTCACCGTTCTTCTCAAGGCGATCGGCTGGACCGACGAGCGGATCCGCGAGCGCTTCGGCTGGTCCGAGCTCATGATGACCACGCTGGAGAAGGACCACATCGCCGGTCAGGATGAGGCGCTGCTGGACATCTACCGCAAGCTGCGTCCCGGCGAGCCGCCGACTCGGGAGAACGCGCAGACCCTGCTCGACAATCTCTTCTTCAACCCGAAGCGGTACGACCTGGCCAAGGTCGGCCGCTACAAGTTCAACAAGAAGCTCAACGTCGAACGTGCCGATCACCACTGGGACGCTCGACCGAGGACGACATCGTCGCCACCGTGGAGTACCTGTGCCGGCTGCACGCCGGCGAGGAAGGCTACGAGCCCGACGACATCGACCACTTCGGCAACCGGCGGCTGCGCACGGTTGGCGAGCTGATCCAGAACCAGGTTCGGGTCGGCTTGTCCCGCATGGAGCGGGTCGTCCGCGAGCGGATGACCACCCAGGACGTCGAGGCCATCACGCCGCAGACACTGATCAACATCCGCCCGGTGGTGGCGGCGATCAAGGAGTTCTTCGGCACGTCGCAGCTGTCGCAGTTCATGGACCAGACCAACCCGCTCGCGGGTCTGACCCACCGTCGGCGGCCTGAGCGCCCTCGGCCCCGGTGGTCTGTCCCGTGAGCGGGCCGGCTTCGAGGTTCGTGACGTGCACCCGTCGCACTACGGGCGGATGTGTCCGATCGAGACGCCGGAAGGCCCGAACATCGGCCTCATCGGCGCGTTGTCGACCTTCGCGCGGGTCAACCCGTTCGGGTTCATCGAGACGCCGTACCGCAAGGTGGACGACGGCCGGGTCACCGACGTCAGATCGACTACCTGACCGCCGACGAGGAGGACCGGCACGTCATCGCCCAGGCGAACGAGCCGCTGCGAGCCGACGGCGCCTTCGCCAACGACCGGGTCCTGGTTCGCCGCAAGGGCGGCGAGGTCGACTACGTGACCCCGGACGGGGTCGACTACATGGACGTCTCGCCGCGCCAGATGGTGTCGGTCGCGACCGCCATGATTCCGTTCCTCGAGCACGACGACGCCAACCGGGCACTGATGGGCGCCAACATGCAGCGCCAGGCGGTGCCGCTGGTCAAGGCCGAGGCTCCGCTGGTCGGCACCGGCATGGAGTACCGCGCCGCGGTCGACGCCGGTGACGTGGTCGTCGCCGAGGTCGGCGGGGTGGTCGAGGATCTGTGCGCCGACTACGTGACGGTGCACCAGGACGACGGTTACCGCCGCACCTACCTGCTGCACAAGTTCCGCCGTTCCAACGCCGGGTCCTGTGTGAACCAGAAGCCGGTGGTCTTCGAGGGCGACCGGGTCGAGGCCGGCCAGGTCATCGCGGACGGCCCGTGCACCGACGAGGGCGAGATGGCGCTCGGGCGCAACCTGCTCGTGGCGTTCATGCCGTGGGAGGGGCACAACTACGAGGACGCGATCATCCTGTCGCAGCGCCTCGTGCAGGAGGACGTGCTCACCTCGATCCACATCGAGGAGCACGAGGTCGACGCCCGTGACACCAAGCTGGGTCCGGAGGAGATCACCCGAGACATCCCGAATGTCAGCGAGGAGATGCTCGCCGACCTCGACGATCGCGGCATCATCCGGATCGGCGCCGAGGTCGTCCCGGGCGACATCCTGGTCGGCAAGGTCACTCCCAAGGGCGAGACCGAGCTGACTCCCGGAGGAGCGCCTGCTGCGGGCGATCTTCGGGGAGAAGGCGCGGGAGGTCCGCGACACCTCGCTCAAGGTGCCGCACGGCGAGACCGGCACGGTTATCGGTGTGCGCACTTTCTCCCGTGAGGACGGCGACGAGCTGCCCGCCGGGCGTCAACGAGCTGGTCCGGGTCTACGTGGCCCAGAAGCGCAAGATCCAGGACGGCGACAAGCTCGCCGGCCGGCACGGCAACAAGGGCGTCATCTCCAAGATCCTGCCCGTCGAGGACATGCCGTTCCTCGAGGACGGCACGCCGGTCGACATCGTGCTCAACCCGCTCGGTGTGCCGAGCCGGATGAACATCGGCCAGGTTCTCGAGACCCACCTCGGGTGGGTGGCCAAGACCGGATGGCAGATCGAGGGCGACGACACCAACTGGAAGAAGGCTCTTCGGGCCATCAACGCCGATCAGTCCGAACCCGACACCAACGTCGCGACTCCGGTCTTCGACGGGGCGAAGGAGGAGGAGATCAGCGGCCTGCTCGAATCGACCCTGCCCAACCGGGACGGGGTGCGGATCGTGGGGGCCAGCGGCAAGGCGAAGATGTTCGACGGCCGCAGCGGTGAGCCACTGCCCGACAAGATCGCCATCGGTTACATCTACATCCTCAAGCTCAACCACCTGGTGGATGACAAGATCCACGCGCGTTCGACCGGACCGTACTCGATGATCACCCAGCAGCCGCTCGGTGGTAAGGCGCAGTTCGGTGGCCAGCGCTTCGGTGAGATGGAGTGTTGGGCGATGCAGGCCTACGGCGCGGCCTACGCGCTGCAGGAGCTGCTCACCATCAAGTCCGACGACGTGCTCGGCCGGGTAAAGGTCTACGAGGCGATCGTCAAGGGCGAGAACATTCCCGAACCGGGCATCCCGGAGTCATTCAAGGTGCTGCTCAAGGAGCTGCAGTCGCTGTGCCTCAATGTTGAGGTGCTCTCCAGCGACGGCGTCGCCCTAGAGATGCGCGAGACCGATGACGAGGTTTTCCGCGCTGCGGAGGAACTCGGCATTGACTTGTCTCGCCGCGAACCAAGCAGCGTCGAGGAAGTCTGATCAGTTGGCTCCTGGCTGTGCTTCGGCCACCCGCGTGCGACGCACGCGGCGCGGTCCGCAGCCTTGCCAGGAGCCATCTGGACCCACAAAACAGTCTTTGTTAAGAGTTGACGAGCCAGAGGATATATAGCGTGCTCGATGTAAACTTCTTCGACGAGCTCCGGATCGGGCTGGCGACCGCAGATGACATCCGTCAGTGGTCGCACGGTGAGGTGAAGAAGCCGGAGACCATCAACTACCGCACGCTCAAACCGGAGAAGGACGGGCTCTTCTGCGAGAAGATCTTCGGTCCGACCCGCGACTGGGAGTGCTACTGCGGCAAATACAAGCGGGTCCGGTTCAAGGGCATCATCTGTGAACGCTGTGGCGTCGAGGTCACCCGCGCCAAGGTGCGCCGTGAGCGGATGGGGCATATCGAGCTCGCCGCGCCGGTCACGCACATCTGGTACTTCAAGGGTGTCCCGAGCCGGCTGGGCTACCTGCTCGACCTCGCGCCGAAGGACCTTGAAAAGATCATTTACTTCGCTTCGTACGTGATCACGAGCGTCGACGCGGAGGCCCGCCAGCGGGACATGTCCACGGTCGAGCGCGGAGATCTCGGCGGAGAAGCGTCACGCCGAGAGCCGCACGCGACGCGGAGATCGAGAAGCGAGCGAAGAAGCTGGAGGCCGACCTCGCCGAACTAGAGGCCGAGGGCGCCAAGAGCGACGTGCGACGCAAGGTCAAGGAGTCCGGCGAGCGTGAGATGCGCCAGATCCGGGACCGCGCGCAGCGCGAGATCGACCGGCTTGACGAGGTGCTGGAGACGTTCCGCAAGCTCGACCGCAAGCAGCTCATCACCGACGAGCTGCTCTACCGCGAGTTGCGCGACCGGTTCGGCGAGTACTTCACCGGCTGCATGGGCGCCGAGGCGATCAAGGCGCTTGTGCAGAACCTCGACATGGAGGCCGAGGCGGAGTCGTTGCGTGAGACGATCCGTTCCGGCAAGGGGCAGCGCAAGATTCGTGCGCTCAAGCGACTCAAGGTGGTCGCCGCGTTCCTCAACACCACCAACTCGCCGCTGGGCATGGTGCTCGACTGCGTGCCGGTGATCCCGCCGGATCTGCGTCCGATGGTGCAGCTCGACGGTGGCCGTTTCGCGACCAGCGACCTCAACGATCTCTATCGTCGGGTGATCAACCGAAACAACCGGCTCAAGCGCCTCATCGACCTAGAGCGCGCCGGAGATCATCGTCAACAACGAGAAGCGGATGCTGCAGGAGGCCGTCGACGCGCTGTTCGACAACGGCCGCCGCGGACGCCCGGTCACCGGCCCTGGCAACCGGCCGCTGAAGTCGTTGTCCGACATGCTCAAGGGCAAGCAGGGCCGGTTCCGGCAGAACCTGCTCGGCAAGCGGGTCGACTACTCGGGTCGTTCGGTCATCGTCGTCGGCCCCCGAGCTCAAGCTGCACCAGTGCGGCCTGCCGAAGCAGATGGCGCTGGAGCTGTTCAAGCCGTTCGTGATGAAGCGTCTGGTCGATCTCAACCACGCGCAGAACATCAAGTCGGCCAAGCGGATGGTCGAGCGGCAGCGTCCGGTCGTGTGGGACGTGCTCGAAGAGGTCATCGGCGAACACCCGGTGCTGCTCAACCGGGCGCCGACCCTGCACCGGCTGGGCATCCAGGCATTCGAGCCACAGTTGGTCGAGGGCAAGGCGATCCAGATCCACCCGCTCGTCTGCACCGCGTTCAACGCCGACTTCGACGGTGACCAGATGGCCGTGCACGTGCCGCTGTCGGCGGAGGCGCAGGCCGAGGCGCGGATCCTCATGCTCTCCAGCAACAACATCCTCAAGCCGGCCGACGGCAAGCCGGTGACCATGCCAACCCAGGACATGATCATCGGACTGTACCACCTCACCCGTGGCGTTTCGGCGGGAACCAGTAAGGGCGAAGGCTTGGCCTTCTCGTCCGACGCCGAGGCGCGGATGGCCTATCGACGCCGGAGGCTTGCAGCCTGCAGGCGCCGATCAAGGTCCGGTTGACCGGCGTCGTCGGGGTGGACAACGCGCCCGGTGTGCCGGCCTGGCAGGCGCCGGAGGGCTGGCTCCCCGGCGAGCCGGTGGTGGTCGACACAACGCTCGGACGGGTTCTGTTCAACGAGACCCTGCCGCCGGGTTACCACTTCGTCAACTACGAGATCCGCAAGGGACAGCTGTCGGCGATCGTCAACGACCTCGCCGAGCGGTTCCCCAAGGTGCAGCTCGCGGCGACCCTGGACGCGTTGAAGGAAACCGGTTTCCACTGGGCCACCTGGTCCGGCGTGACCATCGGCATCGAGGACGTCGTTCAGCCGCCCGCAAGCGGGAGATCCTCGAGCGCTACGAAAAGGAAGCCGAGCGGATCGACAAGCAGTACCAGCGCGGTCTGATGACCGCCGAGGAGCGTCGTGGCGAGCTGATCGAGATCTGGACCAAGGCGACCAACGAGGTGGCCAAGGAGCTGGAAGTCTCGCTGCCGCAGGACAACCCACTGTGGACGATGATTAACTCGGGCGCTCGAGGCAACATGCTCCAGCTGCGGCAGATCTCGTGCGATCCGTGGTCTGGTCGCCAACCCGAAGGGCGAGATCATCCCGCGGCCGATCAAGGCCAGCTACCGCGAGGGCCTCTCGGTGCTGGAGTACTTCATCTCCACGCCACGGTGCCCGCAAGGGTCTGGCCGACACCGCGCTGCGGACGGCCGACTCCGGTTATCTGACCCGTCGTCTCGTCGACGTGTCGCAGGACGTGATCATCCGCGAGGAGGACTGCGGCACCGATCGGGCGGTCTCGATGACTGTCGGGCAGGTCATCGACGGAGTTCTGCGGGCCCACGAGCACGTGGAGACGGGCGTCTTCGGTCGGACCATCGCCGATGACATCCCCGACAAGTCGGGTGCCATCGCTGTCGCCCGTGGGTCCGATCTCACCTCGGTGCTGGTGGAGAAGCTGATCGAGCTGGGGGTCGAGACGGTTCGGGTGCGCAGCGTGCTCACCTGCGAGTCGAAGCTCGGCGTCTGCGCGGCCTGTTACGGCCGGTCGCTGCCGACCGGTAAGACGGTCGACGTCGGCGAGGCGGTCGGCATCATCGCCGCTCAGTCGATCGGTGAGCCTGGCACCCAGCTGACGATGCGTACCTTCCACACCGGTGGTGTCGCCGGTGAGGACATCACGCAGGGTCTGCCCCGTGTCCAGGAGATCTTCGAGGCGCGCGTGCCGAAGGGCAAGGCGCCGATCGCGGACACGGCCGGCCGGGTCCGGATCGAGGAGGGCGACCGTTCTCGCAAGATCATCATGGTGCCGGACGACGGCAGCGACGAGATCGTCTACGACAAGATCTCCAAGCGGGTCCGGTTGCGTTATCACGACGGTTCGCCACGTGGAGGTCGGTGAGAAGCTCACCGAGGGCACCATCGACCCTCACGAGCTGCTGCGGGTCACTCGGCGCCCGAGCGGTGCAGGTCCACCTGACCCAGGAGGTTCAGGAGGTCTACCGGTCGCAGGGCGTGCTCATCCACGACAAGCACATCGAGATCATCATTCGGCAGATGCTCAAGCGGGTGACGATCATCGACTCCGGCGCGACCGAGTTCCTGCCGGGTCTGCTCGTCGACCGGGCGCAGTTCGAGGCGGAGAACCGGCGGCTCGTGGCCGAGGGAGGCGAGCCCCGCCCGCTGGCCGATCCGGTGCTCATGGGCATCACGAAGGCCTCGCTGGCGACGGATTCGTGGCTGTCGGCGGCGTCGTTCCAGGAGACCACCCGGGTGCTCACCGATGCCGCGATCCACGCCCGCAGCGACTCGCTGATCGGGCTCAAGGAGAACGTCATCATCGGCAAGCTCATCCCGGCCGGTACGGGCATCAACAAGTACCGCAACATCCGGGTGGAGCCGACCGAGGAGGCCAAGGCCAAGGTCTACTCGATGACCGGGCTACGCTGGAGACCGACTACGGGTTCGGCCCGGCGAGCGGCACCGCGGTGCCCCTCGACGACTTCGACCTCGGCAGTTCGTTCCGCTGACCGATCGAGGTGAACCCGACCGGTAACCCCGACCGGGTCACAGATGCCGTCAAGGGCGGCGTTGGTGTCGCTACAGCGACACCAACGCCGCCCTTGACGGCATAGCGGGTCGGTTCGTGGTCTGCTTGTCTCATGGCCGAGGCTGCACCCGCGATTGAGTCCGAACACGCCAGCACGCCCGTAGGCTCCCGCCATCCCGACGACCCGGACGTCGTCCGGTCGACGAAGGCGGTGGCGGTGCTCGTGTTGGGGATCGTGGCCGCCCTGACGGGTCCACTTCTTGGCGGCCTCGTTCCAGCGGCGATCGCGCTGACTCTGGCTGGTCCACTGCGGTCCGAACTGGTTGCTGGCCGGGGTTATCTCACCGGGTCGCGTCAGCTCTCGTGGGGGGTCGCCCTCTCTTGGACCGGGGTGGTTCTCGCGACGCTGACCGTGGTGTCGGTGGCGATGATTTTCGCCATCAGAGCGATCGTCGATACCGGAATGGATTTCCCCGACACCTCGAACTAACTGAAGCACCGTGCCTGAAGCCCGTTTCGCACCCGTTGACCACTGGCGCGAGTCGACTGGAGAGGATCGTCACCGATGACCGAGCAGCCGATGTGGCAGCCGCCTCCGCCGCCGTCGTCCGCGCTGGTGGAGGCTTTGCCGCCGCCGATCGCCGTGCACCCCGTACCCGGCACGCCGTTTGGTATCGCCGTGGCGCCGGTGCCGCCCACCGCGAGCGGGCCGGCGAGCGCGAGTCTGGTCACGGGGATCGGGTCTGTGCTCGTCGCTCTCATCGTCGCGGTCTTCGGCCTCGCCGGCGCTGAGGCGGGCTGGGGGCCCACCGTCGCCGGCGCCTTCGCGGTGCTTTCCGGGTTGCTGGGCGGCGCGGCGGTGCTGTTGGGAGTTGTCGGCATGCGTCAGGTGAAGCGGGCTCCCAACCGTCGGGTGGGGTTCGGTGTCGGGGTGGCGGGAACGGTCGTCGGCGGAGTCGGCATTGTGATCATGCTCACCGCGCTGATCGCCGCAGTCGGGCTGAGCGTGGGGTCACCCGGCTGAGGGCGTGGCGGGAGCCGTCGTTTTGACCAACCCACTGGCGGGCCGGTACTCTTTGCGTTCGTGCCTGGGTAACCAGGTCGATGATGCGTGCGCCCGCGCCGAGTTCGGCGCTGGCCGGAACACCCGCCCGATGGTGTGCCGCGTGCCGCCTGTCGGCACATGAGCGACACGCCCGACCGCGGGGGTCGGAACCTCGGCCTCCTGCTGGTGGAGTGTCGCCCGCACAACACAACTTGACCAGGACAGAAGTGCAACACAGACCGCAGACGGCGCCGTAACCCGCACCACGACGGGGTGGGCGTCCAGCGAGGACAGGGAGACACGGACCCGGATGCCCACGATTCAACAGCTGGTCCGCAAGGGCCGCCAGGCGAAGACGAGCAAGACAAAGACGCCGGCGCTCAAAGGGAGCCCGCAGCGGCGCGGCGTCTGCACACGGGTGTATACAACCACCCCGAAGAAGCCCAACTCGGCCCTGCGTAAGGTGGCCCGTGTCCGGCTCACCAGCCAGATCGAGGTGACCGCCTACATTCCCGGTGTCGGCCACAACCTGCAGGAGCACTCGATCGTGCTCGTGCGTGGCGGTCGAGTGAAGGACCTGCCGGGCGTACGATACAAGATCATCCGTGGTTCGCTGGACACTCAGGGTGTCCGCAACCGCAAGCAGGCCCGCAGCCGCTATGGCGCGAAGAAGGAGAAGAGCTGACATGCCGCGTAAGGGCCCCGCTCCCCGACGCCCGCTCACCGCGGACCCGGTCTACAACTCGCCGCTGGTCACCCAGCTGGTCAACAAGATCCTGCTGCGCGGCAAGCGCCAGCTCGCGGAGAGCATCGTCTACGGCGCGCTCGAAGGCTGCAAAGAGAAGACCGGCACCGATCCCGTGGTGACGCTCAAGCGCGCGATGGACAACGTCAAGCCCACCCTCGAGGTGCGCAGTCGCCGCGTCGGTGGCGCGACCTACCAGGTGCCGGTCGAGGTTCGGCCCCTGCGGGCCACCACACTCGGACTGCGGTGGCTGGTCACCTATTCCCGGGCTCGTCGGGAGAAGACGATGGTCGAGCGGCTGATGAATGAGCTGCTTGACGCGAGCAACGGCCTCGGCGCGAGTGTGAAGAAGCGCGAGGACACTCACAAGATGGCCGAGTCCAACAAGGCCTTCGCGCACTACCGCTGGTAACTGGGCCCGCGCCCATTACTGTAGGTAACGATGAGTCGCCCAGCGCTGCACCAGCAGTGCCTGTCGAGTTTCCACGTGCCGCCACGGGCGGCACGTGGCTGTCAAGACCCCGACGAGACGAAGTAGGGACTACCGTGGCCGCCGCAGACGCCGCCCTCGCCAAGCTCCGCAACATCGGCATCATGGCGCACATTGACGCCGGCAAGACGACGACGACCGAGCGGATCCTGTTCTACACCGGTATCACGTACAAGATCGGTGAGGTCCATGAGGGCGCAGCCGTCATGGACTGGATGGAGCAGGAACAGGAACGGGGGATCACGATCACCTCCGCCGCCACCAAGTGCGAGTGGAAAGACCACATCATCCAGATCATCGATACCCCCGGCCACGTCGACTTCACCGTCGAGGTGGAGCGGTCGCTGCGGGTGCTCGATGGCGCGGTCGCCGTCTATGACGGTGTCGCCGGGGTGGAGCCGCAGACCGAGAACGTGTGGCGGCAGGCCGACAAGTACGACGTGCCCCGGATGTGTTTCGTCAACAAGCTCGACCGGACCGGTGCCGACTTCTTCCGCTGCGTGCAGATGATGATCGACCGGCTCAACGCCACGCCGTTGGTGCTGCAGATCCCGATCGGCCTGGAGGGCGATCACATCGGGGTCGTCGACCTGCATCGGGATGCGCGCGCTCACCTGGCGTGGGGAGACCCAGAAGGGCGAGGACTACGCGATCGAGGAGATCCCGGCCGACCTCGCCGACCAGGCCGCGGAGTGGCGCGAGAAGCTGCTCGAGACCCTGGCCGACGTCGACGACGCGGTGATGGAGAAGTACCTCGAGGGCGAGGAACTCTCGATCGAGGAGATCAAGGCCGCTATTCGGCGGGCGACGATCGCCAGCAAGGCCAACCCGGTGCTCTGCGGCTCGGCGTTCAAGAACAAGGGCGTACAGCCCATGCTCGACGCGGTCGTGGACTTCCTGCCGTCGCCGTTGGACATCCCGGCGATCGAGGGAACCGCGACCGACGGGGAGACCCCGATGCTGCGCAAGCCCGCGGTTGACGAGCCCTTCTCCGGGCTCGCTTTCAAGATCCAGACGGACAAGCACCTGGGCAAGCTGACCTATGTACGGGTCTACTCCGGCACGCTGGAGTCCGGCACTCAGGTGGTGAACTCCACCAAGGACCGCAAGGAGCGCATCGGCAAGATCTACCAGATGCACGCCAACAAGCGGGAGGAGCGTCCGCGCGGCGAAGGCCGGCGACATCATCGCGGTGCAGGGTCTCAAGCAGACCACCACCGGTGACACGCTCTGCGACCCGGCCAAGCCGGTGATCCTGGAGTCGATGACGTTCCCCGAGCCGGTCATCTCGGTCGCGATCGAGCCGAAGAGCAAGGCCGACCAGGAGAAGCTCGGCACCGCCATCCAGCGCCTCGCCGAAGAGGACCCGACCTTCCGCGTGAAGCAACGACGAGGAGACCGGCCAGACGGTCATCTCCGGCATGGGCGAGCTGCACCTGGACATCCTGGTCGACCGGATGCGCCGCGAGTTCAACGTCGAGGCCAACGTCGGCAAGCCGCAGGTGGCCTACCGGGAGACCATCCGCAAGGCGGTCGAGAAGGTCGAGTACACCCACAAGAAGCAGACCGGTGGTTCCGGCCAGTACGCGCGCGTGATCATCAATCTCGAGCCGCTGCCGCTCGACGGCGACAGCCGATCTACGAGTTCGAGAACGCGGTGACCGGTGGCCGCATCCCGAGGGAGTTCATCCCGTCGGTGGACGCCGGCGCCCAGGACGCCATGCAGTACGGCGTGCTGGCCGGCTATCCGCTGGTCGGGGTGAAGTTGACGCTGGTCGACGGTCAGTACCACGAGGTCGACTCGTCGGAGATGGCGTTCAAGATCGCCGGTTCGATGGCGCTCAAGGAAGCGGCCCGGCGGGCCAGTCCCGTGCTGCTCGAACCGATGATGGCCGTCGAGGTCGTCACCCCGGAGGAGAACATGGGTGACGTCATCGGTGACCTCAACTCCCGTCGTGGCATCATCCAGGCGATGGAGGAGCGCGGCGGCGCCCGCGTCGTCCGCGCCCTGGTGCCGCTGTCGGAGATGTTCGGCTACGTCAGCGACCTGCGGTCGAAGACCCAGGGCCGGGCGAGCTACAGCATGCAGTTCGACTCCTACAGCGAGGTTCCCGCGAACGTCGCGAAGGAGATCATCGCGAAGGCGACCGGCGAGTGAGCGACGGCCGACCCATGTCGGGTGACGCCGAGCGAGCCCGTTCGGGACTGCGTGCACCGGGCCTGAGGCATCACGCCGCAAGACCCACAGTCGAAAACCAGGACGTCTGCGCATCCGGCGCGGGGCGTACGAACCACGAAAGTCCTCAGGAGGACACCAGTGGCGAAGGCGAAGTTCGAGCGGACTAAGCCGCACGTCAACATCGGCACCATTGGTCACATCGACCACGGGAAGACGACGCTGACCGCGGCGATCACGAAGGTCCTGCATGACAAGATGCCGGACCTCAACCCGTACACGCCGTTCGACGAGATCGACAAGGCGCCGGAGGAGAAGGCCCGCGGCATCACCATCTCGATCGCGCACGTCGAGTACCAGACCGAGAAGCGTCACTACGCGCACGTCGACTGCCCGGGTCACGCCGACTACATCAAGAACATGATCACCGGTGCGGCGCAGATGGACGGCGCCATCCTGGTGGTCGGCGGCGACCGACGGCCCGATGCCGCAGACCCGTGAGCACGTGCTGCTGGCCCGTCAGGTCGGTGTGCCCTACATCGTCGTGGCGCTCAACAAGAGCGACATGGTCGACGACGAGGAGCTGCTGGAGCTCGTCGAGCTCGAGGTCCGTGAGCTGCTCTCGGCTCAGGAGTACCCGGGCGACGACCTGCCGGTGGTTCGGGTGTCGGCGCTGAAGGCTCTCGAGGGCGACGCGAAGTGGGCCGGACGCGCTGATGGAGCTCATGAACGCGGTCGACGACGCGATCCCGCAGCCGGAGCGCGAGATCGAGAAGCCGTTCCTCATGCCGATCGAGGACGTCTTCACGATCACCGGTCGTGGCACGGTCGTCACCGGTCGCGCCGAGCGTGGCGTGCTCAAGCCGAACGAGGAGGTGGAGATCGTCGGCATCGGGAGAAGTCGATGAAGACGATCTGCACCGGGATCGAGATGTTCCGCAAGATCCTCGACGAGGCCCGTGCCGGTGAGAACGTCGGCCTGCTGCTGCGCGGCATCAAGCGCGAGGACGTCGAGCGCGGCATGGTCGTGGTGAAGCCGGGAACCAACACCCCGCACACCGAGTTCGAGGCGACCGTCTACATCCTCTCCAAGGAGGAGGGTGGCCGGCACACGCCGTTCTTCCAGAACTACCGTCCGCAGTTCTACTTCCGGACCACGGACGTCACCGGCGTGGTCACGCTGCCCGAGGGCACGGACATGGTCATGCCTGGTGACAACACCAGCGATGACGGTCCAGCTGATCCAGCCGATCGCGATGGAGGAAGGCCTCAAGTTCGCGATCCGCGAGGGTGGCCGCACCGTCGGCGCCGGCCGGGTCACCAAGATCATCAAGTAGGACGAACAAGTCCGTCTGTCGGTGGCGGGCGGTCGACGATCGACACCTTCGGGAGTCGTTCCCGGCCGCCCGCCCTGACGACGGAGTGCCGTGAAGACCCACGATTTCACATTGCCGCAGGGGATACGGCATACTACAACAGGTTGCGTCGGCGGCGCGACGGGCGGTGGCGTGCGCATGAGCGCTGCGACTCGGTCCGGGCGTCGCGACTCGATCACCGAGACCGGCCACGCCGCGCTGGGTGACGATCGCCCCTTCGGGGAGCGCGGTCGACGCCTGGACTTTCGCAGTGGGTGTGCAGTGCCCAGGGTCCGAACTTCACCTACGGGTGAAATCGGTTCAGGAGTGCGACACGCCCGACCGCGGGGGTCGGAGACGAAGAGAAGGCAGCACCGGACGACTCCGGTTCCGTGCCCCTGCGGGGGTTGCGGCGGCGAGCCCCCGCAGAAAGGACAGCCATCATGGCGGGACAGAAGATCCGCATCCGGCTCAAGGCCTATGACCACGAGGTCGTCGACTCCTCGGCGCGCAAGATCGTCGAGACGGTGACCCGGACGGGGGCGCAGGTCGCTGGCCCGGTGCCGCTGCCAACGGAGATCAACCGTTACTGCGTCATCCGGTCGCCGCACAAGTACAAGGACTCGCGCGAGCACTTCGAGATGCGCACACACAAGCGTCTGATCGACATCATCGATCCGACTACGAAGACCGTCGACTCGCTCATGCGGCTCGACCTTCCGGCCGGCGTCGACATCGAGATCAAGCTGTAGGGGTTGCACCGATGGACAGGGAAGTCAAGGGCATCCTGGGCGCCAAACTCGGCATGACCCAGGTGTGGGACAACAACAAGGTTGTCCCGGTCACCGTTGTGCAGGCTGGGCCCTGCGTTGTGACGCAGGTCCGCACTCCTGAGCGGGACGGATACTCGGCCGTGCAACTCGCCTACGGCGCGATCAACTCGCGCCGGGTGAACAAGCCGACCGCGGGCCACTTCGCGGCAGTCCGACTCGGCGCCTCGTCGGCACCTGGTCGAGCTGCGCACCACCGACGCCGAGCAATACACCTTGGGTCAGGAGGTGACAGTCGACACCTTCGCCGCAGGCGGAGTGATTGACGTCACCGGCCGCACCAAGGGCAAGGGCTTCGCCGGTGTGATGAAGCGGCACGGGTTCCACGGTTTGAAGGCCAGCCACGGCGTCGAGCGCAAGCACCGCTCGCCCGGGTCGGTCGGCGCGTGCGCCACCCCGGGACGGGTGTTCAAGGGTGTGCGGATGGCCGGCCGGATGGGTGGCGTCCGTTACACCGCACAGGGCCTGACAATCCAGGCGGTCGACCCCGAGCAGAACATCATTCTGGTCAGGGGCGCCGTTCCTGGGCCTAAGGGCGGGCTGGTCCTCATCCGCACCGCGGCCAAGGCGCCCGCGAAGAAAGGCGGTGCGAAATGAGTTCTGTTGACGTTCTGGGCGTGGACGGGACGAAGACCGGCACGGTCGACCTCCCCGATGACGTCTTCGACGCGCCGGCGAACATCCCGCTGATGCACCAGGTCGTGGTGGCCCAACTGGCCGCCGCCCGGCAGGGCACGCACAAAGTGAAGACGCGCGGCGAGGTCGCTGGTGGCGGCAAGAAGCCGTACAAGCAGAAAGGAACGGGCCGCGCGCGGCAGGGCTCGATCCGTGCCCCGCAGTTCACCGGGGGTGGCGTGGTGCACGGCCCAGTGCCGCGCGACTACAGCCAGCGGACACCGAAGAAGATGAAGGTGGCCGCGCTGCGCGGGGCCTTGTCGGACCGGGCCCGCTCGGGTCAGCTGCACGTCGTCAGCTCGTTCGTCGCCGGTGAGACGCCGAAGACCAAGGACGCGCTGACCGTGCTGCGGGGGATTTCCCAGTCGCAGCGGGTGCTGGTGGTCCTGAGTCGGGACGACGAGGTCAACTGGTTGTCGTTGCGCAACGCGCAAAATGTGCATCTGCTCGTCGCCGACCAGCTCAACACCTATGACGTGCTCGTAGCCGACGACGTGGTCTTCACCGCGGCGGCGCTCGACGAGTTCGTCGCGAGCCCGGCCCGGGCCGGAGAGGGGTCAGCCCAGTGAGTACGGTCGCCGACCCGCGCGATGTCATCTTCGCGCCGGTGGTCTCCGAGAAGAGTTATAGCGAGCTCAACCGCAACTGGTACACGTTTCAGGTTCACCCGGACGCGAACAAGACCGAGATCAAGATCGCGATTCAGCAGATCTTCAACGTCCGGGTGCTGACCGTGAACACGCTCAACCGGGAGGGCAAGCGCAAGCGCACCCGCACCGGCTGGGGAAAGCGCAAGGACACGAAGCGGGCGATGGTCAAGCTCGCCGATGGTGACCGGATCGACGCCTTCGGCGGACCGGTCGGCTGAGGGGGTAGGGACAATGCCTATTCGTAAGTACAAGCCGACGACCCCAGGTCGCCGTGGCTCCAGTGTCTCGGACTTCGCCGAGGTGACTCGGTCGACGCCGGAGAAGTCGCTGCTGCGCCCGTTGCACAGCAACGGTGGCCGCAACGCCCACGGTCGGATCACCACCCGTCATCAGGGCGGCGGGCACAAGCGGCAATACCGCCTGATCGATTTCAAGCGGGTCGACAAAGACGGCGTGCCGGCGAAGGTCGCGCACATCGAATACGACCCGAACCGCACCGCGCGGATCGCGTTGCTGCACTACGCCGACGGCGAGAAGCGCTACATCTTGGCTCCGAAGGACCTCAAGCAGGGTGACCGGGTGGAGTCGGGGCCGGGCGCCGACATCAAGCCAGGCAACAACATGCCGCTGCGCAACATCCCGGTCGGCACGACCGTTCACGGGGTGGAGCTGCGTCCGGGGGGCGGCGCGAAACTGGCCCGCTCCGCAGGCGTCGGCATTCAGCTGCTTGGCCGGGAGGGCATCTACGCCACGCTGCGTATGCCGTCCGGTGAGATTCGGCGGGTGGATGTGCGCTGCCGGGCGACGGTGGGCGAGATCGGTAACGCCGACCAGTCAAACATCAACTGGGGTAAGGCCGGCCGCATGCGCTGGAAGGGCAAGCGCCCGACGGTTCGTGGTGTCGCGATGAACCCGATTGACCACCCACACGGTGGTGGTGAGGGTAAGACCTCCGGTGGTCGCCACCCGGTGAACCCGAAGGGCAAGCCCGAGGGGCGCACCCGGCGTCAGGGTCTGCCGAGCGATCGCCTGATCGTCCGCCGTCGTTATGCCACCCGCAAGCGCGGCTGAGGCTGAGGGAGACAAAAGAGATGCCTCGAAGCTTGAAGAAGGGTCCGTTCGTCGACGACCACCTGCTCAAGAAGGTGGATCGGCAGAACGAGACCAACTCCAAGAACGTCATCAAGACCTGGTCACGCCGCTCGACGATCATCCCAGAGATGCTCGGCCACACCATCGGCGTCCACGATGGGCGCAAGCACGTGCCGGTCTTCATCAGTGAGTCGATGGTCGGGCACAAGCTCGGCGAGTTCGCGCTGACCCGCACGTTCAAGGGTCACGAGAAGGACGACCGCAAGAGCCGCCGCCGCTAGGGCTGCCGCTTACGGATTTCACCAGATCAAGGGGACACCCGATGCCAACGAAGAGCGACGCGAGCGCGTTGCCTGGCGCGCGAGCCGTTGCACGGCATGTGCGCGTCTCGCCGATGAAGGCGCGCCGCGTGGTTGACCTCGTCCGTGGCCTGCCCGCCACCGAGGCACTCACGGTGCTGAAGTTCGCCCCGCAGGCCGCCAGCGAACAGGTCTACAAAGTGCTCGCGAGCGCGATCGCGAACGCGGAGAACAATGAGCGGCTCGACCCAGACTCGTTGCTGGTGCGCGCGGCCTATGTCGACGAGGGTCCGACCCTCAAGCGGTTCCGTCCGCGCGCGCAGGGTCGGGCTTACCGGATCCGCAAGCGGACCTGCCATATCACCATTGAGGTGGAGAGCGTTGTCGCGTCATCGCGCCGACGCTCGGCGGTGAAGGGCGCTTCGGCGACCAAGGTGAGCACGAAGGCCGCCGCCGACAAGGCGGCGGAGGCCGAGGAGGGGACCGAGTAATGGGTCAGAAAGTTCACCCGACCGGGTTCCGGCTCGGCATCTCGACCGACTGGAAGTCGCGCTGGTATGCCGACAAGCTCTACAAGGACTTCATCGCTGAGGACGTCAAAATCCGCAAGCTGATGTCCCGAGGGCTGGAACGGGCCGGCGTCTCGAAGGTCAACATCGAGCGGCGCAGTCTCGACCAGGTTCAGGTCGACATCTACACCGCGCGCCCGGGCATCGTTATCGGGCGCAAGGGTGCTGAGGCGGACCGCATCCGGGCCGAGCTGGTCAAGCTCACCGGCAAGCAGGTTCAGCTCAACATCCTGCAGGTCAACAACCCGGAGTCCGACGCGCAGCTTGTCGCGCAGGGCGTTGCCGAGCAGCTCTCCAGCCGGGTCAGCTTCCGTCGGGCGATGCGCAAGGCGATGCAGTCCGCGATGAAGAACCCGATGGTTCGTGGCATCCGGGTGCAGGTCTCCGGCCGCCTGGGCGGCGCCGAGATGAGCCGGACCGAGTTTTATCGGGAGGGCCGGGTGCCATTGCACACCCTGCGCTCCAATATCGAATACGGCTTCTTCGAGGCTCGCACGACTTTCGGCCGCATCGGCGTGAAGGCCTGGATCTACAAGGGCGATGCCGTGCCGGGCCGCGAACCGGAGATGGCGGCCCCAGGCCGTCCCCGGCGCGACCGGCCGGAGCGTTCGGACCGGCCTCGCCGTGGGCGTTCCGGCTCGTCGGGCACCACCGCTGGTGGCACCGAGGCAGGCCGGTCGGCAGCGGCCAGGCTGGCGAGCAGTGAAGCCACGAGTGCGCCCGCCGCGGACGAGTCCGCGCCAGCGCAGAGCCAGGAGGGCTGAGGTCATGTTGATGCCCCGCAAGCCCCCGAAGGGCTTCCGGAAGCCGCACCACCCGGACCGGCACGGCCGGAGCAAGGGCGGCAACCGGGTCGTGTTCGGTGAGTTCGGCATCCAGGCGCTGGAGTCGGCCTACGTCACGAACCGGCAGATCGAAGCCGCGCGTATCGCGATGACCCGCCACATTCGTCGTGGTGGCAAGGTCTGGATCACGATCTTCCCGGACCAAGCACTGACCAAGAAACCGGCCGAGACCCGGATGGGTTCCGGCAAGGGTTCGCCGGAGTGGTGGGTGGCCAACGTCAAGCCGGGCCGGATTCTCTTCGAGATGTCGTTCCCGGTCGAGGCGACGGCTCGTGAGGCGATGCGCCTCGCGATCCACAAGCTCCCGATGAAGTGCCGCATCGTGACACGCGAAGTGGGTGAGGTCTGATGACAGCGGGCACAGTCGCAGCGGAGTTGCGTGAGCTCCGGTCGGAAGAACTCACCGTCAAGCTGCGGGAAGCCAAGGCGGAACTGTTCAACCTCCGGGTCCAATCCGCTACAGGACAGCTCGACAACAACCGGCGGTTGCAGGTTGTACGGCGGGAGATCGCTCGGATCTACACGATCATGCGCGAGCGCGAACTAGGGCTCTCAGCTGAGCCCTCTGAGGTGGTGACCGGATGAGTGAGAACATGACCACGGGTACGGAGACACAAGCGCGCGCCCGACGTAAGGTCCGCGAGGGCCTCGTGGTGAGCGACAAGATGGACAAGACCGTGGTGGTTGTCGTCGAGGATCGGGTCAAGCACCCGCTCTACGGCAAGGTTCTTCGGCGCACCCGCAAACTCCAGGCACACGACGAGAACAACGCGTGTGGGACCGGCGACCGCGTGGTGCTGATGGAGACCCGACCGTTGTCGGCGACCAAGCGGTGGCGCGTTGTGGAGATCATCGAAAAGGCGAAGTGAGTTCGGCTCGTCGGCCTGCCCTCGGGCGGGTCGACGGCCCTCACGACAGCAGAGACCAGCGCGCCTGGCGCGAATGAAGGTTCTTCCAGGCTCCGGTCGGATCCGACCGGAGAACCGGCAGACATAGGAGAGACTGACGTGATTCAGCAGGAGTCGCGACTTCGGGTCGCCGACAACACGGGTGCGCGGGAGATTCTGTGCATCCGGGTGCTCGGTGGCTCGGGTCGGCGGTATGCGCGCATCGGTGACGTCATCGTGGCCACGGTCAAGGACGCGATCCCTGGCGCCGGCGTGAAGAAAGGCGACGTCGTGAAGGCGGTCGTCGTGCGCACCGCGAAGGAGCGCCGACGTCCCGATGGGTCCTATATCCGCTTCGACGAGAACGCGGCTGTGATCATCAAGGATGGCGGAGACCCACGCGGCACCCGCATCTTCGGTCCGGTCGGTCGCGAGCTGCGCGACAAGCGTTTCATGAAGATTATTTCGCTCGCGCCGGAGGTGCTGTAGCCGTGAAGATCAGAAAAGATGACACGGTTGAGGTCATCTCCGGACGCGACAAAGGCATGCGGGGTAAGGTGCTCGTCGCCTACCCGAGACTCAACAAGGTGCTGGTCGAGGGCGTGAACCGGGTCAAGAAGCACACCCGGGTCAGCACCACTCAGCGGGGCACCAAGACCGGCGGCATCGTGACTCAGGAGGCGCCGATCGACGTCTCCAACGTGTTGGTGGTCGACTCCGACGGAAAACCGACCCGCGTGGGATATCGGGTGGACGAGAACGGCCAGAAGGTCCGGATCTCCCGCCGCAACGGTAAGGACCTGTGATGACGACGTTGACGATGCCGCGGTTGAAAGAGCGTTACCGGGGCGAGGTCGTGCCCGCACTGCGGGAAGAGTTCAGCTACGCGAATCCGATGCAGGTCCCTGGCCTGGTGAAGATCGTTGTGAACATGGGTGTGGGCGAGGCCGCTCGCGACGCCAAGCTCATGGACGGCGCGGTGCGCGATCTCGCCGCGATCACTGGTCAGAAGCCGCAGGTGCGCCGGGCGACCAAGTCCATCGCCCAGTTCAAACTGCGTGAGGGAATGCCGATCGGCGCGAAGGTCACACTGCGTGGCGACCGGATGTGGGAGTTCCTCGACCGGCTGCTGTCGATCGCGCTGCCCCGCATCCGCGACTTCCGCGGTCTCGACGGGCGCAAGCTCGACGGCCACGGCAACTACACCTTCGGGCTCACCGAGCAGTCGGTGTTTCACGAGATCGACCAGGACCGCATCGACCGGGTGCGAGGCATGGACATCACGATCGTGACCACCGCCAACACCGATGACGAAGGCCGGGCGCTGCTCAAGCTCCTGGGCTTCCCGTTCAAGGAGAACTGATATGGCCAAGAAGGCGCTGGTCCTCAAGGCTGCCGAGAAGCCGAAGTTCTCGGTGCGCGCTTACACCCGCTGCCAGCGGTGTGGCCGCCCCAAGGCGGTATACCGCAAGTTCGGCCTGTGCCGGATCTGCCTCCGCGAGATGGCCCACCGGGGCGAGCTGCCGGGCGTGTCGAAGGCGTCCTGGTAGTCCGGTGCGGGTAGCAACGACTCAAGCTCTTCGCCGCAGGCCCAGCGTCCAGTGTGGACTGCTGGGAACCGCGGTGAGAAAGGTCTGACATGTCAATGACCATGACTGATCCCGATCGCAGACATGCTCACGCGTCTGCGCAACGCCAACCAGGCGTACCACGACCGCGTGACCATGCCGTACTCGAAGATCAAGGCGAATATCGCCGAGGTCCTCAAGGCGGAGGGTTACGTGGTCGTCGTGGGCGGTTGAGGAGCCTGCTCCTGACGCCGTCGGGCAGGACTCTCGTGGTGGAGCTGAAGTACGGCACCACTCGGGAGCGGAGCCTCGCCGGCATTCGTCGGGTCTCCAAGCCCGGCCTGCGGGTCTACGCCAAGGCTACGGACCTGCCGCGAGTGCTGGGCGGACTGGGCGTGGCGATTATTTCGACGTCCCAGGGACTGCTCACCGACCGGCAGGCCCGCAAGCGAGGGGTGGGCGGGGAAGTCCTCGCCTACGTCTGGTAGGAGTGGGTTGTAATGTCGCGAATCGGACGTAAGTCGATCGCGGTGCCGGCCGGTGTCGATGTCACCATCGCCGGCCAGACGGTCAAGGTCAAAGGCCCCAAGGGCGAGCTGAGCCACTCGGTCGCCGAACCGATCACCGTGGTTCGAGCGCGACTCGGACGGCGAGCTGCAGGTCAACCGCCCCAACGACGAACGGCGGGCCAAGGAACTGCACGGACTCAGCCGTACCCTCGTCGCCAACATGGTCGTCGGGGTGACCGAGGGTTACCGAAAGTCCCTGGAGATCGCCGGCACCGGTTATCGGGTTCAGCAGAAGGGGGCCGACCTTGAGTTCGCGCTCGGCTTCTCGCACCCGGTCATCGTGACGGCCCCGGCAGGCATCACCTTCACGGTGGAGAGGCCGACGCTGTTCCACGTCAGCTGGGATCGACAAGCAGCAGGTGGGCGAGGTCGCCGCGAACATTCGCAAGATTCGTCCGCCGGAGCCCTACAAGGGCAAGGGCGTAAAGTACGTCGGCGAGGTCATTCGTCGGAAGGCTGGAAAGGCGGGTAAGAAGTGAGCGCGACACTGCTCAAGCGCCGCAGCGGCGTGGCCGCACAGCGCGCCATCGGGCGGGCGCGTCGGCACTTCCGGGTGCGCAAGAACATCAGCGGCACGGCTGTGCGCCCCCGCCTGGTGGTCACCCGATCGCTGCGGCACATCACCGCCCAGATCGTCGACGACACACGCGGCCACACCCTGGCTTCGGCGTCGAGCGTCGACTCTTCGGTGCGCACCGTCGAGCGGCGACAAGAAGTCTCAGGCCACCAAGGTCGGGGCACTCGTCGCGGAGCGGGCGAAGGCAGCGGGCATCAGCAAGGTCGTCTTCGACCGTGGTGGCAACCGGTACGCGGGGCGCATCGCCGCCTTGGCCGATGCCGCCCGCGAAGCCGGACTCGAGTTCTAAAGGAGAGGTGGACAGACAATGCCAGGTCCACAGCGCCGGGGCGGGTCCGGTAGCACTGAGGGCGGCGGCCGCGACGGCCGTTCCGGCCGGGGTGGTCGTGACGGTGGCCGGGGCGGTCGCGACGCCGCCGAGAAGACGGCCCACATCGAGCAGGTCGTGACGATCAACCGGGTCGCCAAGGTCGTCAAGGGCGGTCGGCGGTTCAGCTTCACCGCGCTCGTGGTTGTCGGCGACGGCGACGGCACGGTCGGCATCGGCTACGGCAAGGCCAAGGAGGTGCCGGCCGCGATCGCCAAGGGCGTCGAGGAGGCCAAGAAGCACTTCTTCACGGTGCCGCGGATCGGAGCGACGATCCCGCACCCCGTGCAGGGACGACGCGGCCGCAGGCGTCGTGCTGCTCAAGCCGGCCAGTGCCGGTACCGGGGTTATCGCCGGTGGGCCGGTGCGTGCGGTGCTCGAGTGCGCGGGCATCCACGACGTGCTGTCCAAGAGCCTCGGCTCGTCGAACCCGATCAACATCGTGCACGCCACCGTCGCGGCGTTGAGCATGCTGGAGTCTCCGGAGAAGGTCGCGGCTCGCCGTGGCCTGCCGGTCGAGGACGTCGCGCCGGCCGCCATGCTGGCGGCGCGCGCGGGTGTGGGGGTGTGAGCCGTCATGGCACGCCTGAAGGTGACACAGATCCGATCCTCGATCGGGACGAAGCACAACCAGCGGGAATCGCTGCGGTCGCTCGGCCTGAAGCGGATCAATGACGTGGTGGTCAAGGAGGATCGTCCGGAGATCCGGGGGATGATCTTCACGGTGAACCACCTGGTGACGGTCGAGGAGGTCGAGTAATGACGATCAAGGTCCACCACCTCCGTCCAGCGCCGGGTGCCAAGACCGCGAAGACCCGGGTGGGTCGCGGTGAGGGCTCCAAGGGCAAGACCGCTGGCCGGGGTACCAAGGGCTCGAAGGCCCGCAGGAACATCCCCGCCGCCTTCGAGGGTGGGCAGATGCCGATCCACATGCGGCTGCCCAAGCTCAAGGGGTTCAAGAACAAGTTCCGGGTCGAGTTCCAGGTGGTCAACCTGGACCGGCTCGCCGAACTGTTCCCCAAGGGCGGCGAGATCGGGCCGAACGAGCTGGTGGAGGCCGGCGCGGTTCGCTCGGGCTCAGCCGGTGAAGGTGCTCGGCAACGGCGAGCTCGGCGGGATCAGCCTGCGGGTGACGGCGCACGCTTTCAGCGAGTCGGCGAAGGAGAAGATCGCCGCCGCTGGTGGTGCGAGCATCCAGCTGTAAGAATGTTCAGGCGCCCGTCAGTCGAACCAGACTGCGTGGCCGTCCGCCAGGCGGTATCGCCTGCGGACGCCACGATCGGCGAAGCGGTCTGGCGCGCCTGACCGGACGGCTGACCGGACGCTACCGAGTCCCATCCGTCGGGCTGTTGAGAGTCGGCGACACCCCCGTCGACCCATCTCGTCCCGCCGTCCACACCGGCGGCCGCCACGCGCAGGAGGAAGAAGTTGCTTTCCGCCTTTCTCAGTGCGTTCCGCACGCCTGACCTGCGCAAGAAGCTGATCTTTACGGTCGGCGATCATCGCGGTCTACCGGCTCGGCGCGACGCTACCGAGTCCCGGCGTCTCATTCGGCAACGTGCAGACAGTGCATCGACGCGACCAAGGACTCGGACCAGAACGGCGTCTTCACGCTGCTCAACCTGTTCTCGGGCGGCGCGCTGCTGCAGCTGTCGGTGTTCGCGCTGGGCATCATGCCGTACATCACCGCGAGCATCATCCTGCAGCTGCTCACCGTGGTCATCCCGCGGCTGGAGCAGCTGCAGCAAGGAAGGCCAGTCCGGCCAGGCGAAGATCACGCAGTACACCCGCTACCTGACGCTCGGCCTCGCGATTCTGCAGTCGTCGGCGTTCGTGGCGCTGGCCCGATCCGGCCAGCTCTTCTCCAACCTGCTGTGACGCAGCTTCCCGATCATCCCGGAAAACACCAGATCTGGACATGCCGCTCACCGCTCACTGTCCTGGTGATCACGATGACCGCCGGCACCGGCGTGGTGATGTGGCTCGGCGAGCTGATCACCGACCGTGGCGTCGGCAACGGCATGTCCGTCCTGATCTTCACCTCGATCGCGGCCCGGCTGCCCACCGAGGGCTGGCAGATCCAGACCGCCAAGGGCCCTGGCGTCTTCTTCCTCGTGCTCGCGATCGGCGTGCTCGTCATCGCCGGCGTGGTCTTCATCGAGCAGGCCCAGCGCCGGATTCCCGGTGCAGTACGCCAAGCGCATGATCGGCCGACGGATGTACGGCGGCACGTCGACCTACATCCCGCTCAAGGTCAACCAGGCGGGCGTCATCCCGGTGATCTTCGCGTCGTCGCTGCTGTACCTGCCGCAGCTGGTGCTCGGTTTCATGAACCGCAACGACCCGAGCGCGTTCTATACCTTCGTCGACAGCTACATCGTCGACCCGACGAGCTGGGTCAACATCTCGCTCTACTTCCTGCTGATCATCTTCTTCACGTACTTCTACGTCGTCGATCACGTTCAACCCGACCGAGGTCGCGGACAACATGAAGAAGTACGGCGGGTTCGTCCCGGGTATCCGGCCCGGCAAGCCGACCGCCGAGTATCTCGACTTCATCCTCAGCCGGATCACCCTGCCCGGCGCGCTCTACCTGGGCATCATCTCGATCCTGCCGAACCTCTTCATCAACCTGGTCGGCGGCCAGAAGCAGAACTTCCCGTTCGGCGGCACCGCGGTGCTGATCATCGTCGGCGTCGGACTGGAGACCGTCAAGCAGATCGAGAGCCAGCTGATGCAGCGCAACTACGAGGGGTTCCTGCGCTGACGGGCGTGGCGATACTGGTCGTGGCGACACGCGACGATACTGGCGAGCGGGGCGAGTGAACGGGCGACGCGGTGGCGCGGAGAGGGTGGTGATCTGGTGAGACTGGTGCTCGTTGGCCCACCCGGTGCGGGCAAGGGCACACAGGCCGAGTTCATCGCCGCAACCCTCGCCGTGCCGAAGATCTCCACCGGCGACATCTTCCGGGCGAACGTGTCTCAGGGCACGCCGCTCGGGCTGTCGAGGCCAAGCGGTACATGGACGCCGGCCAGCTCGTTCCGGACGAGGTGACCATCAACATGGTGCGGGACCGGCTCGCCGAGGCCGATGCGGGCGACGGTTTCCTGCTCGACGGCTTTCCCCGCACCGTTCCGCAGGCCGCGGCACTGGACAAGCTGCTGGCTGACCTCGGCGTCGGCCTCGACCTGGTTCTCGAGCTCGTCGTCGACGACGACGAGGTGATCCGGCGGCTTTCCGGCCGGCGGACCTGCCGTGGCTGCGGCAAGATCTGGCACGTCGAGTTCGATCCGCCCAGCCAGCCCGATCTGTGCGACCGGTGTGGCAACGAGCTCTACCAGCGCGACGATGACAAGCTCGGAGGTGATCGCGGAACGGCTTCGGGTCTACGCCCGCGACACCGCGCCGCTGGTCGACTTCTATGGCGCGCAGGGAAAGCTCGTCGGCATCGACGCCACCGGTCCGGTCGAGGACGTCACGACCCGCGCCAATGACGCTCTGCGTTCCTACGGGGGCTGAGCCCATGTTCCATCGTCAGCTTGAGATTCAGTACAAGACCGTTGAGCAGATCGCGAAGATGCGCGCCGCCGGGCTGGTCGTGGCGAGCGCACTCGCCGCGACCAGGGACGCGGTCGCCCCTGGGGTCAGCACGGCCGATCTCGACGCGATCGCTGAGCAGACCATCCGAGCTGCCGGTGCGGTGCCGTCGTTCCTCGGCTACCACGGCTTTCCGGCGACGATCTGCGCCTCGGTCAACGACCAGGTGGTGCACGCCATCCCCAACGCGCGCCAGGTGCTCGCGCGAGGGCGACCTGATCTCCATCGACTGCGGCGCGGTGCTGGACGGCTGGCACGGTGACGCAGCGATCACCGTGCCGGTAGGGGAGATCGACCCAGAACATCGCCGGCTGGCCGAGGCCGCCGAGGCGGCCTTGTGGGCCGGTATCGCCGAGGCCGCCCGTGGGGTGCGATCGGGGCGGGGGCGCCTGACGGACATCTCTCGGGCGATCGAGACGGCGGTGCGCAGGTCGGGCCGTTACGGCATCGTCGACGGCTATGGCGGGCATGGCATCGGCACCGAGATGCATCAGGACCCGCACGTGCTCAACCACGGTCGTCCGGGCAAGGGGCCGCGCGCTCGTGCCTGGGCTTGTGCTCGCGCATCGAGCCGATGATCACTCTCGGGTCGCCGCGGACGCTGGAGCTGGCCGACGGGTGGACCGTCGTCACCCAGGACGGGTCGCTGGCGGCGCACGTCGAACACACCGTCGCGTTGCTCGAAGACGGCGTCTGGGTGCTGACGGAGTCCGACGGTGGGGTCGCCAAGCTTGGTGATCTTGTTTCGGCGGCCGCGCGCTGAGCTGCGCGTACGTAATGATGTTCGTTGGTTTGCCCCCATGTCATGGGCGGCGTACACTGCTTGACGGCGCACAGCGTCCACTCCGCCGTGCCCGTCCGCACACTTATTTGCGCTTCATTGCGACGGGACAAACGGAGCCGCGGCTGGCGCGAACGGCCCTCTAACCGTTCGTGAGGACAAAGCGTGCCAAACCCATCAGACCCAGCGTCAGGTAGCGGAGGATATGCCGAAGAAGGACGGTGCCATCGAGATCGAGGGCCGAGTTGTCGAGCCTCTCCCCAACGCGATGTTCCGGGTGGAGCTCGCCAACGGTCACAAGGTCTTGGCCCACATCAGCGGCAAGATGCGGCAGCACTACATCCGCATCCTGCCCGAGGACCGGGTCGTCGTCGAACTCTCGCCGTACGACCTCACCCGCGGGCGGATCGTCTACCGCTACAAGTGACGTACGGGTGACGTCCGTCTTCTTGCTCACGATCGTGTGCGGTCAGCTGGCCGTCGCGCGATGTGGGCGCGATTTTGAGAAGTAAGGCATACCAGTGAAGGTCAAGCCGAGCGTCAAGAAGATCTGCAACAAGTGCCGGGTGATCCGGCGCCATGGCCGGGTCATGGTCATCTGCGCCGACCCGCGCCACAAGCAGCGCCAGGGCTGAGCCCTCGCGCGACGAATACATGTCCGTCCCAGCCGCGGGTCGAACTTTCACTCATCAGGCGATCCGGCGTCACGAACGCCGGTCGCGGTGAGTGACGCTTCTGCCGGTGGCTCACCCCCGGTCGGAGGCCGGGGCCGCTGAACAGGGATTCTGGTCGCCAGGTCAGCGGGCGGGTCGGGCTCAGACCTCCGGACACCGATAGGGAGCACGCCCACACATGGCACGTCTCGTCGGCGTCGACCTCCCCCGCGACAAGCGGATGGAGATCGCGCTCACTTACATCTTCGGGATCGGTCGCACCCGCGCCGCGAAGGCGCTCGCCGCCACCGGCATCTCCCCGGACAAACGCGCCAAGGACCTGACCGACGAAGAGGTCGTGCAGCTGCGCGACTACATCGAGGCCAATTTCAAGGTCGAAGGTGACCTGCGCCGCGAGGTCGCCGCCGACATCCGGCGCAAGGTCGAGATCGGCTGCTACGAGGGCATCCGGCACCGCCGCGGGCTGCCGGTGCGTGGTCAGCGCACCCGGACCAACGCCCGCACCCGCAAGGGTCCCAAGCGCACGGTCGCCGGCAAGAAGAAGCCCGGCAAGAAGTAACCGAACCGACCGCCACGACATACTGGAGCGCATACAGACATGCCACCGAAGGCACGTACCGGGCGCCGCCGTCAAGAAGGTCCGGCGCAAGGAACGCAAGAACGTCGCCCACGGGCAGGCGCACATCAAGAGCACCTTCAACAACACGATCGTGTCGATCACCGACCCGACCGGTGCGGTGATCTCCTGGGCCTCCGCCGGCCAGGTGGGCTTCAAGGGCTCGCGCAAGTCGACCCCGTTCGCCGCACAGCTCGCCGCCGAGGCGGCTGCGCGTCGGGCGATGGAGCACGGCATGCGCAAGGTCGACGTCTTCGTCAAGGGCCCGGGCTCGGGCCGCGAGACCGCCATCCGTTCGCTGAGGCCGCGGGCCTTGAGGTCGGACACGATCTCCGACGTCACGCCGCAGCCGCACAACGGATGCCGTCCGCCGAAGCGTCGCCGGGTCTGACGGCAGGGAGAGTAAGAGAACAATGGCTCGTTACACCGGTGCCGACTGCCGCCGCTGCCGTCGGGAGAAGATGAAGCTGTTCCTCAAGGGCTCCAAGTGCGACTGGGCCGAAGTGCCCGTTCGAGTCCCGTCCCTTCCCGCCCGGTCAGCACGGCCGCGGTCGGACCAAGGAGACCGAGTACCTGCTGCAGCTGCGGGAGAAGCAGAAGGCCCGCCGCATCTACGGCGTGCTGGAGAAGCAGTTCCGCACGCTACTACGAAGAGGCCAACCGTCGCACCGGCAAGACCGGTGAGGTGCTGCTGCAGATCCTCGAGTCGCGGCTCGACAACGTCGTCTACCGCGCCGGGTTACGCCAAGTCCCGCGACATGGCCCGCCAGTTGGTCAAGCACGGTCACTTCATCGGTCAACGGCAACAAGGTCGACATCCCGTCGTACCGCGTGACGGAGCACGACATCGTCGCAGGTGCGGGAGAAGTCCGCTGAGCTGACCCCGTTCGTGGTCGCCCGGGCCGAGGCCGGCACGCGCGGCGTTCCGGCGTGGCTCGAGGCGATCCCGAGCCAGATGAAGATCCTGATCCACTCGCTCCCGGCCCGCGCGGTCGATCGACACGCAGGTCCAGGAGCAGCTGATCGTCGAGCTCTACTCCAAGTAGTTTTGGTATCCCGGGAGCGGGTCGCTGGTTTGTGGCCCGCTCCCGGACACCGGCTCGGCGGATCAAACGGGTTTCTTGCTCGTTGAGGAACCGACACCAGTTTGGGCATCAAATAGCGGGTGCCCCGAACGAAAAGAGAAACAACAGTGCTGATCTCCCAGCGTCCGACTCTCACCGAAGAGTCGATCAACGAGACCCGGTCACGGTTCACCATCGAGCCGCTCGAGCCCGGGCTTCGGCTACACGCTCGGCAACTCGCTGCGGCGCACCCTGCTGAGTTCCATCCCGGGCGCGGCCGTCACCAGCATCAAGATCGACGGCGTGCTGCACGAGTTCACCACGATCCCCGGGGTCAAGGAGGACGTGGTCGAGCTGGTCATGAACGTCAAGGAGCTGTGCGTCAGCTCCGAGCACGACGAGCCGGTCTCGATGTACCTGCGCAAGCAGGGCCCAGGCGACGTGACGGCAGGAGACATCCAGCCGCCGGCCGGGGTCACGCGTGCACAACGCGCGACCTCAAGCTCGCCACCCTCAACGGCAAGGGCCGGCTCGACATGGAGCTGACCGTCGAGCGGGGTCGGGGCTACGTCATCGCCGTCGCAGAACAAGCAGGTCGGCCAGGAGATCGGCCGGATCCCGGTCGACTCGATCTACTCGCCGGTGCTCAAGGTGACCTACCGGGTCGAGGCGACCCGCGTCGAGCAGCGCACCGACTTCGACCGGCTCATCATCGACGTCGAGACGAAGCCGTCGATCACCCCGCGGACCGCGCTGGCCTCGGCCGGGTCGACGCTGGTGGAGCTCTTCGGCCTCGCCCGGGAGCTCGACGAGACCGCGGAGGGCATCGACATCGGGCCGTCGCCGCAGGACGCGCAGCTCGCGGCCGACCTGGCGCTGCCGATCGAGGAGCTGGACCTCACCGTGCGCTCCTACAACTGCCTCAAGCGTGAGGGCATCAACACGGTCGGTGAGCTTATCGGTCGCACCGAGGCCGACCTGCTCGACATCCGCAACTTCGGGCAGAAGTCCATCGACGAGGTCAAGATGAAGCTGGCCGGCATGGGTCTGGGCCTGAAGGACTCGGCTCCCGTGTTCGACCCGACGCACGTGGTGGACACCTTCGCCGACGTCGATTACGACACCGACGACTACCGCGAGACCGAGCAGCTGTAAGACCACCACAGGCGCCGTCGGGCCGGGAACCTCCCGGCCCGCGACGCGAGAAGACCCGAAGGAGCACCTACGATGCCTACGCCGACCAAGGGCCCTCGCCTCGGCGGCAGCCCGGCGCACGAGCGGCTGATGCTGGCGAAACCTCGCCACCTCGCTGTTCAAGCACGGCAAGATCACAACGACGGAGACGAAGGCGAAGCGGCTGCGGCCGTTGGCCGAGCGTCTGGTCACCTTCGCCAAGCGGGGTGACCTGCACTCGCGCCGTCGGGTGCTGACCGTGATCCGGGACAAGGACGTGGTCTACACGCTCTTCGACCAGATCGCGCCGCGCTACAGCAACCGGCCGGGCGGGTACACCCGCATCGTCAAGGCCGGTCTGCGCAAGGGCGACGCCGCGCCGATGGCGATCATCGAACTCGTTGAGGAGCTGGTGGAGAGCACCCCAGCGCCCGCGAGCCGGTCGGGAGCCCGCAAAGCGGCGAAGGCCGACGCGGTGAAGGCGCTCGCCGGCGACACCGATGAGGCCACCGCCAGCGCTGATGCCGACAACTCCACCGCTTCCTGACACAGCGGCCGGATTAGCACACCAGACGCCATCCGGGGCACAGGGCGACGCGAACACGTCCCCTCGTACCCCGGATGGCTTTGGTCTGGACGCGCTGGGCGAGGACTGGGTCCGGATTCGCATTGACCTTGGTTATGACGGCACCGAGTTCTCCGGTTGGGCCGCGCAGCCGGGGCGGCGCACCGTCGCCGGCGTGCTCACCGAGGCGCTGACCCGGATCACCGGCCCAGACGGGGCGAGGGGCCTCACCGTGGCCGGACGCACCGACGCCGGCGTGCACGCCAGCGCTCAGGTCTGCCACCTCGACGTGGTCGCCGCCACCTGGGAGTTGTTGCGCACCACGTTGGTGCGCCGGCTCGCCGGCGTTCTCCCCGTCGATGTGCGGGTCTATGCGATCCGCGAGGAGCCGCCGACCTTCGACGCCCGATTCTGTGCCACCTTTCGGCGCTATGAATATCGGGTGAGTGACGCCCCATGGGGATCGCCACCGCTGCGGCACCGAGACACCCTGGCTTGGCCCCGACCGCTGCGCGTCGAGGCGCTCAATGAGGCGTCGGTCGGTTTGATCGGCCACCACGACTTCGCCGCGTTCTGCCGTCGCAAAGACAATGCGACCACCATCCGTACGATGAGACATCTGCGGTGGTGTCGCGACAGTTCAGGGGTCGTGGTGGCGAGCGTGCGAGCCGACGCCTTCTGTCAGGCCATGGTGCGAAGTCTCGTTGGCGCACTGCTCGTGGTCGGCGACGGTCGGCGGGAGACGGCCTGGCCAGCGGGCCTGCTCGCCCGCCGACGGCGCGCTGACGAGGTGGTGGTGGCACCCGCGCACGGTTTGACGCTCGTCGAGGTGGGCTACCCAGACTCGGGCGACTACGCCGAGCGGGCGATGATCACCCGCCGTCGTCGTGATCAGCCCGCGGGTGTCATGCTCGGCGTCGCGCCGGGCGGGCCCTCCGAGTGGTCGATCGACCACTCGGCGATCACCTGATCGCGGAGATACTTCTCGACGATGTCGTAGATCATCACTCGAAGGTGGGGGTCGGTGGAGGTCAGCTCCTTGCCGTCGGCCCGCGCCATCACCGCATAGACGAGAAAATGCCCGCGGGAGTCCCAGGCGAGCTGCGTGGCCGCGCGGCCGAGGATCTTCGCCGAGGGCGTGGAGATATAGCCGGTGAACCGCCCCTTGCCCGCGTCGAGGGTCTTCTTGATCGCGGCGTTGGCCTTGGTGACCGCCGCGTCGTCGGTGAGATTGAAGACTCCGGCCGTGATGAGATGGCCCTTGTCGGGAGAGTAGAACGACGCGCGGATCAGTTGTGAGCATCCATAGGTGGTCATCAGCGTGGCGAGGCTGCTGGTCGCGCCGATGCGGCAGTCCTTGCTCACCTGCGGCTTGCCGATCCGCTGATAGGGCGGCACCGCCGGATCGGCGATGATCTGCGCCGTCGGAAAGATGTCGTCGACCGTCATCGGTTTCGGGTCGGCGGTGCGGCTGGTGATGTCGCGTTTGGGCGGTGTCGGGGTGGCGTTGGGCAAAGCGCCGACCACGGTGTTGTCGTCTTTGACGAGCATGATCGTGCCGAATCCACAGGTGGCGACCACCGCGACCACCGCGACCACGCTCAGTGCGATGATCCACGGCCGATGATGTGGCAACTGGCGCAACAGCTCAGGAACGGTCTGCGCGAACCGTGCCGGCCGTACGGCCCCCGGTGTGGGCCCTTCTCCCCGTCGCCCGGACCGACCCGGTGCAGGGGGTCGGTCCCGATCGGCCCGACCGTTCCCGGCCTGCGAGCGTGGCTGGTCGGATCTCGGCAGAGTCGTCGTTCCCGGAGCGGTCGGTCGTCTGCGCTCGCCACCTGGGTTGCGAGGCCCCGCGACGTGGGGGCCGTCGGTGCGCGGGTTGCTGGCACGGGGACCGCGCTCATTCGGTCGGGTGACCCGGGGCTGCGCCGGACCGCTCACCGGCCAAGCTCCAGGCGGCGCCGTTGGCGGGCCGGCCGGCGGCGGATATCCGGGGCGACCGAGGAAACGGGCGGGGGGCGGGGGCTGCGGCACGCGTGGCGGAGGCTGCCCGTGGGGGTGACCCGTGTCACGCCGTGGTGAAGCTCCTGGTGGCACGCCCGGGGGTTGGTTCGGGTCCGGCTGCGGCCGAGCGCCGGGGCGCTGGCGGCGCGGTGGCGGACCGTACCCGTGCGTCATAGTCACAGGCTACCGAAGCGCGTCGTCCATCTCGTGTTGCCCACAATGGCGTTGTGAGCGACGAGCACTATTTCAGCGTCCAGCCCCGACGTGCGGGCCGACCGACCGAGGTGACGGTCCAGATCCCCGGCCACGAACTGCGTCTCGCGGCCGCAACGGGTGTCTTCTCCGCGCAGCGGCTCGATCCGGGCACCGCCGTTCTGCTGCGCAAGGCCCCGCTGCCCGGACCCGACACCCAGGGCCAGCTGCTGGATCTTGGATGCGGATATGGGCCGATCGCCTGCGTGCTCGCGACAGTCGCGCCGTTGGCGAGCGTTGTCGCGGTTGACGTCAATGAAAGGGCATTGGACCTGGTACGGGTCAATGCCCGCCGGCTGGGAGTGGCGGACCGCCTCGTCGCGTCAACCGCCGACGAGGTCGCCGCCGAGCTTCGCTTCGGCCAGATTTGGTCGAATCCCCCAATTCGCATCGGCAAGCCCCAGATGCAGGCGATGATCACCCGGTGGTTGCCGCGACTCGAGCCCGATGGCGTGGCGTGGTTTGTTGTGGGCAGGCACCTCGGCGGCGACTCGCTCGCCGAGTGGCTCACCTCTCAGGGCTGGTCAGTCACGCGCCACGCGAGCCAGAAAGGCTTCCGGGTGTTGCGGATCACGTGGGCCCCGTCGTCCGGCGCAGTCCCGTCCGGGTGAGCTACATCGCTGGTGGCCGTGCCGAAAATCGGGCGACATGGCTCGGCTACGCGGCGAGAATGGCCCGGTCATGGGCTACATAGACGTCGCTGGCGTGCAGCACACCCTGCCTGACGGCCGGGTGCTCTTCGCCGATGTCTCCTTCCGGGTCGGCGAGGGCGCGAAGGTGGCGCTCGTCGGCCCGAATGGGGCCGGCAAGACGACGCTGCTGCGACTGGTCGCCGGGGATCTGCCGGTGCGCGTGGGGGCGATCGCCCGGGCCGGCGGTCTCGGCGTGATGCGACAGTTCATCGGAATGATCGGGCCTGGCGACGAGGGGCCGACGACCCTCGCGGATTTGGCGTTGAGCCTCGCGCCGCCGACGGTCGCGGCGGCGGGCGGGCGGTTGGTCGAGGCGGAGCGGCGGCTGCGTGAGGTCGAGCTGCGGGGTCGATTCACCGAGGCCGCACGGCGGGCCCAGGTGCGTTATGCCGAGGCGCTCAACGCGTGGGGCGAGGTCGGCGGCTATGACGCCGAGGTGCTCTTCGACACGGTGAGCGTCGCGGTGCTCGGCCTGCCCTGGGAGCAGACCAGAGATCGTCCTGTGTGGACATTTTCGGGCGGCGAGCAGAAGCGGTTCGCGGCCGAGCTGTTGCTGCGCGGCGGCGATGAGGTGCTGCTGCTCGACGAACCCGACAACTTCCTCGACGTCGCGGGCAAACGGTGGCTCGAGGCCCGACTGCGCGAATCGGGCAAGTCGGTGCTCTTCGTCTCGCACGACCGCGAACTGCTCGCGCAGACCGCCGACCGAGTGGTGACTGTGGAGGGTGGCGGCTCGTGGGTGCATGGCGGCGGTTTCGGCACCTGGCATGGGGCCCGGCGGGCCCGCAACGAGCGGCTCGACGAACTGCGACGGCGTTGGGACGAGGAGCATCAGAAACTCAAGGATCTGGTGCTCTCGTTGAAACAGAAGGCGACCTACAACGACGGCATGGCCTCGCGTTATCAGGCCGCGCAGACCAGACTTCGCAAGTTTGAGGAGGCCGGGCCGCCCCAGGCGAGCACCAAGGAGCAGGAGATCCAGATGCGGCTCGCCGGTGGTCGCACCGGCAAGCGCGCGGTGATGTGTGAAGAGCTCGAGTTGGAGAACCTGACCTTCCCGTTCAGCCTGGAGATCTGGTATGGCGACCGGGTGGCGGTGCTCGGGGCGAACGGCACCGGCAAGTCGCACTTTCTGCGCCTGCTCGCCCGGGGCGGGACGGATTCGGCGGCGTCCACCGATCAGCCAGGTGTGGACGGTCCGCAAGCCCCGGCGTTGGCGTCGGTCGAGCACTCCGGCCGGGCGCGGCTCGGGGCCCGCGTGCGGCCGGGGCACTTCTCCCAGACCCACGACCGGCCCGATCTCGCCGGCCGGGCGCTTGCCGACATTTTGTGGCGTGGAGACCAGGCGCGGACTGGATTGCCCCGCGCGGAAGCGATGCGGGTGCTGTCCCGCTATGAGCTCGCCGCCCAGGCGGATCAGCGCTTCGACACCCTCTCGGGTGGTCAACAGGCCCGGTTCCTCGTGGCGTTGTTGGAGCTCTCCGGCGCGACGCTGCTGCTGCTCGACGAGCCGACGGACAACCTCGATCTCGCCTCGGCCGAGGCGTTGGAGGAAGGACTCAAGACCTTTGACGGTACGGTGATCGCGGTCACCCACGACCGATGGTTCACTCGGTCATTCAACCGGTTCGTCCACTTCGGAGGCGACGGAGAGGTGGTCGAGACCGATCACCCGGTCTGGGACGCGGACTGATCGCGACCGGCGGAGCTTGCGACCGGGGAGAGCGCGGCCGGTTCAATGTGCGACCGGCGGAGAGCTCAGCGCCGGTGCGCCAGGTCGGTGAGCACCAGGGTCGGTGGCTCCTGATAGACGCTGTCGGGCACAGTATGAATTGGCGAGTGTGGATAGCCGGACGCCGTCTGGGTGTTGGGCGTACCAAGCGTTGGTTGTGGTCGAGCGCCGGCCGCGCCACGCCGAGTCGGGGGCACAGCCACAAGAATCGAGGCGCCGAGCCCCGCCACGACAGCGATGAGAACCGACCGCAGTGGTTGCGCCCGCAGGAGGTCGGCGGTGGACCCGGCGACGAGATAACTCGTCGCGACGAGGGCCGGCCCCGCGAAGCCGGATATCGCCACAGCCCACCGCTGCGCGCCACCCCAGCGGGCGATCACTGCCACCCCGAGGCCGAGCAGCCCGGCGACGGCGATGAACGATTCTGGACCGGACCACCATCCGGTGGGCGTCGACGGAGCGTCGACGATGCCCAGCCGCGGCGACGTGAAGGCCTCGCCGCTGCTTAGGCCGGCCGCCGCGGAGCCGATCCCGGCCAGCCATACCCACGCGACGACCGCACGCAGGTTGCCGGCGATCGGCGATACGAACAGGGCGAGCAGGGCCAGCACCAGTCCGGCGATGATCCCGGCGCCGCTGTGCAGCAACACCTCGAGGTCGGGATAGGCGGCGACGGGCGGAGTGGCGTCGCGGGCGGGCAGCCAAATGAGGGTCATCGCCGCGCAGGCGCCGATGACCGCGAAGAGGGCGGCGGTGAGGCGGGCCATCACGCCTTCGGCCCGACCCGGCCTTATGACAGCGCGACGGCCCATCGCCGCCCCGGCGAGCACCGAGGCGGCGCAGATGAAGGCCAGCCAGCCGAGCAGGCCGAGCCAGCCGGAGTCGTCATCGGAGGGATAGCTGGCGTCCCAGCGGATGACACCGAGCGCCTGCGCCACCCCGAGCTGGGCGGCGAGGGCGACGACGGCGACGCCGGCCGAGGACCACATGAGTTTCGTCCATGCGCGAACCACGGGCGAAGCCTACGAGGATGTGGGGGCGAGCGCGAGGCCTAGCCGGACATGACATCAGTCGGCGGATCAGTCAGCGTCGAAGTGGGACGATCCAGCCACCCTCACCCACGGGGTGATACGCGCCCACGGGGGGCCGTCGGCAAGGGTGGCCGATCACGTCCGCCGCCGCCGTCCCATCGGCGACCGACTATGATTCCAAGTGTCATGGGTGGGCGTTACGGACAGATGAGCGTCATGTTTCCACCGCGCAACGGGCGTGGTTTGGGTGCCTGGGCGGGTCTCGCCGGCACGGATGGGGGACCCTCTTTTGACCACAGCCCGCCTTGACGGTTATCCTTGGGCACTGTTGTGCGAGAGTTGCAGCGTTCCCTGATCGGGCACGCTCTGTGGATGTGCGCTGCGGTTTCGCTGCGCCGGTTGTGCCGCAGTCGCTCCCGGCATACTGACGACTGAAACCGACGAACAGACAAGGTAGACCTGTGCGTACGTACAGCCCGAAGCCGGGTGAGATCGAGCGTCAGTGGCACGTCATCGACGCCTCTGATGTCGTGCTGGGCCGCCTGGCGACCCACGCCGCCACGTTGCTGCGTGGCAAGCACAAGCCGATCTTCGCGCCGCACGTCGACACCGGCGACTTCGTGATCATCGTCAACGCCGGCAAGGTCGCGCTGACCGGCAACAAGCGCCAGACCAAGATCGCCTACCGCCACTCCGGCTACCCGGGTGGTCTCAAGCGATCGGTTACGACGAGCTGCTCGCGACGCGTCCCGAGCGGGCCGTCGAGCTCGCGGTCAAGGGCATGCTGCCGCACAACCGGCTCGGCCGTCAGCTCATCAAGAAGCTGAAGGTCTACGCCGGCGCCGAGCACCCACACGCCGCGCAGCAGCCGGTGCCGTTCGAGATCAAGCAGATCGCGCAGTGAGCGCGGACGAAGGAACGCATGCGTGACCGAGAGCCGCCGTCGCCGGTGACCGAGGCCGCCCGCTGGCGCCGGCCACCGAATCGGCGCCGGTCGCGCGCGTGCCGCGCGACCGACCGCCCGATCCAGACCGTGGGCCGCCGCAAGGAGGCCATCGTCCGGGTCCGGATCATGCCGGGCACGCGGCAAGTTCACCCTCAACGGCCGCAAGCTCGAGGAGTACTTCCCGAGCAAGGTCCACCAGCAGCTCATCCGCGAGCCGCTGATGCATCGCCGAGAAGGCCGAGACGCTTCGACGTGATCGCCAACCTGCGCGGCGGCGGCATCACCGGTCAGGCCGGCGCGCTGCGACTGGCGATCGCCCGGGCGCTGATGCGACCTCGAGCTCGACGACCGCCCGGCGCTGAAGAAGGCCGGCTTCCTCACCCGGGACGCGCGGGTCAAGGAGCGCAAGAAGTACGGCCTCAAGAAGGCCCGTAAGGCTCCGCAGTACTCGAAGCGCTGATCGCGCGTCGGGCTGGGTTCGCCTTGTACCGACGTTGTCCGGTCACCGGCCGGGTCGCGTTCGAGAGGCGGATCC
The DNA here is from genome assembly GCA_963736695.1 of uncultured Actinomycetota bacterium. GTDB lineage: Bacteria > Actinomycetota > Actinomycetes > Mycobacteriales > Micromonosporaceae > CAVTPU01. Next base: position 3,172,106 of record CAVTPU010000004.1, read on the forward strand.
GGCCGGTTGTCGTCCTCGTGATGGAAGGGGACGCCGCATGGGTCGGCTCTTCGGCACGGACGGCATCCGGGAGCTGGCCAACGCCGACCTGAGCCCGGAGTTGGCGATGTCGGTGGCGCTCGCCGCCGCGCACGTGCTCGCCGAGGCGCGACCGCAGTCACACGCTCCAGTCGCCGTGGTGGGCCGCGATCCCCGGGCCAGCGGCGAGATGCTGGAGGCTGCGGTGGTCGCCGGTCTGACCAGCGCCGGGGCGACCGTGGTGCGGGTCGGGCGTGCTGCCGACCCCGGCCGTCGCCTATCTCACGGCGCAGACGCGGCGCCGACCTCGGCGTGATGCTCTCCGCCTCGCACAACCCGATGCCGGACAACGGCATCAAGCTCTTCGCGCGCCGGCGGGCACAAGCTGCCCGACGAGGTCGAGCAGCAGATCGAGGCCGCGCTGGACGACGTCCGGCGGCATTGGCGCCGCCCGACCGGCGCCGCGATCGGGCCGGGTGCACGACCTGCTCGACGGGGCCGAGCACTACGTCGAGCATCTGGTCGCGGCCGACGCCGCATCCGCTGGCCGGGGTGCAGGTGGTGGTCGACTGCGCCAACGGCGCCGCCTTCGAGGTGGCGCCCGAGGTCGTATCGAGAGGCCGGCGCCGAGGTCATCGCGATCAACGCCGAGCCGGACGGCCTCAACATCAACGACGGCTGCGGCTCGACCATCTCGACTCGCTGCGAGCGGCGGTGCTCGAGCACGGCGCGCACCTCGGCATCGCGCATGACGGCGACGCCGACCGGTGTCTCGCGGTCGACGCCGACGGCGAACGACGTCGACGGCGACCAGATCATGGCGATTCTCGCGGTCGCGATGCGCGACGCCGGCGACGCTGACCGAGGACACGCTGGTCGCCACCGTGATGAGCAACCTCGGCCTGCGCCTGGCGATGCGGCGTGAGGGCATCCGGCTGGTCGAGACCCAGGTCGGCGACCGGTACGTGCTGGAGGCGCTGCGGCCCGGCGGCTTCGCGCTCGGCGGTGAGCAGAGCGGCCACGTCGTGCTGCCGGCCTACGCCACCACCGGCGACGGGGTGCTCACGGGCCTGCACTTGATGGCGCGGATGGCCGCGACCGGCCGGTCGCTCGGCCGATCTCGCGGCGGTGATGACCCGACTGCCCCAGGTGCTGATCAACGTGCCGGTGTCGGACAACGGGCCGCGGCGTGCACGCGCCGAGCGGTCCTCGCCGCGGTGCGTCGCGGCCGAGGCGGAGCTGGGCGAGACCGGGCGGGTGCTGCTGCGCCCGTCGGGCACCGAACAGCTGGTGCGGGTCATGGTCGAGGCGTCCTCCGCGTCGGCCGCGAGGCGGATCGCCGACGACATCGCCGGGGTCGTGCGGGCCCGCTGAACGAAGGCCCCGCAGGCGCACGGCGGCCTCGGTCAGCACCTCGTCCTTCTTGCAGAAGGCGAACCGGATCAGCCGGCGGCCAGGCTCGGGTCGGTCGTAGAAGACCTGGGTCGGGATCGCGACCACGCCGCAGCGCTCCGGCAGTGCGAGGCAGAAGTCGCACCCCGTCGGTGCTGTCCGGGTCGTCGCGGGAGCAGTGGACCGATGTCGGCCGTGATGAAGTAGGTGCCTTCCGGAACGAAGACGCCGAAACCGGCGTCGGCGAGGCCGGCGGCGAGCAGGTCGCGTTTCGCGCTGGAGCCGTTCCGTGAAGTCGGCGAAGTATGCGTCGGGCAGACGCGAGCGCGATGGCGATCGCCGGCTGCAGCGGGCCGGCGTTGACAAAGGTGAGGAACTGTTTGACCCGCAGCACTGCGGAGACGAGGCGCGCGGGTCCGCTGACCCAGCCGACCTTCCACCCCGTACAGGAGAATGTCTTGCCGGCCGACGAGACGCGCAGGGTGCGCTCACGCATGCCGGGCAGGGTCGCCAGCGGGATGTGCGGCCCGGATGCGTCGGGAAGACCAGGTGTTCGTAGACCTCGTCGGTCACGGCGATCGCGTTCCACGTCTGACAGAGCTCGGCGATGAGGTCGAGTTCGTCGCGGGTGAAGACCTTGCCGGTCGGGTTGTGCGGCGAGTTGAGCAGCACGAGCCGGGTGCGCTCGGTGAAGGCGGCGCGCAGCTCGGCGGGGTCGAAGCCGTACCGTCCGTCGTGGTCGGGTCGCAGGGTGACCGGACGCAGCACGGCGTGGGCGAGCGCGATGCTCGCCGCGTACGAGTCGTAGTAGGGCTCGAAGCAGACCACCTCGTCGCCGGGTTCACAGAGGGCGAGGATCGCGGCGGCGATCGCCTCGGTGGCCCCGGCGGTGATGATCACTTCGCCGTCGGGGTCGTAGGTCAGACCCCAGAATCGCCGTTGGTGTTCGGCGACTCGCGGCCCGCAGATCGGCCATGCCCGGTCCGGGCGGGTACTGGTTTTGCCCGCCGCGCAGCGCCCGCACGGCGGCGTCGAGCATCTCCGGCGGTCCGTCGGTGTCGGGGAAGCCCTGTCCGAGGTTGACCGAGCCGGTCCGCACCGCGAGCGCGGACATCTCGGCGAAGATCGTGGTGCCGAATGGGCGCATCCGGGCGACCAACGGGTCGGTCGGCTGGTCGTGCGTCATGGCGTTCATTCTTCCGGCTCGATCGGGCCGGCGAGCGGGGGACCACTTTCAATCAACTTGTCTGCTCGAAAGTCGGTGAAGCTGAGCAGGCGATGTGAGCGAAAATGCGATAGGCTTGCTCACCATGTGTGGGATCGTGGGTTACGCGGGCGCCCGACCGGCGCTGACCATCGTGCTCGACGGCCTGCGCCGGCTGGAGTACCGCGGCTATGACTCGGCCGGAGTCGCGCTCATCGCGGACGCCGAGCTGCGTCACCGTGCAAGCGGGCCGGCAAGCTGGCCAACCTGGAGAAGGCCCTCGCCGAACGCGCCCGGCGACGCGCGGCCTCGACGCGGCGACCACCGGCATCGGCCACACCCGCTGGGCCACCCACGGCGGCCCCACCGACCGCAACGCCCACCCGCACCGTCGCCGAGCGGCCGGGTCGCGGTGATCCACAACGGCATCATCGAGAACTTCGCCAAGCTGCGCGCCGAGCTCGAGGCCAGCGGCGTCGAGTTCGCCAGCGACACCGACACCGAGTGCGCCGCGCACCTGCTCGAACGGGAGCTGCGGTCGCTGCGGGCGGATCCGGCGCGGGCTCGGCACGGCCGCCGCAGCGATGTTCGCCGACGGCGATGCGGCGGGTCTGCCGACGGCTGGAGGGCGCCTTCACCCTGCTCGCGGTCGACGCGGACACCCCCGGCGTGGTCGTCGGCGCGCGGCGCAACTCGCCGCTGGTGGTCGGCCGGGGCGACGGTGAGAACTTCCTCGCCAGCGACGTCTCCGCCTTCATCGAGCACACCCGCGAGGCGGTCGAGCTGGGCCAGGACCAGGTCGTCACGATCACCGCCGGACTCGCATCGAGATCACCGACTTCGACGGTAGCGCCGCCGCAGGGCCGCGACTTCCACGTCGACTGGGACACCTCCGCCGCCGAGAAGGGCGGTTACGACTACTTCATGCTCAAGGAGATCGCCGAGCAGCCCCGGGCCGTCGCCGACACGCTGCGCGGCCGGCTCGGCGCGAGTCCGGCGAGATCCTGCTCGACGAGGTTCGCCTCTCCGACCAGGACCTGCGCGACGTCGACAAGATCTTCATCGTCGCCTGCGGCACCGCCTACCACGCCGGCATGGTCGCGAAGTACGCCATCGAGCACTGGACCCGCATTCCGTGCGAGGTCGAGCTCGCCAGCGAGTTCCGCTACCGCGACCCGGTGCTTGACCGGTCGACGCTGGTCGTGGCGATCTCCCAGTCCGGCGAGACGATGGACACGCTGATGGCGCTGCGCCATGCCAAGGATCAGAAGGCCCGGGTGCTGGCGATCTGCAACACCAACGGTTCGACCATTCCGCGCGAGTCCGACGCGGTGCTCTACACCCACGCCGGACCGGAGATCGCGGTCGCGTCGACGAAGGCGTTCCTCACCCAGCTCGTCGCCTGCTATCTGGTCGGGCTGCACCTGGCCCAGGCGCGGGGCATCAAGTTCGCCGACGAGGTCGGCGCGGTGCTCGACCAGTTGCACGCGATGCCCGCCGCGGTGGAGCCGGTCTTGGAGACGATGGAGCCGGTGCGCGAGCTGGCCCGCGAACTGGCCCAGTCCCGGTCGGTGCTGTTCATCGGCCGCCACGTCGGCTATCCGGTGGCCCTGGAGGGCGCGCTCAAGCTCAAGGAACTCGCCTACATGCACGCCGAGGGCTTCGCCGCCGGTGAGCTCAAACACGGCCCGATCGCGCTGATCGACGAGGGCACGCCCGGTGGTCTGCGTGGTCCCGTCGCCGCGCGGGCGCGGGGTGCTGCACGACAAGGTCGTCTCCAACATCCAGGAGGTACGGGCACGGGGTGCGCGCACGATCGTCATCGCCGAGAAGGGCGACGAGGCGGTACGCGCCGTACGCCGATCACCTCATCGAGGTTCCGCCGACGCCGACGCTGCTCGCGCCGCTGGTGACGACCGTGCCGTTGCAGGTGCTTCGCTTGCGAGATCGCCACCGCCCGTGGTCACGATGTCGATCAGCCACGCAACCTGGCGAAGTCGGTCACTGTGGAGTGATCCGCCCCGCCGATGCGTAGAGTCTGATGTCGTGATTGTCTCTGTCGGCATTGACGTCGTGCTGGTCGAGCGGTTCGTTCGGGCGCTGGAGCGCACTCCGCTGCTCGCGGATCGGCTCTTCACTGCGGCCGAACGGGTCACCGCGTCCGGAAATCCGCGTCCCCCGGAGTCGCTCGCGGCCCGATTCGCCGCGAAGGAGGCCGTCGCGAAGGCACTCGGCGTTCCGCCTGGAATGCACTGGCACGACTGCGAGATAGTCAGCGATCCCGACGGTCGGCCGTGGTTGACCGTCTCCGGAACGGTCGCGGCGGTCGCCACCGAACGCGGTGTCGACCGGTGGCACCTGTCGCTGTCACACGACGGCGGAATCGCCTCGGCGATGGTCGTCGCCGAACGCGACGACCATCGGGGCGACGTTCGGGGCGACCGGTGAGGGCCGCCTGGCGTCCGGACGACGTGCGCGTCGCCGAGGAACGGCTGATGGAGTCGGTGCCCGACGGGGAGTTGATGCGCCGCGCCGCGGCGGCCTTGGCCCGCCGCTGCGCACTGGTGCTCAGCGGGATGGGCCGGGTCTATGGGAGCCGGGTGCTCGTGCTCGTCGGCGCCGGAAACAACGGCGGCGACGCGCTGTTCGCCGGCGCGCTGCTGGCTCGGCGGGGAGCCTCGGTGGTGGCTATGCTCACCGCCCCCGACCGGGCGCATCCCGGTGGGCTCGCGGACTTTCGCGCGGCCGGCGGGATGCTGACGGCACTGCTGCCCGAACTGTCTCATGTGGATCTCATCGTGGACGGGATCGTCGGAATCGGCGCGCGGGGCGGGCTTCGTGGCCCAGCCGCCCATATCGCGTCCGAAGTGGACAGATTGCGCGGAGCCGTGCCTGTCGTGGCGGTCGACGTGCCGAGCGGGGTGGATGTCACGACGGGGGCCGTGTGTGGGCCGGCGATCCGGGCCGACGTGACAGTCACCTTCGGCTGTCTGAAACCCGGGCTGGTGGTCGGCCCGGCCGCGACACTCGCGGGTGAGATCGAGGTGGTCGACATCGGCCTCGGGCCGCATCTGACGGCGCCACCGGTGTTGCGGGTGCCGGCGACTGTCGACATCGCACGGTGGTGGCCTCGGCCCGGCCCGAACTCCGACAAGTATCGCCGGGGCGTCGCCGGCCTCTCCACCGGGTCCGGGCGCTTCCCCGGGGCCGCGATGCTCTCGACAGCCGGCGCCCTCGCCGGCCCCGCCGGCCTCGTCCGCTACGCCGGACCGACCGGATCCGCAGTGGTCGCCGCGCATCCCAGCGTCGTCGTCTCGTCCGGGGTCGCCGAGGCGGGACGGGTACAGGCGTGGCTCTGCGGTTGTGGGCTTGGCACCGACGAGGGGGCGCGGACCGAACTCGACGCGGTGCTCGCCCATCCGGTGCCGGTCGTGCTCGACGCCGACGCGTTGACCCTGCTCGCCGCCGACGGCGTCGAGCAGACGCTGCGCCGTCGGCCGGGCCGACGGTCGTCACCCCGCACGACGGCGAGTTCGTTCGGCTCGTCAGCGGCCGAGGCGGCGTGTCGGGGGATGACGGCGATCGCCCCGATCCGCTCGGCAACGACCGGGTCGCGGCCGCGACGGCGCTCGCCGAGCGGATCGGGGCGGTGGTTCTGCTCAAGGGAGACCGGACCATCGTGGCCGTGCCCGGACGGCCGGCGTGGGTCAACCCGACCGGCACGTCGGCGTTGGCAACGGCCGGCACCGGCGATGTGTTGGCGGGCCTGCTCGTGTCGCTGCTCGCGGCCGGCGTGGAGGCGGATCGGGCAGCCATCTGCGCCGCCTATCTGCACGGTCTCGCGGGGCGGCGTGCCGCGAGAGGGGTCGCCGGTGCGCCCGTCACCGCCGCCGACGTCGCGGCCTGTCTGCCGAGCGTGATCGTGGAGTCGCTCAGCGCGTATTGATGCGTCGAGGCGGCACTGCTGGCTGGTCGAAAGCTACTCGCCAGTTAGGCTTGACGGCATGTGGCAGGCGGAGGTGCGGATCGATCTCACCGCGATCACAGGCAACGTCGCTCGGCTGCGCGAGGCGACGACCGCCGAGGTCATGGCCGTGGTCAAGGCCGACGGCTACGGGCACGGCATGGTTGCGGCCGCGCGCGCGGCGCTCGCCGGCGGGGCCACGTGGCTCGGGGTCACGACTCTCGGCGAGGCGCTGGGCCTGCGGGCGGCCGGCCTGACGGGGCCGGTGCTGGCGTGGCTGCTCGCGCCCGGGCTGCCGCTGCACGAAGCCGTGAGCGCCGACGTGGACCTGTCCATCTCGTCCGTGGAGCTGCTCACCGAGATGGTCGCCGCAGCGCGCCGGGCCGGACGTCCGGCCCGGATTCACCTGAAGATCGACACCGGGCTCGCCCGGGGTGGCGCGACAGTCGCCGACTGGCCGGCGTTGTGTGAAGCTGCGGCCAAGGCCCAGAGCGCCCGCGACGTCGAGGTGATCGGGGTCTGGAGCCATTTCGTCTATGCCGACGTGCCCGATCACGCGACGACGGGCCGTCAGCTCGACACATTTCACGCGGGGATCGCCGTCGCCGAATCGTTCGGTCTCACCCCGGCCTATCGGCACATCGCCAACTCGGCCGCGACTCTCACCCGTCCCGACGCCCACTTCGACCTGGTCCGCCCCGGACTGGCCGTCTATGGGCTCTCGCCGGTGCCGGGCCGCGACTTCGGTCTGCGGCCGGCGATGACGATGCGTGCGGCCGTCACGCAGACCAAGCGGGTCCCCGCCGGGCAGGGCGTCTCCTACGGACACACCTACACGACCGCCCGGGAGACGACGCTCGCCGTGGTGCCGGTGGGTTATGGCGATGGTGTGCCCCGGGCCGCCAGCAACGTCGGCCCGATCCTCATCGCCGGTGCGGTTCGACCCATCGCCGGCCGGGTCTGCATGGACCAGCTCGTGGTCGACTGCGGTGACGATCCGGTTCGCCCCGGCGATGTCGCGATCCTCTTCGGCCCCGGAGACTCCGGCGAACCCACCGCCGACGACTGGGCCCGGGCCGTCGACACGATCAATTACGAGATCGTCACCCGCGCCGGCAGCACCCGATTGACCCGTACGTATGTCGAGGAGGCTCAGTGACCCCTCAGGCCGAGACCGGTTCCCCGAGCCCGGCCACGTCTCCGGCCCGGTCCTCCCGACGGCGCCGTGCCGGCGTGATCAGCTCACTGGTGGGGGCCGCGGTCGCCGGTGTCGCCGCGGGCGTGGCCGCGGAGCGGCTGCTGGTGCGCAGCCGCCGCCGTGATCTCGACCGCGACCCCTATGTCGACGAACCGTTCGGCTCGCTGCCGGCCGACGCGTATCGCACCATCGTCACCGACGAGGGCATCGCGTTGCATGTGGAACTCTCCGGCGATCCGCAGGCCCCGATCACCGTCGTCTTCGTTCATGGGTTCTGCCTCGACATGGGCACGTTCCACTTTCAACGCCGAGCTTTGACCGGGCAGCCCGGCATTCGGGTGGTCTGCTTCGACCAGCCCGGGCACGGCCGATCGGGTCGCCTGCCGACCGGTGACTACACCCTCGATCTGCTCGGAAACGTGCTGCGCAAGGTGATCGAGGAGACCGGCCCGCACGGCCAAGTGGTGCTCGTGGGGCACTCGATGGGTGGCATGGCGATCATGGCGCTCGCGGACGCGTCGCCCGACCTGTTCACCGCCGGCGGGGTGGTCGGCGGCGTCGTGCTCATCTCCACCTCGGCGGGGGAACTCAGCGGGGTGACCTTCGGCCTTCCCGAGGTGCTCGTGCGGTTCCGCAAACCGTTGCTGCCATTGATCAGCGGCGCCGGTTGGATGACCGCCGGCATGCTCGACCGGGCCCGTCAGGCGTCGACCGACCTCGCGTGGTTGCTCACCCGTCGCTACGGGTTCGGTTCCGACAACGTCAGTCCCAGCCTGGTCTCCTATGTGGAGCATATGAACTCGGCCACCCGCACCGAGTCGGTCGCACGCTATCTGCGCACGCTGTATACCCACGACAGAGTGATGGCGTTGACCGCCTTCGAGTCGATCCCGGTCCTGGTGATCTGCGGGGACGCCGACCTGCTCACTCCGGTGGAGCACTCCGAGGCGATCCGCGCCACGCTGCCTCACGCCGAGATGGTGGTCGTTCCCGACGGCGGACACGTCGCGTTGCTGGAGCACAGTGAGGCGGTCAACTCGGTGCTGCTGCCATTTGTTCGTACCATCGTTTCATGATTGTTCTGGCGACGCCTCGCGACACGGCCGAATTCGGCCGCCGCCTCGCCGGGCTGCTCCGTCCCGGCGACCTCATCATCCTCAGTGGACCGCTGGGGGCGGGCAAAACCGCTCTCGCGCAGGGGATCGGGGCCGGGCTCGGGGTCGCCGGAGACGTCACCTCGCCGACATTCGTCATCGCCCGCGTGCACCAACCCGATCCCGAGCGGGGCGGCACAGTGCCGATGACGCACGTCGACGCCTATCGGTTAGGAGGCCTCGTCGAGGTCGACGACCTCGACCTCGACACCGGCCTTGAGGAGTCGGTCACCGTGGTCGAGTGGGGTGGCGGCAAGGTCGAGCACCTTGCCGAGGCGCATTTGGAGATCAGGCTGCGCCGGCGCGATGACGACGTGCGCGAGGCCGAACTCCTCGCGTCGGGCGGAGACTGGGCCGATCGCCTCGCTCCGCTGCGGAGCTGACTGTGCTCTCGGCGCCGATCGTGCCGGCGCCGAGACGGCGAGTGATGAACGCCTCAGGCGGCGTTGTGGGTGAGTGAGGTGGCCGCCTGCCGAGCCGCTTCGAGGTGGCGCACCAGCTCGCTGATCTGGTCGGGCACCGGTTCGTCGCGGTGGGCCCGCACCCACTCTTCGATGATCTGACGCATGAGGGTGCTGACGCCGACCCCGCGGGCGGCGGCGGCGGTCTCCAACTCGGCCTGGGTGTCGAGGTCGATGCGCAGGGCGGTGACCATCTTCGCCGGGCGACGCTCCCGCACGGGGGTGGCGTGTTCGAGGGCATCGCCGATGTCGTGGGACAGGACGAAGGCGGCACTGCCGGCGGGGTCTGTGCCGCCGCCGAAGGCGCGGGTCTTCTTGCTCATGATGTGTGTCTCCTCCAGATCGTCCGCTCGGTGGCGCGGGCGTCCCGGGCGCCGAAGATGGTCCAGATCTGGTCGGTCTGGGCGCGCACGCAGACGACCACGATCAGCCGCTCGTCGTCGGTGGGTGCGCAGACCACCAGCAGCACCGGCGCTTCTTCCGGGGTGCGGTTGTCCAGCCGCAGCGAGGTCGGCGCGTAGAGCGCATCGACGACCTCCCGCGTGGTGAGAGCGTCATGGAGTTCGGCTGTCTGCCCCTCGGGCCATCGGTATTCGTCCTCCACCCGGGCAGTATAACCGAGCGTATTACGACGCCGATAGCGGCCGTCCAGCACCGCCGCCGAGTGGCTAGGGTTGCAGCGTGCTTGCTCTCGTTGTCGACACCTCAACCCCGGCCGTGACCACGGCACTCGTGCGTGTCGGCGGGGCCGGTGGGTCGGTCCCAGCGGAACTGGTTGTGGTCGTGGCGCAACGGGTCACCGTCGACGCCCGGGCACACGGCGAACGGCTCGCCCCGTTGATCCACGAGGTGCTGGCGTCCGGCGGCGTCGCCGTGACCGATCTCGCCGCCATCGTCGCCGGTGTCGGTCCCGGGCCATTCACCGGACTGCGCGTGGGACTCGTCACGGCCGCCGCGCTCGGACAGGGCCTCGCGATCCCCACCTATGGGGTCTGCTCACTGCACGCCATCGGCGTCGCGACCACCGGCGATGTCCTCGTCGCCACCGACGCCCGTCGGTCCGAGGTCTACTGGGCCGCCTATCGGGCGGGCCGGCCGCTCACCGAACCGGCGGTCGACCGCCCGGAGGCGGTCGTGGCGGCGCTCGCTGAACGTGGGCTGCACCCGTCGCATGCCGTGGGTGAGGGCGCGCAGCGCTATCGCGACGTGCTCGGGCTCACCGTGCCCGACGAGCCCCGCTATCCACCGGCCGCCGCGCTCGCCGCCCTCGCCAGCAACCGGATCCTGCGCCGGGCGCCAGCCGACCCGCTCACCCCGCTCTATCTGCGCCGACCAGACGCAGTGGAGCCCGCCGGGCGTACCCTGGTGGTGTCGTGACGACGACGGTGACGGTCGACCGGATGCGGTGGTGGCACATCGCCGAGGTGGAGCCTATCGAGGCCGACCTCTTCGGCCCGGAGAAATGGTCGGCGGCGAGCTTCTTCAACGAGCTCGCGCGGGGCTGCGCCTATCTCGTGGCCACCGACGGCGAACAGATCATTGGATATGTCGGCGTCGATGTGGCGCCGCCCGACGAGGCGTGGATCAACAACATCGCGGTCCGGCGAGACCGTCAACACCACGGGATCGGGCGACTGCTGCTGGACCGGGCGCTCGCGATCGGCCGTGACCGGGGCGCCCGGCAGACCCTGCTGGAGGTGGCGTCCGACAACGGCCCCGCGCAGCGACTCTATGACCGCTATGGCTTTGAGGTGATCGGTGTCCGGCGCGGCTACTACCAGTCGACGAAGACCGACGCGCTCGTGATGCGGAGGATCCAACGATGAGCACCACGCCGGCGGGAGACGAGCCGATCGTGCTCGGCATCGAATCGTCCTGCGACGAGACCGGCATCGGGATCGTGCGCGGCACGACACTGCTCGCCAACGTCGTGGCGTCCAGTGTGGCCGAACACGCGCGATTCGGCGGGGTCGTGCCCGAGGTCGCCAGCCGCGCCCACCTGGAGGCGATGGTCCCGACGATGGGGCGAGCCCTGGACACCGCTGGCCTCAAGCTGTCAGATGTGGACGCGATCGCGGTGACCGCCGGGCCCGGGCTCGCCGGCGCGCTGCTCGTCGGGGTGGCCGCAGCCAAGGGATACGCGCTCGCCGCCCAGAAGCCGATCTATGGCGTCAACCACCTCGCCGCGCACGTCGCCGTCGACGTCATCGAACACGGCCCGCTGCCCGAGCCGTCGATCGCCCTGCTCGTCTCGGGCGGGCACTCCTCACTGCTGCACATCGAGGACCTCGCCAAGGGCGTCACTGCGCTCGGCGCCACCATCGACGACGCCGCCGGGGAGGCCTATGACAAGGTGGCGCGGTTGCTGGGGCTGCCATTTCCCGGCGGTCCGCCGATCGACGACGCGGCGCGCTCCGGCGACCCGACCGCGATCGACTTTCCCCGCGGACTCACCAGCCCCCGCGACGAACACTCGCACCGGTTTGACTTCTCCTTCTCCGGTTTGAAGACCGCAGTGTCGCGGTGGGTCGAGAAACGTGAACGCGCCGGGGAACCGGTGCCGGTCGCCGATGTCGCCGCCAGCTTTCAGGAGGCGGTGTGTGATGTGCTTACCGCCAAGGCGGTGCGGGCCTGCCTCGAGCGGGGAGTGCGGACCCTCGTCATCGGAGGCGGGGTGGCGGCGAACTCGCGTCTGCGCGTGCTCGCCGAACAACGGTGCGCCCGGCACGGCATCGAACTGCGGGTGCCCCGGCCGGGGCTGTGCACCGACAACGGGGCGATGGTCGCGGCGCTCGGGGCTCACCTCGTCGCCGCCGGTGTCGCCCCGAGCCGGCTCGATTTGCCGACCGATTCGGCGTTGCCGGTCACGACCGTGTGCCGGTGACCAAGCGGTGAACGCGCCGTCGGCGAGAGGGAGGAATCAGCGGTGATCGTGCGGATGTGGGAGGTGCGTGCCCAACAGCGCACCTTCACCGAACTGCTCGGCTGGGTCAGCGACACAATGCTCCCCGCGATCGAGGTGCATCCACTGCACATCTCCAGCGAGATCTTCGCCTCCAGCGACTTCCGGCTCGTGGTCGTCTCCCGGTGGCGTGGCTACCCCGAGCCGTTTCGCGAACCGCCCGCCCACCTCGTCACCCGGCCGCCGCATTCCTGGGACTTCACCCCGGTCGACCGCTAACTGGTTCGGCTGGCAGAGCAGCGCCATGGGACGGTCCCCGACCCGGGCCACAACCAGGCTCGCCGAGTGCGGACCCGACAGGCGCAGCTCGCGTCGCAGTTGCGCCGGGTCGACGGAGACGCCTCGTTTGAGGATCTCCAGGACGCCGATTCCCCGGGCGTGCAGCAGCGACCGCAGCCGCTTGCGTGCCAGTGGCACCTCTTCGACAACGTCAAGACATCGCGCGTACGGCGTAGCGACCGCGCTGTCAGCGAAGACATAGGCGATGTGTGGGTCGACGAGCCGGCCCGCGACGCTGTCGGCGAACTCGGCGACTAGGTGTGACCGGACCACCGCGCCGTCGGGCTCATAGATCACGCGACCGATGGGGCCCGTGGGTGCCCGGCCGGCGCCGGAACCGGTGAGTTGATGGTCTCGTCCGGCCCGGAGCACACTGGCCCGGCGGCTGACTGTCGCGAGTGGACCAAACCAGATCGCGGCCTCGACCACGTCGCCGTCGACGCTGACCCACTCGGCCTCCGCCCGGCTGTCGATCGTGCTGTGGTCGACTCCCGGCGCGAGCTTGAGCACCGTCATGGGGACCCGGGCGGGCAGTTCGGAGACGAACGACCACGGTGGCCGAAACCGAGCCGGGTCCCACACGCGTTCGCCGCGTTGGGCGTCCCGGCGAGCGGGATCGCAGAAGACCGCGTCGACGCCGGAGAGGTCGATGGAGGTCGCGTCGGCGCAGACGACGGTGGCCCGGTCGGCGAGGCCGGCTGCGGCAACGTTGGCTCGGGCTATCGCCGCAGTGGCCGGGTCCAGCTCGCAGGCGAGCACCTCGATGCCGGCGCGGGCGAGGGCCAGCGTGTCGGCGCCGATTCCGCACCCGAGGTCGGCGACGCGCCGGGCTCCGGCGGCGGCCAGGCGTGCGGCCCGGCGACGCGCCACGACCGCGCGGGTCGCTTGCTCGAGTCCGGATCGGGTGAAGAACATGCCAGCGGCGTCCGGGCCGAACTTGCCGGCCGCGTGCCGGCGGAGCACGGCCTGGGTCAGCGCGGCGGTGGCGAGAGCGGGCGGGCAGCCGAGGGCGCGCAGTCCGCTCGCGGCACGGAGTTGATCTCCGTCGGCTTGGGCGAGCAGGTCTGTCGCCTGGGCGATCGTCTGGGCTCCGATGGTGCTGGTGAGCCAGCCGCACCGCGTCGGGTCGGCGTCAGCCGTCACTGGCACTCCTTCGCCGCCCGAGCGGGTGTGGGTCAGATCTTGGTCTTCGACCGGGTCGTGGCCGATGCTCCGGCTTTGGTGGACGTCCGCGACTTCTTCGCAGCCGCCCGTCCGGCGCTGCCCGGACTTTCGACAATCGAGTCTGGGCCAGGGTAGACCAGGGTCTCCCGGCCGTCGGGGAACCGGACCCGATATGGCGGTTCGCCGTGGTCTCCGCGGATCTCGACGATCTCGCCCACCCGGTCATGGGTTCCGACGCTGTTGCTGTGGACGTGAAGTCGGTCGCCGATGGTCGCCTTCATTGCTTGATCGCCTCCCGGGTCTGGCGGTGGTTCTTCCGCCGACGATGCCGCATCGGACCCCGGCGTGGGGTTCGAACTCGCAGATCCGGTCAACGACTCGGGCGAGTTGTTGGCACTCTCCTTGACGGAGTGCTAGCCGTCGGCATAACCTGCGGTTAGCACTCTCGACCCGAGGGTGCTAGCTGACTGGCTCGTCCATGAGTCGGTCATTCCACGCCTGACGACTCCGACACCCGCGACGACGGTGGCGTCAGGCGGAGCAGGTACCGAAAACCAGATACCCCAGGAGGGTATGCCAGTGACTACCGCGACCAAGGTTGCGATCAAGCCGCTCGAAGACCGGATCCTGGTCCAGGCGAACGAAGCGGAGACCACCACGGCCTCCGGCCTCGTCATCCCGGACACAGCGAAGGAGAAGCCGCAGGAGGGCACTGTCCTCGCGGTGGGGCCGGGCCGTTTCGACGAGAAGGGCGACCGGATTCCGGTCGACGTCCAGGTGGGCGACACCGTTCTCTACTCCAAGTACGGCGGGACCGAGGTTAAGTACGCCGGCGAGGAGTACCTGGTGCTCTCCTGCCCGTGACGTGCTCGCCGTCATCGAGAAGTAACCGACTCCACGCAGCCACATAACGAATAACACCGGTTACCGCCCCGGCCCGGCTCGCCGGGCCGGGGCGGTCGGTTGTGAAGGGACAATAGATACATGGCGAAGATCCTGAGCTTCTCGGACGACGCCCGGCACCACTTGGAGCACGGCGTCAACGCGCTCGCTGACACTGTGAAGGTGACGCTCGGTCCGCGTGGGCGCAACGTGGTGCTCGACAAGAAGTTCGGCGCCCCAACGATCACCAACGACGGTGTGACGATCGCGAAAGAGATCGAACTCACCAACCCGTACGAGAACCTCGGCGCACAGCTGGTCAAAGAGGTCGCGACCAAGACCAACGACGTGGCGGGTGACGGAACCACAACCGCGACGGTCCTCGCGCAGGCGATGATCCGTGAGGGTCTGCGCAATGTGATCGCCGGGGCGAACCCGATCAGCCTCAAGCGCGGCATGGACGCGGCTGTCGCCGTCGTCGGTGAGCAGTTGCTCGCCAAGGCGGTCGAGGTCAACAGCCGCACGGCCATCGCGCAGGTCGCGACGGTCTCGGCGCAGGACCCGACGGTCGGTGAACTCATCGCGGAGGCGATGGAGAAGGTCGGGCGGACCGGTGTCATCACGGTCGAAGAGGGCTCGACTCTCGCGACCGAGCTCGACGTCACCGAGGGCATGCAGTTCGACAAGGGCTACATCGCGCCCTATTTCGTGACCGACGCCGAGGCGGGCGAGGCGGTGCTGGAGGACGCCTATGTCCTCGTCACCACCCAGAAGATCAGCGCGGTCGAGGAGCTGCTGCCGCTGCTCGAGCAGGTGCTCAAGACCAACAAGCCGCTTCTGATCGTGGCCGAGGACGTCGATGGCCAGGCGCTGTCGACCCTTGTGGTCAACGCGATGCGCAAGATCATCAAGGTGTGCGCGGTGAAGGCCCCGGGCTTCGGTGATCGGCGCAAGGCGATGCTGCAGGACCTCGCCATCCTCACCGGCGGCGAGGTGATCGCGTCCGAACTGGGCTACAAGCTCGACTCCGTCACGTTGGAGATGCTCGGCAGCGCGCGCCGGGTCGTCGTCACGAAGGAAGCCACCACCATCGTCGATGGCGGCGGCTCGACCGACGACGTGCAGGGCCGGGTGGAACAGATCCGTAAGGAGATCGAGGCCGCCGACTCCGACTGGGACAAGGAGAAGCTCAACGAGCGTCTCGCCAAGCTCTCCGGTGGGGTCGCCGTGGTCAAGGTCGGCGCCGCGACCGAGGTCGAGATGAAGGAGCGTAAGCACCGCATCGAGGATGCGATCTCGGCCACCCGCGCGGCTGTCGAAGAGGGCATCATCCCCGGTGGTGGTGCCGCGCTGACCCAGATCGCCGCGTCGCTGGCGGACGGGGCGGGAATGACCGGCGACGAGGCGACCGGTGTGGCGATCGTGCGCAAGGCGCTCGACGAGCCGCTGCGATGGATCGCCGAGAACGCCGGCCTCGACGGTTATGTGGTCGTCGCAAAGGTGCGCGAGAAGGCATTCGGCACCGGCCTCAACGCGGCGACGGGGGACTATGTCGACCTCGCCGAGGCTGGCATCGTCGATCCGGTGAAGGTGACCCGCAACGCGGTCGCCAACGCCGCGTCGATCGCTGGTCTGCTGCTCACCACGGAGGTCGCGGTGGTTGAGAAGCCGCAGGCCCCCGAG
Source organism: uncultured Actinomycetota bacterium (assembly GCA_963736695.1). Lineage (GTDB taxonomy): Bacteria > Actinomycetota > Actinomycetes > Mycobacteriales > Micromonosporaceae > CAVTPU01. The sequence goes on from CAVTPU010000004.1 coordinate 3,188,467, forward strand.
CCGGCCGGGGACGGTCACGGTCATGGTCACGGCCACCAGCACGGGCCGGGTTTCTGACCCGACCACGCAACTGCCCTGGGCAACCGGGGCGGACGCCGACGGACGCCTCGGTTGGGGCGTCCGTCGGCGTCCGTGCTTCGGCGACTGCGCTCCGCCCGCGTCGGTGGGACACGCGGTGGGGAGTCTCGCCGAACTTTCAGCGAACTCTTGACGAGATCAACTCTGCCAAAACGTACATTTAGGGCCGTTTGCCGTGATTCCCTTTCATATAGGAAAGGGAGGTTAACAGTGCGATCGGTTCTCGTGTGTCTGCGCTCCGCCGTAGCGGCCCAAGCGGTGTCAACCGCCGCGGCCCAGCTCAATCTCACTGATCTGATCTCGACCGCAGTCGGCCCGGCCGCTGTCCTCGCGCGTGTCGCCGAGGGCCCAGTCGACCTTCTGCTCATCGACACAGCCGCAGTTCGCCCTGAGACGGTCAACTTCACCCGACTCGTCCGGGAACGTTCGCCTGACGCCGTCATGATCTTTTTTGGCCCGGAGGAGCCCACCGCGGCGCAGGCGGCTGTCGCGGCCGGTGCTCGAGGCGTGATCCGTGGGGGCGATCATGAGGATCTCGTCACCTCGGTCGCCAAGGCACTCATGCTGCTGCTGAGGCCGGTTCGACCGGCGGGAGTCCCGCTGCAACGGTCGGAGCCAGGGGAGGGTGAGGAAGCGGAGGCTACCGACGAAGCCACCGCCGCCGCCGACGCGGGCACTGGCGACGCGCCTGAGTCCCGCGCGGCGAACCCGGCCGACCCGGCGCCCACCGCCCCGACCGGCCCAACCGCCGCCGTCGGCGTCTCGCACGTGCGCCGACTCGCGCTTACGGAGCGGGAACTGCAAGTGCTGCACGGCATGGCCGATGGCAAGAGCAACGCCGAGATCGGGCGGGAACTGTTCGTCTCCGAAGACACCGTCAAGACCCACGCGCGACGGCTGTTTCGCAAACTCGGCGCCCGAGACCGGGCCCACGCCGTCGCCGCCGCCTTCCGCGCAGGGCTCGTGCACTGACTGCTGAGGCACCCGCGTCGCGGGTGCGGGAAGCCACCTCAGGCTTGCGGCTTCTCACATGCCCCGGTCTCGGCTGTCAGGCCTCCGGGGCGGGGCCGCTGTCCGCGACCGGCCCCTCGACTGCGGGGCCCTCGGCTGCTGGGCCCTCCGGCCCCGGCGCGGCCGCGCTCGTCGCGGCGACCTCGTCGGACGGCTCGTCGTCGAGGAGCAGGGTGTCATGCACCCCGTCGGTGTAACCGTGGGCGTAGTCCCACGTCACATAACGATCGGGGTCGGGATCGAAGGCCGGCTCGTGCACGCGGGGCCGGCCGGAATCGAGCAGGTGGCGCAGATTCGCCCGCAGCAACGCCCAGTCGAAATAGTGCGGCTCTCGACAGTCCTCACAGTCGATGACGAGTCCTCGGATGCCCACCGGCCCGAGCAACGCCTCGAAGACCTCCAAGTCGGCGAGGTCCTCTTCGACATCTCCCCGTTCGTCCTCGGAGAGCGGATCGAGAGGTTCGTCCGACTCGTCAAGGTCGGTGACCGGATCGACTGGGTCGTCACGGAACGGATCCAGCGGCTCGTCATGCACGCCTCCACCGTATCGTCAGGAGCGTCGTCAGGTGTGGCGTGCCCGGTGGGTTGCCGGGCGCGCCGGTCGGAGAGTGATCCACGACCTGGATAGGATGGGCGAACACCCGCCGCACCACTGCTCGATGATCGGGGAAGAGAATGGACCTCGGCCGCCCCTTGCCGCTCGGCCTCACCTTCGACGACGTCCTTCTGCTGCCCGCCGAGTCGGACGTGATGCCCAGCGACGCCGACACCGGCACCCGCCTGTCACGTCGGATCACTCTGCGAATCCCGCTCGTCTCCAGCGCGATGGACACCGTCACCGAAGCGAGGATGGCGATCGCGATCGCTCGGCAGGGCGGCATCGGGGTGTTGCACCGCAACCTCGCCATCGAGGAACAGGCCCAGCAGGTCGATCTGGTGAAGCGGTCGGAGGCCGGCATGGTGACCAACCCGGTCACCTGCGGGCCCGACGACACGGTGGGGCAGGTCGACGCGCTGTGTGGGCGATACCGGATCTCCGGCGTACCGGTCGTGGATGAGGCCGGCCTGTTGGTCGGCATCGTGACGAACCGGGACATGCGCTTCGTGACCGACCCGTCGGTGACGGTCCGGTCGGTGATGACAACGATGCCGTTGATCACGGCACCGGTCGGGGTGAGCCCCACGGACGCGCTCAGCCTGCTGCGCACCCACAAGGTGGAGAAACTGCCGCTCATCGACCCGGCAGGACGGCTCGCGGGCCTCATCACCGTGAAGGACTTCGCCAAGAGCGAGCAATACCCGTTCGCCACCAAGGATCCGGCGGGTCGGCTGCGAGTCGCGGCGGCGGTGGGGGTCGGCGACGACGCCTACAAGCGGGCGCGCGCACTCGTGGAGGCAGGCGTTGACGCGATCGTCGTCGACTCGTCCCACGGACACAGCCGAAACGTCGTCGAGATGGTGCGGCGGCTCTCCCAGGAACTCGTCGACGTCGACGTCATCGGCGGCAACGTCGCGACGCGGGCCGGCGCGCAGGCCCTCATCGATGCGGGTGCCCACGCGGTCAAGGTGGGCGTGGGGCCGGGATCGATCTGCACCACCCGGGTGGTGGCCGGTGTCGGAGTGCCGCAGGTCACCGCGATCATGGAAGCTGCGGCGGCCTGCCACGCCGCGGACGTGCCGGTCATCGCCGACGGCGGCATGCAGTATTCCGGCGATATCGCCAAAGCGATCGTCGCGGGCGCCGACACCGTCATGCTGGGTTCGCTGCTGGCCGGGTGCGAAGAGAGTCCCGGCGAGCTGATCTTCATCAACGGCAAACAGTTCAAGTCCTATCGGGGCATGGGCTCGCTCGGCGCCATGCAACTGCGTGGGCAGGGCCGGTCGTACTCGAAGGATCGGTATTTTCAGGACGACGTCTTCGCCGACGACAAGCTGGTGCCGCAAGGGATCGAAGGGCAGGTCCCCTATCGGGGTCCGCTCTCGGCCGTCGCGCATCAACTTGTCGGAGGACTGCGCGCCGCGATGGGATATGTCGGCGCGGCCACCATCGGCGAGCTGCACCGTCGAGGCCAGCTGGTGCGCATCACCGCCGCCGGGCTCAAGGAGAGTCATCCGCACGACATCGAGATGACCATCGAAGCTCCCAACTACCGATCCCGCTAGACCACGTTGGGCGCCGGCGTCAGGAGCGGCCGGACGTCATGACGGCTGGGCGTGGCGGACGTGAACATGAAGGAGGAGGGCCGTGCGCGACGTGGTCGAGATCGGTCTGGGCAAGACAGCGCAACGGGGCTATCACCTCGATGACATCGCGATCGTGCCGAGCCGGCGGACCCGCGACGTCGACGATGTCTCCACCGCGTGGCAGCTCGATGCCTATCAGTTCGCCATCCCGTGTGTCGCGCACCCGAGCGACGCGACGATGAGTCCGGCCACGGCGATCGCGCTCGGGCGCTCCGGTGGGCTCGGCGTGCTCAACGTCGAGGGACTCTGGTGTCGTTATGATGACCCAGCTCCGCTGCTCGAGTCGCTGGCCGACGTCGTCGACGACGGACCGGCCGCGACCCGTCGGCTTCAGGAGATCTATGCCGAACCGATCAAGCCGGAACTCATCGCCGAACGGGTGAAATCCATCCGTGACGGCGATGTGACCGTCGCGGTGCGGGTATCTCCTCAACACACTCTCGCGCTCGCCCCGGTGATCCTCGACGCCGGCGTGGACATCCTCGTGATCCAGGGCACGATCGTCTCGGCCGAACACGTCTCAGCCAATGACGAACCGCTCAACCTCAAGGAGTTCATCGCCGATCTCGATCTGCCGGTTCTCGTTGGCGGCTGCACCGACTACAAGACGGCGTTGCACCTCATGCGCACCGGGGCGGCGGGGGTGATCGTCGGCGTCGGCGCTGACGTCTGGTCGACCACCGACACGGTTCTTGGCATTCGCGTGCCGATGGCCACGGCGATCGCTGACGCGGTCGCCGCGCGGAGGGACTATCTCGACGAGACCGGTGGCCGCTATGTGCACCTCATCGCCGACGGCGATATCAGCACGAGCGGGGACATCGCCAAAGCTCTGGGCTGCGGGGCCGACGCCGTGATGCTCGGTGAGCCGCTCACTCACTGCGCCGCAGCACCGGGGGGCGGGGCGTGGTGGCACTCGGCAGCGAGCCACCCGAAGCTTCCCCGGGGCTGTTTCGGCGCCGCCGACGGTGTCCGCACCGACCTCGACCGCTTGCTCTTCGGCCCAAGTGACGACCCCGAAGGGGCTTTGAATCTCTTCGGCGGGCTTCGGCGGGCGATGGCCAAGTGCGGCTATCGCGACCTCAAGGAGTTTCAGAAGGTCGGTCTGGTGCTCGACCACGGGCGGTGAGCATGCGCGCGGCCCGGTTCCGGCGGGGCGTCGCGGTGGTCCTCACCGTGCTGGTCGGCGCTGGGGCGTGCGCGGCCGACGTCACTGACCTCCCATCGGTTGACGGCTCCACCCCGGCGTCACGGTCGGCCCCCACCGGCGAGCCCTGTGGCGACATCGCCGGTCGGTGCGACCCCTATTTTCCGGCGGCCGGCAACGGTGGCTATGACGTGCGGCACTATGACCTCGACGTGCGTTATGACCCCGCCGCGCGGACGATCACCGGCGCCGCGCGGATCTCGGCGGCAGCCATCGCCCCGCTGGCGAGATTTCACCTTGATCTGCACGGACTCACCGTCGACGCGGTGACGGTCGACGGCGCCCGGGCGGGGTTCAGTCGCAGCGGAGACGAGCTGATCATCACTCCCGCGACGGCTGTCGGCCTCGGAGTCACGTTCACGGTCGACGTCGACTATCACGGCCGCCCGCTGCCCTATCGACGCGCGGACGAGCCGGACGCGGGATTGCTCATTGGCGTGGACAGTGCCATCGCGATCGGCGAACCCGAGGTCGCCGCCTCCTGGTTCCCCGTCAACGACCATCCGAGCGACAAGGCCACTTTCGGCGTGCGCCTCACCGTGCCTGATGGTTTCGCCGCGCTCGCCAATGGTCAGCTGGTCGGACAGGAGTCCCGGTCTGGTTCGACGACGTGGACGTGGCGGGAAAGCGCGCCGGCGGCGCCATATCTGGCGACTATGGTGGTCGGGCGCTATCGGGTGCGCCACGCGACCTATCGGGGCGTGCCGATGGTGCTCGCGGTCGCCTCCACGGTTTCCTCCGATGTGGACGAAAGGCTCGCGGTCACCCCTCGGGTGCTCGACTTTCTCAGCAGCTGGCTCGGTCCCTATCCTTTTGACGCGGTCGGCGGGATCGTGATCGACGATTCCCGCGTGCGTTATGCCATGGAGACCCAGACCCGACCGATCTATAGCAACCGGTTCTTTGCGGGCGACGCCGACGGCTCCTGGGCCATCGCCCACGAACTGGCTCACCAGTGGTTCGGCGATAGCGTGACGGTGCGCGACTGGCGCCAGATCTGGCTCAATGAAGGCTTCGCCACATATGCCGAGTGGCTGTGGCGGGAGAGTCAGGGCGAAGACAGCCCACAGCAGCGGTTCGACAACGAGTTCGCCGACGCCAATGCGGACCTGTGGCGGGTGCGCCCGGGCGACCCCGGGAAGCACCAGCTCTTTCATGACTCGGTCTATGTGCGGGGTGCGATGACCCTGCACGCGCTGCGCGTCACCGTTGGTGACGCGGCGTTCCGGCGAATCCTGCGGGGATGGGCGACCGATCGGGCCGGCGAGCTCGTGAGCACCACGGACTTCGTCGCCTTCGCCGAGAGCGTCTCCGGGGTCGACCTCGATGCCCTGTTCGACGAGTGGCTCTTCGCGACGAATCGCCCACGTCGCCCCGTTTCGCTGGCGACGCCCAGTCATCGGTGATCGAATCTGCCCATCACGGTCCAGGACGGTCCGCTCAGCCACTGGTCACGGGATCGCCGAGTCGTCACTATGGACGGCGTGCGGGTCGACGTCGCGGTGATCGGGTCGGGTTTCGGTGGCAGCGTCGCCGCGCTGCGACTGGTGGAGAAGGGCTATTCCGTCGCGGTGATCGAGGCGGGGCGGCGGTTCTCTGACGAGGACCTGCCCGCCACGTCGTGGCGGCTGCGCCGCTTTCTGTGGGCGCCACGGGTTCGCTGCTTCGGCATTCAGCGCATCGCGCTGTTGCGTGGCAGACAGGGCGGGCCGGGCGCGGCACGAGGCGTGCTGGTGCTCTCCGGCGCGGGAGTCGGCGGTGGCAGCCTTGTCTATGCGAACACCCTCTATGAACCGTTGCCACAGTTCTTCGACGATCCGCAGTGGCGCGGCGTCACCGACTGGCGTGCCGAGCTCGCGCCGCATTATGACCAGGCGTCCCGCATGCTCGGTGTCGCCACCTATGACCGGCTCACCGCCGCCGACGAGGCGATGCGCTCGGTCGCCGACCGGATGGGCGTGGCGGAGAGTTTTCATCTCGCACCGGTCGGGGTCTTCCTCGGCGAGCCGGGCCGCACGGTTGACGATCCCTTCTTCGGTGGGGTCGGCCCGGCCCGCACCGGCTGCACCCATTGTGGTGGCTGCATGACCGGTTGCCGGTTCAACGCGAAGAACACCCTGGTGAAGAACTACCTTTTCCTGGCCGAGCGGGCCGGCGCCGCCGTGCTGCCGCTCACCACGGTCACCGCGGTTCGACCGGCGTCCGCCGGCGGTTATCGGGTGCACACGGTGCGGACCGGAGCGTGGTGGCGCCGCCAGCCGGCTGTGATCGAGGCGGATCAGGTGATCTTCGCAGCGGGGGCGCTCGGCACCCAACGGTTGCTGCATCGGATGCGTGCCAGCGGCGATCTTCCGCACCTGTCGGAGCGCTTGGGGGCGTTGACACGAACCAACTCCGAGTCGATTCTCGGCGCGACGGTGCCGGCCCGTGCGGCTCGGACGCGGGGGGTGGACCTCACCGACGGCGTCGCGATCACCAGTTCGTTTCACCCAGATGGGCACACGCACGTCGAGCCGGTCCGCTATGGCGCCGGATCAAACGTCATGGGCCTTCTGCAGACTTTGCTCGTCGACGGCGGCGCCGGCCGGCTGCGGCGGTGGGTGGCGAAGATCGTTCGACACCCGGTCGCGGCCGCGCGCACAGTGTCCGTGCGGCGCTGGTCGCAGCGGACCGTGATCGCGTTGGTCATGCAGGCCCTCGACAACTCCCTGACTCTCCACTATCGACGGTCATGGTGGGGGCGGCGAACGCTGGTGGCCGCGCCGGGCCACGGCGATCCGAACCCAAGCTGGATCCCCGCCGGCAACGACGCGGTGCGGCTGCTCGCCGACGAGATCGGCGGAGTTCCCGGGGGGTCGATCACGGAGATCGTCGACGTGCCGGTCACCGCCCACATCCTCGGCGGGGCGGTGATCGGCGCGACTGCGGAGGCGGGGGTGATCGACCCGTACCATCGGGTGTTCGGGCACCCGGGCCTGCACGTGGTCGACGGGGCCGCGGTCAGCGCCAACCTGGGAGTCAACCCGTCGTTGACGATCGCCGCGCAGGCGGAGCGAGCCATCGCCCTGTGGCCCAACCATGGTGAGACGGATTCCCGGCCCGCCTTGGGAGAGCCCTATCAGCGGCTCGATCCAGTGTCGCCCCGCACTCCGGTGGTGCCCGTCGGAGCCCCAGGCGCGTTGCGGACCACCGGGGCGCGGCCCGGTGGCGCCGACCCGGCGTCGGTAGGCTTGCCGGCATGAATCGCCCGGTCCTCGTCGTCGACTTCGGCGCGCAGTATGCCCAGCTGATCGCCCGTCGGGTCCGTGAGGCCCGGATCTATTCCGAGATCGTGCCTCACTCGATGCCAGTCCGGCAGATGCTTGAGCGCAATCCCGCCGCCATCATCCTCTCCGGTGGCCCCGCGAGCGTCTACGCGGAGGCCGCCGCGCAGGTCGATTCGGAGATCTTCGCCGCCGGGGTGCCCGTGCTCGGCATCTGTTATGGCTTTCAGGCGATGGCGGTGGCGCTCGGTGGAGAGGTGGCGCACACCGGCGACCGGGAGTTCGGCGGCACCGCCGTGCGGCTTCCGGCCGGTGGCGGACGGATGCTCGCCGACCTCGCCGAGGGGCAGGACGTCTGGATGAGCCACGGCGACTGCGTCACCGCCGCGCCGGCGGGATTCACTGTGACGGCGGCCACCGATCGGGTGCCCGTGGCCGCTTTCGAGGACGTGGCGAACCGGCGAGCCGGGGTCCAGTTTCATCCGGAGGTCGCGCACACGGCGGGTGGTCAGCGGGTGTTGGAGCGCTTTCTCTATGAGATCGCGGGCATCGCGCCGCAGTGGACCTCCGACAACATCATCGACGAGCAGGTCGCCGCGATCCGGGCGCAGGTCGGCGCGGGGCAGGTGATCTGCGGGCTCTCCGGCGGGGTCGACTCCGCCGTCGCGGCCGCGTTGGTGCACCGGGCGGTCGGCGATCAGCTCACCTGTGTCTTCGTCGATCACGGGCTGCTGCGTGCTGGCGAGGCGGAACAGGTCGAAAAGGACTATGTGGCCGCGACCGGCATCCGCCTCGTGGTGGTCGACGCCGCCGACCGCTTTCTCGACGCGCTCGCCGGGGTGAGTGACCCGGAGCAGAAGCGCAAGATCATCGGGCGGGAGTTCATTCGGGTCTTCGAGCAGGCCGCGCGTGACCTCGACGCCCACGAGCACGTGGAGTTCCTCGTGCAGGGCACCCTCTATCCCGACGTGGTGGAGTCGGGCGGCGGCACCGGCACCGCCAACATCAAGTCACATCACAACGTGGGCGGTCTCCCCGACGACCTGAGATTCACCCTGGTCGAGCCGTTGCGCACCCTTTTCAAAGACGAGGTACGCGCGATCGGCGCCGCGCTGGGCCTGCCTGCGCCGATGGTGTGGCGCCACCCGTTCCCCGGTCCCGGACTCGCCATCAGGATCATCGGCGAGGTGACCCGGGACCGGCTCTGCGTTCTTCGGGCCGCCGACGCGATCGCCCGCGACGAGCTCACGGCGTCGGGTCTCGACCGGGACGTCTGGCAGTTTCCGGTGGTGCTGCTCGCCGACGTGCGCAGTGTCGGGGTGCAGGGTGACGCGCGCACCTATGGTCACCCGGTGGTGCTGCGGCCCGTCTCCAGCGAGGACGCCATGACGGCCGACTGGTCGAGGCTGCCCTATGAGGTGGTGGCGCGAATCTCGACCCGGATCACCAATGAGGTCCCCGAAGTCAACCGGGTGGTGCTCGACGTGACGAGCAAGCCACCGGGCACGATCGAGTGGGAGTGACGGGATCGGACGTCCTCGTGGCGCTCGGTGGCGCCGCCACGGGGTTGGTCTTGGGGCCGGTTTTGCGGGGTCGGATCTTCTTTCACAGTGTGCCGGCCGACGAACCCTGGCGCCGTGACTGTCCACATTGCAGGATCGAATTGGTGCGGCCCGGGTGGCGCGGGGCGCTCGCCGTGTTGCCCGCCACCGGTCGATGCCCACGGTGCGGCGGACGCGTCGGCCCGCCCGCCGCGCTGGTCGAGCTGGCTGCGGCCGGCACGGTAGGGCTGCTCGGCCTCACGCTGGGATGGGGGGCCGGTCTGCTGACCTGGGCCTGGGTCGCGCTGGTGGGGGTCGCGCTCGTCTTCATCGATCTCGCGGTGTGCCGATTGCCGGATCGACTCACCGTCGCGGCGTTCGTCGGTGGGGCGGTTGCGCTCGTGGTAGCCGGACTCGTCGATGGCGATCTCGGCCGCGCCGGGTCGGCCCTGCTCGGCGGCGTGGGTCTTGCCGCGTTCTACCTCTTGCTGATATTTATATATCCCCATGGCATGGGTCTCGGTGACGCGAAGTTCGCGGCCAGTCTCGGCTCGGCGCTGGGGTGGTATGGCTGGGCGGTGACCGTTTATGGTGCAGCGGCAGGTTTTCTGCTCGCCGGTCTGGTGAGCGGCGCGTTGCTCGTCGCAGGTCGAGTCACCCGTGCGACGCGGTTGCCACACGGACCGTTCATGCTGGTCGGAGCCGTCCTGACGGTGGCCTTCCTGTCTTGACGACGATCTCTCGCCACCTGGTGGGACGCAGAAGGGGCGGTCCGACGGCAAGAACTGGCCAAACGTCCGGTCTGTCAGGAGGGTGACAGCCGACAAGGTAGGGGTGCGGGAGCGTGGTCCGGAGTTTGCGCATCGTATGCGCCTATGCACCAGGCGTCGCTAACAGCGATCGAGAGGGAAGGTTTGTCGTGAAGAAGGTCCTGGACAAGCTGCGGGTGGGGCGGCTGCGGCGCGACGAAGGCGCGTCGGCTGTCGAATACGGGCTGCTGGTGGCCCTCATCGCGGTGATTATCGCGGGCACGGTGGCGTTGCTTGGCGGCGCTCTGAGCGACAAGTTCAGAGAGTCCTGCTCCGCCGTCGCGAACGCGGGCGACGCGGCGGGGGAGTGCGCCGACCCGACTCCATGATGGTGGCGCGCGCCGATATTCGTCGCCGTGTTCCGCGCACTGGTAGTCGATCGGTGATCGATAGCATCGACATCGGTCGGTGGCTGCGTGAGGGACGCGGCCTGCGGGATCATGGCGGGGTATCCGCCGAGCACGCGTTGTTGGTGTTCTTCATCGCGGTCGCGGTGATCGCGGGGATAGCCGTCTTCGGCAACGCGGTGGAGGGTCTGTTTCAACTCGGCGAAGACACCGTCCCGGCTCCGTGAGGAGCCGGGACGCACGTTGGTGAAGTTCGGAGAGGCGATGCTGGGGCGTGAAGCGGACCGGGGGGCCGCAGCGGTGGAGTTCGCGTTGGTGCTGCCACTCCTCGTGCTGCTTGTCTTCGGGATCATCGACTTCGGTCGAATGCTCACCACCAAGATCACTTTAACTGAAGCGGCTCGGGAAGGTGCCCGGGCAGCGGCGTTGATCGACGCCGACGCAGCCCGGGCCCGAGTCGCGGCCGTACTCGGACCCGAGGGCACCACGACGACGGTGGACGTCACCGAGTGCGGCGCAGCCGCCGCACCGACTGCGGACGCGACGGTCGTCGTTCATCATCGATTCACCTTCGTCACGCCGGTGGCGATCCTCGCCGACCTCAGCGCCACGGGCGAGATCGACCTCACCGCGACGGGTGTCATGCCATGCCTGTCCTGATCTTCCGCGGCCGACGCTGGCCACGCGTGCGCCGCACCGCAGATCGGGATCGCGGCACCGTCTCGGCGATGGTCTCGGTCCTGCTCGCCGGCGGTGTGCTGCTCGGGTCGCTCGCCCTCGTCGTCGACGTCGGCCGGATCTATGTCGAGCGGGAAGAGCTGCAGAGCGGTGCCGACGCCGCCGCGCTCGCCATCGCGCGGGCATGCGCCGTCAACGAGTCGGCGTGTGACTCCGCCGCGTCGATCGAGGAGACCGCCGCACACTACGGCGACTCCAACGCCAGCGACGGCGCCGCGCGGGTGGTGGAGATCTGTGGCTATCTGCCGGGGCTGCTGCCCACGTGTTCGAGCCCGGCGGACAACCTCACGGCGTGCCTCGGCACCATGCCGAACGTGCCACAAAACTTTGTCGAGGTTCGCCTCGGCACCCGCCTCGCCGATGGGGACTTCGCGCTGCCCCCGACCTTCGCGCAGACCATGGCCGGCAACTCCGGCTTCACCGGCACCGACGTTGGGGCATGCGCCCGCGCCACCTGGGACACGCACACACCCGTACGGATTCTTGGTTTGACCATCTCCACGTGCGACTTCGCCGACGCCACTGTCGACGGCACCGGCGGCGGCACCAGCTTCGCGCCGATGCCGCCATATCCGCCGGATCCGGACGTCGCCGACGAACGAATCGTCGCGGCCGGTCCGGAGGAGTCCGGGGACTGCGGCGCCCCGGAGGCGCCGTGGCGGCCGGCCGGACCGGCCGGTTGGCTCGCGGGGGCGGGCGCCGACTGCGAGATCACGTCACCCGTCGGCACCGAGCTGGCGGGCGGCTATCTCCACCCCACCGAACTGGCGCCGACCGTTGCGTGCGAGTCGCGGCTCCGCTCCGCGGCGGCCGTCCATGAGCTTGTCTATCTGCCGGTCCACGACGCGGTGCGGGGCGCGTCCGGGGAGATCCGGTTTCGCCTGGTTCGACTCGCGCCAGTCGTCGTGACCGGATTCTCCTTCGGTCCGGCGGGCGACACCGATCACACAATGACTTCGTGGCTGCGCACCCCGTCGGCGATAAGCTGCCTCGGCGACCCGCTTCGCACGGGTGACGATCAATGCGTGCTCGGTCTCTTCGTCGGGCCGTCGATTCCGCTCACCGACATCACCATGGACTCGAAGGTGCGGCTGATCGGATGATCGGCACCACCGCGAACCACCGCTCATCGCCCCTCTCAACAAAGGATCAGGAAGCCTCGCCATGAGTCGTCGGATCATCGCCATCATCATCGCGATCGTGCTCGCCGGTCTGGGCGCGGCGGGCGGGCTTTTCCTCATCATCACCGCCGATGAACGGGCCCGAGATCGGCTGACCGAACCGGTGACGGTGGCGGTCAGCGTCGTCGCGATCCCGGCCGGCACCACCGGTGAGCGGGTCCGGACGCAGAACATGGTGCGTTTTGAGCAGATCCCGAAGTCGTTGGCGCCCAAGGGGGTGCTCACCGAGATAACCGCGGACCTGGATACCAAGGTCGCCACCCGGGCGATCGCGGCCGGCCAGATCGTCCTCGCCTCAAACTTCGACGACCGCAGCCGGGTGACGAGTGGCCTGACCCTGCCCAAGGGCAAGATGGCCGTCACCGTCGCGACCGGTGCGCCGGAGCAGGTCGCCGGCTATGTGCAGTCCGGATCGCAGGTCACGATCTTCTTGACCTACAAGATCGTCAACAAGAAGGGGCAACGTAGCGGCGTGGAACGCACCCGGGTGCTGCTGCCCAGGGTCGAGGTGCTCGCCATCGGCACCTACAAGCCCACCCAGGCGCCCGGTTCGACATCCACCGCCACGACCACCGCCCGCGGCACGCTCATGGTCACCGTGGCGGTTGACCAGGACGAGGCCGAACGGTTGATCGAGGCCGTCAGCCACGGCACGCTCTATCTGGGGTTGCTCACCGACTCGGTCGAGGTTCAACCGGGTGAGGGAGTGGACAACACCGACATCGGCGACCCTGCGGCTCCGCTGTTCAAGTGACGAGACCACGGAAGAGATGACATGACGATCCTGTACGAGCCACATCGGCGCGACGCGCAACAGTTCGCCGTGCTGCTCGGCAGTGACGTCCACACCGCCGCCGCGCCGGCGGACCTCTCCGTCCTGCTCAACCGTTATCCGGCCGAATCGCTGGTGATCCTCGGGCCGGGGGTGGAACTCGGCGACGCGCTCGCGATCGCGGCTGACTATCGGGTCAGCCGGCCGACGCTGGGCGTGGTGCTCATTCGCGACCGGCTCGACGTGGGGCTGCTCGGTGAAGCGATTCGCGCCGGTGTGCGGGAGGTCGTCGCGGGCAACGACCCAGCCGGACTGCTCGCAGCGTGCGCCCGGTCGGCCGAGGTCTCCCGGCAGATGGGGCCCGTCAACCCCCGGCGCACCGGGGTCCCAGGGGTCGCCGAGTTCGACGCCCGGGTGATCACCGTCTTCGCGGCGAAAGGGGGCTGCGGCAAGACGACACTCGCCACCAACATCGCGGTGGCACTTGCCGCCGGTGGCGCCCGACGGGTGGGACTTATCGATCTCGATCTGTCTTTCGGTGACGTCGCGATCATGATGCAGCTCATTCCGGAACGCAGCATCGCCGAGGCTGTCGGGTTGGGCGATCAGCTCGACCAGACCGCGCTGCGCACCCTGCTCACGCCGTACGCGCCGGGTCTGGACACCCTGCTCGCGCCGGCTGGGCCCGCGGAGGCCGAACGGGTGACCCAGGGCCTCGTCGCCGAGGTGCTGCGGCTGGCCCGGTCGATGTTCGACTTTCTCGTCATCGACACCGCGCCGCAGTTCACCGACCATGTCCTCACGGCCCTTGACGGATCCCATATGCATGTATTGCTTACTACTCCCGACATTCCAGCGTTGAAGAACCTGCGGATTACTCTCGATACATTCGATCTGCTGGATCTGCCGAAGGAGAGCCGACTGGTGGTGCTCAACCGATCAGACGCCAAGGTGGGACTCACCGCAGCCGACATCGAACGCGTCATCCGGGTGCCGATTAGCGCACATGTGCCGTCGAGCAGGGACGTGCCGGTCTCGATCAACCGGGGCGTTCCGATCATGATTGACAATCCGCAGCACCCGGTGAGCAAGGCGATTCGGGACTTCTCGGTCGGTCGACTCGCGAGCCGGTCAATCACCGAGCCGGCACGTGGGTTGCTCGGCTTCATCAACCGGGGTAGGTGAGCACGTCGATGAGTCTCGCTGAACGAATCTCGCAACGGCGTCAGCCCGATCCGGCCGACCGTGGCCGCGCGGCTGCCGGAGCGGCCCCACGCACGGCCGGGCCGCTGGCCGACATCAGCCGCCGCGTGCACCGCGAGCTGCAGGAGATCCTCGGGCCCCAGCTCTATAACGAGCGGTCCCCCGACGCGCTCGAGCAGCGGGTCCGACAGACTCTGCACGAGGTGCTGGGCAAGGAACAGACGCCCCTGACCACTGCCGACCGCAGTCGCATCACGTCGGAGATCTGCGACGAGATCCTTGGCCATGGCCCGCTCGAGCCGCTGCTGCGCGACCCCGATGTCAGCGAAATCATGGTCAATGGCCCGGACCACATCTATGTCGAGCGGTTTGGCCGGATCACGCCCGTCGATGCCGCGTTCGTCGACGAAGACCATCTGCGGCGGATCATCGACAAGATCGTGGCTCGGGTTGGGCGGCGCATCGACGAAGGCAGCCCGATGGTCGACGCCCGGCTCCCCGACGGCAGCCGGGTCAATGCGGTGCTGCCGCCGATCGCTCTCGACGGCTCCGCGCTGACCATCCGCAAGTTCGCCGCGGACCCGTTCAGCATGGACGATCTCATCGGTTTCGGCACGCTCACCCAGCCCGTCGCCGACTTTCTCAGCGCCTGCGTGCGGGGCCGCCTCGACATGCTCATCGCTGGCGGCACCGGAACGGGCAAGACCACAACCCTCAACGTGCTCTCGCAGTTCCTGCCCGTCGATGAGCGGATCATCACCATCGAGGACGCGGCCGAGCTTCAACTGCACCAGGAACACGTGCTGCGGTTGGAGTCACGCCCACCCAACATCGAGGGCCGTGGGCAGGTGACCGTGCGGGATCTGGTCCGCAACTCGTTGCGCATGCGCCCCGACCGCATCGTCATCGGCGAGGTTCGTGACGGGGCAGCCCTCGACATGCTCCAAGCGATGAACACCGGTCACGACGGCTCGTTGACCACCGTGCACGCCAACTCGCCCCGGGACTCCCTCGCCCGAGTCGAGACGATGGTGCTGATGTCGGGCATGGAGCTTCCGGTGCGGGCGATCCGGGAGCAGATCGCCTCGGCCATCGACTTGATCATCCATCAGGCGCGGCTCAAGGACGGCAGCCGTCGCATCACTCACATCACCGAGGTCGTCGGGATGGAGGGCGATGTCATCACGCTTCAGGACATCTTCTTGTTCGACTACAAGGCGGGGGTCGACGAGCACAACCGTTATCGGGGCACGCTGCGGCCGACCGGGCTGCGGCCAGGTTTCGTCGAGCGGATGGCCGAGTCCGGCGTGACCGTGCCTCCCGAGCTGTTCAACCCGGACGCGCCAGCCGCCCCGCCGCCCGCAGCCGCCGCGCCACCGGTGTGGCAGCCCGACCCGCCCGCCGCGTCCCGACCGGATGCCAACCAATGGTGGGGGCAGGGGCGCCCCGCCGCCGATCCGATGCCGCCGCCCGGGCCGACTGGGCCGCCCGGGCCGGAACTTAGACCGCCGGCCCACGGCTACGACCAGCTCGGCCAGCCGCGCCCCGAACCGCCAGCGCAATGGGGTGCGCTCTGATGACGACGTGGGTCGATCCCTGGTCGAGCTATGTGCTCGCCGGGCTCATCTTCGCGGCGATCGCGACGCTCGTCGTGGTGGCGATCTGGCCGCCGTCGCGCAAACGCGAACGGATTCAGCAGATCGCACACTATGGTCCGGCACGCGCGGTGGCCCCGCCCAAAGCGGAGAGCACGTCGACCACTCGCGTGGTGATGCGCAGCCTGCTCGCGGCCACCGCGTCTTTGGTGCGGTCCGGTGGAATGGAGGAGCGAATCTCCCTGCGGCTTGAACGCGCCGGCATGAAGCTGCGTTCCCACGAGTGGGTGCTGGTGCGGCTGGTGGTGACCGTCGCCGGGGCGGCCCTGTTCTTCTCCATCGCGGGGGTCTCGGGTGCGGTGATGGGCATCGTCATCGGATGGCTGGTGACGGCGATCTATCAGCAGATCCGGGCGGACCGCCGGACCAACCACTTCAGCGAACAACTACCTGATGCGCTGCAGTTGGTCATCGGATCACTGCGGTCGGGGTTTTCCTTGCCGCAGGCGCTCGAGTCGCTGGTGCGCGAGTCGCCCGAACCGGTGGCGTCGGAGTTCGGTCGGGCGCTGTCCGAGCACCGACTCGGTGTTGACGTCTCGGACGCGTTGGAGCGGGTCGCGCACCGCACAAAAAGCGAGGACCTCGGGTGGGCGGTGATGGCGGTGCGCATCCAACGTGAGGTGGGCGGCAATCTCGCTGAGGTGCTGCAGACCACAGTGGACACGATGCGGGAACGCGGTCGCCTGCGTCGGCATGTGCGTTCGCTCTCCGCCGAGGGCCGCCTGTCGGCCTGGGTCCTCATCGGCCTGCCACTGGCGCTCGGCGGGTTCATGTTCTTCTTCCGTCGCTCATACATGACGCCGCTGTTCACGGACCCGATGGGTCTGACGATGGTGGTCGCTGGCGGTCTGCTCTTCGTCGTGGGGATCTTCTGGATAACCCGGGTGATCCGGGTGGAGGGCTGAGAACGTGGACTGGCTCTTCCTCACGGTGCTTGTCGGCGCGGCGGCGGCATTCTTCGCCGGCGTGGCGATGGTGGTTGTCAACATCGCCGACGCCACTCTCGGCCGGGCCGGAGTGGGTCGTGGCCTCGATTCCATCGATGCCGTCTATTCCAACCAACGGCGCCCGACCCGGCGCGACAGGGGGACGGTTCGGGAGGCCAACTGGATGACCCGACTGGTCAGGTGGCTGACCCCGGGTTCCTCGGTCAACCGGGTGCGGCGCTGGCTCGACTATGCCGGAAACCCTCCTTATTGGACGGTTGATCGGGTATTCGAGATCAGGGGCGTCTCGACAATCGCGGCGGGGCTCATCGGCGGAGCGGCCGGTCTGCTGGCGAACCGATGGCTCGGTGCGGCGATCGGCGTGGCAGTCGGAGCCGTGATCGGATTTTTCCTCCCCGATCTCGTGCTCCGTCAACAGTCCGACCGGCGGCAGGAGAAGATCCGCAACACTCTGCCGGACATTCTCGACACCCTCACCGTGAGTGTCGAGGCGGGTCTGGGGTTCGACGCGGCTCTCGCGCAGATCAGCCGCTATGCCCGTGGCCCACTCGCGGGCGAGGTCGCCCGAGTGTTGCAGGAGATGCAGATCGGCCGGTCCCGGGTGGACGCTCTGCGGGCTCTCGCGCAGCGCACCAATGTGGTGGAGTTGCGTTCCTTCTGCGCGATCGTGGTGCAGGCGACCGAGCTCGGCGTGCCGATCGCCAACGTCCTGCGGGAACAGGCCAAGGAGATGCGGCTTCGGCGTCGCCAGCGAGCGGAGGAACTCGCGCAGCGGGTGCCGATCAAGATGCTCTTTCCGCTGATCTTCTGTCTCTTTCCCGCGCTGTTCATCGTTGTGCTCGGCCCCGGATTGATCAACATTCTGAACATCTTCGGCGACTGAGGCTCCGCCACCGTTGAGCTGGCCGTCAGGGCGCTGCTGCACGCCGTACGAAGAGTAGATTTGGATCATTAGCGGTCGTGATCGGGGAGGGTCAAGATGCAGCGTCGCCGTCGAGTCGCGGCCTATGGGGTGTGTCGTCGTGGCGGTGAGGTGCTGCTCGTGCGAGGTGCGGCGGCCACACCGCTCGCCGGTCTGTGGCTGCTGCCAGGCGGTGGGGTGGAGCACGGTGAGGACCCGATCGACGCGGTCGTGCGCGAGGTCGAGGAGGAGACCGGCCTGATCGCCGAGCCCGACGCCTTGGTCGCGGTCGTGACCGATGTCGAACGATTGCCCGAACGTGGCGTTGTGCGCCATCACGATCGACTGATCTTCGACCTTCGGGTGACCGGGGGAGATCTGCGTGACGAGCTCGATGGCACGACGGATCGTGCCGAATGGGTGGCGGTCGACGATCTGAGGGCTCGACCGTTGTTGCCGTTCACGGCGCGGGCGTTGGGACTGCGGGTCCCTGATCCCGCCGACGCGGAGCTAGTCGCCGCAGGGCCACCGACGACCGGTGGTCCGGGACAGGCGAGCGACGCCGACACGGTCACGATCATCCCTGGTGGAGTCGGCGGGACTGTCGAGTCCGGCGTCATGCGTCGACGGCAGCGCTTCGCGGCCTACGGCCTCGTCACCGGCCCCGACGGACGGGTGCTGCTGACGCTCATCGCGCAGGGTTATCCCGGCGCCGGACGCTGGCACCTGCCCGGTGGGGGGACCGAGTTTGGTGAAGCGGCCGCCGACGCGCTGCTGCGTGAGGTCGTGGAGGAGACCAATCAGCGGGCTCACCTGCGTGGCCTTATCGCCGCGTCCCACCGTCACCATCGCGACGCGATCGGTCCGGAGGGCGTGCCCATCGACTGGCATGGAATTAGGGTTGTCTATGCGGGAGTCGTTGACGAGCCAACTTCGCCGACCGTCGTCGAGGCTGACGGGGGTTCAACCTCGGCCGCCGATTGGTTCTCGCCGCAGGAGGCGTTGAAGCTGCCCTTGACCGAGATCGCGCGCAGCATGATCGAGGAACATCTTCCGTCGGGACCCGTTAAGTGAGGTTTGGCTAACTTCGGCGGGTGCCCACCTGTGATCGTCTCCTAGACACATTGCAATGCTTTCCGATAGTTTTGCGGCAAAGATGTGGTGGGCTGGGCCATCGCCAACTAGTGCGCGCGTATGCGATCGTGAAAAGCGCCCACCCGCCGCGGGAACGTTTCCGTGTCGAGCATCACACCGCGATGGTGTTGGGCGCTCGAAGTTCGCGTACAGGAGGTCGTAGCGTGGCGAGAGTCTGGCGTCGGCGTCGGAGCACCGATCAGCCTCGGCCAGCGGGGCGACGGTGGGACCAGCTGCGCCGCGGCGGGTCACGAGCCACCCAGATGTTCGCGCGAGTGACCCTCCGGCGCTCCGACCAGCCCGCGAATCTCGTCTCCAGCGGGGAACAGGTGGTCTATCCGAACGCCGACCCGCGGTGGCGCAGGATCACCTCCCGACGGCCGTTTCGGTTCGACGAGACTCCGTCGGGTCATCCAACCTCGGCCGGCGCGCTGACCGTGCCGACACTGGATCTTGCGAGTCCGGCGCCGGAGATCACCATCGCCGTGCCAGCCCAGCGTGGTGGATCCGTCCCGTTGCTGCCCGGCGAGCCGACCTTGGCCCGCCGCGCAAAGTTTGCCCTGGTCAATGGCTTCACCGTCGCGAGTCTCGTGCTCGGCATGACGGCGGTCTTCCTCGCGATCAACGGCCACATCACCCTCGCCGCAGTGGCATTGCTGGCCTGTGTGGTCCTCGACGGCTGTGACGGCGGCCTAGCCCGCAAGTTCGACGTCGCGAGCCCCTTCGGCGCGCAGATGGACTCGCTGGCCGACCTCAGCTCATTTGGTGTCGCCACCGGCATCGTGGTCTATCAGTGGCTGATCGAAGGCGGTGCCAGCCCGCAGGCGGCTGGCCCGGCGAGCGTGCTCGTCGCCGTCTGCGCCGCGATTCGGCTGGCCCGCTTCAACGTCTCGCCCAAGGACGGGCGTTTCTTCAGCGGCGTGCCGACCACGATGGCGGCCGCCGTGCTCGCCCTCAACGTGCTGCTCGGCCCACATCTGCCGGCCCCGATCGAGGTGGCACTGGTCGCGGTCTACGCGATCGCGATGGTGACCTCGTTCCCCTATGCGAAGGTGGCCCAGGTCGTGCGGCTTCCGCTGTGGGTGTGGCTGGCGCCGGCGATGGTTGCGATGGTGAACCTCTCCGCCGCGTTCGTGCTCGTGGTCTGCGCCTATCTCGTCAGCGGTCCCGTGCTGTGGCTGGTGCGGCGGCACGACGAAGCCGTGCTTGCCGGCGCCTGATCCGAGACAGCGGCCGGTCGGTTTATCCGGCCGCTCGTCTCACGTCTTGCGACAGCTAGCGCTTCCACCGGGCGACGACCGTCTCGCCGCCGATCACCCGCTCGCCTGGGCCGACACACGGGATGGCGGTGTGAACCGGCAGGTAGATGTCGGTGCGTGAACCGAATCTGATCAGGCCGAAACGCTCGCCCTTGGCCAACATCGCGCCGACCGGCGCGCGGTGCACGATGCGTCGGGCGATGAGCCCGGTGCGCTGAGCCACGGCGACCATGCCATGACTGGTGTCGAGCACGGTGTAGGCCGCCACGTTGTGTTCCGCGTCGGGTTTCATGGCGGCGGCGAAACCACCATCGACGACGAACTGTTCGGTGACCCGACCCGCCACCGGCGCCCGGTTGACGTGCACGTCGAGCACCGACAGGAAGACCGCGATGCGCAGATATTCGTCGTCGCCGAGCCGTTCGTCGCGTACTTGACCGACCTCGAGCACCTTGCCGTCGCTGGCGGCGAGCACCGCGTGCGGGTCGTCGGGCACGCATCGCGCCGGGTCGCGGAAGAACGCCGCAACCGGGGCTGCGGCGAGGGTCGGCAGAAGCCAGAATCGGGAATTGGGCAGGGCTCGTTTGGCGAGCGCGGCGGCACCGAGGCAGAGGGCCGCGGCGGCGACGCCGTTGGAGTCGAGGTTCATGTCCGACGTGATCCGCACGCTGCTTGTGCGTTCCATCGGAGTCCAGTCGTCGGCGAGCCCGGTCGGCGCGTCGGTGAATCGCAGCCGGTGCACCCGCACCGGCGGGGCGTTGCGCAGCACCAGGTCACTGCCGATGCCGTGGTCGGCCGCGATCCGGGCGACGTCGTCGGCGGCGGCGCCGGCGAGGAACGAGGCGGCCGGGACCGCGAGGTTGACAACCCCGCCCGGGGCGAGGTGTTTGGCCACGTTCTCCAGCACGTTGAACAGGTCGCCCCCGTCGCCGTGAATGAGATCGGCGAAGATGATCGTGTCGGCTGGGTCGGCGTCGTCGAGGGTCGCGACCGCTCGTGCGCGCTGCTCGACCCAGGCCCCCGCCCGCGAGAGCCCGTCGTCGACGGCGTCGGTGGCTGGGCCAGCGACGACAGTGAGGCGGTCGTCGGGGGTGAGTGCGTCGACAGCCGCCACCACGGCCGTCGAATCGGCGCTCGTCGCGATGACGATCACGTGTTTCGGGCCGGGGCGTCGCGCGAAGTCAGCCGCCAATGCCCGGGCCGCCGCCATCTCGATGCCTCCGGCGAAGAACCGTTCACCGAGGGCATGTGTGGTCCCGCTCATGCGCTGTCCCTTCGTGCGTCGTGGCACTGGCCAGCATATGCCGCCGCGCCGCGCGCCTCGCGTCGCTGCCCTGCTAGGGGAGTTGACGCTGGTCGCCGCCACCGCGGTGGTTCTTCCGCGGTGGCGGCGACATTGATCACAGCGCCGCGGTGCGGTCCGGATCAGCAGGACCAGCGCCCGGCTGGGCGGCGGGTTCGGGGTCGGTTGGATGGGCCGGCGGCGCGGCGGGCGCCGGGAGTGGGACGGCGGGCGACTCCTGCGGCTCGGTGTGGCGAAGGCTGGCCCAGACCCCAAGCAGCCCGAGTCCGATGAGCGTCGCGGCCGCGATCCAACCCAGGTGCGGGACGTCGATGCGCAGGTCGAGGAACCGCCCCGCCAACCACCATCCCGCGACGCTGAGGAAGATCAGACCGAAAGCCAATGACACGATGTCGGTGCTGTGTTTTTTCACCGGTGAACCTCCAAGTTGCTCATGTGCACCGACGCGCGGATGGTGAGCGAGCCGCCGCCCGGTCCGTCGTCACCGTTGTCGACAATGGAGCGATTGGACGGCCGAAGCCCGCCGATGGTCTCGCCGAACAGGGTGACGTTGCCCATGCCCACGTTCGTGTCGATCGTCACGTCGACGTCGGCCGGCAGGATGATCTCGAAGTCGCCGAACTTGATCTGCGCGTCGATCGTGCGGTTCTGGCCCCGGAAGTCGACGTCGGAGAGGTCGAGCACGGCATCACCGGCGTTGTGTCGATAGCTGGATCCCAGCTCACTGATCGATTGTGGTGCCCACGAGATTGATCCGGCTCCGTGGAGGTTGTCGTCGAACTTCTCGGCCGTGCCTGCCGCGCCGAGCAGCAGGACGAGGCCGATGCCGAGTGCGATCATGCCCCGGCCACGTCCGACCCAGGCGCCGACGACGAGCCCGGCGCCGACAACCCCCAGCGCGACCGCGAGATAGGTGGCCGTGGGCAGTTCGTGGCCGCTCATCTCCGCCATTGCGAGCAGGCCGATCGAGATGAGCACCACCGAGAGAGTGAGCCTCCCCAGCCGCGACCGTGGCCTGTGGGCCCGCCGAGGGTGCTGGTGTGGCCCGGCCGCGCCAGGCGCTGGCGGCCCGGGCGGAGCGGGCGGGATCCAAACTGGTGGGGGCGGCGGAGCGCCACCCGCTGGTGGCGGTGGCGGCGGGGGATAAAAACCAGACGACGTGTACGGGTCGGTGGCTGGCGGCACCGGTGGGGCGAACGGTCCATGCGGGGCGAACGGGCCGGGGCTCGGTGGCATGCCCGGCCCGAATCCGCCCGGCGGCGGCGTGCGTGTGATGTTCGACCGGTGACGTTGGTCACGCAGGACGAGCAGCACGGCGGCGGCGACCAGCAACGCCCCAAGCAGTCCCGGCTGGAACGGATCCGACAGGAACGAGCCCGCCGTGAGCAGCACGATCACGCCGCCGATCACCGTCAGCGTCGCCGAGGTGCCCGACCTGCCCCGGCCCACGAGCGCCTCGATTGGGCTCGCGGTGTCGCCGTCGGCGGGCAACAGCAACCATCCGAGGAGGTAGGCGATCGCGCCCACCCCACCGAAGACACTGAGCACCGCGAAGATCACCCGCCACAGCACGGGATCGGTGTTGGTGGCCCGGCCGATCGCGCCGCTCACCCCCGCGAGCACGCGCCGGGAGCCGGGCCGAACCAAGTTGTTGCGCCAAGCGAAGGCCGTCAATGGTGGCGCGCCAAAACCGCCCGGGCCGGGCGGTGGCGCCGCACTGGGTGGTGGCGCCGCACTGGGCGGTGGTGGAGTGCCAGGTGGGGGCGGCGGCGAGGCTTGGTCGTGCGACGCGCCGTCCGGTTCGGGGTCCGCCGGTGGTTGCGGCGCGGCGGGCGCATTCTCAGTCATAGCGAAAGCGTGGCCGGTCGGAGGCCGGTGCGCGTCCGGCGCCGACCCTGACCCGACCCTGGCATCGCAGTCCGCCAAGGATCAGGGAAAGCCGGCTGGCCAAGCACCGTCGACCCGTGTGACCATCGGGTCAGGCCGCAGCCGCCGGCCCGGACGATCAACCCCGTGCGGCCCCGACCCCACAGGACCCATGTCGACTGACACCTTCCCCCCGACCCGCCCAGCGGACCCGTCCGGCTTCCGTCGGCTCGCCCGCGATCCGACGCTGGGCATCGCTGCCGGGGTCGCGGCAGGCCTCGCCCGACACCTGAACGTGCCGGTGGTGGTCGTGCGGGTCGCGTTCGTGGCGCTGCTCGCGGCCAACGGCGTCGGAGCCCTGCTCTATGTGGCGTTCTGGGCGGTGCTGCCGTCGGTGCCCAGCCCGGTCGAACAGGCGCGTCGCGCCAACACCCTGCAGTCCGCCGGGCTGCTCGCGCTCGCCGCCGGCATGGTGCTCGTCGAGGTGCAGCTCGGGTCGGGTGCCGAGGCGACGGTGGTGGGTTTCGTCGCGATGGCCGCGCTGGGCGCGGGCATCATCTGGCACCAAGCCGAGCCTGCCCGCCGCCGCAGGGGCGCCACCGGACGCCTGGCCGAGAATCGTGTCCTCGGCGAGCACGACATCGACGCCGACCGTCGGTGGTGGCTGCCGCTGCCGCTCATCGGCGGTGGGATCCTCGTCGTCGTCGGGCTCTTCGGAACCATTGGTTTTCTCTCCCCGATCGGGCAGACGAGCCTGCGTGCGACTGTCACGGGCCTGCTCTTCTCGCTGCTCGCGGTCGGCGGATTGGTGCTCGCATTCGCGCCGTTGCTCTATCGGGTCTTCGGGCAACTGCGGGAGGAACGGGTGGCCCGCATCCGCGAGCAGGAACGGGCCGAGGTCGCCGCGATCGTGCACGATCAGGTGTTGCACACCCTGGCGTTGATTCAGCGCGGCGCACATGATCCGGCGGTGGTCGCACGGCTGGCCCGCAGCCAGGAACGGACCCTGCGACAGCTGGCTCTACGCTCCGACCGGGTCGCCCACCGAGCGTTTCGCGGCGGCACTGGAACAGGTCGCGGCGGAGGTCGAGGACAGCTTATGCGGTGACGGTCGAGACCGTCGTGGTCGGCGACTGCGGCACCGACGAACACGTCGGCGCCGTGGTCGCCGCAGCCCGCGAGGCGCTGGTCAACGCGGCTCGCCACGCCGGCGTGCGCACGGTCTCGGTCTATGCCGAGGTCGAGCCCGACCAGATCAGCGTCTATGTGCGGGACCGAGGGGCGGGGTTTGATCTGGCAACGGTAGACGATGACCGGCACGGCGTACGGGGATCGATCATTGGCCGGATGCGTCGGCACGGCGGCCAGGCCCGCATCCGCACAACGCCGGGCGAGGGCACCGAAGTGGAGCTGACCATGCCGAGAGCGAACACGACGCAGCCGCAGACCGCGACCGCGCCTGCTAACGATGGGGTGGCCTGAGTGAGTGGATCAGAAGCGGTGACGCGGCCGACCCGGCCACGGGTCTTCCTCGTCGACGATCACGCGATGTTCCGGGCGGGAGTGCGCGCCGAACTCGGCGAGTACGTCGAGGTGGTGGGGGAGGCCGGCACGGTCGCCGCCGCCGTCATCGAGATCGACGCGACGAGGCCCGACGTCGTTCTGCTCGATGTTCACATGCCCGACGGTGGTGGTCGCGCGGTGCTTGAGGCGCTGCGCGAGCAGGCCCCCGACGTGAGGTTTCTGGCGCTGTCGGTCTCCGACGCCGCCGAGGACGTGATCGGGCTGATCCGGGCGGGCGCGCGGGGATATGTGACGAAGACCATCTCGCCGGAGCAACTCGCCGACGCGGTGCGACGAGTGGCCGACGGCGACGCGGTCTTCAGCCCACGCCTGGCCGGGTTCGTGCTCGACGCCTTCGCCGCGCGCACCCAGGCCCCGGTCGCCGACCCGGAGCTTGACCTGCTCACCAACCGCGAGCGGGAGGTGCTGCGGCTGCTCGCGCGCGGTTATGCCTACAAGGAGATCGCCAAGGAGCTGTTCATCTCCATCAAGACGGTCGAGACCCACGTCTCGAACGTGCTGCGCAAACTACAGATGTCCAACCGGTACGAGCTGTCGCGCTGGGCTGCCGACCGACGGTTGGTCTGACGCGACCGCTCAGCCGGCCACCAGCGGCCCACGGCCGGCGCGCAGGATCAGCGTCGCGAGTTGGGTGCCGACGGGGCCGAGCGTGTCGTGGAACCGGTCGAGGATCTCCTGCTCGCGGGCGAGCACGAGCCGGGTGCCGCCGGCGGCGACCCGGGTGGCCCCGACCTCGTGCGAGATCGCCGCGCGTTCCAGCCACAGGTCGATGAGTGTGCGGTCGATCTCGTCGATGCGGGCGCGCAGCGTGTCGATCCGCGCGACGGCGTCGGGCTCGGTCGGGTCGGCGTTGTCGGACACGGCGATCGTCATGGCGTGGGCCGGATCCAGGATGGCGTTGTTCATCAGTTCTCCCTCGGGTCACATCAGTGTCGCCGGGCTCCTGAAGTTCCGGGGACGACAAAGACCCCGGAACTCCAGGAGCTCCGGGGTCTTCGCAGGTCTTGACTAGCCGCGACCTACGGCGACCGGGCTCCCGGTGCCGTAGTAAAAAAATCGCGTCGTGGCGGTCATGTCGGCGAGTATTGCACGCGCCGACGGCCACTCGCCAGTCTTAGGCCAATTTGGTGATCCGGTCACCGGGGCCGGGCGCGACCGGCGCGCCCGCGCCCAGATAGGTGACGAGCGCGTCCACGTCGAAGCCCGGAGCGGTCGCCTTGTCGGTGCCCAGGGTCAGGCCGGTGAAGCCGTCACCACCATTGGCGAGGAAGTCGTTGGTGGTGACCCGATAGGTTCCGGCCGGGTCGAGCGCCGTGCCGTTGAGGGCGAGGTTGGAGATCCTCGACCCGAGCGCGGCGGTGCTGTCGTAGGAGTAGGTGAAGCCGGTCGACACCTGCAGGAATCGGGTGACGAGCTGACCGTTGTGTCCGGCGAACTGCTGTTCCAGCACGTCCTTGATCTGCGCCCCGGTGAAGGTCTGGGTGACGACCAGGTTGTTGAAGGGCTGCACGGTGAAGCACTCGCCGTAGGTGATCTCGCCTGGCGCCTCTCCGCCCGGAGAGTTGGCCGCGATCAGGGAGGTGCGGATGCCGCCCGGGTTCATCAACGCGATCTGGGCTCCGGCGTTGGTCTTGGTGTAGGCCAGTTGGGAGTCGGCGATTACGTCGCCGAGCTTGCTCTCCCCGTTGGGCAGGGTGGTGTTGGTGATGTCGGCGGTGATCGCCCCGACTACTCGGTTGGCGATGGGCGCCACCGCGGTGCGGTATTTGTCGGCGATCGCCTTCGCCGCCGGGTCCACCTTGGCCGGGTCGCGGACGAAGTTGCCGGCCGCGTCCTTCTGCCAGGAGCCGTCGGCGTTGCGGATGCCGTTCTCGACGACGACGTTTCGGGCCGACGCGGAGACGAACCGACGGGTCTTCGTGTCGACCGTCACCTGGATGTCGGTCACCATGCGGCCGAACGAACCGGCGCTGGTCACCACGGAGTCGGCGCCCGACGAGTTCGGCAGGGCGCAGCTATACCACTGGTGGGTGTGACCGGAGACGACCACACCGAACTCCGGGCGCAACCCGGCGACGAGGTCGGTGATCGGGCCGGCGAAGTTGGCGCAGCTCGACGGGTCGGGCACGCTCGGCGCGGCCTGCTGGCTGCCACCCTGGTGGATGACGAGCACCAGCGACTTGATGCCGAAATAACCGAGAAGCCGGGCGTAGCCGTTGGCGACCTCGACCTCGTTGCGGAAGTCCACAGTGGCCACGCCGGCCGGGTTGACGATCGTCGGGGTCGACTGCAACGTCATGCCGATGTAGGCCACCGGGACGCCGCCGATCCGCTTGACCGTCAGCGGCGCGAGGATCGGCAGTTTGGTCTTCTTGTCGGTCACGTTGGCGGCGAGATAGGGGAAGTCCGCGCCGTCGAAGCCATCGCCGTCGGCGCAACCGTCGGTGGGGTGACAGCCGCCGGACTGGATGCGCTTGAGTTCGGTGACGCCCTCGTCGAACTCGTGGTTTCCGACCGAGCTGAGGTCGACGCCCATCGCGTTGAGCTCTTCGACCGCGGGCTCGTCGTGGAAGGCGGCGCTCACCAGCGGGGTCGCGCCGATGTTGTCACCGGCGGAGACGGTGACGACATCGCGGGAGCGCTTCTTCGCCTCGGCGCGCAACTTCTTGACCCAGTGCGCGAGATATTCCACCCCGCCGGCCGGGTTTCCGTTGACTACACCGCTGCTGCCGGTCGGAGCGTCGAGATTGCCGTGAAAGTCGTTGAACGCAAGGATCGTGCCGGTGGCGGTCTTGTTGCGTTGGTGCGACGCCGGAACGAACGAGACGTCGACTGGCGACGTCGGTGTCCACGCTGGACCCGACGCCGCGCCGGAGGCCGCTTGTTGCGGATCCGTCGGCGTCAGGGCGATCGCGGCGACGGCGATCGCGGGCAGGGCGATCGCCCGACCGAGACGCCTCCAGCCGGATTGTGTTTTATGCACCAGAATCCTCCTGAGGAATTGAGGTGTGATTGTTCGTCAATGCATCACCAGCCTGCACTATTACCGTGCGTGCGCGATATTGGGGTGTCGACTAACCGCCGGGTGATCGTGGCGTCACCAACCGGCATAGACTCATCAGCACGATGAGTGCTCTTGGTGACTTTCCCGATCAGCCGACCCGTCCCGGCGAGACCAGTCGTGACGTCGGCGACCGCGCGCACGCCGATCTGTTGGCCGGACTCAACGACGCGCAACGGGCGGCGGTGACGCACGGGGGCGGTCCGTTGCTCATCATCGCCGGCGCCGGTTCGGGCAAGACCCGCGTGCTCACACACCGCGTCGCCCACCTGCTCCGGACCCGGGACGTGCATCCCGGGCAGATCATCGCGATTACCTTCACCAACAAAGCGGCCGGAGAGATGAAGGAACGGGTCGCCGGACTCGTCGGCCCCCGGGCGCGAATGATGTGGGTGAGCACGTTCCATTCCGCCTGTGTTCGCATTCTGCGCGCCGAACACGAACATGCGGGCTTGAAGTCCACTTTCTCCATCTATGACGCCGATGACTCGCGGCGTCTCATGCAGATGGTCTCCCGCGACCTCGATCTCGACCCTAAGCGGCATCCGGCCCGAGCCCTCGCCGCGCAGGTGTCGAACCTGAAGAACGAGCTGATCGACCCGGCGACCGCGACCGCTCGAGCGCAAGGCTCCCACGAGCGGATGGTCGCCGAGGCCTACGAGCACTATCAGCGCAGGCTCGCCGAGGCGCACGCGCTCGACTTCGACGATTTGATCATGGTGACGGTGCGGTTGTTCCAGACCCGTCCGGACGTTGCCGAGCACTATCGACGCCGGTTTCGGCACATCCTCGTCGATGAATACCAGGACACCAACCTCGCGCAGTACCTTTTGATCAAAGAGCTCGTGGGCACCCACTCCGAGGCCGCGGACGGCGCCATCGCTCCCGGGGAGCTGTGCGTGGTCGGCGACGCCGACCAGTCCATCTATGCGTTTCGGGGCGCATCGATCCGAAACATCCTCGAATTCGAACGCGACTTCCCGGACGCCCGAACCATTCTGTTGGAGCAGAACTACCGGTCGACGCAGACGATCCTCACCGCGGCCAACGCGGTGATCGGCCGCAACACCGAACGCCGGCCCAAACGGCTGTGGAGCGACCAAGGCGCCGGCGAGCCGATCGTGGGCTATGTCGCCGACACCGAGCACTCCGAGGCCGACTGGGTGGCCCGCGAGATCGACCGGCTCGCCGACGCCGGCGATGCCCGACCCGGCGATGTGGCGATCTTCTATCGCACAAACGCGCAGTCGCGCGTCTTCGAGGAGATCTTCATCAGGTTCGGGCTGCCCTATCGGGTGGTCGGCGGAGTCCGGTTCTATGAACGGGCCGAGGTGCGCGACGCCCTCGCCTATCTGCGGGCCATCGACAACCCCGACGACACGGTGAGCGTGCGGCGCATCCTCAACACGCCTCGCCGAGGGATAGGCGATCGCGCCATTGGCGCTCTCGAGGTGCTGTCGTCACGGGACAGGGTGTCGTTCGGCGCCGCGCTG
Organism: uncultured Actinomycetota bacterium; assembly: GCA_963736695.1. Classification (GTDB taxonomy): domain Bacteria; phylum Actinomycetota; class Actinomycetes; order Mycobacteriales; family Micromonosporaceae; genus CAVTPU01. The sequence goes on from CAVTPU010000004.1 coordinate 3,218,064, forward strand.
CGCCGCGCCGACCAGGCGCCCGGCATCGCGCCCCGGTCGGCGGCCGCAGTCGCCGACTTCGTCGCGGTGCTCGACGAGTTGCGCGACATGGCCGCGGTGTCGCCCGTCGAGGAGGTGCTCGAAGCGGTGCTTCGCCGCACCGGCTATCTCGACGAGTTGGAGCAGAGCACCGACCCGCTCGCCGAGGGTCGCATCGACAACCTCATGGAGCTCGTCAGCGTCGCCCGGGAATACACCGACCGGGCGACTGAGCTCGCGGCGGTCGCCGCCGAGTCCGCAGCCGCTGAGTCTGCCAACGCCGGGTCCGTTGCCTTGGCCGGGTCCACAGTCGACGGAGTCCCGGCGGTCGGTGCCATCCCGCCGGTCGACGCGCTTCCCCCCGTGGGGTCGGCCGGCCCAAGCCTCGCCGGTTTCCTCGAACAGGTCTCCCTCGTCGCCGACGCCGACCAGCTCCCCGACGACGATCCCGACCAGACCGGTGTCGTCACCCTCATGACCCTGCACACCGCCAAGGGCCTCGAGTTTCCCGTCGTCTTCGTCACCGGCCTGGAAGACGGGGTCTTCCCGCACCTGCGGTCGTTGGGCGACAAGAAAGAACTCGAAGAGGAACGCCGCCTCGCCTATGTCGGCATCACCCGCGCGCGGCAGCGGCTTTATCTCTCCCGCGCCGTCACGCGCACCGCGTGGGGTGCGGCCTCCTACAACCCCGCGTCACGGTTTCTCGACGAGGTCCCGCCGGAGTCGATCCGCTGGGAACGCACCGCGGCGGCGGCGACCAGCTGGTCGGGTCAGGGCGCAGTCGGTGGTCGAGGAACCCCTCCACCCGTACGGGTGGGACAGTCCACCTTTGTCGGTGGCACACCCCGCGCCACCGAACTCGCCGCCAAACTCGGCCTCGATCCGTCGAAGTTCACCACCGCGTCGGAGATGTCGCGTGCCGACGTGCCGTCGCTCGCCGCCGGCGATCGCATCAATCATCAGCGCTGGGGCCTCGGCAAGGTGCTCGCGGTCGAAGGCAACGGGGTGCGCGCCCAGGCGCAGGTCGACTTCGGAGACCAGACAATGTGGATTGTGTTGCGACACGCCCCGTTCGAGAAGCTCTGACGCCGCTGCTGGGCGTCGGGATGAGAGACCCGACACCCAGCAGCGAAGGTTCTGTCAGCTACAGCCGAGAGCTTCCTTATAGTCGCCCCGCGGTCCCTCGACGACTATCTTGTCAGCGGTCTCCCAGATCACTTCTGGATAGTCGCCTTTGCTATTCATGTCTTTGAGTATTTTCCAGTGATGACTGCTGCGAAACGCGTCATTGGCCCGAGTGAGCGCACCGCTGTCGCCGGACTTCTTCGCCCGCCGCCATTCGGCTATCCATCCACAGGTGACCCGGCTGACCACCTCGGCACCGAACTGGTAAGAGTCGTTCGTGCCGACGTCCTGCAGTGCGGAGGTGCTGAAACCCGGCGGGAGCGGTACGTCGGCGAGAATTGTAGTGGCCCGGTCTTTCACTCGCTCCGGCGTGACGATCTCCGCAGGAAGCGCGGCCAACCATGTATTGACGTCTGCGTGGATCACTGTGGCGAGAACCCGGTCGAATTCGCCGCGGGTCCAGTCGCCTCCGACTCCGGTTCTCAGTTCCACGAAGAAACCGTCGTGCGGCCGGAGCATGACAGCAAAGTCACTCTCGCTGTAGCGAAACAGTTCGCCCGGTCTTTCGTCGACTTTCACCCGCTCTGGCTTGCTGACGTGCAGCCGGTCCTGGTAGTAGTCGTCGTATTGGCTTTCCGGATACCAGTTGATCTCCAGATCTCGGCTGCCCTTTGTGAACGCCACGGTGCCGGCATCGGAGACGAATCCGTAGACAGTCGTCGCTTTCCAACCAGGTTGGTTGATCAGCAGTCGTGGGTTCTTCTCGGCCGCCTGCAGCGCGACTAGAGAGTATTTTCCCGCTGGAACTGTCGAGCTGGGCGAGGTCGTGGGAGTCGCCTGGCGTGGGGGCGCCTTATCGGCATCCAGAGTGGACACGACAAGAAAGCCAGCGAGTATGGCCGCCGCGACACCCGCGCTCGCGATTCCGGTAAGGAGACCGCGCCTTCCCTGCGGGCGCTTGCCTGGCGGTTCGGCGACACGGTGGAGCGTTGGCACGGACACGATGTCCTCCAAGAGTCTGCGTGAAACCCCATCGAGGTGTCCGATGACATCGGGTCGGAACGGGTCTGCGTCTCGGATCAGTCGGTCGAGGTGCTCGTCAGTCATCTTCCCTCCTCCAGGGTTCGGGTGGCCATGACACCCGACACATGTCCGGACGGGCCGAGGTCGTCACAGATGAGATTTCGAAACCGAGTTCGGGCCCGCGACAGTCTGGTGCGGACCGTGGCCGGAGCTAGCCGGAGCACCACGGCGATCTCGCGCGGCTCCAGACACTCCCAGAAAGTCAGCATCAACACTTCTCGATCCAACTCTCCTAGTTTGGCCAGCGCCGCGTGCACCGTGAGCCGCTCGGGCACCTCTCGGCCCGGGTCGATCGCCGTCATCGCCCTGAGGCCGTGTCGCAACCGTTCACCAAGCCGGTCCCGGCGTGTCGTGCCTCGGCGGTGGTTGGCCAAAATTCGTCGGGCGACGCCGTAAAGCCACAGTCGAATCTCGGCCTCGGGCGGCATCTCGCTGCTGCGCCGCCAGGCCACGAGAAAGGTCTCGGCGACCACGTCGGCCGCGTCTTCGGGCTGCGCGACGCGCCGCATCGCATAGCCCAGCAGTGGTTCGAAGTTGACCGCGTAGACGCGTCGGAAGCGGTCCTCATGCTCGGTGGCTTCGGAGGTCACGTCAACCTCATGTCCGGTCCTGCCGCGATCGTGACAGGCCCGGCGTGAGTGTGTCACGCCGGGCGGACGGCGCGGCTCGCCGAAGAAGATCAGCCGAAGGAGACGAGAGCACCGCGCTCGTCGAAGATCGCGGCGCCCGCCCACGCGATCTCCCAACGGTTGCCCTCAGGATCGGCGATGTAGGCGGACCGTCCGCCCCACGCCCGGTCAGCTGGCTCGGCCACCGGGGTGGCGCCGGCCGCGACCGCGGCGGCGAAGGCGGTGTCGACCGCCTCGCGGTCGTCCACGTTGCAGGCCAGAGTGACACCGGACCAGCCGCCCGCCGGGCCGGCGGTGCCAGGTGCGGCCTCGGCGGCCAGATCGGGCAGGGGATAGAGCGCGAGCAGCACACCGCCGAGCAGGAACGCCGACCAGTTGTCGTCGGCGGCGGGCAGCTCGGGCCAGCCCAGCGAACGATAGAACGGACGCAGCGACGTCATGTCGCGCACGCCCAGGGTGACGACGGAGAGCCGAGCTGGGATCGGGTTCATGTGCCGATCCTGCCAGCAATTATGCAAACTGGCGTGACGGCGCCCGGGAGAGACGCAGTCACGCCAGCCGGCGTGGTCTTTCTGGGAATGCTCCAAGGACCAGTCTCAGGCGGTGCGGGTCAGCACTTCGACGGCACGCCATGGGCGCGCAGCCATGAGGCGGGGTTCACCTGGTTCCACAGGCCATGGTGCACCTCGAAGTGCAGGTGCGGGCCGGTGGAGTTGCCGGTGCTGCCTTCGAGCGCGATGGGCTGGCCGGGCTTGACCCGTTGGCCCTCGTGGACGAGAACCTTGGACGCGTGGGCGTAGTGGGTGAAGTAACCGTTGCCGTGGCTGATCATGACGGACTTGCCGTAGCCGGTGTAGAGCCAGCCGGCGCCGAGAACCTTGCCGGCGCCGACGGAGCGGATCGTCGTGCCCGCCTTGCCGGCGAAGTCGATGCCCTTGTGCTCGGTGCCCCACCTCGGACCGAAGCAGGAGCTCAGGGAGACTCCCGGCATCGGGTTCGTCCACGGCTTCGGCTTCTGCGGCTTCGACTTCTGCTTGGCCGCTGAGCCGCTGCCCTTGCCGGGTTTCGCCGGTTTCGCGGCGTCGCGACCGGCGGATCGGCTTGAGTGCGCGGTGTCCCGCTGGGTAGAGCTGGCCAACGCGGTCGACTTCGACGCCACCGGTGAGCTGACTGAGCCGGCGACGAGCCCGGCGGTGACGACGCCGATCACGGCCAGCCCGGCCATGGTGTTGCGACCGCTCGCCGTGGCCATGAGTGGGCCGAGGCGGGTGTCACGCAGCCTGCGCACGTCTGTGGTGACCAGGCGGGCGGCGCGGCTCGTCCACGCGGTGATGGCCTGCAGGAAAGCGCGCAGGAAATGAATGAATGTCGGCGTCTTGCGATGCATAGAATTTCCTCCGTCGTCTCGTCGACACGGACCTGGCAATAGTGCCGGGTCGACGAAAAAAAGCCGCTCAGCGGCTCTTCCGGAGGTGGGTCAGCTCATATTCGATCGGGTGGTGCGGTGCCCGGTTTTGTGGCCGGGTGTGCTGGTCCGTCGGGGCGCGCATACGTGTCGTACGCCTCTTTATGGGTTGTGGCGGCACTCACGCCGCGTGGCCTGGGTCACGGGCGGTTCCGGACACGGCGACACGTCTGGACCTTATTATCAAAGATGACAGTCAATCTGATGTGGTTTAGGTGACGACAATTCCGCCACTGGCGACTTCCGCGTGCTTGTCAATGTCGACGCCGCGGTTTCGCATGAAGGTGAAGGGGTTTACCGGCGAGTCGTTGATGTGGATTTCGTAGTGCAGGTGGTTTCCGGTGGAGAAGCCCGTGCTCCCCACCAGCCCCAGGAGTTGTCCGGCCTCGACGTGCTGGCCCTGGGTGACGAGCAAGCGGGACGAGTGGCCATAAATGGTGATGACGCCGCCGCCGTTGTCGATGCGGATAGCGTTGCCGAAGCCGCCGTTCCAGCCGGCGAGGATCACCTTGCCGGAGTGGGTGGCGTAATAGGGCGTGCCATAGGGCGTGGCTAGGTCGACACCGGGGTGGAATTCGCCCCATCGCATCTCATATCGCGTCGTGATGCGATAAGGGATGCGGATCGGCAGCAACCACACGTCGGGCGCGCCCTGCTCGACGGTGATCGCGGAGCCGAGACGCTCCTTCGACCGGTTGGTGCGGTCCAGCGCGTTGAGGCGATCGTCGACAGCGAGGTTCTGCGCGATCGGGTTGGTTCCAGTGAGAGAAGCCGCCGGCTCGGGGATCGCGGCGCCAGCGGCGAGCGCGACGATTCCGGCGCCGACCGCCGCAGTCATGACCACCGCCGCGTAACGGCTGCGGGGGAAACGCGGAAGGCGGCGACTGCCCCGGTAACGCCCGTCCGGCTGCCGTCTGGGTTGCACGCGGTCCCTCCGAGAATCCGGCGAAATCGGCGACAACGGAAGAAATCCGGCGCCTATCCTTCGCAGTGCGGTCTGGGCCAATACTGATCGACACGGTAGCGACAGACCGTGAATGGTCACAAGGCGACGCGCGTATCGGCCCAGTACCAGTCAGTAACCGCCCACGGCGGAGTCGGCGCCGCTAGGGTTCGAGGCGCCACGCGCGGTACGGTCACCTGAGGGATCGTTCAGGTGCAATTGTGACCAGCCGTCCGGCGGCCGCAGCCATGGAGGAGGGGTCGGCAGTCATGACCGCACGCATCAGAGTCGTCATCGCCAAACCAGGTCTCGACGGGCATGATCGCGGGGCGAAGGTGGTGGCCCGAGCCCTGCGTGACGCCGGCATGGAAGTGGTCTATACCGGCCTGCACCAGAGCCCCGAACAGATAGTCGAAGCCGCCATTCAGGAAGACGCCGACGCGATCGGACTCTCCGTGCTCTCCGGTGCGCATATGACCCTGTTCCGCCGGGTTCTTGAGCTGCTGAGCGAGCGGTCGGCGGCCGACATCGTCGTCTTCGGCGGCGGCATCATCCCCGACGGCGACATTGCCGAGCTGGAGCGCATCGGCGTCGCCAAGATCTTTACCCCGGGGGCGACCACCCAGTCGATCGTGGAGTGGGTCAACACCAACGTCGCCGCGGTCGTGAGCTGAGGCTCCTCGACAGCTCCTGGGACACACGGGCGAGGGGCCGGACGCACCCCTCACACGTCCGGCCCCTCTATGCACGACGCCCCGCCGCCACCCCTCGACCGACAGGGCATCGGCCGCTTTCCCGTGTCAGGCGTTTCGTTCACGCTGACATCTGGCTCAACGAGACGTCCGCACGCCGGTTACGCCGTCGCCTCGGGCCGGTCGGCGACAATCCCCGAACGGCTGACCGTGCCGCCGTGAAACGTTTCGCAGTGATCTGTGTGGTCGGGCACACACCGTGACCGCCGTCACCACGACGGATCGAGGCTGGTTAGGCTGCGGGCGTGAGGCCCGCGCGCGGCGCGGGCGCGAGGTGCGAGGGACGGTTCCATCTCCGCGACGCGGCCATGCCGCGCGGGGGTGCGGCCGCGAGCGAAGAGGTAAAGGTGGACCTGTACGAATACCAGGGACGCGAACTGTTCGCCCGGCACGGGTTGCCGGTGTTGGGTGGTGGTGTCGCGCAGACTCCAGACGAGGCGCGCGCGATCGCGCAACGCTTCGGCGGGCGGGTCGTGGTCAAGGCTCAGGTCAAGACCGGTGGGCGAGGCAAGGCGGGCGGCGTGAAACTCGCCGAGACGGTGGATGAGGCGCAGGCCCACGCCACGAACATCCTCGGCATGGACATCAAAGGCCACACCGTGCACCGGGTCATGGTGACCACGACGGCCGACATCGCCGAGGAGTACTACTTCTCCTATCTGCTCGATCGGGCCAACCGCACGTTCCTGTGCATCGCCAGCGTCGCCGGCGGCATGGAGATCGAGCAGGTCGCACACGAGGCGCCGGAGAAGGTGGCGAAGGTCGCGATCGACCCCAACCGTGGGGTGGACGAGGCGACGGCCCGAGAGATCGTCACGAAGGCCGGCTTCCCGGCCGAGGTCGCCGACCAGGTCGCCGCGATCGCGGTCAACCTGTGGGCGGCGTTCGTCGCCGAGGACGCCACCCTGGTCGAGGTGAACCCGTTGGCGAAGACCACCGATGGCACGGTCCTGTGCCTCGACGCGAAGGTGACCCTCGACGACAACGCGGGCTTCCGGCACCCCGATCACGAGGCGCTCGCCGACTCGTCGAGCACCGACCCGCTGGAGCTGGCGGCGAAGGCGAAAGACCTCAACTACGTCAAGCTCGACGGTGAGGTCGGCATCATCGGCAACGGGGCCGGGCTGGTGATGTCCACTCTCGACGTCGTGGCCTATGCCGGCGAGGAGTTCGGCGGCGTGAAGCCGGCGAACTTTCTCGACATCGGCGGCGGAGCGAGCGCTCAGGTGATGGCCGACGGTCTGGAGATCGTGCTCTCGGACCCGGCGGTGAAGAGCGTCTTCGTCAACGTCTTCGGCGGCATCACCGCGTGTGACTCGGTCGCCAACGGCGTCGTGTCGGCGCTGGGACTGCTCACCGAGCGCGGCGAGGCGGTCACCAAACCGTTGGTGATCCGGCTCGACGGAAACAACGCCGAGGAGGGTCGACGAATTCTCGACTCGGCGGCGAACCCGCTCATTGAGCGGGTCGACACGATGGACGCGGCCGCGAAGCGCGCGGCCCAACTGGCGGCGGCAGGGAGCTAAAACGATGGCCATCTGGCTCACGAAGGATTCCAAGGTCATCGTCCAGGGCATGACCGGCTCCGAAGGCATGAAACACACCCGCCGGATGTTGCGCGCCGGCACCACGATCGTCGGGGGCGTCAACGCCCGCAAAGCGGGTCAAAAGGTCGAGGCTGAGGGCGTGACCCTGCCGGTCTTCGGCACTGTCGCCGAGGCGATGGCGCAGACCGGAGCCGACACCTCGGTGGTCTTCGTGCCGCCGGCGTTCACCAAGGACGCCGTGGTCGAGGCGATCGACGCCGGAATCGGGCTCGCCGTGGTGATCACCGAAGGCATTCCGGTGCACGACACGGCGGCCTTCTGGGCGCACGCGGTCTCCACCGGCGGCAAGACCCGCGTCATCGGGCCGAACTGCCCCGGCATCGCCAGCCCCGGCCAGTCCAACGCGGGCATCATTCCGGCCGATATCACCGCCGCCGGGCGCATCGGTCTGGTCTCCAAGTCGGGCACCCTGACCTATCAGATGATGTATGAGTTGCGCGATATCGGTTTCTCGACGTGCGTCGGCATCGGCGGTGATCCGATCATCGGCACCACCCACATCGACGCGCTCGCGGCCTTCCAGAACGACCCGGAGACCGACGCGATCGTGATGATCGGTGAGATCGGCGGCGACGCCGAGGAGCGTGCGGCCGACTTCATCAAAGCCAACGTCACCAAACCGGTGGTCGGCTACATCGCCGGATTCACGGCCCCTCCCGGCAAGACGATGGGCCACGCCGGAGCGATCATCTCCGGCTCATCGGGCACCGCCGAGGCGAAGAAGGATGCCTTGGAGGCGGCCGGTGTGCGGGTCGGCAAGACGCCGAGCGAGACCGCGCGACTCATGCGCGACCTGATGCGGGCTGGCTGATCCGCCCGCTCGTCGCGCGTGTCGCGTGGCGAGAATCGTTAATTCGGGCGGCCGGTCATCGTGACCGGTCGCCCGAATCTTTGACAGAGTTGAACTGATGGCTGTGACCCCGCACGATGCGACGCGACCCGAGACGAGCACGACCGGCCCACCCGGACCGGCGAGCCGGGCCCGGGGCGCGCCGTTGGTCGTCGCCGCGTCGGTGGCGGCCGCGTGGGCCGCACTGATCTCCTTCCTGCCGCTCGCGTTGGTCTCCCTGGCCGGCGGGTTCAGCGCCGACCGGTCGCTGGCCGCCGCCGCGCGTTTCGCCGCCGCCGGTTGGCTGCTCGGCCACGGTGTGCCTGTGGAGATCGGCGCCGACCGCGTCACTCTCATTCCGCTCGCGGTGACCCTGCTCGCGGCGTGGCGGGTGAGTCGGGCCGGGGTGCACGCGAGCCGGGCCGTGGGTGGTCACCGAGATCGACGCGTACGCCGTGCCGCCATGGCCGCGGGTGCGGTGGCGCTGGCGTACGGGTGCCTCGGGGGTTTGGTCGCGACGGCAGCGGCCGGGCCGACACTCGGCCTCTCACCCCTCGCGGCGACGGTCCACTGTGGGCTCTTCGGCTTCGTCTTCGCCGGCATCGCGGCGATGCGACACAGCCGGGCGGGTCGGGGACTGATCCGGCGTGCCCCACCCGTGGTCGACGGGGCGGTGCGCACCGGGGTGGCGGCGGCGGCGTTGATCCTCGCGGCGGGTGCGGCGACCGCCGGCACCGCTGTGGCCGCCGAGGGGGGCACGGCGGCGACGATCCTCGGCTCCTATCGCGCCGGTGTTGTCGGCCAGGCCGGCATCACCGCGTTGTGTCTGGCATACAGTCCCAACACGGCGGTCTGGGGCGCCAGCTATCTGCTCGGGCCGGGATTCTCGGTGGGCGCGCAGACGGTGGTGCGCCCGGGAGCCGTGGTGCTCGGACCGGTGCCGGCTTTGCCGCTGCTCGCCGGTCTCCCTTCGGCTCCAGCCCCGCCGCCCGTCGTGTTGCTGCTGCTCGGGGTTCCGGTGTTCGCGTCGGTGGCGGCCGGCTGGCTGCTTGGCCGGCGGGACCCGCGCCACAGTGGAGTGGCCGCGTGGGTGGCCGGACCGGTCGCCGGGGTGTTGGTGCAGATCGCCGTCTGGGCCTCGGCCGGGGCACTCGGGGCCGGCCGGCTCGCGGCGCTGGGCCCGACCGGTTGGCGGGCTGGGGTGCTCGCCACGGTGGTGGTGGCGTTCGGCGCGTCGCTTGGGTCGTTGGCGGCCCGCAGCCGGTTCCGCCGTGCCGGCGGGGCCGATGGGACAGGTGCGGCTAAGGTGCACGCGTGAGTGATCGACGTCAGCCGCCGGTGCGGGGCCGTGTTGCCCGACTGGTCGTGTTGGTCTCCGGCTCGGGGACGAATCTGCAGGCCCTGCTCGACGCGTGCGCCGACCCGGGCTTCGGCGCGACCGTCGTCGCGGTCGGTGCCGACCGCGACGCCATTGTCGGCCTCGACCGGGCCGAAGCGGTCGGCGTGTCGACCTTCGTGCACCGGCTGGGCGACTTCGCCAGCCGCGCCGAATGGGACGAGGCGTTGACCCGGTCGTGCGCCGCGCACGCCCCCGACCTGGTGATCTCGGCGGGATTCCTCAAGCTCGTCGGCCCAGCGTTCCTCGACGCCTTCGGCGATCGATATCTCAACACGCACAACGCGCTGTTGCCCAGCTTCGCCGGCATCCACGGGCCCCGCGACGCTTTGGCCTATGGCGTGAAGGTCACCGGGGCCACCCTGTTCTTCGTCGACGCGGGCGTCGACACCGGGCCGATTCTCGCGCAGGTCGCGGTGCCGGTGCGCGACGACGATGACGAGGATTCGCTCACCGAGCGCATCAAGACCGCCGAGCGCGCCCAGCTCGTCGACTTTGTGGGCCGACTTGTTCGCCATGGTTGGACGATCTCCGGAAGAAAGGTCACGGTTGGCATGACCGAGCACTCATCGCGGCGGCCGATTCGCCGGGCGTTGATCAGCGTCTATGACAAGACGGGGATCGGTGACCTGGTCACCGCGTTGGACAAGGCCGGCGTGCAGATCATCTCCACCGGACGCACAGCCGACCTCGTCGAGGGAATGGGGCTGGCCGTCACCCGGGTCGAGCAGCTCACCGGCTTTCCGGAGTGCCTCGACGGGCGGGTCAAGACCCTGCACCCCGCCGTGCACGCCGGACTGCTCGCCGACCTGCGTCGCCCCGAACACGCCGACCAACTGCGACAACTCGGCATCGAGGGCATCGACCTGCTCGTCAGCAACCTCTATCCATTTCGCGAGACCGTCGCGAGCGGCGCGAGTCACGACGAATGCGTCGAGCAGATCGACATCGGCGGCCCGGCGATGGTCCGGGCCGCCGCGAAGAACTACCCCACCGTCGCGGTGGTCACCTCGCCTTCGGCGTACGAGGATGTCATGGAGGCGCTTCGCGCCGGCGGTTTGACGCTGGGCCAGCGCCGAGCCTTCGCGGCCCGGGCGTTCGCCGACATCGCCGACTATGACGTCGCGGTCGCCCGCTGGTTCGCCGAGCAGACGACGACCGAGGGCGACGAGTGGCCCGACTTCGCCGGCTCCGCGCTGCTGCGGCAGGCGACGCTGCGTTATGGCGAAAACCCACACCAGGCCGCGGCGCTCTATCGCGACCCGGCCGCGTCGCCCGGTCTCGCCCACGCCCGCCAACATGGCGGCAAGGAGATGTCCTACAACAACTACGTCGATGCCGACGCGGCGTGGCGCTCCTGCCACGACTTCACCGAACCCGCCGTGGCGATCATCAAGCACGCCAATCCGTGCGGCATCGCGGTCGGCGTCGACGTCGCCGACGCGCATCGCAAGGCTCACGCGTGCGATCCGGTCTCCGCCTATGGCGGGGTCATCGCCGTCAACCGGGAGGTCTCCGTCGCGCTCGCCGAACAGCTCGCGCCGATCTTCACCGAGGTGGTGGTCGCGCCCGGCTATGCCCCCGGCGCCATCGACGTGCTCGCGGCCAAGAAGAACCTGCGCATCCTGGAGGCCCCGCCGTGGCGGCCCGCCGCCGTCGAGATTCGCCAGGTCTCCGGCGGGCTGCTCACCCAGGCCGCCGACCGTGTCGACGCCCCCGGTGACGACGTCACCGCGTGGCGGCTCGTCGCCGGCGAACCGGCCGGCGGCCGTGACCTCGCCGACCTCGCCTTCGCCTGGCGTGCCGTGCGATCCGTGAAGTCCAACGCCATCCTGCTCGCCTCCGGTGGCGCCACCGTCGGGGTCGGCATGGGCCAGGTTAACCGGGTCGACTCGGCGCGGTTGGCCGTCGTCCGCGCCGCAGATCGCGCCGCCGGCAGTGTCGCGGCCTCCGACGCGTTCTTCCCCTTCGCCGACGGCTTGCAGGTGCTCATCGACGCCGGGGTGACCGCCGTCGTGCAGCCCGGGGGCTCGGTTCGTGACGACGAGGTCATCGCTGCGGCAAAGGCGGCTGGCATCACGATGTATGTCACCGGAACCCGACACTTCTTCCACTGATCGGGGAACGGAAGTGGCCGATTGGGATATTCGCGACGTCCCCGCGTATGTGTGGGACTCGGAGCGTGCGGTGAGCTACGAGGTCGCCCTGGAGACGCTGGGTGACGCGATCGCCACGTACACGGCCTTGGTTTATCAGGAGAATGGCAAGCCCGCTCCCGACGCGGAGAAGATCGCGGCCTGGGAGGCCGAGATCGCCAAGGCTGCGACGCGACGGCAGACACTTGACCACAAAGACAGGGCGCGGATCCGGCAGGTCACGGACGAGTACGCGGCGCTGGTTCGGCGGCTCGACGACCAGATCGAGCCACTGTGACCGAGCCCGGGCGGTGGCTGCTCAGCGAGATTGAGAGCCGCGACATCTTCGTCGAGAAGATCGTTCCCCGGGAATTCGTTCGCGGCCGGCCGGGGCAGTCGACGCCCGTGGCTGTCTTCGTCATCGCCCAGCATGGTTCGGGCAAGACCGACACCTCACAGGCGATCAAGACAGTGCTCGACCGGCGTGGGGGTTCCGTCGTCATCGACAGTGACCTCTACAAGCCTTATCACCCGGCGTACAAGCGACTGATGAAAGTGGACGGTGAGATGGCGACGGCCGCCGTCGCCGCCGACGGTCAGCGGTGGTCGCGGATGGCGTCGGACCATCTCCGCGAGCACCGGGTCGACGTGATGATCGAGGAGACAGTGCAGAATCCGCCGTATTTCCGGGAACAGGCTCAGGCGTGGCGGAGCGCCGGTTATCGGGTGGACGTGGCATTTCTGGCGGTGCCGGAGCCGGTGAGTCGTCTCGGGGTGTTGGACCGCTATCAGAGCCAGGTCGACGCGAAGGGGTCCGGGCGCTTGCCGCCCGCCGACAAGCAGCGTCGCGCTTTCGCCGGGGTGGCGCAGGTCGCGGCGATGGTCGAAGCCGAGCACGTGGCCGACGTGGTGACTGTATGGCGGCGGGGCAACGTCAACATTTATGTCAACCGGTCGACGGACGGGGTGTGGCAACACCAATCCGGTGCCGCGCAGGCATTGCGGAGTGAACGTGATCGTCGACGCGATGCCGCCGAGACCGTGGACTTTCTGCGTGTGCACACCCGATTGGTGCAGCGGATGAGCCCGCGCTTTCGTGGTCAACTCGACGACGTTGTGGCCACGGTGACGCCGTTGCTGGCATCGGGAGATCTGTGACGCCGCTATTCATTGAGTCGCCCGGCCGCCTAGCATCAACGGCGTGACTTCAGCGAACGCCTCCGTTCTCGCCGCCGCACGGCGCGGCGATTTCGGCTGGCTCTGCGCACACCTCAACGCGCGGACGTGTACGCCGGAGGTGGCGCGCCTTCTCGGCGGCCACGACGATCCGCGCATGCGTCACCTCGGCCTGACTCAGCTTGAGGCGCGGATCGTCGATTCGCGAACACCGGAGTCCGAGTTGATCGAGGCGGCCCGGCTGCTTCCGCAGGCAGTCGACGGACCACCGGAGACGGCGCTGGTGCTGGCCCGCCTCCACGAGCGGCTGTGGCGGCACGTGTCGCCACAGCACCGGCCGCGTTGGAGGGCTGTCGACCTGCCCGCTCGGGTGCGGATCGCCTGGTTGCGCGCCGAGATCGTCAATGAGCCGGCGGTTATTCGAGATCAACCCCGTGGCGAGTTGCTTTATCAGGTGGTCGCCGGCATCACGATTGATCACATCAATCGGCCCGAAGAGCTGATCCGGGAGCTCATCGCCGGCGGTGACCACGTGCTGCACAGTGCCGCACTTCGGCTGGCCCGCGAGGGACTGCAGGGCGCGCTGCTGGCACCGGGCCGGGTGCGGGAGATCCTCGACACGTTGCTCAACGCGGTGCTCGACGCGTCGCCACCCGCCGTCGTCTGCGACGTCTTGCGCGAACTCGCCGAACCGTGGGCTGCGCTCGCGCCCCTAGCGCCGCACCGGTTGCGCCCATTTCTGGCCGGCGACTCGCGAACCTCGGCGCCGACAGTGACCGACGCCGCGATCGAGGTCGCGATCCGCCACCGACACGGTGACCTGCTCTGGGACGTCATCACCGCCGAACGGACGCCGCCACGCACCCGCCAGCGGGCGTTGGCAGCGGTGGGGGAGTTGGCCGGGCGCGGCGACATTTCGGCGATCACGGCGGTCGCCGCCACCGACCCGTTGTTGTTCGGCGCGTCCGCGATCGAGTCTCTGCGGGCGCTGCACCGACGTGGTCTCTTCCCGAGCGGCGCCGATGCGGCGGCCATTGTGGACATCGCGCTCGCCGATCACACAGTCCCCGCGGTCGAGGCCGCCACAATCATGTTCACGTGTCGACACGAGGCGTTTCGGGCGTTGATGGTTGACGACGCCGGCGACCCGTCGTGGCCGCGTCGCCTCGCACTGGTGGTTGACCTCGCCGCGCACGGGCGTGACCTTCCAGCGGGCGACGCAGCCGCCCGTATGCTGCCCAGCGCGCCGCACCCGGAGTGGTTTCTGGCCGCGATCCGGGCGCTGGGTCACCGGGCCGCCGAGCCTGCCGTTCTCGAAGCGCTGCCGCAGGCGCCAGAAGCCGCGTTGCACACCCTCGAAGTCATCGGCGGGCCACTCACCGTGGACGTGTTGAGGGAGCAACTCGGTCTGGCCATACCCCACGACGGCGGTTGCGCGTCGGGCGTCGTCGCGCCACATCTACGCGGTCTTCACACCCGAGCACTCGAACTTCTGTGGCATCTCACCGACGACCCTGACCAGCGACACGAGATTCTTGACCGGCTCAACCCACGCGACCTTCCCGGTCGGATCAGGGCGGATCTCGGAGCGCCCGATCCGCGCGAGACGGCGCTGCTCGCCGCCGCCGACGTCGGCACCGTGGAATCGGCGGAGGCGACGCTGCTCGCCTTGGCCCGCAGCGCGGACGCTGCGGCTGTTCCGATCATCGTGGACCTGTTGGCGCGCATCGTGGCGGACCTCGCGCTGTCCCAAGTGCCGGACAAACCCACCCCCGGGTACGCCGGGGCCGCGCAACGCCGGCATCGTATCGAACCGGCCGTGCCCATGGAGATAGCGAACGCTATCTATCGTCTCGGCTGCGGCTTGCACGACCGGGGCAAACTCCGGCCGGTCTGCGTCGGCGAGGCCTCGACCGCGGCGGCGGCCGGTCACGCACTCGTCGCAACCATCGGACTCGACCTGATCGAGCGTCCGGGCCTCTCCGACGGCGAGCTGGCGATCGTGCTCGCGATGCTTCAGCAGGCACCGTATGCCGGCGCCCGCGCCCGCGTGCACCGGTTGCTGCGTCACCGCGATCGCCACGTTCGCAAACACGCGATCGCGGCGATCGTCGCGAGCGACGGCACCGATGACGGCACCAGTGACGGCGTCGGTGAGGGCACTGCGGCGCTGTCCGCGAGCCTCATCGGGCTCACCACCGTTCATGATGGGCAGACCGTTCGCCAGGCGTTGCTGGCGTTGGGGCGCATCCGCGCACGCTGGGCGGCTGCGGCCATCGCGGCGTGTCTCGACCACCCCACCATGAACGTCAAGAAGACCGCCGCCGAGACGTTGATCCACGCCGGAGCCCCGGTCGCCGTACCAAAGCTGTTGTTCTGGCTCGCCCGCCACGACAACCCCGGGCTGCGAGCCGGCCTCATCGAGGCGCTTCGGACTATCCTCGGCGACGCCTTCACCGCCACCGTCATCGCCACAGCCGAAGACGTCGACGACCGGCGGTCGTGCGAGTTGCTGCTCGCCGGGATCGGCCAGATGCCGTCGGCGCGGGCAGTCATCGCTCTGGCGGAGCAGGGGTCGCCGAGTGCACCGATGCTGCTGTCTCTTGTCGCAGCCGGGCGGGTGACGCTCGGCTGCGGAACCATCGACGATCTAGCGCCACACATGGCGGCCCATGGAATCACTCCGCCACCTGCGAGCACGCCGTCCGGTGGTGATGAATTCGCCGACGACGTCGCGTTGATGGTCGACGGATGGGACGACGCGGCCGCACTACGGGTCGCGCAACGACTCGACCAGCAGATGACGTGCCCGACCGAGGAGCAACGAACCCGGCTCCGTTCGACGCTCGCGCACTGGCTGCGCCTCGCCGAAGTTGAGCGGAGCGCTCGGCGAGCGATCCTGCGAAGCATCTTCCGCATCTGCCCGGAGCCGTGGTCGAAGGACGAGCTCACGGCCTTTCGCCAGTCGATCCAACTGATGCTCGCCGAGTTGCCACACACTCTCGGCGCGGATCGAGACGATCTTTTCGGGGTGCTCGAGGCTGTGGCGCCAGCGTTGTCCGCCGGTGAAGCGTTCGACGTGACCATTCGAATTCGCGCGCTTTCATCCGAGACGGCGGGCAGGCGTCCGCCACTGGAGTTGCTCCGGCGCTGTGGCGCGGTGTTGACCCGAGTCGACATCGAGCAGGCCCTACTCTCGGCACGCCGTGGCGCCGATCCGTGGCCCGCCGAGGCCGACGTGCTGCGCGACGCTTTCTCCGTCGCGCAGCGACCCGCGACCGAGCAGACACTCGCCTGGCGGTGTGCGTTGGAAGCGGCCGTGCGCGCACCGACGACGCTGCGGGCGTTTCGCGCCGAAGACGATTCCGAGATCCCGTCGCGCGATCGCCTGAGCGTGTTGATCGACGTCTTCACGTCGGCCCATCGCGAGGCGCGCGACGCCCTGCTCGACTGGATGGAGGCCCTTGCGCCGCTCGATGCTCCGTTGTGGACTCTGGCCGAGGACTCTCGCCGAAATGACATCTCGCGACGATTGCCCGACGCCGCCGACCTGGACCAGCCGCGTTCGATCCCGCAACGCGAACGCCTGCTCACGATGCTTGACGCGTCCGAGAAAAACGAGCGTGACGCCGCAGCCGTCGCCCTGCGGGACTGGCCCGAGGCAGGGCCCCGCCGGGCCGTGCTCCGCGCTTTCCTGCGCGGACGAGTCACCGTGCCGGTCACGTCGCAGCTCGCCGGCGAACTCGGTGCCATGGGCGAGACCGAACTGTGGGCACTCGTCTCCGGGGTCGATGACACCGGGCGAGTCCATGACCGGCTCGCCACCGTGGTCGCACGTCTCACCATCGCGGACCTGCGCGCACTCACTGCGCAACTGCTCACCTTGTGGGAACGCGGCACTCCCGCACTACGCGCGTCGATCGCAGACGGTCTGCGGCGGGACCCCGATCGCGTCGCCGAGCTTCTCCGGCCCCAGTTGGCGGCCGGAAAGTGGGGCTACCTCGACCTGATCACCCATGGTGCCCTGCTGCGAACACCAGAGCTGATCGAGACGTGTCGTCGGCTGCGCGCCGAGGGGAGAAACGACCTCGCCGACTCGCTCACCCTTGTGGATGGACCGCTTCGTGAGCCCGACGCGGCGAACGGTGACGTGGACGCGTTGGCGGCACTGCGCGAAAGGCCGGTGGTGACGACCGTCGCCGTGCCCGGCCAGTCGAGACGAGAACTGCTTGACCTGATCCGCGGCGGGCAGACGGAACAGATCCGTCTGGCGCTCACCCGTGTCGCCGAGTCCTATGAGGACAATAGGTCACGCGGCGAGCGATGGGCGCACGACGATCAATCCGAGCTGGAGTCCCTGCTGGCCGACCTGCTTCGTCATTCCGCCGTCCGAATCCGGCTGCATAGTCACCGGATCGGGCGCAGGGTGCTCGACCGTCCGACCTATCTGCGCCACGCGTCGGTTCTGCTCGATGACCCCGAAACTTCCGTGGTCCGGATGGCGATCGCCACCCTCTGCCACGCGGCACACAAGCCCGCGATGCCCGCGATCGTGGCGTTACTCACCCATCCCCACCCCGCCATTCGATCCGCTGCGGCCGACGGGTTGCGGCGGGTCGGACAGCCGGCGATCCCCGCACTCCGGCACGCGGCCAGCCGCGCCCGCCCCGACAAGCGGTCGCACTTCGCCGCCGTCCTCGACCAGATACAGTCTGACGTGACTGGACCCGCCACCATGCGATCCGCCGGGAGGGCTGGGTGATGCGGCGTGGCGGAGAACGAGGCGAAGCGGCGATGACAGCGACGATTCTCGACGGCAAGGCAACCGCGAAGGCGATCCGTGTCGACCTGGCGGTCCGGGTCGCGGCGCTCACCGAGGCCGGACGTCGGCCCGGGCTCGGCACCGTGCTCGTCGGTGACGATCCCGGATCGCATTCATACGTCGCCGGAAAGCACCTCGACTGTGCGGAGCTTGGCATCGAGTCGATCCGGGTCGACCTGCCGGCGGACGCGAGCCAACGCGATATCGAAAACGCGGTGCGCCGCCTCAATGACGACCCGGCCTGCACCGGGTTCATCATCCAGCTGCCGTTGCCGCGAGGCCTCGACGAGCAGCGCGTACTCGAAATCATGGACCCGGACAAGGACGCCGACGGTCTGCATCCCATGAACCTCGGCCGACTGGTTCTCGGCGCGTCCGGGCCATCCGGCGCGCCGCTGCCGTGCACGCCGCGCGGCATCGTCGAGCTGCTCCGGCGTTATGACGTGCCGCTCGCCGGGGCCGACGTGGTGGTGATCGGGCGGGGCACCACCGTCGGGCGACCCCTCGGGCTGCTGCTCACCCGCCGGTCCGAGAACGCGACCGTGACTCTGTGTCACACCGGCACCCGCGACCTGGCCCGGCACACCCGAGCGGCCGACATCGTGGTCTGTGCGGCCGGCGTGCCGAGCCTGCTCACCCCCGACATGGTTAAACCGGGGGCGGCGGTGCTCGACATCGGAATCACCCGGGTCGAAACTCCGGACGGCCGCACCCGCCTCGCCGGCGACGTGCATCCGGGAGTCGCCGAGGTGGCCGGTTTCCTCGCGCCGGTGCCTGGCGGGGTCGGCCCGATGACCAGAGCGATGCTCGTCACCAACGTCGTCGAGCGTGCGGAGGCGAAAGCGGACCCGGCCAGGGGTTAAGGTGCGGGTGTCCGCCTTCGTTACCGGGGAGTTACGCATCCTATGGGCAAAAAAGTGACCGTCGTCGGCGCCGGCTTCTACGGCTCGACGACCGCTCAGCGGCTAGCTGAGTACAACGTGTTCGACACCGTCGTCCTGACCGACATCATCGAGGGCAAGCCCGAGGGCATCGCGCTCGATCTCAACCAGTCCCGCTCCATCGAGGGTTTCGAGACCCGCGTCGTCGGCGCCAGCACCGGCCCGGCCGGCGAGGGTTATGAGGCCATCGAGGGCTCCGACGTCGTCGTGATCACCGCGGGGCTGCCCCGCAAGCCCGGCATGAGCCGGATGGATCTGCTCGAGGTCAACGCCCGCATCGTGCGGCAGGTCGCGCAGAATGTGGCGAAATACGCGCCTCACGCGGTCGTCGTGGTGGTCTCCAACCCCCTCGATGAGATGACCGCTCTCACCCAGATCGCCACCGGCTTCCCGCACAACCAGGTGCTCGGGCAGGCGGGCGTGCTCGACACCGCGCGCTTCACCCACTTCGTCGCCGAGGAACTCGCGGTTCCCGTGTCGAGTGTGCGCACGCTGACGCTCGGCTCGCACGGCGACACGATGGTGCCGGTGCCGTCCCAGTGCACCGTCTCCGGCACCCCCCTCGCCGACGTGATGCCGGCCGCGAAGATCGAAGAACTGGTCACCCGTACGCGCAACGGGGGCGCGGAGGTCGTCGCGCTGCTCAAGACCGGCTCGGCCTACTACGCCCCGTCCGCCGCGGCGGCACGCATGGCGAAGGCCATCGCCACCGACTCGGGCGAGACCTGGCCGGTCTGCGCGTGGGTCGACGGCGAATATGGCGTCTCCGGTGTCTATCTCGGTGTCGTCGCCGAGCTGGGATCAACCGGGGTGCGCCGGGTCATCGAAGTGCCGCTGACCGACGCCGAGCTGGCCAACCTCAACGAAGCAGCCGAAGCGGTGCGGGCCAAGCAGGCAGACATCCGCGCCCTGTAACCAACCATCCCTGCCGCCGCTGGTCTCGCGTGATCGCCGTCGGTGCCGGGCGCGGTGACCCCGCGCCCGCATCGGCGCCGACCTCGCCGCCGTCCGGCGGAGTGAACCCGAGAGGAACGCGCCGAAGATGGCGAAGATCAAGGTCAACAAGCCGGTCGTGGAGCTCGACGGCGACGAGATGACCCGCATCATCTGGAAGCAGATCCGTGAGCAGCTGATCCTGCCTTATCTGGACATCGAACTGGACTATTTCGACCTGGGCATCGAACACCGCGACGCCACCGACGACCAGGTCACCATCGACGCCGCGAACGCCATCAAGACCCACGGCGTCGGGGTCAAGTGCGCCACCATCACCCCCGACGAGGCGCGGGTCGCCGAGTTCGGACTCAAGAAGATGTGGAAGTCGCCCAACGGCACGATCCGCAACATCCTCGGCGGCGTCATCTTCCGCGAGCCGATCGTCATGAGCAACGTGCCGCGGTTGGTCCCCAGCTGGACCAAACCGGTCGTCATCGGCCGCCACGCCTTCGGCGACCAATACCGGGCGACGGATCTGCGGGTCCCCGGTGAGGGCACGCTGACCCTGACCTTCACCCCGAAGGACGGAAGCAAGCCGATCGAGCTCAACGTCTTCGACTTCCCCGGCGCGGGCGTGGCGATGGCGATGTATAACCTCGACGACTCGATCCGCGACTTCGCCCGCGCCTCGATGCGCTATGGCCTCGAGCGCAAGTTCCCGGTCTATCTGTCGACGAAGAACACGATCCTCAAGGCCTACGACGGGCGTTTCAAAGATCTCTTCGCCGAGGTCTATGACAACGAGTTCAAGACCGAGTTTGAAGCCGCCGGACTCACCTATGAGCACCGCCTCATCGACGACATGGTCGCCTCCGCGCTCAAGTGGGAGGGCGGCTATGTCTGGGCCTGCAAGAACTATGACGGCGACGTGCAGTCCGACACCGTCGCGCAGGGATTCGGCTCGCTCGGCCTCATGACCTCGGTGCTGATGACCCCCGACGGTAAGACCGTCGAGGCCGAGGCCGCGCACGGCACCGTCACCCGGCACTATCGCCAGTGGCAGAAGGGCGAGAAGACGTCGACCAACCCGATCGCGTCGATCTTCGCCTGGACCCGTGGCCTCGCCCACCGCGGCAAACTCGACGGAACCCCCGCGGTCGCCGAGTTCGCCGACGCGCTGGAACGAGTCTGCGTCGCCACCGTCGAGGGTGGACAGATGACAAAGGACCTCGCGCTGCTCATCGCCCCGGACGCCCCCTGGCTGACCACCGACGAGTTCATGAACGCGCTCGACGCCAACCTCGCCAAGGCGCTCGCCAGCTGACTGCCGTTGCGGACAGGCGTAACCAGTCGCATATGCGGCTCGTTGACCTAGATGTGATCGCGACCACAAGCCGCGGTCATCCGATCGCCACTCGCGGTGGTCCCAGCTAACCGCGGTGGTGTTTTCGGTGTCGGCATAGCCTGCCGTCCCTTCCCGGTGTGGCCGGGCCTCAGCGATGCGGCCCGGCCACACTTTTTGTGGGTTGAGGGAGCGTGCCGGGCGGCCGGCTATGGCCGGTCGAGCCAGCCTTCGGTGACGAGGTAGTCGAACACCTGGCCCGCGGCGTCGTCGGGGGCCAGGTTAGAGGTGTCGATGACAAGTTCCGCGTCGGCCGGCATGTCGAAGGAGTCTTCGCCGCCGCCAGCGATGCCGGGCTCGCGGGTTCGCGCCGCGAGATAGCCGCCGGCCCGCTGCCGTTCGGAGCAGACCGCGGCCGGGGTCGAGACGTGAACCATGATGAATCCGGCGCCCGCCGTCCGGGCGAGTTCACGGGCGGCGGCCCGGGCGGCGGCGTGCGGGGCGACCGGGCAGCAGAGCGCGAGCCCGCCGTGGCGTGCGGTTTCGGCGGCGACGAAGGCGATGCGGTGCACTTCGCTGTCGCGTTCGCCGACGGCGGGGCCCGGCCCGGTGCTGAGATAGCGTCGGGCGGTGTCACCGTCGAGCAGGGTGACCCGGCGTTCGCCGGTCTCGGCGAGTTCTTCGGCGATGATCCGGGCGATCGTCGACTTGCCCGATCCGGAGAGGCCCGTGAAGAAGACCACGAGGCCGCGTGATCGCCGGGGCGGCCGGGCCTTGGCGAGCTCTCGGGCGACGGCCGGCGGGGTGTGCCACTCGGGCAGCGGCACCCCGCGATCGAGCAGGTCGTTGATCTCCGCCGTGGTGAGGGCGGCGCGTCGGTGTCGGGGTGGAATGTCGTCGGCGCTGCGCCACTGGCCGTCTCGACTGTCATAGGCGAGCTCGCGGGGCAGCAGTGCCCGGGGGCCGGCGCCGCTGAGCCGGTCGTTGACGGCGAGCAGGTGGGTGGCGCCGAAGGCGGCGGCGACCCGGGCCCGGATGAGCGCGTTGGTGACCTCGTTGCGTCGTCGGCGCAGCGGGATGGTGACCATGGTGGAGGCGGGCAGCCGATCACGTGCGGCGAAGATCGATCGGACCAGCGCCTCGGGAGGCAGTCCGCTCGGGTCGGTCTCGGCGACGGGGATCAGCACCAGCACGTGTCCGGCGATGGCCCGCGCGGCATAGGCGATCTGGGCGAGTTGCGGGCGGTGCAGTGGGCGGTCGGCGATGACGCCGAGCACCCGGCCGGCGGGGACGACCGCCGCGGTCTGCTCGGGGGTGAGGCGGAGCTGGGCGAATGTGCCGTGGTCGGCGTCGCTGACCCGCCGCACCGGCCCGCCGGCCCCACACCAGCCGTCACGGCTGGGCCAGACGTCGACCGCGTCGAGGGCCGCGATCGGCGCGCCATCGGGGTCGGTGAGCATCAACGCCCGTTTGAGCGGGTTGGTGGTGTCGATTCCGTCGACCAGCGCGGCCGGCACCTCGAGTGTGACCGGCACGGGCCACGGCGTGCCGTCGGCGAGCCGACCGGTGCGTCGTATGGCTTCAAGGTCGGCCCGGGTGTGAAATCCGTGGATCGGCGCGAGCGCTCCGGAGAGCAGCAGCTGCAGGTCAGCCATTTCGTGCGGCTGGGGAGCATATGACGTCGCTCCGCCCAGAAGCGCTTCAGGCAGCACCCACCCGCTCATGACATCCCTCCGCCGGCCAAACACTTAGTGTGGCAGTCGTGCGTCTTTCGGTCGAGGGTGACACCATGGAATGCCCCGCGCCAGACGAGGGAGTGCGTCACCCGACACGTGCGCCAGCCGATCCCCGCCAGCCGAGCCTTGGAGAAGACGATGCCGCGTTATGAGTTCCGTTGCCGTGCTTGTGGTGTGACCTTCGAGGAGAACCGTCCGATGTCGGCGGCGGGCGAGGCCGCGACGTGTCCGCACGGTCATGACGACACGGTGAAGCTGCTGTCCACCGTCGCGGTCACGGGCCGGGGCGGTGGCGCCTCTGCGGCTGCCGCGCCGACCGGTGGCGGTGGTTGCTGCGGCGGCGGTTGTTGCGGCTGACAAAAACCGGGGGGTACGCCGAAGGCCGCGCGCCGGTCGCTTCGGCGCGCGGCCTCTTCACCGGCCCCTTCACCGGCGTCAGCCCGTGTTGCGCAGCCCCGCCGCGATGCCGTTGACGGTCACGAGCAGGGCGCGTTCGAGCTTCTCGTCGACGTCGGCCGGGCCACCGGCTCGGCGCTGCGCGAGCAGCGCCACCTGCAGGTGGTGC
This sequence comes from uncultured Actinomycetota bacterium, assembly GCA_963736695.1. Lineage (GTDB taxonomy): Bacteria > Actinomycetota > Actinomycetes > Mycobacteriales > Micromonosporaceae > CAVTPU01. Next base: position 3,241,564 of record CAVTPU010000004.1, read on the forward strand.
AGCGGTTCGAGGTAGGTGTCGCGGATGGCGAGGGTGCGCGCGAGCGCGGGTTGCGCGTCGAGCAGGTCGGTCTCGCCGGTGATCGCGAGCAGTTCGGTGCGGGTGAGTTCGAACTCCGCGGTGATCGCGGCGAAGACGTGGCGCAGCCGCTCGGGCACGAGGGCAGCGACATATCGCTCGGCGATGGCGAGGTCGGTCTTCGCGAGGGTCATCTCGACGTTGGAGACGAATGTGCGGAAGAAGTGCCATTGCCCGTACATCTCGCGTAGTTGATCTGCCCATCCGGCGGCGCGAGCGGCGGCGAGGCCGCTGCCCACGCCGAACCATCCGGGCACGATCTGGCGGGTCTGGGTCCAGCCGAAGACCCAGGGGATCGCCCTCAGGCCGGTGAGTCCGGCCCCCGCGTCGGGGCGGCGGCTCGGCCGGGATCCGATGTTGAGCGCGGAGAGCAGCTCGGTCGGGGTCGCCGCCCAATAATAGGAACTGAGGTCGGGGTCGTCGATGAGCCCGCGATAGGCACGGTGAGCGGCGGCGGAGACGTGATCCATGACCGCGTCCCATCGCGCCATGTCCTCGGTGGTCAGCCGCGGCGCGGTGTGCAGGAGTGCGCTCTGCAGCACGGCCGACACGGTGAGCTCGAGGTTCTCTCGCGCCAGCACCGGCAGCGTGTATTTGTCGGAGATCACCTCGCCCTGCTCGGTGACCTTGATCGCGCCGTCGAGGGTGCCGTATGGCTGCGCGAGGATCGCGTCGTGCGTGGGTCCACCGCCCCGACCGATGGTGCCGCCCCGACCGTGGAAAAGGCGCAGCCTGACGCCGTGCTTGGCGGCGACGTCGCGCAAGGCGCGCTGCGCTCGGTGGATCGACCACTGTGACGTGGTGATGCCGGCCTCTTTGTTGGAGTCGGAGTAGCCCAGCATCACCTCTTGCACGTCGCCGCGGGCCCGCACGAGCCGTCGGTAGTGCGCGACGCTGAGCAGCGCGTCAACGAGCTCGCCGCCCGCGTCGAGCTCGTTGACCGACTCCAACAGCGGCACGAAACCGATCTTCGCGACTCCGCTGTGGACGTTGACGAGTCCGGCCTCGCGAGCCAGCACGACGGCGGCGAGCACGTCGTCGATGCCCTGCGTCATCGAGATGATGTAGGACTCGACGGTCTCGTCGCCGAAGTCGCGCTGCACGTCGCCGATGGTGGCGAAGACGGCGAAGGTGCGGCGGGCCGCGTCGGTGAGCGCGAGGTTCGGCACGGCCAACGGTCGGCGTCCGGCGAGTTCCCGGATGAGCACGGCGGTGCGTTTGTCACGGCTCAACGTCGCATAGTCGGCGTCCTCGCCGACCTGCGCGAAGAGCTGTCCGAGCACCGCGTGGTGGGCGTCGGCGTGCTCGCGCACGTCCATTGTCGCCAGGTGCAGGCCGAAGGCGGAGACGACCCGGATCGCCTCGGCGACCCGACCCCGGGCCGGCAACGCTCCGCCGTGCTGAGCCAACGACGAGCGGATGAGCTCGAGGTCGGCGATGAGATCACTCGCACCGCGATAGTCGAAACCGGGTCTGTGCGCCGCGCCCGCCGCGAGCCGGGACCTCGTGTGTGCGAGTTTGACCTGCATGCACCGGGCCTTCAACCGATAGGGCTCCTCGGCGTTGACCCGGCGGAACCGTTCAGGAACCGCCGGCCCCAACGCGTCGAGGTCCGTGGCCACGCTCGCGGCCAGATCGAGCGAGACCGACCGCAGTCGGCGCGACACCGAGATGTCGTTGATCAGCCGGTGCAGCAACGCCTCGATCGATCTGATTCCATGCTCGTGCTGAATGAGCAGAACGTCGCGGGTCACCGCCGCGGTGACATAGGGGTTGCCGTCCCGGTCACCACCGATCCAGGTGCCGAAGGTCAACGGGCGTGCGGTGAGATCATCGGGCCCGCCGAGGTCACGCAGCGTCGTGGCGAGGTCGGTGAGGACCTGCGGCGCGGCGTCGCCGGCGATCTCGCTCAGGTAGTAGACAGCGTTGCGTGCCTCGTCCCGCGGGTCGGGCCGGGTCAATCGCAGCTCGTCGGTCTGCCACAGCAGGTCGATCAACTCGGCCAGCCGGAAGTCGGTGCCAGCCGCCCCTGCCGTGTCGGGACCATAAAGCGCCGACCGTGCGGCCTGCGCGTCCAACTCGTCGCCGATCGCCCGCAGCTTCGTGAGGATCGACCGGCGGGCGGCCTCGGTCGGATGCGCGGTGAAGACCGGACGCACCGCGAGTCGTTGGGCGGCGGCGGCGATCTCCTCGCGAGGCACCCCGCGATCGCGGATCAGCGCCGCCGCGCGGTCGAGCCACCCGCCGTGTTGGGCGCGTTCACGGCGCAGCTCCCGAGCCCTGTGCACCTGTTCGGTGACGTTCGCCAGGTGAAAATAGGTGCTGAAAGCGCGGGCCAGGTGCGTGGCCGTGGTGAGGTCGACCCGAGCGAGGAGTTGCGCGGCCGCTTCGGCGTCGGTGCGCACCAACGCCCGCACCTCCTCGACCAGATCGAGCAGTCCCTGTCCCTCCTGGCGGGCCAGCGTCTGGCCGAGCAGCACGCCGAGGTGTCTGATGTCGGCCCGCAGATCCGCGTCGCCGTTGGTGGAGATATCTGCCTTCGTCACGCGGCATCCTTTCGACAGGTCCCGCCGACGACGCTGTCCGGGCACACCGGATGCTATCGCCGCGTGGCGACCGGGTCAGGAGCGACGTGAGGCGCGTCTCATTTATCGCGGTCGTTCGCTGCGTGGCCGGTGTCGACGGACGCTCCAAGTGCGGGGTCCGGCGCGGCGACGGTGGGCTTGGTGGGAGCAGGCACGGCCTTTGGAGGTGACGAGCCGAGCTTCGCGGCCGCCGGTGGGCCGGGCTTCGGTGGCCCCGGTCTGGGCGGTGGGCCCGGCTTCGGCGTCGGCCGGGGCGGCGGTGGGCCCGGTTTCGGCGGTGCGGGGGCCGGAGCGGGTGCGGGGGCCGGCGAGCCGAGCTCGGGTTCCCGCTCCTTCTCGTGGGCTGCGGGGCGGTCGCCCGGCAGGGGGGCTGTGTGGGCTGCTGGCACCTGATCGTTCATGATCAACTCCACTCGCATCAGCGGAACTGAGGCAAGCCTAGTCCGTAATCGCCACGTTAGGAGCCTTTTGTCGCATACGCTCCACGCTCGTCGGCGCCTTGGCCGACGCCACAGCCCCGGACGGTAGGCTGTCGGAACAAGACATCAACCCCCTGCCACGCATCGGCAGGGGGCTTGCGCGCGTGCCCACCACGGAGGCGTGCGCTATCCCGCCGAAGGGTCCGCCATGCTCACCGGAGTGCTCGCCGCCGCCGTCGACGATCCCGCGATCGAACGGATCCGCGCGCTCGCGGCCAGCGCCCGGTCACCGCAGAAAGCGGCGGTGCAACGAGTGGAGGTGACCGCGCCCGCGGCGTTGCGACCGATAGTCGCGGCCGTGATCGCGGCCGACGGTGAGCAGACAGACGGTGACCGGGCCAACCGCGACCAGGCCAGCGTCGAGGGCGGCGCCGGACGCCCGGTGCTCGCCGTCACCGCGACCAGCCGCGAGGCCGAGGATCTCGCCTCCGCGCTGGGCGATCTCATTCCCACCTCCTCTGTCGCGGTCTATCCGTCGTGGGAGACATTGCCGCACGAACGGCTGTCGCCCCGCAGCGACACGGTCGGCCGGCGGCTCGCGGTGTTGCGCAGGCTCGCGCACCCCGGCGAGTCGGCGCCGATTCGCGTGGTGGTCGCGCCGGTGCGGTCGGTCCTGCAACCACAGCTGCGAGGGCTGGGTGATCTGGAACCGGTGCGGCTGCGTCCAGGCGACACCGTGGAGCTCGACACCCTGGTGCGCCGGCTGACCGACATCGCCTATGCCCGCACCGACCTGGTGACCAAGCGCGGTGAGTTCGCGGTGCGTGGCGGCATCGTCGACGTGTTTCCCCCGACCGAGGAGCACCCACTGCGGGTGGAGCTCTGGGGTGACGAGGTCGAGGAGATCCGCAGCTTCGCCGTCGCCGACCAACGAACCCTGGAGAAGCAAGACCTGCTGTGGGCGCCGCCCTGCCGCGAGTTGCTGTTGACCGATTCAGTGCGCGCGAAGGCCCGCGCACTCGTCGCCGACCATCCGGAACTCGCTCCGATGCTGGACAAGCTCGCCGAAGGCATTCCCGTGGAGGGCATGGAGTCACTCGCGCCGGCGTTGCTCGACGGCGCCGGTTCGATGGAACTGCTGCCACACTGCCTGCCGGCCGGCACCGTGGTGCTGTTGTGCGATCCGGAACGCATTCGCACCCGCGCACACGACCTGGTGCGCACCAGCGAGGAGTTCCGCGAGGCGAGTTGGGCGGCCGCCGCCTCAGGCGGGACGGCGCCGATCGACCTCGGCGCCGCGACTTTCGCGACAATGGCACAGGTCCGCGCGACCGCGATGGAGCTCGGTCAGTCGTGGTGGTCGATAAGTCCATTCTCAACAGGCCAGCCGACGGCGACCGATCGCGGCGACGTCGGCGACGGATCCGAGGCGCCGGTCGCGGTGATCCACGATGACGACGCCGACGTGGTGACAATCCCGGCGCAACCGGCGCCGGTCTATCACGGCGAGACCGACCGCGTCGTCGGCGACCTCGCGGGGTGGCTGCGCGATGGATGGCGAACGGTGCTCGTCTTCGCCGGACCCGGGCTCGCCGAGCGCGCCGCCGAGGTGCTGCGCGGCGCCGACCTCGGCGTGCGCCGCGTTGACGGGCTCGCCGAAGCACCCGTACCCGGTGAGGTTCTTATCACCACGGGCGGCCTTGAGCACGGTTTCGTCGATGACGGGGCGAAGCTCGTGGTGCTCACCGGGGCCGACATCAGCGGCGGGCGTGGTGCGTCCACAAAGGATATGCGTAAGCTGCCGAGCCGGCGCCGCAACACCATCGACCCGCTCGAGCTGCGCGCCGGCGACTTCGTCGTGCACGAACAACACGGCATCGGACGCTATGTGGAGATGGTCGCGCGCACCGTCAACGGCGCCGACCGCGAATATCTCGTCATCGAATACGCCGCGAGCAAACGCGGCCAACCCGGCGATCGGCTCTTCGTGCCGACCGACTCGCTCGACCAACTCTCCCGCTATGTCGGTGGGGAGAGCCCGCCTCTGCACAAGATGGGCGGCGCCGACTGGCAAAAGGCGAAGACCCGTGCCCGCAAGGCGGTTCGCGAGATCGCCGCCCAGCTCCTTCAGCTCTATGCGGCGCGGCACCACTCCCAAGGTCACGCCTTCGCCCCCGACACCCCATGGCAACGCGAACTCGAAGACGCCTTTCCGTTCACCGAGACGGTCGACCAGCTCGCCGCGATCGAAGAGGTCAAGGCCGACATGGAGAAGCCGACCCCGATGGATCGCCTGATCTGTGGGGACGTCGGTTATGGCAAGACCGAGATCGCCGTACGGGCAGCCTTCAAAGCGGTGCAGGACGGCAAGCAGGTCGCGGTGCTGGTGCCGACCACGCTGCTCGCGCAACAACACTTCAACACGTTCACCGAGCGAATGAGCCAATTTCCGGTGCAGATTCGCCAGCTGTCCCGCTTTCAGACTCCGAAGGAGTCGGAGGAGACGCTGCGCCAGGCCAGCGAGGGGCGGGTCGACATCGTCATCGGCACCCATCGGCTGCTGCAGAACTCCACCCGGTTCACCAGTCTGGGCCTCATCGTCGTCGATGAGGAACAGCGTTTCGGGGTGGAACACAAGGAGTTCCTCAAAAATCTGCGCACCCAGGTCGATGTGTTGACGATGTCGGCGACCCCGATCCCGCGCACCCTGGAGATGGCCATCACCGGCATTCGGGAGATGTCCACCATCGCCACCCCGCCGGAGGAACGGCATCCGGTGCTCACCTATGTCGGGGCGCACGACGACCGTCAGGTCGCCGCCGCGATCCACCGCGAACTGTTGCGCGACGGGCAGGTCTTCTATCTGCACAACCGGGTCGAGTCGATCGACAAGACGGCCCGTCGACTGCGCGAACTCGTGCCTGAAGCCCGCGTCACTGTCGCACATGGACAGATGGGTGAGGATGCGTTGGAGAAGGTGATGGTGGGCTTCTGGGAGAAGGAATTCGACGTGCTGGTGTGCACGACCATTGTGGAGTCCGGCATCGACATTCCCAACGCCAACACGCTCATCGTCGAGCGCGCCGACCTGTTGGGATTGGCGCAACTGCACCAGATTCGGGGTCGGGTGGGGCGGGGACGCGAGCGAGCGTACGCCTATTTTCTCTATTCGCCGACCAAGCCGCTCACCGAGCACGCGCACGAGCGGCTCGCCACCATCGCCCAACACACCGAGCTCGGCGCCGGCATGTATGTCGCGATGAAAGACCTGGAGATTCGGGGCGCCGGCAATCTGCTCGGCGGTGAGCAGTCAGGCCACATCGAGGGCGTCGGATTCGACCTCTATGTGCGCATGGTAGGCGAGGCGGTCCGTCAATATAAGGGCGAACAGCCGGAGGAACAGGTCGACGTCAAGGTGGACCTGCCGGTCGACGCGCATCTGCCGCTGTCCTATATCGGGGTGGAACGGTTGCGGCTCGAGATGTATCGCAAGATCGCCGAGGCGAAGACGCCGGAGCGGTTGGCCGAGATCGATGTCGAGATGCGCGACCGATATGGGCCTGCGCCCGAGGCCGTCACGAATCTCTTCGCCGTCGCGCGGCTGCGCATCACGGCCCGCGAATATGGGCTCAATGAGATCGTGTTGCAGGGCAAGCTCATCCGGTTCGGCGGCTTGAGCCTGCCCGACTCGAAGCAGATGCGGCTCAAGCGTTATCACCCGGACGCCATCTATAAGGCGGCGGCGGATCAGATCGCCGTTCCCCGGCCGATGACTCGCCGGGTCGGCGGCGAACCGGTGCGTGACGTCGCGTTGCTCGACTGGTGCGCCGAGCTGCTGCGCAACCTGCTGGCGCCCGCAAGCTAGCTTGTCCCACGCGATCACTTTGCCGCGCAGACCACTTTGCTGCGGCGGGCGGCGGAGGGCAGGCGACGGGTCAGAGGTGAAGCAGCATGCGGGTGTTGCCGAGGGTGTTGGGCTTAACCCGTTCCAGATCGAGAAACTCCGCGACACCCTCGTCATAGGAGCGCAGCAGCTCCTCGAAGACGCCTGGCCGCACCGGCGTACCGTTGATCGCGGTGAAGCCGAACGAGGCGAAGAACGCCGTCTCGAAGGTGAGCACGAAGACCCGCCGCACGCCGAGCTCACGAGCCGCGTCGAGCAGCGCGGCGACGATCCGCCGACCGATCCGTTGACCGCGGCAGTCGGCGTCGACGGCGACCGTGCGCACCTCGGCGAGGTCCTCCCACATGACGTGCAGCGCGCCGCAACCGACGACGGCACCGTCCGATTCCCGGGCCGCGACCCAGAATTCCTGTACGTCCTCATAGAGCGCGACCGTGGCTTTGGCCAAGAGTCGCCGGTCGGCGGCATATGCGGAGACGAGCCGCTGGATGCCGGGCACGTCGCCGGTTCGGGCCCGGCGGACCACGAGAGAGGTCATGAAACCGGAGGCGACACACAGGGGCCGGCCGCCCACCATTCGCCGACGAGTTCCCGGGTCTCGTCGCCGAACGGGTTGCCTCCGGGGCCTTCGGCGAGCGACTGCGCGAGGTGCACGTGCAGGCACTTCACCCGGTCGGGCATGCCGCCGGCGGAGACGCCGGCGATCTCGGCGACCTCGCCGATCGTCGACCTGCGGGCCAGATAACGTTCGTGGGCCTCGCGATAGCGCGCGGCCAGCTCGGGGTCGGTGCGCAGCCGTTCATTCATGTCGCGCATGAGCCCGGCCGACTCCAGCGTGCTCACCGCCCCGGCCGCTCGGGGACAGGTCAGGTAGTAGAGGGTCGGAAATGGTGTGCCGTCGGCGAGCCGGGGGGTGGTCTCCACCACGTCGGGCAGTCCGCACGGGCATCGGTGCGCGATCGCCCGGGTGCCGCGCGGTGCGCGGCCGAGCTGGGCGGCGACGGTCGCGAGGTCGGCCGCGTCGACTGCGACCGCGCCGCCTGCGCCGACCTCGGCGGCGTCGGGCTGGTCGGCGGTGGTCACGGCAGATTCGGGTGGTCGAGGGCGTTCACGTTGCTCCAGACCTGGTCGAGCCACGAGCTCGTGGTGGCGTGGGGCTGGTTTCCCGGCGCGGCGCCGGACTCGTCGCCGACGACATAGACTCTTTCGCCGGCCCGCACATAGTGCAGCCGGCGGCGGGCCTGAGCGGTCACGTATTCGTCGTCATCCCACCGGCTGAGCTGTTCGGTCAGTTCGGTGATGCGTCTCTGCTGCGCCTGCTGTGCCGCGACCATCTGGTCGATCTGCGACTCCTGGTCGAGATAGACCCGCACCGGATAGGCGTAGGCGAGGACGAGCGCGACAAACAGCAGCCCGAGTGCCGCGGCACGGCCAGAGCGGCGGCCCGGAGACCGAGGGGCACGCATTCGGCGGGCCGGACCGGCCGCCCGTCGCAGGACGGACGGCCGGATCTCGGTGGGTTCGCTGCGGTCGGGGCCCCGGGTGCCGTTGGTGCGTTGCCGAGCCACCCGTGGGCCGATTGAGGGGGACCGGCGCGGGCCTCGGCGGGCGGGTCCCTGCCCACTCGGCATGCGTCGGGGAGTCATTCTCAACCTCAATCTTCACGTGGTTCGTGTGTGTGAGATGCGGTCGCGTCTCAGTCCTGGCGATAGCGGGGGAACGCGCCGGCCCCAGCGTAGCGTGCCGCGTCGTCGAGTTCCTCTTCGATGCGCAGCAGCTGGTTATATTTGGCGACCCGCTCGGATCGTGCCGGGGCTCCGGTCTTGATCTGTCCGCAGCCGGTGGCGACGGCGAGGTCGGCGATGGTGGTGTCTTCGGTCTCGCCGGAGCGGTGGCTCATCATGCAGCGATATCCGTTGCGGTGGGCCAAGTCCACCGCGTCGAAGGTCTCCGTGAGTGAACCGATCTGGTTCACCTTCACCAGCACCGCGTTGGCCGACCCCTCGCTGATGCCGCGGGCGATGCGCTGTGGGTTGGTGACGAACAGGTCGTCGCCGACGATCTGAATGGCCCCACCGAGTTCGGCGGTGAGGGCGTTCCAGCCGGCCCAGTCGTCTTCGGAGAGCGGGTCTTCGATCGAGACGATCGGATAGGCGTCGACGAGGCCCCGATAGTAGGCGATCATTTCGGCCGCCGACTTCGTGGCGCCTTCGAACTGGTAGCCGCCGTCGGAGTGGAACTCGGTGGCGGCGACGTCGAGGGCGAGCACGATGTCGGTTCCGAGGGCATATCCGGCCGCCTGCACCGCTTCGCCGATGAGATCGAGCGCGGCGGCGTTGGCGGGCAGGCTGGGAGCGAAGCCGCCCTCGTCGCCGAGGCCGGTGGCGAGGCCCTTCTTTTTGAGCACGCTCTTGAGCGCGTGATAGACCTCCGCACCGCAGCGCAGCGCCTCGCGGAAGGACGGCGCCCCGATCGGCGCGATCATGAACTCCTGAATGTCCACGTTGGAGTCGGCGTGGGCGCCGCCGTTGAGGATGTTCAGCATCGGCACCGGCAGCAGGTGCGCGTTGGGGCCGCCGAGATAGCGGAACAGGCTCAGTTCCGCCGAGGCGGCCGCCGCCTTCGCCACCGCCAGCGACACGCCGAGGATCGCGTTGGCGCCGAGGCTGGACTTGTCGGGTGTGCCGTCGAGGTCGAGCATCTTCTGGTCGATGAGGCGTTGCTCGCTGGCCTCATAGCCGATGAGCTCATCGACGATGCGGTCGGCGATGTTCGCGACCGCGGTCTCGACTCCCTTGCCCTGATATCGCTTGGGTTCGCCGTCGCGCAGTTCCAGCGCTTCGAAAGCTCCGGTGGATGCTCCGGAGGGCACCGCCGCGCGGGCGATCGTGCCGTCGTCGAGACCGATCTCGACCTCGACGGTCGGGTTGCCCCTCGAGTCGAGAATCTCTCGGGCGATGATTCCCTCAATGGTGGCCATCGTGGTGTCGCTCCTTGCGTGATGAGTCGTGCTGGGTATCGCTGGCGTCGTGGTGATTATCCTGCCTCGACGCCGCGCACGGTGGCGGCATAGGCGAGTGCGACCCGCCGCAGCGCGGCCTCGGCGTTGAGGCCGCGCTCGTGCCCGGCGGCGACGAGCGCGAGCAGGGTAGCGCCCAGCGTGGCGTCGTCGACCACCGCGCGGTCGATGAGGTCCGAGACGTCGGTGGCTGGTGGTTCGGGCAGCACGGCGTCGGCTCGGCGTACCCGGGAAATGATCTTTTCGGCGAGTGCCAGCGCGGGCTGACCGAGCGCGATTCCGTCCATGATGGACATGCGGCCTTTCTCAACCCGTTTGATGCGCTCCCAGTTTTCGGTGATCTCGTCGACCCCGCTCACCTCGACGCCGGCGAAGACGTGCGGGTTGCGCCGCACTAGTTTGTCGGTCAGTTCCGTTGCGAGGTCATCGATGGTCCACCCGCCGTCGGTCTCCTGCGCGAGTCGGGCGTGCAGCACCACTTGGAGAAGCACATCGCCGAGCTCCTCGCGCAGCGCATCGAGGTCGTGGGCGTCGATCGCGTCGATCGCCTCATAGGACTCTTCCAGCAGATAGCGGGCAAGCGTCTGGTGAGTCTGCTGACGTTTCCACTCGTCGCCGCCCGGCGAGACCATCCGGTCCATGACCGCGACCACCTCGAGAAGGCGCGTGCCGGGCGGGTCCCACGAACCGTGGCAGACCTCGAGGGTCACACCACGCGATCGTGCGGCGGCGAGCAGTGCCGAAACCTCGTCGGGGTCGGTGAGCCGCACGGCGACCTGCGCGTCGGTGAGATCGAGCAGGCGCGCCAACCCGGCGGAGTCGGCGCTCACCGCGGGTTCGAGAGCGACAACGACCCCCGCCTCGCCCAAGGCGGTGACCGTCGCGCTCGGCGCCGCGGCGAAGACCCCATGAGTACGCGCGAGTCGCCACGCGGCATCGGTGAGCAGCCCGGCCGGCAGGTGCGCCGAGGTCACGAGCGCGACGACTCGGCGGGTCCCCATGTCACACCACGATCTGCGCAGTCACCACGGTGTCGGCGTCAGCCCGCGTCGCTCGCGACACCCGCGCCCGGCTGGCCGAGGGTCATCGCGACGAGGGTCGCCCCCTGAGGGGCGAACAACGCGAAGTCGACCGGGCGATAGCGGGGGTTCATCGTCACGTGTTCGCGTTCCATGAGCCCCACCACGGTGGTGCGCAACGCGAGGGCGTTGCTCACGCCGGGGTCGGCGGCGATGCGGTCCTTGAGATCGGCGAACGACGAATCTTCCGGCACCAGTTTGCCGGCGACGGCACGGTCGAAGACGTCACGCAGTTGCGCCTCGGTCGGTGCGGGCCCGTCGGCTGGCACCGGGATCGAGCTGAGGCAGGCATAGACCCGGGCCCGGGCCTGCGCGTAGTCGGAGTTGGCGGGCACCGCCTCGGCCTGCTTGACCGTCTCAGCGGTGATCGGTTGCGCGTCGGGCTGTTTCTGCGATGGCGCGTGCGTGCAGACCACGTCGAGAACCAGGGTCGCCACGACCTCGGTGCGGGTTGGTGCGTGGGTGCCGGGCTCGGCGGCCACCGCTGCGGTGACGTTGGTCACGACGGTGTCGACCTGAGCCTCGGTCACCGTGCGGTCACCGACATAGGCGGCGACTGTGGGGGCGGACCGGCAACCGGCGAGGGCGAGACCGCCCACCCCGACCACGACGGCGACCAGGACACGCAGACGCTGGAGACGACGAGACCGCATGACCGTCACTGTCTCACTTCCGACCGGTCCGGCGGGAGCCGGGGTGGGCAGTCGCGCGGATTAGAGTGACTCCCGTGGCGCACAGCGGCGAGGCATCCCAGACAAGACCGTCGGGGCAGGCTGATCATCAACGGCCCCGGCGGGTCGCGGCGATCGACTGCGGCACCAATTCGCTGCGGCTGCTCATCGCTGAGGTGCCCGTGGCCGCCGGTGAGCCGCTCGTCGATGTGGTGCGACAGATGCGCATTGTCCGGCTCGGGTCGGGCGTCGACCGCACGGGACGACTCGCTCCGGAGGCGATCGAGCGCACCCGGGTGGCACTGGCGGATTATGCGCACCAGATCGCCGACGCCGGTGTCGACCAGGTCCGCATGGTGGCGACCAGTGCGACCCGGGACGCGGGCAACGCCGTCGACTTTCGCGACATGGTCGTCGCCACGCTCGGCGTGGCGCCCGAGGTGATCGCCGGCGAGGAGGAGGCCGCGCTCTCCTTCGCCGGCGCCGTGGCGGGACTTCCCGCCGGCACGGCGGCGCCCTTTCTCGTCGTGGATATCGGCGGCGGGTCCACCGAGTTCGTGGTCGGTGACGGCGCGGTGCGCGACGCGATGAGCGTCGACATCGGCTGCGTCCGCATGACCGAGCGGCACCTGCACGACGATCCGCCCACTCGGGAACAGGTCGCGGCGGCGCGGGCCGACATCACCGAGGCCGTCGACCGAGCCTTGGGCGCGGTGGGTGGGGCCGATGCCCACACGCTCATCGGGCTCGCCGGATCGGTGACGACGGTGACCGCGCTCGCTCTCGGCCTCGATGCCTATCAGCCCGAACGCATTCACCACGCCCGGGTCACCCGGGCGCGGGTGGCGGAGGTGACCGACCGTCTGCTCGCGCAGAGTCGGGACGCCCGGTTGGAGTCACCCGTGATGCATCCGGGGCGGGCGGACGTCATCGGCGCCGGCGCGTTGATCCTGTCGACCATCATGGACCGAGCGGGCCTCGAGGTTGTCGTGGCGAGCGAACGCGACATTCTCGACGGCATCGCCGCCAGCATCCGCTGAGAGCCGCTTCGCCGGAAGTCGCGCTATGTAACGTCACCGTCTCTCTATGTGCGTTCGGAGAGTGTCGTTGCCGTTGGATATAAAGGTCGCCCCACAAATCACCGTCCACGTGGCGAGATTCAGCCGTTCCGCCGAGGAAACAGTCCTGCGCGTGATCGCCCGAGCCGCTACGGTGTGCGGTTGATCGTGAACCCCTCGAAAGGACATCCATGTCAGACCAGAACCTCACTCCGGAGAACCAAGGGCAGCAGTCCCTCACCCCGGCCGCGCCGAGCGCCCCAGCCGCTCCGAGTGCCCCCGAAACCGCGCCGTTCGCCCCCGGCCCGCAGGGCGCGGCGACTCCGACCGGCAGTGGCGCGGCCAAAGCCGCAGCCGGTGCCGCCGGCCTCTTCGCCATCCTCCGCAGCGGCGTGGGCCGGGTCATCGTCACCGTCGTGGTCGCGTTGGTCGTCGGTGTCGGCGGATATCTCTATTCGCGCACCGGCGCGTTGGAGGCCCAGGTGGGCTCCTGCATGACCGAAGCGGTGACCACGGAGAACGACCCGACCAAGCTCAAGCCGGTCGACTGTGGCTCGGCTGAGGCGAAATACAAGGTCGTCCAGCGGGTCGACAACCAGGGTGCGGGTGCCCTGTCGACGGCGTGCACCGCCGAGGAGACCGAATATTCGCTGTGGGTCTCCCCCGCACGTTCGAACAAGGGCGCCATCCTCTGCCTCACCCCACTCAGCAAATAAATTCGGCGCGAATAAATTCGGCTCGTCGCCAGAATCGATGGATCGGGTGACCGCCCGGTGACGATGCTCGGGGCGTCTCTTCGGTGTAAGAACAACCGGAGGACGCCCCGACGCGTCTGTCCGGCAGATCGATCAAAGGAGATGCGCATGGGCGAGATGGTGACCTATCCGAACCTCGACGGCGCGTGTGAAGGTTATCTCGCGGTTCCCGAAACCCCCAACGGTTCGGCGATCATCGTCATTCAGGAATGGTGGGGCCTGGTCGGGCACATCCGAGACCTCGCCGACCGGTTCGCCGCCGCCGGTTATCTGGCGCTCGCGCCCGATCTCTATCACGGCGTGCAGGCTGCGGAGCCCGACGAGGCCGGCAAACTCATGATGGGCTTGGCGATGCCGGCCGCCGGGGCGGAGATATCCGCGGCCGCGACCTATCTGGTCGGCCGGGACGAGGTGACCCGCGGCATCGTCGGCACGGCCGGGTTCTGCATGGGTGGCAGCCTGGCGCTGTGGTCGGCGACGCTGTCCGAGCACATCGTCGCGACGGTCGGATTCTATCCGGCCATCCCGTGGGAGCACATGAGTCCACAGTGGGCGCAGTACGCCGGCAAGGCGTCGCTCATCCACTGCTCCGAGGAGGACGGCACCAGTGCCGAGCCCGGAATTCGACAGGCAAAGCAGCTCATCGAGTCCGCGGGCGGGCAGTGCGAGACGCGCGACTATCCGGGCACACGGCACGCGTTCGTCAACGATGACCGGCCCGAGGTCTTCGACGGCGCGGCGGCCGACCTCGCGTGGCGGCGCACACTGGAGTTCTTCGCCGCTCGACTCGGGTGAGATCGAACGGATGAATCGACACGTTGCGCGGTCGGCGCTCGGCGCGCCCACCCTCGCGGCACTCGACGCCGCGGTGTGTCAGTGCCGGGCCTGCCCGCGTCTGGTCGAGTGGCGCGAACGCGTCGCCGTCGAGCGCCGCGCCGCGTTTCGCGACGAGCACTACTGGGGGCGACCAGTGCCGGGATTCGGCGCCACGGACGCCCGGATCGCGATCATCGGACTGGCTCCCGCCGCACACGGAGGCAACCGTACGGGTCGGATCTTCACCGGGGACCGCTCGGGCGATGTTCTCTTCGCGGCCATGCACCGGCTCGGCCTCGCCAACCAGGCCACCAGCGTCAGCCGCGACGACGGCCTCACCCTCGCCGGCACCCGGATCGCCGCCGCCGTGCGGTGTGCGCCGCCCGACAACAAACCCACGCCGCTCGAACGCGACACCTGCCAGCCATGGCTGCGCCGCGAGTTGGAGCTGCTCCGGCCGACGCTGCGGGTGGTCGTCGCGCTCGGCGCGTTCGCGTGGCGCGCGTGGTGGGTCACGGCCCCCGGCGTCTATGACGTGACCCGCGTCAGCCCACGCCCCGTCTTCGGCCATGGCGTCAGAATCAGTCATCCCGGCCTGCCCCTCGTGCTCGGCAGCTATCACGTCAGTCAGCAGAACACCTTCACCCAGCGGCTCACCCCGACGATGCTCGACGATGTGTTGCGAGTCGCACGCGACCACGCGGGGCTGGGCTGACCTGGGCGGGTAGCGTGATCGGTGTGAGTCAACGGATTCTCATCGTCGGCGCCGGACATGTCGGGCTCTATGCCGCGCTGCGGCTGTCGAGACGAGTGCGACCGGGCGAGGCCCACATCACCGTGGTCGACCCCCAGCCGCACATGACATATCAGCCTTTCCTGCCGGAAGCGGCCGCCGGAAACATCTCGCCCCGACACACCGTGGTGCCGCTGCGTCGGGAACTCCGCCGCTGCACCGTGCTCTCCGGTGAGGTGATCCGGATCGACCACGCTCGTCGGTGCGCCATCGTCGCACCCATTGTCGGCCCCCCGGTCACCGTCTCCTATGACCAGATCGTCGTCGCACCCGGTTCCGTTTCGCGGACGCTGCCGATTCCCGGACTGCGCGAACACGCGGTCGGTTTCAAGACCATCGGCGAGGCGATCTGGCTGCGCAACCAGGTGCTCGACCGGCTCGACGTCGCGGCGACCACGCAGGACAGTCACACGCGCCAACGTGCGCTCACCTTCGTCTTCGTCGGTGGCGGCTATGCCGGCATCGAGGCGCTCGCCGAGATGGAGGACATGGCGCGCGACGCGCTGCGTTACTACCCCGAGTTGAGCCCCGAACAGATGCGGTGGGTGTTGGTCGAGGCGACCCGGCGCATCCTGCCCGAGGTGGGGGAGCAGATGGGCGCCTATGCCGAGGAACAGCTGCGGAGTCGTTCGATCGACCTGCGCCTGGGCACTCGGCTGGAGTCCTGCGTCGACGGAGTGGTGCGGCTGTCAGACGGGGAATCTTTCTCCGCCGACACCATCGTCTGGACGGCCGGGGTCAAACCGTCACCGATGCTCAACTCCACCGACCTGCCCCGCGACGACCGAGGCCGGGTCACCTGCCTGCCGACGTTGCAGGTGGTCGGGCCGGACGGCGCGGTGGTCGACGGAGCGTGGAGCGCCGGCGACTGCGCGGCCGTGCCCGACCTCACCGCCGCCGAGCCAGGGGTCTATTGCTCGCCGAGCGCCCAGCACGCGGTGCGTCAGGCCCGGCAGCTCGCCGACAATCTGCGGGCCGTGCTGAGAGGCGAACCGATTCGCGCGTACGCGCATCGTCACGCCGGCTCCGTCGCGAGCCTCGGCCTGCACAAGGGCGTGGCGCACGTCTACGGCGTGAAGGTCAAGGGAGTGGCCGCGTGGTTCATGCACCGGACCTATCACATGAGCCGGATCCCGTCGCTCAACCGCAAGATCCGGGTCTTGGCCGACTGGACGCTGGCGCTTTTCCTCAAACGTGAGGTCGTCTCGATGGGCGGGCTGCACGAGCCTCGTGAGCCGTTCACCGATGTGATCGATCTGCCCGCGTCGGTGTCGACCGACGCACACCAGCCGCCGCGCTGATCTCCGAGACCTAGTTCGGCAGAGGCCACGTCCAGGTGTCGCGGTTGAGCCGGCCGGGCCCGAGCAGCTGGTCGAGGGTCGCGCGCAGGGCATCCTCGTTCGGCACATGGGCCAGCGCGACGCAGTCGGCCCGCCAGAATTGGAGGTCGGCGAGCGCCTGGGCCCGCGTCGTGCCGGTGATCTCCGGCACGACGCCGGTCTTCGCGACGTCGGCGAGCAGTGCCGAGGTCGGCCGAGGATAGGTGCCGATCGAGGATTGTCCTTGTGGACCATATGGGCCGATGAAGAACCCCTCGGGGATGGCGAAGGCCGCTGCCGCCGTCGCCGGCCACCGCATGAGGTCGGGCTGTTGGGGCGTCGGCAATGGCACCGGCACCAGCACGCCGCCCGCCGGCACGCAGTCGCGCCACCCGCCGCTGGTGATGAATGGCGGCACGGTTGGTCGGTCGGTGGTGTGCAGCGGCTTGGGAGCGATGGGCGTCAGTGCCGCGACGACCGCCACGACGACCGCGATTCGCACGAGGCGGTCGGCGCGCCACGCGGCGTCGATGGCCATGGCGAGCAGCACCGCGATGAGCGGGATGAGAGCGAGGGCATAACGGGTGGGGAGCGCGCCGTTGATGACCGGAACGTGATGCAGGCGCGAATAGATGCTGGGCAGGTCGGTCTCACGCTGGCCGATGGTGACGTGCGGGCCGAAGGACAACCAGGTCATCACCAGGGCCGACACCGCGATCGCCGCAGTCGCCGGGGCACGCCATCGCCACACCAGGCAGACCGCGATCAACAAGAGCAGCGGCACGCCGAGATAGGCCGTGTACTCCGCCGAACTCGTCGCCAGCCGACCCGCGTCGGGCGATCCGGCGATCGACAATGGCGAGATGGCCGCATAACTGGCGACGTCGGCGTAGAAGAATTCGGGCCCGAATGGGGCGTTGGGGGTGTGTTGGTCGCCGGCGAACTGCACCCAGAGCGGATAACTCACGATCGCCCCGGAGGTGACGGCGGCGAGCAGCATCCCACCGAGGAACCGGGGGGCGATCGCGCCCACCCATTGTGGGCGTCGCGCCGCGTAGGTGATGGCGAAGATCATGAGGGTCAGCGCGGTGAGGAAGAGCACCTCCTCTCCGAGGAGCAGCTGGACCGACACGAGCCCGGCGAGCAGCATCGCCGACGTGAGTGTGGTCCGGACTGTCTCGGCGTGGGCGAGCCGGACAACCGCCCACACGATCGCCGGCACCAGCCACTGCGCCGTCATGTGCAGGTGGCTGTTGGACTGCGAGATCATTCCGGGGGCGAAGCCGGCGAAGAGGCCGCCGACCCCTGCGGCGACCCGGTTCATTCCGAGGGTACGGGCGAGAAGCAGGTGCCACCCCGCAGCCGTCGCGGCGAGGTTCAACGCCACGAGCAGGGCGAATGAGACGGCGACACCGAAAATCGCCGTGACGGGGGACATCAGCACTCCGTGCACGATGTGCGACGCGTTGCTCATGAGGTTGACCCCGTCAGGGGCATTGAGGCGCTCGGTGACGAGGCTGAAATCGCCCGTCCACACCAGCATCCCGTGCGCGAGGAACCACTCGATGAGTGCCTGATCGTTGGGGTTGTCACCGATCGCGCGGGTGGCAGGGTCGGGCCACAGGCCGTGTGTGATCCACAGGGCCACCGCGGTGTAGCCGAGGCAGACGAGGGTGTCGATCGCGGCACCGCCGCGCCACCAGGGCGTGGCGGCGGGCTCGTTGGCCGTACCTGGGTCTGGGGTTCCCCGGTGTCGGCGCACGTCGCTGCCGCTCTGGCCGCGCGCCGACACCGGCCGGTCGGGCCGGCGCGCGGGCGGCGGCGGATCGGCCGTGTCGGCCATCGGCGCCAATGTGGGGCGGGTTACCTCACTCACGCCGCTAACGCTATCGTCCGCCGTGTCCGTTGGGGATATTGGCCGAGTCGTTATGTGTGAGCGAGGCGTCACGGCACCCGCTAATCTGGTCGCTGCCGCCCGGGTGGTGGAAGAGGCATACACGACCGCCTTAAAAGCGGTTGCCGAAAGGCATGCGGGTTCGAGCCCCGCCCCGGGCACTCCGATGTCACTGGATGTCGCGCCGCAGGTCAGTGTGGTCTCTTATGTCGGTTTATGAGTCAGTCTCGTGTTCCACCGCGTGCGATGGCTAACCCGACGTGGTGGTGAACGCAACGGGGGCATAGCATCACGCAGAGCGACTGGTGATCGGTTCCGCTCGGATCGCCGTTGACGTGACCCTCTGGGGAGGGCCGGCATTCCCTTCGATGACGGAGCCTGCGGTGCGCGTGGTGATCGGCGAAGACTTGGCATTGCTTCGGGACGGTCTGGTCCGGTTGCTGGAGGCGTTCGACTTCGACGTGGTGGCGGCGGTCGACAACGGACCCGACCTTCGCGCGGCGCTCGTCGAGCTCTCCCCCGATGTCGCGGTCGTCGACGTGCGAATGCCCCCCACGCACACAGATGAAGGCCTCCGAGCCGCGATCGAGGCGCGGGCCGAGGTGCCGGGCCTGCCAGTGCTGGTGTTGTCACAGTTTGTCGAGCCGCTCTATGCCAGGGAACTTCTCTCGGACCGTGGCGGCGGAGTGGGCTATCTGCTCAAAGACCGTGTCGCTGACATCTCCCAGTTTCTCGAGGCCGTGCGTCGCGTCGCCGGCGGCGGCACCGCGATGGACCCGGAGGTCATCTCCGAGCTGCTCGCCAGTCGATCGCGGGGGCGGGCATTGGATGTGTTGACTCCCCGCGAGCGTGAGGTGCTCGGGTTGATGGCCGAGGGACGGTCCAACAGCGCCGTCGCGTCGCGGTTGTTTGTGACTGAGAAGGCCGTGGCGAAACACATCAACAACATCTTCACCAAACTCTGCCTTCCCATGTCCAATGACGACAATCGGCGCGTGCTTGCGGTCCTGGCCTATCTCAACAGCTGACGGCCTTCGCGGGCGGGACACTGCCACGCTCGTCGTCGCGGCGGCATGATCACTATCCAATCAGGATTGACGTCGCCATCCACCGTTCGGTCGTGTTTGAACTGTCGGGTTCGTGCCTCCCGATGTCCACCTGGCCAGTTTGACCTACTCCTAAAGATCATCCTTCTCCGTGCCTCGCTGGCGGTGATTATCCGAAAAATCGTTATTAGCCCATTAGTCCGATTTCCCAAAACGGGCTAATAACCTGAAATCCGAACTCGATTTGTCGTGGTCCCGACTTTTGTCGATCGTCGAGGACGCGCGTCGGATTTGCCAATCGCGGTATGGTCGTCAACGGCTTAGCTGCCGATGCATCAATTGCATCGCCAGTGTTGGTAATCCTTACAAAGGGTCGACTCGTCAATGTGTGGCGAAGCCACCTTTGCCGTTGACTAGTTTCGTTCTATTTGGACGGGGGACATGGTGCAGTCCGTTGCGCCGTCATTCGCGGTGATCCCGGGTTCCCGGGTGAGTGAGGTTCTCGCTTCTAGGGAACGTCAGGTCATAGGCATTGTTGAGGACACCTACAAGGCACACGGCGTGGGTGAAACCGTCAATCCGCCATCATATTTTCTTCGTTTTCCGGATCGACCGAGTTCTCGGATCATCGCGTTGCCGGCATCGCTCGGCGGTGGGCGCGTTGACGGGATCAAGTGGATCTCCAGCTTCCCGGACAACGTCAGCGGCGGCCTGCCACGGGCCTCGGCGGTGTTGATCCTCAACGAACCACGGACCGGCTATCCGATGGCCTGCGTCGAGGCCTCGATCATCAGCGCCGCCCGAACCGCAGCCTCCGCAGCGCTGGCGGCAGACTGGTTAACGCGGCATCGGCAACGGCCCACGACGGTGGGTTTCATCGGAGCGGGCCTCATCGCGAGATTCACGCATAGCTATCTCGCGGCTTCCGGTTGGCAGTTTGACCGCATCGGCGTACACGATCTCGTTGACGCGCACGCCCACGGCCTGAAGGACTATCTGACCAGGTCAGACGAGGCGTCGGTGACGGTTGTCGAGTCGGCGCAGGAGCTGATCAGCGGATCTGATCTGCTGGTCTTCGCCACCGTGGCGGGCAAGCCGCACGTCATGGACCCCTCCTGGTTCGATCACAATCCGCTGGTGCTGCACCTAAGTCTGCGCGACCTCGCACCCGAGGTCATCCTCGGTGCGGCCAACATCGTCGACGATGTGGAGCACTGCCTCAAGGCCGAGACCTCGGTGCACTTGGCGGAGCAAATGGTCGGGGATCGGCGTTTCATCAACGGCACTCTCTACGACGTCATGACCGGGGCGGTGGCGGTGCCGGGCGATCGGCCGACGGTCTTTTCCCCCTTTGGCCTGGGCGTACTCGATCTCGCTGTCGGCAAATTCATTTATGACCAGATCGCCGAGTCTGGAGATCTCTCGGTGGTCGACGACTTCTTTACCGAGCTCCGCCGATACGGCTAGGACCGACCCCGCCGCAATGCTGCTTGTGGGAGATTTGAATGTCGATCATCTCGTTGCCTCAAGAATACAATGAAGAGGATCTTTACATAGACCTCATGCGTATTTTCGGGCGTTCGCTCTATCTCAAGTGCGAGGGTTTCAATTTCGCTGGCTCCATCAAACTCAAGGCAGCCGCAGAAATGGTGACCGCCGCAGAGCGAGAGGGTCGTCTCACTCCCAGCTCAATTATTGTGGAGTCATCGTCGGGTAATCTCGGAATCGCTTTGAGCGTCATCGCCGCGAGTCGCGGATATCAATTCGTCTGTGTCGCCGACTCGCGGACCAGTCCCTCGGCGATCCGGACGATGGAGGCCTTCGGAAGCACGGTCCGGGTGATAGCCGACCCTGACCCAGTCGGCGGACTACTCGGCGCTCGGTTGAGCTATGTGCGTGAGCTTTGCGCCGGTGACAGCCGATATGTCTGGCTCAATCAATATACCAACCCGAACAACTGGAAGGCGCACTACCGGGTCACCGCACCCGCGATCGCGGCGAGCTTTCCGCACCTCGACGTGTTGTTCGTCGGAGCGGGCACGACCGGCACGCTCATGGGCTGCGCTCGCTATTTCCGGGAGTCGCGAGACACCGTGCGAGTGGTCGCTGTCGACAGTGTGGGCTCGGTGGCCTTCGGCGAGCCGGCCGCCCCCCGCATGATTCCCGGCCTCGGTGCCGGCGTCCGCCCACCCATGCTCGACACCTCCTACATAGACGATGTCGTGCACATGCCCGAGGTGGAGACCGTGCGAACGTGTCACCGGTTGGTGCGGGCCGGCTTTCTGCTCGGCGGATCCACCGGCACGGTCATCAGCGGTGCCCTGTCCTGGCTCGCCGACAACGACCCCGACCGCCGGATGACCGCCGTCGCGATCTCGCCGGACCTCGGCGACCGCTATCTCGAGTCGGTCTATGAGAAGGGCTGGCTCATGCAGATGTACGGCGAGACCCTCGCCGACGTCCACAGCGCCGTCGCGATCCCCAGCCCATCGATTGATAGCGAACTCTCAGAGGCGGCCTTCGCCTAAGCGGGCGCCACCGGATTTTCTCAAGGAGCGGTTCAGTCATGGCCAATGACCGTGAGGTCCTCCTCCCACTGTCCGCCGGACAGTTGGAGATGTGGAACGCGCAACAGTTCGATCCGGCCAACCCGATGTTCAACATGGGGGGTTGGCTCGACATTCGGGGACCGCTCGACGAGCGACTGTTCGAGTCCGCGATGGTTCAGGTCGTTCGGGAGAGCGACTGCCTGCGAGCTCGATTCGTTGACGACGTCGGCGTCGTGAGTCAGAGCCTCGAACCGTTGACCGCGTCCCCGCTGGCGAGACTGGACCTGCGCGACGCCGCTGACCCGGAGAGTGCCGCGCGAGCGTGGGTTCTCGATGAGCTCGCTCGTCCCTTCGATATGGTCCGCCCACCGCTCTATCGCTTCTGTCTGGCGACGCTGTCGAACGATCGGTCGCTGCTGCTCGTCATCGTGCACCACGCGTTGTGGGACGCCTTCAGCGGTGGCCTCTTCGCTCAGCGACTCGCGATCATCTATTCCGCGGCGGCGCTTGGCCTGCCGGACCGTCAACCACCGCTGCCGGAGTTGCGCGCACTCGTCGAGGATGAGCGGGAATACGCCCGGTCAGAGCGCTTCGGCCTCGACCGCGACTTCTGGGCCGACCGATTTCCGGAGACCCCTGAGCTGGTCAGTTGGTCGGACCGCCCCTTCGCCTCGGCGCACACCTTCCTGCGGGTCAGCGGAGAACTCGACGGCCCGGCCAGCGACCAACTACGGGAGGCCGCGTGGCGGTCGCGCGTGACGTGGCCCACCCTCGTCATCGCCGCGACGGCGCTCTATACCCACCGGGTGACGGGGGTGCGCGATGTTCTGTTGACGCTGCCCGTCAACGGCCGTGTGGGGGCGGTAGCCCGGGCGACGCCGGGCATGCGCGCCAACTTCCTGCCACTTCCCGTGTCGTTCGATCCGACGCTGACCCGGGATCGGCTACTACGCGACGTCGCCGACGCGGTCGGAGCCACGCTCAAACGGCAGCGTTATCGCGGTGACCTGGTTCGCCGGCACATGGGGGTGGCCGGCGATGACCAACGGCCATTCGGCCCGTCCATCAACGTCGTGCCCTACGGTTCGGAGTTTCGCTTCGGCCCATGCCTGGCCACCATGCATGAGATCTCCAGTGGGCCGGTCAACGACCTGCAGATCACCGCGTTTGAGACGGCCACCGCGACGATCGGGATCAACTTCACCGCTAACCCGCTCCTCTATTCGGAGGACGAGTTGGCGGCGCACCGGCGACGGTTCGCGACACTCCTCAACGGGCTATGCGACGCGGCACCCGACGCGGCGGTCAGCCAACTCGATGTCGTGGACGAGGCGGAATACCACCAGGTTCTCGTCGAGTGGAACCAGACCGAACGGTTCGGTGGTTTCGCCGGAGTCGTCGAACGAATCCGTTCGGTGGCCTGGGAACGCCCGCAGGCGCCCGCCATCGAAGACGGCGACGCGGTGGTCACCTACGCCGAGCTGGTGGGGCGGGCGAGTGCGGTGACTCGTGGGCTTCGCGATCGCGGCGTCGGCCCGGAGACACTCGTCGGAATCCTCGGCGATCCCGGGGCGCGTTTCATCGCCAACGCCCTGGGGGTGATCGGATCCGGAGCCGCGTTCGTGCCGTTGGACCCCGGGGCGCCGATCGCCCGCACCGCCGGATTGATCCGCGACAACGGAATCAGGATGCTGCTCGTCGGTCCGGAGTGCGCGGAGGTGGCCAGTGAAGTCGTGGCCAGTGGCCTCGCCGCGACTGCCGCGTCGCCGGTCGAGCTGTTGGTCACCGACGACCACGCTGACCCCGACGACGATCTGGCACCGTTGGTGGGTCGCGAGGATGACCTCGCCTATGTCATCTTCACCTCCGGCTCGACCGGCCAGCCCAAGGGGGCGATGGTTCACCGGCGGGGCATGGTCAACCATCTGCTCGCGAAGGTCGAGGACCTCTATCTCTCCGCCGCCGACCGGATTGTGCAGAACGCGCCGCTCACCTTTGACATCGCCATATGGCAGATGTTCGCGGCGCTCATCGTCGGCGGCGTGACGCGGGTGGTGCCAAGGACGGTCGCTGCGGACCCCGACCAGTTGCTGTCGATCGTCGCGGATGACCGGGTGAGCGTTCTGGAAGTGGTTCCGTCGTTGCTGCGAGCGGCGTTGGACAACGTCGACGCGGGGGCCCCGATGGTCGCCCTGCCCGAGTTGCGGTGGATGGTGGTCACCGGAGAGGCGTTGCCGCCCGACTTGTGCCTGCGGTGGATCTCGCGCTATCCGGGCATTCCGCTGGTCAACGCGTACGGGCCGACCGAGTGTTCTGACGACGTGACGCACGCGTTCATCTCCGAACCGGGCGATCTGCCCGATGGCCGGGTGGCCATCGGCCGCGCGGTCCGCAACACGTCGCTCTACGTTCTCGACGACGGGCTTCGGCCCGTGCCACCGGGTGGCGCCGGCGAACTCTATGTCGGCGGGGTCGGCGTTGGCCGCGGATATCTGCGCGATCGTTCAAAGACCGCGTTGGCCTTCGTCGCCGACCCGTTCGCCATGGGCTCGGGCGCGCGGATGTATCGCACCGGTGACCGGGTCCGGTCGCGACTGGATGGGCAGTTCGAGTTCGTCGAACGCCGCGACCATCAGGTGAAGATTCGGGGCCACCGCATCGAGCTCGGTGAGGTGGAGAGCGGGCTGCGTGGCCTGCCCGGAGTGTCTGACGTCGCGGTCGACGTGCGGACCGACGCGCAGGGCAACAAACGCCTCGTGGCCTATGTGGTCGCCCGCGACACCACGCGCCTGCGGGCGATGGCGGCCGAGGTCCTGCCGGGATATATGGTGCCGGCCGTCTTCGTCGACATGGACGCGTTGCCGTTGACTGCCAACGGAAAGCTCAACCGCAAGGCATTGCCGGAGCCGACCATTCAAGCCACTGCGGGACGCGCCCCACAGACCCCGACGGAACGAATCCTGCGGGATCTCTTCGCACAGGTGCTCGGCGCGCCACAGGTCGGTGTCGACGACAGTTTCTTCGACCTCGGCGGCGACAGCATCAGCTCGATCCAACTCGTGAGTCAGGCGCGCCGGGCCGGGCTGCTCATCACCCCACAGGAGATCTTCCGAGCCAAGACCGTCAGCGGTCTGGCTGCGGTCGCGGGCCGGGTCGCCGCGGCCACGCCCGCAGTTGCGCGCGACGTCGTCGGTCCGGTTCCCGCGACGCCCATCATGCGATGGTTGCATCACAACCGCATGCCCATCGAGACCTTTCACCAGTCCACCGTGCTGCAGGTGCCGGCCGGTCTCGCCGCCGCCGACCTCCTCGCCGCGCTCCAGGCCGTCATCGACCACCACGACATGGTGCGCACCCGCTTGTCGGGCCCGGTCGACGACTGGGTGCTCGATGTGACGGCGATGGGCGCCGTGCGCGCCGACGACCTGCTGCACCGAGTCGACGCGCGGGACGCCGACGACGCCCAGATCGCCGACGAGACGACACGTCAGACGCGATCGGCGATCGGCCGGCTGGCGCCAGCTGAGGCAGTGATGCTCCAGGCGACGTGGCTCGACTGCGGCGCCGAACGACCGGGGCGACTCATTCTCGTCATGCACCACCTCGTGGTCGACGGTGTCTCCTGGCGAATCCTCATCGGCGACCTCGAGGCGGCCTGGGTCGCCGCGTCGACCGGAGCGGCCGTCGTCCTCGACGCCGTCGGCACCTCGTTTCGGGAGTGGAGCGAACTGCTCGCGGCCGATGCGATCGCCGACCGGGTCGACGAGGTGGAACTGTGGTCAGAGGTCTCTGGGCAGGCCGACCCGCGACTCGGATCCCGTCGTCTCGACCCCCAACGTGACGTGCGGGGCACCGCCGGCCGGGTGGAGACCGTCCTGCCGCCCGCCCTCACCGAGCTGTTGTTGACCAGGGTCCCGGCGGCGTTTCACGCCGGCGTCAACGACGTGTTGTTGACCGCGTTGGCGTTGGCCGTCGCCGACTGGCGAGGCGACGGGGCCGGGGTGCTCATCGGTTTGGAGGGACACGGCCGGGAACAGTTCCGCGCCGACGTGGACCTTTCGCGCACAGTCGGCTGGTTCACCACCGTCTTCCCGGTCTTTCTCGCCCCCGGCGAGGTGAAGTTCGCCGATGTCGTCGAGGGCGGCGCGGGTGCCGGCTCGGCGCTCAAGCGGGTCAAGGAGCAGCTGCGACGCCTGCCCGACCACGGACTCGGGTTCGGCATGCTGCGCTTCCTCAATCCGGAGACCGCCTCGGCGCTCGCCGGACACCCGGCTCCCCAGATCGGGTTCAACTATCTCGGCCGGTTCACCACCGCACAGGCCCAGAACTGGGCCATTGTGGACGGTGCCGGGGCGCTCGGCGAGGATGGCGACCCGACCATGCCGCTGCCATATGTGCTTGACGTCAACGCCGTCACCGAGGACGGTCCGGACGGGCCACGACTCTCGGCTACCTGGTCGTGGGCGGGGGAGATCCTCGCCGAGACCGACGTGCGGGCCATCGCCGATCGGTGGGTTCAGGCGCTCTCCGGCCTGAGCCGGCACGCGCAGTCCGAGGCCGCCGGCGGACACACTCCGTCGGACTTCCCGCTCGTCACCGTCGACCAGGCGGAGATTGAGCGGTTGGAGGCGGCCTATCCGCAGCTGAGCGACGTGCTGCCACTCGCCCCGCTGCAGGAGGGAATGCTCTTCCACACCACCTATGACGAGCAGACCCTCGACGTCTACAACGTGCAGTTGGTCGTCGACCTCGCCGGTGAGATCGATGTGCTCGCGTTGAAGGCGGCCTCGGCGGCGTTGCTGCGCCGACACCCGAACGTCGCGGCGGCGTTCGGCTACACGGCCACCGGTGCGCCGGTGCAGGTGCTCACCGGGTCGAGCGCGCCCACGTGGCACGAGTGCGACCTGTCGACGCTGGGAGCGGCCGAGAGGCGGGCCGAGCTCGACCGGCTGACCGACGAGGACCGCACGCGCCGGTTCGACCTGAGCCGGCCGCCCCTCATGCGGTCGACTCTGATCAAGCTGGCCGCCGACCGACACCGGTTCTTGCTGACCAACCACCACATCGTCTCCGACGGCGCGTCGATGCCGGTGGCGCTGAGCGAATTCTTCGCGGTCTATCGGCAGGGCGGCGTCGACCGACTGCCCCGTCCGGCCGCATATCACAGCTATCTGGCGTGGCTGGCGGCCCAGGACAGCGACGCGGCGCGCGAGGCCTGGCGTGGCTCACTGGCCGGACTTGAGGCGCCGACATTGGTCGCCGTCCACGCCGACGCCGCCGTGGGACAGCTGCCCCAGCAGGTCACCATCGAGCTCACCGACGAGCTCACCGCCGCGCTCGGCGCGTGGGCGCGTCGGCACGGGGTCACCATGGCCACGGTCTTTCAGGGAGTCTGGGCGCTGCTGCTCGCCGGCCACACTGGACAGACCGACATCGTCTTCGGCAGCACCGTCGCCGGACGCTCGCCCGAGGTGGCCGGCATCGAGTCGATGGTCGGCATGTTCATCAACACCGTGCCTGTGCGGCATCGGATCGATCCGGCGGAGACGTTCGCGCGGATGCTCGTCCGACTCCAGGACGAGCAGGCGGGGCTCATGTCCCACCATCATCTCGGCCTCGCCGAGATCCAACAGGCCGCCGGACTCGGGGCACTATTCGACACGGTCGTCGTCGTCGAAAACCAGATGGTCGACCTCGATGCCGTGCGTCACCTCGGAGACAACCTGCGGGTCGTCAATCTGGAGACCCGCGACACCACCCACTATCCGATCAGTCTGTTGGTGGTGCCCGGACGACGTCTGCGGCTCCGATTGGACTATCTGCCGCAGGTGTTCGCCGCCGCCGAGATCGACCGGCTCGCCGACCGCCTGCGCCGCCTGTCGGCCGCCGTGGTGGGCGAGGACCGGCCGGTCGCCCGCGTCGACGTGCTCGACCCCGGCGAGCGGGCCCGGGTGCTCGCACTGGGGGGCGGAGCGGTTCGACCGGTTCCGTCGGGCACGGTCCCCGAGCTTTTCGAAGCGCAGGTACGGCGTACACCCGAGTCGGTTGCCTTGGTCTTCGGCGACGTCTCGTTGACCTATGCCGAGCTCAACGACCGGGTGAATCGGCTCGCGAGGCTGCTCATCGGCGCGGGCGTCGGCCCGGGCGACATCGTGGCCCTGATGGTCTCGCGCTCGGTGGAGACCATCGTGGCGCTTCTCGCCGTGCTCAAGGCCGGTGCGGCCTATCTGCCGGTCGACCCCAACTATCCGGCCGAGCGGATCACCTATCTCATCGACGACGCCCGGCCGGCCTTGCTGATCACCAACGGTGTCCAGGTCGAGGCGGAGATCGACGCCACCGTGCCGATCCTGTTGGTCGGCGCCCCGGCGACGCGGCACGCGTTGGCCGATCTGGCCGGTTCGAACCCGTGTGACGAGGAGCGGGTCCGGCCACTGTCCGAACGCGACGCCGCATACGTCATCTATACCTCGGGGTCAACCGGGCGGCCCAAGGGCGTCGTCGTCGAGCACGCGAGTGTCAGTCGTCTCGTGACCGACCAGATCGAACGTTTCGCGGTGGGCTCGCAGACCCGGCTGCTGCAGTTCGCGTCGTTGAGTTTCGACGCCGCGGCGTGGGAGATCGCCACCGCGCTGTTGTGCGGCGGCCAACTCATCCTGGCCACCGACGACGATCGGCAGCCCGGCGCCCCGCTGGCTGCGCTCATTCATCGTCACGGGGTCAACCTGGTGAGCCTGCCGCCCAGCGTCGTCGGGGTCTTCCCCGCGGAGACGACGTTGCCCCAGGACCTCACGTTCATCGTGGCCGGCGAGGCCTGCCCGCCGGAGCTGGTGGCGCGCTGGGCCAACGAACGCAAGATGATCAACGCGTACGGGCCGACCGAAGCGACCGTCTGCGTGACGATGAGCGATCCGTTGACCGCCGAGCGTCGCCCACCGATCGGTCGCCCTCTGGCCAACAGTCGTCTCTATGTGCTCGACGGAGCGCTGCGGCCGGTCGGCGTGGGCGTCGTCGGCGAGCTCTATATCGGTGGCCCACAGGTGGCCCGGGGATATCTCGACCGTCCGGGCCTGACCGCGCAACGGTTCGTGGCCGATCCGTTCAGCTCCATCCCCGGTGCCCGGGTCTATCGCACCGGTGACCTCGTGCGGTGGACCGAGGACGGACAGCTCGACTACGTCGGGCGCGGCGACGACCAGGTGAAGATCCGCGGCTTCCGGATCGAGCTCGGCGAGATCGAGGCCGCCGTGCGATCGGCCGCCGCGGCCACTCAGGTGGCAGTCATCGTGCGCGAGGACCGGCCGGGCGACCGTCGGCTCGTCGCCTATGTCGTCCCCGAGACGAGAACCCCCGAACCGAGCGAGGTGCGGGCGGGCGTCGCGGCGGCGCTGCCCGAACACATGGTGCCGGCCGCCATCGTCACCGTGGCCGCTCTTCCCCTGACCGCCAACGGGAAACTCGACCGAGCGGCGTTGCCGGAGCCCGCCTATGGCAGCGGCGCTCCGTCCCGCCCACCGGCGACCGAGGCTGAGCGGCTGCTCTGCGACCTCTTCGCCGAGATCCTCGGGGTCGGCGAGGTCGGCGTCGACGCCAACTTCTTCGCCCTTGGCGGACACTCGCTGCTCGCCACCCGACTGATCAGCAGGCTTCGCTCGATCCAGGGTGTGGAGCTGCCCGTACGGGCGCTGTTTGAATCGCCGACACCGCAAGCCCTGGCTCGTCAGCTCACGTCGGGGTCGACCATCCGGCCCGCGCTGGTGGCGCACACGCGCCCCGATCAGCTGCCGTTGTCGTTCGCGCAGCAACGACTGTGGTTCCTCAATGAGCTCGAAGGCCCCAGCCCCACCTACAACATCCCGACTGCGGTTCGGCTCTCCGGTCCGCTCGACCGGGCGGCGCTGGCGCAGGCCATCACCGACGTCTGCGTCAGGCACGAGGCGCTGCGGACGGTCTTTCCTGAGGACGACGGGCACCCGCGGCAATCGATCCTCGAACCCGGCTCGCTGCCGGCCATCCTCAGCGTGGTCGAGCATGTGGCCGGCGACCTCGACGAGGCGATCATCGCCGCCGCGGCCCGTGGCTTCGACATCGCCGCCGAGGTGCCGGTGCGGGCCACCTTGTTCGCGGCCGAACCGCACGAGCACGTGCTGCTGGTGGTGCAGCACCACGTTGCCGGTGACGCCTGGTCGCTGGCACCGTTCTATCGCGATCTGGCCGTCGCCTACGCCGCGCGGTGTGCGGGCCGGATGCCGGACTTCTCCGAGCTGCCGGTGCAATACGCCGACTACGCGTTGTGGCAACGTGAACTGCTCGGTGACGAGTCCGACCCGCAGAGCCTGGCCGCCGGACAATTGACCTTCTGGCGCGAGACGCTGGCGAATCTGCCAGCCCAGATCGATCTGCCCCTTGACCGGCCCCGGCCAGCCGTCGCCACCTACGCCGGCGACCTGGTGGAGTTGCGGCTCTCCGCCGCGATTCATCGGGAGATCTCCGCGCTCGCCCGATCGTGCGGCGCGACGGTGTTCATGGTGCTGCAGGCCGCACTCGCCGCACTGCTCACCAAGCTCGGCGCGGGAACGGACATCCCACTCGGCACGCCGATCGCCGGTCGAACCGACGAGGCACTCGACGATCTCGTCGGGTTCTTTATCAACACGCTGGTGTTGCGGTGCGACACCTCAGGAGACCCGACCTTCCGGCAGCTCGTCGAGCGGACCCGCGATGTCGACCTCGCCGCCTACGCCCATCAGGACGCGCCGTTCGAGCGAGTGGTCGAGGCCGTCAAACCGGTGCGCTCCATGGCCCAGCAGCCGCTCTTTCAGGTGATGATCTCGCTGAACAACACCGCCGGGGTGCGCGTCGACTTGGCGGAGCTGCGGGGCGAGCTGATTGCCGTGCCAACCGGAACGGCCAAGTTCGACCTGTCGTTCGACCTCACCGAGTCGATGGACGACGACGGACTGCCGGCCGGCGTCGGCGGCTACATCGAATACAGCACCGACCTGTTCGACAAATCCACAGTGGAGCGGATCGCCGGTCTGCTCGGCCAACTCGTCGAGCGGGCGGTGGCCGCGCCGGACGAGCCGCTGCGCCGGCTCAGCCCGCTCACCACAGCCGATCGGCACCGGCTGCTGATCGAGTGGAACGACACGGCGCGGTCCGATCCCGACGCGGCCGGGCTGGCCGACCTCATCGAGGCGCAGGTGCGGCGGACCCCTGACGCGCCCGCGGTGGTCTCCGGCGGTGTCACGCTCACCTTTGGCGAGCTCAACGAGCGTGTGAACCGGTTGGCGCGCACCCTGGTGACCTGCGGGGTCGGACCGGATCGGGTCGTCGCGATCGCGTTGCCCCGGTCGGCGGAGCTGATCATCGCGGCGCTCGCGGTCATCAAGGCCGGGGCGGCATATCTGCCGCTCGACCTCAACTATCCGGCGAACCGGATCGCCTTCATGCTCGACGACGCGGCGCCGGCACTCGTGGTGACCACCAGCGAGATCGCCGCGACCAGAGCCGATCTGAACGCCGTCGCGCAACTTGTCGTCGACGACCCGGCGGTCGAGCTCGACCTGCGCTGTCAGCGGTCGGCCGATGTGGTCGCATGCGACCTGATCGGCATTCGCTCCCCGGAGCACGTGGCCTATGTCATCTATACCTCCGGCTCGACCGGGCAGCCCAAGGGCGTGATGGTGACTCACGGCGCCATGGTCAACTTGCTGCGGGACATGTGTCGCCGGGTCGGTGTGTCGCCGGGCGACCGGTGGCTGGCGGTCGCGACATTCGGGTTCGACATCTCCAACCTGGAGATCTTCGCCCCGCTCCTGACCGGCGCGACGCTGATCTTCACCGACGCCGATGAGGCGCGCGATCCCGGTGCGCTCGTCGCCCGAGTCGTCGAACACGCGGTGACGATCATGCAGGCCACCCCGACCCATTGGCAGGCGGTGCTGGCGACCGACGGCGTCGACCTCAGCGGAGTTCGGGTGATCACCGGCGGGGAGGCGTGCAGTGCCGATCTCGCCGCCGAATTGCGGTCGGCGGCGGCCAGTGTGCTCAACGGATATGGCCCGACGGAGACAACGATCTATTCGACGGCCGGTCCGGTGACCGGTGAGCGCGTCGGCGCTCCGACCATCGGCCGGCCCATGGACAACACCCGGGTCTATGTGCTCGACGATGACCTCAACCTGGCGCCAATCGGCGTCGTCGGCCACCTCTTCATCGCGGGAGCCGGCCTTGCCCGGGGCTATCTGGGCCGACAGGACCTGACCGCGGACCGGTTCGTCGCCGACCCCTTCGGGGATCGGCCGGGAGGCCGGATGTATCGCACCGGAGACCTCGCGGCCTGGACCGCGGACGGCGAGTTGCGCTTCATCGGTCGGGCGGACCGCCAGGTGAAACTTCGTGGCTTCCGCATCGAGCTGCCGGAGATCGAGGCTGTGCTCCGTTCGCACCCCGACGTCGCTGACGCGGTGGCGATGGTTCGCGAAGACCGGCCGGGTCAGCGGCGTCTGGTCGGCTATGTCGTCGCCGACGATTCCGTCGACTGTGGACCGATTGGCCTCGACTCGGCGGCACTGCGAGCCCACGCGGCCGCCGCGCTGCCGGAATATATGGTGCCGGCGATGCTGGTCTCGCTGCCGGCCCTGCCGATGACCAGCAATGGCAAGGTCGACCAGAACGCACTGCCCGCGCCGACCCAGCACGAGCAGGCATCGGTGACCCGGGACCCGATCGGAGTCGAGAAGACGCTGCACGCGATCTTCGTCGAGGTGCTGGGCGTGCCGCATGTCGGCGTCGATGACAGCTTCTTTGACCTCGGCGGCGACAGCATCATGACGATCCAGTTGGTCAGTCGGGCCCGAAAGCACGGCCTGCGGATCAGTCCACGTGACGTCTTTGCGCATCAGACCATCGGCGCGCTCGCGCGGCTCGACGACCAACCGGCCGCCGTCGCGGCAGACCCGGTCGACGGCGTCGGCCCCGTGCCGATCACCCCGATCGTGGCCGGCCTGCGGGCCAAAGGCGGTGGCTTCGAGGCATATCACCAGGCGATGGTGCTGCACACCCCGGTCGGGGTCGATGGTGAACTTCTCACCGCCGCACTGCACCGCCTCACCCACCATCACGACGCGCTGCGTCTGGTTCTCACCCGCACGACCGACGACTGGGCGCTGCGAGTGGCGCCACCCGAGCCCGCCGGCCCGATCGTGACCACTGTGGATGCGCGGCAGGCGAGCGCGCCCGAACTGCGTCGGCTCGTCGGCGAGCACAGGGTGGCCGCGTCCGGCCGACTCGACCCCGAGCGTGGAGTCGTCTTGCAGGCCGTCTGGTTCGATCTAGGCTCCGAACGCGCCGGTCGCCTCCTGCTGGTCATCCACCACATGGCGGTCGACGGAGTGTCGTGGCAGATCATCATCGATGACCTCGCGCAGATCGCCGAGGCGCTGCGGCGCGGCGAAGAGCCGACGGTGCCGTCGGTCGGGACTCCGTTGCGATCATGGGCCGCTCTGCTGCACACAGAGGCCGCCGTCGCGGCCCGGGTGGCGGAGCTGCCGGTGTGGACCGGTGTCCTCACGCACCCCGATCCGCTGGTGGGCAAACGGTCTCTCGACCCGGTCGTCGACCTCGCGTCAACCGCGCGCAGCTGGGAAGTGATGCTGCCCGCGGAGCGCACCAAAGATCTGTTGACGACAGTCGTCTCCACCCTCCGGGTGGGGGTACGCGACGCGCTGCTGACCGCGCTCGCGCTCGCGATCGGCGGTTATCGAACCGATCACGGGCTCGGCGAGGCGACCGGCGTCCGGGTGATGCTCGAGGGTCACGGTCGCGAACAACTGCGACCCGACATCGATCTGACCCGAACCGTCGGCTGGTTCACCACGGAATTTCCGGTGCTCGTCGACCCCGGTCACGTCGATGAGGGGGAGATCGTCGATGGTGGGCCATCGCTCGCGGCGGCCACCCGCGACGTCAAGGAGCAGCTGGACCAGGTGCCGGACAACGGTCTCGGATTCGGGTTGCTGCGTCACCTCAACGCCCAGACCGGCGTGGCGCTCGCCCAGACCGGCGGCCATCCGCAGATCGGCTTCAACTATCTCGGCAGGTTCGGCGCCGACTCCGGTGACTGGTCAATCGACTTCTCTGCGCTGGCGGTGGCCGCCGGCGCAGATCCGACGATGCCGTTGCCGCACGCGTTGACGCTGGACGTCTTCATCGCCGATCAGCCCGACGGGCCGCGGCTGCACGCCGTGTGGGTGTGGGCTGGCGACGTCATCGCCGAGTCCGACGTGCACGATCTGGCGAACCAGTGGCTGCGATGTCTTGACGCGATCATTCGGACCGCGTTGACGCCGGGCGCCGCGCGACTCACCCCGCGTGATCTGACCCTGGCGACGCTGACCCAGGACGAGATCGACGAATTCGAGAACGACCTTGCTGACTGGGGAGACTCGCTATGACCAAACCTCGACTGCGCGACGTGCTTCCGCTGTCGCCGCTGCAGGAAGGCATGCTGTTCCACGCCCAATTCGATTCGTCCGGGGCGGACGTCTACGCCGTACAACTGGTTTTGGATCTTGAAGGTGACCTCGACGCCTCCGCCCTGCGACGGGCCGGCGACGCGCTGCTGGCCCGGCACCCCAACCTCGGGGCGGCGTTCCGCCATCGCAAGTCGGGCGAGCCGGTGCAGCTCATTCCCGAGCCCATGCCGCTTCCGTGGCGCGAACACGACCTCAGCGAGCTGCCCGCCCAGCGGCGTCGCGCGGCGCTCGAGGAGCTCGTCGACGCTGACCGGGCCACCCGATTCGACCTGTCCCGGCCACCATTGGTGCGGGCAACCCTGGTTCGATCGGGCCCGGCCGAAAACCGCCTGATTCTGACCATCCACCACATCGTCGCCGACGGTTGGTCGATGCCGATCCTGGCACGAGAGCTATTTACCCTGTACGCCGATGGCGACGCTCGGAGTCTGCCGAGCGTCACGCCATATCGGGAATATCAGGTGTGGCTCGCCCAGCAAGACCGGGGACGGGCCCTCGACGCGTGGCGTGGCGTGCTCGCGGGCGTCACCGAGGCGACGATGCTCGCGCCAACCGAGCGGCGGCACACGCCGGTGCTGCCGCAACAGGTCACCGGCGAGCTGAGCGAGGCCGACACCGCCCGACTCACGACGTGGGCACGCAGCTGCGGACTCACCCTCAACAGCGTCGTGCAGGGCGCCTGGGCGATGCTGCTCGGCGGGCTCACCGGCCGCACCGACGTGCTCTTCGGCATGGTGACATCGGGGCGGCCGGCCGACGTGCCCGGCATCGAGTCGATGATCGGCTTCTTCATCAACACCCTGCCCGTGCGCGTCGCGCTCAACCCGGCGGCGACCGTGCGTCAGACCATCGCAGCTGTCCAACGCACCCAGGTGAGCCTGATGCCACACGGCTATCTCGGGCTCGGCGAGCTGCAGCAGCTCGCTAACATCGGTGAGCTCTTCGACACCGTCATCGTCTTCGAGAACTATCCGATGGCGGCGACCGAGTTCGCAGGCATCGCGCCGGGTCTGCGACTCGCCGCCGGACAGGGCCGCGACGCCAACCACTATCCGGTCACCCTGCTGGTGATGCCGGGCGATCGGTTGGGCCTGCGAATCGACTATCGCCCGGACGGCCTCGACGCCGCCCGGTCCCGGCACATTCTCGACCAACTGGTCGAGCTGCTTTGTCGAATGCCTGACGACCACGCCGAGCCGTTGGCCCGTTTCGCGCTGCTGACTCCCGCCGAACGTCGCGAAATCACGGCGCGCAACAGCACCGACCACGCGGTGCCGGCCGCGACGCTGTCACAACTCGTCGAGGCGCAGACCGCCCGCACCCCACACGCTCCTGCGATCACCGATGCCGACGGCACGCTGACCTATTCCGAGCTCGACCGTCGCGCCAACCAGCTGGCACGTCACCTCATTGGTCGAGGACTCGGCCCTGATCAGTTGGCGGCGGTCGCGCTCGAACCGTCGAGCCGACTGGTGGTGGCGCTGCTCGCGGTGCTCAAGACGGGGGCCGGCTATGTGCCTCTCGATGCCACCCACCCCGCCGACCGCATCTCCTACGTCCTGGCGAACTCGCGGGCGTCGCTGGTGCTCACCGAGGGCACGTCACTGTCGGGTGTGGACTCGGCGGCGGCCGCAGCGGTGCACCTCGACACTCGGGAGACGGCGGACGCGATCGCCCACGAGGACGCGCACCCCATCGTCGAGACTGAGCGGGCCCGTCCGACCCACCCGCGCGACGGTGCCTATGTCATCTATACCTCGGGGTCGACCGGTCGACCCAAGGGCGTGCTCATCGAGCAGCGATCCGCCGTCAACTACCTCGCCTACGCCTCACACGCCTATCCGAGCGTGGCCAAAGACGCGCTTCTGCACTCCTCGGTCACCTTCGACCTCACCGTCACCACCTTGTTCGCGCCGCTCGTCAGCGGCGGTCACATCGTGGTCGCTGACCTTGTCGCCGGCACGGTGGCATCGGAGCCCGGCTCGACGCCGGGCGCCGGTTCCTGCGGGTTTCTCAAGGCCACGCCCAGTCACCTGCGCCTGTTGGCTGACGCTCCCGAACGACTGTCGCCCACCGGCGAGCTCGTCGTCGGCGGCGAACAGCTGCTGGGCGAGAGCCTCGACCAGTGGCGGCATTGCCACCCAGCGGCGACCGTCATCAACGAATATGGGCCGACCGAGGCGACCGTCGGGTGCGTCGTGCACACCATCGAACCCGGTGACCCCACCCCGTCCGGCGCGATTCCCATCGGTCGACCGATCTGGAATGCCCGTGTGCACCTGCTCGATCCGATGCTGCGTCCGGTGCCCGACGGAGTCACCGGCGAGCTCTATCTCTCCGGCGTCTGTCTCGCCCGTGGTTATGTCAATCAACCCGGCCTCACCGCCGAGCGATTCGTCGCGAACCCGTTCTCGGCCGAGCCCGGAGAC
Organism: uncultured Actinomycetota bacterium; assembly: GCA_963736695.1. Lineage (GTDB taxonomy): Bacteria > Actinomycetota > Actinomycetes > Mycobacteriales > Micromonosporaceae > CAVTPU01. Next base: position 3,278,517 of record CAVTPU010000004.1, read on the forward strand.
CGCATGTATCGCACCGGCGACCTCGCCCGCTGGAGCCGCACCCACGAACTCGAATATCAGGGGCGCACCGACGATCAGGTCAAGGTCCGCGGATATCGCATCGAACTCGGCGAGATCGAAGCCGCGTTGGTGAGCCATCCGGCGGTCGAGCAGGCGGCGGTCACCGTCATCACCGACTCCGTTGGCGAAAACCGCATCGCGGCCTATCTGGCGCCTGCGTCGTGTGTGGCCGGGACCGGCGTCCAGGTGCTGCGAAAGCACCTGGTCAGCATGGTGCCCGACTACATGCTGCCCAACAGCTTCGTGGGCCTCGACCACCTGCCGTTGACGAGCAACGGCAAGGTCGACCGGGCGGCGTTGCCGATGCCCGGTCGGGCGCCGGTGGGCGGCGCTCCTCCCCGCGACGAGCGGGAAAAACGGTTGTGTGGCCTCTTCTCCGAGGTTCTCGGCGTGCCCTCGATCGGCATCGACGATGACTTCTTCAACTTCGGCGGGCAGTCCCTGCTCGCGATGCGCCTCGCCGGCCGCATCCGCGCCGACTTCGGCGTCGACCTGCCGATCCGGGCGTTGTTCGAGGCTCCGACCGTCGCGGAACTGTCGGCCAGGCTGGTTGAGCTCGCCGGCTCCGACTCGTTCGCGACACTGATTCCGTTGCGCCGGGGTGGCGATCGCCCGCCGATCTTCTGCATGCACCCAGGCGGCGGGGTGAGCTGGTTCTATCGTGGGCTCGCCCCGCACCTCGGACCCGAGATTCCGCTCTATGGTCTGCAGGCCCGCGGCATCTCCGAAACCGCCGAACTGCCGGCCAGCCTCGCCGACATGGCGGCCGAATATATCGAACAGATGCGCGTCGTGCAGCCGGTCGGCCCCTATTATCTGCTCGGCTGGTCGTTCGGTGGGGTGCTGGCTTATGAGGTGGCGGCGCAGTTGCAGCGCTGCGGCGAGCGGGTCGATTTGTTGGTCAGCCTCGATGGCGGCCCCGCCGGGCCCGATGAGGAGCTGCCCGACGATCGCGGGATTCTCGAACAGATCGTCACCTATCTCGGCTATGACCCGGGCGAGTTGCTGTCCGAGGGCTTTGTGCTCGCCGATCTCGTGAGTCGCTTTCGCCGCGATGAACACGTCCTATCGACGGTGACCGAGCGGCAACTGGCGAACCTCATCGCGGTGGCTCACAACAACGCCGTGCTGCGCCGCGACTATCGACCGTCCGGATATAGCGGAAAGTTGGTCTATGTCCAGGCGGCCGACACGCCGCAGACGGGCGCCGACTCGTGGCGCGCCCATGTGCGCGGCCCGATCGACCGGCATGACGTCGATTGCGCCCACGACTTCATGCTCGCCGCCGAGTCGTCAGTCCACATCGGTCGGATCATCTCGGCCGAGCTGTCCCACCTTCGCGACGATGAGAGAGGGTCCCGTTGAGCAACCCCTTCGACGATGCCGATGGCGTCTTCCTGGTGCTCGTCAACCACGAGAACCAGCACAGCCTCTGGCCGAATTTCGCCGACATTCCTGCCGGCTGGTCGAAAGTCTTCGGCCCGTCCGACCGGGCCGCGTGTCTGGAATATATCGAAGAGCACTGGACCGACATGCGGCCCACGAGTCTCATCGAGGCGGTCGGTGGCTGACCGACCGCCTGTCCACCCCATCGACAATCCCAACCAAACGGAGGTACGCATGAGCACGGCATCCATCGACACCCAACGGCTCGCGGAGATCAAGGAGATCGTCTGCGAGACCCTCGAACTGGAGCTCGACGAGGTCACCGAAACCAGCCTGTTCCAGGAGGAGCACGGTGCCGACTCGCTCGGCGCCATCGAGGTCCTCGCCGCGCTGGAGCGCAAATACAGCCTGGTGATCGACCAAGGCGAAATGGCCAAGATGGTCAACCTGCAGGGCGTCTACGCGGTCGTCGCCAACGCCGCGGGCTGGTAAGCGAATCCCATCCACGTGACGAGTCGAATCGAGGCGGTCATGTCATCCACACTGGACGCGAGCGGGATGCACCGAGTGGTGGTCACCGGTGTCGGCGTCTTCTCGAGTATCGGCATCGGTGCCGAGCAGTTCGCCGAAGGCCTCCGGACCGGGCGGTCGGGCGTGCGCCCGATAAGCGTCTTCGACACGACCGGGTTCGCTCACACGAATGGTTGTGAGGTGGTGGGTTTCGAACCGGAGGCATGGATCCACCACACTCCCATCGAGCAGCTCGGGCGGGCCAGTCAGTTCGCCGTCGCGGCGGCGCGAATGGCCGTCGACGACTCCGGCTATGACGAGGCGACGCTCGCCCGGCTGCGTGGACTGGTCTGCGTGGGCACCACCGACGGCGAGGCGTTCGATCTCGACCATCTAGTGGCGCAGGAGATCGAGTCCGGCCCGCAGGCCATGGACCCGGTGCGGGCCCGGCGTCTCGCGGCGGCGCGGCTCAGCGTCACCGTGGCACGTGAGCTTCAACTCTCCGATGTCGAGGCCGAGACGGTCGCGACCGCGTGTTCGGCCGGAAACTACGCGATCGGCAACGGTTTCGACGCGGTTCGGTCCGGCGAGGTGGACTTCGCCCTGTGCGGCGGCGCCGACGCGATGTGTCGCAAGACATTCACGGGATTTTATCGACTGGGCGCCATCGCGCCGGAGTTCTGCCAACCGTTCGATAAGAACCGCAAAGGCATTCTCACCGGCGAAGGCTCCGGCATGCTCATGTTGGAGTCGCTGGAGTCGGCGGTGCGTCGCGGCGCGCGTATCTACGCGGAGATCCGCGGTTATGGACTCAACTGCGACGCCTATCACCAGGTGGCGCCCAACGAAGCCAGCATCGCCCGATGCATCCAGCTGGCGCTCGACAATGCCGGGATCGCACCCGGCGAGGTCGATCTGATCTCCGCGCATGGCACCGGGACCAAAGCCAACGACGTCACCGAGACCCGAGCCATTCGCGGAGTCTTCGGCGACCAGACGCCCCGAACCGTGTCGCTCAAGTCGATGCTCGGGCACACGATGGGTGCGGCGAGCGCGTTGAGCGCCGTCGCCTGTTCGCTGGCCATCACGCAGCGGTTCATTCCACCGACGATCAATCACGTCGAGACAGACCCGGAGTGCGCCATCGACTGTGTGCCCAACAAGTCGCTTCCCGCAGATTTGCGGGTGGTTCAGAACAACGGACTGGCCTTCGGCGGCAACAACGCTGTCGTGATCATCGGTCGGTATGACGCGAACGAGGTGACGGTATGAGCGCGCTGCACAAGGATCGCGACCGGCTGGTCATCACGGCCTGGTCGGTCGTCTCGCCGTTCGGCATCGGCCGGCGGGCGTTTGTCGACGGGCTCACCAGCGGCCGGACCACCGACACTGACGTGCGGGGGTCGCTGTGGGATACCCCCGACGACCGGGCCTGCCTGGTGCCGGGATTCGACCCGCGGGACCTGCTCGGCAAAAAGGGAACCAAGGCGATGGACCGCGGCACCGGCATGGCGGTCGTCTCGGTCGGCGAGCTCATCGCCGACCTGGGAGAGGAGAACGGTGTCGCCGACCGCGATGACACCGGCCTGGTCTTCGGCACCTCATTCGGCAGCCCGCAGTCGATGATGGACTTTACCCGGGCTTCGCTGACTGGGGCCGAACCGTTCTATGTCGACCCGGCGCTCATGCCCTACGGAGTCATGAACGCCACCGCCGGCCAGTGCGCGATTTGGCACCAGCTGAGGGGGCCGAACACGACCCTCGCCGGGGGCCGTGGTGTCGCCCTTCTCGGGCTGCGCTATGCCCGGCGACTGTTGACCAACGGCCGGGCGGGCCGGGTGCTCGTGGGCGCGGCCGAGGACTATTCGCACGCCCGTTCCTGGCTATGGAAGCAGGCCTTCCCCGACTCGCCGACCCTGCTCGGCGAGGGTGCGGCGATGCTGCTCGTCGAGCCCGCCGACTCCGTTGGCGGGCGGCGGAGGGCGCTGGCCGAGGTGCTCGCCGTCGAGTCGAGGAACGCCTTCGACGACGACTACGTGACGGCGCTGGTCGACTGCGCGAGATCAGCGCTCAAGTCCGCCGGCGTCGAGGCCACCGACGTCGATGTGACCGCGTTCTCTGACGCCCCCGGCCGACTGGGCGAGGCTGAGAGGACGGCGACCGCCCGAGTTTTCGGCCGTGACGTGCCGATGTTGCCCGCGCTGCGTGCGCTCATCGGCGAGACCGCGAGCGTGTCGGCGGCTTTCCAGCTTGGCTCTGTGCTCGCTCACGGCGCGCGGCCCGGCTCCGCCGGGCAGCTCGCGATGGTCACCTCCGTCGACCCTGACGGCATGGTCGCCTGCGCCTTGGTGAGGCTCCTCGATGGCGGCTTCTGAGACAATCCCGCCGATCGGAATCGTCGCCGCGCCCGTGCGTCTGGTGCGCTCGGCGATTCTCGACGGGGACGTCTGGCGGTCGGCGGCCGCGTTGACGGTCACGGCGAGCGAGCCGGTGCTCGCCGGCCATTTCCCCGGCGCGCCGGTGCTTCCCGGTGTGTGTGTCATCGAGTCAGTCCAGCGGGCCGCCCGGATCGCGCCGCCTCCGCACGTCGTGCCGCAACGTCTGACGACCATCGAGTCGGCCAGATTCACCGACGCCATCCGTCCCGGCGACGAGGTCGAGATCGCCCTCGAGTGGCGGGTTGAGTCGATGCGCGTGCGATGTGTCGCGCGCGCGTCGACTCAGCGAGGCCCGGCGGCCATGGTGCGGCTGGGCCTGGGGCGCCCGGCGACGAGCGGGGAACGGGCCGGTGATTGACGATGAGTGACTATGTGCCACTGCTGCGGGTCATGCCGCACCGCTATCCGATGCTGCTCATCGACCGCGTGCTCGACCTCGTGCCGGGAATCCGTTGCGTCGCAGCCAAGGCCGTGTCGCGCAACGAGCCCTGCTATGCGGCCATCACCGCCGATCACGACGAGCAGATGGTGGCATATCCGTCGATGTTGCTCCTCGAATCGTGGCTGCAGGCATCGGTTCCGCTGCTCGCGGCCGACGACACACGACCCGGCGGGATCGCGTTGCTCGGCGCGCTGTCCGGTGTGGAGTTTGAGGGATCGGTCTATCCCGGTGACGTCGTGACGCACCACGTGCGGGTCGTCCGGGCGATCGACGACACGGTGATCGTCGAGGGGGAGAGCCGGATCGGCGAGGAGACCCGGCTGACTGTTCGGCAGGCGGTGCTGGCACGGCGTACGGCGGATCGAATCTAGATGATGAGGGGAACGAGCATGAGCGACGACGGTCCGCGGATAGCGGTGGTCAGCGGTGGTTCTCGGGGGATCGGGCGGGCAACGGTCCTGCGACTGGCCGAGGACGGTTTCGACGTCGGGTTCTGTTATCAGTCCAACGAGGACGCGGCGCACGCCGTGGTCGCCGAGGCCGGCGAGCACGGCACGCGAGTGGTGGCCACCCGTGTCGACGTGAGCGACTCCGCGGCGGTTCGTCGGTGGATCACCGACACCGAGGCCGACCTCGGGCCGATCGCCGCTGCGATCACCTCAGCCGGAATCACCCGGGACGGGCCGCTCGTGACGATGTCGGATGACAACTGGACCGCGGTGATCGACACCAACCTCACCGGCGTCTATTTTGTCTGCCGCGCGGCCGCGTTCGGCATGATGAAGCGGCGCCGCGGATGTCTGGTCAACATCTCGTCGGTCTCGGGCGTCTACGGCAACGCGAAACAGACCAACTACGCCGCGGCGAAGGCCGGAATCATCGGGTTTTCCAAGTCGTTGGCGAAAGAAGTCGGACGCTATGGGATCCGCGCCAACGTGGTCGCCCCCGGCTTCATTGAGACGGACATGACCCAGGCCTTGTCGGGGCCCGCCGCGGAGCGGGCCCTCGCGGGTGTCGCACTGGGGCGCATGGGCTCGGCGAGCGAAGTCGCGGACCTGGTCGCATTCCTCGTGTCGGATCGGGCCAGCTATATCACCGGCTCGGTCATGGAGATCCACGGCGGGATCTCGATCTGATGGACAAGGACGATCGTGCCTGGGACGCCATTGTGGTGGGCAGCGGACTCGGTGGACTCACCTGCGCCGCCTATCTCGCTGCGAGCGGCCTGCGGGTGCTGGTGCTCGAACAACACGACGTGGCCGGGGGCAACGGACACGTGTTCCGGCGTCGGCGGGCGTATGAGTTCGATGTGGGCGTGCATTATCTGGGCGACTGTGGGCCGGGCGGAGTCATCCCTTCCATTCTCGACAGTCTGGGGCTGGGCGGTCGGGTCGCCTTCCGGCCAATGGACCCCGACGGCTTCGACCACCTGATCTTGCCGGGCGTCACGTTCGACGTCCCAGCGGGCTGGGACCGCTATCGGCGACGGGTGGTGGAGACGTTCCCGACCGAGGCCGCCGGTCTGAGTCGTTTCTTTGACATCTGTCATGCGATCGTCGAGCAGCGGTCGAGGCAGGCGAGCGCCGTGGCGACGCCGACATCCGACGAGCTCTCCGCGGTGGCGTGGCGTCGTCGCAGTCTCGCCGACCTTTTCGTCCACTGTGACCTCTCAGCGCCGGCGCGCACCGTGCTCGCGGCGCAGAGCGGCAACTATGGAATCAGTCCGACCGGCGTCACCGTCGGGCAGCACCTGAGCATGATCGACCACTACATGCAGGGCGCCTACTACCCCGAGGGCGGCGGTCAGGTGCTTGCCGCCACCCTCGTCGAGGCCATCGAGTCACGCGGCGGCGAGCTGCGGACCCGGTGCGCCGTACGGCGAATCGATGTTCGGGACGGCCGTGCGGTCGGTGTCACCGCCGCCGATGGGCGGCACATCGCCGCACCGATCGTCGTCTCCAACGCCGACTATCGGCGCACGGTGTTGGAGCTGATCGGCGGCGAGCCTGCGGGCTTCACCGCGGGCGTTCTCGATCGTGCTCAACGATCCGTGCCGGCCCTCGGCTTGGCTGTGCTCTATGTCGCGCTCGACCGCGAGCTGCCATATCGACGCAACGCCAACATCTGGTGGTTTCGCGACAACGACATCGAAGCCATGTATGACCGAGTAGAGCAGGACCGTGCCGACGAGGTCGAGATGCTCTTCGCCTCCTTCGCCTCGATCAAGGATCCGCACAGCCGGGCGGTCTGCCCGCCGGGCCACGCCAACTTTCAGCTCATGACGTTGTGCCCACCGGGCTATGCCCGGTGGGGGGTCGAGTCCGGGCCGGCGTCCGGCATCCGCTATCGGCGCACCGAGGCATATCAACGGGAGAAGCGGCGGCTTACCGACTCGATGCTCGCCGTGGCGGAGTCGATCCTCGGCGACTTCCGCCAGCACATCACGCACCTAGAGGCGGCCACGCCGCTGAGTCAGGAGCGTTTCACCTGGTCCACCGGCGGCACCCCATATGGCCTGCGCCGGTGGGGCTCGTCGCGCGGCGCCCGTCCGGGCAACCGAACGACCATCGACGGCCTGTTCGTGGTCGGTCAGGGCACCCGCCACGGAGGTGGGATCGGGGGCGTCATGCTCGGCGGCACCATGTGCGCCGGCGAGATTCTCGACCGCCCGCTTTTCGCTGAAGTTCGCGACGGCGCCGCCTTCGGCGACGCCCGAGTGCTTCCGGAACGTCCGGCGGGCTGGGACCCGTTGGCCGTCTCCCGGGGAACGGCCCGCCGGGACGCGCCCGGCCTCGCCCGCATCGGCTGATCCACCCACCGCACCATGATCGAGAGAGAACGGGAATCGACGTGAACCTGCCCGCATTCGACCAGAACCGCCTGGGTGAGAGCCCGGCTCGGGAAAACACCTTGTCTCTTGTGGACACAGCCCGGCTGCCGGAGTCCGGCCCCGATCATGCGGTCGTCACGGCCGCTCACCGCCTCTATGAGCACCTCATCGGACTGTGGGCTCCAGGCGTCATCGAGGCTGCGTTCGACCTCGGGGTCTTCGCGGCGCTCGTCGACGGGCGGGTCACCGCCCCCGAATTGGCGGATCGCCTCAATGTGGATCAGCGCGGCATGCGGGTGCTGCTGGACGCGCTGTCGGCCTACAAGATGGTGATCCGCAGCACCTCGGAGCGGGTCGCGCACTATGAGATCCCGGCCGAGCTCGCCGACTGTTTCCTGCCGGATGGTCTGTTCAGTCTCGCCGGAAAGATGCGCTATGACCGAATGCTCGCATGGGACGCGTGGCGCAACTTGGCACAGGCGGTGCGTGGAGACGGAAGCGCCGGGGCAGGGGAACAACACCACAACCAGATCTCCGCAGTCGAATACGAATCCCTGGTGCGCGGCATCAACTTCTGGGCGCCACCGATCGTGTCGATTCTCGCCGACTCGTTGCGTGCCTTCGGGTGGCGCCCCGGCCAGCCGACGTCGATGCTCGACGTCGGCTGCGGCACCGGTCTCTATAGCCAGCTGCTGCTCAAGGAGTTCCCGGAGCTCACCTGTGTCGGCCTCGACGTCGCGCGGATCGTCCCGATCGCGCAGGCGCAGGGCGAACGCATGGAGGTCGCCGCGCGTTTCCAGCCGCTGGCCCGCGACTTTTGGGTCGAGGACTGGGACAGCGGATTCGACCTGATCCTCTTCGCCAACATCTTCCACCTGCAGACCCCGGAGTCAGCTCAAGATCTGAGCCTGCGGGCGAGCAAGGCCCTCGCCGACGGCGGCGTGGTCGCGATCGTCGACCAGATCGTCGACGACCGCACCGACGCGGACAACACGCAAGACCGATTCTTCCGCCTCTTCGCCGCATCGATGCTCGCCACCGGAGGCGGGGACTCCTATCCCCTGAGTGAATACGACGACTGGCTCAGTGGCGCGGGTCTGCGGCGAATTCAGCTCATCGACACCCCCATGCACCGCATTCTGCTCGCCGTTCGCGCCTGACGTCACGACGTCGGCTCGAGCCAACTGTCGTTGGAGGATTCATGAATCTGGCCATTGAGGCCGAATCGCTGGGCAAGACATACGGCGGGCGGAGCACGCTGTGCGACGTGAGCTTCGGTGTGCCGGCGGGCACCGTGCTGGGCGTTCTCGGCCCCAATGGCGCGGGCAAGACGACCACCGTGCGGATTCTCACGACCCTGTTGCGGCCCGATTCGGGGCGTGCTCGGGTGGCCGGATTCGACGTGGTGCGCCAAGCCCGCGAGGTCCGAGCACGCATCGGTCTGTCCGGGCAATACGCGGCGGTTGACGATCTGCTCACCGGCGAAGAGAACCTGGTGCTGCTTTCCCGATTGTCCAAGCTTGGCCGGCGGGGCTCGGTTCGTCGCGCGGGGGAGTTGCTCGAGCGCTTCGGTCTTACCGAGGCGGCGCGGCGTCCGGTGAAAGAGTATTCGGGCGGCATGCGGCGTCGGCTCGACCTGGCCACGTGCCTCATCGCGCAGCCCCCGGTGCTGTTTCTCGACGAGCCCACGACCGGGCTCGACCCGACGAGTCGGGTGACGTTGTGGGCGATCATTCGCGAGCAGGTCGCGGCTGGAGTGACTGTGCTGCTCACCACGCAATATCTCGAAGAGGCGGATCAGCTCGCCAACCAGTTGGTTGTCATCGAGTCGGGTCAGGTCATCGCGGAGGGCACTCCCGACGAGCTCAAGCGAAAGGTGGGCGGCGAGCGACTGGAGATCACCATTCCGCCACACCAGGCCGACGCGGCGGTGGTCGCGTTGGGGCGCATCGCGACCGGTTCGCCGATGGTGGGCAGGGACGGTGCCACGGTGTCGGCGCAGCTCGTGGACGGCATCGAGGGCATCGTGGCGGCGTCGATCGCGCTGCGGGTCGCCGGTGTCGACGTCTCGGACTTCGCCCTGCGCCGGCCGTCCCTCGACGATGTCTTTTTCCAACTCACCGGCGCGCCGACCGACAAGGGGACACAGTGATGAGCACCGCGACAATCGCGAGACCGGGCGCGGCCGGAGGCGTGGCACCCGCGCTCGGTGACATCAGTGCCATGGTGGGACGTCGGGTGCGGCACTTTCGCGGCAGCCCGGGCAAGTTGTTCGCCATCGCGTTGAATCCGCTTGTGATGATCATCGCCCTCGGCTATCTGTTTGAGGCGTCGATCGTCGTGGCGCCGGGCGCCGACTATCAGGAATACATCTTCGCCGGGGTCGCGGCGCAGATCGGTCTCACCGGTCTGGGGCCGACGGCGGTGGGAATGGCCGAGGATCTGCGCAACGGGTTGGTCGACCGCTTCCGCACCCTGTCGATCTCCCGGGCCGCCGTGCTCATCAGCCACACGATCGCCGACTTCCTCGTCGCGGCAGGCACGCTCGTGCTCGTCGCGGGGGTCGCGTGGGGACTCGGGTGGCGTTCACACACCAGCCTCGCGTCGACGCTGGGCGGGTTCGGAATGCTTCTCGCGTTCAGCTATGCCATGTTGTGGGTCGGGGTGCTGCTGGGCCTGTCGATGCGCAGCATGGGATCGATCGAGGCGACCGGATCGCTCGTGCTGGTGGTGTTCACCTTTGTCTCCAACGCGTTCCTGTCCACCGATCGAATGCCGGGCTGGCTCGGCACCGTGGCCGAGTGGAATCCGTTGAGCTGCGTCGCCTCGGCGTGCCGCTCGCTGTGGGGCAATCCGGTGGCGGCCAGCGGCAGCATCGCGACCGACCATCCGGTGGCGGTCGCTTCGATCATGATCTCCGTGCTGGTCGTGGTCGCGGTCCCATTGGCCGTACGGGCATATGGCAACGCTGCGGCGCGTTGAGTCACGTCGAGTGTGAGATCGGTGGTGTCGTGCTTCGCACTGATCGATCAGTGCGAAGCACGACACCACCGATGTCTCGTCAGGCCGAGGTGAATGCCTGCGATTCACATGGCAGCTCGATGGTCACGGTGGTGCCGCCGCCACGCGGGCTGTCGAGCGTGATGGTGCCGTCGAACGCGGCGAGGCGTTGCCGGATTCCTTGCAGCCCACCGCCGTCGGCGAGGGTCGCGCCGCCCTGGCCATCGTCGGTGATCACGACGCGCAGGCGGTTGTGGGCGTGACGCCCCAGCACCGTGGCGCTCGTGGCGTTGGCGTGCTTGACGATGTTCGACATGACCTCGGCGATCGAGAAATACGCGGCCGATTCGATCGGATCCGACAGTCGGCACGGCACCTCGATGTCGATGTCGAAGTTGAGCGTCATGCGGATCGCCAGCGCCTGCACCGCGCCGGGAAGGCCGCGATCGCTGAGCACGGGCGGGCGCAGCCCGCGGATGAGTGACCGAAGTTCGGCGATCGCTTGGGCGTTGTGTTCGCGGGCCTCGGCCACGAGAACGCTCGCCCGCGGGTTGTCGCGCAGCAGGTTCTCGGCGAGGCCGAGGCTCATGCCGAGGGCGACGAGGTGGGCCTGGGTGCCGTCGTGCAAGTCACGTTCGATCCGGCGAAGTTCGGAGCTGCGCTGATCGACGGCCTGCGCGCGCGATGTCGCGAGCTCCTCGACGCGTTCGGACAGCTGCGACCGCGAGTCGAGACCCAGCAGGGCCGAGGTGAGCTTGGCATATCCGGCCATGAGTAGCGGGGTCGCGAACCACCACGCGACCAGATAGAGGAGTCCGTTCGGAATGGAGATGGCGATCGCCTCGGTGACAGTGGTGACCTGCATCCCCAGGGGGAAGTCCAGTGTGGATCCCGCCGGCAGCAGGGGCCAGAAGACCGGAAGTGCGATGGCGAGCACCCCGGCGCAGAACAGTGCGACCACGGTGACACACAACGTGATGCCGACCGTGCCGTCGACGGCCATCCAACGCAGATCACGCCACGTCCCAGGGTCTGTGACGACCGTCTGGAACCGGGCCAACCAGCCGCTCTCCGGCAGCGGGCGATATCGCCTGCCGACAATGACCCCCATGGTCTGGCCCGACCACAGGCGTCGCCGGTCGGCCATGCTCCGGGCGGCGAGGGCGGAGCCGGTGAACAGCGGCAGGCCGACCCAGATCGTCGCCAGTGACAGTGCCGTGAGCACCCAACTCAGCAGCGCGATCTCCACGATGGCCAAGCCGGTCAGGGCGAATGCCCAGCCCAGCAGCGGCCATCTGCCGACCGTGGTCGGGTTGTTCGTTGCCATGTGTTCCCCTTCACCATCCGTGCGGTGCGTCGACGTGTGCGGTGGGTCGCCACCGCCGCCGAGAGAGATTGTCACGCACTCGCCGGCACAACGAACGGGTATTAGGTCTACCCCGGCGACGGGTGCTGGGACTCCTGTCTTTCACCGGGGTGGCGGCCATAGTGAACGGGTCGTCGTCTGTGGACGACGACCCGACGAAGCGACATTCGCCCGTTGTGGGGCTCACCGAGTCTCACGAGGCGAGATTAGTGAATAGAGAGGTTCGAGAAGCGTGACTCAGCGACCCGTCACCGTGCGCATAGCCCGGTGGAGCGCGACCCACCCGTGGTCGGCAATCGTCGGTTGGACCCTGTTTGTCGCGGTCTGCCTGGGCGCGTCCGCCAGCGGAATCCAACTGGCGACGCCGATTCAACTGGGTCAGGGGGAGTCCGGGCACGCCGCGCGGGCGTTGGACGACGCGTCCCTGGTTTCGCCCACTGTGGAGAATGTGTTGATCACCGCCCGGGACGGCGCGCTGGGCTCGTCGGGCAAGAGTGCCGCGGATGACGTCGCTCGGCGAATGCGCGCACTCGCCGAGGCGGAGGCCGTCAGCGATCCGATCCCCGCACCCGGGGGCGTCGGGTTCCTCATCTCGGTGACCATGTCAGGCGATCCGCGCACCGCCGATCAGCGGGTGGCTCCGCTGCTCGCCGCGACGGATGCCGTGCAGGCGACCTATCCGGCGCTGCGGGTCGAGGAGTCGGGTCCGGCGTCGATTCAGGTCGGCATCAATGAGCGGCTGGGCGAGGACTTCGTCAAGGCCGAGGGTCTGAGTCTGCCCATCACTCTATTGATCATGCTCGTCGCCTTCGGCGCGATCATCGCGGCGGGTGTGCCGGTGCTGTTGGCGCTGTCGTCCGTGGGAGCCGCGATGGGCCTGTGGGCGCTCATGTCGCACGTGGTGCCGGATCCCGGCCAGGTGCCGAACATGATCCTGCTCATGGGCATGGCGGTCGGCGTCGACTATTCGTTGTTCTATCTCAAGCGCGAACGGCAGGAACGGGCGCGTGGTCGCGACCGGCTCGACGCGATCGAGATCGCCGCCGCGACGTCCGGTCACTCGGTCGTCGTCTCCGGTTTCGCCGTGATCGTGTCGATGGCCGCGCTTTATCTCGCCAATGACCTGATCTTCAGCTCGCTCGCGACCGGTTCGATCCTCGTTGTCGTCATCGCGGTGTTGGGGTCGCTGACCGTCCTGCCCGCGTTGCTGAGCAAGCTCGGCCGGTGGATCGACCGGCCCCGCGTGCCGCTGCTGTGGCGCATCACCGGCCGCGCGGGCGAGCCGCGACTGTGGCCGGCGCTGCTCCGCCCCGTCCTGCGGCACCCGGCGATCACGTTCGTGCTGTCGGTGGCGGCCCTGGCCGCGTTGGCAATGCCCGCGTTCGACCTGCGACTGAAGTCCGCCGAGATCGACGACTATCCGCACTCCATCGCGGCGATCGCGGCGTTTGAGCGGCTCACCGACGTGTTCCCCAGCAAGGGAACCACCCACCAGGTGGTCGTCGAGGCGGATCCCGCTCGGGCGGCGGAGGTCGACGCGGCGCTCAAGCGCCTCACCGCTCGGGTCAGTGCCGACCCGAGTTTCGCCAAGATCCAGGATCCGCAGCAGCGGGCGTCCGCCGACAAGAGCGTACAAGTGATCAATGTTGCCACGCCGTTCGCCGCGAACACGGCCGACGCCGAGGCCACGGTGCGGAGCCTGCGCGAGGTGATCGTGCCCGAGACGGTGGGCCGGGTGGCCGGGGTGAAAGTCTCGGTCGGCGGTCAGGTCGCCGCGAGCATCGACTATTCCGCCAACGTCGAAAGCAAACTCCCGTGGGTGGTGGGCCTGGTTCTGCTGCTGACCTTCCTCGTCATGGTGGTGTCGTTCCGGTCGATCGTCATCGGCCTCGCGGCGTTGTTCATCAACACGCTGTCGGCCGGTGCCGCGTTCGGGATGCTCGTGTTCATCTTCCAGCGGACCTGGGCCGAGAAGCTGCTGGCGTTCGAGTCCAACGGCGCGATCGTCTCGTGGATCCCGTTGTTCCTGTTCGTGGTCCTGTTTGGACTCTCGATGGACTATCACGTCTTCGTGGTGAGCTCGATCCGGGAGGCCGCGCGTCGCGGCGGAGACATCCGGCAAGCGGTCAGGGAAGGCATCACCCGGTCGGCGGGCGTCGTCAGCAGTGCGGCCGTCGTCATGATCTCGGTCTTCGCGGTCTTCGCGACGTTGAGCCTCATCGAGTTCAAACAGCTCGGGCTCGGGTTGGCGGTCGCGGTGCTCGTCGACGCGTTGATTATCCGCGCGGTGGTGCTGCCCTCTCTCATGGTGCTGCTCGGCAGGGCCAACTGGTGGCCGGGGCGCCTCGTCGTTGAGGCGAAATCGGAGGAAAGCGTCGAATCACGGCCGGTCGACGAGTCGGCGTTGGCTCGGGTCTGACCCCCAGCCTCGGAGGAACGGCCCCCACAGCCGTTTCTCCGAGGCTGGTCAGGGGCGTTACTCTTGCGTCAACATGTGATCCCGCTGATCTGACGGAGGCCTTCGGTGCGAAGCTCCAACCCGGTGTTGACCCGGCTAACCCCTCAAACCCAACCGGCGTACGGGTCGGCCGCCGGCTATCCGACGACCGGCTATCCCGTCGACGCGGCGGTCTCCGACCGGATGACCGTTGACGACGTCGTCGTCCGCACGGTCGGCCTGCTCGGCCTCACCGGCCTGAGCGCGGTTGTGGCGTGGACGATGGTGCCCGACGCGCTCGTGCAGCCCGCGTGGATCGGGGCCGCCATCGGCGGCCTGATCCTCGGACTGATCATCAGTTTCGCCCGCGTCACCAACCCGCTGGTGATCGGCGCCTACGCACTCGTCGAGGGCGTCTTCATCGGCTTGGTGAGCAAATACTTCGAGGCCGCGTATCCCGGCATCGTCGTGCAGGCGATGGCCGGCACCTTCGGAGTCTTCGCCGTCATGGCGGCGCTCTACAAGTTTCAGGTGATCCGGGCCACGCCGAAGTTCGCCCGGGGCGTGCTCGGCGCGATGTTCGGCGTCGTTGGCGTGATCTTGGTTAACTTCGTGCTCAGCCTCCTCGGAGTGAACACCGGTCTGCGCGCCGCGCCTGGATCGCAGGCCGGCTGGCTCGCGATCGGCTTCAGTGTTGTCGTGATCATCATCGCGGCGCTGACCTTCATCCTCGACTTCGATCTTGTCGAGAAGAGCGTGCAGGCGGGGGCGCCCAAAGCGATGGCGTGGACCTGTGCTTTCGGTCTGCTCGTCGGACTGATCTGGGTCTATCTCGAGGTGCTGCGCCTGCTGAGCTATCTGCGCGGGCGTGACTGACCTCATGGCTGAAGGCGAGGCCACGGTCGTCCTCCTGTGGGGCGGGCCGTGACCTCGCCTGACACGTTGACCACGGTCGCCGACCGGCTGCTGACGCGGGTCGGGCACTGGGAGTCGGCCCGATGGTCGCAGTCCGGGCGCCCGCCGGCGACCCGGGCCGACCTCTTCTTCGGTCTCGTTCAAGGGCTCGCCGACTTGGGTGCGCACGCGGAGGCGCGGGATCCCCGGCCGGTGCCGCGCCTGGACGACCATGCGTTGCCCGATCAGTTCGCGGTGATGGTGGGTGATCTCGTGGAGTTCGCCGACAGCGCCACGCGCCGTGCGGCCGCCGAGCTGATCGAGTCGACCGCACGGGAGATCTCGCCCGAAACATAACGTTATGTCGCCTTCACAGGTCTGGGCGGCGTCTTGCGGCCGATAGGCTACCCAGCGGTAACGTGATGGGATGGCTAACCTGAACCCCACTGACGCGGTTATCGTCGCCACCGCCCGCTCGCCGATCGGCCGCGCCGGCAAGGGCTCGCTTCGAGACCTGCGTTCCGATGACCTCGCCGCGACGATCGTCGCGGCCGCCCTGGCCAAGGTCCCGGGCCTCGACCCCCGAGACATCGACGATCTCTATCTCGGTTGTGGCCTGCCCGGCGGCGAGCAGGGGTTCAACATGGCTCGTGTGGTCAGCGTGCTGCTCGGCTATGACCACCTGCCCGGCGCCACGCTGACCCGCTATTGCGCGTCGTCGCTGCAGACGACCCGCATGGCTTTTCACGCGATCAAGGCCGGCGAGGGTGATGTCTTCGTCTCGGCCGGGGTTGAGATGGTGTCGCGTTATGCGCGGGGCAACTCCGACGGCCTGCCCGACGAGGCGGCCGCGCTCGTCGGCGGCGGCTGGCAGAACCCCGTCTTCGCCGAGGCGGGCGACCGGTCCGTCACCGCCGCCGGTGGTGGCGGTGCGGCGTGGCGTGATCCTCGCGAGTCGGGCGGCGTGCCCGATGTCTATCTCGCGATGGGGCAGACGGCCGAGAATCTCGCCGAGCTCGCCGGGGTCACCCGCGCCGAGATGGACGAGTTCGGGGTGCGGTCGCAGAACCTCGCCGAGCAGGCGATCGCCGATGGTTTCTGGGCCCGCGAGATCACCCCGGTGACACTGCCCGACGGGACGATCGTGTCGGCTGACGACGGCCCGCGCCCCGGCGTCACACTCGACGCGGTCTCCGCGCTGAAACCGGTCTTCCGTCCCGATGGGCGGGTCACCGCCGGCAACTGCTGCCCGCTCAACGACGGCGCGGCGGCGGTGGTGGTCATGAGCGCGGCGAAAGCGTCGGAGCTGGGGTTGACTCCGCTCGCCCGCATCATCTCCACCGGGGTCACCGCGCTCTCACCCGAGATCATGGGGCTGGGTCCGGTGGACGCTTCTCGTCAGGCGCTGAAGCGGGCGGGAATGACGATCGACGACGTTGATCTCGTGGAGATCAACGAGGCGTTCGCCGCGCAGGTGATTCCGTCATATCAACAGCTGGGCATTCCGATCGAGAAGCTCAACGTCGCCGGCGGCGCGATCGCGGTGGGTCATCCCTTCGGCATGACTGGGGCCCGCATCACCGGCACGCTGCTCAACGCACTGAGCTGGCACGACAAGACGATCGGTCTCGAGACGATGTGTGTGGGCGGGGGGCAGGGCATGGCGATGGTGCTGGAGCGGCTCTCCTAAAACCCTCGACGGGTACGCGCGGCGCGGCTCACTGGTCGCGCAGCGTCGGCGGCACAGTGGACGCCGTCTCCGCAGCCGCCTCCACTGTGGGCAGCATCGCGCAGGCGAGCACCCGATAGCCGTCGGCGGAGGGGTGGAACCGGTCGTAGCAGAGCATGCCGGGGTCGGCCCGAAACACCGGGCCGACCTCCGCGCCGAGATCGACGACGCTCGCCCCCGCCGCGGCCGCCGCCGCGGCGTGCGCCCTGGCGATCCGGCGGCCATACCACCCGACGATCTGTCGCAGAGGCGGTGCGACCGCGCGGACGGCGGCGAGGTCGGGGCAGGTGCCGACGACCACGACCGTGCCCGCGTCACGCAGTCGGCGAATGGCGAGGGCGAGAGCGGCGGCGGCTTCACCGGGGCGCACGAGATGGGTCGCGTCGGCGGTGCCGACGAGGATCAGCGCGACGTCGGGTCGTGGCCCGACCTGCGCCCGCGCGACCTGCGTGGCGAGGTCGGCCGAACGGGCGCCGGCGACCGCCACGGTGGAGAGCGCGACCCGCGAGCCGGATTCGGCGAGCATTCGAGCGAGGTGCCCTCCGACGGTGGACTGCACAGTCTCGACGCCGACTCCGAGCGCGGTGGAGTCACCGATGAGCATCAGTCGCAACGACGGCGGCGGTCCGGTGCTGGGGGCTCGCACGGCGAGGCTCAGGTCGGGCTTGGCATAGCGTCGCGACCGGGCGACGACGGCCTCGGCGGCGAGCAGGGCAGCGCCGCCGAGGGTGCCGGCGATGAGTGCGACGCCAGCGCCCTTCGCGATGCGTCGGATCATGCGAGATGTGTTCACGTCGACGACTCCGTGGTGAGTGGGGGTTGTCCGGTGCGGGTTGGGTTGGGGCCCAGTTCGGTGCCGGGTCTGCGTGCTGCCCGGGCCGCCGCGCGCGGCATCGAACGCCGTGACGCGCCGTGCCTCGCCGACGGCTTCGGCTCGTCGGGGGCGAGGCCCAACGCCACCAACGCCGAGTGCAGCACCGCCCGGGCCGACGCGTGATAACCCCGCGCCGACGGGTGATAGCGGTCTTCGCCGAACATGACCTCAGGCTCGGTCTCGAACTGCGGGCTGAGCAGGTCGCCGAGCGAGACCGTGCGCCCGCCCGCCTCGATGACGGCGATCGTCTGGGCGGCCGCGAGTTGCCGGCTCCACCGTCGCGCCAGCCACCTCAGCGGTGGCTGAATCGGCCGGATCGTGCCCAGGTCGGGACAGGTGGCGACGACTACCTCGGCCCCGGCCGCGCGCAATGCGATGACCGCGTCCCGCAGATATCGCGCTGCGGCGGCGGTCTCTGTGCGGCTGGTGATGTCGTTCGCGCCGATGAAGATGATCGCGAGGTCGACGCCAGCCTCGACGGCGATCTCCACCTGCGGGGCGAGCCATGCCGAGATCGACCCGACCACCGCCGGGCAGGTCAGGCGAACCGGTCGGTGGGCGGCGTCGGCGATCCACGTGGCGAGGTGAGCGCCGGGCGTGTCGTCGCGGTGCGTCACGCCGTACCCGGCGGCGGTTGAATCCCCGATCACGGCGAGCCGGATCGCCGAGCCCGACCACCGCTGCCCATAGTCCCCGTCGCACCGGGGCGGAGGAGCCTCGGCCCCGGGAATGGTCATGCGGGCGATGGCCGCTTGGCCGAAGAGGACACCGACGCCCAGTGCTCCGACGGCGGTGACCGCGCCGCCGGTGTAGGCAGCGATCGCCGCGAGGCGTCGCCGGGTCGCTCCCGCTCGCGGTGCGCGCATTGTGCCTCCGCCGTCGAGAAAGAGTTAGCGTGGTCGAGGTTACCTCGCCCGGGCCTGACCAGCAGGCGGGAATCCGCTTCGCGACGTGTCGCCGGTCGCCTGGCGCGGGTGGGCTACCGTGGTGAGCATGCAGGCTCCCCAGCGCCGCCGCGCCGCGCTCACCGCCCTGTTTCAGGCGATGCGCCCTGGTTCACCGAATCTGGGCCGCCGCTTGGCCGCGCTGCCCCGCATGATCCGGGCGAGTCTGCGCCGGGAATATGACGGTGGGATGCGTCTGCTGCTTATGGCCGCCGCCTCCGCCTATGTGGTCTCGCCCCTCGACGCGGTCCCCGAGCTCTTCCTTCTCTTGTTCGGCCTCATCGACGACATGTTCGTGGTGACCTGGCTCGTCGGGGCGCTGCTCAGCGAGACGCAACGGTTCCTCGAATGGGAGAAATCCGCCGGGCGCGGCCCGCAGGTCGTTCCCGGAAGCGTTGTCGGGGGTCGGGTCCACCCCTGATCGACGGGCGTTACGCTGCGCAGATGCGTTACTTCGCCAACGTCGTCGAACTTATCGGCAACACCCCGCTTGTCCGGTTAAACGCCGTCACCGCCGGAATCGAAGCCACCGTGCTCGCCAAAGTCGAGTATTTCAACCCCGGCGGCAGCGTGAAGGACCGGATCGCGTTGCGGATGGTGGAGGCCGCCGAACGCTCCGGCCAACTCGCCCCCGGCGGCACGATCGTCGAACCCACCAGCGGCAACACGGGTGTCGGGCTCGCCTTGGTGGCGCAGCTCAAGGGATATAAGTGCGTCTTCGTCTGTCCGGACAAGGTCAGCGAGGACAAACGCAACGTGCTCAAGGCTTATGGCGCCGAGGTTGTCGTCTGTCCGACCGCAGTCGCGCCGGAGGACCCGCGGTCCTACTACAACGTCTCCGACCAGCTGGCCCGCGACATCGTGGGGGCCTGGAAACCCGACCAGTATTCCAACCCCGACAATCCGATGTCGCACTATGAGAGCACCGGCCCGGAGTTGTGGAAACAGACCGAGGGACGCATCACCCATTTCGTCGCCGGAGTGGGCACCGGCGGGACAATCTCGGGCATGGGCCGCTATCTCAAGGAGGCGTCCGACGGAGCGGTGCGCATCATCGGCGCCGACCCGGAAGGCTCGGTCTATAGTGGCGGCACCGGTCGGCCCTATCTCGTCGAGGGTGTCGGTGAGGACTTCTGGCCGCAGACCTATGACCGGGGCGTCTGCGACGAGATCATCGAGGTCTCCGACAAGGACTCTTTCGAACTGACCCGCCGATTGGCGAGGGAAGAAGGACTGCTCGTCGGTGGCTCCTGCGGCATGGCCGTGGCCGCGGCGCTCGACGTCGCCCGCCGAGCCAACCCCGATGACGTCATCGTGGTGCTGTTGCCCGACAGCGGACGCGGCTATCTGTCGAAGATCTTCAACGACGAGTGGATGGCGCGTTATGGATTCCTTCGCGCGGACACCACCACGAACAGCGTCGCCGATGTGCTCGCCGGCAAGGGCGGCCACATGCCCGACATGATCCATGTCCACCCGACCGAGACGGTGCGCGACGCCATCGACTATATGCGCGAATTCGGGGTGTCCCAGCTTCCGGTGCTCAAGGCCGAGCCGCCGGTGGTGACGGGGGAGATCGCCGGATCGATCGCCGAACGTGATCTGCTCGACGCGCTCTTCACCGGTCAGGCGAACCTGCACGACATGGTCGAGCGGCACATGGGGCCGCCGCTGCCGATGGTCGGCGGCGGTCAGCCCGTGGCCGAGGCGGTGGCGTTGCTGGAGAAGGCCGACGCTGCCATCGTGTTGGTCGACGGCAAGCCGGCGGGTGTGCTCACCCGGCAAGACCTTCTCGCGCACCTCGGGTCACACACAGGCGGTCACTAACCGCGATGGCGAGTGGGCGTCGCGTGAGCGACGTCCACTCGCCGCCTCACCCGCGCAGGTCGTCGAGGCATTCGTCGGGCAGGTCAAACCATCGCAGGGCCTCGAAGTCGGCGGAGACGGGGCGGGAGGCGCCCGGGCGCCGCGGCTGGTCAGCGCCGAGCCCGGCCTCATGTCTCTGCTCGGCCTCGGCGAAGACGGCGCGGGCCTGCTCCAGATAGTGCGACAACGCGCTCTCGGGCGCGCGTTCGTGTCGGGATGGATAGCGGAGTTGCCCGGTCGCGTCATAGCGCAGCTGGGTCAACCGAAGCGGTGGCTCGATGATGCCTCGCCGATGCCGCCACAGGCCTGACTTCGGCTCGAAGCGATATTCCGGCAGCAGTGCCCATCCGTGCGTCGCGACGAGATTCACGGCGTCGACGATGTAGGAGAAGGTCGCCTGGGAGATGAAGTAGTTGAAACTCACCCGCACCCAGCCGGGTTTGATGCCTTCGCAGCCGGCGACGATCTCCTTTTCGAATCGGTGCGACTGGTCGAGGTCGATGCCCAGCAGTCGATGGCCATAGGGTCCGGCGCATGAGCATCCGCCGCGGGACTGAATGCCGAAGAGGTCGTTGAGCAAGGCCACGACATAGTTGTGGTGCAGATATCGACCACCGGGACGTTTAACCACAAAGGACAAAATTGAGAGCCGTTCGGCGTCGACGTTGCCGAGCACACCGAGGTTGGGATTGGCCTGCCATGCGGTGATCGCCCGGCGCAGAAAATACTCCTCGCTGGCCCGGATGACATCGGTGCCGACCGCCTGTTTGAGCCCGAAGACCAGCCCGGCCCGGATGGACTCGACGATCGCGGGCGTGCCGCCCTCCTCCCGATGCGCGGGGTCCGACAGGTAGTGATGGTCGTCCTGGCTGACATAGTCGACTGTCCCTCCACCGGGGACGGTCGGAACACGGTTGCGCAACAGCTCCCGGCGCACGATCAGCACGCCGGGCGTGCCCGGTCCGCCGACGAACTTGTGCGGTGACAAGAAGACCGCGTCCTTATATGCCTGCGGGTGCGCGCTGCAGCGGCCGTACATCTCGATCTCGACATAGGGCCCGGCGGCGGCGAAGTCCCAGAACGAGACGGCGCCGTGCCGGTGCAGCAGGTCGGAGATGGCGTGGGTGTCCGTGACGATTCCGGTGACGTTGGAAGCCGCCGAGAACGAGCCGATCCGAAGTGGACGGTCCTGGTATCGGATCAGCTCCGCCTCGAGCTGCGCGGTGTCGATGTGGCCGTCGGTGTCTTCGCGGATCACCACGACGTCGGCGAGCGACTCACGCCAGGGCAGTTCGTTGGAGTGGTGCTCGAACGGTCCGATGAAGACGACCGGCCGTTCATGGTCGGGGATCTGAGCCCCTAACCCGTACGCGTCGTCGAGCTCGGCGGGGAGCCTGATGCCGAGGATGCGAATGAGTTTGTCGATGGCTCCCGTGGCGCCGGATCCGGTGAAGATGACAACGGTCTCGTCATCGCCCCCCACGGCCTCGCGGATGATATGCCGAGCGTCTTCGCGGAGTCGGGTGGTCTGCAGCCCGGTGCCGGAGGACTCCGTGTGGGTGTTGGCATAACGGGGAAGGACCTCATGTCGGATGAAGTCCTCGATCATGCTGAGACTGCGGCCGGACGCGGTGTAATCGGCGTAGGTGACCCGGCGTGGCCCAAAAGGGCCCCACATGACCTGATCGTCGCCGATGACCGATTCTCGGATTCGGCGTAGCAGTGGGCTGTCGGGGGGTGCGACCTCGGGCATGGCTCATTATGTGAGCTCGGGTGTTCGGTTGCGAAGTCGCGATCGCACCCGTTGTCCGTCCGACCCCTTTGTCCTGATCGTCAGACATGACAGAGCGCGCGTCACGACTGGAGTCTCGCCTCGTCGGCTGGGCGCCGGCACAAGTTCACATCGCCCTGCGCGGAAGCCGCGCCCAGAGCAACGCCTGCTCCGGGCACGCCCGCGCCGCCGGCTCGATCCAGGAATCACCGAAATTCGCCTCCAACGGTGGGCGCCATCGGCCGGCGCGCCTGGTCGAGCGGGAATAGGGGTGAGGGTGCGCGACCGTCGGTCCCCCGTGCCGGTCGGTCGCGCACCCTCACCACAGGCGGTCAGATCCCGCCCGGTCAG
Organism: uncultured Actinomycetota bacterium; assembly: GCA_963736695.1. Lineage (GTDB taxonomy): Bacteria > Actinomycetota > Actinomycetes > Mycobacteriales > Micromonosporaceae > CAVTPU01. The sequence goes on from CAVTPU010000004.1 coordinate 3,301,415, forward strand.
GCGCGACCCGGGCTGCAGACGGCGTCCCGACAGAATTCGAAGGTCCGCTCGATCAACTCGTCGCGCTGCGTCCGCGTGAGCGACTGCAGAGGTCCGTCGAGCAGCAGTATCGCGAGGCCGTGCACGGCCGACCAGATCACCAGTTCGCTGTAGGGCCGCCGGTCCGGCGTGATGACTCCACACGCGACGAGCTCGTCGATGACGCCAGCGAGCAAGATGTAAGGGGGAGAGGTCTCCACCGGCACGAGCCCGTTGTCGCAGTCGATGCGCACGCACGCGGTGCGAAATAGCCCCGGCTCGCTGAGGGCGAAGTTCAGATAACCTCGGCCGAGGGCGCGGAGTCGCTCGAGCGCGACGGTCGGGTCGGTGGCCGGATTTCGTCCAGCAGCGTCGCACTCGGCGAGTTGGGTCCGCATGGTCTCGGCGAGTCGGTCGTGAGACTCGGCGCGGACCGCGTCGATCAGGTCGTTGTGGCCGTTGTAGTGCCGATATGCCGCCGTGGCCGAGACCCCCACCTGCCGAGCCGCCTCCCGGAGCACGACCGCCTGCGGGCCGCCGTCGCGGGCGAGCCGCGTCGCGGCCGCGACGAGCGCGTTGGCGAGATCTCCGTGGTGATATCTGCCCTGCCGTTGCTGGTGAGTGTGCACGCTCACATCCTGCCGCAGGTCTCGTTCGGTTCCGATGTTGACAACGTTAGCATTCTCCCCGCATGATCTCCTGGCCTTAGTTAACAGCGTCAACATGCCTGCCCTGTCCAAGGCAGTCAGGCAGATCTTGGTTGGGAGACCCCATTGTTCGACCGCTACGGGAGGATGGTGCACCGCCGCGCGCGGCTCCTGCTGATCCTCTCCGGTATCGCGTTCGTTCTCGCCGCCATTGTCGGCGTCGGAGCGTTCGACAAGCTCAAGAACGGCGGATTCGACGACCCCGCTGCCTCGTCGATCCAGGCTCAGAAGATCATCGACGAGAAGTTTGGCGGCGAGACGAACCTCATCTTTCTCGTGCACGCCCAGGTCGGCACCGTCGACGACCCCACAGTGCGGGCAACCGCGACCGGACTCGCCCACGACCTCGCCGCCGACTCTGATGTCAAGCGAGTCGTCTCCTATTGGGACACCGACGCACCCGAGTTGAAGTCCACCGACGGCGCAGACGCGATTATCGCCGTTCACGTCATCGGTGACGACACCCAACTCATCGGCCGCACCTCCCGGCTCATCGACACTTTCGGCGTCAACCGGGACAACATCACAGTGACCACCGGCGGCGAGACTGCGATCAACGTGGACCTGCGCCGAGAGGTCGGCGAAAGCCTCGCGATCGCCGAGTCCATCGCGGTGCCGGTCACCATGGTGCTGCTTATCCTCGCCTTCGGTAGCCTCGTCTCCGCGATGCTGCCACTCGCGATCGGCGGGATCGCGATCGTCGGAACCTTCGCCGAACTCGCCGTCCTCGGCACCCTCACCGACGTCTCCGTCTTCACAATCAACCTCACCACCGCGATGGGCCTCGGCCTCGCCATCGACTACGCGTTGCTGCTGGTGAGCCGATTCCGCGAACAACTCCACCGAGGCGCCACAGTGGAGGAAGCCGTGGTGACCACCGTCGCAACCGCCGGGCGCACTATCATCTTCTCAGCTGCGGCAGTGGCCGCCGCGCTCAGCTCACTGCTGGTCTTCCCGCAGTTCTTTCTCAGATCCTTCGCGTACGCCGGAATCGGTGTCGTCGCCATCGCGGCACTCGCGGCGATCGTCGTCGTCCCCGCACTGCTCGCCGTCCTCGGTCCGAAAGTCGACAAGGGACGACTGTTCGCACGGAGAGGTCGCGCGGCACATGGACCGGAGTCCCCGTTCTGGGGTCGACTGGCGAGTGCGGTGATGCGCCGGCCGGTGCTGGCCGCGCTGCCGGTCGTCGCGGCGTTGCTGCTTGCCGCCTCACCGCTGACGGGGATCGAGTTCGCCAGCCCAGACCAGAAGGTCCTGCCCACCACGGCCGATAGTCGCGTCGTCGCTGATACCGTGCGTGACTCCTTCCCTAGTGGCAGAACCAGTGTCGTCGACATCGTCGCCGACGGACAGCCGGACCCCGGCGCTTGGGGTCGCTATGCCGCGACTGTGTCTCAGGTGTCCAGCGTCGCTCGGGTCGACACCGCGACAGGGTCCTTTGTGGATGGCGTGGCTGTGCCAAACTCCGCCACTGCAGCGAGCGCGGCGCTCGCCAGCGTCACGAACGCGCGGCTTCGTGTCATAACCACTGTCGAGCCGCGATCGGACGCCGCGCAGGCCCTGGCACGCGACATTCGATCAGTCGCCGAGCCGTCTGGTGTGGACACTCTGGTCGGCGGTGCCGACGCGCGTTTGGTCGACTCACTCGACGCGATCGGTTCTCGGCTGCCCTATGCCCTCGGGTTGATTGTGGCGAGCACCTTTGTGCTGCTCTTTCTCTTCACCGGCAGCGTGGTGCAGCCGCTGCGGGCGGTGGTGCTCAACGCGCTGTCCATCTCGGCGGCGCTCGGTGCGATGACCTGGATCTTCCAGGATGGGCATCTGGCGTCGGTGTTGGGCTTCACGCCACGGCCGATGGAGACGTCGATGACGGTGTTGCTCTTCTGCATCACCTTCGGGCTGTCCATGGACTATGAGCTCTTCCTCACCAGCCGGATCAAGGAGTTGCACGATCGGGGCGAGTCGATCGAGGTCGCGGTCTCCACCGGGCTCGCCCGCAGCGGTCGGATCGTCTCCACCGCCGCAGGGCTGCTCGCGGTGAGCTTCGTGGCCTTCGCGACTAGTTCGGTGAGTTTCCTGCAGATGTTCGGTCTCGGAAGTGGACTCGCGATTCTCATCGACGCGACACTGATTCGTGGGGTGCTGGTGCCGGCGAGCATGAAGGTGCTCAGCCGCGTGGTGTGGTGGGCGCCTCGACCGCTGCGCTGGGTGCACGCCCGGGTCGCGTTGAAAGAAGCCTGAGGGTACGCGTCACGCGAGGGTGGCCCGATCCCCGCAGGGATCGAGCCACCCTCATGCACGCGGCGATCTATCAGGGACTGGTGATCCGATAGGCGTGGATCACGGTCTGCTTCACCGTGTGGCCGGCGCGGTCGACGGCGGTGGCTCGAAGCGAGGCATATCCCGCGACCCCGGGATTGCGAACGATCGCCACCCATCTGTCGTGCTTCTTGCTCACCCGCAGCGGTTGCCAGGTCTTTCCGTCGTCAAAGGAGACCTCCGTGGTCAGCGACCGCACCTGGGTGTGTGAGGTCGCGAGCTGTCGGTCGACTGTGATCGGCAGTTCGAGCGTCGAGCCTGCAGCCGCGGCGTTGTCCCGCAACCTCGGCGTGAAGCGGACCGCGTTGACAGGCAACGTCTGTGGCAGGCTCCCGGCCACGTGACCGGACCGGAACGTCCATTCGACCTGCGTCGACGTGGTCAGGTCGAAGATAGATCCGCGTTCGGCGGTCGCCACGATGCGATAGTCGGCGGTCTCCGCCGGCACTTCGAACGCCCCGTAGTCGCCCGCATCGTTGTGACCGAACTCGACCCCGTTGCGATAGAGCGTGATCCGGCCGGAGTCGGTTTGCGAGAATCCCATGCGGCCCGCCCGGTCGGAGAAGAGCGGGACGTTGGCGAAGATCCAGTCGCCGGCACGGCCGACGAGGGGATAGCTGTTCGTCGCCTGGCGTGGCATTGCCAGCGTGAACGGCCCGTCATTCCACCGGTCCGAACGTCGGGTTCCCGGGCGATAGCGCGTCGGCGCGCCGAAGAGCACCGCTTGCTCCATCTCCGCGGTCTGCCCCATGAAGAGAGTGCTGACCCACTGTGACGTCGAGCCGCCGAAGTATTCGACTCGCTGCGACGGCAGACCGATGAGCCAGAGCAAACTGATGCCCCCGCCGCCGATGGGGTCGGACAGTCCCACCGCCTTGTATCCGACGGCCAGCGGGGCGGTCAACGCGTGCTCGTTGTTCACGGTGGCCAATTCCGACTCGCGGAAGCGTTTCGTCGCCCCCTGAGGCAGTCGGCCGCGGCTATCCACGGCCAGGGAATAGAGGTAGGGGCTGTTGTTGAGCGTCCCGTTGTCGTCCTGCTGTCCCCACTGAGTCGAGGCATAACCGAAATAGCTCGCCGCGGGGGCGGAGGGGCCGTCGCTGCCGAGATAGATGTTGTCCGTGTCGGACAGCATCACTGCGCCCATCCCTCCGCGCGCTGTCGACCGAGAATATCCGCCTATCGTCGCTGCGAGCCGCGCCTGCGGGTTCGGCGGAGTGATCGATATGTGTCCGGCGCTCCGGGCGTCCAAGGTGACGGAGACGTTGCGGTCGACGGTGAGCGTGGGCCGGCTCATCAAAGTGCCGCTGCCGAGCTGGCCGTCCGGGCCCGGCGTGTCGATAAACGAGAAGAGGTCATAGTCGCCGACCGCGAGTCTCGTGCGGATCACGCCAGAGTCGGTCCCGCCGAAATAGAAGCCGTCGGAGTTGAGGTTCGTGAAGACGCTGACCGCAAAGCCCGGGGCGCCATCGCGGTTGATGTTGGTGACGGTGACGTCATAGCTCTCCACCTCTTTATCCACCGCGATCGGGGTGACGACCCGCCCGCCCTGCGTGGTCGCGACGATTCGTCCGCCATAGATCCCGTCCGGCCCGGCGATCCGGGTGTCCGCGGTGAGTGTGACACTCGCCGATCCGCCGGCTGGCACCGTGAGGCTGGACGCGCTCAGCGAGAACATGCCGGCCGGGGGCTGCGCTCCGGCGGGCCCGGTGACCTCTGTGGTCACCGCGAGCGTCACCGCACTGCTTCCCGTGTTGCGATAGGACAGTTCGCGTACAACCGGAGTGTCATCGCTGTGCGGCCATGTCTGGCGACCCAGCGACACGCTCACGGGTTCGCTGACGACGAATTGGGTGATGGCGCGGGTGAGGTCGACCCGGCCCGCTCCTTGGTCGAACACCGTGAGGTTCTGGTGGGGCTGGGCCGACGCCATGAGGGCTGACTTGACCTGCTGGCCGGTCCAGTCTGGATGCTGTTGTGCCATGATCGCCGCTGCCCCGACGACATGTGGGGTCGCCATCGACGTGCCCGACGCGCTCACATAGTCGGTGCCCACGGGCTCGCCCATCTCGGTGTCTTTGGCCCGTGCCGCGATGATGCCCACGCCCGGTGCGGTGATGTCCGGCTTGAGGGCGGCATCACCGATCCGGGGACCGCGGCTGGAGAAGACCGCGATCGCGTCGTCGTCGTCCACCGCGCCGACCGTCAACGCGGCGTCGGCGCTGCCCGGCGAGCTGACCGACTCCGGCATCGGGCCGGAGTTGCCGGCCGCGACCACGAAGAGCGTGCCCGACGACGCGGAGAGCTCGTTGATCGCCTGTTCGAGCAGGTCGATGTCGGGTGTGTCGCCGCCGCCGAGGCTAAGGTTGACCACCCGGGCGTGCTTATCGACCGCCCAGTTGAGACCGGCGAGGATGGCAGACTCTTCGCACCCGTCGAGCTGGCAGACCTTTCCGGCGATGACCTTCGCCCCAGGCGCCACACCCTTGTGGGCGCCGTTGGACGCGCGCCCGCTGCCCGCGATGATCGACGCGACGTGGGTGCCGTGTCCGACCTCGTCGGCGTCGGTGGGCGCGGCGGTGAAGTTCGCCGAGTCGACCACCGTGCCGACGAGGTCCGGGTGGCTGGCGTCGACGCCGGTGTCGACCACCGCGACCGTGATTCCCGCACCGGTGAACCCGGCGGCCCAGGCATCCGGTGCCCCGATCTGACGAGTGCTCTCCTCATCGGTCGGGAACCGCTTGCCGTCGAGCCAGATCCGCTCGATGCCGGTGGCCGACGCAGCCAATCGTCCCTTGCCCGCGGTGAGGGCCGACCACCAGGTCAGGGTCGAGGACTTCTCGATCCGTACGGCCGCACTGCCCTGCTTGGGCAGGTCGCGAACGGTGCGCAGGCCGTTGGTCGCACGCAGGGCGGCGACCGATCCCGGCTTGCCCGACGACTTGATGATCAGCGGTACGGTTGCGGTGCTCGCGTCGTCATAACCGAAGCGCACCAGTGTGGTGACGTCGAACAGGCGCCGGTCGAGCAGGCCGGACGCCACGAGTCGAGCGGCGTCGCTGGGCATGACATAGAGATGCCCCTGCGCCCGAACCGACTGGAACGTGACACCAGTGCGCCCCGCGCCCGGCTTGACCGCCGGGGCTTTGTCTGTCGAGGTCACGGTGACCTGGTCCCCGGTCACCAGGGTGACGGTGCGCACGGCGGGTGATCGCTCAGGTGCGCGTGGTGTCACAAAGCCCTTCACCACATCGGCTGACGCCGGGCCGGCGGCGATCACGGCCGCCGGTCCAAGCATCAGACCAGCGATGAGCAGCGCGGCCCATCGTGTTTTTCGTTGCTTCAACGGATGTTCCTCTCCGATCGACAACTAGCTACGGAAGATGAAATTACATATTGGCATGCATGCGCAACAATGCGTCCGGAACGGTCGATCTAGAAGCGAGACCGCCAATCCGCTCAGACGGTGTGGCCGGTCTCCGGCGCCCGTGCGCGACCGTGGCGTGCGGCTCGTGCGAAGAGATGGCCGAGAACGACGACGCTGCCGACAAAGAAGATCGCCAACACGACGATGAACGGCAGGCCGGTCGCCAGCCAGCCCGCATCATCGGTGTGGATCTGCACCGGGTCGCAGGTCTGCATTCCGGTGTCGGTGCCGTAGCACTGTTGACCCGATTCTGTCGTGACAACAGTGGGAGTGGCGGTCAGAAACGCCGCCGGTCCGCCCAGCAACAACGGGCCGGCCGGGCCAAGCGGAAACACGAGAGTGCCGAGCAGCTTGTCTCGCAGTGTCCACCGTGGACCGAACCAGAGCATCGCGACGCCGATGATCCAGCCAACGACAGGCGGGCAGATTCCGCCGATCGCGAGCAGCACGAGGGTGCCGCCGTCATAGACCCGCTGGCCGGTTGTCCGATTGTCTGACGGCGTGGGCGGCGTGCCTCCCCGCGCGGCCGCCGCGATCTGCTCGGGGGTGCCGAGGCTTGTCAGGATCGCCTGGACCGCTGCACTGTCGTCCGGGTCGATGCCATTGCGCGCTTCGGCGATGTGACTCTCGATCTCGTTGCGAAGTTCATCGCGCTCCGTTGGGGGCAGCGTGGTGGTGCTCTCGCGCAGCCGCGCCAGGTAGTTGGTGATGAGGCGGTCCGCTTCGCCTTTCACGATCATGATTTCTCCTTTCCGGAGACTCCGAAGAGGGTGTTCACGGCTTCGCTGAATCGACGCCACTCGCCGATGAAGTCATCGAGGATTCGTGATCCGTGCGGGGTGATCTCGTAGTATTTGCGGGCCGGCCCGCCCTCGGAGATCCGCATTGTGGTGATGACGAGTTCGTCGGCGCGGAGTCGGGCGAGCAGCGGATAGATGGTTCCAAGGCTCGTCACCAGGCCGCCGGTCTGTTCGAGGGTGCGAACGAGTTCGAAGCCATACATCGGACGCTGCGTGAGCAGCGCGAGGACGCAGTATTCGGCTGTCCCACGGCGCAATTCCCGCAGCGCCTTGGCGGTATCCATGTCAGACAAGATACGTGTCAGGCACGATAGTCGCAAGGCCGAGAGTCCGGTGGATCTTTGGTGCGCGCCGGAGTCTCGGACCTCAGCCGGTCCGGGATATCCCGATCGGGCAGGAGAGCCCGTTGGCTCC
>CAVTPU010000005.1:0-10846 GCA_963736695.1 uncultured Actinomycetota bacterium
GAGTGCGCGGGGCAAGTGATCGCCGAAGCCCGTCGGCGCGCTGGGTGTGACCGCGTGTGACCCGAAGTCGTAGGTGACCACGTCGAAGGCCGCGCCCTGCGCGTTGATCGGCGTCACCGTCACCCTGCTCCCCTGCACCGTCACCAGCAGGAAGTGATGCACCTGTGAATCGTCCTGTGGAACGGGGGCGGCTCCGCACGCCGACCCCTTCGGGGTGGTGTATGACCATCCCAGACCATAGGCGTGCAGGCTCGAACAACTCGCCCGCAACGGGCCCAGACGCCCGCCGGATCCGCCGACGACATAGCTGGGAACGCCACCGGGTGGGGCGTTAAACCGTTGGTACGTATGGGAATGGCCATTGAAGACCAATCCGACACCGTTATCGTGAAGTAGCTGTTCGACGCTGTTCGGATTCGACGGCGAGTTCTGCAGATAGACGTCGCTCGGCTCGCTCTTACTGTCGGAACGAAGCGAGAAGTGAAAGAACGCGAGTTTCATCTCATTCGGGTGCGCGGCGAGGTCGCGCGCCAGCCACTGATACTGCCGAGCCGTCGGCACCCAATGCGCCGCGTGGTCCATCTCGTATGGTTCACAATTGGAGCCGCACGCGCCGCCCGTCGCGTCTCCGACGTTGCTGCTGCCCCAGGCGGCATCGAGCACATAGAACCGGGTTCCGCTGGCGGAGAACGCGTAGTAGATGGTCGGAGAGCTCTCCGACCTCGCCCCCAACAGAGGCGGATAGGTGACCATCGCACTCAACCCATCGGAGGCATTCACGGTCGTCGGTTGCGGCCACACCGCTAGCAATGTGCCGGTGCGACCGTGGTTGCCGGTTGCGGCGTACATCGGAATGTGTTGGCCGGGCTTGGCCCAATAACTCGGTCCGAAGACGGAGCTGACGTTGTCGCCCGTCTGCTGCAGGTCGCCGTATTTGGTCTGCGAGCCACTTGGATAGCCCACGTCGCCGGTCGAGATCGCGAAACGGGCGTTTGTCGAGTCGATCAACGCCATGAGAGAAGCCTGATTGGCGTTGATGCTCCCGTCGTTGACACCGCCGTTTCTCGTGTCGCCCCAGTCGCCCACGACGACGAAACTGAACGGGCTCGAGCTGTCCGCCGCCGGCAAGGTGGTGAACCGCGGCGACGGGTTACTACCCAGAAGATCGATGGGAGAAGCGCCAACCGTGTGAACCCGATAGCAGTAGCTTTGATTGGGGCTGAGCCCGGTGAGCTCCATCGAGTTTTGATAGCGCCGTCTGCCGTTGATGCTGATCGGTGAACCGGATGCGGTGGTGGTGAGCGAGACTGCGGCGCAGTCGCCCGGCAGCCCATAGGTCACCCGGCCACGCGACTGATTCATGGTCGCCCACGTGATCCGCACCGAGCTGGCCGAGAGGTCAGTGAGATATGGGGCACGCACCAATGAGGAACTTCCACCCGGAAGATCCGCCCACGCCGGATTGGACGGTCCCGTGATCGCGGCGCCAAGAACCGCTAAACCAAGACAACCGCCGATGGCTCCGAGGCGTCGGCAGCACTGAAGTGTCATTCCCGCATGTTAGGTTAGCCCAACAAATGTCGCAGGAAAGAAACGCATTTACTGATCGTCTTGTCAACCGGACGATGGACGCCGCTGCCGGCTCAGATGTGTACGACCATCTTGCCGGTGTTGTCACCACGCAGCAGGCCGAGGAACGCGTCCGGAGCGTTCTCCAACCCGTCGACGATCGTCTCCTCCGCGTGGATCTGCCCGTCGGCGAGCCACCGACCAACCTCGGCGCGAAAGTCGGGCACCCGCTCCGGGTGGTCGGTCACGATGAAACCTCGCAGCAGGAGTCGTTTGCTGATGACGAGCGGGCCGAGATTGTCGGGGCCGGGCGACGCGGCGACGTCGTTATATTGCGAAATCGCGCCGCAGACCGCGACCCGGGCACCGACCTTAGCGGCGGCTAGTGCCGCCGACAGATGATCGCCGCCGACATTGTCGAAATAGACATCGATTCCCTCCGGCGCGGCGACACGCAACTGCTCACGCACGGACCCATCGCGATAGTTGAACGCCGCGTCAAAACCGAGACGTTCGATGAGGTGTGCCACCTTTGCGGCCGAACCGGCGCTGCCGACCACGCGGGCCGCCCCCCGCAGTCGGGCGATCTGCCCGACGAGGCCACCGACGGCGCCTGCCGCGCCGGAGACGAACACCGTGTCGCCGGGCCGCATCGAGGCGACGTCGAGCAGGCCGACATAGGCGGTGAGGCCCGGCATTCCGAGCACGCCCAGATAGGCCGAGGCGGGGGCGAGGTCCGTGTCGACCTTCTGAAACAGCCGCGCCTCGCCCGCGGTGTAGTCACGCCAGCCGAGGTTGTGCAGGACCATGTCCCCCGGGGCGAACCCAGTTCCATTCTCGACGATCACCTCGCCGACGGCGCCGCCCTGCAGCACGGCGCCGACCTCGAACGGCGGAGCATAACTCTTGACGTCGTTCATCCGACCACGCATATATGGGTCGACGGACATCACCACATTGCGCACCAGCACCGAGCCTGGCGCCGGGTCCGGAACCTCGACCGTCGCCACGGCGAACGTCTCCGCGGTAGGCCATCCCTGCGGCCGACTCGCGAGTCGGATCTCCCGTCCAGTGCGCATCGCCGCTCCCCTGATCATGCTCGCCGCCCATGTGCGCCGCCATCGTTTACCACGCGAGGCTAACGAGACGGTCAGGTCGGGCGCAATCTTCCCGGACAGCGACAAACGACACACCGGATGCCGGCCCCGGCCGCGCCACGAACTCTCGACCGGGGCCGGCGACGGATCATGCCAGATAGCCCAGCTGCGTCATCATGCCCGCCTCCGCGTGATAGATGTTGTGGCAGTGCAGCATCCACCGGCCGGGATTGTCGGCGTCGAAGACGACCGACGCCGTCTGTCCAGGAAGGACTATCATGGTGTCCTTCCGCAGTCCGGTCGACTCGATGGCGAACGTGTGGCCATGCAGGTGCAGTGGATGCCACATCGTCGTGGAGTTCACCACCTCAAGCCGCACCCGTTCCCCGGACCGGACCGGCTCGAGGTGATGCGCGTCGTGGGCGCGTCCGTTGACCGCCCAGTCATAACGTGCCATGCCGCCGGTGAGCCTGAGCGTATGGGTGCGCTCGACGGCGCGTGCCGCCAGCCGCGCCGACTCCGCCGGTCTGAGCTGGCGATAGGAGACGATCCGGCGGTCGAGTTCGACCGGCCGTACGGTTGAATTCACCGCCATGTGACCGCTGGTCCGAACCACCCCGAACGCCGCGCCACCCTTGCCCTCCGCGACCGCGACGAGCGGGAAGGTCCCATCGCCGAGGGTGACCACCACGTCATAACGTTCGCCCATGCCGATGAGCAACGCGTCGGTCTCCACCGGCTCGACCGGATAGCCATCGGCATGTGTGATCAACATCCGGTGTCCGCCCAACGCGACGCGAAACGCCGTGTCGGCACCGGCGTTGATGAGACGCATCCGCACCCGGGTCCCCGGTCGTGCTCGGAACGTTACCGGCATCGATGCCGTCCGTCCATTGAGGAGAAAGTGCGGATATCGGACGTCGCCCGCGTCGCCGCCGAGCAGCGAACTGGCCGCACCCATCATCATGTGTCCGCCGGCCGAGTGGCTCATGTTCGCCATCCCCTGCTTGAGTTCGGCGAACACCTCGTCGGGCGTGCCCGTGACGCCATCGAGCCAGTCGTCGACGACGACAACCCATTCCTCGTCATAGGCGAGCGGTTCCCGCGGATCGTCCACAATGACCGGCGCGTAGAGCCCCCGGTCGAGTTGCGCCCCGACATGCGGGTGCAACCAATAGGTTCCGGGCCGTGCTGCGGTGAACTCATAAGTGAACCGCCCACCGGCCCCGACCGGCTGCTGGGTCACGCCAGCGACACCGTCCATGTCGTTGCGCAACGCGATGCCGTGCCAGTGCACGCTCGTCTCGGTCGGCAGTCTGTTGTCAACGGTCGCCCGGACCACGTCGCCGGCGCTGACCCGGATCGGCGCGCCGGGCACCTGGCCGCCATAGCTCCAGGTCTGCGGCCGCACACCACCCAAATCGACGACGCCGGCCGTCGCCGCGAGGGTGAACTCCCTGACCCTTCCCGGCCGTCGATCCGCCTCGGCCCGGGCGACCTGGTCACCGTCGGACGCCACGAACTTCTCTCCATTGTGTACGCCGGAGCTGTCCGCCCTGTCGCACCCAGCTATCGCCGCGACGCTGGCGGCGACGAGCCCCGCCCGCAGCAGGGATCGCCGAGACAGCGCTATGGGAGCGTCGGCTGTGCGGCCGTCGATGGGGCTCACGTCAACGGGGCTCATAGCTCATCCGCGATGACCTGAAGGGCCTCGACCTGCGACGTCCGGGATCGCTCGACGCGGTCGGCAAGCTGCTTCACCGTTGGGGAGCCCATATGTGCACGGCACATCTGGATGACCCCGTTGTGGTGCGAGATCATCATCCGCGCGAAGAGTCGATCGAAGTCGTTACCATGGGCGGCGGCCAGCTTCGCCATCTCCTCGGCCGAGGCCATCGCTGGCACGTTGCCTGCGCTGTGCATGTGGTCGTGCCCGGGTGGCGGAGTGGGCCTGTTCCACGAGCGGAGCAGGCCGGTCAGTTCGCCGGCCAGGTCACGCTGCTGGCCAAGGATCTCCTTGGCGATCTGCTTGATCTGCGGGCGGGCCGATCGGGCCGCCGCGAGTGTCGCCATCCGCGCCGCCTGCTCGTCATGTCCGAGCAGAAACTGGGCGAAGGCGACATCGGCGTCGGCGATGCCGGTGGCTCCGGCAGCCCCAGCGGCGCTCGTTGTCGGCGAGGAGGTCGGGGTGGAGGTTGCGTGCTGAGCGGAGGGGTGATCGGCCGAACAGGCCGCGAGGGCGAGTGCCCCCGCGGCGGCGACGACGAGCATGAATGGTGTGCGGGCAGGATTCATCGAATGCACCTTTCGGCTTTCGGAGAAGGCAATGGCGGATGGACACCTTGTTCAATCGATAATTTTCGATTGAATTTGAGTGGCCTATATCCGCAGCACCGAAAGGTCGGCCAAGCGCAGACTCAAGGGAGTCGGCGGTGGCCCGCGTCGAACCGTCGACGCGGGCATCTCGACCGCAATGCCAGCGGTCCGGCCATGCGCGCCAAGCCACAGCGCGAGTCCGGCGACGAGAATCGCCACGCACACATCGAGCGGGTTGAACACTCCCCCACCCGCGCCGGTGACCATCGCTGGCTGACCAATGCGCACCTCGGGCCCACCGTGAACGGTAAACCTGATGGCGTGATCACCGGCGTTGTGCCCGGCGACGTGATCACCGGCGTTGTGCCCGGCGACGTGATCACCGGCGTTGTGGCCGATGGCATTGTGCTCACTGACACTGTGGTTGCAGGCACGGTGATCGCTGGCCCCGAAGCCGCTGACGCCGTGTCCACCGGCAACGATGCTGAAACCAGCCCCGACCACACCGTGGCCATCTCCGCCATGCGACAGGTGGCCAATGGTGTGCATGCCCGCGACCCCGAGGACGACGAGTCCGATGAGCACCAGCCGAACCACACGAACGATTCGCATCGACACCACCGAAACACCTCCTCGCAATCACGCGCTCACGGACCGCTATCAGCCGAACCTATCCTAGTGCTCCCAACAATCGGCAGCACCCACACGAGCGGCGGCACCCCAGTCACAGCGCAGCAGCCTGCGATGATCGTGGGCGTTGAGACCGGCCCGAGCCGGTGTAATCGCCCACGATCATCGCGAGAACGCGACGTTTCCCGCGATTACGCTCGGCATGAACGTGATTGCGGGAGTCACGGGGCTCGCTCAATTTCCGACATCTGTGGCGAATCACTCCTGAGTCCACGCGGTATGCTCTCCCAACTCCTCGATGCCCCTCATCCGATCGGAGTTCGACCATGGCTGAGACATCCGCGCCGCGCCCCGACGCCCCTGGCACCGGCCCCGCGTCAGCGGCCGAACCAGCTGCTGACACACCAGCGCAGCAAGCCACGCCCACGCCGGCCACGCCCACGCCGGCCACAACGCCGCAGCCAACGACTCCCCAATCCGCGGCTCCCCAGTCCGCGACTCCGCCGGCCACACCCCAACAGCCCGGCGCCCCGTCGGGGCTCTTCCCCGCCAAGCTGCCCGTCGCCGCACCGGTCCCCGCAGCGACGGCACCCGCGAAGTGGCCGAGACCCGAGTCACTCGGCGGATGGACGGCCGCGTTCGCCGTGCTCCTCGGTGCTCTCAGCTTCGCCGTTTTCGTCCCGCTCAGCCGGGTCGGTGTCGGTTGGCTCATCGGCGGGCTCATCGCGACGATCGGCGTCGCGACGGTCGCCAAGCGGACGATGACACAGTTGCCGGTCGGCGAAAAGCTGATCCGGGCCGGCTGGGGCGTCAGCGCCCTCGCTCTGCTCAGCGTGCTCGCGTTTCGCAACGCCTGGTGGCTGGTGACGTTCTGCGTGATGGCGGCCATCTGGTGCGCGGTGTTGGCGGTGACCGGGGCTCGGTCCATCCGGTCAATCATCGTCGGTGCGCTGGCCGTCCTGCCGGCATCGGTGCGAGGCCTCGTGTGGGTTCTGGCGATCCGCAAGGCCGCCCCCACACCCACTCCGACCAGACCGGCACCGACCACCCCCGCCACGCCGAGCAGGTCGATGGCCGCACCGCGCCTCGTTGTCTCGGCCGGCGTGACCGCGCTGCTGCTGCTGATCTTCGGCGCACTCTTCGCCTCGGCCGATGCGGCGTTCGCTCAGGTCCTCGCCAACATCGTGCCGGAGTTCAGCGTGGCCACGATGTTCCGGTCGCTCTTCCTCTTCCTGGTCGGCGGAGCCGCGACCAGCGCGGCGGTCTTCATGCTCGCCTCCCCGGTCCCGTTGGCGTCACTGGAGACGCCGGGAACGCAGCGTCTGCGCAGCGCCGAGTGGGGCCTGCCGATCGGCGGGCTGGTGGCGCTGTTCACCTTCTTCGTCATTGTGCAAGGCACGGTGCTCTTCGGTGGGGCGCGGCACGTGCTGACTACCGCAGGGCTCACCTACGCCGAATATGCGCGCACCGGCTTCTGGCAGCTGACGATCATCACCCTGCTGACGCTCGCGGTGGTCGGAGCCGTCGCCCGGTGGGCGGAGCGAATCACCCGTACGGATCGAATTTCTTTGCGGGTTCTGCTCGGCGCGCTCTCCGTGTTGACCCTCGTCGTGGTCGCCTCGGCGCTGCGGCGCATGTATATCTACCAGCAGGCCTACAGCTTTACCGGTGAACGCATCTTCGTCATGGCGTTCGAGTTGCTGCTCGGCTGCGTCTTCCTCGCGATTCTTGTCGCCGGCATCCGGCTCTCCGGCGCGTGGCTGCCACGGGCGATGGCGGCCGGCGTGGTCGTGATGCTGCTCAGCCTCGCGGTGTTCAACCCGGAGCTCTATGCGGCCCGGCGCAATATCCAACGTTTCGAGCAGACTCAGGCCGCCGGAGACGGCAAGATCGACCTGTGGTATTTGCGGGCGCTCTCCGCTGACGCGACCCCCGCGCTGGTGGAGTTGCCGCTGGAAATGCGCCGCTGCGCTCTCATGTGGATCACACCGGAGCTGAAACCGTCCGACCCCTGGTATGGCTGGAATCTCGGCCGCGAACAGGCCCGGTCCGCCATCGCCAAACTCGGCAAACAACCCAACGGAACATGCGCCAAGGCGAAGAAGTGGGACTATCGCAGCAGCGACTGACCACACACCGCCTCTTCACCAGCCTGCGGTTGCGACGTCAACGAAACCGACGCAGCCGCAGGCTGTTGGAGACGACGAAGACCGAGCTCAACGCCATCGTGACACCGGCGATCATCGGATTGAGCAGCCCGGCCGCCGCGAGCGGCAGCGCGGCGACGTTGTAGGCGAAGGCCCAGAACAGGTTGCCACGGATCACCGCGAGAGTGCGTCGGGCGAGCCGAATCGCGTCGGAGACGGCCCGCAGGTCGCCGCGCACCAACGTCAGGTCGCTGGCTTCGATCGCCACGTCCGTGCCGGCGCCCATGGCGATGCCGAGATCGGACTGGGCGAGTGCTGCCGCGTCGTTGACCCCATCACCGACCATCGCGACGACACGTCCCCGCGCCTGCAACCCTTCGATGATCCGCGCCTTGTCGGCGGGCAGCACCTCAGCGATGACCTCATCGATGCCGACCTCGGCTGCGACGGCGTGTGCTGCGGCCGGGTTGTCACCGGTGAGCAGGATCGGATGCAGACCTAAGTCCCGGAGTTCACGCACCGCGATGGCGCTGGTGGGTTTGATCGTGTCGGCGACGGCGAACACCGCGGTGATGGTGTCACCCCAACCGACGGCGACCATCGTGTGACCCGACTCTTCGCCCCGACGCACGGCGGTGGCGAGCTCGGCTGACAGCGGGCCGATGGTCGTCGTGAGTGCGCTGGGACGGCCGACCCGCACGGGCGTCGACTCGACGACGCCGGCGACTCCGAGGCCCGGTTCGCTGGTGAACTCGGTGACTGGCCGCAGATCGCCGACCCGGTCGCGGGCGGCGTCGGTGATCGCCGCCGCGATGGGGTGTTGTGACGCGTGTTCGACGGCCGCGGCCCAGCTCAGGGCATGCGTCTCGGCGATGCCGGGGGCGGTGGTGACGCTGACGACTCGCATCCGGCCGGTTGTCACGGTGCCGGTCTTGTCGAGCACGACCGTGTCGACCCGACGGGTGGATTCGAGCACAGCCGGGCCCTTGATGAGGATGCCACGTTGGGCTCCGCGGCCGGTGCCGACGAGCAGGGCGGTCGGCGTGGCGAGGCCGAGCGCGCAGGGGCAAGCGATGATCAGCACGGCGACGGCGGCGGTGATCGCGGTGTCGGCCGGCGCGCCTCGCCAGAGCCATCCGGCGAAAGTGGCGGCGGCGAGCACGAGGACTATCGGCACGAAGACCGCCGCGATCCGGTCGGCGAGGCGGGCAACCGCCGCCTTTCCGTTCTGAGCCTGTTCGACAAGTCGCGCCATCTGGGCGAGTTGGGTGTCCGCGCCGACCCGCAGGGCACGCACGATGAGGCGACCGCTGGTGTTGACGGTCGCGCCGGTGACCGAGTCACCCGACTTGACATCGACCGGCACTGACTCGCCGGTGAGCATGCTCGCGTCCACTGCGGACGCTCCGTCGACGACGACTCCGTCGGTGGCGACCTTCTCGCCGGGCCGAACCACGAAGAGGTCACCGACGGCGAGTTCGGTGGCGGGCACGCGCGTCTCGTCGTCACCGCGCAGGATGGTGACGTCTTTGGCCCCGAGCCGAAGAAGGGCATGCAGCGCGGATCCGGCACGGCTCTTGGCACGAGCCTCGAAATATCGTCCGGCGAGGATCGCCGTGGTGACCCCGGCGACGACCTCCAGATAGATGTTGGCGTCTCCGGGTGCCGAGGGAGCGAGGGTGAGGCTGAATTCGTGCCCCATCCCCTCCATGCCCGCCATCCCCTCCATTCCCGTCACCACAGCCGCGCCCGCGTCGGCGAAGAAGAGCGCATACATCGACCAGGCGAACGCCGCGAGGGTGCCGAGGGAGATGAGTGTGTCCATAGTGGTCGCGCGGTGCCGCAGGTTGAGCCACGCGGCGCGGTGGAACGGCCACGCACCGTAGACGAAGATCGGCCCGGTGAGCATGGCGCTGAGCCACTGCCAATTGCGGAACTGAAGGGACGGGACCATGGCAAGGACAATGACTGGTACGGCGAGCGCCGTGGTGATCAACAGCCGGGTGCGCAGGTCGGCCCGATGGTCGTGGCCGGCCCCCGCGTGCACGGCCCCCGCGTCGCCGATCAAAGACGAGGCTGCGGCGGCAGACGGGTTGGTCTCGTTGGCGTGTCGAGGGTGGGGCACTCGGGCGCTGTATCCGGTGCGTTCCACGACCGCGATGACATCGGCCGGGGTGAGCCGCGCCGGGAATGTGACTCGGGCCTTCTCGGTGGCGTAGTTGACGGTGGCGGTGACGCCCTCGACTCGGTTGAGTCGTTTCTCCACGCGAGCGGCGCACGCGGCACAGGTCATGCCGCCGATGACGAGGTCGACGACACCGGTGGCGCCGCGCGCCGACGGATGGGCTGGGTCAGTTGGTGGGGTGGGCGCGACCGACGGGCCCGACCGAGTGGTGGTCATCGCAGGCGATCCAGACTCACGCCACGGAAGCGGACAACTGTGACACCAGTTGATAGCCGGCCTCGTCCACGGCGTCGCGCACCTGCGCGAGGTCGACCGGAGCGTCGCTGGTGACGCTCACCGACCCAGCCGCGAGATCGACGGCGACATCGGTGACGCCGGGCATGGCGGAGACCTCGGCGGTGACGGCCCGCACGCAGTGGCCGCACGTCATGCCCTCGACGGAATAGGTGCTTATCATCGTGGTTCCTTTCGTTGCCGGATCAGGCTCGATGTCACGCATGTGTCGACTTGTCTGCCGTCACGCCCAGTGCCGCCGAAGGCGGAGGGCTCATGATCGCATCAGTCGCGCGATCGCCGCGCTGGCCTCCCGCACCTTGGCCTGAGCCGCCTCGTCGTCGGTGCGCGCCGCCTCGACGACGCAACTGCTGAGATGCTCCTCAAGCAGCGCCAACGAGAACGACTGGAGCGCCTTGGTGGTGGCCGCGACCTGGGTGAGCACGTCGATGCAGTATTGGTCCTCCTCAACCATCCGGGCCAGCCCGCGCACCTGTCCCTCGATGCGGTGCAACCGTTTGAGATAGTCGCTTCTGCGGCCGCTATAGCTCGCCACCGTATCCCTCTTCCGCACGTTTGATCATCCACGGTCTGACGCCGCGCCGAGTTGGACGCACTGCTTTACGCCA